>NZ_FNZM01000059.1 GCF_900109265.1 Paraburkholderia tropica
CCCCGTCCCGAGGCTGCGGCGGAAGCCGCGAGTCGGCATCAATGTGCCAGGATGAAGTTGCGAACGTTCATCGACACCAGCGAGAGGGGAAGTCCATGCCTATTGTCACTATCGGAATCGATCTTGCCAAGAATGTATTTGCCGTTCACGGTGTGGACGAGACCGGCAAAGCGATGCTGATCAAGCCGCGTGTGCCGCGCGATCAACTGGTGAACTTGATCTCGCAGTTACCAGCGTGCCTCATCGGCATGGAAGCGTGCTCCGGCGCACATCACTGGGCCCGCGTGTTCCAGCAGCACGGCCATATGGTCAAACTCATGGCCCCAAACCTTGTGGCGCCTTATCGTATGTCCGGCAAGCGCGGCAAGAATGACGCGGCAGATGCTGCCGCGATCTGCGAAGCAGTGACGCGTCCGAGCATGCGTTTCGTGCCGCTCAAGGACGAACATCAGCAGGCAACACTTTGCCTGCATCGGACACGACAAGGTTTCGTAGAAGAGAGGACCGCGACCTACAACCGGCTGCGAGGCCTGCTCTCGGAATTCGGCGTGGTGCTGCCACAGAGCCCGGAGAAGTTGCGCAGGTACATCACGGAACATCTGGACGCTTTACCAGGCTGGGCGAAGCGCAGCATCAGCGATCTGCTGGAGCACGCCGGCCGTATCGAGGATCGCCTGCTCGAATACGACCGTGCGATCGTTGAGATCGCGCGTGAGGATGCGCGCAGCAAGAGGCTAATGCAGTTGCGCGGCATCGGCCCAACCACGGCCAGCGCGTTGCTCGCCAGTATCGGTGCCGGGCACGACTTCAGAAGTGGTCGGCAGGTAGCAGCCTGGATCGGACTCACGCCCGGTCAATATAGCAGTGGCGGTAAGGCCCGGCTGGGCAGCATCACGAAGGCAGGCGACGCCTATCTGCGCGGCCTGCTGGTCAACGGCGCCCGCGCCGTTATCGCCAGTCTCGGCGAGAAACAGGATCGCTTCAGCCGGTGGGTCCGAACGCTGGTCGAGCGTCGGGGCTACTGGCGTGCAGCCATCGCGATTGCCGCAAAGAACGCGAGATTGGCGTGGGCCTCGCTGAAATATGGCGATGACTTCAGGCTCGATCCCGTGAAAGACTGACTTCGATTCGAGTTTGTCGATCAACCGGCAACGGGACAGGGCATCGACATCATGAGTAAATAAACGATCACTTTGCACTGCCAGCGGTGATGTGAAGCGGGTTGGACCCGCGCGGAGCGTGCCTGACTAACACGACGGGGATATTGATTCCCGGCTAGAGAATGAGGCCTCTGCGCGCGTCTTTCATCAGGGTCCGGACCATTAGTCCAACATGACCGGTTGTAGAACCGCAGTCCTTCACCTTCTCACACGCACCAGCGCGGCATTGCAGTATGTATCAACAGCGAACCTCGATTGCGCTTGTGCTCAACGGGGAAGCCCTTGTAG
>NZ_FNZM01000058.1 GCF_900109265.1 Paraburkholderia tropica
CGTCTGTGAGTTGCCGCTCGATACGAACGTCTCGTTCACGCCCGCGATGTTCTGGTAATAGGTGTTCGTGTTGCCCGACAGGGTCGCCGTCCAGTAGCCGAACGGAATGGAGTACGAACCATTGAACCCGTGCGAACCGAGCGCCTTGTTGCCGAACGACAAATCCTGATTCGCGCCGACCGTGAATATGTCGTTCAGGCCGAGCGGATTGTCGATGCCGAGGCTGACGTTGCCTTGCCATTTGCCTGTCGACTCGGTTCCGGAGTTATCAACCGACGCGACGAACGTCCAGGGCTTTGCACGTCTTTGCAGCGTGCCGCCCGCGGAGTTGTCGAGCGTGCCGGTCACGTCGAGCGTCATCGCGCCGGTTCCGGTCTGCGTGAGGGTGCCGCCGCGATTCATGAGGTTCGACGCGTGCAGCACGAACTGGCTGGCGCTGGATGCGCCGCCGCTGTTGTCGAACGTAGCAGCCGACAAGGTGAGCGCGCGGGCCGCGCCGAACTGGCCCGCGTTCGTGAGCGTCGACCCGGCCGACAGCGTCATGTCGCCGTTGGTCGCGAACGTGCCGCTGTTGAACAGGGTTTGCACGGCGCGCGCAATCAGGCTCTGGACCGCCGTGACAGACCCGGCGTTCGCGATCTGTCCGGCCTGCACGTTGACCGCGCCATTGCCGCCGATTGTGCCGCCCGCGCCGTTGTTGAGCAGGCCGGTCGTCGTGAGGGAAACGCCGTCTGCGTTCAGCGACGCAACGTGACCGTCCGAGTTGTCGAGCGATGCGCTCGACGAGGCAAGCGCGCCCGCGGCCTGCATCGTGCCGCCCTGGTTGTTCGTCGCGCCCGCGACGTTTTCGGTCAGCGTGCTGCCTGAAACGATCTGGCCGGCGCGGTTCGAGAGCGCGCTCGCCGTGAGGGTTTGCGCGCTGCCCGACGACATCGCGCCGTTGTCGTTCGTGAGCGTGCCTGCGGCGCGTGCGTCGAGCGTGCCGCCCGCGGTCGTCGCTGCGCCGGAGAGGTTCAGGTCGCCGTTGTTCGCCGAAAGTATGAGCGCGCCGTTCGCGGAATTCGTCGCGCCCGCGAGATCGACCGACGCGCCGCTTACGCTCGCGTTGCCGCCCGCGACATTGCGGCCGGTCGCCGTGATCGCGCCGGATGCGCTTACGTTCAGGTCGCCGGTTTGCGCAAGCGAGCCGTCGCCGTTCACGCCTGCCGCGAGCGTGCCGGTCGAATTCACCGAACCGGCGTTCGCGCTCGTGTTCTGCTGCGCGGCAATCATGCCGCTGTTGGTCAGCGCGCCAGACGCGGAGAGGTTAGCGTTCTGTTGCGCGTAGGTCGTGCCGCTGCTGTCGATGTCCTGTGCGCTCGCGACGATGTTGCCGCTAGCATTCGTTTGACCGGCAAGCACGAGCCTGCCCGCCGAGGTCAGCACGAGGTCGCCGGATTGTGCAGCCGTGATGCCCTTGAGCGAAATGCCGACGCCTGCCTCCGTGCCAACGAGCACAATGCGGTTTGCGTACATGCCGCCGAGATTGCTCACGTCGATCGAAACGCCTGGCGCTGGGCCGTCGCCCGCAATCGCGGCCGTGTCGAGCGAGTTGTAATCGATGTGATTTGCGCCGGTCACGACGTTCAGGTTCGTCTTCGCGTAGACCGCTGCATTCGCCTGCACGGCGCGCGACAGCAGATCGACCTGATCCACGTCCGACGCGTTCAGGCCCGCGCCGCTGACCGTGATGTTGCCGCCCGTGACGTTGAAGCCCGAGAGCGAACCATCCGCCGCATAGTTCGGCGTGCCTGTGGTCAGCGTCGCGCGACTCGTGTTAATGAATGTGCCGCCGTTGACGGATATCCCCGAAGGATTCGCCAGAATCACATTCGCGCGTTGCCCTGCCACTTCGAGCGCACCATTGAACTGCGACGCACTCGCACTGTTGACCTGATTGACGATGACCTTCGCCGCCTGTCCCGGCGCGAAGTTCGG
>NZ_FNZM01000056.1 GCF_900109265.1 Paraburkholderia tropica
GTGAATCAGGGTTGTGATTGTATCAATGTATTTTTAAGTGATCGAAAGATTGCCTTGAAATACGGCGCAACACGAATACTCAACCTGTAGCGAGTGGATTGAGTGGTTCCTCCGGGGATCATGAGACACACCCGTTATAGGGTCAAGCGAACAAGTGCATGTGGTGGATGCCTTGGCGATCACAGGCGATGAAGGACGCGGTAGCCTGCGAAAAGCGGTGGGGAGCTGGCAAACAAGCTTTGATCCACCGATATCCGAATGGGGAAACCCACTCCGTATGGAGTATCCATGACTGAATACATAGGTCATGCGAAGCGAACGCGGCGAACTGAAACATCTAAGTAGCCGCAGGAAAAGAAATCAACCGAGATTCCCAAAGTAGTGGCGAGCGAAATGGGATCAGCCTGTACTCTTTATCTTCGTTGTTAGCCAAACGCTCTGGAAAGTGCGGCCATAGTGGGTGATAGCCCCGTAGGCGAAAACAGCGAGGAAGAACTAGGTGTACGACAAGTAGGGCGGGACACGTGAAATCCTGTCTGAAGATGGGGGGACCATCCTCCAAGGCTAAATACTCGTGATCGACCGATAGTGAACCAGTACCGTGAGGGAAAGGCGAAAAGAACCCCGGGAGGGGAGTGAAATAGATCCTGAAACCGCATGCATACAAACAGTCGGAGCCTCGCAAGGGGTGACGGCGTACCTTTTGTATAATGGGTCAGCGACTTACATTCAGTGGCAAGCTTAACCGAATAGGGCAGGCGTAGCGAAAGCGAGTCCGAACAGGGCGTTCAGTCGCTGGGTGTAGACCCGAAACCAGGTGATCTATCCATGGCCAGGTTGAAGGCACGGTAACACGTGCTGGAGGACCGAACCCACTAACGTTGAAAAGTTAGGGGATGAGCTGTGGATAGGGGTGAAAGGCTAAACAAACCTGGAAATAGCTGGTTCTCTCCGAAAACTATTTAGGTAGTGCCTCGTGTATCACCTTCGGGGGTAGAGCACTGTCATGGTTGATGGGTCCATTGCGGATTACGTCGCCATAGCAAACTCCGAATACCGAAGAGTGCAATCACGGGAGACAGACATCGGGTGCTAACGTCCGGTGTCAAGAGGGAAACAACCCAGACCGCCAGCTAAGGTCCCCAAATATGGCTAAGTGGGAAACGAAGTGGGAAGGCTAAAACAGTCAGGAGGTTGGCTTAGAAGCAGCCACCCTTTAAAGAAAGCGTAATAGCTCACTGATCGAGTCGTCCTGCGCGGAAGATGTAACGGGGCTAAGCCATATACCGAAGCTGCGGATGCACATTTATGTGCATGGTAGGAGAGCGTTCTGTAAGCCTGCGAAGGTGCGTTGAAAAGCGTGCTGGAGGTATCAGAAGTGCGAATGCTGACATGAGTAGCGATAAAGGGGGTGAAAGGCCCCCTCGCCGTAAGCCCAAGGTTTCCTACGCAACGTTCATCGGCGTAGGGTGAGTCGGCCCCTAAGGCGAGGCAGAAATGCGTAGCTGATGGGAAGCAGGTCAATATTCCTGCACCATTGTTGAATGCGATGGGGGGACGGATCGCGGAAGGTTGTCCGGGTGTTGGAAGTCCCGGTCCTTGCATTGGAGAAGGCGCTTTGGCAAATCCGGGCGCGGAATTCAAGGGTGCGAGGCCATGCTCTTCGGAGCAGAAGCAACTGGAAGTGGTTCCAAGAAAAGCCTCTAAGCTTCAGTTCAACAGTGACCGTACCGCAAACCGACACAGGTGGGCGAGATGAGTATTCTAAGGCGCTTGAGAGAACTCGGGAGAAGGAACTCGGCAAATTGGTACCGTAACTTCGGGATAAGGTACGCCCTTGTAGCTTGACTGGCCTGCGCCAGGAGGGTGAAGGGGTTGCAATAAACTGGTGGCTGCGACTGTTTAATAAAAACACAGCACTCTGCAAACACGAAAGTGGACGTATAGGGTGTGACGCCTGCCCGGTGCCGGAAGATTAAATGATGGGGTGCAAGCTCTTGATTGAAGTCCCGGTAAACGGCGGCCGTAACTATAACGGTCCTAAGGTAGCGAAATTCCTTGTCGGGTAAGTTCCGACCTGCACGAATGGCGTAACGATGGCCACACTGTCTCCTCCCGAGACTCAGCGAAGTTGAAGTGTTTGTGATGATGCAATCTCCCCGCGGCTAGACGGAAAGACCCCATGAACCTTTACTGTAGCTTTGCATTGGACTTTGAACCGGTTTGTGTAGGATAGGTGGGAGGCTGTGAAGCGGGAACGCTAGTTTCCGTGGAGCCGTCCTTGAAATACCACCCTGATCTGTTTGAGGTTCTAACCTTGGTCCGTAATCCGGATCGGGGACAGTGCATGGTAGGCAGTTTGACTGGGGCGGTCTCCTCCCAAAGGGTAACGGAGGAGTACGAAGGTACGCTAGGTACGGTCGGAAATCGTGCTGATAGTGCAATGGCATAAGCGTGCTTGACTGCGAGACTGACAAGTCGAGCAGGTGCGAAAGCAGGTCATAGTGATCCGGTGGTTCTGTATGGAAGGGCCATCGCTCAACGGATAAAAGGTACTCTGGGGATAACAGGCTGATACCGCCCAAGAGTTCATATCGACGGCGGTGTTTGGCACCTCGATGTCGGCTCATCTCATCCTGGGGCTGTAGCCGGTCCCAAGGGTATGGCTGTTCGCCATTTAAAGAGGTACGTGAGCTGGGTTTAAAACGTCGTGAGACAGTTTGGTCCCTATCTGCCGTGGGCGCTGGATATTTGAAGGGACCTGCTCCTAGTACGAGAGGACCGGAGTGGACGAACCTCTGGTGTACCGGTTGTCACGCCAGTGGCATCGCCGGGTAGCTATGTTCGGAAGAGATAACCGCTGAAAGCATCTAAGCGGGAAACTCGCCTTGAGATGAGATATCCCCGGGGCTTCGAGCCCCTTGAAGGGTCGTTCAAGACCAGGACGTTGATAGGTCAGGTGTGGAAGCGCAGTAATGCGTTAAGCTAACTGATACTAATTGCCCGTAAGGCTTGATCCTATAACAGGTGTGTCTTTGAGAGACGCACGGTTGAGAGATCAGTGTTGTGCCGATATAAACAACACAACCCGAATTCAGTAAAAACTCTTTACGCTTCTTCCAGATTGGCTGTGGCGCCCCCAAAGGCGACGCAGCAACCCGTCATGCCTGATGACCATAGCGAGTCGGTCCCACCCCTTCCCATCCCGAACAGGACCGTGAAACGACTCTACGCCGATGATAGTGCGGATTGCCCGTGTG
Organism: Paraburkholderia tropica; assembly: GCF_900109265.1. Lineage (GTDB taxonomy): Bacteria > Pseudomonadota > Gammaproteobacteria > Burkholderiales > Burkholderiaceae > Paraburkholderia > Paraburkholderia tropica. The sequence continues at coordinate 3,261 of NZ_FNZM01000056.1, forward strand.
AAAGTAGGTAATCGTCAGGCTTCTTAT
>NZ_FNZM01000055.1 GCF_900109265.1 Paraburkholderia tropica
GTCAAATTCTTCGTCTTTCACAGGTTTTTGTTTGGTCTGGGAAGGCGTCATTGTCGACGATCTGCGCATCGGTGTCGAACGGCCGTTTGTGGCCGGACTGCGCCCCACGACCGAGCGTGACGATTACCTCGGGCGCGGCCCTTCATGCATATGGGATGAATCCGCCACCCAAACCAGCCATCCGCGAACTCCCTGAGCAGCCGTTCACGACCGTGGAGAATTGCAGCTGTCTGAGAATCTGGGTAAGCTTGCAGCGCCGCACAACGAAAATATTTCGGAGGTTCGTGTATGAAAGCTCTTTGTGAATCGATGTTGAAAAAATCCATCAATACCGTTTCGCAAGAGAACCATGACCAACACGAACTACGACCCGCTCCGTTTTTCCACGATCGCACATAGCAACCACCGTTACCTGAGCCCGCTGTCGCAGAAGAAAACTCATGAACTACTTCGCAGCTTCGTCGCGAATTTCTCGGCAGACGACATCGTGCTCGATGCTGGCTGTGGCAAGGCGGCGCTATTGCGAGATGTGCTTCACTTGTCACCGGCACGTGGTGTCGGCGTCGACATCAATCAAAGCTTCTTAGACGCGGCCCGAGCTGCGTTTCAGCAGGAATTTCCGAACGACTCACGGCTTAGTCTGATCAACGCTCCTCTGCTAGAGCACACTCGGCCCGAAGACGGATACGCTGCAATCCTCTGCGTTGGATCTACGCATGCATTCGGTTCGTTCGAAGAATGCCTGCGTGTCGCCTTCGACTGGTTGAAGCCCAATGGCCGTTTGCTCGTCGCCGAGGGATATTGGAGGCAGCCACCCGCGCAAGGCTATCTGGATGCAATTAACGGAACAGCCGACGAATTCGTTTCTCACGCAGAAAACGCCCAGCGCGCCCGTGCGTTGGGCTATAACCTGCTGCGGACCGCAACCAGCAGCGAAGATGAGTGGGATGAATACGAAGGCAGGTACTGCGACGCGATGATGCAATACTTGGCGACGAATCCTGATGACCCCGACTCGGCGACGTTCTTAAAACGGATGCAAGATTGGCATAGCTCATACCTGCATTGGGGGCGCGCGACGCTCGGCTTTGGCTACTACCTGCTTTCACGCACCTGAAAGTAGCGAGTCAACGCTCCTCGGCCGCGATCCTTTCGCGGCCGATCTAAGCGACGGACCGTTGTCTGCGCGCCATTCAGTTCAGCGACGCGCATCGCGGCAGGTTTGTTTTGCAGATCAGTTTCCGATTGTCGCCAATCCACGTCCCGTGGTCGAACGTCGTTTCCTGGCCGAAACCGGCGGCTACCTGCGAAGGTGGCTGTGGCATGCCGCGATGGCAGGCATTCGCCAGCTAGCCATGGTCGCTGGAATCCCGTTCCCCTGTTGGGCTGTGTGGCGCGCGGTGCTCAACGAGTACTTGCCAGCATCGTGCCGCGGCATGCCGAAGCGCCACATCGGCAGCGATAGTCGTCCAGCGACTTTCGGCGTTTTGCGTTCGGCACCTGCAGGTAATAGTCGATAAAGAGCTCTTCACCTTCGCCGATTTCGCGCTTGGCTTCGATGAAAATGCGACCGTCCTCCTCGACGGCCTCGCAGTTGGCATCACAGGCATGATTCAGCCAGCGCGCGCTGTTTCCGCCCCGGCCGCCGTCGATGACCTGTCCGTCCTCTCTTCCGAACAGAAAGGTGTGCCCTTCCGCTTCGCGGCGGGCGTAATGCCGCGCGGCTTCAGGCCACGACGTCACGAGTCCGCGGTATTCAAGAATGCGCTCGCCTGCGCCAAGTGCCCGGAGCGCGAAGACGCCCTTGCCGTGTATGGAGGAGCGCCGCACGGAAACACGTTTCATCGTCTGCTGATTAACTGAGTGGGGTGATCGCTGGGGCATTATCTGCGCCCGACGGGACGAACAACTTTAGTGCTGCCAGGGTCTAGGTGGCCGCAGGCGCAGCGCTGCCCCGCGTCGGCAGTTTAAGCAGGTCTCTGGGCTGGCCGGCCTTTCCGCTCGCCGCGATGGTCATCAATTGATCCAGATAGTCGCTGGCTTTCGCGAAGAGTTCAAGTCGCACGGTGCCGAGCATGCGGTCGTATTCGTTGACCACTTCTGTCAGGCCATCGAGCAGTGGTGCAGGAAGCGCGCCGTACGCACCCGATTCATGAAAAGCGAGCAGGGTCTGCGCCAGCTCCTGCTCGACCCAGTCGAATCTGGCAGGTGGGATCAGGCCATGTCCGGCACGGGCAATGTGACCGCTGATGATACAGACCTGCGCCAGATGGTTGATCAGCCCCTGGTCTATGTCGCTATGGCGGGCACGCTCGAGCATCAGGCGCGTGCGCAGGATGAGCTCCGACGCGCGGTGGCGTGCCATCGGCAGCTGCAAGGCCTTGGAGTGGCCGGCGGGCCGGCGTGCTGGGCTTTGATTGGACATGAGGGGGTTCGGGATGGATCAAGGCGAGACGATTGTAGGGCAACGTGGAACGCTTCTGGGGAACTGGCGCGTGGCCGGTGACCCGTGGTCCCCGGGCGTTACGTCCGGCGGGCGAAGGCATCACCGATCTGTTGCGCCCGCTTGACCTCGTCACTGTGCAGGTAGATCGAGGTGGTTGACACGGAGGCGTGCCGCAGGTTGTCGCGCACGGTGGTCAGTTCCGCTCCACGCCCGAGCGCGTGCGTCGCGTGCGTGTGCCGCATCCAGTGCGGACTCGCACGCCGCAGCTTCTCCGCGAGCGGCGCGTGATCCGCTTCGATCGCCCTGGCGGCGAGCAGGAAGAACCGTCGCATCACCATCCACAGGCGCACGCTGCTGATGCTTGTGGTCGTTGCCCCGGCGCGATCCGCGTCGAGACTGCCGATGATGGGCGTCTCCGGGCGCCAGTGCAGTTGCGTGGCCGGCAGTCCGCGTTCGGCCAGATAACGCGCGAGCGCGCCCCAGGCAAGCGGCGGGAGCGCCACGCGCGCCAGCTTTTTCCCCTTGCCCGTCACACGTAGCCAGTAGTCACCGCGCGGATCGGTCTCAATATGGCCCAGCGTAGCGCCGACGAACTCTCTGGCGCGTAGCCCCGTCGCGTAGCCAAAATCCAGTAGAAAGCGCAGTCGCTGCGAGGCGGCCGCCGTCCAGCCGTGCGACCATTCCAGCCCCTCAGCGATCGTCCGTACCAGCGCCCATTCTCCCTCGCTGAAGGCGTGCGAGACATCGAGCACGTTTGATCCGGACGCTTCCCGCACCTTGACGCCCGCAAACGGATTGGCCAGCACATAGCGCTGCTCGATGAGCCAGCGGAACAGGGCGCCCAGGATAGAGAGCGCATGCGCTACCGATCGTGCGGAAAGGCTTCCATTGAACGGCCGCCAGTCGGGGGAAGTCCGAGGGCGTACCGGCCCGACCCAGCGCCCATGCGGCGCGGGATGGCGCAGGAAGGCCCGGTAGGCGATCGCATCCTCGGTCGTAAGCGAGGAGAGCGCGCGGCCGCGCTCGACGATGGCCCACAGGATCAGCCGCTCGGCTTCCTTGCGGTAGGTGCGCTGAGTCGCAGGCGACTCGTGCAGCGCGAGCCAGGTCTGGACCGCCTGGTAGTCGTTGGTCGCATCGAGTGTGCAGGTCGCGGCCGGGGCGCGGAAGGTGCCCTGGGAGCCATCGACTTCGTGCGGCAGGCTGATCGACTCCCACGGCACGATGGGACCCGGCCGGCTGGCCACGATCAGTGCACGCGCCTTTTCGGTGAGCGCGGGCCACGCGGCGAAGAATGCCTCGATCGCGCGGGCGCTGGCTGCGCCGAGACCCGGCACGACCTTCCACCACGGCACTGTCAGGTTGCTGGAGGTGTGGCAGTAGAATGAAGCGATGAAGAAGACGAAATCGCTTTATCACGGCCA
>NZ_FNZM01000060.1 GCF_900109265.1 Paraburkholderia tropica
CCTTCTCACACGCACCAGCGCGGCATTGCAGTATGTATCAACAGCGAACCTCGATTGCGCTTGTGCTCAACGGGGAAGCCCTTGTAGCGTGTTAGACACTTGCGGCCAGACCTGGTATCCTGGCCAGATGGCAAAACGCAGACCCTACCCGACAGATGTGTCGAATGATGAATGGAGCTTTGCGGCTCCCTATCTGACTCTGATGAACACAGACGCACCGCATCGCAGATACGAACTGCGCGAGATGTTCAATGCGCTGCGCTGGATCGTTCGCGCGGGTGCGCCGTGGCGTTTGTTGCCCAATGACTTTCCACCGTGGGAACTGGTCTATCAGCAAACACAACGCTGGATTCAGGCGGGCTGTTTCGAGGCCATGGTCAACGATCTGCGTTCGATCATCCGGGTCGCGCAGGAGCGCCGTGGTCAACCCAGCGCGGTCATTCTCGACGGGCGTACCCTGCAGTCGACCTGCGAGAGTGGGTCTCGTGCCGGCTACGACGGATACAAACGCAAACGCGGCAGCAAGGTCCATATGGCGGTCGATACCTTGGGGCAGTTGCTTGCCGTGCATGTGACGCCCGCCAACGAACAGGAGCGCGCGCAAGTCGGAGAACTGGCGCGCCAGGTTCAGCGGGCCACGGGCCAGACTGTCATGGTGGCGTTTGCCGATCAGGGATACACCGGCGAAGAGCCTGCACAGGCCGCACTCGACGAAGGTATCGAGCTTCAGGTCATCAAGCTGCCGGAGGCAAAAAAGGGCTTCGTCCTGTTGCCGCGCCGCTGGGTGGTCGAACGCAGCTTCGGCTGGCTCAACCGCTTCCGCCGACTGGCCAGAGACTACGAGCGATTGCCCGAAACCTTGGCTGGCTTGCACTTCGTCGTCTTCTCCGTGCTCATGCTCGTTCACTTTGCAGCCCTTAACAAAAGTGCCTAACACGCTACAAGGGCTTCCCCGTTGAGCACAAGCGCAATCGAGGTTCGCTGTTGATACATACTGCAATGCCGCGCTGGTGCGTGTGAGAAGG
>NZ_FNZM01000054.1 GCF_900109265.1 Paraburkholderia tropica
GAGTCCATGTACGAATGTAGAGCTGCAGCCCATCCTGTTCGTCAACACCTTGGAGACCTGGCGCAAAGGGGGGCGTTCATGTAGACACTTTCAATGCGGTCTACGGCGCGAGAACTTCCTGCTGCTCGATATGGACGAGCACTTGCGCACGGTGGAGAGCTATTGGGGGCCGTTCGGGGTCGCGCCGCGCGTGCGGAGTACGTCGATCGAAGCCGTGCGCAGCCTTGTCGCGCTCGGCGAAGGCGTGACGATTCTCTCCGATCTCGTGTATCGGCCATGGTCGCTGGAGGGCAAGCGCATCAGCCGGCGCGATCTGAGCGTGGCCGTGCCGACGATGGACGTGGGTGCGGTGTGGTGCCGCGAGGTGCCGTTGAGCAAGCAGGTGCATGCGCTGCTCGATCTGTTCCGGTCGCGGAACTGGCCTGAGTCCTGATGCGCGGTGACGAGCGTTTACTCAGGATGACGAATCAAATCGATCGCGCGCTCCGGCAAGCGCGATTCCAATCTTTCCGACGGGGCGCAAGGGGCTTCGGACGAATGGCAAGAGCGTTATTTAGGAACCGTGCCCAGATAATGCTGGGCCGCGCGCATGACGTGGCGTTCCGCGAGCAGGGCGGCCAACGCCGCGTCGCCAGCCTGAACGGCGCGCAGAATGGCCGCGTGCTCTTCCCACGTGAGCCGGATTTCGTCTTCGGTCGCGTTCATGAACAGGCGGCGCGAGCGATCGCGCAGCGTGCGCATGAGGTCGGCCAGCATCGTGTTCGCGCCCGCTGCATAAAGCAGGTCGTGAAAGCGCGCGTTGAGGTCGAGCAGTTTCGCCGTGTCGCCCGAAGCCAGCTTCGCGTTGCCTTCCGCGAGCACTTCGGCGACCTTGGCGGCGAGTTCGGGCGTGCAATGTTCCGCGGCGAGCCGGGCGTTCAAGCCTTCGAGCGTGGCGCGGATCTGCACCATTTCGCGCGCGGATGCCGGGTCGAGCGACGCGACCACCGCGCCGTGGCGCGGCCGTACGTCGACAAGGCCTTCCGCCGCGAGCGCGCGCAGCGCCTCGCGTACCGGCACGCGCGACACGTTGAATTCCTCGGCGATGCGGCCTTCGATCAGGCGCGCGCCCGGCGCATAAGCGCCCGACGTGATCGACTCGCGAATACGGGCCGTGACCAGCTCGGACAGCTGGCGGTGAAGAATGGGATTGGAGTTGGACGGTTCGCGATCCGACGCCGTTGCTGAAAGGTCCGGCTGTGTGCTCATTGGGATTCCATGCGCGTCTGTGCATGGCCGGTCGGCCGTGCAAGCTTGATTGTCGAATTTTAGCGCATTCCCTGTTTTTTGTAGACGATACACAAGCGCGGGTTGATCTCGCGCGGCAGCGTGTCACTCTGCCGCGCGAGACGCCGGATATAGGGCGGGATAGAGCAGGGTAGGGCGGCGGCTAGGCCGGGCGAGTGCGGCGCGCCGCCATTCGGCCCAGCAGCAATACGAGCGCCGCAGCGGCAATACAGATCAGCGTGTTGACCGCTGCGGCGCTGAGGCCGGGAATCCGCGTCAGCAGGGCTTGCAGCGCGGCGCTCGCGGTCGGGTCCGCCATCAGCAATTCGCCGGCGATCCAGCCGAGCAATGCTGCGCCAATGTATACAAGCGACGGAAAACGGTCGAGCAGCGTCAGGATGATCCGGCTGCCGAACGCAATTACCGGCGCGCCCACCGCGAGGCCGACGAACACCACGACGATCCGCGTCGCTTCGGGCAGCGGCTGCGCCACGGCGGCGGTCGCGAGCGCGTTGTCGAGGCTCATCGCGAGATCGGCCCAGACGATCGCCATGACGGCTTTCCAGAGCGCCGACGACGAACTCACCGCCGGGTCGTCGTCGCCGGGACGCACGAGCTGCGCGCCGATCCACATCAGCACCGCGGCGGCGATCACGTGCATGAACGGAATCGCCAGCAGCTTGCCGATCACGCCGATCAGCATGAGCCGCAAGACGATGCCGAGCGCCGTGCCCAGCAAAATACCGATGCGTTGCTGTTTCGGCGGCAGCGAGCGGCAGGCGAGCGCAATGGCGATGGCGTTGTCGCCGCCCAGCAGAACGTTGACGAACACGATCTGCAAGGCGGCCCAGCCCTCCTGCATCAGCGATGCAGGAATCAGCGTAGAAGTCATGGGCCGCGACCGTCTAGCTGATCGCGACCGCGACGAGCGTGGCGGCAATCAGCCCGCAGACCACCGGCACGAACAGTGCGCGCACGGCATCCAGCACCGGCACGCGCGCGAAGCCCGTGACGGCGATCAGCGACGACCACGCGACCAGCGTGCCGCCGCCGGTCCAGACCGCGCCCATCTGTCCGATCGCGGCGAGCGTGGAAGCGGGCATGTGCACCATCGGGGCGAGCGCGCCGGAGAGCGAACCGGTGAGCGGCAGGCCCGCGAAGCCGGAGCCGTCGATGCCGGTAATCATGCCCGTGAGCAGCACGCCGAGCGACACGAGCACGGGGCTGTGCGGAATGAACTGGCTGCACGACTGCACGAGTTCGAAGAGCAGCGAGGGCACGTGCGCGCCGGCTTCGATGCCGAGGATCGGGCCCGCCGTGCTGCTGTCGCCGACGAAGAAAAAGCCCGCGATCGGCAGCACCGCGCCCATCGCCTTGAACGCGAACACGAAGCCGTCGATGATGTGGCCCGCTGTGCGGTCGAGAAAGCCTTTGCGGCCGTACGACAGCGTCGTGAGCATCATCAGCACCGCCGCCATGCCGCCGATCAGCGATGCCGCGTCGCCGCCGCGAATCACCGATGCACCGACCAGTTCGGGACGCGTCATGATGACCACGACCGCGAGGAACGTGAGCGGCGTGACGATGGAGAACACGCGCGACCACATCTCGCGGCGTTGCAGCGGGTTCGCGCCGCCCATCGGCAGGGTCAGCGTGGCGGCGCCGCTGGCGGACATCGCCGGCACGCCGTCTTCGTCCTCATGCACGCCGCTGGTGCTGCGCGCGAGTTCGGCTTTCGCGAAGCTGCCCTGATGCGCTTCCGGCTGACCGAACAGACCGCTCTCGCCCGACGATTCCCATTCGGTCAGATTGCTCGCGCTAGGCTTGCGCACGTTCTTGCGCACCGTGAAGTACCAGCAGAGCCCGAGCGCGACGGCGCCCGCGATCACCGAAAGCAGCAGCGCCGTGTTGGCGACCGATTGCATGTCGGTGCCGGCGGCTTTCGCGCTAATGCCGGGCGCGACCTTGATCACGTAATCGGACGACAGCGCCATGCCTTGACCCGCCACGGCGATGGCGACGGCCGCGCCGAGCGGCGAAAGGCCCGCGTAGATCGCGGCCGGAATCAGGATCGCGCCGACCAGCGGCACGGCCGGCGTCGGCCAGAAGAACAGCGAGATCAGATACGTGATCAGCGCGAGGATCGCGAAGGCCACGTGGCCGTTGATCATGATCTTGCGGAAGGGCTGGACCATGCGCACGTCGGCGCCGATTTCGCGCAGCCCGTTGAGCAGCGCGGTCATCAGCGCGATGACGAGAAAGATGTTGAACAGCTCGTGCGCGGCGGTCAGGCTGCCCATGAAAATGGCTTGCAGACCGGTGAGCACTTTGCCCGAAAAAGCGAACGCGACGGCGAAGGTCGCGAGGATGGCCGGAACGACGACGTTCGCGCGCCAGATCATCGTCACGACGATAGCCACTACCCCAACCAGATAACAAAAGTGGGCCGGCGTGAGGGCGGTTAGCGGATGCATGGGGGACCTCGGCTCAAATAATAAAAGGTGCGAAGAACGCGGTTTCCGGCCTGATTCTCCGCAGCGCATTCGAATGGGGATTGCCGGCAGAAGTCGATTGCCCACAGCGCCTATCGGAGGATTTATACCAGGCCATAATTGCCTCAGGAATTCGGGTTCGGGAGTTCACTGCGCTTATGCTGCGAGGCCGAGTTCGGGCAGCGGGATTTCCTTCTCGACGTAGTCGTAGTAAAGCGCCGTGGTGTACAGCAGACGCATCTGCGCAC
>NZ_FNZM01000047.1 GCF_900109265.1 Paraburkholderia tropica
AAACGCTGTCGTCGAAGTCCGATACGGCCAAGGCGATCAACTATACGCTGAACCAGTGGAGCGCACTGACGTTGTACTGCGAAGACGGTACGCTAGAGATTGATAACAACATCGCCGAGAACGCGCTGCGTTGTGTAAGCCTGGGTCGGAAAAATTTTTTATTCGCCGGTTCAGACAGCGGCGGCGAACGGGCAGCCGCGATGTACGCATTGATTGGCACTTGCAGACTGAATAACATCGATCCGCGTGCCTACCTCGACTACGTGCTAACCCATATCGCCGGTCACAAAATCAATCGCATCGACGAACTCCTGCCTTGGCGTGTGGCCGACAAGCTGCACACACCAGGCAGTCCGCCAGATCCCTCTACCTGACTGGCAGTTCCAGTCACCATCTTGCCTTACGCGCACGCGAATGGACGAACGGCCCAGCTGAGCCGCTTACGTAAAGCGGCAGAATCGAGCAGGTGCACGGACTACAACTCGCTGCGCCCGCATCGTGCCCTGGGGCAACTGGCGCCGGACCAATTCCGGCAACTGCATTAACCTAATAACGGCGAGCCCACTAACTTGCGAATGGTGTACTCGGCGGGGTAAGGTCAGGTCGCCGCTCCTTCTACGTCGTCATTGATTCCACGGGCGGTGTAGCAAGAAGCGGCTCTAGCGTCGTACAAAATTTAGTGGGCTCAAATTCGATAGCCCGATAGATCACAACGTGCTCCTGATAGAAGGGATCTTCCATGAGTACGTCGCAGAGTTCCTTCCGGCTCGCAGCATTAGCAAGGATCACACCGCCAGTCCGTGGTAACTGCGGGCCAGAAGCCAGAAAATGACCTGTTGCGTGGTGGCGGTCGAGGAAACGGCGACGCCCGTCGAGGTGACCCTCTATGGCAGACAGCGGTTGTATGCAGTTGAGAAGGACAATGAACGTGAGCTACTCAAGGTCGCTTGCTGGAGGAAATCTGACCGGCGCGCACTTTGCTCTTTGTGCCAGCGCTATGTCCCATTCGGGTCGTACAGGACGAACGCATGCGAGCTAAGTTATTCACCGATCAATATCCGCGCACATAGCGTAAGAGCGCAGCGTTATGTGTGGAATCGTCGCTTGTTGGAGAAGCTGATTTGTTCGTGGCGGAGCAGGAACTGAGAAACATGGAGCCAAGTACGACGGCGGCTGCGAAAACGATCCTGAACGGACTCATATCAAGGGGGGGAGTAAGTCGAATCGGAAAAGTGCGCTGGACACGACGGCGAATGGAGTGGTCCCTGCGTAGACAGTGTTCATACGTGTTGATGGGTATTCGAAGGCACTTGCCACCTACGTGAACTCGCCTATCCGCTGTCTTTGACCAAAGAACCTGCCCGTGTGGCTAAACCGGACAAGTTCCTGGTTGCGGCGTCAGGTACTTTTTGCAGGCACTAGGCGGCTTCTCCTTGATGGATGGAGAAGCCGGTGGCGCCGGGTGCTTCCAGTTCGGGGCGCAGCTGCATCGTTGGGATCACATAGTCGCCAAAGTTCTGGCGACGGTAGGGGATCGGTGCGGTCGTCGCAATCGTTCGCATCCGCTCGCGCAGGCGGTCGGACACAGCAAGGAAACCTGCGTCGTCAAGACGGTCAACCCGGTAGGCCACAAAGGGGGGGAGGACGGTGTAGCCTGGATAAAACAGGATGCCGTGGTTGATCGGGAAAAGCAGATCATCGATCGGTCCGTTGATGCCACGGGGCGAATAATGTTCCTCCCAGCCACCGGCCGTCACGATGAGCATTGCACGCTTCCCTTCGAGTTTGCCCTCGCCGTAGCGATCGCCCCAGCGCTTGTCGCTATGTTCGCCGGTACCATACGCAAATCCACATGCGTAGACACGGTCGACCCATCCCTTGAGGATGGCAGGCATCGTGAACCACCAGAGGGGAAACTGCAGGATCAGCGTGTCCGCCCAGAGCAGCTTTTCCTGTTCAGCCTGGACATCTTCCGTCAGGGCGTTTGCATTGAACCCCTGGGTCGATGCATTGGCAACGCGCAGGCGCGAATTCTGGTCGAGCGTCGGAAAATCGGAGCGGCTAACCTCTGATCTCCAGTTCATGGCATACAGATCCGATACGCGAACCTCATGTCCCTGTGCTTCGAGCTCATGGACGGCGACGTCGCGCAGTGCACCGTTGAGGGATGTCGGCTCAGGATGGGCGTACACGATAAGGACTTTCATCTTTCATCTCATTGATGGTGGAGCAATCAGGTTAATCATTGATCAGGTATATTGGAAATGACTTTCTGCGATACCTGCTATAGCCGTGGACAATCTGAAAAATCTCGACCTGAATCTCCTGCGTACGCTCAGCGTGTTGCTCGCGGAGCACAACGTCAGTCGCGCAGCAGAGCGGCTCCATCTTTCCCAGCCGTCAGTCAGCGTTCAGTTGGCAAAGCTCAGGGACGTGTTCAAGGATCCTTTGCTGTTGCCCGGGCCTCGCGGTATGCGGCCCACCGCGCGGGCGGAATCGTTGCGGGAGCCGCTTGCCGTGGCGCTTGAGGCACTGAATGAGGTCATGTCACCCCAGCAGCCTTTTGACCCATCCAGCGCAATCCTTACCTGGAAGATTGCGGCGACAGATTACAGCGAGGCGACGGTCCTGCTTCCCGCACTTCCCCTGCTGCGCGAATCAGCACCCAACGCCCGACTCAGCGTTGTGCAGGTCGCGCCCCGGCTCATCGCAAGGCAATGTGAATTTGGCGAGCTCGATCTTGCGTTTCACACGGCCGACGAGGCGCCTGAAGGGCTGCGCCGCAGGACGTTGTTCAAGGAGCATTATGTCCTTGTCGGGCGGCCCGATCATCCGCGGCTCAAGCGACGTATCACGGTGGAGCAGTTCTGCAAACTCGATCATGTCGTCGTGTCGCCAGACGGAGGCGGATTCGCGGGCGTGACCGATGCCGCGTTGGCGCAAACAGGCCTGCACAGACGCGTCATGCTCTCGGTGCCGCATTTCACTTTCGTCAGGGACGTGCTGTCGCGCACCGATCTGGTGGCGATGCTGCCTTCGCGCCTGGTCAGCGCTGATGCTGGACTAAAGGTGGTACAGGCGCCCGTCGACGTTCCTGGATATGAGATGGTCATGCTGTGGCACGAGCGCCTGCATCGCGACCCGTCGCATCAATGGCTGCGTGAACTGATCTGGACTGCCATCAATACCGCCGGGCAGCGGTGAACCATCTAGCGGGCCTGCAAGGTCAGCGCCGTCCGCACCATGGCTGAAATGATACCGACGCCAATTCAGCCGATTAGCAGAAAGCGGCTGTCGAATGCTTCGTTGCGGATTGCATGCGCCTCCGCGTATTCCGGGCTGTCGTACCACTGGCGTGCCGCCTCCGCGCTCGGAAACTGGATGATCAGCGCGTGGGTGAAATTGTCCCCCATGTGTAGATATGCGGCGGGACCGCGCGCGAGTACGTGACCGCCATGGCTGGCAACGGAGGGCCCCGCGACCGCGCTATAGTGCTCTCGCTTCCTGTTGTCTTTATCCGCCATTTCCACGACGACAAACGCTGTCATAACGTCTACTTCCTGAAAAGATAACTCCACACAGATGAGAAGGATCACGGCGCCTGCTGCGCAGGCTTACAAATCGGGGGATGTTTCAACAAGAACCGGGCAGGGTGCACGCTCGAGGACCTTGTCTGCCGTGGACGGGGCAGTCAGACGTTGCAGCCTCGATAGATGGTGATGACCCATGATGATCAGGTCGGCGCGAAGGCGAGTCGCGTTTTTGACGATCGCATCGAACGGGTCACCGCCGAAGAGATGGCCTTCCACTTCGAATCCCATGCGCTTGAGCGTCTCGACGGCTCCCGCAACAATCTGGCCGGCGCGTTCCGATTGCTCATTCGCGCGAGGGTAGGTCAATCCGTCGGGCTCAATGCCATGGGAATCCTCCGGAGACGTCAGATAGGCCGGATCGACCACACACATGACGTGCAACCGGGACTGGCCTGCAATGGCGGCCCGTGCGGCAAGCTGTACAACACGGTCAGCCTGCGCAGTTCCGTCCAGCGGGATGAGCAGATCGTAGAACATGGCGGAACGCGAAAGGGGAGTGGAGCTTCGATTGTGCCCGTCGAGAGAACTTCGGAAAATGTCGTGCGATGCACTTGTGCAGTGCGTCTGACGCACGATATGTCCGACGCAGGCGCTGATAGAAGTAACTATACTTTGCCGTCATGCAATCACCTGACCTTAATCTTCTGTTCGCGCTCGACGTATTGCTCGAAGAGGGTTCCGTCGTGTCCGCGGCACGCCGTATGAATCTGAGCGCGCCCGCAATGAGTCGCACCCTGGCACGCATTCGTGAAACCGTTGACGACCCTATTTTTGTGAAGGTTGGGCGCAAGATGGTGCCCACGCCGCGTGCACTCGCACTGCGCGAGCAGGTCCGTCAGGCGGTGCAGGGCGCCCGCCGGCTGCTCGAGCCTGAGCGGGAGGTTGACCTGTCCTCCCTCAAGCGGAATTTCAATCTGCACGCGAACGATGTCTTCATTAGCGCATTCGGTCAGGCGTTGATGGAACGGGTATGTGCCGAAGCGCCGCATGTGCTGTTGCGTTTCTCGCCGGAGCGGGAAACGGAAGACACGGTGCTGGAGGACGGCAAGGTCGATCTGTATATCAGCGCCATGCGTCCGATGGGGACGGACGTACATGTCCAGTCGCTTTTCACTACGAAATTCGTTGGGATGGCACGCGATGAGCATCCCATATTCGAACACGAAATCACCCCGGAACGTTTCGCGAGATACGACCAGATCAGTGTCTCCCGCCGTGGACGTGCAAGCGGCCCGATTGATGCCGCCCTGCAGCGTCTTGGTCTTTCCAGGCGTGTGTCGCTGGTGGCTCCCACATTTCATTCTGGCGTTTTCATGCTCGGGAGTTCAGACCTGATCCTGACCGTGCCCGAGCACGTTGCATGGGCCGTACGGCGGATGGGCGTGCGGGCGCGTCATTTTGAGCTGCCACTTCCGCTGGAAACGGTGGTGGTGGTTCAGGCATGGCATCCCCGATTTCAGAGCGACAGTGCGCATCAATGGCTCCGGCGTATCGTTCGCGAACTCTGCTCCGGAGAGGCCGGTGCTATACCCGGCGCGATGATGTTCTCTAGATAAGTGCGCCAGACGCACGGCAGGAGTGCAAAGATTTCAATTTTCGGATTGCTCCACCGTATCTAGACTGACCGCATTCGATGTCGTCTGTGGAAGGTGAAACGGTGAAGACTTTTCCGATATCAGTTGACGCTGTCGTGGCCTCCACACGCTGCGTATGCGTGGGCCAGGCGTGGAGGCGAACGTGAGTAGCGTCGCACTTTCGCCCGCGCCGGCCGCGTCCGCGCCGACGGCCCCTGCCGGTGGTGCTGCGCCACCCGCATTTGGTGCACAAATCCTCGTGGGCATGGCGGGGGTTCTCCTGGCCGTCGTGATCGCCCAATTGAACGATCACGTGACCGAAATTGCGATGGCCGATGTGCGTGGCGCCATGGGGATCAGTTACGACGATGCGTCATGGCTGTCCACGCTCTATCAGGTAACACAGGTTACGGCGATGATGTTCGCGCCGTGGTGCGCGACGACGTTTTCACTCAGGCGTTTTACGATTGGTGCGGTCGCCGCTTTTGCCGTGCTGGGGCTCATCTTTCCATTTGCCCCTTCCACGGCGGCACTCTTCACGTTGCGCGCATTGCAGGGATTCGCCGGAGGGTGTCTGCCACCGATGCTGATGACGGTTGCGCTGCGATTCCTGCCGCCGGGAATCAAGATCTACGGACTTGGTGCCTATGCGCTCACGGCGACCTTCGCGCCAAATCTTGGTACGCCGCTCGCGGCATTGTGGACTGAATACGTTGGCTGGCGATTCCTGTTCTGGGAGATAGCGCCCCTAGGCTTGTTGTCGATACTCATGATTGCGTGGGGACTTCCTCAGGATCCCCTGCGCCTCGAACGATGCCGCCAGTTCGACTGGCGGGGGCTGGCGCTTGGGTTCCCTGCGGTCGGAATGCTCATTGCGGCGCTGGGCCAGGGAACGCGGCTGGGTTGGACGGATTCTTCGTTGATCTGCCTGTTGTTTGTCGCTTCGGCGATCCTGCTCGTGCTGTTTCTGGTGAACGAGTGGTTTCACCCGTTACCCTTCTTCAAGATCCAGTTGCTGGCGCGCATGAATCTGACTCATGCGCTCATTACGCTTGGTGGCGTACTGCTGATCTTTGTCGCAATTGCTGGTATTCCCGCGGCCTACCTTGCGGAAGTGAAGGGTTATCGGCCCTTGCAGAGCGCGCCTCTTTCGTTATGCGTAGCGCTGCCACAACTGCTGGCGCTTCCCATCGTCGCGGCCTTGTGTAACGTACGTGCGATTGACTGCCGCTGGATTCTTGCCACGGGGATCGGCCTCATTGTGTTGACGTGCGGCATCGGTAGCAATCTCACATCGGACTGGACGCGCGAGAACTTTTACGTCCTGCAGATCATCCAGATATTCGCCCAGCCGATGTCGGTGATTCCAATTCTCGTACTGGCGACCAACGGGCTGGCGCCCGCCGAGGGGCCGTTTGCTTCCGCCTGGTTTAACACGATCAAGGGGCTCGCATCGGTCGTGGGAACTGGCGTGACCGAAGGGTTCTTCACCATGCGCGAGCATTTCCATTCCAACGTACTCGTTGACCAGCTTGGCAACCGGCCACAGGCTCTGACCGGGATGAACGATGGATTGACCCGTGCGGCGGAACTCTCGCACCCGGCGTTGCTGCCACTTCTCGACGACCGGATACGTGAGCAGGCGCTGGTTCTTGCTTCAGCGGATGTCTTCCGGCTGATGGCACTCATTGCGGTTGCGCTCATCGTGCTGATTCCGCTCCTCGCACCCCGTGTCTATCCTCCCAGCGCCGTCGCGAAGTAGTGCGACCCGAGAACGATTTTACTAGCCATGTCCGAATCAATCAAAAAACGAAAGTTATATATCGCCGCTGCCGCCATTCTGATTGCGGCTGCGGTATCGGCTGCCATTGCCGGTTTCGGTCGGTCGTCGTCATCAGAGACCACCAATGACGCGTATGTGACTGCTGACTACACGGTCGTTGCGCCGCGTGTGGCCGGGCAGATTACGGAGCTGCTGGTGGAGGACAATCAGGTTGTCCATCAGGGACAACTCCTCGCGCAGATCGACGAGAGGGATTACAG
Source organism: Paraburkholderia tropica (assembly GCF_900109265.1). GTDB lineage: Bacteria > Pseudomonadota > Gammaproteobacteria > Burkholderiales > Burkholderiaceae > Paraburkholderia > Paraburkholderia tropica. Next base: position 7,211 of record NZ_FNZM01000047.1, read on the forward strand.
GGCCGCGGTCGCTTCTGCAGAGGCGAACGTGGCCATGGCGAAAGCCGCTATTGACAATGCGTCAACAAGTATTGTGCAGCAGCAGTCGGTCATCGACCAGGCGAACGCTGCACTCGCGGCGGCCCACGCGAATTACACATTCGCCCGGGCGGACTACAGCCGCTACACGGACCTGGCGAGCCGCGGTGCGGGAAGCGTACAGAACGCGCAGCAGGCGCAGTCGCGCATCGATACCGCACAGGCGGATGTTGCCCGTAACCTGGCCACTGTCAAGGCGGCACGGCAGCAGGTCGCGGTGTTGCAGTCAGTCAAGGATCGCGCCCAGGCGGCGCTCGGACAGGCGTCGGCGGCACTCGACACGGCTCGCCTGAATCTCTCATGGACACGTATCGTAGCGCCAGTTGATGGCATGGTTGGCCGGCGCTCGGTGCGCCTCGGGGCGTATGTGACTGCGGGCACCCCTCTACTTGCCGTTGTTCCATTGCAGAAGGCCTATGTCGTCGCCAATTTTCAGGAGACGCAGCTGACGTCCGTGCGGCGTGGCCAGCCAGCCGATATCCATGTCGACACGTTTCCCGGCGCTGTGTTGCACGGGACGGTTGATAGCTTGGCACCTGCGACGGGGGTAACCTTTGACCCGATCGCACCGGATAACGCAACAGGAAACTTCACCAAGATTGTCCAGCGCATTCCGGTGAAAATCCTGCTGCGTCCCGGGCAACCCGAACTGGAACGCCTTCGCGTAGGCATGTCAGTCGAGGTAACCATCCAGACGGGCGATTCGGGTGGGCAGGGTAACACGGGAGGCATTCAGCAATGAGCCCGTATATTGCCCGCGTGGCTGGCGCGGTGTTGCTGACAACGTTAGCCGGTTGCATGGTTGGTCCGGACTATCACGAGCCCCAGACGGCGTTGCCGTCGCAGTGGACGCGGCAGGTCAAACAGGAGGCGGAGCCGGCGCACAGTCATGCTGTCCCGGACAATGTCGACGCGCAGTGGTGGACCGTATTCTCGGACACCGAACTCTCTTCGCTTGTTCAGCGTGTGGCGGGCGCAAACCTCGATGTCAAGGTCGCCACCCAACGGTTAATGCAGGCGCGAGCAGCCCGCCGCATGACCGGGGCAGACGCCATGCCCGCACTCGAGGGAACGGCTTCGTATCAACATTCGCGCTCGAGCCAGAACGGGCTCGTGGACATTTCAGGTCTGAATGGCCAGCATGACTATAACGTCTGGCAGCCGGGGATCGACGCCTCGTGGGAACTGGACCTCTGGGGGCGCGTGCGTCGCGAGATCGAATCCGCCGACGCGTCGGTACAGGCAACTGCCGATTTGAGGCGCGATGTCCTGCTTTCGGCGATCGCCGAGACGGCGAGCGATTACATCCAGCTCAGGGGCGTACAGGCGCAACAGGCGGTCGTTGAGCAAAACCTCGAAATCGCACGCCAAAGCCTGAAGCTCACCCAGATCCGCTTTACCGACGGGGTAGCAACCCACCTTGAGACTGCGCAGGCAGCAGCGCAGGTGAGCGGCATCGAAGCGCGCCTGCCGGTGCTTGAAAACCAGCGGGTTCATCTCGTCAATGCCCTGAGTTTCCTGCTCGGTGAACCCCCGCGAACGCTCGAGGGCGAACTCGACGCCGTCCACGCCATTCCCCCTGTGCCGCCACGTGTGCCAGTGGGGTTGCCCTCCCAACTGGCAGAGCGTCGGCCGGATATCCGCGAGGCAGAGGCACATTTGCATGCGGTAACTGCGGACATCGGTGTTGCCGTTGGCGACTTTTACCCACGGATCACACTCTCGGCGAACCTGAGTCTTCAGGCCATGCATTTCGGAGACCTCGACGAGTGGAGTTCGCGCATGTTCGGGGTAGGACCGGCGCTGAGCGTTCCGCTTTTCGAGGGTGGCCGGCTCAAGGGGCAACTCGAACTGCGCAAGGCACAACAGCGCGAGGTAATGATCGAGTACCAGCGCACCGTGCTCAATGCCTGGCATGAGGTCGATAACGCCATGAGCGACTATGACACACGGCAGACACGGGAGGAGAAACTTGATGCAACGGAGGCGCAGGATAGTGAGGCACTTGAGAATGCACATCGTCAGTACGTTGCGGGTGCGACGGATTTCCTCAACGTGTTGACCGTCCAGCGCGACCTGCTGGATACGCAGCAAGCCAGGGTTGCCAGTACTACTGACGTATCACTCGCACTGGTCGGCCTTTACAAAGCTCTGGGGGGCGGGTGGGAAACGAGCTTTCCCCCTGCTCCAGAGGCTGCAAAGGTCGGCGCTGCCACGCGTGGCGAACTCGTGAGCAGTGGCGCGAGCGCTTCAGGCGAATCCGCGCGGCACCCTGATCTGGAGTAGCGATGAGCGGTCTCGACACTTCCCACTTTGTCGTGCTTGACGTCAGCGCGTTTCCTGTTGTTACAGTGAATAACGAGGCAATCGTTACTGGCTACGGGAAGCGTTGGACATCTGAAATGGATGCACTGATCGCGCTTGGCCATCCTTTTGCGATCGTCTACCGGGGAGCGATCTCGGATGAGTCTGCGGAGGACTACGCGCAGAGAGGACAGTGGCTCGTGAGGAACAGGGCCGTTGTGGCGAGACTTTGCCGGGTTCTTGTCGTCGTTGAGCCGGATGAGATCCTGCGCGAGAAGGCCCGGGTGCGGGGGCGAGAGATTGCGAAAGCGTTTGGCGTCCCTCACAGGGCCGTGGCGACGATGGATGAGGCGGCTGACATCCTGTTTTATCGCATACGCGACGCCGATTAGCCTGGGGCAGTTTGAGTCTGAAATGGGTTCGGTATTACCTGGCGATCTGGTGTAACGCAGTATGGGGAAGACAGAAATATTCTCTTTCTCTCGCTGAACTGAGGAGTTTATATGGATCGCTTTGACGCCATGAGGGCCTTTGTGCGTGTGGTTGACACGCGCGGATTCACGAAAGCTGCCGAGGCCCTGAATCTGAACACGGGAACCGTTTCCCGCATGGTCCAGATCCTGGAGGAGCAGACCAATGTGAGGTTGCTGAACCGAACTACGAGGAGTGTCAGTCCAACGCCCGAGGGGCAAACTTACTATGAGGCGTGTGTCCGGGTGCTGGAGCAGGTGGACAGCATGAATGAGGAGGCGATGTCGGCGGCCCAGAGTCCCGAGGGACGGATCAAGGTTGGCATGCCAGCAATCTTTGCGCGAGGGTTGGTCATACCTGCATTGCCGTCGCTGCTGGATGCGTACCCGGGGCTGGATATCGAACTGGCCTATCGGATGAGCAGTTCAGTCTCGCCCAGGAGGCCATGGACTGCACCGTCAGGATTGGACCCATCCGCGAATCGCGTGTGGTGGCGAAAGAGGTTGCGCGAATGTCTCATGCATTGTGCGCGGCACCGTCTTACCTGAGACGCAAGGGATTGCCACGCACTGTCGCCGAACTGGACGATCACCATGCAGTCGCACTCAATCATGGTGACAGGAACACGCAGAAGCCCTGGGAGCCGGCCGGAGTCATTACAGCAGTGTCGACGAAGAGCCGGATCATCGTAGACGATGCAGAGGCAATGATTTCCTGTGCAGTTTCAGGACTCGGCATTGTCTCGGCATACCGGCTGGCTCTCTGGCCATACATTGAGAAAGGTCTGCTTGCTGAGATACCGATTGATTGCGGTCTGGTCGACGCGCCGGTGAGCATCGTGTTTTATCCAAGTCGCCATTTGCCAAGCAAGATTCGTCTCTTTATCGACTGGCTTGGTGAGGTTCTCGCCGAAGGTGTACGGATTGCGGAAGCCGGTTGCGACATGGCGGCGCCGGCGGTTATGGCTCCCGGGACCGGGCAGTTTAGCCGCAGTGTATCGGCATGATGCAGGAAGGAAGGTTCGTTTCACCTGCTTGGCCAACTGTTGCGACCAAGACCGTAAGATCTTAGAGAATGAAAGGGACTTCCCCGTCCCGAGGCTGCGGCGGAAGCCGCGAGTCGGCATCAATGTGCCAGGATGAAGTTGCGAACGTTCATCGACACCAGCGAGAGGGGAAGTCCCTTTCATTCTCTAAACTCGTGCTTCCGGGTTCGGCCAGAAGCAGGCATCGCGTTTCGCCTTCAGCCGGATACTCGAATGTCATGACCCAGTCCGGAAACGGACCTTTCCTGTCTCATCATAGACAGTGATGTTGAATCCTTCGCCGAATGCGGGCGGAACAAAGTAGCGGGTGATCTGATCGTACTGCTCCTCCGATGTCTGGAAAGGATGCTCGCCTGACACGTTCCTCGCCATTAAACGAGCTTTGCAGATCTCATCGTTCACATCCAGATAGTGAAGCCGATGCTCGCAGCCGACAGCCTGGAATAGTGAGTGGCCCCACGCACGTGTGCTGGCCGTATTGAATGGAAAGTCCAGTACCACGGATATACCCGCCGCGAGAAGCACTTGGATGTGCTCAGTGAGGAGCGTTCTCATGCGTGCTGCGCGGCTTGCATAGTCAGTCAGCGTATGAATCTCGTCCGGGTATAGACATGCAATCCACTTGTCCTCGCTAACCAGGACCGTCCTGGCGGCATCCGCCAGGCGAGCCGTCAACGTGGACTTGCCCGATGCGATTTTTCCGCAAACCATATGTAAAACAGCCGTCTCACGACGGCCAACTGCGTCGACTACTCGACTCACGGGTGTCATTTCCAGGCGCTCCGTCTAGAGCCCAGAAAGCAAAAACCCGCCTTCTGGGCGGGTTGTGATCGCATATTGTCAACTCAATAGCTATCCCGCCGAGACTTTCGCGGCGCTAATAATCGAGTTGATATTAAATTGGTTCATGTCGCAAAGCTTAATTCAACCGGCGAGACGGAGCAAGTGCCAACCGCGCAGCACAGTCCGAACAGTAGAGTGGCCATCCAGCGCAGGACGGCAGCTAACGCCTCGAAAGCAGTCCTTCCATCGGCGCTGATCCCAACGACGGCTCCGGGTCGGTTCATGCCATATGCATGAAGGGCCGCGCCCGAGGTAATCGTCACGCTCGGTCGTGGGGCGCAGGCCGGCCAGAAGCGGCTACTCGACTTCAGTATCTGAATTGGTGACAATCGATTCACACATACGATCACACTAACGTCTGATGGAACTGACAGCCGAGCAAGCAAAGGAAGTTGCCCAACGTACCATCACCAAGGCAGGTTGGGAAGGCGTTGACGCGGTTGTTGTCGACAAATACACCCAAGAGTTCGATGTCGGTTGGGTCTTCTATTACCAGTCAGCTCGTTTCCTCGAAACGGGAGAGTTTGGTCTCTCGCTGGTCGGAAACGCCCCCATCTTTGTTAGTCGCGTGGGTGGGTATTCTGCCTTCATCAGCTACCTCAGGCCCGTTGTCGAATCCATCGAAGCGTTTCGCGTCTGCGGAAATGCAAACGCGTAGTCAACAATTGCAAGTACGGCACAAATTCTTGGTTGACCGCTTTGTGTACGAGCGAAGTGTTGCCTCGGGGCGCCTTACACCTTTTTCATGAAAGGCTGCGGCTGCTGCGATCGTCGCGCGCCGTCGTCAGGTGCTAGCCGGCCAGTTACAGACGCTGGACATCGATGCGTAGAACGTCGACAATCCGCGGCTGGTAAAGCGTGATAGAGCGCTTCAACCATTTGCGAGGCGAAAATGGGCTTACGCAGCTTACTGTTGAAAGGTGCGGTTATCAGCGTTGTCAGCGTCTCAGGGGCCCTTTTTGTTCTGCACGCAGACAGTCAAGCGCATGCCGGCGTCTTTATCGCCCGGCCGCCTGCCGATGTATGGAAAGTCGTATCGAACAGCGGCGCATATCCTGATTGGAATCCTTTCATTACTCGGGTTGACGGTGACTTCAAGGAGGGCGCAACAATCCGAATCGTGTTGGGCAGCGGAGCGGATTCGATGGTGTTCAAGCCGACCGTTCTGCTCGTTCGTCCGGATCGAGACCTTTGCTGGCGCGGCAGCCTATGGATCCGAGGGCTCTTCGACGGTACTCATTGCATGCGCCTCACCGCCGTGGTTGGCGGTACCCGGCTTGAGCAAACCGAATCATTCTCGGGGTTGCTTGCCGGCCGATTAACCAGGGACGTGATTGAGGAAACTCAACGAGAGTTTCAGGCGATGAATGCTGCGGTCAAGCAGCGTGCAGAAGCGAACGCATCGTGAGTACACCAGCTCAACTTCTCGTCCTGCGCCGCAGAAATCGACGGTAGTAGTCGTTCGTGGTTCCGCTACGGCCGCCCCTATGGGACGGTAGCCGGCTAATTAGAGCCGCTCGTGGTGACTGCCTGAATCGGCGACAATTTCCAGATCGCTATTGACAGCTACGCTCTAGAACGGCAACCTCCAGTCATGAACTACGACACGCGCAATTTCATGATGTGCACCATGACCGCCACTGGCGAGTCGTGGGAATCGTGATGTTCATACATCGCACATAGATTTCCTCAACGGCCCCGCCAGTCTGACGGGGCCGTGTCTTTTCAATCGCTCCGCTTTGTATTGGCACAAATAGGAGTGGTTGCATGCACGACAAAGTATGTGTTCCAGATATTCTGAGTCTTGTCGACGACTTGGCAAATCGTGCCGAGGAGCGCGGCATGCTGACGATACGGAAAGCTAACAGTGGCGATGTGCTCGATGCGTGGGATATCCGCAAGGCTTCGGTACTCGCGGCGTGCGCCAACTACTATTCGGAAGCATCCTTGTCAGCGTGGGTTGATGGCTCGCCGACCGACAAATGGGCCAACGTTGTCGAACGTGATTTTTACGTAGCCGTCGCTGATGGATTTGTCGTTGGCACAGGGATGCTTACCGTCGCAAGTGCGCAAGTGGACGCCATCTTCCTCCGGCCGTCTCACATGGGGCGCGGTATTGGACGCAAGATGCTGGAGTCGCTCGAAGCGTTGGCTCGCGATCACGGACTTGCCTCGATGCGGCTCGATGCCACGCTGAACGCGGCACCGTTTTATCGTCACTGTGGTTGGTCGGGGGATTCGATTTCGACGTACCGAACATCGCGCGGGCTGGAATTGCCTTGCATACCGATGACTAAGGAAGGTCTGCACAACACTCTTTCAGAGCGGTGATCTTTTTTCACGTTGGGCGTATCAGCCGTAAGCGTCTGCTCGCAGGTTGGTCGTCCGGCTTTTGAAGCATGATGATCTTCGTTTTCCGAGACTCACGGCCTGACCCGAGCGTTTCACACTTTGGCTAGAGCCCTGCGCGACATCCAGAGGTTGCCCAGCGCAAACAGTGTCGTGATCTGCGCGGTGTTCTTCACCAATCCCCGGTACCGCGTCTTCGTATAACCAAACTGCTGCTTGAGCACGCGAAACGCATGTTCAACCTTGGCGCGCACGCCAGCCTTCAGACGCTCAATCTGGTTGTATATCG
>NZ_FNZM01000033.1 GCF_900109265.1 Paraburkholderia tropica
CGGCTCGCCGCGTAGCGTCACGAACATCTCGTCTAAATGCCAGGTGTTGGCTGGCTTGCGCCGCGCCGCCTTGGCGCACTTAGCGAATCCAGCGCCGAACTTGTCGCACCAGCAACGGATGGTTTCGTATGTGACCACGACGCCACGCTCGAGCAACAACTCTTCGATGTCGCGCAGGCTCAGGCTGAACCGGAAGTACCAGCGAACGGCGCAGCTGATGACGATAGCGGGGAAGCGATGGCCGTGATAAAGCGATTTCGTCTTCTTCATCGCTTCATTCTACTGCCACACCTCCAGCAACCTGACAGTGCCCATTGCGCTTCAACCTCGCGAAGTCGATTTGGACGCGTGGCTGGACCAAATCGTTGTCGTGCATGAATCCCGTGCGGAGAGCCATCAGATCGAACTGCGCGTCGAGGTCGATACCGCCGCGACACAACCCGTTTTCGATCCGGCGCAGATGGCGCGCGCGCTCGACAATCTCATCGTCAACGCGCTGTCGCACGCGCCTTCGGGCGGCTACGTCAAGGTCGCCGCAAGGCACACGCAGCCGGACGGCGGCGAGCGCCTTCGCTTCGAAGTCAGAGACAACGGCCAGGGCGTGAAGGCGAGTGAAAGAAAAGGCATCTTCGAGCCGTTTGTCACCGGCCGCCCGGATGGCTCGGGCCTTGGCCTTGCTGTCGTGCGCGAGATCGCCGACGCGCACGGCGGCCAGGCGTTCCTTGCCGACGATCCGCATACCACATGCTTTGTGATTGACCTGCCATGGCGACCATACTGATCATCGACGACGACGACGCCTTCCGGGAAGGCCTCGCGGAAACCGTGCAGGATCTTGGCCATGACGCGCTGGAGGCGCGTTCCGGCGAAGAGGCATTAGCTTTGCTGCGCGAGCGCGCCACGCCGGATTGCATCTTTCTCGACTTCCGGTTGCCCGGCGCGGACGGTCTCGCCGTCCTGCAGACGCTGCGCGAAGCAGCGCAGTTACGCACCGTTCCCGTCGTGATGCTGACCGCACACGCGACGAGCGACAACACCATCGGCGCCATGCGCCTGGGCGCTTTCGAACATCTGACCAAACCCGTCGGACGCGACGAGATCATCGCCTTGCTCGAACGCATCCTGACCGTCCAGGCCCGTGCGGCCGCCGCGAACACGTTCAGGGACGAGGTGAAAACGCATGAGCCGCGCCTGCTCGGCGTAAGCGAAACCATGCGCGACGTGCAAAAGCGCCTGGGCCGCGCAGCGGGGACCACCGCCACCGTGCTCATCACGGGTGAAACCGGAACCGGCAAGGAAGTCGCGGCTCAAGTGTTGCATCGCGCTTCGGCGCGCGCGAGCGGCCCCTTTGTTGCGGTGAACTGCGCGGCCGTGCCTGCTGATCTGCTGGAAAGCGAGCTATTTGGGCACGCCAGAGGCGCGTTTACGGGTGCCCAGGCTGAGCGGCGCGGACGCATCGAAGAAGCGCACGGCGGCACGCTCTTTCTCGATGAGGTCGGCGACATGCCGCTCACCATGCAGGCCAAACTCCTGCGCGTGCTGCAGGAGCGGCAGATTACTCCGCTTGGGACCAACCGGGTCGTCGATGTGGACGTGCGCTTCGTCGCGGCAACCCATCGTGATCTCGCATCGATGGTGAATGCGGGAGACTTTCGCCAGGATCTGCTGTTTCGCCTCAACGTGATTCCGCTGCACATGCCGCCCCTGCGCGAACGTGTGGCCGATATCCTGCCGCTTGCCGAATACTTTCTCGCGACAACATCTACCGATGCCGCGCGCAAACATCTCTCGGCGGACGCGCAGCGCCTGCTCGCCACGTTCAGCTGGCCAGGCAACGTCCGCGAACTTGCCAACGCGATCGAGCGCGCAGCCGCGCTCGCGCCGGGCCTGGTGCTGACGCGCGAAGACTTCGACTTCCTGAGCGCGGCGATTGGCTGCAAGGATCATCCGATACCTGCCAGCCTCCTTGAGCTTCCCCTCGCGCAAGCCGTGGCCCGGCTGGAACGTGCGCTCATCGCCCATGCGCTTGCTGCGGCGGGAGGCAATCGCGCGGAAGCCGCCCGCAGGCTCGGCATCAGCCGCCAGTCGCTCTACACGCGGATGGCGGCGCTTGGCATGGGAGACTCGTCTGCCTGAGCGCATCGCTGTCACGAAACTGGACACATCCTGTCCGGTTTCTGGACATGCCGCCGCCCGTCCAGAGCCATAAAGGCCCGGAATACTGACCTCGGGGATATGGCATGACCATTGCAGAACACTCCACGTCACGCGAAGGAGTGAATCATGCAATCGACCCGCTATCCGGCGCACGCAGTCGTGCTGCGCCACACAGTCGCAACGTGTCTCGCGAGCCTGCTTCTGGCGAGCGCGGGATGCGCGGCGCAGCCTCAACCTGAAGCAACACCGGTTCCCCCGCCGCCGCCCAGCGCAGCTATTGCACGTCCGCCGGGCGCAGCGCCGCTTGCGCCACTGCCCGGCACCGATCCCGGTCGCCCGGCTGAGCCCGGCATTGCCACCGGCAGCACCGCGCAGGGCACTGTCGCGCGCTTCCTGATCAATCCGGATGGCGACGTCGACGGCTTTCTGACCCGCGAAGGTCTGCTGATCCGGTTTCCACCGCACATGGGCGCCCAGCTTGCCGCGACGGTTCGCAAGGGCGACGCGGTACAGGTGAGTGGCTGGCGAAACTCAGAGGCGAGCCTTGACGCCCAACGCATCACCGATACGAGAAGCGGCGAGCAACTCGTCGATCAACCGCCTGCACCTGATGCGGCTGCGCGCCCAATGCCGCGCGAACTGCGTGGCGCGGGCCTTTCCCCGATGGATGCACAGGGGCAGGTTGCGTATGTGACCAGCGCGCCGCGCGGCGAGCCCGACGGCGTCATCCTCTCGGACGGCACGGTGATCAAGCTCACGCCTCCCATCGCCCAGCAGTACCCCGCACTGGTCAGAACGGGCGCAACAGTCGCAGCCAGAGGTTACGGAACGCGCAACCAGTACGGCGCGGCCTTGCAGGCAACAGCATTCGGCTCGCCTGGCAACCTCTCCCCGCTCTACGACCGTCTTCCACCCGCGCCCTGAGCGCGCCTTCTGACAAATCCCAGCCATTCACCAAGGAGAAACGCAATGCATTGGATCGACCCTGAGAGCCTTCCTGAAATCCGCGGGGAAGTCGTGCGTTTCCTGTTGAACCCGCACGGCGAAATCGACGGCTTTGTGCTCGATTCGCAGCAGATTCACTTTCCTCCCCATCTCGCGAACAAGCTGGCTCGGCACGTGGCAACGGGCGAGGTCGTCCGGGTCCGCGGAGTGAAACCTCGAGGCGCCAACATGCTTGTCGCAGTGTCTATCTTGACCCAAAGCGGCGTGCTGATTCTCGACGAAGGTCCGCACCATGACGGGCAGAGGCCTCCGAAGCCGCACATTGAACGCAAACCCATGGAGGCATCCGGTGGAGTTGTGCTTTCCCTGTTCGGCCCGAAAGGCGAACTGCGCGGCGCCTTGCTCGACGATGGCACGTCGTTGCGCATGCCGCCGCACGCGGCCGCCGAACTGGCCAGCTATCTGGCGCCCGGCGCGCATGTCCAGGCGTGGGGAAGCGGCGTCAGGAACAGACATGGGCGCACGATCGAAGTCGACGAGATCGCTGAACTCGTCGACGCGCCGTCGCCTGCCTGACGCGGTGAGGGCCCCGTGAACCCGCACTATGCGCTTGAAGCGCTGAACTTCTTCATGGCCGATGTGCAGGCTGGCATCGGCCCGTTTCTCGGCGTGTTTTTGCAGGCGCAGGGCTGGCACCCGCAGGCAATTGGTACGGTCATGACGGTGGGCGGCATTGCCAGCATGCTCGCGACATCGCCCGCTGGCGCGCTGATCGACGCGACGCATCACAAACGCGGCGTCATCGTCGTCGCCGGAGTGATGACAACGCTTGCAGCGCTCGCGCTGTGGATATCGCACAGCTACTGGATGGTCGCTGCTTCGCAGATCTTTACCGCCGTGACTGGCGCGGCGCTGGGGCCCGCGGTCGCGGGCGTGACGCTTGGCATCGTCCGTGAAGCAGGCTTCGACCGGCAGTTCGGCCGCAACCAGGTGGCCAACCATGCGGGCAACGTCGTCGGCGCGGCGCTTTCGGGCTGGCTCGGATGGAAATACGGATTCGGTGCGGTGTTCGTGCTCACCGGCGTATTTGGCGTGATGACCATCATCTCGACGCTGCTCATCCGGCGCGATGTGATCGATCATGACAGCGCGCGCGGATCAGGACCGTCGTCGCCGACGGCGCATGAACCTGCAAGCGGGTTTCGCGTGCTGTTGACCTGCCGCCCGTTGCTCTTGCTTGCCTTGTCGCTGGCGATATTCCATCTGGGCAATGCCGCAATGCTCCCGCTTTATGGGCTCGCCGTGGTCTCCGCCCATCAGGGAGACCCGAATGCCGTCACCGCCGCGACGATCGTCATCGCACAACTCGTCATGCTGGTCGCCGCATGCTTCGCGAATCGTCTTATTCAACGCATTGGCTACTGGGGCGTCATCCTGATCACCTTTCTCGCATTGCCCGTGCGCGGAGTCGTTGCGGCAATGTTTATCGCTGCATGGGGCGTGTGGCCGGTTCAGGCGCTTGACGGAATTGGCGCCGGCCTGCAAAGCGTCGCGGTGCCGGCATTGGTCGTGCGACTGCTGCAGGGAACGGGGCGCGTCAATGTCGGCCAGGGTGTCGTCATGACCCTGCAAGGCATGGGTGCTGCCCTCAGCCCCGCACTCGGCGGCATGCTGGCCCAGCATTTTGGCTATGCAACCGCCTTTCTTACCTTGGGCGCCGTATCGACGGGTTCGCTCGCGCTCTGGCTGCTCTGTGGTTCAACGCTGAAAAAAGCCTGCGGCCGTCACTGTGACAACACCAAAAATACGCCTCTGACAACATGAATCCTGTTCTGCTCTCCTGGAGCATTGCCTTCGCCGCGACCGCCGGCGTCATCCTGCGTCCATTCCGCTGGCCTGAAGCGATCTGGGCAGTCGCCGGCGCGCTCGCACTGGTCACGCTCGGACTGCTTCCTGCGAGCCTCGCGTGGCAGGCCGTCAACAAGGGGAGCGACGTCTACCTGTTCCTCATCGGCATGATGCTGCTTTCGGAACTTGGCCGCCGCGAAGGACTGTTCGACTGGATCGCGGTGCTCGCTGTCAACCATGCGAACGGGTCGCCGCGGCGGCTCTTTTTGCTCGTGTACCTGGTGGGCGTCGTGGTGACGACTTTTCTGTCGAACGATGCGGCGGCTGTCGTCCTCACTCCGGCGGTGTTCGCCGCCGCGAAAAAAGCCCAGACAAAACCATTACCGCTGCTGTACGCGTGCGCATTTATCGCCAACGCGGCGAGTTTTGTGCTGCCAATCTCGAATCCCGCCAACCTGGTGCTCTACGCGAATCACACGCCAGCCCTGAGTCTGTGGATCAGCCGGTTTGCGCTGCCTTCTGTGCTGTCGATCGCCGCAACGTTTGTCGCGCTGCGCTGGACACAGCGCGACGACCTCAAGGGAAAGTGTGCGCGCGATCTGCCCATCGAGACACTCAGCACGAATGGCAAGGTGACGCTGGCCGGCATCGATGTGACGGCAGTTACCCTGCTCGTCGTGTCGGCACTCAACCTGCAACTGGGTTTGCCCACGGCGATTCTTGGCATAGCCACCGCCGCCGTTATCCTGATCCGGGAAGGTCAGTCTCCGGCTGGGCTTATCGGCGAAATCTCCTGGAGCGTGCTCCCGCTTGTCGCAGGCCTGTTCGTGATGGTCGAGATGCTCGATCATACGGGTGTCATTGGCAGACTCTCGCATCTGGTTGCGCTGGCAACACGGCAAAACGAGCCGATGACTGCGGCCGTCGCAGGCGTGTCCGTCGCTTTAGGGAGCAACGCGATCAACAACCTGCCTGCCGGACTCATTGCAAGCGCGAGCGCCTTTCAGGCGCGCAGTCCGGAGCGCGTCATTGACGCCCTGCTGATTGGCGTCGATCTGGGTCCCAATCTCTCGATCACCGGCTCGCTCGCCACCATCCTCTGGCTCACCGCAATTCGTCGTGAAGGCGAAGAAGTCAGCTTTCTGCAGTTTCTCAGGATCGGCCTCATGGTCATGTTGCCCGCGCTCGTGCTGGCGCTCGGCGTGCGGCTCCTCTGCGGAGCTTGACCTGGGCGTGTCCCCCTCCTCCCGAAAGGAACGTCGCCATCAGGCTGAGTGGATTCTACGCTCCGGTACCAGCCATCCAGCCATCCAGCCAACTGACATTTCACAAGCACGGCCTGCGCGTGCGAGTTCGCACTCCCTCAATCGCCAGCCGAAGGATTGCCTCGACGCAAGCCAGGGTGCCGGGGAGACGGTTGAGAATTAGAGTCGAACGCGCTACCGCCAGTCCGTCCATCTCGACTGCGATGTTCTGCAGGAGTTCCCTCGCGGTGAGTCGGCCCGCAACAGCAATCGCGATCGCGAGGAAGATATAAGACGCGCTCAATTCGCCGTTGTGCCACTTGAATTCCGGAGCGGCCCACACAAGAATGACTGTCGCCAACGCGATGACGCCCAGAACGAACTTCTGCGAGCGCGTGATGGCAGCTTCGACCGGGAGCGACGTAAGGACTTCATATTTGTCATGACGCAGGCGGAACACAAAGTAGCCGACAGCTGCGACGATGGCGATGACAAATACAGCCAGACGTACAGAGGCACCACTGAAGAGAGGAACGCCGGCGATACCTTGTGCGACGGGAAGCACAATCGGATTATGGATTCACCAACCTTGGTGTGACGTTGTGTTCGGTATTACAGTGGCACGGCCACATTTTTAGACATTTCGAGGTAACCTGAATCCCATTAACGGCGAAATATAGATTGCCGCTGCGTTTTCAATAAAACATAGGTATTGACAGTCATGCAAAAAAATCCTCGGCGCGGCACTTACCGGCGCGGCTTTCATTTTGGGCGGCTGCGCATATATTCCTCGGCCGGGCCACGTCGGGAACCCAGCCGTACCGCCACCTGCGAAGCCGGTAGATCTGAGCAAATATATGGGCCGTTGGTATGAACAGTTCCGCTATGAAGCGTCATTCGAAAAGGATATGGACGAGGTCACTGCCGAGTACTCACTCAACGAGGATGGTACGGTGAAGGTGGTCAATCGCGGCCGAGTAGAGGATGACCCCAGCGCGTTCAGACAATCGGTCGGCAAGGCGAAAGTCGTTGATCGGGCAACAAATGCGGAACTGAAAGTATCTTTCTTCGGACTATTCTATGGAGACTACCGGATTCTCGATCACGGCGACGACTATGAATGGTCGATCGTCGGAGAGCCGTCGGGGCGGTACCTATGGGTGCTCACGCGCGCAGCGCACTCCTCGCCTGACATGCTTGATCGCCTGCAGGCGCGCGTAAGAGCACTCGGATACGACTGGGCGCTTGTTCGGGTTACGAGACATTGATGCAAGGCAGCTGCTGATGTGAGGCGGTAGCTGCAGCATCGCGTCGAATTTCGGTAGAGCCTGGGTTAAACGAATCCGTAAGATGCCGTCGCCGGCGGTAATTACCGCCCCTGAAATCCACTTTTTTCAAGCGTCTCAGTCACGATCCGCATCAGTTCTTGTGCTGGATATGGTTTGTCCAGCACAGCAACGAACAATTCCGGGTGTTGCCGCGCGGACGCTCCTTGTGCAGCGCTGGAAAGGATGACAGGAACGTGCATGACAGCGTGGTCTGCCTTGATCGCGCGCGCAAGCTCCAGACCCGTCATCAATGGCATCATGTAGTCCGTGATGACGAGGTCCGGAACAATACGTACGATAAGCTCAAGCGCTTCGGCTCCATTGCGGGCGCTATGGACGACGTATCCCGCGTCCTCCAGAAAAAAGGACAGGAAATCCGTGATCAAGGTCTCGTCGTCAACTACTACTATGGTCGCCATTGCGGCTCACTCCCGTTACCTGCCGTCAGCAGACGGCACGCAGCCCTTCCAGCGACATTTTAATTTTCGGGGGTGCCTGATGTAGCGATGCCACGATCCCCGAGCGTTCCGTGAATGGCATCCGGGATGATGAGCTTCGTGATTGTCGGCGCGAATGCACTGTCCCTGATCTTGATAACTTTCATGCCAGGATAGAGCGCGTCACCCGCTTCCTCAAGCTGCATGCCAATGACATTGTCGAACAGGCTCAGCATTTCTGGCGGCGCCGAATTCAGTGCCGTCGCGGTCAGCTCCCTCGTTTCCCATGTACACACCGTCGTAACGTCCAGAACACGTAACTGGTTCGTCAATGCAGCAAGAAATTCGGTGAAGCGAGGACGCTCAACACTCGCCCTTTCGAAACCCGCAAGCCCATCTATGACGAGCCTGCGCATTCCGCGTGCCCGAACTGCATCAAGCAACTGGTATGCCAGTTTGTCGATGACGTTCTCGGTCAACGGGTTCCACAAAACAGCCACCGCACCTGAGGCGATAAGCGTCTCCAGTTCTATCCCCAGAGCCTTTGCCTTACTGGCAAGACGCGCAGGGCTCTCGTAGAAGCCAAAGTGCAGCGCTGGTGTTTCAGGCGTCGCCAACCGTAGAAAATTGAGACCAAAACTGGTCTTGCCACTTCCACCCGGACCCACCACGGCCGTAGCGGAGTTTGCGGGCAGGCCGCCGTGTACTCGCAGGTCAAGCTCGCCGACACCACTGGAGACCCGGTCCTGCGGAGCACGGTCCTGACCAACAGGTCGACCATACAGGGATTCGAGCCGCGGATAGACCGTGACCCCCTGATTGGAAATCTCATAGTGATGGAGACCTCCAAGCGAGGCACTTCCGCGCGATTTGGTTATCCGCAGCCGTCGTACGGTACGCGAGCCGAACAATTCCTCCTCTAGTTGAACCACACCATCGACCATCGTGTGCTCGGGGCTTGATTCGTCGATGCGCGCGCTGGTCAGAAATAGGACCGTGCAGCCACTGAAAGACGCATGCCCCTGCAGTTCCGCGACAAAGGCCTTCACATCGAGTGAGCTATGCGTGCTTTCGCGCGCGTTGAGCAGGCCATCCAGTATGAGCATCGAGGCACCTTGGCGCGCCATCTCCTTGCGGAGCAGCTCAACCAGCGCGCTCAGACCGTCGACGCGAAGCGTTCGGAACAGACTCAGATACGTTATTTCCTTACCAACGAGCTCAGCATCGTAGAAGTCAAGTATCGCGAGTGATTGAAAGAGGCGATCGTGGGATTCTGCGAGGAGCGTGATGTAGAGAATTTTGCTTCCCGCACGAGCCTGCGCGAAGGCAATCTGGTTTGCCAGGATCGTCTTGCCGGCACCCGGTCGCCCCTGAAGGATATACGCGGAACCAGCAATCAACCCGCCGCCCAGAATTGGGTCAAGTCCGGGCACATCGCTCTTCAGGCGAGTCAGGTTATGGTGCATCGCGTTTAGGTTCCGACGTTGGTGGTTGCCGAAGGGACGGCAGAAAGGGGCAGCAAGTGCCACAGTTTCAGGGAGAACAGAGAACGGGAATCATCCACGTGCAACTGTATCCAGGCACGATTATGCGCCAAACACGCTATCCATCGCCACCGATGGGTCCAGGCGCACTTCGGCGATGTACGCCACAGCCAGCGACTCATCATGAAGGCCCACCGCTGCCGTCGCCAATCGACGCGCCGTACATGAACTGGTTCGAAGCCACCAGATGGCACACGGCTTTGCGGCGGAACAATAGAAGCGGACGGCAATGCCTTGAGGTCGCAATCCATCAGGACGTGCGCACCTGCGCTGCGACGAGGCCGCGTCATCTCTGGATCACAATTCGCAACCAGGCTTTCCAGATCGCCCACCCTCTTCGCGATGCGCAGCCCGACGTCCGAAAGTGACATCTTCGGCGGACCCAATAACGGATTTCTATTCCCGGTTTTGCAGGCAACGTGGCTGTTGAAATGCCTCCCAGCAACCGGGCAGACCAATTGCCGCCAGAATGCTTCTAGCTTCGGCGAAGCCGCTTCCAGGATGGCGCTCAAAGACCCGGTTGAATTCTTCGACGAGTGGTCGGGTACGCTCCGGGACAGGTGCGTCGTGCCCCAGCAACAAGGCGGTTTGTCCAAATTTAACCGGTCCGGCCTTTATCAGCGCGCGCAGCGCGGCATTCGCGCTACCGCGCCCGAACAACTCCATTCCGTATGTACGGATCATGGCGCGTACGATCGATTCCGCAGCGGGCGTAAACGGCGGCATTGTTTTGATCAGGCGCAGATGCGGTGAGCGCACATCAGACGCGGTGAATCGTTCGATACCGTCGATGTCGGCTTCGAGACGTTTCACGGGCAGATCAACGCTAAAGAGCATAAGCCGTATGCGTTCATAAAGCGCATCGTTGTCGGGAAAGGTGACTGCAGTGTCTGTCATTCTATTTTCCTCGAAGCGGAGTTCAGATGGTTCCGCAGGAACAGCGATCCAGAAGTGGCGACCGTCGAATCCGCAGGTATTCGTCTCGCGTCCATCCAGAAATCGCTGACGGAATCCAGATCTGTCGAACATGTCGGCCCGGAACGACTGAGCATAACCGGATCTGTGCTTCGGGAGATGCCCGCGCCTGTTTCCCCTCATCCGCCAACAGGCGTGGCAAACTAGCGCGGTGCCCAAGTTTCGCTATCAGATTCTGTTGTACATGATGTTCCCTATCGCATCGCGTGCCTGCGCCCCGCGTTACCGCTGTGGCTCGTGTCGATCCGGAGGCCGTCCGGCAAGCTCTGGCAGCCTCGCCCCCGCACTTCACGGCGAGGACGCCTGCGAGGCGTGCGGTCGCGTAGCCATTCAGCCAGCGCGTCCCGGATCCTCAATTTCCTTCGCACGACCACCCGGCGCGAGAGACATTGCCGGATCCGGGCCAACGGCGTTTCCGGTAGTATTCCTGCCGCGGGGCGCGTCGCACGGTTGAAGTGCGTCAAGGAACGTTTTGCCTTTTCCGGTCAGGTAGGCGCGCCGTGCACCTTCGCCGCAATGCTCCAGCATCACCAGTTGGCGCTCGAGAAGCGCGTCGAGTTCGGCGCGGTTCATGTCGAGTTGGTCCGGCGCCTGGCGAACCAGCATCAGGGTCGCGAATTCGTGTGGACTGAGCATTTACTTCTCCGAGGAAACAGGAGCCCGCGTGCAGTTGCCCCTGCAAAAAATGAAAAGTAGTGCAAGCTATACGCGGGCTGGACAACCGTGTGATGCGGTCCGTTCAACCGCGGAACTGTGCGGGCGAACCCCTGTCGCTTAAGCTGTCCGCATTGATGGTGCGTATCGCGATCTCGACTGTCGCCCGGTGCGCCTTGTCCACGCTTGCCCAGTGCTGGGCATAGGACAGGAGGTTCGAGTCTGTCACCGACTGCTCCGCGCGCCGGATGCGGACGATGGCTACGGCCAAGTTCCGGCCAGCGGGAGGCAGCGCAGTGCCAAACCGGGAAGACGCATGTCTCGATCATGCAGCCCTTCCAGCTATGGCAGCGTTCGTTGTGCATAGATACCTCTGCGTGGCGGGTCACGCGGCGCGGGCCGAGCAGACCACGCCGCATGACCGGACCTGCCTCTGCGCGTTCCTCTAGCCGACCCTCACTTCAATGCGGCGCGGTTTTGCCGCGTCACGACGGGGAATGGTGAGCTTGAGCACACCATCGTTCAGTTGTGCGTCGATGCGCGACACGTCGAAATCGGGGCTGAGTGTGAACGCGCGCCAGAAGTGCGGATGGCGCACTTCCCCATGTTGCAGGCGCAGTCCTGGTGGGGTCGAAATTACCGCTTCCGCCTCGATACTCAGGCTGCCGTCCTGCACGCGCACGTCGAGCTTTTCGCGCGGCACCCCTGGCAGATCCGCGTAGAGCGTGATGCCGTGGGTATCCTCGAAGATATCGACTGCAGGCGCAACCCGGGTAAGCTGCTTCGCATGTCGTGCACCTTCGCGCGAAGCAAGGTCGGTGTGAGGCTCCCGGGTAGTGAGTTCAGTGCTGTCGTTCATGATGTCCTCCGTGCTTTCTCGTGCTTCTTTCTATCGCGTCACTGAACGGCGATGGCTCGCGGCTTCGACGCTTCGGACCGTCCGACGCTCACCGTCAGACAACCGTTCACATAGCGCGCACTGACCTTGTCGGGATCCGCGTGCGGCGGCAGTTCGATCACGCGCCGGAACGCTCCCATGAAGCGTTCGCGAGCGTACACGCGCGTTTCGTCGCCACTTCCCGTCGCGGGAGGCCTGCGTTCGCCGCTGATCGTGAGCAGCCCCTTGTCTATCGAGACGTCGATCGACGCCGGATCGAGTCCTGGCGCGAACGTGACGATCTCTACGCTGTCGTCGGTACTGCCAACGTTGACGGGAGGAAAGGTTTCGCTGCGCGTAGCGCGCAGGCTTGCGGGAAAGCCCGCGACGGCGCTAGCTATCTGCCGTTGCAGGCGGTCGAATTCGCCCAGCAGATCGGTAGTGAAGAAAAGATCGCTCATGACTGGCTCCTTGAAACCGGGGCCTCTCACGAAGAACGAACTGATCCACGCGCTCCAGTCCGTCTGCCGTGGGGACACCGGCTGACAAACAAATCGAAACACGCAGCGCTTGATCGCGACTGCCTGAGCGATGCCTAAAATAGCGCATATGATGGAAATTTCAAGAGGCCCTGCAACAACACAACCGGGAGGCATCATGGACCTTTTCGACACGCTTCAGGCGCAGATCGACACCGTGCGTCTGCCGCTGTTCGCTGTCACCGTCACGGCGGCAGCACAGGTGAATACGCCGCTCATCGCAATGCTCCACTGGCACGCATTCAAGCGTGCGACACCGTTGGTACTGCCCGGCATAGAGATCCCGCCCCGCCCGGTTCCAGCGTCAGCCGTTCAGCTCCATGCGCCATGGCACAATTTTGAGAGTGTGGATTCTTTGCTGCTGGATGCAGCGTGGCAATCTGGTGCATGGGATGTCGAGCGCACGGAACGGCGCGGGTGCAACGTGATCGGTGCCGGCGCTGCGGAGGCGCTCGCCTGTCGTCTGGCATTTGGCGACTACGGGGTGGACAGCGCGCATGACCCACAGCTCCTCGATGACGAAACCGATCGCGGCGAGCTGATTCAACTCGCCGCGCGCAAAGGCTACGTGCGCTGGCTGTTCCGGCCGGTAAAGGGCGGCCTGTGGCGCACGCTCGAAGCCCCGGACGACACGCTTGACGCCGATGGCGGACGCCAGCCACCCTGCCCCGTGCTGCCTGAGCCGCGTCGCCCTGATGGGCGTGGCCGCACGGTTTATCGCCTCGGCGCTGTCCATCGCATCTTGCTGACTCACTGAAACAATTTGTTACAAATAGCCGTTTTGACACCCCTTGAAGGACGTGACCGCCGCCTCTATTTCGCTATCCGCCAGACACACTGGCTCGGCTGCTCCGAGGCGTCCCCACACGCTTCGGTAACAGCAGCCGGATTCCCTTATTGGTAATCTTTAATCGCTCAGGAGATGAGAATGCAGATTCGTCCCCTCTACGACCGGGTTATCGTCAAGCGAATCGAGACGCAGCGGACGACGGCCTCGGGCATCGTGATTCCCGATTCGGCGGCAGAAAAGCCCGAACAGGGTGAAATTGTCGCGGTCGGCAGCGGCCGGCTGCTGCAGGATGGCACGCTGCGCCCGCTCCAGCTCGAAGTCGGCGACCGGGTGCTCTTCGGAAAGTACGCAGGCCAGACCGTCAAGGTCGATGGCGAGGAACTGCTCGTCATGCGCGAGGAAGACGTCATGGGCGTCCTCGAGGCCGACGCGGGCACCACCCGCAAGGCCGCCTGAAATCCCGACGCGGTCGCGAACACCGGGACGGTCGTTCGCGACGCGTTGAGTCAACGACTTTACCCGGAGCAATAACATGACTGCAAAAGACGTCAAATTCCACGACAGCGCACGCACACGCATCGTCAAGGGCGTGAACGTCCTCGCCGACGCGGTCAAGGTCACACTCGGACCGAAAGGCCGCAATGTCCTGCTCGAACGCAGCTTCGGCGCGCCGACCATCACGAAGGATGGCGTGTCGGTGGCGAAGGAAATCGAGCTGAAAGACCGCTTCGAGAACATGGGCGCGCAGATCGTCAAGCAGGTCGCCTCGAAGACCGCCGATATCGCCGGGGACGGCACAACGACGGCCACCGTGCTGGCGCAGGCCATCGTGCAGGAAGGCATGAAGCACGTCGCCGCGGGCATGAACCCGATGGATCTTAAGCGCGGCATCGACAAGGCGGTAGCCGCCGTGCTCGACGAGTTGCGCAAGCTGTCGAAGCCAATTTCCACTAACAGGGAGATCGCGCAGGTCGGTTCGATTTCAGCGAATTCCGACGAGGCAATCGGCGCGATCATCGCCGACGCCATGGAAAGGGTAGGCAAGGAAGGCGTCATCACGGTCGAGGACGGCAAGTCGCTCGAAAACGAACTCGACGTGGTCGAGGGCATGCAGTTTGATCGCGGCTACGTGAGCCCCTACTTCATCAACGATCCGGACAAGCAGGCGGCCTATCTCGATGATGCGTTGATCCTGCTGCACGACAAGAAAATCTCGAATTTCCGTGACCTGCTGCCGGTGCTCGAGGCGACGTCCAAGGCCGGCAAGCCGCTGCTGATCGTCGCGGAAGATATCGACGGTGAGGCGCTGGCCACACTCGTGGTCAACGCAATGCGCGGCATCCTCAAAGTCGCCGCCGTCAAGGCGCCAGGCTTTGGTGACCGACGCAAGGCTATGCTCGAAGACATTGCCATCCTCACGGGCGCGACCGTCATATCCGAGGAAACTGGCAAGCAACTGCAGAAGACAACGCTGGAGGATCTCGGGCGTGCGAAGCGCATCGAGGTACGGAAGGACGACACGATCATCATCGACGGCGCGGGCGACGAGCAGCGCATCGATGCACGCGTGAAGTCGATCCGTGCGCAGATCGAGGAAACGACGAGTGACTACGATCGCGAGAAGCTCCAGGAGCGTGTCGCGAAGCTCGCCGGTGGTGTTGCCGTCATCAAGGTCGGCGCGGCCACCGAGGTCGAGATGAAGGAGAAGAAAGATCGGGTAGACGACGCGCTGCACGCCACACGCGCGGCAGTCGAGGAAGGGATCGTGCCCGGTGGTGGCGTTGCGCTTCTGCGCGCGCGCTCGGCCGTGACCGGCCTGAAAGGCGCCAACAGTGACCAGGACGCGGGCGTCCAGATTGTGCTGCGTGCGCTCGAAGCGCCGTTGCGCGTGATCGTCGCCAACGCTGGGGACGAGCCTTCCGTGGTCATCGCGAAGGTTCTCGAAGGCAAGGGAAACTTCGGCTACAACGCAGGAACCGGCGAGTACGGCGACCTCGTCGAAACGGGGGTGGTCGACCCCACCAAGGTAACGCGCACTGCGCTACAAAATGCTGCATCAATTGCCGGGCTGATCCTCACGACGGATGCGACGGTCGCCGAGGCGGCGAAGGACGAGAAGCCGGCGCAGGCCCCCGCACCGGAGTTTGACTACTGAGGAGCGTTTCCGCATGCGCCGGCCAACGGTCGCGGCCGGTGCAATCCGTTCGGCGCCGCACATTGTCTCCGTCCTGCGGCGCCGCTTTTTGCCTGGGTCCGAAATGAAACTCGAACTTTACATTGACTCCAAGCGGCTCGACATCGAAATCGACGACGTCGTGGCGGGACTGCTGGCCGCCCGCCTGAGCCTTCCCGCCGGCTCAGACAATCACGATGCCCTCGCGCATTATCTCAGCGAGAAAGGCGCCCCATGGACGCTCGACGAGGAGCATATGCGCCGGCGCATCCTGCGCAGGCTCATCCTGGATATCGCCGACCCGGCACTGGTAATTCGCCATCTCATGGCTGATGGCTAACACGGTCTGCCGTGATCGGCAAAGTCCCGCACGCCCAGTCAAATAATTTTTCTGAAGTACCTTGCGTCGCGATGTCCGACAGCCCTCATTTTCGTGCCCGCATGCCCGCCAGATTGCCTGTCGGCATGCTTGGCCTGGACTATCTCAAATTTCTGCAACTCTCGGTTGATGACGAACTATGTCGCAAGGGATCGTTCGTCGATGCCGCGCTGCAGGACGCGATGGCCGCCATACGCAAAGGCTCAATGCGTACGGAGCAGCCCGCGATGAAGGTCTTCTTTGATGGCTGCCAGTTCTGGCTCGCCAGTCACTTTCACCGCCATGAGGCGGCCCGCCGCCTGGACGCATTCCATCAGGAATTCTGGTGTGATATTCAACCGGGCCAGAAGGCCCACGCTGTGCGACATGCGTCGGAACGCCCGACCTGATGCGCGTCGGCATTGATACCCGCGCGCGCCACACGCGCTGACTGCCGTCCATGTCCTGCCCGAACTGGCGTGTGCCATTTATGCCTGGGGATGGCCGATTCTACCGTCCTGCCCCAATCAATCAGGCCGTTCGGCAGCATGAGCCTGGCACAAGGCTGTGGGTCGGACGGCGGACAGGGACGACTGCTACGTCGCGCGCAGCGTGGCTTGATGCGAGGCGCTTTTCCACCGGGCTGACCACACCGGCTACGAAACGGCCGAGCTAACCGATCTCGATCTCCACCTGACGGCCCGAGGACCTCACCGGTTCGCTTTTTGGCACCGTCAACGTGAGTATGCCGTTGTCATACCTGGCGAGCGCGCGTTCTGGATCTGCATATTCCGGCATGGGAACCGTGCGCTCAAACCGTCCGTGGGAACGTTCCAGCCGGTAGCACCCGTTTTCTTCGTCGCGTATATCCTGCTTTTTTTCTCCTCGAATTATTATCACACCATCCACAACGCTCACTTTTACGTCGCTCCGATCAATACCGGGTAGTTCTACCGTGACGCGCAGGACTGGTCCCTCATCAACCACGTCGATACGTGGCTGGAAACGCGCCGAGCTAAAATCTCCGAACCATCGGTCAAGCACTCCGCGAGCCAATGTCGGATCAAGAAGAAAGTCTTCGACTGCGCGCCACTGCTCGCGCGAGAGCAGCCTCATAAGGTCGGGCAATGAGTTGCGCTGGCCGCTCTCCCCTGCGTTGGTGTTGTCTGGTGACTGTGCGCCAGGCTTACGCCCTGACACGCGAAAGAACTTGAAGGGGTTCCACCTCTTCGGATCGGGATTCATCGTCTTTCTCCTCTCGGTCCTCAAGGAACATACGTTCGCGATGGTTAACATAGTCCAGGAAGACGAAATTTCAAGAGCACAAGAACGGAAGGCCCGCTGCCCAATAGCAGGACAGGCGCGGGTGACATGGCCAACGATCTGCGTTCGATTATCCGGGGGGCGGAATCGCCGGGGGCAGCCCAGTGCGGTCATCCTTGATGGCCGTACGTTGCAGTCGACGTGCGAGAGCGGTCCACGCGCAGTCTCTACGGGTACAAGCGTAAAAAAGGCAGCAAGGTGAACATGGCGGTGAACACATTGGGGTAACTGCTTGCTGTGCGTGTGACGCGTTTCCGACCTACGAGGGCAGCGGCGTCAAACGCGACATCCCCGAAGCCGAGACGCCACTCATTCTGCGTACGCTGAAGACCGCGGCGGCGACCGGTAAAACAAAGGTTGATGACGTGTCGAGCGGTGCCGACGCCGTGGTGGCGGTCGCCTGTCCCGTGCCACACCATAGAGACCTGCTCGCCTGGACGCTGACCCGCGCGCGGTCGCAACTCGGGCCGTACGGCGAGCGCGCCGCGACGATCCTGTCCGGTTTTCTTATCTTCATCGTCTTGCTGGCGTTCGTGCTCGCCCTCGCACTCAGGCGCTGGAAGCGTAATCTGACTTGTCTCGAAACGGCCCTCGCGGAAGACGGCGAGTTCGAGCAGGGCAAGCGGATCACGCGGCTCGGTGAACGCGATCTGGACCAGATCGTTGAGGCGCTCAACCGATATGTCGATCCCGCCGAGCGCTTTAGCGCCCTCGGGAAGATGGCCGCGCAGATTGCGCATGAGATTCGAAATCCCGCTGGCGCCATGCGCCTCAAAGCCGAGAATGCGCTCGCGGGTGACGACGCGCGACGTGAAGCTGCTTTGAAGACCATCATCGAGCAGGGGGGAAGTATCGAATCCCAGGTGACGAGTCTGCTCGCCCTGACGCAACCCGTTACGCTTCAGCTTCGCGAGGTCGATTGAACTACTGGCTGGGCAATTTGAAAGTCCCCCACGAGCCCCATGCGCAAAATCGCCAGATCGACCTGAACGTCGAGGTCGCAGGGCTACGGCCCGTATTCGACACGACCCAGATGGCGCGCGCGCTCGACAATCTCATCGTGAACGCGCTGCGGCACGCCCCCCCTGGCGGCTACGTCAAAGTCACAGGACGACACACTAGATCGGACGGCGGCGAGCGTCTGCGCTTCGAAGTGAGCGACAACGGTCCGGGGGTGAGGGCCCGACGGAAATATCGTCGGCAGCCCCGGAGCGAACACGGCTTACCTTGGCACACCGCGCATCTTCATGGCCTCGCTCGAACTCGACTATTGACGCGCGCGCAGAGGCGTAGCGTCGATCCCGCCATAAGAGTCTCTGCGGGTGGCCCGGTTATTGCATGGCTCGTATTGGCGTTAGCTCATGCTATCGGCGTATATCGGGCAGCGCGCCGCTTACGCTCGCCTATTCGAGACCCCAGTGCGCGCGAACGCCATCTTTCGCGACGCCTCGCTGCCGTATCGACAGTTCGACGGAGGATGCCTCATGTCCACTCACGCCGATCCATTCACACGCATGCTCGACAGCGAGCAAGGACGGCTGCTGCTCTCGAAAGCCGTTCGGCGCAAATTGCGGCGCGGCCAGATGCTCAGCATGCCGTCGCAGTTCGACAATCAGATTTTCATCGTGCGTAGCGGCCGCATCCGGGTTCACCTAATGAACGAGCAGCGCGAACTGACACTAGCGTTTCTCGAACCCGGCGACGTCTATTCGACACACACTCCCGCATGGGTTACCGCGAGCGAGAGTTCCGAAGTGCTGCTGATCAGCGCGCGCGCATTCTCCGAACTGTTGGCCCAGATGCCGGCGGCCACCGGCACGGTGGTCCGCTCGCTCGGCATGTTGCTCGGACGCATGATCGAACTGGTCGAAACGCTGGTGTTTCGAGACGCTCACGCGCGACTCGCGCACTTCCTCGTTTCGACGGCACGCAGTCACGGCCAGCGCAGCGCGAACGGCTGGACCTTGCGACTCCATCTGTCGATCACCGAAATCGCGTTGCTGCTCGGGTCGACACGTCAGACCGTCTCGGCGACCCTGAATCATATGCATCGCGAAGGCGTCATCATGCGACACGGGCCGCGCCAGTTCTTCATCGCCGACCTGGCGCGGCTGGAGGCGTGGAACGGCGAGCGCCGCACCGGCTGCGAAGCGCCTCGGCCGAAACAAAGCACGCAAGATGTCGGCCAGCCGACGGACGACGTCGAAATGCCTGGCTAGACTGATGACACGACCAATCATCAGGAGTCCGTCTTGTCTACTTCATCCGCTTCCGCCGACCGCTATCGAACCTTCAAGGGCATCGACTTCGACGGACAGACCCGTCGCATGATGGAACGTATCGAACAACACACGCTATCCAGCGACGACCCATTCTGGGCGTACTTTCATGGGCGCCGCCGCGCGACGAACGGGCCGCGCCACGACGATCTGCTGTTGCTGGCGAGCTTCGTCAACCAGATCCGCGAGCTCTTCGAATCGCACAACGACGAGGAGGGGCTGCTCTGGCTCGATCAGATCGAAAACGAATGTTTCTGATGACTAACAAGCAGCGGCACGCCGTGCCGCTGCTGCGCCAGCTTATTGCGCGGCGACCGCCACCATGACCGAATAGGCCTTGAAAACGGCAGTCGCCTCCATACCAACCATCAGCGCCAGTGCATCGACTGCGTCGTTGGTGACGCTGGCAGTCAGGATCGTGCCACCGGGCAACGTCAGGCCGATCAGCGACGAAACCGCACCCCGCTCCACGCGGGAGATGGTTCCCGAGAACTGGTTACGCGCCGACAAGGCGTAGCCGGCGAAATCGAGCACGAGCA
This sequence comes from Paraburkholderia tropica, assembly GCF_900109265.1. GTDB lineage: Bacteria > Pseudomonadota > Gammaproteobacteria > Burkholderiales > Burkholderiaceae > Paraburkholderia > Paraburkholderia tropica. The sequence continues at coordinate 20,011 of NZ_FNZM01000033.1, forward strand.
CCACCGCCGACGACTTGATCAACACGAGCGCTTCGTTTCCCGCCGATAGTTTCAGACGCTCCGCCGCTGCGGTCGTCATGGTTGCCGCCACCTGATGGCCGCCCGGGACGGCGACCAGGACCTGGGTCGTCACCGGCCCCGGCGTCACGGCGTCGACGATGCCGGAAAGCACATTACGTGCGGTCGTTTTCATTGCGATTCTCCTGAGAAGGCCAGCCACGGCTGGCAACGAACGGGTAGAGACGCCCAGGATTTCATCCATCCACGGGCATATGGAGCAGGTCGCGGACGTGCCGCTCACGCACGTTGAGCGACGACGCCCGACGCTCCGGCATCAGCTCGCGCGCCTCGCCGTTTCGCACGTCCACTTCCCTCACCACGCGTCCGTGCTCGATAACGAATGCGACGTCGGCCAGCGCAAGCACGTCGTCGAGGTCGTGCGTGATCATCACAACCGGAATCTTCCAACGCGCGAACACGCGCGCGAGCTGCTTGCGCAGTGCGTCGCGCAACATCGGGTTCAGCGCGGCAAACGGCTCGTCGAGCAGCAACAGATCCGGCTGGCACGCAAGCGCACGCGCCATCGCCACGCGTTGCTGCTGCCCGCCCGACAGGGTGGCCGGACGGCTGTCCGCCAGCGCCGTCAGCCCGAACGTATCGAGCAATTCGCCGATCAGCGCGACCTGCTCGCGCGCGAGCCTGCGGCGGCGCCAGTTCGTCAGCCCGAACGCCACGTTGTCCCGCACGCTCAGATGTGGAAACAACGCGTAGTGCTGGAACAGGTAGCCGATCCCGCGCCGCTGCGGCGCCAGATCGATACCCCGCGCCGAATCGAACAGGACGCGCCCGTCGACGCGCACATGACCGCGTTGCAGCGAAAGCAACCCCGCGATCGCCTGCAAGGTCAACGACTTGCCGCCACCCGACGGCCCGTACAGCGCGATCACTGACGCGTCGGACACGAAGCGCGTGGCGAGCACGAAGTGCCGCGCCCCATCCGACACGGTCGCGCCGAGATCGACATCGATCATGTCGTTGCGGTCCTACGAGTGCGCGAAGCCATAGCGTTTCAGTATCTCCTGCGCCTGCGGGCTCAACAGATAGGCGATGAACGTTTTCGCCAGCGCGGGTTCGCGACTCGCGCTGACCGCGACGACCGGATAGGTCACGGGGGCGTGGCCGCCGACGGCCTGGACAATCGCAACCTTGTCGGACATCAGCAGCGCGTCCGTGCGATACACGAAGCCAGCCTCGGCCTCACCCCTCGCCACGTAATCGAGCACCTGCCGCACGCTGTCGGCCTGCACGAATTTTGGCGCGAGCGCATCCCAGAGCGCGGCCTTTTCGAGCGCCTGTTGCGTGTAGCCCCCCACTGGCACAGTCGATGTCTTGCCGATGGCGATGCGCTGCACCGCCGGATTCGCCAGATCCGCCATGCTTTTCACCGGCGAGCTTTGGACAGCGGGCACGATCAGCACCAGCGTGTTCGCCGCGAAGTCGCGGCGCGTGGCGGCGTCGAACAGCCCGGCGTCGACGCCGCGCGTGACGGTCTGCTCGTCGGCGCTTACAAATACGTCGACGGGTGCGCCCTGCCGGATCTGTTGCAGCAGCACGCCGGAGGCCGCGAAATTGAAGCGCACGGTGATGTCTGGATGCGTCGCCTCGAACTTCGCGCCCACTTCCTTGAACGCATCGGTCAGACTGGCGGCGGCGGAAACGGTGAGTTGCTGCGCCATCGCAAGGGACGGCAGTGCAACAAGCAGAACCAAGGCGGCGAATAGAACAGACAGGAAACGTTTCAAGGCATGCTCCACGAAATCAGCGAAGAGAAAGAAAGCGCCCGGACAACACGAGCATCGCAATGGACAACACGGAAGTGACGAGCACCAGCAGTAATGCGGCTTCGTCGCGGCCATCCTGCATGGCGTCGTAGATGGCCATCGAGAGCGTCTGTGTCTGATGCGGGATGTCACCGGCCACCATGAGCGTCGCGCCGAACTCACCCATCGCGCGCGCAAACGCGAGTAGCGTGCCCGCGAGAATGCCGGGCCAGGCGAGTGGCAGCGTCACGCGCACGAACACCGACCAGGGCGATTGGCGCAGTGTCAGCGCCGCGGCCTCAAGCGAACGGTCCACACCCGCGAACGCGGCATTGGCCGACTTCAACACCAGCGGCAGCGCGACCAGCGCCGACGCGAGCACCGCGCCGTGCCAGTTGAAGACGATCTTGTAGCCGGTCTGCCGGTACAGCCATCCGCCCACGATGCTGCGCCGGCCGGCCGCCACGAGCAGGCCATAGCCGATCACGGTCGGCGGCAGGACGAGCGGCAACATGAAAACCGCTTCGAGTGCGGTGCTGCCCGGAAAGCGCCGGCGCGCAAACAGCCAGCCGAGCGCGATGCCGGCGACGAGCGCGAGCGCCGTGGCGAGGCCCGCCACGCGTAGCGACAGCCATAACGGCGACCAGTCCATCCGATGTAGGGAATCCGACATTCTCGACAATTCACGTTATCAAACGGGCGACCGAACCATCGTTGCAAAATGTGAGCCATGTGCATGTCGATGGCGCACCCTGCCGCGCGGCTGCCGATCACGTGGCGGCTAGACCAGCCGCGCGCGCAAACAACGCGAGAGACGCCCGCGCCTCGACCGGATCGTGCGTCGCGGGCTTGAGCAGGAGCTGGTACGGCCCGAGCCGGTCGCGCAGCGCCTTCGCACGCGCCACACATTGCTCTGGCGTGCCGATGATCGAGTTCGCGAGAATCACCGCTTCGGGCGCGCCCGGCGCGAACATCGGCGGCAGCTTGCCGGACGGGAACTGCACGCCCATCAGACGCGGATAGGCACGCACCGCCGCGACGCCATGCTCGACCGCATGCCGGCTATCCTCGTCGCAATGAAAAAAGCGGGCGATCGCGAACGGGAAGTCGCCGCGTCGCGCACGCTCGGCGGCGACCTGCTCCGCGATCTCGCTGAAATCGGCCGACGGCGTCGCCATCAGGCCATAGCCGTGCTGTTCGGCAAGATGCTGTGAATCGCCGGCCAGGCTCGCAAGCCAGACCGGCACCGGGCGCTGGAGCGGACGCGGATACACCGCGACACCTTCGTAGTGGAAGAAACGCCCGTCGAAGCGCGTTTGCGGCTCGTTCCACAATCGCTGGATCAGCGCGAGCGCCTCGTGCATGCGCTCACGCGCGACATCGGCGGACGCGATCCCCGCATGCCGGTACTGCTCGGGAAACGGACCGCCCCGCGCGACGCCGAATTCGATGCGCCCGCCGCTCAGCAGATCGAGCGACGCGATGTCCTCCGCAACGCGCAGCGGGTCGTTCAGTGCGAGCAGCGATGCGCCCGTGCCGAGACGGATCGTCGACGTACAGGCGGCAATGTGCGAAAGCAGCACCGTCAATGCGCTGCCGATCGCGAACGGACTGTAGTGATGTTCGGCGACCCATGCTGCGTGAAACCCCAGCTCCTCAGCCGCGATCGCGGTTCGTACGGTCTGTCCGAGCGCGTCGCGGGCATCGCCTTCGGGATTCTCGACGTTGAGAAAGACACCATAGCGTTGTAGTAAATCCGACATTTCGGTCTGATCCGTCAAATAGCGTCATGCCCGTGCAAGTTCCGGGCCGGAACACAGCCGTGTGGCGAGCGGTCCTGCAAGACCGGCGTCGAGAACCAGCTGCGCACCGTGTCGTAGGCATAGCGGGTGAGCCGGTCGTGGCGTGCACGCGGGGCGAGCAGATAGACGGAAAGCGGCTCGGCCCAGCCCCAGAAGTCGGCGCGCAGCGCGGTCGGAAAATTGACATCGTCGAACGCGTGCCACAACTGCACCAACCACAACTCGCGCCCATCCTCGTCGAGCAGCAACGGCAAGCCCGCGCCCGCCTGCAAATGGGCATGACGCTGGCTGTAATAGAGCGGTCCGCCGCAAGCCTCGACGACAAAGTCGGCAACCCGCTCCGTCACGCAATCGAAGCAATCCCCAGCGTTGATGAACAGCGGCGTCGTCCTGAGCCGCCGCATGTGCTGCCTGACCAGATCGCGCAAGCCAGCTTCCTCACAGATGGCAAGCAGGCGATGCGGCGGGGATGGTAACGGCGGACACAGCGTCTGCTCGCCACGCGCAGGACGCTCGCGCGAAGACTGGACAACAGGCCAGTGCAATGTCCGGTAGCAGGCGCGCGTGCACGGTGTCCAGCGCGCACGCGGCGGAGCCTCAGAGGTCGGATCCATGAGCGTGTTGGGTTCCTTGTCCGGTTTGTTGGTTATATACAGACGTACATAACGATCCATGTGACAAAGCAAGGACCACGCCTGGACCGCCCGCAGGCTCCTAGCGCTCCGGCCCGAAACAATGACCGTAATCCGAGCACACGCCACAGCTCGGCGCCTTGCAGACGAACAGCCCCTCGCGCTCGCACAACTGCTTATAGAAGAACTTCTTCCATTTCATGTCGTTGACGTTTTTTTCCGCTAGCCGTGGAAACCAGTCGCGAAGCAACGCGGAAAGCTCGCGCCGCGAAGGCAGCCGCAGATCCTGCCAGAGATGGTTGGCACCGAGACACGCACAGGCCAGCGCGTGGGCCACGCAGTTCACTTCCTCGGGCGTTCCGTTGCAAGGGTCGGCATGCTCCTTGAAGAGCGTCACGAGGTCTTCGACTTCGTCGTACCGCGTCCCTGGCGGTGACGCGCCGCTCGATGCGTCCCACGCCAACGGCAATGACGCCTCGGCGCCGGGAAACCAGTGCGCGAGCAGCCAGCGGGTTTCGTCCACGTTCAGTCCGCGGATCGGCAGCGCCCGCATGCCGTCCTCGTCAAAAGCCGACGACAGCACACCGGCGAGCGCAAGCACCGTCGGGTGATCGGCGCTCACCGCATGGTTCATCAAGGACGTGTGGAAATCCATGACCGTCGAGGCCTGCTCAAAGCCGCGCCGCCGCGTGCATATAGCACTTCTTCGGGCAGATCTTCGCGCAAGCGGTACAGCCGATACACAGCTCCCTGTGCGCGATGGTCATGACTTTCTTCTCGTACTCGTCGTCCTCGTCGTCGTCGAGGGCGATGTGGTCGCCGTCCTCGTCGAGCCCCACCAGTTCGAGCACGCCGCGCGGGCATACCCGGAAGCATCGCCCGCAGCCGATGCATTTTTCTTCGTCGAGCGTCGACACGAAAGTCGGCGTCCAGGTCTCGCCGCTCGGCAGCGTCACGCTAAAGAGATCGCTCACGTCCGTCTCCCGCGCGGCTCACGCCGAAGCCGCGGCTGCGGCTTTACGCGCGTCCATCAGCGCGGCGTGCGCGTCGTGACAGCGCTGTGCGACCGTGAGAATCTGCTCCCAGTTCGTCGGCAGTTCCTCGGACAGGTCGTGAAGATCCATCTTCGCCTGCGTCGCCTGCGCGTTGAGCTTTTTCAGGCGCGCCTTGAGTTCGTCGGCATCGGTCATCGTGTTCTCCCGCTCAGGCGCCGTATTGCGCAATGGCCGGATAGGCCCGGATCATCTCGACGGCTTCGCTCAGGAACTTGCCGCCCGCCTCGGCCAGCTTCGCAAGCGACGCAAAGCCGAAGCGGTGCACGTCGCGAAGCTGCTTGTTGACGACCACGAGACGCCCGGCGATCAGCACCATGCGCCCGAAGCCTTCGTGGCTCATCTTCATCATCGGCGACACCATCTGGCCGGTCTCCCGCTCGATCGCCACCGCGATCGCGTTGTAGAACAGTTCCAGATGCCAGAGCGTCTCGGGGTCCGGGTCGCCCATGATCGGAATCGCGCGACGCTCTTCCGACGTCAGGATGTACGGCTTGAGCAGTTTCAGGTCGCTCTTGCCTTCCCAGGTGCCGTGGGTATCCTGCGCGCGCAATTGCCTCACGAGCTGCTGGACAAACGGCGTCGCGAGTAGCGCCTCTTCGCTGGCCGCATCGGCGGCCTCCTTGCCGGTAATGGCTTCAGCCATGGGATACCTCGTCGTCCTCTTCGAAATCGAATGATGGCCTGCCTTCCTTCGCGAGCGCCTTGCGCAGCCACGGCGGCGGCGTGCCCTTCAACACGTCGCGCAGCTTCGCCAGAATGTCCTCGATCGGCTCCGGCTGCGGCACCTTGATTGGATGGATCTTCAGCGCGACCACGCGCGCCGCGCCCGAGCCGCCGATCGCGGCGACGTAGAGGATCGCGCAGTCCTTGACGGCGTCGAGCTTCGGCGCGAGCTTGTCCTCGTCGCCGTCCTCTTCGAGCTTGCCTCCGAAGTCGAACGACTCGACGAACGTGTGGCCGTCGGCGGTCACGTCGTACGTGACGATGCTTTTCGCCCAGCCAAAGTGCGCATCGACGTGCACCTTGTCCTGGGTCGCGAATGCGATTTTCATGGGGTGGACTCCTCGTGAATTCCCGTACCGGCCGCGACGACCGGAATCTTCACTTCGCGCGCGGGGTCGCGCGCGGCCAGATCGACCGAGGCCTGCGGCAGCGGCCAGTCGTCCGAATGGTGGTGCGCGATCTGCTCGATCATCAGGTTGGCGATCTCGAAGATCAGGTTCATCGTGCCGCGATAGCCGATCTGACAGCGATGCGCGTTGCCGACGCGGTCGAACACAGGAAAGCCGACCCGCATCAGCGGCTTGCCCAGACGCTCCGCCATCTGCCGGCCGTGCGAATGCGTGATGAGCAGATCGCAGTTGGCCGCGGCGCGCTCCAGGTCTTCGAGGTCGCCGAGCACGACTTCGGCAGCGGGCAACAGGGCATGCGATGGCGACGCGGTCGTACTGACGCAGACGCTCAGTTGCGCGCCCATCTCGTGCAGCAGCGCGCCGAGCGCGAGCAGCAGGTCCGGCTCCGCGCCGAGCGCCACCTTGATGCCGCCCGTGTAGAAGTGGCCGTCGAGCATCGCGTCGAGCAACTGGCTGCGCTGGCGGCGATACTTTGCAGGCACGGCACGCCCCGAGAGCAGCGCGAGGCGCTGCAAGAACCGGTCGTTGGGTTCGAGGCCGGTGAGCCGCTCGAAGATCTCGAACGGCGTGCCGGCGATTTCCCGCAACGCCTGCGCGCCGTCGCGGGCCTGCTCGCCCACGCCGATCGTCAGCGCCGATGCACCCGCCGCGCGGATCTGCGCGAGCGTCGTACCGCCGAGCGTGGTGCCGCGCCAGTCCGGCGCGATATGGCCGTCGAGCGAGCCCGACAGATCCGGCAGCACGATCGCGTCGAGCCCAAATGCGCCGATGATCTCACGTAGCTCGTCGATGTCGCCTGGCGACAGATGACTGCCCGGCAGCAGCGTGATCTGCCGGGCAACGGTCGGCAACGGCTTGACGAGCGCCTTGACGATGGCGGTGACCGCATGCGCATAGCCGTCCTCGAAGCCGCCGACGTAGTCGGGCGTGGACACGTAGACGAGTTCGGTGTCGTCGAGTTCGGGCTTGCGCTTGCGCACCGTCGCAAGATAGCCCACGACATCGTCGCCCTTGGTTTCGGTGAGCCCGGTCGAGCAGATCGCGATGATTTTCGGCGCCGCCCGCTTGCGGATATTCAACAGCGCCGTCTCGATGTTCTCGTAGCCGCCGAGGATCGTCGTGACCTCGTTCATCGCCGTGGTTTGCAGCGGGATCGCCTCCTTGAAGTGGCGCACCAACAGCACGAGACCGAACGACGTGCAGCCCTGCGAACCGTGCATCACCGGCATGCAGGCGTCGAGCCCCATGAACGCGTAACTCGCGCCAAGCGGCTGGCTCATTTTCAGCGGGTTGACCGCACAGGCTTTCTTCGATTCGACGACGAGCGCCATGATGTCTGCTCCTCGCCGCGCTCAGGCCGGCATGCCCGGTTCGAACGCCATGGCCCAGGCCCGCACGCCCGCGAACGGCGGTACGGGAGATTCAGCCTGTTCGGGCGGCACTTCCTGCGTAACCGCCGCCCGCACCGCGCCGAGCGTCTCGCCGTCGTCGCCCCACGGCGCCGGAATGCGCACCTGCTGCCACACGGGGTTATGAATCGCGCGATCGATCTCGTGCACGAGTTCGACGATGCCCTCATAACCACCATAGGGGTGATGGCGTTCCTGGTTGATGTCGAGCCACGGCATGCGCGCTTTCAGCGCAACGAACTGCGAGCGCCCGCCCGAGAGCATGATGTCGGCCTTCGCGTCGCGCAGCATGGTGTACATCTCGCGCGGCGTCATGTCGTCGATCATGTGCGCGTCGTCGCCCATGATCTCCTTGATCTTTTCCTTATCCTCCTTCGTGCTCTTCTTGACGCTCGTGCCGACGATCTCGAGCCCCGCCTCCTGCAACGCGGCGACGACCGACCACGACTTCACGCCACCGGTAATCAGCAGCACGCGCTTGCCTTCGAGGCGCTCGCGGTAGCGCGCGATCCTCGCCCACGCGCGCGCCTCCTCGGCTTCGATCAGACGCTCCGTTCTGCCGATCAGATCGTCGGGCGCGCCCTGTTGCACGAGCAGCTTCGCGATCTGGCGCAGCGTGTCGCTCATGTCGCCGATGCCGTAAAACGAGCCCTCGAAGTACGGAATGCCGTAGCGCTGCTGCATCTTCGTCGCGATGTTGATCATCGACTTCGAGCAGACCATCATGTTGACCCTCGCGCGGTGTGAACTCGCGATCTCGTTGTAGCGGCCGTCGCCGGAGATGCACGACAGGATGCGGATGCCGAGCGCGTCGAGCAGCGGCTTCGTCTGCCACAGCTCGCCCGAGAGGTTGTATTCGCCGATGATGTTGATGTCGTACGGCGTCGTGTATTCCGGCTCGCGCGTGCCGATCACGTAGTCGAGCACCGCCTCGCCGCCGAGCTTGTTGCCAAGGTTCTTCGGCCCGGCGAAACCCGGCGCATTCACGGGAATCACCGGCTTGCCGAACTTTTCCGACGCGCGCTTGCAGACCGCTTCGATGTCGTCGCCGATCAGCGCGGTCACGCAGGTTTGATAGACGAACACGGCAGGCGGGTCGTATTTCTCGATGATCTCGCGCACGCTTTTGAAAAGCCGCTTCTCGCCGCCATAGATAACGTCGAGCTCGTTGATGTCGGTGGTGAAGCCGGTTCGGTAGAGCGTCGAGCCCGACGAGGCCGCATGACGGTTGTCCCACGAGTTGCCTTCGCACGCGATCGGCCCATGCACGAGGTGCGCAACGTCGACGATCGGCTGCAACGCGATCTTCGCGCCATCGAACGCGCAGCCGCCCGCTGCCGCGCCCGGAGAAAGCTGCTTCGTGCAGCCCTTCTTGCGCTCCTTCTCGCCTTTTGCCTGGTTCTTGTCGCAACCGGGTTCGTCGAAGACTTCGGCGATCTTGGCTTTGAGCGAAGGTGACATGACGGGCTCCTGACTATGTGGGGTCCACGATGACTGGCAAGTTCCGTACCACGGCAGCAACCGGCGCGCGGCACGGTCAAACCGCTTCGTTGCGCGGCCCGCTTGCCGGATGGTTGTCGTCATCGGAACAGACTTTGGGCGATTTGAATGAATTGCGACATTGCCCCGCGCTGCAAACACGACAGGCGGATGTTGGCGGTTTGTTCTGCTTCGATATGCGCTCAGTTGTCGTCCGCGAGCACGTCGAGCGCCACGAGTTGCTCGTACAGCGCTCGCCGCGCGTGCCAGCGCGACGCGCCCGCCAGACGTGAATCGGCGCCTTCGAACGCGCCAATCGCATCGCGATCGTTCCAGTAGACGAGGCAGTCGCCACGCGCCTGCAACGCGGCCTCCGATGCATCACGCCGCGTAACGACTTCGGGCTGGCACACACCTCGCCCGAGCAGATAGTCGGCGCGATACAGCGGCGTGTCCCAGCCGTGGGCGTCCCCGATTGCGCAGATCGACGGGTACTGCGCCCGCGTAACGGCATCGGGCGTCGGCCCGGCGAATCCGAGCAGTTCGCGCGGCGTCGACACATCATGGATTTCCTCGGCGTCGAGCGCGTCGGACGCCGCCACCTTGCGGACGAAATCCGCCTCGTCGTAGGCAAACCACGCCCTCGGTTGTTCGCCATCAGGCATCTCCAGCACGTAAATCACGCGTTGCCCTCCTCTGGACGGTTCACGCCACTTCGCACGCAGCTACTCGACACCTTCGGCGGTCGTCCTGGCCCAGACCGCTTGCCGGATGCGCTGTGCGATGCCGGACGGACTCGCATCGAACTCACGCTGGGCCGCCGCCATCGTCCCCTGCGCAATGGCGGCCTGCTCGTGCGTGAGCGGCAGCCGCCCGGCGATGTGCGTGGCGCCGGGCACGCTGCGCACAATCGCCTGCCGGTTCGGGTGCTCGTCGAGCGGCACCAGACGATCCGCCTCGCGCACGCCCGCGAGGCAGACCCAGCCGTCGATCACCTCGACCTTGCGGCCGTCCCGAGTGACTTTGACCAAAACCGGGTCTGCCATGGCTGCGCTCCGTTCAACGGATGATGTCGTAGCTGTAGTCGGTCTTCGCGGCCTCGATCGTGTTCGCGTCGAGCGTTTCGAAGAACTCGTCGAGCAAGGTCACGAGCGTGCGCAGCGCGCCTTCATAGCCCCAAGTCGGAAAGCGGTGATAGTGATGGCGATCGAAGATCGGGAACACCATCCGGATCAGCGGCGTCTTCGTGTCGCGCTCCAGGTACTTGCCGTACGTGTTGCCGATCAGAAAGTCCACCGGCTCCGTGAAGAGCAGCGAGCGCATATGCCACAGGTCGCGCTTCGGATAGACCTTGCAGCCCGCGCCGTAAGGCGATGCATCGAAGAGCGCCCGCACCTTCGCCGCCCAGGTGTCGTTGCCGTTGGTCGCGAGCACGTGCGCCGGTTCCGCGCCGAGTTCGAGCAGGAACTCCGCGTAACCGAGCATCTGGTCGGGATCGCCATAGAGCGCGAAGCGCTTGCCGTGCAGGTGCGCCTGGCTGTCGGCCATCGCGTCGACGAGCTGGCCGCGCTCTTTTTCGAGCTCGGCGGGAATCGGCTTGCCCGTCACGCGCGAGATTTCCATCAGGAAACGGTCGGTGCCCGCCACGCCAACCGGCGCGTTCAGCACGACGACTTCCTGACCATGTTCCGCGATGAACTTGCTGGTCTTCTCGCAGCAGAACTCCTGGAACACGAACGTCGCTTTCGCATTGAGCGCGCGCTCCACCTCTTCCTTGGTCGTGCCGCCCTCGTACATGCGGAATTCGCCGTCGGTCGGCGTATTCCACGTTTCGGACGGATCGCAGATGATGTTGACCGTCACGCCGAACAGATCGAAAATCCGTCGAATCTCCTTCATGTTGCCGACCACGAAACCGTCGAAACCGCCGATGAAGTTCACGCTGTCGTCCGGCACGCGCACGAGCGGCGCCGTGGTGCCCGCCTTGCCGTCCCAGAAGTGCTTCAGGATGCCGAGCAGCGCGTTGTCGTAGCCGGTGACGTGACTGCCGACAAACGCCGGCGTATGCGCGAACGGCACGTCGTAGTCTTCCGGCACGCTGCCCTTCTGTTTGCTGTTCTTGATGAACGCGTCGAGGTCGTCGCCGATCACCTCGGCCATGCACGTCGTCGAAACGGCGATCATCTCCGGCTTGTACAGGTTGTACGCGTTCGCGAGCCCGTCGATCATGTTGTTGAGACCGCCGAACACCGCCGCGTCCTCGGTCATCGACGAGCTCACACACGACGTGGGCTCCTTGAAGTGCCGCGAAAAGTGCGACCGGTAATACGCGACGCAGCCTTGCGAGCCATGCACGAACGACAGCGTCTTGTGAAAACCGTTCGCCACGTACACGGCGCCGAGCGGCTGGCAAGCCTTGGCCGGATTCACGGTCAGCGAATCACGGGCAAAGTTCTTCTCTTTGTAGTCTTCGGTCTTGGTCCACTCGACGATCTGCTTGACGGCCTCGTCGGGATGGTTGAATTCGAAGTTTTCCTTCTTGGTGCGAAAAATCTCCTGATACTCGGGCTCGCGGAACAACAGTTCGTGATCGAGAATCTTGTCGGCGGATTGGGGCATCACTGGCTCCTGAATCGGTAATCTGAACGGCCCGCGGCCAGCGCTCACGCGCGCGCCGCGGACTTGCTGCGTGGGGTCGGCCTCGTCAGGCGGCGCGCTTCCAGGGCGCTTTCGTGAGGCTCCAGACAGGGCTCGAAATCGCCATATCCATGTCGCGCGCGAAAATGGCGAAGCCGTCGTAGCCGTGATACGGGCCGGAATAGTCCCAGCTGTGCATCTGGCGGAACGGCACGCCCATTTTCTGGAACACGTACTTTTCCTTGATGCCCGAGCCGACGAGGTCCGGCTGCACCTGCTCGGCGAACTTCTCGAATTCGTAGCCGGTCACGTCGTCGTAGATCAGCGTGCCGTCCTTCACGTAATGCGTCGTGCGCTGATAGTCGTCGTTGTGACCGAATTCGTAGCCGGTGCCGACCACGTCCATGCCGAGATCGTCGTACGCGCCGATCACGTGGCGAGGACGCAAGCCGCCGACGAACAGCATCACCTTCTTGCCCGCGAGACGCGGCTTGTACTTCGCGATCACCGCGTCCATCAGCGGGCGATACTTCGCGATGACCCGTTCGGCATTGGCCTTGATCGTGTCGTCGAAGTGGCTCGCGATTTCCCGCAGGCTCTTCTCGATCATCGTGGGGCCGAAGAAGTTGTATTCGACCCACGGAATCCCGTACTTTTCTTCCATGTGCCGGCTGATGTAGTTCATCGACCGGTAGCAATGCAGCACGTTCAGCTTCGCCTTCGGCGTGTTCTCCAGCTCGGCGATCGAACCGTCGCCGGACCATTGCGCGATCACGCGCAGGCCGATTTCCTCGAGCAGGATGCGGCTCGACCACGCGTCGCCGCCGATGTTGTAGTCGCCGATGATTGCAACGTCGTACGGCGTCGAGGCAAGCTCAGGGCGCTTGCCTGTTTCCGTCTTGTCGAACACCCAGTCGCGGATCGCGTCGTTCGCGAGGTGGTGGCCGAGCGACTGGCTCACGCCGCGAAAGCCCTCGCAGCGCACGGGCACAATCGTATGCCCTTCGTATTGCTGACTCTTCTTCTTCGACACGGCCTCGATGTCGTCGCCGATCAGGCCGATCGGACACTCGCTCTGGATCGAGATGCCCTTGTTCAGCGGAAAGAGCGACTGAATCTCGTCGATGATCTTGTCGAGCTTCTTGTCGCCGCCGAACACGATGTCCTTTTCCTGGAAGTCCGACGTGAACTGCATCGTGACGAAGGTGTCGATGCCCGTGGTGCCGATGTAGTAATTGCGTCGTGCAGCCCACGAATACTGGCCGCAGCCGACCGGGCCGTGACTGATGTGAATCATGTCCTTGATCGGCCCCCAGACGACGCCCTTCGAGCCGGCATACGCGCAGCCGCGGATCGTCATCACGCCGGGCAGCGACTTGATATTGGACTTCACGCCACAGTCGGGCTTGCCGTCCTCGAAGGTGCCCAAATGCTTGGCGCGCCGCTTGGCCATTTTCTCGGGATAGGCCTTCAGCACTTCATCGATCAGGGCCTTGTTCGCGGCCTTGCGCTCTTCAACCGTGGCGGTCATGGAATGCTCCATACGTGAGGATTGTGCATCGCTGGGCCAGCCCGCGCGCATCGCCGGATACAGGCGATGCCCACGATACGCGCGGGCGTGCGGCTCAGCGCGGGTTCAGGCGGACAGTTCGGCAGCCGTCTTGCCGACCTGCGTTTCGTCGATGGATTTCATGATGCCGTGCTCCATCAGCAGGTCTTCGAGCTGGTCCATCGTGATCGGCGTGGGGATCGTGCCGTTGCCCGCGTTGTTGTGCACTTTTTTCGCGAGCTGGCGATACTCGTTCGCCTGGTTCGATTCGGGCGCGAACTCGATCACCGTCATGCGGCGCAGTTCCGCGTGCTGCACGATGTTGTCGCGCGGCACGAAGTGGATCAGCCGCGAACCGAGCATGCCGGCCAGCGCTTCGGCAAGCTCCAGTTCCTTGTCGGTCTGCCGCTCGTTGCAGACGAGGCCGCCGAGGCGCACGCCGCCGCTGTTCGCGTACTTGAGAATGCCCTTCGAGATGTTGTTGGCCGCGTACATCGCCATCATCTCGCCCGACATCACGATGTAGATTTCCTGCGCCTTGTTTTCGCGAATCGGCATCGCGAAGCCGCCGCACACCACGTCGCCGAGCACGTCGTACGAGACGTAGTCGACGCCTTCGTACGCACCGTTTTCTTCGAGGAAGTTGATGGACGTGATGACGCCGCGTCCCGCGCAGCCGACGCCCGGCTCAGGTCCGCCCGATTCGACGCAGCGGATGTCCTTGTAGCCGATTTTCATCACGTCATCGAGTTCGAGGTCCTCGACCGAGCCGGCTTCCGCCGCGAGCGAGAGGATCGTGTCCTGCGCCTTGGCGTGCAGGATCAGGCGCGTCGAGTCGGCCTTCGGGTCGCAGCCGACAATCAGGATCTTCTGCCCGAGTTCGGTGAGCGCGGCCAGCGTGTTCTGCGACGTCGTGGACTTGCCGATGCCGCCTTTACCGTAAAAGGCAATTTGCCGAAGTTGAGACATTAACGTTCTCCAGTTCAGGAAAAGGGTTGAAACCAGGGTTGCGAATCAAGGTTGCGAATCAGTTGCGAATCAGGGCTGCAATGCCGCGACCATGTCCTGAGCCTGCCGTGTCTGTATGGGTCTTCTTCTGTCGACTCACGCATCGGCCGGAGTGTCCGCGCGGACCGGTCTAGTGCAGCTTCCGTGCCATGTCGGCGCGAAACTTCGGAATCCCCGGTAAAAGCTGGCCTGCGGCGCTTTCCGCCAGGTCGCGGCGGCGGCCGCACGCGGTGTCGGCTTCCCGACAAACCGTGCGCGTTTCGTCGCAAACAACACCGACGCAACCCCCGTGCGCACGCGCATGACCGCCGTATCCGGGCGTTTTGCCGCTGGTACGGTTGTTGCACTGAAGTGCCGCCATGAACCCGCCCACCATTCCTGTTGTCGACGTGCGCCCCGCCACGACGCATTTCGAGTCCATCGGCGCAGAGCCCGCCGTCACGCGCATCGTCGATGCGTTCTACCGGCAGATGGACACGCGGCCCGAGGCGCGCGAGATCCGCGCCATGCACGGCCCCGACCTTGCGCCGGTCAAGGCCGTGCTCGTGCGATACCTGTGCGAATGGCTCGGCGGCCCGAAACACTATTCGGCCGAACGGGGCCATCCGCGGCTACGCATGCGCCATGCGGCGTTCGCGATCGGCGCCGCCGAGCGCGACGCGTGGCTCGCCTGTATGCACGCTGCGCTCGACGAGACCGGCATCGACCCGGCCATGCGCGACACGCTGATGCAGGCATTCTTCAGGACTGCGGACTGGATGCGCAACAACGGCAGATGAGCTGCCATGCTGTTCCGACGAAGTACCCACCGGCGTCCTGCGAAGCCGCCGTTTCCGATCTCAAGAATCCAAGGAATCCGTCATGACCGACACGCTTATCCGCAAGGAACTCGAGGACACCGCCCTCGCCCGCCTCGAACACGAAGGCCGTCTGCTCAACCCGGTCTTCAAGGGACTCACGAACACGTTCGGCCGGGTTGGCTTTCGTGGCGAGCTCGCGCTGCGCTTCGCGCCGAAGCTCGCCGACGAGGCGCGCCCGCCCGAGCTTTCCTGCGAGCAGGTAATGGCCGTCGCGCTCGCGGGCGAACGGCATCTGCCGTTCTTCGCGGGCTGGCTATTGAGTTTCGAATCGCTGAAGGACGTGGCGGAAGTACTCGGCGACACCCTGTCGGCAGGCGGCAAATACTTCCTGTTCTGCGACAACATCGATCTCACCAGGCGTTATCAGGTGCCGTACAGGGGCGCGATGTTCTATGTGCTGCCGATCCTCGAATCGACGGTCTACAACGAGCTGCTCGAACTGCTCTACCTGGAGAAAAACGATCTGAAAAAGAAGGACACGGCTGGCAAGCTCGACGCAGTGGCCGACACGGCCATGAAGTTCGACGTGACCTTCGACACGATCACCTACGCGGAAGGACTCGAACTGATGGGACCGGTACGCAACACCAACGAAAACCGGCCTGTTTGAATGCCGATCGAGCCGCAGGCCGGGGCGCTGTTGTCGTCGCCACGCCTTCGGCCGCCCCACAATACATCTTCTCCGAGCTGGAGCGCGATCATGTCCCTGCATGCCGAGACCGTCCACGTCACGCGCGTCACGCCTGTCACGCGCGAAAGCGCAAGCTGCCGGGCTTCGCCGCCCGCCGATGCACACCCGCGACAGAGCGCAAGCGCCGCGCTTGCGGCATGGCTATCGGGTCACGAATTCCCCGACGTCCACTCGCGCGGCATCGGCGGCGTCACGCCATTGATGCTGGCAGCGCTGCATGGCGAGGACTCGCTGGTTGACGCGCTGCTCGACGCGGGCGCGCGCTTCGGCGCGCTCGACGACGAAGGCAACCACGCGCTCTGGTACGCGTGCCTTGCCGGCGCGCCCGCGCCGATCCTGCGGCTGATCGAGGCCGGTATCGAAATCGATCACGCTAACGACCATGACATCACATGCCTGATGCAGGCGGCCGCCAGCGGGCGGGTCGAGGTCATGCATCTGCTGTTGTCGCTTGGCGCGAGCGAAGGCTTGTATGCACCGGACGGGCGCGACGCACTCGACATGGCCGCCGATCGCGGCTTCGAATTGCTGCGAACGGCACGCCGGCTCGGCGACGCGAAACCTGGCGCGCAAGGCATCGAAGCCGGGCGTGCCGCGATCGCCGCCGACGCCTTCACCGACAAGGCCGCGTGACGCACAGGCGGACCACGCCCGGATGCGTTCGACCGCGGCACCCACACCAGGACTTGACGCGAGGAGTTCACGCCATGACACACATTACGTTTTACGAAAAACCCGGATGCGGCGGCAACGCAAAACAGAGAGCGCTGCTCGCCGCCGCGGGCCATACGCTGGAGGTGCGCAATCTGCTGCGCTGGCGCTGGACGCCGAGAACGCTGTTCGCGTTTCTCGAACCGCTGCCGGTGCACGAGTGGTTCAACCGCGCCGCGCCGGACATCAAGTCAGGGCGTATCGTTCCCGAATCGCTGGACGCCGGGAGCGCGCTCGCCCTGCTGCTCGCCCAACCGCTGCTGATTCGCCGGCCGCTGATGGAAGCGGGCGACACCCGCATGGTGGGCTTCGATACGGCGCGCGTTCACGCGTGGGTCGGACTCGGACTGCCCGAAGGCCTCAGCCACCCACCGCGATCGTTCGAAGGCTGCGCCGCCGCGATGGGCGACTGTGCCACCGCCCCTCATTGAACAGGAATCCCGCGATGCCGCTTTACGACTATCAATGCCGAAATTGCCGCCTGCACTTCGAAGCGCTGGTGCGCACCGGGACGCCGCCGCGCTGCCCCCATTGCGGCGGTTCACTGCTCGACAAGCAGGTCAGTGCGCCTGCGCCGCCGGGCCGCAGCAAGGCGATCATCGCTTCGGCGCGCCGCCAGGCCGCGCGCGAGGGGCATCTGAGCCACTACTCGGTGGCCGAGCGAAAGAAGCTGCTGGGCCAAAGCTGAATGACCGCCGTGCGCAAACCGCGCGGCGGTCAAATCGTCATCTGGAACAGCGTGCCCTGGCGCTGGCGATGCAAGCGCAGCCACAGCAGGGTGGCCGGTGCCAGCGATTCGCACGCGAACCACAGCGCGTCGTCCAGCTCCAGGCCCGGCGGCAGCGCGAGCTGCACCTGCATCAGTTGCCAGCCTTCCCAGTCGATCTCGGGCATCGCGCCGCGAATCCGCGCGCTCACGCCGGCTGCGCCGCCCGCCAGCCGGACAAGCTGCCGGTGGACCTCCGTGCGGGTCAGCCGCGAGCGCAACAGATCGTCGCGCGCGAGCCCTTCGACGAGCGTCATGACAACGACGACCGACTGCTCGACGATCGACAGGCGCGCGCCGTCCTCGATCGTGCGCGCGCCGCTCATGCCGCCGCTCCCGCAGCACGATCTCGTTCCGCCGCATCGACGAGACGTTCGTTGAGCTCCAGCGCAAACTCGCGCCACGCATCCGCAAGGGCGAGCACGACGGCTCTTTGCAGCTCGGCGTCCGGATGATGATCGTCCGGGAAATTCGACAACGCGCACGAAGTTGCATTGAACGCTAGCGCGCTCTCCAGCAGCTTGCTGCTCCAGCCCTGAAACGGTTCGAGAAACGCCGGCGTGAAGCGGTGCCGGCCGATCTGCGCCGCGTCGGCGTCGCGTGTGCCGAGCGTCGGCATCAAGCGGTCGAGCACAGCCAGCGCCTCGCTGTAGACCTGGCTCACCGTCGCGAGCAGCGCGTGCTGCGTGAACGGACCTGGGTACGGGCCCGATAGCAGGCGGACGACGTGCCGCCGGTAGTAGGCTGGCGCAGCTTCGCGCGACTCGGACACGGCGTTCGCAAAGCACGCGATCGCCTCGGCCACCGTCGCTGGCGCGCGCAGCGTCCGGCCCGGAAAGTCCGCTGAACCATCGGGTGGCGCCAGCGCACGCGCAATGCGCGCGGCCGAATCGAGGGCGCCCTCCATGCGTCCCGCGCCATGCAGCGCAGTCTCGCTGCCGCCGAAGTAAAGCCGGTCGCCGAACCACGCGCCACGCAACGCCGCGTCCGGCTGCGGCCAAGCGGGTGGGCTGTCCCGGTCCGCGCGACTACAGATCCAGACCTCGTCGGCCCAATCGTGCCGATACTGCCGCCCGCCTTCCGCGCTGGGACCGTAGAGCTGCACAAGCTGGCTTTCGATTAGCAACGGCAGTCCGCGCGCGAAGTGCTTGCGCTGCACCGCGTCGAGCGCGACAAAGCCACCGAGCGCGCCTGCCTCCGTCTCGGGATCGCTCGCATCAAAGACCTCGCCGAGCGTGGCCTGGACGTGTCGCACCCATGCGTTGCCCGAGTGGCCAGCGGTACGCCAGAACGACTGCGCATAGGTTGTCAGTGACTTCGCCGCCGACGCCATCCATGTCGGCGTCGCTGCCAGCATGCGCGCCAGCTCGGCGGGCAGCGGCGGATCGAACGCAACGTGCTCCGCGACGAGCCGCGGCGGCAAAGCCAGCACGACCTGACGCGCCCGCAGCGTCGAGGTCAGCTCGCCGTGCGCGAGTTGCAGGTCGAACCACGCGCCGCGATCCCGGACCAGACGCAATGCATGCCCCAGGCGGATCGAGTCCAGGGGAAGTGCCGCGCATAGCTTATCGAGCAGCCTGGCCGTACCGCCGGCAATGCGGCGCGCGCCGGCATGGATACCGCCAGGCTCACTGCGCCGTTCGGGCCCGCGGTTCGGATCGGTCAGCCAGAGTGCGTCGCCGGGATCATGCTGCGGGACGCTCTCGATCCCCAGCTCCGAAATCAGTGCGGCCATGCGGGGCTCGGTGTCGGGCCAAAACCATGTGGGTCCCAGATCCAGACGCTGGCCCGTGACGTCGCAGCGCCGCGTCAGCACGCGCCCGCCGAGCCGGGTGCTCGCTTCGACGAGCACGAACGACCGCCCCCGCGCATGCAGTGCGCGCGCCAGCGCAAGCCCGCACAGCCCAGCGCCGATGATGGCGATATCGAGCGGCGGCGCTTCGGCGGCAGTCATCGCCGATGTCCCGTCAGACAAAGCCGAGCAGCTCGACGGTCACGGGCTCCTCGCCGAGCACCGCCTGGCACGCGAGGCGCGACTTCGACCCGACGCCGACGATCGAGTCGAGCTTCTCGTTCTCCGTCCGTTGAATCTTCGAGAGACTCTTGCGCCCTTCCTGTACGAACAGGTGGCACGCGCCGCATTCGGCCTTGCCGTCGCACTTGTGCGCGATGGGTTCGCCCGCATCGAGCAGGGCTTTCAGCAGCGTGGCGCCGGTCGTCGCGTCATAGGTCTTGCCCGAAGGCAGTACGGTCAGTGTCGTCATGATGTTTCTTGTGGAAAGGAAGGGTCGAAAAAACGGCAACCAAATCAGGCGGCCAGCGCGGGACGCAATGCGCTGACGAGTTCGTCGGCGAACGTCGCAAGCGGGGTCGCGATGCGGGTGATGCGCTGTTCGTTGAGGAAGCGCGCCTCCATGCGGGTGGGCTCGTCCGGCAGCACCGCCCAATGCACGTCCGACGAGCGCTTCATGATCTGGCGCGCGAAGCTGCGCGCGAGCTGGTCGTCGAAGCGGCAGCCGAGAAACAGGAAGCTGCGGCCCGTGCGCCAAGCCTGCACGGCGGGCGGAATCGGCGTCTGAATGTCGATTTCGGTCAGCACCTCGACATAGTCGCTGTCCGACACCAGATAGTTGGACGCCGGCGCGCGCGAGCCGATCGGCTTGTAGAGCAGCGCACCCGACTCCGGCACGTCGGCGAGCGGCGCGCCGAGCGCGTCATAGGCGCCGAACCACCGTCCGAAGTGCTCCGCCTGCGACTGCCCTTGCACCTGCGCCCACTGTCCGCCCGCACGCGCGCCGGCCAGCGCCGCTGCGAAGGTGTCGTCATACCAGCTGTCGACGTACAGCCCCGCGCCGCTCGACGCAAGCGCCCGGTGCAGCGCCGACGGCGTCGGCGTCATGCCAAACGCGTCGTTCATAAGGCTCACCACCGACTTGCGGTGCTTGAAGTTCTCGATGAACTGCGCGGCCTGCGTGAGCCGGTTGCGGATCTTGTGCGGCACGCTGACTTTCGCGGTCATCAACTGCGCGAGCGCGACGGAGGTCGCGGGCACGCTTGCGTCCGGGCACAGCGCGAGCATGCCCGGACCGAGATACGGAATGACAGCGCCATCCCCGATCCGGCTGGCGATGCTGTCGACGGAAACTGAAGCGAGACTCATGAATGCGATCCCTCACAGATAGATGGCGGCGCCCGCGCCGACATTCGTCGCGGTGTCCTTGAGCGTCTTGACGATGTAGCGGACCTGATCCGCGTCGAGCAGCGTGTGCAGCGGCAAGGCGAGCGCGCGGTCGCCGATGCGCTCGGTATCGGGCAACGTGCCGCGCCGGCGTCCGACGGCATCGGCGGCGTTCATGTAGTGGAACTGCTCGTGCAGCGGCTGGCTGTACGCGGCCGTTTCGATGCCGCACGCCTGCATGTCGTCGATCATCTGCGCGCGGGCGCTCTGCGTGAAGCGCTTGCCAAGATGCACGACGTAGAGCATCCAGTGCACTTCCTCGACATCCTCCGCGAGATACGGCGGCTTGATGCCCTCGAAGCTCTGCATCGCTTCGTGATACCAGGCCTCCACCTGCTTGCGCTGCGCGAGCCGCTCGTCGAGTCCCGCGAGCTGCGCCAGCCCTAGCGCGGCGCTCAGCTCGCTCATGCCCGCCTGCATCGGCACGCGGGAGCCGACCGACACGGACCCGCGGTCCGTGATCCGCCGCTGACGCAGATAGCGCAGTTCGTGCGCGAGACGCTCGTCGTCGGTGACGAGCATCCCGCCTTCTCCCGCGCACAACGCCGACGGCGCCGAGAAGTCGAACACCGACACGTCGCCGAAAGACCCGACCGCGCGCCCCATGTAGCGCGAGCCGAGCGCCTCGGTGCTGTCCTCGATCAGCCGCAGGCCATGCGCGTCGGCCAGCGCGCGCAACGGCCCCCAGGCGGCCGGATGCCCGTTGGTGTTGCCCGCGAGGATCGCGCGTGTGCGTGCGCCAATCTTCTGTTCGGCCTTCGCGACGTTCAGGCAGCCGCTCCAGTAGTCGATATCGGCGAACACCGGCGTCGCGCCCGCCAGCGTGATCGCCTGCGCCACCTGATGCCATGTGTGCGAGGCGCAGATCACTTCATCACCCTGACCGATGCCGAGCGCGCGCAAGGCGATCCACGTACCGAGCGTGCCGCTCGCCACCGCGACGGCGTGCGCGCGGCCGCTCCAGCCCGCAAATGCGGCCTCGAACGATTCGAGCATCGGGCCGCTGCTCCAGCGCGGCGATTGCAGAACGGCGTTGACGAGTTCGATTTCGCGCGCGCCGCAGGCCGGTTCGCTCAGGGCGATCTCATCGATCTCCATGCGCGGCTCCGTCTTCGGTGAAGATGACCATGACGGCTTCGCTGGCCTCGCGGGTGACGGACACGCACATCCCGTCCGACATGGCGAAATAGACGCGGCGGCCGCCCACCTCAAGCGCCGGCGTTTCGTCTCGCATCTCGGCCGCGCTGATCCGCACGGCCCGGACCGCCGGAAACCGCTGGCGCAAGCTCGCCGCCGCGTCCAGCAGCGTCGGCGCGGTGCCGAGCACCTCGGCGATCGCCTGGATCTGATCGGTATCGAGCGCCATGTCAGTCCTCGCCGTTCGCCACGCGCCGGGCCTCGACCGTGATGGGCAGCGCGGTGTCGTCCGCCATCGCGGGCAGTTCAAGCTGCCAGCCATTCGCGAGCGTGATGAGCCCGCCCCACATCTCGGGCCGCGCCATCGAGACGATCGGCTCCTCCAGATCCTTCTTCGGCACGTACGCGCTCAATGCGCCCTTGCTGTCCCTGCGGATCATGACTTTCACGACGGTAGCTCCTGGGTTCCTGGGAAAAATTCAGGCCGCGCGGACGGCATCGCTTGCGAGCAGCGGCGCGAGCAAAGGCGGCAACGCCGCCAGCAAATAGGCGATGTCGTGCGCGGTCGTCGACTCGCCGAGCGACAGACGCACGGCCGCCAGCGCTTCATCGCGTGGCACGCCCATCGCGGCGAGCACGTGCGACGGCTCGCTCCCGCCCGACGCGCATGCCGAACCGGACGACGCACACACGCCCATCTGTTCGAGCCGATGCAGCACAACCTCGGCCGGCAATACGCCAAAACGCAAATAGCTGGTGCACGCGAGCCGCGGCGCAGCGGCGGAAAACACCTGAACGCCGGGCAGCGCATCGCACAGTCCGCGTTCGAGCGCGTCGCGCAGCTTCGCGGTGTGGGCGGCCTTCGCAGCGACATCGCCTAGCGCGTCGAGTGCGGCCGCGAAGCCCGCGATGGCGGGCAGATTCTCGGTGCCGCCGCGCCTGCGCCGCTCCTGGCTGCCTTGCGTCTGCGGCTGCAATGCTGTGCCCTGGCGCAGCAGCAATGCCCCGATTCCCTTCGGTCCGCGAACCTTGTGAGCCGACAACGAAACGGCATCGACGCCAAGCCGCGCAAAGTCGAACGGCGCCTTGCCGACCACCTGCGTTGCATCGACGTGCATCCGTGCGCCAGCGTCATGCGCGAGCGCGCGCATTGCCTCGACCGGCATCAGCACGCCGGTCTCGTTGTTCGCCGCCATCAGCGAAACCAGCGCGACGTCGGGGCCGATCAGGCGAGAGGCGCTGTCGAGGTCGAGCGTGCCGTCCGCGTGCACGCCGATGAAGTCGACCGGCACGCCCAGCCCGATCAACGCGCGCGCCAGCGCAAGATGCGCCGCGTGCTCGACCGCGCTCAGCACGATCCGGCGGCGGCCCGGCTCCGTGACCGCTGCATGCAGACCCAGCACGGCCAGATGGTTCGCCTCGGTTGCGCCGCTGGTGAAAATCACCTCCGATGGCTTGCAGCTCAGCACGCGCGCCACCGTCGCGCGCGCCGCCGCGAGCGCGCGCCTCGCCTGCTGCCCCAGCGCATGCTGCGAGGACGCATTGGCCCAGACATCGGTCATGACCGACAGCATGGCCTGCACCACGCCGGGGGCAGTCGGCGTCGTCGCGTTGTGGTCGAGGTAGATCATCGCGGGCTCCGTCGCCAGGGTTTTAAGGCCAGAACACGCGCGCGGCATCCACGCACAGACGGTCCAGTAGCATGGCCAGGTCGTGACTCGCGTACTGCGCCACCCAGCGGCGCGCTGCGTGGTCCCGCGCATGCAGATGCCACTGGCCGTCGTCGTCCCGCGCGAGCCACGCAATGTCGATCACGCCGCCCGCCGGGTCGACGTTGCGCGAGCAGCACGGGCTTTCGATCCGATACCCTTCGGGCTCCCGCGCGACGCGCGCCCGAACGTACCGGTAGCGCACGCGGTTGCGCAACGCGCGCTCGATCTGGTGCTGCGTGAAATCGGCCACGCGTGCGTTGCCCGCATCGGCAACATGCGCGGCGGACGGCGCGTTCCGTGCGCATGGCTCTGCGCACCCTTCGCCCCATGTCGTCGGCGTCGTCATGATTCGACCTCGTCTTCCTCGGCTAGCAGCCCGGCGGGCGCGGGCGCGATCTCGTCTTCCGTGCAGCCGACAACGCGGCGGCCGAATTCGACGAGATACACCGGCTCGCCGCTTTCGACCACCCGCCCCACGTTGACGATCTCGCCCACCGCGCCCGCGCTCACCAGGCACTCGCCTTCGCCTCGGTCTGGATAGCTGCCGTCATTGCACAGATCGTCGAGTGCGATCACACGCATGCCCCACGCGTAGGCGGGCTCAATCGGCTCCATGCTCATCGCGCCGTCCTCTCATCGCTGCCCGTGCCGATCGTGCGCAGCGCGGCGGCACGTTCGCCGAGGCGTTCGAGCACGTCGTCCGGCAGGTGATCGAGCGTGCACAACTCCTTCGCGCGCATGCCGACCCGATGACCGGTTTCGACGAAGTCCACCGCGTAGATGTAGAACTGCTGCAGGAACGTGTTGATGCTCGTGACATAACCGACGTCGCCCTTGCTCACCAGCACCTCGCCAATATCCTTGCCGGTGTAGGTGCCGTCGTTGCGAATCGCCGAGCGGGCGATCACACGCTCGCCGAAGCTGAAACGCGGTGGGAACGCGATCTCGACGGTGTCGTCGTCCCGGTTGATGTCACCCATGGCTCACTCCCGCGCAAGGCCGCATCTCGCCGTCACGGACATCTGCGGGCGCGCTCGCCCCTCTGCGCTGCCTGGCGAGCGCACGCACCTCTTCGTCCGGGTCGGTCAGCAACGGCGTCAACGTGTGGGGCTGGGCGCGCCGCGCGGCTTCCCAGCGCACGCGCCAGTCGGCGTCGTGGAAAAAGCGTGTCGCGAGCGCGAACGGCAGGCGCGTCGCCACGATGCGCCTCACCTCGGCTTCATCATCGTCGGCCATGCGCAGCAGCGCCGGCATCTCGATGCGTTCGGCGACCCGCATTCTTACGACCCAGTCCGGGTCCTGCGCCATCAACGGCAGCAGCGCCGAAGGCAGACGCCGCGCCACCCACTCGCGCACGCCATAGTCGCTGTCCGTGCGCAACTGGGCCAGCGCCGCCGGTTCGAGCCGTTGCGCGACACGAATCCGCACCTCACGGTGAGGGTCGCGAGCCATGCGCGCGAGATGCGCCTGCGGCAGGCGCAGCGCGATTTGCAGGCGGACGGTCTCGTCGGTGTCGTCGATCAGCGCGGGCAGCCTGAACACATCGGCATGGCGCGCCGCAATCGCACGCACCTCAAAATACGGATGATCGAGATGCGCGTTGCCGAGTTCGGGATGCCAGCGGAAGAAGCGGTCGATACGCCTCGCGTACGCATCCTGCATGCACGCGTGGCCCGGCTCGCATCCTGCCTCGTCCGGCATTGCGCGCAAGCCGCGATGGGCGCAGACCGCGCAGTCGACCGGGCCGCCTTGCCAGTGACAAGGCGGAATGTCGCCGGAAGGCGCGCGCACGGCGCGGCGCGCGTTCATAACGGCACCGCCCAGCCGCGCGCCGGATACGCGCGCGGCACGCCTGCTCCGTCACCGTCGACGTCGTCCTCGCGGCGCATCAGTACATGCAGCAGCAACGCGCCGCCGACGTGGTCTTCCGGGTCGAGGCTTCGCAGTTCTGCAAGCTGCGTTTGCGCCGAAGCCAGTTCACCCAGCCGCATGTGCAGATACGCGAGCCCCTTGAGCGTGAACAGATAGAAACGCACGGCGGCGTCGTAGCGCACGGCATCGCGCGACGGCGGCTCGCGCCCGAAATCGGCGCCTAGCACGGATCGCGCAATCGACAGCGCATCCTCGCCCACCGCGCGCGCGTCGGCCAACCGATGACCATAGAAGTGAAACCGGTAGAGTGCGATCAGCGGTGCCGGGTGAGCCGGTGCGACAGCGCGTGCCCGCTCCAGCAGCCCGAGCGCTTCGGCTGGCCGCTCGCGCACGCGGCCCGCTTCGGCGAGCAGTCGCGCCGCCTCGGACGCAAGTCCGCCGCCAAGCGCCGACTGCGCGAAACAGGCGAGCGCGTCGTCCATGGTGTCGGTGTCGGGCGTCAGCGTCTGCATCGTCGCACCTGATGGTTTCACGATGCCTGCGGCGGCAACGGCGGGCGCCCGCGTCCGATCGCCCCCACGTCGATGCGCGCGACGCCCGGCTCGCTCGCGCCCGCGCTGCTGCACGCGCACGGCACCTGGTTCGGGCTCGCGAAGGTGAGGCCCGACTGGGTCGCCGTCTCGACGAAATCGATCGTCATGCCATCGAGCAGCAGACGGCTCTCCGCCGCGAGGAAAAGGCGCAGGCCGTTAATTTCCAGCACCTGCTCGCCCGCCTGCGGCGCGGCCTCGGCGCTGAACTCAGCGTTGTAGCCCGAGCAGCCGCCGGGACTCACGAGCAAACGAAAGCCTGCGCCGGCAGGCAGGCCGGCAAAGCGCACGATCCGGCGCATGAACTTCTCGGCGGCGGGCATGACGGTAAGGTTGGGCAGCATGATGCAGATCTTCTCCAGTTGGGCAGTCGGGCTAGCGCCGCGCAGTTCGATACGCGGCGCGCACCGTGGCTCAGGCGTGAACGATGCAGCCGTCCACCGGGCATACCGCGATGCACTGCGGGCTATCGAAATGCCCTTCGCACTCCGTACATTTCTTCGGGTCGATCGCGAAGACGCCGCCCTTCTCGTTGATGGCGACGTTCGGGCATTCCGGCTCGCAGGCCGAGCAGCCGGTGCAGGTGGACGCAATGATTTTCAGTGTCATGGGGATACTCCTCGCAATGAATGATCGTGGGGGCGTTCAACGCAGTCTTCAGGCCGCCGCGCCCGTGAACGCGCCCTGCCGGATCGCCGCGTCGCCGCGATCCGCATGCGTGATCGCACCGTTCGCGACCCGGCTTCGGTAATCGTTGAACCACGCGAGCGCGGCCTTCTCGATGAACTCGCCAACGAACTGGTCCACCGGTTCGATGCCCGCCTGCGCAAGTTCGTCGCGGGGGCACGCGCCGATCTTCGCGACCAGCACCGCATGACAGTCGTTGATCGCACGCACGACGGACGGCAACTGCTCGTCGTCGCCATAGCCGCCCTGGCAGTACAGGTCCACGCGACGATGGCCGACGAACAGCGCCTCGGTTGCGCTCACCTCGAAAATCTGGAACTCGGTGACATGGCCGAAGTGCTCGTTCACGCGTCCGCCGCCCTTCGTCGCGACGGCGACCAGCACCTTCAGATCGTCGGCCACATCGATCGCCTGCGCGGCGGCCAGCGCTTCCTGCTTCGCCGCGTGCTGCGCCTCGCGTTCGGCCTCGACGCGGCTCTGATATTCGCGGCGGCGCTCAAGGTCGTAGACCACTTCCATCTGCTCGATCTTGTCGAGCGTGAATTCCTCGCTGCGATCCTCGCCGAGCAGCCCCACCGCATCCGCGCGGCACTGGCGGCAATGGCGCATCAGGTTCGCGCCGCCCATGCACGCGTCCTGCACGGTTTTCAGTTCCTGCGCGCTCGGCCCGCGCTGGCCGGTCAGCCCGAAGTGCGTGCCGTGCTCCGCCTCCGAGATGAGCGGCATGATGTTGTGCAGGAACGCGCCACGCTTTTTCACTTCGCGATTCACTTCGATCAGGTGGTCGTCGTTGATGCCCGGAATCAGCACCGAATTGATCTTCGTGAGCACGCCGCGCGCGGTCAGCATCTCAAGGCCCTTCATCTGCCGTTCGTGCAGAATCCGCGCGGCTTCGTAGCCCGTTATGCGCCGGTGGTTCCAGAAAATCCACGGATAGATCTTTTCGCCGACGGCCGGATCGACCATGTTGATCGTGATCGTCACGTGGTCGATGTTGTACTGGCAGATTTCGTCGACGAGATCCGGCAGCGCGAGTCCGTTAGTCGACAGGCACAGCTTGATGTCGGGGGCCTGCTCCTGAAGCATGCGGAAGGTGTCGAAGGTTTTCTTCGGATTCGCCAGCGAATCGCCGGGACCGGCGATGCCGAGCACGGTCATCTGCGGAATCTCGCTCGCGACCGCGACTACCTTCTTCACCGCCTGCTCAGGCGTAAGCTTTTGCGACACCACGCCGGGGCGCGACTCGTTCGAGCAGTCGTACTTGCGGTTGCAGTAGTTGCACTGGATGTTGCAGGCGGGCGCGACCGCCACGTGCATGCGCGCGTAATGGTGATGCGCCTCTTCCGAATAGCAGGGATGGTTCTTGATCTTCTCCCACACCTCGGGGGGCATGTCGTCGGGGCCGCCCGACGAACCACAACTGGCCTTGCCATCGCCGCCTTGGGAACCACAACCGCCGCTGGCAGCCGGCACGTCGATGGCCGCCCCCAGAGGCTTGATCTGGCCGATGCCGATATAGGCAGCGGCGGGCAGCATGCTGGCACTCGCGTTATCTTGCATGGATATCTCCTCGCAACCGGACGTGACTACGTGCGGGAGATAAAAGCCAGATTCGTGCCACTAGCGCAAAGCCCGTCTGGACGGGGGTTTGACGAATCGCGCGTGCGCTTTGTCGCGCGCGCCGACACGCAAACCCAACGAGACCGCCGGTTTCTGTCGCGGTTGCGACAAAGCCCACATTATTTCGTCATGCTATGGAATTGACACGAAGGCGCGAGCACGCGCGGCACAGCCGCCGCTCGCCGATGGCGTGCGAAGGCGTGACGAATGAGAAACAGCGAAAGCGGCGAACTAGAAGCGCCGAACCTCGATGCCGTATTTGTGGAGCGCGTAGCCGATCTGCCGTGGCGTAATCCTGAGCAGGCGCGCCGCCTTCGCCTGAACCCAGCCGCAGCGCTCCATCGCCCAGATGAGCCGCTCGCGCTCGCCCTCCGGCTTGCCTTCTTCCGCATCGCCGGAATGGAAGCCATCGGCGACGCTGTCGTCGGCCAGATCGTCCGGCAACGCGAACGGCAAGTCAGCATCGCGCGGCGCACCGCCCGGCATGCCCGGAATCTCGCGGATCGGAATATCGGCGAGACGCGCCGGCCGCACGGCGTCCTCCCGCTCGATGTGATGCAGCACCCGCGTCAGGCACTGATCTTCCTGACACAGAAAGGCGAGACGATCGATGAGGTCGCCATGCGTCATCGTTGCCGTGCGCTCGACGCAGTTCTCCAGCTCGCGCACGTTGCCGGGCCAGTAGCAGCTCGTCAGCACGCGCATCGCGTCCGTGCTGAAATGTAGCGCACGGCTATTGTCGCGGTTGAAGCGATCGAGAAAATACTCCGCCATCGCCGGAATGTCCTCGCGCCGCTCGCGAAGCGGCGGCAACTGGATGCTCACCACATTGATGCGGTAATAGAGGTCGGCGCGGAATTCGCCTTCTTTCACCATGCGTTCGAGATTGCGATTCGTGGCGAGAATCAGCCTCACGTCGACTTTCACCGCCGACGCGCCGCCGACCCGCTCGAACTCGCGCTCCTGTAGCACGCGCAACAGCTTCGCCTGGAACGAAGGCGAGATGTCGCCGATCTCGTCGAGAAAGAGCGTGCCGCCGTGCGCGAGTTCGAAGCGGCCCTTGCGCTGGCCTTGAGCGCCTGTGAATGCGCCCTTTTCGTGGCCGAACAGTTCGCTTTCGAGCAGCGACTCCGTCAAGGCCGCGCAGTTGACCGACACGAACGCCTGCTCGTTGCGCGGCGAAAGGCGATGAATCGCGCGCGCGATCACTTCCTTGCCGGTACCGCTTTCTCCGCGCAGCAGCACCGTGGTACGCGCGGGCGCCACCTGATGAACCTGCTCGAAGATGCGCTGCATGGGCTCGGACACGCCCACCACGTGATCGAGCGGCGGCGCCGGGCGAATCGCCTTCTGCATGCGCCGCACTTCTTCCTGCATGCGGCCGTGCGCGGCGCTCACGCTGCGATGAAGCAGCAGCGCCTGCGCCATCAAGGTCGAGACGATCTTCATCAGATCGAGGTCGCCCGCGAACATGCGCGTGCCGCCCGGATTGATGCAGAACACCGCGAGCACGCCGAGCGTATTGCGCTCCACGCGGATCGGCGTCGCGAGCAGCGCGACGCGCGCGTCGCCGAATTCGCCGGGCTCGCCCGCGCTGCCGGTGCGATCGAGAAACACCGGCTCGTCACGCACGTCCGGCACGACCGCGGGCATGCTGCTCTTGAACACCCGCCCGACGATGCCCTCTCCCGGATGAAAGCGGATACGCCGATGCTCGTCGCGCGACAGCCCCGCGCTGCACATCCCGTGCAACTCGCCGTCCAGTTCCGCCACGACGACGAACGCACGCCGCCAGTCGAGCGCATTGAGGAGATACTCCAGCGACGTCCGGAACGTCTGCGCGACATCCAGCGACGACACGAGCGTCTTGCTGACTTCATAGACCGCGTCGAGCTCACGACGGGCCTCGCCTGCACCTGACTTCTGCATGAATCCCTCCGCTCCTGCTGTGGCCCGGTCGAGGCACCACGGCGCAACAGCAGCACGAATCTCGATAAAGCAAGATTCAGCCCACGCCGAACAAGCGCCGGATCGGAATGCGGGCCGAGCCGACAAAGCCGACAAACGCAACAAACCTGAACTGCAATCCTGCGTCGGTTACGTACAAAGAAAACCATCCCCGCGCCAGAAGACAACCATACCCGGCTAAAAAAAGCCGTGGCATGGATGTTGCAGATTTTCGCCTGCCTGTTCCATCCTCCGCTGCCAAGGAGCCCGCCATGCCGGATGCCGCCCGTTATCCCGAGTCCCGCGTTCAGCCCGTCTATCTCGACTACGCCGCCACTACGCCCGTGGACCCGCGTGTCGCGCGGCGCATGCTGCCCTACATGACGCAGATCTTCGGCAATCCGGCGAGCCGCTCTCATGCGTTCGGCTGGGCCGCCGACGAAGCCGTGGAACTCGCCCGCGAGCAGGTGGCGAGCCTCGTGAACGCCGACCCGCGCGAAATCGTCTGGACCTCGGGCGCGACCGAGTCGGACAACCTCGCGCTGAAGGGCGCCGCACACTTCCACCGCTCGCGTGGCAAGCACCTCGTGACGCTCGCAACCGAACACAAGGCCGTGCTCGACACGATGCGCGAACTCGAACGCGAAGGCTTCGAGGTGAGCGTGCTGCCGGTGCAGCAGGACGGCCTCGTCGACCCGGCCGTGTTCGAGGCCGCGCTCCGGCCCGAGACCGTGCTCGCGTCGGTGATGCTCGTGAACAACGAAACGGGCGCCGTGCAGGACATCGCCACGCTGGGTGCGCTGTGCCGCGCGCGCGGCGTGCTGCTGCACGTCGATGCGGCGCAGGCGGCCGGCAAGGTGCCGATCGACCTCGACGCATTGCCGGTCGACCTGATGTCGCTCTCCGCGCACAAGGTCTACGGCCCGAAAGGCATCGGCGCGCTTTACGTGCGCCGCCGCCCGCGCGTGCGCATCGATGCGCAGATCCACGGCGGCGGGCACGAGCGCGGCATGCGCTCGGGCACGCTGCCGACGCACCAGATCGTTGGTATGGGTGCGGCATTCTGGCTTGCCCGCGAAAGCATGCGCGCCGACAACGAACGCATCCGCATGCTGCGCGACCGATTGTGGGCGGGCTTGCAAGCCATCGACGCAATCGAGGTCAATGGCGACCTCACACACGGCGCGCCGCATTACCTCAATATCAGTTTCCGCTACGTCGAAGGCGAATCGCTGCTGATGGGGATGAAGGACATCGCGGTGTCTTCCGGTTCGGCGTGCACGTCCGCAAGCCTCGAACCCAGCTACGTGCTGCGCGCGATGGGACGCGACGACGAACTCGCGCACAGTTCGATCCGCTTCTCGCTCGGACGCTTCACGACGGCGCAGGAGATCGATTTCGCCATTGCGCAGGTGACCCGCGTGGTCGAACGGCTGCGCGGCATGAGCCCGTTGTGGGACATGGCGCAGGCCGGCGTCGACCTTCGTTCTCTCCAGTGGGCCGAACACTGATGCCCGGCCCGTCCGGCACGCTACCAAGGAGCATGTCATGGCTTACAGCGACAAGGTTCTCGATCACTATGAAAATCCGCGCAACGTGGGCTCGTTCGGCAAGGACGACGACACGGTGGGCACCGGCATGGTCGGCGCGCCCGCGTGTGGCGACGTGATGCGGTTGCAGATACGCGTCAATGACGAGGGCGTGATCGAGGATGCGAGATTCAAGACCTATGGCTGCGGCTCGGCGATCGCGTCCAGTTCGCTGGTCACCGAATGGGTCAAGGGCAAGACGCTCGACGAGGCGATGGCGATCCGCAATACGCAGATCGCCGAAGCCCTCGCACTGCCGCCGGTGAAGATCCATTGCTCGATCCTCGCCGAGGATGCCATCAAGGCCGCCGTGGCCGACTTCCGCGCGCGGCGCCTCACGGCCGAGCCTCGCGAAACGGCGGCGCGAGACAGCGTCGAATTCACGACCGAACAGCCGGCCTGCGCGTCCGGCACGAATTGAACGCGCTCACCGAACGAGGACAAGCACGATGGAATCACTCCAGCAAGCGGCCGCCGCCGCGCCCGAACCCCTGCCGTCCTTCCTGGACTTCACCGCGCGCGCCGCCGCCAAGGTCGCGTCGCTGATCGAGGAAGAAGGCAATCCCCGGCTCAAGCTCCGACTCTATGTGTCCGGCGGCGGCTGCTCGGGGTTTCAGTACGGATTCTCGTTCGACGACCAGGTCGCCGAAGACGACATGCAGATCGTCACCGACGGCGTCACGTTGCTGATCGATGCGATGAGCCAGCAGTATCTCCTGGGCGCGCGCGTCGATTACGAAGACAGCCTCGAAGGCGCGCGTTTCGTCATCCAAAACCCGAACGCCCAGAGCACCTGCGGCTGCGGCAGTTCCTTCTCCGTGTGAGGCCCGACATGACCGTCTCTCTCACCCCGGCAGCGGCGCGGCACGTCGCGAGGTCGCTGCAAAAGCGTGGCAGCGGCGTCGGACTGCGCGTCGCGGTCAAGACGAGCGGCTGCTCGGGCTTCGCGTATGCGCTCGAATTCGTGGATACACCGAACGTCGAGGACCGGTGTTTTGAGGCATATGGCGTGACGATCGTCGTCGATCCACGCAGCCTGCCGATGCTCGACGGCACCGAACTCGACTTCGTGCGCGAAGGCCTGAACGAAGGCTTCAAGTTCCACAACCCGAACGCGAAGGCAAACTGCGGATGCGGAGAAAGCTTCGCGGTGTGAGCCTTCCGCTCCACCCTGCCGAGGAGATATCGACATGGCCCTGCTACAGATCGCTGAACCCGGCCGCGCCGCCGCCCCACATCAGCACCGGCTCGCGGCCGGCATCGACCTGGGGACAACGAACTCGCTCGTCGCGACGGTCCAGAGCGCCGTGGCGCGCGTGTTGCCAGACCTGTTGCCGGACATGGAAGGCTCACCGCTCGTGCCTTCCGTCGTGCGCTATCTGCCGTCAGGCGAAGCGCGCGTGGGACGCGAGGCGCAAATGCAGCAAGCCGACGATCCGGCCAACACCATCGTCTCGGTAAAGCGTTTCATGGGGCGGCGTCTTGCGGATCTGCCCGATGCCGACGCGCTGCCTTATCGCTTCGTCGACCGGCCCGGCATGGTGCACGTCGCGACGGCCGCGGGCGAGCGCTCGCCGGTGGAGGTCTCGGCCGAAATCCTGCGCGCGCTGCGCACGCGAGCCGAAGCCGCGCTCGGCGGCGAACTGGCGGGCGTGGTGATCACCGTGCCTGCCTACTTCGACGATGCGCAACGCCAGGCGACCAAGGACGCCGCGAGACTCGCCGGACTCACCGTGCTGCGGCTGATGAACGAGCCGACCGCCGCTGCTGTGGCCTACGGGCTCGACCGCGCAGCCGAAGGCACGTTCGCGGTCTACGACCTGGGCGGCGGCACGTTCGACATCTCGATTCTGCGGCTCTCGAAGGGCGTCTTCGAAGTGCTCGCCACGGGCGGCGACGCAGCGCTCGGCGGAGACGATTTCGATCACGCCGTGGCGCACTGGCTGTGCAATGCGCAGGGCGTCGCCAGCCTTGCCGCACTCGCGCCGCGCGAGCAGCGCGCGCTGCTGATGGCGGCGCGCACCGCGAAGGAGGCACTGTCGCAATCGGACACGGCCGAGGTCACGCTGACGCATCCCGGCGGCGCCATCTGGCAGCGCACGCTGTCGCGCGCGGTATTCGGCGCGCTCTGTCAGCCGCTGATCGACCGGACCATTGCCGCCACGCGCCGCGCACTGCGCGACGCCAGGCTGCAGAGCGCCGATATCGACGGCGTGGTGCTGGTCGGCGGTTCGACACGCATGCCGCTCGCACGAGACGCGGTGCGCGGCCTGTTCGGCTGCGAACCGCTCGCGGACATCGATCCCGACCAGGTCGTCGCTCTCGGCGCGGCGAGGCAAGCGGACGTCCTCGCCGGAAACAGCAACGGCGACGGCTGGCTGCTGCTCGATGTCTGTCCGCTGTCGCTCGGGCTCGAAACGATGGGCGGTCTGGTCGAGAAGATCATTCCGCGCAACTCGACGTTGCCCGTCGCCCGTGCGCAGGAATTCACGACGTTCAAGGACGGACAGACCGCGATGTCGATCCACGTCGTCCAGGGCGAGCGCGAGGCGGTCGCGGACTGCCGCTCGCTCGCCCGTTTCGAACTGCGCGGCATTCCTGCCACGGTCGCGGGCGCCGCGCGCGTTCGCGTGACATTCCAGATCGACGCCGACGGCCTGCTCGCCGTCACCGCCCGGGAGCAGACGACCGGAACCGAGGCGCACGTCGAGGTCAAGCCGTCATACGGCCTGAGCGACGCGCAGGTTGCCGCGATGCTAAGGGAGGCCTTCGACACCTCGCTCGACGACATGCAATTGCGCGCGCTGCGCGAAGCGCAAGTCGACGCCCGGCGCCTGCTGGATGCGACCGAAACGGCGCTTGCCGCCGATGCCGCGTTGCTCACGGAAACGGAACTCGCCGCGATCCGGCAAAGCCTGTTCGGCGTGGCGGAGGCGCTCGAAGTCGGCGCGCCCCTCGATGCGCTGCGCGCGGCTGCCGAAACGCTCTCCCACGCTACCGCCGAATTCGCCGCACGCCGGATGAACGCCTCCATTCGCCAGGCGCTCGCAGGCCGCGCGCTCGACAGTCTCGCCTGAACGGATCCCCTCATGCCCCGCGTACACGTGCTTCCTCATGCCGAGTTGTGTCCCGAAGGACGCGTAATCGAGCTCAAACGCGGCGCATCGCTGTGCGACGGCCTGCTCGAATCGGGCATCGCCATCGAACATGCCTGCGAGATGGTGGCTGCCTGCGCAACTTGTCATATCTACGTGCGTGCGGGCGGCGCGTCGCTGACCGCGCCCGATGATGAGGAGTCCGACCAGCTCGACCACGCGTGGGGCGTCGACGCACAATCGCGCCTTGCGTGCTGCGTGAAGCTGCGCGACGCCGACCTGACCATCGAGTTGCCGAAACACACGCGCAACTTCGCGCGCGAGCGCTGACACCGCCACCCGGTCGAGAACGCCTGGTTCACGGTGTCCGGAACAGCACATTCGCGACACGCGCAACCCCACAACACGCCCTTCATACGCGACATCCGCGTTGTCGAATCGCGGCCACAAGCCCGCGTCCAGCCACAATGCGCCGCTGGCACAACCCTTGCAAATCTCATGACGACAACTTGGGAGACCACGCACATGCCCGTCCCGATCATCAACGACACCACCCTGCGCGACGGTGAACAGACCGCCGGCGTCGCGTTCACGCTCGAAGAGAAATGCGCTATCGCGACGGCACTGTCTAAAGCCGGCGTCGCCGAACTCGAAATCGGCATTCCGGCCATGGGCGAGGACGAGATTGCCGGCATCCGGGCGATCGTCGACCTGAACCTCGACGCCGGCCTGATGGTCTGGGGACGCCTCACCGACGGCGATCTCGCCGCTGCGCTGCGCTGCAATCCCGACATCGTGCATCTGTCGATTCCGGTCTCGGACATCCACCTGCAATACAAGCTGCGTCAGCCGCGCAACTGGGTGTTCGGGCAGATCGCGCGCGTGATCGCGGCGGCGGCAAAAAGCGATCGCAAGATCTCGCTCGGGATGGAGGACGCCTCGCGCGCGGACCCCGCCTTCCTCGCCGACGTCGCACGCTGCGCGCAGCAGCACGGCGCGCAACGCGTGCGCTTCGCCGATACGCTCGGCGTGCTCGATCCGTTCTCGACCTACGACGCGATCGCAAGACTGCGCGACGCCGTCGACATCGAGATCGAGATCCATGCGCACGACGACCTCGGGCTCGCCACGGCCAACACGCTCGCCGCGCTGCGCGCGGGCGCGACCCACGCGAACACGACCGTCAACGGCCTCGGCGAGCGCGCCGGAAACGCCGCGCTCGAAGAGATCGTCATGGGCGCGCGGCATCTGCTGGGACGCGACACCGGCGTCGACACGACCGCGCTGCTCGGCATCTCGCGGCTCGTTGAAAGCGCGTCGGGCAGGACGGTTTCGTTCAACAAGAGCATCGTCGGCAGCGCCGTGTTTACGCACGAGTCGGGCATTCACGCCGACGGCATCGCGAAACATCCCGCGACCTACGAAAGCTTCGATCCGGCCGAACTCGGGCGGCAGCGTTCGGTCGTGCTCGGCAAACACTCTGGATCCCAAAGCGTTCGCC
Organism: Paraburkholderia tropica; assembly: GCF_900109265.1. Lineage (GTDB taxonomy): Bacteria > Pseudomonadota > Gammaproteobacteria > Burkholderiales > Burkholderiaceae > Paraburkholderia > Paraburkholderia tropica. The sequence goes on from NZ_FNZM01000033.1 coordinate 56,551, forward strand.
AAGCCTACGGCGCGCTCGGCGTGAACGTGGCCGAGCGGATCCTGCCGATGCTGCTCGCGCGGATCCGCCAGTACGCCACGCAGTACAAGCAGGCGCCGAGCGCGAGCGACCTCTACCGTTTTCTGTCCGAAGCCAGCGAAACGTTCGGGGAGGTCTCGTGAGCGACTATCGCCGCGTCATGCCTGAACCGGCATCCACGGACACGGCCGGCCCGAACACCTCATGGTGGTCGCTATTGCTTGGCGACGTGCACTGCGTCGCTCAGCGCGACCCGGCCGCCCGCAGCCGGTTCGAAGCCTGGACGATCTATCCCGGCGTGCATGCCATGGCGGCCTACCGTATCGCTCATGCGCTGTGGGCGCGCGGCTGGCGCTACGTGCCGCGCTGGCTGTCGTTCGTCGCGCGCATGGTCACGCATGTGGACATTCACCCGGGCGCGGTGATCGGCGCGCGATGCTTCATCGATCACGGCGCGGGCGTCGTGATCGGCGAGACTGCCGTGATCGGCAACGACGTCACGCTCTATCACGGCGTCACGCTCGGCGGCACGAGCTGGCATCCGGGCAAGCGTCACCCAACGCTCGGCGACCACGTCGTCATCGGCGCGGGCGCGAAGATTCTCGGACCGATCACGATCGGCCATCACGCGCGCATCGCTGCGAACTCCGTCGTCATCGATCCGGTGCCGGAAGGCGCGACCGTCGTCGGCATCCCGGGGCGCGTCGTGGCCCCTCGCGCGCGAGCGGCTCCATATGGTTTCGACCTCAATCACCATCTGATTCCGGATCCCGTCGGCAAGGCGCTCGCCTGCCTGCTGGAGCGCGTGGCGCATCTCGAACAGGCCGCGCAAGTGGGTCCCGCTGCGGTTGCCGCCCAGTGCCACGTCGGCTGCGACGACCGCTGCACGCCAAGCGCGCATTTTTCATCACCGCCCGACATGTCCAGTGGGGAGTAACGACATGCAAGGATTCATCGAGCAACTTAAACGCCTCTCGTCGGCCGAGGATTTCCTGCACTTCTTCGGCATCCCGTTCGACGAGAAGGTGGTGAACGTCAGCCGTCTGCACATTCTCAAGCGCTTCTTCCAGTACATCCGGCAACAGGAAGCGATGCCGCAGAACAACGAGGCGGCCATGTTCAAGGTCTACCACGGTCTGCTGCTGAAGGCCTACAGCGACTTCGTCTCGTCCACGCCCGCCGACGAGAAGGTGTTCAAGGTCTTCCAGGACGTGGACGGCCGCCAGCATGTCTCTCTCGACAACCTGCGCGCGTCGTTGCCGACGCGCGACGCCGCCTGAACTGGAGCGCCATCATGCACATTGTCGTCTGCATCAAACAGGTTCCGGATTCCGCACAGATCCGGGTTCATCCTGTCACCAACACCATCATGCGCCAGGGCGTGCCGGCGATCGTCAACCCGTACGACCTGTTCTCGCTCGAAGAGGCGCTGCGGCTCAAGGACCGCTTCGGCGGCAAGGTCACGATGCTCTGCATGGGACCGCCGCAAGCCGAGGACGCGCTGCGCAAATGCATCGGCTATGGCGCGGACGACGCCGTGCTCGTGACCGACCGCGCATTCGCGGGCGCCGACACGCTCGCCACCTCGTATGCGCTCGCCGCTGCCATCCGCCAGATCGGGAAGGAACAGGCGGTGGACGTCGTGTTCACCGGCAAGCAGACCATCGACGGCGATACAGCCCAGGTCGGCCCCGGCATCGCCAAACGCATGGGGATGCAGCTACTCACCTACGTGTCGAAGATCGTCGAGACCGACCTCGATGCGCGCACGATCGTCGTCGAGCGCCGCGCGGAAGGCGGCGTGCAGGTGCTGAAGACCGCGCTGCCCTGTCTCGTGACGATGCTGGAGAACACCAACGAGCTGCGCTTCGCGACGCTGCCCGCGATGATCCATGCCGCGGGCTTTCCCGTGCGCAAATGGAACCGCGAACAGGCGGGCATCGAGGACGTCAGCAAGATCGGACTGAAAGGCTCGCCGACCGTGGTCAGCAAGGTCTTCGGACCGACGCCGCGCAGCGAAAAGACGGAGATGCTGGAGCTGGACATTTCGAGCCTGCGCGACATCTCGCTGAACCTGTTGCAGAAGATATTCACCCGCCATCCAACACTGGAGGCGGACTTGCTGATGAAGGGGACCTCATGAACTCGCCTGTCGCCGCCGACGCCAAGCCGGCTGCGCCCGCCAAACGTGCGGGCGGCCGCAATCTCGAACTGCCCGAACACCTCAAGGTCTACAAGGGCGTCTGGGTTTTTCTGGAACATGACCGCGGCCATGTGCACAGCGTCTCGTGGGAACTGCTCGGCGAAGCGCGCAAGCTCGCCGACAAGCTGGGCAGCGACGTTGCCGTCGTGGCGCTCGGCGGCCCGGACGAGCCGCTCGAGCAGTTCGCCGCCGAGGCCTTCGGCTTCGGCGCGGACAAGGCCTACGTGATCCATGATCCGGTACTGCTCGGCTATCGCAACGAGCCCTTCACGAAAGGCCTCACCGACCTCGTCAACCAGTACCAGCCCGAAATCCTGCTGCTCGGCGCGACCTCGATGGGCCGCGATCTCGCCGGCTCGGTCGCGACGACGCTCGCAACCGGCCTCACCGCCGACTGCACGGAACTCAACATCGACCCGGTTTCGCGCGCGCTCGCCGCGACGAGGCCGACTTTCGGCGGCTCGCTGCTGTGCACGATCATGACGCTTGCATACCGCCCGCAGATGGCCACCGTGCGCCCGCGCGTAATGGCGATGCCGCAGGCGCAGAGCGGGCGCAGCGGAGCAATCGTGCAGGCAACGCTCGGGATGGCGGAGTCCGGCATCGTGACGAAGCTGCTCGATTTCATCGCCGACGCGAACAGCAACCGCATCAACCTGCCCTACGCCGATGTGATCGTCAGCGGCGGCAAGGGGCTCAAGAACCCGGAGAACTTCCGGCTCGTCTTCGAACTGGCGCGTGTGCTGGGCGGCGAAGTCGGCGCGACGCGTCCCTGTGTGCAGGCCGGCTGGGTCGAGGCCGATCGTCAGGTCGGCCAGACCGGCAAGACCGTGCGGCCGAAGCTCTATATCGCAGCCGGTATTTCCGGCGCGATCCAGCATCGCGTCGGTATGGAGAGTTCGGACGTGATCGTCGCGATCAACACCGACCCGAACGCACCAATCTTCGACTTTGCGCACTATGGCATCGTCGGCAATGCACTCCAGGTGCTCCCGGCGCTAACGCAGGCGTTCGCGGACCACCTGGCGCTGCGCGGCAAGGCAGCCGCGTGAGGAGAACACGATGAAAAAACCCTCGCAATTCGATGCGATCGTCGTCGGCGCCGGACCGTCCGGCAACGCAGCGGCGTACGTGATGGCCAAAGCCGGACTGAAGGTGTTGCAGATCGAGCGCGGCGAATATCCAGGCAGCAAGAACGTCCAGGGCGCGATCCTGTATGCCAGGTCGCTCGAGGAGATCATCCCCGACTTTCGCGACGACGCACCGCTTGAGCGCCATATCATCGAGCAGCGTATGTGGATGCTCGACGACACGTCGTTCGTCGGCACGCACGTGCGCAGCGACGACTACAACCAGCCGCCGTACAACCGCTACACGATCATCCGCGCTCAGTTCGACAAGTGGTTTTCGTCGAAAGTGCGCGAAGCTGGTGCGCTGCTGATCTGCGAGACCACCGTCAATCACCTGATCATGGACGGCGACCAGGTCGTCGGCGTGCAGTGCGACCGCGAACAGGGCGATGTCTACGCGGATGTCGTCATCCTCGCGGACGGCGTGAATTCGACGCTCGCGCGCAAGGCCGGCTTTCACGGCGAAATCGAGGCGCGCAACGTCGCCCTGGCGGTCAAGGAAATTCTCTTCATGCCCGAGGAGACGATCCGCCAGCGCTTCAACATTGGCGAAGAGGAAGGCGTGGTGATCGAGATGATCGGCCGCATCACGGACGGCATGATGGGCACCGGGTTCCTGTACACGAACAAGGAGTCGCTGACCATCGGCGTTGGCTGCATGCTCAGCGATTTCAAGAGGAATCCGAATCGAACGAGTCCGTATGTGCTGCTCGAACAGATGAAGCGGCACCCGTCGATCGCACCGCTGATCGCCGGAGGAGAAATGAAGGAATACTGCGCGCACCTGATACCCGAGGGCGGATTCAATGCCATTCCGCGCGTGTACGGCAACGGCTGGATGATCGTCGGTGACTCTGGCGGCTTCGTCAATGCCGCGCACCGCGAAGGATCGAACCTCGCCATGACGACGGGACGCCTCGCCGCCGAAACAGTCATCGCCGCCAGGGTGAACGGCCACGGCTACCGCGCGAGCGCGCTCGCGGCGTACAAAAGCGCGCTCGACAACAGCTTCGTGATGAAGGATCTGCACAAGTACCGGGACATGCCGGGCATCCTGCACGACAATCCGCAGTTTTTTACGACGTATCCGGACCTCGTCGCGAACGCCGCACGCACGATGATTACCGTCGACGGCGTTGACAAGACCAGCAAGAAGCGCGAGGTGATGGCGAATTTCCGCAAGCACCGCTCTCTCGGCGGCCTCGTTGGCGACGCCTACAAACTTTGGAGGGCCTTCCGATGAACACCGTCACAGTCAACGTCGAGGAAAAACTGTTTCAGAATCGCTACCGCGTGGACGCGGGACGACCGCATATCCGCATCAAGAATACGGATGTCTGCACGAACGACTGCGGCTCCAAGAGTTGCACCTTCGTGTGCCCCGCATCGTGCTACAAGGCCGAAAGCAATGGGGCGGTCACGCTGATCACCGATGGCTGCCTGGAGTGCGGAAGCTGCCGCATCCTGTGCACGGACCACAACAACATCGAATGGGAGTACCCGCGCGGCGGGCACGGCATCCTGTTCAAGTTCGGTTAGGAGAGCACGGCAATGAGCAAACCTCAACGGCATGTTTTCGTGTGTACCCAGAATCGGCCGCCTCAGCATCCCCGCGGCTCGTGCGCGGGCGGCAAGGGATCGACCGCCCTCCTTCAGGCGCTCTGGGCCGAACAGCAGAAGCGAAACGCGTATGACACGGTGGCGATCACCTACTCGGGATGCCTCGGTCCGTGCGACCAGGGCGCGAATGTGCTGGTCTATCCGGAAGCCGTGCTGTATCGAGGCGTGACGGCCGCCGACGCCGAGGAAATCTTCACCTCGCATCTCGAACGTGGAGAGCCCGTGGCGCGGCTTGTTGCACCGGAGACAGTGTGGTGAACCTCGTCACCGGGATCGAGTCCACCGACCTGTTCGGCGGCGAGGTGCCGCCAGCCGCGCGTCGGCTGATCGACGCGGCGCGCGGTGCCGCACACGACGAAGCTGGTGCTGCGCTGTGGACCACCGTGCTTGCATTCCCGCAATGCCTGCCGCCGTATTACCTGCTGTACAAATTCCACGCTAGCCTAGGCGAACTGGAACTGGCCGAGGAAGTCGCATGCAAGGCGCTCGCCGTGGCCGCGCTGCAGGCGTCGCTCGCGCGAGACTGGCGCACGGTGCAGCCCGATGACGCTGATTTTTCGACACCGGGCCCGGCCCGCTTCTGGTTATCCACACTGAAGGCGCTGGCGTTCATCAGCGTGCGCCGCGGCGAGCATGCTGCAGCGAGAGAGCTTGTCGGCAAGCTGCGTGCGCTCGACCCGGAAGACAGGCTCGGCTTTGGCGTGATCGAGGCGCTGCTTGAGCATTCCTGCTCGCGGTAACGGCATGCAGGTTCGATCGCGCATGCGGGCAGCCAGTTCATGACGGCAACGGCAGACAAATCGGGCACGGCCGGCGTTGCCGCCGTTGATCGGGCTCTGAGTGTGCTTTCGGCGCTCGCCGATGGCAAAGGCAACCTGTCGTTAAATGAACTCGCTGAAAGTACCGGTCTTTATAAAAGTACCCTGCTTCGTCTGCTCGCCTCGCTGACTCACGCCAGGCTCGTTTCCCGTCAACCAAACGGACGTTATGTCCTCGGACCAACCGTGGCGAAACTTCATGCGAGCTATTTGCAGTCGTTTTGCTGCTCGGATTGGACCATCGCCGCCCTGCATGAACTGGTCGAGGCGACACGGGAGAGCGCCGCGTTTTTCGTGCTACGCGGTGAGTTCCAGCTTTGTCTCCATCGGGTTGCCTCTCCACGTGCGGTCAGGGACACGATCGAAACAGGCAAGCTGCTGCCGCCCGGCAGGGGCGCTGCGGGCCGTGTATTGCAGGCCTACGCATACATCGGCGACGAGGCACTGGGACAGCAGATTCGGCGAGCACAGGTTCTTCTGCTGACTGGCGATCACGACGCCGAATTGGCGGAGATCGCCGCGCCGGTCTTCGGCGCACTCGGAGAAGTGCTGGGTGCGATCGCGTTGATCATCCCGTGCGATCGCGTACACAGCGCATGGACAGTGACGGTCAGAAAGGCGGCAGAGGCTTTGAGCCTGCAGTTGGGCGGAGGGTTTCCCGATCAAAGTACCGATCATGGTTCCATTGGTGCAACCGCCGCGGGCACAACTTTGGAGTGTTTGTTCCGCCACCATCGCGCGCAGGGAACGCCGTTTTGAGCGTGCCGCGCGTGGTCGCGGCGTCAAACTTCAGATGACGGATGACACCCGGTATCAGCGCGAATTTCAGCTCGCCTTTCGACAAATCCTGTGTCGGCAGCAGCACACGCGTCGTGACATAGCCGTGGGTGAGAATGAGGCCTTGCAGGGGCATTGTCAAGTTGGCGGCTGTGGGCAACTGTGCGTCACGCGCGTAGTTATCCTTAACAGATAACGGTCTCGCTTGCGGCGGAAAGAGTCCAAGCGCGCCATGTGCCGAGGCGTTCTTGAAGTATGGCACGATGACGTGCAGCGTTCATCTGATGCCTTGGAAGCGCGAAGTGCTGACGGATCGGGCCGAAGCATGAAAGAAAAGCCTGCGTGCGACGCGCATCGCGAAAGCCACACATCTGGCGTTCGCGCCTACGGGTTGGCTGGTGGCTGTTCTCGGCGCGGTTATTTGCCCGTGCGGCCGCTTTGACGAACACGTGCTTCACCCGA
>NZ_FNZM01000057.1 GCF_900109265.1 Paraburkholderia tropica
TGCGTCTGCTCGCGCCGCTGACCGTGAGCGATGCGATCGTCAATGAAGCGCTGACGATCCTGCGCAATGCGGTGACGAAGGTATCGGCGAAACTCCGCTAAGACTACCAGCAAATGCTGGCGCAGCTCTTTGGAGTACTTCATCATTACGCTCGGTTTCCGCTAACTCGAGAGCATAAAGATAACGGTTCGTGTGCTCGACATCGCCCGCGCGATGCTGCGTCAAACGATGAAGAGCAGCCTCACGCGAACCACGCTGGGTCGCGCCGGTAAAGAAGCACTGCCCGGCGCTTCGACGAGAGAATCGGCGACAAGGTTCCTTTGCGCGCGTTATCGCTGGCAAACGCCCCCGATGTTCCACTTATCCTGCTGTCTGATTTTGAGCGGCCACGTCTTAGGCGAGAGGAGCGGCGGCATTTGCACGCCTTTACAGAAGACGAAGACAAGACCGTGAAGGCAGCCTTCAGCGTGCCCGAACTATGATTCTCCCGCGCGAACTCGCCGCGGTCGATATTCGGTGCCCAATATCAGGACGGCATCGAGCCGCCGCCGAGGCGATGATACATCGCCTCGGCAAATAGCTGTGCTGCACTGGCTGCAGCCAGCGCCTGCCGGAGTTACATCCGGCGGTGGCTCGATTACGCGGTACGTAGAATGATTGGATCGATCCGGAAGCGACGCCGCGTCCCGCGGACATGCACCGGCGCGGGCAACCCATCCAGTCTCACGCTGATCCTAGCGCAGCACCGTTCGGATAGCCTGCTCGCCGCGCAAGGCGATTTGCCTAGTCGCGGATGTTGCCTACCTTCATCGCTGCACCGCGCTTTCGCATTCTCGCCCCCACTATGACTTTCAATCAAGTCTCGATTTTTTAACCTACCAGCCGTTAACCCGAGTTTACACAACATCCGGTCTTCTAGATCCAGACTCATATCATTCGATGACCGCATCCACTATCATCGAGAAAGTCGCCAAATGGGCGGGACGCAACCATGTTGTGGTAGGCGGACTTGGCACGCTGATGTCGATCGCAACACTATGCATCAGTGCGCTAACGCTGTATTTGACGAAAAGCGAAGTCGTCAAGCATGCGCACGAGACGTCGCGTAACGTCACAGCTGTGCTCGTCAGCGAAATCGCACGCACAGTCGAAACCTCGAACAATGCTCTCGTTTTACTCACCTCTGACCTTGAAAGGCCAGAGGTGAGACGTATGGATGCTGAGTTGAGGCATGCTCTGCTCTTCCGACGCACTGCAGCGCAGTATGTAACGGGAATGGGCGTAACCGACAGGTCCGGCACGCTAATCGATGGCTGCTGCGGCCGCTCCCATCACTGGGACTTCAGCGACCGCGACTATTTTACAGTTCAGCGCGATAACCAGGATATTGGCCTATACGTGTCCGAAGCATATCAAGCTCGCTCGCGTGACGGCACGAAATCTATTGCATTGTCTCGTCGTATAGAGGGGCCGCGTCATACCTTTAACGGCATCGCAGTGGTGGCGATCGATCTGGCCTATTTCGATCAGTTGCTATCCAGACTTGATGTAGGGCCACATGGCATCAGCGCAATTTTGCGCACAGATGGCACAATTCTGTCTAGAAATCCGTCGTTAAGCGACAACCAGATGATTCGCTTGCGTCGCTCGAAGACCTTCGACCGCATACTAAGCCAAGACTTCGGATTCTACACGGCATATTCACATATTGATGGGACATTGCGTCTCTACACCTTTCAGCACGTACCGGGTACACCGTTGATTGCTGTCGTGGCTCCCGCGGAGCAGGACGTACTTGCGAACTTCAGGCAGATGGCCTGGACAGTGGGTTCCGCTGCCTTCAGCATTTGTGCGCTCTTTTGTGCCGTTGTCTGGTTGCTCGCTTTTGCGCTGCGTGAAAATCTTCGCAAACAGGAACTGCTGATCGATCTTACGCATAGAGACGCCCTGACGGGCCTATTGAATCGCCGTGCGCTCAACGCTGCACTGGAAGACGAATGGGAAAAACTTCACCAGGCATGTAGCAGCAGCTTGTCCCTCCTGTTCATCGATGCCGACCATTTCAAGCAGTACAACGACAAGTATGGACATGCTCAAGGAGACAATGCACTGAGAGCTCTGGCGACGTGCCTCTGCACACACATGCAACGGTGCGGAGGCATTGCAGCCCGTTACGGCGGGGAAGAATTCGTTGCTGTGTTGCCCAACGCGGACAGTGGTCAAACGGCAAAGATTGCAGAGGCGATCAGGCGCGACGTCGAAATGAATCGACTCGCGAGATCTGTAGAAGCGCTGCCACTTTTTACGGTCAGCATCGGGTATGCGACCGGACATCCGTTAAGAACCCCATCCGTCGAGGAGCTCATGCATCTGGCCGATTTATCGCTATATCTCGCCAAACGCGAGGGTAGAAATCGCGTATGCGGGGGTGATGCGCTCCTCTAATCGAAGGTTGCTTAGAAGGTTTCGGTGTTACCCCGCCAAGCCCCATATTGGGGCGCTCGTGATGCCATTGATCTAGGTGTCTAGTCCCAGTCAACCAGTAGACCCACGCAACGAAGTGTTCGGCTGCCTGGTTCCGACCGACTGCCTTTTTATCCTTTTCTTGCATTATATGACTAACGAATAGTGAGGTCCGCGTCCTAGAGAATGAAAGGGACTTCCCCGTCCCGAGGCTGCGGCGGAAGCCGCGAGTCGGCATCAATGTGCCAGGATGAAGTTGCGAACGTTCATCGA
>NZ_FNZM01000015.1 GCF_900109265.1 Paraburkholderia tropica
AACTGATACTAATTGCCCGTAAGGCTTGATCCTATAACAGGTGTGTCTTTGAGAGACGCACGGTTGAGAGATCAGTGTTGTGCCGATATAAACAACACAACCCGAATTCAGTAAAAACTCTTTACGCTTCTTCCAGATTGGCTGTGGCGCCCCCAAAGGCGACGCAGCAACCCGTCATGCCTGATGACCATAGCGAGTCGGTCCCACCCCTTCCCATCCCGAACAGGACCGTGAAACGACTCTACGCCGATGATAGTGCGGATTGCCCGTGTGAAAGTAGGTAATCGTCAGGCTTCTTATGCAGTACGTCCAGAACCCCGGTTTCTCCAGAAGGAGAGCCGGGGTTCTGGCGTTTGGGCGCGGGAAATACGCGTGCCGGCTAGTGACTAACGTGCTCGGCTAGCTCACGGTAGCGCGAATAGCAAACCGCTCCCCGCAGCTGCTATCGAGCAGCCGCAGAATAGACGCAACGTCCGTCTGACCACAACCAAGGGCCGCAATGGCCCCCGCCTCAGCTCAATGTCTGCGGCGCACGCGCTCGAGCACGTGATGCTCGGCGAGCCAGTGGTGCATCATGCCTTCCCCGTTGTGTTCCTTCCGGTAAGCGCGCGATTTACCGAAGAGACACCGAGGGTAAAAGATCTGGCCCGACTGACCTCACCCTGCCGAGTGCACCATTCGTAAGTTAGTGGTCTCGCCGGTTTTCGGTTGATGCAGTTGTCGGAATTGGTCCGGTGCCAGTTGCCTCAAGGCACTATGCGGGCGCACCGAGTTGTAGTCCGTGCGGCACGCTTTGATCGGCGTGCGAGCATCGTCGAGACTGACGAACGCATGCTGCTTCAAACACCTTTCGCGCAGCCGGTCGTTGAAGCTTTCGATGTGTGCGTTTTCCACCGGCTCTCCAGGACGGATGATCACCTCTGTATCCGCTGCTCAAAGGTTGAGCAGGGCATTCAATCACGTCGGTAAATTCGATGAAGACTACGGGTCTAGGTGGGTCAATTCTGGGTGAACGTCAATAGTCCTGCATGGCTCCGGGTGCGTGGCTGCTCGCGCGAACACTTAGAACCCGAGAACTTTCGTTGATGGGCTACTGCGACAGGCAGGTTTCACAGATTGAACGGGTCGCGAGGAGATTCCGAACGACCGCTTTCAATGGGCGTTCAGGTCTGACGGTCATTGCCTGCATCTGGTCGGTAAGCGTCTGTTCGCCGGCCATGTTGCCGTCAGACCTCGGTCTGCTCCGTTGTCTCGGATTGAACCGGTCGTTGCGTCTTCTGCTGCATCACCATTGCACGCGAACCAACATGGGCACCTTGGCAGACGTCTTGCACCTACAGCCGCGCCAGATCGCACGCTCGAAGTTTGCTATCAATTGCAAGATTGAACATAGCCAGCTTGCGAATGTTCGAAGACATCTGGAGCCGGGTGCGTATCGCCCAAATTTCCGGAAGATTCAACGGCGGCTTCTGGCCGGTTGGTTTTCCCTTGTTCCACGGCACACGGTTGCCTGCCTGACCATTCTCCGTTTCCATGACGATCCAGCGGGCCGTCTCGCAGTGGAAGCAGTGGTCGCTACCCTACCCCGAGCGGCCTCCTGTCCGACCATGTGCCAACGGCTGTTTGTGGCCGCCACTACGCGGTCGTTCGCGAGCGCTCACCAGGAAAGGTTCGAACGACTTGTCACGGCAGAATCGCGGCGTGAGCTCACATGGAAAAAAGCTCGTGGTGCGTTTCGCCGAACGCCCCTGTGTTGGTGGCGGCGACTACGCCAGTCGCAAATCCCACAACACATCAAGTACATGTTGCGTGGACCGCTCAACGTGCCCCGCGCGATACGCAATACCGAGCCGTCGCCATAACGCAGGGCGTAGCGGACGCATGACAATGCGCTTGTCGGGTATTGGCGTCGTGGCCTCATGGGGCAACAGCGCTGCGCCGTAACCCGCTGCTACCAGACTCTTGATCGCATCGTTGTAGTTAAGCTCGATGCGCGGCGCAGGGTGGTGACCACCGGCCGCGAACCACTCCGTAGTCAAGCGCGAGAGACGCGTGGTCGCGTCGTTGAGAATGAGTGGCTGGGCAGCGAGCCATTCAGGAGTCACGCGCGCCGGGCATTGCCAATGGGCCGGCACAAACGCCATCACCGGATCGCGGCGCCAGGGCTTGATGACGAGTCCGGCCACCGCAGGCTGAGGTAGCGCGACCAGCCCGATATCCAACGTCCCCTCCACCAGCCGCGACAGGGTCTCCTGCGAAGTCAGCACGGCAATCTGAACGTCGATGGCGGGGTGGTGCTCGCGCAGCGCCTCCAGCGCTTGAGGCAGTAGATGTGCGATCACGCCCGTGGATGCGCCGAGACGCGCGCGTCCTTCGAGCCCTTCGACCTGCCGCTGAACATCGTCCAACGCCTGCTCCGCGTCGGCCAGCAACCGGCGCGCACGCTCCACCAGCAGATCGCCGATCGACGTCGGCCCCACATGGCCGCGCCTGCGTAGTAGCAGCGGCGCCCCGACGCGTTCTTCGAGTTCGGCGATGTGAAGGCTGACCGTTGGAGGTGCGAGATGCAATGCGCGCGCCGCATCGGCGAAGGAACCCCGGTCGGTGACTGCAACCAGAGTGCGCAAACGGTCCAGACTGATCTCTCGCATGATGTCGACCAGATTCAGAAAAACTGAATGTAGAAGTCACGAAATTCAACTTTCCCTATTCTAACCTTCCGCGCAACATAGGGCTCCTTCTACCTGTTAGCACTCACAGTCAGCGGAGCGATCCTCGTATGAGTTCTCCCGTAGTTTTCATCGACGGCGACCAGGGCACCACCGGCCTGCAAATCCACGAACGGCTACGCGACCGGACCGATATCCGCGTGCTCACGCTCGCGTCCGCAGAGCGCAAAGATCCGCGGCGTCGCACGGAAGCGATCAACGCCTGCGATATCGCCATGCTCTGTTTGCCGGATGCCGCCGCGCGCGAGGCCGTAGACGCCATCGTGAATCCTGACGTGAGAGTGATCGACGCCAGCTCGGCGCATCGGACCCATCCGGATTGGGTCTATGGTTTTCCGGAAATGACGCCGGGGCAGGCGGAGCGCATCGCGAACGCGCGCAGGGTGACGAATCCCGGCTGCTATCCGACCGGCGCAATCGGCTTGCTGCATCCCTTGATGGCGGCTGGGCTCATCCCGGACAACTACCCGATCAGTATTCACGCGGTCTCCGGATACTCGGGACGCGGGCGTGCTGGCGTGGACGAACATGAAGGGCCGGGCGCAGCGAACGCGCCGTCGTATCAGGTCTATGGTCTGGAGCTTGCGCACAAGCATACGCCGGAGATCGAGCAACATGCCCGGCTCGGGCAGCGTCCTGTTTTTGTTCCCGCGTACGGTGCGTTCCGGCAGGGCATCGTGCTAACGGTGCCGCTGGCGTCACGCCTGCTTGCATCTGGCGCGGACGGCGCGACGTTACATGCCTGCCTCGCGCGCCACTATGCCGATGCGGCCCATGTTCGCGTCTTGCCGCTGGAGGAATCGGGCGCATTAAAGCACCTGGATCCGCAGGTGCTGAATGGGACGAACGATATGAACCTGTGCGTCTTCCAGAACGTCGAGCACGGGCAGGTATTGCTCGCCGCGGTTTTCGATAATCTCGGCAAGGGAGCATCGGGTGCTGCTGTTCAGAACCTGAATCTGATGCTGGATCGCGGATAGCGAATGGCCATGGCAAACGCGTCGCCGCTATTTATGAGCTTCCGGGATCGAGCCTGAAATCGTTGGGATCTGTCGTGAGGAACGGGGCGAGTCAGTCAAAAGCCCCCGAGTCCGCTAAACAGTTTCTTCCCCAGATGCCATCAGCCGCGTCGACGCCAGTTCGGCACGGCGCTGAGAATCCGCGCAACGATGGAACCCTGTGCCGGAACCGTTTCTCTTCGCGCGCCACCAGCAAGCGATCCAGCCGACAGGTCTGCATGATCCTCGCCGAGCAGATCGTGAATGGCAACGTACCCATCGCCGCGGTACACATGCTCGACCAGCCGATGGATCTTGCCAAGGGGCTCGGACAACCAGTTATAGGTCGATGGCAGATCCTCTGCCGCATGCCTGCAACTCGCAAGAAACGCGTCGAACGCTGCCCGATGGCTGCTGCGTCGTCCGCGGAAGACGTGCAGCATTGACGCCGACGCAGGGGTCTTGACCGTCGCACTGATCACCGAAGGAAGAAGCTCGTCGCGAAAGCCGTGCTCATCGGCGTAACGCGATGCAAGCACATGGTCTTTCAGCGCACTCAGTTCCGCGATCGTCGTACAGCGACGGGCCGCGATACCGTAGTTATTGGTCTGATAGCGGAAATCATGCGGCTTACGCTCACCCCACTGGAAATCCGGCGTAATGTCGCCGGTGACGAAGGTGGAATGGCGTTCGCTGCCGAGGCGGAACAACGGTGTCACGATGCTGTCGGCATCCGTCTTTGCCGCACGGATGACCTCCGGCAGATGCGGCGCGAAGAAGTCGTCGTCGTCATGGAAATAGACGTAGCAACGCTCCACCGAAGCACACTGAGCGACAATCGAAAGCTGGTCGAGCGTCAGCATTCTGGCGTCAGGAATCGCCGAGATATTGCGGCGCGAAAGCATCGCGACCGCATGCCGGAAGGTAAAGAAGTCGATGGAGAAACGCCGGTTCCATTCGCCGATCAACGACACCAGCCGATCGGGGAAGCCCGGCACAGGATGGTCCGGAACGTAACGGGAAGGATCGATGGCCAGGCCCTGGCGATAATCCCGGGAAAGGCTTTGCCAATCCGGCGATTGTCGACGCACGAAAACGACTGCCGCGGTCACTAGGTACCTCAAATGGGCTGAGACGGCTGGCCGCATCCCCTTACCGACGATCAACGCGAACGACACATCGCGTGTGCAGCCGAGTGTGCGCCAGGTGCAGATTGCTGCGATCGCAATTGTACCGATGGCGCCTGGAAGGCGTTTACGCTTGATTACGCGGTCTTTCTGATGTTTTCCGGGGTGGGCAACGGCCACGCGTCGCGTCCGGCGACCTGCACTGGATCCCGGCAGCTCCCTCAGTATGGAAATGGACTATACGAGACCGCAAAGCAGCCGACCAGTACATGAGGTCGATGCAACCGCCATTCGCGCCCGTCTGCGTTCATATCAGGGGCCAGCCGACGCGCCCCTGATCGCGCGGCTTACGAGCCTGCTGTTCCAGCGGGCCGCTCCCGGCCGACCCAGTGCGGCGCTCAGTGTCTCGAATGCCGCACCGCCCCTTTTTTCAGCCATGAAACGACTTCGTCGACCATCGGATGGTGACGCTCGGTATTCCATATCAAAGCCGCGGTGACAACCATGATCTTCTCTTTCAGGGGCCTCACCACGACATTCTCCGGTGCCAGCTTTCGCATCGTCGCCGGAACCAGCGCCACGCCCTGTCCGCACCCGACGTACGCGATCTGCGAGGTGACCGAGCGCACCTCGTGGGTGACGCGTGGGGTCAATCCGTGCGAACGGCAGACCGACGTCAGCAAGTCGAAGTAGACCGGGCTGACCTGCCGGGAAGACATCACGAGCTGTTCGTTCGTCAGCGATTGCAGTCGAACCCTGGGCAGCGCGGCAAGCGGATGATCCTTCGGAAGCGCTACAGCCAATCTGTCCTCGGCCAGTGGCAGGGTGGCGATTCCCTTTCCGACCTCGCCATCCACGCGGACAAATGCCAGATCGATCTCGCCCGCTTCGAGCGCGGGAATGGCGTCGACGCTATCGATTTCGCGCACGAATACGGTCAGATGCGGATGCGCATGCTTGAGCGCTTCCAGCACGGGCGGGACCGTTTCCAGCATGGCAGAAGTGATCGCGCCGACGTGCAGCACGCCTGACTGACCGGCCGCCACTTCGCGGACTACGCGTTCCAGTCGTTCCACATGCTCCGCGAATTGCCGGATGGCGGGCAATATCGCCGCGCCTGCGGGGCTCAATTGCGTGCCTTGGCGAGATCGGTAAAAGAGCTGCAGTTTGAGCGATTGTTCAAGGACCTTGATCTGTTCCGTCAGCGGCGGCTGCGACATGTTGAGCCGCTTCGCCGCCCGCCCATAGTGCTGCTCCTCCGCGACGGCGAGGAACATCCATAACTGCCTTATCAGCTTGAAATCGATCGTATTGCTCATGTCGGTTTTTTTCGTCAGGGGGCGGTGAACGTACCATTGTGCCTGTTCCGAAATTAGTATCAGCGAGATACGAAATACGAAATTTACATATCAACCTGAAAGCGCGAGGATTGCCGCACTCTTCCATGGAACTACGCGCGATGAACCCGACATCCATTCTTGATCGCCTCGCGGCGCTGGACACCAACACGGTTTCCGACGCGCTCGACTTTCTCGGTCTGCCCGGTGCGACCTACGGACTGCGACCGTTGTGGAACTGCCCGAAGATCGTCGGTCGGGCGAGCACCATCCAGCTCGGGCCGAAAGCCGATGCGAAGCCGACCGTGCATCTGATTTCGCCCGTCATCGACGCCGTGACAACGGACGACCGCGTACTGGTCATCGCCGGCGGAGCGGAGGGCATCTCGTGCTGGGGCGACATCCTGGCCAATGCCGCCACGGCAAAGCAGATTCGCGGATCAGTGATCGACGGCCTGAGCCGCGACATCGATGGCAGTGAATCGATCGGCTATCCCGTTTTCGGTCGCGGCGTGACGATGATCAGCGCGCGAAACCGCGTGATCCAGATTGATTCGGGCAAACCCGTCCAGATGGCGGGCGTCACCGTCGAGGAAGACGACTACGTGGTCGCCGATCGCTGCGGCACGGTGTTCGTAGCGGCCGCCCGCATCGAGGAAGTGCTGGATCTCGGAGAGCGTATTGCGCGCCGCCAGGATGGCATGGTGACGGCCGTGCGTGCTGGCCGTTCGGTTGCCGAGGTCATGCACGACAAGGAATTCGAATCCATCGCAGTGCGCGGATTCGACATCATTTCTGTGGAGTGTCTCAAATGACGAAGCCGAAGAAGGCGGCTGCCGAAGATCAGGAACTGGTCGCGCTTTTCGCTGGACTGGATACCCCTGGCGTTTCCGATGCGATGGACAAACTCGGTCTGCATGGTCAGGCACTCGGCATCATGCCGCTGGCGAACTATGCGAAGGTCGTGGTGGGGCCCGCGTTCACTGTCAAATACGTACCCGCGAGCCATCCTCCCGGCACGGTCGGCGACTTCATCGACGACGTCGCGCAAGGCGATGTCATCGTGCTCGACAACGACGGCCGTACCGACTGCACCGTCTGGGGAGACATCATGACCCAGTACGCGGGGTTGCGTGGCATCGCCGGCACGGTCATCGACGGTGTCTGTCGCGATGTCAACAGGGCGCTCGGTGACAACTATCCGCTGTTCACGGCGGGCCGCTTCATGCGTACCGGCAAGGACCGCGTGCAGGTCGAATCGGTGAACGCGACGGTCGGAATCGGCACCGCGCGCGTCGCGTCGCGCGACATCGTGGTGGCTGATGCGAATGGCGTTGTCTTCGTGCCGCGTGGCCGCGCACGCGAAGTCGCGCAGATCGCTCGCCAGATCGAGGAAGTCGAGTCGCGGATCCGCGAACAGATCGCCCAGGGCAAGTCGCTGGGTGATGCGCGTGCCGCACTCGGTTATCACACGCTGCAAACCAAAGGCTGACCCATGACCATTACTCAATCCTACGATCAGACCCTGCTGCAGCAAGCCCGCAGACTGGGTACGTCCACGCTGTTCGAAGCATTGGGTGTTGCCACCAGCGCCGTCGATCCCGCCATCCACACGGTATGGCCGGGCGCGTCGGTCGCAGGTGCGGCGTATCCGCTCGAATGCTCTCCCGGCGACAACCTCTCGATCCATATCGCGATGGAGAGAGTACCGCGCGGCAGCGTGCTTGTCATATCGAGCGGCGGATTCGTCGCGGGCTACTGGGGCGAGGTGCTGACGGTCGCTGCGGAAGCAGCCGGCGTCGTTGGTCTGGTCATTGATGGCGGCGTGCGTGACATCGCGGCACTGACCGCGCGACGCTTCCCAGCGTTCACTCGCGGCATTTGCATGCGCGGCACGATCAAGGCGAGTTCGCCGTCGGTCGGACAGCCGATCAGCTTCGCGGGAACGCCTGTGGCGGCTGGCGATCTGGTTGTTGCGGACGATGACGGCGTGCTCGTGATCCCCGCTGCACATGTTGGAGGGACACTGTCGCGAGGGCAGGCACGTGCCGACAAGGAAGCGAAGATGATGGACGCGCTACGTGAAGGCCACAGCACGCTGGAGCTGATGGGACTCACGAGCTGGAGGGCGGGGCAATGACCGCGCGAGTTGACGGTCTGAACCGTTTCCTTGCCGTCGCGCGCCCGTCGGCGACCTACAAGGTCATGGATCGCGTCGCAGCGCGGCGCGCGAGCGGCGCTGCCGTGCTCTCGTTGAGCGCCGGCGAGCCGGACTTCAACACGCCCGAGCATGTTTGCGACGCGGGCGTTGCGGCGATCCGCGCGGGCCATACGCGTTACACGCAGGTGGCGGGGCTGCGCGCGCTGCGCGAAGCGATTGCCGCGAAGTTCCAGCGCGAAAACGGTCTCGACGTCGACTGGCGCGACACGCTCGTCTGCAGCGGCGGCAAGCAGGTGATCTTCAATGCGCTGGCCGCGACGCTCAATGAAGGCGACGAAGTCATCGTACCGGCGCCGTACTGGGTGAGCTACCCGGAAATCGTGCAATTGTGCGGCGCGCAGTCCGTGATCGTTTCGTGCGACGCTGGCAGCGGCTTCAAGCTGACTGCCGATGCATTGCAGGCCGCTATCACGCCACGTACGCGCTGGCTGATCCTGAACTCGCCATCGAACCCGACCGGCGCGGTTTATAGCCGCGCGGAACTGCAGGCGCTGGCCGAAGTGCTGCTCGCGCATCCGCAGGTACTGGTACTGTCCGACGACATCTACGAGCACCTGATTTTCGACAACCTTGAATTCTTCACGATCGCCCAGGTAGAGCCCCGGCTGCGCGAGCGTGTACTGACGATGAACGGTGTGTCGAAGGCGTACGCGATGACGGGCTGGCGCATCGGTTTTGGGACCGGGCCTGGTTGGCTGGTCGAAGCGATGGAGAAGCTTCAGGGACAGCAGACGTCCGGAGCGTCGACGATTTCGCAACACGCGGCGTTGGCTGCCCTGACCGGCCCGCAGAACTTCATCGAGCTTTCGCGCGAGGCATTCCAGCGCCGGCGCGACCTCGTTGTCGAGCAGATCAACCAGGCTCCGGGCCTGCACTGTGCAGTTCCGCAAGGCGCGTTCTACGTGTTCGCATCGTGCGAAGACCTGATTGGCAAAACCATGCCGTCGGGCGTGCGTCTGGATGGCGATGAATCCGTGGTCAACGCGCTGCTCGACGAAAAGGGCGTCGCGACCGTGCACGGGAGTGCATTCGGTCTCGGACCGTATATCCGCATTGCGTATGCGCTCGATGACGAGTCGCTGTTGCACGCATGTACGGCGATCCGGGACTTCTGCCAGACGCTGACAAACTAACGTATCGCGGCAACGGCCGGCCTCCGGGGCCGGTTCGATTCGACCACTATCCAGCGAGTAAAGAAAATGACCGCAGAATTTAGCCGCGCGCATTTCGTGTTTTCCGTTGATGGAACGGCGCTGGATGTTTCAGCCATCCGTCGCGACGGCGACAAGGCGCCGATCCTGTTCCTGCATGGATTCGGCTCGACCAAGGAGGACTATGCCGACATCGTCCGCCATGCGGAATTCGCCGGTCATCCGTTCGTCGCGTACGACGCGCCGGGATGCGGTGAGACGCATTGCGCCGATCTCTCGAAGATCAGCATCCCGTTCCTGGTGGAGACGGCGCTCGCCGTGATCGAGCGCGCCGGATACGACCGTTTCCATCTGGTCGGCCACTCGATGGGCGGCCTCACCGCCCTGATGCTTGCGCACCGGCACCCGGAGCGCGTGATCAGTTTTGTCGATATTGAAGGCAACATCGCACCGGAGGACTGCTTTCTCAGCCGGCAGATCATCGAGCACCCGCGCGACGGTGCGCAGCAGTTCCTTGATGACTTCATTGAACGCACGTTGCACGCTCCGGCGTACGCGAGCGCGCTCTATTCGGCGAGCCTGCGGCACAAGGTTCGCGCCGACGCCGTTGGTGGCATCTTCCGGTCAATGGTCGACCTGTCGGACAACGGCGACCTGATGACGAAGTTCCTCGGTCTGCCGTCTCCGCGGATGTTCATGTATGGCGAGCAGAACGCTTCGCTTTCCTATCTTGACTCCATCCGCGAGCAGGGCGTCGAGTTGGCCGAAATTCCGGAATGTGGGCATTTCCCGATGTATTCGAATCCCGTGCTGATGTGGAATGCCATTGCCTCGTTTCAGGCGCGTGCGGGTAACGGTGCGGATCATTAGTTTATTAAGCGGCTATGTGTCAACGCGACTGCAATTGATGCCTTGGGTTGTTTCGATTAATTCATCACGCGTATGTTCTGTTTCGAAGCGACAAGGAAAGGTTCTCCAGGAGCGCCATCCGTTGGTGAACCTCACATGCTGCTTGATTCAATTTGATGTCTTTACCTGGGCACCTCACCCAATCTGCGCAACCGCGCAGCGACAAACCTGCCGCAATATCAATCAGACTTCGGTTTCCGCGACGCCCGCATGGCGACGCGACTACTCTCCTTCGACGTTCAATTCGCCTTGCGGCAATACGCCGCGCTCGCGCGCTGTAACTCCTTATGCGATTGCGCTCCCGCTCGCCGCGATATGTACCGGAGCGAAGCGTATAGGGACAAACCCTAAAGATTTTTTTAACTTCTGTCGTAAGTCCCCGTAGATGAAGTTCTCCTTTCCACGGTAGCAAGACTTTCCAGCAGGTAAGAAAATCATGTTGAACGGCTTCACAATCAAGGCGAAAGTGGGCGTATCAATGCTCGCGCTCGGGGCGTTGATGGTCATGATCGGCGCTTTTGGTCTTTACGGCATGGCGTCCAGCAATAGCGATTTCGGTGATACGCACAACAACAAAATGCCGGGCATGCTGGCCGCAGCCATGGCCAATTTGAACGTCGCGCGCGAAAGACTGAATTACGACCGTGCTGTGATTCAGATCGGTACGTCGTCCGTCGACGTGGCCATCGATAAAGCCCACGCGTTCCGCCAGGCTGCCGCAAAGCAATTGAAGATTTACGAAGACCTGCCGGATGCACCCGGTGAAGCGGAGTTTCACGACGCCGTTCGCAAGAGCTACGAAGCCCATCAGCAACTCCTCGATCAAGGTTGGGCGGCCGTGAAGGCGGGCGATGCGCCGACGGCCCAACGCATCGCAGGCGAACTCGCCGGTCAATTCAATGCGTATGCGAAGGCCAACGAAGCGCTCTTTGCCTTTCAGCAAAACAGCACGGATAGTGCCTTTCGCGATGCAACCGCCCGTTATGAGCGCATTCGCGCGATCAGCGTGATTGCGATTCTCGTTGGGCTCGCGCTTGCGGTTTACGCGTGGTTTATGTTGCGTCGCGCGATCGGCGTGCCGTTGTCGATTGCACTCGAACATTTTCAGGCTATTTCCAAAGGCGATTTGACGCGTCCGGTGCACATTCATTCACGCGACGAAATGGGGCAATTGCTCGACGGCTTTTCGGCGATGAAAACCGCGCTGACCGAAACCGTCAGTTCCGTGCGGAGCGGAAGCGCGGCCATCGTGCAGGCGACCAGCGAAATTGCGGCGGGTAATCTCGATCTGTCTTCGCGTACGGAAGAGCAGGCTTCCGCGTTGCAGGAAACGGCGGCAAGCATGGAGCAATTGACCGGCACCGTTAAACAGAACGCGGAGAACGCGAAGCACGCGAATGCGATGGCCGAGAACGCATCGGAAACGGCATTGCGCGGCGCCGATGTCGTCGAACAGGTGGTATCGACGATGAGTGAAATTAACGAGAGCTCGACGAAAATCGCGGACATCATTGCGATCATCGAAGGTATTGCATTCCAGACCAATATTCTCGCGTTGAATGCGGCTGTTGAAGCCGCTCGAGCTGGCGAACAAGGCCGTGGTTTCGCCGTGGTGGCCGGCGAAGTGCGCACGCTCGCGCAACGTTCGTCCAGTGCGGCCCGGGAAATCAAGGATTTGATCAATACCTCGGTGTCGCGCGTGCGTTCGGGCACGACGCTCGTCGACGACGCAGGCAAGGCGATGCGCGAGATCATTTCGGCGATCAAGCGCGTGACGGACATCATGGGTGAAATCACCGCCGCTTCGCAGGAACAGAGCAACGGGATTGGCCAGGTGGCGCTTGCCGTCGGGCAAATGGATGAAGCGACGCAACGCAACGCGGCGCTCGTCGAACAGTCGGCCGCAGCGGCGCAGTCGCTTGAAGATCAGGCCGGGAAACTGCGCGAAACCGTGGCGGTTTTCCAGCTCGCCTGACGCTTGATTGAACGATTGGCTTGTCTGCTTCTCGCGCGACGAGAGGGCAGATAGTCCGATCGTCATCAGGCGTACTGATTTGCGAAACTCGACATGGCTTTAAAATAGTCGATGGCCGCGCCATGTCGGCGAACCGGCCATAACATTATAAGAACGCACGCTATGAAGAGAATCCTCACCGCTGCTCTCTGCTTTTCAACGACCTCGGTTTTCGCCGCGACGCCGGTTTTACTTGAAACGCCGGTCACCTACGCGCCGGACGCGAGCGTCGTCGAGCAGATCAAGAACGAATGCCACATTGAAGACATGCTCACCCAGCACGTCTCCAAGGTGCTCCGCAAGATCAACCATGGCGGCGACGGTACGATTGCCGCGCAAACTGATGCCGGCGATGCTCGGATTCTCAGGTTGCAGATTACCCACGTGCTGGGCGTGGGCGGCGGCGCATGGAGCGGTCCGAAGGCCACGACGGTCAGCGCCGATCTGATTGAAAACGGCAAGGTGGTTCGTCACACCAAAATCAATCGCTGGTCCGTCGGCGGCGTGTGGGGAGCGTTCAAGGGGAGCTGTTCGATTCTGGATCGCACGACTATTGTGATCAGCAAGGACCTGAGCCGTTGGGTGCGCGATCCGTCCTATGAGATCAAGGATGAGGCGCCGCCGAAAGAGGCGTCCGCGCCGACCGCGCAGGCGGAGTCGGCGAGTTCGGTCGACGCTGAGTAAGCGGTGAGGTAGGGGGGGGGCACACGGCACGTGTGCCCTCGCTGCGACACCGCCGACCATGGCCGACCAGGGCGTGAATGCTCTAGATCCATCGCGCTTCGCCAGACTGGTCGACGCTGCGCCGCGCGATCAATAGCAGTTTGACCTCATCGGCTGCGTACGGCTTGTGCTCGATACCTTTGGGCACCACAGCCATTTCGCCCGCGCGCAATACGAGCGAACGGTCGCGAAAGTCCAGACGTAATTCTCCGTCGAACACGAAATACGTCTCGTCGCTTTCAACGTGCGTGCGCCACAGAAAATCGCCTTGCAAACGCACGATCCGAAATTGATGATCGTTCATTTCGGCGATCACATGTTGGCCCCAATGCGATTCGATGCGTTCGAACTTGCCGTGCAAGGCGATGGCATGGCGCTGGCCGCGCGCGGCGTGCGTATCGAGTGTGTCGCGAGACATGACGGCAATTTCCCTGTGCAATGGATGGCGCAAAGGCTACGCACCATGCATCAGTCCGTCTTGCACGATATTGCAACTTGCTTACAGTCGCGGGAATCGGGATCGCTGCCGGTTATCGGTGATCCGCGGTCGGGTCGCGCAACATCTGCAGCCAGCGCGCCGGTGCGATGCCGAAGGCCTTGCCGAAATGGCGGGTGAGGTGGCTTTGATCCGTGAAGCCGGTGGCCGCGGCGACGCTTGCCAGCGGCGTGCCGGCTTCCATCATGCGGCGCGCGGCGTCCAGTCGGCGCAGGGTGAGGAAGCGGTAAGGGCTCGTGCCGTAAAAGGTGTGGAAGTCGCGCGTGAGGCTCCAGCGGTCGCGGCCCGTGATGGCTTCGAGTTCGTCCAGCGTGACCACGCGCAGCGCATTCTCGTGCAGAAATTCGCGTGCGCGACGGGCGCTGGCGAAATCGCGCGAAGCGGGCGCGGGCCGCGCACCGGAGACGGTCGCCAGTGCCATCGCGAGGTCCGCGAGCGCTTCAGCCTGTTCCATGGGATCGAGCGTGACGTTCATCGGCTGAAGCAGCATGTCGGTCGCGGCCAGCAGGCGCGGGTCGGTCGAAACACCATGGTCGATGAAGGGCAGCGCGCGCCCGGCCAGCGCATCCTGAAACAACGTGGGCTCGACGTAGATCATGCGATAACGGAAGCCACCTTCCGCGCCGGCTTGTCCATCGTGCAGTTCGTCGGGATGCAGGACGATGGTGTGGCCCGGCAGGCTGCGCCGCTTGCCGCGCCGATACTGGAAATCGTGGACGCCTGCGAGGGAGCGGCCGATGGCATAGGTGTCGTGCCGATGGCTCGCGTAGGCGTTGCCGGTGAAAAAGGCCTCCATGCGCTCGACGCCTTCCACCGCAACAGCACGCTGGATCCAGTCCGTCTCGCTGGATCGACGGGCCCGGCTCATGCACGCCCCCGCGCCGTGCAGGCTGCTGGAGTTGTTTCGCCTGAGGTTCTAAAACAAGCCGCCATATTCCCCGATTTCGATTTATCCAATTCAGTCACGAATTCATCATAACGCGATATTCGAGTGAATCCGGAACTGTCGATCGGCGACCGCATGATCAGTAGGGAGATTAAGCGATTGACGGGCAATGCGTCGGCGCATTAATTACTTCGTTTCGTCGAGGGCGTTTAAAACACGAAGCGCGCGATGAATCGCTGATTCAATCAATCAACCGGTCTCGTCCCGACAATACCGCGAATACGGTGACGAGCGCGCTCGCGCCGACGAGCATCGCGAGCGACGCCGTCCACGAACCCGTGACGCCATGTAGCATGCCCGTCAAAACGGGCCCTGGCGCCGCGCCCGCATAACCGACGAACTGCGCCATGCCGGAGAGCTTCGCGGCCTCGTCATGATGGCGCGTGCGAAGCGCGAACAAGGACAGGCTGGTCGTCATCGAAAAACCCGCGCCCAGACCCGCAATCGCGAGCCAGAGCGCCGGAAAGGGCGCGGCGACGCCGAGTCCGATCGTTCCCGCAAGCAAACTCGCGCCGCAAACGAGGCCGATGGCGCGCTGGTCTTTCGTGCGCTTGATGAGCGGCGCGGACAGCAGATTCGTGGCCACCGCGACCACCTGATAAAGCAGCAGATCGAAACCCGACGCAGTAGCCGATTCGCCGCGCGCCGCGCTCATCGCCGCGTACCAGGTGATCAGCGAGTAGAACACGAACGACTGGAACGCAAAGAAGCTCGACACCTGCCAGCCGATCGGATGACGCCACGGCGAGACTGCGTGCGACGCGTTCGCGCGCGACGCCACGGCATGATGCGGGCGACGCAACTGCGGCAGCCAGACGAGGATGGCGGCAGCGGTGATCACGGCGCCGAGCGCAATGGCGATGCGCCAGTTCGAGCCGGGCAGGTCCGCCACGGGCGCGGCGAGGCCGGCGGCCAGACTGGCCGCGCTGGCCATGGCCGCCGCGTACACGCCGATATGCAGCGTGGCGTGCTCCGGAAACGCGCGTTTGACGAGGCCCGGCAGCAGCACGTTGCCGACGGCGATTCCGCAACTGAGCAAAAGCGTGCCGATCCAGAGGCCGCCCGATAAAGGGCACGAACGGATCAGCGTGCCGATGAGGATCGCAACCAGTGCGATGGCGAGACTGCGCTCCAGTCCGAAGCGCCTGCCGAATGCGGGCGCAACCAGCGAAAGCAGCGCGAAAATCAGCAGCG
This sequence comes from Paraburkholderia tropica, assembly GCF_900109265.1. Classification (GTDB taxonomy): domain Bacteria; phylum Pseudomonadota; class Gammaproteobacteria; order Burkholderiales; family Burkholderiaceae; genus Paraburkholderia; species Paraburkholderia tropica. The sequence continues at coordinate 15,846 of NZ_FNZM01000015.1, forward strand.
GAAGGGCGCTGAGCAGGCTGGCGGTCGTGTCGCCGAGCGCCAGATCGGCCTGAATGCGGTCGAGAACCGGGCCGAGCGCGGTGATCGGCGCACGCAGATTGGCGCCAATGAGGACGATGCCGAGGGGGAGGAGAAAGCTGGAACGACGGCGCGATAGCGCCTTCGAAATGGCGTTATTCATCAATATGAACCCGACGCAATTGAGCCCGACGTCAGGTCGTCCGGCTCAAGGATTTGCGTTGGTTCACGTTAACGCCTACGCGAGAATCGAGCGAATGGCTGAATCCCGTCTGCGGCGCAGTGTAACGGGCTGAACGCCCGAACGCAAGCGTGCGCGGGAGACGGCGCGAGGTTGCGCGAGCCGCTGCTGGCGCCGTTCGACGCGGTGCTGCCGACGCGCAAAACCGGCCATGCACGTCGAAAAAATAATCGGGACGACGAGATAAGCGGAGAAAGCCGTGTTTTTTGTGTCATCGCGTGGACCGCGACCTGTGCTACTGTGAGCCTTCAGAGCCCGCAGCACATTTCAGTCGAACACCAGAAGGATGCTCATGGAATTCAACAACGGCGCTGTACTTGACGCTCTCCGACTCGCGTTGTATCGCCAGATACCGTGGCACAAGCGACCGGCAATTTTTACTTTGCTTCGCTCGCAAGGGCTGATTCAGACCGTTGATCAGAAACCTCCTCCCAGCACGAAATTCGTCCCGACGCTCCAGATTGCGATCCTGACCGACAAGGGGCAGCAGGAAATCCGGCGTATCGAGGCGTCGGAACATGTTTCCGGCTGGCTCGACGACGATTACTTCGCGACGTTTCTCGCGCAGGTTGCGTCATGAGTTGTTGACCGGATACGACATGAAATGGCGCACGTCGCTTGAACTGTCTATCAGGAAGCCGTTCCGTTCATAAAGCCGCCTGGCGGGATTCACGCGAAGAACGCGTAGCCGGATGGGCTTGTTGCACGCGTGCGCGCGCTCGATCAGGCGCGTGAGCAGCCACGTGCCGATGCCGCGTCCCTGAAAGGCCGGCAGGATATAAAGTTTTTCCAGCGACAGCACGCCCTCTTCTGCGACGACGGCCATGCAGCCAATCTCGTCTCCGTCGTATTGGATAATCTCGTGTATTTCGGGCCGGAAGTTTTCCGGTGGCTCGGGTATCCATGTTCCCCACGTTTGTACCGCGTACTCCTTCATGCAGGTTTCCTGAATCATGCTCAGTAAGATCCAGTCTGCATCTGATGCCTGGCGCAGCGTAATAGTCGGCATGGGAAAGGGGCGAGCAAGGGTTGTGGTGATATCGATTCTCGGTGAATCGGGTGCTTGCGTCGACTGATTAAAAATCCCTGAGTGGGGCGAACGATGATCACGCGAGAATTCGCGAGCTCATAAAAGTAATGCGGATCCCTAAATAACCAGGCATCCCCGCGCCTCGGCCACCGTCACGGTCGCTTCCATGCCCGCCGTGAATCGCAAATAGTCGCTTTCCATGCCATCGGAAAAGATCACACCGTTTTCCGGCATCCGCGAACGCACTCGCAGTGGCTGCGCGGCGCTCACGTGGCCGAATACCAGTTCGGTTTTCGACGCACGGCTCGGAAACGGCTCGCGCACGGCGAAGGTCAGTTCAGGGCTGTCCCAGTCCTGAGGCTCGTAGCGGAAATTGCCGCCCGAGCCTCGCACCGCCTCGCTCACGCCAATCGATCCCGTCACCACGCTTTTGATCCACGCGGTCGATCCCAGCCCCGTGGACACGATCACGCCCGACGACGACTGCGATTCGCATCGCTCGCCCAGTTCGATTTCGTAGAGCGCGGACGCATGCGTGCGCGGCCCGATAAACAGATCGTTGACCGCACGCAGCACCTGCCCGTCCGAGAGTCGCGCTTCCGCCATGGTGACGGATTTCGTCGCGCGACGCGGGCGGCTGTGGGCGACATCCGCGAGCACGGCACGGAGGTCGGGTGCCTCGAACGGCAGCAGCACGCCGTCCCATCTGCCGGGTTCGGGGTTCAGGCCGATCAGCGACTGGCCGTCGAGGTATTTCATCGAGTTCGCGACGATGCCATCCTGCCCGAGCGCGACGACGATGTCGTCCGGCGCGAAAATGAAATTGGGCAGATAGCTGCGATCGACGATCTGGTAACGACCCCAGTCTTCGAGCGTGCGAACCGTCAATTCCAGTGCGCGCGCGTAAGCGGCGTGTTCGGCGAGATAGTCGGAAAAGTCCGCGCCCAGATGCTCGATGTAAAAGCGCGCCTGGGCGAGCGTGTGGTGCCGCGCGATCAACTCTTCGTAGCGCGTGCGGCGCGTCACCAGCACGACCTTGCGTGATTCGGCGCTCATGCTGCCTTCCTTTCGCCGCCGCCGATCAAGCCCTGAAGCAGATCGGGCGACACATTGAGCTGGCCGATACGTTCCGCGCGCTCGGCAATGCCGCCGAATGCCTGAGCGATCAACTGACCCGGTTGCATGCCCGCCGCCGCGAGCGCGCTGACGATGCGCGGATCGGCCTTTTCGAGCGCCTCCATGACAGCGGCGACGCGGTGCGCCTCGGCTTCCGCGAGCGTCCGGCTGTTTTGCGCCTGGCCGTTCACGAACGCCTTGCGCTGTTCCTCGAGTTCGATATCCGATGTCATCTGCTCGTTGCGCAACGCGTTTTCCTTGCGCATCAACGTGGCTTTCGCTTCCATCTGCGTTTCGCGGATCTGCCGCTTCTTCTGCTCGACGGCGATGTCCGTATCGAGTTCGTTCTGGCGGATCGCGCGTTCGTTTTCCACCGCCGACATACGGCGCAGATAGACGGCGTCGTCGGCGGCCTTGAGGTTGGATTCGCGGGCCTCCGCTTCGAGTGCGCGTGCGATGTCCGGCGTCGGTTTCACGGCCATCACGGAAACGCCGAGGATTTCCAGGCCGAGCGCGCCGATTTCCGTTTGATCGGCGAGGCCCGTTTGCACGGTTTGCGCGATCGCCGCGGAGGCGCGCAACGCCTGCTTCAGATCGAGCGCCTGCACGGTCTGCTGAACGATCACCTCGACCTGCATCGCCACGCGGTCGCCGAGGCGTTTGGGATCGTCGGACACATAGCTTCGGCCGTCCTTGCCCAGCGAAAAATCCATCATGGCGGCCGTGCGATGCGGATCGCGAACCCGGTAGGTGACTTGCCCCTGCACGGTCACGCTCTGAAAATCCGCTGTCACCAGTTCGAGGATGAAGGGGCGATCCTGGCTCGCAACGGGCACCGACACGAGCGTCGTGGCGGGCGCGTAATAGAAGAACGACAGCCCGGCGCCTTCACGCACCATCTGGCCGGCGCGGAACTGCATGAGGTGGACGGTCGGTTGCGACTTGATGAACCGGATGCCGAACATGGTCTGCTCCTTGTTTGAGTTGTACAGTAAAACTTGTATGGGTTGTACAATACAACCTCGAATCCGGAACGTCAAGCATTCAAGGTGCACCATGGCAAACACAAAGCCTTCCTCCAGCCGCCGCGCGCGACCGGCGCGCGAGTTTCCGCAGCCTTATACGACCGTCGATGTCGTGATCTTTTCGGTGATCGACAATGCGTTGCAGGTGTTGCTGGTGCAGCGTCCAGACGTGCCGGGCGAGCCATATCCGGGGCGTTGGGCGCTGCCCGGCGGTTTCGTCGACGTCGAGGTCGATACGACGCTCGAGGATTGCGCGCGCCGGAAACTCCACGAGAAGACCGGCGTGAAGAGTCCGTATCTGGAGCAACTGGGAAGTTGGGGCAGTGCGGTACGCGACCCACGCGGCTGGTCCGCCACGCATGTGTGGTTCGCGCTGATTGCCGCGCAGGATGTGTCGCTCGCGAAGGGCGCGAATGCAGCCGAGGTGGCGTGGTTTGCCGTCGATGCGCTGATCGGCAAACACGCACTCGCATTCGATCACGACGCCATTCTCATGGCGGCGGTCGAGCGGCTGCGCAGCAAGGTCGAATACACCTCGCTGCCTGCGTTTTTGCTGCCGGAGCCGTTCACGCTGCCGCAATTGCAGCGCATGTACGAGGTCGTACTGGGCCGACCCGTGGATAAAAGCGGCTTTCGCACGCGCATGCTTGCGGCGGGGTTCCTGAGCGAAGCCGGTTATGTCGCCGGCGAATCGAACCGGCCGGCGCTCGGTTATTGCCTCGTCGATCGCAGCGCGCCAGCGGTGTTTCCGCGTACGTTCAGCCCGCGCGGCGGGGATTGATTAGGAGTTCGCGCGCGCGATTAGCCGAAGTCGCGGTTTAAGCGCAGACTGGATTGAACATGACATGGGCGGGCACGAATGAATGGCGGCGATATGCAGCCGGTAACCATTCATCGCCGCCATCTTACGCACTGTGCTGCAAGCTATCGAAGGTATCGAGCAGCGCGTGCATGGCGTCCTTGCAATCGGCGGGCTGCGGAGTCGAGGCGCGCAGCGCGTCCAGCGCGCGGTCGATGGCCTTGTCGACACGATGCCAGTCGCCGGGCGCGCGCGGTTTGATGCCGGCTTCGGCTTCATCCCAGGCGATCTCCAGATCCTTGATGCGCGCCTTGGCCGCGGGCAGGTCGCCGCTTTCGACTTTCGCCGTCACGTCTACCGCAATGGCGCGGAATGCGCCCAGATCTCCGAGTGCGGAATTCGCGCCGGCCAGGCCTTGTGCGTCCTTCTGTGCGGCAGCGTTGCTGGCGGGATTCGCGGTCGTGTTGTCGGCGGAGCGAGAGCACGCGCTCGTGGCAAGCACGAGCGTAGCGCAAGCGGAGAGCAGCAGGGTGGATCGAATCGACATCGCGACTCCTTCAGGCATGAGGTGAATGTGCGTGAATCAGTGAGTTGAAGATTCGGCGCGAAGTGATCGCGCCTTGATTTCCACCATCGCGACCAGTCCAACGATGGCAGTCAGAAATACGGCGCTGGTCCATTGCGCGCCGAAGCCGAGTCCGCCATAAACACGCGCTTGTGTCAGCAGATCACCCAGCGCGGCGCCAAATGGCCGCGTCAGGACATAGGCGACCCAGAATGTGGCGACGGCATTCGCGCCTAAGCGAAACAGCAGCCAGACCGCCGCGATCAGCACGCCGAAAATCATCGCGCCTCGCGTAAAGCCGAGTCCTGCGGCTTCCGTCGCGAGATCGCCTGCCGCCGTGCCTAATGCGAAGGTGCAGAGAATGGCGGCCCAATAGAATGCTTCGCGGCGGCTCGTCACAATGGTGTGGATCGAGAGCGTATGTTCGCTGCGATACCAGACGATAAAGATCGCGGCGAGCGTGACGGCGAAAAGGGCGGTGCTGACATACAGGCTGACGCCTAATCCATCGGTGAGCAGGTCGGTGATCTGCGTGCCGACGATGCTGACCAGAACCACAGCGAGCCAATAAAGCCACGCACGGAAACGGTCCGACGACCATTGCAACGCGAGAATCGCGACTAGCAGCGTGCACATGACGACACTTGTCACGCCTTGCCCCCAGCCCGCGTTGACTGCGAGATAATCCGCGCCGGTTTCACCGACTGTCGTCGAGAGTATTTTGATAATCCAGAATGCGAGCGTGATTTCCGGCACTTTATTCTGGCCGTGCGCGGAGGGCATTGAATACGTGGATGTCATGACCATCTCCACGGAAAAAGGAAAAGAGAATCGAAACGGCTTGGCTTGCGTGAAGCCTACGCTTCAAAGCTTAGCTGACGCTTAGCTTGCAATGCGTTGCGCGAATTCAGGTTGTCCTAAGTGATCGGCGAAATCCGGACAGGGAGTTCACGTTGAGGTGAATGACTCTTTGCGATTCGACGTGACGTGACGTGACGCGACGTGACGCGACTCGACTCGACTCGACGCGACTCGACTCGACTCGACTCGACTCGACTCGACGCGCCCGGCAGCTTGAACAGCCGCCGCAGCATGCCGATTGCGCATCCAGCGCCCAGCTATTTCCGGCAAGTGAAATAATGCTCTGCCCGCCGCCACGCCAATCTTCGGCGGGTTTCTTTACGTGCGAGAGTCGTTGTTGCAGGTCTGCATGCGACAGAGGCACCGGTATACGCTCCACGGGCGCTCCATTTCGGGCCGCGCGCACTCGCGCGGCTTCGGCACAGACCGGACAACCGTTTCCGCGACCACTGACCGGGAGACGTTCCGATGTCCTACCTCGAAGTGCTGGAACCGCTTGTTTCCACCCTCATCGCCCCCGAAGCCGCTCAGACCGACCAGTTCGCCCGCTTTCCGCGCGCGGCCGTCGATGCGCTCGGCGAGGCCGGCCTGCTCGGACTCATCAGCGCCGAGGAGGTCGGCGGGATGGGCCTGGGTGCGGCGCAGGCCTGCCGGGTCGTGGAGCGCATCGCGCGCGATTGCCCGTCCACGGCGATGGTCGTCACCATGCACTACGCGGGCGCGTCGCTGATCGAAAAATACGGCCCCGTCGAAATCCGTCGCGCGATCGCGCGCGGCGAGCACCTCACGACGCTCGCATGGTCGGAGACCGGCTCGCGCAGTCACTTCTGGGCGCCGGTCGGCACGGCCCGCGCCGATGGCGACGATTTCGTGCTCAGCGGCAGCAAGAGCATGGTGACGTCGGCATCCGAAGCCGATTCCTATGTGTGGTCGTCGCGGCCCGTGAGCGCGGAAGGCGCCAGCACGCTTTGGCTCGTCGACAGCCGCGCGCAAGGGCTGCAATCGCCGCATGCTTTCGACGGTCTCGGTCTGCGCGGCAACGCATCCGCGCCGATCCGCGCCGAGGGTTTGCGCGTGCCCGCAAGCGCGATGCTGGGCGCGGACGGCAGCGGCGGCGACATCATGAATGGCGACGCGCTGCCCGTGTTTGCAAACCTCGTTGCGTCGACTTCGATCGGTCTCGCCGACGGCGCGTTGCAACGCGCAACGCAGCACATCACCGCGAGCCGATTCGCGGAGAGCGGCGAGGCGCTCTGCGATCTGCCGACAATCCGCGCCTATCTCGCCCGCGCGCAACTGCGCGCGGACCAGGCTCGCACGTTGCGCGACGACACGCTGGCCGCGATGTCGGCAGGGCGGGCCGACGCGATGCTGCGCGTGCTCGAAGTGAAAGCCGCGGCCGCCGAAGCCGCGCTCGACGTGACGGATACGGCCATGCGTATTTGCGGCGGCGCGGCATTTCGCAAGGAGGTGGGCATCGAGCGTTTGTTTCGCGACGCCCGCGCCGCGTCCATCATGGGACCGACCTCGGACGTGCTTTACGACTTTCTCGGCCGCGTGCTGTGCGGCATGCCGCTCGCTTGACGGAGAAAAACGCCATGTCACGCAACGCACCGCTGATGCTCGGCGCCGTCGCCTACGCGCCGAAAGTCGTCACGATCTGGGAGGGTTTCAAGTCCTGGTTCGCAGAACAAGGATTGGCCATCGACTATCTGTTGTATTCGAATTACGAAACGCAGGTCGAAGCACAGTTTGCGGGCGATATCGCTTTCGCCTGGAATTCGCCACTCGCATGGATACGGGCGCGACGCATGGCCGAGGCGCGCGGCGAATCGGTTCAATCGCTTGTCATGCGCGATACGGATATTGATCTGCGGTCCGTATTAATTGTTCGCAGTGAAAGCCATGTGAAAACGCTCGCCGATCTGCGCGATACGGCGATCGGTTTTGGCGCCATCGATTCGCCTCAGGCCACGCTGATTCCGCTCGATCATCTGCGTCATGAAGGCGGCCTCGTTGCGGAGAGGGATTATCGCGCGCGCCGTTTCGACGTGCTGGGCGGCAAGCATGGCGATCATATCGGCGGCGAGCGCGATGCGGCCCGCGCGCTCGTGAACGGCGAGATCGACGCGGCGTGGATGATCGCCGGCAACTACAAGGCCTTCGCCGACGAAGGCACGCTGCCGGCGGGTGGCACGCGTATCGTCGCCACGACCGGCGCGTTCGATCACTGCAACATGACGGTCAGCCCCGGCGTGGCGGAGGACGACGCGCGCCGCTTTGGCGAGTTGCTGATGGCGATGGACTGGAACGATGCGAGCGTGCGTCCGCTGCTCGAACTGGAAGGACTGCGGCGCTGGCTGCCGGGCCGCGCGAGCGGCTACGCATTGCTCGATCGCGCCGTGACCGAGGAGGCGTTTTATGACGACCGAGGCCGGATCATCGAGCCCGCTTATCGATATTGAGGCGCTCGGTTTCGATGCGGGCGCGCATCTCCTGGTCCGGCACGCGCTCGATGCGTTGATGCCGGGCGAGCGCTTGCGCGTGGTGGGCGCGGCGCCCGGCTGGGACGTGATGCTTGCGCACTGGTGCCGCGCGCAGGGCCATGATGTGCAGTGGAAAGCCGAGGGAGGCGAGGACGGCGATGAAGGTGATATGAACGGCCGTCGCTATGCACTCGTTGCTCGAAATAGCCGGTACGGCCGCTGGCGCGACGCGCAGCAGAGCGGCCACAGCGATCCGCATGTGCCCGAAGCGGTAGCCGCGCGCGCGTTGCCCGTTTGGGGACTCGCGGCGCGCGGCGCGCAGGTCGAAGCCGGTGCGCCGGCGTTCGCGTTTCGGCTCGACCAGAAGGCGGAAGTCTGGACCGACAACGCGGCCGATCTCTACGCGCAGGCCGTCGCGTCGCAATGGAATCCCGACGAGGCGATCGACTGGTCGGTGCCATTCGATCTGCCCGCGCCGGTGGAAGCGGCCGTCGTGCAGATCATGACGTATATGGTCGAGAACGAGAACGCCGCGCTGATTGTGCCCGCGCGCTTTCTGGGCCAATTGCATCCGCATTACCGCGAATTGCAGGCGGCGCTCGCGATTCAGGTCGCCGACGAAGCGCGCCATATCGAAGTCTTCACGCGGCGCATTCGCCACAAGGGCCACGAGCCTGCTTTATCGACGGCGGGCGGACAGGCGTCGCTCAAAACGCTGCTCGATGAAGCGGATTTTTCCGTTGCGAGCTTTTTGCTCTCGGTGATGGGCGAAGGCACCTTCGTCGCGCTGCTGCAATTTCTGCAGACGCACGGGCCCGATCCGCTGACGCGACAGATCGCACGACTGGCCGCGCGCGATGAAGCGCGTCACGTTGCACTGGGCATGTCGCATCTGCTTTATCGTTTGAAAGGCGAACCGCATTTGCGCACGCGGCTCGCGCGCGCCGTCGAAATGCGTCATGACGCGCTGGCGGGCACGGCGGGCCTGAACGAAGAAGTGTTCGATGCGCTGATTCTCGTCGCGGCAGGCGAATTGACGCCAACTGCCGTGGCGCGCGGTTACGCGCTCGTGCAGAACCTGATGCGCGAGATGGCCGATGGCCGTTATACGCGCCTCGTGCGTCTGGGTTTCGACCCGCACGAGGCGCGCGAACTCGCGTCGCTGCACACGCGCAATTTCATGTAGCGCGAGTTATAGAACGCGGGCCGATTTTATTACCGCAATCAAACCGTGAATAACGCGCGCAACGCGCGAATATCGTGCACGGTTTCCAGACGATTGATCTGCGCGATCAATAGTTGCGTCTTGTCCTTGCCGAGCACCGGCGCCATCAAATCGCGCGCTTTGTCATTCACGCCCTCCACGCTCAAGGGATTTTCTTTCGTGCCTGGCGGAAAGCGTGTCGTATGCGATAACGTGCGGCCGTCCGTGGTCGTGACGAGCACGCGCGCGCCGCGCGGCGCGGCGGGATCGTCGAGCGCCTTATCGGCGACAACGCTGATCTTGCTGCGTAACGCGACCATATTCGGATCGTGCATCAACGCGGCGTTATGGCTGTCCGCGAACGACACCGCGCCTTTTACGAGCGCGACCGCCACCATATGCGCGCAATTCACGTCGGGCATCGAACTGTCGCCGACGATACCGACCGCATCGCTCGGCACATGCACCTCGATCTTGCTGACGTTGCCGGGCGTGAGACTGTTCTGTTTGCGAAGCGTGAGAAAAGCGTCGAGCGGCGATTGAATCGGATAGCCGACCGAATACGTTTTAATCGCCGTTTCGGTGACGAAGAAACGCTGACCGAGTCCGTCGAGCATCGCCTGCGGATCCGGTTGCGTCGAGAGCGCGATGAACAGATTGTGCGTGCCGTCGAGCACGTCGGCGACACCGGTCATGCCGGACTGCACCATCGTCACGGCCTGCACGCCGTTGCGCGCGCCCATGCCTGCGAAATCGAAGGCCTTTTCGATGTGGTCCTTGTCTTTTACCCAGCTCCACAAGCCCGATTCCTGCTGCGCGGCGTACGAAATGGCAAAGCGCGTGTCGCGCTCGTCGAGCGAGGCGAGCGCGGCGGCGGCGCCCACCGCGCCGAATGTCGAGGCCGTGCCTTCGGCGCTGCGATGCGAGGCCCGCACGTGGTCGGGGCCGAGCACCAGCAGCAGGCGGCACGCCATGTCGTAGCCGAGCGTCACCGCGCGAATGAACGCTTCACCGCTGCAGCCCGCGTGTTCGCCGACGGCGAGCGCGGCGGGCACGACCGAGCTGCCGGGATGCGCCTTGGTCACCGGCTCGAAGTCGTCGGTTTCGTCGGAGTGGGCGCACATGGCGTTAGCGAGCGCGGCGTTCACGCAGGTCGTGCGCAGGTTCGAGGCGATCACCGACGCTTGCGGCGTGCCGCCGAGACTGCGCACATAGCGCGTGGCGAGTTCGCCGGGACGCATGCGCGAGCCGGAGACCATCGCGCCGAAGGTGTCGAGGATATGGTTCTTGCACGCGGTGGCGACGGCCTCGGGCAGCGCCTGGCCGCGCGACGCCACGATGTAGCGCGCGAGTTGCGCGGTGACGTCGGTCGATGTGCCCGCGCTCGATGTCGTGTTGTTTTCGTCGGCGAAAGCGCGGGGCCAGCCTGGCAGCGAAGCGGCGACGAGCGCTGCGCTCGCTTGCAGAAAGTGTCGGCGGTTGCGGGAAATACGCGCCATCTGTTCTCCTGTTGTTGGGTTCGCCGATGCGCGTGCATCGGCGTCGAACGCACAATCGCGCTATGACACGGAGATCCAGTGCGAACCGATGCCGCCGACGATGCTCGCCGCGTCGAAGCGATACGCCATCAATGCGGCGAGACCGCGTCGTCCGTCGATCGACGCGGGCGCGCTCGTGAAGCCGTGCTTCGCGATCAGCGCGGCTTCGATAGCGTCGGCGGCGGCCTTACCGGTCTCGATCGCGCGCATCGCGTGCGTGGCGTTGTGCGCGAGTCCCGCGGCTTGCGTGGCGGCCACGCCGAGCGCGTGACGCGCGCGCGTTGCGTCGAGTCCGTAGAGCCGCGCGGCGGCGAGCACCGCGCCCAGGATGCCGAGCGACGACGCCACGTTCCAGCGCGCGCGGAATTCGCTGCTGTCCACCGCGGCGAGCACGCGCGCGGCCGCTTCGATGCCGATCGCGGTGGCGGCGGCGATGTCGACATCGGATGCGTTCGTGGCTTCGCCAACCGCGATCGCAACGGCGAGCACCGGCGCATCCGATGCGAACGCATCGGCATGCGCGAGCGTCGCGCCCAGCGTCCACGCACGCACGCGCAGATCGGTGGGCGAACTGCCTTGCGACTGCAACAGCGCCGCGAGTTGCGTGGCGATGGCGCGGTCGTCGTGCAGATATGAGCGGGCTTGCGCGAGCCGTGTTTTCGCGGCTTCAATCGCAGCGCCGGCCGAACGATCCAGCGAGGCGCAGGCCAGCGCGGTCAGCGCATCGGAGACGGCGGAATGTTGTACGGCTTCATGCATCGTTCAGTTCCTCTTGCGGTGCGCAGAGCGCGAACAACGTGTCGAGCGACGGCGCGGCGTCGATCGTTTCGACGGCCGTGGCGAGACTCGCCGCGATGCCGTCGCCGAGCAGCGGATCGATCAGCAGGCGCACCTTGTCCATGAGTTCCGCGTCGGTGAGCGGGCGGGCGAGACTGCCGCGCGCGTGCTCGACATGATGTTCGAGCACGTCGCCGCGCTTGAGCGTCGCGCGTATGAACACCTCGTCGCGATTCACCGCGGCATCGGGCGTGAGCGTCGTCAGCGCACGCACGCGCCGCACGTCGTCCTGCACCACGCGCGCGTCCTCGTACTGCGCGAGGCCCACGCGCTTGTCGCACAGCGCCGCCGCCACGCCGTGGATCGCCGAGAAGCGCGCCTGCAAGCCGTCCTTCGGCTGCGGATTGCCCATCAACTCCGGCACGAGCGGATGACAACGCAGCGTAATCGTTTCGATATCCTCAGCATTGTCAATGCGTGGCGCGAGCACGAGTCCCGCATCGATGGCCGGATGCGCGACGATCCCGCACGGATACGGCTTGTACGTGTTGAACAGCAGTTCCCAGCGTTCGCCGAACGCGCCGTTCATCTGCTCGAAATCGACGCGCGTCGACATCGAATGCGAATAGCCGCCCGCTGCGTCGAAGATATCGCCGGCCGCCTGCTGGCCCGCGAGCGCGAGTCGCGCGGCGGCGATGCCGTTGGCGGCGGCCTTGCCGGGGTGATACGGCTTGGTCATCGTGCCGAACGCCTCGCGCTGGCCGACGAACATCGACGCCGCGATCGCCACGGCCTGCGTCAGTTGCGCTTCGTTCAGGCCGAGCAGCAGGGCGGCCGTCGTGGCGCAGCCGACCACGCCGCAGGTGCCGGTGATGTGCCAGCCGCGGTCGTAGTGCTCGGGCGAGATCGACACGCCCACGCGCAACTGCGCTTCGCAGCCGAGCGCGAACGCACTGAGCGCGGCGCGGCCCGTCGGTCGCGTTTCCGGCGCGAGCGCGGTGATGACGGCGAGCACCGACGCGGCCGGATGGATGACCGTGGCGAGATGCGTATCGTCGAAATCGTCGAGATGCCCGGCGAAACCCGTGGCGAGCGCGGAAAAATGCACGTCCACGCGTTCCGTGCGGCCCGGCACCGGCGCGCGTGGCGCGACGCCGAGATCGCGCGCGGCGGCGAGTATCGCGTCCACGCCGGGATGGCGCGACGCGCCAATCGACGTGCCGATCACATTGATGAGAGAACGTTGCGCTTCGCGCGTGACGTTCGCGGGCAGCGGGCGCTGCGCAAGGGCATGGAGACCGTGCGCAAAGGCGGCGGCGATCACACTCATTGGGACAATTCCTCCAGACGGACGCCGTTGGTGCGCGGCCCGAGCGCGCCCACCATCACGACGATGACCAACATCGCTGACGAAATCAGCACGAATACGGCGGGCACGCCCGAATGCTTGAGCAGCGCCGCCACCCAGAAGCCGACGAAAATCGAACTGAGCCGGCTCCAGCTAAAGACGAAGCCGACGGCGCGCGCGCGAAAACGCGTCGGGTACAGCTCGGCCTGATAGGTGTGGAAGATGCCGATCAGCCAGTTGTTGGCGATCGTCACCGCCGCGCCGCACAGCAGGATCGGCAACGGTTCGCGCGCCATGCCGAACAGCACGCCCGCGACCGCCACGACAATCGCGCAGCCCACCAACTGCCACTTGCGCTGCACGCGCTCGGCGAACAGCATCGCGCCGATCGCGCCCAGCGGCGTCGTGAACGCAATCACCATCGTGTAGAGCAGCGAATGCGTGAGCGTGATGCCCTTCGTGAACAGCAGCACCGGCACCCACGCGCCGAAACCGTACACGCCGAAGGTCTGGAAAAAGTTGAAGCACGACAGCATGATCGTGCGCGGCAGATAGCGGCCACGCCACATGTCGCGCCACGAAGCGGGGGCGTCGTTGATGCCGTCGCGCGGCATATCGGGAACGGGCACGGGCGCGGCCAGACGCTGGCCCGTTTCCGCGACCACATGCTGCTCGATATCGTCGACGATCGCGCGCGCTTCGGCGAACCGTCCCTGGCTTTCGAGCCAGCGCGGCGACTCGGGCAGGCCGCGCCGCACGAACCAGATCAGCACCGCGCCGCCCGCGCCGATGATCATCACCCAGCGCCAGCCTTCGAGACCCAGCGCCGTGTACGGCACGAGCAGATAGGAGAGCACCGCGACGGTCGGCACCGACGTGAGAATCACGAGAATGCTGAAGGCCGAATAGCGGCCGCGCGTGTGATTGGGCGTCAGCTCGGAAATATAAGTGTCGACAGTAATCAGCTGCACGCCGATGCCGATGCCGGCGACGAAACGCCAGGCGTCCATCGCGACCGGCGAGGTCTGGAACGCGGCGGCGAGCGTCGCCACCGAATAGACGAGCATGGCCGCCGTGAACACGGCGCGGCGGCCGAGGCGGTCGGTGAAGCCGCCCAGCGCGACGGTGCCGACGAACATGCCCGCGAAGAACGAGCCGAGGAAACTCGCGAAGCCGTTCACGTCGAACATGCTCGACGTGGTGGCGCGGTAGAGGCCGCTGTGGATCAGGCCGAGCGAGATATAGGCGGCCATGAACATCTCGTAGAACTCGAACCAGCCGCCGATGGCGATGCGCGCGACCAGGCCGCGAAAGTAGCGGGTCGGCGGCAGGCGGTCGAGCCGCGCGGACACGCCCGCCTCGACTCCGCCCGCCAGGGCGACCTCCTTCTCCAGATACATGAATGTCTCCAATAGTGATGTGCGGCTTTTTTGTGAGTGTCGACACTTAATTCAGTGTATGTCTTGAAAAGGAGAAATTTCAAGATAAAATCTGCTAAGTGTATACACTAGAGCTTGGCGGCACGTTTAGAGATGCGGGCGCGGGTCGGGGCAAACAGCGGGCTGGCAGTTGGTAAAATCGGCGGGGCGGCGCGCCAGGCGCCTCGCAGGGACAGAAAAGGAAGCGCATATGACGGAGAGCGACGCCGTGCTGATGGATACCGACGACCTGCCGGAGGCGGGCGGCGAAAGCCCGCGAGTCGCGGAAATCGTGGACTGGGTCGCGCGCGGCATCATCGAAGGTCGCCTGCAGCCCGGCGACGATCTGAATTCGGTCGAACTCGCGCGGCGCTTCAGCGTGAGCCGCACGCCGGTGCGCGAGGCGCTGTTCGTGCTGCATCGCGAACGCATGGTGGACTGGTCGCCGCGGCGGCGCCCGCGCGTGGCGGCGATGAGCCTCAAGGACGTGCGCGAGATCTATCATCTGCGCGCGATGCTGTACGCGCAGGTGTCGCTTGCGATCGTCGAGCACGCGACCGACGACGACATCGCGTCGCTCTGGCGCGCGCACGGCGTGCTGGCCGAGGCCGCCGCGCAAGGCGACGTCGATCGGTATTTCTGGGCCAATGTCGCGTTTCGCGACGAGGAACTGCGCGTGAGCCGCAACGCGATCTTCAAGGAAGTGCTCGACTCCATGCGCATGCGCACGAATCGCATGCGGCACCTGAGCACGTCGCTGCCGGGCCGCATGCAACGCTCGTGCACCGATCATCAGCGACTGTGCGAAGCGTATGCGGAGCGCGACGGCACGCTCGCCGCTGCGCTGAATCGTTCGATCGTGATGGGCGCGCTGAAGTCGATCGAGAATATCTGGGTGGCTTGAATTGTCGATATCGCGTGCCGTTTAGATGAATCGGAATCCTGATTAATAGGGCGGGCGCGATGTAGCCGGTATCGAGCGAATGTTTTAAAATCGATCGGATTTCGCCGCCGTGGCCGTCGCCGGCGTTTGATCAGGCGGCGTGCGCGGCGCTCAACCGCGCCTTGAGTTCACACGATGACACAGACCGATCAGCCCTTCTCCGAGCGTTTGTTTTCCTATGGCACGCTCCAGCTCGAACAGGTTCAACTGGCCACCTTCGGCCGCAAGCTCGACGGCGAAGCCGACGAGATGCCGGGCTTCTCGCTCACGATGCTGAAGATCGACGACCCCGAGGTCGTGAAGACGAGCGGCAAGACGCATCATCCGGTGGTCGCCTATACGGGCAATCCCGCCGACCGCGTGGCGGGCGCCGTGTTTGCGATTACGGCGCAGGAACTCGCCCACGCGGACGATTACGAAGTGGCCGCGTATCGGCGCGATCGCGTCACGCTTGCGTCGGGCGTGTCGGCGTGGGTTTATGTCGATGCCAGTACGCCGCGTCAGCCGTAAGCGCGGCACGCTATAACCGATTATCAGGCGACCAGCACGCCACAAACGCCGGCGCCGCGCATGGCGCGGTCCGACGTTGTGCTCATATTGCGCACATGTCGCGTCTCAGCGGGCGGACGCATTCCAACTGCCGCCCGCCGCATCGAAGCGCATTACGAATGCGCGTACACCACCGAATCCAGATACGCGAGCTGGCCGTCCTGCTCGGCGTGCACGAGGTCCTGATACACCTGGGCGCGCGTGAGCGACTTGACGGGCTGGCCGTACGGCGGCACCCATTGGTCCGCCGTTGCCGCCGCGCCAACGTATTTCACCTGCGTGGGCGCAGCCTGATGCGCGCCGTAATTCGGCGCGGTGCCGACGTTCGTCTGCGCGAAAGCGGTCGTGGTGGTGGCGATACCAGCAAGGGCGGCGGCGATCATGAGGGCTTTCATCTGTTTCTCCATTACGGTTGAGTGAGGGGCGATGCGCAGTTCATTGCTCGCTCCATGTGCATAGCGTAGTGGCCTGGACTTATCAGAAAAGAGACGGCTTGATGAAGAAAAGTTAACTCGCGCGGACGGCGAGTTCGACCAGGGCGGGCGCGCCCGATGCGCAGCTTTCGTCATCGCGATACAGTGGACGCGTGCGCGTGGCTCACGGCCGTGCGCGTTGTCGAGCCACGTTCGCATAGAAGGGCGCGAACACGCTACCTCCACGAACGACCGCGAATTCCCGCACATTTCGGCACCGTTGCCTATGCCCCGCAAAAAATCGAACGTCTGGCTCAGAGGTTTCGATCTGCTTTCTACCGCGATGGGCGTGCGTCCCGTGAAATCGCTCAAGCCGAAGCGGGCCGCGAAAGTCGCCGCTAAATCGGCATTCAATTCCGCTGTCAAATCCGCCCTTAAACCGGCCGTCAAGCGCAAGCCCGCCGTCAAACGCGCGGCGGCGCGCAGCGCGCCGTCCGCCGCGCCGGGAAAGTGGATACGCTCGTTTCATTCCGCGCCGCCGCTGCCGGGTCATCTCGTCAACCATCTTGCCTATGAGTTGTACGTGCCCGCGAATCGTCCGGCGCGCGCGCGTTTGCCACTCGTCGTCATGCTGCACGGCTGCAAGCAGAACGCCGCGTCGTTTGCGGCCGGCACGCGTATCTGCAGGCTCGCGGAGCGCGCCGGTTTTGCCGTGCTGCTGCCGGAGCAGGCGGTCACCGCGAACGCGCAGCGCTGCTGGCACTGGCACGGCGATCCGGCGCAGACGGAAGCGCCCGCGGTGGCGTCGCTCGTCGCGGCTATCGTGCGGGAGCATGGTTTCGATGCGGCGCGCGTCTACCTCGCGGGCATGTCGGCGGGTGCGGGCCTCGCGGCGAATCTCGCGATACGGCACCCGGCGCTGTTCGCCGCCGTCGGCCTGCATTCGGGGCCGGCGTTCGGCGCGGCCACGTCCACGATGAGCGCGATGAGCGTCATGCGGCGCGGCAGCCGCGACGAAGCCGTGCATCTCGTCGATGCCGCCATCGACGTGGAGACGTTTCCGGGCATGCCCGCCATCGTCGTGCATGGCGATATCGACGCGGTGGTGGCGAAGCGCAATGCGCTGCAACTGGGCGAGGCGTTCGCGCGCGTCAATCGGCTCGTCGATGCGCACGGCGAGTTGCGCGTGGGGGAGCAACGCACGTTCGAGCGCGACGGTGTGGACTACGTCGACTATATGAAGCGCGGGCGGCTGATCGTGCGCGTGTGCGTGATACGCGGGCTCGGTCACGCGTGGAGCGGCGGCGATGCGCGCGAGGCGTTTCATTCGGGACGCGGCCCCGAAGCGAGCGCGATGCTCTGGCAATTCTTCCGTCGTCAGATAAGGACTGCTTAGTATTGCGATCTTGATTCAGTCGTGGCCGGATTTCCGTGCGCAAGACAGCCTGACAACCCGTCACGCGCAGTAGGCGTATAACCGTAGCATCCGCGCGCGTTGCGCGGCTTTTTCGGATTCTCACGGACGGAGGTTGTCATGACATTCACTCTGTTGCGAAGCGTGTGCGCCTGCCTGGCGCTGAGCGGCGCCGTCGCCGCGTATGCGCAGACGGATACGCCGGCGGCCGATGGCTCGTCGATGTCGGCACAAGCTGGCGCACAAGCGGGAACACAAGCCTCGCCCACGAACCAGAAGGCAACCAAGGCCGATCGCACCCTGTCGCGTGCGGTGCGCCGCGCGCTGTCGAAAGCGCAGGGCTTCGACGTATCAGGCGTATTCGTGCGCGCGCGCAGCGGCGCCGTCACCTTGAGCGGCACCGTGCGCAATGGCGATCAGATTCGCCAGGCGGAAGAGGTCACGCGCTCCGTGCAGGGCGTGACGTCCGTCACGAACCGGCTCACGCTCTTTCACGGCGGCAACGGCTGAGCCGCGTGATCAGAAGCGGTAGTTCAGTGCGGCGAAAGTGGTGAGTTCGCGGCGGCGCTCGGTGATCGGGCTGCCGGCGGCGTAGTGCTCCAGACGGCCGAGCGTCGCGTTGACGGAGCCGACCCAGTGCTTCGAGAAGTCGTGCGTCGCGTAGAACGTCATGTGCAGATCGCGCACGCCCGAGCCCGTTGCGTACTGCGGCAAGCCGGATGCCGCGCTCTGCGCGCCGGACACGCCGAACAGCGTGCGCGTGTAGACCGCATTGGCCCACGTGAGACCCGGTCCGACCGAGAACAGCCAGCCCGTGAGCGGCAGCGACGCGTACAGATCGAGCGTCGCCGTCGTGCCCTGACCGTGCCCGCTGATATCCTGATACACGGCGGCCGCGCCCGTGAAGGCCCAGAGCGTGTAGTCGGCGAACAGGCGCAGCTTGGGGCCGTCGTCGACGTTGCCGAGTCCGTGCAGATGCGGATCGTCGGACGCCGTGCGCGACTGGAAGTCGAAGCTCAGCGACGCGCCCACGTGATAATTCTCGCTCTGGAACACGTTCACGCCCAGCACGTCGGGGCCTTGCGAGAAAATGCGGTCGCGGTACGAGATATCGAGCGACGGAAACGGATACACCTTCATGTGGCGCGCGCCCGGATACTGCGGCGCGAGATACATGCCAGGCCCGATCGAGATTTTCCACGGCGAATCGGCCTGCGTCGACGTTGACGATGGCGTTGAGGTGAGCGTTGTCGCGTCGTCGTCGGCGCGTGCGGGCTGGCCGAAGGCAAACGCGATCACGCACGCGAGGCCCAACGCGGCGGCAGTCTTGTCGAGCAGCTTCAAGCGTTTTTCCTTCCGACTGCCGCCAGTTGGCGCAGGCGGCGCGCCAGCGCTTTCGACACCACGGGCTGGCTTTGCGCATCGCGTGCGCCGTGCGCAATTTCGCTTTCGCGCAGAAAGAGCGCAGTCTCGCGCGCCACGATCTCGCGTTCGTTATCGGACGTGATCATGTGATACGAATCGTCGAGCCAGACGGTGCGCAGAAAACTCGCGCCGATATGATCGATCACGTAGCGTGGATTGCGCGGGCTCGACGTTTCGTCGTCGATCGAATGAATCACGAGCGTGTCGTTTTCGATCGCGGCGACGTCCTTGCGCGCGCTGCGCGAGAGCCGCAGTGCCTGATGCAGCGCGGGCAGGGCGATGGTCGAGGGGCCCACTTCGCTGAACGCATTGCGCTGCATCGCCCGCGCGATCTTCGCGCGCAGCGCTTCGTTTCGCAATCCAAATGGTTCGGCTTCGCGATACTGATACGTGTGGCGCATGGGCGTGTAGTACGCGCAATCGAGCAGGAAGCGATACCACGGAATCGCCCAGCCATCGTAGGCGAGCGTGAGCGAAAGCAGCACGAGCGACTGCGCGGCGGGCCGCGCGTGAACGAGGCGCAGCGCGAGCGCGCCGCCAATCGAAAGACCGCACACGGAGACGCGCGCGTAGCGCGCGGCCAGCGCGTCGAATTCGCGCACGGCGCCTTCGAGCCAGCGCTCCATCGTCTGCATCGGCGAACCCGCGCTATAGCCCTCGATGACCGGCGCGCACACCGTAAAGCCTTCGTTCTGCAGATAGCGCGCGAGATAGCGCAATTCGAGCGGCGAACTGGAGAGGCCGTGCAGCAGCAGCACGGCGTGCGAATCGCCTTCGTGGAAAAAGCGCGCGGCCTGCATGGCGGGCCTTTGCACGGCTGAGGGTGCCGGTTCGATCGTCGCCATGTCAGCTCTCCGTGCGCAGCACGAGGAAATCGCCCGCGTGCGTGGTGAAGCGCTCGCAGAGGCAATTCGTGAGCCGATGCTCGCGGTCGTGCGGCGTGCGCAACAGACGCACGCGATGATTGCCGGGCCACAGCGCATTGTTCAGGCGCTGCACGTCTTCGGGATGCACGGCGTCGAACAGCGGACCGGGCGCGATTTCGCTGGCTTGCGGCAGCGCGGAGCCCGCGCTCTGTCCCACGCTCGCGCGCTGCGCGACATTCGTTTCGAGCGCCTTGATGAGAATGAAGCCGTCGTGATGCTGCGCGAGATGGCGCAGCAGGCGATGGGTTTCGTCCACGGCGCGGCGCGCGAGCGCGCGTTCGTTGTCGTGGCGCAGCAGCATTTCGTAGCGCGATTGCGCAACCGACGCGATCAATTGCGCGCGGCATTGCTCGCGTCGCAGACGCTCGATCAAGGTAATCACGATGAGCGTGACGAGCGGATAGGACACGATCAGAATGAGATCGTGGCGATCGAAATACGTAATATTGCCGTAAGGCGGCACGAACAGATAATCGGCGATACCGAGACCGAGCACCATCACGGTCAACGCAGGCGCGAGGCCCAAATAGTATTCGACCAGCGCGGCGGTGATGCAAAACGCGGTTGCGGGCATGATCGGGCCGAGCACCGGATGCAGGGCAATGCGCAGGGCGGCCGCGATGGCGAGCGCGCCGGCTGCGAGGCACCAACGGCGTGGACCTCGGGGTGCCCAAAGACGGGCATTACGGACTTTCATGGCATGCAGTGGCGCCAACCTCGTAGCGTCCCCGCGATCGGACTGCGGCGGGCGCTGGCGCGCTGGTTTTATCGAATAAGGAAGCGGGTTGGCCGCGTATGCGAAGACAGTGCTGGCCAACCGGTACGGAGGATCGTTATATAAGCGATTTTCCTCGTCGGGGGCGTATGTTACCACTGATTACAAACGTTTTTTCCGGGGAATTCTTTCGAATTCCTTTCTTTAATCGGTAGGGATATTGAATTGTAGGGTGAGGTAAAGGCAAGCGAATAAACGAGATGCAAAACCGCAAGGATTCTTCATCAATAAAACGTTAAAAGTGCGCGCGCGGCATGTCGAAAAAAGCGATTGCGCCCGAAGTTTTAACACCGGTTTTACGCGATCCGCTCTACGCTAGGTTTGTCTTCACCACCGGCGCGTTTTTCGCCCGATCGTATGGCTCTCGCACAATCCCGTCTTGCCCGTCATGCCGTTGTGGATGCTTCCACCACGATTCCCGCTTTGAGTTCCGCTTCCAGTTCCGTCACATCGCGCCCGCGCGCCAAGGTCGTGCCGCTGCGCGCGCCACGCGCCTGGCTCGATATCGCGCTCGAGGCCCGCACGCACGATGCGGCGCGCGCGCAGCTGGCTACGCTCTATCATTCGCCGCTCGGCATTTACGTCGTGCAGTCCGCCGTGAAGCGCGAGACGCTGTGCGTGCGTTTCGACATTGCGCCGGAAGATTTCGATTTCACGTTGCACACGCTCATGCGCATCGTGCCCGAAGCGACGATCGGCTCGCTGCGTCCGCGTCAAGGTGGCCAGGCATGCTGAATCGATTCGAAGGCATCTGGTTGCCGATCGTCACGCCGATGCGTCGAGGCGAAGTGGATATCGACGCCTTGCAGGCGCTCACGGATCATTACGTGAACGCGGGCATCGACGGTCTCGTGGCGTTGAGCACGACTGGCGAGGCCGCCTTGCTCGACGACGTGGAGCGCGCCGCCGCGTTGCAGGCGATCACCGATGTGGCCGCGCAGCGCGTGCCGGTGCTCGCGGGCGTGGGCGGCAGCGACACGCGCGCCTTCGTGCGCGAAATTCATCGCCTCGAACATTGGGACGTGACGGGTTTTCTCGTTTCCGCGCCCGCCTATGTGTGCCCGGACCAGCGCGGCGTGGCCTGGCACTTCGAGCAGATCGCGCGCGCGACGGCGCGGCCCATCGTGCTCTACGACGTGCCGCATCGCACGGGCGTGGCCATCGAAGCGCAGACCGCGAGCGATCTCGCCGACATCGACAATATCGTGGCGATCAAGGCCTGCGTGCGCGAGCGTTTCGACGCGCTCGGCGGCTCGCGTCTTGCGATGCTATGTGGCAGCGACGACGCGTTTCTCGATTGCCTGAACGCGGGCGGCACGGGCGGCATCCTCGCCGGCGCGCACGTTTGCGGCGACCTGCTGCGCGACGTGCTCGTGCTCATGAAGCAGTCGCAACACGAAGCGGCGGCGGAGCTGTTCAAGCGCTTCGTGCCCGTGCTGCGCCTGTTGTTCTCCGCGCCGAATCCGAGCGCGATCAAGGCGATGCTCGCGCTCGAAGGACGCCTCTCGCACGAGACGCGCATGCCGATCGCGAGTGCGTCGCCGGTCCTGCTTACGCGGCTTGAAATCGCGCGCGCCGCGCTCGACGATCTGCGTGCCGAACTGGCGCTGAACGCGTGACGCATTCAGCGCGACGGGTGAATCCGGTTCACTCCACCGAGTAATGCACCGAGAGCTGTCCCTTCTTCTCCTTCACCTTCGACACGACGATCCTGCCCACCCGCGCCGACGACACCACATGCGTGCCGCCGCACGGATAAGCCGGTTGCGTGCCATAGCCGATCTTGCGAACCGCGCCTTCGACATGGCTATGACGCGGCAGATCGGCCGCCGCCTGCGCGTTGGCGTGCTGTTCGATGAGGTCGGCGTGGAAGGGCGGCGCGTCGCCGCTGCTTTCGAATACGACGCGTGCTTCGCCCGGCCAGTGATGCGCCTTCACGGGCGTCCAGCCAAGCTGTTCGCCGCAATAGCCGAGCAGATGGCCCGCCGAATGCAGACGCGCGTGCAGGTCGCGCACACTCGCATCGACGCGCAAATGTGTGCTGCCGAGCGGCACTTCGGCGTCGCAAACGTGGATCACCTCGTCGCCATCGAGCAGCGCGCGCAGCACGTTCGCCGTGCCGATCGTGCCGATGTCGGACGGCTGGCCGCCGCCTTGCGGATGAAACAGCGTCGCCGAGAGCACGACGTGATAGTGGCCGTCGTCCGTGCGCGTGCAGCGTAGCGCGACGCTGGCCGTTTCCAGTTCGTCGCTCTGCAAATAGAGGCGTTGCGTCATGAGCGGCTCCTCACGCGCGCGGCGAGGCGACCGCGTCGCGCGCGTGCGCGATCAGGCTGTCGACCGCATCCGGCGCGGTGCAGAACGCGGTCACGAAACGCACCACGTCCGGACCCCAGCGGTCGCGATAGAACTGGAATCCGGCCTGCACCAGCGCGGCGCTGACCGGCTTCGGCAGACGGCAGAAGATGATGTTGGCCTGCGTTTCGCCCATCACCTCGACGCCTGGCACCGTCGCGAGACCTTGCGTGAGACGGCGCGCCATGTCGTTTGCGTGACGCGCGTTGCGCAGCCACAGATCGTCGTTCAGATACGCGTCCATCTGCGCGGAAAGAAAGCGCATCTTCGAGAACAGATGGCCCGCGCGCTTGCGGCGATAGCCCATTTCGGCGGCCAGCGTCGTGTCGAACAATACGATGGCTTCGGCGGCGAGCACGCCGTTTTTCGTCGCGCCGAGCGAGAGCGCGTCGACGCCCGCTTTCCATGTCATCTCGGCGGGCGTGCAGCCGAGCGAGACGAGCGCGTTCGCGAAGCGCGAGCCATCCATGTGCAGCTTGATCGACGCGGCCTTGCAGACTTCGCCGATCGCCGCGATTTCATCGAGCGTGTAGACGCTGCCCACTTCGGTGGCCTGCGTGATGCTCGCGCAGGCGGGCTGCGTCGAGTGCACGTCGCCGACCTTCACGCGTGCGGCCGCGCGCAGTGCGTCGGCATCGAGTTTCGCGGCCGGCCCGTCGAGCGTCACGAGCTTCGCGCCGTGCGTGTAGAACTCGGGCGCGCCGCATTCGTCGTTGTTGATGTGGCTGGCGGGGTGGCAGTAGACGTTGCCCCAGGGCGGCGTCATCGTGCTCAGGCACAGCGCGTTGGCGGCCGTGCCGGTCGGCACGAGAAACACGGCCACGTCGCGCTCGAAGATCGCGGCCAGCCTGCGCTCGACGCGCGCGGTGATCTCGTCCGCGCCGTATGGGCTCGACTGGCCCGTGCTGCTCGCCACGATCGCTTCGACGATTTCCGGCGATGCGCCGGCGATGTTGTCGCTCGTAAATCCCCATGCGGGCGCACGTGCGCCCGGTGCTCGCTCACTGTTCATGCTTGCGTTCCTCGACTGGCGGGCGACGATGGCTCGCCCGGATCGACGCATTCTGGCGCAGGCGGCCCGGCGTCGGCTTGTAAAAAATTGCGCGACGCGGCGGGGGCGCTCAGGCCTGGTAAGTCGATGGCGCGACGCCGAAGGCCTGGCGGAACGCGCGATTGAAGTGGCTCTGGTCGTAGAAGCCGACCGCCTGCGCGACGCTGGCGATGGCTTGCGGACGCCTCGACAGCAGGCTGCACGCATGTTCGAGGCGCAGCCGCACGAGCCAGGCGTGCGGCGTCATGCCGATGGTCTGCTTGAACTGCTTGAGGAACGCGAAGCGCCCGAGGCCGCAGAGGTCGGCCAGCGCATCGAGTGTGATTTTTTCGGCGAGATGCGCGAAGCAGTAGTCGCGCACGCGCTGCCATTGCAGCGGCGAGAGCGCGCCTTGCACCGTTTCGGGCACGATCGCGCGCGATTGCGCGAGCAGCAGATCGGCGAGCGCGAGCCATTCGGATTGCACCGCGAGCACGTCGGCGTTGGCGCTCATGGCGTCGTGCAGTCGCAGCAGCCGATGCGCGAGCGCCGGGTCTTCGAGCAGGGTCGCGGCGAGCGAGGGTTCGCGCGGCGCGCCGCCGATCTCCTGCGCCACGCTCGCGAGCAGGTCGGGCGCGACGCGGAAGGTCTTGAGCGTATAGGCGTCGCCGTCCTCGCCCACGCCGTCGTGAATCTCGCCGGGCGGCATCAGCGCGATGCATCCGGCCCCGACGCGCACGGTCTTGCCGTTGAAGCGCTGCCGCTGCACGCCGTCGGTCACCAGCCCGATATGGAAGTCGAGATGGAAATGGCGCTCGAAACTGAAGTCGACGAAGCGCGCGGCGCCCAGCACGAGGCCGGGAACCTCTGAGACCTGGTGGTAGTGGACGGAGTCGGCCATGGAGCAGGGTGCGGGAGGCGGCGGGTTCGCGTGAGTATACCGCCGGGCGGCGCGCGGCGCCTGGGCGGTTCGGGGCACAATGGCGTGGTTTGGCGTGTATTCACTCAACATCCATGAGAATTCGCTTCAAGATTCATCCACCATCGACGATGAGGTCATCATGAGCAATCCGAATCAATCGACCGAAGCGGCAGCGTCATCCGGACACAGCGAAGCGTATGAAGCCGGCAAGGCGCGGCGCACGCAGGTGATGGGCGAGCCGTTCGTCGAACGCGCGATGAGCGGAACCGATGGCTTTTCGCGTCCGCTGCAGGATTGGCTCAACGAACACGCGTGGGGCAGCACGTGGCTGCGTGACGGCCTCGATCTCAAGACGCGCAGCCTGTGCACCTGCGCGATGCTCGCCGCGCTCGGGCGCAGTACGGAACTGAAGGGGCACGTGCGCGGCGCGCTCAACAACGGCGCGAGCGTCGTCGAGATCCGCGAAGTGCTGCTGCACAGCGCGCTCTATGCGGGCGCGCCCGCGGCGAGCGAAGCGTTTCGCAGCGCGCGGGCGGTGCTGGAGGAAATGGGCGTGCCGATGCCTGAATGACGGGCCTCGCCGGATGGGCGAGACCGATAAAACCCGTTCAGGCCGCGACGCTTTCGCGTTCCTCGCGCGTTTGCGGCGTGAGCGTGTCGATCGTCACCGGCACGCGGCGCGCGACCGCGCAGAGCAGTTCATAGCCGATCGTGCCCGACGGTTCGGCCACCTCGTCGACCTTGATGTGCTCGCCCCACAACTCGACCGTCGAGCCGATATTCGCCGCCGGACACGGCGTGAGATCGACCGTGAGCATGTCCATCGACACGCGGCCGACCACGCGCGTGCGCACGCCGTCGACCATGATGGGCGTGCCGGTGGGCGCGTGACGCGGATAGCCGTCGGCGTAACCGCAGGCCACCACGCCGATGCGCATCGGCTGCTCGACTTCGTAGGTGCATCCGTAGCCCACGGTTTCCTGCGGCGCGAGCGTCTGCACGCCGATGATCCTGCTCGTGAACGTCATGGCCGCGCGCAGCCCGACGCTTTCGATATGCCGCGCCGCGCCCGTGGGCGACGCGCCGTAGAGGATCGTGCCGGGGCGCACCCAGTCGCGGTGCGCGCGCGGATGCCAGAGCACCGCCGCCGAATTCGAGAGCGAGCGCTCGCCGGGAATGTCCTGCGTGGCGGCGTCGAAGCGATCGAGTTGCCAGTCGATCGCGCCGTCGTCGGCGTTCGCGAAATGGGTCATGAGGCCGATCTCGCCGATCGTCGGCACGGCGCGGGCGCGCTCCCAGGCGGCGCGGTAGGCGTCCGGACGATAGCCGAGGCGGTTCATGCCCGAATTCATCTTCAACTGGATGTCGATCGGGCGCGTGGTGTTGGCCGCCGCGAGCAGCGCCAGTTGATCGTCGCCATGCACGGTCACGGTCAGGCGATGCGCGACGGCCGTCGCCACGTCGGCGGCGTCGAACACGCCTTCGAGCAGCAGGATCGGGCCGGTCCAGCCCAGTTCGCGCACGCGCACGGCTTCGTCCAGATCGAGCAGCGCAATGCCGTCCGCCGCCGCGAGCGCGCAATAGATGCGCTCGATGCCGTGGCCGTACGCGTTAGCCTTGACGACTGCCCAGACGCGCGCGCCTTGCGCGCTTCGCTTCGCGATCTGGAGATTGTGGCGAATGGCATCGGGATGAATGCGGACGGCAATCGGACGCGGCATGGCGAATGGGTTCCTGGTTAGTGGTTTGTGCAATCGTATTGATTTTCGTCCAGTTATTTTTAATGTATTTTTTCGGAAATTTGGACGAAACCACTGGTTTGCGATGTCAGCCGCTGGCGAGGTGTTTGTAGTAGAAGGTGGTGGCGCAGAGTGCGCCGTCCGGCATTAGCGCGTAGTCCGGCACGGTGCCCGCGCGTTGCCAGCCGCTGCGCCGGTAGAGCCGTTCGGCGTCGCCGCCCGTGACGGTGTCGAGCACGAGCACGGTTTTTCCGGCCGCGAGCGCGTGGGTATCGACGGCCTGCATCAGCAACTGGCCGACGCCGCGCCGCCGCGCGCGGCGATGCACGAGCATCTTGGCGACATCGGCGCGATGCGGCTGATTGTCGGGCTGCGACGTGACGATCTGCACGGTCCCGACGATCTCCCCGCGCGCGTCTTCGGCGATCAGCAGAATGCGTTCGCCTGCGGCCACGCCGTCGGCCACGCGTTTCCAGAATGCCCGCGCCGTGTCGCGCGCCAGCGGCGCCATGAAGCTGACCGAGGCGCCGCCCGCCACGCAGTCCATCAGCACGTCGGCGAGCGCGTCGATGCTGGCGGCGGCTTCGTTTGCGCCGAGCGGGCGTACCGCGATGGCGTCGTTCATTGCGTTCACGTCGTTCATGCCGGGCTCCTTGCGCTGCCGTCGGGGACGCGGCTGAGCGCCACGAGATAACGCGCCGGCTTGCGCGTGGGGTTGCGATAGACGATCGGGCAATCGAGGCGCATCGCGAGACAGTCGCCGGTGCGCAGGCGCCAGCGCTCCTCGCCGAGGGTCATCTCCATTTCCCCCTCGATGATCCACACCTGCTGATGGATTTCCGCGTCGCGCAGGCTGGTGTCGTAGGCCACGCGCTTGCCCGCCGGGAATTGCACTTCCACGAGTTGCAGCGGCGACCAGAGCGCGGGCGAGAGATTGCGGCGCACGTAACCCGAAGCGGGATCGGTCCAGACCGGCTGTTCCCCGGCGACGGCGAGCGGCGAGGGCTCGGTGGCCGCCGCGCCGTCGGGTGCTTCGAACAGCGAGGCGAGCGAGACGCCGAGCGCCGTCGCGAGTTTGTCGAGCACGACGGCGGTGGGGCTGCTCTGTCCGCGTTCGATCAGCGAAATATTCGAGCGGCTGACCGTGCTGCGATCGGCGAGCGCATCGAGCGACCAGCCGCGCGCGTCGCGCAATTCGCGCAAACGCTGGGCAAGGGCGGTGTGGATGTCCATGCGGCGTCCAGTTTATTGGAGGTTGATTTCCAGTAAACTAGACGAGCAATATTCGCGTGTCAACCGCTTCGAATCGAACGCAATGACGGCAGGGTGATTCAAATTAATACGGATGCCGAATTAATCGATGCAACAAAAAAGCGTGCAGCCGCGATGGCCGCACGCCCGTCACCGTCGCTTACGCGGCGGCGATCACGTCGATGCGCAGCGCTTCGCCGCCCGCTGCGACTTCGAGCAGACGGTCGACGTTCGGGTGCGCGCCCGGACGGTTGCGCGCGTCGGCGGTGTGCTCGGCGAACACAGCGAGGCCGTGCTCGGCCGCTTTGGCGTCGAGCGTGCCGAAAGCTTGCTGCAGATAGTGATAGACCGCGAGCGAGCCTTGTTTGCCCGGCTTGTTTTCGATCGTCGAGACCACGGCGCCCTGGCCGTTCACGAGATCGATGCGCTCGATGCCGTCGATGGCGGGCAGTTGCGCGAGATTGTCCTTGAAGACGTTGCCGGGTTGAATCATGAGAGCACTCCGTTAAGTCAGATAAAGCGTGGGGATGGCGTAGTGGGCCGCATTTTAGCCGATCCCCCGCGCCCGTTTCAGGCCGGGCCGCAGCCGCGCGCGCCGTCTCGCTGCGGCGCGCGCGAGAAAACCGCCTGATTTCAGGGCTTTTCTTTCCCGAGCGCCGTGAGGATCGCGTAGCCGGCGCGCACGCGCGCGTCGATCGGATAGGCCTTGTTGGCAAGAATCACCACGCCGATTTTCTGCGAGGGCACGAACGCCGTATAAGTCGAGAAGCCGTTGGTCGAACCGGTCTTGTTGATCAGCGCGTCGGTTTGCGGCGGCAACGGCGGCGTGATCGCGGTGGCGGGCATGCCCTTGCGCAGCATGTCGGGGCCGTTGCCGCTTTGCAGCGTGGCGAGCGTGACGGGCCACGGATACTGCTCCCACACGAGATCCTGCGTGATTGCGGCCGCCTTGTAATAGCCCGTGTGCGTGCACGCGAGCGCGCGTTGCCACGGCTCGGGCAGCGCGGTGAGACCCATGTTGGCGTCCAGATAGCGCACGAGATCGGGCGCGGTCGTGCGCATCCCGTAGGCTTCGTCGGCGAGCACGCCGGGATGCAGGCGCAGCGGCGTGTCGTGCGCATCGTAGCCTTGCGCGTAATCGGGCATGCGCGCGGCGGGCACGTCGAGCCACGTGTGCGTCATGCCGAACGCGGGCAGCAGACGCTGCTCGACGGTCTCGCGATACGGCTCGCCCAGACTTTGCGCCGTGACCATGCCGAGCAGCCCGATGCCGAGATTCGAATACACGCGCTGCGTGCCCGAGGGTTGCGCGGGCTGCCAGCGGCGGTAGTACGCGATCAGTTGCGCATCGTTGGTCACGTCGTCGGGTTCGAACAGCGGCAGGCCGGACGTATGCGTGCCGAGATTGAGCACGCTCACGCGATCGAACACGCTGCCGCGCAGCGCGCCGACATACCGGCTGGCGGGCGCGGCGAAGTCCAGCTTGCCTGCGCCCTGCGCGTAGCACGCGAGCGTGGCCGTGAACGTCTTGGTCAGCGAGCCGATTTCGAACAGCGTGTCGTCGCGCACGGGCGCGCCGCTGGCCCTGGAGGCCACGCCGTAGCGATAGAACGTGTGCTTGCCGTTCACGGTCACGCCGACGATCAGGCCCGGCACGCCGTATTGCGTCCGCACGGGCGCGACGGCGGCATCGACGGCGTCTTTCAGGCGGTCTTGCGCGTGGCCGGTGGTGGCCGTGGCGGCAGCGGCGGCCAGGCTCATCGACATCAGTAAAAATTTTATCTTGATTTTCACGATCGAGGAGAGAGTTGGTCAGTAGAGCGCCCGACAGACGCCGCCGGGCGGCGGATCACACTCATTGCGCCGACGATTGTGGTGCGTTGCCCGCCGTCCGACAAGCGACGATAATTTGGTTGAGCCACAAGCCAAACTTATAGGTCGACACGATGCGTCCCAATTTACCGCTGCATGCGCTGCGCGCTTTCGAGGCGTCGGCGCGCCACCTGAGCTTCACGCGCGCGGGCCTCGAACTCAAGGTCACGCAGGCCGCGGTGAGCCAGCAGGTGCGCATGCTCGAAGAGTGGCTCGGCGTGCCGCTGTTCCGGCGCCTGCCGCGCGGGCTCGGCATGACCGACGAGGCGCGCGCGCTGCTGCCCGTGCTGAGCGACGCGTTCGGCCGCATCGAAACCGTGCTCAAGCAGTTCGAGGGCGGACGTCTGCACGAAGTGCTCACGGTGGGCGTGGTCGGGACATTTGCGATCGGCTGGTTGATGCCGCGTTTGAAGTCGTTTCGCGAGGCGCATCCGTTCGTCGAATTGCGGCTGCTGACGAACAACAATCTCGTCGATCTGGCGGGCGAGGGGCTGGATTTCGCGATTCGTTTCGGCGACGGCAAGTGGCCCGCGACCGACAACACGCGCCTCTTCGACGCGCCGCACGCGGTGCTGTGCGCGCCGGAGATCGCGCGGCGGCTGGCGTCGCCGGCCGATCTGGCGAAGGAGACGCTGTTGCGCTCCTATCGCACCGACGAATGGCTGGAATGGTTTGCGGCCGCGGGCGTCGAGGCGTGGGCCGTGAGCGGGCCGATTTTCGATTCGTCGCGGTTGATGGCGGAGGCGGCGATGCAGGGCGCGGGCGTCGCGCTCGCGCCCGCGTGCATGTTCGCGCGCGAGTTGCAGGCGGGCTTGCTGGTCAGGCCGTTCGAGGTGGAGGTGAGGCTCGGGAGTTACTGGCTCGCGGGGTTAAAGTCGCGCGAGATGACGCCGGCGATGAAGGCGTTTTGGGGGTGGATTGTGGGGGAGGCGCGGGCACACTGACGCCGTTCACCTTCCCGCTTCACAACACATTCAACATCGCCAGCGCCGTCTCCTGCAGATGCGGCAGCACGCGCCGCACGGCTTCTTCCGGGCTTTCATTCCCGATCGACATATTGGTGCTCAACGCCGCCACCACATCGCCGTTGCGATTGCGCAGCGGCACGGCCACGCCGCGCACGCCGACCTGCAACTGCTGCTCGATCAGCGCATAACCGTCCACGCGCGCGCGCACGATCTTTTCGCGCAGACGCGACGCGCTCGTGATCGTGTGCGCCGTGAAGGGCGCGAGCTCCACGCCGTCGAGCCAGTTCGACACCGCCTCCTGATCCTCCTTGTGCGCGAGCAGCACGACGCCCGGCGAGATCAGCGGCGCGGGCACGCGCGCGCCGAGCACGAAGCCCGTCGTCATCACGCGCGAGACGCCGTTGCGTGCGATCACGACGAGATCCCAGTCGTCGAGCACGCTCACATACGCGGACTCGTTGAGCGTCGCGCTCAATTGCTGCAGATACGGCTGCACGGTGCGCGGCAGGCGCGCCGAATCGAAATACGACCAGCCTACGCGCAGCACGCGCGGCGTGAGGCCGAACAGACGCCCGTCGGTGTAGACGTAGCCGAGCGATTCGAGCGTCAGCAGATAGCGCCGCGCGGCGGTGCGCGAGAGGCCGGTGCGTTCGCCGGCCTGGGTCGCGGTCATGCGCGCGTGCTGGTTGTCGAAGGCTTCGAGTATCGCGAGGCCTTTTTCGAGTCCGGCGATCCAGTCGCGCCGGGCGAGGGGGATGGTTTTCATATCGGATGGCCGGAAGGCAAAAAAGCCGGGCATGCGCCCGGCCTCGTGACTGCCTCTGCGCTTGCGCTCAGTGCGCCTGCGCGGGCTTCATGCGCGCCGCCACGATCAGGGAAATCAGGCAGCCGACGGCGAGATACGCGGCCACCAGATGCCACGAGCCGCCGCCCACGCCCACCAGCGCCACGGCGATGAACGGCGTAAAGCCGCCGCCCACCACGCTCGCGAACTGGTAGCCCACGCCCGCGCCGCTGTAGCGGTATTCGGCGCCGAACAGTTCGGTGAACAGCGGCTGCTGCACGCTCACCACCATGTCGTGCGCGAGGTTCGCGAGCGCCACCGAGCAGATCACGATCCACACGATCGAGCGCGCTTCGAGTGCGAGGAAGAACGGCACCGCGCCGGCGAGGCCGATCGTCGCGCCGATCAGATAGACGCGGCGCAGGCCAACGCGGTCGGCGAGCCACGCGAAGCACGGAATCGTCACGCACGACAGCGCGCCGACGAACAGGCCGATGCCGAGGAACAGATCGCGCGACAGGCCGAGGTTCGCGGTCGAATAGCTCAGGGCGAACGCGGTCACGATGTACATCGTGAAGAGTTCGGCCAGACGCAGCGCGACGATATAGACGAAGGCCTTCGGATGACGCGTCAGCGCTTCGAGCACCGGCATCTTGAGCTTGCGATGGCCGTGCTCGACCTTTTCGACGAATTCGCGCGACTCGTCCATGCTCGAACGCACCCACAGGCCGACCAGCACGAGCACCACGCTGAAGACGAACGGCAGACGCCAGCCCCAGGCGCGGAACGCCGTCTCGCCGAGCAGATGGCTCAGCAGCGCGACGATGCCGGTCGCGAGCACGAGGCCCACGCCGTAACCGACCTGCACGCCGCTGCTGTAGAACGCTTTCTTGTGCTTGGGCGCGCTTTCCACGGCCATCAGCGCCGCGCCGCCCCATTCGCCGCCCACCGCGAAGCCCTGAATGGCGCGCAGCAGCACGAGCAGTACGGGCGCCCACCAGCCGATCGTCGCGAAGGTGGGCAGCAGGCCGATGGCGACCGTCGAGAGGCCCATCAGCATGACGGTCAGCACGAGCATGCGCTTGCGCCCGAGGCGGTCGCCGTAGTGGCCGAACACCACGCCGCCGAGCGGGCGGAACAGGAAGCCTACGCCGAAGGTCGCGAACGCCGCGAGCGTGCCCATCTTGCCGATGTTGGGGAAAAATGCCGTGTTGAAGACCAGTGCGGCGACAATCCCATAGAGCAGAAAGTCGTACCAGTCGACGACGGCGCCGACGAAGCTGCCGATCGCGGCCTTGCGGGCCTGGCCGCTGGAACGGGCGGCAGGGGCGGGCTCGCTGGCGCCGGTGGTGTCGAGGGTCGGGGTCATGAGTGTCTCCAGAAACTGGCTTTTGATCTATGTCGCCAAACATGGCTGCGGGACTTGCCGCAGCGGTGAAACGGAGCATAGAGCCGCGCAGGCGGCTCGGCAATGTACGGAACGCGCAAAATGCGCGATTATCGCCCAAGCGCGTGCGTTTATCGAACGCTTTGCGGGTTAGCACCGAGAACGGGCAGCCCCGGAACGATGCCCGTCTTTGGCGCGATGAACGATTTGGTTAAAATTGGCGTGCACTGGCGGCGCGGTCTGTCGTCGCTGTCGTTCATGGTTTTTTGCTGGTATCAGGAGCCTTCCGCATGTCGTCCAACCCCATTTCCGGCGCGCCGGAGCAGGCCAATCCGCTCGGCATGGCCGGCATCGAGTTCGTCGAATTCGCGGCGCCCGATCCCGCCGCGCTCGGGCGGCGCTTCGAGCAGCTGGGGTTCAAGGCCATCGCGCGCCACATCAGCAAGGACGTGACGCTCTATCGCCAGGGCCAGATGAATTTCCTGCTGAACGCCGAGCCGGACTCGTTCGCCGCGCGCTACGCCGAGGAATACGGCATGGGCATCTGCGCGATCGGCGTGCGCGTGGACAGCGCGCGGCGCGCCTTCGAGCACGCGCTGCGTCTGGGCGCGTGGGCGTTCGAGGGCGAGCGCGTGGGCACGGGCGAGCTGAAGATCCCGGCCATTCAGGGTATCGGCGACTCGCATATCTATTTCGTCGACCGCTGGCGCGGCCGTGGCGGCCAGCGCGGCGGCGTCGGCGATATTTCGATTTTCGACATCGACTTCCGGCCGATCGACATCGCCACCGCCGAGGCCGATCTGGAGCACGGCGGCACCGGCCTGCAACGCGTCGATCACCTCACGCAGACGGTGGGCGCGGGCCGTATCGGCGAATGGCTCGATTTCTATCGCGAGCTGCTGCACTTCCGCGAGATTCACGAGATCAACGCGAACTGGCACGTCTCGCAGGAGTCGCGCGTGATGGTGTCGCCGGGCGGCGAGATCCGCATTCCCGTCTATGAGGAAGGCACGCGCCGCACGGAGCTGATGCACGACTATCTGCCCGATCATCCGGGCGAGGGCGTGCAACATATCGCGCTCGCCAGCGACGACATCGTGCCTTGCGTCGACGCGCTGATGGCCAATGGCGTCGAATTCGTGGAGCCGCCGCCCGCGTACTACGATTCGGTCGATGCGCGCCTGCCCGGTCACGGCCTCGATATCGCGGCGCTGCGCAAGCGTCATATTCTGATCGACGGCGAAATCGGCGCGGACGGCGTGCCGCGTCTTTTCCTGCAGACCTTCGTGAAGCGTCGTCCCGGCGAGATTTTTTTCGAAGTGGTGCAGCGCCTGGGCCACCACGGTTTCGGCGAGGGCAATCTCGACGTGCTCGCGAAGGCGCGCACGGTTTGATGCCTGACATTGCACGCTGAAAAGGAAAACGCCCCGCTGAAACCGGGGCGTTTTTCATGCTGCGTTGGTCTTCGTGCCGGCGGGCTTTACACCGTCACGACGATCTTGCCGACCTGCGCGCCCGCCTCCATGTAGCGATGCGCTTCGACAATGTCGTCGAGCGTGAACGTGCGGTCGATCGCGGGCTTGAGCGCGCCCGAGGCGAGGCCTTCGGTAATGAAGCGTTTCGCGCGTTCGAGCTTCGCGGTGTCGGTGGTGATTTCGAACAGTTCGTAGCCGCGCACCGAGAGATGGCGCGAGAGCAGGTCCATCACCGGCACGCTCAGATCGCGCGTGTCGAGCGCGCCGTATTGCACGAACATGCCCTGTTTCGCGAGCGCGCGCAGTTGATGCGCCGCTTCCGGGCCGCCAACCGGATCGAAGGCCAACTGCGCGCCCGTGCCGCCCGTGAGCTCGCGCACCTGCTGCGTGAGCGCGTCGCCGCCGCCCGCGATCACGTGCTGTGCACCGGCTTCGAGCAGCGCCGCGCGCTTGCTGTCGCTGCGCGTGAGCGCGATCGGCACCGCGCCGACGCTGTTGGCGATCTGGATCGCCGCCAGTCCCACGCTGCTGGACGCCGCGCCCACCAGCACCGCCTGGCCGCGTGCGAGGCCGCCGATCTCGATCAGCGCGCCCCAGGCCGTGGCGTACTGCATCCACGTGGCGGCCGCTTCCTCGAACGAGAGGCCGGCGGGGTTCTTCACCACGGCGCGCGCGGGTGCGTTCACGAGTTCGCCGTACATGCCGTAGTCGAGAAACGAAAATGCGGGGACGACGCTCACGGCGTCGCCGGGCGCGAAGTCCTGCACGCCCCTGCCCACGGCCTCGACCACGCCCGACGCTTCGTAGCCGAGCGCGGCCGGAAAGCGCGGCGCGTGTGTGTACTGGCCGCTGCGATACATGACTTCGGCGCGATTCAGGCCAATCGCCTTGACGCGGATCTGCACGTCCCCGGCCTTGGGCGTGGGCACGTCGATATCGTCGATCTGAAGCACCTCGGGGCCGCCGATACGGTGAAAGCGTACGATTCTGGACATTCTGGATTCCTCTTGAATTCGAACGGGGCGCACAGCATCGAGCACAGCCTCGCGGAGCGCGCCGGGTCCGAATACTGTATGCCGCGCGGCGGCGCGAATAAACGCGCGGGGCGATTACTCATTGTTATTGGATGAATAACAATGCGCGACACCGCGAGGAACGCGCGCAGCACGTCAGCCCGGACAACGCTTGCCGATCAGCTCCGTGAGCCAGTCGACGAACACGCGCACCTTGCCCGGCAGATGCTCGCGATTCGGGTACATGACGGAAATCGGCTTGGGCACCTTCACGACGCCCGGCACCACTTCCACGAGTTGTCCCGCGTCGATATGCGGCTGCAACGCGGGGCGCAGCGCGTGTATCAGCCCGAAGCCCGCGAGACCGCAGGCGAGCAGCGCTTCGGCATTGTCGGTGAGCAGGGCGCTCTCGAGCTTGAGCGCGACGTTCTTGCCGCCGCTGCGATACACCCAGTCCATCACGCGACGATTGCGTCCGGTGAAGAAGTTCACGGCGCGATGCGCGCGCAGATCGTCGAGCGTGCGTGGCAGGCCGTGACGCGTGCAATAGGCGGGCGACGCGCAGGTCGCCATCGACACCGAGCCGATCTTGCGCGCGACCATGCTGGAGTCTTTCAGATCGCCGATACGCACCACGCAATCGATGCCTTCGCCGATCAGATCGACGGGCTGATCGCTCGCGCCCAGCACGATTTCGATCTGCGGATAGCGCTGCTGGAATTCGGGCAGTGCCGGAATGATGACGGCCTTGGCGAGCGCGACGGCCACGTTCAGGCGCAGCCGTCCTTTAGGCTGCGGACGCTGCTGCGAAAACTGCGCGAACGAGGCGAAGGTCTCGTTGACGCCCGCGAGCAACTGCACGCAGCGCTGATAGAACTCGTCGCCCTCGGCCGTCGTGCTCACGCGCCGCGTGCTGCGGTTCAGGAGCCGGATGCCGAGTTCGTCCTCCAGTTGCTGCACGGCTTTCGTGACGGCGGGGCGGTGCAGTTGCAGCGCGTCGGCGGCTTGCGTGAAGCTGCCGCGCTCGACGATATTCACGTAGATCTGCATGGTTTGCAGACGATCCATGGGGCTTCCTCGGCGATCGGTTCAAGCGGTTCAAACGGTTCAAGCATTTCGGGGCGCACGCGGTTTCACATGTGCGGTGGCGCACAGACGCGCGGCATCGCGTTCGCCTATGCTGCAACCGGGCCCTCCCCACAAGCGGTGACGACAATGATAAACACTGACCGCATCGACGAGACACGTGCGCGTGCACGGCGTAGGACCGTGCTGCGCGCGAGCGCGCGGCTGGGCTTTTGTCTGAATCTGCTACTGGGTTTATGCGTGGGTTTGTGCGTGGGCATCGCTGCGGATGCGCGGGCGCAGGACGCCGCGCCGGGCTATCGTCCGCCTGTGTGGACCGCGAGCCTGCCCGGTCATCCGACCTTGCTGCTGCTGCCGACGATCCACGGCCTCGCGCACGACGATCCGCGCATCGACGCCGCGCTTGCCGCGCTGGCGGACGGCGTGCAGGCCGTCGTGCTCGAAACGAACGTGAACCCGACGCACGAGAACGTGCAGACGATCCTGCGCTACGGCCTTTATCCCGCCTCCGACAATCTCTCGAATCACATGCAGTCGATGAGCGCCGAAGCGCTCGCGCATTGCGCGCGCGACAGCGGCGCCGACATCAAGCTGTTCTTCCAGCACAAGCCGTGGCTCGCGGGCTTTCTCGTCGATGCGGTGCGGCTGCACGCGGACCGCTTCGAGTGGAAGAACGGCGCGACGCATCCGCATCTCGTGCCGACGGGCGAGTCGCTCGTGTTCGCGGGGATCGATTTCCGGCTCGAAGCGATCGCGCAGCGCCGCAGCATTCCGCTGATCTATCTGGAGACGATGGAGCAGGGCATGAGCCTCTTCGACACCATGCCCGCCGCCGATCAGGACGCCTTCCTGCAAGGCGAGTGCGCGGGCCTGCATGGCGCGCGCCAGGGCGCGGCGTCGTATGCGCAATTCCAGCAGGCGTGGGTCGCGGGCGACGCCGCGCAACTGGAGCGGCTGGCGATGGCGCGCTATCCCGGCGAAAGCGACGCGCATTACGACTTCAGTCAGTATCTGTTCGTGCGCGGCACCGATATTTTTGCGCGGACGCTCGCGAGCGACGGCTATTTCTACGGCAAGGGTCCGATCCTCGTCGCGGTGGGCGCGGGGCACTTCTTCGGTGCGCAATCGCTGCTGCAACGGCTGCGCGACGCGGGTTACACCGTGACCGGACCGGCGCCCGCGCTGGGCGAAGTCGCCGCTCGCTGACGATTTGTAAACTTACCGATTCTTGCGAGGGCTTCCCTAAACTTTCCCGTGCATGCGCCGTTAGAGCAGGTATGAAAACGCTATTCTCGAAAACGGAAGCCCAGCTTCTGCTGTCGATCGCCCACGAACGCGCGGAGCACCGCGCGGCGGCGGCGGGCGTCGATCTCGAGTCGCCCGCGGGTTCCGCGATCTACGACACGGTGATCTATTCGACACTCTCCGAATTCGCGCCCGCGCTGACGATCGACGAATTCATCGGCCTGCTCGCCCGTCCCGAGGTCCTGCACTGAGACCGGTATCGCCAATGGCCGGATGAAAAAACGGCGCGCGGGTGAGAGCCCGCGCGCCGTTTTCTTATCGGCGAAATGATGAGCGACGCCTAGAACTTCTCGCGCAAACCCACGCTCACGATCGCCTGCGATTGCGCGTTCGACGAGTGGCCGTTGCCCTTGTCCGAGACCGAGGCGGTCGCGGCCACCGGACGGCCGAGCGCGTCGAGCGTCGTGCCCGAGGCGTGCTGATAACCGGCCAGCAGATACACCGTCGAGCGCTTCGAGAAGTCGTAGAGCGCGCCGACCGAGACGTTGTGGTACTGCGCGGCGTCGTCGAGATTGTCGACGTCGCTGCCGCGCGTGTAGCTGTAGCTCGCGAACAGATGCGTGTTCGGCTGCACGTTCCACATGCCGAACACGCCCGCGATATTGAACTTCGCCGTGCCCGAATAGAGCGAGTTCGCGCCCGCCTTGTACTGCACGTTGCTGTAGTTCACGCCCACCTGCACCGTGCTGAAATTCCACGTCGCGCCCGCGGCCACCACCTGCTGCGATTGCGCGCTCGCGAAGCCTTCGTTGATCGACGAGTTGAAGGTGCCGTCGTAGGTGCCTTGCCACTTGCCGTAAGTGGTGTCGTCGAGGCCGGTCTTGCTGTTGTCCGAGCGCTCGTAGCCCACGCCCACGCGCAGCGGGCCGTTCGCGTAGCCCGCGCCCACGCTCCACGTGTTCTTGCGCTTGAGGCTGCCCGCCTGGCCGCCGAAACCGTATAGCGCGCCGAACGTCAAGCCGTTGTAGTTCGCGCTCGTGTACTTGATCGAGTTGTCGACGCGCGTAGTCTGGTCGAGATCGTCGATATCGCCCGGATGCGCGCCGAAGCCGCCGATCTGGCTCACCGGCGCGACCGGCCCGACGAAGTCGTCGAGCGAGGTGTACTGGCGGCCCATCGTCAGCGAGCCGAAGTGCTGGTCGGCGAGGCCCACGAACGCCTGGCGGCCGAACAGGCGGCCGCTCTGGCCCGAGGTGCCGTTGCTGATGTCGAAGCCGTCTTCGAGCACGAAGATCGCCGAGAGGCCGTTGCCCAGATCCTCGCGGCCCTTGAGGCCCCAGCGGCTGCCGGAGAGGTTGCCGGTCGTCACGCCGACATTCGAATGGCCCTGATAGGCGCCGGTCTTGCCGACGCGCTCGTTGCTGCGGTAGGTGATGCCCGCGTCGGCGATGCCGTAGAGCGTGACGGAGCCCTGCGCGGCCGCGGTGCCCGCGAGCGTGAGCAGAACCGGAGCGCAGAGCAGGTGGTGTTTCATCATGTGTCGTCTCGGTGAAGAGTGGAGCGCCGCATCAAAGCGGTCTCGTTGTTATGCGCGCGCAGCCCGGCCGCCTCGATGACGAGGCAGCCGGCGTGCGGCGCTGGAAAAACGCGGATGGGAACTTCAGGACCTCAGGCGCGTGATATCGCGCGACGCCACGTGATTCGACGCGTGGCGTGTCGCGGATATCAGCGCTTGAGCGAGGCGCCCGGCGGCAGCTCGGGCGGCGTGACGTTCACGGTCTTGCGCAGCTTCGCGACGTCGTCGGCGCTGACCGGCGCGCCGGTATTGCCCCAACTGGTGCGCACGAAGGTGGCGACGTCGGCGACTTCCTGATCGGAGAGGCGCCAGCCGAACGGCGGCATCGTGAAGGTCGAGGGCGCCGTCTGCGTGCCTTCGAGCGCGGCGCCCGCGAGCAGCACGTGGATCAGCGACGTGGCGTCCTTGCCCTGCACGACGGGGTTGCCGCCGAGCGCCGGGAACACGCGCGTGTAGCCGCGTCCGTCGCTGCGGTGGCAGGCCATGCAGTTGTCGCGATAGACCGCCGCGCCGCGCGCGCTCGCATCGCCGCCTTGCAGCTTGCTCGCGGCGGTGGCGTCGTAGGCGTACGGCGTTTCCTTCGCGTCGTTCGAGGGCAGCGTCTTGAGATAACGCGCCATCGCGAGCAGATCGGCGTCGGTCATGTACTGCATGCTGTGCTGGACCACGTCGGTCATGCCGCCGAACGCCGCCGTGTGCAGATTGCGGCCGGTTTTCAGGAACTGGACGATGTCGTCCTCGCTCCACGCGGCGATGCCCGTACGCGGATTGCCGCGCAGGCTCGACGGCACCCAGCCGTCGATCGGGCCGCCGCCCGCTAGGAAGTCGTCGCCTTCGAGATCGGTCAGCGCGAGTTCCTGCATCGTGCGCGCGCGCGGCGTGTGGCATGCGCCGCAATGGCCGAGACCCTGCACGAGATATGCGCCGCGCGCGACGATCGCATCGTTGTAATGCGCGGCGTCGAACGGCGCGACCTTCGGCGCGAACATCGTGCGCCAGATGCCGAGCGGCCAGCGCATCGACAGCGGCCACGGAATGTCCACCGCGCGATTGGCGGCGTTCACCGGCGCGACGCCGTGCATGAAGTACGCGTAGAGCGCTTTCATGTCGTCGTCGGAGAGGCGCGCGTACGACGGGTAGGGCATCGCCGGATAGAGCGTGTCGCCGTTCGGGCGCACGCCCTCGCGCACGGCCTTGGCGAAGTCGTCGTAGGTCCACTTGCCGATGCCGCTGTTCGCGTCGGGCGTGATGTTGGTCGAGTAGATCGCGCCGATCGGCGTGTCGAACTTCAGGCCGCCCGCGAAGGGCTTGCCGCCTTGCGACGTGTGGCAGGCGATGCAGTCGCCGGCGCGCGCGAGGTACTCGCCGTGCGCGACGCGCGCGGCGTCGGACGACGCGGCTTGCGTCGACGGCGCCGCCGTGGCGGCGTGCGCAGCCGTGGCCGCGAACGTCATCGAAAACGTCACCGACAGCGCCGCGCACGCGGCCAGCGCGCCACGTGCGACGCCCGTGGGGAAAAGGGTCTTCTTCATGCGGGTCGTCACACGCTCACCAGAGGGCCGGGGTTCTTGAGGTACTGGCTGCGAATGGCCTTCGCGGACCAGTACGCCAGGGCGGCGACCATCCCCGTGGGGTTGTAGCCGATGCCTTGCGGGAACGCGGACGCGCCAATCACGAAAACGTTATGGACGTCCCAGCTCTGCAGATAGCGGTTCAGCGCGCTGGTGTTCGGGTCGGTGCCCATGATCGCGCCGCCCACGAGGTGGGTGGTCTGATAGCGGCGCGAATCGAAATGCGCGCCGAACTCGCGCGTGTAGACGTTGATGGCCTTCGGGCCCATCGCCTCGGCGATCTTCTTCATCTGGCCGGTCACGTACTGCGCCATCTTGACGTCGTTGTCCTTCCAGTCGAAGGTCATGCGCAGCAAGGGCTGGCCGTACGAGTCGCGATAGGTCGGATCG
The DNA here is from genome assembly GCF_900109265.1 of Paraburkholderia tropica. GTDB lineage: Bacteria > Pseudomonadota > Gammaproteobacteria > Burkholderiales > Burkholderiaceae > Paraburkholderia > Paraburkholderia tropica. Next base: position 57,381 of record NZ_FNZM01000015.1, read on the forward strand.
AGGTCGAGGAACACATCGCGATACGACATGTTCGAGCCGTGCGCGTCCATCGAAATGGTGTGCGCGTAGTGATCCTTCACGGCCTTCTTCCACTGCGAGCCCCAGTTCGGCGTGCCCGCGGGCGTGGCGATGCCGCTGATCGGCTTCACGCCCGCCTGGTTCACCCACAGCGGCGAGCCGCCGACGAAACCGAGCGGACCGTGGTCGAAGTTGTCGGCGTTGAAGTCGTCCACGGCCACGCCGTTGCCGCCCGCGCCGATGAACGGATTGGTCCACGTGTCCTTGTCGAAGAACGCCGTGATGGTCGAGAGATTCTGGTACGCGAAATTGCGGCCCACGACGCCCGTGCCCGACACCGGGTCATACGGCTTGCCGATGCCCGAGAGCAGCATCAGATGGACGTTGTGATACTGGAACGCCGAGACGATCACGAGATCGGCGGGCTGGAACACTTCCTGGCCCGACGGATCGACGTAGGTCACGCCGGTCGCGCGCTTTTTCGTGTCGTCGAGTTCGACGCGCAGCACATGGCACTTCGAGCGCAGTTCGAAGTGCTTTTCGAGCTTGAGCGCGGGCAGGATGTTCAGGTTCGGCGACGCCTTCGAGTACATGTAGCACGCGTAGCCGCTGCAGTAGCCGCAGAAGTTGCACGGGCCCATCTGCACGCCGTACGGGTTCGTGTACGGACCCGAGGTGTTGGCCGAGGGCAGCCGGTACGGATGCAGGCCGACCGACTTCGCGGCGTCCGAGAAGCGTTGCGCCGAGTACGTATTCAGTTGCGCGGGCAACGGAAAATTGTCGCTGCGGCGCGCTTCGAACACATTGCCGTCGCCGACCACCTTGTCGCCGACCTTGTAGGCCTGGCCCGAGGTGCCGAACACTTTTTCGGCGAAGTCGAAATGCGGCTCCAGCTCGTCGTAGCTCACGCCGTAATCCTGGATCGTCATGCCTTCCGGGATGAACTTCTTGCCGTAGCGTTCTTCGTAATGGCTCTTCAGGCGCAGCTCTTCCGGCGTGATGCGAAAGTGCACGCCCGACCAGTGCAGGCCCGCGCCGCCCACGCCCTCGCCGGGCAGAAACGCGGCGAGCTGGCGGTAGGGCAGCGCCGTTTCGGCCGCGTTATGGCGGATCGAAACGGTGGTCTTCGAAAGGTCGAGAAAGAGCTTCTTGCGGATGTTGTACGTGAGCTCGTCGATGGTGTTCGGGTACGCGCCATCCGGATAGGTGTCGCGATACTCGCCGCGTTCGAGCGCGACCACGTTCAGGCCCGCTTCCGTGAGCTCTTTCGAGAGGATCGCGCCGGTCCAGCCGAAGCCGACCACGACCGCGTCCACATGAGGTTTCTTGATCGCCATTACGTGCGCTCCCCGTTGATCGATACCGGACCGTACGGGTAAGGCTGACCGTTCTGGTTCACGAAATCCATGAAGTCGGCGCGCGCGCCGGGAAAGCCGATCATCTTCCACGCGGCCATGTCCTTGTTGCCGCCGTGGATCGGATCGCAGAAGTAGCCTTCGCGCGTGTTCTGCAGCAACTGGCCGAAGAACACCTTCGCGGGCACCGAATCGAGTTCGACCTTGCCCGCTTCGAGATTCGCGAGCAGCGCGTCGCGCGTGTTCGCGTCGAGTGCGTCGAAATCCTTGCCGTATGCCTTGTTCGCGTACGCGTTCACCGCCGCGATGCCGAGGCGGTAAATGTCGCGCGGCACCAGCTTCATCTGATAGCCGAGTTCGGGCGCGCCTTGCTGGAACGGCCCCTGCATGTACCAGAGCGCGCCGTGCGCGTAAGGCGTGTCCATCTGACGGTCGATGAATTCGGGCACGCCCGCGTCGAGCGCGCCCGGACCTTCGGCGTCGGCGGGAATCAGGCGGTCGACCGCCGCTTGCACGAAGGCCCATTCACGGGCGTCGAAGTAGCGGGGCTTGTAAGGCGCGGCCTGGGCCTGGGTTTGTCCCGGCTGGCTGCCGCCTGATTGTTGCGCGTTGCCGGCGGACGACTGCGCGCCGCCTTCGCAGCCGGCGAGCGCCCCTGCGGGAACGAGCACTACCGCCGTGCGTAGGAATCCACGGCGAGACGTGAGAGGGGATTCGGACATTGTTCGATTCTGTATGAATTCGGCGCGATCTGATCTGACCGTGAGCATCTGGGGAAGCCGGTTTCTGCCCGGCCGTCGCGGTAACCAATGGTAATTGGAACCGGTTCCATGATTGGCGGGGCATTTTACAATAATCCGTTGCGCTGGCTGTATCGGTCGCGGCAGGTCAAGTGGCGGGGTGTCGCAAGGCAGCGCGCCATGGCGCCCCGGATGGTTCGCGAAACTCGTGCGGATTCAAGGGCTTGAGTTCGCCGCGCGGATTTCGGACGGGCGGCGTCCGAGCGCAATCGGCGACTTTCAAGACGGGCGCACGGCCGCGAAGGCTGTTGCTTTTTAGGGAATGTGCCGGGCGTTGGGTTGTCACTCGCGGACGGATTCGCTAACGCACGGGATCGCGCGGGATTGTGTACAACATGTAAAGGCGCGTGCCTGATCGTCCGATCAATCCCCGAAACAGCAGTGCGAACAACCGCCGCAAATCCCCGCCCAGCCGCGCCCACGCTGGTGTGGCCGAGCGTCTCCGAACAAACCCTAACAAGTCCATCAAGTTGTTTGACAACTAGTCGGGGCGAGTGCTACTGTGCGGATATCGACAACCCACCATTTCTGCACGAGGCCTCATGAACGTGTCCCCGATCGTCGAAAGCGAATTCGCTTCGACCGTGATGGCGGTGCCCCCTCTGGCACGCCGCGCCGATTTTTCCCTCGACGTTGAAGCAAACGGCAAGCTCATCCGCCATATGGAAGCGGGCGGCATCCGCACGCTGCTGTACGGCGGCAATGCCAACCTGTACCACGTCGCCGTGAGCGAATTCCGCGAGTTGCTTGACATGCTCGCCGAACAGACCGCGCCCGAGACGCGCGTGATCCCGGCCATCGGCCCGGACTACGGCAAGATGCTCGATCAGGCGCGCATCCTCGCGCAGACGCAGTACAAGACCGCCATGGTGCTGCCGCTGTCGGGCTTCACCACGCCGGCCGGCGTCGAAGCGGGCCTCACGCGCGTCGCCGACGCCGCGGGCATTCCGCTGACGCTCTATATCAAGAGCGAGGATTATGTCGATGTGGACACGCTCGTGCGCCTGATCGACCGCGGCACGCTCATCGCCGTGAAGTACGCCATCGTGCGTCAGGATCCGGCCAACGATCCGTATCTGCGCCGCCTGCTGCAAAGCGTGCCGGCTTCGAAGGTCGTCTCGGGCATGGGCGAGCGTCCGGCCCTCGTGCACGTGCGCGATTTCGGCCTTGCCGCCTGGACCACGGGCTCGGGCTGTATCGCCGCGAACGCCGTGATGGCGCTGCTCAAGGCCGCCAAGGAAGGCCGCGCCGACGAAGCGCAACGCCTTTACGACGCGTTCATGCCGCTCGAAACGCTGCGCGACGACATCTCGCTGATCCGCGTGCTGCACGACGCCGTCACGCTGTCGGGCATCGCCGACATGGGCCCGATCCTGCCGCTGCTTTCGCAGTCGCCGGCCGAAGCGCTGCCCGCCATCGGCGAAGCGGCGAAGACGCTGCTCGCGTTCGAGCGCACGCTGGCCGGTTCGGCGCAGGCGGCGCACGCCTGAGCGGCGCGTGCAGGCGCTTGCGCGGAGGCTCGTGCAGGCGCCTGTGTCACTGAATGAACTGAACGGAGCGACCATGTCGTCTATCACGGGAGCCATGCTGATCGGCGCGCAGTCGGTGCGCGGTCAGGCCGGCGAAATGCGTGCCTTCGCGCCCGCGCTCGGCCAGGACATCGAGCCGGCCTTCGGTCTCGGCAACAAGGCCGACGTCGCACGCGCCTGCGAACTCGCGGCGCAGGCGTTCGACGCCTTCCGCGCCGCGCCGCACGAAACGCGCGCCAAACTGCTGGAAGCGATCGCCGAGCGCATTCTCGCCATCGGCGACGAACTGATCGAACGCGCGCATCTGGAATCGGCGCTGCCCAAGGCGCGCCTGGAAGGCGAGCGCGGCCGCACGGTCGGCCAGTTGCGCCTGTTCGCCTCGCTGGTGCGCGACGGCCGCTGGTGCGGCGCGGTGCTCGATTCGGCGCTGCCGGAGCGCAAGCCGCTGCCGCGCTCGGACCTGCGCGCGCAACGCATCGGTCTCGGCCCGGTGGCCGTGTTCGGCGCGAGCAACTTCCCGCTGGCGTTTTCGGTGGCGGGCGGCGACACGGCGTCGGCGCTGGCCGCCGGCTGCCCGGTGGTCGTGAAGGCGCACCTCGCGCATCCGGGCACCTCGGAACTCGTCGGTCGCGCGATCCAGCAGGCGGTCGCCGACGTCGGCCTGCCCGAAGGCGTGTTCTCGCTGATCTTCGGCGGCGGCAACGAAACGGGCGAAGCGCTGGTCGCGCATCCGGCCATCAAGGCGGTGGGCTTCACGGGTTCGCGCCGCGGCGGTCTCGCGCTCGCGCAGATCGCGGCGCAGCGCGCGGAACCGATCCCCGTCTACGCGGAAATGAGCAGCATCAATCCGATGCTCGTGCTGCCGGCCGCGCTGGCGGCACGCGGCGAGGCGCTCGCGCAGGGTTTCGTCGATTCGCTCACGATGGGCGTCGGCCAGTTCTGCACGAATCCGGGCCTCGTGCTCGCGATCGATTCGCCGGAACTCGACCGTTTCGTGACGGCCGCGAGCGCGGCGCTCACGCACAAGCCCGCGCAGACCATGCTGACGGCGGGCATCGCGTCGGCGTATGACGAAGCCGTGGCGCAGCGCAAGACGCAGGGCGTCGAGCAACTCGCCGAAGGCACGGCCAGCGATGCGCAGTGCGCCGCGCTGCCGCTGCTGTTCAAGGCGAGCGCCGAGCAGTTCCTCGCGCAGCACGCGTTGTCGGACGAGATTTTCGGGCCGACCTCGATCGTCGTAGCGTGCCGCGACGAAGCGGAACTGCTGCGCGTGACCGAGTATCTCGAAGGCCAGCTCACGGCCACGCTGCAAATCGACCGCGACGACTACGCGATGGCCGCGCGTCTGCTGCCGGTGCTCGAACGCAAGGCGGGCCGCATCCTGGCGAACGGCTTCCCGACGGGCGTCGAGGTGTCGTACGCGATGGTCCACGGCGGCCCGTTCCCGGCCACCTCGGACGCGCGCACGACCTCGGTGGGCGCGATGGCGATCGAGCGCTTCCTGCGTCCGGTTTGCTATCAGGATCTGCCGGCGGAACTGCTGCCGGCCGCGCTCCAGGACGAGAATCCGCTGGCGCTGTGGCGTCTGCGCGACGGCGAACTGGTGCGCAAGTAAGTACCGCACGACGTCGGGCGAAGGCGCTTGCCGCGGCTCCCGAGCCTGCTGCAAGCGCCTTCTCACGGGGCGGCCCGACGATCGACTCACAGCATGCTCACAAAAGCCCTGACGTTGCTTGACAACTTGATGTGTGGTTCGGCATCCTTTGACCGCGGCGAAAGTTGGCGCGAAGGTGGCAGCAAGCTGGCAATAAGTTGGCAATAAGTTGGCAACAGGCTGGCGCCAAACAGGCGTCCAGCCGGAAATACAGGCATCAGAACGACAACAGCCGTGTATTCAAAACCCATAATCAGATGTGAGGAGATGCGATGTTCGATGGACGCTTGAAGGCCAGCGTGCTGGCCGTATGTGTGGCGGCCGCGGCGGCGCTCGGCATGAGCGCGGCGAAGGCGGATCCCGTTTCCCTGAACATAGTCGACGTGGCCGGCAACCTGCAGCTCACGCAGAAAGCCTTCGAGGCGTTCAAGGCGAAGTACCCGAATCTCGTCTCCAACATCACGTACACCAATGCTCCCGCGCCGCAGTTGCCTGGCAAGATCAAGGCGATGCAGGCGGCCGGCCGCGCCGATATCGATCTCGTGCTCACGGGCACGGACGCGCTGGCGGCGGGCATCGAACAGAATCTGTGGATGAAGCTGCTGCCCGATCAGACGGCGGCGCTGCCGGGCGTGCTCGACAAGTACGCGCCGGGTCCGCGCAAGATGCAGGATCTCGCGCAGGGTTACGGCCTCGAAGTGTCGTACATGCCGGCCGGTCCGCTCGTCGAATACAACCCGGCCAAGGTCGCGAAGCCGCCGCACACGCCGGCCGAACTGCTCGCGTACTGCAAGGCCAATCCAGGCAAGCTTATTTACGCGCGTCCGGCCAATTCGGGTCCGGGCCGCACGTTCCTGATGGGGCTGCCGTACCTGCTCGGCGACAAGAATCCGCAAGACCCGATCAATGGCTGGGACAAGACCTGGGCCTTCCTCAAGGAGCTGAATTCGTGCGTGCCGTATTACCCGGGCGGCACCTCGGCGGTGATGAAGGAACTCGGCGAAGGCACGCGCGACATGACCGTGACCGTCACGGGCTGGGATATCAACCCGCGCGCGCTCGGCATCGTGCCGGCTGAATTCAAGGTGCAGGCGTTCGACAACATGACGTGGGTGAACGACGCCCACTACATGGTGGTGCCGAAGGGCGTGTCGAAGGAGAAGCTCGCGGTCCTGCTCAAGCTGATGAACTTCATGCTGGAGCCGCAGCAGCAGGCCATGACCTACGACGACGGCTACTTCTATCCGGGCCCGGCGGTGAACGGCGTGACGCTCTCGATGGCGCCGAAGCCGAGCCAGGACGTGATCGCGAAATACGGCCGTCCCGAATACGCGAAGTGGCTGACGCAGTATCCGCACGTCCAGCCGCTCTCGGCGCAGGCGATGGTCGCGGCGTTCCAGAAATGGGACCGCGAAGTCGGCTCGCAGAAGTCGCAGTAAAGGGCGCGGCGCCGGGCTGCTCGCAGTCTGGCGCCGGAGAAAGGGATCTCGTGGTCAGGAAGGTGTCATGAAGCATTCTTTCGATCGTCTGCGTCTGGACGCGGTGTGCCGCAGCTTCACGAGCGCGGAGGGCGCGCAACTGGCGGCGCTGCGCGGTCTCGATCTGGAGATTCGCCGCGGCGAATTCATCGCGCTGCTCGGGCCGTCGGGCTGCGGCAAATCGACGGCGCTCAACTGCATTGCGGGCCTGCAGCCGCTCACGAGCGGCAGCATCTGGCTCGACGAACAACGCATCGACGTGCTGCCGCCTGAGAAGCGCGGCTTCGGCATGGTGTTCCAGAATTACGCGCTGTTCCCGCATATGTCGGTGCTCGACAACGTGGGCTTCGGCCTCAAGATGCAGGGCATCGCGCGCGACGAGGTCAAACGACGCGCGCGCGAAGCGCTGCAACTCGTGCAGCTCGTCGGACACGAAAGCAAGCTGCCGGGTCAGCTCTCGGGCGGCCAGCAGCAGCGCGTCGCGATCGCGCGCGCGATCGTGATCGAGCCGCCGCTCGTGCTGATGGACGAGCCGCTGTCGAATCTCGACACGCGTCTGCGTATCGAAATGCGCGCCGAAATCCGCCGCATTCACGGCCAGCTCGAACGCGCCACGATTTACGTCACGCACGATCAGGACGAGGCGCTCTCGATGGCCGACCGCATCGTCGTGATGAAAGAGGGCGTCGTGCAGCAGGTCGCCACGCCGAAGCAGATCTATAGCCGTCCCGCGAATCTGCACGTCGCGCGTTTCATGGGCTATCGCAATGTGCTGCCGTTCGCCGTGAGCGGCGAGCGTGGCGAGCATATCGCGCTGTCGTCGTCGGGCATCACGCTGACGGGCGTGCCGATGGACGAACTGAAGGGCGGCGAGATTTCGGTGGCAATGCGCCCCGAAGATTTCGAGCGCGCCAGCGCGGGCGATGCAAACGCGTTCGATGTCGAAGTCGAAATGGTCGAATACGGCGGCCGCGATTCGCTGCTGCTCGCGAACGCGCCGTTCGGCAAGCTGTGGGCGCGCGTGGAAGGCGAATTCGAAGCGGGCGAGCGCGCCACGCTGCGCGTCGCGCCGTCGCGCGTGCTCGCTTATGCGGAGCGTGCATCATGAGCGCGCTGGCCCCGTCGCTCACCAAAGCGCCGCGCGACGCGCGCGGCTGGCTCGTCGCGCCCGCGCTCGGTTTCATCATCGCGCTGTTTCTCTATCCGTTCGCCTACGGTCTCGTGCTGTCGTTCAAGCCGATGAACGGCGGCGGCGTGTTCGCGAACTATCTGCAGTTCATTCACGATCTGTCGCTGTGGCCGACGGTGTTCGTCACGCTCAAGCTCGCGGTGCCCGCGACCGTCATCAACGTCGGGCTGTCGCTGCCGGTGGCGTTCGCGCTGCGCCGCAAGTCGCCGTATCAGAAGCTCGTGACGACGCTGCTGGTGATTCCCGTCACGCTCGGCACCGTGCTGATCGCCGACGGCATGCTGAGCTACTTCGGGCCGAACGGCTGGTTCCCGCAGGCGCTGCACGCGCTGCATCTGTACACGAACGAAGAGATCCGCCTCACGCACAACTACTGGGGCGTGCTGATCTCGCTGATCGTCTCGGGCTTTCCGTTCGCGTTCCTGCTCACGCTCTCGTACGTCACGGGCATCGACCCGACGCTCGCGCGCGCGGCGGCCACGCTCGGCGCGGGTCCGTGGCAGCAGTTCCGGCAGATCTATCTGCCGCTGCTCGCGCCCGGTCTCACGATGGCCGCGTGCCTGTCGTTCGTGCAGGCGTACTCGGTGTTTCCGTCGGCCGTGCTGCTCGGCGCGCCCGCCGGTCCCACGCGGGTGATTTCCATCGCGGCGTCGGAAGCGGCGTTCGAGAGCTACGATTACTCGCTCGCCTCGACCATCGCCATCGTGATGGGCTTCGTGCAGCTCGTGGTGGTTGCGGCGATGCTCAGCGCGAAACGCTTCTTCTACTCGGGTCCGGTGAGCGGAGGGAAAGGCTGATGAGCGCACATCAACGTAACGCCGCCGGTCTGCCCGCGGGCGCGCCGATGCGCGACGAACGTCCCGCGCCCGCCGCCAACGCGCCGCAGACGAAGCCCGGCGCGAACGTGCCCGAGATCGTCTGGAAAGTGCTCGTGTGGGGCGGCGTGGTGTTCTTCCTGCTCAACGTGCTGCTGCTGATCGCGACGGTGGGCGTGAACTCCATCGCCACGCGCTGGTTCGGCACGCCGCTGCCGCAAGGCTTCACGCTGCACTGGTATGCGCAGGCGTGGCGCGACTTCCAGCTGGGCAGCGTGCTGTGGGTCACGTTCGAAGTGGTGGGCGCGGTGGTCGTGCTGTCGATCGCGCTCGGCGTGCCGGCCGCGTATGCGCTCGCGCGCGCGCAGTTTCCGGGCAAGCGCATCGCCATGCTCGTGTTCCTGCTGCCGCTGATGGTGCCGCCCGTGACCTACGGCATTCCGATGGCCACCGCGATGTATCAATTCGGTCTCGCGGGCACGCTGCCCGGCGTGATCCTCGCGAACCTCGTGCCCGCGCTGCCTTTCGTGATTCTCGTGATGACGCCGTTCATCGAGCAGATCGATCCGAATCTGGAATCGGCGGCGCGCATTTTCGGCGCGAACACGCTGCGTTATTTCCGTTATGTATTGCTGCCGCTCCTCGTGCCGGGGATGCTGGCGGCGGGGCTGCTCGTGCTGGTGCGCACGATCGGCATGTTCGAACTGACTTTTTTTACCGCCGGACCCGACACGCAAACGCTCGTCGTCGCGCTGTATTACGCAGTGTTCTCGACGGGCGTGCGCGCGCCGCAGTCCATCGACGCCATGGCGATGATCTACATGGCCATCACGCTCGCCTGGGTGCTGGTCGCGCTGCAGTTCGTCAGCCCGACACAACTCGTGTCGCGCGTGAAGGAATCGCGTTAGCGCGATGTCGGCCCGCGCCGGCGGCTTTATTGACACATCCGCGGAAACACTGGAGCAAGGCAAGATGAGCAACAAGCGAAAGACCCCCGAAGAACTGCGCAGCCACCGCTGGTATGGCGTGAACGACCTGCGGTCGTTCGGCCATCGTTCGCGCTCGGCGCAGATGGGCTACAGCCGCGAGGAGTATGCGGGCAAACCGGTGATCGCCATCCTCAATACGTGGAGCGAAATCAACCCTTGCCATACGCACTTCAAGCAGCGCGTGGAAGAGGTCAAGCGCGGCATCTGGCAGGCCGGCGGTTTCCCGATCGAGCTGCCGGTGCAGACGCTCTCCGAGCCGTTCCAGAAGCCCACCACGATGCTCTATCGCAACTTCCTCGCGATGGAAACCGAGGAAACGCTACGCTCGTATCCCGCCGACGGCGTGGTGCTGATGGGTGGCTGCGACAAGACCACGCCCGCGCTGCTGCTCGGCGCGATCTCGATGGATCTGCCGACGATCTTCCTGCCCGCGGGCCCGATGCTCAACGGCAACTGGAACGGCGTGACGCTCGGTTCGGGTTCGGACACCTGGAAGTACTGGGCCGACCTGCGCGCGGGCAAGATCACCGAAGCGGACTGGCAGGGCGTGGAGGGCGGCATCGCGCGCTCGCCGGGCCACTGCATGACGATGGGCACGGCCTCGACGATGACGAGCGCGGCGGAAGCGCTCGGCTTCACGCTGCCGGGCTTCGCCTCGATTCCGGCGCCGGATTCGCGTCACGCGCAGATGTCGGCGAAGACGGGCATGCGTATCGTCGAGATGGTGTGGGAAGACCTGAAGCCCTCGGACATCATTACGCGCAAGTCGGTCGACAACGCGGTGACCACGTGTCTGGCGCTGTCGGGTTCGACCAATGCGATCGTGCACATGATCGCCGTCGCGCGCCGCGCGGGCGTCGACCTGACGCTCGGCCACTACGACGACATCGCGCGCCGCACGCCGGTGCTCGCGAACGTGCGCCCGACCGGCAAGTACCTGATGGAAGACTTCTATTACGCGGGCGGTCTGCGCGCGATGCTCAAGGAGCTCGGCGACCTGATCGACGGCACGCAGATGACCGTGAACGGCAAGACGCTCGGCGAGAACATCGCCGACGCCGAGATCTATAGCGACGAAGTGATCTATCGCCGCGCGACGCCGCTGATGCCGGACACGGGCCTCGCCGTGCTGCGCGGCAATCTCGCGCCGGATGGCGCGGTGATCAAGCCGGGCGCGGCTGAAAAGCGTCTGCACGTGCATACGGGCAAAGCCGTCGTGTTCAAGGACTACAACGACATGGCCGCGCGCATCGACAGCGAAGACCTCGATTGCGACGAGAACAGCGTGATCGTGCTTCAGCACGCCGGTCCGGTCGGCGCGCCGGGTATGCCCGAGTGGGGCCAGTTGCCGATTCCGCAAAAGATTCTGCAGAAGGGCGTGCGCGACATGCTGCGCATCTCCGACGCGCGCATGAGCGGCACGAGCTATGGCGCGTGCGTGCTGCATGTCGCGCCGGAATCGTTCATCGGCGGTCCGCTCGCGCTGGTCAAGGACGGCGACCTGATCGAAATGAACGTGCCGGAACGCCGCCTGAACGTGCTGATTTCCGACGAGGAAATGGCACGTCGCAAGGCTGAGTGGGTCGCGCCGGAACCGCGCTTCACGCGCGGCTATGGCGCGATGTATCAGATGCACGTCATGCAGGCCAACAACGGCTGCGAATTCGACTTCATGCAGCGGGACGGCGCCGGCGGTTCGTGCGGCGGCGGCGTCAAGAACGGCGGCGAACCCGAGATTCACTAAGCGGCACGGATTCGGCGCGGTTTATCGCGGCGCGCGCGGCGGGGCTTGGCCGCCTCGCGCGCCGCGATGCTGGAGGAGCACAGGCAAGACGATTCACGCGTAGTTAAAAAATCAATACATCACAACGATTAGATCAGGAGTACAGATGAAGAAGACCATTCTCGCGTCCACGCTTGGACTTGCCGCACTGGGCGCGCACGCCCAGAGCAGCGTCACGCTCTACGGTATCGTCGATACCGGCATCGGTTATCAAAGCAGCGCCACGTCGCTCGGCAAGACTTCGGGCGGCCATTCGCTCGTCAAGATGGCGCAAGGCATCTGGGCGGGTTCGCGTTTCGGCTTCAAGGGTAGCGAAGATCTGGGCGGCGGCACGCGCGCGATCTTCCAGCTCGAAGAAGGCTACAACTCGGCCACCGGCGCTGAATCGACCTCGGGCCTGATGTTCAGCCGCGCGGCCTTCGTCGGTCTCGCGAACCAGCAATACGGTACGCTGACCGCAGGTCGCCAGTACGCGCCGTACTACACGCTGCTCTCGGCCTACAGTCCGACCAACTGGCTCACGGGCGCGTACGGCGCACACCCGGGCGACCTCGACTCGATGGATACGATCTACCGCATCAACAATGCGCTGGTCTACACGTCGCCGAACTTCTCGGGCTTCACGTTCAGCGGCATGTACGCCTTCGGCGGCGTGGCGGGCAGCACGAACGCCGGCTCGTCGTGGAGCGTCGCGGCGAACTATATTCACGGTCCGGTCGGCATTGCCGTGGGCTTCGAGCGTCTGAACAACGCGACGAGCGGCGGCGGCACGTGGAGCTCCAGCTCGACTGCGTATAGCGGCGGCGAGCCGGGCGTCTCGGGCATCACCAACGGCTTCCAGACCGCGCAGGCGCAGCAGCGTCTCGCCGTGACGGGCGGCTATGCCTTCAATTCGCAATGGGATATATCGGCATCCTATTCGAATGTGCAGTACATCGCGGGCGCGGGTTCGAAGTTCTTCGACACGCAGATCTGGAACACGGGCGGCGTGGTGCTGCACTACAAGCCGTTCACGGTGCTCGATCTGGCGGCGGGCTACAGCTACACGCGCGCGACCAAAGCGAACGGCATCACCAGCGCGGCGTCGTACCAGCAGTTCAACCTCTCGCAGTACTACAGCCTGTCGAAGCGCACGGGCCTGTACTTCGTCGAGGCGTATCAGCGCGCGGGCGGCCAGACGCTCGGCACGAACGGCGCGGGCGACATCATCAACGCGACGGCCGATATCGGCGACGGTCAGAACAGCGCGCCGGCTTCGTCGCGCAGCCAGTTCGCGGGCGCGATCGGCATCATCCATCGTTTCTGATTTCACGCTCCGAGGGAGTCTCTTGCGGCGGTGCCTGGCGGCACCGCCGTTTTTTTTTGCGTGTGCAGTTGAGTGTGACGCCGAGCGTGAATGCGCGGAAAGCGGGGCGGCGCCTGTGACGTTCGAGCGCCTGCGCTATCATGCAGCCCCCGGCATCGCGAAAGCATCCGCGTCGCCGCTCATTCACGCACCCAACGTCGACGATGCTCGAATCCTTTCTTTCCGGAGGCGTCCTGCTGCCTCACATGCAGGCGCTCGATACGTGGCAACTCGCCGGACTCGCCGTCGCGCTGGTGCTCGGCGGCATGGTGAAGGGCGTGAGCGGCATCGGCGTGCCGCTTGTCGCCATGCCGATCCTCACGCAATTTCTGCCCGTCAAACAGGCCGTGCTGCTGCTGTCGATGCCGATCATTCTCGGCAATATTCCGCAGGCGCTCGAAGGCGGCGAGCTGTGGAAGACGATCAAGCACATCGCCGCGCCGCTGATCGGCACGGTGATCGGCAACGTGGTGGGCGTCTCGGTGCTGCTCCGGCTCGAACCGCATCACGCGCAGGCGGCGTCGGGCGTCGCGCTGGCGCTGGCGGCCGGTTTGCTGCTCGCGTCGCCCAAACTCACGCTCTCGCCCGGGCTCGTGCGGCCCGTGGGCTTCGCGCTCGGCTTTGGCGCGGCGCTGATGGAAAGCATCGCCTCGGTGCCCGGGCCGCTGCTCGCGATGTACCTGATCGCCACGGGCGCGACGGGCCGCGCGTTCACCAAGCAGATCGCGATCATCCTCGTGGTTTCGGTGCTCACGCTCATCACGACGTTCAGCGGCGGCGCGCACGCCAACAGTGCGGATCTCGCGATCTCGGCGCTGGCGAGCCTGCCCGCGATCGTCGGCATGCTGCTGATCCGGCCGCTGCGCGACAAGCTGCATCCGCTGGCGTTTCGCGTCGTGGTGCTGGTCTGCGTGGCGGCGGCGGCGGTGCAGATGATCGTGAAGTCGGGCGTTCTGTGAGTGCTTGACGCGCGTGATGCGCGTGCCCCGCCATGAAAAAAAGCGCCTGTGCAGGCGCTTTTTTGTTTCCCGGCGAACGGCTTGTGGGGATCAGCCGCGCTTGCCGCGCTGCTCGACCGGCGTGAAATCGAAGCTCGCGAAACTGCCGCCCTGATAACGCTGCGCGGTCGCGTCGAGCGGATTCTGCTGCGCGAGAATTTCCGCGGCGTAGTCTTCCGAATTCTGCGTCGGCGTGTAACCGAGGCGCTTCGCGTCGTCGTGTTCGCCTTCCTGCACCCAGTAGCTGCGCGTGTTGTTCGACACGCCCCACACCACGGCGAAGCCGATCGATTCCACGTTGATCACGCGATCGACGAGATGGAACAGATCTTCGTGGCCGAACCACGTGCTCAGATGGCGGAACTCGGTCGGCTTCGGCAGGCAACTGCCGATGCGCACGTTCACGGTCTCGATGCCGTGCTTGTCCCAGTAGAGACGCGCGAGCGATTCGCCCCACGCCTTCGAGAGACCGTAGAAACCGTCCGGACGAAACGCGCAATCGAGGTCGAGTTTGTCGTCGACGGAATACATGCCGATCGCGTGATTCGAGCTCGCGAACAGAAGGCGTTTGACGCCGTGGCGGCGCGCGCCTTCGTAGACTTCCACGAGCCCGCGCAGATTGTTCTCGATGATCTCGGGCAGCGGACGCTCGACGCTCGTGCCGGCCATGTGGATCAGCACGTCGACGCCGTCGAGCAGGCGGTCGACCACTGCGGGATCGCGCAGGTCGCCGTGCATGACGTCTTCGCCCGCGACGAGCGGTTCGAGCGGCTTCGTGCCGGCGGCGGATCGCAGGTTCACGCCGCGCTCGAGCAGGCCCTTGCGCAATACGGTGCCGAGCTGGCCGGCGGCGCCGGACAATGCAACTTTCTTCACAGTGGATTACCTCACATAAAAACGCCAAAAGCCGGCGCCCTCGCGGACGCCGGCCGATGATGAGCCGATCAGGCCTTCACGTTGTGCGCAGGCTGGAGCGCGGCGCTGACCGCGTCGTCGCGCTGCTGGTTCGAGATCAGACGCCAGGCCACGCAGGCGCCGATCAGGTCGAACAACATCAGGCAGACGAACAAGGGGTTATAGCCGATCGTGCTGGCCAGTGCGCCGACGATGAGCGAGAACACCGTCGCGCCGAGATAGCCGAACATGCCCGAGAGACCCGTCGCCGTGGCCACTTCATGCTGGCCGAAGACGTCCGAGGCGAGCGTGAACAGGGCGCCCGAAATCGTCTGGTGCGCGAAGGTGCCGACGCAGAAGAGGGCGATCGCGGCATACGGGCTCGCGACGAGACCCACGCAGGCCGGTCCGATCATCAGCACCGCGCCGGTCGTGATGACGAGCTTGCGCGAGGTGATCAGCGAGCAGCCGAACCAGCGGATGAACAGCGGCGCGAGGTAGCCGCCGATCAGGCAGCCGAGGTCGGCGGCGAGGAACGGCATCCACGCGAACAGCGCGATTTCCTTCAGGTTCATGTGGCGCACGGTGACCATGTACAGCGGAATCCACGCGCCGAAGGTCTGCCATGCCGGCTCGGCGAGCATGCGCGGAATGCCGATGCCCCAGAAGCGGCGCGTCTTGAGCACTTCCTTGAACGAGGCGCGTTGCTTGCCCGATGCCTTCTGCGCGGGCGTTTGACCGGCGCGGATGTAGTCGGCTTCTTCCTGCGAGAGCTTCGGGTGCTCGGCGGGTGTCTTGAAGAACACGAGCCACAGGCCGACCCAGATCAGCGCCACGCCGCCGGTCAGGACGAACGCGAATTGCCAGTTGTACTTGAGAATGCACCAGACCACGAGCGGCGGAGCGATCATCGCGCCGATCGACGTGCCGGTGTTGAGCCAGCCGGTGGCGACCGAACGCTCTTTCGCCGGGAACCACTGGCTGATCGCCTTCATGCCCGCCGGGAAGATCGCGGCTTCGCTCATGCCGAGCAGGCCGCGGAAGAACGCGAGCGAGGGCCAGCTGGTGGCGAGGCCGTGCAGCATGTTGGAGATGGCCCAGCCGAACGCGAAGATGGCGAAGCCGATCTTGACGCCGACCGAGTCGAGCACGAAGCCGGCGATCGGCTGAGCGAGTGCATAGCAGGCCTGGAACGCCGTGACCACGTACGAATACTGCTGCGTGGTCATGTGCATCGTCTGCGTGAGCGTGGGCGCCGCCACGGAAAGCGAACTGCGCGCGAGATAGTTGAAGATCGTGCCGATCATGATGAGGCCGATGATCCACCACCGAAGCCCCTTGATAGTCTTGCGTTGCACTGCTCGTCTCCTGCTGTTGTCGGGAGCGGGCGCGGGGGAGGCCGCGCCGGACGATGCGCCCGGATGGAAGTGGTATGCGTGTGCCAGGTGTGTCTTGCGGCTGGCCAGTGTGCCTGGACGCCGCGTTTTTTCAGCCGTGTTGTTCGAATCGCTGTTGGGCCGTGACGCGGTGCCGATCGGTTCGATCTGCCCGGTCATGTAAGACATCATTCTATTTGCGGCAAAGTTGTAAAGCAAATCCTCAGTGAATGGGGATTTCCCTAATGCCGGGGCGACTCGCGGCGGGGCCGGAACGCAATGTCACTCGATCGACGATCGCGCATGCATGTCGGATATTTCGCGCAAATCGGCGTGGGGCGGATTCGGCGGGTTGTCGGATGACTGCGGGGAAAGCGCGCCGCGACGGGCTGGTTGACAATTTTCGTGTTGTATTACAACAATGCGGACATTGCGCCGGATCTACGGTCCTCGCGCATCACACATCACAAAATCGGACGAGACACGATGAATTCACCCGCCATCCCCGTCAGCGAACGCGCGCTCGAACAACTGCGCCACGTCTCCAACGCGACGCTCACCACCCAGCTTTTCAAGCGCGGCCTGCGCAACGTGTTCCTGCAAGGCGTGCATCCGCTTGCCGCGCCGGCGGCGGGCGCGCCGAATCTCGTCGGTCCGGCCTTCACGATGCGCAACATCCCGGCGCGCGAGGATCTCGATCAGTTGAGCGCGTTCCAGAATCCCGAGCATCCGCAGCGCAAGGGCGTGGAAACCGTGCCCGCGGGCGCCGTGCTCGTGCAGGATTGCCGCGGCGTGACCGACGCGGCGTCGATGGGCTCGATCCTCGCCACGCGCATGAAGGTGCGCGGCGTGGCGGGCATGGTCTCGGACGGTCCGGTGCGCGACAGCGCGACCATCGCCGCGCTCGGCATTCCGGTGTTCTGCGCGGGCGCGTCGGCGCCGCTGAATCTGTGCAAGCACCACACGGTCGATCTGAACGTGCCGATCGGCTGCGGCGGCGTGGCCGTCTATCCGGGCGACATCATCGTCGGCGACGCCGACGGCGTGGTCGTGATTCCGCGCCATCTCGCCGAGGAAGTCGCGCAGGCGGCCTTCGAGCAGGAAGAACTCGAATGCTTCATCACCGAGCGCATCGAGGCGGGCGCGGCGCTGCCCGGCACCTATCCGCCGAACGAGGCGACACTGGCCGCCTTCGCCCAATGGAAGCAGGCGCGCGCCGAAGCGGCGTCGTAACGCGCCGGAAGTTTTCTCGTTTTCCGATACGAAACCCCGCCCGCACAAGCGCACAAGCGCACAAGCGCGACTATCAGCGAAACACGCCATGCCGAAGTTTCAGGATCAGGACGTCATTGAAATCGGGCGCGGCGGTTCGCTGCTGCGCGTCGCGCCGCGAGCGGGCGGACGGCTGTTGTCGTGGCATCGACATGGCGAGTCGATCATCCATTGGCCCGATAGCGCCGACTGGAGCCAGCCCGCGCTGGTGCGCGGCGGCAATCCGCTGCTGTTTCCGTTCATCGCGCGGCATCGCGTGGATGGCGTGATCGGGCGCTGGCGCGACGCGCAGGGCGTGGTGCGCGAGGTGCCTTTGCACGGCTTCGCGCGCGATCTGCCGTTCGAGGCGCAAGTCGATGCCGCCGGCGACGCCGTGCGCATGACGCTTACCGACAGCGACGCGACGCGCGCGGGCTATCCGTTCAGCTTTCGCTTCGAGGCCGCGTATCGGCTTATCGACGAAAACACGCTCGAAGTCGAGCTGACGACCACGAACACGGCGCGTAAAGGCGCTGTGCCGTTGCCTTCGCCGTTGCCCTATTACGCGGGCCATCATTTCTACTTCGCGCTGCCGCACGCGCAGCGCGGCGCGGCCAGTTTGACGCTGCCGCGCAACGTCTACCGCCATCAGCTCGCCGATGGCACGACGACCGCGCCCACGCCTGGCGCGACGCGCTATCGCTTCGACGATCCGCAAATCGTCGACCGCTTTCATTGCCTCGACGGTGAGCCCGGGCGCACGGTGCGCATCGAGATGCCGACATTGAAGCGCGCGATCGACATCGACCTGCGCCGTCCGGGCTCGACGCCGTGGTACGCCGTGACTTCATGGACGCTGGCGGCCGATTCGGATTTCTACTGCATCGAGCCCTGGCTCGGCTTGCCCGACGCGATCCACAGCGGCCTCGGGCTGCGCTGGCTCGCACCGGGACAGCGCGAAACCGCGACCTTGCGGATAGTTGTCAGCGATTTGGCGTGAGCGCGAGAAATCGCCGCAGCGCGCGCCATACGGGGCGTAGAAAGCCGAAGATTCGCCGAAGCGCCGCGTCAATGACTTACAATCCACGACATACCTGACAACCTACGCGTAGCACTGACCATGGCTGAGCAGAAAGCGCCGAATATGCCGGCGCGGATTTACAGCGACATCCTGAACCGGATCATCGAAGGCGAGTACAAGGAAGGGGAGCGCCTGCCGACCGAGCACATGCTCGCGGAGCGCTTCGCGACCTCGCGTCCGACCGTGCGCGAAGCGCTCGCGCAGCTGCGCGCGGACGGCATCATCGCCACGCGTCACGGTTCGGGCACCACGGTCATGCGCCGTCCCGATCCGGACGTGCGCCGCTTCGCGCCGCTCGAAACGTTGTCGGACATCCGTCGCTGCTACGAATATCGCGTGGTGGTGGAGTCGGGTGCGGCCTCGCTTGCCGCGCAGAAGGCCGACGACGCCGACATCGCCGCGATCCGCCACGAGTGGGACAACCTGCAAACGATCATCGAGACCTCGGGCATCGGCGCGAAGGACGACTTCGCCTTCCACATGGCCGTGGCCCGCGCGTCGAAGAACCAGTTTTTCATCACCGCGCTCTCGGGCATCCAGGAGCAGATGGTGTTCAGCATGAACCTGTCGCGCAATCTGTCGCTCGTGAAGTCGATCGAGCGTCAGCGCATCGTGCAGCAGGAGCACCTCGAAGTGCTCGAAGCCATTCAGGCGCGCAACGCCGAGCGCGCCGCGCAGGCCATGCGCGATCACCTCGAACAGGCCGTCAGCCGGATGTTCGGCTCCTGAGCCCGCGCCCCGCGCGCGAATCTATCTCGCGCGGCAAAGAAAAAGCGGGTTTCGTTTGCACGAAACCCGCTTTTTTTACCCCTGTCGCCCTCGCCGATATCCGGCCTGACGGCCGGCGAGGGCGCCTGAATCGCCAGACGCTTACGCTGCCTGCTTGGCGGCGCGCGTGGCCTGAGCGGCGGCCTTCGAGGCGGCCTTGGTCACGGCGTCGAAATTCGTTTCCGCCATTTCAGCGGCTTGCTTCGCGGCCTTGTTCACCGAGTCGTAAGCGCCTTGCGCAGCCGTGATGGCCGACTTGAAGGCGGCGACGGCGGTTTCCGAACCGGCCGGGGCGTTCTTCGCAGCGTTGTCGACGAAGGTCTGCACGGCGTGTTGCTGCTGCTCGATCTGGCTTTGCGCGGCCTGGGTGAATTCCGACTGCGCGGCCGAGACGATGGCGTACACGTTGCGGCCATAAGCCAGCGCCTTTTCGGCGGCCGGCTGGGCGAAGCCTGCCTGCAGCGCGAAGAAGCCTTGCGGGTCCTTCGACGACAGCGAGCGCTGCGCGTGTTCCTGGCCTTCGGCGATTGCCGCGCGGGCCGTTTCGATGTTCAGTTCAGCGAGCTTGACCGCGCCTTCGAACGCCTTGGTCGTGAGACCGAAAAGCGCTTCGAGACCCGCTTTCTGGGTGGCGGCGAATTGTTCGGGAGTGGGCAGAGACATGTCGTCGTTCCTGATGGTGGGGACCGCTACGCGTCGGTTCCGTTTGCGAATAAAAGAGGTCTTTCAATCGAATCGATCACCGGTTCGCGCATTGATGCGATGCAGCAATCGAGGTTCATAATATCTCAAAAGAAGCCTGTGTCAAGCACTTTATTGTGCGTCGCAACATTTCAGTAAACGCTTGATTCGCTTTGGGAATTTTTGACAGGGTGCAAGCGTGGTGGAAGGCGAAAATTGCCGATGCGCAGCGCATGATTCCGATACGAAAACCGCGTCGTCGGCACGATATTCCGATCGGAAACACGTGGCCGCCGCAGCAATGGCGAACCGGCGTCAAGGTGCGGCACGCGTTAAGCGCAGCGCTTTGCGCATGCGTGCACAATGTTCCCTCTCTCGCGCGGCAGCCCGCGCGCAGACCCGTCCCCCAATCCAGCCGCGACGCTCCCATTGACGAGGAGCGCGGATGCAATCCGCGCAGCGCGGCCTGGCGATTTCACAGGAGATGTGACATGGCTGAATCGAGCGGCAAGCCTCTTGGCAAATCCACGACGAGCGCGGGCGCACCGGCCGTCAGCGACCGTAACTCGCTGACGGTGGGACCGGACGGTCCGATCCTGCTGCACGACGTGCATTTCCTCGAGCAGATGGCGCACTTCAATCGCGAGAAGGTGCCCGAGCGTCAACCGCATGCGAAAGGCTCCGGTGCGTTCGGCGAGTTCAAGACCACCGAGGACGTTTCGCAATATACGAAGGCGGCGCTGTTCCAGAAGGGCGCGGCCACCGAAATGCTCGCGCGCTTTTCGACCGTCGCGGGCGAAATGGGCAGCCCCGACACCTGGCGCGACGTGCGCGGTTTCTCGCTGAAGTTCTACACGACCGAAGGCAATTACGATCTGGTCGGCAACAACACGCCGGTGTTTTTCGTGCGCGATCCGATGAAGTTCCCGCACTTCATCCGCAGCCAGAAGCGTCTGCCCGATTCGGGTCTGCGCGACAGCGAAATGCAGTGGGACTTCTGGACCAACAATCCGGAATCGGCGCATCAGGTCACGTATCTGATGGGCGAGCGCGGCTTGCCCAAGACGTGGCGCAACATGAATGGCTACGGTTCGCACACGTATATGTGGGTGAACGCGAAGGGCGAGAAGTTCTGGGTCAAGTATCACTTCCACACCCAGCAAGGCATGGCCAATTTCACGAATGCCGAAGCCGAGGCGACGGCGGGCCGCGACGCCGACTTCCATCGCCGCGATCTGTTCGAGGCCATCAAGCGCGGTGAATTCCCGTCGTGGACGCTGTTCGTGCAGGTCATGCCGTACGCGGAGGCGAAGCACTATCGCTTCAATCCGTTCGATCTGACCAAGACCTGGTCGCACAAGGACTATCCGCTGATCAAGGTCGGCACGATGACGCTGAACCGCAATCCGGAGAACTTCTTCGCGCAGATCGAGCAGGCCGCGTTCTCGCCGGGCAACACCGTGCCGGGCATCGGCCTGTCGCCGGACAAGATGCTGCTGGGCCGCGCGTTCGCCTATAACGATGCGCATCGCGCGCGCATCGGCACGAACTTCAACCAGTTGCCGGTGAACCGTCCGAAGGTGCCGGTGCAGACCTATCAGTTCGACGGTCACATGGCTTACGAGCACACCGGCAACGCGCCGGTCTACGTGCCGAACAGCTTCGGCCGTCCGTGGGCGGACGAAACCGGTCCCGCCGAAGACGGCTGGGAAACCGACGGCGACATGGTGCGCAGCGCCTACACGCTGCACGCGGAAGACGACGACTTCGGCCAGCCCGGCGATCTCGTGCGCAAGGTGTTCAACGACAAGCAGCGCGAACTGCTGGTCGAGCAGGTGGTGGCGAGCCTGAACGGCGTGGGCAGCCCGGTGCGCGAGAACGTCTTCACGTACTGGAAGAATATCGACGCCGACGTGGGCCGTCGCATCGAGGAAAAGGCCGGCGCCGCGCAGAAGGTGGCCGAGCCCGCGAAGTAAGCCCGCGCGTCTTCGAACACGCTTCATCTGCTTTATCCCGAACCGGATCGGTCCCTGCGGGCCGCTCCGGTTTTTTCATTTTCATTACCGTTGCATGACGGCTGCCGGACGCCAAACTGACACGCGCGCCATCGGGCGGCTTCTGCAGTGTCAGGGACGACGGGCCATAATGGGCGCATTGCCGGGCGGCGGCATCGCGCGCAATCGTATGAGTGCTCGCTATGAACGCTCGTTTGAACGCCTGAGAACCCGGCCGCCTGCCGCGCGTGGCGGGAATAATTTCGACGCGCGGCGCGTTAACCCAACTGACCCGTTACGGCACGTTCACGTGAAAACTTCTCTCTCCGCCGATTCCCGTCTCGACAGTGCAGGCGCTTCGTCCAAATACACGCGCGTCGCGGTGCTGCTGCACTGGTCGATCGCGTTGCTGATCCTCGGCAACGTCGCGCTCGGCCTGAGCGCCGCGCTGCTGCCCGACGGCACGCTCTCCGACAACGCGATCCGCTTCGTGATCGACACGCACAAGTCCATCGGCATCACGGTGCTCGGTCTCGCGATCCTGCGCGTGCTGTGGCGCCTCACGCATCGTCCGCCGCCGCTGCCCGCCGAATTTCCCACCTGGGAAAAAGTCGCGGCCCATGCCGCGCACATCGCGCTGTACGTGCTGATCTTCGCGATGCCGCTCTCGGGCTGGCTGCACGATTCCGCGTGGGTGGCCGCCGCCTCGCATCCCATGTATCTGTTCGGCCTGTTCGAGTGGCCGCGCATCGGCTTCATCATGAATCTCGATCCGGCGACCAAGAACCAGTTGCACGAGCAGTTCGGCGCCTTGCATACGGCGTGCAGCTATGCGCTTTACGGCGTGCTCGCGCTGCATATCGCGGGCGCGCTCAAGCATCAATGGATCGATCGTCATTCGGTGCTGCGCCGGATGATGCCGTGAAGGCCGCCACGCAACGACGGATCGCGCTGATGACATGCCTCGACGCAACGAACACAAAAGGAATGCCTTGAACGACTCGCTCGACCAGGCGCTTGCGCGCACTTCGCCGCGCCTGACGCCGCCGCCCACACCGCTGATCAGCGTCGTGATTCACTTGAGCGTCATGGTGCTCTGGTGCGTGCTGTTCGCGCGCGCGTTCTTCCTGCAGGGCGTGGTGGCGTGGTCGACCGGCATCGCCTATGTGATTTACGACACCGTGCTGCTGCTGTTCGTGGCGTGGCAGGCGCGCGTGCTGTTGCGTCCCGCGCCGGCCAGCGACGAATCGGCGGCGCCGCCGCACGCGCTGCCCACGCTCGGCGTGATTGTCGCCGCGCACAACGAGGCCGCCGTGTTGCCGATCACGCTCGACGCGCTGTTCGCGCAGACGCGCGCGCCGCAGCAGATCGTGATCGCCGACGACGGTTCGAGCGACGGCACGGCCGCGCTGCTCGCGCAACGCTACGGGCTCGCCGATCCGGGCGAAGGGCGCCTGAGCGCGCCGTCCGCGCGCTATCCGACGCTGCGCTGGCTGAAGCTCGCGCACGGCGGCAAGGCGCGCGCGCTCAACGCGGCGCTCAGCGCGATGGACACCGAGACCGTGATGACCGTCGACGCCGATACGCTGCTCGAACCCGACGCCTGCGCCGCCATGGCCACGGCATTCGGCCGCGAGCCGCAACTGGTCGCGGCGGCGGGGCTGCTCACGCCGGTCTGCGGCAACTCGGCGAGCGGGCGCTTCTTCCAGTGGTTCCAGACCTACGAGTACATCCGCAATTTCATTTCGCGCTTTGCGTGGATGCGTGCCGACAGCCTGCTGCTCGTTTCGGGCGCTTTCGCGGCGTTCCGGCGCGAGGCGGTGATGACGGTGGGCGGCTTCGATCCGCATTGTCTCGTCGAGGACTACGAACTGATCCATCGCCTGCGCCGCCATTCGGCGCGCGAAGGTCTGGGCTGGGACGTGCGCGTGATCGGCACGGCGCGCGCCACCACCGACGCGCCCGGTACGCTCGCGAGCTTCCTGCGCCAGCGTCGCCGCTGGTTCGCGGGCTTTCTGCAAACGCAGTACTGGTATCGCGACATGACCGGCAATCGCCGTTACGGCAAGCTCGGTCTCATGATGCTGCCGGTCAAGGCGTTCGACACGGTGCAGCCCATCTACGGGCTCACGGCGTTCGCGTTGCTGCTCGGTTTTCTTTTCGACGGGCGCTTCACGATCGTGCTGCCCGTGCTCGCGGTGATCGTCGGCAAGATTGCGATCGATCTCGCGTTCCATCTGTTCTCGGTGCACCTGTACCGGCGCTGGAGCGGCGACCGCACGCATTCCAGCTTCGGCATGGCGTTGCTGGCGGCGATTTTCGAGCCGTTCTCGTTTCAGCTCATGCGTCACACGGGTGCCACACTCGGCTGGTTCCATTTCCTGCTTGGGCGGCGTAAATGGGGCGTGCAGCAGCGTACCGGGCTCAGCGCCCACGGGCAGCGCGAAAGCGCGGCCTCTTCTCGCTGAGCGCTGAGTACTGAGCGGGTTTCCGGCCTCGATCTTCCGATGGCCGGCTCCGGCGTCATCAAGACGTTTTTCGTCTTGATGACGCTGCGCTTTCCTCTGATCTAATGTCGCCTGCCCGGTCCGCACCGCCTCTGCACCACGATGAGGCGCGCGGACGGTTGGCGTCGCCAGCCGCTCGCGCATTGCGCGGCGGCTTTCGTTTACGCGCGCCGATTTGCACCATGAAGGCGCGCGAAACGGGGCGCGCGGATGGCATGTCCCTTGCTTTTCCAGAGTACGCAGCGCGCCACGCATGACGCCACGACGATCATGCGTGCGAGACGCGCCGCTGCATCCACGCGCGAGAACGAGCCGATGCAAGTCCATGACGAAATGCGCGATGAGGGCGCCGTGCGCCCGCACTACGAGCGGTTCCAGCACTGGCTGGAGCGGCAGACTGGCGAAACGATGGCGCGCAAACGCGCCGAGGCGGACCTGCTGTTCAGGCGTGTGGGGATCACGTTCGCGGTCAACGGCGACCTGTCCGGAACCGAACGTCTGATTCCGTTCGACCTGATTCCCCGCATCATTCCCGCCGACGAATGGGCGCTGCTCGAACGCGGTTTGCGTCAGCGCGTGCAGGCGCTCAATCTGTTTCTGCACGACGTCTATCACGATCGCGACATCGTGCGCGCCGGGCGCATTCCGGCCGAGCAGGTCTACACCAACGCGCAGTATCGGCCCGAGATGCAGGGCATCGATCTGCCGCTCGGCGTCTACGCGCATATCGCGGGCATCGACATCGTGCGCGACGGCCGCGACGGCGCGTTCTACGTGCTCGAAGACAATCTGCGCGTGCCGTCTGGCGTCTCGTACATGCTCGAAAACCGCAAGATGATGATGCGGCTTTTCCCGGAACTCTTCGTGCAGCACAAGGTGGCGCCGGTCGCGCATTATCCCGATCTGCTGCTCGAAACGCTGCGCGCCTGCGCGCCCGCGGGCGTGGACGATCCCACCGTCGTGCTGCTCACGCCGGGCATGTACAACTCGGCGTATTTCGAGCACACGTTTCTCGCGCAGCAGATGGGCGTCGAACTGGTCGAAGGCAGCGATCTGTTCGTCGAAGACAACTACGTGTTCATGCGCACGACGCAAGGCCCGCGCCGCGTCGACGTGATCTATCGCCGCGTGGACGACGACTTTCTCGATCCGCTCGCATTTCGCGCCGATTCGGCGCTCGGCGTGGCGGGGCTGCTCACGGCATATCGCGCGGGCCGCGTGGTGCTCGCGAACGCGATGGGCACCGGCGTGGCCGACGACAAGTCGATCTATCCGTATGTGCCGGACATGATCGAGTTCTATCTCGGCGAAAAGCCGATTCTCAACAATGTGCCGACGTGGCAATGCCGCCGCCCCGAAGATCTCGCCTACACGCTCGACCGGCTGCCCGAACTGGTGGTGAAGGAAGTGCACGGCGCGGGCGGTTACGGCATGCTCGTCGGCCCCGCTTCGACGCGCGCGGAAATCGAGGCGTTTCGCGCGCGGCTGATCGCGCGGCCCGGCAATTACATCGCGCAGCCCACGCTGTCGCTGTCGGCGTGCCCGACTTTCGTGGAAGCGGGCATCGCGCCGCGCCACATCGACCTGCGTCCGTTCGTGCTGTCCGGCAAGACCGTGCAGATGGCGGCGGGCGGCCTCACGCGCGTGGCGCTCAAGGAAGGCTCGCTGGTCGTGAATTCGTCGCAAGGCGGCGGCACGAAGGATACGTGGGTGCTGGAATAAATCCGCGAATGAACCGCGAATAACCCGCGAATAAAGCTCGAATCAACCCGCTCGACAGAATCGCTGCAACTGGAACCGAAGAGGAACGACCATGCTGAGCCGTACCGCCGATCATCTGTTCTGGATGGCCCGTTATATGGAGCGGGCCGAGAACACCGCGCGCATGCTGGACATCAATCTCAAGGCGCTGCTGCTGCCGGGCAATGCCGACGACGAGGCGCGCACGCATCGCGCGATGCTGCGCATTTCCGAGCTCGACGCGGCCTTCGACGCGCGTCACGAGAAGGTCACGCGCGCGAACGTGCTCGAATTTCTGGTCGCGGACCCGACCAATCCGTCGAGTATCTATTCGTGTCTGCAGGCCGCGCGTGAAAACGCGCGCGCCGTGCGCGGCACGCTCACGACGGAGTGGTGGGAAACAGTCAACGACACCTGGCTGCAGTTTCACGAGCTGCTGCGAACCGACGAATTGAGCACGCATCCGGAAACGCTGTTCGAATGGGTGAAATTCCGCTCGCATTTGTCGCGCGGCGTGCGTGTGGGGACAGCGTTGCAGGACGACGCACTGTTCTTCACGCAGCTCGGCACCTTTCTCGAACGCGCCGACAACACCGCGCGCATTCTCGACGTGCGTTTCGTGGAAGTCGATAACGCCGATTCGCGTTCCGCCGCGCGTCAGCTCGAAGACTTCTATTACTGGACGTCGATTCTGAGTTCGGTGTCGGCGCTCGAAATCTATCGCAAGGTCTATCGCGACGTGGTCACGCCGGCGCGCGTGGTCGAACTGTTGATCCTCAATCAGCAGATGCCGCGTTCGCTGCTCGCGTCGATGGACGGCGTGTGCGCGAATCTCGCGATGCTGCGCACGGACACGTCGAAAGAGGTCGAGCGCACGGCGGGCAAGCTGCGCGCCGAACTGCTCTATGCGGATCTGCGGCAGATTTTTTCGGTGGGCGTGCATACGTTTCTCACGCAGTTCCTCGCGCGCGTCTACGAACTCGGCAACCAGGTGGCGCGTACCTATCTGATGCTGCCGGTGGGTTAGACGGGCGCGCGCGGATCGATATCTTTTTCGCCTTGATGTGGTTCTTGTTGCCGTTTTGTTGAAGGACTTTCGCCATGCAACTCGCGATTCGCCACGACACCGTTTATCGCTACGATGCGCCCGTGCATTATTCGATCCAGCAGTTGCGCCTCGCGCCGCTCACCACGTCGAGCCAGATCGTCACGCAATGGCATGTCGATGCTCCGGGCAAGCTCGACGCGAGCCGTGACGCCTACGGCAACACGCTGATGACGCTGGTGCTCTCGAAGCCGCACAACGAGATCCGGCTACGCGTGCGCGGCGAAGTGGAGACGGTGCCGCTCGCCGACGGTCGGTTGCCCGAAGGCGAGGGCCCGATTCCCGCCGAGCATTTCACGTCGCCCACGCGCCTGACCGAAGCCGACGACGCGCTCGCCGCGTTCGCGCACAGTCTCGCGCCGCTCGATAGCGCGGCCGCGCTGCTCGAGGCGGCGGCGCGCGTGACCGAGCGCGTGTGCTACGAAGCGGGCGTGACAGACGTCACGCATACGGCCGCGGATGCGCTCGCGATCGGGCGCGGCGTGTGTCAGGACCACGCGCACGTGATGTTGGCGCTGTGCCGCGCGCGCGGCGTGCCGGCGCGCTACGTGAGCGGCTATGTCGATCCCGGCGACGTGCCGGAGATGGCGAGCCACGCGTGGGTCGACGTCTGGCTCGACGGCGGCTGGGTCACGGTGGACGTCACGCATGCGTGTTTCGCGAGCGAGAAGTACTGCCGCATTGCCGTGGGCCGCGACTACGAAGCGGCGGCGCCGGTGCGCGGACGCCGCATCGGCGGACTGAACGAGACGATGGACGTGAACGTGCGCGTCAGCGCGCAGAGTGCACTGAGTGCGCAGCAATAGTTTTCTCGATATCGGAAAGGAAACTCAAGGAGACGACGCGTGTTTCGCATCGGCAACATCCGGTGCGTAGAGCGACGCGTCGAGGGAACAGCATGACCTACTGTGTAGCCATGGCCGTCGACGACGGCCTCGTTTTTCTCGCGGATACGCGTACCAACGCGGGCGTCGATCACATCAGCACGTCGCGCAAGATGGCCGTGTTCGAGGAGCCGGGCGAACGCGTGCTGGTGCTGCTCGTGGCCGGCAATCTGGCGATCACGCAGGCGACGCTGCAGGTGCTCACCGAGCATCAGGACCCGGCGCGGCCCACGCTCTGGAACGTGCCGGGCATGGTCGAGGCAGCGCGGCTCGTCGGCGAGGCGGTGCGCGAGGTGCATCGGCGCGACGCCGAGGCGCTCAAGGCCTTCAACGTCGATTTCAATTGCAGCTTCATCCTCGGCGGGCAGTTGCGCGGTCAGCCGATGCGGCTGTTCCAGATCTACGCGGCGGGCAATTTCATCGAGACGTCGAGCGTCAATCCGTATTTCCAGATCGGCGAATCGAAGTACGGCAAGCCGATCATCGATCGCGTGCTGACGCCGCGCACGCCGCTCGACGAGGCTGCGAAATGCGCGCTCATTTCGATGGATTCCACCTTGCGCTCGAATCTCTCGGTGGGTTTGCCGCTCGATTTGCTCGTCTACGAGCGCGATGCGTTGCGCGTGACTCGCTATGCATCGCTCGATGAATCGAACGCCTATTTCGACATGCTGCATTCGACGTGGGGCGAGCGGCTGCGTCAGGTGTTCAGCGAGATTCCCGATCCGCTCTGGACCGATAGCGGCAGCGCGCCGCGTCACGAGCGCGTCGATTTGCCGATCGTCGCGCGGCCCGCGCACGACGGCGGCGGCACCGAGCCGCGTCTTGCGCAGACGCTCGCGCAAGGGCCGCAGCCCGGGCTGCCGCCGCGTAACACCTGACGCCTGATCCTTCGGCAGCCTCGGGCAGCCTCGGGCACGTCAGGCGCATCGGGGCACGTCGGGGCATGTCGGGGCATGTAAGGCCGCCGAACCGTCATGCGTGCGTCGCTTGCGCCGACGCACGCGGTATCCTCCCGTGAGACGTGTAGCCCGCGCGCGGCGCGCAGCCCGTGCGACTTTCGACCGGACACAGGAGACAGGTTCATGAAGCACGACGACCCGAAGCCCGAGGACCCGCACGAAGCAGGCGGCCCGCCGAGCGATCAGGGCAACGCACACGGCCCGAGCGGCCCCGACGATCCCACGCGTCGCCGCGTGCTGGGCGGCCTCGCGGCGGTGGGCGTGGGCCTCGCGATCGGCGGCTGCGAGACGACCGGGCCGGGCGCGACCGGCACGATGGGCTCGACGGGCGCGACGGGCGGACCCGGTGCGCCGCGCAGCGCGGCCGACGCGCGCGTGGATGCGGCGTTGCGCGACCAGGTGCGCCACATCGTCGTGATCTACGCCGAGAACCGCAGCTTCGTGAACCTGTACGGCGATTTTCCGGGCGTGCAGACGCCGCTTGCCGGTGTCGGCGCAGCGCGCTATACGCAGCTCGACCGCGACGGCAAAACCGCGCTCGCGCAGTTGCCGAAGATCTGGGGCGGGCTCGTTCCGCAGGCGCAGGAAGTCGGCGGCCGGCGCTACATGATCGACGAGCAGGCCATCACGGGGCTGTCGAACGGGCCGTTCCGCATCGCCGACGCGCAGGGCCGGCCGCTGCCGAACGGCGTCATCACGCGCGACCTCGTGCATCGCTTCTATCAGAACCAGATGCAGATCAACGGCGGCCGCAACGACCAGTTCGCCGCGTGGGGCGACTCGGGCGGGCTCGTGATGGGCTATTACGAGAATTCGGCGGACTCGCTGCGGCTGTGGAAACTCGCCCAGCAATACACGCTTTGCGACAACTTCTTCATGGCCGCGTTCGGCGGTTCGTGGCTCAACCACATCTTCCTGATCTCTGCGCAGGCGCCGTTCTATCCCAACATCCAGGCGAGCCCGGCGAAGCATCTGGTTTCCGTGCTCGATGGCGACGATCCGCTCGGCACGCGTCTGAAAACGGCGGCGGCGAGTCCGGCGTCGGCGCTCGGCGGCCCGCCGAAGTTCGTGAACGACGGCCTGTTCACGCCCGACGGCTACGCGGTCAATACGATGGCGCCGCCGTATCAGCCGAGTAGTGTGCGTCCGGCCGAGGACGGCAATGCGGCGTGGGCCGATGCCGCCGATCCGCGCGTGTTGCCGCCGCAAACCTACGCGACGATCGGCGACCGGCTGTCGGCGAAGGGTGTCGACTGGGCGTGGTACAGCGGCGCCTGGCAGTACGCGCTCGACCATCGCGATACCGGCGCGGTGCCGGATTTTCAGTATCACCATCAGCCCTTCAACTACTTCGCGAGCTTTGCGCCGGGGACGGCGGAGCGCGCGCGGCACCTGCGCGACGCGGGCGTGGGCGACGATCCGGCCACCAACCGCCTGCTCGCCGACATCGACGCGGGCCGTCTGCCGACGGTGACCTTCTACAAGCCGCAGGGCAATCTGAACATGCACGCGGGCTATGCGGATGTGGAGTCGGGCGACC
Organism: Paraburkholderia tropica; assembly: GCF_900109265.1. Classification (GTDB taxonomy): domain Bacteria; phylum Pseudomonadota; class Gammaproteobacteria; order Burkholderiales; family Burkholderiaceae; genus Paraburkholderia; species Paraburkholderia tropica. The sequence goes on from NZ_FNZM01000015.1 coordinate 88,117, forward strand.
GGCACGTGGCCGCCGTCATCGAGCATCTGCAGCGCAGCCCGCAATGGGCCAACACGGTGATCGTCATGACGCACGACGAGAACGGCGGCTGGTGGGATCCGGTCGCGCCGCCCACGGGCGACCGCTGGGGACCGGGCTCGCGCATTCCGGCGCTCGTGATCGCGCCGTTCGCGAAGCAGGGTTACGTCGATCACACGTTCTACGACACGGCGTCGATCCTGCGCTTCATCAGCCGCGTGCATGGCCTCGCGCCGCTCGACGGCGTGGCGTCGCGCGACCGGGCGTTTGCCGGGCGCGGACGGACGCCGCCTGGCGATCTGACGGCGGCGCTCGATCTGGCCTGAGGTGAGCGAAGAGAGGTAATCGAACGCGAAGCGGGGAGGCGAGCGCCTCGCCCGCGCGAGCGGTGCTCATCGCAGACGCAGTTGCCGCTTTCGTGACTGGAGCGACTAACTGTCCGTCCGATCAATGAGTTGGCGTAATCTCCAGGAGGTTATCCCCAAAGTTTTCAACAAAAACTGTGGACAACTTTTTTGCGCAAAAAACGTGCATTTCTGCTGCTCCCGACGCGCTTCTCTTTTTCCGTCAACGACTTAGGTGAAATGTCCCAAGGTTGCCCACAAGGCTGTGAACAAAATCTGTGGACAAGCCAGTCGGGGACGCAGCGCCTGACGCCCGATCTGCTCCGATTGGAAACGTCGTGAACAAACCGATATGCATCAGGCACTTGGCGCACTCGTCCCAGGGTTACGCACAGGGCTGCCAACAAAATCTGTGGAGAACTTTGTCGCGTGATGCGTGAGCGTGCGAAGGCGGGCTTCGCGTGAGGGGCGAGGGAAGCGGCGACGGGATTGGCGCGATCAGGCGTCAGCGGCCTGCCAGACCAGCGCGACTGTCTGGAGGACGATGAGCGCGCGGGAAGTGGGCGTCCAGAGCGATGTTTTCACGTTGGGCGCGCAACGCCAGGCGCAGACCATCCACAGAAACAGTCCGGCCGCATAAAGCATGACGACGACCAGCAACGCGAGCGTCGATGCCTCGGCTTGCACGCACGCGCGCAGGATGAAGCCGGCAACGAGGCCGTAGGGGAGACCGAGCAGCCACCAAACCTTCCAGCACCGTTCCTGACCGCGCCATGCGTTGATAAACATCTTTGCCTCCTGTGCGAGTGGTCTTTGATCGTAAACCGATCTCAAAACTATGGATTACCTGGTAGTGCGTAGTGTGTCGCTCGTGAATGTGTGGCGACGCTGCACCAGTCGATCGCGGTTCCGGTTGGGAAAAGGCGGAGACACGACGAACTCAGAGTGCCATGAGCTATGAGACGCACCGGTTAGTCAAGCTGGTCGGTTTCCGGAACGGCAGAGGGAACGGCATGAAGTTACCGTGAAATCCGTCAATATGAGAGAAATGGTGGGGCGATGAGGTGATCAGATTGGAGCGCTGATTGTTAGGAAAATTCCGAGGTTGGGTACCACCTCGCGTCCTGTCTGCCTGCACTTGACGGCCGTCAAGCTGTGTTGCGGCCCTAAAGTGCAATATAAGATTCTCTGCTGGCCCGAAGGGCAGGGGCTCTCAGCCTAAGGGCGGTGCCACGCCCGCTGGTTCCTTACAGCGCCAGTCTCTAAACCGCGGCCGAGTTCCGATGTCTCTCGGCCGCGGGTATAGGGCTTTACTTAATTTCACGTTGCAACTTTTTTCTGGCCTTCGCGTCTGCCGCCTTTGTCGTGTGGTTTGATAGATAAGGAATGCAGATCAATCTGACGGGACGGCAATGGCCCCGGAACTTCTTGATTATTACCTGCGGCAGTTGACGTACGTCACGGGGCTGTTTAGTGAATTCGCACAGAAGCACCCAAAGATCGCCGCGAGGCTCGGCGCGCACGGGAACGAAGTACGCGACCCCTACATCGATCGACTGCTTCAGGCGTATGCATTGAGTGCGGCGCATTCGGAAATGCGCATTGACCGCTGGCCGCTTGAAATTCCACAGCGTCTGCTCGATTGCATTGATGTCAACTTTAATGCGCCTCTGCCGTCGCTGGGCGTGACGCGGTTCCAGCCCGACGCGAAGGGTGTGCATACGCCCGAGGGGGCGTTGTTGCCCCGCGATACGCGCCTGAGCATGGGTACGTCCGGGCCAGAATATTCCGATGGGCAAGCGCGACTACCAGCGGCAATTCTGGATGAGTGACTGGGATTACCTCAACCTGCTGTGGCAGGAATGGGGTCTGTGCTTCTACTGGGAAGGAAGCACGCTGGTGATGATTGATAACCACGGTTATCCGGGCCAGGACGAACCGTACAGGACGGTCCGGTATATCGAGCGCGGCGGCCAGCGTGTTGATGAGGAGCATATCCACAAGCTGAAGTATGGCCGAGGTTTGACCACGGGACAGGTGGTCTTGATGGACTACGACTATACGATGGCGGACGTGAATGGTTATGCGCGCAAAATGGGGCAGCGCAGCGACACCATGAACGATAACGCCGAGGAATATAACTGGGGCGACTACGCGCAGCCGATGCAGGGCGGCATGGGCCTGAACTCGGAACGCAATGACGAGGAGTTTGAGGGCGACCATCTGGCGCTGGTGCGCAGCGACGCGCATCGTAACAAGTCACTTGTCATCAAGGGTAGTGGGAAGCCGAGCCTGATTTTCGCGCCCAGCGAGATCGCGGACGCGCGGGTGGTCAACGGCAAGTTGCGCATCCGCCTTTACAGCCTGGGCATGCTCGGGCCGAACGGCCCGTTGCCACTGCATGTCACGGAAATCGCCCGCGAGCGCGAAGAACATCGGCGCGATCCGACGTTGAGCAATTTCCTCGACATCTTTCATCATGGCGCGCTCGCGTTGCTTTACCGCGCATGGGCGTCGGCGCAATCGGTCGTAAGCCTCGACCGGCCCGAGCGGGACAGGTTTTCGTTCTACGTCGGCAGTCTGTCGGGCTGCATGTTCCGGTACACACGAACTGTATCGTTGCCTACGCACGCAAGGCTTGCCGCTTCGCCTCATCTGATACGCGAAGCGCGCAGTCCCGATGCGCTGGCCGCATCAACAGCCTGGCACTTTGGCGTGCCGGTGCGCATTGAGGAACTTTCGGATGACTGGAGCGCGCTGCCCTCTGAGCTGCAATGCCGCATGGGGCAAGAGGTGGGAGCCGCCACGCTGGGGTGCGGAGCCATGCTGGGTGGTCACGTGTTCTCCCGGTCTCACCGTTTCTGCATGGTGATAGGGCCGGTCGATCTGGAAACGTATCAGCGCTTCACGCCGCAGGGAAAGGACTTGCTGCGGCTGATTGCCTGGGTGCGGGCGTACATCGGACGGGAGTATGAATGGCTGCTGGAATTACAGATTCGGCCGGATTGCATGCCGGAGGCAATGTTAGGGGATCAGCACAAATTGGGCTGGTCAAGCTGGATGGGGCGGCAGGCAGGTCGGCAGCCGGTGGTCGGTATGCGCATCGAACCTGAACAATATCTGAGGCAACTCGCAGTGGATGGTCGGAACGATGGACGAATGAGTCCGATGCTCCCTGTGGGCGGCGTGCACGATGTATCTTGTTGAACCGGCGCCGGCCTTTGCGGACAGAATATGGCTGTGATCGCGATCGTGACGCTGATGAATCCACAACTCGCAAGCCACCGATGCGAGCAGACGGCTGGCGGGCGGTGTGATCGGACGTATAAGCGTGGGGTTTGCAGGTCTGGTCGTGCTGTGTAATGCGGCGGTGAGTGTTCCGGAACTTACCGGGTCGCGCGCGTTCAGTCCGGGGTGATAGCGGGCGGAATCCGCGACTGTTCCAAATTTTGTGTGCAGCGCACCATATACAACCAAGCCAGTAAATATGAAAAATAGACGAAGGTGGCCGGATAGCGTCAGCTTTGCTAGCGGTGCCGCAGGCGAGAATTTCAGCCAGTGCCACCCAGATGCTGATATCGGTAACACCACGGTTGCAAGCATCCACCGTTCCACCCGATAATCGCAGTCGATACGCCTGACGACGCACCCCAAGCGTCGCGGCCTTCCCCTCGCCACTACCCGTCGCGCCGTGCTCAAAAACTCGCGCTTTGTCGGTCTTCTGCATATCCCCGGTTTCCTGCCGCTTGCCGGCGCCACCCTGATGCTCGGCGTGGCGATGTCGTTCACCGCGCCCTATCTCTCGCTATTCGGCGTCGAGCGCGCGGGTATGACGCCGCTGCGGCTCGGCCTGTTCATGACGACGATCGCCATGAGCGGCGTGATCGCCAGCACGGCGGCGGGCCGCTGGAGCGACGCCACCGGCAAGCATCGGCCGCTGTTGCTCGCCTCGCTATGCGCGGCCACGCTCGGCTATATCTCCCTGTGCATCGTGCGCGACTACCGGCTGCTGCTCGTGGTCGGCATCGCGTTCATCGGCGCGGGCGGCTGCGCGCTGTCGCTGGTGTTCTCGTTCAGCCGCGCGGCGCTGCCCTGCGCGGACGATGCCGAACGCACTTTCGCCAGCGCGACGCTGCGCACGATTCTCTCGGCGGCGTGGGTGTTCGGCCCGGCGGTCGGCGCGCTGGTGCTGGCGGCCACGAGCTTCTACGGCCTCTTTCTGTTCGCGGCGGCGAGCTTCGCGGCGTGCGGCTTCATCGTCTGGCGCATGCGCGAGCCGCGCGCCGACGAGCACGCCACCCAACATCTGATGACGCGTCCCAGGGCGCAGGAAGTCGCCCAGGAAATCGCCGAGGAGGCGATCGCGCCGTACGAAGGGCAGCCGCTCACGCAGGCGGAAGTGCAGCCCGCCGTGAAGCAGCGCGTGCGCGCAGACGCGCCCGAAGCCACGCAAAAAGACATCATGCGCGCCGTCGTGGCGCTCACGCTCATCGGCCTCGCGGCCAACGCGACGATGATCGTGCTGCCGCTCTACATCGTCCATGGGCTGGACGGCACGCGCATCGACGTTTCGATCATGCTCGGTCTCGGCGCGTTCATGGAAATCCCGATGATGCTCGCGCTCGGCGCGAAGGCCTCGAAGCTCAACAAGCCGAACTGGCTCGCGGCGTGTGCGGTCGTGCACGCGGTGTACTTCGCGTCGATGGCGGCGGCGCCCGGTGTGCATTCGCTCATCCCGATGCAGATTCTCAACGCATTCGTGGTGGCCGTGACGTCGTGCCTCGGCATGACCTACGTGCAGGATCTGATGCCCGAGTCGCCGGGGCGCGCGACGGCGCTGTTCTTCAATGCGTCGCGGCTCGGTTCGATTCTTTCCGGCGTGCTGTCGGGCTTGCTCGTGCAGGCCTTCGGTTATCGCGGCACGTTCCTGTTCTGCGGTGTGCTGGCGCTGTGCGCGCTCGTGCTGTTCGCGGTGCCGGGCGAGCAATATCCGAAGATGTCGCGCGCGCTGCGCCGGTTCGTGCGCGAGCGCGTGGCGTCGCGTACGCGTCGCGACTGAGCGGCGTCGCGGTTATCCGGCTGATTGATCAGGCATCCGAATCAATTTTTCACCAAGGCAAAGCGGCGCGATCGACGCGCCGCTGCCTGAATCTTCCCGCGTGGCGTTACTGTGCGGTTTCCGTCAGGCGAATTGCGTTCGTGCTGCCGGTTTCATCGGCGAAATCTTCGGCGTCGACATCGTAGCCCGACGGTTCCCAGCGCACCGCGAGCAGCGCCGCGAGACCGGCGAGCGGCGCGATGGCGATGATCCAGAACACGCGCGTGCTGAGCGCGGCGGCAAGCACGGGGAACAGGAACAGCGACACGGTCGAGCTTGCGCGCATCAGCGTCTGGTTCAGGCCCACGCCCACGCCGCGCAGCGACGTCGGGTAGCCGAGCGATGCGAACGTCATGCTGTGCGAGCCGGGCCCGATGCCCTGGCCGAACAGGAAGGCGGCGAGCAGCGCGACGGCGCTCACGACTTCCGGCGTCGTCGACGGCTTGCCGACGATCGCGAGGCCCACGAGCGCGCAGAACTGGATCGTGTAGCCCCAGACCGTCATCCTCCACGCGCCGAAGCGCGGCACCGTGCGCACGGCGATCAGGCCACCGACGAACGCAAAACCCAGGTTGAGCGCGAGCGAGGCGAGGATGGTGGTGAGCATCGACTGCGCGAGGAAGCTCGAGATGATCACGGGCAGGCCGAACGCGACCGCGTTGTACGCGAACGAGGAGGCCACGCCGATCACGGTCGCGAGCGTCGTGCGTCGCGCGTAGACGCCGCGCATCAGCGCGCCGTAGTTCTTCCACGACGCCACGCGTGCGGGTTTCGCGGCGGCCGCCTGACGTGCTTCCGGCGCGACTTCGGCGTCGATGCCGTAGGAGCGTTTGAGGATGCGCGCGGCATCGGCGAGATCGCCCTGGTTCGCGGCCCACACCGGCGACTCGCTGATGTAGCGGCTGCGAATCGCGATGATGACGAGCGCGGGCACCGCGCCGAAACCGAGCGTCAGGCGCCACAGCAGGTGCGAGTGCGAGGCGGGCAGCGTCGAGTACAGCGCGAGCACGAGCAGATACGAGACGCTGATCGCCGCATACCAGACGGGGCACCACATCGCCACGCGCGCGGCTTTGTTGCCGCGTCCGGCGAGGCGCGAGAACTCGGCGAGGAAGGCCATCGCCACCGGCAGGTCGATGCCCACGCCGAGGCCCATCACGAAGCGCGCGCCGCCCAGCACCCATGCGTTGGGCGCGAGCGCGCAGGCGATCGCCGCGACCACGAAGAAGAACATGTCGGCCATGAACACGCGGTAGCGGCCGATGCGGTCGGTCAGGAAGCCGCCGAGGAACGCGCCGACGATTGCGCCGAAGGTGATCGCCGAGGCCACGAAGCCGGTGCCGGCGGGCGTCAGTGAGAATTCGCGCGCGACGTCCTTGAGGCCGAAGGCGAGGGCGCCCAGGTCGTAGGCGTCGAGGAACACGCCGCCCAGCGCGATCGCGACGACGATGCGTGCGTTGCTGCCGGGCGCGCCGCCCGCGTTGACGAGCCGCGAGACGTCGGCGGCGCTGCGGATGAGCGGACGGCCGGCGTGGGACGAAGAGGAAGCCGAAGCGGGGGCGGATGCGGGGGCGGAAGCGGACGAGACGGACATGCGAGGCGGGGCGGCAACGAGGAGCAACGAAAACTGCGGGCGGCGCAATGCCGGTCGAAGGCGCAGATGCTACCGGCGACGGCGCGCTCGCCCAAATCGTTTTTGGTTATGAGCTCATGCCTTGCGAGGCCGGTGTCCGGGCCGGACGCGTCGCGGGCATGACGACTGGCGTGGCAGGGAGCCAGTCAGCGCACAGAATCAGTGCATATAGGTCACGCGGCGCGCGCGGTCGCTCAGTTGCACGCCGGCGTCGAGCAGCGCGATGGCGAACCAGCGCGCGGTCTTGAGCATGCCGCTCACGCTCGGCGTCGGCAGCCAGTCGTTGAGCAGCTGCACGGCGGCTTCGCTGCGCGTCGATTGCAGCAGCGCGATCACCTGCAGGAGCGAGCCTTCGTCCTTGGCCAGCTCCGAGGCGCAGCGGCAGCGCGTGTCGAGCGGGCGGCACGACGCGCGGCACAGCGTACCCATCAGCAGATCGAAGTGGCCGATGCCATCGACGGCGATACCGGCGTCGGCCAGCACGCCGCGCCAGTTTTCGTCCTTGGCGTAGGCGTCGCAATGCGGACGCAGCCAGGTGCGCACGGCGCGCAGCACGGTTTGCTCGGCGCTGTCGGGATGATGGACGAAGGTGTCGTCGATCAGGGTGTCGTTTCTCGTAAACGGGGCGGTGTAGTTCATGGAGCCTCCGGCGAACGGTCAAGCGTGGCGCGGACGCTCCGCGCTCACATGATTCGGTGCCGGTCTCGCCGGCATGGGCTCCATGATGCGGCAATTTTTTATCAAATGCAAATGATTCTCATTTGATATTTAATGCGCATGGCGGGAGGAGGATGAACCGGACCGCGGCGTTCGTCGAGGCGTGGCGCCGTTTCGGCTGGGCGGAAAGGACTCTTCCAGGCGGCCCGCTTAATTCGGGGTCCGCAACCCGCTACAGTGCGCCCATGCGTGTTCCAGCGTCGCTGGCGCATCGTGAGAGTTTGGCCCCTGCCCGCATACGGCAGGGGCTTTTTTTTGCGCTGCGCAAACGGTCGCAAGATGGGGCCGGAACGTCTTTTCGACGCTCGCGACGGACCGCTCTCGCTGTCTAAGTAATTGAAGCGAAAGATACAAGTAATGTATTATTCAGCCCGCGCTGCGCGACAGCATGCCGCGCCAGGTGGGGCTTGCGAGGTCGAAACAGGTGATTTCGGAGTAAAAAGCGGGCTTCAGAGGCCGTTTTGTCGTTTTTCTTCGTAGTATAATTTCGAATAAAAACAATGACTTGCATCAATCTTCGATCCGGCTCGCATTGTTGCGCTGCAAAAGTTCCGTATTCCGATTACCCTCGTTAACCCTTGAACGTGTGTTGCATTTCGCCGCTCAGCTGACAAAGACATTACAGCCAGCCCGGTTCGATTTTCACCCCGCGTCAATCTTTCAAATTGCTTGCGCCCGGGCGGCGCGCTGTCGAAGCTATTTGCTCCGCATTTTTAAGGTCCTGTTGAAATGCAATCCGTTCCATTTCTGAGTCTGGCGATCTGGATTCCCATCCTGTTCGGCGTGGCTGTGCTGCGTCTGGGGTCGGACCGTCATCCGCAGCGCGCGCGCTGGCTTTCGCTGATCGGCTCCATCGTCGGTCTGCTGCTGACGCTGCCGCTCATCAGCGGCTTCGACAACCACGAAGCCGGCATGCAGTTCGTCGAATTCCGCAACTGGCTGCCCGAGTTCGGCGTGGCGTGGCGTCTGGGGATCGATGGCATTTCGATGTGGCTCGTCGTGCTTACCGCGTTCACGACGCTGGTGATCGTGATCGCCTCGTGGGAGTCGATCACCGTGCGCGTCGCCCAGTACTTCGGCGCGTTCCTGATCCTCTCGGGCCTGATGGTCGGCACCTTTGCGGCCACGGACGGCATGCTGTTCTTCGTGTTCTTCGAAGCCACGCTGATCCCGCTGTACCTGCTGATCGGCACGTGGGGCCACGCCCGCCGCACGTACGCCGCGGTCAAGTTCTTCTTCTTCTCGTTCGGCGGCTCGCTGCTGATGCTGCTGTCGATGCTGTATCTCTACAGCCAGTCGCACACCTTCGACATGTCGGCGTGGCATAACCTCACGCTCGGCTTCGTCCCGCAGGTGCTGGTGTTCATCGGCTTCTTCGCGGCCTTCGCGGTCAAGGTGCCGATGTGGCCGTTCCACACCTGGCTGCCCGACGTCCACCTCGAAGCGCCCACCGGCGCGACCGTGCTGATGGCCATGCTCAAGCTCGGCGGCTACGGCTTCCTGCGCTTCACGCTGCCGATCACGCCGGACGCCGCGCACTTCTTCGCGCCCGTGATCATCACGCTGTCGCTGGTGGCGGTGGTGTACTCGAGCCTGCTCGCGCTCGCGCAGACCGACATGACCAAACTGCTCGCGTACTCGACGGTCGCCCACATGGGCCTCGTCACGCTGGGCCTGTTCCTCTTCAACCAGATCGGCACCGAAGGCGCGATCGTTCAGATGATTTCGTACGGCTTCGTCTCGGGCGCGCTGCTGCTGTCGGTTGGCGTGCTGTTCGACCGTACCAAGACGCGCACGATCGCGGCTTACGGCGGCGTGGTCAACGTGATGCCGCGCTACGCGACGTTCATGATGCTGTTCTGCATGGCCAACGTCGGCCTGCCGGGCACCTCGGGCTTCGTGGGCGAGTTCATGGTCATCATGGGCGCGATCCGCGTGAACTTCTGGATCGGTGCGATCGCCACGACCACGGTCGTGCTCAGCGCCGCGTACACGCTGTGGATGTACAAGCGCGTGATCTTCGGCGCGGTGGCGAACAAGAGCGTCGCGAAGCTGGCTGACATCGGCCGCCGCGAAACGCTGATCTTCGCGTCGCTCGCCGCACTGGTGCTGGCGGTGGGCATCTATCCGAAGCCCATGACCGACGCGATCGAGCTCTCGGCCGCGAACCTCGTCGCTCAGGCCGGCCGCACCAAGCAGCCGACCGACGAAGCCGCGAACGCCAACACGGATGCCGTGCGCGCCGGTTCGGCCGGTGCGGACGTGCGTGCGGTTTCGCTGACCGAGCGTTCGCCGACGTAAGCAGCACGTTCACTGTAGTTAAAGAATGACGACGCACGCGCGCGCCGTCCCGCGAGTGTTCGCGGCACGGCGCGCGTGTACGTTCAAGAGTTTCCGAATTGCAAGATTCGGGAAAAAAGCCGCGGCGAGTCTGCGTTGGAATAAGGGCAGGGCATGACGTGCGTGTGTTGATGAGGCGCGACGAACCTCGCGAACACATGTGACAAAGTGTCTCACTTTTGTTTTGACAAAGATCATTTTCAACATTCATTGATTGTTATTGATCAAAGCGGCTGTATGATGCGGTCGCGCTTCCTTTGCGTGATGTCAGGGGTAGTGCCCGGAACTATTCAATGAATGAAATTCAGGCAAACGTGATGAAAAGAACAACCTTTCAAAGGTTATTGCTTCCCGTCAGCGCCGGATTGGCCATGTGTCTTTCCGGCTGCAACATGGAAGTCCTCGACCCCAAAGGGAGCGTGGGCATGGCGGAAAAGTCGCTGATCGCGACCTCCACCTGGGCCATGCTGATCGTGGTGATCCCCGTGATCATCCTGACGCTGTGGTTCGCGTACCGCTACCGCGCTTCCAACCGCAACGCCACCTACGCACCGAAATGGTCGCACTCGACGGCGATTGAAATCGTCGTCTGGACGGTCCCCACACTGATCATCCTGTTTCTCGGCGTGCTCACGTGGAAGACCACCCACGAGCTCGACCCGTACAAGCCGCTCGAATCGAACGTCAAGCCGATCAACGTCGAAGTTGTGGCGCTCGACTGGAAGTGGCTGTTCATCTATCCGGATCTGGGCATCGCGACGGTGAACCAGCTGGCCGTGCCCGTCGGCACGCCGGTGAACTTCAGCATCACGTCGGATTCGGTGATGAACTCGTTCTTCATCCCGCAGCTTGGCACCCAGGTCTACGCGATGGCAGGCATGCAGACCCGTCTGCACCTGATCGCCGATCACGCTGGCGATTACGCCGGTCTGTCGGCGAACTTCAGCGGCAAGGGCTTCTCGGACATGAAGTTCCGCACGCTCGCCACGAGCCAGCAAGACTTCGACGCGTGGGTTCAGAAGGTCAAGGCGTCCTCGACGCAGCTTTCGATGGACCAGTACGCGACGGTCGCGCAGCCGAGCGAAAAGGCGCCTGTTGAGTACTTCTCGACGGTGGATCCGAAGCTCTTCAACAACATCATCGCGAAGTACAACAACGGCCACGTCACGAATTTCAGTGACCCGTCCTGCGTGACCAAGGGGTAATCCAAGCATGTTCGGAAAACTTACACTGGACGCCATTCCGTATCACGAGCCGATTATTCTCGGCACGATGATCGGGATGGCAATCATCGGCGCATTCGTGCTCGGTGGCGTCACTTACCTCGGTAAGTGGAAATATCTGTGGACCGAGTGGCTGACGAGCGTCGACCACAAGCGTCTGGGCGTGATGTACATCGTGCTCGCCCTGATCATGCTGCTGCGCGGCTTCGCCGACGCCATCATGATGCGTACCCAGCTCGCGCTGGCGTACAACGCGCCGGGCTACCTCCCGCCGCACCACTACGACCAGATCTTCACGGCTCACGGCGTGATCATGATCTTCTTCATGGCCATGGCTTTCATGGTTGGCCTGATGAACATCGTGGTGCCGCTGCAGATCGGTGCGCGCGACGTCGCGTTCCCGTTCCTGAACTCGCTGTCGTTCTGGATGACCGCCGTTGGCGCGATCCTGCTGATGATCTCGCTGGTCGTCGGTGAGTTCGCCATGACGGGCTGGCTCGCATATCCGCCGCTTTCGGAGCTGGCATACAGTCCAGGCGTCGGGGTCGACTACTACCTGTGGGCGCTGCAGATCTCGGGTGTCGGCACGCTGCTGACCGGCGTGAACTTCTTCGTCACTATCATCAAGATGCGTGCCCCCGGCATGACGCTGATGAAGATGCCGGTGTTCACGTGGACGGCACTGTGCACGAACGTGCTGATCATGGCCGCGTTCCCGATCCTGACCGTCACGCTCGCGCTGCTCGGCCTGGACCGTTACGTCGGCACGCACTTCTTCACGAATGACGGCGGCGGCAACGCCATGCTGTACCTGAACCTGATCTGGGCCTGGGGTCACCCCGAGGTGTACATCTTGATCCTGCCGGCGTTCGGTATTTTCTCGGAAGTCGTTGCGACCTACGCGAAGAAGCCGCTGTTCGGTTACACCACCATGGTCTACGCGACCTGCTCGATCATGGTGCTCTCGTTCCTCGTGTGGCTGCATCACTTCTTCACGATGGGTTCGGGCGCCGACGTCAATGCGTTCTTCGGCATCATGACGATGATCATCGCGATCCCGACGGGCGTGAAGATCTTCAACTGGCTGTTCACGATCTACCGCGGTCGCCTCGAGTTCACCTCGCCGGTGCTGTGGACGCTCGGCTTCATGGTCACCTTCACCATCGGCGGCATGACCGGCGTGATGATGGCGATCCCGGGCGCGGACTTCGTGCTGCACAACTCGCTGTTCCTGATTGCTCACTTCCACAACGTGATCATCGGCGGCGTGCTGTTCGGCTACCTGGCCGGCTTCAACTACTGGTTCCCGAAGGCGTTCGGCTTCAAGCTGAACGAAAAGCTGGGCAAGCGCGCGTTCTGGTTCTGGCTCGTGGGCTTCTACGTTGCATTTACGCCGCTGTACGTGCTGGGCTTCATGGGCGCAACCCGCCGTCTGAACCACTACGACAATCCGGCATGGCATCCGTGGATGGTCATCGCCTGGGTTGGCGCCGTGCTCGTGGCAATCGGTATCGCTCACCAGCTGATGCAGCTGTACGTGTCGATCCGCGACCGCAACCTGCCGGAAAACCGCGACCTGACGGGCGATCCGTGGGGTGGCCGTACGCTGGAGTGGTCGATGTCGTCGCCGCCGCCGGTCTACAACTTCCCGGTTATCCCGAACGTGTCGGAACTCGATGAATTCCATCACCTGAAGGAAATGGGCCGCGAAACGCCGGACGTCGCGAACACGCATTACACCGATATCCACATGCCCTCGAACACGAGCGCAGGTCTGTTCATCGGTTTCTTCAGCCTGGTGCTCGGCTTTGCTGGCATCTGGCACATCTGGTGGCTCATGATCGTCGGCTTCGTCGGTATTCTCGGCACGGCTATCGCTTACAGCTTCCAGAAGAACGAAGGCTATTACATCCCGGCCGCCAAGGTCCGGGCGGACGAAGAAGCGCGTAGTCGCGCACTGGTCAAGGCGTTTGCTGACAAGCAGCGCGGTGGCAAGGTTGAAGAAGCACTGGAGGCCAACTGATGTTGACGAAAACTGGTGCGGCCGCACTTGCGGAGCACGATCACCACGATCACCCGCCGTCACACTCGGTGTTCGGTTTCTGGCTGTACCTGATGACCGACTGTATTCTGTTCGGCTCGCTGTTCGCAGTGTTCGCCGTGATGCAGAACCAGTTCGCAGGCGGCCCGACGGGTAAGGATCTGTTCGACATCCAGGGCGTGGCGATGGAAACGGCAGTGCTGCTGCTGTCGTCCATCACCTACGGTTTCGCCATGATCGGCGCGCACAAGCAGCGCAAGGGTCAAGTGCTGGTCTGGCTGGCGATCACCTTCCTGCTGGGCGCGACGTTCCTGTACTTCGAACTGCATGAGTTCGCGCACATGATCGCCGAGGGCAACGGCCCGCAGCGCAGCGCCTTCCTGTCGTCGTTCTTCACGCTGGTCGCCACCCACGGTATCCACGTGACGATGGGCATGATCTGGATGATCGTCCTCATGGTTCAAGCCGTGAAGGCGCCGGTGCTGGGCGAGCGCGAAATCCGCCGCCTCGCGTGCCTGAGCCTCTTCTGGCACTTCTTGGACATCGTCTGGATTTGCGTGTTCTCCTTTGTTTATCTTGCGAGCGTGATCTAAATGAGTGCTCATTCCATCCATGAAGAAGAAAGCCATGGCAGCGTAGCTAGCTACGTGGCAGGTTTCGTCCTGGCGGTGGTGCTCACGGCCGCTTCGTTCTGGCTCGTGCTGCACGGCGGCTTCCCGCGTGAAACCGCGCTGCTCGGCCTCGCCGTGCTGGCTGTGGTGCAGATCGTGGTCCATCTCGTGTTCTTCCTGCACATGAACACGTCGTCGGGCCAGCGCTGGAACGTGACGGCATTTGGCTTCACGGTGTTGACGGTCCTGATCGTGGTCGTCGGTACGCTGTGGGTCATGCACAACGTCAGCATGAACATGATGTCGCGTTGATTTTTCAATCAGCGATATCGGCTTGATCCGCATCCGGCGTTCGCGCCGGATCGCAAACAAGCAAAACGCCGCCTGGGCTTGCGCCCGGCGGCGTTTTTCTTTTGCGGCATGCCGACGTGCTTTCGCGTGTTCAGGCGCCGAAGCGCTGGCGCACGATCGCGGCGACGGCGCAGCCGAGCTTGTGATGCTGATCGGCCTCGTAGTGGATGCCGTCGGTCGCGCTGACGGTGGCGACTTCGCCGGCGTCGAGAAACGCCGAGCCGTGCTTGACCGCCACGCGCTCGTAGAGCGGCGCGAGCAGCCGCGATTTCGCCGCGCCGCCCGTGAAGATCGCGCCGAGAAAGCCGACCTCGTCGATCGGTACGGGCGCCATCAGCAGGACGTGCGGCGTCGCGCCGCCCGGGCCCGCGCGGCAGGCGGCCAGGGTTTCGAGCAGGACGTCGACGGAATGGGCGATGTCGGCGGGCGTGACCGAAAAGCGCGTCTTGAGGTCGTTGGTGCCGAGCATGAGCACGACTACGTCGACGGGCAACTGGCTTTCGAGGCACGGCCGCAGATACGCGAGGCCGTTCTTGTGGCGGCCCTCGATCGGGTCGTCGTGGACGGTGGTGCGCGCGGGCAGGCCTTCCTCGACGATCTTCCAGCCGCTGCCCAGCGTCTCGGCCAGCACGCCGGGCCAGCGGTCGGCGGGGGCGAATCGTTCGAGCACACCGGGAAGATTGAGCGGCTTGGTGCCGTGCGTGTTGGAATCGCCGTAGCAGAGCAGGGTGCGTGGGGTCATGAGGCTACGCTCCAGAATGAGTGCGGGTGAAAGTTTCCGATACGAAACAGCCGTGCGGCGGGCTGCGTCAGAGTACTGCGTGACAGGACGGCGAGACGTGTGCCGAAAGCTTGCGCTAAAAACCCCATTGACGATCGGGAGAAGCCTAGACGACTGGTCTAATCGGGCTGTAACATGCCCTCCCATGAATGCAGCGCCAGCCGTGGAAGTGCGGCAACACATCCTCGATACCGCCATGCCCATTTTGCTGGGCAAGGGCTTTTCGGCCGTCGGTCTCAATGAGATCCTGGCGGCGGCCGGCGTGCCCAAAGGGTCGTTCTATCATTATTTCGGTTCGAAAGAGGCGTTCGGCGAAGCTTTGCTGACGTTCTATTTCACCGAATATGCGGAACGCCTGGAGGCGCAACTCGTGCGCGCGCCCGGCACGGCGCGCGAGCGTCTGATGCGTTATTTCGAGGAATGGCGCGCGATGCAGTGCGCGGACGGCCCCGACGGCAAGTGCCTCGCCGTGAAGCTGGGCGCCGAAGTCAGCGACCTGTCGGAGCCAATGCGCGTGGTCCTGCGTCGCGGCACCGACGAGATCATCGGGCGCATCGCGGCGTGTATCGAAGAAGGACTCGCGGACGGTTCGCTCGAAGGCGTGCGCAACGCCTCGGGCACGGCGGGCACGCTGTACGAACTCTGGCTGGGCGCGACGCTGATGGAAAAAATCCGCCGAGACCGCAGCCCGCTCGATTCGGCCATGGCGACCACGCGCGCCTTGTTGAACCTGCCGCCCGCAACGTGATCGAACGCGCAGCGGCGTCATCGTAGCGCCCGCGTCGCAATCCCCATCCATAGAGACAGAGACAGCGCCGCTTGCCGGGCGCAGCAAAGAGGGCCGCTTCATGCGGCGAAGGTCTAGACGACCGGTCTAATAACGCGCGCTTGCACACCGCTTGCATACCGATTTCGTGCCAACGCGCACACATGGACCGGTTCCGAACGGACGCGCAAGCGCCCGGACATCACCGAACAAGGAACGCCGATGAAGGTACTGATCGTTTTGACTTCGCACGAAGACCTCGGCAACACGGGCAAGAAGACGGGCTTCTGGCTCGAGGAATTCGCCGCGCCGTACTACGCGCTGCGCGATGCCGGCGCGCAGCTCACGCTCGCGTCGCCCAAGGGCGGCCAGCCGCCGCTCGATCCGAAGAGCAGCGATCCGTCCGCGCAGACCGACGCCACGCGCCGCTTCAACGCGGACGCCGCCGCGAAGGCCGAGCTGGCCAATACGCAGCGTCTCGCCGATATCGACGCGAGCGACTTCGACGCGGTGTTCTATCCGGGCGGCCACGGCCCGCTGTGGGATCTCGCCGAAGATCCGGTCTCGATCGCGCTGATCGAAAAGACGCTCGCGGCGGGCAAGCCGGTCGCGGCCGTGTGCCACGCGCCGGGCGTGCTGCGTCACGTGAAAGGCGCCGACGGCAAGCCGCTCGTGGCGGGCAAGTCGGTCGCCGGTTTCTCGAACAGCGAGGAAGCGGCCGTGGGGCTGACCGATGTGGTGCCGTTCCTCGTCGAGGACATGCTCAAGCGCAACGGCGGCCGCTACACCAAGGGCCCCGACTGGGCGCCGCACGTCGTGGTCGACGGGCTGCTCATCACGGGCCAGAACCCGGCTTCGTCGGAGCCGGTCGCCGAAGCCTTGCTCGCCGCGCTCAAGCGCTCATGAGCGGCTGACGCAGGCGGCGCCGGCGTTCTGCGCGCCGCCTGCGTTTTCACACACCTTTTCCTTTCGGCAACGCCTTGTGCCGCGCGCGACGCGGCGGGGCGCGTGCGTGCCACCTGCGTGCCGCCGAAAGCCCCATTTCGCGTTTTCGCGTTTCCGTTTCATCGCGGGTGAGCGCCGCGCCCATCGCATCCGTTGCGATCCGCGTTCGGCTGAACCCATTTTTCATGTGACCGGACCCCGGCGCGTGTGCGCCGCTCCGATCGACACAGGAGAGCTGTTGATGTCTGCATTGTTCGAACCGTTCAAGCTCAAGGACGTATCGCTGCGCAACCGTATCGCCGTGCCGCCGATGTGCCAGTACATGGCCAACGACGGCGTGATCAACGACTGGCACCACGTTCACTACGCGCAGATTGCGCGCGGCGGCGCGGGCGTCGTGATCGTCGAAGCCACGGCGGTGTCGCCGGAAGGCCGCATCACGCCGGGCTGCACGGGTATCTGGAATGACGAGCAGGCCCAGGCGTTCGTGCCGACCGTGAAGGCGATCAAGGCGGCCGGCTCGGTGCCGGGCATCCAGATCGCGCACGCGGGCCGCAAGGCGAGCGCGAACCGTCCGTGGGAAGGCGACGATCATCTGCCCGAAGGCGATCCGCGCGGCTGGCAAACCATCGCGCCGTCGGCGATTCCGTTCGGCGCGAATCTGCCGAAGGTCCCGAAGGCGATGACGCTCGACGATATCGCGCGTGTGCGCGAGGACTTCGTCGCCGCCGCGAAGCGCGCGCTCGACGCGGGCTTCGAATGGCTCGAACTGCATTTCGCGCACGGCTATCTGGGTCAGAGTTTCTTTTCGGAACATTCGAACCAGCGCGACGACGCCTATGGCGGCAGCCTCGAAAACCGCAGCCGTTTCCTGCTGGAAACGCTCGCAGCGGTTCGCAAGGTCTGGCCGGAACATCTGCCGCTGACGGCGCGTTTCGGCGTGATCGAGTACGATGGCCGCGACGAGCAGACGCTCGCCGAGTCGATCGAACTCGCGAAGAACTTCAAGCGCGAAGGCCTCGACATGCTGAGCGTGAGCGTCGGTTTCTCGACGCCGACGGCGCAGATTCCGTGGGCGCCCGCGTTCCTCGCACCGATCGCGCAGAAGGTGCGCCGAGCGACCGGTCTGCCGGTGTCGTCGGCATGGGGCATCGGCACGCCGGAACTGGCCGAGCGTTCGGTCGCCTCGGAGCAGCTCGATCTCGTGATGGTGGGCCGCGCGCATCTCGCGAACCCGCATTGGCCGTACTTCGCCGCGCAGCAGCTCAACGTCGAGCGCGCCGCGTGGACGCTGCCCGCACCGTACGCGCACTGGCTCGAACGCTACAAGGCCTGAGCGCGCCTCGCACCGGTCGGCAGGTTGCCGATCGGAAACTTCGTTGACGACAGGAAACAACGATGAGCATCTACATCTTTGCAAGCATTACGCCGAAGGCCGAACACGTTGCCGACCTCGAAGCGGTACTGCGCAATATGGTGGTCCATTCGCGCCGTGAGCCGGGCAATCTGCGTTACGACCTGCTGCGTCGCGCGGACGGCACGCCGGGCTTTCACGTCTACGAAACCTATGCGGATGAAGCGGCCATTCAGGCACATCGCGACAGCCCGCATTACGTGGCGTTTCGCGCGCAAATCGGCGAGTGGCTGGCCGAGCCCGTGGACGTCAAGGTGCTGACGGGCGTTGATATCGCGGCCTGATTGTGCGCCTGATTTTGCTGCCTGATTGTGCTGCCTGATTTGGCGTCGGCGTAGCATAAAAAAACGCCGGGCTTTCGAGCCCGGCGTTTTTTATTGGCGAACGCTTCGATGAAGCGAGTGCGGATTAGCTCGCGAAGTCGAGCACCACGCGGCCTTCGATGGCGCCGCGTTCCATGCGCGCGAAAATGTCGTTGATGTTTTCGAGCTTGTCGGTGCTTACGGTGGCCTTGACCTTGCCTTCCTGCGCGAACATCAACGACTCCTCGAGGTCGAGGCGCGTACCGACGATCGAGCCGCGCACGGTGACGCCGCTCAGCACCATGTCGAAGATGGGCAGCGGGAAGTCGCCGGGCGGCAGGCCGTTCAGCGACACCGTGCCGCCGCGCCTGACCATGCCGAGTGCCTGTGAGAACGCGATGGGCGACACCGCCGTGACGAGCACGCCGTGCGCGCCGCCGATTTCCTTCTTCAGATACGCCGCCGGGTCGGTGGTTTTCGCGTTGACGGTGACGGTGGCGCCGAGACGCCTGGCGAGTTCGAGCTTTGCGTCGTCGACGTCGACCGCCGCCACGTTGAGCCCCATCGCGCGGGCGTATTGCACCGCCATGTGGCCGAGGCCGCCGATGCCTGAGATGACGACCCAGTTGCCGGGCCGCGTGTCGGTGACCTTGAGGCCCTTGTAGACCGTGACGCCCGCGCAGAGCACCGGCGCGACGTCGATGAAATCGACGCCCTTGGGCAGCAGGCCCACGTAATTGGCGTCGGCTTTCGCGTATTGCGCGAAGCCGCCGTTGACGGAATAGCCGGTGTTTTTCTGCGTTTCGCAGAGCGTTTCCCAGCCGCCGAGGCAATGCTCGCAATGACCGCAGGCCGAGTAGAGCCACGGAATGCCCACGCGGTCGCCTTCCTTCACGTGCTTGACGCCGCTGCCGACGCCCACGACGTAGCCCACGCCTTCGTGCCCCGGAATGAAGGGCGGTTCCGGCTTCACGGGCCAGTCGCCGTGCGCGGCGTGCAGGTCGGTATGGCAGACACCGCAGGCTTCGATCTTCACGAGGAGTTCGCCGGGGCCGGGTTCGGGTATGGCCACTTCTTCGATGACGAGTGGTTTTCCGAACGCGCGAACTACCGCGGCTTGCATTGTCTTGCTCATCGTCGGGCTCCTGTTGCTGGTGAAGATGGGAAATGAAGATGGGACGTAAAGCGCGAAAGTGGTGCATGCGTGGTGCATGCACCACTTTCAACACGCGTTTCAGTGTGCCGAAAAGCGCGGTGCGATGCGTTGAGCTTGCGCATGCGTTATCGAATAAAAATCACTGAAATGGGCATGCGATGTTTATTAACGAAGGGAATGGACGAGGAAATGAAATGGGAAATTAAATCGGATGACGAATTAAATGGCGGGTTCTGAAAAGGCGAATTCCGGCGTATTCAGGAACCGGTTCGGCGTCCGATTACAATCGGGGGATCGCACCTCGACTGGCTTACCCGGATGCAGACCGAAGAACTTTTTCAGCGCGCGCATGAACAGCATATTGCGGGCCATCTCGCGCAGGCGCGGGACCTCTACCTGCAGATCGTCGCGCTCGATCCGGCGCATGGCGCCGCGCAATTCCGGCTCGCGGTCATCGGCATTCAGGAAAATCGCTTTCAGGACGCTATCGAACGGCTGACGAAAGCGCTCGAAGTCGAGCCGGGCAACCGGCGGTATCGCGAGGCGCTCGGGCAGGCGCTGGCGTTCGCGCAGCGCCATGCCGAGGCTGCATCGGTCTATCGCGGCCTGATCGACGAAGACGCCGCCGATGCCGATCACTGGTTCGGCCTCGCCAGCGCGTTGCAGGCGCAGGGCGCAGTGTCCGACGCGGCGCTCGCCTGGGAAGGCGTCGCGCAGCGCGATCCGCAGCGCGCCGACGCGCTGAATAACCTCGGCAACTGCCGCCGTCTGCTCGGCGAACCCGCGCTCGCGCAGGCCGCTTACGCGCGCGCGCTCGCGGCGCAGCCGGGCAATGCCGATGCGCTCACCAATCTCGGCACCTTGCTGCAAGCGCAAGGCCAGCACGCGCAGGCGCTGCCCTTGCTGCGCGAGGCCGTGGCGGCCGCGCCCGATTCGGCGGCCGCGCTCGTCAATCTCGGCGCGCTGCTGATGGACGAAGCGCACGCGCAGGAAGCCGCGGACGTGCTCGCCCGCGCGGTGGCGCTCGCGCCGGATTTCGCGCCGGCGGCCTACAACTACGGCAACGCGCTGCACGCGCTGGGGCAGCGGCGCGAGGCGCAGGCGCAGTATCGGCGCGCGTTGGCGATCGATCCCGCGCATGCGGAGGCCGCGAACAATCTCGGCAACGTGTGCCGCGAACTCGGCGAGCACAAGGCCGCGATGGACGCATTCGACACGGCGTTGAAGGCGCGGCCCGATTTCGTCGATGCCTGTAACAACGCGGCCAATCTGCACCGCGCGCTCGGGCATCAGGACGCCGCGCGCGCGCTGTTGAGCCAGGCGCTCGCGCTCGCGCCTCACCATTCGCCGACGCTCAACAACCTCGGCAACGTGTTCAAGGATTGCGGCGAACTCGACGACGGCGTGACCTGCTTCCGGCAAGCCGTGGCGAGCGATCCGCGCAATCTCACCGCGCACAGCAATCTGCTTTATGCGCTGTCGTTCCAGTCCTTCGATGGCGAGGAGATCGCGGCCGAAGCGCGCCGCCTCGCCGCGCAACACGAAGCGCCGCTGCGTGCCGAACGTATCGCGCACGCGCCGCGCAGCGCGCAGGGGCGGCGTCTGCGCATCGCGTATGTGTCGTCGGATTTTCGTGAGCATTGCCAGGCATTGTTCATGACGCCGCTGCTTTCGCATCACGATCGAAGCCGCTTCGAGATTCACGCGTATTCGAGCGTCGTGCGCGCGGACGCCACCACGGCGCAACTCGCGGCACACGTGGACCACTGGCACGACGTGCGTCTGCTCGACGACGCCGCGCTCGCGGCGCGCATTCAGGCGGACGGCATCGATATTCTCGTCGATCTCGCGATGCATATGGCCGATGGCCGTCCGTTGCTGTTCGCGCGCCAGCCGGCGCCGGTGCAGGTCGCGTGGCTCGCGTATCCCGGCACCACGGGGCTCGATGCGATCGGTTATCGGCTCAGTGACCCGCATCTTGATCCCCATCTTGATCCGCAGGCTGAACCTGCGATGCACGACCGCCACTACACCGAACGCACGCTGCGTCTGCCCGACACATTCTGGTGCTACGACCCGCTTGCGCAAGAGCCCGCCGTAAACGCGCTGCCCGCCGCGCAAACGGGGCAGGTCACGCTGGGCAGCCTGAACAATCCGTGCAAGCTCACGGAGGCGACGCTCGCGCTGTGGTCCGGCGTGTTCGCGGCCTTGCCGCAGGCGCGTCTGCTGCTGATGGCCGCGCAGGGCGAGGCGCGCGAACGTCTGCTGACGCGTCTCGCGCGTCACGGCATCGACGCCGCGCGCGTGCGTTTCGTGCCGTTCCAGCCGCGCGACGCCTATTTGCGCACCTGGCACGAGATCGATCTGGCGCTCGATACGCTGCCGTACAACGGCCACACCACGAGCCTCGACGCGATGTGGATGGGCGTGCCGGTGGTCACGCGCGTTGGCACGACCTGCGCCGGACGGGCGGGGCTGTCGCAACTGGCGAATCTGGGTCTCGATGAGCTGGCCGCTTTTTCCGACGAGGCGTTCGTGGAGACCGTGGCCGCGCTCGTCAACGATCTGCCGCGTCTGGCCGCGCTGCGGGCGAGCTTGCGGGCGCGGATGGAGGCGTCGCCGCTGATGGATGGCGCGCGATTTGCGCGCGGCATGGAGTCTGCTTACGAGACGATGTGGCGCGAATGGACGCGAGAGCGCGGCTGAATTGGCTACGGTCCGGCGCGGCGCGTTGAGCCGTCCCGGCCCGCGCCGATGCAAACGGCGTAGGCCGTTCGGCCGGCTTGACGAGCCACAAACCGGGCTTGGCGGCGGCCAGTCGCGCCTCCAGCGTGCTGTATAAATATACAGTAGAATCTTAAACACTCAGTCCGCACCGTCGGGCTGCAAGCTGCCGGGCCGCGTCGCCGCCCGGCTCCCGCGAGTGATCCAGCCGGAATGCCAGCGCAAGTGAGCGATAACCGATCCATCCGTATCCGCGGTGCCCGCCAGCACAATCTCAAGAACCTCGATCTCGATCTGCACACCGGCGAAATGACGGTGGTCACCGGGCCGTCCGGCTCGGGTAAATCGAGTCTCGTGTTCGACACCCTTTACGCGGAAGGCCAGCGCCGTTACGTCGAAACCTTCAGCGCCTACGCGCGTCAGTTCCTCGACCGCATGGACCGCCCGCAGGTCGATCGTGTGGACGGCGTGCCGCCCGCGATCGCCATCGACCAGACCAATCCGGTGCGCAGTTCGCGCTCGACGGTCGGCACGATGACCGAGCTGAACGACCATCTGAAGCTGCTCTACGCGCGCGCCGCGAATCTGTTCGACCGCGTGACCGCGCAGCCGGTGCGCCACGACACGCCCGAAACGATCTACGCCGAACTGCTCGCGCGCACGGCGGTGGGCGATCCGCGCCTCGTCGTGACGTTTCCTGTCGAACTGCCCGACACTACCAGCGAGGAAGAAGTCGCGCAGTGGCTGTCGGCGAGCGGCTATACGCGCGTGCAGGCTCAGCGCGAGGTGAAAACCGCCGAGGGCACGCGCAAGGTGCTCGACGTGGTCGCCGACCGTTTCCGTTTGCAGAACGCCGAAAAGAGCCGCGTGATCGAGGCCATCGAAGCCTCGCTCAGGCGCGGCGCGGGGCGCGTGAACATTTATGTCGTATCGGAAACGGACGCTCAAGCCGAGGTTTCCGATGCGAAACCCGAACCGGTGATCTGGCGTTTCTCGACCGGCCTGCATTGCCCGGACAGCGATCTGCGCTACGCCGATCCGCAACCGGCGCTGTTCTCGTTCAACTCCGCCTACGGCGCCTGCGATGCGTGCCGTGGATTTGGCCGCGTGATCGGCGTCGACTGGGGGCTCGTGATTCCGGACGCGCGCAAGAGCCTGCGCGGCGGCGCGATCAAACCGCTGCAAACGCCCGCGTGGAAGGAGTGCCAGGACGACCTGATGCGCTACGCCGCGAAGGCCGGCATTCCGCGCGACACGGCGTGGTCGGAGCTGACGCAGGCGCAACGCGACTGGGTGATCGACGGCGCGCCGGACTGGAAGGGCAGTTGGCAGACGCAGTGGTACGGTGTCAAACGCTTCTTCCAGTATCTGGAGTCGAAGGCGTACAAAATGCACATCCGCGTGCTGCTGTCGAAATACCGCAGCTATACGCCGTGCGAAACCTGCGGCGGCGCGCGCCTCAAGACCGAAGCGCTGCAATGGCGTCTGGGCAGTCAGGAGAACGCCGACGAGGTGCTCGCGCCCCCCGCGCGTTTCATGCCGCACGGCGTGGACTGGTCGCGCGCGCAACTCGAAGCGCTGCCGGGCCTGACGCTGCACGACGTCATGCTGCTGCCGATCGAGCGCATTCGCCGCTTCTTCGACAATCTGTCGCTGTCCTCCGCATTGCTCGACGATGCGTTGAAGCTCCTGCTCGCCGAAGTGCGCACGCGCCTCAAGTATCTGTGCGACGTGGGCCTCGGTTACCTCACGCTCGATCGCCAGAGCCGCACGCTCTCGGGCGGCGAAGTGCAGCGTATCAACCTGACCACGGCGCTCGGCACCTCGCTCACGAAGACGCTGTTCGTGCTCGACGAACCGAGCATCGGCCTGCATCCGCGCGACCTGAACCGCATCGTCGAAGCGATGCAGCGGCTGCGCGACGCGGGCAACACGCTCGTGGTCGTCGAACACGATCCGTCCGTGATGCTGGCGGCCGACCGTCTGATCGACATGGGGCCGGGCCCGGGCGAGCGCGGCGGCTCGATCGTCTATGACGGCACGCCCGCCGACATCCGTTCGTCCGGCACCTTGACGGGCGAATATCTGGGCGGCCACCGCGCTGTCGCGGACGCCTCGAACTGGGAACGCCGCCCCGTCGATGCCAAAACGCCCACGCTGCTGCTCGAAGGCGCGAGCGAACACAATCTGCGCGATGTGACGGTGGCGTTCCCGCTGCAACGTCTCGTCTGCGTGACGGGCGTGTCGGGTTCGGGCAAATCGACGCTCGTGCAGGACGTGCTGTATCCGGCGCTCGCGCGGCATCTGGGCAAGGCCACCGAATCGCCGGGCGTGTTCCGCAACCTGAGCGGCGCCGAGCAGATCAGCGACGCCGTGTTCGTCGATCAGTCGCCCATCGGCAAGACCGCGCGTTCGAATCCGGCCAGCTATGTGGGCGCGTTCGACGAGATCCGCAAGCTGTTCGCCAAGGCGCCGCTCGCGAAGCAGCGCGGCTATACGGCGGGGATGTTCAGTTTCAACTCGGGCGAAGGCCGTTGCCCGACATGCGGCGGCTCGGGTTTCGAGCACATCGAAATGCAGTTCCTGAGCGACGTCTATCTGCGTTGCCCGGATTGCGACGGCAGCCGTTATCGTCCCGAAGTGCTCGAAGTGAAGATCGAGCGCGGCGGCCGCGCGTTGTCGGTGGCCGACGTGCTCGACCTGACCGTCAGCGAAGCGGCGCAATGTTTCAGTCAGGATGCCGAAGTATTGCGCGTGATCCAGCCGATCGTCGACGTGGGCCTCGAATACGTGAAGCTCGGCCAACCCGTGCCGACGCTCTCGGGCGGCGAAGCGCAGCGTCTGAAACTCGCGGGCTTTCTCGCGGAAACGGCGCAGTCGCGCGGCAAGGAAAAGACCGCGGGCGGCCGGTTGTTCATGTTCGACGAACCGACCACGGGTCTGCATTTCGACGACATCGCCAAGCTGATGCGCGCGTTCGGCAAGCTGCTCGCGGGCGGTCATTCGCTGCTCGTGATCGAACATAATCTCGACGTGATTCGCGCGGCCGACTGGCTCATCGATCTTGGTCCGGAAGGCGGCGATGCGGGCGGCGAAGTCGTTTGCGTCGGCACGCCCGAAGAGGTGGTCGCGTGCCCGCGCTCGCACACGGGTGCGGCGCTCGAACGCTACGAAGCCGCGCTCGGCGCCGCGAACGGTGTGCTCGTCGCCGAAGAAGAGGGCGTCGCGTTGCAGACGGCCCTGCGTGCCGCGCAGGCGCGCCGCGAGATTCAGGGCGAGGACGTGGTGCGCATCGTGAATGCGCGCGAGCACAATCTCAAGGCGCTCGACGTCGATATTCCTCACGGCCGTTTCAACGTCATTACCGGCGTGTCCGGTTCGGGCAAGTCCACGCTCGCGTTCGACATTCTTTTCCACGAAGGTCAGCGCCGTTACCTCGAATCGCTGAACGCCTACGCGCGTTCGATCGTGCAGCCCGCGGGCCGTCCCGAAGTGGATGCGGTCTACGGCATTCCGCCGACCGTTGCGATCGAGCAGCGTCTGTCGCGCGGCGGCCGCAAGAGTACGGTCGCGACCACCTCGGAAGTCTGGCACTTCCTGCGTCTGCTCTATGTGAAACTCGGCGTGCAGCATTGCGTGCACGACGGCACGCCGGTCACCTCGCAGAGCGTCGATGCCATCGTCGCGCAACTACTGCGCGAGCATCGCGGCCAGCATGTCGGTCTGCTCGCGCCGCTCGTCGTGAATCGCAAGGGCGTCTATACGGATCTCGCGAAGTGGGCGAAGGGACGCGGCAACACGCATCTGCGCGTGGACGGCGAATTCGTGCCGGTTGCGCCGTGGCCGAAGCTCGACCGTTTCCGCGAGCACACGATCGAATTGCCGGTCGGCGATCTCCTGATCGAACCTGAAAACGAGGCGCAATTGCGCACGCTGCTCGACGCGACGCTCGAAGCGGGCAAGGGTGTCGTGCATCTGCTCGCGCCGCTCGACGGTCTCGACGGCGCGCTCGAAAACGGCGGTTCGACGCTCGGCATCGGCGAAGTAAAGGTGCTGTCGACGCGGCGTGCGTGTCCGGTTTGCGGCACCAGTTATCCCGAACTCGATCCGCGCATGTTCTCGTACAACAGCAAGCATGGCTGGTGCACGACCTGCGTGGGCACGGGCCTCGCGCTCACGCGCGAACAGCGCGCTGTCTACGACGACACGGTGATGTCCGCCGACGATCGCGGCCGCGAACAGACCTTGCCGTCGGAAGAGCAGGAGCCGGACGGCATGGTCGACGAACCGTGTCCGGACTGCCACGGCACGCGCCTGAATCCGGTCGCGCGCGCGGTGACGTTCGATGAACAGCCGATCGTCGATGTCGCGCAATGGACGGTGGGAGAAACGCGTCGCTGGATCGAATCGCTCGAACTCAACGGCCGCGACGCGCAGATCGCGCGCGACGTGATCAGCGAAATTCGCAGCCGTCTGCAATTCCTCGAAGAAGTCGGGCTCGGTTATTTGAGTCTCGATCGCGCCGCGCCGAGTCTGTCGGGCGGCGAGGCGCAGCGTATCCGTCTCGCGGCGCAGCTCGGCAGCAATCTGCAAGGCGTGTGCTACGTGCTCGACGAACCGACCATCGGCCTGCATCCGCGCGACAACCAGATCCTGCTCGACGCGCTGCGCAGTCTCAACGACAAGGGCAATACGCTCGTGGTCGTGGAGCACGACGAGGACACGATTCGCCGCGCCGATCACATCATCGATATCGGGCCGAGCGCGGGCAAGCGCGGCGGGCGCGTGGTCGCGCAAGGCAAGGTCGCCGATCTCGCCGCGCAGCCGGACTCGCTCACGGGCCGCTATCTCGCGCATCCGATCGTGCATCCGCTGCAACCGCGCCGCGAAGTGAAGGCCGCGCGTGCGGGCCGCGAGGCGGTGCCCGAGCAATGGCTCACGGTGCATGGCGGCAAGCTGCACAATCTGCGCAACGTGACCGCGCATATTCCGCTCGGTCGTCTGGTGGCGATCACGGGCGTTAGCGGCTCGGGCAAGTCGACGCTCGCGCGCGACGTGCTGCTGTCGAATCTGCTCGACGCGGTGGGCCGTTCGGTGCTGTCGTCGCCGGCGGTGCGGCGCGCGCGCAAGGCGGCGAAGGACACCGCGCCGAGCGCGGCGGAGCGCCGTTCGAGCGTGCTCGCGCGCACGAGCGCGAAGCCGAAGCTTGAGGTCGCGCATACGTGGCAAGGCTGCGAATCGATCACCGGATGGGAAAGCATCGACCGCGTGCTCGAAGTCGATCAGACGCCGATCGGCAAGACACCGCGTTCGTGTCCCGCGACCTATATCGGCGTATGGGACGCGATTCGCCGCCTGTTCGCCGACACGCTCGAAGCGCGCGCACGCGGCTATAGCGCCTCGCGTTTCTCGTTCAATACCGGCGACGGACGTTGCCCGGCCTGCGAAGGTCAGGGCGTGCGCACGATCGGCATGAGCTTCCTGCCGGACGTGAAGGTGCCGTGCGATGTCTGTCACGGACAGCGCTTCAATCCGGAAACGCTCGCGGTGACGTGGCGCGGCCGCAATATCGGCGAAGTGCTGACGATGGAGATCGACGAGGCGGTGGAATTTTTCGCCTCGATCACGAGCATTTCCCATCCGCTGCAACTGATGAAGGACGTCGGGCTCGGCTATCTCACGCTCGGTCAGCCGTCGCCCACATTGTCGGGCGGCGAGGCGCAGCGCATCAAGCTGGTGACGGAGCTGTCCAAGGTGCGCGACGACATCACGCGTCGCGGACAGAAGGCGCCGCACACGCTCTACGTGCTCGACGAACCGACCGTCGGCCTGCATATGGCGGACGTGGCGCGGCTGATTCGCGTGTTGCATCGTCTCGCGGACGGCGGCCATAGCGTCGTGGTGATCGAGCACGATCTCGACGTGATCGCGGAAGCCGACTGGATCATCGACCTCGGGCCGGAAGGCGGCGTGGGCGGCGGCATGATCGTCGGCTCGGCGGACCCGGAAGGGCTCGTCAAGGTGGCCGCGAGCCACACGGGCGCGGCGCTCAAACCGGTGCTCGCACGCGTGGCGAGCGCGGAGCGCGTTGGGGACGAAAGCGCGGTGGCGCCCGTTGCCGAGGCGGCCGCCGATGCCGATGGCGTGAGCGAGTCGGCGGGCGATGCCAGGGCCCGAAAAGGGGCGGGGAAGCGTCGCGCATCGGCGTCGTGATGGACGGCCAGCGCGGCCCCGCAACGGGCCGCGCTGGCCGGAAAGCGCTTGATCAGTGCGGCGCGTGCAAGGTATGATCAGTTCCGCTTGCAGCAAACAGCCGCGCACCCATAGCGGCGGATTCTGGCGAGCGGAGTAGCGGACCGCAATCCCCTCCGAACCGGTCACGGGTTCCACAGCCCAGGCCACCTCATCAGTGCAGCAAGGCTTCGCGGTACGAGCGAAGCCTTTGTCTTTTCAGGGCAGACGATTCGATAGCGATCGGCGCCTTGCCCTTGGCGATGCGAGAGGAATTAACCGATGTTCGACCTCGACGGTGAGGCGCGCGAACGGCTCATCCTGTGGATTCAACACCGCATGGAAGAGTACGGCATTACGCTCGAAGATCTTGAGTCATCAATTGCCGAAAGCGAACGGCAACCGAAGTACCGGGATGCCTTTGGCAATACCTGGAACGGGGAAGGCGAAATGCCGAGCTGGCTTTTGCGTTATAAGCACGCAGGCCAGGATATCGAGCATTTCCGCTGCTGATTGGCCTGTACGGCACGGCGCACGGGCGTTTGCCCGGGGTGGCGTTCGTAATCGCGTTTTGTCGATTTTGCCGGATGGCAATTCGGCTTATTGGCCATTTCCGGTATATTTTTCAGCGATGTTTTAATAATACTATTCGGTTCATTATGGCCGGTTAATGGGCATGGTGGATTCGCCGGTTCGCGTCCCGCTGTATTCCTGTTCGCTGTTCGCGTGATTAACGCGGATGCGCTGCGCCGATCTCTCGCATTGGCGTGGCGTACCGGTTGCGCGACACTGCACGCCGTCTTGTGATAAACAGCAATGCGCGCTTGAACGCGCAGACAGGAGACGGCAATGGCGTTACTGGTGTTGGGTCTTGCGATCTTCATCGGCGTGCACTCGATCCGCGTGCTGGCCGGGCCGTGGCGCGCGGCGCAAATCGAACGCTTCGGCATCCGTGCATGGCGCGGCGTGTTCGCGTTGCTGTCGATACTCGGCGTCGTGCTCACCGTCGCCGGCTACGGGCTCGCGCGGCGTTATCCCGTCCACGTCTGGTTGCCTCCGCCGGGCATGGCGCATCTCGTCGCGCTGCTCACCGCCATCGCCTTCGTGATGATCGTGGCGGCCTATGTGCCCAACAATCACATCAAACGCGTGCTCGGCCAGCCCTTCGTCAGCGGCGTGGCGCTCTGGGCGTTCGCGCATCTGCTCGCCAACGGCACGCTGCACGCCATCGTGCTGTTCGGCGTGTTCTTCATCTGGGCGCTCGTGGAAGTGCGGGCCGGCCGCCGTCGCGATCGCGAGGCCGGCGTGGTCTATCCGCCCGGCAGCGCAAGCGGCGACGCGCTGGCCGTCGTGATCGGTCTCGTCGCGTGGGCCGTGTTCGCGTTCTGGCTGCATGGCGTGCTGATCGGCGTGCGTCCGCTCGGCTGATTCGCAATTCGAGCGTGCGCGTTCACGTCGTCGACAATGCGCGAAAGCAAAAAAAGAAGCCTGCTCGTGGCAGGCTTCATCAAGGTACAGCTCGGAGTTCCGCGATCAGATCGCAGTGCGGGCGATCTTAGGGTACGTTCATGAAAGGCGCGTGAAAGTCATGCGTCTTTGATGGCGAGCGGCGCGCTCCGGCTGTGTGGCATGCAGCGATCAGAGATCGAAGAACACGGTTTCGCGTTCGCCCTGCATGACGATGTCGAAGTGATAGACGATCTTGCCCGCCTGTTCGCTGCGTCGCGCGATCAGCGTGTCGCGACGCGCCGCCGGCACCGACGACAGCACCGGATCGGCCGCGTTGGCCGCCGTTTCGTCGTCGAAATACACGCGCGTGAAGGTATGCGTGAGCATGCCGCGCATCATCACGATCACGTTCAGATGCGGCGCCTCGCCGGCGTTCTCGACGCCCGGCTTCACGGTGCGCACGATGAAGCGCTGTTCCGGATCCGTGCCGGTGCCCACGCGCGCGAAGCCGCGGAAACCCGTTTCGGCGATCTGCTCGCGCGACGCCGGATAACGGCCGCTGGCGTCGACTTGCGAGAACTCCAGCATCGCGTCGAAGACCGGCTTGCCGTCGCCGTCGATCACGCGGCCGATCAGCGAAATGTGCTCGCCGGGCGTCTGCGTGCCGACGATGTCGGCGGTGAACAGGCTCTTGAAATCGAAGTTGTATTGCTGCGGGCAGAGGCCGTAGGCGAAGTACGGGCCAACGGTCTGCGAGGGCGTTTCCTTGAGTGCCATGATCAACGCTCCATCGGGGTTTCGTTGGGGCCGCGCAGCACGATGTCGAATTCGTAGCCGAGTGCGTAGCTGTCTTCGGTGGTGTCGAGCGAGAAGCGCGAAATCATGCGCTCGCGCGCCTGCTCGGGCGTGCCTTGATAGATCGGGTCGAACGCGAGCAGCGGGTCGCCGGGGAAGTACATCTGCGTCACGAGGCGCGAGCCGAAGTAGTCGCCGAACAGCGAGAAGTGAATGTGCTGCGGGCGCCAGGCGTTCGGATGATTGCCCCAGGGATACGCGCCCGGCTTGATCGTCAGGAAGCGATAGCGGCCTTCGTTGTCGGTCACGCAGCGGCCCGCGCCGAGGAAGTTCGGGTCGAGCGGCGCATCGTGCTGATCCTGCTTGTGGACGTAGCGGCCGGCGGCGTTCGCCTGCCAGATTTCGACCAGCGTGTTGCGCACGGGCTTGCCGCCGTCGTCGAGCACGCGGCCCGTGACGATGATGCGTTCGCCGAGCGGTTCGCCATTGCGTGCCGCGTTGCGCGTGAGGTCGCTGTCGAGCGCGCCGAGATCTTCCGCGCCGTAGACGGGTGCGTGCAGATTGCGCAGTTTTTCCTTCAGCGGAATCAGGGGCAGCGTGGGACCGCGTTTCACCGACGAGCGATACGGCGGATAAACGAAAGCCGGGTGCGAGTCGAAGTCGCGCGGCGACAGGATGGACTCGTCCATGGGGTTGTCTCCTGGCAGATTTTGGGGAAGTGGATTTATGCCGCGCGGCGGACGGTCGCGTTGCGCGGATGACATCCACTTTATCCAATGCGAAAAGTTATGCAAAATGATGTTTTATCGCATCTCGTATAACGGATCGTTATGGAAAACCGGCTTGCGGATTCGCGCGTCAAATTCCGGCATTTGCAGTGTTTTCTGGCGGTGGCGCAGTTCGGCAGCGTGCAGCAGGCGGCGGAAAGTCTGTCCGTGACGCAGCCTGCCGTGTCGAAGACCATCGCCGAGCTGGAGTCGGCGCTGGGCGTGAAGCTGTTCGAGCGCGGCCGCCACGGTGCAGTGACCACGCGCGAGGGCCAGCTGTTCATGCCGCATGCGAGCGCGTGCGTGAGCGCGCTGCGCCAGGGCGTGGCCTTGCTCGCGCGCGACGAGGGCGCGGTGGCGGCGACGCTCGACATCGGCGTGTTGCCGACGGTGGCGACGGCCTTGCTGCCTGACGCGATGCGCCGCTTCGCCGGCGAGTGGCCGCGCGTGAGCGTGCGGCTGCTGACGGCGGCCAATACGGAACTGCTCGAACGCCTCAAGGCGGGCGCGATCAGCTTCGCGGTGGGCCGTCTCGCCGATCCCGAGCGCATGGTCGGCCTGAGCTTCGAGCAGCTCTACAACGAGCCGATGACCGTTGTCGTGCGCGCGGGGCATCCGCTGTTGCAGGGCGCGGGCGCGGCGCGGCCGCTCGCGCAGTTCCCCACGCAGTTTCCGCTCGTGCTGCCGCCGTTCGGCACGCTGATCCGCCAGGCCGCGGACAGCCTGCTGGCGGCGTGGGGCGCGCCGCCGCTGACGTCATCGGTCGAATTGCTCTCGGTTTCGGTCGGACGCGCGATGGCGCTGGAAAACGACGCGGTGTGGTTCGTGCCGTCGGGCGCGGTCGAGTACGACTTGCGGCACGGGTCGCTCGTGCGTCTGCCGTTGCCGGTGGCGGGCGGCGAGGAGCCCGTCGGCCTGATCCAGCGTACCGACACGCAGCCCTCGCCGGCTGGGCGCGCGTTGATCGACGCGGTGCGGATCGCGGCGCGCGAACGCGATGCGGTGGCGCACGCCAGCGCGCCGGGACGCCGGTCGCGCAAGCGTCAGCCGGAAGCGTCGGCGGCGGACAAGCAGGCGGTGGAAAGGCCGGCGGCGGATCAGCAGACGGCCAGGTCGACCCGAGCGCGCCGCCCGGGTCGCGCAAACTGCTAAAACGGCGGGCGTTTCCTCAAGCCGACGAAAGTTTCCTTTTGGAACGCGTCGGCTTCGCGGCGGGCGCGGCTTGCGCCTCCGGTTCGGGCGAGCCCGGCACGGCGGCGCCGGTGGACATCCAGATCACCATGGCGTCTTCTTCGCTGGTCGACACCGCGTAATGCCCGGTGCGGCTGTCGAAATAGAGACTGTCGCCGGCCTCGAGTTGCGTGGGCGTGTAGAGCTCGGTGTAGAGGCACACGCTGCCGCTGATCACGTAGATGAATTCCTCGCCCTCGTGGCGGCCCCAGTCGTCGAAGGCCTCGGTCGAATGCGCGGTGATGCGCACGAGAAAGGGCAGCATGGCCTTGTGCGCGAGTTCGGTGGCGAGCAGTTCCATTTCGTAGCCGCGATACGCGTGCGGCTTGCCGGCGCCGCGCCGCGTGAGCGCGCGACGGCCGCCGAAATCGAGCTTCGGTGCCGAGCCGAACAGATCGACGAGGTCGATATTCAAACCCGCGACGATTTTTTGCAGCACGTCGAACGTGGGCGACATCAGACCGTTTTCGATCTTCGAGAGCGTCGAGCGCGACACGCCGCAGACGCGGCTGGCGTAGTCGATCGTCAGATCCTGGGCGAGACGCGCGGCGCGGACGCGGCGTCCGAGGTCGGCGGTCGAGGAGCTCGACGGTTGCGCGAGCGAGTTGTCCATAAGCGAAGGCAAAGAGGAATTCTGTTCTGGCACGTTTCCGATAATAACAAAGCGTAGCGCTTAGGAAACTCGGCCAGATGGCCAATGTCGTCGATCGGATGGGCGCGGGGCCGCTGCTGCGATCTGTCGCTTTTGGCGCGTGAAATTGCTTAGGGATTCGAATTGACAATCCTTAAAGATCGCGGCGGATCTTATGCGGTTAGGAGTTGTCTTTCAATACAGTAAGGTTTTGAGTAGAGCCTCGATATGCGGCGCGGCGCCACGTGAAGTGCGCCATGACCGACCTTATATTTAGATCAGGTGAGAAAGATCAAATGGAGTAAAGATAATGCATGACGAACGCCTCGAATTACTGTTAGCCATCTCGCGTAGAACGCTCGGCATCGAGCGCTTCGAGTTGACCGGCAAGCAAACCGCCGACTTTCACCTCGTGAGCGCGGAAGACGTCGGTCGCGCGCTCGAAACCGCCTACGACGCCGGTTTGATCATCGGTCATCGCATGGGGCGCCCGGAATGCACGCAAGAATCGTGAGCACGAAGCGCGGCCGCGCGCCTCGCCGCGTCCGCCTTCCTGCTGATAACCGATAAAGCGCACTTTTTCGTTTCACCTGATCGTTTCCTTCCCGCCGCTTTTTTTCCGCGTTTTCCGTTGCTTCCGCGATTGGCGACGCCATGGGCGTTTCGATTGTCAGGCCGCGTTTTGCATTGCTCGCGCCGCGCAAAGCCCGTTGTTACGATTCGAGCCCCGCATTCAACCGATCGGAGCAATCCATGAAGCCAATCCTCCTCGCACTGGCCGCGCTGGGCATTCTCGCCGCTGGCGTTTCGTCGGCGCAGGCCGGCGTGCACCACGAGTGCCACAAGGTCCGCGTGCATAAGCACTGGGAAAAGCACTGCCGCTAAGGTGTCCGTGCGATCCGACGAGCCCCGCGATGTTTGCGGGGCTTTTTGTTGATGGCGAATTTTTCGCATAGCGATTCGAGGAAAAGCGATGTTGAAACTGTGGCTGGCGGCAGGAGCCGCTGCGGCGTTGGCGGGCTGTGTGGTCGGTCCCGGTTACGGACCGGGATATGGGACGGCCTACGGTTATGACGATCAGGGCGGCGGTCAGGTTGTTCAGGCGGCGCCCGCATATGGCTATGGTTATGCGCCGGCATATGGCGCGGTGGGGACCGTTGATATCGCGGTCGGCGGTCGTCGCGATGACGGGGATCGCCGGGGCGGCGTTTATCGTCGTGGTCTGACGCCGCCCGACGACCATCGCGGACGCTGGCCCGGTCAGGCGCAGCCGGGTTACGGGCAGCGCGGTCCGGGTGCGCCCGCCGCTAGTTCCGGCCATGCCGGTCGCGACGGCAGCGGCCATGCGCCGTTTGGAAACGGCACTGGACAGGATCGTCAGAGCGGTCAGGGCAGTTCTGCTCGCTGGCGCGGCGCGCAAGACTCGCAGGCCGGTGGCGGCAACGGTTACGCGCGCTGAGGTTGCACTTCCATTGCTTCGCAGCGTCGGCAGCGTCGGCAGCGACGACGCGCCGCGCCCGATTTTTCTCGGTTTCCGATAGGAAACTCAGTCATCCAGGTGAAAAGTTTCTGATCGGAAACTCCTGCTGAGCGTCCGTTTTTTCTGCCGGAACCCCGTGCAAGCTGCCGTTAGCGCTTGTCGAACGGGCATCTGACAGTGCCGCTGCATCCGTTTTTGTCCGTCTTGATGCGCTATCGGGCGCCGTGTATAGTCGGCGCACGAGAGTTTGTTTCTTATCGGAAATATAAGGATCGGTCATGGACGCAGCGCGCATTCTCGCCGACCTCGGCATTTCAGAAGAAGCCAGGTCGGGTGACATCGTAGTGAAATCGCCGATATCCGGCGAAACCATCGGACATTTGGCGAGCCAGTCGCCCGCCGACGTGGACGCCGCGCTCGCGCGCGCGCAGGCCGCGTTTCTGCACTGGCGCAACGTCCCCGCGCCGCGACGCGGCGAACTGGTGCGCTTGCTGGGCGAGCGCCTGCGCGCCCGCAAGGAGGCGCTCGGCAGTCTCGTTTCGCTGGAGGCCGGCAAGATCCTGCAAGAGGGACTCGGCGAAGTGCAGGAGATGATCGACATCTGCGATTTCGCGGTCGGTCTTTCGCGTCAGCTTTATGGTCTGACCATCGCCTCCGAGCGTCCCGGTCATCGCATGGCGGAAAGCTGGCACCCGATGGGCGTCTGCGCCGTGATTTCCGCGTTCAATTTTCCCGTCGCGGTCTGGTCCTGGAATGCGGCGCTCGCGCTCGTCTGCGGCAATCCCGTGATCTGGAAGCCTTCGGAGAAAACGCCGCTCACCGCGCTCGCCGTGCAGAAGATCATGGACGACACGCTACACGCGTTCGGCGATGCACCGGAAGGCCTCGTCTCGCTGGTCATCGGCGGACGCGAGGTGGGCGAGAAACTCGTCGCCGATCCGCGCGCGGCCATCGTCAGCGCGACCGGCAGCACGGAAATGGGCCGCGCGGTGGGCGTGGCCGTGGCGCAGCGTTTCGGGCGCTCGATCCTCGAACTGGGCGGCAATAACGCGGGCATCGTCACGCCGAGCGCCGACCGCGAACTCGTGTTGCGCGGCATCCTGTTTTCCGCGGTCGGCACGGCGGGTCAGCGCTGCACGACGCTGCGCCGGCTGTTCGTGCACGAGAGCGTCTACGAGGCCACTGTCGAACGTTTGAAGCAGTTGTATGCGAAGGTGCCGATCGGCAATCCGCTTACGGCGGGCACCTTGATGGGACCGCTGATCGACGCGCGTGCGTTCGAGCAGATGCAGGCGGCGCTGCAGCAAGCGCGTGCGGAAGGCGGCAAGGTGACGGGCGGCGAGCGGGTCGATGTCGAAGGCTTGCCGAACGGTTACTACGTGCGGCCCGCGCTGGTGGAAATGCCGATGCAAAGCGCGATCGTGCTGAAAGAAACCTTCGCGCCGATTCTCTACGTCGTGAAGTATCGCGAGTTCGACGAGGCCGTTGCGGCGAACAATGCGGCGGCGCATGGGTTGTCGTCGTGCGTGTTCACGACCGATCTGCGCGAGGCGGAGCGATTCCTGTCGGCGTCGGGCAGCGATTGCGGCATTGCGAACGTGAACATCGGACCGAGCGGCGCGGAGATTGGCGGCGCATTCGGCGGCGAAAAGGAAACCGGCGGCGGCCGCGAATCGGGCTCGGATGCCTGGAAGGGCTACATGCGGCGCGCGACGAACACGGTGAATTATTCGTCGGCGCTGCCGCTGGCGCAGGGCATCGACTTCAAGCTGGATTGAAGCACGGAGACGGGCGACCACGGTCGCCCGTTTTATGCGCGCATCGCATCACTGATTTATTTCGGAATCCAGATGAATAAAGCGAATTAATCAGACGAGTCGGCGCAGCGGTTCCAGCGACCAGCCGTGCGGCACGCCATGCACGGCGAAGAACCACGCGGCCACCCACGACGCCGCGACCACGATCAGATCGCAATGGCCGCTGCGCCACCAGTTCAGCGAATGCCGGCGCATGATCCAGGGCACGCCGAGCGGGTTCGGCCAGTCCGCGAGCAGATGAATCAGGCCGCCGCACGCGAAGCCGAAGGCCGGCGCGGCCCACAGCTGATGGCCCAGTTCGCGATACGAGCCCACCAGCAGCACGATCCAGCCAATGCCCCAATGCGTGATCGTACGATGCGTACACCACAGTCGGCGCTTTTGGCTCCACCACGCGACTTCGAGCCAGTCCGGCGCGGTGCCGCCCGCGACGCCCGCGACGAAGGCGAGCGCGGCGAAGAGATGCCAGGGACCGTCGGCGCCCATGCGCGTGACGAGGGCGGCGGCGATGACGCCGGCTGCCCATCCGGTAGCGTGATGTGCGGTCCCTGATGCCATGAAGCGGTGTCGTGCAAAGTCGAAAGGGCGCACATCATCGCAGATGTGACCGCTTCGTGACAGGGGGTTGGCGCAGTAAATAATTCATGCGCCGACCGTGACGTTCAACGCATCAGGTCGTGCAGCGCGCGACGTCGAAACGCAGCTTTTCTTCAGGCGGATTGTCGGAGGTCGAGGCGCCGTGCGTGACGCGAATCACCGAGCCATAGTTGTTCGGCGTAAGCGTGACGAAATACGAAGCGTTCGAACGCGAGCCCACCGCGAGTTCGGTGATGTTGCCCGAGCGCGATTCGTGCACGTCCGAGAGACGGTCTTCGAGACAGTTGGCGATCGATGACGGCGAGCGCGCCGACGAAGCGTAGATCATCGTTTCGCCGTTGGAGGCGGTGCTCGAAGGCGACGAGCCGCAGGCTGCGAGCAGGGCGAAAGGCAGGACGGCGGCGAGGCGTTGCGTGAGCGTATTCATGGCGGCGGTACGAATGCAGGTCGGGGTGCAGATCGGAGCGGAGTACAGAGAAGCGCAGTGCGAGACTGCGGAAGCTGCACAAGAGTATACGCACGCGGGATGCGGCGCAGGTCCGCATATCGTAAAAAGATGCAACAGCGAGATGTCACAGCGCCGCGCTCGCGAATCCGTCGCCGAATAAAAAACGCACAAGCGGTTGTGCCGTTTGTGCGTTGGGAGAGAGGCGGGCGACGGGCGGATTGCGCCGGTCGTCCGCGGGTTCGCGCAGGCGCGCGAGCCGACGTGCCTAGAAGCGGTGACGCAGGCCGATCGTCGCGGCGATCTGGTTGTTCGTCGACGACGGCGACAGCGTATTGATCGCCGCCACGTTCTGCAGAGCCTGGCCCGAACCGTTCACGCCGAGCGAACCCGAAGCGTGCTGGTACACGCCCGCGAGGTAGACGTCGGTGCGCTTGCTGAGCGAGTAGTCGGTGCCGACCATGACGGTGTGCCACTTCGGACTCTGGTCGCCGCCGCCGGTGCCCGTGACGGTGCCGTCGGTGAACGTGTACGAACCGACGAGCGCGAGCGCCGGCGTGAGGTGATACGCGCCGTTGAGTTCGTAGTTGTCCATGTGCAGGTTCAGGCCGCTCAGGCCGGCGAGCGTCGTGCCGCCGCTGCCGAGGCTTTGCAGACCGTCGATCTGCGAGTGCGACCACACGAAGCCGACTTGCGCCGGACCGTAGGTATAGTTCGCGCCGACGCCAAAGCTGCGTTGCTGGCGGGCCGAGATGTTCGTGTCGGCCGAGGCGGCGCCGCTCGTGTTGCCGCCCACCGTTCCGGAGTTGTTCAGTTGCAGATAACCGGCCGCGACGTTCAGCGGACCGTTGCTGTACGACGCGCCCGCGCTCCATGCGCGGCTGTTCGCGAAGCCGTCGGCTTCATTCGAGAAGCCGTACATGCCGCCGAACTGGAAGCCCGCGTAGTTCGCGCTCGAGTACTTGACCGCGTTCTTGATCGAGAACGTCTGGGCGAAGTTGTCGTTGTCGAACGGGTGGCCCGCGAGGTTGTTGCCGAAGCCCGCGCCCGCTTCGGAGAGCGGTGCGAGGTACTGGTTCATCGAGTCGTACTGGCGGCCGAGTGTCAGGGCGCCGTACTGGTCGCTCTGCAGACCGACATAGGCCTGACGGTTGAAGATCGTATTCGATTCGCTGAACGAGCCGTTACCGATGTTGAAGCCGCTCTCCAACGTGAAGATGGCCTTCAGACCGCCGCCGAGGTCTTCAGAGCCCTTCAGGCCGAAGTAGTTGTGGGACAGCGCGCCGCTGCCCTGGGCCCACAGGCTGTGGCCGCCGGCGTTGTTCGCGTAGACGATGCCGGCATCGAGAGAACCGTAAAGCGTGACGCTGCTTTGCGCATGCGCGCTCATGGCAAAGGCACCGAGAACGCCAGCGAGGATGAGGGTTTTTTTCATGCTTTTTAACTCCGGACAGTACTTGGGAATCTCACGAATACCGCGTTGCTGCGCTGGCCTTCGTGGTCTGACGATTCGAGGCCCAGTGTATTCTCGTAAATCAGAACATTCTTATCGTTCGAGGCAATAATACATTCTGAAAATTGTAGAATTCGCACTAATTCACGTAAGTCACTGGGTTATAAGCATTTTTTCAATCCGGAAATAGATGCGACAAAATGTGACGACATTAAAATCTGTTGCATTATGGCGACGGGTCGGCAATGTCCGTCCGGCGGGCGTTACAGAAGATGACGAAATATTTGCTGTCGTATTCTGCCGCTTTGTGGAAGGTATTGTTCCAGATTATGTGATCCACGGAGCCACTGTGCGGCGGTACAATTCATTTGCCCCTTGACCAAGGGTGGTCTTTTTTCATCTGTTTTACGCGGCCCTCGGGCCGCGTTTTTTTTGCCCGCTTTCGGGGCATTTTACTTTCTTCTAAATTCTGGAAGAGTCTGTTGCAGAAATAGAAAACGGGAACTTTCCCGGTTATTAATGATTTGATTTTGTCGCGAGTCATTAATCGAGTCTGTTTCGCGCGTCGATTTTATTGTGTCCCCTTCACGAAATGCGTCGGCTGGATTCGGCGCTTCGCGGCCGCATTGGCACTTGCGGGTAAAATCCTGCCCCCAGCCCGATAAAACGGGCCGCCCGCAGAACCGATGGAACCCGCCATGACCGACGCATCAACCGAACTCCCCGACGACGCCTTTGACGACACGACCGCCGACGCGGTTGACGAGATCAAGGAAGCGCGCCTGTGGCACAAGGACGGCTGGATGGCGCGCGTCATCAAGAACGAGGACGACGACGGCTGGGCCGTCGAGATGATCAAGGACGGCGAGCCGGAGCCCGCGCTGGTCGGCCCGTGGACGATGGGGCGCGACAAGAAGAATCCGAAGCCGCTCGACACCTCGGCATTCAATACGCTCGTAAAGACGGCCTCGGAGGTGCTCCGGCGCCACGAGCAGCAGCTGCGCGCGCAGATGCACAAGCGCATCGGCATACGCACCGACGATGGCGATGTCGACGTCACGCTCGACATCGTGCCGGACGAGTACGAGCCCTATGCGACGCTCACGGCCTTCGATGCGTTCGGCGAGCAGATCGCGCAGCTGCGCGTCGCGCCGAACTTCAAGCTCACCAAGGCGCGCGCCGAGTCGTGGGCCGAGGGCGGATTCGGCCGTATCGAGTAAGGCGCGGCGTGTCAGAGGCGGGGGCGGTCATTTGCCGCCGCTTTCCCCCTCGTTCGCAACTAACAGCCAAAACCCCGAGCCTGCCGCATTCAAGCGTCGGGAGGGGCGGCCGCTTAATCCTGCTGGCAGAAAATCGCCGTCAGGAGCGGGCCGGCATGATGGACGATCGCGTGATTGCCGGCCGCGTCGAGCGCTGCCTGCACCTTGGCCTGCGTGGCGACCACGACCGCGCCATAGGCCGAACGGCCGATGGGCTTGCCGTCGCCGGTCTTGAACAGCGGGTCGTCCTGCTGGAAGCCCACGATTGCGAACACGCTGAAGCCATAGGCGGTCAGGTGCTGGCCGTGAGCGGGCCAGAACGCGTTGATCGAGTTGCTTTCCACGCGCATCGGCTTTGCATCGATCAGTTTCTGGTCGATCAGGCCCGAGACGAAATCGTGCGCGGATTCCTGGCATGTGAGCGCGTCGTCGAGGGCCGCGGCGCGGGCCGCCATGGGTGCGAAAGCAAGCGCACTAACGAGAAAGGCGGCAGCGGAGGCCGCAAAAGTCAGACGTTTCATTGGAATTCTGGCAATTAAGCTGCGCCTGCGCGGGCAGGCGCCACCCGATATCCGGTACCGGGCCGGTGCGAGGTCTGAACTCTACGCGGGATCGTTTAATTTTGCTCGCGAGGTCGCCCGGGCTGTGTGCGATGTGCCGCTAAAGGCGCCTCAAGCGGGCGCATTCAGCCAGCTGGCGGGCGCGCTTCCCGCGCCCTTCGACTGTCGGAAAACCTGCAAGTTTTCTGGAAGCCGTATATATTTCCCGGTTATGACTGGAAAAGACCAACCTGCAAAAACGGCACCCCGCGCGGTGCCGTTGCCGCGTACCTGGGACGCGCGCGTCGCGCGCTGGCTCGTCACGCCGCTCGTCCCCACCCGCGTTACCCCGAATCACCTGACCACGCTGCGCCTGCTGATCGGCGTCGCCGGCGCCTTTTATCTGGCGCGCGGTGACTTCCTGCACGTCAATATTGGCGCATTTCTGATCGTTTTGTCGAATTTTGTTGATCACACTGACGGTGAACTCGCGCGCATCAGTGGTAAAACCAGCCGGATCGGCCATTTCTACGATCTCGCTGCCGACGCGCTCACGACCATTCTGCTGTTCTTCGGCATGGGTTACGGCCTCGGCGTGCAGGCGGCAACCGGTGCGAACTGGCATGTGCCGCCGGCCATCCTTGGCGGCGTCGCCGGTATCGCGGTCGCAGTGATCTTTTTCCTGCGCATGCGTATCGAGGAAATGGCCGGCAAGGCCGGCACCCAACAGGCGTTCGTCGGCGGGTTCGAAACGGAAGACGTACTCTATCTGTTGCCGCTCGTCACGCTCACCGGTATCGTGGCGCCGTTCGTCGTGGCCGCGTCCATCGGGGCGCCGTTGTTCGCCATTTACGTGGTGCTCGACTATGTGCGCGTAACGCGTCGCACGCGGCCAGGCAAGGAAACCCGTCAGGTTTGGATCAGCAGATGAGTGTGCAAGCAGAAGAGCAGGTGGTCGCGCCGGGTGTGCGCGACAGTAGCGTGGCGTCGGGCGCGCCGGTGCAGGCAGGCGACGCGGACGCCGCGGTCGGCCGCGCATTGGGCGATCTGAATACGAATCAGTTGCGTAACGAGTACGTCGATCAAGGCTCGTTCCTTTATCTCTCCGACTTCCTGCCCGCGGACGCCACGCAGCGGCTCATCGACGCCGCCAATGCGCTGATGCCCGAGGTCAACCGCAATTTCATCCCCGGCCACAAGGCGGGTGGCAGCGTGAGCCGCCACACCATCGACCGCCTGCAGCCGTGGATCGCCGAGCTGTATCGCTCGCCCAAGCTCATCGCGTGGCTCGAGAAGATCACGGGCGACAAGCTCCAGCTGTCGCCGCAGGACGATCCGCACGCGTACGCGCTGTATTACTACACGCGCGCGGGCGATCACATCGGCTGGCATTACGACACGTCTTATTACGACGGCCGCCGCTATACGGTGCTGCTGGGCGTGATCGACGACTCGTCGTGCATTCTCGACTACGAGCTGCACACGCGCGACGAAAACAAGCCCGACGAGCCCGGCGCGGTGCAGTATCCGCCGGGTGCGCTCATTCTGTTCGACGGCGACAAGCTGCGGCATCGCGTCACGCCCAGCCGCGAAGGCGAGGTGCGTGTTTCGCTCACGCTCGAATACGTGACGAACCCGAACATGCGCCCGTGGCGCCGTTTCATCTCGAACATGAAGGACGCGATCGCGTACTTCGGTTTCCGTCAGGTGTTCCGCAAGGCGCTGCAATCGGCGACCGGCGGCGCGCGCAAGACCGGGGGATCGGTGTGAGCCGGGCTGCCATCCTGCTGCTGTCGATCGGCACGGCGCTCTTTATCGCGCTGCTCGCATGGCAGGGCCTTGGCTCGGTCACGGGCGCGCTCGCGGCTGCCGGCTGGGGCCTCGCACTCGTCGCAGCGTTTCACGTGGTGCCGCTCGCGCTCGACGCGGGCGCCATCGCCGTGCTGTTCAAGAAGGACGAGCGCGTCGACCAGCGTCACGCGCTGCTCGCACGCTGGAGCGGCGAGGCCGTGAACAGCCTGCTGCCGGCCGGCCAGATCGGCGGTCCGGTTGCGATGACGCGCCAGCTCGCGCAGCGCGGCATGCAGATGCGCGACGCGGCGGCGGCCATCACCGTCAGCACCACGCTGCAAGCGGTCGCGCAGATCGTCTTCGCGGTGTTCGGCATCGTGCTCTTTTCCGCTTACGCCACGAACGGCGCGCCGCGCGATCTCGGGATCGCCGCGCTGATCGCCACCTTCGTGCTCGGCGGTCTCATCGCCCTGTTTTATGTCGCGCAGCGGCGCGGTCTGTTCGGCCGTTTGCTGCGCATCGCCTCGAAGCTGTTTGGCAAGCGCGACTGGTCGTCGCTGGCCACGCGCGCCGACGCGATCGACGCCGCCGTGAAGGCGCTCTACGCCGAACGCGGCCGCGCCGCGGCCAGCTTCGCGCTGAGCCTCGCGGGCTGGCTCGTCGGCACCGCGGAAGTGTGGCTCGCGCTGCATTTCCTCGGCCATCCGGTGAGCTGGGTCGACGCGCTGCTGCTCGAAAGCATCGGCCAGGCCATTCGTGGCGCGGCCTTCGCCATCCCGGGCTCGCTCGGTGTGCAGGAGGGCGGCTATCTGCTGCTCGCGCCGCTCGTCGGCCTGCCGCCGGAAGCGGCTCTCGCGCTCTCGCTCGCCAAGCGCGCGCGCGAAATTCTGCTCGGTCTTCCGGGCCTGCTGTATCTGCATTTCAGCGAACGAAGCTGGCAACGCCGGCGCGCCCTGCGCGTGCCCGCTGTCGAAATCGCCGATTGATTTTTTTCTCCCAAGGAACGCATGCGCGCCATCATTCTTGCGGCAGGCCTCGGCCTGCGCCTTCAGCAACGCGCTGGAGAACAGTTTCCGAAATGTCTGCTGCAGTTCGAGGGCGTGTCGCTGCTCGAACGCCATCTGCAGATGCTCGAAGCGGCGGGTGTCACCGAAGTCGTGCTCGCGCTCGGCTTCCAGCCTGAACTGGTCGAAGCGGAACTCAAGCGCATCAACTGGCCGCACAAGGTCGAAGTGGTGATGAACCCGCGCTTCGATCTGGGCAGCGTGCTCACCGTGCATCGCACGGCCGAAGCCATCACGCGCGGCGGCGACGTGCTGCTCATGGACGCCGACGTGCT
Organism: Paraburkholderia tropica; assembly: GCF_900109265.1. GTDB lineage: Bacteria > Pseudomonadota > Gammaproteobacteria > Burkholderiales > Burkholderiaceae > Paraburkholderia > Paraburkholderia tropica. Next base: position 132,404 of record NZ_FNZM01000015.1, read on the forward strand.
CTACGACGAACGCGTGTTCGCGCCGCTCGTCGCGGGCGAGGCGCCCACCAACCGTCTGCTGATCGACCGCGACTTCGAAGCCGGCGACGAGCCCGTGAAGCTGTGCCTGCGCGACGGCGTGCCGGTCGAACTGCGCAAACAGCTCGCCGTGGGCCTGCAATACGACACGATCGGCGAATCGGTGGGCTTCTTCCGCCTGAACGAGCCGACCGCGCGCCGCTTTGCGCAGATCGTCGAAGGCTACGTCGATACGGGCCGCGCGAACCTGCCGCACGAAGAAGCGCTGCGCGATCTGCTGCTCGAGCGCGGCGCCGAATTCGACACGGCGGACGTGACCGGCGCGCCGTGGATCGAGATCGACTTCCCGAACGACGTGACGCGCGCAGCGGAAGAAGTGCTGCCGCAACTCGCGCCGATCGTGAGCCGCATGAAGCAGACGGCCGAGTGATCGCGCGCGCGGGCCGCATGCATGCGGCTCGCTCCGTCTCGGCGTCTGAATGGCCGTAAAAAGGCCCTCAAAAAGGCCGTGAAGTTCGCTTCACGGCCTTTTGTGTTTTTCGTGCGGCTTCATCTGTTGCCGACCCACCGCGTTTCGCAACACAGTGCCATAATGGTGCCTTTACGCCATCAGCCGCGCTGATCGTCGTTCCTGCCCATGCCCCTTGCCCTCGGCACTTTCATCGTTCCGCTTATCGTCGCGTGCTCGATGTTCATGGAGAACGTGGACGCGACAGTCATCGTCACCTCGCTGCCCGCGCTGGCCCGCGATCTCGGGCAAGATCCCATCACGCTGAAACTGGCCGTCACGAGCTATGTGATCGGCCTCGGCGTATTCATTCCGATTTGCGGATGGGTGGCCGACCGCTTCGGTTCGCGCAATGTGTTTCGCACGGCCATCGGCATTTTCATGACCGGTTCGCTGCTGTGCGCGGCGTCGCGCTCGCTCGAAATGTTCGTGGCCGCGCGCTTCGTGCAGGGCATCGGCGGCGCGATGATGGTGCCGGTCGGGCGCATCATCATCTTCCGTTCGCTGCCGAAGTCGGACTTCATTCGCGCGGTCAACTATCTCACCGTGCCCGCGTTGCTCGGGCCGGTCGTCGGGCCGCCGCTCGGCGGGTTCATCACCACCTATCTGCACTGGCGGCTGATTTTCTTCGTCAACATTCCGATTGGCGTGTTCGGCATCTGGCTCGCGAACCGGCATATCGCGAACATGCACGAGGAGCATCCGGGGCCGCTTGACTGGCTCGGTTTTCTGCTTTCGGCGGGCGGCGCGTCGCTGTTCATGCTGGGCCTGTCGCTCGTCGGCGGCGAACTTGTTTCGAATACCAAAGCGGTCACGATGTGCGTGGTCGGCGCAATCCTGCTCGCGCTTTACTGGTTCTATGCGCAACGCGCCGAACGTCCCGTGCTCGATCTGAAGTTCCTGCGCATTCCGAGTTTCAACGCGAGCGTGGCGGGCGGTTCGCTGTTTCGCATCGGTCTCGGCGCCGTGCCGTTCCTGTTGCCGCTCACGCTGCAGGAAGGGCTCGGCATGACCGCGTTCGCGTCGGGGGCGATTACCTGCGCGTCGGCGTTCGGCTCGATCTTCATGAAGTCGATCGTCTCGCGCGTGCTCGGGCGCTTCGGTTTCCGTCGCACGCTGATCGTCAACGCGGCGATCGCGGGCGCGGCCATCGCGGTCTGCGGCCTGTTCTCGCCGACGACGCCCGTGTGGTTCATCTGGCTCGTCGTGCTGGCGGGCGGCCTGTTTCCGTCGCTGCAATTCACCGGCCTCAATTCGCTCGCGTACGCGGACATCGAGACCAAAGACATCGGCCGCGCGACCAGCGTGGCGAGCGTGATCCAGCAGGTGTCGCTGGGTCTTGGCGTGACGATCGCCGGCATCGTGTTGCAGATTTCGCATCGCGTGCAAGGCCATCCGACCATCGTCTGGTCTGATTTCTGGCCGGCGTTTTTCGTGGTCGGCCTGTTCTCGGTGGCTTCGATTCCCGTGACGATGCGCCTGCCCGCCAATGCCGGCGACGAGATCGCGCGCGGCAGTCGCGGCAAGGCCTGACGCGGCGTCTTCCATGAATCGGCGCATCAGGGTTATCGGCGGATCGCCGGATCGCAAACGATTTCTGCGCATGCTATAAGCGCTGTAACCGGGTCAAAAGCCCGGTGAAAGGTGGTTGACGTTACGCGATGAACCGAATCATGGAGGTCACTCAATGAAGCTGGTCGATAGAACGAAAATTTCCGCAGCCGCTCTCGCACTCATTTCGCTTTCCGCTTTATCGGCGGGCTTTCTCGAAGCCACGCCCGCATTTGCGAAAGACACGCAGCAACATCCCGCGGTCCTGAACGCGTCGGCGGTGGCCGTCGCCGACAAATACGCGGCCGACGCCGCCGAGCAGATCTTCAAGGCGGGCGGCAACGCGGTCGATGCCGCGGTCGCGATCGCCTTCACGCTCGCCGTCACGTATCCCGAAGCCGGCAATATCGGCGGCGGCGGTTTCATGACGCTGTACGTGAACGGCAAGCCGTATTTCCTCGATTATCGCGAGCGCGCGCCGCTGGCCGCCACGCGGACGATGTATCAGGACGACAAGGGCAACGTGATTCCGGGCAAGAGCCTCTATGGCTACGACGCCGTGGGCGTGCCGGGCACGGTCGAGGGCATGTGGGAAGCGCAGAAGCGCTTCGGCAAGCTGCCCTGGAAGCAGGTGCTGCAACCGGCGATTCAGTACGCGCGCGATGGTTTCGTCGTCGACGAACTGCTGGCGAAGCGTCGCGAGGAGGCGTCGAAGGAATTCGGCGGCAAGACCAATTTCGATCAGTACTTCGGCGACATGAAGGAGGGCGCGACGTTCAAGCAGCCCGATCTCGCCAACGTGCTCACGCGCATCGCCAATCAAGGCGCGAAGGACTTCTACGACGGCAAGACGGCTGACCTGATCGCCGCCTCGATGAAGGGCCACGGTCTCATCACGAAGCGCGATCTGCAGGACTACAAGGCCGTGTGGCGTCAGCCCGTGGAGGCGAAGTGGAACGGCTATGAAGTGATCACCGCGCCGCCGCCGAGTTCGGGAGGCGTGGGCCTCGTCCAGCTGCTCAAGATGAAGGCGATGCTCGCGCCGCAATTCAAGGACGTGACGCTCAACTCGCCGCAATACATTCATCTGATCGCGGAGATCGAGAAGCGGGTGTTCGCGGATCGCGCGCAATATCTCGGCGACCCCGACTTCTACAAGGTGCCGGTCGCGCAACTGACCGACGACGCCTATCTCGCGAAACGCGTGGCCGAAGTGGATCCCGTCAAGCCTTCCGACACGAAGAGCGTGCAGCCGGGGCTCGGCACCTCGATGCCGGAAAAGGCGGAGACGACGCACTTCTCGGTGGTCGACAAGTGGGGCAACGCGGTCTCGAACACCTACACGATCAACGGCTATTTCGGCTCGGGCGTGGTGGTGCCGGGCGCGGGCATCGTGCTCAACGACGAGATGGACGACTTCTCCGCGAAGCCCGGTGTGCCGAACATGTTCGGCGTGGTGGGCAGCGACGCGAACGCGATCGCACCGAAGAAGCGTCCGCTTTCCTCAATGACGCCGACCATCCTCACGAAGGACGGCAAGGTCGCGCTGGTGATCGGCACGCCGGGCGGCTCGCGCATCTTTACGTCGATCTTCCAGGTCATCAACAATCTCTACGACTTCAAGATGCCGTTGAAGGACGCCGTGGGCGCGATGCGTTTCCACCATCAACTGCTGCCGCCGAATACGATTTTCTGGGAGCCGTACCAGCCGATCGACGGCGATCTCGCCAAGCAGGTCGAAGCGAAGGGGTATACGCTGAAGGGCCAGGATTTCAACGGCGATATTCAGGCGATCCGCATCGACGGCGAAACGCCCGAAGCCGCCGCCGATCCGCGCGGCCGTGGCGTGACGCGCGTGATTCCCTGATTTTCCGATTCCTTCATTGTCATCGAATCAATTGGGGATAATTTACCGGATCTATGCGCAGTGAATGGCTGATGAGCAATATTTGCGTGGCATTTTTTCGCATGCGACATCGGCGTCACGGCGCGATTCGGGAAAGCTCGCATGCGATGCACATTTGTCCTCTTTAATGAGGATTCACACCCAATGAGCATCGCGTAGGATGCAATTTCCGGCGGCCTGATGGCTGTCGGCGTGTGTTTTCTTGGGGCGGCTTTGCCGCCCATTTTCTTTTCCGCTCCGGAAGTTTTCTTGAATTCACCGAACACGCTCGATAAGCTGGAGCGCGTACGTGGGCGCCGATCGTTGCGCATGCAACGGCGGCGGCCCGCGGGGCAATCATGAACGTGCACTTTGATCCAACGCTGTCTTCATCCTGTTGCGCATGCATCTGACTCGCCGCGAACTGGTGCTGCTCGCCGACCTCTTCAGGGTGCTGGCGGCGCCTGCGCTCACTGAAGAGGCCCTGCGTGTGGACGTCGCGCCACGCATGCTCGATCTGCTGGATGCGGACGATTTCGCTGAAGCCGCGTGGGAAGGCGAGGCGAGCGACGGCAACATGTGGATCGTGCGTGGCGGAGCGCGCGAGAGCGCGTCCGGGCGCGACCGCGCGATGTTCGATCTGATCCGGCCTGCGTTCGTGGCCGCGCTGGCGCGGGTCGGCAGCGACACGCAAATCGACGCGACGCCTGCCGGCGACGACCCGTTGCAGGCCGACGGCGATCCGATCGCGCGCCTCACGCGCCGCGAACGCGAAGTCGTCGAGCTGGCGGCGGATGGTTTGCTCGACAAGGAAATCGCGCAGCGGCTCGGCATTTCCTATACGACCGTGCGCACGCATCTCGACCGTTCTTTTCACAAACTCGGTATCAGCAACCGCTCGAAGCTCGCGCGGCTGCTGCAAACGTCGCGTCGGTGAGTGGCTTTAAAGCGGGTTTAAAGCGCGATTAATGGCGTAATTCACGGTGCGATTCAAGGCGCGATTCACAGCGCGGCCGACCCGTCGATGTCTTCGCGTGCGGCGTCGATCAGCATGAGCGCGGCGTTCGCGTCGCCGATGCGCTCGACGGCAAGCAGCGCGAAGCGCGCGAGAAACAGCGGCGTCGCGGCCTCGCCCAACGCTGTCATCGTTTTGCACAGACGCGTATAGACCGCGTCGAGTTCGCTATCCGTCATGGCCGTCATGGCGCACTCCAGTTGTTGTTCCATCATCGTGTCTCCGGATTTCGGCATCAGCCGTGCAGTGCGCGATCGATTGCCGCGAGCGCATGTTGCGCGAGTTTGGCGGTTTCGTCGCGGCGCTCGTCGCGCACGCCTTGCCAGCGTCCGAGCACATGGCCGTCGGGGCGCACGAGATAGAGCGCGGTTCGCTCGACGCCGTACATCGGAAAGAGCCGTCCCGTGTGATCCCATGCGCCGCGTCGTGCGGAATCGGCGGGCGCCTCGCGCGTGATCGGGATCAGCGTGAAGGGGATGTCGCGTGCGGCGAACCCGGCTTCGAGTGCGGCGATGTCGGCGGGGATCGCGCTTTCGCTTTCGTTGCTGAACCAGAGCGCCGTGAAGCGCGGCCCGACAAGATCGGTGAGATGCGCGGTGAAATGCGCGCCGTCGCGATCGACAATCGTTAGCGGACATTCGGGCAGCACCGCGCCGGGCGCGGGGCCGCACGCGAACGCATCGGACGCGGCATTGAGCGGCGAATCGGTATAGGCGATCGCCGACGTCTGGCGCGGATTGATCAGCGAGCGCACGCCCGGATGCTTGAGCGCGAGACTCAGCACGGCCTTGCGCATCAGCTCGAACGCGAACGAGGGCGGCGCCATGAATTCCGTGCTTTTGGTGCCATAGCTCAGATTTTCGTGCGCGGCGAACACGCGTTCGTCGGAGTAGCTGTCGAGCAGGCTCGCGTGCGCGCGGCCCTGCGTGACGTAGGCGAGTTTCCACGCGAGATTGTCGGCGTCGTCGATACCCGAATTCGCGCCGCGCACGCCGAAGATCGGCACCAGATGCGCGGCGTCGCCCGCGAACAGCACGCGGCCGTGCCGGTAGCGTTCGAGCGTCAGCGCGTTGGCCTTGTAGATCGTGATCCAAACCGGCGACCACGGCGCGGTTTCGCCCATCATGTCGAGCAGGCTTTGCACGCGCGGCATCACGTTGCCGGGTTTGACGGCTTCGTCGGCGTCCTCGTCGTCGCGCAACTGATAGTCGATGCGCCAGACGTTGTCGGGCTGCTTGTGCACCAGCACCGTCGAGCCCGGATTCGACGCCGGATCGAAGTAGGCGAGCCGCTCGGTCGGGCGCGCGCTGTCGAGCAGAATGTCGACGATCACGTAACGGCCTTCGTAGCTCGTGCCCTGGAGCTTCAGGCCCAGCGCATCGCGCACCGTGCTGCGTCCGCCGTCGGCGGCCACGAGCCAGTCGGTCTGCGCTGCGTAGTCGCCTGCGGGCGTGGAGAGCGCGAGCGTCGCGCCGTGTTCGTCGTGGCGGATCGCCGTGACCCGGGTGCGCCAGCGGATGTCGATCAGGTCGGCGTGCCGCTCGGCCGCGTCGAGCAGAAATTGCTCGATGTGATACTGCGCGAGATTGACCATCGGCGGCAGCTTCTGGTTGTCGTCCTGCGGCATCGTGAAGTGCAGCACTTCGTCGTGGCGATAGAAGCTGCGGCCGCCGGTCCAAGGCAGTCCTTTCGCGAGGAAGCCGTCGAGCGCGCCGAGGCGTTCGATGATTTCGAGGCTGCGGCGCGAAATGCAGATCGCGCGGCTGCCGTAGCAGACTGAGTCGTCGGCTTCGATCAGCACCGAGCGCACGCCGTGTTGCGCGAGGCCCAGCGCGATGGCGAGGCCGACCGGGCCGCCGCCGACGATCGTGACCGCATGGCGTTGCGTTTCGCGGCCGTCGACGCAGTCGGGCAGACGCGCGTCGTAGCGTTTCGCTTCGAACGGATAGGGCTGGAAGGCGGCGTTCATCGCGCGCGCTCCTGCGCGGAAGTGCCGAAAGCGGCGCACGAAAAACAGGCGTGGTGGGGCATGGTGAACTGTCTCCAATCTGGTTTTATTCGCGGATCGCGCCGTTCTGGCAAACGCCGGGGCGAAAGGCCGATCTCGCGTCGATGAAGCCAGTATGGAGCGCGCGCGCCGCGGCGCTGTCCTCATTTTGGGTACAGCACGCAGACATTGCCCGCACGGCGCGAGGCGCGTGTCAGCCGTTGCCGTTGGCGAGACAGAGCGCGAAAAGCTGGCGCTGGCTGGAGATGCCGAGCCGCCGATACGCGCGCTTCTGGTACGTCACGACGCTGCTCGGCTTGACGCCCATGTGGTCGGCGATTTCGGCGGCGCTGTGGCCTTCGAGCACGCCGCGCAGCGCGTCGAGTTCGCGCTTCGAGAGGTCCGGGCAGAGACCGCGCAAGCGCGCGAGCATCAGCGGCGCAATGCCGGGCTGACGCTGGCCGCGCAGTGCGTAGTGATGCTTCGTGGCCTCGCCGATCAGCGGCGCGAGCGACTCCACGAGTTGCACCTCGCCGGGCTGGAAATTGCCGGCGTCGCGCTCGCGATAGAGATTCACGGAGAGCCAGATGTCGGCGGCGGGCTGCAGCAGCAGCGAGAGCCGGTCCGACACGTTGGGCGTGGCGTAGCAGGCCGTGCGATAGCCGTCGTGCTCGATATCGGCGCTGGTCTGCCAGTGCAGCACGAGCGCGTTGCCAGGCGCGCCCGCGTCGTGGTCCGCGACGATGCGCTGGTTGCCGTCGAGCGCGTAGAAGAGGCGCGCGTAGGTGTCGGCGACGTCGCGCAGAAAGCGCCCGCCGCGATGGTCGGCGACCGAGACCGTGCGCGGGCGATTGCCGAATTCGTACGCGAATACCGTGCATTGCGACACCGCAGTGGCCGGTCCGAGCAGATTGAGCACTTCGGCGGCGAGCGCGTTGTCGTCGGCGCCGCCGATCGCGGACACGAGACGGGTGACGCGGGACAGGTCGAACTGACCCGTCTGGCTGGGACGGTCGAGACGCCAGTAGCGCATGTTTCGTAAAGGAAATCGGGAAAAATATCGACGCGGAATCCGGCGGCGCGCGTGTGCCGGGTTTTCGAGCGTAGCACCGAATCGTTCGCCGGCGCATCGGGTGACGCCCTGTACAGGCGAGTCGCCGACTGCTTCCGATCGTCGCCGATCGCCTCAGATCGCTTCGTTGACGCAAAGGGCCGGATCTGCCGTCGCTCAAGCGCCACATTCAGACATCCTGCGCGCGCCTGACCGCGAGCAAGAAAACGCAAGGATGCGGTAATCTCCCACCTTGTGCTGCAAATGCACATGTTTCCTTTCTTCCCCAACGTTCCCGCGCAGGACACCTCGACATGTGGACCCTCCCCACCGCCATCCCGCCCGATTTCGGCACCGGGGCGGTTTTTCTCAGCGTGCTCGTGACGCAGCTCGGCGTGCCGGTTCCGGCCGCGCCCGTGCTCATTCTCGCGGGCACGATGGCGGCGGGCGGTGAGGCGTCGTATCCGAATCTGCTGGTGGCGGCCGTGTTCGCGACCTTGCTGGCCGACTCGCTGTGGTTCATGGCGGGCCGTCTGCGCGGTCGCAAGCTGCTCAACGCGCTGGTGCGTTTTTCGCTGTCGCTCGACACGACGATCCGCGTCGCGCGCAATGTCTTCGAGCGTCACGGCGCGCCCATTCTCACGGTCGCGAAGTTCGTGCCGGGTCTCGGTCTGATGTCCGCGCCGCTGCTCGGCACCACGTCGATGGAGATGCGCATCTTCCTGCTCTGGGACGCGCTGGGCGCGACCTTGTGGGCGGGCGTCTATCTGCTGGGCGGCGCGGCGCTGCACGCCGAAATCGCGCGCTTCGCGGTGTTCGTGCGCGCGAATGGCGGGACGATTTTCGACGTGCTCGCCGTCGCGGGTCTGCTGTTTCTCGCGTGGCGCTGGGTGCGCCGTCTGCAATTCCGGCGCTGGCTCGCCACGCACCGCATTTCGCCCGATCAGCTCGACGAGATGATGAAGTCCGCCGCGCCGCCGATCGTGTTCGACGCGCGGCCGCACAGCGTGCGCGAGAAGGAGGCGTACCGTATTCCGGGCGCGCGTCCGCTCGACCTGGATTCGCACGACGAGATCGCGCCCGAGCTGGTCGCGCGGCCCATCGTGGTCTATTGCGTGTGCCCGAACGAGGCGACTGCGAAGCGCATCGTCAACCAGTTGCGCAGCAAGCACATTCATCACGCGCATGCGCTCAGGGGCGGACTCGATGCATGGGAGCGCCGCGGCTATCCCGTGGAGCCGCTCTCGGCGGAATTCCACCCCGCGTACATGCGCGACGACGACTTCGAACCGGACGGCGAGCAGGAATTCACGGTGCGCGCGAGTCTGTCGAAATGATCGGGACGCGACGGCGGTCGTCGCGGTTTGGAATCATCAACGCCTCGCCGTTGACGCGCGCCTGAAGCCGCACGACTTCACGCGCGCTGCCGACGCGAGCCGCCGCCCATGTTGCGGCCCGCGTCGCGCGCCATCTGTGCATATCCCCACACCGACATCAGCGTGAGCACGCCCGCGCCCAGAAACGCGAGGCGGAAGTCGTCGAGCGAGAACGCGTGGCCGCTCGCCTCGCCGTGGTAGCTCGCCGCCACGCGCAGCGCGAGCGCGCCGAACGCAATGCCCAGTCCGTTGGTCATCTGCGCCGCCGCGCTCCAGAGCGTGCTGGCGGCGCTCATCTGCGGTTGCGCGACGTCGGCATAGGCGAGGGTGGCGAGCGTCGAGAACTGCATCGAGCGCGTCACGCCGTACACGAACACGACGATCAGCACGATGGCGAGCGGCACGCCGGGCGTGAGCAGCCCGCACGCGATCATCGACAGGCCCGCGATCGTCACGTCGACGATCGACACGAGACGGAAGCCCCAGCGTTCGAGAATGCGCGTTGTGAGCGCCTTCATGCCGAGGTTGCCGAGCGCGCTGGCGAGCAGCAGCAAGCCCGACTTGAACGCCGACAAACCGAAGCCGATCTGGAACAGCAGCGGCATCAGATACGGCGCCGCGCCGATGCCGATGCGCGTGACCGAACCGGTCACGACCGTCACCGAAAAGGTCGGGATTTTCAGCGTCGATACGTCGATTAGCGGATGCGCATGGCGCTTCGCGTGAAAGAACGCAATCGCGCCGATCAGCACGCCGGCCACCACCAGCGCCGCCGCGCGCCACGGATTTTCGCCGGGCTGGCTCGCGAGTTCGGCGCCGTAAAGAATGGCCGTGAGCGACGCGCCGCTCAGCACGAGGCCGACGACGTCGAGCGGTTTGCGCTGCTCGCCGCGCAGGTTCGGCACCATCGCCGTGATCGCGACGAGCACCGCGATGCCGAACGGCACATTGAGCAGAAAAATCCAGCGCCACGAGGCATACGTGGTGATGAAGCCGCCGACCGGCGGTCCGATCACGGGCGCGGCGATCGCGGGCCACGTGATGGTGGAGATCGCCTGCATCAGTCGGCTCTTGTCGGTGCTGCGCACGACGATCATGCGTCCGACCGGCACCATCATCGCGCCGCCGATGCCTTGCAGTACGCGCGCCGCGACGAACTCCGGCAGGTTCTGCGCGATCCCGCACAGCACCGAGGCGATCGTGAACGTGAGCACGGCGCCGAAGAACACCGTGCGCGAGCCGCAGCGGTCCGCCACCCAGCCGCTCGCCGGAATGAAGATGGCGAGCGCCAGCATGTACGCGGTCACGCCGAGACTCAGACTGTTCGGGCCGATGCCGAACGAGCGCGCCATCTGCGGCAGCGCCGTGGCGATCACGGTGGTGTCGAGATACTCCATGAAAAACGTGGCGGCGACGATATAGGGCAGCCAGCCGATGAGCGACGAGCGCGTCCGGGGCGTGGGCGTCGTGTTCGTCATCGGCGGATCCCGGCGGGGAAAGTGTGGAAAGCGCTGCGCATGAACGGAAAGGCGAGAGAGTTGCCGATCGGAAACGCACGTTCTCGCTCGATTCGCGCGCGGTTTCCGAAAGGAAAGAAAGCGCAACTGTACAGCGCCGCGGCCGATTCCGCTGGCGCGGCAAATAAGCGATGACGCGCGTACACTCGTTGACCGGTTGTTTCGTCAGTCACTCACTCGTGGAGGATCGGAAATGGAAACCCGTTTTCTGGGCGCATCAGGATTCAAGGTGCCGGTGCTGAGTTTCGGCACGGGCACGTTCGGCGGCAAAGGCGAATTCTTCGAAGCGTGGGGCGCGACCGACGTGGCCGAAGCGCGCCGCCTCATCGACATCTGTCTCGAAGCGGGCGTGAACATGTTCGACAGCGCCGACATCTACTCGAACGGCGCGTCGGAGTCGGTGCTCGGCGAGGCGCTCAAGGGTCGGCGCGACAAGGTCATCATCTCGACCAAGGCGACCTTCCGTTTCGACGATGGCGCCAATAGCGTCGGCTCCTCGCGCATTCATTTGCGGCGCGCCGTCGACGCCGCGCTCAAGCGTCTGCAAACCGATTACATCGACCTGTTCCAGCTGCACGGCTTCGACGCGAAAACGCCCGCCGAAGAGGTGCTCTCGACGCTCGACGAGCTGGTGCGCGCGGGCAAGATTCTCTACACGGGCGTGTCGAACTTCTCGGGCTGGCACCTGATGAAGTCGCTCGCGGTGGCCGACCGCTACGGCTATCCGCGCTATGTCGCCAATCAGACCTATTACTCGCTGATCGGCCGCGACTACGAATGGGAGCTGATGCCGCTCGGGCTCGATCAGGGCGTGGGCGCGGTCGTGTGGAGTCCGCTCGGCTGGGGACGTCTGACCGGCAAGATTCGCCGCGGCCAGCCGCTGCCGCAGACGAGCCGTCTGCACAAGACCGCCGATCAGGGGCCGCCGGTGCCCGACGAGACCCTGTTTCGCGTGCTCGACGCCATCGACGAGATCGCCCAGGAAACCGGCAAGACCGTGCCGCAGATCGCGCTGAACTGGCTATTGCAGCGTCCGACCGTGGCGACCGTGCTGATCGGCGCGCGCGACGAGGCGCAGTTGCGTCAGAACCTCGGTGCGGTCGGCTGGAACCTCACGGCCGAACAGGTCGCGAAGCTCGACGCCGCGAGCAAGGTGCGGCCGGTTTATCCCTACTGGCATCAGGAAGGGTTCGCGGAGCGCAACCCGGCGCCGGTCGAGTGGTGAGCCGCTAGCGCCGATGTCGCCGATGTCGCCGATTTCGCCGATGTCGGGGCGAGCGATGCGCGGCGCTGGCCGCGCAGACTCAGTTCGCGACGGAGGCGCGCAGGATTTCGGCCGCGCCGAGATGGATCGCCAGCGCGAAGAAGTCGCGCTCGGCGATGTTCGCCGAGCGGGCGATGGCGAGCGCGCGGTCGTGGTCCTGCGGATGCAGCAGCAGTTTGACTTCGATCTTCGCGGGCGGCTTGAGGCTGGACTCCATGGCATTGCTCCTTCGGTAACCGGGCGCTTCGCCCGTGTGGGTGCTTGAGCCCATTACCGGCCGCCAGTGCGCGAACGCGCGCGGGCCGTCGTCCGGGGCGAAAGCCTCGGCGGTCGAACGGCGCTTGACGTGGAGTGGGCCTGGAACGCCGCGCGCATCGGATGGACGCGGCGGCGCGATGCGCGTGCCGGTGCTAGCGTGGCGCGCGCAGTCGCCGGGGTACGGCGACGAAATCGACAACGGGGGAGACGCTGAAACGGACTGCGGAACGGCTATCGACACTGCCAACGCAGCTGCGGATGGAACCGGTGTCAGACAAAGACGAGTACGGCAAGGAAGCGAACTGCATAGCTGGCAACCTCCGGAATTATTTTTTTCGTGCGACAGGGCGCCGCATCTGGTACGGGGCAGAGTATAGCCATCTCTTTACCTGGGGTAAACCCCTAGGTGTTACACCCTAGTCAAAAAATTGTTTCAGGATTTGAGGTAATCAAACATTGTGGTGTCCAGACGCCAACGCCGGACGGCGCACTGAGGCGCGGTCCGGCGTTGGCGGGAACAGCGGGGAGACGGGCGGCGCCGGCTCCGAGAGCCGGGCCGCGTCAGACAGGCGGATTTAGCCCGTGGTGTCTTTGCGCAGACGCGAACGCGCCTCGCCGAGCGACTCGAAGCGGCCGTGGGTGTCGTCGAACACCGAAATCGTGCCGTGACCGATGTCGTAGACCCAGCCTTGCAGTTCGAGCTGGCCTTGCGCCACGCGGGCCGCGACGGCCGGGTGCGTGCGCAGATGGGTGAGTTGCAGTCGCACGTTTTCCTCGACCAGCGCCTGCACGACCTGGTTTTCGTCGAGACCGCGCGTCTGCACGACGCTGCGCGCCGCTTCGGCGTTGCGCAGCCAGGCCTGGACGGTCGGCATGCCGGCGGTGGCTTCGGCGCCCTGGGCGAGGCCCTTCATCGCGCCGCAGTCGGTATGGCCGCACAGCACGATCTGGCGCACGTTCAGCGCGAGCACGGCGAATTCCACCACGGCGGACACGCCACCGAGCATTTCGCCGTAGGCCGGAACGATGTTGCCGATGTTGCGGCAGACGAACAGCTCGCCGGGACGCACCTGCGTGATCATTTCCGGCGACACGCGCGAGTCGGCGCAGGTGATGAAGAGCGTGTGCGGCGCCTGGCTGTGCGCGAGGCTGCGGAACAGCTCCTTGTTGCCGGGGAACACGTTATGACTGAACTCGTCCACGCCGTCGAGCAGGTGCAGCAGATCGCAGCCGCACGATTCGGAGTGGTCGTCGTGCGAGTGAGTGTTGTCTGGCATGGGAGTTTCTCTCTTTATCATGAATCGACACAATCGAATGGCAACAGCGGGAGTTTACGCCGAGGCTACGCGTTTCGGATCGGAAACCTGCCGTCCGACCGTGCGTTTTCCCCCGTTTTCTCCATTTCCTGCGTTTCGTTTTCCGTTTCCGATCGGCAACCGGCTGAGCCGGCTACCGCCTGGCGCGGCCTTGTGGGGGCGAACGCGCTTCGGACTGACGCTGGAGATTCGACGCGCATTTTCTCACGCCCCGCGCGCCTGCGTGGCGCTGCGAGCGATCGGTCTTGCGGGTCGGCCCGGCGGCCCGTGTTGCCACTCGACCGGTCAGCGGGTCGGTGAACGCCGGCGCGGTGGCTGTTCGACTAGCCGTCCGACGCTGGCGGGGCAGCATTGTACGCGACCCGGCTGCTTACGAGGATGTAGGTTTGCGAAAGGAGAGTGAAGGGCGGCGGTGCGGGCGCGAGGTGGCGGGGAACTGGGCGTGCCGCAAGTGCGTATCTCGCTCGGCGTGGCCAGGCGGATTTGCCAGCCGTTGAGTCGAGCGGTTCGCGGTGATCGCGCTCGCCCGTTCGCCCGTTCGCCCGTTCGCCCGTTCGCTCGCGCAAGCGAAGGCCGGCATCGTCCGCCGATCCGAACGGCGCGAACCTCAACCTCCGCTCAGGATTCCAGCGCGGCGCGCGTGGCGCGGGGGCGGCGGCTCGGCATGAAGTACCAGACGGCAGCCAGAGCCTGAATGGCGATGAGCGCGCTCCAGACGGCCTGATGAGCGGCGACCGGATAGTGGCCGTCCACGGCGGTCCAGTGTCCGAGCGCGGCGCCGATCGCGATCTGCGTCACGAAGATGCCGACGAAAATCACAAGCGTGAACGTGGTGTTGACGCGCCCGATCATCCGCGAAGGGAAGTATTCGGCGAGCACCGCGTAGGTGAGGATGCCGGTGCCGCCGAGCGCGCCGTAGGCCGCCCAGAGCACGGGCGCGGGCAGCGGCACGCGCGCCGCGAGCAGCGCCTGCACGACAACGAAGAGCAGCATCGTCACGCCAGAAAAGTGCGCGACGCTCACGCCACGCCGTTCGAAGCTGCGCGCCAGCGCGCCGAAACCGATATTGCCGACGATGAACGCCGCGCCCAGCACCGAGATGAGCGACGCGGCGCGGCTCGCCACGTCGGCGGTCCCGGCCGGCACGACATCGCGCAGAAACGCGCCGACCCAGAGCGACTGCATCGCGTAGAACACCGTCTGCGTGAGCGCCGAAAACGACGCTGTCTTCCAGAACGCGTGGCTGCGCAGGATGTGCGCAGTGCCCTTGAACTGTTCGAGCACGCTCGCCTGATGGTGAGTGTCGCGGGTGCGCGGGCCGCCGATCCAGATGATGGCGGCGATGACGGCCGTGAACACGGCGAGCCCGACACTCACCGCGCGCCACGGCGCGAACGCGAGCAGCCAGGAGAGCGGCGCGCCCACCGCGACGCCGCCCAGTCCGCCCACCGCCATCACGAGGCCGTTGACGAGCGTCAGTTGCGCCACGGGGAAATGTTGCGCGGTCGCCTTGAACGCGCCGCCGAGGCAGACCGAAACGCCCACGCCCACGAGCAGCCGCCCGAACATCATCGCGCCCATGCTGTGCGAAAGGCCGAAGACGAGCGCGCCCGTCGCCGCGATCAGCATGACGCAAGCGGTCACGCGGCGCGGGCCGAAGTGGTCGAGCAGCACGCCCGCGGGAATCTGAGCGCCCGCGAAGCCGAGAAAGTACAGGCTCGTGAGCGTGCCGAGATCGGTCGCGGTGAAGCCCATTTCGTGCGTCAGGAACGGTGCGAAGCCCAGGTTGACGCCGCGAAACAGATAGGAAACGAAGTAGCCGAGCGCGAAAACGGCGAAAACGCGCAATCTGAGAGCGGTCATGAGACGGACGGGCGCGTAGACGGGGCGAACGCGGATTGAATGGCTGGGTCACGATTATTGGCGAAAAGCCGGGCGCGAGGCCAGCGAGAGATTTCAGACGCGATTGTGAGTAGAATTTGACGTCATGTCCCGATCGCTCCCTCCCTTGCAGGCCCTGCGCGCGCTAGAAGCGGCGGCGCGGCGGCGCAGTTTCAGCCGCGCCGCGGAAGAGTTGCATTTGACGCACAGCGCCGTGAGTCACCATCTGCGCGGGCTCGAAGCCGAACTCGGCGTCGAGCTGTTCCGGCGCGCCGGCGGCCAGATGATCCCGACCGCCGCAGGCGCGCAACTGGCCGACCGCGTGCGCCGCAGTCTCGACGACCTGCGCGACGCGCTCGATGCCACACGTCCCGGCGTGAGCGGCGTCACGCGCCTCGAACTGAGCGTGATGGCCGATTTCGCATCGGTCTGGCTGATTCCGCGTCTGGGCGACTTCTACGACCGCCATCCCGACGTCGATCTGTCGATGCGCATGCACGCCGACGTCACGCCGCCCGATCCCTATCCGTTCGATATCGGCATCTGGCATCGCCGCGTCGACGAGCCGGGTTTCCAGATCCGCAAGCTGCTCGACGACCAGGTCGTGGCCGTGTGCAGTCCTTCGCTGCTCGCGCGCTACCCCGATTTCCGCATCGAGGATCTGCCGGGCATGCCGCTGCTGCGCTTCGCGCGCCGGTCGTGGCGCGACTTCTTCGAGGCGGCCGGCGTGACGGGCTCGGAACCCGAGCGCGGCCCCGTCTTCGACGACGCGGGTTTGCTGCTGCAAGCCACAGTGGCCGGGCAGGGCGCGGCCACCGCCCGGTTGCAACTCGCGCGCGATTTCATCGAGCGCGGCGAACTGGTGCAACTCGGGCAGGTGCGCATTCCCGCTTCGCTCGACTATTACTTCACCTGGCGCGAAGGCCACCCACGCGACGCCGCGATCCAGCAGTTCTATCGCTGGATCAAGTCGCAGCTCGCGCGCTGAATACGCGGGTTTTCGTCTGCGAATCAATGCGGGTAAAACCTGTGTCGATCGCGTCAACGCCAGGCGAATCCCATACGTTGTTTGCGATTATGGCCGTCAATAGCGTGGCAATAGCGTGGCAATCGGCTGGCACTCGTGTGGAAATGACGAAGCAATGCACGCACCAAAAGCGCACCATGGCGCGCGCCAATGCAGCATCGAATAGTGAGCAATAGCGGGCAATAAAGGTCGAAAAGAAACATGCGTGTGCACGATTCAATGCGCATGCACATTTCAGGCGCATTGTGCGCAATGCTGGTCATGCATGTTTCGCGGGCCGTATTGCCGCGGCATTGAAAACGCGTGAATACGATTGAATGGCATTCCTTTGAATGCGCATTGTCCTGGCGTTGTCCTGACATTCGGGACCGCCTGCCAGAGCGGATTGCAAGGGCATGTCGATTCGTCTGTGGAAATGAAGTCACAGATTAGCCACAGACGGGCAGCGCGCCGACGGTTTCGCATCAAAGTTGAAATAAATGGAGTATCGTTACTTCCCGATGCGATTGCCGCAGTCACACCTGCCGCAATGACTGCGTCTGATTCGAAGTGAAAGCGTAGTGCACGGCCCTCGCGGGCTATCAAAAAACTGTGACAACAGGAGAAAATTGCATGAAGGCTATTCAGGCGTTCAAACTGGCGGCAGGCACGATGCTCGTCGCCGCTTCGCTCCACGTGTACGCGCAGGACGCCGCCAGCGCGCCCGCCGCTGCACCGACCGACGCAGCCAAGGCTCAGCTGAAGGATTCGAAGGCGCAGTACAAGACGGCCAAGGCTGCGAACCGTGCGCTGTCGCGCAAGGTGCGCTCGGCACTCGCGAAGGCCAAGGACATCAGCGTGGCCAACATCACCGTGCGCGCTCGCGACGGCGCCGTGATCCTGCAAGGCACCGTGCCGGAGCAACCGCAGATCGACCGCGCCACGGAAGTGGCCAAGGGCGTGGCCGGCGTGACGTCGGTGAAGAACGCGCTGACGATCCGTCCGGTCGGGACCTGATCCGCTGCACGCGAACGGAATGCATCGCGCGCGTGGGGCGCGGGATGCAGTCCGCTTCAGCTTCGAAACCGCACATGCTATTCGTGAACCGAATTGCATGTGCGGTTTTTCTATGGGCGCGCGCCTCGTGATTTCAGGCTTCGACGTAATGCATGTCGGGCGATTGCCCCATCAGCAAAGGCTGATTCGCATCGGCGGCGGCGCGCAGATAATCCCAGAGCGACGTGATGCGCCGCAGCTTGCGCAACTCCTCGCGGCTGCATAGCCAGAAACGCCGCGTCACCACGATTTCGTCGGGCAGGATCGAGACCAGACGCGGATCGGGCTCCGCCATGAAGCACGGCAGGATCGCCAGCGCGCTGCCTTGCACGGCGGCGTGATATTGCGCGATCACGCTGGTGCTGCACAGATTCGCCTTGACGTTCGGCGCCGTGCGTTCGAGATAGAGCAACTCGTGGCTGAAGGCGAGATCGGCGACATAGCTGATGAACGCATGATGGCGCAGGTCGGCGGCACTGCGAATCGGTGCATGCCGCGCGAGATAGTCAGGTGTCCCATATAAACGCAGGCAGTAGTCGCTGAGCTTCGTGTACACGTACTGGCCGCGTTCCGGGCGCTCGAGCATGATGGCGAGATCGGCCTCGCGTTTCGACAGACTCACGAAATGTGGCACCGGCAGCAAATCGATCGACATGTCGGGATGCTGACCCGTGAAGCGCGCGAGTTGCGGCGCGAGAAAAAAGCAGCCGAAGCCTTCGGTCGATCCCACCCGAACGTGCCCTGAAAGCGATTGCGCGCCTAGCGCGAATTGCTCGCTCGCCGATTGCACCGTGGTTTCCACCGCGTCCGCGTAGGCGAGCAGGCGCTGGCCCTCGGCGGTCAGCACGAAACCGCCCGCGCGCGACTTGTCGAACAACACCGTGCCGAGCGCGGCTTCCAGCTCGCGCACGCGCCGCGCCACGGTAGTGTGATCGACGCCCAGGCGCTTCGCCGCGCCGCTCGCGCGCTGCGTGCGCGCCACTTCGAGGAAGTAGCGCAAATCGTCCCAGTTCAATGTCTCCATCTGTCCCGTTGTGTTTTTTTGCATATCGGATGGGCTTTTTCATCTCTATGCCGTGGATATTCGAATAACTATACTCGTTTGCAGGTCGCTGAAAAGACGGCCGCACACAATATGGATGGAGACAAAACGATGCACATGCAGTCCACCCCGGATGGGGCGGCAGTGGCCGTTCCCGTTCCAGAACAAAAACGCAGGGCGCGCGATTATCTGATCGCCGGCTGGGCCAGCATGGCCGGCACCACCATCGAGTGGTACGACTTCTTCCTCTACGGCACCGCCGCCGCACTCGTCTTCAACAAGGTTTTCTTTCCCACGCTCGACCCGATCCTCGGCACGCTCGCGGCCTTCGCGACGTATGGCGTGGGCTTCATCGGCCGGCCGATGGGCGGCATCGTGTTCGGCCATTTCGGCGACCGTATCGGCCGCAAGTCGATGCTGCTCGCCACGCTGCTGCTGATGGGCATTCCCAGCATGGCGATCGGCCTGATTCCCTCGTATCAGAGCATCGGTTACTGGGCCGCCGTGCTGCTCGTCGCCATGCGATTCCTCCAGGGTATGGCGGTGGGCGGCGAATGGGGCGGCGCGGTCCTGATGGCCGTCGAACACGCGCCGCCGGGACGCAAGGGCTTCTTCGGTTCGCTGCCGCAAACGGGCGTCGGATTCGGCCTGATTCTTTCGTCGATTGCGATGGCGGCCGTCACCGCGCTGCCCGAAGCCGATCTGCTCTCGTGGGGCTGGCGCATTCCGTTTCTGGCGAGCATTGCGCTGGTGCTGATCGGCTGGGTGATCCGCGTGCGCGTGCCCGAATCGCCCGATTTCGAACGCGTGAAAAAAGAGCGCGCGCCCGTGAATGCACCTGTGCTCGAAGTGATGCGACGCCAGCCGCGCGAACTGCTCCTGATCATCGGCGCGCGCACGGCGGAGAACACGTGGTTCTATCTGGTGGTGGCGTTTGCGCTTGCCTATGCCGCGAATCAGCTCAAGATTCCCAAGGCGCAGATCCTGCACGCGATCACGGCGGGTGCCGTGCTCTCGCTGGCGACGATGCCGTTCTGCGGCTGGCTCAGCGATCGTATCGGCCAGAAGCGTCTCTTTCTTGCGGGCCTCGTCGTGATGGCGGCGTTCGCCGCGCCGTTCTTCGCGATGCTCGAAACGCTGCATCCGCTGACCGTGTGGTGGGCGATGGTGCTCGGCGTCGGCGTGGTGTTTCCGATTCTCTATGCGCCCGAATCGCAATTGTTTGCCGCGCAGTTTCCGGCGGAAATCCGCTATAGCGGCATCTCGGTGTCGGTGCAGGTGGCCGGGGTGCTCGGCGGCGGCGTCGCGCCGATGATCGCGACCGCGCTGCTCGCCTGGGGCGGCGGCAATCCGCACTACGTGGTGGCGTATATGGTGGCGCTGGGCGTGATTGCGTTTGTGTGCACGCTGGCCATGCGCTCGCATCACGATTGATCGATATTTCGTATTCCTGTTCATCTGGTTAATCAGGTAGTCACGACCGGATCCGTTTATTCTTTTCGCAGAGAGTGCATCATGAACGCAGTCACCCAGGATTCCAACGCGCAGGTCTCGACCGTCAAGCTGCTGATCGACGGCGAGTTCGTCGAATCGACCAGCCAGGAATGGCGCGACATCGTCAATCCGGCCACGCAGGAGGTGCTGGCGCGCGTGCCGTTCGCGACCGTCGCGGAAGTCGATGCCGCAGTCAGGAGCGCGCAGGCTGCATTCGCCGAATGGAAGAACACGTCGATCGGCGCGCGTCTGCGCATCATGCTCAAATTGCAGGCGCTGATTCGCGAGAACATGTCGCGCATTGCGAAGACGCTCACGGCCGAGCAGGGCAAGACGCTGCCCGATGCCGAAGGCGATATCTTCCGCGGCCTCGAAGTGGTCGAGCACGCCTGTTCGATCGGCACGCTGCAGCAAGGCGGTTTTGCCGAGAACGTGGCGAGCGGCGTGGACACCTACACGCTGCAGCAGCCGATTGGCGTGTGCGCGGGCATCACGCCGTTCAATTTCCCCGCCATGATTCCGCTGTGGATGTTCCCGATGGCGATCGTGTGCGGCAACACCTTCGTGCTCAAGCCGTCCGAGCAGGACCCGCTCTCGACCATGCAGCTCGTCGAACTCGCGCTCGAAGCGGGCATTCCGAAGGGCGTGCTCAACGTCGTGCACGGCGGCAAGGAAGTGGTCGACGCGATCTGCTCGCATCCGCTCGTGAAGGCGATTTCGTTCGTCGGCTCCACGGCGGTGGGCACGCATGTATATCGCCTCGGCAGCGAGCACGGCAAGCGCGTGCAGTCGATGATGGGCGCGAAGAATCACGCCGTCGTGCTGCCCGATGCGAATCGCGAACAGACGCTCAACGCGCTGGCGGGCGCGGCGTTCGGCGCGGCGGGCCAACGCTGCATGGCGACGTCCGTCGTGGTGCTGGTGGGCGCGGCGCAGCAGTGGGTGCCCGAGCTCGTCGAGAAGGCCAAAACGCTCAAGGTGAACGCGGGCCACGAGCCGAAGACCGACGTCGGCCCGGTGGTCTCGCGTGCCGCGAAACAGCGCATTCTCGGTCTGATCGAAGCGGGCGTGAAGCAGGGCGCGACGCTCGCGCTCGACGGCCGCGACGTGAAGGTGTCCGGCTACGAAAACGGCAACTTCGTCGGCCCGACGATCTTCACGGACGTAAAGACCGACATGGACATCTACACCCAGGAAATTTTCGGGCCGGTGCTGGTCGTGCTCACGGCGAATACGCTCGACGAGGCGATCGCGCTCGTCAACGCGAATCCGTTCGGCAACGGCGTGGGCCTGTTCACGCAGAGCGGCGCGGCGGCGCGTAAATTCCAGAGCGAAATCGACATCGGCCAGGTCGGCATCAACATTCCGATTCCGGTGCCGGTGCCGTATTTCAGCTTCACCGGTTCGCGCGGTTCGAAGCTCGGCGATCTCGGTCCGTACGGCAAGCAGGTCGTGCAGTTCTATACGCAGACGAAAACCGTCACCGCGCGCTGGTTCGACGACGCGACCGTCAACGACGGCGTGAACACCACGATCAGCCTGCGCTAAACGCGAAC
This sequence comes from Paraburkholderia tropica, assembly GCF_900109265.1. Taxonomy (GTDB): domain Bacteria; phylum Pseudomonadota; class Gammaproteobacteria; order Burkholderiales; family Burkholderiaceae; genus Paraburkholderia; species Paraburkholderia tropica. The sequence goes on from NZ_FNZM01000015.1 coordinate 154,185, forward strand.
GACCAAGGGGGAGATGCTCATGAAAATCGGTTTCATCGGGCTGGGCCATATGGGCGCGCCGATGGCGCTCAATCTGATCAAGGCGGGCCACGCGCTGAGCGTGTTCGACCTCAGCGCCGACGCCATGCGCACGCTCGCCGACGCGGGCGCGACGCTGGCGGGCTCGCCCAAAGCGGCCGCCACGGGCGCGGAGTGGGTCATCACCATGCTGCCGGCCGCCGCGCACGTGCGAGCGGTGCTGAGCGGCGAGGACGGCGTGCTGGCGGGCGTTTCGAAGGGCGTGACGATCATCGATTCGAGCACGATCGATCCGGCCAGCGCGAAGGCCTTCGCGGCGCTCGCGCAAGCGAACGGCAACCGCTTCGCCGATGCGCCGGTGTCGGGCGGCACGGGCGGCGCGGTGGCGGGCACGCTGACCTTCATGGTGGGCGGCACGGCCGAGCTGTATGAAAGCGTGAAGCCGGTGCTCTCCGGCATGGGCAAGAACATCGTCCATTGCGGCGAGACCGGCACGGGGCAGGTCGCGAAGCTCTGCAACAACCTCGTGCTCGGCGTGACGATGGCGGGCGTGGCGGAAGCGATGGCGCTCGGCGAGGCGCTCGGCATCGACGCGAAAGTGCTGGGCGGCATCATGAACACGTCGACGGGACGCTGCTGGAGTTCCGACACGTACAACCCGTTCCCGGGCGTGATCGAGACCGCGCCCTCGTCACGCGGTTATACGGGCGGCTTCGGCACCGATCTGATGCTCAAGGATCTGGGTCTCGCCACCGATGCCGCGAAGCAGGCGCGTCAGCCCGCGTACATGGGCGCGCTCGCGCAGCAGCTTTATCAGGCGATGAGCAGTCATGGCGACGGCAAGCTCGACTTCTCGGCGATCATCAAGCTGTATCGTCACGAAGGCGGCGAGAAGGGCTGATCGCTTCAGCCCGGACTGAAAACGGCGCGTGCCTCGATGGGCTCGCGCCGTTTTTGCGTCGGCAGCGTATTAATGCGCTTCGATCGCCTTCATGCGCGACTCGATGCGCTTGAGCAGGCGCTTGAACCACGCATCTAGCAGCGCATTCGACGGCGCGGCGAGCGTCGAGCACGCCAGAATGCGATAGACGTCGTTGCGCGTGAGCTTGGACGGACGCGCAGGATCGAGCCAGTCCTCGTTATCGACGAGACGTTCGAGCGTTTCGAGGCCGATCAGGATCGGCCACAGGCACGCGAGGCGCAGACGCAGCGACAGGCGCGGCAGCGCGAACGTGTAGTCGATGGCCGCGCGGAAATGATCGAGCGCGATGCGCACGAGGCCGAACATCAGCGGACGCGCGCGGGCCGAGGTGCCCGGCTGCATCAGGTCGGCGGGCGAGAGCGCCGCTTGCGCGAGCATCGTGGCGGGCAGATAGCAGCGGCCGATACGCAGATCCTTGCCGCAATCGCGCAGCACGTTCACCATCTGCAGCGCCTTGCCGAAGCGCACGCCGCGCCGGTACATGGTGTCGCGCAGTGCCGGATCGAGCGCGCCGGGCAGGTGCATATAGGTCATCTTCGTCCAGAACTCGCCCACGCAGCCCGCCACCAGATACGTATAGCGGTCGAGTTCGTCCCACGTGCCGAGCGCGGCGACCTGGCCCGAGCGCTCGTCGGGGAAGGTGCGCAGATCGAATTCCATGCCTTCCGTGAGCGTCGTGACGATCTCGCGCACGGCCGCGCGGTCCGCCTCGTCGAGCTGGCCGAGCACGTCGAGCGCGCCGTCGAGCGATTCGAGCAGCAGCTTTTCGTCCGATTGCGTCTGCTGACCGGCGACTTCGCCGGCGATGCGCTTGAGCGCGTCGTCGGACTGATCGCCGGCCACGCCGCCGGCGTTGCCGTTGACGCGCTCGCGGAAGGCCAGCAGCAGCGCGAGGCGCTGGGCCGGCGGGATCAGCGAGGTGTCGGCGATGGTGTCGGCGGCGCGCGCGAGCAGGTACGCTTCGCCCACCGGATCGCGCATGCCCACGGGCAACACGCGCAGCGTGAGGTAGAACGAGCGGGAAACGCCTTTGAGCAACGGCCCGAGCAGGTAGGCCCGGTTAGAATTCTGCATGTCGGTTGGGGCTGGTGAGACTGGACGAGGCTGAATAACGGCAGCCGCATTGTAGCGTGGACGGGGACTGACCGACCCGGCGCCGCCCGTCCGCGTAATCCGGCTCGCCGCGACGAGCGCTTGCGCGCGCGCTCCGGGGTCAATTCATCGCGCGATACGGCCGCATCCGCAAACACGCGGCAGCGGCGCTGCTCGACACCTACCCCTTCCCGTTGCGCGTTTTGTATGCGCCGAATCGCGTGCCTCGTTGATCTCCTGTTCAGCTTCTTGTCGGCTTATCGACAGTCGCGGTAATCGTTTTGGTTACGGCGTATTTTCCGCTTCTCTCGCCCCATTTCGCGCGACGTAATTTGAAAGGACTACGTTTTGCGCCGTCAAATACGGGCTCGGCGTGCAATGCGGCCCGCATGGTCGAGACGTAAATCGCCCATCTCTTACGCGGCAATATTGATGAAAGTAATACGCGTAACGCTAAGGGTAATGGCATCGCGGCGCCATCTCTCTACACTCCGCCGATGGTTTTCGTCACGGAGGCGCCGTCTATGTCCACGTCCACGTCACTTGCCATCGACTCGCTGCGCGGTTTCGAACTGACCGCGGATGGCCAGTATCTGATGGTGAACAGTAATCAGCCGGACAGCGTTGCCGTGCACTGTTCGGTCATGCATGAATTGCTGGCCGCGCTTTCCAACGCGATCGGCCGTTCTGAGCGCATTCGCCACAAGAGTGCGAGCGTCAAATTCACCATGCCCTGCGAGGCATGGGAGATCGGCCGCGAGTCGGGCGCCGTGCAGCATCTGGTGGTGAGTTTCCGCCTGCCCGGCGGCGCGGAGCTGTCGTTTCGCCTGCATCCGTCGCAAGCCGCGCACATGACTGAAGTGCTGTCGCTCGCGACCGGTCTCGCCAAGCCGCTGCGGCCCGCTTCGATGCGCGTGCAATAGCGCATGGCGGCCGTGCGCCGGCCGCTTCGTCACGTGGCCGCGGCTCCCGCCGCAGCCGTCCTTCTTGCCGCGCGCGCAACGCGGCGTTCCCGTTGGCCTTACTCTCGACCTCCCGCATGACGGTTTCATCTACCACGCGCTACACCCGCGCGCTGACCTTCGCTGGCCTCGGCCTGAGCATGGCGGCCACCGCACACGCCGCGGATCCTTTCGTGGTCCAGGACATTCGCATCGACGGCCTGCAGCGTATCGAACCGGGCACCGTGTTCGCCTATCTGCCGATCAAGCAGGGCGACACTTTCTCCGACGACAAGGCCTCCGACGCGATCCGCGCACTCTACGCAACGGGCTTTTTCAGCGATGTGCGCATTTCCACCGAAGGGCGCACGGTCGTCGTGCAGGTGCAGGAACGCGCGGCGATCGGCACGATCGACTTCGCGGGCATTCACGAATTCGACAAGGACAATCTGACCAAGGCGCTCAGCGCAGTGGGACTCTCGCCGGGCCGCAGCTACGACAAGGCGCTCGTCGATCGCGCGGAGCAGGAGCTCAAGCGCCAGTACCTCACGCGCGGCTATTACGCCGCCGAGGTGACGACGACCGTGACGCCGATCGACCGCAATCGCGTCGCGCTGCTGTTCTCGGTGATCGAAGGCCCGAGCGCGAAGATCCGCCAGGTGAACTTCATCGGCAACAATGCGTTCAGCGAAAGCACCTTGCGCGACGAGATGCAGTTGTCCACGCCGAACTGGTTTTCCTGGTACACGAAGAACGATCTGTACTCGAAGGACAAGCTCACGGGCGACCTGGAAAACGTGCGCTCGTACTATCTGGACCGCGGCTATCTGGAGTTCAATATCGACTCCACGCAGGTCTCGCTGTCGCCCGACAAGAAGGACATGTATCTGACGATCTCGATACATGAGGGCGAGCCGTACACGATTTCGAGCGTGAAGCTCGCGGGTAATCTGCTCAATCGCGAAGCCGAACTCACCAAGCTCATCGGCGTGAAGAAGGGCCAGCGTTTTTCGGCGCAGAAGCTCAAGGACACGACCAAGGCGCTCGTCGATCATCTCGGCGAATACGGTTACGCGTTCGCGACCGTCAATGCCGAACCGCAGATCGATCAGCAGCATCACACCGTCGCGCTGACGCTGCAGGTCGATCCGAGCCGCCGCGTGTATGTGCGTCACGTGAACATCACGGGCAATACGCGTACGCGCGACGAAGTGATTCGCCGCGAAATGCGCCAGCTCGAAAGCGCGTGGTTCGATTCGAATCGCCTCGCGCTTTCGAAGGACCGCGTGAATCGTCTGGGTTACTTCACCAACGTCGACGTGACGACCGTCCCCGTGGAAGGCACGCAGGATCAGGTCGACGTGGACGTGAACGTGACCGAGAAGCCTACCGGCACGCTTTCGCTGGGCGTGGGTTACGGCTCGGGCGAAGGCCCGATCATTTCGGCGGGCGTTTCGCAGGACAACGTGTTCGGTTCGGGCAATACGCTTTCGCTGAACGTGAATACGGCGAGCACGTACCGCACGCTGTCGGTCACGCAGATCGATCCGTATTTCACGGTCGACGGCATCAAGCGTATTACCGACGTCTATTACCGCACGACCGAACCGCTTTATTATTCGAGCACCAACGACACGAGCTTCCGTATCGTTTCGTATGGCGCGGACATGAAATTCGGCATTCCGTTTTCCGAAACCGACATGGTGTATTTCGGTCTCGGCATCGAACAGGATCGTCTGGATATCGACTCGGAAACGCCGCAGACGTATAAGGATTACGTCGCCGATTTCGGCCGCGTGTCGAACATCATTCCATTGACGGTGGGCTGGTCGCGCGACAATCGTGACAGCGCGCTGGTGCCGAGCCGCGGCTACTTCGCGCAGGCCAATGCCGAATACGGCACGCCTGCCGGCCTGCAGTACTACAAGGCCGACGCGCAGATGCAGTATTACTACTCGTTCGCACGCGGCTTCGTGCTGGGCCTGAACTTCCAGGGCGGCTACGGCAACGGCATTGGCGGCGCGTACCCGATCTTCAAGAACTACTACGCGGGCGGTATCGGTTCGGTGCGTGGCTACGAGTCGGGCTCGCTCGGCCCGCGCGACTCCAGCACGGGCGATCCGATCGGCGGCTCGAAGATGGTGGTCGGCAATATCGAACTCACGTTCCCGCTGCCGGGCACGGGCTACGACCGCACGCTGCGCGTCTTCACGTTCCTCGACGGCGGTAACGTCTGGGGTTCGGAGGGCAACAGCACCGGCGCGAACGGCCTGCGTTACAGCTACGGTGCGGGTCTGGAATGGATCTCGCCGATCGGGCCGCTCAAGCTCGACATCGGCTTCCCGATCGTCAAGCACGCGGGCGATCAGTATCAGAAGTTCCAGTTCCAGATCGGTACGTCGTTCTAAGCGGCGCTCAGATCAGCAACTCGATCGAGTGATACAGGCGGCGCCGCTCCGGGTCCTGCGAGGCTTCCCCGGAGCGGATCGCCGTCTTGAGGCAATCGAGAAAGCATTCCGCGGCGGCCGAGAGCGGCACGCCGCGACGCGCGACCACGCTCACCACGGTGCGGTCCACTTCTTCCTGTAGCGACAGCGCGCGCAGATTCTCGCGCGCGACGCGCGTCTCCACCAGCGGCCACGGAAAAATGCTGGCCATGTCGGTGTGCATGATCAGCCCCATCGCGACGATGAACGAATGCGCGAGGTGCACCGTGCGCGGCAGCGGCAGACCGTGGCGGCGAAACACGTCGTCGGCGATCATTTCCTTGCTGGCCGGGTCCCAGTTGAGCAACCATTCGCAATCCTGAAGATCGCGCAATGAATGCGTTTCTTCCAGCGGATGACCCTTGCGCACGACCACGGCCGATTCGGTGGCGAAGATCGGCGTCTGCGTGAATTCCGTATGCAGCGAAGCCGGCCCGGGCTTGCCGAGCGAGAAGTCGAGTGAGCCGTCGCGCAGACGCGGCATCACGATATTGAGCAGCCCCTCGTAGAACTCCAGGTGCATGTCGGGCATGCGCGCGCGAAACAGCGTGACGGCGTCGGGCAGAAACGAGAGCGCAAGCCACGGCGTCACGCCAATCGCGAGCTTGCCGCCGCCGCGGCCGCGCCGCGCGTCGAGTTCGTCCTGCGCGCGCGACATCTGGTGCACGATCGCGCGGGCGTGCACGAGCAGCGCCTGGCCCGCCTCGGTGAAGGCGATGCCGTTCGCGTTGCGCGTCACCAGCGCGATCTGCTGCTCGGCTTCGAGTTCGCGCACGGCCTTGGTGGCCGCGGCGGGCGAAATGCCGAGCGCACGCGCGGCCGCGCGGATGCTGCCGGTATCGGCCATGGCGACGAGCGCCCGGAACTGATGGAACTTCATGAGGGAAAACCCGAGTGCATACCTCTGGTTGGCGGGCCAACCATTGTAGGGCTGTCGGCGAAAAAGCGGCGTCATTATCCTGAGTCTCGAACCGTACCGAACCGTATCGATGCAGGAGACTCCGGATGAACACGATGGCGATCCCGCCCGAAATTGCCGCGATCGAAGCTGAAATGATCGCGCTGCGCCACGCCATTCACGCGCACCCCGAACTCGGCTACGAGGAGTTCGTGACGGGCGACCTTGTCGCGCAGCGGCTCGCCGAGTGGGGCTATGAGGTCCATCGCGGGCTGGGCGGCACGGGCGTGGTGGGCACGCTCAAGGCGGGCGACGGCACGCGCCGTCTGGGCCTGCGCGCCGACATGGACGCGCTGCCGATACACGAAGCCACGGGGCTCGATTACGCGAGCCGCATTCCGGGCAAGATGCACGCGTGCGGTCACGACGGCCACACCGCGATGCTGCTTGCGGCGGCCAGACATCTCGCGCAGTCGCGCAGTTTCAACGGCACGCTTCATCTGATCTTTCAACCGGCCGAGGAAGGCCTCGGTGGCGCGAAGCGCATGCTCGACGAAGGACTCTTCGAGCGCTTTCCGTGCGACGCCGTGTTCGCGATGCACAACATGCCGGGCTTTCCGACTGGCAAGCTGGGCTTTCGCGCGGGGCCGTTCATGGCGTCTTCGGATACCGTCGTGATCGACATCGACGGGCGCGGCGGCCACGGCGCGGTGCCGCATAAGGCCATCGATCCGGTGGTGGTGTGCGCGAACGTCGTGCTTGCGCTGCAGACCATCGTGTCGCGCAACGTGCCGCCGCTCGAGATGGCGATCGTCACGGTCGGCGCGATACATGCGGGCGACGCGCCCAACGTGATTCCGCAGACCGCGCAGATGAAACTCTCGGTGCGCGCGCTGCGTCCCGACGTGCGCGATCTGCTGGAGGAGCGCATTACCGCGCTCGTGCATGCGCAGGCGAGCGTGTATGGCGCGACGGCGCGCATCGATTATCAGCGTCGCTATCCGGTGCTCGTGAACGAGCCGGCCATGACTGCATTCGCGCAGGACGTGGCGCGCGACTGGCTCGGCGAAGGCGGTCTGATTCACGACATGGACCCGCTCACGGGTAGCGAGGATTTTGCGTTTCTGCTCGAACACTGCGCTGGCAGCTACCTGATCATTGGTAACGGCGACGGGGAGGGCGGCTGCATGGTTCACAACCCCGGCTACGATTTCAACGACGACTGCCTCGCGACGGGTGCGGCGTATTGGGTGAAATTGACCGAACGTTTCTTGCAGCCGTGATTACGAATAATTGATTCGGATAGCGAGCGATTCAGCATTCGAGTGTGCTACGCGCTCGGGTCGAGACAGAAGGAGACACACGATGAACGCCACTTTGCTGCACAGCGACTCCGGTGCGCCGCCGCATGCGCATTCTCGCGCCACGCGTGCGAAGGCTATTGCCGCGATCACGCTTGGCAACGGCCTCGAGTTTTTCGACTTCACGGTGTACAGCTTTTTCGCCTCGACCATCGGCGCTCTGTATTTTCCGGTGCACGGCGCGTTGAATCAATTGATGCTGGCCGTCGGCAGTTTCGGCGTGGGTTTCATCGTGCGTCCGCTGGGTGGCGTCTTCATCGGTGCGTTTGCCGATCGCGCGGGCCGTAAAGCAGCGATGACGCTTACGCTCTGGCTGATGGCGCTTGGCTCGGCGCTCATCGCCTTCGCGCCCACGTATGCGCAGATCGGGCTGCTCGCGCCCGCGCTTATCTTGCTCGCGCGTCTGATTCAGGGCTTTGCGGTGGGCGGCGAAGTGGGCGCGTCCACCTCGCTCCTGCTCGAATACGCCGACGACCGCACACGTGGCTTCTACGGCAGCTGGCAGTTCGTGAGTCAGGGGCTCAACGCCGTATGCGGCGCGCTGATCGGCGTCGCGCTTTCGACAGCACTCACGCCTTCGGCACTTGAAAGCTGGGGCTGGCGCGTGCCGTTCGTGCTTGGCATGCTGGTCGCGCCGGTGGGCGTGTATATTCGCCGCCATCTCGACGAAACCCTCGTTCACGCGCAACCCGCAGAAAGCACCGCCGCTGAGGACGTCGCGCGTCCGTTGCGCGAGATTTTCACGCGCCATCGCGTGGCGCTCGTCGCGGGCGTGGTCACGACGATAGGCGGTACGGCGGCCAACTACATCGTGTTGTTCTACATGTCGACGTACGCGATCCGGATTCTCGGCCTGCCGGTTTCAGTCGGCATGAGCGCCGCGCTCGTGGCCGCGCTCGTGACGGCGGTCTGCTCGCCGTTCGCGGGCTGGCTCTCCGACCGGGTGGGGCGCAAGTGGGTCTTCGGCGTCTCGCGCGTGCTGCTGATCGCCGCGATCTATCCCGCGTTCATGCTGATCCACGCGATGCCGACCGTCGGCATGGTGCTGGCCGTTGTGGCCGTGCTGGGCGCACTCGTCGCGTTCACGGCGGTGCCGAATATCGTCATGCTGCCCGAGTTGTTTCCGCAATCGATTCGCGTGACGGGCATGTCGATCGTGTACTGCGTGGGTGTGTCGATATTTGGTGGCTTTGCGCAATTCTTCGCAACGTGGCTCATCAAGCTGCTCGGCAATCCGCTTGCGCCCGCGTGGTATCTGATTGGCTGCGGGGCGGTTTCGTTGCTGGCATTGCCGTTGATTCGCGAACCGGCGGGCCGTCCGCTCGATTGACATGTGCCCGTATTGCCGTGCGCTATACGCTTTTGGCGCACGTTGCCCCTTTTTTAACGCGATTTTTGCGCGCGTCTTTCTAGAATCGAGCCATGTTCAACAACACGCGCGCCGCGCAATCCGGCGGCGCGCGACCGCACGACATGGCATCGCTCCTTCCGCATCGTCTCGCTTTAACTTCGTCACATAAACCGAAGGCGCGCGGCGCGCGCTTTGATGCCTCGTACGCGACGCAGCGCGCCGCGCGCGTGCAGATGATCGTACGCGTCGCACCACCCGATGCGCAACTCGCGCGCCGGCTGCTGCACGGCATGCTCGGCGATGCACTGGGCGTGCATACCATCGACATCGACCGGCGCAGCGAACTCGCCTGTCTGCATGTCGCGCTCGAACGCAGCCGCGTGCCGGATGCCATGGCTCTGCTGATCCGTACGTTGCCAGGCGCGGAATTCGGCGCAATCAGGCAATTGGAGCGCGATCGTTGAAACGCATTGCAACGCCTTGAAGCGTTTGCTGAGTCGTTACTTGAATCGCACATGTTTGCAATCCCCCGATTTCATTTCCGCCGATGTAATGCAGTTGGCGATTATTTCGCCATGCGTAGCAAACTCACGAGAATGGCAAACATCAACGTGCCCCTACGGGAAACGCAGTAATATCTGCTCCGAGCTTCAAGGCGGCGCAGCACGTCCGGCATAACCGGACTCGCCTCGGGTTCGTCGGTCCAGCGTAGATCGTCGACAACGGAGAGAACAGCATGTTATGCGGAATCCGGCTTGCCCGTTTGTGCCTGTCGTTGGGATTGCTGCTTGGAGTTGCTGCGTGCCATGAGAAGACGCCCGTTGCGTCGGCGCCGCCGCCTGCCAATGTCGATGTAATCGACGTCGCGTTGCGCGATGTGCCCGTGGTATTCGATTACGTCGCGCAGACGGAAAGCTCGCAGCAGGTCGAAATTCGCGCGCGCGTGAATGGCTTTCTGGAAAAGCGCGTGTATCAGGAAGGTGCGCTGGTTCATCAGGGCGACGTGATGTTCGTGATGGACCGCAAGCCGTTCGAGGCTGCGCTCGACGCGGCGCGCGCTGAATATGCGCAGCAGAAGGCGCGGCTCGATACGGCGCAGGCCAACCTGAATCGCGTGCGTCCGCTCGTTGCCAAGAACGCCTTGAGCCAGAAAGACCTCGACGACTCAGTCGGTCAGCAGCAAGCCGCGGCCGCTGCGCTCGAACAGGCGCGTGCCAATGTCACGAGCGCGAGCCTCAATCTCGGCTATACGACCATCACCGCGCCGGTGACCGGCTTGTCGAGTTTCGCCAAGAAGCAGGACGGCTCGTATATCGACGCCACCAATAGCCTGCTCACTTATGTCGCCAAACTCGATCCCATGTGGATCAACTTCTCGTTGTCCGAGAACGAGATGCTGGATCTGCGCACGCAGATCAAGAGCGGCGCGCTCAAGTTTCCGCAGCTTGGCAAACTCGAAGCGGTCATCGTGCTTGCGGACGGCAGTGTGTATCCGTATCGCGGCCGCATTGCCTTTACCGATGCGTCGCTGAGCACGGAAACCGGCACGTATCTGATTCGTGCCGAAGTGCCGAATCCGACTGGCGCGTTGCGTCCGGGCCAATTCGTGCGAATCAAGTTGCTCGGCGCGGATCGCGCGAGCGCGGTGGCGGTGCCGCAGGACGCGGTAATGCAGGGGCCGCGCGGCGCCTATGTCTGGACTGTCGACAAGGATGGCAAGGCGCAGCAGCGCTCGGTGGAAACGGGCGAGTGGAATGGCAACGACTGGGTCATTCGTTCGGGGCTGCACGCGGGGGACCGCGTCGTGGTCGACAATACTTTGCGGCTGATGCCGGGCGCTGTCGTAAAAGCAAACGTGGTGGCAACGCCGCCGGCCAGCGTGAAAATCCCCGGCGCCGATACCGCCAATGCGCAAGTCGCGAATCCTGATGAATCAGCGAAGCAGGCTGCTCCGCAAAACGGCGCGAGCGCTTCCAGTGCGAAAAGCGCAGCCCCGGCGACGTCGACCGAAGCGAATGCCGCTGCACTGACCCGGCTTTATTTCGAAGTCGGGAGCGCCAGCCTCGACGCTCAATCGGCCAGTGCGCTGGCCGCTGTCGCGCAGCGTCTCGTGAGTGCGCCGGACACGCACGTGGTGATCTCCGGCTACACCGATTCAAGCGGCTCGTATGCCGCGAACGAACGTCTGGCCGCCTCGCGTGCGGCGACCGTGCGGGCGGCGCTGATCGTGGCGGGCGTGCAGAATGCGCGCATCGACATGCGCAAACCCGCGCGTATCGTCGCCACCGATCCTCCCGACAAGTCGCGCCGCGTGGATGTCACGCTCTCGCCCACCGCAGGGGGGTGAGCGATGAAGTTATCCCACTTCTTTATCGACCGGCCCATTTTCGCGTCGGTGCTCTCGATTATTCTCGTGGTGGCGGGCCTGGTGTCGATGTTCAATCTGCCGATTGCGCAGTTTCCCGACATCGCGCCGCCCACGATCACCGTGAGCGCCACGTATCCGGGCGCGAGCGCCGACATCGTCGCGCAGAATGTGGCCGCGCCCATCGAGCAGCAGGTGAATGGCGCCGACAACATGATGTATATGAGTTCGTCGAGTTCGTCGACGGGCAATATGACGCTCACGGTGTATTTCAATATCGGCACCGATCCGTCGCTCGCGCAGGTGGACGTGCAGAACCGCGTGAATCTCGCGCTGCCCACGCTGCCCGATGCGGTGACGGCGCAAGGCGTCTCGGTGCAAAAGCGCTCGTCGGCGTTCATGATGGTGATCGCGATCTATTCACCCGACAACGCTTATGACCAGGCGTATGTGGCGAATTACGCGAACGTGTATGTGCTCGACGCGCTCAAGCGTATTCCGGGCGCGAATCAGGCGTCGATTTTCGGTTCCGCCGACTACGCGATGCGCATCTGGCTCAAACCTGATCGCATGGCGAAACTGGGCATCACAGTCGCCGACGTGCAGAACGCCGTCAGCGCGCAGAATCAGCAGTTTTCCGCGGGACGATTAGGCCAGTCGCCCACCGACGCGCCCGTGCAGCAGACGTTTCCGGTGGCGACCAAAGGGCGTCTGACCGAGCCGGTCGATTTCGACAACATCATTTTGCGCGCAGGGTCGGGCGACGCCGCCATCGTGCGCATCAAGGATATCGGTCACGCGGAACTCGGCGCGAAGGATTATTCATTGCGCGGCCGTTATAACGGCAAAACGGCGACGCTGATCGCGGTCTATCAGCAGCCGGGCGCGAACGCGCTGCAAGTGGCCAAGCAGGTGCGTGCGACGCTGGAGCAATTAAAGAAGAATTTCCCGCCCGGCCTGAAATACGAAGTGGCGCTCGACACCACCGAATTCGTGCGCGAGTCGATCGGCGAAGTGGTGCATACCTTGCGCGACGCCGTGATACTCGTGATTCTGGTGGTCTACATCTTCCTGCAGAGTTTTCGCGCGACACTCGTGCCAATTCTCGCGGTGCCGGTGTCGATTATCGGGGCGTTCATCGGCATGGAGGCATTCGGCTTTTCGATCAATATGCTCACCTTGTTCGGCATGGTGCTGGCCATCGGCATTGTGGTGGACGACGCGATCGTCGTGATTGAAAACGTCGAGCGCAATATGAGCGAATTCAAATTGCCGCCGAAAGAAGCGGCCAAACGCGCGATGGACGAAGTGAGCGGGCCGGTGGTGGCCATCGTGCTCGTGCTGCTTGCGGTGTTTATTCCTGTGGCGTTTCTTTCCGGTATCACGGGCCAGCTTTATAAACAGTTCGCGGTGACGATTGCGGTGTCGGTGGTGTTGTCGGGCGTGGTCGCGCTGACGCTGTCGCCCGCACTGGCCGCCATTCTGCTCAAGCCGGGCGAGCAGAAGAAGAACCGCTTTTTCCGCTGGTTCAACGACAGATTCGACAAGATCACCAATGGCTATGGCAGTTGGGTGCAGACTGCGATTCGCCGCGTGCTGCTGTCGATCGGATTGATCGTCGTGATGCTGATCGCCACGGGTGGTCTCTTCAAAACCATTCCGTCGTCGTTTTTGCCGGTGGAGGACCAAGGCTATCTGCTCGGCGCCGTCGTGTTGCCCGACGCCGCCAGTCTCGACCGCACCGGAGAATTGTCGAAGAAGGCGGAAGACTGGTTCGCAAAGCAACCCGCCGTGAGTTCGGTGGCGGCGCCTATCGGCTATAGCTTGATCGACTCGCAATATAAATCGAATGCGGGCACGCTGTTCATTACGCTCAAGGGCTTCAAGGAGCGCGGCGAAAACGGCACGGCGCAGGATCTGATTCGCGCGGCGACGAAAGTGTTTTCGGGCTTCAAGGACGGTGCGGTGGTGCCGCTCAATCCACCTTCGATTCCGGGCCTCGGCACCACGGGCGGATTCGAATTCTGGCTGCAGAGCACAGGCGACGGCAGTTATCAGCAACTCGAGGAAAAGGTGCGCCAGTTCATTGCCAAGGCGCGCCAGAATCCCGCATTACGCAGCGTGAATTCGACCATCAATACCAATTCGCGGCAATTGCTGGTGGAAGTCGACCGCGAGCGCGCGGAAACGCTCGGCGTGCCGATTCAGGATGTGTATTCCGCGTTGCAGACGATGTTCGGGTCGTCGTATGTGAGCCAGTTTCCAAAGGGTAGCCGTCTGTTTCAGGTGATCGTGCAGGCGGAGCCGCAATACCGCACGCGTCCGGAAGATATTCAGCAGCTTTACGTGCGCAATACGAGCGGGCAGATGGTGCCGATCAAGGCGCTGGCCACGGTCCGTTTCGTGCCGGGAGCGGATATCGTGAATCGCTTCAATAATTTCCCGGCGGCCAAGCTGACCGGCGATGCCGCGCCCGGTCACAGTTCCGGCGAAGCGATTGCGGCAATGGAAGAGATCGCGCGCGAAACGCTCGGCGACGGCTACAACTACGAATGGAGCGGCCAGGCCTACGAAGAAAAGCAGGCGGGCTCGACGGCGGCGCTCGTGTTTGCCTTCGCGTTGCTGATGGTGTTCCTGATTCTCGCGGCGCAATACGAAAAATGGTCGCTGCCGATCGGCGTGCTGCTCGCCGTGCCCTTTGCGTTGTTTGGCGCGCTGGTGGGCATTTTCATACGCGGTATGGAAAACGACGTGTATTTCCAGATTGGTTTGACGGTGCTGATTGCGCTGGCCGCGAAGAACGCCATTCTTATTTTCGAATTCGCGGTGGAAATGCGCGAGAAAGAAGGGCTGTCGCCTTACGACGCGGCGTTGCGCGCCGCGAAATTGCGGCTGCGGCCGATCATTATGACGTCGCTCGCGTTCATTCTCGGTTGCGTGCCGCTTGCGATCGCCAGCGGCGCGTCGGCGGCGAGCCGGCGCTCGCTGGGCACCGGCGTGATTTTCGGCATGCTCGGCGCGACGGTGATCGCACTGTTCTTCATCCCGATGTTCTTCTGGGGCCTCGAAACGCTGTCGTCGCGCAAGACGCCGAAGCCCGAGCCGAACCTGCCGCCGCCGTCGGCGCCGCCCGCGCAGGAGGGTTGAAGCCATGACGCCGATACTCCAGCGCGCCATGTTACGCACCGCACCGTTCGCGCTTGCGGCCTGTTTTGCGGCCTGTCTCGCGGCCTGCGCCGTGGGGCCCGACTATCATCGGCCGACGGTGGAATCGCCGTCGTCCTATCGTTTTGCCGCGCCCGGCGCGGAAGTGGTCGATCCGTCGCTCGACTGGTGGACGCAATTCAACGATCCGGTACTCGACGATCTGATTGCGAAAGCGCTCGCGCAAAACAAGGATTTGCGCATCGCCGCCGCGCGTATCGAAGAATATTACGGTCGCTACGTGGTGACGCGCGCGGGCCTGTTTCCGCAAATCGGCGCGAATTTCGGCGCGTCGCGCAGCCGTGGCGTGCCCGCGCCCGGCTATCCACCCGTAGTGGGCAATCAGGTGCAGCTCGAAGGCGTGGCGTCGTGGGAACTCGATCTGTTCGGGCGTCTGCGGCGTTTAACCGAAGCCGCGCGCGCCGATTATCTCGGCACGCAATCGGCGCAACAGGCCACGCGGATTGCGCTGATTGCCAATGTGACGTCGAGTTATCTGCAATTGCGCGATTACGACAATCAACTGACGATTGCGCAAGAGACGCTCAAGAGCCGCCAGGGCGCGCTCGATCTGTTTAACGAGCGTTTTGCGGGCGGCGTGGTGTCGAAATTGCAATTGAGTCAGGCGCGTTCGGAATATGAATCCGCGCAGGCGTCGGTGTATTCAATCGAGCAGCAGATCGCGCAACAGGAAACGGCAATTTCGCTGTTACTCGGTCAGAATCCGGGGCCGATTCCGCGCGGCAAATCGATTACCGAATTGACCGCGCCGGCCATTCCCGCGGGTCTGCCTTCGTCGTTGATCGAGCGCCGCCCCGATATTCTCCAGGCCGAGCAGGCGCTCGTTTCCGCCAACGCATCGATCGGCGCGGCGCGCGCGCAATATTTTCCGCAGATTTCGCTCACGGGTTTATTCGGTGCGGCCAGCACGGCGCTCTCGGGCTTATGGACGGGGCCGGCGCGCATCTGGTCGTTCGCGGGTTCGGTGACGCAGCCGATTTTCGAGGGCGGCGCGATTGCGGGCTCGGTGCATCAGGCAGAAGCGGTGCAACAGGAAGCGTTGCTGAGTTACGAGCAGACGATCCAGCAGGCATTCGCCGACGTGGAGAATGCGCTCGTCGGCGTGGCGCGCACGCGCGATCAGCTCGACGCCACGACGCGTCAGGTGGAAGCGCTCACGCAATATGCGGCGCTGTCGCGCGATCTTTACGAAGGCGGTTATACGAGTTATCTGGAAGTGCTCGATGCGGAACGCAGTTTATTCAGCGCGCAATTACAGCAATCGTCTCTACAGGATCAGCAGCTCGCGCAGATCGTGAGCCTCTATAAAGCGCTTGGTTATGGCTGGACGCCGCCGGCGGGCGAGAAAGGTGTGGACGGTACGACGAAAGCCGCTCCGCAGTCGTGAATGGCGGAGCGGTCGCTGAAAAAATGAGTGTGAATGCGCGCTGCATTCAAGGCGATTCCGCTAGCAGATAGCGCAGCGACTGAGGTTCGGCGCGCGTCGCTTTCGCCACGTGCAGCGATTTGCGGTCGGTCTTCGGCGCGATTTTCTGCACCTGTTTGCCGCTATTCATGCCGGTCATTGGCGCGTTGCGCTGCGCAAATGCCGCGGTGCTCGCCGCCGACGCGCACGCGCACAGAACCACGGCCACGACGGTGCCGGCAACTGGAGAAGGGATCATCGGAACGCTCCCGCAGCGGCGCGAGGCCGCGAATGCGCGGACGGGGCCCGCGCTGCGTTCCTGAGTATGGTCGGGCGTCGCGCGCGCCGCCTCCATCGTCTGATGGAGAAAGATGCGGGGCGCGTGATGAAGCGAAGCGGCTAGTCAGCGGCGCGGCGGTCGGAGAGCGCGAGCTCGCAGTCCTTGAGCACCTGCAAAACCAGCTTCGCCTGGTAATTGAGGTCGTCGGTGTCGAGTATTTCCTCGACGGCGTCGCGCGCCCAGGTCGCGTCGACGAACCATGCGTGCTGCTTGGCGATTTCCTGTGCGATGGCGGTGAGCCGCGCGATGGCGAGCCAGTCGGCTTCGCGCGCGTGGCGATCGAGCCACTTGTGGGCCGCCTGCACGTGAAAAGCCGCGTTCGGCCAGGATTCGTTGAGGTAGTAGGCCCCGAGGCTCCCGCACGTGAGCCAGCAGAGCAATTCCACGCGGTCGCGCGGGCTTAGATGGTGGCGTACATCACTCATGGCGACGCTCGCGAAGGTGACGAAGTTCGATTGACGGGCACATGCACGTTACGACTCCAGTGCCAAAACAATATCACGTAAACGCGCTGGAGCAACACACGTGCCGCTTTACGCGGGCTACAGGCGTAGCGTCGCCTGGAGGACCTCGTATGCAAACCAGGAGTGACACCAGGGCTGTGTGCGCCAGCGCGCCAATCGGCATGGGGTGCAGCGGTCCCGAGCATGCGTGGCGCATTCGTGCCGGACGGTCGGATCGCGCCAGGCGTGAGGCGCGTCGAGCGGGTGCGATCGAGCAAAGCCGTTGCGATTCGAGCCCTTAAATCGCGGCGTAAAACGGCGGCGGGTTAAACCGTTCTGCCGCTTGCGCGTGCGAGCCAGGCGGCGGCGTCGGATGCGCCCATGCCGTTCGCGACGTCAAATGCGGTATTGCCCGCGCCGTCCTGCGCGGACGGATTGGCGCCGCGCGCGATCAGCATTTCGACGATGTCCACGCGGTTGAACATGGCCGCGATCATCAGCGCGGTGCGGCCGTCGGGCGACGCGCCTTCCACGTCGGCGCCATTGTCGAGCAGCGCGGCGATCACTTCGGTGTAGCCCTTGAATGCGGCGCCCGCGAGCGGCGTCTGGCCGTTGTCGTTGCGCAGGTCGGGATCGGCGCCGCGTTGCACCAGCGCGCGCACGGCGTTGGCGTGGCCGTGGTAGCTCGCGAGCATCACGAGGCTGTCGCCTTTATCGTTGCGCAGATTGGGCGGCAGGCCCTGATCGATGAGCGAGGCGAGCGTGGCGGCTTCGCCACGGCGCGCGGTGTCGAAGACTTCACGCGCGAAATCGAGCAGACGTGGATCGAGATCGTCGGCGGAGGGGTTGGCGGTCACGGCGGGCTCCTTCGGTTCGGTCGGTGGCGAAGCCCGCGCGCTGCCGGGCGAGCCTCATTGTCGCCGATTCGCGCGCGGGGTGCGCAAACTACGAAAGTGCACAATGCCGCACGAAAAAACGGCGCCGCGCCGGGCCGCGCGAGAAACACACGCGGCAGGCGCGGCGCCGTTGCGCCGCCGAAGCGGGGAATGCTGTGTCGCCGGTGAAAGCGCGACGATCGACAATCAGGCGATTACGGCACCCATCACGGCACCAGCCAGAGCGCGACCGCGTAGATCACGAGCGAGACCGCGAACGTCACGGCGGTGTAGCCCATCACGCGCTGGATGCGGATGCCCGCGATGGCCACGATCGGCACGGCCCAGAACGGCTGGAGCATGTTCGAGACGTTTTCGGCCATCGCCACGCCCATCGCGGTGCGCGGCACCGACGCATGCAGGCTCAGCGCGGCGGGCAGCACGAACGGCCCTTGCACGGCCCAGTGTCCGCCCGCGCTCGGCACCAGCAGCGTGATGATGAGCGAGCTCAGGTAGCTCCAGATCGGCAGCGAAACCGGCGTGGCGATCGTCACGAACGCCTTGGCGATCATCGACGCGAGACCGGTGCCCTTCATGATGCCCATGATGCCGCCGTAGATCGGGTATTGCAGCAGCATCGAGCCGGTCTGGCGCGCGGCGCGGCGGATCGCGTTCGCGTAGGCGATCGGCGTGCGCTGCAGCGCGAGGCCGATCAGCAGGAAGATCAGGATGGTCGTGTTGATGTCGAGATCGAAGCCTTTTTCGCTCCATTCCATCGCCAGAAAGCCCACGCCCAGCACGAGCAGCAGCAGCGTGCCGAGCATCGACTGTTCGAGGCGCGTGGCGAACGACGGCGTGTCGCTGATGCGCGCGTGCGGGTCGTCGCTCGGGGCGCTGTCTTCGTCCTGCGCGGCCTGATTGAAGGCCACCACGTCTTCCGCTTTCGGGTGCATGCGGATAAAGATCGCGGTCATCACGACGACCACCAGCACGGTCGGCACGAACACGAACGGCGCGAACACGGTCTCGGCGAGCGGCACGACGTGGCCCGTGGCCTTTTCGACCAGATTGAGCGCGTTGCCGTGCGAAGCCTGCGAGAGCGCGATCGAACTCGACAGGCCGCTATTGCAGATCGACCACGCCGAATAGCTGCCGGCCACGAGCCACGCGAAATCGACCTTCACGCGCCGCGCGATTTCGCGCGAGAGCAGCGCGCCGACGATGAGACCGAGGCCCCAGTTCAGCCACGCGGCGACGGCGACGACCGGAAACACCAGCAGCGCGGCGCGCGCGGGCGTCTGCGCTTTCGCCGCGAGCGCGCGCAGGCCGCGCTGGACGATCGGCGCTTCGGCGATCGCATAGCCGGTCGCGAGAATCAGGATCATCTGCAGCGCGAAGCCGAGGATGCCGAAGGTGCCCGTGTACCAGGCGTCGAGCAGCGTCGGAATATGGCCTTGCGGCGCAATCGCGAGCGCGAGCACGGCGACGAACGCCGTGAGACAGATCGAGAGAACGAAGGGGTCGGGCATGACCCGCTCGAACACATAGACGAGGGCGGCGACGACGCCGCGGCCTTTGGCGGATTGCGGTTGAGCGATGGGAGGGTTGTCTCTTTTCATGCTGTTATGAGTCGCGCAGTGTGTGGCTGCAAGCTGATGTGCGCCACGCGCGGCGTGTCACGAGGTGTCACGGCGACGTGCGGCGGCCTGCTCGTTGTTGTTATCGTGCGTTCGCAATGCGAACTACGTTTCGTTTATCGAACCGGCCAATAGTCGCTTTATGCCTGCTGAATGTCAAGCCGCAATCGCGTCAGTTCGCGGCTTTTTCAAGGCAGATCGCCGTCGATTGAATGGTTAATGAAAGATGTTGAAAGCAAAAAGGAAAGCGCGGGGCGTGCGGGCGCGCGGCCGGAACGTCGTATGTGCGGCAGACGAAAATGCAGGAGAGTGGGGAAAGCGGAGGAGACAGCGCGCGCGGCAGGACGCCGCGCGCGTGAAGGACGTCAGGCTTGCTGCAGGAATTCGTCGACGAGCGGGGCGAGCACACGCGCATGCGCGTTGGCCAGATCGTGGTCGCCGCCGTTCACGAGATCCAGCTCGGAATTCGGCAGCAATTCGAGCAGCTTTTCGCCCACGGAGAGCGGGCTGATGGGATCTTCGTCGCCCCACAGCAGCATGACCGGCTGCTGGATATAAGGCAGTTCGCCCGTGAGATCTTCGCGCAGCGTCAGGAACCAGTCCGGCAGATGCGGGTTTTCCTTGCCGAAGCTCTCGCGCCAGTCGCTCGCGCCCAGCGCCTGCATGTCGAGGCCGCCCGAGGTGACGGCCAGCACCAGATGCGTGACGAGCGCGGGCTTCGCGAGCGCCGCGCGCAAGGCCAGCACGCCGCCCATCGACTGGGCGATCAGCGCGGTCGGACGGTCGATGCGTTGCACGAGGCGGCGCACGAGGTCCTCGAAATTTTCGACGTCCGGATCGGCGGGTTCGGCGCCGAAGCCCGGATAGGCGAGGAACTGATGCTCGGCTTCGTAGGTGAGCGCGTTCGCCATCGGTTGCCAGAACGCGGGGTCGCCCGAGGCGCCCGGCAGGAAAATGAGTTGGGTCGGTGCGTTCAAGGTCGTTTCGCTCGGAGCGCGCGTGAAAGTGGCGTGAAGTGGAGCAGCGTCGCGAACGCGCGCCGCAAGCGGGCCGGACGTGGCCTGGACCGGTCAGGTCCGGGTGCAGTCTGGGTTCAGAAGCCGCCGATCTTAGCACGCAAGCGCGTGGCCCTCGCGCGCGGCGCGAGCGAGCCCGGCCTGGCCGCCGACAACGCCGCGCGCGGCGGCCCCGAGCGCGAACGGTACAATGTGGCCGGTTCATTTTCCGCTCGACACCATGCAAAAAAAGCCGGCTCACGGTGCGCCACTGCCCGCCTACGAACAGATCAAGCGTCACGTCCTCGCGCAGATCGAAAGCGGTGCGCTCAAGCCGGGCGACGTCGTGCCTTCCGAAACCGAAATGGTCAAGGAATTCGGCGTCGCGCGCATGACCGTGTCGCGCGCGCTGCGCGAGCTGATGGCCGACGGCGTGCTCAACCGCGTGCGTGGCTCGGGCACCTACGTCGCGCCGCGTCAATACGAGTCGACGGCGCTGCAGATCCGCAATATCGCCGACGAAATTGCCGCGCGCGGCCATCGCCATAGCGCGAACGTGCTCGCGCTCGAAGCCAGCGACGACGAGAACGCCATCGCCTCGCTCGAACTCGAACGCGGGCCGGTGTTCCATTCGCGCATCGTGCACAGCGAAGAGGGCGAGCCGATCCAGTACGAGGATCGCTATGTGAATCCCGAGGTGTTTCCCGATTATCTCCAGCAGGATTTCACGGTCGAAACGCCCAATCACTATATGGTGCGGCTCGCGCCGATCCAGCGCGCGGAATTTCGCATCTACGCGCAGAAGCCCGATGCGCGCGTGCGCCAGTATCTGGCGATGGAGATCGGCGAGCCTTGTTTGCTGCTGCTGCGCCGCACGTGGGTCGGCCGGCACGTGGCGACGTCGGTGCGGCTCTGGCATCCGGCTTCGCGCTTTCATCTGGCCGGCACGGTCTGACGCTTTCTTCCCGTTCTTCTCGCGTTTCCGCTTTCTCCGCTTTCTCCACTGCGCGCCGTTCCGGGCGCGCACGTCGCAGCATCTTGTCTAGCCAATGAGCGCCGATTCAAGGCGCTCGACTCCCCGCTAACACGCTAAAAAATCCCGGAAAATCTCCAGGGTAATTCCCTACGCTCGTTTTATTGAAACGAGTTGTATATACAACTTGACGGGGTTAGACTTGCTCTCACGTTGCCACCACGCCTCACCTTGAATTCCCGGGATTCCCCTGCATCAGGTTGGCCGCGCGGCTTGCGCCAGAACTTTTCTTTCGAGACTTCCGAGACGAACGAACGCCATGAACCACCCGAACTTCACCGATCCCCGCCTCGATCCTTCCCGCACGATCCGCGCGCCGCGCGGCAGCGAGAAAGTCTGCAAGACCTGGCTGGCGGAAGCCGCCTATCGCATGATCCAGAATAATCTGGACCCGGAAGTGGCCGAGCATCCGCATGCGCTGGTCGTGTATGGCGGCATCGGGCGCGCCGCGCGCAACTGGGAATGTTTCGATCAGATTCTCGCGTCGCTGAAGGATCTCGGCGAAGACGAAACGCTGCTGATCCAGTCGGGCAAGCCGGTGGGCGTGTTCCGCACGCATGCCGACGCGCCGCGCGTGCTGCTCGCGAATTCGAATCTCGTGCCGCACTGGGCCACGTGGGAGCATTTCCACGAACTCGACCGCAAGGGCCTCATGATGTACGGCCAGATGACCGCGGGCAGCTGGATCTACATCGGCTCGCAGGGTATCGTGCAAGGCACCTACGAAACGTTCTATTCCGTGGCGAACCAGCATTTCAACGGCAATCCGAAGGGCCGCTGGATTCTCACGGGCGGTCTCGGCGGCATGGGCGGTGCGCAGCCGCTCGCGGCCACGATGGCGGGCTTTTCGATGATCGCGGTCGAATGCGACGAGACGCGCATCGACTTCCGTCTGAAGACGCGCTATGTCGACCGCAAGGCGAAGACGCTCGACGAGGCGCTCGCCATCGTCGAAGAAGCGAAGCAGACGGGCAAGCCGGTCTCGGTGGGTCTGCTCGGCAATGCGGCGGACGTGTTCGCCGAATGCGTGGCGCGCGGCATCACGCCCGACTGCGTGACCGACCAGACCAGCGCGCACGATCCGATCAACGGCTATCTGCCGCAAGGCTGGAGCGTCGAGCAATGGCGCGAGGCGCAGAAGGTCGCGCCGGAGAGCATCATCAAGGTCGCGAAGCAGTCGATGGCGCATCAGGTGCAGGCGATGCTCACGCTGCAGGAACGCGGCGCGGCCACGCTCGATTACGGCAACAACATTCGCCAGATGGCGCTGGAAATGGGCGTCGACAACGCCTTCGATTTTCCGGGCTTCGTGCCCGCGTATATCCGTCCGCTGTTCTGCGAAGGCAAGGGTCCGTTCCGCTGGGTCGCGCTTTCGGGCGATCCCGAGGACATCTACAAGACCGACGCGAAGGTC
Source organism: Paraburkholderia tropica (assembly GCF_900109265.1). Lineage (GTDB taxonomy): Bacteria > Pseudomonadota > Gammaproteobacteria > Burkholderiales > Burkholderiaceae > Paraburkholderia > Paraburkholderia tropica. The sequence goes on from NZ_FNZM01000015.1 coordinate 177,046, forward strand.
AAGGAACTGATTCCCGACGATCCGCATCTGCACAACTGGCTCGACATGGCGCGCGAACGCATCGCGTTCCAGGGCCTGCCCGCGCGCATTTGCTGGGTGGGCGTAAAGGATCGTTATCGTCTGGGTCAGGCGTTCAACGAGATGGTCAAGAACGGCGAGCTGAAGGCGCCGATCGTGATCGGCCGCGATCACCTCGACACGGGTTCGGTCGCGAGCCCGAATCGCGAAACCGAATCGATGAAGGACGGTTCGGACGCCGTGAGCGACTGGCCGCTGCTCAACGCGCTGCTGAACACGGCGGGCGGCGCGTCGTGGGTGTCGCTGCATCACGGCGGCGGCGTGGGCATGGGCTTCTCGCAGCACGCAGGCGTGGTGATCGTCGCGGACGGCACGCAGGCGGCGCACGAGCGTCTGGGCCGCGTGCTGCACAACGATCCGGCCACGGGCGTGATGCGCCACGCCGACGCCGGCTACGAACTCGCGCAGCAGACCGCGCGTGAAGCCGGTCTCAAGCTGCCGATGCTGGGCCGATGAGCGAAGCTCGCACGACGCCCGCGCCGCGGCTGACGCTGCTGCGCGGCGCGGATCGGGTGGCGTCGCCGTGGAAGAACGGCGGCGGCGTCACGCGCGAGATCGCGGCGGAATTTGCGCCTGTGTCGGCCGATGAGGTTGCGCACGACGTCGCGTTCGCGTGGCGTGTGAGCGTGGCCGACGTCGCGCAAGCCGGTCCGTTTTCGCGCTTCGCGGGCGTGGATCGCACGCTCGTCTTGCTCGAAGGCGCGGGCATGTTGCTCGACGAGCATGATGCTGGCGGCGCGAATGTCTTGTCGACGCATGCGCTGACGCGCGTGCTCGATATCGCGCGCTTCGACGGCGCTGCGTCGATTGACGCGCGTCTTGTCGATGGCGCCACGCGCGATTTCAACCTGATGGTGCGCCGCGACGTGGCGCACGGCTCGCTCGAGGTCTGGCGCGAGGCGGGTTCGCATCGCATTCCCGCGCAAACGGATACTGTGCTGCTGTATGGCGCGCAAGGCGTCACGCGCGCGCGCGTCGAAGATGGCGAATGGATCGCGCTCGAAACCGGTGACACGCTGCGTATCGACTCCGCTCAGGCCGCCGAAATCGAAACGCAAGGCGAGGGCGCGCTGCTCGCCATTACGTTGAACGTGCAACGACATCCGAAGAAAGCGCCATGAATCAAGCCGTCTGGCACCACCTCAAACTCTGCGCGCAGGGCGACCCGCGCGACACGCTCGACGACGCGGCCATCGCCGTCGACAACGGCACGATTGCGTGGCTCGGCGCGGCGGCCGATCTGCCCGCGACGTTCGCGCAATGGCCGCGCGAAGACCTCGGCGGCGCGTGGGTGACGCCGGGTCTCGTCGACTGCCATACGCATCTGGTCTACGGCGGCCAGCGCGCCGATGAATTCGCGCAACGTCTCGCGGGCGTGAGCTACGAGGAAATCGCGCGCCAGGGCGGCGGCATCGTCTCGACCGTGCGCGCCACGCGCGCGGCGAGCGAAGCCGAACTCTTCGCGCAATCGGCCGCGCGTCTCGAACCGCTGCTCGCGGAAGGCGTGACGGCCGTCGAAATCAAATCGGGCTACGGCCTCGAACTCGACGCCGAGCGCAAGATGCTGCGCGTCGCGCGGCAACTGGGCGAGCGTTATCCGGTCACGGTGCGCACGACGTTTCTGGGCGCGCATGCCTTGCCGCCCGAGTACGCAGGACGCGCCGACGCCTATATCGACGAAGTGTGCGAGCGCATGCTGCCCGCGCTCGCCAACGAAGGCCTCGTCGATGCCGTCGATGTGTTCTGCGAGCGCATCGGCTTTTCGATCGCACAGAGCGAGCGCGTGTTCGAAGCGGCGGCGCGTCGCAATCTGCCCGTGAAAATGCATGCGGAGCAATTGTCGAATAGCGGCGGCGCGGCGCTGGCAGCGCGTTATGGCGCGTTGTCGTCGGATCATCTGGAGTTTCTCGACGAAGCGGGCGTGGCCGCGATGAAAGAAGCGGGCAGCGTGGCCGTGCTGCTGCCCGGCGCGTATTATTTCATTCGCGAAACGCAGTTGCCGCCGCTCGATCTGCTGCGCCGCTACGAGGTGCCGATTGCCATTTCCACCGACAGCAATCCCGGCACATCGCCCGCGACTTCGCTGCTGCTCATGATGAATATGGCGACCACGCTGTTCCGCATGACCGTGCCCGAAGTGCTGCAAGGCGTGACGCGGCACGCGGCCCAGGCTTTCGGCGACACCGCGCGCCACGGCACGCTCGGTGTGGGACGTCCCGCCGATTTTGCGGTCTGGCAGGTGCAGTCGCTCGCCGAACTCGCCTACTGGATCGGCCGTCCGCTGTGCGCGCGCGTCGTGCGCGGCGGCCAAACCGTTTTCGAACGCGATCAACGCGCATGAATACCTTGAATTCCGATTTCCCTCAGCGCGCGCTGTTCGCCGCGCATGCGTGGCTGCCGGATGGCTGGCGCCGCAACGTGTTACTCGAATGGGACGCGCAGGGCACGTTGCTGCGCGTGCAGCCCGATCTCGTGAGCGCGCCCGCGGGCGTGACCACGTCCGCCGGTCCGGTGATACCTGGGATGCCTAATCTTCATTCTCACGCGTTTCAGCGCGCGATGGCGGGCCTCACCGAGTATCGCGCGAATCCCACCGACAGTTTCTGGAGCTGGCGCGATCTGATGTATCGCTTCGCCGCTCGCATCACGCCCGACGATCTCGGCGCGATCGCGCGCTGGCTCTATGTGGAAATGCTCAAAGCGGGCTATACGTCCGTCTGCGAATTCCATTACGTGCATCATGCGCAGGACGGCCGGCGTTATGCGAGTCCCGCCGAACTCGCGCAGCGCGTGGTGGGCGCGGCGCGCGAGACGGGCATCGGCATGACGATGCTGCCGGTGCTTTACCAGTACAGCGGCTTTGGCGCGCGTGCGCCGCGCGACGATCAGCGGCGCTTCATCAACACGCCCGCGCAATTGCTCGAGATGATCGAAGCGCTGCGCGAAACGTATCCGGAGCAGGGCGCGTTGCGCTATGGGGTCGCGCCGCATTCGTTACGCGCGGTCTCACAGGATTCGTTGCGCGACATGCTCAACGGTCTCGACGCGATGTTGCCCGGCGCGCCCGTGCATATTCACATCGCAGAACAAACCGCCGAGGTCGAGGCGTGCATCGAAACCGAAGGCGCGCGTCCGGTGCAATGGCTGCTCGATCGTTTCGACGTGAATGCGCGCTGGTGCCTCGTGCACGCGACGCACGTCGATGCGCAGGAGACGCTCGCGCTCGCGCGCAGCGGCGCGGTGGCGGGCTTGTGCCTGACCACCGAGGCGAATCTCGGCGACGGCATTTTTCCCGCGCACGATTATCTCGATGCGCAAGGCGCATTTGGCGTCGGCTCGGACAGCCATATCGGCGTGGATTGGCGCGCGGAATTGCGCCTGCTCGAATATGGCGCACGTCTCGTGCGCCGCGAGCGCAACGTGCTCGCTTCGCCGCAAACGGCGTATGTGGCCGACCGGTTGTATACCGGTGCGCTGGCGGGCGGTGCGCGGGCGACGGGGCGTCAGGTGGGCGCGCTCGAAGCGGGCGCGCGTGCCGACTGGATCGTGCTCGATCCGCAGCATCCGAATCTGGCCGGGCAGACGCCGCGCACGTGGCTCTCGTCGGTGGTGTTTTGCGAACACGGCGAGACGCCGGTGCTCGATGTCTATACGGGCGGCGAGCAAGTGATCGCGCAGCGCCGCCATCGCGACGAAACGCGTCTTTACGCCGACTATCGCCAGACGCTCGCGCGCCTGCTCGCCGATGCGTAAGCACACAGCCATTCAACGGACCGGATCATGACCGAACTCTTTACGCTCGAACGCGGCACGGCGCCCCTGCTCATTTCTATTCCGCATCTGGGCACCGCGATTCCCGCCGATTTTCGCGAGCGCTACAGCGATATTGCGCTGAGCGTCGCCGATACGGATTGGCATCTCGATCGTCTTTATGCTTTCGCGAAAGAACTCGGCGCGACGATTCTGGGCGCGCGTATTTCGCGTTATGTAATCGACCTGAATCGTCCGCCGAACGACGAAAGCCTGTATCCGGGGCAAACGACCACGTCGCTGTGTCCCATGGAAACGTTTCGCGGCGAGCCGCTTTATCGCGACGGCCACGCGCCCGATGCAGCGGAACGTCAGCGCCGCGTGCAGACTTACTGGCAGCCGTATCACGACACGTTGCGCGCGGAGTTGCAACGCTTGCGCGCCGAACATGCGAACGTGCTGCTCTGGGAAGCGCATTCGATTGCGAGCGTGCTGCCGCGACTGTTTGAGAATAAATTGCCGGATTTGAATATCGGCACGCAGGATGGGCGCACGACGCATGCATCGGTGCAGGCGGCCGTCGAGCGCGGCGCGGCCGCGAGCGAGTTTACGTCGATTGCAAATGGTCGTTTCAAGGGCGGCTATATCACGCGCCATTTCGGCGCGCCGCAAGACGGCGTGCATGCCGTGCAGCTCGAAATGTGCCAGTCCACCTATATGAACGAAGACGCGCCGTTCGACTATCGGCCCGATCTCGCGCAAAAAGTGCAGCCGGTCTTGCGCGCCATGGTGGGCGGCGCGCTGGAAGCGGTGCAGGCGCTGAATCGCCGAATTGTTGATTGACGCGGCTGCCGTTACAGCAGCCACTCGATCGGCAGAATCGAAAAGAACCACACGGCGAGGCGCGTGCTCCAGCGCGAATTCGGCTCGACGTCATAGCGCATCGTGCTGTCGCCATCGCGGCGTATCCAGTAGATCGAGCCGTCAGGCGCGAGTCGCGTTTCGTAGGCAAGCTGCGGAATCTGCGCGACGAACGCATGCTCGATCTGGCTGGCCAGTTTCGGGCTTTCGATCACGAGGCCAAGTTCGGTATTGAGATTCGCCGAACGCGGGTCGAAGTTCAGCGAACCGACGAACACGCGCTTCGCATCCACGGCGAAGGTCTTCGCATGCAGGCTCGAACCGGAGCTGCCGAACATGCCGGGCGCCTGCTCCTTCGCGCCGCTCGTGCCTGCCGCGCGGCGCAATTCCCACAGTTCGACACCGCTTTCGAGCAGCGCCTTGCGCCGTCGCGCATAGCCGCCGTGCACCGGCATGACGTCGGTGGCTTCGAGCGAGTTCGTGAGCACGCGCACGGTCACGCCACGTCGCGCAAGCTCGGTGAAATAGCGCGTGCCGGCTTCGGCGGGGACGAAATACGGCGAGACGAGATCGAGTTCGCGTTGCGGCTCGCCGAGAATATCTTTGAGCTGACTGAGAATGAGCGAGTCTTGCGGCGCTTTGCCAAGCGCTTTCGCGGGATCGTCGCTGACGAGCCGCGCCGGCGCCCATTCAAATTCGAGCGTGCCGTCGAGCAAATGGCGCACGTCGGTTTTCGCTTCGAGCGACGCGATAAACGCGCTGGCCGCGGGGTTGGTCTGCACTGCAAGCGCGGCGCGGTCGAGCACCGCGAGCTGGTCCGCGGACACGGCGGGCAGGATTTCCTGCACAGGCCACGCCGAAGCACTCGACCAGTATCGGTCGAAATCGTGCGCGACGTCCGTTGCGGCGGGACCGATTGCGAGCACGTCGAGATCGGCGAATACCACGCCGTCCGTTGCGCCAAAATATTCATCGCCGATATTGCGCCCGCCGAGTATTGTCGCCACGCCATCGGCCGTTAGCGACTTATTGTGCATGCGCCGGTTCAGGCGCGAAAAGTCGGTGATAAAGCCGATGAATTTGGGCTTGCGAATCACGAAGGGATTAAACAGGCGCACTTCGATATTCGGATGCGCGTCGAGCGCGGCGAGCGTGCTGTCGAGCGAAGAGGGGATGCCGTTGTCATCGAGCAGCAGGCGCACGCGCACGCCACGGTCGGCGGCTTTGCGCAACTCTTCGAGCAGCAGCGTGCCGGTGAGATCGTCGCGCCAGATGTAGTACTGCACGTCGATCGTGCGTTGCGCCGTGCGGACAAGATCGACGCGCGAGGCGAAGGCTTGCAGCGGCGCGGTGAGCGGATCGATGCCGGTCAAACCGGGGTGATCGCCTCGCTCCTTGTCGATCGCCTGGCCGAGCTGTGTGCTGCTCGCCTCCTCAGCGGTGAGCGCCACCGATTGCGTGCGCGGGCCGGGTGCGGGTAATTGCTGGCATGCCGTGAGTGTCGTTGCGCCGAGCGCGGCGCACAGGCAGGCCGCGAGCCAGACCGCGGCCGAGCCGATACGTCTGCGAATAGCGATCACCACCGTGGAAGAGGGCAAGCTGGGCATGGACGATCCGCGCGTGAATTGACGCTAGCTTACGCGAATGCCCGGTCACGCTCCACGCGAGCGTCCGGGGGTCGGTCGTCTATCAGCCGTGAACGCACCAAAGCGCACCAAAGCGCACGAAGGCCGCGCCCGCGCGATGGCGGTAGCGGCTTTCGGTGGTAGTGCTTTCGACGGGGGCGTTACTGGGTGTTCGGTGCGATGTTGGGCGCGCCGCTATTCGGAGCATTGAGCGCATTTTGCGCGCGTGCGCGGGATTCCTGAGCGGATTGATTGCGTTCGCTGCGAGCCTGCTTGGCTTCGTTCCTGTACACCTTCTTCGCTTCGGATTTTTTCGCGCGCTGTTCGCGATTCGCTTCACGAATTTCCATGCGCTTCTGGACGATCGGGTCGTTGTGCGTGGCGGCGGCCGGCGGTGCGGGTTGTGCCGGATTGGCCGGTGCGGGCTGCTGCGCGAGCACCGAGCCGGCGATCATGGCGCCGACCAGGGTCAGCACGACGGCTGTCGTTGCGATTCTGGATCTCATTCTTGACTCTCCGATGGATGATACGGATGGCTAACTATCGGCAATGGACCGGTAAATCCAGCCGAATTAATAACGGCGAAACGAATCGGTAAATACGTTCGCGTGTTTTGCTGCGTCGGGTTTCATTTTACTTACAGCGCGACGCAGGTCAAGCCGATTGACGCGATATTGCCAGGCGTCTGCTTCTATTTGTCGAAGCGAAAACGCCTTAAAACAGGGCGACATAGACATAATGTCGCGATTCGATTCACGATGAATTAACGCAGCATCGTCGCGAGTGTTTTGAACAGCAGCGTGCGCTTATTCGATTTCCGGTGAATCATGCCGACGGTGCGCATAAACGGCGGATTGCAGAGCGGAATCAGCCGCAGATTCGGGTCGTCGTGCCAGTTGCCGTTGTGAAGCACGGGCAGCACGCTCACGCCCACATCGTTACGCACGAGCGAAACAATCGTTTCGATGGAATTGAGTTCGAGATATTCGAGCGGCTTGATGCCGAGCGTGCGCAACGCGTCGTCGATGACCGCGCCCGTCGGCACGCGTCGGTCGAAACGCAGAAAGCCGCGTTCGCGCAAAATACGCCGGGCGTCGGTGCCCTTCGTCGTGCGGCTCGTGACGAGCATAAGCGGCTCTTCGTAGAGCGGCGTCCAGGCGAGCGATTCGTGCAGCGTGCCGTCGATATTGCCGACCACGACGGCCAGATCGACTTCGCCGGCTTCCACCATATCCGCGAGTTCGGTGGACCGCGCGGAGGTCAGGCGCACTTCGAGTTCGGGATGCTCGGTCTTCAGATGCGCGACGGCCAGCGAGAGCGCGCCGATCACCGAGACCACCGCGCCCACGATCACCGAGCCGCGTATGGCGTCGTCGGCGCTGGCCGGCAGTTCGTCGATCAGTTCGAGAATGCGCTCGACCTTCGCGCAGATCTCGCGGCCTTCGCGTGTGAGCGCGACCTGGCGCGCGCGGCGGTCGAAGATCTGGCGGCCGAGCGCTTCCTCGAGTCCGCGCATCTGCAGGCTGACGGCGGCCTGGGTGAGCGCGGTCTTTTCGGCGGCGGTGGCGAACGAGCCGCTGCGCGCGACGGCCTGCAAGGTACGCAACATCCGGAGCGTGAGCATGTGAGAAAAATTTAAGTGTCGACAACAAAATATTAATATTTTTTTGGTCAAGCCTTCAAGATAATCGAAGGATCGGTCTGTGCCGGACTGTCCGGCACGGTCGCGCTTCCATTCATCCGCATTCACCCGAATCGATACCCTCATGACGCGCTTCAACTGGCACAACCCGTATCCGACACCGCGCCTGCCGGTGTTCGCCCGCAATATCGTCTCGACCTCGCACCCGTTGGCCGCGCAGGCGGGGCTGCGCATGCTCTGGAAAGGCGGCAACGCCGTGGATGCCGCGATCGCCGCGGCGGCGGCCATCACGGTAGTCGAGCCGGTGTCGTGCGGCCTGGGCGGCGACGCGTTCGCGCTCGTCTGGGACGGCTCGCAACTGCACGGCCTGAATGCGTCGGGCACGGCGCCGGCCGGTTGGAGCGTGGACTATTTTCGCCGCAAGCACGGCGAGGAGCAGGGGCTCGCGAAGCAGCCCAAGCGCGGCTGGGACACCGTGACGGTGCCGGGCGTGATCGCGGGCTGGGAGGCGCTGCATGCGAAGTTCGGCTCGCTGCCGTTCGCCGATCTGATGGCGCCCGCCATCGAGATCGCCGAACGCGGCTATGCCGTGGCGTCGATCGTCGCGCGCAAGTGGCAGGCGGCGATTCCCGAATTGCGCGATCAGCCCGGTTTTGCCGAGACGTTCATGCCGCGCGGGCGCGCGCCCGAAGTGGGCGAACACGTGCGCCTGCCGGGTCACGCTTCCACGTTGCGACGCCTCGCGGAGCAGGGGCCGCGCGCGTACTACGAAGGCGAACTCGCCGAGCGCATCGCGGCGTTCGCCCGTGAAGGCGGCGCGGCGCTCACGCTCGACGATCTTCGCAACTATCGCGCGCAATGGGTCGAGCCGATTTCGAAAACCTATCGCGGCTACAAGGTGCACGAGATTCCGCCGAACGGGCAGGGGATCGCCGCGCTCATCGCGCTGGGCATTCTGGAGCAGTTCGACGTGGCGTCGCTGCCGCGCGACGGCATCAAGTCACAACATCTGCAGATCGAAGCGATGAAGCTCGCGTTCGCGGACGTGTACCGCTATGTGTCCGATCCGCGTTCGATGGACGTCACGCCCGAGCAGATGCTCGACGACGCCTATCTGAAATCGCGCGCAAAGCTGATCGATCCCGCACGCGCCACGCACTTCGACTTCGGCATGCCGCGTTCCGGCGGCACGATCTATCTGTCCGCCGCGGACGAGCGCGGCATGATGGTGAGCTTCATTCAATCGAATTACATGGGCTTTGGCTCCGGCGTGGTGGTGCCCGGCACCGGCATCGCCATGCAGAATCGCGGCTGCGGTTTCTCGATGGATCCGGTCTCGCCGAATGTGGTCGAAGGCGGCAAGCGGCCGTTCCACACCATCATTCCCGCGTTCCTCACGCAGGAGGTGGCGGGCCGCGACGAGGCGGTCATGAGCTTCGGCGTGATGGGCGGCGACATGCAGCCGCAAGGGCATCTGCAGACGGTCGTGCGGATGCTCGATTACGGCCAGCAGCCGCAGGCCGCATGCGATGCGCCGCGCTGGAAGGTCAATCGCGACTTCACGCTCGACATCGAATCGACCTTCGATCCGCATACGGCGCAGGCACTGGAGGCACGCGGTCACCGCATTCAGGGTATCGACGATCCGTATATGGATTTCGGTTCGGGCCAGTTCATCTGGAAGCTCGACCGCGAGAATCCGGATCACGGTTACGTTGCGGCCAGCGATACGCGTCGCGACGGTCTGGCAGCGGGATTCTGAGCGGAGCAAGGCCGCGTCGCGTGCGCGGCCTTGCTTGGCCATACGCAGATCGATTTACGCACAATTAAATTAGCATCGCGAATTAAATAGAAAGAGGAGGCACGATGGAAACCGGATCGCCGGCAGCGTCGAACCTGGGCGAAGCGCAGCGCTACCACGCGGACCCTGCGCCGCTCACGCGCGGCATGGTGCGACGCATCGTCTTCTCGTCGTCAATCGGCAATGCGCTCGAATGGTTCGATTTTCTCGTCTACGGTTATTTCGCGCCGATCATCGCCAAACAGTTCTTTCCCGTGCACGACGAATGGCTTTCCACGTTGCTTGCCGTGGGGACGTTCGGCATTTCATTTCTCATGCGTCCACTCGGCGCGATCGTGCTCGGCATCTATGGCGATCGAAAAGGGCGTAAGGCGGCGCTCACGCTCTCGATCGCGCTGATGATGGCGGGCACCCTCGCGATGGCGGTCATGCCGCCGTACGCGTCGATTGGACTGGCCGCGCCGTTGCTGATTCTGCTTGCGCGTCTCGTGCAGGGTTTTGCGGTGGGCGGCGAGTTCGGCAGCGCCACGGCTTTCATGGTCGAGCACAGTCCCGCCCGACGCGGCTATTACGCGAGCTGGCAATTCGCGAGTCAAGGCGCGGCGGCGATTCTCGCGGCGGCTTTCGGTGGGCTGCTCGCATTGTGGCTGCCGCCTGACCAGCTTGCCGCGTGGGGCTGGCGCATTCCGTTTTTCTTCGGGCTCGTGTTGGGGCCGGTGGGCTATTACATTCGCTCGCATCTGGACGAAACGCCGGAGTTCATTGCGAATCGAGAATCGAAGCGCACGCATGAAACGGTGCAGGCGAATCAGGCCGAAAATACCGAAGCCGGGGCGCAATGGCTTAATTTGCTGCTCGCGGTGGGCATCGTCGCGCAATCGACGGTGGGCGTGTATATCTTGCAGCTTTATATGCCGATGTACGCCGTCAAGCAATTGCATATGGCAGCAGCCACGTCGTTCGGCGTCGTGGTGCTGAATGGCGGATTGCAATTCGCACTTTCGCCTGTCATGGGCGCATTATCCGATCGCATCGGACGCGTGCGCATCATGCTGACTACGTCGATTCTGCTCGCCGCGTTCACCTATCCGATGTTCGCGCTGTTGCAGCGTCATCCGACGCTCGGCTGGCTGCTGGTATTGCAAGGCGCGGCAGGTATTTTCAAGGCGGCGTATTCCGGACCGATGCCTGCGCTCATGTCCGAGATTTTTCCGGTGCGCGTGCGTTCTGCCGGATTGTCGATTGCCTATAGTCTGGGCGTGACCTTGTTCGGCGGTTTTGCGCCGACGATTGCCGAGTTGCTGATCCATTGGACGGGCGACACACTCGCGCCCGCTTATTACGTCTCGCTGGCGGCCGTGATTTCGGGCGTATCGCTGGCTGTCGTGGGCTGGCGTATGCGAACTATGAAGCGGCGTGCATCAGCGTTTCAATCTCAAGTGTGCAGTGAACTTTAAATCGCCGTATTTTTTCGCTCCAGATCGTGATTCGATCGGTGTTTGCACTGAAGAGCCTACGCAGCAATGCTATATTCGGGCAACCGCTGCGGGGCAGCGATTCATGCTTACGTTTTGTCAGGTGCCGGAGAGAAAATGTCGATCGAATACCGTGGCTTTCAAATCGTTGTCGATACGAAAGCAGACGCGACGGACACGCAATGGCTGTGTCGCGCGGAAATAACTGGCGTTGAAGGTCAGGCACGCGACGTCGTGCTGCCTCCCGTCGAACTGGCGCTGCCCAAGCTGAAGATCGACGTGCTGATGGGTGTGAGCATGGTCGAGCACAAGGCGCGTCAAACGGTCGACGAATGGCACATCGCGCATCCCGCTCCGGTTTAAGTACGAATGCAAACGTCCAGGGTCATTGACCAGACGGATGAAACGAAAAGGCCCGCGAGGGCCTTTTCGTTCTTTCATGGCACGGCGGTGACGATATTGCGCGGCGCTCCCCCATGAAACGCGGCGATATTCTCGATCAACTGGTCGGCGAGCGATTGCATGGCTTCGTCGCTTGCCCACGCCACGTGCGGCGTGAGGATGAAGTGCGGATGCCCGAGTAGGGCCTGGAATGGATGCGCGGCGGGCAGCGGCTCGGTCGAGACGACATCGAATCCCGCCCCCGAAATCGCTCCGCTTTGCAGCGCCTCCACGAGCGCGGCTTCATCGACAAGTCCGCCACGCGCCGTGTTGATCAGCAGCGGACGCCGAGCCATGCGCGCGAACGCGCTCGCATCGATCAGATGATGCGTGGCGGGCGTGAGCGGGCAGTGCAGCGAAACGATGTCGCTGTGCGCGAGCAGGTCGTCGAAGGGCACATGATCGTTCGACGCCGACGCTCGCTCGCCGTGCGCGGCGAATAGCACGCGCAATCCGAGCGCCCGTCCCATGGCCGCCACCGCCCGGCCAAGCGCGCCCGCGCCGACGATGCCAAGCGTCGAACCCCCGAGGTTTCGGATCGGAAAGTCGAAGAAGCAGAACTGTCCCGAGTCGAGCCAGCGCCCGGCGCGCACGGCGTCGCGATACGCGACGAGACTGCGCCGCAGCGCGAAGATCAGTGCGAACGTATGTTCCGGCGCCGTGTGAATCGCGTAGTCGCGGATATTGCTGACCACGATGCCGCGTGCCGCGCATGCGCGCAGATCGACGTTGTCGGTGCCCGTGGCGGCGACGGCGATCATGCGTAGCGAGGGCGCGTCGGCGAGCGCGGCCGCGCTGATCGGCGTCTTGTTGGCGATCACGATGTCGGCGTCGCGCAGGCGCGCGGCGACGTCCGCTGCGGACGTGTGGTCGAAGCACTGCAAGGTGTGTGCGAACGGCAAACTGCGCAGGACGGTTTGCGGCGACAGCGTCGCGCGGTCGAGAAAGACGATGCGGGTGGGCGGAGTCGGGCTGGACATGAGCGGTTGCGAAATTTTCTTTCGGATCGGAAACACGCGGATACCACGCGGCGTGCATGTATTTCATAAAGGAAACGCACCGCATTGTCAGTCCGCGCCGCCCGCCGCGGTTTGCCGTTTGCGCCGCCTTCCTTTCCCGTATGGAAAACGGCTTGCCGATCCGCACACGCACCATGACGTGCAACCGACCTCGCGCCGTCGCAGACTTTCCATTTCGTCAAGTGGCGTTGAGCAACCGTCGATTATCAAAATCGCCCGGTGCGCTCATCATGACGTCCAGAAACGACACCCTCTGGAGACGTCATGTCACGACCCCTCACCGGTATTCGCGTGCTCGAACTCGGGCAACTGATCGCGGGTCCGTTCGCCGGGAAGATGCTCGCCGAATTCGGCGCGAGCGTGATCAAGGTGGAGCCGCCCGGCACCGGCGATCCGCTGCGCAAATGGCGTCTGCTGCACGAGGGCACGTCGGTCTGGTGGGCGGCGCAGTCGCGCAACAAGCAGTCGCTCACGCTCGATCTGCGCGCGCCCGAAGGTCAGGACGTGATCCGGCGTCTCGTCGCGCAGACCGATGTGCTGATCGAGAATTTCCGTCCCGGCACGCTCGAAGGCTGGGGGCTCGGCTGGGAGGCGCTCAGCGCGATCAATCCGGGCCTGATCATGCTGCGCGTGTCGGGCTACGGTCAGACCGGGCCGTATCGCGACCGGCCGGGTTTCGGCGTGGTGGCGGAAGCGATGGGCGGTCTGCGCCATCTGAGCGGCGAGCCGGGGCGCACGCCCGTGCGCGTCGGCATTTCGATCGGCGATTCGCTGTCCGCGCTGCATGGCGTGATCGGCGTGCTGATGGCGCTGCGTCATCGCGAGCAGCAGGGCGGCAAGGGCCAGGTCGTGGACGTCGCGCTCTACGAGTCGGTGTTCAACATGATGGAGAGTCTGCTGCCCGAGTATTCGGTGTTCGGCGCGGTGCGCCAGCCGGCCGGCAGCAGTCTGCCGGGCATCGCGCCAAGCAATGCTTACCGTTGCAGCGACGGCAAGTACGCGCTGATCGCGGGCAACGGCGACAGCATTTTCCGCCGCCTGATGGAGCTGATTGATCGCGCCGATCTGGGCAACGATCCCACGCTCGCGCAGAACGACGGACGGGTCGCGCAGGTCGAGCGCATCGACGCCGCGATCGCGGCCTGGTGCGAGCGCCGTCCGCTCGACGACGTGCTCGCGGCGCTCAACGCTGCGCGCATTCCGGCGGGGCGCATTTACGACGTGGCCGATATCGACGCCGATCCGCACTATCGCGCTCGCGAGATGATCGTCGACGATCGTCTGCCCGATGGCACGCCCGTGCGCGTGCCGGGCGTCGTGCCGAAACTGAACGCCACGCCGGGCACGATCGAACACAGCGCGCCGGAACTCGGCGCCCATACCGACGCGGTGCTCGCGTCCATCGGCGTGGACGCGGCGACGCGCGACGCCTGGCGCGCACGCGGCGTGATCTGAACGGAGACGCACACCATGACCCAGCAATCCCGACGCCTCTATCTGAACGAAGTCGCCACGCGCGACGGCTTCCAGAACGAAGCGGTTTTCATCGACACCGACGACAAGATCGCGCTGATCGACCAGTTGAGCGCGTGTGGTTACGCGAAGATCGAAGTGACGTCGTTCACGTCGCCGAAAGCGATTCCCGCGCTGCGCGACGCCGAGGCCGTGATGCACGGCATCGCGCGCGCGCCCGGTGTCGTGTATACCGTGCTCGTGCCCAATGTGCGCGGCGCGGAACGCGCGTTGTCGTGCAAGGTCGACGAGGTGAATCTCGTGATGTCGGTGAGCGAGAGCCATAATCGCGCGAATCTGCGCATGTCGCGCGAAGAATCGTTCGGACAGCTACGCGATGTGATCGGCGCGGTGCGCGGATCGGGCGTGGCGATCAACGTGTCCCTGTCGACGGCGATGGGTTGTCCGATGGAAGGCGACGTGCCGGTGGAAACCGTGCTCGGCTGGATCGACCGTTTTGCCGGTCTGGGCGTGAACGGCGTGACGCTCTGCGATACGACGGGCATGGCACATCCCGCGCAGGTGCACGACCTGTGCGCGCGTGCGAGCGCGGCCTTCGCGCCGCTCGAAATCACGCTGCACTTTCACAATACGCGCGGCATGGCGCTCGCCAATACGCTTGCGGCGCTCGACGCGGGTATCGTGCGTTTCGACGCCTCGCTCGGCGGCCTGGGCGGCTGTCCCTACGCGCCGGGCGCGACCGGCAATGTGTGCACCGAGGAACTCGTACACATGCTCGAACTGGACGGCTACGATACGGGCGTGAATCTCGCGGCGGTGCTCGATGCCGCCGCGCGTCTGCCCGCGCTCATCGGCCATGACGTGCCGAGCCAGATTCTCAAGGCGGGACGTCGGCTGGATCTGCATCCGATGCCCGCCTGCGCATGACGGTTAATCGAACGATTCGAAGGAGTGAACCATGGCTTTGATCGATCACCTCGACCATCTGGTCCTGACCTGCGTGGACCCCGAGGCGACCCGACACTTCTATACCGAAGTGCTACAGATGCAACTCGAAACCTTCGGCGCGGGGCGTCTGGCGTTTCGCTTCGGCAACCAGAAAATCAATCTGCACGTGCGCGGCGCGGAGTTCGAGCCGAAGGCGCATGTGCCGGTGCCGGGCGCGCTCGATTTGTGTTTCATTGCCGCCGTGCCGCTCGACGAGGTGATCGCGCATCTGCGCAAGGTCGAATGGCCGATCGTGGAAGGGCCGGTCGAACGCACGGGCGCGACGCAGAAAATCCGCTCGGTGTACGTGCGTGACCCCGATCTGAACCTGATCGAGATCTCCGAACTGATCTAAGCCGGGCGTTTCCGATCGGAAAATCGCCTGGTTTCCGATCGGAGAAAAAGTTTTCTCGATTTTCATGATTCTTCGTTTTCGCTGCGGCGTCGGGGGGCACCGACGTCGCGGCGATTTGCGCGGGCCTCCGGCTCGCGAGCGGGCGCGCCAGAACGGCGCGTCCGCGCCTTCCTGCTTGCCTGTCCGGGGTGCTTGCCCGCGTTGGCGGGCCACGTCCACGTCGCGTCCACATCGCCCGCCACTTTCCCCGCCGTCGCCAATGCAGCACAATCGCTTCTGCATCGGCATTCTTTCAGCCTTTCCCTATGGTCAATCCGCTTCATTTCGATCTGCAGTCGCTGCGGGTCTTTCTGCTCGTGGCCGAGCACGGCAGTCTCACCAAGGCCGCGGAAAACGGGCAGCTCACGCTCTCCGCGGTGAGCAAGCGCATCGCGGAACTCGAAAGCGTCACCGACTGCGCGCTGTTCATCCGGCGCGCGCGCGGCGTCGAACTCACGCCGGCTGGCGTCGCCTTGCTCGATCATGCGAACCGCGTCGTCGATCAGGTCAACCGCATGGCGAGCGAGATGGGCGACTACGCGGCGGGCGTGCGCGGCCACGTGCGGATGTGGGCCAACACGTCGGCGATCGTGCAATTCCTGCCGGTCGATCTCGCGGGTTTCCTGAACGCGCATCCGCGTATCAAGGTGTCGCTCGAGGAGCGTCTGAGTCACGAGATCGTCGCCGCGCTGGGCGCGGGCAAGGCCGATCTGGGCGTGTTCGCGGACAACGTGCCTGCGCCCGGTATCGAGCGACGTCTGTATCGCCGCGACGAACTCGTACTGCTGGTGCCGCAAGGACATCCGTTCGCGCAGCGCGACGTCATCCGCTTCGCGGAAACGCTCGACGAGGATTACGTGGGACTCAGCGACGGCAGTTCGCTGCTGGCGCGCATGACCGACGCCGCGTTCGCCGCCGAGCGCACGCTCAAGCTGCGGATTCAGGCGTCGAATTTCGACGGCGTATGTCGGATGATCGAGGCCGGGCTCGGCATCGGCATTCTGCCGCGCGATTCGGTGAGCGACGCGCGCGGCAAGATCGGCGTGTCGAAGGTGAAACTCGCGGATGCCTGGGCCACGCGCACGTTGTGGGTTGGCGTGAAGGCGGGCGAGGCGCCGAGTTCCGATATCGCGAGCCTGTTCGATTACATGTCGGCGCGCAACGGCGAAGGTTGAACGCAGCCGCCAAAAAGAAGCGGCCGCGTGCGCGCAAAGCGCGGCACGCGGCCTGTTGAGCATCGCACGCGCGATTCAATCCGCGCCTCCAATCTCAGGCGTTCAAACAGGATTGATCTCGTCCTGGCTGCGTCGCGTGGTGAGCGGACCGAGCGTGCGCAGCGTAATCGCGACAATCGCGAGCGCCAGCGAAATCACGCCGAACATCGCCAGCGGACCATGCTGGTTAAGCACGGGCAGCAGGATGAACGGCAGCGCGCTGCTGACGATACGCGACAGCGAATAGGTGCTGCCGATCGCCGTCGAGCGCACGCTGGCCGGAAAAATTTCCGCCTGATAAACGTGATACGCGTTGCTGAATACGTTGGACGCGCAAGTCGTCAGGAATCCAAAGCAGACGATCAGCGCGATGCTGTTGGAGTAGGCGAAGCCGAGGCCGAACAGCGCAACCGAAATGAGCGAGGCGATTACCAGCGTGCGCCGCTCGATCCAGTTCAGCAGCGGCACGGAAAGCAGCGAGCCAATCGGATAACCGAGAAACGAGAGCGCGACGAACAAGGTGCTGCCGGTGACGTCGAAACCGCGGCTTTTCACCACCACGCCCGCCAGCGTGCCGAAGCCGTAATAGCCGAACGCCTGGAACAGATGAAACACGGTCAGCATGAAATAGCGCTTGCCATACGGTGCGCGGCGCAGCAAGCCAATGCGTTCGCCGAGCGTGAGCGCATGCTTGCGCTCGCCGGTTTGCTCGAAGGCGGCGGGCAGCGCGACGCCCGCGCTATCGGCGAAACGGCCCAGCGTGGCGCGCGCTTCGTCGGCGCGGCCTTGCGCGAGCAGCCAGCGCGGGCTTTCGGGCAGGCGATGCTTGATGGCCAGCACGAACACCGCGCCGAGGCTGCCGATCGCCAGAATCACGCGCCATCCGGCCACGCCGCCGAGATGCAGCGGATTGAGCCACACGGCGAGAAAACCGACCAGCGGCACGGCGATATACGAGGTGGTGTACGCCCAGGCGGCGAGGCGTCCGCGCCGGTCTTTCGGCAGGATTTCCGAGAGATAGCTGTCCGCTACCGGATAGATCGCGCCGACGCCTACGCCCGTGAGAAAGCGGCAGACCACGAGCATGCCCGCGTTGACCGAGAACGCGGCGAGCAGCGAAAACGCGCTGTACCAGACCAACGTGAGCAGAAAGGCGCGGCGTCGGCCGATGCGGTCCGCGAGACTGCCCAGACACAGCGAGCCGAAGAACATGCCGATGAATGCCGAGGCCAGCAGCAATTTGAAGCCCGTGCTGTGCCCGTCGAGCCCGTATTCGTTTTGCAGCGCCGAGCCGATCGAGCTGACGAGAAAAATCTCGTACATGTCGAAAAACAGGCCGATGCCGACGACCCACACCACGAAGCGATGCAGCGCGCCCACAGGCATCTCGTCCATGAAGCCGCCGAGCGTGACGCCCTGCGCGGCGCGTGCGGACCCGTCTCGCGCGGCGGCGGGCAGGCCGGGGTCGGCTTCGCGCGCCGCGCGGCCGCCCAGTTCCATCGGTTGGCTGTTCATCGTGTCTCCTGATATAGGTATGCCGCGCGGTCCGCGCGTTGATGCCTAGTTTCGGAGAATTCGGCCAGCGCGAAAATTGCGCATGCCTCAAGCAGGCTTTCCCGCCGAGAAAGGCTGGCGCCGAGAGCGGGCGTTTCTGATCGGAAACCTTTGACGCCGGGTGACGCCAACAGGAAACCGCCAGGCGCCCCCAGGGTTGTCGTCACGTCCACGATGGTCCGCGCCGTTACGTAACGCGCGATGCGTGGTGCATATCTTCACGCGAAAATCGTCGGATCGGCGTGCCGCAAGGCCATTTCCACGCGGATGCGAGCGTTGGCACACGCTTTGGCATTGATGTTGCGAAGACTCACGCATCATCAACGGCGGACTCGATTGGGGAGAGCAATCGTGCAAGGCATGTCACAGCAAGCGGTTCGAACGGACTTCGTGGCCGATCCGTGCGTCGGCACGCAAGCGGCGAAGGCGAAGCGCATCGGTTTCGTGCTGTTCAAGGGCTTTGCGCTGCCGGATGTGGCGGCCATCATCGAGATCTACGATGCGGCCAACGCCCTCGCGCAGCTTCAGTCCGACGACGACGCGGCGGCCTTCGAAATGGTGTCGCTCTCGGCGGCGGGCGGGCCGGTGGAGAGCGCGTCGTCGGTGGTGATCCTGACCGAGTGCGTCGAGCAGACGCGCGACGCGGGCGCGTTTCACACGCTGTTCGTCGCGGGCGGCGCGGGCACGCCCGACGCCGTGCGTGACGCGCGCCTCGTCCAGTGGCTCGCGCGCGAGGGGCGGCGCAGCGAGGCGGTAGTGGCGCTGGCGGAAGGGCGGTTGCTGCTCGCGGCCGCTGGCCTGCCGCTGCTCGACGTGCGTGGCGGCATGGACGGCGGGCTCAGCGGCCTTAATGCGATCGGCGGCGCGCTCGCGTCCTGAGCGCGCGTGCCGGACATCAGCGCAGCTTCACCGAGACGAAGCTCCGCGCGTTGTCGCGCTGAATCAGCACGGCGACGCTCTTGCTCGCCACCGCTTCGAGCGTGGCGGCCTGCTGCTGGGTCTCGACGAGCGTGTCGTCGAGCGAGAGTACGACGTCGCCCGCCTGGATGCCCGCGTGCGCGGCGGGGCCGCTCGCGGCGTCGACCATCAGACCGAGCGGCAGTCCGGTGGAGCGCCGTTCGGCCTCGCTCAACGCGTGCGTGGTCAGGCCGAGGCGGTCGGCGACGGCGCGTCCGCTGCCGCCCGCATTCGCGCCTGCACGCGCGCTTGCGCCATTGCCGCCCGCGCTGCGCGCCGCGGCGGCCGTGTCGGCGATCGGGGCGGCGCGCGCGACCGGCATCGCGACGGGCACGATGTTGGCGCCCGGTCCCGCGCCCGCGCCGCTGTCTGCGCCGGGTCTCGTGACCGGATTCGCGGCCACGCTGTCGGTGAGCGTCGCGCCGCCCGCGAGCGTCGCGCCGGCCGCGAGCTTCGCGCCGGTGGTGGACGCGCCATTGCCGTCGCTGTTAGTGCTCGCGTTGCTGTTCAGGTCCGCGGCGGCATCGGTGTCCGTGTCGGCCGTGTCGCTGTTGGCGTCGGCGGCCGCATTCGCGAAGCTCGCCGTCATCACGCGGCGGCCGCGGATCAAGCGCAGCGACGTCGGCGTGGCGGGCGGCAGTGCGGCCAGTTGCGCGGCCAGCGCTCCTGATTCCACGACCGCCGTGTTGCCGACCTTCACGATCACATCGCCCGCCCTGAGTCCCGATGACGCCGCCGCCGAGCCCGGCGTGACGCTGTCGACGAGCGCGCCGCTCGCGTGCGTCAGACCGAGCGCCGCCGCGATGCCAGGACTCACGTCCTCGACATGCATGCCGAACGTCGACGTCGTGCGCGCCTTCGCGGGCGCCGCGCCGTCCGCGCCGTCGCCGTCGCTGGCCTCGGCGTTCGCACTGGCGTTCGGGTTCGCTTTCGCCGTGGTCCCGCGCCCGGCCTGCGCCAGTTGCGCGCGGAACGCGCTGGCCGCGTCGATCGGAATCGCGAACGTCAGGCTCGCGTAGCGCTCGCCGTCGGCATACACCTGCACGGCGATGCCGATCACCTCGCCCGCGCGATTGAACAGCGGGCCGCCCGAGTTGTCGGGATTCACGGCCACGTCGGTCTGGAAGAACGGGAACGCGCGGCCATCCGCGAGCGTGCGCGAGGTCGCGCTGACGATGCCCGCCGTCACCGTGTTCTGGAAGCTGTCGGGCGAGCCGATCGTCAGCACGGGTTCGCCGACGCGCACTTTCGACGAATCGCCGAGCTTCACGAACGGCAGGTCGTGCGCGTCGATCTGCAGCACGGCGACATCGCTCTGCGTATCGACGGCCACGACTTCGGCCTTGAATTCGCGGCGGTCGGTGAGCCGCACGGTCACGTCCCCGGCGTTGTCGACGACGTGCGCGGTCGTGAGGACGAGACCGTCCGGGTTCACGATGAAGCCGGAGCCCGCGCCCGTCATCACGCGCGGCGCGCCGGCCTGGATGGGTGCGCCTGTCTGGGCGTTCGGCAGTCCGTTCGGGAACGTGTTCGGCCGCGCGTTCGGTGACACATGCTGCGCGCGGCGGAAGAACGCGGAGAACGGGTCGTCGGCGTCGATGGCTTCCTGCTCGGGCGGCGCGGTCTGATCGTCGGCGGCGCGCGCACTCACGTGCACGACGGCCGGACCGTAACGATCGACGAAGGTGGAGAAGTCGGACGCCGTGTCCGCAGCGGGCGTTGGTGCGGGGGCGGACGCCGTTGCAGGCACCGTCGTAGGCGCGAGCGCCTGGCGTTGCGCGGCGTTGGCCTTCGCGACGGCCTTGGCGGATTTTTTCGATGCGGCGGAGGCCGAAGTGGCCGATGCCGGTTGCATCGTCGCGGTCGATGCCGACGACGTCGCCGCCTGAGCGGCGACACCCGCGACGCCGCAGAGGCCGGCGCACGCCAGCGCGGCCGCGGCGGCAGGGCGCGCGGCGTTCAGAGGAAAGAGACGTAGCACAAGACACCTCCCCGATGGTCATCATGCTGACGAGTGGACGGCGCGGTATCGGCGGGCGACGTCCGAGCGGGTCCACGAAAACAGTGTAGACGCGCCGCGCGCTCAGTGGGGACGCATTTGTTTTCCAGCGCACGCACGATGCCTTCGATGCGACCCGCGCCATCGACGCCATCGTTGTGATCGATACGATCGACGCCCGCATCCTGTGGCCGCGACTGCGCGCTCGCGCGCTTTGTGGCACCATCCGGGCCCCATCCACAAACCGGAGATCGAAGTCCCCATGCTCAAGCGTGTCATGCTCGCCGCCGCCCTGGTCGCCACGTCGGCGATCGCCATTCCTCAAGCTGCCAGCGCACATCCGCGCATGGAATGCCACCGCGTGTGGATTCATGGCCACCCTGAGCGCCGTTGCCATCCGGTGCGCTGGCATCATCAACGTCCGCGTCATCATCAACCGCGTTACGGCTATTGATCGTCGCGCGATAGCGGCGCGTGCTTCGCGCGCCGCATGCCGGACCGGCGCTTGCTCGCATCTGCGGGCAGGCGCTTTTTTTCGTCCCGCGTTTCCTTTCTCGATGACGGCGCGGCTTCTGTGACCCCGTTTTCCGCCGCCGATGCGCAAGGCATCGGCAACGCTGTTGCCCTGCACAAAAGTTGACTTTTCCGACGATACGGACTTACCCGAATGCAAAAAAGTATCAGTTGGCGGTCTTATTTTCAGTGGTGAAGCGCCGCTGATGCGGTTACTTTTTCAACCATGGCGGCCGCCCTCGCGCGGGCCGCGAGCCGCAAAGAAAAAACCAGCAAAAGGCGCAGGAGGAGCGATGCAAGCGGAGAGGCCAGCAAGTCACCCGGGTACGGCGCAAGCCATGGCGCACAAGGACGGCCGTCCCGCGCGCATGGACCAGCCGGACCTCGAACTGGTGGCCGTGCCGCGCGACGAGTCGTTCAAGGTCTGGTCGCACGGCTATCCGTACCGGACGGTGCGCTGGCATTTTCATCCCGAGTATGAAATTCACCTGATCACCTCGACGACGGGCAAGTACTTCGTTGGCGATTACATCGGCAATTTCGAGCCCGGCAATCTCGTGATGATGGGGGCGAACCTGCCGCATAACTGGGTGAGCAGCGTGGCGGGCGGCGAGCGCGTCGACGAACGTTGCCTCGTCCTGCAATTCGACGCGGACTTCATCGCGCGCACGATCGACGCCTTTCCCGAGTTCCGGCGCGTCGCGCCGCTGCTCGACGCGTCGCGCTGGGGTTTGCTGTTCACGCCCGAAACGGGCGCGGCCGCCGAGCCGATCATGCGCGAGATGCTCGGTGCGCAAGGGCTGCGGCGCATCGTGCTGTTCATCGAACTGTTCGAATTGCTCGCGCAAGGCGTGGAACCCGCGAAGCTCGCGAGCGCCGCCTATCGCGCGGATCCGACGCGCTATGCGGGCACGCGCATCAATCACGTGCTGGCGTTCATCGGCAAGAACCTGTCGCAGGAATTGCGCGAGACGGAGCTGGCGGAACTGTCGGGGCAGAGCGTGAGTGCGTTCTCGCGTTACTTCCGGCGGCACACGGGCTTGCCGTTCGTGCAGTACGTGAACCGCTTGCGCATCGATCTCGCGTGCCAGTTGCTGTTGTCCGGGCAGCTCACGATTACGGATATCTGTTATCGCGTCGGTTTCAATAATCTCTCGAACTTCAATCGCCAGTTTCTGTTGCTCAAGGATATGCCGCCGTCGCGCTGGCGCGCGTGGCATCGCGTGAATGCGGCGAGCGCGAGTGAATCGGCGCAGGGCGCGGCGATCGTCTAGCGCGTCGAGCGCTCGACGGCACGCATCCTTTCACGTCTGTTTGCAGGTGTTTTAGCGGCGGATTCGTTTCCGTCACCCGGTCGCACCTAAAAATCATCCAACAATTTTTCAAAACAACGGAGACACCCGATGAACACGCTTTCGAACTTCGCGATCGGCGCAGCCCTGCTGGGTGCCGCGCTCACGGTCGGTCAGGCGGCGCACGCCGCGCCCGGCGGTACGGTCGCGTTCCTGATGCCCGACCATGCGTCCACGCGCTACGAGCAGCACGACTTTCCGGGCTTCAATGCCGAGATGGCCAAGCTTTGTCCGGACTGCAAGGTGCTCTACCAGAACGCCAACGCCGACGCTTCGCAACAGCAGCAACAGTTCAATTCGGTGATCTCGCAGGGGGCGAAAGTGATCGTGCTCGATCCGGTCGATTCGACGGCGGCCGCCTCGCTCGTGCACATGGCGCAGAGCCAGGGCATCAAGGTCATCGCTTACGACCGTCCGGTGCCGTCGACGCCCGCCGACTACTACGTGTCGTTCGATAACGAGGAGATCGGCAAGTCGATCGCGCAGTCGCTCGTGCAGCATCTCAAGGAAAGCGGCGTGGCGGCCGCGAAGGGCGGCGTGCTCGAAGTCAACGGTTCGCCGACCGACGCCGCGGCAGGGCTCATCAAGAAGGGCATTCACGAAGGGCTCGAAGGCAGCGGCTTCAAGACGCTCGCCGAATACGACACGCCCGAGTGGGCGCCGCCCAAGGCGCAGCAGTGGGTGAGCGGCCAGATCACGCGCTTCAGCACGCAGATCGTGGGCGTGGTGGCGGCCAACGACGGCACGGCGGGCGGCACCATCGCCGCGTTCAAAGCCGCCGGCGTGAATCCCGTGCCGCCCGTGACCGGCAACGACGCGACGCTCGCGGGCCTGCAACTGATCATCGCGGGCGACCAGTACAACACGATTCTCAAGCCCAGCGAGATCGTGGCGGGCGCGGCGGCGAAGGTGGCCGTGAGCTTCCTCTCGGGCCAGACGCCGAAGGGCGAAACGACGCTCTACAAGACGCCCACGCAACTCTTCAAGCCGGCGGTCATCACGGCGAAGAACCTCAAGGCGGAAGTCGTCGACAAGGGTTTCGCGAGCGGCAAGGATCTGTGCACGGGCCGCTATGCGGATGGTTGCAAGAAGCTCGGCATTGCTAACTAATTGACTTGATAAGCAGGTCGTAGAGCCATCGTATCGACGGCGGGGCGCGGCACGTGCCGGTCCCGCCGGCAGCACTCAGGAGTCTCCTTTCATGACTGAACCCTCCACGCCCCACGCGCCGCCGGGCGAAATCGTGTTGAGCCTGCGCGGCGTCTCGAAGCACTTCGGCGCGGTGTCCGCGCTGACCGATATCGAGCTCGACGTGCGCGCGGGCGAAGTGGTCGCCCTCGTCGGCGACAACGGCGCGGGCAAATCCACGCTGGTGAAAATTCTCGCGGGCGTGCATCAGCCGAGCGCCGGCACCATCACGTTTCGCGGCCAGGATGTCGTGCTCTCCGATCCGGCGACGGCGCTCGATCTCGGCATCGCCACCGTGTTTCAGGACCTCGCGCTGTGCGAGAACCTCGACGTGGTCGCCAACATCTTTCTCGGCCGCGAGCTGAGCCCGCTGCGTCTCGACGAAGTGCAGATGGAAGTGCGCGCGTGGACGTTGCTCAACGAATTGTCGGCGCGCATTCCGAGCGTGCGCGACGTGGTGGCGTCGCTCTCGGGCGGCCAGCGCCAGACGGTGGCGATCGCGCGTTCGCTGCTGCTCGATCCCAAACTCATCATGCTCGACGAACCCACGGCCGCGCTCGGCGTCGCGCAGACCGCCGAAGTGCTGAACCTGATCGAGCGCGTGCGCGACCGGGGTCACGCGGTCATCATGATCAGTCACAACATGGAAGACGTGCGCGCCGTCGCGGACCGCATCGTGGTGCTGCGCCTCGGCCGCAACAACGGCGTGTTCTATCCCGATTCCTCCAACGCGGAACTGGTGGCCGCCATCACGGGCGCGACCGAAAACGCCGTCTCGCGCCGCGCGGGACGCCGCCAGGCGGCCACGCCGCAATCGCAACAGGACGTACAGTGAAAGGCACCATCATGAGCAAGGACACCCATAGCGCGCCGCCTTCGCCGCTGCTCGACCGCAGCGACGTGCGCGTGAAGCACGCAGCCGGTCTCGGCGACACCGTTTCCGCTTTCGTCGACCGGATCCGCTCGGGCGATCTCGGCTCGCTGCCCGTGATCGTGGGCCTCGTCATCATCTGGACCGTGTTCACGAGCCTGAATCCGGTCTTTCTTTCCGCCGACAATCTCGTCAATCTGCTGTTCGACTGCTCGACGGTCGGCGTGATTTCGCTCGGCATCGTCTGCGTGCTGCTGGTGGGCGAGATCGATCTCTCGGTCGGCTCGATGAGCGGCTTCGCCTCGGCGCTCGTGGGCACGCTCTGGGTCAATCAGGGCTGGCCCGTGCTGCTCGCCATCGCGGCCGCCGTGGTGGTGGGCGGCATCGTCGGTGCGCTCTACGCGCTGCTGCTGAACCGGCTCGGCATGCCGAGTTTCGTCTCGACGCTCGCGGGCCTGCTGGCGATTCTCGGCCTGCAACTCTACGTGCTGGGCACCGACGGCTCGATCAATCTGCCGTA
Source organism: Paraburkholderia tropica (assembly GCF_900109265.1). Taxonomy (GTDB): domain Bacteria; phylum Pseudomonadota; class Gammaproteobacteria; order Burkholderiales; family Burkholderiaceae; genus Paraburkholderia; species Paraburkholderia tropica. Next base: position 202,760 of record NZ_FNZM01000015.1, read on the forward strand.
CGGTTCGACGATGGTGAACTTCGGCCAGCTGATGATCATTCCGGCGATGGTCTCGCATGTGATCGCCTTGCTGCCAGGCGTGGCCATCGTGCTGACCGGACTGCGCACGCGCGAGCGTCGGCGCGCGGCGCGGCTCTCGGCGCCGTCGATCGGCAGCCTCGTGGCGCGCGGCGCGATTCTCACCGTGTTCCTCGAAGTCGTTGTCAGCTATCTCGATCGCGGACGTGGCGTGCCGTTGATGTTCGCCGTCTTTCTCGGCCTCGCCGTCGCCATGGATTACGCGCTCAAGCGCACGCGCTGGGGCCGTTCGATGAACGCCGTGGGCGGCAACCGCGAAGCGGCGCGCCGCGCGGGCATCAAGGTCAGCGCCATCTATACGAGCGCGTTCGTGCTGTGCGCGAGCTTCGCCGCGCTCGGCGGCGTGCTCACGGCGGCGCGGCTCGCTTCGGCGAGTCAGCAGGCCGGCACCGGCGACGTCAACCTCAATGCCATCGCGGCGGCCGTGATCGGCGGCACGAGCCTGTTCGGCGGACGCGGCACCGCGTGGTCGGCGGTGCTCGGCATCATCGTGATCCAGTCGATCGCAAGCGGCCTCACGCTGCTCAATCTCTCGTCGTCGCTGCGCTTCATGATTACCGGCGCGGTGCTGGCGATCGCGGTGATCGTCGACTCGCTCGCGCGCCGCTCGCGTGTCTCGCACGGCCGCGCGTAAAACCATAATCCGGAGACTCCATGTCTGAATCGATCAAAGGGAAGGTGGCCGCCATCACGGGCGCGGCGTCGGGTATCGGCTTCGAATGCGCGCGCGCGCTGATCGCGCAGGGCGCGAAAGTCGTGCTGATCGACCGCGCGCAGGATCGGCTCGCGTCGTGCTGTGCCGAACTCGGTCCGAACGCCTTGCCCTTGCAGGTGGATCTGCTGCAACCCGCGGAAGTCTCGGCGATGCTGCCGAAGATCCTGCAACTCGCGGGCGGTCTCGACATCTTTCACGCGAACGCGGGCACTTATGTGGGCGGCGACGTGACGAGCGGCGATCCCGACGAATGGGACCGCATGCTCAATCTCAACGTCAACGCCGCGTTTCGCTCGGTGCATGCGGTGCTGCCGCATCTGGTCGCGCAGAAGTCGGGCGACATTCTCTTCACGAGTTCGGTCGCGGGCGTGGTGCCGGTGGTGTGGGAGCCGATCTACACGGCGTCGAAGTTCGCCGTGCAGGCCTTCGTGCATACGACGCGCCGCCAGGTCGCGAAGCACGGCGTGCGCGTGGGCGCGGTGCTGCCGGGGCCGGTCGTGACCGCGTTGCTCGACGACTGGCCGAAGGCGAAGATGGAAGAGGCGCTGGCCGCGGGCAGCCTGATGCAGCCGGTCGAGGTCGCGGAAGCGGTGGTGTTCATGCTCACGCGCGGGCGCAACGTGACGATTCGCGACCTCGTGATTTTGCCGAGCAGTGTCGATCTCTGATCATCAGGGATGCCAGGTAATTTGCCGCGATCTATTTTTCCTGTTGAATGAGCCATGACCTCTGACACCTTGAACGCCGCCACGCGTTACGCGATCGGCGTGGACGTCGGCACGGGCAGCGCCCGCGCCGGTATTTTCGATCCGGACGGCCGCATGGTGGCCTCTGCGAAGCACGACATCACGGTCTTTCACGAAAGCGGCGCCATCGTCGAACAGTCGAGCGGCGAAATCTGGAACGCCGTGTGCCGGTCGGTGAAGGACGCGCTGGCGCAGGCGAACGTGGAGCCGACGCAGATTGCCGGGATCGGTTTCGACGCCACCTGTTCGCTCGTCGTGCTGGGCGAGGGCGGCCAGTCCTTGCCCGTTGGGCCTTCAGAACAGGCGCAGCGCGACATTATCGTGTGGATGGATCATCGCGCCGTCGAGCAGGCCGAGCGTATCAACGCGACGAACCACGCGGTGCTCAAGTTCGTCGGCGGCAAAATTTCTCCGGAGATGGAAACGCCCAAGCTGCTGTGGCTGCGCGAACATCGGCCCGCCGTGTTCGACGCCGCCTGGCAGTTCTTCGATCTCACCGATTTCCTCACGTGGCGCGCGAGCGGTGACCTCGCGCGTTCGACCTGCACCGTGACCTGCAAGTGGACCTATCTCGCGCACGAACAGCGCTGGGACGAGAGCTATTTCCGCGCGGTGGGATTGGACGTGCTCGCCGACGAAGGCTTCGTGCGCATCGGCGAGCGCGTGGTCGAACCGGGCACGCCGCTCGGACAGGGACTGACCGCGCAGGCTGCCGCCGAACTCGGCTTGCGCGCGGGCACGCCGGTGGCGGCGGGCGTGATCGACGCGCACGCGGGCGGTATCGGCACCGTGGGCGCGGACGGCGCGCCCGAATCGTGTCTCGCCTACGTGTTCGGCACCTCGTCGTGCACGATGACGACCACGCGCGAACCGGTGTTCGTGCCGGGCGTCTGGGGTCCGTATTACTCGGCGATGGTGCCGCACACGTGGTTGAACGAAGGCGGCCAGTCGGTGGCGGGCGCGGCCATCGAGCGTCTGCTCGCGATGCATCCGCTCGCGCCCGAGATGCAGCGCCGCGCGGCGAGCGAAGGGCAGTCGCTGCCGGTCATGCTGGCCTCGCTCGCGGCGCAACAGGGCGGCGATCTCTCCGGCGCGATCGCGCTGGCCGACGGGCTGCACGTGGTGCCCGAATTCCTCGGCAACCGCGCGCCGTTCGCCGATCCGCACGCACGCGCGGTGATCGCGGGCCTCGGCATGGAGACGGATCGCGAGAGCCTCGTCGCGCTCTATATCGCGGGCATCGCGAGTATCGGCTACGGGCTGCGGCAGATTATCGAGGTGCAGGCGGCGGCGGGCGCGGCGGTCGATCGCGTGGTGATCAGCGGCGGGGCCGGGCGGCTCGATCTGGTGCGCCAGTTGCTCGCCGATTCGACCGGCAAACCCGTGCTCGTGACGCAAGCCGACGAACCCGTGCTGCTCGGCGCGGCGATGCTCGGCGGCGTGGCGGGCGGGATGTATGGCGACGTGCGCACGGCGATGTCCGCGATGTCGCGGATCGGCGCGACGCATGCGCCCGCCGCCGGTGCAATCGCCGCGCTGCACGACGCGCGCTACGACGCGTTCCGTCAACTGCAAGGCGTGGCGCGCGCGATCCGCTGACGAGGTTTCGACGCAGGCCGCGCGACAGATTGCTCACGCCGGCTTGCTTAACGTCAGCTTGCTAACGTTAGCGATACGATTGTAACGAGTATTGTCACGATCGTTTCATCGGTATAGGATGTGTGCAAATAAACCATCACGGTTTGATGTGCATTGCACAAATTCGCTCGCCAGACCGCGCCAGCCTAATCCAGCTCAAAGCGTATGCCTACAGCGTCTGAAGCCTCCCAGCAATCCGTCGTCGCGTTGCGCCACGCCGCGCCCGCCGCGTCTGTCGTGTCCGGCACGCCGGCCGCGCACATCGAGCGCAATCCCGGCACGGCGTTCGACACCGCGTGGATCGACGCGCTGCGCGTCAATCAATCCGCCGTCGAACGCCGCACGGCCACACTCGGCACGCGCCGCGCCGTCAAGAAAGACGCGCAGGCCGCGTGGCTGCTGAAAGCCATCACCTGCATCGACCTCACCACGCTCAGCGGCGACGACACCGAAGGCCGCGTGCGCCGTCTCTGCGCGAAGGCGCGGCATCCGGTGCGCGCCGACCTGCTTGCGGCGCTCGGCATGGCGCCGGAGTCGATCCAGACCGGCGCGGTGTGTGTCTATCACCGCTTCGTGGCGGCCGCCGTCGACGCGCTCGAAGGCAGCGGCATTCCGGTCGCGGCGGTCTCCACGGGCTTTCCGGCGGGGCTCAATCCGCACGCGCTCAAGCTCAAGGAAATCGAAGCCTCGGTGGCCGACGGCGCGCGCGAAATCGACATCGTCGTTACGCGCGAATATGTGCTCACGGGCAACTGGCGCGCGCTTTACGACGAAGTGCGCGAGTTCCGCGCGGCCTGCGGCGAGGCGCATCTGAAAGCGATTCTCGCGACCGGCGACATCCGCGTGCTGTCGAACATTGCGAAGGCCTCGATGGTCTGCATGATGGCGGGCGCGGACTTCATCAAGACGTCGACGGGCAAGGAAGGCGTGAACGCCACGCTCGACGTCTCGCTCGTGATGGTGCGCATGATCCGCGAGTATCGCGAACACACCGGCGTGCTGGTGGGTTTCAAACCGGCGGGCGGCGTTTCCACGGCGAAATCGGCGCTCGCGTACCAGATCCTGATGAAGGAAGAGTTGGGGCGGCCTTGGCTCGAACCGGAGCTGTTCCGCTTCGGCGCGTCGAGTCTGCTCGCCGATATCGAGCGCCAGCTCGAACATTACGTGAGCGGGCGCTATTCCGCGTTCCATCGCCACCCCGTCGCCTGATCGCGGCGAGCCGCGCGCAGTGATACGCAGTCACACGCAGTCATCTTGACCAGACCACACCGATGAGCGTAGCCGAGTACTTTCGAACGATGGATTACGGTCCCGCCCCCGAGGACGATCAGCCCGTGCGCGCGTGGCTCGCGCAGCACGAAGGCGTGTTTGGCCACTTCATCGACGGCGCGTGGCGTGCGCCCGCAGGCGGCGAGCGCTTCGAGGTGCGCGCGCCCGCCACGGGCGAGCCGCTCGCGCAAGTCGCGCAAGGCAACGCCGACGATGTCGCCGCAGCCGTCGCGGCGGCGCGCGCGGCGCAGCCCGCCTGGCAGGCGCTCGGCGGCGCGGCGCGCGCGCGTCATCTGTACGCGCTCTCGCGCATGGTGCAGCGGCACAGCCGTCTGTTCGCCGTGCTCGAAGCGCTCGACAACGGCAAGCCGATTCGCGAAACGCGCGACATCGACGTGCCGCTGGTCGCGCGTCATTTCCTGCATCACGCGGGCTGGGCGCAACTTCAGGATACCGAACTATCCGGCTGGTCGCCGCTCGGTGTGATCGGCCAGATCGTGCCGTGGAATTTTCCGCTGCTGATGCTGGCGTGGAAGGTCGCACCCGCCATCGCGTTCGGTAACTGCGTGGTGCTCAAGCCCGCCGAATACACGCCGCTCACGGCGCTGCTGTTCGCCGAACTCGCGCATCGCGCGGGCCTGCCGAAGGGCGTACTCAACGTGGTGACGGGCGACGGCGGCACGGGCGCGGCGCTCGTCGAGCAACCGGGCGTCGACAAGATCGCCTTCACGGGCTCGACCGAAGTGGGCCGCCACATTCGCACCGCCACGGCGGGATCGGGCAAGTCGCTCACGCTCGAACTGGGCGGCAAGTCGCCGTTCATCGTGTTCGACGATGCCGATCTCGACGGCGCGGTCGAAGGCGTGGTCGACGCGATCTGGTTCAACCAGGGCCAGGTGTGCTGCGCCGGTTCGCGCCTGCTCGTGCAGGAAGGCGTGGAAGCGCGCTTCATCGACAAACTCAAGCGCCGCATGAACACGCTGCGCGTGGGCAATTCGCTCGACAAGGGCATCGATATCGGCGCGATCGTCGATCCGGTGCAGCTCGAACGCATCCGATCGCTCGTGGAAACGGGCAAGCGCGAGGGCTGCACAGTCTTTCAACCGGCGGACGTCGCGTTGCCCGCGGGCGGCTGTTTCTATCCGCCGACGCTCGTGACCGGCGTCGCGCCCGCGTCGACGCTCGCGCAGGAAGAAATCTTCGGCCCGGTGCTCGCGGCCATGAGTTTTCGCACGCCCGAGGAAGCCGTGGCGCTCGCCAACAATTCGCGCTACGGACTCGCGGCCAGCGTGTGGAGCGAGACCATCGGGCGCGCGCTCGATATCGCACCGCGTCTGCAATGCGGCGTCGTGTGGATCAACGCGACGAATCTGTTCGATGCGAGCGTGGGCTTCGGCGGCTATCGCGAATCGGGCTTCGGGCGCGAGGGCGGACGCGAAGGCGTCTACGAATATCTGAAGCCTGCCGACTGGAGCAAGCTGCCGATGCGCGCGACGCGCGCGCAGAACGCCCAGCGTCAGGAAGCGGGCGTGTCGGGCAATGCGCTCGACCGAACGGCGAAGCTCTTTATCGGCGGCAAGCAGGTGCGTCCGGACAGCGGCTATTCGCATCCGGTCTACGCGCCGAATGGCGAGTGGGTCGGCGAAGTCGGCGCGGGCAGCCGCAAGGACGTGCGCGACGCCGTGGCCGCCGCGCGCGGCGCGCAAAAGTGGACGCAGGCGAGCACGCACAATCGCGCCCAGGTGCTGTACTACCTCGCGGAAAATCTCAGCGCGCGCGCCGAAGAATTCGCGCGTCAGCTCGTGCGCCGTGCCGGTTACGACGCACGCGCGGCCACGCGCGAAGTGGACGCCGCCATCGACCGTCTCTTCAGCTACGCCGCGTGGGCCGACAAGTTCGACGGCGCGGTGCATACGCCGCCGCTGCGCGGCGTGGCGCTCGCGATGCACGAAGCGCTCGGCGTGATCGGCATCGCATGTCCGGACGAAGCGCCGCTGCTCGCGTTCGTGTCGCTCGTCGCGCCCGCGCTGGCGATGGGCAATCGCGTGGTGGTGCTCGCGAGCGAAACGAACCCGCTCGCGGCCACGGATTTTTATCAGGTCGTGGAGACCTCGGACGTGCCCGCGGGCGTGCTCAATATTCTGACCGGCGAGCGCGCGGCCTTGCTACCCGCGCTCGCGAAACATGACGACGTGGACGCGCTCTGGTGCTTCGGCACGGCGGCCGATTCGGCGCTCGCGGAGCGCGAATCGGTCGGCAATCTCAAGCGCACCTTCGTCGATTACGGCAAGCAGTTCGACTGGTTCGATCGCGCGAATGCGGGACTGCCGTTGCTGCGTCACGCAGTGCAGGTGAAGAACATCTGGATTCCTTATGGTGATTGAGGGTGACTGAGGCTGATCGACAGTGATTGATTAAGCGGCACGCGAGCGCATAAATACAAACGCGCGCGCCGCACACTCTACGGAGGAGACATTCATGCTGAAGAATCTGGACCCGCTGCTGAACGCCGACGTCTTGCAGGCGCTGCGTGCGATGGGTCATGGCGACGAACTGATCGTCTGCGATGCGAATTTCCCGGCCGACTCCGTCGCACGCGCGACAGTGCTCGGCAAGCTTCTGCGCATGGACGGCGCCGACGCGCCGCGTGCCGTGCGCGCCATTCTCTCGGTGCTGCCGCTCGACATCTTCGTGGAAACGCCCGCGATGCGCATGGAAGTGGTCGGCGAACCGGACACGATTCCCACCGTGCAGCGCGAAGCGCAAGCCGAGGTCGACGCCGCCGAAGGCCGCGCCGTGCCGTTCGCGGGAATCGAGCGCCACGCGTTCTACGCCCGCGCGCGCAAGGCCTATTGCGTGATCGCCACGGGCGAGGCGCGCGGCTACGGCTGCTTCGTCTTCACCAAAGGCGTGATTCTCGCGCCCGATGCGCCGGGCGCAAAGACCGCGCAGGAGCCGGGACGATGAGCGAGCGCGTCGTCATCCTCGGAATCTATGTGACCGATCTCGCGTTTCGCGCGAGCCGCATGCCGGTGATCGGCGAGACCATCGCGGGCTCGGCGTTCGCGATGGGGCCTGGCGGCAAGGGCTCGAATCAGGCGGTGGCGGCGGCGCGCGCGGGCGCGGACGTGGTGTTCTGCACGCGTCTGGGCAACGACGCGTTCGGCGAGATCGCACGCGCGACGTGGGCCGCCGAAGGCATCACCGCGCGCGCGCCGGCCATCGACGGCATGGCGACGGGCGCGGCGCATATCTTCGTCGACGAAACCACGGGCATGAACGCGATCATCGTGGCGCCGGGCGCGGCCGGCACGATGGCCGCCGCCGACGCCGAAGCGATCGAAGCCGATATCGCGGCGTCGCGCGTGTTCGTCACGCAGCTCGAACAGCCGCTCGACGCGGCGCGGCGCGGCCTCGAAATCGCGCGCCGGCATGGCGTGACGACGGTGTTCAATCCGGCGCCCGCGATGGCGCTGCCCGACGACATTTACGCGCTCTGCGATTACGTCACGCCGAACGAAACCGAAGCCGCCGCGCTCACCGGCATCGCCGTGCGCAATGCCGACGACGCGCGCCGCGCCGCCGACGTGTTGCTCGCGAAAGGTGCGGGCGCGGTCATCGTCACGCTTGGCGAGGCGGGCGCGCTGCTGCACACGCGCGAGGCCTCGGTGCTGCTGCCCGCGTATCAATGCGGGCCGGTCGTGGAAACGGCGGGCGCGGGCGACGGCTTCACGGGCGGTTTCGCGGCGGCGCTCGCGCGCGGCGACGACGCGCTCGCGGCCACGCGCTTCGGCTGCGCGCTGGCCGGCATTTCGGTGACGCGGCCGGGCACCGCGCCGTCCATGCCCACGCGCGCGGAGGTGGACGCGATGCTCGCCCGCACGCCCGCCGCGGCGCATTGAAGCGCAAATGAAGCGCAAATAAGGCGCAAATAAGGCGCAAATAAGGCGCGGCGCGCGCTGACGCACACGCAAAGGATGATGTCCATGAAGGCTTCGTTTTTGGCTCGATGTTTCGGCGACCGGCAACTGAATTTTCTGCTGGCCGTGAACCTGCTCGTCGTGCTGGTCGCCATCGCGATCTCGCACGGCCAGTTCGTCGGCATCGACAATCTGCAGTCGATGGGTTCGCAGTTGCCCGAAGTCGCGCTGCTCGCGCTCGGCATCATGCTGTCGATGCTGTCGGGTAACGGCGGCATCGATTTGTCCGGCGTGGGGCTCGCGAATCTCTCCGGCATGATCGCGGCGCTGATCGTGCCGCATGTTGTGAGCGGCGACGACTCGCCCGTGCTCTACACGGCGCTGTTCTGCGTGATCGTGGTGGGCATGGGTTTGATCGGCGGGCTGCTCAACGGCGTCGTGATCGCGCGGCTCGGCCTCACGCCGATTCTCTGTACGCTCGGCACGCAACTGCTGTTCACGGGCATCGCGGTGGCGCTGAGCAACGGCGCGTCCGTGCACGTCGACTATGTCGAACCGCTCGCGGATATCAGCAACGGCAGCTTCTTTCAGGTGCCGATCTCGTTTCTGCTGTTCGTCGCGGTGGTGATCGTGCTCGGCTGGCTGCTGCGGCGCACGCCCTTCGGTCTGCGGCTCTATCTGATGGGCACGAATCAGCGCGCCGCGTTCTATGCGGGCATTCCGCGCGCGCGCATGCTGATTACCACCTACGCGATGTGCGGCGTGCTCGCGTCGCTCGCGGGCCTCGTGAGCGTCTCGCACACGCTCAGCGCGAAATGGGATTACGGCAATTCGTATCTGCTGATCGCGATCCTGATTGCGGTGATGGGCGGCGTGAATCCGTCGGGCGGCTATGGACGCATCATCTGCGTGTTTTTTGCCGCGACGGTGCTGCAATTCCTGTCGAGCCTGTTCAACCTGATGGGCGTGTCGCAATTCTTCGGCGATTGCGCGTGGGGCCTTTTGCTGCTGCTCTCGCTGGCCTTCGCGGGCGCGGAACGCGTGCGCTCGATCTTCGGACTCGGCGCGGCGCAGGGCGCGCGCAAGCGGCCCGGTTGAAGCGAAGCAGCGCAGGCAAAGCAATACAGCGCGCGGACATCGGGCCTCGGGCGTCCGCCGCCAGACATTTCGGGGCGACAGCGAACAACAAGGAGACAACATGAAGCTCAAACGACTCAGCATGGCGCTCGCGGCGGGCGCACTCGCGGCGGGCACGTTCGCCGCGGCGCAGGCGCAGGACAAGCAGACCATCGTCACGGTGGTGAAAGTGACCGGCATTAGCTGGTTCAACCGCATGGAAGAGGGCGTGAAGGAGTTCGGCAAGGACAATCCGAACATCACCGTCTATCAGACCGGTCCGGGCCGCGCCGACGCCGCGCAGCAACTGAAGATCATCGACGACCTGATCGCGAAGAAAGTGAGCGCGATCGCGGTGGTGCCCTACGATCCGCCCACGCTCGAACCGGCGCTCAAGAAGGCGATGGATCGCGGCATCAAGGTCGTCACGCACGAAGCCGACAACGAGAAGAACACGATGGTCGATGTCGAGGCCTTCGACAACAGCGCCTATGGCGCGGCGCTCAACGACCGTCTCGCGACCTGCATGCACAGCGAAGGCAAGTGGGCAACGCTGGTCGGCTCGCTCGGCAGCCGCTCGCAGGTGCAATGGGCGAACGGCGGCATCGACAACGCGAAGAAGAAGTATCCGAAGATGCAGCTCGTGGAGACCAACCTCGAAACCAATAACGACGGCGAGCGCGCCTATGAAGTCGCGAAGGAAACGCTGCGCAAGCATCCGGACCTGAAGGGCTTCCAGGGTTCGTCGTCGCTCGACGTGATCGGCATCGGCCGCGCGGTCGAGGAAGCGGGCCTGCAAGGCAAGATCTGCGTGTACGGCACGGGTCTGCCGACCGAGGCGGGCAAGTACCTCGAAAGCGGTGCGATCAACGGCATCGCGTTCTGGGACCCGAAGCTCGCGGGCATGGCGATGAACAAGATCGCGAAGCTGCTGCTCGACGGCAAGACCGTGGAGAACGGCGCGAATCTCGGCTTGCCGGGCTACGAGAAGGTGACCGTGTCGAAGGGTCCGGGCAAGGGCATCATCGTGCGCGGCCAGGGCTGGGTGAGCGTCGACAAGTCGAACTACAAGCAATACAACTTCTGATCGCGCGAACTTGAAGTTCGCGTTGAACGCGGCGCGCGTTTTTGCTGAGAGGCGAAGCGCGCGGCGCGCGATCTAAGCGAGTGACCGGATCGGGATGAGTGAGGATATGGCTTCGGAACCGTTATTGCAGGTGCTCGGCGTGCACAAGCGCTTCACGGGCGTGCACGCGCTGCGCGGCGTTACGCTCACGTTCGAGCGCGGGCAGATCTATCACCTGCTCGGCGAGAACGGCTGCGGCAAGAGCACGCTCATCAAGATCATCTCGGGCGCGCAGCCGCCCGACGAAGGCGAGATCGTGATCGACGGCGCGCATCATGCGAGTCTGTCGCCGCTCGAATCGCTCGCGGCGGGCATCGAGACTGTCTATCAGGACCTTTCGCTGCTGCCGAACATGAACGTGGCCGAGAACGTCGGCCTCACGGCGGAACTCGCGGAACACGGCGGGCGCCTCTCGCGCACCTTCGACCGGCGCGAACTCGCGCGCACGGCGGCGCGCGCGCTCAACGCGGTGGGCTTGCCCGGCGACGCCGATTTTCAGGCCACGCTGATCGAACAATTGCCGCTCGCGACGCGCCAACTTGTGGCGATTGCGCGCGCCATCGCGAGCGAGGCGAAGTTCGTCATCATGGACGAACCCACGACCTCGCTCACGCAAAAGGAAGTGACGAACCTGATCGCCGTGCTCGCGCAGTTGCGCGCGAGCGGCGTGACCGTGCTGTTCGTGAGCCACAAGCTCGACGAATGCTATGCGATCGGCGGCGAAGTGATCGTGCTGCGCGACGGCCAGAAAGTCACGCAAGGGCCGATCACGAATTACACCAAGGCGCAGTTGAGCGAACTGATGACGGGCCGTTCGCTGTCGACCGAGCGTTATCGCGCCGCGTCGGCGGATGCGAACGTCTTGCTCGACGTACGCGGTCTCGCGCGCGCGGGCGCGTTTCGCGACGTGTCGTTCACGCTACATCGCGGCGAGATTCTCGGCATCACGGGGTTGCTCGATTCTGGCCGCAACGAACTCGCGCGCGCGCTCGCGGGCGTCGCGCCCGCGCAAAGCGGCAGCATCACGCTCGAAGGGCAAGCCATCTCGCTGGCCACGCCCGCCGACGCCAAACGCGCGCGCATCGGCTACGTGCCGGAAGACCGCCTGAACGAAGGGCTCTTTCTCGACAAGCCGATTCGCGACAACGTGATCACCGCGATGATTTCCAGCCTGCGCGACCGCTTCGGCCAGATCGACCGCGTGCGCGCCCGCGCGCTCGCCGAAGACACCGTGAAGGAATTGCAGATCGCCACGCCGAACGTGGAGAAGGCCGTGCAGTCGCTCTCGGGCGGCAACCAGCAACGCGTGCTGATCGGCCGCTGGCTCGCGATCGATCCGCGCGTGCTGATTCTGCATGGCCCGACCGTGGGCGTGGACGTGGGATCGAAGGACATCATCTATCGCATCATGCAGCGGCTTTCGGAGCGCGGCATCGGCATTCTGCTCGTGAGCGACGACTTGCCGGAACTGCTGCAAAACAGCGATCGCGTGTTGATGATGCGTAAAGGCCGCATCGCCGAGGAGCATCGCGCCGAAGGCTTGACCGAAGCCGAGCTGTATCGCGCGCTGCTCGCGGAGGCCGCGTGATGCACGCCGCGCATTCATTGCCGTTTCGTCCGATGTCGTTTCGCCCAATGTCGCTTCGCCCAATGAATCACACGCAGCAGGCAACCGCATGAGCATGAATCAGACCATGAGCACGTCCAACACCGTCGAAGTCGCGCGTCAGTCGCCGCCGCTGAACTGGCGCGCGAAACTCGCGCGCAATCCGGAGTGGTTCACCGGTACGCTGATCGTCATTACCTGCGTGGTTGTGGCGTCGATCAATCCGCGCTTCTTTCAGTGGGCCACGCTGTTCGACCTGCTGCATTCGGCGACCACGACCTCGCTGTTCGCGCTCGGCACGCTCGTGGTGCTGGCGTCGGGCGGCATCGACGTGTCGTTCACGGCCATCGGCGCGCTGACGATGTACGCGATCACCAAGGCCGTGTTCGCCTGGTGGCCCGATGCGCCGTTCGCGCTGATTCTCGTCGCGGGCGCGGTGGGCGGCGTTTTGCTGGGCATGATCAACGGGCTGCTCGTGCATCGTTTGCAGGCGCCTTCGCTGATCGTGACGATCGGCACGCAGTATCTGTATCGCGGGATGCTGCTGACTTTCGTCGGCACGGTGTTCTTCATGAATATCCCGCACAGCATGGATCATTTCGGGCGCATTCCGCTGATCGCCTACAAGACCGCCGACGGGCTCAACGCGGTGCTGCCCGCGTCCGCGATCGCGCTCGTGCTGGCCGCGCTGCTCACGTGGTGGCTGCTCAATCGCACGATGATGGGACGTGGCGTCTACGCGATGGGCGGCAGCACGGCGATCGCGGAACGCCTCGGCTTCAATCTGCGCGCGATCCGTCTGTTCGTGTTCGGCTACACGGGTTTTCTGGCGGGCGTGGCGGGCATTCTGCACGTCTCGAACACGCGGCTCGCCAATCCGTTCGATCTGGTGGGTTCGGAACTCGACGTGATCGCCGCCGTGATTCTTGGCGGTGCGCGCATCACGGGCGGCAGCGGGACGGTGGTCGGCACGCTGCTGGGCGTGGCGCTCGTCACGCTCATCAATAACGTGCTGATTCTGATCGGCGTGCCGAGCACCTGGCAGAAGGTGGTGATCGGCGCGTTCATTCTGGTTGCGGGGACGTTGTTCGCGCTGCGCCGGCGCGGCTGAGTTTTATCGACGTCGTCAACAAACCAGCAAACGGGCGGCCGTGTAGTGCACGGGCCGCCCGTCGCGCATTCAGGCCTTGTTGCGTTTGCGCGGCGCGGCGCCTTTCTCGGTGATGACCGACGCGAAGTCGCCCATCTGCGCGAATCGCCACGCTTTGACGACGCCGATTTTGCTTGCGTCCGCAACGAGATGGCTTTCGACGGCGCTCGCCATCGCGGCCTGCTTGAGCGCCACTTCGTGGAAATTCCAGCACGTCACGCCGCGCGCTTCGTCGATGCCGCCCGCTGAAATAAAGGCTTTGTTGATGCCCATTCGGCGCAGCATCTCCAGACTTTCGTCGCCCGCGAACGAGTCCGACGACGGCACGTACACGCCGCCCAGCAAGATCATGCGCACGTTGGGCATGCGTCGCAGCACTTCGGCCACGTTCAGCGAATAGCACACGGCCGTGATCTGCAGATGCGCGGGAATCAGGCGCGCGAACGCGGCAAGCGTGGTGCCGCAATCGATGAAAATGGTGTCGTTTTCGGCGATCAGACGCGCCGCATGCGCCGACGCCTGCGCCTTGGCTGCCGCGAAGTGATCCTTCTCGTGTTCGAGCGAATAGCCGGCGGCGTTGGGCACGTGCTCGGCGCTGACGATATAGCCGCCGAGATAGGTAAAGCGCTCGGGATTCGCGCCGATGTCGCGCCGCACGGTCATTTCGGACACGCCGAGCAGCGCGGCCGCGTCCTTCAGATGCATGACGTTGTGTTGGGCGAGCGCGTCGGCGAGCGCCTGCAGCCGGTCGGGTTTGGCCATGTGATCGTCCGCCTTGCGCGCCGGGGAGGGGCGCAAAATCCGTTAGATTTGTATCGATAACTTGATCGGATTATAACAAGGCGGGATGCCCGTGTGACCGCCAATGCAGATTTGCACGCGTTTTTAAGCGTGTTTTATGCGTGTTAAGGGATGCGTTACGACGTGCGCTCGGGCAGTGCGGAAGCTGCGGGCAACACGATGCGGATGCACGCTTCGTCGTCGCTGAACGCGCCCGTGAGCGTGCCGTCGTGACCCTTGACGATCGCGTGCGCGATATACAGGCCGAGGCCGAGTCCGCCGCGGTTGGACGGATTGTCGAGTGAGCCGCTCTTGAACGGATCGAGCAGCCGTTCGAACGGCGCGGCCGGACGTTCGAGCAGGCGATTGCGGATCTCGATGCGCGGTCCTTCGCTCGTGAGCGTGGCGGCGAGCGTGACGCCTTCGCGCGCGTCGCCGTGCTTGCGCGCGTTGCCGAGCAGGTTGGTGAGCGCCTGCGCAAGCCGGTCCGGGTCGATATAGGCGTTGCCGAGGTCGCCGTCGATGTGCACGTCGAGCATCATGCCCGGATGCGCGAGGCGCGTCTGTTCGGCGACCGATTCGAGCAGCTCGCGCAGCGGCGCGTCCTCGCGCTTGAGGCCGAGCCCCATGCCCGAGCGGATGCGGCTCACGTCGAGGATATAGCCGATCAGCGACTGCATGCGCCGCGTCGAGCCTTCCACGCGCTTGACCGTGTCGTTGCCGGAGGCGAGGCCGCGCCCCATCAGCAGCATCGCCATGTTGATGGTCTGGATTGGATCGCGCAGATCGTGGCCGAGCGTGGCGAGCAGCGTGGTTCTCGCGCGCTCCGATTCGCGCATCTGCACGAGCGCGATTTCCTGCAGGATCGAGCGCAGTTCGCGCGCGGCCAGTTGATCGAATTCGCTCCAGTCGCGGCAACGGCCCGTGACGGTCTGCTTCCAGACTTCGAACGAGCCGCGCGGCGTGAGGCGCGGGCCGTTCGGGCCTTGCGCCACGACCTTGTCGGGCGGCCCGGCCCAATGAATCGTTTCGACCAGTTCGTCGCGCAGCCACACGATCGTGATGCGGCTGTCGCCCTGCATCTGGATCGCGAGGCAGCCCGCCGCGCGGCTCGCGGCGAGTCCTTGCGCGAGCGTTTCGGGCAGCGCGTCGGCGGCGCTCGAACAGGCCAGATGATCGACGCGCGTGCGCGCCATGTGTTGTGCGAGTTCGAGCAGCGTTTCGCGGCATACGGCGTCGGCGTGCTTGCCGCGCGGCACCACTTCGTGATCGACGACGAGCGCGACCGCTTCGCAGTCGACGAGCGCGGCAATGTCGGGCGCGGCGCGCGCGAGTCCGGCGAGCGGCGCGTCGGCTTGCGCGAGTTCGCCGGCGATGCGCGCGCGCAGGTCGTGGATGCGGCGGTCGGCGTCGGCGCGCTGGGTCGCCTCGATCTGGCCGACGAGAATCGACACGATCTGCGTGAGCACCGTCGACGAAAGCCGCACCGCATGCGATGCGCGATAGGGCGTCATGTGATGGCAGGCGAAGAGGCCCCAGAGCTTGCCGTCGCGGATGATCGACACGCTCATCGACGCCGCCACGCCCATGTTGCGCAGATACTCGATATGGATCGGCGAGACGCTGCGCAGCACGGAATGGCTCAGGTCGAACGGCATGCCCGTTTGCGGATGCAGCGGCGGCTCGATCGGCACCGGCTCGGCGTTCACGTCGGCGATCAGGCGGATCGGATTGAGCACGTAGAGGCGGCGCGCCTGCTGCGGAATATCGCTCGCGGGATAGCGCTGCTGCAGGTAGGCGGGCAGGTCGTCGCGCCGGGTTTCGGCGATGACTTCGCCGCTGCCGTCGGCCATGAAACGATAGCCCATCACGCGGTCGAAGCCGGTCATCGCGCGGATCGCTTCGGCAGCGGCTTGCAGCAACTGCCCCACGTTCTCGTGGCGCGCGGCCTGCAAACGCTGGATCGCGCGCTGCGCGAACAGCGCGAACTGCGTGGCGGCCGGCGACTTCAGGCTGATCTGTTCGAACTCGATGACGAGCGTGTCGTCGGTCCAATGCATGATGAGATCGAAGCGCTCGCCCGACGCGCCCTTGCACTCGACGCTCTCGCTCGTCATCTCGCGGTCGGCGAGCGCGGCGCGGATCGTCTGGCGCGAGAGCGGGCTCAAATGAAGGTCGGTGATCGGCTCGCCCAGTTCGGGCACGGCGCCGAGCCACTCGCGCGCGTTGGCGCTGCGCGCGATCAGGCGGCCTTGCGTGTCGAAGCACAGCAGCGCGCCATGCGGCTGGACGCGGCCCAGCAGATGAATCGGCTCGCGGTCGCAGTTCGCGACGATTTCAGCGATTTCGGGCTTGTTCAAGGTCGGGTGGCTTCGGCTCTGACGGACGCGCGCAGAGGGCCTGCGGCTTTTGCGTAACTTTCGCATTGTCCGCGAAGCATGCGCGCGCTGCCAAGGAGAATCGTGGCGCGGGGCGCGATCCGATGCGCCGCGATTACGTGAGCCGATGCGGCGATGCGAACGGGCGAGGCGCGATCGTTGCGCGATGCGCTGCGGGTGCGAACTGTGGCGCGGCCCGCTGTGTCGCTCAGGCGCCCGTGCGCTCCGACTGCCGCGTGACGAGCGCTTCCGCCTTGCGCGCGGGCGTTTGCGCGGACATCTTCGCGAGCAGGGCAGGCAGCGTGCGGAAGGTCAGCACCGAACCGGCCACGGCGAGCAGCAGCGAGAACAGCAGGTCGTGGCTCGCGTGCGTAAACTCGACGATCAGCACGATCGCGGTGAGCGGCATCTGCATCGACGCGGCGAGGAACGCGCCCGCGCCGATCAGCGCGCACGCGCCGGGCGCCATGCCGGGCAGGAAATGATTCCAGACGCCGCCGAGCACGACCGCGAGCAGCGCGCCGTTCGTGAGGCCCGGCGTGAGCAGGCCGCCTTCGGCGCCCGCGCGCAGCGTCGACGCCTCGATCGCCACCTTGAGCACGAGCAGCGCCGCCGCGAGCCCGATGCCCAGTTCGCCGCCGAACGAGAGCGACGCCGCGCCCTTGCCGTTGCCCGCGAGTTGCGGAAAGACCATCGTGAGCGCGCCGATCGCCGCGAAATTCAGCACCGAGAGCGCGACGAGATTCACGCCGCGCGGCGCATGGGCGCGCGCGCTCGACGTCAGTTGCACGAAGCCATAGGCGGCGAGGCCGAACAGCGGCCCGCAGACGGCGGCCCAGATCAGCAGCGGCGCGCTCGCCACGAAGGCGGGCACGACGTATTGCTGCTCGTTGCCGAGGCCGCTCCAGGCGACGACGGCGGCGACGGTCGAGGTCACGAGCGCGGCGATCATCGCGCGCGGCGCGAAGGTGCCGAGCAGCACTTCGAGCACGAATACGGCGCCGCCGAGCGGCACGTTATAGACCGCGGCGAGGCCCGCGCCCGCGCCGCAAGCCACGATCAGGCGGCAGTCGTCGCTGGAGAGACCGGCGCGATGCGCGAGGCGTCCGGCGAACAGCGAGCCGATTTCGCGCGGCGCGACTTCGCGGCCGAGCGGCGAACCGAGCGCCACGGTCACGATCTGCAGCAGCGCGTGCACGACGGTGCTTACGAACGGCATGCGCGGATCGGCCGAGGCGACCGCCTTGCGGATGTTCACGAGCGGCTTGCCGTAGCGATACAGCGCGGCCCAGCCGAGACCCGCGACGAGCCCGCATGCGCTCAGCACGATCAGACGCCGCAGCGGTGCGGCGGCGCTCACGCCATCGAGAAAACTTTCGTGCCCGACGAGCTGCCCGAGGCTGTAGCCGTAAGAGATGTGCTGGACGAAGTGCAGCAGCAGCGCGAGCGCCATGCCGCCCAGTCCCGCGCCGACGCCCGTCAACACGGTGACGAGCGCGAAGGCGAGCGGTTTGCTGGGTGCGGCGGTGGCGGGACGAGCGTTCATGGCAGCCTGCTTGAGGGCATCGGGTTATTAATTACGGGATAACCCGCATGCTACCGGCTCGCGCGTATGTTTGTGGTGACTTATTTAGATGGATTGATGAGTTTGATGCATGAACGCCGCCGCTCAAGCGCTGTGCCGGCTCCGGGTAAAGCGTTGTTCGGTGACTTTCGTGCCCCACTGATCGCCTTCGGCTTCGCTGACGAGTCCGAATCCGAACGATTCGTAAAGATGGCGCGCCGCGTGCAGGCCCTTGAAGGTCCACAAATACGTTTCCTTGAAGCCCGCGTCGTCGACGAATTGCATCGCTTGCGTCATCAGTTGCCGCCCGACGCCCGCGCCGCGCAGGCTGTCGTCGACGATGAACCAGCGCAGGTGCGCGATGCCGGTCGCCAGGTCGCCGTCGATGGCCAGCGAGGCCAGCGCGCGGCCGTTCTCCATGTAGAGCCAGAGCGCCTTGCCGGTGGCGGGCAAGGCGCCCGCGAACGCGGCCAGTTCGGTCGCCACGCGCTGCTCGAAGAACGCGCCGAAGCCCCAGTGCGCCGAATAAAACCGCGCGTGCAGGCTCGCGATATCGCCGATACAGCCTGGCCGGTAGCCGTCGGCGATGGCGCCGTCGCGCGGGGAGTCGGCGGGTTTCGGGGCTGGCTTCGGATCCGACGTCGGGTCGGACTTCTGGTTGGGGTTGTCCTGCGAGAGCGCGTCGGCGTAGAGGGCGAGCGAGCGCACGAGCGCGTGCTGCTCGGACGGCACCATGCGCCGCAGTGCGTGCGAGACCTGATCGGTGGCGAAGCGGTCGATGCGCTGGCGCAGCGTTTCGCCCGCAGGCGTCAGATGCAGCAGCGACGAGCGGGCGTCTTCGGTGGAGGCGGTGCGCTGCACGAAACCGGCCGCTTCGAGTCGCGCGACCTGGCGACTGGTGTTCGATTTGTCGAGACGCAGGATCTGGCCGAGATCCTTTGCGCTGATGCCGGGCGTCGCGCCGATCTCGATGACGGCGTGCACGGCCGAAGGCGCGAGGTCGCTATCGGCGAGTGTTGTGCGCATAAAGCCCAGTTCGCGCACTAATTTCCGCGAAAAATCGCGTATTTCGAGAATCGTGCTATCTCGGGGTGTGACGGGAACATCGACGAAATCCATGGCGCGACTCGCATTGACCAGTGTGAACCGTCAATATAGTTGCGAGTCGCAACCAATTCAAGCGGCAAATTGGCGGCGGGCGTCGAGTGGCGTCGAGCAGCGTGGATGAGCGTCAGCGCGCCTTAGCTTTGCCCCGAATGGCGCAGCCGTTTGAGCACGAGCACGCAGAGCGCGGGCAGATGCACCACGCCCATGCCCGTGGCGATGACGGCCCACGGCGGCGCGGCGGGTCCGGCCAGCATCGCCGACATCACGCCGAACGCGAGCCCGACGAGCAACAGCACCGCGTGGGCGATCACGCGTTTGCGCAATCCGGCCGTGTAGCTCGGCAGGGTCACGTGGACCCAGGCGACGATCAGCAGGGCAACGGTGGTCACGGCGGCAAACATGCGATTTTTCTACCTTCTTTGCGTTCGATAAACGGGAGTGGCGGCGTTCGTTGCGTCCGTGGCGTCCTTCAGGAAGCTTCACGCCGCGTCTCAAACCCAACGTATAGCGTGTTCCACGCGATGCCGCAACGCACGCAGGCGGGCATCGCGATTGCGCTGAACGGGCAGTGAGAGGTCGCGAGCTTTCAACGGAGGTCAGCCATCATGAACGACGAACGCGAAGAACGCATCCGCCGCCGCGCGTATCAGCTTTGGGAAGACGACGGTTCGCCCGAAGGCAAGGCCGACGAATATTGGGGCCGCGCCGAAAAGCAGGTCGCCGCCGAATACGATGCCGAGGGCGAAGTGTCGGACGTCGCCACCGATCAGGCGTCCAAGCGCCGTCACGCCGGTGCGCCGCTTCAGGAGGCGGATGTGATGCCGCCCGCCGAACTCGCGCGCGACAAACGGCGCGGCTGACCGGCTTCCTCGTCTTCTGACTGCGCGACGCGGTCCGCACGACCGCCGTACACGCTTGCCAGCCGAGCCGTTCGCGCGAACGGATGCCAGGCACGGGTGCTAAACTCGTGCGCAGGAGATGGCATTCCTCCTGCATTTTCCCCAACCGCCGGACCGGCAGCGCTGCTTCCTGCTCCGGCTGATGATGCCTGCGAGTCCTGGGTCGGGACGCCGCGGGCTTGCGCCTGGCGTGTCACCGCCCAGCGTGTTCAGCGCATCGACCATCGCGCACGCGTCGGAGAGAGCCATGCAAGGCAGCCAGCTGACCATTTACGTAGCGAACCAGACCCATCGCGTTCATCACCTTCCCATCGTCGAATGGATACTCGACGAAGCACGGCAAGCCGATATTCCCGGCGCCACGGTCGTCCCGGTGGCCGAGGGCATCGACACGCAGGGGCGCTATCATGCGGCGCGTTTCTTCGAGCTCGCGGAGCAATCGGTGGCGATCGCCTTGATTGCCGACGATGCGCGTATCGACGCGTTGCTCGGCAAGCTTGCGGGCGCCGGCGTGCGTCTGTTCTATACGCGCGCGCCGATCGAATATGACTCGCTGGGCGAGAACGCAAGCGACGACTGAAGCGCCGACCAAGGCGAAAACGCAAACGAGCGCGGTTCGGCGTGATCATCGCGTAGAGCGGATTGGCGAACCCGGCGCGAACGTCCGCGCAGTGGCCGGTGAACTAGAATGGAAACGTATCCCGCAGGCATTCCGCCACGCGGGCG
The DNA here is from genome assembly GCF_900109265.1 of Paraburkholderia tropica. Classification (GTDB taxonomy): domain Bacteria; phylum Pseudomonadota; class Gammaproteobacteria; order Burkholderiales; family Burkholderiaceae; genus Paraburkholderia; species Paraburkholderia tropica. The sequence goes on from NZ_FNZM01000015.1 coordinate 223,578, forward strand.
AGGCGCGTCATGCACGGCTATCAGCTCACGTTCTACACCGAACAGAATTGCCACCACGGTCATCGGACCGTGTGCGAATGGCTGCTGCACGAGGCGAAGCAACTCGGCATTCAGGGCGCGACCGTGATCCATTGCGCGCAAGGCACCGGCCACGCGGGCGAGCATCACGCGGCGCACCTGCTCAAGCTCGCCGACCAGCCCGTGCAGATCATGCTCGCCGTCACCGAGGACGAAGCCGAGCGTCTGCTCGACGCCGTCAAGGCCGCGCAGGTGAAGGTGTTCTACACGCGTTCGCCGGTCGAGTTCGGTCTGATCGGCGAACACGCGGCGCCCGCCGCGACGAAGCGCTTCGCGCTGTTCGGGCGCAAGCCGCACTGAGTCCGCGAACCGGCTTCACGGCTTCATCCGCCGCAATTTGATCAGTTGCGGCGCGCAGGCTTGTCGCATAAAATCGCGGCACTTTCGGAGATGGCATTCCTCCCGTAACCGCACCGCTTCCCGGCGGCGCTGATGATGCCTACGAGTTCCTGGGTGCAGGAGGTCGTGGGCCGTCCATGCGACGCCTCCTGTCGCCCGGGTTTGACGTCGACTCAAACCTGGATCGCAATGAAATACCTGAAGTCTCTCGAATCGTTCGCGATGGTCGTGTACCTCGCGCGCTGGCTGCTGCTTTCCTGCGTGCTCGGCGCGCTCGCGGGCACGGCCTCGGCGGTGTTCCTCTTCGCACTCGATCTCGCGACCGGCACGCGCGTCGCGCATCCCTGGCTGCTGTGGCTCTTGCCGTTCGCGGGTCTCGCGACGGGCTGGGTGTACCTGCGCTTCGGCCAGTCGGTCGAGGGCGGCAATAATCTGCTCATCGACGAAATCCACGATCCGCAGAAAATCGTGCCCAAGCGCATGGGGCCGCTGGTGCTGGCGGCGACTGTCGTCACGCATCTGTTCGGCGGCTCGGCGGGGCGCGAGGGCACGGCGGTGCAGATGGGCGGCGCGCTCGCCGACCGCATCACGCATCTGCTCGGGCTCGGCCGCGAAGATCGCCGCATTTTGCTGATGGGCGGCATCGCGGCGGGCTTCGCGTCGGTGTTCGGCACGCCGCTCGCGGGCGCGATTTTCGGGCTCGAAGTGCTCGCCATCGGCCGCTTGCGCTACGACGCGCTGCTGGTCTGCGTGGCGTCGGCGCTGGCCGCCGATCAGGTGTGCCGCCTCTGGGGCATCGAGCACACCGTTTATACGATTCCGTTCGTGCCGCACGCGTCGGCGGCCGGACTGGCGTCGGCGATCGTCGCGGGCATCGCGTTCGGTCTCGTCGGCATGCTGTTCGCAGATTCGACGCACGCGTTGTCCGCGTTCGTGAAGCGCAAGATCGCCTGGGCGCCCGCGCGGCCCTTCGTGGGCGGCGCCGTCGTCGCGGTGGCGGCGACGGCGCTCGGCGTGCCGCAGTTTCTCGGGCTGGGCATTCCGACCATCGTGCAGGCGTTCCAGCAGCCGCTGCCGGTCTACGACTTCGCGGGCAAGTTCGCCTTCACGGTTGTCACGCTCGCGTCCGGCTTCAAGGGCGGCGAGGTCACGCCGCTGTTCTATATCGGCGCGACGCTCGGCAACGCGCTCGGCCACGTGCTCGCGCTGCCGATGCCGGTGCTGGCGGGGCTCGGTTTCGTCGCCGTGTTCGCGGGCGCGGCCAATACGCCGATCGCCTCGACGGTCATGGCGATCGAGCTGTTCGGCGCGGATATCGGCGTGTACGCGGCGCTGGCCTGCGTGGTCGCGTATCTGTTTTCCGGGCACACGGGCATTTATCGCGCGCAACGCGTGGGGCAGGCGAAGCATCCGCTGCTGCCGGCAGGCGTGCGGCTTTCGGAAATTCCGGCGCTGCGCCGCGCGCGTCGCGACGAGGCGCGTGCCGCGAGCGAAGCGAACTGAAATGAGCGAAGCGCCGGGTGTTTGACGGCGCGGCGCGTATCGCGTCAAAAGACGCGAAAATGGCGAGAGACTGTGAGCAAGGAGAAGTCGATGGACAAGCCGGAAGCGATCAACAGATTGCCCGACGCGGTGTGCGCGCGTTTCGACGGCACGCATCTCGATGCGGCGACGGGCGAGGCGATCCGCCTCTCGACGGTTGCCGCCGACGGCTGGCCGCACGGCGCGCAACTGAGTGTCGGCGAGATCCTCGCGCTGAGCGCGAGCGAATTGCTGATCGCGATCTGGCCGCAGTCGAACACCACGCGCAATCTGCGGCGCGACGGCCGTCTGACGCTCTCGCTGGTCCACGACGGCGCGATGCTCGAAATTCGCGGCGAGGCGAGCGAACTCGCCCAGTCGCTGCTCGATCTCGCGGTGTTCCGCGTGCGCATCGTCTCGGTCGACGGACATCGCGCGACATACGCCGAGGTGCTCAACGGCGTGACGTATCGCCTTCACGAACCGGAGAGCGTGCTCGCGCGCTGGCGCGAGCAGATTGCGAAGCTGCGCGCGATTATCTGAGCGCAGCGCGGCGGTTTAGTCCTGCTTGTCCGCTTCGGACCACGAATCGGCTTCCTTCGTGTCGCCCGTCACCGAATACAGCACCTGCGTATTGCGCGTCTTGAGGAAATCTTCGAGCGCTTCGCCGCGCATGGCCGCGTAAATGTGCAGATTCGAGGTGCCGACCACCGCGCCGAGTTTCTCCAGCATGAAGAAAATCACGCCGTAGTGGATCAGCCCGCGCCAGTCGCGGCGGCGCACCAGATCGCGTTCTTCTTCGCTCAGGCCTGCGGCTTCGAAGGTGCTTTCCGGATCCTCCAGGAAGGCGCGGCGATGCGATGCGTCGATCAGCTCGTGCAGATATTTATTGAGCCGATACGCCTTCACGCTCGTCGCCACATCGAACGGATAGGTGCCCGTAAGCGTTTGCGCGCCGTCGAGCTGACGCGCCATGTGCGCGCGATGGCGCGCCTGCGCCTCGCCCGGCAGCGCCGCCGCCGTGTTTTCGAGCACGAGCGTACCGATGCCCGTCATCGACGGCAGGTAGTAGCCGCTGTGCACCTTCTTCACGCTGGACGCGAGCGCGCCGCGCATGATCAGCCACATGATGACTTCCGCGCCTTCGAGGCCGCCCAGTTCGGCGTACTCGGCGTGCGTGAGTTCCGCGAGCGCTTCGGGGTCGTTCGCGATGGCGTCCATGAACTGATGGTCCCACGGCACGTTGTTGAAACCCGCGCGCTCGCCGTGAACCTGGTGCGAGAGGCCGCCGGTCGCCATCACGACGACGCGCAGATCCTCGGGATAACTTTCGACCGCGCGGCGCAGCGCCTGGCCGAGCCGGAAGCAGCGGCGCGCGCTCGGAATCGGGAATTGCAGCACGCCGACCTGAAGCGGCACGACGCGCACGGGCCAGCCCCGCGCGTCGTGGTCGAGCAGCGCCGACATCGGCGAGAAAAAGCCGTGATCGAGCGGCTTGTCCTGGAAGAACGCCATGTCGAATTCGTCGGCCACGAGGCTGCGGGCGATGTGCTGCGCGAGCTGCGTATCGCCGCCGATGGCGGGCAGGGCGCGCGCGCCGCCGCCTTCGTCCGCGACTTCATAGCGCTCGCCGATGCCGAGCGCGAACGCCGAGTAATGATCGAAGAAGAACGAGGTGACGTGGTCGTTGTAGACGTAGACGATGACGTCCGGCTTCTGCTCGCGCAGCCAGCGCTTGACCGGTTCGAAGGTCGCGAAGATGGGCGCCCAGGCCGGGTCGTCCTGTTTGTGCGCGTCGAGCGCGAAACCAATGGTGGGCGTATGCGAAACGGCGATGCCGCCGACGATCGTGGCCATGAGTCTCCTCCTGCTGGCGGTTTATTTGGGCGAATGCGCCGACTCTAAACTTGCGTGCAGGTTATGTAAATTGACTTTGAGCGTGACTTTCCATAACCTCAGGTGATGAATTTCGACGACTCATTCGACCCTGATCACGCCCCTGGAACACCCGCCGCCACGCGCGCGCTGATCGCCGCGCGGCTGCGTCTGCGGCATCTGAACTGCATCGTGGCGATCGCCCAGGAGCGCACGCTCGCGCGCGCCGCCGCGCGGCTGAATCTGAGCCAGCCCGCCGTGTCCAAGACGCTCGCGGAGCTGGAGCAGTGGGCGGGCGCGCGGCTCGTCGAACGCGGCCGCAACGGCGCGGCGCTCACTGCGGCGGGCGAGCATTTTCTGCGTTACGCGCTCGATGTGCGGCGCGCCGTGGAGGCGTCGGCGTCGGCGCTGACGCGCGAGGATCTGGCGCGCGTGCAGTCGGTGCGGATCGGCGCGCTGCCCACGGTCGAGGCGGCCGTGCTGCCGCCCGCGATTCTGCGCGTGCAGGCCGTCATGCCGCAACTGGGCGTGAAGATCCACTCCGATTCGAACAGCGAATTGCTGCGTGCGCTGAAGGCGGGCGAGGTCGACCTGATGATCGGACGCATGGCCGAACCGGCGTCGATGCAGGGCGTTTCGTTCGAATATCTCTATACGGAGTCGCTGGCGATGGCGGCGCGCGCCGGGCATCCGCTCGCGCGCGCGGGCGCAGCGCCCACGCTGGAGGACGCGCTCGCGTACCCGCTCGTGATCGCGGGCGAGCAGACCGCGCCGCGCCATCACACCGAGGCGTTTTTCGAGTCGCGCGGGCTCGCCTTGCCGCCCGGTTGCGTCGAGACGCAGTCGGCGGCGGTGGCGCGCGCGGTGGTGCAGGCGTCGGATGCCGTGTGGATCGTGCCGCTGCGGGTGGTCGAGCAGGAACTGGCGGCGGGCGCGCTGGCGCGCATCGAGGTGCCCGCGCCGCACGGCGTCGAGCCGGTCGGCATGCTGCGGCGCACGACCGTGCCGCTGTCGGACGCGGCGCAGGCGTTCATGGAGGCGCTGCGCGAGGCGCAGGGAGGCGAGGGGAAGGGCGGCGGGAAAGACTAAAAGAAATTACATCTGGCGGATAGCGTTCGAAGGAGTCGCATCGCTTAATCTGCGTGCATTCCATCACGGGTCCGCGCCCACACGCGGATAGCGCCATGCGACGTCTCTCCCGAATCCTGGTCGCGCTGCTTGCGACGTTCTGCAGTCTGTCCGCGTTTGCCGCGCCGCGTCTCACGCCGCAACAGTGTGCGGATTACCCGTTCAAGCCGGTGGCCGCGGGCAAGGTCACGCACAAACAGTTGATGCGCGAACTCGGCGAACTGGAGGCCCGGGGTTACGACCCGGGCTCCGACGACGGTGTGTATCCGAGCGATCTGCAAGCCGCCGAAAAGCAGTTGCACGTCGATTACCGCACGCAATGCCGTCCGGTCAGCGGGACCTGACGGCAGCTTCGTTACGCGATGCGCGCATTGCACGCATCGCACATGACGTCGCTTAGAACGCGATGGCCACGCCGAACATCGCGACGAACTGGTTCGCGGTTGACGACGGCGAGGTGTTCTGCGAGTCGCCGACCACCGGCTGGGCGTCGATGATGTCGCCCGCGCCGTTCGCGCCGAGCGTCTTGCCCGAAGCGTGCTGGTACGCCTGGATCGTGTAGAGCGTGGTGCGCTTCGAGAGGTGATACAGCTCGCGCAGCGAAATCTGCTGATAGCGCGCGGCGTCGTGAATGCCGTTCGCCGCCGACGCGCGCGTGTAGCTGTAGCCGCCCGACACTTCGAACGGCGTGCTCACGCGGTAGCTGACGAGCGCGCCGTAGGTGTTGAACACGGCGGTGTCGGTGAACATCGAGTGCGAACCCGGACGGTAGAGCACGTTCGAGTAGTTCACGCCGAACAGCAGGTTGCCGACCGTGTACGTCGCCAGCGCCGCGAAGTGCTGCACCGCGCGCGCCGACAGATAGCCCTGGTTGAGGACCGAATGCGGGAACGTCGCGCTGGCGGACGTATCGAAACCGCCCGTGTAGGTGCTCGTGTTTTCCATCCGCAGATAGCCGGCCGCGACCGAAAGCGGGCCGCCGTCGTAGCGCAGCGCCGCGCTGATCAGATTGCCGCTTTGCATGCTGCCGGGCTGGCCGCCGAAGCCGTATTGCACGCTGCCGCGCACGCCCGCGATGGTCGGCGAGGTGTAGGTCACCGAGCTGTTCGAGCGGATATCCGTGTCGAAACCGTCGATGTCGCCGGGGTGCGCGCCCGTCGCGCCGGTCAGGTACGTGACCGGGCCGAGCGTGCCCGCGAGCAGATAGTAGGGCGTGTACTGGCGGCCCATCGTGAGCGTGCCGAGGTGGCTGTCCTGCAGGCCGACGAACGCGTAGCGATTGAACGCGAGGCCCGCCGACTGCTGCGCGCCGGTGCCCGGATCGAAACCTTCCTGCAGATCGAAAATCGCATTGAGCGTCGAGCTCAGCGCCTCCGAGCCCTTGAAGCCGAACTTCGAGGCGTAGAGGTTGCCGTTGCGCATGTAGACGTTCGAATGACCGCCCTGGTTATTCGCGTAGGAGATCGCTTCGTCGACGTTGCCGTACAGCGTCAGGCTGCTTTGCGCATGCGCCGTTTGCGACAGCATCGCCGCGCACATCAGGAGCGAGCCGCTCCAGAAAAGGTGTTCTGTTTTCATGATTGTTGCCGCGAAGTTTGCGTGGCCGCTGTCTTCGTCGTGTTTTAGGTGTCTTCACGTACGCGCCCCCGCCGGTCGGATCGACGGCGGGGGCGCGTTTTCAAATTTGAACCGAGTGGTTAAAAGCGGGGCGGCAAGTCGCGTTGACGTCCCGCTTTTTGTCTGCCTCTGCGGCCGGGTTTAGTGGCTGTCCGGCAGTGCGTAGGCGATCACATAGTCGCCGCGATCCGGCGACTGGCGTGCGCCGCCCGCCGAGATCACGATGTACTGCTTGCCGTCGATCGTGTAGCTCATCGGCGTGCCCTGGCTGCCCACCGGCAGACGCGCCTTCCAGACTTCCTTGCCGGTCGAGCTGTCGAACGCGCGCAGGTAATAGTCCTGCGTCGCCGCGAAGAACACCAGACCGCCGCCCGTCGTCAGCGAACCGCCGATGGTCGGCATGCCGATCGGCGTGGGCATGTGCATCTGCACGCCGTACAGACGCGTGTCCTTGACCGTGCCGAGCGGCACTTGCCACGCGACGCTGCGCGTCTTCAGGTCGACCGCCGTGAGGCTGCCGAACGGCGGCTTCTGGCACGGAATGCCCAGCGGCGAGAAGAAGCGGTCCTTGGTGACCGAGTACGGCGTGCCGCCGAGCGGTACCGCGCCCATGCCGGCGTTGACGGCTTCGTTGCCGTCGGAGGTGCCGCCGCGCTGCTTTTCCTTCACGAGATGCACCCAGAGGCCGAGGCGCATGTCGTTCACGTAGATCATGCCGGCGTTCGGGTCATACGACAGACCGCCCCAGTTCATGCCGCCGAGCGAGCCCGGGAAGCTGAGCGCGTAGTCGGTGTCCGGCGCGGTGAACAGGCCGTCGTAGCGCATGCCGCGGAAGGTGATGCGGCACATCAGCTGGTCGATCGGCGTAACGCCCCACATGTCGGCGTCCTTGAGCACTTCGGCGCCGATCTGCGGCATGCCCACGGAGAGCGGCTGCGTCTTCGCGTACGGCTCGTTCGGAATCGTCGCGGGCTTGACCGGATGCTCGACGACCTTCGTGAGCGGCTTGCCGGTCGCGCGGTCGAGCACGAACAGCTGGCCCATCTTGGTGCCGACGATCAGCGCCGGCACTTTCTTGCCGTCTTCCATCGGGAAGTCGATCAGGGTCGGCTGCATCGGCACGTCGTAGTCCCACAGATCGTGGTGCACGGTCTGGAAGTGCCACTTTTCAGCGCCGGTGGTGGCGTCGAGCGCGAGGATCGAGCCGCCGTACTTTTCGTCGAGCGCGGTGCGCTTGACGCCCCACAGGTCGATCGCCGCGTTGCCGACCGGCATGTAGACGGTGTTCGAGGTCGCGTCGTAGGTCATCGGCGCCCACACGTTCGGCGTCGAACGCGTGAAGGTCTTGCCGGTGGCCGGTGCGGCGTGGTCTTCCGGCTGGCCCGGATCGAACGCCCACTTCATCTTGCCCGACATCACGTCGAAGCCGCGGATCACGCCGCCCGGCATGTCGAGCGAGACGTTGTCGGCCACGCGGCCGCCCACGACCACGGTCGTGCCCGCGACGGTCGGCGCCGAGGTGAGCTGGTACAGCGGGCTCTTGGCCTTGCCCAGACCCGCCTTCAGGTCGACGATGCCGTGATCGCCGAAGTCGTCGCACAGCTTGCCGGTGTCGGCGTCGAGCGCGACGAGCTTGGCGTCGATCGTGTTCATGTAGATGCGGCGGCGGCATACGGCCGGATCGCCCGAAGCGGCGATCGGCGTGACCGGCGTCGAACCGGCGACCGTCGGCTGCACCAGCGGCAGGCTCGCGTCGAAATACGCGAGACCGCGGCAGCGCACCCAGACCGTGGTCTTGGTCGGGAATGCATGGCGCCACTTCTCGACGCCGGTGGCGGCGTTCACCGCGATCACCGTGTTATGCGGCGAGCACAGGAACAGCGTCTTGCCGACCTGCAGCGGCGTTTCCTGGTCTTCCGAGCCGCCGCCGTCCGGGCTGAGCGGCACGTCGCCGGTGTGGAAGGTCCATGCGACCTGGAGATTCTTGACGTTGTCGCGCGTGATCTGCGTGTAGCCCGCGAAACGGTCGCCGCCGTCCGAATGGCCGTACGCGGTCCAGTCGCCCTTGCCCGCGGTGCCCGCGACCGGCGCGGTCTCGACGCCGAACTTGCCGTGCGGCACGAACATGCCCCACACGAAGCCGGCGTTCACGACCAGCAGCAGGGCCGCGATGCCCCACGCCGCGCCGCGCGCCGGCGACTTGCCTTCGCCCTTGCGCAGCACCGGCCAGAGCGGCGCGAGCAGCATGCCGATCATCGAGAACATGAAGACGCGCGTGTTGAGCGGCCAGAAGTCGAAGCCGACTTCCCACAGCGCCCACAGCGCGGTGGCGATCAGCATGACGAGGTAGATCGGGAACGCGCTGGCGCGGCGGCGCGCGAGCTGGACGCCCGTTGCGCAGAGCGCGAGGCCGGCGAGCAGGTAGTACCAGCTGCCGCCGCGCGCGATCAGCATGCCGCCGCCGATCGTGAAATACAGGCCCAGCACGAGCCCGACGAGGCCCGCGAGGGTCAAGCCCACGCGCGCCGCTTTGCACATCTGTTGTTTATCTGATTCTGAAGGTTGCTTCGACATCGCTCTTTCTCGTTGTGACGCTCAAGTCCATCCGGTCCAGGCTCCGCAAGTCATTGAGGGACAAAGCGTCGCACCGGTTTCTAGATTAACTACTTGGTACATTTTATTGCTAAAATCGAAATCTTGCCGGGAAACGCGCAAGGGTGTCGGGGGAATGGCACAACGCGCACGCGCGTGCTTGCCGCGCGGTCGGATTGGGGGAGCCGTTTTCGTCGTGGTCGCGAGAATCGCTTGTCGACCGAATCTGTACGGCTGACTTAGTCAGTCATCCTGATCGTGAGCTTCGTGCGCCCGTCGATCCATCCTGGTTCGATATATGCCGGCATGCGCCGACATCGCCGCTCGTCGCCGAACGCGAAAATCCGTAAAATCGCTGCTAAAAAACCGCATGCTGCGCGTAAGGTTCGGCAACTTCCCCGTTCTTACCACTCGTTACACATATAACAAAGTCGGTCGTATTTTCTCCGTCGGCCTGAAATAAGATGTGCCGTTGTCGACGAGAGACGAGCATGGGTCCGAACAGCCAACCGCAACCGCTATTCAAGAAACGCCTGGGTTTTCTTGGCATCCACGGCCTGCGCCACGGCGCCGAGCCGGGCGGCGCGCCGTTTGCCGAATCCTCCGATCCGGAGGTCGTGCGGCACGATTCGAATCTGCTCGGCCGCGACTTCGTGGTCGGCGATCTGCACGGCTGCGTGAGCGCGCTCGAACAGCTGCTCGGCGAGGTCGAATTCGACGCCGGGCGCGACCGTCTGTTTTCCGTGGGCGACCTGATTGACCGCGGAGAGCAGAGCGAACGCGCGCTGGCCTTGCTTGAGCACGACTGGTTTCACGCGGTGCAAGGCAATCACGAAGAGGCGCTGTGCGCGGTCGTCGACGGCCGGTTGCCGCGCGAACGCTGGTACGAGGTGGGCGGCGACTGGGCGTGCTCGCTCTCGGACGGCGAACTGGCGGTGCACGCCGCGCGGCTGCGTGTGCTGCCGCTCGTGCGCATCGTCGGGGAAGGGGACGCGCGCTTCAATATCCTGCACGCCGAGTTCCGCGGCAACGACGACCAGCTCGCCGCCGGCCATTTCGAGGCGGCCGTGCGCCGCCGCCTGCTCTGGGGCCGCGATCTGGCGTTCAGCGTGTCGCCCTCTCAGCAAGCCTTGTCCACGACTTATTGCGGTCACACGACCATGCGCGACGTTCGCCGCATCGGCGCGCATATGTTTATCGATACCGGCGCGTGCAGCCCCGGCGGCAAGCTCACGCTCGTCGAAGCGGGCACGAGCCGCGTCTGGTCGAGCTTCGCCTAAGCGCGCGTCCGCCTGACTTTTTCACCGCGTTGCACTTCAGCGTCGCGCGGCCGCCACGCCGCGCTATTCACGCTGCATCATTTGTCTTGCCAGCCCTCCATCACTGAATGATAATAATTATCATTCAGAACTAATCGTCGCCCGCTTGCGTCGCCTGCCGCCGCCGGACCGATTGGACAGGCTCAATACATACCGATTCAGTGGTCGAACGCTATTACCGCGAACTGTTGCGTTTTCTTTCCCGGCTGGTGAAAGACGGTGACACCGCTTCGGATATCGCCCAGGAAAGCTACGTTCGCGTGCTTACGCTGCGCGACTCCGGCGCGACCATCAGCGACCCGCGCGGCTTGCTCTATCGCACTGCGCGCAATCTCGTCATCGATACGCATCGCCGTGCTACAGTCCGCGCTCAATCGGTCGTCGACGAACTGGACGAGATCGACGAGCCCGCCGCCCACGTGTCGAGCCAGCCCGAGCAGGTATGGGAATCGTCGCGCCGCACCGAGGCGCTGGTCGCCGCGATCGACGCGCTGCCGCCGCGTTGCCGCGAGGCGTTCGTCCTGCACAAGTTCGACGGGCTGAGCCACAGCGAAGTGGCCGCGCGCATGGGTATTTCGCGCAATATGGTCGAAAAACACATCATTCGCGGCGTGCTCGCCTGCAAGCAGCGCATGACGGCCTTCGAGGGCGCGGACAGTCAAGCGACCGTCGCCGCCGAATAAAAAACGATGCAAGGTTCTTCGATGTCAGGTTTTGGCTTCGTCGCGCGTCTTCATAGAGGTACGCGCTGACGATATGACGATGGAACGACCCCAACTCCCCGAGACGACCGACGCCGGTCTCGACGCCGATGCCGAACTCGACGCGCAGGCCGCGAACTGGCTCGTGCGGCGTCAGCGCGGCCTGAGCGCGCGCGACGAAGCCGACTGGCAGGCCTGGCTCGCGCGCGACCCGGCGCATCGTCGCGCTTACGGGCAGGTCGCCGAGATCTGGCAGGCGCTCGACCACATCCCCCAGCAGGATCTCGCGCGCTATCGCGCTGAAATCGCGGCGAGCCGTGCGCGCGGCGCACCGGCGTCGCCGGGCCGTCGCGCGTTCATGCCGCGCTTCGCGCTCGCGGGGACCGCTTTCGCGGCAGTGGGCGCGGGCGTGGTCGGCTGGCAATACTGGCAGAGCACGCCGACCTTCAGCGCGGTCTTCACCACCCGGCGCGGCGAACTGCAGACCGTGTCGCTGCCCGACGGCAGCAAGATCGAACTCGATACCGACACGCACGTCGAGGCGCGGCTGTTCCGGCATCGCCGCGAAGTGCGGCTGGTGCGCGGGCAGGCGATGTTCGCGGTGCAATCCGATCCGGCTTGCCCGTTCAACGTGCTCGCGCAGTCGGTCACGGTGACGGTGGTCGGCACGCGCTTTTCGGTGCGATGCACGGAAACCGGCCTCGAACACGGCACGGTGCGCGTGGAGGTGGAGGAAGGGCGCGTGCGCGTCGCTGCCGCGCCGCAACCGGACGCCGCGCCGCACAGCGTCGAACTCGCCGCGGGAGAGGCCGTGACGACCGGCGCGAACGGTCTGCCCGGCCAGATCGAGCCGATTGCGCCCACGGCGGTCGCGGTCTGGCGTCAGGGCCGCGTGGCGTTCAACAACACGACCTTGCTGCGCGCGCTGCAGGAATTCGCGCGTTACGGCGCGACCAATGTGGTGGTCGACGATCCCGTGGTGGCGCAGATGCGGCTGACGGGCAGCTTCGACGTGCATCAGCTCGATCGCTTCGCGCATGCCTTGCCGCGCGTGCTGCCGGTGCGTCTGCGCCAGCGCGGCAATCTCGTCGAAGTCGTGCGCGCGGCCTGACGCGGCCGGATCTATCGACGTTCTTCCACGCTTTTCTACGCGCGCCCGGTCCCACCCGGGTGCGCGCCTCATTGTCCGCGCACGCGTTCCGGCCCCGCCCGGTGTTCCTAATTTCTTGCGAATTTGATTTGCATAATCCCTCGATCGGGCGTGGACCGCGCTCTCGGCATTGAGGCCAACACTATGCAAATCGGGCTTTTCGCGCATCGGCGCACGGGCGTTCTGACGGGCGCCCTGTTTCTCTCCTGTGCGCTGGCGGCGTGTTCGCACGACCAGAAAAGCGTGCAGAAAAAGGTGCAAACGGTGACCGTGGAAACGGTCAAGACCGTGCCGTACGCGCAATCGTCCTCGATGCCGGGGCGCGCAACCTCGTTCCTGACCTCGCCGGTCACGCCGCAAGTCACGGGCGTGATCCAGAAGCGGCTGTTCACCGAAGGCAGCGTGGTGCGCGAAGGCCAGGTGCTTTATCAGATCGATCCCGCGCCGTATCAGGCGACGTACGACGCCGACAAGGCCGAACTCGAAAAAGCCCAGGCGGCGCTGCTTTCCGCGAAACCGATTGCCGAGCGCGACCGCTCGCTCGCGGCCATCGACGCGATCAGCAAGGAAACGCTCGAAGAAGCTGAGGCGACGCTCAAGCAGGACGAGGCGACCATTGACGCCGACAAGGCCGCGCTCGAAAGCGCGCGCATCAATCTGGGCTATACGCGCGTGACCGCGCCGGTCACGGGCACAATCAGTGCTTCCGCCTACACGCCCGGCGCGCTCGTGACGGCCGATCAGACCACGGCGCTCGCGACCATCTACGCCTACGACCCGATGTATCTCGACGTGACCGAGTCGAGCACGGACGTGCTCGCGCTGCGCAAGAAGTTCGCGAGCGGCGAATATAAAACCGACGCGAACGGCAATGCCAAGGTCAAGATCACGCTCGAAGACGGCACGACTTACGCGCACGAAGGCACGCTGCAATTCGCGGGCGTGGGCGTCGATCAGACCACGGGCACCATCACCTTGCGCGTGATCGTGCCGAATCCCGAGAAGCTGTTGCTGCCGGGCGAATATCTGCATGCGGTCGTCGATCAGGGCGTGAACCAGAGCGCGATTCTGGTGCCGCAGCAGGCGGTCGTGCACGATCAGCGCGGCAACGCGACGGCGCTGGTCGTCGATGCGCAGAACAAGATCGAGTCGCGCACGCTGATGCTCGCGGGCACCGCGAACAACAACGAGTGGGTCGTGACGGGCGGACTCGCGACGGGCGATCGCATCGTCGTGGCGGGCTCGCAGTTCGTGAGCGTCGGCGACACGGTGAAGGCGACCGAAGCCACTGAAGCTACCGACGCGACCGAGGCCACCGAAGCGGCCGCCGCGTCGTCGCCGTCGTCGTCGCCTTCGGCGAACTGAGGGGCGAGTGCATGCGTATCGCTCATTTCTTTATCGACCGTCCGGTCTTCGCGTGGGTGCTCGCGATTCTGGTCTCGCTGACCGGCGCGTTCGCGATCACCCAGTTGCCGCTCGACCAGTATCCCGACATCGCGCCGCCGACCATCCAGATCACGGCGACTTATAACGGCGCGTCCGCGCAGACCAATCAGGACGCGGTCGTGCAGGTGATCGAGCAGCAGATGGTCGGTCTCGACAATCTGATGTACATGTCGTCCTCGGCGAACTCCGAGGGCAATATCTCGATCAAGCTGACCTTCTCGGCGGGCACGAATCCCGACACCGCCCAGGTGCAGGTGCAGGATCAGCTGCAATCGGCCAACGCATTGCTGCCCGAAGAAGTGCAGGAAAGCGGCGTGACCGTGCGCAAGGCGTCGCCGGACACCTTCCTCGTCTTCAACCTCGTGTCCGAGGACGGCAAGATGAGCAAGGCGGCCATCGCCGATTATCTGTACAGCAATCTCGAAGAACAGATCGAGCGTCTGCCCGGCGTGGGCCAGGCGCAGCAGTTCGGCTACGAGTACGCGATGCGGATCTGGCTCGATCCGAACAAGCTGCAAAAATACGCGCTGATGCCGTCGGACGTGGTCACGGCCATCGACGCCCAGAACAACGACGTGGCGGCCGGCGAAGTCGGCAACACGCCCGCCGTGAAGGGCCAGGAACTCGACGCGACCATCACGGCGCGCAGCCGCCTGACCACCGCGCAGCAGTTCCGCGACATCGTGCTCAAGACCGAGACGAACGGCTCGCAGGTGCTGCTCGGCGACGTCGCGCGCGTCGACCTCGGCCCGCAGGCGTATACGGTCGAAACCAACTTCAACAACAAGCCCGCTTCGGGTCTCGGCCTGCAACTCGCGCCGGGTGCGAACGAAGTGCAGGTCGACAAGGAAGTGCACGACTTCCTGAACAAGCGTGCGGCGAGCTTCCCGGCCGGGTTGAAGGTCGAATATCCGTACGAGATGGTGCCGTTCATCAAGACCTCCATCACGGAAGTGGTCAAGACGCTCGTGGAAGCGATCGTGCTGGTCGTCGCGATCATGTTCCTGTTCCTGCAAAACCTGCGCACCACGCTGATTCCGGCGATTGCGGTGCCGGTCGTGCTGCTCGGCACGTTCGGCATCCTCGACGTGTTCGGCTATTCGATCAACATGCTGACCATGTTCGGCGTGGTGCTCGCGATCGGCCTGCTGGTGGACGATGCGATCGTGGTCGTGGAGAACGTCGAGCGGCTGATGACCGAAGAGCATTTATCGCCGCGCGACGCGACCAAAAAGTCGATGACGGAAATCAGCAGCGCGCTGGTGGCGATCGCGATGGTGCTCTCCGCCGTGCTGTTGCCGATGGCGTTTTTCGGCGGCTCGACCGGCATCATCTACCGCCAGTTCTCGGTGTCGGTGGTTTCGGCGATGGCGCTCTCGGTGGTGGTGGCGCTGACCTTCACGCCCGCGCTGTGCGCGACGCTTCTCAAGGACGGCCACGAGAAGCCGAAGGGCCGTTTCTTCAGCGGTTTCAATCGTGGCTTCGACGCGTCGACGAGCAAATATCGCCGCGTCGTCGACCGGATGCTGCATCATCGCAAGCCCGCGATCATCGTCTATGTGCTGCTCGTGCTGGGCGCGGGGCTGCTGTTCGTGCGCCTGCCCACATCGTTTCTGCCGACCGAAGATCAGGGCGTGCTGATGGTGACGGTGACCGCGCCGGTGGGCGCGACGCGCGAGCGCACCGAGGCGACGATGGCCAAGGTCGAGGACTATCTGCTCAAGCAGCCGGCGGTTTCCGAGGTGTTCAACGTCGCCGGTTATGCAGTCGGCAGTAACGGCCAGAACGTCGGCATGATGTGGGTGAAGCTCAAGGACTGGGACCAGCGCACGGCCGTCAACGACACGGCGCAGGGCTTCGTCGCGAAGGCGTCGCGCGATCTCTCGCAGCAGATTCGCGACGCCAAGGTGTTCGTGCTGCAACCGCCGACGGTGCGCGGTCTCGGCATCAGCTCGGGCTTCGACATGGAGCTTGTCGACGAAGGCGGGCTCGGCCACGCGGCGCTGGCGGCCGCGCGCGATCAGCTGATCAAGATGGCGAACCAGAGCGGCGTCGTGCGTCAGGTGCGTTTCAACGGTCTCGCCGATACGCCGCAACTCTCGCTCGATATCGATGACCGCAAGGCGAGCGCGATGGGTCTCGCGCCCGCCGACATCAACTCGACGGTCGAAGACGCGCTCGGCGGCGAATACGTGGACGAGTTCCTCGACAACCAGCGCATCAAGAAAGTCTATGTGCAGGGCGACGCGCCGTTCCGCATGACGCCCGAATCGCTGGAGCAATGGTATGTGCGCAACACGTCGGGGACGATGGTGCCGTTCTCCGCGTTCGCGACGTCGCACTGGACTTACGGGCCGCCGGAACTGGACCGCTATAACGCGGAGTCGTCGTTCGAGATCGTCGGCGATCCGGCGCCCGGCGTGAGTTCGGGCCAGGCGATGCAGACCATGGAGCAACTGGTCGCGAAGCTGCCCAAGGGTATCACCTACGCGTGGACCGGGCTGTCGTATCAGGAGCAGCTTTCGGGCGGCCAGGCGCCGTATCTCTATGCGGTCTCGGTGCTGTTCGTGTTTCTCTGTCTCGCGGCGCTTTATGAAAGCTGGTCGGTGCCGCTGGCGGTGCTGCTGATCGTGCCGCTCGGCGTGTTCGGCGCGGCGCTCGGCACGACGCTGCGCGGGCTGTCGAACGACGTGTATTTCCAGGTGGGTCTGCTGGTGACCGTGGGTCTGTCGTCCAAGAACGCGATTCTGATCGTCGAGTTCGCGACGATGCTCGAAAAGCAGGGCGCCAGTACGCTCAAGGCGATCGAGCAGGCCGTCGCGTTGCGGATTCGTCCGATCGTGATGACGTCGCTGGCGTTTCTGCTGGGCGTCGCGCCGCTGGTGATCGCGAGCGGCGCAGGCGCGGCGGCGCGTCAGTCGATCGGCACGGGCGTATTCGGCGGCACGCTCGTCGGGACGGTGTTGGCGATCTTCTTCACGCCGCTGTCGTATTTCCTCGTGCGCAAGTTCAGCGGCAAAGGCGCGTCGCCGAGCGATCCGGGCGGCCGCGTCGGCGCGGGTTCGCCCGCCGACGATTCCGGTTCGACCGGCGCGCAGGCGGAGCAGAGCGTGTCGGAGCACGCGGAGCAGGAAGCGGGCGAGGACGCGTATGCGTTGCCGGATAGCGCGATGAATGCATCGACGCACGAGTCGAAGAACGGAGGTGCGGCATGAAGCGCGTAGTCCACTGGATGCTGGCCGGCGCGGCCGTCACGGCGCTGAGCGCGTGTATCGACCTGTCGCCTTCGTATCAGCGGCCCGCCGCGCCGGTGGCGGCGTCGTGGCCCGATGCGGCTTCGGGCGCGTCTTCAGGTGCGTCTTCAGGCGCGGCCGCGAATGCGCCAACGTCGGCCGCGCTCGCCGCCGATATCGGCTGGCGCAGTTTCTTCGTCGATCCGCGTTTGCAGCGCACGATCGCGCTCGCGCTGTCGAACAACCGCGATCTGCGTATCGCGATTCTCGATATCGAAAAGGAGCGCGCGGAGTACCGCATCGAACGCGCGTCGCTGTTTCCGGAAATCGATCTGGGCGGCTCCGACGAAGCCGAGCGCACGCCGACGTCGGTGCGCCGCGCGGAGTCCGGCGAGTCGGCCACGACGACCGGCGCGAGCGGCGAGACCACGCACGTCTATAGCGCCAATCTGGGCTTCACGTCGTACGAGATCGATCTGTTCGGGCGCGTGCGCAATCTGAGCAACGCGGCGCTCGAAACCTATCTGTCGTCGATCGAAACGCGCCGCAGCACGCAGATCAGTCTCGTCTCCGATGTCGCGAGCGACTGGCTCACGCTGGCGTCGGACAAACGCTTGCTGGTGATCGCGCAGGAAACGCAGGCGAGCCAGCAGCGCACCTTCGATCTGGTCGATCGCGAGCACACGCTGGGCGCGGCGAGCGCGCTCGACGTGGAGCAGGCGCAGGCGAGTCTGCAGTCGGCGCGCAACTCGACGGCGCAGGCGCAGACCACGGCCGAGCAGGCGCGCAACGCGCTCGAACTCGTCGTCGGCACGCGCGTGCCCGACGCCGATCTGCCCGATGCGCAGGTCGATCCGGTCGCGAGCATCACGTCGATTCCGGCGGGCATTCCGTCGGCGGTGCTGCAACGCCGCCCCGACGTGCTGGCGGCCGAGCACACCTTGAAGGCCGACAACGCCGATATCGGCGCGGCGCGTGCGAACTTTTTCCCGACCATCAGCCTGACGGCGGCGCTCGGTTTCGAAAGTCCCGCACTCGCGCAGTTGTTCACGGGCGGCAACCGCGCGTGGTCGTTCGAGCCGTCGGCGGTGATTCCGATCTTCGACGCGGGCGAGAACCGCGCGACGCTCGACGCCGCGAAGGTGACGTTCAAGATCGACGTCGCGACCTACGAGAAGACCATCCAGACCGCGTTCGAGGAAGTGGCGAACGCGCTGGCGACGCGCAAGACCATCGACGAACAGCTCGACGCGCAGACGCGCACCGTGAAGGCCGATCAGCACGCCTACGATCTGACCATGCAGTTGTATCAGCAAGGCAGCGACAGTCTCATCGACGCGTTGACCGAGCAGCGTCTGCTGTACACGGCGCAGCAGTCGCTGGTCGCGACGCAGTTGTCGGCGCAGACCAGTCTGATTACCTTGTATGCGGCGCTGGGCGGCGGGGTCGATGCGGAATCGGCTGCGGCTGCGTCCGGCGCATCGGCCACGCGCTGAGCGGCGAGGCAGGTATCATGACCGGACGTTTTCAGATCAAGGGTTGAGGTAGCAAGGCCATGTGCCCGGAGTCGACACCATGCCGCAAACGCTGACCCGCGTGCTGCGCGAGATTCGCCGCGCGAGCCTGACCGGCAAGCTGTTTGCGGCGATGCTGGTCGTCAACGTGCTGGTGATCGGCGCGATGGCGCTGGGCGCGCGGCTCAGCTTCGAGCGCGGTTTTCTCGGCTATCTGGAGCAGCAGGAAATCAAGCGGCTGGAGTCGAGCGTCGGGCCGCTGGCCATGGCGTATCGCGATCACGGCAGTTGGGACTTCCTGTTGCAGAACCGCAGCCTCTGGCACGAGATCATGCGGCCTTATGCGCCGGCCTCGTATCCGGTCACGAGTCACGCGCCGTTGCCGCGTCTGCCGGTCTCGTCGCTGATCGGCACCAACACGCGCTTCACGCTGCTCGACGCGAAAGGCGCCTACGTGTTCGGCAATCCCGCGTTCGCGGATACCTCGCCGCGCCGTCCGATCGTCGTCGACGGCAAGACGGTCGGCTGGCTGCTGATGGTGCCGTTCGAACGCGCGACCGAAGCCGGCGATCTGCGCTTCCAGAAGACGCAGCGCGAGTCGAGCTGGATCATCACGATCGCGGCCACGCTGCTGGCGATTCTCACCACGCTGTGGATGGCGCGCGCGCTCGCCTCGCCGCTGCGCCGCATCGCGAGCGCGACGCACACGCTCGCGGGCGGCGATCTGAGCGCGCGCGTGCCGACGGTGTCGAGCGGCGATATCGGCCAGCTCGAACACGATTTCAACCATCTCGCGCAGACGCTCGAGAGCACCGAGCGCATGCGTTCCGCGCTGGTCGCCGACATCTCGCACGAACTGCGCACGCCGCTCGCGGTGATGAGCGGCGAGATCGAGGCGATCGAAGTGGGCGTGCGTCCGGTGAGCGTGGAAGCCGTGCGTTCGCTCGGCGGCGAAGTGAAGCGCCTGAGCCGTCTCGTCGACGATCTCTACGATCTCTCGCTCGCCGACGTCGGCGCGCTGCGCTATCACCACGAACAGCTCGACGTCTGCGAGACGCTGCGTTCGGCGTTGCGCCGCAGCGCGCGGCGGCTCGGCGACGCGGGCCTCACGCTGCGCGTCGATCTGCCCGACACGCCGCTGTGGGTGCGCGGCGACGAACGCCGCCTGCAACAGGTCTTCACCAATATTCTCGAAAACGCGCTGCGTTATGTCGATGCGGGCGAGATCGTCTGCGTGACGGCACGCGAGGACGCGCGCACCGTGTATATCGATTTCGACGACAGCGGCGCGGGCGTGCCCGAGGCGATGCTGCCTTCGCTGTTCGAGCGCTTCTATCGCGTGGAGGCGTCGCGCAGCCGCGCAACCGGCGGCGCGGGTCTCGGCCTGCCGATCTGCCGCGGCATCGTCGCGGCGCACGATGGCGAGATCGCCGCCGCGCGCGCGCCGCTGGGCGGCTTGCGCATCGCGATCGCGCTGCCGCGCAGCACGGAAACCTTCAGGAACCGACGTGACCATGAGTAACGAAACGCCCATCGACATTCTGATCGTCGAGGACGAGCCCAAGCTGGCGAGCGTGATGGCGGATTTCCTGCAAGCCGCGGGCTACACCACGCGCTGCGTGGACGACGGCCGCGAGGTGGCGAACGAAGTGGCGCGGCGCATGCCGGGCCTGATCGTGCTCGACCTGATGCTGCCGGGCCGCGATGGCCGCGATATTTGCCGCGATCTGCGCACGTACAGCGATGTGCCGATCATCATGGTGACGGCGCAGGTGGAGGAGGTCGATCGCCTGATCGGCCTCGAACTCGGCGCCGACGACTACATCTGCAAGCCGTTCAGTCTGCTCGAACTGGTTGCGCGCGTGAAGGCGATTCTGCGCCGCTCGCGCTTCGAGCGTTTTCCCGAAAGCGTGCCGCTGCAACTCGACGAAGAGCGGTTCGTGGCGACGTATCGCGGCGTGGAGATCGAACTCACGCCGATCGAATTCCGCTTGCTGAGGACGCTGGCGGCGCGACCGGGCCGGGTCTTTTCGCGCGATGTGTTGATGGACCGGCTGTATCCCGATGGCCGCATCGTCGAGGATCGGACGATCGATAGCCACGTGAAGAAAATCCGCCGCAAATTCGAAACGGTCGCGCCCGATGACGACGTCATTCAGTCCGTGTACGGCGCGGGATTCCGGCTGGCTTTATAAGGTATAGCCGAGTCTTGCGGGTTCGCTCAGGCGCGCGTTCAGCCGCCTTCTGGCCGCTTGACGAACGCCTGCACGAAAGTCTGCACGGCCGCTTCCACCCAGCGGTCGATCTGCGCTTCCGAGGGCCGCGCGTTGGGATGCGTGAGGCATTCCAGTTGCGCCTCGCCGCGCACGATGCTGATGAACAGCATCGCGGCCGTGGTGTAGCCCACGGCCTGCACGTCGATCTGTCCGCGCGCCGCCGCGCGTTCGAGAAATTGCCCGACGATGCTCGCCACTACTTCCGGCCCCGCCGCATAGAACGCGCGCCCCAGCTCGGGAAAGCGCGGCGCTTCTGAAACGATCACACGATACAGCGCGAGTCCCATCGGCGACACCACCAGATCGAGATACGCGCGCGCGAGCCGCGCGAGCGAACGCGTGATGTCGTCGGTTTCGAAATCCATCTCGCGCAGCGAATTCGCGAATTGCCCGCATTCGCGCTGAATGACGGCGGCGAACAGTGCTTCTTTCGTCGGCCACGCGGCGTAGACCGTCGATTTCGAGACGTGCGCCTCGCGCTGGATCATGTCCGTCGTGGCGGCGCTGAAGCCGTGCGCCAGAAAGATGTCGCGCGCGGCGTTCAGGATCGTGTCCGCCTTGCTCGGGGCGGGCGCGGGGTCGGGCTTGCGGGGAGGGGGGGGCAGGCGCGCCGGTGCGCCGGTTTCCTTGTGCGTCGCCATTTGTGTTGAATCGGTAGCGATAACGGTGTCGCGGGATCGTAACACAGCGCCGGGACGCGCTTCCCGGCCACGGACATTGTCGCAGCGTTGAGTACCGATCGGTTCGATTTTTATTGACGTGGCAATCATGTGCTCTTATCATCCAGTACCGTTCGGTACTATCCCGCCTGGATGATCCTCCCCTTATTGACGGTTTTCGCTGCGTGACGGTCCGCCCGTGCAAGCAGCGCGGGGCCGTTTTGCGCGCGTTTTTGCTCGCGATTCGGCGAGCGGATCCAGGGCGGCGAGCCGCATCGGCCGCACGGACACATCAACTTGATCAGGATTGCAAACGGATGATGGAATCGCGAAACCCTTCCACGCGGAGCGCGCAGTGAACGCGCCCGCCGCATCCCCGCCGCCGCTGAGCGGCGGCAAACTCGCGCTCGGCACGCTCGCCGTCGCGCTCGCGACCTTCATGAACGTGCTCGATTCGTCGATCGCGAACGTCGCCATTCCCACCTTGTCGGGCAGCCTGGGCGTGTCCGTGGACGAAGGCACGTGGGTCATCACGGTGTTCGCGGCGGCCAACGCGGTCGCGATCCCGCTGACCGGCTGGCTGACGCAGCGCCTCGGCCAGATCCGCCTGTTCGTGGGCGCGATCGTGCTGTTCACGATCGCCTCCTGGCTGTGCGGCATGGCGCCCAATCTGCCGGTGCTGCTGGCCGCGCGCGTGTTCCAGGGTCTCACGGCGGGACCGCTGATTCCGATGTCGCAAGCGATTCTGCTCAGTTCATGGCCGAAGCAGAAGTCCGCGACCGCGCTCGCGCTCTGGGCCATGACGGCCACCGTGGGGCCGATCGCGGGACCGTCGCTGGGCGGCTGGATCACCGACAGCTACAGCTGGACGTGGATCTTCTACATCAACATCCCGGTCGGCATTTTCGCGGCCACGGTCACGTGGATGATCTATCGCTCGCGCGAAACGCCCACGCGCAAGCCGCCGATCGATCTGGTCGGCCTCGGGCTGCTCGTCGCGTGGGTCGGCACCTTGCAGGTCATGCTCGACAAGGGCAAGGACCTCGACTGGTTCCATTCGCCCGTGATCATCGGCCTGACGATTGCGGCGGCAGTCAGTTTTGTGGCCTTCGTGATCTGGGAGCTGACCGAGGAGCATCCGATCGTCGATCTGCGCCTGTTCGGCCAGCGCAATTTTCTGGGCGGCACGATCGCCATTTCGATCGCGTATGGCGTGTTCTTCGGCAACCTCGTGCTGCTGCCGCAATGGATGCAGGAATACCTCGGTTATCGCGCGGTGGATGCGGGCCTCGTGATCGCGCCGATCGGTATCTTCACGGTGCTGCTCTCGCCGGTGATCGCCAAGGTGCTGCCGCGCTCGGACGCGCGCGTGATCGCCACGCTTGCGTTCATCGGCTTCGCGGCGGTGTTCTGGATGCGCTCGAATTACATCGTCGATATCGATACGTATCACCTCGTGCTGCCCACGTTGCTGCAAGGCATTCCGATGGCGATGTTCTTCGTGCCGCTCACCGCGATCATTCTTGCGGGCCAGCCGCCGCAGCGCATTCCGGCCGCCGCGGGTCTGTCGAATTTCGTGCGCGTGTTTTGCGGCGCGGTCGGCACGTCGCTGGGTGCGAACGAGTGGTACGACCGCACGGTCGTGCATCACGTGCGGCTCACCGAGCAGGCGACGCCGGAAAATCCGGCGTTCTCGCAGTTCGTCGACTTCGTCACGAAATCGATGCACATCGATACGGCGACGGCGCACGCGATGTTCGGGCAGCTCGTGGAGTCGCAGGCGGCGATGCTCGGCCTCAACGACGTGTTCTGGATTTCGGCGGTGATCTTCATCGCCATCATTCCGCTCATCTGGATTACGCGCGCGGGCCGGGCTGGCGCGGGCGGCGCGGATTCGGCGGCGCATTGAACCGCGTATTGACTCTGTGTCGACTACATAAAACGGCGCTGCCTTTTTCGATCATCAGGAAAACATGACTCACGTTTCAATTACGCGTCCGCCGCTGCGGCCGCGCGCGCTGTCGATAGTCGTTGCATGCGCAACGGTTGCGTTCATGAGCGGTTGCGCGAACTACATCGGCATCAAGAGCGACAAGACGCTCGCGCAGCCGCAGCAGTTCGAGTCGTCGCAAAGCATTCCGGCGCAGGGCGGCCAGTGGCCCGCGTTCGACTGGGCGAACCAGTTCGGCGACCCGCAACTCCAGAAGCTGATCGACGAAGCCATCGACGGCAATCCGACCATCGCGCAGGCGCAGGCGCGACTGGCGAAGGCGTCGTCGTATATCGAAACGTCGAAATCGGCGCTCGAGCCGAAAGCCAACGCGAGCTACTCGTGGACCCGCGAGCTCTACTCGGCCAACGCGCTGTACCCAACGCCCTACGGCGGCAGCTGGTACAGCGAAAACAACGTACTCGCCAGCGCGTCGTGGGATCTGGACCTGTGGGGCAAGAACCGTCAGCGACTCGCGCAGGCGGTCTCCGCACAGCGCGCCGCCGAAGCCGAGATGCAGCAGGCCCGCATCACGCTCGCCGCGTCGGTCGCGCGTACCTATAACCAGCTCGCCCAGCTCTACGCGCTGCGCGATATCGCCGCGCGCGAAATCGACAACCGCAAGACCATCGGCAACATCACGAACGGCCGCGTGGTCGCGGGCCTCGACACCAACGTCGAGCGTCAGACCGCGAACGGCAACATCGCTACGAGCCAGGCCAATCTCTCGCAGATCGACGGCCAGATCGAGACCGTGCGCTATCAGCTCGGCGCGCTGCTCGGCAAGGGTCCGGATCGCGGTCTGCAGATCGCCAATCCGGTGCTCAATCCGGTGGCCAGCGTCGCGCTGCCCGACAACCTGCCCGCCGATCTCGTCGCGCGCCGCCCGGACATCGTCGCCGCGCGCTGGCAGGTCGAAGGCGCGATGCACGACGTCAAGGAAGCGAAGGCCGAGTTCTATCCCGACGTGAATCTCGCGGCGGGCTTCGGCTTCGATGCCTTCGGCTGGGGCAAATTCCTCAACTTCACGAGCCGCCAGATGAACATCGGCCCGGCCGTGCATCTGCCGATCTTCGACGCGGGCGCCCTGCGCGCGCAACTGAAGGGTCGTTACGCCGACTTCGAACTCGACGTCGCGAACTACGACCAGACGCT
>NZ_FNZM01000014.1 GCF_900109265.1 Paraburkholderia tropica
CGCGTTGAAGTACCGCTCACCACGAGCGTTTCGGCGCACGACGGAATCAGCAACCTTAGTGTGAAGCTGTGTCCGGGATTACAGGGGCAACTCCACTGACCGATGAGGTTCCGGCGGATGACGGAGTGATTTAAACTTTCGAAGACGAAAGAGCAATCATATGGACCATGGCATCGGAAAGTCCATAGTTCAAAAAAAGCGTCGCCGAGCTCGAGGCCATGTTTGCTTCGGGCAAAGACGATGAGAGGCTCAAAGAACTGCTTCGAGACGAGTTTGCGTGCTGGCAATTCGGCGTCAGGTGGGGCTTCTCAGCTAGACCGGCTTACTTTGGTTGTTCACGTCAAACCATCATCATGTAAGTCGATACGGCTCGAGATGAGCCGTATCGCTCTCTAACCTAACCGCTCACTGGTAGATGCGAAGCGGGCAAAGCGACTGGCAATTCAATTAGTCCCGCCTCGCGTCATCAATCAATAGCTTTGAGAACAAATTAAGAATGAGAGATGCATTAGCTAACTTGCAGGACTTTCCGGCGTTACAGCAACTCGGACGTGCGTTGTGGCGCGACGGCTCGACGCGAGGCGCCGCTCTGATGGTAGGGGCTGGATTCAGTCGAAATGCAATTCTTCCCGGACTCGACACAAAAGCACCGCCTCTCTGGCAGAGTCTTGTCGACGAGATGCTTGACCGACTATATGGCAAATCCACAGACAGGCCCACGAATGCACTGCGTATTGCTGAGGAATATAGGATTTACTTCGGTCAAGCGGCATTGGACGAATTCATCCGTACCAAATGCCCGGACAAGGCGTGGCAACCGGGACAGTTGCACGTCGACTTTTTGAAATTGCCATGGGCCGACGTGCTGACCACCAACTGGGACACTCTGCTCGAGAGGGCCGCCGAGCTTGTCGAACAGACTTACGATGTTGTGGCGCTGGAGGCGGACCTCCCACACGCCCGCGCCCCGCGCATTGTGAAGCTACATGGTTCGCTCGGCGACGCAGGACCGTTGATTTTCGCAGAGGAAGACTACCGTACATATCCAGAGAAACATGCGGCTTTTTTGAACCTCGCACGACAAGTTTTCGTCGAGAACGAACTATGTCTTGTGGGCTTCTCTGGCGACGACCCGAATTTCCTCCAGTGGGCAGGCTGGGTACGAGACCATCTAGGCGGCAAAGCGCGACGTATATATCTTGTAGGCTGTCTTAAGCTCTCTGCATCTAAGCGCAAGTATCTTGAAGCGCATAATGTCTCGCCAATCGACCTGTCACCGCTGGTTGATGAGGATGCATTGGACAAGCATGAGCGTGTTACTAAGATATTCCTGGAGGCCCTTGTTGCGGCTCGTCCCAATGCTGCTCATGAGTGGAAACTTCATCGTTCGGAAGACTACCCCCTGAGTAAAGGTGGCCATGACGCATACTCCCGGACAGCTAAAGACAGCGACTTCTGTGCCGACGCTCTAAAAGAGACCACTGAACTTTGGCGGCAAGACCGGTCCCGATACCCAGGCTGGCTTGTCTGCCCGCGAGAGCTGAGAGAGCGTCTGCAGACGGATATGGACGAAGCATGGATATTTCGGCCAGAGGCGTTGCTAAAGCTCACACATCAGGAGCGCACTGACGCGTTGTACGAATTAGCTTGGAGGCGAACCACATCGGGGAAGCCGATGACGCAAAAAGCGATTTCCGCTCTAACGGAGCTGTTGCAGGCGCACTGGAGTGACGTCGCACCAGACACTCGTGGCTTTCTGACGATTGTCTTGTTACGTGATGCTCGCATCTCATTCGACGAGGCCTGCTTCGAGGATTGGGCGAAAAGATTTGACAACGCGACGGAGCTTCAGGAGAGATGGTGGCTCGATTGCTTGTATCAGAAGGCGCTCTTTGCGCGAGATAGAGGTCGACTGAGCGAGATGCTCGAACTCGCGGACCAGATAAAGACGGATGACGCTGTATGGAAACTTCGTCGAGCATCCCTCTACGCAGAAGCGGGGCGCTACATGCAGGCTACTCGACACATTAAGGAGGCCGCTGACGAACTCGAGAAAGCGTATCGACTTGACCGTTCATCTGTATGGGTCCGGGCGAGACTCGGCTGGGCAGAGCTGATTAGCCGAGGCACAGTCGCCGCGAACTGGGCGCTGCGGAAAGACCTGCCGCCGGCGCGTGACTTTACGAAGGCTCAAGTGGACCCTTACGAGGAGCTTGAGGGAATATCTACGTCTGCGCAGCGCATCCAGAATGAGCAGCGAGAAAAGGCAGTGAAGATGGTTCCGTTGTTCGACGCGGGAAGGTATCGACCTGTGTCACGGGCTAAGTCGCGTGTAATCGAAGCAGCGTGGCTTATGCCGTGGCTCGAACTTGATTACATGATGGAAAGCACGGGGCTTCCGTTAAGAATCAACAGCGCTAGCTATTGCTCGCAGACCCTACTTCAGGCACTTGACATATGCTACCAGCCGACGGTCCAGTGGTACGTAACTGCCCTGAGAGCGATTCACAGCCAATATGACAAAGAATTTGAACGCTGGTTTAGCCGTCTATTGATTGCACAACTGAAGGATGATGTAGTCAGAGAGCTGATTGCCGTAGTTCGTACCATGGTCGACTACTGGCATGACAGGCTTGCTGACACGAGAGCAGCTGATTTTCGGGAGGAGCGAGGCATTGCCATTGATGAGCTCCGGTTATACCTCATGGCACTTGCGCGCCTCAGCGTGAGGATGACAGAGGTCGAGGCTTCAGATTTGTTTAAACAAGCTATCGCATGGGCAACGAACTCTGACTTGCAACACCACTGGATTCTTGATGCGCTCAAGGAAGTGGGTAAGTATTCGGCTCAATCCATTTCAAGAGCAGGTCAAGAATCGGTCGCGTGGTCCGCAGTATCCTTTCCGCTATCTTCCGAATCGAAGCAAGAAAGCCGCTTTTGGCCAGCGTTTGTGGAGATGGTTTGGCAAGCCACTCCGAATATGAGTGCCCGCAACGCTGCATGGGCGTTGCGCGTCCAAGAACTTACGGCCGCGGCAGGAAAGGGGCGCCCCGAACGCTCCGAAGCAATCATGCGGTTAACATTTTTGGTGCTCCGTGGCGCGTTAGATGATGGCGAACGGGCGCGGTTCGGAAGCGCTTTGTGGTCAGACGTCGATACACAAAAAGACGGACTGCCTTCTGGTACCAACCTTCTGAGTAGTACGATTGCATTGCTTCCTGCTCCCGAAACTATTGATGCACGTGCGTTAGTTCGCAGGGTGCTGTTTGAAGCGCCGATTGCGAACATTTTGCACATCCCAGATTCGCTTGGGTCGAAGGAAGTGGAGGAGCGCCAATCGTTCATTATGGCGCTGCTGCATGCAGCACAGATAGACTTAAAGCCAACCTCGGATGAAGCTGCGCGAATGTTTGATGCGTTTATGGCATGGGGCACCGAAACAGCAAGAACGTCGAGCCGTACCAATTTCTTTGGCTCAGACCTTGGCCCGTGGATTTGGGAGCGTAGTGGGTCCATCATTTCCGAACTTCTGTTGCCGGCCATGTCAGAAAAAGAAAGAACGAGCGAACGCGGCGCCGTTTTACTGGAGGCGGTTGAGAAAAATAATGGTTGGAGTGGTATTGCTGGCCTTTCTTTCTTCTTAAAAGCGATTCCAAGTCTTGATGAAACCCTCGCGCGGCTTATTATGAAGGGATTTATTGCGCCGAATCATAAGGGCGTGAATAGCGCAACTTCCGCCGTGCAAGTCTGGGCGAAGCACGAGGAGCGCATCGGTGTCGCGATTCCAAACAGCGTGTACAACAGGCTGGTGTCAGCAATCGAAGTGGCGCCAGAGCATGGACTCAATGCGCTTTTGGCTTGCGCGCGAGTACTTTTACAGACTTGCAGGCTGAATCTCTCCTACGCGGAAAGGCTTAAACATTCGCTCTCAGACCTTCTTACTCAGACTGACTATCAGGAGGTAGACCCACTGAGCGTACGGGCTATTTCTGTCTCGTTAGTGCGAGTCGAATGTGTGAGGCTGGCGAAGGCTTTGCTGACAGAGGGCGATGATGACAACACGCTCTCCGCTTGGTTGAGCCAGACCAGGTTGGACCCGTTACCGGAGGTTCGCTTTGCTTTGTCGGACCTTGAAGATTGATTCGATGGAACCTGACAATCTCCTTAATTCAGGAGGTTCTTAAGTTAAGCGCGCATTGAGTGTTGTAGATGTGCGCGCAAACTACGGAGAGAGTGCAGGGGCAATGGAGCCGGAATACACTGTAGAACTTGGGTGAGCACTTGGATGGGACTTTGGGTGTCACGGGTGGAGCCCGCGCGAGGACGCACTTACCGATGTCATGGAGTTACACGCGCGACTTCGAGCTAAACGAGGTTCAGCTTCGACGTGCACAGGACTGACCGAGCGCAGGGCAACGAAAAGACAAAAGGCTGACTCAAGTCCATAATTCAGACTCCGTTGGCCAAGCCACATCGATATGCATATCTCAAAATTAAGCCTCGTAAATTACCGGAATTTCGCAAACGCGCGGTTTCTGTTTCGTGAAGGCACGAATACTATAATCGGAGAAAACGGCTCAGGAAAGAGCAACCTTTTTCGTGCTATCCGTCTGTTGCTCGACGATAATATGCTCCGCTCGGCATATCGCATTGACGCGGGCGACTTTCATCGGGGATTAGCAGACTGGCGAGGCCACTGGATAATCCTCAGCTTGGAGTTCGAGAAGATTGTTGCGGATGAAGCAATCCAGGCGCTGTTCCAACATGGGACAGCAATAGTCGGTGAACAGTACACTCAAAAAGCCGCGTATAACCTGATATTTCGCCCGAAGCTAAGTGTTCGTCAACAACTGTCCGAGCTTGTGGAAGGCGACCGCCAAGGCTTAGACAAGATTCTCGACGGCATCACCATTGACAACTACGAAGTTGTATTTACGGGTAAGAGCACGGCTGATTTCAACGATGCACCGACGTACAAAAGAATTGTCGGAGATTTCGCCGCAGTAAAATTCAACAAAGAGACGGAATTCCCAGAGATTGGCATCCGCGTCCCGGCCGTGCTATCTGTCGCGAGAGAGGTATCGTTCACCTTTGTCCAAGCGCTCCGAGACGTAGTCGCAGAATTTCACAACAATCGAACAAACCCGCTGCTGACATTGTTGAAGGCAAAAAGTGGAAATATTGAAGCCGAGGCGTTTTCCCCGATAACGAAGCAGGTGAAGGCGCTGAATGACTCGATTGGTGGTCTCAACGATGTCCTCGCAGTTCGCGGGGACATCACGCAAACCATCAAGGCGGCCGCGGGAGAAGCCTACTCACCTTCATCGCTTTCTATCCGGTCGGACCTGCCCGAAGATGCCGACAAGCTATTTCAGTCGCTGAAGCTGTTCGTAGGGGAATCAGGTGAAGCGTATGAAGGGAGTATCAATGAGCTGAGCTTGGGGGGCGCGAACCTAATCTATCTCACGCTCAAGCTTCTCGAGTTCAAATATCAGCGAGAGAAGATGCCTGTCGCCAACTTTCTGCTTATTGAAGAACCTGAAGCGCATATCCACACGCATATTCAGAAGACGCTATTCGACCGTCTGAACTATGCCGATACTCAAATCATCTACTCGACGCATTCGGTTCACATTTCTGAGGTCAGCAAGATTCAGAACATGAACATACTAGGACGGGATGGCCTCGCATGTGAGGCATATCAACCGGCCACCGGGCTGGAGCCTCAAGAGATAAAGAGTGTGCAGCGGTACCTCGACGCGGTTCGCAGCAACCTGCTTTTTGCAAAAAGTATCATCTTGGTTGAGGGGGATGCAGAAGAAATCGTCATTCCGTCGCTCATCAAGGCAGTCATGGGCGTAAGCTTGGACGAGTTGGGAATCAGTCTTATCAACATACGTAGCACTGGGTTTCAGAACGTGGGACGCTTGTTCCATGACGACCGTGTCCGAAAGCGGTGCGCAATTATCACTGACCTCGATACGGCGATAATGGATACGAAGTTGAACGATGACGATAGCAAGGCGTTAAAGAAGTTCAAGCTTCACATCGAAGGCGCACAGGCGAAGGGTATCGAGCGGCAGCTGGACTTGAATGAGTTTTGCGATGAGAACCAATGGCTGAGCGTGTTTTACGCAAAATACACCTTTGAGGTTGAGTTTGTGCGGGCCGGTAACGCGGACGTCGTTGTTGGGCTGCTGAGTGACGTATATGTAGATGCTGGCACTATCGAGGGGGCACGCGCGGAGCTGCAATCGACCGATGTGTCTTTGTACGGCAGACGAGTTTTGACGATGGCAGCAAATGAGGGGAAAGGCTGGTTTGCGTTGCTTCTCGCAGAGGCTGCAGGGCCCACCACTGTGATTCCCCGCTACATCCTCGATGCCTTGGTATTTGCCAATCCAGCATTGTCGCTCGAAGTCTGGTATCACATCTTTGACTATCGACTGCGGGTGAACCAAGAGGCAGGTGTGGATGTTGCAATCATCGACGAGTCGCGTGTACATCTCGACCGTTTCCGTTGCGGTGAAGTCACGCTTGGGCAGTTGAAAGGCGAATTCTTTAAAACCTTGCCGACGGACCGTATTCACGATGTTGTTGCGGCGTTCGTGAGCTAACTATGGACATCTGGCGCGCTGGCGACCTGAATGCAGAGCA
The DNA here is from genome assembly GCF_900109265.1 of Paraburkholderia tropica. GTDB lineage: Bacteria > Pseudomonadota > Gammaproteobacteria > Burkholderiales > Burkholderiaceae > Paraburkholderia > Paraburkholderia tropica. The sequence continues at coordinate 6,658 of NZ_FNZM01000014.1, forward strand.
GGAAGCTGCGATTCGAGAGCCCGGAAGCATTCTATTGACGGCATGTCCGGGGAGCGGGAAGACCCGCACCCTGACTTACAAGGCAGCATACGAGCTCAGTCAGCTGAAGTCGTCGCGCCAGTTCGTCTGTGCAATTACCTATACCCACCGTGCCGCTGATGAAATTCATGACCGAATCGAACGGTTGGGGGTCAACACGTCTCAGCTCTGGATTGGAACGATTCACTCATTCTGTTTGGAGTGGATTCTCAAACCATACGGCATATACCATAGCTCGCTAAGTCGTGGATTCCGCGTTATAGATACGCACGAAAGAGAAGCCCTGCTTACTGAATTGTGCGGTCAGTATGCTGGAATGAAGGTGACGTTCTGGGACTGTGAGTTCTTTTTTACATCGGAGCGTTGCGTCATACCAACGGAGAACGCAGGGCTGCGCGAGGCGATTCGTGAAATTTTGAGACAGTACTTTCGACGGCTCGCGCAGCTTAGAGCAATCGATTTCGAACTAATCCTGTTTCGGGCATATCAGATTATTAAAACTCGACCCGGTATTGCAAAGATTCTATCGAATATTTTTCCTCGTGTGCTTGTAGACGAGTACCAGGATACCAAAGAGATTCAATATTCTATTGTTGCCTCGATATTGAAGGCAGGTGCTGGTTCAACTTCCGCGTTCGTTGTTGGCGACCCAAATCAGGCGATATACACGTCACTGGGTGGCTACGCAATAGCACACGCCGATTTTGAGGCAATTGCCAACGTCAAGTTTAAGCCTCTTGCGTTATCGAAAAACTATCGCTCATCAAGACGAGTTGTAGACTATTTTTCGAACTACAACGTTCACAAGACGGCAATAGTAGCGGAAGGAGAAGATAAGGACTACATAGGTGTTATTTCATATAATGATACGGTGAAGATGGATGACCTAGAGGACGAACTCGTACGTCTCATCAGACACAGCATTGAGGACTGTGGTTTCGCGCCGGGCGAAATATGTATTGTCGCGCCTTGGTGGACTCATCTCGCCAGCATGACACGTAAACTTGTGACCCGCCTTCCAGAGTATCCGTTTGATGGACCGGGGATGGTTCCTTTCGGACGGGACTATGACAATTTCTGGTTCAAGGTATCAAGACTGGCGCTAACGGTCGCAGCTCCTGACCTCTACGTGCGCCGATTGCGTTGGGCAAACGAAGTCTTGCGTGATATGACAGCAGCGGGTGTTACGACCGCTGGCATCGACGCAAAGGTTCTCCTCCGTGCATGCAACCGCATAATGCTGGATGACGCAGATGGTCTAGTTTATTTGCGAAAATTCTTTGCTGAGCTATTCGTGTCGTTGGGCATCAATTTCACGCAGTTTGAGGCCTTGCAGAAGCACTATGTAGCGTTCTTTGAGAGCTCCCAGGCGCGCGTCGATAAATTGAAGAAAGACGGACTGGAGTGCATCAGCGATACGGAGGTCTTCCGTCGAGTGTTCAGGACTAGAACCGGTATCACGGTCTCTAGCATTCATGGCGTAAAAGGTGCGGAATTTGACGCTGTTATTGCCTACGGGCTACTCGAGGGTATGGTGCCTCACTTTAGTGATGCCGAGGGCGAAGAAAGCGCGAAGAAGCTGATGTACGTGGTGGCATCACGCGCTAAGAAGAACCTGCATCTCATTTCGGAACGCAAGCGCATGTCAAGGAAGATAGAGTACACACCGACAGTTGTATTGGCTGACTATGCCTACAATTACGATGTGGCGCCGTAGTTAAAGGTCGGCTGCGGCCAGCTCAGATGCGGGTACAACGGCCTCGCCGGCCTTCACCGCTGCACAGCCGTCTGGTATTGCTTGCGCCAGTCGAACCCCTGATTGGCATTCGCGCCGTGCCAGCGCGCCACCGCTGACACGGATGCTCCCGGCTCCAGCGTTTCCTGCACAGTAGCGACTTTTTCCTGCGCGGTACGCCGACGACGACGCTCCGGCTCGGTCAGAATTTCGATGGATTCCACGTAATGTCTAGGCTGCCTGTTGGGTACAGGGCTATCTACATTTTAAGAGAGTCCTCGTTTCCTCAGATACCGGGGCGCTCTACTGAGACCTGCGGTGTCTCGTTTGGAGTCGTCGGAGGCGCTTAACTTTACAGAACTTCATCAGATAGCAAGAGTGAATTCGCTATCCATTTGCAGCTTGCGAATCTATTTGAGCGCATCGGCCTTTGCCGATGTCACGACAGGCAATTTCTGATTCTGACGGTGCCACCATCGATTTGGGACTTATCATACGGCAAAGTATAAGAGGCAATGCGGAGGATGACTAACACGAGCGTCGTTAGTTTGGGAGGTAAGGAAATACGTCGAGCTTGGACTTGACTCTTCGACTTGAAGTGATTTTAGAGCCATGTGCCCTCTCAAAAAATAAAACCATTCGCCTATATGCCCGGTCACGGCACGTGACGGCACAAAGCGACCGGTAGTGTCCGCTTGTGTCCCGAAAATCCACCGGGTACACCTAGAATGCGACTTCTTGAATTAGAAGACCTTGCTGCGTTATTGGGGCGCAGCACCGAAACCATACGCAAAGACATGCGGCGAAATCCTATGGCCGTTCCCCCGCGGTTGCACATTCCGGGCACGCGTTTGCTGCGCTGGAGGGAGTGCGACGTAGAGGCGTGGCTTGCTGAACACGTGGTCGGAGGGCAGGGGAATTGAGCCTCGCGAACTACCGTCTCGATGTACGGGCCGCGTTGACGGCGCCGCCACCGAACCTTGATTACGTTTTACCTGGACTACTCGCTGCGACAGTCGGAGCGCTGGTAGGCCCTGGGGCCTCCGGCAAAACGATGCTTCTAATGCAGACCGCGTGCGATATTGCCGCGGGCGCGCCGATTGGTGGGGGCATCCTAACGACGGGCTTCTTGAACGGTGAGGGGGCGCCGGTTGTTCTTGTCTTTGCCGAGGAATCCCATGCGGTAATTCACCATCGGCTGCAGGCGGCTATCCAAGGCATGCAGAGCATGCGGGAGTTCAAAAGTGCTAGTGCGTGCAGCGCGCTCGCGGAGCGGCTGAGCAAAAACCTTCACATTTACCCGATGGGAGGCGCAGCTCGGGATGCTCGCTGGAGCGTAGGGCGGTCGCAGGGTGATGCGAAGGTGATGGTCGAAGCCTGTCAAGGAGCGAGGCTTGTAGTCGTTGACCCCCTGCGCCGATTTCACGCCGGCGAAGAAAATGACGCCGCTCACATGTCCGCCGTCGTCGAGGCGTTCGAGGGAATTGCAACCGAGACCGGGGCAGCGGTCATCCTTTCGCACCACACAAACCGCAATTCCGCGTTAGCGGGCGCCGGTGAGCTGGCATCTGCTGCGCGAGGTTCCTCTGCTTTGACCGATGGCGTTCGCTGGCAAGCCAACTTGTCCGCTATTAGCGACCAAATGGCTTCGCGGCTGGGCATTTTGGAGAGCGAACGAGCGTCCTTCATGCGTCTCGACATTGCGAAGGCGAACTACATGAGCATGCCGCCGCCTACTGTCTTGCGCAGGGATTCCACCGCCGGGACGCTTTCCATTCGGCAAAGCGCTCCTACGCAAGCCCGAAAGCGGATTCCGCGCAGAACAGGCGCGACGTATGACTCAGAGTCGGTGAGAGGTCGCGATGCAGGGTGAGCGGATTGTGCGCTACGACCCGGCGCTAGCCGGTGCGCCTCTGTTCCAGCCAGTGTGGAGAGGTGAACGTCCGAAGCTGGACCATACATTCTCGTTCGGCGGACTTGAGTGGAGGTGGAGAGGGCCTGAGCAATTGGGGATTGCCGAGCAATCGCTCTTGCTGGTGCTCATGGAACTTGCGACGGAACAGGCTTCTTTTGCTCAGCCGCAGGACGAAGAGACACGTCAAATTGTGTCGGAGCTGTACGACCTTGGTGAGCACCGCCGACCAAGAACTGCCGAGCTGACTGTCAGCTTCTATGAGCTTTGCCGACGACTAGGTGTTCACGATGGAGGAAGCGCGGGCGCGCAGCGTCGAAGCGAACTCAAACGGTTGTGCGAGGTGACGGTCTGGTCTCGGCGTGAAGACGGCACGGAGTTTCAGAGTCGGCTTCTCACGTGGCAGGTCGGCAATAAGAAGGGCGTGAGGGTGCTATTGAATTGGAGGCTGACCGAGGTGTTGTTCGGCGGTCAATTCTCGGCCGTTTCCCTGAACGAACGCCTCAGCTTGCACCTCGAATGCGCGCGAGCTCTGCATTGTGCGTTGTCGCTTCGAATACGTGCGGGTAGCACGATGAGTTTTCACATTGATAAGCTTGCGTATTACGTCTGGGGCAGCGTTGAAATACGTTCTACTGGCAAGCGACAGCAAGACCGGGCTTACTCGAACACGCCCGCTGGTATCGCACAACGGAGACGTCGTCGAGAGCTCACAGCCGCTCTCGACGAGATTTCGCAGTTGGACTCTTGGTCTGTCAAAACCACGGTGAGCGGCGCGCTACGGATTAGCCGCCGAGCTATGACCCAAAAGGCTGGTATTCCCGCAGTTCAGGCCAAACTGGCTTCCACGGCGAGCGAGAGAGAGCCAAACAGACGTTCCGTGCTACCCGAGCCGACTGCCGAGCAGGCGAGTGTCTGGCAGATTTTTGCTCACGCAACCGCTTCGACTGAGAGGTCCTGACGTTCGCAATATGACGTGTATTTTTTCACAGGTACACGTCATATTGCGAACGGATTCACGTCATAATGTGTCGGAGAGAAATTTCTAGTTGTATGATTTTAATGGTTTTTTTGGCATTTTCTTTGCGTGCTCTATTCTACTCTATACGTTTCTAAGGAAGCTTCTCCAGATTCAACGAGAGCTTCTCCGTTAAACGTGTATGCTGGCACCTCTCTACAACTCGGAGGCATCGTTCGCATGCCTCAGTCACACGCCTGCGCTGCCGAACGCGAAGTCCGCGCTTGATACCTATCCAAACCTGCCCCAGTGCCCGTCGTCTATGTCTTTGAAGTGGCCTTTGTAGTCTTGCGGGTTGTACTCGCACGTGAGGCAGAAAGAAGCCATCTCGATGAGTGAGGCATCTACCTCTCGCACATGAATTCTTGCTGGCTCTAATAATAGCTATTGGCTATTTATTTGTAAAAATAATAGCCTTTATGGATATTGACATGGTCAGGAAGGAACTATTGTTTTTCTTGACATTGTCATTGTTCAGTCTAGTATGGAAGCGTGCTTACTCCTTGGAGGAGTGAATGCGTGACGACTTGCATACGACTGTGGCGTTGAAGTCGCATTGGCGTAAAGCCGTGCGGGCGGTGGGGCGTTTTGAAGCGGCCGGCGAAAGCGAAGCCGCACAGGCCATTCACCATGCGACTTGTAATGAATGGGAATCTGGTGTTCGTGGGCCATGGTTCGCCGAACTGACGGAGCAGTTCGAGCGGGCAGGCAAAGACCTCTTTCGCGTCGATAGCCTCCTTGCAGTAGTAGACGACTTTGAGCGTCGTGCAAAGACCACCCTTGAGCAGAGCGCATGTGAGGCTGCGCGCCTACTTATCTACGGCGGTCCCATAGATAGGCTTCACGAAGCTGTTCGTGCAACTGTACTTTCTGACTGTGCTGTGCAAGGGATTGAGCATTGTGCGCTTTCAGTTGCAGGGCAGTTCGGCGAGTTGCAGAGCACTATGCTTCGCAAGGCGATGACGAGACTCGTCGACGACATTGACTTCTCCAGAGACCCCGCACCCAAAGTTAAGCGCAAGCTGGACAAGGATGCGATGCTGGGGTTTGATTTGAGTCTCAACGCATGAGCCTAGTCGACTCTTTGTGTGGAGTGCCATCGGCAACGTTTCGTGTCACCGAGAAGCGCACGCGCAAGTCCTCCAAGGTGCAGGTAATTCGCCTGGGCGAAGACATTTCTGTCAATGCTACGACGCTCTCCGAGTACTGTTTCCGTGAGGCAGACGGTATTGCGCATGACGTTATGACGCTACTCGGCGCGGTCAAATTCGCGGACCGTATGCTTCGTCGGCACCATTCGAAGAATTGGGCGAGACGCATACATATCGAAATCCCCGTTTTCAAGCCGAACGCCTGGCTGTTGCCGAAGGTGCACGAAACGCTGACGCAGTGTCTCAACTATCTAACCGGCGATGACTGGACCTTCGCGTTCGTCGAGCGAAGTGGCTCCGCACCTGCACAGCAACAGTCGCCATTGAGCGACATTTCGTTGGGTAATCGTGACATCGTTTTCGTACCTTTTTCTCATGGACTCGACTCGTACGGCCAGGTGAGGCTATTGCAACTGGCCGAGCCAGAAACCGAGGTCGTCTGCGTCTATGCTGATGCTCGAGCAGGCGGAGGACATCATGGTGCTCTGAAGCGGAAGAGGCTGACGGGTGTCCAGTATGTCGGAGTGCCTGTAAAGGTAAGGCCGTTTCGCCATCCGGAAGGCAGTTTTAGGTCACGGCCATTTATGTTCTATCTGTTGGCCAGCCTTGGAGCAATCGCGTCGGGCGGCAACAGGGTGATGATTCCCGAAAACGGCCAAGGGAGTATGGGCGGCTCCCTGGTGACTACTGGGCACGAGCCAAAGCATCGTAGTTGCTATCCCGGCTTCACGGTCAGGCTGTCGAAGTTTCTCGAAGCGTTGACGGGTAAGCGCGTCACGTTTTACCATCCCGCGCTCTTTGACACGAAGGGTGCTGTGCTGCGCTCTCTTGCCAAGCGCGGAGAAGACGTACGCGCGATTTTGCATGGACATCCCTCGTGCTCTTGTGATGCGAGACTAGCTTCGCGCGACGGGAAGATGTACCACTGCGGAATTTGTGGGAACTGCTTGCTTCGGCGCGCCGCTGAACACAATGCTCAGTTTGACGGTGCGACTGAGTATCTATTTTCTGATTTGACGGCGCCCACGCTCGAGAACGCGCTTCGGCCGGGAAAGAGCAACGTAAAGCTCACTTTTTTTGCTGACCTCGCACGCAATGGTGCCCGGGATATGCAGCGTTTGGCAGACATCGGTGCAACTCCGCAGCATCGCATTACCCAAACTGCCGCAGTTGACCTCGCGAGGACTACGGGTGATGACATCGCAGTAACGACAATCAAACTCATGGGCTTGCTCGAGCAGCATGCCTTGGAGTGGAGCGAATTCCTGGCGAAGTGTGGCCAGGACTCATGGATTTCAAGAATTGCGAGGGGATAGCATGGCTATCGAAATTAAGGTCCGCCCGGAGGTACTCGGGCCGCGACTTAAAGGCGCCCGCTCGCTAGCAAAGCTGACGCAGGAAGCAGCAGCGCAGAAGTTGGGTTTTGCACGGACCACCATCGTTGCTATCGAGAGTGGCAAGCGTCCAGTTTCGTCAGACGAGCTGAGAGCGTTTGCCGAGTTATACGCCGTGCCGGAAAGTGAACTGCTGGCGGACGGCACGCCAAGTCTGGACATGGAGCTGAAGTTTCGTACCCATACGAATAGTGATGATGTGGATGGCGCCGTTGCACATGTACTTCTGAACAAACTCGCGGCCGCATCGGTCGAGCTCGAACAGATGCTCAACAGGCCGATGCTGCAGCCTGACTTGCCGATTGTGACCATCTCGCGTTCGAGTTCGATTGACCAGCAAGCCGAAGACGCCGCGCTCGCTGTTCGGCAGCGGTTGGGAATCGGTTTCGGTCCGATTCCAGACCTTATTGCATTGGTCGAACTTGACATGGGATTGCGAGTATTCGAACGTGGGCTGCCGTCGAAGGTGAGCGGCGCATTCGCTTATGACGACGAGATTGGCGGTTTCATCGTCGTGAATGCGCTTCATCCTGCTTCGCGCAGACGTTTGACTATCGCACACGAACTTTGTCACGCATTGCTAAGACGCGCAGGCGTATTTGTGCACATGCTTGACGACGATTTTTCAGACCGCGAAGAGAAGTTTTGTGACGCATTTGCTCGTGCGTTTCTGATGCCAGCGCTGACTGTTCGCAAGAAAGCGACTGAGCTTAGGGATGCCGCGGGGCAATTTTCGGTGCGACAACTGCTCGCAATGGCAGTTTATTTTCACACCTCAATTGAAGCGACGACCCGTCGTCTTGAAGGGCTCAGCCTGCTGCCGAAAGGCACGTACGAATCCTTAAAGGCGAAGGGACTCGGGACGCAGCATCTAGAAGAGGTTCGGCGCGAACTTGACGAGCCAGAAGTTGCCGGTCGATTCACCCCTCGCACCTTGCTGCTTGCGGCAGAAGCCTTTGAGAAGGGGCTGCTCTCAGAGCAGCAAATTGCGCGCAAGTTACAGCTGGATTTGGGAACGGTTCGCGAGGTGTTGGAGCACGTGTCGCCGGACGGCGAAGGGGAAGAGCTTGAGCTTGCCATCTAGCGAATTTCCGGCCGGACCGTTGGTCTTGGACGCAAGCGTCCTCTTCAATATCTTAGGTACCGGAAAGCCCAAAGAAATCCTGCAAGCCGTCGGAGTTGCATGCTGGGTTGAGCAACGCACAGCGTCCGAGGTTCGCAGGATGCCCGGGCAGAGAACAGAGGGCGCACCGCTCCAGCCGTTGTTCGAGGACGGATGCCTCCAGCTTTGCCGAATGTCGGACGCGGCCTACGAAACATACATTTCGCTCGTCAGCGGGCCGCCGACGGAAACGCTGGACGATGGCGAAAGCGCTGCGATTGCGGTCGCGATTGATGGGCTGGGGAGCGTCGTGCTTGACGACAAGAAAGCGCGGCGGATTCTCTCGAGCCGCTTTAAGTTGGTCAATCCCGGTAGCTCGCTCACTTTGCTGCTGACAGCAGCGACGCGAGCGAACTGGACTCTGCAGGAACTCCGCGCAGCCATTACGGCTGCGCGAACTGTTTCGAGAATGGCAGTCGTTCCAGATGAACGGACGCTTTTCTCGGACCTGTTCGCAGAGGCGGCCTCCGGCTAAGTCCGCCGCAGAGTCAGTGATGAGCGATGTGATGGCGCGTGTAGTTGTTAGGGGGGAATATCAGCTTTGGATTCGAGCAATGAATTTTCCTACTTCGCTTACGGCTCCAACATGTCCACAAAACGCCTCGTCGCGCGTTTGCCGTCAGCGAGGTCTTTCGCCGTTGGATTCTTGGCTGGCTACAAGCTTACATTCGACAAGGCCAGTAAAGACGGCTCGGGAAAATGCGACTGTGAATACACGGGAAATGATGGCGACAGAGTCTACGGCGTCATCTTCAAGGTGACGCACAAAGAGCGAGCTGCCCTCGATAGATTTGAAGGGGCAGGCAAGGGCTACGAGCCTTTGAGCGTACGGGTCGAGACTGCAACGGGCGCAGTCTATGCATTGACCTACGTTGCAACCAAGAAGCAACGCGGGCTTCAGCCATACCATTGGTACAAGCAGCACGTATTGGTGGGCGCAAGAGAGGCGAATTTGCCTGAAGACTACGTGCGAGCCATCGAAGCAGTTGCCTCTATTGACGACCCTGATTCCACACGAACTGAGCACGAGCTTCGGCCTTACTCAGCAGCCTGAATATTCGGTTGCCGTCTTGGCGGACTGTTTGTGGAATCAGTTCGCCGCAACACTTCTGCGAGCAAAGAGATGGAGCTGAATCGCGTCCTTTCTACGGTCGGTATTCACCTTCCTCGCCTCGCACAGAAAATCCTTTTGAATCAATCTATTGCGCTCATCCTGTTGGGCCAGTTTTCGTTTGCTAGCAGAGGTTTCTGGGCCACATTTGTTTGCAAGGTTTTCGGCTAAGTGATTGATTTGTAGGGGGTGGTGTTTCAGCGTGGTGTGCTGAGTCTATCTAGACGGACAGTTGTAGTTTTTTCAACGGCTCGATTTGAGCGTACGGCGAACGAAAAAATTGGTGGCAAAGCCTTATGGCGTAAGGGCTCGTGCAAAATGCGTGATTTGTCAGGACAGCTTTGTTTGCAAAGAACGAGGCAGGCCAACATTGTTTGCAACAGGACAGGAATCATTTGCCAATCACCATCTGTCCGCTCCGTTCACAACATTGCGCAACACCAGTGGTAACATTTGTTGTCGCCCACTGCCCGGCTTACGCCGCCATTCGCATGCCAGACAGCTTCGACCAGCTTGCCGCGCTGATTCGCGCGCGCTTTTCCGACCTGAGCCCGCAGTTCCAGACGGGCGCGGCATTTCTGCTCGATCATCCCGATGAAGTCGCCGTCTCGTCGATGCGCAAGGTCGCCGAGCGCGCCAGCGTGCAGCCCGCATCGCTCGTGCGGCTTTCGCAGCAACTGGGCTTTCCGGGCTGGAACGAGCTGCGCGATCTGTTCGTGGCGCGCGTGCGCACGCGTCCCGAGCCGCTGTCGAGCCGCGCGCGTTCGCTCGTCGCCGGCAGCGCAAAAGACGCGCTCGCCCGCGATCTGCTCGCCGCGCAACAGCACAACCTTGACGCCAGCGCCGTCCACAACACGCGCACGCTCGTCGAGGCCGCGCGCGTGCTCAAGAAGGCGAAGCACGTGCACGTCGCGGGTTTTCGCTCGTGCTACGCGGTCGCGTTCGGGCTCGTCTATGGCTACCGCTTGTTCCGGCCGTCCGTCTCGTTGCTGGGCGGCGAAGCCGGGACGCTCGAAATGCAGTTGCTCGGCATCGAGCACGACAGCGCAACGATCGTTGTCAGCTTTGCGCCGTATTCGGTCGAAGCGGTGCGCGTGGCCGAAGCCGCGCTCGAAAAGGGCAGCAAGCTGATCGCCATTACCGACAGCGCCGTGTCGCCCATCGCGCTCAACGCCGAAAAGGTGCTGATCTTCACGCACGAGAGCCCGTCGTTTTTTCCGTCCCTCGTGGCGGCGACGGCGCTGGCCGAATCGCTGGTTGCGCATCTGCTCTCGCTGGAAGGGGCGGGCGCGGTGGCGCAGCTGGAGGAAGCCGAGCGTTCGCTCAACGCGCGCGGCGCTTATGTCCCGTGAAGCGTACTGATCAGTACTGTATTGAAGTGTCCTGAAGTGTCCTGAAGTGTCTGGTCAGTACACCGGTTCCGCCATGCCGCCTTCCAGGGCGGCTTTTTTACGCGCCGTGTAAACCCATTTGTTGCAAATTGCTTTTTATTTGACAACATATGTTGTGTGGCGTATAAATCCGACATCGGCCGTTTCAGGCGCGGCCCAGACTGACAGGCGGAACAATCGATGCAGGAACTGAAGTCTTTCCGGATGGGCGGCACGCCCGAGGCGATCGGGCGGCAGCTCGGCGAACTCGCGAAGCCCGTCTTCGACACCTATATGGCGCAAAGCGCCGCGTGGCGGGCCGTGAGCCGCTGGCGCGGTCACGCGTTCGTGCAGGCACTGCGCGCGGCGGCGGAGCATCATTTCCCGGCGCAGCTGGCCGAACTGGACGCGATGGCGGCGGCGCTCGGCTGGCCGGCGCACGATCTGTTCCTCTGGAATTGCCGCGGCGAGCTGATCCATAACGCGCCGGACGGCTGCACGACGCTGGCGACGGCCACGCCCGAGGCCGGGCTGATCGCGCACAACGAAGACGGCGATCCATTTCTGCGCGGTCGCTGCCACATGGTCGAGGTGGAGCCGGCGGGCCGGCCCGGCTTCGTCAGCTTCTATTACCCGGGTTCGCTGCCGGGCCACACGTTCGCGGCGTCGCGCGCCGGGGTGGCGCAGGCGATCAACAACGTGCGCATCCGCGAGCCGCGCGCGGGCGTGCCGCGCATGATCCTCGCGCGCGCCGTGCTCGACGCCGCCTCGCTCGACGACGCGCTCGCGCTGCTGCGCGACACGCCGCGCGCGAGCGGCTTTCACCACACGCTGGGCGGCCTCGACGCAACGGGTGCGGTGCGCGTCGTCAGCGTCGAGGCCACGGCGCGGCGCGCCTCGGTCGTCGAGGTCGGCGCGCCGTCGGGCCACGCCAATCACCTGATTCACGCGGATCACCCGGACGGTGAGCGCGAGCCGCAGATCGTCACCGACTCGTCGCGCGATCGTCAGGCGCGGCTCGCGGACCTGCTGCCGCCGCTCGGCGCACATCCCGACCGCGAGGCTTTCGTGCAGACGCTGCACGACCGAGGCGGCGCGGGCCTGCCGATTTTCCGCGACGACCCGCACGATCCCGACGACGAAAACACGCTCGCTACGGCCTGCATGCGCATCGAGCCGCCCGGCGTCGCACTCGACGTCTGGCAAGGCGGCGAGCGCGTCATGCGCCAGCAGATCGCGCGCATCTGACACGCGCGTCCGAACATTCCCCGATTTCATCGCCTCACTTCGCAGCATTCAGCGAGACCGCACATGAGCAAAGTCTTTCATCGCATGCCCAAACAGACCCTGCCGGTGGCAGTGGCGGGCGAGGGTATCGAGATCATCGATTCGACCGGCAAGCGCTATATCGACGCGAGCGGCGGCGCGGCCGTGTCGTGCCTCGGTCACAGCAACCAGCGCGTGATCGACGCGATCAAGCGCCAGGCGCAGCAACTGCCGTACGCGCACACTTCGTTCTTCACGACCGACGCCTCCGAGCAACTCGCCGATCATCTGATCGCGAACGCGCCCGAAGGGCTCGATCACGTCTATTTCGTCTCGGGCGGTTCCGAGGCGATCGAGGCCGCGCTCAAGCTCGCGCGCCAGTTCTTCGTGGAGAAGGGCGAGCTGACGCGCCGTCATTTCATCGCGCGTCGCCAGAGCTATCACGGCAATACGCTCGGCGCGCTGGCGATCGGCGGCAACGCATGGCGACGCGAGCCGTTCCTGCCGATCCTGATCGAATCGCATCACGTGAGCCCGTGCTACGCGTATCGCGAGCGTCACGAAGGCGAAACCGACGAAGCCTACGCGCAACGTCTCGCCGATGAACTCGAACAGAAGATCCTCGAACTCGGTGCGGAAAACGTCGCGGCTTTCGTGGCGGAGACGGTGGTCGGCGCGACGGCCGGCGCGGTGCCACCGGTGCGCGACTACTTCAGCAAGATTCGCGCCGTGTGCGATCGCTACGGCGTGCTGCTGATCCTCGACGAGATCATGTCGGGCATGGGCCGCACGGGCTGGCTGTACGCCTGCGCGGAGGACGGCGTCGCGCCCGATCTGCTGACCATCGCGAAGGGTCTGGGCGCCGGCTATCAGCCGATCGGCGCGACGCTCGTGAGCGCGCGCATCTATGAAACCATCGTGGGCGGCAGCGGTTACTTCCAGCACGGCCACACCTATATCGGCCATGCCACGGCCTGCGCGGCGGCGCTTGAAGTGCAGCGCGTGATCGCCGAGGACAAGCTGCTCGACAACGTGCTCGCGCGCGGCGAGCAACTGCGCGCGCGTCTGCGCGAGCGTTACGCCGAGCATCCGTATATCGGCGACGTGCGCGGCCGCGGGCTGTTCGTCGGCGTGGAGCTGGTGAAGGACCGTGAAACGAAGGCGAGCTTCGATCCGGCGCTCAAGCTGCATGCGGCGATCAAGCGCGAGGCGTTCGCGCGCGGGCTGATGGTGTATCCGATGGGCGGGACCGTCGATGGCAGGAACGGCGACCACGTGCTGCTCGCGCCGCCGTTCATCTGCACGGCGCAGGAGATCGATACGATCGAGGACCGGCTTGCGGCGGCGATCGGGGCGGCGCTGGCGTCGACGGGCGTGAACGTGGCTGCGTCGGCGACGGCCTGACTGTCCGCGCGCCGTTGCGCCCGAATGGCGTAATCCGGAGTGGCGCAATCGGCATACTTTTTCGACCTCAACCGGGAAGCCCGGAGTCAATCGCAGTTAATCGAAGTCAATCGGAGTCAAGCGATGACGCAATCCCAGAACCCGCGGCTGCCGGCCTTCGACGCCGCGACCGCGACGCCCGAGCAGAAAGCCGTGCTCGAAGAAATCCTTTCCGGCCCGCGCGGCAATCTGAACGGGCCGTTTCTCGGCTGGATTCACAGCCCGGAACTGGCGCAGCATGCGCAGCGTCTGGGCGCGTTCTGCCGGTACAGCACGGGCCTGTCGCTGCGTCTGTCCGAACTCGCGATTCTTGTGACGGCGCAGCGCTGGCAGGCGCAGGCGGAGTGGTTCATCCACTATCCGATCGCGCTGAAGGCGGGCGTGCCCGAAGCGCTGGCGGAGCAGATCCGCACCGGCGCACAGCCGGTTTTCGACGAAGCCGATGACGCGCTGATCTACGCATTCACGACCGAGCTTTACGACACGAATCGCGTTTCCGACGCCACGTATGCCCGCGCGGTCGAGCGCTTCGGCCACGAGACGACGATCAACCTGGTCGGCCTGCTGGGCTATTACGCGCTGGTGGCGATGACGCTCAACGTGTTCGGCATGCGCGCCGAAGGGCAGACCACGCTGCCGTTCGCGGAGTAAGCGGCGGTTCGTCGGGCAGTGACCGGCTGTTAAGCGACGCCCCGTCCGGGTTGACCGGACGGGGCGTTTTACCTTGTGCGGCCGGCCCTTGCCATCCCCTGCGCGTGACAGCCATATTTCACGCGTGATTTTGAAGCCGTATGTTTATTTGAAAACAACGGTGAGCGATAAATAATTGCCCGCATCCTAAACAAAAAATAAAACGAACGGACGGTTTTGACGGCGCGCTTTTTTAGATGGCTTTTTTTAGTGTGGTTTTACCTTGCAGTTACGAATGCCGTGGTTTTGAACTGAATGGTTAATGCAGGGATTCTGGTCGAATTGTCGCAGCACCCAACTCGTCAAAAAAGCGTAGCGGCGCGGAAATAATAATACTGTTTGCGCAGTCGCGGCCCGGGACGGTACGAATTGCCTGCTCCAGTCGCCCAGTGGCGGGGGCTGACGGTAGTTTCTGCGTGCTTCAATGCCCACGCCGATGCGTATTGCAATTACGCAAATTGATGACCGTTCTGACAGGTGAGCAATGCTAATACGGGTTTTCCGTAGTCTGGCTAAAATTGCTTGCGCGGATTAAATCGGGTTGATAGTCTTGCGAAACTCATTAATAGCCGCGCAAAAGCCATTATTGTGAAAAATGGCGTCGAAGCGGCATCAAGGCGGGACACGAGGCCCGCTCCGGGGATTTCAATGGGCCGATCTTTTTCCGGGGTACATCATGCTTGATACGACCGTAGAGCTAGCGCTTGCAGAAAGCCAGCCCATCGTCCTGGCCGGTATTGGCGATGTCGTCACCCTTATGTCGGGTGGGCCGCGCATGACGGTGATGTATGCGGGGCCGGTGGGCTTCGCCAGTGGTCACTGGCTGATCTGCCAATGGTTCGACGAACAGGGCGAACTGCGTCAGGACATGTTCGCGCAGGACATGGTCCGCATCGAGCCGCGCTCGATTCCCGCGGGTTCCGTGAAGCTGCGCATGCCGCCGGCCGCACGCGCGGCCTGAGCGCCAGGTCGCGCGTGCGCGTACAGGTTGAACGCAGGTTCGGCGCCTTGCACGTGCCGTGCCCGCAGCGGTGCCGCAGGCACATACTGGTTCGCGCTACGTCTTAACGTTGCCCTTCGGCGGCAATCCGCACGGCCAGACCGGCCAATACCGTCCCCATCAGATAACGCTGGATCACGAGCCATGTCGGGCGACGCGCCAGGAACGACGCGATCGAGCCGGCCGTGATCGCGGCGGCGGCGTTCACCGTCACCGAAAGCGCGATCTGCACGGTGCCGAGTTCGATCGACTGCGTGAGCACGCTGCCGCGCGACGGGTCGATGAACTGCGGCAGCAGCGAGAGATACAGGATCGCCACCTTCGGATTCAGCAGATTCGTGACGAAGCCCATCAGGAACAGCTTGCTGGGACGGTCCGGCGTGAGTTCGCGCACCTGGAAGGGCGAGCGGCCACCCGGCTTGAGCGTTTGCCACGCGAGCCAGGCCAGATAGAGCGCGCCGCCGAGACGCAGCGCGTCGTAGGCGAACGGCACGGCCATGAGCAGTGCGGTAATGCCGAAAGCGGCGCACAACATATAGAAGATGAAGCCCAGCGCAACGCCGCCGAGCGAAATGAGCCCGGCCTTGCGACCCTGGCAGATCGAGCGCGAGATCAGATAGATCATGTTGGGACCGGGCGTGAGCGCCATGCCGAGAGCGACGGCGGCAAAGGCTAACAGCGGGGCGACGTGGGGCATGGCGGGCTCCGTGGGCATGCGGGTGGCGTGGCGGGAGGGACGCGTGCGAGCCGTATCAGGGCAACGGCTCGAACGCGCTTGAACGTCCTTGAAGCTGCTCGAACGTTAATGGACCGATTATTTCATGCGCCGCGTCCGTGTGCGCGGCCTTCCTTCGACGTTAGCCATCTGGCCAGGGCGTGACCCCGTGATCACGCGATGGCGCGATGGCGCGATTCAATGCGACGAGCGTTCGCGGTCGGCGTTCCTGGGCTCGCCGGCGGGAGCGCTGGTGGGCGCGGTGTCGGTGTCGCGACGTGCGCCGCGTGCCTGAACGCGGTCGTCGAGACGGCGCGAAAACAGCTGCATGCCGACGCGCCGGCTGCGCACCTTGACGTTGCCGCCGAGGTCCTTGGGGGGATTCGGCTGCAGCGCCCAGTAGAGCGCGAGCAGCCAGCCCAGCACGGTCCAGCCGATCACCGCATTGAATAGCGCGATGGTCAGCAGGTCGTGGCGCGCGCGCCGGTCCGCGATCATCGCGGGCAGGAAGTAGATCACGACCGCCGCGAGCAGCACGACGATCTCGAAGAGGGAATGGCTCGCCATGCTCGATCCTCCGTGGAAAGGGCGCCGCCGGTGGCCCATTGTCGCGCGGATCGGGGTTGCGCGGTTATCGGTCCTGGCCGGATGGCCAACGTTTTTGGCGAACCCTCCGCCCGATGCCTGTTCGGGTCTATCATCGGGTTTTTCTTCGCAGGAATGCCCGCCATGAGCTCAGACACGACAGAGGACACCCGTCAACTCGATCACGACGCCTTGCGCGCCTTCGTCGAGCGTAAGTGGAACGACGAAATCGTGCCCGCGCTCACGGACTACATCGCCGTGCCGGCGAAGAGTCCGGCGTTCGATCCCGACTGGGCGAAGCACGGTTATCTGGAGCGCGTCGTGCAGGAAGCGGCGCAATGGGCCGAGCAGCAGCCGGTGCGCGGCCTCAAGCTCGAAGTCGTCAGGCTGGCGGGCCGCACGCCGGTAATCTTCTTCGAGGCGCCCGCCACGCGTTCGGGCAGCACTGAAACTGTCGTGCTCTACGGCCACCTCGACAAGCAGCCCGAGTTCGCGGGCTGGCGCAACGACCTCGGCCCGTGGACGCCGAAGCTCGAAGACGGCCGCCTCTACGGTCGCGGCGGCGCGGACGACGGCTACGCCATCTATGCGAGCATCACCGCGCTGGCGGCGCTCGACGCGCAGGGTATCGAGCGTCCGCGTTGCGTGGGCCTCATCGAAACCTGCGAGGAATCGGGCAGCTACGACCTGTTGCCGTATGTCGACGCGCTGCGCGATCGTCTGGGCGATGTCGGTCTCGTGGTGTGTCTCGACTCCGGCGCGGGCAATTACGATCAGCTCTGGCTCACGACTTCGTTGCGCGGACTCGTCTCGGGCGATCTGGAAGTCGACGTGCTGGAAGAGGGCATTCACTCGGGCTCGTATGGCGGCATCGCGCCGTCGAGCTTCCGCATCATGCGTCAGTTGTTCGAGCGGCTCGAAGACGCCGCGAGCGGCACGCTGCTGCCCAAGGGCTTCCATTGCGCGATTCCGTCCACGCGGCTTGCGGAGGCGCAGGCCACGGCGCAAATCCTTGGCGAAAACGTCTGGAAGAGCATGCCGTGGGCGTGCGGTCAGGATGGCCGCCGCGTGCTGCCTACCACGAGCGATCCGCAACAGGCGCTGCTCGATTCCACGTGGCGGCCTTCGCTGTCCGTGACGGGCGCGGCGGGCCTGCCCGCGCTGGCCGATGCGGGCAACGTGTTGCGTCCGCGCACGGCGTTCAAGCTCTCGCTGCGCTTGCCGCCGCTCGTGGAGGCGTCGAAGGCCGTGGCGGAACTCAAGGCCCTGCTGGAACTCGACCCGCCGTATAACGCAAAGGTCACCTTCAAGCCCGACGCCGGCGCGGCCAACGGCTGGAGCGCGCCCGATCTCGCGCCGTGGCTGGCGGGCGCGCTCGACGACGCCTCGCGCACGCACTTCGGCGCCGACTGCGCATACCTGGGTCAGGGCGGCACGATCCCGCTGATGAACGTGCTGCAGGCCGGTTTCCCGAAGTCGCAGTTCATGGTGTGCGGCGTGCTCGGGCCGAAGTCGAATGCGCACGGGCCGAACGAATTCCTGCACGTGCCCTACGCGAAGAAGCTCACGGCGACGGTCGCCGAAGTGATCGCCAAGGCGCCGTGATGCGCTGAAACGGCCATCTTGCCGTCATGCGCCGCCCGGAACGTTGCCGGGCCGTGCATATGAGGATGTCGCGCGGGCTTGCCGGCTTCCAGCGCGGCGTGAATCCGTGCTGCGGTTCAGTGATGCGACTGATTCGCGCGCTGGGAGTGAGGCGCCTGGGCGTCGAGCGGCGCGTCCGCGTGGCACGAGCAGTTTTCATCGTCGATCGGCTGCTCGAGATTTTTCATGATCCCGCACTCGGCGCTGCTGCTGTGGTGCGCGTGGCAACTGTCGCGCAGCGTGCGCAGTTGCTGTTCGAGCGTGCGCATCGATTCGATCTGCTGATGAATACGCGCGATCTGGCTGTCGATCAGCTCGTTTACTTCGTCGCACGGCTGGCTCGGGTCCGCCTGAAAGCGTCGCAGCGTGCGGATGTCCGCGAGACCGATGCCCAGCGAACGGCAATGGCGGATGAAGTTCAGCTGTGCTGCGTGCGCGGCCGTATAGCTGCGGTAGCCGTTGGTTTCGCGCGCGGGTTCGTCGAGCAAACCCTCGCGCTCGTAGAAGCGCACGGTTTCCACGTCGCAGTGGGCGTGGCGCGCCAATTCACCGATTCTCATCGTCACAGTTCCCAAAAATGGCTTGACCCTGTAGCGACTACAGGCTGTCCAATGATTCTGTCATCTTTGGGAGAACTCGGCCATGGGTCAGGCATTCTTGTCGCGGTTGGTGCTCGCTCGGCGCTATCGGGCGCGCGCCGGTGCGTCCGGCGCGGACGGCGCGGACGGCGCAGCCGCGGCATCGGGCGTGGCATCGAAGCAATCGGGGCACGATCATAAACCTGCCTGCGGCTGTCATGCCGATCATGGCTGTCACACCGAAGTCGCGGACGCGGCGGCAACGGCCGATTCGGCCGCGCCGGCTGGCGGACATGAACACGATCACGACCATTCGCACGGCCACGATCACGACCATGCGGATCACGCGCACGACCACACCCACGACCACGCCGCGTCGTCCTGCTGCCAAGGCGCCGCACCGCAACCCGCCGCACGTCTTCGCGCGCTGGCGCCCGCGCCGGAAGGCACGCAACGCGCGCGCTACCGCATCGACAACATGGACTGTCCGACCGAGGAGCGGCTGATCCGCAACCGGCTCGAACCGATGCCGGGCGTCGCGCGCCTCGACTTCGACCTGATCGCGCGCGAGTTGACCGTCTATCACCGTCTGCCCGATGCGCAGCCGCTCGAATCCGCGTTGCGCGCGCTCGACATGGCGCCGCGTCCGCTCGCCGACGATGACGCCGGGAATCGCGCCGATGCCGGCTTGTCGCCGGGCGTCGGCCTCGCGCTGCGCCAGAAGCTGCTGCTTGCCGCAAGCGGCGTCGCGGCGGCGGGCGCGGAAGTGCTCGCGTGGACCACCGGCCACGAAACCGGCGTGCCCGTGCTGATCTGCGCCGTCGTTTCGCTGCTCTGCGCCGGTCTGCCGACGCTGCGCAAAGGCTGGATCGCGCTCAAGAACTTCACGATCAACATTTACTTTCTGATGTCGCTGGCGGTGGCCGGCGCGATCGTCATCGGCAAGTGGCCGGAAGCGGCCATGGTCGTGTTCCTGTTCGCGCTCGCCGAGCAAATCGAGGCCCTCTCGCTCGAACGCGCGCGCAATGCGATCCGCTCGCTGACCGCGCTCGCGCCCGAAACGGCCGACGTCTGGAGCGCAGGCGAGTGGCGCACGCTGGCGGTGGCCGACGTCGCCGTCGATAGCCGCATCCGTGTGCGCACCGGCGAGCGCGTGCCGCTCGACGCCCGCGTCGAATCGGGCCGCGCCGCGCTCGACCAGGCGCCCATCACCGGCGAGAGCCTGCCCGTCGACAAGGCGCAAGGCGATGCGCTTTACGCTGGCAGCATCGTCGTCGACGGCGTCGTGGAGGCGCGCGTCACGGCGGTCGCGCGCGACAGCACGCTCGCGCGCATCGCGGCGGCGGTTCAGGAGGCGCAGGCGCAGCGCGCGCCCACGCAGCGTTTCGTCGATCAGTTCGCGCGCTATTACACGCCGGCGGTCGTCGCGCTCGCGGTGCTGATCGCCGTGGCCGGGCCGCTCGCGTTCGGCGGCGCGTGGAGCGCGTGGCTCTACAAGGCGCTCGTGCTGCTGGTGATCGCGTGTCCGTGCGCGCTGGTCGTGTCGACGCCCGTGACGGTGGTGAGCGGCCTCGCCGCCGCGGCCCGCGCGGGCATCCTCGTGAAGGGCGGCGTGTGGCTCGAACGCGGGCGTCTGCTCAAGGCCGTCGCGCTCGACAAGACCGGCACGCTCACGCGCGGCCAGCCCGCGCTGACCGATGCGTTTGCGCTCGGCGCGCTGTCCGTCGATGACGCGTTACACCTCGCCGCGAGCCTCGACGATGCGAGCACGCATCCGGTCGCGCGCGCCGTCGTCGCGGGCTGGCGGACGCGTGCGGAGCAAGGTGCGCAGGCCGCGCTGGTCGCCGTCGACGATTTCGCGGTGCTCAGCGGGCTCGGCGTGAAAGGGCGCATCGCGGGCGAAGTCTGGCATCTCGGCAATCACCGGCTGGTGGAGTCGCTGGGCGTGTGCTCGCCCGACCTCGAAGCGCGTCTTGCGACGCTCGAAACCCAGGGCAAGACGGCGATCGTGCTGTGCTCGCCGCGCGAGGCCGTCGCGCTGTTCGCGGTCGCCGACGCCGTGCGGCCCGAAAGCGCGGACGCGGTGCGCGCGCTCAAGCAGCTCGGCGTGACGCCCGTCATGCTGACCGGCGACAACCCGGCGACGGCGCGCGCGATCGCCGCGCAGCTCGGCATCGACGACGCGCGCGGCAATCTGCTGCCGCAGGACAAACAGGACGCGGTCGCGGATCTGTCGGCGCGCCACGGCATGACCGCGATGGTGGGCGACGGCGTGAACGACGCGCCGGCGCTGGCGCGCGCCGACATCGGCTTCGCGATGGGCGCGGCGGGCACGGCGACGGCGCTCGAAACCGCCGACGTCGCGATCATGGACGACGATCCGCGCAAGATCGCGGCGTTCGTGGGACTGAGCCGCAAGGTGTCGGCGGTGCTGATGCAGAACATCGCGCTGGCGCTCGGCATCAAGGCCGTGTTTCTGGTGCTCGCGCTGGCGGGCGAGGCGACGCTCTGGATGGCCGTGTTCGCCGATGTCGGCGCCAGTTTGCTGGTGGTCGCGAATGGTCTGCGTGTGCGTCGGCATTTTGGCGGCGTGCCGGTGAGCGTTCGCAAGTAACTGCCCGCCTATTTGCCGCGCAGTGAATTGCAACTAACTGCCATTCCTGCGCGAGACGGCTGAACAGAAAGGTCCATCGTAAAAGCGCCCGCATTCATCGCGAAGCTATGGCTTGCAACGCGTGGATGCGGAGCGGGCCGTTTCTAGCGCGGATATCGAGGCAAGTCAGAGTCCACGATAAAGGCACACACGCGCAGCCCGAGCGCCCCGCGCCTAAGCCCCTCGCGCCAACGCGGCGCGCAATTCCGCGCGCGTCGCCTCATCGAACTCGCCGCGAAATTCAAACCGTCCCGCGACCAGCGCGGCAACCGGCACGCCATCACGAAAAGCCAGGCGATTACCCGCGACCGCCGGCACCTTCTCGCCAGGCAGCACCGATCCCACGAGATTCAGCGGATCGACGGCGGCGATGCACACCGTTTCGCCCTCCGAACGATCCGAACGAACGGACCGCTCCCCGCGCCGCCGCACCTCGCGCAACAACGCCACCGCTTCGGGCAGCGCGAACTGTTCGCCCGATAGCCCCGCGACGAAGCGTCCGCCGCGCACGTTTCCGCGCGCTTCCATCCGATGCAGCACGCGCAGCAGATCGCGCCACGGCGGCAGCCACGCGGCCTCGCGCGCGAGCACTTGCCAGCACACCACGCCGTAGCGGCGCAGCAGCACGTCCGCGACGTGCTCGAGCAAGGCCGGATCGGCGGGCGGACGTCGCGCAGGATTCGCCGTCACCGCACGCGGCGTTCGCGCGCTGCCATCGTCCGTCGCGCTTTCCTGCTCATCGGCCGGCTCCACGCGCCGCAACACCGCCCAGCGGCCCGCGTCCGCCATGCCGCCGGCGAGCGGCCCGAAACCGCGCGGCTTGCGGCGTCCGTGATGCGCATTGCGCTTCGCGGCGGGCTTCACCAGCGCGCGCAAGCCGGCGAAACTGTCGGCGTTCACGAGTCCGGCGGCGACGAGTTCGCCCAGCGCGTTCTCCAGTTCGACGCCGAGCAGATGCGCATCGGCGGCCAGTTCGTCGAAGAACATCGCGCCGTGCCGCAGCAGCGCGCCATACACGCGCTGCGCGCGCACCGAGAGTCCAGCGGTGTCGGTCGCATCGACGAGCGCAGTCCAGCGCGCCATTTCGCGGCGCGGCAACAGCACGACCGGCGTGCTGCGCACGGTCGTCGTCGCCGCACCCGCGCGCGCGGGCAGCCGCGCCCACGTGAGGCGTCCGGAGCGGCACAACTCGTCGAGCAGCATCGGCGTGTAATCGTCGATGCGCGCGGGCAGGATCTCGTCCTCCCACGCGAGCGCCGACGCTTCCCAGCCTTCCAGTTGTTCGAGCATCGCGGCGAGCGCGTCGCGCCCCGAGCCGCGTGCGTCGCGCGCGACGTGCTGCCATTCGAACAGGAAGCGCATGAAATCGTGGCGCTCGACCGGCTCGATTTCGCGGCGCAGCTTGCGCACGGTATAGCGATGGATGCGCGCGAGCAGGTGACGCTCGCACCATTCCTCGTCGCGCGCGCCCGGCGTGAAGCGACCGCGCATCACGCTGCCTTCGGCTTCGAGCCGCGTCAGCGCGAGCGCGACCACGCTCGCTTCCAGCGCGAGCGGCCGCGCGATCTGCGCGACCGTCAGCGGCCCGAAACCCGAGAGCCGCGCGCGGATCAATTCGACGAGCGCGGCGTCCTCGGTCCACGGCTCGTCATAGTCGGGCGGCGGCGTGAGCGGCGGCTCGCAACGCGCTTGCGGATAGACGGCGCGCACGCACGCGAGCCGCTCGATGCTCACCCACAAGGCTTCGTCGCGGCTGTCGTTGTGGACGATCGGCACGCGCGTCGCGCGCCCGGCAGAGGCGAGTCCGGCGAGCCACGTCTGCCAGTCGCGCGCGTTCGGCTCGCTGTCGATTTCGCTTTGCGCGAGCGCGCCGAGCGTGGTGAGCGCGTCGTGCATTTCGTCGGCGCTGCGCACTTGCGGCCACGCTTCTCCGCGCACGTTCGCGATGGCGTCGGCGTCGAGCGCGCCCAGATCGTCAGCGGATTCGGGATCGCTCCAGCGCCGCGACAGCACGGCCTGCGTGCGGCGCTCCTCGATCGGCGCGTCGTCGAGAAAAGCGTAGGGACGCGCGGTCAGGATTTCGGCCGCGAGCGGCGAGGGCGCGGAGAGCTCGCGCGTCACGAGCGCCACGTCGCGCGACTCGATGCGGCGCAGCAGCGCGAGCCACGCGTGCGTATCCATCGCGTCGTGCAGGCAATCGTCGAGCGTCTGGGCGACGAGCGGATGCGCGGGAATCTCGCGCTCGCCCGCGAGATTTTCGACGCACGCAACCTGATCGGGAAAGACGGCGGCGAGCAGATCCTCGCTGCGCATGCGCTGGATTTGCGGCGGCGTCTTGTGTCCGCCGGTCTGGCGCGGCAGCGCGAGCGCGGTGGTCGCGTTCCAGCGCCAGCGCACGCCGAACAGCGGCGCGTCGAGCAGCGCCTGCACCAGCAGATGCTCGGCGGAATTCGAATGCAGATAGCGCCAGACCTCGTCGAGCGCGAAGCTGTGCGCGCCCGTCAGCGACAGAATGATGGCGTCCTCGGTCGCGGCGGCCTGCAGTTCGAAATTGAACTGGCGACAGAAACGCTTGCGCAGCGCGAGTCCCCACGCGCGATTCACGCGGCTGCCGAACGGCGCGTGGATCACGAGTTGCGTGCCGCCCGCTTCGTCGAAAAAGCGCTCCATCACGAGCGTGTCCTGCGTGGGCAAGACGGTCAGCGCCTGGCGGGCGCGCGCGAGATAGTCGACGATTTGCCGCGCGCTGGCGTCGTCGATACCGGCCGTGTCGATGAGCCAGGCAATCGCGCGCTCGATGTTCGCCGCGCTGCTTGCTTTCGCTTTCGACGATGATTCGGCATCCGAATGATTTGAATCTTCATCGTCGTCGCTCAAGAGCGCCTCGATCTGCGTGCGCAAACGCGAAATCGCGAACGACAGCTCGTCGCTGCGTCCGGGCGCTTCGCCGAGCCAGAACGGGATGTTGGGCGGCTGACCCTGCGCGTCCTCCACGCGCACGCGGCCCGCTTCGATGCGCAGAATCCGGTACGACGCATTGCCGAGCTGAAACACATCGCCCGCGAGACTTTCGACCGCGAAATCCTCGTTGACGGTGCCGATCCGCACGCTTTGCGGTTCGAGCAGCACGGCGTAATCGGCGTTGTCGGGGATCGTGCCGCCCGAAGTCAGCGCGGCGAGTCGCGCGCCACGCCGCGCGCGCAGCGTCTGGCTCACCACGTCGCGATGCAGATACGCGGCGCGCGGCCCGTGACGGCTCGTGTAGCCTTCGGCGAGCATGCGCAGCACGGCGTCGAATTTCGCGCGTTCGAGCGTCGCGAACGGCGCGGCGCGGCGCGCGAGCGCATAGAGCGCGTCCTCGTTCCATTCCTCGCAGGCCACTTCGGCCACGATCTGCTGCGAGAGCACATCGAGCGGCGTGTGCGGCAGCGCGAGCCGGTCGAGTTCGCCGCGCCGCACGCAATCGAGCAGCGCCGCGCATTCGATCAGATCGTCGCGCGAAGTCGGAAAGAGCCGGCCCTTCGGCGTGCCGCCGACCTGGTGGCCCGAGCGCCCGACGCGTTGCAGGAAGGCGGCAATCGAGCGCGGCGAGCCGACCTGCACGACGAGATCGACATCGCCGATATCGATGCCCAGTTCAAGCGACGCCGTCGCGACCAGCACGCGCAATTCGCCGCGTTTGAGGCGCTGTTCGGCGTCGAAGCGCTGCTCGCGCGCGAGGCTGCCGTGATGCGCGGCCACCACGTCGTTGCCGAGCCGCTCGGTCAGATGGCGCGCCACGCGCTCGGCCATGCGCCGCGTGTTCACGAACACGAGCGTGGTGCGATGCAGCGCGACCAGCTCGGCCATGCGGTCGTAGACGCGCTCCCAGACGTCGTTGGCCATCACGGCTTCGAGCGGCACGGGCGGCACTTCGAGCGCGAGATCGCGCTCGCGCGCGTGTCCCACGTCGACGATTTCGCAGGCGGGCGCGGTGCGTTCGTCGCCATTTTCATCGCCATCGCTATCGCCGAAGCCGACCAGAAAGCGCGCCACGGTCTCGATCGGCTTTTGCGTCGCCGACAAGCCAATGCGCAGCAGCTTGCGCCCGCACAGCGCGTCGAGCCGTTCGAGGCTCAGCGCGAGATGCGCGCCGCGCTTGTTGCCCGCGAGCGCGTGAATTTCGTCGACGATCACGCTGCGCACGCTCGCCAGCATGCGTCGGCCGGATTCGGAACCGAGCAGCACGTAGAGCGATTCGGGCGTCGTCACGAGGATGTGTGGCGGGCGTTTGCGCAGCGCGGCGCGTTCGTGCTGCGGTGTGTCGCCGGTGCGCACGGCGGTGCGGATCTCGACGGGCGGCAAATGCAGGCGCGCGAGTTCCTCGCCGATGCCCGCGAGCGGCTGCTCCAGATTCAGGCGGATGTCGTTCGAGAGCGCCTTGAGCGGCGAGACGTAGAGGACGAGCGTCGCGTCGGGCAGCGCGCCGCCGTTCGCGAGACCTTCGCGCACGAGTTCGTCGAGCGCGGCGAGAAAGGCCGTCAGCGTCTTGCCCGAACCCGTTGGCGCGGCGACCAGCGTGGCGCGATGGGCGGCGATCAGCGGCCAGGCGGCGCGCTGCGCGGGCGTGGGCGCGTCGAAGCTGCGCCGGAACCAGCCGGCCACGGCCGGATGGAACTGCGCGAGCGCGTTGTCGCCGGCCGCGGCGCGGCGGCGGCGCGGCTTCACCGGCGGGTCGGACGGCGGGTCGGCGCGGCTTGAGGCGGTCGAGGGCGGGTTCATGCGCACGAAGATGAGGGCGCGTTACGCGAATTTCCAGGCGTGCGAATTTCCAGGCGTCGCGCCGGATGTCGCGGGCGGGCGCGGCGTGTCGAAAGGCGTCCGGTAACGTCGTTCGCGGACAGGATTCGATGAAGTCGTCCGCTCACGGTGTCCAGAGCGTCACGCCAGTCTGGCAGGTTTCGGTCGCGCGTGCCGGCGTCGCGCCCGCTTCCGGCACGCGGCGCGCGAACGCAGTATCCTCGCCCCGTTGGACGTTTCCTCGACCCCGCAAGTGTCATCAGGAGTTCCACCATGCGATTGAATCCTCTGGGCCGCACCGGCCTGTTCGTGTCCGAACTATGTCTTGGCACCATGACGTTCGGAGGCGGCGCCGGCATCTGGAACCAGATCGGCGACCTGCAACAGGCCGACGCCGAACGCCTCGTCGGCCGCGATAAATCACTCAAACTTTTTTGGCACGATTCAAAGAGTAACTTCACTCGCGATGGAAGACGGACTATCGAAAGAGCAGTTGCACGAATGCCTGGCCGCGCTTGAGGGCGTAGCGTCGGAAGGCAGCCAGTCGTCAGAAATGGACATCCGATGTCCCGTGCATGCCTACAGAATCGGACCTGACGAAACCGAGAAGTTTAACGAAGTGATCGGTGCCCTCAAAGTGCCGGCGACACAGCACTAGTCAGAACTGAGCAGTAATCTGGAAGCCGACCGTCCATCGCGCGGTCGGGAAGTTTTTGGGCTTGTAGATCGGCGTCCCTGCAAACAGGTCGTACGAGACGCCAACATATTTCGTCGGCACGCCGCCGCGAATGCCGATCACCGCGCCCGCCAGTTGTGTTCCAGCCAGTGCTGCCGTGTTCGGCCCGAACACGCGCCCGTAGTCGATCCCCGCGTACAACGTCTGTCCCGTCTGGAACACCGGCCATTGCAGCTCGTTGCGCCAGTAGAAGCCGCGTTCGGCCGCGAGCATCGTTTCGCCGTCGAAGCCGCGCACGGTGTAACGGCTGCCGATGGTCAGGTCGTCGATGTAGAAAAGCGTGTCGTTGGTGAACTGGCCGTGGAATGTCGTGACGTACCGGAATGGCTGGTTTGCAATCGCGAATGGCACCGACAGGTTCGCATCGAGCACGGCCATATGGAAGCGGTACGTCGGGCCATCGATATACGGGTCCGGCGTTGCGCCCAAGCCGCCAATGCCCTGACGGTAGGCGAGCGTGCCGTCGAACTGCGCCGCGCCGAAGTAATGCCGGTCGGTCGCGCCGAGTTCGAGGAACGTGTTGTTGCGCGCCTGTGTCGGTATCGTCGTGTCGTCGATGAAGCTGTCGCCGAAACGCTTCGATAGCTGCACGTAGCCGCCGAGCACGTCGTTCTGGCTGCGCGAGAGCACGCGCGCAATGCGCAGCGCGGCCGTCTGTGAGTTGCCGCTCGATACGAATGTCTCGTTCACGCCCGCAATGTTCTGGTAGTAGGTGCTCGTGTTGCCCGACAGGGTCGCCGTCCAGTAGCCAAACGGAACGGAGTACGAACCATTGAACCCGTGCGAACCGAGCGCCTTGTTGCCGAACGATAAGTCCTGATTCGCGCCGACTGTGAATACGTCGTTCAGACCAAGCGGATTATCAATGCCGAGGCTGACGTTGCCTTGCCACTTGCCAGTCGATTCAGTTCCTGAGTTGTCGATCGATGCGACGAACGTCCAGGGCTTCGCGCGCTTGCCGTTGGCGTCCTTGCCGCCCGCGAGTATCACCTTGCCGAGACCGTAAATCGCCGTCGTTGCCTGCGTGTCGGTGGCCGTCGCGTCGTCGCGGTTTTCGATGTCGTTCGACAGCAGTTCGAGCGTGCCGTCGCTGTCGGTTGCGCCAATCAGCGCAGTCGGCCCCGTGTTCGACAAGCGCTGACTCGCGTTGAGCGAGACGCTGCCACCGACCATCGTGCCCGTGTTTTCCAGCGTGTTCGAGTGCGTCGTGAGCGTGCCGCCCGCCATCATGACGCCGCTGTTCTGCACGTCGGCCGCGTTGACGTTCAGGTTGTTCGCCGCTTCGACGAGCGCGTTGTTGCTGAATGTGCCCGGCAGGGTATCCCCGAAGGATTCGCCAGAATGACGTTCGCGCGCTGGCCCGCGACTTCAAGCGCGCCATTGAACTGCGACGCGCTCGCGCTGTTGACCTGATTGACGATGACCTTCGCGGCCTGTCCCGGCGCGAAGTTCGGGTTGCCGTTAATCATGCCGCCGAGTTGCGACTGCACCATCGTCGGCGAGTTGTTCAGGATCGCGCCGCGCTGCTGCACGTCGAACCGGTTATACGTGTTGACCGAGACGCCAGCGCCGGACGGACGGTTGATGTTGACCTGTTCAATACCGTTCGGCGTCTGGATGACATTCGGCGCGTGCGCGCCGCCCGCAACGATCTGCGCAAACGACAGCATGGGCGCGAGCGCCAGCAGCGCAGCAGGGAGCAGGCGCCGCAGCGAGTGGCAGACGCTGGACAGCCTTGTTGCGCGGGTCTCTCCCGATTTTCCTGCTGCCGTCGCGGTTTCCTCCACGGCGACGAGCATCTTGCGCGAACGACTATAGACCAGCCTGTAACAGCGATTCATCGAAACGACCCCGTAAGAATTCAGCTTTCGATTCTTGGGGGCGGCCCGGAAAATATGTGTCAAGGATCGTGAACGCGCGCCGTTTTTCAGAAATGTCCGAACGTAGTCATGCGCGATAGATCAGATGCGTGGCGTATCGCCCACAGGGGAAAAAGCATCGCCCACACAGGCGAAAAAGAGCCTGCATTGCGCGGGCGCAAAAAGACCAGCAAGCTGCTCCGTGGGGGCGTTACGGCTTCTGTGTATCGTCGATGCCAGGCGACGACACGGAAACACTGTAAGCAAAGTCGTCATCCTGACGCCATGCGAAAAGTCCCAAAATGCAGGGGCTAACGTCGTCGCGAATGAACGCGCACGCCGTCGAGATAGGCGTCAAGGATGACCGACAATTTCGGCACCAGTTGCGGGTGATCGCGATCTACCGCGATCACCTTCTCAACGATGGCGCGCGCCTCTCCAGTCGCCAGGGCGAACCGGCCAGCAATCGCAATCAGGTCGCCAGGCACGGGCGAATTTGGATCATCACGAAGGAGTTTGACCTCTGGCAGAGTGAGACTCGTCAGGTCTCGGTTGAGCAGGACCGAAGGGGCAATGCCGAACAGTTCCGAAATTGGCAATAGCAACTCCGAGCGACGCGACGAACGACGCTCAAGCTGATAGACCTGTTGGCTGACACGCGCGCGCTCTTTGCCGTTTGCATTGGGGCACAATCGCTTGAGCATTTCGCTACGCGTCCAACCAAGCAGATGCCGGATGTGTTTCACGTTCTCGCCGAAACTCATGACACAGCCCTCAAATAAGCGACGCCCGCGGATGCGGGCGTGCAGGGTTAAGTCGGTTACGTCCACGGCGAATGCGTGATGCTTGTTGCGCAAACTTCCGCTCTACAGACTCTCTTGTTTTTGCATCGCCGCATTAGTTCTCCGCCGCTGCGGTACGCACATAGTTCTGGTTAGCGAGAAGCAAAAACGCCGCCCTGAAATGCCCTTTACTCAGACATTTCAGGGCGGCGTTTCCCCGATAGCGGGCCACTGGTGAGCTACATGGCGGCTGCAATTTGCACCCCGTCATTTGCAGGACCGCGTAGTGCGGGCCGCTTGACCTTGTGCGGCTCGACAACCAGACCGTCCGGCCGTCTAAGCTGGTCTTCGGTGCAATGGAAGATACGGCCAAACTTCCGTAATGTTTTGTCGCTCAGGTGTTCCGCTTTTATCATTTTCTGTAATAGCGTCTCACTTGTGCCGAACTGTTCGGCAAGCTGCTTATCGGTCATACGCCTGTATATCCGCCACGCCGTGACGGGCGATTTTCCGGTTCGGATATGGTCAATAACCGAATCTGGATAATCGGTGTCAATCGGCGCACTTTTTATGGGCATGATTTGGGTTGCCCTGACTGTCCTATTAACAGCGCGCGAGTCCGGTTTCGCTGTCAATTGCTCAAGCGTGCAATCGTAAATATCAGCAAAGCGCTTCAGTGTTTCGCTTGTCGGCGTGTTATAGCCCTGTTCGTGACAAGTGATCGTGACGACCTTGAGGCCCATCAGTTCGGCCGCGTCACGGGGTTTGTACTGCCGGTACTCGCGCCACGCGCGCAGGAAGTACGTGCCGCGCGAGATGGCGTCGGCGACTTCGTCGGGGATAGGCGCAAGGAATTCGCGCGGAAAGAATGTGTGCCGGTCTTGACCAGTGGGGCGGCCCCGTCGGGAGGCTGGCCCGGTGGCGGGAAGATCGCCTGGTGGCTCGTCGGGTGTCTGCTTCGCGAGCGGCGCGTTGTCGAACAGTGCTTCCAGTCGCTGCCGGCTCTCCGACTGACGGCCTGCACGTCCATGCTGCGGAATTGCGGGTACTGCCGTGGGTGGCGGGCTTTCCGTTGCAGCCTCGCTGACGTTGATGAGCGAGCCCTTGTATATGCCGGGCCGGGTTGAGTTTTCAGTGTGCTGCGTTTGCGCGCGAGGCGCGGCCTGGCGAAACTCGATCAACATAGAAAACAGGTTGTATGGA
Source organism: Paraburkholderia tropica (assembly GCF_900109265.1). Taxonomy (GTDB): domain Bacteria; phylum Pseudomonadota; class Gammaproteobacteria; order Burkholderiales; family Burkholderiaceae; genus Paraburkholderia; species Paraburkholderia tropica. Next base: position 37,483 of record NZ_FNZM01000014.1, read on the forward strand.
TTATCGGCACGCAGCCGGTTCCCTTTACAGTCCGTTACTTGATCGCGACCAAGGTGCCCGGCGAAATGGGCCCGTCGCCGAACCAGCGCGGCGCAACGCGCTATCACATCATGGAAGGCGTGAAGGCGAGCCTCAAGCGCCTGCAACTCGACCACATCGACCTCTATCAGATTCACGGTTTCGACCCGGCCACGCCGATCGAGGAAACCGTGCGCGCGCTCGACACGCTCGTGCAGCACGGCCACGTGCGTTACGTGGGCGTCTCGAACTGGGCGGCGTGGCAGATCGTGAAGGCGCTCGGCATCGCGCAGCATCGCGGGCTTGCGCAGTTCCAGTCCTTGCAGGCGTATTACACGATCGCGGGCCGCGATCTCGAACGCGAAATCGTGCCGATGCTCGCGAGCGAAGGACTCGGGCTGATGGTGTGGAGCCCGCTTGCGGGCGGCCTGCTGAGCGGCAAATACGGGCGCGACAAGCAGGGCGAAGCGGGCAGCCGTCGCACGACCTTCGACTTTCCGCCCGTGGAGCGCGAGCGCGCGTGGGATTGCATCGATGCGATGCGGCCGATCGCGGAGCAAAAGGGCGTGTCGGTGGCGCAGATCGCGCTGGCGTGGCTGCTGCATCAGCGCGCGGTGACGACGGTGATCATCGGCGCGAAACGCACGGATCAGCTCGACGACAACGTGGCGGCCACGAAGGTCAAGCTCAGCGTGGAAGAACTGGCGATGCTCGACGATGTCAGCGGTTTGCCCGCCGAGTATCCGGGCTGGATGCTCGCGCGTCAGGGCGATGCGCGCCGCGAGCAACTGAAGCAGGCCGGGCGCGGTTAAAGCCGCAGCGTGGAAAGAGAAAGGCCACCCGCGCATGCGTTCGTGAGAACGCGGCGCGGGTGGCCCGGCAGCGGCAGTTACGCCGCGAGCTGCACTGACTTCAGCGCGATTACTGCGCCGCCACGATCTTCAGATGGTTCTTCACCGAGCTCACGCCCGATACGCCTTCCACAACTTGCTTGGCGTTGTCGCGGTCTTCGGCGGTCGGCACCGTGCCGGTCAGCGAGACGATGCCCTTGCGCGTCTTCACGTGAATGTGCTCCGACTTCACGTTCTTCGCGCCGAGCAGTTCGGCCTTCACCTTGGTCGTGATGGTGGCGTCGTCGACGTGCTGGCCCACGCTTTCCGAGCTGGCCGGCGCGGTGGACGCGCTGTTCGTCTGGGCGCCCGCCACGAGCGCGAAGGTCATGCAGGCCACGCCTGCGGCGGTCTTGAGCAGAGGAATGCGGTTCATGGTTTCTCCTTTTCTGGTTGTATCCGACAGGGGCTACCGCAAGGTCCGTGCCGCGCCGCGTAAAAAGCCCGAAAAAGGGGCCGGCGCGAAATGTGCGGAACGCACACTATCTGGGACCTGCGTGGGAATCGAGCCGAGTTGGGCGATGGCCGAAGAATCTCGCGACGGCTTCCTGTCGCGAAAATGGCAGGAAGATGGCGCGTCCATCCGGCGCTAATCGGGCACGCAATTTTTCCGGGTCGTTGTAAAAACGTCGGTGGCGCACTCGAATTTGTCCGTTGATTTGCGCTGTCGCAAGACGTGATCCCGTTTGAAAACAAGCTCTTGTAATAACTGGCATGGGTGTTGCATCAGGAAGGCCAACGCTCAACTCATTTCAAGAACGGGACCGCCATGCCTTCCATCGCGTTACAAACGCGCCAGCATCTGGCGCTGACGCCGCGCCTCCAGCAGGCTGTGCGTCTGCTGCAGCTCTCGTCGCTCGAATTCCAGCAGGAACTGCGTGAAGCGCTCGACACCAATCCGTTCCTCGAATACGTTCCGCCCGCGACGGAAACCGGCGAAGCCGCCGAGGCCGCCGACGGCGCGGCGGGCATCGGCGCCGCTGCCGATGCGCCCACGGCCGTGGCCGAGATGCCCGAGGGCGGCATGGACGGCGGCATGGAAGCCGCGATGCCGCAAGACGCATCGAGCTATAACGACGAACCCGCCAGCTATGGCGACGACAACTCCGGCTATCCGGACGACGGCGGCGCGTATTCCGCCGACATGCCGTCGACGGGCGCCATGCGCACCTCGTCGAATTACCGCGGCTCGGAAGATGGCGACTCCGACGCCTCCGACTGGGTGCGCGTGCCGCTCTCGCTGCGCGAGCAACTGCATGACTCGCTGCGTCTGTCGCCGCTCGACGACCTCGACCGCGCCGCGGCGCAGATTGTCATCGAAGCGCTCGACGACGACGGCTATCTGCGTCAGGAGCTGTCCGAACTGACCGATTTCGAAGATATCGGCGAAGCGCTCGACGAAGACCGCCTGCGCGTGGCGCTGCGCGTCGTGCAGACGCTCGACCGGCCCGGCATCGGCGCGCGTTCGTTGTCCGAATGTCTGTCGCTGCAACTCGAGGCAATGCCCGAGGACACGCCGCATCGCGATCTCGCGCTCCAGATCGTCACGCAGCATCTCGAACGCCTCGCGCGCCGCGAAAACGGCGAGCTGCAACGTCAGCTCGGCTGCGATGCGCAGGCACTCCAGGCCGCGACCGCGCTGGTGCGCCGCCTCGATCCGAAGCCGGGCAACCACTACGGACGCGCCGACGGCGGCTACGTGGTGCCGGACGTGATCGTGCGTCAGGTGCGCGGCAAGTGGGTCGTGAGCGTGAATCCGGCAATCGAACCGCGCGCGCGCATCCACAAGCTCTATGCCGAAATGTTCGCGCGTTCCGATCAGACGAGCCGTTCGCCGCTCGCCCAGCAATTGCAGGAAGCGCGCTGGCTGATCCGCAATGCGCACAAGCGCTGCGAGACGATTCTGCGCGTGGGCGAATGTATCGTCGCGCGTCAGAAGGCGTTCTTCCAGTACGGTGAAATCGCGCTGCGTCCGATGCTGCTGCGCGATGTCGCCGACGAACTCGGCCTGCACGAATCCACGGTTTCGCGCGCCACGGGCAACAAGTACATGGCCACGCCGCGCGGCATTTTCGAATTCAAGCGTTTCTTCCCGCGCGAGCTGGAAACGCGCACGGGCGGCACGTGCTCGGCGGCGGCGGTGCGCGCGCTGATCAAGGAAATGATCGATGCGGAAAATCCGAAGGATCCGCTGTCGGACGTCGTGCTGACGCAGGAACTCGAAAAGCAGGGCGTGCAGGTGGCGCGCCGCACCGTGACCAAGTATCGGCAGATGATGAAGCTGCCTGCGGCGGAAATGCGTCGGCAGATTTAAGCGGCATTCGGATCGAACGATCTCGATACAGCGGCGGCGGAGCGATCCGCCGCCGCTTTTTTTTGCGTGCAGGGTGGGGCGGCAAGACATCGACGCGCCTGGTTAGAATGCGAGCGAATGCTCAGTTTTCAACGCTCGCGCTGATTTGCCGACCACCATGACCACCACGCCACGCGGCGGCGCACGTCGTCGCCCCACGCCGCTCGACGCGCGCAAGCTGCCGCGGCAGCGCCGCTCGGCCGCAACCGTCGACGCGATTCTCGAAGGCGCCGCACGCCTGCTCGAAACGCGCGGACCCGGCGGCTACACGACCAACGCCATCGCCGAGCGTGCGGGCGTGAGCGTCGGCTCGCTCTATCAATACTTTCCGAACCGCGACGCACTCACGGCCGCGTTGATCGACCGCGAGAGCGTCCCGTTGCTCGCGGCGCTGGAACGCGCGGGCGAGTCGTCGAGTTGCGAGACGGCCATGCGCGAACTGATTCGCGCATCGGTCGCGCATCAGATGCGGCGGCCCGTGCTCGCACGCGTGCTCGATTTCGAGGAAGAGCGCCTGCCGCTCGGCGAGCGCGATGCGCGCGTGCGCGAGCGCCTGCACGCCACGCTGATGTACGCGTTCGCGCTGCCCGACGCGCCGCGTTTGCCGGATCCTCGCACGGCCGCGCACGACGTCTATGCGATCGTGCGCGGCATGGTCGATGCCGCAGGCGCGCGCGGCGAAACCGACGCCGCCGCGCTCGAAGCACGCGCGACGCATGCGGTGGTGGGCTATCTGTCGTGCTTGGAGCGCGCGGGTGAGACCTTGTGACGCCGGACGTTGAGCGACGCGGTCTCAGGCGTTCGCGCCGCGTTCGCGCAGCCGCTCGATGAGCGCAATCGCGGCGGCCGGGTTGTGCGCCTTGTGGCCGCTGATCACGTAGAGAAACACGTCGCGGCCTGTTTTCGCCTTGAGCGGTTTCGCGTAGGTGTCGAGATCGTCGGGCGTCTCGCCTTGTGCCCACGCGATCGCGCGATCGGCCCAGCGGTCGAGGTCGGCGTTCGCGTAGCCGTGCCGATGTTTCGCCTGCGTGCCCATGATGCGCGCGTAGACGAAGGGCGCGCTTGCATCGGCGATCTGCGGATAGTCGGAATCGCCCGACATCACGATCGCCGCGTTGCGGCTGCGTGCGAGCGCGACGAACTCCGGCGTGCAGAAACTCTCGTGCCGCACTTCGAGCGCGTTCCGCAGCGGACGGCCTTCGACCTGCGCGGGCAGCAGTTCGAGAAAGCGCGCGTAGTCGTCCGGCTCGAAGCGTTTGGTCGGCATCAACTGCCAGTTGATCGGGCCGAGTTTGTCGCCGAGTTCGAGCAGGCCGCCCGTCAGAAAGCGCTCGATCGACGCGCCGGCTTCCGCAAGCACGCGCCGGTTCATGGCGAAGCGCGGGCCTTTGAGTGCGAATACGAAGTCGTCGGGCGTTTCGTCGCGCCAGCGCGCGAAGCTCGTGGGACGCTGCGCGCCGTAGTACGTCGAATTGATTTCCAGCGAGGTCAGGTGGCGGCTCGCGTAGTCGAGTTCGAGGCGTTGCGCGAGTCCGTCCGGATAGAACGTGCCGCGCCACGGCGCGAAGATCCATCCGCCGATACCGACGCGGATGCGTCCCGTTTTCTTGCGCGCGGTCGCGCGGGCTGTCGCAGGGGAACGTGTCATGAATTCGTCCGTTTTCGATTGCCGGCAGCGGCGATTTGGCGCGCCCGCCGCAGGGCCGATTGACTGGCAGATTTTCGGAGCGTTTTAGGCATAGTCCGATATTTTCTGGGATGGAGTGAGGCTAATTTAGTCGGTGTGTGTCAGACAAACCTCACTTGGAATATCAGATGCAGTCTCGTCCTACTTCAGAGCTGACCGACGCGCAATGGCGCAGCGTCGAGCCGCTCTTTCATGAAATCCGCTCCAGCGGTCCGCGTCGCGGCCGTCCCGCGCATAGCTCGCGCGCCGTGTTCGAAGGCATCGTCTGGGTGCTCACCACCGGTTCCGTCTGGGCGAAGATGCCCGAGTGCTACCCCGACTTCCGCACCTGCCATCGCCGCTTCAAGCTCTGGTTCGACGCGGGCCTCGTGCAACAGGCCATGTCGCATCTTTACGGCGAAGAAGGCCTCGCGATGTGTGCGGCCATGAGCGCGCGCATGCAACCATGGCGCGCGCCGGCCGGGCGCAAGGCGCCGCGGTTTCCGCTAGCCTTTTCGCTGCGTTGGCCGGTCGCGCGCACGTGATGCGACGGGGCGGCCGTCGTCCACTGGCCGTCGCCTGTCTCAGGCGGACGATGAGTCCGCTGCCGCGTTCACGCGCGCCCACAGCGGCGCCCACCACGCCGTGTCGCTGAACGCTTCGATCGGCACGTCCGTATCGAGTTGCACCGTCATGCGCCGTTCCTCTGCGTCGAGCGCTTCGGCACTGGCCATCTGCGCGGTGAGCACCGCTTCACCCGCATCGGACGGATCGCGCGGCCCGGCGGCGCGCGCTTTCACGCGTTCCTTCAGCCGCGCCGCGTCGGCGTGAAAATCGAGAATCAGCATCGGCACGTTCATGCGCCGCGCCAGCTCCGCGAAGCGCTTGCGATTGGCCGACTGCAGGAAGGTCGCGTCGATCAACACCGTATAGCCTGCGTCGAGCACCTCCGCGGCCAGCGCGATCAGCCGCGCGTAGTGCGCATCGATGGCTTCACGCGTATAGGCTTGCGGCGGCAGCGCGCCCAGCGTGGGGGCGTCCAGCACATGGGCGCGTTTGCGCTCAATATCGCTTGAAATGCGGATCGCGCCGCTCAGCGCCGCGAACTCGCGGCTCGCGACCGATTTTCCCGACCCCGACAACCCGTGGCAAAGCAGCAGCCAGGGCGGGCGTCGATCGCTCGCTTCGCGCGCCGCGAGCTGGAGATAGCGCTGCCCGGGTTGGGCTGATGGGGCAGACGTGGCGTGTGCCGCATCGTCGGCGGGCGGCGTCTTCAGATGCGCCACGAGCGCCCGCACCAGCGCGCGATAGACGACGTAGAGCCGCAGCGCGGCAAGGCCGCCGAAGTCGCCGGTCGCATCGAGATAGCGCGTGAGCAGGCGATTCGCGAGATCGTCGCGGCCATGCGCGCGCAGGTCCATGACGAGAAAAGCCAGGTCGCTGGCGATGTCGATCCAGCGCAGCGCCTCGCTGAACTCGATGCAATCGAACAGCAGCGCGCGACGCCCTTGCCGCACGATATTGTCGAGATGCAGGTCGCCGTGGCAGGCGCGCACGAATCCGCCGGCGCGGCGCGCGTCGAGCCGCGGGGCGACGCGGGCGAGGCTGGCTTCGCACCACGTGCGCAACCCGGCGTCGCGCACGAAAGCCGCGCTGCGCACGTCGCGTTCGAGCGGCGCGAGCGCGTCGAACACCTGCTGGCCGAGCAGCGCCGCCGATCCATAAGGCGTGCCGCGTCCACCGCGAACCGGAGCCGCACGCCGCGCCGCGCGATGACAGACGGCAAGCGCGTGCGCGGCGGCATCGATATCGGCCGACCCGAGCACGCCGGCCGCGAGCCGCTGCGAAAACAGCGCGTGCTGGTCGAAGCGCCGCATGCGCACGGCGTAATCGATCACGCCGTCGCGCGTCCCTCGACGCGCCGCGCGCTTCAGTGCGACACCGCGCGCCAGCGGCACGACTGCCTGAACGTCGCGATAAATCGGTCCCGCGAAGGGCCGGTTGAGGCGGATTTCGGCCTCGCAGCAGCGCCGCCGCGCGTCGAGCGTCGTGAAATCGACGAAACCGAAGTTCACCGGCTTCATGAGCTTGTACGCGTAGCGCCCCGCCAGATAGACCACGGAAATATGCGTTTCGATGCGCACGATGCTGCCCGCCGGATGCGCATAGGTGTGCGCGCGTCGCAGCGCTTTGTCGAGCGCGTGGCCGTGGCGGCGCGCGGCGCGCAGGCGGTTCTGGACGTGGAGCGGGGCGCGAGGGCTGGGGCGGCGGGCTTCGGGCATCGATGGCGGGTGGATCCGGTCGGTGGCAGGGAAGGGTTGCGTAGCGCGTGGTCGAGCGCTATCCGGCATTCGGGCATTCGAGCATACCCCGCGACGGGTGCCGCCCGTACGCCGGCCGCGCGGCGCCGCCTCGCGTGCGCGCCTGTGTCGCGTTCCGATGACCGCACCGGATCGGCATCCGCGCGACTGAGCGAATCAGCCCGCGCGGGCGTCAGGCTTGGGCGACCTTTGCGGGATTGGCCGCCAGTGCGCGATACTGTGGGGCTCAACGCAACGGATTATTCGGCACATGGCGCATTTCGATGTATTCAACGGCGACGCGGACGGCATTTGCGCGCTGCATCAGCTTCGACTCGCCCGGCCGCGCGAGGCCACGCTGGTCACCGGGGTGAAGCGCGACATCGCACTCGTCAAGCGAGTGGAAGCGCACGAGGGCGACTCGCTCACGGTGCTCGACATCTCGTTCGACACCAACCGCGAAGCGGTCAACGCCTTGCTGCACAAGGGCGTGCACGTCGAGTACTTCGACCACCATCACGCCGGCGACCTGCCGGCCAACGTGAATCTGATCGCCCATATCGACACCACCGCGCAGGTCTGCACGAGCGTGCTGGTCGACCGTCATCTGGGCGGCCGCTATCGTCCGTGGGCGATCGCGGCGGCGTTCGGCGACAATCTGCCCGCCACGGCGCAGGCGCTCGCGCGCGAGTCCGGCCTCACGGAGGCGCAGACGGAGCAGCTCCGCGAACTCGGCGAATCGCTCAATTACAACGCTTATGGCGACAGCGTCGACGATCTCTTCATCGCGCCCGCCGCGCTTTACGAGGCGATCAAGCCTTACGCCGATCCGTTCGAGTTCATCGCCTCGGCGCCGCTGATGCAGCGTCTGTCGGCCTGCCGTCGCGACGACCTCGAACTGGCCCAGGAGATCACGCCGCTGGTCGCGTTCCAGTACGGCAGCGTCTGCGTGCTGCCCGACGAACCGTGGGCGCGGCGCGTGCGCGGCGTGTTCGCAAACGTGCTCGCGCTCGAGGAGCCGTCGTGCGCGCACGCGGTGCTCAGCGTGAACGCCGACGGCAACTATGCCGCGAGCGTGCGCGCGCCGATCGAGCGTCCGCGTGGCGCCGACGAACTGTGCCGCGCGTTCCCCGGCGGCAACGGCCGGGTCGGCGCGGCGGGCATCGACTGCCTCGCCTCGGACAAGCTCGACCAGTTCTGCACCGCGTTTGCGCGCGTGTTCGGCGGCGTCAAAACCCGCTGAATCGCGCGCGTTTGAGCCTCAGGTCGGGTTTCAGGTCGCGCCGCCCGGCTGCGGCGTGCGCGAGCGCGACCAGCGCCAGTTCTTGATCTCGGGCATGTCGTCGCCGTATTCGTCCACGTAGCGGCGGTGCTCCGCAAGCTTGTCGTGCAGCGTCTGCCGCAGGTGCGCTGCGCGCTGCGCGAGGCCTTCCACGCGGTCGATCACTGCTTCGCAAAGGTGGAAACGGTCGAGCCGGTTCACCACCGTCATGTCGAACGGCGTGGTCGTCGTGCCTTCCTCGATAAAGCCGTGCACGTGAATATTCGCGTGATTCACGCGCCGGTAGGTGAGGCGGTGAATCAGCGACGGATAGCTGTGATGCGCGAAGATCACGGGCCGGCTCACGGTGAACAGCGCGTTGAAATCGGCGTCCGACAGACCGTGCGGATGGCGGTCGGCCGGTTCGAGCGTCATCAGATCCACCACGTTCACGACGCGTATTTTCAGATCGGGCAGCCAGCCGCGCAGCAGATCGACGGCCGCGAGCGTCTCCAGCGTCGGCACGTCGCCCGCGCAGGCCATCACCACGTCGGGCTCGCCGCCTTCGTCGTTGCTCGCCCATTGCCAGATGCCGATGCCGTCCGCGCAATGGCGGATCGCCGCATCCATATCGAGCCACTGCGCCTGCGGCTGCTTGCCCGCCACGATAATGTTGATGCGGTTCCAGGTGCGCAGCACGTGATCGGTCACGGCGAGCAGCGTGTTGGCGTCGGGCGGCAAATAGACGCGCACCGTGTCCGCCTTCTTGTTCACCGCGTAGTCGATGAAACCCGGGTCCTGATGGCTGAAGCCGTTATGGTCCTGACGCCACACATGCGACGTGAGCAGGTAATTGAGCGAGGGCAGCGGCCGCCGCCACGGAATCTCGCGGATGACCTTCAGCCACTTCGCGTGCTGGTTGAACATCGAATCGATGATGTGAATAAACGCCTCGTAGCACGACATGAAGCCGTGCCGGCCCGTCAGCAGATAGCCTTCGAGCCAGCCCTGGCAGGTGTGCTCGGAGAGGATTTCCATCACGCGTCCGTCCTGCGCGAGCTGCACGTCGTCGGGCGTGGTGTCGGCGAGCCATGTGCGCGACGTCACGTCGAAGACGTCGGACCAGCGGTTCGAAGCGGTTTCGTCGGGGCCGAAGATGCGGAAGTTGCGCGTCGGCAAATTCACGCGCATCACTTCGCGCAGGAACGCGCCCATCACGCGCGTGGCTTCGGCGTCGACCTGGCCCGGCGAGGGCACCTCCACGGCGTGGCGCTCGAACGCGGGCACGCGCAGTTCGCGCACGCGTCCGCCGCCGTTCGAACGCGGATTCGCGCTCATGCGCCGTTCGCCGCGCGGCGAGAGCGCGGCAATCTCGGGCGCGAGGTGGCCGTGCTCGTCGAACAGTTCCTCGGGCCGATAGCTGCGCATCCAGCTTTCGAGCAGCGCCAGATGACCTGGCTTGGCGATGTTCGCGAGCGGCACCTGATGCGCGCGCCACGAACCTTCGGTCTTGAGTCCGTCGACAGTCTTCGGGCCGGTCCAGCCCTTGGGGGTCCGTAGCACGATCATCGGCCAGCGCGGCCGTTCGATCGCCGCCTGGGGATCGGTTTCGGCCTGCGCCCGCGCGGCTTGCTGAATGCGCGCGATCTCGTCGAACACGGTGTCGAACGCAGCAGCCATCAAGCGATGTCCCTCGACCGGATCCTCGGTTTCGACGAACACGGGCTCGTAGCCGTAGCCGCGCATCAGCGAAGCGAGTTCTTCGTCGCCGATGCGCGCGAGCACGGTCGGCCCCGCGATCTTGAAGCCGTTCAGATGCAGGATGGGCAGCACCGCGCCGTCCGTCACCGGATTGAGGAACTTGTTCGAGTGCCAGGCGGTGGCGAGCGGACCGGTCTCGGCCTCGCCGTCGCCGATCACGCAGGCGACGATCAGGTCGGGATTGTCGAACACCGCGCCGTACGCATGCGACAGCGCGTAACCGAGTTCGCCGCCTTCGTGGATCGAGCCGGGCGTCTGCGGCGCAACGTGACTCGGAATGCCGCCCGGAAAGCTGAACTGCTTGAACAGCACGCCCATGCCTTCTTCGTCCTGCGGCACGTTCGGCCAGGTCTCGCTATAAGTGCCTTCGAGCCAGGTGTTGGCGACCACGGCCGGGCCGCCGTGTCCCGGCCCCGCGAGAAAGAGCAGATCGAGATCGCGCTCGTTGATGACGCGGTTCAGATGCGTGTAGAGAAAATTCAGGCCGGGCGTGGTGCCCCAGTGGCCGAGCAGGCGCGGCTTCACGTGCGTGAGTTGCAGCGGTTCGCGCAGCAGCGGATTGGCGAGCAGATAAATCTGGCCGACCGAGAGATAGTTCGCCGCGCGCCACCAGGCGTCCATAAGCTGCAACTGATCGTCGGAAAGCGTCGGGCGGGAAGACGGCGTGATGGGCGTGATGGGGCTCATGCGTGCTCCTGTGGCGCGCGGTGGCGCGGCATGGGACGGATCGGCGCGCGAGGGTGCTCGCGCGCGAGAAGACTGGTTTGCGGATGCCGCGACACAGGCACAGCGCCGCGCGGGCGGTCGGCCGGCGGTCGAGTGCCAGGCTTGGGCGTGGCGTCGCGGCTCGCGCTATGGTGCCACGTTCGATGGAAGCGCTTTCGCTGAGTGTGCGTTCGGAGTGCATTGACTGTGCGTGCGGCGTGCATCCGGCGTGCATCCGGAGCGCACTGCGGCGGACGCGCTCATCGCGGCGCGCGTGCCGAGCGCGTAACATGATCGATGCGTCCCCGTTCGCGAAGTGCGGCGCACGGCTCTCCCGACGCGATCCCGCCACACACGGCACCCTGCAAGGCGCAAGGCCAGGAGGACGACGATGCGAGCGATGTTGTTCGACGGCACGAGTCCGCGATTGCGCGAAGTGGATCTGCCCGATCCGACACCGCGCGCGGGAGAATTGCTGATCGACGTGGAAGCCTGCGGCGTGTGCCGCACCGATCTCCATGTGGTCGACGGCGACCTGACGCACCCGAAGCGGCCCGTGGTTCCGGGCCATGAAATCGTCGGCACGGTGGCGGCGCTCGGCGAGGGCGTGACGGGCTTCGCGCCCGGCGACCGCGTGGGCGTGCCGTGGCTCGGCCACACCTGCGGCCACTGCCGTTTCTGTCTGCGCGGCCGCGAAAATCTCTGCGACGCGCCCGGTTTCACCGGCTACACGATCGACGGCGGCTACGCCGAACGCACGGTCGCCGACGCGCACTACTGCTTCCATTTGCCGCGCCAGTACAGCAGCGTCGCGGCGGCGCCGCTGCTTTGCGCGGGGCTCATCGGCTATCGCACGCTCGTGCTGGCCGGCGATGCCGACTGCATCGGCATCTACGGATTCGGCGCGGCGGCGCATATCGTCGCCCAGCTTGCGCGTTATCAGGGCCGCACGGTCTACGCGTTCACGCGCCCCGGCGACACGGCCGCGCAGGACTTCGCGCGGCGGCTCGGCGCGGCGTGGGCCGGCGGCAGCGACGAAACGCCGCCCGCGCCGCTCGACGCCGCCTTGCTGTTCGCGCCGGTCGGCGCGCTCGTGCCCGCCGCACTGCGCGCGGTGACGAAGGGCGGCACGGTCGTCTGCGGCGGCATTCACATGAGCGACATTCCGTCGTTTCCGTACGCATGGCTCTGGGAGGAACGGCGCATCGTTTCGGTCGCGAACCTCACGCGCGACGACGGCACGGCCTTCATCGCGATCGCCGCGCGTCACACGCTCGACATCGAGACCACGACGTACCCGCTCGCGCGCGCGAACGAGGCGCTCGCCGATCTGCGCGAGGGGCGGCTAACGGGCGCGGCGGTCTTGACGATGCGTTGAGCGGCGCGCAATCGTCCCCATGTGGACAGTGCGGGCCGAGCGCGCAAAAGCGCCAGAGCAGCGAGCAGGCCGGTCGGCGGACAGATTTTCGGTTGCGCGAACGGGATGAGCCGTTCGCCGCGGATCATGGGCGAAGCCCGGGAGGTCACGATGTACAAGCAGATTCTGGTGGCGGTCGACGGCAGCCGCAGCGGCCGCCGTGCGCTGGACGAGGCGATCAAGATCGCGCAGGCGACGGGCGGCGCGATCACCGCGTTGTATGTGGTGCAGCATCCGGCGCGTCTCGTCGATATCAGCACGGGTTTTGCGGAAGAACAGACGCGCCATGCCGCCGAAGCCGATGTCGCGACCGAGGCGCTCGACGAAGCGAAAACCGCGCTCGCCGACGCCGGCGTGAACGGCAGCACGCGTGCGGCCGATTCGAACGGCGAGGAGGTCGCGGCGGTGATCTACCGCATCGCGGCGGAGGAGGACGCCGATCTCGTCGTCATGGGCACGCGCGGGCTGTCGGGCGTGAAGCGGATCCTGCTAGGCAGCGTCGCCGAGAGTTTTCTGCGCACGGCGGATCGTCCCGTCATGCTCGTGCGCAACGAGGACCCGCACGCGGCGTGAGCCGGAAAAGCCGCCGATCGGTGCGGACCGTGCGCGACGATCTGTCGCAAAAATGACGCTCGCGCCTGACTGGTGATGCGTTTTGACGTAGTTGACATCCCAAAATATGACGTCGATCAGTCGTGTCGACGTCATGTGGCGCGCGGACGCGGGGCTTCGTGCCTATGATGTGGGTTCGATCCCGTCGGCTCCGAAATAGGCCGTAGTCCGAACGATTGCTTCGCGGCGCCGCTCACGGCGGTTTGTTGCGATGCAGCGGTCGGCAGCACGCCGCCGCGAGTGGACGGGACCGCGCTCGTCGCGATTGCGCTTGTGCAGCGCAATGCGCGACGTCGCTCACATTCCGCCCGGCGTTCAGCCGGATCACGCACTTTCCGCACTCGCCGCACTCTTGTGAGGACCTCGATCATGACCCAGGCTTCCCATCCCTCGTTCGATGCGTGGCGCACCAATGCGTCCGCCGCGCTGCAACTGCTCGTGCATCAACAGCAATGGCGCGAGCAGATGCTCAAGCTCTGGCAGCGCCGCCTCGAACGCGACCGACATGCGCTCGATGGCACGCTCGAGTCGCTGCATGGCGCACAGGACTGGAGCGATTTCTCGGCGGCGGCGCAAACGGTCTGGCGCGACTATCTGAGTGCGAGCGCGGCGCTCTGGCAGGAGGGCGTGACCACGTCGATGCAGAACGCGGGCGCATGGAGCGACGCCGCGCGCGACATGGCGCAGCACTGGCAGACTTCGCTCGAAGTCTTGCAGCGCGGCGCGGCGGTGCCGAAAAACGGCGCGGCCTTGCCGATGCGCGAGTGGATGGCGGCGTTCGAGCGCGCGATGACCGGCGCGGCGGCGCAGGCGGCAGGCGTCGCGAACACGATGGCGCAGGCGGCGAACGCTGCCACGGCCAGTCCGGCCGCGGACGGCGCGCGCACGTCGAAAAAGCAGGAAGCCGGCGCCGACGGAGGCCAGCATGGACGCTGAGCGCATCGCTTTCGTCACCGGCGGCATGGGCGGGCTGGGTGCCGCGATCAGCCGCAGCCTCGCCGCGGCGGGCTTCAAGGTCGCCGTGTCGTGCTCGAAGGGCAACGACCACGTGGCCGCGTGGCTCGACGCGGAGCGCGCGGCGGGCCGCGCGTTCGAACACTACACGATGGACGTCGCCGATCACGACGACTGCGCGCGCACGGCGGAGCGCGTGCTCGCGGACCTGGGCCGCATCGACGTGCTCGTGAACAACGCGGGCATCACCTGCGACCGCAGTTTCGTGAAGATGACGAAAGCCGACTGGGACTGCGTGCTGCGCACCGATCTCGACGCGCTCTTCAACGTTACGAAACCCTATCTGCCGGGCATGCTCGAACGCGGCTACGGGCGCATCGTCAACGTGGGTTCCGTGAACGGTTCGCGCGGCGCGTTCGGGCAGACCAACTACGCGGCCGCGAAGGCGGGGCTGCACGGCTTCACGAAATCGCTCGCGCTCGAAGTGGCGAAGAAGGGCGTGACGGTGAACACGGTGTCGCCCGGTTATCTCGCCACGCAGATGGTCGCGGCCGTGCCGGAAGATGTGATGAAGACGCGCATCCTGCCGCAGATTCCGGTCGGCCGTCTCGGGCGGCCCGAGGAAGTGGCAGCGCTGGTCGCATTCCTCTGTTCCGACGACGCGGCGTTCATCACGGGCGCCGATATCGCCATCAACGGCGGGATGCACATGCAATGAAGCCGACGAGGACGCGCAGCGCGCTCGCTCAACCGCGTCCGCCGCTCAGCGGCGCCGAGGGCGGCACAGGGCGCGAGACCGCCGGTGCGACGGCGCCGCGCGCGAAGGGCGTGGACGCGCCGCCGCCGCCGCTTGCGCCGGATTGGCGCGATCCGCTCGATCAGGCCGCGCGCGCCGCGCTGACGTTGCAGGCGAGCGGGTTGTCGCCCGTGTCGGCGTCGCTGGCGTGGCTCGACTGGAGCACGCATCTGGCGAGCGCCCCCGCCACCTGCTTCGCGCTGACTACGCGTGCGTGGTCCGACGCGCTGGCCGCGTGGGGCGCGGCGTGGCCCGGCGCGGCTTCCTCGACGCAAGACCCGCCGCCGGGCGCGTCCGCCGATGCGCGATTCGCCGCGCCCGCGTGGTCGGCCTGGCCGTACAGCGCGTGGCGCGACGGTTATCTGCGCACGCAGTCGTGGTGGCGCGAAGCGACCGAGACCGTCGCCGGCGTCGATCCCCATCGCGCCGATCTCGTGCGCTTCATGGTGCGGCTCTGGCTCGACGCAGCGTCGCCGGGCAATTTCGCGGCGACCAATCCCGTGGTGCTCGATGCGGCGCGTGCGAGCGGCGGCGCGAATTTCGTCGCGGGCTACCGGCACTGGCTCGAAGACTGCGCCGCGCAGGCGCGCCGCGCGGCAGGCGGGCCGCCCGAGCCGCTTGCGTTCGTACCGGGCCGCGACGTGGCCGTGACGCCCGGCAAGGTCGTCTGGCGCAACGCGCTCTGCGAGCTGCTGCAATACGCGCCCACGACGCCAGACGTCGCGCGCGAGCCCGTGTTCATCGTGCCGTCGTGGATCATGAAGTACTACGTGCTCGACCTGCAACCGCACAATTCGCTGGTGCGTTTTCTCGTCGATCAGGGCTTCACGGTGTTCATGCTCTCGTGGCACAACCCGTCGCCGGCCGAGCGCGACTGGCATCTCGACGACTATCTGAACGCGGTATTCGAAGCCCTCGCGGCCGCCCGCGCGCGTTGCGGCGACGCCCCCGCGCATGCGGTCGGCTATTGTCTCGGCGGCACGCTGCTCGCGATCGCCGCGGCGGCGCTCGGTCGAGAGCCGCAAGCGGTGAACGGCAGCGCGCCGATGCAAGCGGACGCGCTGCGCACGGTATCGCTGCTCGCCGCGCAAACCGATTTCCGCGCGCCGGGGGAACTGCGTTTCTTTATCGGCGAGAGCGAGCTAGCGGCGCTCGATGCGCTGATGGCGCGCCAGGGTTGTCTCGAAGGCGAGCAGATGGCCGCGACGTTCCAGTTGCTCAATTCGCGCGATCTCGTCTGGTCGCGTGCGGTCAACGAGTATCTGCTCGGCCAGCGCTCGAAACCCAACGACCTGATGTCGTGGAACGCCGATACCACGCGCATGCCGTACCGCATGCACAGCGAGTACCTGCGCCGTCTCTATCTGCACAACGATCTGGCGCAAGGGCGTTACCGCGTGAACGGCCATGCCGTGTCGCTCGCCGATATCGCGCAGCCGATGTTCATGGTGGGCACCGAGCGCGATCATGTTTCTCCGTGGCGGTCGGTTTATCAGTTGCTGCATATGACGCGCAATCCGGCGACGTTCGTGCTGACTTCGGGCGGGCATAACGCGGGCATCGTTTCGGAACCGGGGCATCCGCGGCGTCACTATCGCTGTGGGAATCGCGAGGCGGGCGCGCCGTGGCAGCCGCCGCAATCCTTCTTCGACGAGACGCCGCCGGTCGAGGGTTCATGGTGGCCGCGCTTCGCACAATGGCTGCACGCGCAGTCGAGCGAAAAAATTTCTGCACGCGGGCTTGAAGAGGGTCTTGTAAACGCGCCAGGCGTCTATATCTTCGAGCGGTAGGCGCGATCGCAGGGGAACAGAGGCCAAGCCGGGCTTGGTCATCCTCGCGTATTGCTAAGGAGTCCGTTCAATTGATGTGCGTGAAAAATCACGCCACGCAAGTGCGGACAGCCAAATCATTCTTCAAGTGATCTTCAAGGAGCCAGTCATGAGCCATATCTCGCGTCACGATCCGTTTTCGTTCGATGGTGTGCCCGATCTGTTCCAGGGTTTGTTCCGTCCGATGCGGAGTGCGGGTGCGTCCGAAGGTCAAGCGGCGAGTATTCGCATCGACGTGACGGAAAACGATGCGGCTTATACGGTCAAGGCGGAAATGCCGGGCGTCGCCAAGCAGGACATCGACGTGAAAATCGACGGCAATCTGGTGGCGATCGCGGCCAAGGTCGAGCGCGATGCCGAATTGAAAGAAGGCGAGCGCGTGCTACGGCGCGAGCGTTATTCGGGCAGCGTGAGCCGCTCGTTCACGCTGGCCGCCGACGTCGACGAAGCGCAGGCAAGCGCGAGCTATAACGACGGCGTGTTGACGCTGGTGTTGCCGAAGAAGGCGGCGGGCGCGAGCAGGCGTCTCGAGATCCACTAAAGCCTGGTCAACAGCCAGGGCGACTGGTGACGTAAGACAGGCGGCGCGCGGTTCGCGATTATTGCGAACCGCGCGCCGCATTTTTACGTCATTAGCAACGATCTTCGGGCCGTAATGCGACGAAACACGCTTGTAGCGAAACTGTACGTTTAGGCCGCTATGCTGGTCAGCACTGTGAGTTCTGGACAGGAGAGATTCGATGCTCAGTCACCACGAACTGGCCGCGCTGCTGCTGATCCGCGACGCGAACACGCCGCTGCACACGCTCGATTCCGATTTTCTCGCGCTGGCGCGCTACCAGCTTGTTGAAATGGACGCCGGCGAACGCGGTTACGCACCGCGTCTCACGAGTCTGGGCCAGGAAGTGCTGCGGCGGCTGACACACGACGGTCATGACAATCACGACGATCACGACCAACGCGACGACCGCTGGAATGAAGAGGGCGGCACGGCGTGACGGTGAACATTGGCGATGCGGTTGTTGTCAAGAGGCGGATATCGGGCGCTACGCTCGTTACAAGCGTGTAACTAAATGTGATGCGCTTTGCGTTACAGTGCTGCCTTTTGTTGCCGTCCATCGAGAGTCCACGCATGAAAATCATCGCCAAGCCGTTCGCCCGTCTGTCCGCCCTGATGCTGTGCGCTGCCATGGCCGCGCCGCTGGCCGCCGTCGCCGCTCCGCATCATCACACCGTGTGCCACACCGAAGTTCAGCATCACCACCCGGTGCGCGTTTGCCACAACGTGCACTGATCGAGTACCGATTCCGCTTCGGCGGAGCTTGCCGCACCGAGGTGCGGCATTTTTTTCTCCGTAATAATTCGTTATCCGAAGTAATTGGCGGAAATGGCAATGCGCGGAATACGCGGCGATGTGATGTATGTCGTGTTTTGTGTGGTTGCGCACACGCAGTACGCGCCGTTCGCCGGGAAAATGATGCGATCGCATCGCAAGACGACGCGCAACCGGCGTCGTCCGGCACTCACACAGGGTCGTCTACGTAATGAAGCAAGCCTGGAGTTTCGCGGTTGGCGCCGCGGTATTGTTCCTGTCGTCCAGGTGTGCTGTCGCCCAGGAGTTCACGCTGTTCGCCGGTCCGCTCGTGAGCGGATCCGACCATTCGTATTCGTGGCAAATGAATTATATGGAAGGCTTCGGCAAGTATTTCGCCGGCAGCGTTTCATGGCTCAACGAAGGCCATATTCCCGGGCATCATCGCGACGGGCAGAGCATTCAGGCGTGGGCGCGTCTGCCGTTCGACAACCGGCGCTTCGTGTTTTCGCTGGGCGTCGGCCCGTATCGTTATTTCGATACCGAAGCCGCGAAGCAGGGGCTCGGCTATTCGAACACGCACGGCTGGGGCGCGGTGTATAGCGCGCGTTTGACGTGGTACGCCAGCAACCGCTGGACGGCGAATCTGCAACTGAACCGCGTGGGCGTCGCGCGCGGGCCGTCCACCACGGCGCTCATGCTCGGCGTCGGCTATCAACTGGACGCGCCGGACACGCCGGGGCCGCGCGACTTCGCGCTGCCGCGCACGCACGACGTAACGAACAACGAAATCACGTTGATGGCGGGCGAGACCATCCTCAACAGCCTGGAGTCGCAAACGTCCGCGGCCGAATCGATCGAATACCGGCGCGGCATCACGCATTGGCTCGACGGTTCGATCGGGTATCTGCACGAGGGGAATGGCCTGTCGGCGCGTCGCGACGGCGCAACCGCACAACTGTGGCTCACGCGCGCGTTTCTCGACGACCATCTCACGCTGGGTTTCGGCGCGGGCCTTTACGCCGCGATTCACCACGGCGACGACAGCGATCAGCGCGATACCGGCGACGGCATTCTGTCGGGGCTCGTCTCGGTTTCGGCGTCGTATCGGTTCACCCAGCATTGGGCGGCGCGCGTGACGTGGAATCGCGTCGTCACGCGCTATAGCCGCGATACCGACGTGATCCTGGGCGGCATCGGCTATCGCTTCTGAGCAAGCTTAAAGACAGGTCGGGCGCGCCTGCCTGGCAGGTGCGGCGCGCCCGGCCGCGATCAATTGCCGGGGCGTCCACCGCCGCCGCCACCTCCGGACGGGCGATTTCCGCCACCGCCACCGCCACCACGTCCGCCGCCCCCACCGCCGGGCGGCCTTCCGCCACCACCGCCTTGTCCTTGCGGCCTGCCGCCTGCTTGGTTGCCTGGCGGCCGCGCGTTGTTGTTGCCTGGCGGCCGTGCATTGTTGTTGCCTGGCGGGCGGGCGTTGTTATGACCCGGCGGCCGCGCGCCGCTGTTATTGGGCGGACGATGTCCCTGACCCGAACCGGGCCGGTTGCCGGGACCACCCGGCGGACGTCCATGCGAGGGCGGCCGGATCGCGGGCGGCGGTCCCGGACGCGGACCCGGATGACGGCTCCAGCGTGCCCGGTTGCCGTACCACGGCCGGTCACGGTAATAGCTGCCCCAATACGCGCCGAGCGAGAACGTGATGATCGGCAGGCCGATGGTCGGGCCGTAGTTCATCACCGGCACGCGCGCACCTTGCCACGGATACGAGATATACCCGCCATAGACCCAGCCGCGCAGGCCGGGCAGGCTGACGTCGCACCAGCTGAAGCCGGAGACGCAACCCATCACCGCAATCGAAACGCCGCCCGGCACTTGCGCCACGACGGGGAAATCGCCGGCGGGACCGGCGTACAGATTGACGGTCATGCTCGTGAACGCCTGGGACTGCGCGAGCGCCGGCGCGGGCGCCGCGACGAGCGTGGCGAGTCCGGCGAGCATCGCACCGATGAGCTGTTTGCGCATCGCGGCTCCTTGGTGGTTGGCACTGCCCGGTGAAATTATTGGGACACAACCTCAACGGTAGCAGATAAGCGATTTAGGGCGCGGTTGCGCATGTTACGGGTTATTTCGACGCCATCAGGACGCATACGCCGCATTTCGGGACACGACGGCGCGCGGGCGAGCCGCACGCGCTCGCGCGGCTTGTGCAAGAATCGCGGCTCGGCACGCCGCAGGACGCAGGCGCCCCAAGTCGCAGCAGAAGCGGCAGCCGGATCAAATCAGAAAGACGAGGAGCAGACCAGGTGATTCAACGCATTGCCAATTTCTTTAC
Source organism: Paraburkholderia tropica (assembly GCF_900109265.1). Classification (GTDB taxonomy): domain Bacteria; phylum Pseudomonadota; class Gammaproteobacteria; order Burkholderiales; family Burkholderiaceae; genus Paraburkholderia; species Paraburkholderia tropica. The sequence goes on from NZ_FNZM01000014.1 coordinate 57,695, forward strand.
CGGCGTAGTCCATCGATTCTTGCCGGACCCGCTCATTTTCGCGATCCTGCTGACGGTCGTGACCTTCGTGCTGGCGTTCTCGCTGACGCCGCAGCCGCCCGCCCAACTTGTGATGATGTGGGGCTCGGGCTTCTGGAATCTGCTCGCATTCTCGATGCAGATGGTGCTGATCCTCGTGACCGGCCACGCGCTCGCCAGCTCGGCGCCGGTCAAGCGCCTGCTGGTCGCGCTCGCCGGCTGCGCGCGCACGCCGGGCCAGGGTGTGATGCTGGTGGCCTTCGTGGGCGCGGTTGCGTGCGCGATCAACTGGGGCTTCGGCCTCGTGCTCGGCGCGATGTTCTCGCGCGAAGTGGCGCGTCGCGTGCGCGGCACCGACTACCGGCTGCTGGTCGCCGCTGCGTACATGGGTTTTCTCACGTGGCACGGCGGCCTCTCGGGCTCGGTGCCGCTGGTCGCGGCCACCAAGGGCAATCCGATGGAAAAGACCATCGGCCTGATCCCGGTTTCGCAGACCATTTTCACGGGCTACAACGCCTTCATCACGATCGCGCTGATCGTCCTGCTGCCGATTCTCGTGCGCCTGATGATGCCGAAGCCTGAAGACGTCGTCTCGGTCGATCCCGCGCTGCTCGAAGATCCGCCCTCGGTCGAGCGCAAGCTCGGGCCGGACGCGACCTTCGCCGAACGCATCGAGGAAAGCCGCGCGCTCTCGCTGCTGGTGGCGGCGCTGTGCGCGGTGTTTCTGGGCGTGCGTTTCCACGAAAAGGGTTTCGCGCTCGACATCGACACCGTGAATCTGGTGTTCCTCGCCGCGGGCCTCGTGCTGCACAAGACGCCGATGGCCTATGCGCGTGCGGTGGCCGGCGCGGCGAAGGGCGCGTCGGGCATCATGATCCAGTTCCCGTTCTACGCGGGCATTCAGGCGCTGATGGACCATTCGGGTCTCGCGGGCGTGATCACGAAATGGTTCGTCGATATCGCCAATGTGCACACGTTCCCGCTGCTCGCGTTCCTGAGTTCGGCGGTCATCAATTTCGCGGTGCCGTCGGGCGGCGGCCACTGGGTCGTGCAGGGACCGTTCGTGATGCCGGCGGCCCAGGCGCTGGGCGCGGACCTCGGCAAGTCGGCGATGGCGATCGCTTACGGCGAGGCGTGGACCAATATGGCGCAGCCGTTCTGGGCGTTGCCCGCACTGGCGATCGCGGGCCTCGGCGTGCGCGACATCATGGGTTACTGCGTGACCACGCTGCTGTTCTCGGGCGTAGTGTTCATCGCGGGGATGTATCTGTTCTGATCCGTACCGAAGTGTTTTGAGGTGTACTGAAGTGTCCGCCAGGGACAGTCTGGACACTTCACGGACACTTTGGACAGTGCAACGCCCGGCCCATGCGCCGGGCGTTGTTATTTCCGGTGGCGATGTTTCGCGAGAAAGTCGCGCAGCACGGCGGCGTGATTGTGCTCCGTATCGTGCGCGCCGTAGAGCAGCACGATGGGATGCTGCGCGCTGGCGTCGGCAAGCGGTTGCCAGCCCTCGCGGTTGGCGTCGAGTTCGGCGAGATAGCGGCGGCGGAATTCGTCCCAGTGCGCGGCGTCGGTGCCGCTCGCGTGAAACCACTGGCGCAGCGCCGTGCTCGGCGCGACATCCTTCGCCCAGGTCACGCCGGCGAGCGTCTCCTTGCGGATGCCGCGCGGCCACAGGCGGTCGACGAGAAAGCAGGCGCGTCCGTCGTCGGGCAGCGGTTCGTACACCCGCTGGATCTCAATGGTCCCTTGAGTCATCGTGTGCGTCTCCTGGTGAGCCGTGGCGATACGCGCGCCTCGGTGCGCGGATGTGGGCGATGCGATTAGCGATGCCGCAGCCGAGGCCCCGTCCGCCGCATCCATCAGCGCCGCGACGCGCGCGCGCAACGCGGGCAGCACGTCGTGCCCGAACCACGGATGGTGCTTGAACCACGCCTGATTGCGCGGCGACGGATGCGGCAGCGGCACGCAATCCGGCCCGTACTCGCGCCACGCTTCGACCGTTTCGGTCAGCGACGCCTTGCGGCGCGCGCCGAGCATATAGCGCTGCGCGTACTGTCCGACCAGCAGCGTAAGCCGCACCTGCGGCAGCAGGGCGAGCAGGCGTTCGTGCCAAAGCGCGGCGCACTCGGGGCGCGGCGGGTTATCGCCGCTCGCGCCGCGGCCCGGATAGCAGAAACCCATCGGCACGATGGCGACGCGCGCGTCGTCGTAGAACACATCCTTGCCGATGCCGAGCCACGCGCGCAGACGCTCGCCGCTTGCGTCGTCCCACGGAATGCCGGAGGCGTGGACCTTCGCGCCCGGCGCTTGACCGACGATCAGCAGACGCGCGGTCGTGCTGGCCTGCAACACCGGGCGCGGGCCGAGCGGCAACGCATCGCCGCACACGCCGCAGGCGCGGATGTCGGCAAGCAGACGGGGAAGCCGGGACAGTGTGGCGGAACGGGGCACGATTGGCGAAAACGAAGGGGCGAAAAACGAAGCGGCGACCGGCGCGGCCATGCTCGACAAAGGCGAAAAAATCAGTCTACCAAAGGCATTCGGGACGCACGTCCTGATGCATGACAAAGCGCACCTCGGACGCACCTCCAGCGTACCCAAAATCCCCGCCAATCTCCCCAAAAGCCCATCCCAAGCCAGAAATTGGCGCAGTGCGGCATCCGCGCGAAGCGCTCCGCGCTTTTCCTGTAACCTCGCCAAGGGTCGCAGATCAAGGAGCCCCCATGGCCGCCGAACGTGACACGACATCCCACGCCGAACCGCTGCTCGTCGACCTCGCCTTGCAGGGCGGCGGCTCGCACGGCGCCTACACCTGGGGCGTGCTCGACCGCCTGCTCGAAGAGCCGTGGCTGCGGATCGAAGGCATTTCCGGCACCTCGGCGGGCGCGATGAACGCCGCCGTGCTCGCGAGCGGCTTCGCGCACGACGGCGCGCCCGGCGCGCGCAAGGCGCTCGAATCCTTCTGGCGACGCGTCGCTGACGCCGCGCGTTTCAGTCCGTTCCGGCGCGGTTTCGTCGACATGCTGCTGGGTCGCTGGACGCTCGATCACTCGCCGATCTTCGTCGCGCTCGACATGATGGCGCGCGTGGCTTCGCCCTACGACCTCAATCCCGCGAGCGTCAATCCGCTGCGCACGATCCTCGCGGACACCATCGATTTCGACGCGCTGCGAACCTCGCGCATCAAGCTGTTCACGACCGCGACGCGCGTGAGCAACGGGCAGGCGCGGGTGTTCCGCAACGCCGATCTCACGCCCGACGCGCTGCTCGCCTCGGCTTGCCTGCCCACGCTGTTCCAGGCCGTCGAAATCGACGGCGAGGCGTACTGGGACGGCGGTTATGCGGGCAATCCGTCGATCACGCCGCTGATCCGCGAAACCGATTCGATCGACACGATCCTCGTGCAGGTCAATCCGGTGGAGCGCGCGGGCACGCCGCGTTCGGCGCGCGAAATCATCAACCGGCTCAACGAGATCGCATTCAACGCGCCGCTCGTCAAGGAGCTGCGCATGATGGCGCTGCTGCACAAGGTCGCCGACGCGGGCAGCGAGGAAGGGCGACGTTGGGCCAGCATGCGGCTGCATCGCGTGCACAGCGACACGCTCGTGTCGCTCGGCTCGTCATCGAAACTCAATGCGGAATGGGCTTTCATGACGATGTTGCGCGACGAAGGGCGGCGCACCGCCGACGCGTTCCTCGCCAGCCACGGCGCGCAACTGGGCGTGGACTCGACCTTCACACTCGACGAACTCTTCCACGGAGAACTGCCATGACCGCCGGCGCGCTGGCGCTTGGCCTCGTCGGCATGCTCGCGAGTCTCGCGCTGCTGATCTGGCTCGCGTATCGCGGCTGGAGCGTGCTGCTGCTCGCGCCGCTCTGCGCGATGCTCGCGGCGCTGATCTCGGGCCAGCCCGTGCTCGCGCACTGGACGCAGACTTTCATGCTGAGCACGGGCCGTTTTCTCGCGCAGTTCTTTCCGCTGTTTCTGCTCGGCTCGCTGTTCGGCAAGCTGATGGAGGACAGCGGTTCGGTCGACGCCGTCGCGCAATTCATGATCGACAAGCTCGGCACGCGTCACGCGCTGGTGGCCGTGGTGCTCGGCGGCGCGCTCGTGACTTACGGCGGCGTGAGCCTCTTCGTGGCGTTCTTCGTGCTCGCGCCGATGGCGCAGGCGTTGTTCCGCTCCGCGAATATTCCGCGCCGTCTGATGCCCGCGACGATCATGCTCGGCACGGCCACGTTCACGATGTCCGCGCTGCCCGGCACGCCCGCGCTGCAAAATGCGATTCCGATGCCGTTCTTCGGCACGACGCCGTTCGCGGCGCCGGGGCTTGGCATCGTCGCGACCTGCGTGATGGCGGGCTTCGGGCTCTGGTGGCTCGGGCGCGCGGCCGCCGCGGCGAAGCGCAACGGCGAAGGCTTCGTCGAGCCGCACGACGGCGGCGCAGACGACGCCTCGCGCGGCAAAAGCCCGCTCGTGCGCGAACGCGCGAGCGTGGCGCAAACCTTCGATCCCGCCGAAATCGACGCGGGCGCGGAGGCGTCGCTGCACGCCGGCGCGCCGCCCGCGTGGGTCGCGCTCGCGCCGCTCGTGGTGGTGGTCGCGATGAACTTCGTGATGAACATGCTGGTGTTTCCGCGCATCGACGCGAGCTATCTCGCCGAGCCGCGCTGGGGCGCGACGTCGCTGTCCGCCGTCGCGGGCGTGTGGGGCGTGTGCGTGGCGCTCGCGCTCGGCATCCTCGTGCTGGTGGCGCTGAACCGTCAGCGGCTGGGCGCGCTGCGCGAGAGCGTCGATGCGGGCGCGAACGCGTCGGTGCTGCCGGTGCTGAGCGTCGGCAGCCTCGTCGGCTACGGCGCGGTGATCGCCGCGCTGCCCGCGTTCGAGGCCGTGCGCGACTGGGTGCTCGGCATCGGCGGCGGTCCGCTCGTTTCGCTCGCGGTCGCGACGAACCTGCTCGCCGGGCTGACCGGCTCGGCTTCGGGCGGCCTGACGATCGCGCTCGATGCGCTCGGCAGCACGTATATGCAGCTTGCCGCGCAGCATCATATCGATCCGGCGCTGATGCATCGCGTGGCCGTGATGTCATCGGGCACGCTCGACAGCCTGCCGCACAACGGCGCGGTGGTGACGCTGCTGGCCGTATGCGGTTCCACGCATCGCGACAGCTATCGCGATCTGGTGGTGGTGAGCATCGTCGGCGCACTGATCGCGCTGGCCGTGGTGATCGCGCTGGGCTCGCTGTTCGGCAGTTTTTGAATGCGCGATGCGGTGATAAGGAAGCAACCACGAAGCAACGATAAAGGGCCGATAAGGAAGCGGCGCGCCTGAAAGCGCGCTCGCGCGAACGCGCGTAGACTCGCACGTGGCAGTGCCAGGCATCCAGCATCGAGCAACAGGCAGGCGCGTGACGCGCGTCGTGCAAGGAGGCTTCATGAGATTGCTTGCCGTCCACCCGAGTGGGTTGATGTACACGCGCGTGTTCCTGCGGCTCGAACCGCTGGGTCTCGAATCGGTCGCGGGCACGGCGCGCGATGCGGGCCACGAGGTGCAACTGCTCGACCTCCAGGTGGAAACCCATCGCGACCTCATGCGCCGCGTGCGCAACTGGCGGCCCGAAGCGCTGTGCTTTTCGGGCAACTACCTGGCGAACATTCCCGAAATCGTCGATCTCGCGAAAGCCGTGAAGGCCGTGCTGCCGTCGTGCTTCGTGTTCGTGGGCGGCCACAGCGTGTCGTTTACGGCGCACGATCTACTGCGCCACGCCGAGGGCGCGATCGACTGTATTCTGCGCGGCGAGGGCGAAGCGTCGATCAACGATCTGCTCGCCGTGGTGGCGCAGGGCGGCGACCTGCTGAGCGTGGCGGGCGTCGTCACGCGCGACGGCTCCGGGCCGCCGCCGCGCTTCGTCGAGCATCTCGATCCTGTGCGTCCCGCGCGCGATCTGTTGCGGCATCGGCGCAAATACTTCATCGGCACACTCGATCCATGCGCGTCCATCGAGTTCGCGCGTGGTTGTCCGTGGGACTGCACGTTCTGCAGCGCGTGGACCTTTTACGGGCGCAGCTATCGCACGCGCAGCCCCGAAGTGGTGGTGGAAGAACTCGCTGCGCTGCGCGAACCGGGCGTTTTCATCGTCGACGACGTGGCCTTCGTGCACGCCGAACACGGCATGGCGATCGCCGATGCAATCCGCCAACGCGGCATCAAGAAGCGTTACTACCTCGAGACGCGCGGCGACGTGCTGCTGCGCAACAAGGACGTGTTTCGCGCGTGGGAATCGCTCGGGCTCAAATACATGTTTCTGGGCCTCGAAGCGATCGACGAAGCGGGGCTCAAGGCGTTTCGCAAACGCATCAGTCTCGACCGCAATTTCGAGGCGCTGGAATTCGCGCGCTCGCTGGGCATCACCGTGGCCATCAATCTGATCGCCGATCCCGATTGGGATCACGACCGCTTCGAAACCATTCGGCAGTGGTGCCTGGAGATTCCGGAGATCGTGAATATCAGCGTGAATACGCCGTATCCGGGCACCGAAAACTGGCAGCAGGAATCGCGGCCGCTCACGAGCCTCGACTATCGCCTCTACGACATTCAGCACGCCGTGGTGCCGACGCGCCTGCCGTTGGCCGAGTTCTACGCGGAACTCGTGCGCACGCAGCAGGTGCTCAATCGCAAACATCTGGGCTGGAGCGCATTGCGCGGCGCGGCGGGCCAGGCGGCGCATCTGCTCGTGCGCGGTCAGACCAATTTTGTGCGCATGCTATGGAAGTTCAACTCGGTGTTCGATCCGCGCCTGCAACTCGCCGATCACGAACGCGAGGTGAAATACGCCATGTCGCCGCCGCCTGCCATGCACGGCGCGCCGGCCATCGATATGAAAACCGTCTATATTCACGGTCCGATCGGCCGCAAGGGCCGCAAGATCGACGACGCCACCGAGCGCTTCGTCGACGAAACGCGCATGGGCACGGGCTGACGCCATTCGTCATCCGCCATCCGGCGTCATGGACGCGCGCGCCGATCTGATCCACACTGCGCGGATTGGATCTAGACGAAAAAGATATGGAACTGCGTCAGCTACGCTATTTTCTCGCGGTCGCCGAGCATCTGCACTTCAGCGAAGCCGCGAACGCACTCGGCATTGCCCAGCCGCCGCTGAGCCAGCAAATCCTCAAGCTCGAAAAGGAAATCGGCACGCGGCTGTTTATCCGCCATTCGCGGCGCGTGGAACTGACCGAAGCGGGGCGGCTGTTTCGCGTGCGCGCGCAACGCATCGTCGAAGACGCGGACCTCGCGCTCGCGGAGGCGCAGAACGTCGGGCGCGGCGAAAGCGGACGGCTGATTCTGGGCTTCGCGGGCTCTACCGTGTTTCATCCGCTCGTTGCCACGGTCTTGCAGCGCTTTCGCAGCGCGTGGCCCGGCGTGACGATCGGCTGCGAGGAGAGCAACAGTTCGGTGCTGCTCGACCGCGTGAACGATGCCAAAGTGGACGCGGCTTTCGTGCGTTTGCCGCTCGATTGCCGGGGGCTTGCCACGCAGATGCTGGTGGAAGAAGACGTGCTCGCCGTGCTGCCTCCGCGCCACCGTTACGCGCGTCGCCGCAGCATCGATCTGGCTGATCTCGCGGGTGATCCGCTGATTCTGTTTCCCCGTCCTATTGGACCTGATCTCTACGATTCCATCATCAGCGCGTGTCATGCGGCGGGCTTCAATCCGGTCATCAGCATGGAGTCGCCGCAGATTTCCTCGACCGTGAACATGGCCGCGGCAGGTTTCGGCGTGACGCTGATTCCGTCCTCTATGCGGCAGATTCAGGCGAAGGGCGTGACCTATCACGCGCTCAAGGGCGGCTCGCTGCACACGACCATCGCACTCGTCTATCGTCCGCGCGAGAAAGCCCCCACGTTGCAGAACTTCGTGCGGATCGTGCGCGAGGCGGCGCGCCACGCCTGAGGCGACCCAGGTCGATCTATATCTTTTTCGTCTTGATCGAGCGGGCTTCCGATATTGGACGGCGCCGCAGCCCGCCTTTATCCTTGTAGAAGTTGCGAAAGCCCCGTTTCGTGTGTGTTTTCGCCCTTGATCCAGGAGCTGTTCGCATGTCCACTGTTTCTCCGTCACCGGTCGCGTCGCGCGCTCAACGCGACGCCGCGCGTCCGGTGCTAATCGCCTCGCTGCAAGCGCTCGTTGGCCGCGACTATGTGCTGACCGGCGACGAAGCCACGCGGCGTTATCGCACGGGATTTCGCTTCGGTCAGGGCAAGGTGGCGGCGGTGGTGCGGCCCGGCTCGCTCGTCGAGCAGTGGCAGGTGCTGCGAGCGTGCATGGCCGCGAATGCGATCGTGATTTCGCAGGCGTCGAATACCGGGTTGACAGGCGGCTCCACGCCCGACGGCGACAACTACGATCGCGATGTCGTGATCGTCAGCATGGCGCGCATGCGCAAAGTTTACGTGATCGACGGCGGCAAGCAGGTCGTCTGTCTGCCAGGCTCGACGCTCGATCAGCTCGAACAGACGCTCAAACCGCTTGGCCGCGAACCGCATTCGGTGATCGGCTCGTCGTGCATCGGCGCGTCGGTGATGGGCGGCGTCTGCAACAACTCCGGCGGTTCGCTGGTGCGGCGCGGTCCGGCGTACACGGAAATGAGCGTGTACGCGCAGGTCGACGCACAAGGGCGGCTGAGTCTCGTGAATCATCTGGGCATCGCGCTGGGCGACACGCCCGAGCAGATCCTCGCGCGTCTCGATCGCGGCGAGCTGCCCGAAGACGCGATTCGCCACGATGCGGGCGCGGCGTCGGACCGGCACTATGCCGAGCACGTGCGCGACGTCAACGCCGATACGCCCGCGCGCTATAACGCCGATCCGCTGCGTCTGCATGAGGCGTCGGGATCGGCGGGCAAGGTGATGGTGTTCGCGGTGCGCCTCGATACGTTCCCCATCGAGAAGGGTGCGAAGGTGTTTTATATCGGCACCAACGCAACGTCCGAACTCACCGACGTGCGCCGTTATCTGCTCACGAAACTGTCGAATCTGCCGATTGCGGGCGAATATCTGCATCGAGACGCTTTCGATATCGCCGAGCGCTACGGCAAGGACATGTTCCTCATGATCCAGCATCTCGGCACGCAGCGTCTGCCGGGGCTGTTCGCGCTCAAGAGCCGCTTCGACGCGTTTTTCGAGCGACTCGGCTTTCTGCCCGCGCATTTCACCGACCGCGTGATGCAGGCGCTGAGCCGCCTGTTTCCGAGCCATTTGCCCGCGCGCCTCAAGGATTATCGCGAGCGCTACGAACATCATTTGATGCTCAAGGTGTCCGCCGATACTGTCGATGAAACGCGCGCGTATTTGCGGCGCTATTTCTCGGACGCGAGCGGCGACTTTTTCGAATGCACCGACGAAGAAGGCAGCAAGGCTTTTCTGCATCGCTTCGCGGCGGCGGGTGCGGCGGTGCGTTATCGCGCCGTGCACGGTCAGGAAGTCGAGGATATCGTTGCGCTCGATATCGCCTTGCGCCGTAACGATCGCGACTGGTTCGAAACTTTGCCCGCGCACGTCGAAAAGCCCATCGCGATCAAGCTGTATTACGGACATTTTCTTTGTCACGTGTTTCATCAGGACTATATCGTTCGCAAGGGCAACGACTGCCTCGCGCTCGAACACGAGATGTGGAAACTGCTCGATGAACGCGGCGCCGAATATCCGGCGGAGCACAACGTCGGGCATCTTTATCACGCGAAGCCTGCGTTGAAAGCGTTTTACGAAGAACTCGACCCGTGCAACTGCTTCAATCCCGGGATCGGGCAGACGTCGAAGTTCGCGCATTATCGCGAGCAGGCTGAATAAATGAAAAAGGCGGCGCATGAAAGCGCCGCCTTTTTTTATCGATGCAAGACTCAGCTTGCGTGGCTGACCGGCATCCAGCCATTTTCCTGCGCGGCTTGACCCAGTTGCTTCGCGATCGAGCGGGCGAGCTTGTCGGCGTCGGAGGTCACGGTGTCGTGCTTCGCTTCCGACGCGCCGTGCAAGCCGCCGCCTGCCGCCGCCGACACCGCCACATGACCCGCCGCCGCGCCCACGCCTGCCGTTTCGGCGACGCCCGGCATATGGCCGCTGTCCGCGTTGGCTTCGAAGGTCGCGAGCGCTTGCGGCGCGCCGTTGGCCGGCACGAACGAGAGTGCGATGGTCGCGCCCACTTCGCTCTTGCCCGCGCCCAGACCGATCAGAATGCGACGGCGACGGCTGCCTGCGTCGATGGTGTCGATGCGGCCTTCCACGACGATCGCGTTGCGTCCGGCGGGAACCGGACCATCGGCGCGCACGGCGTTCAAACCCTGCTTGCGCAATTCGGCGACGATCTCATTGGCGAGCGCTTCGCGTGCTGCGAGCGCCGTTTGTTGCTGCTGTTGCGCCGACGATTCGCCGCTCGCCATCGACTTGATCTTCTGCGCCATGCCGCCGTCGAGCTTCACGAGATCGGGCGAAATCTCGAACGCCGACACGTAGATCACGTCCGCATGCACTTGCGGCAGCGGACCGGCCGACTGCAACGCCGTGGCGGCCGAGGCGCAGCCCGAGGCGAACAGCGAGCCGGCGAGCAGTACGGCGCCCGCGAGGCGCTTGGTCTTGTTGACGAGGGAGAGAAGGAGCGAGTTCATGTCGATGTCCGTTGCCTGAGTGCTTGATTGCATGAGTGGTCCGATACTCGCGAATTGATCAGGATGGCGAACTATCGGAAATGCTTCGTTAGAGCTGGCAGGGCATCGTGTTACGCGCGCGGTGTCTGGCGTGTCTTGCGGTCCGATGCGTCGTTCAGCGCATGGGTGCAAGTATGGGCAAAGGCGCGCGCGGACGCCACGCGCAAATTATGTCGATTCATGTCACCTGCGATCACCCGCAGTGAGCCGCGCTTATCTGCGCGCGGCGGCCGGGGCATTCGTCTGAGGGTTCAGCGGCAGTCGCACGAGGGCTTCGAGTCCGCCGCCCGCGCGGTCGTGAAAAGTTAGCGAACCGCCGTGCAGACGCGCGATGCGTTCGACGATGGCGAGTCCGAGGCCGGTGCCGCCGGAATGCGTGCGCGCGTTGTCGCCACGGCTGAACGGCGATTTGAGGCGCTCGAGTTCCGCGGCGCGAATGCCGTTGCCGCGATCGCAGATGGCCACGCAGGCGTCGTCGCCGTCGCGCCAGGTGCGCACGCGCAGACCTGTGCGTCCGTACACCACCGCGTTCTGCATCAGGTTCATCAGCACGCGCATGACGGCGACGGGCCGGAACGCGAACGGCGGCACGTCGCCTTCCTCCAGATCGAACTCGTGCCCGAGCCCCGTGAATTCGGCGACGAGCTGGCCCGCGAGCGCGTTCAGATCGCCCGTCTGCGGTGCCTCGCGCTCGCCGCTGCCCGCGTAATCCATGAACTGCTGAAGAATCGTGTCGATATGGTCGAGATAGCCCTCGGACGACGCGACGAGGCTGTCGTTGGTGCCGCGCGGCAGCGCCATCGCAATCGCGAGGCGCAGCTTCGTGAGCGGCGTGCGGATGTCGTGCGAGACGCCTGCGAGCATCAGCGCGCGCGTCGCTTCCGCCTGTTTGAGCGCGTCGGTCATCTGATTGAAGGCGCGGCTGACTTCGGCGATTTCGGTGGGGCCGTCGGTCGGCAGCGGCGCGGGCGCGTCGCCGGCGCTCACGCGCCGGGCCGCATCCGCGAGATCGGCCAGCGGCCGGTTCAGATGCAGCTGGATCAGCCAGCCCGTCAAGCCCGCGAGCAGCGCGAGGCCGATCGACAGAATGACCGCCGTGGTGATGCCGCTCGCCTGGGCGTCGGCGGTCATCGGCAGCGCGATCCAGACCGGCTCGCCGGCCGCATGCACGCGGATCCAGAGGCGCTCCTCGTCGGTGGTTTCCCAGCGTATGGGCATGTCGGCGGGCAGATCGCGCGTAAGCGAGCGGATGAAGACATCGCGCTGCCACGTGCGGAAGAAGCGCAGCGGGCTGATCGCCGGCATCGCCGTACTCGCGGCGGGCGCGCTGCGATGCGCGTTCATGCGCGTGGCGGCCGCGCGGCCTTCGTCGGGCGGCATGGCGGCGAGCAGGCTGTCGAGCATGCGCACGTAGTCCGCGAAAATGATCGACGCGCGCTCGATGCGCGGGCGCTGCACGAAGTGAAGCAGCGCGCTCAGCGAGCACGCCTGCGTGAGCGCGACGAGCACCACCAGCAGCACGATGTTGCGCGAGAGCAGCGAGCGCGGCAGCCAGCGGCGCGGTTGGGCGGGAGCACGCATGCGGGGCGCGTCAGGTGTCGACGCCGGCCACCAGCATGTAGCCGATGCCCCACACGGTCTTGATGAAGCGCGGCTTGGCGGGATCGTCCTCGACGATCTGGCGCAGCCGCAGGATCTGCACGTCGACGCTGCGATCGAGCGCGTTGTGATCGCGTCCGCGCGCGCGGGCGAGCAGGTTTTCCCGGCTCACGGCGCGGTTCGGCGACGAGCCGAGCGCGTGCAGCAACAGCATCTGCGCCGAGTGGACGTCGATCGGCACGCCGTCGCGCATGAGCGTCTGCTGGCCCACGTCGAAGGTGAAGGCGCCGAAACGCAGCCGCTGCGAGGTGACCGTGGGTTCGCCGGACGCCATTTTCTGGCGGCGCAGCAGCGCTTTCACGCGCGCGACGAGTTCGTCGGGCAGGAAGGGTTTGGCGAGATAGTCGTCGGCGCCGGTTTCGAGGCCGATGACCTTGTCGGCGGCGTCGCCTTTCGCGGTGAGCATCAGGATCGGCAAGGTGTGGCCTTCGGCACGCAGACGGCGGCAGACGCTCAGGCCGTCTTCCGGCTCCATCATCAGGTCGAGCACGAGCAGGTCGTAGGGCTCGCGTTGCAGCATGCGGTCGAGGCGCTTGCCGTCGGCGACGGCGCGCACCTCGAAGCCATGTCCGCTCAGGAAGCGTTGCAGCATGTTGCGCAGCTCGGCTTCGTCATCGAGCACGATGATCCGGTTTGCCTGCTCCATCGGCCGCCTCCGGCGGGGGTAGGGTTGAAGGGCGTCAGCGCACCGCGGCGGCGCGTTCGCGCATGAAATCCTCGATCTGCGCGAGCGTGATGTAGCCGTTGTGCTGCGTGTCGATTTCGTCGAAGTGCTGCGCGACCATCGGCATGCCGCTTTGCGCCTGCGCGCGCGTGAGCTTGCCGTCGCCGCTCGTGTTCGCCTGGGCGAAGCGTGTGGGCAACTGCGCCATCGCGCGTTCGAGTCGTCCGCTGTTGATCGCGCCGGGCGGCGTGGACGTCGTTTGCGCGAGGGCCGTGGCCGGCACCGTCGCTGCTGCTGAAACGATACACAAAACAAGGGCGGCAATCATCTTCTTCATGCTGAACTCCGTGAGGCAGCCGACGCAGCGCGCCGGTGTGGTTGAAAAGCGGATCAGGGAATGCGATTAAAAGCGGCGGCTAATTAAGGACTTACGTCTTTTATGCCGAATCACGCCCAATGCGCGGGCACCCAGACGCCGCCGGCCCAATGCGCCGGAACCCAGATGGCGGCGCGCGGCGCGGGCGCGACATAGACGGGACGCGGCGCGATATAGACCGCGCGCGGCAGGGGGCGCGCCACGTAGACGACCTTGGGCGGCGGCGGCGCGACGTACACGACCTTCGGCGCGGGCGGGGCCACGTAGACGGTTTTCGGCGGCGGCGGCGCGACATACACGGTCTTCGGCGCAGGTGCCGGAGCGGGCGCGACGTAGACGGTGGGCGCGGGCGGCGGCGTCACGACGACCGGCGCGGGCACGACGACCGGAACCGGCGCGGGCGCGGGGACCACGGCCACGGTCGCGCCGACTGCGACGGTCCCGCCATGCACGACCGTCGTGCCGCCCGTGCTCACCGTGCCGCCGTGCACGACCGTGCTGCCGCCCGACGTGGTCACGACGCCGGGCGCGACGCGCGTCGCGCTGCCCGAGTGCGCGACGCTGCCGCCGTTCGAGCCGGTCGCCGTGCCCGAGCGCGAGCAGGTGTTGCCTGCGCAGCTCGTCGAGGCGTTGTGGCTGACGCTGTTGCCGTTCGCGGCCGTGACCGTGCCCGTCGACGAATACTGGCCCGGCGCCGTGCGCGTCACGCTGCCCGAGGTCGACGCGCTGCGGCCGTCCTCGCCGGTCATGCTGCCGGTGTGCGAGCAGGTGCCGCCCGCGCAGCTCGTGTCGCCCGAATGCTGGACCGAGCGGCCATTCGGGCCGACCGCCGTGCCGCTGTTAGCGAACTGGCCCGGCGCGGTGCGCGTGACCGTGCCCGTGTTGGTCGCGAGCCCGCCCCACGGACCGACCACGCCGCCCGCATGCGTGCAGCTACCGCCGCCGCACGACCCGGCGTGCGCGCCGCTGTAGGTGCCGTGCGGCGTGTAGGCGGTGCCGTGGCCGGACCAGCCGGCGAACGCGGGGGCGCTGGCGAGGCCGATCAGCGTGGCGGCGACGGCGAGTGTGAGCTTGTTCATCGTGGTTCCTTGCGGTGCGGGTGGCGGAGGACGAATCGGCCGGGTGGTTCCGGGGCTTCGTGGCAGCACGTTCGTGGCGTGTCAGCGGAACGAACTATAGGGCGGCGCCTCGCGCAAGTCGCGTTGAAAACCATGTCGCCGTGTTACATGGCGGGGCGGCGAAACGCGTCCGCGCCAGACGCCGCGGGCGCAGGCGGGCAGGGCGTGCGGCGCTGCAAAAGGCCAAAAAAGACCCATGACATGCGGCGACATAATTCGCGCGTGGAGTTTCGCGCGACGCGTCACTACAGTGCTGTTCATCCGACGCGCCCCGCGCATTCCGTTGCGAGCGACGCGTCTTTCCTCAACTGCACTGCATCGCGCCGCATCGCGCAAAGAGGCTGTCGCCCATCATGCTTGCCACCGGAAAAATCGCGGTTTATGTCACGCTCTTCATCGTCGCCGCGTCGATGATCGAAGCCGCCGTGCTCACCTTCAAGAAGCGCCAGCCTGGCGCCGAACGCTTCGACTGGAGCGAAGTCTGGATTTCACTGGCCGATCTGGTCGGCAGAAAATTGTTCGCGTTCCTGCCGATTTCGCTGTCGGCGCCGATCTTCCATTTCGCGTGGACGCATCGCATCTTCACGCTGTCCATCGACAACGTCACGCTCGCGCTGTTCGTCTTCGTCGGCCAGGAGTTCTGTTACTACTGGTATCACCGCGCGTCGCATCGCATGCGCTTCTTCTGGGCCACGCATGCCGTGCATCATTCGCCGAACCAGCTCACGCTGTCGTCCGCGTATCGGCTCGGCTGGACCGGCAAACTCACGGGGCCGGCGATGTTCTTCGCGCCGCTCGTCTGGCTCGGCGTGCGTCCGGAAATCGTTTTCGCGATTCTCTCGTTCAACCTGCTCTATCAGTTCTGGCTGCACAACACGTGGATGCCGAAGCTCGGCTGGCTCGAGTACGTGTTCAATACGCCGTCCGCGCATCGCGTGCATCATGCGTCGAACGTCGATTACCTCGATGCGAATTACGGCGGCGTGCTGGTCGTGTTCGACCGGCTGTTCGGCACCTATGTGGCGGAACGCGCCGACGAGCCGTGCCGCTACGGCCTCGTGACGCCGACGCGTTCGCGCAATCCGCTGGTCGTCGAATTCGAGCACTGGGTGAGCCTCGCACGCGACATCGCCGCCGCGCCCGATCTGTGGACCGCCGTGCGTCACGTGTTTCTGCCGCCGGGCTGGAGCGCGAACGGCAAGGGCGAGACCACGGAGGATCTGCGCAAGCGCACGCTCGCCGCGGTACGTACCGACGCCTGAGCGCGGTGGCTGTAGTTGCCGACGCCGGCGCGCTCGGTTAACGTGGCGGCACGCAGCGGCAGCGCGTTTTGCGCTGCCGCTTCAGCAATTGGCAAGCACTCGCCGCCAGGACGCAGCGCAGCGAAGCGAGCGCGTCCGGCGCATCTCTCGCAGGAAGAAAAAATGCACAACTCGATGAACGGAATGACCGTGGCGATCACGGGCGGCTTCGGCAATCTCGGCATGGCCACCGCCGCATTTTTCGCGGCGCGCGGCGCACGCGTGGCGCTGATCGGCCGGGGCGACGCGCCGCAAGGTTCGGCGTGGCCCGCCGCCCTGACGAACGCCGTGCCGGTGGGCGGCGTCGATCTCGTCGATCCTGAGGCCGCGCGCAAGGGCCTCGACGCGGCGCATCAGGCGCTCGGCGGGCTCGATGCGCTCGTCAACATCGCGGGCGCGTTTCGCTGGGAAACCGTCGCGGAGGGCGACGCCCGCACCTGGGACCTGATGTTCGATCTGAACGTGAAGACGACGCTCAACGCGTCGAAGGCGGCGCTGCCGCATCTGCTCGCGCGCGGCGCGGGGCGCATCGTCAATATCGGCGCGGGCGCGGGATTGAAGGCGGGACTGGGAATGGGCGCCTATGCGGCTTCGAAAGCGGGTGTCGCGCGCCTGACCGAAGCGCTCGCGGAGGAACTCAAGGACAAGGGCGTGACGGTGAACGCCATCCTGCCGAGCATTATCGACACGCCGCAGAATCGCGCCGATATGCCCGACGCCGATTTCACGCGCTGGGTGCAGCCCGACGAGATCGCGGCGGTGATCGCCTTTCTGCTATCCGGCGAGGCGCGCGCCGTCACGGGCGCGTCGATCCCGGTGAACGGACGCGTCTGACGAATCGCTTCCGGTCTTGCGCGGATGATTGACGCGGATGGTGGCGTGGGCGCGATGCCCGGCTCAGTGGCCGTGACCGCCGCCGCCGTGCATCCCGCCGCCGCCTTGCCACGTTCCACCGCCGCCGTGCCAGCCGCCCCCACCATGCCAGCCGCCGTGGCCGCCATGCCAGCCGCCGCGCCAGCAGCAACCGCCGCCGCCCCAATACGACACGCCGAAACTCGGGCCGTAATAACCGTAGTAGCCGGGATAGCCGTAGCCGTAGCCGTAGCCGTAATCATAGGGATAGCCGTATGGATAGCTATAGCCGGCGTCGTAGTAACCGCCGCCGTAGTAGCCGGGATAGGCCGGCCAGGGCGCGACGGCGCAACCGGCGAGCGCCGCCGCGAGACTCGCAATACTCAATGCAGAAATTAGGCGCAACACGGTCGTCTCCCTCGATACTGCTTGGAAAGCCATCGGCGGGGACAGGTTCAATGGCAATTGTGTCCGCAGATTACCGCAGCGCGTTTGACTCACGCACGGAAATCAATGTCAGGAAGACGAAAGAGTTTCTCGTCTGCCGAATGCGATTTTGTCGAGCAACCACACGCCCAGCATCGTTGCGCCCATCAGCGGAAAGACGATGCCGAGCACGACAAGTCCCGCTTTCCAGGAACGCATCGGCGGCGCGGCGCGTTCGCGCGCGGGCGCTGCGAGCGCGCGAGCCGGACGGCGCAGCCACCACATGACGAAGCCCGTCACCGCGAGCGCCGCGAGCCCGAGCGAAATCGCCGTACAGATCAGTTGATTCGCGAGCCCGAAATAACGGCCCATATGCAGCGACGTGCCGTACGAAATCACCTGCGAGACCGCGCCGTAATCGGCATAGCGAATGTCCTTGAGCACCTTGCCGCTGTACTGGTCGATATAGACGGTGCGCTCGCGTTTCGGATCGGGCGGAAAGTACGAGACCGTGTAGACACCGCTCGCGGACGCGGGCAGCGCGATGTCGTAACCGCTTTGCACGCCGAGCGCGGCCATCTGCGCGACGACCTGATCGAGCGTCCAGCGCGCGGGCGTCGGCGCGGGTGAATCATCCGCGGACTGCGCGCCCGCTTCGGGCGATTGCGGCACGGGCACCGCGCCCACGGCCCACGGCACGTTGGGCAGCGGCAGATCGTCCATCACCATGCCGGGCATCGACGCCATGTCGTGGCCGGCGTGTTCGCCATGTTCACCATGTGCCGCTTGACCCGCGCCCGGCAGCGTCGATTGCAGCGGCAGCCCGCCGCCCCATGCGCCGCGCGGCGCGCCCAGACTCACGCGCGTCGCGAGCGCCTTGAACTGCTTGCCCCACGAACCCGTCCACGGCAGGCCGCTGAGCACGAACGCCAGCGCGCCCGCCGCGAGCCAGAAGCCGATCGCGGCATGCAGGCTTTTCCAGAACGGCCGTCCCTTCGCGCCGAAACGCGGCAGCAGCGCGGCACGCAGCGTCGCGTTCGGCGACACGGATCGGCGCGGCCACCAGAGCGCGACGCCGGTGCCGATCATCACCAGCGTCCAGCACGCGGCGAGTTCCATCAGCAATTCGCCCGGCTTGCCGATCAGCAGTTTGCGATGCAGCATGCGATCGACCTGCATGAAGCGCCGGTCGACGTCGAGCGTGCCGAGCACGTCGCCGTTATACGGATTCACGTAGACGCTTTCCTTCGTCGCGGGCGCGTTGCCGTGCGGCAGCGCGAACACGAACTCCGCGCTGCGCGCCGGATTCGCTTCGATATGCGCGCGGATCGCCTGCGCGCCGGGCGGCAGCGACGCCTGAGCGCGCGCGAGCAGCGCATCGGCGGGCAGACGCGGCGTCGCTTGCGGCGCGACCACGAGCCGATGCGGATACAGCAGCGGCTCGATCTGCGGCTGAAAACAGTAGATCGTGCCGGTGATGGCGAGCACGATCAGAAACGGCATCACGAACAGACCGGCGTAAAAGTGCCAGCGCCAGAGTGTGCGGTAGCCGGGATACGCGGCGCCGGACGCGTGTGTGCTGCGCGCGTCGGGGCGCCCGGAAGCGGGCATTGTCGTCGACATCGAAGGCTCCTTGGGGATGGGCTGCAATATGACCTTCACAGGCCGAACTTCGCTTCGGCGTAGAACGTGCGGCCGGGATACGGGTGATAGACGTAGTAGCGGGCGTCGAACAGGTTGTCGATGCCCACGCCGATTTCGGTCTGCTTCGTCGGACGGAACGTGAACTTCACGTCGGCGACCGTGTAGCTGCTGGTGCCGCCGAACACGTTCGGATTCGTGTCGGTATTCGTGAGCGTGTTGTACTGACGCCCCGAATAACGCGCCGCGAGCGTGAGCGCGCTGCGCGCGTCGAAGCGATACGTCGCGACGACGTTCACGCGCCACAGCGGAATGCGGTAGAAGTATTTGCCGACGCTCGCCGGGTTCTGCGCGTTGGCGAGAATCTTCGACTGCGTATAGGCGACGTTCGCCGAAAAATCGAGGCCGTGCAGCAGCACGTCCTGACCTTGATAGCTCGTTTCCACGCCGCGCGAACGCACCTTGCCGATGTTCTGGAAGTTCGTCACGTTCGGAATGACGGTCGTGTCGGTCTGACTGAAGATTGTGTTCTTCACGTCGTCCTGAAAGAGCGTGAAGCGGAACAGGCCGTTCCAGTGCGCCCATTCGGCGCTCAGCTCTTTCGAGAGATCGTCTTCGGGACGCAGGTTCGGATTGTTGTTGACGATCGACGAGCCGTTAATCTGCCCCTGGAACAGTTCGCCGACGGTCGGGAAGCGATACGCGCGCGCGATCGAAGCGCGCAGCGTGAGGTCGTCGGTGACGTCGAACGACAGCGAGGCCTTCGGCGAGAAGTGGCGGTCGCTCACGCCCGCATATGGCACGCGCACGCCGCCGAGCGCCTGGTAGCCGTCATAGGCCTGCCAGTCTTCGTAACGCACGCCGTAGACCAGTTTCCAGCGCGGCAGGAAACGCCACGCGTCCTGCGCGTAGAACGCCTGCGTTTCGGTCTTGCCCGCGAATGCGTTGGCGAAGCTGCCCGCGCCGCCGTCGCGCCAGGCGAGCGTGTTGTAGGTCCGGTTGTCGACGGAATAATTGTCGTAGTGATAGCCGAAGCTCAGCCAGTGCGCGGCGAGGCCCGCGTCGGGTCGCGCGGGCGTCCACGTCGCCTTGAGGTCGAGCGTTTTCCAGCCGGTGCCGTCGCCGAGCGTCATCGTGCCGGGACCGTCGCCGGAGCCGCCGCTGCTGGCCGTGCGTGCGACGCTGTTGCTGACGTCGTAGTACGAAGCGATCGCTTCCGCATTCCAGCCGGTGGCCTGATGCGTGCGCAGCGACGCGCCGTACAGCCAGTTCTCGCTCCAGCCGCGGCTGGGCGCGAGCGCGGAGGCCGGAATGGTGTATTCGTAGCCGCCGATGTTGACCTTGCCGCTGTAGACGGGATTGCCGTTGTCGTCGTAGAGGAAGGTCGAGGTCTGGCTGTCGTAGCTTTGATGCCAGTAACCGAGCGTCACGCCGCCTTGCACGGTCGGCGTGAAATCGTACTGCATGCGCAGCTTGAACTGATCCTGCACCGTATGCTCGATGCCTTCGCCGTTCACGCCGAGCACCGCCGTGCGCGTGTTGGTCTGGTTGTTGTAGAAGTACGCGCCGTGCACGGGCGTGTCGCCGGGCTGCGCCACCGTGCTCGATTGCGCGAGCGTGGCGAACTGCAGCGGCTGGCTCGTGTTTTCCAGATGATTCACGCCCAGCAGATACGAGAACTTGCCGATGCGGTCGCCAATCGACGCGCTCATTTCGCTGCCGTTGAAATTCTGGTTCACGCCATAAAGGCTGAAGTGCTGCGTGAACGCTTTGACATCGGCGGTCGCTTCGAACTTCGTCGGCATGCGCGTGGTGATCAGCACGGTCGCGCCCAGCGAATTGCCCGGATAGAGCGCCGAATACGGACCGTAGATCACATCGACCTGCTGGATCTGGTCGGGAAACACCATCGACCAGCGCGGCGGAAACGCATAGCTGTTGCCGAGCAGATTCGAGAGCAGCAGGCCGTCCGCATAGACGAGGCCGCGCGCGCTCTGCGTATTGCTCGTGCCGCGCACGGCGATGATCGAATTGAGGTCGCCGACGAAGCGTTTGCGCACGGCGAGATTCGGCAGGTACTTGAGGACGTCTTCGGTATTGACGACGTTCCAGTTGTCGAATTGCGCGGGCGTGACGGTTTCGACCGTGGCGGGTAGATTCGGATCGACGGCACGCGTGGGCGCTGCGTTCGACGTGCCGTTCGATGCGCTCACGCTGACGGTGGGCAGCGTGGTGATGTCGGTGTTCGATGCGCTATCGGCTGCGGTTTGTGTGGTGCTTTGTTCGGCGTGTGCGGTCGCGACCGCGAACGGTGCGATCAGCGAAAGCGGCAGGATCGGAAAAAACGGCGGCAAATGCCGCATCAAACCGAGACGAGCACGGGCGCGCAGGCGCAAACGCGCACCGCGCGAAACGGGCGTGGACATGTAGGAGACTTCCCCGGAAACGATGGACGTGCGGCTGCCCACGCGCGCGGCGTTGCTGCTTCGTTCGGGTCGATGCAGGCGATGCACGCGACGCGTTGGCGACAGCGCGCGCCTTCGCGCCGCTCAGGGTGTCATCGCGCGATAACGGGCGAGCGAAGACACGCTAATGGACGCAAGCGCCGAAGCAGACGACAGAACATGAGTGAGCGCGGATGGGCAGCCGGTGACGGCAGCGATCAGGCGAGCGCGGGTGGGGCGCGCGGACGGCCCGAGGGGAAGGCGCCGAACGGCGTGTGACGCGTGGAGAGCGTGGCGACGACGGGAGCGGCGATCGCGAAGCCGAGCGTGAGCGCGGGCACCGCGATAGACGGCATCGCCACATGATGTTCGAGCAGGTTGCAATAGCCGCAGGCGCCGAATGCGTCGTCGTGCGAAAGATGCGGCGCCGCCGATGTGGGTTGCAGCGCCGAGCACAGCGCGGCGTCGGGCTGCTGCGCCTGATGCGCGGCAACCAGTTGGCTCACGAGCGGCGCGAGCACGATGAGCCACATGGCGACGAGGCCAAGCCATGCGGTCAGCAGTGCGTGCTTGTGTAGTTTCATGATGGAGTGAGCGATTGCGCGCGCAGTCTACCACGCGTCGGCGCGTTTGCGCACGCGATCCGGCACGCTGAATCACGGCATAAAGCACAGCGTATTCGGTGCGTTGCGACCCTTGTTGCGCGGGCGTTTCGAATGCGCGTCTCTCGAATGCGCCCGTATTTAGAATCCGTCCTATAGCGCGTACTTGTGCGCTGCGCGAAGATCGTCGATATCCACACGATTACCACGCCGCGTTTCGCGGCGATCGATCATGCCTGTCTTTTCATTGCGTCCCGCGCCGAGTCTGCGCTGGGTGGCCCGCGCGTCCGAACCGTGCGGAGTGCCGACGAATTCCCCAGCCGACGAGGGCACGACGCGCGTCGCCGCCTGCGGTCTCGCGTTGCCGTCGGCGTTTGCGTTGCGACTGGAGGCGCGCCAGCACGTCAAGCCGACTGGAACGGCGCGCTGTCCGCTCGACGCGAGCACGTTGCGTCAGTGGTGCGTGCGTCGGCAGCGCGGCAGCTGTCCCGAGGAAGCGGGCGCACAGGCGCCGGTCTTTTTGCGCAGCGGCGGCGAGACGCCGGTCACGTCGATTCACGGTTCGCCGCATACGCGCGCAAGGCTTCCAGATCCGCGATGAGCGCGGCGGCCAGCGTCTGCACGTTCTCGTCCCACGCGCCGGATTCGTGGATGGCGGCGCGCAGTTCGCGGCAGGTATCGTGCAGCACCGAAGGACCCAGCACGGCGATACCGCCCGCGACGCGATGCACCCATTCGCGCAGACGCTGTACGTCCTGCGTGCCGGCGATCCGCGCGAAATCGGCGAGATCGTGATCGGCCTGCTCGATGAAAATCGGCGCGAGTCCGGGCGGCAGGTCAGGGAAGCGCGGCGTCTGTTCATCGACGCCGGTTGCGTTGTCCGCGCTCAGCGGCGACGTGCCCGGCGTCGCTTGTGCGGGTTGTGCCGCGGCGTGATCGGCAAGCACACGCGAGGTCACGTCGGTCAGCACGCGCGCGAGTGCCGCGAGCGGCACGGGCTTGCTCAGATAGTCGGTAAATCCCAGCGTGCGGCCTTGCGCGATCTGTTCGGGCAGCGCATTGCCGCTCACCGCGTAGACGGGCAACGACGGCTGTTTCGCACGCGCGGTTTGCAGCAGCTCGTAGCCATTCATCTTCGGCATGTTGAGATCGGTGATGACGAGATCGACGTGCGCCGTCTCGAGTTTCGCGAGCGCTTCCTCGCCGTCCTTTGCCTCGATCACGTTCGCGCCCAGCGTGCGCAACTGGTCGCGCAGCAGCGAGCGGTTGAGCAGATTGTCTTCGGCGATCAGCACGCTCAAGCGGTGGAAATCAGCCGGCGCGTGTGCTTCTGCGCCGGCAGCGCCAGTGTCGGTCTGCGTGGGCGCTGCATCCGCGGCGGGCAACTGTCCGCGCAGCATCTGCGTCGCGGTGCGGATGCCCGCGAGGCTGTACAGGCTGACTTCCACGCCGCCGCCTTCGAGCGCGAGCGGCACGAGCGGTCCGTCCTGGCGCAGCCAGACGACTTTCGCCGGATCGCGCCACACGCGCTGCACGTCGTTCACGGAGAATTCGCCCGTGACCAGCAGATAGTCGAACGCGCCGTCGGGCGGCGTCTCGGTCGCATGCAGATAGACCGGCGTGCTGAGCCGGGCGTCGAAGAGATTCGTGAGCCATTCGCGATTCTCGGGCGCGCGGCACAGAAGCGCGGGATGCGGATCGGGCAGCGTCCATTGCTCGCCCGCGGTCGCCGCACCGTCCGCGCGCAGCGGCAGGCTGACGAGCACGCGCGTGCCCACGCCCAGCGTGCTTTCCACTTCGCAGCGGCCGTGCATGAGCGCCGCGAGCCGTCCGCAGATCGTCAGGCCGAGGCCCGTGCCGCGCGATTCGGTGAGCCGGTGGTCGTCGCCTTGCGTGAACGGCTGGAACAGGCGCGCCTTGAGGTCGTCGGGCATGCCCACGCCCGAATCGGCCACGCTGATGTCGAGCGTGGCGTCGCGCCAGGCCGCGCGCAACACGATCTTTCCGGAATGCGTGAACTTGAACGCGTTGCTCAGCAGGTTGTTGACGATCTGCGCGAGCCGGATCGGATCGAAGAACAGCCGCGCGGGAATGGCGCGGTCCATCACGAGATAGAACGGCAGCTTCTGGCGCACCGCGAGCGGCGCATGCGCGAGCGCGATGCGCACCAGCAGCGCGGCGATCGACTCGGCGTCCTCGGACAGCTTCATCGCGCCGACGTCGATCTTCGAGAAGTCGAGCACGTCGCTGACGATTTGCAGCAGTTCCGCCGCCGACACCTGCATGGCATCCACGCGCGCTTCCTGTTCGGCGGCGAGCGGCCCGCGCGCCACCAGTTCGATATTGCCGACCAGCGAGGCCAGCGGCGTGCGGATTTCATGACTCATCGCCGCGAAAAAGCTCACCTTGGTGCGCGCGGCTTCGTCGCTCGTGCGCTGCGCTTCGCGCAGCAGACGTTCGGCTTCGTAATGCTTCGACATGTCGGCGAACGCGCAGAACATCACCGCTTCGCGGTTCAGCGTGGCGGCCGCGTAGGTGATGTCGAGATGCACGCTCTCGCCGTTTTCGCGCGTGAGCGAAAACGGCAGCGCGTAGATCGGCGTGCTGGCCGTGCCTTCGTTGACAGGCGCGGGCAGATGCTTTTCGAACTCGAGGCAGAGCGCGGCGGGCAGGCGCGTCGCGCGGGTGTCGAGGCCGAGCACGTTGCGCACGATCTGATTGGCGATGACGATATCGAAGTCGCGTTTGCGCACGATGCACAGGCCGATCGGCGTCGCGTGCACGAGCAGATGATTGAGCAACTCGTTTTCGAGCGCGCGCGTGGCCTCGCCATAGGTGCGCGCGAGCACGCGCCGGTTCCAGTAACGCAGCAGCGAGAGCAGCATCAGCACCAGTGCGACCGTGAGTAGCAGCACCACGGCGACGGGCGCGCGGATCTGGCGCAGATGGTCGGCCCACGACAGCGCCAGCAGGTAGTGGCCGAAATCGTGAACGAGCGGGCGCTCGCGCATCGCCCAGCCGAAACGCGGCAGCAGATGGAAGCGGCCGGTCGGCTCGCTCGCGAGGTAACGCTCGATCACTTGCGTCGCGCCGTCGGAGAGCGGTCCGGCGAGGCGCAGGCCATCCGCATCGACGAGCACGGGCGCGACGTCCGGCCCGTTGCCGTCCGGGTCGCGGCCGAGCGTCGCGATGTCGACGCTCGTCAGCACGAGCGCATAGGGCTTGCCGTCCTTGAGCACGCTGGTCGCGCCGAGCACGAGGTTCGGCGCGAAGCCCAGCGCGGCGGGCGGCCGGAACCAGATGACCGAACGCCCCCGGCCCACCGAGAGCGGGTCCGCGCCGCGCGCGCTCATGTGCAGCAGCGCGCTGTCGACCAGCACGCGCGCGCCTTCGCCGGGGCGCAGCGGGCCGTCCGGCAGGTGCGCGGCGGGCGCGAGCTGATAGCCGTAGGCGGCGCTGCCGTCGACGAGCACGAACAGCAACGGCGTGTCCGAACTCGCGTGGGACATCGCGTCGATCGCACGGTCGCAGAGCGCGCGCAGCGGCGGCGAGCCATCCACGCCTGCGAACGTCGGCGCGCAGTGCGCGTGCGCGGCGGGCGTGTCGTCGGCGACGAGCAGCGACGCCTCCTTGAGGCCGAGCAGCAGGCGCGCGCTCGTGAGCTGGTTGTACCGGAACGACAGCGCTTCGTTGCTCTGCGCGATGGTCGCGCGCAACTGGGCGCCGTCGCCTGCAAGCGAGAGGAACGCGATCGTCGTGATCGCCACGCAGGCGGCCGCGACCGCGGCGAACACCAGCAGGCCGATCAGCATCGTGAACACGCGGCGTTCGCGCCGCAGATTGTGTTCGAGCGCCTTCAGCGTGGCGAACGGCGACGCGTTGGGCGCGGAGGCGTTGGCTTCCATCAGGCGAATCCGTGCTCGCTCGCGTAGCGGATCAAATCGGCGTTCGAATCGAGATGCAGCTTGCGCATGGCCGCGCGTTTCTGCGTGGCGACCGTCGTGACCGAGCGGTTCAGGCGCTTCGAGATCTCGGTCACGTTCAGGCCGAGCGCGAAGAGGCGCACGACTTCGAGTTCGCGCGGCGAAAGCGGATTGCTGCGGCGGAATTCGTCCACGTTCGCGCCGTCCAGTGCGAGACGTTCGGCGACGCGCGCCGAGAGCGTGGTGCCCGGCTCGACGAGCGCGCGCCGGCAGACTTCGGCGAGCACGGTGATCGGCTCTTCTTTTCCGACGAGTCCGGCCACGCCCAGTGCTGTCAGTTCGTGCAGGATGCCGCCGTTCGTGAGCATCGTGAACACGACGACGGGCAGACCGGGGTAGAGGCGGCGCAGGCGGGCGATCAGGCGCAGGCCGTCTTCGTCCTCGACTTCGCCTTGCATCGAGAAGTCGGTGACGAGCAGATCGCAAGGCGTCCTGCGCAACAGGTCGAGCAGACGCGCGCCCGAGTCGGCGGTGCCGACCACCGTGCAGCCGGGCGCCTGGGTCAGATAGTCGCTGATGGCCGTGAGCACGAGCGGATGGTCGTCGGCGACCACGATCCGCAGGGTTTGCGTGGCGTTCGTCATGGGCGGGTGCGTAGCGGCTCGCGCGCGTCGGCACGGTCCCGCCTACACGCGCGGAGATCCCTGCTGACAGTGTTTGACGTCTTCAGCCGATTATATGACAGCGCGGAATGAGGGTCATTGTAGGGTGGCGGTCAGCGGGAGGACGCTCGGCCTGGGATTGCGCGGCGATAACCGCTTCGTCATGCGATCTATTCCGACAGACGCGGAAGCGAAGGACTCGCGCGCGGCGTGAAATCAGGAACCGCAGGTCGAACGCCGCCGCGATTCCGCTTGATTCGCGGCCGGGCAATGCGCCTGATAGCAGTTGACCGCAATGCGGATTTCCTCGCCCGAGGCCGTCTTGCAGCTTTGCTGGCAGGTGCGGGTCGGCATGTGCGCGAAGCGGATCGGCGCGATGGTCGGCGCGTGGGCCGGTGCGGTGATCGGTGCGTGAAGACCGGCGCAACCGGCAGCCGTCGCGCGCGTGGACGGGCGCGCTTGCGGTGCGACGCTCGCCAGATAGAAGATCAGCGCGCCTGCGAGCATCGCGCCGCCGAGCGTGAGCGTCGCCATTGTCAGACCGAATGGGGCGCGCGGCATCACGCCGAGCATGAAAAGCGCGGCAAAGAACGCGATATAGACGATGGGCAACAGCACGATGCCGACGCCGCTTGCCCGTTCGCACGCGCGCGCAATCCGCGCGGCGGCGGCTTGGGGCAGGCGTTGGAACGTGGCGGCGAACATGATCGGACCTTTTGCGTGAGTGGAGACAGCGTGGCGTGCGGGGCGCGGTTTCGTCGTGGAGCCCGTATGAGTTCGGTGGGGCTCGATGGGGCTCGGTGACGGAGGCGGCCACGCTCTGGCCACACCTTCACTCTAAGAGGCGCGCCGCGCAGGCAAAATCAGACGATTTCGAGAAACGCGGCGGCGCTGCTGCGGAGCAGCAAAAAGACCGCCAAAGTCCGGCGATGGCGCCGCACGAAAGCCCGCCCGACGCGGCTTCGCGCAGAATTCTTCATCCAGTTTGTGAACTCGATGCGCGGCGCATGGTCAGATACCGCCAAGGAGGGCGGACGTGGCCGCCGCAGCCATCCATCGGCCCGGCAGGCCGGGCGGCCGGCTGCCACGCGCGCCATCCTGTGGCCCCTCGCGGGGCGCGCCGCTCGAACGGGGCTGCGCCCGCGAGACTCATCGAAGCATCGCTTTTACGGGAACACCTCAATGCGCCGACGTCAATTTCTTCTCAGCTCCAGCGCCGCACTCGCCGCAAGCGGCCTCGCTCTCGCGGGCTGCACGACGACCCCGCTGGGTTCAAGTAACAGCGCCGCGCAGAACGCGGCCAAACGCAATGCCATCGACGCCAGCGTGGACGCCACGCTCTCGCGTCTCTACGGCACGGTGTCCGGCTCGCAGGAACTGCTCTCGAAAGCCAGCGGCGTGCTGGTCTTTCCGAACGTGATCGCCGCGGGCTTCTGGATCGGCGGCCAGTACGGCACCGGCGCGCTGCGCGTGAACGGCCGCACGTCGGGCTACTACAGCACCGTGGCGGGCTCGTTCGGCCTGCAGATCGGCGCGCAATCGAAGGCCATCATCTTCGCGTTCATGAACGAGGGCGCGCTCGACAGCTTCGTGCGCAGCCAGGGCTGGTCGGCGGGCGCCGACGCCACGGTCGCGGTCGTAACCGTGGGCGCGAACGGCAATGTCGATACGTCGACGGCCATGAGCCCCGTCGAAGCCTTCGTGCTGACCAATGCCGGTCTCATGGCCGGCGTTTCGCTCGAAGGCGTGAAGGTCTCGCGTCTCGTCATCTGAGCGGGCGCGCCGCGCCCGTCCGGCGCGGCCCGTGCGCTTGCCTCGATCGTATCGACCGTATCGAGTGCTTCGCGCGCACGGGCCGCCAGTCGGTTTTCCGCCGTTCCCCGCGTTTTCCCTGATCTCCACGCCGACTTCTGTGCCGCTTCGCGCGCGCCCGGTTTCCAGAATTTTTTGGCCGATGTAGCGTGCGGGGACGGCCCCCTGCAAATCCCATTTCGCCCGCCCGCGCGCGTTCCGGCACGCGCCGCGCAACGCGTTTTCGCAGGGTTAACTATGATTTTGGAAATATTTAAATCTAAACTATACTGGCCCGACGCATGACGATGGCGCGTCGTGCGCCACGGTTTCGAACATCGCGAAGAGGACGGTCATGGCAGAGCGGTCGTTTGTCGAGGAAGTGAAGAAACTGCGCCTCGGCGCAGGCGAAGTGTTCAGCGGCGAGGGCATTCTCGCGGTGACGAAGGCGCTGCTCGAATCGGGCGTGGCCTATGTGGCGGGCTATCAGGGCGCGCCCATCTCGCATCTGATGGACGTGCTAGCCGACGCCCAGGACATCCTCGCCGACCACGGCATCCGCTTCGAGAACAGCGCGAGCGAGGCCACGGCCGCCGCGTCGCTGGCCGCCTCGGTCAACTATCCGCTGCGCGGCGCCGTCACCTTCAAGGCGACCGTGGGCACGAACGTCGCGTCCGACGCGCTCGCGAATCTCGCCTCGGGCGGCGTGACAGGCGGCGCGCTCGTGATCGTCGGCGAAGACTATGGCGAAGGCTCGTCGATCATGCAGGAGCGCAGCCACGCGTTTGCGATGAAGTCGCAGATCTGGCTGCTCGATCCGCGTCCGAATCTGCCGTGCATCGTGCAGGCCGTGAAGGACGGCTTCGATCTTTCCGAGGCGAGCAGCACGCCGGTGATGCTGCAATTGCGCATTCGCGCGTGCCACGTGCATGGACAGTTCGTGGCGTCCGACAATCGACGCCCGGCGTTCACGATCAAGGACGCGCTCGAACATCCGAGCCGCGACGTCGACCGCATCGTGCTGCCGCCCGCGAGTTTCCTGCACGAGCGCGAAAAGATTCACGAACGCTGGCCCGCCGCGGTGAAGTTCATCGAGGAGCGCCGGCTCAACGAATTCTTCGCCGACGATAAAAGCGACTGGCACGATATCGGCCTCGCCGTGCAAGGCGGCAGCTACAACACGGTGCTGCGCGCGCTGGAACGGCTGGGTCTCGCCGATGTCTACGGCGACTCGGCGATTCCGCTGTACGTGATGAACGTGGCCTATCCGCTGATCGATTCGGAGTGGGAGCGTTTTTGCGCGGGCAAGCGGGCCGTGCTCGTGATCGAGGAAGGGCAGCCGAATTTCGTCGAGCAGAACGCGAGCGCGATTCTGCGTCAGCGCGGCGTGAACGCCACGCTGCACGGCAAGGACATGCTGCCGCTCGCGGGCGAGTACAACGCCGCGACGGTGGTGAAGGGCCTGCGTGCGTTCTTCGAGCGCTATGGCGTGCTGCAAGCACAACCGGAGCAAGCCGCGCCGCGCAAGGTGATTCCGGTGCAGGCCGTGGCCACGGCGGCCGCCGAAAGTCCCGTTCAGCCCACGCTCGACGACAGCGTGCATGCGCGTCCGCCGGGCTTCTGCACGGGCTGTCCCGAACGCCCGATCTTCACGGCGATGAAGCTCGTCGAGCGCGAGCTCGGGCCGCATCACGTAAGCGCCGACATCGGCTGCCATCTGTTCTCGATCTTGCCGCCGTTCAATCTCGGCGCGACGACGATGGGCTACGGCCTCGGCAGCGCGAGCGCCGCCGCGCTCAACGCGCCCGCGAGCAAGCGCGCGATCTCGGTGATGGGCGACGGCGGCTTCTGGCACAACGGCCTGACGAGCGGCATCGCCAACGCGGTGTTCAACAAGAGCGACAACCTGACGATCGTCGTCGATAACAGCTATACGTCGGCGACGGGCGGCCAGGACATTCTGTCGTCGACGGCGCTCAATCCCACCCGCAGCACGGGCCACGAAATCGAGCAGGCGGTGCGCGGCGTGGGCGTGAAATGGGTCAGGACGGTGCGCCGCACCTACGACCTCAAGACCATGATGGCCACGCTCAGAGACGCGCTCACGACCGGCGCGAAAGGGCCGAAGGTGCTGATCGCGCAGAGCGAATGCATGCTGAACAAGCAGCGTCGCGAGAAACCGAAGCAGCGCAAGGCGATAGCGGCGGGCGAGCGCGTGGTGCGCGAGCGCTTCGGCGTCGATTCGGATACCTGTACCGGCGATCATTCGTGCATCCGGCTGTCGGGTTGCCCGTCGCTGTCGATCAAGCCCAATCCCGATCCTCTGCGCACCGATCCGGTCGCGAGCGTGCTCGATAGCTGCGTGGGTTGCGGCCTGTGCGGCGAGGTTTCGCATGCGGCGGTGCTGTGCCCGTCGTTCTATCGCGCGCAGATCATCAGCAATCCTACTAAAGTGGATCGCTTGCGGCAGCGCCTGCGCAACGCGGTGATCGGCTGGC
Organism: Paraburkholderia tropica; assembly: GCF_900109265.1. Classification (GTDB taxonomy): domain Bacteria; phylum Pseudomonadota; class Gammaproteobacteria; order Burkholderiales; family Burkholderiaceae; genus Paraburkholderia; species Paraburkholderia tropica. The sequence goes on from NZ_FNZM01000014.1 coordinate 88,379, forward strand.
TGCAACGCCGCGAGGCGCAGCGCCGCGCGCGCTACGCATTCTGATTCGGCATTTTGATTCCAGGGCGAAACCATGACGACAACCCAACCGATCAAGATTGCGATTCTGGCCATGGGCGGCGAGGGCGGCGGCGTGCTGGCCGACTGGATCGTCGATCTCGGCGAGCACAACGGCTACTACGCGCAGACCACTTCGGTGCCCGGCGTCGCGCAGCGCACCGGCGCGACCATTTACTACGTCGAGCTGTTCGCCCGCGAGGCGCACGAGCCGCGCACGCCGGTGCTGGCGCTCATGCCGCTGCCCGGCGACGTCGACGTGGTGCTCGCCTCCGAGCTGATGGAAGCGGGCCGCGCCGTGCAGCGCGGACTCGTGACGGCGGAGCGCACGACGCTCGTGGCGTCGACGCATCGCGTGTATTCGATAGCCGAGAAAACCGCGCTGGGCGATGGCCGCGTCGACGACAGCGCGCTCGTCGCGCACGCGCATCAGGCCGCGAAACGCTTCGTGCGCTTCGACATGGCGCAGGCCGCCGAGGCGAGCGGCAGCGTGATCAGCGCGGTATTGTTCGGCGCGCTTGCGGGCACGGGCGTGCTGCCGTTCAGCCGCGCGCAGTTCGAGGCCACCATCGAGCGCGGCGGCGTGGGCGTGAAGCCGAGCTTGCGCGCGTTTGAACTAGGCTTCTCGCGTGCCGATGTCGATACCGACACCGACGCCTCATCGCCAACGCAAACGGAACAGCCAGAGCAGGCTCAAACGCCCGCGCCGCGCGATCCCGCCGTCGCGAGACTGATCGAACGCGTACGCACGGATTTGCCCGCTCACGCGCAGCCGTTCGCGATCGAAGGCGTGCGTCGCCTGATCGACTATCAGGACCCCGATTACGCCGCGTCCTATCTCGATCGTCTGATCCAATTGCGCGCCGCGCTGCCCGACACCGACCGCGCCTTGCTGCGCGAAACGGCACGCCATCTCGCGCTCTGGATGTCGTACGAAGATACGATTCGCGTCGCCGATCTGAAAACGCGCGGCTCGCGTTTCGAGCGCGTGCGCGGCGAAGTGCGCGCGCAGGCCGATCAACTGCTCGCCATCAACGAGTTCATGCATCCGCGCATCGAGGAAATCTGCGAGACGCTGCCTGCCGGTCTCGGGCGCTGGCTCGCGAAACCGCATGGCGTGCATCGGCTCGTGAAGCGCTTCGCGGCGTCGGGGCGCGTCGTGCGCACGAGTTCGCTGCGCGGCTACCTGCTACTCTATGCGGTCGCGCGTTTGCGCGGCCTGCGCCGCCGCACGTTGCGCTACGAACTGGAGCACGCGCGCATCGACGGCTGGCTTGCGCAGATCGTCGAGTCGGCGCGCCACAATCCGGCGCTGGCGACCGAAGTCGCGCAATGCCAGCGTCTCGTGAAGGGTTACAGCGACACGCATGCGCGCGGGCTGGCGAATTTCCAGACCGTGATGGCGGCGGTCGCGCGCGCGGGGCAGCGGCTCGCGCCGGCCACGCTGCGCGAGTTGCGCGACGCCGCGCTCGCCGACGAGCACGGCCACAAGCTGCGCGCGGCGCTCGCGAGACACGCGCTCGCCTGATTCGTACGCGGCGCGCGGCAAGACATCGAGATCGAGATTGACATGAAAGCGCCCACCTTCAGCCGTCCGCACAAGATTCATTTTTCCGAATGCGATCCCGCGGGCATCGTGTTTTATCCGCAGTATTTCGTGCTGTTCAACGATCTGATCGAGGCGTGGATCGACGACCTGCTGCCCGAGGGTTATCACGGCGTGATCGGCGCGCGGCGCATCGGCATGCCGACCGTGCGGCTCGAAGTCGATTTCAAGGCGATCAGCAAGATGGGCGACCGCGTGACGCTGTCGCTCGATGTGCAGCGGCTCGGCAATGCGTCGCTGGTGCTCGCGTGGGCCTGCACGGGCGCGGACGGCGTGGTGCGCATGAGCGCGCTGCAAACCCTGGTGACGACCTCGCTCGACACGCACAAGGCCATTCCGATGCCCGACGATTTGCGCGGCGCCATCGAGCTGGCCATGGCGCGCGCGCATACCGGCTGAGCGCTGCCGCTTCGAGGTTCAGGCCGGCGGCCGATGCAGTTCGATCAAGAGCCGCAGCGTGGCCTTCAGTTCTTCGGCCTTGTCCTTGCCGAGCGGTTCGAGCACCTGATCCTCGTGCAGTTTGGCCTGCACCATCAGTTCCGATACGAGCTTCTGCCCGCGCGGCGTGATGCGCACGTTCGTTACGCGCCGGTCGGCTTCGCTCGGAATCCGCTTGACGTAGCCCTGCGCCTCCATGCGGTCGAGCAGGCGTGTCACGGTGGGCTGCTTCGTCACCGAAATCTGCGCGAGCCGTCCGATGCTGATGGGCTTGCCGTCCGAGAGCGTGGAGAGCACGCGCCAGTCCGATACCTCGAATCCCGCCGCCTGCACGATCACGTGGAATTCGCCCGAGATCAGCTGGCTGACCTGGGCGAGCAGCGCGGGCGTGTAGCTGTCGACGAAGCTGGGGGCGATGGGCTGGCTCATACGGGTCTGGACGGGCGGGTGGCGAATCGGTGGAAACGTGGTGGAAACGGCCGGGACGGCCGGAACGCAAACATACCACGACGCTTGTGCGGCCCCTTGTCGGCGAAAGGAAAAAGGGGTTAACCATGATTTTGAATTGATTTATACCTAAAGATAATTTTGGCGTCTTAGGATGAATTCGCCGTGCGGGCGGATGACGGTCGAGGAGCGGCAAAACAGCGGTAGAACAAGCGGACAAGCAGTTCAGAACCGAAAGGAGCGCAAGATGACGAGCAGTCTGCAGCAACTGACCACCGATCTCGCGAGCGGCCGTGTGCGCATCGTGGACCTGACGCAAACGCTGTCGCCCGAGTTTCCGGCGCTGCAGTTGCCGCCGCAGTTCGGCCAGGTGTGGGCGTTCAGGATGGAGACGATCAGCCAGTACGACGAGCAGGGTCCGGGCTGGTACTGGAACAACTTTTCCTGCGGCGAGCACACCGGCACGCACTTCGACGCGCCCGTGCACTGGATCTCCGGCAAGGACCACGCGCAGAACTCCGTCGATACGATCGACGTGAAGAATTTCGTGGCGCCCGCGGTCGTCGTCGATGCGAGCGCCGAGATCGCGGCGGATCCGGACTGGCTGCTGACCGTCGAGTTTCTGGAGGCGTGGGAAGCGCGGCACGGCCGTATTCCCGCCGGCGCGTGGGTGCTGCTGCGCTCGGACTGGTCGAAGCGCACCGATCCCGCCGAATTCCTCAATCTGCGCGAGGACGGCGCGCATACGCCCGGCCCGACCCAGGCGGCCGTCGAGTGGCTGATCCACGAACGCCAGGTGCATGGCTTCGGCGTGGAAACCATCAATACCGATGCGGGCCAGGCCTATGCGTGGCCGGTGCCGTATCCGTGTCACACGCTCATGCACGGCTCGAATCGCTACGGCCTGCAATGCCTGAAAAATCTCGATCAACTGCCGCCGACGGGCGCGGTCATCGTTTCCGCGCCGCTGAAGATCCAGGCCGGTTCGGGCAGCCCGTTGCGCGTGCTGGCGATGGTGCAGGACTGAAACCGGCGCGCCTGAGACGCATTGCGGCAGGACATTTCATCGCATGAATCAGCGTCCGGTGTACGAATTGATGTAAATCAATGTCAGTGGGTCGGACGCCAGTACGCTTTGACTATCGACCACGATTTCACGAGCGAACAGGAGAAAAACCATGCGTGCAATGGACGTCATGACCCCGAACGTCGTTACCGTCAGTCCCGAAACGAGCGTGCGCGACGCAGCGAAGCTGCTGCTGGACCGGCGCATCAGCGGTGCGCCGGTGCTCGATGCGCAGGGGCAGCTCGTGGGCATCATCAGCGAGGGCGATTTGCTGCGGCGCATCGAGATCGGCACCGACAGCACGCGCCGCAAGCGCTGGCTCGACTTCTTCGCGACCAACGCCGACGCGGACGCCTACGTGAAGTCGCACGCGCGCCGCGTCGAAGACGTGATGACGACCGAGATCGTCAGCGTGAACGAGGAAGATTCGCTCACGCACATCGCGGCGCTGATGGAGCGGCGCGGCGTGAAGCGCGTGCCGGTGCTGCGCGACGGCAAGCTCGTGGGCATCGTGAGCCGTGCGAATCTGTTGCAGGCGCTGGCGAGCAGCGCCGAGGAGCCGCAGCCGGTGTCGCCGAGCGATCGCGAGATCCGCGAGCGTCTGGTGGAGGAACTCGAAGGGCGGCCGTGGGCGTTCGCGGGCCGTAACGTCGTCGTGCGCGAGGGCGTGGTGCATCTGTGGGGCACTTTCAATTCCGCCGACGCCGTGCGTGCGGTGCGCGTGGCCGCCGAAGGCATTCCCGGCGTGCGCGCCGTGGAGGATCACACCGAACCGTATCCGATCATGCCGGGCATCTGAGATCCGGAATCTGGCGCGGCCGACCGGAACCGACCGGAACCGGCGCGCTTCGCACGTAAAAAGGCCGGCGCAACGCCGGCCTTTTTCATCGAATCGACGATTGCGTCATGCGCCGGCCGCAAGCGCGTTTTCCAGCGTGGCGAAGGTCCGCGCGGCGGTGCGGTCGAAATGCAGCGGCGTGACCGACACGCGTCCCGAGCCGACGACGGCCGTTTCCGTATCCGGGCCGTTTTCGCGCGGACCGCGATGAAAGCGCAGCCAGTGATAGTCGATGCCGCGCGGATCGGTCAGCGGCACCACGTCGATGCCTTGCACGAGGCCCACGCCCTGACGCGTGACGGTCAGCGGTCCCGCCGCGCTGGCGTCCACATCGGGGAAATTCACGTTCAGGCACACGGGCGCGTCGTGCGCGATCGCGGCGAGACGGCGGATCACGTCCGGCGCGAGCGCGCGTGCCGTGTCCCAGCGCACGTGCTCGCGGTCGCGGAAGGTCTGGCTGAGCGCGATCGACGGCAGGCCGAGCAACAGGCCCGTCATGGCCGCGCCGACGGTGCCCGAGAACATCGTCTCCACGCCGAGGTTGGCGCCGCGGTTGATGCCGGAGAGCACCAGCGTGGGCGTGACGTCGCCCATCAACTGGCGCACGGCCATCACCACGCAGTCGCCGGGCGTGCCGAGCACGCCGAAGCGGCGCTCGCCGCGGCGGCTCACGCGCAGCGGCGAATGCAGGCTGATCGAATGCGAGGTGCCGCTCTGGTCGTGTTCGGGCGCGACGACCCAGACTTCGTTGGCCAGTTCGTGCGCGACTTCTTCGAGCACGGCGAGGCCGGGCGCGTCGATGCCGTCGTCATTGGTCAGGAGCACGCAGGGCAGTTTCGGTGCGGATACGGACATGGTGGTTAGCGCTTCCAGTGAGGGGGCGGGGGAAGGTCATTATCGGATAAAGGGCCATTTCGCGACGGGAGCCCTCGCATCCGGGATAGACTAGCGCGTCGGCGTGCGCGCCGAATCCCGATGATCCGAAGCCCCTGACGACGCGCGCGGCGTGGCCGCAGCGAGGAGAACCCCGTGAAGCCGCAAGACCCGCCGGATATTGCTCGCGTGCTGTTTGTCGTCGCGATCCTCTGCGCGTTGACGGTCGGCAGCCTCTACGTCATGCGCCCGTTCCTGCCCGGGCTGATCTGGGCGACCACCATCGTCGTCGCCACCTGGCCCGCCATGCTCGCCGTCGAGCGGCGCTGCCGGCGGCGCTGGCTCGCCACGCTCTGCATGCTGCTGATTCTGCTGGTGGTGATCGTGCTGCCGCTCTACGAAGCGATCTCCACGCTCGCCGCGCACGGCGCCGAGATCATGGACCTGATCCGCAAGCTGCCGGATTACGCACTGCCGCCGCCGCCCGGCTGGGTGCACGACCTGCCGATGATCGGCGCGCGCGTGGCCGACAAATGGCAGTCGTTCTCCGACGCCGGTCCCGGCGGCCTGCTCGCGCAGCTCGAACCTTACGCGTCGATTGCGGCGCACTGGTTGATCGGCCATGCGGCTTCGGTGGGCGTGTTCGTGATCCACATGTTCATCACGGTGATCATCACCGGCCTGCTCTACATGCAGGGCGAGAAGGCCGCCGCCTATGTCGTGCGCTTCGCGGCGCGCGTCGCGCCCAGCCACGGCGCGCAAGCCGTCAAGCTCGCGGGCGCGTCGATTCGCGCGGTCGCGCTCGGCATCGTCGTCACGGCGGTGCTGCAATCGGCGCTCGGCGGCATTGGCCTCGCCGTGGCGGGCGTGCCGGGCGCGGGCGTGCTCACCGCCGTGTTGCTGATGCTCTGTCTCGCGCAGATCGGCCCGGCCCTGCCGCTGCTCGGCGGCGTGATCTGGCTGTTCATGCACGACGCGAACGTTGCGGCGATCCTGCTCGCGATCTGGTCGGTGATGGTGGCGATGCTCGACAACTTCGTGCGCCCCGTGCTGATCCGGCGCGGCGTGAATCTCTCGATGCTGCTGATCCTCGCCGGCGTGCTGGGCGGCCTGTTCGCGTTCGGCATCGTCGGCCTGTTTATCGGGCCGGTCATTCTTGCGGTGTCGTCCACCTTGCTGACGGCCTGGATCGACAAGACGCCGACCTCCAGCGCCTGACCCGTGTCGGCAACGGCTGCGCGCGGATCGAGACGCTATTCGTCTGAATGCCGCGCCCGGCCGCCGGTGCGACAGCCTGGCAACGCGCCGCACGATTCGACGCTAGGATGACGGCTGGACTTCGCTTTGGCTCTTGCGTTTTGCGCGTCTTCGACCGCCGGGGCGTCGCTGCCCGAGTGGCGTCATTCGCGTTCACGCGCGTTTTCTTGCGCCCGATAATCCGCACACGTCGTCCCGCCGTTCGTGGACGCGCGCGTGGCTTCGCGCGGCGCACCGCTATCGAGGAGGGGAAATGGCTCAGTTCAACTGCGACATTTGCGGCGTGCGTCCTGCGACCGTGCGGGTGGCCGTGTTGCAGGACGGCAGGCGGCGTTATCTCGACGTCTGCGATTATCACTACGCGCAGCTTACGCGCCATCAGCGCACGGTGAGTCCGCTCGAATCGCTGTTCCGCGGCGCGCAGCAGGCCGCGGGCGATCCTGCGGCTCAACCCGCGCCGCAGACCATGGAAGCCGGCGACGGCGCGATCGTCGAGCGCTATTTCAGCGACACGGCGCGCGAATTGCTGCAACGCGCGGCCGAACGCGCGGTGCAGTTCGGCCGCCGCGAAGTCGACACGGAACATTTGCTGTACGAACTTGCGGGCAACGATGCGGGCGCGGCCATGCTCAAGCGCCTCGGCATCGAGCCCGACGACGTGCGCGCCTTCATCGACGCCAACGCGCAAAAGCGCGAAGCGGGCGCAGCGCACGACGAAGCGCGCATGGCCGTGTCGCCGCGACTCAAGGGCGCGCTCGACCGCGCCTTCCTGGTCTCGCGCGAACTCGGTCACAGCTACGTCGCGCCCGAGCATTTGCTGTTCGGTCTCACGCAGGTGCCGGACAGTTTCGCGGGTCATCTGCTGGGCCGCTACGGCGTGACGCCGCAAAAGGTGCTGCAACGGCTCGTCGAGGCGCAAGGCGACAAGCGCGAGCAGCCCGCCGCGAAGGCGCCGAGCCCCACGCCGCAACTCGATCAATACAGCCGCGATCTCACCGCGCTCGCGAGCGAGGGCAAACTCGATCCCGTGATCGGCCGGTCGAGCGAAATCGAAACCGTGGTGGAAGTGCTCGCGCGCCGCCGCAAGAACAATCCGGTGCTGATCGGCGAGCCGGGCGTGGGCAAAACGGCCATCGCCGAAGGGCTCGCGCAGCGCATGCTGAGCGGCGACGTGCCCGAGTCGCTGCGCGGCAGACGGCTCGTCGAACTGAATGTGAACGGCCTGATCGCGGGCGCGAAATATCGCGGCGAATTCGAGGAGCGCGTGAAGGGCGTGATGGAGGAAATCAACGCGCAGCGCGAGACGCTCGTGCTGTTCATCGACGAAGTGCACATGATCGTGGGCGCGGGGCAAGGCGGCAACGAAGGCGGCCTCGATATCGCAAACGTCTTCAAGCCCGCGATGGCGCGCGGCGAGCTGAACCTGATCGGCGCGACCACGCTCGCGGAATACCAGAAATACATCGAGAAAGACGCCGCGCTCGAACGGCGCTTTCAGCCCGTGTTCGTCGCCGAGCCGAGCGTCGATCAGACCATCAATATTCTGCGCGGGCTGCGGGATAAACTCGAAGTCCATCATCATGTGACCATTCGCGACGATGCGCTCGTGTCTGCCGCCGAATTGTCCGACCGCTATGTCACGGGCCGTTTTCTGCCCGACAAGGCCATCGACCTGATCGACCAGGCGGCGGCGCGCGTGCATCTTTCGGCGACCTCGCGGCCCGCCGCGATTCTCGAACTCGAATCCGAACTCGCGCAGCTCAAACGCGAGCAGGACTACGCGGCCACGCGCAAGAATTTCGAGCGCGCGCATGCGCTCGACGACCCCATCGCCGAGAAGGAAAAGTCACTCGCCGACGCCACGAGCGACTGGAAAGGCCAGCTCGGTTCGGTCACATCCGACGTGACGACGGAGCAGGTGGCCGAGATCGTGTCGAAGCTCACCGGCGTGCCCGTCACGCAGCTCACGGCGGAGGAGCGCACGCGGCTGCTCGAAATGGAGCAGCGTCTGCACGAGCGCGTGATCGGTCAGAATCAGGCGATTGTCGCGGTCAGCGATGCCGTGCGCCGCTCGCGCGCCGGCTTGCGTCGCGGCCGACGCCCGACCGCCGTGTTCCTGTTTCTCGGCCCGACCGGCGTGGGCAAGACCGAACTGGCGAAGGCGCTGGCCGAAGTGGTGTTCGGCGACGAGGACGCCATCGTGCGCATCGACATGAGCGAGTACATGGAGCGTCACGCGGTGTCGCGACTGATCGGCTCGCCGCCGGGTTACGTGGGTTACGACGAGGGCGGCCAGTTGACCGAGCGCGTGCGCCGCCGACCGTACTGCGTGATTCTGCTCGACGAGATCGAGAAGGCGCATCCGGACGTTTATAACGTGCTGCTGCAGGTATTCGACGACGGTCGCCTCACCGACGGCAAGGGCCGCGTGGTCGATTTCAGCAACACGGTGGTGATCGCGACGAGCAATCTCGGCTCCGACGTGGTCTCGGGCCAGAAGCGTTCGGGTCCGGGCTTTCTCGCGAGCGCCGATGCGTCGATGCAGAGCGCCGTGCTGGGCGAGTTGCGCCAGCATTTCCGCCCGGAGTTTCTGAACCGCATCGACGACATCATCGTTTTTCAGCCGCTCTCCGACGATGAACTGCGTTCGATCGTGCGCCTGCAACTCGAACAGGTGCAGCGTATGGCGCGCAGTCAGGATATCGATCTCAGCTTCGACGAGAGCGTGGTGGATTTCCTTGCCGCCGAGGGTTATCGGCCCGAGTACGGCGCGCGCGAGCTGAAACGCCAGATCCAGCAGGCCATTGAGAACGAGCTTGCCAAGGAAATGCTCAAGGGCGAGGTGAAGGAGGGCGCGAAGGTCGTGTGCCGTTACGATACGGCGCAACGCCGCGTCGAATTCACGGCGCAGTCCTGAGCATCGTGTGACGGGCCGATGACGCGTCTGGCCTGGCTGGACGCGTCATCGGCCCGAAGTTTTCCCGGTTTCCGTTCGGAAACTTTTGTACGGCGGCGACCCGGCCGCGTCGTGCCCGCACCACGCTTTCGCGCCAAATTGATTTTTTTTGTGTACGTCTTCCGAACAGACACATTGGGATACAAAGCGCGCGCGCGATTCCGCTATAAATCCTCTGAAGCGTTTTTCTGCCGCCGCGCCTGCGATCGTTCGATCCGCATATGACGGCGAATTCGAGCAACCGCGCCGATTCCGGCGCGGGCCTTTTCAGAAGACAACCAGGAGAAGTGGGCTCATGTCCGATCCCGTCAATGTCCGCCGCCGCCGTATTCTCGGTACAACGCTCGCGAGCTTCAGCCTCGCGGATCTGGGGCTGAGCAGCCTCGCGCACGCGCAATCGTCGAACGAGACGGCGGGCAACTCGCGCACCGGCAGCGGCGCGTCGTTCGGGCCGATCAAGCAGATCGACGCGGGCGTGCTCAACGTCGGCTATGCGGAAGCCGGTCCGAAGAACGGCACGCCGGTGCTGTTGCTGCACGGCTGGCCCTACGACATCCACAGCTACGTGGAAGTGGCGCCGATGCTTGCCGCAGCGGGTTATCGCGTGATCGTGCCGTATTTGCGCGGTTACGGCTCGACGCGTTTTCTCTCGGCGGATACGCCGCGCAACGGGCAGCAGGCGGTGACCGCCGTGGACATCATCGCACTGATGGATGCGCTCAAGATCGATCAGGCCGTGCTCGGCGGCTACGACTGGGGCGCGCGTACGGCCGATACGATCGCCGCGCTGTGGCCCGAGCGCGTGAAGGGGCTGGTTTCCGTGAGCGGTTATCTGATCGGTAGCCAGGCGGCGAACAAGAATCCGCTGCCGCCGAAAGCGGAACTGCAATGGTGGTATCAGTTTTATTTCACGACCGAGCGCGGCGAACTGGGTTACGCGCAGAATCGCGACGCGTTCAACAAACTGATCTGGCAACTTGCCTCGCCGAAATGGAATTTCGATGACGCGACTTACGCGCGCTCGGCTGCTTCGTTCCAGAATCCCGATCACGTGGCGGTGGTGATTCATAACTATCGCTGGCGTCTCGGTCTGGTGCAGGGCGAAGCGCGTCTCGACGGCCTCGAACAGCGTCTGGCCGCCGCGCCGACCATTTCGGTGCCGACGATCACGATGGAAGGCGATGCGAATGGCGCGCCGCATCCGCCGCCCGAAGCGTATGCGAAGAAGTTCACCGGCAAGTATCTGCATCGCAATTTGACGGGCGGTATTGGGCACAATCTGCCGCAGGAAGCGCCCAAGGAATTCGCCGAAGCGATTCTGCAGGTCACGCATTTGTGATTCGGGTGATCTCGGGTTGAAGAAGCGCGCTTAACGGCGCGCTTTTTTGTGCCTTCCATAAAAAATGGCGTGCTTTTCGGCACGCCATTTTTTTATTTGCCGAATCGCTTTCCGATTCGGCAATTTCCAGTCGATTCAGACGATTCCGTCGATTAGCCGCGCTTGGCGTCAAGGCCGAGCAGCGTGCGAATCTGATGCTCGGTATCGTCGTAATTGCCTTCGCCGAAGTGGGTATACACGAGCTTGCCGTTCTGATCGATCAGGTACAGCGCGGGCCAGTATTGATTGCCGTACGCGTTCCACGTTGCATAGCGATTGTCCTGCGCGACAGGATATTGAATACCGTATTGCCCGATCGCCTTCTTCAGATTTGCGGTATTGCGTTCGAACGAATATTCAGGCGTATGCACGCCGACGACCACGAGGCCCTTGTCGTGGTATTTCGCGTACCAGTCCTTCACGTGCGGAATCGTATGCGCGCAGTTGATGCAGTCGAAGGTCCAGAACTCGACGAGTACCGGCTTGCCGCGCAATTGCTTGAGATCGAGCGGGGCGCTGTTGAGCCACGTGTCGATGCCGGTGAAATCGGGCGCGGGCGCGCCGGTCTTGATCGCGGACGGTTCGACGCCCGAATCCTGCGCGGATGCAAAAGCGGCGAACGCCGCGGTGGCGACGAGTCCGGCCGCGACGGCGGCGATCTTGAGTCGGTTGAGCATGGCGAGTTCTCCTTTTGGTGAGGGTTCGGACGTATTGGAACGCGCCGACGTATCTGGCGCGTGTCTCGCCGTGGTCTTGCGTGAATCGCCATGTATCGCCGCGAGGCGCGTACACATTGGCATACAAAAACAGGCGTTGCACCACGCGGCCTTGCTGCGTGCGATGCGTTATCTGTATCGGTCTGTATCCCCGGCTGCACGCGATACATGCCGATTCGATACAGCCTTCGTCCGACATTTGCCCGATACACGCAGGCGTTTGAATACGGGTCATGCAACTGGCGCTGCGTGCGCCGCTGAATTTTCCCGGTATGCGAGCCGGTCCGCGCATATCCGTTCAAACGTACGATATTGGGAGTCCGAATTATGTTGCTCGTCGTCGTCGCTTTCATCGGCGGGGCATTCACTGTCCTGAGCCCATGCATTTTGCCGGTCGTGCCGTTCGTGTTCGCGCGCTCCGATCGTCCGTTCCTGACCGATCGTTTGCCGCTGCTGCTCGGTCTCGCGGGGACGTTCGCGCTGCTCACGGGACTCGGCGCGGCTGGCCTGAACGGCGCGGCGCAATTGAGCGAATATGGCCGCTGGTTCGCGCTGGCGCTGTTTGGCGTGTTCGGTGCGGCCTTGTTGCTGCCCGCGCTCGCTACGCGGTTGACGCGCCCGCTTACCACGCTCGCCGACCGCTTCATGGCGCATTCGCAGAGCGATGGCGCGCTCGGGCAGATCGGTTCGTCGCTGTTGCTGGGCGCGGCGACCGGCTTGCTCTGGGCGCCGTGCGCGGGCCCGATCCTCGGCCTGATTCTCACGGGCGCGGCGCGCCATGGCGTGACCTGGCAGACGTGGGGCGCACTCGCCGCTTATGCGATCGGCGCGGCTTGCTCGTTGGCGATCGCCGCGAGTCTCGGCCGACGGGCGATGGATGCACTCAAGCGCTCGCTCGGTCTGGGCGAATGGCTGCGCCGCGCGATGGGCGCGCTCGTGCTGGTGACCGTGGCGGCGATCGCGCTGGGCGTGGATACGCGTGTGCTTGCGTTGTTGCCCGGCGCGCCCACTACCGGCCTGGAAAGCCGCCTGACCGCATCGATTACATCGGCTTCGCGGGGAGCGCGGGCGGCGCAGCAGAATGTTCAGTCAGATGTTCAGTCGAATGCGCAGTCGAATCCGCAGTCGAATGCGAGGCCCGGTTGAGCCGCATGCAGTTCGCACCGCGTTCTATGCTATCGAGGCAGCCACACGATCCGGAGCGCGACCATGAACGCGGACGAACGCATCGACGGCATCAATCGTGCCGGAAACTACGACGATCTGCATGACGCCATGCAGGGTTTTCTCGACGAGGCCGAAGCACGCTATCCGGCGCTGTCGCAGGCCGGGCGTCTCAAGGCATGCATCGGCGGCAGTGCATTCGCGAGCGCCGTCGACGAACTCAAGCGCTATCAGACGAGCACCGGCGAGACGTATCCGGATGCGCAACGCGTCGTCGAAGCGGCGGCGGCGAAGCATGCGGCGCTCGGCGATGCAAGCACGCCGCCGTCCTGATGACCCAGGACGATAGCGACGTCAGCCCATCTCACCACGCCAATTTCTGGCGAAAGAGGGTGCCGCCGTATCCGCGCACGACTTCGTCGACTTCGGTCGTGGATTCCTCTTTGGCTTCGAGGATGAGCGCCACGCTGCCGGTTTTCAGTTCGGCTTCGATGGTTTGCGTGAGTCGGCTGTCGAGCAGGTTTTCGACGGCGCGGCCGCCGAGCGCCGCGGCCGTGCCGATGGTCACGCCCGCGATCGCGCCCGCGGGACCGCCGAGCAGGCCGATCAATCCGCCGGTGACCGCGCCGACGACCGTGCCCCAGTAGGCGTGCGTGTACTGGTCGAGCACGGTGCAGGTGCCGTCCGCGTGTTTCTGGACCATCACGCCGCTTTCGATCTTCAACCCCACGCCATCCGTTTCGAAGTTCCTGAAGTCGCGCGCCGCGCGCTGCGCGGAGTCCAGATTGTCGAAGGTCGCGACGAGTAGTTCCTGAGCCATGGCGCTGCTCCCTGGCCGATGCGGCGATGCTCTAAAGATAGTCAATGCGCATCGCCGCGCCAGTGGGGAATTCGGGGCGGCAAGCGTCGGCCAGGCGAGGGGTAAGCGCGGTGCAAGCGCGTAGGCGAGCGCCGAAATGAGTGCGCAATGTCAGGTCCGTATAATCGGTGGGTCAACCAACGAGGACATCGCATGAAACTAGTCATTGCTCTGCTTGCCACCGCCGCTGTCGCCACGACCGCGTTCGCTGCCGATAACGTCCAGAAGTTGCCGTCGGGCGTGATCGTCGAACAAATCAAGCAAGGCACCGGCCCGCAGCCGACCGTCAATGACGTCGTGCGCGTGAACTATCGCGGCACGCTTGCGAACGGCACCGAGTTCGACAGTTCGGCCAAGCATGGCGGCGCGGCGACGTTCCCGCTCGGTCGCGTGATTCCGTGCTGGACGCAGGGTCTGCAGACGATGAAGGTCGGCGGCAAGGCCAAGCTGACCTGCCCGGCCGCGACGGCTTATGGCGATCGTGCTGTGGGCCCGATCCCGCCGAACAGCGATCTGACGTTCGAAGTCGAACTGCTCGGTATCCAGCAGTAAGCGGATTCGGAAAGGGCGGGGTGTTCCTCGCCCTGATTTTGTCGATCGGGAGCGCTGCCAGAGCCTCCCGCAACGTTGCCGGTGCCTCGGCTCGGGGCATCGTCGTCGTTCCTCGGGGTCTTGGCGTAAAGGCCAAGGCTGCCGCCTGGATCCGTGTCGAACGCCACGAGATCGCCTGACTCGATCACGCGGCGGCTGCATTCCGGGTGCCCCGGATTGCAGCGTATGCCAGAAGCCAACTGGCGCGCTTCCTCTACTCTGCGCTGCACTTTCTCCGCCAGCGCCTCGCCGACCCTCAAATCGACGCAGGCCGCTCCTCCGGTATCGCCACGTTCCCAATATCACCGTAATCGAGGGCAAAGACACGGGAAAAATGCCGTTCCTCGATCTGATCCAAACATTATATGAATAATGTCAAATAATTTGATGTGAGTAGTTAGATTCATAACGGTTTACGTAGTAATACTCTAAAAATAATCTGATTCCGATCGGAAACCCAGAAAACTCCGCCCCCGCCCGCGTGTTTCCAAACGGAAACACGTAAAAAAGCGACACGCTCACGCGTGCCGCCTCTCGCGATCCAACCGGCCTTCCCAAACGCTTCACATCGTCCGCAACACCGCCCGCTTGAGTTTGCCCGTCTCCGTTCGCGGCAGAGCGTCGATAAACGCAATTAGCCGCGGATATTTGTAGGCCGCCACGGCCGATTTCACGAAGTTCTGCAATTCGGCGACCATCGCTTCGTTGCCGTCGAATCCGGGCTTGAGCACGACGAAGGCCTTCACCACCTGGCCGCGCACGTCGTCGGGCACGCCCGTGACGCCGCATTCCGACACGGCAGGGTGCTGCATCAGCACGGTTTCGACTTCCGGTCCGGCGATGTTGTAGCCGGAGGAAACGATCATGTCGTCGGCGCGCGCCTGGTAGAACACGTAGCCGTCGGCGTCGATGGATACCGCGTCGCCAGGCAGATTCCAGCCGTCGCGCACGAATTTCATCTGGCGTTCGTCGGCGAGATAGCGGCAGCCGGTGGGGCCGCGCACGGCGAGGTTGCCGGTCGTGCCGGGCGGCACCGGTTGCAGTGCGTCGTCGAGCGCCTGCACGACATAGCCAGGCACTGCGCGGCCGATCGAGCCGGGACGCACGTCGCTGCCGGCCGACGAAATGAAAATGTGGATCATCTCCGTGCCGCCGATGCCGTCGATCATCTCGATGCCCGTCGCCTCGCGCCATAAATCGCGCGTGGCCTGCGGCAGCGCCTCACCGGCCGAGACCGTCTGGCGCAGACTGGAAATATCCGCGTCTTTCACGAGCGGCGCCATCTGCCGATAAAACGTGGGCGCGGTGAAAACGATCGTCGCGCGGAATTTTTCGATCGTTTGCAGCAGCAGGGCGGGCGTGAGCTTTTCGATCAGCACCGTCGACGCGCCGACGCGCAACGGAAAGCACAAAATGCCGCCCAGCCCGAACGTGAACGCGAGTGGCGGCGTGCCGCAAAACACGTCGGCGGCGGTGGGCCTGAGGACGTGGCGCGGGAACAGATCGCACATCGCGAGCACGTCGCGATGGAAGTGCATGCAGCCTTTCGGCGTGCCGGTCGTGCCGCTTGTGAAGGCGATCAGGCAGACGTCGTCGCTTGCGGTATCGCACGCGCGGAATTGCGCCGGTTTGGCCGCCGCGAGGGTTTCGAGGCTGTCGGGCGCGTCGTCGTGGAAGTAGCGCACCTGTTCGAGGCCGGCGCAGAAGTATTCGTTGGCCGGATCGGTGTTGCGCGCGAGTTCGTCGGCAAGGCGCACATCGCAGAGCGCCGCGCTGATGTTCGCCTTGTCGATAATCTGCTTCAACTCTTTCGCACGCAGCAGCGGCATGGTGGGCACCACCACGAGCCCGGCCTTGAGCGCGGCGAGCATGGCCACCGCCATTTGCAGCGTATTCGGGCCGCGCAGCAGCACGCGGTTGCCGGGCTGCAGCTTCATGTCGTCGATGAGCACGTGCGCGCTGCGGTCGACCAGCTCACGCAGTTGCGAATAAGTGGTCGCGCGCGGCTGGCCATCGACTTCAGACCAGATCGCCGGGCGCGCGCCGTATCCGCACTCGATTGCGCGGTCCAGCAACTCGGCCGCGCAATTCAGGCGCGCCGGATAGGTGACGTCGGGATTGTCGAGCAGCAGCGCGGGCCATTGCGATTCGGGCGGCAGGTGATCGCGTGCGTAGGTATCGACGTGAGCGGTCGGTTGCATGGTGTCTCCGGCTTCAATCTGAACAGACTGGTGCGCGTTTTATACGGTCTTTTTCTGCGCGCGCTTTGAGTGCGATCGGGTCGCTGCGCGCTATGCGTGGCTCAGACGCGCGTCGTCGGGAATCACGGCGGTGGCTTCGATTTCCACCTTCGCTTCGTCCTCGATCAGCGCGACGACCTGAATCGCGCTCATCGCAATGTCGTAATCGCCGATCAGATCGCGAAACGCCGCACCAATGTCCTTTAGCGATGACAGGTATTCCTGCTTGTCCGTCACATACCACGTCATGCGCACGAGATGCTCGGGCTTGCCGCCCGCGGCTTCGAGCACGGCCACGATATTGCGCAGCGCCTGCACGGCTTGCGCGCCGAATTCGCGGCTCGTGAACTTCGCCTGCTCGTCCCAGCCGATCTGACCGGCGATAAAAACCTGCGTGCCGCGCGCGGCGACGCCGTTCGCATAACCGCGCGGCTTGATCCAGCCTGCGGGAAGAAGGGCTTTTTTCATGGGTTTTTCGCGTTCATTGAGGGGTTCGGTTCGCGTCAGGCCGCATGGTGTTCGGCGTGATACGACTTCAGCAGATCGCGGCCGACGATCAACTGCTGCACTTCGGTCGCGCCTTCGTAAATGCGCAGAGAGCGGATCTCGCGATACAGCGACTCGACCACATTGCCGCTCTGAACGCCCATGCCGCCCCACAGCTGAACGGCCGCGTCGATCACTTGCTGCGCGCCTTCGCTGGCGTGCCATTTCGCCATCGCTGCTTCGCGTGTGACGCTTTCGCCTTGATCGCGCAGCCACGCGGCGCGATAGACGAGCAGGGCGCTGCTGTCGATCGTCAGCGCCATCTGCGCAAGCTTGGCCTGCGTGAGCTGAAAATCGCCGAGCACCTGATTGAACATCGTGCGCGAGGCGGCGCGCGCGAGCCCTTCGGCCATCGCGCGGCGCGCGAAACCCAATGACGCGGCGGCCACCGAGGTGCGGAAAATATCGAGCGTGCGCATGGCGATCTTAAAGCCTTCGCCGGGCGCGCCCAGCAACTGGCTCTTGTTCACGCGCGCATTCGTGAAGCGCAGGCGCGCGAGCGGATGCGGTGCGATCACGTCGATGCGCTCGGCGATTTCCAGGCCCGGCGTATCGGCGTCGACGATCAGCGCGCTGATGCCGCGTGCGCCCGGCGCTTCGCCCGTGCGTGCGAACACTACGTAGAAGTCGGCGATGCCGCCGTTCGAGATCCACGTTTTTTCGCCGTCGAGCACGTAGTGATCGCCTTCGTCGCGCGCGGCCAGCGCCATCGCGGCAACGTCCGAGCCCGCATTGGGCTCGGAGAGCGCGAACGCGGCAATTGCTTCGCCCTTCGCCACGCGCGGCAGATAGCGCGATTTCTGCGCGTCGTTGCCGGCGAGCGAGATGGCGCCCGAGCCGAGGCCCTGCATTGCGAGCGCGAAGTCGGCGAGCCCCGAATGCTTCGCGAGCGTTTCGCGCAGCAGACAGACGGCGCGCGTGTCGATGGTGTCGCCGTGACCGCCGTAAGCGGTGCCGCCCACGCCGTAGCGCAACCAGCCTGCTTCGCCGAGCTGGAGCACGAGCTTGCGGCAGGTGTCGTCGACGTTGTCGTGCGAAACGTGAGCGAGGTGTTCGCGCGCCCACGCTTCCACGCCGGTGGCGAGTGCGCGGTGACGGTCCTCGAAAAACGGCCACGCGAGCGCGTCGTGCAGATGAGTGTCAGCCGGTGCGTTCACTGCTCAATCTCCCTTGAAAACCGGACGCGTTTTTGCCGCGAAGGCGTCGTACGCGCGGCCGAAATCGCGCGTCGCCATGCAGATCGCCTGCGCCTGTGCTTCGGATTCGATCGCTTCGTCGATGCTCATGGTCCATTCCTGATGCAGCATCGTCTTGGTGATGCCGTGCGCGAAGGTCGGGCCGGCGGCGAGATCGGCGGCGAGTTTGCGTGCATCGGCGAGCAGTTCGGCGGGATCGCACAGACGGTTGTAGAAACCCCATGCGTGACCTTCCTCGCCGCTTGCCGAGCGTCCCGTATAGAGCAGTTCGGCGGCGCGTCCCTGACCGATGATGCGCGGCAGGATCGCGCACGCGCCCATATCGCAACCGGCGAGACCGACGCGCGTGAACAGAAAGGCGAGCTTGCTGCGCGCGGTGCCGTAACGCATGTCGGAGGCCATCGCGAGAATCGCGCCCGCGCCCGCACACACGCCATCGACGGCTGCGATGATCGGTTGCGGACAGTGACGCATCGCTTTCACGAGGTCGCCGGTCATGCGCGTGAACATCAGCAATTCGGGCATCGGCAAATCGATCAGCGGCGCGATGATGTCGTGCACGTCTCCGCCCGAGCAGAAGTTCTCACCCGCGCCATGCAGCACGACGGTTTTCACATCGGTCGCGTAGGCGAGTTGGCGGAACAGGTCGCGCAGTTCCGCATACGATTCGAACGTGAGCGGATTCTTGCGCTCCGGGCGATTCAGCGTGATCGTGGCGACGCGGTCCTCGACCGACCAGCCGAAGTGCTTCGCCTCGTAGCCTGCGAGCGTGACGCGGTTGCCCGCGAAGAGCGCGTCGGCGCTCGAACGTTCTGTCGTCAAGGTGTGTCTCCTTCCTGAATCCTGTTTGATTCGCGTCGCGCGTTCAGCCCGGCAAACTGTCGCGCAGATGTTGCTTGAGCTTGCCGAGCCGGTCGTGCATCTTCGACTTTTCGTCGAGCGACAGTCCGCCCAGCATTTCCACGACCCATTGCTCGTGCGCGATTGCCATGCGATCGAACGCGGCGCGTCCTTCGGGCGTGAGACGCACGGCGATCGAGCGGCGGTCGTCCGGATCGGCGTCGCGCACGACGAGGCCTTCTTTTTCGAGCTGATCGGTAATGCCCGTCACGTTGCCGCCCGTCACCATGAGACGGCGCGACAGCTCGGTCATGCGAAGCCCTTCGGGATGACGTTCGAGCTGCGCCATCAAATCGAAACGCGGCAGCGTCGTGTCGAACTCGCTGCGCAGACGGCGGCGCAATTCGGCCTGCACGAGGTTCGTCGTCGTGAGCAGGCGCAGCCACAGGCGCAGGCCCATATGGCTGTCGGTGCCCGTGCTCATCTCCATGTCGACGACATTCTCCGCGGGCTTCGCAACGCCTTTGCGCGGCGTCTTCGCGGCTGCCGTCTTGCGGGCGGGCAGGGTCATGTGATTTCTCCACCAGAAACGGATATCGATTGCCCGGTGATCGCGGACGATCCGGGCGCGCACAGCCACAACACGGCGTTGGCGACTTCGTCCGGCGTGACGAAGCGCTGCTGCGGGTTGTGGCGCACGAGGATGCTACGCGCCTCGGCCTCGCTGCGCGAGGTCTTGCGCGTGATCTGCTCAAGGGAAGCCTGCAAAAGTTCGGTTTCCGTGTAGCCGGGGCACACCGCATTCACAGTCACGCCCTGCGTGGCGACTTCGAGCGCGAGTGCGCGCGTCATGCCGATCACGCCGTGTTTCGAGGCGCAATACGCGGCCACGTACGGATAGCCGACCTGGCCCGCCGTGCTCGCGACGTTCACGATGCGCCCGTGCTTGCGTGCGAGCATCGCGGGCAGCACGGCGCGCGTGCACAGAAACGCGCCCGTGAGATTCACGTCGAGCATGCGTTTCCAGAGCGCAAGATCGGTCTGGGCGAACGGCGCGGCAGTCGCCTGACCTGCATTGTTCACGAGAATGTCGACGTCGCCGAGCGCTTGTGTCGCGCGCGCAAAAGCGTCGTTCACGGCGGCCTCGTCGGCGACATCGACGCTCACGCATGCGATGTGTTCGCCGCCGCCGAGCTTCTCGCGCTGCGTGACGAGCTTCGCCATCTCGCGGCCCATCAGCGTGACGCGCGCGCCCGCTTTCAGCAGGGCGGCAGCGGTCGCGGCGCCGATGCCGCTGCCGCCGCCCGTCACGACCGCGTGGCGTTGATGCAATGCGTCGTGCGTGTTCATACGGTGCCTTCCGCGCGCTGCGCGCGTTCGAGCGGCGACAAACCGGCGGCTGCCGCAGCCGCAGCGCGCTCGCGTTCGATATTGCGTTCGAGCTGATTTTTCGCGGCCGTATATTGATGCGGCCACATCACATCGAAATAACCGATTTTCGCGGCTTCGTTGAGCGTCCACGACGGATTCGCCAGATGCGGGCGCGCCACCGCGCAGAGATCCGCACGGCCCGCCGCGATGATGCCGTTCACGTGATCGGCTTCGGAAATCGCGCCCACGGCGATGGTGGCGATGCCCGCCTCGTTGCGCACGCGGTCCGCGAACGGCGTCTGGAACATGCGGCCGTACACGGGCTTTTCGTCCTTGCTCACCTGGCCGGAGGAGACGTCGATCATGTCGACGCCTGCCGCCTTGAAGGCGCGTGCGATCTCGACGGCGTCGTCGGGCGTGATGCCGCCTTCGACCCAGTCGTGCGCCGAAATACGCACCGAAATCGGCTTGTCCTGCGGCCACACGGCGCGAATCGCGTTGAAGATTTGCAGCGGATAACGCAGACGGTTTTCCAGCGAACCGCCATATTCATCGTCGCGTTGATTCGTGAGCGGCGAGAGAAAACTCGAGAGCAGATAGCCGTGCGCGCAGTGCAGTTCGAGCCAGTCGAAACCGGCTTCGGCGGCCATTTGCGTCGCGCGCACGAATTGCGCTTCGATCTCGCGCAGTTCATCGGCGCTCGCGGCGTGCGACGACTGGCTCACGCCACGCAGATATTGTTGCGGCGACGCCGAAACCAGCGGCCAGTTGCCGTCGTCGAGCGGCTGATCGATGCCTTCCCACGCGACACGCGTCGAGCCTTTCGCACCCGAGTGGCCGATCTGCACGCCGATTTTTGCGTCCGACTGCGCGTGCACGAAATCGACGATGCGTTTCCATGCCGTCCGATGTTCGGGCGCGTACAACCCGGGGCACCCGGGCGTGATACGCGCTTCGGGCGACACGCAGGTCATCTCGGTCATCACGAGCCCCGCGCCGCCCATCGCACGCGCGCCCAGATGCATGAGGTGATAGTCGCCGGCCACGCCATCCTGCGCGGAATATTGCGCCATCGGCGAGACGACGACGCGATTCTTGAGCGTCACGCCGCGTACGCGATAAGGCGTGAACATCGGCGGAACAGGACGCGCGCTGGATGCCGCCTCGGGATTCGCGCGCTGTGCGAGCCACGTTTCGAAGCCGCCCAGATAAGCCGCATCGCGTTCGCGCAGATTCTCGTGCGAAATGCGCTGCGAACGCGTGAGCAGCGAATAGGCGAATTGCTCGGGTTCGAATTTCGCGTAGCGATCGACGTGCTCGAACCATTCGGTGGAATTGCGCGCGGCATTCTGAATGCGCAACACGTCGACGCTTCGCACACTCGTGTAATGCGCGAGCGCGGCGCGCAGATCGTGCGGATGCGCGTCCATGCTGTTGGCGAGTTCGATCGCGTCTTCGAGCGCCAGCTTGGTGCCCGAGCCGATCGAGAAGTGCGCCGTATGCGCGGCGTCGCCCATCAACACGACCGGCGTTTGCTGGCCGTCGCTCGCGCTTTTCCAGTGCACCCATTCGCGGTTCACGACGCGCGGAAAACGAATCCATTGCGAGGAACCACGCAGATGCGATGCATTCGAGCGCAGCGCATGGCCGTCGAGATAGCGCGCGAACAGCTTTTCGCAGAACGCTATGCTGTCTTCCTTGCTCATGTCGTCGAGGCCCGCCGCGCGCCAGACATGCTCTGGCGTTTCGACGATGAACGTGGAGGTGTTGTCGTCGAAGCGATAGGCGTGCGCCTGGAACCAGCCGTGTTCGGTTTCTTCGAAGGCGAACGTGAAGGCGTCGAACAGTTTCGAGGTGCCGAGCCAGACAAAACGGCAGTCGCGCAGATCGATATCGGGCTGATAGGTGGTGGCGTACTTCTGACGCGTGGCGCTGTTCAGGCCGTCGCTCGCGATGATGAGGTCGGCGTTTTGCACGTCGTCGTCGCTCATCTGGGTCTCGAACACGAGCTTCACGCCGAGCTGTTCACAGCGTGCCTGCAAAATATTCAACAGACGCTTGCGGCCGATGCCGCAAAAGCCGTGACCCGACGATCGGATCGAGCGGCCGCGAAAATGGATTTCGATGTCGTCCCAGTGATTGAAGGCGTCGAGAATTTCGGCGGCGCTTTCCGGGTCGGCTGCGCGCAGATTGCCGAGCGTCTGGTCCGAGAACACCACGCCCCAGCCGAAGGTGTCGTACGGGCGGTTGCGTTCGATCACCGTGATCTCGTACTCCGGGTGACGGCGCTTCATCAACAGGCCGAAGTACAGCCCGGCGGGCCCTCCGCCGATACAGGCAATGCGCATGCTAGCTCCCGTGGTCAGTCCTCGAGGTTAATGTAGGTCTAAATAGTTTAGATGTCAAGTAAGTTGATGCGGGCGAGTTCGCTCGCCGCTCGCCGATGCACACCGCATGTTGCGCGCATCAATGCGCATAAAACCGAATATTCGGCGGAACCTCGCGCCCCATCGCGCGTCAACCCCCGGTCATGAGGCGCGCGGTGCACTTCCTTACGGCGGCCTTGCCGTCGACGGGGAGAAACTGCGTGCATGACGGCAGGTGTGCCATGCTGGGTGTCGAGGAAAGATTCGACGCTCGCTGGCACCGAATTCGCATGGTGTAGCGATGAAACGAGCGAGTCTTTACGAAGCGCTTTCGGGCGCCTGGCATTTTCATACGGTTTGCACGCGCCACGTATCAGCGCATAAACAATCAGTCATCCTGATGAAAGGTGATGGCGAAGGAAGCGACTGAAAGCATCGGCGCGCGATCCGCATAGCAAATCGAAGAGACGCAATTTCAATCGCAACAATCGTCACAATCGCCACAACCGCCAGAGACGACGGGAGTATTCATTGATGAGCCAGACAGCGAAGCGATCGATCGAAATCGATTTTTTCAGGGGTTTCGCGCTGATTGCGATTGCACTCGATCACATTCCATCCAGCGTGTTGTCGCACGGCATGCTGCACACGTTCGCGTATTGCGATTCGGCCGAGGTGTTCGTCTTCGTGAGCGGCTACGTGGCGGCGGCAAGCTGGCTCGCGATTGCCGCGCGCAAGGGCACCGAGGCCGCCAATCGCCGCTTTTTGAGGCGCGGGCGCGAGATTTACGCCGCGTATCTGTGCGCCGCCGCGTTGATGCTGCTTTCTGGTGCGGCGGCTGTCGCGCTGCGCGTGGATTCGCCGCTGGTTGCGGAAACGGGCTTCCAGCGTTTCACCGCGCATCCGTTTGCGATGCTCGGCAATATCGCGATCTTTCGCGACCAGCCGTATCTCGCGGGCGTGTTGCCGCTCTACGTGATTCTGGTGCTGATGCTCCCGGTCGTCATGCCGCTGGCGCGCC
This sequence comes from Paraburkholderia tropica, assembly GCF_900109265.1. Taxonomy (GTDB): domain Bacteria; phylum Pseudomonadota; class Gammaproteobacteria; order Burkholderiales; family Burkholderiaceae; genus Paraburkholderia; species Paraburkholderia tropica. The sequence continues at coordinate 112,204 of NZ_FNZM01000014.1, forward strand.
GCCGGCCCGACCTGGTGTTGCTCGGCAGTTTCGCGACGTGGTTCGCCGGCTGCTGGCTCGTGCGCTATTTGCCGTCGGTGCCGGGTTCGATCTGGTCGTTCAATCCCTTCGCGTGGCAGGCGATGTTCCTGCTCGGACTGCTGTGCCGTCTCTATCCGGTCACTGACGCGTTCCAGATCTCGCGGCTCGGCCGCCTTCTCACCGTGCTCGCGATCACACTCGTGGTCGCATTCGCGGTCGTGCGGCTCTTTATCGAAGTGACGCCGCAGCCGGGCTACATGAAGCAGAATCTCGCGAGCCTGCGCATCGTGAGTTTTGCGGCCGTTGCGTGGCTTGCCGCGCAGGCGGTGCGGCTCGGCTGGATCGAGTGGCTCGCGCAGCGCCTGCCGGGCGTCGTGAGCGTGGGGCAGCAGGGGCTCGTGTGCTTCGTGGGCGGCGCGCTCGTGTCCAATGCGGTCGACACGGTCATTCGCGCGACGCACGTTTCGTCGATCTTGCCCGCGCGTTTCGCGGGTGACGTGGTGGCGATCGGCGCGCTGCTGATGCTTGCGGGCGGCGCGCGTCGTTTGAAGGCGGAATTGCGGCCGCGTGTGGCGCTTACCTGATGCCGGAACGCACAGGCAAAGGTGAGTGTTTGCGGGAGTGATGCTAAACGAGCCGCGCAAAGCGGCTCGTCATCTCGCTGAAACAGCGCGAAATCAACTCGTTAGCTATGGTGATCCCGCATCGCGCTCGGTTGTCGAGGTGAGCGTTTGCGGGAGCGTGCGCGCTCAGTGGCTCGATTCAATAATGTGACGATGCCGTTACACGAGTTCGCGCACGTCGGCGATCGGCGTCGAACCAAACGCGTCGCTCAGTGCGTAATCGATCAACAGACGTGCCGCGTGTTCCGGCGTCGCCAGCTGGCCGTTCTCTTTCAATTGCTCGAATCGTTCGCGTAGCGGGAAGTTGTCCGTCGACGTCGAGCGGATCGTCGCCTGCATGCCGGTATCGACCACGCCGGGCGCGACGCTGCAAATGCGCACGCCGCGCGGCGCGTCGAGCGCCACGGCACGCGCGTGGTGGTCGAGCGCGGCCTTGGTTGCGCAATACACGCTCCAGCCCGCGTAAGCGTTGCGCGCAGCGCCGCTGGAGACGTGCAGGATGCGTCGCGAGGCGGCGTTGCCTGAACTGTCGTCGCTGGCCAGTGCGTTGGCCAGCATCAGCGGCGCGGCGACGTTGAGCGTGATCGCTCGGGCGATCGCGCCCGCATCCTGCACGCCGAGCGGCGCGATCGGGTCGACTGTGCCGGCATTGTTAAACAGCAGCACACAGTCCGCGCTTTGCGCGAACGCGCTCAGCGCGCCGCCGGCCAGCCAGCGCTCGACGCTCGCGGGATCGGCGAGATCGACGGCGGCTTCGGCGAGTCGCGCGGCGGTCCGGGCCGCCAGCGTCGGATGGGCGCTGCGGCCCACACCGAGCACGTCGATCTGGCGCTCCAGCAGCAATTCGGCGAGCGCGGCGCCGAGCCCGCGCGAATGTCCGGTAACGATCGCGCGGATCGAAGAAGGCAAAGTCGAGGAAACGTTCATTTTTGTGACAAAAAAAGCGCGCGATGTGCACACAGGCGTACGCGGCATGAAAAATGGGGGCGCGGTGCGGGCGCGAGATGCGGGAAACCGCAAAAAAACCCGTAAAAACAGGGCGATTCGCGCGCACGGCACATTTTCGCGGAGGTCGTGCGAGCGCGCTGTCAAGCGTCGCGCGTGCTGCACGCGGGGCATCGGCGAGTCGCGGTGACAGAAATGCTGCGCGCGATTCTGTATCATAGCGTCCGATCCAATAAGGAAGAGAGCTGGACGTGAAAGCCGCATCGCAACAACGCCGTACCCTGAGCTTCAAGGATGGTCTTCTCGAAATCAAGAAGAGCATGGGGATGGGCACGGGACAGCCGCCCGAAGAACAGGCGCAGTCGCCGCAAGGCAAGTCCTCGCCCAAGGGCGCGCAGGGCCCGCGTCGTGGGCAGGGTGCTTCGGGCCACAAGGGTCCGAAGGGTCCGCGTCCGGCCGGCGCGGAAGACGCGCGCGCACGCGGTCCGCGTCCGGCGCACGGCAAGCCGCAAGGCAAGCGCGCCGAGGGCGGCGCGCCCGCCGGCGGCAGGCCGCAAGAGGGCAAGGGCCAGCAGGCCCGCCCGCAGCGCGGTCCGCGCGACGGCGAGCAGCGCCAGGGCGCGCGTCCGGGGCAAGGGCAAGGTGAGGGCCGTGGCCCGCATCGTCAGCGTCCGGCGCGCGCGCAACAACCGGCTGCGAATCTCAGCGAAGCCGACAAGGCGCGCATTGAGCGCAACCGCCAGCTCAACACGGTCTGGAACGTTTTTGCGAAGCTCTATCCGACCTTCCGCGAGCGTCTGCCGCTCAAGATCGGTGTCGTCGAGGATCTGGTCGCCGCGCACCCGGACTACGAGCGCACGCTGATCGTCGCCGTGCTCAAGCGCCACGTGAACCATCCGCGTTACCACGAGCGCGTGGCCGCGGGCGGTCCGCGTTACGAACTGGACGGCACGGTGTCGGAAGGCCCGGGCATCGATCCGTCGCATATCGGCCGCGCCAACGCCGCGCTCGCGCGCCAGAAGGCCAAGGCCGAGGCGCAAGCCAAGCCGCAGGACGCAGCCGCACCGGCGGCGCCTGCTGCCGGGCAGACGGGGGAAGCGGCGGAAGCCGTCGAGTCGGCTGAAGCGCAGGCTCCGGCCCCGGCAGTCGAAGCGCAAGCCGCCGAACCGGCTGCGCCCGAGTCCGCGCAAGCACCGGCCGCGCCGGCTGCAGAAGGGGACACGCCCGCCGCGAACGCCTGAGCGCGTCGGCCGCCGCCCGCGCGCGGCGGCCATCCCGTTTAGCGATCCCGAGCCGGTCCGCGCCATGCCGCGCACCGGCTCGCTTCGTTGCGACGTCGGCGCGCGGCATCCGGTCCGCCACGCGATGCGGACTTCCCGGCGCTCATACCGTCACGATTGCCGCGCCTCGCCATGAATCTACGCCAGCTCGAACACGTGATCGCCCTCGCCGAAGAGGGCAGCTTCGCGCGCGCCGCGCAACGCGTCCATTTGAGCCAGCCCGCGCTGAGCCGCAGTATTCAGACGCTCGAAGACGATCTCGGCATGGCGCTGTTCGACCGCACGACGCGCGAGGTGCAGATCACGCCCGCGGGCGAGCTGGTCGTGCGCCGCGCGAAGAAAGTGCTGTTCGAGGCGCGCTGCCTCGTGCGCGACGTCGATCTGCTGCGCAATCACGACATCGGTGCGGTGAGTTTCGGCGCGGGGCCGTATCCGGCGGCCATGCTGCTGCCCGCCGCGCTCGACGCGCTCGCGCATCATCATCCGCAACTGCGCATCAACGCGGTCGTCGACAACTGGAAAAACCTGCTCGACGCCCTGCACGCCGAAACGCTCGATTTCCTGATCGTCGATATTCGCGGCACCCAGCCGACCAGCGAGGTCAACGTGATGACGCTGCCGCGTCATCAGGCGGCCTGGTTCGTGCGCGAGGGGCATCCGCTCGCGGGCCGTGCCGGGCTTGATGCGCACGAGTTGCAGGCGTATCCGGTCGTCTCCGTGCCGTTGCCCGATCCGATGCACGAGGCGCTGCGCAAATGGCTGCGTTACGCGCCGAATCACGCGCTCGAATTTCATCTCGTCTGCAACGATGTGAACGTGTTGCAGGAATACGCGCGCAAGACCGACGCACTCCTGTTGCTGACCACGCACGCCATGTGGAATCCGGCGCGCATGGCGGGCCTCGTGCCGCTCTCGCTGCCCACGCGCTCGCCGCTGTGGCTGCAATTCGGCATCGTCCATCTCGCGGGGCGCACGCTGTCTCCCGCCGCTGAACAGGCCATCCGCGCGTTTCAAAGCGTCGCCGCCACGTCTCGATAATTCCGCCGGAGCCGGCGCTGCGGGGGCTGCGTCAATACGCCCGCATTCATGCGTTTGATCTATTGATTCGATGCAAATTATGCAGTTGTATTATTGATTGGCGCATCGTCCAATGTCCCGGATGCGGCAGACGAGGCGACCGGCGCTGGCCGGCCGTCCACAAAAAAGCCGCGAATGGAGACGCAATGACGTTCGAGACGCACGCTCGCGCCCAGCGATGGTTAATCGTCGCCGGCCTGTTTTTCTTTCTCGCCATCAATTTCGCCGACAAGGCGCTCATCGGTCTCGCCGCCGAGCCCATCATGCGCGAGCTCAATCTCACGCACGGGCAGTTCGGCCGCATCGCCGCCAGTTTCTTTACGTTGTTTTCGATCTCCGCGTTGCTGGTCGGGCTGCTGTCGAATCGCGTGAAAACGCGCTGGCTGCTGCTTGCGATGGCCGTCACGTGGTCGATTTCGCAGGTGCCGCTGCTGCTTTACGCCGCGCCCGCTACGCTCGTGCTGTCGCGCGTGCTGCTTGGCGCGAGCGAGGGGCCCGCGTTTCCGGTCGCCGTGCACGCGCTCTACAAATGGTTTCCCGATCGCGAACGCGCGGTGCCGTCGGCGCTGCTGACGATCGGCGCGTCGTTTGGCGCCGGGCTGATCGCGCCGCTCATCACGACAGTGATCGTGGCCTTCGGCTGGCGCGCGGCGTTTCAGTTGCTCGCGGTCGTGGGCCTCGTGTGGAGCGCGCTGTGGCTGTGGATCGGCAAGGAAGGGCCGCTCGGCGGCCATGACGACGCACGCGCCGTCGCGACGCAGGGCGGCGCCGGCGCTATCTACCCCGAGCGGATTCCGCTGCGCGCGCTGCTGCTGTCGCGCACCTGTATCGGCAGCGATCTCGCGGGCTTCGCGGCCTACGTGATCCTGACTGTCGCGACGGTGTGGCTGCCGAGTTACCTCGTGCGCGTGGCGGGCTATTCGCTCACGCAGGTCGGCTGGATCGTGGTGCTGCCTGCGTTCGGGCAGATGGTCAGTTCGCCGCTGCTGAGCTGGTGGTCGCAGCGGCTGATGGCGCGCGGCGTGTCGAGCCGCCATGCGCGCGGCACGCTCGGGGCGGTGGCGGTCGTGGCCTCGGGTATCGCGCTGGTGCTGATGCCGCGTCTTGGCGCCGGGCCGCTGCTCATCGCGACGGTGACGGTCGGATTTTCGCTCGCGTCGTTCACGTTCGTGAGCGGCATGACGCTCGCGGGCGAGATCGTCCCCGCCGCGCAGCGCGGTGGCGTGCTGGGCATCAATATCTGTATCGCGACGCTCGGCGGTCTCGTCACGCCCGCCGTGATCGGCTATGTGATCGACCACGCCGCCAGCCAGGCCGCCGGTTTCCAGACGGGGATGCTGCTCGCGGGCGCGTTCGCCATTGGTGCGGGGCTGGTCGCCGCCGTGCTGATTCATCCGGAAGCCGATCGTGAGCGATTTGCGGCGCGTGCGCGGCGCGAACAGCGTGAGCAGCAAGCGCAGATGGCGAGTCCGCTGGTGCCGGGCGAACGCTGAAAAGCTGGGGGCGATGCGGAAAGCGCGCTTGCCTTATCGTAGATACAAAGGATTCCGAAATTATTTGAGGATGCAGGAAATTCGTTATGTATACGCAGGCAATGAGTCGAATCGATCCGCGAGCGAGGTCCGAAGAAGATCCCGTCGTCGCGCTGGTGAAAATGGCGGCGGGGCCGCTCGCGCTTGCACGCTATCCGGTGGTCGAAGTGATGCGCACGTGCGCGCTGCACACGCAGCCGCATTCGCGCAGTCCGCTGCGCGCGCCGTTCAACGCGCTCTATGCGAGCGACCGCCGCTGGACGCATGAGGACCGCGACATCGTCACGCCCGCCAACGACTTTCTCTATCTGAATGCGTGGATCGATCTTTCGAACGGTCCTGTCGTGCTCGACCTGCCGGCGGTGGAGAGCACGCGTTATTTCGTGATCGAATTGCTCGATGCCTTCACCAACAACTTCGCGAATCTCGGGCCGCGCAACGTGGGGACGCGCGGCGCGCGCGTCGTGCTGCATGCGCCGGGGCAACAGCCGACGGGCGACGGCACGCCGGTGGCCTGTCCCACCGCGCTGGTCTGGCTGCTCGGCCGCGTGCTGGTGCAAAGCGACGACGACCTGCCTCGCGCCCGTGACGCCGCGCGCGCGTTCCGGCTGAACGGGCCGGTCTGCGCGGGGCCGCAGTGCGTGCGCGACTGGCAGGAAAGCGGCGACGACGCGCTCGACTTCTTTCAGCACGTGTTCGATGCGTTCGCCGATTTGCCACCACGCGCCGACGAGGCCGCCGCCTTCGGCATGCTCGTGCGCGCGGGACTGCGCGAGCACGGACGGACCGACGTGCGTGCGCTGCCCGAAGCCGTGCAGCACGGCCTGCGCCTTGCCTATGCCGACGCGCAACGTCTGCTGCTCGCGTTCACGCAAAGCCGCACGCGCCGCAACTGGGTCTATAGCCTCGAACTCGGGCGCTACGGCCATGCGCATCTGCTGCGCGCGTGCATCGCCATGAAGGGGCTGGGCGCGCTCGCCTCGGAAGAGGCCGTCTATGCGACCGCCGATTTCGACGATGCGGGCGAGCATCTGCACGGCGCGCGCCGCTATAGCCTGCATTTCGCGCCGGGCCAGTTGCCGCCCGTCGATGCCTTGTGGTCGCTGTCGCTCTATGGCGCCGACCGTTATTTCGTCGACAACCCGATCCCCCGTTACGCGATCGGCGACCGCACGCCGGGGCTTCGCTACGACGCCGATGGCGGACTGCGTATCGCCATCCAGCACGAAGCGCCTGCCGATCCGCACGCGAACTGGCTGCCGGCGCCGCCTGACGGCTTCTATCTGATCCTGCGTTTCTACCATCCGCAGGCCGCGTTTCTCGAAGGGCGCTACGCGATTCCGCCGGTGCAAAACGTGTCGCCGGTGAACGCCTGACGTCCACGCCATTCTCTTTGCTTCAATCCGCCATGAATACTCCGACTGTCTCATCCGCTTCGTTTGTGGAACCCGCCGCCGCGAGCGCTGATCTTGTCGATCTCGCCGTCGAGGCCGTGCAGTTCGCACTGCCGCTCTACGAAATGGCGCGCATGTTGTCCGCGACCTGTCCGCGCGTCGAGGGCCACGACGCCGATGCCACCGCACGCTGGGCCAACGCCTGGCTGCACACGCGTCAGTTGCTCGGGCCGCAGCATCGACGCGTCGTCACGCCGAACAACGACACGCTCTATTCGAGCGCGTGGCTCGATTTGCGCGGCGGGCCGCTCGTGATCCGCGTGCCGGCCATGCACTCGCGCTACTACGTGCTGGGCCTGCTCGACATGTACACGAATCCGTTCGGGTATATCGGCAGCCGCACGACCGGCGGCGAAGCGGGTGCGTTCTTCGTGCACGGGCCGACGTGGCGCGGCGAGGCGCCCGCGGGCATGCGCTCGCTCGCGTGTCCGACCGATACGGTCTGGGTGATCGGCCGTATTCTCGTCGATGGCGCTGACGATCTGGCGGCGGCCGTGCTGTTGCAGGATCAGTTGTCGATCGAACGGGCGCCCGGCGGCACGGCGCCGGTGCCGACGCGTATCGACGCGTGGTTGCCGCCGCAGGAACGTCCCGGCGATGCGGCGCGCTTCGCGCAGGTCGTGAACCGCGCGCTCACGGAAAACCCGCCGCCTGCCGCTGCGATGACGAGCCTCGCACGCTGGCGCGCGTGCGGTATCGGTGCGGATATTGCCACGCTCGACGCCGCGCAAACCGACGCGCTCGCCCGCGCGATTGCGCAGCTCACGCGCGAACTCGCGAGCGCGCCGCCGCTCGCGCTGGGCGGCGGCTGGGCGCTGCCGGTCGATGTGCGCGAAACTTTCGGCGACGACTATCGCGAGCGCGCGCAGGTCGCACTCAGCTACATCGGCGCGCTCGGCATCGAAGAAGCGATGTACATCACCGCCGATTGCGATGACGATGGCGCGCTGCTCGATGGCCGCGAATCGTACGTGTTGCACTTTGCGCCCGGCCAGGCGTTGCAGGTCGAGGCGTTCTGGTCGCTGACCGCTTACGAGCGCGCGACCTGCATGCTGGCCGAGAATGCCATCGGCCGCTATTCGCTGGGCGACCGCACGCGCGGTCTGCGTCTCGACGACGACGGCGGCTTGCGGATCGCGATCTCGGCAAACGAACCCGCCGATCCGGTATTGCGCGCAAACTGGCTGCCCGCGCCGCCGGAGCGGTTCTATCTGGCGCTGCGCCTGTACGTGCCGCGCGCGGTGCATCTCGAAGGGCGTTACGCGTATCCGCCGGTGGAGCGGCAGCGCGGTTGAGCGGATCAGCGATCGCGCGAACGTGACTGGTAGCGTGCGGCGTCGCGTGCGCTTGAGGTGTCGGTGGAAGATGCGGTCTGTGCGCCCGATGCACCCGATTGCGCAGACGCTGCCTGCGCCGAGGATGCCACGCTCGCGCTCGCCGTAGCGGTCGCACCGGCCACCGTCTTCGCCGCGAGCGTCGCCGAAAACGCACCCGTGTACGCGGCGCTTGCGCTCGCCGCGTCGGCATCGACGACATGCGGGGCGCTCGCGCTGTCGAGCACGTGACTGAACTCCATCGCGCGTGCGCGGATCTTCTGCGCGTAGGCTGTCGAGCCGCCGTAGTTTTTCATCGCCGCGTCGAGATCGCCGCCGGCGTCGCGCTTGTAGCCATAGAGGATTGACGAGCCCACATCGATATTGACGTCGGGATCGGTGAGGTCCTTGTTGCGCAGCAGATTGCGGTGCGCCGAGGGCACGACCTGCATGAGTCCGGTGGCGTTGTTCGCGCCGCGCGCCTTCTCGCGAAAGCGCGACTCGATCGAAATGATGGCGAGCAGCACCGCGGGCGGCAGCGAATATTTCGCGGCGGCCGTGGTCACGGCCTCAGAAATTTGCGCAGCCTTTTCCTTCGCCAGCCCGAACTTCTGGGTGAGGTAGGTGGGGAGCTTCTGTTTGTCCTCGGGGGGCTGTTGCTGCGCCGCTGCGGTTTGCACGAAGCCGGGCAGCAAGGCGAGCAGGCAGAGTAACCGCCTCATGGCCGGTCCATATCGCGAAAAAATGAGTGAACGATCGACTGGCGCACAGTATAACCGCCCAACAAAAAAAGACAGCCGGGTTGTGGCCCCGGCTGTCTTTCGGTTTTTAACGCAGCGGCATGTACCGCGCGCAGGCTCAGTCCGCTCAGTCCTTCTTGACCGATGCCTGATAGATTTCGTCGATACTCGCGGCCAGCGCGGCGTCGAACTCCGCGTCGCTCATCTGCTTCGTGAGGTCGTTGATCAGCGCGCGCGAAAAGCTCGCGATCATGCCGTGGTTGTGCGTGAGGCGCTCGCAGGCGTCGCTGCGCGAATAGCCGCCCGACAGCGCGACCACGCGCACCACGCGCGGATGGTCGATCAGCGGCTTGTAGAAGTCAGGCGTGTCGGGAATCGTCAGCTTGATCATGACGTCGCTCGATGCGGGCAGGGCGTCGAGACCCTCGAGCAGCGCGTCGCGCAGCAGCGCTTCGGCCTGCGCCTTGTCGGGCGCCTTGATCGACACTTCCGGTTCGAGGATCGGCACGAGTCCGTGTGCGCTGATCTGCGCACCCACTTCGAACTGCTGCTTCGCGATGGCCGCGATGCCCTCCGGCGAGGCGCGCTCGATCGTGGAGCGCATCTTGGTGCCGAAAATGCCGGCTTTGCGGGCACGTTCGAGCAACGCGTCGAGGCCCGGATTCGGCTTCATGAGGCGCACGCCGTTGCCTTCGGCTTCGAGGCCCTTGTCGACCTTGAGGAAAGGCACCACGCCACGGTCTTCCCAGAGGAACGCGGGCACGGGCTTGCCGTGCGCCTGGCCGTCCATGGTCTGCTCGAACAGAATTGCGCCGATCACCTTGGCGCCCGTGAACGCGGGCGCGCTGATGATGCGCACGCGCATCTCGTGCATGAGGCGGAACATGGCCTCGTCGCCCTGATAGTCGCTCTCGGGAATGCCGTATTGCCGCAGCGCGCCCGGCGTGGAGCCGCCGCTCTGATCGAGCGCGGCGATGAAGCCCGGTTTGTCGCGCATCTGCTGCAGCATCGTGTCGTTGGCCATCTTCATTTCTCCCGAAAAAAGGCGCCGGGTGCGGCGCGGTTACCTGGAGCCCGGCGGTCGGCCTTGCGGGCATCTGCGTTCCGACGAGTGTACTGGCGCTGCGTGACAGCGTCTCGCCGAACTGCGCATTGGCCGTCCGTTACCGAACCCATGAGTCGATTCCAAAGGCGGGAAGCAAGCGCGATGCCAGCCCCCGGTAAATTCTTGCCGAGCCGCTTATTACGGACACTTTTCCCGGCTCAGTACAAACGTGCATTGAAAAGACAGAATAAGACCTGGCATAAATTGCGTTGAGGTCATTATGGGGCCGATTATTTGTCGCATTCGAATGGAAGCGGACTTTCGCGGATTCGAATGCGCGCATGCGCGATGCCAGTGACTCACGTCAATAAGCCGGAAGAGTCGAATAATCATTGCGCGCGCCACGTTGTTTGCTGGTTGCTGTCGGGCTAGTATCGGCCGTGCAGGCGAAAGACCGGCTTTCGGCTTTCACGATATGATTTTTATCAGCTGGGTGTCGCGGGGTTTGTCCGTATTTTTGCCCGTATTTTTTGTCCGTATCGCCGGTTCATTTGTTCAGGTTTCAGATAACGCTGCTGCATTTTGCATAAACCGGCATGTATACCGGGTGTGTGCAAATTAGTCATCGAATGCGCGACACGAAACACTGCGCAGGCTCTTTTTTTGCAAGGCGGGTTTATTCGGCGTCTGTTTCATCACCGTCGCGCCCACCTGCGCGCCATGCGAACTTTTACGACAATCGGAAAAAGAACCATGAAAAATCGCATCCTCGTGGGCGCACTCGCCCTGGCTGTCGCGTCGGCTGTCGCGTCGTTCACGCAAGGCGCGGCAGCGGCACAAGCCCAGTCAGCCGGCGCGGCGCAACCGCACGCGGCCGCGTTGCCGCCGGGGCCGGTGGCCGGCTACGCGATGTCCGAAGCGTATGCGCGCACCCTGGCGCGCAATCTTTACGTCTGGGCCTGGCCCATGACGAATATCTACAACCGCCTGCTCGCGGCGCGTCAGGTGCCTTCGCCGGGCCTGAACGGCGGCATCGTGCCGCTCGCGCCGCCCAATCGCCTGTCGATGCTGCATGACTATATCGAGCCGGCCGAGCGCTTCGTGGCGTGTCCGAATCAGGACGTCGTGTACGGTTCGGCCGTGGTCGATCTCGACGCTTCGCCGGTGGTCGTGCAGGTGCCCGACTTCGGCGGCCGTTTCTGGGTGATCCAGGCCGTCGACACGCGCACCGACAGTTTCGCGAGCCTCGGCAAGATGTACGGCACGAAGCCCGGCTTCTATCTGCTGGCCGGTCCGAACTGGAAGGGCAAGGTGCCCGCCGGCATCCAGCACGTATTCCGCTCGCCTACCTCGGTCGGGCTCGTGATTCCGCGCGTCTTCATGGACGACACGCCCGAGGACCGCAAGGCGATCCAGTCCACGATCGCGCAGATCGGCGTGTATCCGCTCGCCGATTTCGACGGCAAGATGAAGCGCACCGACTGGTCCGCGCTGCCGCATTTCGGCAAGGATGGCGGCGGCGGCGACGCGGAAATCCGCTTTGTCGAGCCCGAGAAGTTCTGGGACGAACTCACGCTCGTGCTCAAGGCCACGCCGCCGTTGCCGGGCGAGCAGGCGCTCTACGCGCAGGCCGAGGCGCTGCTCGCGGCCGCGCGTCAGGATCCGGCGATCAAGGCGGCGATCGTCGACGAAGCGAAAAAGGCCGACACCGAAGTCGTCGCGCCGATGTTCAACTTCAACAGCTTCGGGCACGCGCTGAACGACAACTGGCACACGATCACCAACGGCGCGGCGTTCGGTACGGACTACTACACGCGCGCGGCGGTTGCCAAGTCGAACATCCTGGTCAACAAGAGCAACGAGACCAAATACTTCTATCTGGACGCCGACGCGAGCGGCCAGCGCCTGAATGGCGCGCATGCCTACACGGTCACGTTTCCGAAGGGCAAGCTGCCGCCGGTGAAGGGATTCTGGTCGCTCACGCTGTACAACGAGCATCACTTCTTCTCGCCGAACGACATCAAGCGCTATTCGGTGGGCACGAAGAACAAGGACCTCAAGCTCAACGAAGATGGCTCGCTCACGATCTACATCCAGAGCGCGCCGCCCGAAGGCGACAAGCGCGCGAACTGGCTGCCGGCTCCCGCCGGTCAGGACTTCTCGCTGTACGTGCGTGCCTACTGGCCCGAGCCCGCGGCGCTCGACGGGTCGTGGACGCCGCCGCCGGTGCGCGCCACCAGCGCCACGAATCCGTAATCGGCGCACGGAGGAGACGGATGACGACCTTGAACACTTCCCTGCGCGGTCTCGCGCTCGCGGTTGCGCTGGCGACGCCCTGCATGACGTGGGCGCAAGCCGCGCCTGACACGGCACCGGACGCCGCACCTGTCGCCGCGCGCTATGGCGAACTCGCGAATCTGCCGTTCCCCGGCGGCTTTCCGGCGCCCCAATCGGTCCAGACGCTGCAAGACGAATGGCTGTTCCAGCGCGCGGTCCAGACGTATATCTGGGCCATTCCCGCGCTCAACGTGTACGCGATGAAGGAAGGCTCGGAACGCAAGTTCGGCACGGGTTACAACGTGCTGCCGATCTTCAAGGAACGGCTCGACGCGCGCACGCAGATCACCACGCCGAATTCGGACGTAATCTACGCGCTCGGCTATCTCGACGTGGGCAAGGACGGCCCGATGGTGATCGAGGTGCCGCCCGGCCTGCAAGGCATTCTCGACGACTTCTTCCAGCGCCCGATCTGCGGGCCGAAGCTCGAAGGCCATGTGATGTGCGGCGACGTCGGCCTGCCCGGTCCCGACAAGGGCAAGGGCGGCAAATATCTCGTGCTGCCGCCGGGTTACGACGGCCCGGTTCCCGAGGGCTATTACGTCTATCGCTCGCGCACGAACGGCGTGTTCGTGTTCTGGCGCGGCTTCTTCAAGAATCCGAAAGCACTCGCGCAACCGGTCGGCGTGCTGGAGCAGACGAAGATCTATCCGCTCGGTCAGCAGGCGAATGCGAAACCCATGCAGTTTCCCGACGCGTCGGGCGTGCCCATCAACATGCTGTATCCGACCGATGGCAGCGCGTTCGACATGCTCTCGCGTTTCATCGACAGCGAGTATCCCGATCCCGCCGACATGGAAATGCGCGGCATGGCCGCGAGTCTCGGCATCGTCAAGGGGCAGCCGTTCAAGCCGGACCCGCGCACGCGCAAGATCCTCGACGACGCCGCGCGCACGGCCGCGAAGATGGCGCGCGTGATTGCCGTCGCGCCGCCCGCGAACACCTATGCGCAGAAGTGGTATCCGGACCGGCAGTGGCTCAACGTGTTTCCGGGCAATGCGGAATTCACGTCGCCGACCTTCAACTACATCGACATTCGCACTGGCTTCTTCACCTACGCGTACTCGGCAAGCCCGGGCATGGCCGTCAGCATGGTGAACGTGGGCGCGAAATATCCCACGGCGTTCAAGGACGCGCAGGGCCGTTTCCTGACGGGCGAGCACACCTACAAGCTGCATCTGCCTGCGGGCATTCCGGCGCATATCTTCTGGTCGGTCGCGGCCTACGACGCGTGGAGCGCGTCGGGATTGCAGAACGGCCAGGCGTTCCCGTCGATCAACACGATGGACGAGCCCGCGAAGAACGCCGATGGTTCGATCGACATCGTGTTCGGACCGAAGCAGCCCGCCGACGTCAATGTGAAGAACTACATCCGCACGCTGCCGGACAAGGGCTTTTTCGTGATCCTGCGTTTGTATGGCCCGACGCAGCCGTTCTTCGACAAGACCTGGAAGCCCGGCGACATCGAACGCATCGACTGAATCGATAAACCCAGCATAAGAAAAGCGGCCCGCAAGGGCCGCTTTTGCCTTTAACGGAGTGAAGCGGTTTAGAAGCGATGCGTCATGCCGACCGCGCCCATCGCCTGCTTGGTGCCGCCTTCGGTCACGCTCACGCCCGGCCAGCTCACCGTGGCCGTGCCGTTGTTCTTGAAATAGCCCGCGCGCGCATACAGGCTCGTACGCTTCGAAATCCAGTGATCGATGCCGATCTGGAAACCCGGCGTGTTGTCGTGCGCGCCGCGCACGTTGCGATAGAGCGCAGCAAGCTGGATTTCGTCGATGGAGGTGGCCTGAATCGTCGCGCCCACTTCGGCGATGCTCATCGAGTGGGCGGAGCCGAACCGCGCGGTGAACGAACCCGGCGCAGGTTCGCCCTTCGGCCGGTTATACGAGTAGTTCGCCTGCAGATTGACCGGGCCGATTCGATACGCGAGCGCGGCAACGAAGTGCTCGGTGTTCATCAGGTCGATCGAGGCGGGCAGCGATGCGTAGCGCGCCGTGCCGCTGTGCTGGTAGACGTACGCGAGCCCCGCGTAGAGCCCGCCGCCCGTGAAGTTCACGCCGAGGTTCAGCGTATTGCCGAACGTCGACGGCACCGGTTGCGTGACCGTTTCCGAAAAACCGTACATGGTGTAGAGCTGCACGCCGCCGATCCGCGGCGTCTGATAAAGCACGGAGTTGCTCAGGCGCGCCGAGTCGTACTGCGTCGACAGCGTGTTGCGATCGACGGCCAGCACGTAGGACGCGAATGGCGAGAGCCCTTCGTTGACCTTGAACGGATCGGTCGGATACACCACGCGGAAGCTCGAATCGTACTGACGGCCGAACGAGAGCGAGCCGTATTTTTCGTGCTTCAGGCCCACCCATGCCTGGCGGAAGAAGAGCTTGCTGGTGTCGGCGTAGAGTCCACCGTTGTTGAGGTTGAAGCCCGTTTCCACGTTGAACTGCGCAATCAGGCCGCCGCCCAGATCCTCGGTGCCTTTCAGGCCGAACAGCGAACTCGTCGAGCCGCCGCTTTTGAGCGCGACGGTGTTCTTGCCATCGTTGCTCAGGTACTGCATGTAGGTATCGGCGACGCCGTACAGCGTCACGCCCGATTCGGCGGCCGCCGCGCCGCTTGCCGCCACTGCGAGAGCAATCCCACACCACCCATGCCTGCGCACGCGCATGTCTGTCTCCTCTTTATTTATGTAAGCATCATGAAATTAGAATGACCGTGCTAATTAAAGGGGCATCGAAATTAGCTGTCCACTGCATTCTTTTCATGAGGAGATTGCAAAGCGTGCATGAGAAAGACGCACCGGTGTGCGTCTGCGGCCGGGAGCACATCCTGGCGTGAGGTGCAGGGCGAGGAAGACAGGCGCGGCATCCAAAGCCGGCGCATACATCGCGCGCGGGGGAGCGCTTTGCCTGTGGCGCGCTGGCCGCGACCCGCGCGCCACAGATGGCGTTAGACGATCACCTGCGATTGCGCCGAGCGGTTGCTCGCGAGCAGCGTGGAGAGACGGCGCAGCGCGGCCTGAAGCTGGCTGCGGTCGGCGGTGGCGCCCAGCGAGATGCGGATCGCGTTCGCCGTGCCGGGGCCTTGCTCGAACGCCGTGGACGGCGCGACCGCGAGGCCCTCGATGTTGGCCGCCGCCGCGAGATCGCGCGCCTGCCAGTAGCTCGGCAGCGCGTACCAGAGATGAATGCCTGCGCCCGCCGACGAGCCCAGCGTCTGCGCGGCCATGCGCTGGCGTTCGTGCGCCTCGGCGCGCACGCCGTCGAAGATGCGCGCGGCCGTGCCGTCGGCGATCCACTGCATCGCGAGCGCGTTCGTCAGCGGTGCGGCCATCAGCGAAAACGTGCGCAGCGCGGCCAGGAAGCGCGCGTGCGACGCCACGTCGGGCATCACGAGGAAGGCCGTGCGCAGACCGGGCGAGAGCGTTTTCGAGAGCGTCGAGAGATAGCAGACCTGCGACGGCGCGAGGCGCGCGAGCGGTGGCGGGGCGTCCGGGGCGAAGCGCCAGTAGGGATCGTCCTCGACGATGCGCACGTCGTAGCGCGCCGCCACGCGCAGGATCTCGCGGCGGCGCGACTCGGGCATGGTCGCGGCCGTGGGATTCTGCAAGGTCGGATTGAGATACAGCAGACGCGCGCCGTGCGAGCGGCAGGCGGCTTCGAGCGCGTCGGGGCGCATGCCGTCGGCGTCGGTGTCGATGGCTTCGAGGCGGCGCCCGAGTTGCGCGACGGCGTGCGGCAAGCCCGGATAGAGCAGCGGCTCGGCGAGGATCGTGTCGCTGGGCGAGGTGAACGCGACGAGCAGCGCCGCCAGCGCGGCCTGCGCGCCGGGGCAGACGGCCACGCGCGCGGGATCGACCGGCCCGAGCGCCGGCGCGAGCCAGTTGGCGGCCGCCGTGCAGTCGGCCGCGCCGCCGCCGCCGACGTGATAGGTCATCAGCAGGTCGGCGTCGCTGCGCAGCAGCAGGCGCGACAGCCCTTCGCGCAGCAGCGCGTTGGTGTCGATGCCCACGGGCGGCGGCGGAATGTTCATGCTCAGATCCACCCGCTGCGCAAGCTCCGCGCGCGGCGCGGACACGAAGGTGCCGAGCGGCCCGCGCGCCTCGATCAGCCCGCGCCGCCGCGCCTCGTTGAACGCGCGCGTGATCGTGGTGAGATCGACGCCGAGCAGATTCGCCAGCACGCGCTGCGCGGGCACGCGGTCGCCGGGCGCGAGCGTGCCGTCGGCCACGGCGCGCTCGATGAAGTCGACGAGCTGCACATAGCGCGGGCCGCTGCCGCGCGCGAGCGCCGACGCCCACGGCGAGGCGGCGGTATCGGTATCCGGGTTGGAATCGGCGTCGTTCCGGGTGGATTGCGTCATTGGGCCTTGCGTCATCCTGCCGCACATGTATGTGTCATGTCTTACTCTAGCATGCGGACACGAATCGCGTAAATCCATACATATGGTGCATGTATGGCCACTGC
The DNA here is from genome assembly GCF_900109265.1 of Paraburkholderia tropica. Classification (GTDB taxonomy): domain Bacteria; phylum Pseudomonadota; class Gammaproteobacteria; order Burkholderiales; family Burkholderiaceae; genus Paraburkholderia; species Paraburkholderia tropica. The sequence goes on from NZ_FNZM01000014.1 coordinate 129,040, forward strand.
CGCGGCGGAGCCTGACCAAAGCGGCGGGGCATTCCGGGCACGCGCTGTATCGACGGGTTTGCGCGTTCGTCAACCCTGGAACCCGACATGCGCCAAACCCTTTCTCGAAGAGGACCGTCCTTTGAAGGCGGCCCGCCGCAGCCACACTCCACCCACTCATCCCGTTTTCACCCCCGCATAAGCAGGCCGTTACGCGCCGCCGCGACCTTTGCCGCGAGCGGCGCGCTGGCGCTGCTCGGCGGCTGCAGCTCCGTGCTGATGGACCCGAAAGGCGACATCGGCGTGCAGGAAAAGAACCTGATCCTGATCGCCCTCGGCTTGATGCTGCTGGTGGTGATACCCGTGATCGCGCTCACGCTGTGGTTTGCGTGGCGCTACCGCGCGTCCAACACGGGCGCGACCTACGCGCCGAAGTGGTCGCATTCGACCGCGATCGAAGTGGTCGTGTGGTCGATTCCCTGTGTGATCGTGCTCACGCTCGGCGTGCTGATCTGGCGCACGACGCACTCGCTCGATCCGTACAAGCCGATCGAATCGCAGACCAAGCCGATCCGCGTCGACGTCGTCGCGCTCAACTGGAAGTGGCTGTTCATCTATCCCGATTACGGTGTCGCGTCCGTGAACCAGCTGGCGATTCCGGTGGACACGCCCGTGTCGTTCCGTCTGACCGCCGAGTCGCTGATGAACTCGTTCTTCATTCCGCAACTGGGCAGCCAGGTCTATGCGATGTCGGGCATGGAAACGAAGCTGCATCTGATCGCGAACGAACCCGGCGTCTACGCGGGCCGTTCGGCGGCCTTCAGCGGACCGGGCTTCTCCGACATGCACTTCGACACGCTCGCCACCAGCCGCGCCGATTTCGACGCGTGGATCGCCCGCGCCCAGGCCTCGCCCGCGATGCTGAGCCGCGGCGCGTACGAGCGCCTCGCGATCCCCGGCGAAAAGACCCCCGTGACGCTCTATTCGAACGTCGCGCCGGGTCTGTTCGAAGGCGTCGTCGACAAATACATGCGCGACGTTCACGGCAACCCGATTTGCGGCACCGGCGCGAACGTGCCGGCGCTCACCCTCGAACGCAGCGGCGCGCGCGCGCCCGCCATCCTGGCAGCGGAGTAATCACACATGTTCGGAAAACTCACGCTCGATGCCGTACCCTGGCACGAGCCGATCATCATGGGCACCGGCGCCGTCGTGGCGCTCGGCGGCCTGCTCCTGCTCGCCGCGATCACGCTCGCGGGGAAGTGGGGCTATCTGTGGCGCGAGTGGATCACCTCGGTCGATCACAAGCGCATCGGCGTCATGTACATCATTCTCGCGATCGTGATGCTGCTGCGCGGTTTCGCCGACGCGATCATGATGCGCGCGCAACAGGCGCTCGCATACGGCGACGCGGCCGGCTATCTGCCGCCGCATCACTACGACCAGATCTTCACGGCGCACGGCGTCATCATGATCTTCTTCGTGGCCACGCCGCTGATTCTCGGACTGATGAACGTGGTCGTGCCGCTGCAGATCGGCGCGCGCGACGTCGCGTATCCGTTCGTGAATTCGCTGTCGTTCTGGCTCTCGGTCGTAGGCGCGATTCTCGTGATGGTCTCGATGTTCGTCGGTGACTTCGCGGCGACGGGCTGGGTAGCGTATCCGCCGCTCTCCGAGCTTGGCTACAGTCCGACGGTGGGGATGGACTACTACATCTGGTCGTTGCAGGTGTCGGGTCTGGGCACGACGCTCTCGGGCATCAACTTCATCGTGACGATCCTGCGCATGCGTGCGCCGGGCATGAAGCTCATGATGATGCCGGTGTTCGTGTGGACCGCGCTCATCACCAACATCCTGATCGTCGCGGTGTTTCCGGTGCTCACCGGCACGCTCGCGCTGCTCACGATGGACCGCTATCTCGACATGCACTTCTTCACGAACGAGCTTGGCGGCAACGCGATGATGTACATCAACCTGATCTGGGTGTGGGGCCATCCCGAGGTGTACATCCTGATCCTGCCCGCGTTCGGTGCGTATTCGGAAATCATCGCGACGTTCTCGGGCAAGCCGCTGTTCGGCTACAAGTCGATGGTGTACGCGACGTCCTCGATCGGCATTCTCTCGTTCTTCGTGTGGCTGCATCACTTCTTCACGATGGGCTCGGGCGCGAACGTGAACGCGTTCTTCGGCATCATGACCACGGTGATCTCGATCCCGACCGGCGTGAAGCTGTTCAACTGGCTGTTTACGATGTATCGCGGCCGCATCCGCTATCACAGCGCCACGCTCTGGACCATCGGCTTCATGGTGACGTTCGCCGTCGGCGGCATGACGGGCGTGCTGCTGGCCGTGCCGGGCGCGGACTTCGTGCTGCACAACTCGCTGTTCCTCGTCGCGCACTTTCATAACGTGATCATCGGCGGCGTGGTGTTCGGCTGCCTCGCGGGCATCAGCTTCTGGTTCCCGAAGGTGTTCGGCTTCACGCTCAACGAGTTCTGGGGCAAGGTCTCGTTCTGGTGCTGGCTGATCGGTTACTGGCTCGCGTTCACGCCGCTCTACATCCTCGGCTTCGAAGGCATGACGCGCCGCATGAACCACTACGAAGTGGCCTCGTGGCATCCGTGGCTCGTGGTGGCGCTGGTTGGCGCGGTGTTCGTCGGCCTCGGCATTCTCGCGCTGGTCGTGCAGATCTACGTGAGCATTCGCGACCGCGACCTGAACCGCGACGTCACCGGCGATCCGTGGGACGGCCGCAGCCTCGAATGGTCGACGTCGTCGCCCGCGCCGTTCTACAACTTCGCCGTGATGCCGAAGATCACCTCGATGGAACAGCACTGGGACAACAAGGAAGCGGGCACCGCGTACAAGCAGGCCGAGCACTACGAAGACATCCACATGCCGCGCAATACGGGCGCGGGCTTCATCATCGCCGCGTTCAGCCTGCTGTTCGGCTTCGCCGCGGTGTGGCACATGTGGCCGTTCGCGGCGGCCGGGCTGATCGGCATGATCGTGACGTTCATCGTGCGCAGCTATGACCAGGACGTCGATTACTGGGTGCCGGCGGCGGAAGTCGCGCGCATCGAAAACGCGCGCTTCGCGCAGCTCGCGGAACTGGACATCAAGGAGGCTGCGTAAGTCATGGCGCACGCTGCAACTACACCTCACGCTCAGGGACATGAGCACGGGCACGATCACGGCCACAGCGACAACACCAAGACGACGCTGGGTTTCTGGATCTACCTGATGAGCGACTGCCTCATCTTCGCAACGCTGTTCGCCACCTTCGGCGTGCTGGCGAACGCGACGGCAGGCGGACCGGGCGCGAAGGAACTGTTCGAACTGCCGTACGTGCTCGGCGAAACGCTGCTGCTGCTCGCGAGCAGCGTGACGTTCGGCATGGCGATGCTCAACCTGCACGCAGGCAAGCGCGCGCAGGTGATCGTGTGGCTCGCGATTACATTCGCGTTCGGCGCGGGCTTCGTCGGCATGGAAGTGAACGAGTTCGCGAAGCTCGTCGCCGATGGCGCGGGTCCGCATACGAGCGCGTATCTCTCGGCGTATTTCACGCTGGTCGGCACGCACGGTCTGCACGTGACGGCGGGTCTGCTGTGGATCGCGATCATGATGCATCAGACCTTCAAGTTCGGTCTGACCGATACGATCCAGCGCCGTCTTGCATGCCTGAGCCTCTTTTGGCACTTTCTCGATCTCGTGTGGATCTGCGTGTTTACCTTTGTCTATCTGCGAGGTGTGCTGTGAGCCATTCTCATGTTAATCATGCAGTCCCGCAGAGCGGACACGGCGATGGGCATGGCAGCTTCAAGGGCTACATGATCGGCACGGTGCTGTCGCTCGTGCTGACGCTCGCTTCGTTCGGCGTGGTGATGTTTCATCTCGTGCCGCCCGCGATGGGACTCGTGGCGATCGTCGTGCTGTGCGTCGCGCAACTGGTCGTGCAGCTCGGCTACTTCCTGCATATTGGATCGTCGCGCAGCCAGCGCGCCAACACCGGCATTTTCATCTGCACGGCGTTTCTGATTGCGGTGATCGTCGGGCTGTCGCTGTGGGTCATGCACAACGCCAATGTCAACATGATGCCGACGCATATTAGCGTCGATCGGGCGATGGCGCACGACTGACGCGCTGCCGTTCGTCGAGTGTGAAAAGCCCCGCGCGGTGTTGGCCGCGCGGGGCTTTTTTGTGTTGACAGGCGTGGCGCGGTGGTACTGGCCCTTGCAGCGAGCGCTAGCTGACCGAGCCGATGCTCGACTGCTGATAATTCTCGATGCCGATCTTGTCGATCAGTCCGATCTGGGTTTCGAGCCAGTCGATATGATCTTCGGTGTCGTCGAGAATCTCGACGAAAATTTCCCTCGACACGAAGTCGCGAACAGACTCGCAATAGACGATGGCTTCCTTACATTGCGCCTGCGCGATCCGTTCGAGCTTGAGGTCGCATTCGAGCGCCTCGCGCGTGCTCTCGCCAACCAGCAACTTGCCGAGATCCTGCAGATTGGGCAGACCGTCGAGCATGAAGATGCGCTCGATCAGTTTGTCCGCGTGCTTCATCTCCTCGATCGATTCATCATACTCATGCTTGCCGAGGGCGGTGAGCCCCCAGTGTTTGTAGAGCCGTGCGTGCAGGAAATACTGATTGATGGCCGTCAGCTCGTTCTTGAGTTCGGCATTCAGATATTCGATAACCTTGGGGTCGGCTTGCATGACGCTCTCCTGACGGACCAGTGGACGCTCGTGCGCATAGGACGAGGATAGACAGTCAGCGCGACGAGTGCGCGAACGACGGCATTAACAAGAAGTATTCGCAGTCATCACGGCGCGCAACCGGCGAGGGGGCGTTGCGCGGGCAACACGCGAGCCGAACTGGCCCCGATCATGCGCCGCTTGCGTGCGGGTCGTCGCTGACCATGCCGGTTTCGCGCAACTGCCGGAGGCGCGCGTAGACGGTCGTGCGCGAGATGCGCAATTGTCTTGCCACGGCGGCCACATTGCCGTTGTGATCGCGCATCGCTTGCTGTACCGCGCCGAGCGTATGTTCTTCGAGACTCGCGCCGGTTTTCGCCGCGTCCTGCGCGCCGACGGGTGGCGCGATATCCGAATGATCGCCCGTGAGTCCGGCCCCCGCACGCCGCGCCGTGCTGCGATTGAGCGGCGCGCGCGCGTACTGCATCCACACATGGCTGCCGTCCGCGCGTGCAATGCGCTGCGGGCCGCGCTGGGGTTTCAGCAGACGCCCGAGCAGCGCGGGCGGCGCGTCGTCGAACAGATCCTGCAACGACCGAAGCGCCAGCGGCGCGCCATGCGGCAGGCCGAGAATACGCCGCGCCATCCGGCTCGCCGCGCGCAGATCACCGTTTTCCTCGACCGCCAGCACGCCCGCGAGCGGCGTCGCGAGCCAGCGCGGATCGTGCTGCACGCGCAGCAAGTGGCAGCCGCGCAGCGTCGCGAATAAACGCTGTTCAGCGGCGAGTGCGGCCAGCCGGAACTGCTCCTTCACCTGCGCGAGATCGCGCTGGCCGGTGCCGGTGAGATCGAGCGCGCCGATCACTTCGCCATGCAGCCCGAACAGCGGCACCGCGAGACACGACACGCGTTCGAACTGGTCGAGATAATGCTGGCCGTTCGCGACCGTCACTTCGATGCCTTCGTGCAGCACGCAGCTCGGCGCCGTCGTGCCGATATGCGATTCGAGAATGCGCCGCCCGGCGATGATCGGCAGGATCAGGTCGTCGTCGCAGGCGGGACTGCGGCGCGCGTGCACCACGGTGCCGTGTGGATTCACGCAGAAGATGGTCCAGTCGTCGCCGCCGAAAGCGTCCCAGAGCTGCTCGATTTCGTCGACGATGCAGCTGTAGAGCCGCCGGTCTTCGTGCGATTCGCGCACGCTGCGCGTGCCCTTGAGCAGCTCGTATTCGGGCGCCTGCCACGGCAGCACGCCCGCATCGCGCGAACGCGCCCAGGAGCGCGCCACCGATTCGGGCAGCAGGTTCGGCATGAGCGCGGCGGGCAGTTGCCCGCCGTCGCCGAAACGCTCGCGGGCCGAATGCAACTGCGCGAGCGCGCTGGCCTGGACGGTTTCCGTCGCGGACTTGCGATTCATGCGGGCTCCCGTCGTGGCATGGGGTCGAGCGGCAAAAGAGGGGGAAACGAAAGGACAGTCGGCGGGACAGTCGGCGCGGCACGTGAGGTGAACATTGAGGGCGCCATGCCGTCCGTCCGGGCCGTTGCCGCGCACGCGGAGCGGCAACGGCGCACTGATGCGAGGATACCGCAGCGGGCGCGGGCACGGCGCCGCGCCCGCGCCCGCTGCGGCAACGTATCGAAACGTCAGGCGTGCGTGAAGCGCAGGATCGGCTTGAGCGTGACGCCGCGCTTGCTGTCCTCGGCGGCTTCGTTGATCTGCTCGACCGGATAGAACTTCACGAGCTTGTCGAACGGAAAGCGCCCTTGCCGATACAGCTCGACGAGTTGCGGAATGAAGCGTTGCGGCACGCTGTCGCCTTCCACGATGCCGCGAATCGTGCGGCCGTTCAGTAGCAGACTGTTGATGTCGAACTCCGCCTTGGTGCCGAGCGGCGGCGCGCCGACCACGCCGATCGCGCCCAGCGTGCCGAGCGATTCGATCGCACCCGACAGCACGCGCGATGCCCGTCGATTCGAGCGCGAAGTTCACGCCGCCGCCGGTGATCGCGCGGATCGTCTCGACCACGTCGCCTTCGCGGCTGTCGATCGTGTGCGTCGCGCCCAGCTCCTTCGCCAGTTCGAGCCGCGAGGGCACGATGTCGATGGCGATGATGGTGGTCGCGCCCGCCACGCGCGCGGCCATCACCGCCGAGAGGCCGACCGCGCCCGCGCCGAAACTCGCGAAACTGCTGCCCGGCGTGACCTTGAGCGAGTTGATGACGGCGCCCGCGCCGGTCTGGATACCGCAGCCGAGCGGCCCGAGCAGTTCGAGCGGCGCGTCTTTCGACACCTTGATCGCGTTGTTTTCGCGGGCCAGCGCGTGGCTCGCGAACGACGACTGCGCGAAGAAGTGATCGTGCAGCGGACGGCCTTCTTCGTCCTCGATGGCGGTGTGGCCCTCGAGATCGGCGCCGCCGAAGTTCAGGCCGAAGAACTGGCTGCAATACGCGCCGTGACCGCCCACGCAGGGCTGGCAATGGCCGCACGCGCCATAGGTCAGCACGACGTGATCGCCGGGCTGGAGGTTCTTCACGGCGGGGCCGACCGCTTCGACCACGCCCGCGCCTTCGTGGCCGAGCACGGCGGGCAGCGGCACCGGGTAATACTGGTCGCGCACGATCAGGTCGGTGTGGCACAGGCCGGTGGCCACCACGCGCACCAGCACTTCGTCGTCTTTCGGGCCGCGCAGGCGCGCTTTCTGGATTGTGAACGGATCGCCCTTGCCGCGCGCGACGGCGGCCGTGACGGTGCGGCCCGTGTTGGCCGATATCGTAGTCATAGCGTGTCTCCTTGTGTCGATGACGGCGCGTCTCAGATCGGGTAGAGCGGTGCTTCGCCCTTGACCGTGAGCCATTGCCACTGCGTAAATTCTTCCCAGTTCGCCGGGCCGCCGATGCTCGTGCCGTTGCCCGAAGCGCCGACGCCGCCGAACGGATTGATCACCTCGTCGTTGACGGTCTGATCGTTGATATGCAGCAGGCCCGTGCGCAGCCGCTCGCCCATGCGCAGCGCGCGGCCCACGTTCGCCGTGACCACGGCCATCGACAATCCGTACTCCGTATCGTTGGCGAGCGCGATGGCTTCGTCGTCGGTGTCGAAGGGCACGACCACGGCCACCGGTCCGAAGATTTCCTCGTTGAACGCCGGGTTTTGCGCGGTCACGCCGCTCAGCACGGTCGGCTCGAAAAACAGGTCGCGGAAGCCGCCACCCGTTTCGATGCGCGCGCCCGCGTCCTTCGCGGCCGCCAGCACGCGCGCGACGTGATCGCGCTGCGCGGCGTTGATGATAGGGCCAAGCGCGACGTTCTCGGTGGCCGGATCGCCAACCGTGAGGCCTTTCGCCTTCGCGACCAGTTTTTCCACGAAACGATCGTAAATCTTGCGCTGTACGAGCACGCGGCCCGTTGCCATGCAGATCTGTCCCTGATGCAGATACGCGCCCCAGGCCGTGTTGGCGACGGCCAGATCGAGGTCGGCGTCGTCGAGCACGATCAGCGAATTCTTGCCGCCCAGTTCGAGCGAGACCTTCTTCAGATGCCGGCCGGCCGCTTCCCCGACCTTGCGGCCGGCGCCCGTCGAGCCCGTGAACTGGATCATCGCGATGTGCCGATCGCTCGTGAGCGCCGCGCCCGCCGCGCCGTCGCCGGGCAGCACGTGCAGCACGCCCGCGGGCAGGCCCGCGAGTTCGAACAGACGCGCGATCGCGAAGCCGCCGCAGACCGAAGTGCGCGGATCGGGCTTGAGCACGACGGCGTTGCCGAGCGCGAGCGCGGGCGCGACCGCGCGCATCGCCAGATAGAGCGGGAAGTTGAACGGCGAGATCACGCCCACGACGCCCAGCGGGCGGCGGCGCGCGAGCGAAAGGCGGCCGGGCACCGAGGGCAGCACCTCGCCCGCGGAACGCGAGGGCAGCGCGCTCGCCTCGTGCAGCGCTTTTACGGTCGCCTGGGTTTCGAAGCCGGCCTTGCCGCGTGTCGAGCCGCTTTCGCGCACGATCCAGCCGGCGATTTCGTCGAATGCGTCTTCGGCGAGGCGCGCGGCGCGGCGCAGGACGGCGGCGCGCTCGTCGTAGGGCAGCGCGGCCCACGCCTGCTGCGCGTCGAACGCAGCCTTCGACGACGCGGCGACGAACTCGGCGTCGGCCATGCCGATGCTCGCGAGCCGCTTGCCCGTGGCGGGTTCGAGCACATCGGCGCTCGACGTGCCGTCGCGCCAGGCGCCGGTGAAGACGCGGCCGTGCCAGACGTCGCTATCGAGAAGACGGGAGGAAGGGGTGACGCTCATGCTGACTCCTTGGAATCGGGACGGCGATGTCGATGGCACACGCCATCGACGCAACGTTGCGAGGTTAGGGAATCGGGGTCAGCGTCACAATCGGGAATTGTTCGCGTCCTGAAAACCCGCTTCGCGGCAGGGCTGCGCGCGGTAATGCGTTCAGTAACTGAACATCGGGCGGCCGGAACGGGGGGCGGCGGGCACGGCGCGTGCGATAACGAAGACGTCGCGACGCACCGTCGCTTTTACGTGGAGATGCACCATGAACAAGGACCAGGTGAAGGGCACGGCAGAAAAGCTGAAGGGCAAGGTCAACGAAGCAGTGGGCCGCGCCACCGACAACCCGCAGCGTGAATTGAAGGGCGATATGCAGCAGGCAGCAGGCCAGGCGCGCAAGAATGTGGGCGACCTGAAGGAAGCCGCGAAGGATGTGACCAAGCGTCACCACTAAACGCGGCCGCGCCACGACAACCCTCGCCGCCGCTTCGCGCGGCGGCCTCTTTATCCGCGACGGCGCCGGTTTCGGCGTCGTCGCTTTGTTTTTGTTGCGGCCGATTCACCGTGCAATTAGCGCTTTCTCGGTACGAGTCAGCCGGTGCCCAGCACCCGGGCGAGACGGCGCATCCCTTCGAATACCGCATCGGCGACATCGACTGGAAACTCGCGCGGCAACTGCGCGCCCACTTCGTCGATGACGCGTTCCGTCTGCGCCACAACCGTCGCCATCATCTCTTCGACCTGATCGATTGTAAATCCCACACGTTGACCTTGCGCGATCCAGTGACGCGGCAAGATCTGCGCGATGCGGTAATGCGCGTTGCGTCCGCGCACGGCCATCGCCAGGCTCGCGCGTTGCGCGGCGAGCTGATTGCGTCCGCGCCCGATGATCGGATGCGCCGAGAGCACGTCGTACAGCGGCGTGGCCGCGTAACGGCTGCCAGGCAGATGCGCGATGCTGAAATTCTTGGCGTGGCCGTCGGTGGCGGCGAGCAGCCAGAAGATCATCTGCGCGAGAAAGAAGTGGCGACGATCGTCCGCCGCACGCACCGAACCGCCCAGCACCGCCATCACGGCGTCGATGCCGGGGCCGCCGTCGGCTTCGTATTTGAGCAGGCCCGGCGTGCCGGTGGCCTGGCAGAGATCCTCTTGCGGCAGACGGACGATCCAGCGGCCGTCGCGTGACAGGCGGCGGTCGAAACGCTCGACCACGAGCGCCTTCACGTCTTCGAATTCGGCGATCTCGCACGGCGCGATCGGCAGGCCGAACGCGGCGACGATGCGCGCGCAGAGCCATTCGTTCTCGACCGAGGTGCGCATATCGGCGCGCATGTTGCCGACGAGGCCGAGCGGCAGTTTGAGGATGTGCGTGGTTGGCGTGCTGCCCGTGGGCAACAGCCACTCGCCGCCATGCCACAGCAGCGCGGTTTTCTCCTGCGCACCGGCGATCGACAGACGCAGGTCGTCGACGGCGTCGTGCTCGGCGGCGCGCGGCGTGGCCGTGGTGTCGCGCAGCAGTTGCGCGATGGCGTGTTCGTCGAGCGGGCGTCCTTCGATGTGCTCCAGATCGACCGGCGCTTCGCCGGCGGGCAGTAGTTGCAATGCGCCCACGCAATCGCGTCCGAGTACGGCCAGCAGTTCGAACGGCGTGGTGCCGCCCGTGCGGTAACGCGTGGCGATGCGGCGGCGGATGCGTTCGCTGTCGGGCAGCAGATTGTCGAAGTAATCGGTGACGATTTCGCCGCGCAAGGGCTGGTTGCCCGGCGTAAACGGCAGCGAAAGCGACAGCGGACGGCCTTGCTCGTCCTCGAGCCAGCTTTCGGCGTAAGCAAGACGCTCGACGCCGCGCACGATTTCCCAATGACCGACGGGCAGGCCGTTCATCCAGAGATCGAGGCGGTTGGTCTGGCGTGGACGCGCCATTACCAGTTCTCCCGTTTGCGGGGCGATAGAGCGGCTTGCGTTTTACGCGGCGCGGGTTGCTTACGGGCCGTTTTCACGGCCTTTGCTGCTTGTGGCGCTTTCGTGGTTTTCGTCGCTGTTTTCGCGGCTGTGGTTTTTTTCGTGCCGCGCGTGTTCGCCGGGGCGGAAGGGCGTTGTGTCGGCGCGGCGGCTTTGGGCTTTGCCTTCGGCGTTTTAGCGGGCGTGGTGCTTTTCTTCGCGGCGGCGGCACGCGGCGCGGGCGCGAGATCGGCTTCCGTGGACAGCAGGCGCATGTCGACGCTCAGCAGCCGCAAGACGCGAAACAGCCGTTCGACGCTGGCCGCGGCGGGATGGGCTTCGAAGGCGGCATAGCTTTGCTGCGAGATGCCGAGCCGCTGCGCAAGCTTTTCCTGGGTGAGTCCGCTTTTTTTGCGGAAGCCCAGCAGCAGCGGGCGCAGCTGGCTGACAGTCTTGAGCGGATAGTCCACGCGAAGCTCCGGAAACGATGACGCGGCGGGTGACATATCCACAGTCTATAAGCTGTAAATGCAAAATACAATCTAAAGGCTGTAAATGCAAAATACAGCCTATAGACTGTAAGTCCGGACTGTACGTCCCGCGCGTCAGCAGCCGGCCGGCACGAAGAAATAGCGGGTGAGGTGGAAGAAGATCGGCGCGGCGAAGCAGATGGAATCGACGCGATCGAGCATGCCGCCGTGGCCGGCGATCATCACGCCCCAATCCTTCGCGCCCATCGAGCGCTTGACGGCGGAGAGCACGAGTCCGCCGACGAAGCCGCCAATCACCGTGACAGCCGACATCAGCGCGGCCTGCCAGAGATTGAATGGCGTGAGGCCGTGGAGCAGGGTGCCGAGCCCGATGGCGAGCGCGCCGCCGCCAATCAGGCCCTCCCACGTTTTCGACGGGCTCACGAGCGGCGAAAGCTTGTGCTTGCCCCACAGCTTGCCGCAGACGTACTGGAACACATCGCTCGACTGCACGACCAGCAGGAAGAACAGCAGCAGCGGACCGTTATTGCTGAAATAGTGCGGCAAGGGCAGCAACAGCAATGCGGGTGCATAGCTCAGCGAATACACGCAGACCATCAGCGCCCATTGGATCTTCGCGTTGCGCTCGAGAAACTCGGCCGTATCCTGCGCAAAGGCCGCCGCGGCCGCGAGCACGAAGAACATGTACACCGGCATGAAGATCGCGAACAGGCCGTACCAGTGCAACGCCACCAGCAGAAACTGAACCGGCAGCGCAACGTAGTAAGCGAGCACGAGCGACCAGTAATCGGCGGGCTTGGTCGGCGTGAGCGTGATGAATTCGCGCAGCGCGAAGAACGAACAGATGAAGAACAGAAACAGCGTGGCGTAAGGGCCGAGCCAGAGCGCGGCCGTGACCACGGCAATCATGACCCACCACGCCGAAATACGCTGGTTCATGTTGACGATGGTCGCGTTGCCCGCGCCCAGTCTGACGCGCAGCACGGCGCCCGCGACGGTGAACACGCAGAGCAGGGCGAGAACGCCGACGATCGTGATCCAGAAAACGTGCGGCATCGCTTATCCCCGTACCGATTCTTGAAGGTGGATGACGGCGTCGCGCGCCGTGGCCAGGAAGGTGTCCTTGTCGAGCGATGCCGCGCCGGGCACGGCGTCGCCGAACGAAACATGGCAGTTGATTGGCACCGGCAGCAGCTTGCCCTTGGGCATGGCGCGCACGAGATCGGACAGATGCACGGGCACGAGTTGCACGTCAGGAAAATCGCGCGACAGCCAGTAGAGGCCGCTTTTGAAGGGCCCGATTTCGCCCGTCGCGCTGCGCGTACCTTCCGGAAAGATGATGATCGACCAGCCCGCGGCCAGCGCGTCGCGCACGGCCTGCAACGGATCTTCGCCCGCCGCGCCCTGGCGCGTCACGTAAACCACGCCGAGCACGCGATTGGCGATGAAACGGCGCGTGGGCGTGGCGTCCCAGTAGTCGCGCGCGGCGGCCGGTCGCACGCTCGCACGCAGGTCCGGCGGCAGCGCGGCGAGAATCGCGAGCGTATCGACGTGGCTCGAATGATTCGCGAAATAGATGGTCTGGCGCGCGTCGGGCGGCGTGCTCGCATAGCGTCCGCGCGCGCCCACCACGAGCCGCACGACGCCGAGCAGCCAGCGCTGCATCACGTTACGCATGATGATTTTCCTCCGTGGTCTGCTGGGCATGCAGATCCTGAACGAGCGCGCGCGTGCGCGTCACGCAGGTCAGCGCGCTGCCGGCCGCGATGACGACGAGCGCGATGAACAGGCCAACGTGATGGCGCTGCAGCCAGGTTTCGACGATCGTCGCGACGCAGGCGAGCGTGAGCACGGCCATGCGATGCTGCTTGGCCATCGGCCCGATGAAACGCTGCGGCACGCCCACGGAGCCGCCGAACACGCGCACATAAGCCGTGAGCGCCGCGAACAGCGCGGCCGCCCAGCCCAGCCACGGCATGCCGGCGGCCATGCCCGCGGCGACCAGCAACAGGCTGTCGGCGACGCGGTCCGGAAATTCGTTGAAGATCGGCCCGACGATCGATTTTTTACCGCCTTCGACGGCGACCAGACCATCGACGACATTGCACAGCAGCCGCAACTGGATGCAGACGATCGCCACGACCATGGCGACGATGCTCTCGGGATTGAGCAGCGCGAGCGCGCCGATGAACGCGAACACGGCGCTTGCACACGAGATCTGGTTGGGCGTCACGCGCGTGCCCGCGAGAAATGAGGAAAGCGCGACGATTGCCGCGTTGGAGCGCGTTTTGATCGGGCGTCGATTGTCGTCCATGAGGCGTCGTGTTCAATGTTGGAGTGAGACCGGCGCGTTATACCGAGGCCAGTCGGATCATGGTGCGCTATTGAGCGCAAGTTTGCGCGTGGGCAGGATCGATGGCAGAAATCCCCCGCGCAGGCACATTATAAAAATGCGCTAATTTTCATTATGTTAAATATCGTCAAAACTGTGTGATGCGTCGGGTCTGTCATCGTCGTTCCGTGGGATCGCACCAGCGATGCTTCGCATGCCGAAGAATCGATCGATGCTCCGGCATGCAGATACGGCGTGCGTGAGTCGCGCCGTCAATGCTCGTTGTTCGCGCGCGCCGTCGAGGGACACGCGGGATCTTTGCCCCAATGACCGTCGCAAACGCGCCAGCGGCACAACTGATCCTCGAAGAATCCGCGTTCGCCGCATGCCTTGACCTGCTGCGCGAGCGACGCGTTGCCGGGCGTGGCCGACTTGCCGGCGCGCGCACTGGCCTCGTGCTTCGGATCGGCGGGCTTGGTGCGCGCGACGAGCACGGCGAGCAGATCGGCGTCCGAGTCGTCCTTTTTCGCCGTGTCGTGATGCGTGGACTTCTTCGATTGCGCGACGCTCGTCTTGCTTTCCTGACGATGCGTATTTGCAGTTTGATGCTTCGCGTCGGCGCTTTCGTGTTTCGATTTCGCGGCGCCCTTTTCCGGCGCGACCTTCGACGGCGCCACCGCAGCGACCGCAGGCGCGTTCGCCGGCCCGTCGTGCGCGCCATCGGACAGCGCGTGCGACAGACGGTCGGCGTCGTTCTCCGGCGCTGACGTCGCGCTGTTCGCTGCGGCCTTGGCGCTATCGTCGTCGGCGACGATCGTGGCGGCTTGCGAGGCCGAGGCCGCTTCCGGCGCGGCTTGCGTACTCGTCACGGCATGTGGCGCGCTGGCCGCCGATGCGGTCGTTGAAGCGGTCGCCGTAGCGCTTGCAGGCGTTCCAGCCGTTGTGGACGCACTCGATGCCGCAGAAGGCGTACGTGTCATCAGATGCCAGGCGCCGAACGCGCCGGCGCCGACCACGAGCAGCGCGACGAGCGCGATCGCTTTGGAGGATCGCTGCGGCTTGCCCGCAGGCGAAGCAGGCGGCACGACGCGCCCTTCGAGGTTCGCAAGGATGCGCGAGCCGTTGGGCGCGCCATTGGCGGAAGGCGCGCCGGCCGGCTTGCCGGGACCGTCGGCCAGCAGGCTGGGTGGAGCTTTAGGGCGGGAGTTGTCCGGCACACTCATTAGAGTCTCATTCGAATCGTGCACATTGAATCAGGCCATTTTCGACGTAATAATACGTGTCGGCCCGACTTCGGGCAGGCCTGATTCTAAAATCAAGCATTACAAAAAACAATTGCCTCAGCTCTCGGGGTCGCTTTTGGTTGCCATTGCACTCGTCGCCTATTTCGCCATTGCCGTTTTGATCGCGGCTTTACTGCTGTTGCCAGCGGTAAGAGCCGCTGTTTTCGGTGGCGTATTCAATTTGCATAATTCGATTGCAAAGCGTGCTTCAGCACGTGCAATGCAAGCGCGAAGTCATGTCGGTAAATCGGCAAAAAATTCTATATCGGCTATCTCAAGTCTGCAAAATTTGCTGATTAAGCGGCGCTTGCTGATTTTGGCGACGACAGGTATTCTTGCGACGCCGCCGCTGATCGCAATTGCGCTTCGTGGCCACCAGTTATTCCAATACGATGACACGCTTCGGGCGCCCGATGAAAAAATCTCGGCGCTGCTCAATGGCGAGCAGCTTGTTCCGCCGCCGCCCTTGCCGCCAGAAGTGTTCGCCACACGGGAGGTCGAGCAGATTCGGCCCGCTCTGGTCGACGCGAGCCGCGACTGGAATCTGCTCGATGCGGATTTCCGTACGCGTCTTTTGCTCGTCTATAAAATCATGCACGAGCAATACGGTTACGACATGGCTTTGCTGGAAGGTTATCGGAGTCCCGATCGGCAAGACCGTCTGGCGAAACTGGGTGGCAGCGTGACCAATGCTGCAGCGTTTCAAAGCTATCACCAATACGGTCTCGCAGCAGATAACGCGTTTTTGCGCGACGGCAAGCTCGTCATTTCAGAAAAAGATCCCTGGGCCATGCGCGGCTATCAGCTATATGGACAGGTTGCCGAGCAAGTCGGTCTGACGTGGGGCGGCCGATGGAAAATGATGGACCTCGGGCACGTCGAATATCACAAGCCCGGTTTTGTGCTTGGGCGCAAGCCGCCCGGCGCGAAATGACGCAATTGTGTAACCGAATGCGGATACACATAGACGCATATATGCATATTGGGCCGATGCAGGACGCAATGCGGACAATAAAGAGGATGTTATGGGGCGTTCTTTCAATATCTTGCGCCGCGCGCCGCATGGGCCGCGCCATTTCTTTTCCCATTTTTCGCCATCCCGCTTGCCATCCCGCTTGCCGACGCGGCGCCATGCCTGAGCGCCGCGTACGCGCGCGTGCATGCGCCCTGCCCGCGTGACGCCCGAGCACGCGTCGCGACTCGCAACGAATCATCAGAACAGCACACAAAGCACCAGGACCTGACCGGCTTATGCAACGCATCCTCAACGTGTTGACTCACAGGCGCACGCTTTCCATCATCGGCTTCATCGCGCTCGCCGCCGTGTTGTTCATCGCAGCCGACACGCTGCAAATCGGGCTCATCTGGGTCGGCGTGGTGCTCGGCGCCCTGCTCGCGATCTGGCTGCTCGTCTGGATCGTGCGCCGCATTCGCGTGCATCGCGCGAATCGCAAGCTCGGCGACATGCTCGAACAGCAGGCTCAGGTCGAAAGCCCGGCGGCCGTCGCCGCGCGCGGCACCCAGGCCGAACTCGACGCGCTGCGCACGCGCCTCGTCGACGCGGTCAAGACCATCAAGTCCTCGAAGATCGGCCAGATGTCGGGCGGCTCCGCGCTGTACGAATTGCCGTGGTACATCGTGATCGGCAATCCGGCGGCAGGCAAAAGCAGCGCCGTGCTCAATTCCGGCCTGCAATTTCCGTTCGCCGACAAAAAGGAAGCGATCGTTCACGGTATCGGCGGCACGCGTAATTGCGACTGGTTCTTCACCAACGAAGGCATTCTGCTCGATACGGCCGGCCGCTATTCGATTCACGAAGAAGATCGCGGCGAATGGCTCGGCTTTCTGGGCCTGCTCAAGCGTTTTCGTCCGAAGGCGCCGATCAACGGCATCATCGTGACGGCCAGCATTGCGGAACTCACGGGCAGCAAGCCCGAATTCGCCATCGACCTCGCCAAGAACCTGCGCCAGCGCGTGCAGGAACTCACTGAAAAGCTCGAAGTGTTCGCGCCGGTCTACGTGATGTTCACGAAGGTCGACCTCATTACGGGTTTCACGGAATTCTTCAGCGGCAGCGAGCGCAACGAATACGACCGCGTGTGGGGCGCTACCCTGCCCTACGAACCCGACGAGAAGCGTGACGTGGTCACGCTGTTCGATGATCGCTTCGAAGAGCTTTACGACGGCCTGAAGGAAATCAGCATTGCGCAGATGTCGATGAGCCGCGGCAACGCGCTCACGCCGGGCCAATTGAGTTTTCCGCTGGAATTCTCGACCATCAAGCCTGCGCTGCGTGCGTTCCTCGCCACGCTGTTCGAAAACAATCCGTTCCAGTACAAGCCGATTTTCCGCGGCTTCTATTTCACGAGCGCACTGCAGGAAGGCGAAACCAATAGCGCCGCCGCGCAGCGCATCGCCAATCGCTTTGCCCTTTCCGCCGATGGTCTGCCCAAGCCACAAGCCGCGTTCTCGAAGAATGGTTTCTTCCTGAAAGACCTGTTTTCCAAGGTGATTTTCGCGGACCGCCATACGGTTCGCCAGTTCGCGAGCCCTGCGAAAACGCGCCTGCGCTACGCCACGTTCTTCGGCGTGGTGGCGGCGCTCGCCCTCGCGCTCGGCGGCTGGACGTGGTCGGCGATCAACAATCAGCAACTGGTGGCGAACGTGCAGGCCGATCTCGACAACGTCGAGAAACTGCAGCAGAACCGCAACGATCTGCAATCGCGCCTGCAGGCGATGGATATTCTCGAGGACCGCATCGACCAGCTCGAACAGTTCCGTCACGACAAGCCGATCTCGGTGTCGCTCGGGCTGTATCAGGGCGATCGCCTCGAACAGCATCTGCTCGAAGAGTATTACAACGGCATTCGCCAGATCATGCTCACGCCGGTCTCGCAGAATCTCGCGTCGTTCCTCAAGGACGTGGACGCGCATCCGGACCAGCTCGCACCGATGACGCACGCGCCGGACTCGGGCGCGGTGCCGGTTTCCGCGCACGCCGCCATGGCGACCACGCGCCAGGGCGGCCTCTATAGCGACGCCTCGCCGAGCAGCGTCGAGGACGCGTACAACGCGCTCAAGACCTACCTGATGCTCTCCGACAAGCGCCACGTCGAGACCGCTCACCTCACCGACCAGATCGCCCGCTTCTGGCGCGGCTGGCTCGAACAGAATCGCGGCAACATGCCTCGCGACGAGATGATCAAGAGCGCCGAGCGCATGATCACTTTCTATCTCGCGCGCGTGAACGACGACGACTGGCCGATGATCGACGCGAATCTCGCGCTCGTCGACCAGACGCGCGAGAACCTGCGCCACGTGGTGCGCGGCATGCCCGCACGCCAGCGCGTGTATGAAGAGATCAAGGCGCGCGCCTCGACGCGTTTCGCGCCGATGACGGTCGCGCGCATCGTCGGCGATGGCAATACGAGCCTCGTTGCCGGCAGCTACGCGATTCCGGGTACGTTCACGCGCGAAGCGTGGTTCCAGTATGTGCAGCCCGCGATCCGCGACGCCGCCACCAAGGAACTGCAGGCGAAGGACTGGGTGCTCAACACCTCGGCTGCCGACGACCTCACGCTCGAAGGCAGCCCCGAGCAGATCCAGAAAACGCTGGTGGGCATGTACAAAACGGAGTACGCGCAACACTGGCAGAAGTTCATGCAGGGCATCGCCGTGCAGGACTTCGGCACCTTCGGCCAGGCTGTCGACGCGATGAACCGTCTCGGCGACCCGCAGGATTCGCCGATCCGCAAGATTCTCGAAACCGCGTACGACCAGACTTCGTGGGACAACCCGTCGCTCGTGAACACCAGCATCAAGCGTGCGCAGAGCGGCATCACGGGCTGGTTCAAGAATCTGTTCTCGCGCGCGTCGAGCGGTCCGTTGCAGGCCAACATCGACATCAACGGCAATCCGGTCGAGCTGCCGATGGGTCCGGTGGGTCAGGCGTTCGCGGGCCTCGGCCGGATCGTCGTCACGCACGACAACGGTTCGATGCTCAAGGGCTACATGGATTCGCTCTCGAAGGTGCGCACGCGCTTCAACACCATCAAGAATCAGGGCGATCCGGGACCGGGCGCGCGCCAGCTGATGCAGCAGACGCTCGACGGCAACGGTTCGGAACTGGCCGATTCGCTGAAGTTCGTCGACGAGCAGATGCTCACCGGCCTCACCGACGATCAGCGCAAGGCACTGCGTCCGCTGCTCGTGCGCCCGCTCATGCAGGCGTACGCGGTGGTGATCCAGCCGGCCAGCGTCGAAGTGAACAAGGTGTGGAATGCGCAGGTGTATCAGCCGTTCCAGGCGTCGCTCGCGAACAAGTATCCGTTTGCGGGCACGGCGAAGGTCGAGGCTGGCGCGAGCGAAATCGCGCAGATGTTCGGCCCGGACGGCGCGATCTCGAAGTTCGTGAGCACCACGCTCGGCCCGCTCGCGGTCCGTCGCGGCGACACGCTTTCGGCTCGCACGTGGGGCGATATGGGCCTCTCGCTCACGCCTGATTTCACCGGCGGCTTCGCGCGCTGGGTCGCGCCGCTCGCGGGTGGCGCGGCGGGTGCGAATGGCGGCAGCAGCGAACCGCAGACCGTGTTCCAGATCCTGCCGCAGCCGTCGAGCGGCACGACCGAGTACACGATCGCGATCGACGGCCAGCAACTGCGTTATCGCAACACGCCGCCGCAGTGGACCAACTTCGTGTGGCCGAATCCGTCGGGCTCGCCGGGCGCGACGCTCTCGGCGACGACCTTCGACGGCCGCACGATCCAGCTCGTCAACGAGCCGGGCCGCTACGGTCTCGAGAAGCTGATCAACTCGGCGCAACGCAGCCGTCGTCCGGATGGCACCTTCGACCTCAACTGGACGCAAGGCAGCGTGACGGTGTCGGTGAGCATGCGCATCATCAGCACCTCGCAGCCGACCGCATCGAGCGGCGATGCACCGCAGCAGCAAGGCTTGCGCGGCGTGCAGTTGCCGTCGTCGATTGCCAGCGTGGGCGTGGCCGCGAATCCGGCTTTGACCCCGGCTGCACCGGCCAACGCGTCGAACAGCAACGCGGCGGCCGCGACGAGCGCGCCGCAAGCGGCAGTCGCGACGGCCAATGCAGTGAGCGCCAACAACAACGCGGGAGGTGCGCAATGACGCAAACCGTTCAGGCGCAAATCGCCTACTTCGGCAAGATTCCTTCGCGCGGCGACTTCGTGAAGAGCGGGCACAATCCGCAACTGCTGCAAACGCTCGATCGCTGGCTCGCGCAAGCGATGGAACTGCTCACCGACGATCCGCGCTGGAAGATCGTCTACGAAGAAGCGAAGCCGATGCACTTCGCGTTTCTCGGCTCGCACAGCAAGCTCGCGATCGCCGGCCATATGGTGGCGAGCCACGATCAGTCGTCGCGGCGCTTTCCGTTTCTCGCCGCCACCGCGCTGGAAGTCGAGCAGCCGCTCGCTTTTCTCGCGCGCAGCCCGCTCGCATTCGCGCGTCTCTGGTCGCGCGTCGCTGCACAGATGCAGCCGCTGCTCGGACCGAGCGAACCCGCGGGCGCGCTGCAATCGCTCGGCGAAACGTTCGTGCCGGTCGATGTGGGCGGCACGGGCAATCCGCACGACGGCACGTTCGCCGACTTCGTCGAGCATCAGACGCTTTCGGGCCTCGAACAGATGCTGCTGGCGAGCGGCCATCCGGTGCGTTTGCGCGGCGCGATGCTCGCGCTTGGCTCGCTGCTGCGTCCCGTGATGACGAGCGGCGCAGCGCATCTCGAACGCGGCCTCACGCTGCCGCTGCCGACCGATCCGTTCTATCGCAGCCTCGTTGCCGCGTTCTGGCTCGAACTGATCGCGCCGTTCGTGTCGAAGGCCGATTTCGAACTGGCGATCTTCATCGGCACGATTGCGCAGCGCGAGCGCCTCGTCATCGGATTCAACGGCGCTTCCGCGAAGACCCTGCACAGCGTGGTCGATCCGCAAACCTACGCAGCCCACAACATCGACATCGACGATCCCGAGTGGATCGACGATCATGCACAAAGCGACCATGGCATCAGCAAACTCGTCAGCTACCTCGACCAACCGCAGCTGTCGCTGCGCGTCTCGATCGACACGTTCCGCGAGGCGTTTATCGGGGAGCCGGTCAATGGCCGCCGTGCTTGATACGCGTGCGCGCCGCGCGCTGGCGGCCGCGGTCGCGCTGGTGTTCTGCGCTGCCGCGCCCGCTTTCGCCGACGACGGCAGCCCCGCACGCGTCACGCCCATCGACAACAGCGGCTCGCAGATCCGCACGACGGTCCTGCCCGGCACGGCTTCATCGGCAGGCGTGGCGAATACTGCGCCCGCCGCTTCCGTCACTGCAGCCGCTTCGGGCACGCGCAGCGCCGTGACCTCGACGCCCGCACCGATGGACAACGCGCCGGGCCAGGTCGTGGTGGGCGGCAAGGTGCCCGACGAAGCCACGCACGCTGCCGTGCTGCAACGTCTGCGCGATACGTATGGCGCAGGCAACGTGGTCGACCAGATCGAAGTGGGCGATGTGGCCACGCCGCCTAACTGGTCGTCGAATGTGCAGAAGCTGATTGGCGCGCAGCTCAAGCAGATTCACAAGGGACAATTGAAGATCGACGGCACGCAGATCGACGTGCGCGGCGAAGTGGGCAACGAAGCGCAACGCCAGCAGATCGCGAGCGACATGGCGAATGCGCTCAATCCCACTTATACGATTCGCAATGGACTGCGTGTGAGCGCATCCGAACAGGGTCTGCTCGATCAGACGCTCGCGAACCGCACCATCGAATTCGAAACCGGCAGCGCGACGCTCGCGCCGGAAGGCCGCGCGATTCTCGATCAGATGGCCGCCGTGCTCGCGAAAATGAATACGCGCACGGTGGAAATCATCGGTCATACCGACAATTCGGGTAATCGCGCTTCGAATATCGCATTGAGCCAGGCGCGCGCGGATGCGGTGAAGGGCTATCTCGTTGCGAAGGGGATTTCGCCGCAGCAGCTCACGACCAATGGTGTGGGCCCCGATCAGCCGGTGGCGTCGAACGACACGACCGACGGTCGTGCGCGTAATCGACGTATTGAATTCCGCGCGGGGATTTAAGTGTTGCTGGGCCGCGCGGGGCGCAATGCCCGCGCGGCTTTTTTCATATCGGCTCTACAGCGCTGAACGCGCCTTTTGCATGGCCGCCTGATCGGCCGCCATCTTGTCGATACGCGCCGCGTTGGCGTCGTCTTCTTTGCGCTTCTTGTCTTCCGCGTCGTAATCGGTGGTGCCGAATACGTCTTTGTCGCGCGTGCGGAAATACAGCGAAGGCGCCAGCACGTGATCCTGCCAGCTCGTCAGCAGCGTATCGTGAACGAGCATGTCGAATAGCGCCATGACGTCGTCGGGCAGCGGGTTCTTGCCGGCGAACCCTTCTTGCCAGGCCTTTACCAAGGCGATCTGATCGGCGTTGAGCGGATCTTTATTTACGAACGCGGGCGCGAGAAAGAGCGGCGTGTAGTGCATTTGCGTGTCGAACGAATGCGTGAAACGGCGCTGTTGCTCCGCTTCGTAACCCGGCCGCATCTTTTCCCACTTCGACGTCATGTCCTTCGCTTCGGCATCGAGCCGCTTCCACACGGTCGTGTAGTTGTTCGAAGGCGCATGCGCGAACAGATCGTTCCAGTGCGCGTCGGCAGCCTGCTTTTCCTGGCGCAATTGCTGGATCTTCGGCGAGTCCATCGGACCGCTGCCCTGCATTTCCCATTGCAGTTTCGCGGCCGCCGCGCGGCGGTCGTAGTCGGCCTTTTCCACTTGCTTGCGCCATTCTGCAACAGGATCGGTCACGGAGTGACGGAAGTCGGCGTCTTGATAGCGAACGGCAATCCAGCGCAGAAACGTTTCCGCATGCGGCAGGAAATTGACGCCTGCGTTGTTGCGCACAACCTTCCGGTACGCTTCCACGAGCTGCTTGATGCGGTATTGCTTGCCTTCGTAGCTGATGGGGTGGGCGATGGTGATTCGCCTGAACAGAGTCGGCTTCCGCTCATAGATGGTTTCGAAGTCGAGCATGGCACAGCCTGCCTTGAGCGCTTCGATCAACATGTCGCGGAACGGCATGCGCATGAGTTCCGCATTCAAACCCAGTGATCCCTGCGGCGCGCCGCCAACTACGTCGCAACTCGTTCCGGGATAGAGGTATTGTTCGCCGCGTGTCTTTTCGAGGCTGTCGAGCCGCTGATAAAAACGCATCTCGTGCGCGGCGGCGTAGTGCACACAACGCTTCACACTAGCCGGGACGGAAAGCGGGAAGTCCTTGTAATCGGGCTTGATGGTGCCAAGATAAGGAATCAAGCCAATGACTTCGCCCGCATCCTCCGACATGATCGATGAAACCGCATCGAACAGACCGAGGAACTTGATTTCAATCGGCACACCGTCTATTTGCAGATCTTCGTCGTCGCGATGCTTGTACTTCTCGGCAATCCGATTGACGAAGGCGCGCGCGAGCACGCATCCTCGATCGGCTCCAAAAACCGAAAGTTCGATTTTGCGAATTTTACTGACCGCTGGCGGCCCCTTGCGGACGGCATCGACGGCGGCTTTAAACTGGTCCAATGCCGCGGCGAGCCGCGTGTCGACGCCCGTGCCGAAGTAGAAACTCATGGCCTGCGAGTCGCGCACGATGGCAACGTTCTCCATCACCACACTCGTAAATACCTGACGCACGGCAGCCTGTGCCACCTTCAGCGGATTCTTCTTGATATCGTTCTTCGCGTTCTTGTAGACGTGCACGACGCCAAGCTTCGAGCGCTCCCACAACCGTGCGGGCGACGGGTCCAGCACATTGGCAACCCGGCGCATCGTCGCGGGAATGTCCTTGATGTCCTTCTTGAAGTCGTTATAGGCCTTCAGCAACGGCCGGTACGAAAAATCTTCCGCCGACTTCTTGAAGGCATCCGTTGCACGCTTCTTGGCGTCGAATTTATCGAGTTGATTTGCGCGCGTGGCAGAGTTCAACACACTCTTTCCCGCGCCAAGGAGGTCCTTCCCCACCAGGGCGGCGGCAGCCTCACTCGTGTTGATCCAATCGTTGTTCTCGGCGCTTTTGTTGATATCGGTCCCGAGCCCTGAATAATAGAGCGCAAACCAGAACTGGTTCGGGGGACGTTTCGAGTCCAGCATGGTGCGATGGGCTTCCCACAATCGCGCAATATTCGAATATGTGGACGGGTTATCGCTTTTCTCGTCTTCGTCCTTGTTGCGGCCGAATGCGTCGAAAAATACGCCGATGCGAATCGTCGCGCCGCACGGCATGCAATCGCCCTTCGGATATTCATTAGCCGTCATCCGGCTGACGGCGAGACGGACGCTCTGCGGCGTAGCGTCGTCGGGATCCAGCCCGGACGTACTCTTTCCTTTATCAGCCGGCATCGTTTGATTCCTCGCACGGGGGCGGCAGCGGTCCGTTCATGTCGTCTTCGACGGTCGCTGCCGATAATGAGTGGCTATTCGAATCGTGTACGGTGCAGCAATTAGCCCGCATGTTGATACGCCTCGCGCGGGGGCGGCACCAGGCCGTCTGGAATCGCCGGAACGGGCACTTTCGCGAACTGCTTGTTCTTCAACGCTTTAAGCACGGCGGGCTGCAGACCTTGCAGAGATGCGGCAAGCGCTCCCGGCTTTGCCTTGTCGGCCTGAATGATTTTCTGCACCGCGGGATGCGCATCGAAATCCGAATTGATGAGCAACGCAAAGTACGCGTACTGCTCGAGATCGCGCTCGTCGGTCAAACGATATTTGATCCACGCTTGCGCGACGGCGCGCGCGATGCGGCGATCTGCATCGCCTTCCGTATCGTCGTAGCGATGGTCCAGCGCATCGCCGTGCTTTTGTTGCATGGCGCGAACGACGTCAACCACGGGCAACCTTGAATTCGGCATGATGCTCGCCGGAAATTCGAGCTCGACATGCCGATCTGGATAAAAATGCACGGCCAGTATGCGGTCGCCGATCCGGGTGGGCTCGGGGCTATCGGGTAGCGTCACGGTCGTTTCGGCGTGAAACGTCTTTTCGTCGCCCGCATGCCATTGATTGGCATCGTAGTAGTTCCACGATACCTTGAACTGAGTGCCTTTCAACGCATAGCAACACGAGACACCGCCGCCGCCGCCCGGCTCATTGTCGCCGCCGCTGCTAACTTCGTGCCCGAATTGATCGGTGATCGTGAAGCCTGCCAGGTTGTACGGCATGTAGTTGAGTGCCATGGTGGAAATGCTGCTATAGCTCGGCTCGGATTTCCCGCATGCGTTGAGCGCGACACAAAGCGCACTCGCAACCGCCACGCGCGTCAGCAAAAAAGTCCCCAACTTCACGATCTGCTCCTTGAATTCCTGAATATCATCCCGCACGAATCTCATCCCACGTCGCATCGTCGATCGTCTCAAACGCCTGCGCCGCGTCCATTTCCTTACGCATCACCGCGGCCAGTTGCGACTGCACGACCGGATGCTCGTCGAAGCGCGGGCCAATCAACAGTCCCGTCATGACATACGCCGACAACGACTCATCGCCGGTAATCCGATATCTGCCCGAGCGTTCCAGTTGTTCCAGCGTCTGCTCATAAAGCTCGATATCGCTGAGATGATCGATCGACGTGCCCATCGTTTCGCGAAACTTCAACACCAGTTTGTCGGCATAACCGAGCTGCAACAAACCTTCGTGCTGCTCAGCGCTCAACGGCGACACAACGCGAGTCAGCGCAGGCCTCGATTCATTCCGCCAGGTTGCGGCTTCCAGGCGGCGCGTGCGATATCCAATCTCCAGACAAGGCGCGATAAATTCCTGAGCCTGCTTCTCGCTCCAAACCTGTCGCAATCTCGGCAGTACATGGTTATCGAAAAAGAACAGGTAATACGCCCGCCCGTTGGGCAATTCGTACATCACATAGCGACGCAAATGCGCGTCGATCTGTTCGAACGAAACGGGTGACCAGATCGACGTCAGCGCATAAAGATCGACGGCTTCGCACCAAAGCTGACGAAGCATACTCAGCCCGCTTTCGTCTTTACCGAACAGCACGTGCGCGTCGAACTCGATCAGATACGGCGAAATCTCCGGATACTCTTCGAGTTCAATACCCTTCCACAAGGACACATGGCGAAGCCGCGTCTCGTTCCTCAAACGTTCGTGCAGGTCCTGATAACCACGCGTATCCACGAGCAGATAAAGTCTCGCGTCGATATCCGCGTGCACATAAGCAGTGAGCTTTGCGCGCAGACCGTCAAGCCACACAGGCCACTCTTCCTGGCGCGTATCGACGACGTCGCCTTGCACATTCTGTTCGCTCATCAGCCCACCTCGAGCATCGATTCACGTCCGCTCAGCGCGTTGAGCACGCATTCCTTGCAGGTGGAATTAGGCATGGTCGGAAGCGGATAATTCGTGCTGGCCGGCCCTTCGAACGAATGCTGTGCACCCTTGATATCGATCTTGCCGGGCGCGTGAATCTCGATGTTGCCGTCTTTGATGCGGATATAAGCGCCGCCGGACGTCAGCAGCAATTCCTTCTTCGCGGCACTTTCAACCTTGTCGGTCGCGGAAATCACCTTGAGCAACTTCTGCGCGGTGATTTCGACATTGTCCGCGTGCGACTGGATTTCCACTTTGCCCTGGCCCGCGAACAGTTTCATGCCCGCGTTCTGCGCAAACAGACTGAGTTTCTCGCGCGCGCTGGCGATCAGCGATTTGCCGGTCGCCACGTGCGTGCTCTGTCCGCTCGCGAGGCTAATCTGATGATCGGCGGCGATGTGCGTGGATTGCTGGGTCGACAACGCAATGCCCGCAGGGCTCGCCATGAGCATCACGGGCTGCGAAAACGCGTTTGCGCTGCCCGTTCCGCCGCCCGCCGTATTGCCGCCGCTTCCCGTCGCGGCTTGCACGCGTTCCTGCGTCGCGGTGGTGAACGACTTCAGCGCGTTCACGCCGTCCGCAAGACTTTCCGCCTGCTGATTCGCACTCGCTTGCGAGAGCGCGTCCATCATGTCTTGCGAGCTCGTCAGTTGCTGATGTGCTTCTGTCACGTCGAGTTGCGCGCTCGCGGCCGATCGGGCGTAAGTCGAAACGTACAGTCCCTGACCTGCCCGCACCGCGCCATAAGCATCCGATTTCAAATCGAATCCGCTACCCAGAAACGCGCCACGCGTATTCGCGTTTTGCGCGACGAGATAGCCCAGATGCAATTGCGAATTCGCACTCGTGCTATAGAGCTGCATGCGGTTCTGGCCGGTGGCGTCGTCGAGTACGAGCTGGTTATAACCGCTGCCGCCATACTCCTTCGATTTGTAACCGGAAAGCAGACCGTTCGAATGCCAGTTTGGCGCGGTCGATCCGTTATAAACGCGGCCCGTCACGATAGGCCGGTCGCAATCGCCGTCGAGCCAGTCGACGATGACTTCCTCTCCGACGCGCGGCACGTGCACGCTGCCATAACTGCTGCCGGTATCGGACATCGCCACGCGCAGCCAGCACGAAGCATTTTCGTCGCCGCTATTGAGCCGGTCCCAATGAAAATGCACTTTGATGCGATTCAGCGAGTCGGTGTACACCTCTTCGCTGGCAGGCCCCACCACGATCGCCGTTTGCATCTGCATATCGGGCTTGGGGTGATCGAATGCACTGCGATACGGCACGGTTTTGCGCTGCGCTTCGATTTGCGCATACAAAAAACCTTCGCTGCCGTCAGCGTGCGTTACCGCAGCCGATGTCGATGTGTGTGCGGCTTTGATCGCCGCGAGACGGCTTTGCAGGCTGTGCGGAAACGATTGCGCCTGCATGCTCGAAACCGGCAGATTATTCTCGACGAACCACACCGTTTCGATAATGGCGAATTCGCGATCCTGCTCGCTATCGGCGTCGTGCGCCGGATGCCCGCTCAACGTGAACCAGCGGCCCGCGTCGAGGTTACGCACCGCGCCACGACCTTCGAAGCGCTTCGTGCGAGATTCCCACTCTTCCATGCGAAACGTGGAAAGCGAATCGCCGCGCGCCTGATCGCCGAAACTATATGCGCCGGTGTATTCGTACACTTCGGCTTGCTGCGGAAGATGGCTTGTCGTGTCGAGCGTCGGCACCGAGGTGCCTTTCGCGTTGCTCGCCGTCGAGGGCGACTTGTAATCGAACGTACGCGTCGTGAGCGTCACGCTTTGCAACATACGCGTGGCGCTCCATTGCACCAGCGCATTCGTTTCGCTATTCGTGCCCGCGCGATAGAACTGCACCGTTTGCGGCGAGAGCGCCGGCAATGCGCTCAGATTGTCGACGACGACCAGCGTGTGCGATTTGCCGTCGCTGCCCTGTTCGAAATAACTATAGAGCCCTTCTGACTCCATGATTCGTTGGCAGAAGTGCCAATCGTCTTCATATTGCACGCAGAAAGAACGCTGCGGCAACGTGCTTTGCAAGGCGAAGCGGAACGCGCCTTGTGCCTGCGGGTGCGCGTTGAATACGTCGGTGAGAATGGCGTCGGCGGTCTTGTCCTGCCAGATGCGCGCGTCTTTCCTGAACTTCAAAAAATGCTGCCAGGACGCGAATTCGAGCTGATAACTTGTCAGGCCGCTATCCGAACCGAGTCGACGTGCCGTATGCACGTAGCCGTGATGCGGCAGATAAGATTTATCGGCCTGTTCGAACCAGAGCGTCACCGGTTGCGCAATCAGTTTCTTCAGTGCGATATCGCCGGTGAGCGACACAGCATCCACCGTGAAGCCATAATCGCGGCCCATACGCGTACGGCCGATCACACGTTGCGGTAGCAATGCGTTATCGCCGAGCGGCGTGTCGAGTTTCAGCAAGCGGCCGTCCTGCACGAGGCCGCCGCTGATAAGACTCATGATGTCCTGTGCGCCCATTTCGCTCACCAGGTGAATGTCATTCGTCCGATTTCACGCCAAGCATCTCGCGAATATGTGCGAGCGTGCTGTCGTCCTTGACCACTGTCGAAAGCCATTGATGCAGCGGCATGCCGGCCCACTCGGCCGCTTTATCGGCGAGATACGCGACCGGGCTATGCGGTTCGGTCTGGCGGAAGTAATCGGCCACCGCGCGCAATTGCGCAACGGCATCCGCGCGGCTTTCAATGCCGCCATGCGCGCGGGGTTGAACGCGAGTCGGGGTCAGCACGTGATCC
The DNA here is from genome assembly GCF_900109265.1 of Paraburkholderia tropica. Taxonomy (GTDB): domain Bacteria; phylum Pseudomonadota; class Gammaproteobacteria; order Burkholderiales; family Burkholderiaceae; genus Paraburkholderia; species Paraburkholderia tropica. The sequence continues at coordinate 158,203 of NZ_FNZM01000014.1, forward strand.
TCATTGGACAAAGGCGTCTTGAAGCTCGGTTCCGAGCGCTCCTGTGCGCCGCGCGCCGCACCATGTGCGTCGCCTTGCGCCGATTGATCCGCCACGGGCGGCTTCTGCGCAGCGTTCGGATCCACGCCCACATCGCGCGCAAAACGCTCGAGCAACCGATACACATCGTCATAGGCATCGCGCGTTTGACGAAAGCTCGGCGCAGCGTCGCCGGCGCGGCGTTCGAGTTCCGCATCGAGTGCGCCGAGTGCGGCTTCGAATGTTTTAAATTGCGCGAGCAGCGCTTCATAAAATGCCGGCGCCGTGCCGCGCCGCGAAGCGTCGATCTGTTCCACCGACGGCTTGCCGCGCGCAATATCGGCCGCGTTGTCGGGGTCGCGTTTGACGGCCTGCGCGACGTGTTGCGCAACTTCCCAATCGAGCGTGCTAAACGCCGTGCCCGATTGGGTGAGCGGCACCGCTCGCAGCAATTCCGCCGAGCGCCCCGCGAGCCAGGCCACATTGCCCAGGCGCGACTCCACGTCATCGCCTTCGGGCAGCGGATGCACGCCGTCCCAGAAGCGATCCACGATCCCCGTGAGCACCGAAAAGCCTTGCGTGAGGCCCGGCACGCCTTCCTGGATTGCGAGCGCCTCGGTAAGCCATACCGCGAGGCGCAGATCCTTCGTTTGCGTGGCGAGCAGCGCCGTGCAACGCTCGATCACGAGCGGCCAGTCGGCTTCCTTGATTTCCGTGACCCATTCGCCTTGGTCGAGCGACGGGTCGTCGAAGCGACGCGCGTAAGCAATCGTGTCGAAATCCGCGGAGAACAGCAGATCTTCGCCACACGGCGAGGTTTCGTTGATGGGCGCGAGCAGCGCGGTGTAATCGTTCGACATATCAATTCACGGTGTATTCGATCTCGCCAGCCTCGTTGGCGCGCACTGTCACGCGCGCGAGCGCGGTGCCTTCTGCGATGCGTTCGAGCACGTATTGCGCAAGCTCGGGCAGCAACGTGCCATTGAGGATGTGATCGACATTGCGCGCACCCGAATCGACTTCGGTGCAGCGCGCGAGCACGGCGTCGACGAGCGTATCGTCCCACTCGAAAGTGGCGCCATGATTCGCTTCGATCCGCCGGCGAATGCGTTCGAGTTTGAGTTCGATGATCTCGGCGAGCACGTCGTCGGAGATCGGGTAATACGGTACGACTTTCATGCGCCCGAGGAATGCAGGCTTGAATGTCTTGTAGAGTTGCGGACGCAGCAATTCGGCCAGCGCGTCGGCGTCGGGCAATTCCTCGGCGGATTTATTCAGGCACGCCTGCATGACCGCCGACGAACCCACATTCGAAGTCAGAATAATGAGCGTATTGCGGAAGTCGATTGCGCGCCCTTCCGCATCATCCATCGTGCCCTTGTCGAAGATCTGGAAAAACATTTCCAGCACATCGGGATGGGCCTTTTCCACTTCGTCGAGCAGCACGACCGAATACGGATTGCGACGCACGGCTTCGGTCAGCACACCGCCTTCGCCATAACCGACATAACCCGGCGGCGAGCCTTTGAGGCCCGACACGCTATGCGCTTCCTGATATTCGCTCATATTGATGGTGACGAGTTTGCGCTCGCCGCCATAAAGAATATCGGCGAGCGCAAGCGCCGTTTCCGTTTTACCGACACCCGACGGGCCGACGAACATGAATACGCCACGCGGCTTATCCGGATCTTCCAGGTTCGCGCCTGCCGTGCGAACGCGTTGCGCAATCGCTTCGAGCGCGTGGTCCTGACCGATCACGCGCTCGCCGAGCAGCGGACTCAGGTTCAGCACCGTTTTAATTTCGTCCTTCACCATCCGGCCGAGCGGAATGCCTGTCCACGACGACACGACTTCGGCCACGACATGCGCATCCACTTGCAGCGGCACCATCGGACCATCGCCTTGCAACGCATGCAATTGCTCGACGAGTGCGGGCAGCGCGGCGCGCGCGTCGTCGGCGTCGCGTGCAAGCGCAGCGTCGGCGGCGGCTTCGCGCGAAGCATCGATACGCGCGCGCAGCGCAGCGATCTGCGTGACGAGTTCGTGTTCTTGCGCATAACGCGCTTCGTCTTCGGCCACTTCAGCGGCGCTGGCTTCGCGTTCCACTTTGAGCGCGGCGAGCCGTTCTTCGTGCGCCGCGCCATTCGCCGCTTCGCGTTCGAGCGCGGCGATTTCGGCGTCGACGCGTTCAATATGGCGCTTGCCGTCGTCGATCGCACCAGGCGTTGCGCTATGCGCGAGCGCGACTTTCGCGCAAGCGGTATCGAGCACGCTCACGGCCTTATCAGGCAATTGACGCGCGCTGATATAGCGATGCGAAAGTCGCACGGCCTCGGTAATCGCCTCGTCGAGAATGCGCACGTTGAAATGCTTTTCCATCAACGCGGTCATGCCGCGCAGCATCGAAGCCGCGAGCGTTTCGCTCGGCTCTTCGATCTTCACAACCTGAAAACGCCTGGCAAGCGCCGCGTCTTTCTCGAAGTACTTTTTGTATTCGCTCCACGTGGTCGCGGCGATCGTGCGCAATTCGCCGCGCGCGAGTGCGGGCTTGAGCAGATTGGCGGCATCGTTCTGGCCCGCCTGACCGCCCGCGCCAATGATCGTGTGCGCTTCGTCGATGAACAGCACGATCGGCTGCGGGCTTTTCTTCACTTCGTCGATCACGCTCTTCAGGCGATTTTCGAATTCGCCCTTCACGCTCGCGCCGGCTTGCAGCAAGCCCATATCGAGCACACGCAACGCAACGTTGCGCAGCGCCTCGGGCACGTCGCCTTCCGCAATGCGCAGTGCGAGCCCTTCGACCACCGCCGTTTTACCGACGCCCGGTTCGCCCGTGAGAATCGGGTTGTTCTGGCGGCGGCGCATGAGAATGTCGATGGTCTGGCGAATTTCGCCTTCGCGGCCGATCACCGGATCGACGCGGCCTTCGCGCGCTCGCTGCGTGAGGTCGGTCGTATACGTGTCGAGCGCAGGCGTTTTCGACGGGCCGCCGTTCGATCGCACTTCACCGTCCGCGTCCGATGCCGAGGGTTGCGCCGCTGCACACTCGGCGTCGCGCGGGGCGGCTTCGACCGACCCTTGCGTCAATTCGTCGAAACTGTGCTTGAGTTCGGCAACCGGCACCTCGCCCAGACGCGAAGACATGCGATGCGCGAATTGCGCGAGATCGGGCGCACTCAGTAGCGCGAGCAGCAAATGTCCCGAGCGGATACGCCCGATCTGCGTGTCGAGCGAGGCAATCAACCAGGCCTGTTCAAACAGCGCGATCAAATGCGGCGAGAATACCGGCGTACGCGTATTGCCGGTTTTCAGTTGCTGCAATTCGCGTTCGAGATCGGCGCGCACGGCATGCGGATCGATACGCGACGCGCGCAGCGCGCACACCAGATCGCTCGTGGGCTCTTCGAGCAAGGCGAGGAACAGGTGCTCCAGATCGACTTCGTAATGCCCCCGCGAAAGGCACGCGCTGGCCGCGCGTTCGGCCGCGAGACGGCAGGTGGAGTTGAGCTTGGTGATGAGGGTCTTGAGAGGCGTGCTCATGTCGTGAAGTCGGTCCGGGCGGAGTTCCAGTCAGTCGTCAGTGGGTGACATGCAATTCGTAATGCGCGTCGGCGCGATCGCGATCGGCTTCGTGGGTGCAAAGGAACGCATCCCAGCCCAGGCGCGAGCCGCCGCCGAGTCGACTCGGCCCGACGTCGTCGCGCCGCAGCACGAGCCGCACTTCGTATTCGAGCGTCACGCGTCCCAGCAGCGTGAGCATGTGCTCCAGCGCGATCGCGCGTTCGCCGCCGGGCAAAAAGGCTTCGTAATCGGTTTTCGAAAGCGGACCGACGACGAGACGCGCGCGCATGTCGCGTTGCCAGACGCGCTGACCGGCGAGCGCCGTCGCGCCCAGCGCCACGTTACGCATACCGAGCATCGAGAGTTGATCGGGCGGAACGTCGTACCATTTGCCGACGAACTGCTCGATGCGCACTGGCACATTGAAATATTCGGAGAGCGTGTTCTGCAAATACGCAGCGGAAACCGGCCGATGACGTGCGGCCGGCGCATAACCGGCAATCGCTTCATCGAGCAATGCGCCGCGTCCGCCATGCAAACTCTCGCGCGAATCGTGGTCTGCCACGCCCGCGAGCGCGAGCAGCAAGGGCATATAGCGCTCGTCGCGATCGAGTTCGTAATGGAACGGCAAACGGTATTTTTTCCACGCGGAATAAAACAACGCCGTCGCGCGATTGGAAAATACGTCGAAGAATTCACGCGCGGCGCGGTCGCGCTTGAGCTGCTCGCGCGCGATCAACTGCTCCGTATAGTGCAGCGGCAATGCGCCCTGCCCGCCGAGCAAGCCAAAAAACGCAGGTGTGATTTCCACCTGGTCGAGACGTTCCTCATCGAGTGCGGCAGCGCGTTGCTCGGGTTCGGCGAGTCGCGTCCCGGTTTCGTCGTACGAGGCAGCCTGTTCGATTTCGCTGGGCGGAAAGCCCAGCGAGAGCGTGTTGCGGAACGCCACGCGATGCGTGAGGACGTCGCGCTGGCGATCCTGCTTCTTGTCGACGAACCAGCGTTCGAGCAGACGCACCGCCTGAAAAAATTCAAAGCGGTGCGGCTCGTCGAGCAGACGCTCGATTACACGAGGATCGAATCGCCGCTGCGGGGCTTGCATCGCAGGATCTCCTCGCCAGTAAATTTCGAAATCACGACCAGTTGCACGAAACTGTTGATATGCACATACAGGCCGAAGAACACGTCGAGCACCCGCGCGAACGTGCCGAGACTCGTGCCGACAAAATGGTCCTCGTCCACGGTCACGCGAATTTCCACGCCGCGCACGAAGGTGGCGAACGGTTTGCCGGGCAACCATTGCACGGCGGCGCGCTGCTCCACGTCGACGATGCCGTCGATATGGCGCGACGACACGGCGCTGCGCCGCAAATCGTAGAGCGCGAGCATTTCCTTGAGCGTGGTCGCACCGCCGCTCGCCAGCGAAACGTGACTGAGCGCGAGATGCGAAATCAGACGCCAATGCGCGGCCTGGCGTCGCTCGAAACGCGCGCACGACGTGGGCCGCGCGAGCAGCGCAATCTGATTCACGAGCGAGCCGCCTTCGAGAAACAGGTCGCCGCCTTCCAGGCCCACGGCGAGACCGGCGGGCAAATCGCGGTTCGTGCAGGTCAGTTCGAGGCTCAGCGTATCGGTTTGTTCGACCGCGGGGTCGAAGTCAATATCGACAATCGAAATTTCAGTTTCGTAACCCGGGCTTTTCTGCGCGACGGCTTCATCGCGTCGTGCAAACCAGTAATGACCGGCGCGCGACGCTTCGCCATGACGCAGCGAATAAAACGGCCGGAATTCCACCACTGATTCCGCATCGGCGCGCTGTTGCACGAGTTTGACCGAGTCGATCGAATAGACTTCGTACGCGAACGCGCGGCGTGCCTCGGCCACCACTGGATATGCGATGCTTTGGTGATTAAGGCGAATAGGCTCGCCGTGCTGCTTGAAGAGATTGACGACCGGCGTGCAGAAGAGCCGCAGATGATGTGCCGCGAGCGTGTCGAGCAGCCGCGCCTCATGCGAATCGCCGCGCACTTCCTTGAGCACGACATGCAGCGTGAGCCGCTGGCAGCGGCCCGCGGCGGATGCCAGCGCGCCCAGATCGAAATCGACGAAATCGAATTTCGCGGGAAATGCAAAATACTCCGTGAGCAGCCGATAGGCGGGGTGCGAGCGCGAAGGAAAATCGATCAGCGCTTCGTCGTCGCTAAAACCGGCCTGACGATACGGCAATTCCGGCAGCGCGCGCCAGCGACCGCTGCGATCGGATTCGACCCATGCACCCAGCGCGTTCACGAACAGGCAGTCGCCGAGCGCCGCGATAAAAGATTGCTCGCCGTGCAGATACGTGCGCAATTGCGGCAATTTCAACGTCGCAAGATCGAGTTGCGGCGAAGTCGATTCAATCGTGATTGAAATAACGCCCGTGGCGTCGCCGGGCAGCACGATCGAACTCGGCGCCATCGCCACCGGCATATAGCGCGCTTCGCTGATCCGCACCGGCGCAAGCGTCACGTCATAAGCGGTGCGAAAACGGCATTGCACGCCGCGCAGCGGGCGCGACTTGAGTTCGGTGCCGCGCTCGATCGTGGCCGGCGCGGTGAGCTGCGTGAACGACGCCGTGTTGCCGATCTGCGCGATCGAACACGCCGGAAAAGGCCGCAGATAATGCGGATAGAGGACTTCGAGCAGCGCCTCGGTGAATTCCGGGTAATCGTCGTCGAGACGCTTGTTGATACGCGCGCCCAGCAACGCGAACGACTCGATCATGCGCTCGACGTGCGGGTCCTCGCAGTGCTCGCCGCTCATCGCGAGACGGGCCGCGATCTTCGGGTAGCGCTCGGCGAATTCGCGCGAATAACGTCGCAAGAACGACAATTCGCGCTCGTAATACGGCAACAACTCTTCCATCGCGACTCCCCGCCCCCCAAAACTACCTGTGCAGCCGCGGCGCGTGACAGTCCGCGGCCGTTGCCGTGCTTCAGGTCTTCGCGCGTGCGCGCGAGACCGAATACTGCAGCGTCGAAGGCTGCAGCAATGCATCGAAGTTTACCGGCTCTTCGGCCGGATGCACGACCAGTAATGCCTGAATAGCGAAATTCAGCACGCTGGTCGAGCGCGAATTCAATTCGAGCGACACCGTCACACGTTGCAGGCGCGGTTCGTGCCGCTCGATTGCCTGCTGGATCGACTTGCAGATAAAGGCGCGATCGTAATGGCTCGCGAGACTCAAACCCGCGAAATCGTTCAGGCCGTAAGTCAGCAGGGATTTACGGCATTCAGGCAATTGCGCAAGCATGTGCTCGGTGAAGGCGATTCGCGTATTCAGAATCGACTCCAGATCGCGCGCCACCGTCGCTTTCAGTTCGTCCAGCGACAATTGCCGCATCGCGGCAGGTGCCGGCGAATGCGGTTCGTCGTCGAACAGCTTGTCGAAGAAACTGGGCTCGAAACGTTTCATCAAACCATCCGGCGTCGCATGCAATGAAAACCGGGCGGCGCGCCCTGCGCCCCACCCGGTTCAACGACACCTTAGACCGCGTAGGTCTTGTCGTTCTTCGTCAGGCTCCATGCGCCCTGCGCGTTACCTCCCTGGTTGCCGCCGATCTTCTGCTGCGTGTACTTCCACTGCACGGCCGCGTACTTGAGCGAAAACTCTTCGGTCGGCAGGCCTTCGCCAACGACCGTCGGCGTGATGCTCGAAATGATCACGTACTTGAGCTTCACTTCGAGGTACTTGATGCGGTTGCCTTCGCCGTCCGAACGCATGAAGTCGATGGTGACTTCGTCGAACGTCGTGCCGCCCGAAGCGTGCTGATACAGCAGCGGGCTGACCACGTCGATGTCCTTCGTGAAGCGCATATCGGCGTGTTCGCAGCGTTCCGACGTGTGGCCGCCGGCCGTCGATGCCGTTGCCGAACGCGGTTGCAGGATCGAGTGACTCCACGAGTCGATTTCGATCCAGTTAGCGTGGTCCTTATCCTGCGATTCGCCCTTGATCGCGGGATTGCCGAATTTTAGATAGATGTCCTTCATAACGTATCGCTCCCCATAGAGGTGGTTTATACGGCGGCGCGAGGCTCGAAGCCGGGCCGCCCGATGGACCGCTCACACTTGGCGCGGGCCCCATTTACACGAGGCCTCTACACCGGATGCACCGCATTGCCTGCACCGTTCTGGCGGTGCAGGCAATCGCGTTCGGCGCATTCTCAATTCCCTTTGTGCGGCTTTCTTTCCGTCGTCTTGATTGCCGCTTTCGATGACGCGCCCGTTACGACGCTTGCATTACGAATTAGCCGGCTTCGGCAGATCCGCCACGAGACGCAGCGAGATCGACAGTTCGTCGAGCTGGAAGTGCGGACGCAGGAACGCGACCGAACGATACGCACCCGGACGCCCCGGAATTTCCGCGACCTGAATCGACGCTTCGCGCAGCGGGAACTGTGCCTTCTGTTCCTGCGTGGCGTTGTCGTCGAGCAGTACGTATTGCGAAATCCAGCGATTCAGGAACACTTCGACGTTTTGCGCCGAAGCGAAGCTGCCGATCTTGTCGCGCATCATCGCCTTCAGGTAGTGCGCCACGCGCGATACCGAGAAGATGTATTGAAGCTGCGCGGAGAGCACGGCATTCGCATTGGCGCTATCGGTGCTGTACTTCTTCGCTTTCTGCACCGATTGCGCGGCGAAAAACGCGGCATAATCGGAATTTTTGCAGTGGACGAGCGGAATGAAACCGAGGTCGCTCAGTTCCTTTTCGCGGCGGTCCGTGATGGCGATTTCGGTCGGGCACTTGAGCGCGATTTCGCCGTCGTCGGTCTTGAAGGTGTGCGTCGGCAGATCTTCCACGAGACCGCCGCCTTCCACGCCGCGAATCGCCGCGCACCAGCCGAAGTCGTCGAACGCTGCCGTCAGGCGCGCGCCGAAGGCCCACGCCGCGTTGCACCAGAGGTATTTGCTGTGATCGGTGCCGTCCACGTCTTCAACGAAGTTGAAGCCTTCCGCCGTCGCACCGTCTTTCGGATTGAACGGCAGGCGGCCCAGGAAGCGCGGCAGCGTCAGACCCACGTAGCGCGAATCCTCGGCGTCGCGGAACGACTTCCACTTCGCGTATTCGACGGTGTCGAACACCTTGCCCAGATCGCGCGGCTTGCCGAGATCGGCAAACGATTCGAGGCCCATCAACTCCGGCGAAGCCGAAGCGATGAATGGCGCGTGTGCGGCCGCGGCGACATGCGACATCTGTTCGATGAAGTACATGTCTTCGGGCTGGCGCGTGATTTCGTAATCGCCGATCAGCGTGCCGAAAGGCGCGCCGCCGAACGTGCCGAATTCTTCTTCATAGACCTTCTTGAAGAGCGCGCTCTGGTCGAATTCGACCGCGGCTTTGAAGTCGCGCACGACGTCGCGCTTCGGTGCGTGCAGCGCCTTGATCTTGATGGTCTGGCCGGTATTGCTTTCCTTGCACAGATAATCGAGGCCGCGCCACGTGCTTTCGAGGCGCTGAAATTCCGGCGCATGCATCACCGCGCTCAATTGCTCGGAAATCAGGCGGTCGAGTTCGGCCACGCGCGCGTCGATGGTCGCGGACAGATTGTTCGACACGACCACGGTGCCGTCGAGCACCTGATGCACGAGTTCGCCGATCAGGTCCTTCGCACGCGCGTGCTCCGAATCCGATTTCGCGACCTTGCTCTTTTCGACAATGCTGTCGAGCAGTGAAGACGTGCTGCCGTCTTCGGCTTCGATGGCCGCGCTTTGCGCGGCTGCGGTTTGCTGATTCATTGCGTCCCCCGCCTCATTCGCCCTTGGGTTCGTCTTCCGACGGGTCTTTGCGAGTGTTCTCCGCGAGCGCCTGCAACTGCTGCGTATTGGAGAGCACTTCGCTCAGCAGGTCTTCGAGCTTGTCGTTGCCCGCGAGCTTGTTGCGCAGATCCGCGAGCTTCGAACGCGCGTCGAGCAGGCGGCGCAGCGGCTCGACCTGAGCCACGACCTCGTCCGGATTGAAATCGGCCATCGACTTGAAGCGCAGATCGACGGCGAATTTGCCGCCCGCTTCGCTCAGGCGGTTTTCCACCTGAAACGCGGCGCGCGGCTCGATGCCTTTCATCACGTCGTCGAAATTGTCGCGATCGATATTGATGAACTTGCGGTCGCGCAGCTTGGGCTGCTCGATTTCCGACTGACCGGCCAGATCGCCCATGACGCCGACGACGAACGGCAGTTCCTTCACTTCGATCGCATCGCCACGCTCGACCTCGTAGGTCAGCTGGACGCGCGGCGGCCGCACTTTCTGCAAGCGCTTCTGGATGCTTTCTTTCTTTGCCATCGACGGCTCCCTGCTCCCGTTTTGACCTTGTTATCGGACGTGTCGCGTGTGGTGCTCGAAACTCAGCGCAGCGCGCTGAACGGATCAGCGGCGTTACCGGCAGCCTTGGCGGGCGCCGGCGCGGCGGGTGCTGCGGGCGCGGCCGGAGCCGCGGGTGCAGCCGCCGTTTCTGCGGATTCGGCAGCCTTCGGCGCGGCCTTGGTGACGCGCTTCACATAGCGCTTCTTCTTCACCGGCGACTTCGCGCTCTGGTCGGGCGGGAACAGCGCGTCCTCGCCGAGCGTGTCGCGCAACTGCTTCGCGAGCGCCTGGGCGTCCGACTTCGCGTCGCCTTGCAGCGAAGCATCCTGACGCAGTTCGCCAAGCGACTCTGTCGCTACGCGCAGGCCGGCCACGGCCAGCACGCTCTTCGCGCCACGATCCGTCTGATCGCGTTGCAGCGCTTCTTGCGCCGCCACGATCGCCTGACCGTAGTGCTGCTGCTGGAACTGGATCTGGGCAATGCGCGACCACGGCTCTTCACGCGTGGGGTCGGCGGCTGCAAGCTTCTGATACGCGGCGATCGCCTGATCCTGGTCGCCGCCCTTCGAGAGCGCGTCCGCATCGGCGAGCGCCTTGTTGAATGCTTCGGGCGATGCGGAAAGATTGTTGCCCTGGGTGGCGCAACCCGCGACGATGCCGCACGCGATCACAGCCCCCGTTAGCTTCGAGAAGACGCTCTTATTCATGTTTTCTCTACCGACCAGAGAGTTTGATTGTGTTTGTGATTCAGCTTCGAGATCTGCGCCTCGAAAACTACCATCGAGATCTCTGTCTCGCAGACTTATCTCGATATTGAAACGAGTGTTTTACTTATTGCTCAACGCGCGGGTATAGTACAGGCCAAATTTCGATAATTCAACTGTGCAATGAAAAGTGCCCGAAAGAAAATGGGCCTCGCGTGAAGCTGAAAAGTGCTGGAGAAGCGAGTAAGAACCATGACAGAAGCCACAAAGTAACGGGCGCACAGCTGACAAGGAAATAATTTCCGGCGCAACCAATGTACACGGGGCTTCGGGCAGGAAAATTTGCCGGATTTTTATTAAAGAAGGCATCACGGGGATAATGTCCGCGCAATGCGCCGTGCATTACCAACGTTCAAGCGGATTTAACGTTGTCGGAGAGTTCGGGCTTCAAGCCCGCGATAAAAATGACTGCGCGCATTATTCAAATCGCATCAAATGCGGCTCTGGTTTGCGCCGCTGCTGCCTTGCTGGGCGGGTGCGCGGCGGCCGTGCCCGCGTTGGGCAGCGCGGCCTCGGCGGCGCTGCAACTCGCGGGCATCGGCAAGCCCGATGTACCCGACAGCCAGAAGCCGCCGCGCGACCTCGGCGTCACGCTCTACGCGGCGCGCAATCTCAATGCGGCGACCGATAACAAGCCGCTCGCATTAGTCGTGCGCCTCTACGCGTTGAAGGATCCGACCTCGTTCCAGCAGGCGCCGTTCGACACATTCACCGATCCCGCGAAGGAAAAAAGCACCTTGGGCGCCGACCTGCTGAGCGTGCGCGAAATCACCTTGATTCCGGGGCAGCGGTATAACGCCACAGAGAAAGTTTCGCGCGAAGCACAAGCTTTCGGCATCGTCGCGCTGTTCCGCGACCCGGCAATGAAGCGCTGGAAATTCGCTTTCGATCCGGCGAAATCGGAGAAATCCGGCATAATGGTTGGCCTGCACAACTGCGCCATGACGGTCACGAGCGGTACCGTAATCCCCGCGGATGCGAGTCAGTCGGCGCAAGCGCTCAATCTGCTTTCGTCTGTCACCTGTGGTTAAAAGCGAATCGGTGACAGCGAATGCGAAGATTTAAAACGGGGCAGAAAGAGCGGCAGCGAACCTTGCAAATGAGGGGAATGCGGGGATGAAAGCGGGGATGAATGCACACGCCAGAAGCGCGTTGAATTTCACGGAAACGGACCTCTTTAACCAATTCAGTCAGCCGGCGGCTCGCACGCCAGGCACGACCCGATCGACGCATAACGCTGAATCAACATGAGCTATTCCTCGAAAGTGCTTTGGGGGGAAGGCCTGTTTCTCAGGCCTCAGCACTTCCAGCGGCAAGACGCCTATCACGAAGCGCGGCTCTTCGAGTCGATCCAGGCGATCCAGCCATATAACTGGGGCGTGCGCTCGATCCGTATCGATCACGACTCGCTTGGCAGCAATATTCTGCGCATCAGCGAGTTGTCGCTCGTGTTTCCCGACGGCACGCTCTACTCCGCGCCGCAAGCCGACGACCTGCCGCCGCCCGTCGCGCTCGACACGCTGCCCGAAGGCATCAACGAATTCACGTTCTATCTGGCGCTGCATCAGGTGCGCGAAAACGGCTCGAATTATTCGGCCAATCGCGACGACGGCTTTATTGCGCGCTACGTGAGCGAACAGTCGAGCGTGGCCGATCATTACACCGACGCCGCGCAGGCCGACATCACGTTCCTCAAGAACAACGTGAAGCTCGTTGCGCACACCGAGCCGCGCGACCAGTTGCTGTCGGTGCCGGTGGTGCGCGTGCGCCGCACGGCGTCGTCGGGTTTCGAGGCCGACGAGAGCTTCGTGCCGCCGAGCCTCGCGATCGAGGCGTCGCCGCTGCTGCATCAGCGCCTGCGCCGCCTGATCGACGCGCTGCAGGCGAAGGTCAACGCGCTCTACGGTTTCCACCGCGAGCCGACCAAGAACATCATCGAATTCCGCTCGGGCGATATTGCGTCGTTCTGGCTGTTGCACACGGCCAGCGGCGCGTTCGCGACGCTCGCACATCTGTATCAGCACGCGGCGCTGCATCCCGAACGGCTATTCCAGGAAGAACTGCGTCTTGCGGGCCAGTTACTCACGTTCTCGAAGAATCACACGCTCGCCGATCTGCCCGCTTATCGTCACGACGATCCGGGCCCGGGTTTTGCGCGCCTCGACGCCATCCTGCGCGATCTGCTCGAAACGGTGATCTCCACGCAGTACTTCGCGATTGCGCTCGAAGAAGTGCGCGCGTCGTTCCATATCGGCCGCCTCGACTCCGGCAAGATCGACGACAAGACCACGTTCTATCTCGCTGTCTCGGCCGACATGCCCGCCGTCGATCTGGTCGATGCCGTGCCCGCGCGCTTCAAGGTCGGCGCGCCCGACGACGTCGACAAGCTCGTGCTTTCGGCCATGCCCGGCGTGCGTCTCGTCTACACGCCGCAAGTGCCGCCCGCCATTCCGGTGCGCCCGGGCGCCTGCTATTTCGCGCTCGAATCGCGCAGCGCGCTCTATGAGCGCATGATTCAGGCGCAGTCGGCGATGGTGTACACGCCCTCGGGCATCAACGATCTCAAACTCGAACTGATTGCGGTGACGTCATGACCAACGCGCCTTCCCTTTTCGGCGACGTCGCGCCGCCGCCCGTCACGCCGCAAGCGCCGGTGGGCGATCCCGCCTATCAGGTGCGCTCGCTGCTCGACCTGCTCTACGATGGCTTTTTCATGCTGTTTCTGCTGAAAAACGGTCGCGAGCCCGGTGACGCCGCCGAGTTCAGCGCACGCGTGCAGCAGTTTCTCGGCGACTTCGAGCGCGGCGCGAAAAAGCTGAATGTTTCCGCCGACGACGTCTACGCGGCCAAGTTCGCGTTTTGCGCGGCGATCGACGAATCGGTGCTGTCCTCGCCGTTCCGCATTCGCGCGGACTGGGAGCGCCGTCCGCTGCAACTCACGCTGTTCGGCGAACAGCTCGCGGGCGAGAAGTTCTTCCAGTATCTCGAGCAATGTCGCGCACAAGGCGCCGCGCGACTGCAATCGCTCGAAGTCTTTCACATGTGTCTGCTGCTCGGTTTTCAGGGCAAATACATGCTCGAAGGGCCGGAGAAGCTTGCTTATCTGACCGCGCGCATCGGCGACGAAATCGCGCACATGAAGGGCAAGCGCGCGCCGTTCGCCCCGCATTGGCCGCTGCCCGATCAGGTGGTGCACCGCCTCAAGCGCGAAGTGCCGCTCTGGACGATCGGCGCGGTGTTCGCGCTCGTCGGCGTGCTCGGATGGCTGGGTCTCAGCACGTGGCTGCGCGACAACACGCTGCGCACGCTCGCGCCTTACACGCAGATCGTCAAGCTCGGCCCGCAATCGGCCAATCTCACGATCTCGCTGCCTTGATGTCGACCCGATGACGATTTCAGCCCTGAAAACACGGGCTGGAATCGCTCTCACGCAGGTTCGCCCTGCTCCGCGACCACGCGATCGCGACCCGTCATCTTCGCGCGATACAGACTCGAATCGGCCCGCTTGAGCCATGCGGCGTGATCGTTCATCGCCTCGTCGCATTGCGCCACGCCGATGCTCACCGTACACGGGCACACGCTGTCCGCGTCCTTCGCCTGCAAGCGCACCGCGCGCGCAAAACGCTCGGCGACCGTGCGCGCTTCGGCGAGCGTCGCGCCCGGCAACACCACGCCGAATTCCTCGCCGCCATACCTGCCAATGCTGTCGCTCGCGCGAAAATGCTCGCGTAGTTGCCCCGCAAACGCGCTTAGCACGGCGTCGCCCGCCTGATGCCCGCGCGTATCGTTGACGTCCTTGAAATGGTCGAGGTCGATGAGCAGCAGCGACGATGCATAGCGCGTCGCGCGGCAGCGTTCGAATTCGCGCACGAGCAGATTTTCCCAATGGCGGCGATTCAAGAGACCGGTGAGGCCGTCGGTGCGGCTCAGCCCTTCGAGCATGCGCGATTGCTCGGCGAGCTTGCGCGAGATGCGATACACCGCGAGGCCCAGCGCAAGCGGATAAATCGCGAGAAACGGCAGGCACGCGAGCAGCGTGGGCAAGCGCGTATCGGGCTCGAACGCGAAGCCGAACGTCAGCAGACCGGCCGCCAGCCCCGCAAGATTCGCCAGCACGCCGCGCAGAAACAGCCGCATGCCGCCCGAAGCCATGTTGTCCATGCCCGACATCACGAGCATCAATGCGCTCGGCAGCAAATCGAATCGCATCGCGGCCACCCACACGCCGCCCATTGCGGAATCGACCATCAAATTGAGGCGTTCGCCGCGATACGGCACGGCCCACGCGTGCGCGGCACGCCGCGCGATATGCGGCCAGATCAGGCAGTCGATGACGAGCAGCACCCAGAACGGCGCGCCGCGCCCCTGCTGCACGAATACCGACGCCATGCAGAAAAACGCGAGCACACGCCCGCCGACGCGCAATCGCCAACTGCGCTCGACGAAGCGCCTCCCCTTGCCCGCCATCGGATTCGTGCTGGGTAACATTCTCGGTCTCTCGAATGTCCTGCTGTCGCGCAGGATCTATGCATGTATTGTGCCATCGGCGACAGCGTTCGCCGTGGAGAATTCGGGTTTTCCCCCTGAAAATAAGGGCTATTCGATGCGTGCGATGAGCGCACGATCGATGCCCGCGCAACCGGACGTTCGACCGTGTGTATCGTTTCTCATGACGCCCCGATGAACAAGCCCGGGCTGTGGCGCGTCCAAGCCCGTTCTTACCAACCGTTACAGAAGCGACGTGATCGTTGCACCTGTACGCGCCACGCCTTCCTAGAATGCTTCAACCGTTGCGCAGCAAGACCGCCAGCGGCCGCCAACGACACTCGACGCGGACATTGCACGCCTATGCACGGTGCATGCGGCAGCGCGCGAATGCCGTGGGCGTAATCGATACCAATGACGTAGAAATCACGTAGAAAAGGAGTTCGCATGAATCGCCTCTCGCTTGCCTCGCTCGCCAGTGTTTCCGCCACCGCGCTGCTCGCGCTCTCCGTGAGCGCTCACGCGCAAACCGCCGCGCCGGCAGCCACGACCGCGGGCGCCACGCAGGAACTGCATGCCGCCGACAAATCGTTCATCGCGGACGGCACGCAAACCGTCGCCACGCAGCGCGACGCGGCGCGTATTGCCGACTCGCGTTCGACCGACCGCGAAGTGAAGGCCTTCGCGGAACAACTGGTCGCCGACTACACGAAGCTCTCGAATTCGATGCGCGCCGCCAGTCCGCGCGGCGTGGACGTCCCGCGCGACGATCCGGACGCCGCCGTGCTCTCGAGCATCAACAATCTGCGTGGCGCCGATTTCGACAAGACCTATATCGAACAGGTCGCGCTGGCCGGCCAGCAAAAAACGCTCTCGGCATTTCAGGCGGAAATTGCATCGGGTCGCGATGCCGGTTTGAAGAAGGCCGCGACCGAAGGGTTGCCCGTGATTCAGGCGGATATCGCCAAGGCAAAGGAGCTGGCCGCGCGCAAGCATCTGGCGGGCTGATGAAAGCATGCGCGTGAGCGCATGATCGGCGAGGCGGCGCGCATTCGTGCGCCGCCTCGCATTCTGTCATGCGCGTGTTTTACGCTTCCGGATGGTCGTGCGCAGCCGTCACGAGACGTTCCATGCGGCGGTCGGGCACGAGCCACAGCAGCGCGACGAGCAGGAAAAACAGCGCGCCGAAATGCGCGTAATCGGCAGCGGCACAGCCGATTCCCAACAGATATCCCACCACCGACAACTTGCCTTTGTAATCGCGTCCGAGCGCTTGCGCCAGCGCGCTTTGCGCACCGTGATAGCGCACGAGGCAGCCTTGCAGCACGACATAGGCAATCGCGCACAGCAGCAGATTCACGCCATACAGCATGGTCGGCCAGCGCCCGAAATGATTTTCGCCCATCCAGCCCGTGGTAAACGGCAGCAGCGAAAGCCAGAACAGCAAATGCAGATTCGCCCACAGCACGGTACCGTTCACGCTGCGCGCCGCGTGCATCATGTGATGATGATTGTTCCAGTAGATGCCCACGTAGATGAAACTGAGCACGTAGCTCAGATACGTCGGCCACAATGGCGCGAGCGACGCGATGCTGTCGCCGTGCGGCACCTTGAGTTCCAGCACCATGATCGTGATGATGATGGCGAGCACGCCATCGCTGAACGCTTCGAGTCGGTTCTTGTTCATTGGCTCAATGATTCGAGGGGTTCGCAGACGAAGTAAGGCGCGCGAAAGTATGGCCGAAGTATCGCTGAAACCGGCGTGCGATGCTACGTCCTGCCGCCATCGCGCGATAATCTCCCGATGCCGCCGTAAGCGGCGCGCTACATCGTCTGACGAATCGGGCTCGCCCATGGATACCGACCGACGCGCCACCGCCCCACCCGCGAACGCAACCGACGCCGCTGCACCCTCGCGCAGCGTGCGCGTCTGGGACTTGCCGACCCGGCTCTTTCACTGGCTCGCTGTATTGCTCGTCGGCGTCGCGTGGATTTCGCAGCATTTCAACTGGATGCAGTTGCACGTGCGCGCCGGCGAAACGCTGCTCGCGCTGGTGCTGTTCCGTCTGCTATGGGGCGGGTTCGGCAGCGAGACCGCGCGCTTCGGGCGCTTCGTGGCGTCGCCGCTTGCCGCGTGGCGGCATCTGCGCCACGTCTTGCGGCGCGAGCCCGACACCCAGGTGGGCCACAACGCGGCGGGCGGCTGGATGGTGCTGTTGCTACTCGCGTTGCTGTTCGTCGAAACGCTCAGCGGTCTCTACGTCAACAACGATATCGAGGATGAAGGCCCGCTTTCGGAGTACGTGAGCGCCGCATTCGCGAACGCGATTTCGGCGCTGCATGCCTACGGCTGGGATGTGCTCGCCATCGCCGTCGTGCTGCATGTCTGCGCGATCGGCGTCTATGCGCTCGCCAAGGGCCACAATCTGCTCGGCCCGATGCTCACGGGCCGCAAGCGTCTGCCCGCCACGGTGCGTGCGCCCGCGCGCGCCTCGCTCTGGCTCGCGGCGCTGCTGATGGGCTGCGCCGCGCTCGTGACGGCCTTGCTGGCGATGTATCTGTGACGCTCGGGCGCGTCAGCCGGCCGGCACCGTGAGTATCGGCGCCTTCTGATCCTGATTCGCCTGCGAGAGCGCGATCAGATTCTGCAGCACCGTCAACGCGTATTTCGAATCGAAATCGTCGTTTTCGATCCAGTAAGTGGCGTCGTGATAACCGATCGTGGCATACGCATCGGGCGGCGCCTTGCTGCCCACGTGCACGATGATCGTGGGCCGCGTTTCGCCGCCGATCAGATGCACGGTGGGAATCGTCGCGCCGCGCTTCACATCGTCTTCGGGCACGGAAATCTGCGCGCCGAGATTGGTCAGAATGCCCATCACAGAACGCGTCACCATGCGGATGCTGCGACCGTCGCCGTTCGCGGGACCGTACACGACCGGATATTCGCGCACGACCGGCGAGAGTTTCAGCAGACGGCGCACGTCGTCGAGATCGGCTTTCGTTTCGGGCGGCGCGTCTTCGCTGCCGAGCGTCATCGTCACGCGATGCGAGTGATCCACCGGATCTTCCTTGTAGCTGACGGTGAGTTGTCCCGCGAGTTGCAGGCGGCGCAACGCGCGCAGCAGTTCGAAAAAGCCGGGGCTGCCGTCGCTCGTCGGGCCGCCGAGCGGCGCGGCGTTTTGCAGGCCGCCGACCGATTGCACCGAGAGGCGCAGCAGCAGGTCGATCGGCACGCCGCTGTCCGCGAGCGGCAGCACGAGTTCGGTCGGCAACGGGCGAATATAGCCCGTGGCGAGCGCCTCGCCCGTGGTCGGCACGAACGTGAAGGTCGGGTGATTCGAGTACGTCGCGCCCACGCTCGCCTGGCCGTAGCTGGTGCCCGCCGTGCTCGAACCGCCCTCCGCGATCGCGCCCGCGTTGGCCTCGAACGTGTAAGACGCGATGATCTGGCTCACCGCGACGAACGACGGCGAATCGCCGAAACGCAACCCGACGATGGTCGCGAGCATCTCGCGTTTCTTGGCGTCGCCGAGCGCGCGTTCGTAATCGACCTGATCGGTGCGCAACATGTGCGGACCGAACCAGGCGCAGCCGGACGTCATGAGGAGTGGACACAGAGCGGCGATCAGGCGGCGCCGCGGCAGCAGGCGAAATGAAATCATGTCGGCTTCGGTCGTCGGTGAGGCAACAGCCGATGCAGCTAGCAAGTCACATGCCTCGCGCGCGCCGCTTGACGTAAAATCGGGCGATCCCGTTCACTTCATTCGACACGACCGCACATGGCAACTTACCTCGAATTGCTCGCCGAAAAGCGTGCGCTCGACGCGCGTATCGATGCGTTGCGCGCCGAGGCGGCCGACGAAGCACTCGCGGCCGCCCGCGCCGCCATCGCCGAATTCGGTTTCACGCCGGACGACCTGTTCGGCAAACCGCGCGCGAAACGCGAGAAAAAAGGCGCGGCCCGTTCGCGCAAGAATGCGTCCGCGCAAGACGCCGACCACGGCAATCTCGATCTTTTCGGCGGCTCCGGCGCAAATTGAAAATCTGCGTTGAACCGTTGAAATAAACGATTGAAATAAACGCGTGCGCGCACGATAAAAAATGGCCCGCGAACCATCACGGTTCGCGGGCTTTTTTTCCTGCGATGCGAGCTGATCGGCCAGCTTACTGCGCGCCCAGCTTCTTGATCAGCACGTCGAGCTGCTCCATCTCCTCGGCCGTGAGCTCGGTGAGCGGCGCGCGCACCGGACCCGCGTCGTGGCCGACGAGCTTCGCGCCCGCCTTCACGATGCTCACCGCGTAACCGGCGCGGCGATTGCGGATCTTCAGATACGGCAGGAAAAAGTCGTCGATCAGCTTGCCGACCGTTGCGTGGTCATCGGCCGCGATCGCGCGATAAAAGTCCATCGCCGTCTTCGGAATGAAGTTGAAGACCGCCGACGAATACACCGGCACGCCCAGCGCCTTGTACGCCGCCGCATACACTTCCGCTGTCGGCAGGCCGCCGAGATACGAGAAGCGGTCGCCCAGACGACGGCGGATCGTCACCATCGCCTCGATCTCGCCCACGCCGTCCTTGAAGCCGATCAGGTTCGGGCAACGGTCGGCGAGCTGTTCGAGCATGTCCGGGCCGAGCTTCGAATTCGCGCGGTTATAGATGATCACGCCCATCTTCGGCACGGCCTTGCAGACCTGCTCCGCGTGCGCCGCGATGCCTTCCTGCGAGGCTTCCGTGAGGTAATGCGGCATCAGCAGAATGCCTTGCGCGCCGTTGCGCTCCGCTTCCTGCGCGTACTCGATGGCCACGCGCGTCGCGCCGCCCGCGCCCGCGAGAATCGGCACCTTGCCCTTGCAGGTTTCCGTGGCGGTCTTGATGACCTGCGAGTATTCGCTTTTCGTGAGCGAGAAGAATTCGCCCGTGCCGCCGGCCGCGAACAGCGCGCTCGCGCCATACGGGGCGAGCCATTCGAGGCGCTCGGCGTAGGTATCGGCGCGGAAATTGCCTTGCGCGTCGAAGTCGGTGACGGGGAACGACAGCAGCCCTTCGGAAACGATCTGCTTGAGTTCTTGCGGCGTGGTCATGGTCGGGGATCCTGTGATGATGGCGATATCGGGCGAGCCTGCGTTCAGCGCACGAGGCACGGACGCTTGTGGTCGAACGTCCAGTTGGGAATCAGGTATTGCATGGCGATCGCGTCGTCGCGCGCGCCGAGTCCGTGCTGCTGATACAGCGCGTGGGCCTTGTCGAGTTCGTCGAGATCGATGTCGATGCCGAGGCCGGGCTTCTGCGGCACCTGCACCTTGCCGCCCACGATCTGCAGCGGCTCGCGTGTGAGACGCTGGCCGTCCTGCCAGATCCAGTGCGTGTCGATCGCGGTGATCTTGCCGGGCGCGGCGGCGGCCACGTGCGTGAACATCGCGAGCGAGATGTCGAAGTGATTGTTCGAGTGCGAGCCCCACGTGAGGCCCCAGTCGTTGCACATCTGCGCGACGCGCACCGAGCCCTGCATGGTCCAGAAGTGCGGATCGGCGAGCGGAATATCGACCGATTGCAACTGGATCGCGTGCCCCATCTGACGCCAGTCGGTGGCGATCATGTTGGTGGCCGTCGGCAGGCCGGTCGCGCGGCGGAATTCGGCCATCACTTCGCGGCCCGAGTAACCGTTTTCCGCGCCGCACGGATCTTCGGCGTAGGCGAGCACGTCGTGTTGGTCGCGGCACAGGCGAATCGCTTCGGCCAGCGACCACGCGCCGTTCGGGTCCAGCGTCACGCGCGCCTCGGGAAAGCGTTCGGCCAGCGCCGTGACCGCGTCCATTTCGGCGTCGCCGGCCAGCACGCCGCCCTTGAGCTTGAAATCGTTGAAGCCGTAACGCGCTTTGGCGGCTTCGGCCAGGCGCACGACGGCCTCGGGTGTCATCGCCGCTTCGGTGCGCAGGCGCTCCCAGTCGTCGCGGCCGTCGGCGCCGCTCGCGTACGGCAGATCGGTCTGGCGCCGGTCGCCGATAAAGAACAGGTAGCCGAGCATCTCCACTTCGCTGCGCTGCTGTCCTTCGCCGAGCAGCGCCGCCACCGGCACGTTCAGATGCTGGCCGAGCAGATCGAGCAGCGCCGCTTCGAGCGCCGTCACGGCGTGAATCGTGGTGCGCAGGTCGAAGGTTTGCAGGCCGCGGCCGCCGGCGTCGCGATCGGCGAACTGCTTGCGCACCGTGTTGAGCACCGCCTGCAGATTGCCGATCGACTGACCGACCACGAACGCGCGCGCGTCGTCGAGCGTCTTGCGGATCGCCTCGCCGCCCGGCACTTCGCCGATGCCGGTGTTGCCCGCGCTGTCGCGCAGCAGCACGACGTTGCGCGTGAAGAACGGGCCGTGCGCGCCGGAGAGATTCATCAGCATGCTGTCGCGGCCCGCGACGGGCACGACGCGCAGTTCGGTCACGACGGGCGTGGCGTTCGGTTGGACGGTTGGTGTGGACATGAAGGCTTACCTGCTTGAAAGCGCTGTTTAAAGGCGGCGCGGGCGAGCGTCCCGCGCCAGTCGGTCGGTCAAAACGGTATGTGCCGAAATCAGGCCGGGGCGGCGACGATCTCCACCCAGTTCGCACCGTGTCCGCCCGCGCAGCGCGCGGCGAGCGTGAGCGCCCCGCTCTGCGCATCGACGCGATACAGCGAGACATGCGGTGACTTCTCTCCGCAGGCCACCGCAAAGCGGCCCGAGGGATCGAGGCGGAAACCGCGCGGCTGGGTTTCGGTATCGACGAAACCGGCGTAGTCGAGCGCGCCATCGGGCTGCACGGCGAACGTGAGCAGGCGGCTGGTCGTGCGCTCCGAGGCGTAGACGAAGCGGCCGTCGGGCGAGACGTGGATATCGGCGGCCCAGACCAGCTTCGCCAGTTCGGCGGGATCGGGCTGCACCGGGTCCGACGAACTCGGGCGCGCGAAGCCGTCGTTCAGATGCGCGAGGTCGGCGGCGCGCGGCGAGACGTGGCCGGGCGCAAGTGCGCCGGTTTGCGCGTCGCGCGTCAACGCGGCCACGGTGGCGCGGAATTCGCTCAGCACGTAAAGCGTCTTCTCGTCGGGCGACAGGCACAGATGGCGCGGACCGAAGCCCTTGCCGAGATCCACGGCGCCGATCTCGCGCAGGCGCCCCTCGTTTTCCAGCGCGAAGCAGAACACGCGGTCGCTGCCGAGCGACGAGGCGTACGCAAAGTGCCCGTCGGCGGAAACGATCACGCAATGCGCGTTCTGGATCCCTTCCACGGTCTGCAGCGGTCCGCCCAGGCCCTGGTCGATGTCCTGCGTGCGATACAGACACACGCGATGCTCGCCGTACGAGGCGCCGAGCAGAAAGCGCCCGAGCGGATCGGCGCACAGATAGGCGAAACTCGAATCGAGCGGCGCGCGGCCGAGCGTGGTCAGCGTGCCGTTGTGCGCATCGATCGCGTAGCGATACAGATGCAGGTCCGAACCGCGCGTCACGGCATAGAGATGGCGGCGGTCGGGCGCGAGCGCCATCGGCATGACGGTCGGCGCGATGGCCGTGCGCGCGTGCGGCGTGAGCGTGGCGGCGTTGGCGTCCAGGTGCAGCACGTCGATCTCGCCGTCGTTGGCGTTCGAAACGTAGACGAAGTAGCGGTCTTGCATGAGCGTTTCCTCAGTGGTCGCGGTCGTGGCGAAAGCCTCAGTGTGCGCCACGATGGACGGACTCTGCTTCGTCGCCGAACGCGCGGCGCGTCGGTTTGTTGCGGGCGAGGAACGCGGCGGCCGCGGCGATCAGCGACGTCACGCCGAGTCCATACAGGCCGCCCGCGATCGAGCCGGTGTGCTGCTGTAGATAGCCGAAGGTGGCGGGCGCGAAGAATCCGCCCAGATTGCCGAGCGAATTGATCAGCGCGATCACGGCGGCGGCCACGCGGGCGTCGAGATAACCTTGCGGCAGCGGCCAGAACAGCGACGAGGCGGCCTTGAAGCCAATCGCCGAAAAGCAGATCGCGACGAACGAAAACACCGGATTCGCCGAGGTCGACGCGAACAGCCCGCACGCGGCAATCACCAGCGCCAGCGCGAGCCATGCCTGCTGGAAGCGCCATTTCGCCGAGAGCAGCGCGAAGCAGTACATCGCGACGATGGCGATCATCCACGGAATCGCGTTGTAGAGGCCCACCTGGAAATCCGTCAGGCTGCCCATCTTGCGGATGATCGTCGGCAGCCAGAACGTGGCCGCGTAGATCGTGAGCTGGATCGCGAAGTAGAGAAAACAGAACAGCACGATCTGCGGATCCTTCAGCAGGCGCATGACGGGCACGTGCGCGCCGGTCGCGGCTTCGCGCTCGGCCTGTTCGCGCGCCATGTAGCTTTCGAGCGCGCCCTGCTCGTCGTGCGTGAGCCAGTGCGCGTCGCGAATGCGCGACTTCAGCAGCAGCCAGCTCGCGCCGCAGAGCACGATCGAGAACGCGCCTTCGATCAGGAACATCCACTGCCAGCCCGCGAGGCCGAAACCGCGCACCGAGAGCAGCGCGCCCGTGATCGGCCCGGACAGCACCGAGGCGAACGCCGAGCCCGCCAGAAACACCGCCACCGCCTTGCCGCGCGCCTGCTGCGGCAGCCATTGCGCGAAGTAATACACCACGCCCGGAAAGAACCCCGCTTCGGCGATCCCGAGCAGAAAACGCAGCAGATAGAACGAGGTGTCGTTCTGCACGAACGCCATCGCGCCCGCCACGAGACCCCACGTTCCCATGATGCGCGTGAGCCAGGCGCGCGCGCCGTACTTCTGCATCAGCATGTTCGACGGCACTTCGAACAGCGCGTAACCGATGAAAAACAGACCGCTGCCGAGCCCGTAGGCCGCCGCGGAGAGGCCCAGATCGGCCTCCATGTGCGCATTCGCGAAACCGACGTTCACGCGGTCGATGTAGTTCGCGATGAACATGATCAGGAAGAGCGGCAGCACGTGCCGCATGACCTTGGCGCTGGCCGAATCCAGCAGGTCGTCGTGACGCTTGGCGGGAATGGACATCTGGGCTTGTCTCCTGAGCGGCGTCCGCGCATCGGGGTCCGTGTGCGGCGCTTCATGGTACGTTGTCTGACGACATTGTAGGGAGGAGACGGGTGGGATTCTATTGGGTGTTTACCCTGAAAATTGGCTAAATTTGCCGTGGAAATACGATCAGAGCAAGCGACATCGCTCCCATTAAAGGCCGGTCAGTCCATAACGTCGCCTAGTTGTACGATGACTTACTTGGCCCATCTGGCGTGTGCTGCCCGCGTGCTGGGGCAGCCGATCAAACCGGCATCCACATCAACTTCCGCTGCCGACCCAGCCATTTGGCCGAGTCTTTTCGCATCACATCGCTACGTAAGATCAAACTCCATCGGCTTGATATTTCGTACCAATGTTGATACATTTGAATCGCCCCAATCGCTACGTCTCGCCGCTCGTCGTGCACTTTTTCCGAACCGGCTCCGGCAACGAACCGGTTCGGCTATGGCTCAAGGATCTCGAGGCTGCCGACCGCAAGGCCATCGGCGAGGAAATCAAGGTGGTGCAGATCGGCTGGCCGCTGGGCATGCCGGTCGTGCGCAAACTGGAGCGCGATCTGTGGGAGATCCGCGTGCATTTGCCGCTGCGCATCGCCCGGGTTTTCTTCACGGTCGCGGGCAACGCCCTCGTCCTGCTGCACGGCTTCATCAAGAAGTCGCACGGCACGCCACAAGACGATCTGGAGTTGGCAAGAGAGCGGTTACGTCAATTGAAAAACGGCTAGCGCGCCCCGCGCACAAGGAGCACGGCATGACGAACAAACATATCGGCGCAAATTTCGACGACTTTCTCGCCGGGGAAGGTCTGCTCGAAGAATCGACGGCCATGGCCATCAAGCGCGTGATCGCGTGGCAGATCGAGCAGGAAATGAAGGCGCAGCAACTGACCAAGACGCAAATGGCCGCGAAAATGAAAACGAGCCGCGCGGCGCTCAACCGCCTGCTCGACCAGAACGACACCAGCCTCACGCTCACCACGCTGGCCAGCGCCGCCGCCGCGCTCGGGAAGAAGTTCAGGTTCGAACTCTGCGCCTGAACGCTGCCTGAGCATCGCCTGAGCGTCGCTTTCGCCGCGTGTCATGCGCGAACGGCGATTAGACCTTGCCGCCAGGCACCGTTGCCGCGCGGCGCAGTCGTTCGCGGCTGCTCGACAGATGCATGCGCATGGCCGCGCGCGCGCCCTCGGGGTCCTGACGCGCGATCGCCTCGAAAATGCTTTCGTGCTCGCGGTTCACGAGTTCGGCGTAAGTCTTCGGATCGCGGTGCGCAATACCGGCCGAATCAATGCGATGGCGCGGAATGAGCGCGGCGCCCATCTGCGTGAGGATGTCCACGAAATACCGGTTGCCGGTGGCGCGCGCCACGGAGACATGGAACGCCAGGTCCGCGCCTGCGCTGTCGCCGCCCGCGTGAGTTGCCGCCGAGATCGCGTCGAGCGCCGTGCGGATGTTCGCGAGATCGCGTTCGCTCGCGCGCTGCGCGGCCAGTCCGGCGCACTCGGTCTCCAGGCTGATGCGCAACTCCAGCACCGAGAGCAGATCGTTGAGCGTGCTGGCGGGCACGACGTCGAGTTCGAGCGGTTCGCGGCGCGGCTCCAGCACGAAGCTGCCAATGCCGTGCCGGGTCTCGATGACCGACATGGCCTGCAGCCGCGAAATGGCCTCGCGCACCACCGTGCGACTCACGCCCAGTTGCGTCATGAGACTGCTTTCGGTGGGCAGCTTGTCGCCGGGCTTCAACGCGCGCGATCCAATCTGCTGGTTGATGAAGTCGACGACCTGCTCGGCCAGGTTGCGGTTGCGCGCGGGTATCGGCGCGGCGAGCGATGCGGCCATCGTCCCCTCCTTGTCATTCGGTTTAGGGAATTATTATACGTCGTCGGACAACTGATGGTTTGCGGGCGTTGGCGCGCCAAAAGCGTCGCGTAACAGCGCTTGGCGGGCGTGGAGCGTCGCGCCGGCAGTTATCGGACAACCGTGCCCAACCGGCGCCCGGCGGAATCTTCCCCCCGCATAGTGACGCGAATCGATCATGTCAAAAATTGATTAGCCATCCGAATAAAAAGCAGCGATAAAGCCGCATCACTGTCTCGCCGCCAATGCTGAAGACGAAAACAAACATGCGATCGTGTCGTTAGCAAACCTGTTAATCCACTTCTCCACTTACAGTTTTTTTGCACACCTTCACGTGCATCGACGGCATTTTTCTTGATAATGTCGATCAGAGGATGCGCGCCGGACTGCCGGAACATCGGCTGCCAAAGAGAACGAAAGCTGCCCCACACCGGACGACGCCTCAACTGATATCGAATCGCACCGCGTTTGTGTCGCCACAATCCGCAACGAGGGAATCATTGAGAACCCGCTTCGTCCTCTTCATTGCCGCGCTCGTCCTGCCCTGGGCGCCGCTGTTCGCGGCACCGCCGGCTGAGCCCGCGCCCGATACGATGCAGGCACGCGTGATGGGTTGCGCCGCCTGCCACGGCGCGCACGGCGAAGGCACCGACAACGACTACTTCCCGCGGCTCGCGGGTAAGCCGGCCGGTTATCTGTACAACCAGCTGATCGCGTTTCGCGACGGCGGCCGCAGCTATCCGCCGATGAACTATCTGCTCGCGTATCTCCCCGACGCGTACCTCAAGCAGATCGCGGACTTCTTCGCGCAGCAGCATCCGCCCTACCCGCCGCCCGCCACGCCGAAGGTCGACGCCGCGTTGCTCGCGCTCGGCAAATCGCTCGTGCTCAACGGCGCGCCGAACCGCAACGTGCCCGCGTGCGCCGCCTGTCACGGCGCCGGGCTGACCGGCATGGAGCCGGCCATTCCGGGCCTCGTCGGCCTGCACGCGGATTACATCAGCGCGCAACTAGGGGCGTTCCGCTACGGCACGCGACGCGCCGCGAGCCCCGACTGCATGCACGATATCGCCTCGCATCTCGCCGAACGCGACATCACGGCCATCGCCGCGTGGCTGGCCGCGCAGCCGGCGCCCGCCGATCCGAAGCCCGCGCCGCCCGCGCCCCTGCCGCTCGCCTGCGGCAGCGTCCCCCACTAGCCGAGGCCTCGACGTGCGCAAACATCGAATCCTCACTTCGCTGCGTTTTTCCTCGCGCCTGCCGGCCTTGCTGGCGCCGCTGGCCGTGTGCTGCGCGTTCGCCCTGAGCGCGAGCGCGCAGACCGCCGCGCCTTCCGCGAATGCCGCCAATGCGGCGAGCGCCGCCGCAGCCGCCGCGTCGGCGAACGCGAAGCCCGTCACCGCCCACGCCGCGCAGATTGCGCGCGGCGAATACCTCGCGCGCGCCGGCGACTGCATTGCGTGTCACACGGTGCCGTCGCAGCAGATGTTCGGCGGCGGCCGTCCCATGGAGACGCCGTTCGGCACGCTCTATACGCCGAATATTTCGTCGGACAAGACGTACGGCATCGGTGCCTGGACCGCCGACGAGTTCTATCGCATGCTCCACGAGGGCAAGTCGCGCGACGGCACGCTGCTCTATCCCGCGATGCCGTTCGCCTCGTACACCAAGGTCACGCGCGCCGATTCCGACGCGATCTACGCCTACCTGCTTTCGACGCAGCCCGTGCATCAGCCCAATCGCGCGCACACGCTGCGTTTTCCGTATAACCAGCGCTCGCTGCTGCTCGGCTGGCGCGCGCTCTATTTCCGCGAGGGCGAGTTCAAGCCCGATCCGAAACAATCGGCGGAATGGAATCGCGGCGCGTATCTGGTCGAAGGTCTCGGCCATTGCACGATGTGCCACACGGCCATCAACGCGCTGGGCGGCAACTCGGCCTCGAAGGCCTTCCAGGGCGGCCTGATTCCGTTGCAGAACTGGTATGCGCCGTCGCTCACGTCGAACAAGGAAGCGGGTCTGGGCGACTGGAGCATCGAGGATATCGTCGACCTGCTGCACGCGGGCGTGTCGAATCGCGGCGCCGTCTATGGGCCGATGTCCGAAGTCGTCTACGACAGCTTCCAGTATCTGACCGAAGACGACGTGCGCGCCGTGGCCGTCTATCTGAAGTCGCTGCCCGGCCACTCGTCCGAAGTCGACAAATCGCCGAAAAGCGATTTCGTGACCGAGGAAGCGAACCGTCTCGCGCCGCTCGGCAAGAAGATCTACGAAGCGCAATGCGCCGTGTGCCACGCGACCGAAGGTCAGGGCAAGCTGCCGCATTTCCCGCCGCTCGCGAACAATCAGTCGATCCAGATGAACTCGGCGGTGAATCCGATCCGCATGGTGCTCAACGGCGGCTATGCGCCCGGCACGCGCAAGAATCCGATGCCGTACGGCATGCCGCCCTTCGCGCAATCGCTCTCCGACGAGGAAGTGGCGGCTGTCGTGACCTATATCCGCACGGCGTGGGGCAATCACGGCACGCCGGTTTCCGAACATGAAGTGAACGCGCTGCGTTCGGCGCCGCTTTTCTGAGGCCGCGATGATCGAAACTTCCGTTCCCGAACAACCGGGCGAGCGCCCGCAGCACGAACAGGTCGACGAGATCGTGCGGCGCGGTCCGGGCGGCGCGCTCGCGCTCGCGGGCATCGCCACGGCCATCGTGTTCGCGATCTGGTTCGCGTTTTACTTTCTCGTGTTCCTGCCTCGCGGCGTCATCCAATAAGCGGGCCGCTCATCCATGTCCACGAATCCGACCGATTCCCATGCCAGCGCCGACGTCGCCGCGCGCGTGGAGCGCCGCTGGGCCACGCTCATGGTGGCGCTCGTTCTGCTGCTGGTGGCGATGGTGGTGTTCACCGGCCTGCACTGGGCGATGATGCCGCCTTCGCGCGTGGAAACCATCGACCCCGAAACGCTGCACGTGTCCGGCGAATTCGTCGAAACCAATCTGGGCAGCGCGCTCGAATCCGACGGCTCGGTGACCGTGCGCGTGCTCGCGCAGCAGTATTCGTTCACGCCGCAATGCATCGTCGTGCCGACGGGCGTGCCGATCACGTTTCGCGCCACCAGCGCCGACGTCGTGCACGGTTTTCTCGTCACCGACACCAATCTGAATTCGATGGTCGAGCCCGGCTACGTCTCCACCTTCCGCACCACCTTCGACAAGCCCGGCGACCATCTGATGCCGTGTCACGAGTATTGCGGCACGGGCCACCAGGGCATGTGGGCGCACGTGAAGGTGATCGATCGCGACGCGTTCATGCAACTGGCCAACCAGGCGGGAAATTCGCGGAGACTCAGCTGTGTTAAATAACAAGCGCCTCGTGCTCGCCCACTTCTGGTTCGCCTTCGTGCTGTTCGGCGTCGCGCTCGTGCTGGGCGCGTGGCAGATGCTCGTGCGCAGCCCGCTGCATCCATGGCTCAAAGACCCCGAGCTTTACTACCGCTCCGTCACCGAGCACGGCACCGTGATGGGCTACGCGTTTCCCACGCTCATCGCGATGGGCTTCGGCTACGCCGTCACCGAACTCGCGCTGAAAAAGCCGCTGGTCGGCGTGCGCTGGGCGTGGCTCGGCTTCATCCTGCTCACGCTCGGCTCGGTCACGGCGAGCGTGCCGGTCGCGCTCGGCCGCGCCTCGGTGCTCTACACGTTTTATCCGCCGATGATCGGCAGCGTGTTCTATTACCTCGGCGTCGTGCTCGTGGTGGTGGGTTCGTGGGTCTGGGTCGCGTTGATGGGCGTGAACCTCGCGGCGTGGAAGCGCGAGAATCGCGGCAAGCCGGTGCCGCTCGCGATGTTCGCGACCGTGGCGGGCGCGTATCTGTGGGGCTGGACCGCTGTCGGCGCGGCCATCGAAGTGCTGTTCCAGATCCTGCCCGTGGCGCTCGGTCTGCGCAGCACCATCGACGCGGGACTCGCGCGCGTGTTCTTCTCGTGGACGCTGCACGCGATCGTCTACTTCTGGCTGATGCCCGCGTACATCGCCTATTACACGATCATTCCGCGCGCGATCGGCGGCCGCCTCTACAGCGATGCGATGGCGCGCATCTCCTTCATCCTGTTCCTCGTGGTGGCGATGCCGATCGGCCTGCACCATCTGTTTACCGATCCGCAAGTGGGCTCGGGCTTCAAGTTCCTGCAGTCGGTGTTCACGGCGCTCGTCGCGGTGCCGACGCTGCTTACGGTGTTCACGATCTGCGCATCGGTGGAAATCGCGGGCCGGCTGCGCGGCGGCAAGGGCGTGTTCGGCTGGATCGCGAAGCTGCCGTGGCACAACCCGCAGATGCTCGCGGTGGCGTTCTCGTTCGTGATGCTCGGCTTCGGCGGCGCGGGCGGCC
This sequence comes from Paraburkholderia tropica, assembly GCF_900109265.1. GTDB lineage: Bacteria > Pseudomonadota > Gammaproteobacteria > Burkholderiales > Burkholderiaceae > Paraburkholderia > Paraburkholderia tropica. The sequence continues at coordinate 188,650 of NZ_FNZM01000014.1, forward strand.
TCATCAACATGAGCTACCAGCTCGACCAGCCGATCCACAACACGCAATGGGTCACGGGCCACTTCCACCTGATCTACGGCGGCGCGATCGTCATCATGTATTTCGCCATCGCCTACGATCTGTGGCCGCAGCTCACGGGCCGCGCGCTCACCAACTGGCGGCTGATGCGCTGGCAGTTGTGGCTGTGGTTCATCGGCATGATCGTGACGACCTTCCCGTGGCACCTCGTCGGCATTCTCGGCATGCCGCGCCGCATGGCGTATTTCGATTACGCCGATCCCGCGCTCGCCGGCCAGGCGCTGCTCGTGGCGATCTCGGCGGTGGGCGGCTTCATCCTCGTACTCTCGGCCGTGCTGTTTTTCGTGGTGCTCTGGCAGGGCCATCGCAGCGAGGCGGCCGCGCCCGAGGAATACCGCTTCAGCACGCCCGTGCATGAGACGCCGCGCCTGCCGGTCGCGCTCAACAGCTTCGCGTTGTGGATCGTGCTGATGATCGCCCTCACGGTCGCCAATTACGGCTACCCGATCGCGCAACTGCTCGCGACACCCGACACCGCCGTGCCCGCGATTCCGATTGGAGCGCCGCGATGAGCGACGAACGCCTGTTCTCGTTACGCAATCCCTGGTTTCGCGTGAGCGTGGGCGCGACGATCGTCGCGTTCTTCGTCTCCGCGCTGATCGGCTTCGTGTGGCTGCCTTCGGCGCAAAGCGATCCGAACTTCCAGGGCCTCTGGAACGCGATCTGCAGCGCGGCGGGCGTACCGCGCCAGTGGCATCAGGGCGAAACCTCGTTGACGCCCGGCTACAAGGTGAGCACCGTCGAACTCACGCCGCACATGCTCGACGGCGCGAGCAGTCTCTCGATCGGACGCGGCGCGACGCTCTCGCTGCGCTGCACGATGTGCCACGGTCCGCGCGGCATGAGCGACGCCAATTCGCCGAATCTCGCGGGCCAGTATGCGAGCGTGATCTACAAGGAACTGCTCGACTTCCAGAGCGGCGCGCGTCAGAACGCGGTGATGTCGCCGATGGCGCAAAATCTGTCCGATCAGGATTTGCGCGATCTGGCGGCGTATTACGCCTCGCTGCCGCCGTTCGTGGAGCTCAAGGGCGAGCCGCCCGAGATCGTTTCGCAAGGCGCGCCGCTGCGCAATATTCCGGCGTGCGCGTCGTGTCATGGCGGCGTCGATCACAAAGTCGGCAGCCCGTGGCTCGACGGCTTGCCGGCGGTCTACACGAAGGCGCAGCTCGCGGCATTCGCGAACGGCACGCGCCACAACGACATTTCCGAGCAGATGCGCAACATCGCGCGCAACATGACGCCCGACGAAATCGATGCGGCCGCCGCCTGGTACGCAGGCGCCACGCAGCATTGAGCGATCAGCACTGAGCACTGGGCGTCGAGCGCCTGCCGAGGCACGCGGCTTGCGCGACTCGCCTTCCCACCCTTACGCGGAGAAACATCATGCAAAAGACGGCTAGCGCCAAATGGCACGGCGGCATCAAGGACGGTCAGGGTTCGATCTCGACCCAGACGGGCGTGTTGCGCGACGCGCCCTACGGGTTCGCCTCGCGCTTCGAGGGTGGCCCCGGCACCAATCCCGAGGAACTGATCGGCGCGGCGCACGCGGGCTGCTTCACGATGGCGTTTTCGCTCTTTCTCACCGAAGCCGGTTTCAAGGCCGACAGCATCGAAACGAAGTCGACGGTGACGCTCGAAAAAGTCGGCGAAGGTTTTTCGATCACGGCCTGCCAGCTCGACATGACCGCGAAGATTCCGGGTATCGACCAGGCGAAGTTCGAAGAACTCGCCAACGGCGCGAAGGAGAACTGTCCGGTGTCGAAGCTGTTCGCCAACAACGCGAAGATCACGCTGAAGGCGACCCTGGCCGCCTGACGCACGCGGTGTTGTTTGATGTTTTGCGATGTTTTGTGATCGACCGGTTCGGGTCCGGTCCCCGGCGCCGAACCGCTGATTTCCGTCTCGCAGAGAACCCATCATGGCCATTCCGCATGCCGCCCCCGGCGAGATCTTCGACGCCCGCCCGCTAGGCGGTGCGCTCAAGAACGCGAAGTCGAGCACGCTGATCCGCGCGAAGCAGCTCGAAGTGATTCGCCTCGTGCTGCCCGCGGGCAAGCAGGTGCCCGAGCATCGCGCGCCGGGCGAAATCACCGTGCTGTGTCTCGAAGGCGTGATCCGTTTTTCCATCAACGGCGATCCGCGCACGATGCACGCGGGCGATATGCTGTTGCTCGATGCAGGCGTACCGCACGCGCTCGAATCCCTCGACGACGCCTCGGTGCTCGTCACGATCCATCTCGCCCACGACGACAAAAAAGCGTGAGCGTCGCGAGACGCTCACGCTTCGCACAGTCGTGCGATTGCGCGCCTTGACTCAACCCTGCGTATCCTGCACGGCGTAAGTCTGGACGAAGACCAGCCGCACCGTGTCGCCCGGATGGACCTGTTTCAGGTCGACGCCCGGATGCACGTCCATCGCGAAGCGCCGTGTCGCGCCACGCAGCGTGACCTTGCGGGCTTGCGTGTCGACGTGCAGGACCGTCGCCTCGACTTCCACCTGACGCGCGACTTCGTAGCCGCTGGCGGTGGGCAGGAACACGTCGGTATCGACGCGCTTGCGGATGCCGTCGCTTTGCGCGGCCACCTTGTGAAGCTCGACGACCAGCGCATCCTTGTATTGCAGCGCAATCGCATCGCCCACTTGCGGCAGCGTCTTGTCGTCGGGACGCATGACGAGCGGCAGACGCACTTCCTTGCCATGCTCGCCGAGCACGGTCATCGTGCGGCTCGTGACGTCGACCGAGGTGACGCGGCCTTTCAGCGGCACGGCAGCGGCCTGCGCGACGACGCTTTGTGTCGCATCGGCGGTGAAGTCGGAGGCGGCAGCCGGAAGAACCGGCGCGACGCCGAGCAACATGGCGGTGCTGATCGAGATGAGCTTGAGGGTAGCGGATTTCATTTTAGACTCCTGATGATTGATTGAACATGGCGGACGCGGCGCGCCCGCTCAAACTGCGATTTACTGCACTACAGGTGCGGCCTTGTGTGCCGCGCAGGTGAAGGTCAGCTCGCGCGGATCGCCGCTGGCCTCGGTGCCTGAAGCGGCCTTGTCGATCGTCGAGACGAGGTTCACTGCCCCTTCGCCGCAGATCTTTTCCGCTTGCTTCATGCAGGTCCGGCTACTGGAAAAGAGGCCCTGACACTGCACCCGATAAACCGGCGCACCTTGTGTCGACGTCATGACGTCGAGGTTGTGTGCCGGGCCCGATGCGCTGGAGCAGCCCGCAAGAAGCGCGAGACCGATTGCGCAGAAGAGAATGTGATGTTTCATGATTGACTCGTAAAATCAGATTAATTAATTCGGGTTCCATACTATTTGGGTTTTGACCGGGTGACGGCGCCGAGCGCCGCCCGATCGTTACCACTGATACGAAGCGCCAACGCCCACCGTGGTGCCGCCCGAACTCACGCCCGCGCCCGCGCGCAGCTTGATGTTCTGGGTGACGCGCGCCGTGCCGCCGATCGCCATGGCCTGATAGCCGCGATACGTGCCGCCACCGACGCCGACCGAGATCGACTTGCCGAGGTCCACGTCCGGGATCATCGAGAGCGCGGTTGCTGCCGCGACGCCCGAGTACGCATCGCGCGCCACGCGGTTCACCTGGTCGCCCAGCATGTTCACGCGCTTGTCGGTGTACTGATTCGCCTGCGCGCCCATGTTGTTGAGCTGATTCAGATTCACGGCGTCGGTGCCGACCGTGCCGGGCGCGACATTGGTGATCTGCCGCTCGTTGCCCGCGGTCCCCACGGAGACCGTGTTCGCGCGGTCCGCCACCGAGCCCGCGCCGACCGCCACCGAGTTCGCCGCGTTCGCCTGGGCGTTCGCGCCCATCGCCGTTGCGTGATCGCCGGTCGCGCTCGCGGCTTCGGCATTGCGATCGCCATCGGCCGTGAAGAACGGATTGGCAGCCGCACTGAGGTTGTCGGTGATGCCGCTCACGGCCTGGTTGAGCTGATCGACGTTCACCGCATCGGAGCCTTCCACGCCCGTCGCCACGTTATGGATGGAGGTTTTCTCGCCGCCCTCGCCTTGCAGCGTGATGCTGTTGTAGTTGATGGTGCCGTCGGGGTTGCGGTCGTACTTCACCGTGCCTTCGGTCGCCTGCGTGACGCTCGCGTTGAGGTCGCCGATCGCCTGGCCCACCGCATAGAGCTGCGAGCCGTTGATGGCGTCGGTGCTGTCCGCGCTGACCTGGCCCGCCGCGACGTTCGTGATGGTGCGTTCGCTGCCTTGCGCGCCCACGCTCACCGTGCCCGTCGGGTTGGCGCCCGCGAAGTTGTAGTAGCTGTTGCCGAACACCGCGCCCGGCGTGGATACCGCATACGAGGTCGACGAACCCGCGCCCAGCGCCACATCGTTCGCGTGGTTCGCACGCGCACCCATGCCGATCGCGACGCTGTCCTGACCGACGGCCTGCGAGTCGACGCCGGTCGAGTTGGCGTGGAAGTACTTCGTGCCGCCCATGTAGACGTTGTCGATGTTGGTGGTCAGGTTGGTGATGTCGCCTTCGACATTCGTCACGCGGCCATCGAGATTCGTGATGCTCTGGCGAGTCTGATAAAGCTGCGAACCGTTGATCGCATCGGTGCTGTTTTCGTTGACTTCGCCTTCGGCCACGTTGCTCAGGCGCACTTTGCTGCTCGCGCCCGGGCCGCCCAGCGTCACGGAGTCACGCGCCGGCGAGTCGTACATCACCGCGTTGCCGATGTCGCCCTGCAGATTCGTGATGTCGCTGGTGTTCTTGTTGACGGCCAGATTCGTGGCGTGCAACTGCGAACCGTTGATGGCGTCGGTGCTTTGATCGTCCACGCGGCCCGCCGCAACGTTCGTGATCGTGCGTTCACTGTCTGCGCCGCCCACGCTTACTGTGCCGACCGGCGCGGAGCCCGCATAGCCGCGATAAACGCCGCCGACTGTGCCGCCCGCCGTGCCGAACGCCGTGTCCGTCACCGCGTTCGAGCCGAGCGCGACGCTGTTTGCGTGCGCGGCCATCGCATTGCGGCCCAGCGCGAGGCTCGAATTGCCTTGCGCCGCGGCTTCATAACCGACTGCCGTGCTGCCTTCGCCGCTGGCATAGGCGTCCGCTTTCGCAAGGCCCTGCTCGTTGGTGCGCGCGTAGCGAATACCGATGCCATTCGCGTTCGTGTAGGTTTCGCTCGTATCGCCCGCGATGTTCGTGATCGTGTCGCCGAGGCGCGTCACGCCACCTTCGACCGTGGTCACGCGGCCATCGAGATCCGTAATGGCCGTTGCGTGCTCGTCGACGACCTGATTGGTCGCGTGCAGTTGCGAACCATTGATGGCATCCGTGCTCGTGCTGCTGAGGCGGCCGGCAGCGACGTTCGTGATCGTGCGTTCGCTGCCTTGCGCGCCCACGCTCACGGTGCCCTGAGGCGTCGCGCCTGCGAACGTCACGCTCTTGCCGCCCACGTTCGCGCCGCTGGTGCCGACGGCGCCGTTCGCCACCGACCCGCGACCGAGCGCGACGTCGTTCGTCCCGGACGCAACCGCGCCTGCGCCGATTGCCACGGTGTTGGCCGCAAGGGATTGTGCGCCGGAACCCACCGCGACGCCGCGCGTCCCGTTCACCGATGCGCCGGATCCGAGCGCCGTTGCATGGGTCGTGCCCGCGGCGACTGCGCTGTTGCTGCCGAGCGCGACGCTGTTCGTCGCCTCGGTCCCGACCACGGCGTTCGCGCCCACGGCGACCGACGATCTGGCATTGCTTTGCGCCTGGCTGCCCACCGCCACGGAGTCGTCCGCTTTGGTCGACACGGTTGCGCCGTCGCCCATCGCCACCGAATTCGAGCTGCTGACGCTGGCATTGACGCCGGCCGCGAGCGAGTGAGGCGCGATTGCGCCCTCGTTGCTGTAATTGCCTTGCGGCGTGCCGTTGTCGTTCACGCTGTAGTAATGCGTGCTGTTGCTGTCGATCAGGTCGGCCACGCTCTTCAACTGCGAGACGTTCACGGCGTCGGTATCTTCGGCGCCGGCCGCGAGGTTGGTGATGCGACGTTCGGTGCTGGTCATGGCCACGCCGGAAGAGCCCACCGAGACTTCGCCCACGGGCGTCAGGCCCGCGAGTTTCGCCATCGCTTCCGCTGTCGGCGCGTAAGCCTCGGCGGCGGCGTTCATCGACGTGACGCTGTTCGCGCCCAGCGCCACGCTGTTGGCCGCGTTGGCCTGAGCGCTCGTGCCGATCGCAATTGAATTCGCCGCCGCGCCAGCCGTGAAGGCGCGATTGCCGATCGCCACGCTGTTCGCGCCGTTGGCGAAGGTAGCTTCGTTGCCGATCGCGAGGGAGCCCGTGCCGCGAATCTGATCGTTGAGCACGATGCGGCCGCCGTTCACATACAGCTCGTTGCCGAGCGTGAGCGAATCGCTGCCGACGATGCCGGGATCCTGATCGTTGACCGTGGCGCCATAGAACAGCACGCGCTTCGTTTGCGTGGCCTTGTCGCCCGCGCTGCAATATTGGAGCTGCCCCGGGTAGTTGCTGGCGTTGATGCCGAACCACTGATTGCCCTGACCGCCACCGGTTCCGCTGCCCGCGTCATAAGCCGCGATGCAGCCGCCGGTCGAGACGTCATTGACGAAGATGCCGGTATTGCCCTGCCCGCCGGGCGCGGGCGTGGCCCACGCGCCGCCGCTGCCCAGTGCGGCGACAGCGGCCAGCATGGCCACCGTCAGCGCCCGCCGCGCCGAATGCTTGCCGTGCGCGTGGGCGTTTTCCTGCGCAGCCGTCCACGTTTGTGTGGAGGCGTTCCAGATGGATCGATAGATCTTGTTCATTACGGACTCCCGAATGTCGAGTGAAGTGACGTGAGCGGGAGCAGCCGTGCGATGCCCTGCATCGCGAGAAAACCCTGCCTACTCGCTCGCTACAACGAAGACGGATTGCGGTGGCGCTGCATGTGTCTGGCGAGGTATCACCTGGCGGATGCATGCGCTCGTTGCGTCTGGATGTAACGATAGAGGCCGGAGCGATCGGGAAATATGAGCGAATACTGAGTCGCGCCCAGGACAATGCTGTGCTCGACGGAAAAGGCCAACGGAGGGGCGAAACCAGGAAAATACTGCGGTGCCGGGCAGACAATACTGCGGGTCGCCGGCGCGGCGCGCGGCCTTATTCAGCGGACGCGACGAGCCGCCAGGTGGTGCCCCGGCGCGCACCGGCGTGCAGTTGCAGCGAGCCGTGCATGAATTCGGCCATGTGCCGGCAGACGAGAAAGCCGACCTGATTGCCGGCTTCGACGACAGGGAGTGGCGCGGCTGTCCCCGCCGAAGGCTCGATGTCGATCGTGAGGCGATACGCGCCGCCCGGCACCATCGGAGCGACGGTGAGATGAATGTCGACCGTGCAGCCCGGACTTTGCAGCATCTCGCGGCGCACGAGCAGACGGGCGAGATTGATCATCCGGCCTCGATCCAGCAGCGCGGACACCGTGGCGTCGCCAGTCACGCGCACGGCCAGCGTGCAACCGTAACGGCGCGCGTCGGCCTGTTCCGCTTGCGCGGCTTCGCGCACGAGATCGGCGGGACACGCGGGCGCCTGTTCGAGCGCCTGCTCGCCCTGCTCCAGCGCGATCAGATCCTTCACGTTGCGCGTGAGATGCTCCACGCGTGGAATCGCTTCGCTCAGGCGCGAGGCAAACGCGCGCTGCTCCGCCGTTGCCGTGCCGCTGTCGAACATCGCGGCTGCCGTCTCCAGCAGTCCGGCGAGCGGCTGCATTTCGTCGCAGAGTGCGCCCAGCAGGCGGCCCATGCCTTCCGCGACGCCGGCCGCGTTATCGCGCTCGATCGACAACGCGCGCAGCATGTCCTCGCGCCCCGTGACGTCGATCGTGCCGACTACCATGCCGAGCAATTCGCCGTCCGTGCCGCGATACGGCGTCGCCCAGCTATGCAGCATCGCGCGACGACCGTGCATGACCACTTCGCGATCGGTGCGCGCGGGCGTACCGAGCGACACGCGCGCACGGTAGCGACGTTCCAGTTCGATCGCGGTCTCCGCTCCGATCGATGGAAGATCGCTGAAACGCGTACCGGCAACGGCGTCGAACGTCGTGTCGTGCAGTTTCAGGAAAGCGTCATTGCACGCAACGAGACGGCCATTGAGATCGCGCACATGCAGCGGCAACGGCGTGCCGTCGAGCATCGCCCGCAGCATCGAAACGTCGTGCTCGCTCGCCTGAAACGTTTCCGTCGGCGCGATCCCGGCGCGTGCGGATTCGCCGAGCAAGCCGGCCTTGCGCGCAATATCGGCGAGTTCGACCAGCGATTCCGCATTGAGCTTGCGGCGCAGATGACTCCGATGCGCACTCACCGTCTTCTCGCTGATCGACAATTCCTGAGCGATGGCGATGTTGGGAAAACCGCGCGCCAGATAAGTGAGAATGCTCAATTCGCGCGGCGAGAGCACCGAGAGCGGGCCGGCGGAATCGACGCGTTTGCGCGTGCCCGCGAACTCGGATTCGAACGCGGGAAAATAGCGGTGTCCCGTGAGCACGCCATTCATCGCGCGGCGCAATTCGCCCGGCTCCTCCTGTTTGCCGATGAATCCGTCCGCGCCCGCCTCATAGCAGCTCTGGATGAAATGCGCGGCCGTTTCTTCGCCGTACAGCAGGATTTTCGTGCGCGTGCCTTTCGCCCGCAGACGCCGCAACACTTCCACGCCGCTGATCTTCGGCAGATGGGTGGCCAGCACCAGCAATTCAGGCTCGACCTCGCGCAGCAACTGCAACGCCCGCTGCCCGCTCTCGGCCTCTCCCGTCACCTGATGGCCCGCCGCGCGCACCAGCTCGCTGAGCGCCGCGCGTTCAACCGGTTGACCGCTCGCTACGATCACGCTGGCCATGCTGCTCCTCCAGGTCGCTGTCTCCGTGCTCGATTCTATGACCGTTTCGCAAAATCGCCCCACTCGCTGAGCGCGAACACCGCGAATGTTGCAACGTTAGCAATCGATGATTAGTTCGTTAAACTGATTGTTTCATCGCGTTGAATGGCGATGCCATGCAAGCGGCATGTTTTAGGCCACTTAGCTTCCCTCTCCAGCGCCGCTACGGCACCATGGCTGAACGTGGTCACGCAGACCGCGCCACGGAGAGCCTGCATGACGTTCCAGTCGCTTTACCGATCCACGGCCGCCCGTGTTCGCGCGGCGTATCTGTACCTCTTTCGCTGGCTCGGCGAGCATCCGTTCGTGCTCGGCAGCGCCGGGACGTTCGTCGGCTTCGCCATCGTCGCGATCGCCTTTATCGGTTTTTCGCAACAACGGCAGCAAGCGCTGCAAAATGCGCAACGAACCTCCACCATGCTGACCGCGCTGATTTCGAGCCACCTCGAAACCAATCTGGGCCTGTACGACCTGATTCTCTCGGACGCCGTCGCGTCGATCCGCGATCCACGCACGGCGACGCTGCCGCCCGACCTGCGCCGCACGGTGCTGTTCGGCCGTATCGCGGGCGCGCTTTATATCGACGGCGCGCTGTACGCCGACGCGCGCGGGCACGTGGTCGATTCGCAGGACGGGCGCGCCTACCCGAATGTGAATCTCGCCGACCGCGACTACTTCCGCGCCCAGGAACGCAGCCGCTCGCAGGGCATGTACATTTCCGATCCGTTCCGCTCGCGCGTCAACGACGGCCAGTATGCGATCGGCCTGTCGCGCCGTATCAGCGACTACGAAGGCGAGTTCGGGGGTGTCGTGCTGCTCACCTTGCGGCTCGCGTATTTCCAGCAACTGTTCAATCGCATCGACGTCGGGCCGAACGGCAACGTCTTCATCATGCTCGACGACGGCACGCTGCTCGCGCGCAAACCGTATTCCGATTACGACGTGGGCACGAATCTCGCCTCGCAGCGCCAGATCGCGCCCATGCTGAAATCGAGTTCGGGTTCCTTCGTCGCGCGCGACGATGAGGACGGCACGACGCGCATCTACACGTATCAACGCGTGCCGCACGCTTCGCTGACCGTGGTGGTCGCGCCCGCGCTCGACGACACGCTCGTGCGCTGGCGCGAGCGCGTCGCCGTTTACGAACCGACGTCGATTGCGTTCGGCGCGTTCGTCGCGCTTTCGTCGTGGCTGCTCGCGTTCGGTTTGCGCTCGCGGCTGCGCGCGGAATCGGAACTGAAACGCCTGTCCGTCACCGACGCGCTCACCGGGCTGTCGAACCGTCGCGCGCTCGATCTGCGGCTCGTGGAAGAATGGCAGCGCGCGCGCCGCGCCGAGCAGCCGCTTTCGATCCTGTTTATCGACATCGACCGCTTCAAGCTGTTCAACGACTTCTACGGTCACGCGGCCGGCGACGAAGTGCTCGCCGCCGTGGCGCACGCCATCGGCGCGACCGTGCAGCGCGCGACGGATATGGTGGCGCGTTACGGCGGCGAGGAATTCGCGGTGGTGCTGTCCGGCACGCCCGCCGATGGCGCGTGGAAGATCGCGCAGCAGATTCGCGAGAACGTGGCGGCGCTCGGCATCGCGCATGGCCATAGCGAGCACGGCTCGGTGACCGTGAGCGTGGGTTGCGCGACCTGCACGCCGCGCGAGGCCACCGGCGCTCACGCGCTGTTGCGCGCCGCCGACGAGGCGCTCTACGCCGCCAAGGAAGCAGGCCGCAATCAGGTCAAGGCAACGGTGTTCGAAGGCGCGCCGCCCGATCCGCGCGATTCGTTGATCGGCAACAGCGCGAACTGAACGTCGCGATCAAATAAAAAAGCGCGCCCGGGAGCGCGCTTGGCCGTTGGTCCGCGTATTTGCGTATTTGCATATTCGCGTGACTTTGCGTCGATCAGTGCGACGGCACCGGATCGTCGTTGAGCGTTTTGAGGAACGCGATGGTGTCGTGGATTTCGTCCGCGGTCATGGCGGGCTTGTCGCCGAACTTGCGGTCGAACGGTGCATCGGCCACATCGATGTTCTTCTGCAGATCGGCCGGCATGTCGTCGTATTTCTCGATCTTGCCGTCCGCGCCGCGCGGATAGAACTTGCCCGGATCGGTATTGCGCTCGTTGTAGAACGCCATCACGCGGTCGAGGTCGTGATAGATGCCGTTGTGGAAGAACACCGTGCGCGAGGCCGAGTTGCGCAGCGTGGGTGTGAGGAACATCCCGCAGTATTGCTGCTGGTCTTTCATGTCGGCACGGAACGGACCGCACACGCCGAGATCGTAGAACTTCGGATCGCGGTTCTGCGCGAGCGTGCGATTGCGCGGCACGCCGAGCGCTTCATACTGGTAGTCGGTGAACATCGGCGGCAGACCGTCCTTGCCGGGCTTCGAGAGGTGGCAGCCCGCGCAATTCGCCTTGTCCGGATCGTTGAAGAGACGCAGCCCGTGCAGTTCGGCCTGCGAGAGATGCGCGCGCCCTTCGAGCCAGCGGTCGTACTTGCTGTTGTACGGATGGAACGACGGATCTTCCACCTGATAGCGCGAGATCGCGAACATCGCTTCCGACACGGCCATCTTCGGGTTGTCGAAGATTCGGGATCCGAACAATTCGTTGAAGTGCTTCGCGTAGGGCGCATTCTTCAGCTTCTGCGCGACGCTGTCCACGTCCTTGTTGGCCATTTCCACCGGATTGAGCAGCGGGCCATAGGCCTGCTGTTGCAGCGTGTCGGCGCGACCGTCCCAGAACAGACCGCCCTGCGGCACCATTTCCACCGACGTCGACGCGCCGCCCGCAGTCTTCTGCGACTTCACGACGTTCGCCGATGCGGACGCCTGCTGCTGCACCGTGGGCGCATCGTCGTTTTCACCGGCATCGGGACCGATGCTGAAATTGGGCTGGCGATACAGATACATCAGCGAAGGCGGCGGACGATAGCCCTGCTGCGTCATCGCGAGACCGCCCTTCTGCACGTCGAGCCCGTTGGGCGGACCGTATGCGTGATCGGGGCTATGGCACGAGGCGCAGGACTGCTGGCCCGAGCCCGAGAGCGAAGGATCGAAAAACAGTTGCTTGCCGAGCTGCGCCATCGCCGAGAGCGGCGCGACCGGCGGACGCTGCAACACGACAGGATGCGGATTCGCGCCCGTGAGGTTCTCGACGACTTCGCCGACCGCCTCGGGCACATGTGCGGGAAACGCCACGGCGTAGGCACAGAAGCCGAGGCCCGCGACCAGCACGGCGGCGGCGGCGCGCAGCACGAGGCGCGCGGGACGCGTCGACGTGCGCGGCGCGTGTGGCTCGGGCGAAGGAGAAGACGGAGTGGGCGATGCGGAAAGCTCGGACATGATGCGTTCTTCGTGGCGTTCTTCGTGTTGGCGCTGAAACGCCGAATTGCCGTGAGCGCTACGGGAGCGCATGCACGGCAAGCGGGTCAGCGATAGTCATCCCGTCATCTCGACATCGCTGGTTATCGGATGTCGTCGATGGCGGGCAAACGCGGCGCGAGGCTGGCAGCTCACTTGCAGCTCAAGCCTCGCGCCGCCGCTCGATTTACATCGCCGGTGCGGCGCTCAGCTGCGTGCCGAGCGTTCCGTCGAGGTACAGGGGCGACGTCACCGCCGTGCCGGTCGTGTTCAGCATGCCGCGCAGGTCGCCTGCCGCGGCATCGAACGAGCCGCCGCCGAGACGCGCGCCGCCGAGCCAGTTGTCTTCGATGAAACGCACCACCGAAGCCTGGTCGATGAACGTGTGGTCGACGTAGTTCGTCTTCGCCCACGGCGAGATCACGAGGAACGGAATGCGCGTGCCCGGACCGCAGCGGCCGTTGACCGGCGAGCCATTCACACCCGTCGGCTGCGTGCCCGTGCCGCACACGCCGCTGCCGTTGAGCTGGTCGGCGCTGGCGAGCGACGACCTGACCGGCGCCATGTACTGATGGTCGTACCAGCCGTCCGAGTCGTCATAGGTCACGACCACGGCGGTGTTCTTCCAGTCCGGCTGCTGCATCAGGAAGTTCACGACCTTGGTGACGAACGCCTGCTCGTCGAGCGGATCCGAATAGCCTGCGTGCGCGTCTTGCGCGGCCGGCGCCTTCAGGAAGCTCACCGACGGATAGTTGCCCGCCTTCACCGCAGCGAAGAAGTCATCCGTGTCGTACTGGTGGTTCGCCGGATCGAGCGTCTTGCCGTCCGCTTCGAGCGTGCTGCCGATCACGGCCGTCGAGCTCGGGCGCAGATGCTGCGGGTTCGACGTCGACTTGAAGTACTGGAACCAGTTGTGGTGCGGGATGTAATCGGCCGTCGCCGCGTTCACCGCCGTCGCGATCGTGCTGCGCTTGCAGCCCGTCGTGCCGTTCGAGTTCACGGTCTGCAGGTTGAAGCCGCCCATGAAGCCGCCCCACGTGATCTTCTGCGCGTTCAGCAGGTCGCCGATGTTCTTCGCGTTGATCATGCCGGAGTCGGTCGTGCTCGAGCAGGTGTCGTAGCCCGGATCGACGTCGTTAATCATCGTCAGACCGCCTGCGCCGTCCTGGATGTAGTACGACGAGGTGGTGGCCGTGGCCGGCTGCTTCGACGTGTTCACGAGTTCGAGGCCGTTGGTCTGGCCCGACACGACTTCGAGCGCGCCAGGCGTCGACGGACCGTAGGTCGTCGTCCAGGCGTTGTCGCTCATCGCGTACTTCTGCGCGTAGTTCCAGAGCGCCGTGACGGTGTTGCCGTCGTAGAAGCCCATCACCTGGCCCTTCGTGCCGAAGGCGCCGGCGCCGCCGCTCGTCGCGTTACCCGTGTACTTCGGGAACAGGTCGAGCGCGCCGTTGTCGCCGGCTTGCTGCTCGGCCGTGTAGGCGTGGTTCTGGTCGGCGGTGGCGGCTTGCGTGCGGTCGAGGCGGAACGGATTGGCCGCGTCCGTGCCGTTGGCCGTGTTGGTGAAGTTCGGGTTCGACGTGAGCAGCGTGCCCGTCAGGCCGTTGATCGACGGCGTACCCGAAGCGGCCGTAAACGACGGCTCGCCCGACGGATTCGTCGCGCTCGGATAGGTCGCGAAGTAGTGATCGAACGAGACGTTCTCGCCGTAGATCACCACAAGGTGCTTGATCGGCGTGGCAGTCGTGAGTGCGTCCTGTGCGGACTGCGACGACGTCGTCGAACCCGAGTTCGAATTGCTGCTGCCGCACGCGAACAGTGCGGCGGCAATGCCGACGCACGGCACGGCGAGTAATGCTCGGCGGTACATTTTTGTGGGCTCCATCGATTTTTCGAGTTGGTTTTAGAGTCCTGCTCGACGCGTCGAATACGTGTGGGCTTGCTTTCGCGCCGATCAGGTTTCACCGGGTTAATGCGCCAGACATCAGGGCGAGCGAATTACAACACCACAACATGACGTGACAGCGACCATTCAATTTCCTTAAGCTTTCACTACATTTCAATGCCGAAAGAAATGGGAAGAATTGGCGAAATCCTGAAAGACGGCCGGGTTTTGCACTCTCGCGTGCGCGCGCTATAACTGAAGGGCAGCGCGGACGTTCTCTGCGCGCCCGCTCTTCCCTTCTTCTTGCGCCGCGCCGTGCTGCGCCGCCCTCCGCCTGGCGAGGGCGCGCCACGGTGTAAGCAGTCAGCTAACACGTTCGGCAGCCCTGGCGTTGTGCCGGCATCCCGACTCCACCTGAATGCGTACGGCGCAGTGGCGCGTGCCGTGCGCGCACGCCGCCCTGCACCGCGTGTGCGGCGGCGCATGAAGAAGGAGTGTCGAAATGAAAATCCGATTGGCGATACTCGCCGTGTGCGTGAGCGTCGTGGCGGCCGGCACGCCGCGTACGTCGCTGGCCCGGGACGAAGCGGTGCCGCCGGAAAGCACACATCGCACCCTGCTCGACGACGCCAATGCGTCCGCTCAGGCCGCGACCGACATGTCGTACGGCGGCACGGCCGACACGCGCAGCGCGGCCGGCCAGCGCACCGGCGGCAAGCCGTGTCTGCCTCGTTCGCAGTGCGATCTATTTTTCGGGCAATGAAGCGCGCGCGTTGCGCAACGCGCCTGTCAATCAACGAACAATGAAGAAGATGTACGCCGACGCGCGCTTTTCGCCCCGTATTTCAGGGGCTAAAGCGCGCGGCTCACTTTTCATCGGATATTACTGCACGGCCGCCTGCAACAAGGCGGCGACGCGCTGGATCGGCCCGAGCAGTTCAGGCGCGATGGCGTAGAGCGGACCGAGCGTCTGCGAGACATCGCGGTAATCGACCACCGCGTGGCCCTCGTCGTCCTGCCAGACCACGAGGCGCAGCGGCAACTCGAGCGCCGCGTGTGCATTGGCGGCCATGATCGGCGTGCCCGCTTTCGGATTGCCGAAGAGAATCAGCCGCGTGGGCCGCAATGCGAGCCCGACGAGCGACGCCGCCTCGCGCTGGTCCACGTCCGCGAACACGGTGGCGCCCACGCCGTCGAGCGCCCTTTTGAGTTGCGCGATGGTCGTATCGAAATCGTGGGCGCTTTTGAACGACACCACGGACGATGGGTGCTGCCGATGTTCGGTCATGACCTTGGCTCCCTGATGAGCGGTGATGCGCGCGATAAGGCGTGCGTGCTCACGCACTGTAGTGCATAAACCTGACGGCAGGGGAAACCGTGCGGAAACGGCCGGGGACCGGCGCGCAAACGGCGGGGACACCGCGATCAGAGCATCGGCTCGAACTGCGCGACCTGCTGGGCGAAATGCTCTTTTTCCTCGGCGCTCATGCCCGAGCGTTGCGGCAGCGCGACCGTGAGCGGATTCTTCGGCACGTGATCGACGTGCACTTCGTAATGCAGATGCGGTCCCGTCGCCCATCCCGTCGACCCGACATAACCGATGACCTGCCCCTTGCGCACCTGCGCGCCCGCGCGCAGCGACTTCGCAAAACGCGAGAGATGCGCGAAGGTCGTCGAATAGTCGCCGAAATTCTTGATCTTGATGACGCGTCCATAGCCGGTCTCCCAGCCCGCGAACGTCACGGTGCCGCGCGCGGTTGCGTGCACGGGCGTGCCTGCGGGCGCGGCGAGATCGACGCCTTCGTGCGCCGCCCAGCGATGCGTGACCGGATCGAGCCGATTTGGCGAGAACGCCGACGACACTCGCGTATAAGCGAGCGGATAGCGCGTGAACGAAGGCGCATTCGACTGGCCGTCGGCGCCGTAATAGAACGCCTTGCCGTCGAGATTGCGATAGAGGAACAAGTCGTGCGACGTCTTCCCCGTGGAAATGCGCACGGCGAGCGGGAGATCGTCGTCGGGACTCGCGGCAGTGCTGGCGCTCGTGGCGGCTACCGGTTGTGACGCCGCCTGCGCATTTGTCTGCATATTCGTCTGTGCATTCGCATCGGCCGGCGCGTTGTCGTTGCGAAACACGAAGCGCACTTCGCTGCCGGGTTGCAGATCGCGGCGAAAATCGAGTCGGCCCGCGAGCGCGCGCGCGAGTTGCGCGGCGGTCGCCGCGTCGACGCCCAGTTTGGTCGCGGCTTCGGAAAAGCTGTGCGTAACCTGGGCCGTTTCGACGCGATAAGCGGGCGCGGCGGGCGGCGTGCTTGCAGCGGTCTGGGCGGATTGCGTGGCAGTCGCGGACGCGCCGTCGCGCGTGGCATGAGCCGGGATATCGTCGGATGCGTGCAGCGATACGTCGGCGCTTTGCGTGGGGGCCTGGTGCATGAGCCATGCGGTGCAGGCCGTGCTCATAGCGGCGACGATGAACGCTTTACCCGAGAATCCCGTAGATGTCGACAAGACGAGTTTGGGCATCTGCTGGAAACGGAATGCTGGCGAAAAGCCGCGCGCGTGACACACGACTTTCGATGTGACACCGGCCACCATTGCGGTGCCGATGGGCGAAAGGCCCGAGGCTATCGAGGCTTTCTTAAAACAAACTTAAAAAAGTTCGATAACGTTATTCCCCTTATTTTTTCGGTATTTATTTCTGAATTATTGTTCGCGTGCCGCGAAATTGCGGCAATTATTTTATGGCCCCGTTTCAGGCGGAACGGCCCTTTCGGGCCGCTCGCACAATGCATTTTCCACCCCACGCTGAATCGCTATTGACCCTTGGTATCGCTGCTGGCGTCTGCGCCAGGCGTATTCGTGGTGTCGTTCATGGGCTTCTTTGCGTGGTGCGACTTCGTGCTGTGATGCTTCGTCGTGGCATGCGCCGACGAGGCCGGCTGGCGCTGGTCCATGTTCATGTTCTGCGTCGAACCGCTGGCGTCGCCGCCCGCGCCCTGCGCACCCGTGCCGTTGCTACTGCTGCCGCCGCAAGTGTTTTCTTCGTCAACATAGCTTGGACTCCTGATTAAATGAAAATGGTCGATCTACCCGAATGAAAAACGCAGACCGACAAACACGTGTCGATCACACGCTCACGACCGTTAGCGCACGAAGCGTGCCGTTGGCGCGGCTGATTTATCCGCATCGTTATTTGCATCGTTATTCGCATCGGCTGGCCGTGTTGCGGCGGCACGGCGCTTGCGCTCTTTCCTACGCGTCTTTCCGCTACATCAAGCGGAAAATATCGGCTATTTCAGGCAGGAGCGCGTCATGAATGCATGGATCAAGGCAGCGGAACTGGGAGCATTGCCCGCTTCGGGCATGACGCGCGTGAAGATCGAAAACGAAGCCGTCCTGCTCGTGCGCGACGGCGAATGTCTGCGGGCGTTTCAGGCGGATTGTCCGCACGCTGGCGCGCCGCTCGAAGCCGGCGCGCTCTGCAATGGCCGCATCGTCTGTCCGTGGCACAAGGCCGTATTCGCCGCCGATAGCGGCGCGTGGCTCGAACCGCCCGCGCTGGGCAGCCTCAAGGCGTGGCCCGTCAAGGTGGAGTCGTCGAGCGTATTCATCGATCTGCAGCCCGGCGCGCCGGCGGCGACCGTCGCGCGGCGCGGCACGCCGCAACGCTTCGCGATTATCGGCGGCGGTGCGGCGGCCGCATCGGCGGTGGCCACGCTGCTCGACAACGGTTTCGACGGCGAGTTGACCGTCTTCTGCGCGGAGCCCGAAGCGCCTTACGACCGCACCTGTCTGAGCAAATTCGTTCCCGCAGGTGACATGCAGCCTGACGACGTGCCGCCGCTTTTGTCCGAGGAAATAACGCGCGACGAACGTCTGCGCATCGAGCACACCGCCGTCGTGCGCTTCGACACGGCGCTCAAGCGCGTCACGCTCGCCGATGGCCGCGAAACCGCATTCGACGCCGCACTGGTCGCGACCGGTTCGAGCGCGCGTCGCCCCGACCTGCCCGGCGCCAATCTCGATCGCGTGTTCACGCTGCGCACGTTGCACGACGCGAAGGCGATTCTTGAAGGCATTGCACCCGGCGAGCACGTCGTCATGCTCGGCGACAGCTTCATCTCGCTCGAAACCGCCTCGGCGCTGCGCAAGCGCGATGTACGCGTGACCGTCGTCACGCCGAGCGGCGTGCCCTTGCACCAGGCGCTGGGCGCGCGCGTCGGCAGCCTGTTTCGCGACTGGCACGAGGCGCACGGCGTGACGTTTCAGCGCGCGAAGGCGCTGCGTCTGGAAGGCCGCGAATGCATTGAATCGATTCAACTCGACACTGGCGAGAACTTGCCCGCGCACGCGGTCATCGCGGGCGTGGGCGTGCGCCCCGCGACGCAGTTGCTGGCCGGACTGAAGCTCGATCACGACGGCGGCGTGAGCGTCGATGCGACGATGTGCGCCGCGCCGCGCGTCTACGTGGCCGGCGATATTGCGCGCTTTCCGCTTGCCGACGGCTCGGGCCTCGCACGCACGGCGCGCATCGAGCACTGGCGCGTCGCGCAGCAACTCGCGCGCGTGGCGGCACTCAACATGCTCGAACGCGAGGTGCGCTACGAAGGCGTGCCGTTCTTTTGGACCGAGCATTTCGGCCAGCGCGTGGATTATCTCGGCCACGCCACGCAATGGGACGATCTCGACATCTCCGGCAACTTCGCGGAAGGCCGTGTTCGCGCGATCTATTCGCGCCTCGGCCACGTCCAGGCCGTGCTCGCCTGCGGTTACGATCAGGCGACCGCACATCTGATCGAACGCATGCGCGAACCGATTACGGCCGATATTGCGCGCGCCGTACTCGGCGGCTGATCCCGGCCTGATCCGCTTTCTGCGTTTCGATACGCCGCATTTATAACGGCCGCCGCGTGTTTTAGCACGGTTTTTACGGCGCGCCCGCTACGATTTCCTCCGTGGTTGCAGCTCCTGCAACTTTTGCGCATCGCGCGTCGACGGAGGGTTCATGACGGTATTCACCTGGGCGCAAGCACCGCTTGCACGCTCGGCGTCGCTGGCCGAGATCGAGTGCCGGCGTGCGCGGCGGCGGCGTCTCGATGCGATCGCCATGACAGGCGTGGGCGCAGCCGTGACCTGCATCGCGCTGGGGTCCGCCGTAGCCGGTCTCGCGCTCTGCGTGGCCGCGCTGGCTCCGTTCGTGTTCGTGCGCGACTGAGCGCCCTGTCTGCGTCGAGCGCATTCACAAAGTCTCCCGAGGTTTCCGTGCTCAAACTGCTGATCCCCATCTTCGACCGGCACGGCGCCGCCGAAGCCGCGCGCCACAGCGCCTTTCTGTTCGCCGAGCATTGCGTCAGCGAAGTCGAAGTCGTCGAAGTGCTGGGCGACGCTTCGATCGACCGCAGCAGCGCATTCTGGTCGCCGGCCGAATTGCGCGAACGCTACCATCGCTCGATGAGCGACGCACTCGCGCGAACCTGCGCGATTCTCGACGACGCCGGCGTGCCCTACACGCGGCGCAGCGTGTTCGGACCGCCCGCTCGCAGCATTGCAGCATGCGTGGAGTGCGCGAGCGCCGATATCGTCGTGGTCGACGCGAGCCGTCTGGGCTTTCTGCGCAAATGGGGCATGCTCGCGCAACTCCGGCGGCTGTGCGCCGCACCCGTCACGCTGCTGCAATGAGCCAAACAATAAATACGCGTAGCGACTCACCATGCACCACCCCGGCACCTCGTTTCGTCACACGTCGACGCCGCGCCGTCGCGCGGTCTTGCGCCTCGTCGTCCTGATTCTGCTGATCAACCCGATCCTCACCTGCGCGTTCGCCTTTGTCGCGCGCGGCAGCCATCCCGATCTCGCGCTCGGCCTCACCACCCTGTTCTGCTTCATGACCTGCGCCGCATTGAGCGTCTGGATTCGCTCCGACGCGCACCACGCCTGGCGCGACGCGCGGGCGAGTGGCTTCGTCGAGCCGCGCGCCATCGCGAGCGGCCGCACCGTGCGCGTCAGCAGCGAGTGCCCGCGCCGCTGGCTTGTGGAATTGCATATTGGATTGCAGGGCGGGATCGCGGCGCGCGGACCGTGGCAGCCGCGATCGTTGCGCTAATCCGCACAGTCGGCGCCGGTTTTGCCCCGATTTTTGGGGCCAGCCGGGGCCGAGTGTTGCAAATCGACACACTCACGCCGTTGCATTCCCGATGGAAGCGCGTATGATTAGTGATAACCCTTAGGTACATACCCCAGCCAAACGAGGACATCATGGGCGCAGTGATTATTGCAATTTCGTCGAATGTGGCTCGATTTCTTGAAGCAGCACGCCGTCTCGGCACCGTGGCGCTGAATCGCCACCTCGAATACTGCGAACTGCTCGCCGAAGCGCAGCGTCGCAGCTTCTAAGAAGCGCAAGCTTCGCGGCAGACCGTCGTCTGCCTGACTCTGCGCGGTCGCCGCTTCCAGCGCGACCGCGTCGGCCGTTGCTACGCCCATGCGTGGCCTCCGTGCGCGCTCATCGCGCAAGACGCCGCGTGCATGCTAGCCGGCGGCCTTCGCCACGCGGCTTTTGCCGGCGATCGCCAGAAACCGGCTCAGCGCGGGCGTTTCGCGCGCCTCGTGCCAAACCAGCCAAAGTTCGGCGCGCGCTCCACGCGCCGCCAGCGGTCGCGCCACGATCCCGGCGCCCGCGAGCCGCGCGATCTCAAGCGGCACGATCCCGAACCCCAACCCGGCCGCCACCAGGCCGATGATGCTGCCCACGTCCGAGACCTTCCACTTCGGTTGCAGCTTCACGCCCGCCTTGGCCGCGAGGTCGGTGACGACGCGCATCGTGCCGACGTCGTCGGGATCGGGAAAGCCCACCATCGGCTCCGTCGCGAGCTTCGCCAGCGGAATCTTTTCCAGCGCGGCGAGCGGATGCCACTTCGGCAAGATCACCATCAGTTCCTGACTCGAATGGACGCGATGGCGCAGCGGCGCCTCGGCGGCCACGGGCGCACGCACCAGCGCGACATCGAGTTCGCCCGCTTCCAGCGCCGCGAACAGCGTACGCAGGTTCTCGTCGCGCAACTCCAGTTCCACATTCGGATGCGTCTCGCGCATGGCCCGCAATTGCACGGGAAAGCTGCGCTCGAACATCGCCGACGCGACATAGCCGATCGCCAGCGTGCCCAGTTCGCCGCGCGCAGTGCGCCTGACCGCGTCGATCGCGTGACCGTGCAGCGCGAGCAGTTTCTGCGCTTCGGCGCGAAAGGCCTCGCCCGCCGCCGTGAGGTCGATGCCCCGCTTGCGGCGATGAAAGAGGCGCACGCCGAGCGCCTCTTCAAGTCCCTTGATCTGTTGACTGAGCGCGGGCTGGGCCACGCCGAGCTGTTCGGCGGCGCGCGCCATATGCAGCGTCTCGCAGACGGCGAGAAACACCTGCAGGCGCCGCAGCGATGCGGAAGTGAGTAAAGAATCCATACGCCGCAGCCTATCAATCCCGCGCTTCGATGTATATCGATCTTTTGGCTAAACGTGGGGTGGGCTCGCGAACGGATCAGGCCGCGCCGTTGCCGAACGGATGAACCGGTGCGTCGGTGGCTTTCCAGGCGTAGCGGCGCAGCAACTCGCCATAGCCGCCGCGGATCACGAAATCCGCGCATTTGTCGGCGTAATCCGCGCGACGCAGATGGTACGCACGCGGCAGGTTGTACCAGGCGAGCGACGGCAGGTCGTGATGAACGAGGTGATAGTTGTTGTTCAGAAACAGCAGCCGCATGGCCGCGCCCGCTTCGTTGATCGCGATGCGCGCCTTTGGGTCCGGCGCGGCGCGATGTTCGTATAACGAGCGGATGGTCGCGAGCGACAGCGCGGGCCACGTCACGGCGAGCAGATAAAACCACCACGGCACGCCTGCCCAGTGTTGCAGCGCGAACAGCAACGCAGCGACGCACGCGCCGTGCACGATCCACATCGGCGCATAGCGGCGGTCGCGCGTGCGCAGCGCTTTGAACGCGGCGGCCAGCACCGCGGCGGCGCTCATCGGCGGGCTCACCACCATTCTGCCCACGAAGCTTTTGCGCGCGTGCCAGAGCGCACGACGCCACGCGGGCCAGCGTTGCCACTCGCCTGCGGGCACATAATTCGTTTCGGGATCGAGGCCCGGCAAGGTGAGCGCTTCGTCGCGATGATGTTCGAGATGCGCGTCGCGATAGAGCGTGTAGGGAAACCAGATCGTGAGCGGCGCGAATCCCAACAATTTATTCAGGAATGCATATTGTGTCGGATGACCGTGCAGCAATTCGTGCTGCATCGACATATGCCAGGCGCACAGCACAGCGAGCAGCGGCGCGGCGGCGTGCAGCGAGAGCGCATGATGGCGCACCATCAGCAGCGTGGCGAACCAGCCGCCGTACACGCCCGCGATCAGCAGCCATGTGGGCCATTCCGTGCGCGCCGCGAAGCGCGCTTCGAGCGCGGCAACAGCCTGCGCGTGTTCCGCGTCGAAATATTCCGCCATGTCTGCCGCCTGCCACTTCGCCCACAATGAGGCCGCAGTATAAGGACGCGCCGCGCGGCGCTCCAATAATGGATTTGCACATCGTTATGACGTTCGCGCATGCAACGCGATATGCGGGTCGGCAGATAAGCATCTGACGATATCTTGGTTAGGCCGACGCTAAAACGGATTTAAGGTGACACCTCTCGCGCGAACAATCGGCGTTCAATGGGTGTTCAATGCGCGCAGCCATTCGCAAATAGCGTCATTCAAAGGCAGACCACACGATGTCGAACGATCAACACGACGACCACCGCGCCAACGGCGCGCGTCGACAGCTTCTGAAAGCCGCTGCGGGCGCGGCCACGCTGGCCACGATCCGTAGCGCGGCCGGCGTCGGCGCCGCCTCCGCATTCGCGCTGCAAAGCGGCGCGGCGCGCGCGCAAGGCAACAAGGTGCTGCGCGTCGGTTTTCAGAAGTACGGGAATTTCGTCGTATTGAAAGCGCGCGGCACGCTCGAAAAACGCCTTGCGCCGCTCGGTTTTTCGGTGCAATGGCTGGAATTCCCCGGCGGTCCGCAATTGCTCGAAGGCCTCAATGCGGGCGCGGTCGATGTCGGCACGGTTGGCGAGACGCCGCCGATTTTCGCCCAGGCTGGCGGCGTGGATTTCGTCTATATCGCCAGCGAGCCGCCCGCGCCGAAGGGCGAAGCCATCGTGGTCCCGCAGGATTCGCCGATTCGCACGGTCGCCGATCTGCGCGGCAAGCGGGTGGCCTTGAATAAAGGCTCGAACGTGCACTATCTGATCGTGAAAGCGCTCCAAAAAGCGAATCTCAAGTACGAGGATATTCAGCCCGTTTATCTCGCGCCCGCCGATGCGCGCGCCGCGTTCACGAGCCGCAGCGTCGATGCCTGGGTGATCTGGGACCCGTATCTCGCCGCGATCGAGCGTCAGGCCAATGCGCGCACGATCGCCAACGGCGAGCATCTCGTCGACAACGTGCAGTATTACCTCGCGACCCGCAAGTTCGCCGATGCACAGCCGCAGGTCGTGCGGGCGCTGGTCGACGAACTCGTCGCCGTGGATAATTTCGCGCGCGACAACATTCCGGCGGTCGCCGCGCAACTGTCGCCGCTGGTCGGCCTCGACACGGCCACGCTCGAAGTGGCGCTCAAGCGCGCCGGTTACGGCGTGCGCCCCATCGATGCCGCCACGCTCGCCTACCAGCAACAGATCGCGGACACGTTCACCGAACTCAAGCTCATCCCGCGCAAGCTCGTGGTCGCCGACGCACGCTGGCAGACCACCTGAGCGACTTCGCACCCAGACGCCCGCCGCGTGCAGGACAGCGCGGCCGGGCGCGGTCCAGCTCAGCTTGGCCCGGCGGTCCGCCCGTCACCGCCCGTCACCCCGACCACCGGACAGTTCCCGTCCACCCGCCACCACGCCGTACCGGCAGACACTCTGCCATCTGTACCGGTACTGTACCGAAACACGCAGCTAGACTGGCTCCATCCTGATCGATACGATCGCCCTCGCTTTACCGGAGCCCTCGCCTCATGCTGCCCGACATGCTCAGCGCCCTGCCCGCCGGCATGCTGTTCGTCATCGTCACGACCATCACGCCCGGCCCCAATAACACCATGCTGCTCGCCTCGGGCGTCAATTTCGGCTTCCGGCGCACGGTGCCGCATATTCTCGGCATCAGCGCGGGCGTCGTGGTGTTGATGCTCTCCGTGGGTTTCGGTCTGGGTCAGGCGTTCCGCCACGTACCCATGCTCTACACGGCACTCGAAGCCGCGAGCGTGGCGTATCTGCTGTGGCTCGCGTGGAAAATCGGCACCTCGGGCGACCTCAAGATGAAAAGCGGCGAGCGGCGTCCCATGCGCTTTCACGAGGCCATCGCGTTCCAGTGGATCAACCCCAAGGCGTGGATGATGGTGCTGACCGCCGCGACGACGATCCGGCTGTCGACGGACTTCGGCATGAATACCGTCGTGATGGCCGCGTTGTTCTATGTGATCGGCTTGCCCTGCATCTGCGTGTGGGCTGCGTTCGGCACCGGCATGCGGCGCTTTCTCGCCGATCCGCGCCGCCTGCGCGCATTCAACATCGCCATGGCGCTGTCACTCGTCGCCTCGATGTATCCGCTGCTTGCGCATCTCGCGCATCTTGCACAAAGCTGATCGCCTCGTCAGGATCCCTTAGAAGTTTCCGCTGCTCGCGCGCTCGATAAAACACCAGAGCGCGTCGTCGAGCGAGTACGGCGCATTGAAACGGAACCAGGAACTGGCCGCGTCGTCGGGACGGAAATACGAGCCCGGCGCGAGCCAGATGCCGTCGCGCAGCGCGGCCGTCGCCAGCTCGCCCGCCCGCGCGGCCTCCACCGGCAGCCGCACCCAGACGAACAGTCCCGCGCGCGGCCGGCAGAACGGTTCGAGCCCGAGCGCGTCGATGCGCTCTTCGAACGTCGCATGCGCGGCCTTCAACTGCTCGTTGACGATTTCGACGTGGCGCGCGTAACGCCCTTCGAGCAGCACCTTGTCGACGATGCGCTCGATCGTCTGCGAAGACGTGAGTCCGACCGCCATCTTCGCGCGCGCGAGTTCGCGCAGCACGTCGCGCTCCGCGACGACGTAGCCGCAACGCAGCGACGGCGTGACCGTCTTCGAAAATCCGCCCACATACAGCACGCGCTGCAGCCCTTCCATCGCCGCGAGCAGCGGCGCGCCCGGCGGCGCGAGTTCCCGGCTGACGTCGTCTTCGACCACCCACATGCGCTCGCGCTCGGCGATCTGCAGCAGGCGGAACGCGTTCGCCATCGTGAAGCTCGCGCCGGTGGGATTTTGCAGCGTCGTGTTCACGAAGATCGCTTTGGGCCGATGCGCGGCGATCTGCTGTTCGAGCGCGTCGAGATCGAGCCCGGCAGGCGTGCGCGGCACGCCCTGCACCGTCAGCCCCGCAAGCTTGAGAATCTGCAGCAGATTGCAGTAGCCCGGGTCTTCGACCAGTACAGTGTCGCCGGGCCGCAGCAGCGTGCGCACGATCAGATCGAGCCCCTGAGTCGCGCCCTGCGTGAGCAACACGTTGCCGACCTCGACCGGCAGCCCCTGGCGATCGAGTTGCGCCGCCACCCGCTCGCGCAGCGGCGCGAAACCGTACGGATGGCCGTAGTCGCCCAGACGCACCGCCGGCACGCGACTCGTCGCGCGCAGCGCATGGTGCAGCCCCGTTTCGTTGATCCACTCGCCCGGCATCCAGCCGCAACCGGCCTTGATCGGCACCGAGTGATCGGCGAACACATCGGACAGCAGCCAGGTGGCGGCGAGCGCAGGCGGCTGCCAGCCCGCCGCGGCGGCGCGCGGCGCCTCCGCGCGTTGCGCCACACGGTAGCCGGAACCGCGCCGGGCCACCACGAGTCCCATCGACACGAGCCGGTTATATGCTTCGGTCACCGTATAGGTCGACAACTCGTGCGATTGCGCGAGCTGACGCACCGAGGGCAAAAGCGCGCCCGTGCGCAGCGTGTGCGCCTCGATCGCCCGCGCAAACGCGCGCACGATCTGTTCGACGAGCGTCGTAGCGGCCTGCCGGCCGCGTTCCAGTTCGATTTCGATCATAAGGTGGCGAGGACTGTACCCTGCCGTGCCGAGTACAGACCAATACAGTTGGGACAAATTGTCCAGCACAGTTATCAGCGCAGTATAGATACTGTATCTGCCGCGCTTCAAGCCCTGGCGATAGAGTCTGTCAAACCACCTCAGGAGAACACCCATGACTTCGCGCCCCGTCATCGACGACCTGTCGTCGTTCTGGATGCCGTTCACGGCCAACCGTCAGTTCAAGGCCGCGCCGCGCCTGCTCGAATCGGCCAAGGGCATGTATTACCGCACGACCGACGGCCGCGAGGTGCTCGACGGCAGCGCGGGTCTGTGGTGCGTGAACGCGGGCCACGCGCGCGAGGAAATCGTCGCGGCCATCGCCCAGCAGGCCGGCACGCTCGATTTCGCACCGACGTTCCAGATGGGCCACCCGCTCGCTTTCGAAGCGGCCAGCAAGATCGCCGAGATCATGCCCGAAGGGCTCGACCGCATTTTCTTCACGAACTCGGGTTCGGAGTCCGTCGATACGGCGCTGAAGATCGCGCTCGCCTACCACCGCTCGCGCGGCGAAGGCCAGCGCACCAAGCTGATCGGCCGCGAGCGCGGCTATCACGGCGTGGGCTTCGGCGGCATTTCGGTTGGCGGCATCGGCCCGAACCGCAAGGCGTATTCGGGCCAGTTGCTGCCCGCCATCGATCATCTGCCGCACACGCACAATCTCGAACACAACGCGTTCTCGAAGGGCCAGCCGGCGTGGGGCGCGCATCTCGCCGAGGACCTCGAACGCATCGTCGCGCTGCATGACGCGTCGACCATCGCGGCCGTGATCGTGGAGCCGGTTGCCGGTTCGACGGGCGTGCTGATTCCGCCGCAAGGCTATCTGCAACGCCTGCGCGAGATCTGCACAAAGCACGGCATCGTGCTGATTTTCGACGAAGTGATTACCGGTTTCGGCCGTCTCGGCAAAGCCACGGCGAGCGAATATTTCGGCGTGACGCCCGACATCATCACGATGGCGAAGGCGATCAACAACGCCGCCGTGCCGATGGGCGGCGTGGCCGTGAGCCGCACGATCCACGACACGGTCGTGAACAGCGGTGCGCCGGGCGCGATCGAACTCTTCCACGGCTACACCTATTCGGCGCACCCGCTCGCGTGCGCGGCCGCGATCGCCACGCAGGATCTGTATCGCCGCGAAGGGCTGTTCGAGCGCGCAAATTCGCTCGCTCCGAAGTTCGAAGCCGCGGCGCACGCGCTGCGCGACGCGAAGCACGTGAAGGACGTCCGCAATCTCGGCCTCGTCGCGGGCATCGAACTGGATTCGCGCGACGGCGCACCGGGCGCGCGCGCCTATGAGGTGTTCGTGAAGTGCTTCGAAGCGGGCGTGTTGATCCGCTTCACCGGCGACATTCTGGCGTTCTCGCCGCCGCTGGTCGTCACGGAAGAAGAGATCGAGCGTCTCTTCGGCACCGTGCGCGACGTGCTCGCGACGGTTCAATAACGCAGCTTCGCCGCCGCGCTTCCGCGCGGCGCGCAACGCTACCGGGCGGCCCATTTCGGGCCGCTTTTTTTCGCCCTCCGCGCGGCGATTGCGCGACTTCGGCACGCTCAGGCCGGGTTGGCGCACGGTTTGGGCAAGGTTCAGGCAAGACCCGCGCCATCGGCGTATCGTGGGGTTATCGACACATTATTGCGCTGCCGGGCCGCACGCGGGCAGCGGCCGGAGGCATGGCGATGAAGACACCGATCCGCGTGGGAACGCATATCGAAGGCGTGCACTGGGTGGCCGAATATCTCGCGTCGACACTGGAAATCCGCGTGTTCCGCGAAGGCCGCGAAATCGAAACCATCGCGGCGCCCGCTTCGCTGTTCGGCGACGAAGCCGAAGCCGGTTCCGCGAGCGACGAAGCAAGCCGCGCCGAAGACGCCGCCGTGCTCGCCGTCCTCAAACATTACGTGGCCGAGCGCAATCCCGAGGAGTGACCATGACCGACGGCGCCGAACGCCTGCCCGAGACCGCCCCTTCCCGGCCCGCCGCCGCGCACGATCAGCCCATCGAAACGGATGCGCTGATCGTGGGCGCCGGTCCCGTGGGCCTCTTCCAGGTCTTCGAACTCGGGCTGCTCGACATACGCGCCCACGTGGTCGACTCGCTGCCCGTGGTCGGCGGTCAATGCGCCGAACTCTATCCCGACAAACCCATTTACGACATACCGGCGATTCCGGTTTGCACGGGCCGGCAACTCGTCGATTCGCTGATGAAGCAGATCGAGCCGTTCGGCGCGACGTTTCATCTGGGCGAGGAAGTGCAGATCGTCGAGCGGCGCGGCGATGGACGCTTCTTCGCGCAGACCTCGAAAGGCACGACATTCCTCACGAAGACCGTGTTCATCGCGGCGGGCGTGGGATCGTTTCAACCGCGCACGCTGAAAGTGAGCGGCATCGAACGCTATCGGGACCGGCAACTGTTCTATCGCGTGCGCGACCCCGAACAGTTCCGCGACAAGGACATCGTGATTTGCGGCGGCGGCGACTCGGCGCTCGACTGGGCGCTGCGTCTCGTCGACGTCGCGCAGAGCGTGATTCTGCTGCACCGGCGCGAGCAGTTTCGCGCCATGCCGGCATCGGTCGCGCAGATGCGCACGCTCTGCGAAGCGTGGCGCATGCAGGCGATCATTGGCCAGATCACCGGTTTCGACGACGATGACGGCGTGCTCAAACGCATCAAGGTCACGGGCGGCGACGGCATCACGCGCTCGCTCGAACTCGAATATTTGCTGGTGTTTTACGGCCTTTCGCCGCAACTCGGGCCGATCGCGCAATGGGGCGTCGAACTGGACCGCAAGCAATTGCCCGTCGATACGGCGCGCTTCGAAACGAGCGTGCCGGGCATCTTCGCCGTGGGCGATATCAACACGTATCCGGGCAAGAAGAAGTTGATTCTCTCGGGCTTTCACGAAACCGCGCTCGCGGCGTTTGGCGCGGCGCGCCACGTCTTTCCCGAGAAGAAAATCCATCTGCAATACACCACGACGAGCACACACCTGCACGAAGTGCTGGGCGTGAACTCGCCGTCGATGGACTAAACCTGCACCGATTGCTGGGCAATCAGCCTTGCGAACCTTCGGCCGACGCGGAGTCTTCCTCGCGGAAAATGCGGTCGGCAAGATGGAACGCCGAATTGGCCGCGGGCACGCCGCAATAGATCGCCGTTTGCAGCAGCACTTCCTTGATTTCGTCCCGCGTCACGCCGTTGTTCTTCGCGGCGCGCAGATGCAGCGCGAGTTCCTCGTTGCGGTTGAGCGCCACCATCATCGAAATCGTGAGCAGGCTGCGCGTGTGACGCGGCAGACCTTCGCGCGTCCAGATTTCACCCCACGCATAGCGCGAAATGAGCTTCTGGAATTCTTCGGTCAGATCGGTGCGGTTCGCGATCGAGCGGTCGACGTGTGCATCGCCGAGCACCGCACGGCGCACTTTCAGGCCGGCTTCGTAACGATCGTCTTCGTTCATTTCGACTCCTGCAGGAAGGCCAGCACGACCTGGTTCCATTCGTCGGCGAGCTCGACGTTCGAAATGTGCGCGGCATTCAGTTCGACATAGCGCGCGCCCGGCACCGACTCCGCCAGTTCGCGGCCTTGCGCGGGCGTTGCGGCCAGATCGTGCGTGCCCGAGATCACGAGCGTCGGCGCCTTGATCGATGGCGCTTCGCCGCGCAGGTCGGCGGCGTTGAGGGCTTCGCAGTTCGACGCGTAGCCGTCCTTGTCGGTGTGAACGAACACGTCGCGCACCTGCGACATCACCAGCGCGTTGCGCGCGATGAATTCCGGCGTGTACCAGCGCGGCAGCACGGCGTCGGCGAGCGCGAGCATGCCTTCGGCGCGCGCTTTCGCGGCGCGCGGCACCCACACTTCCGGCGTGCCGATCTTCGCGGCGGTGTTGCACAGCACGAGACGGTCGATGCGGTCCGCGAAACGCGCGCCGAGGCCCACACCCGTGAGACCGCCCATCGAAACGCCCGCGAAATGCGCGCGCGCGATGCCGAGATGATCGAGCAGGCCGATCACGTCGCCGGTCAGTTGCTCGATGGTGTACGGACCTTGCGGCGCGGCCGAATGACCGTGACCGCGCGTGTCGTAACGCAGGACGCGGAAATGCTTCGAGAATTCGACGAGCTGGGGCGTCCACATCGATACGTCGCTACCGAGCGAGTTCGACAGAACCAGCCACGGCGCCGTGCTGTCCTGCGCACCGTCGATGCGGTAGAACAGCTGCGTGTCGTTGACGGCTGCATAAGGCATGCGGTTACTCCTGATGAGTCTGCGATGAAGAATGGGGCGAACGCTGGGCGTACGACGCGAGCACCGCGTCGACGAACGCGTGCGCTTCGCCCACGTAATTGGCGGGGTCGAGCAGCGCTTCAAGACGATTTTCGTCTAGATGCTGCGTGACGGCGGGATCGGCCGCGAGCACGTCGTAAAGCGTGCGTTGCGATTGCACCGCCTGTTTCGAGGCCTTTTCGACGAGGTGATGCGCGTCGAGGCGGCCAATGCGGTCGCCGAGCGCGAGCATCACGGCCTCGCCGAGAATCAGCCCGTGCGTAACGTCGAGATTGGCCGCGAGACGTTCGGTGCGCACTTCGAGACCGCCGGAAATCTGTTCGATCTGCGCGAGCGCGCCGCCCGCGAGACGCGCGAGTTCGGGCAGCGCATCCCACTCGGCTTGCCAGCCGCCGAGCGCGCGCTCGTGCTCCTGCACCATCCCTGCGAACACGGTGGCGACGAGTCCCGGCGCGCGCGTGGCCGCCGTGAGCACCGCCGCGCAGCCGACCGGATTGCGCTTGTGCGGCATGGTGGACGAACCGCCCTTGCCTGCCGCCGCCGGTTCGCCGAGTTCGCCGATCTCGGTCTGCATATGCAGCGAGATATCGCGCGCGATCTTGCCGAGCGTGCCGATCAGCATGCCGAAAAACGCCGCCGCTTCGGCGATGCGATCGCGTTGCGTATGCCACGGCAGCGTGGGCTGCGCGAGGCCGAGTTCCTTCGCGAGATCGGCGCTCACCTTCGCGCCCGCGTCGCGCAAGCTCGCGAGCGTGCCCGCCGCGCCGCCGAATTGCAGCACGAGCGCGCGTTCGCGCAAGGCCGCAAGACGCTCGCGATGACGCAGCAGCGTATCGAGCCACTGCGCGAATTTGAGGCCGAGCGTGATCGGCAGCGCCTGCTGCAGCCACGTGCGCCCGACCGCGGGCGTCGCGCGGTGTGCGCGGGCGAGTTCGGCCAGATTGGCGCAGGTGGCGTCGAGGCTCGTGTCGCTCAGCGCGAGCGCGTCGCGCAGTTGCAGCACGGTCGCCGTGTCGATGATGTCCTGGCTCGTCGCGCCCCAATGCACGTATTTCGCGGCCTCGGGATCGGCCTCTTTCACGCGCGCGGTCAATTGCTTGACGAGCGGGATCGCCAGATTGCCGCCGAGCGCGGCGTCGCGAGCGAGCGCGTCGGCGTCGAGACGATCCGCGCGGCACGTCGCGACGATCGCCGCCACGGCCGTGTGCGGAATCACGCCATGCAGCGCCGACGCGCGCGCGAGCGCCGCTTCCACGTCGAGCATGCGCTGGAGCGTGGCCTCGGTCGACCACGCGGCGTTCATCGGCTCGGTGCCGCAAATGAGGCTCGTCAGGCGTTCAATCATGGATCGATATGAAAAAAGTATGGATGCAATGCACGCAAACGCAGAAGGCGCGGCGCCCGGCGACTATTGCCGCCGGACCCGCGCCACGCTGGTGTTCATCTGCGAGAGTTGCGCGCGTTGCCGCAGTTTACGCCGCGCGGCGATTCTGCGTCGCGTCGATCAGCGGCACGCCGGCAAGCTTCTGCAGCGCGTCGAAGTCGATATCCGAATAGATCTCGCGCACGGCGAGACCGTCCGGCGTCACGTCGAACGCGGCGAGGTCCGTGTAGATGCGGCCCACGCAGCCCACGCCCGTGACCGGGTACGAGCATTCGCTCACGAGCTTGCTTTCGCCCTGCTTCGTGAGCAGTTCCATCATCACGAACACCTGCTTCGCGCCGAGCGCGAGATCCATCGCGCCGCCCACGGCGGGGATTGCGTCCGGTGCGCCGGTGTGCCAGTTCGCGAGGTCGCCCTTCACCGACACCTGGAACGCGCCGAGCACGCAGTAGTCGAGGTGGCCGCCGCGCATCATCGCGAACGAGTCCGCGTGATGGAAGAAGGCGCCGCCGGTCAGCAGCGTGACGTGCTGCTTGCCTGCGTTGATGAGTTCGTCGTCTTCCAGACCGGGCGCGGGCGCCGGGCCCATGCCGAGCAGACCGTTCTCGCTGTGCAGGAAGATTTCCTTGCTCGGATCGAGGTGGTTGGCCACCAGCGTCGGCACGCCGATGCCGAGATTCACATAAGCGCCCTCAGGAATGTCCTGAGCCACGCGTTGAGCCATTTCGTCGCGATTCAACCGTTTCATTGCATAACTCCGTAGCTTCAGGCGGCCTGAGCGGCTTGCAGCGCGGCTTGCGCGGGCTGCGGCACTTCAACGACGCGCTGCACGAAAATGCCCGGCGTCACGATGTTTTCGGGGTCCAGCGCGCCGAGTTCGACGACTTCCGACACCTGCGCGATCGCAACCTTCGCCGCGCTCGCCATGATCGGGCCGAAATTGCGCGCCGTCTTGCGATAGACCAGATTGCCCCAGCGGTCGCCCTTGTACGCCTTGATCAGCGCGAAATCGGCGTGCAGCGGCGCTTCGAGCACGTAATGGCGACCGTCGATCAAGCGCGTTTCCTTGCCTTCGGCCAGCTTCGTGCCGTAGCCCGTGGGCGTGAAGAAACCGCCGATGCCGGCGCCCGCCGCGCGGATGCGCTCGGCGAGGTTGCCTTGCGGCACGAGTTCCAGCTCGACTTCGCCGGCGCGATAGAGACCGTCGAACACGTACGAGTCGGTCTGGCGCGGGAACGAGCAGATGATCTTGCGCACGCGTTTGGCCTTGAGCAGCGCGGCGAGGCCCGTGTCGCCGTTGCCGGCGTTGTTGTTCACGATCGTGAGCTCACGCGAGCCTTGCGCGATCAGCGCGTCGATCAGTTCCGCCGGCATGCCGGCCGTGCCGAAGCCGCCGATCATCACCGTGGCGCCGTCCTGAATGTCGGCGACGGCGGCTTGAAGCGAGTCGAAAATCTTGTTGATCATGCCTGTTCCTGAAAGCGATGCGCATCGCGGAAAGTCCACGCCACTCGATCGCGAAAAAGTTCTATATACGAACACTGATTCGTTTAGCGAACGTCCAGCGCATTATCGGAGTGCCCAGGCGCGATTGTCAAGGCGGGACTTCCTTAGGGCAGACCCGAAAGCGCGCCGATTCGTCAGCGGAAATAGCGTGCATCCGTATCCCACAATGCACCGAAATGCCTGCGCGCGGCGGCAAGGTGGCGTCGATCCGTCCGATCCACCGCCTCGTCCGGGCACATACCCCAATATCTCGAATCCGCATGTTTGCACTATGGTTTATCCCGTTTAGACATAGTGTGGCGCGGCTCGCGCGCTTCCCATGCAAGACCTCGACCTGAATCTGATCCCCTATCTCGTCGCGATGGAAGACACGCGCAACGTAAGCCGCGCCGCCGAACGGCTCGGCGTGAGCCAGCCGCGCGTAAGCACGGCGCTCGGCAAGCTGCGCGAGTATTTCGGCGATCCGCTGTTCGTGCGCACCTCGCGCGGCATGGAGCCCACGCCGCGCGCGCTCGGGCTGATTCCCGCCGCGCGCGACGCGCTCATCCGCATCGAAAAAGGCATGCTCGAAGATCAGGCCTTCGATCCGGCCACCAGCACGCATACGTTTTCGATCGCGTTGTCGGATGTCGGCGAAATCGTGTTCCTGCCGCGGCTGCTGCAAATGCTCGCCGAACGCGCGCCGCATGCGAATCTGCGCTCGGTGTCACTGCCGCCCAGTCAGGTCGAGCGCGGCCTCGAATCGGGCGACATCGACCTCGCCGTGGGCTACTTTCCCGACCTCGGCGGCAATAACTTCTTCCAGCAGCGGCTCTTCACGCATCGCTTCATCTGCCTGATGCGCAGCCAGCACCCGCTCGCGGGCAAGCCGATCACGCTCGAACAATTTCTCGCGCTCGGTCACGCCGTGGTCCGCGCCGAAGGACGCAGCCAGGAAGTGCTCGAGCATTTTCTGGAGAAGAAGCGCCTGCGCCGCCGCGCCGTGCTCGAAACGCCTCACTTCATGAGCCTGCCGTTCATTCTCACGCGCACCGATCTGATCGCGACCGTGCCGCACGCGATCGGCTTCGCGTACGTCTCCGAGCATGCGTCGATCACGCTCGTCGAGCCGCCGTTGACCCTGCCGCGCTTCGATCTCAAGCAGCACTGGCATCGCAAGTATCACAATGCGCCGCGCGGCGCGTGGCTGCGCAGCGTCGTTGCCGAACTCTTCAACGACGCGATGGACGAGTGGCCGAAGTAAGCGCGGCCGCCGCGCGTTCGCACATTCGCGCTCGCACGGTCACGCAGGATTCATGAAACAATGCGCGTTCGTGGCGCGCCGAGCGGGCGTCGGCCACATGACCGGAGCCGATGCATGAGCGACACAAAGAACACTGAAAAGAAAGGCAAGAAACGCCCGTCGAAGGACGCTGTCGAGATCGCCGCGCGCCCGTCGCGCAGCGAAGCGGAAGACGCCGTGCGCGTCCTGCTGCGCTGGGCCGGCGACGACCCCGCGCGCGAAGGTCTGATCGATACGCCGTCGCGCGTGGTGCGCGCCTATGAGGAATTCTTCGCGGGTTATCAGCTCGATCCGCGCGAGATCCTGTCGCGCACGTTCTCGGAAGTCGACGGTTACGACGAGATGATCGTGCTGAAGGACATCCGCTTCGAAAGCTACTGCGAACATCATATGGTGCCGATCATCGGCCGCGCGCACGTGGCGTATCTGCCCGAGCATCGCGTGGTGGGTATTTCGAAACTCGCGCGTCTCGTCGACGCGTTCGCGAAGCGTCTGCAGATTCAGGAGAAGATGACCGCGCAGATCGCTGACACGCTCAATGATGTGCTGCAACCCAAGGGCGTGGGCGTGATTCTCGAAGCCGCGCATCAATGCATGTCGACGCGCGGCGTGCACAAGGCGGGCGTATCGATGGTCACGTCGCGCATGCTCGGCACGTTCCGCACCGACCCGTCCACGCGCCGCGAGTTTCTCGCCATCGTCGGCAATCCCGGCGCGATGAGCGTGGCGAATACCTGATCGAGCGATCAGACGGACGCCGCGCTCGCGGCGTCCTTCGCGTTTTTTGCGCACGGCTCTTACGCTTACTGGCCGTCGTTGCCGCGCTCGATTTCGCGGATCTTGCCCTGGCGCACGCTGCTGCCCGGCGGCACGCTATGCGTGAGCCACACGTTCCCGCCAATCACCGAACCCTTGCCGATGGTCACGCGGCCGAGAATCGTCGCGCCCGCGTAGATCACCACGTCGTCCTCGACGATCGGATGGCGCGCGTTGCCCTTCACGAGCGTGCCGTCGAGATCGGCCGCAAAACTCTTCGCACCGAGCGTCACCGCCTGATAGACGCGCACGCGCTCGCCGATGATCGCCGTCTCGCCGATCACCACGCCCGTACCGTGGTCGATGAAGAAGCTCGGACCGATCTGCGCGCCCGGGTGAATGTCGATGCCGGTCGCCGAATGCGCGATCTCGTTGATGAAGCGCGCGAGTAAAGGCACGCCGAGACGATGCAGCGCGTGCGCGAGCCGGTGATGCGTCATCGCCCAGACGCCCGGATAGCAGAGCAGGATTTCGGTGATGTGCTGCGCGGCCGGGTCGCCCGTGAACGCCGCCTGAATGTCGCTCACGAGCAGCGCGCGAATGCCCGGCAACTGATGGCCGAACTCGCGCGCCACTTCGAAGGCGCGCTTGCGCAGCACGTCGTCGGCGGCGTCGGCGTACTCGGGCAGGAAACGCAGCGCGCGGCGGATCTGTTCGGCGAGCAGACGCAGCGTGCTTTCCAGCGTATGGCCGACGTAGTAATCGACGCTCTCGTCGGTCAGGTCCGGCGCGCCGTAATGCGTTGGAAACAACGCGGCACGCAGACCCTGCACGATATTGCCGACGGCGTCGCGCGAGGGCAATTCGCGGATGCCGAGCGGATGGCGCGTGCGGTGGCGTTCCTCGCGCGACGCGCGCAGGTCGGCGACGATCTGTTCGAGGCCCCAGTCGGGGCTGGCAGGTGTGGACATGGTGATGCGCAGGCGGCGACTTGGGCCGCACAGAGGAGTGTATCGACCCCAGAGATTACCGCTTTTCGAGAGAGTTCGCCGAGGTCCGCCGTGGCATGGCGCGCGGATTCAGTCGCCGCGCGAAAACTGCGCGGAACGTGCGGGAAGTGTCAGAGCGTGACGCTGCTGGCGTCGATCCAGCGCACGGCCCAGTCGCGTGCGTGCGCGATAGCGGCGCTTTCGTCGTTAAAACGGAGATCGGAAGGGAAAAAACGATTGGCAACGAGTTCGCCGTCGCTGGAACGCGAAATCACGACATAGGGTTGATACGTACCGTCGCCAGCACGTGCCGGCGCACAGTTGAGCAGGTAACCGCGATGCGTGAATGCAGCGTCGAAGTGCATGTGTCTCGTCCGCCCCTGACTGCCTCGTTCGATTATTGTCAGGCGCGTGCAGAATCGATGCGGCAAAGCCACAGCCCGGCCGTGATTTCAGGCCGTTAATCTAAAGCGCGCCAACTCGTTGAAAGAGGATCATACTCCGAGGAAATACGGCGATCCAACGAAAAAAATGCAAAATCGCTGGAGGCGTTCTCCTGGCGTACCGGCTTGATTTTCGGTCCGATTCCAGTGTCCAGAAAGACGTGGAACGCCAGTTGCTGAAACGGGGTTGACCCGGCCTGCTGTTTTCGGCCCCGCCTCTTTCACGGAGGGCATCATGAACCAATCCGACCGAACCGATGCCGCGCAAACCGCGCAACCGCGCAGCGCCGAACTGCACAACGACCGCACGCACGACAGCACGGTGGACACCGACGGCAAGAATCGCGAAGCCGCGCGCCTCGCAGGCGCCGGCCACATCGGCCCCGACGAAGTCACCACGAGCAACGCCACGCTCGACAACAGCATGCCGGAAGCGAACGACGGCCTCGCGGGTTTCGACAGCCGCGGCGGCGCGCATCGTCATCCGTTCGCGCCGCAGGCGGATTTCGAAGCCGTCGACAAGGGCATGGCGCCGCCGGCATCGCCTGTCGCCGCCGACGAGCAGTTCGCCGATTCACCCGAGCGCGGTACGCGCCGCAGCCCAGGGCGTCTGCATTACGCGATCAATCATCTGCGACCGACGCGCATCGTCGAATTGCATCGTAAAACGTAACGGCGGAGATAGCCCGTCGCGCGCATGACGACATGATTTCGTCATGCGGTTTTGTCATGCGCGCGTGAACGCCGATTAAAAAATGTCGGTCAAAAACGTAATTGACCCACCTTAAACGGCATAAAACTGCCGTCCACTTAACCCTGTCTGTCATTTTTGCCATTCGCGCGCCGCGGCTTCGACGGTAAAATCCCGCCGCCTTCGCTGCTTTATTACCGATTTTGATTAAGCGAATTACAGAATCGGTAAAGAAAGCGGAAATCCAGTGCCGTTTTTCGGCGACGAAAGCGGGTCGCGGCTCGCGCGCAGCGGCACTTTTGTTCAGTCGACGGTGAATTACTCGCCAGGGATTTTCCCGAAAGGCGGGCAAACCCCTGGCGCAAAGCCCACAGCGCCGGGGGATAAAGGCGATCATTACGGAATTTAGTGATAAATTGTTACATCATAAGAAGCGAGGCCAGTGCCCGCCCGGGCGCTGGTAGCGGACTGGCCCACCGCAGACGGAGAGTGTTGACGTGCCTCTACATTTCATTGAGCAGATGTCGCCCGTGCTCGACGCGCCCGAAGAGGCCGCGTGGTTCGACGCGGTGTCTCAGCTCGCCGTTTCGTGGGGTTTCGGCCAGGTCATGCTGGCGATCCTGCCGCGCGCCGGCATGCGGCTCGAGGACGCGTTCATCCGGACGAATTACTCGGCCGCGTGGCGTCAGACCTATAACGACCATGGGATGGCGTATTTCGACCCGACGGTGACGCATTGCACCACGCGCTCGTCGCCGCTGATCTGGTCGCCGGAACTGTTTGCCACCGAGCAGCAGCAAACCATGTATGAAGAAGCCCGCTCGCATGGGCTGCGTGCAGGCATTACGCTGCCGATCCATGGCCCGCGCCAGGAAACCGGCATGCTGTGCTTCGTCAACGATGTTAACCCGTCAGACAAGTTCTGGCAGGACGTCAACCGTGCGCTGCCGAACCTTGTCCTGCTGCGGGATCTCGTGCTCGACACGAGCCAGCGTCACCTGAACGATCACGCCCAGTCGCTGGTTCCCAAGCTCACGCCGCGCGAAAAGGAATGCCTCAAGTGGACTGCCCTCGGCAAGTCCACCTGGGAGATTTCGCACATCCTCAATTGTTCCGAGGCCGTCGTGAACTTCCACATGAAAAATATCCGCGGGAAGTTCGGCGTGAACTCACGGCGCGCGGCAGCCGTGATTGCGACGCAGATGGGTCTTATTGACCCGGGCTAAGCATCATCGGCGCCTCGGGACGCCGCAGGACGCGCTCCGCACGGCCGAGATCGCCGTCCGAAATCGTTTTGTTGAAGTACAGACCCAGCAGGATCGACACCGGCGGCGGAATCTCCGCGCCCGATTCGAAACGGCTGCCGCGCGACTGCGTCACGCCGAAACGCGCCCAGAAGCGGCGCTGGCTTTCCTTCTTCTTTTTCCGATACGCGATGATCAGGACACGGTCGATTACCGACGACAGGTCCCCCGCGTTATGAAGGGAATTCGTGCCTGCCTGCCATTGATGATTGTCCAGAAGTTCCATTTTGACCTCGCTGTCAGATATGCCTGATGAGTGACTGCCGCCCAGCCATTCTCCAGAACTGACCCTCCCTGCGCACCTACCTATCTGGATAGGTGTTTTTTTATATTCATAACGCATAGCTTTCGATCCATACCGCTGCCCCTCCACAAGTTCAAGGGAGAGTTGTCATGCAAGCTGCGATCCGGATCGGACTGCGTCAAGAGTTCGCCAACGAAGACATCAACGAGATGTACCGACTGCGGGCGCGGGTTTTCCGCGACCGGATGGGCTGGGATATTCCCACCATCGCCGGCATGGAAATCGACGGGTACGACGCGCTCGGCCCGCATTACATGCTGATCCAGGACGACGAGCGGCAGGTGCGCGGCTGCTGGCGCCTGATGCCGACGGACGGTCCCAACATGCTGCGCGACACCTTCCCGCAGCTGCTGCACGGCGAATCGGCGCCCACGGGCCGCCATATCTGGGAATTGAGCCGTTTTGCCATCGAAACGGGCAACGATCAGGCTTTTGGCTTCGCCGAACTGACCATGCACGCGATCCAATCGGCGATCCAGTTCGCCGACCGCATGGGCATTTCGCGCTATGTGACGGTGACCACCACGCCGATCGAACGCATGCTGCGCCGCACCGGCATGGAGATCACCCGCCTCGGCGCGCCGATGCGCATCGGCGTGGAAAATGCCGTTGCGCTCGACATCGCCATGAGCGAGCAGACGCATAACGCGATCTTCGGACCGATGGCCGCGGCCGCCTGACGCGCGCCTCGAAAGTCTCCGAAACCACTCCGGCCACCCCGGATTTCGCACCCAGGCTCGCGACGCAGGCGTCAGGCATCATACGCTTTTGTCTGACGAATTGCGTCGAAGACGGCAGAAAACCGTCGCAGCGGGCGAGCCTGGCACGTAAATCCGGGGAACACGGCAACCGCACGGCAACCGTTTTATCGGCGCTCGTCGATTTTGCGACGGCCGTTTACCGTCATTCGGGCTGCGCCGGCGAACTGGCCGGCGCCGCTTTTGTGGCGGATTTGCCAAACCGGATGTGCGAAATGCGGCGTACGCACAACGCCGCCAGCAGCGCCGCGAGTCCGGTCAGGCCGATGCCGAGGTGAATCGCGTCGACCAGCACGTGCCGCACCGCCTCGATGAGCGCCGCGCCATCGAGGCCCGCGGCCTTCATCTGCGTGGTCAGGCCGTCGCGCAACGCCGGATCGATCAGCACGCGCGGGTCGGACAGCTGCGGCTGCCAGCGGGCCGCGCCCGGCGCGCCGAGCACCGCGAGCGCGTCGCCGATGCCGGCCGCGTAGCGATGGTTCACGATCGTCGCGACGACGCTCGTGCCGAGCATGCCGCCCACCATGCGCGTCGATTGCAGCAGCGCCGTCGTGATGCCGAAACGTTCGCGCCCGGCGATCTCCTGGCCGAACACGTTCAGATTGTTGAGGATAAAGCCGAGGCCGATGCCGACCGCGCCCATCGACAGTTCGAGCCACAGATGCGCCGTGGTGCGCGTCGCGAACGCGAGGCCCACGGAGGCCACCACCAGCAGGCCGAAACCCACGGTCAGGATCGACGTGGGTTTCTTCAGGTGAATCACGATGCGCGTGTTGACGAGGCTGCCGAGCGCGATGCAGGCGGCGATCGGCGTCGCGAGCAGCCCCGCGACCTGCGGCGACAGGCCGAAGCCGCCTTGCAGCAGCAGCGGCGCGAAGAAGATCAGTGAGAACATCACGAAGCCCGAGAGGACCGAGAGCGTGAAGAGCGTGACGAGCTGCGGATCGCGAAACAGGTCGAGCGGGATGATCGGATGCGTCGCGCGCCGCTCGCAGATCAGCAACGCCACTGCCCCCACCGCCACCAGCGCGATCAGGGCGAGATTGCCGGTCGTGAAGCCGTCCTTCGGCACGCCTTCGATCACGGTCTGAAAGCCGCCGAGCACGACCGCGACCAGCGCCGCGCCGGTCCAGTCGATCTTCACCTCGCCGGTGCGTGCATGGCGATAGTTCGGCAGATGCGCCCAGATGAAATACAGCGCCAGCACGCCGACCGGCAGATTGACCATGAAGGTCGAGCGCCAGCCGAAATGCTCGCTGAGCCAGCCGCCCAGCGACGGCCCCGCCGCCGTGCCGATGCCGTAAGCGGCCGCCATCACGACCTGCCAGCGCACGCGGGCGCGCGGATCGGGAAAGAGATCGGGGATCGACGCGAACGCGGTGCCCACCATCATGCCGCCGCCCACGCCCTGCAACGCGCGCGCGGCCGCGAGAAACGGCATGTCGGTCGCCAGTCCGCACAGCACCGAAGCCACGGTGAACACAATCACGGCGGCGAGCACGAAGCGCTTGCGGCCAAAGTAATCGCCGAGACGGCCAAACACCGGCACCGTCACCACCGAGGCCAGCAGATAGGCACTGGCGATCCACGCGTAGTACTCGAAACCGTGCAGTTCGGCGACGATCGAGGGCAAAGCGGTGCTGACGACGGTCTGATCGAGCGCGACCAGCATGTTGACGAGGCCGATGCCGAGCATGGCCAGTAGCGCGTCGCGAAACGGCAAGGGAGTGTGGGTAGAGGTCACGGCGGGGATTGCTGCGGCGCGCAAGGACTAAAGAGACGCAACGATAGCGGCCTGACGGTGTGCGCGCAACCAGACCATTAAGCGGAACGTGCAGCATCTGTCAGTTTATCCTGACAGATGCTGCACGTGGCCGTCTGACGCAGAGGTCTTGATCCGACTGCACTCGCCTTCCATCTTTCATACAGCGACACTGCATCTTTGTCAGTGATCCTTTAAGCTCATTGGAGATCGCGAGATGCCGCACCGGCCGCCGATGTCCGGATGCGCGCAGCCGCGCCTGTTTTCGGGCTCATTTACGCGGAGGTTCCATGTACAAACGCATCCTGGTGGCGGTGGACGGCAGCGCAACGTCGCGCCGCGCATTCGAAGCCGCGCTCGAACTCGCCAAGGCGATGGGTTCGACGCTGCAACCGTTCTATGTCGTTGAAAACACGCCGATGTATTTCGACGCGCCCGGTTACGACCCGTCGATCCTGCGCAATCAGATGATCGCCCAGGGCAACGAACTCGCCGAGGAAATGAACAAGCTGATGAGCGAGCGCGGCGTGTCCGGCGAAATGCTGACCGGCGAAGCCTCCTCGCTCGACGACGTGCCGACACTCGTGCTCGATGCGGCCAAAACGAGTGGCGCCGATCTGATCGTCATGGGCACGCACGGACGTCGCGGTTTTCAGCGTCTGATTCTCGGCAGCGTGGCCGAGCGCTGCGTGCGTCAATCGACGTTGCCGGTATTGCTGATTCCGAGTGCCGCGAGCGCGGTTGATATCCCGGAATAATATCGAGATAATCGAATAAATCATGCATTTCAGGTAGCACTTGCGCCTTGTCATTTGCCGCGAAAGCGCCTTCTGACAAGGCGCAAGCGGTTTCATCTCAAAAGCGCGTCCTTTTGCCGCCATTTTGAGATTCAACCCTGGTGGGAGAATGCTCCGAAACCGATTAAAGGAGCGTGCAAATGCTGACCCCTACCGTCGTTACTCATACCACCACCGTGAGGCGCGGCAGCCGCGCACCAGTGACGAGCCCGCGCTCCTCGGCGCGCTGCTCGAGTTGCGCGATGCGTCATCTGTGCATGCCCCAGGGGCTCGCGCTCGACGACCTGCCCAAGCTCGAAGCGCTCATCTGCACCGCGCGCAGCGTGCGCCGCGGCGAATCCCTCTACCGCGCCGGCGACCCGTTCGACAGTCTCTACGCCGTGCGTTCCGGCTCGCTGAAGACCGTCATGGCGCACCGCGACGGCCGCGAGCAGGTCACCGGCCTGCGTCTCGCAGGCGATCCGCTGGGAATCGACGGCATCAGCACCGACGTCCACACGTGCAGCGCCGTGGCGCTCGAAGACAGTTCGGTCTGCATCATTCCCTACCCGGCCCTCAAGCACATGTGCCGCGAAACCGGCGCCATGCAGGACCGCCTGCACCGGCTCATGAGCGAGCAACTGATCCGCGAATCGTCGCAGATG
The DNA here is from genome assembly GCF_900109265.1 of Paraburkholderia tropica. Taxonomy (GTDB): domain Bacteria; phylum Pseudomonadota; class Gammaproteobacteria; order Burkholderiales; family Burkholderiaceae; genus Paraburkholderia; species Paraburkholderia tropica. Next base: position 231,905 of record NZ_FNZM01000014.1, read on the forward strand.
ATGGTGCTGGGCTCGCTGTCCGCCGACGAACGCGTGGCCGCTTTCCTGCTCGATGTCTCCGAACGTAACGGTCAGCGCGGTTATTCGCATGCCGAGTTCAACCTGCGCATGACGCGCGAGGACATGGGCAGCTACCTCGGCATGACGCTCGAAACCGTCAGCCGCACCCTGTCAAGATTTCAAAAGCGTGGCTTGATCGACGCGCAGGGCAAGCTCATCCGGATTATCGACATCGAAGGGCTGCGGCATCTGTAAGCCCGTTTTCCTCCGCGCGCCGCCCTTGTCAGGCGGCGCGCGGCCGTTTACGTCCTCCTGACAGCGTTCACGCCCCACGCCGCGCCGTCATTCGAAGTGCATTGGCACAGCGCGTGCGCAGCGGTAGAGTCTCACTCACCGCCCACGCCAGGAGACTCGCCGCAATGCAGCTCCCGATCACGCCCACGCTGGCCGCCCGCCTCGCCGACGCCCGTGCGGCCAGCGACGCGCTCTTCGCCCTCGTCAAGCCCGAATTTCTCTACGAACGGCCGATTCGCGAGCGCCATCGCATCGTGTTCTATATCGGTCATCTGGAAGCGTTCGACCGCAATCTGTTCGATCAGCGCCTGTTCGATCTGCCGTCCGCCGACGCGAAGCTCGACCAGTTGTTCGCCTTCGGCATCGATCCCATCGATGGCGCGCTGCCGACCGATGTCCCCTCGGACTGGCCGAGTCTCGACGCTGTGCGCGACTACGCACGCGACGCCCGTACGCGTATCGACGCGCGCCTCGCCGGGCTCGATCTGGCGCCCGGCGCCTCCATGCACGACACGCCTGGGCAGTTGCTGAACGTCGCGATCGAGCATCGTCTGATGCATGTGGAGACGCTCTCCTACATGCTCCATCAGTTGCCGTTCGAGCAAAAGCAGGCGCCGGGCGCCGCGCGTACGCTCGCGGACCACCTTTACGCGGTGACGCCGGAGATGGTGAGCGTGCCGGCCGGCCGCACCGAACTGGGCATGACGCTCGAACGCGGCCTGTTCGGCTGGGACAACGAATTCGGCGAGGAGCAGGTGGACGTGCCCGCGTTCGAGATCGACCGCTATATGGTCACGAACGGCGCGTTTCTCGATTTCGTGAACGATGGCGGATATCGCCGCCGCGACCTCTGGACCGAGGCCGACTGGGCCTGGCGCGAGGCCGAAGGCATCGAGCATCCGGTGTTCTGGCATCGCGGTGCGCAGGGCTGGCGTCTGCGCACGATGTTCGACGATATTCCGCTGCCGCTCGCGTGGCCCGTCTACGTGAGCCACGCGGAAGCGAGCGCCTTCGCGCGCTGGCGCGGCGCGCGGCTGCCGACCGAAGCCGAATGGCAGCGCGCGGCGCACGGCGCGTTGCCCGGCGAAACCGACAACTTCGACTTCCGCAGCTGGGACCCGGTCGCCGTCGACTCGACGCCGGACAGCGCCAGCACCTGGGGCGTCGAGGGCCTATACGGCAACGGCTGGGAATGGACCTCGACGGTGTTCGCTCCGCTGCGCGGCTTCACGCCGTTTCCGTTCTACGAAGGCTATTCGGCCAACTTCTTCGACGGCCAGCACTACGCGATGAAAGGCGGCTCCGCGCGCACCGCGGGCTGCATGCAGCGGCCGACGTTCCGCAACTGGTTTCAGCCGCGTTATCAATACGTGTACGCAGGGTTTCGTTGTGCGAAGGGTTGAGGAAAAAAGCGTGCGTTGACCTGTGAAGGCGCCTTGAGCGGCTTCACTGGCGCAATGCCGTGCCCCCACGTGCCCCAAAATCCTCAAGGCACAAACTCCAGCCTCGCATCATCCTTTCCGCGCGTATTCGATGCAGCCACGTCGAAGTCCGACGCCGTGCCCGCCGCTCCAAAAAGCAGCGCGACGATCTGCCGGGTCGGCACGCTCGCCACGAGTGTGCCGACCTTCCGGGGACGGAACCAGCGACAGCTCACGATTTCATTGCTCGGCTTCGGCCGCGCATCGTCCGGCAGGAGCGTGAAGAACACGTGATGGCGCTTGTTCAGCCCGCCGAACTGGAAAACATAGTCGAGTGCGTGGCCCTCGAGCGAGGTCTCTTCGATGAGTTCACGCGCGGCGGCTTCGAGCGGTGTTTCGCCTCGCGAAATCGTCCCGCCCGGGAGTGACCAGCGCGACCGTCCTCTTTCCACCAGCAGGATCCGGTCACGCTGCCAGCAAACAACGGTAGCTCGCTCTTTCATGTGTCCAGGACTCGGCTTGGACGCCGCGTCATTCGAAGCAATAGCTTAAACATATTCGATCGCGCGCACCGCCTCGGCCAGCGCTTGTGCATCAGCCGATTTCGCCGCGCGACTGTTCGTCACAATCGCGGAGATACGCTCGACGGGACACGACACCACCCTGCTGCGCACGCCGATTTTCGAGTAGTCCGCCAGGATGAGCGTTTGCTTTGCGTTGCGGCTCATGGCGTCGGCCATTTCCGCCTCTTCCTGGACAAAGCTCGTCGCGCCATGCACCGCATCCACGCCGACCGGCGACAGCAAGGCGATATCGGCGTGAAAGCGATGCACCTCGGCAATCGCTGCGCCGCCATACGTGGCGCCAACCGATGCATTGAATGCGCCGCCAAGCAGATGCACGGCATGGCCGCCCGACTTCGCGGCGCGCTCGCCCGCCAGTTCGTTGGCGACGGCCACCGAGTTCGTGACGATGTGCAGACCGCTCAGCGAAGCGAGGGCATCGGCAAGAATCGCCGTCGTGGTGCCGGCGTCGATGAACAACGTCTGTCCGCTGCCGATATGCCCGAGCGCACCGCGCGCGAGCGCACGCTTTTCCTTCACGCGAATGCCCGCGCGCACGCTGATCGGCAATTCGCTTTCCACGAACATCGCGCCGCCATGCACGCGGCGGATTTCGCCCGCCGTGTCGAGCTCGACGAGATCGCGGCGAATCGTTTCGCGCGAGACGCCGAGCGCCTCCGTCATATGATCGACCGACACAGTGCCGTGCGCCTTCAACAGCGCGCGGATGCGGCGATATCGCTCCTCAACCAGCATGGACTGTCTGCCCCCTCATCGCTTGTCCCCTCATCGCTAATCCGGCTCCGTTTGCGCGCTCAAAGACGGCGCGTGATCTCGAGGATCTGCGCATGCAGTTCGGGCGTGGCCGCCGCGATGATGCGCCCGTCACTGCCCATGCCCACCGTGCGGCCCTGCCAGTCCGTCACGCGTCCGCCCGCGGCCTCCACGACCGGCACGATAGCCAGGTAGTCGTAAGGCTGCAAGCCCGCTTCGACGACGGCGTCGACGTAGCCCGCCGCGACCATCGCGTAACTGTAGCAATCGCCGCCGAACCGGCGGCTCGCGGCGGCGCGGCTCACCGCTTCGAACACCGCCAGTTCGGCTGCATCGAAGATGTCGGGCGAGGTGGCGTAGACGTGCGCCGCCGCGAGCCGCGTGCAGCCGCTCGTGCGCAGCGTTGCGCCCTGCCCGTCGCACGCGCCCCGTATGCCGCCGATCCAGCGCTCGCCGGTCACCGGCGCATCGATGATGCCCAGCACCGGCTCGCCGTCGCGCAGCAGCGCGAACAGCGTGCCCCAGATCGGCCAGCCCGTCACGAAACTGCGCGTGCCGTCGATCGGATCGATCACCCACACATATTGCGCGTCGGTGCGCTCGCGCCCGTGTTCCTCGCCGAAGATGCCATGCGCGGGAAAGCGCTGCGCGAGCCGCGCGCGGATATGCGCCTCGATCTCGCGGTCGGCGATGGTCACGGGGCTCTCGTCCGACTTGGTTTCGATGTCGAGTTTCTTGCGGAAATAGCTCAGCGAAATCTCGCGTGCCTCGTCGGCGAGCTGCACCGCAAATGCCTCGCATTCGCGCAGCACATCGTCGCTTTCCTGACTCATCTTGAATGCCCTTTTCTGGGGCAGCGCTGACGCTGCCGTGATGTGAACAGTGTGGCAAAACCTCCGCGCCCAGGGCGCGAAAGGCTCGCTTTCGTGGTGTCGCCATCATGGCAGCAGATATTTTTGATTGCTAGACCCAATGCCAATATTCTGCAAATATCCACAAAACCACACAGCGCAAACACACGGTTCGACACAGACGGCAACGCGCGCCTTGTGACCTTGTGGGGTTCCTTTCTTCGGTCGCCTCTCACTCATTCAGGAAGATCGCAATGCGTATCCGCAAGACACTGACTTCGCTTTTTGCCCTCGGGCTGCTCTCGTGCACGATCTCGAACGCGGCTCAGGCCGGGCAGATCACCGTGTATTCCGCGCTGGAAAGCGACGAAATCGCCACGTATCTGGCCGCCGCGAAAAAAGCGATGCCCGACGTGCAGGTCAACGTGCTGCGTCTGTCCACGGGCGACCTGGCCGCGCGCATGATCGCCGAGTCCGGCGCGCCGCACGCGGACGCGGTCTGGGGCGAAGCGCTCACGAATCTGCTCGATCCCCGCATCGCCGGCCAGCTCGCGCCGGTGAGCGGCAAGAACGTGTCGAGCCTGCCGAAGCAGTTCCGTGATCCGGCCGGCAAATGGTTCGCCGCGACCGGCTACATGGCCGCGCTCTGCGTGAACACCGACGCGCTCGCCGCGAAGAAGCTGCCCATGCCGACTTCGTGGGAAGACCTCGCCAAACCGGTCTACAAGGGCAACGTGGTGATGCCCGACCCGGCTTCGTCGGGCACGGGCTATCTGCAAATCGCGGCGATCCTGCAAGGCGCGGGCGAGGACAAGGGCTGGCAGATCCTCAAGGGTCTTGGCGCGAACGTCGCGCAGTTCACGCCATCGGGTTCGCAGCCGTGCAAGCTCGCGCGCACCGGCGAATATGCGGTGGGCGCATCGTTCGCGTTCGTCGCCATGCAGTCGATCAAGGCCGGATTTCCGGTGAAGATGGTGATTCCGTCGAAGTACGTGGGTTACGAACTCGAAGGCTCGGGCATGCTGAAGAGTTCGACGCATCAGGCCGATACCGAGCGCTTCCTCGAATGGGTCGCCTCGCCCGACGCCGCGAAGCTCTATCAGCAATACAAGGAAATCGTCACGACGCCGGGCATCAAGCCGACGCCCGAGCAGATCGCCGAAGGCCTGCCCGCCGATGTTTCCAGGGTGCTGTACCCGATGGACTTCGCCGCGTCCGCGAAGATGCACGATGCGGTGCTCAAGCGCTTCAAGACCGACGTGATGCATTAAACGCCGCCGCGCATTCCCGCAGTCCGTTTCATGCCCGGCGCAACGCCGGGCAACCTCGCCTGGCCACTCAGGGAAGTCACCCATGCATCTCACCGTCTCCGATCTCTTCAAGACTTTTGCCGGGCACGTCGCGCTCGAACGCATTCATTTCGACGTGCAGGAGGACGAGTTCGTCTGCCTGCTGGGTCCGAGCGGCTGCGGCAAGACCACCCTGCTGCGCATCATCGCGGGCCTGCTCGACGCCGACGGCGGCAGCGTCACGATGGGGACGCGCTCGCTGCTGGAGATGCCCGCGCGCGAACGCGGCTTCGGCATCGTGTTCCAGTCCTACTCGCTGTTTCCGAACATGACGGTCGCGCAGAACATCGGTTATGGCATGAAGATACGCGGCGTGCCGCGCACGCAGATCGAGGCACGTTGCAAGGAGCTGCTCGAACTAATTCGCCTGCCGCATCTCGCCGGGCGCTATCCGGGCCAGCTTTCGGGCGGTCAGCAGCAACGCGTCGCGATCGCGCGCGCGATCGCCGTCGATCCCTCGCTGCTCCTGCTCGACGAACCGCTTTCCGCGCTCGATGCCCAGGTGCGCGTCGAAATGCGCCGGGAAATTCACGACGTCCAGCGCCGTCTGCGCATTCCCACCATCATGGTGACGCACGACCAGGAAGAGGCGCTCACGCTCGCCGACAAGATCATCTGCATGAATCACGGCCGCATCGAGCAGATCGGCTCGCCGCGCGAGCTGTACGAGCGGCCGCGCACGCGCTTCGTGGCGAGCTTTATCGGCACCTCGAATCTGTTGCCGGCGACGTGGGTGCGCGATGCGTTCCCCGCCTTGATGGCGCATCATCCGGGCGGCGCCGATACGGCATTCGAAGCGTGCGTACGCCCCGAGGATCTCACCGTGTCGCCGGGCGCGCACAATGAAGGCGCGAGCGCCCGCGTGATCGACTCGACTTTTCTGGGCAGCACGACGCGCATCCGCGTGCACTGGTGCGGGCGCGAACTGCTCGCCGAGCAGCCGCGCGGCCTGCCGATGGAAGCGGGCACGCCGGTCACTCTTTCCGTGGCCAACGATCGCTGCGCATGGGTGGCGGCATGAGCGCCTCGCTTGCCGCCACGAATCGTCCGCGCGTCGAGCGCACGGGCCGCGCGATGGGCGCCGTGCTGCGCGTCGCGATGGTCGTGGTGCCGCTCGCCTGCCTCGCGCTGTTCTTCCTCTATCCGCTTGCAGTCATCGCGTGGCACAGCCTCCTGAACGGCGACGCGCGATTGGGCGTGGGCAATTACGTCGCGCTCTGGCGCACGCCCGGCATGCTCGAAGCGGCGTGGCACAGCCTCGTCCTGAGCGCCGCGACGACGCTCGTGAGCATCGTGCTCGGCTTCATGATCGCGTTCACCTTGCAGCGCTCGCGTCTGCCCGCCCCGAACGCGATCCGCGCGACGCTGTTGCTGCCGATGCTCGCGCCTTCGCTGATGCAGGGCCTCGGCATGCTGTTCCTGCTCGGGCGCAACGGCCTCGTGCACAAATGGACCGGCTGGGACGTCGAAATCTACGGTTTCTGGGGACTTCTGATCGCCGACGTGATCTACGCGTTGCCGCAGGCCGTGCTGATTATCGGCGCGGCGCTCGCACAATCGGACGCCCGCTACTACGACGCCGCCGACGTGCTCGGCGCACGACGCTGGCAGCAATTCTTCGCCCTCACCTTGCCAAATGCGCGTTTTGGCCTGCTGTCCGCGGCCTTCGTTGTATTCACCGTAACGATCACCGACTTCGGCAATGCGGTAGTGATCGGCGGCAATTATCACGTGCTCGCCACGGAGATCTATAACCAGGTGTCCGGGCAGATGAATTTCGGCATGGGCGCGGCCGTCGGCATGGTCTTGCTGCTGCCATCGCTCGCCTCGGTGTATATCGAGCGCATCGCTTCGCAACGGCAATTCGGCGGCGCATCGGAGAGCCGCGTACCGGTGACGCCGCGCGCGAATCGCCTGCGTGACGCGCTGCTCGGCGTCGGTTGCCTGCTCACGCTGTTGCCGATCGCCGCGTCCGTCGCGACCGTGGTCTTTGCGAGTTTTGTGCGCTTGTGGCCGTACCGCCTCGAACTCACACTCGCCAACTACGGGGGCGAATTGTCGGGCGGATATGGCGCGATCGTCACGTCGCTGGAAATCTCGCTCGCGGCGGCCGCGCTGGGCGTGCTGCTGTTGTTCTCGCTGAGCTATGGCGCGCGCCGCATGCCGGGCGCGGTGTCGCGACTGATTTACACCGTGTCCGTGCTGCCGGCCGCCGTGCCGGGAATGGTCGTGGGACTCGCCTATATTCTCGCGTTCAACAGCGGCCCGCTGGCGACATGGCTCTACGGTAGCGCCACCGTGATCGTGCTCTGCAACTTCTACCACTATCACACGCAGGGCTTTCTCACGATGAGCACGGGCTTGCGCGCGGTGCCGGCGGCGCTCGAAGAAGTCGTGGATTGCCTGGGCGGCGGCCTGCGCCATGCGCTTCAGGACGCCGTGCTGCCCTTCATCGCCGCAACGGCGGTGAGCGTGTTTTTCTTTCTGTTCATGCGCTCGATGGTGACGCTCTCGGCTGTCGTCTTTCTCGTGACGCCCTCGCTGAATCTCGCTTCGGTGGCCGTCATGCAACTTGATGAAAACGGCTTCGTTTCGCAAGCCGCCGCTTACTCCACGTGCATCATGGTCGTGACGTCGCTTGCCCTTGGTCTGATGCGTCTTGCGATGAAGCGCGTGATGCTGCGACGCGACATCGTGCGCTGACAGGTGAATCACCATGGCCAGGCTGCGGCTCGTCGTGTCGACGCGTGTAAGCCCTTCGCAACACCTCACACCCACCCACGACGGCAGACGAGTCGCCTACGTCCTGGGCGCCGTTCGCAGCGGCGCGGCGTCGAGCCTGAAACTGAACGTCGCGCCGCGCTGATCCCGCTCGATCAGCTCGATCACGCTGCCGTGCAGTTGCAGCATCCGCTGCACGATCAACAGACCGAGGCCGCCCTGGCGACGTGCGTCGCCTGAGCTGAATGCACGCCTGAACAGATTCGCGCGAAGTTCGGGCGCGATGCCCGGCCCGGTATCGCTGACGACCACCCTCACCTTGCTATCCTCGCCGGCCAGCTCGACGCTGACCTCGCCGCCTTCGGGCGTATGGCGGATCGCGTTATCGAGCAGATTGGTCAACACGCGTTCGGTCATGGCGAGATCGGCGCAAACGGCAGGCAAACGCGGCGGGACCACGGCTCGCAAGCGGATCCGGCGCGCCTGCGCCGCAAGCTCGAACTTCTGGAACACGTCCTGCACGACATCCGCGAGGGGAAACGTCTCCAGCGTGAGCTGGACGTTCTCATGTTCGAGGCGCGCCAACTCGAACAGCGATTGAGCCAGCCGTCCCACCTTCGCACTCTGGGTCAGCGCGATCGCCAGATAGCGGCGACGCTCGACGCCTTCGAGCGTGTCGTCCTTCAGCGACAAGGTTTCGAGGTAGCCATGCAGCGACGTGAGCGGCGTGCGCAAATCGTGCGAGATCGTCGCGAAGAGTTCGCGGCGCTCCTGGTCCTGACGTTTGAGCTCGCGCCACTGCATGCCGATGCGCTCGACCATCTGCGCAAACATGCGTTCGAGAATGGCGATCTCGTCGCGTGTTCCCGTGTGCGCCGCCGGGCGACTCAGCACGAGCGGCACCGGCTCCGAGCCCGCCTGGATCGACGCGTCGATCCGGCTCACGCTGTCGGTCAGACGGCGCAAGGGGCGCGTGATCAGACCAAACGCGATCAGACCGGCGAACAGGCCGAGCGACGCAACCACGGCCATCAAACCAAGCGTCGTGCGCAGCACCGTGCTGTGCGCGAGCCGCGTCGCCAGCGCATCGCGCGCTTCGCCGATCAGCACGACATAGATATACCCCGCCAGCCGCCCGTCGGCGCCCGGGACAACGGCGGCGCTGAACACCTTCTTCGCATCCACGCTGCGCGGATCGTCGCCGAGAATCGGCAACGCGTCATTGGCGAGAAAGCGCTGCACCGGTTGCAGATCGACGCGCGTGCGCCGGATGTGCCCCGGCGGCGCGTCGTCGCCGGTGATGCGGCCGCTGGCGTCGAGCAGGTAAACCTCGACACTGGGATTCACCGCCATCAGTTGTCCGAACAAGGTGCGTAACGCGGCGGGCCTCGGGCCGTCCGGGCCCATGAGCGCCGAGCTATGCGCAATGTGGGACGCGAGGTCGTGCGACAAGGCCTGGATGACCTCCTGATCGTGCAGATCCGACGCCCGTATCTGCAACCACGCCGACGCCCCGCAGCACGCGAGCAGCAACGCCGAGAACACGACGGATATCCGCTGCGTCAACGACAGTCTCACGGCGCGTCTCCTTGCCCGCTGTTGCGAGGCGCGGCATTGCCGGACGTCGATGGCGTGAGCGGGTCGAATTTGTAGCCGCGTCCCCACACGGTCAGGATACGGACCGGTTGTGCGGGGTCGGCTTCGATCTTGGTGCGCAGGCGATTGATGTGCGTGTTGACGGTGTGCTCGTAGCCTTCATGCTGATACCCCCACACGGCGTTGAGCAGTTCCATGCGCGAGAACACCTTGCCCGGGTGGCGCGCGAAGTGATAAAGCAGGTCGAATTCACGCGGCGTCAGCTCGATGCGCTTGCCGTCGACCTGCGCTTCGCGCGTCACGGGATCGATCGAAAAACCGCCCAGCATCAGCGTGCCGCCTTCGAGCCGCACATCCTTCGCCATCGCCTCGACCCGGCGCAGCAGGGCCTTCACGCGCGCGACGAGCTCCAGCACCGAAAAGGGCTTGGCGAGGTAGTCGTCGGCGCCGAGTTCGAGGCCCAGAATGCGATGCACCTCGCTCGAGCGCGCGCTCGTAATAATGATTGGCGTGTAGCGCGTCATCGCCCGCGCGCGGCGGCAGATTTCCAGGCCGTCGACGCCCGGCAACATCAGGTCGAGGATCAAGGCGTCCCAACCGCCCTGCTCCAGCAGACGCAGCCCTTCGGCGCCGTCGGCGCTGTGCACGACCTCGTAATGCTCGTCGCGCAGATGCAGCATGAGCACGTTGGCGATATCCGCGTCGTCCTCGACGATGAGTACGCGTTTGGTCTGATCCATGGGGTTTTCGGTTCCCGGCGCGGCGCGCTCCGATGAAAGGTCCGGATTAAATCGCTCATTGTGCAGAAAATTCCGGCCCGGAGTTATCACATTTAATTTTACTTTTCGTGAGGACTTCGAGATCGGCGGCTACCTATGCTTCGTGTAACGAACACGGAGAACCTCATGAATACTCGTAGACGCCTGTTGCTATCCGGCGGCGGCGCGCTCGCCGTCATGGCCGCGCTCGGTCAATGGCGCGCGAAGGCCGCGCAGCCCGCCGGCGGCGCGATGGCCATGCGTGCGGCGTCCGGCGCCGCCGGGCATTTCGCCGTGGAGCATACCGAAGCCGAATGGCGCAAGCGCCTCACGCCCGCCCAATACGAGGTGCTGCGCAATGCGGGGACGGAGCGCGCCTTCACCAGTCCGCTCAATCACGAGCACCGCAACGGCACGTTCGCGTGCGCGGGTTGCGCGGCGAACCTGTTCGCCTCGAGCACGAAATTCGACAGCGGCACCGGCTGGCCGAGTTTTTACGCGCCGCTGCCGCACGCCGTGATCGAGCGCGAGGATCTCTCGTTCGGCATGGCCCGCACCGAAGTGCTGTGCAGTCGTTGTGGCGGCCATCTCGGGCACGTTTTCGACGACGGCCCGAAGCCGACCGGCCTGCGCTACTGCATGAACGGCGTCGCCATGACCTTCACGCCCCACGCGGCCTGAGCGCGTCGATCGATCCGCTATCGCTTCTTCCAACACCATCATGTTACTCATCACCCTGGCGTATCTCGGCGGCGTGCTCACCATCCTGAGCCCCTGCATCCTGCCCGTGCTGCCCTTCGTGTTCGCCCGCGCCGATCAACCCTTCGTGCGTTCCGGCCTGCCGCTGCTCGGCGGCATGGCCGCGACCTTCGCGGCGGTCGCCACGCTCGCCGCCGTGGGCGGCGGTTGGGTCGCCCAGGCCAATGAATATGGCCGCTGGCTCGCGATCGTGCTGCTGGCCGTCTTCGGCATCACGCTGCTGAGTCCGCGCCTCGCCGGGCGCATCATGCAGCCGCTCGTGAACGTCGGCAACCGGCTGACCGAAACGACGCAGCAGGCGCGCGCGCCCGGCGTCGGCGCCTCGTTCCTGCTCGGCATCGCGACGGGGCTGTTGTGGGCGCCCTGCGCGGGCCCGATTCTCGGCCTGATCCTGACCGGCGCCGCGCTGCAAGGCGCAAGCATCGGCACGACTCTGCTGTTGCTGGCCTATGCGGCCGGCGCCGCGACGTCGCTGGCCGTCGCGCTGCTGCTGGGCGGACGGGTCTTCGCCGCCATGAAGCGCTCGCTGGGCGCGGGCGAATGGATCCGGCGCGGGATTGGCGTGGCGATGCTCGCCGGCGTCGCCGCCGTGGCGCTCGGGCTGGACACGGGCGTCCTCACACGCATTTCGACGGTCGCGACCGGCGGACTGGAGCAGCATCTCGTCGATACCTTCGCACCGTCGAAACACGGCGCGATGGCGATGAGCGGCGCGGTCAATTCGTCGGAATCGTCGATTGGCGCACAGACCACCCAGACCGCGCAGACCACGAATACGCCGACCGGGCGCGCGGATAGCGAAAACACGATGGCGGCAGGCGCGATGGCGGCCAACGGCGGCGCGATGATGCGCGCCACCGACGCCCTGCGCCCGGCGACGACGACACTGCCGGTGCTCGGCCAGTTGCCGCCGCTCGACGGCGCCGTCCAATGGCTGAATTCGCCGCCGCTGACGGCCCAGGCCTTGCGCGGCAAGGTAGTGATCGTCGACTTCTGGACGTACTCGTGTATCAACTGCCTGCGCTCGCTGCCGTACGTCAAGGCGTGGGCCGGCAAGTATCGCGATCTGGGGCTCGTCGTGATTGGCGTGCATGCGCCCGAATTTGCCTTCGAACGCAACATCGACAACGTGCGCAAGGCCGTGCACGACCTCGGCGTCGACTATCCGGTGGCGATCGACAACCGCTACGCGATCTGGCGCGCGTTCGACAACCAGTACTGGCCGGCCCATTATTTCGCCGATGCCCAGGGACGGATTCGCTACCAGCATTTCGGTGAAGGCGACTATGACCAGTCCGAGCGCGTCATTCAGCAACTGCTCGTGGAAGCGGGCCACCCCGAGGCCATAAATGTGCCGATCGGTCTGGGCGGCGCCGCGGAGCGCGGCGTGCAGATGCAAGCCGACAATGCGGATATGCGTTCGCCGGAAACCTATATCGGCTTCGAGCGTGCCGAAGGCTTCGCGTCGCCGGGCGGCTTCGCCCAGGACCGGGCCCGCGACTATCGCGCGCCCTCGCATCCCGAGCTCAACCACTGGGGACTCGCGGGCGAATGGAGCGTCGGCGCGGAGCACGCCACGCTGGCAACGCCGGGCGGCGAAATCGTCTACCGCTTCCACGCGCGAGACCTTCATCTGGTGCTGGGCCCCGGGCCTGACGGCAAACCCGTGCGCTTTCGCGTGACAGTGGACGGCAAGGCGCCGGAGCACGCACACGGCAGCGACGTTGCGCCGGACGGCGCCGGCGTGATTACGCAGCAGCGTCTCTATCAGCTCGTCCGCCAACCCGGCGACGTGGCCGATCACACCTTTGCGATCCAGTTTCTCGATCCGGGCGTGCAGGCCTTCGCATTCACTTTCGGTTAATCGCCCAACCCACCACGTTCGCCGGGCGCGCTTCGCGCCGGCAAGGATGACATCGTGAAACCGCTTTTCATGCACTCCACCCGATTCGCCCGTTACGGCGCCGCGGCTATCGCATTGCTTGCCGTCGCGCTCTGGCAGCGCAGCGCCCATTCGGACGAACGTGCCGTCTCGATTCCCGCACCGGTTCAGGACGAGCATCCGAATGGCGTTCACCCGGAAACCGCCGTCGTGGCGGGAGGCTGCTTCTGGGGCGTCCAGGGCGTGTTCGAACATGTGCGCGGCGTCACGCAGGTGGCGTCCGGTTACACCGGCGGCGCGGCCGATACGGCCCAATACGAACGCGTCAGCGACGGCGATACCGGCCACGCAGAATCGGTGCGGATTACTTTCGACCCCACCGTGATCAGCTACGGCAGGATTCTGCAGGTGTTCTTTTCGGTCGCCCACGATCCGACCGAACTCGACTATCAGGGCCCGGACCACGGCAGCCAGTATCGCTCGGCGATCTTCCCGACGAATCCGCAACAACGCAACGTGGCGCAAGCCTATATCGCGCAATTACTGGGCGCACATGTTTTTTCGAGCCCGATTGTGACGCGCATCGAGACCTTCAAGGGCTTTTATACCGCCGAGGATTACCACCAGAACTTTCTCGCTCTTCATCCCGATTACCCCTATATCGCGATTAACGACATGCCGAAGGTCAATGCACTGAAGAATCTGTTCCCCACGCTTTATCGAACCCAGCCGGTTCTGTTTCAGGCCGCCGCACACTCCCCGTCATAGCCGCGCGGGTAAAGCGGAGAGATTCCGGATTAGTGAAGCGGCGATTAACCAATACTTTTTAATGTATAGTCACCCGTGTGTTGAGGACACAACGCGTTCTCCATTGCGCCAGGCTAACTATCACTCTCGACGATTAACCTATGTCTCTGACGTAGCATGCAGGCGTTCCCTTTCGTTGCTGAATCCGCCGCGCACGGCGGACCGCACAGCCAGGCGCCGGACTTCGCCCACAATGACCTGTTCCTGTCGGCGCCTATTCCGATCATGGTGGAGGACTGGTATCGCGTCTACCTGGCGATCCAGGCGATACGCGACCAGGGTGTCACGAATCTCGACGACTATTTCGATGCCCACCCCCACGCGATCGACGAGTTGCGGGGACTCCATTCGTTCGTTGAGGCAAACCACGCCGTGCTGGAGCTGTTCGAGGCCAGTTCAAAAGAGGGCTTTTTCGACGCCGCCCGGAAGCTGCTGCCAGCGAATCGAGAAAGCAACATTGTCGTCTATCGGGCGATGCTCGACGGCAGTTCGGCATGTCAAGGCGAGCGCACGCTCGTCACCTTCAAGGGCAAGGAGGTGCCAATCGTCTGGCGCTGCTCGCTGCCCCGCGACGCAGAAGGTTATCGGCGGCTCTGCTTTTATGCTTTCGATGTGACGGAGCAAAAGGAAAACAACGATCGATTGCAGGCACTCCGCGCAGAGATGGCGCGTGCTGCACGCGTGTCCTTATTCGGCGAACTTTCGGCATCGATACTGCACGAGATCACTCAACCGCTCTCGGCCGCCAGTACCTATGCGGATGCCGCTGCCCGTTGGCTGACTCGCGACATACCGGACGTCGAAGAGGCTTTCTCGTCGATTCAGAATGCGGCGCGCTGGGCGCGCGATGCTACCGATATCTGCCGGAAAATGCGCGGATTTCTTGGCAAGGTTCCCGTGCAATCCATCTGCGCGCCCGCCAGCCAGGCAATAGATGCCGCGCTTTTTCTCGTTTCGCCAGAAGCCAATGCAAAGGAGATTACCGTTGCACGGCGAATTGCCGACGACGCCACCATTTTCGCCGATCCCGTTCAGATTCAGCAGGTGCTGGCCAATCTTCTGTTGAATGGCATTCACGCAATCGATTCGAGCCGTTCGACCATTCGAGCCTTGTCGCTATCGGTCCGGCGCATTGACAACGGTGAAACGCTATTCGAAGTCTGCGATTCGGGCTCGGGCATGAGCAGCGAGACGCTGGACTCGCTATTTCAACCGTTCTTCACGACCAAAGTCGACGGCATGGGCATGGGCCTCGCAGTGGCCCGGTCGATCATCGACGCGCACGGCGGCCGTATCTGGGTCGAAAGCTCCACGGCCGCCGGCACGTGCTTCCGTTTCACGGTCCCCACGACGGCCGTCGACGGCACCCATCGATAAACCCTGGATGACGAAAGCAGTCCATTCATCACTCGATGCGCCGCGGGCGACCGACCCAGCGCACGACGCAAGGCCTCACAGACTCATGCATTCTCCCGCGACGCTTTTCGCAACCGAAACCGGCAGCGGCGTCTGCGTCATGTTCATTCATGGCTGGACGTGCGACTCCCATGACTGGATGTGGCAGTTGCCGTACTTCGAAACCCGGTATCGCGTGATCGCAGTCGACTTGCGCGGGCATGGCCGATCGGAGGTGACGCCGCCAGGCACGTATGCGCCCTCGCACTACGTCGCGGACCTCGAAGCCTTCATGACGACGCATTACCCGGGCCAACGATTCGTGCTCGTCGGGCACTCGATGGGCGCGCAGGTCGCCGCGCGGCTTGCCGCACAACGCCCGGATCTCGTCGGCGCGGTTGTCTCGGTGGACGGATCACTCGGTGTATCGAATGCTGCCGCCGATTTCCTTGCAAAGACCACGCACGATCTGGAAACGGGTGACGCCCGCGAGTTGGCGCCGGCGCTGTTCACGCTCCTCTACGATCGCGACACCGACCCGGCACTGAAGTGCTGGCACGCGCGGCGCGTGCGAGGCATGCCCTTGCATGTCGTTCGCGATTCGTTTGGACCGCTTTATTTCGGTGACGATCAGATCGGCATGGGAGAAGCGAGCGCGGCGTTCTGCCGAAGCCTCACCACGCCCGTCTATCACCTGAGCCGCGATGCGGAGCAAGCCGAACTCATGCGCGCCTGGTTTGCACATCCCAAGTCCAAAGTCGAGGCGTGGTCCGATACCGGACATTGGATCATGCAGGACCGCAAGGACGAGGTGAATCATGCCATCGCGGCCTGGCTCGACGACGTCACAGCAGACTGGAACTGAGCCGCCAGATCCGACGGCCACACGGTGACCGCTGGCGCACCCGATTCAATGGATGCGCCAGCCAGACGGCGCACAGCGCGGACATTCAAACGCGCGCCGCCGGGATCAACGAAGGCCGCGCCACATTATTCCGTGGGTCTGGACGGATTCCACAGCTTGATCTTCGCGTGTTTCTCGTAGCCTTTTCCATGCGGATAGCTAACCAGTTCCAGTTCCGATCCCCACGGCGAGCGAAAGTGCACCCACGTTTCGCCTTCCGTATCGCCCGAGGACATCGTGACCGGATCGCCCAGCACGGTGATGCCCCGCGACTTCAGATAGGCGACCGCGCCCGCGATATCGTCGGTATAAAACGCAATATGCGATGCGCCGATATCTTCCGCCTTCGGCATCTCATTGCTGCCCTTTGAGTTGCGATACTGGAACAGCTCGATATTGGAGCCTGTGCCACAGCGGATCATGGCAATGTCGACGCTATCGGCGCGCGGCACGAAGCCACCCGACATATGGGTCAGATCGAACGGTCCAATGTGCGTAACCGGCACACAGCCGAACGTGTCGGAGAAAAACGCCTCGGCTTGCGCGAGATCCGGCACGCTGACGCCCACGTGATCGACACCGACCGCTTTCACCCCGGCGGCATGCGCGCCTGCCCCGCCTAGCAGAGCCAGTGCGGCCAGAACATTGGGGATGAACTTCTTCATGATGCCTTTTCCTTCTTTCATTTGCGATTGAGAAAGACGCGCGCGCTCGCGAGCTTGCCGTCCTTGATGGTGAAAATGTCTTCGCCGCGCACCAGATTCGGGTTGTCGCGCGGACCGTAACCCCAGGTGACCCGGCCCAGGCCGTGATTCCACGCGATCGGGTCGGGCGTGAACACAAAACCCTCGTGGCTGCCTCGCAACTGTTCGATCAAGCGGCCAACCGCTTCATAGCCGGTTGCCACGCCGGATTCGTCGGCGACGAAGAAATGGTGCGAATACACCAGCGGAAACTTCGCGGCACGGCTGGTGGGATTGGGGTCGTTCCAGATCTCGAAGTGCAGATCAATCAGATGCTGCGCGTCACGGGCGTCTTGATCGCTGGCTTCCATACGCGTCGTTTCCTCTGAGTGTGCGGCGCAGGGTGCCACGTAAAACGTAGCGCCCGGCGCCATAAGAGCCGTGATAAAAACAACCCGGCGAATCATGTTTTGCATAGCTCGATCGGTTCTCTTCTTTTCAAACGGAAGCGAGATTACCGATGCAGCGCCACGCAGTCCTTGCTGGCGGATTAATTGTTCTTAAGCGTCGACTGCGTCGCTCGGCACTGCGTATGTTCACGGTCGACGCACCAATCGCCCGGGTTTTAAATGTCCAGATCGTGGGACGCATAAGCCTGGCGTGTTTCAACGATGCTTAAACGCACGTGAGCAATTAATCAGGCAATTCGCTGGAGCAACGTCTACTTATACTTTTGTATAACGCCAGCCATGCAATGAAAGCGGCGATTCCCCAGGATTTCCGTCGCGAAATGCAAGGATGGCTGGCCAGAATTGCAACGCTTCACCACGCGCCGCGCGCGCCGGCCGTGGGCTCACCGGCGCATCCTGAGTGCATTTAACACTTAAGGACTATGGACCCATTCACCTTGAGGAAATAGCATCGGTACAGTCAATCGACCATTGCCGCTTTTTAACGCCCGGCAATCGTCGAACAGCGACACAAACGACACTCCAACGACTTAACCGCTAGTGAGCCGAACATGTACACGTTCGACCGGGTCCGCGTCTGTCTTGAAAGCCGCGAGGTGTTCCTCGGCGGCCAGCGGCATTCGCTCAGCACGCGCGCGTTCGACATCCTTGAACTGTTAATCAACGCTCGCGGGCGTCTCGTCACCAAGGACGAAATCATGCGCGTCGTCTGGCCGCGGACTTTTGTCGTCGACAATAATATCCACGTCCATGTCTGCGAATTGCGCAAGCTTTTCGGCGGCAAGCACGGATGGATTCGCACAGATTCCGGGCGCGGCTATCGCCTGACGCCGCCTGAACCGCGCGAGCGCGAGCCACGCACCGCGTCTCCCGGACTCACGGCGCCCCATGCGCTGGTCGGCCGCGAACGCGAGCTTGCGGAACTGCACGCGCTTGTCGACAGCGAGGCGCTGTTGACGCTGGTCGGTGCGCCAGGCATCGGCAAAAGCAGTCTCGCGCGCGAACTCGTGCGTGAGCGCGCGAGCACCGGCGATATGCGAACTTTCTTCATCGATCTGGCCGACGCGGCGCCCGGGACCTCGGTGGTGGGCGCGCTCGCCACGGCATTCGGACTGCCCTTGCCGCACGACCGAGCGGCGATCGTCGCCACTGTCGCGCAGCGCCCCGCGCTCATCGTGTTCGATGGCTGCGATCGATTCATCGATGAAGTCGCGTCCCTTTGTCAGACGTTGTCGACGTTCGGCACACGGATTCACCTCGTCGCGACCAGCCGCGAGCCGCTCCAGATCTCCGCCGAACGGACGTGGCGGGTGCCGCCCCTCGGCACCCCCGACGCCGCAGGAAGCGACGCCGACGTGGCCGGCGCACCGGCCGTGCGCCTTTTCATGCAGCGTCTGCAAGAGACGCTACAGGAGACGATCGGAGACGGCGCGCGGCAAACGGGCGAACACGGACAGAACCTGCTCAATGTCGTCGCGTCGCTATGCAGGCGCGTCGGCGGCAATCCGCTCGCACTCGAAGTGGCGGCTGCGCGCGCCGCCACGCTGGGACCATTAGGCATGCTTGAACTGACCGATGAGCAATGGCTGGTTCTCGGCAATGCGAGACGCGACGCGCCCGCGCGCCATCGCTCGCTGGCAGCGGCTTATGCGTGGAGCTGCGCGCGACTCGCCGCGCAAGAACGCAGCGCGCTCTCCCGGCTCGCAGCGCTGCCCGACAGCTTTACGATCGAAACGGCTTGCGCGATCGCCGGACACGGCGCGCTCGACAACGAACAAATGCTGGACGCGTTGGCGTCGCTGGTTTCGAAGTCGCTCGTCGAAGTTGAAACGACATCGCATCTCAACGGACGGCGCTATCGTCTGCCGCATACTTTGCGAGCATTTATGCACAGCTTGCCGGTGGCCGGGGTTTCGCAACCAGGCGAAGCCAGTCAGGCAGAAGACGCTGCCATCGTGATCGAGTTCGCACCGCGTCCGCGCGAGGAAGCGGCAATCGATTCGTTGCACACGCCGCCGGTTTGCGCCTCCCGTTCGTTTACCGACCACCCAGCAATCGCCCACACCGCAATCGCCCACGCGGATGTCGCCGTTCCGGTTGTCCCGTTACGCCCAGGAAAGTCGCCCGTGCACGGCGCGTCGCCGCCACGACGCGACCGCCGAGTCGCGCGCGAGCCGGCAAATCACCTGCATCAGCGAACCTGCGACGGACGTGCGAAAATCGCCGCAAGCTGCCGTGTGCCGAGCGTGTTCTGTCTCGCGCAGGGCAAGCGACGCACACAACGAGAACGCTCCTGATCCCATGGCAATCACCACGGCGTGGACAGGCACCGGCATCGACGCCACACCGTCCGCATACCTTGGGGAGAGCAACGTGGAACTGCACGTGAGTTCGGCACAAGAGTACGCACAAGCGCAAACACACCCCGAAGCCTGCGCGCCCACCACCGACGCCGCCAGCGCCGAATGGCGCATCTGCCGCCGCCTTGCGTGGCAAACCCTGCCGGTACTTGTCTTCACGTACCTCGCCGCGTACATCGATCGCGTCAACGTCAGTTTCGCGGCACTACAACTGAATGGCCAGCTCGGTTTTTCCGATGCGGTATTCGGCTTCGGCGCGGGCGCCTTTTCGCTCGGCTACGTCGTATTCGAAGTGCCCAGCAACATGATTCTTCAGTACGTCGGCGCGCGCCGCTGGCTTACACGCATCATCGTCTCGTGGGGCGTCGTGATTGCGCTCACGGCGCTGATCGCCACGCCGAAGCAGTTCTACGTGATGCGCTATCTGCTGGGTATCGCCGAAGCGGGGCTCGTGCCTGGCATCGTCTACTACATCTCGCAGTCGTTCCCGAGCTATCACCGCGCGCGCGTGCTGTCGATCTTCTATGTCGCGCTGCCGCTCTCGGGCGTCATCGGTGCGCCGCTGGCCGGTTTTATCATGCAACACCTCGACGGTGTGATGCAGATCGCCGGCTGGAAGTGGATGCTGATCGTCGAGTCGGTGCCGGCCTTTCTCGCCGCGCTGTTCTGCTGGATGCGGCTGGACGACGATGTGACGCTGAGCCAGCGCAACGCGCCCGCAGACCGCGCGCAGCTCGCGAGCGCACTCCGCCACAATCCGGCCGCGCCCTCGTTCCCACCCGATGCGATCTACACCAATGGGCTCGTGTGGGCATTCTGCGCGATCTATTTCGTGGTTGTGTTTGCCATCTACGGATACACGCTGTGGGCGCCGACCATCATCCAGTCGCTCGGCGTGAGCGGCGATTTCAAGGTCGGCCTGGTCGCGGCGCTCCCCAACGTCGTGGCCATCGGCGTGATGATCGCGGTCGGACGCAGCGTCGATCGGCTCCGCGAGCGGCGCCTTCACCTGGCCGTGCTGATGTTGATCACCGCGCTCGGTTTGACGATGTCGGCGCTGTTGCACCAGCACCTGTACCTGTCCGTATTGGGGCTCTGCATCGCAAACGCGTGCCTGCTGTCGATGCCGCCGGTATTCTGGAGCATGCCGACCGCGGTGTTCAGCCCCGCTGCGGCAGCGACCGGGATCGCGTGGATCAGCGCAATCGGCAATCTCGGCGGCTTTTTCGGACCGTACATGGTCGGCCATTTGAAGCAGAGTTCCGGCGGCCTGCTTCTGCCGGTCGTGGCGATCAGCGGCTGCTTGCTGCTCGGCATGCTGCTGACACTGCTTTTACCGAAGTGCCGAGTCGATCCGTGAAGGCGAGGCGTCAGCGCGCATTCAACGCGTCATTGGCGCACTAATGCCGAGCGCCTGCGCCTTCAACACGAGATCGGCCAGCGAGCTCGCATTCATCTTCACCATTGCATGCTTGCGATGGATCTTTACCGTGATCTCGCTGACGTCCATCTTCGCGGCGATCTGCTTGTTCATCAGCCCGCCCGTCACGAACGCCATCACTTCGCGCTCGCGCGGCGTCAACGCCGCGTAGCGGTTGCGCAATTCGGCCACCTCGCCGTCCGCGGCGCGGCGCTCGCGGTCTTTCAGCAACGCGTTCGAGACGGCATCGAGCAGGTCCTGGTCGCGAAACGGCTTGGCGAGGAAATCGGAAGCGCCGTTCTTCATCGCCTTCACCGACATGGCGATGTCGCCATACGCGGTGATAAAGATAATCGGCAGGCCCGATGCGCCGGCAACGATCTGATCCTGGACCGCGAGCCCGCTTTGCCCCTTGAGACGCACGTCGAGAATCAGGCAACTGGGCACATCGGGCTTCTCGAGTGCCAGGAACTCCTGTGCCGACGCGAATGCCTGCACGTTAAGATCGACCGAGCGCAACAGCGTGCTAATGGCCGCACGCATCGAGTCGTGGTCGTCGACGACATAAACGAGCGACTGCGCGAGCGGTTGCGCAGCGGTGTATTCATCATTCATCGGTTGTATCCCCAGAAATTGCGAGCACCGGATTCTCTGTCGGTTGTTGCATCGCGCGCTGCGCGAGCGGTAATGTGAACTGCATCCGCGCCCCCCTTCTTTTGTTATTTTCGGCCCAGACTCGTCCGCCGTGAGCTTCGACGATCGAACGGCAGATCGACAGTCCCATGCCCATGCCGTCCTTGCGCGTCGTGAAGAACGGCGTAAAGAGCATTTTTGCGTCGGCCTCGCTGATGCCGTGACCGGTGTCGTCGATCTGCACCCGGGCCGCCCCTTCGCAGCGCACCGTGATGACCGTCAGCTTCGCGCCATCGGAAATATTGGCCATCGCCTGCACGCCATTCATCAGCAGATTGATCACCACCTGCTGAAGTTGCACGCGATCGCCGCACACGACGAGCGGCATGTCCGCGAGCATCACCGACATCTCGACACCGTGGCTGCTCACTTCGCGGCGCACAAGCTCGACCGATTCCTCGATGATCCCATTGACGTCGACATCGGTGATATCCGCGTCGCGCTTCCTGGCCATCGTGCGAATCCGGCGAATGACTTCGGTGGCGCGCCTCGCGTCGCTTGTGCTTTGCTCAATCGACGCGCGCACTTCGGCCAGTTCCGGCGGATGGCGATTGAGCCATCGCAGCCCGGCCTCGCCGGCCGTGACGATCGCAGCCAGCGGCTGCGTCACCTCGTGAGCGATCGACGCCGCCAGTTCGCCGAGCATCGAGACACGGGTCGTATGCGCGAGCTCGTTACGCGAACGGTCGAGCGCCTGCTCGGCTTTGCGCAATGCATCGATGTCGGTATTGACGCCATACCACGCCTTGGCGCGCCCGTCGGCGCCACGCAGCGGCGCCGACGCGATGACGGTCCATCGATAACTGCCGTCCCGGTGCCGGATGCGGGCGGTGCGCTCGAAATGGCTGCCCCGCTCGATCGCCTCGCCCCACGCTGACTGGACGTCGGCAAGGTCGTCCGGATGCAGAATGTCGGGCCACACATCGCCTTCGCAACGGGTGTCGATGCCGTATTCGCTCCAGCGCTGATTCACGTAAGTCGGCCGGCCGTCGTCGAACGAACTCCAAACCATGGCGGGGATCGCGTCCAGCGTCGCGAGCAGTTCTTCCTTCTGCTCGCGCAATTCGACCTCCATGCGGCGCGTTTCCGTGATGTCGTCGTCGGTCGAGAGTATGCCGACGGGGCGGCCCCAGCGGTCGCGCGACAGCATCACGCGGCTCGCCACCCGAACGGTCGCGCCATCCTTGCGCACGCGCTTGAGTTCACCATGCCAGTGACCGCTCTTGAGGGTCTGCTGGTGGATTTCGCTGTCGGCGACGGCGCCTTGCGTCGCGGTGAGTTCGTGCAGGCGCCGACCGAGCGCTTCCGCCGCGCGCCATCCGTACAGGCGCTCGGCACCGTGACTCCAGAATGTGATGCGATCATCGAGCCCGTAGACGACGACGGCATCGTGCGTGAGGTTGAGCAAATCGACGTGATGGCGCAGCGTGGCGTGCACGCCCTGATTGCGCACCGCCAGAATCGACACGGCGATCAACGCGCTCAGGCTCACTGCGCAGCGCGCGATCGAACTGGGCGCGACCGGATCGTTTTGCGAAATCAGGAATCCGAGCATGGTCATTGCCACGCACAACCACGCCACCGCGACGGTGACGCTAGTCGACGCAACGGACGACACCAGCAACACGACCACGACGTACAGCACCGCGACCGCAATATTCAGCGGCGCGAAAGCGTCGACCATGAATACGCCGAGCCCCACCATCAAGGCAAGCGCATAGACGATGCGGACGTTGCCCAGCGGGCCGCCGCCCGCTCCGGCTTCGAGCCATCGATTGCTGTCTTGGGTTGGCGGTGGTGTCATGCGGATCAGCGAAAGAATGGGACGAGCCCGTGACACTCAGACGCCGTCGGGGCGGCTCTGCTGGCGCCCTTCTGCGCCGGCGGCGCGAATGGCGTCCAGGCGCTCGCCGATCTGCGCGGCATCGACCGGTTTGCTGAATACGCACAACGCGCCGACTTCACGCGCTTGCCGCAACAGCAAGCCGGAGGCGAACGCAGTGATGAAAATGATCGGCGGCGGCGTACCGCGTTCGAGCAGGCGGCGATACATCTCGATGCCCGACAGGCCCGGCATCTGGACGTCGGAAATGATACATGCCACGTCCTCCAGCGTTTCGACACGCAAAAACTCTTCCGCCGACGCATGGGTACGGACCTCCCAGCCGAGCGAGCGAACGAGGCTGCGCGTGGCCTCCCGGACGGATGCATCGTCCTCGACGATCAAAACGACATGATGAGCAGACACGCTGGGGGGGTCCTTGGTCTTTTCTGGTTGAAGACGGCGGAACGGCACACGCCCCGAGTCGGCAAGTCAGGTCGTATGGTACTGTAGGCGCCCCAAGTCGGAAACCAGCTAAAAGTATGATTTCCTCGCGCCCCGTCGAGGCGCGCGCCCGGTCCAGGCAACGCTTACTGCTGTGGTTGCCCGCACAATTGTCTCCGGCTTCTTCCGTTTTCCCGAACTGACCTGGTCCACGCGAACCGGCGGCGAGCTCGGCACAATCAGCGCAATCAGCACAATCCGCGCACGCCGCCAGCCGCGTTTTCGATCAGGCGCGTTCAGACCTGCGCGATACCGCCGTCGGCGAACACTTCGGCGCCGTTGACGAAGCTCGAATCGTCGGAGGCCAGAAAGGTCACGACCCTGGCCACTTCCGACGCCTCGCCCAGACGGCCCATCGGCACCTGCGAAGCCATGTAGGCGAGCAGGCCGTCCTGCGCTTCCTTGCTGGTCCCGCCGAGTTCGGCGAGCCCACCGGTGCGGATCGGCCCCGGCGCGACGACATTCACGCGAATGCCGCGCTCCTTGAGGTCATAGACCCAGCTTCGCGCCAGCGCGCGCACCGCGGCTTTCGACGCGCTGTAGATGCTGAACGCCGGCGTTCCCTTCGAACCGGCGGTGGACCCCGTCAGCACGATCGACGCGCCCTTCGGCATCAGCGGCAGCGCTTTTTGCACCGTGAAGACGAGCGCGCGCACATTGCGGTTGAACGTGTCGTCGACATGCTGTTCGGAGATGTCGCCCAGCGGCGCCATCGTGCCGCCGCCGGCGTTGGCGAACAGCACATCCAGCTTGCCCGTTTCGCTGCGAATTTGTGCGTAGAGCGCGTCGAGGTCCGACATCTGCGTGACGTCGCCTCGCACGCCGCGTGCGTTCTGGCCGATTTCCGCCACCGCCTTGTCGAGTTCGGCCTGACGACGGCCCGTGATGTAGACCACTGCGCCGGCATTGGCCAGATCCTTCGCCGCCGCGAGCCCGATACCCGTCGTACCGCCCGTGACCAATGCGACTTTTCCGTTCAGCTTGCTGCTCATGTTGCCTCCTCGAGTGAATGTCGATGCTGGCAACGATAGAGATCTCGAGCCTGAAAGTCCTGATCGCCCGTTAAGCTTTCTTAAAGCCGCCGTCGCGGTGAGATCCATAAAACCCGGCCAGCCTGCCCACAAGAATTAAGAACTTTTAATACGGCGATCAGGACAGCGCGTAACCGGTTCGGTAACGTCCTCGCCAGGGTTTGGGATGCATGGTCAGCCCTTTACATCCACACGGCAAACGGAGAAAAACGTGAATATCGAAACTGCGATCGACGGGGCAAAAGTTTCCCGACGCAAGATGCTGACCGCGACGGTCGGCGTAGCCGGCGCGGTTGCCGCTGCAGCCAGCGCGCCGGTCAGCGCGGCCGCCGCTTCGGCGAGCGGCAAGGGTGCGTCGAACGAGCATGGCGGACACGGCCACGACGAAAGCTTCGTGCGCGCCAAAGACGGCACGCTGATCTATTACAAGGATTGGGGTCCGAAGGACGCTCAACCGATCATGTTCCATCACGGCTGGCCGCTTTCGTCGGACGACTGGGATACGCAGATGCTGTTTTTCCTGTCGAAGGGTTACCGCGTGGTCGCTCACGATCGTCGGGGTCACGGTCGCTCCGCCCAGGTGTCCGGCGGCCACGACATGGATCACTACGCATCGGACGCGTTCGCCGTGGTCGAAGCGCTCGATCTGCGCAATGTGGTTCACATCGGTCACTCGACCGGCGGCGGCGAAGTCGCGCGTTATGTCGCGAAGTTCGGCCAGCCGTCGGGACGCGTCGCGAAGGCCGTGCTCGTCAGCGCGGTGCCGCCGTTGATGGTGAAGACCGAGAGCAATCCGGAAGGTCTGCCGATCGAAGTGTTCGACGGCTTCCGCAAGGCGCTCGCCGAAAACCGCGCGCAGTTCTTCCTCGATGTGCCGACCGGCCCGTTCTACGGCTTCAACCGCGCCGGTGCGAAGGTCTATCCGGGCGTGATCCAGAACTGGTGGCGTCAGGGCATGATGGGTAGCGCCAAGGCGCACTACGAAGGGATCAAGGCGTTCTCCGAAACCGACCAGACGGGCGACCTGAAGGCGATCACCGTGCCGACCCTCGTGCTGCACGGCGAAGACGACCAGATCGTGCCGATCGCCGATGCGGCGCTGAAATCCATCAAGCTGCTGAAGAACGGCACGCTGAAGACCTACCCCGGCTTTCCGCACGGCATGCTGACGGTGAACGCCGACACGATCAATGCCGATCTGCTGGCGTTCGTGCAGAAGTAACCCGGCCAGAAGCCGCGAGGCACGAAAAAACGGCCGCTGTTCGCGAGAACAGCGGCCGTTTTCCTATGCGGCACGCCAAGCGGGCCGCTGCTCTTGCGAGAGCGAGACCGCATCAGGACACTTTGTCCCGCGGGTCGTCGATGATCTGGCGTGCGACTTCGTAACGAACGCCCTGGCGGTCGAGAATGCGTACGTTGTTCACCACCGTCGCCAAGGCAGTCAGGAAGGTGTCCGCGCTCTCGTGACGCTCGTACGCCTCCTGATCGGCCCACCCTTCCACGAGATGGAACAGGTTGGGATCGGTCAGGTCGGGGGCAAACGCGTAGTAAATGCACCCTTGCATCTGCCGCGCCGCGGTCATTTCCGGAATGACCGCATCGACGAAGATCTGGCGATCTTCCGGGTGAACGCGATAGTAGGCCGTAACGATAATGGCGGTCGGCAAATTCTTGTCGTGATCCGCTGCGGATTGGCCATGATCGGGGAATTGCGCGCTGTAAGCGCTGGCGTTTGCGATCGTGTTCATTGCTTCCTCTGTTTGATTTGCCGTCGCAATGTGCGACCGCGCAAGCGCGATAGTTTCAAATTCGCGCCTCGATACTCGCAACACCGCATGCCTGCCGATAAAAGAACCCGCAATTTAAATTCAGGCCGGCGTGGGCGCGATGACTGCTGTCGACACCTAGATTAACGGACGAGCGAACCGAGAGTCTTTGAAAGCCGATTAATCGTTCTGAAATCGATTCAAGCCTTTCTGTATCGCGTAGCGATAAGCGCGCTGCCTGATTCGAGTGCTCCGGTTTTAGCGCTCAGCGGTTCAAAAGCGAGCGACCGGGCGCCGACGATTACAGAGACTCCGCAGCACGGCAGCGTGCCATGCGCACCTTCAGGCAATGTCACGCGCGCCGCCGCCGCGAACGAGCCCTCCTCGGCGATCTTCGCGAACATCGCCAGTCCTTCGAAATCAGGCAGCTTCGCCATTTCCCCTCATCTTTTCATTTCTGCAACGTTGGATTGCAATCAATTCTATT
>NZ_FNZM01000038.1 GCF_900109265.1 Paraburkholderia tropica
CCGCACGGGTAAATAACCGCGCCGAGAACAGCCACCAGCCAACCCGTAGGCGCGAACGCCAGATGTGTGGCTTTCGCGATGCGCGTCGCACGCAGGCTTTTCTTTCATGCTTCGGCCCGATCCGTCAGCACTTCGCGCTTCCAAGGCATCAGATGAACGCTGCACGTCATCGTGCCATACTTCAAGAACGCCTCGGCACATGGCGCGCTTGGACTCTTTCCGCCGCAAGCGAGACCGTTATCTGTTAAGGATAACTACGCGCGTGACGCACAGTTGCCCACAGCCGCCAACTTGACAATGCCATGACGTGTTCCATAGAACGCTGGCGATGCTTCCCTCCGTAAGCAAATCTGCCGTGCAGGATGGAGCAGGTGACGATGCAGGCGGTAGCGTATCTTACGGCAACATCGCGCCGCGTAATGCACGGGCGGCTGTTCGAGTCAGACATATCGTGAGCACCTTCGGTCGCGGTGCGATGCGAAGGAACTTCTTGTCAGGAGGATGGGGTGGCAACTTACCGGGAACTCAAGGCTCAAATTGCAGATCTTGAGGAAGAAGCCGCAGTCGCAAGGGCTTCGGAGATCGCGGAGGTACTTGCGGACGTTCGTGCGAAGGTCGCGGAATATGGGTTGACTGTACACGAGGTCTTCGAGGAGTCGCCGGGCAGAGGAGAGGCAAACAGGCGTCCACACCAATCGTTGCCGCCGAAATACCGGGACCCTGTTAGTGGATCAACCTGGTCAGGACGGGGACGGGCTCCCGCCTGGATCGCTAACGTCAAAAAGCGAGAAAAGTTTCTGATCCGTTGATTGCGGCACGTTTGCGATCCGGTCGGCGACGGGTCGGCCGAAGCTAAAAAAAAGCCGCCGGCGTCGAAACGTGGCGGCTTAACGCTTGGGACGTTTGCGAATCCCAAGTGGGCCAACTGCGTTCGCACAACGGTCAACAGATCGGAAGATCACTCGCTGACGAACGAGGCATACGGACAGATTTGCACGATGGCGACTCAGTATTTCCCGAGGAATTTAGGCAGTCGTCGGCCGCCTTGTATCCGACCGCTTCGCCGTCAACCAGTGGTTCTGCGCCCGTGCAAAAGAAAATCAGCTCATCTCCCCATTTGAAATAGGCATAGCAACGACCACGGCGGCTCTGTGTAATTGAGAAATTCAATGAGCCGAGACATGAGGTCGACCACTTGATCATCGGACGGCTGCGCATGACGCGGTAGCGCCACGCCTGGACGCTTTCACCGAGCTGTATCCTAATCACACTGCCGCGTCGATCCTGCTCAGAACCGATGTAGTCCCTCATGGCTCTCACCTTGTTCTGTCTTAACCCCGTTGCGGGGGGACATATCGTCGGGTACCGGGAGCATGGAGTCGGTAACCTGAAAAGATGCATTGTTGGCGATAATATGACAGATGCAAGCGACGCTTTCGATTTAATGCCAAACGCATTTTGCCCTTCGACGCCATGTGGTGTGGCGAGGACATGTTAGCCATCTGGCAACTGTCCGACTGGAGCGGCCCCACGTATCTGAGGACACAAGGACACTCTTAAAATAAGGGATAGTCTTGTGCCTATCAGTAAGCCTAGTCATTACGTGGAAAGCATCGAAATTCTGACCGAACCGGAGCGCCGTCGTCGGCGCACAGCGCAGGAAAAAATCGGCATCGTGCACGAAACGCTTGAGCCGGGAGCATCGGTGTCAGCCGTGGCGCGTCGGCACGGCGTCAACGCCAACCAGGTGTTCGCCTGGCGCAAGCAATACCAGGAAGGGAGTCTGGCGGCGCTCAAGGCGGGAGAATCTGTCGTGCCCGCATCGGAGCTGGCCGCTGCCATCAAGGAAATCAAGGTACTGCAACGGCTACTTGGGAAGAAAACGCTGGAGGTCGAAATCCTGAAGGAAGCCGTTGAATGGGGCCGCTCAAAAAATGTATGGTCCGCTCCGGTTTTGCAAGCGGGCTTTTTTAGGCGAGACAGTTTGCGTAAATGTATCCGGCCTCTCGCGAGTCAGCCGCTTTTGGCAGCAAGGCCATGATGGAATATGCGCGTTCGGTTCCCAATAACCTGGACCGGCCGCGAAGGCCGCTTTTTTGAACCGGGCTTACCAAACGCCGTTGCTCTGTTTCGTCATCAATTACTCGTCTGCAAACTTTGAAGAGAGTGTGGCTTTCTACAAGGCCCTTGGCTGCCGTAGGTAGAACGTTCCTTTTCGAGTGAGAATGGTCCACGCGATACGTGCCAGTTTGTTCGCTAGCGCAACAATGACCTTGTTACGGTGTATCCCCTTTGCCTCCATTGCTGAGATCCAGATTCCTAGATGATCTTTGGTCCGATCGAGATGCAGCACACATGCACGTGCACCGTGAACCAACAGCTTGCGAAGGTAAGGGTTACCTCGTTTCGTAATTCCGAGCAGATTCTGTTTTCCTCCTGTAGAAAATTCACGAGGAACAAGCCCAAGCCACGAAGCAAAATTGCGACCGGATTTGAATTGGGTCCCGGTGCCAGAGAAAGCTGTAATAGCGGTTGCTGTCAGATGAGCTATGCCGGGGATGGAGGTAAGCCGCGTTGCAACATCGTCGGCCGAAGCGATAGCTTCGATCTGGCGCCGCATTTGCAGCAGGCGCGCTTCGATCGACCGATACTCTTGCCATAATTCCTGTAGAAGTCCACGCATGGCAGTCGTCAAGCCATTGGTCTCGTCCGACAGTATGTTTGGCATATCTCGAACAAAATACGCAGGTCCCACGCCGATAGTCAGGCCATACTCAAGCAGGAAAGCGCGAGACTGATTGATGACGGCCGTCTTGCTGGACACCAGGCGCTGGCGAACTCGATGCAGTGCTTGCAGATCGAGTTGAGCTTCTGTCTTTGGTTGTGTAAAGCGCATAGTCGGGCGAGAAATCGCTTCGGCTATCGCTTCTGCGTCGACGATATCGGTCTTGTTGGACTTGACGAACGGTTTGACGAATTGCGCAGGGACGATACGAACCTGATGCCCAAAGCCGATTGCCTTACGCGCAAGCCAGTTGCTCCCAGGACAAGCCTCCATACCAATCGTTGCCGGAGAAGCACGAGCGAGGAATTCCAGCAACCGCTCGCGGTTGAAGCGGCCCTTGAATACGGGCGCTCCCTTTTCGTCGAGACCGACGACATGAAACGCTGATTTGCCAATATCGATGCCCAAGCGGGCGACTGAACTCGTGTTACGTTGACTCATGACACACCTCCAAGCGATAGGATCGGCGTCAGCGTCGATTATGCTCCGGTGAGAGGAGCGGACCATCCCATTACCTGATTGCGCGCTCGACCTTGCTGCCGGGGGACGACCGATGAAAACGGTCTGTGAAGTTCTCGGCGTGGCGCGCTCTGCCGTGGCGGTGAAGCGGGTTCGCCCGTACGTGACCCTGACCCAAGAAATAGTCCGGTTCAAAAGTAGGGAAATTCGGCATGATGTGTCCGAGCGGACACGAAGGCCATGCCATGAAGACGAGCAAGTTTACGGAAGAGCAGATCGCATTTGCACTGAAGCAAGCCGAGCTGGGTACGAAGGTCGACGAGATCTGCCGCAAGCTCGGAATTAGCGAGGCGACTTTCTACAATTGGAAGAAGAAGTTCGGAGGGTTGGGACCTTCCGAGTTGCGCCGGTTGCGCCAGCTCGAAGAGGAAAACGCAAAGCTGAAGCGACTCGTGGCCGACCTGAGCCTGGACAAGGCCATGCTGCAGGACGTACTCGCAAAAAAGCTCCGAAGCCTGCCCGTCGCCGCATGTTGATCGATGAGTTGCGTGATCGCTATCGAACGAGTCTGACGAAGACGTGTGCGTTATTCGGCATGTCTCGTTCGCTGTATCGGTATCAGTCAGTCGCGCGCGATTCGTCGGCACTGCTCATGCGTATCTGGGAGATCACCGCCACGCGCGTGCACTACGGATATCGACGCGTTCACGTGGTCCTGCGACGGGAAGGCTGGCGAGATAACTGCAAGCGCGTCTACAGGCTGTATCGCGCCGAAGGCCTGTCGCTGCGGCATAAGCGGCCGCGGCGCAACAAGTCGGCACGACTGCGGCAGCCCAGGCACATCGTGACTACGATCAATGAAATCTGGAGTATGGATTTCGTTGCCGACGCACTGTTCGATGGACGACGTCTTCGGACCCTGACCGTGGTCGACAACTACACACGGGAATGCCTGGCCATCGAGGTCGGCCAAAGTCTGAGGGGTGAACACGTGGTCGAAGCGTTGACGCGTATCACCGCCATGCGCGGCCACCCGAGCACGATCAAGGTCGACAATGGCAGCGAGTTCATCTCGAAGGTAATGGATCGCTGGGCGTATGAGAATGGCGTTGAGCTGGATTTCAGCCGACCGGGCACCCCAACTGACAACGCCAAGGTCGAAAGCTTCAACGGGCGCTTCCGGCAGGAATGTTTGAACGCGCATTGGTTCTTGTCATTGGCCGACGCGCGAAGCAAAATCGACGACTGGCGCACATACTATAACGAGGTTCGCCCCCACTCCGCGTTGCTATGGATGACGCCTGCAGAATTCGCCCGTCAGGCAAGGGAAACCGCCTCGCCTGACAACTCAACCAAGCCGGCAATCTCCACTTCCGACCGGGACTAATTCTGGGTCAGGGTCACCTTCGTTGGCGACGATCACCGTCACCTGTCCGTC
Organism: Paraburkholderia tropica; assembly: GCF_900109265.1. Classification (GTDB taxonomy): domain Bacteria; phylum Pseudomonadota; class Gammaproteobacteria; order Burkholderiales; family Burkholderiaceae; genus Paraburkholderia; species Paraburkholderia tropica. The sequence continues at coordinate 4,683 of NZ_FNZM01000038.1, forward strand.
GTGAGCGCGAGCCTCAATGACAATCTGCCCCGAACCATAGCGAACTGCGTTTGCCAACAGGTTACTATCAACTGTCCAATTCGGCCGCCGTCCCACCGACCTCGGAGATCACCCTCAAAACGCAGGTCAATCAATGCGTCGAGATGGGATGCGCGCACTTCATCCACCGCATCGCGACAGATGCGCCCCATATTCTGAGGCGTAAGACTTATTGGGAGCGTGTCACCCAGGCGGGTTCGCGTAAAAATGAGCAGGTCCTCGAGCATCTGTCTCATGCGCATGGCGCCACGCTGTATGTGTGCGAGGGCTTTCGTACTGGTGGGAGACAGGCCTTCATCGCGAAAAAGTATCTCGCCGAAATTCAATATGGCGCCGAGCGGGGACCGGAGATCGTGCGCAAGCACGCCAGCAAAAAGATCCCGGATACGTTCGGTGCGCTGCGCATAGTGTCGTACGGACTCCGCAAGCACCTGGTCGATGGCCTCGTTGAAGCGAATCATCTGCTGAAACGCCATGGCGCCCTCAGGTCCGGCTTTCTGCCAGCGCCGTAACACTGTGGCGCGCAGGGCACGGAATTCGGCGACAACATCGTTAATACCGAACGCATGTGAAAGGCGGTCTTCTGCGTGTAGTCGGGCGACGTAATTGAAGCAGGAGCGCGGCGCTTCAATTTTGCCGCGCGACTTGCTTTGCTGCTCCGCCGCGTTCTGCGGTTCTCGCATGTCTGCCGCGATGGCTGTCAGGATGTCGGAGGCCGAATTACGCAATTGTTCCTCGGAAAGTTGACTTTCCTCTGGGCTAATCGAAACTGCATATTCTGCCCAGTCGTCGACCAAAATCTGAATGTTGGAGTCTATGAAGTCTGCCAGGTCCATCTCACACTCCTGTCGGTCACGCGCGGGCTGTCAGTTGACCGCTAAACTCGAATACTACGCGTGCAAGCTCCGGACGAGCATATCTGCTCACGAATGCAGAAGTCATCGCCGATTGTCGTTCAAACCGACGGGCGTTCAGTCGGAGAGAACTGGGCCCAGTCTTCAGTGGTGCAATCGGGTCGACACAAGGCCGGTCAAAAAGGGGGCGCGTGAGCAAACGCGCCGTCAAGCGACAACAGACCGTCGAGACGGCTGTCTCTGCATCTTCGCGCGGACAATCTCGCGGGAAATAATGCCTCCGAGAATGCGCTGCAGCAGAGATACGGCCTGTATGTCCCCGTTCTCTCCATTCGTGGCGATCGGTAGCCCACGCAAAAACTTGCCGGCCGCCGCGCTGGCCGCGCGTGCAGTCCGCCGTGTTGGGGCAGGGCGACGCCGCTACCGAACAGCAGTTGAGCGCGCTGGCCGTGGAGTGGCCCGGACGCCTGGGTGTGCATATCGGCTATGACGAAACACGCGCACATTTTCCTGTCGCCTCCCGCGCGGGCAGTCTCGCCGCCGCAGTTGTCGACGGCCCGACCCTCCCGAGCGAGGTAGAGCGCAAGAACAAAGGGGATCTTGATGCGACCGAATTCCTGTTTGATGGCGAAAAGTCCCGCCGACATCTTCCACGCGCTCTGCCGTACCCTGGGCGTATACGGAATTGCGGCGCTGTGGCGCGTCATTCAGCGCAACGCCATGCGCCGCGACTCCAGCGGTTCTGTGCCCGTGCAACGTTATCTCAGCCTGCATCAGACGCTACCCGGCCACGCCCGTCTGCCGCTTGGTTTCCCAGATCGCCCGGACGCACCCGCCTGTGCAGCGGGGTCGCCGGTCAGCGTGACAGGCCATCTTCGTCAGATTTTTGCGGGCAGCCTGTTGAGTGTTTCACCCGATGTTCCGCTGGACGACACGGCTGCGTTCAGGCGCGGTTGCGCTGTGATGCCGAATCCGGAATTGGACGAACCAGTGGCGCGCCGCGTCGCCACGGTGGATGCGGGGCGGGGTGCGAGGACACCGCGTGCCTCGACGACGGTCTTTTGCCCGACCGTCTCGAACGACCGGGGTATCCAGTTCATTTTTCGATCGACCATGACGCCTCGTCGTGCAGACGCACGACGAGCGCGGAGAGCGCGCGTTCGACGCTGTCGTCGCCTGGAGGCGCCTGCCAGCGCACTTCGAACGAGGCTTCGAGCTGCCCATGCGGAATGCTTTCCGCGAGCCGATGCGACACGCCGAGCGTGCGCACGCGGCAATGGCGATTCGTGCAATCTCGCAGGGCTTCGTCCAGCAGGTGGCGCGCGTCTTCGCCGGCGTCGTGACCGAGCGCGACATGAGCGCGTCGGCCACGCGGCAAGCGGTGTTCCAGTAACTGAAGGGCCTGTAGCACCACGAGGCCGAGCACGATGCCGGCAATCGCGAGCAGATATTGACCGCCGCCCGCGCACAGGCCGATCACCGTGACGTACCACATCGTTGCTGCGGTGGTGACGCCTTGCACGAGGCCGTCCTTGCGCAGTATCGAGCCCGCGCCGATAAAACCCACGCCGGACAGAATACCCAGCGGCAGCCGCATCAGGTCGAGGACCACAAACGAATCGTGAGGTTTTCCTTGCTGGAGAAGAAGCAGATTGACCTGCACCATCGCCAGACAGGCGGCCATGCAGACAAGCAACGTCGTGCGCAATCCGGCTGCATTGCCCGATTCACCCCGATTCAGGCCGATGAGGGTGCCCGCCACCATCGCGAGCGCGAGGCGACCCGCAAAATCAAGCCAGGAGACGGTGAGCGGCATCGCGTTCATGATGGAACGGCGCGGCGTGCGCTCTAAGTGCCGGGCGATAGTCGAGATCGCCGACGCTATCGAACGTATCGAACAGGGCGTCGTCGAGCACGAATTCGATCGAGCTAGCCGCGCTGAACGCGGTTGACTCTCGCATCAGATCGACGCGCCCGCGCACCAGCGTGCCAATGCGCGTCTGTATCGTGCGTCGCTGCGTGGCGGGGCAACGCGCGTCGAGCGTGCTGCGTCCGGATTCGGTCGCCCGGCTCAGACGCAGCACGATGACGTCGCCTTCATTGATGAGACTGACGGTCACCCGCTTCTGCGAATCGAAAACCTGTGCCAGCGAGAGCTGGATTTCCTCCATGCACTGATCGAAATCGAATGGGTTCATGATGCGCTCCATGGCGCGAAAAGGTCTCGCCAACGTCCATGAAATCACGTACACGGTGCGCAATGCACGTGCCACTCCCCACGAGCCCCTGTTGCGCAACAGGACGGTCGCTGGCGCCGCATATTTGCCAGACTGACCGGATCCCATCTCCGGCGTTGAGATTGCGCCGATACCAAAGCGCGCTCAAAGGAACAATGGGTAGCAAAATGTCTTCTGATCGAGATCACTGCGCAACATGCAACGAAAAGAGCCCGCACTGGGGCGGGCGTAAATGTACTCGTTGCAACGGTAGGTCGGGGGCATCTTTCCTCAAGCGTTTTGCAGAACGCTACGGCGAAGCGGGTGGCCTACAACCGCTTACTTTGCCGATGTTTCACCGGAACCAAGATCGGCGCCCGTAACCGGATCGAGATCCGTGCGTGAGGCAGTTCTGGCCGCCATGGCTTTCAGCGTTTCGACGTCCTCTGCACTAACCTTGACCTGTGCAGTGCCGTCACCGCCATCCACGGCAGGTTGTGGCGACTCGACGAATTCCCACTCAGGGCCTTCGTTCCACGGGCCCCGCTGGCCGTCGCCTTTTGAAAAGTCGTAGTACACATTTGCAAATTTTCCCACGCCGGGTAGCTTGCCCTGGGGAAAATTCGGCTGGATCGCATGCAGCGCCTTCTCAAACGACTTCTGGTGGGCAATCTCCCGGGTCATCAGAAAACCCAGTGCTTCGCGGATACCGGCATCGTCGGTCACATTAATGAGGCGCTCGTAAACGATCTTTGCGCGCGCTTCGGCAGCTATGTTTGAGCGCAGGTCGGCGGTTGGCTCGCCGATGGTATCAATGTAGGCCGCACTCCATGGGATGCCGGCCGAATTGGTCAGCGCCGGTCCGCCACCGTATAAGAGTGCCGTAGTGTGGGAATCGTTGCCGCCCCCAGTCAGCGACCGGTACAACTCGGCCTCTTCTTCCACCGCCTCTGCGAGTTGCCCTTTGGCGCCCTTGTTCAGCATCGCGACGATAGAGCCGATGACTTCAAGATGACTGAGTTCCTCCGTGGCGATGTCGAACAGCAGGTCCTTGCGGCCGGGATCGTCTTCGGCGACAGCCTGGGTGAAATAGCGGCATGCGGCGGCAAGTTCCCCCTGCGGACCGCCAAATTGCTCGAGTAGCAGGTTTGCCAGGCCCGGATTAGGCGTTGCGACGCGCACGGTGTACTGAAGACGCTTGTTGTGAGCGAACATGGTGAACTCCTTCGGACAAAGCCGATCCATACACCTCTGCTGGAAAGAGATGGACATCGGCTGGATCTGACCGAACGGCGCTGGGGTCGACCGACCGCAGCGCACCCGGGTGGGCGTTCGGATCTCGGAACGAGGGTTCCGGCGGATAGCGGGGCGAGAACCGCTGTTGACATAGTCGCCCGGCCTGATTAGCACATGCCGTGCCGCGACGTGCATTCAGGCCCTAACCTAACGCTGGGCCATGCTAAGCGGCCGGCGGAAAAATTCGTTAACCGATAGAACAGTGGCTGCAAGCCTCCTGTCGCTAAGGCCGCGGAAAGCCTCAACGGTGTCGGCCTTCCTGATTGTTCCGCCAGGCACGTTCGATGCGCGATCACATTGACTGGGATTCGATGATGCCCGGCAGCGCGGCTTGGTCGGTCGACGATCAGTTACGTGGTTTGGTTCCCACTGTGTTTGAGACAATGGAGAAAAAAATGGCAGGCGGTCCAAAGCAGCAAAACGCGACTCGCGTGTCCGAAAGCCGCATCGATAGCGCGGTCGAGGCAACTTTCCCCGCCAGTGATCCGCCTGCTATCGGCGGCGCGACTCGTGTCGGAGAAAATCCGGCGGAGCGCGACGATCGCCACAATCGAGTTCGTCATCGCGCGTACCAGTTGTGGGAGCAAGCGGGCGCGCCTGACGGCCATACCGACGAATACTGGCACAGGGCCGAAGCAGATACCGCCGAAGCGCGGCGCGGCGCCTCATCCGTCGGTAACGACCAGAAGTAGCCGCAACGAAGCGCAGGTTGAGGCAGCCCATCGGCGCGGAGAAATTCATGACGCTTGACGAGATCTATGCCCGAATATGGGATTGTCTGCGCCGCGCGGCGGCTGATGCACCGCAGGAAGCACCCTCCTTCGTGACGATGCAGGCGGCGACCGTCGGTATCGACGGCGCGCCGAGCGTGCGCACGGTGTTACTTCGCGATGTGAGCGAACCGGAGGGCCTGATCTCGTTCCATACGGATCGGCGGTCGCCAAAGCTCGCCGAACTGGTCAAAGAGCCGCGCATCGCGCTCGTCGGCGTGGATGCCCGGCACAGTCTGCAGATCCGCTTAGCCGGTACGGCGGGAATTGTGCTCGACGATGCGGCGCGTCGGCTCGCCTGGATATCGAGTCCTGATCACAGCCTGATAGTGTATCGAACCACGATTGCGCCCGGCACGCGGATCTATGATCCCGACGATGCGTTTGGTGCCGACCACATCGGTGACGAGGCCGATGGGTTTGCCAATTTCTGCGTTGTGAAAGTGCGCCTGGACAGTCTCGAATGGTTGAAGCATTCGTCGAATGAGCGTCATGAACGGGCGCGTTACATTCGAGTGGGAGGCGCGTGGGAGCCGACCTGGATTGCGCCGTGACGGACTTCAATTGCGCGCACGCGTGGCCGCTCCGCTCGAGCGTGTCGAGTCGGCACAAAACCAAGCTGATGCAGGTGTGTCTGGGAGCGACGGGGCGGCTCCTCGCGTGTACGCCACCAGTAACGGTTCGCCCACGAACTGTTTGATGAACTGGAGTCGTAATGCCGCCTGTGGCAGCCAGTTCGGCTTTGTCCGTAACGGGCGATTCGGCGGCGTCGGTGCGAGCGTCACTGGCGACGCGGGGCCGCCATGGACGGCGCTTGTGTCGTCTATGGAAGATGATGCCCGCCCGTCACGCCATAGATTTCGCCCGTGACGAAGCTCGATTCCTGCGAAGCCAGCAACACATAGACCGGCGCAAGTTCCGCAGGTTGGCCGGGCCGCTTCATGGGCGTTTCCGCGCCGAACTGCTCCACCTTTTCCTGCGGCTGCCCGCCGCTCGGTTGGAGCGGCGTCCAGACCGGCCCCGGCGCGACTGCATTCACGCGAATGCCGCGCGACGCGACCTGTTTCGCGAGCGCATGTGTGAACGCGGTGATTGCAGCCTTCGTCGACGCGTAATCGAGCAGACCCGGACTCGGCTGGTAACTCTGTATCGACGAGGTATTGATGATCGTCGCGCCTGGCGGCATGTGCGGGAGGGCTGCTTTGCACAGCCAGAACATTGCGAAGACATTGATGCGGAACGTCGCCTCGAATTGCTCGGTTTCGAGATCGGCGATCCGTTCGACATAGTGCTGCTTACCGGCCACATTCACGAGGACGTCCACACCGCCGAGTTGCGCGATGCTGTCTCGCACGAGGTGCTGGCAGAAGCCTTCGTCGCCGATGTCGCCAGGCAGGGCGATCGTATTCGCGCCGGCCGATTGAGTGAGCGCTATCACCTCCTGCGCATCGCGTTCCTCGCTGGGCAGATAGTTGAGGGCCACGTCGGCGCCTTCGCGCGCGAAAGCGATCGCTACCGCGCGGCCGATGCCGCTGTCCGCGCCGGTAATCAGCGCGCGCCGTCCCCTCAGGCGTCCGAATCCCTGATAGCTAGCCTCGCCATGATCGGGCCGTGGCGTCATCTCCTGAGCGAGCCCCGGAGCGGGTTGTGGCTGGCGTTCGAAATCCGGCGCGGGATACTGCTTCGTCGGATCCTGCATCGTGTACTGGTTCAGGGTCGGTGGCATGGTTGGCTCCTTCAGGTGAAAGGCGTGGAATGACGGAAAGCGAATTGACGCTTACTCTGCGCAACTCGCGTTCCGTCATGCGGTCTCGCCTTCGTCTTCACAAACCATAGGCTGCCCGCCCAGCCCTCTCGCAGATGCGCGCCGCGGCGCAGCAGGCGATCGCGTCAACGTCGAAGGATTCATGCCCCCGACGGTCAGTCAGGCAGGTTTGCGTCTTGCGCAGATGGACGCATCGATCCCGCGAGCAACGCAAGAGGAGAGCGTCCAATGGCCAGCGCAACCGTAAGCGATTTCATCGTCGAACGTCTGCACCAGTGGGGTGTACAGCGACTGTTCGGCTATCCTGGCGACGGTATCAACGGCATGTTCGGCGCCTTGCAGCGTGCCAAAGGCAAGATGGATTTCGTGCAGGCGCGTCACGAGGAAATGGCCGCATTCATGGCGAGCGCCCATGCAAAATTCAGCGGCGGGCTTGGGGTCTGCATCGCGACATCGGGGCCGGGCGCCGCGCATCTGCTCACGGGTCTCTACGATGCGCGCCTCGATCACATGCCGGTGCTGGCGATCGCGGGACAGCAGGCGCGCTCGGCGCTGGGCTCGCACTACCAGCAGGAACTCGATCTCGTGTCAATGTTCAAGGACGTGGCCGGCGCCTATGTGCAGCAGCCGAGCGTGGCTGCGCAGGTGCGCCATGTGGTTGACCGCGCCGTGCGCATCGCGTTGTCTCGCCGCACGGTAACCGCCATCGTGCTGCCGAACGATCTCCAGGAACTCGAATACGAAGCGCCGCCGCGCAAGCATGGCACCGCGCACTCCGGGGTCGGATACGCCGCGCCCGAAGTCCTGCCGCGTCAGGAGGATCTACAGCGCGCGGCAGATGTGCTCAACGCCGGGCATCGCGTGGCGATGCTGGTGGGCGCAGGCGCGCTGCAGGCCACTGACGAAGTGATCGCCGTGGCCGAACGTCTGCATGCGGGGGTAGCCAAGGCGCTGCTGGGCAAGGCCGTCGTGCCTGACGACCTGCCTTGGGTGACCGGCTCGATCGGACTGCTCGGCACGAAACCGACCGACGAGATGATGTCGTCGTGCGATACCTTGCTGATGGTGGGATCGGGCTTTCCGTACGCCGAATTTTTGCCGAAGGAGGGCGATGCGCGCGCCGTGCAGATCGACATCGACGCGGGCATGTTGAGCCTGCGCTATCCGATGGAAGTCAGCCTCGTCGGTGACAGCGCGGCCACGCTGCGCGCGTTGCTGCCGCTGCTCGAACAGAAGAGCCAGGAGAGCTGGCGCAACCGCATCGTGCAGGCGAACGAGCGCTGGCAACGCGTGCTCGACGAGCGTGCGCAGGCGCCGACGGGCGGCAAGGTAAATCCGCAGCGTGTGGTGACGGAACTGTCGCCGCGGCTGCCCGATGGTGCGATCGTCACGAGCGACTCCGGCTCGGGCGCGAACTGGTATGCGCGCGATCTGAAAATTCGCCGCGGCATGATGTGTTCGCTGTCGGGCGGGCTGGCGTCGATGGGCGCGGCGGTGCCGTATGCCATCGCCGCGAAATTCGCGCATCCGGGGCGGCCGGTGATCGCGCTGGTCGGCGACGGTGCGATGCAGATGAACAATATGGCCGAACTGATCACGGTCGCGAAGTACTGGCGCAACTGGGCCAGCCCGTGCTGGATCTGCGCGGTCTTCAACAACGAGGATCTGAATCAGGTCACCTGGGAGCAGCGCGTGATGATGGGCGATCCGAAATTCGAGGCCTCGCAGGATATTCCGAACGTGCCGTATCACCGATTCGCGGAATTGATCGGCCTGACCGGCATTTACGTGGACGACGCCGAACAGATCGGCGACGCCTGGGAACAGGCGCTGGCTGCGCCGCGTCCGGTTGTGATCGAGGTGAAGACCGATCCCGAGGTGCCCCCGCTGCCGCCGCATGTGACGCTCGATCAGGCGCGCCATTTCGCGACGGCCCTGATGCAGGGCGACCCCGGCGAGCGCGGCATCATCGCCAATACGGCGCGGCAGGTGATGGCTTCGGTGCTGCCGGGCAAGAAGTGACCCGCTGCGCTCGACGGGGAGACGCTCGCGACTAGCGGAAAGGTGTGGTCAATGGCCGCAGCGCGGGCGCAGGCCGGTCGTCGTAGAAACTCTCGCACGGTTCAACGCGTCCTTGCCGCGTAACGTACTTGCCCCGTGCACGGTGGAGGGCTAGCGGTGCGACACAGCGTGCGCAGCGCGAGACTGCCGCCTTCTTCGCGCCAGCGGATCGCCTGGCCGCACCCTTCGTTTCCGCAGCCTTCTTCGCCGCTGCCGAGCGATTCACGGCCGGACGGTCCGCCGCGCTTTTCGTCTGCCTGAACACAGCAGCGGGCGACGCTCGCGCCTTGCCCTCTTTCTTCCGCGCGTCGTGCGCGAGCGCTTCACTTTCGACTCGGCGCTGACGGGCGCTTGCTCGCCCCTACTGGCGGCGCGGTCTAGGGTGGCCCGCTTGCGCGTCCCCTCGCTGGCGCCGCTTTTCGACACTCTCAACGATGGCGGGAGATCCACGCCCGCGCGGCGCACCTTCGACAGCCCGATCCCGATAGCCTGCTTCGCCGAGCGGACGCCCGAAGGCCAGAACGACAAGCGCAAGAGCGCCGCGCAAAAGGCGCTGCCGACGATCGAAGAGCACTATCGGATGTCGCAGACGCTGGCGAAAAAATTAGGCGCGAAGACGAACTGATCGCGGCACTCGGTGGCGCGCGAACGTGGTGGTCTTCAGGCATCCAAAATGCGCCTATGCAGCATCCGGTGATCGCTCGGCGACGAGCGCGTGCCGCTCGTTTCGCTTAGTTTGCTCCGGCTCCTCTCTCTGGCGTCCGAATGTCGAGCCAAGCCCGATATCATGGAGTTCGAATGATTGGCCTGATCATTCCCGCGCACAATGAAGAGCGCTATCTGTCGGCGTGTCTCGACGCCGTACGCTGCGCGATGGCGCATCCGTTGCTGGGTGGCGAACCCGTAGAGACGGTCGTGGTGCTCGATGCCTGCACGGACGGTTCCGCGCGGCATGTTATGCAATCCGGCTGCGACGCGCTGATCGTCGAGGCGCGTAATGTCGGCGCGGCGCGCTCTGCCGGCGCCCAGGCGATGATCGCGCGCGGTGCGCGCTGGCTGGCGTTTACTGACGCGGACAGTCGCGTTGCGCCGGAATGGCTGGTTGCACAACTCGCGCTGTGCGCGGAGGGAGCCGATGCGGTATGCGGGTGCGTCAACGTGGACGACTGGAGTATGCATTCTCCCGCATTGGCCACGCACTGGTCTCGGCACTACCGCGATGCTGATGGCCATCGGCATGTACATGGCGCGAATCTTGGGGTCAGCGCGCACGCCTATGTCCGCGCGGGTGGTTTTCCCGCGCTGGCGTGCGGTGAAGATGTCGCATTGGTGGATCTGTTGATCGCCACGGGGGCGAATGTCGCGTGGAGCGCTGCGCCCCGCGTGACCACGAGCGGACGATTCGACGCCCGGGTCAACGGTGGTTTCGGCACGACGCTAGCGGCGTGGGCGAGCCAGTTGAGCGATCGGCAAGATAACAGCGAGGACGACAGCGAACCTTCGATCGCGCTATAAAGGGTATGCCGATGCTGGTTTCTGGCTGCGCGCCGTTCAGGTAACGGCGCGTTCTCGCTCTCGACGTTGTGCGGCGCCGGAGAGCCAGCAGCAAATTGCGGCGCGAATGTGCACGGGGCGGACCGAACCGAATTGCCAAAGGGAGCGTATTTTCCCTCAACCGAAGCTTCAGGCGTCGCGCTCTATACTTGCCATGACGAAATCGCAGGCTTCCTCTGTCACTGAATCGCGCCCTGCGCCCGAGACGCCCCCCGAGTGGAGTGGCTTCGTCCGGGTCCGCGGCGCGCGCGAACATAACCTCAAGAGCGTCGATCTCGATGTCCCGCGCAATGCGCTCGTGGTGTTCACCGGCGTATCCGGTTCCGGCAAGTCGTCGCTTGCGTTCGGCACGTTGTACGCGGAAGCGCAACGGCGCTATTTCGAATCCGTCGCGCCCTACGCGCGGCGCCTGATCGAGCAGGTCGGCGCGCCCGATGTGGACGCCATCGAAGGTCTGCCGCCCGCCGTCGCATTGCAGCAGCAACGCGGCGCGCCGAACGCGCGTTCTTCGGTGGGCAGCGTGACGACGCTGTCGAGCGTCGTCCGCATGATGTATTCGCGCGTGGGCAGCTATCCGCCGAAACAGCCGATGCTGTACGCCGAGGATTTTTCGCCCAATACAGTGCAAGGCGCGTGCACGACCTGTCACGGACTGGGCCGCGTGTACGACGCAACCGAGCGCTCGATGGTCCCCGATGACTCGCTGACGATCCGCGAGCGCGCGATTGCCGCGTGGCCGCCCGCGTGGCACGGGCAGAATCTGCGCGACATCCTCGTTACGCTGGGTTATGACGTCGACACGCCGTGGCGCGATCTGCCCAGGCAGGATCGCGACTGGATCCTGTTCACCGACGAACAACCGACCGTGCCGGTCTATGCGGGATTCACGCCGAAAGAGACGCGCGCCGCGCTCAAGCGCAAGACGGAGCCCAGCTATCAAGGGACGTTCTCCGGCGCGCGTCGCTACGTGCTGCATACTTTCGCGAGTACGCAGAGCGCCTTGATGAAGAAGCGCGTGTCCAAGTACATGATCAGCAGCGTATGCCCCACGTGTAACGGAAAACGCCTGAAGCCGGAGGCGCTTTCGGTGACTTTTGCGGGTCTCGACATTGGCGAACTGTCCCAACTGCCGCTCGCGCGGCTCGCGTCGTTGCTCGAACCCGTGTCGCGCGGCGACTGGCCGTTCGAACAGGCGAAAAAGGTCGGGGCAGCGCTCGACCGCGAGGCGCGCCGCGCAGCAATGAAGCGCCGCGTCGCTGCTGGAGGAGCCAGGCATGGATCCGCGCCGGACATGCGGCGCACGCCCAATCTTTCGGAAGAAAAGCGCGTGGCCGCGCAACGGCTCGCGATCGAATTGCTCGATCGAATCAAGACGCTGATCGATCTGGGTCTGGGATATCTCTCGCTCGACCGAGCCACGCCGACACTCTCTTCGGGCGAGTTGCAGCGACTGAGGCTAGCGACACAACTCTCGTCCCAACTGTTCGGTGTCGTTTATGTGCTCGACGAGCCATCGGCAGGGCTGCATCCGGCCGATGGCGATGCGTTGCTCGAAGCGCTGCAGCGCCTCAAGGCCGCAGGTAATTCGCTGTTCGTCGTCGAACACGATCTCGGCGTGATGCGGCAAGCCGACTGGCTTGTCGATGTCGGGCCGAACGCGGGCGAAGCAGGGGGCGAAGTGGTCTACAGTGGACCGCCGGACGGACTGTCACAGGTGACCAGTTCACATACGCGTCGGTATCTGTCTTCGGACGACGATGCCCGGCAAACGGGTACCGCGTTGCAGCGCCGCGAACCGCGCTGCTGGTTGCGGCTACAGGGCGTCACGCGCAACAATCTTCATCAATTGGACGCAGCTTTTCCGCTCGGCTGCCTGAGCGTCGTGACCGGCATTTCGGGTTCCGGAAAATCGAGCCTCGTGAGCCAGGCACTGCCGGACCTCGTCGCCGGGTATCTGGGTCGCGACGCCGATGCACCCGATGAGGAAGAAGAGGCCGATCCGTTGCTCGCCACCGGGAACGCCACCCCTGAAGGGCGAATTGTCGACGGCATGGAGCGCATTCGTCGGCTGGTGCGTGTCGATCAGAGACCGATCGGCCGTACGCCGCGATCGAATCTCGCCACATACAGCGGAATGTTCGACCATGTCCGCAAGCTGTTTGCGCAGACGCCTGCGGCGCGCAAGTGTCGTTACAGTGCCGGACGATTTTCGTTCAATGTTGCTCAGGGCCGCTGCCCGACCTGCGAGGGTGAAGGCTTCGTGATGGTCGAACTGCTCTTCCTGCCGAGTGTCTACGCTGCCTGTTCGACCTGTCACGGCAGTCGCTACAATCCGCAGACGCTCAAAATCCGCTGGCGCGAACGCACGATCGCTGATGTGCTTGCGATGACGGTGGATCGTGCGTGCGAATTTTTTGCGGGCGAGGCGCAGATCATGCGATCGCTCGACGTACTGCGTGCGATCGGCCTTGGCTATCTGCGACTTGGGCAGCCCGCTACGGAGCTTTCGGGTGGCGAGGCACAGCGCATCAAGCTCGCCACCGAGCTACAGCGCGCGCAGCGCGGTGATACGCTCTATATCCTCGATGAACCGACTACGGGTCTTCATCCGGCCGATACCGATCGACTGATGAAGCAGTTGAACGGCCTTGTCGATGCGGGCAACACGGTCATCCTTGTCGAGCACGACATGCGCGTGGCCGCCGGATGCGACTGGTTGATCGACGTGGGACCGGGCGCGGGCGAGGACGGAGGACGGATTGTGGCCGCGGGCGTGCCAGAAATGGTTGCACGTCAGCAGCGAAGTCGGACCGCGCGCTATCTGCGGGAAGCGCTGGCTTTGAAGGATGCGCCGTGAGGGATGCGTTAGGTTGACCTCACCAACTACAAGCGCTCAGGGCTTTTTGGTGTCCCGCGCTGCGTGTTCAATGTCACCGATGATCTCGTGCGTCCGAGGAGCCTGTGGCGTTGGCTGACTATGCGGTCACGTCCCTGCAAAATTGCCTACGGCCTCGCATGCGCGAGAAGGGAGTTCACTTTCAGTGGTGGTGAGTCATCCCGAAAGGGCGGACCGGGCTCGAACGACCGGATCACTTCTGGTTCAAAGATCAGGCAGTAGGTGCTACCACCATATTGAAAAAAGCCAAGTTCGCTTCCCTTAACCACATGCTGTCCTGGTGTGACGGCGATGCGGCACGACGATACTTCGGCCATACCGACGAACGCGCAAGCGATGTTGCCAAGCGCGGGCTCGTCGGCTTCGATCACGATGATCGCGCGTGCCGCGGTGGCGGTGGTGTAGCCCTGCGAATCGTTCAGTCCGCGTGCATCGGTTCCTTCGCGTTCGAGTTCCGAATAATAAGTGCCATCTACGTTGTACGCTTCGCGAATTGTCCCCGCGACCGGGGCATGCCAACGGTGGTAGTTGAAGGCGCTAAGGTAGCCCTGATAAACGCTGCCGCCGACGAACCGCTCGACCACGTTTCGATCCGTCCCCGCGAGAATTTCGCGTAGCGAATACGGCTGCGCCTTGATCCAGAAGCGATCGTGCAGCTGGCAGTCCTCGCTCACGTCATAAGGCGAAGCTTCGCAGGCGTTGACGATCACGGCGGGATTGGACGGCTCATGGACGGGCCTTGCGTCATCGCGCAAACGCCGCGTGAAAAAGTCGTTCCACGATGCAAATCCCCAATGCTGTTGCGTGCGATCGCAGAGATAATCGGAGAGCTGCATTTTGTGCTGCGCGCGCTCGCTGAACCATCCGTCGGGTTCGGCGGTCGTGAGATGGGTGCGCGAATGCGGACCGCTCAAAAAGCCGCACCAATGTGTGAGGAGCTTGCGCAGTTGTGCATTGAAGGCGGGGTCGCGAAACACCGCGTAGCCCGACGGCATGCACATTGGCCAGTCGAGCACCAGATTGAGTGGCGTGGCGACTGGCACGGTGGCGTTAAACGGCGGTGCGTAGCCCATCAGATAATCGACGATGCAAATCAATTCGTCGAAATTGGCGTAAGCGGTTTCGAAGCCCGCGGCAAGCGCTTCGTCGATTGCTCGCGAGAGATTCATGCGCAGCACGCTATCGCCCTCAACCAGCGCCTGAAGCTCGCGCACGACGCCCGTCATCGGCTCGCTTCGGCCGCGCTCGCGCGCCGCTTGCGCGAGCCTGCGCCGGAATGCCACGGCAGCTTCTTCCTGTTGCGGCATCCAATTGCCAAGCCGGCGCTTGGGCTGCATGCTCGCGCCGCTGGAGCGGCGAATGTCAGGCACTGTGTGCATGGAGTCTCCTGCGACTTCCGTAGGTAAGTCAGAGGCGTGACAAGGCTGGTCGCATTGCGCATGCCTGCCCGAAGAAGCGATGTAGTGCGGCCGGATTGGAAACGGCTCGAAGGCATCGACGCGGAGCGAGGTCCTATGAAGTTTCTCATACTCGGTATCAATACGGCTGTATGAAGGACGACGCTTGCTCGGTATTCGCTGTCATTTCAGTTCGCCGGGCAGGTAGTTGGTCCATTCGTCGGCAGCTTTGCCGGCGCTCACTTCGGCATGCGTGCGGTCTTCTTCGCGACCAGCAGTTTGTTACTGCTCGTCTCGCTCAAAAAAAAAGGCCGCGAATGGCGGCCAAAAGTTCTGCATCGAGCAAGCCTGAGCAGAACCTGAGAGAGATGACTTGCGTCGCGTTTCGGACGTGTGGACGATAGCATTGCCGGTATTGCTACGCGCGTTTCGCCACGGTTCGTAAGACCGGGATGCTATGCCTGCAGCTTGACATTCGCACTTTTTTCGCGCTGCGGATCCGGGACATCGCCGCAGTTCTGGAACAGAGCCGAGACGTCGTTCGGTGGCATCGGTTTACCGAACAGATACCCCTGCGCGAAATCGCAGGGCTGGGTGCAAAGCCACCGAAACACGTCTTCGTCCTCGACACCTTCAGCGGTTGTCTTGATTTGCAGGCTACTCGCAAGTCCCAGGACTGCAGACACAATTTTTTCGTGTCCGGCTATCTTCCAGTCGAGGAACGAGCGGTCGACCTTGATCTTGTCGATCGCAAGGTGAGTCAGGTGATAGATCCCGGAATAGCCGGTCCCGAAATCGTCGAGCGCAACACTTATGCCCCATGACCGCAGCTTCAAAAGGTTGTCCCGGACCACCGAGAGCTTGGATACAAGCGCGTGTTCCGTAATTTCAATTTCCAGCCTGGCCGGCGCAAATCCAAACTCGATAATTTCGTCATACAGCCGGTCTGCGAAACCCGCATCTTCGAGCATCGACGCCGTGACGTTGATTGCAAGTACCAGCTCATCAGGCCATTGCGCCGCGCAGACGATTGACCGTTTTAACAACAGAAACGTCATTTCCGGGATGAGGCCGAGGCGATCGAGGACGGGAACAAATTCCGTCGGCATCTGGAGGCCACGATGAGGACAACGCCAACGGGCCAGGATCTCGAACCCAACGACTATTCGGCCAGGCAGGTTGACGACTGGCTGAAAAAACGGTTCTATCCGGCCTAGTTTCAGCGCAAGTATGAGATCGCTTTCAAACTCGCTATCAGGCTTCTCGGCGTCCTCGTAACTCGGATCATAGAAGTGAAACGTAGCGCGTCCGGCTCTCTTTCCCCGGTACATCGCATGGTCAGCACAATGCATGAGCGTGTCGGGGTGCACGGCATCGATAGGCGCGATACTTATCCCGATGGTCGCACCTACCACGATCTTGTTTGTCAGCGATTCTAGTGGGGTAAAAAGGCTGGTCAGGATACGCTTTGCTAACGCAGAGAGACTCCGCTTGTTATCGTCGTCGACGAGTAACGCGAATTCGTCCCCGCCAATTCGGGCCACACAAGTCTTCGATTGAAGCCCGATATCGCTGAGGCGCTGCGCAACCTCACATAGCACCTTGTCGCCAACCGCATGGCCATGGCTGTCGTTAATGCTTTTGAACCTGTCAAGGTCGATAAGAAAAATGGCAGCAGTGCAAGGCGTCCTCTCTAGCGCGGCAGCTAGTTGCTCATGGAATACGCGCCGATTAAGCAGCCCCGTAAGTGGATCGTGTCTTGCGAGCTCATTGCTTAACGCCTGCTCGCGTCGTAAAGCCAGATATCCGTCTTTCTGGATGCGCAATGACCTACCCAGCCAGATTGAGGGGATGATCAGCGCGATGGCGGCGAATGCCGTTGACGTCAGGATGAAGCGCCACCGCTCGGCGGACTCAAAAGATTGCTCGTAGTCGATGCCAAGCGCATGCATCATCCTAACCTCGAGCTTGAATTCCCAGGCGCAGGATAATGCAAAGACCGTCGCGAGCACCGTCGCAATTAAAATCCCTACGTGTCGGTATATTTTCCGTGGAAGAGGACGCATGCCGGATGAAGCCGTGATTACCTCATCATGTTATCGGCACGCACACGCATCACTGTAGTGCGGAAACTCCGAGTGGTGCCATCTTATGCTCTTCGCGTCCCGACGGCGTCAGTCAAGCCAAGCTCAACGGCGAGGCTTTGTCGACCTCGTCGGCGTGGCGCGCTCGCGATCTCTTCAAAGAAAAAAATGGCCGCTGATATGCGGCCAAAAGTTCTGCGTGGAGCGAGCCAAAACAGAACCTGAGAGACGTAGTTCGCGTCGAAATTAGGACGCGAAAGCGCGTTAAAAAGTGCCGGTTTGCGCCAGCACAAGCCGTGAATCTTCGGGGATGAAACTACGGCGGGGAAAGGGATTCGGTGACGTAACAGTTAACTGAATAGTACAAATTATTGCGTAAGGTATAGCCTCTCAGCTTAAGGGATGCTTAAGAGACGACGTCCATCGTGAAGAAAATTTCGGGAAGGATTGCAAAAAGATGTCACGCTACGAACGCCCGAGTGCGCCCGTAGAGCGGCAAATGCGGCTCCGTTGCAATCAGGATCGGACTGCCGGCGGCGTTCAGTCCTTCTTCCACGGAATCCGCGACGCGGCGGATCAGCGACCCATCATATTCATAGAAGTCGGCATGAAAGCTCGATCCTGCCGTCAATACGTCGGTAGTGTTCATCGATGACGCCGGAGGTATGGATCGCCGGCGCCTATTTGCATCGGAGGGCCCCGGATGGCGAAAGACCGAAGCGGTGAAGAGCAAGAATTGTTCTGCCGCGCCGCGGATAGCCTCCCCATTCGCTGGCGTGTGTCGTCCTTTCGGTCAACTGCACGGGTAGGAGTTGCGCTGGACGGAAAGAGAACGCGACGGACCCGTGGTCCGCAATAAAAGTGACACCTTTGCGATGATAAAAGTGTCGCACCACGGCTGACCCGGCCCGGTGCCAAAAGACTGGCGCTGAGGCGACACGGCCGCGCCTCGCCGCCCTTGGCGAACTTCCGATATCGACCGACTCCGGTCAGACAACTTGCTCCAAACCGGTCAGTCAGCCCAATCCAGATTTTGCAAACTGGAGTGCCACTAAGCGGCCGTTGGCGACCTCACCCAATCGGCCATGAAGCGTCATCGGTCTGCGTCGACGGCGTGACGTCGAGGCGTCCCGTTTGGCTCAGGGAACGGACATCCAAGTCATGCCATGCGACTTTCTTGATCGGCCATGGCCGACTCCTGGTCGGATAGATCGGAAAATGCAGCGCCTGCGCACCCAAGAGAGATCGGCAATGGGACAGGTCCCAGCGCAAGCCGTCAGTTGGATTCGTCGCTGTGTTTGCACAAGCCTACAGCCCAGGCTCGTTTATCGACGCTGGTAGACGACGCCTTGAATCAGGACCTGATCCGGCTCCAGCTCCTCGTCAAAACGTTTATGCGCCTCGGCAATGGCAACTTGATTCTCGCTCGCCCAGTTGACCAACGCCATGACAGGCTTCAACAGCGTTCTTCCCATGTCAGTGAGTTCGTAATCGACACGCGGAGGAATCGTTGGATACATCGTTCGCGTTATCAGTCCGTCGCGTTCCAGTCTGCGCAAGGTCAGTGTCAGCATCCGCTGGGAAATGCCGTCGATGCCACGTTTCAATTCATTGAAGCGTCGCGGACCATTGGCCAACGTAGCGACAATGTAGAGGCTCCACTTGTCGCCGATGCGATCCAGGATTTCGCGGGTTGCCAGGCAGCCGCCAGCGTCAGGTGCAGGCATATCGACGGGTAGCACGATGTGACTAAGTGACATGCGTGTGCCTTCTTGTGGGGAAGCGGTAGGAACCATACCATCCTTCGTATGCATAGGTAAGGCAGAATCAATATCTGACTTAGTTCTTATTTTATACCTAGGAGTCGTCATGAGCCACACCCTGCTTGTTACCTCCAGCCCGCGCGGGACTGACAGCCTGTCCACCCGTTTCGCCACCGAAATCGCCGAAGGCATCCAGACCCGTTCGGGCGGCCCGCTGACCGTGCGCGACCTGACCGCGAATCCGCCGCCGCACATCACGCCGGCCTACATCCAGGGCCGGATCACGTCGCCCGAAGATCGCACGCCGGAACAGGTCGAGGCAGTGAAGGTCGCGCAAGATCTGGTCGACGAGTTGAAGCTCGCCGACGTGATCGTGCTCGGTTCGGGCATGATCAACTTCGGTCCGTCCTCGCAGCTCAAGGCGTGGTTCGATCACGTCACCTGGCCGCGCGTCACCTTCGGCTACGGCGAGACTGGGCCGAAGGGGCTGCTGACCGGCAAAAAGGTCTATCTCGTTACCGCTGCCGGCGGCGTGTTCTCGGAGGGTGCCTGGGCACCGTTCGACTTTCAGACCAACTATCTGCTGCACCTGCTCGGTTTCATCGGCCTGACCGACGTTGAAGTGGTGCGTGTCGAAGGCACGGTGTTGGGTCCCGATGCGGCGAAGGCCGCCGTCGCCAACACCGAAACGGCCATCAAAGCCTTGTTGGCGAAGGCTGCGTGACATCCATGGCCGGGATAAAAACCATTGCGCTGTTCGGTGCGACCGGGCCGACCGGAAGGCACACCATCGAGGAGGCCTTGAAGCGGGGCTACAACCTGTCGGTCTATAAAGGACACCGTATCGATCAGTGAATGCCCCGCGAGCGTTGAAGATCGTGCAGTACCGGGCCACTGGGAAGGTGATCCGCTGTGCGGTAGCGGCAGCAGCCAGATCGCGACGCTCGTCGAGCGCCAGACGCGTTACGTTATGCTGGTCAGGATAGCGAGCAAGGATAGCGAAACGGTCGCCAATGCACTCATCAAACACGCTTCAAAACTGCCGCAGGAGCTCCAAGTCGCTGACATGGGATCGGGGAACAGAGATGGCCGCACACAAACGCTTTACCGTGGCTACCGACATACAGGTCTACTTCTGCGATCCCCAGCATCCATGGCAACGCGGATCAAATGAAAACACGAACGGGCCGTTAAGACAGTACTTCCCTAGCGCTCGCGAACCCACGCCGTCAGTATCTGGCGACAGGGATAGGCAAGGCGGTGCGTAGCTGTTTGCCTGGTGCGTCCTCGATCATGCCGTCCGTCACCAAACGGGGGGCGGCGGGGGCGTGCGTCGACATCCCCCTGCACGGCGTCACGAACATGTGAAGCTTCGACCACTTCGACATGGAATCGCTCTGCGTACCCGACTCGCCCGCACCTGACGAACTGCTGGTTGCCATTGCGCTGGCCGAACGCGGAAGGCCGCTTGCGGAATCAGGCCGGAGTGACGTACGAAGAGACGCCGTGCCATCAGGCATGGCTCGCCCGAAAGGATACTTGCAAACCAGGAAGGAAAAGTCATGCGCAGGGTTAGACGGGGAAGATGCCGTAAGGGGGCCGTGGCGGTGTCGTTGTGCCTGGCAACGGGTGTGGCGCTGGCCCAGTCGTCAGTGTCGCTCTACGGGCTGGCTGATGCGTTTGCCGGGGTGGTACGCACGCCTGGCGCGCAGGGCAACGCGTGGGAGGTCGGGTCGGGGGGATTGTCGACCTCGTATTGGGGATCTCGGGAGCCGAGGATCTGGGCAGTGGCGTGAAGGCGATATTCACGCTCGAGAGCTTTTACCGGATCAACAGGCCAGTCTGGCGCGTTCAACGGACAGTCATTTTTCGGACGCAGGGCGTTCGTCGGGCTGAGCGGGCAATTCGGCCAGTTGACACTCGGGCGCACCGATTCGCTGCTGTTCGTGTCCACGCTCTTGTTCAATCCATTTGGCAATTCGTTCGTCTTCTCGCCGATGGTGGTTCACACGTTTCTGCCTTCCGCAATGGGGGCTGCGTCGGTGCAAAGCGACACTGCGATCGACGACTCGATCGTCTACCAGACTTCGGAGGTTGGAGGCCTTACGGGAAGTCTTCAGTACAGCAATGCCGGCATCGCGGTCCGCGCGGGGCAGGCGAATTATAGCGCCAACCTGCTTCACTTCGCCGGAGCGTTTTCCGCGACGTCCGCGGTCCAGAGCCTGCATACGGCGTCGCTCTTCCTGAACGGCGCGACGCAACAGACGGCGTGGCTCGTTGGGCTGCGTATCGCCTTGAGGCAGTGAAGCTCTTTTTCCAGTACGAGCGGTGACCGACAACAATGAGCTCGCCGACGATACCGTCCAGGCAGGAACCAATGCGCAGGTCGGTACGGGCAGCGTACTGTTGTCCTGGGCGGGCACGTTTCGGCGGCTCGCTCAGGGTCCGGATCTCCGTTGGTCGACAGTGGCGCGCGGCTACGATTATCCCCTCTCGAAACGTACGGAGGTCTATGCGGTATGGCGGTACGACACGATGACCAGCGTGTCGTCTGGCAATAGCCTGGGTATGGGCATCAGGACCCGGTTCTAGCCAGCCTGCTTCCCGAGTTCTGAAGATCGGTGCACCGGCTTTCCGGATTCAGCCCGTGCGTCAATAGAGCGATTTTTTGAGACCGTCCCCAGTTGCGTTGACGAATCGCCCCGAAACAACTGCTGCAGATGGGAATCGCTTGCAGAGATTCGAGACATTCTGGCAGCTCGTTGTCTTGTCGCAGGACCAAGCTGCCAACTCGCGCAACTATAAGGCCCGATGCGGAATTGCTGGAACCAGCACTATGCCTTACGGCTGAATGGTAATGTCAAACGGAGTGATAAGGAATATTAATTAGTTAGGTAAAAGCGAACCTCATAAATCATCCCGCGCATGGGAATCGCCATCGCGCCTATCTGGGTTCAGTTCAAATATTTGGGGAAAATCAAATTAATTCCCTTCATCGCAAAGCGGAGAGCGGCCGTCATGAGGTGCTTACAAACGAATGCGCACTCAAGAAATCTATAAACGCGCGTAGCTTTGGTACGACGTACTTGCTCGACGGCCAAAGAACTGTCAAGGCACGTGGTTGCGTGTCTTCAGCGCCCAGCACCCTTTGCAGCCGCCCGGATTCAAGAGAGTCGCGAACACAGAAGTCCGGAAGGCAAGCGATTCCCCTTCCCCGCGCCGCGAGGAAGGCGAGCGTCTCGATGGCGTTGCAGCTCATGGGCGATCGCAGGTTTTCCAGAATCAGGCTATTCCAGCCATCGACAGGCCACGGCTCGATCTTCCCGGTATTCGGAAACTTATAGAGCAGGCAGCTATGCTGCAACAGGTCCGATGGTTTGTCCGGAATACCTGCTCGGGTCAAATATTGCGGAGATGCCACCAGATATCTCTGGAAAGAGAAAATTTGACGACTCACCAATCTGCTGTCGTCCACATTTCCAATGCGGACAACCGCATCAAAGGCTTCGTCAATCAGGTCTACCTTTCGATCGGAAAAATCAACTTCCAACTCGATATTGGGGAACTCGACCATGAATTCCTCCAGAACCGAATGAAGCAATGTCCCGACTGATGGCAGGCTTACTCTCAGTAGTCCCCTTGGTTCACCCTTGATGTCAGACAGTTCTTCCTCAGCCGCAGACATTTCCGAAATGATCCGCTGGCATCGCTGCAAGAACAGAGCGCCCTCGGCAGTGAGCTTCATGTTTCGCGTATTCCGCTGAAACAGCCTGGTTCCCAGGCGTTCTTCAAGGCGTGAAACACTCTTCCCGACAGCAGAGGCGGAAATGCCGAGTATTCGCCCGGCGTCAACAAAGCTGCACGTTTCTGCCGATTTGACGAAGGCGACGAGTCCCGCGAAATTATCCATCAGTTCTCCGAGGTCGATGAATTCCGGACACTAACGTCCGGTATGAAAGGAGTCAGAGGCCATTTATTCCATCTTACCCGATGTATTACATTGCTACGGGATGGCAATTGCCATTTTCGAAAGCTTTATGTAATAACCTGGAGTGCAAGATGACGAATGTGTTTCCTTATGCTGGTCAAGAGTTCACCGTCAATTACGGCGGAGACCTGGTCTTCAAAAACATTTACTCGGAAGACGGAAAGCACGTCACCGCGGAGTTTCTGGCTGGCGAAATGGCGGGGGCGAAAATGACGGTGCCGTTTAGCTGGCAGGCATTGCCGGATGGCAACTTTCTGCTTTGGTGGCAGGAAGACGACAAGTCCACCATCGTGCACTGCGATAACTTCGAAGCGAAGACGACCAAGACCATCTACACCAAATTCGACGGCAGCTTTTACGTGCTCGATGGCGTCATTTCCTGACCATTAAGGTTTTCGCCAACGTGGTTCAAAGTGCGCGCCCACGGGTCAGTGACAAGTGGGCGCGAAACAGTTACCTGGATGAGACAGAAAAATTGTTCCTTGAAGATATAGCTGATGAAGTCATTGGCCGCGCCTTTAAGGCGGCGGCTAATCTGGACGCAACTATCTGTGTCAGCGTTGTAGACAAGAATGGTCTCCTGTGTGTATTTCGCCGTATGGCTGATGTGATCCCGGGGGCCATCGATGTGGCTTTCAAAAAGGCTCACACCGCGTCCTTGTTCAGATTGGACACGGATGAAATTGGCAAGGTAATGCACCCTGATGGCATCGCGTACACTCTGCAATTCACAAATGGTGGCCTGATCGGCTTTGGCGGTGGCGTTGTTATCTATGACAACACGGCGCATGTGATCGGGGCTGTCGGCGTGTCTGGGGCGACGCCCAGCATCGACAATCAAATCGCCTTGAGCGCCGCGGGGCGTAAATGACCGCTGATCGCAATCAGACTCAATGGTCCGTCACTTCACTGGCTATTACAGCGTTTGCAATTGGCGCGGCAGAGTTCATCGTCGTCGGTGTACTGCCCGCAATTTCGCTTGATCTCCACGTTTCGTTGGCGCGGGCAGGTAGCCTTATTGGAATCTACGCATTCGCATTGGCAATTGGAACGCCGATCACAGTCCTGCTGACTTCGCGGTACGACCGGAAGCCGCTACTCATTGGGTTAGTGCTTGTATTTCTCGCGGGGAATGTCGGTGCAGCGTTGTCGCATGACATTGAAACATTGCTTGTCGCCCGTGTTCTCACGGCGGTCGCACATGGCAGTTTTTTCGCAATCGGTGCTTCGGTCGCGGCGAGGCTGGCCAAACCTGGTCAGGCCAGTCGCGCAATCGCCATGATGTTCGCAGGTCACACGCTGGCAATGGTGGTGGGTGTGCCTCTGGGGACTTATGTGGGTAATTTGTTCGGTTGGAGATTACCGTTCCTCCTGATCGCGGCCGTCGCGTTCATCTCGGCACTTGCAATCGCAAAGTGGCTCCCTTCGGTGTCGACATCCAGGCCAACAAGTGTCGCGAGTCAGTTGATGACAATCCGGAATCCTGCAATCCTTACGATTATGGCGGTTACGATTCTTGGCTTTGGCGCGAGCTTCGCTCCATTTTCGTTTATCACCCCGATACTCGTAAATGTGGCCGGTTTCACAACTACTGGCGCAAACCTGATGCTCGTCGTTTTCGGACTGGCGACTCTATTTGGCAATTCGATTGGCGGGGCAGCGGCGGCCCGTATTGGGTGGTTTAATACGCTCAAGGGCATCTTTGCACTTTTGGCGGTATCGCTTGCGGGCATCGCGTTATTTGTCCACTCCTCCGTGCCACTCGCATGTATGTTGTTCGTTTGGGGAGGGCTCGCGTTTGGGATGTCACCGGCGTGTCAGGCAGCCATGCTCTCGACAGCGGAAGCATTTACGCCTCGCGCGATTGATTTTGCATCCAGTCTCAATATCTCGGCTTTCAATCTCGGAATCACTCTGGGCGAAACAACTGGCGGATTCATGGTCGCCAGGGAACATTTATCGCAGACGCCGCTTCTTGGCATGGTCCTGGTGATCGGTGCAACTGTTCCACTAAATTACCTGGCGAAATTGCACACTCGTTACTGAAGTCTGCTGCTCTCACTGATTTCCCCGACGATATTGACGCGCTGAAGGCAATGGTCGCCGGTTCACTCGAGCAGCTCTCGTCGCGCGCGATCGAAATCGAACATCTGAAGCTGACGATCGCCAAGCCGCGCCGGATGCAGTTCGGCCGAAAATCGGAGAAGCTGGATCGCCAGCTCGAACAGATCGAGTTGCGCCTGGAAGGCCTTCAGGCCGACGACGGTTCGGCCGATATGACGACGACTGCTGCAGTAAAGCGGTAAGCGGCTCGTGCCGGCCGTTATAGACGGTGGCTGAGGGCGACATCAAAGTGATGTCCATCATTTCCGATTTGATGGGCATCACTTTGACACA
>NZ_FNZM01000009.1 GCF_900109265.1 Paraburkholderia tropica
TCGCTACAGCGAACGTCTGGCCGAAGCGGGCATCGAGCCTTCGGTCGGCAGCCGTGGCGATAGCTATGACAACGCGCTGGCTGAAACGATTAACGGCCTGTACAAGACGGAACTGATTCATCGGCGCGCCCCGTGGAAAACGAAGGAATCCGTCGAACTGGCAACGCTGCAATGGGTGGCCTGGTTCAATCATCATCGACTGATGGAACCGCTCGGCTATATCCCGCCCGCTGAAGCTGAGGCAAACTACTACAGGCAACTCAGAAATACTGCGGATGCGCCTGCTTTAACTTAAACCCAATAGCCTCCACGATTCCCGGCTCGGTTCAGTCGAGCGGCAACGCGCAGAACGTCGCGCTGCGCCTCGCGCGCGTGCTCATGCGCGGACAGGTCGATGTAACCGGAGCCTACGTGCAGCTCGGCAAGCGCTTTGGCGACAGCTTCATCGAGGACATGACGATTCCGGTACAGCACCGCAATAACACGTTTCTTGAGCTGGGCGTGACAAACCGCCATTACTTCGGCGTCTCGCAGTTCGACGGCACGCTTGCCTACCGGCAGGGCATCGGTGGGCTGGGCGCGACGATGGACCCGTGGCCGAACGGTCCGACCTACCGTTTCCATATGGCGGTGCTCGATGCCAATCTGTCGGTGCCGTTCGCGGCAGGCGGCCAGGCGTTCCGGTACGTGACGACTGTTCACGGCCAGTTCACCAACGACGCGTTGTTCTATATCGATGACCTGACCATTGGCAGCCGTTACACCGTGCGCGGGTTTGACGGAGAGACGATGCTGGCGGCGGAGAGGGGCTTTTACTGGCGCAACGAGTTGCAGTGGCCTATCGGCAGCACGGGCCAGGCGCTCTATGCGGGGATCGACTACGGCCACGTCTACGGTCCGGGTACGGCGGTGCTGGCCGGAACCCAGCTCGCGGGAGCGGTGATAGGGCTTCGGGGTGGCATCCCGGCCAGGTACGCCGGGTTCTCGTATGACCTGTTCGTGGGGACGCCGGTCTACAAACCGAAGGCATTCCCCACCGCGAGGTTCACGGTCGGGGTGCAGGCGAGTGCGCAGTTCTAGCAGTGGCCGGGGAACGGCGCGCCGTTCCCTGAGGATGTGTGCGGTGCAACATGGACGGGTACTCTGTCCGGTAACTGACCCAACATCTGATTTTGAAAATTGATTAGTGCACCGGCGTCGTAGTGAATAACGAAATGTACAGCGTATTTTCGAAGGTCATTGGCTTGGAAATTTGGCAGGCGAGGAGTTACCTGACGAAGTTACCTATACAGGCTGTGATCACGTGCCTGCTTGCGGCAGGCGTTTCACAGCGCAACACGCCCGAGTACGAGATCATCAACAAGCACGATAGTCAATAGATCAGGGCGGCACCGCGCCGCGCGCCGAATCCGGGCTCAGCGCCAGCGCCTCCCCGGAGGCGCTGGCGACAGCTTATCGCGCTGCGCAGTCTCCGCTTCATCGAGCCACAGGCGATTATGCAGGCGAGCCGTTAAGCGCTGCCTTGATGTTCAGTACCGACGCTCCCTGCGCCGCGAGTCCGGCACGCGTACCCTTCAACGGCGTGCCGGTACGGACCAAGAGTTTGACCAGCGCATCGACAGACGGCCCCTTGCCAAACTTCTGGCGAAGGACAGCGAATGCTCCGGCCACCTGAGGAGCCGCGAACGATGTGCCCCAAACGTAGAAGGAGCCGGAGTCCGCCCAGGGGGCAAGTACCAGATCACCACTCTTAAAATTACCCGTTCCTACGGGAGCAAACAGGCTGACTCGTTGAGATATGTTCGTATAGTTGGTTGGCGTCGCAGGCGTCACGATACTTGTCGCTCCCACAGGAATGACGTTGCTGCCGCAGTTCCATGTGCCGGTTCCGTTCACGGCATCATTGCCAGCCGCCATCACCACTGCAACGCCCTTTTTCTTGAGCACGGCTGCCGCTGCGTCGATTCTGTCGCCGCCGCCGCCCGTCGCGCACGGCGACGTGCCTGCTATCGAGCTGCCGTTGGCGGAAATACTGACGGCGACAATTTTCGACCCGACATCCGCACGGGGCAGCAGCGCCCTGTTGACATACTCGAGCGCGTCCACGACTGAATTGATCGGCCACCCCTGCGAAACATTGGTACCCCTCCCGCCACCGACCTTGAGCGTGATGACATTCGCCCCCGGTGCCACGCCCGTATAGGTCATCTTGTAACCCCCATCCCATCGCAGGGTAGGTTGGCCGACGACGATTCCCGCCGTGGCGGAGCCGTGGAAGTAATGACAATACTGAGGTTTTGATGGATTGTTCGTGTCGCGGCAGGTGTTGTCGGGCGCGTCCATAGGCTTCGAGGAGCCACTCAGCGAACTGAAGAAATAGCCCGCCGACGGGTTGCCAGGCAAGGGGCGGGGTATCCAGGTCGTGGTCTTGCAAAGGCTCGGAAACGTCGCGTTCAGCGCCTCACCAAAGCAGGCTTCGACAGGAATCTTGCTCTTGCCCTTCGCATCCTTGAATACCGGATTGCGCGTGTCGAATGCTCCGTCGATGACGACGACGATATACCCCGTTCCGTCGTATGTCTTGCCGCTGCTGGCCTTGTACTTGCCATCCAGCGAACCACCGAGGTTATAGGGGATGGTCGCCGTCGAGGGCCATCCAGACGGATAGGCGAGCGCTCCGGTACTCGACATCATGATCGCGACCAGCAGACAGGCGGATTTCGCTGCACTTAATCTGTCGTCGTGCGGAGAATTCACGGGAATTTGCATGACTTTCCTGATTTATTTTTCGATGTTTGAGAGAGGGCGGCACGGGACGTACCGGCGTCAAGCGTAGGGGGGCAGGGGACGCCTTAACCATGAGAAATATCTGAAATCGCGGTAGAGATAACCGTATGCGCAATGATTCAGTGATCAGGCATCCTATGTATCTACACTGTCGGACAGAGCGCTCCTATACTCAGTTTTCCAACTGAAAAATTCCCGTTACCGATGAAACCGCATTTTCAAACCCTGCGCTGTGGCGCATTTACCATTCTCGTGGCCGTGTTCCTCAGTGGCTGCGGCGATGGTGGCGGCGCTCCAACCTCCGTCACCACCAGCGCTTCCACGCAGGCTGCTTCACCAGTTGAGCATGCTGAACCCGACATCAGCGCAAAGAGCGAGGACCGAACTGCCGAGACAGTCGGCGCGAAAGACACCGACGACGAATCGGCGAACACCACGGAACCATCCAGCTCACCCATCGAGCACAACTATGGCCGGGTTACTGCAGACGACGGCGTGCATGCGGAACCGTGACGGTCAGCCCAACCGCCGCTTGCTCACCGGCACCCGCGAGCGGTCGATCACCTCTTCTTCCGGCACCACGTGGGCGACGTGCAGGCACAGTTACTGGAACGCCTCGCACACGTGGTTCGTCGGCCCCTTCATCGGCTCGTTCGCGTAGTTCAGTCCCGTGATCGTCGTCGCGCGCAGCTTGCGGTAGACGTAGCTATGCCCCAGCCCGTCGATGAGCATCGCGCATTTCGGATCGATCACGCTTGAGCATGGTGGTTTTCAGCTTCGCGTAGGTCGCGCGCGATACAGAGCCTGAAGCGCCGCCCCTTCGACGCTCAGGCGGCTGGCGCTTTACGCGCAGCAAGCCGTCCATGTATGCGCTGACCGACTTGCCGTCGCCCGGTGAGCCTGCAATCGCCTTGATGAAGGTAGTGCTGCAAGGGAAGCGCAAAACCGTGGGCGAGGGTATGTCGTCGATGGCAGGGGTATCATTCGCGACTCAATCCAAACAAAACAGGTGATGCACCTTGAGCTATGACCTGATGGTTTTTGAAGCGACGCGCGCGCCAGTAGAGCCGGAAGCATTCATGGCGTGGTATCGCGAACAGACCCAATGGACCGAGGACCATGGCTACAACGATCCTGCCATCAGTTCCGACGCACTGCGAAACTGGATGATGGACATGATCCAGATGTTCCCTGCCATGAATGGACCGCTCGCGCCAGAAGTCGATCCTGAAGACGAAGCACTGCTGACGGACTATTGCGTGGGTCGCGATGTGATCTATGTGGCCTTCGCCTGGAGCAAGGCAGAACTAGCCTACGCGACCATGTTTGATCTTGCGGCGCGCCACGGCGTAGGCTTTTTTAATGTCAGCTCTGGCGTGGACGAAACCTGGCTTCCCGAAGGCGAAGGCAAACTTAAACAGCTCTAAGTGGGGCGGCAATTCAATCACGTTATCCCTACGCCGTGAGGTGGAAGGCAGAATTTTACCCGTCACATGCTGCATGCCTCGTATGCCCTGGGGGATGTTGAAGATCACACGCCCGCCACCCTCGGCGTTGCCTTTCTCCGTGGCGGGATCGAGCAGGGCATAGTGCGCCAGAGACTCGAAGATGCGATGGCGCAACGCTGCATCGGTATTTGTGTCCTTGGCCAGCCCGTACACATTGGGCAGCAAATACTCGGCTAGCTGAGAAACCGGCACAACGCCACACGCACGATCTGCTGCATGGGCCCGTGCGTCGTGCGAGATCGCGCGCAGCTCATCCAGCAGCTCCTGCGGCAGGTACTGGCGGTAGGTGGCATTGCGGTACCGGCCGGCCATCGGGTCTCCCTGTCGTTCTGGCTCGCGCTGCAAGCCACTTGTTCCGCACGCTCAGAGGTCGAGCGCACCGGCGCTCAACAGCCGCGCAAGGCAGATTGCGCCTCAAAACACGCTGTCGTATCGCAGACCGAAGGTTTGGCTATGCGTTGTACGCGAGAACATCAACCCCCAGTGCGTGAGCCACGCGCCTGTGAGCGCGCCGAGCGCGTCCGCGAACAGGTCCTTGTACGAGAATCCGTCGCTGCGGCAGGTGCCGTCGAACGCCTCTTTCAGCAAGCCCGGCACCGTGCCGATCAATGTGCCGTAGATCACCGGATGTCCGGTATCGCGCGCGAGCCAGCCACCGATTGCACCGAATGGCGCGGACAAGCCGAAGTGTTCGAGCTTGTCCGTGCCGGTCCAGCTATCGTGGTTCTGGAAGCGAAAGCCGCCACGCGAGCCGGCGCAATCGATGCCTGCGTACGCCGCGTGACTGACGGCGATGAGCAGCGCGAGCGAGATCGTGTATCGGAAGAAGGCAGTCATGGTCGTCATGCTCGAGGTTGTGGTCCGCGGACGCGACCATGCACGCGATGCGACGATGCACAGCCCACGCCCTTAAACGCTCCGATCAGTCATTATTTTTATCAGCATCACTAATGAATTATTTTGCGATGAGCTGATGTGACGGGGAGTGTAGCAGCCACATCCCAAAAAGAGTCCTGCGATTTTTCTGACAGAAAAACGTGAAAAGCGCCTGTTTCAGGCGCTTTTCAACGAATCATGCGAAACGCGGGGTGCGTATCAGTTGCTCACCGCGGAGGCCGATGCAGCGGCATCGGCGGCCGCTTTCGGAGAAGAAACGGGATTGTCCGACGGCGGGGTGCCCATCGCCTGAAACAGCGCCGCCGTGTCGGACAGACGCGCGCCGCGATAACGAATCTCGTCGAGACGCGCATTGCGCCATTGCTGCTCGCTTTGGCGCACGGCGTAGTAGGGCAGCGCGCCGAGCTTGTAGCGCGCGTTGGTGTCGTCGTAGACGCCTTGGGCGGCCTGCGCCGAGGTGCTCGCCGCATCGAGCGCCTGCGCGTCGTGCTCCAGCGAGGCGAGCCGGTCGGCCACGTCCTGGAACGCCGCCAGCACGGTCTGCCGGTACGACGCGTTGGCCGCATCATAGGTCTGCAGCGCCGCGCGCCGCTGCGCGACCAGCGCGCCGCCGTGAAAGATCGGTTGCGTGAGCGAGGCGCCGATCGCCCACAGCGCGCCTACGCCCGACGTGACCACCGGCCAGCTGAAGCCCGCCTGCCCGAGGCCCGCCGAGAGCGTGATGCTCGGGAACATCTGCGCCGTCGCCGCGCCCACGTCGGCGGAAGCGGCGATCAGCGCCGCGCTCGCGGCCTCGATGTCGGGACGCGTTTTCAGCAGTTCCGACGGCACCACCACCGGCACCTGCTGCGGCAGATGCAGGCTCGCGAGATCGAGATCGGGCGGCGCATTGTCGGGCGTGCGGCCGAGCAGCACGGCGAGCGCGTGGCGCATCGCCGTCCATTGCTGACGCAGTCCCGGCAGGTTGGCCGCCAGCGACGCCGCGCTCTGCTGCGCATTCAGCAAATCGGTGTGCGACACGGCGCCGAGCGCGTAGCGTTTCTGCATTTCGTCGGCTTGCGCGTTGGCGAGCGCGATCAACTGCACGGTCGTGTCGATCTGCGCATGCAGCGTGGCCGCGCCCAGCGCACTCGCGACGATGTTGGCGGCCAGCGCGCGTCGCGCCGACTCGAACTGAAACACCTGCATGTTCACGCGCGAGGCGAGCGCCGCGTTGTTCAGGCGCGTCGCGCCGAACAGGTCGAACGAGTACCGCACTTCGACGAGCCCCGCGAACACGTCGTACTGGAGCTTGTCGATGCCGAGTTGCGGTATGCCGGGCGCGCGCTGGCGCTGCGCGGTGCCGAGTGCATCGACGGTCGGCAGCATCGAACTGCCGATCTGACCGCGCAACTGTTCCTTCGCGGCTTGCAGGCTGTGATCGGCCGCGGTGAGATTCGGGCTGTTCGCGAGGCCTTCCTCGACGAGCGCATCGAGCTGCGGCGAGTCGTAGAGCGTCCACCACTGCGGCACCGGCTGCGCGCCCACATCGAACTGCTGCGCGACGCCTTGCGCGGCGACCGTCTGCGCCGCTTGCGGCTCGGCGCCGTAATGCGCGGGCTGCGGCATCGCGGGCGGCTTGCCGTCCGGTCCCCACGAACAGGCGCTCGCGAGCAGCGCCGCCAGGGCCGCCGCGCTCAGGCGCAGGCGCGAGGCAGCGGCCGTGCGCCGGGCCGCGCGTACGGCCTCGCCCATCTTCGTCGGCGTGGAAATGGTCATGATGCTTTCCCCGCGTTCGCTTGAGGCTGGTCGGTTTCGCTGCTGCGCACGCGGAACGCGGTCGCGTACAACGCGGGCAGGAAGAACAGCGTGAGCACCGTGGCGCTCGTGATGCCGCCCATCAGCGCGGTGGCCATCGGCCCGAAGAAGTTAGAGCGCACGAGCGGAATGAGCGCGAGCACGGCGGCCGCCGCCGTCAGCATGATCGGGCGGAAACGCCGCACGGTCGCGCCCACGATGGCGTCGAAGCGCGGATGCCCCGCGCGGATATCCATCTCGATCTGATCCACGAGAATCACCGAGTTGCGCATGATGATGCCGAACATGGCGATCACGCCGAGCATCGCGACAAAGCCGAACGGCTCGTTGAACAGCAGCAGCGCGACGGCCACGCCGATCAGCCCGAGCGGCGCCGTCAGCACGACCATCATCACGCGCGACAGACTTTGCAACTGGATCATCAGCAGCGTGAGCACGGCGATCACGAGTATCGGCAACTGCGCGTAGATCGACGTCTGGCCTTTCATGCTTTCCTCGACCGAGCCGCCCACTTCGATCCGATAACCCGTCGGCAGCGTGGCCTGGATCGACTTGAGCGTTTTCTGCAACGCATGGGTGACGTCGATCCCTTGCGCGCCCTGGCGCACATCGGACTGCACGGTGATGGTGGGCTGCCGGTCGCGCGACCAGATCACGCCGTATTCGAGCGTGTTCTCGAGATGCCCGAGCGCGCCGAGCGGCACCGGGCCGTTCGGCGTGGGCATGGCGAGCGAGAGCATGTGCGCGGGATCGACGCGCTCGTTGGGCGGCGAGCGCAGATCGACGCTGATGAGCTTGTCGCGCTCGCGATACTGCGTGACGGTGTAGCCGGAGTAGGTCATCTGCAGGAAGTTGGCGACATCCTGCGAACTCACATTGAGCGCGCGCGCCTTCTGCTGATCGATCTCGAAGTGCAGCGAGCGTTCGGCCGGTTCGTCCCAGTCGAAGCTGACGTTTTCGGTGCGCTTGTCGGCGCGCATGGCCGCGGCCACGCGATCGGCGATGCCGCGCACGGTCGCGATGTCGTCGCCGCTCACGCGGAACTGCACCGGATAGCCGACGGGCGGCCCGTTCTCCAGCCGCGAAAGACGCGTGCGCACCGCCGGAAAATCGTTGCGCAGTTTGGTTTCGAGCCATTCGGCCAGCTTCTCGCGATCCTTCACCGACTTCGCCGTGATGACGAACTGCGCGAAATTCGGCTGCTGCAATTGCTGGTCGAGCGGCAGATAGAAACGCGGTGCGCCGGTGCCGACGAAGTCGATCGAATGATCGATTTCCGGACGGCCCTTGAGCGCTTCTTCGAGTCGCTTCGTCTGGCGCAGCGTCGCGTCGAACGATGCGCCTTCGGGCAGCCGCACGTCGACGAGCAGCTCGGGGCGATCGGAACTCGGGAAGAACTGCTGCGGGATCAGCGTGAAGCCCGCGAGCGCCACCACGAACAGCACCAGCGTGAGCCCGAGCACGACGAAGTTGCGCTCGATGCACCAGCCGATCCAGCCGCGCAGCCGATGGTAGAAACGCGTGTCGTAGATGTCGTCTTCGTGATGCTCGTCGTGCGGCGCATTGGCGTCACGCTTGCGCTCGGGCAGCAGGCGGTAGCCGAGCAGCGGAATCAGCACCACGGCCGCGAACCACGACGCGATCAGCGCAATCGCCGACACCTGGAAAATCGAGCGCGTGTATTCGCCCGTGCTCGACTTCGCCAGCACAATCGGCAAAAAGCCCGAGACGGTCACGAGCGTGCCGGTGAGCATCGGGAACGCCGTGCTCGTGTACGCGAAAGCGGCGGCGCGCGTGCGGTTCCAGCCCTGCGCGAGCTTCACGGCCATCATTTCGACGGAGATGATCGCGTCGTCGACGAGCAGGCCGAGCGCGAGCACCAGCGTGCCGAGCGAGACCTTGTGCAGGCCGATGTCGAACAGAAACATCACGAGCGCGGTGACGGCCAGCACGATCGGAATCGTGATGACGACCACCATGCCCGTGCGCACGCCCAGCGAGACGAGGCTCACGACCAGCACGATGCCGACGGCTTCGGCCACGGCTTCGACGAAGTCGTCGACGGAATGCGAGACCGCGTCGGGCATGCTCGACACTTCGGTAAGCTTGAGGCCCGCGGGCAGTTCGGCGCGCAAGGTGTCGATACGGGCGTCAAGCGCTTTGCCGAGCCGGATCACGTCGCCGCCCGGCTGCATTGTGATGCCGATGCCGAGCACGGCCTTGCCGTCGTAGCGCATCTGCGTGGCGAGCGGATCGTCGTAGCCGCGCCGGATCGTGGCGATGTCGCCGAGCCGGAAGTTGTGGCCGTTCACGGTGATGAGCGTGTCGGCGAGCGTCTTGAGGTCGGTGAACTGGCCGCTCGGGCGCACGAACACACGGTCGTCGGCGGTGGTGAGCGTGCCCGAGGCCGCGACGCTGTTCTGCGCGCCGATCACCTGGCCGATCTGCGTAGGCGAAATGCCGAGGCGCGTGAGCTGCGCGTTCGGAATTTCGATGTAGATGCGCTGGTTCGGGTCGCCGAAATAATCGACCTTGCCCACGTCCTTCAAGCGCAGCAGTTCCTCGCGCAGCTTGTCGGCGTAGTCGTGCAGTTGCGCGGGCGAGAAGCCGTCGCCTTCGAGCGTGTAGATGTTGGTGTAGACGTCGCCGAATTCGTCGTTGAAAAACGGGCCTTGCACGCCTTGCGGCAGCATCGGCGCGATGTCGCCGACCTTCTTGCGCACCTGATACCACGTTTCGCGCACCTCGCTGACGGGCGCGGAATCCTTCATCGTGAAGAACACCAGCGACTCGCCCGGACGCGAATAGCTGCGCAGGAAGTCGATATACGGCGTTTCCTGGAGCTTGCGGCCGATGCGGCTCGTGACTTCGTCCTCGACCTGGCGCGCGGTCGCGCCGGGCCAGAAGGTCTGGATCACCATCACGCGGAACGTGAAGGGCGGATCCTCGGACTGCGAAAGACGCGTGTACGAGAGCGCGCCGAAGATCGTCGCGAGCGCGATCACGAAGATCACCAGCGCCTGATGGCGCAGCGCCCAGGCGGAGAGATTAAAGCGGCCTTCCTGATGATCCGCGCCTGGCTCGCGGTCGTGTTCCTGCTCGGGCACCTCGCTCATGACGCGAAGTCCTCGGGATGCAGCGGCGCAATCGGGTGCACTTTTTCGCCGACGGTGACCGTGTGCACGCCTTGCACGACGACGCGCTCGCCGTCCTTGAGGCCGTTCGTCACGGTGATGGTGCGCGCGTCGTAGCGCGAGACGCTCACGCGGCGCAGTTGCAGCACGTTGTCCGCGCCTTGCACGATCCAGAGCGCGGGCGCGTTGCCGTCGTGGAAGAGGGCGGTGGCCGGGACCGTGTATGCGTCCTGGGGCGCGTTGTTCGCGTTGTTTGCCGCCAGCGCGACGTTCGCGGTCATGCCGAGACGCACATCGGCGTCGGGATGTTCGAGCGTGAGCTTGACGCGCCACGTGCGGCTTTGCGGATCGGCGGCGGCCGCGAGTTCGCGCACGTTCGCGGCATAGCGGCGGCCCGGCAGCGCGGGCAGCGTGACCTGGGCCGTATCGCCGGTATGCAGGCCCGCGATGGCGTTTTCCGGCAGATCGCTCACCACGTCGATCTCGCCGGTCCAGGCCAGTTGATAGACGGCTTGCCCCGCCTGCACGTTCTGGCCGGTGTCGGCGTTTTCGGCGGTGATCACGCCCGCGTGGTCGGCAACCAGCTGCGTATAGCGGCGCTGATCCTGCGCGAGCGCGAGCTGCTGTTTGGCCTGGTCGCGTTGCGCGAGCGCCGACGCATACGCGTCCTGGGTCTGCTCGAACTGCGCGCGGGCGATGAGGTTGGCTTGCGACTGGGCGGTGTCGCGATCGAGCTGCTGCTTGGCGAACACGTAGCGATGCGCCGCGGCGTCGTACTGCGCCTGCGCGCTCGCGGCGTTCTTGTCGTAATCGCCCGGATCGAGACGCGCGAGCACCTGGCCGGGCTTCACGCTGTCGCCTAGCCGCACGTTGCGCTCGATGATCTTGCCGTTCACGCGGAACGACAGCGGCGTGGCGTTGCGCGACTGCACGGTACCCGGATAGCTGGCGCTCGCGCCGTGCGCGTCCGGATGCACGGTCATCGACACGACCGGGCGCGGACCGGGCGCGGCGGCCTCGTGCTTGCCGCAAGCCGCGAGGCCCGCGAGCGCGCAGCACGCGGCGACGCCCGCAAGGCGGCGCACGGCCCGGCGCAGAGTGGAAGGGGATTCGACGAAAACGGGGCACTGCCCGCGCATCCTGCTCGATGCGCCACGACCGCAACGATTCACTTGGACCTCGACACGCCTGGAACGCGCGCCGGGCCGGATCGAATGCACCGGACACGCCGCGCCGCCGCTGAGTCTGTCCGCGCGTGGCGCGGGACGCGCCTCGATGTCTCCTCCGCTGCGCGTCAACCGATCTCAGATGATGGTTTGCATTCTAATACAACGTTGTATCTGAATACACGATTGAATCCGAAGAATGATTCAGTGCTAGACTTCGGCGATCGCCTTTCCATCCGGGACGCATCGTTCCGGCGACGTTTTCCATCGAGGTCCCCACCTCGTTTCTCGCATCGTTATCGACACGCCATGGCACGCCAGACCACCGGGCGCAAGCGCCTTACCCGCGAAGAAAGCCGCGACCAGACGCGCGAGCGCCTGCTCGACGCCGCGCAGGCCATGTTCATGAAGAAGGGTTTCGTGGGCGCGAGCGTGGAAGACATCGCGGTCGCGGCCGGCTACACCCGCGGCGCGTTCTACTCGAACTTCGGCAGCAAGGCGGAATTGCTCGTGGTGTTGCTGCGGCGCGATCACGAAGCGATGGAAGGCGAGCTGCGTTCGATCTTCGAAACGCCCGCCTCGCGCGAGGAAATGGAAGCGCGCGTGCTGACTTTCTACAGCCGCTTGCCGCAGGACAACAAGATGTTTCTGCTGTGGGTGGAAGCCAAGCTGCTCGCGGCGCGCGACGCGCGTTTCCGGGCGCGCTTCAACGCCTTCATGAAGGAAAAGCGCGAGCGGCTCGGCGCGTATATCGCGGAGTTTTCGGCGCGCGTCGGCACGCCGGTGACGATCGCGCCCGATCTCATGGCGCTCGGGCTGATGGGCCTGTGCGACGGCGTGCAGTTTCTCGCCACGGCCGATCCGCAGCATGTAACGCCGCCGGTGGTGGAGGAAGTGCTGGGCCGCTTCTTCGCGCGCGTGGTCTTCGGTCGCGACGCCTGACGCGTGCGCGCGGCGTGCCTCAAATGCCGAGGCCAGGGCCGTAGTTGCTGCCGATGAGCGCCGTGACCGCGGCCACGTCGCGGTAATCCTGCTCGGGCATGCCGTCGAGAATCGCCAGCACCTCGTTGCTGGCGCCCGCCGCGCGTGCGGCGTCCACGAGATCGTCCTTGTTGGCGGGCCAGCGCACTTCGCGCAGGACGTCGGTGAACTGGAGGTCGATCGGTTCTTCGGGGAGGCGGGAGGCGGACATGCGTTGAATCCTTGCTGAACGGGCTGAAGTGTCGGAAATCGGTTCAATGGCGGTTTCTGGATACGGCCCGGCCATCCAGCCGGAGCCGATCAGATATGCGTTTCGGTCCACGGGCGTCGCGGCTCAAGCATACACAATCCACGTCGAAACCCGCCGCAGGGTGCGCGGCCGCCCGCCGCCCGTTTCAGCCCACGCGGGCGCGCGGCTCAGGTCTGCAGATGCACGTCGGGCGTGAGCGCGTGATCGAGACGGTGCGATTTGGGCAGGGTCAGATATTCCCAGCGCTGCGTGCTCGTGGCGGCGGGCACGTCGGGCGCGGGTGGCGCGACGGGCACGTCGGCCATCGGAGAGCGTGTGGACGGCTCCATCGCGTGTGCGCTGGCGCGGTCGATCTGGGCATCATGCGTGTGCACCGGCGCGGCAAAACACGACGCGGACAGCAACACAGTGGTCAACAGCGTCGAGGTTTTCATCGCTCGACCTCCTTTCCTCATGCGGCCCGAAGGCCACAGCAAGTGCCGTACCGCGACAGTGCGCCCCTGCGTCCGTGCGATGCGGCGACCGCGTGCCGAAGGCGCGCCGACGATGGCAAACATCACGGCAACCCCAGCAGCGAAGCGGCTCAGCGCGGCGCGTGCGAACGGCGGGCGAGGCGGCCTGTGCGACGAGGGGCCGGCTGGAGAAACCGGCTGTGACCGCCGGCCCGCGCACACGCGCGAGCGACCTGCTCATAATGGCAGCAAAAGCCTGCGCGCGTCGCGAACGCGCGTGCTTTTTTCATCGATCGGTCTGCAAAACGCGAGAGGCGAGGCGCTACAGGCGCGCACCGCCACGCGGCCTCAGCGCTCGGCGTTCAGCCGCTGATACGCATCGAGCAGCGATGTCTTATAGACCACGCCCGCGAGTTTGGGCTGTTGCGCGCTTTCGATCACCGGCAGACGCTCGCCCTGAAACGACATGAAATGCTGCAACGCAACAGCGAGCGGCATGTCGGGCGTCAGCACGTCGAACGAAGCCTTGAGGTAGTCGCAGGCATGTTTGTTCGAGGTATCGCGCTTTTGCAGCAGGTCGTTCGTGATGTCGGCGAGCGCGACTGCGCCGAGGAAGCGGCCGTCGTCGTCGGTCACGTAAAGATACTTGACCGGATATTCGAGGAACACGCGCGTCATTTCCTGCACCGTCGCCCCGGCGCGCACGACCGTGTCGGCGGGGCGCACGAGTTCGCGCATCTGCGTGGCGCGCAGGCGCAGACGCTCGGCTTCCTCGCGATTGCGATGCAGCGTGATTTCGTACATCGACTTCTTGCCGGTCGCGCGCGCGACGAAGTACGCGACCACGCAGGACAGCATCAGCGGCAGCACGACCTGATAGCTGAGCGTCATTTCGAAGATCATCAGGATCGCCATCAGCGGCGCCTGGGTCGCGCCCGCGAGGAACGCGCCCATGCCGACCATCGCATACGCATACGGCGCCGACGTGCCATGCGGCCACAGCGCATGCATGCCCTGGCCGAACAGGCAGCCCACCACCGCGCCCATGAACAGCGTCGGGGTGAACACGCCGCCGACCGCGCCCGAGCCGACTGTCGCCGCCGTCGCCATCAGCTTGAAGACGAGCACCGCCGCGAGCGCGGTCCACGTCCACGGCGAATGCAGGATCGAATTCACCACGCTGTAGCCGTTGCCCCAGACTTCGGGCGTCCACACCGAAATCACGCCGCAGACGAGGCCGCCGAGTGCGAGTTTCGCGGGCAGCGGAATCGCCAGCTTGCCGAAGCCCGCCTTGGCGACGTCGAGCAGCGAGAGAAAACGCGGCGCGAGCACGCCGCACAGCAGCCCGAGCGCGACGAACAGCAGCACCTCGATGCCCGTCACGGGCGGAAACACCGGCATCTCGTACGGCGGCTTGTAGCCCGCGAACTCGCGCATGGTGATGTTGGCGACCACGGAAGAAACCACGATCGGCCCGAAGCTCTCCATCACGATCGAGCCGAGCACGATTTCGGTGACGAAGAACGCGCCCGCGATCGGCGCGTTGTACGCCGAGGTGATACCGGCCGCCGCGCCGCACGCCACCAGCAGACGCAGCCGCTGCGGATCGAAGTGCACCCAGCGGCCGATCAGCGAGGCGGCCAGCGCGGCGAGTTGCACCATCGGGCCTTCGCGGCCGATCGAGCCGCCGCTCGCGATGGTGAACAGCGACGAAACGCTGCGCCAGATGCTTTTGCCGACCGGCATCACGCCGTCGCCGATCGCCACGGCTTCCACGTAGTCGGTGTGGATCGGCTTGCTGCCGCCGCCTGCGGCGTCGCCCGCCGAACTGCGCTTGGCGACGAGCAGCAGACAGCCCGCGATAAAGCCGCCCGCCGCGGGCAGCCAGATGCGCGTGTGCCACGGCAGACGGCGCGCCATCTCGACGAAGCTGCCTTCGCTGCCCGTGAACAGAATCTGCAGATGCGCGATGCCTTCGCGAAACAGCACGGTCGCAAAAGCACCGGCCACGCCGACGATGACCGACCAGATCAGCATCGTGTGGGCGTCGGAGAGGCGAAAGAGATCGCGG
Source organism: Paraburkholderia tropica (assembly GCF_900109265.1). Taxonomy (GTDB): domain Bacteria; phylum Pseudomonadota; class Gammaproteobacteria; order Burkholderiales; family Burkholderiaceae; genus Paraburkholderia; species Paraburkholderia tropica. Next base: position 15,044 of record NZ_FNZM01000009.1, read on the forward strand.
GCGCGGGTGCGCAGTTTCAGCAGGAATGACAGCACGGCAGGCAGACGGATTGAACAGGTGAACAGGATCGCACGCGCGCGGGGCGGCGTGCATGCGAAAGCGTCGATAAAGCGAGGATAACGTCGCGGCGGCGCGCGGGCGTCGCGAACGCCGGGGCCGCACAGCGCGCGGCATGCGCTGCGTCAGCCCGATAGCAGGCGGGCGGGCGCCGGCAGCGCCGCCTGGCGTTCAGCGCACGGCGTGGTCGAGTTCCGGGTAGTGCCGGAAAATGCCGGTCTCGTTGAACGGCAAACGCCGCTCCGAAGCCAGATACGCGGCGATGTGCGGGCGCGCCGCCACGGCGTCGTGCAGCGCGACCACGTGCGGATAGTAATCGGCGAAATGTTTCGTGGCCTTCGGAAACGCGTAGCGCAGCCCTTCGACGATCTGGAACATCGAAAGATCGACGTAACTGAGCGCGTTGCCGACCATGTGGCGCGGCCCGTCCGGATTCTGCGCCAGCACGCGCTCGAAATAGCCCATGAATTTCGGAATGCGATGCGCGATGAAATCCTTCGAGCGCGCCTTCGCCTCGTCTTTCTGGTCCTCGTAATAGAGGCCGCCCGCGATCGGATGATGCGTGTCGTGTGCTTCGGTCACCAGATCGGCGATCGTCAATTGCAAGCCGTTCGCAATGATCCGCAGACCCTCGTCGCGCGGCGCGAGCTTGAGCTTCGGCCCAAGGTAGAACAGGATGTTGGCCACGTGCGGCACGATCAGCTCGCCGTCCTTCAGAAACGGCGGCGCGTAGGGCGGATACGGGTCGTCGCTGTCCAGTTCGGCCATCATCGCGCCGATGCCCTGGCCATCGTCCTTCGAGCCGCGCGCCACGTCGATATACGGCGCCTTCGCTTCTTCCAGCGCGAGCCGCACGAATTCGCCCCGGCCTTGCAGGCCGTCCCAGTAATACAGTTCGTATGCCATCGGTCGTCCCCCTGGTCGAGCCGCCGCCTGAACGTCGGGCGGCAGTGGACAGTATGGCTCGCAACCGGCGCGCCTGGATTGCGCGTGCCCCCGGCGCACAAACGCCAAAAGCCCCGCGGCGGGCGGGGCTGACGGCGCTGTTGGCGCTGACGGGAAGGGCGGCGCGGGCGGCTCCCGCTCGGCCGCGGATCATGCGCGGGTCATCCGAACAGACGCTCCACGCCCCAGGTGATCGCGAGGCCGCCGAGCGTCAGCCACACGTAGAGGATGAACCCCGTCGTCAGCGCACGCGGACCGGCCTGGCGGATCTGCGAGACGCGCGTTTCGATGCCGAGCGCGGTCATGGCCATCGTGAGCGCGAAGGTGTCGAGCGTGTTCAGCGTCGAGGTGGCCGCTTCGGGCAGTACGTGCAGCGAATTCACCACCACCAGCGCGAGGAAGCCGAGCGCGAACCAGGGCACCGCGAGCTTGCGGGCGCCGTGGTGCGCTTCGTGCTGCGCACCGTGCGTCTTGCTGGCGACGGCCTGGCGCGCCGAGCGGTTCAGCCACACGCCGAGCACGAGCAGCACCGGCACGAGCAGCATGACGCGCGTCATCTTGACGATGGTGGCGATATGCGTGGCCTCGGGGCTCACGTTGCTCGCCGCGCCCACGACCTGCGCGACTTCGTGGATCGTGCCGCCGAAGAACAGGCCCGCGCCGACCGTGTCGAGATGAAGCCAGCCCGCGCGGTACAGCAGCGGATAGAGGAACATCGAGAGCGTGCCGAACAGCACCACGCTGCCCACGGCCATCGCGCTCTTGTGCGGCTTCGATTGCAGCGTCGACTCGAAGGCGAGCACGGCGGCCGCGCCGCAGATCGCGCTGCCCGCCGCCGTCAGAATGGCGGTGTCGCGATCGAGCTTCATGACTTTCATGCCGACCCACGTGCCGATCACGAGCGTGCTCACGACGATGGCGACCGACTCGACGAGCCCCGGCACGCCCACCTGCGCGATTTCCTGCAGGCTCACGCGCAACCCGAAGAAGGCGACGGCGATGCGCAGCAGCTTGCGCGCCGAGAAGTTGACGCCGGCGGCCCAGCTTTCGGGCATGCCGTCGCGCAAGGCGTTGCCGTAGACGGCGCCCGCGACGATGCCGACGATCAGCGGGCTCAGGCCCAGATTGGCGATGGCGGGCAGCGCGGCGACGCGCGTGACGGCGGCCGCGAACAGGGCGACGAACAAGACGCCGTTCAGTTGGCCGCGTGTAGACGACGGGGAATGCGCAAGCGTGGTCGATGGGGTGGACATGACGGTTATCCAGTTAAGTATCGAGCGAATGCGCTAATCCTAATTTAGATATAACGATATGAATAATCGTCATTTACGAAGTAAAATATAGGTCAACCTTATAGATCTAAGCCATGACCCCGGAGCAACTGATAACGTTCGCCGCCGTCGCGGAGCACCGCAACATCAGCCGTGCCGCGCTGGCGCTGCATCTGTCGCAGCCCGCCGTGTCGGGGCAATTGCGGCTGCTGCAGGAGGAATTCGGCGAGCCGCTGTATCAGCGCGACGGCCGCGGCGTGCGGCTCACGCCTACCGGCGAGCAGCTCGCGGCCTATGCGGCGCGCCTGCGCGACACCTGGCGCGACGCTCAGGCGTTCCGTGACGCGCTGCGCGGGCTCGAACGCGGCACGCTGCGCATCGGCGCGAGCACCACGCCCGCGAGCTACCGGCTGCCGTATCTGGTCGCGGCGTTTCACCGGCGCTATCCCGACGTCAAGCTCGAAACCGCGAGCGGCAACACCTCGGACGTCGTCGCCATGCTCGGCCAGCTCGATATCGCGCTGGTGGAAGGGCCGGTGGGCGAGCAGTTGCCCGCCGATACCGCCGTGCACCCGTGGCACGAGGACGAGATCGTGGCCATCGTGCCGCGCGGGCATCCGCTGATCGCACAACTCGATGAACGCGAAGGCGCGACTGCCACACCGTCACCGACACCGCCGCGCTGCGACTTGAGCGCGTTCGCCGACTGGCCGCTGGTGCTGCGCGAGGACGGCTCGGGCGTGCGTCAGCTCGTCGAGCGCGCGTTCGCGCGCGCCGCCGTGCCCATGCGCGTCGCGCTCGAAATCGCGGGCGTGGAGGGCGTGAAAGAGGCCGTGCGCGCGGGCATGGGCATCGGTTTCGTCTCGGCGATGTCGATGCGCCACGAAGACGGCGCGCTGGGGCAGATCCGCATCGGCCCGGAACCACTGGCGCGGCGCTTTTCGATCCTCGTGCCGCACGCGGGCGCGGCTTCGCGGGTCGCCCAGCGCTTTCTCGAACTCTGTCTGCTCGATACGCCCGATGACGGCAGCGCGGCGGCCAGGTTCCCGCCCTGACTTAGGGGATTTCCACAATGGCGTCGCGCGGCGCGTCGGCGCACTATCCCGCCATCGATCAGGCGCTTCACGCGCCTTTTTTCGGGACTGAATTGGAACCGGTTCCAAAGCAAATATGAAGCAATGAGAAAGGGTGCCGGATCGCGCGAAACGCGCTCCGGCCGGCCCGGAAACAGGAAGACGACGATGGCGGAAGTGGCAATTGTGGCGAGCGCGTTCGGCGCCGGGGCGATCCGGCGAGACGGACACGCGACGTGGCTGAAGGTCGCGAACGCGGGCGGCGCGCACGCTTTCGAGGTGCGGCGCGAATTGATGGACGACGCCGACGCCAGCCTCGACGCGCTGCGCAGCCTCGGCACGGCATTTGCGAACGCGCAGATGTGGTCCGTGTGGTCGACGCCCGATTCGCTCTACGCCGAGGACGGCGCGCTCGACGCATCCGCGCTGCGCGAGGCGGTGGCGTGCGCTCAGGCGCTCGGTGCGCGGTTCGTGAAGCTTCAGCTCGGCGGTTTCGCCGGCGACGCGCACGCGGCGCATCTGGCCGACGTGCTCGCGGAACTGGGCGCGAAGGCCGCAACGAACGTCGTAGCAAGCGAAACGCGTTTGCCGCGCGTGGTCGTCGAAAACGGCCAGCTTGAAATGGGCGGCCGTCTCGCGCAATTCACCGGGCTGTTTCGCGCGCTGCGTGCGAGCGGCCACGACGGGCTGCTTGGCATGACGTTCGATATCGGCAACTGGCAATGGACCGGCGAAGCGCCGCTGATGGCCGCCGTGGCGCTCGCGCCGCACGTCGAGTACATCCACTGCAAGGCCGTGCAGGGCGAGGGCGCGCGGCGCTTCCCCTGCGCGCCCGCCGCCGACGATCCGCTGTGCCGCGCCGCACTCGCGCGCCTGCCGTCGGACGTGCCGCGCGGCATCGAATTTCCGTTCGACGAGACGCGCCTCGCCGACGACGCCGCGCGCTACGTGAGCTGGCTCGGCGCCGCCTGAAGCGCGCCTCAAAGCACACCTCAACGCACACGAACGGCCCGCATTCTCTCCATTCAGGAACGCATTCCATGAACCACTCACTCGATGTCATCACTTACGGCGAGGCGATGGCGATGTTCGTCGCCGCCGAAACCGGTCCGCTGCACGGCGTCGCGCAGTTCACGAAGCGCGCGGCGGGCGCCGAACTCAACGTGGCGACCGGCCTCGCGCGCCTCGGCTTCAAGGTGGGCTGGATGAGCCGCGTCGGCGACGACTCGTTTGGCCGCTTCGTGCGCGCGGTGCTCGAACAGGAAGGCATCGACACGCAATGCGTGGCCACCGACGAGCGCTTTCCCACCGGTTTCCAGCTCAAGTCCCGATGCGACGACGGCAGCGATCCCGCCATCGAATATTTCCGTCGCGGCTCGGCGGCGAGCCATTTGTCGATCGGCGACTTCAAGCGCGGCTACGTGCTCGGCGCGCGCCATCTGCATCTGAGCGGCGTCGCGCCCGCGATCTCCGCCACCTCGCGCGAACTCGCGTTCCTGCTTGCGCGCGAAATGCGTGAAGCGGGCCGCACGATCAGCTTCGACCCGAACCTGCGCCCGACGCTGTGGGGCTCCGAAGCCGAGATGGTCGCGACGCTCAACGAACTCGCGCGGCTCGCCGACTGGGTCTTGCCTGGCGTGAACGAAGGCCGCATTCTCACGGGCTCGGACGATCCCGCGCTGATCGCGCGTTTCTATCTGGAGCGCGGCGCGCGCGGCGTGGTCGTGAAGCTCGGCGCGGAAGGCGCGTACTTCGAGACCGCCGAGGGCGCGTACGGCCACGTGCAGGCGCAGCCGGTGGAGAAGGTGGTCGATACCGTGGGCGCCGGCGACGGTTTCGCCGTGGGCGTGGTCAGCGCGCTGCTCGAAGGCCGCACGCTGCCCGAAGCGGTGGCGCGCGGCAACCGCATCGGCGCGCTCGCGGTGCAGGTGATCGGCGACTCGGAAGGCTTGCCCACGCGCGCGCAGCTCGACGCGCTCGAAGCGCAGGAAGCGCAGGAAGCGCAGGAAACGCCCGCTACTGTCGATCTCACCGATACCGCTCACGCCGCATAAAACACGCCACACCTCGCATCACTACGAAGCAGCCTGAAACGGCAAAAGCCGGGCGCAATTGAACCGCCGCCCGGCAGCCATCCGCCATGCAGGGGGCCGCACGAGGCGCAGCCGCGCCCGATGCGATCAACAGGAGACATCGATGACCTCAACCTCGCTCGCACCGCGCCGCTGGTGGGCGATCATGCCGATCGTGTTCATCACGTACAGCCTCGCGTATCTCGACCGCGCGAATTACGGCTTCGCGTCGGCGGCCGGCATCAATCGCGACCTGGGCATCAGCCCGGCGCTCTCGTCGCTGATCGGCGCGCTGTTCTTTCTCGGCTACTTCTTCTTCCAGATTCCGGGCGCGGTCTACGCCGAACGCCGCAGCGTGCGCAAGCTCGTGTTCGTGAGCCTCGTGTTGTGGGGCGGCTGCGCGGCGCTCACCGGCATCGTCTCCAACATTCCCTCGCTGATGGCGATCCGCTTCGTGCTCGGCGTCGTCGAGGCCGCGGTGATGCCCGCGATGCTCATCTACATCAGCAACTGGTTCACCAAGAGCGAACGCTCGCGCGCGAACACCTTCCTGATCCTCGGCAATCCGGTCACGGTGCTGTGGATGTCGGTGGTCTCGGGCTATCTCGTGCACGCGTTCGGCTGGCGTCATATGTTCATCGCCGAGGGCGTGCCCGCCGTGGTGTGGGCCGTGTGCTGGTGGTGCCTCGTGCGCGACAAACCCGCCCAGGTGACGTGGCTCTCGAACGACGAAAAGCGCGCGCTCGACGCCGCGTTCCGCGCCGAACAGGCCGCCATCAAGCCGGTCAAGAATTACGCCGAAGCGTTTCGCACGCCGGCGGTCATGCTGCTTTCGGCGCAGTACTTCTGCTGGAGCATCGGCGTGTATGGTTTCGTGCTGTGGCTGCCGTCGATCGTGAAGAACGGCTCGGCGCTCGGCATGGTCGAAACGGGCTGGCTCTCGGCATTGCCGTATCTCGCTGCTACCATCGCGATGCTCGCGGCGTCGTGGGCGTCGGACAAGCTCGACAATCGCCGCGCCTTCGTGTGGCCGTTCCTGCTGGTCGGCGCGCTCGCCTTCGCGGGTTCGTACGCGCTCGGCACGACGCACTTCTGGTTTTCGTACGCGCTGCTGATCGTGGCGGGCGCGGCGATGTACGCGCCGTATGGCCCGTTCTTCGCGATCGTGCCGGAGCTGCTGCCGAAGAACGTCTCGGGCGGCGCGATGGCGCTGATCAACAGCATGGGCGCGCTCGGTTCGTTCGTGGGCTCGTACGTGGTCGGCTATCTGAATGGCGCGACCGGCTCGCCTGCGGCATCCTATGCGTTCATGAGCGCGGCGCTGGTGGCCGCGGTGGGTCTCACGCTCGCCGTCAAGCCGCAGCGCGACGACGCGGCTGGCTATGCCGCGCCAGTACATGGAAAATAACGCTTTCAAGAACATCGTCACACCGTCCCGACCGCATTGAAGCATTCGAGAGATAGCGCACCTATGAAGCAGAAAATCGTTGCCTACAAAGCCTTGCCCGACGACGTCACCGCGTATCTGCGCGAGCACGCCGAAGTCGAATTCGTCGATGGCAACAACGCCGAAGCGCTCGCCGCCGCGCTCAAGGACGCCGACGGCGCGATCGGCGCGAGCGTGAAGGTGACGCCCGCGATGCTCGACGGCACGCGCATCAAGGCACTGTCGACCATCTCGGTCGGCTTCGACCAGTTCGACGTCGCCGATCTCACGCGACGCGGCATCGTGCTCGCGCACACGCCCGACGTGCTGACCGAATCGACCGCCGACACCGTGTTCTCGCTGATCCTCGCGAGCGCGCGGCGCGTGGTCGAACTGGCCGACTGGGTGAAGGCGGGCCACTGGAAGGGCAGCATCGGCGCGCCGCAATTCGGCGTGGACGTGCAGGGCAAGACGCTCGGCATCGTCGGGCTCGGACGCATTGGCGGGGCGGTCGCGCGGCGCGCGGCGCTGGGCTTCAACATGAACGTGCTCTACACCAACCGCAGCCCGAACGAGACGGCCGAGCGCGAGTATGGCGCGCGCCGCGTCGAACTCGACACGCTGCTCGCGGAGTCGGATTTCGTCTGCCTCCAGGTGCCGCTGACCGACGCCACGCGTCACATGATCGGCGCGGAGCAGTTCCGCAAGATGAAGAAGAGCGCGATTCTGATCAACGCGTCGCGCGGCGCGACCGTCGACGAACCGGCGCTGATCGCCGCGCTCGAAGCGGGCACGATTCACGGCGCGGGGCTCGACGTGTTCGATCAGGAACCGATCGATCCGGCTTCGCCGCTGCTGCGCTTGCCGAACGTGGTGGCGCTGCCGCACATCGGCTCGGCCACGCACGAAACGCGTCACGCGATGGCGCGCAACGCCGCCGAAAACCTCGTCGGCGCGCTCGCGGGCACGCTGCGCAACAACATCGTCAATCGCGAGGTGCTCGCGCGATGAGCATGGGCGTGGACGGCGGCCATCGAGACACTCAGGCAGACCCGCACGCAGACGCCCCGGCGGCCGCGCCGCGCCGCGCGACGATCAGCGACGTGGCGCGCGAGGCGGGCACCGGCAAGACCAGCATTTCGCGCTATCTGAACGGCGAGTTGTCGGTGCTGTCGCCCGATCTGCGCGCGCGCATCGAAGCCGCCATCGAGCGCCTCGACTACCGGCCCAACCAGATGGCGCGCGGCCTCAAGCGCGGCCGCAACCGTCTGCTCGGGCTGCTGCTCGCCGACCTCGCCAATCCGTATTCGGTCGAAGTGCTGCAAGGCGTGGAGTCGGCGTGCCATGCGCTCGGCTACATGCCGCTGATCTGCCACGCCGCCAACGAAGTCGACATGGAGCGGCGCTATCTGCAACTGCTGACGACGTATCGCGTGGAAGGCGTGATCGTGAATGCGCTCGGCGTGCGCGAGTCGATGCTCAAACCGGTCGGCAGCGGCGGCATTCCGGCCGTGCTGGTGGACCGCACCGTCGATGGCCTCGACGCCGACGTGGTCGGTCTCGACAATGCGGCGGCCGTGCGTCTAGGCGTCGAGCATCTGCTCGAACGCGGCTACGACGACCTCGTCTTCGTGGTGCAGCCGTTCGAGCACGTGAGTTCGCGGCGCGAGCGCGAAGCGGCGTTTCGCCACGCGACGCACGACGCGCAGCACGCCAAAACCGTCGCGCACGCGACCCAGGTACTCGATCTGCGCGAGGAAGACGCGGTCGCGCCCGCGCTCGACGCACTCGACGCGCATCTCGCCCAGGCCGCGAAGCGTGGCGCGCGCTGCGCGCTGTTCGCGGCGAATGCGCCGGTCGCACTGCGCCTCGCGCTGCATCTGAAAGCGCGCTTCGGCGCGCAATGGCCGCAGCAAGTCGGCCTGATCGCCATCGACGATCCCGAATGGGCCGAACTCGCCGGCATCACGACGATCCGCCAGCCGACACGCGAGATCGGCTATCGCGCCGTGGAATTTCTGCACGAGCGCATCGAAGGCGCGGCGCCCGCCGCGCGCGCGGCGGCGTTTCCCGGCGAACTCGTCGTGCGCGCGTCGACGCTCGGCTGAACGCCGCAGCGCCCGGACAAAAAACGCGCGCGACGCGCCATGGGCGCGCAGCCGGGGCTGCGCGAGCCGCCCGATATCTGCGATGATTCGGGCTGCGGCGCGCGCCCGGCGCGCCGGATGTCACAAGGAAACCCATGCACGTAGATCCGGTCACGCTCGTCTGCCTGTCGCTCGCCACGCTGTTCGTCGCCGTTTTGCCCATTACCGTCTATCGCCGGCTGCGCAAGCCGTTCCGATTCGACTGGCGCGACACCATTTCCGGCGTCGCGGTGTTCGCCTTGTTTGCGACCGTGCTCGAACGCGGACTCAACGACTTCGTGCTGCATCAGAATCCGGCCACGGCGCAACTGTTCGAAAATCCGCTCGCCTTCGTGCTCTACGGCGCGCTCGCGGCGGGCGTCTGCGAGGAAGTGGGGCGCTACATCGCGATGCGCATGCTCGCGCGCCGCGGCGGCCGTCTGCCCAACACGCCCGTCGACAGCACGGGCCTCGCCTACGGCATCGGCCACGGCGGCGCGGAGGCTTGGTTCGTCGGCGTGCTCGTGCAGTTGCAGTGGATCTTCTTCGCGGTGCTCGCCAATCGCGGCGAGCTCGATACGCATCTGAGCAATCTCACGATGGATTCGGTGCTGCGCGTGCATCTGGTGCTCGCCACGCTGTCGCCGCTGCAGGCCGGCATTTTCGCGCTCGAACGCACGGCGGCCTTCGTGTTCCAGATCGGGCTGTCGGTGCTGATGTGGCGCGGCGTGCAGGCGGGACGCAAGTCGATCCTGCCGCTCGCGATCGTGCTGCACGCGCTGATCGACGTGCCCGCGGCGATGTTCCAGGCGCGCCTCGTGCCGCTCGTCGCCGTCGATGCGCTCTATGCGGTCGTGGCAGTCGCGGTGGCCGTCGTGCTGTTCCGCCGCTGCGCGCCCGGACGCCCCGCGCGCGCCGTCTGATAGAGTCCTGCACCGCAGCGCTTTTTCACTTTTTTGGTCAGCGATGGAAGACTATCTGTTTGAATGCGCGAGTCCCGATTTCGAGGAGCTCGCGCGCGTGATCGCCGATCTGTTTCCGGAACAGACGCGTTTTAGCGAGCAGCCCGCCGATAACGGCGCGCCGCTCCTCGTCGTGCATTGGGTGGCGATGCGCATGGGCGCCGCCGCGCGCCGCATGACGCTCTCGGTGGCCATCGCGCCCGCCGCGCTCGCGCGTTACCGCGCGCTGCCGCCGCGTTTGCGCGGACGCAGCTTCGCGGTGTTGCGCGCCTACGTGGAAGCGACCATCGGCTCGCTTGAGGAGCAGCATGCGAAGGGCGAGGAAACGCCGCGCGACGTGACGCTCGCGCTGGACGAAGAGTTTGCCTGAGCGCGACGGACGCCCAATGAAGCGACGAGCGACGAGCGCGTCGCTCAGTCCGCCAGCCGGTAGACCTTCGCAAAACGCGCGGCTTTGACGACGCCGTAATCGCCGGGTGCGTATTGCATGACCCAGTCGCCGGCCGCGCCGGTGAGGCGGTCGCCGCCCGCCGAGCGCACGATGGTGAACGGTTCGTCGATCCGTTTGGCGAGCACCACGGACGGGCGGTTGCGATACGCGCCGGGCGCGCCGTGCGCGAGCGCGGCATCGGCGGGCAGGTATTTCGGATCGAAACGGTCGCGCGAGACCACCCAGCGTTCGCCGGTTGCGCCGGTGATGATCGCGTCGCCTTGCGCGTAGCGGTTCGGGCCTTCGAGGCTCATCAGCTCGCCGGGCGCGGCGGCGAATTCGACCGTCACGGTTTCGTCCTTGACGACGCGTTGCGCGGCGGGATCGGTGGCGAGGTCGAGTTGGTTCAGTTCGATCATGGTGGCGGAAGGCGCAGAAAGCAGGGAAGCGGAAAACGACTGCCTGAAATATAGGCCAGAAAAGCGGCCCGCAAATACAGTCCGGAAATACCGTCCGGAAGCGCAGTCCAGAAATACAGAAAGGCCGGGCATGATGCCCGGCCTTCGCAGGTTCCGCAAGGCTTCGCCGCTTCGAGCCGTGGCCCTGCAGCGGCGCAGCCTCCAGCGAGCTTACTCGGCTGCCGGCGCGCTTGCGGCTTCCGCGCCGCTGGCTGCCGCTGCGGGCGCCTTCGACTTCGGCTTGCCCTTGTGCTTGCCGTGAGCCGGACCCTTCGCGCCCGGACCCGGGCCGCGGTGACGGAAGGTGGTGTCGGCGAGCTTCTTCTGTTCCGGCGAGAGGCTGGTGTAGAGCGGCTCGAAAGCCGTCACGAGCTTCTGCATGTCTTCGGCGTGCGCCTGGCTGATCTGCGCGTACTGCTTCATGTCGTCGAGCGCGTTACGCGACGTTTCGCTGTCCGCGCGCTGCTTGTACAGCGTGGCCATCGTCTCGCCGTTGTTGCGCATCGTGTCGGCGAACGCCTTCCATTGCGGCTCCTGCTCGGGCGTGATCTTCAGCGCCGAGTGCAGGTAAGCGATACGCTCTTCCACGCGTTGCTGATGCTGTGCAGCGCGCACGTCGGCACCCGACGCCGCAGCAGCCGCAGGCGTGGACGCGGCGGTTTGCGCGAACGCACCGCTCATGGACAGCGTAGCGGCCAGGATGACGAAAGCTTTCTTCATTGTTGCTCCTTGAATCTTCGTTTCGTAGCGAGTAGGCGCGTTACCCGGCAGCGAGGCCGGTAACAGCCGATATTAGTACCACGTTATCGTGTAAAAGCGGCTGCGATGCCACAACTGCTTACAAACGAAACGCTCCGAAATACCCTGAAATACGCAGTGCGCATCGCATTCCGCCTCGCATGAAGGTGGCGGCGTGCTTTCACTGTCGTGGCCACGCGCGCGATAATGGCGCGAGCTTCTTAACGTTTCTTCACATAGAGAGCCGCTTCCTCGATGAGACCGCCGCGCCTCGACCAACTCGACGACCTCGACCGCAGCCTCGTCGCGCTGCTGCAGGAAAACGCGCGCGAAAGCGTGGCCAATCTCGCGCGTCAGCTCGACGTCGCGCGCACCACGGTGCTCGCGCGCATCGCGCGGCTCGAACGCACGCAGGTGATCGCCGGTTATGGCGTGCGCCTGGGCCAGGACGTGCTCGACGCGAGCCTGCAGGCGTGGGTCGGACTGATCATCGCGCCGCGTCACGGGCCGGACGTGCAGAAGCGGCTCGGCAAGATGCCCGAGGTGCAGTTGCTCTGCGCGGTGAGCGGCGAATACGACTACGTGGCGTGGCTGCGCGCCGATTCGCCCGATCGGCTGAACGATCTGCTCGACCAGATCGGCGGCATGCAGGGCGTGGAGCGCACGACCACGTCGATCGTGCTCGCGCGCAAGATCGACCGCGGTACGGTGATGGGCTGAAACGGATTGGGGTGGATTGAAGCGGATTGAAGCGCACCGACGCGGTTTGCCGCGGCGCGTTTTTACGCTGTTTTTACCCTTTTTCGTCACTCTGACGAAAACCTTCGTCTAAATGACGAAAGTCGACGACAAAGCGCATCATTTTGCGCCTATCAACTGATTTTGCACCTCCCTAGACTGTCTGCGAACGGGCGCCGCAAGCCCATCGATCACAGAACATGAAAAGGAGAGGCGAGATGAAAGTCGCGATTGCAGGCGCCGGCCTGATTGGCCACACCATTGCTCACATGCTGCGCGAAACCGGCGACTACGAAGTGGCCGCGCTCGACCGCGATGCACGCGCGCTCGACGCGCTTTCGGCGCAGGGCATTCCCACCGTGCGCGTCGACTCCGCCGACGCCGCCGCGCTGCGCGGCGCGCTCGAAGGCTACGACGTGCTGATTAACGCGCTGCCGTATTACCTCGCCGTGAATGTCGCGTCAGCGGCCAAGGGTGCGGGCGTGCATTATTTCGATCTGACCGAGGACGTGCGCGCCACGCATGCGATCCGCGCGCTCGCCGAAGGCGCCGATCACGCGTTCATGCCGCAGTGCGGTCTCGCGCCGGGCTTTATCGGCATCGCGGCGCACGCGCTCGCGAGCCGCTTCACCGAGATCCGCGAAGTGAAAATGCGCGTCGGCGCGCTGCCGCAGTTTCCGACCAATGCGCTCAAATACAACCTCACGTGGAGCGTGGACGGTCTCATCAACGAATACTGCCAGCCCTGCGAAGCGATTCGCGACAGCCGCATGCAATGGGTGCAGCCGCTCGAAGGACTCGAACATTTTTCGCTCGACGGCGTCGAGTACGAGGCGTTCAACACCTCGGGCGGACTCGGCACGCTGTGCGAAACGCTGTCAGGCCGCGTGGAGTCGCTCGACTACAAGTCGGTGCGCTATCCGGGGCATCGCGCGCTGATGCAATTCCTGCTCGAGGATCTGCGTCTTTCCGGCGACCGCGACACGCTCAAGAACATCATGCGCCGCGCGATTCCGTCGACCGAGCAGGACGTCGTGCTGATCTTCATGACCGTCACCGGCATGCGCAACGGCCAGCTCGTGCAGGAAGTCTTCACGCGCAAGATCTTCGCGAAGACCGTCTGCGGCATGCCGATGAGCGCGATCCAGATCACCACGGCCGGTTCGATGTGCGCGGTGCTCGATCTGTTCCGCGAGAAGCGTCTGCCGCAAGCGGGCTTCGTGCGTCAGGAGCAGGTGTCGCTGCCGCAATTCCTCGCCAACCGCTTCGGTCAGGTGTACGAGGGCGCGACGCTCGATGCGCGTGCTCCGGCGGCGGTGGTCTAAGTCAGGTGGGAAGCAGAGGCGGCCGCGGCGTTCAGTCGGCGGCCGCCGTCACAACGATTGCAGGCGCTGCAATAGCGCGTCGTAGTCCGCGTCGGTGGGCGAGGTGGTGTCGAACGCGATCAGCGCGTCGAGTGCCGCGCCGACCGGGTCGATGCGGCGCTGCCGGTAATCGTCCCAATGCGCGAGCTTCCAGGCGTCGTCCGGATGGGCGCGCGCCACGATGCGGTGCTGTGCGGTCGCTTCGTCGCAGCGCACCCAGACGGCCGCCACTTTCACATCGGCGTCCACGCCCAGCCACGCACGATCGGTGAGACGCCGCTCACGCGCCTCGCGCGACAGCGGCGCGACCACCAGCACGCTCACGCCGAGTGCGAGATTCTCGCGGGCCGTGTCGAGCAGCCCCTGGTATTCGGGATCGCGCAGATGGTGGAGAAACAGCGGGCTGTCGCGGTCATGCGGGTCCTGACCGAGCGCGCTGAGCGTCGCGGCGCTCGTGCGGCCATAGAGCGTGTCCTTGTCGAGCAGGCAGAACGGTTCGCCCGTCGCGCGCGCCAGCGGGCCGATCAGGCGTTTGGCGAGCGAAGTTTTGCCCGTGCCGGCGTGACCGCACACCATCACGAGTCTCGTCACGAACGGCTTTCCGGTGCTGCCGGCACACGGGCGCGGCCATCGTCGCCGCTGGAGGCCGGGGTGTCGCCGGGCCGCTCGAAGAACTTGCCGTTCGCATCGAGCCACATCACGTTGATGATGCCGAAGCCGAGCGCGACGCCAATGCCGAGTATCCACGTGAAATACCACATCGCTCGCGTCCTCCTGCGGGTGCCCGATGAATTTCGGGACAGCATACTCCATCGCCGCGCGCCTCGTGCCGCCGCGCGTATATCATGGGACCGCACGCGAACATCGCGACATCGGCCTGACCGGCCGGTCGCGCATCACCGGCGAATGACAGAACAAACGAGGGGAGAGCGTCCATGCGAGCGAGCGGAGTGAGCGTGTCGTCGTCGGGGAGCGGGGCGGGAGGCAGGATGCGCAACCGGCGGGCGTCGCTTGCCGCGGTCTCGTGCGCCGCCCTGACAGTGGCGCTGAGTCTGCTCATGTGCCTGACGCTCGGCGGCTGCGCCGAGGAGCGCGCGGCCGCCGCGCCGTTCAAGCCGGTCCCGGCCGCACGCATCCTCAAGCCCGGCTACACCACGCCCGGCGAAGGGCTCGTGGCCGTGGACGTGCGTCGCGAGCGCACCGGCAACGTGATCGTCAAATTCCGCGACGCGCCCGTCTACCTCGACGGCGAGCGCGTCACCGACCTGATGGACGGCGAGCACGTCACGTTCTACCTGAAACCCGGCGTGCACCGCATCGGCGTCTCGACGCAGTTCGATCCGGTCGTCGAACTGCGTTTTCTCGTCGACGCCCGTTATACGAGCTTCGCCAGCGTAACGTTCGACAAGGATCATCGGATCGGCATCCGGCGCGTGCCGCACTGAGGCGCCGCACTGACCCGGGCGCGGAACCTGCTAGCCAGCGGCCTGGTCAATCCAGCGCTTACACTGGGAACCGCTTCAGCGAAACGATTCAACTTCAGGACGAGCGGCTTGCAAAGCTTTCAGTTTCCGCACGCCGCCAGGACGAACACGACATGCTCATCAATTGCGCCGCGTATCAGGGCGGCAAGAAACTGGCCGACATCGATGTCGAGGCCATCAGCGACTATCTGCAGAAACCGGAGTGCTTCGTCTGGGTCGCACTCAAGGATCCCGACGCGGGCGAGATGGCCGCGATGCAGGAGGAATTCGGGCTGCACGTGCTCGCGATCGAAGACGTGATGAACGGCAACCAGCGCCCGAAGATCGAGGAATACGGCGACACGCTGTTCGCGGTGTTCCACACGATCGAACTCGACGCCGACAGCGAACTCGTGACCGGCCAGGTCAACGTGTTCGCGGGCAAGAATTTCGTGCTCTCGGTGCGCCACCGCGCGCAGCAGGGTTTCACCGACGTGCGCGCGCGCTGCGAGCGCGAGCCGGAACTGCTCAGCGAAGGCTCGGGTTTCGTGCTCTACGCGCTGATGGACAGCGTGGTCGATCGCTACATGCCGGTGCTCGAATCGCTCGCGAGCGAAATCGAGGAACTGGAGGACCGCATCTTCGAGAAGCACAATCTCGCGGCCTCGCGCGCCATCATCGAAGATCTCTATTCGCTCAAGCGCCGTTTCGTGATCTTCCAGCATCACGTCACGCCGCTGCTCGACGCCGTCGGCAAGCTGATCGGCGGGCGCATTCCGCAGATCTGCGCGGGCATGCAGGCGTATTATCGCGACGTGTACGACCACCTCGTGCGCCTGTCCAACACGATCGACGCGCGCCGCGAAATGATCGTCACGGCGATCCAGGTGAATCTCGGCATGATTTCGCTCGCCGAGAACGAGGTGACCAAGCGGCTCGGCTCGTTCGCGGCCCTGTTCGCCGTGCCGACCATGATTGCGGGTATCTACGGGATGAACTTCGAACGCATTCCCGAGCTACATTACAAATACGGCTACGAAACCTGTCTGGCCGTGATGGCCGGCATCGACATCGTGCTGTACTTTCTGTTCCGCCGCGGCGGGTGGCTCTGAGTCAAACTCCGGGTCAAACCGCCGCCAGGACGGGTGGCCGCATGGCAGGACTGAAGGCGTAACACGCAGAGAAGAGAAGGACCGGCATCCCGTCCACCGTTTCGGGATGCTTGCAAACGTTTGCGCATAACCAGAAATACGGCCCGCACCGGGCCAGACAAACCGGAGACACAAACGATGAACTTCCGCATCCGCCGTCGCGTGCTGTGCACGGCCGTCGCCCTCGCCACCGTCGCGCTCACGCCGCTCGCCGCTCATGCGCAGGCGGCGGCCCACAAGCCCAAGGTCGCGCTCGTCATGAAGTCGCTCGCCAACGAGTTCTTCCTGACCATGGAAAACGGCGCGAAGGACTACCAGAAGCACAACGCCGGCGCCTTCGACCTCGTCACCAACGGCATCAAGAACGAAACCGATACGGCCGCGCAGATCCAGATCGTCGAGCAGATGATCGTCTCGAAGGTCGACGCCATCGTGCTCGCGCCCGCCGACTCGAAAGCGCTCGTGCCGGTCGTGAAGAAGGCCGTGGACGCGGGCATCATCGTCGTGAACATCGACAACCGGCTCGATCCCGACGTGCTCAAGTCGAAGAACCTGAACGTGCCGTTCGTCGGGCCGGACAACCGCAAGGGCGCGCGCCTCGTCGGCGACTACCTCGCGAAGAAGCTCAAGGCGGGCGACCAGGTGGGCATCGTGGAAGGCGTGTCGACGACCACCAACGCGCAGCAGCGCACGGCCGGCTTCAAGGACGCGATGGACGCGCTCGGCGCGAAGATCGTGTCCACCCAGTCGGGCGAGTGGGAAATCGACAAGGGCAATGCGGTGGCCTCGGCCATGCTCAACGAGTATCCCGACCTGAAGGCGCTGCTCTGCGGTAACGACAACATGGCGATCGGCGCGGTCTCGGCCGTGCGCGCGGCGGGCAAGCAGGGCAAGGTCTACGTGGTGGGCTACGACAACATCGACGCCATCAAGCCGATGCTCAAGGACGGCCGCGTGCTCGCGACCGCCGACCAGTACGCCGCCAAACAGGCCGTGTTCGGCATCGATACCGCCCTCAAGGCCATCAAGGAGCACAAGAAGCAATCCGATCTGTCGGGCGTGGTGGAAACGCCCGTGGTGCTGGTCACGAAGTAAGCGCCGTGCATGGCGCGCGGCGCGCACACGCTATGCATGCCGAATTTTCGGCGTGCATAACGGTGCAACCGACGCGCGGCGATTTCCCGGTGCGGCGGGCGCGCGGCCATTCTTCATACTTTTCGTGCAATAAGCGCTCAAGAAAGCTGCGGCGCCGCCGTTATTTCGTCGGTGATGGGCGCGTGTGCATCCGGGCAGCGAGAAGGCCCGTTTTCCCGCGCCGTCGCCTGACGATGTCCGGGCCAGCCGCCCGGCGTCGCAACCGCGGGATCGTCCGGATGGCAACCGCCCGGACGCGCCGACGGAACCACGAGGCGTGCCCGCGGACCTGGGCGGCGCAGCCCGCGACTACAGGATCGTGATGGATGCAATTGCCCCCGACACCCACCCGGTAGCCACGGCCGACGCCGTGCTGACGGTCAAGGGCGTCGGCAAGACCTACGAGCAGCCCGTACTCGCCGACGTCAGCCTTGCGCTGCACGCCGGCGAGGTGCTTGCGCTCACGGGCGAGAACGGCGCAGGCAAAAGCACGCTTTCGAAGATCGTGGGCGGCCTGACCGCGCCGAGCGCCGGTGCGATGACGCTGGGCGGGCAGACTTACGCGCCCGCGAGCCGCAACGACGCCGAGGCGCTCGGCGTGCGCATGGTGATGCAGGAGCTGAACCTGCTGCCGACGCTGTCGGTCGCGGAGAACCTGTTTCTGAACCGGCTGCCGCGTTCGCGCGGCTTCGGTGCGCTGGGCTGGACGGGATGGATCGATCGCGCGCGCCTGCGCGAGGACGCACGCGCCGCGATGGCCCAGGTCGGACTGGAGGCGATCGACCCGGACACGCTCGTGGGCGAACTCGGGATCGGCCATCAGCAGCTCGTGGAGATCGCGCGCAATCTGATCGTCGACGAAACGCAGGGCGGTGCGCCGCTGCGCGTGCTCATCCTCGACGAACCGACGGCGATGCTCACGGGCCGCGAAGTCGAATTGCTGTTCGAGCAGATCGCGCGGCTCAAGGCGCGCGGCGTGGCGCTCGTCTATATCTCGCACCGGCTCGAAGAGCTGGAGCGCATCGCGCAGCGTGTGGCGGTGTTGCGTGACGGCCGCCTCGTGCGCGTCGACGCGATGGCGAATCTCACGCCCGAGCGCATCGTCGCGCTGATGGTGGGACGCGAGCTGGGCGAGCAGATCGATCTGGGCGAGCGGCGCATCGGCGCGCCCTTGCTCAAGGTGGACGGTTTGAGCCGGGCGAACGCGGTGCGCGACGTCTCGTTCGAGGTGCGCGCCGGTGAGATTTTCGGCGTGTCGGGATTGATCGGCGCGGGCCGCACGGAGTTGATGCGCCTGATCTACGGCGCCGATACGAAAGAGCGCGGCACGGTGGCGCTCGCGGGCAAGGACGGCGGCGCGCCGCAGCCGGTGAAGATCGATTCGCCCGTGGAGGCGGTGCGCCACGGCATCGCGCTCATCACCGAAGATCGCAAGGGCGAAGGGCTGCTGCTGCCGCAATCGGTCGCGGCCAACGTGTCGCTCGGCAACGTGGGCGCGGTGGCGCGGTATGGCGTCGTGGACGCGGCGCGCGAAAACGCGCTGGCGCGCACGCAGATCGAGGCGCTGCGCATCCGCACGGCCGGTCCCGGCCAGCCGGTGGGCGAGCTGTCGGGCGGCAACCAGCAGAAGGTCGTGATCGGCCGCTGGCTCGCGCGGCGCATCAACAGCGACGTGCGCGTGCTGCTGTTCGACGAGCCGACGCGCGGCATCGACGTCGGCGCGAAGTTCGACATCTATGCGCTGATGGGCGCACTGGCGCGCGAAGGCCGCGCGCTCGTGGTGGTGTCGAGCGATCTGCGCGAACTGATGCTGATTTGCGACCGCATCGGCGTGATGTCGGCAGGCAGGATGACGGGGATTTTCGCGCGCGGCGCGTGGAGTCAGGACGCGCTGCTCGGCGCCGCCTTCGCGGGCTATCGCGCCGAGGACGCCATGCTCGCGGCCGATCTGCCGGCCGCCGGCGACGTGCACACAGACGCAGGAGGTAGCGCTTCATGACGAACGGACCGTTGCGCGAACCGGCAACGAATCAGCCCGCGCCGCAAGCCGCGAGCGGCAAGCCCGCGGGCACGCGTTTCGGCTTCTCGAACTACCTCGGGCTGGCGCTCGCGCTGGTCGCGATGATCGTACTGTTCTCGCTGTTGAGTTCGCACTTCCTGACATACGATACGTTCAGTACGATCGCGAACCAGATTCCCGATCTCGTCGTGATGTCGGTGGGCATGACCTTCGTGCTGATCATCGCGGGCATCGATCTGTCCGTGGGCTCGGTGCTTGCGCTGGGCGCGTCGGTCGTGAGCGTCGCGGCGCTCAAATGGGGACTCGGCGCGCTGCCTTCCGCCGTGCTCGGCGTGCTGGCCGCGGCGGCCACGGGCACGCTCACGGGCGCGGTCACGGTGGGCTGGCGGATTCCGTCGTTCATCGTGTCGCTGGGCGTGCTGGAAGCCGCGCGCGGCTTCGCGTACCAGATGACGAATTCGCGCACGGCCTATATCGGCGACGCATTCGATTTTCTCTCGAATCCGATCGCGTTCGGCATCTCGCCCGCGTTCCTGATCGCCGTCGCGGTCATGGTGATCGCGCAGCTGGTGCTCACGCGCACGGTGTTCGGCCGCTATCTGATTGGTATCGGTACCAACGAGGAAGCGGTGCGGCTCGCGGGCGTCGATCCGCGGCCCTACAAGGTGATCGTGTTCGCGCTGATGGGCGCGCTGTCCGGGCTCGCGGCGCTGTTTCAGGTGTCGCGCCTCGAAGCCGCCGATCCGAACGCGGGCGTCGGGCTGGAGCTGCAGGTGATCGCGGCCGTGGTGATCGGCGGCACGAGTCTGATGGGCGGGCGCGGTTCGGTGATCAGCACGTTTTTCGGCGTGTTGATCATCTCCGTGCTGGCGGCGGGGCTTGCGCAGATCGGCGCGAACGAGCCGACCAAACGCATCATCACCGGCGCGGTGATCGTGGTGGCGGTGGTGCTCGATACGTATCGCAGCCGGCGCGGCAAACGCAAGGCTTGATGGGCGTCGGAAGGGAATCGGAAAAGTATCGACTAGCCGTGCAATGCAGCATCGACGGAAAAACCAGCCGGAACCGGCAGCAACAGATGAAGCGATAAAAGCGGTAGACGAACGCTGCGCGCGCAACCAGGCGCG
This sequence comes from Paraburkholderia tropica, assembly GCF_900109265.1. Lineage (GTDB taxonomy): Bacteria > Pseudomonadota > Gammaproteobacteria > Burkholderiales > Burkholderiaceae > Paraburkholderia > Paraburkholderia tropica. The sequence continues at coordinate 35,599 of NZ_FNZM01000009.1, forward strand.
GCGCGACGGCTCGGACCGCGGCAAGAAGAAGACATTCGAGGGCGTGCCCGCGCATTGGACCAGCGCGGGCGACGAGAGCAATCACCGCCGCGTGGCGGCAGCAGTAGCAAACGGCAGCACGAAGCAGGAGCAACATACAAGATGGCGACGATCAAGGATGTAGCCGCAGTGGCGGGGGTGTCTTTTACGACGGTGTCGCATGTGGTGAACAATTCGCGTCCGGTCTCGGCGGACGTGCGGGCCAAGGTCGAGCGCGCGATACGCGAGCTCAACTACGTGCCGTCGGCGGTCGCGCGCTCGCTCAAGGCGCGCTCGACCGCGACGATCGGGCTCGTCGTGCCGAACGGAACGAATCCGTATTTCGCGGAGCTGGCGCGCGGCGTCGAGGACGGCTGTGCGAAGAAAGGCTACTGCGTGTTCTTCTGCAATTCCGACGACGATCCCGTAAAGCAGCGCAACTATCTGCGCGTGCTGCAGGAAAAGCGCATCGACGGGCTGATCGTGGCCTCGGCGGGCGACGACGCGGTGCTTGCGGCGACGCTCGGCGACACCCGCGAGCCGATCGTGGTGGTGGACCGCAACATCGAAGGGCTCAACGCCGATCTGGTGCAGATCGATCACGAGCGCGGCGCGTGGCTCGCGACGCGCCATCTGATCGAACTGGGTCACGCGAACATCGGCTGCATCACCGGGCCGATCACGACGGCGGTCAGCGCGATGCGCATGCACGGTTTCCTGCGCGCGATGGCCGAACGCGGCATCGAGATCGCGCCGGGCGCGATCGTCGAAGCGGATTTTTCGGGTGCGGGCGGTTATCGCGCCGCGGCCCAGCTGTTCGACACGGTGCGCCCGAGCGCGATCTTCGCGGGCAACGACATGATGGGCATCGGCGCGCTGCGGGCGGCGGCGGAACGCGGCTTGCGCGTGCCGGCCGACTGCTCGATCATCGGTTTCGACGACATCGAACTGGGCAATTTCACGTGGCCAGCACTCTCGACGGTCGGGCAGCCCGCCCGCGCGCTCGGCGAAATGGCGGCGCTCACGCTGATCGAGCGCATCGGCGGCGAGCCGCGCGCGCGCGATGGCGTGTCGGTGCTGCGCCGCGTGATCGCGCCGGAACTGATGCCGCGCGAATCGACGGCGCCGTGGTGCGCGCCGGCGTCGGCATCGCTGGCGGCCTGACGCGGAACGTCGCGACGACGTCCTCGCCGCAGGCGCAGCCGCAGCAGCGGCCACTGCACAGGAGGGGACACAGTGACGACTCACGCAAGCCCGAACGCAGCTGACACTGCACACACTGCACCGACGACGACGGCGGGACGCGTCGCCGTGGTCGGCAGCCTGAACATGGATCTGGTCGCGCGTGCGCCGCGTCTGCCGCGCGCGGGCGAGACGCTGGCCGGCAGCGCGTTCGCGCAGGTGGCGGGCGGCAAGGGCGGCAATCAGGCCGTGGCGGCCGCGCGACTGGGTGCGCGCGTGGCGATGGTGGGCTGCGTGGGCGCCGACGCCAACGGCGAACTGCTGCGCGCGGGACTGCTTGCGGAGGGTATCGACTGCGATGCGCTCGATACCTCGCCCGATGCGCCGACCGGCGTCGCGCTGATCGTGGTCGACGAGACGAGCCAGAACGCCATTGTCATCGTCGCGGGCAGCAACGGGCAGGTGACGCCCGCGACGCTCGCCCGTCACGAAGCGGCGCTCGCGGCGGCGGACGTCGTGGTCTGTCAGCTCGAAACGCCCACCGACGCGGTGCATGCCGCGCTCGCGACCGCCCGCCGTCTGGGCAAACTCACTATCCTCAATCCCGCGCCCGCGATCGGTCCGTTACCCGCCGGCTGGCTGCCGCTCGTCGATTACCTCGTCCCCAACGAACTCGAAGCATCCGCGCTCACGGGTCTGACGATCGACACCCCCGAGGACGCCGCACGCGCCGCACAGGCACTGCGCCAGGCGGGCGCGCGCAACGTGCTGGTGACACTCGGCGCGCAGGGCGTGTGCGCACTGCTCGGCGACGCCGCGCCGCAACACTGGCCCGCGCCGCGCGTGGCGGCCGTGGACACGACCGCCGCCGGCGACACCTTTATCGGCGCGCTGGCCGCCCAGCTCGCGGCGGGCGTGACCGCCGAGCCCGCGATCCAGTTCGCCCTGCGCGCGGCCTCGCTGTCCGTCACGCGCGCGGGCGCGCAGCCTTCGATTCCCACCCTCGCGGAAGTCAGTCCCGCAGGCTGAAAATGGGCCTTCCAGGAGGCGTCCTGTGGTTCCGGTTTTGTAAATACGGGGCCAGCGGATTTTCGCCTAATCTTCATACCATATAACTATTTCAAGCTCTTCAAACGTTTGCCGTAAACGAAATTAGTGCAGTTATTCAAATTTCGGGGCGGATCACCCGCCTCACGGCAGCAGGCAAGGAGAGCCATGAACAAGGGCATCAGCATCAAGGCACGCATCGGCATCACGATGGGTTTTCTCGCAGCACTCATCGTTGCGATCAGCGCGGTGGGGATGCTCGGTCTCTCGCGTTCGAACGACGCGTACCGCAACACTTTTAGCAACCAGATGCCGAGCAGCCGCGCGGTGAACATGTCGGAGATCTATGCGGCGCGCGAGCGTCTCGCGCTCGACCGCGCGGCGTTCCAGATCGGCACGCCGGACGCGGCCACCACGATCGAACGCGCACGCGCCATGCGCGGCATCTCGGACGACTTCTGGAAGAAATACCTGAACCTGCCGCGCGACGCAGACGAAGACCGTCTCGCCCAGGACGTGGCCGCGCGCCGCGACGCGCTGCATCAGATCGCCGACAGTTTCGGGGCGATCGTGGCGGCAGGCGACCAGAGCAAGGTGCTCGACGGCGCGAAGGCGCTGCAGGCGGCCTATGACCAGCTTTCGAAGGCGGACTCCGCACTCGACAAGTTCCAGATCCAGCAGGCCCAGCAAGGCTACGACGAGGCGCAGACGGCGTTCAGCGAACTGCGTATTGCGGCCATCGTCGCGCTGCTGGTCGGCATTGGCGCGTCGGTGTTCTCGTTCCTCTCGCTGCGCCGCGCGATTTCCGAGCCGCTCGGCGAAGCGCTGGGCGCGTTTTCGGCGATCGCGGCCGGCGATCTGCGCCGCCCGGTCGTGGTGCGCTCGCGTGACGAAATGGGCGAACTGCTCGGCGGCGTCGCGCAGATGCAGCGCAGCCTGACGGATACGGTGCGCTCGGTGCGCGCCGGCACGGAATCGATCGCCACGGCCACGCGCCAGATCGCGGCGGGCAACATCGACCTCTCGTCGCGCACGGAGGAGCAGGCGTCGGCGCTGCAGGAGACCGCGTCGAGCATGGAGCAACTGACCGGCACGGTGAAGCAGAACGCCGACAACGCCCGCCAGGCGAGCGCGCTGGCCGCGAACGCCTCGGAAATCGCCAACAAGGGCAGCTCGGTCGTGAGCCAGGTCGTGGGCACGATGGGCGACATCAACCAAAGCTCGGCGAAGATCTCCGACATCATCACGATCATCGAAGGCATCGCGTTCCAGACCAACATTCTGGCGCTCAACGCGGCCGTGGAAGCGGCGCGCGCGGGCGAGGAAGGCCGCGGCTTCGCCGTGGTCGCGGGCGAGGTGCGCAGCCTGGCGCAGCGTTCGTCGGCGGCGGCGAAGGAAATCAAGGCGCTGATCGACACCTCGGTCGAGCGCGTGCAGGCGGGTTCGGCGCTCGTCGACGAAGCGGGCCGCACGATGACGGAAATCATCGGCGCGGTGCAGCGCGTGACGGACATCATGGGTGAGATCGCGGCGGCGTCGCAGGAGCAGTCGAGCGGCATCGACCAGGTCGCGCGCGCGGTCACGCAGATGGACGAGGTGACGCAGCAGAACGCGGCGCTCGTCGAGGAAGCGGCGGCGGCGGCGCAATCGCTCGAAGACCAGGCGAGCCGTCTGCGTGCGGCCGTGGCCGTGTTCTCGCTCGACGACAGCGGCAGCCCGGCTGCGTCGATGGGCTCGTTCGGTTCGACGAGCACGAAGGTGACGTCGAAGCCGGTCGTGCGTGCGGCGGCGAAGCCGGCCGCGAAGGCCGCGCCGCGCGCGTCGGCTCCGGCGCCGGCTGCGCGTCCTGCGGCCGCGCCCGCGGCCGCGGCCGCAGCGCCGGTGGCAGCTGGTTCGAACGACGATTGGGAAACCTTCTGATCGCCGCCGGCCGTCATTGCACCGATGGCGCCTCGATAACACACCGATAGCGCGTTGATCACGCGTTGATCGCGTCCCGATGACGTCCGTATCGGCACACAACGATCGCCCGACACGCCGCTGCCTCGCAGCGGCGTTTTTTTCGCCTGTGCGGCCCGCACACGCGCCTCGCGGTCGTGCTTACGGTACATTGTGAGCCGTGTCACGCACGCCGGCAGGGACGCGCGGTACACTGCGCGGCAGCCTCGCAGAAACGGGGCGCAAAGACGGGCGCAACGCGCGGTGTGATGCCAACGGCGCCGCACCACGCGCATGTCGGCACGTCGGCACGAGCCCGGCTGAAACGCATGGCCGGAACCAACGGGGTAGCGCTGCGGTCAGGCAAGAGCGCCAGGGAGGGCGCACCGCGTCGCTGCGCAACACAATCGAGCGGCGCAATGGACGGCATGCGCGCCGCGTCGCACCGCAACCCGGCAGATGACGGAACGCTGCGGCAATGCGCGCCGCGCTTGCCGCAGCGCGAACGGACAAAAAAAGGACCCAGACATGACGCATGACGATCTCGCGCAACGCCTCGTGAACGCGCGCCACCGCCATCAGCTCATCGCGACGCTGGAGCCCGAGCGCCTGCCGCCCGACGCCGCCACGGCCTACGCGATCCAGCAGGCGGTCATCGCCGGTCTCGGCAAGGGCACGGGCGGCTGGAAAATCGGTGCGCGCTCGCCCGGCGCCGCCGCGTCCGGCGCGCCGATTCCGGGCGCGCTCGTGCTGCCGTCGCCCGCGCGCGTCGAGCGCCAGAACTTCTTTCGCGTGCTCGTCGAACTGGAGATCGCGTTCCGTTTCGCGGAGCCGCTCGCGCCGCGCGCCGACGTCTACTCGCGCGACGAAGTGCTCGCGCACGTCGGGCAGATCCTGCCCACCATCGAAATCGTCGACAGCCGCTTCGCCGAATGGCCGAACGTCGCGCCGCTCGCGCAACTCGCCGACTTCCAGAACAACGGCGCGCTGATCACGGGCCACGCGCAGCCCTATGCCACGCTCGCACGCGCGCTCGACTTTGTCGCCCCCGAACTCGAACTGAGTTTCGACGGCGCCTCGCTCGTGCCCGAAGCGCCCGGCAATCCGGCCGGCGATCCGCGCGAACTGCTGGTGTGGTTCGTCAATCATTGCGCGGCGTCGGGCATCACCATCGAGCCCGAGTGGACCATCACCACGGGTTCTTACGTAGGGGCGCACCGCATCGAAGGTCCGGGCCTGCTGCACGGACATATCGATGGTCTCGGCGAGGTCGAAATCGAGTTCGTCTGATCAAGGGACAAGGGGTTTCCCCGAGTCCTCGAAGCCACTCTGACAAAGGGCCGTCGCGCATACTGCGTGACGGCCTTTTTTGTTGCCGCTCGCTTGCACAATGCGCGCACTATGCCCGCTCAAAGCCCGGCACTTTGCACCGCGATTGCGCATGAAAATCACCGGCAAAGCCACTACTGACGATAGGGGCAGTTTGCGCGCGATTTCAGCGCGTTTTCCGTCGTGCGCCAGCGCACTCACGCACGCGCGACAATGCGCGGCAGGTCACTGACGCGGGTGTTTTCGACGCGTAAAACGGGAAAAAATTAGCGATGACGTGTGCGGACAACAGGCTCGTCATAGGGCGTTACAAGGAGTTTGATGCGGCGTGTGCACGCGTTGCGCGCCAAAGCGTTTAAGGAGAAACAGCCTGGCTGCCGTAATGCTGTTTGAGCGTCGAATTCCGGCGCCATGACGTGACGCTGGCACGCTGCCGGCGAGCAGGTGAAATGCGCTTGAGGCGTGAATCTTGCGCGGGTGGGAAGATCATTGTAAGACGCACATCCGCGTAGCACCAAGCACTAAAACGAGCCCTTGAATTGGCGCGATTTTGTGTGAAAAAAAATTCAAAAGGGTTTAGGATGAATTCGAGCGATGTCGTTTCCGATTAGCGCGCCGCGCACGACATCGGTCGCAGATCTCGGCGAGGAGGTAGCATGGATATCTACAGCAGCTTCGCGACCCGCTTCGAAAAAACGCGAGAGGAGGAGTTCTCGCTCGAGGAGTATCTCGCGCTCTGCAAGGAAGATCCCAGTGCGTACGCCACGGCTGGCGAACGCATGCTGACGGCAATCGGCGAACCTGAACAGATCGACACTCGCAACGACCCGCGCATGTCGCGCATCTTTGCGAACAAGGTCATCAAGGTTTATCCGGCTTTCCGCGAGTTCTATGGCATGGAGGACGTGATCGAGCAGGTCGTCGCGTACTTCCGCCATGCGGCGCAAGGACTCGAAGAAAAGAAGCAGATTCTCTATCTGCTCGGTCCGGTGGGCGGCGGTAAATCGTCCATCGCCGAGCGCCTCAAGCAGCTCATGGAACGCGTGCCGTTCTACTCGATCAAGGGTTCGCCCGTGAACGAGTCGCCGCTCGGTCTGTTCGACTACGACGAAGACGGCCCCATTCTCGAAGAGCAATACGGCATTCCGCGCCGCTATCTCAAGAGCATCCTGAGCCCGTGGGCGGTCAAGCGCCTGCACGAGTACAACGGCGATATCCGCAAGTTCCGCGTGGTGCGCCGCTATCCTTCCATCCTGCGGCAGATCGGCATCGCCAAGACCGAGCCGGGCGACGAGAACAATCAGGACATCTCCTCGCTGGTCGGTAAAGTCGACATCCGCAAACTCGAGCAATACGCGCAGGACGACGCAGACGCCTACAGCTATTCCGGCGGTTTGTGCCTCGCGAATCAGGGTTTGCTCGAATTCGTCGAAATGTTCAAGGCGCCGATCAAGGTGCTGCATCCGCTGCTCACGGCCACCCAGGAAGGCAACTTCAAGGGCACCGAAGGATTCGGCGCGATTCCGTTCAACGGCATCATCCTCGCGCACTCGAACGAGTCGGAATGGAAGGCGTTCCGCAACAACCGCAACAACGAAGCACTGCTCGATCGTATCTTCGTGGTGAAGGTGCCGTATTGCCTGCGCTACTCGGAAGAGATGAAGATCTACGAGAAGCTGCTGCGCAACTCGTCGCTCGCCGAGGCGGTCTGCGCGCCCGGCACGCTCAAGATGATGGCGCAGATGTCGGTGCTCACGCGTCTGGCCGAGCCGGAGAACTCCAGCCTCTTTTCGAAGATGCAGGTGTACGACGGCGAGAATCTCAAGGATACCGATCCGAAAGCGAAGTCGTATCAGGAGTATCGCGACTTCGCGGGCGTGGACGAAGGCATGAACGGCGTGTCCACGCGCTTCGCGTTCAAGATTCTCTCGCGCGTGTTCAACTTCGATTCGACCGAAGTGGCGGCGAATCCGGTGCACCTGATGTACGTGCTCGAACAACAGATCGAACGCGAACAGTTCCCGCCGGAAACCGAGCAGAAGTATTTGTCCTTCGTGAAGGACGTGCTGGCCTCGCGTTACGCGGAATTCATCGGCAAGGAGATTCAGACCGCCTATCTGGAATCGTATTCGGAATACGGGCAGAACATCTTCGACCGCTATGTCACGTACGCCGACTTCTGGATTCAGGACCAGGAGTTCCGCGATCACGACACCGGCGAGAGCTTCGACCGCGCGGCCTTGAACGCCGAGCTGGAGAAGATCGAAAAGCCCGCGGGCATCAGCAACCCGAAGGACTTCCGCAACGAGATCGTGAACTTCGTGCTGCGCGCGCGTGCGGCCAATGCCGGTAAAAACCCGGCGTGGATCAGCTACGAGAAGTTGCGCGTGGTGATCGAGAAGAAAATGTTCTCGAATACGGAAGAACTTTTGCCGGTCATCTCGTTCAATGCAAAAGGATCGGCGGAAGAGCAGCGCAAGCATGAAGACTTCGTCAACCGCATGGTCGCGAAGGGCTACACGCCAAAGCAGGTGCGCTTGCTCTGCGACTGGTATCTGCGTGTGCGCAAGTCGTCATGAACGCGCAGGCATCACCTTCCTGCTGCGCCGCCGCATCGCTCATGCGGCGGCGCAAAAAGGAAATCCGGCGGGGCGCAGGCCACGCAGCCGCAAGCGGGTAGCGGCGGCGCCTGGCACGCAGACTGCGCACCTCGCCCATTCGAAACGTGAGCGGGAGACTGGATGTGCTTCATCAAATCATCGACCGCAGGCTGGCCGGCAAGAACAAAAGCATTGCCAATCGCGAGCGCTTTTTGCGCCGTGTGAAAAACTATATTCGTCACGCCGTCTCGGAAGCGGTGCGTGACCGCAGCATCAAGGACATACAAAGCAACCAGAGCATCACCATTCCGCGCAAGGACATCGCGGAGCCTTCGTTCCGGCACGGTCCGGGCGGGCGGCGCGAGATGGTCCATCCCGGCAACGAGGATTACATTCGCGGCGACCGCATTGCGCGTCCGCAAGGCGGCGGCGGTGGTGGCGGCAGTCAGGCGAGCAACGAGGGCGAAGGTCAGGATGACTTCGTGTTCGAGCTCTCCCGCGAAGAATTCATGCAGTACTTCTTCGACGACCTCGAACTGCCGCGTCTCGTCAAAACCCATCTGATGGCCGTCCCCACGTGGAAAAGCATCCGCGCGGGCTGGGCCGCGGAGGGCACGCCCAACAACATCGACGTGGTGCGCTCGCTGCGCAGCGCGCTCGGCCGGCGCATCGCGCTGGGCGCGCCGCTCGTCAACGAACTGCATACGCTTGAGCAGCAGCTCGAAGCGCTGATGGCCGATCCGTCCGACCGGCGCGATGAAATCAAGACGCTCGAAGACGAAATCCACCATCTGCGCGGGCGCATCTGGCGCATCCCGTTCATCGACCCGTTCGATCTGCGTTACGTGAACCGCGTGAAGCAGCCGCAGCCGTCGAGCCAGGCCGTGATGTTCTGTCTGATGGATGTGTCCGGCTCGATGGACGAGCAGCGCAAGGACCTTTCCAAACGTTTCTTCATCCTGCTGTACCTCTTTCTCAAGCGCAACTACGAGAAGATCGAGGTGGTGTTCATCCGGCACCACACGCGCGCCGAGGAAGTGGACGAGGACACCTTCTTCCATTCGACGGAAAGCGGCGGCACGGTCGTGTCGAGCGCGCTGGAGCTCATGAAGAAGGTGATCGAGGAGCGTTATTCGCCGAGCGACTGGAACATCTACGGCGCGCAGGCATCGGACGGCGACAACTGGACCGACGATTCGCCGAAGTGCCGCAAGTTGCTCCAGGATGACATCCTGCCTCAGGTGCGCTATTTTGCGTATATCCAGGTGACGCCGGAGGAGCAGAATCTCTGGCTGGAATATGCGCAACTGGCGCTCACCCAGCCGGCGCTGGCGATGAAGAAGGTCGACACGGCGGCGGATATCTACCCGGTTTTCCGGGAGCTTTTCGAAAAGCAGGTGGAGCACTCATGACGACACGCCACCTGCACAACGAGGCGCGCGGCTACGAGCCGGAGCGCCGCAAGACGGGCGGCCACGGAACAGGACAGCACGGCGATCACGCGGCCGCCACGGAAATGGGGGGACACGTTGCCGATCCCGGGCGCGAAGGCGCGCACGGGCTTCCTCAAGCGGATCTCCCTGAACGCCGGCTCCCGGACACCAGGGAATTGCATATGAACGTAGCCGACAGACGGCCGTTGCCGTGCCCATCCGACTGGACCTTCGAACTGATCGAGGAGTACGACACGCACATCGCGCAGGTTGCCGAGCAATACGAACTGGACACGTATCCTATCCAGCTCGAATTGATCAGCGCCGAGCAGATGATGGATGCGTATGCCTCGGTCGGCATGCCGGTCAATTACCGCCACTGGTCGTTCGGCAAGCACTTTCTCTCCACCGAGAAAAGCTATCGCCGGGGCCAGATGGGTCTCGCGTACGAGATCGTCATCAATTCGAATCCCTGCATCGCGTATCTCATGGAAGAGAACACCATGACGATGCAGGCGCTCGTGATCGCGCACGCGGCCTATGGGCACAACTCGTTTTTCAAGGGCAATTATCTGTTCCGTCTCTGGACGGACGCGCACGCGATCATCGACTACCTCGTCTACGCGAAGAATTACATCGCCGAATGCGAGGAACGTTTCGGGCTCGATCGCGTGGAAGAACTGCTCGATTCGTGCCACGCGCTCATGAATTACGGCGTGGATCGCTATAAGCGTCCGCAGAAATTGTCGCTGCAACGCGAGGCCGCGATGCGGCGCGAACGCGAGGCGTATCTGCAGTCGCAGGTCAACGAACTCTGGCGCACGCTGCCGAAAACGCAGCAGCCGATCGCCGAGGAAACCGACGAGCGCTATCCGCCCGAGCCGCAGGAAAACCTGCTGTATTTCGCGGAGAAGAACGCACCGCTGCTGGAGCCGTGGGAGCGCGAAGTCATTCGCATCGTGCGCAAGGTCGGGCAGTATTTCTACCCGCAGCGCCAGACCCAGGTGATGAACGAAGGCTGGGCCACGTTCTGGCATTACACCTTGCTCAACACGCTCTATGCGCAGGGCAAGCTCGAAGACGGCTTCATGATGGAGTTCCTGCACTCGCACAGCAATGTCGTGTATCAGCCGCCGGTCACCAAGCCGTATTACAGCGGGATCAATCCGTACGCGCTGGGTTTTTCGATGATGAGCGATATTCGCCGCATCTGCGAAAACCCCACGGACGAAGACCGCAAATGGTTCCCGGAACTGGCCGGCAGCCCGTGGCTCAAGGCGCTGCATTACGCGATGCGCAACTTCAAGGACGAGAGCTTCGTCGCGCAATATCTGTCGCCGCATCTGATTCGTGAAATGCGCCTGTTTTCCGTGCTCGACGACGACATGCGCGACGCGCTCGAAGTCTCGGCCATTCACGACGAAAGCGGTTATCAGTACGTGCGTCAGGCGCTCTCGCGGCAGTACGACATGCATCATCGCGAGCCGAACATCCAGGTATGGTCGGTGAATACGCGCGGCGACCGCAGTCTCACGCTGCGTCATTTCATGAGCGACAATCGCCATCTTTCGGGCGACACCGACGAAGTGTTGCGCCACATGGCGCGGCTCTGGCAATTCGACGTCTACCTCGAAAGCGTCGATGAAAACGGCACGGTGAGAAAGCGCTATGAATGCCGTTATGTGCCGCCGGCCATCAAGGTGTAGCGCGGCGTTCGGGTTCGACGTTGTTTGAAAAGGCCAGCTTCCACGCTGGCCTTTTTTCATGTCGATACGTGGCGACTCTTTCAGCGGGGTTTCGGCGGTGCCGGTTGCGCGGAGGAAAAGGGCGCAGCCGCGCTAACATAACGGCACGGAAAACAATCACGTCGAACGCGACGTCGAACGCGGCATCGAAACGCGAGGAGCAACAGACACGCATGCGCAGGTCGAAATCGAACCAACCGCGGCCCCCTCGGCAAACGCGGACGCTTCAGCAACAAGCAGGACGCCGCCATGGCGTTTGAGTTCTTCAAGGGCGTGCGGCCGCTCAACCGCGCAACGGCGTTGCGCGACGCCATCGCGGGCGTGCAGCTCGCGTCGATGAACGTGCCGCAACTGCTCGGCTACGCGCGCATCGCGGGCATGCCGGCCGTCACCGGTCTCTATACGGGCTTCCTGCCGCTGATCGCCTTCGCGCTGTTCGGCGCGTCGCGCCATCTCGTGGTCGCCGCCGACTCGGCCACGGCCACCATCTTCGCGAGCAAGCTCTCGACCATGGCCACGCCGTCGAGCGCCGAATACGTCGCGCTCGCGGGTATGACGGCGCTGCTCACGGCGGTCATGCTGCTGATCGCGCGCGTGTTCAAACTCGGCTTTCTCGCGGATTTTCTCTCGCGCACGGTGCTGGTCGGCTTCCTGACGGGCGTGGGCGTGCAGGTGGGCGTGGCAATGCTCGGCGACATGCTCGGCATCACGGTCAATTCGCGGCGCACGGTCCTGCAGATCAAGCAGATCGTCCTGCAATTGCCGCAGATTCATTGGGGCACGCTCGCGATCTCCGCGCTCGTCGTTGCGGCGATTCTGGTGTTCAAGCGCTTGCGGCCGCGCTGGCCGGTGCCGCTCGTCGCCGTGATCGGCGGCATCGTGGCGAGCGCGCTGTTCGACTTCCAGCGTCATGGCGTGTCCGTGATCGGGCCGGTAGCGGGCGGCTTGCCGCATGTCGCGTTTCCGGCCGTCGGCTGGTTCCAGATGATCGATCTGATGCAGGTGGCGGCGTCGTGCTTCGTCATCATCGTTGCGCAGAGCGCCGCGACGAGCCGCGCATTCGCCGAGAAATACGGCGAGCGCGTGGACGAAGACGCGAACCTGCTCGGCCTCGCCGCCGCCAACGCCGCTGCATCGATGAGCGGCGCGTTCGTGGTGAACGGCAGTCTCACGCAAACCGCGATGGCCGATCAGGCCGGCGCGCGCAGCCAGTTCGCGCAGGTCGTGTTCGCGGGCGTGGTGGTGATCGTGCTGCTGTTCTTGAGCCGCTGGCTGCAGTATCTGCCGCATTGCGTGCTGGCCGCCATCGTGTTCACGATCGCGGTCGGGCTCGTGCATATCGGACAACTGATCGATATCCGCAAGGAAAGCCCGGGCGAATTCGGGCTTGCCGTGACGACCGCGATCGCGGTCGTGGTGATCGGCGTGGAGAACGGCATTCTGATTGCCATCGGGCTTTCGCTGCTGCGCCATGTGCGCCATAGCTATCGTCCGCACACGATGGTGCTGGTGCCGAACGAGGAGGGCCGCTGGATGCCGGTGCCGTCGCACGCGGGGCTTCAGACCGATCCGGGACTGATCGTTTTCCGCTTCGGCGCCGACCTGTTCTATGCGAACGACCACCTGTTCGTCGACGAAGTGCGTCGCCTCGTGGATGGCGCGCCGACGCCCGTGCGCTGGTTCTTGGTCGATGCGGCGGCGATCACCGATCTCGATTACTCGGCGGGTCGTTCGGTTAACGAACTATGCGAGTCGCTGCGCGAGCGCGGCGTCAAGGTGATTTTCGGCCGCGTGAACCGCTATCTGCGCGCCGACATGGACCGACACGGCATCACGCCCGTGGTGGGCGCGGAAAACATCTACAACACCTTGCACGAGGCGCTCGCCGCCGTGCATCCCAACCTCGACGCGCACGCCGAGGCGTGACGCCGCCCACCTCGTCCTGGCGTTCCAGAGAGCCCGGCACGGACTGACTGTCCGCGCCAAATCACGCTGTTTCACGTCACATCGCTCCCGCAAGTAGTCAAAATCCAAAATCCGGTGCGCATACCCTACACAGGAACTACTTAAAACTGTCCTGAAAAACCCTGATTTACCGCAGGAATTCGCGGCTGATATCGTGCGCTTCAAGCGCTGTGGAAGCGCTTCCACCCAATCACCCGCCGGCGTCCGCATCGCCCGGTTCCGACCCTTGCGCAGGAGCTTTCGTGACACACGATTCGCCACACACCGCCTCGGCCATTCTCGAGGACGACGCCTTCACGCCGTCGCCCGATTCCGCGCTCTGGCGCCGCGACTTTCTGCTCGGCGCGGCCACCGCGTCGTATCAGATCGAAGGCGCCGCGACCGAGGATGGCCGTCTGCCGTCGATCTGGGACACCTTCAGCGCCACGCCGGGCAAGGTGCTCGCGGGCGACACCGGCGCCGTGGCCTGCGATCACTACCATCGCTGGCACGGCGACCTCGATCTGCTCGGCGACCTGAACTTCGAGGCCTATCGCTTCTCGATCGCCTGGCCGCGCGTGATGGACGCGTCGGGCCGCCCGAACGCGAAGGGCATCGACTTCTACAAGCGCCTGCTCGGACGCCTGAAAGAGAAGGGCATCCAGACCTACGCGACGCTCTATCACTGGGATCTGCCGCAGCATCTCGAAGATCGCGGCGGCTGGCTCAATCGCGACACGGCGTATCGTTTCGCCGATTACGCGGATCTCATGAGCCGCGAGTTGTCCGGTCTCGTCGACGCGTGGATGACGCTCAACGAGCCGTGGTGCTCGGCGTATCTGGGCTACGGCAATGGCCATCACGCGCCGGGCCTCGCGAGCCCGCGCTATCCGACCCAGGCGATGCATCATCTGCTGCTCGGTCACGGCATGGCGATTCCGGTGCTGCGCGCGAACGATCCGAAGTCGGCGAAAGGCATCGTCGCGAACGTGGGCCGCGGCACGCCGAACTCCGATTCGCCCGCCGACATCACCGCCGCGCGCCGTTTCGAAGTCCAGCACAACGCGTGGATTCTCGATCCGCTGCTCAAGGGCGAATATCCGGCGGAGTTGTTCGAGCTGTGGCCGGGCACCGAGCCGCTCGTGCTCGACGGCGACATGGCGACGATTGCCGCGCCGCTCGACTTCCTCGGCATCAACTACTATTTCCGCACCAACGTGAAGAGCGACGGCGCGCACGGTTTCACCGAGGTGCCGCTGCCCGACGTCGAGCGCACGCAGATGGGCTGGGAAGTGCATCCGGACGGTCTGCGCGATCTGCTGATCGGCTTCGATCGCACGTATGAGAACCTGCCGCCGATCTACATCACCGAAAACGGCATGGCCTCCGACGACGACGTGATCGACGGCGAAGTGGTCGACTCACAGCGCATCGCGTTCCTCAAGCGTCACCTGGCCGCCGTGGACGCGGCGATCAAGGCGGGCGTGGACGTGCGCGGTTATTTCGTGTGGTCGCTGCTCGACAACTTCGAGTGGGCGTTCGGCTATGAGCGGCGCTTCGGCGTCGTGCACGTGGACTACGACACGCAGAAGCGCACGAAAAAACGCAGCGCCGAACTGATCGCGCGCTTCATCGCCGAACGCAAGACGCGCGGCGCCTGACGTCTCGACCGATCGATTCGCTCGACGCAAAGATCGACGCGAAATCGAAAACAAGAACGGTAGTTACCGTAATTGCCGTACCGGCTGCGCGCCGCGAGAATGCGCGACAGGGGAAAGTTGCACCAAAGCACGATCGCGTGCGCGCGGCCACCCGCATCACCGCCAAGTTTGACTTCATCGACCAGCAGAGAAAACCGGATCAACCGGAGGAGACGCAATGAAGCAAAACGCACCCGTCCTGCGCGGCCTCGCCGCCGCGCTGGCATTGGCCGGAGCCGTCGCGGCGCACGCCGCCGACGCGCCGCTCAAGGCCAATGTGATTCACTGGTGGACCTCGGGCGGCGAGTCGGCCGCCATCAAGCAGTTCGCGCAAGCCTACGACCAGGCGGGCGGCCAGTGGGTCGACAACGCGATCGCGGGCGCCGACCAGGCGCGCGCCACGGCGATCAACCGCATCGTCGGCGGCGATCCGCCCACGGCGGCGCAGTTCAACACGTCGAAGCAGTTCCACGACCTGATTGACCAGGGACTCCTGAATAATGTCGATGCGGTCGCGGCGAAGGAAAACTGGAACGGCATCCTGCCCGATTCGATCCTCAACCAGATCAAGGTGAACGGGCACTTCTATGCGGCGCCCGTCGACATCCACATGCAGGACTGGTTCTTCTACTCGAAGCCGGTGTTCGCGAAAGCGGGCATCGCGGCCGAGCCGAAGAGCATGGACGAACTGTTCGCCGATCTCGACAAGCTCAAGAAAGCCGGGGTGATTCCGCTCGCGCTGGGCGGCCAGGCGTGGCAGGAGAAGATCACGTTCGACGCGATTTTCGCGGACATGGACCGCAATCTGTACATGAAGGTCTATCGCGACCGCGACGCGAATGCCGTCAATTCGCCCGCGTTCAAGAACGTGCTCACGACCTTCAAGCGTCTGCATAACTATGTCGATCCGGGCTCGCCGGGCCGCAACTGGAACGACGCGACGGCGCTGGTCATTTCGGGCAAGGCCGGCATGCAGATCATGGGGGACTGGGCCAAGGGCGAATTCTCGAACGCGAAGCAGGTCGCGGGCAAGGACTTCGGCTGCTTCCCGGGTTTCGCGAATTCGCCGTACATGATCGCGGGCGACGCCTTCGTGTTCCCGAAGACCGACAATCCGCAGGCCGTGAAAGCGCAGCAACTGCTCGCCAGCGTAATCACGTCGCCGACGGCGCAGGTCGCGTTCAGCGAGAAGAAGGGTTCGATTCCGATCCGTCTCGATGTCGATACGGCCGGTTTCGACGTGTGCGCGAAGCAGGGCATGGCGATCATGAAGGACAAGGCGCGTCAGTTGCCGAATCCGGAAATGCTGATCCCGCCTGACGTGCAGGGCTCGCTCCAGGACGTCATCACGAACTTCTGGAACAAGGACCAGTCGGCCGAGGACGCGCAGAAAGCGTTCGCGTCGGCGCTCAAGAGCTGAGAGGCTTATGTACGCGCTCAAGCTGGATCAGGCTAAACGGCAGGCGCGTGCAGCGCGCCCCATGCGGCGGCGGCTGTCGCTCGCCGCATGGATCGCGTTGCTGCCCATGGCGCTCACCGTCGTGTTCGCGTATCTCGGCACGATGCTGTGGACCGCGCGCGTTTCGGTGAGCTATTCGCGCTCGTTGCCGACGAACACCTTCGCGGGCTTCACGCAATACGTGCGGCTGTTCGAAACCGAACGCTGGATCGTCTCGTTGCAAAACCTCGCGATTTACGGCGTGTGCTTCGTCGTGGCGTGTCTCGTGATCGGTCTGCTGCTGGCGATCTTCATCGATCAGCGCGTGGCCGCCGAAGGCGCGCTGCGCACGATTTTTCTCTATCCGTATGCGATGTCGTTCGTCGCGACCGGTCTCGTCTGGCAGTGGATCCTGAATCCGGAACTCGGCGTGCAGGCCGTGCTGCGGCACATGGGCTTCACGCACGCGCATTTCGACTGGATCGTCTCGCAGCAGTTCGTGATCTACACGCTCGTGATCGCGACCGTGTGGCAAGCCTCGGGCCTCGTGATGGCGCTGATGCTCTCGGGCCTGCGCAGCATCGACGACGAGATCTGGAAGGCCGCGCGCCTCGACGGCATTCCGCGCTGGCGCGTCTACGCGAGCATCGTCGTGCCGATGCTGAAGACCTCGATGTCGACCGCCTTCGTGCTGCTGTTCGTGATGGTGGTAAAGCTCTACGACGCCGTCGTGGCAATGACGCAAGGCGGTCCCGGCACCGCGAGCGAAGTGCCCGGCAAATTCGTGATGGATTATCTGTTCAACCGCGCCAACATCGGGCTCGCCTCGGCGGCCTCGATCGTGCTGCTCGCCACCGTACTCGCGATCCTCGCGCCGGTGCTCTACGCGAAAAGCCGCGCGGCACGCAAAGGAGAACGAGCATGAGCGCGCCGCTGACCGAACCGTCGGGCGCCATTCGGCCCATTCCGCCCGTTATCCGGCGCACGCCGGGCGCCTCGAAAGGCAAGCCGAAGCGCAGCCGCTTCACGCCCGCGCGGCTGGGCGTCTACGGCTTTCTCATCATCGCCGCGCTGTTTTTCCTGTTGCCGCTCTACGTGATGCTCGTGACCTCGGTGAAGCCGATGGACGAGATCCGCATGGGACATCTGCTCGCGCTGCCGCGTCACCTCACGTTCGCGCCGTGGCAGGACGCGTGGGCGTCGGCCTGCACGGGGCTCGAATGCGCGGGCATCCGCGTGGGCTTCTGGAACTCGGTGCGCATCGTGGTGCCGAGCACGATCATCTCGATCGCCGTGGGCGCCGTGAACGGCTACGCGCTGTCGTTCTGGAAACCGCGCGGTGCGGGCGTGCTGTTCGCCGTGCTGCTCGCGGGCGCGTTCATTCCGGTGCAGGTGATGGTCTATCCGCTCGTGCGCGTGCTGGCCACCGTGCATCTGTTCAGCTCGCTGCCCGGCATCGTGCTGATTCACACGGTCTTCGGCATGCCGGTGATGACGCTGCTGTTCCGCAACTACTACGTGTCGCTGCCGCAGGAACTGTTCAAGGCGGCGCGTATCGACGGCGGCGGCTTCTGGCGCATCTTCGTGCAACTGATGCTGCCGATGTCGGTGCCGATCATCGTGGTCGCGATCATCATGCAAGTGACGGGCATCTGGAACGACTACATTCTCGGCCTCGTGTTCGCGGGCACGAAGAATCTGCCGATGACGGTGCAACTGAACAACATCATCAACACCACCACGGGCGAGCGGCTCTACAACGTCAACATGGCCGCGACGATCCTGACCTCGCTGGTGCCGCTCGCGATCTATTTCGTGTCGGGGCGCTGGTTCGTGCGCGGCATCGCGTCGGGCGCGGTGAAAGGCTAAAAGCGGAGACACACAATGACGAATCTGGCAAACGTCTCAGTGCGCAAGCTGCGCATCGATCTGGGCGCGAACACGGTGATCGACGACCTCGACCTCGACGTGCGCGCCGGCGAATTCGTGGTGCTGCTGGGGCCGTCGGGCTGCGGCAAATCCACCTTGCTGCACAGCATCGCCGGGCTGATCGACGTGAGCGACGGCAGCATCGAGATCGGCGGCGAAGACATGACCTGGGCCGACCCGAAGGATCGCGGCGTGGCGCTGGTGTTCCAGTCCTACGCGCTGTACCCGACCATGAATGTCGAGCGCAACATGTCGTTCGCGCTTCGTATCAACGGCACGCCGAAGCCGGAAATCGAGCGCCGCGTGAAGCGCGCCGCCGACATGCTGCAACTCGGGCCGCTGCTTGCGCGCAAACCCGCTCAACTGTCCGGCGGTCAGCGTCAGCGCGTGGCGATCGGCCGCGCGCTGGTGCGCGAAGCCGACGTGTTCCTGTTCGACGAACCGCTCTCGAATCTCGACGCCAAGCTGCGCACCGAACTGCGTCGCGAGCTCAAGCAACTGCATCAGCAACTGGGCGCGACGATGATCTACGTGACGCACGACCAGGTCGAAGCGATGACGCTCGCCACGCGCATGGCCGTGATGAAGGGCGGCGTGATCCAGCAGTTCGGCACGCCCGCCGAGGTCTACGCGCGGCCCGAGAATCTGTTCGTGGCGACGTTCCTCGGCACGCCGCCGATGAACCTGTTGAAAGGCAAGCTCGAAGCCAATGAAGGCAAGCTCTGGTTTCGCGGCGCGCAGCTCGACGTGGACGTGACGAACTACGCGTTCAAGGGCGCGCCCGATCTCGCGCAACCCTGTGTGCTCGGCGTGCGGCCGGAAGACGTGCACGCCACGCGCCTCGGCGCGCCGGGCAGCGAAGGCGCGCATCAGGGCAGCGTCACGCTGGTCGAACCGATGGGCAATCATCGCGTGCTGTGGCTCGACTATCACGGTGCGCAGATCGCTTCGATCGATCAGGACAAAACGCCGCTCGCGAGCGGCGCGCACGTGCCATTCAGCATCGACGCGGCGCATGTTTCGCTGTTCGACGAAGCGAGCGGCGAGCGCGTTTGAGCGGCCGCGAAAGGTCTGCTATTCCTCCGATCAATGCACCAAAAAAGCACGCTCGGAAGTCAGTAAGAACGTGGTAAAAATTTGGCCGTGCTGATACAGCGCGCGACGTCGTACACAGATCGCGCAACGACAATAAAACCGAGGGACGTACGAGAAGTGGCAACCCTGAAAGACGTGGCAACGCTGGCCGGCGTGGGACTTTCCACCGCCTCGCGGGCGATTTCCGGCAAGGGCCCGGTGTCGGCGGACGCGGCGGCGCGCGTGCAGGCCGCCATCGAACAACTGAACTTCCGGCCGTCGTCGATCGGCCGGGCGATGGCGACGCAGTCGCTCGGCATCATCGGCATTTTCGTGCCGACCTTCTTCGGCTCGTACTACGGCACGATCCTCAAGGAGACCGACACCGAACTGCGCGCGGTGCGCCGTCACGTGGTGGTGGCGACGGGCTGCGGCGAAGCGTCGCCGCGCGAGCAGGCGATCGAGGCCGTGCGCTTTCTGATCGGGCGCGATTGCGACGGCGTGGTGGTCATCAGCCACGATCTGCACGACGAGGATCTGGGCATGCTGCACGCGCTGCATCCGCGCATGGCCTTCCTCAATCGCGCCTTCGCGCACTTTCCCGAAGCCTCGTTCTGCGCGGACCACTTTCACGGCGGCGAACTGGCCGCGCGCACGCTGATCGAGCACGGCCATCGCGAGATTGCGGCGATCGGCGGCACGGCCAGTTCATCGGACAATCAGGCGCGTCTGGACGGCTTCTTCGCCGAACTCGCGCGCCATGGCATCGAACGCGAGCGCGTGCCGCTCATCATGTCCGACTTCTCGCCCGAGGGCGGTTATGCGGCAGCGGGGCGGCTGCTCGAATCGAAGCGCCGCTTCACGGGCCTCTTCTGCGCGAACGACACGATGGCGATGTCGGCGCTCGCGCGCCTGCAGCACGCGGGCATCTCGGTGCCGCGCGACGTCTCCGTGATCGGCTACGACGACGACTATTCCGCGGCTTACATGGCGCCTGCGCTGACGTCGGTGCATATTCCGACCGCCGAGCTGACGCGCAATGCCGTGCGCTGGCTGATCAACCAGTGCTACGGCACGGAGTGGGACATCGAGCGCAGCTTCAACGTAAGCGTGACGATGCGCGCCTCGGTGACGCACGCCAGGTAGGGCGCGCGTCGATATCGCTTCACGGCTGCGCGGCCAGCGCGGGCGAGGGCGTATAAGTGCCGCTGAGCGCGCTCAAAAACGCGACCAGCGCATCGACGTCGGCGTCCGATGGCGCAGTGCCCAACTGGTATTGCGCCATCTGCTTCACTGCCTCGCGCAGATCGCTCACGCTGCCGTCGTGAAAGTACGGCGCGGTGAGCGCCACATTGCGCAGCCCCGGTACCTTGAACGCCTGCACGTCGTGCGGATCGTGCGTGACGTTGGCGCGGCCGTTGTCGGCTTCGGTGAGCGCGCCACCGCGCGCCGCAAACCAGTCGCCCGCGCGGCCCATCCGCTCGAACGACTGGCCGCCCAGATTCGCGCCGACGTGACAGGTCGCGCAGCCCATCGACTTGAATAGCTGATAACCGTGCGCCTCGTCGCTGTTCAAGGCGCGTGCGTCGCCGCGCAGATAGGCGTCGACGCGGCTCGGCGTCAGCAGCGTCTTTTCGAATTCGGCGATCGCGTCGGTGATGGCCGGGCCGCTGATGCCGTCAGGATAGATCTGCGCGAAGGTCTCGACGAGCGCCGGATCGGCCTGCAATTTGCCGACGATCTGCTCCCACGACACCGAAGCCATTTCCACCGGATTCAGCGGCGGTCCGCCCGCCTGTTCCTGCAAGGTCGCGGCGCGGCCGTCCCAGAACTGCGCGTGATTGAGCGCCGCGTTGAACACCGTCGGCGCGTTCACACTGCCCAATTGGCCGCCCACGCCAAGCGAGAGTTTTCTGTTGTCCACGCCGCCGGTCCCGAGCGCATGGCAACTGGCGCAGGAAATCGTGTTGTCGGCGGACAGACGCGGATCGTGAAACAGCCTCATGCCGAGCGCGACCTTGCGCGGATCGGCGCGCAATGTGTGCGGCAGCGGCTGCACCGCGTCGTTCTCGAACGCCGCCGCGACGCCGGGCGTCGCATACCAGCGCTTGCGTTCGTGCGCGATCCAGTCGAGCAGCGTATGCCGGTCGCCAGCGCTCAAGCCGGTTCCCCAGTGCACGGCGCGAAAGCGCGCGGGCGGCATGGTGTCGTTTTGCGCGACGCGTTCGAGTTTGGCGAGATCGGCTTCGCCAGGTTTCGCGCCATCGTGCAACGCGGCATACAACGTATCGAGCCGGAAATAGCGCTGGCCTCTTTCGGTATCGAACTGCGCGATCTGCTTGATGCCGGGCAGCGACGCATAAGGCGGCAGCACCGCTTTTGTCGAATGACAGCTGTAGCAGGCGTTGCGGTCGAGAATATCGCGGATGCGCGCGGCTTCGGGCGAAGCGGCGGGGCGGGCGGCCGCGCCTTCCGCGTAGGTCGTGTCGTGATACCAGGCGAGGGCGCTGAGGCCGAGATAACCGGCCGCGAGCAAACCCGCGACGCTGACGAAAAATTTATTCATGGCGATGTGAGGTGGAGAAACCTGGGAATCCTGAGCGGATATCCGGCTTTCGATGCCCACTCGGCGGCGCTGTCGGAAAGCGGGCCTGCAAGGCGAGTGGGGCGGTGCCGGCCGGATCAGCGTCCGATGCTACGGACGGAGCGCGCACGCGCCATTGCGGACGGTCAAGCTACGCGCGAACCGCAGGCATCGCCGATGAGGCAGCGCGCGAGCAATCGCAGGAAAGCGGCACGAATGCGGCCGAATCACGCACGAGATCGCGTAAAATTCAGGCTTCTCTGCTTGCCTTTCATCGCCCGACATGCCCGCGGAACAACCGCCCAAGAAGGAAGAAGGCGTCGCCGTCATCGACCGCGCGTGCGCCATCCTGTTCGCTTTCCGTCCCGAAGACGGCCCGCAGAACGCGGCGCTCACGCTCGCCGAACTCGCGGCGCGCACGGGGCTCTACAAGAGCACGCTGCTGCGCCTCGCCGGCGCGCTCATTCAGCATCGCTTGCTGCTGCGGCTCGAAGACGGCCGCTATCAGCTCGGACCGGCCACCTTCGGACTCGGCGCGCTTTATCAGCGCAGCCTGAATCTCGGCGACATCCTGCTGCCGCTGATGCGCGAACTCATGGAAAAAAGCGGGGAAAGCGTGTCGTTCTATGTGCGCGACAACGCGGTGCGCGTGTGTCTGCATCGCGTGGATTCGATGCATGTCGTGCGCCATCACGTGCGCGAGGGCGACGTGCTGCCGCTCGAAACCGGTTCGGGCGGGCGCGCGCTGCTCGCCTTCGGTCATGAACCGGGCGAGGCGTTCGAGCAGATCCGGCGCGACTTCTATTGCATGTCGATCGGCGAGCGCGATCGGGAAACCTCGGGCGTGTCGATGCCCGTGTTCGGCGTGCAGAACGCGCTGCGCGGCGTGATCACGCTCGCGGGTCCGAGTTCGCGCATCGACCGCGCGTTCGTGGAAACGAATCTCGATGCGTTGTTCGATTGCGCCGTGCGCGCCACCGACGCGCTGGGCGGCGACTCGCGTGCGCTGCGCGCGGCCCGTCAGGCGCACGCGCAGGGCGCGTAAAACGGCAAAAAAAGCGGCGAAAAACCGCGTTCAAACGCCGAAAGCTCAGCCCCCGCGCGGCTGCGCGCCAGCCGGCAGATGACGCTCCGGCGCGCCGGTGTACGCGTAATCGATCTGACGCGGCATTGGCCCCTTGTTGCGCTCGCCGCGTCCGCGCTGCTCCCACGCATGCGCCAGAATCCCCACCGCGCGCGAGAGGATGAACACGCCGCGCGCGAGTTCGGGCGCGAAGCCCAGTTCCGCGTAAATCACCGCGGTCACGCCATCGATATTCATCGGCACGGGCTTGTTTTTTCGGCGCTTGAGCAGCGCTTCCACGCCGCGCGCGATCAGCGCGTAACGACCGTTGATCGCGCCCGATTCCACGCGCGCATCGACGAGTTCGAGCAGCCGTCCGGCGCGCGGATCGACCGGATGAAACCGATGCCCGAAGCCCGGCAGATACTTGCCGTTTTCCGCGACGAAGGCGTCGACGCCCGCCTCGACGGCCTCGTCGAGCGGCGCGCCCGCATCGAGCCGCGCCGCAATCGACGCATAGAGTTCCACTGCCTGCTGACCCGCGCCGCCGTGCACGTCGTCGAGCGCGTTGATGGCGGACGCCATCGCGCCGTTGAGCGGCAGGCCGCAACTCGTGGCCATGCGCGAGATCGCAATCGACGGCGCATGCGGACCGTGGTCCACCGAGGCCACGAGCGCCGCTTCGAGCAGCGACGCTTCGTCGTCGCCGGGCAGCTCGCCGCGCAGCATCAGCCAGATCATCTGCGGAAAACTCACGCGGCCGATCAGCTCCTGAATCGGAAAACCGCGCACGGCGATCGAGCCGGGATGAATGTCGATGATCGAGGTGCGCCAGTAATCGGCGCAGAGGGCGGCGAGGTCGGTGTTCGTCGTGCTCATGTTCAGATGACTCCTTCGGCGCGCAGGGCGTCGATGTGCGCGGCGTCGTAGCCGAGTTGTGCAAGGGTTTCGCGTGTGTGCGCGCCGAGTGCGGGCGCGGGCGCGGCGGGGGCGGCGTCGCCGTCCGAAAGACGCAGGCCCGCGCGCGTCACGCGCTGCGCCGCCTCGCCGTTCGCCGGCGCGAATTCGCGCACGAATTGCCGCTCCGCCAGATGCGGATGCGCGAGAATCTGCGGCACCGACAGCACGCGGCCAACCGGCACGCCTTGCGCGAGCAGCCGCGCTTCCCAGTTTGCGGCGCTGTCGGCGGCGAGCGCGGCTTCGATTTCGGCCTTCAATTCGGTGCGATGCTGCTTGCGCAGATGGCGCGCGGCGAAGCGCGCATCGCTCGACAGTTCGGGACGGCCGATCACCGCGCACAGGCTCTCGAACTGACGCGTTTCGTTGGCCGCGATGTTGAGCAGACCGTCGCCGGTCGCGAACGTGCCCGAGGGCGCGGCGGTGAAATTTTCGTTGCCCATCGGCACGGGCTCCACGCTCGCGTTCAGATAGTTCGACACGACCCAGCCCATGGTCGCGAGCGTCGCTTCGAGCATCGACACGTCGAGGCGGCGTCCGCGCCCGCTCGTGCGCGCATCGACGAGCGCCGCGCAGATGCCGAACGCCGCCGTCAGGCCGCCGACCGTATCGGAGACCGGATAGCCCACGCGCAACGGCGCGCTTTCGGCGTCGCCCGTCACGCTCATCACGCCGGCCATGCCCTGGATGATCTGGTCGTAAGCGGGGCGGGGCGACAGTTCGCCGGAATCGCCGAAACCGGAAATCGCGCAATACACCAGACGCGGATTGACTTCGGATAGCTGATCGAATCCCAAACCGAGACGATCCATCACGCCGGGGCGGAAATTCTCGACCAGCACGTCGGTATCGCGCACGAGATCGAGCAGGATCGCCTTGCCGCGCGGGTCCTTGAGATTAAGCGTGATCGAGCGCTTGCCCGCATTCACGGCGACGAACGACGCGCCCATGTTGCGCGCGGCGGCGTCTTTGTCGGCGCCGAGACGGCGCGCGAGATCGCCGCCTTCGGGATGCTCGACCTTGGTGACGTCGGCGCCGAACAGCGCGAGCTGATACGCGCAGAACGGCCCGGCCAGCACGTTGGAAAGATCGAGAACGCGGATTCCTGCTAAAGGCAACATCGTGATTCCAGCCTCTGGTTCAGTTCAATGGGAAATATCGTCGAGCGAGCGGTTGTTGGTGCGCGGGCCGAACAGACCGATGGCCGCCATCACCGCGACCATCGCGCCCGTGATCAGGGCGAAGACGCCCGGCACGCCGAAATGGCGCAGCGCGAACGCGATCATGAAGCCCGAGAACATCGCGGACAGCCGCGACATCGAATAGACGAAACCGACCGCCGTGGCGCGCATGCGCGTGGGAAACAGTTCGACCTGGTAGGCGTGATAGCCGACCGAGAGCAGCGTGCCGCCGAGCGTGATGAGCACGCCGAGCACCATCAGCATCACGGGCGAGGTCTGCATGGCGAACAGCGAACCGAAGACGGCGATGGCGAGCGCGGAGAGCACGACGAGCGTCTTGCGTTCGATGCGGTCGGCGATGGCCATGCCGATCAGCGGGCCGAACGGATTCGACGCCGCGATTACGAACGCGTAGAGCAGGCTGTGCGTGATCGTCACACCCTTGGAGACGAGCAGCGTCGGCACCCACGACGCGAAACCGTAGAAGCCGATCGCCTGAAACAGATTGAAGACGAGCAGCGTGATCGTGCGGCGGCGATACGGCGGCTGCCAGATCTCGCTGAAGCGCGCCTTGCGCGGCGGCGCGGCGGTCGCGCTTTCCGTCGCAAGCGGCGGCGCGGGCAGCAGGCGGCCCGTCTGCGCTTCGATCTTCGCTTCGAGTGTCGCGAGCACGCGCGCCGCTTCGTCGTGGCGTCCGCGCTGCGCGAGCCAGCGCGCGCTTTCGGGCACGTTGCGGCGGATCGCCCACGCGATCAGCGCGCCGGCCGCGCCGAACATCACGACCCAGCGCCAGCCGTCGAACCCGAGCGGCGCGCGCGGCACGAACCACCACGCGAGCAGTGCGACCGTCGGCACCGCCGTGTACTGCACGAGATGCACAAAGGCGAACGCGCGTCCGCGCATGTGCTTGGGCACCAGCTCGCTCACGTAGGTGTCGATGGTGACGAGTTCGATGCCCACGCCGATCCCCGCGATCAGCCGCCAGAGGTTGATCGCGGGCGCGGACGTTTGCAGCGCCATCACGCAGGTGGCCGCCGAATACCAGAGCAGCGACGCCGTGAACATCGTGCGGCGGCCATAGCGGTCGGCGAGGCCGGTGAAACAGAAGGTGCCGATGAAGAGCCCCGCAAACGAGGCCGCCACGAACGCGCCCAGCCCCGAAAAGCCGAAGAACGAGGCCGTCGTGGTCGAGTAAAGGCCGCTCTTGACGAGCCCCGGCCCGACGTAGGCCGTGAAGAACAGGTCGTAGAACTCGAACCATCCGCCTGTCGCGATCAGCAGGACGAGCGTCCAGACCGCGCGCGCGGCCGGCAGGCGGTCGATGCGCGCGTTGATCTGCGCCGCGCTCGCGGGCGGGACGGATTCACGGAGCGACTCGTGCGTCGCGCCGACCGGCAAACTGGACATGGCGGGCTCCTCCTGAGCTCGGGACAAGGGCATCGGGCTGTCTCGTTCTTTTCGTTCTATCTGATAGAACGGCGTTCTAAAAATGGATGAGCCGCATGATACCCCACGTCCGGAACTCGCCTGACCAGGGCTTTTACTGAGCGAACGCAAACGGGAAATCGACGCGCAGGGCGAGGGCGGCGCATTGGGGGGACGAAGAAACGGACCGCTGGTAAGCTCGTCGATACGAGACGCGAGGCACGCAAGGCACGAAGAGGCTTGCGACATCGCCTGCAACGGCCCGGCGTTTCGCCGACCCAGGACGTCAGTCGCTGCGCGCGCAACGACTTGCACCGGCGGTCGAATCCGGCGAACTTTCAGTCAGGAGACGATGTGAACAAGAGAGTCTTCCCTGGAGTCATCGCGCGAGCGGCGCCTGCTTGGCTCGCGTTGTCGATCTCGATTGCACTCGCCGGCGGCCTCGCGCTCGCCGGCTGCGCCCACCAGGACAACGGCGGCGAACACGTGCCGGCGCAATCGAACGTCCCTTCACCGCTCGTCGATCTGGGCACGAGCGAAACCGGCGGTAGCAGCGAGACGCCCGCCATCGACGAACAGGCCACCGACGCGCTCGACGCCATGGGCGCGTATCTGCGCACGCTGCGCACGTTCCAGGTGGACGCCGACACGGTCACCGACGTCGTGCTCGACAACGGCCAGAACGCCGCGCTGCTGCGCCATACCGTGCTCAAGGTGAAGCGGCCCGATCGCATGCGCGCCGACATCACCGGTAACGGCAACGTGCGCGGCATGGTCTACGACGGCCATCGCTTCACGATCTTCAACGAGAAAAAAGGCTACTACGCGCGCCGCGACGCGCCGCCGACGCTCGACGAACTCGTGCGCGATCTGGCCGTGACGTGGCACATCGAAACGCCGCTCGCCGACCTGTTCTACTGGGGCGCCGACAAGCCCGACGATCTCGCGATCAGCTCCGCGCAGTCGCTCGGCACGGAGAAAGTCGATACGCGCAGCTGCACGCATTACGCCTACCGGCAGCCGGGCGCCGATTGGGAGCTGTGGATCGAAGCAGGGCGGCGACAGCTGCCGTGCAAGATGATCATCACCGATACCACGCAGCCGTCGCGGCCCCGGCACGAGGTCACTTATCACTGGAATCTGAATCCGGTTTTCGCGGCGTCGACCTTCGTGTTCCGCCCGCGTCCGGGCGCGCGGCAGATCGAGATGAAGCCCGCGGACCGCCCGCCTTATCAGGAGGCGGAATGATGAACAGGCACACACAACGGGCCATTGCGGCGGGTCTTGCCGTCTCGATGGCGCTGGCCGCGCCGGCGGCGCTCGCGTTCCGCGGGATGGCGCGAACCAGCATTCATCCGATGGGCGGCGGCAATTTTGGCGGCGGCGGACAGTTTCATGGACGACCGGGATTCAACGGCGGCGGCGTGCAGCACAACGGTGGTCAGCCGGGGCCGCATCCGAATCCTGGGCCGGGGCCACAACCGCATCCGCCGGGGCCGGGTCCAGGGCCGCAGCCTCATCCGCCCGGGCCTGGGCCGGGACCGCAGCCTCATCCGCCCGGACCCGGACCCGGACCCGGACCCGGACCCGGACCCGGACCCGGACCCGGACCCGGACCCGGACCCGGACCGGGGCCACAGCCTGGTCCGGGTCCGCATCCGCCCGGGCCGCCGCCTCCGCCTCCACCCCCGCCGCCATATTGGGGTGGCGGCTGGTACGTCGATCCGGTGGCTGCCGCCGTGACGGTGGGCGTAACGGCCGCGGTGGTCGGCTCGATGGTCGCCACGCTGCCGCCGTCGTGCACGGCGGTCGTGATCGGCGGCGCGAGTTACGAACAGTGCGGCGCGACGTGGTATCAGCCGCAATACATCGGTGCGCAGGTGCAGTACGTGGTGGTTTCTCCGCCGCGCTGAAGCGCGGCGAATGCGTCTGACGACGGCCGCGCCGCGCCGCGCCCGGCGCGGCCGTTTGCTTTTCACTCGCCATTGCTCGCCGCGCCACCTTTATCGCATTGATTCAACGGGGATTTTCCGCGAAAAGCAGGGCGGCGAGAGCGTCGCGGGGTAAAGCCGTGTAATGCCCCCCCTCATCGCAAATCGCTTCGACGCACCGGGCCTTAAGCAAGCCTTAAGCAACGGCAATCGAGACTATTGGCCACGTATGAAAAGTGTGCCGATGCGATGAGAGCGATCTATGCCGACCTGAAGCGAGCCCGTATGCGTCCGACCTCGAGTCGCGTCGCGGTGCTTCGGCTGTTCCACGAATTTCCGAACGAGCACATGACCGCCGATCAGGTTTTCCGGCGCGTGCCGCCGGAAACGGAGCAATGCAGCCTGGCGAGCGTGTATCGGGCGCTGTCGCAGTTGCTCGAAGCCGGTCTGATCACGAACGCGTGGATCGGCGAGCAGCGCGTCGTCTACGAACTCAATCGCGGCACGCGTCATTCGCATCTGGTCTGCAACGACTGCGGCGAAGTCGCGGATATCGACGATACCGAACTCGAGTCGCAGCACGAGACGATCGCGGGCGCGCGCGGTTTCCGCTACACGAGCGCGAGCCTCGTGATCTTCGGACGCTGCGCGCACTGTGAGGCGACGCTGGAATCGCGGGTTCGTCGCACGGGCGCGATGCACGGGCTGAGCCGCCGGCCGTAACGCGTCACACGATGCGAAGGCCGCCCGAGGCGGAAATCGGGCGGCCGGACGAGGCTGGAAGGCGCGCGGAAGACGTTTGAAACACGTCGTTCACCGCGAATTTGTGATTTTACATAACATAAATTATCGACATTTTTTGCGGCGCAGCCAGGCGTGTCGAGCGCCCATTCCTTAGCCTCAATCCTTCGCGTAATGAAACTCCGGCATCGCCTTGAGCGCGGCCTTGTCGGTTTGCAGCACGATCTGCTTGGCGCTGATGTGCAGATCGTTAAACGGCACGGCGACGAGATGTTCGCCCATGCCTAGAAAACCGCCGACGGACAAAATCGCAAATGCGCCGTCGTTCGGCGATTCGAGCACGATGTCGTCGATCGAGCCGATCTTGCTGCCGTTGTTGTCATAGACATTCGAGCCGACGAGTTTGGAGGCGCGAAAGCCCGTGCCGGACTGAACCGTCGCCATGCGCTGGACGGCGATCGATTGCGGCGCGCCCTGGGCATGCACGAGCGTCGCGCTGCCCAGCGCACCGGTGAAAACAGCCGCGTTGGCGATGGCCGCGGCAAGCGAGATGGCGCGTCGGTTCATGGTTTCCTCCTTCTATTGATTGTCATTGGCGCGGCGCGTGGCGCCGCCTGGCGAGAGCGAGGAACAAAACGCAACTGCCGTGCCTGTGAAATCGGCAAGAAGCAAGAAGCAAGCGGTCAGCGGCGCGCCAGGCGGCGCTACGCCTGCGATACCCAACGCTCGATCACCGGCCCGCTTGCGCCATCAACCGGATCGCTGGCCGGAAACGGCAACGCCGCCATCGCGCGCAATTCGTCGGACGTGAGCGCATCGCGTCGGATATCCCACTGCTGCCCGGCGGGATAGCCGCCCGCCACCTGAAACGCATCCGTGCGCGACAGAAGACAGTGGCCCGTGCCCGCCGGCAACAGCAGCACGTCGCCGGCCGCAAGGCGCACCGTTCGTCCGCCCGGGCCCCCGAGAATCACTTCCGCCGCGCCCGCGAACACGCCCAGCACCTCGTGCGCCGTCGAATGAAAATGGTGAAAGTCGAACACGCCGTTGCGCCATTGCACGGGCCACGCGTGATGCGCGAAACGCGTTTCGATCTGCTCGACGAGTTTCGGCGCATCGGCATCGAAAGCGTGTCGGTAGACGATCACCGGCAGGCGGCTGTTATTCGGCACCCAGCCGTTCGGCTGCAGCACGAAGGCGTCGATGTCGTGCGCCGACGCGCTCACTTCGCCGCGATGTTCATCGTGCCGACGATGCTGCGCGCGCATGCGCGCCAAACCGCGTGTCAATGGCATGATTACTGGTCCTGTCATGGGTTCTTTCACTCGCCGACAGCCGCCGACGCCCCGCTCGCCGGATGTTTCGACATCGTGTGCGCATGCCGTTGCGACGCGCGATTCGCCGTGCGCGTCGCGCGTGCGCCGCTCGCTGCCACGCCCGGCTCGACGCCCTGCATCGGTGCCGGATACACGCCGTTGACACCGCTTGCGGGCAGCCCCGGGCCGCCGCCGCGTGCGCCATTCGCGCCATTCGAATTGCCCTGTGCGTGCGCCTGCATGCCGCCGAACAGCGACGCCGTTACGCATACAGCGCATGCCAACCGGGGCACCGCGCGTGCGCCGAGCAGAGTGCGGATTTTCATCGGATTGACCATCGGATCGACCTCCTGGTGCGGGTTGCCGCCTCGCATGTCGAGTTCGCAACCCGCGTTCCAGCAGCGCTTTTCGTTTGCGACCGGAGTGGACGACACGGCGAGAACCGGACGAGTCGGCACGTCGCTTGCGCCATCGTCATCTCTCGCGCTTCGCCGGCGCGCGCTTTTACAGGCCTGCGCTCGACGAACACCCGGAGCCATCTATGCCCCACGCTTTCCTGCCTCATCCCTATCCTGCGCCTCTTCACGCGCATCTGCCGACCGAAGAGCCCAACACGCCGGAAACGCCCCAGCGCAAGCCTCCGCCCGTTCCGGACAGCGATGTGCCGCCGCCTCCGCCGCTCGGCGATCCGCCGTCCGACGCACCGCCCGAACGCGCCGTCGATTAGCGCAATAGCTAACGCATCGGCAAACGCGCCGAAAAGCGCGCCGAAAAACGCTACGACGACCGCTGCGGCGCGCGCGCGCCTTGCGCCGCGGTGCGCACGCTCACGAGTTCGCTGCGCGAGCGCGTGAGCAGATGCAGGATTTCGTCGGGGTCGGCGGGCTTCGTGATGTGCCAGTCGAAGCCCGCGTCAAGCGTGCGCTTGCGATCCTCGTCCTGCCCCCAGCCGGTGAGCGCCACCACCACCGTCTCCTGCGTATCGGGCAAGCTGCGCAGCGCGCGCGCCACTTCATAACCGCTCAGGCCGGGCATGCCGAGATCGAGCAGCACCGCCTCCGGATGAAACACGAGCGCGAGTTCGAGCGCCGCCGCGCCCGCATGCGCCACCCGCACCTCGTGGCCCGAGAGCGAGAGCAGCAGCGCGAGACTTTCGGCCGCGTCCTTGTTGTCGTCGACGACGAGTACGCGCCGCGCCGCCCTCGCCGGCTGATGCGCGTCGTCGACGATGGCGCGCGAACGCAGCGTGGGCACGACGATCGGCAGCACGACACGGAATTCGCTGCCGCGTCCCGGCCCGTCGGAACGCGCGTGAATGGAGCCGCCGTGCAGCCGCACGAGTCCTTTCGAGAGCGCAAGGCCAATGCCGAGTCCGCCTTCGGCGCGCGGCGAACGCGCGTCGATCTGCGAGAACATGGCGAAGAGACGTTCGTCGGCGTCGGGCGGCAGGCCGATGCCGTCGTCTTTCACGACGAGTTCGATCGTCGCGCCCTCCACCTGGATCGCGAGTTCGACGTGGCCGCCCGGATCGGTGTATTTACCCGCGTTGTTCAGCAGGTTCGAGATCACCTGTGCGAGCCGCAATGCGTCGGCGTCGATCAGCACGTCGGGCAGCGGCGCATGCACGGTGAGCGTGTGCCGCTTGCGTTCGAGCAGCGGCCGCGACGCCTCGACGGCGGTCTTGATCACGCCGCCGAGATTCACGACATCGCGGCGCAAATCGAGCTTGCCGCACGTCACGCGCGCGAGGTCGAGCAGATCGTCGAGCAATCCGGACATATGCGAAACCTGACGGCGAATCACGTCGGTCGCCCACGCCAGTTGCTCCGGCGTCAGCGACTTCGAATCGAGAATCGCCGCGGCGCTCCGGATCGGCGCGAGCGGATTGCGCAGTTCGTGCGAGAGCGTGGCGAGAAACGCGTCCTTCTGCTGATCGGCCTCCTCCAGTTGCTGACGCACGCGCACCTGCGCCGAGATATCGCGGAAATAGCAGACGAGACCGAATTCGCCGTCCGCGAGCGGCGTGCGATGCACTTCCCATTCGTAGCACTCGACGCGCTCGCGGTCGCGGCGCGGCTCGCTGCGTTCGGGCGTGTGATACGGCGCGCCGGTCGCCAGCGTGTCGCGAAAGATCGCGACGATTTCGTCCGCGTAGGGCGGGTGCCAGACGCGCCGCATCAGCGCGCCCACATCCTGGCCGGTGAGGTCCGCGGCGTCGCCGAAAAACGCCTGCGCGCCCGGATTGGTTTCGCGGATGCGCAGTTCGCGATCGATCAGATAGACGCCGAGCGGCGCTTCGTTCATCAGCGTTTCGAATTGCGCGGTGCGCACGCGGATCGCTTCCTGATCGGCCTTGCGTCCGCTGATGTCGGAGAGCAGCACGGCGGCGCCATGCGCGGCCGGATAGATGCGCACTTCGTACCAGCGCCCGCGACGCGCGCACCAGGTCTCGAACTGCTGCACCGCGCCGGCGTCGAGCGCCGCCCGCAGCGCTTCGTTGAAGCCGTTGCTGTTGGCCTCCGGACACACATCGACGATGCGCCGGCCGAGCGCGTGCGGCGCGCTCACGCCGGTCATCTCCAGGAATTGCGGATTGGCGAGCGTGATGCGCGCGTCTTCGTCGAGCATGAAGAACTGGTCCTGAATGCTCGAGAGCGCGAGTTCGAGCAACTGCTCGTTGGCGTGGCGGATCTGCGTGCGTTCGAGCAGCGCGCCCACGCGCGCGGCGAGTTCGCGCGCCGAAAACGGCTTGACGAGATAGTCGTCGGCGCCCGCGTCGAGGCCTTCGATGCGCGCCTCCTCGCCCGCGCGCGCCGAGAGCAGGATCACGGGGACTTCGCGCAGCGCCGGGTCGCGCCGCACTTCGGCCAGCAGGCCGAAGCCGTCGAGGCGCGGCATCATCACGTCGGCGAGGATCAGGTCGGGACGCGTGCGGCGGGCGCGTTCGAGCGCTTCGGCGCCGTCGGCGGCAAGTTCGACCTGCCACGCGCTCGCGAGCAAGCTGCCGACGTAGGCGCGCATGTCGGCGTTGTCGTCGACGAGCAGGATGCGCGAGCCGAACGTGAGCGCGAAACGCCGGTCGCGCAGCCCCGCCGACCATGCCGGTGCGGCGGCAGCCTCGGCGGCGACGCCATTGCCAGCGCGGGCCGCATCGACGCCGTGCTGCGCGCCCTCGCCGTTTGTCTCGCCCGCGCCCGGCGGCAAGGTGCCGAGCCAGCCCGCCGCTTCGGCGGCGAACGCGGCGGCCAGTTGCGCATCGCCGTTGCGCAGGACGTCGACGCCGCGCGGCGCGTCCGGCCCCGGCTCACGCACGCGCTCGGCCGGCAGATGCGCGCGGCCCAGCGGCACGCGCACGGTGAAGCGCGAACCGCGTCCTGGCTCGCTCGCCGCCTCGATGGTGCCGCCGTGCAGTTTCACCAGTTCCTGGACCAGCGCGAGGCCGATGCCGGAGCCCTCCTGCGTGCGCCCCTGCGTGCCCTCCACGCGATGAAAACGCTCGAACAGACGCGGCATTTCGTGCGCCGGAATACCCGAGCCGCTGTCTTCCACCGTGAGCACCGCACACTGGCCATCGCGCGCGAGATTCACGCCGATACGCCCCGCGAGCGTGAACTTGAACGCATTCGACAGCAGATTGAGGACAATCTTTTCCCACATCGGCCGGTCGACGTAGACCGCTTCGTCGAGCTGGCATTGCACGCGGTACGCGAGTCCGCCGCGCTCGATCGCCGAGCGGAACGTGCTCGCGACGTGCTGCGTATAGCGCGCGAGATCGGTGGCTTCGTAGCCGACGTCGCTGCGCCCTGCCTCGATGCGCGCGAAATCGAGCAGCGAATTCACGAGCCGCAGCAAGCGGTGGCCGTTGCGGCGCGCGAGACGCAACAGCGCGAGGCGCGCGGGATCGCGGTCGGCTGCCACGAGATCGTCGATCGGCGCGAGCATCAGCATGAGCGGCGTGCGCAGTTCGTGGCTGACGTTCGAAAAGAAGGTGGTCTTGGCGCGGTCCAGCGCGGCCAGTTGCTCGACGCGCTCGCGCTCGGTTTCCACGGCGCGCGCGCCTTCGACGATGCTGCCCGCCTGCGATCCGACGAGGCCGAGGAAGGCGCGGTAATCGTCGTCGAAAAGCAGACGCGGACTCACGCCCGCGACGAGAAAACCGAGCGTCGCGTGGCGCGCGCCATGATCGGTCGCGGCGCCCGGTGCAGCCGTCGCGCCCTGCCCGCTCTGTCCGCCCGGCGCGCGACGCCGAAGCGGCACGATCGCCGCGCGGCTCACGGGTTCGGGCCATGCCGATTCGGCGGGCAGCACGCCGTCGAGTACGGTGGTTTCGAGCAGCACGTCTTCGTGCGGCGCACATGACGCCTCGGCGAGCGCCGCCGCGAGGCTGCCGGGCGCGGTGTCGGCGAGATTCAGCCGGATGGGCAAGGGCGACGCGCCGGCGTGATTGGTGGCCGCGAGGCGCGCGCTGCCGCCATCCGCGTCGAGCAGATAGAGCGCGACGAAAGGCAGATCGTGACGGTTGCCGTCGAGCGCGGCGAGCATCTCGGCGCAGGCTTCGGCCACGGACTGCGCGTTGCGCGCCGTCCCCGACAACTGCGCGACGGTGGCGAGCCGCCGCTCGGACAGCACGCGCCGCGTTTCCTCCGTGACCACGCAGAGCATGCCCTGAACGCTGCCGCTGTCATCGTGCACGGGACCGTATGAAAACGTGTGATAAGTCTCTTCCTTGAAACCATTGCGTTCGAGAAAGAGTTGCAGGCTTTCGTCCCAGGTGGCCTCGCCGGTGGCGAGCACGTGCTCGATGCGTGAACCGGCTTCGGTCCAGACTTCGGCCCAGACCTCGCGCGCGGGCAAACCGATGAACTGCTGCTTCGCGCCGAGCGTCGGCCGATAGGCATCGTTGCAGAGAAACGTGAGTTCGGGGCCCCACGCGAGCCACATCGCGTAGCGCGACGCGAGCATCAGGCGCACGACGCTCTGCAGGCTGTGCGGCCACGCCGCGCTCGCGCCGAGCGGCGTCGCGGACCAATCGTAGCCGCGCACGAGTTCGGCCATCGTCGCCAGCGTGCCGGCGGCCTGCTGTGCAATATTTGCCGCGCTTGCCGGTATGAACTGCCCGTTCTGGGTGGGCTGCGCGTTCGCCTGGAGCGCGGGGCGCACGCCTTCTCTCACGGCCGTGCGGGCGGCCGGATTCGGGGCGTGGGCATCGTCGATCCGTTCTGACGTCATGGACATTCCCGCGTAAGCGTAGGGGCGCGATGTGGACGCAATGTGGACGCGTTATAGCCGCTTCGGGGCGGCATGCTGGCTCCGTGCGCGCGCGACGCTGCGCGGCGGTGGCGTTGCGCGCGACGAACGGGCAGCATCGCGCGGGAAGCGCTTCGCGAGCAATGCGGATGAGAGCAATTTGCGCGCCCGGTCCGCAACCGGTTGCGGCGTGCGCGAAGGCCGGGCCGACGGCGGCGGCGATTCATCAGACGAATGACGACCGCGTCGCGACGCATCCGGAACCGCGCAGAAGCGCCCGGAAGCGCGCAGAGCCGTGCTTGCGCGCGGTTGCGCATAGGCTCGCGGACGCCGACCCGCTACAATCCCGGCTTGTGCGCGGGCGCCGTGGATGAGACACGCGGCATGGACGACCCGCCGCGAAGCCTTTCTTATTCGATTATCCGCATTGCGCCATGGCCCGCATCGAGCTCCACTTCCCCGAAGACCAATACTTTTATTCGACGCATCTCACCGTACGCGTCACCGACATCAACTCGGCGAATCACCTCGCCAACGACTCGATGATCTCGATGATTTCGGAAGCGCGGGCGCGCTTCCTGTTCGACGCCGGCATCGAGGACATGAAAGACGCGCACACCAGCATCATCGTCACCGACCTCGCAACGACCTATCGCGCCGAAGCCTACGCGCGCGACCAGCTCTGCTTCGAAGTGGGCATCATGGACTTCAACAAGTACGGCGGCGACATCATCTTCCGCATCACGCGACCCACGGACGGCGCACTGATCGCCATGGCGAAGTCGGGCTTCGTGTTCTTCGACTACGAAGCCAAAAAGGTCGTGCCGATGCCGCCCGCCTTCCGCGCGAAATTTCCCGGCGTCAATTCGCTCGTCTGAGCGCTGGTCTGAGCGCCGGTCTGAGGACGCGCGCTCAACGCGGCTGGAACGCGATCAGCGCCATGCCCGCGAGCGTGAAGGCGATGCCGGCCCAGTCCCACGGGCTCGGCCGGATCGCTTCCACGCCCCACAGCCACAGAATCGCCACGCACACGTAGACGCCGCCGTAGGCCGCGTACGTGCGCCCCGCCGCGCTCGGATGCAGCGTGAGCAGCCACGCGAACAGCGCGAGCGACGCGGCGGCCGGCACGAGCCACCAGGCGCTCGCGCCTTCGCGCAGCCAGCGATACGGCAGATAGCAGCCGACGATTTCGGCCAGGGCGGTAACGACGAACAGCAGAAACGTCTTCATGAGCGGCGTGGTGGGCGCAAAGGCGCTCATGGTAGCGCAGCGGGCGCAAGACGCGCGGCGTGATCCGCGACGATTGAATCAAGCGACGATTGTGCGATTCGCAAGACTCCATTCCGGCATTGCATATCCATCAACGGATTTTCCCGTTGTTGCGGATTTAAATCGATCCTCGCATCACCAATCATTTAATCGATTTCAATTATTCAAATAATAGTCCCCAAACTCATACGCATACTGCATTCTGGCGAATTTTCATCCATGCCGATCGCATTGAATCGCAAATAAAAAGCAATTATTTCGCAATCCAGATTTGAATTTAATGGCCTATGGCGAATAATGTATTTTCGCAGTGGTCGTTTTTAATAATCGATTATCGATCGCCGAGGAAAACCATCATGCTGATCATGCGACATGCCATTTACGCCCGTTGCCTCGCCGCCGCGCTCGCGGCCGCAGCCGCCTTGCTGCCCGCTCGCGCGGCGCTGGCGCAGGACACGGCCGCCCTGCCGCGCGTCGCCGTGCTCGCCACCGGCGGCACTATCGCCGGCCAGGCCGACACGCGCGCCGCGAACGCCTATAACGCGGGCGCGGTCGGCGCGCAGCAACTCGTGCAGGCCGTGCCCGGCATCGACAAGCTCGCGCGGCTGAGCACCGAGCAGGTCGCGTCCATCGGTTCGCAGGATATGAACGACAAGGTCTGGTTCGCGCTCGCGCGGCGCATCCAGGCGCTGTTCGACCGCAACGAAGCCGACGCCGTGGTCATCACGCACGGCACCGACACGCTGGAGGAAACCGCGTTCTTCCTCGACAACGTGCTGCATACCGACAAACCGGTCGTGCTGGTGGGCTCGATGCGGCCGTCCACGGCCACGAGCGCCGACGGCCCGAGCAATCTCTACGAAGCCGTGGAGGTGGCGGCCAGTCCGTCCGCGCGCGGACGCGGCGTGATGGTCGTGCTCAACGACACCATCCAGTCGGCGCGCGGCACGACCAAGACGAACACCACGAGCGTGCAGACGTTCGCCTCGCCGAACAGCGGCCCGATCGGCTACGTCGATCCGGCGAGCGTGCGCTTTCTCACGCCCGCATTCCAGCCCGATGCGCACAAATACGCCCTGCCCTCCGGCGATCAACTGCCGCGCGTCGAGATCGTCTACTCGCACGCGAACATGGACGGCGTGCCGGTCGAGCACGCCATCGCGAGCGGCGCAAAGGGCATCGTGCTCGCGGGCGTCGGCGACGGCAACACGTCGCAGAGCGCGCTCGAAGCGCTGCAACGCGCCGCGAAACAGGGCATCGTGGTGGTGCGCTCGACGCGCGTGGGATCGGGCTTCGTGAACCGCAACGTCGAGGTCAACGACGACACAAGCGGCTTCGCCGTCTCGCTCGATCTGAATCCGCAGAAAGCGCGCGTACTCACACAACTGCTGATCGCGAACGGCGTCACCGCGCCCGCGCAGGTGCAGAAGGCGTTTGCCGCGACTTACTGAGCGCGCTCAGCCAGTCGACGCATCAAGGGCGCTCGCCGCGCGCAAGACGCGTCTCGATCTCCGTGACCACGGGCAGCAGATCCGCGACGCTGTCGATCACGTAATGCGCGCCCGCCGCGCGCAGACGCTCGATCGCCGCCGCGCGGCGCAGCGCGAATTCGTCGGGGGCGAGCGCGTGCACTTCATCTTCGCTCAGGCCGAACGCGTTGCCGCTCACCGCCACGCCCACGGCCCAGGTGCCGCCGTTGAGACCTTCCTCGATGCCGACTTCGGTGTCGTCGACCTTGATCGCATCGCGCGCGCGCCACACGCCCAGTTGCGGCAGCGTGCGATAGATCATGTATGGCGACGGACGGCCCTCGGGCGTGTCGCCGGTGCAGACGATGCTGTCGGCTTCGAAGCCCTGCTTCGCCGCGCCCGGCACGATCCGGTCGATGATTTCGCGCGTGTAGCCCGTGGTGGAACCGATGCGCACGCCATCGGCGCGCAACTGTTTCGTCACGGCGGCCACGCCCGGAATCACGTCGCTGTATTGCGCGGCGACGGCCACGTTGCGCGGCACGAACACATCGTAGACCGCATCGATGTCGGCGTCGCCGGGCATGTGGCCGTAGCGCGCCTGCCAAGCCTGCGCGACGCGCGGCAGCGCCATCAGCGCCGCGATATGCGGACGCTTGGCCATGCCCATCGGGCCGCGCGCTTCGTCGATCGAAATCGGCACGCCGAATTCCTCGAAGGTTTCGACGAACGCGCCCATGGGCGCGCGCGAGCCGTAGTCGACCACCGTGCCGGCCCAGTCGAAAATCACTGCCTTGACGTGTTGCATGATCGTGAATCCTGAAGTTGCGCAGATCGCCGCGCGGCAAGAAAGCGTGCTTGAAACCCGGGCTTCGGCGCTCAGGCCGCAAGCGCCTCGCGGGCGTCCAGCGAAGCGTGCGCGGGTGCGCCGTCGGGCACGCCGAGCGTGCGCAGCGCAGCGCCGCACGCCTCGACCACGCGACGCATGACGTGCTCGTCGAGCGCGCCGATACAGCCGATGCGGAAACTCTCCACGTTCGTCAGCTTGCCCGGATAGATGATGAAACCCTGCGCCTTCATCAGCTCGTAGAAGCGTTCGAAACTGAACGACGCATGCGCGGGCGAAAAGAACGTGACGATGATCGGCGAGCGCCACGCTGCGGTCAGCAGCGGCTCGAAACCGAGCGCGCGCAGGCCGTCGACCATCACATCGCGGTTGCGCGTGTAGCGCGCGAGGCGCCCCGCCTGCCCGCCTTCGATCTCGAACAGACGCAGCGCTTCGAGAAACGCGGCGACCGCGTGCGTGGGCGGCGTGAAGCGCCACTGGCCCGTCCGGTTCATCACGTCCCACTGATCGTGCAGATCGAGCGCGAGCGAATGGCTGTTGCCCTTCGCGGCTTGCAGCGCGCTTTGCTTCGCGATCACGAAGCCGAAGCCCGGCACGCCCTCGATGCACTTGTTCGCCGAGGACACGAACGCCTCGCACGGCAGCGTGCGCACGTCGAGCGGCACGGCGCCGAATGCGCTCATCGAATCGATCAGCAGACGGCGGCCGTGGCGCGCGGTCACTTCGGCGATTTCCTCGATCGGATTGAGGATGCCCGAGCTGGTTTCGCAATGGACGACCACGACGTGCGTGATGTCTTCGTGCGCGTCGAGCAGGCGATCGACGTCGGCGGCGCGCGGCGGCAGGTAGTCGCCCGTGTCATGCACCGTGTGGCTGCGGCCCAGATAGCGCAGCGTGGTGGCGATGCGCTTGCCGTATGCGCCGTTGGCGAGCACGAGCGCGTGGCCGTTGCGCGGCACGAAGCTGCCCAGCATCGCTTCCACGCAGTAGCTGCCGCTGCCTTGCAGGGGCACGCAGTCGTAGTCGCCGTTTGTGTCGCCGGCGACGGCCAGCAGTGCGGCGCGCAGACGCGCCGTCATCGCGCGGAAATCGGCGTCCCACGAGCCCCAGTCGCGCTGCATCGCGGCTTTGGTCGAGGCGGCCGTGGTCAGCGGGCCGGGCGTCAGCAGGTACGGATCGGCGTGGGTGTTCAAGGCGGTGCTCCAGTCAATCGTCAGCTCGGATGCCGCTACGGTACGCGAATGAAACCCATCGGTAAAATCGATATAATCGATGAGAGTATCAGCCGAACTTATGGTCTGCCGATGACCGTTTTAAGGCGATTCGATGAATTTTCGATGATGTGCGCGAAGGAGAATCTGCCATGCAGTACGCGCAGTTGCGGGCTTTTCATGCGGTCGCCGAGCACGGCGGGTTTTCGCGCGCCGCGCAGGCGCTTTCGCTCACGCAGCCGGCGGTGTCCGACCACGTGAAGCGGCTGGAGCAGGATTTCGGCGTGAAGCTGTTCGAGCGCGCGCCGCGCGGCGTCGAGCTGACCGATCTCGGGCGGCGGCTCTATGCCATCACGCGGCAAATGGTCGGCGGCGAGCGCGCCGCGCGGCGGCTGCTCGAATCGGCGGGCGCGCTCGAATCGGGCGAACTCGCGCTGGTCGCGGACGCGCCCGATCTCGCGATCAAGCTCGTCGGTGCGTTCCGGCGCCGTTATCCGGGCGTGGTGGTGAAGCTGGCCATCGCGAACGCCACGGAATGCATGCGCCGCGTGCTGGCGAGCGAAGTGGACGCGGCGATCACGGCGGCGCATCAGGTGCATAGCCGGCTGGAGACGCGCGTGCTGCGCGAGGAGCCGCTGGTGGCGGTCGTGCCCGCGGACAGTGCAGCGGCGAAGAAGCGCCGCATGACCTACGAGGAACTGGTGCGCGAGCCGATGATCTTTCGCGAAGCGCATTCGGTCACGCAGCAACTGCTCGAAGCGGAACTGGTGCGCAAGGGGTTGCAGGTGCATCCCGTGCTGTACGTCGATGGCCGCGAGGCGCTGCAGACCGCTATCGCGCAGGGACTGGGCGCGGGCGTCATCGCGGGCGCGGAGTTCGGCGAGTCGCGGCGCATCCGCGCAATCGCTTTGGTCGACTGCCAGGTGCGGATGGTCGAGTCGCTGACGCGGCTCGCGGATTCGTCGTCGAATCTGCTCGATGCGCTATTCGACACGCCACTCGATTGAGCGGCGCGGGATGGGTGCAGTGTCGGTGCTGCGTTGGCGCTACGCCACCACGATATCGGCGCCGACTTCGTGCAGCAGGTCGCGCAAGGTTTCCGCCTGATCCATGCGCGCGCCGTGCCGTAGATGGATGCGCAGCGCGCGGCCCTCGATGCCGTCGATCGGACGCACGAGCCGCAGCTCCAGTGCGAGACCGAGACCGTCGGGCGCATCGGCCTCGACCGGTTCGACGACGCGGGGCGAGAAACAGGCGGATTCGGACATGGCGCGGACCTCGTCGGTGAAAGGCACGGCTCATCGTAACCATGCGCTCGCGCCGCGCCAAACGAGAAATCCGCGTATGCAAATGAGCGCGCGGCGGGAGACGTTTGCTGCGCGCGCGCTTTGCGCCGTGGATCGCGGCGCGCATGAAAACACACCGTTGTCCGGCTGATGCAGGTGGTCGGCACCGCCGCCGGCGCGTATGACAAACAAGTGGCACACTGCACGGATCGTTCCGCCCAGTGTGTGGACGGGATCGGCCGGTGCGCCGATCGACAGGAACAGTTTATGGAACGCCCTTTCACCGATCGCCGCGAGGCAGGCCGCCTGCTCGCGGCGCAACTCGCGCCTTATGCCGGGCGCCGCGACGTCGTCGCGCTGGCGTTGCCGCGCGGCGGCGTGCCGGTCGCTTTCGAGGTCGCGCAGGCGCTGGGCGTGCCGCTCGACGTGCTGCCCGTGAGCCGGCTCGGCACGCCGTGGCAACCCGAACTCGCGATGGGCGCGCTGTCCTCGAACGGCGCGCAATACGTGAACGACGCGCTGATCCGGGAAGCCGGCGTGAGCGAGGCGCAATTGCAGAGCGCACTGGCGCTCGCGCGTATCGAACTCGGTCGGCGCGAGGCGCGTTATCGCGGCGAACGCGCGGCGCTGCCGGTCGCGGGACGCGTGGCGCTGCTGATCGACGACGGCATGGCCACGGGTGCGTCGCTCAAGGCGGCGGCGCGCGCGCTGGCGACGCTCGGTCCGGCGCGCATCGTCGCCGCGCTGCCGGTGGCGCCCGCGGGTGCGCGCGCCCGGCTCGGCGACGCCGTCGACGATCTGGTGTGCGTGCAGACGCCGGCGTCGTTCATCAGCGTCGGCCAGTTCTACTTCGATTTCGATCAGGTCGACGACGAGACCGTGCGCGAGTTGCTCGACCGCGCGGCGAACGCGGGTGCCTGACACAGCAGCCTGACGCGCACACGTTGCCCGCGCAGCGTTTCTATCCCGATCACGCCGAACGCATCACGCCGGATGCACCGGCCTGGACGCCTGCTCGCCCACCACGGTCTGCCAGGGCCGCACGCCCCACGACTTCACGAGCCCCGCGCGCACGTAGGGATCGGCTTGCGCGAAGGCTTCGGCGGCCGCCGGGCTGTCGCCCTGGAACAGCAGCAGCGCCGTATCGGTCGGCTCCGCGAGCGCGCCCGCGAGCAGCAGTTCGCCGCGCTGCGCCGCGTCCCATGCGAGACGCAGATGCTCGTCGCGGTAGGCGCCGCGGCGTTCGAGGTAGTCGTCCACGAGGTCGTATTTCAGCAGGTAATGCATGGTCGCTCTCCGTTGGCGCCGGTCGTCAAAGGCGGAATGACGAATCGGCGGGATGGTGGATCAATCGTCAACAATGGTCAGGCGAAGGCGGTTTCGACGCCGTCTGCCGGTGATTGTGCCGCACGCGCGTCAACCGAAGGCATCATCAGCTCGTTTTCAGGTTGGCTTTGCCATAATGGTCGCGGCGATGGGCAATGACGATCCGGCCTGCTCGCACCACGAACCACAACGTCCAAATCCCATGGGAGTGAACGATGAAGATGCAATCCGTCATTGCTGCAATCGTGCTGGGCGGCGTGTTCGCCGCGCCGGCGTTCGCACAGACCGCCGCGCCCGCTGCGCCGAACAGCCAGCAGTCGAAAATGAAGACCTGCAACATGCAGGCCGGCGACAAGAAAGGCGACGACCGCAAGGCCTTCATGAAGGACTGTCTCTCGGCGGGCGGCGGCGCGCCGGCGAAGATGACGCAGCAAGAGCGCATGAAGGCGTGTAACCAGCAGGCCGGCGACAAGAAAGGCGACGATCGCAAGGCCTTCATGAAGCAGTGTCTTTCGAACAAGGGCTGATCGCACGCCCGATCGCGCAGGGGTCCTGAACGACTCGCTTTGCATCTGCGCTGCGCGTACTTTTCGTTCCCGCGACGCGCCGTGGCTCATGCTGCGGCGCGTCGTTTTTCATGGTGCGCCGCACAGTACGATGCACAGCGCGATGCGCACGCCCTCGCCCCTGCGCCGACGCCGCGTTTTTCTCCTATGATGGCTCCAGCGGCCGCCCTTCCGTTACACGAAAACGCACGCCCTCGGGCCGCCGCCTGGACGCGAGAGTCTGGATGATGCGCACGGCATCGCATGGAGGCGCGGATGGTCTGGAGATACAAGAATCGGTGGTTCCGCCGCTGGCTGGTGGTGATCGTCTTCTGGCTTGTGCCGGTGATGATCGTCGCGGTGCGCGAGATCCAGGACGAGATGGCCTATAACCGCGCCGATCTCCAGCGCGCACTCACCAGCTGGACATTCACCGACGCCGAACGCAGCGCCGGCGCGCCGCTGCACTGTCGCGGCACGCCTCAGGCCGCGCGCGCACAAGGCTGCCCGGCCGACGTGCTGGCCGAAAATGCCGCGCGTCACGCCGACGCGCTCAGCGAATACGCCGTGCGGCGCGCCACGCTCATGACCTACCTCTGGCAT
This sequence comes from Paraburkholderia tropica, assembly GCF_900109265.1. Taxonomy (GTDB): domain Bacteria; phylum Pseudomonadota; class Gammaproteobacteria; order Burkholderiales; family Burkholderiaceae; genus Paraburkholderia; species Paraburkholderia tropica. The sequence continues at coordinate 79,977 of NZ_FNZM01000009.1, forward strand.
GCCTTCGTCGGCTATTGGGTCGTGCCCGCGGCCGGCCTGCTCGCGATCGGCGTCGTGCTGGGCGGCGTCAAGCGCGCACTGCGCCGCCCGGCGGCCGCCGCCAAACCCCTGCCGGAACGCTGATTTCTCCCCTGCGGCGCGGCCCTCGCCTGCCCGGAACGCCTGTCCCGGCTCAAACGGCCGGATTCGGACCCTGTGATATAAATGTAAGGCTGACTCCGTCATCGGCACGGCCATGGCGGTAAGGCGTCCGGAAAACAGAACGGAGAAGAATATGCAAGCACGTCGCTTCATCCTGAAGACTTCCATCGCGGTCGCACTCGCGGCCTCGGCTCTCGCAGGCTGCACCACCACCGGCAACCAGCCGCCCACCGAACAATCCAACGACTCGCGCCGCCAGTCGATCGACGCCAGCGTCGACGGCACCATGTCGCGTCTGTATCAGACCGTGCCGGGCTCGCGCGAACTCGTCGGCAAGGCGCGCGGCGTGCTGGTGTTTCCCTCGGTGGTTCAGGCTGGCATCGTGGTGGGCGGCGAGCACGGCGATGGCGCGCTGCGCGTAGGCGGCGGCACGGTGGGCTACTACAGCACCACGGGCGCGTCGGTGGGCGCCACGCTGGGCGTGCAGTCGAAAGCGGTCGTCTATCTCTTCATGACGCAGGACGCGCTCGACAAATTCCGCAATTCGGACGGCTGGTCGGTGGGCGGCGACGCCTCGGTCGCGCTCGTGAAGGTCGGCGCGAACGGTTCGATCGACACCACCACGGCCACCAAGCCGGTCGAGGTTTTCGTGCTGACCAACAAGGGCCTGCTCGGCGACCTCTCGCTCGGCGGCACCAAGATCTCGCGCCTGAAACTCTAAGGCGCGGCAAGTCGCGCCCGGCACGCGCGCAATGCAAAACCGGCGGCCCATGCCGCCGGTTTTTTCATGCTCACCACGCCATGCTCAGGTCGCGGACGTGTCGATCACCTTGAAGCGCGAGCGCTTGTTCGCGCGGATCACCGCCTGATACGCCTCCACGTATTCCTGCGCCATGCGGCGCGACGTGAAGCGTTCTTCAAAACGTTGCCGCACGCCCGCGCGCGGCACGCGTGCCAGGCGGTTCACGGCGGCCACCGCGCCAATCTCGTCCTCGACGATGAAGCCCGACACGCCCTCGTCCACGACTTCCGGCACCGCGCCGCGATTGAACGCGATCACCGGCGTGCCGCAGGCCATCGCCTCGATCATCACGAGCCCGAACGGCTCCGGCCAGTCGATCGGAAACAGCAGCGCATGCGCGCCTGAGAGGAATTCGGCCTTCTGGCTATCGTTGATTTCGCCGATAAACTCGACGAACGGTAGCGCGAGCAGCGGCTTGATCTCGCGCTCGAAATACTCGCGGTCGGCTTCGTCGACCTTGGCGGCGATGCGGATCGGCAGGCCACAGCGCTCGGCGATGCGAATCGCCGTATCCACGCGTTTTTCCGGCGAAATACGGCCGAGGAACGCGAGATAACGCTGCTCGACCGGCTGCGGCGTGTAGAGGTGCTCGGGCAGCCCGTGATAGACCGTGCGTAGCCATTTGGCCTGCGGAATGGGCTGGCGTTGCGCGTTCGAGATCGAAATCACGGGCGCGGTATTGAACGTGTCGAAGACCGGCTGATGCTCGGGCAGATCGAGACGGCCGTGCAGCGTGGTCACGAACGGCGTTTCCTGGCGCTTGAACACCGAAAACGAATAGTAGTCCATATGGAAGTGCAGCACGTCGAACTGGTCGGCCTGGCGGCGCACCAGCTCCATCAGCAGCATGTGCGGCGCGACCCGGTCGCGGATGCTCGGATCGAGCCGCAACGCCCGCGGCCAGACGGCTTCGAGCTTCGCGCTCGTGACCGAATCGCCGCTGGCGAACAGCGTGACGTCGTGGCCGAGTTCGACGAGCGCCTCGGTGATGTACGACACGGCGCGTTCCGTGCCGCCATAGAGCTTGGGCGGGACCGATTCGGTCAGCGGGGCGATCTGCGCAATTCTCATCGGGTTCTCCAGCGAGTGTCTCCGGCAACGGCTGTCGCGAGGGCGTTGGCGATGCAACCTTCCAGCGCATCGACCGATTATGGGGCCGCACGGCTGGCCCACGAATGCCCCGGTTGCGCGCGCACCACATGCGCCAACCCAGGCAGGGACAGAACCGCCCGTCCCTCGTCAGCCGATGCAGCCGATGCGCGCGCGCCATCTTCATTATTCGGGATGCGGCCTGGTCGGGCCGCAACACTTTCAATTGTTATACAGACTTACACGCGGATACATCCTCGCTTTCTCGCATGGTCCGCGCGCCAGAGTGCGATTACGCGACTGAGCGCGGCAAGCACAATCAACGTGACGGCCACTTCCAGGCGGGCACGTCGTGCGCATCCTCGTCGGCGAGCGCGGTGGCACCGAGGCGCCGTTCCAGCACAATCGACTGGCTGCCCGCCTCGCGTTCGAGCGCGGCGACCAGCCGCGGCGCATGCGACACGACCAGCACCTGCGACTGCGTCGACGCCCGTGCGATCAGCCGCGCAAGCGAGGGCAGCAAGTCCGGATGCAGGCTCGTTTCGGGCTCGTCGAGCACCAGCAGCGCGGGCGGACGCGGGCTCAGCAGCGCCGCCGCGAGCAGCAGATAACGCAGCGTGCCGTCGGACAGCTCCGCGCCGCGCAACGGCCGCAAGAGCCCGTCCTGGCGCAGCGCCACCTCGAAACGCCCTTCGTGGTTCACGATCTCCGCGCGCGCGCCCGGAAACGCATCGCCGATCGCCGCATCGAGCGCCGCGCCGTCGCCGATCTCGCGGATCGTCTGCAAGGCGGCGGCGAGGTTCGCGCCGTCGTCGGAAAGCACCGGCGAATGCGTGCCGATCTGCACCTGACGCGCGGCCGCCTGCACGTCAGTGCGGAAATGATCGTAGAAGCGCCACGAGCGGATCTGCTCGCGCACCGCGATCATCTCGGGCGCGCTGCGCGGGTCGGCGAACTCCGTCATCATGCTGTCGAAGCTCGCCACCGGCTGGGCGAGCGTGGTCCAGTCGTCGCTTCCCCCGCGTCCGCCGCCCTCGCCCCGGATGCGGATCATCGGCCCCTGACGATCGACCAGCAACGCCGACGGCCGCAGGATCGGCCCGCTCCAGATGCATTCGCGCTTGATCACCGGATCGAGCGCGAACTGCGAGGTGGACGCCGGCGGCGGCAAGCCCAGATCGATCGCATAGCCGAAGGTCTCGCCCGCGAAACCGAGCTTGAGGCTCACCGCGTCCTTGCGCACCGTGCCCTGCACCGCGTGCTCGCCCGCACTCACGGCGCGCGAGAAGCGCTCGGGTCCGGCCCAGAGCGTCGATTGCAGACCGCCCTCGCGCGCCAGCGACGGAATCACACCGCCGCGCGCGGTCAGCGCGAGCAGCCGCAAGGCGCGATACAGATTCGATTTGCCACTGCCGTTCGGTCCCGTGATGACGTTGAGCGAGCCGAGCGGCACGATGAGTTCGCGCAACGAGCGGTAGTTGGCGATGGCGAGCGTAGTGAGCATGTGTCGATGAGCCGAGGCGCGTCGGGTGTGAAGATCCACGCAGGATCATACGCAATCGACGCGCGACGGCAGGCATCGATGCAACGATGGGCCCAACCTTAGCGCTGATGCGGCACGCGCGCGAGATCGCTGAGGAAACGGTCGCGCCACACGCCGAGGTCGTTGCGGCGCAGCGCCTCCATATTGGTGTGATAGCGCTCCTTGCGTTCTTCGAGCGGCATCGAGAGCGCGTGCTCGAGCGCCTCCGACATGCCCGTTGCATCGTGCGGATTGACGAGTAACGCGCCCGCGAGTTCGGCGGCCGCGCCCGCGAAAATCGACAGCACCAGCACGCCCGGATCCTCGGGATTCTGCGCGGCCACGTATTCCTTGGCGACGAGATTCATGCCGTCGTGCAACGGCGTGACGTAACCCACCTGCGACTCGCGGAACAGCGACATCAGCTTCCAGCGGTCGTACTGCTGGCTCAGGTAGCGGATCGGCGTGTAATCGAGGCCCGAGTAGCGGCCGTTGATGCGCCCCGCCTCGCGCTCCAGTTCCTCGCGAATCACCTTGTAGCTGGCCACATCCGAACGCGTGGGCGGCGCGATCTGCACGAGCGTGACTTTGCCGCGCCATTCGGGCGAATGTTCGAGCAGTTGCTCGAAGGCCTGAAAGCGCTCGACGAGGCCCTTCGAATAGTCGAGCCGGTCCACGCTCATGATGAGCTTGCGTCCTTCGAGGCTCTGCTTGAGATCGAGCACGTGCTGGCGGCTTTCGTAGCGCGCGGCCTGCTCGGCGATCTCGTCGGGAAACACGCCGATGCGGTACACGCCCGTGTGCAACGTGCGTCCGTACGCTTCGAGCACGCCCTCCTCCTCGACCTCGCCGGCTGTTTCGGCGCCCTTGCCCGGCTTCGTGGCTTCGCCCAGTTCGCGCACCGTGCCGTGCGCCTCGCGCGCGATGTAGTCGTGAAACGCCTGCTGGTCGTTGCGCGTCTGGAAGCCGAGCAGGTCGTAGCAGCACAGCGATTTCACGAGTTCCTCGTGCGGCGGAATCGTCTGCAGCACCTGCGGCGAGGGAAACGGAATGTGCAGGAAAAAGCCGATGCGGTTGCGCACGCCTTCCGAACGCAGCGCCTCGGCGAACGGAATCAGATGGTAGTCGTGGACCCAGATGATGTCGTCGGGCTCGATCAGCTTGACGAGCTTGTGCGCGAGCCAGGCGTTCACGCGGCGATAGCCCGCGTATTCGTCGCGCTCGTAGCGTGCGAGGTCGTTGCGGTAGTGGAACACCGGCCAGAGCGTGGCGTTCGAAAAACCGCGGTAGTACTGGTCGTAATCCTTCTTCGTGAGACCGACGGTCGCGAACGTCACCGGTCCTTCCTGATCGAGCGTCGGGCCCGCGTTCGCCACCGTCTCGCTCACCACGTCGCCGCTCCAGCCGAACCACACGCCGCCCGCGTCCTTGAGCGCGCCGAACACGCCCACGGCGAGGCCGCCCGCCGAGCCTTTGGTTTCGGTGGGCGTCGCCACGCGGTTAGAGACGACTATCAGTCTTGCCATCGTGCTTTTCCTCCACGGATCGCCTGCTTCGCGATGTCTTCTCGTTGTTCAATTTCAGTTATAGGCCGCGCCGGGTTTGCATCTGCGTTCACATCTGCGTCTACATTCGCCGTGGCGCGTTGCCTCTCTTTTGCCTCGTCTTGCAACCGACGTTTCAACCGCGCTCTAACACGATCTAACGCGACGGCGTCGGCTCCTCCGCCGTGCGCGAGCCGCTGTCCGCGACCGGATCGGCTTCGGTGTTGGCCGCCGTGCTCGACGCCGCGCTAGCACCGGCTCGCGAGCCGCGCCGCGTGAACGCCGGCAGCTCGCCCGTCGGCACTTCCATGCCGCTCTCGACGTCCGCCGACACTTCCGCGCGCGCCCGCGGCAGATACTGCGGAAAGTGCGCGTTGATGAAGTCGAACAGCCCTTCACGCACACGGCATCGCAAATCCCAGTTCAGCCCCGAATCCTGCGAGCTCACGAGCACGCGCAACTGCATCGCGCGCTCGTTGGCATCGGTGACCTGCAACACCTGCACGCGCTTGTCCCATTCGGGCGCGCGCTCGACGATGCGCGCCAGTTCCTCGCGCAGCGGCGCGAGCGGCGTACGGTAATCGAGCCACAGAAACACCGAGCCGATGATCTGCGAGCTGCTGCGCGTCCAGTTCGTGAACGGATTCTCGATAAACCATTGCAGCGGCACGATCAGCCGCCGCTGGTCCCAGATGCGCACCGAGACATACGTACCGGTAATTTCTTCGATGCGCCCCCACTCGCCCTGGATCACGACCACATCGTCGAGCCGGATGGGCTGGGAAATCGCGATTTGCAGACCGGCAATCAGATTCCCCAGCACGGGGCGTGCCGCGATACCGGCGACCAGACCGGCGACGCCCGCCGACGCCAGCAGACTCGCGCCGATCTGGCGCACGTTCGGGAAGGTCATCAGCGCCGCGCCGAGCCCGAAAATGATGATCACGACCATCACCGTGCGCGCGAGCACGCGCGCCTGCGTGTGGATGCGGCGCGCCTGCAGGTTGTCGGCGATATCGAGCGGATGCGCCGCGATAATCGCCTCGCCGATGGCCGCCGCGCAGCGCACGGACAACCACGTCATGGCGGCGATCAGCGCAAACGCGCAGAGCTCACGCAAGGTGCTGATGAAGTGCAGCGTGTCGGGCGCCTGCCACCAGACGAACTCCAGCGCGAGCACGGCGAGCACCATGCGCGCGGGCGGGTTCACGTAGCGCACGAACACGCTCGCATACGGATACGGCCGCGCGAGCCGGCGCACGACGCGCGCGCCGAGCCAGTGCACAGCGAAAGCGAAGGCCAGCGCGATGGCGCTGACGAGGAGCGTGCCGAGCCAGTTTTGCAACGGGGCGTCGGTCAGTCGGGAAAAGTCGTCGAGAGTGGGCATCGGTGGCCAGTTCCTCCTGCGCGTGGCGACCTGGTGGAAACGGCACGGGCGGCAGGCCCGCGGGCGAGACGGCGCGGCAGCGGCGGCGCTTTCGGCATGCGGCGGCGTCACATCGTGGCGGCGTGGCAACGCGGCGTCGGCAAAAGCCGGGCCCGTCAGGCGTAACGCTACGCGAATGCGTGTAAAAACGCGCTCAAGATTGCGCCGATGGTGCGACTCATGCGGCTAATGCAGCTGGTGCGGATCGAGCGAGCGGCGCGCTGCGCGAGACGCGGCGGCCCGGAAAAGCCGCCGCGCAGGAGAATCGACTGGCGATTGCGCCGTTGGTTCAACGGCGCTACGGATGCGAGGTGATACGGCGGAGGTTGCGGCAAAAGACGGGCAGCACGGCCGGACGCGCCGTGCCGAGGCGGCCATCAACTGCCCGTCTTGCAGGGAAACGCCTTGCCGAGCCCAAGCGAAATCGCCGTGCTGGCGTTGTAGCCCGCGATGTTCGGGTTGTCGGCGATGTACTTGCGCACGGCGTCGGTCAGCTGCGCGGAGCGCGCATCCGCCGGCAGGCAGAAGTATTGGCCGACGCGCGGGCCGGTCGTGCCGCCGATCGCGTCGATGGTGTTGAAGATGCCGTCGGCGGCACCTTCGATATACGCCGCGCACGCACTGCGCGAGGCCACGTCGGTCTTCGAGCAAAGGCGGTTGAGGTCGCTTGCGGTGAATGCGAAAGCCGAGAGCGGCAAAACGAGCGCGCCGGCGCAGAACAGAGCCCGCAGCATGGTTCTCCTTGAATCGTCGTGTGGTGCGGCGCCCCTGCGCCGCGCGCCGCCCGCCGGTGCGCGCGTGGAGCGCGGCTGCCGGCAAGGGGCAATTTCGCTATTGTGCACTGTTTTGCATAACTGCCGCTCGGGTCCGGTTCGCGCCGCACCCGCGCGGCCGTTGCGCGCGAGGCCGCGTGGCAGGCGGCCCGGGGTGCGGTCGAGCGCTGACTGAGCCGTTATCGGCCCCTTATTGCGCCGCCTGACCCATGCGCGCCGAGAGGTCCTTGATCGCATCCGGCGCCTTGTACTGCTTGGCGAAATCGAGCGCGTTCATGCCGATCTGGTTCTTGGCCTGCAGATTCGCGCCGTGATCGAGCAGCAGATTCGCGGTGCTCATGTGATCGCCGCGCGCGGCCATCATGAGCGGCGTGGTGCCGTTCGGCGACTGCGCGTTCACGTCGGCCGAATAGCCGATCAGCAGCTTCGCGACGTCGTCGTTGCCGTTTGCGGCCGCGTAGTGCAGCGGGGTCCAGCCCTGCTTGTTGACGTCGGCGCCCTTGGTGATGAGCATTTTCACGAGGTCGACGTCGCCGTTCAGCGAGGCCAGCATGAGCGCGTTTTCGCCCGCCTTGTCCTGCGCGTTGATCTTGATGGCCGGGTTGTCGAGCAGCACCGCCGCGACCTTGTCCGACTTCTCGCGGGCGGCCAGCACGAGCAGCGGCATGCCCTGGTCGTCGGTCGCGTTCGGGTCCATGCCGTTGGCGATGTCCTTGGCGACGCCCTTGTCGTCGTCGAACTTCACGCCTTTCACGAGCGAATCGATCGGCGCGGCGTGGACCGGCGCGCTGACGAGCACGGCGGCGCCCATGCCGAAAGCAAGCGCGGCGGCGACGCGGCGCACGGCGGCGCCCCGGACGGTTTGCGCGGATTTCACGGTGGACAGTTGCGAATTCGAGTTCATGTCAGGCCTTAACGTTATTCGATATCTGATTGATAACACGCCGTTTTTTCAGCGGCATTGCCCGTAGCGGCTGCGTTCAGGCCGAAGCCGGAATCTTGAAGAGCCGGAAAAAATTCTGCGTGGTGGCAGCGCCGAGTTCGGCGTCCGGCAATCCGCGTTGCTGGGCAATGAATCTTCCGACATGGCTGACGTACGCAGGTTCATTGGGTTTGCCACGAAATGGCACTGGCGCAAGATACGGCGAGTCCGTTTCGATCAAAAGACGCTCGATCGGCACGCGGCGCGCCACTTCCTGCACATCGGTCGCGCTCTTGAAGGTCACGATGCCCGACAGCGAAATGAAGAAATTCTGCGCGATAGCGCGTTCGGCGATCGCCCACGGCTCCGTGAAGCAGTGCATCACGCCGCCCGGCTCGCCCGCGCGCTCCTCTTCCATGATGCGCAGCGTGTCCTCGGAAGCGGCGCGCGTGTGGACGATCAGCGGCTTGCCGGTGGCGTGCGCCGCGCGAATGTGCACGCGAAAGCGCTCACGCTGCCATTCCATGTCGTCGATGGTGCGTTCGCCCAGACGGTAGTAATCGAGCCCCGTTTCGCCGATCGCCACCACCTTCGGGTGTTTCGCCAGCTCGACGAGGTCGGCGACCGAGGGCTCCTGCACGTCTTCGTGGTCCGGATGCACGCCCACCGACGCGTAGACGTTCTCGTAGCGGCTCGCGATATCGAGCACCGAGGGCAGCGTCTCCAGATCGACCGAGACGCACAGCGCGTGCGTCACGGACTGCTCGCGCATGTTTTCGAGCACCTGCGGCAGCCGGTCGGCGAGGCCCTCGAAGTTGATGTGGCAATGCGAATCGACAAACATGGACAAGTCCTGCGGTGAAAATCGTTAAGGCTAAGCGAGGCTCAAGGCCGGCGCGGCGCGCTGTGTGATCAAACGCGCATCAAATACGCGTCAGGCGAACATTTCACGATAGCCGAGAAACAGTTCCTCGAATACGAGCCGCGCATTGAGCGGATGGTTTTCGATCGCGCGCTGACGCGTCACGGTCTTCATGTAGCGCGCGAGCGCCGGGCTGTCGAGCTTCGCGGCGCAGCGCCCGAGCGCGGCCGCCGACTGCGGGTAATAGCGCGGACGGCCCGCCGTGCGTTCGGCCAGCAGATCGTAGACCCAGCGCTGCAACCAGCCGAGCACCAGCGGCACCGGCAGCTTTTGCAGCGTCTCGCCGCAGGCGAACGGATCGCAGGCCGGACCGGCGGCGAGCTGGGCGAGCGTCCAGTCGCGCAGCGTGCGGTTTTCGTCGCTCGCGAGCGCGAGTGCCGCAAGCGGCGCGCCGCCCGCTTCGGCCAGCAGCCCGACCGGATCGTCCACGCCCTGCTGCGCAAGCCAGGCCTGCGCCTCGGCAGGCGCGGGCGTGCTCATCGGCCACTGGCGGCAGCGGCTGATGATGGTCGGCAGCAAACGGTCGATGCGCGCCGAGACCATCAGGAACACCACGCCCGAAGGCGGTTCCTCCAGCGTTTTCAGCAGCGCGTTCGCGGCGGCGACGTTGAGCGCTTCGGCCGGATACAGCACGACCACGCGCATGCCGCCGCGATGCGAGCCGACGCCCGTGAAATCGAGCAGCGCGCGCACCTGCTCGATGCGGATTTCCTTGCTGGGCGCGCGCCCTTTCTTGCCTTCGTCGTCGCCCTTGTCGGCTTTCTCGGGCTTGCCGTCGCTGTCGTCGCCCGTCGGGCCGACGAGGCTGGCGAGCGCTTCGGGCACCACCGCGCGGTAATCGGGATGATTGCCCTGCTCGAACCAGTGGCACGCCGGGCAGGCGCCGCACGGCTGACCGTCGGGGTGCGGCGACTCGCACAGCAGCCCCTTCGCCAGATGCTGGGCGAACTGGAGCTTGCCGATGCCGGCCTGGCCGTGCAGCAGCAGCGCATGCGGCCAGTGGCTGCGCAACTGCTGAAGGCGTTCCCAGTCGCCGCTCTGCCACGGATAGATCATATTTAGAATCAATCAGTTAGGCGAAGTTCGCGAGATTTCGCGCGAACCACGCCGTTCATATAACTTCGCCAAATAACGCTTTGCAATCAGAGCGTTGCGATGATCTGCTCAAGCTTGGCGCGAATTCCGTCGATGCTCTGCGAGGAATCGACGATCGCGAAGCGGTACGGCGCCTCTTCCGCGCGGCGCAGGTACTCGGCGCGCGTGCGCGTGAAGAACGCATCGGTCTCGCTTTCGAAGCGGTCCGGCTCGCGCGCCGCGCCGCGCCGCTCGCTGGCGGTGTCGGGCGCGATGTCGAACAGGATGGTCAGATCGGGCTGAAAACCGCCCTGCACCCAGCGTTCAAGCGTTTCCAGCTTGTCGCGCGGCAGGCCGCGGCCGCCGCCCTGATAGGCAAAGGTCGCGTCGGAAAAGCGGTCCGACAGCACCCAGTCGCCGCGTGCGAGCGCCGGCTCGATCACGCGCGCGAGATGCTCGCGACGCGCCGCGAACATCAGCAGCGCCTCGGTTTCGAGGTCCATCTGCTCGTGCAGCAGGAGATCGCGCAGCGATTCGCCGAGCGGCGTGCCGCCCGGTTCGCGCGTCATGACCACCGTGCGGCCGCCGGCAGCGAGCTTGTGCTCGAGCTGCTCGCGGAACCAGGCCAGATGCGTGGTCTTGCCCGCGCCGTCGATGCCCTCGAACGTGATGAATCGGCCACGCGCCATTTAGTTACCCCGGATGTATTTGTCGACGGCCTTGTTGTGGTCGACGAGATTGTCGGAAAACACGCTGCTGCCGTCGCCGCGCGCCACGAAATACAGCGCGCCGGTCGCCGCCGGATTGAGCGCTGCCTGCAATGCCGCGGCGCCGGGCAACGCGATTGGCGTTGGCGGCAGTCCTGGGCGCAGGTACGTATTGTAAAGAGTGTCGGTTTGCAGATCGCGCTTGTGCAGACGCCCCAGATAGCCCGCGCCCATCCCGTAGATCACCGCCGGATCGGTCTGCAGCGGCATGCCCACCTTGAGGCGGTTCGTGAATACGGCGGCCACCAGCGGACGGTCGCCGGCCTTGCCGGTTTCCTTTTCGACCAGCGAAGCGAGCGTCAGCGCCTCGTACGGCGACTTCAGCGGCAGACCCGGCGCGCGCGCGGCCCATGCCTCGTTCAGATGCGTCTGCATGAGCTTATAGGCGCGGCGGAAGACGTCCAGATCGCTCGAACCCTTGTCGAACAGATAGGTGTCGGGGAAGAACAGGCCCTCGCCGCTGCCCTCGGGCGAAGCGGGCGCGCCGATCGCCGTCAGAAGCTGGGCGTCGTTCATGCCCGCGGTGTCGTGGCGCAGCGCCGGATTCGCGTCGAGCTCGTCGCGCATGCGCTTGAAGGTCCAGCCTTCGATGATGGTCGCGACGTATTCGTTGACGTCGCCGAGCGCCATCTTCTGCAGCACTTCGTAGGGCGTGATGCCCGCCTTGAATTCGTAATTGCCCGATTTGAGATGGCTCTGCAGGCCGAGCGCGCGGGTCATCAGCACGAACAACTGGGGCTGGACCGGCACGCCGCCGCGGCTCAACTGGGCGGTAACGCTGCGCACGGTGCTGTGCGGCTTGATGGTGACGTCGAGCTGCTGGACCGCGAGTGCAACGGGCGTGGTGGCCCAGTACCAGACACCGCCTGCGGCGGCTGCGCCCAGCACGGCGCACGCAACGCCGGCGGCAAGGCATTTCTTCAGGAGGGACATGGAAACATGACTCAGGGGGACCTCATATAATAACTGCTTGCCCTCGCTAAAGTCAGGATTGACTGTTCCCCGAATCCATGAACTCCCCGCTCGCTCCCGCTACTACGCTTTCCTCCTCGCCGGCCGTGCAGGCTGATCTGCCCGCCCCGACCGCCGCCGACTTCGACGCCGCGCTCAAGGGCGGCGCCTACGCGATCCTGCCGCAGTTCGGCGTGATCGACGCCAACGGCGAAGACGCCGCCACTTTCCTGCACAGCCAGCTCACCAACGACATCCAGCATCTGGACGTCGCGGGCGCGCGCCTCGCGGGCTACTGCTCGGCCAAGGGCCGCCTGCTCGCGTCGTTCCTCGTCTGGAAAAGCGCCGAGACGATCCGCCTGCTGATCTCGAAGGACGTGCAGGCCGCGGTGCAAAAACGCCTGTCGATGTTCGTGCTGCGCGCCAAGGCCAAGCTCGTCGACGACAGCGACAAGCTGCTCGTGGTCGGCTTCGCGGGCGACGTGCGCGGCGCGCTGTCGGGCGTGTTCGACGCACTGCCCGACGGCGTGCACGTCAAGGTCGACGACACCGCCGGCTCGCTGATCCGCCTGCCCGACGCGGCCGGCCGTCTGCGCTATCTGCTGGTCGGTCCGAAGGACGCGGTCGAAGCGAAACTCGCCGCGCTCGACGGCAAGATCGCGCGCGTCACGCCCGCGCTGTGGGACTGGTTCGACATCCACGCGGGCGAGCCGCGCGTCACGCAAGCCGTGAGCGAGCAGTTCGTGCCGCAGATGATCAACTTCGACGTGCTCGGCGGCGTGAACTTCAAGAAGGGCTGCTATCCGGGTCAGGAAGTGGTCGCGCGCAGCCAGTATCGCGGCACGATCAAGCGGCGCACGGCGCTCGCGAGCGTCGCGGCCGGTCGCGACGCCGCGCGTCCGGGCGTCGAGCTGTTCCATTCCGACGATCCGGGCCAACCCTGCGGCATGATCGTGAATGCGGCCGCGTCGCCCGAAGGCGGCGTCGATCTGCTCACCGAGATCAAGCTCGCGGCGCTCGAAGCGGGCAGCGTGCATCTGGGCGCCGCCGACGGCCCCGCGCTGCGCTTCTTGCCGCTGCCCTACGCACTGCCCACCGAGGTCTGACGCGTTGTCGGCACTGGAAGTGTTGGTGTTGGCGTTCTGGCCGGTCGGAACGCGGCCGCCCTCTGCGTGCGGCCTGAGCGACGGAGGTCGCGCGCCATGTGCCTGATCGTGTTCGACTGGCGCCCGCAGGCGACCGCAGGCGCGCGCTTCACGCTCGCCGCGAACCGCGACGAGTTCCTGCGCCGCACCGCCGCGCCGCTGCAATGGTGGGCCGACGCGCCCGACGTGCTCGCGGGCCGCGATCTCGTCGGCGGCGGCACGTGGCTCGGCATGACGCGCGGCGGGCGCTTCGCCGCGCTCACCAACTATCGCGCGCCGCGCGATATGCGCCCCGACGCGCCCACGCGCGGCACGCTGGTGTCTCGCTGGCTGATGGGGTCGTCGGCGGCGACCGGGACGCTGCCCGACAGCGCGCTCGGCTATCTCGACGAAGTCGCGCGCGACGGAGCGCTCTACAACGGCTTCAATCTGATCATCGGCGACTGGACGCGCGGCGAGCTCGCCTGGTATTGCAATCGCGCCGACCGCGCGCCCGCGCTGCTGCCCGAAGGCACGCACGGCATCTCCAACGCGGTGCTCGACACGCCGTGGCCGAAGCTCGTGCACAAGCGCGCGGAACTCGCCCGACTCACGCAACCCACGCAGCGCGCGAGCGACGGCGCCGACGTCCCGCTCGAACGTCTGATCGAGATGATGCGCGACCCGCGCGTGGCGCCCGACGCCGACCTGCCCGCGACCGGCATTCCGCTCGAACGCGAGCGCGCGCTGTCGGCGGCCTTCATCGAAACGCCCGATTACGGCACGCGCGGCACCACGGCGCTGCGCGTACGCGTGAACGGCGCGCGTCTGGACGTCGAGGCGCTCGAACGCAGCGACGACGACGGCTCGCACCGCCTCGTGCGCCCGGGCGCATTCGAGCGCCACGAACGCTACGTCATCGACACGGCGCGCTAAGCCGCTCCGCTCATCACGCCTCCACACCGAACGCCGCGCGCAACGCTTGCGCGGCGTCGGCGTGCGCGCGACGCGCGTCGTCGACGTAAGCGCCCATCTTGAAGAACTCGTGGATCATGCCGTCGTAGCGCACCAGCGTGACGTCATTGCCCGCCGCGCGCAGTTTCTCCGCGTACGCCACGCCTTCGTCGACGAGCGGATCGAACTCCGCCACCGCGATCCACGCCGGTGCCAGCCCGCGAAAATCCGGCACGCCGCTCGTGCCGCCAATGCCGTGCTTGCCGTCGAGCGGCGCGAAGCGCCAATCGTCGCGGTCTGAAGCGGCGCGCACGTAATGGTTGAAGAACCACTGGATCGTGGCTTCGGTCAGCAGATAGCCGTCCGCGAGACGCCGGTGCGAGTCCGTGTCCTGATAGCCGCCCGTGCCCGGATAAATCAGCATTTGCAGCACGGGCGCGATGCCCGCGTCGCGCGCGAGGACGGCGCACACCGTTGCGAGCGTGCCGCCCGCGCTGTCGCCGCCGACGGCCAGGCGCGCGGCGTCGATGCCATATTCCGCCGCATGCGCGTGCAGCCACATGTAGGCGTCGAAGGTGTCGTGAACGGCGGTGGGAAACTTGTGCTCGGGCGCGAGCCGGTAGTCGACCGAGAGCACGGCGCAGCGCGCGTCGTGCGCGAACATACGGCACAGCGCATCGTGCGTATCGACGCTGCCGACGGTGAAGCCGCCGCCGTGGACATACACCAGCGCGGGCAGCGGCTGCGCCCAATTCGGTTCGACCGGCGTATAGAGACGCGCGCGGATCGTCTCGCCGTCGCGCACGGGAAGGCGCAGATCGTCGACCGCGTGCATCGGCGCGGCCGCGATCTCCAGCACCGAGGCGCTTTTCTCGTAGGACGCGCGCGCGTCCTGAGGCGTGAGTTCGTGATACGGCGTGCGGCCCGCGCGGGCCACCATTTCGAGGACGAGTGCGATCTTCGCGTTCAGCGGCATGGTCCCGGTTCGTGCAGGAGAAAAAGTTGCGGATAACGCCTTGCGCAACCGGGACCGTTCGCCGGGCTGCGCGTCAGGACGCGGCGTTGGCTTTCGCCTCGGCTTTGACTTCGGGCTTGAGCGACAGCGGATCGGTCGGATTGCGCAGCGTTTCGATGTCTTCGTGACGCAGCTTGACCGAAGCGAGTATGCCCGGATGCGTAAGGATGTAAAAGCGCGCATCGCGCACGGCGTCGAACGTGGCTTTCGCGACGTCGTCGGGCGTGAGGCGGCCCGAACGCACGGCGCGCTGCAATTGCAGATCGGCGGCCTGTTGCGAGCGCGTGGGCGGCGCGTCGTTGCGCAGATCGTCGGGACGGCTGCGCTCGGCGTTGGCGATGCCCGTCGGCACGAAAGCCGGACACAGCAGCGAGCAGCTCACCACGTCGCTCACGTTCTTGAGGTCGTGATAGAGCGTTTCGGTGAGCGAGACCACCGCGTGCTTCGACGCGTTGTAGACGCCCATCGCGGGCGGCGACAGCAGACCCGCCACCGACGCCGTATTGACGATATGCGCGCGCTCGCCCTGCTTGAGCATGATCGGCGCGAAGCTGCGCACGCCGTTCGCCACGCCCATCACGTTCACGCCGAACACCCACTCCCAGTCCTTCGCGCTGCTTTCCCAGAGGAAGCCGCCCGTGCCCACGCCCGCGTTGTTGAACAGCAGATGGACCTTGCCATAGGCCTCGATCGCCGCTTGCGCGAGCGCGTCGACCTGGGCGGGATCGCGTACGTCGGTGCGCACGCCGATCGCCTGCGCGCCCTGCTCGCGGATTGCCTGCACGGCGGCGTCGAGCGTGGCGGCGTCGACGTCGGCGAGCACGAGTTTCATGCCGAGCGCGGCGGCCTGTTGCGCGAACGCGCGGCCAAAGCCGCTCGCCGCGCCGGTGATGACGGCCACGCGGCCTTCGAACTGAAATGGATCGGACATCGCGTCTCCGGTGCTATTCGTTAGGGATGCAGAAGTCATGGAAAGGGGCCGGCGCGGTTCGTCAGATCAGTTTGACGAGCTGCTTGCCGAAATTCTGGCCTTTGAGCATGCCGAGGAACGCGGCGGGCGCGTTGTCGAGACCGTCGGCGATCGTCTCGCGATACACCAACTGTTTCTTCGCGACCAGCGCGCCGAGTTCGCCGAGCGCCTGCGGCCACACGTCCATGTGTTCGCTCACGATGAAACCCTGCACCAGCAGGCGCTGCGTGAGCAGCAGTTGCGGATACTTGAGCGGCATCGGCTCGCCGTCGTAGCCCGCGATCATGCCGCACAGTGCGATGCGGCCGAACGCGTTCATGCGCGCGAGCGTGGCGTCGAGCACCGCGCCGCCCACGTTTTCGAAATAGCCGTCCACGCCGTCCGGCGTCGCGGCCTTGAGATCGGGATACAGATTGCCGGCCTTGTAGTCGACGCAGGCGTCGAAGCCCAGTTCCTCGACCACGTAACGGCACTTTTCCGCGCCGCCCGCGATGCCGACCGCACGGCAGCCCGCACGCTTCGCCAGTTGGCCAACCACGCTGCCGACCGCGCCGCTTGCCGCGCTCACGACCACGGTCTCGCCCGCCTTCGGCGCGATGATGCGGTTCAGGCCGTACCACGCGGTGACGCCCGGCATGCCGACCGGACCGAGGTACGCGGAAAGCGGCACATGCGTCGTATCGACGACGTGCATGTCGTTGCCGTCCGAGGTCGCGAATTCCTGCCAGCCGGCCATGCCGACTACCTTGTCGCCCACCTTGAATTTCGGATTGAGCGACTCGACCACCTCGCCCACCGTGCCGCCGATCATCACCGAATCGAGCGGTTGCGGCGCCGCATACGACTTGCTGTCGTTCATACGGCCGCGCATGTACGGATCGAGCGACAGATAGTGATTGCGCACGCGCACCTGACCCTGGGCGAGCGGCGCGAGCGGCGTTTCGACGAGACGGAAGTTATCGACGCTGGCAGCGCCTTCGGGACGCGAGGCGAGCAGGATCTGGCGATTGGTCTGGGTCATGAGCGTGGTCAGGCTTCGAAGAGGCGCGGCACGGGCCGCGCGGGGTGGAAACGGATGCGCGCCCGCCAGAAACAGTGATCGTTTCATTGCGGAGCGGGCGCGCAAGCCAGGCGCGAAGCCGGGCGAAAGCGACGATCAGCCGTCGCTCGGGCCCGGCTTCGCGTTGGGATCGCTGCGCAGGCGCTGGCGCGTGACGTCGCGACCCACAGCGAGCTTGCGCATGTATTTGAAGGTGCCGAGCGCCTTGGCGACGAAGTGGCCTTCGCTGTCGCGGATCTCGCCTTCGCAATAAGCCATCGTGGTCGAGCGGTGCAGCACGCGGCCATAGGCGCGCAGTTCGCCGCGACCCGGCTGCATGAAGTTCACTTTCATCTCGACGGTGACGACGCCCACGCCGTCAGCGGCGACGCTGCGCGCGGCCATCGCGAGCGCGATGTCGGCGAGCGTCATGGTCACGCCGCCATGCGCGACGTCCCACGTGTTCAGGTGACGCTCGGCAAGCGGCAGCATCACTTCGCTCGCGCCGTCGCGCGCGCTGACGAGCTGCGCGCCCAGATGGTCGACGAACGGGCTTTCGATCACCATGCCCGCGTTCTGGGCATCGTGCGGCTGTGCCGATTGTGCCGTTGGGGCCGGCTGCGCTGGCTGCTGGGCCTCGCCGCCGCTCGGCGCGCTGCCCTGGGTGGTATCTGCGGTTCCGATCATGGCGAGCTTCACACGACGTAATCGACAGCCTGACGCGACTCGACCACGCGCTTGGCGAAGTCCTTCACGACGAGGTGTTCGGGGTGAACCTGGTAAGCGTCGAGCGCGGCCTTGTCGGCGAAATCGGAAAGCAGCGCGAGATCGTAGGTCGAATCGAGACCCTCGCCCGCCACGCCGACTTCGAGATGCAGCGTGCCCGGCACGAGGTCGCGGCAGGCTTCGAGCAGCGTCTTGAACTTCGCGACATTCTCGGCGCGCGTCGCGCCTTCGGCCGTTTCCTTGAGCTTCCACATCACGATATGACGAATCACGGTTTCACCTTTTCTCTGTTGCATGAACGGGGCTCGCGCGCCGTGCGAAGCACGGGCGCAAGGCAGCCGTCATGATACCCGTGCGAGCGCGCGTACATGGCCCGCTCATGCCTTCGCGCCCGCGCCCGGCAGCGCGTTTTCGCGGGCCAGCCGGTGTGCGATCGCGCCGATCCGCAGCAGCGCATCATCGGCGCTATGGGGCAGCGGACCCGGACAGCTCACGCGGATGCAATGTTCGAAACGCCCCGAGTTCGAAAACACGGTGCCGGGCATGATGCGGATACGCTCGGCGAGCGCGGCGTCGAACAGCGCCATCGACGACACATGCCGCGGCAACTCGATCCAGAACGCCAGCCCGCCTGCCGGCGGCGTGAAGCGCGTGCCCTCGGGAAACGCCGCGCCGATGCCCTGCGCCATACGTTCGCGCTGCGCGCGCAGCCGCTCGCGCAGGCGGCGCAAATGGCGTTCGTGCGCCTGGCTTTGCAGGAACTCGGCGAGCACGGCCTGCGAAAGCGGTTCGTTCAGGCGCGACTGCGAAAACTTCAGCATCGCGATGCGCGCGTGCCAGCGCCCGCCCGCCATCCAGCCCACGCGCATGCCCGGCGCGAGCGTCTTGTTGAACGACGTGCAGTGAATCACCGTGCCCGCGCTGTCCCACGCTTTCAGGGCGCGCGGCGCGGTCTCGCCTTCGACGAGTTCGCGGTACGGATCGTCTTCGATCACGGCCACGCCCGCCTGCGTGCACAACTCGACAATGCGCTGCTTGTGCGCATCCGGCATCACGCAGCCGAGCGGATTCTGCAGATGCGGCACCACCACCACGGCCTTCAGTTCCGGATGCTGCTGCAAGGCGAATTCGAGCGCCTCGACCGACAGCCCGGTGGTCGGGCTCGCGGGAATTTCGAGCGCGCGCAGACCGAGACTTTCGAGCACCTGCAGCAAGCCGTAAAAACACGGCGATTCGACGGCGACCGTGTCGCCGGGCTGCGTCACCGCGCGCAGGGCGAGATTGACCGCCTCGGTGCCGCCGTTGGTCATGACGATCTCGTCGGCGTGAACGGCGAAGCCCGCCGCAAGCGCACGTCGCGCGATCACGGCGCGCAGTTGCGGATCGCCGCGCTCATGGCCCGGCGACGTGAGCAGATCGGGACGGCGGCGCAGGATGCGCACGGCGATCTTCTGCAATTCCTCGCCGGGAAACAGCGCGTCGGCGGCGGTCACGCCGCCGAGATTGAGCGCATCGGGCACCTGCTGAAAGCGCGCCACGAGCGCGGAAATGGCCGCGTGCATGCCGACGAACTGCGCGACGAGCGGTTCGCGGTGCGTCGCGTCCTGCCAGTCGGGCTCGCGCGCGGCGGGCAGCGTGTTCGCATTCGCCGCGCGCACGAAATAGCCTTCGCGCGGACGCGCCTCGATCAGCGATTCGCGTTCGAGCACGCGATAGCTTTCGGTCGCGGTGGCGAGACTCACGTCGTGCTGGCGCATGAACGCGCGCATCGACGGCATGCGGTCGCCGGGACGCAGCACGCCGCTTTCGATGGAGCGCCGGTAGTGGCCGGCGAGTTGCCGGTAAAGAGGCTGATCGGGGACGTTCATCGGTCGATGATGCCAGAGCGGCGGCCGGGCGCGACAGATACACGTCTTGTCGCTTTGCACCGATACAGCGCGATGTTTGTCACCGCTGTAGCGCAACGGATCGCGCCCCGTTGTGCCTGTTGCGCGCGCGTTCGCGCCCATAAAGTCGGGGCATGTCAGCACTTCAACGTTCAGGTCTCGATCATGCACGACTTGCCCACCCTCTCGTCTTTTGCCCCGGGCGCGCCCGACGCGGCTTTGGCGTCGCCGCCGCCGCTGCTGCGCATCGCGCCCCATCAGGTTCACTGGATCGCCTTGCGTCGCGGCGCTGCGCTCGTTGCAGTGGAAGGCGCGCTGTGCGTGACGTATCGCGATGCCGCTCTCGCCCTGGCCGGCCACGTCGCACCGCTACAGGCGCGGCGCCTCGACGAAGGCGAGCGTTATCCGATCAGCGATCGGGGCTGGTACGGCTTGAGCGGCGTGGAACGCGATGCCGCCGGCGTGCTGATCGTGCCGGCGGCCGCGTCGCCGCTCGTGGCGTGGGCGCGCCGCTGGATCGCGCGCCTTGCGGGCGTTACACGACTTCGAAAAGCCCCGCCGCGCCCTGACCGCCACCGATACACATCGTGACGACGACGAGCTTCGCGCCGCGGCGCTTGCCTTCGATCAGCGCATGACCGGTGAGACGCGCACCCGAAACGCCATACGGGTGACCGACCGCGATCGCGCCGCCGTTCACGTTCAGGCGATCGGCGGGAATGCCGAGCTTGTCGCGGCAATAGAGCACCTGCACCGCGAACGCTTCGTTCAGTTCCCACAGGTCGATGTCCTCGACCTTGAGGCCCGCCTGCTTGAGGAGCTTCGGCACCGCGAACACCGGGCCGATGCCCATTTCGTCGGGCTCGCAACCGGCCACGGCGAAGCCGCGGAAGATGCCGAGCGGTTGCAGGCCCTCGCGTTCCGCGACCTTGGCGTTCATGACCACGCAGGCGCTCGCGCCGTCCGAGAACTGGCTCGCGTTGCCCGCCGTGATCACGCCGCCGGGCATCGCCGTGCGGATCTTCGCCACGCCTTCGAGCGTGGTGTCGCCGCGAATGCCTTCGTCGGACGAGATCGTCACTTCCTTCGTGATCAGCTGGCCCGAAGCCTTGTCGGCGACGCCCGCGAGCACCGTCATCGGCACGATTTCGTCGTTGAAGAGACCCGCCGCCTGCGCCGCGGCCGCGCGCAGTTGCGACTGCACGCCGTATTCGTCCTGACGATCCTTCGAGATTTCGTAGCGTTTCGCGACGTTTTCCGCCGTCTGCAGCATGCTCCAGTAGATTTCCGGCTTGTGCTGGCTGAGCCAGCCTTCGGCCATCATGTGGCGATTCATTTCGTTCTGCACGCACGAAATGGATTCCACGCCGCCCGCCACGAACACGTCGCCTTCACCGGCAATCACGCGTTGCGCCGCGAGCGCAATCGTCTGGAGACCGGACGAACAGAAACGGTTCACCGTCATGCCCGGCACCGAGACCGGCAGGCCCGCGCGCAGCGCGATCTGGCGAGCGATGTTGGCGCCCGTCGCGCCTTCGGGATTGGCGCAGCCCATGATCACGTCCTCGACGCGCGCGGGGTCGATCTTCGCGCGCTCGACGGCGGCCTGCGTGACGTGGCCGCCGAGCGTGGCGCCGTGCGTCATGTTGAACGAGCCCTTCCACGATTTGGCGAGGCCCGTGCGGGCGGTCGAAACGATTACGGCGTCAGTCATCTGTGTGTCTCCTTGTCGATCGGCGCTTGCGCCTGTGCGCGGTGCGCCGATCCCATCCCAATGGTTTGATCCGGTGAATCTCTGTCGCTTCGAACGAACGAATGCGGGGGAATCTGCGCCCTCAGGCCGCGCCGCGCAGCACGTCGGCCGACTGCGCGCGCTTCACGCCCGCCGCCTGCAACTGCTCCCACGCGGCGGCCAGCGAGCCGTTCAGGTCGATGGCGCGCGAGGCGTCTTCGATCAGCACGGTTTCGAAGCCCGCGGCGCGCGCATCGAGCGCGGACCACGCAACGCAATAGTCGGTCGCGAGGCCGCAGCAGTACACGCGCTTCGCGCCCGTATCGCGCAGATAGCCCGCGAGTCCGGTGGGCGTCGTGCGATCGGCTTCGAGAAACGCCGAGTAGCTGTCGACGTCCACGTGATGACCCTTGCGGATGACCGCGCGCGCATGCGGCACGTCGAGATCGCGATGCAAAGCCGCGCCTGGCGTGCCCTGCACGCAGTGCGTGGGCCACAGCACCTGCTCGCCGTACGGCAGCGCGACGGTCTCGAAGGGCTGGCGCCCCGCGTGATTCGCGGCAAACGACACGTGCGCCGCCGGGTGCCAATCCTGCGTGAGCACCACATGCGCGAAGCCCTGCGCGAGCCGGTTGGCGACCGGCACGACTTCGTCGCCGTGCGCGACGGCCAGCGCCCCGCCTGGCATGAAGTCGTATTGCAGGTCGATCAGCAGGAGCACGTCGTCTGCGCTTCTCATCGTGTTCGTCCGTTCTTGCTAGCGTTGATACATCTGGTTGATACGCGTGCGGGCGTCGCTCAGTTGAACGCGCCGCCGTTCTCCGCGCGCTTGGCCAGCGACGACGCGATCTGCCAGGCGTCGCCGTTCGGCTGTTGCGCGTAGCGGCGAATCGAGCGCGCCACGTTGTAGAGACCGACCGTGTCGGCGTAGAGCATCGGGCCGCCGCGCCACAGCGGGAAGCCGTAGCCCGTGAGATAGACCATGTCGATGTCCGACGCCTTCGACGCGATGCCTTCTTCGAGAATCTTCGCGCCTTCGTTGACGAGCGCGTAGACCAGGCGCTCGACGATTTCCTCGTCGCTGATCTTGCGGCGTTCGGCGCCCGCTTCCTTCGAGTACGCGACGATCATGTCGTCGACGAGCTTCGAGGGCAGCGCATTGCGTTCGCCCGCCTTGTAGTCGTACCAGCCCGCGCCGGTCTTCTGGCCGAAGCGCCCCGTTTCGCACAGACGGTCGGCGATCTTCGAGTACTTCATGTCCGGATGTTCCTGGTAACGACGCTTGCGGATCGCCCAGCCGATATCGTTGCCCGCGAGGTCGCTCATGCGGAACGGCCCCATCGCGAAGCCGAACTTCTCGATCGCGCGGTCGACCTGCGCGGGCAGCGCGCCTTCTTCGAGCATGTAGAGCGCCTGGCGCACGTACTGCTCGATCATGCGGTTGCCGATGAAGCCGTCGCACACGCCCGAGACCACGGCCGTCTTGCGGATCTTCTTCGCGACCTGCATGACGGTGGCCAGCACGTCCTTCGCGGTTTCCTTGCCGCGCACGACTTCGAGCAGCTTCATGACGTTGGCCGGACTGAAGAAGTGCAGACCGACCACGTCCTGCGGACGCTTCGTGAAGGCCGCGATCTTGTCGACGTCGAGCGTCGAGGTGTTCGAGGCGAGAATGGCGCCCGGCTTCGCGACTTCGTCCAGACGCTTGAACACCTGCTCCTTCACGCCGAGTTCTTCGAACACCGCTTCGATGATGAGATCGGCCTGCTTGAGGTCGTGGTAGGACAGCGTCGGGCTGATCAGCGCCATGCGCGCGTCGAGCTTCTCCTGCGTGAGCTTGCCCTTCTTGACCTGCGCTTCGTAGTTCTTGCGGATCGTGGCGAGACCGCGATCGAGCGCTTCCTGCTTCGTTTCGAGCAGCGTGACCGGCACGCCCGCGTTCAGGAAGTTCATCGTGATGCCGCCGCCCATCGTGCCTGCGCCGATCACCGCGACTGTCTGGATGTCGCGCGTGGGCGTGCTCGACGGCACATCGGGAATCTTGCTCGCGGCGCGCTCGCCGAAGAACGCGTGACGCAGCGCGTGCGATTCCGGCGTTTGCACCAGTTCGACGAAGCATTCGCGCTCGTAGGCGAGGCCCTTGTCGAAGCCCTGCTTCACGCCCGCGGCGATGGCGTCGATGCACTTGACCGGCGCCGGATAGTTCTTCGACATCGCGCCCACGGTGTTGCGCGAGAACTGCAGGAAGCCTTCGGCGTTCGGATGCTCGATCTTGCGGTTGCGCACGAGCGGATGCGGACCCTGCTTGTCGGCGGCCTTGCGCGCGAACGCAACGGCTTCGTCGAGCAGATCGCCTTGCGCCATGGCGTCGAACAGGCCCGACTTCGCGAGCTTCTCGCTCGGCACCGGCGCGCCGCTGACGATCATGTTCAGCGCGGCTTCGAGGCCGATCGCGCGCGGCAGGCGCTGCGTGCCGCCCGCGCCGGGCAGAATGCCGAGCTTCACTTCGGGCAGCGCGATCTGCGCGCCGGGCGCCGCGATGCGATAGTGCGCGCCGAGCGCCAGTTCGAGGCCGCCGCCCATCGCCACGCTGTGGATCGCCGCGACCACCGGCTTCGCACTCTTCTCCACTTCCTTGATGACGGTGTGGAGCGTGGGCTCCTGGGTGGCCTTCGGCGTGTTGAATTCGGTGATGTCGGCGCCGCCCGAAAACGCCTTGCCCGCGCCCGTGATGACGATGGCCGTGACCGCCGTGTCGGCGTTGGCGCGCGCGATGCCCTCGACGATGCCGGTACGGGTCGCGTGACCCAGGCCGTTGACGGGCGGATTGTTGAGCGTGATGACGGCGACGCCGTCGCGAGTCGTGTAAATCACTGCCGCGTTGTCCACTACCATTTGCCTGCCTCCATGCTTGCGGGCCGCGTTGTGCGTCGCCGGCTTCATTGTCCGACATTCCCGGTCAGCAGGCAGAATACCGAAAAAAGAACGTTCGTTCCATTTTTTTCGATAACAAAGGCGTCAGGGTTTGTACCGACCGTCGTGCAGGTTTGGGAACAAACGGCTCGAAGCGTACGGAAAGCGCATAAAAAAACGCGGCCCGCAGGCCGCGCCGAAGCAACGCTCGATACGTATCGAGCTAACCGTGATGCGGCTCTAATCGGGCGTCGCCGCCGACTTGACCGGGTGCGCGCCGCCACCCGCGTGCGCATCGATATTCGCGTCGAGCGGCTCCATCGGACATTGCTCGCTCGCCGCTGCCGCCGTGGGCAGCACGTGATCGCGGAACTGCTCGCGCAGTTTGAGCTTTTGCAGCTTGCCGGTGGCCGTGTGCGGCAGTTCGTCGACGAAAGCCACGTCGTCGGGCTGCCACCATTTCACGACCTTGCCGTCGAAATACGCGAGCAGCGCCTCGCGGGTGACCTCGGCGCCGGGCTTCTTCACCGCGACGATCAGCGGCCGCTCGGTCCAGCGCGGATGCGCACAGGCAATACACGCGGCCTCCGCAATCGCCGGATGCGAAACCGCGATGTTTTCCAGCTCGATCGAACTGATCCACTCGCCGCCCGACTTGATCACGTCCTTGCTGCGGTCGGTGATGTGCAGGAAGCCGTCGGCGTCGATGGTCGCGACGTCGCCGGTCGGGAACCAGCCGTCGATCAGCGGCGTGCCGCCCGCCTGCCGGAAATAACGGTCGATGACCCACGGCCCGCGCACATGCAGGTCGCCGAACGCGACGCCGTCCCACGGCAACTCGCGCCCGTCGTCGCCGACGATCTTCATGTCGACGCCGAAAATCACGCGTCCCTGCTTTTCGAGCAGCGCGCGGCGCGCGTCCGGCGGACGCTGCGACTGCTCCCAGTTGAGCTTCGCGAGCGTGCCGAGCGGCGACATCTCCGTCATGCCCCACGCGTGAATCACCTGCACGCCGTAGGTGTCTTCGTAAGTGCGCAGCATCGCGGGCGGACACGCCGAACCGCCGATCACCGTACGCTGCAAGGTCGAAAACTTCACGCCCGCGTCGCGCATATACGTGAGCAGGCCGAGCCACACTGTCGGCACGCCCGCCGAACAGGTCACGCCCTCGGACTCCATCAACTCGTAGAGCGACTTGCCGTCGAGATCCTTGCCGGGCAGCACGAGCTTGGTGCCGTTCAGCGGCGCCGCGTGCGGAATGCCCCACGCATTCACATGGAACATCGGCACGACGGGCAGGATCGCGTCGCGCGCCGAGAGCCCGATCGAATCGGGCAAGGACGCCGCGTACGCATGCAGCACCGACGAACGATGCGTGTAGAGCGCGCCCTTCGGATTGCCGGTGGTGCCCGATGTGTAGCAGAGATTCGACGCGCTACGCTCGTCGAGCAAGGGCCAGGCATAATCGCCGTCTTGCGCCGCGAGCAGCGTTTCATACGCGAGCACCGGCGTTTTCATCGCCGGGAGACAGGATTCGTCGCACAGCGCGATCCAGCCGCGCACGTTCGGACATTGCGGCGCGAGTGCGTCGACGAGCGGCGCGAACGTGAGGTCGAACAGCACATAGCGATCGTCGGCGTGATTGACGATCCAGGCGATCTGCTCGGGAAAGAGACGCGGATTGATCGTGTGGCACACGGCGCCGAAACCGGTCACGCCGAAATACGCTTCCATGTGCCGGTAGCCGTTCCAGGCCAGCGTGCCGACGCGCTCGCCGGGCTCGACGCCCAGCGCGATGAGCGCCTGCGCGAGCTGCTTCGCGCGCGTCTCGCAATCGCGGTAGGTATAGCGGTGCAGGTCGCCCTCGATGCGGCGCGAAACGATCTCGGTGTTGCCGTGATGACGCGCGGCATGCGCGATCAGCGACGACACGAGAAGCGGCACGTCCATCATGTGTCCCAGCAGCGGCGCAGTCATGCTCGTCGGTCTCCTCGGCTCGAATGCGATCATTCTCGTTATGGGATGGAGCGGGCTCGCCGGGTCCGGCGCGTGCGCGTGCGGGAGGCGTGCCGCCCGACGGTGTCGATGACAACGATGGCCTGTCCTGCACGCCGGCGGGCGCGGACTTACAATATCGGCTAATCCACAGGCGCTCAACATGTCGTTTTCACCAGGCCTTTCAGACTCGCAAGGCGGCACGTCCGCCCCCCAGGCGCCGCAAAGCGGCGCACTCGCCGACTTCGAACGCGCGCTCACCGCAGCGCGCGACGACGCGTTCGCCGCGCTCGGCGCCACCTTCCACACGCGCCTGCCCGGCGCGCCGCTGCCCGCGCCCTACGTGGTCGGGTTCTCGGCGGACACGGCCGCGCT
The DNA here is from genome assembly GCF_900109265.1 of Paraburkholderia tropica. Lineage (GTDB taxonomy): Bacteria > Pseudomonadota > Gammaproteobacteria > Burkholderiales > Burkholderiaceae > Paraburkholderia > Paraburkholderia tropica. The sequence continues at coordinate 106,639 of NZ_FNZM01000009.1, forward strand.
GCTCGGGCTCGATCCGGGCGTCGTGAACGATCCGTCATTCGCGGCGTTTTTCTGCGGCAACTTCACCCGCGAACGCTCGCCCTCGGCCATGTCGTATGCGGCCGTTTACTCGGGGCATCAGTTCGGCGTGTGGGCGGGCCAGCTCGGCGACGGCCGCGCGCTGATGCTCGGCGAAGTCGAGCACGCGGGCCGGCGCTACGACGTCCAGCTCAAGGGCGCGGGCCGCACGCCCTACTCGCGCATGGGCGACGGCCGCGCGGTGCTGCGCTCGTCGATCCGCGAATATCTGTGCTCGGAAGCCATGCATCACCTCGGCATTCCGACCACGCGCGCGCTCGCCGTGATCGGCTCCGATCAGACCGTGCGCCGCGAGGAACTCGAAACGGCCGCCGTCGTCACGCGCGTGTCGCCGAGCTTCGTGCGCTTCGGCCACTTCGAGCACTTCTATTCGCAGGACAACGTCGAGGCGCTGCGCACGCTTGCCGATCACGTCATCGACCGTTTCTATCCGCAGCTGCGCGAAGCTGACGACCCGTATCTCGCGCTGCTCGATCAGGCCGTGCGCACCACGGCGGCGCTGATGGTCGAGTGGCAGGCCGTGGGTTTCTGCCACGGCGTGATGAACACCGACAACATGTCGATCCTCGGTCTCACGATCGACTACGGCCCGTTCGGTTTCATCGACGGCTTCGACGCGAATCACATCTGCAATCATTCGGATTCGCAGGGTCGCTACGCGTACCGCAATCAGCCGCAGATCGGCTACTGGAATCTCTTTTGCCTCGCGCAGGCGCTGTTGCCGCTGTTCGGCCCGCAGTACGACCAGACCGACGAGAAAGCGCACACCGAGCGCTGCATCGCCGACGCGCAACGCGTGCTCGAAGGCTTCAAGGGGCATTTCGCGCCCGCGCTCGAAGCGCGCATGCGTGCGAAGCTCGGCCTCGAACACGCGCGTGAAGGCGACGATCAGCTCGCGAACCAGCTGTTCGAAATCATGCATGCGAATCGCGCCGACTTCACGCTGACGTTCCGCCATCTCTCGCGCGTTTCGAAGCACGACGCGAGCGGCGACACGAGCGTGCGCGACCTGTTCCTCGATCGCGCCGCGTTCGACGCGTGGGCCGTCACCTATCGCGCGCGTCTCGCGCACGAAACCCGCGACGACGCCACGCGCGCCGCAGCGATGAACCGCGTCAATCCGAAGTTCGTGCTGCGCAATCACCTCGCGCAAACGGCCATCGAGCGCGCGGCACAGAAGGATTTCAGCGAAGTCGAGCGGCTCGCGACGGTGCTCAGGCGTCCCTTCGACGAGCAGCCGGAATACGAAAGCTACGCGGCGCTGCCGCCCGACTGGGCGAGCTCGCTCGAAGTCAGTTGCTCTTCGTGAGCGCGCCCCCATCTAAGCGACTCTTCCGCACTTCCCCTCGACCGCAACCCGACAGGAACCCGACATGAGCCAGGACGACCACAACTCCGACGCCTACCCCGGCCACAAGTCCGACGCCGAATGGCGCGAGAAGCTCGACCCCACGCAATACCAGGTCACGCGCCATGCGGCCACCGAACGCGCCTTCACCGGCAAGTACTGGGACCACAACGAGCGCGGCATCTACGACTGCGTCTGCTGTGGCACGCCGCTGTTCGAATCCGACACGAAATTCGACGCCGGTTGCGGCTGGCCGAGCTACTTCCGTCCGATCGACGGCGAGGTAATCGAGGAGCGCACGGACCGCACGCACGGCATGCTGCGCATCGAGGTGCGTTGCAAGAACTGCGGCGCGCATCTGGGCCACGTATTCGAAGATGGTCCGGCCCCGACCGGCCTGCGGTATTGCATCAATTCGGCTGCGTTACAATTCGAGCCCAAGTAAGCGAGGCGCCGCCTCGCGCGAGGGCGCAAACGCCCGCCGGCCCTGGGGCCGCGCGGGCGTCGCGCCCTCTTTTAGCGGCTCTTAGAGCCAACTTCCAGGCCGATAATGAAATTTCTGTTTGATCTGTTCCCGATCATCCTGTTCTTCGTCGCCTTCAAGCTGTGGGGCATCTTCACGGCCACCGCCGTGGCCATCGCGGCGACGCTCGTGCAAATCGCCTGGGTCGCGTTTCGTCACCGCAAGGTCGACCCGATGCTGTGGCTGAGTCTGGGCATCGTCGTCGTGTTCGGCGGCGCCACGCTCATGCTGCACGACGAAACCTTCATCAAGTGGAAACCCACGGTGCTCTACTGGGCGTTCTCCATCGTGCTGCTGGTCTCGCAGGTCGCGTTCAGCAAGAACCTCATCGAAGCGATGATGGGCAAGCAGATCACGCTGCCCACGCGCATCTGGACGCAACTGAACTTCGTCTGGTCGGTCTTCTTCGCGCTGCTCGGCATCCTGAACCTGTTCGTCGCGTTCCACTTCTCGACCGACGCCTGGGTTGATTTCAAACTGTTCGGCGCGACCGGCATTCTGGTGGTGTTCATCGTCGGCCAGAGCCTGTGGCTGTCGCGTCACATGAAGGAAGAAGAATGAGCGACGAGTTCCTTAACGCCTCGCCGGCAGAGCGCCTCGCGCTGATCGAAACGCGCGTCACCGCGGCGCTCGCGCCGGTCGATTCGATCGTCGTGCGCGACGACAGCGCACAGCACGCCGGTCACGCCGGTGCCTCGGCGGGCGGGCATTATCACGTCACGATCGTTGCGTCCGCATTCGCCGGGAAAGCCCGCGTGGCAAGGCACCGCATGGTGTATGATGCGCTGGCCGAAGCCATGCAGCGCGGCATCCATGCACTCGCGATCACGGCGCTCACGCCCGAAGAAGCCGCGGCGCTGCCCCGCTAAGCCCCACTTTATTTGGTTCGCCCTTTTGGTTCGCCCTGTTAGGACTTACAGATGACCTTGAAGAAAACCCGTCTCTGGGTGTTGCTGGCTGCGTTCGCTGCGGCTCCCGCTTTTGCGCAGAACATCGCCGTCGTGAACGGCACGCCGATTCCGAAGGCGCGCGCCGACGCGCTCGTCGCCCAGGTCGTGGCCCAGGGCCAGCAAGACACGCCGGATCTGCAAAAGGCCGTGCGTGAAGAGCTGATCAACCGCGAAGTGCTGATGCAGGAAGCGGCGCGTCTGGGCATTCCGAATCGTCCGGACGTGAAGGCGCAACTGGCGATGGCCCAGCAGCAGGTCATCCTGCACGCGTGGATCGAGGACTTCCTCAAGACCAACCAGCCGACGGACGCCGACGTCAAGGCCATGTACGACAAGCTCACGCAAGGCGCGGGCGGCAAGGAATATCACCTGCATCACATCCTCGTCGACAACGAGCAGCAGGCCAAGGACCTGATCGCGAAGATCAAGGGCGGCGCGAGCTTCGAAGACCTCGCGAAGCAGTACTCGAAGGATCCGGGTTCGGCGAAGAACGGCGGCGATCTCGACTGGTCGGACCCGAAGGCCTACGTGCCTGAGTTCGCCGCGGCCGCTACGTCGCTGCAGAAAGGCCAGGTCACCGATACGCCGGTGCACACGCAGTTCGGCTGGCACATCATCCGCGTGGACGACATCCGCGCGATCGCCCCGCCGCCGCTCGAGCAGGTTCGCCCGCAGATCGTGCAGCAGCTCCAGCAGGAAAAGCTGCTCGCGTTCGAGAAGCAACTGCGCGCGCAAGCGAAGATCCAGTAAATCCGCACTGCGGTTTTGCTGTAGGAAAAACCCCGCGACCTTTCGAGGCGCGGGGTTTTTTCATGCTGGCGGATTCAGTTCGTAGCTCGTGCTGCGCCCGCCGCTCTCGTTCTTGCGCAGCACGCCGCGCGCGAGCAGGTCGTTGATGTCGCGCAGCGCCGTATCCGACGAGCACTTGGCCAGCGCGGCCCATTTGCTGCTGGTGAGCTTGCCGTCGAAACCGTCGAGCAGACGATTGACGACCTTGGCCTGGCGCTCGTTGAACGGCGCGTCCGCCCATTGACGCCAGAAGCGCGCCTTGACGAACACCGAGTCGAGCGTGATCTGCGCGTGATCGACCGCGCGATGCAAGGTGTCGAGAAACCAGCGCAGCCACTCGGTCACATCCATTGAACGCCGCTGCGAGCGTTCGAGAATCTCGTAGTACGCCTTGCGCTCGCGCTGGATTTGCGCCGACAGGCTGTAGAAGCGCTGCGAACTGCCGTCCGCGCGCGCGAGCAGCAGATCGCCGATTGCGCGCGCGACACGGCCGTTGCCGTCGTCGAACGGATGCAGCGTGACGAACCAGAGATGGCCGAGTCCGGCCTTGATCAGCGGCGGCATCTGCGCGGGCGCGTTGACCCAGGCGAGAAAGCGCGCCAGCTCCGCTTCGAGACGCGGCGCGGGCGGCGCTTCGAAGTGCACATGCTGACGCCCGATCGGCCCCGACACGACCTGCATCGGACCGGTGGCATCGTCACGCCAGGCGCCGACGCGAATCGGCGTGAGGCCCGCGTAACCGGTCGGAAACAACGCGGCGTGCCAGCCGAACAGGCGTTCGCGCGTGACCGGAAAACGGCTGGCGGCCGTCGCGTCGAGCACCATTTCCACGACGCCTTCCACATGCCGATCGACGGGCGCGAGCGCGCCAATGTCCACGCCCAGACGCCGCGCGATCGACGAACGCACCGAGACCACGCTCAGACGCTCGCCCTCGATTTCGCTGGTCTTCAGCACGTCCTCGGTGAGCGCCGCGAGGCTCGCCTGGTCACGCAGACGCATGCCGACATCCGCGAGACGGCCCATCAGCACGCCCTGGGCGCGGCTCGCCTCGGCCATGGGCTCGGCGAGCGCGGCCATGTCGAAGCGCCACTCGGGCCAGTCGCCGGCTTGCCAGATGTAGGTGTATTCGCCGCTATTCATGCGGTGATTATGGCGCGGATTCGCCGCATGCACAATTTATTCTCCGCACATTATGCGGCGAATAGGGTCGCTATTCGCCGCACGCCCAAACAAAAACCCCGGTCACGCCCGCCGTAGCGGACCTGACCGGGGTTCCGGGATGCGAACGGGGGGCTGGCCTCAATCCGACATCAGCCAGCCCTGGTGCGCCTTAACCCACCCACTTGCGCGCGTTCTGGAACGCACGCTGCCACGGGCTCGCCTCGCCCCAGCTTTCCGGATGCCAGCTCATCGTCACGGTGCGCTGCACGCGTTCCGTGTGCGGCATCAGGACGGTGAAGCGGCCGTCGGCGGTCGTAACCGAGGTGATGCCTTGCGGCGAACCGTTCGGGTTGAACGGATAGCCCTCGGTCGCCTGACCGCGGTGATCGACGTAACGCATCGCCACCGCAACCTTCGAGATGTCGCCCTGCTGCGAGAAGTCCGCGAAGCCTTCGCCGTGCGCGACCGCGACCGGAATGCGCGAGCCTTCCATGCCGTTGAAGAAGATCGACGGCGAGCTCTGCACTTCGACCAGCGAGAAGCGCGCTTCGAACTGCTCCGACTTGTTGCGCGTGAATTTCGGCCAGGCTTCGGCGCCCGGAATCATCGAGGCGAGGCTCGACAGCATCTGGCAACCATTGCAGATGCCGAGCGCAAACGTGTCCTGGCGCGCGAAGAAGGCTGCGAACATGTCCGCGAGCTGCGCGTTGAAGCGGATCGTCTTGGCCCAGCCTTCGCCCGCGCCCAGCACGTCGCCGTACGAGAAGCCGCCGCAGGCCACCGCGCCCGCGAAATCGGCGAGCGTGGCGCGCCCTGCGAGCAGGTCGCTCATGTGGACGTCGTGCGCGTCGAAACCGGCGCGATCGAACGCGTAGGCGGTTTCGAGGTGCGAGTTCACGCCCTGCTCGCGCAGGATCGCGACGCGCGGACGCGCGCCCTTCCCGATGAACGGCGCGGCGACGTCTTCGGCCGGATCGAACGTGAGTTGCGGCTGCATGCCCGGATCGGCGGCGTCGAGCAGCGCGTCGTATTCGGCGTCGGCGCAGGCCGGGTTATCGCGCAGACGCGCGATGCGCCAGCTCACTTCGCTCCACACACGCTGCAGTTCGGCGCGCGGCGCTTCGTAGATGCGCTTGGCGTCGCGGTAGATCTCGATCGAGTCGCGGTTGTTGAGCGTGCCGATCACGTTCGAACACACCGACAGGTTGTGCTCGCGCAGCACGGCCAGCACGGCATCGCGCTGCGTGGCCGGCACCTGGATCACGGCGCCCAGTTCTTCCGAGAACAGCGCGCGCAGCGTGCGGTCGTCGCGGCGGCCGCTGGTCTGCTTCGCCCAGTCCTTGGCGTCGCCGAAGTCGGTGCCGTGCTCGCCGTCGAGCGTGAGCATGTCGACGTTCAGCGACACGCCCGTGTGACCCGCGAACGCCATTTCGCAGACCGTCGCCCACAGGCCGCCGTCCGAGCGGTCGTGGTACGCGAGCAGCTGGTCGTTCGCGTTGAGCTTCTGGATCGCGTTGAAGAACTGCTTGAGGTCTTCGGCGCTGTCGACGTCCGGCGCGGCGTCGCCGACCTGTTGCGTGACCTGCGCGAAAATCGAGCCGCCCATGCGGTTCTTGCCGCGGCCCAGATCGATCGCGATCAGCACCGACTCGCCCGCTTCGTCGACACGGCGCAGTTGCGGCGTGAGGTGACGGCGCACGTCCTCGACCGGCGCGAACGCCGAGATGATCAGCGAAACCGGCGCGACCACTTCCTTCGCCACGCCTTCGTCGTTCCACTTCGTGCGCATCGAGAGCGAATCCTTGCCCACCGGAATGCCGATGCCGAGCGCCGGGCACAGTTCCATGCCGATCGCCTTGACCGTGTCGTAGAGCGCGGCGTCTTCGCCCGGCGCGCCGCACGCGGCCATCCAGTTCGCCGACAGCTTCAGCTTGTCGAGCGACGCGATGGGCGCGCTGGCGATGTTCGTGACGGCCTCGCCGATAGCCATGCGGCCCGACGCCGGCGCGTCGATCACGGCGAGCGGCGTGCGCTCGCCCATCGTCATCGCTTCGCCCTTGTAGCCGGCGTAGTCGAGCGTGGTGATCGCGCAGTCGGCGACCGGCACCTGCCACGGGCCGACCATCTGGTCGCGCACGTTCGTGCCGCCCACCGAGCGGTCGCCGATGGTGATCAGGAACGACTTGCTGCCGACGGTCGGATGGCGCAGCACGCTCTTCGCGACTTCGTCGAGCGCAATGCCCGTGACGTCGACCGGCACGAGCGGCGTGCTCGCGTGCTCGACGTTGCGGTGCATGCGCGGCGGCTTGCCGAGCAGGATGTCCATCGGCATGTCGACGGGCTGGTGGCCGCCGTTCGCGGCGAGCGCCTGCGCGTCGGTGTCGATCAGCTTCAGTTCGCGTTCGGCCGTCGCCACGCCCACCACGGCGAACGGGCAGCGCTCGCGCGCGCAGATCGCTTCGAAGTTCGGCAGATCGGCGGGCGAAATCGCCAGAACGTAACGTTCCTGCGATTCGTTCGACCAGATTTCGCGCGGCGAGAGGCCCGATTCTTCGAGCTGAACCTTGCGCAGTTCGAAGCGCGCGCCTTTATCCGCGCCGTCGACGAGTTCCGGGAACGCGTTCGACAGACCGCCCGCGCCCACGTCGTGAATGCTCAGGATCGGATTGTGTTCGCCGAGCTGCCAGCAGGAGTTGATGACTTCCTGCGCGCGACGCTCGATTTCCGGGTTGCCGCGCTGGACCGAGTCGAAGTCGAGTTCGGCGGTGTTCGTGCCGGTCGCCATCGAGCTGGCCGCGCCGCCGCCCATGCCGATGCGCATGCCGGGGCCGCCGATCTGGATCAGCAGCGAGCCCGCGGGCAGATCGTGCTTGTGCGTGTGCTGGTCGCTGATGTTGCCGATGCCGCCCGCGATCATGATCGGCTTGTGATAGCCGCGCACGGTGCCCGCGACGTTCTGCTCGTAGACGCGGAAGTAGCCGCCGAGGTTCGGACGGCCGAATTCGTTGTTGAACGCGGCGCCGCCGAGCGGGCCGTCGATCATGATCTGCAGCGGCGAGGCGATGCGGTCCGGGCGGCCGTAAACCCCATCGGCGCCCTGCGCGTCGGCCGGATTGCGGTGCGTGAGCGGCGTGGCGGCGTCGCGGGCGTTTTCCCACGTTTCGCGCGCCTCGGGCAGATCGAGGTTCGAGACCGTGAAGCCCGTGAGGCCGGCCTTCGGACGCGCGCCGCGGCCCGTTGCGCCTTCATCGCGGATTTCGCCGCCTGAGCCCGTGGCCGCGCCGGCGAACGGCGAGATCGCGGTCGGGTGGTTGTGCGTCTCCACCTTCATCAGCGTGTGCGTGAGTTCGGTGTGGCGACCGTACTGCTCGCCCGGCGCGCCGTCCGCGCCGGTCTTGCGCGGGAACCAGCGCTCGGCCACCGCGCCTTCCATGATCGACGAGTTGTCCGAGTACGCGACGATCGTGCCTTGCGGGCTGATCTTCTCGGTGTTGCGGATCATCGCGAACAGCGACAGATCCTGCTCCTGGCCGTCGATCGTCCAGCTTGCGTTGAAGATCTTGTGGCGGCAGTGCTCGCTGTTGGCCTGCGCGAACATCATCAGTTCGACGTCGGTCGGGTTGCGGCCCAGCTTCGTGAAGTTCTCGACGAGGTAGTCGATTTCGTCGTCGGCGAGCGCGAGGCCCAGTTCGCCGTTCGCCGTTTCCAGCGCCTTGCGGCCGTGGCCGAGCACGTCGACGGTCTGCATCGGGCGCGCCGGCAGTTCGTCGAACAGATGCAGCGCCTGGTCGCGCGAGGCCGCGACATTCTCGGTCATGCGGTCGTGCAGCGCCGCAGCGACGGCCGCGTGCGCTTCGTCCGACAGCGTTTTCTTACCGCCGAGCAGGCCGCTCTTGAGGATCACCGTGTACTCGACGGCGCGCTCGATGCGGCGCACGTGTTCGAGGCCGCAGTGATGCGCGATGTCGGTGGCCTTGCTCGCCCACGGCGACACCGTGCCGAAACGCGGCACCACGAGGAACGTCACCGTGCTGCCGCGCTCCTGCGGGGCCGCGAACGGCTCGCCGTAGTGCATCAGCGCTTCGATCTTCGCGCTGTCGTCAGCGGAAAGCGGCGTGGCCGAGTTGACGAAATGCAGGAACTGGCCGCGCACGCCGACGATGTTGGCATCGATACGCTGAAGCGTCTCGAGCAGGCGGGTCTGACGGAAGTCGGAGAGGGCCGAAGCACCGGGGAAACACGAGAAGTGGGCCATGGACTGGGGCGTTGCGTCGAGGTTACGTCGCGCCTGGCCTCGCACGGGTGCGTCGCGGGGGGGCGATGCGTCGCGCGCAGGCGACGACGTCGGGCCGACGTCGGGCGATGAAAGGAGACCGCGATTATAACCCGGAAGACCCCGTCCGATCGCCCCCGAGGCCGATCCGCACGCATCCCGAGGCGCACGCCCGTGCGCGTTTTCGCGATGTCGCCGCGGCAGACGGTGACGCGGCGTCCGGCACAGCCGCTTTTTTCGCGATACGGGACGGCGCAGCGGCAGCCGGCGGCCCGGCACGAACGGCGGGTGAATGGCAATAAAACGGGGCCGCCTGAGCAGTCGCCCTGCCCGTGCCCACGCGCGTTGCGGCCCGCAATCGATGCGCGCGCCACCTTGCGCCGGGCGGGTCAAGCGACGCACGCGCATGGCGAGACGGGCGATTTCGCTGCTATGATTGCGCGTTTCACCGATCGGCGCGCAGCTTGCGCGCCGCATGCCACACCCTCTTCGGCACGGCGCCCTCGTTCGACGGCACGCCGCCTGCCAGCAGATCGAATCGTCATGGATGTCATCGTCATTGGCGGCGGAATCGCCGGCGTCGCCACCGCCTACCAGCTGCGCGCGGCGGGCCATCGCGTCTGCGTGGTCGAGCGCCACGCCACCGTTGCGCAAGGCGCGACCTACGGTCATAGCGGCATCGTGCTGCCGACCCCGCTCGACGTCTGGTTCGGCCCCACCTTCCTGCGCAACGGCCGGCAGTCCTCGGGCGGCGTGATCTGCAAGACCGGTTTCACCGGTCAGGCGCGCGCCTTCGTCAAACGCCTCGCCACGCTGCACGGCTCCGAAGCCTTCGAGACGCGCTACGCGCTCCTGCGTCCGCTGATCGAATCGGCGCAAAGCGTGCTGGAAGACGCCGAAGGCCGCTTCCAGCTCGAGTACGAACAGCGCGAAGGCCTGCTCTATCTCGTGCGCGGCAGCGATGAATGGTCGCTCACGCAGCCCGCGCTCGAACTGCTGCGCCGTTTCGAGACGCCGCATCACGTGCTCACGCCGCACGAGTGCGTGGCCGCCGAACACACCATTCCCGCCGATCCGCCGTTCGCGGGCGCCGTGCGCTTCGACCAGGGCCGGGTGGCGAACTGCCCGCTCTTCGTCAAGCAGCTCAAACAGGTGCTCGATACGCTCGGCGGCGTGCAGTTCCAGACCGGCCGCGAAGTGAGCGCGGTGCGCATCGAGAGCCAGCGCGCGGCCGTCGAGCTCGCGCCGCGTCCCGACGACGCCTCGCGCACGCGCGAAGTCGAAGTGATTTCCGCCGATGCCGTGGTCGTCGCAGCCGGCGCGCAGACCGTGAATCTGCTCGCGCCGCTGGGCATCAAGCTGCCGGTTTATCCGCTGCGCATGCACACGCTGAATTCGCCGGTCGCGCACGAGGAATGCGTGCCGCATTCGACGCTGATCGACGCCGCGCGGCGCATCGCCATCACACGCATGAACCATCGCCTGCGCATTTCGGGCGGCGCGGTGCTCCAGCACGCCAAGCAGCTCGACGAGCCGCTGCCCGAATCGCTCACCGAGGAAGCGCTCGCGCTGCTCGGCGAAGCTTCGCGCGACTGGGCGCCGGGCGCCGCGCGCATTTCCGCCGCGCTCGCGTGGGAAGGCATGAAGCTGCTGTCGGCCGACGGCCTGCCGCTGGTGGGCAGCGTGGGCAACCCGCGCCTTTACGTCAACGCGGCGCATGGCCCGGCGGGCTGGGCGCTCGCGCTCGGCTCCGCGCGCCTGATCGCTCAGCAGATCTCCAACACGCGCCCCGACCTGCCCGCCGAGACGATCGAGGCGCTCTGGCCTGGGCGTAGCTAGGCGTCAGCTGGTCAGCATGATCGACGCTTTGTCGACATTCCGGGCGCGTCCGACTCAGGGCGCGTCTGACTTCCCTCCTGCTTGATCTTCCACGCGACGAACGCCAGCGCGCACGCCAAGGTCTGACGGCTCGGGTATCGTTGCGGTATCGATGCCTTCACCGCACGCGCCGCCGGCCCCTCCGGCGACGCTCGCCACCATGACCGACGCCACGCCCGCCGCTTCTTCAGCCGCTCCTTCAGCCGCTTCCACCGCCACGCTCCTCAATCCGCACGACCGCGCCGTGCCGCTCCTGACCGTCGCGCAACTGCGCGTGAGCGAGACCGCCGCGCAGTCCGCCGTGCCCGCACACACGCTGATGGCACGCGCGGGCGCCGCGGCGGCCCACTTCCTGCTCGAACAGATCGCCCACGCGCCCGCGCCGCTCGGTGCGCAGCCCGTGTGGATCGTCGCGGGACCCGGCAACAACGGCGGCGATGCGCTCGTCGTCGCGGCGCAGCTCAAGCGCGCGGGTATCACGGTCGAAGTCTGCATGCCCGTGGAAGTGAAGCCCGACGACGCACGCTGGGCGCTGGGCGTCGCGCGCGACGCCGGCGTGAAGATCGTCGATGCGCCGCCCGCGTCGTTCGACGCCTGGGGCTGGCTCGTCGACGGCATGTTCGGCATTGGGCTCGCGCGCGCGCTCGACGGCGTCTTCGCCGATCTCGCCGCACGGCTCACGGCGCGCGCCCGGCAACGCGGGCACGTGCTCGCGCTCGACGTGCCGAGCGGTCTCGACAGCGACACCGGCAACGTAGTCGGCGGCGGCCCAGCCGTGCGCGCGACCCACACCGTGACGTTCATCGCCGCGAAGCCCGGGCTCTATACCGGCGCGGGGCGCGACTACGCGGGCGCGGTCAGCGTGGCGCCGATCGGGCTGGCCGACGGTATCGACTTCAGCAACGACACGGCGCCCCAAGCGCCTACGCCCGCCGACGCGCCGGCGCGCCTCAACGCCCCCGCGCTATTCGCCGATGCCCTGCCCGCGCGCGACAACGCCACGCACAAAGGCACCTTCGGCACGCTCGCGGTGATCGGCGGCGACACCGGCATGTGCGGCGCGCCGATCCTCGCCGCGCGCGCGGCCCTGCTCACGGGCGCGGGCAAGGTCCACGCGGGCTTTCTCGGTAACGACGCCCCGCCCTACGACGCACCGCATCCCGAGCTGATGCTGCACGCGGCGGCCAAGCTCTCGCTCGACGCGATGGACGCCGTCGCGGCCGGTTGCGGCATGGGCGGCAGCGCATCGGCGCGGCAGCTCGTCGATCAGATCCTGCGTCTGAACGTGCCGGTGCTGCTCGACGCCGACGCACTCAATCTCGTCGCCCGCGACGAAGCGCTCGCGGCGCGCGTCACCGAACGCGCGCAGGTCGGCGATGCGCCTTGCGTGCTCACCCCGCATCCGCTCGAAGCGGCGCGTCTGCTCGCCGTCGACACGGCCACGGTGCAGCGTGACCGCCTCGCTGCGGCGCGCGCGCTCGCGCAGCGTTTCGCGGCCGTGGCGGTGCTCAAGGGCAGCGGCACGGTGATCGCCGCGCCCGACGGCCGCGTGGCCGTCAACCCGACCGGCAACGCGGGCCTCGCGAGCGGCGGCACCGGCGACGTGCTCGGCGGCCTGATCGGCGCGCTGCTCGCGCAACGTCTGCCACCGTTCGAAGCGGCGCTCGCGGGCGTCTATCTGCACGGTCTCGCCGCCGACACGCTGGTCGAGCAAGGCGACGGTCCCGCCGGGCTCACGGCAGGCGAACTCGCGCCGATGGTGCGCAAGCTGTTGAACCGCCGCTTCTATTCGCGCAATCTCGCATCGGCTTGAACGGCGATGGGTTCTATCGGGCGCCTGGGTCGCGCCTCGGTCGAGCCTCGGTCACTGTCGGGCGCTTCGATCCAAACGCCGTTTTCTCCGCCAGACACGCAACGAAAATCGCCAACCGCCCGTTCAACCACGCGTCGAAAGATGGCTGCAAGCTTCGCGCACGCGTTCACGGCGCGCGTAGCCGTCCCAAGCGGCACGCCGTTTGCTAACCTCAGCCGTCGATCGCCATAGCGCCACGCAGCTTTGCTCGGCCCGCTATACTGATCCTCCGCGCGTTCCGCTTCCACAGAAGCCGCGCGCCTCCCCGCAGTGCGTGATGCGCGCGTCGGCCCGACCGGTCGATGCCGCCCGCCGCCTTCCATTCGTTTTTCCTCGCTCGACGAACATGACGAATCCGCTCCCCGCCTGGTCCGCGCTACAGACGCACTACGAACAGATCCGCAACGACAAGCTGCGCGACTGGTTCGCGCCCGCCAACGATCCCGCGCCGACCCGCGCCGAACGCTTCACGTATTCGGGCGGCGGTCTCGCCGCCGACTTCTCGAAGAACCGCATCACCGACGCCACGTTGAAGCTGCTCGTGCAGCTCGCGCACGAAGCCGGCGTCGAGCAGCGCCGCGACGCGATGTTCGCGGGCGAGATCGTCAACCCGACCGAAGGCCGCGCCGCCCTGCACACCGCGCTGCGCGCCACCGAGCCGAACGCGCCGTTCCACGCGCAGATCGTCGCCGAGAAAGCGAAGATGGCGAAGTTCGCCGACGCCGTGCGCAGCGGCGCCTGGACCGGCTACACCGGCAAGCGCATCCGCCATATCGTGAACATCGGCATCGGCGGCTCGGATCTCGGGCCGAAGATGGTCGTGCATGCGCTCCAGCATCTCGAATCGCCGGAGATCAGCTCGCACTTCGTCTCGAACGTCGACGGCGCCGATCTGTGGCGCACGATCGAACACATCGATCCGGAAGAGACGCTCGCGATCATCGTCTCGAAGACCTTCACGACGCTCGAAACCATGACCAACGCGCGCTCGATGCGCGACTGGTTCGTCAAGCACGGCTGCCCGGAAAGCGCGCTCGCGAAGCATTTCGTCGGCGTCTCCGCGAATCCGGCCGAAGTCGTGAAGTTCGGCATCGCCGAGGAAAACGTCTTCGAAATGTGGGACTGGGTTGGCGGCCGCTACTCGCTGTGGTCGGCGGTCGGGCTCTCGATCATGATCGCGATCGGGCCGCAACAGTTCGACGAACTGCTCGCCGGCGCGCACGATATGGACGAGCATTTCCGCACCGCGCCGCTCGACAAGAACCTGCCCGTGCTGCTCGGCATGATCGGCGTCTGGTATCGCAACTTCTTTGGTTCGCAGAGCTATCTCGTCGCTCCGTACTCCGAAGCATTGCACTACCTGCCGTCGTATCTGCAGCAGCTCGAAATGGAGAGCAACGGCAAGCAGGCGCGTCTGGACGGCCAGTTCGTCGATTACGCGACCTCGGCCATCACGTGGGGCGAGCCGGGAACGAACGGCCAGCACGCGTTCTTCCAGATGCTGCATCAGGGCACGACGATCGTGCCGATCGACTTTATCGCCGTGCTCACGCCCGAGCATCCGCTCGCCGATCATCATCCGAAACTGCTAGCGAACTGCTTCGCGCAGAGCGAGGCGCTGATGCTCGGCCGCACCGAGGAAGAAGCGCGCAAGATCGCCGGTCCGGACAAGCCCGAACTCGTGCCGCACATCATGTTCCCCGGCAATCGCCCGACCACGACGCTGCTCGTCGACGCGCTCACGGCGCGCTCGCTCGGCGCGCTGATCGCGCTCTACGAGCACAAGGTGCTGGTGCAGGCCTCGGTGTGGGACATCAATCCGTTCGACCAGTGGGGCGTGGAACTCGGCAAGATTCTCGGCAAGGTGGTCGAGGCCGACCTCACCGCATCGACCGGCGACGTGAAGGCGCACGATTCGTCGACGTCGGCGCTGATCGCGAAGGCGCGTGCCGCGCTGAAGCGCTAACAGGCGTTAGCGCTGGCTGCACAGGTTGAGTTGATGTCAGGAAAAAGGCGTGCACGGTGCAAACCGGCACGCCTTTTCGTTTCAGCGCCCGGCTTCGACGCGGCTCGCTGCGTGCGCGGCCTGCGCGCCGTCGATCACGCGATGCCCGGCCTCGATCGTGACGATCGCATCGCAGCGCTTCGCCAGCTCGATGTCGTGCGTGACGAGCACGAGCGTCGCGCCATTCGCACGGTTCAGTTCGAACATCAGGTCGATGACGGCGTGGCCCGTGGCGGCGTCGAGGCTGCCGGTGGGTTCGTCGGCGAACAGCACGGCCGGATGCGTGACGAACGCGCGCGCCAGCGCCACGCGCTGCTGCTCGCCGCCCGACAGCAGCTTCGGATAATGCGAGGTGCGCTGACCGAGGCCCACGCGTTCGAGCAAGGTCCGCGCACGCGCGAAGGCTTCGCGCGTGCTCAGACCGCCCTGCAGCTCAAGCGGCAGCGCGACGTTTTCGAGCGCGGTGAGATGCGGCATCAATTGAAACGACTGAAACACGAAACCGACCGAGCCGTTGCGCAGCGCCGCGCGCTGATCTTCCGCCATGCCGGTAAGCTCATGTCCTAGCAGACGAACCGAGCCCGCGCTCGCGCTGTCCAACCCGGCCAGCAAGCCGAGCAAGGTGGACTTGCCCGAACCCGAGGCGCCGACGATCGCCACGCTGCCGCCCGCGTGCACCGTGAGGTCGATGCCGTCGAGGATCGTGAGTTCGCCGGTTGCGTCGGTGACGCGTTTGCACAGGCCCCGTACTTCGATGACTGGATCGCTATTCATTCGCACATGATGAAGCCAAGATTAGCTGTCAAAACAAAGCGCGGCGCGCCGCGCGCCGCCCGCACCCTGCTTCCCGCGCCCGGCGCCTGCGCCGTGGCGCTGGCTGTGTCGTTCGGCGTTGCGCTGGGCACGGTCGCGCTGCCTGGCGGCGTGCGCGACGCCCATGCGGCCACCGTGCCTGCCGCACCTGCGACCCAACCCACGACGGCCAAACCCGTGATCGCCGTGCTCGGCGACAGCCTGTCCGCCGAATACGGGTTACCGCGCGACACCGGCTGGGTCGCGCTGCTGCGTCAACGCATCGCGACCGAGCGAATCGATTATAGCGTCGCGAATGCCAGCATCAGCGGCGACACGACCAGCGGCGGCCTCGCCCGTCTGCCGCTCGTGCTCCAACGCATGAAGCCGGCGATCGTGGTGATCGAACTCGGCGCCAACGACGCGCTGCGCGGTGTGCCGCTCGCCACCACCGAGAGCAATCTGCGCGCCATCATTGCCGCAGTGCGCAAGGCCAACGCGAAGCCCGTGCTGGTGGGCATGTTCGTGCCACCGAATTACGGTCCCGACTACACTCAGAAATTCCATGGTCTCTATGGCCAGCTTTCGAAGGAGCTGAAGGTGCCGCTGGTGCCGTTTCTGCTCGCCGGACTCGCCGACAAACCCGAGCTGTTCCAGTCCGACCAGCTGCATCCGACCCAGCAGGCACAGCCTTTGCTCCTCGACAACGTGTGGCCGACGCTCAAGCCGCTGCTCGGCGGCGGCGCGCAGCGCTGACGTGCGCTGCGCGCCGCGTCTTTGCGGCATGCGCGTCGCGTACCGGGTCACATCTTTGCGCCAGACGAGCGACGCTCGTCTACATTCCGAATGACCCTGACTGGAGGGATAAAACGTGAAATATTTACCTCTTATTGTCGTAACGGCAGCCCTTGCTGCCTGCGCCAATCAGCCGGTGCCGAGCGGCTCGCAATCGGTTGGCACCAGCCAGCAACCGCCTCAGGCCGTCGCGCAGTGCATCGCGCAAAAGTGGGCCAACAAATCGCAGCAGCAGGTCGTCTCGCAGAGCGTGCTCGCGAACGACCAGGCGATCGACGTCTACGTGCCGGGCCAGCAGCCGCCTAACGGTGCCGCGGCGACGGTGCGTCCGGCGTGGAACGCCAACGCCAAGACCTGGGTGGGATTCCGTGCCGGCGGCGGTGCGGGCGGCGACGCCACGGGCGATATCAGCGCCTGCCTCTAACGGGCAGCGCACGCGGCGCGGCGCTTCACGCCTCGCGCCACGTAAGCAGCAAAGAAAAAGCCCCGCGAATTTCGCGGGGCTTTTTTTGTGTCTCGGCGCCTGGAAACGGCGCTGGCGAACTTACTGGCCGTCGCCGTCGCCGTCGCTCTGCTGGCTCGACGAACCGAGCGTGCCGTAGAGCTTGACCTTCGAACGGTCGCGCAGCGCGTCGAGGTAAGCCTGAGTCTGCGACTGGCCGGCCACCTGCGCCAGTTGCTGCTGCGCTGCGGCAAGACGGTTGCCGTCGGCGGCCGCGCCGTTCGTCACGCTGTTCACGCGATAGATCGCGTAGCCCTGGTCGCCGAGATCGACGCCCACGTAGGCGGGCAGTTTCTGCGCATCGGCCTTGAACACCGCCGACAGCGCGGCGGGCGGCAGCCCTTGTGCGTCGTTGCGCGACACCTTGAGCGCCGACGAGAAACCATCGGTCGACTTCGACTTCTGCAGGTCCGCGAGCTTCGCCTCGCCTTGCTTGCGCGCCATGTCGGCGGCCAGTTGCGCAACCACCTTCTGGCGCACGGCGTCTTTGACCGCGGCGAATGCCGGGACGGCAGCCGCCTTGAAGTCGGTCACGCGCGCCGAGATCAGCGTGTTGTTGCCCACGTCGACCGCCTGCGTGTTGTTGTGCTGGCTGACCGAGTCGGTCGCGAACACCGCGTCGAGGAACTTCTTGTTGTTCAGCGGGCTGTCCGGCGGCAGCGTGGCGTTCGGCTGCGGCGTAACCGTGGCGGCCTGGATCGTCAGCTTGTACTTGTCAGCGGCCGGCTGGAGGCTCTTCGACTTTTCGTACACCATCGACGTAAAGCCGTCGCTCGCATCGGCCAGCAGCTTGGCGGCCTGTTGCGCCTTCACTTCGGTCGCGATCTGCGCCTTCACGTCGTCGAACGGCTTCGTAACCGACGGCTTGATGTCCGTGACCTTGACGATGTGATAGCCGAAGTCCGACTGGATCACGTCGCTGATTTCGTCTTTCTTGAGCTTGAAGACCGCGTCGTCGAACGCCTGGCCGCCCGCGATCATGCCCGGGCCGAAGTAGCCGAGGTCGCCGCCCTTCGAGGCCGAACCCGGATCCTGGGAATCCTTCTGCGCGAGCTGCGCGAACTGGTCCGGATGCGCCTTCACTTCGGCGAGGATCTGGTCGGCCTTCTGCTTCGCCGCGGCGCGGTCAGCCGCGCTCGCGTCCTTCGCCACCGTGATCAGGATGTGGCTCGCGCGCACTTCTTCCTGAGTCTTGTAGCGGGCGATGTTGTCGTCGTAATACTTCTTGAGGTCGGCGTCGCTCGGGTTGACCGAAGCCGCGACCGTAGCCGCCGACAGCACCAGATACTGGATCTGCGCCGTCGCCGGCGTGGCGAAGTCGTTCTTGTGCGCGTCGTAATACGCCTGCAGTTGCGCGTCGGTCGGCTGGACCTTCGCGGCGAAATCGCCGGCGCGGAACGCGAGACCTTGCACGTCGCGCTGCTGCTCCGACAGTTCGGTCAGTTGTTGCGCGAGCGACTTCGGCGTGAACGCGCTGTTGATCAGCGAAGCGGGAATCTGCTGCAGCGCCATGCTGTAGCGCACGCGCTCGTCGTACTGCTCGGGCGTCATGCCCTGCATGGCGAGCAGTTGCTTGTACTTGTCGAGATCGATCGAGCCGTCGGGGTTCTTCAGCGACGAGATGATCGGGTCGGCGAGCAGCGTGCGGCGCACGGCGTCGTCGGAAGCGGTGAGATGCAGACGCTGGACTTCGTCCTGCAGCACGCGTTGCTGGATCAGGCCGTCGAGAATGTCTTTGCGATGCTGCGGCGTATCGAAAGCGCTCGCGTCGAATTGCGCACCCATGACCTGGCGCGCCTGGTCGAGTTGCTGACGCGACGCGTTGTCGAATTCGACGCGCGTGATCTTGTGACCGTTGACGCTCGCGACATTCGCGCTTTCGTCAAAAAAGCCGCGGAAACCTTGAATACCGACGAAGCCGAGCCCTGGCAGGATCACCAGGAGCAGCATGAACATCATCAGCCGTTTGTGATTGCGGAAAAAGTCGAGCATGCGTGACCAAGCGTTGGAGAGCGCCAAAAAACAGAACGCCCGATATTACAACAGCGGCCAACAAAAAAGGCGAACCGGAGTTCGCCTTCTTGCTGAGATGTCTGGCGGAGCGGACGGGACTCGAACCCGCGACCCCCGGCGTGACAGGCCGGTATTCTAACCAACTGAACTACCGCTCCATGCGGTTTGCTGCGTGCGCTGCGTCGCTAGCGATGTTTTCGCGCATTCAGTCTGCTTTAGCCTGCGTTCAGGCTGATGCACGACTGCGCGGCTCGACCGAGGTTCATCTGAAGCTGTGGTGGGTGCTGAGAGGCTCGAACTCCCGACCTACGCCTTGTAAGGGCGCCGCTCTACCAACTGAGCTAAGCACCCAGCTTCATGCTGATGACCGCCGAAAACCTGCTGAAAACTGCTGCGGCACTGCGACTTCTGCTGCGCTGCCTCATCAAGCAGCGAGCCCGCTAGTTTAGCGCATCTTTGAGCGCTTTGCCAGGCCTGAATTTCGGGACTTTGGCTGCCTTGATCTTGATAGCGTCGCCGGTGCGCGGATTGCGACCCGTGCGCGCCGTGCGCTTGCTGACCGCGAACGTGCCAAAGCCGACCAGCGTGACCGACCCGCCCTTCTTCAGCGTTCCCTTGACGCCGCCGATCACGGCGTCGAGTGCGCGCCCTGCCGCCGCTTTCGAGATGTCCGCTTGCTGCGCGATATGGTCGATCAATTCCGTCTTGTTCATTCCAGCCCCCGAGAATGTGTTGGGCAATCGTGATGGCACGCGCCATGAGACACGCCGGCGCGGCGCCGGGAAGGACATCAACTTATTGGCAAAACGACTTCGGTCTGCGCCGAAGCCCGCTCATTTAACGAGGCCGAAAGACCCGTGTCAAGCTGGGTTCCGCCCGATTTCTCCCGCGTGCATTCGATCTCGCGCGGCCATGTGAAAGCAACTTCCAAACGCCTTTCGACCTTGAAGACGCCAAGTTGGCACGCCGCGCGCACAAGCGGTTGCAAGCCCAACGATCTTCGCGGCGCGCGCAATAAAAAACCCGCGGACGAGGCCGCGGGTTCTTCGAGGGTGCTACGAAATGACGCTAGTTGAACAGCGCCAAGTGTTTCAGCTTAGTGCTTCACCACTTCGCTTGCCGCGTCTTTCGACTCGGCCACGGGCGTCTTGGCCTCTTCGGTCTTGGCCTCTTCTTCCGGCAGTGCCTGCGGCACACGTTCGAGCGCCAGTTCGAGCACCTTGTCGATCCAGCGGACCGGCACGATTTCAATGGCGTTCTTCACGTTGTCCGGGATCTCCGAGAGATCCTTGACGTTCTCTTCCGGAATCAGCACGAGCTTGATGCCGCCGCGATGCGCCGCAAGCAGCTTCTCCTTCAGCCCGCCGATCGGCAGCACTTCGCCGCGCAGCGTGATCTCGCCCGTCATCGCAACGTCGGCGCGCACCGGAATGCCCGTGAGCACGGACACCAGCGCGGTCGTCATCGCGATACCGGCGGACGGACCGTCCTTCGGCGTCGCGCCTTCCGGCACGTGGATGTGGATGTCCTGCTTCTCGAACGCTTCGTCCTTGATGCCAAGACGACGCGAACGCGAGCGCACCACCGAGCGTGCCGCTTCGACCGATTCCTTCATGACGTCGCCGAGCGAACCCGTGCGGATCACGTTGCCCTTGCCGGGCATGACCGCCGCTTCGATCGTCAGCAGGTCGCCGCCCACTTCCGTCCATGCGAGGCCCGTGACCTGACCGATCTGGTTTTCCTTCGCGGCCAGACCGAAGTCGTACTTGCGCACGCCGAGGAAGGTGTCCAGATTCGCGCTGTCCACCGTGACGGCCTTGTCGGCCTTCTTCAGCAGCAGCATCTTCACGACCTTGCGGCAGATCTTCGACACTTCGCGCTCGAGCGAACGCACGCCCGCTTCACGCGTGTAGTAGCGAATGATGTCGCGGATCGCACCTTCGGTCACGTCGATCTCGCCCGGCTTCAGCCCGTTGTTCTTCTTCTGCTTCGGCAGGAGATAACGCTGGGCGATGCTGACCTTCTCGTCTTCCGTGTAACCCGAAAGGCGGATGACTTCCATCCGGTCGAGCAGCGGCGGCGGAATGTTGAGCGAGTTCGACGTTGCCACGAACATCACATCGGAGAGATCGAAATCGACTTCGATGTAGTGGTCGGCGAACGTGTGGTTCTGTTCCGGATCGAGCACTTCGAGCAGCGCCGACGACGGATCGCCGCGGAAATCCATACCCATCTTGTCGACTTCGTCGAGCAGGAAGAGCGGATTGCGCACGCCGACCTTGGTCAGGCTCTGCAGGATCTTGCCCGGCATCGAGCCGATGTACGTACGACGATGGCCGCGAATTTCGGCTTCGTCACGCACACCGCCGAGCGCCATGCGAACGAACTTGCGGTTCGTTGCACGCGCAATCGACTGCCCGAGCGAGGTCTTGCCGACGCCCGGAGGCCCGACGAGGCACAGGATCGGCGCCTTGACCTTGTCCACGCGCTGCTGGACCGCGAGATACTCGAGAATGCGTTCCTTCACCTTCTCGAGACCGTAATGGTCTTCGTCGAGCACCGATTCGGCGTTCGTCAGGTCGTTGTTGACCTTGCTCTTCTTGCGCCACGGCAGGCCGATCAGCGTGTCGATGTAATTGCGCACGACGGTGGCTTCCGCCGACATCGGCGACATCAGCTTGAGCTTCTTCAGCTCGGCGTCGGCCTTCTTCTTGGCTTCCTTCGGCATGCGCGCGGCGGTGATGCGCTTCTCGAGTTCCTCGAGATCCGCGCCTTCTTCGCCTTCGCCCAGTTCCTTCTGGATGGCCTTGACCTGCTCGTTCAGGTAGTACTCGCGCTGGCTCTTTTCCATCTGGCGCTTGACGCGGCCACGGATGCGCTTCTCGACCTGGAGGATGTCGATTTCGGCTTCGAGCTGGGCGAGCAGATGCTCGAGACGTTCCACGACCGGGAACATTTCGAGGATGTGCTGCTTCTGGTCGAGCTTGAGCGGCAGATGCGCGGCGATGGTGTCCGCAAGACGACCGGCCTCGTCGATACCCGACAGCGACGTCAGGATCTCAGGCGGGATCTTCTTGTTGAGCTTCACGTACTGATCGAACTGCGAGACGATCGCACGGCGCAGCGCTTCGGTTTCGGCGCCGTCCGCGTGGTCGGGCTCGAGCGGCATGACCTCGCACGAAAACTGCGTTTCCTGCTCTTCGATCGAGAGCGTTTTCGCGCGCTGCAGGCCTTCCACGAGCACCTTCACGGTGCCGTCGGGCAGCTTGAGCATTTGCAGGATGTTCGCGATACATCCCACTTCGTACATGTCCTTTTCGGTCGGCTCATCCTTGGCGGCAGTTTTCTGGGCGACGAGCATGATGTGCTTGCCGCCTTCCATTGCCGCCTCGAGGGCCTTGATCGACTTCGGCCGGCCCACGAAAAGGGGAATCACCATATGCGGGAAGACTACGACGTCTCGCAGCGGGAGCAGCGGGAGCGTGGTGCGTTCCGGCGGGAGGAGTTGGGTTCCTGACATTTCATTTCCCCATGAGTGGAATCAATTCGTTCGGTAAGTGAGGCCTGAAAAGTCGATTACAAGCCTCTCGCGTGTGGGAAAAGTTCAGTGACTCCAAAAAAGTGCGCCATCGACCACAAGTGAAACGAAAAAGCCGTTCATCCCATTGTATGAACGGCTTTTTCCAGGAACTCTTTAGCCGATCACCACCATCAGTTCGACCCTGAAACCTTCGGAGCGTCTTCGTAGATCAAAAGCGGCTTGCCGTCGCCATCGATCACGTTGTCGTCGATGATCACCTTGCTCACGCCCTTCATGGTCGGCAGCTCGTACATGACGTCGAGCAATGCCTGTTCCAGGATCGAGCGCAAGCCCCGCGCCCCGGTCTTGCGGCGGATCGCCTTGCGGGCGACGGCCTGCAGCGCAGCCGGGCGAATCTCCAGTTCCACGCGCTCCATGTTGAAGAGCTTGTGATACTGCTTGACGAGCGCGTTCTTCGGCTCGACGAGGATCTTCATGAGCGCCGCTTCGTCGAGCTTGCCGAGCGTGGCGACCACCGGCAGACGGCCGATCAGTTCGGGAATCAGGCCGAACTTGATCAGATCTTCCGGTTCCGTCTCGCGCAGCACTTCGCCCGCGTCGCGTTCCTGCTTGCTCTTCACGCTCGCGCCGAAACCGATGCCGGTTTTCTCGGTGCGGTCCGTGATGACTTTTTCCAGACCGTCGAACGCGCCGCCGCAGATGAACAGGATGTTGGTCGTGTCGACCTGGATGAAGTCCTGATTCGGGTGCTTGCGGCCGCCCTGCGGGGGCACCGACGCCATCGTGCCTTCGATGAGCTTGAGCAGCGCCTGCTGCACCCCCTCGCCCGACACGTCGCGCGTGATCGACGGGTTGTCCGACTTGCGGCTGATCTTGTCGATTTCGTCGATGTAGACGATGCCGCGCTGGGCCTTGTCGACCTCGTAATTGCAGTTCTGCAGCAGCTTCTGGATGATGTTCTCGACGTCTTCGCCCACGTAACCGGCTTCGGTCAGCGTGGTGGCGTCGGCGATCACGAACGGCACGTTCAGAAGGCGCGCGAGCGTCTGCGCGAGCAGCGTCTTGCCCGAGCCCGTGGGGCCGATCAGCAGAATGTTGCTCTTCGAGAGTTCGACTTCGTCTTTCTTGTCGAGATGTTTGAGACGCTTGTAGTGGTTGTACACCGCCACCGCAAGGATCTTCTTCGCGCGTTCCTGCCCGATCACGTACTGGTCGAGGATGTCGCGGATTTCCTGCGGGCTCGGCAGGTCCGAGCGCGACAGCGCCGCGTCGACGCCCGCACCGGCGGCCTCGTCGCGAATGATCTCGTTGCACAGGTCGATACATTCATCGCAGATGAACACCGACGGGCCAGCGATCAGTTTCTTGACCTCGTGCTGGCTTTTGCCGCAAAACGAGCAATACAACAGCTTTTCGCTGTTAGAACCTTTTTTGTCCGCCATGGATAGATGAGCCTCCGGACACTCTGTTACATGATACGCCGTTTCCCCCGGCGCGCCGGGGGACGCGTGAACCGCTTGCTGTGACGGCGTTGGGGCCGCAGGCCGCGAAGCGCGTTTGCCGATTATTTCACAGGCTCCGGGCGGCTGTGCCTATCCCCTTTTTCACGGGGGTGGCACGCCGCCCGGGCGCCCGATTTGCACCATTCAGGCGCCTGAACCGGCGCCCGCGAGGGGCGCCGAAACGCGTTCCGGATCAGGGACGCTTGTGCAGGACCTGATCGACCAGACCATAGGCTTGCGCGTCGTCGCCGGACATGAAGTTGTCGCGGTCGGTGTCGCGCGCGATGCGCTCGACCGGCTGACCCGTATGGTGCGCGAGCAACTGGTTCAGGCGCTCCTTCAGGTACAGGATTTCCCGCGCCTGGATTTCGATGTCCGATGCCTGGCCGCGCGCGCCGCCGAGCGGCTGGTGAATCATCACGCGCGAGTTCGGCAGCGCGAAGCGCTTGCCCTTCTCGCCGGCTGCCAGCAGGAACGCGCCCATGCTGGCCGCGAGGCCCATGCAAAGGGTCGAAACGTTCGGCTTGATGAACTGCATCGTGTCGTAGATCGCCATGCCGGCCGACACCGAACCGCCCGGGCTGTTGATGTACAGGCTGATGTCCTTGTCCGGATTTTCGCTTTCGAGAAACAGCAGCTGGGCGACCACGAGATTGGCCGTCTGGTCGTTCACTTCACCGACCAGGAACACCACGCGCTCCTTCAGCAGACGCGAGTAGATGTCGTACGAACGCTCGCCGCGGCCGCTCGTCTCCACGACGATCGGCACGAGCCCGAGCGCCTGCGGATCGAAATCCCGCGAAGCCTGGGAGGTCAGCGTGTCCAGCGATTGAGCGCGAAAAGTCATGCGGTGCATCCTTGTCTGGAAGAGAGTTATTCTGGTATGGCGACGGACCCCGCATAAATCAACCACACGGACAGCATGGCTAAATTCAGCGGATACAAAAACGGCGTGCTGGCCGTCGGTCGCTCCGACAGCCGGCACGCCGTGGCGGGCAGACTTAAGCCTGCGCCGTCGCGCTTGCCAGTTCTTCGAAGCTGACTTGCTTGTCCGTTACCTTGGCCTTGCCGAGCACGAAGTCCACGACGTTCGATTCAACGACGTAGGCTTCCATTTCGGCCAGACGCTGCTGGTTCGAATAATACCAGCGCACGACTTCCTTCGGGTCTTCGTAGCTTTTCGCGAATTCGTCGACTTCAGCGCGGATCTGTTCCGGCTTTGCTTCGAGACCGTTGGCCTTCACCAGCTCGGCCAGCACGAGGCCCAGCTTGACGCGACGCTCGGCTTGTTCCTTGAACATTTCGGCCGGGATCGGTGCGTCCTTGGCGTTCGGCACGCCGCGTTGCGCGAGGTCGGCACGCGCCATTTCGACGAGGCGTTCCTGGTCCTGTTCGATCAGTGCGTTCGGCACGTCGAGTTCGGCGATCTTCAGCAGCGCGTCCATCACCTGGTTCTTGACGATCGACTGCGTGCGACGCTTCGCTTCACGCTCGAGGTTGTCCTTGATTTCAGCGCGCATCTTCACGAGGTCGCCGTCGGCGATGCCGAGCGACTTGGCGAATTCGCCGTCGATTTCCGGCAGGTGCGGCCACTCGATCTGCTGCATCGTGATCGTGAACTTCGCGGTCTTGCCGGCGACTTCCTTGCCGTGATAGTCCTCGGGGAACGCGAGGTCGAATTCACGCGACTCGCCGTTCTTCAGGCCGATGGCGGCCTTTTCGAATTCCGGCAGCATGCGGCCTTCGCCGAGCACGAACGCGAAACCTTCCGCGCTGCCGCCCGGGAATGCGACGTCGTCGATCTTGCCGACGAAGTCGACCGTCACGCGATCGCCTTCCTTGGCTGCGGTGTCGGCGCCGCCGTCACCGTGCTCGCCGGCTTCGCCGCGTGCGTGGAAGTGCACGCGCTGCTTGCGCAGGATGTCGAGCGTGCGGTCGATTTCCGCGTCGCTGATGGTCGTGGTCGTGCGCTCGATTTCGGCCGTGCCGACGTCGCCGAGCTTGACTTCCGGGTAGACCTCGAAGGTCGCGTCGAATGCGTAGTCGCCTTCAGCGGCGTCCGCCTTCGGGGCGAAGCTCGGCTGGCCGGCGACGCGCAGGTTTTCCGCGCGGCTGATGTCGAAGAATTCCTTGCCGACCTTGTCGCTCAGAACTTCGGCTTCCACCTGGCCCGAGTACTGCTGCGTGACCATCTTCAGCGGCACCTTGCCCGGGCGGAAACCCGGCATGCGCACGTTCTTTGCCAGTTGGCGGATGCGCGAATCGACTTCTTTCTGCACGGCGTCCTTCGGCAGGGAAATCGTCACGCGGCGTTCGAGCTTGCCGAGGTTTTCAACAGCGTTAGCCATGGCTTCAATCGTCCTAAAATTGTTCGAGCGTATCAGTAATCTTTGCTGCCGCAGTTCGATGGGAAAGCCCGCATCGCCTGCGTCTCGCTAGTGCCTCGTCGGCGCCGCCTGCCGGCTTCGATCGCGACCATTCGGTCGCGCCCAAGGCCGGCGGGCGCATCCCATGGCGCCTCTCGCCGCAGACCG
Organism: Paraburkholderia tropica; assembly: GCF_900109265.1. Taxonomy (GTDB): domain Bacteria; phylum Pseudomonadota; class Gammaproteobacteria; order Burkholderiales; family Burkholderiaceae; genus Paraburkholderia; species Paraburkholderia tropica. The sequence goes on from NZ_FNZM01000009.1 coordinate 133,178, forward strand.
CCGCGCTGGCCGCGCACCACGCAACGGCGTGGAACGGGCGCTTCGCGGACGCTGCCGGCTGGGCGGCGCCCTTTCCGGAAGCCGCGAGACCCGGCCCGGCCGACATCGGCCGGTGAAGGCCGAAACGGACGGCTTGCCGTGCGGTTCCGTCAAAAGAGCCAAGTATTTTAGCAAACTATTTCCCCACTCAAATGGAATTGCCGTTCGGGACGCCAAAACGGCGCCTTTCCATGTGAATTTGGTGGGTTTTCAGGCCCGAATCGCCCTTCGGCCTTCGCTCGGGTGCCGACTTCGTCGCGTCCGCATCGACTCGTTGATGCGACGCCGGAGCGCCACGCTCCGCGGCGCTTTCGTACTGTAAGCACGTTAGCGGCACGGCCTTGCGCGATGCACGCTATCGCAGCGCGCTTATCCAGCGCCCGGCCCCGCGCTGTTAAGCTAGTGCTCGCGCCGGACGCCCCGCCGGATGCAGCCGCCATCCCAACTCTTTCCGTCGAGGCACCATGTCCAACCCGTCGTTCGAGGCACCCGTCGTCGTCATTGCTCCCGATTCATTCAAAGGCTCGCTGAGCGCGGACGGGGTCGCCGCCGCCATCGCCGAAGGCATTCGCCGCGCGCGCGCCGACGCCGAAATCCGCATCTGCCCGATGGCCGACGGCGGCGAAGGCACGCTCGATGCCATGCTCAGCGTGGGCGGCGAACGCCGCATCCTCAATGTGGAAGGCGCCGCGCTCGCGCGCCGCGACGCCACGGTCGGCCTGCTGCACGACGGCAGCGCGATCGTCGAAACCGCCGAGATCGTCGGCATCACCGACCCCGTCGGCATGGGTGTGCCGGTCGCCGCGCGCAGCACGCGCGGCATGGGCGAAGCGATCCGCGCGCTACTCGACGAAGGCGTGCGGCGCTTCTACGTGGCGCTCGGCGGCAGCAGCACCAACGACGGCGGCGCGGGTCTGCTCGCGGGCCTCGGCCTGCAACTCTTCGATGCGGCGGACAATGCGCTCGCGCCCACGCCCGAAGCGCTCACGCGCGTCGCGCGCGTGGACATATCGGGGCTCGATGCGCGTCTTTCCGAGGCGAGCTTCGTGGCGATGTCCGATGTCGACAATCCGCTGACCGGCGATCACGGCGCGACGGCCGTGTTCGGTCCGCAAAAAGGTGTGACGCCCGGCGAAGTCGCGCCGATCGACGCCGCGCTCGGCCGTTTCGCCGATCTGCTCGAAGCCGCACTCGGACGCACCGCGCGCGACGAAGCGGGCGCCGGCGCGGCGGGCGGCCTCGGTTTCGCGCTGCGCATGCTGGGCGCGAGCTTCGAGCCGGGGGCGGAAGTCGTCGCGCGCACCATCGGCCTCGATCAGGCGCTCGCGGGCGCGCAATGGCTCATCACCGGCGAGGGACGCTCGGACGCGCAGACCCTGCACGGCAAGGCGCCTTTCATCGCCTGTCGCCACGCGCAGGCCGCGGGCGTGCCGGCGACGCTGCTCTCGGGCGCCGTCGACTCCGCCGCGCTGCCGCGGCTGGCCGAGCACTTCAGCGGCTGCTTCTCGCCCGCGCCCGGCCCGATCACGCTCGAAACCGCCATTCGCGACGCCGCCGCGCTGCTCGCGAACGAAGCGGAACAGCTCACGCGTCTCAAGTACGGTGCCGCGCGCCCTTGAGCGCCGCCCGGAGCACAGGACATTTCGCGCGCAACGAATCGCATTTGCTGCTGGCGCTCGTTGCGCACGAAGCGTTAAACCGCTCCTTGAATCGTGCGAATAGTCAGACGTTTTGGTCCGCGAACGCGCTTGCGTTCGCAGTAAGCGATTAATAGATTCGTACGCTCATTGAAGATGCGCTTACGAGGGTTCATGCGCGTTGACCCCGGCGCTCGTTGAGGCAACAATCATGATCATCGCGACACGATCGCGCATACCTCACGCGACCAGACCAGGACGACCATGAAGGCAAGCAAAGCCGGACTCGAACAATTTTTGACCTATCGGCTCCATGTCCTGAACAAGCTCTCCGAACGCGGCGCAAGCGAGCGCTACCAGGCGAAGCTCGGCGTTACCCTGCCCGAAGCACGTCTCATCGCCGCGGTCGGCGCATTCGGCCCGTTTTCAGTGATGGAGCTCGCGCGCCACGCGAATCTCGACAAGAGCCAGGCCAGCCGCGCCGCGGAAGCGCTGATGCGCCGCGGCCTCATGCAACGCGACGCCAGCGAGGAAGACGGCCGGCTCGTGCTCGTCTCGCTCACGGCCGAAGGCCGCGCGCTTTATCGCAAGGTCATGCCCATCGCCCGCAAGTGGAATGTGGACCTGTTCGCCTGCCTCGAAGAGAAGGAGCGCGAGCTGCTGAACCGCGCGCTGGAGAAAGTCATCGCGGCAGCCCAGGAAGATCTGTAACCGCGCCTTCGCGATAAACGAAACAGATGGTTAATACGGGCTGATCGGCGGGCCGATTCACCGCGCGCCCGGCGTAATCGGCACAAGAAAAAAGGCCACGTACCGTTGAGGTACGTGGCCTTTGTCTTTGGTGCGTGAGGCCGGACTCGAACCGGCACACCCTTGCGGGCGTCAGGACCTAAACCTGGTGCGTCTACCAATTTCGCCACTCACGCGAATGCTGCTGGCGAGACCGCTGCGAGTGGAAACGACTGAGAACCATCGCGTGCATCGAATGCAATACGGACCTGCCTGGGCGCGCTGCTCGGTCGGAATCACAGAGGGATAAGCCGCCGCGAACGCGCAAGCGCGAGATTCTAACCGATTGAATTGCGCTTGTCTGCAACTTGCAGCGCGGCGTGGATTGCGCCCTTTCCTCGCTCGACGGGCGGCGGACGGGCGGCGACCGGTGCGCCCGCGGCCCGAAAAACAGGCCGGTGCTAGAATCGCCGCTCCGCGGCTCTATGCCCCACCGCCGACCTCGCTGAACGATTCAGCCGGGCAGCGACAGCGCCGCGCCTCCCCACGCCCCGAACGCCGTGAATTTCGACGATTACTGCCTGCAAAAGGCGGCCCCACCCGGATCGAGCACGTACTACGCGCTGCGCCAGGCGAGCGCCGCGCGCCAGCCGCTCCTTGCCGCCCTGTTCGCCCTGCGCCGCGAACTCGAGGAAACCGCCAAGGAAACGAGCGACCCGACCGTGGGCCGCACGAAGCTCGCCTGGTGGCAGAAGGAACTCGCCGCGCTGGCCGCCGGCAATCCCTCGCATCCGGTCACGAAAGCGCTCGCCGCGCATCTCGACGATCCCGCAAATCTCTATCCCCTGTTACAGCAATTGCTCGCGGGCTTCGAGATGGATTTCGAGCAGGCCCGCTATCTCGACATGCCGAATCTGCGCCGTTATATCGACGGCGTGGGCGGCACGTTCGCCACGCTCGTCGCGCAGGCCTGCGTGCGCACGCCGCAGGAACACGAGTCGGCCGCACGCTGGGCCGCCCCGCTCGGCAATGCGCTGACGCTCGCTCAGTTCGTGCCGGAGATCGGCAACGACGCGCGTCATGGCCGCATCTACCTGCCGATCGACGAATTGCAGCGCTACAACGTCACCGCCGCCGATCTGATCAACCGCCGCTACAGCGCCGAATTCACCGAGCTGATGCAGTTCCAGACGGCGCGTGCGCGCGAAGCGCTGACTGCCGCGCTCGACGCGATTCCCGCCGCCGAGCGCAAACCGCAGCGAGCGCTGCGCGCGCTCGCCGCGCTCGAACTCGCGCTGCTGGACGAAGTGGAACGCGAAAGCTTTCAGGTGCTGCATCAGCACATCGCGCTCACGCCAATCCGCAAGCTCTGGATCGCGTGGCGCGCGGCACGACGTAACTGAGACCGGCGCAAAGCGCGCCGCTTTCAATATCGCGCGACGTCGAGCAACTTCAAGCGCGCAACAACGGCAACGGCTCGAAGCGCTGCTGCAAGACCGAGGCGGCGTCGAGTCCCCACCATCCGTTCAACACTGTCGCGTAGATCTGCCGGAAATCGATGGCCACGGGCAGATTGCCGTTGCCATCCAGACGCGCAAGCGCCGGCGCCTCGCCATACAGACCGCCCGCCACGCGCCCGCCCGCCACGAAATGCGCCGATGCCGTGCCGTGATCGGTGCCGCGACTCTGGTTCTCGCGCACGCGCCGTCCGAACTCGGCATACGTGGCGATCAGCGTGCGATCCCAACGCCCCATTTCGACCAGCGCCGAACGCATCGCGACCATGCCCGCCGCGAACTGGCGCAACAGCTCCGCGTGACGTTCGGGCTGGTTCTCGTGCGTATCGAAGCCATTGAGCGTGAGGCGGATGACCGCGACGCCGTCGCCCTGCACCGGCGCGCCTTGCGCCGTATCGCCGGACGCCAGCGCCTGCATCGCCGTCTTCACCGACGCGCCGAACGCGCCCGCCGGAAACGCCGTCTTCAACGCATATTCACCGGGCCGCGGCCGCAACTGATCGGCCGCATGCACGATGTCGTTCTCCACATCGAGCAGGTGCGCGAGCGCCGGATTGCGCTCCTGAAGCGCGACCGGCGTCACGAGCCGCGAAGCGCGCGCAAACTGCGCCGGATTGACGAGCGCGATGGCGCGCGCGCCGTTCGCGAGCGGCCCCATCTCGGCGCTGCCGAGCACCAGACCATCGGCGGCAAAACCCTTCGGCACGGGCGTGGTCGCGAACGCACGCGTGAGCCAGCCTTCGCGCAGATATTGATCGGAGCGCGACGCCGTATCCCAGATCTCGATCGAGCGAAAATGCGAGAGGTTCGGCTGCGCGTAGCTCACGCCCTGCACGATCGCGAGTTCGTGCGCGCGCCACATCGGCAGCAGAGGCGCGAGCGCCGGATGCAGCGCGGTGCGTTCGTCGAGCTGGATCGCGTCGCCGCGACGCACGCCAATGGTGCTGCGATAACGCGCATAGAGCGGATCGGCGTACGGCACGACGGTGTTCAAGCCGTCATTGCCGCCCTTCAACTCGACGAGGATCAGCAGATTCTCGTAGCCGCTCGCTCGCGCTTGCGCAGTCGCGGCGAGCGTTTGCGCGTGGACGCTCTGAGGCAGCCACGACGCCGCGCCTGCCGCCGTCGCCGCGGCCGCCGCAGCCAGAAAATCGCGTCGCTTCATGCCATGCCTCGCTCGTCGATGCGCCGCTGCGCGGCGGTGTTGTTGCTGTGCGTGCTGCGGTGAATGGCTTCGTTCGTGGATATCATCGTCCGTCTTCGTTTCGAGGCGCGCTCAAGTGAGCTGATACACGGGATCCATCAGGAGTGCCTGGAGATACGCCTGCGCACTGCTGCCCGCCGCAATGGCGTCGACGGGCGCGAGCGGCAGCACGGCATGCTGCATCTGCAACTGCTGCGAGAGATCGGGCTTGTCGCTCGCGCTCAGGCCGTAACGCGCAAGCCAGCCATCGAGATCGAAACGCATGCCGCCTTGCGTGCGCGGCGGCGCTTTTGCGGTCGTCTTCGTCATCGCTGCGCCCATACGCGGACGCCCCGCCTCGGTCGCGCGAAACAGCTGCTCGACGAACTGCTTGCGTGCGAGCAGCGTCGAACTGTTGATCCACGCCACGCCGCCCGGCCAGCCTTTCACATTGGGCGGATAAAACAGATTCTCGCCGAGCGCCGCCGAGGTCCGCGCGAACGGCGCGGTGTCGCCATACGTCACGCCGAAGCGCCGAATCGTACCGACGATGAACGTCACCGGCGAACTGACCAGCACGCCGCGATTGCGCTCGTCCCAAAACGCAGGCGTAAGCAGCAAGGCGCGCAACGCAGCGGAAATATCGTAACGACTCGCGCGAAAATGCGCGGCGACGTGGTCGAGCTGCGCGGTATCGGGCGTGTCGGACACGAACTCGCGCCACATTTTCGCCGCCACGAAATGCGCCGTCTGTGGCTCGCCGAGCAGAATGTCGAGCATCGCGTCGCCATCGAACGGGCCGCTGTGGCCGAGCACGGTCTTCACGCCGTCGTCGTGCTGCGCCGGCCGCGAGACGAATTGCCCGGTATCGGGGTCGACGGCCCAGCCCGTGTAGGCGCGCGCCGCCTCGGCAACGTCCTGCTGCGTGTACTGCCCTTCGCCGAGCGTGAACAGCTCCATGACCTCGCGCGCGAAGTTCTCGTTCGGCTTGCCCTTGCGATTGCTCGCGCCGTCGAGATAGAGCAGCATCGCCGGATCTTTCGCCACCTCGTGCAGCATTGTCGCGAAATTGCCGAGCGCGTGGCGCCTCAGGAGCGAATTTTGCTGGGCCATCATCTTGGGCTCCGGCACCTTGTCCTGACCCGACGTGAAATGGTTATGCCAGAACAACGTCATGCGCTCCGTGACCGGCGACGGCGTGACCAGCATCTCGCCCATCCACCACGCGCGCAATTCGTCGTAATGCCTGCCGCGCGTACGTTGCGCGTCGCGGCGCTGATCGGGCGTCCAGGCGTTGCGCTCGGCGCGCGTCGGCAGCGGCTCGGCGCACCAGGCGGGCAGCGGCGTGACGGCCTCGGTGCGGGCGGTGGCCAGCACGCGGTCGACGGCTTCGGCGCGCGTGAGGCCGACGTAAGGCGCGAGGTCGGCGCCGGCCGGTGCGAAGCCCGTGCGGATCAGCAGATGCCTCGCGTCGTCAGCGTCGAGCAGCTCGGTTTCGACGGACGAAGGCATCGCCGCTGACGCCGCAGATGCCGCCGGCGCATGGCGATGCACGTGAGAAAGATGCGACGCGCGGCGCGGCGGTTCGGGCTTCGTCTCGCTACTCGCATCTGCGGTGGATTGCGCGCAAGCGCGTCGGGACCACGCGCCGAGCGCCGACGCTAACGGCAGCGTGGACAGCGTGAAGAACGCGGCGCGCGTGACGGCTGGCTGATCCAGTGATGCTCGCACGGATGCGCCGGCGTCGGCTGCATCGCTCGCGTCGCTCACATGGCTGGCCGCGCGGCGCGGCGGGAACACCGGCAAGAAGCTTTTCATGGCGCCTGGGTTTCAAGGAGCGCGCAACGACCGGCCAGACGACCGCTGCCGTTCACGCGCGAACCTGGTGAATGTACCGGCATAACGAGTGGAGCGGGCGCGCTGTTGACTCCGCGGGCCACTCGGGCGCAAAGGATTTTGAAACTGATTTTTTCAGCGACGGGCGCCGCGCGAAGCGGTCCGAACGGACAAGAGCAGGGACACAGCGAGAAACGCCTGGAAACAACGCGTAACAGCAGAAAGGCAGCGAATGACGAAAGATGCGATCAGCGCGACGGCGAAAGATGACCTGGCAGGCAATACAACGCAACACGCGACGCAACACACGCGACGTGGCGAGATGCGTCTAGCGCTTGTAGAGTTCGCGCACGGCGTCTTCGATGTGCTGGCGCAGCAGGCGCCGCTCGTCGGGCGTCATGTGGCCGTCGCGGCGGCGTTGGTCGAGATCGGGAGGAACGGCGTTGCGCTGATTGATGTCCGAAGCGGGACGAGGCGGCATGTCGTTGCGCACCCGACGAATGGGCGGCCTGCCGCCGTAGCGGGCCGCACCGGGCCCGTCACCGAAGGGCTGGGCGTGTGCCGGCGCCGCATCCAATGCAGCCACGACGCCGCTGGCCAACGCCAGAGCAATCATGGTGTGGCGCATTGTCGGCCTGACCCCTCCCATCGTTTTGTTCCCTTCTTGACGCGGCAAACGGCTACCTCGATTGCATTGTTCGGACCCAGTTCAACACGGGCACTGGTTCAAAATCGAATGAAGTATCTACCGAATGGCCGCTCAACGTAAAGAAGTCTATCTGTCAGTGCTTGATGCCGTAGCACAGCACGGGTAAATTTTGTAACTGACTGTAACCCGTTAATCGGTGCAATCTCGCACTGCAACCCAATCGCGCTAAGATGCCAGGCATGGAAACCAAGAACCCGTCCAAAATTCTCGTGGTCGACGACGACCCCCGACTGCGTGACCTGCTGCGCCGCTACCTCGGCGAGCAGGGTTTCAACGTATATGTTGCGGAAAACGCCCCTGCCATGAACAAGCTGTGGGTGCGTGAACGCTTCGACTTGCTCGTGCTCGACCTGATGCTGCCAGGCGAAGACGGTCTCTCGATCTGCCGCCGCCTGCGTGGCAGCAACGACCGCACGCCCATCATCATGCTCACGGCCAAGGGCGAAGACGTCGACCGCATCGTCGGTCTCGAAATGGGCGCGGACGACTATCTGCCGAAGCCCTTCAATCCGCGCGAGCTGGTCGCCCGCATTCACGCCGTGCTGCGCCGTCAAGCGCCGTCCGAACTGCCGGGCGCGCCGTCGGAAACCACTGAAGTATTCGAGTTCGGCGAATTCGCGCTGAACCTCGCCACCCGCACGCTCACCAAGGCCGGCCAGGAAATTCCGCTCACCACGGGCGAATTCTCCGTGCTCAAGGTGTTCGCGCGTCATCCGCGCCAGCCGCTCTCGCGCGAAAAGCTCATGGAGCTCGCACGCGGCCGCGAATACGAAGTGTTCGACCGCAGCCTCGACGTGCAGATCTCGCGTCTGCGCAAGCTGATCGAGCCCGATCCGGGCAGCCCGCGCTTCATCCAGACGGTCTGGGGCCTCGGCTACGTGTTCATCCCCGACGGCGCTGCCTGATACAGGATGGATGGCGTCTCATTGCCTGCACGACCTCTGTTGACGGGAAGGGTTCATGCGGATTGACCGGCGTCTGCTGACGCTTGCGTTCGGCGACCTGTTCTGGCGCACCTTCCTGCTGATCGCGCTGCTCATTGCGGTCAGTCTTGCGGCATGGTTCCAGAGCTTTCGCGTGATCGAGCGGGAGCCACGCGCCCAGCGCGTGGCGCTTCAGCTCGTCGCCGTGGTCAAGCTCACGCGCACCGCGCTCCTCTACTCCGATCCCGATCTGCGCCGCGCGCTGCTGCAGGATCTGGAGAGTAACGAGGGCGTGCGCGTGTATCCGCGCGAGACCACGGACAAATACAAGCTGCAGCCAGACGAATCGCTCAATCGCCTGATCGAGCACGACATCCGCGGCCGTCTCGGCGACGACACGGTAATTGCCCAGTCGGTCAACGACATCCCGGGCGTGTGGATCAGCTTCAAGATCGACGACGACGACTACTGGGTGGCGCTCGACCGCGATCAGCTCGACAACGTCACCGGCCTGCAGTGGGTCGGCTGGGGCATTTCCGCGCTTGCGCTGTCGCTGTTCGGCGCGGCGTTCATCACGAGTCTCGTGAACCGCCCGTTCGCGCGGCTCGCAATGTCCGCCCGCATGGTCGGCTCCGGCCAGTCGCCCTCGCCGTTGCCCGAAAGCGGCATGGGCGTGGCGGCGGAAACCAATCGCTCGTTCAACCAGATGGTGCGCGACCTCGAACAGCTCGAGGCCGATCGGGCGCTGATGCTCGCGGGCATCTCGCACGATCTGCGCACGCCGCTCGCGCGATTACGGCTGGAAACGGAGATGAGCCCGTCCGATCAGGCGACCAAGGACGCGATGATCGACGACATCGAGCAGATGGACATGATCATCGGGCGCTTCCTCGACTATGCGCGGCCGGTGCAGCGCATGACCGAGCGCGTCGATCTGTCCGTGATCGCGAGCGAGATGGCGGCGCGCCTGGCGACCGAGGACGGCGTGCGCCTGATCACGCGTCTCGCGCCCACGGCCATGGTCGAAGCCGACGACACCGATATGCGCCGCATTGTCGGCAACCTGATCGAGAATGCGCGCAAATATGGTGCAAGCGATTCCGACGGCATTCCTCACATCATGCTGGAAACGCGCGTTTCGCACTCGCGCGTGGAGCTTTCGGTGGTCGACGAAGGCCCCGGCATTCCCGAGGATCAGCTCGCGCTTGTCACGCGGCCGTTCTATCGCGTCGACAGTGCCCGCACGCAGGCCAACGGCACCGGCCTCGGCATGGCGATCGTCCAGCGCCTCGTGAGCCGTTATCGCGGCGCGCTGCGTCTGCGCAACCGCGCGCCCGGCCCGGGCCTCGAAGTCACGATCGAGTTTCCGCTCGCCAAGGGCGCCTGAGGCGCTTTCTCCACTTTTCTTCCGGTCGATTCACGCTCGTTGATTCGCGCCTGCACGGGCGCGGATCAACGCACGCGCGCGTCGAGGCGCACCGTCGCGGCACGCGCCGGCTTCCCCTGCCACAATCTGACGATGGGCCGCGCGCGTCATGCGCGCAGGCGTTCTTGCCCGTCTCGATCCAGGGGTGCAGCGACATGAAAACCATCGGCGACAAACTCGAAGCCTTCACCGTCACGGCCGCCAAACCCGGCTTTAATTTTCCGGAAGAAAACGGCGAATCGGCGTTTCAGGAAATCACCGAGCAAAGTTTTTCGGACAAGTGGAAGGTCATCTATTTCTATCCGAAGGATTTCACCGTGATCTGCCCGACCGAGATCGTCGCGTTCGCGCGGCTTCAAAAGGAATTCGAGGATCGCGAAACCGTGCTGCTCGGCGGCAGTTGCGACAACGAATACGTGAAGCTCGCGTGGCGGCGGGAGAACAAGGATCTCGACCGCCTGAACCACTACGCGTTCGGCGACGTGAAAGGCGAGCTGATCGATCAGCTCGGCATCCGCGACAAGGAAGCGGGCGTGGCGCTGCGTGCGACGTTCATCGTCGATCCGGACAACACGATCCAGTACGTGAGCGTCAACACGCTCAGCGTCGGGCGCAGCGCCGCCGAAGTGCTGCGCGTGCTCGACGCGCTGCAAACCGGCGAGCTGTGCCCGAGCGGTCGCGAGGTGGGCGGCGCGACGCTCTGAGCGGCGTCGTCGGTTAGCCCGGGGTGGTCTCCTGCACTGAATCAGGTCGGGCCGGCGGCCGCGCGCGCCGGCAGGCGTTCGCGGATCGCTCCGGCCAGCGGCTCCTTCCATTCGAGCACGCGCTTTTCCAGCAGACGCCACGACAGATGCGCGAGCAGCACGGATAGCGCGAACTGCACGCCGAGCGCCAGCGCGTCCTGCGCGAGCGGCGGCAGGCCGAGCCGCGTATAGAACACGGGCGCGTCGCCCAGACGCGAGGGCACGAGGTTGTGAAACAGGTAGAAGCCGTAGCTGATCGTGCCGAGATACGCGAGCGGCTTCGTTTCGAGCGCGGCCACCAGCACGCTGTCCTGCGCGCGCACGATCCACAGGAACACCGCGCCGAGCGACATCGCCAGCCCGATATCGAACAAGCCCGGCAGCACCGCGCGCTGCGTCGCTTCGCAGGTCTCGCAGTCGGCGCGCGCGAATGCGAACACCGCGAGGCTCGCGAATGCCAGCGCGAACCATGCCGCGCGCGGCACCGGTCCGTCGATCTGCACACGCTCGCCGCCGATCGCGAGCGCGCCGCCCAGCGCGAGCAGCGCGAAATTCCACGGCGAAAACGCGTAAACCAGCGGCTCGATCGCACCCGTCGCGTAAAGCGCCAGATGCGCGAGCGCCGCCGCCCCGATCATGCCGATGCAGACTCCCAGATGCCGCGACGCGCGCGTGAACAGCAGCACGAACGGCGCGATCAGATAGAACTGCTGCTCGACCGCAAGACTCCAGAAATGCGACACCGTGCCTGGCCAGCCGTCGCGCACCACGCCGATCCAGAAATTAGACAGGAATACGAAATGCCACGCGAGGCCGAGTTCGACATCGCGCTGATAAAACCATGCGTGCGCGATCGTCAACGCGATCAGCAGCAGGTAATACACCGGAAAAATTCGCAGCGCGCGCTTCACGAAAAAGACATACAGCACGGCGTCGCGGCGCGCGCCCTGCCCTTCGACGCGCAGCCGGTTGCGATGCAACTCACCGATGATGAGATAGCCGCTGATCAGAAAGAAAAGCCACACACCGATCTTGCCCGCGTCGATCGCATCGAGATGCGCCTTGTGAGAGAGGAACACCAGCATCACGGCCAGCGCCCGGAGACCGTCGAGGCCTTTCACGCGTCTTTCGAGTACCGTCATTGCCCTTTCCGTTTCCGGTTACGCCATCAGCATAAGGCGACAAAAACGAAAAGTAATCGGCAAGAAAAGCACGGGGCGATGATTGCAGATGCAACCATCGCCCCGAATGTCGAACAGGCACGCGACCTGCTCATGCTGTTGAACGCTTTTGCGGCACGACGCTTGCGCAGCGTGACTCCAGCGTGTGCGCCGTTCAGAAAAGCCCTTGTTTCAAGGGCTCAAACAGCGACTCACCCGATTGAAGCGCGCGTGAGCAACACCGCCGCTTGCGCTTCAATGCCTTCGCTGCGACCGAGATAGCCAAGCTTCTCGTTGGTTTTCGCCTTCACGTTCACGCGATCGAGCGGCAGATTGAGATCTTCCGCGATGCACGCGCGCATGGCGTCGATATGCGGCGAAAGCTTGGGCGCCTGGGCGATCACCGTGCTGTCGACGTTCACGAGCTTGAAACCCGCTTCTTCCACGCGGCGCAGGCATTCGCGCAGCAGCACGCGGCTGTTCGCACCGTAGAACTGCTTGTCGGTGTCGGGGAAATGACGGCCGATGTCGCCGAGCGCGGCGGCGCCGAACAGCGCATCGGTGATGGCGTGCAGCAGCACGTCGGCGTCCGAGTGGCCGAGCAGGCCGCGGTCGTACGGCACGGTCACGCCGCCGATCACGAGCGGGCGTCCCGGGACCAGTGCGTGCACGTCGTAGCCTTGTCCGATTCTGATATCCATGTGTGTTTCCGTGTGGTGAGGCGCGGCGCGCGGTCAGGCGCCGGCAGGCCGGTTGCTGCTGTGACTGAGGATGGCTTCGGCAAGCGCGAAGTCTTCGGGGTACGTCACCTTGAAGTTGCGCAGGCTGCCCTGCACGAGGCGCGGTGAATGGCCGAGCCATTCGATCGCACTGGCTTCGTCGGTGAGATCGTGGCCGTCCTGCTGCGCGCGCTCGATGGCGGTACGCAGCATGCCGATGCGGAACATCTGCGGCGTTTGCGCCTGCCAGAGCCCGTCGCGCGATTCGGTGCGCTCGATGCGCGGGCCGCCCGGCACGTGATGGGGCGCGACGCGTTTGAGCGTGTCGGCGACCGGCAGCGCCATGATGCCGCCGACCGGATCGTCCTTGAGCGCCTCGACAAGCGAGCGGATCAGCGCGGGCGTGATGCCGGGGCGCGCGGCGTCGTGCACGAGCACCCAGTCGTCGTCGGTGGCGCCGAACTCTTCGAGCGCGGCGAGTCCGTTGAACACCGACGCCTGGCGCGACGCCCCGCCGTTACGGCGCACGGCGAAGCGCAGGCCGGTGAAGCGGCGAGCGTCGAAATGAGTATCGTCAGGGGAAATCACCACCAGCGTCTGGGTGAACTCGGAGCAGGCATCGAAGGCGGCCAGCGTATAGTGCAGGAGTTCGCGTCCGGCGACCATTCGATATTGTTTGGGCATGGCCGATCCCGAACGGCTGCCGGTTCCGGCGCAGGGGATCAAGGCAAAAAGGCGTGAGGTCACGGTGTCGCGAGCCGCATGAGTCAAAGTAAAGGACGGATTTTATAATAGGTCCTTTGCCCGCACGGCCATCGCCCGCAATCTGCACGCGGGCGGCGGCCTGGCGGGCACGACGGCAGCCCGTCGCAGACGACGTTCGGGCCGCGCCGGCGCCCGCTGGGAAGCCGCTCGCACGCGGCCCGCAGCGGGTTTTGGCGCGCGCGCAAACCTTACGCTAACGTTACGATTAACTGTCAACCCCGGATCGCATGCTCTCCGCCTCGCGCGCGCCCGCGACTTTTTTGGAGTCCGGCCCGCATCGCGAAGCCAACCTGTTGCCTCTATGTCCGATATCGCCGCATCCTCGCAGTCACCGTCCACGTCTTCGTCACCGGTTGCCGTCGTCAAGCCCGGGCAGCGCTTCTCGTTCGACGGCACGCACGGTTCGTCCGACGCGCTGCTGATCGCCCGCTACCGCGAAGCCTCGCGCGCCGGCGCGCCGCTCCTCGCCGTGATCTGCGCGAGCGCCGTCGACGCACAGCGCCTCGCGCAGGAAATCCCGTTCTTCGCGCCCGAGGCGCGCGTGCGCCTGCTGCCCGACTGGGAAACGCTGCCGTACGACACCTTCTCGCCGCACCAGGATCTCGTCTCCGAGCGCCTCGCGACGCTGCACGATCTCGGCGAAGGCCGTTGCGACATCCTGCTCGTGCCGGCCACGACGGCGCTCTACCGCATGCCGCCCGCCTCGTTCCTCGCGGCCTACACGTTTTCGTTCACCCAGGGCGAGCGGCTCGACGAAGCGAAGCTCAAGTCGCAACTGACGCTGGCGGGCTACGAGCACGTGAGCCAGGTCGTGCGGCCCGGCGAATACTGCGTGCGCGGCTCGCTGATCGACCTGTTCCCGATGGGCTCGCCGCTGCCCTACCGCATTGACTTGTTCGACGATCAGGTGGATTCGATCCGCGCGTTCGACCCGGACAGCCAGCGCAGCCTCTATCCGGTCAAGGACGTGCGCCTGCTGCCCGGCCGCGAGTTTCCGTTCGACGAAGCCTCGCGCACGGCGTTTCGCAGCCGCTGGCGCGAAGTGTTCGAAGGCGATCCGAGCCGCGCGACGATCTACAAGGACATCGGCAACGGCGTGCCTTCGGCGGGCATCGAATACTATCTGCCGCTCTTTTTCGAAGAGACGGCCACGCTGTTCCACTATCTGCCGTCGAACGCGCAACTGGTCTTTTCCGGCGATCTGGAAGCCTCGATCCGCCGCTTCACCGCCGACACGAAGCAGCGCCACAACTTCCTGTCGCACGATCGCGAGCGGCCGATTCTCGAACCGCAGCGCCTGTTTCTGAGCGACGAGGACTTCTTCACGCTCGCCAAGCCGTTCAGCCGCCTCGTGCTGCCCGCCGCAAGCGCGGGCGGCTGGGCCGTGCCGCTGCCGACGCTGGCGATCGACCGTCACGCCGACGACCCGCTCGCGACGCTGCGCAGCTATCTCGACACCACGAAGAACCGCGTGCTGTTCGCGGTGGAATCGGCAGGCCGCCGCGAAACCATCGCGCAACTGCTCGCCGACAACCACCTGCGCCCCACCTCGGCGGACAGCTACGCGAGCTGGCTCGAAAGCGACGAACGCTTCGTGCTCGGCGTCGCGCCGCTGTCGACCGGCTTCGCGCTGCCCGGCGAGCAACTCGCCGTCATCACCGAAACGGAGCTGTACGGCCCGCTCGCGCGCCGCGCCGGACGCCGCCGCCAGGAACAGGCGAGCAACGTCGATTCGATGGTGCGCGACCTCTCCGAGCTGAAAGTGGGCGATCCGGTCGTGCACGCGCAGCACGGCATCGGCCGCTATCACGGCCTCGTGACGATGGACCTCGGCGAAGGCGACACCGAATTCCTGCACCTTGAATACGCGAACGCGAGCAAGCTCTACGTGCCGGTGTCGCAACTGCACGTGATCTCGCGTTACAGCGGCGCCGATCCGGACAGCGCGCCGCTGCACGCGCTCGGCTCGGGTCAGTGGGAGAAGGCGCGCCGCAAGGCCGCGCAGCAGATCCGCGACACCGCCGCCGAACTGCTCAACCTCTACGCGCGCCGCGCCGCGCGCGAGGGCCACGCATTCGCGCTCGAACCGCGCGACTACGTGAAGTTCGCGGAAAGCTTCGGCTTCGAGGAAACGCCCGACCAGGCCGCCGCCATCGCCGCCGTGATCGGCGACATGACGAGCGGCAAGCCGATGGACCGCCTCGTCTGCGGCGACGTCGGTTTCGGCAAGACCGAAGTCGCACTGCGCGCCGCCTTCATCGCCGTGATGGGCGGCAAGCAGGTGGCGATCCTCTCGCCCACCACGCTGCTCGCGGAACAGCACACGCAAACCTTCACCGACCGCTTTTCCGAATGGCCCGTGCGCATCGCCGAACTCTCGCGTTTCAAGAGCGCGAAGGAAGTGTCGAGCGCGATCCAGCAGATCAACGACGGCAGCGTCGACATCGTGATCGGCACGCACAAGCTGCTCTCGTCGGACGTGCAATTCAAGCGGCTCGGGCTCGTCATCATCGACGAGGAACACCGTTTCGGCGTGCGCCAGAAGGAAGCGCTCAAGGCGCTGCGCGCCGAAGTCGACGTGCTCACGCTAACCGCCACGCCGATTCCGCGTACGCTCGGCATGGCGCTCGAAGGCCTGCGCGACTTCTCCGTGATCGCGACGGCGCCGCAAAAACGTCTGGCGATCAAGACCTTCGTGCGCCGCGAGGAAGACAGCGTGATTCGCGAGGCGATGCTGCGCGAACTCAAGCGCGGCGGCCAGGTGTACTTCCTGCACAACGAAGTCGAGACCATCGAAAACCGCCGCGCGATGCTCGAAGCGCTGGTGCCCGAAGCGCGCATCGCCGTGGCGCACGGTCAGATGCACGAGCGCGAACTCGAAACCGTGATGCGCGATTTCGTGGCGCAGCGCGCGAACGTGCTGCTTTGCACGACCATCATCGAGACCGGCATCGACGTGCCGAGCGCGAACACGATCCTGATCCACCGCTCCGACAAATTCGGCCTCGCGCAGCTTCACCAGTTGCGCGGCCGCGTCGGGCGCTCGCATCACCAGGCGTATGCGTATCTGCTCGTGCACGATCCGCAGGGCCTCACGAAGCAGGCGCAGCGCCGTCTCGAAGCGATCCAGCAGATGGAAGAACTCGGCTCGGGCTTCTATCTGGCGATGCACGATCTGGAGATTCGCGGCACCGGCGAAGTGCTCGGCGACAAGCAGTCGGGCGAGATTCAGGAGATCGGTTTCCAGCTTTACACCGACATGCTCAACGACGCCGTGAAGGCGCTCAAGGACGGCCGCGAGCCCGATCTCAACGCGCCGCTCGCGGCGACCACCGAGATCAATCTGCACGCGCCCGCGATCCTGCCCGCCGATTATTGCGGCGACGTGCAGGAGCGTCTGTCGCTCTACAAGCGCCTCGCGAACTGCGAGCACGACGATTCGATCGACGGCATTCAGGAAGAGCTGATCGACCGTTTCGGCAAGATGCCGCCGCAGGCGCACGCGCTGATCGAGACGCATCGACTGCGACTCGCTGCCAAGCCGCTCGGCATTACGAAGATCGACGCGGGCGAGGCCGTGATCGGCCTGCAATTCGTGCCGAATCCGCCGGTGGACGCGATGCGAATCATCGAGATGGTGCAGAAGCACAAGCACGTGAAGCTCGCGGGTCAGGACAAGCTGCGCATCGAAACGCGCAGCCCCGACCTCGCGGTGCGCGTGGCGACGGTGAAGGAAACACTGCGCGCGCTCGGCGCGCCGTCGCGGGCCTGAGCGGCGCGGCGCGCGCAAACGCGCCTGGACGCGTGATGTTTTTTTGGCGGCGCCCGCGCTCACGACGAGCGCGGGCGCGCCATGCTGCGCTGCGCCATCCGTTCTCTTGATCGGCCCGGCAGCGCGCTGCCCGTGCGCCGTCGGGCCTCGCCGTGCTCTTTAGCTTGCGGGATTCTTTTTGGGTAAGATGGAATCCACAGCAAGCCGGAGCCCACCATGACCATCGCCGCTGAATCAGCGCAGTCTTCCTCATCGTCTGCAACGTCCGCGGCAACGTCCGCCGATCTTCCCGCCTCGCTTCCCTGGGTCACCCGCCTCGTGTCGATGGACACGGTCAGCCGCCATCCGAATCTCGGCCTGATCGAGACCGTGCGCGACGATCTGCGCGCGCGCGGCATCGAATCGACGCTCACCTACGGCCGCGACGGCAAATGGGCGAATCTGTTCGCCACGCTGCCCGCGCACGACGGCTCGACGAACGGCGGCATCGTGCTGTCCGGCCACACCGACGTGGTGCCCGTCGACGGCCAGAAGTGGGACAGCGATCCGTTCAAGCCCGAGATTCGCGACGGCCTGCTTTACGGACGCGGCACCTGCGACATGAAAGGCTTTATCGGCGCGGCGCTCGCGCTCGTGCCCGAGATCCAGCAGACGAAGCTCGCCAAACCGCTGCACCTCGCGCTCTCGTTCGACGAGGAAGTGGGCTGCGTGGGCGCGCCGCTGATGATCGAGGAACTCGTGAAGCGCGGCGTGAAGCCCGAAGGCTGCATCGTCGGCGAACCCACCAGCATGCGGCCGATCGTGGCGCACAAGGGCATCAACGCGTATCAGTGCTGCGTGCGCGGTCACGCGGCGCATTCGTCGCTGACGCCGCGCGGTCTCAATGCGATCGAGTATGCGGCGCGCCTGATCTGCTACATCCGCGACATGGCCGACGCGTTCCGCGCCAACGGTCCGTTCGACGAGCTCTACGACGTGCCCTTCACGACCGCGCAGACCAGCACGATCGAAGGCGGCAACGCGATCAACACGGTGCCCGCCGAATGCCGCTTCGCGTTCGAGTTCCGCAATCTGCCGACGCTCGACCCCGACGCGATTTTCGCGCGCATCGAGCAATACGCGCGCGAAACCCTGGTGCCGAAGATGCAGCGCGAAAACCCGGCGGGCGCGATCGAGTTCATGAAGATCGCCGCTGCGCCCGGTCTCGACGACACCGAGCAGGCCGCCGTCACGCAACTCGTGCGCGCCCTCACCGCCGACCAGTCGCGCCGCAAGGTGGCCTACGGCACCGAGGCGGGCCTGTTCGCGCGCGCGGGCATTCCGAGCGTGGTGTGCGGTCCCGGCGACATCGAGCAGGCGCACAAGCCGAACGAGTACGTCTCGCTCGCGCAACTGGCGGCGTGCGAAGGTTTCCTGCGCAAGCTGGTGCGCGGCCTCTCCGTCGACGCGCACGTGCAATAACGGGCGCGCCCGCCGCTTACGCGAGAGAGCCGAGACGAGAGACGAGAGACGAGAGACGAGAAGCGCGCCCATGTCCACCGCCACGCCGCTGCCGACCGACCGCACCATCGACGGTGAAGCCATTCCCTCGCTCGACGAGATCGCCTCGCAGCACTTCGCGCTCACACCATGGGTGCTGCGCACGCCCGTGTTCGATCGCCACGATCTACCGTCGCTCGACGGCACTTTCGTCAACTTCAAGTTCGAACTACTGCAGGAAAGCGGCAGTTTCAAGGTGCGCGGCGCGTTCACGCATCTGCTCGCGCTCGACACCGCGCAACGCAGCGTGGGCGTGACCTGCGTGTCGGGCGGCAATCATGCGATCGCCGTCGCGTACGCGGCGAAGCGTCTGGGCATCAGTGCGAAGGTCGTGCTGTTTCGCACCGCGAGCGAGGCGCGCGTGGCGCAGTGCCGGGACCTCGGCGCGGAAATCGTGCGCGCGAACGACAGCAACGAGGCGTTCGACATCGTGCGCCGCGTGGAAGCCGAGGAAGGCCGCTATTTCGTGCATCCGTTCAACGGTTTTCGCACGGTGCTCGGCACCGCGACGCTCGGCTACGAATGGGCGACGCAGGCGCCGGACCTCGACGCCGTGATCGTGCCGATCGGCGGCGGCGGACTCGCGGCGGGCGTGGCCACGGCGCTGCGGCTCGCGAATCCGCGCGTGCGCGTGTACGGCGTGGAGCCGGAAGGCGCCGACGTGATGAGCCGCAGCTTCGCCGCCAATCACACGGTGCGCATGAGCCAGATGCATTCGATCGCCGATTCGCTGATGTCGCCGCATACGGAGGACTACAGCTACACGCTGTGCCGGCGTCACCTCGAACGCATCGTCACGGTCTCCGACGACGCCTTGCGCGCCGCCATGCGCCGTCTCTTCGACGAATTGAAGCTCGCGGTCGAACCGGCCGGCGCGACGGCGCTCGCGGGCCTCTACGGCCCGTTGCGCGAGACGCTGCAAGGCAGGCGCGTGGGCGTTCTGCTGTGCGGCACCAACACCGATCCGCAGCGTTTTCACGAGCAGATCGCCCTCGCACGCTGAGTCCGCCGGGCGAAAACGGTCCGGGCACGCTGCGTGCATTACCGCAATCCGCGTGACACCCGCAAGCGGACGAATGTCAGGAACTGTCAAATTGCTACCGCACAGCGGGACCGTTCGCTATCATTGCGCCAACGCGTCGTTATATCGCCAGGCCTGTGCCGCCCCGTCCAGAGGAGAGCCCGCTCATGAGCATGATTAAGGAATTCAAGGAATTTGCCGTCAAAGGCAACGTGATGGATCTCGCCGTCGGCGTGATCATCGGCGGTGCGTTTTCGAGCATCGTCAATTCGGTCGTGAAAGACCTCATCATGCCGGTGATCGGCGTCGTCACCGGCGGCCTCGATTTCTCGAACATGTTCGTACGTCTCGGGCATATTCCCGCGACCTACAAGGGCAATCCCGATTCGTACAAAGATCTGCAAACCGCGGGCGTCGCCGTGTTCGGTTACGGCTCCTTCATCACGGTGCTGATCAACTTCATCATTCTGGCTTTCATCATCTTTCTGATGGTGAAGTTCATCAACAAGCTGCGCCAGCCGGAAGCGGCCGCGCCGGCCGAACCGCCGCCCACGCCGGAAGACGTGCTGCTGCTGCGCGAGATCCGCGATTCGCTGAAGAATACGCCGCGCTGAACGCCCGCCGCTCCACGCTCACACAACCCGCGTCGCCGTCATGGCACGCGGGTTGTGTCTTTATTGGCCGATATTTGTGTTGTTCGCGCCGGTCGAGCGTTGCGCGACGGCCTCCTCGATCAGCCGTTCGAGCTGTTCGAAGTTGACCGGTTTCGTGAGATGCGCGGTAAAGCCCGCGTCGAGACTGCGGCGCACGTCGTCGTCGGTGCCGAAGCCGGTCAGCGCAATCGCGGGCGCCGCCGACTCCTTGCGGAACGCGCGGATGAAGTCGATGCCCGAGCCGTCCGGCAAGCCGATATCGCTGACCACCAGATCGAAGCGCCGCGTGGCCGTGAGCGCGAGCGCGCCCGCCACGCTGACCGCCACCGCCACTTCGTGACCGAGCGCACGGATCAATTGCGACATGACCTCCGCCGTGTCCTCGTGATCCTCGATCAGCAGGATGTCGAGCGCGCCCGCATGATGCGCGTCGCCGCGCTCCGCCTGACGCGCCGCGCCCTCGCCCGGCGCCGCCGTGGGCAGCACGATCGTGAAGGTCGCGCCGCAATGCGTGCCCGGACTCTTCGCGCAGACCGTGCCGCCATGCGCCTCGGTCAGCGCCTTCGTGACGGCCAGCCCGAGACCGAGCCCGCCGAACTGCCGCGTCATGTTGTGGCTGCCTTGCTCGAACGCGTGAAAGAGCTTGCCGATCTGCTCGGGCGCGATGCCGATGCCGGTGTCCTCCACCTCGATCACCACATGCATGCGCTCGTCGCGCGTGCGCACGAAAATGTGGCCGCCGTCGGGCGTGAACTTCGCCGCGTTGCGCACGAGATTCCAGAGCATCTGCTGCATGCGCGCGCGGTCGCCGCTCACGTAATGATGCTGCGCGCGCAATTCCACGTGCACGTCCTGCTGCTTGATCTGGATTTCGCTGTGGAACAGATCGAGCACGGCGTCGATCACGTCATGCACATCGACGACATCGAGCGCGAGGCTCAGCTTGCCGTTCGCCACGCGCGTGAGATCGAGCAGATCGTCGATCAGACGCGCCTCGAGTTCGATGTTGCGGCGGATCATCAGCACGCCCGTGCGCGCGGCGTCGGGCAAGCCCGGAATCTGTTCGAGCAGACGCGTGCCGGCCAGCACCGGCGTGAGCGGCGTGCGCAATTCGTGCGACAGCATCGCCAGAAAACGATCCTTCGCGCGATTGGCCTCTTCGGCCGCCTGACGCGCCGCCTGCTCCGAAGCCAGCAACTGGTCGCGCTCCTCGTTGTATTCGCGCTGCGCGTGAATGTCCGTGCAACTGCCGAACCATTTGTTGATGCCGCCGCGCGGATCGCGCATCGCGACGATGCGCACATCGAACCAGCGATACGCGCCGTCGTGGCGGCGAATGCGCAGTTCGTGCCGATATTCGCCGTTGTCGCTGCGGATCGCCTTGAGCCAGGCGTTGCCGATCGCTTCGCGGTCGTCGGGATGCACGGCGTCGAGCCAGCCGAGCGCATGCGTGGCGCTCGCGTCGAGGCCCGTGTAATCGCACCACTGCTTCGAGAGGAAATCGCAATCGCCGTTGGCATCGCAGGTGAAGACGAGGTGCGGCAATGCTTCGGAGAGCGTACGGTAATGCGCTTCGCGGTCGCGCAGCAGCAGCGCCTGATCGGAGTCGCGCTGCAGCGCGACCTGCGAAAGCACGCGCGCGACGGCTTCGGGCAGATAGTCGAGATAGTCGCCGGATTTCGGCACCACGTCGGAGACGCCCGCGCGCAAAGCCGCGATCACGCGCGATTCGTCGGTGAAACCGGTCACGAGGATGGCGGGCACGCGCACGTCGTCGGCGCGCAGACGGCGGAAGAAGTCGAGCCCGGTTTCCGCGCCGTCGAGCTGATAGTCGAGCACCAGCACATCGGGCGTGCGCGCCGCGAGCACGTCGCGCGCGTCGCCGACGCTCGTGCAGGTATCGACGCGCGCGCCGGCGCGCACCAGCGATTTGCGCGCGAGGCGCAGTATGCCTTCGTCATCGTCGACGACGAGCACGTGCGCACCCGTCAATATGGTTGCTTCGTCATTCATGCGCGTCGCGGTCCTTGGAACAGTCTCCAGCTCGTCATCTCCCAACCCCCATCAGGCGCGCGCAAACCGATGCCCCGGCGGCAGCTTCACGACCTGCAGGAAAAACCCGAGCCGGCGCACCGCCTCGATAAAGGCGTCGTACTCGACGGGCTTCGTGATGTAGACGTTGCAGCCCAGCTCGTAGCAGCGCTCGATCTCGCGCGGATCGTCGGTGGTCGTGAGCACGATCACGGGCACCGACGCCGTGGACGGATCGGCCTTCAGCCGCCGCAGCACCTCGAAGCCGTCGACGCGCGGCATCCGCAGATCGAGCAGCACGACGAAATTCGCCAGCGCCTCGCGCGACGGATAGCCCGCCGCTTCGCCCTCGGGCGTGCCGAAGAAATAATCGATCGCTTCCTGGCCGTCGCGAAACCGCAGAAAGTCGTTCGACACGCCCGAGCGACGCAGGTTGCGCTCGACGAGCGTGGCGTGGCCGTCGTCGTCCTCGACCAGCACGATGCTCACGCGCTCGCCCGGCAAGGTCACGCGCGGTTGCGCGCGCGACGGCCGCGGCTCGGTTTGTGCGCCCTGCGCGGCGGATGACGCGGCCGCATCCGAAGCCGGCGCGGCGACCGGATTGTCCGCCGACGATGTTGCCGATGTTGCCGTCGATGCCGATGGTGTCGCTGCCGTCGACGATGCCGCCGACGCTCCCGCCCCCGTCTGATCCCCGCGTGCCATCCCGCTCTCCAACGTGTTCTGATGCGTTTTCGATTGAAACGTCTGTTGAAACATCGATTTTTTGCAGTTTTTTTCCTGTGCGGCGGCGGGACCTCGTATCGCCCGAGGCCTGGCGCTCAAACCTGCACAAACCTCTACATGCCCGCACCAAGCGGCTCATGCCTGCCGCATTGGCGCGTCGGGCAGCGCGATGAAGAAGGTCGAACCCGCGCCTTCTTTCGACTCGACCCACAAGCGCCCGCCATGCCGTTCGGCGATGCGGCGCGCGAGCGCGAGCCCGGTCCCCTGACCCGCCGATTCGCCACCGTGCAGACGCTGAAAGGCGCGAAAAAGCTTCGGCAGATACGCGACCGGAATGCCGATGCCATTGTCGCGCACATAGTAGGTTCGCGTGTGCGCGCCCGGCATGCGCGACGCATCGCGCGCGCTGTCCACGCTGGCTTCGGCCCATTTTTCCGCGTTATTTTCGAACATCGGCGCGAGCGCGCCGTCGCCCCCATCCACCGCGTCGACCGCGCCGATTTCCACCTGACCGGGCCGCGCCGGATCGAGATGCCGCAGCGCGTTATCGATCAGGTTGCCGAAGATTTCTTCGAGCGCCGCCGGATCGCCCCACGCAGGCGGCAGATCGAGCACGTCGATTTGCGCGCGCTGCGCGAGCCCCGCGCCCAGCCCGGCGAGCGCCCGCTCGACGATGCGCCGCACGTTCACGCGCTGCCAGCGATATTCGAGGCGCCCGGCGCGGGACATGCGCAGCAGCGCGTCGATGATCGCCGCCGCGCGCCCCACCGCCTGGCGCAGGAATTGCAGCGATTCGTCCACGTCGCCGTCGAGCACTTCGACCATGCTCGCGTGTTCGTCGGCGGGCAGCCCCGCTGCGTCGATGCGCGTGCGCAGTTCCTCGCACGACACCTGCAATTCCTTCGAAAAACCCTGCAGATTGACGAGCGGCGAGCGCAGGTCGTGCGAGACGCTGTAGATGAACATCTCGTTGTCCTGACTCTCCTGGCGCAGATTGTCGTTCGCGGTCGCGAGGTCGGCGGCGCGCGCCTGCAACTGCAGCTTGAGCGCCGCCTGCTCGCGCTCGGCGGCGCGCAAACGTCGGCTCGTCTGATTGAGCACCGTGTCGAGCGCGGCGATTTCGTCGTCGCCCGCGAGCGGCTGCGCGAGCGGCGCGCCCGCGCCGAGCCGCTCCACGTTTGCGCCGAGCGCCGCGAGCCGCTGGCCGACGTTGCGCGCGAACAGCCACGCCGTCGCGCCCCAGATCAGCATCGAGCCGACCACCGCGACGATCAGCGCATCCTGCTGGCGCTCGCGCGTCTCGCGCAGCGACGCGCTACGCGCTTCGTCGAGGCGGGTTTCGTCGGCGATAAAGGCGGCCAGTTCGTTGCGCACCGCGTCGATTTCGGGCGGCATGCCGTCGCCGGCCGCGCGCACCAACGACGTGGCGCGGCCCTCGCGCAAGGCATCGGCGACCTGGACACACCGCGCGCGCCACGCCCGCCCGTACGCGTGGATGCGCTCGACGCGCGCGTGCTGCTCGGGGTTGTCGTTCACCATGTGCGCGAGCAGCGATACGCGATCGGAGAATTCGGTCCAGACGGCGCGGCGGTCGATGAACGAGGGATCTTCGAGCACGATTGCGGTGCGCACGCGCGCGGCTTCGCGCAGGAGCGGATCGACGAGACTGGTCGCCTGCCAGAGAATCTGCTTGCTGTTGTCGGCGCTGCGCGCGGCCTGCGCGGTCTTGCCTTGCGTGTCGAACACGACGCCGAGCAGCGCCAGTTCGATGGCGCTGGGAATCGCGATCAGCAGGAGCCCCTTGGTGAAGAGTTTCATGACGGTCTGGTCCGGTGGCGGTCTGGGCGACATGCCTTTTGATTAACCGCGGGCGCCAGAGCCAAAACATTATCTGCGCGAATTTAAGAGATGACAACGTGTGTGGCGGCTCGCACCAGGCGATGCGAAAAGCCCGATTTTTCCCGAGAAATCGCCACACCGCACGCGCATGCAGGTCTATTATTGAGACCGGAGACGAACAAAAGTAAGCGAAGGAGCGCCGGGATACCTACATGAGCGCGACGTGCGGTCCGGCATGGCGATTGCCTGTGACAGGTCGGCATGCTACGAAGGATCGACGTGCGGCGCACCAAGCCGGGAGTGGTCGCATGGGAACGCTGCGTGTTTTGCAATCCACCTTTTTCAGGCGAATTTTTATGTCCTTCCCGAAAAAGCGGAAACGCGTCAAGTCGGATGGCGACGAGTCGTTTCTCGCCGTGCTGAATCACTTCAAACCGTTCGGTCAACTCGACACCAAGATCGCGCGTGCGCGCGCCCAGGACGAGCCGGTGCTCTACGCACACGTGCTGCCCGGGCTCGACGTGCTGCTGTGCTGCGTGCGCGGCGCGCAGCCGCCCTATCCGGCGACGAGCGAATTGCGCAGACGCTGCATCGAATCCATCGCGCATGCGCTCGAGCAGCCGATCGAAGGACTCGAAAACGGCGGCTACTGGTACGAGGCGGACGGCTTCGGCTTCCTGATTTTCGCGAGCCGCGCGCGCGCTCGCATCCTGCCCGAGTTCGGCGCGGCGAAACCCGGCGCGGCCTCGCGCAGCGTGACCCGCCGGCAGGACCCGGCCGGCGACCCGATCCCGCGTCAGTTGCGCTGAGTTTCATCAGAAAAAAACGCCTGGCTTTCTCGCCGGGCGTTTTCGCATGGGCGCTCGTCTGTGCGAGCGCCCGAGTGCTTTCCGTTCAGCTCCCCTTGTAGAGCGACTGCATGCCGGGTTGCGTGGTGGGTTGTGAAGATTCCTCGCGCTTCGACGGCGCCGCCGCACCGCCCTTCGCGCCATTCGAACCCGAACCGGAGCTGGACCCGCTCGCCCCCTTCGCGGCCGCCGGCGCGCGCATCTTCTGCCCCGGCGGCGGCGCAACCGGATGCTGGCGAATCTGCGAAAACAACTGCGCGCACGGCAAGGGCTTGTTGTTGCTCGGCGCGATCAGCGGAATCAGCGCCGCGAACGGGTTGAGCAGACCGAGGCCGACCATCGCGCCGCCGCGCAGCGCAAGCGCCGCCGCATCCACGCCCACATGCGGATTCTTGAACGTGCCCTTCACGTAAAGCGGCGAGCGCAGCGAGAAGATCCGGAAACCCTTCGTGTGCGGATGCACCTTCATATCCATCGATTCGTCGCGCAGATCGATCGGACCGTCGATGTCGATCACGGCGTCGTCGGTGTCGAGCGCGAACACGCGCGGATTCACCACGCCGTTGGTCGCCACGAAATCGGCGGCCGCGCAGTTGATGTTGACGTCGCGATTGCCGAACAGCTTTTCGTAGACCACGTTCGCCACGTTCAGCCCGGCCGCTTCCATCAGCAGACGGCTGACCGTGCCTTGCGTGACGAGCGCCTTGACCTCGCCGTTCGACGTCGCGGCGAGCGCCGCCGGCGAGTTGCCGGTCGCGGAGAGCGACGCGTCGCCGTTGACTTCGCCGAGCGCCTGCTGCATCGACTTCACGCCCGGGAACAGCTGCTTGAGCTTCAGATGGCGCGCTTCCACGGTGCCGCGCGCCTTGAGCGGCGCGCCGCTGCCGTCGAGCGACAGACGCGTCGCGAAGGTGCCGCCCGCGACGCCGAACTGCAGCGGCTCGAAGTCGAGCACGCCGTTGGTCATTGTCACGTGCGTGTAGAGGTCCTGAATCGGCAGGCTGCCTTGCTTGATGATGCGGCGGCCCGTGAACTTCACGTCGGCGTCGATGGCTTTCCAGCGGTCGGTCTTGAAAGGCTCGACCGGAATCACGCGGTCGGCGGGCTGCTGCACCGTGTCGCCGCGCTTGGCCTTGCTCGCCTTGCTGTCGGCACCGATGATCGGCGCCAGATCGGAGAATTGCAGCAGGTTCGACACGAGTTCGCCGGAGAGTAGCGGGCGCGGATCGCGCTGCGTGTAGACGAGCGTGCCGTTCAGGTCGCTGCCGCCCACGCGGCCCGTGAAATTCTCGTAGCGGAACACGCTCGCGCCTTTGCGGAACTGGCCGACGAAACGGCCTTCGGTTGCGTACGGCGGCGTTTCCGGCAGCGTCACGCCGGTCAGGTTGTAAAGATGCGCCATGCTTTGGCCCTGGAGCCACAGGCGCAGGTCGACGGCGGCCAGATGCGCCGGGTCCGTCACGGTGCCGACCAGCGCGATATGCATGTCGCCGACACGCACATCGGCCTGTACCGGGAACGGACGCCTGGCGTTTTGCAGCGCGAGCACGCCGCCGAGCTTGCCCTCGCCCGACAGCGCGGTCTTGTTGTAGGTGCCCTTGATGGTCCAGCCGATCGCGTAGAACGGCTCGCTGGTCTGACCGCCCGCCGCCGCGTTCGCGTTGCTCGCGGCGCTCGCGCCGACCGCGGCCAGCTTCGAGCCGATGCCTTGCGAAGCGGCCCCGCCGTCCGACGCCGCCGATGACGCCGACGCGCTCAAAGCCGCGCCCGATGCCGGTCCGGCCGCGCTCGCTGCGCTGGCCTCGCTCGCCGCCGCCGCGCTCGCGGCCGCCGCTTCCGACGCCTGCTGCTTCTCGGCCTGCTGGGCGAGCCGGTTCGCGCCCGCCTTGCCGATCACCTGCGCCGAGCCCTGGCGCGAAGCCGCTTCCTGCTGCTCCATCACCTTGCCGATCGGAATGCCCTGGCCGAGCAGGCTCACGACCATCTTCACGTCGGTTTTCGTCTGCTTGTCGTCGACCGCGATGTTGCCGCTGCCGAACGTGATGTCATGCAGATTGAGTTTCCACGTCGACGGCCCGCTCGACGCGGGCAGCTTGAAGGTCCAGTTGTTGCGGCCATCGGCGAGCCGTTCGATGTCGACGGACGGATTCACGAGATTGATGGCCGGAATCACGATGTCGTGCGCGAGCAGCGGCAGCACGGCCACTTCGAAGTCGATCTCGTCGAGCGTCGCGAAATGCGGCGACTTCGCCCAGTCGGGATTGGCCACCTCGATCTGCGCCGCGGAAAAACGCGGCCAGGGCACCCAGGCGCGCCAGCCCGTTTCGCCGGGCGGACGACGCCAGCCGACCTTCAGATCGCCGACGATGGCGAACGGACGCCCGATCGCTTCGGTCACTTTCTCGTTGACGTAAGGCTTGGCGCGGTTCCAGTCGAAGGTGTAGATAAAGACGGCGAGCGCGGCGATCAGCACGACTACAATCGCGACGAGCCATGCGAAGATCCTGGCGAGTGTGCGGCCGGGGCCGCGGGGCTTGGGTTGCGGTGACGTCATGCGCACTCCGGTTTTTGCATTGTTGTTTCGCCAGCGATACGACAGCAGAAGACGTGCCTGGTTTCTTGCCCGAATGTGCGAATGTGCGAATGTGCGAATCTGCAATCTGCGCTCGCCCGTCTTGTTTGCCATCTTTCAATGAACCATCAAAACGATTCGAAACGTCCCCCCGTTGACGTGAGCGCGCCGCTCGTCGAAGCGCTTGGCCTCGCGCGACGCGACGCACAGCGCGATCAGGTGCTGCTGCAACCCGCCGATTTCGCGCTGCACGGCGGCGAACGCGTCGTGCTCACGGGTCCGTCAGGCTCGGGCAAGAGCGTGTTTCTGCGCGCGCTCGCGCTGCTCGATCCGCTCGACGGCGGCACGGTGCGCTGGCACGGCGAAGCGGTTGCGCGCGCGCAGATCCCGTCGTATCGGCGTCATATTGCGTACCTGCGTCAGCGGCCCGCGCTGATCGACGGCAGCGTCGAAGACAACCTGCGCTATCCCTATTCGCTCGCGGTCTATCGCGACACCCGCTTCGACGCCGCGCGCGTGCACGCGCTCTTCGACGCCACCGGACGCGGCGCCGATTTCCTCACGCGCGCGGCGTCCGAACTCTCGGGCGGCGAAGCGCAGATCGTCGCGCTGGTACGCGTGCTGCAACTCGATCCCGAGGCGCTGCTGCTCGACGAACCGACGGCCTCGCTCGATCCCGAGTCGGCGCGCGAAGTCGAAGCGCTCGTCGAGCAATGGTTCGAGCTTCGGCGCGAGACGCGCGCCACGGTGTGGATTTCGCACGATCCGGCACAGGCCGCGCGCGTCGGCACCCGGCACATCACGATGCGCGCGGGTGTGCTCGATGCATCGCCGGCGCCATCCGCTGAAAAACCTTCCGCTGCTCAACCTTCCGTCGCGCCAGCCGCCACCCGGCAAGCGGCTTCCGGAGAGGCGCAATGAATCCTGGCGTGCTGCAAGACCTCAGTCTCGTCGATGTCGGCATCGCGGCCCTGCTCGTGTTCGTGAACGGCGCGGTCTCGGTGCTGCTCAAGCTCGATCTCGAACGCAAGCTCGCGTGGGCCGCGGTGCGCACCGTCGTGCAACTGCTCGCGATCGGCTACGTGCTCGGCTGGGTGTTCGCGTTCAACCGCTGGTACGCGGTGCTGCCGCTCATGGCGCTGATGACGCTGATCGCCGGCATTGCCGGTTCGCAGCGCGGTGCGCGCACTTACGGCGGCCAGCGTGCGGACAGCATCGTGTCGATCTGGGTCAGCGCGTGGCTCGTGGCCGCCGTGGGTCTGTTCGCGGTGATCCGCATTCGCCCGTGGTACGAGCCGCAATATGCGATTCCGATTCTCGGCATGATTCTCGGCAATACGCTGACGGGCGTGTCGCTCGGCGTCGAGCGGATGATGCAGGAACTCACGGCGCGGCGCGACCGCGTGGAAAGCGCGCTTGCGCTCGGCGCGACGCGTTGGGAAGCGGCTCAGACGAGCGCGCGCGAGGCGGTGCGCGCGGGCATGATCCCGACGCTCAACCAGATGGCGGTCGTGGGCGTGGTGAGCCTGCCCGGCATGATGACGGGCCAGGTGCTCGCAGGCCAGTCGCCGTTGCAGGCGGTGCGCTATCAGATCGTGATCATGTTCCTGATCGCGGCGTCTTCGGCGCTCGGCACCGTCGGCTCGGTGCTGCTCGCGTACCGGCGGCTGTTCTCGCCCGAGCATCGTTTTCTCGCGGCGAAGCTCATTGCGCGCGATGCGCGTGCCAAAGGTGCGAAGGCACGCGTCTAGCGCCGCGCTCGCCGCGTACCGCCCGCACGCTGCACCGCTCGCTGCACGCCTTGCCGCGCGCACGCGCGATTCAGCGCTGCGCCGAAATCGCCAGTTGCGTGCCGTCGCTGAGCGTGACCGTTTTCACGGTGCCGTTGGTCGGCATCGAGAAATGCAGCACTTCGCTATGCGCCACGACTTCCGGACACGACCCGCCGCTCGCGGGCTTGCCGCGCGGCGCCTGCGCGCGGAAGCTCACCTGCACGTTCGCGGTCCCGTCGGCGGCGACGATCGGCGCGAGCCGCACCTGGGTCTGGCGCACCATCGCGCCATTCGCGTCGAGCGGCAGCGAACCGTAATCGGGACAACTCTGCGCGACCGGCACCGCGCCGCCGGGCGGCTGGGTGCGCCAGGTGAAGTCATCGGTGTCGCCGGAACGCAGCGTGCGCGTTTCCTGCGAGTTGCCGTAGAGTTTGGACGTGACCTTCACCGTGTAGCGGATCGGGCCATCGGGCGCGGCCTTCGAGGTCACCTTGATCGGCGTGGTGGCGAACGCCGGCAGCGCGATCGCGCAGGACAACACCACGGCGGCACGGACGAGCACCGCGCGAGCGCGGCGGGAGTGGCTGGAGCTGCTGCAAGACATGCGTCACCTCCTGGCTGGCGCTGCCGTCGCCGCGAAAAACGCGGCCACGGCAGCGTGTGGCGAACTTTCTTTCTTCTGTCAGTCTAGCTTGCCGCGCGTCCGCGTGCGCCCGGCAATGCCATTGCGCGGCCCAGGTTTTATCCCGCTTGCTTTCTCCCACTCGCCAGGCGCGGGATCGGTCGGCGCGCCAGGGCAACCATGCGCCGCGCATGGCTGCCCCGGCGTCGCCGCGTGCGGATCGCCCGATCAGAATCCGCTCAGCACGAGCTTGCCGATCGCACGCCCTTCTTCGAGCATCTTGTGCGCGCGCCGCACGTTCGCCGCGTTGATCGGCCCGAGCACTTCGCCGACCGTCGTGCGCAGCGTGCCCGCATCGACGAGCCGCGCCACTTCGGTCAGCAGCTTGTGCTGCTCGATCATGTCGGGCGTGCCGAACATCGAGCGCGTGAACATGAATTCCCAGTGCAGCGCGGCGCTTTTCGCCTTGAGCAGCTCGACCGGAATCGGCTTGTCGTTTTCAACGATGGTCGCGATACCACCCTGCGGCGCGACGATCTCGGCGGCGGCGGGGAAATTCGCATCGGTGTCGTTGAAGATCAGCACGTAATCGACGTTCTGGAAACCGAGCGCGCGGATCTGCGCAGGCATGTCGCCGTGATGATCGACGATGTGGTCCGCGCCGAGCGAGCGCGCCCATTCGGCCGATTCGGGCCGCGACGCCGTGGCGATCACGGTGAGTTTCGCGAGCTGTTTCGCCAGTTGAATGCCGATCGAGCCGACCCCGCCCGCGCCGCCGATGATCAGCACGCGCTTGCCCGCGTCGGCGCCTTGCGGCGAGACGCGCAGGCGCTCGAACAGCGCTTCCCACGCGGTGATCGCGGTCAGCGGCAATGCCGCGGCGTGCGCGAAATCGAGCGACGCGGGCTTGTGGCCGACGATGCGTTCATCGACGAGCTGGAACTCGCTGTTCGAACCGCTGCGCGTGATGTCGCCGGCGTAGAACACCGGGTCGCCGACCTTGAACAGCGTGACCTCGGGGCCGACGGCCGCGACCGTGCCCGCGGCGTCGTAGCCGAGCACCTTCGCGTCGGTCTCGACCTTGTCCTTCGGTGCGCGCACCTTGTAGTCGACGGGATTCACGGACACCGCTTCCACCTTCACGAGCACGTCGCGGCCGCTGGGCGCGGGCGTCGGCAGATCGAGATCGAGCAAGGCTTCGGGGGCGTCGATCGGGAGATAGCGGTAGAGGCCAACAGCTTTCATTTCGGGCTCCTTGGGAGGGCGAATCATCAATTCGACGGGATGTCGCTTCGGGCGCCGCGCAATCTTGCGAGTGTCGCGCGCCGTTGACTGACATCCTAGGCGCCGCCTCGATGGCCGAAAAGCCTCATAATCACTGAAACATTCTTCGGCTATTTTTGATAATGAGCGAAAAAGCGAGCGCGATACCACTCGACCTGCCCCTCGCCGCCGACCCGCGTGAGCGCCTCGATCTGCTCGACGTCGCGCTGTTCGTGCGCGCGGCGCAACTCGCGAACGTCTCCGCCGCGGGCCGCGAATTCGGGCTTTCCGCCGCCGTGGCGAGCGCGCGGCTCGCGAATCTCGAACGCACGCTCGGCACGCGCCTGCTGCATCGCACCACGCGGCGCGTGAGCCCGACCGAGGACGGCGAGGTGTTCATGGCGCGCGCGCTCGCGCTGCTCGACGCCGCCGAGGCCGCGCGCGCCGCCGTCGGACGCGCGCACGCCGCGCCGCAAGGCCGGCTGCGCGTGTCGATGCCCTCGTCGTTCGGGCGTCAGCATGTCTCGCCCGTGATCGCCGCGTTCTTGCGCCGCTATCCGGGCGTCAGCGTCGATCTGCGTCTGACCGATCAGATCGTCGATCTCGTCGACGCGGGCATCGACGTCGCGGTCCGCATCGGCGCGCTCAAGGATTCGACACTGGTGGCCCGGCGGCTCGCGGTGAACCGGCGCGTGATCTGCGCGTCGCCCGCCTATCTCGCGGAGCGCGGCACGCCGCATCATCCGTCCGATCTGGCGCGCCACGAGTGCGTGATACTCGGCGATCAGCGCGACTGGGCGTTCGTCACGCCTGCCGGGCCGCTCACGGTGCGCGTGGACGGGCGATTCGTCACCGACAACGGCGAAACGATCCGCGACGCGCTGCTGGCGGGCTTCGGCATTGCGCTCAAATCGACGTGGGATGTCGCACCGCATTTGCGCAGCGGCGCACTCGTGAGCGTGCTCGACAGCTACCCGCTCGCCGACACCACGGCGATCTGGGCCGTCTATCCGAGCCGCGCGTTCGTGCCGCCGAAAACCCGCGCGTTCGTGGAGTTTCTCGGCGAGCATTTCGGCGATCCGCCGTATTGGGATGCCGGCGCGGAAGTGGAAAAAAGCGTGCGGTAGCGTAAGCACGTGAACAGCGCGCCCGGCCGCGTTCGACAGCACACGGCCGGGCGCGCGGGCGCACGCTACGCGCCGCCTTCTTCGAGCCGCAGCGTCAGTTCGCTCGTCACCGCCTGGCGCACGCCGGCGTAAGCGGCCCACGGGTCCGCGCGCCGGACCTGCGCCATTCGCGCACGCAGCGCGTCGAGATCGGCGAGCGACCAGTGCGCGCCGCCCGTCGTCTGCGTCAGCTCATCCCAGCCGATCGGCACCGACACGCCCATGCCGGGCCGCGCGCGCACGCCCCACGCGACCGCCGTGCTGGCGCCGCGCGCATTGCGCAGATAGTCGACATAGACTTTTTTCTTGCGATGCGCCGGGCCCATCGTCGCGGTGAACTGCGTCGGCCAGCCGGACGCAAGACGCTGGGAGACGGCGCGCGCGAACGCCTTCGACTCGTCCCAGCTCGTGCCCGGGACGACAGGCACGATCACGTGCAGCCCTTTACCGCCGCTCGTCTTGCAGAACGATTCGAGCCCGAGATCGGCCAGCACGCCGCGCGTGAGCTGCGCGGCCTCGATCACGCGGTCCCAGCCGAGCGCCGGATCGGGATCGAGATCGAACACCACGCGGTCGGGGTGCTCGACGTCGCTCGCCAGCGCGTTCCAGGTATGCAGTTCGATCGTGTCCATCTGCGCAACCTGCACGAGCGCCTCGAGCGTATCGATACTGAGAATCGCCGGCTGACCGGGATCGAGACCGTCGTGCTGGGTAACGCCGTCGATCGGCGCGCGTGCGCTGTGGCGCTGGAAAAACGTCTCGCCGGCGAGGCCTTGCGGCGCGCGCACGAGCGAAACGGGACGGTCGCGCAGATGCGGCAGCAACAAGGGCGCGACGCGCGCGTAATAGCGTACGAGGTCGAGCTTGCGGATGCCGCTTTGCACGTCGATCACGCGACGTGCGCTGGTGACGCGGATGCCGGCGACTTCGCCGGTGGTGGAAGCTCGCCCGGAGCGCGTGCGCGGCGCGGTGGCACGCGGGGCGCGGGGCGTGGACGCGGGATGCGAGGCCAGTGCACTGGCGTCCGGAGCCTGGGCCCGGACGCCGATCGGCGTTCGGGTGGGTGTCGACGATGTCGACGAAGCCGATTCGGCCTTGAGAGCGTCCTGCATACCGGGTCCCCTTGCGCGGTGGCGCATGCGACGCATCGCGCGACGCGAGTCGCGACACGTACGGTTGACGGCACGCGGCGGCCGCCCCCGTCGGACGCCGCACGTGCAGTCATTGTGCCTCGAAAGCTCGCTTTCGTCGCTGAAAGCTGTGCGCCAGGCCGCATTGCGCCGCCGCATCGGGCGTTCGGGCCTACCGTCGCGCCTCGACGCTTACACGCGAGGCGGCCGCTCGCACGCGCCGAAACGGTACAATCCGGCTTTCATTCGCCGCGCGCGGCAGCCGCCAGGCCCGCCTTCGCGCCCTTTTTCGATTTCCGCCGTCTTCGGGCATCCGGCGCCCTTGCATGGTCCGCGCCGCTCACGTCATGAACCTCGTCATCCAGAGTCCCGCCCCGCTGCAAGCCGAACACCACAAGCCGCTCCTCGCGCTCGCGCGCGGCAGCCGCCTTACGCCGATCGACGCCTGCGCGCTGCGCATCGACAACGCCGATCCCGCGCAGCGTCCCGATCTCGACGTCTACTGCGGCACGCACCAGCTCGACTACGCGTTCGTGGAAGCGGGCCGCACGCTGGCCGATTTCGGCCTCGTCGCGATGGACATGGATTCGACGCTCATCACGATCGAATGTATCGACGAAATCGCGGACTTCTGCGGTCTGAAAGCCGAAGTCGCGGCGATCACCGAAGCGTCGATGCGCGGCGAGATCAAGGATTTCAACGAGAGCCTCACGCGCCGCGTGGCGCTGCTCAAGGGCCTCGACGCGAGCGCGCTCGAACGCGTCTACGAAGAGCGTCTGCAACTCTCGCCGGGCGCGGAAACCATGCTCGCGGGCGCGCGTGCGGCGGGCCTGAAAACGCTGCTCGTCTCGGGCGGCTTCACGTTCTTCACCGAGCGCCTCAAGGCGCGTCTGGGTCTCGATTTCACGCGCGCGAATACGCTGGAAATCGTCGATGGAAAGCTCACGGGCCGCGTGGTCGGCGAGATCGTCAATGCCGACGTGAAGGCGCGCACGCTGGTCGAAACCTGCGCGCAACTGGGTATCGAGCCGCGCCGCGCGATCGCGATGGGCGACGGGTCGAACGACCTCAAGATGATGGCCGAAGCCGGTTTGTCGGTGGCGTTCCGCGCCAAGCCGGTGGTGCGCGAAGCGGCGAGCGTCGCGTTCAACTTCGTCGGGCTCGACGGGTTGTTGAAGCTGCACTGAGTCGCACGAACGCTGCGCTGAGTTTCACCGGCACGGCTCAAACTGAAACGGCCGCTCGCGTCCCACGGGACGGCGAGCGGCCGTTTTGCTTTTGGCGCGAGTCTTGTGCCGGGCGCGTGCCCGGTACTCACGCGCCCGTCAAGCCAGCGTCGCGAGCGCGCGTTCGAGATCGGCGCGTAGATCCGCTTCGTCTTCGAGGCCGATATAGAAGCGCACCAGCGTGCCGCGATGCGGCCACTGCGCCGCGCTGCGCATCGACGCGATGTCGTATGGCATCACGAGGCTGTTCGCCCCGCCCCAGCTCCAGCCCAGTGCGAACAGGTCGAGCGCTTCGCAGAACGTGTCGATCTGCGAAGCGCTATAGCGTTCGTCAAACACCACCGAGAACAGGCCGCCCGCGCCCGTGAAATCGCGACGGAAGAACGCATGGCCGGGACAGTCCTCGAAGGCCGGATGCAGCATTGCCGCGATTTCGCCGCGCGACTTGAGCCACGTCGCGAGCGCGAACGCGCTGCGGTCATGCGCTTCGAAACGCGCCTTCATGCTCGGCAAGCCGCGCAGCACGAGCGAACAATCATCCGACGACACGCCGATGCCCAGGCGCATGCGCGCCGATTTGAGCTTCAGATACAGATCGCGGTCGCGCGTGATGGTCGCGCCCATCAGCACGTCGCTGCCGCCCGACTGGTACTTCGTGAGCGCCTGCACCGAAATGTCGATGCCGTGATCGAAGGGCTTGAAAGCGAGACCCGCCGACCACGTATTGTCGATCGCCGTGATGACGTTGCGCGCGCGCGCCGCCGCCGTAATGGCTTGCACGTCGGGCACTTCCATCGTCACCGAACCGGGCGCTTCGATCCAGATGAGCTTCGTGTTCGGCTGGATCAGGTCGGCCATGCCCGCGCCGATCATCGGGTCGTAATAACGCGCGGTGATGCCGAAGTCGCGCGCGAGCCAGTCGCCGTGATCGCGGTTCGGCGAATAGACGTTGTCGGGAATCAGCACGTCGTCGCCACTCTTCAGGAGGCCGAAATAGACGTTCGAGATCGCCGAGAGACCGGAAGGCTGCAGCAGCGTGTGCTCGCCGCCTTCGATCACGGCCAGCCGGTGCTGGAGCATCGTGGACGTGGGCGTGGCGTGCAGCCCGTAGCGCCATTGCGCGTCGTTGCGCCAGTCGAGCGCGCGCACGGACGCGAGGTCCGGAAAGACCACGGTCGAGGCGCGCGTGACGGGCGCCGCGAACGATTCGAAGCCGGGAGTGAGATCGTCTTGCGGATGCAGGATCTGCGTCTGCACCGTGCGGCTGGAGTCGGATTTCGTCATATCGGGAGCAATGCGTTGGTGCGTCGTTGGTGCGTCGTTGTTGCGTCAAAAAGCGAGACGCGCGGCCGGACCTGCTGGCGGCGCGCGCGACGTATCCCGAAGATTAACACCGGCGTGCGGCGGTCTCATCGGGCGATGTCGCCTGGCTGCATATTCGGGGCGGCGGTGGTGCGCTCGTGGCGCGCGTCGTCGTCGGCGTGCAGATAGAGGCCGGTGGTTTCGATCGACGCGTGACGCAGGTTCTTCTGGATGTAGCGCAGATCGGTGCCGGCGTCGGCCTGATGGGTCGCCGCGGTGTGGCGCAGCCAGTGCGTGGAGGCGCGGCGCAGCGTGTCGGCGCCGGCCGGATCGTCGGCTTCGAGGCGGTCCGCGACGCGGCGGAACACCGTCTTCACGATCAGATAGACCGCCGTGGACGTCAACGGCCGCTCGTCCTTGCCCGCGACCCCCAGCACCACGGGACGCGTTTCGCCCGGCGCGGGCGTGCCCGGCAAACCGTGAAAGGCGCGGTAGCGCGCGAAATCGGCCATCAGTTCGTCGCTCGCGGGCACGTCGCCCTCGACGCCGCCCTTGCCCACCACGCGCAGCCACCAGCGTCCGCGCCGACGCTCGAAGTCGCCCGCGCGCGCCTGCGCCGCTTCGCTCGCGCGCAGCGCCGTGCGGTAGAGAAAGCGGATCAGCCAGCGGCAGCGCTCGTAATGCTGGCGCTCGCGCGGCGTGTCTTGCGGGAAGGCGTCGATGCCGTCGAGCACCTGCTGCCAGAGCGCCTGATCGAGATAGCGTTCGACGCGGCGGCTGCGCGCGGCCTGCGGCATGCGCGAGCGCCGCAGCGCGAGCGGATTGCCCGCGAGATAGCCTGCCGCAACGAGGTAATTGAACAGGCCGCCGAGGATGCCGAGCGCCTGGCGACGGCTGCGCGGCGCGAGCGGGCCGTCGAACAGGCGGCGCTCACGCCCTCTTCGCGGCCGCTCGGGATCGGCCCAGTCGGCGCTGGGCGCGGCGAGGAATTGCTCGTAGAGCACGAAATCCTCGCGCGTGAGGCTCGACAGCGGCTTGCCCAGCGTATTGGTGCTCCAGAGCATCAGGCGCACCGCTTCCTTGCGATAGCTGCGCAGCGTGTGCGGCGAAGCGACGTATTCCGCGAGCCAAAGGCGCACGGCTTCGATGTCGTTACGCGCGGACGTCTGCGCGATGCCGCCCCGCGCCCGGTTCGCGCCGTCGCGGCCATCGAGCGCGGGCGGCAAGGCGGGCAAAGGGAGAAAAGCGGCGGCAGTGGCGTGATCTGCGGGTTCTACGAGTTCTTCCTGCATCGACGGCGCAAGCGGATTCGGGTGATGTCGTGAGCGTACAGCATCGATACTTTCGATTATAGGAGTTATCGTAAATTTCTATGTTTGATCGTTATATGTATAATGTTATACGACGATATACATTAAAATTCAGACCTGTTCCCCGCTCTCCTGCCGAAAACACCATGTCCCGTATCAGCGATACCCGTTTGCGTACGCGTGAAACCGCGTCTCGCCTCGTCGCCGCCGGAAAACGGCCGCATGAGCTGACCGTCGACCTGATTTACGCGGAAATCCGTCAAGGCAGCCGCACAACGATCAACGACGAACTCAAGCAATGGAAGGACGAGAAAACGCGCGGCGACGCCCTCGCCTCGCAACTGCCGCCCGCCGTCGCGGACGCGATGCTGGCCGCGTGGGCCGTCGCCGTGGAGCATGGGGAAAAGGTGTACGACGCGCGCGTCGGGGAACTGGAGCAAGCTGGCGTGCAAGCCGAAGCGCGTGCTGCGCAGGCCGAGGAAGCGCGCGATGAGGCGCTGGAGCAACTGCGTCTGCGCGACGTGGAATTCGCCGCAAGCAACGAACAGATCGCGGCGCTCAAGGCGCAACTCGACGCCGCCAATGCGCGTGCGAACGAAGCGAGCACGCGCGCGGCAACGCTCGAAACCCTGCGCGACGCCGAGCGCATGTTGGCAGAAACGCGTGCGCAAGAACAACGGACCGCGCACGAACACGCCATTGCGGCCATGCGTGCGGGACAGGAAGCGCGCGACGCCGCCTTTCAGTCCGAGCTCGACAAGGCGACGCAGCGCATGGAAGGCGTGCAGAAGCACATGATGCAGCAGATCAGCGAGGCGCGCGAAGAGCGCAGGCGTGCGGATGCGCTGGCCGCGAGCGCGCAGCAACGCAACGAACAACTGGTGAGTGAATTGGGCGCGGCGCGCGCGCAGGAAGCACAGCAGACGAATGCGCTGCGCGACGCACAGCGCCGTCTCGACGCCCTGCTCGCGCAGGAAGCGCAATGGCAACGCGAACGCGCAGCGCTGGAAAGCGAACTGACGCGGCTGGCCACCTTGCGCGGACAGCCTGTTGCTTCATCGAAACGAACGGGCGCGCGCAAGAAGCCGCGCACGGCGCTCGACGCGCCTCGTGTCACGCGCATCACGCGCGTGGCGCGCACACGTTCCGTTCAGGCCGAGACGAACGATCGCGCAAAAGGCGATTGAATCCGCCCGCTAACGCGGCTTATTCGCCCGTCACCACATTGCCGACGCCATTGACCGCCTGAGCGCCCTTCGCCGCCGGGCTCGCCGCCAACGGCGCCGCCGTACCAGCCGCCACGGGCTTCAGCTCGAACGGCTGCGGATTCGAATCGTCGACTTCCATGCGATCGCCGGAAATCGAGCCGTCGGCGGCAAACGTGCCGACCCAGTTGCCGACGATGCGCGTGCCGTCGTCCGACTCTTCCGCTTCGAGCGTCTGGCCGGTGCGGTCGCCCGCGATCAGGATCACTTCGCCCGTGTCGGTGAACTGATACTCGCCGTGAATGCCGCCGGGATCGTCGGGATCGGTCTTCTTGCCCAACCGCATCACGATCGCGCGCTTGCCGAGCGTGCCGGTGTACTGCGGATAGTGCGCGAATTCGGGATTCGGCTTGAGCGTCGAATGCACCTTGATGACCGCCGCACCCGATGCGCCTTTCGCGCCGCCATCGCCCACGGCGCACGCCGCGAGCGGCAAGGCGATCACGCAGGCCGCGAACAGGCTCCACGCGCGCGGCGCGTTCGACGAGCGGCGCGCGCCGCTCGGGTCTTTCGAAATCGATACTTCCATCACACTCCCTGATTCGTGTGCCGCCTGCCTGACAAGCGCGCGAAGAACGCGCTCAGGCGTCGGCCAGCGTGCGCTCGACGTCTTCGCGGCGCGGAATCGGCGCGACGGCGCCATAGCCGAGCGTCGACAGCGCGGCCGCCGCATTGGCGTAGCGCGCGGCAGTAAACGGATCGTCGCCGGCCACGATGCGCGCAATGAAGGCGCCGCCGAAGCAATCGCCCGCGCCGGTTGCATCGACGGCGGCGACCACGCGGCCCGGCACCAGGCGGCGCTCGTCGGGCGTCGCCACATACGCGCCCTCCTTGCCGAGCTTGAGCGCGACGACACGCGAACCCAGCGACAGCAGCCGGTCCACGATGGCATCGCGGTCGTCCAGTCCGGTCAGCACGGCGACGTCGTCCCAACTCGGCAGGCAGATGTCGGTCGCGCGCAGCACTTCGGTCATCACCGCGCGGGCGCGCGCGAGCGGCCACAGCTTGAGCCGCAGATTGGTGTCGAAGCTCACCTGCACGCCGCTTGCGCGTGCGTGCTCGATGGCCGCGAACGCCGCGTCGCAAGCCGCATCGCCGATCGCGACGCTGATGCCCGACAGATGCAGCACGCGCGCGGCGGCCAGCGCCTCGCGCGGCAGATCGCCGGGCGCGTAGCGGCTCGCCGCCGAGCCCTTGCGCAGATAGTCGAACGCGTGGCCGTTCGGGCCGTGCGAGACGAAGTAGACGCCGGTGGGCGCGTCGGCGTTCACGCGCACGTTCGCCGTATCGACGCCCTCGCGCGTCCACAGATCGAGCAGCAGACGCCCGAACTGATCGTCGCCGACCGCCGAAACGAAACCGGTGTGCGCGCCCTGCCGCGCCGCCGCGATCGCGAAATTCGAGGTGTCGCCGCCGAAGCCTTGCAGATACTGCGGCTGGCCCGGCGTCGCCTGATTGAACTCGACCATCGCCTCGCCGTACGCGAGGATCTGCGGCGCGGTTTGCGTCATGCCGCTCAGACCTCGCCCCAGAGGTCGTGGCCGTCGGCGCCCGTGATCTTCACCGAGACGAAATCGCCAACCTTGTAACGCTTCGACGCCTTGGTCGCCGGCGCAACGTAGACCACGCCGTCGATCTCGGGCGCGTCCGCCGCCGTGCGGCCGATGCCGCCGTCGGCGTTCACTTCGTCGATCAGCACCTTGAGCGTCTTGCCAACCTTGCGCTGGATGCGCTTCGCCGACACTTCCTCGGCGACTTCCATGAAGCGCGCGCGGCGTGCCTCGCGCACGTCGTCGGGCAGCGCGCCTTCGAGTTCGTTGGCCGTCGCGCCTTCGACCGGCGAGTAGGCGAAGCAGCCCACGCGGTCGAGTTCGGCTTCGCGAATGAAGTCGAGCAGCGTTTCGAACTGCTCTTCCGTCTCACCGGGGAAACCGGCGATGAACGTGCTGCGGATCGTGAGATCCGGGCACATTTCACGCCACGCCTTCACGCGCTCCATGACCTTTTCGGCGTTCGCGGGACGCTTCATGCGCTTGAGCACCTCGGGGTGCGCGTGCTGGAACGGCACGTCGAGATACGGCAGCACGTGGCCCTTGAACGGACCTTCGGCCATCAGCGGAATGACTTCGTCCACGCTCGGATACGGATACACGTAATGCAGGCGGACCCACGCGTTGTACTGCGCGGCGAGTTCGCCGAGCGCCGTGACCAGATCGGTCATGCGCGTCTTGATCGGCTTGCCGTTCCAGAAACCCGTGCGGTACTTGACGTCGACACCATACGCGCTCGTGTCCTGCGAGATCACGAGCAGTTCCTTCACGCCCGACTTGAAGAGGTTTTCCGCTTCGAGCATCACTTCCGCAACCGGACGCGAGACCAGATCGCCGCGCATCGACGGGATGATGCAGAACGTGCAGCGGTGATTGCAGCCTTCCGAAATCTTCAGATAGGCGTAATGACGCGGCGTGAGCTTGATGCCCGCGGCCGGCACGAGGTCGACGAACGGATCGTGCGGCTTCGGCAGATGGCTGTGGACCG
Organism: Paraburkholderia tropica; assembly: GCF_900109265.1. Lineage (GTDB taxonomy): Bacteria > Pseudomonadota > Gammaproteobacteria > Burkholderiales > Burkholderiaceae > Paraburkholderia > Paraburkholderia tropica. The sequence goes on from NZ_FNZM01000009.1 coordinate 175,159, forward strand.
CCTGCATCACTTCGCCGACGGCGTGCGGGCCGGTCACGGCCAGCACCTTCGGATGCACTTCTTCGATCAGGTTCGAACCGCTCGCGCTGGCCTTCTTGCCCAGACACCCCGTGACGATGACCTTGCCGTTCTCGCTCAGCGCTTCGCCGATGGCGTCGAGGCTTTCCTGCACGGCTTCGTCGATGAAGCCGCAGGTATTGACCACGACGAGGTCGGCGCCGTCGTATGAACCCGAGATCTCGTAACCTTCGGCGCGCAGCTGGGTAATGATCTGCTCGGAGTCGACAAGCGCTTTTGGACAGCCGAGCGATACCATCCCTACGCGCGGCGCGGGATTGCGGGAGGTCGTTGATTCAACAGGGTTTTTCACGTGTACGTCCGGAGGTGGGGCGCAGGGCGTTCGTTGCGCCGCGCGATGTTCAGGCCAATCCACCATTTTACCTGTTTGGCACAGGCAGCGGCGGGCCAGGGAAGGCGGCGGACACGGCTAGCGGGGTCAGATGAGACACGGGGCGTCAAGCCGCGCGAACACGCAACGCGGATGAGCAAAGAAAAATGACAAGCGGAACGCGCGCCGCGCGCGTCGAGTGCGCCTCGACCGCGCGCGCCGGATCCGGAGCGCCGGACGCACTTGCGGCGCCCGCTGCGCGAGCCGAACGCTGCGTGACGCCGGGCTGCGCGTCGTCACGCGCGAGCCGGGTCAATCACGCTCACTGCCACATTCGATACGCTTACTTCTTCTCGTCGTCGCTGCCGCCTTCGGTCGCGCCGTGCGCGGGCGCAGCCGGGGATGGCGCACCCGTGGGCGCCGCGGGCTTGAACGGGAAGCTGCTGAACATGTTCTTCGCCTGGTTCTGCATCTGCTCCTGCATCTGCACGAACATGTTCTTCGACTGCTCGATGTAGCTGGTCATCATGCCCTGCATCATCGGCGCCTGCATGTTCATGAACTGCGACCAGACCTCGGGATTCATCGCGTTGCCTTCGTAAAGGTTCTTCGACTGATCGGCGAGCTTGTTCTGGATGTCGATGAACGCCTGGATGTTCTTTTCCAGGTAAGTGCCCATCATGCCCTGCATCGCATGCCCGTAGAAACGGATGATCTGCGACAGCATCGACGACGAGAACATCGGCAGGCCGCCGCTTTCCTCTTCGAGAATGATCTGCAGCAGAATGCTGCGCGTCAGATCCTCGTTGGTCTTCGCGTCGATGACCTTGAATTCCTCCTGCTCGAGCACGAGTTGCTTCACGTCCGTCAACGTGATGTAGGTGCTCGTCTCCGTGTCGTACAGCCGACGGTTCGGATATTTTTTGATCAGTCGTTCGGCGGTTTTCTTTGTAGTCGTCATGTGTCGCCCTTGTATGCGCCAACGCGCGACGGCCGATGCCATCGCGCGTCGTCTAGCCCGGCGGCGAGCCTGCCCCGGCGTGCAAACAGGCGCGCCGCCGCCATCGATCCCCTGTGCCGCCGCGCGTCCCCTGCCAGGCGCGCGGCGCGCGGGATCAGCCCATGTGCAACCCGCCGTTCAGCGAGAAGTCAGCACCGGTTGCGAAGCCCGACTCTTCCGAGGCGAGCCACGCGACGATCGAGGCGATTTCCTCCGGCGCGCCGAGGCGGCGCACCGGAATGGTCGCGACGATCTTTTCCAGCACGTCGGGACGGATCGACTTCACCATGTCCGTGCCGATGTAGCCCGGCGAAACGGTGTTGACCGTCACGCCCTTGGTGGCCACTTCCTGCGCGAGCGCCATCGTGAAACCGTGAATCCCGGCCTTGGCCGTCGAGTAGTTGGTCTGCCCGAACTGGCCCTTCTGGCCATTCACCGACGAAATATTGATGATGCGCCCGAAGCCGCGTTCAACCATGCCGTCGATCACCTGCTTCGTGACGTTGAAGAGGCTCGTCAGGTTCGTGTCGATAACCGCGGTCCAGTCTTCGCGCGTCATCTTGCGGAACACGACGTCGCGCGTGATGCCCGCGTTGTTGACGAGCACGTCGACCTCGCCCACCTCGGCCTTGACCTTGTCGAAGGCCTGCGCCGTCGAATCCCAGTCGCCCACGTTGCCTTCCGAGGCGATGAAGTTGAAGCCGAGCGCCTTCTGGTCCTCGAGCCACTTCACGCGACGCGGCGAGTTCGGGCCGCAACCGGCAACCACCTTGAAGCCCTGCTTTTCGAGGCGCTGGCAGATGCCCGTTCCGATGCCGCCCATACCGCCCGTTACATACGCAATACGCTGTGACATAAACCACACTCCATTATCGTTATCCGGAGCGCCGATCGACGGCCCCGGCCTCGCCTCTGTCTGCTGTTGCTGGTCCTGCTGCTAATCGTTGCCTGCTTACCGCATTCGAGCGCGAAAGCGTACCGCGAAGCGGCCGCCTTCGCAGCGTATTGCGTGCTTACGGACGCTCGAGCGCGAGCGCCACGCCCATGCCGCCGCCGATACACAGCGATGCCAGACCGCGCTTCGCGTCGCGGCGCTGCATTTCATGCAGCAGCGTCACCAGAATCCGGCAACCCGACGCGCCGATCGGATGGCCGATCGCAATCGCGCCACCGTTCACGTTGATCTTCGACGTGTCCCAGCCCATCTGCTTGTTCACCGCGAGCGCCTGCGCCGCGAACGCCTCGTTGATCTCCATGAGATCGAGGTCGCTCGCCGACCAGCCCGCACGCTCCAGGCAGCGCTGCGACGCCGGCACCGGACCGATGCCCATCACCTTCGGATCGACGCCCGCGTTCGCGTACGCCTTGATGCGCGCGAGCGGCTTCAAACCGAGTTCTTCGGCCTTCTTCGCCGACATCACGACCACCGCCGCCGCGCCGTCGTTGATGCCCGACGCATTCGCCGCCGTCACCGTGCCTTCTTTCGCAAACGCCGGCTTCAGGCCCGCGAGCGATTCCGCCGTCACGCCATGGCGCACGAATTCATCGGTCTTGAACACGAGCGGATCGCCCTTGCGCTGCGGAATTTCGACCGGCACGATTTCGTCGTCGAACCGACCGGCCTTCTGCGCGGCTTCCGCCTTGTTCTGCGAGGCCGCGGCGAACGCGTCCTGCTCTTCACGCGTGATGCCGTATTCCTTCGCGACGTTCTCCGCCGTGACGCCCATGTGGTACTGGTTGTACACGTCCCACAGACCGTCGACGATCATGCTGTCGATCAGCTTCGCATCGCCCATGCGGAAGCCGTCGCGCGAACCCGGCAGCACATGCGGCGCCGCGCTCATGTTTTCCTGACCGCCCGCCACGACAATCTCTGCGTCGCCCGCGATGATCGCGTTCGCAGCCAGCATCACCGCTTTCAGGCCCGAACCGCAGACCTTGTTGATCGTCATCGCCGGCACGGCCGCCGGCAGACCCGCCTTGATCGAAGCCTGACGCGCCACGTTCTGGCCCGAACCGGCCGTCAGCACCTGCCCCAGAATCACGTCGCTGACCTGCTCGGGCTTGAGTCCCGCGCGCTCCAGCGCCGCCTTGATGACGATGGCGCCCAGATCCGGCGCCGCCACCTTCGCGAGCGAACCACCGAACTTGCCTACCGCGGTGCGGGCGGCCGAAACGATCACAATCTCAGTCATTTTCAGTTCCTCCGGGCGGCGCGATTCTGCGAGAGACGCACACCCAGTCAAGTTAAAAATCCGTCAATTTCCTTGCGTGCCCGCGCGTGTATGTATTATTCGCGCTGCTGCACATAGCGGCCCGGCGCGGGCTCGATTTCCGGAAACTCCGCGGAGCCCGCCTGCGCGCGCGGCTTGACCTTCTTGCCGCCGAACTGGTCGAGCCATTCGGCCCACGTGGGCCACCAACTGCCCGGCTGCTCCGTCGCCTCGCCGAACCAGTCGTCCGCCTCCTCGGGCAGATGTTTGGCGTCGGTTTCGAAGCTCCAGAAACTACGCTTGTTCTTCGAGGGCGGATTGATCACGCCCGCGATGTGCCCCGACGCGCCCAGCACGAACTTGAGCGGCCCCGAGAGCAGCGGCACCGAGGCATACGCCGTGCGCCACGGCACGATGTGATCCTCGCGCGAGCCGTAGATGAACGTGGGCACGTCGATGCGCGAAAGGTCCACTTCCTCGCCGCACACCGTCAGCGCGCCCGGCTCGCGGAGTTTGTTTTCCAGATACGTATTGCGCAGATACCACGCATACATCGGACCGGGCAAGCTCGTCGAGTCGCTGTTCCAGTAGAGCAGATCGAACGCAGCGGGCGTGCGGCCCTTGAGATAATTGTCGACGACGTAATTCCAGACGAGATCGTTCGGACGCAGGAACGAGAACGTGTTGGCGAACTCCATGCCGCGCATGAGGCCCGGCGTGCCGCCGTTCTTGCCGCCGATGGTCTGCTCGCGCATCTGCACGTGCGCCTCGTCGACGAACACGTCGAGCACGCCGGTGTCGGTGAAATCGAGCATGGCCGTGAGCAGCGTCATCGACGCTGCCGGATGTTCGCCGCGCGCCGCCGCGACGGCCAGCGCCGTGGCGAGCAGCGTGCCGCCCACGCAGAAGCCGAGCGTGTTGATCTGCTCGCGGCCGCTGATGCTGCGCACCGTGTCGATGGCGCGCAGCACGCCGTCTTCGATGTAGTCGTCCCAGTCCTTGTCGGCAATGGACGCGTCGCCGTTGTGCCAGGACACGAGGAACACCTGCTGCCCCTGCTCGAGCGCGTATGCGACGAGCGAGTTCTCGGGCTGCAGGTCAAGGATGTAGAACTTGTTGATGCACGGCGGCACGATCAGCAGCGGCCGTTCGCGCACGGTCGGCGTGCGCGGCTTGTATTGAATCAGCTGGAACAGCGCGTTCTCGTAGACGACCGAGCCTTCGGTATTCGCGAGATTACGGCCGACCACGAAGCGCGATTCGTCGGTTTGCGAGATCTTGCCGCGCGTCATGTCGCCGAGCATATTCATCACGCCCTGACGCAGGCTTTCGCCGTGACTTTCGAGCAGCGCGTTCTGCGCTTCGGGATTCAGTGCGAGAAAGTTGCTGGGCGACGCCGCAGCAGTCCATTGCTGCACGACGAAGCGGATGCGCTCGCGCGTTTTCGCGTCGGTGTCGAGCGCGTCGACGAGTTCATGCAGATAGCGCGCGTTCAGCAGATACCACGCAGCCGTGAAGGCATACGCGGGCGTGGCCTTCCAGGCCTCGGCGCTGAAGCGGCGGTCCTTGAGTTCGGGTGCCTTGGGCGTGGCCGCCGACGCTTCGCGCAGCAGTTCCATCGCGTCGCGCGAATACTCGGACTGGAGATGCTGCAGCCGCGTGGGTTCGATCGACGCCGTGGGCATCTTGAACGCCTCGAGCGCGCCGAACGGCGAAGCCATGCCCGGGTTCATCGCAGCCGGATTGAACGCCGCGGGATTGAATGCCGAAGCATTAAAGGCAGAAGGATTAAAGGCCGTGGGATTGAACGCCGCGCCGAAGGCCGCATGCAGCGGATTCGCAGCCGCACCGTTGCCCCCGTTCGCGCCCGGCTGAGCCGCCTGGCCCCACTGCTGCGCGCCCGTTTGTTGCGCAGCATTCATGGCGTTGCGCCAGGCCTGCGTCCACGCTTCGAGCATGTGCTGCATACCGGCCGCGTCCGGCGTGAAATTCGGAAAGAAAGACTGTGCACCGTCTGAAGCACCCGCACCCGGGGCCGTCGTGGAACGTTGAGATGCCGTCATGCCTGCTTTTGACCGATGTGTCCCGAAGGACTGGTTGAGAGGCAGGTGGGCCGCGAACGCTGCGCTGCTGCCGTGCGCCTCGTCGCGTCCTGTCCCGTAGGTGAGGGACATTTTTGCTCCCCACTGCAAAGCGTGTCAATGCTTGTTCCCGATTTTGCCGCACTGCGATATTTTTTTTATTATCGTTTTCCCGATGTAATCCTTCGCTTAAATAGCCAACGTAAAGGCGCAATGCGGTGGCGCACAAAAAATCGCCGTGCGCGCAAGTGCTTGCAACGCGCAAGTCGCATCGTCAATTCGATTCGCAACGCATGCTGCGCCGTATGCCGCCAGTTACGGTGCAGCGCAACAAAATACACGGCCAATCGCACATGAAAGCGATAAAGAAAAACGCGCTTCCACCGCGATAAGACTGCGAGGGAAGCGCGTATTCTGTTGACGACGCGGCGTGCCGGATGCCGTTCAGGGCGTGATCCAGATCAGGGCGGCCATGCGGCCCGTAACGGGCTCGCGGCGATACGAGTAGAAGCGCTCGCGATCTGTGAATGTGCACATGTCGCCGCCGCTCGCGTGCGCGATGCCCAGTCCGGCCAGTCGCAGGCGCGCGAGCGCCGGGAGATCGGCGAAGAATTTGCCCGGCGCTGCGGCGCGCGGCGCGAATGCGGCGGCGGTTGCAGCGAGCGTCGCGGCGCGTTGTGCGGCGTCGACAGCGTCGGCGTGATTCATGAACGCGTCACGCACGTCTGCCCCCACCTCGAAGGCTTGCGGGCCGATCGACGGACCGAGATACGCATGCAACGCACGCGTCTCGCAACCGGCGAGCGCGGCGACGCGGCGCGCCGTCGCTTCGATCACGCCGGCCGCGAGTCCGCGCCAGCCCGCGTGCGCAGCGCCCACCGCGCGCCCGTCGGGATCGCACAGCAGCACCGGCATGCAGTCGGCGACCATCACCGTACAGGCGATGCCGGGCTGATCCGTCACGCTCGCGTCCGCTTCGAGCGGCGTGCCTGCGCGCGCCGCCGCGAGCGCGTCGGCCGCATCCACCACGCGGGGACCGTGAATCTGCTTGAGCCACGCCGCCGGCACGCCCGCATGCGCGAGCAGACGCGCGCGATTGGCTTCGACCTGATCGAGATCGTCGCCCGAACCGCGTCCGAGATTCATGCCGCCGGGCAGATCGACGCCCTCGCCGTTCGCGTCGCCATGCCCCGACTGCCAGCGCCCGAACGGCGGCTCGCTGACACCGCCGTTACGCGTGGTGACGAAGGCGCGCACGCGCGGCGACGCACGCCAGTCCGGATGCAGCAGATCGGCGGCAATCAGTTCCGGGCAGGTCGTCGTCATGCGGGCTTGTCTCCCTTCGTGTGATCGTCGTGATCGCTTTCGTCGTCGCTTTCGCCTTCGTCGTGCCCGTCATCCTCGTCGTCGTGGTCATCTGCGTAATCCTCTTCGTTACTGCCGATTACGTAGCCCTCGTCGGTGTAGGCGCTGTCGAACATGTCGTCGAAGCCGTCTTCGTCCTCTTCCGCGCCGAAGCCGAGCGCTTCGATCAGCTCGTCCATGTCGTCCGGCACTTCGGCTCGCCACTGCATCGCGCGGCCCGTGACCGGATGGATGAGCCCGAGGCGCCAGGCGTGCAGCGCCTGACGCGCAAAGCCGTTGGGCAGCGCCGCGACCGAGCGCTTGCCGCGCGCGTGGCCGTAGACCGGATCGCCGAGCAGCGGATGGCCGACAGCCGCGCAATGCACGCGAATCTGGTGCGTGCGGCCGGTCTCCAGATCGCAATGGATCGCGCTGACCGGCTGGTTGTGCCAGAGCGTCTTGTCGATGCGGCGGAAATGCGTGCGCGCGGGCTTGCCCGACGCGCCCTTCACCACCGCCATGCGCGTGCGTTCGCGCGAATCGCGGCCGATCGGCGCGTCGATCGTGCCGGATTCGGCGATATTGCCCCAGACGAGCGCCAGATAGCGGCGCTTGACCGTGCGCGCCTGCAACTGGCGCACGAGGTCGGTCTGCGCCTCGAGCGTGCGCGCGACGACCATCAGCCCGGAAGTTTCCTTGTCGAGCCGATGCACGATGCCCGCGCGCGGCAGCCCCGCCGCCGCTTCGCCGTAGCGATGCAGCAGGCCGTTGAGAATCGTGCCGCTCCAGTTGCCCGCCGCCGGATGGACGACGAGGCCCGCGGGCTTGTTGATGACGACGATCGCGTCATCTTCGTAAATAATTTCGAGCGGCACCGGCTCGGGCGTGAACGCGAGCTGCTCGGGCAGCAGGTCCGGCACGAGTTCGATCGTCGCGCCAAGCGGCACCGGCTGGCGCACCTTGGCCGGTTTGCCGTCGACCAGCACGCGCTGCGCCTCGATCCAGCTTTGCAGCCGGTTACGCGAAAATTCGGGGAAAACCTTGGCGAGCACCTTGTCGAGACGCTCGCCCGCAAGCTCGTCGGGCACGTCGGCGCGACGCGCTTCCTGCTCCTGCTGAGCCTGACGCGTACGGGGCTTTCCCGCCGGAATACCGCCAGAAATAGCGCCTGAAGCCTCTTCGGAGACGTCTCCGATCAGGTCGTCGTCAAGCGCCTCATTGGCTGCTGCGGCATTGGGGTCATCGCCCAGGCTATAATCGCTGATGCTGTTTTGGGCGCCGGGAGCGCCGGCACCCGGAGTAACTGAACGGGTCATTGAGTCTGGGTCACCTGTGGACCTGAAGCTGGACTGGAAAATGCGAGCCTTGAACACGATTACGAAACTGGCCCAATATGCGGTGGCCCGGAACGCGGCACGAGCACAAACGCTCGGCAAGATTGGCAACATCATTCGCATTGCCGCCTGCGGCGCTGCGATTGCCGCTGTCGCGGCCTGCCACGGCCTGCCGGAAAAGACCGACGAAACGGCAATGTGGAACAACAACAAATTATATACGGAGGCCCAGGACGCGCTGTCCGGCGGCGACTGGGGCAAGTGCGCGAAATATTTCGAGCAGCTCGAAGGTCGCGATCCGTTCGGCCACTTCGCCCAGCAAGCGCAGATCAACGTTGCCTACTGTAACTGGAAGGACAACGAGAACGACGCGGCCGACCAGGCGATCAACCGCTTTATCCAGCTGCACCCGGATCACCCGGACATCGCCTACGCGTACTACCTGAAAGGCATGATCCACTTCAACGACGACCTCGGTCTGTTCGGCCGCTTCTCCGGCCAGGACATGAGCGAGCGCGATCCGAAGTCGCTGCGCGAGTCGTATGACGCGTTCAAGGTGGTCGTCGACAAGTACCCGCAGAGCAAGTACGCCCCCGACGCGGCGCAGCGCATGCGCTACATCGTGAACGCGCTGGCTTCGCACGAAGTGCACGCGGCCGACTACTACTATCGTCGCGGCGCCTACGTGGCGGCCATCAACCGCGCGCAGCTCGCGATCACCGAGTACAAGAGCGCCCCGGCGATCGAAGACGCGCTGCACATCATGATGCTGTCGTACCAGAAGCTCGAGCAGCCGCAACTGGCCGACGACACGCGCCGCGTGCTCGCCGCCACGTTCCCGGACAGCCCGTACATCACGGGTCACGCGCGTCCGACCAAGGGCGACAACAAGTCCTGGTGGCAAGTCTGGTAAGCGCTGTTCAGTCACCGCGCCGGCCGTTATGCGGTCGCCGCGGGCTGAAACAAAAAACGCCACGGTTTTCCGTGGCGTTTTTTTATGCGCTCGCGCGGATCAATCGCGCTCGAACAGGGCGATCGATTCGACGTGCGAGGTGTGCGGGAACATGTTCACCACGCCCGCGCCCTTGAGGCGATAACCGGCTTCGTTGACCAGCACGCCCGCGTCGCGCGCCAGCGTCGCCGGACTGCACGACACGTAGACGATGCGCTTGGGCAGCGGACCGTTGCCGCTCTGCGCGATCTCGGCGAGCGCCTGCGACACCGCGAATGCGCCTTCGCGCGGCGGATCGACCAGAAACTTGTCGAAGTGGCCGAGCGCGCGGATATCGTCGGCGGTGACTTCGAACAGGTTGCGGCAGGCGAACGACGTATGACCGTCCACGCCGTTGGCGCGCGCGTTTTCGAGCGCGCGCGTCGTCAACTGCTCGCTGCCTTCGATGCCGACCACCTCGCGCGACAGACGCGCCAGCGGCAGCGTGAAGTTGCCGATCCCGCAGAACAGATCGAGCACGCGGTCGCCCGGCTCGGGCGCGAGCAGACGCAGCGCGCGGCCCACGAGCACGCGGTTGATCTGATGATTGACCTGCGTGAAGTCGGTCGGCTTGAACGGCATGCGGATGTCGAATTCCGGCAGCGTGTAGTCGAGCGGCGTGTCGAGCGGATAGAACGGGAACACCGTCTCCGGGCCCTTCGGCTGCAGCCAGAACTGCACGTTGTGCTCGTCGGCGAATGCGCGCAGCAGATCTTCGTCGGCGGCCGTAATCGGCTCCAGGATGCGCAGCACGAGCGCCGTGACGCTCGAACCGACAGCCAGCTCGATCTGCGGCATGCGATCGCGAATCGACAGCCCTTCCACCAGCTTGCGCAGCGGCACCAGCATCGCCGAAACGTGCTGCGGCAGCACTTCACAACTCGTCATGTCGGCCACGTAGCTGCTCTTGCGCTCGTGGAAACCGACCAGCACGCCGCCCTTCTTCGGCACGTTGCGCACGGTCAGGCGCGCGCGATAGCGATAACCCCACGACGGCCCGTGAATCGGGCGGAACATCGTTTCTGAACGCACCTTCGAGAGATGCTGAAGATTGTCTTCGAGCACGCGTTGCTTGACGGCGATCTGGGCGCGCACGTCCAGATGCTGCATCGAACAGCCGCCGCATTTGCCGAAGTACGGACATTGCGGCTTGGTGCGGATCGCGCTTTCGCGCAGCACGCTCACGACTTCCGCCTGTTCGAACGTCGGTTTCTTGCGATAGCTCAGATACGTGACGCGTTCGCCCGGCAGTGCGCCCTCGACGAAGATCACCTTGCCCGGCTCGCCCGTTTCGGTGACGGTGCGGCCCACGCCGCGCGCCTCCATATCGAGCGATTCAATTTCGAGAATCGGGGCCTGAGCGACCGAGGCTTCCACGGCGGCGCGCTTGTCGGCGCGGCGTTCGCGTTTGCTGCGCTTCTTCGAGGGCGCGACGGGGAGCGCACCGGCCTGAAGGGGCGCGGCGTGGAGAGTTTCGGCTTGAGGGTCGGGGGCAGCTTGGGACACCAGCGGATTCCTGACAGACAGTGGGGGTGGATTTTTTGGGCGAAGGCGAGATTGTAGTCGATTCGGCGGCCGCGACCTCATGCGCGCCGCGTCGCGCTGCACGGAAATCACGCTAAACGACGCGATCTGCGCCTGCGCCGAGTCTGAAAATCGGACCGCTGCGCTTTCAGATTAGTCTGATGCCCGTGACTGACGCCCGTCAGTACGATGGTTCTTGCGACGTGCCTGCGACGCGCACCGATCTCCAGCGGCTTCCATCGATACCACCCGCAGACTCCGCTTTCTTTCCGTTTGATCTCCGCCCGACGCCATTTTCGCTCGGCGTCTTCGCGCGGCATTTCGGATTCCCGAATAGATCGCCCATCCGGTTTCGGACTCATCTGATGGAAACGGCACGGCGTTCAGCGTACTCGTTGCAGACCCCATCACTATTTTCGACATCGCCATGAAAACCCTGCTTTGCTGCACACTCGGCGCCGCGGCGCTGGCACTCGCCGCCTGCTCCGCGCCCACGGCCAAACCGGAAACCGTCATGTCCACGGTCGCGCCCGGCATGACGCAAAACGACGTCATCAAGCGCGTCGGCCCGCCCGACCGGTTCTACGGCGAAAGCGGCAACGAATGCTTCCAGTATGCGCTCGGCAAATACGGCAATGTGCCGTTCGCCATCTATTTCAAACGCCAGGCGGTCATTGCGACCGCGCGCGCGACCTGCGATCCCGCACAGGTCCGCGCGGCTGCCGGGCCGGCCGTCGCCTGGCATTCGACCGACTACAGCGTCACGCGCCGCTGATTCGCGCAACGCAAGCATCGTTTCTGCACGGCTTCCTGCACGATACTGTCCAGATCTTCTCGTCTCGCAATCGCGGGAGTTCGCCATGAAACTCGTGAGCTGGAACGTGCAGTGGGGCCGCAACGCATCGGGCATCGTCGATCTCGCGCGCACCGTGCGCGAAGCCCGGCGGCTCGCCGACTTCGACGTGCTCTGTCTACAGGAAATCACGCGCGGTTTTCACGCGCTGCCGGGCGGTCCCGGCGACGATCAATTCGCGGAACTCGCGGCACTGCTGCCGGGCTTCACCGTGATCGAGGCGATTGGTGCCGATCTGCCCCCGGTGTCCGCGCACGCGGGTCGATCCGTCGGAAAACGGCGGCAGTTCGGCAATGCGCTCGCGACGCGGCTGCCTGTCGCGCAGGTGTTCCGCCATCTGCTGCCCTGGCCCGCCGACGAGGCTGCGCCCTCGATGCAGCGTGTGGCGCTCGAAGCCGTCCTCGATGTTTCGGGCGCGACGACCGCGGGCGGCGCGCTGCGCATCCTCGTGACTCATCTGGAGTTTTATTCGGAACGCCAACGGCTGGCGCAGGTGGATGAGTTGCGCCGCTTGCAGCGCGAAGCCGCCGGACACGCGGCGCAGCCCGCACCGGCTGAAAACGCCGACGGGCCGTTCGCACGCACCGCCCGGCCCGCGAGCGCAATCGTCTGCGGCGATTTCAACAGCGAATGGAATAGCGCGGCGTACCGGCGCATGCTGGCGCCGATCGATGACAGCCCGGCCTTTATCGACGCCTGGGCCGCGCTGCACCCGGGCGCGACGCCGCCGCCCACGGCAGGCGTCTACGACACGCAGCAATGGCCCGACGGACCGATCAGCTGCGACTTCGTGTTCGTCACGGAGGATTTGAGCGCGCGTCTTAAGCGCTGCGAGTTCGACGGCGCGACGCAGGCGTCGGATCATCAGCCGGTCGTACTCGACATCGACTGATCCCGAGCACGAACGCGTGCCGCACCGACTTACTCGGCGTCGCCGAACGCCTTCAGATATTCGTCCCAGTGCGGCGCCGTTTCGGCCGCGAGCGACTGCTTCACGAAGGTGATTTCGTCCGCATATTCACGCTCGCTGAAGCCGCCGCGCATCATCTGAAAGCGGCAGTAAAGCAGATACGTATTGACCACGTCCGTTTCGCAGTAATTGCGGATTTCCTCGATCTGGCCCGCCTGGAACGCCGTCCACACCTGGCCGCCGTCCATGCCGAGCTTGCCCGGGAAGCCGCACAGCTTCGCGAGCGCGTCGAGCGGCGCGTTGGCGCGCGCCTGGTACATCGCGAGCAGGTCCATCAGGTCGGTGTGACGCGAGTGATAGCGGCTGATGTAGTTGTTCCACTTGAACTCGCGGTCCGCATCGCCCATTTCCCAGTAGCGCACCGCGCGAATGCCGTGCACCAGCGCGCGGTAGTGCAGCACGGGCAGATCGAAGCCACCGCCGTTCCACGACACCAGTTGCGGCGAATACTTCTCGATGGTGCGATAGAACGAGTCGATCAGCTTGGCCTCGCCGTCACCGGGCGTGCCGAGCGAGCGCACGCGAAAGCCCTGGCCGTCGCGGAACACACAGGAAATCGCGGCCACGCGTTGCAGATGATGCGGCAGGAAATCGCTGCCCGTCTTCTCGCGGCGCGCGGCGAACGCGTGTTCGGCCACTTCGGCGTCGGTGAGCGTGGCGGGCAGATCTTCGAGACGGCGAATGCCGTCCACATCGGGAATCGTCTCGATGTCGAATACGAGTACAGGTGTCATACCGGATAGCAGCACGGAATCGGCGCGGACAGCACGCGCCGAAGGGGTTGTTCTGGGTGAGTCGGGCTTAGAGAACGGCGTCCTTGCGCACGCCGTTCGACGCGAAAAAGCGTTTGAGGCGCACCAGCGCTTCCTGCTGGATCTGCCGCACGCGCTCGCGCGTGAGGCCCATTTCGTCGGCCAGTTCTTCGAGTGTGGCCGGTTCGATATGGTTCAGGCCAAAGCGCCGTTCAATGACGTGACGATGCTTGTCCGACAAACGGCCGAGCCATGCGCGCGTCAGCGTTTCCAGTTCGCGATGCTGCACTTCGGCATCGGGCGACTGGCTCTGGTCGTCGGACAGCAGATCGAGCAGACTGCTCGCAGGATCGAGATCGAGCGGCGCGTCGAGCGAAGCCGTATGCTCGTTGAGCGCGAGGATGTCGGTGACTTCCTCGGTGGTCTTGCCGGTGAGATAGGCGATGTCGTCGATGCTCGCGTCGCGCCGTTCCGACGCCGCGTTGGTGTTCATCGAATTCTTCTCCAGATGGCGCTTGGCGCGCAGCACCTGGTTGAGTTCGCGGATCACGTGCACGGGCAGGCGCACCGTGCGTGCCTGGTTCATGATCGCGCGCTCGATACTCTGACGGATCCACCAGGTGGCGTAGGTAGAAAACCGGAAGCCGCGCGTAGGATCGAACTTCTCGATCGCGTGCATGAGACCGAGGTTGCCTTCCTCGATGAGATCGAGCAAAGGCACGCCGCGATTCAGATAACCTTTCGCAATGCTCACGACGAGACGCAAATTGCGCTCGATCATGACCTGACGCGCCTCGAACTCGCCGGCCTTCGCCAGACGCGAGTAGCGCTGCTCCTCCTCGACGGTGAGCAGCGGCTTGACGCTGATCCGGTTCAGATAATGCTGGATGGTGTCGGCCGTGAGCTCGGCCTGAAGGATGGCGCGGAAATCGTCGGCGTCCGAGGGCGCGGCGCCCTCTTCGCCTTCGCGGCTGCTACTTTCTTCGGAGCCCGATTCACGCTCTTCGCGTTCCTCGCGCTCCTCGAAATCGCGCTCCTCGTCGTCGGCCGCCTGCGCGCCGTCCTCCACCGAAACCTGGGCGGCTTGACTGTCAGACTCGGCTTGCTGCAGACGGCGCTTCGATTTCGGCATGGTCGGCTCGCTTTATTGCGGCGGCAAGTACTTCAGTGGGTCGACGGGCTTGCCCTGACGGCGTACTTCGAAATGCAGCATCACGCGATCGGAGTCAGTATTGCCCATTTCGGCAATCTTCTGTCCCTTGGTGACCGCATCGCCCTCTTTTACCATCAAAGCCCGGTTGTGTGCGTACGCTGTCAAAAACGTGGCGTCATGCTTGATGATAATGAGATTGCCGTATCCGCGCAGCCCATTTCCGGCATAAACCACGCGGCCATCGCCTGCTGCCTTGACCGGATCGCCCGCTGCGCCGCCGATATTGATGCCCTTGTTCTTCGAATCGTCGAAGCCGTTGAGCAACGGACCGCGCACCGGCCACGCGAGCGCGATGCTGCCGCCCGGCGCCGCGGCCATGTCGCCCGTGCTGGCAGCGGGCGGCACGGCGGCTTGCGGCGCCGACGTGGCATTCGCACCCGAACCGATCATCGGCGGCATGGCAGCCTGCGAGCCCGGCGGCGGCGAAGCCGCCATACCCGGCACAGGTGCGGTCACGACGCCCGGCGTGTAGGCCGCAGCATTGCTCGCACCCGGCGGCACGACACGCAGCAACTGATCCACCTCAATCTGGTTCGGATTGGTGAGGTTGTTCCACGTGGCGATGTCGCGATAGTTCTGACCGTTTTCGAGCGCAATCCTATAGAGAGTGTCGCCCGGCTTCACCCGGTAATATCCCGGAGGCGGCGGACCGAGCGGCACCGGCGGCTGCGCGCCGGCCGTACCGAGCGGTGCGGTGCGGTCAACGACGGGCGCGTTGTCGAGACGCGTCGCGCAGGCCGTCAGGAGACAGAGCGCGATGACCGAGGCACTGCGTTGGGCCGCGGTCAGGTCGATATTCAAGCGTTTTCTTTGCATCGCGCGCAACATACTCATCGGTTTCAGATCACTCCGGATTTTAAAGGGACAAAGAAAACGCGATCAAGCCGCGACTCCCGCCATTGCGCCGGACCCGTGCGCTCCACGAGCGTGAGCACCTGGGTCTGTTCGTCCTGCTCGGCGACCGGCGCCACGAGCCGGCCGCCAATGGCGAGCTGCTCGAGCAGCGCCTGCGGCACGTCGAAGCCCGCGGCGGCAATCACAACCGCGTCGAACGGCGCCGCCGACGGCAAACCGAGCCGTCCGTCGCCGTAATGCAAGCGGATGTTCGGGATGCGCAGCGGACGCAGGTTCGTCTTCGCGCGCTCGTATAACGGCTTGATGCGTTCAATCGAATACACATCGCGTGCAATCCGGCTCAAGACCGCGGCCTGATAGCCGCAGCCCGTGCCGATTTCGAGCACGCGGTCGAGCTCCCGGCCCGCGCCCGCGAGTTCCAGCATGCGGGCGACGACCGAAGGCTTCGAGATGGTCTGGTGATGACCGATCGGCAGCGCCGCATCTTCGTAAGCCTGGGCCGCGAGACCCGGATCGACGAACATGTGGCGCGGCACGGCCGCGAGCGCCTGCAGCACGCGCGGATCGGTCACGCCATTGGCACGCAGGCGTTCGACCATGCGTTCGCGCACCCGTTCCGAAGTCAGCGCAAGTGCACCGTTGAGCGCAACGCCGGGCGCACCGGCGCTGGGCGTCACGTGCGGCCGCGCCTGCACGGCCGTGTGCGGCTGAGACGGCCTGGCGGACGGCGCCGACGCCCCTTGAAACGATTGCGCGGCACGCGTGCCGAGATCGGCACGCGGCTTGGCCGACGCGCTGCCTGGCGAACTACCCAGTGAACTACCCGACGAACCACCGGAAAGATGGCCAGGATGCGCGGATTTGCGCGCGGGCGAAGCCGCGCTGTGCGCGGCGCCCGGCGGCTTGGCGGCCTTGACGCCGGTGCCCGCGCCCACGACACCCGATGCGCCCGGACCGCGCGCACCCGGCGCGGCCTTCGCGACCGTGCCCTTCGCGATGCCGGGCTTGCTCGCGGACGCGAGCGAACCGCGCGCGTCGTCGCGACGACGCGGCTCGCGCACGAGATCCGCGAGGCCCAGCGGGAAACGCTTCGTGCGCTCGCCCGTCATGAAGCGCCGCCGCCCTGGCGCACCCAGTCGTGCGTCGCCGGCAACATGTGCGTATGCGTGAGGTCGAGTTGCAGCGGCGTGATCGACACATGACCGTTCGCGACTGCGTGGAAGTCCGTGCCCTCGCTCGCGTCGCGCGCGCTGCCCGACGGACCGATCCAGTAGATCGGTTCGCCGCGCGGATTGGTTTCGCGGATCACGGGCTGCGAGGGATGGCGCTTGCCGAGGCGCGTCACGCGCCAGTCGCCGATTTCCTCGTAGGGCAGGTTCGGGATGTTGACGTTCAGCAGCGGGCTGTCCGGCAGCGGATGTTCGAGGTAATGCTTGACGATTTCGGCCGCGACGCGCGCGGCGGAATCGAGGTGCACCCAATCCTTCTCGACGAGCGAGAACGCAATGGCGGGCACGCCGAACATGATGCCTTCGGTTGCCGCCGCGACCGTGCCCGAGTAAAGCGTGTCTTCGCCCATGTTCTGGCCGTTGTTGATGCCGGACACGACGAGATCGGGCTTGTGCTCGAGCATGCCCGTGAGCGCGATATGCACGGAGTCGGTGGGCGTGCCGTTGACGTAATAAAAGCCCGTCGAGGCCGAGCGCAACACCGAAAGCGGGCGCCACAGCGTGAGCGAGTTGGAAGCGGCGCTGCAGTTCTGCTCGGGCGCCATCACCGTGACTTCGCCGAGCGGCTTGATCGCTTCGTAAAGCGCGGCAAGGCCGGGGGCGAGGTAACCGTCGTCGTTGCTGATCAGGATTCGCATCAGCCGATTGTAACCGAGGAAAGAAGGCAGGCGAACGACAGGCGGAGGCCCGCTGCGTCGCCGCTTACGACTCCACGCGCGGCGCATTCCTACGATCGCTTTCATGAGATCGCAGGGCCATTTTCCGATGTTCCTCTTGTATGCTTCTTCGAAAGAAAACTGCACGACCGTTCGCAATCTGTCGGATTGCCGTACACTGTGCTGCTGTGCAGTATCCATGACCGAAGTGACAAGACAGGAGACACGATGCGCGCAATCCGCTGCAACCAGTACGGCCCGCCCGACACGCTCTCGATCGAGGAACTGCCCGACCTCGTGCCGGGCGCGGGCCAGGTCGTCATCGACGTGAAAGCCGCGGCCGTCAACTTCCCCGACGTGCTGATCATCGAGAACAAATATCAGGTCAAGCCGCAGTTGCCGTTCACGCCGGGTGCGGAAGTCGCGGGCATCGTGCGCGCAGCGGGCGAAGGCGTGAAGTTCGCGCCCGGCACGCGCGTGGTCGCCTACGTGGGCAACGGCGGCTTTGCGCAGCAGGCCATCGCCGAAGCGGCCGCCTGCGTGCCGCTGCCCGAAGGCGCCGACTTCGCGACGGCCGCCGCCTTCACGCTCGCCTACGGCACCTCGCATCACGCGGTGGTCGACCGCGCGGCGCTGCGTGCGGGCGAGACGATGCTCGTGCTCGGCGCGGCGGGCGGCGTGGGCCTCGCGGCGGTGGAGATCGGCAAGGCGCTGGGCGCACGCGTGATCGCGGCGGCATCGAGCGAAGAAAAGCTTGAAGTCTGCCGCCGCTTCGGCGCCGACGCGACCATCAACTACACGACCGAGGATCTGCGCGAGCGCATCAAGGCGCTCACCGACGGCAAGGGCCCGGACGTGATCTACGATCCGGTCGGCGGCGAGTATGCGGAACCGGCGTTCCGCAGCATCGGCTGGCGCGGGCGCTATCTGGTGGTCGGCTTCGCCAACGGCGAGATTCCGAAGCTGCCGCTCAATCTCGCGCTGCTCAAGGGCGCGAGTCTCGTCGGCGTGTTCTGGGGCGATTACGCGCGCCGCGAACCGAAGAACAATGCGGCTGCGTTCGCGGAGATGGTCGGCTGGATCGGCGAAGGCAAGCTCAAGCCGTATGTCTCGAAGCGCTACACGCTCGACGAAACCGCGCAGGCGCTCAAGGACATGGCCTCGCGCAAGGTCACCGGCAAGATCGTCATCGAACCCTGAGTCGCGAATCGGCGTCCGGAACCGGCATCCGGTTCGCGCACAATGAAAAAAGGCTCGCTGAATGCGAGCCTTTTTGTTGTTGCAACGGCCACGCAGGCCGCCGCGCGCTACACGACCTGCTGCTCGTGCAGCCGCGCGATCTGATCGGCGTCGTAGCCGAGCGAGCGCAGCACTTCGTCGGTGTGCTCGCCGAGCGCCGGACCGAGCCAGCGCGTGTCGCCAGGCGTCGCCGAGAGCTTGGGCGTGACGCCGGGCAGCGCGATATCGACGCCCTCGCCCGGCTCGCCAGCTTCACCATTCGCGCCCTTCGTCTGCCAGCGGAACTGCTGGATCATCTGGCGCGCGGCGAACTGCGGATCGGTGAACATGTCTGCGGCGCTGTAGATGCGGCCCGCGGGCACGTCGGCGGCATTGAGCACGTCGAGCGCCTCGTCGATGGTGCGCGACGACAGCCACGCGGCAATCGCGCCATCGATCTCGGCGGTGCGCGGCACGCGACCGTCGTTGTGCGCGAGCGCGGGATCGCTGGCGAGATCCTCGCGCTCGATCGCCGTCATCAGCCGTTTGAAAATCGGATCGCTATTGCCGCCGATCACGATGCTGCCGTCGCGGCACGGATACGTATTCGACGGCACGATGCCCGGCAGCGACGCACCCGTGCGCTCGCGCACCATGCCGTACACGCCATATTCGGGCACCACGCTTTCCATCATGTTGAAGACGGCTTCGTAGAGCGCCACGTCGACGATCTGACCGCTGCCGCCGTTCATGTTGCGATGATGCAGCGCCATCATCGCGCCGATCACGCCATGCAGCGCCGCGATCGAATCGCCGATCGAAATGCCGATGCGCGGCGGCGGCAGTTCGGGATAGCCGGTGATGTGACGCAGACCGCCCATCGACTCGGCAATCGCGCCGAAGCCCGGACGATCGCGATACGGCCCGGTCTGGCCATAGCCCGACAGCCGCACCATCACGAGACCGGGGTTGTGCTTCGAGAGCACGTCGTAACCGAGCCCGAGTTTTTCGAGCAGCCCGGGCCGGAAGTTCTCGACGACGATGTCCGCCTCCGCCGCCAGACGACGCACGATCTCCTTGCCCTCTTCGGCCTTGAGATTGACCGTCACCGACTTCTTGTTACGCGCCTGCACGGCCCACCAGAGCGATGTGCCGCCGGCCTCGGGCCAGAGCTTGCGCCACTTGCGCAGCGGGTCGCCGCCCTTCGGGTCCTCGATCTTGATGACTTCGGCGCCGAACTCGCCCAGAAAACGCGCGGCGAACGGGCCCGCGATCAGCGTGCCGAGTTCGAGCACCTTCACGCCCGCGAGCGGACCCGCGCTTTTTGCATCGGCGTTCGCGCCGGTGTTGGCTCCCGTCTGGGCGCCGGATTCGTTGGATGCGGCTGCGCTCATGTGTCTCCTTGCGTGTTCTTCGCTGCGTCTCGGGTCGCTTGCATCGAGCCGCTTGCATCGAGCCGCTTACATCGAGCGGCGGTCGAGCATCGCGCGCGCAATCGTGCCCGCGTCGACGTATTCGAGTTCGCCGCCCACCGGCACGCCGCGCGCGAGTCGCGTGACCGCGAGGCCGCGCGCCTTGAGCGTCTGGCCGAGATAGTGCGCGGTCGCCTCGCCTTCGTTCGTGAAGTTGGTTGCGAGCACGACTTCCTTGACGACGCCGTCGGAGGCGCGCTTCACGAGGCGGTCAAAATGAATTTCCTTGGGACCGATGCCGTCGAGCGGGCTCAGATGCCCCATCAGCACGAAATACAGCCCGCGATACGTAAGGGTCTGTTCGAGCATGATCTGGTCGGCGGGCGTCTCGACCACGCAGAGCAGCGTGGGATCGCGCTCATCGTCGAGACAGGTTTCGCACACCTGAGCTTCGGTAAACGTGTTGCACTTCTCGCAGTGCTTGAGGTTCTCGGTGGCGAACGTGAGCGCACGGCCGAGCTTTTCAGCGCCTTCGCGGTCGTGCTGCATCAGGTGATAGGCCATGCGCTGCGCCGACTTCGGCCCGACGCCGGGCAACACGCGCAGCGCTTCGACGAGCGCCGACAGGGCGGAAGGTTGTTTCATGCGGATTCAGCGCGGCAAAGCGGTAAGCGGACGATAAACGGACAAGAGCGATCGATGATCCCGCCATCGACGCGCGCTCAAGTCAACCAGCAAAGCCGCTCAGCGAGCCGTTCTGCTCGCGCGGCAAACCGTGCACAGGGCCACGCGCATGCGCGGCCCGGCGCGGGTACATCGGTACATCAGCGGTGCGCGCGCACGCCGGTCCATGCGGACCCGCGGCACGCGGCAACCTGCCTTAGAACGGCATCTTGAAGCCCGGCGGAATCGGCAGACCGGCCGTCATGCCGCTCATCTTTTCCTGCGACGTGGCTTCGGCCTTGCGCACGGCGTCGTTGAACGCAGCGGCGACGAGGTCTTCGAGCATGTCCTTGTCGTCGGCGAGCAGGCTCGGATCGATCGACACGCGGCGCACGTCGTTACGGCAGGTCATCGTCACCTTGACGAGACCGGCGCCCGCCTGCCCCTCGACTTCGATCTGGGCCAGCTGCTCCTGCGCCTTCTTCATGTTTTCCTGCATCTGCTGGGCTTGCTTCATGAGCCCGGCGAGTTGGCCTTTCAACATTTCATTGCTCCTTGTGGATCATGGTGATGCGTCACGCGCGCGGCGACGGAGCACGCTCCGCGCCGCGCGGCGCAATTCAATGGGCGGCCTGGCCGCCCTGCGCGGCTTCGGGCGCGATCGGCCGGATCGAACCGGGCACGATGCTCGCGCCGAAGTCGCGAATCAGTTGCTGCACGAACGGATCGGCACCGATCACGCGTTCGGCGTCGCGCTGACGCTCGGCGCGCGCGGCGGCGTCGAGCGCGGCGGCCGTGCGGCGCGCCGGACCGACCGTCACGTCGACCTCGACGGGCTTGCCGAGCGCTTCCGCGAGCGCCGTCTTGAGCTTGGCGACCTGCGAGCTTTCCGCGTACTGCGGCACCGGCACGCTGAGCTTGAGCACGCCGCCATCGAGCGCGGTCAGTTCGCTGTTGAACGCGAGCTGATACGAAATGCCCTTGAGCGGCAGCGTCGCGGCCAGCGCGGGCCAGTCGCCGTTGAAGCCGATCGCGTCGAGCGCGATGCCCGGCGGCAGCTTGCTCACGTCGACGACAGCAGCGGAAGCGGCTGAACTCGCGCGCGGCGCGGCGTTTCCGTTGTCGAACGACGGCGCGAAGCCGTCATCGGACGACGAGAAATACGCATCGTCGGCACCGATCGGCATGTAATCGTCGGGCGGCATGTCGTCGAACTGACTGCCCCACGGCGGCGCGTCGGACGCATCCTGACGCGCGGCAGCGGCGCGCGGCGCACGCGCCTGCGCCTGCGCTTCCTGCGCTTCCTGCGCCGCAGCGGCGCGACGCGCGGGATCGGGCGTCGGCACCTTCACTTCCATGCGCGGCTTGTCGAGTTTCGGCGCGGGCGCAGCAGGCGCGGAGGCGCCGGCCGGCGTGCGCGCGGCGGAACGATCCGTCGAGACGCGCAGGCCCTTGTTGCGCAGCAGATCGAGCGCGGCGCTCGCGCCGCTGCGTCCGCCCGCCGATGCAGCGGGCGATTCGAACGGGTCGTCGGACGCTTGCTGCGTTTGGGCAGGCACAGGCGCGGGCGCGGGTTCGGCGGCAACAGGCTCAGCCGCTGCGACGGCTTCATCCGCCGGTTTCGCGCTCGCGGCTTCGATCGAAGCCGGTTCCGGCGATGCAAGCGGCGACTCCGCCACGGCTTCCGCGCTGACAGCCTCGACCGGCGCGGCAGCGGCTTCGGCCTGAACCGGAGCTGCGGTCGCTTCGTCTTCCCACGGCGGCACGACGCGCGGCTGCGCGGCGCTCGTTTCAACCTTCGCGGGTTCAGCAGGCGCGGGCTCCACCGGCTTCGCGGCCGCAACAGGCGCGGGCTCCGGCGTAACGACGCCCGGCGTAACCGGCGCGACCGACGTGACCGGAGCAACCGGCACAGTCACACGCGGCGCAGCAACGGGCGCGGCAACCTGCGGCTGCGCATCGGCACGCGATACCGGCGCGGCGCTCACAGCCGGCGCCGACGCACGCGCACTCGCTGCGCTGCTCGCGACACCCGCCGCAGCCGGCTTCGACGCCGGCGCGCTACCGACACTCCCCGCGCTCACAGAAGGCTCGAACGCCAGCATGCGCAGCAGCGCCATCGTGAAACCCGCATACTCGTCGGGCGCGAGACCCAGTTCGCTACGACCCAGCGTGGCGATCTGATAATAAAGCTGGACCTGTTCCGGATTCAGCGCCTGCGCGAAGCGGCGCACATCGTCGGCCTCGGGCCATTCGTCGAGCACCGAAGCCGGCGCAAATTGCGCCCAGCCGATGCGATGGAACAGACTCGCGAGATCCTGCAGCGCCGTGGAGAACGACAGGCTGCGCAGCGCCATTTCGTCGGCGATCGACAGCACGTTGGGGCCGTCGCCGGCCACCAGCGCGTCGATCAGGCGAATCAGATAGCTCTGGTCGAGTGCGCCGAGCATGCCGCGCACGGCCTCTTCCGTCACCTGATTGGCCGAATACGCGATCGCCTGATCGGTCAGCGAGAGCGCGTCGCGCATCGAACCGTCGGCGGCGCGCGCAAGCAGACGCAGCGCCTGCGGCTCGAACTCGACTTTTTCTTCGCCGAGAATATGCGTCAGATGCTCGACGATATTGCCGGCCGGCATCTGCTTCAAATTGAATTGCAGACAGCGCGAAAGCACGGTGACCGGAATCTTTTGCGGATCGGTCGTCGCGAGAATGAACTTCACGTGCGGCGGCGGCTCTTCCAGCGTCTTCAGCATCGCGTTGAAGGCGTGGTTCGTGAGCATGTGCACTTCGTCGATCATATAGACCTTGAAGCGCGCATCGACCGGCGCGTAGACGGCGCGCTCGAGCAGCGCGGCCATTTCGTCGACGCCGCGATTACTCGCCGCATCCATTTCCACGTAATCGACAAAGCGCCCTTCGTCGATTTCCCGGCACGCGCGACACACGCCGCACGGCTTGGACGTCACGCCGGTCTCGCAATTGAGCGCCTTGGCGAAGATGCGCGAGAGCGTCGTCTTGCCCACGCCGCGCGTGCCCGTGAAGAGGTACGCGTGATGGAGACGCCCGCCGTCGAGCGCATGCGTGAGCGCGCGCACCACGTGCTCCTGTCCGACGAGCGAAGCGAAATCCTTCGGTCGCCACTTGCGTGCGAGAACTTGATAGGTCATCCGGAAATTGTATCAGCAACGCCCGCGCGCTCCGATGAATCGGAAGGCGCCGAACGCCTTGTGTGCAGGCGCGCGGAACGGGGTCGCCCATGCGCGGCAAAACCGGTGCGAAAGCGCGCGCAAAAACCGCTCGACGCTGGTGCAAACGGGCATGACGCGAAACGATAAACGTGCGGAAACCGGATGCTATGCGAGCAAGCTGGCGCAATAGAAAAACCGGAGACGATCGACGGAAAACTGCGAGGGGATGCTGCAAGACGCGCCCGAGGCGCAAGAAGAAAAAGCGAAGGTGACGAGCCTGACCCTCGGCACTGGCGGAAAACGGCTGTGGCTGCTTCGTTCCCGACCTGACCAGGTTGACCGCCCCACCATGCGAGGAGGCCCGTCACGAAGCATTCTAACATCGCTGGACCCGAATTGAGAATGCCGCACTGCAAAACTCTTTGCGCGGGGCCGCCGACCATCCGCGGGACGGCTGCTGCAATGCCCTTCCAGCGGCCCTTCCACGGACTTCGCGCGGTCTCTCGGCAAAGTCCTTGCAAAGCCGCGCCGCGACACCATATCGAGATTGTGCGATATGTCGGGTTCCCCACACTGGCATTGCATTACAGTGCGGCAGCACGCAGTCAGGCTGTGCGGCACACGGAGAATCGGCATACGCCTGTGCGCCCTGTTGCACGCAATCCGTGCACGCGACGCACGAAATGAAGGGAAAAATGTGGGAAACCCTGCTGCCGACCTGCGTACTATCACCGTCGGCAACGCATAGGGATTTAGGCTACACTGGCGTCGATCGTCGTCAGGACAGCCTTGGCGACTCGATCCGGTCCCGCCCGGCAAGGCTTGGGCATCGCCGGATATATTCTGGTTTTTGGTGTATCGTGGCGAGCAATTCAATCAGCCTCGATCCGAAAGAGGTATTCATACAATGAGCGAACAAATCAAGCACATCAGCGACGCATCGTTCGAACAGGACGTCGTTAAATCCGATAAGCCCGTCTTGCTGGACTTCTGGGCCGAATGGTGCGGCCCCTGCAAGATGATCGCGCCGATTCTCGACGAAGTCGCGAAGGACTACAGCGACCGTCTGCAAGTCGCGAAGATCAACGTCGACGAACATCAGTCGACGCCGGTGAAGTTCGGCGTGCGCGGCATCCCCACGCTGATCCTCTTCAAGAACGGCGCCGTCGCGGCGCAGAAGGTCGGCGCCCTGTCGAAGTCGCAGCTCACCGCGTTCCTGGACAGCCACCTGTAAAAGCGTTCCGGCCGCCGCGCACCCTGCCCTCACGGCAGCCGCGGCAGTGCTGAAAGGCGCATCAGGTCGGTCACGGGCATGTTGTCAGCCGACAACATGCCCGTTAAAAACATGCTGAAACATGCCGCAGGGCTTCACTGGCGGTTTCTGGCGTGTGCTATGCTAGAATTCATAAAGCGTCGTATCCGGCGCCCTTATATAAGTCCTTGAGCGGTTCCGCTCGTTCTTTTCCCCCTGACTTCTTTTCGTCGCATCCTCCCCGACGGGTTCTCCGTATGCATCTTTCCGAGCTCAAGTCTCTGCACGTGTCCGAATTGATCGAGATGGCCAATGGCCTCGAGATCGAAAATGCGAACCGCCTGCGCAAGCAGGAACTGATGTTCGCGATTCTCAAAAAGCGCGCCAAGACGGGCGAAACGATCTTCGGTGACGGCACGCTTGAAGTGCTGCCGGACGGATTCGGCTTCCTGCGCTCGCCGGAAACCTCGTATCTCGCCAGCACGGACGATATCTATATCAGCCCGTCGCAGATCCGCCGCTTCAATCTGCACACCGGCGACACGATCGAAGGTGAAGTGCGTACGCCGAAGGACGGCGAACGCTATTTCGCGCTCGTGAAGGTGGACAAGGTCAACGGCCAGCCGCCGGAAGCCTCGAAGCACAAGATCATGTTCGAGAACCTCACGCCGCTGCACCCGAACAAGGTGCTGCTGCTCGAGCGCGAAATGCGCGGTGAGGAGAACGTGACGGGCCGCATCATCGACATGATCGCGCCCATCGGCAAGGGTCAACGCGGCCTGCTGGTCGCATCGCCCAAGTCCGGCAAGACCGTGATGCTTCAGCACATCGCGCACGCCATCAAGCAGAACCACCCCGACGTGGTCCTGTTCGTGCTGCTGATCGACGAGCGTCCGGAAGAAGTGACGGAAATGCAGCGTTCGGTCGCAGGCGAAGTGATCGCCTCGACGTTCGACGAACCGGCCGCACGTCACGTGCAGGTCGCCGAAATGGTGATCGAAAAGGCCAAGCGTCTCGTCGAAATGAAGCACGACGTCGTGATTCTGCTCGACTCCATCACGCGTCTCGCGCGCGCCTACAACACGGTCGTGCCGGCTTCGGGCAAGGTGCTGACCGGCGGTGTGGACGCCAACGCGCTGCAACGTCCGAAGCGTTTCTTCGGTGCGGCACGTAACATCGAAGAAGGCGGTTCGCTCACGATCATCGGCACCGCGCTGATCGAAACCGGCAGCCGCATGGACGACGTGATCTACGAAGAGTTCAAGGGCACGGGCAACATGGAAGTGCACCTCGAGCGCCGTCTCGCGGAAAAGCGCGTCTATCCGTCGATCAACCTGAACAAGTCGGGCACGCGTCGCGAAGAGTTGCTGATCAAGCCGGACATCCTCCAGAAGATCTGGGTGCTGCGCAAGTTCATCCACGACATGGACGAAGTCGAAGCAATGGAATTCCTGCTCGACAAGATTCGCCAGACGAAGAACAACTCCGAGTTCTTCGACATGATGCGCCGCGGCGGCTAAGGCCTCGCGCCCCGCTCGATGCAGCATCTGAAACGCCCGCTCCCAGCGGGCGTTTTTCATTTCCGGATGCGTTAGGACGCGTTAGTGCGCTGATTTCACACAATAAACCGTTGCGGATACGGGGCGGCACAACCTGTACGTGAACGTTCACGTTGAACTATAATCCGGGTCTGTATTCACTGCCGCCTGCCCGGCCGGCCACCGATGTCCAGACACGCCAGACCGGACCCCGCTCCGGACGCCAACCCGCTCCTCACCGTGCGCGACGCCGCCTTGCGGCTGAACGTCACGCCACGCACGCTCAAATACTACGAGGAACGCGGACTCGTGACCCCGACGCGTAGCGAAGGCCGCTACCGCCTCTACGACGAACACGATCTCGAGCAATTCGCGCGCATTCTGCGCTTGCGTGCGCTCGGCTTTTCGCTGCACGGCATCACCGAAATGCTCAAGCGTCCGCTGGAATCGGTCGGCGACGGCCGGCGGCGCTACTCGCACGAATCGCTGCAACAGATCGCCGACGCGCTCGCGCAGCAGATCGACACGCTCGATGCACGCATCGGCGCCGTGCGGCGCGAGTTGAAGGAAGCGCAAAGCGTGCGTGCCGAACTCGCCGACGATCTCGACTACCTGAAGCGTCGCCTCGCGGGCGAACCGTCCGAAGCGCTGATCGGCGAACGTCTGGCCGCCTCGCGCCGACGCCAAGATGCCGAACGCGGCGCACCACCGCTCGCCCAGGCGCCCTCGTCCACCGCACTCAAATCCGCGAACAAGCCAGGCCATGCGCGCGCGAGCAAGGGCGCAGAAAAGCGCGGCGCAAAGCGCACGCAAAAGCAGTCCGACGACGAAGACGGAGGCGAACGCGCATGAGCGCCACCTCCACCCGCGAACCGCTCTTCAGCGCCGCCCGCCTGCGCGGCGACTTCCTTCCCTGGGTCCTCGCCATCGCGACCGGACTCGACTACTACGACAACGCGATCTTTTCGTTTTTCACGAGCTACATCGCGGGCGGCATCAACGCCTCGCCCGACGAGCTCGTCTGGTCGTCGAGCAGTTATGCCGTGTGCGCGGTGCTCGGCATCCTGCAGCAGCAATGGTGGGTCGAACGCGTGGGCTACCGGCGCTACGTGGGCGGCTGCCTGCTGCTCTATGCCGCGGGGTCGGTGGCGGCGGCGCTGTGCGAATCGTCGATCGAACTGGCTTTCGCGCGCGGCTTTCAGGGCTATTTCATCGGCCCGATGATGGGCACCTGCCGCATCCTCATTCAGATCAGCTTCACGCCGCAGCAACGCCCCGTCGCCACGCGCGCGTTCCTGATCCTGATCGTGCTGTCGAGCGCGCTCGCGCCGCTCGTCGGCGGCTATCTGGTGTCGTATTTCGACTGGCGCGCGCTGTTCGCCTTTTCCGCGCCGGCGGGCGTGCTCTACGCCGTGCTGGCGCTGCTCGCGCTGCCCGATTCCGGCCACGTGCTGCCCGAGGAGCGCGGCGCGTCGCACTTCTGGCCGTACATTATCTTCGCCTTCGCGCAAGGCGCGCTGCAGATCGCCATGCAGCAGGTGCGCTTCGAACTCTTCACCACGTCGCCGCAAATTCCGCTGCTGACGCTCGCGGGCATCGGCTCGCTCGCGTGGTTCGTGTGGCATCAATGGCATCATCCGAAGCCGCTCGTGCGGCTGCACGCGCTGCGCGAGCGGCCGTTCCAGGTCGGGCTGCTGCTGTACATGTTCTACTACTACATGACCACGGTGCTCAGCTATCTGGTCTCGCGCTTTCTCGAAAGCGGTCTCGACTATCCGGTCGAAAACGCCGGCCGCCTCACCGGCATCACCTCGCTGATTTCCGCCACCGCGCTGTTTCTTTACTTCCGCTATGCGAAGTTCGTCACGCACAAGAAGTGGATCATCGTGCCGGGCTTCCTGCTGGCGTTTTTCGTGGCGTTCTGGATGACGAAGATGACGCCCGACGTCAGCGAGACGTGGCTGATTCCGCCGCTGCTGCTGCGCGGCCTGTTGCTGCTGTTCATCGTGCTGCCGGTGGCCAATCTCACCTTTCGCATCTTCGATATCGACGAGTTCACACACGGTTACCGCTTGAAAAACATCGTCCGTCAGTTGACGATATCGTTCGCGACCGCCACGGTCATCATCGTCGAGCAGCATCGGCTGGCGCTGCACCAGACGCGGCTCGTGGAATTCGTGAATCCGCTCAACCCGATCTTTCAGGACACGTTCGCGAAGCTGACGCACACCTTCGAGGCGCTCGGCCGCTCGCCGGGCGAAGCGCACGGCCTCGCGCTCGCGCAGGTCAGCCGGATGGTGGCGCAGCAGGCGAGCTTCCTGAGTTCGCTCGACGGCTTCTACTATCTGATGGGCGCGGCGATCGTCGGCGCGGTATTCGCCGCGTGGCAAAAGCAGATCGACTGAACACAACTGACGCGATGCTTTCGAAACTCTCCAGCTGGTTCGGCGCGCGCCGCCGCGAAAAGGCGCTGCGCACCTATGCGATCGACGACGTGCTCTGGCAGGCGACGCTCGAGGGACTGCCCTTTCTCGGCCACCTCGACGCCGCCGATCTCATACGCCTGCGCGAACTCACGAGCCTGTTCCTCGCGCAGAAGGAATTCTCGACCGCGCACGATCTCGAACTTACCGACGCCATGACCGTGGCGATCGCCGCCCAGGCCTCGCTGCCCGTGCTGAATCTCTCGCTCGATCTGTACAAGGGCTGGGTGGGCGTGATCGTCTATCCGGGCGAGTTCGTGATCCGCAAGACCGTGGAGGACGAGGACGGCGTGGTGCATGAAGTCGAGCACGACGCGAGCGGCGAGGCGTGGGAAGGCGGCCCGGTGATCCTCTCGTGGGAAGACGCGCAGATGACCGACGGCAGCGACGCCTACAACGTCGTCATCCACGAGTTCGCGCACAAGATCGACATGCTCAACGGCGAGACCGACGGTCATCCGCCCCTTTATCGGCGCTGGCACGCGCCGCTCGACGCGCAGGCGTGGGCCGATGTGTTCGACAACGCCTACGACCAGTTCTGCGACAAGGTGGATGCGGTGCCGGAACGCCGCTGGAAGCGCTTCGAGCGCGACTCGCTGATCGATCCCTATGCGGCCGATCATCCGTCGGAGTTCTTCGCCGTGTGCAGCGAGGCGCTGTTCGTCACGCCGAAGGCCTTCGAGGCCGAATATCCGGAGCTTTACCGGCTGCTCGCGCGCTATTACCGTCAGGATCCGGCGCGGGTGGGCGCGCTCGACGGCCAACCGGCCTGAAAAAGCTGTCGCGGGCCCGCAAAAATTCGCCAACCAGCTGATTTTCTGGCATAATCGCGTTTTTTCGACCTTGGGCAAGTGGCTCGCGCGAAGAGCGCCGCGACATGGGTGTTGCGGGCAACGTGGGTTGGCTACCGCCAGATTTTAGGAAAGATCATGAAAGAAGGCATTCACCCGGATTACCGCGAAGTTCTGTTCATCGACGTGTCGAACGATTTCCGTTTCGTGACGCGCTCGACCATCCAGACGCGCGAAACCGCCGAATTCAACGGCAAGACCTACCCGCTCGCGAAGATCGAAGTCTCGTCGGAATCGCATCCGTTCTACACGGGTACGCAGAAGATCATGGACACGGCCGGCCGCGTCGAGAAGTTCAACAAGAAGTTCGGCGCACGCGCTACGGGCAAGGCAGCGAAGTAAGCTTCGCTCTCCGGTCATCGTGCCGGACCCGCACAGACGTGTACAAAAAGGGCAGCCCAGGCTGCCCTTTTTTGTTGCCCGCGCCGTCTTACCGGATTTTTCCGACGCTTTCCGACGCTTGTTGCAGCTTACGCTGACACACTGCCGCCGACCCGCCGTGACGGTCCGGTTTCGACCATCGACCGTTTCATTGCGCCGGCAAGCGTTGGCAACAGCTGACAAGCGTCGCTTGCCGTGACGCGCGCGAGCCTGCCCGGCTAGAATGCCGGATGCTCCGCAACGGCCGCCTGCGACCGTTGCGCTTACTCGAATTCCCTCGCACTGCATGAAGCCAGCCATTCGCCTGACCGCCTCCGCCACCAGCGCCCTGCCGCGCTGGCTGCTGCTGACCATCTGTATCATCTTCGCGTCGTTCGGCCTGTTCGGCCGCGATCCGTGGAAGAACGAGGATGCGGCCGGCTTCGGCGTGATGTGGACCATGGCCGGCGGCACCTCGCACGACTGGCTGCTGCCCAACCTCGTCGGCAAGTACGTGACCGAGAACGGTCCGCTCGGCTACTGGCTCGGCGCGCTGTGCATCCGCGTGTTCGCGCCGTGGGTGGACGCGAGCAACGCCTCGCGCATCGCCACCGGCGTGCTGTTCTGCCTCGCCTGCGCGTTCGTCTGGTACAGCGCCTATCTGCTCGGCCGCCGCGCCGAAGTGCAGCCGTTCAAATACGCGTTCGGCGGCGAGCCCGAGCCGCGCGACTACGGCCGCACGCTCGCCGACGGCGCCGTGCTGATTCTGCTCGCCTGCTTCGGTCTCGCCGAGCGCGGCCACGAAACCACGCCGCAGCTGATGCAATTCGTCGGCATCGCGATGCTCGTCTACGGCCTCGTGCGCGCCATCGACAAACCCATCCAGGGCGCGCTCTGGTGGGGCCTCGCGCTCGGCATCGTGATGCTCGCGGCCGGCCCCGTGCTGGTTGGCGCCCTGCTGATCGGCACGCTTGCGATGCTCGCCGTCGCACCCGAAACGCGTTCGCGCTGGCTGCTCGTGGCCGGCTTGCCGGTCGCGCTCGTGGTGGGGCTGTCGTGGCCGCTGCTCACGCTGCACATCTATCCCGACGACGGCGTCTGGTTCCTCAACCAGTGGGCGCGCACCAACGTCAACGCGTTCGCCGGGCCGCCGGGCACGGTGCTGCGCTACGCGGCCAAGAATCTGCCGCTGTTCACGTGGCCGGCCTGGCCGCTCGCGATCTGGGCGTGGGTCAGCTGGGCCGGCCTGCGCCGCGCGCCGCACATCGCGATTCCGCTTTCGGTGATCGTGCCGCTGCTGATCCTCGTGGTCGTGCAGAGCCACGAAACCAATCGCCTCTTCATGCTGGTGCTGCCTGCGGTCTGCGTGCTCGCGGCTTTCGCTTTGCCCACGCTCAAGCGCGGCGCGATCAATGCGATCGACTGGTTCGCGGTGCTCAGCTTCACGATCCTCAGCACCTTCGTGTGGCTGGTGTGGCTGGCGGGCATGACGGGTTTCCCGGCGCCGCTCGCGCGCAATCTCGCGCGCCTCGCACCGGGTTTCGCGCCGCAATTCAAGATTCTCTCGTTCGTCTGCGCCGTGGCCGTGACGCTGTGCTGGATCGCACTCGTGCAATGGCGCGTGGCGCGTCATCCGAAAGTGTTGTGGCGCAGCGTCGTGCTGTCGAGCGGCGGCACCACGCTGATGTGGGTGCTGCTGATGACGCTCTGGCTGCCGGTCGTGAACTACAGCCGGACCTATAAGGATGTCGCGCAGCAGATCGCCGCGCACCTGCCCGCCGACTACCAGTGCATCTCGCCCGTGCGCCTCGGCGACGCGCAGATCGCCACCTTCGCCTACTTCGGCAAAATGCACTTCTCGTTCGACGAGGATTGCGACGTGATCCTGCGACAAGACACCCAGGACTACGGCGAGCCGAGCTCGATGTCGAACTTCGTCTGGAAGCTGGTCTGGGAAGGCCGCCGCGTCGCCGACCGCGACGAGCGCTTCCGTCTCTACGTGCGCATCGACCGCCCGCAGCCGCCCGTCAAAAAACACGTCTGGCGCAAGCGCCCCGACTGAGGCCGCGGTGACGACGACGTTCCTCGCCGACATACGGCGCATCGCCGGGCTCGCCTGGCCGGTGCTGATCGGCCAGCTCGCGATCATCGCGTTCGGCGTGATCGACACGGCGATGGTCGGCCGCTACTCGGCGCTCGATCTCGCCGCGCTCGGCCTCGGATCGTCGATCTACGTCTCGGTGTACATCGGTCTCACGGGCATTCTCACAGCGCTTCAGCCCGTGACCGCGCAGCTCTACGGCGCGCGCAAGGACACCGAGATCGGTCTGGAAGTGCGCCAGGCCTTCTGGCTCGCACTCGTGCTGATGGTGATCGGCTTCACGATCCTCTATTTTCCGGGCCCGCTGCTCGACCTCGCGCGCGCGCCCGAAGCGCTGCGCGAACGCACCATCGGTTATCTGCGGCTGCTGTCGTTCGGCCTGCCCGCCGCGCTCGCGTTTCGCATCTACAGCTCGCTCGCCAACGCCGTGGGACGGCCGCGTCTCGTGATGTTCCTGCAAGTGGGCGCGCTGATCGTCAAGATTCCGCTCAATACCTGGCTGATTTTCGGCGGACTCGGCGTGCCCGCGCTCGGCGGTCCGGGCTGCGCGCTGGCGAGCACGTCGATCAACTGGGCGCTCGCGTTGTGCGCGGCGATCGCGATCACGCGCGTGGATGTCTTCGAGCCGTTCGAGATTTTCAAGCACTTCTGCTGGCCCGAATGGAAACGGCAAGCGGAACTGCTCAAGCTCGGCATTCCGATGGGACTCTCGTATCTGATCGAGGTGACGTCCTACACCTTCATGGCGATTTTCATCGCGCGCCTGGGCACGACGACGCTCGCCGGACATCAGATCGCCGGGAACATGGGCGCGGTGCTGTACATGACGCCGCTCTCGATCGGCGTGGCGACTTCGACGCTGGTTGCGCAGGCGCTGGGCGCCGAACGCCACGCGGAGGCGCGCACGCTCGCGCGTCATGGCGTGATGACGGCGGTTGCGATTGCCTGCGTGTTCGGTGCAATCGTGTTCGTGCTGCGGCCGCTGATCATCGGCGCGTATACGCCCGATCCGGCCGTGGCGATCGCGGCGATGCCGCTGGTTGCGATCGTCACCGTGTATCACGTGTTCGACGCGCTGCAGATCACCACCGCTTTCGCGCTGCGCGCCTACAAGGTCGCCGTGGTGCCGACCGTGATCTACGCGATCGCGCTCTGGGGCGTGGGACTGGGCGGTGGCTACGCGCTCGGCTTCGATGTGTTCGGCAACCTGCCCGTCTGGGCGACCGGCGCGCGCGGTTTCTGGCTCGCCAATGCGGCCAGTCTGGTGATCGCGGGCGCAGGGCTCGCGGTGTATTTGCAGCGTGTGAGCACGCGGTATTTAAAGGCGGCGTAGTCGAAGCGATGATGGCGGCGAGGCCGACGTCATCGCGTTAAAGACCGGCGTTTTCATTTAGCACTCGACGTGGTCGAACCGCCACCGCCCCGAGTTGCAGAATCGCGCACACTTGGCAGTTAGTTGCGTAACTCGTCGACATCACGCCACCCCGCGCGCCGCCTCCACCGTCTGCGCGGCGTGATACGACGACCGCACCAGTGGCCCCGCCACCACCTCGCGAAAGCCCATCGCCAGGCCCGCCTCGCGCAGCGCCGCGAATTCGTCCGGATGCACGTAACGCCGCACCGGCAAATGAAACCGCGACGGCGCCAGATACTGCCCGATCGTCAGCACCTCCACGTCGTGCTCGCGCAGATCGCGCATGGTTTCGAGCAATTGCGCATCGGTTTCGCCGAGCCCGACCATCAGCCCCGACTTCGTGACGAGCGCCCCACCCGCGCCACTCGCGGCCTTCGCGCGCGCCAGCAGTTGCAGCGAGCCGCGATAATCCGCGCCCGGACGCGCCGCGCGATACAGCGACGGCACCGTCTCGATGTTGTGATTGAACACATCGGGCCACGCCGCCGAAAGCGCATCGAGCGCGCGCTCGATGCGTCCGCGAAAATCCGGCGTCAGCACCTCGACGCCAATGCCCGGCACGCGCTCGCGCACCCGCGCGACGCAGCGCGCGAAATGCGCCGCGCCGCCGTCGCGCAGATCGTCGCGATCGACCGACGTGATCACCACATGCCGTAAGCCGAGCGCCGCGACCGCCGACGCGAGATGCGCGGGTTCATCCTCATCGAGCGGCGCCGGCCGCCCGTGCGCGACGTCGCAGAACGGACAGCGCCGCGTGCACAGCCCGCCCATGATCATGAACGTGGCCGTGCGCTGCGCGAAGCACTCGCCGATGTTCGGGCACATCGCCTCCTCGCACACCGAATGCAGCCGATGCTCGCGCAGCACGGCCGCCACGTCGGCGACCGTCGTGCTCATCATCGGGCGCGCGCGCAGCCAGGGCGGCTTGGGCAACGCCGCGCCCTCGCCCGCCGGCACGATCTTGACGGGAATGCGCGCGAGCTTCTCGCGGCTGCGCAAGCCGTGCTGGCCGAGCGCGGTGTCGCCGGCGCGCGGCATGTCGGACGCGACGGGCTCCATCTCAGCCTCCCGCGTCGAAAAAAGCCTTGAGCAGCCGGTTGATCTCGGCGGCGGCTTCCATCTGCACCATATGCCCCTTGCCCGCGATCACCTCGACCTGCACCGTGGGCGCGAGTCCCTGCGCGTGGCGCGCCGGAATGATCTGATCGGCGTCGCCCCAGATCACCAGCACTTTGGGCGCGAGCGTCGAGAGCCGGTCGCGGAACACACGCCGCTGCGCGCCGCCCGCAAAACTCTGCGAAGCGATCTTCGCGAGCGCGTCCTGCACGCCTTCGAGCCGCTTGTACTTCACAAGGTCCTCGACGAGCTGACGCGTGACGAGCGCCGGATCGGCGAACAGCTTCGTCACGTGCGGCTTGAGCACGTTGCGGTTCGTTGCGCTCGCGAAGCCCTCGATATACGCACCATCGATTTCGTCGCCGAGACCCGCGCTCGCGATCAGCGAGAGCGACGCGACCCGCGTAGGCGCGCGCTCAGCCACGGCCATCGCCACCGCGCCGCCCAGCGAATGCCCGACCAGATGCGCGCGCTCGATCTTCTGCGTGTCTAGAAAATCGATCACGCTCTGCGCGAGTTCGTCGAGCGCGCCGCTTTCGACCGCCTTGCCCGACTCGCCATGCCCCGGCAGATCGAGCGCCCACACGGTGCGTCGCGTCGCGAGATCGGCGTGATTGAACAGCCAGTTGTTGAGATCGCCGCCGAAACCGTGGATCAGCACCACGGGTGTGCCGTCGCCCTCGCCCAGCTTCAGCCAGCGCACCGTGCGGCCACCGATCTGCGCCTTCTCCGGCTGGGGGCCCGCGTCGGCGTCGCCCGCTTTGGCAGGCACGAAGTCGCGCTGGAATTCGGCGACGGCCGCATCGATTTCGGCGTCCGATGTTTCCTGATCTGCAACGACGCCGAGCAACGCGCCCACCGGCAGCGTATCGCCCTCCTGCGCAATCTGTCGTCGCAAGATGCCGTCGAACGCGCACTCGACGCCCGAGGCGATCTTGTCGGATTCGACGTCGAGCAGTTCGTCGCCCTTCGAGACTTTGTCGCCGGGCGATTTGAGCCAGCCGTTCACCTGGCCCTGCTCCATCGACAAGCCCCATTTGGGCATCGTGATCATGTGAATCGGCATGACTTCAGCTCCTTGCGGCACGCGCGGCGGCGGCGATCTGATCCGCCGAGGGGATGTAAATGTCTTCGAGCGAGGCCGCGAACGGCACCGGCGTATGCGGCGCGGTGACCATGCCGACCGGCGCTTTCAGGTCGTGAAACGCTTTCTGCGCGACCAGCGCGGCGATGTCCGTGGCCATCGAGCAGCGCGGATTCGCTTCGTCCACCACCACCACGCGACCCGTGCGGCTCACGCTTTCGAGGATCGTGTCCTCGTCGAGCGGCGAGGTCGTGCGCAGATCGATCACGTCGGCTTCGATGCCGTCTTTCGCGAGCTTCTGCGCCGCGTCGAGCGCGTAGTGCACCATGCGCCCATAAGTGACGATCGTCACGTCGTCGCCATCGCGCACGATATTGGCCTCGCCGAACGGAATCGAATACGACTCCTCGGGCACGTCGCCTTCCATCGTGTAGAGCAGCTTGTGCTCGCAGAAAATCACCGGATCGTTGTCGCGGATCGCGGCGATCATGAGCCCCTTCGCGTCATACGGCGTGGCCGGGCACACGACCTTGAGCCCCGGAATATGCGTGAACAGCGACGTGAGCATCTGCGAGTGCTGCGCGGCCGCGCGCAGACCCGCGCCGCACATCGTGCGAATCACGACGGGCGTGACCGCCTTGCCGCCGAACATATAGCGGAACTTGGCCGCCTGATTGAAAATCTGGTCGAAGCACACGCCCATGAAGTCGATGAACATCAGCTCCGCCACCGGCCGCAGGCCGCACGCCGCCGCGCCCACCGCCGTGCCGATAAACCCGCCTTCGGAGAGCGGCGTATCGAGCACGCGGCCCGGAAACTTGCCGTACAGCCCTTTCGTCACGCCGAGCACGCCGCCCCATGCGTCCTGCTCGCCGGGCGCACCCGCGCCGCCCGCGTTGTCCTCGCCCATCACGATCACGCTTTCGTCGCGTGTCATTTCTTGTGCAAGCGCTTCGTTGATCGCCTGCGAATAAGTGATTTTCCGTGCCATTTTTGTCTCCTTGATCTGGAATCCTGACTAATCATCGTTCCCGGCGCAGCAGGCGCTCAGGGATAGGACACGTACACATCGGTCAGCAGCGCTTCGGGCGCAGGCAGCGGCGCGGCCTTCGCCTTGGCCACCGCGTCGTCGATCAGCGCCTTCACTTCCGTATCGACTTTGCGCAGGTCGTCGGTGCTGGCGAGCTCCGCGCGCACCACGCGCTCCTCGAAACGCTTGAGGCAATCCTTTTCCTCGCGCAGCTTCTGCACTTCGCCGGGCGCGCGATAGGTCTGCGCATCGCCTTCGAAATGGCCGAAATAGCGCGACAGTTTCATTTCGACGAGCGTCGGGCCGCCGCCGTTGCGCGCCCGCGCGATGGCTTCGCCGAGCGCTTCATAAACGGCGAAGAAGTCGAATCCGTCGACGATCACACCAGGCATGCCGAAGCCGTTGGCGCGATCGGCGATATTGTCCGCGGCCACCGACCATGTCGATGACGTCGCTTCCGCGTAACCGTTGTTTTCGGCGACGAAAATCACCGGCAGACGCCACACCGAAGCGAGATTCATCGACTCGAAGATCACGCCTTGATTCGACGCGCCATCGCCGAAAAAGCACACGCCCACGCCGCCGGTTTTCTTCTGCTTCGCCGCGAGCGCCGCGCCGCATGTAAGCGGCCCGCCCGCCCCGACGATGCCGTTCGCGCCCAGCATGCCCTTTGAAAGATCGGCGATATGCATCGAGCCGCCCTTGCCGCGACACGAACCGGTTTCGCGCCCGTAGATCTCGGCCATCATCTCGCGCACGTCCACGCCCTTGGCGATGCAATGGCCGTGACCGCGGTGCGTGGTGGCCACGTAATCGGCGTCGTTCAGGTGGCTCATGACGCCGACCGCCGACGCCTCCTCGCCCGCATAGAGATGCACGAAGCCCGGAATCTCGCCGGTCGCGAACTCGACGTGCAGACGCTCCTCGAATTCACGGATCGTGCGCATCGAGCGATACGCCGTGAGCAACTGCTCCTTGTTCAACTGATTCGACATGGTTGTCTCCTGATGAAACACAATGAGTCGTGCCTGAGTCGTTTCTGCGTTGCCTTCAATGAAACGTGAAGCCTCCATCGACGTTCACCGACTGGCCGGTGACGTTGTCCATCGTCGCGAAGAACAGGGCGAGCCGCCCCATGTCCTCCGGCGTTTGCGCGCGGCCTTGCGGAATCAGCGCAAGCTGATGGCGCTGCCACGATTGCTCGACGCTCTCGCCTTCGTTCTTCCATTCGTCGGAGAGCCGGTCCCACATGTAGGTGCGCACGATGCCCGGACAGATCGCGTTGACCGTGATGCCCTCGCGCGCGACTTCCTTCGCGAGCGCGTTCGTGAAGCCGACCACCGCGAACTTCGAGGCGCTGTAGTGCGCGAGATTCGGAAAGCCTTCCTTGCCCGCGATCGACGCGACGTTGATGATGCGACCGCGCTTTTGCATCAGAAAATGCGGCAGCGCCGCCTTGCAGCCGAGAAACGTGCCCTTTGCGTTCACGTCCATGACGAAGTCCCAGTCGCGCTCCGATAGCTCGGCGACCGGATGAATCGAAATCACGCCCGCGCAGTTCACGAGAATGTCGAGCCCGCCGAGTTCCGAAATCGCCCGCGCGATCATCCCGTCGATCTGCGCGGCCTGCGTGACGTCGACCTTGCAGGTGAGCACGCGGCGGCCGAGTTCCTGCACCTCCTTCGCGGTCTGTGCGAGCGCTTCGTCGAGCAGATCGGCGAGCAAGACATCGGCGCCCGCACGCGCGAGCGTGAGCGCTATGCCGCGTCCGATACCGCGCGCGCCGCCGGTGACGACCGCGACCTGGCCTTTGAGGGGTTCGTCCATGCTGATGTCTCCTGTTTTTAAGGGGTTGGCGAGAAAAACCTTCAAACGCGCCGGCATGCGTACACCTGCGCACACATGCGCGGACCTGCGTCCTCATGCACGCGTGGCCGCCGCGCGCAGCAACTGATGCGAGGCCGCGTAACGCAAGGTGCGCGCGACATCGACGGTCAAAGGGCCGCCCCAGTCGAGCGCCACTTCGTAGCGGTCGCCGCGCGACGGTTCGATCTCGCGCTCGCCGTCGAAGGCGAGCGTGCCGTGGCCCGCATCGAGCGGCATCGGCATGCCGACTTCGAGCCGCTGGCACGTGCGCATGTTGAGCCGTTCGATGCGGCCCGGCGCGATCGGCGCGAGTATCGGCACGCCTTCGCCGCTGGCGTCGGCATCGCCGAACGTCATGTGCAGACCGTGCGCCGCGTCTCGTCCGACCGGCGCCCACGCGCCGCCGATCGACGCGAGCCCGATGCCGTCGGGCGGCGCGAAGGCCAGAAATAACGATTCGATATCCGAACTATCCGAAATCGCCCGCGCGCCAACGAACGGTTGCCGCGATACGCAAACATCGACCAGTGCGATTTCCTCGCGGCCCAGCGCCGGTCCTTCGACGCAACGCGCGACCAGCCGCTTGTTGCGCGCGAGCGCGGCCTCGGCGGGCACCGCGCCGGTGGCCACGAGCGCGCCGGCAAGGCCCGCGACGGTGGCCTCGCGCAGTTCGGGGAACGCGTTATTGGTGCCGGTGGAGAGCGCGAGCAAGGGCGTGTCGCCGCTATGCGCCGCGACCGCGCGATGCGTGCCGTCGCCGCCCAGCACGGCGATCAGCGCGACCCGTTCGCGCACCATGTGAGCGACGCCCGCGTGCGTGTCGGCGGCGCTGTCGCTGATCGGCAGATCGATGAAATCGACGGTCGGCCAGCGCTCGTGCCGCGCCACCGCCGCATGCGTTTCGAGCGCGCGCAGCACCAGCGCGGCGACGCCGGTCTTATCGCGCAAGGTGATCACGCGATCGACGCCGAATGCGCCCAGTCCCGCGAGCAGTCGCACGACCATGTTGGCTTTCTCGGCCGTCGGAAATACGGAAGCATGCGTGGTGAGGCGGCGGATGTCGCGTCCCGAAGCCGGGTTCGCGATCACGCCTACGGTCACGGGCGTCGTCACGGGCTTTGTCTCCTGATCCGCGCAAGGGCGGACCGATTGTGTCGGCGACGCTTGCCGATTGCGTTTGCGCGTCGCGTTTGTGCGTCATGTTTGTCCGCAGACTCTGCAAGCGTTGTGCCAACGCGTGCGCGCCGCGCGTTCAAGCAGACGGAATGCCGCTGCGACAGGGCTTTGCGGCCGATTCGCAAGCGCGCCGCGATCAGCGTCGCGTGGCGCGACGGCGTCTCAACACGGCCTGCGTTGAGCTCGGGGGCGA
The DNA here is from genome assembly GCF_900109265.1 of Paraburkholderia tropica. Lineage (GTDB taxonomy): Bacteria > Pseudomonadota > Gammaproteobacteria > Burkholderiales > Burkholderiaceae > Paraburkholderia > Paraburkholderia tropica. The sequence goes on from NZ_FNZM01000009.1 coordinate 215,507, forward strand.
AGTGCACTGCAGCGAAACGCGCGGACGCAATCGCGCCGCGCCCCGCACGACGCACCCGACCCGCCGTTGTGCAGGCCCGCATGCGCGTCTCGCGACACACTGAGACGATCGTCTCAGCCATCTCGCTTGCTGCGCTGCGGTGTGATTGCGCGCGCGGGATGTGCTACAAAAGGTTCCCGCCTGGAGTGGTCTGGATTCGACTGGAACCGCCATGCCCTACGCCCTCGCTCCCACCCGCCACGCCGCGCGCGTGCGCGACGCCGTCGAAGGACGCCTGCCCGCGCCTTCGGGCTCGGCGCGGCTCGCGTCGTCGTGGCAGCGCTCGTTCGAGCGCTATCAGCTCGATCCCGGCTCGGTGATCGGCCCGCGCGTGCTGAGCGCCGCCGAACTGCGCGAAATCCGCGATCGCGAGGAGTCTTTTCTGCGCGCCTCGGGCCAGTGCCTCACGCGCCTGCACGACGTCGTGCGCGACGCTGACTATTGCGTGATGCTCACCGACGCGCATGGCGTGACGATCGACTACCGCATCGACCGCGAGCGCCGCAACGACTTCAAGCACGCGGGCCTGCATATCGGTTCGTGCTGGTCGGAGAGCGAGGAAGGCACGTGCGGCATCGCGAGCGTGCTGGCCGATCTCGCGCCGATCACCGTGCACAAGACCGATCATTTCCGCGCCGCGTTCACCACGCTCACCTGCAGCGCCGCGCCGATCTTTGCGCCCGGCGGCGAGCTGATCGGCGTGCTCGACGCCTCCGCCGTGCAGTCGCCCGATGGCCGCGAGAGCCAGCGCATCGTCAATCAGCTCGTGCGCCAGAGCGCGACGCTCATCGAGGACGGCTATTTCCTGCATCGCACCGCGTCGTGCTGGATTCTGTTCGGCCACCAGAGCCGCAATTACGTCGAGGCGCAGCCCGAACTACTGATCGCCTTCGACGAAAACGGCAACGTGGTCGCCGCGAACCGGCGCGCGCGCGAAATCATTCCGGGCCTCGAAGGTCCGCGCCATATCGACGAGATTTTCGATTCGTCGCACGTGCAGTTGCGCGATATCGGCCGCATCGAGGCCATCGCGGCGCTGCGCCTGCGGGCGAGCGGCGCGATGCTTTACGCGCGGATTCGCGCGCCGCTCGGACGGGTGCCGTCGCCGGGCGTGCATGGCGCGGTGCCGCTGCGCGACGTGCGCGATGCGCCCCAAACCCGCGCCGAGGAGGCGCACGACCGCAGCGCGCTCGGCCCGTTCCTGCGCAGCGCCGACGCGCGCGTGGCCGACAACGCGCGCATCGCACAGCGCGTTGTCGGCAAGCGGCTGCCGATTCTGCTGCTCGGCGAAACCGGCGCGGGCAAGGAAGTATTCGCGCGCGCGATCCACGATGCCGGGCCGCGCCGCAACCGGCCGTTCGTCGCGGTGAATTGCGGCGCGCTGCCCGAGTCGCTGATCGAGAGCGAGCTGTTCGGTTACGCGCCCGGCGCGTTCACGGGCGCGCGGCGTCACGGCGCGCGCGGCAAGATCGCGCTCGCCGACGGCGGCACGCTCTTTCTCGACGAAATCGGCGATATGCCGCTCGCGCTGCAGACGCGCCTGCTGCGCGTGCTCGCCGAAGGCGAAGTGCTGCCGCTCGGCGGCGAGACGCCGGTGCGCGTCGATCTCGACGTGATCTGCGCGACGCACCGCGATCTCACGCAGATGGCCGCGGCGGGCGCGTTTCGCGACGATCTCTACTACCGCCTGAGCGGCGCGGTGCTCACGCTGCCGCCGCTGCGCGAACGGCGCGACATCGGCATGCTGATCGACACGGTGTTCGCCGAAGAAGCGCAGGCCGCGGGCCGCCCGCTCGGCCTCGACGCCGCGCTGGCCGCGCAACTCGCCGCCTATGCGTGGCCCGGCAATCTGCGCCAGTTGCGCAACGCCATGCGCTACGCATGCGCCGTCTGCGACACCGTGCGTGTGGAGGCGCGGCATTTGAGCGCCGATCTCGCCGCGCAATTGCCTGATTCAGCGCGTGGGGGCGCCATGGCCTCGCGCGAGGGCGACCGCGCGTCGACGCGCGCCGAACGCGCGACGGGCCATCACGACAGCGCCGAACGCGCCCGCATCCTCGCCGCCCTCACCGCCCACCGCTGGCGTCCCGACGCCGCCGCCGCCGCGCTCGGCATCTCGCGCGCGACGCTCTATCGACGGATCGCGAAGCACGGCATCGTCGGGCCGCATCGCGCTTGAGCGTCGGCGCGTGCGGCTGTTCCGCCGTTCCAGCGGCAGTTTTCGCGCGCGCGCACCGTCATGGCGCACGCGTGCTCGTTGCGCCCGCCGCGATCGGCCTGTGCGCGCAATGCACAGAAGTATTAAATATTGTGCGGCGCGATTGTCTTGCCACGCAACGCTCGGTATAAATCGTCCGCTTCCCGTCCACGCAGGCGCGAACTGTCCTATCCTGATAGCGCAGCGCCCACCGACTGGATGCGTCGTCCGTTCCCGGCTAACCGAATTCGAATTGCCCTCAATGGAGTGATTGCCATGCTGAAGAAGCTGCTGATGCTGTTCCTCGCACTCGGTCTGTCGCTGTCCGCCGCGTTGGCCGCGGCTGTCGAAGTCAATACCGCCGATCAGGCGGCGCTCGAATCGGTCAAGGGCATCGGCCCCGTCCACGCCAAGGCGATCCTCGACGAACGTAGCAAAAACGGCCCGTTCAAGGATGCGGACGACCTCGCCACGCGCGTGAAGGGCATCGGTCCGAAGTCGGTGCAGAATCTCGAAGCCGCCGGTCTGACGATCAACGGTTCGTCGGCGCCGCCGGCGGGCAAGCCGGCAGCGTCGTCGAAGAGCAGCAAGGCGGCGACCACGGCGGCGCCCGCCGCCACGGCCGGCACCGCGCCGAATCCGATGACCACGGCCCCGACGTCAGCGGCGCCCGCCACCACGGCCACGACCGCGCCGGCCGCCTCGGACGCCAAGGCCGGCAAGTCCAAACGCAAGAGCAAGAAGGACAAGGAAGCCGCCGCCGCGAGCGCCGCGCAGGCGGGTTCCGCCGCGCCCGCCGCCACCGCGCCGGCCGCCGCTTCGGATACCAAAGCAAAGAAGAGCAAGAAGTCGAAGAAGAGCAAGGCCGCGTCCGACGCGGCCGCCTCGGGCGCTTGAGGTCGCGCGCCCGCTTTCCGGCACTTTCTGCCATCCCCGCGGCGCGCCTCGTGCGCGCCGTCCGATTTTCCGGCCGCGTCCCCCGTCGCGGCCATCATTAGTGAGATCGTCATGAGCCTGCTCGATACCCTCGGTTCCCTGCTCGGTTCGTCGCAACAGCAACAAGGCGGCGGCCAAACTCAACTCCTCGCGCTCGCGATGGAATTCGTCAACAATCAGCCGGGCGGCCTGAACGGCCTCATCCAGAAGTTCCAGCAAGGCGGTCTCGGCGACGTCGTGCAGTCGTGGGTCAGCAACGGCGAGAACCAGTCCGTTTCGCCCGATCAGCTGCACAACGTGCTCGGCTCGGACGTCGTCTCGGGTCTCGCGCAGAAGGTCGGCATGCAGCCGGAACAGGTCAGCGGCCTGCTCGCCCAGGTGCTGCCGCACGTCGTGAACGCGGGCACGCCGAACGGCGAAGTGCCGCAAGGCGGCCAGATCAACACCGAAAGCGTGCTCGGCACGCTCGGCGGCCTCGCCTCGCTGTTCGGCGGCGGCAACAAGCAGGCTTGATACGCTAACGCGAGGCGCGCCTCGCGCGCGCCGGTGCGTACTTTTCCGACGCCCATGAAAAAAGGGCTCCCCGAATCGGGGAGCCCTTTTTGTTTGAAGCGCGACAGATTACCGTCGCGCCAGCGGTGCATCAGCGAACTGAGAGCGCTTAATGAACGACGCGCTCGAACACCAGCTTGCCGTCCTGGACGTCGACCGGAATCACGTCCTTCGGTCCGAACTTGCCCGCGAGGATCAGCTTGGCGACCGGGTTTTCGATCTCCTGCTGGATCGCGCGCTTGAGCGGCCGCGCACCGAACAGCGGGTCGTAGCCGACATCCGCGATCTTGCCGAGCGCTTCGTCCGACACGACGAGTTCCATATCGAGCTTTTCCAGACGCTCGCGCAGGCGCTGCAACTGGATCTTCGCGATCGACTCGATGTTGTCCTTGCCGAGCGCATGGAACACGACGACTTCGTCGATCCGGTTCAGGAACTCGGGGCGGAACTGCAGCTTCACTTCGTTCCAGACCGCTTCCTTGACCGCTTCCTGCGGCTCGCCGTGCATCGACTGGATGAGGTGCGAACCGAGGTTCGAGGTCATCACGATCACCGTGTTCTTGAAGTCGACGGTGCGGCCCTGGCCATCGGTCATGCGGCCGTCGTCGAGCACCTGCAACAGCACGTTGAACACATCCGGGTGCGCCTTCTCGACTTCGTCGAGCAGGATCACGCTATACGGCTTGCGGCGCACGGCCTCGGTCAGATAACCGCCTTCCTCGTAACCGACGTAGCCCGGCGGCGCGCCGATCAGACGCGCGACGCTGTGCTTCTCCATGAACTCGCTCATGTCGATGCGGATGAGGTGATCCTCCGAATCGAACAGGAAACCCGCGAGCGCCTTGCACAGCTCGGTCTTGCCCACGCCGGTCGGCCCGAGGAACAGGAACGAGCCGTACGGCTTGTTCGGGTCCGCGAGACCGGCGCGCGAACGGCGGATCGCATCCGACACCGCGTTAATCGCCTCGTCCTGGCCAACCACGCGCTCATGCAGCTTGTCTTCGATCAAGAGCAGCTTTTCGCGCTCGCCCTGCATCATGCGCGAGACCGGAATGCCGGTCGAACGCGACACGACTTCCGCGATTTCCTCGGCGCCCACCTGCGTGCGCAGCAGACGATGACGCTTCGGGCTGTTCTGCTCGGTGGCCTCGGCCTGCGCGACCTGCTTGAGCTGCGCTTCCAGTTGCGGCAGCTTGCCGTACTGCAATTCCGCGACCTTCTCGAGCTTGCCTTCGCGCTGGAACTTCGTGATCTCGGCACGCACCTTGTCGATGTCTTCCTTGATCTGCGCGCTGCCCTGCACCGCGGCCTTCTCGGCGGTCCAGATCTCTTCGAGGTCTTTATATTCGAGGCTCAGGCGATCGATTTCCTCTTCGATCAGCTGCAGACGCTTCTGCGACGCTTCGTCCTTTTCCTTCTTGACGGCTTCGCGCTCGATCTTCAGCTGGATCAGACGACGATCGAGCTTGTCCATCTCTTCGGGCTTCGAATCGATTTCCATCTTGATCTTCGACGCCGCTTCGTCGATCAGGTCGATCGCCTTGTCCGGCAGGAAACGGTCGGTGATGTAGCGATGCGACAGTTCCGCCGCCGCGACGATCGCCGGGTCGGTGATTTCCACGCCGTGGTGCAGTTCATATTTCTCCTGCAGACCGCGCAGAATCGCGATGGTCGCTTCCACCGACGGTTCGTCGACGAGCACCTTCTGGAAGCGGCGTTCGAGCGCGGCGTCCTTCTCGATGTACTTGCGATATTCGTCGAGCGTGGTCGCGCCGATGCAATGCAGCTCGCCGCGCGAGAGCGCCGGCTTGAGCATGTTGCCCGCGTCCATCGCGCCTTCGGCCTTGCCCGCGCCGACCATCGTGTGAATTTCGTCGATGAAGACGATGGTCTGGCCTTCGTCCTTGGCGATGTCGTTGAGCACCGACTTCAGGCGTTCCTCGAACTCGCCGCGATACTTCGCGCCCGCCAGCAGCGCGGCCATGTCGAGCGAGAGCACGCGCTTGCCCTTGAGCGTTTCCGGCACTTCGCCGTTGACGATGCGCTGCGCGAGACCTTCGACGATGGCCGTCTTGCCCACGCCGGGCTCGCCGATCAGCACCGGATTGTTCTTGGTGCGGCGTTGCAGGATCTGGATCGAGCGGCGGATTTCGTCGTCGCGGCCGATCACGGGATCGAGCTTGCCGGCGCGCGCGCGCTCGGTCAGGTCGACCGTGTACTTCTTGAGCGCCTCGCGCTGGCTTTCGGCGTCCTGGCTATGCACCTGCGCGCCGCCGCGCACCGCGACGATCGCGGCTTCGAGCGCCTTGCGCGAGAGGCCGTTCTTGCGCGCGATCTGGCCCGCGTCGCCCTTGTCGTCGGCGACGGCGAGCAGGAACATTTCGCTCGCGATATAGGTGTCGTTGAGCTTCTGCGCTTCCTTGTCGGCCTGATTGAGCAGACCCGTGAGCTCGCGCCCGACCTGCACGTTGCCGTCGGTGCCCTGCACCTGCGGCAAGCGGTTGATGGCGTCGTTGAGCGCGTTTTGCAGCGCCTGAACCTGCACGCCGGCCCGCGACATCAGCGAGCGCGCGGAACCGTCCTGTTGCGCGACGAGCGCCGCCAGCAGATGGACCGGTTCGATGTATTGATTGTCGCGGCCGACGGCCAGGCTTTGTGCGTCGGCGAGTGCTTCCTGAAACTTGGTGGTGAGCTTGTCGATTCTCATTTGAAACGAGACCTCCAGTAATCTTGACTGTCACCAGATTTAAGGGTCATTGAGCCGGTTTCAAGCGCACAGGCCGTCATTTTTTCCGATTTTTAATATGAGGGTGCGCTGGATGCGCAGATCGCCGTCCGCAGGGCGGATGACGGTGAAGCCGGTGGATTCGTCGGATCGAAGCGCGCCGTGAGGAGCGTCGCGAGATCGGGCGAAGTCAGCGCGTGGCGCTCGTCGCCTTCGCGCGCGGGATGAAGTTGACGGGCGCGAGGCCGAGCACGCCGCTCAGTTCATGCTCCGGTTGCGCCAGCTCGCCGATGGTGTGGCGATCGAGTTCGGCGAGGAAGGCGTCGCGCGCGGCCGCCAGCGCATGCTTGAGGCGGCACTGCGGTTCGATGACGCAGCCGCGGCGCTCGCCGTGTTCGTCGGGAAAACAGCCGACCAGCGCGAAATCGCTCTCGGTGTGGCGCACCACGGTGCCGACGCTCAGCGACAGCGAATCCGCCGCGAGCCGCAGGCCGCCGTTACGGCCGCGCAGGGTGTCGACCCAGCCGAGTTCGCCCAGCCGCTGCACGACCTTCATCAGATGGTTCTTCGAGATGCCATAGGCGTCGGAGATTTCCTGGATCGTCGCCAGGCCGTCGCGGCGCAGCGCGAGATACAGCATCACGCGCAGCGAGTAGTCGGTGTAATCGGTCAGTCTCATGGCGATCGTTAAAAAATGAGTCAGGTCAATCGTGACGCTAATGCGTCTAAGATAACATGCAGCGCCCATGCAGGTTTTGCGCTGTCTGGGTATCATGACGCTTCGTATTTCCAGGCATTTTCCGGCATTTCCAGCCGCATCGGAACGTGCCGTGGCATTTGTACATCCGCAACAAGCCCATCATGACCGACGCACGCCCCGCCCCCTACGCCGAGCCGACCGAAGACAACATCCGCGAACTCGTCTACGCGTTCTATGACCGCGTGCGCGCGGACGCGCTGCTCGGCCCGGTCTTCGACGGCATGCTGGCCGGGCGCTGGGACGACCATCTGCCGAAGATGGTGCGCTTCTGGTCGAGCCTTGTGCTCGGGACGAAAACCTACCGCGGCAACGTGCAGCAGGCCCACAATCCCGTGGAAGGCGTCGAGCCGCGTCATTTCAGCCGCTGGCTCCATCTGTTTCTCGATACCGTGCAGGCGCGCTACGAGCCTGCCGCCGCGCTCCAGTTCATGGAGCCCGCGCTGCGAATCGCGCAGAGCCTGCAATTGAGCAAGTTCGGCTGGGACTACCAGATTCCGCCCGAACAGCAAGCCTTGCTCGATGCGGTCGCGCCGCGCCGCCGCCCCGCAGGCCACGGACACGATCACGACCTGCCCACGCGCCCGCCTGGCGAGCCGTTTCCGACGCGCATCGTCGGCCGCTCGATGGACGCGGACGAAGCCGATCGCGCGAACTGAGCGACGCCTGCGTCTGGCGTCGTCGGCTGATTCTGGCTGTTAGTTGCGATTCATCACGCAAGTCAGCGCGATCTGCCCCGTTTTATGCGCATAACGGCGGCCAGGCATCGCGTCCCAGCTTCAAAACAGGCTGCGATCGACTTTCGGCACTTCGGGCGCCAGCTTCAACAGCCTCTCGCTCTGCGCGACGACAAAGCGCGCCACCGCGTCCACCAGCGCCCGTTCCTCGCCCATATAAACCTCGGCGCGCGCCAGTTCCGGCGCAAGCGCACTCGCCTGCCGCGCCATCCGCACGATCTCGCGCTCCAGAAAACGCGGCTGCGTGCGCGTGCGCTGGGCGAAATCCGCTAGCGCGTACGGCGTGAGCTCCTGTAGCCGGAATACGTCGCCATAGGCCATCGCCATGTCCTGCTCGACGTGCTCGCCGTAGGCGTTCACCGAAACGAGGTCGTACAGCGGCGCGGGCTCCAGATTCGACGCGCGCATGAAAAACGAGATGTTCTTGCCATGCGCGTCGCTATTGCCGATCAGCACGTGCAGCAGCGCCCAGCGCACGAGAAACGTGCGCGTCGACAGCGGATTGTCGAAATACGGCTCCAGCGCGAACAGCTTCTCGAAACTCACGCCTTCGCGGATATTGCGCACGTCGGCGACATTGCCGAAATTGCGCTCGTATTTGAACGACACGGGCAGATCCAGCGCCTGACAGCCGTCGATCACATGCCGCCGGCGCACCGCGGTCACAGTCTCTCCATCGGCGGGATCGATGCTTACTGCGCGGTCGAAACGCTCGATCAGCAGAATCGGCTCGGGGAGACGGCGAATCTCGACCGGCGCAACCTTGAGCCCCAGACGCGCCGCCAGCGTCATGCAGAAATGCTCGTTGGCGACCATGTGCGGCGTAACGGCATTGCGCGACTCGGGCTTGAGAATATGCGTCGAACTGAGCGCGCCGTCCGCGAGCGCGAGGCGCGCGCCTTCCGCCAGCACCTGCAGCTTGTCCTGATAGCCGGCGACCGAGAGTCGCACCTTGCCGTCCCAGACCGGGAAATCGACGAGATCGCGTTCGCGGATCCGCTGGCTCAGTTCTTCCGTCGAAATCGGTCTGCGCAGCGGCGGCGCGGCCTCGACCGGCGCGCCGGGCAGGTCCGAGGGCGGCGCGAAGCTCAGCGCGCCGACGGGTTCCTTGCCGAGCACGCGCACGAGCCCGAAAACGTTCTCCTTCGAGATCTGATTGACGATCGATGCGACGTCGAGCGCGCGGCCTTCCGGCAGCAGGTTTTGCAGGAAACGCTGGACCGCACCCGGCGCCGCCACTGCGCCCGAGAGCGGGATATGCGGCGAGAGCGGAAAGGCGTCGTCGCGCTGCCGCCAGGCCGCGTCGTAGTCGAAACCGTAGCGCTCCTCGCGCGATTCGAAGCTCAACGTGCCGACCGGCGCATCGCCGGTTGTGACGCGCAGCGTATGGGCGGCCATCAGGGCGTCTCCTGCGCGCCGGGCGGCATCAGCTTGCGCACTGCCATGCTGGCTTCGCTGCGCGGCAGGACCAGCAGGCTGAGCCCGAGCCCGTTGAGAATCAGAAACACCTTGTCGAGACTGACCGAGCGACCGTTTTCGAGCCGCGACAGCACGTCCTTGGAGACGCCGAGCATTTGCGCGGCATCGTCGATACGCAGTTCGCTTTGTGCGCGGCGATTGCGCACGAGCAGGCCGAGCGCGGCCATGTCCAGCGCCAGCGGGTCCGGGCGTTCAATCGGTCGAGGCAAGGTGCGGGGCATGGCGGGCGCGTCCAGAATGTCCAGATTTTCGGAATCAGCCGCTTGATGCGGCCATAATTCCGAGAATATCAGAATTATTCCGTTGGACGCCAGTTTTGGCGAATAGTTCTCGCATTTAAGGAATAAATCGACTCAGCCCACACGGCGAGCCGATTATTCTCATATTTCAGGAATTATTCCGTACGATCCACGGTTACGCTTGTTATTCTGATATTTCAGGAACAATCGATAGAATACGCACGCATGCGTGTTTAATCCGGCTTGACCGCCGCATTCCCCGACTCGATCCCCCAACGCGCCAGCGCCGCGTCGTCGCTTTCGCGCGCATCGACCCAGCGCGCGCCGTGCTCGGTCGCTTCCTTCTTCCAGAACGGCGCTTCGCTTTTCAGGTAATCCATCACGAACTCGCAAGACGCGAACGCATCGCCGCGATGCTTCGACGTCGTCGCGACCAGCACGATCTGGTCGAGCGGCGCGAGCTGGCCGACCCGATGCACGATCAGCACCTCGATGCCCGGCCAACGCGTGCGCGCCGCCTCGACGATGTTCTCCAGCGCCTTCTCCGTCATCCCCGGATAGTGCTCGAGCTCCATCCCCGCGACCGCGCTGCCGTCGTTCAGGTCGCGCACGGTGCCGACAAAGCACGCCACCGCGCCGATCGACGGATTGTTGGCGCGCAGTTGCGCGACTTCGGTCGTCAGGTCGAAATCCCCGGTCTGAACCCGCACGGGCATGACTGCTCTCCTTAATCGTCGTGAGGGATTCAGCCGCCGGTGACGGGCGGGAAAAACGCGACTTCGCAGCCTTCGGTAATGCGCGTGCGCGGGTCGGTCATGACGTGGTTGCACGCCATGCGCAGCGAACGGCCTTCCGCCAGCGTCTCCGCCCAGACGCCGCCGCGTGCGCGCAGCCAGCCGCGCACATCGCCGACCGTGACGATGCTGTCGGGCAGCGTGACCGTTTCATCGGCGACGCCCAGTGCTTCACGCACGCTCGCAAAAAATTTCAGCTGGATTTTCATCGTTTCAAACTCAGTACAGCAATTCGGTAAAGGGGATGAAGCGCACGATCTCACCGGCGCTGATCGTATGATTCGGCGGATTGTCGATGATGCCGTCGCCCCAGACCGTCGAAGTCAGCACCGCCGAACTCTGGTTCGAGAACAGGTCGAGGCCGCCCGCCGGATTCACGCGCGCGCGCAGGAACTCGTTGCGGCGATCCGATTTGGTCTGCGTGAAATCGGCGCGCAGCGACAACGCGCGCGGGCTGACGTGCGCGACACCCGCGAGACGCAGCAGGAACGGGCGCACGAACAGCAGGAAGGTCACGAAGCTCGACACCGGATTGCCCGGCAGCCCGATGAAAAACGCCTGCCCCGCTTCGTTCGCGCCACGCCGCACCGCGCCGAACGCGAGCGGCTTGCCCGGCTTCATGGCGATCTGCCACATGCCGATATGGCCTTCCGCCTCTACGGCCGGACGCACATGATCTTCCTCGCCCACCGACACACCGCCCGAGGTCAGAATCAGATCGTGCTGCGCGGCGGCTTCGCGCAAGGTCGCGCGCGTGGCGTCGAGCTGATCGGGAACGATGCCGTAATCGGTCACGTCGCAGCCCAGATTGCGCAGCAGGCCCGTGAGCGTGAAACGGTTCGAGTTGTAGATCGCGCCGGGCTTGAGCGGCTCGCCGGGCATCGTCAGTTCGTCGCCGGTGAAGAACACCGCCACCTTCACGCGGCGCGTAACCGTGAGCGTCGCGCAGCCGACCGAGGCCGCCAGCCCGAGCGCCGCGGGCGACAGGCGCGTGCCCACGGGCAGGATCACCGAATCCTTCTTGATGTCCGCGCCCTGGGCCGTGATCCACTCGCCGGCCTTGGGCGTGTGCAGGATCGTCACTTCGCCGTCGCCGGCTTCGGCCTGCTCCTGCATCACCACGGCGTCCGCGCCCGGCGGCACGGTCGCGCCCGTGAAGATGCGCGCCGCCGTGCCTGCCGCGAGCGGCTGCGGCGCGTGACCGGCCGGAATGCGCTGCGAGACCGGCAAGCGGCGGCTGCCTTGATGCAGGTCGGCCGCGCGCACGGCGTAGCCGTCCATCGCGCTCGTGTTCATCGGCGGCACGTCGAGCGGCGACACCACCTCGACCGCCAGCACGCGGTTGAGCGCGTCGAAGGTCGAGAGCGTTTCGGTTTGCGTGAGCGGCTGCGCGGCGGCGAGCAAGGTCGCGAGCGCGTCGGCGGTCGAGATCATCGGCGGGCGCGGGGCGCCTGTAGCGGCGTTCGTGGCGGCGCGGGTGCCTGAATTCGGGGCTTGGGGCGTGGACATGGGCGGGATGTTGGGGCGTACGGGACGAGGCGCGATCCGCGGTGCTTGCAGAGCGCTCCGCGCGACGCCTTCGGCAGTGGGTCTGCCGTTATTGTAGCGGCGGGCAGGCGGCATTGCGCCGCGTGCCCTTATGCCGTGAATTCGCCGTGTGCGTCGAGGACTGCGCGCCGCGAGCGGCTCGCGCCCGCGGCGGGTACGGCAGCAGAACCGATCAGTCCTGCGTGTGCGCGGTGATGTAGTCCTTCACCTGCTTCGCGTCGGCGGCCACCACTTCGAAACGCTGCGGCAGCGCCTCCAGGCCTTCGAACGCCGCCGGACGCTCGGCTTCGCGATCGAGCGCTTCGCGGATCGTCTCGCCGAACTTCACCGGCTGCGCCGTTTCCAGCACGATCATCGGCACGCCCGGTTGCAGGTGCTCGCGCGCGACCTTCACGCCGTCGGCCGTATGTGTGTCGATCATCGTCTTGTAGCGCGTGAAGACGTCGCGGATCGTCGCGATACGGTCGTCGTGGCCGCTGCGGCCCGACACGAAGCCGAACTGCTGCACGCGCACGAAGTCGCCGCTCGCCGCGAGATCGAAACCGCCCTTCTCCTCGACGTCGCGGAACAGCTGCGCGACGCGCGCCGGATCGCGGCCCAGCAGGTCATAGACGAAGCGCTCGAAGTTCGAGGCCTTCGAGATGTCCATGCTCGGGCTGGTCGTGTGATACGTCTCGGCCGACGCGCGCACGCGATAGACGCCGGTGCGGAAGAACTCGTCGAGCACGTCGTTCTCGTTGGTCGCGACCACGAGCTTTTCGATCGGCAGGCCCATCATGCGCGCGATGTGACCCGCGCAGACGTTGCCGAAGTTGCCCGAAGGGACCGTGAACGACACGCGCTCGTCGTTGCTCTTCGTGGCGGCAAAATAGCCCGCGAAGTAGTAGACGACCTGCGCCACGACGCGCGCCCAGTTGATCGAATTGACCGTGCCGATCTTGTGCGCGGCCTTGTACGCGTGATCGTTCGAGACCGCCTTGACGATGTCCTGGCAGTCGTCGAACACGCCTTCCACCGCGAGGTTGAAGATGTTCGGATCCTGGAGGCTGAACATCTGCGCGGTCTGGAACGCGCTCATCTTCTTGTGCGGCGAGAGCATGAACACGCGCACGCCCTTCTTGCCGCGCATCGCGTATTCCGCCGCGCTGCCCGTGTCGCCCGACGTGGCGCCCAGAATGTTCAGCTGCTGGCCGGCTTTGGCGAGCGTGTACTCGAACAGATTGCCGAGCAGCTGCATCGCCATGTCCTTGAACGCGAGCGTCGGACCGTTCGAGAGTTCGAGCAGCGAGAGCGTCGTGCCGTTTTCCTCGCCGAGCGTGGTGAGCGGCGTGATCTTGCTCGCGTCCTCGCCGTGGCGCACGTTGCAGTACGTGGCCGCGGTGTAGGTGCGGCGCGTGAGGTCGCGCAGATCGTCGGCGGGAATGTCGTCGCTGAACTTCGAGAGGACCTCGAACGCGAGGTCCGCGTACGAGAGACCGCGCCAGCGCGCGAGTTCTTCCTTGCCGATCTGCGGATACTGCGCCGGCAGATACAGGCCGCCGTCGCGTGCGAGGCCGCCCAGCAGGATGTCCGAGAACGAATGCTGCTCGCCGGCGCCCGCGCCGCGCGTGGATACGTAATTCATTGCTGGTCCTTGCCTTACCTTAGTTCAGTCCTTCCATGCGCAGCTTCGTCACCGACGACTTCACGGTCGCCAGCTTCTCGATCTGCGCGATCGCCGCGTTGACATTCTTTTCGAGCGTCTCGTGCGTGATCAGGATGATGTCGGTCTCCGCCTTGCCCTGCGCGTCCACTTCTTCCGACTCCTTCTGCAGCAGCGCGTCGATCGAAATGCCGCTGTCGGCCAGGATGCGCGTGATGTCGGCCATCACGCCGGTCTGGTCGGCCACGCGCAGGCGCAGGTAGTAACCGCTCGTGACTTCCTCGATCGGCAGGATCGGCGTGTTCGAGAGGCTGTCCGGCTGGAACGCCAGATGCGGCACGCGATGCTCGGGATCGGCCGTATGCAGGCGCGTCACGTCCACGAGATCGGCCACGACCGCCGAAGCCGTCGGCTCCGCGCCCGCGCCCTTGCCGTAGTACAGCGTGGTGCCCACGGCGTCGCCGTGCACGACCACCGCGTTCATCGGGCCTTCCACGTTCGCGAGCAGGCGCTTCGCCGGGATCAGCGTCGGATGCGTGCGCAGCTCGATGCCCTTCTCCGTGCGGCGCGCGATGCCCAGCAGCTTGATGCGATAGCCGAGTTCTTCCGCGTACTTGATGTCGATGGCGTCGAGCTTGCTGATGCCTTCCACGTAAGCCTTGTCGAACTGCACCGGCACGCCGAACGCGATCGCGCTCATGATCGTGGCCTTGTGCGCGGCGTCCACGCCTTCGATATCGAAGGTCGGGTCGGCTTCCGCGTAGCCGAGTTCCTGCGCGCCCTTCAGTGCGGTCGCGAAGTCGAGGCCGCGCTCGCGCATTTCCGAGAGGATGTAGTTCGTCGTGCCGTTGATGATGCCGGCGATGTACTGGATGCGGTTGGCCGTCAGACCTTCACGCAGCGCCTTGATGATGGGGATGCCGCCCGCCACCGCCGCTTCGAACGCGACCATCACGCCCTTGGCGCGTGCGGCCTGGAAAATTTCCGTGCCGTGCACCGCCAGCAGCGCCTTGTTGGCCGTGACCACGTGCTTGCCGTTGGCGATCGCGCGCAGCACGAGGTCCTTGGCGAGGGCGGTGCCGCCGATCATTTCGGCGATGATCGAAATCGACGGATCGTCGACGACGGCGTTGAAGTCGGTCGTCAGGTCGACGCTGCCGGCTTCGCTGCCGAGCGCCGCGGTGGCCTTGGCCGGATTGCGCACGGCAATGCGCGCGATCTCGATGCCGCGGCCCGCGCGGCGTTTGATTTCTTCCTGGTTGCGGCGCAGTACCGTGAAGGTGCCGCTGCCCACCGTGCCGAAGCCCAAGAGACCTACTTTGATCGGTTCCATGCAGCGTGTGTTCGTCTAAGTGTGTGAAAAGGAAATGCGTTTGCGTGGCGTTTTTCGTGGCGTCTGCGTGACGGGTGCCGTCGCTCAGGTGCCGTGACGCTGGCGATAGCCGTCGAGGAAGCGCGCGATCCGGTTGATCGAATCGGTCAGGTCGTCGACGTTCGGCAGGAACACCACGCGGAAGTGATCCGGCTGCTTCCAGTTGAAGCCCGTCCCCTGCACGAGCAGCACGCGCTCCTGCAGCAGCAGATCGAGGATGAACTGCTGGTCGTCCTGGATCGGATAAAGCTTCGGGTCCAGACGCGGGAACATGTACAGCGCCGCTTCCGGCTTCACGCAGCTCACGCCCGGAATGGCCGTGAGCATGTTGTACGCGAGTTCGCGCTGGCGATACAGGCGGCCGCCCGGCTGGATCAGCTCGTTGATGCTCTGGTAGCCGCCGAGCGCCGTCTGGATGGCGTACTGGCCCGGCACGTTCGCGCACAGGCGCATCGACGCGAGAATGCCGAGGCCTTCGGTGTAGTCCTTCGAGCGGCGGCGGTTTTCGCCCGTCATGCCCGAGAGGAACATCCAGCCGGCGCGGTAGCCGCACGCGCGGTAGCTCTTCGAGAGGCTGTTGAGCGTGACCGTGATGACGTCTTCCGAGAGCGAGCCGAGCGCCGTGTGCGTCTTGCCGTCGTAGATGATCTTGTCGTAGACCTCGTCGGCGAAGATGATCAGGCCGTGCTCGCGCGCGATCGCCACGAGGCCTTGCAGCAGCTCGTCCGAATACAGCGCGCCCGTCGGGTTGTTCGGATTGATGACGACGAGCGCGCGCGTGTTCGGCGTGATCTTCGCGCGGATGTCGTCGAGATCGGGCATCCACGCGTTCGATTCGTCGCAGATGTAGTGAATGGGCGTGCCGCCCGACAGGCTCACGGCCGCCGTCCAGAGCGGATAGTCGGGCGCGGGCAGCAGCACTTCGTCGCCGTCGTTCAGCAGCGCCTGCATGGCCATCACGATCAGCTCGGACGCGCCGTTGCCGATGTAGATGTCGTCGAGCTCGACGCCCTTGACGCCCTTTTGCTGGGCGTAATGCATGATCGCCTTGCGCGCGGCGAACACGCCCTTCGAGTCCGAATAGCCCGAGGAGCCCGGCAGGTTCAGGATCATGTCCTGAATGACCTCGTCCGGCGCGTCGAAGCCGAACGGCGCCAGATTGCCGATGTTCAGCTTGATGATGCGATGGCCTTCTTCTTCGAGGCGCTTGGCATGCTCGAGCACCGGCCCGCGGATGTCGTAGCAAACGTTCTGCAGCTTGTTGGATTTGAGAATCGGTTTCACGGCGGGCTTTCGGTCTGGGAAACGGTCTTAAGGGGCCAAATAGGCGAGTCGGGCATTGGCCGGGCGCGGCATACCGGGTAACTATACAGAGCGGGCCGAACGGCGCACGGGCCGCGAGCCTGTCGAGGCAAGGGGCGAGCGTGGCTGCGGCACGGGCCAACTCCGGCTAACCACGGGAAACTGCGGACATCTTCGGGCAACGTGCCAGTTGCAGCTTGTGACTGCGTTCGCCGGCTGGGTGTGTCCACTGGGTGTATCCAGACAGGATGTCGCAGGCGAATGGCGCGGATGTGGCGCTCGGACTGACGGGCTCGAAGCGGTTCAGGCCGGACCCCGCTGGGGCGACGGCGCGCCGCGGCGGCTAAAAAGCTATAATTTAGCGGATTTTGACCGACTTCCGCAATGCGCAAAGCGCCGTCACGGGCCGTGCCAGGCCACGGGCAGCGGCAGCGCGCGGCGTCCTTCGTCCGCGCCGTGCCTGCGCCGGCGCGCGCTGTCCGTAATAAGACCTTCGCTGAGACCTTCCGGAATTCCGTTTTGAAACTACACCAGGACTCCAGCGGCGCCCTGAACACCGTCACCGGTTATGGCGCCGATTACGTCGAGATCAATCTCGAGCGTCATAACGGCAGCATCCTCGTCATGCCTGACTCGCCGGTCCAGCCCTGGCCGGTGAATGCGTTCGACTCGCTCACCCCCGACCATTTTGCGGCGCTGCTGCCGCTCAAGCCCGAAGTCGTCGTGTTCGGCAGCGGCGAGCGCCTGCGCTTTCCGCATCCGCGCCTGACCGCGCCGCTGTCGGCCCAGCGCATCGGCGTGGAGGCGATGGATTTCAAGGCCGCCTGCCGCACCTACAACATCCTGATGGCCGAAGGCCGCCGCGTGGCGCTCGCGCTGCTGATCGAAGCCTGACTGAAGCCTGGTCGGGGCCTGATCGCAACCTGATTAAAGTCCGATCGCGCCCCGGATCGGCCGCCCGATCGCGCGGCCTCGTGCCCGCCCCTTAAGCTTGCCTTCAGGTACGCTCCCCGTGCCGTAGTACACTTGCGCGCCGCGCGGGCGAGGCGCGTATCCACGCCGCCACCCGACCGACTGCAACGTTGACAAAAACAGGCTGGAATCCATGAACGATACGCCCTCGCGGCTGCCGCTCAACCGCAGCGCGATCCTGCTTCTGATCGTCGCTCTCGCCGTGATCTGGTTCTTGCCGCTCGGCTGGCGCCATCTGCTGCCGAGCGACGAAGGCCGCTATGCCGAAATGGCGCGCGAAATGCTCGCGACCGGCGACTGGATCACGCCGCGCTACAACGGCTACAAGTATTTCGAGAAGCCGCCCCTGCAAACCTGGATGAACGCGCTGACGTTCGCGTGGTTCGGCATCGGCGAATGGCAGGCGCGCCTCTACACGGCGCTGACCGGCTTCGCCGGCGTGCTGCTGGTCGGCTTCACCGGCGCGCGCGTGTTCAACGCCGCCACCGGCTTCTTCGCCGCCGTCGTGCTCGCCTGCGCGCCGTACTGGAACCTGATGGGCCACTTCAACACGCTCGACATGGCCCTGTCGTTCTGGATGGAACTCACGCTCTGCGCGCTGCTGCTCGCCCAGCGCCCCAATCTGCCGCGCAACACCGCGCGCCTGTGGATGTGGGTCTGCTGGGGCGCGATGGCGCTGGCCGTGCTCTCGAAGGGCCTCGTCGGCCTGATCCTGCCGGGCGCCGTGCTGGTGCTCTACACGCTGATCTCGCGCGACTGGGCGCTCTGGAAGCGCCTCTACCTCGTGAGCGGCCTGATCGTGTTCTTCGCGGTCGTATCGCCGTGGTTTGTGCTGGTGCAGGAGCGCAATCCCGAGTTCTTCAACTTCTTCTTCATCGTCCAGCAGTTCCAGCGCTATCTGACGCCCGCGCAGAACCGCCCCGGCCCGTTCTATTACTTCGTGCCGGTAATGCTGGTCGGCTTACTGCCGTGGCTCTCCGTGAGCGTGCAGAGCGTGCGCCACGCGCTGCGCACGCCGCGCCAGCCGAACGGCTTCGCGCCGGTCACGCTGATGCTGGTCTGGAGCGCCTTCATCTTCCTGTTCTTCAGCGCGTCGCATTCGAAGCTGATCTCGTACACGCTGCCGATCGCTCCGCCGCTCGCGCTCGTCATCGGCCTCTATCTGCCGCTGATGACGAAAAAGCAGTGGAATCGCCATCTGATCGGCTATGCGCTGCTGGCCGTCGCGCTGATGGCGGGCTCGTTCGTACTCACGCGCCTCGGCGACTCGCGCAACCCCAACGCGCTCTACCGCGAGTACCAGGTCTGGGTGTTCGCCGCCGCCGCCGCCGCCTTCGTCGCGACCATGATCGGCTTGCGCATCGCTCGCGCGAAGAACACGCCCGAAACCGGCGCGCGCGCGCCCGCCGTGGCGCTCGGCACCGCGTGGCTGCTGCTCGCGACCATCGCCGGCACGGGCCACGACGTATTCGGCACGCTGAGTTCCGGCGCGCCGCTCGCGCCCGCCGTGCGCGCGGCCATCGCCAAAATGCCGCCCGACACGCCGTTCTATTCGGTCGGCGTGCTCGATCACACGCTGCCCTTCTACGTGCGCCACTCGATGACGATGGTCCAGGTCACCGACGAACTGGCCTTCGGCATCTCCGAGGAACCGCAGAAATGGGTGCCGACCGTCGCCGAATGGGAGCAGCGCTGGAAGACCGAACGCTACGCGCTGGCGCTGCTGCCCGCGCAGCGCTACGACCAGCTGGCCGCGCAAGGCTTCCCGATGCAGGTGATCGCCCGCGACGCGCGCCGCGTGGTGGTGGAAAAGCCGCAGCCCTGAGCCTGGCGGATCGCGGGCGCGCATGAGCGATAATGGCGGGTTGTGACCCTGACGGCGCCGGCCCGGCAGCCGCGCAGCGCGCGGGCCGTTCCACGCGCCCGCCTGTGGCTGCCCGCCCGCCGCAGCGGCGTCGCGGACCGCGCCCGGTCCGCCCCCATAACCGAGTTGATCACCAGAATGATGAATCCGATTTCCCTTATCTGCATCCTGGCCGGCGTCGGCCTGAATGCCTGTGCGCAACTGTTGCTGAAAGCCGGTGTCAATGCCGTTGGACACTTCGAATTCAGCCGTGCGAACATCCTGCCCATCGGCTGGAAGCTCGCCACGCAGCTGCCGATCATCGGCGGACTCACCTGCTACGTGTTCAGCGTGGTCGTGTGGATCGTGGGCCTCTCGCGCGTCGACGTCTCGATCGCTTACCCGATGCTCTCGCTCGGCTACGTGGTCAACGCGTTCGCGGCCTGGTATCTGTTCGGCGAAGTGATGAGCGTGCAGCGCCTCGTCGGCATCGGCATCATCCTGATCGGCGTGGTCGTGCTGGCGCGCAGCTGATCGGCGCAGCCGGGCCATCCGCCACATCGAAGCCACATCGAAGCCACATCGAAGCCACATCGAAGCGACATCGAAGCAAATCGTAAGGTCGGCGGCGCATGCTTCGCGCCGCCACAGCCTCACTCACTATCTGACGTTCTGACGAGCCAAGCCCTCATGACCCAGTCATCCGCGCAATCCTCCGTACCGTTCCTCCCGTTCGTCAAACCCGAGATCGACGAGGAAACCATTCAGGGCGTCGTCGACGTGCTCCGCTCGGGCTGGATCACGACCGGCCCGCAGAACCAGGCGTTCGAAGCCGCGCTGTCCGAGTATTGCGGCGGCCGTCCGGTGCGCACCTTCAACTCGGGCACGGCGACGCTGGAAATCGGTCTGCGCATCGCGGGCGTCGGTCCCGGCGACGAAGTCATCACCACGCCGGCCTCGTGGGTGTCCACGAGCAACGTGATCTACGAAGTGGGCGCGACGCCCGTGTTCGCCGACATCGACCCGCTCACGCGCAATATCGACCTCGACAAGCTCGAAGCCGCCATCACGCCGCGCACCAAGGCGATCATTCCGGTGTTCCTTTCGGGCCTGCCCGTCGACATGGACCGCCTCTACGCGATCGCCCGCCAGCACAAGCTGCGCGTGATCGAGGACGCCGCGCAGGCGTTCGGCGCGAGCTGGAACGGCAAGCGCATCGGCGAACTCGGCGACATCGTCTCGTTCAGCTTCCACGCGAACAAGAACCTCACGGCGATCGAAGGCGGCGCGCTCGTGCTCAACAACGAGGACGAAGCGGAACTCGCGCGCAAATACCGGCTGCAGGGCATCACGCGCACGGGCCTCGACGGCATGGACTGCGACGTGCTCGGCGGCAAGTACAATCTCACGGACGTGGCCGCGCGCGTGGGCCTCGGCCAGCTCAAGCACATCGAGCGTTTCACGCTGCAGCGCCGCAATCTCGCGAAGGCGTATTTCGCGGGCTTCGAAGGCGGCGCGGCCGTGAAGCTCGGCATGGGCCTGCCGCACGCCGACTTCGCGAACAGCAACTGGCACATGTTCCAGATCACCCTGCCGCTCGAAAAGCTCACGCTCACGCGCGCGGAATTCATGGAACAGCTCAAGGAACGCGGGATCGGTTCGGGCGTGCACTACCCGGCCATCCACCTGTTCACGCTCTATCGCGAGCGCGGTTTCCGTGCGGGCATGTTCCCGCACGCCGAGCGGTTCGGCGCGACCACGGTCACGCTGCCGCTCTTCACGCTGATGACGGAAGCGGACGTCGCGCGCGTATGCCACGCCGTCAACGACATCTGCACGCAGTTCGCGAAGTAGGCATCGCCAGCAAGTACCTGCACGGAGTGGGCGCTGTTCGGCCAATCGCGCCCGCCCCGCCCGCCGTACACTGTCGTGCAACACGGATTACCCCAACGGAAAAGACGCACACATGAGTCAAACGGAACAACGCACCTTGACCCCGGAAACGCCGGAAGTCTCGGTCATCATTCCGGTCTACAACGAGGAAGCCGGACTGGCCGCGCTGTTCGCGCGCCTGTACCCGGCGCTCGACAAGCTCGGCACCTCGTACGAAGTCATCTTCATCAACGACGGCAGCCGCGACCGCTCCGCCGCGATGCTCGCCGAGCAGTTCCGCGCGCGCCCGGACACCACGCGCGCGATCCTGCTCAACGGCAACTACGGCCAGCACATGGCGATCCTCGCGGGCTTCGAGCAGTCGCGCGGCGAGATCGTCATCACGCTCGACGCCGACCTGCAGAATCCGCCCGAGGAAATCGGCAAGCTGGTCGAGAAGATGCGCGAAGGCTACGACTACGTGGGCACGATCCGCATGCAGCGCCAGGACAGTCTGTGGCGACGCAAGGCTTCGCAGGCCATGAACCGGCTGCGCGAGCGCATCACGCGCATCAAGATGACGGACCAGGGCTGCATGCTGCGCGCCTACAACCGTCATATCGTCGATACGATCAACCGTTGCGGCGAAATCAACACCTTCATTCCGGCGCTCGCGTACACCTTCGCGCAGAACCCGGTCGAAGTCGACGTCGCGCACGAAGAGCGCTTCGCGGGCGAGTCGAAGTACTCGCTCTATAGCCTGATCCGCCTGAACTTCGACCTCGTCACCGGCTTCTCGGTCGTGCCGCTGCAGTGGCTGTCGTTCATCGGCGTGATTCTTTCGCTGGGCTCGGCGGGCCTGTTCGTGCTGCTGCTGATCCGCCGCTTCATCATCGGCGCGGAAGTGCAAGGCGTGTTCACGCTGTTCGCCATCACGTTCTTCCTGCTCGGCGTGATCATCTTCGCGCTCGGCCTGCTCGGCGAGTACATCGGCCGTATTTATCAGCAGGTGCGCGCGCGTCCGCGCTATCTGGTGCAGACGATTCTCGAAGCGCGCAACGGCCGCGAAGTGGTCGAAGTGCCGCGTCAGGACGTCGTGCAGGCCGTGCAGACCGCGCTGAATCCTGTCGGCGCCGCGAACCAGAACGTCAACCCGAACGTCGGCGCCAACGTCGACCAGGAAGCCGGTCAGGACGCACGCCACGGAGCCCAGTCATGAAAGCGCGCGCCGTCGTCTTCGCGTATCACAACGTCGGGGTGCGTTGCCTGCAGGTACTGCTCGCGCGCGGCGTGGACGTGGCGCTCGTCGTCACGCACGAAGACAGCCCGACCGAAAACATCTGGTTCGGCAGCGTGAAGTCGGTGGCCGAGGAACACGGCATCGACGTCATCACGCCGGCCGATCCGAAAAGCCCCGAGCTGCGCGCCGCGATCGCCGCCGCGCAGCCCGACTTCATCTTTTCGTTTTACTACCGCCACATGTTGCCGGTGGATCTGCTCGCGCTCGCCGCGCGCGGCGCCTACAACATGCACGGCTCGCTGCTGCCGAAGTATCGCGGCCGCGTGCCGACCAACTGGGCGGTGATCAAGGGCGAAACGGAAACCGGCGCGACGCTGCACGAGATGGCCGCGAAGCCCGACGCGGGCGCGATCATCGCGCAAACGCCGGTGCCGATCCTGCCCGACGACACGGCGGCGATGGTCTTCGACAAGGTGACGGTGGCCGCCGAGCAGACGCTCTGGCGCGTGCTGCCCGCCCTCGTCGCGGGCGAAGCGCCGCACCTGCCGAACGATCTGTCGCAAGGCAGCTACTACGGCGGGCGCAAGCCCGAAGACGGCCGGCTCGACTTCTCGCAGAGCACGCAGGACGTCTACAACCTGATCCGCGCAGTCGCGCCGCCGTACCCGGGTGCGTTCACGGACATCGGCGAGCATCGTTTCGTGATCGCGCGCGCGCGGCTGGTGCGCCCCGGCACGCAAGACGCCGAACGCGTGCGCGCCCTCGCCGGATTGCCCGCCGGCATCCACGTAAGCGATAATGCGCTTTTCGCCCTTTGCGGCGACGGCCGCGCCATCGCGATTCACGAACTGCGGCACGCACCGAATCTGGAACACGGCGGTCAAGAGACCGTCGTCACGCCCGCCGCGTTCTCCGACCTCATTTCATCTGTCCCCCGTCCATGAAAAAAGTTCTGATCCTGGGTGTCAATGGCTTCATCGGCCATCACCTCTCCAAGCGCATCCTCGAGACCACGGACTGGGAAGTGTTCGGCATGGACATGCAGACGGACCGCCTCGGCGATCTGGTCAAGCATGAGCGCATGCACTTCTTCGAAGGCGACATCACGATCAACAAGGAGTGGGTCGAGTATCACGTCAAGAAGTGCGACGTGATCCTGCCGCTGGTCGCCATCGCCACGCCGGCCACCTACGTGCAGCAGCCGCTGCGCGTGTTCGAACTCGACTTCGAGGCGAACCTGCCGATCGTGCGTTCGGCGGTCAAGTACCGCAAGCACCTCGTCTTCCCGTCGACCTCCGAGGTCTACGGCATGTGCTCGGACGAGCAGTTCGACCCGGACGCGTCGGCCCTCACCTACGGCCCGATCAACAAGCCGCGCTGGATCTACGCGTGCTCGAAGCAGCTGATGGACCGCGTGATCTGGGGCTACGGCATGGAAGGCCTGAACTTCACGCTGTTCCGTCCGTTCAACTGGATCGGCCCGGGCCTCGACTCGATCTACACGCCGAAGGAAGGTTCGTCGCGCGTCGTGACGCAGTTCCTCGGCCACATCGTGCGCGGCGAGAACATCAGCCTCGTCGACGGCGGCGCGCAAAAGCGTGCGTTCACCGACATCGACGACGGCATCGAAGCGCTGATGAAGATCATCGACAACAAGGACGGCGTCGCCTCGGGCAAGATCTTCAACATCGGCAACCCGACCAACAACTTCTCGGTGCGCGAACTCGCGCACAAGATGCTGGCGCTCGCCGCCGAATTCCCCGAGTACGCGGAAACGGCGAAGAAGGTCCAACTGGTCGAAACGTCGTCGGGCGCGTACTACGGCGCGGGCTACCAGGACGTGCAGAACCGCGTGCCGAAGATCGACAACACGATGCAGGAACTCGGCTGGGCGCCGAAGTCGACCTTCGACGAAGCGCTGCGCAAGATCTTCGAAGCGTACCGCGGCCATGTCGGCGAAGCGCGTGCGCTCGTCGAACAGCAGCAAGCGTAACGCCGGGGACAACGCCACTTGGCCCGCATCGTTCTCAAGATCGACGTCGACACGCTGCGCGGCACGCGTGAAGGCGTGCCGAATCTCGCGCGCATCTTCGACCGCTACAAGGCGCGCGCGACGTTCCTGTTCAGCCTCGGCCCGGACCATACGGGCTGGGCGCTGCGCCGCGTGTTCCGTCCGGGCTTTCTGAAGAAGGTCTCGCGCACCTCGGTGGTCGAGCATTACGGCATCCGCCAGCTGATGTACGGCGTGTTGCTGCCCGGCCCCGACATCGGCGTGGAAGCGGCCGCGCAGATGCGCGCGATCCACGAAGCCGGTTTCGAGTGCGGCATCCACACGTGGGACCACGTCTACTGGCAGGACAATGTGCGCACGCGCGACGCGCAATGGACCGCGCGTCAGATGCAGAAAAGCTTCGACCGCTTCACGCGCATCTTCGGCACGCCGCCCGTCACGCACGGCGCGGCAGGCTGGCAGATGAACGAGTCGGCGTTCGAGCAGATCGACACCTGGGGCATGCAGTACGCCTCGGACGGGCGCGGCCATTCGCCCTATCGTCCGGTCGTGAACGGCCGCACGCTCAACCACGTGCAGATGCCCACCACGCTGCCCACGCTCGACGAAGTGCTGGGCGTCGATGGCGTGGACACGGACACCGTCGCCGCGTGGATGCTCAAGCTCACCGAGAACAATCCGCACGATCAGGTGTTCACGCTGCACGCGGAACTCGAAGGCCAGAAGCTCGCGCCCGTGTTCGAACAGCTGCTCGCGGGCTGGCGCGCACAGGGCCACACATTTGCCACGATGGGCGACTACCATGCGACGCTGGACCCGGATTCGCTGCCATCGTACCCTGTCACCTGGGGCGAGATCGCGGGCCGTTCCGGCCAGTTGATCGTCCAGCCCGACTGAACCCCGCCGCCCGCGCCACCGCGCCTGTCTTCGCGCACGCAGCCCATGCCGCCGGCACGGCGCCGCGAGCGGCACACACCGTCCCGGCCGACCGGCGCCCGCGCCGCCCCCGCGCCAGCCAATAACAAAGGGAGAGCCACGTGCCTGACGTGACCATCGCTGTCGACCAACCCGTTCCCGACTTCACCGCGCCCGCCACGGGCGGCGACTTCACGCTCTCGAGCCTCAAGGGCAAGAAGGTCGTCCTCTACTTCTATCCGAAAGACAACACGCCGGGCTGCACGCGCGAAGGCATGGAATTCCGCGACCTGTTCGCGAAGTTCAAGAAGGCCGGCGCCACGATCGTGGGCGTCTCGCGCGACAGCGTTCGCTCGCACGACAACTTCAAGGCCAAGCTCGAACTGCCGTTTACCTTGGTATCGGATGGCGACGAAGCGCTCTGCTCGCTCTTCGGCGTCATCAAAATGAAGAAAATGTATGGCAAAGAAGTGCGTGGAATCGAGCGCTCCACCTTCCTCATCGACGCCGACGGCGTGCTGCGCCGCGAGTGGCGCGGCCTCAAGGTTCCGGGCCACGTCGAGGAAGTTCTGGAGGCTGTACAAGCGCTTTGAGGCGCGTTATATTGGGCTGCAATGAGTGCCTGTCCAACCCATTTTTTGATGCATTGCAGCGGTCTCGCAACCGGTCACGCCGTGGCCGGAAATGCGCTTCCGGGGCAGCGTGTCAGCACAGCAGTCAAGCCGCTTGCCTCGTCAGTCGGGGCAGCGGCTTTTTTGTTGGCCTTTCTGTTGAATGTCACTCCCTCCACGTCGCGCCGGCGTAGCGACCCGGTGCGCGTCAACGTCAAGGAGCCGATCGAAAAACAGGCGAACCGGCATTTTCAGACCTGAGCGCGCACCCAGCGCGGTCACGGCGGCGGCCCACCCGGCTGTCCGCACGCGCCGCCCGAAAGCGCACCTTACTGGGTAACCCCGCGACCACTCGACCCGATTTTTTCGAGGGACACCATGCCTTTGCCTACTCCCCCCAGCAAGCTCGGCAACCTGCTGCCGCCCGAGGAATACAAGGCGCGCGCGAAGCCCTCGCGCAGCACCCGCAAAGCCGCGGGTGAGAACGACGCCGCCGATGTTGCCTCGGAACTTGCCAACGACGCGACCGCCTATGGTGCGGCAAGCGTCGCCCAACCGATGACCGAGGCCGCGAACGCCGCGACCACGCTGCGCACCGTGCCGCTGCCTTCCGCCAGCGCCGAACTCGCCGCGCTCGAACCCGTCGCGCCGGCCCCCGCACGAAAACGCAAACAGACCGCCGCGTTGCTGCAGCCGCTCCAGACGCCCGCGGCCGAAGCGCCCGTTGCGCGCAGCGGCAAGCAACCCGCCGCGAAAACCTCGGGCGGTACGGCCGCACCGGCCACGCGCGGCAGCACGAAAAAACGCGTGCATCCGGAAGAAGCCGTCGAAGTCCAGAAGCTGTTCGTGCTCGACACCAACGTGCTGATGCACGACCCGACCTGCCTGTTCCGTTTCGAGGAACACGACGTCTATCTGCCGATGATGACGTTGGAAGAACTCGACAACCACAAGAAAGGCATGTCGGAAGTCGCGCGTAACGCGCGTCAGGTCAGCCGTACGCTCGATCAGCTCGTGGCGAACGCGGGCACGATCTCCGAAGGCATTTCGCTCGCGCGCCTCGGCAGCCGCGAAGCGCTCGGCCGCCTGTACTTCCAGACCACGCTCACGCACATCGATCCGGTCGACGGCCTGCCCGAAGGCAAGGCCGACAACCAGATTCTCGGCGTGGTGCGCGCGTTGCAACGCGACCGGCCGGACCGCCTCGTCGTGCTGGTGTCGAAAGACATCAACATGCGTATCAAGGCGCACGCGCTCGGCCTGCCCGCCGAAGACTACTTCAACGACCAGGTTCTCGAAGACAAGGACCTGCTCTACTCGGGCATCCGCGCGCTGTCGCAGGACTTCTGGGCGAAGCACGCCAAGGGCATGGAGTCCTGGCAGGACACCAAGACCGGCACCACGTATTACCGCGTGACCGGGCCCGAGTGCGCGTCGATGCTCGTCAATGAGTTCGTCTATCTCGAGCCGCAGAACGGCGAGCCCGCGTTCCACGCGATCGTGCGCGAGCTCAACGGCAAGACGGCGCTGCTGCAGACGCTGCGTGACTACGGCCACCACAAGAACAACGTGTGGGGCATCACGGCGCGCAACCGCGAGCAGAATTTCGCGCTGAACCTGCTGATGAATCCGGAGATCGACTTCGTCACGCTGCTCGGCCAGGCCGGGACGGGCAAGACGCTCGTCGCGCTCGCGGCGGGCCTCGCGCAGGTGCTCGACGACAAGCGCTACAACGAGATCATCGTGACGCGCGCGACGGTGCCGGTCGGCGAAGACATCGGCTTCCTGCCGGGCACTGAAGAGGAAAAGATGCAGCCTTGGATGGGCGCCTTCGACGACAACCTCGAAGTGCTCCAGAAGACCGACGACGCCGCCGGCGAATGGGGCCGCGCCGCGACCCAGGAGCTGATCCGTTCGCGCCTGAAGGTCAAGAGCATGAACTTCATGCGCGGCCGTACCTTCGTCGACAAGTATCTGATCATCGACGAGGCGCAAAACCTCACGCCCAAGCAGATGAAAACGCTCGTGACGCGCGCGGGCCCCGGCACGAAGATCGTGTGCCTCGGCAACATCGCGCAGATCGACACGCCGTATCTGACCGAAGGCAGTTCGGGTCTGACTTACGTGGTCGACCGCTTCAAGGGCTGGGCGCATAGCGGGCACGTGACGCTGGCGCGCGGCGAGCGTTCGCGTCTGGCCGATTACGCCTCGGACATTCTCTAAAGCGCTCTGCCGGCGCGGGTTTCTCGCCGCGCCACGCCTGTTGAGCCGTACCTGGAAGGACCGCATCCGGATCGCCGGATGCGGTCCTTTTTTCTTGTGCGTCGCCCGCGCCCACGGGCGTCTCGGCCCTTCGGGCCGTCCCGAACCCGCAACAGATCGCCCGCGAACTTCAAGTAATTCTTGAAGAATTCTTGCCGAAGCCGTGCCCCACGGGCTACCATCCGCTCATTACCGGTTTTCCCCAATGGCGGACGTGCGTCGTTCGCCGTCCGCTTTTCATGCGCCGACTCTGGCTTCCGTTGCTGATCGTGATATTCCTTGCGGCGTGTTCGAGCGCGCCGCAGAAGGTGTCGCGCGGCGGCGGATCGAGCGGCGGCTACGCCTGGCGCACCAAGCCGCCCGGCTTCCCCAATTTCGTCGACCACAGCATCGGCCGCGAGGAAATCTCGATCCAGGCGATGGGTCTCGTCGGCATTCCCTACCGCTGGGGCGGCAATACGCCCGATAGCGGCTTCGATTGCAGCGGTCTCGTCAAATACGTGTTCGCGCGCGCCGCGTCGGTCGATCTGCCGCGCACCACGGCCGACATGAGCCAGCGCGGCGAGTCGATCGAGCCGGACGAAATCGCGGCCGGCGACCTCGTGTTCTTCAACACCACCGGGCGGCCGCACTCGCACGTGGGCATTTACGTGGGCAATCTGCGCTTCGTGAATGCGCCGTCGACGGGCGGCACCGTGCGGCTCGACTATCTGACCAATCCGTACTGGTCGAAGCATTTCGACGGCATCCGCCGCATGGCGCCGCCCAAACGCGCGCCGAGCACGCCGTTCGATACGCCGACTTACGAGGCGGCGACGCCTGCTCCGGTCGCGCCGGCCGCAAACGTGGCGGTTGCCGCGCCTGCGGCTCGCGTCAGCGCTGCGGCGGTGGATCAGCGTCGCCTGACGAGCACGCCGCCAACTACCTACACGAGTACGGCGACGAGCACCGCCGCGATACCTGCATCGCCCGCGCCGCAGGCCGCGTCCGCCGACGCCTTCGAGCCGCCGCCCGCCGCGATGGGTGCTGCGCAGATGCAGGCCCGCGACGCGGGAGCGGTTGCGCCGGTCGCCGCCGCGCCCGACGCCATCGATGCCGCCGCCGACGCGTTCGAGCCTCCACCGCCCCGCGCGGCCGCCGCCGAACGTCAGGCCGCGCAGGCCGGTTCAACGGCCATCCAGTCGACCCAGCCCGCTCAGGCGCCGGTCCAGATCATGCGCGCCTCGACCGCCGGCGCCGCATCGCCCGCCCCCACGCAATCGAGCGACGACCCGATCGCACGCTTCGCGAACGGCTCGTACTGAACAACGCCCCCGCCGCGTACCCGCGCACACGCCGCCGGCTGACGCGGCATCCAGCCCGATTCGCCCTGGCCGGATGGCCAACGCGGCCTTTCGGCGGTTTCGTGCATCCGCCGCGTCTGCTATCGTTTTGGTACTGTTTTTGGACTCTTTCCGCAGCGAGGCAGCGATGGATCTCGGACTTGGCAACAAGGTGGTGCTGATCACAGGCGGCAGCAAGGGCATCGGGCTCGCCTGCGCCCGCGCGTTTGCGCAGGAAGGCGCGAAAGTGGCGATCGTGTCGCGCGATCCCGCCAACCTCGCGCGCGCCCGCGAGCAACTGGCCAGCGAAGGCCTGCACGTGCATCTCACGCGCGCCGACCTGCACGAGGCGCACAGCGCCGCCGACGTGGTCGAAGAAGTCTCCACGGCCGTCGGGCCCATCGACATCCTGATCAACAGCGCAGGCGCGGCCCGCCGCTACGACCCGGAACTGCTCGACGCCGAGGCCTTCAAGGCCACCATGGAAGCCAAATACTTCCCGTATATCTATCCGCAGCAGGAAGTGCTGCGCCGCATGGTCGAGCGGATCAAGGCCGGCAAGGCGCTGGAACCGGGCGCGATCGTCAACATCATCGGCATGGGCGGCAAGTACGCGAGCGACATCCATATCGCGGGCGGCGCGGCCAACGCGGCGCTCATGCTCGCCACCGTGGGTCTCGCGCACTATCACGCGCGCTACGGCATCCGCATCAACGCGATCAATCCTGGCGCCACGCTCACGGAGCGCCTGCAGGAAGCCGTGAAACTGGAAGCGGGCCGCGAAGGCACCAGCGCCGAAGAAACCCTCGCGCGCGGCGAGGCCAAGGTGCCGCTCGGGCGTTATGCCAGACCCGAGGAGATCGCCGACGTCGCGCTGTTCCTGGCCAGCCGCCGCGCAAGCTACGTAACCGGCGCCCTCGTGCCGATGGACGGCTGCAGCACGCCGATGATCTGAACCGGCGCGGCAGCGTGGCGGGCAAAAAAACGGCACCCGAAGGCGCCGTTTTGCAACACTGTGGCGGAGGCCCGCTTACATCAGCCGATGGCCGATCCACCAGCCCGCCGCGGCGAGCGTAGCCGAAGCCGGAATGGTCAGCACCCAGGCCCAGACGATGTTGCCCGCCACGCCCCAGCGCACGGCGCTGAGCTTTTGCGTCGCGCCCACGCCGACGATCGCGCCGGTAATCGTGTGGGTGGTCGACACGGGAATGCCGAGCCACGAAGCCGTGAAGAGCGTCAGCGCCCCGCCCGCTTCGGCGCAGAAACCGCCCACTGGCTTGAGCTTGGTGATCTTCTGGCCCATGGTCCGCACGATGCGCCAGCCGCCAAACAGCGTGCCGATACCCATCGACAGATAGCAGCCGCCGATCACCCAGATAGGCGGCGCGTCCGAGCCAACCGCCGAGTAACCGGTTGCGATCAGCAGCATCCAGATGATGCCGATGGTCTTCTGCGCGTCGTTGCCGCCGTGGCCGAGGCTGTAGAGGCCCGCCGAAACCAGCTGGAAGCGCCGGAAACGCCGGTCGACCTTGCTCGGTGGTGTGCGGAAATACAGCCACGACACCAGCAGCATGAACAACGATCCGAGGATGAAACCGAGCAGCGGCGAAATGAAAATGAACGCCACGGTCTTCATGAGCCCGTCGAAATTCAGCGAATGCCAGCCCGACTTGGCGAGCGCCGCGCCCACGAGGCCACCGATCAGCGCGTGCGACGAGCTCGACGGAATGCCGTAGTACCACGTCAGCACGTTCCAGCCGATCGCGCCCACCAGCGCGCCGAACACGACGTAGTGATCGACGATATCGGGGTCGATGGTGCCCTTGCCCACCGTCTGCGCCACCTTCAGGTGGAAGACGAAATAGGCGATCACGTTGAACATGGCTGCGAACGCCACCGCCTGCTGCGGTTTGAGCACGCCGGTGGACACGACGGTGGCGATGGAATTCGCCGCATCGTGAAAGCCGTTCATGAAGTCGAAGATGAGCGCGATGGCGACGAGTGTCGCGACCACCCAGAGGGCGAGTTGTATCGAATGCATCGTGGTTGGCTCAGGCGTTCTCTAGCACGATGCCTTCGATGATGTTCGCGACATCCTCGCACTTGTCGGTGATCGCTTCGAGCAATTCGTAGATCGCCTTCAGCTTGATCAGATTCTTGACGTCGTCTTCCTCGCGGAAAAGCTTCGAGATCGCGCCGCGCAGCAGGCGGTCGGCGTCGGACTCGAGGCGGTCGATGTCTTCGCACGCTTTCAGGATGTCGCGCGCCTGCTTCATGTCGGAGAGCAGCGCCACTGCTGCCTGCACACGCTCGGCCGACGCCGTGACCACGTGCGCGAGTTCGCTCGCCTCGGCCGTCACGGCCTGCACGTCGTACAGCGAAATGGCGGTGGCGACGTCTTCCATGAGGTCGAGACAGTCGTCCATCGTCGTGATGAGCTTGTGGATCTCGTCGCGGTCGAGCGGCGTGATGAAGGTCTTGTGCAGCAAGTCGATGCACTCGTGCGTCAGCTTGTCGGCGGCCTTTTCGGCGCTCTGCACGTTCTGTTTGTGGACTTCTGCGTCAGCCAGATTGTCGATCAGGAGCTCGAGCTCACGGCCAGCGGAAACGATGCACTTCGCGTGCGCGTTGAAGATTTCGAAGAACTTGCCCTCGGTGGGCATGAATCGACCGAACATTGGGATCCCGGTAATTGGTCTCGGATTGCCGTCACAAAACGGCAAGATAGCCGTCATAAAACGGCAATATTGTAACGTCAGGAGGAAAGGGCCGCACTTGTCGACGGACACGGCAGCGGCATTTGCGCCACTATTGCGCATAAGCCGCCTGCCGCGTCTTGACAGTTCAGACGGCGCCCTTACTCGCTCCCATAGAAGGTTTGCGCGCCGGCAAAATTGTCGAACTTCGTGTATTGACCATGGAACGTGAGTCGAACGGGACCGATCGGACCGTTACGCTGCTTGCCGATGATGATCTCGGCGGTGCCCTTGTCGGGGCTGTCCGGGTTGTACACTTCGTCGCGGTAAATGAACAGGATCACGTCCGCGTCCTGTTCGATTGCACCCGATTCACGCAGGTCCGACATCACCGGACGCTTGTTCGGACGCTGTTCGAGGCCGCGATTCAGCTGCGAGAGCGCGATCACGGGCACATCGAGTTCCTTGGCCAGACTCTTGAGCGAACGCGAAATTTCCGAAATTTCGGTCGCGCGGTTTTCGCCGCTGCCCGAACCGCTCATCAGCTGCAGGTAGTCGATGATGATGAGGCCGAGCTTGCCGCACTGGCGCGACAGACGCCGCGCGCGCGAGCGCAGTTCCATCGGGTTCAGACCGCCGGTTTCGTCGATAAAGATCTGCGCCTCGCTCATTTTCTGCACGGCGTGCGTGAGCTTCGGCCAATCCTCGTCGGTCAGGCGGCCCGTGCGCATGCGGTGCTGGTCAAGGCGCCCCACCGAACCGAGCATACGCATGATGAGCTGCGTGCCCGGCATTTCCATCGAGAACACCGCGACCGGCAGGCCGTATTCCACGGCCACATATTCGCCGACGTTCATCGAAAACGCGGTCTTACCCATCGACGGACGGCCCGCCACGATGATCAGTTCGCCGCCGTGCATGCCCGAGGTCATGCGGTCGAGGTCGATGAAGCCCGTGGGCGTGCCCGTCACGTCGCTCGGATTGGCCGTGTGATAGAGCGTGTCGATGCGCTCCACGACCTGTGTGAGCAGCGGCCCGATTTCGAGGAAGCCCTGAGTACCGCGCGCGCCGTCTTCGGCGATCGAGAACACCTTGGCCTCGGCCTCGTCGAGCAGCTGACGCACTTCCTTGCCTTGCGGATTGAAGGCGTCGGAGGAAATTTCGTCGGCGACCGACACGAGGCGGCGCAGCACCGCGCGATCGCGCACGATTTCCGCGTAGCGGCGGATGTTCGCGGCGCTCGGCGTGTTCTGCGCCAGCGCGTTGAGGTACGCGAGACCGCCCACGTCCTCGGCCTTGCCCGAGGTGCCGAGCGATTCGAACACGGTCACCACGTCGGCGGGACGCGCGGACGAGATCAGGCGGCCAATATGCTCGAAGATCAGGCG
This sequence comes from Paraburkholderia tropica, assembly GCF_900109265.1. GTDB lineage: Bacteria > Pseudomonadota > Gammaproteobacteria > Burkholderiales > Burkholderiaceae > Paraburkholderia > Paraburkholderia tropica. The sequence goes on from NZ_FNZM01000009.1 coordinate 248,958, forward strand.
GTGATCGTAGCGGTAGAAGTCGCTTTGCGAGAGGAAGTCGGCAATCCGGTCCCAGGCGCCGTTATCCAGCAGCAGGCCGCCGAGCACCGATTGTTCGGCTTCGATCGAATGCGGCGGGACTTTCAGCGACTCGAGTTGGGGATCTTTCGGAGCGTTCATGGAGGGCAATTATCGGACAGCGGACGGGCGCTCACAAGCTTCAAAAAGTGCAACAGCGCGTGCAAGCAAGCGAGTGCGATGAGCGCGCAACAAAAAAGGCAGAAGCCCTGCGGCTCCTGCCTTTCTTGTTCTTTGCGACGTAGAACGGCGCGAACACACGGTCCGTGAGGACCGCATGCGTGCTTAGGCGTGTTCGCCCAGCACCGACACCGTGATGTCGACGAGCACGTCCGTGTGCAGCGAAACTTGCACCGGGTGATCGCCAACGATCTTCAGCGGGCCTTCCGGCAGACGCACTTGCGCCTTTTCCACTGCGAAGCCTTGCTTCGTGAGCGCTTCGGCGATGTCCGCGTTCGTGACCGAACCGAACAGACGGCCGTCGACGCCGGCCTTCTGGCCGATCTGAACGGACAGGCCGCTCAGCTTTTCGCCTTCGCCTTGGGCAGCTGCCAGCTTTTCAGCGGCGGCCTTTTCGAGTTCAGCGCGGCGAACTTCGAATTCAGCGATTGCGTCCTTCGTTGCGCGGCGAGCCTTCTTGTTCGGGATCAGGAAGTTACGTGCGTAACCGTCCTTCACCTTGACGATGTCGCCGAGGTTGCCCAGGTTGACGACTTTTTCCAGAAGAATGATCTGCATTCTATTGCTCCTTGTAGCGTCGTCTTATTAGGCCTTGTGCTGGTCGGTGTACGGCATCAGCGCGAGGAAACGCGCGCGCTTGATAGCCGTGTCCAGCTGACGCTGATAGTGGGCCTTCGTACCCGTCAGACGAGCCGGCGTGATCTTGCCGTTTTCGCCGATGAAGTCCTTCAGCGTTTCGATGTCCTTGTAGTCGATCTGATCGACGCCTGCAGCCGTGAAGCGGCAGAACTTCTTACGCTTGAAGAGCGGGTTTTGCTGTTGACGACGCTTGTCGAATTTCTTACCAGTCGGGCGGGGCATGATTAGTCCTTTCCTGTACCTTGCATTTCGGTGATGTGAAACACCAGGGTTCGCGCGTTGCGGTGCTTTTTCGCCAGAAAACCGGTGAAGAGCGCTTCCACGCCCATCTCGCAGCTTTCGACCAGACCGCAGGCCTTGCCTGCCGCCACCGCGGGCATCGTGAGCTCGACGAATCGGGGAATCCCCGCTTCGACGACCTCCGTGCGGTGCTGCAACGTGACGCTGGCAATCGGAACGCCGGCGGGTGTGTACCGCACCGGTTCGCGTTCGACGACGCTAGCCGTGAGTTGCAGCCTGTTCACGCAGTGTGCTTAAGCAAGTGAGCTCGAATCCTGATGGCTTGTGTAATTAAGCCTGCGCTTCGGTCGGCTGAGCAGCCGCCTTCTTGGCTTCTTCGCGCTGCACTTCCTTCATCATCGGCGACGGGCCGGTTTCGGCCTTCTTCATCTTGACGATGAGGTGACGCAGCACAGCGTCGTTGAACTTGAACGCGTGTTCGAGTTCGTCGAGCGTGGTCTGGTCGCATTCGATGTTCATGCAGACGTAGTGAGCCTTCGCGAGTTTCTCGATCATGTAGGCCAGTTGACGACGGCCCCAGTCTTCGATGCGGTGGATCTGGCCGCCGTGCGACGTGATCGTGCCCTTGTAACGCTCGATCATCGCGGGCACTTGCTCGCTTTGATCGGGGTGCACGATGAAGACGATTTCGTAATGACGCATATTCACTCCTTGTGGATTAAAGCCACCCGGGCGTCGGAACCGGTGCGGCAAGTGAGAAGCCGAAGATTGTAGCGCGGCCACGCTACGCGCGCAAGCCAAATCATGCAGTGACGTGCTGAATCAGGCGTGTTTTCAAGGACTTGCGTGGTGCGCACGGCGGCGCGATACGCGCCAAGCAGGCCCAAAGCCGGCCCAAAGCGGACCCAAAGCGGCGAAAAACGCGCCCTAGCCCCCACTTCCGCCGCCCGCGAGCCGGGCGTCGAGCGCGGCGCGCAGGCCGACGAGCGCATCCGGCCCGGCGTCGGTGACGGCCCACCAGGTCATGCCGCCCGCCTGCCAGTGTGCGAGCGCGTAGCCGTCGTCGCGCGGCGGCGCGGCGGCGTCCGCCTGCGGGCCGGACACGCCCGGCGGGAACACGTAGACGTCGATCACGTGCTTGCGGAAGCGGTACACCAGCACCGCGACGCGCTCGCGCCCCACGTAGTCGAGCCGGCCGCCCACGAGCGGAAAGCCCTGCGCGGCGAGATCCTCGACCGGCGGCGCGTAGTCGATGCGGCCGTTGAACCACGGCTTCACCGTATGGCTATCGGTCGAGATCACGTCGAGATCGCGGCCCGAGATCTGCGCGCGCACGTGGCTCGCCACGAGTTCGTCGACGAAAGCGTCCGATGCGACCGGTTGACGCAGATGCAGCGCCACGACGACGCCTAGCGCACACAGCGCGAGCACGCCCAGCGCCGACCAGGCGAACGCCGGCGCGCGCGCGCCCGACGCATTGCCCGAACCACTGAAGCCAACGAGGGACGGCCACCTCCAGCCCGCGAGCCGGCCCGCCTTCCCACCGGATTTCCCGCCGGCCGCAGACGGCGATTGCGGAGCGCGCACGGTGCGCACGTCATCGTCGCCCCGCAGCGGAGCCGGTTCCGGACTCGCCGCCTCGAGCGGCGGCAAGGCTGCCACGATGCGCGCGGCCAGTCCCGACGGCGCGCGATGATAAGGCGCGACGCGCACGGCCCGCGAAATCGCCTGCGCGGTATCGGCCGCCTCGCGGCACGGCGCGCAGCCATCCAGATGCTCGCGCACGCGCCATTCGTCGGCGGCGGAAAGTTCTCGATCGACGCTCGCATCGAGCAGCGGGCGCGCTTCATCACAGTTCATCTGGCGCCTCCGTCGTGCGGCTCACCGTGGAATTCGAGGTCGGCGCGACCCCGGGCGACATCGACGGCACAGCACTTCCGCCGTCGACGGCCGGCTCCTCGCGGAACCGGCCGTCTGGCCCCCGGCCGGATGGTCTCCACGCCTTGCTGTTGCCCCCGAAATCGGTCTTGCCATCCTGCCTTGCGGCTATCGGCGATGACGGCGGTATTTGTGTCTGCGCACAGCCTCTCGCACCATCAGCCGTGCCCCGCGCGTGTTGCGCCGCCAGCATCGCCGCGAGCCGTTTGCGGCCACGCGAGAGACGCGACATCACCGTTCCGACCGGCACGTCGATGACCATCGCGATTTCGCGATAGCCCATGTCCTCCAGCTCGCGCAATACCAGCACTTCGCGATACTCGACCGGCAGACGCTGCAGCGCGTCCTGCACGCGGCGCGCATCCTCGGCGCGGATCGCGAGCGTTTCCGGATCGACGCTGCCGGTCTCCCAGCCGTCCGGCGGCGTGTCGTCACGCAGCTCGTCGAACGGGGCAACTTCTTCCGCGCCTGCCCGTCGCCGCCACTCGTCGTACCAGACCCGCCGCACGATCGCGAGCAGCCACGGCCGCGCCTGATCGCCGCGAAACGTATCGAAGAAGCGGAACGCGCGCAAAAACGCGTCCTGAACGATGTCCTCGGCGTCGCCGGGATTGCGCGACAACCAGCGCGCGAGGTTGTACGCGGCGTCCAGATGCGGCAGCGCCAGCGCCTGAAAGCGCGCATTGCGCGCCCGCGCGTCCTGCACGTCCTGTGCATCGCGCTGCGTCTCGCCGTGCTGCCCGTTCGCGGTTTCGCCCACGTCGTCCCCTCGCGCCCTCGTGCGCCACCTTCATGCCAACGTTCGTCCCACATCGGCATGACTGGCTTCACGGGCAGTTTATTCCCGCGAATCCCGCGCGAAATCAAAAATAAATCGGGAATGGAACGATGCCGACACCGGTATGGCAGTCATGCGCCGATGCAAAGCCGACAAGCAGACGCGCCCCACCCTCCACGAGGAGACCGACATGCCGACCACCCCCGCGCCTCTTTCGCGCCGACACTTCCTGAAGCTGGCCGCGCTCGGCGGCGGCGCCGTATTCGCTTCGGCGCTGCCCGGCTGGGCCTCGGGCCAGGCGGCCGGCCACGCCGACTTTTTCTTCGTCCAGCTCTCCGACGCCCATTGGGGCTTCGAAGGGGCGGCCATCAATCCGGATGCGAAAGGCACACTGCCCAAGGCGATCGCCGCCGTCAACGCGCTGCCCGCCACGCCCGACTTCGTCGTCTTCACGGGCGACCTCACGCACACGACCGACGATCCGGCCGTGCGCCGCGCGCGCATGCGCGAGTTCCAGCAGATCGTCGCGGGACTGCGCGTGAAGCCGCTCTATCTGATGCCCGGCGAGCACGATGCGAGTCTCGACAACGGCGAGGCGTTTCGCGAGATCTTCGGCGCGACGCACTACACCTTCGATCATCGCGGCGTGCATTTCGTGGTGCTCGACAACGTCTCGGACCCGGCGGGCCGTATCGGCGACGCGCAACTCGCCTGGCTCGCCGACGATCTCGGCCGCCAGCCCGAGGACGCGCGCATCGTCGTCTTCACGCACCGGCCGCTGTTCGATCTCGCGCCGCAGTGGGACTGGGCGACGCGCGACGGCACGCAGGCCATCGCGCTGTTGCAGAAACACGCGAACGTCACGGTGTTCTACGGCCACATTCATCAGGAGAACCACACGATGACGGGCTCGGTCTCGCACCACGCCGCGCGCTCGCTGATGTTCGCGCTGCCCGCGCCGATGTCGCAGCCCAAGCGCCTGCCGGTGCCGTGGGACGCGGCCGCGCCGTACAAGGGACTCGGCTGGCGCAGCGTCGATGTCGATGGCGCGCCCGGCGCGTTTGCGCTGACCGAGGTGCCGATCCGCGAGATCGGGTGAAGGTTGTCACGGGATCGAAGCGCACACAAGGCGCACGCGAAGCACACACAATCAGGAGACCACCATGCTGAAACTTCATCGTTTGCGCGCCCGTGAGCCGCGCCTTGCGCGCCGCCGCTGGCTCGCGCTCGCAGCCGCCACGATGGGCGCGGGCGCATTGCTGCGCGTGGACGCACAGGCCGCGCCGCGCGTCATCAAGGTTCACGCGCGCCGCTTCGTGTTCACGCCCGACCATATCGCGCTCGCGCCGCACGAAAGCGTCATATTCGAGCTGACGTCGCAGGACACGACGATGGGCTTTTCGATTCCGCAGTACGGTGTGCGCGCCGACGTGCCGCCCGGCAGCGTCGTCAAACTCGCGGCCACGGCGGGCGACGCGGGCACGGTGCAGTTTCTCTGCGACATCTTCTGCGGCTCGGGCCACGAGACGATGAACGGCGTGATCACGGTCGGATAAGCGAAATCGTGGATCAGCGACTCAAACGTCGTCGGTCCAATATCCGGGCCGCGAATAGATCGCCTTCAGATAATCGATGAAATAGCGCACCTTGGCCGGCACATAGCGCTGCTGCGGATACACGGCGAGGATGTCGTAATCGGGCAGCGCGTACTCGTCGAGCACGGTTTCCAGTTCGCCGCGCGCGAGCTGCGCGTCGATCTCCCAGGTCGAACGCCAGCCGAGCCCGAGCCCTTCCGTCACCCAGCGGTGCAGCAACTCGCCGTCGTTGCAGTCGAGATTGCCGCCCACGCGCACGGTCGCGAGCTTGCCATTGCGGCGGAAATACCAGCCGCGATTCTGTCCGCCTTGCAGATTGAACGCGAGGCAATTGTGGTTCGGCAGATCTTCGAGCGATTTCGGCCGGCCGTGCTTGCGGAAATAGTCCGGCGTGCCGCACACCACGCGCCGGTTCGAGGCGAGCTTCACGGCGACGAAATTCGGATCGACCGAGCCGCCGATGCGGATCGACAGGTCATAGCCCTCGCGCACCAGATCGACCACGCGGTCAGTCAGGTTGAAGGACACCTGCAACTCGGGTTTGTCGGCGAGAAATTCGGGCGCGAGCGGCGCGACGTGCTTGCGCCCGAACGCGGCGGGCGCCGAGACGATCAGATGCCCGTTCACCACGCGCCGCCCCACCGACAGCTCGTTCTCCGCCTGCTCCCATTCCGCCAGCAGCCCGCGGCAGCGCTCCAGAAACGCGGCGCCTTCCTCGCTGACCACCAGCCGCCGCGTCGAGCGGTACATCAGCTTCACACCGAGGCGCTTTTCGAGCGCGTCGATCCGACGGCCGAGAATCACGGGCGACACGCCCTCCTCCAGCGCCGCCGCCGCGAGACTGCCCGCCTCCGCGACGCGCACGAAGGTCTCGATCTGCTTGAAGCGATCCATCGTCTGTCTCCTTCCGATTCTCTCGTCGCCCGGTCATTCCATACTTTTTGTATCGAAATAAGCGACCCGGACTGATCTTATCAAACCTTTCCTGCAAGCCTACAGTGACCCTCAAGCGCTGTATCCCTCGGCCTGTTCAGGCCGCCGCGACATTCAGGAGACATTTCATGGCCAAAATGAGAGCCGTCGACGCCGCCGTGCTGGTGCTCGAAAAAGAAGGTATCGACACCGCGTTCGGCGTGCCGGGCGCCGCCATCAATCCGTTCTACTCGGCGCTCAAGAAAGCCGGCGGCATCACGCACGTGCTGGCGCGTCACGTCGAGGGCGCCTCGCACATGGCCGAAGGCTACACGCGCGCCGCGCCGGGCAATATCGGCGTGTGCATCGGCACCTCGGGCCCGGCGGGCACCGACATGATCACGGGCCTCTACTCCGCCCAGGCCGACTCGATTCCGATCCTCGCAATCACGGGCCAGGCGCCGCGCGCGCGTCTGTACAAGGAAGACTTCCAGGCCGTCGATATCGAATCGATCGCCAAACCCGTCACCAAGTGGGCCGTGACCGTGCGCGAGCCGGCGCTCGTGCCACGCGTGTTCCAGCAGGCGTTCCATCTGATGCGCTCGGGCCGTCCGGGTCCGGTGCTGGTCGACATGCCGATCGACGTGCAGCTCGCCGAAATCGAATTCGACATCGACACCTACGAACCGCTGCCGGTCTACAAGCCGAAGGCGACGCGCAAGCAGATCGAAGCCGCGCTCGAACTGCTCAACGCGAGCGAGAAGCCGCTGATCGTTTCGGGCGGCGGCGTGCTCAACGCAGCGGCCGAAGACCTGCTCGTGCAATTCGCGGAAACCGTGGGCGTGCCCGTGATTCCGACGCTGATGTCGTGGGGCGCCATCGCCGACGACCATCCGCTGATGGCCGGCATGGTCGGGCTGCAAACCTCGCACCGCTACGGCAACGCGACGATGCTCGCCTCCGACTTCGTGCTCGGCATCGGCAACCGCTGGGCCAACCGCCATACGGGCAGCGTCGAGGTCTATACGAAGGGCCGCAAGTTCGTGCACGTCGATATCGAGCCGACGCAGATCGGCCGCGTGTTCGGTCCGGATCTCGGCATCGTCTCGGATGCGAAGGCCGCGCTCGAACTGTTCGTCGAAATCGCGCAGGAATGGAAGGCCGCCGGCAAGCTCAAGGATCGCAGCGCGTGGGTGGCCGACTGCCAGCAGCGCAAGGCCACGATGCACCGCAAGACGCATTTCGACAACGCGCCGATCAAGCCGCAGCGCGTCTACGAGGAAATGAACAAGGCGTTTGGCCGCGACACCTGCTACGTGAGCACGATCGGCCTTTCGCAGATCGCGGGCGCGCAGTTCCTGCATGTCTACAAGGCGCGCAACTGGATCAACTGCGGCCAGGCCGGCCCGCTCGGCTGGACGATTCCGGCGGCGCTGGGCGTGCGTGCGGCCGATCCGTCGCGCCCGATCGTGGCGCTCTCGGGCGACTACGACTTCCAGTTCATGATCGAGGAACTGGCCGTGGGCGCGCAGTTCAAGCTGCCCTACGTGCACGTGCTCGTGAACAACTCGTATCTGGGCCTGATCCGCCAGGCGCAGCGCCAGTTCGACATGGACTTCTGCGTGCAGCTCGCGTTCGAGAACATCAACGCGCCGGAAGTGAACGGCTATGGCGTCGATCACAAGACCGTGGTCGAAGGTCTCGGCTGCAAGGCGCTGCGCGTGTTCAAGCCCGAGGAGATTGCACCGGCGCTCAAGCAGGCGCAATCGATGGCCGCGGAGTTCAGCGTGCCGGTGGTCGTCGAGGTGATTCTCGAACGCGTGACCAATATTGCAATGGGCGCCGAGATCGACGCGATCAACGAGTTCGAGGAACTCGCCGACAAGCCGGAACACGCGCCGACCGCGATCGCCCTGCAATCCTGATGATTCGACGAAACAGTATTCGTCGTATTGCCTTAGTGTTTGTGTAGTGCTTCCACCCGCTTTTCGCGCTCAGCCCTGATGCGCGAAAAGCGGACGCTCCCACCCTGACCGACCCGCGAGACACTCATGCCGAAATTCGCCGCGAACCTCACCATGCTGTTCAACGAAGTGCCGTTCCTCGACCGCTTTGCCGCGGCTGCCGAGGCGGGCTTCGATGCCGTGGAATTCCTGTTTCCTTATCCGTACAAGGCCGCCGAACTCGCCGAGCGCCTGAACGCGCACGGCCTCAAGCTCGTGCTGCACAACCTGCCGGCCGGCAACTGGGAAGCCGGCGAGCGCGGCATCGCCTGCCTGCCCGATCGCAAGAGCGAATTCAAGGAAGGCGTGGGACGTGCGATCGAGTACGCCCGCGCGCTGCGCGTGCCGCAACTGAACTGCCTCGTCGGCATTCCGACGGCGGGCGTCGATCGCGATACGGCGCTTGCGACCATCGTCGAGAACCTGCGCTACGCGGCGGGCGAACTGAAGCGCGAAGGCATCCGCCTGCTGGTCGAGCCGTGCAACAGCTACGACATTCCGGGCTTCGCGCTGAACCGTTCGGCCGAAGCGCTCGGCGTGATCGAGCAGGTCGGCTCCGACAATCTGTTCCTGCAATACGACATCTATCACATGCAGCGCATGGAAGGCGAACTCGCCGCGACCCTCAAGAAGCAGTTCGCGAAGATCGCTCACATCCAGCTCGCCGACAACCCCGGCCGCAATGAGCCGGGCACGGGCGAGATCCACTATCCGTTCCTGTTCGATCTGCTCGATTCGCTCGGCTACGAAGGCTATATCGGCTGCGAATACAAGCCCAAAGCGGCCACCGTCGACGGCCTCGGCTGGTTGCGCAGCGCGCAGCAACGCGCCGCCGAACTCGCCTGATTTCACGCAGCGCCGACGTTCGCGCCGCGCGTACCGCACGCATCGACTTATCGAACCGCATTCGACTCAACTGGAGACAACACAGATGGCAAAGATTGGTTTTATCGGCCTCGGCATCATGGGCGCGCACATGGCGCGCAACCTTCTGAAGGGCGGCCACACGCTGGCCGTCAACGGCAAATATCCGGTGCCCGACGATCTGCGCACGCAGACGACCGTGGTCGCCGACTCGACCGCCGTCGCGCAGGCTTCGGACATCGTGATCGTGATGGTGCCCGATACGCCCGACGTGCAGAACGTGCTGTTCGCCGACGACGGCGTGGCCAAGGGTCTCTCGGCCGGCAAGCTCGTGATCGACATGAGTTCGATCTCGCCGCTCGAAACGCAGCAGTTCGCGAAGCAGATCAACGCGCTCGGCTGCGATTATCTCGACGCGCCGGTATCCGGCGGCGAAGTCGGCGCACGCGACGCCACGCTCTCGATCATGGTCGGCGGCCCGGAAAAGGCCTTCAACCAGGCCAAGCCGCTGTTCGAGATCATGGGCAAGAACATCTCGCTCGTCGGCGACAACGGCGCGGGCCAGACGACCAAGGTCGCGAACCAGATCATCGTGGCGCTGAACATCGAAGCCGTGGCCGAGGCACTGCTGTTCGCCGCGCGTTCGGGCGCCGATCCGGAGCGCGTGCGCAAGGCGCTGATGGGCGGTTTCGCGTCGTCGCGCATTCTCGAAGTGCACGGCGAGCGCATGACGAAGCGCACGTTCAATCCGGGCTTTCGCATCGAGCTGCACCAGAAGGACCTGAATCTCGCGATCGACGGCGCGCGCAAGCTGGGCATCGCCCTGCCGCATACGGCGAGCGCGCAGCAGCTCTTCAGCGTGTGCGCGGCGAACGGCGGCAAGGCCTGGGATCATTCGGCGATGATCCGCGCACTCGAAATCATGGCGAACTTCGAAATCGCGCAGGCGCCGGAAGCGCAGGCGAAGGCCGCGTAAGCGACGCTAAACGTTGCGCAAGCCGCTGTAGCGATGGACGAATCGGCGATGCGTGCGAGCAAGGCACACGCATCGCATCGCCGGTTCCATCCAGCGGCGTTCGAACGATAAGAAACACCTTCACGTATTCACGCATTCACGCATTCAGGCCGGCGCGCGCGACGCGACGGCCATCGGTGGGGCGCTTCGTGGCGGCGGCAACCGCTGCGAGGCAAATCGGGGCCGCTCTGGGCTGAGGGCGGCCAGTGGGGTCCGAAAGCGGCACTCGGCGACGACGGGGAAGCCTTGGTCGGTCAGACGTCGTCTCCGGGTGTCCGCCTGTCGGATGGCCGCGCCCTTCAATTCCCGCACTGCCCACGCGCAACGCCCGCGCGGCATTTCACAATCTTTTACCTCCTCGCGCTGGACGCGTTCGCGTCCGCGTTTCTAGAATCGTGCTTTCATTCGTGTGTCACGCCGGCAGCGCAAGGTGAACGCGCAGGTCAACGCGCAACTGGCTGCGTGGTCACTCAATCAACCCCCAGCACGTGAGGAGTGTGATCGATGGGCATTATCAATTTCATCAAGGAAGCCGGCGAAAAACTGTTCGGCTCGGCCTCCGCGCCGGCGCAAGCCGCCGAACCCGCCGCCGCACCGGCTGCGAATCTCGCGGACCTGAACCAGAAGGCCGGCGACGCGATCGCGGCCTATATCCGCTCGCAGGGCCTCGACGCCGACAACCTCGGCGTGACCTACGACGGCGTCTCGCACACCGTGACCGTCACGGGCAACGCCGCCGATCAGCCCACCAAGGAAAAAATCCTCGTGGCCGCGGGCAACGTCCAGAACGTCGACAAGGTCGACGACCAGCTGACCGTCACGAATCCCGCACCGGAAGCGCAGCACCACACGGTGGTCGCGGGCGACAACCTCTGGAAGATCGCCGAAAAGTACTACGGCAGCGGCGCGAAGAACGACGTCATCTTCCAGGCCAACACGCCGATGCTCAAGAGCCCGGACAAGATCTATCCGGGTCAGGTGCTCGTCATTCCGCCGCTGCAGTAAAGTAAAACCTGCGGCCGGAACGGAAACGGGCCTTGCGGAGCGATCCGCAAGGCCCGTTTTTCATGCTGATTCTCGTGCTGCGCGAGTCAGCGATCAATACGTATCGAACACACGCTGCAAGGCGTCCTTCTGCGTGTTGCCCGCGGCCAGCGCGAGCATCAGCAGCACACGCGCCTTGTACGGGCTCAGCGTGCCCGCGGAAACGAAGCCGAGCGCGTCGTCCTTCGCCGCGCCGTTGTGCATCACGTGACCCGAACCCACGCGCGAGGCGCGCACCACGGCCACACCTTGCGCAGCCGCGTCGGCGAGCGCCTGCTGGAGCGTGGCGTGGATCGAACCATTGCCCGTGCCCGCCACGACGATGCCGCGCACGCCCGCGCTCACGAGCGCATCCACGGCAATGCGCGAGACGCCCGCATAACTCGTGACGATGTCGACCTGCGGCCACTGCGCCGCGTCGTCGACCACCGCGAACGGCGTATCGAGCGTGTGCGGGCGCAGCGCGCGGCGCTGGAAGTCCACGCGGCCGTCCTGCACCCAGCCCAGCGCACCGATTTCCGGCGACTGGAACGCATCGACGGCATAGGTGCTGATCTTCGCGACGTCGCGCGCGCAATGCATGCGGTTGTTGAACGCGACGAGCACGCCCTGCCCGGCCGCCGCGCCGCTCGCCGCGACCGTCACGGCATTGAGCAGATTGAGCGGACCGTCGGCCGACAGCGCAGACGCCGGACGCATCGCCGCCGTGAGGATCACCGGCTTGGCGCTCTTCACGGTCAGATGCAGCAGATAGGCGGTTTCTTCGAGCGTGTCGGTGCCGTGCGTGATCACCACGCCGTCGATGTCGTCATCGGCGAGCAAGGCGTTCACGCGCTGCGCGAGCGTGGTCCAGAGCGCGAACGACATGTCCTTGCTGTCGACGCTCGCGACCTGCTCGGCGTGGATCTGCGCGACGGCGTCGAGGCCCGGCACTGCGGCCAGCAATTGCGCCACGCCGATCACGCCGGCCTGATAGCCCGCCGTATTGGCCGCGTCGGGCGCGGAGCCGGCGATGGTGCCGCCCGTGGCGAGCACCGCGATGCGCGGCAGCGCCGAAGCGCCGGCCGCGTTCTGGGAGGAAGAAGAGGTAGTCATGGCGGCGATTTTAAGCGATCCGCCCTCCACCGCCATCTGGCCCGTTGCTCGGGCCAATCAACACGCCTCAGACCACTTCGCGCAACTGGCTCGCGATCTGCTGCTCGGTCAGTTGCGGCGCGAACATCTCGATCAGCCGGTACGCGTACTGACGCAGGAACGCGCCCTTGCGCAGACCCACGCGCGTCGTGCTCGCCTCGAACAGATGCTGCGTGTCGAGCGCGACCAGTTCGCTGTCGCGCTTCGGATCGTAGGCCATCGCCGCGACCACGCCCACGCCCATGCCGAGTTCGACGTAGGTCTTGATCACGTCCGCGTCGATGGCGGTCAGCACCACGTCGGGCACGACGCCCGCTTTCGCGAACGCCTGGTCGATGTGCGAGCGGCCCGTGAAATCCTGGTCATAAGTGATGATCGGATATTCGGAGATGTCTTCGAGCGTGAGATTCTCGCGGCCCACGAGCGGATGCGTCTTCGGCACGACCACCACGTGATGCCACGAATAGCACGGGAACGTCACGATATCGGGGAAACGATCGAGCGCTTCGGTCGAGATGCCGATATCGGCCTCGCCGTTGATGATCATCTGCGCGATCTGCTGCGGATTGCCCTGGCGCAGCGCCAGATGCACCTTCGGGAACACCTCGCGGAACTGGTGCACGACCTTCGGCAGCGCATAGCGCGCCTGCGTGTGAGTCGTCGCCACGACGAGGTGGCCGCTGTCCTGATCGGCGAACTGGCGCGCCACGCGGCGCAGGTTCTCCGCGTCGAGCAGCATGCGCTCGATCAGCTGATGCACGGCCTTGCCCGGCTCCGTGAGACCCGTGAGGCGCTTGCCGCGTCGAATGAAGATGTCGACGCCCAGCTCGTCCTCCAGATCCTTGATCTGCTTCGACACACCCGACTGCGACGTGTACAGCACGTTCGCCACTTCGGTCAGGTTCATGTTCTGCCGCACGGCCTCGCGCACGAAACGCAACTGCTGAAAATTCATGTTCTTCTCTCCGGAACTGCCGACCGTTTATTGATGTTTTTAGTGTAGTGGATGCGCGGCTAGCCGCGCATCGTTGCGCCGATATTGTGCTGATTGGGTTTATTGCGCCGGAAACACGCGCAGGCCGCGCGGCACCGCCGTCACGCCGTCGCCGACCGAAAGATCGAGCGCGCGCCACGCCTCGCGGTCGAGCTGCGCTTCGAGCGCGCCGCCCGTGCGGCTTTCGAGTTCCACACGCACCGAACCGCCCAGCGTCACCACGCGGCGCACGTCGACGACGATGCCGTCGCCATGCTGCGCCGCGTCGCGATGCAGCACCAGATCGTGCGGACGCACATAGGCGAGCGCCGGACCTTCGAAACCCGCCTGCACCGAGATCGCCTGCGCCGCGCCATCGGCGACAAAACCGCTCGCCGTCACGCTGCCGCGCAAACGGTTCGCCGCGCCGAGGAACTCGTAGACGAACGCCGTCTGCGGATGATCGTAGACGTCCTGCGGGCTGCCTACCTGCTCCACGTGACCGTGATTCATCACGACGATGCGGTCGGCCACTTCGAGCGCTTCTTCCTGATCGTGCGTGACGAAGATCGTCGAGATATGCAGATCGTCGTGCAGACGGCGCAGCCAGCCGCGCAATTCCTTGCGCACCTTCGCGTCGAGCGCGCCGAACGGCTCGTCGAGCAGCAGCACTTTCGGCTCCACCGCGAGCGCGCGCGCCAGCGCGATACGTTGACGCTGGCCGCCCGACAGCTCGGACGGATAGCGCTGCGCGAGCCAGTCGAGCTGCACGAGCTTGAGCAGTTCATGCACCTTCTCGCGGATCACCGCTTCCGACGGCCGCTCGTTGCGCGGCTTCACGCGCAGGCCGAACGCCACGTTCTCGAACACCGTCATGTGACGGAACAGCGCGTAATGCTGGAACACGAAGCCCACCTGACGCTCGCGCGCGCCCACCTCGCCCACGTCCTGACCTTGCAGCACGACCTGGCCTTCATCGGCGTATTCGAGGCCCGCGATCACGCGCAGCAGCGTGGTCTTGCCGCAACCCGACGGCCCGAGCAACGCGACCAGTTCGCCCGCCGGAAAATCGAGCGAGACGTTGTCGAGCGCGGTGAAGTCGCCGAAGCGCTTGTGCAGATTGCTGACGGTGATGCCCATGATTACAGCTCCTGTTGAAGCGATTGACGCGCGGCGCCGGTGCGGGACGCGGGTTGCGAATGAGGTTGATTGCCCGACGCGGCCGTCGACGCGGCCGCATAAGCCGGCGGCGGACCGGCGTGGGCCGGCACGTCGTCGTCGCGCAGTTCGGCAGACATGTGGCGCTCGGCAAGCAGCTTGAGCCCCAGCGTCACGAGCGCGAGCAGCGCCAGCAACGACGCCACGGCAAAGGCCGCCGCGAAGTTGTATTCGTTGTAGAGAATCTCGACGTGCAGCGGCATGGTGTCGGTCTGGCCGCGAATGTGACCCGAGACCACCGAGACCGCGCCGAACTCGCCCATCGCGCGCGCATTGCAGAGAATCACGCCGTACAGCAGACCCCAGCGGATGTTCGGCAGCGTCACACGGCGAAACATCTGCCAGCCCGACGCGCCCAGCACGTGCGCGGCTTCTTCTTCGTCGGTGCCCTGCGCCTGCATCAGCGGAATCAGCTCGCGCGCGACGAACGGGAAGGTCACGAAGATCGTCGCGAGCACGATGCCCGGCACCGCGAAGATGATCTGCACGTTATGGTCTTCGAGCCACGGACCGAACCAGCCCTGCGCGCCGAACATCAGCACGTAGACGAGACCCGAGATCACTGGCGAGACCGAGAACGGCAGGTCGATCAACGTGGTGAGCAGCGCCTTGCCGCGGAAATCGAACTTCGCGATCGCCCACGACGCGCACAGGCCAAAGGCAAGATTCAGTGGCACCGCGATCGCGGCCGTGATCAGCGTGAGCTTGATGGCGGCGAGCGCGTCGGGATCGGCGAGCGATTCGAAATAGAAGCCGATGCCCTTCGAGAGCGCCTGCCAGAACACCGCGACGAGCGGCACCACGAGGAACAGCGCGAGAAACGCCAGCGCGATGCCCGTCAGCAGCCAGCGCACCCACGGCGCTTCGGTCACGGGGTTGGGACGGCCTGCCGGAATACGGCGTGCGTTCGTGCTCATTGCGCACCTCCGGCGGCGACTTGCGTGGTTTGCGTCGTGGTTTGCGTCGTGGTTTGCGTTGCATTCGGCGCACGCGGCGCGCCGCCACCGCGGCTCGTGCGGCGCTGCAAATACCATTGCAGCGTGTTGATCAGCAGCAGCATCACGAACGACACGCACAGCATCACCACGGCCAGCGCCGTCGCGCCTGCATAGTCGTATTGCTCGAGCTTGGTGATGATGAGCAGCGAGGTGATTTCGGACTTCATCGGCACGTTGCCGGCGATGAAGATGACCGAACCGTACTCGCCCAGCGCGCGCGCGAACGACAGCGCGAAGCCGGTCAGCAGCGCGGGAAACGCCGCCGGCAGCACGACGCGGCGGAACGTCAGCCAGCGCGACGCGCCGAGGCACGCGGCCGCCTCTTCCTGCTCGCGCTCGAACTCTTCGAGCACGGGCTGCACCGTGCGCACCACGAACGGCAGGCCGATGAACGTCAGCGCGACCAGCACGCCGAGCGGCGTGAAGGCGATCTTGAGTCCGAGCGGCTGCAGATACTGGCCGATCCAGCCGTTGCCCGCGTACACGGCCGCGAGCGAAATGCCGGCCACCGAGGTCGGCAGCGCGAACGGCAAATCGACGAGCGCGTCGATCACGCGCTTGAACGGGAACGTGTAACGCACCAGCACCCACGCGAGCAGAAAGCCGAACACCGCGTTGATGAGCGCGCCGCCGAGCGCGGCGGTAAACGTCAGGCGGTACGACGCGATCACGCGCGGCGACCACACGGCGCGCACGAACTGCGCCCAGTCGAGCGTGGCGGTCTTGAGAAAGGTGGCCGCGAGCGGAATCAGCACCACGAGGCTCAGATAAGCCACGGTGATGCCGAGCGTCACGCCGAATCCCGGCAGCGCGCCTGGCTTGCGTAATCGGAACGTCGTCATGCTGGATCTCTTCACATGGGTTGCGCGTCTGTTGCGCCGAAAGGCGCGCCTCATTGGGCGCGCCTTGTTTTTATCGTTACGTCGATACTGCTACTGCACAACCGCGACTGCGCTTATTGCGGCTGGTAGATCGAGTCGAACACGCCGCCATCCGCGAAATGCGTCTTCTGTGCGTTGGCCCAGCCGCCGAAGGTGTCGTCCACCGTGTAGAGCTTCAGCTTCGGGAACTTCGCCGTCAGCGCCGCCGGCACCTTGTCCGAACGCGGACGGTAGAAGTTCTTCGCGGCGATCTCCTGACCTTCCTCGCTATAGAGGAACTGCAGATACGCCTCGGCCTGCTTGCGCATGCCCTTCTTGTCGACGACCTTGTCGACCACGGCAACCGGCGGCTCGGCCAGAATGCTCACCGACGGCACCACGATCTCGAACTTGTCCGGACCGAATTCCTTCAGCGACAGGAAGGCCTCGTTTTCCCAGGCGATCAGCACGTCGCCGATGCCGCGCTGCACGAAGCTCGTGGTCGCGCCGCGCGCGCCCGAATCGAGCACGCCCGCATTCTTGTAGAGCTTCGTCACGAACTCCTTGGCCTTCTGGTCGTTGCCGCCCGGCTGATGTTCGGCGTACGCCCAGGCCGCGAGGTAGTTCCAGCGCGCGCCGCCCGAGGTCTTCGGATTCGGCGTGACGATCGACACGCCCGGCTTCGTCAGATCGTCCCAGTCCTTGATGTGCTTGGGATTGCCCTTGCGCACCAGAAACACGATGGTCGAGGTGTACGGCGAGGCGTTGTCGGGCAGGCGCTTTTGCCAGTCCTTCGCGACGATGCCCTTGTTGGCGAGCGCGTCGATGTCCCAGGCCAGCGCCAGCGTCACCACGTCCGCCTGCAGGCCGTCGAGCACCGAGCGCGCCTGTGCGCCCGAGCCGCCGTGCGACTGCTTGATGGTGAGCGTTTCGCCCGTCTTCGCCTTCCACTGCTTGATGAAGGCTTCGTTGATCTCCTGATACAGCTCGCGCGTCGGGTCGTACGACACGTTCAGCAGCGAGGTATCCGCGTGCGCAGCCGGCGCCATCGCCACCATGCCGACGAGCGGTGCGATGCCGATGACCAGTTTTGCAGCCAGCGAAGTCAGCCAGCCTGCGCGCCCCGTATTGCCTTGATTCATCCACTTTCTCCGTTTTGTCGTGTGGTGCTTGCGATCGATGAAGGCCAGTCTAGCGATCCGCTTACATTATTAAAAATGATGTTTTTTCATTCTTTAATACGCAAAAGTGGTAAGGGCGGAGGAATCGGACGTTTGAGCGTGTTTTCGTCCGTCCGATCGCCGGGAAACGCTGCTGTGGCGGCACCCAAACGACAAAGTTCAAGTAACACTTGAAAAGCGGCGAATACTGTATAAAAATACAGTTACCTGTTCAAACATACAGTGTCGACATGACCAAACTCACCGCACGACAGCAGCAGGTTTTCGATCTGATCCGCCGCGCGATCGAGCGCACCGGCTTTCCGCCCACGCGCGCCGAGATCGCCGCCGAACTGGGCTTCAGCTCGGCCAACTCGGCGGAAGAGCATTTGCGCGCGCTGGCCCGCAAGGGTGTGATCGAGCTTGCGGCGGGCGCCTCGCGCGGCATCCGTCTGATGCCCGGCCCCGACGACCTGCCGCACCAGTTCACGCTGCCGCACGCCAGCATCATGCAGCTCTCGCTGCCGCTGGTCGGGCGCGTCGCGGCAGGCAGCCCGATCCTCGCGCAAGAACATATCTCGCAGAACTACGCCTGCGACCCGGCGCTGTTCTCCAGCCGCCCCGACTATCTGTTGAAGGTGCGCGGGCTGTCGATGCGCGACGCCGGCATCCTCGACGGCGACCTGCTCGCCGTGCAGAAGAAAGCCGAAGCGAAAGACGGCCAGATCATCGTGGCGCGTCTGGGCGACGACGTCACCGTGAAGCGTCTGAAGCGCCAGCCCAACGGCATCGAACTGATCGCGGAGAACCCCGACTACGACAACATCTTCGTGCAGGCCGGCAGCGCCGACTTCGCGCTCGAAGGCATTGCCGTCGGTCTGATCCGGCCCACCGAATTCTAAGAATCCATCCGCGCCTGTCAGCGCTGGTTTTGCGCCTCGTGGCGCACTTCTCTGGAGAGAGTCATGGAACGCCTTGCCCGCCTGTTGCCCTTCCGTCAATTCGGCCGTCTGCGCCATCTGCGCGGAATCGCCTCGTGCGCAATGCGTGAAGCGCGCGCCTCAGCCGCCGCGCTCAATGGCTCGCTTTTCGAGAAGCTGGAAACGCCGGAACTGCCGCCGCTGCCGTCGGCGCAACCGGCCTTCGCCCGCGTGTCGCTGAACAGCACGCTGAATACGGAACAGCCGGACCGCCGCGCGCCGGTGCGCGTGTATCACGGTCAGTCGCGTCTCATCATGGTCGGCACGATGGACGCGGTGTGCCGTGCCATCGACCGCTGCATCGCCGAACAGCAAAGCGATCTGGCGGCGGCGCTCGCGAAGTAAGGTGTGAAATCGGAAGGTGGGAAATAGCGTGTCGGCGGAGGTTCTTGCGGGTGTAGGGATCGTTTTGGCGCACGTGTGGTCAACACTGTGATTGAATCGCCGACTCAACCGCTCCGACTCAACCGCTATTTGAACCCTTGCGCTGCTCGCGCGGCGCGCCTGCTCTCCGATGACCGATACCGATACACCCAAGCTTTCTCGCTCTCGCGCCGGCAAGTCCTCGAACTGGAAGAAGCCCGTCGCCATCGCCGTTGCGGCGGCGGCCGTGGTGGCCGCGCTCGGTTACGGCTACGCCTCGCCGTATATCGCGCTGAATCATCTCAAACAGGCCGCCGACGCACGCGATGCGGCCGCGCTGAGCGAATACGTCGATTACCCCGCGTTGCGCGCGAGTCTCAAGCAACAGGCCGGGGAAATGCTGCAACGGCGCATTCAGGCCGAGCACAGCAGCAATCCGTTACTGCTGTTTGGCGCGGTGATCGGCTCGGCGCTGATCGGCCCGCTCGTCGACGCCTACGCCACGCCTGAAGGCGTCGCCGCGCTGCTCAACGGTATGCCGCCCACCGGCAAGCCCGGCGAACAACCCGCCGCGCCGCCGCCGGCTCCGCCCGCAGAAAACGCGCCGCCATCCGCGCCGCCAAGTGGCACCTCATCCGAAGCGCCCGCCAACCCCGGCGCACCGGCCGAGCCCGCTCAAGCGCAACCCCGCTCGCAAGCCACGGCGGGTTATCGCAGCATCAATGAGTTCGCGGTCACATGGCAGCGCAGCGCGCACAGCGAGCGCTATGCCGCCATCCTGGAGCGGCACGGCCTGTTCTCGTGGAAGCTCGCGGCGGTGGAATTGAACGAACCCGATTCGGGAAGCGGCGCGAACACGCCAAACTGATCGGGCGCGAATGGCTGATCGTCTGCATCAAGGCGGCAATCATTGCGCGGCGGGCCGGCAAGACGTTAAACGCATGCCAGCCCCGCGCACGCGCCCTACGCGGCCGCTTGCTGCTTGTCTTCAGCAGGCGACGAACACGCCACGAGAATGCTGCACGACACACGATCGAGCAGCGGCGTATTGCCCGCGCCCATCCACCAGCGCGACAGACCTGTGCGGCAGCGATGCCCCACCACTACGAGATCGGCCTGCAGTTCGTTGGCGAGATTCGCGATTTCGTCGATCGGATGACCGAACGCGAAGTGGCCCTGCGCGCGCACGCCGCGTTCGGTGAGCCAGTCGACGCCCTCCTGCAGAATCTCGCGCGCCGTTTCCTCGAAGCGGCCGCACGCCACATCGGTCAGCAGGCCGGCGCTCTGGGCGATGGTCGAGCGCATGTCCACGACCGAGAGCAGATGCGTCTCGGCGTGCAGATCCAAGGCCAGATCGGCCCCGCAACGCAGCGCCTTGCGGCCTTCGCGCGAGCCGTCGTAACAGAGCAGGATTTTCTTGTAGCTCGCCATGATCATTTCCCCCAACACCCACGCGAAAACGCAGGTCGTACCTGCATCATGGTGCGCCGCAATTGCACATGCAAGGGCTGGAAAACGCCAGGTGCGCGGCAGCGCTCAAACCGCGCGCAACACCCGCCGGCACTGGATTTGCGCACAAGGACAATGATTGCCGCGTCAGCGATTGACGCGGCATGCGCACCTGCGCCTGCATGTGCACACCAGGCGCGCGCCGAGGCTTCCGTGTGAGCCATCGCGCTCGCGCGCGCGATCGGCATGCACCAACCTCGCGCGCCGCAATGCTCTAGAATAGGCCGCCTTGCGCGTGCACCACCTGCGCGCTCACCGACATCGCTCAACCATGCCCGCCATCGAATTCGAGCAGGTCATCAAACACTATGGAGACAGGACGGTCGTCAACGGTCTGTCGTTCGACGTCGTCCCCGGCGAATGTTTCGGACTGCTGGGTCCGAACGGCGCGGGCAAGACCACGACGCTGCGCATGCTGCTTGGCATCGTCTCGCCCGATGCGGGCCGCATCAGCCTGTGCGGCGAACCCGTCCCCGCGCGCGCCCGTCATGCGCGCGCCCGCGTCGGCGTGGTGCCGCAATTCGACAATCTCGATCCCGATTTCACCGTGCGCGAAAACCTGCTCGTGTTCGGCCGTTACTTCGGGCTCTCCGCGCGGCAGACTCAGGATCTCGTTGCGCCGCTGCTCGAATTCGCTCGGCTCGAAAGCAAGGCCGACGCGCGCGTGGGCGAACTGTCCGGCGGCATGCGGCGGCGGCTTACGCTCGCGCGCGCGCTCGTCAACGATCCCGACGTGCTCGTGATGGACGAACCCACCACGGGCCTCGACCCGCAGGCGCGTCATCTGATCTGGGAGCGGCTGCGTTCGCTGCTCGCGCGCGGCAAGACCATTCTCCTCACGACGCATTTCATGGAGGAGGCCGAACGATTGTGCAATCGCGTCTGCGTGATCGAGGAAGGCCGCAAGATCGCCGAGGGCGCGCCGAAAGCGCTGATCGAAACCGAAATCGGCTGCGACGTGATCGAGGTCTACGGACCGGAACCGGCCGCGCTGCGCGACGAGCTTGCGCCTTACGCCAAGCGCACCGAAATCAGCGGCGAAACGCTGTTCTGCTACGTCGACGACCCGGCGCCCGTGCACGCGCAGTTGCGTCCCCGCTCGGACCTGCGCTATCTGCACCGGCCCGCGAATCTCGAAGACGTTTTCCTGCGGCTCACGGGCCGCGAGATGCAGGACTGAGCCGCCCACGACCGACACCATGCAGACACGCACTCACACTCCGCCCGACACGCACCGCGCCCCGCCGCCCCTGCGCGAGCCGCGCGCGGCGCTGCCCTCGAACGCGACGCACTGGATCGCCGTGTGGCGGCGCAACTATCTCGTGTGGCGCAAGCTCGCGCTCGCGTCGATGTTCGGCAATCTCGCCGATCCGATGATCTATCTGTTCGGTCTGGGCTTCGGGCTCGGGCTGATGGTCGGTCACGTCGACGGCGTCTCGTACATCGCCTTTCTCGCGGCGGGCACGGTGTCGTCGTCGGTGATGATGTCGGCGAGCTTCGAATCGATGTATTCGGGCTTTTCGCGCATGCACGTGCAGCGCACGTGGGAGGCGATCATGCACACGCCGCTGTCGCTCGGCGACGTGGTACTCGGCGAAGTGATGTGGGCCGCCAGCAAGTCGATGCTCTCGGGCGCGGCCATCATGATCGTGGCGGGCGCGCTCGGCTATGCGAGCTTTCCGTCGATGCTGCTCGCGCTGCCCGTGATCGCGCTCGCGGGCCTCGCGTTCGCGAGTTGCGCGATGATCGTCACCGCGCTCGCGCCGTCCTACGACTTCTTCATGTTCTATCAGACGCTGGTGCTCACGCCGATGCTGCTGCTCTCGGGCGTGTTCTTCCCGATCGCGCAACTGCCTGCGGCGGCGCAGCACATCACGCTGATGCTGCCGCTCGCGCATGCCGTCGAACTGATCCGCCCGGCCATGCTCGGGCGTCCCGTCGAGCACGCGGCGCTGCATCTGGCCGTGCTTGTGTTCTACGTGCTGGTGCCATTCGGGATCGCGTCGATCCTGTTCCGCCGGCGCATGATGCGCTAGGACGCGCGGCGTCAGTCTTCGTCGTCGCCCCAGGGAATGTCGACGTCCGAGATAAACGCGACCGTCGCGAACGGGCCGCCTTCCTGACGCCCGATCTTGCCGTCGGCGCGATGCCATTCCACGCGGAACATCGTCCCCTGCGTCTGCGCGAGCAGGCGCACGGTGCGGATTTCCTCGGGATCGGCGTCCTCGACCGGGCCGTCGAGCGAGATCAGCAACTGCTGCGGCCAAAGGCCGTCGGCGGGATCGTAGATGCGATCGCCATCGGGAATCGCGACGTTCGCCTCGACCCCGATGGTCGCCGACGCCTCGATGATCATCTTGCCGAGCGCGCGCAACACCGCCGTCGCGCGGGCCGAATTGGCCTGTCGGATCGCGAGGTCGCCGCGCGTCAGCGCCTGTTCGAGTTTGGGATTGGTTTTTTGCTGTGCCATGCCGGTTCCCGGGCCAAAGCCCTCGTCTGTGCGGACGGCGCCGCCGCCGTCCGTCGTTGATGCGTGATCCTTATGACGCCATCGTAGCATTGCGCCCGCGACGTTTTGGCTTCAATTGACCCCGATTCTTCGAACATGGCGTCGATATGGCGTCGACACGGCGCGACGCCGCGACGTCAGAAACCGAGCGCCACCGTCGCCAGCCCCGCCACGATGCCGAACAGCACGACCACCGTGCCAACCAAAACGAGCACGCGCGGCCGGAACGAGCGCGCCAGCATCGCGAACGACGGCACGCTCACGGGCGGCAGCGTCATCAGCAACGCGCCGGCCGGGCCCACGCCCATGCCGAGCGCGAGCATCGCCTGAATGATCGGCACTTCGCCCGCGGTCGGGATCACGAACAGCATACCGGCGACCGCGAAGGCGACGATCCAGCCGAGGCTGCTCGTCACATCGGGACCGATGTGCGGGAACAGCCACGCGCGCGCCGCGCCCAGCAGCAGCACGAGCACGATGTATTCAGGCACGAGGCGCACGGCCATGCGCAGGAACAGGCGCGCCCAGCGCACCAGCGCGTTGCCGCCCTCGGCCTGCTGGCGCGCGAACAGCGCGAGACGGTCGTCGGCGGCGCGCGCCTCGTCGGGCGTGACCATGCGGTTGGCGAGCCAGCCGAGGCCGAACACCATCAAGAGGCCCAGCGCGAGACGCAGCGCGCTCCACTGCCAGCCGAGCACGAAGCCCATGAACACGAGCGTCGCCGGATTGAGCACCGAGTTGCCGAGCCAGAACGCGATCGCGCCGCCCGTCGACGCATTGCGCGCGCGCAGCCCCGCCACGACGGGCGCCGCGCAGCACGTGCACATCATGCCGGGCACCGCGAGCAGACCGCCCGCCGCCACGCTGCCGAAGCCGCGCCGGCCAAGCACGCGCGCGACCCACTGCCCCGGCAACAGCGCCTGCACGCCCGAGCCGAGCAGCAGCCCGAGCACCATCGCCTGCCAGATCGCCTTGCCATAGGCCAAAGCGTAGTCGAGCGCGGCGGCGAGCGACGGCACCGGTGCACTCGCCGCGCCGCCCGTCAGGATCGACTTGCCGATCGAGTGCGTGGCTTCGGCCGTGAACGCGCGGTGGTAATACGGAAACCACTTCACGTAGAACAGCCCGGCGACCGCCAGCAGAAGAAAAACGGGCCAGCCCCAGCCGGGCGCCGAGGACGGCAGTTGCGGCGGACGGGACGAAGGCGCGTCGGGTGCGCTGGTCATGATGGTGTGACTCCGCGAAAGGCGAATGGAATGCGAAACAGGGAAAACGGCGGAAACCGGCTCGGGGCGGATCGTGCGACCCCGGCCCCGGGCGGCCCCTGCAAGCGCGCTTTCGGCGCGCGGCAGGGCGTGCGCAGCATCGTAGTGCATGACTCGCGAATCGCCAATGTCCGGCGTTGGGCGATTCGCGAGCCGTCGTGCGCGTGGACGGCGAACTGTCGGGGGACGGAGCGTGCCCCGCCCCGCCTTCAGTCAGCGGCCATCAGGTCAGCGCGCGATCAAGGCGCCGGATTCGGCTGCAGTTCGTGCAGCGCGTCGATCCGCGCGAGCACGTCCGCGGAGAGCTTCACATCGACGCTCGCGATGTTCTCCTTGAGCTGCGCTATCGACGTCGCGCCGATCAGGTTGCTCGTCACGAACGGGCGGCTGTTCACGAACGCGAGCGCAAACTGCGCAGGCGACAGACCGTGCTCTTTCGCGAGCGCGACGTAACGCGAAATCGCCGCGATCGCCTGCGGCTTGCTGTAGCGCTGGAAGCGCTCGAACTTCGTGATGCGCGCGCCCTCGGGCCGCGCGCCGCCCTCGTACTTGCCCGAAAGCCAGCCGAACGCGAGCGGCGAATACGCGAGCAGGCCGATGCCCTCGTGGTGCGTGAACTCGGACAGACCGAGTTCGAAGGTGCGATTCACGAGGCTATACGGATTCTGGATGCTGACGATGCGCGGCAAGCCGAGCTTTTCGGCGGCGCGCAGAAACTGGGCGACGCCCCAGGGCGTCTCGTTCGACACGCCGATATGGCGCACCTTGCCCGCCTTCACGAAATCGGCGAGCACCGCGAGCGTTTCCTCGATCGGCACCGTGTAGGCGTCGTCGATCCACGGATAGTTGCTGCGGCCGAAGGTCATCGTGCTGCGGTCGGGCCAGTGCAGCTGATACAGATCGACGTAATCGGTTTGCAGGCGCTTGAGGCTGCCGTCGAGCGCCTCGGTCAGATTCTTGCGGTCGAACTGATTGCCTTCGCCACGGATATGACGCGGATTGTGCGGCTGGCGCGCCGGCCCCGTCATCTTGGTCGCGAGCACGAACTGGTCGCGGCGCGCGCCATTGCGGGCAAGCCACGTGCCGATGAAGCGCTCGGTCTGCCCTTGCGTTTCGGGACGCGGCGGCACCGGATACATCTCCGCGGCGTCAATCAGCGTGACGCCCTGGTCGAGCGCGTAGTCGATCTGTTCGTGGGCGTCCTGTTCCGTGTTCTGTTCGCCCCATGTCATCGTGCCGAGGCCGATCAGGCTGACCTTGACGTTCGTATCGCCGAGTGTGCGGTATTCCATCGAAGCGTTTCCATCATCAGGTTGCGGGAGAACGCCGACGCTATCACGCCGGCCGGAATTTTTCAGGAAGCGCTGAATTCGCGCGGCGCGGAGTCAGAGCCGTCGAAACCATCGAAGCGAAAAAACGAAAAAGCCGGAGCCGGTAAAACCGGTCCGGCTCGGATCGCGCGGGTTGCGAAGGTTGTCGCGAAGACTGGTCCGCTTAAGGCCCGACGCGCTCCACGGCCCAGCTCGAATTGCGCACCAGATAATACTGGCCGCTCACGCCGACCCAGTGATAACCGCGCGGCGGCGGCTTGAGACGATACTGCTGCCAGTCGTCGATCACATATTGACGATCGCGATACTCGGGCGGCAGACGGTCGCCCTTGCGCAACGCGTGCGGCGGCGGCGCATCGGGCGGCGGACGGTCGGGCGGCGGCCCGCCGTGATACTCATTCGGGCCCGGACGGGGCGGTGGCTGCTGCGCGAACGTCGATACCGATGCCAGCATGGCCGGCAAAGCCAGCGCAGCGAGAAGCACGAAGCGTTTCTGCATTGTTCACCTCCTGGTTAGCGAGTCGAAACCGGACGAAGACAGTCGAGTCGATCCGACCACGTCGCGCCCGAAGCCGCCAGGCGCGCTCACCTCGCGATTCATGGTAGTACAGCGCGCAACGAGACCGGCGCGAGCGCGTCCGCACGCCGCGCGCCTGCTGCGGCATGTGTTTGCGAGGTGTTTGCGCATTGACCGCTGTATTTGCCCCGCCGCACGCCCGAATGGCGCAGACGTGCCAGAATCGTCGCGTGCGTTTGAGGAGAACACCGCATGGAAAACCAGCGCAGCTACGAATACATGGGCTTCGACATGACCGCCGGCGTGGACGGCGATCACAACGTGGGCTTTCTCGTCACGACCCAGACGATCCGCAGCCTCACCGACGACAGCCACGCCAACGTGCCCGTCGACGGCGTCGCCTCCGGCCGCTTCCCCACTCAGGACAACGCGTTCGACGCCGCATTCGACCGCATCCGCGAAGCGATCGACCAGCGCGTGCGCGCGGCCTCCTGACGAGGCCTTTCAGACGCCCGAAAAGCAGAACGCCGGGCGTCGTGAAGACACCCGGCGTTCATGCCGCCCGTCAGACGGGCGGCCGGTGCAGAGCGGCCGAGGCGCGAAGCCTGGCCGCCGGACAGCACTTATTGCGCTTGCGACGATTGCGAGCCGTGCGCGCCCGACTGCGAAGCCGAGCCGGTCACGCCGCCGTAGGCCGCGTCGACGCCTTGCTGCTGTGCGCGCTCGGCCGCGACGGTCTGCGCGCTCTGGCCTTGCTGCGAAGCCGGTGCGCCGACGTTCGGGCGATAGAAAGGTGCCGGGCCGTAGCCGCTGGCGAACGCCGGAGCGGCAACAGAAGCGGAAGCTGCGACCAGCAGCGCTGCGATCAGTTTGGTCTTCATGGAGGACTCCAAATCAGGTTCAATTGCGGTTCGGGAATGGCGCCGCGCCTGGGAGGTCAGACCCATGAGCTGCGTCAGTGAGACTCAGTGTATACACCTACTATCGGAAAATAATCGCGATAAACCGAATTGACTATTCCGCTTCCAGAAACAATGCTGTGAGCCAAACCAGGCTTGGCTGAGCGACGAACAGACCCTAAAAAGACGTCCCAAACTTTTTTCTGCGACGCAGCATTTGGCGACGGGATTACATAACGCGCGAAGGGTCTTTCGGTAAAAGGGAAAGATGGAAGCGCTTCCATACGGGCAGTTTGATGGCGGTTTGCTGGCGATATGACAGAAAACGTTCATTGCGGCCCTGATTTTTCTGCCGGAGCCTCGCGTGCCGCACCGCAAAATCGCCGTCAGCGCCCTTCGAGTCATGCGATAAAATAGAAGGTTGATTCACGCCTGCCGCGCCTTGTCGCGCACTCATCTGCCATGTCCGCCACCCGTATTGCCAGCCCCCGCCGCGTGTCCGTCGCGCCGATGATGGACTGGACTGACCGTCACTGTCGCTCGCTGCATCGATTCATTTCCCGAGACACGTGGCTGTATACGGAGATGGTGACGACCGGCGCCCTGCTCCACGGCGACGTGCCGCGCCACCTCGCCTTCACGCCCGCCGAAGCGCCCGTCGCGCTCCAGCTCGGCGGCAGCGAGCCGGACGACCTCGCGCGTGCGGCGAAACTCGGCGAGCAATGGGGTTACGACGAAATCAACCTGAACTGCGGCTGCCCGTCGGAGCGCGTGCAGCGCGGCGCGTTCGGCGCGTGCCTGATGAACGAGCCGCAACTCGTGGCCGATTGCGTGAAAGCGATGCGCGACGTGGTGTCGGTGCCGGTGACGGTCAAGCACCGCATCGGCGTGGACGCAGTCGAGGACTACGCATTCGTGCGCGACTTCGTCGGCACGATCGCGGACGCAGGCTGCGACGTGTTC
Organism: Paraburkholderia tropica; assembly: GCF_900109265.1. Classification (GTDB taxonomy): domain Bacteria; phylum Pseudomonadota; class Gammaproteobacteria; order Burkholderiales; family Burkholderiaceae; genus Paraburkholderia; species Paraburkholderia tropica. Next base: position 276,902 of record NZ_FNZM01000009.1, read on the forward strand.
ATCGTCCACGCGCGCAATGCGATCCTCAAAGGGCTCAGCCCGAAGGAAAATCGCGAAATTCCGCCGCTCAAGTACGACTACGCGTACCGCCTGAAGCGCGACTTCCCGAATCTCGAAATCATCATCAACGGCGGCATCAAGACGCTCGACGAAGTGGCGACGCATCTCGAACATGTCGACGGCGTGATGCTCGGCCGCGAGGCTTATCACAATCCCTACGTGCTCGCGGACGTGGATGCGCGCTTCTACGGCGCGAGCGCGCCGGCACTCACGCGCGACGAAGTCGAGGCGAAGCTCATCGAGTATTGCGCGGCGGAATTGAAGCGCGGCACGTATCTCGGCGCGATCGTGCGCCACGCGCTGGGCCTCTATCGCGGCGAAGCGGGGGCGCGCGGCTGGCGCCGCGTTTTGTCGGACAGCCGCAAGCTGCAAAAAGGCGATCTCGCGATCTTCGACGAGGCGCGTGCGCATCTGCGCGCCCCGCTCGACGCCGACGCCGAGCTTTCTCCTGAAAATATTTGAATAAAGGGGCTAGACAAGTCCATGAGGGCATGTCTATAATCTTGCTTCTTGATTGACGCCGCTCACGAAGCAGCGCTAACAAGCAAGCAGTAAAACGCAGTAACGAACGTAGTAACAGTGGTGGCTGTAGCTCAGTTGGTAGAGTCCAGGATTGTGATTCCTGTCGTCGTGGGTTCGAGTCCCATCAGCCACCCCAAAGAATTCAAGAAAACCGCATCGTACGATGCGGTTTTTTTTCGTCCATATCCAAGACCAATGCAAAGTTCGACGGGGATGACGTCATCCGGCATGGTGGCGTCCGACAGTATTCCGCTTGTGTCCATCGCACTCGCCACCTACAACGGCGCCCGCTACCTGCCCGAGTTGCTCGCTTCGATCGAATCGCAGACGTGGCCGCGTCTCGAACTCGTCGTTTCCGATGACGGCTCCACCGACGACACGCTCGACGTACTGCGCAACTGGCGCGGCGCGCTGACCATCCGCATCGTCTCGAGCGGCGAACGTTTGGGTATCGTCGGCAATTTCGGCCGCGCCGTCGCGGGCTGCGAAGGCGCCTACGTCGCGCTCGCCGATCAGGACGACGTCTGGTCCGCCGACAAGATCGAGGACATGGTGCGCGCCCTTCGCGCCCAGGAATCGCAACGCGGTCACGCGCTGCCGATGCTCGCGTATTGCGACATCGAAGTCGTCGATCACACCTTGTCGCGTATCTCGAAGTCGTACTTCGACCAGAACGGCAAATCGCGCGACGCCTCGCGCCTGCGCGATTTTCTGTTGAGCAACCATATTCCCGGCTGCTCAATGCTGCTCAATCGCGCCGCCATCGAACTGGCCACGCCGTTTCCGGCCGGCATCGTCATGCACGACTGGTGGCTCGCGATGGTGGTCGCCTCGTTCGGCGCGATCACGCACGTCGACAAACCGCACATCAAGTATCGGCAGCACGACAACAATGCCGTCGGCGCATCCGTGCCCAAGCGCGTGACGCGCGCCAACGCCTCGGCGAACGCGTCGCCCGCCGTCACGACAAACATCCCCAGCTCGACGCAACGCCGCGCCGAAGGCCGCAAGCGTCAGCTGCACGCCATCGGCCAGCAGTTCACGCTGTTCTCGATGCTGCATGGCGAGCGTTTGCCGTCGATCGCACACAAGGATCTCAAGGCGTTCCGGCGCGCGGTCTCCAGCACGGCTCACGCTGTTTTGTTCGTGATGCGAAGTAAAACCGGCGAGACATCATGGCGTGGATTGAAAATGCTGCGACGCCTTCGGCCCGCGATCCGCGCGAACGCCACGGCATCAGTTTGAGGCCGCGTCGCCGAAACCGGGTTCTAGAGAAGGATTGTCCGTATCGGCTTCATGCGGTTTCGCGGCGCGCGGTGGCGCGGGAAACGGCTCGGCCATCATCGACTCCGCCGGATAGAGCGTAAAAAACGAACGCGCCTCGTCGGTCGAGCGGCTAGCCAGCCAGTTCTCGTATTCCTGCGGCGGCACGATCACGACTGAGCGCTTCTCGTCGCCCGGCTTGTGAAAGCGGCTCATCAGCGGATGCGAATCGGCGTTCACCGTGAGCATCGTGAACGAAACCGCGCGACGCGGCGTCTCGCCCTCCTCCGCCGCCTCCTCCCATTCGCGCCAGAGCCCCGCAATCGCGAACGGCTCGCCCGACGCCAGCGCGATGCGCCAGCGCACCGCCTTGCCGCTCTCGTAATTCGGCTCGAAAAAGGCCTCGCACGGCACAAGACACCGTTGCTGGCGCTTCCACGCGCCGCTGAACGAACGCTTTTCGCCGACCGATTCCGCACGCGCATTCATCGTGTCGAACACGCGCACGCCGGGCGGAATGTGCCTGCGCGGCACCATGCCGAAGGTCGCGAGACTCGCTTGCGTCGCGCCGTCGATCCTGCGGATGATCGGCGCGGCGTAGTCCTTGTAGATGTCGTCGCGCCAAGGGCTATCGGGCGGCTCGACGCCGAAATGCCGGAACAGTCGATCGCGGCGCGCAGCGGCGTAGTTCGTACACATGGGCGGCTCTCCTTCGGATCGGCCCATCTTAGTCGCTGTGCGGCATGGGAGCACGTCGAGCAGGAATTTCGCTGTCAGACAGCGATCCGCCTATCGGTAGTAATTACCCGATAGTAACGATTCGAAATATCTGTCTATATACAGCGAGCGAGCGATTTGGTACTTTGTAACCTGATCGAAGGCAAGGGCCTCTCCCCAGTTTCGCTCGCGTTGCTGGTTGCCCTCTGCTTTTACTCGGCCGTGCCCGTTTGCGGGCGCGGCATTTTTTTGCGCGGTTGCGCATCCGGGCAATCGGAAGAATTCGTTGATGTGCGCGGTCTCGGCTACCCGCGCGAGCGGTTATGCCGCTGCCCCGCTGTCGATCCAGGCGCGCGCGGCGGCAAAACCCGCTTCGGCGGCGGCGTGCTCGGTCGGCCAGAGCCGCTCGATGTGGACCAGTTCCCAATCCTTGCGCACGGCGCCGTCCTTGAGCACGCGATAGTGCGCCTTCACGCCCGTGAGGATCTGCTCGACGGCCACTTCAATGTCGTAGCCGTTGTAGCGTTCCTCGTAGTCGCCCATGTCGATGCCCTTCGGCTCCATGATCGTTCTCCCTCGTGGCTGTCGTGGCTGGCCGATCCATGCTAGCACTTCCACTCCGGCCGGGCCCCGCGACGCTCGCGCCCACGCAGGCAAACGAATGCCCGCGCGAGCCGCCCGGAACGATCACACACGAACGACAACTGCGGTGATCACCGAAGTGATCACGCCGCGCTTACAGACGCGCGATCGACACCTCGGTCGACTTCACCAGCGCGACCACTTCCGAGCCCACCTTGAGGTCGAGCTCGTCGATCGAGCGCGTCGTGATCACAGAGGTCACCACGCCGAACGGCGTGTCGACGTCGACTTCGGACACCACGGGTCCGCGAATGATTTCCTTCACTTTGCCGCGAAACTGGTTGCGCACGTTGATGGCGGAAATGCTCATGAATTCGACTCCAAAAGTTCGTTCTGAAATGACGGGTGATTGAGGTTCAAACGATTCGACAGATTCAGCCGGTTCAACGGGCCCAAAGGCTTCACAGCGCCCAGCGCACGTCGGTCGGATGCAGTCCGTGCGGTCGCGCGTTCGCATGCGGCACTTGCGCCGCAGCGCCCGGCGTGCTGCCGAGCACACGCTGCAACACGCTTTCTTCGAGCGCCGCGAAGCGCGCATCGGCGCGGGCACGCGGACGTTCGAGCGGGACGTTCTGATCGAGCGCGATACGCCCCTGCTCGACCAGCAGAATGCGATCGCCAAGCGCGACGGCTTCGTGCACGTCGTGCGTGACCAGCAACGCCGTGAAGCGATGCTCGCGCCACAGACGCTCGATCAGCGCATGCATTTCGATGCGCGTGAGCGCGTCGAGCGCGCCCAGCGGTTCGTCGAGCAGCAGCAGGCTCGGGCGATGCACCAGCGCACGCGCCAGTGCCACACGTTGACGCTGGCCGCCCGACAAACGCGCGGGCCATTCGTCGGCGCGCGCGAGCAGGCCCACTTCGTCGAGCACGGCGCGGGCGTCGTCGCGAGCACCACGGCCAAGGCCCAGCATCACGTTCTGCAGCACCGTTTTCCAGGGCAGCAGACGCGCGTCCTGAAACATGATGCGCGTATCGAGCGCTGCGCCCGCTTCGCCGCGACGCGTCAGCTCGCCCGCATCCGGCTGCTCCAGTCCGGCCACGAGACGCAGCAGCGTGGACTTGCCGCAGCCGCTGCGGCCCACGATCGCGACGAAACTGCCGCGCTCGATGGAGAGATTGAAATCGTCGAGCACCACGCGATCGCCGTAGCGCTTGCCCACGCCGCGCAATTCGACCGACGCATCCTGAGGCTGCGTCTGCGTGCGCGCCGTCACCGCCGCTTCACGCGCGAAGTCATGTGCCGTTTCGTTCGCCTCGCGCGCCTGTACGCGCGGCTGTTCGATCTCCGCTTCGAGATCGCGTCCGGCGATGCCGCTGAGACCGGACGTCAAGGTACTTGCGTTCATGCGTCGCTTCCTCGTTGATAGGCGGGGTGCCAGCGCAGCGCCACGCGCTCGAGCCACTTGGCGAGCCAGTCGGCGAGTTTGCCGAGCGCCGCGTACAGCAGAATGCCGACCACCACCACATCGGTTTGCAGGAACTCACGCGCGTTCATCGTCATGTAGCCGATGCCCGACTGCGCGGAAATCGTTTCGGCGACGATCAGCGTGACCCACATCAGCCCGAGCGCGAAGCGCACGCCGACGAGAATCGAAGGCAGCGCGCCCGGCAGGATCACTTCGCGATAGAGCGCGAAACCCTTGAGGCCATAACTGCGCGCCATCTCCACGAGGTTCTGGTCGACCGAGCGGATACCGTGAAACGTGTTCACGTACACCGGAAAGAACACGCCCAGCGCGACGAGAAACACCTTCGCTTCCTCTTCGATGCCGAACCAGAGGATCACGAGCGGAATCATCGCGAGCGCGGGAATGTTGCGGATCATCTGGATGGTCGAATCGAGCGCGGTTTCGACCGGCTTGAACAGGCCCGTGGCGAGTCCGAGCGCGAGACCGATGCCGCCGCCGATCGCGAAACCCGAGACCGCGCGCCACGTACTCACGCGCACGTCCTGCAGCATTTCGCCCGACTGGATCAGCGACCACGCGGCCTTCACGACCGCGAGCGGCTCGGGCAGCACGCGCGTCGACAGCACGCCGACACGCGCGGCCAGTTCCCAGGCCGCGAGGATCGCGAGCGGCAGCAGCCACGGCGCGAGTCGCGCAAACGCTTTGCGCAGCAGCGCGGTATTGGCGCGCGCGCCGCGCGGCGCGACGCTTGCGGTCACCGTTGCGGTTGCAGCGGATTGAGTCATCGGAACGTTCTCCTTGTTGCATCGCGCCGCAACGCGATTGAAGCTGGTGAATGCGCGGAAAACGGCCTTAGCTCTGGCTGGCTTTCGGCAGATAGTGATTGCCGACCACCTCGCCGAACGGACCCGACAGCGGACCGTCCGACTGCTTCGCCTGACGTCCCGGCAGCAGCGGGAACACCAGCTCGGCAAAGCGGTAGGATTCCTCAAGATGCGGATAACCCGAAAGAATGAAGGTCTCGATGCCGAGATCCGCGTACTCCTTCATGCGCGCCGCCACCTGTTCCGGATTGCCGACCAGCGCCGTGCCGGCCCCGCCGCGCACGAGGCCCACGCCCGCCCACAGATTCGGATAGACCTCGAGATCCTTGCGCGAGCCGCGCTTGCCGCCGTGCAGCGCGGCCATGCGGCGCTGCCCTTCCGAATCCATCCGGCCGAACGCGGCCTGGGCGCGCGCGACGGTTTCATCGTCGAGATGGCTGATGAGTTTGTCGGCGGCCGCCCACGCTTCCTCTTCGGTCTCGCGCACGATCACGTGCAGGCGGATGCCGAAGCGGATCTTGCGGCCCTTCTGCGCCGCGCGCTCGCGAATGTCGGCGATCTTCTTCGCGACCGCTTCGGGCGGCTCGCCCCACGTCAGATACGTGTCGATGTGCTCGCCGGCGATCTCGTGCGCAGCCGCCGACGAACCGCCGAACCACAGCGGCGGATGCGGATGCTGCACCGGCGGGTAGAGCGCCTTGCCGCCCTTCGATTGCAGATGCTTGCCCTCGAAATCGATCGCCTCGTTGGTATGCGAAGCGGCCAGCAGCTTGCGCCAGATGTGCAGATATTCGTCGGTGATTTCATAGCGCGTGTCGTGATCGACGAACACGCCATCGCCTTCGAGTTCGGCCGTGTCGCCGCCCGTCACCACGTTGATCAGGAGACGCCCGTTCGACAGCCGGTCGAACGTGGCGGCCATGCGCGCGGCCAGACCCGGCGACGACAGACCGGGGCGTACGGCGACGAGAAACTTCAGGCGCCGCGTGGCCGCGATCAGGCTCGATGCCACCACCCACGCGTCTTCGCACGAACGTCCCGTCGGCAGCAGCACGCCTTCGTAGCCGAGCGAGTCGGCCGCGACCGCGACCTGCTGGAAGTAAGCGAGATCCGTTGCGCGTGCGCCTTCGGTGGTGCCCAGATAGCGGCTGTCACCGTGGGTCGGGATGAACCAGAACACATTCATGCGAAGCTCCTGCTAATCGTTCGAGACGTGAGTCGAAAGGGATTACGACGGCCGCGCCGTCTACATGGGGACTCAGTCTAGGGATCGGCCCTGGGGTTGCGAACGATTTTTTTGAGCTTAGTTTTTCCACTTTCGTGCTTTACGCGACGCTTTAGCGTACGCGGCATACGGTCGCGCAGCGCGCGCCGATATAATGGCGCGATCAAGAATCAAGCCGTGCGGTGCGCCTTACGCGTGCCTGGCGCGGCTCAGCCACTCTCGCCCGTTCACATGCAAAAACTGATTTTGCCGTTCGTTTCCGGCTTTCTCGCGTCGCTGTTCTTTCGCGAAGCCACGCTGGCGCTGCTGCACGCGGCACAGGTCGTCGACATCACCGGTTTCTCGACCGAGCCGTTCGCCCCGCTCGGCCTGCCCGAGTTTCTCGTCAATGCGATTTTCAGCGCGTGCTGGGCGATCCTGATGGCGTGGCTGCTGCGCGTGTCGCCGTCGCGGCCCGCGCCGTGGGTGCAGGCGTTCGTGTTCGGCGGCATCGTGCTCACGGCCGCGATGGTGTTCGCGATCGATCCGCTGCGTGGCATCTGGCCGAGCGGCAACATGCTGCCGCGCCTCGCCACGGGCTTTGCGTCGAACGCCGTCTGGGGATGGGGCGCGCTCGTCTTCATGCGCGCCTTCATGAGCGAAACCGACGAGGACTGAGCCTCGCCGTCGTATGCGGCGCATCGCGCGCCGCTCGCTCGTCTCGCGGCTTTTGTTACGTTACCTGCCTTGGCCGCTCCGCCGGCTCGCCGGACTCAATCCGGCAACGCGCGCAACGGATGGTCAGTCAAACTCCACGGACTCTCGAACATCGCGTTCACGTCCGCGGCCCGCACGTCTTCCACGCGCGCGAAGCGCCAGTTCGGGCGATTGTCCTTGTCGATGATGCGCGCGCGGATGCCTTCCATCACGTCGCCGCGCGCGAAGCTCGAACGCGTGAGATCGAGATCGCGGCGCAGCACGTCGGCCATCGATCCTTCGGCGCGCGACACCGCCTCCAGCGAGACCGCCATCGATAACGGCGAGCGCTCGCGCAACACGCCGATCGTCTGCTCGGCCCACTCGCTTTCCGAGCCCTTCCCCGCCTGCCTCGCGGCGTCGAGCGAGGCGAGGATCGCGCCCACATCCGGCTGCGAGAAATGCCGGTCGATCCACGCACGCGCAATCGCCAGCGCCGATTCCGACGCCCGCCGCCGCGCCTCTTGCGCAGGCAACGCCGCGCGCCGGATGCGCTCGATTACGTCGGCGCCCGTCACGAACGTCTCGGTCTGCAAGGTGTCGAGCAGCGCGGGCCACGCGGACTCGTCGAGAAAGACGTCGGCGAGCCCGGCGTAAAGCGCGCTGGCCGCGTCGATCGTTTCGCCCGTCACAGCGAGATAGCGGCCAAGCGCGCCCGGCGTGCGCGCGAGCAGCCAGCCCATGCCCACGTCGGGAAAGAGGCCGATGCGCGTTTCGGGCATGGCCATGCGCGTCGTCGCGCCGACCAGACGCAGCCCGCCCGTGCGATGCGCGCCCTGCGAAATGCCCATGCCGCCGCCCATCACGACGCCATTGAGCAAGGCGATATACGGCTTCGGATAGCTGAAGATCGTGTGATCGAGCCGATATTCGTCGATGAAGAACGTGTCGAGCGCGGCCTGATCGCCCGCGCGAAATGACTCGTAGAGAAAACGGATGTCGCCGCCCGCGCAGAACGCACGCGGATGCGGCGTGCGCACGACGACTGCGAGCACATCGGGGTCATCGCGCCAGCGGTCGAGCGCGTCCTGCATGGCATCGACCATCGCGGTCGACAATGCGTTGAGCGCCTGCGGGCGATCGAGTTCGATATAGCCGATGCGGTCCGCGACGCGCGTGCGCACGTGCTGTTCGTGATCGGCGGAAACAGGGCTGGACGACGGGCTGGGCTGGGACATGGCGATCGGCAACACGGAAAGCACGAGGAAATGACGCGCGCGGCCATCCGGACACGCGGCAGCGCCTCGCGAGGCTATCACGTCGCGCCGGCTTTCGTCGGCTTGCGGGCAGGCGCGGCGGCGCTGTCGCGATCGCTCTGCCCGTTCTGCCCGTCGTGCTGTTCCGGCTCGCGCGGACCGAACCACGCATCGAGCGCGACGTCGACGGTTTGCCTGCGCTGCGCCTCGCTCGCCAACGCCGGATCGCGCGACGCCAGCGCGACCACGCCGTGCAGCATCGCCTGGAGCGCACACGCGAGCGATGTGGAATCGATACGACGTTGCTGCGCGTCCGCGAGCGTCTGCAGCGTCGGCGCGAACAACGACGGCGCGCGCTCGCTGGGGAGATCCGCCTCCGTCGCCGCCGCTTCCGCTTCGCTGAACATCAACCGGTACGCCTGCGGATGATCGCAGCCATACGCGACGTAGCCGTGCGCGAGCGCCTCAAGACGCGCGCGCGGATCGTCGATACGCGCAAACGGCGCGAGATGCGCGAGCAGGTGCGCGTGGCCTTCGCGGCCCAGCGCGCGCACGATATCGTCGCGATTCGCGAAGTGCAGATAGAGCGACGCGGGCGAATAGCCGATGGCGTCGGCGATCTTGCGCATCGACAGCGCGGCCAGGCCCTCGCGCATCACGATGCGGCGCGAGGCGTCGAGAATCCGTTCGCGCAGTTCGAGACGCTGCGCGGCGGCGCGGCGAACTTTCGGTTCGGTGAGGCCCATCGGCCCGATCCTCCTGCGCGCGAAACTATTCAGGACTGCCGGAGGACCCTGTCACGACAGCAAACTGCCCGGCGGAAAATGCCCGCTCTTGAGCAGCACGGGCGTGCCGTTGCTCAGTTCGAGATGCGCGCGCGCCACGGCTTCGATGCGCGGACGGCCCGCGTCGAACGCCTCCATCCAGGCTTCGCGGACGGCGGCGTTCGCGCCGAAGTGATCCTCGAGCGCCTCGACGGAAATCGCGCACGGCACGCGCGCGCCGTCGACCAGCGCGGGAAACACCACGGTGAGATTGGCGTCGCGCCAGACTGGCGCGTCGCCGGGAAATCGGATATCCATAAGCGGCCCCGCTCGACGATTTTGCAGAAGAAAATCCGCTCCGGCAGAAAACGGAAGAGCGCTTTATGTTACTCGTGGCGCAGCGGGTTCGACACCTGCGTGCACGGTGCGCGTGCGAAAATTGCCAACACTCCGCGGTGGGGCGCGCTTTGCCGCTCGCACCCTTTCACTTTCGCAAGCAGGCAAACCGACAAGCAGACACGACATGGCACCGCATCTGAACGGCCGATACTTCGTGGACGACCACGAGATACCCGAACCGCAGGCGGCGAACCGCTGGTTCAGCTACGCACAGCAGCACGGCATCGACGTGGCGCGCGCGATCAGCGTCTGGGAAGACGCCGCCACGCTCGACGGCGAGACGAGCCGCGCGACGGTGGCGGGATGTGGAATCCGCATCGTGCCGCCCGAGGTCTGAGCGGCACGCGAGACAGCGCGATGCGGCGGGCGCGCGCATCGATACGCTGATCAGTGCGCCTGCATCTTCGAAAACAGATTCAGCACGAGCACGCCGGCCACGATCAGACCGAGGCCGAGCAGCGCGGGCAGATCGGGCACCTGCTTGAAGAACAGCATCGCGACGAGCGTGATCAGCACGATGCCGACGCCCGACCACACCGCATAGACGATGCCCACGGGCAGGCTCTTGAGCGTCAGCGAGAGGCAGTAAAACGACACGCCATAGCCGACCACCACGACCGCTGACGGCACGAGCCGCGAAAAGCCGTTCGAGGCGCGCAGCGCGGACGTGGCGATGACTTCGGCGACGATGGCGATCGCGAGCAGGACCCAGGGAGAGGAGCGCATCGCGTCAGACCGTCGCTAGCGCGAGCTGGCTGTAGTCGGCGCCGAGCTGCGCGCACAGCGCCTCGACGACGAGTTCGTGGTCCTTGCGCTGCGGCAGCCCCGAGACGGTCACCGAGCCGATCACGCCGACGCCGTCGACAGTGATCGGAAACGCGCCGCCGTGCGTCGCGTATTCGGAAAGCGGCAGACCGTGTTTCTCGGCGAGCGTCGTGCCCGCTTGCTGCATGCGCAGGCCGATCGCGTACGAGCTGCGGCGGAAGTGATCGACGACGCGCGACTTGCGGCGCACCCAGTCGGCGTTGTCGGGCGAGGTGCCGGCGAGCGCGCAGAAGAACAGCGTGTGGCCGAAGGTGCGCACGTCAATGGCGACGGCATGCGAGCGCGCCACGGCCAGCTCGCGCAGATGAGCGCCGAGTTGCCAGGCGCGATCGGCGTCGAAGCGGGGAAACACCAGCGCGCGCTCTTGCGCGGTCACCGTTTGCAGATCGTGGGCGATATCCATAGGGGGCGAGTCAGACTGAGGGAATTGAGCGCTGATTCTAGCCTGGCGGTTTGGCGCGCTGGATGTGGCTAGCGGCACCTCGATTTGTCCAAATGCGCCTTTGGGTGCGCGCTTTCGCCGAGCCTCGCCGGTCCCCTGAAGCGGCCTGCGCAAAGGCCCCGCAATCTTTCCGCAATCGTCTGGCAGGCTTTTCGTTATTTTCTGTTGACAGCTTCGATCCTAGCCCTCATAATAGCTTTCTCTGACGGACGCGGGGTGGAGCAGTCTGGCAGCTCGTCGGGCTCATAACCCGAAGGTCACAGGTTCAAATCCTGTCCCCGCAACCAGCAAGCTGTTCGTCGGAAACAAACAAGGGTTACAACGCATTGGCGTGTAACCCTTTTTTGTTTTTGTCTCTCCCTTCCCCTCCGGTTCGCGCCCCCGTCATCGCACGCGGCGGTGATACACTCGCATCACCCATCCCCCTATCGTGCCCATGAAATTCTGCTCGACTTGCGGTCAGGCGGTCAGCCTGCTCGTTCCGCCCGGCGACAACCGCGAACGCTACGTCTGCTCGCACTGCGGCACTATCCACTATCAGAATCCGCGCAACGTAGTGGGCACCGTTCCCGTTTGGGAAGACAAGGTGCTGCTGTGCCGGCGCGCGATCGAGCCGCGCTACGGCTACTGGACGCTGCCCGCGGGTTTCATGGAGATGGGCGAGACGACCGCCGAGGCCGCCTCACGCGAAACGCTAGAGGAAGCCGGCGCGCGCGTGGAGGTGCAGAGCCTCTTTTCGCTGCTGAACGTGCCGCGCGTGCATCAGGTGCATCTGTTCTATCTCGCGCGTCTGCTCGATCTCGACATCGCGGCGGGCGAGGAAAGCCTCGAAGTCCGCCTCTTCGAAGAGCACGAAATTCCCTGGGACGACATCGCCTTCCCGACGGTCGGCCAGACCCTGCGCTTTTTCTTCGCCGATCGCCAGTCGGGCAGCTACGGCCTGCACACCGGCGACGTCCTGCGCTCGCTGCGCGACGGCTGAGCCCGCGGCCATGGTGCCCTGGCTTTCGCCCGACGAACCGTTTCCGCCCGTCGAACGCGCCCTTGGCGCGTCGAGCGGCGCGCCGGGCCTGCTCGCCGCGAGCGCCGACCTGCTGCCCTCGCGGCTCGTCGACGCCTATCGGCACGGCATTTTTCCGTGGTATTCCGACGGCCAGCCGGTGCTCTGGTGGAGCCCGGACCCGCGCATGATCCTGCGTCCGGACGACTTCAAGGTCTCGCCGTCGTTCAAGAAAACCCTCAAGCGCGTGCTGCGCGATCCGGCCTGGGAAGTCCGCGTCGACGACGATTTCGCCGCCGTGATGCGCGCCTGCGCCAGCGCGCCGCGTCACGGCCAGCGCGGCACCTGGATTACCAACGATGTGATCGACGCCTATTCCACGCTGCACCGGATCGGCGAGGCGCATAGCGTCGAAACCTGGTTCGAGGGCCGCCGCGTGGGCGGTCTGTACGGCGTCTCGCTCGGCACGATGTTCTTCGGCGAGTCGATGTTCGCCGCCATGACCGACGCCTCGAAAATCGCGCTCGCGGCGCTCGTCGCGCATTTGCGCCGCAGCGGCGTCGCACTGATCGACTGCCAGCAGAACACCGCGCATCTCGCCTCGCTCGGCGGCCACGAAATCGCCCGCAAGAGCTTCCTCGCGCACGTGCGCGCGACCGTGAGCGCGCCGGCCATCGGCTGGCGCTTCGACAAGCAGGTGCTCGCCGACTGGACCGGCCATCGCAGCGCGCCCGAGTCCGCCGTTCCGGCCGTCTGAGACCGCGCGCGCCCTCTTTTCGCGCAAGCCGGAGAAGCACGCGAACAAGCGGACGAACACGCGGTCCGCCTCGCACAACGCCGCGCAATTCGATGGATTCCCGCCTGGCGTCGATGTTAGTATGCAAGCAGAACACGTCGCATCCGCGGCCCGCAGAACGAGACGCTGCGCGGCTCTGCGGCGCGCCCGGCACGGCAACCCGGCGTCCTGCGCCTCCCCTGCGCCCGCGCGCGGCAATCACGCCGATCCGCGACGATCCGAACCGCTACGAGAGCTGCCAACGTGACGCATCCCAACGAGCTGCCGCTTTCACCGCTTTCCGCGCTGCAATTCTATGCAACGGCGCCTTACCCCTGCAGTTATCTGGAGGGGCGCATCGCGCGCTCGCAAGTCGCCACGCCGAGCCACCTGATCAACTCCGACGTCTACACCGATCTCGTGAAAGCGGGCTTTCGCCGCTCGGGCGTCTTCACCTATCGGCCCTATTGCGACGGCTGCCGCGCCTGCGTGCCGGTGCGCGTGCCGGTCGAGCGCTTCACGCCGCGCCGCACGCAGCGGCGCACCTGGAAGCAGCACGGCGCGCTCGTCGCGACCGTCGCGCCGCTGCATTACGACGAAGCGCACTACGCGCTGTACATGCGCTACCAGTCGGCGCGCCACGCGGGCGGCGGCATGGACCGCGACAGCCGCGACCAGTACGAGCAGTTCCTGCTGCAAAGCCGGATCAACTCGCGCCTCGTCGAGTTTCGCGAGCCCGATCCGCAACAGCCCGACGAGCCCGGCACGCTGCGCATGGTCAGCATGATCGACATCCTCGGCGACGGCCTCTCGTCGGTCTATACGTTCTTCGAGCCCGACGATCCGCACGCGAGCTACGGCACCTACAACATCCTCTGGCAGATCGAGCAGGCACGCAGCCTTCAACTGCCTTACGTCTACCTCGGCTACTGGATTCGCGAAAGTCCCAAGATGGCGTACAAGGCGCGTTTTCAGCCGCTCGAAGGGCTTTTCGACGGCGTCTGGCGCGCGCTCGATCCGGTGCCCGAGCGTTAGGAGACGGCCGCCGCGCGGCCTCGCGCGCGCGTTTTTGCCGCCACGCGCGCCATGCGCCCGTTCAGCCGCCTCCCTCGCCCGGCTTTCTCGCTAAAATAGCGGGTTCCCATTTTCCGGCGCGCGCGCCTTCCTCCCGTGTTCAGTACCCTTTATCCGTTCGTTCGCGACCAGCTCTTCCGCATGGACGCCGAAGACGCCCACCATCTCTCGCTGCGCATGATCGGCGCCGCGGGCCGCACCGGCATGGCCGGCCTGCTTGCGCCGCGCGTCCCGGATTCGCCGCGCACGGTGATGGGTCTCACGTTCCGCAACCCGGTGGGTCTCGCCGCGGGTCTCGACAAGGAAGGCGCCGCCATCGACGGATTCGCCGCGCTGGGCTTCGGCTTCATCGAGGTGGGCACGGTCACGCCGCGTCCGCAGCCGGGCAATCCGCGTCCGCGCATTTTCCGTCTGCCCGAGGCGGGCGGCATCATCAACCGGATGGGTTTCAACAACCACGGCGTCGAGCAGTTCGTGAAGAACGTGCAGGCCGCGCGTTATCGCGGCATTCTCGGCCTGAACATCGGCAAGAACGCCGATACGCCGATCGAGCGCGCCGCCGACGATTACCTGTTCTGCCTCGAACGCGTCTATCCGTTCGCGAGCTACGTGACGATCAATATTTCGTCGCCGAACACGAAGAACCTGCGTCAGCTGCAAGGCGGCGGCGAACTCGACGCCCTGCTCGCGGCGCTCAAGGACAAGCAGCAGCGTCTGGCCGACATGCACGGCAAGCTCGTGCCGCTCGCGCTCAAGATCGCTCCCGATCTCGACGACGAACAGGTCAAGGAGATCGCCGACACGCTGCTGCGCCACAAGATCGAAGGCGTGATCGCCACCAACACCACGCTCTCGCGCGCGGCCGTCGAAGGCCTGCCGAACGCCGCCGAGACCGGCGGTCTGTCGGGCCGTCCGGTGTTCGACGCGTCGAACGAGGTGATCCGCAAGCTGCGCGCCGAACTCGGCGAGCAGGTGCCGATTATCGGCGTGGGCGGCATTTTCTCGGGCGAGGACGCGCGCGCGAAGATCGCCGCGGGCGCCGCGCTCGTGCAGGTCTACACCGGCTTCATCTATCGCGGTCCGGCGCTCGTTGCCGAATGCGCGCGGGCGCTGGCCTCGGGCCGCGCCTGAGGCTATAGTTTCTGACTCAGTATTTCCGGCCATGCGCGGCGCTTCGGAGGCGTCGCCCGGCCTGAAAGCGGCAGCCCTCCCGATCGCCTCGCCAGGCGCGCGCCATCCAGCGCCGGGAAGGCCGCCACATCGCAGCAAAACAAGAGGAAAACAATGAAAGCATCCTTGCTGAAGAAGCTCCTTGCCGTCGCTCTCGTCGGTGTTTCGTTTGTCGCGGCGAGCGCCCACGCCGAGGACCTGCTCGACCAGGCGAAGGCGCGCGGCACGCTGCGCATCGGCCTCGAAGGCACCTTCCCGCCGTTCAACTCGAAGGCGCCCAACGGCGAGCTGGTCGGCTACGACGTCGACATCGCGCGCGCCGTGGCCGCGAAGATGGGCCTGAAGCCCGAGTTCGTCACGACCGAGTGGAGCGGCATCATCGCCGGTCTGCAGGCAGGCAAGTTCGACGTGATCGTCAACCAGGTCGGCATCACCGACCAGCGCAAGGCCGTGCTCGACTTCTCGCCGGCGTACACGTACTCGGCGGCGCAGCTCATCCAGCGCAAGGACGACACGCGCCAGTTCAAGTCGCTCGACGACCTCAAGGGCAAGAAGCTCGGCGTCGGTCTGGGCACGAACTATATGGACATGGCCAAGTCGGTGCCGGGCATCGACGTGAAGACCTATCCGGGCGCGCCCGAGTATCTGCGCGACCTGGCCGCCGGCCGTCTGGACGCGGCGCTCAACGACCGCCTGATGCTCGCGTACCTGCTGAAGAACTCGCAGCTGCCGCTGCGCACGGGTTCGATCGTCGGTGACGGCAACCCGTCGGGCATTCCGTTCAAGAAGGGCAATCCGAAGTTCGCCAAGGCGATCGACGACGCGATGACGCAACTCGAAGCCGACGGCACTTTCGCGAAGATCTCCGACAAATGGTTCGGCATCGACGTGACCAAACCGGTCACGAAGTAACGGCGTCCGGCGCCTTGCGCAACGTGCCCGACGTGCGGCTCGCCGCGCGGGTATCGTGCGCAAGGTGATGCGCGCGGGGCGGCATCGCACGATGCCGCCCCTTGTTATTTCACGGCGCTCCTCGCGCCCCTAACCCGCGTCTCGCGCGCGTTTTCCCCATGCCCATCTACACGCTCATCATCCAGTCGCTGCCGGTGCTCGCGCAGGGCGCGGTGCTGACGATCAAATTCGCCATCCTGTCGATGATCTTCGGTCTCATCGGCGGCGCCGTGCTCGCGCTCATGGGCATCAGCACGAACCGCGCGTTTCCCGTGATCGCGCGCGTGTACGTGAGCATCATGCGCGGCACCCCGCTGCTCGTGCAGATCTTCGTGATTTACTACGGATTGCCAAGCATCGGCATTTCGCTCGATCCGACGCCGGCCGGCGTGATCGCACTCTCCGCGAACGTGGCGGCGTATCTCTCGGAGAGCATGCGCGGCGCGATTCTGGGCATTCATCACGGCCAATGGCTCGCGGCCTACAGTCTCGGCCTCTCGCGCCGCCAGACGCTGCGCTACGTGATCGCGCCGCAGGCGCTGCGCATTGCCGTGCCGAGCCTCTCGAACAGCCTCATCAGCCTGATCAAGGACACCTCGCTCGTGTCGGTGATCACGGTGACGGAGCTGCTGCGCAGCGCGCAGGAAATCATCGCCTCGACCTATCAGCCGCTGCCGCTCTATCTCGCCGCCGCCGCGGTGTACTGGGTGCTGTGCCAGATCCTCGAATGGGTCCAGCACTGGTACGAAAAGCGCCTCGCGCTGCCTTCGCGGCACTGAGGAATCGCTACACGCACGCGCCGTGCATGTCACGCGGCGCGGCGCGCCCGCCTCCGCATTCGCCTCACTCGCAGGCGAACTTCAGGCCGAGCGCCGCGCGCGCCGAATCGGCCATCGCGATCATGCGCCGCGACGTCTCGTGCGGCAGGATCGGACTCTCCAGCGCGCCCTCGCGCAACAGCTCGCAGAAGTGCGCGGTCTCGTAGTTGAGGCCGCCGCCGTCGAAAGGCTCGTCCAGCTCCGCCACGCGGCCATCCACGTAACGAATGGTCGCGCGCACCGGATTCCACCAGTTCGCGTGGATCGTCACGTTGCCGAGCGGGCCCGCCAGCAGCGCGTCGCCGTATCCGTGCAGATCGAGTCCGCAAAAAAGCTGCGCGATACCGTTTTCATGCTGGCAATTCAGGCTCGCAAAGGTGTCCACGCCGGTCGCGCCGAGCCGCCCGAAGGTCTGCACCTCGCGCGGCGCGCCGAGCCAGTCCACGGCGAGAAACATCTCGTACACGCCGATGTCGAGCAGCGCGCCGCCTGCATGCTCGAACGAGAACGACGGATGATCGGCGGGCACGTTGGCCACCGAGCAGCCCGCGCGCACGAGGCCGACGGGACCGATCGGATCCGCTTCCAGATGGGCGCGCAAGGCGCGATACAGCGGATAGAACGGCGGCTTCATCGCTTCCATGAAAAGACGCCTGGCCGCGCGCGCGGCGTCGAGCACGCGCTCGAGCTGCGTGACGTTCACGGTGGCGGGTTTCTCGCAGAGCACCGGCACACCGGCTTCGAGCGCGGCAATCGCGTAGTGCGCGTGGCTGTCCTGCATGGTGGCGATATAGACCGCGTCGATGCCGCTCGCGAGCAAGGCCTCGAAGCTCTCGCAAGCCGTTGCGCCGAACTCGCCGGCGAGCGCTTCGGCGGGCGCCGCGCGTCGCGACCATACCGCGCTCACACGTGCGTCGCGCACGTGCTCCACGCCCTGCGCGAAGCGCCGCGCAATGCGGCCCGCGCCCACGATGCCCCAACGGATCGTCTGAATCTCGCTCATGCGTCGCCCTCTCCCGTTCTGTCGCTCTAACGCTGCGTCGATATGTCGCGCGCTCGAAGCTCAGGACGATACCGGCTCGCGCGCGGGAGAGCAAATCGACGCGCCGTGCATGTCACGCGCGGGAAAGACGCAAAAGACGCAAAACCCGGCCGCGCGATGCGGGGCCGGGTTCGAGGCGAAGCGAAACTTCAAACGGCCGCGTTCAGCGCGGCTGCTCGATCGCTTCCTGAGTCAGCGCGTGATGCAGTTCGTCGGCGGTGAATTCGATCATCGCGGCGGCCGCGGCCTGCGCTTCCTGCGGCGCGCGCCGCTCGATCGCGTCGACCACGCGTCCATGTCCGGCGACGATGTTCGCCCAGCCGCCGTCGCGTTCACTGACGATCGGATTCACGAGCGACAGCGCGCCGCGAATGATCGCCGCCATCTGCTGATAGAACTGATTGCCGCTCGCCGCCAGAATGCGCGTGTGCAGTAACGTGTCGGCGGCCTGGCAGCCCGCGTCGCCGGGACTCGTCTGGCTGAGCGCTTCGTAGGCGTCGCGAATGCCCGCGAGATCCGCGGCGCTCGCGCGTTCGGCGGCCAGCGCGCAGGCTGCGGGCTCGATCAGCGCGCGAAACTCGATCACGTCGCGCAAGAACGTCTTGTCGGGCTTCGCGCGAAAGCGCCAGCTCACCACGTCCTCGTCGATCATGCGCCAGTCGCGCATCGGCCGTATGCGTGTGCCGATCTTCGGACGCACGTCGAGCATGTGCCGCGCGAGCAGCATCGACAGCGCTTCGCGCATGACGGTGCGGCTTACGTCGAACTCTTTCGACAACACGTCCTGCGGCGGCAGAATCGCGCCGTAACGTTCCTCGACTATGCCCGAGATCAGGCCATCCATGACCTTGCTCACCAGCGATCGTTCTTTGTTTCCCAGTTCCATGACCCCTCCCCCCGATGCGGCGTTATCGCCCTGTTTGCCGGTTACTGCACGGGCCCTCAAGCTGCGTCGATCTCAAGCGTACGTTGCCATGCGTATTGCATATCTCGCCAGCCAGGATATTTCCTGACATGAAAGGCCTACGTTTCACGCCCTATTCGATCCAGATCTCGAAAGCACACTGCAATTGGCCCTTCGGTTGCCCGATTGTTTTGTTTTGAAGTTATTCGTCGTCGTTTTCGTCTGTCGTCTGTATGAAGCACCCGCTTACACCTGGGCGGCAACGCGGCGCGCGTCTGTGCATATGCAGCGATGCGCGCCGCCGTCCTCAGCGAGGCTTCATTCATGGGCCCTTCTTGATGCACGTTGCTCGACGCGAGTTGCGTGCGCCGCTCAATCTCAGCTACGCGTGACGAGAGCCGGCGCGCGGCCGTACTGATCGTCGAAGCGCACGATGTCGTCTTCGCCGAGATAGCCGCCCGACTGCACCTCGATGATTTCAAGCGGCGTCTTGCCCGGATTCTCGAGGCGATGCTTCACGCCGAGCGGGATATAGGTCGATTCGTTTTCCGAAAGCAGGAACACCTCGTCGCCGCGCGTGACGCGCGCCGTGCCGCGCACGACCACCCAGTGCTCCGCGCGGTGGTGATGCATCTGCAGCGACAGCACGCCGCCCGGCTTCACGACGATGCGCTTGACCTGGAAGCGTTCGCCGCGATCGATCGAGTCGTAGCAGCCCCACGGACGCTCCACGCGCCGATGGTGCTGCGCTTCCTCGCCGCGCTGCGCCTTGAGCTTGCCGACGATCGCCTTGACGTTCTGCACGCGATCCTTGGCCGCGACCAGCACCGCATCGGCGGTCTCCACCACCACCACGCCGTGCACACCCACGCAGGCGACCAGCCGGCCGTCCGAATGCGCGAAGGTTTCGGTCGAGTCTTCGAACAGCACGCGGCCGCGCGCGACGTTGCCCGCCGCGTCCTTCTGCGAGACCTGCCAGACGGCGTCCCACGCGCCCACATCCGACCAGCCCGCGACGAGCGGCACGACCACGCCCGCGAGACGCGCGTCGGCGCCGATGGACTCCATTACCGCGTAGTCGATCGAGTCGGACGGACAGGCGGCGAGCGTCGCCGCATCGAGATGCACGGCGCCGTCGGCGTCGACGGCCGCGCGCTCGAAGGCTTGCGCGCAATGCACGGAGATCTCGGGAC
Source organism: Paraburkholderia tropica (assembly GCF_900109265.1). Lineage (GTDB taxonomy): Bacteria > Pseudomonadota > Gammaproteobacteria > Burkholderiales > Burkholderiaceae > Paraburkholderia > Paraburkholderia tropica. The sequence goes on from NZ_FNZM01000009.1 coordinate 296,855, forward strand.
GGCAATGCGCGATCGCCGAAAGCCAGACCGAAGCGCGCACGACGAAGATGCCGCTGTTCCACCAGTAATCGCCGGACGCGACGTAGCTTTCGGCGACGTCCGCGCTGGGCTTTTCGACGAAACGCTCGATCTTGCGCGCGCCGCCCGCGCCCAGCGCCGCGCCGGCGCCGATATAGCCGTAGCCGGTTTCCGCGCGCGTCGGCGGCACGCCGAGCGTGACGATCGCGCCGCGCGCCGCGTAGGTCACGGCCTCTTCGAGCGCGGCGGCGAACGCGTTACGGTCAGCAATCAGATGATCGGCCGGCATGGCGATGAGAATCGGATCGCTGTCGCTGACGGAACCGTCCGCGCCTGTCGCCGCCGCACTGGCGGCGTGAGCGGCATGCGTCGCGTGGGCGGCCAGCGCGGCCACGGTCAACGCCGGCGCGGTATTGCGCGCAACCGGTTCGAACACGACACGCGCGGCCATGCCGCTGCGGCCAAGACGGTCGGCGGTCATGTGGCGCAACTCTTCGCTGCTCACCACCAGCGGCGCGGCCTTGCGCACGCTGCTGCCGGCGCGCGCATAGAGGCCGTCGAGGCGGCGCACGGTGGCTTCGAGCAGGGACTCGCCGTCGAGCAGGTCGATCAACTGCTTGGGGCAGTGCTCACGAGAAAGCGGCCACAGCCGCGTGCCCGATCCGCCCGCCAGCACCACCGGCTGGACGACGAGCGCGACTTCGGGTTCATTGGCCGCGGCGATCACGCCGGCCGGCGTCACGATCTGGTTCATGCGAGAAGCTCCCCGTTCCGAATGCTTCGGTTGTTCCGATACTTCCGTTAACGCTGGTTATGGGTGCACCTCGCACCCCCGTTTTCGGATTCCATTGGAACAAAGCGCATCGGACGATTCTGTACGCATACCCACACTGATCGCGCGCTGATGACCCGGCGATACCATCGCCGCGGTTCGCGTGAGGCGGTCAGGCCGTTGCGCATGCAACCGCGCGTCCGTGTCATGAATGAACGAAGAAAGATGGCAGACGTTGCGAGCCTCACACAGCATGCGAGGCGCTTATGTGCGCTAGCCCACGTAACGTGACGCGGCGTTACGCGGGTCATGTTTCAGGACCGAACGTTTCCTCGCGCCGCCCTCGCGGTGCAACACGGATGAATCAAATCCGCACGCTTTTGCCTGCGCCCGGATGCCGCGCCCCCTTTTTCGATGCGCGCATGTTTCAGCATGGAGTCATTTTTCGCACCCCCTGCCTGAAGCACGAATACCCAAATAAATTCAAGGATTTACGTCGATATAAAATGCGCGAACCGCGCAAAGCGCAGGCGTAGTCGTCGTACAGAATTGAAACAAAAATCCCGCTTTATGCCCCCGTTCTTGCATTGCATCGCCCGCAAAGCCACGCGCCTGAACGATTCGGGGTCATCTGGCACACACCCTGCTTTGAGAGGTACGCCACACAGGCGTATCGCAGACAACGATCTCGCGAACGACTCGGGACTATGGGGCCGGCAAGCCGAACGCAGAGCCGCTACGGGAAGCGGCAAACACAACATGCTCGACAGCCGGAACGAAAAAACATGGGGCGACGAAAGTCGCTTCGCACGAGGACCAAATCATGTTGACCCTTCAATCAGACCTGCACGGCAATCACCTGCTCGGCGCCCTGCCGTCGCACGAATGGCAAGCTCTCGCACCGCATCTCGAACTCGTTCATCTGCGCACCGAACAATTGCTCTGTGACTCCGGCCAGCGCATTCATCACGTCTACTTTCCGACCACGGCCATCATCTCGATGCTCTCGACGATGGAAGACGGCAGTTCCGTGGAAATCGCCGCCGTCGGCCGCGAAGGCATGACCGGCGTGCCGGTGCTCACGGGCGGCGAAACCATGCCGAACCGCGTGCAGGTGCAGTGCGCGGGCTTCGCCTACCGCATGAGCGCGCAAAGCCTCAAGCAACAATTCGCGCGTTCGGACTTCCTGCGTCGCCTGATGCTGCTGTACATGCACGCACTGCTCACGCAGGTCGCGCAAACCGCCGCCTGCAATCGTCATCACTCGCTGAGCAAGCAACTGTGCCGCTGGCTGCTGATCGAAGTCGATCGCGTGGCCTCGAACGACCTCTCGGTCACGCAGCAACTGATCGCCGATATGCTCGGCGTGCGTCGCGAAGGCATCACGGAAGCGGCCGGCAAGCTGCACGACGAAGGCCTGATCCACCATAGCCGCGGCCGTATCCGCATCCTCGACCGCAAGGGCCTCGAAGGCCGCGCCTGCGAGTGCTACGGCCTCGTGCGCCGCGAGTTCGACCGCCTGCTGCCGCGTCTGCATCAGGCCGAAACGGTGGAGTGACGAAGGGGCGCGCGGCGCGGGCCGCGCGCGGTTCTCGTGAGCCGAAGGATTTCGCGAAACGTGCCCGGGACGGCGCGTTTCGCCTTTTTCCCCGCATGTCGACGGCACAACGATCGCGCATCCGCTGCTCTCATATTCATCAGGATGCCGAATCAACTGGCGCGTATCGACGCGCATCGATGCACACTTCGCTCCGCCGGAACCACTAAAACACCATCTTGCGGACGGCGGCGTGACTGACGCCTCGCCACCGCCCTGCCGGCCGATCCCGACGATCAGCCGGACATCGCGATCAAGCCTTGCGGTACTCGATGCGCTCGACGCCTTGCGCGCCGCCCAGCAAGCACAGATCGGCGCCGCGCGACGCGAACAGACCGACGGTGACCACGCCCGGCCACGCATTCACATGCGCTTCGAGCGTGCGCGGGTCGCTGATGCGCAGACCCTTCACGTCGAGAATCTCGTTGCCGTTGTCGGTGATGAAGGGCGAACCGTCTTGCTTCACGCGCAGCACCGGCACGCCGCCGAGCGCCGTCACGCGGCGGCCGATGGCCGTGCGCGCCATCGGCACGACTTCGATCGGCAGCGGAAACTGGCCGAGCACGTCCACGAGCTTGCTCGCATCGGCGATACAGACAAACACTTCCGACACCGACGCCACGATCTTCTCGCGCGTGAGCGCCCCGCCGCCGCCCTTGATCATCGCGCCCGACGCGTCGATCTCGTCGGCGCCGTCCACGTAGACGGGCAGCGATTCGATGTCGTTCAGGTCGAAGATCTTGAAGCCCTGCGCTTCGAGGCGCGCGGTGGTGGCCACCGAGCTGGACACCGCGCCGCGATAGCGGCCCTTGCTGGCGGCCAGTGCGTCGATGAAACAGTTCGCGGTCGAGCCGGTGCCGACGCCGATGATGGCGCCTTCCGGCACGTTCGCGTTGACATAGTCGGCCGCGGCCTGGCCGACCAGTTGTTTGAGTTCGTCTTGAGTCATGATGGGGAACTGCCCGAGGAAAGAAAAACGCGGAAAACGCCTAGTTTACCGGAGTTGCGGACCTGGACCTGCGGGGATCGGCGGTTATCGGCGAAGATGCGCCGGATTCGGGCCGTCGTGCGGGCTGTCGTGCCGCGCGCCGGAAGGCATGCGGCACGCATCGCCGCGGGCGTCAGGGCGCCGTTTCGGTCGTGCCGGGCAGCGCCGGCGCGGTTTTGTCGACGTATTTGTCGAGCAGCGCCTGGGCGATCGCGTCGGTTTGCGCGTCGGGCGTGCCGGAATAGTCGCTCGGCCGGAAGTGCATCTGGAAGGCGGCGAACACGCGGCGCGTGCGCTCGTCGAGCACGCCGTCGGTGGCCACCTCGTAGCCGTAGCGCGCGAGCTTCACCTGCAGGCCGCGCACGTCGGCGGGCGCATTGGGCGCGCGGCCCGCCAGATCCGCCTGCACGGTCGCGTCGTCGGGCCAGGCGCCCACGCCCGCGTCGTAAAGCTGCTTCCACGGGAACGCCGGACCCGGATCGATCTTGCGCTGGGGCGCGATGTCGCTGTGCCCCACCACGCGCGTCGGCGGAATGCCGTAACGCGTGACGATGTCCTTCGAGAGCGCGATGATCGCCGTCACCTGATCGGGCGGCCAGGGCGCCCACGTACGCCCGGCGGGCGTATCGTGCGGCCCGGAATTGACGTTTTCGATCCCGATCGACGCCGCATTCAGCTCCGTCGTGCCCTGCCACTCGCTCACGCCCGCATGCCAGGCGCGCTGCGTTTCGGGCACGAGCTGCAGCACGACGGGCTTGCCGTCGCGCAGCGGCGGATGCTCGGGCACGAGGTAATGCGCGCTCACGTTCTCGCGCGTGAGTTCCTCGAGCGAGGTCGGCTCGTCGCCTTCCGTGTAGTGCAGCACGAGGAAGCGGATGCGCGAATCGGCGCTACGCGCGTGATATTGCGTATCCGCGACGTAGCCGCCGCGGTCGATCATCGTGGCGGGCGTGCAGGCGGCAAGCGCCAGCACCGCGCCGAGCGCGGCGAACGGCGCGCCATGCCGCGCAAATCGCCGGGTCAAACCCAAGAGTGTCATGCTGCGTCGATCAGAATCCAGGCGCGGGTGAAACGCGATGCGCGATCAGCGCGCCACCGCGCGCTGGCGCACGGCTTCGAACAGGCAGACGCCCGACGCCACCGAGACGTTCAGGCTCTCGACCGTGCCGGCCATCGGAATCTGCATGACTTCGTCGCAGGTTTCGCGCGTGAGACGGCGCATGCCCTCGCCTTCGGCGCCCATCACCAGCGCGACGGGACCGTCGAGCTTGGTCTGATAAAGGCCCGTGGGCGCGTCGCCAGCCGTGCCGATGATCCACACCCCCGCGTCCTTGAGCTCGCGCAGCGCGCGCGCCAGGTTCGTGACGGTGATGTACGGCACCGTGTCGGCGGCGCCGCTCGCGACCTTCGCGGCCGTGGCGTTCAGGCCCACGGCGCGGTCGCGCGGCGCGATCACCGCATGGGCGCCCGCGGCGTCGGCCACGCGCAGACACGCGCCGAGGTTATGCGGATCGGTCACGCCGTCGAGCACCAGCAGCAGCGGCGAACCCTGAATGCCGTCGAGCAGTTCCGCGAGGTTCTGCGCGAGCGGCATGTCGTGCACGCGCGCCACCACGCCCTGATGGCGCTCGGTGTGCGCGAGGCCCCAGAGGCGCGTCTCGTCGGCAGCAATGATGCGCACGCCCGCTTCTTTCGCGGCGTGCAGGAATTCCTGCATGCGGCGATCGCGCCGCGACGTGTCGTAGTAAATATCTTCGACCGTGGACGCGTCGTGCCGCATACGCGCGGTCACCGCATGAAAACCGTAAAGAACCTTGAGACGTGACATGACTGGCTACAACCCCTGATGAACGGCTCGCGACGCGCCTGCCTGCGCGCACCGCGAACAAAAATAAGTGCGCCGGTCGTCGTGACCGGCGCGGTCCTGCTGGAACAGCTTCAGCGCGACGCCGGTGCGCAATGCCCACGACGTCGACGCGATTTCAACGCTTCTTGCGCGGCGGCGCCTTCTTGGCCACCGACTTCGACGCCGGGCGCTTCTTCGCGGTTTTCGCGGCGCCACGCGCCGCGCGGGCTTCCTTCACGGCCGCCGTGGGCGCGGGTGCGGCTTTCTTGCGGCGCGACTCTTCGCCTTGCGGCATCGAACGCACACGCGGGCCGCCGTCCTGCGCGCCGCGCTCGTGCTGCTGCGCCTGGCCGCCGCGATTGAGCGCGGGCTTGATCGGCGTATCGCGCACGAGGCGGAAGTCGATCTTGCGCGCGTCGAGATCGACGCGGCTCACCTGCACGCGCACGCGGTCCGACAGGCGGTAGCGGATGCCCGTGCGTTCGCCGCGCAGCTCGTTCTTGATGTCGTCGTACTGGAAGTAATCCGAGCCCAGCTCCGTGACGTGCACGAGCCCTTCGATGAACAGCGAATCGAGCTGCACGAAGATGCCGAACGACGTCACGCCGCTCACCATCCCGCCGTACTCTTCGCCGAGCTTGTCGCGCATGAAATAGCACTTGAGCCAGGCTTCGACGTCGCGCGAGGCCTCGTCGGCGCGGCGCTCGTTGGCCGAGCAGTGCAGACCGAGTTCTTCCCAGATCGCCGTGTTGCCGCCACGCGCGCGCTTGCCGCGCTTCTCTTCGTCCTCGGCTTGCAGCGCGCGGGCGCGCGGCGACAGCGCCGTGTTGAGTTCGACGCCGTCCGGCGCGGCCGGCTGGTACTTCTTGCCCTGCAGGATCGCGTAGATCGCGCGGTGCGTGAGCAGGTCGGGATAGCGGCGGATCGGGCTCGTGAAGTGCGCATACGCCTCATAAGCAAGACCGAAGTGGCCGATGTTGTCCGGGCTGTAGACGGCCTGCTGCATCGAGCGCAGCAGCATGGTCTGCAGCATCTGCGCATCGGGCCGGTCGCGGATGTGCGCCATCAGCGCCGCGTAGTCGCTCGCGTGCGGCGAATCGCCGCCGCCGAGCGTGAGGCCCATGCCGCGCAGGAAAGTGCGCAGGTTTTCGAGCTTTTCGGCGCTCGGCCCCGCGTGCACGCGATACAGACCCGGGTGCTTGTTGCGCTTCATGAAGTCCGCCGCGCACACGTTGGCCGCGAGCATGCACTCCTCGATCAGCTTGTGCGCGTCGTTGCGCTGACGCGGCACGATCTGCTCGATCTTGCCCTGCGCGTTGCAGACGATATAGGTCTCGGTGGTGTCGAAGTCGATCGCCCCGCGCTTCTGGCGCGCCGCGAACAGCGACTTGTAGACGCCATAGAGATTTTGCAGATGCGGCAGCAGCGTGGCGCGCCGCACGGCTTCCGGACCCTTGGTGTTCTTGAGCACGGCGGCGACTTCGGTGTACGTGAGCCGCGCGGCCGAGTGAATCACGCCCGGATAGAACTGGTACGCCTTGATCTCGCCGCGCGCGGTAATCACCATGTCGCAGACGAGCACGCAGCGGTCGACGTGCGGATTCAGCGAACACAGGCCGTTCGAGAGCTTCTCGGGCAGCATCGGAATCACGCGGCGCGGGAAGTACACCGAAGTGCTGCGCTCGATGGCGTCCACGTCGAGACCGCCGGCCGGCGTCACGTAATGCGAGACGTCGGCGATCGCCACCAGCAGGCGGAAGCCTTCGCCCTTGCCGACCTGCATCGGCTCGCAATAGACCGCGTCGTCGAAGTCGCGCGCGTCCTCGCCGTCGATGGTGACGAGCGGTACGTCCCGCAGATCCACGCGATAGCGGATATCGGTCGGACGCACGGCATCGGGCAGCTTCGCGGCTTCGTCGAGCGCACGCTTGCTGAATTCGTGCGGCACGCCGTACTTGCGCACGGCGATCTCGATCTCCATGCCGGGATCGTCGATGTCGCCGAGCACTTCGACCACGCGGCCGAGCGGCTGCGAATGACGGCTGGGGAAGTCGGTCAGTTCGACCACGACCACCTGGCCGACCTTGGCCTTCTTGGGATTCTGCGTGACGAGAATGTCGTGGCCGATGCGCTTGTCTTCGGGCGCGACGATCAGCGCGCCGTTCTCGTTGAGCAGACGGCCGATCACGCTGCGGTTCGCGCGGTCCGTGACCTCGACGATGTGCCCTTCCGGACGCCCGCGACGGTCGTAACCGACGATGCGCGCGAGCACGCGGTCGTTGTGCATGACCTTCTGCATCTCGCCTTGCGGCAGAAACAGATCGTCCTGACCGTCGTCACGTACGAGGAAGCCGAAGCCGTCGCGATGGCCTTGCACGCGCCCGGCGACGAAATTGGAAGGATGCGCAAGCTGATAGTGACCGCGCGAATCGAGCCGGATCTGCCCGTCGCGCTCCATCGCGGCGATCCGCCTGAAGAACCCTTCGCGCTCCTGGCGCTTGATGGCGAGCGCCTCGGCGATATCGTTCGCGGTGCAGGGCGATTCGCTGGTCCGCAGCACGCCGAGGATCTCTTCGCGGCTGGGAATCGGGTACGGATATTTGCTCAAGGGCTTGTCGATGGTTGTTCTCGTTGCGTGGACGTCGGAGTTTGCGTGGCCCGAGCCTGTCGTGCCGCGCCCCGGTCTTCGAGTGCTGCTATCTACGTGTTCGAGTGTTGCGCGATGCGGCGGCCCCCTCGGATCGAACGTCGAACGCGCGCCGCTCCGCAGGGACTGCTGCGAGGCATTCTAACACCCGCGCACTACGCGACAATTCACCGTGCAGCCTTGTGCAGACTCGTTGCGAACGCCTGCGCGCGGCGCATCTCGAAAGCGCTGTTCGACCGGACCGGCGAAGCTCCACTCACGTCGCTGGAAAGCCCAGCAAAAACGCGCGCGCCCCGCGCCTTGAAACATTTTTTCAAAAGACGCTTGACAGTCCCCGCAGACACGCTACAATCTCGCTTCTCTGCTGCACGACACAGCGCAGCAGCAAGTAGTAAGCGACACCTTGCCCAGGTGGCGGAATTGGTAGACGCACCAGGTTCAGGTCCTGGCGGTGGCAACACTGTGGAGGTTCGAGTCCTCTCTTGGGCACCAAGATTCATGAAAAAAGCCGGCTTGATGCCGGCTTTTTTCTTTTAGTGTCAGCAGCTCGTCGAGCTCATGCGGCTTACGTGGATTTGAGGTTATCTCACTCCGCTCTGCCCTCGGCAAGACCCGGATGTTTCTCGAAGCACCGCTTTCGCGAAATTTTCTTGAAAAGATCTGTTGACAGACACCGGGAACGCGTTATAATCTCGGTCTAGCTTGAAGACGTGCCCAGGTGGCGGAATTGGTAGACGCACTAGGTTCAGGTCCTAGCGGTGGCAACACTGTGGAGGTTCGAGTCCTCTCCTGGGCACCACGCCTCTTCAAGCAGTAATAAAGCAGCACTCCGGATTCATCGAAAAAGCCCGCACATGCGGGCTTTTTTGTTTTCCGCGCCTCTTCTCTTCCTTTTTCCCGTCTGCATCGAACCATTCTCGTGCGCGCCGTATCGATACGCTACCGATACGCTACGGATACGCACCCGATATGTTCCGTGGTATACATTGCGAAAACAGGACTGGAAGCAGCGCCCGGCGCTGCACCACCACGCGCAGGGAGACCTGATGGAATTCGTCGTTATCGTCGCGCTGATCGCCGTGAGCTTCGGCGCCGCGGCGACGTGGCTGATCGCCACCCGCCTGCCCGCCGAATGGATCGAGCGCGGCCAGCATGAAGGAAGGTACGCGTCGCTTTCGATGCCGACCACCGCGTCTTCGTCGACGTCATCGGAAATCGACGCGCACCGCGTTCAGGCGCGCACCGATACGCGCCGTGTGCGCCGCTCGCGCTTTCGCGCCACCGCCCAGCGGTCCGGCAAAGCGGCCGCCTGAGCATCACGTCCCAGACAAACCGCTCGTCGATAACGCCTACTCCCGCGAACCGAGCGGCGTCGCCACGAACGCATTCTCGGCGCGCTCCGGCGCCGCCGACTCGAAGATCCAGCGCCGCCGCATCGGCTGCAACACGACCTTCGCGCAGACGCCCGCCATCATCGCCACGCAGGCGGCAAAGTCAAACACCATGTTCCATCCGCCATGCACGGCGAGCAGCGTGGCGACGGGCACCAGCAAAGCCGCCGTGCCTTTCGCCGTGTACAACGTGCCCGCATTGCCCGCTGCATAGCGCGCGCCGAAAGTGTCCGCGCAGGTCGCCGGGAAATTCGAAAAGATGTCGCCGTAAAACAGGAACACGAGTCCCGAGAACAGCATGAACAGATACGGATCGTGGCCGAACTCGCGCAGTCCGAGCAACGCCAGCCCTTCGCCGAGAAACGTGATGAACATCGTGTTCTCGCGGCCGATCCGATCCGAAATCAAACCGCACAAGGGCCGCGTGAAGCCGTTGCAGAGATTGTTGATCGACAGCGTCATCGTCAGCAGCGGCAGCGACACGCTCAGCAAGGTCACCGGCATCGACGCGAAACCATACGACTTCGCGATCGGCCCGATCTGCGCCGTCGCGATGATGCCGCCCGCCGCCACGCACACGAACATCGCATACATGACCCAGAACAGCGGCGCGCGGACCATCTGCCGCGTCGTGTAATCGGTTTTCGTGGCGACCACGCGCCGGATACCCGCCGCGTGCGCGGGCGGCTGCGGACGCACCATCAGCAAAGCCAGCGCCATGATGCACGCACCTTGCAGGAGTCCAAAGAACACGAAGGCGGTCTCGTAACCCGAATGCTGAATCATCCGCGAAATAGGGATCACGGTGAGCGCCGCGCCCGCGCCGAAGCCCGCGGCCGTCATGCCCGCCGCGAGTCCGCGCCGGTCGGGAAACCATTTGAGCGCGGTGCCCACGCAGGTGCCGTACACGCAGCCCGCGCCGATGCCCGAAATCACCGCCGCGACGTAGAGCACCGGCAGCACCGGCGCCCAGGCGTCGAGCACCCAGCCCAGCGCCACGCAGCACGCGCCGCCCATCACGACGGGACGCGGCCCGAAGCGGTCGACGAGCCAGCCTTCGACCGGCACGAGCCACGTCTCCGTGACGATGAAAATCGAAAACGCGAGCTGGATCGCCGCTTGCCCCCAATGATGCCGCGCGTCCATCGGCACGACGAACAGCGTCCACGCATATTGCAGATTGGCGACGAGCCCCATGCAGGCGATGCCGGCCACGAGCTGCACCCAGCGGTTGTGCCGCCGCGCCGTGTAGCCGGCGTCGATGCGATTGGTATGTACCACGTTGTCTCTCTCCATTCGTTGATGAACCGCCGCGAACGGCGGCTTGCTGCATCACTGCGGACATCGCTTCGGCATCAGCTTGTCATCACGCGGTTTCCAGCTGGCGCAGCAACGCGTCCACGCTGCCCTTCGCGTCGCCGAACAGCATGCGCGTGTTCTCCTTGTAGAACAGCGGATTGTCGACGCCCGCGTAACCGGTCGCCATGCTGCGCTTCGAGACCACCACCGTGCGCGCCTTCCACACCTCGAGCACCGGCATGCCCGCGATCGGACTGCCCGCATCTTCCTGCGCGCCCGGATTGACGATGTCGTTCGCGCCGATCACGAGCACGACGTCGGTGCTCGTGAAGTCCTCGTTGATCTCGTCCATTTCGAGCACGATGTCGTACGGCACCTTCGCTTCGGCGAGCAGCACGTTCATGTGGCCAGGCAAGCGCCCCGCCACGGGATGAATGCCGAAACGCACGCGCACGCCCGCCGCACGCAGCCGCCGCGTGATCTCGCTGATGGTGCCTTGCGCCTGCGCGACGGCCATGCCGTAGCCCGGCACGATCACCACTTCGGCGGCATCGCGCAGCAGCGCGCTCACTTCATCCACCGACGTCGCGACCACCTCGCCTTGCGGCGCCGCGCTCGACGTCGACGTTGCCGCGCCAAAGCCGCCCAGGATCACCGAGACGAAACTGCGATTCATCGCGCGACACATGATGTAGCTGAGAATCGCGCCGCTCGACCCGACGAGTGCGCCCGTCGTCACGAGCAGATCGTTGTCGAGCATGAAGCCGGTGGCCGCCGCCGCCCAACCCGAATAGCTGTTGAGCATCGAGACCACCACGGGCATGTCCGCGCCGCCGATCGCCATCACCAGATGCACGCCGAGCGCCGCCGCGATCACGCACATGGCGATCAGCGCGTAGAGCGCCTGCGGTGCATCGGGCACGGCGACGAAGCGATAGCCGAGCACGACGCACACGGCCAGCGCGATCGCGTTCATCGCATGGCGCGCGGGCAGCACGAGCGGCTTGCCGCCGAGCGTTCCCTGCAACTTCAGAAACGCCACGATCGAACCGCTGAACGTGATCGTGCCGATGAACGCGCCCACGTAGATCTCGGTGTCGTGAATCGCGCGCTCGACGCCGATCGCGGGCCCCGACGGCGCGAGCAAATTCGCGAAACCGATCAGCGTGGCCGCGAGCCCGACGAAGCTGTGCAGCACCGCCACCAGTTGCGGCATCTGCGTCATCTCCACGCGCCGCGCGAGCACGGCGCCCACGCCGCCGCCCACCACGGCCGCGACGATGGCGATCTGCAGCCCCGCGCCCGCCGTGACGAGCAAGGTGGCAAGCACCGCGATCGTCATGCCCGCGACGCCATAGAGATTGCCGCGCCGCGCGCTCGCCGGATGACTCAGGCCGCGCAGACTCAGGATGAAGAGCGTCGCCGCGCCGAGCCACGCCATATTGCCGATTCCAGTCAACATGACGCCTCCTCAGGTCCGTTGGAACATGTTCAACATGCGCTGGGTCACGAGGAACCCGCCCGCGATGTTGATGGTGGCCACCACGAGCGCGATGCCCGCGAGCACGCTCGCGATCGTGCTCGACCCGCCCGGATGCAGCAGCGCGCCGATCACGATGATCCCGCTGATCGCGTTGGTCACGCTCATGAGCGGCGTGTGCAGCGCGGGCGTGACGTTCCAGACCACCTGATAACCGACGAACACCGCGAGCACGAACACGGTAAAGTGCGCAACGAATGCGGGCGGCGCGACCGCGCCGAGTGCGAGCAGCAACAGCGCGCCAATTATCAGCATGCCTAACGACCATGCGCCGTGTTTGCGCGCGTCTTGCGTTGACGGTTGCGCATGTCCTGCCGCCGCAACGTGCACCGGCGCATTCGGCGCTGCTTGCGGCTGCGCAGCCGGTGTTTGCACGGGCGGCGGCGGCCAGCACAGATTGCCTTGCTGCATGACCGTCGTACCGCGCTGCACGACGTCGCCCATATCGATCGTCAATGCGCCATTCTTGAGCGGCGTGAGATCCGTGAGCAGATGACGCAGATTGGTCGCGTACAACTGGCTTGACTGATTCGCCATGCGGCTCGGCAAGTCGGTATAGCCGATCACGGTCACGCCATGCGCCTGCACGACCTCGCCCGCGCGCGTGAGTTCGCAGTTGCCGCCCTGCTCCGCCGCCATGTCGACGATCACGCTGCCCGCGCGCATGCACGCAGCCGTCTTCGCATCGATCAGACGCGGTGCGGGCTTGCCCGGAATCAGCGCGGTCGTGATGATGATGTCCACTTCGCGCGCCTGGGCCTCGAACAGCGCCATCTCCGCTTCGATAAACTTCGCGCTCATCTGTTTCGCGTAGCCGCCCGTGCCGCCGCCGTCTTCATCGACATCGACGCTCAGGAATTCCGCGCCCATGCTCTCGACCTGCTGACCGACTTCCGGCCGCGTATCGAACGCACGCACGATCGCGCCCAGACCACGCGCCGCGCCGATCGCCGCGAGCCCCGCCACGCCCGCGCCGATCACGAGGACCTTCGCGGGCGGCATCTTGCCCGCCGCCGTGATCTGCCCGGTGAAAAGCCGCCCGAAATGCTGCGCCGCCTCGATCACCGCGCGATAACCGGCCATGTTGGCCATCGAACTCAGCGCGTCGAGCTTCTGCGCGCGCGAGAGACGCGGCACGCAATCCATCGCGAGCACCGTCACGCCGCGCGCGGCACACGCTTCGAGCAGCGCGCCGTTCTGCGCGGGCCAGATGAAACCGATCAGCGTCGCGCCGGTTTTGAGGCGCTGCACTTCGTCGATCGAAGGCGGCCGCACCTTGAGCACGATATCGGCGTTGCTCCAGAGTTCGAGCGCGTCGTCGACGAGGCACGCGCCTGCCTGGCGATATGCGTCGTCGGGGTAGGACGCGCGCTCGCCCGCGCCGGTCTCGACCTCGATTTCATAGCCGAGCTTGATGAGTTGCGCGACGCTTTCGGGCGTCGCCGCGACCCGGCGTTCGTCTTGCTGCGATTCGCGCGGAACCGCAATCGTCATCGCCATGATGTACCTCCGCGGGCGAGCGTTGCGGATAAAAGGGCGAACGGAATCGACGGCGCGCCAAGGGACCTGGCGCGCCGAAAGCGTGGCCACGACTTCATGAAACGTCTCCTGCTCGATGTTGGAATTCTGTGTGCCGCGGCTCGTCCGGCGCGCGCGGGCGCGCCATGCTGAAGGACCGTTTGAAGGCGCGCTAACGCGGCGCCCGGCCCGACTGAAGAATCGCCAGCGCCGCCGCGCGGGCGCCTTCAATGGCGGCGGCTTCGCTTGCGAACACGGTCTCGTCGACGACCTGCTGTTCCGGCAGCAGCGCGTCCGCCTGTTGTGCTTCGGCGGAGTGAATCGCAGCGAACGCGACCCAGCCGCCGTTGTGAATCATTTGACGGGCCGAGAGTTCGACCTCGTAGTGCCCGAGTCTTTCGGTATGCATCGAAGCGCTCCGTGCGGACCTGCGGCTTGAAGGGATGAGAACGACTAACCGGATCGATCAGGATTGCTGATCTTGTGTTTGAAGACGGGTTTCGAGTTCCGTCACGCGCTTGCGCAGATTGCGCTCTTCCTGGAAGCGCGCCGTCTCGTCGCGCACGACCGCGACGATGCCCGTGAGTTCGCCCTGCGCGCCATGCAGCAGCGCCACCGTGAAGGCGATGGACAGCGCGCGACCGTCCTTGTCCACGGCCGGCACGCGCAAGACGTCGTTGCCGTAGCGCGTCTGCCCGGTGGCCATCGTCTTGTGATAGCCCTCCCAGTGGCGACCGCGCAGCCGTTCGGGAATGATCAGATCCAGCGTCTTGCCGAGCGCCTCGTCCTGCGTATAGCCGAACATGCGCGTGGCTGCGGGATTCCAGTACGTGATGTCGCCGGCGGCGTCCGAGATGATGATGGCGTCGCCGATCGCATCGGCGAGCTGTTCGAAATCGATGGCGGCTGGCATATCGTTCGTCGTGGGGAAAGCGAGTTGATGTTCGGGTGCGCGACGCGGTTGGCAAATGCAAGCACGCCGCGCACCACACTACTGATACCGCACTGCTGGATCGCTACATCGAAACTGATATCACACCGCACGCACTTCGTGCAGCGCCGCGATCTGCTGCGGCGTGTAGCCGAGGTCGGCGAGCACTTCGTCGGTATGTTCGCCGAGCAGCGGCGAACCCGTGATCTCCGGCTTCAGTTCCGAGAACTTGATCGGGCTGCCCACCGTGAGGTACGAACCGCGCGCCTTGTGCGGCACTTCCACGATGGTGCCGCTCGCGCGCAGCGACGGATCGTTGGCGATCTCCTTCATGCTGAGCACGGGTGCGCACGGAATGTCGAACTTGCGCAGAATGTCGACCGCCTCGTACTTGGTCTTGTCGGCGAGCCACGCTTCGATCGTCGCGAAGATATCGAAGATATGCGGCTGGCGCGCCTGCGCGGTGTTGTAGTTCGGATCGTCGATCCATTCCGGCTTGCCCAGCGCGCGGCAGATCGGCTCCCATGCGTGACCCTGCACCGTGAAGTAGATATACGCGTTCGGGTCCGTCTCCCAGCCCTTGCACTTGAGCACCCAGCCCGGTTGACCGCCGCCGCCCGCATTGCCGCCGCGCGGCACGACGTCGCTGAAGCTGCCGTGCGGATACTGCGGATACTCTTCCAGATAGCCCACGCGGTCGAGACGTTGCTGGTCGCGCAGTTTCACGCGGCACAGGTTGATCACGCTGTCCTGCATCGACACCGCGACCTTCTGCCCCTTGCCGGTTTTATCGCGGCCGATCAGCGCCGTGAGAATGCCGATGGCGAGATGCATGCCGGTGTTGCTGTCGCCGAGCGCGGCGGCGCTGACCGTGGGCGGACCGTCCCAGAAGCCCGTGGTCGATGCCGCGCCGCCCGCGCACTGCGCGACGTTTTCGTAGACCTTGAGGTCGTCGTAATGATGGCCTTCGCTGAAACCCTTCACCGAAGCCACAATCATCTTCGGATTGAGTTCCTTGATGCGCTCCCACGTGAAGCCCATGCGATCGAGCGCGCCGGGGCCGAAGTTTTCGACCATCACGTCCGACTCGCGAATCAGCTTTTCGAGCACTTCCTTGCCTTCCGGCTTCTTGGTGTCGAGCGTGAGCGAACGCTTGTTGCTGTTGAGCATCGTGAAGTACAACGCATCGGCTTCGGGAATGTCACGCAGTTGATTGCGCGTGACGTCGCCCGCGCCCGGACGCTCCACCTTGATCACATCGGCGCCGAACCATGCGAGCATTTGCGTGCACGCGGGCCCCGCTTGAACGTGCGTGAAGTCGATGATCTTGATGCCGTCGAGGGGTTTGCTCATTGCTATCTCCTGGTCTCGGTAGTCTGAAACGACTGTCCTGTACGGTTGGATTTATTTCTTCATCGCCGCGCTTTGCGGATTGAGATTCGTGAGGCGACCGCTTTCCGTGCCGGCCGATTCGTCGATCACGGCATTGATGAGCGTGGGTTTGCCGGACGCAATCGCGTCGAGCAGCGCCTTCGTGAGTTCCTCGGGCGTGGTCGCCTGGTGGCCGACGCCGCCGAACGCCTCGATCATCTTGTCGTAGCGCGCGCCCTTCACGAACACGGTGGGCGCGACGTCGGCGCCGCCGTTCGGATTCACATCGGTGCCGCGATACACGCCGTTGTTGTTGAACACGATCGTGCAGACCGGCAGGTTGTAGCGGCAGATCGTTTCGAGTTCCATGCCGCTGAATCCGAACGCGCTGTCGCCCTCGATCGCCACGACCTGCGTCCCGCTCGTGACGGCCGCGCCGATCGCGAAGCCCATGCCGATCCCCATGATCCCCCATGTGCCCGAGTCGAAACGCTTGCGCGGCTGGTACATGTCGATGATGCTGCGCGCGTAATCCAGCGTGTTCGCGCCTTCGTTCACGACATTGATATCGGGGCGCGTTTTCAGCACGTCGCGAATCGCCCGCAGCGCGCTGTGGAAATTCATCGGCGTCGGATTCTTGTCGAGCGTCGCGGCCATCTTCGCGAGGTTCGTGTTCTTGCGCTCCGCGACGGCGTTGAGCCACTCGGACGAGGGCTTCGGAAAATCTGCGCCCATGCCTGCGACCAGCGCTTCCACGCACGAACCGATATCGCCGATCACCGGCGCCTCGATCGCCACGTTGCTGTCGATCTCGGTCGGCGCGATGTCGATCTGCACGAACTGCTTCGGACCGGCCGCCGCGCCCCACGTCTTGCCCTTGCCGTGCGCGAGCAGCCAGTTGAGACGCGCGCCGATCAGCACGACGGCGTCAGCTTCCGCCAGCACGAACGAGCGCGCCGCCGAAGCCGACTGCTCGTGCGTGTCGGGCAGCAGGCCCTTGGCCATCGACATCGGCAGATACGGCACGCCGCTCTTTTCAACCAGTTCGCGAATCTGCGCGTCGGCCTGCGCGTACGCCGCGCCCTTGCCCAGCAAGATCAGCGGACGCTTCGCATTCCTGATGACATCGAGCGCGCGTTTCACGGCGTCGGGCGCCGGAATCTGGCGCGGCGCGGCGTCCACGACCTTGATGAGCGACTGCTTCGCCTTCACCGCGTCGATGGTCTGCGCGAGCAGCTTGGCGGGCAGATCGAGATAGACGCCGCCCGGGCGACCCGAGACCGCCGCGCGAATCGCGCGCGCCACGCCGACGCCAATGTCTTCCGCATGCAGCACGCGATACGCCGCCTTGGCATAAGGCTTGGCCGCGTTGAGCTGGTCCATCTCTTCGTAGTCGCCCTGTTGCAGGTCGACGATTTCGCGCTCGCTCGAACCGCTGATGAGGATCATCGGAAAGCAGTTCGTCGTGGCGTTGGCCAGCGCCGTGAGCCCGTTGAGAAAGCCCGGCGCGGACACCGTCAGGCAGATGCCGGGCTTCTTGGTCATATAGCCCGCGACGGCGGCCGCATTGCCCGCGTTCTGCTCGTGGCGAAAGCCGATAAAGCGCATGCCTTCCGCCTGCGCGAGCCGCGCGAGGTCCGTGATGGGAATTCCCACGAGACCGAAGATCGTGTCGATATCGTTGAGCTTGAGCGCATCGATGACGAGATGAAAACCATCCGTCGTTGCTTGCGCCTCTTGCGCAGGGCTGTTCTGCGCGTCGTTGATGCCTGCTTCTGCCATGACGTCTCCTCTTTGGCGGGGCGTTGTGTGATCCGTGATATACAATATTCCACACACAATATTAGTCAAGACGTTTTTTTACGCGGTGGCGGCGTGTTGCAGTGCGAGGTGACGCGCGGACCTTGTGTCATCGGGCTTGCGCCCTTGCGCTCTGATGCACCACACAAACTTCGCCGGCTTCAAGTGCTGCAAACCGCGCAAATTACTTCGTATTCCGTACTATTCAGATAGCGTCCGGACACGCATCAAGACGAATTACGTATCAATGCGCGCCGCTCATGCGGCGTTCACATCAAACGCGACGGGATGCGCGAACTTCAGCCGACGAAGCTCAGTCGAGAAAATCGCAATTCGCTTCGACGAACAGCGCGAGGTCGATCGAATGCTGCCGCACGAGGCGCTCGACGCGCTCGGTATCGCGCGCCTCCAGCGCTTCGATAATGCGCATGTGATCCACGATCGATCTCGACGCGCGATCGCTCTGCGCGATCGTCATCCGTCGTATCGCGCGCACGTGCATGAAAATGTTCTTGATGGTCTCGATGATGATCGGCGACTTCGACAGCTCCACCAGCGACTGGTGAAACATGATGTTCGCCTCGGAGTATTCCTCGATGTGCTCGGCTGGCCGCGCGTCGTCGAAGTCGGCGAACATGCTGCGCAGGCGCGCGATTTCCTCGTCGCTCGCGCGTTGCGTCGCGAGACGCGCCGCGATGCTTTCGAGCGCGGCCCACATATAGATCATCTCGACGATTTCCTTGCGCGTCTTGCGCAGGATGTAGACGCCGCGTCGCGGCACCGTGCGCAGGAAGCCTTCCTGTTCGAGCAGCGTCATGGCTTCGCGCACCGGCGTGCGGCTCACGCCGAGTTTCTCGGTCAGTTCTTTCTCATCCAGACGAATTTCGTCTCGCGAACGGTAGATGTCGGTTTCGGCGATGGCCTGCTTCAATTTTGCGTAGGCCTGGTCGCGCAAAGAGAGCGCGGCGTGAATCGGTTCGAGCGTCAAGGTCAGCGAGGCTGCCCCGGCTTCGTCTTGCATA
This sequence comes from Paraburkholderia tropica, assembly GCF_900109265.1. GTDB lineage: Bacteria > Pseudomonadota > Gammaproteobacteria > Burkholderiales > Burkholderiaceae > Paraburkholderia > Paraburkholderia tropica. The sequence continues at coordinate 315,595 of NZ_FNZM01000009.1, forward strand.
TTGGTGGACATCGGTCGTTTGTCTCCAGCGTTCTATTGAGCAGGCCGGCACAACTCATCGATTTCATATTTCCAATACAATATATCAGCGATATCGACAGCACTACGGGGGGTTTACGCGGAGCCTGCACGCGTCGTCGCTGATATAGACGATGACTTATATAAATCGAAAAAAACTTTAACTATCGTTTATTGATTGGGGCTTCTACATTGGATTCACGCCTTTCGCGAACCAGGAGACAGCCATGAGCCCCTCACCCGCCCGCCCGTACGGCACCGAGCAAGAGTCAGGTTTGCACACGCAGTTGTGCGCTTTCAATTCGGCATTCGCCGAACTGGGTTTGCGGTTTCGCTGGGATGCCGCCACGCTCTATGCACTCGCGGCGATCGAAGGCGAAGCGGCGCGTATTGCGAGCTATATCCAGACGCATCATCCGCATCTGTTGAACGCGTACAGCATCGAGTTTTTATGCGAGGCGATTCTCGGCCGCAAGAATGCGCAGGCGCCGGGCGAATGGCGTGCCGAGACCACGCTGCAGCGCGCGGCTACGAGCCAGCAGGCCGCTGCGGCAACGCGCGATGGATGGGATTGGAGCGAGCCGGGCTTGCCGGCTTTGGCAGGTGCCTGAGCGCGCCTGAAGCGCTCGCCAGGGCTGAGAAAACAGCAAGACGCGAACCATCTGGAAGCATCCAGACGATTCGCGTCTTGACCGAGGCACAATCCGGCTGGCGTCAAGCCCGCGCGGCGGCCTCGTCTTCCTGCAGCTTGCGCCAGAGGATCTTGCCGCTGCCCGACTTCGGCAGCGTGTCGACGAACTGCACGATGCGCGGCGCCTTGTACGCCGCCATGTTTTCGTGCGCCCACGCGATGATGTCGTCTTCGTTCACGCTGCCGAACTGCTTCGGATCGAGCACGACCACGGCCTTCACCGTTTCGCCGCGCTTCGCATCCTGCGTGCCGATGATGCACACCTCCTTGATCGCCGGATGCCGGTACATCAGCGCTTCGACTTCGGCCGGCCAGACCTTGTAGCCCGACGCGTTGATCATGCGCTTGAGGCGATCAGTCATGAAGTAATAACCTTGCGCGTCGCGCCGCACGAGGTCGCCGGTACGCAGGAAACGCTTGCCGTCACGCTCGATGAACGCTTCGGCGGTCGCTTTCGCGTTGCCCCAATAGCCGAGCATCACCTGCGGCGCGCTCATGATCAGTTCGCCCGCTTCGCCTTCGGGCACGTCCTCGAGCGTGATCGGATCGACAATGCGCGCGTCGACGTCGAACACCGGAATGCCCAGGCACTGCGGCTTCGGATTTTGCGGCGGATTGATGTGCGTGGCCGCCATCGTCTCCGACATGCCATAGCCTTCGACGAACTCAAGGCCCGTGAGATCGCGCAGCTTCTTCACGACGGCGTCCGGCATGGTCGCGCCGCCACCGCGCATCCACGCAAGACTCGACAGATCGTATTCGCCGATACGCGGATTCGAAATGAAATCGACCACCATCGTCGAAATCGCCTGCCAGCCGTTGATGCGGTAATGCTCGATCGCGCGCGCGGCCGCGTCGCGATCCCAGCGCGGCAGAATCACGATGGTCGAGCCGTTATAGAGCGGACTGTTCATGCCGCCCTGCATGCCGGTCACGTGAAAGAACGGCAGCACGGAAAGCTGCACGGCGTCCTGATTGCTGCCGAACCAGTTGCAGCCGCCCACCGCCGTGCACATCACCGAACGATGCGTGTGCATGCATCCCTTCGGCTTGCCGGTCGTGCCCGAGGTGTACGGCATCACGCACAGATCGTCCGGACCGGCGGTGAGCGGACCCGGCGTGCAACGCGCGGCGAGCACGTCGGCCCAATGCACGACGCCAGGCCCTTCTACCTGACGCGGCGCGCTCACGAATTCCGGCGGCGGCGACGAAGGCGTGTTCTTCAGATAATCGCTATACGTCGCGACAATCAGGTGTTGCAGCTTGCCTTCCCCCTCACCCGCCAGCGGCGCAATACGCGGATACAACTCCTGCGCGACGAAAGCCGTCGTCGCCCCGCTGTCCTCGACGTAATGCTCGAGTTCCTCGGTGAGATTCATCGGATTGACCGGCACCACGACGGCATTCGCGCGCAGAATGCCGTAGTACGCGAGCACCCATTGCGGGCTGTTCTGCACGTAGAGCAGCACGCGGTCGCCCGCCTTCACGCCGCAGTGCTGTTGCAGATAACCGGCCACGCGCTCGGCTTCGTCCTTGAACTGCGCGAACGTGACGGGCGTGTCGTAGAAGTAGATGAAGGGCTTGTCGGGAAAGCGCGCGGCCGAAACCTCGGCGTTATAGAAGAGGTTCGTGCCGGGAATGCTCAGATGCGGCGAGAGATGTGCGGGCCAGTGCGGCGAACTGGGTGTTGTGCTGTGTGCTGCAGTGTGAGTCGCGCGGGATGCGCTTGAGTCCTGCGAAGCTGCGATGGCGGATGTGGACATGGCGGGTTCCGTCTCCTCGAACGCGCGCCGTCGAGCGCGGCGCGCGCGTCTTGCAATCGGTCAATCGGTTAGTCGGCTAGTCGGCCGCGGCGTAGCGCGGACCGCCCACAATTTTACTTCGGACTACGACGCGAATCAGACGATGCTCGCGCCGCCGTCGATCGCCAGATACTGGCCGGTCACGTGGCGCGACGCCGCGCTGGCAAGAAACACCACAGCGCCCTTGAGATCGCTCTCGTCGCCCAGACGCTGCAGCGGCGTATGGTCGATCACGCTCTGGCCGAGCTTGTCGAGCAGGCCCGCCGCCATTTTGGTCGGGAAAAAGCCCGGGCAGATCGCATTCACGTTGATGCCGTACTTGCCCCATTCCGCCGCGAGCGCGCGCGTAAAGTTGATCGCTGCGGCCTTCGAGGTGTTATAGGCGATGGTCTGCATCGGGCCGAGCGAGCCCTTGAGACCGGCGATCGAAGCGATGTTGATGATCTTGCCGCGCTTGCGGGCGATCATGCTGCGCTTGCCTACTTCGCGCGCGAGAAAGAACGGCGCGTTCACGTTCAGGTTCATGACCTTGTGCCAGGCCTCGTCCGGATAATCCTCCGCCGGTGCGCCCCACGTCGCGCCCGCATTGTTCACGAGAATGTCGATCTGGCCGCACGCCGCGAGCGTTTCGTCGACGAGCTTCGTGGCCGCCTCCGGACGCTGCAGGTCGCTGACAATCGTCATCGCCTCGATTCCGCGCGCCTGAAGATGGCGCTGCGCCTCGGCGAGTTCGTCGGCCTTGCGCGCCGTGATCACGACCCGGCAGCCCATTTCACCCAGCGCCTCGGCCATCTGCAGGCCGAGCCCGCGCGAGCCGCCCGTGATGAGCGCCACCTGACCGCCCAGTTCGAACAATTCCCTGACCTGCATGCTTGTGTCTCCTTGATGTCTGTCTGGACCGCTAAGGCCCGGATTGCCCTGAAGCCTGATTCGCGTTCCGCTTGACGGAACACGTAACGTCGAGTCGATTCTAGTCACCGCATCTGACGGCGGCAATCAGGAAAAGCACGGTCGTTCATTATCGGTGAAATTGTGCGCGGCGTGCCGCGAAGCTTGCAACGCGCGCGGATTGGCGACGGCGCGACATCCGGAAGCATGCGGTTTGAATCGCTCGCTCTCTATAAATTAGGACGTATCCGATGTGCGGCGGCGAGGCCCGTCTCTAAGCTCTTTCTCATAAACAGTGAGAATGACGCCCCCATGCACTCCGACCCCGAACATCGACTCGTCGCGGCCTTCGCCGCCCATGCGCGCGCGCCGCTCGATCCCGCCGCGCTGCTCGACATCTGCCATGCGCTGATCGGCGTGCAGCGCGACGAGCACATGCTCGCGTGGGCGGAAAAAGGACTCGCGCTCGCGCCTGGCCATGCGGGCTTCGTTCACGCGCGGGCGCGCGCGCTGCGTCTGCTCGGCGAGCACGCGCGGGCCGCGCAGACGTGGATCGATGCGGCGCAGACGCGCTGGGCGCCCCTCTTTTACGAAGCGCGACTGGGCCGCGACCTCTATCTGAGCGGCGAGACGCACCAGGCCATCGCCGTGCTGGAGCGCGCGGTCCACAGCCCGCTACCCGACGACCAACCCGACAAGCTTCGCGCGCGCAAATGGCTGGCCGAAGCCATGCTGAGTCTCGGCGACGCGCGCGGTTTCATGCACTGGCTGTACCGCAACCAGGGCGACAGCGGCAACTTTCGCCACGCCGACGTGCCGATGTGGAACGGCCAGCGCGATCTGCGCGGCGAGCGCGTGCTCGTCACGCATCAGATGGGCTACGGCGATCAGTTCATGCTGTATGGCGCGCTGCGTCACTGGCGCGACGCCGGCGCGGAGATCATGGTGACCTGCGACGCGGCCATTCACAGCGTGCTCGAAGCCTCGCTGCCCGATTGCCGCGTCGTGGCCGCGCGCCGCCCGCTGACCGTCGCAGTGCCTATCGAGGCCGCACTGCTGCCCGACGTTCACGACTTCGCGCCGACCCAGCAGGCCACGCTGCTGCATCTGCCGCTGCTGACCGCACACGACACGGCGCGCCCCGATCCGTACTTTCCTGCCTATATCCGCGCGCCCGAGTCCGCCCGCGAGAACGGCGCAATCTGGGGCGAGGCGATGCGCGCGCAGCACCGCGGCAAGCGGCTCGTGGGCCTGTTTTGGGACTGCGCGCAACGGCACGCCCAGACGCTGCGCAGCAAGGAGCGCAACTGGGCACGCCTGCGCAGCATGCCGCTCGACGCGCTCGAACGCCTCACGATGAACCCGGCGCTCGGCGAGCGCGTCCAGTTCGTGAGCCTGTTGCATCCGGACGTGGAAATGCATGGTGGAACGCCGCGCGGCCACGTCAGTCATTACGCGCCCGCCATCCGCACGTTCGCCGACACCACTGCGTGCATCGAGCAACTCGACGCCGTAGTGAGCGTGGACGCCGGCGTGGCCAATCTCGCGGCGATGGCCGGCAAGCCCACCGCCGTGCTCGTCAACCCGACCGGCGAATGGCGCTGGGGCAAGGACGGCGCGCACTCGCCCTGGATACGCGACGCGCACGTGTTGCGTCAGCAGACGATGGGCGACTGGTCGAACGTCATCGCCGCGACGCTCGGCTGGCTCGCGCAACGCTGATCGCCGCGCCGCAAAGCGCTACGCACTCCAGAGCGTATCTGGGCACTCGATCCGGGTTAACCGCAATTAAAAAATTAATCTAAATACCGCTGCATCGCTTGCTCAATCCATTCAACATTCAATTATGGCTTCATTTTAATTACATTTAAATTACCAATAAAACAGAACGCTTTCATATTTCCCCATCTTTACCAGGGATTAGTACGGGTTGCGCCCGACATTCATGCAAATGTTTAATGCCGGGCGTACACTCGTACGAAGCTCGCAGCGCGGGGCGAAGAGCCACACAGGCCATGCCCGGGAGACGAGGCATGGCGCGGGTAAGACAGGAGAAAAATGAAATGAGCTGGACGCGAGAACAGAAAAACGTAACGATCGCAGCGTATTTGGGGTGGACGCTCGACGCATTTGATTTCTTTCTGATGGTTTTCGTTCTGAAAGATATCGCCACTGAATTCAATACCAAAATCCCGGCTGTCGCATTTGCCATTACGCTGACGCTGGCCATGCGCCCGCTCGGCGCACTCATCTTCGGCCGGCTCGCCGACAAATACGGCCGCCGCCCCACGCTGATGATCAACATCGCGTGCTATTCACTGCTCGAACTGCTCACCGGCTTTTCGCCGAACCTCACCACCTTCATCGTCCTGCGCGCGCTGTTCGGCGTGGCGATGGGCGGCGAATGGGGCGTGGGCTCCGCGCTGACGATGGAAACCATTCCGCCGAAAGCGCGCGGCATCGTTTCCGGTCTGCTGCAGGCCGGCTATCCGAGCGGCTATCTGCTCGCCTCGGTCGTGTTCGGCGTGCTGTATCAGCATATCGGCTGGCGCGGCATGTTCTTCGTCGGCGTGCTGCCCGCGCTGCTGGTGCTTTACGTGCGCTCGCACGTTCCCGAGTCGCCGGCCTGGAAGGAAATGGAAAAGCGCGCGCGACCCACGCTGCTCTCCACGCTGCGTCACAATCTCGGCCTCTCGATCTACGCGATCGTGCTGATGACGGCGTTCAACTTCTTCTCGCACGGCACGCAGGATCTCTATCCGACCTTCCTGCGCGAACAGCATCACTTCGATCCGCATACGGTCTCGCTCATCACCATCGTGCTGAACATCGGCGCGATCGTAGGCGGTCTGTTCTTCGGTTCGATCTCTGAGAAGATCGGCCGCCGCAAGGCCATCTGCATCGCGGCGCTGATCGCGCTGCCGGTGCTGCCGCTGTGGGCGTTCTCGGTCACGCCGGTGATGCTCGCGCTCGGCGCCTTCCTCATGCAGATCTCGGTGCAAGGCGCGTGGGGCGTGATTCCGGTGCATCTGAACGAAATCTCGCCGGACGAAGTGCGCGCGACTTTCCCGGGTCTCGTCTACCAGCTCGGCAATCTGTTCGCGTCGGTCAACGCGACGCTGCAGGCTTCGCTGGCCGAAACGCACGATCAAAACTACGGCATGGCAATGGCGATCGTCGCCGGCACCGTGGCCATCGTCATTTCCGTGCTGATCCTGTTCAGCCGCGAACGCCGCGGCATCGACATGACGCAGACCGCGAAGCAGGTGAGCACCACCTGAGGTTAGCGAACCTTCGCGCAGGGAACGCGGCGGCGCTGCGCCGCGCGACCCGCGAACGAGCCGTGCCGGGCGACCGCCCGCACGGCTTTTTCTTTGCCCGCACGGTTCTTGCGGCAGGCATTGCGCCCCCAGGACACACGACGACCTCCCGCGAACACGCCGCCCATAAATGGGGAAAATACGCGTAACGCTCGCGCGCCGCGCGGCGCATCATGGGAGCGCCCCGTCCCGCCCGGAGTCCACGCATGACGCATCGCATGACGAACAATCTGGACAGCACGCCGCCCTTCGACAAGCCCAACACCGACGGCATCTGGTTCGCGTCGTATCCCGCAGGCGTGCCGCACGAGGTCGACGTCACGCGCTACACCTCGCTCGTTCAGTTCTTCGACGACTGCACCACGCGCTTTCGCGAGCGCGAGGCCTATGTGAGCGCAGGCTCGCCGATGACCTACGCCGCGCTCGCGCGCAAGGCCACCGCGTTCGCTTCGTGGCTGCAAGGCGCGGGCGTGATGCCCGGCGAGCGCGTGGCGATCATGCTGCCGAACACGCTGCAATATCCGGTCGCGCTGTTTGGCGCGCTCAAGGCCGGCGCGACGGTCGTCAACGTGAATCCGCTCTACACGGCGCGCGAACTCGAACATCAGCTCAACGACAGCGGCGCGCAAACCATCGTCGTGTTCGAGAGCTTCGCGAAGACGCTCGCGGACGCGCTGCCCGGCACGCGCGTCGAGCGCATAGTCCTCACGCAACTGGGCGACCTGCTCGGCGAGGGGCTCAATCTCAAGGGCCGTTTCATCAACTTCATGCTGCGTCACGTGAAGAAAGTCGTGCCGCCCTACTCGCTGCCGCGCGCCGTCTGGTTGCTCGACGCGCTCGAACAAGGCGCGCGTGCACCGCGTGCGCCGGTCGCCGCCGCGCGCGACGATCTCGCCTTCCTGCAATACACGGGCGGCACGACCGGCGTGGCGAAAGGTGCGATGCTCACGCACGGCTCGATTCTCGCGAACGTGCTGCAAGCAAAGGCCTGGATCGCCGACCAGTTGAACGCCGACGCCGAAACCGTGCTCACCCCGCTGCCGCTCTATCACATCTATTCGCTCACGGTGAATGCGCTCATTTTCATGCTGCTAGGCGGACGCAACATCCTGATCGCGAATCCGCGCGACATGAAACGCGTGATGAAAACCATCCGTCACGAACGCTTCAGTTGCATCAGCGCGGTCAATACGCTCTACAACGCCTTTCTCGACAACGAGGAATTTCGCGCGCGCGACTTCTCCGGCCTCAAGCTCGCGATGGCGGGCGGCATGGCCACGCAGAAGGCCATCGCCGACCGCTTTCGCGCCGTCACCGGCAAGCCGATCGTCGAGGGTTACGGCCTGACCGAATGTTCGCCGATCGTCACGCTCAATCCCGTCGATCTCGATCACCTTCAGGATTTCGCCGGATCGATCGGCCTGCCCGCGCCGTCCACGCAGGTGCGTTTTCGTCGCGACGACGGCACGTGGGCGGGTATCGGCGAAGCGGGCGAACTGTGCGTGAAAGGCCCGCAGGTGATGCGCGGCTACTGGAACCGTCCCGATGAAACCGCCAAGGTGTTCGTGAGCGACGGCTGGCTCACGACCGGCGATATCGGCGTGATGGACGCGCGCGGTTATATCCGCCTGATCGACCGGAAGAAAGACATGATTCTCGTCTCGGGATTCAATGTTTATCCGAACGAAATCGAAGATGTGATCGCAACGCATCCCGGCGTGCGCGAAGTGGCCGCGATCGGCGTGCCCGATCCGGTGCAGGGCGAGCGCGTGAAGGTGTTCGTGGTGAGGCGCGACGCCACGCTGACCGCCGATGCCCTGATCCAGTATTGCCGCCAGCAACTGACCGGCTACAAGGTGCCGAGAATGGTGGAGTTTCGCGACGCGCTGCCGCAAAGCAATATCGGCAAAATTCTGCGGCGCGAATTGCGTGATGCCGAAATCGCCAAGCTCGAAAAAGACGATGCGTCACGAACTGGTTAGTTTTCCGTATTAATTATCTGCGACGGCACATTCATCACAACGCAACGGCGTGACAGCGCGAGCCGTTCGAGCACGAAGCGCTCCGAGTCGCGCAGCGCGCACAGCACCAGCGCGCCTTCGCCGACGCACGCAAGCCGCGTGTACCACAACGCACCAATATCGTCGTCGACGGCGAACGTCATCATGCGCGCACGCGCAGCATGACGCGCCAGCGCCACGCCGCGCGCGAGCCGCAGATCGACTACGGCAATGCGCGCGCCACGTTGCAACGCTGCCTGCGATCGACGCAAACCGATCGTGCAACAGACCGCAGACACGCCGCATGCCACACCGATGAACCTGCGCCGCTTCATCGTCATCGCCTCGTCAGGTGTAGCCGCGCTGCGTACGCCACGCTTGCGGCCAGACGCCCTGCTTGCCCGGCGACAGCACGCCTTGCGGATCGAGCGCGTCCTTCACGGTTTCGGCGAGGCGCAGCAGCGCGCCATCGTTGAAGCTGTACTGCGCCGCCGCGTAATCCATATAGAGCAGATGCGAGCGGTACACGCCGTAGCCGGCTGCACGCGCATCGCTCATCAACGCGCGCAGCAGGTCGCCCGCGCGCGCCGCCTGCGGATGCGGCGCGCGCGGAAAAATCGCCGCGAACACGTGATGGAGATAACGCCCCGCCGCTGTAAAACCGCCGTAGTAATCGAAACCGTATTCGGCCGCGCGCGCCTTGACGAGCGCGTACTGGCGCAGCGCGTCGCGACCGTCGGCGGGACATAGCGGCGAGAAGTCCACGTGCGCGCCATCGTCGCCCAGCCAGTCGAGCATGCGAAACGCGCTCATCGACGGTATGCCCGCCATGTTGCGGTCGCCGCCGCCCTGCGGTTCGTCCTTGCCCGCGTAGCGCCGCGCGGTGAAACGTACACCGGGCACCTTCGCAAACGCACGCTCGACAATGCGTCGTTGCAGCTCGATCACCTCGGCGTCGCCGTAAAGCGCGTAGTGCAGATTCCAGCGTCCGATATCGAGTTCTCTTTGCATGCGAGCAACCGACGCCTCCGGCATCGCGCCTTCGCCGTCGTACCAGCGCGCGCGTGGCGCGAGACCGGCGGCGCGGCGGATCGCGCCTTCGATCACCGCATGCTGGCGTATCGTGCCGCTCAGTTGCAGCCCGCGCAGCGTATCGACGAGCACGCCCAGATCGTCCTCGTGCGCGAACTGGATTTCGCCGATCACATACGCGTCCGGCGCGGGCATCAGCCAGAGTCCCATCTTCGTGACGATGCCGTAATTCGATTGCGTGAACAGCGCGTCGAACGACGGCCCGTAACCGGGTCGATAGAGCGTCCAGGCGGTGCCGATGTCAAGCGCGCCCATGCCGGTGCGCACGACGTCGCCGTTCGCGAGCACCACTTCCATGCCGCACTGCGCCGCCGCGTGATCGCCGTATTCGGTGTAGCCGAAGCCGCGTTCGAGCGTGTTGCCGATCACGCTGCCCCATCCCGACGCGGGCGGATCGACCCACAACGCGAGTCCGCGCTCGCGCAGATGCGCGTACAGATCGAAGTAGCTCACGCCCGGTTCGACGAGCGCCCACGCGAGGCGCTCGTCCACGTCGAGAACGCGGTTCAGCCGCTGCAAGTCGAGCACGACCGAGCCGGACAGGCGCGGCGCCGCGCCGCCGTAGGCGAAATTGCGGCCCGTGGAAACGGTCCAGAGCGGCACGCGCGCCGCATTGGCCACGCGCAGAAGCGCGCGGATTTCGTCGACATTGGCGGGTAGCACGGCGGCGCTGGGCGCGAACGTGTCGTCGCCCGGCAAGGGCGCGAACGGATCGCGATACGCCGCCAGCGCCGCGCCGCTACGGCAAACGTTAGGTCTGCCGACAATCGACTCGAACGCGGCGAGCACACGCGAAAGTTCGCCTGAACTGATGCCGGGCGGCCGTGGCGTGTCGGCGGGCATGACGCGTCACCATTGCGCCGACGTGCCGCCGAGCGCGCCGCACACGTCGTAGGCTATCGTGCGCAAGCGCCCTTCCGTCGCCGGGCCGGACAGCGCGTAGCCCATGCTGTCGGTGCTCCAGTAGAAGGTGCGATGAGCGCCGTCGCGCAGCAGATGCACGGCGTCGCGGTCGCGGCCCGAGACGCTCACGTAGAGCGTCAGGCGTTCGCCGGCATCGTTCTGATACATGAACTGCGCCGCCGGTCCCGCCGCGCCCGGCAGCAACCGCCCGCCGACCAGCGCATAGCCGTACTCGCCGAGCGACGGAATCTGCAACGGCTTGCCCAGACGTCTGGAGAGCCAGGCGACGAGATGCGCCTCGTCGGCCGCGCCGACTTCCACGGGATGACGCACCTCGGGCGAATACACGGCATAGGCCACATCGGCGCGCCGCGCGAAGCGCTCCCCTTCGCTCGCGAACAGCGCGCCCGCGTGGCCGTCGCCGCGCGCCATCCACGCGGGCACGAAGGTCGTCGCCGCCGTGGCCAGTCCCGCGCCGACGATGGCCCACGCCGCCGCGAGTCCCGCGCGCCGCCACCACGGATCGCGGCGCCGCAGCACGACGTACGGTGTCGCGCCGAGGGCGTCGGCGTCGTGTTCGCCGTCGTTCTCACGTGCGTTTCCAGCGTGATTGCAGAGCGATTGCAGCGCGGCCTTCTGCGCGCGATAGGCGGCGATACGCTGCGCCGCCGCCGGGTCCTCCCCGAGCCGCGCGAGCAGCGCCGATTGCTCGTCGGGCGCGAGTTCGCCGTCGACGAACGCACCCAGCGCCGCCAGGTCGTGACCCGCGAGGCCAGAGTGGGCGTCGGCTGGCGCGCCGGCGCGCTCGCGTTCGAGATCGTCGTCGTTCATCGCATCGTCCCCACGACCCGCAGCGGCGTGGCGCGCCGCCCGGGGTCCTGCGCCGGATCGGCGTCGAGCAGCGCGCGCAGATGCTCGCGCGCGCGCGACAACCGCGACATCACCGTGCCCGCCGGTACGCCGAGCACGGCGGCCGCCTCGTGATAGCTCAGTTCCTCGACGCAGACGAGCAGCAACACCTCGCGCTGCGCCGCGGGCAGCACATAGAGCGCGCGTTGCAGATCGCGCAGCACGAGACCGTCCACTTCGCCGCGCGGCGCTTCGAGCGTGCGCCACGGCGCGCTTTCATCGTCGACGGCGATCTCGCGACGGCCGCGCAACTGGTCGATATAAATATTGCGCAGGATCGTCAGCAGCCACGCACGCAAATTGCTCTCGGGCCGGTAGGACGCGGCTTTCGAGAGCGCGCGCTCGGCGGCGTCCTGGACGAGATCGTCGGCCCAGGCGGCGTCGCCGGTGAGCGCGCGCGCAAACCGGCGCATGGCCCCGAGCTGGGCCACGACCTGCGCTTCGAATTCCGCCGACGGGCGGCGCAGCACGGCGCGCCGCTCAGTAGCCGCCCGACGATCCGCTGGTGCCCGAGCTGCCCGACGCGCCGCTCGAGTTCATGTCGCCACACGCGGCGAGGCCCACGCCCGAGACGGCGGCGAGGGTCACGCACGCAAAACAGGCGAGGAACCGGCGAATGGGGCCGGTGGTGCGCCTGGTGGTGCTCTTGGTGTTCCGCCGTGTAGTCCGCTTCATCATCGTCTCCTGCTGAACGAGCCGCTCAGGGCTCAGATCGCTGCATGACTGCAATACACGGTAAACGTTGTGAGCCGCGGGCTTATTCCTCGCGCGTGCGTCGCCGCACGGTTTTCCTTGGGGTCGCGCGCAAAAATGAACAGGCACTAGAATTGGCGATCGTCGCGGCGCGGCGGGATCATTGCGGATTTCGACGCCATTCGGACATATTCGGACGCATTCCGACGCGCAGACCGCCGCCCGATGCACTACGCTGTTGAACGGATGAACCATGCGCGCGTCGTACTGTCACAGTCCGGACGAGCACACTGGTGTATCGTGCCCGGTTCGCTCGCGCAGACGGCCTGTCCCCGCTCATGGCGGGACCGGCAAACGGCGGCACCGGCCGCGACCCGGTATAGTTCTGCAGTAAAGTAGGTAACCGCACGCGCGCTTCGCCGACACAGGGTAGAATCCCCGGCAAGCAAACGTTTCCAATGAATTGCGGCATCGAGCCGCCCGGCTAAAATTCGTCCATGCCTTCCGCAGAATCGCACCCGCAAAACGACTTCATGAACGCCGCGCGCAAAGAGCGCAAGCGCGTTGAAATCTATCTGGTCAACGGCATCCGCCTGACCGGATGCATCGAGTCGTTCGATCAGTACCTGGTGATGCTGCGCACGCCCGTTGGCTTGCAAGGCATCTATAAACGCGCCATCTCCACCATCCAGCTCGACACCGGCACGCGTCCGGGGCCGCGCACGCCGCGCCCCGCGCACGGCGAGCACACGAGCCGCGGTCCGCATGGCAGTCACGGCGGCCATGGCGGCCACGGCCCGCGCGAATCCCGCGAGCCGCGGGAGCCCCGTGAACCTCGCGAGCCGCGCGAATCATGGTCGCCACCCGCCGCGCCGTCGGATCGTCCGGCCAGCGGCGGTCAGGACGGCCCGGTCGTCGTCACGCGTCGCCGCCGCCTTTACGGCGCGGTGAACAATGGCGGCAACGGCGGCGAAGGCAACGGCAACAGCTAAGCCATCGCAGCATCATCCGTACACAACGCGCGCACACTCTGCGCGCGTTTTGCTTTGCGGGCGAAGAATCCGGAAAAGTCGGCAGAAACCGGCGCGAACAGGCGGACATCGTCCGGACACGGTCTGAACGCCGCCCGACGGGAACCTCGCCTGCGCTCAGGGTTTTGCCCTTTGCGTTATGCTGACAGCGACCCTCCTCGCCCCCGGAGCACGCCATGTCCGCCACCAAGCCGTCTTCCCCGCCACCCGCCCCGCAGGACCCGCTCGACGAAGCGCTAGAAGAGACCTTCCCGGCCAGCGACCCGATTTCCATCGATCCGCCGCCCGCGGAGCGCGAGCCCGCCGACAAAGGCAAAGCGCACAACAAGCAAGATAAGCACGACAGCACGCGCCACCACGGCAAGCACTGACGCGCGCCAACGACAAAAAGGCGGTGCGCCCGAGGCGCCCGCCTTTAAACCCTGCGCAGTTTTACGTTTGCCGGAGCGCCCGCTTAAGAGACGCTCCAGACGTGTGCATCAGTGCACCGGCAAACCGCCTTCCACCTGACGCTGCAACTCGCGAACCTGACGCTGCACCTGACGCAGTTGATCCTGCGCCTGCGACTTCTCGGCCTGCAGCGCATTCGCCTGGTCGCGCGTCTGCTTCTGCTGGTCCGCGACGATCGCCTGCTGCTGGCGTGCAACCGTGAGGTCGGCCTGCAGACGGTTCGCGTGGTCCTGCGTCAGCGCGATCATGCGTGCCGTGAACGCCTTCTGCGCTTCGAGACGCGTGCGGCGCAGTTCGACGTCCGACAACTGGACCGTCTTCTGCGCGAAGTCGCGATAAATCGCTTCCGCGCGCTGTTCGTCGCTCGTCTTGATCACGCGCCAGAACGTCTTGTTCTGGAACAAGGCCACGTAGTACGTCATTTCCTTGCCGTTAAACAGCAAGCTGGCGCCGTACGTGCCGTTGTAAGTCGTGCGCAATTCGTTGAGCTCCGAGCCACGAATCAATTGCTGCAGTTCCGCGACGTTACCGGCTGCGTTCTGCTGGGCCTCATCCGGCGTCAGCGCAGCGGACTGGCTGCCCGGCAACGGCTGGGCAGCCGCAGCGGGCTGCGCCTGCACGGCAGCAACCGAGTCGTCCTGCGACGCAGCGACCGGCGCTGCCGCAGTCTGCGGCAAGGGCTGGGCGCAACCGGTTTCGAAACCCCCGATCAACATCAGAGCGGCAAATGCAACCTGCCGAACTCTCCACTTGTAGTCCATGAAGTACCTGTTTGGAACAGTTCTATTTTTAGGTTTTACAAATCGGCACAATTATTACTCACTTTCACCGGTTGCGGGTTCCTCGTCGAAAATTTGGTACTTACGAATCTTTTCCCACAACACCTTGCGGCTGATGCCGAGATACTGCGCCGTGTCCTTGCGGCGCCAACCATTGGCGTCGAGCGCCGCGAGCAGCCGGCTGCGCTCGGCCATGTCCCACTTGCTGCGATCGACGACCGGCGCGACCGGTTCGGCGGCGGCCTGCGGCTGCGCGCCGCCTGAACCCGCCAACAGACGGCGCAGGCGCTGCGCGTCCCACGCGCCCATCTGCCGCACCGTCACGCCGACCCGTTCGGCCAGGTTGCGCAGCTCGCGGACGTTGCCCGCGAAGCGCATCGCCGCCACCGAATCGGCGAGCCAATACGGCAGTTCGGGCAGCGATTCGAGCCGCTCCTCGCCCACCACCGTCGAGACGAAGGCCTTGAAGAGCGCGATCTTGTCGACGGCGCCGCGATCTTCGAGCGACGGCACGATCAGCTCGATCACCGCAAGCCGGTAGTAAAGATCGGCGCGAAACGTTCCGTCCTTCACGAGTTGCGGCAATTGCCGGTTGGTCGCCGCGACGAGCCGGAAATCCACCTTCAGCGGCGTGGCCGATCCGATGCGAGTGACCGAACCGTCTTCGAGCACGCGCAGCAGCTTGACCTGCTGATACAGCGGCAGGTCGCCGATTTCGTCGAGAAACAGCGTGCCGCCGTCGGCCTGCTCGAAGTAGCCCTTGTGCGCGACGGCCGCGCCCGTGAACGAGCCCTTCGCGTGACCGAAGAACAGCGATTCGAACAGGCCGTCGGGAATCGCGCCGCAGTTCACGGCGACGAACGGCCCGGTGCCGTAGCGGCTGTGCTTGCGGTGCAGCAGTTCGGCGATGCGCTCCTTGCCCACGCCGGTCTCGCCGTGCACGAGCACGCTGGTGTCGCAATCGGCGAAGGTCTCGACTTCCTTGAGCAGCGCACGCATGGTCTCCGATTCGGCGACGAGCACGTCCGCGCCCGCCGTCTGCGCCGAATGCGCGCGCATCTGGATCATCAGCTTCGAGATCAGGCCGCGCAGCTCGGCGCAGGTGAAGTCGAGCGGCAGCACGTGCGAATACTCGTTCGGATACATCGTCGGGTCGTTGTCGCGCGGCGCGGCGCCGACCCAGATCACCGGCAGACCGTGCGTGGCCTGCCAGTCGCGCAGCATCAGCGCGCCGGTGTCGATCACGCTCACGCTGACCACGGCGATCGACGGGCGCGCGGCGATGCGCTGCGCGGAGATCGCCGTATCGTCGGCGCGGATCACTTCGACATCGAGACTCGCCATGCAGCGCGCGACGCGCTCGACGATATCGGCTTTGCCTTCCCAGACATACAGATCGAGTTCCTCGATCGGGGTGGTGGTTCTCATCGTAGGTTCTTATTGGACGAGTGATGCGACGCCGCACATGAGCGGATAGCCGGTGACGTTCGCCACGCCGACCTGCACGCCGAGAAGCTGGAGCAAGGGCCCGATGAGCGCCGTGTCGAGCGCGTTCAGCAGCGGGTTGAGCAGCGTGGCGAGAAGACCGGTGATCGCGCTCGCGATCGCGCCGAGGCCGAGGTTGATACCAAGGAGATTCACGGCCAGGTTGTTCGGGTTGCTCAACTGGGTCGACAGGCTGCTCAACGCATTGCCGATCGACCCGCCGAGCTGGTTGGTGTTGGGCGTGGTGCTCGTGAGCTGCTTGCCGGTGCCGTCGAACGTGAGGTCCCAGACCTGCGGCGAATTGAGCCCGATCGAGAGCCCTGCCGTCACGCTGATCAGACCGGCGACATTGAGCAGCGTGCCCGCCTGCCCGCTGCACAAGCCCGACTGAAGCTGGGCGGCGGTCGTGGGCGGATTGCCGACGCACAGATTCGCGATGCCGGTTTTCACTTCGACGACGAAGCGGCTCGCCGCCGCCGTGGTCGAGCACTGCGCGGACGCAAGCCCCGCGGTGGCCGGCGCGACTTCCACGTACAACGGCACGTTCAAGGTCAGCAGACTGCCGAGGCCGGCGATCGACTGGCCGCCGAAGCCGAGATTGAGCGCCACGGCCACCTGCGCGTTGTGCGCCTGGGTGCGCCACGGCGGCGGCGGATTCCCCGGATTCGGGCCCGCCTGACCGACCGCGATCGACGGCGGCGACAACACGTTGACGCTCAGCGAAGCCGCCGTAGGCAGGATCGAGCTGACCACCGGCAGGCTGTTCAGATTCAACTGCACGGCAACCGGCGACTTGCCCGCCTGCGCGATCTCCGCCGCCACGATCAGCATCTGCAATGCGTTGACCGAGACGTTGGCGGCCGACTGCGCGTCCGCGAGGCCGAGCGAAAGCAGCGCGGTGCCGCCGGTCTCGCTGGCAATCGCGATCTTCGTCGCCGACGTGGCAGCCACACTCGCGAACGCCGTGAGTCCGCTCACGGCCGCGCTCACATCGGCGGTCAGCGCGCCGTCCTGCTGCACGGCGCTCGCGAGCACGCTCGCGATATTCGCGACCGTCGCGTTCGCGCTGAGCAGGCCGTTGACCGTGCCGACGTTCGCGGCGGCCGCGATATCGGCGAGCTTGACGTTCGCGTTGGCGATGCCGTTCCACGACGCCACGCTCAGGTTGACGGCCGTGCCGCCCAGCAGCGAACTGAGCATGCCGTTGAGCAGATTGACCTGCGCGAGCGTCGTGGCCACCGCGAACGAGCCGATGATGGTCGACTGCGCCGTGGCGGTCGCGGTGATCTGGCGTTGCACCATGTTGAGGAAGAAGAACGGCACGGTCTGCGTGACCGTCACCGCCACGCCGTTGTAGGGCGTGCTGCCGTTCGGCGTGAAGCCCATGTACGCCGAGCCGTTGGCCTGCTGGCCCGTCTGATCCCACCGTCCGCAGACGACCGACAGCGTGCTCGACGTGCCCTGCGCGGTGAAGCCGTTGGTGCTGGCGTTCGCGATCGCGACGGCTTTCGGCTGCGTGCAGGTATCGTCCATCTGCTGCGCGGCGGCGAGCGCCGCGAAATCGGCGACGTTCTGCAGCGCGCGCTTCTGGAAATAGATGTTGGCGACGTCGATCACGCCGAGCGCCGCGACCGCGAAGAACACCGCGAAAGCGGCGATCACCGCGATCGAGCCGCGCTGCCGCCGCGCGCAGGCACGCTCGCGCCGACCGCGCCGCACATCGATGCGCCGCTGCATGTCAGTAAGCGCCGCCCGACGTGCCGTTGCTCTGGCCGCCGCCCGTCGTCCCGCCCGATTTCACCGACGAACCGAAGGTCGCCGGAATCTCCGTATCGAACGATTTGAGGTAGCGCTTGTAGGCGTAGCCCGCTTCCGCGCCGAGCATCGGCTGTGCGGGCGCCGCCGCGCTGTTGCTGCGCTGGATCGCGAGCCAGGCATGCGCGGCGTGGCCGATCTCGCTGTTGCGCGGCGCGGCGCCACTCGTGTCGCCGCCCGTGCCATCGTCCTGCGCGTGCGCCGGATGCGAGACGGCGAGCAGCGTCAGCGCGAGCGCGACGGCGAAGCGCCAGCCGAATCGTCCGCCGACTCGCTTGAGCATGTCGGCCTGCGTGAGCGCGGATCGCTGCGCCAAGGTCCTGATCGTTGCGTGCGTTTTCATTGTTCTCTCCCCGGATGATGTCGCGCCGCCCTACTGCGCAACGCGCTGGACGAGGCGCGACTGCGCATCGCTGCCCGGCCATCCGCCCGCGCTGCCCGCGCTGGTCTGGTTGCTGGCGAACGCGCGCGGCTGCGGCACGGCCGCGGTCTGCGCAAGCTTGTGCGCCGTCGCGGCCAGCGACTCGCGCTGATCGGCAAGCTCGCGTGCGCGGCTCGCCTCCTTCACTTTCTGCGCGTCGCGCGCGACGGCCGCGCGCGTATCCGCGGGCAGGCCCTGCTGGTTCATCAGCGTCTGCGCGTCGCCGTCCGCGCCGCTCGCGCTCAGCAGCAGCGCAACGTTGGCGGCGATCTTCGGATTGTGCGGATCGAGTTCGATCGCCTTGAGCAGCGGCACGCGCGCGCCGTTCACGTCGCCTTCGCGCAGGAGCGCGTAGCCGAGATCGGAGAGCGTCGCGGGATCGGTCGGCGCAAGCATCGACGCCTCGTCGAGTTCCTGTGCCGCGTGCCGGAAGTCGCCCGACGCGCCTGCGAGCAAGCCCAGCCCGCGATGGCCGCGCGCCGCGAACGGCGTATTGAGCAACTGCGTATAGGCCGACGCGCTCGCGCTCGCCTGGCCGGTCGCGCGCAACGCGTCGGCGCGCAGCACGATCGAATTCGGGCTCGCGCCGTACTGGCGCTCGTAGGCGTCGATGTGCGCGAGCGAGGCGTAATAGAGCCCCTCCGTCTGCATGCGCGAGATCAGCCCGAGATACATGCCGGGCGTGTCGGGCACCGCATCCTTCGCGTTATCGGCGCGCATTTTCATTTCGGCTTCCGCCTGCGGACCCACGCCATAGCCTTGCGGCGACGAGCACGCCGCCAGCAGTGCGAGCGCGCCGCACGCGGCCACGCTCATCGCACGCCTCGCGTGCGTCACGATCGAAGTCTTCATAGTCGTTCTGCCTGATTTCATGGCGCACCCGCTAATGGTGAATCGACGAGAGCGAGCGCATCACGGCGATGAGGCCCGGCCCCGCCGCCACGATCAGCAGCGCGGGCAGCAGCGTCACGACCATCACGCCGGTCATCCGCACCGTGAGCTTGCCGATGCGCTCGCGCAGCGTCGCGCGGCGCACTTCGCGCAGCCGGTCGCCGAACTGCCTGAGCGGTTCCTGTACCGCGCCGCCGTGCTTGTCCACCTGCACGAGCAGGCGGATCACGGAGCGCAGATCCTCGTTGTCGTAGGTCGTCGCCATGCGTTGCAGCGACTGTTCGCGCGTGCGTCCGGTGACGAACTGGCGCTGGGCGATTTCCATTTCGCTTGCGAGCACCGGCAGCACCGGACGGAATTCGTTGACGAGCACCTGCAGACTCTGGTCGAGCGACAAGCCGACGCCCTGCAACAGGCGCAACAGATCGACGAACATCGGCAGCTCGTCGGCGACGGCTGCGAGACGCGCGGACGCACGGCGGCGCAGATGGAATTTCGGCGCGAGAAAGCCTGCGAGCAAGCCGGCCGCGCCGAACATCGCCACGCTGCGGCCGCTCATCGCGGCGTAGCTTGCCGCGCCGATCGCGAGGCCGGCCGCGCAGGCAAAGCGCGCGACGATGAACAGCCCGCGCGAGCGGGCGTCGACGTAACCGCTCTGGTCGAGCAGACGGCGATCCTCGTCGGCGACCATGAGCTTGCCGAGCGGCGTATCGAGCCAGCGCGCGCCCGCGTTCGCCAGCGCATCGACGATGCCGGGCAGACCCGTGCGGCGCGGCGCGCTTTCGACCCGCGGCTTGCCGCCCGTCGCACCGGCACTCCCCGCGCCGCCGGCTCCACTCGCGCCGCCGGCTCCAGTTGCGCCACCCGCGCCCGCACCGCTCGCCGATGCCGCGCCCGGCGCACGCAGCGCCGAGACGTGGCCCGGCGCGCCGGGGGCGGCCATCGTCCCCATCGTGCCAGTCGAACCCATCGAACCCGGCGCGCTCATCGCGTTCGAGGCCTGCAGCGAGGCCGCATTGCGCGCCTCGGACGCCGCCGTGGCCGCCTGCGCGCTCATGTTCGCGATGGCCTGCGCGAGCGTGCGCGCGCTGCGCCGCGACGCCAGCAAACGCTGACACACCAGCGCCGCGAGCAGCGCCAGGCCGAACGCGCCGAGCAGCAGCGCAAGCGAGCCGAGTCCCTGCGCGCTCATAGCCCTCCCTTCAGGCGCGTGAGCCGGTACAGCAGCCAGCCGCCGAACACCTGCAGGCCGATCGCGGCGTAGACCAGTTTGCGTCCCGAACCGTCGTCCCAGAGCGAGCCGAAATAACTCGGGTTGGTCACGATGAGAAAACCCGCGATGCCGATCGGCAGCAAACCGAGCACCCACGCCGAGAGGCGCGTTTCCGCCGACATCGCGATCAGCTCACGCTGCGCCTGTTCGAGATCGCGCATGAAGTTGGACATGCGTTCGAGCATCACGTCGGCGCGGCCGCCGTAACGCACCGAAAGCCGCAGCACCGAGCCCACGAATTCGAGTTCGCGCGCGCGATAGACCTGCGCCACCTGATAGAGCGCGCGGTCGATTTCCACGCCCGAACGCAGCATGCGCGAGACGTGATCGAGACATTCGCGCAGCGGCGCTTCGGTTGTCACGAGCGCGGCCTGAAACGCCGCGGGCACGCTGTTGCCGAGTACGATCAGGCGCACGATGCCGTCGAGAAACGACGGCAATTGCCCGACCAGCTTGCGGCGGCGGCGCTCGATGCGCACGGAGAGCACGAAGGCGCTGCCCGCCGCGACGACCATCAGCGCGCCGAGCAGCGCGGGCAGACCGGCCGCCACGTAGGCCCACAGCGCCAGCGCGAGCGCGGCGAAGCCGACGAACAAGGCGGGCTTGCGCGCGTCGGCGATGCCGGCGCGGCTCATGACGTGGTCGAACGCCACGCCGACGCGCGCCAGCCAGCGGCGCGGCAGCGAGGCCTCGTTCTTCGCGTTCGCCGTATGCTTCGCGTTGGCGGCATGGCTTGCGCCGGTGGCGCCGGTGGCACCCGCACCGCCCGCGCCGGCCGCCGATCCGTTCGGATTCACGCCCGACGTCACGCGTATCGGCGCAACGCCTGCGCGCGCCGCACCTGCGGCACCGGCTGCACCGCCGACGCCCGCCGCTCCCGACCCACCCGGTCCGGCCGCGCCAGCCGCATAGCCCGCCGCCGCGACGCGGCTATCGACGAAACGCGTCACACGCTCGCGCGCCGTGTGCTGCTGCGCCCGCTGCCAGAGCATCAGCCCGGCAGCGGCGAACAGCAGCGCAAGCGCCGCGGCGAGCGCGATGATGCTAGACATTGAAGCCCCCGCCGTGCCCGCCGCCGAAACCGAAGTTCGACGACGCCGACACCGCCTGGCGGAAGCGCGCGAGCTTCGGCGAATGCGGATGAATGCCGAGCGAATCCCAGCGGTCGATCTCCTCGCCGTCGGGCGTGGTCACGGGCTCGTAGCGATAGAGTTCCTGCGTCGCGATGATGTTGTCCGCGAGACCCGTTACTTCGGTTACCGAAAGAATCCGGCGGCGTCCGTTGGACAGACGGCCGATCTGCACGATGAAGTCCACCGCGTTGGCGATCTGGCGGCGCAGGCTGCTTTCCGTGCCCTGAAAACCCGCGAAACCGGCCAGCATTTCGAGGCGATACAGACATTCGCGCGGGCTCGACGCGTGCACCGTCGCCATCGAACCGTCGTGGCCGGTGTTCATCGCCTGGAGCATTTCGAGCACTTCGCCGCCGCGCACTTCGCCCACGATGATGCGGTCCGGACGCATCCGCAGCGTGTTGCGCAACAGGTCGCGAATCGTCACCACGCCCGCGCCGTCGAAACCGCCCGGACGGCTTTCGAGGCGCACCACATGCGGGTGATTGAGCGAAAGTTCGGCGGTGTCCTCGATCGTTACCACGCGCTCGACGTCGGGAATGTAGAACGCCAGCGCGTTGAGCAGCGAGGTCTTGCCCGAGCTCGTGCCGCCCGAGACGAGAATATTGCAGCGCGCCTGCACCGCCGCTTCGAACAGCGCGCCGATCTCCGTGCCGAACGTGCCGTTGTTGACCAGATCGTCGGGGCGCAGCGGGTCCTTGCGGAACTTGCGGATCGAGACGATCGGGCCCGCGAGCGACAGCGGCTCGATCACCACATTGATCCGTCCGCCGTCGGGCAGACGCGCGTCGACCATCGGATTCGATTCGTCGAGACGCCGGCCGATCGGGGCGAGAATGCGGCGCACGATGCGCAGCAGATGCGCGTTGTCGGAGAAGCGCACGGGGATCTTCGCGAGAATGCCGTGCCGCGATACGTACACGTCGCTATAACCGTTGATGAGGATGTCTTCCACCGCCGGGTCGCCCAGCAGATCCTCGATCGGCCCGAAGCCCGCCAGCTCCTTCGTGAGCGCCTCGGCAATCGCGCGCACTTCGCTTTCGTTGATCGGGATATGGCGCAGCCGCACGAAGCTGTCCATCTCCAGATCGACGAACTGATTGATCGCGTGGCGCGACCAGCGCCCGAACTCGGCGCCCAGTTCCTCGATGCGCGTGAGCAGGTGTTCGTGCGCCGCGTTCTTGATGTCCTGGAACTGCTGGCTGTGCGCGAACAGCGGCGCGTCGTCGGCAAATTCGATGTTATCCGCCATGATCTACGAACGCTTCGGTGATTGAGGGAAGAAATTGCGCAGCGGACGGCGCAGCGCATCGAGTTTTTTCGGCGCGCGCGCCTCGATGCCGTCGATCTGCGCGGCGAGCAGTTCGAGCGCGCGCACATACGGATCGCGCGGCGCGCTGTCGACCAGCAACTGGCCGCGATTGGCGGCCTGGCAGAGCGCCACGCGGCGCGCCGGCAGCACGGCCGCGAGATCGACGCCGAGACGCTCGGCGATCTGCGCGCCGCTCAGGTCGATCTCGGCGTCGTACTGATTGATGATGAGATGCAGCGTGTTGCCGTCCATGCCGCCTTCGCGCAGCGCGTCGATCTGGCGCGCGGCCGCGACGATCGACGCCACGCTCTGGTCGCACACGAGCCAGACCGCGTCCGCCGACTGGGCGACCTGGGCGACGAACTCCGCGTTCGTGAAGCCGCCGAGATCGACGAGCTGCTGATCGAAAAACGCACGCAGGCGCGCCAGCAGCGCCACCGCCGACTGATACGAAACCTCGCGCAGCGCGCCGAGATCGGCAGGCAAGGTCGTCAGCGCGAGGCCGCTTTCGTGATTCGCGAGCGCGGTATGCACGAAGGTCTGATCGAAGCGGCGCAGATTGCGCACGGCATCGACGAAACTGAAGCCGTTGCCCGCGTTGAGCATCATCGCGCCGTCGCCCGCGGGCAGGCCGAGGTCGAGCAGCGCGGCGTGGCGGTTGAAGGCCGCGCCCTTGCGGGCGAGCAGCGCGCCGAGATTCGCGGCGAGCGTCGTCACGCCCATGCCCGCGCGTGCGCCGAGCATCACCGTGAGACGGCCATGGCGGCTCGGCGCTTCGACGCGGTTTTCGAGCACCTGGCGCACGATCGCCAGCGCGTCCTCGGGACTGCCCGCCACGTCGACGAAATCGCGCACGCCCGCGCGCAAGGCCGCGAGCGCGCTCTCGGGTTCGGCGAGCGTGCCGACCGCGATCACCTGGAGGCCCGGATACGACACATGCGCGGCGGCCACCACGGCGCTCGCCCAGGCCGCGCGCCCCTGCGAAAAATCGACGAGCAGCAGCGACGGCATCTGCTGGCCGACCCGCTCGCCGACGGCGGCCGGCTCGAGCGCCACCGCATCCACCTTGCCCGCCATGCCGAGCGCGCGCGCGATCCAGCGGGCGTGCGCGTCGTCCGACGATGCGAACACGAACGAGTCCACGACCGTGCGATCAGTCGTCAAGTACGTTCTCGCGTTCATGATCCCTCTCCTTGTGCTGCTCGCGCAGCGCAGGCCGCGCACGGCGCGGCGAAGCCATGCCGACGGCGGTTGTCATGGCGAAAATCCCGGGGCGGGATCGCGCGAGGCCGCGCCGCCGAGCAACGCGCGCCAGACATGGCCGTCGCGTTGTTCGGACAGCTCGCCAGGCGAGCTGGGCAGCTTCGCGTCCTTCGCGAGCGGCGACACCAGATGCGGCGTCACCACGATCACCAGTTCTCTTTCGTTTTGCTGATAGTTCAACGTCTTGAAGAACGCGCCAATCACAGGCAGATCGCCGAGCAGCGGCACCTTGCTCACGTTCGACGCGGTCTCGCGATCGATCAGGCCGCCGATCACGAAGCTCTCGCCATCGCCGAGTTCGACGGTGGTTTCCGCGCGCCGCGTCGTGATCGCGGGCACCGAGACGCCGCTGATCGTCACCGCGTTGGCGAAGTCGAGCTGGCTCGCCTCGGGCGCGACCTTCAGCGCGATGCGCTGCGGCGAGAGCACCGTGGGCGTGAGCGACAGCCCGATACCGTAGGGCTTGTATTCGATCGAACTCGTGCCGAGCGCCTGCGGCACCGGCACCGGAATCTCGCCGCCCGCGAGGAAGCTCGCGCTCTGGCCGGACAACGCGACGAGCGTCGGTTCCGCGAGCACGCGCGCGAGATTGTTCGACTCCATCAGGCTCAGGTCGGCGAACAGTCCGTGCGTCGCCGACGCGAACACAAGATTGAACGCCGACGAGATCGGCGCCACGCTCTGGATGTCCGAGACGCCGTTGGTGTTCGAAGCGGACGTCAGCGCGGACGGCGCGAACGAGCCGAACGTGAAACCGTTGTTCTGGCGCGCGAAGTTGAAACCGATCTGCTTGAGCACCGAGCGGCTGAATTCGACCACGCGCACGTCGACCTGCACGACCGAGCGCGTCGCGATGCTGGAGGCATCGAGCACGTCGGTGTCCTTCGCGCCCTTGCCGAGCGAGCCCTGCGCGGCCACCACCGCGCGCTGATGCTGCTCCATCGTCGCCGCGCTGCCGCTGATGATGGCCGTGCCGTCCAGCACCTTCACGTCGGGCGTGCCCGCGCCGAGCAACGCGCGCGCCGCGCGCGTCGCCACGTTCACGGTGAAACTGCGCTGCACGCCGCCTTCCCACAGCATCACCGTGGTCGTGCCCGCGCCCTTGCCGACGAGCAGCAGACCGCCGCGCCGGTCGCCGCGCACGACCAGCACGTCCGCCACCGCCGGGTCGCCCACGGCGACGCGCGTGAGCGCGCCCGTGACGGGCAGCGTGCGCTGCTCGCCCACGGTGATATCGACGGTACCCGCTGGCGCGCCCGCGTCGGGCGAGCCGGCGCTCGACGGCGGCGCCGCGCGCGCGGGCAACATCGCGAGCGCGAAACCGCCGGCGCAAACGGATGCGGCGAGCGCCACGGCAAGAGTCCTCTTCATCGTCATGTTGTGGTTTCTATTGAATACGCACGCTCGCGCGGCGCTTTACCAGGCGACCGTTTCGGCCCGCCCGCCCCGAATCACTTCCAGCCCGCCCTGTGCGCCCCCGTTGCCGCTGCTCGCGCGATGAACCACCGGCACAGCCGGACGCGGCGCTTGCGCACCCGCAAGCTGATCGAGCGCGACCCCCGCGGCCGCGCGCGTCGAGTTGTCCGGCGTGCCGTGCGCGACGACGCGCAAGACACCCTGCTGCGGCCCGAACGCGGACGGGTCCATCTGATCGTCGTCCGTGGGGTTGCGCAGCGCGAGAATCAACTGGCCCTGGCTCTGCGCGAGCGCGAGGTCGTTCACTTCGGTCAGCGGCACGGCGAGCACCGCCGTGCGCGGCGTCGTGCTCTGCGTGCCGAAGCCGCTGGTACGTTGCGCGTTGCTGTTCGCCGCTTCGGCAGGATTTCCGAATACCAGCACGCGCGCCTTCGAGATCAGCAGGCGCGCCTGCGTGCGGGAGATTTCCGCGTTGCCGGTGCCGACGGTGCCACCGGCCGCGCCGTCGCGGCGCAGCGTGAAGAACACGTCGACGTAATTGCCCGCGTGGAGCTGGTTGCCCACGGCGTTGTTTTCGTCGATGCGCACCGCCACCGCGCGCTCGCCCGGCGCAAGAGACGAAGCCAGGCTCGACGACAGTTGCGTGTCGAGCACGGGCGTGTCGGCGGCGATATCCGCGAGCGGCACGCGGCCCGCGATCAGTTGAACGTCGCTCACGGAACCGGCCGGCTGCGTACGCAGCGGCTGCACGCGCAGCGCGTCGGCGGGGATCGGCTGGCCCGCGGGCAGCGTGCGCGCGGCGACGACCACGGGCGTCAGCGGCTGCGTCACCGCCACGGCCGGTTGCGCGACGGGTGCAGGCGGCGCGTGGCGCGCGAGCATGAACGCGAAAATGCCGAGCAGGAGCGCGGCGGCGATCAGCACGCCCGCGGCGATTTTGGTCAGATTGGCCATGTGCGGCTGCCTTGATTGCGATTGAACGGCGCGGCGGCGCATGCGCGCGCGACGTGATGGCGGATCGAATGGAATGGGCTCATAGCAGATTCACCGGATCGATCTGCACCGTGGCGCGGCCCGCGAGCACGGTGGGCTGCCACGCGCCGAGCATGGGCAGCGTGGGCACGAGCGGCTTCGTGCTCCACGGATAGCTGAGCGTGACCTGGATGCAGTCCATCGCCGTGTTGTTCGTGCATCCGCTCGGCTGGGCGCTCACGACCGTCGTGCAGGTGGGCGCGGTGGCGAGCCACGTCACGCCTTGCAGCGCACGTGCACAAGCGGCCTGCGCGCGGCCGCTCAAAGCCGACCCGGTGTCCTGTGCGTTCACGTAGACGAGCGCGGCGCGCGCACCGTCCGCCGACGCCGCGGTCAGGCTGTGCTGCACGAGAAAGATCATGCAGAACGTGACGATGGCGTAGAGCACCAGAAAGAACAGCGGAAACGCGATCGCGAATTCGACGGCGGCGGCGCCGCGCTGTTTCGATCGCGCTGGTCGTTCCGCATCGCATGACAAATTCATTGCGCGCGCAATCATTGCAACGCTCCCGGCATCCACTGCAATGCGAGCCACGCGAGCGCGGGCACGGCCAGGCAGGTGGCGTACGGCGTGCCGCGCCGCGCGCCGACACTGACGATCTGCACACGCCGCGACGCCGCCGCTTGCGAGCGTGCACGCATCGCGAGAATCGCGAGCGCATGCACGAATGCAATAAGACTTGCGGCCACCCAGAGCCAGAGCAAGGGCTGCAATCCGCACCATGCACCGAGCGTGGCGAATACCTTGACGTCGGCGCCGCCCATCACGCCGAGCACGAAGAACGGCATGAGCGCGGCGAGCCCGATCGCGGCGGCGATCAATGCGCGGCCAACGCCGAGTTGCGCCGGTCCCGCGTGCCAGCACGCAGCAACGAGCGCGGCGACGAGGCCGGCGATCACGAGCGCATTCGGCACGCGGCGCGAACGCAGATCGCAAATGGCGACCGCGAGCGCCCAGGCGGCGAATACGCAGCTGGGAATGATGGATGCATTCATCGCGAGTCGACGTGCAGACGCCTCACGCGAACCGGCTAGCCAGCGCGTGAAAAGTCACTGCTACGTTTAGCTGAATGATCGGGCGTGGCAGCACGAAGCCGCCACGCAGCGATGCGCCGCGTCAGGTTCCTGCCGGAACCGCAGCCGTCAGTTGAGTCGTGACGTAGGTGAATACGGCCTTCAGCTCGGTGCCCAACCCCTGAGCGCTCGCCGCAATCACCACGGCGATGAGCCCTGCGATGAGCCCATATTCCAGCGCCGTCACCCCGTCTTCTGCTTTAGCAAAAAGCTTTACCAGCTTGTTCATTTCGGCCCTCTCTCTCTTCTTCGCGCTCTCACGCGATGCTGCACCGGCTCTCTCAGCGAATAGGTTTGAATGATGCGCCGTTGCAACTGGTCCACGGACTGCCATGTCAGTCCGCCAACATTGCGGCCGAATCGTAAGCATTCCCCTCTAAATGCAATGCCCCGTTCAGCTCTGCTAGTAACGTGTTTTATTTATGGATGCGCTTTTTATAGCTTAACCGCGAACGTTACGCAATCGCCCGTTACATCGTTGTCGCCACGTAACATCATTATCGGCATGCCGCATTTTTTTATTCACTCAGGGCAAACCATAACGTGCCATGGCGTGCCATCGCGTGACGTTACGCGCGAACTGATCAGGACTCGAAACACTTTTTCATGCGCGGCTTTTGATTGATGCGCGGCGGATTAACTGCGGTTTCGAGTGCTTCGTCGAATCGAAAATATGCAAAGCGATTAGCACTTCGTCACGTTACCCCGGGCGTTCGTAACATCGCCCGCGTTCCGTTACGTGACGTAACGCGCGGCGCACGGTAACGCGCATGTTCGCGCGCGCCGATTCCTGCGAAGAAAGCTTCGCGCAAAGCCCCATGCCGTCTTGATCAGACGATACCCACGCCCGCCTCGCGACGGCTTTTCTCGCGGGCTCTTTCGCATTGGCATAGCTGTTGCAGTGTATGTCCCGCAGCACGACAAAACACACACACAGCAAGACACACCATACGAGAGACGAGGGCACACCATGAAGAACCACCACATCGCGAACGCGGCACGCCTGACTGCCATTGCCGCCACCATCGCCACCCTGCTTTCCCTGACCGCCTGCGGCGGTTCGGGCACGCTCAGCAGCGGCACCGGCAGCGGCGGCTCGCTGCAAACCAGCGGCGGCACGAGCGGCACCAGCGGCAGCTCGGGCAGCGGCGACACCGGCACGGGCAGCGGCAGCGGTAGCGGCACGACCACCACGTCGAGCGACAGCAATTCGGGGAGCGGCACGGGAACGGGCACCGGCGGCACGTCGACCGCCGGTGGCGGCAGCGGCAGCGGCGACGGCAACACCAGCAGCGGCGGCACCACCGGGACGGGCAGCGGCAGCACGGCCGTCGCGGCGAACGCGGTCGGCCAGGTCGCGAACGTTTCGGGCACGGTCGTCAGCGACCTGGGCTCGACGGTGTCGGGCGTCGGCAGCACGATCGCCTCGCAGTCGCTGCCAGGTGTGAGCACCGCCACCACGACGGCGGCAGGCGGCGTGGTCGAGAATCTCGGCGCGGCAGTCTCGGCGCTCGGCAGCGGCGTGTCGAACGGTCTCGGCGCGCTTGGTTCGAGCACCAACACCAATCCGGTCGGCACGACGGTCGCCAGCACGGGCGGCGTCGTCAGCGATGCAGGCAAGGCCGTCACGAGCGCCGGCCAACTCGTCACGAGCCTCGGCAGCGGTCCGCTCGCCCCGCTCGCCGCCGTCACCACGCCGCTCGGCGGCGCGGTCAGCACGCTCGGCACGGCCGTCACCGGCGCGGGCAACACGCTCACGACCGCGCTGTCGACCGGCCCGGTCCAGCAAGTCACGCAGCAACTCAGCACGGCCATCACGCCGATTACCTCGGTGCTCGCCTCCACCACGCAGACGGTCGGCACGGCGACCGGCCTCGGCGCCCCGGTCGCGGGCCTGCTGCAAACGCTCGGCGGCGGCCTCGAAAAAGGCGGCGCGCTGGTCGCCTCGACGGGAGCCGGCAATCCGGTCACCACGGGCGTGGGCAATCTCGTCTCCGATACGGGCAAGACCGTCGCCACCGCCGGCAATCTGCTGACGGGCAGCACCTCGGGCAACAGCAGCAATCCGCTCGCGCCGGTCACGAGCCTGCTTGGCGGTCTGACGGGCGGCACGACCGGTTCGGGCGGCGCCAACGCGGGCCTCGGCATCGGCGCGGGTCTCGGCATCACCGGCAGCTCGAGCGGCAACCCGCTCGCCCCGGTGACGACGGCGCTCACCACGGTCACCTCGACGCTGACCTCGGCCACCGGCGGCACCAGCAGCCCGCTCGCACCGGTCACGGGTCTCGTCGCGGGCGTCGTCAACACCGTCGCCGGCACGCTGAACACCGCCGCCACCACCACGACCAGCGTCGTGGCGAGCGCGGGCGTGGGTGCGGGCGTCAAGACGTCGAGCAGCTCCAGCAGCACGGCCAGCAGCACGCCGGGCCTCTCGCTGGCCTCGCTCACGGGTGGCAGCACCAGCAGCAGCGGCACGACCGGCCCGCTTTCCGGCCTCACGTCGCTCGTCGGCGGTCTGCTCGGCGCGAAGAAGTGAGCGCCTGAGAACCCGTCCGCCAATCGGCTAACCCCGGCTAACCCTGTGGCTAATCCTATTTCGCAGCATCCGAATGATCGCTCCGATAGCCCGTTTCAGCGCCTGATGAAACAAGGAGACAGCGCTATGTCCAGCTTTTCCCTCGCGATTTCGCACGACCGCTCCGCGACGTTGATGCGCGGCCTGCGTCTCACCGCCCTCGCCGCCGCGAGCGTGATCGCCCTGAGCCTCGCCGCGTGTGGCGGCAGCAGCTACACGCCGCCTTCGGCATCGAGCGGCACGGGCGGTTCGACCGGCACCACCGGCTCGACGGGCGGCACCGGCTCGACCGGCACCGGCGGTTCCGGCACCGACACCAACACGGGCGGCGGCACGACCACGACGACGGGCACGAGCGGCGTGGTCAGCACGGTCGCCAAGACCGCCAGCGATCTCGGCACCGCGATCGGCTCGACCACCCTGCCCGGCGGCACCAGTTCGGACGTCACGAAGGGACTCGGCAACGCGGTGTCGAGCACCGGCACCGTGGCGAGCGCACTCGCCGACGCCGTCTCCAACGGCCTCGGCCAGACCGGCTCGACGGCCAATCCGGTCGGCACCACGGTCGCCGGTCTCGGCAACGTCGTGAGCGCGACGAGCGGCGTGGTCCAGGGCGTCGCCACCACGGTCAACGGTCTCGGCAGCGGCCCGCTCGCTCCGCTGGCGCCGGTCACCACGCCGGTGGCCACGGTGCTCGATACGACCGCGAACGCGGTCAACGCGGGCGGCAAGATGCTCGGCAACGCGCTCTCGTCCGCGCCGGTTCAGCAGATCACGCAGCCGCTCAGCACGGCCATCACGCCGATCGTCACCGAAGCCGGCGTAGTCACGCAGCAGGTCGGCACCACGACGGGTCTGGGCGTGCCGGTCTCCGGGCTGCTCGCCAAGGTCGGCGGCGCGCTCGATACGGCTGGCAGCAAGATTTCGTCGACGGCGGGCGGCACCTCCACCACCGCCGCGCTCAGCGCGCTCGGGCCGCTCGCGCCGGTGGGCGCGGACGTCGGCACGCTGGTGTCGGCGCTCGGCAACACGGTCACCAACGCAGGCGGCCTCGTGAATCCCAACGGTCCGAACGGTGCCGCGCCGATTCCCGGCCTGATCACGAGCCTCGTCGGCGGCAGCACGGCGCTCGTCGCCAGCGGGCCGCCGACCGGCGCCGCCGCGCAAGGTCTGCTCGGCCCGCTCAACGCGGCGATCGCGAGCCTCGGCCTCGGCAGCTCGCCGCTCTCCAGCGTCACGAGCCTGACCGGCACCGCCGGCGGCACGAGCGCCGTCACCGGCGCGCTCGGCAACGTGCCGATCGTCGGCAGCCTGCTCACGGGCGTGGTGTCGACGGCGGCGGGCGCTGCCGGCTCGACGACTTCGGGCAGCGGCACCAGCAGCAGCGGCGCGACCACGCTGCTCCAGCCGGTGACGGTGATCGTCGGCACGGTCACGGGCGCGCTGGGCGCCACGACCGGCAGCACGAGTTCGACAAGCAGTTCTGGCAGCACGAGTACATCGGGGGGACTACTGAGCGGCTTGCTGCATAAGCTGCCGTAGCGCGCGCAACGATCATCGGGCAACATGAGCGACGCGTGACGCGGCCTCTGGAGAGGGAAAGCCGCGCGCGCGTTGCCGGACAAGAACGGCAAGGTAGTACGTAGTCCGCAGGAATAAACACAGGCAATCAGGGAGCCACAGACCGCCGAAAAGGCGGCACAAAGAGGCGGCGCGCACCGGAAGCTTCAGGGAAACCGGGCGCGCCGTCCGACAAGTCCGAGGGTAGTCCGATGAAAGGCGCAGTCGCAGAATTGGCCGTGCTCGCAACGTTGGGGGTGATGGCGAGCGCCGGCTTGACGGGGGTGGCAGTAGCACAGAACCGGCCGGCGTCGGGCGGCAATCCTCCTGCGGGCAACCCCGCCGGGGGCAATCCGCTCGACGCACTGCCGCAGATCAACGCGCCGCAGAAGGCGCCGAACGTGACCGTGCAGGTGCAGCAGCAGACGCCTCAGCTGCAGCAGTTGCTGGCCACGCATCTCACGCCGACCACCTTCAAGGTCGAAGGCGTGAAATCGATTCCATTCGACGAGGTCGCGCAACGTTTCGCGCCGCTCGCGAATCACGACATCACGATCGGTCAGCTGATCGAGACGGCCAACGGCGTGACGAAGCTCTATCAGGATCGCGGCTACGCGCTCTCGTTCGCGTTCGTGCCTGCCCAGGATTTCGCGGGCGGCGTGGTGCGCATCACGGTCGTCGAAGGCTATGTGGGCACCGTGACGATCACCGGCAAGCCGGGCAAGCTCGAAGACAAGATGCGCGCGATCGCCGCGCATATCGTCGAGGACCGGCCGCTGCGCACGGCCACGTTCCAGCGCTATATCAACGTGCTCGGCCTGCTGCCCGGGCTCAAGGTGAAGGCCAACGTGCCGCCGCCCACGAGCACCGACGGCGCCACCACGCTCGAACTCGACGCCACGCAGAAGCCGTACGATATCAGCACCGGCATCGACTTCAATCATCCGGGCGTGCAGGGTCTGCTCACGCTGACCGAAAACGGTTTGACGCCGTTCGGCGAGCAGTTGAGCGTGTCCGCGCTGCTACCGAAGGGACGCGACAACGTCACCTATCTGTCCGCGCACGCGGCCGTGCCGATCGCGAGCGACGGTCTGATGGCGAAGGTGGACGCCTCGCACTACCGCGGCAATCCCACCAACAATCCCGGCCTGCCCGGTTACGTGGAGCGCACGGTCATCAGCGACAAGATCACGGGCTCGCTCTCCTACCCGCTGCTGCTCAGCAACACGCGCAGCGTCGTGGGCACCGCGAGCGTGTATGCGGCGCACGACGAGGATCGCTACCACAACACCCTCAACGGCTTCCAGTACGACACGCATTCGCAGGTGCGCGTGCTGCAATTGCAGGCCGATTACGCCGACGTCAAGACGGGCCAGGTGCGCAAGGCGAGCATCGCGGTCGCGAAGGGCTTCAACATTCTGGGCGCGTCCAAGGGCGCCGACACGAACATTCCCGGCGTGGTGCTGCAAAACCCCGTGTCGCTGAATTTCGTGCGCACCACGGGCTCGTTCTCGCAGACCAACGACTGGCCGATGGGCTTCGGCACGTCGGTGGCAATCACGGGCCAGTACAGCCCGGTCACGCTGCCGACTTCGGAACAGATCTCGTTCGGCGCGCAGCGTTTCGCGGCAGGCTACGAGCCGGGCGAAGCGTCGGGCGATTCGGGCTGGGCCTTCCTGCTCGAACTGAATCATCCGTTCAAGATCGGCCAGGCGTGGCTGCAGACGATCACGCCGTATGTCTCGTTCGACATGGCGCGCGTGTATCTGCATGCGGGTACGCCCGCGCCTTCCCGGCTGTCGTCGGCGTCGTTCGGTTTTCGTATTTCCGACGGCAAGTACTACAGCCTCGATCTGTCCGTCGCGAAAGCGCTCGCCGATGCGCCGGTCGAGAGTCCGTCGCGCAGCCCGCGCATCAACGCGACGTTCTCTTACCAGCTCAACTGAGTTGGCCGGCACGGCACGTGCGGCAATCCGCGTGCCGCGCGCGCCGCGCCGACTAGAGTTCCTACTCGCAAACGCGCGCGGCGCTTTCGCGTATCCTGCCCTGACTGCATGAGCGCGCCATCGCGGCGCGCGCGTGCATGCGGTCGCACACACATAAACATCAGTGGAGGAAGACACATGAACCGGATCGACGGTCGCACCATTTCGTTCGCCGCACGCGCGGCGCGTCAGCTCGCGCTGGCCGGCGCGCTGCTGGGCGGCATCGCCGCCGCGCACGCGCAGGACAGCTCGCCCATCGGGGTCTGGCAGACCATCGACGACCACACCGGCCAGCCGAAAGCACTCGTGCAGATCAGCGACGACGGCAGCGGCGGCCTGAGCGGCAAGGTCATCAAGGGACTGGGCCCGAACGATCAGCCCGATCGCCGCTGCACCGCGTGCACGGACTCGCGCAAGGATCAGTTGATCCTCGGCATGACGATCATCGACAGCATGAAGAAGGCCGGCAACGAATACGACGGCGGCCATATTCTTGATCCGGAAAACGGCAAGATCTATAGCTGCAAGATGCACACGGAAGACGGCGGCCAGAAGCTCGTGGTGCGCGGCTATCTGGGCATCGCGCTGCTCGGCCGGTCGCAGACGTGGGTGCGTCAGCAGTAAGCTCCAGGCGGAACAAGCAACCTCGGCGGCGTGACTCGCGACCACGCGCCACGCCGACCCTCAGCATGAAAAAAGCCGCCTGAATTCAGGCGGCTTTTTTTCTTTCTCGACACACGTCGACCGGCCAGGGTCAAACCGTGTGGCGATACACCGATCGATAGCTGAACGGCTGGGGCACGCCGGGCGCGGCCGGCGAGAACGGCGAATTGCGCATCGGCAGTTCTTCCTGGGTGCGCGCGGCCTTTTCGGCGCGGCTTGCGTGCCTGCGCATGCGCGTTTCGATCGCGTCGCACAGTGCCGCACCCTCTTCGCCGAACAATTCGGCCATCACGGCTTTGAGGACGCCTTCGTCGTGCCACGCCTTGAAGCGGCGATGGCAGGTCTGATAGGACGGATAGCGGCGCGGCATGGCCGACCACGTGGCGCCGCTGTACATGACCCACAGGACGCCGTTGAGCACCGAGCGGGTATTGGCGAGCGGTCGGCCGCGCAGTTCGGAGCGCGGGCGCAGTTCGGGCAGCAGCGGCAACACGCGTTGCCACTCTTCCTCGGTGATATCGCGATGCGGCGTCATGGAGTTCTCCTTGGTCAGAACGGTTCTGAACCAACGATATCCACTCGCCCCCGCGGGCCATATCAGACGAGTCCGAATCTTGAAAAAACACTTCGGACTCTATTTTTGCGACGCCGCAGGGTGCGCACCTGGGCGCGCACCCTGCGACGTGTCGCAGATCAAACCACCAGGCAAACGCTCAGGTCAGCGTCGTGTCGACGATGCGGCGCGGCGTTTCGAGATACTCCTTCGACTGCATTTCGACGATCCGCGAGACCGTGCGCGTGAATTCGTTCGCCATCGGGCCCTCGGGATAGAGATCCTCGGGCGGCACGGCCGCCGACATCAGCAGCTTGACCTTGTGGTCGTAGAAGACGTCGATGAGCCAGGTAAAGCGGCGCGCCTCGGAGGCCATGCGCGGCGTCATCTGCGGCACGTCGGAGAGAATCACGGCGTGAAAACGGCTCGCCAGTTCGAGATAGTCGTTCTGCGAGCGCGGGCCGCCGCACAGCGTGGCGAAGTCGAACCACACCACGCCATCGGCCTTGCGCAGCGCCTTGAGTTCGCGCTTCTCGATGTGCAGGATCGGGCTTTCGTCGGGCACCGCGGCCAGTTGCGCGAACGAATGGCGCAGCGCCTTGTCGGCGGCGGCGCCCAGCGGCGTGTGATAGACCTCGACCTGCGCGAGCGTGCGCTGGCGATAATCGACGCCGGCGTCGACGTTCAGGACATCGAGCTTTTCCTTGATCAGCTCGATGGCGGGCAGCATGCGGTCGCGATGCAGGCCGTCGGGATAGAGCAGATCGGGATCGTAGTTGGACGTCATCACGAACTGCACGCCGTTCGCGAACAGGCGGTCGAGCAGGCGATACAGGATCATCGCGTCGGCGATGTCCGAGACGTGGAATTCGTCGAAACAAATCAGGCGATAACGCTTCGCGATGCGGCGCGCGAGTTCGTCGAGCGGATCGGCCTGGCCTTTGAGTTCTTCGAGTTCGCGATGCACTTCGCGCATGAACTCGTGGAAATGCAGACGCGTTTTGCGCTGCACCGGCACGACCGCGTAGAAACTGTCCATCAGGAAGCTCTTGCCGCGCCCCACCCCGCCCCACATGTAGACGCCGCGCGGCAGATCGGGACGGTTGATGAGTTTCCAGAACGCGTTCGAGCGACGCGACTTGTATTCGACCCACTCGTCGTAGCACCGCTGCAGCCGCTCGATCGCGACGCGCTGCGCCGCATCCGGTTTGTATCCGCGTTTCTGCAGTTCGTTTTCGTAGTATTCGGTGACGTTCATTTCGTGAGCCGCAAATGAGTAAAGGCGGGCGGGTATTCGAACCCGTCCGCCTCTGTACGTGATGCAGGTGCTGCAAGGCCGGAACGCTGGCGCGCCCGGCCTCAGGCGCTTACATGTTGAGCGCGCGCTTGTCGACGGCGAGTGCCGCTTCGCGCATGACTTCGGACAGCGACGGGTGCGGATGGCAGATGCGGCCGATGTCTTCGGCGGCAGCCTTGAATTCCATCGCCACCACGGCTTCCGCGATCAGGTCCGATGCGTTCGCCGAGATGATGTGCACGCCGAGCAGTTCGTCGGTCTTCGCGTCGGCGATCATCTTCACAAAGCCGTCGGCCTTGTTGATGCCGAGCGC
Source organism: Paraburkholderia tropica (assembly GCF_900109265.1). Classification (GTDB taxonomy): domain Bacteria; phylum Pseudomonadota; class Gammaproteobacteria; order Burkholderiales; family Burkholderiaceae; genus Paraburkholderia; species Paraburkholderia tropica. The sequence continues at coordinate 352,231 of NZ_FNZM01000009.1, forward strand.
GCGGCCGTTCGCCATGAACGGGAACTGGCCCGTCTTGATGTCGCGGCCTTCTGCCTTGAGCTGCTGTTCCGTCTTGCCGACCCACGCGATTTCCGGTTCGGTGTAGATCACCCACGGAATGCAGTTGTAGTCGATGTGCGGCTTCTGGCCGTCGATCACTTCCGCGACCAGCACGCCTTCGTCTTCGGCCTTGTGCGCGAGCATCGGGCCGCGCACCACGTCGCCGATCGCGTAGACGTTCGGCACCGACGTTGCGCAGTGGCCATCGACGTCGATGAAGCCGCGCTCGTTGGCCTTCAGGCCGATCGCTTCGAGACCGAGGTTGTCGGTGTTCGGCACGCGGCCAACCGACACGATCAGGCGGTCGGCTTCGAGCACTTGCGCGTTGCCGTCCTTGTCCGTGTAGTTGATCGTGACGTTCTTGTCCGTCGCCTTCACTTCGCCGACCTTCACGCCAACGTGAATGTCGAGACCCTGCTTCTTGAAGAGCTTCGCAGCTTCCTTCGAGAGCGCCTGGTCAGCGGCGCCGAGGAATTCCGGCAGCGCTTCGAGGATCGTGACGTCGGCGCCCAGACGGCGCCACACCGAACCCAGTTCCAGACCGATCACGCCTGCGCCGATCACGGCCAGCTTCTTCGGCACCGAGTCGAACGTCAGCGCGCCTTCGTTGTCAGCGATGATCTTGTTGTCGACCGGCATGCCCGGCAGGTGACGCGCCTTCGAACCCGTCGCGATGATGACGTTCTTCGCCGTCACGACTTCGGTTTCGCCTTCGCCCGACACTTCGATCTGCACGCCGGCGTCGTTCTTGCCGGTGAACTTGCCGTGACCCTTGAGCCACGTGATCTTGTTCTTGCGGAACAGGAATTCGATACCCTTCGTCATCTTTTCGACGATGCCGTCCTTGCGGGCGAGCATCTTCGCGACGTCGATCTTCACGTCACCCACGCTGATGCCGTGGTCGACGAGATGATGCGCGGCGTTTTCGAACTCTTCCGACGAGGCGAGCAGCGCCTTCGACGGAATGCAGCCGACGTTCAGGCAGGTGCCGCCGAGCTTCAGCGCGCCGGCCGGGTTCTTCCACTTTTCGATACACGCAACCGACTTGCCGAGCTGCGCGGCGCGGATCGCCGCGATATAGCCGCCGGGGCCGGCGCCGATCACGACGACGTCAAATTCTTTGGACATGGTCATCCTTTCGATACGTGAGCGCGGCGCGCGAATGCCGGTTTCCGGAATTCGCGCGCACGCCGCTCAGTGTGAGACTCAATACGCGATGCTTGAGCGACGCTGTGATTACAGGTCGAGCAGCAGGCGCGCCGGATCTTCCAGCGCGTCCTTCATCGCGACCAGCGACAGGACGGCTTCGCGGCCGTCGATGATGCGGTGGTCGTACGACATCGCGAGGTAGTTCATCGGGCGGATCACGATCTGGCCGTTTTCCACAACCGCGCGTTCCTTGGTCGCGTGAACGCCGAGGATCGCCGACTGCGGCGGGTTGATGATCGGGGTCGAGAGCATCGAGCCGAACACGCCGCCGTTCGAGATCGAGAACGTACCGCCCGTCATTTCTTCGATCGACAGCTTGCCGTCCTTGGCCTTCTGACCGAATTCGGCGATCTTCTTCTCGATGTCGGCGAGGCTCATCTGGTCTGCGTTGCGCAGGATGGGCACCACCAGACCGCGCGGCGAACCGACGGCGATACCGATGTCGAAGTAGCCGTGATAGACGATGTCGTTACCGTCGATCGACGCGTTCACGAGCGGGAACTTCTTGAGGGCGTGAACCGCAGCCTTCACGAAGAACGACATGAAGCCGAGCTTCACGCCATGTTCCTTCTCGAACTTGTCCTTGTACTTGTTGCGCAGATCCATGACCGGCGCCATGTTCACTTCGTTGAACGTCGTGAGGATGGCGTTGGTCTGCTGCGACTCGAGCAGACGCTCGGCGATACGCGCACGCAGGCGCGACATCGGCACGCGCTGTTCCGGACGGTCGTTCAGCCAGTTGGCGGCCGATGCCGGTGCGTTGACTTGCGGCAGCGCGGGCTTGGCGGCAGCCGGCTTGCCGGCCGGTGCGGCTGCGGGTGCAGCCTTCGGCGCGCCTGCGCCGAGCACGTCCTGCTTCGTGATGCGGCCGTCGCGGCCCGTGCCGGCGACGTCGCCGCCTGCCAGACCCTTCTCCGCCATCAGCTTGGTCGCTGCGGGCGAGGCGATGTTGCTGCTCGACGTCGAAGCGGCTGCGGCAGCCGGTGCTGCGGCGGGCGCGGCGGCCGGTGCGGCTGCCGGCGCTGCGGCGGCTGCGGGTGCAGCAGCGGCGCCAGCCTTGCCTTCCGTGTCGATGCGTGCGATGACCTGTTCGCTCGTGACGGTCGCGCCGTCGCCGATCAGAACTTCAGCCAGCACGCCGGCTGCCGGCGCGGGCACTTCGAGCACGACCTTGTCGGTTTCGATTTCGATGACGACTTCGTCCTGAGCGATCGCTTCGCCCGGCTTCTTCTTCCACTGCAGCATCGTGCCTTCCGACACCGACTCCGAGAACTGCGGGACCTTGACTTCAACAATAGCCATTTGATGTTCCTGAATACGTATCTGGGTACGAACCGGGTCGCGCATCTGAGCGCGGGAAAGCGCGCAATCCGATCGCACGCTTTCCCGGTTCGTTAGCTCATATGCTTATTTCGCGACCTGCGCGCCCTTCAGGCGGCCGAACGCACCTTCGATCAGCGTCTTCTGCTGTTCGTAATGCTTCGCGTAGTAGCCGACAGCCGGCGAGGCCGAAGCCGGACGGCCGCTGTACGCGAGCTTCTGTCCTTCCTTCATGCCTTCCTTCAGGTGGTGCTCGATGTAGAACCACGGGCCCTGATTCTGCGGCTCGTCCTGCACCCAGACCACTTCGGTCGCGTTGTCGTACTTCTTGATTTCCGCTTCGAACTGCTTGTGCGCGAACGGATAGAGCTGTTCGATACGGATGATCGCGACGTCGTTTGCCTTCGCTTCGCGGCGATGCGCGACGAGGTCGAAGTACACGCGGCCCGAGCAGGCCACCACGCGCTTGACCTTCTTCGCGTCGATCGACTCGTCCACTTCGCCGATAACCGGCTGGAACGTGCCCTTCGCGAGTTCGGACAGGTCCGACACGGCTTCCTTGTGACGCAGCAGCGACTTCGGCGTGAAGATGATCAGCGGCTTGCGGAACAGACGGATCATCTGGCGGCGCAGCACGTGGAAGATCTGGGCCGGCGTGGTCGGCTGAACGACCTGCATGTTGTGCTCGGCGCACAGCTGCAGGAAACGTTCGATACGCGCCGACGAGTGCTCCGGACCCTGGCCTTCGTAGCCGTGCGGCAGCAGCATCGTGAGACCCGAAACGCGGCCCCACTTCACTTCGCCCGACGAGATGAACTGGTCGATCACGACCTGCGCACCGTTGACGAAGTCGCCGAACTGGCCTTCCCACGCCACGAGCGTGTTCGGTTCAGCCGTCGAGTAGCCGTATTCGAAGCCCAGCACCGCTTCTTCCGACAGCACCGAGTCGATCACCGTGAACTTCGCCTGGTTGTCGGCGATGTTCTGCAGCGGGATGTACGTGCCGTCGTTCCAGCGTTCGCGGTTCTGATCGTGCAGAACGGCGTGACGGTGCGTGAACGTGCCACGGCCCGAATCCTGACCCGTCAGGCGCACAGCGTAGCCCGACGCGACCAGCGATGCGTACGCGAGGTGTTCGCCCATGCCCCAGTCGAGCTTCGATTCGCCCTTGCCCATCGCGCGGCGGTCGTTGATGACGCGCTCGACCAGCGGGTGAACCTTGAAGTTCTCGGGGATCGTGGTGATGCGTTCGGCCAGACGCTTGAGTTCCGCGAGCGGCACTGCCGTGTCGGCAGCGTCGGTCCACTTGCGGTTCAGGAACGGCACCCAGTCCACCGCGTACTTGCTCTTGTAGTTCGAGAGCACCGGGTCGACGGTGTGGTGGCCTTCGTCCATCGCGGCACGATATGCCTTGACGTAGTTGTCGCCGTCTTCCGCCGAAATGACGCCCTGCTGCACGAGCTTCTCAGCGTAAAGCGCACGGGTACCCGGGTGCTTCGCGATCGTCTTGTACATCAGCGGCTGCGTGACCGCCGGGGTGTCCTGCTCGTTGTGGCCGAGCTTGCGGAAGCAGATGATGTCGACGACGACATCCTTGTGGTACTGCATGCGGAATTCGACCGCGAGCTGGATCGCCAGCACGACCGCTTCCGGATCGTCGCCGTTCACGTGCAGCACCGGCGCTTCGATCATCTTGACCACGTCGGTACAGTACAGCGTCGAGCGCGCATCGCGCGGGTCCGACGTCGTGAAGCCGATCTGGTTGTTGATGACGATGTGCAGCGTGCCGTGCGTGCCGTAACCACGCGTTTGCGCGAGGTTCAGCGTTTCCATCACGACGCCCTGACCCGCGAAGGCCGCGTCGCCGTGGATCTGCACCGGCAGCACTTGAAGGCCGTTGTCGTCGCCGCGGCGATCCATACGGGCCTTCGCCGAACCTTCGACCACCGGGTTGACGATCTCAAGGTGCGACGGGTTGAACGCGAGCGACAGGTGGACCGGGCCGCCTTCGGTTGCGACGTCCGACGAGAAGCCCTTGTGGTACTTCACGTCGCCTGCCGGCAGGTCGTCGACGTGCTTGCCTTCGAATTCGGCGAACAGGTCAGCCGGCATCTTGCCGAGCGTATTGACGAGCACGTTCAGACGGCCGCGGTGGGCCATGCCGATGACGATTTCCTGCACGCCCTTCGCGCCTGCGTGACGGACGACTTCGTCCATCGCGGCGATGAAGGATTCGCCGCCTTCGAGCGAGAAGCGCTTCTGGCCGACGTACTTGGTGTGCAGGAAGCGCTCGAGGCCTTCAGCGGCCGTGAGGCGCTGGAGGATGTGCTTCTTCTTGTCGTTCGTGAAATTCGGCGTCGAGCGGATCGACTCGAGGCGTTCCTTCCACCAGCGCTTCTGTTCCGGGTCGCTGATGTACATGTACTCGGCGCCGATCGTGCCGCAATACGTGTCGCGCAGGGCCTTGACGATCTCGCGCAGCGTCGCGCGCTCGAAACCGAAATACAGGTTCGTGGCGCTGAACGTCTGGTCCATGTCGGCTTCAGTGAAGTCGTAGAACGCAGGTTCGAGTTCGGGGATAGGCGGACGCTCGCGACGCTTCAGCGGATCCAGGTTGGCCCATTGCGAGCCCAGGAAGCGATATGCGCCGATGAGGGACTGAACGTAGACCTGCTTGCGAGCCGTGGCGAGGTCTTCGCCGCCGCCCTTCGGGACGAAAGCATTGGCTTTCGCGCGCTGGGCAAACGACTCGACGATCGGGCCGTGGGCGACATCGCTGTCGGCCGAACCACTCGACGACGGCACGTTTTGCAGTGCGTCGAAGTATTCACGCCATTGGTCCGGAACGGACGCAGGGTTGTCAAGATATGCTTCGTATAGCTCTTCGACATACGGAGCATTGCCGCCGAACAGATAGGAGTTCAGCTGGAATTGCTTCATCGTTTCCGACATTTACGCTCACCTTTCTTCGAGTTTCTCGAGAAATAGCGGGTTACTCAACCTTCCGCGCCACGGCCTGACCGTTTAGCGGATTGCGAATCAAGTCTGCTTGGAAGGACCTAAATCATGCATCCGCGGAGGATAGCACATAAGTGATACTCCCCATAAGATGCAATGCGACACAGGACCGCACGCAAACCCTTGCTACACGGGCTTTGGCGGTACTTTGCAACTTTTACAACAGACTCTTCCGGCACTGCGAGGCAATCCCCGCCGGACGCAAAAAAGCCGCCCAGACAGCGGCGGCTTTCTTGTTTTCTTACATGCATTGCAGTGCGCGAAAAAGTTTCGACAGCAAACTTTACTCGGCTTCGCGGCTTGCGCGGCGACGCTCGTGCTCTTTCAGGTGACGCTTGCGCAGGCGGATCGACTGCGGCGTCACTTCCACGAGTTCGTCGTCGTCGATGAATTCGACCGCGTACTCGAGCGACATCTGGATCGGCGGAACCAGGCGCACGGCTTCGTCGGTGCCCGAGGCGCGCACGTTGGTGAGCTGCTTGCCCTTGATCGGATTCACGACGAGGTCGTTGTCGCGGCTATGGATACCGATGATCATGCCTTCGTACAGCGCGTCGCCCGGCTTCACGAACATGCGGCCGCGATCCTGCAGCTTCCACAGTGCGTAGGCGACAGCGGCGCCGTCGTCCTGCGAGATCAGCACGCCATTGCGGCGCTCGCCGAGCGTACCTTCCTTGACCGGACCGTATGCGTCGAACACGTGGCTCATCAGGCCCGTGCCGCGCGTCAGCGTCATGAATTCGCCCTGGAAGCCGATCAGGCCACGCGCCGGAATGCGGTACTCGAGACGCGTACGGCCCTGACCATCCGACGCCATGTCGAGCATTTCGCCCTTACGGCGGCCCAGTTCTTCCATCACGCCGCCCTGGTTGGCGTCTTCGACGTCAACGGTCAGCATTTCGTACGGCTCCTGCTTCACGCCGTCGACTTCGTGCAGCACCACGCGCGGACGCGACACGGCCAGCTCGTAGCCTTCACGGCGCATGTTTTCGATCAGGATGGTCAGGTGCAGTTCGCCGCGGCCCGACACTTCGAACGTGGTTTCGTCGCCCGTGTCCTTCACGCGCAGCGCCACGTTGTGGTTCAGTTCCTTGGTCAGACGGTCGCGGATCTGGCGGCTCGTCACGAACTTGCCTTCCTTGCCGGCGAGCGGCGACGAATTCACGAGGAAGTTCATCGTCAGCGTCGGCTCGTCGACCGTGATCATCGGCAGCGCTTCGGGGTTGTCGACCGCGCAGATGGTCGCGCCGATACCGATGTCTTCGATACCGTTGATCAGCACGATGTCGCCGGCCTCAGCCGCTTCGACCTGCACGCGCTCCAGGCCGCTGAATGCCAGCACCTGGTTGATCTTGCGGTTCAGGACCTGGCCTTCCGGACCAAAGCGCAGCGCAACCGGCTGACCCGGCTTGATACGACCGCGCTTGATACGGCCCACGCCGATACGACCAACGTAAGCCGAGTAGTCGAGCGAGGTGATCTGGAGTTGCAGGCCGCCTTCCGGATCGGCGTCACGGACCGGCACGTGTTCGAGCACGGCGTCGAACAGCGGGCGCATATCGCCGCTACGCGCTTCCGGCGACAGCGATGCGTAGCCGTTCAGGCCCGATGCGTACACGATCGGGAAGTCGAGCTGCTCTTCGGTCGCGCCGAGCTTGTCGAACAGGTCGAACGTCTGGTTGATCACCCAGTCGATACGCGCGCCCGGACGGTCGATCTTGTTGACGACGACGATCGGCTTGAGGCCGAGCGCGAGCGCCTTCTTGGTCACGAAGCGCGTTTGCGGCATCGGGCCTTCAACGGCGTCGACGAGCAGCAGCACCGAGTCGACCATCGACAGCACGCGTTCCACTTCGCCGCCGAAGTCGGCGTGGCCCGGGGTGTCGACGATGTTGATGTGGGTGCCTTCGTACTCGACCGCGCAGTTCTTCGAAAGAATCGTGATGCCACGCTCTTTTTCGATGTCGTTCGAGTCCATCACGCGCTCGGCGACCTGCTGGTTGTCACGGAACGTGGCGGTCTGACGGAGGAGCTGGTCGACGAGCGTGGTCTTGCCGTGGTCGACGTGGGCAATGATGGCAATGTTGCGTAGGGCGCGGGACATAGGAACCTGGGTACAGTTAAGAGTGCGCGGCAGCGCGCCCGGGCGGGCGAGCGCTACACAGCCGGCTACATAGCCGGATGGGGCATCGCGACCACCGCCCGCCTCTTCCGGACGGATCCGGAGGCTCGATTCGGCAGCGCTGCAATGGCGCACTTTTGGGAACCTGAAATTATAGCACGCGCAGATGAATTGATCAGGCGCATATCCGATCTTTCCATCATGGCCGCCGTGATCTGCCCGAACCGCGGTGCAGACGATTGCAAACAAGAGACGGGGCGAGGGCTCACGGGTTCCACAGCGGCGCTGCGCTGAATCTCAATTTTCTCATGTGCAGGGCACAACATTAAGCCCCTATCTGGCAAAGGTTATTCATCCCCGGCAGAATAAAACCCTTGTCGCGTCAACTAACGTTTCTTATAATCCCTGCCTGGTCAATCATTGCAGTCGCAGCAGAAACATGACGGATCCGATCCCTGTACCGCCGCCCGAAATCCGCGATTACGATCTCGGCGAGAGCGTCGGTTACCTGCTCGCGCGGGCCAAGACGAGCATGTCGAACATGGTCACGCAGCGCACGCTCGCCGAACTGGGCATCACCAGCCAGCAGGCCAGCGTGCTGTTCATGGTGGCCAGCGGCAAGTGCCTGCTCGCCGCCGAACTCGCGCGCGAATACGGCATCGACGCCAGCGCGGTCACGCGTCTCGTCGACCGGCTGGAGAAGCGCGGCCTCCTCAAGCGCGTGCGCAGCTCCGAAGACCGCCGCGCCGTACGCCTTGCGCTGACGCCCGAAGGCGAAGCCATCGCGCGCCGCATGCCGGCCATTTTCACGAGCGTGACGGAAACGCTCGCCGCCGGTTTCACGCCCGAAGAGGTGGGCTTTCTGAAGAACATGTTGCGGCGGGTTCTCGCCAATAGCTGCGATGCCAGCCAGAACGCGAATGCGGCAGCCGGGCAAAATCCGCCGGCCAATTCATGACAGGGCAAGCAAATTTGAAACCGGCAAACAAGAAAATAGCTGCATCGTCCAGTATCACCTCACCTTCTCACGCAACGAGACGAGCAATGAAATCCCAAACCCAGTTTGCGCCAGCGCTGTCGTGCCGGGCCGCGGTGACCGCCGCGATCGCCGCGCTCGCGCTTTCGGGCTGCGCGAACTACATCGGCATCAAGAGCGACAAGACGCTCGCGCAGCCGCAGCAGTTCGAGTCGTCGCAAAGCATTCCGGCGCAGGGCGGCCAGTGGCCCGCGTTCGACTGGGCGAACCAGTTCGGCGACCCGCAACTCCAGAAGCTGATCGACGAAGCCATCGACGGCAATCCGACCATCGCGCAGGCGCAGGCGCGCATTGCCAAGGCGTCGTCGTATATCGAAACGTCGAAATCGGCGCTCGAGCCGAAAGCCAACGCGAGCTACTCGTGGACCCGCGAGCTCTACTCGGCCAACGCGCTGTACCCAACGCCCTACGGCGGCAGCTGGTACAGCGAAAACAACGTACTCGCCAGCGCGTCGTGGGATCTGGACCTGTGGGGCAAGAACCGTCAGCGACTCGCGCAGGCGGTCTCCGCACAGCGCGCCGCCGAAGCCGAGATGCAGCAGGCCCGCATCACGCTCGCCGCGTCGGTCGCGCGTACCTATAACCAGCTCGCCCAGCTCTACGCGCTGCGCGATATCGCCGCGCGCGAAATCGACAACCGCAAGACCATCGGCAACATCACGAACGGCCGCGTGGTCGCGGGCCTCGACACCAACGTCGAGCGTCAGACCGCGAACGGCAACATCGCTACGAGCCAGGCCAATCTCTCGCAGATCGACGGCCAGATCGAGACCGTGCGCTATCAGCTCGGCGCGCTGCTCGGCAAGGGTCCGGATCGCGGTCTGCAGATCGCCAATCCGGTGCTCAATCCGGTGGCCAGCGTCGCGCTGCCCGACAACCTGCCCGCCGATCTCGTCGCGCGCCGCCCGGACATCGTCGCCGCGCGCTGGCAGGTCGAAGGCGCGATGCACGACGTCAAGGAAGCGAAGGCCGAGTTCTATCCCGACGTGAATCTCGCGGCGGGCTTCGGCTTCGATGCCTTCGGCTGGGGCAAATTCCTCAACTTCACGAGCCGCCAGATGAACATCGGCCCGGCCGTGCATCTGCCGATCTTCGACGCGGGCGCCCTGCGCGCGCAACTGAAGGGTCGTTACGCCGACTTCGAACTCGACGTCGCGAACTACGACCAGACGCT
>NZ_FNZM01000002.1 GCF_900109265.1 Paraburkholderia tropica
AACTCACGATACAGCGCCACGTCGTAAAGCGCCTCTTCCATCGCTGGGTCCGAAAGCCCAAACCACTGCTGCATGAAGTGGATCTGCAGCATCGTCGCAACCGGAAACGGCGGCCTTCCGGTCTTACCCTTCGGATAGTGCGGTTCGATCAACGCAATCAACCTCGACCATGGCACCACGCGCATCATCTCATCGAGAAATTCCCGCTTGCGCGTGCGTTTCGTCGAAAGATCCAGACCAAGACCGAGTTGTGTCATCGACGAACTCCTTGAACTTGTCTATCTTCCAGGATAGGCAAACCAGTCTTCAATGCCAGGACTTTTGCAGACCTTCCCTAGCTTTTCTGGCCCGAAAGCGCCGCTGCGCGCCGCGCGCCCCTCCTACAATGTCGCACAGACCAACAAGCACACCAGGGAGACATGCCATGCCGTTCGATGGATTCACGCCCTTCACCGTTCCCACCGCGAACGGCGTCGAGATCGCGGGCATCAAGGGCGGCGACGGACCGCCGCTGCTGCTGCTGCACGGCCATCCGCAGACGCACATGATCTGGCATCGCTGCGCGGACGATCTGGCGAAGCACTTCACCGTGATCGCCACCGACCTGCGCGGCTACGGCGCGTCGTCGAAGCCGCCGAGCGACGCCACGCACGCCGCCTATTCGAAGCGCGCGATGGCCGCCGATCAGGTCGCGGTCATGCGTCACTTCGGCTTCGAGCGCTTTCTCGTCTGCGCGCACGACCGCGGCGCGCGCGTCGCGCATCGCATGGCGCTCGACCACGCGGACGCCGTCGAGCGCCTGATGCTGCTCGACATCGCGCCCACGCTCGCCATGTACGAGCAGACCAACCGCGAATTCGCCACGCTCTATTTCCACTGGTTCCTGCTGATCCAGCCGGAGCCGCTGCCCGAAGCGCTGATCGGCGCCGATCCCGACGCCTACATCGAGCGCGTGATGGGCAGCCGTCACGCGGGCCTCGCGCCGTTCGCGCCCAAGGCGCTCGGCGCGTACCGCGCGGCGCTGCGCCAGCCCGGTGCGGTGCACGCGATGTGCGAGGACTATCGCGCGTCGGCGACCATCGACCTCGAACACGACCGCGCCGACATCGAGCGCGGCCACAAGGTCGCGTGCCCGCTGCGCGTGCTGTGGGGCGAGCATGGCGTGATCGAGCAGTGCTTCGATCCGCTCGCCGAATGGCGCAAGGTGGCGCGCGACGTGAGCGGCCGCGCGCTCGCCTGCGGCCATTACATTCCCGAGGAAGCGAGCGCGGAACTGACCGCCGAGATCCTGTCGTTCTTCGAGGCGACTGAGCGGCAGGACTAGCGTCCGGACCGAACCCGCGGGCGCGGATCAGCCGAGCGGCGGCAGGCGGCGCGGCACGGGCGTCGATTTGACGATCGCCGTGCTGGTCTCCGCGCGCTCGGTGACCTTGTTGAGAATCTCGTCGAGCTGCTCGATCGAATGCAGCCAGATGCGCGCGATGAAGCAGTCGTCGCCAGTGACCTTGTCGCATTCGATGAACTCGGGAATGCGACGGATCACGTCTTCCACCAGATGCAACTGACCCGGCAGCGGCTTCACGCGCACGATGGCCTGCAGCGTGTAGCCGAGCGCGCGCGGGTCGATGCGCACCGTATAGCCGCCGATCACGCCCTGCGCTTCGAGCCGCCGCAAGCGCTCCGAGGTGCTGGGCGCCGACAGCCCGACGATCCGCGCGAGTTCGCTCACGCTCGCGCGCGCGTCCTCGACGAGGGCGGCCAGCAGCGCGCGGTCGATCTCGTCGAGCGCGGCGGCCGGCGGGTTCGGTCGCTTGTTCATCATCTGCCTCCTGCGGTTTGTCGGCTCGCTTGCGTCTTGTGCCTTCGATTCGAAGGAAAATGAGCGGTTGTGCCTTAGTTTAGCGCTGTATTTCGCGAGACGGCCTGCGTAGACTTTCAACCATTCACCGACGCATCCCTCCACGAGGAACACGCACTCATGGCCACTCCCGAAATCCGCCGCGGCGCGGGCGAGATGATCGTTGCGATGCTGATGTCCGGCACCATCGGCTGGCTCGTCGTCGATTCGCAGCAGGCGCCCATCAACGTCGCGTTCATGCGCTGCGTGCTGGGCGGCGCGATGCTCGCGCTCGTCTGCGCGGCGCTCGGGCTGTTCCGGCAGCGGCTGCCGTGGCGCACGCTGGCGCTCGCGATCGCGGGCGGCGCGGCCATCGTCGCGAACTGGGTGCTGCTGTTCGCCGCGTACTCGCGCGCCTCCATTTCGATGGCCACCGCCGTCTACAACACGCAGCCGTTCATGCTGGTCGGACTCGGCGTGCTGGTGCTGCGCGAACGCGTGAGCGCGTCCACCGTCGTGTGGCTCGCGCTGGCGTTCGTCGGGCTGGTGGGCGTGGTCGAGGTGCAGCCCGCCGTGCTCGCGGTGCCGGGCCAATATCTGACCGGCGTGGCCTGCGCGGCGGGCGCGGCGTTGCTCTACGCGATTTCGTCGATCATCACGCGGCATCTGAAGGGCACGCCGCCGCATCTGATCGCGCTCGTGCAACTCGCGTTCGGTGCGTTCGCGCTCGCGCCGTTCATCCACTACGGCACGCTGCCCGCGACGCCCGTGCACTGGGCGCAGATCGTCACGCTCGGCATCGTGCACACGGGCATCATGTACGTGCTGCTTTACGGCGCGATCCAGAAGCTGCCGACGGCGATGACCGGCGCGCTTTCGTTCATCTATCCGGTGGTGGCGATTCTGGTCGACTGGTTCGCCTTCGGTCAGCGGCTCGCGTGGATTCAGGTCGCGGGCGCGGCGCTGATCCTGCTCGCGGCGGCGGGCGTCAATCTCGGCTGGCGCATCGTGCCGGCGCGGAGCAAGGCGCAAGGCGCGTGATTCGCGTCACGCGCACGATGCACGCAGGGCACGCAGGGCACGCAGGGCACGCAGGGCGTCGGCGCCGCCGACCTCACGCGGCAAATTCGATCGAGGCGAGATCAAGCCGATATGGCGCGGCCGAGGCGGGCCTCAACACGCTGGCCGCATAATGGCGCGGTTCGAACCGCCCGACGCGTCAGCCGCATGACCACGCCTTCCTCATCGCCCGATCCGATCCCGCCCGCGCATCGTGACAAGCACGACACGCGCGACACGCACGCCGAACCCAGTCAGGACGAACGCGACCTGCGCCGCGCCAAACGGCGCGCGCTGGCGCTGTTGCTGGGCGCGGCGCTGGTGTTCGTCGTCACGGCGCTGTCGCCGCCGGGCGTGGTGATCGACGGCATCAAGGCCGTCAGCGAGGCCGCGATGGTCGGCGCGCTGGCGGACTGGTTCGCCGTGGTCGCGCTGTTCCGGCGCGTGCCGATTCCGTTCATCGCGCGGCGCACGGGCGTGATTCCGCGCAACAAGGACCGCATCGCCGACGAACTCGCCGCCTTCGTGCAGGAGAAGTTTCTCGACGTGAGTTCGCTCGTCGGGCTGATCCGCCGCCACGATCCGGTCGAGCGCCTGTCCACGTGGCTGCGCGCGCCCGAAAACGCGCGCCATCTCGGCGATTACGCGGTGCGGCTCATGTCGGGCCTGCTCGGCCTCACCGACGACGCGCGCATCCAGAGCTTTATCCGCGACGGTCTGCATGCGGCGCTCGACAAGGTCGATCTCTCGAAGTCGGCGGGCGCGCTGCTCGACACGCTCACGAAGGACGGCCGTCATCAGGAACTGCTCGACCAGTTGCTCGATCAACTCGGCCTGCTGCTGGCCGAAGACAGCACGCGCGCGTTCGTGGCGACGCGCATCGTCGATGGACTCAAGGGCGAGTTTCCGAAGACCGAGAAATTCCTGCCCTCGGAATGGATCGGCGAAAGCGGCGCGCGCGTGCTGGAAAGCGCCGTGAACCGCCTGCTGCTGCAAGTGAGCGAGGACCGCGAGCATCATCTGCGCGTGAAGTTCGACGAGATCGTGCAGCGCCTGATCGTGCAGCTCAAGAACGATCCCGCGTTTCTGCGCAAGGGCGAAGAACTGAAGACGAGCCTGCGCGAAGGCAGCGCGCTCAACGACTACACGCGCGAGCTATGGGAGAGCCTGCGCGCGTGGCTGCGCGACGACCTCGAACGCGACGATTCCACGCTGCACGCGAAAGTGGCCGCGACAGGACGCTGGCTCGGCGAAGCGCTGGCCGCCGACGCCGATCTGCGCGCCTCGCTCAACAGCCATCTGGAAGACGCCGCGCGCGCGATGGCGCCGGATTTTTCGCGCTATCTCACGCATCACATCCGCGACACGGTGCGTAACTGGGACACGCGTGAAACCGCGCGCCTGATCGAACTGAAGATCGGCAAGGATCTACAGGAAATACGCGTGAACGGCACGGTGATCGGCGGCACGATCGGGCTCGGTTTATATCTGTGCTCGCATTTGTTCGACTGGCTGCGCGTGCATATCGGTCTTTGATGCACGCGCTCCAATTTCGTCTATTGATTCGGATGGCGAAATAATTTTTGGCGCCATGAATTTCAGCGATTTAGGCTGCATCAAGGTGCGGTTCTGCATGCTTTAACCGTCTTGTTACACGGCATTTCACTGCCGCCCCGTTTTTAGGGAAATCACTGATGCGGCGCGTATTCTCGCGCGAGTATGATCGGCTCGACAGTTTGATCACGTCAGAGCACGATACTCACGCTCGTCCCCGAAAAAGGACGAGCGTTTTTTTTAGCGTGGCTCAGACCGTGCCGGCGGGCGCCTCGATGCCGTGTTCGCGCAGCACCAGCGCGCCGCTTTTCGCCAGCTCGCCGGTGAGTTCGCGCACCAGGGCGGGCCACGCGCTTTCGGGCGCGAGTTGCTGCGCCGCGGCGCGGATGATCGATGCGTTCGCCACCATCGCGTTCAGCGCGTCGAAACTCAGGCTGCGCACGTCGAGCAGCTTGAACACGATCAGCACCTTGAGCGCGTTTTTCGCGTTGCGTGCCGGATCGGCCCGCAGCCACGCAAGACGTGAATTCGCGCGTTCGAGTGCGGCGCGCGCGTCGGCGAACGGCGCGCCGTGGCCCGGAATCACCATCGCGATATCGAGTTGCGCGATGACGTCGAGCACGGCCTGCTGCTCGGCGAATCCGCTCGCGCCGTCCAGTTCCGGAAAGATCACGCCGAAGCCGTTTTCCCAGAGCGCGTCGGCGCTGATCAGCACGCGCGGCTCGGGCGCGTAGAGCATCAGCGAGTCGGGATCGTGGCCCGGCGCGCCCAGCACGTCCCAGTCGAAACCGCCGAGCGAAAGCCGGTCGCCCGGCGCGAGCTTACCCGTGAACGCGAAGCGCTCGCAGGTCTGCGCGGTGGCGTCGAAGGTGAGGCGCGCGGCGTCCCACGCGCGCACGGCGTCGGCGCTGGCGGCGGGAATCAGCGTGTCGCAGCGCCATTGCGTCTGCAATCGCGCGTTGCCGCCGCAATGATCCGAATGCAGATGCGTGTTGACGATCGCGTCGAGCGTGCGGCCCGCGAGCGCATGCTGCACGAGCGCGACGGTCTGCGCGGCATGCGTGGCGTAACCGGTATCGACGAGCGCCGCGCGCGTCTCATCGACGAGCAGCACATTGTTCGACGAGAGCCAGCCGCGCTCGAATACGCGGATCGAATCCGGCAGCGTCATGAGGCGGGCTTCGGCATCACGAGGATGGTCGCGCGGCCGATCACGAGCGTCTCGCCGCGCTGGTTCGTGGCCGTGCCGTCGAGCTTCACGAGATCGCCGTTCAGGCTCGCTTTCCAGTACGCCTCCACCACGCGCCATTCGAAAGTGATGACGTCGTGCGCGTGCGCGGCGCGCTTGAGCTTCATGTCGAATTCGAGGCCGAGCGGCTGCGCGTGCTGCGAATAATGCGTCGCGAGCAGCGCCATGAAATGCGCGGTGGGCTGCGTGCCCGAGGCGATCAGGCTGCCGAAGCGGCTTTGCGCGGCGTAGTCGTCGTCGTGATGCAGCGGGTTCAGATCGTTCACGAGCGTGGCGAACGACTTCACCGAATCGGGCGAGAGTGCGAGCGTCGAGCGAAACGTTTCGCCGATCTGCACGATGCGCGCGGGCGCGGTCATGATGCGGCCTCATCGCTGTTGTTGCTGTTTTTACCGCCGAAGCGCTCGGCGATCCAGTTCGCGTGGCGCGTTTCGATCGCGTCCCAAACGGCGCGTTTCGCGGCGTCGTCGAACGTGGACCACAGGGCGATCTCGTCGAGCGTGCGCAGGCAGCCTTCACACAGGCCGCTCGGCTCGTGCATGCGGCACACGCTGATGCAGGGCGAGGGCGTGCCGGTCGCCGAAGACATCGCTGCCGGCATCGCCGACGACGGGTTCGGTGCGCGGCCGCTCATGCGTCGCGCAGCGCGACGTCGACCACGGGCGCGCCGGTCATCGCCGCGAGTTCCTGCGGCGACAGATTGAACACCGCATGCGGATGGCCGGCGGCGGCCCACAGGCTGTCGAGCGAGAACAGGTCGGCGTCGATCAGCGTGACGGGTTTGGTGGCGTGACCGATCGGGCACACGCCGCCAATCGCATAGCCGGTTTTCTCGCGCACGAACTTCGCATCCGCGCGGCCGATCGCGCCGACATGCGCCTCGACTTTCTTTTCGTCGACACGATTCGCGCCGCTCGCGATCACGAGCACGGGCGCGTCGTCCGAGCGGCGGCGGAACAGGATCGACTTGGCGATTTGCGCCACTTCGCAGCCGAGACCGGCGGCCGCTTCGGCCGAGGTCTTGCCGGTTTCGGGCAGCAGCACGACCGGCTTGGCATGGCCGTGGTCGCGCAGCAGGAGCGCGACGCGTTGCGCGGAATCGGGCAGGGCGTCGATGCCGTCTTTCTCGGAGTTGATGAGCGTTTCCGTCATGTCCTGAGGTCCTTCGTTGCAGTGTGGCGAGTACGCGGGCGGGTCACGCGCACGCGGCGGCGTTCTGCCGTTTCGCGAGCAGCGCCTTGCCCGCGCGCGAGACGTTCGGGCGGCCGATGGCCGTCGAGATGAAGTCGCCGGCGGCGACCACCTGATCGAGGTCGATGCCGGTGCGGATGCCGAGGCCGTTCATCAGATACAGCACGTCCTCGGTCGCGACGTTGCCGGTCGCGCCTTTCGCGTACGGGCAGCCGCCGAGGCCCGCGACCGAGGCGTGGAAGATCGCGATGCCTTCTTCGAGCGCGGCGTAGATGTTGGCGAGCGCCTGGCCGTAGGTGTCGTGGAAGTGGCCCGAGAGGCGCTCGCGCGGGAACGCCTTCGTGACGGCTTCGAACACTTCGTGCACGCGCTTCGCGGTGCCCACGCCGATGGTGTCGGCGATATCGATCTCGTCGCAGCCGAGCGCGGCGAAGCGCGCCACGACGTCGACCACCGACGCGACCGGCACTTCGCCCTGATACGGGCAGCCGAGCGCGCACGACACGCTGCCGCGAATGCGCACGCCGTTGGCCCTGGCCGCTTCGGCAACGGGCGCGAAGCGCTCGATGCTCTCGGCGATCGAGCAGTTGATGTTCTTCTGCGAGAACGCTTCGCTCGCGGCGCCGAAGATCACGATCTCGTCCGCGCGCGCGGCGAGCGCGCCTTCGAAGCCGCGCAGATTGGGCGTGAGCACCGAATAGATCGTGCCCGCGCGGCGCGCGATGCCGTCCATCACCTGGGCGCCGTCGGCCATCTGCGGGACCCATTTCGGCGAGACGAACGAGGCCGCCTCGATGTTCGCGAAACCCGCCTGCGTGAGGCGGTCGATCAGCTCGATCTTGATCGCTGTGGGGACGAATTCCTTTTCGTTTTGCAGACCGTCGCGCGGTCCGACTTCGACGATCTTGACGGCTTGCGGCAGGGCGTTGCTGGCCATGTGTGTCTCCGGTTTCTTGTGGGGGCGGCGCGCGGTGTTCAGCCGATCATCAATAGCCGCGCGCGGCATGCACGACGCCGCTCACGGTTTCGCCGCGCGCGAGCGCCTCGATCTTGTCGGCGATCTGCGAGATCGCTTCGTCGCGCAAGGTCAGCGCCGAGCTATGCGGCGTGATCGTGATGCGCGTCTCCTGCCAGAACGGATGATCGTGCGGCAGCGGCTCGGTGCGGAACACGTCGAGCGTGGCCGCGGCGAGCGTGCCGTTGGTCAGCGCATCGAGCAGGTCCGGTTCGTTCAGATGCGTGCCGCGCGCGACGTTCACGACATAGGCGCCGCGCGCGAGCTTGCCGAAGGTGCGCGCGTTCAGCACGTTCTCGGTGTCGGGCGTGGCGGGCAGCAGGTTGACGAGCAGTTTCACGTCGTCGAGGAAGGCGTCGAACTGCGCGCCGTGCAACTCGCCCGAGAAGGTCTCGATGCCGTCGAGATGTTTCGCGCTGCGCGAGAAACCGCGCACCGGCACGCCGAGCGCGGCCACCGCGTGCGCGACCTGCGCGCCCAGCACGCCGAGCCCGAGCACGCCCACGGTGAAGGTTTCGCGCGGATGCGGCGCGAGCACGTGCCACTCGCCGCGCGTCTGCTGCTGCGTGTAGTCGTCGAAACGGCGCAGATAGCGCAGCACCGCGTGCTGCACGTATTCGGCCATTTGCGGCGCCATGCCGGAGTCTTCGAGACGCACGAGCAGCGCGTCTTGAGGGAGCGTGCCGGGATGCTCGCGTTCGAGCGCGAGGATCGCATCGACGCCCGCGCCCAGGTTGAACACCGCCTTGAGGCCGGGGCGCGCGGCGAACAGTTCGCGCGGCGGATGCCAGACCACGGCGTAATCGGCGGGGGCGGTGTCGCCCGGTTGCCAGGCGCGCAGTTCCGCGGCGGGCAGCGCGCGGGACAGGCCCTGAAGCCAGGCGGAAGCGTCGGATTGCGGGAGCCAGAACAGAATCTTCATCGTGCTTGTGAGCGTGCTGCGCGTGGTGTGTCGAATCCCGGCGGCGAAAGCAGAAGCAAAAGGCGGCTACGGCCCGCGACGGAATTCAGTGACGGAAGCCGGCGACCGGAATCGCCAGATGAATGGGCAACTGAATCAGCATTCGCTCCATTCTACTTTTTCGGGCCGCCGCTGGCCTGGCTTTCTCGACGCGGGCGGCGGCACGGCCTGCCGGTGGGCGTCGGCGGGCGCCCCTGAAAAAGCAAAGCAAAAAAAATTGGTTCGGCACGCACGGGTCGCGGATCACAATCCATGCTCGACCTCTCGATGCGAGGAAAAAATCATGCTTTCGTGCGCTCAATCCCGCTGGCCGCCGCGACTCGTCACCGTGCCCGGTTTGCACGGCAGCGACGGTGCGCACTGGCAGACCTGGCTCGAACGTCAGTTCGCGCACTCGCTGCGCGTGGAGCAGGCCGACTGGGACGCTCCCGATCTGGCGGTCTGGAGCGACGCCCTGCGCGAGCGCCTCGCGCGCGAGCGCGGGCCCTTTCTGCTTGCGGCGCACAGCTTCGGCTGTCTCGTGACCGCGCACGCGCAGCAACAGGGGAAGCTCGGCGCGGATGTGGCGGGCGTGCTGTTCGTCGCGCCCGCGAGCCCCGAGAAGTTTCGTTTCGCCGGGCCGTTCGAGGCGCGCCGTCTGAGCGTGCCGTCGATTCTGATCGGCAGCGAAACCGATCCGTGGATGCCGCTCGCCGGCGCGCGTCAGCTCGCGCAGCAACTGGGCAGCGCGTTCGTGAATCTCGGCGATGCGGGTCACATCAACTCGGCGGCGGGCTTCGGTCCGTGGCCGCGCGCGAAGTATTTCATCGATACGCTCGTGCATTGCGAGGCGCCCAAGCGTCTGCGTGACGACGAAGCGCAGGCGGAGCCGGTTCGCGACGTGGAAAGCGCCGCGCCGGTCTTGCCGGGCGGTCTCTCCGCGTTCGCCTGAGGGAGAAGCGCGCCCGAGCCGTCAGGCGCGCGGGCGCTCGTGCCGAAGCAGAGCGCTCACGGTGCTCAACTTCACTGCCCGAGCCGCGCGGCCGCGCCCGCGTCGGGCTGCGCATGCACATGCGCCTCGCGCAGCAGCCGCGCTGTGTGCAGCGCGATCATGCCTTCTTCATCGGTGGGAATCGCGAACACCGGCACGCGGCTGTCGCTCGCGCTCACGCGTTCCTTGCCCGCGTCGTTCGCGGCCGTGTCCAGCGCGATGCCGAACACCGGCGCGAGCCGCTCGCACACCTGCGCGCGCACAGGCGCCGCATGCTCGCCGATCCCGGCCGTGAACACCAGCGCATCGAGCCCGCCGAGCACTACCGCGAGCTTGCCCACTTCCTGCGCGATCCGATACGTGTAGAAGTCCACCGCGAGTTTCGCCTGTTTGCTGTCGCTCGCGAGCAGTTCGCGCATATCGCTGCTGAGGCCCGAAATGCCCTTGAGCCCCGACTCCTGATACAGCACCTTTTCGATCGCCGCGTAATCCATGCCGTGCGCCATCATCCAGAGCACGGCGCCCGCGTCGAGCGCGCCGCAGCGCGTGCCCATCGGCAGGCCGTCGAGCGCGGTGAGGCCCATCGTCGTTTCCACGCTCTTGCCGTCCTTCATCGCGCACAGGCTCGCGCCGTTGCCCAGATGCGCGACGATCACGCGGCCGCGCGCGATATCGGGCGCGACGGTGTGCAGATGATGCGCGATGTACTCGTACGAGAGCCCGTGAAAGCCGTATCGGCGGATGCCTTCCTCGTAGTAGTGAAACGGCAGCGCGAACAGTTGCGCCATGATGTCGTTGCCCGCGTGGAAGGCCGTGTCGAAACAGGCCACCTGCGGCAGCTCGGGCGCGGCCACGCGCACCGCGCGAATCGCCGCGAGATTGTGCGGCTGATGCAGCGGCGCGAGCGGCGTGAGCGCGTCGAGTTCCTCGATCACCTTGTCGTCGATGAGCACGGCGTCGGTGAAGTGCGCGCCGCCGTGCACCACGCGATGCCCGATCGCGGCGGGCGGCGTGTCGCGCAAACCGACGGCGAGCACGAGGCGCAGCAGACGGAACGCGGCGTCGTGGTCGGCGACCTGGGCGACCGGAAATTTTTCGTCGACGATCAGGCGGCCGTCGGCCATATGCGCGACCACGCGCGGCGCCACGCCGATGCCTTCGATCTGGCCGCCCGCGCCGTGTATCGCGCGCGCGCCGGCTTCGGCGTGCGGATCGTCGATCACGCGATACACCGAACATTTGATGCTCGACGAGCCCGCGTTCACGACGAGCACGATCTGGCCTTCGGCGGCGTGTTGCTCCGAGAGCTGGGCGGAAGTGAGATGAGCGGTCACAGCGCCTCCGCGGTCATGCGCGCGCGCCGCGCGTGGGCGAGCAGCACCGCGATCGCGCAACTGCCGATACGCGAGCGCACGGTGTCGGCGCGGCTCGTGAGGATGATGGGCACGCGCGCGCCGAGCACGATGCCCGCCGCTTCCGCGCCCGCGAGAAAGGTGAGCTGCTTGGCGAGCATGTTGCCCGCTTCGAGGTCGGGCACGAGCAGGATGTCGGGGTCGCCCGCGACCGGCGAGGTGATGCCCTTGATGCGCGCGGCTTCGGCGCTGATCGCGTTGTCGAAGGCGAGCGGGCCGTCGAGCAGGCCGCCGGTGATCTGGCCGCGGTCGGCCATCTTGCAGAGCGCGGCGGCGTCGATCGTCGAGGGCATCTTGTCGGAGACCGTTTCCACGGCCGCGAGGATCGCCACCTTCGGCGTGCCGATGCCGAGCGCCTGCACGAGATCGATGGCGTTGCGCACGATGTCGGCCTTGTCGGCGAGCTTGGGGAAGATGTTGACGGCCGCGTCGGTGATGAAGAGCGGCTTGTGATACGTGGGCACGTCCATCGCGAACACGTGCGAGAGGCGGCGCTCGGTGCGCAGGCCGTTCGCGCCCGAAGCCACTTCGTGCAGCAGTTCGTCGGTGTGCAGGCTGCCCTTCATGAGCAGTTCGGCCTCGCCCGCGCGCACGGCGTGCACGGCGCGCTCGGCGGCGGCATGGCTGTGCGGGGCGTCGACGATCACGACGTTGTCGAGCGAGAGATTCGCCTCCTGCGCCACCGAGCGGATCTTCTCTTCGGGGCCGACGAGGATCGGCGAAATGAGGCCGAGATTGGCGGCGTCGAGCGCGCCCGTCAGCGACGACACATCGCACGGATGCGCGACGGCGGTGGGCACGGGCGGCAGGCCGGCGCAGCGCGCCAGCAGAACCGAGTACTTGTCGGGCGATGCAGTCATGTCCATCTCTTCGAAGGGCGCTACGTTGACTGAAACCACGCGGTAAAACGGGTGCGGCGGCCGTGCGCATGTTGCGGCGCGCAAAGCGCTAACAGTGTAGTCCAGCGTGCGCGGCGCCGGTCGAAAAGTGCGCGTGGGCGGTGTCGCGCCGGTTCGGTGATGGCGCGTGGCGCGAACGCCGATTCATCGCGCATCGGCTTGCGGTGCGCGTTAGCGGCCGCGAAAAAACCGTGCCGATACCGTTTGTCGCAGGGCCGCCGAAGGCCCGCGAGCGCGTCTGTCACGCCTCATTCACGGCGCGCGGCGATGATGACAGCGACTGCGCGATTCGGCCCGCCTTGACTTTCGTCAGAGCGCTGCCTAGATTGGGATACTGCAGTGCAGCACGGCGCGGCGCCTGCGCTCGCCTGGTGGTTTTGCATGCCGCCGGGTCCGCGCCGCGCGTGCGCCAGTTCATGCCTTGCGCCGCCTGCCGATCCGCAGCGCATGCGCTTCGCCGGCCCGGTGCCGGACGCGCGCCGCCTCCCAGGTTCGCTCGCGCGGCCTGCGCGAGACGCCGCGCGCGCCCCCTTAAAGGAGATTCGTGTCGTGGCAGTTTCCGCTCTCTCGCCTGCACTCCCAGCCGATTCCCACGCGACGCAGGACGCCGCGCCCAATGCGACTCACGCGCCGAACGCATTCTGGCCGCTCTGGCCGCTGCCGCCGTCGCTGACTTCCCTGCCTTCGCCGCTTTCATCGCTTTCATCGTTTCCGTCGCTGCCTGCTTTTTCCTCGCTCTCGCCGCTGTTTTCGCCGCTCGCCAACGCGTTCGCCGAATCGGCCGAGGCCGCGCAGACGGCGCTGAAATCCGCCTTCGGATCAGCCTTCGACCCGGCGTTGAATCCGCTGTTCGCGCAGGCGCAACAGGCGCTGGACGCCGCAAGCGCGGGCGCGACCACCGCCTTCTCGCCGTTGCAGCCGCTGGCGTCGTTTCCGTCGATTCAGTCCATGCCGCCGTTTCCGGCCTTGCCCGCCGCCGCGCCCGCCGCGATCCAGCCGCTCTACGACTATCTGTTCGACGCCTGGCAGCGCAGCGTGCTGTTCCTCGACGTGCTGCGCGAGCGCGGCAACCAGACCTACATGCACGAGAAAGCCGGCATGCCGCCGGTGCTCGCGTTCGACTACGAGGTGATCGTCGACGGCCGCGAACTCGACGATCCCTGCAATTACGCGCTGCTGCGCATCAAGCCCGAAGAGGGCGTGCAGACCGACGCGCGCATGCGTCCGTTCGTCGTGATCGATCCGCGCGCGGGCCACGGTCCGGGCATCGCGGGCTTCAAGATGGACAGCGAAGTGGGCATCGCGCTGCGCAAGGGCCATCCGTGCTACTTCGTGACGTTCTTCCCGGTGCCCACCGATACGCAGACGATCGAATCGGTCGGCAAGGCCGAGGCCGTGTTCCTGCAGAAAGTGCGCGAACTGCATGCCGACGCCGACGGCCAGCCCTTCGTGATCGGCAACTGCCAGGGCGGTTGGGCCGCCGCGTTGCTGGCCGCGTCCGCGCCTTCGCTGGTCGGCCCGCTGATGCTCGCGGGCTCGCCGCTTTCGTACTGGGCGGGCGTGCGCGGCAAGAATCCGATGCGCTATTCGGGCGGCATGCTGGGCGGCTCGTGGATGTCGTCGCTGGCGGCCGATCTCGGCGACGGCCATTTCGACGGCGCGCATCTCGTCACCAACTTCGAGAACCTCAATCCGTCGAATACATTCTGGGGCAAGCTCTACAACCTCTATGCGAAGGTCGATACGGAGCGCGAGCGCTTCCTCGAATTCGAGCGCTGGTGGGGCGGCCACTTCCAGCTGAACCGCGCGGAAATCGACTGGATCGTGCAGAACCTGTTCGTGGGCAATCACCTCACGCGCAACGAGGTCTACGCGAAGAACGCGCGCGCGCCCGTGGATCTGCGCAACATCCGCACGCCGATCATCGTGCTCGCTTCGTGGGGCGACAACATCACGCCGCCGCAACAGGCGCTGAACTGGATTCCCGATCTCTACGCGAGCGTGGATGAAATCGTCGCGAACGAGCAGGTGATCGTCTACTGTCTGCACGACAAGGTGGGGCATCTCGGCATCTTCGTGTCGGCCAGCGTGGCGAATAAAGAGCACACCGAACTATTTTCGGCGCTCGATCTGATCGACGTGCTGCCGCCCGGACTCTACGAGGCGCGCATCACCGATTCGACGCCGGAAGCGGGCCGTCTCGAAGCGCTCGAAGGACGCTACGAAATCCGCTTCGAGCGCCGCACCATCGACGATATTCTCGCGCTCGACGACGGCCGCGACGACGAGCAGCCGTTCGAAGTCGTGCGTCGTTTCGCGGAAAACAATCAGCGTATTTACGACCTGTTCGTCTCGCCGACCGTGCGCGCGTCGAGCAATGCGCTCAGCGCGCATCTGCTGCGCGAGTCGCATCCGTCGCGCGTGGAGCGCAGCTTTTTCAGCGATGCGAACCCGGTGCTCGGCGCGCTGCCCGCCGTGGCCGACGCGGTGCGCGCGCATCGCAAACCGGCGGAGCGCGACAACCCGTTCACGCTGATCGAAAAGCAGGTGTCGGCGAGCATCGAGGCCGTGTGGGACGCGTATCGCGACGCGCGCGACACGTGGACCGAAAGCACCTTCTACAGCCTCTACACCGCGCCGTGGGTGCAGGCGTGGGTGGGCGTCGCGCCCAGCCTGCCGCTCGATCCGATCGCGCCGCCGCTCACGGCGCTGCGCAAGGAGCTGGCGCAGATGCGCCTGCGCGCGGCGCACGCGCATGTGCACAAGGCGTCGCTGCTCGATGTGTTCATGCGCATCATGGCGTACCTCGCCGATGAAATGCATGTGGTGCAGTACCGGCCGTTCCAGAGGATGCGCGAGCTGGCGCGCGAATATTTCGGCGAACGTCAGCCGAGCATCGCGGAACTCAAGGAGGCCGCGCGCCGCCAGGGCGCGATCGTGCAGCTCGATGCGCAGGCCGCCGTCGCCGCGTTGCCGGACCTCGTGCCGGATGCGCGTTCGCGTCGTTTGCTGATGTCGGCGGTGTATCAGGTCGCGAGCGCGTCGGGGCCGCTCGACGGCGAGCGCGCGGAGCGTTTCGCCGAAGTGCAGCGCGTGCTCGGTCTGGAGCCGGGCAGCGAGAAAGAACCGCTGCCGCCGCCGCCGGGCGGGGGCAGTGCGAGTGGTGGCGAGAGTGGTGGCGCGAGCGGAAGCGGTGCGGCGGGCGGCGGCTCCGGCTCGACGCAGGCGGCGGGCGGCGCGCAGGTGAAGGCTTCCGCCGATCCGCAAGATCAGCACGACGCTCCGAAGGCCGATGCCGCATCCGCCGCCACGAAGCCGCGCCGCGCGACGAACGCGAAAGTGAAGGCGGCTGTCGAGGCTGCGGTGAAGGCCGTCGATGCGCCCGAGGTGAAACCGGCGGCCAAACCGACCGAGAAGCCGACCACGAAGCCGACCACGAAGCCCGCAGCGAAAACCGCCGCCAAAGCCGCGACGAAACCCGCAACGAAGACGGCAACGAAACCCGCGTCCCGCCGCGTGCGTCCCGCGAGCCCGCCCGCTGCCACGCGCACGTCGCGTCCGGCCGCGGCGCGCCGCCGCGCCGCGCGTTCTGCGGGCGAGTGAAGTCGAATGTGAAGTGCGATAGCGCATTCACGCGCGGCGCGTGCATCGAGGCGCGCCGCGCGTGAGGCCAGGCGCGAAATCGTCTGAGACAACCGCAACATCACTCGCGAGGTCCGTCATGCACACTCCTCCCGACCGGCCGCTCGCCGGCATGCGCGCGCTCGTGACGGGCGTGGCCAACGCCGAATCGATCGCGTGGGGCTGCGCGCGCGCGTTCGCCGAACTGGGCGCGGACATCGCGCTCACCTATCTCAACGACAAGGCGAAACCCTACGTTGAACCGCTCGCGCAGGAACTCGGCGCGACGCTGCTGCTCCCGCTCAACGTCGAAGACGACGCGCAGCTCGACGCCGTGTTCGACGCCGTGCGCGAGCACTGGGGCTCGCTCGACATCGCGCTGCATTCGATCGCTTACGCGCCGAAGGCCGATCTGCAAGGCGGTTTGCTCGATTCGTCGGCGCAGGGTTTTGCGTATGCGATGGACGTCTCGTGCCACTCCTTCATCCGCATGGCGAAGCGCGCCGCGCCGCTGATGCCGCGCGGCGGCACGCTGTTCGCGATGAGCTATGACGGCGCGAATCGCGTCGTGCCGAACTACAACCTGATGGGGCCGGTGAAGGCGGCGCTCGAAGCGTCGTGCCGCTATCTCGCGTACGAACTCGGTCCGCTGGGCATCCGCGTGCATGCGGTTTCGCCGGGGCCGCTCAAGACGCGGGCGGCGTCGGGGCTGCCCGATTTCGACCGCATGCTGGCCGAAGCGGTCGAGCGCGCGCCGCTCGGCGAACTCGTCGACATCATGGATGTGGGTTACGCCACCGCGTATCTGGCGACGCGCTACGCGCGGCGGCTGACCGGCAACACCGTGTATATCGATGGCGGCGCGCACATCATGGCGTGACGGTCCGACGCGCATTGCGCACGACGAAAAACGCCTCGCACTGCGCGAGGCGTTTTTCGTTTGCTGCGTTTGCTGCGATTGCGGTGCGTGGCTCGGCTAATCAGCCACGCGATGCCGCGCGCTTACCAGCGGCGATAGCCGTCGTCGTGGCCGTAGGCGCCGCGGCGGTCGCTGCCCCAGTGACGGTCGTGCCAGCGGTGGTCGTCCCAACGGCGATCGCCCCAGCGACGGTCGTCCCAACGGCGGTCGTCGTGCCAGCCGACATAGGTCGGTGCATAGACCGGCGCCGGCGCGGCGTACACGGGCGCCGGTGCGCCGATGGCGAGGCCGACGGAGACGCCGGCCATCGCGGTCTGCGATACGGCGAGGATCGTTGCACCTGCACCCAATGCGGCAATCAGCTTCGTCTTCGTGTTCATTCGGAGTCTCCTTCGCTGGATGAATGGACGACTCCAATCTAGCTCGCCGCGCGGCTTTGAAAATTACGAATCTGCAACAATCGTCTCGGCTTTGACGGTGCAATGAAAGGTCGCAAGCTGCCCCGTGACGATGTGAAAGCCCAATCATTACGGGCTTTGCACTCGATCAAGCGATTTTGGTAAGGAGTTTGCAGTCCCTGTGGATTGCGCAAATTGTTGCGTATTTCCAGCTTCGTTACGTGTGTGCCGCCCGAGCGGAGATGTCAGCAAATTTCTCGCTCGTAAGCGTCTGTAATAGTTTTTCCTACTCTTTGTAACCAACGTAACGAAAGCAAAACGTAGACTCGTCCTTCCTTCCTTTATGCGCGGAGCCTTCGGCTTCGTCTCGATGCAAGGATTAGCGATGGTCTCCGAATGCACCGCCATCCGCTCGTCGCGCGCTGGCGTCGAAGCGGAGCGACAGTCGAGCACGGCGGACGCCGCGTTCGCTGCGAAAGCCGCGAATGCGAATCACGCCCCCGCGCCTGTCGAGAACGCGCAGTCCGCCGCGTCCTCGCCGGTGCGCCGCGCCCTCAACACCTTCTTCAAGCTGCTCTATCGCCACACGCATTCACGCGCGTGGCGTCATAACGAGCGCATCGCGCACGGCGTCACGCTCGAACGCGACGCAACGGGGCGACTTACCGGCATGCGTATCGGCGGCCGCAGTTTGCCCTGCGTGAACGGCACGGCGGTGCTGCCGCTGCCCGACGCGCGCGAATGCCATCTGATCGCCACCGGTCCGTCGATCAACGAGATCGATTACCGCGCGCTCGCCATGCCGCGCGTGATGGGCGTGAACGGCGCAATCGCGCTGCAGGAACGCGCGGGCGTGCGCTTCGACTACTACTGCATCGTCGACACGGGCTTCGCGCGTCAACGCGTCGATCTGGTCGAGCGCGTGATTCGCGAGCCGCTCACGCTGTTTGCGACGCCGGTCGTGCTCTGGCATATCGTGCAGCGCTTCGGCGTGGAGCGTCTGCGCTGCCGCGTGTTTCTCGTCGACGACATGCTGTTTCCCGCCGGCCGCCGCGCCGTCGAGAAGAACGCAGTGCGCGCGGTCTACGACGAACGCGCGCTCGCGCTGTTCGACGCGCCGCACACGCTGGGTTTCAGCCTCGATCTGCGGCGCGGCGTGTTCGACGGCTGCACGGTCGCGTACACGGGTTTGCAGGTGCTGGCGGCGCTCGGCTTTCGCCGCATCCTGCTGCACGGCGTCGATCTCGCCAATGCGGCGCTCACGCCGCGTTTCTACGAGTCGGCGGCGAACATGCAGCCGAGTCATCTCGACGAGGATTTCCGCGACATCATCGAACCGTCGTTTCGCGGTGCGGCGGGTCTGCTCGCGCGGCGCGGCGTCGAGGTGCGCAATCTGTCGATGCAGAGCGCGCTCGGCGAGGACGTGTTTCCGAAGCTGCACTGGCAGGCGCTGATTGCGCGCGGCGCGTCCGCACGCGAGGCCGGGGAGCGGGTGCTCGCGGTCGCTTGAGCACGGCGCGGGCAGCGCACGTTACGCCCGCTACGTACAAACGCTCATCAAGCGCGCACAAAAAAGCCGGGGACATGCCCCGGCTTTTTTCATTTCGCGGTCAACGCGCCGCGCAACGGACGGCTTTACTGCACCGTCACCGCGCCGAAGTTCTGGCGGCCGAACGGGCTCACCTGATAGCCGTTCACGTTGGCGCGCGTGATGGCGGCGGCGGTCGGATAGCCGAGCGGAATCCACAGCGCCTGATCGTGAATGATCTTCTGCGCGCTCTCGTAGAGCTTCGTGCGCTTCGCCTGATCGGCGGTTGCCTTGCCGTCGGCGATCAGCTTGTCGAGCTTCGGATCGCAAAAGCGCGCGAAGTTGATGCCCGACTGCACCGCGTTGCAGCTAAAGAGCGGCGAGAGGTAGTTGTCCGGATCGCCGTTGTCGCCGGCCCAGCCCATGAAGAGCGTGTCGTGCTGGCCCTGCTTGGCTTCCTTGATCAGCTCGCCCCATTCGATCACCTTGATCTCCGCCTTCACGCCGATCTTCGCGAAATCGGCTTGCAGCAGTTCGGCGCCCGCACGCGGATTCGGATTGAGCACGCTGCCGTTCGGGCGCACCCAGATCGTCGTCGAGAAGCCGTTGGGCACGCCCGCTTCGGCGAGCAGCGCCTTGGCCTTCGCGATGTCGTGCGGATACGGCTGGATCGTCTTGTCGTAGCCCCAGGTGATGGGCGGCCACGGATTGGTCGCGGGCGTGGCCGTGTTGTCGAACACGGTCTTCAGATACGTCGTGCGGTCGAACGCCATGTTCAGCGCCTGACGGACCTTCGGGTTGTCGAGTGGCTTCTTCTGCGTGTTGAGCGCGACGAAGGCCGTCATGAAAGCGGGCGTCTGCACAACCTTGAGCGCCTTGTCGGTCTTCGCGTCGGCCACGTCCTGCGGCTTGGGCGAGAGCGCGATCTGGCATTCGCCGGCCTTCACCTTCTGCGCGCGCACGGCGGCGTCGGGCGTGATCGCGTAGATCAGGCGGTCGACCTTGGGCTTCGGCCCCCAGTACGACGGATTCACGTCGTAGCGGATCACCGCGTCCTTCGTGTAGCTCTTGAGCTGGAACGGACCGGTGCCGACCGGCTTCGCGTTCAGGTCGAGCGGCTTGCCCGCCTTGAGCAGCTGATCGGCGTATTCGGACGAGTAGATGGACGCGAAGCCCATCGTGAGGATCGAGAGGAAGGTGGCGTTCGGCTCGTTCAGTTCGAACTTCACCGTGTTCGCATCGACCTTGCTGACCGACTTGATGAGCTTGGGCAGACCCATCGACTGCGCGTGCGGGAAGCCGCTCGGGCCGGCGACCTTGTGCCACGCGTTATTCGCGTCGAGCATGCGCTCGAAGGTGAAGACGACGTCGTCGGCGTTCAGCGTGTGCGTGGGCTTGAACCATTCGGTGGTCTGGAACGCCACGTTCGGGCGCAGATGGAACGTGTAAGTGAGGCCGTCGGCGCTCACGTCCCACGATTGCGCGAGCGCGGGCACGACCTTCTTCTGCGCTTCGTCGTAGCTGACGAGCGAGTTGAAGATCACGTCGGCGGAGGCGTTGGTCGTCACGAGCGAGTTGAACTGCACGACGTCGAAGCCGTCCGGGCTCGACTCGGTGCAGATCGTGAGCGGTTTCGCGAGCGCGGGCGTGGCCGCGCAGGCGAGCGCGCACAGGGCGGCGGCGAGCACGGGGGCGGGCGAGGTGAAGCGCATGGGATCTCCGTTTTGCCAGGGTCTTGCCGTTGGTGTGCGGACCGGTCCGCCGTCTGCCGCGCTGCGCGCGCGAAGAACGGCGCGAGGGTCCGATCGGGAAAGCTTATCGAAGGGATATAGCCCGGACAACAAATTAATCGGCATACCAATATGGGGGGCGATCGCTCCCCATCCCCCACGAGCGTGGGTCTGATCGCTCCCACGACGAGTGGGAGGCCGATCTCCCCCAACGATTGGGGGCAGGGGTCAATGCTGCGCAGTGCGCGGCTTGCGCGGCGCGCGCTCGAAGGCGCGGTCGTAGAGCCAGCGCGGCAGCGCGCCGAGCAGGGCGGCGACCACGCGCATCGGCCACGGAAACACGGCGAAGGCGCGTCCGCGCGCGATGGCGTCGGCGGCGCGCGCGGCGAAGCGGTCGGCGTCCATCAGGAACGGCATGCGGTATGGGTTCTTCGCGGTCATCGGCGTGCGGATGTAGCCGGGCGCGATGGTGACCACGGGCACCTTGAACGGGCGCATCTCCACGCGCAGCGCTTCGAGATAGGCGAACGCCGCGGCCTTCGACGCGCTGTACGCGCCCGAACCCGGCAGCCCGCGCACGCCCGCCACGCTCGCGATGCCCACGAGCGTGCCGCGCCGCGTCTGCGCCATGGTCTGCGCGAACGGCTCGAAGGTGGCGACCATGCCGAAGTAATTGGTGTCCATCACGTCGCGGAACGTGGCGAGTTCGCCTTCGCCCGTGAGCGCGCCGCGGCTTACGCCCGCATTGGCAATCACGATGTCGGGCATGCCGTGTTCGGCGATGAACGCGCGCGCGGCGGCGGCGAGCGCATCGGCGTCGCGCACGTCGGCGGGATAGATCGAAACGGGGTGTTGCGGATGAGACTGGAGAAACGCCTCGAGCGCGTCGGCGCGGCGCGCCACGAGCCCGAGGACGGCGCCGCGCCGCGCGTATTCGGCGGCGAGAGCGGCGCCGATGCCGCTCGACGCGCCGGTGATGAAAACCTTGAGCGGGTGTGTCATGCCGGCGCGCGCGCTCACATCTTCTTCGCGCGGATCTGCGAAACGAGGAAGTCCATGACCTGCAGCGTGTCCGGCAGCGCCTTGTCTTCCGTCGATTGCATCAGCGCCGGGCCGGTTTCGTACTTGCCCTGGATCGCGATGGTCGGCACGCCGTCGATCTTGTACGCGTCGAGCATGGCCTTGTCGCGCTGGAGCGCGCTCTGCGTCGAGAACGAGTTGTACGCGTCCATGTACTTCTTCGGATCGACGCCTTGCGTGGCGAGGAACTTCGCCTGGTCTTCCGGCGTGAGCAGGTAGTTCTTGTTCACGTGGATTTCGTGGAACACGGCCGGCGTGAGCTTCTGCGCGAGGCCGAGCGCGTCGAGCGCGTAGTACATCTTCGAATGCGGAACGAAATCGTCACGGAAGGCAACCGGCACGCGCTTGAACACGACGTCCGCGCCCTGCTTCTTGATCCACGATTCGAGGTACGGGTCGAACGCGTTGCAGTGCGGGCAGCCGTACCAGAAGAATTCGATCACTTCGATCTTGCCCGCGGGCACGTCGAGCGGCTGTGGCGCCTTGAGCACCGTGTAGTCCTTGCTGGCGACCGGCGCGGCAGGCGAGGCGTGCGCGGCGCCGGCGATCATGGAGAGCGAGAGCAGGAGCGATCCGAGAATGCGTTTCATAGCGTGTGGTTCCACTGGACGAGGCCGGCGGCGTCCGGCCCGATGGGTGCGGCGCGCAGGCTGCGCGCGGCCGCGGCGTTGCTGGATGAGATCGCGCCGCGGGCTGCGCGCTCCGCCCGTGGCGCTTGCGCACGCAACGGTGCGGACAGCGCGGGGAGCGAAGCGCGCGGCGGCGCGGCGCGGACGGCGGTTACTGCTTCGAGAAGCGGATGACGGCGGTGTCGATACCGGCGTCTGACAGACGTTGACGCGTCGAGTTCATGTCGTCGAACTTGGAGAACGGACCGATGCGCACGCGGTAGTAGGTGATGCCGCCCGCGTCGCGCTGCGTGACCTTCGACTCGAAGCCCTGGAAGGCGAGGCGCGCGCGCTGCTGCTCGGCGTCGGACGAAGTCTTGTACGCGCCTACCTGCAGGAAGTAGCCGGTGTTGGCGTCGGCGGCCGACGGCGCGCCGGAGCCGGGCTGTGCGGGCTTCGCGGCGTTCGGCGCCGGAATTGCGTTCGGCGACTTCTGCGGCTGGTTGTTCGCGAGTTGCTGCGCGGGCTGGCTCGACGGCTGCGGCTTCTTCGCGGGCTGCGTGGTGTCGGCCGTGTTGCCCGTCGAGGGCTTCGGCGCGACCGCGACGCCGTTGTTGGCGGCGTTGTTCGCGCTGTTGTCGGTCGAACCCGACGGCGGCACTTCGACGATCTGCGGCTCGTCGAGCATGCCCGACGACTGCGACTGATTCGTGGTCTGGCCCGGCGCGGTGTTCGGCGGCGTGCTCTGCGCGGCTTGCGGCGTGACCGGCTGGCCCGGCGTCTTGCCCTGCAGCGGACGGTTCGGATCGTATTGTTCGCTCTGGCTGGCGTCCGAAGCGGCCGGCGGCGCGACCTTCGAGACGAACGGCGTGGGCGAGCGCGTGATATAGAGCGCCACCACCACCGCGATCGCAAGGCCGACAATCAGGCCCAGCACGACACCGAGAAACGTACCCCCGGACTGTTTCGACTGCTGTTTTGTAGTGCGGCGCGGTTTTGCCATCGTCTGAATCACCTGCAAACAAGAGAATCCTGGAATGGCGCGCCCGCTCGCGGACGCGCCCCAAACATGTCGCTTCACGTGGTCATGCGCCGCGGCACTGCGCGGCGCGACGCATGCGTCAGTTGCGTTACATGCGCTCGGGCGCCGACACGCCGATCATCGCGAGACCGTTCGCGAGCACCTGGCGCGTGGCCGCGAGCAGCGCGACGCGCGCATCGCGCTCGGCCGCGTCGTCGACGAGAACGCGTTCGGCATTGTAGAACGAGTGGAATTCAGCCGCGAGTTCGCGCAGATAGAACGCGACCGCGTGCGGCGCGAGTTCGCCGGCCGCATGCGTGAGCATCTCCGGATATTCGGCGAGCTTGGCGATGAGCGCGAGCGCGCGTTCGCTCGACAGCGGCGCGAGGTCGATCTGCGGCAGTGCGTCGAGCTTGCCGCCGAACTTGCCCTGCCAGTCGCCGAGAATCGACGAGATGCGTGCGTGCGCGTATTGCACGTAATACACCGGGTTTTCGTCGTTTTCCTTCAGCGCGAGGTCGATGTCGAACACGAATTCCGTGTCGGCCTTGCGCGAGATGAGGAAGAAGCGCACGGCGTCGCGGCCGCGGCGGATGGTCGCTTCGTCGAGCTGATCCGGCGCGACGTCGCTGCCCGCGCGGTCCACATCGGCGCCGCCCGACCATTCGATCAGGTCGCGCACGGTCACGTAGCTGCCCGCGCGCTTGGAGATCTTCACTTCCTGGCCGTCGCGCATGACGGTGACCATCTTGTGCAGCACGTAGTCGGGATAGCCCGTCGGAATGCCGATGCCGAGCGCCTGCAGGCCCGCGCGCACGCGCGCGATGGTGCCGTGGTGGTCCGAGCCCTGGACGTTGATGACCTTGGTGAAGCCGCGTTCCCACTTGGTGACGTGGTATGCGACGTCCGGCAGGAAGTACGTGTAGGTGCCGTCGGACTTGCGCATCACGCGGTCCTTGTCGTCGCCGTAGTCGGTCGTCTTGAGCCACAGCGCGCCGTCCTGCTCGTAGGTCTGGCCCGAGGCGATCAGCGACTCGACGGTCTTCTCGACGCGGCCTTCGGTGTAGAGCGACGTTTCGAGGTAGTAGCGGTCGAACTTCACGCCGAACGCCTGCAGGTCGAGATCCTGCTCGTGGCGCAGGTAGGCGACGGCGAAGCGGCGGATCGCTTCGAGGTCTTCCGGATCCTTCGCGCCGGTGACGGGCTCGCCGTCCTTGGCCGCGACGGTTTCGCCCGCGAGGTAGTCGCGGGCGATTTCGGCGATGTATTCGCCGTTGTAGGCGGCTTCGGGCCAGCCCGCGTCGCCCGGCTTCAGGCCGCGCGCGCGCGCCTGGGTGGAGACGGCGAGATTGCCGATCTGCACGCCCGCGTCGTTGTAGTAGAACTCGCGGTGCACGTCGTAGCCCTGCGAGCCGAGCACGTTCGAGATGGCGTCGCCGAGCGCGGCCTGACGGCCGTGGCCGACGTGCAGCGGACCGGTGGGATTGGCCGAGACGAACTCGACCAGCACGCGCTTGCCGGCTTCGCGCTGCGAGCGGCCGAACGCGGCGCCTTCGGCGAACACGGCGCCGAGCACGGCGCGCTTGGCGTCGACGGTCAGGCGCAGGTTGATGAAGCCGGGACCGGCCACTTCGGCGTCGGCGATCAGACCGGCGGCGGCGGGCAGCGCCTTCACGGCGTCGACGATCTGCTGGGCCAGCGCGCGCGGATTGGCGCGCAGCGGCTTGGCGAGCTGCATCGCGACGTTGCAGGCGACGTCGCCGTGCGCGGCGACCTTCGGACGCTCGAGCGCGATCGTGGGCACGACGAATGCGGCTTCGGTCGCGCCCTCGGTGGCCTTCGCCACCTGGGCGACGGCGTCGGCGAGCAGAGTCTCCAGGGTGTGTTTCTGTGCGGGCAGCATGCTTGTTGCAGGTCCTGTGCGGGTAGTTGGGTGCGGGGCCGGCCTGCATGAAGCGCAAAGGCCGGCGCTTGCCGTCGAATTCGGGTGAGGGCGGGGCGCCGCCGCCGGCCTTTGTCAGCTTTCAGGCCAGCGATCGGGGCAGCTAACCCGCCACGTTCTGGCCGGTTGGCCGCCTGTCCGGCGGCTGTCGCGTCAGGCGCGCGCGTCGCGCGCTGGCTGTGGCGTACCGGCTGGCCGGACAGGGCCGCGCCCTGCGGGTAATTCCGTCCAGACGGATTTTAGCAGGTGCTAATATGTGAAATGAGAAGCCCGGCACACCCGGGCTCGCCAGTTTCGCTTTTCCGCTGGCGCATCTCCGGTTGCAGGGCGCCAGTTACAGCGGGCGCCGGCAACGGCGTCCAGCCCAGGTCAAGCGGACATCAAAAATCATAAAGGGAACAGACATGCTGGTTACATTCAAATGCCACGCGTCGCCTGACGTGACGATGCTGGAAAATCTCGCGCAATATCTTCTTGGCATCATCGGCAAGCGGCTTGGCGAGCGCGGCGTGATCACGCACGAGGAACTCGACACGGCCATCGGCAAGCTCGAGGCGGCCATCGCCACCGACAAGAAGGATCGCGCCGAACACGAAGGCCATTTCCACGAAGGCGAAGACGGCTACGAACATCACGAACTGCCGCCGGGCCTCGCCCAGCGCGCGTTCCCGTTCCTCGACATGCTGCGCGCGGCGAAGAAAGAAGACAACGACATCGTGTGGGGCATCTGACGTGCCCCTGCGCGGACGGCCGCGAACGTCGAGCGTGCTGAGTCTCGAAGCCGACGATGTCGCGCGCTGGGTGTGAGTCGCACGGTGAACTGCAAAAAAGAAAGAGCCCGCTCGATGCGGGCTCTTTGCTTTTTCAAGCGCTGGCGGCGCGTGACGCCGCTTACTCGCTTACTCGCTGGCCGCTGCCGGCGCGGCTTCGGCGGCCGAGGCCGCACCTTTCTTGACCTTCTTTTTCTTCGGTTTCTTCACGTGCTTTTCGGTGGGCGCCGAATACGACGACACCGCGCTCGACTCGTGAGGCGCGGCCGGCTGGGCGAACGACGGCTGCGCGAGCGCCGCGACGCCGAAGGCGGTCAACATCAACATCAGCTTCTTCATACGATTCTCCAAAGGCGATTTTATTAAGGACTTGCTGATGATCGAGCCGGCGCGGCGCCGGACGATGCGCGCCGCCGCGTTTGGCCAAGGGTAAAGCGCTGCCATCTTACAAAGCCGAAAAATGACGCGCGCGTAATATTCAGCCTATCGAATGGCATATGTCGGCTGGCCGCAACGCCCGCGTCCGGAGCCTGGCGGCCACGGCGCGCGGGCGGAGGCGCGGCGACTCGCCGACTTTCGCTCAGAGCAGCGGCGCGAGCGCGCGGCGTGCGTCTTCTTCGGAGAGCGCCATGCGGCGGCCGAAGTCCGCGAGCTGGTCCTGGCCGATCTTGCCGACGGAGAAATACGTGCTGTCCGGATGCGCGAGATAGAAGCCCGAGACGCTCGCCGCCGGCAACATCGCCAGCGATTCGGTCACGCTCATGCCGATCTCGTTGGCCTGCAGCACGTCGAACATGTCGCGCTTGACGAGGTGGTCCGGGCAGGCCGGATAGCCCGGCGCCGGACGGATGCCCGCGTACTTCTCGGCGATCAGCGCGTCGTTGTCGAGCGTCTCGCCCGACGCATAGCCCCACAGGTCGCGGCGCACGCGTGCGTGCATCGCCTCGGCGAAGGCTTCCGCGAAACGGTCGGCGAGCGCCTTGAGCATGATCGCGCTGTAGTCGTCGTGATCCTTCTCGAACTGCGCTTCCTTCACGTCCACGCCAATGCCCGCGGTGACCGCGAACATGCCGATGTAGTCGGCCTTGCCCGAGTCCTTCGGCGCGATGAAGTCGGCGAGACAGCGGTTCGGGCGCATCACGCCGTCCACCACCGGACGCACCGACTGCTGGCGCAGATTGCGCCACGTCATCGCGACTTCCGTGCGCGAGTCGTCGGTGTAGATCTCGATGTCGTCGTCGTTGACGGTGTTCGCGGGCAAGAGCGAGATCACGCCGTTTGCCTGCAGCCAGCGGCCCTGGATCAGGCGCGAGAGCATCGACCTGGCGTCGGAGAACACCTTGCGCGCCGACTCGCCGACGATCTCGTCGTTGAGGATCTGCGGATACGGACCGGCCAGATCCCAGGTCTGGAAGAACGGGCCCCAGTCGATGTACTGCGCCAGCTCGTTCAGGTCGTAGTTCTTGAACACGCGGCGGCCGATGAACTTCGGCTTCACGGGTTCGAAGCCGGTCCAGTCGATCTTCGTCTTGTTGGCGCGCGCGGCTTCGAGCGTGACCATCGGCTGCGCCTTCTTGTTGGCGTGCTGCTCGCGAACGCGGTCGTAATCGGTCTTGAGTTCGTCGATGTACTTCGCCGCGCCTTCGTCGGACAGCAGGCTCGACGCCACCGACACCGAGCGCGACGCGTCCGGCACGTACACGACCGGGCCTTCGTAGTGCGGCGCGATCTTCACGGCCGTGTGCACGCGCGAGGTGGTCGCGCCGCCGATCAGCAGCGGAATCTTCTTCACGCGGAAATAGTCGTCGCGCTGCATTTCGCTCGCGACGTAGGCCATCTCTTCGAGCGACGGCGTGATGAGGCCGGACAGACCGATGATGTCCGCGCCCTCGACCTTCGCCTTCGCGAGGATCTCGTTGCACGGGACCATCACGCCCATGTTGACCACTTCGAAGTTGTTGCACTGGAGCACGACCGACACGATGTTCTTGCCGATGTCGTGCACGTCGCCCTTCACGGTCGCGATGACGATCTTGCCCTTCGCGCGCACGTCCGCGCCCGATTCGGCGAGCAGACGCTTTTCTTCCTCGATGAACGGAATCAGGTGCGCGACGGCCTGCTTCATCACGCGCGCCGACTTCACCACTTGCGGCAGGAACATCTTGCCCTGACCGAACAGGTCGCCGACGATGTTCATGCCGTCCATCAGCGGGCCTTCGATCACGTTGATCGGACGGCCGCCGCCGCCCATGATCTTCTGGCGCGCTTCCTCGGTATCTTCGACGATGAAGTTCGTGATGCCGTGCACGAGCGCATGCGCAAGACGCTTCTCGACGTCCTGATTGCGCCACTCCAGGTTCTCTTCCTTCTTCGCCGCGCCGGTCTTGAACTTGTCGGCGATTTCGAGCAGACGGTCGGTGGCGTCGTCGCGGCGATTGAGCACCACGTCTTCGACGCGCTCGCGCAGTTCGGCGTCGAGATCGGCATACACGCCGAGCTGGCCCGCGTTCACGATGCCCATGTCCATGCCCGCCTGGATGGCGTGGTAGAGGAACACGGTGTGGATCGCCTCGCGCACCGGGTCGTTGCCGCGGAACGAGAACGACACGTTCGAGACGCCGCCGCTGATCTTCGCGTGCGGCAGGTTCTGCTTGATCCAGCGCGTGGCTTCGATGAAGTCCACCGCGTAGTTGTTGTGTTCCTCGATGCCCGTGGCGACCGCGAAGATGTTCGGGTCGAAGATGATGTCTTCGGGCAGGAAGCCGACTTCGTTCACGAGCACGTCGTACGAGCGCTGGCAGATCTCGATCTTGCGCTGATACGTGTCGGCCTGGCCGGTTTCGTCGAACGCCATCACCACGGCCGCCGCGCCGTAACGGCGGATCAGCTTCGCGTGATGGATGAACGGCTGCTTGCCTTCCTTGAGCGAGATCGAGTTGACGATGGCCTTGCCCTGCACGCATTGCAGGCCCGCTTCGATCACGTCCCACTTCGACGAATCGATCATGATCGGCACGCGCGCGATGTCGGGCTCGGAAGCGATCAGATTCATGAAGCGCACCATCGCCGCTTTCGAATCGAGCATCGCCTCGTCCATGTTGACGTCGATGATCTGCGCGCCGTTTTCGACCTGCTGGCGCGCGACTGCGAGCGCCTCGTCGAACTGGCCGTTGAGAATCATGCGCGCGAACGCCTTCGAGCCGGTCACGTTGGTGCGCTCGCCCACGTTGATGAACAGCGTGCCGTCCGTCACGTTGAACGGTTCGAGGCCGGAGAGTCGCAGGGTATGGTCAGTCATGGCGGGGGACCGGGTCGTCAGGGTTCGTCGGTGTGTCGTTTAAGGGTAGCGGGGCGTGTCGGCGCGTCTTATTCGACGTCGCGATACTGGCCCGGCCAGCGGCGCGGCTTGATCTCTGCGAGCGCCTTCGCGATGGCCGCGATGTGTTCGGGCGTGGTGCCGCAGCAGCCGCCGGCGACGTTCACGAGACCGGCCGTGGCGAACTCCTTCAGGAGCCCCGAGGTGTCGGCGGGCAGTTCGTCGAAGCCGGTGTCGCTCATCGGGTTCGGCAGGCCCGCGTTCGGGTAGCACGACACGTAGGTGTCGCACAGCTTCGCGAGTTCGGCGATATACGGGCGCATGAGCGCCGCGCCGAGCGCGCA
The DNA here is from genome assembly GCF_900109265.1 of Paraburkholderia tropica. Taxonomy (GTDB): domain Bacteria; phylum Pseudomonadota; class Gammaproteobacteria; order Burkholderiales; family Burkholderiaceae; genus Paraburkholderia; species Paraburkholderia tropica. The sequence continues at coordinate 29,425 of NZ_FNZM01000002.1, forward strand.
GTTCAGGCCGAACGTGAGCGGCTTCGCGTGACGCAGCGAATTCCAGAACGCCTCGACGGTTTGACCCGAGAGAATGCGGCCCGAGGCGTCGGTGACGGTGCCCGAGATCATGATCGGCAGGTTCTCGCCGGTGTCCTCGAACAGCTGGTCGAGCGCGAACAGCGCGGCCTTGGCGTTGAGCGTGTCGAAGATCGTCTCGACGAGGAACAGATCGCAGCCGCCGTCCATCAGCGCCTTGGCCTGCTCGTAGTACGCGCGGCGCAGTTCCTCGAACGTCACGTTGCGCGCGCCCGGATCGTTGACGTCGGGCGAGATGCTCGCGGTCTTCGGCGTCGGTCCGATCGCGCCCGCGACGAAGCGCGGCTTGTCGGGCGTCGAGTACTGGTCGCACGCGGCGCGCGCGAGTTTCGCCGACTCCACGTTCATCTCGATGGCGAGTTCGCCCATGCCGTAGTCGTCCTGCGCCACCGTGGTCGCGCCGAACGTGTTGGTTTCGATGATGTCCGCGCCCGCGGCGAGATACTGGTCGTGAATCTCGCGGATGATCTGCGGCTGCGTGAGCGAGAGCAGTTCGTTATTGCCCTTGATGTCGCGCGGATAGTCCTTGAAGCGCTCGCCGCGATAAGCGGCTTCGTCGAGCTTGTAGCGCTGGATCATCGTGCCCATCGCGCCGTCGAGAATCAGGATGCGCGAAGCGAGCAGCGCGGGCAGCGCGGCGCCGCGCGTGTAGCGGGTGGGCGCGGAAGTGTTCGCGGCGGGACGCGAAACGGTGTCGGCAGGCTGGTTCATGGATCGCGAGCGGGCGTGGAGCCGGTTGGACGGGGAAACCCGTTATTGTAGCCGCAGCCGGGGCGCCGCGCTGACGCGCAAGGCCCGCAGCGGGCTGGGGGCGAGGGCGCGCGGGCGCGCAGCGGCGAGGCGTGAGAACTGGCGCGTCGCGCGGACGAAGCAAACCCGCCGGACAAAGAAAACCCCGCGCGACCGCGAGGCCAGGCGGGGTTTTCCGGGCGGGGTGCCGCCGCTGCGCGTCGCCGGTTCGCGGCGACGCGCTCAGAGGGTCAGTGGAGCACCACGGGTTGCTGCATCAGACTGTCGAACTGTCCGAGGAATTCGTCAACCTCGTCGAGCGACTGGTCTTCCTCCATCAACTTCTGTACGTCTTCGCGAAAACGCGCGGCCATTGCGCCGTCGATGAAGATCTCGCGACGCGAGTTCTTGTCGACGATCTCGTACCCGCCCGAGCGCATGGCGACATGGCCGTCCTGCGGCGGAAACTCGACAACGCAATAATTCGGACTGTTGTAGATCATCTGCATGGCGACACTCCTTTTTCCTGTGCTCCCTCACTGCTTGAGTTGATACATGGAGCGTTCGTTCTGGAATTCAAGGGGTGGGTCCCACTGCACCTCTTGTTTTCGACTGCTCTCCCTCGGGGTTCCGTCTGTTTCAGTCTTTGCTTCGTGATGCTACCGGGTGCAACTTCTTAGACCTGCTGGCGAAGAAACGTTTCAAGCAAGGCCGCGAATCCTTGCGACTCCTCTACCGGGGCCAGATGCGCGGCGTCGAGCAATTCGTAGCGTGCGCCCGCGATGGCCCGCGCGAGTGCTTCGGTGTGTGCGGGCGGCGTGCCGCTGTCGTGACGCCCCGCGACGGCGAGCGTGGGCACGCGCAGCCGCGCGAGCCGCTCGTGCACGTCGAAGTCGCGTAGCGCCTCGCAGGCGCGTGCATAACCTTCAGCAGGCGTGCGTAACAACACGTCGCAGACTTGCGCGACCGTATCGCGATGCGTCCGGCGGAAATCCGCCGTGAACCAGCGCGCCATCGTCACGTCGGCGAGCGCGGCGAGACCTTCGCGTCGTACGAGCGCGGCGCGCTCGTTCCAGCTCTCGCGCGCTTCGGGCGCGGTGCGGCTCGCGGTGTCGCAAAGCGTGAGTGAGAGCACGCGCTCCGCGTAATCGAGTGCGAACTGTTGCGCGATCATGCCGCCCATCGACATGCCCACGAGATGCGTCGCGCGAATGTCGCGGTCGTCGAGCAGCGCGGCGAGATCGGCGGCGAGTTCGCGCATGCCGAAAGCCTCGTGCGCGACCGCGCTGCCGCCATGGCCGCGCACGTCGTAGCGCAGCACGCGATGACGATGGCGGAAGTGTCCCGCAAGCGCATCCCACACCGTGAGATCGCCACCCAGCTGGTGAATGAACGTCAGCGCCGGGCCCCCGCTGCGGTCTTCGAAGACGTAGCGCGTATCGATGCCGTTGACAGTCGCTTGCATGCGTTCCTCCTTCACCGTAGTGGGTTGGGAGTCAGGCTGATTGCGCGGTACTGCCCGAACGCACGGTTGTCGCAAGCGGCGCGCCTGAAAGCGGCGCGCGATGATGCCGACCGGCGTTCATGGCGCTATCCGTGATGCATCGCGGACGTTCGTGAGTCTCTTGCCGTTATGTGCAACGGTTGTGCGTGACGCTGTATTCCGTGTTGCGTACGACACGGCCTCCCTCGAGCCGTTTCTTCAGTCCTTTCTGTTGCTCGCCTTGCAGTCGTTCTGCGTGACTTCGCGGGGCGCTCGAAGGCTGGTGCCGGGCGCTGCGCCGCGTAAGCGGCAGACGGTGCATAGCCGTCTGCGCGCGTGGCCAAAGCGGGTCGCTTTGTCGATTCCAGTATGCGCTATTTCCCAAAACCGTGCGGAAAGATGGGCGGCTTTTGCGGCGTGCGCGCGACTTCTTTGCGACCCAGTGTGCGCTGACGCGCGCAATGGCGTTTCAGGGATGAAGCGGAGCGTCGGCGGGCGGCAGCGAGGGCGTTGCAGGCGATGAAGATTCCGGCGTCGCCGAGGGCTGCGCGACCGCTGGCGCATCGGTTGGCGCGGCGTTGCTGTTCTCGCTGCCGCCTGCCGTGGGGGCGGCTGCGGACGAGGCATCCGGCGTGGCCGGCGTGGCCGGCGGCGCATTCGTCATATCGGTCGACGGCGTGGAGGGCGCTGCATTCGGCGAGGCATTCGTCGGCACTGCATTCGGCGCAACATTCGACGCTGCGTCCGGCGCTGCATTCTGCGTGGCATCCGGCGCAGCGTTGCTTGCGCTGCCGCCGCCAGGCGGCACCAGCGCGCCGCGCCAGACCAGTTCGAATTCGTTGCCGTTCGGCTCCGTCTGCATGATGCGCACGGGCAGCCAGCCGAGCGCGGGCGCGAGCCAGACGTCGATGCGGCGTTTGTCGCCGTCATGGCGCGGCAGGCGCATGAAATGACGCGCGGTCACGTAGCCGTGATCGGTGCTCACCGTTTCGTCGCCGATGGTGGTGATGGGCCAGCTCTCGCCGCTGTCGTTGTCGGCGACATAGAACTCGCGCGTGACGCCGGGCTTGTACGTCTCCGGATCGCCGCGCACCAAACTCGCGAGTTGCATGACCATGCTGAAGCGGTCCTGCGCGCCGTCGGGCAGCGCGAGCGAATTCGGCGTCCGCGTAAAAACGATCTGCTTCTGGTCGCGATTGAACACGGTGACGTCGGCGGGACGGCGGCCGCGTTTCTCGATGTACTGATCGGGCGCGAGGCCGAACGGATCGACGTGACCCTTGCTGGTCCAGCTGAAGGTGCCGACGAAAGGCAGCGGTACTTCGACGACCATCTCGTAGTGCTGGCCGTCGCTCTTCCAGTGGATCGTGCCGGGCTGATTGCGCACGCCGTTATAAAACGTGTCGTACTGCAATTCGCCCGACGGCGGCACCGAAAACTTGAGGCCGTGCGAGGCCTGGGCGGCTTGTGCAGACGGGTTGTTGCCGTTGCCGCCGCCCTTGGCCGCGGCGGTGCCGCTCGCGCCGGTCGCGGCGCTGGCGGCCGATGCGTCCGATGCCGCCGAAGCGTCCGATGCCGCATCCGCGCTCGATGCCGGCGTCTCGGGCGCGGCGGCGACGTTGGGGTGCGGATGAGGCTGCGGCGGCGCGACGGCCTGTAGCGTGTGCGGCGGCGCGGGCGCGCGCTTGACCGGGGCCGGTCTGGCGGGCTTCGGCGCGGGCGTCTGCGCCGCGCCGGCGGGGCGCGCCTGCTGCTCGATGCGCTCGGTCTTGAGCAGACGCACCTGCACGGGCACATGCACCTTCGCGGCCGAGGGCGGCGCGCCGTGATGCCGCTCGAACCACTCGGCGGCGAGCCAATGCAGCACCGTCACCGCGACGAACACGGCCACCCAGCGCCAGGGGCGCGCTCGGGCGGGGTTGCGGCGGTTGTCGGCGGCGGAGGTGGACATCGGAGCGTTGGGGTTGGATGGGGTGTGTCGCAGGCGTTACTGTGACATGTCGCACCCACGCGCTGCAAAAAGGCGCGCCAGCGCGCCCAGAGGCTCATCCCGGGCGCACGCCGCGTGCCGCCGTTCCGTCAGCGTTCCACGGGGCTGTACCCCAATTCATACGAGAGTTTATCGGCGCATGCGCGCAGCGCCGTATCCACCGCGCCGTTCCAGCCGATATCGAACGCCCCTTCGTGGCCGAGCGCGATCAGCCCGAGCGCCAGTTCGCCGCTCGCGTCGAACACCGGCGTGCAGAACGCGTGGATGGTCGGCAGCAGCATGCCTTCCACGCGCGCCGCGCCGTGCTCGCGCACGTCGGCGAGCGCGCGTTCGAGTTCGTCGGCCGTGCGCGGCGTGGAGCCGTACGAGAAGTGCTGCGCGCTGCCCAGTTCGCGCTCGATCATCGGCGCGGTCTTGCTGCGCGGCAGGTAGGCGGCGAACAGCAGGCCGGTCGCGGAGCTGAGCATCGGCATGACGTCGCCGAGCTTGAGCGACGCCTTGGCCGGATGCGTCGATTCCAGCCAGTGCACGACGGTCGGCCCCTGGTTGCCCCACACGGCGATGCCCACGGTGATGTCGAGCGCGTCGCGCAGTTCGGCCAGCGCGAGGCGCGCGAGCTTCACGCCGTCCACGCGCGCGAGCCGCGCAAGACCGAGTTGCAGCGCGAAACCGCCGAGTTCGTAGCGCCCGGACAGCGGATCCTGCGCGACCATGCCGAGGCGCAGAAAGCTCACGAGATAGCGATGCGCCTTCGCCGGACTCATGCCCGCGCGTTGCGCGAGGTCGCGCAGCATCATCGCGCGCGGCTCGTTCGTCAGCACCTCGAGCAGGCGGAAACCCACTTCGATCGACTGGATGCCCGAGCGCAGTTTTTCCTCGCCGCCTTCGCCGTGTTCCGCGCTTTCGTTGACGTCGTCGAGATCGGCATCGGTGTCGGCGAGGGCCGTGGACGCGGCGAGAGTGCGGGCGCTGGGCGCGGAGCGGGGGGACTTCGGCATGAAGGCGTCGATGTTTTTGAGGCGGTCGTCGGGGCGGATCGGGGCGCGGCGGATTCAGGCAACGGGCCAGCGACGTGGCAGGCAAACCTGCGCGCTGCTTGGGTCGCGCCGATTCACCATCGTAGAATACATTTCCTCTATCGTCATCCACGCCTCACCACATGAAACTTGCCACGCTGAAGGACGGCACCCGCGACGGCCAGCTGATCGTCGTTTCCCGCGACCTGCGCAGCGCCGCCATCGCCGATGCGATCGCGCCCACGTTGCAGCGCGTGCTCGACGACTGGCGCTTCTACGCGCCGCAACTGCTCGACCTCTACGAAGCGCTCAACCAGGGCCGCGCCCGCAACACCTTCAGCTTCGACGCCCGCGACTGCATGGCGCCGCTGCCGCGCGCCTATCAGTGGGCCGACGGCTCGGCTTACGTGAACCACGTCGAGCTGGTGCGGCGCGCGCGCGGCGCGGAGATGCCGCCCGAGTTCTGGACCGATCCGCTCATGTACCAGGGCGGCAGCGACGACTTCATCGGTCCGACCGACGACATCGTGTGCGCCTCGGAAGCCTTCGGTATCGACTTCGAAGCAGAAGTGGCGGTGATCACCGGCGACGTGCCGATGGGCGCGGGCGCCGACGAAGCGCTCAAGGCCGTGCGCCTCATCGGGCTGGTCAACGACGTGTCGCTGCGCAACCTGATTCCCGCCGAACTCGCGAAGGGTTTCGGCTTTTTCCAGAGCAAGCCGGCCACGTCGTTTTCGCCGGTCTTCGTCACGCCCGACGAACTCGGCGAGCACTGGCGCGAAGGCCGCGTGCATCTACCGATGCTGGTCTGGTGGAACAACAAGAAGGTCGGTCAGCCCGACGCGGGCACCGACATGGTGTTCCACTTCGGCCAGCTGATCGCGCACGCGGCGAAGACGCGCAATCTGCGCGCCGGCGCGATCGTCGGTTCGGGCACGGTCTCGAACAAGGACGCGAAGCGCGGCTACTGCTGCATCGCCGAGAAGCGCTGCCTCGAAACCATCGAGCACGGCGAGGCGAGCACGGGCTTCATGAAGTTCGGCGATTCCGTGAAGATCGAGATGTTCGACGACGCGGGCAAGTCGATCTTCGGCGCGATCGATCAGGCCGTCGCGCCGCTCGGCGGCGAGTGAGCGCGCGTCGGCGCATGCAGGGCGCCTGAAAGGGTTTCGCCGGATGCCGCGCGCGCCGCGTGCGGCTACACTGGCACACGCGCTAACGACGGCGCTGACGACGGCGCACCACCTGTCGCGGTGAGCGCGACATCGCCGTAGAACAAATCCGTAGAGCACGCAGGAAAAGCTGTAGCCGCATCGAAGCCGTACGCAGAATACGCTCGTCCAACATCACGCGATCCGCGCCGCCGCGTGGCTGCCGCGCGATCGACCGGAGACACCATGCCGCGCTTTCGCACCCGCCGCTTTTCCTGGGCGTCCGCCGTTTCGCCTCTGTCGTTTTTTATCCCGCCGCTCTCGTTGCTCGCGCTGTTCGCGTTGCCTTCGCTCGCGTTCGCGCAGATCAAGATCGGTCTCGTGCTTTCGCTGACGGGGCCGGCCGCGTCGCTCGGCATTCCGGCGCGCGATACCGCCGCGATGCTGCCCACGCAGATCGCGGGCCAGCAGGTGCAGTACATCGTGCTCGACGACGCGTCCGACACCACGCAAGCCGTGCAGGACACGAAGAAGCTCATCGACGAGCAACACGTGGACGCGATCATCGGTTCGTCGATCACGCCCAACACGCTGGCGATGCTCGACGTGATCGCGCAAGGCGAAACGCCGACGATCTCGCTGGCCTCGTCGGCGAAGATCATCGAGCCCGTCGACGACAAGCGTCACTGGATGTTCAAGACGCCGCAGACCGACGCGATGATGGCGGGCGCGATCGCCGAACACGCCGCCGCACACAACGTCAAGACGCTCGCGTACATCGGGCAGGCCGACGCACTCGGCGACGCGTTCTACGCCGAAGTCGCGAAGGCGGCGCAGGCGCACGGAATTCGCGTCGTCGCGAACGAGCGCTTCAATCGCACCGATGCGAGCGTGACGGGACAGGCGCTGCGCATCGTCGCCGCGAAGCCCGACGCCGTGGTGGTGGGCGCGGCCGGCACGCCCGCCGCGCTGCCGCCGAAGGCGCTCAAGGAGCGCGGCTACACGGGCCTCGTCTATCACAATCACGGTGTCGGCAATCGCGATTTCCTGCGCGTGTGCGGCGCCGACTGCAACGGCACGTTCCTGCCCGCGAGTCCGGTGCTGGTGGCCGCGCAACTGCCCGACAACCGGCCCGAGCGGCGTCTCGCGCTCGACTACATTGCGCGTTACGAAGCGCGATACGGCGCGGGATCGGTGTCGGCGTTCGGGGCCTATGCGTGGGACGCGGGACTGCTGCTCGACAGCGCGATTCCCGTCGCGCTGAAGTCGGCGGCGCCCGGCACGAGCGCGTTCCGTCATGCGTTGCGCGATGCCATCGAAGCCACGCGCGGTCTGCAGACGACCAACGGCGTCGTCAACATGAGCACGACCGATCACCTCGGCCTCGACGCCCGCGCGCGCGTGATGGTCGAAATCGAAAACGGAAAATGGGTCTGGCAGCCGCATTGAGGCGTGTACGCAGCGGCTGTCCAATAAATTGGTCATCCGAAATAAATCAGCAGGATCAGCAAGGAGCGCCTCATGAACGACACCTTTTACGCCCGCTATCACGCCCTGCAGGTGCGTCGGCATCCGCACGGCATCGTCGAGATCGTGATGAGCGGCGAAGGCACGAACAAGAGCGGCCTTGCCACCGCCGACGCGAACATGCATCGCGAACTCGCCGAAATCTGGCGCGACGTCGACCGCGATCCGGACGCGCGCGTGGCCGTGATTCGCGGCGAGGGCAAGGGCTTTTCGGCAGGCGGCGATCTCGCGCTCGTCGAAGACATGGCGCTGCATTTCGACGTGCGCGCGCGTGTCTGGCGCGAGGCGCGCGATCTCGTCTACAACGTCATCAACTGCAGCAAGCCGATCGTCTCGGCGATGCACGGGCCGGCCGTGGGCGCGGGTCTCGTCGCGGGGCTGCTCGCCGATATTTCGATCGCCACGAAAAGCGCGCGCATCATCGACGGGCATACGCGGCTGGGCGTGGCCGCGGGCGACCACGCGGCGATCGTCTGGCCGCTGCTGTGTGGCATGGCGAAGGCGAAGTATTACCTGCTGCTCTGCGAGCCGGTGAGCGGCGAGGAGGCGGAGCGCATCGGGCTCGTGTCGCTGGCCGTCGACGAAAACGACTTGCTGCCGAAAGCGTTCGAGGTGGCGAAGCGGCTGGCCAATGGCTCGCAGACCGCGCTGCGCTGGACCAAGTACGCGCTCAACAACTGGCTGCGGCAGGCGGGACCGAACTTCGATACCTCGCTCGCGCTCGAATTCATGGGCTTCTCGGGGCCGGACGTGCGCGAAGGCGTGCAGTCGCTGCGCGAGCGTCGCGCGCCGGACTTTCCGGGCGGCGATCCGTTCTGATGAGTCATTCGAGCGGCGCGGCGTATAAGGTGTCGGCGTGTTGTCCGCGCATTACCGATGTTCACGTGCGCGGTATGATCGACAGGTGTTGTACCTGCTGTCCACGCCGCACGTAACAGTAGCGATGGGCGTGCGCCGCGCGCGCGTCCATTCATCCAAGCGAGGGAGATCCGCATGACCGATTCCGCAGGCGCCGTTCCGCCGTTCCCGGGCTTTCCCGGTTTTCCGCCCGCCGAAATGCTCGACCGCATGTGGGGGATGATGCGCCTCACGCCGTTCGGCAGCGCGTTTCCCGGCAGCGAGCCGGGTGCGGGGCAGGGACTCGGGCCGTCGCTTTCGATGATGTCCGACATGATGACGCCGCTGACCAACATCGAGGAACTCGACAAGCGCATCACCGATCTGCGCGCCGTCGAGCAGTGGCTCAAGCTCAATCTGAGCATGCTCCAGTCGGCGATCCAGGCGCTCGAAGTGCAGCGCGCGACGCTCTCCACGCTGCGCGCGTTCGGCGCGTTCGCGCAAGCGCAGATGAGCCCGCCGCCCGAGCCCGAGCACGCCGCGCCGCGTCAGGCTGAAGCGAAGCCGGGCGCGCGCGCCGAATCCGATGCCGATGCCGCGGACGACGCCGAGCCGCCGCCGGGTTTCGATGCCTCGGCGTGGTGGAACCTGCTGCAATCGCAGTTCAACCAGCTTGCGCAGTTCGCGATGGCGCAGCCGGCCGCGGCGGCGCAGGCCGCGCAGGCGGCGGCCGAAGCGGCGGCGTCGGCGGGAGCTGCGGGAAGCGCGGGCGGCGCGGGATCGTCGGCGGATGCGCACGCAAGCGGCGCGCGGGCCGCGCCGCGCGCGAAGCCGTCGGCCAAGCGCAGCAGCGGCAGTAGCGGCAGCAGCGGCAGCACGGGTGGCGCGAGCCGCACGACGGCGCGCGGCACGAAGAAGGCGCCCGCGCAGCCCGACCAGGGCTGAGGGCGCGCGGCGCGCCGCGCTGGCGGTGCGCGCGGAACATGAGGAACGGGGAGCGTCGGCATCATGCGGCTAGCGCTCGTGATGATGGGCGGCGGAGCACGCGCGGCTTACCAGGCCGGCGCGCTGCGTGCGCTCGCGGAACTCGCCGCGCAGGCCGATCCGCTGCGCCGCGCGATGCCGTTCACGGTGATCTGCGGCACCTCGGCGGGCGCGATCAACGCCACCTCCATCGCGAGTCACGCCGATAACTTCGCGCTCGGTGCCGCCCGTCTCGCCGATTTCTGGGCGGATCTGCGCGCCGACAAGGTCTATCGCACCGACTGGCCCGGCATCGCGGCGGCGGGCGGCCGCTGGCTCGCGGCGCTCGCGTTCGGCTGGGCGACCTTCGGACTCGGCGCGCGACGCACGCCGCGCACGCTGTTCGACAACGCGCCGCTCGCGCACTTCCTCGCCGCCACGCTCGACTTCCACCGCATCGAACAGATGCTCGATCAGCGCCTGCTGCACGCGCTCGCGGTGACGGCGCTCAGCTATTCGTCCGGGCGGCACCTGACCTTCTATCAGGCGAGCGAGCCGATTCAGGCCTGGCGGCGCGCCCAGCGCACGGCGCGCATGGTGGCGCTCACGCCCGAGCATCTGCTGGCGTCGGCGGCGATTCCGTATGTGTTTCCTGCCGTGCGCCTCGAACTCGACGGTCATCACGAATATTTCGGCGACGGTTCGATCCGCCAGATCGCGCCGCTCTCGCCCGCGATTCACTTTGGCGCCGAGCGCATCGTCGTGATCGGCGCGAGCGCGCCGTCGCCCGGCGCAGCCATGCCCGAAGCGCCCGAAGTGGCCGAAGCGCCCGAAGTGCTGATGGCGCGCGCCGACAGCGACGTCTACCCGACGCTCGCGCAAATCGGCCAGCAGGTGCTCGCGAGCGTGTTTCTCGATGCGCTGGGCGCCGACATCGAGCGCATCGAGCACGTCAACCGCATGGTCCTGCAACTGCCGCACACGGTCGAGCCGGAAAGCGGCTGGCGGCATATCGAGGTGCTCGCGATCGGGCCGAGCGAGCGCATCGAGCTGATCGCGGCGCGCCATTTGCAGCGGCTGCCGCTGTCCGTGCGGATGCTGCTCGGCGCGGTGGGCGGCAATCGCGCGTCGGGTGCGGCGTTCGCCAGCTATCTGCTGTTCGAGCGCGAGTTCACGCAGGCGCTGATCGATCTCGGCTACCGCGACACGCTCGCCCGGCGCGACACGATTCTGAGCTGGCTGAGCGCGCCGTCCGGACGGCCGTCCGGTGTCGCGTCGACGCCGTCCGAGCCGCACCCGGAGGCGTCCCGGAACTGAAAGATCGGCGTGCTATCATGGTGTAAGGTTTTTCTGGCCGTCCAGTCAGAGCGACGGAGCGCCGCGAGCCCGCCTTGAGCCGGCTTCGAGCCTTGTGGCATGCGCCTCCACGCGATTTTCGATGCGATCATCGGGAGACGGCGCTGCGTCATTCTGTCGCAGCGCTGGGACGGTCCGCCGGGGGGCCGCCGCGTAACACGCGGGCGAGGCGGCCAGGCGGCGTGGGCAACGCGAACCGGCGGCCCCGCGGACATTTCGGCAGCCGGGTTCGAGGCACGGTGCAACTACCCAGAACCCACGACGGCGCCTTTCACTCCGGCAGCGCGGATTGCCGCTCGACAGGAAACAATCTGTTTAGCCGCGGTGAGATTGCGTCCAGACGGCCGGTTACCGCGTAAAATTAAACGCTTTTCGCCTGTACGCCGCGTGAGGGCACGCGCCGCAGGCGGCACGCTACAAGTCGTCATGCGCAGAACAGGGGCGGGACTATGAACACGATGCTTTATCCGGAACTTTACAAGTCGCTCGAATCGGTCCGATGGGACATGGAGAAGGACATTCCGTGGGACCAATTCGACGCGTCGCTCCTGACCGACGAGCAGGCCGCGACCATCAAGATGAACGCGATCACCGAATGGTCGGCGCTGCCGGCCACGGAAATGTTCCTGCGTGACAACCATCACGACAGCGACTTTTCCGCGTTCATGAGCGTGTGGTTCTTCGAAGAACAGAAGCACTCGCTCGTGCTGATGGAATACCTGCGCCGCTTCAAGCCGGAAATGGTGCCGACCGAAGAAGAACTGCACGCCGTGCGCTTCGAATTCGATCCGGCGCCGCCGCTCGAAACGCTCATGCTGCACTTCTGCGGCGAAATCCGCCTGAACCACTGGTATCGCCGCGCTGCCGAATGGCACACGGAGCCGGTCATCAAGGCCATCTACGAAACCATTTCGCGCGACGAAGCGCGTCATGGCGGCGCGTACCTGCGCTACATGAAGAAGGCGCTCGTGAACTGCGGCGACGTCGCGCGCGCGGCCTTCGCGAAGATCGGCGTGCTGATGGCGTCGGCGCGTCGCACCGAAAAGCCGCTGCACCCCACGAACCTGCACGTGAACCAGGCGCTGTTCCCGCGCGACACGGTGCAATCGCGCCTGCCCGATCCGGAATGGCTCGAACGCTGGCTCGACGACCAGATCCGCTTCGACGACGGCTGGGAAAAGAAGGTCATCGAACGCATTCTGCACAACCTGTCGATCCTGTTCGAACGCACGTTCAGCACGGCGCAGGAACTGAACCGCTACCGCAAGGAAGTGGTGCAGCGCCTGCAGGCCGAGCAGGGCACGCAGCAGCCGGCCTGACGCCGGCGCGCTTTCAGGCGTGCCTCGCGGCGCGCCCCGAAGCGCCCACGCATCAAGAAAACGGCCCGGTACGCTCGCGCGTCCGGGCCGTTTCACGTTGTTCATTTCCCTGATCCGTTCACTTTTTTCGAGTCACATCCGATGCCCGCTTCCTTCGAACGCAAGATCACGACGCGCGAAGCGCTCGCGCAGATGCGCGCCTCGTTGCCCGGTCCGGTGGTCTTCACCAACGGCGTCTTCGACATTCTCCATCGCGGCCACGTCACCTATCTCGCCGATGCCAGGGCGCTCGGCGCGACGCTGATCGTCGGCGTGAACAGCGACGCTTCGGTGAAGCGGCTCGGCAAGGGCGACGATCGTCCGATCAACAACGAAAACGACCGCATGGCGCTGCTGGCGGCGCTCGAAAGCGTGGATTGGGTGGTGCAGTTCGGCGAGCAGACGCCGATCGAGCTGATCGAAGCCGTGCGTCCCGACATTCTCGTGAAGGGCGGCGACTACGATATGGACGCGCTGCCCGAGTCGGCGCTCGTGCGTGGCTGGGGCGGCAAGGCGCTGGCGATTGCGTTCGAGCACGATCGCTCGACCACCAAGCTGTTGCAGAAGGTGCGCGCGCAATCCTGAGCGATTGCGCGATGCGGTAACGCGTGCGGACCGGCGCCGCGCGCCAGACTTATTGCGCGAGCGTCGACGCCTGGATGGCCGGATCGGCCACCGGGCCGCCCACCACGGGCACGTCCACGGACTCGGACGGCTTGATCGGCCGCACCGTGAGTCCCTCCGGATGGATCTGCCGGTTCAGATGCTGACGTTCGAGCGAGCCCGAAGCGGGCGTGGGGCCGAACAGACCGCGAATCGCCGCGAAGGCGAGCAGGTTGGCGAGAATCAGGATGGCGATCAGCCAGCGCAGCATCGTGTGAAACTCCGTCGAAATCGTGGTTCGAATAGGTGGGCGCCGTGCAATGCAGCGCCTCGATTGGGCTCGGGCTTGAGCCGTGTTTAGCCTGGATTGGCTTGGATTTAGCCCGGATTTAGCCCGACCGCGCGATCAGCGCGAGACCGGCAAGCACCAGCGCGTCGTGGCGAGTATGCGGCACCTTGAGCGCCGCTGTCACTTCGGCCGCCGCGCCGCCGCTCACCACCAGCCGGACCGGCATTTTCCACGCATCTTGCAAATCGGCCCACGCGCGCTCGATCAGGCCCGCCTGCGCCAGCGCGCAGCCCGCCGAGATCGAGCGTTTCGTGTCGGTGGCGAAAAGCGGGCCGCGCTCCGGCGCGTCGATCAGGCCGCGCGCGTGCTGCGCGTCGAGCACCGGCAATTGCGCGGTGTGCTCGCCGAGCGCGCGCATCATCAGCGTCCAGCCGGGCGCGATCAGGCCGCCGACGAAGGTGCCGTCGGCGCGCAGCGCTTCGAGCGTGGTCGCGGTGCCGAAGGTGGCGATCAGCAGCGGTTCGCCGGGAAAGGCCGCGTGCGCGCCGATCATGCCGGCCCAGCGGTCGCTGCCGAGCGCGTCGGGCGTGCTGTAGCCGTTGGTCACGCCGCCTTGCTGCTCGCACGCGCGGATCACCGTGCGCGCGAGGCCGGGCCAGCGCGCGTCGAGCGCGGCGTCGAGGCGGCGCGCGACGGCTTCACCGGCGACGTTCGAGATCCATGCGCCGCCGGGTGCGGGCAGCGTCGCCCAATCCGCGAAATCGAGCCGGGCGTTGGGTGCTGTGTCCTGCGCTTCCCGATTCGCGTGATCCGCCGCGCCCGCGTGCAGACGCGTGCCGTCGGCGGCCACGAAGGCCCATTTGATGCGGCTGTTTCCGGCGTCGATCAGCAGACAAGGCGCGGCTGCGCGGCTCATGCGCCGCCGCCCGCGAGACGCAGCGAGACGTCGCCGGTCGTGACCGATTCGCGGCCGTTCGGGGTGTCGACGAGCAACTGGCCGTTCTCGTCCACGCCGACGGCAATGCCGCGCATCAGTTCGGCGCCCTGTTCGTAGAGCGCGATTTCGCGGCCCGCGTAGGCGTGGCACGCGTTCCAGCGCGCCTGGAACGAGGCGAAGCCGTTTGCGCCGAAGCGCGCGAGCGCGTCTTCGAGCGCATTGAGTTCGGCGGCCAGCACATCGGTGAGATTCGCGCCGGGCCACACGCGCGAGAGCGCCGTGGGCGCGGCGCCGGGCACGGGCGCGGCTTGCTGCGCGGCGGGGTCGGCGTTCAGCGCTTCGACCTTCGCGGCCAGTGCGTCCGCGCCGCGCACATTGGTGCCGATGCCGATCACCACCGCCGTCGCGTCGGGCGTGCTCCACGCCGTTTCCACCAGAATCCCCACCAGCTTGTCGCCTTCGAGCAGGACGTCGTTCGGCCATTTCAGCGCGATCTGGCCGGGCGCGCTCACGGGCAGCGTGCGCAGGCCGTCGACGAGCGCCGAGCCGACCGCGAGACTCAATCCCGCGAGTCCTTCGATCGGGCGCGGGATCACGCAGGCGAGCGAGAACAGCAGCGCGTCGCCGGGCTGGGCGACCCAGCTGCGGCCGCGCCGGCCGCGGCCCGCGGTCTGCAGATACGCCACGCGCACGAGCGGACGCGCGAGCGCGTTGGTGCGATGGGGCAGCGCTTTCAGGCGCGCCATCAGGTCGGCATTGGTGGAGCCGGTTTCCTCGACGATTTCGATCGGCCAGTCGTTGGCGGCCGGGCCGAACAGCGTCACCGCGCGGTCGCGGTCGATGCGCCAGTCGTCGGCGCGCGGAGCGGGGGTGGGGGGCGTCGCATTCATGGTGCGTATTGTAGTGGCTGCACGGCGTGTGGGCGGTGCGGGACAGGCCGCCGCGAGCGCGTGGGTATCGAAGCCGGTCTGGCGCGATTTACCGGCGATTTGCCTGATTTTTAGGCAAATTCACAGGCGGCCCACAGGCTGCCAACAGCTTATCCACGGATTCATCCACAGGCGCGTGCGGCTTTTCGCGTCGGCGCGCCGCGTATTCCACAGCGCGCCCACAGCGTACCAACAGGTCATCCACAGATTTGTCCACAGCCCGCGCCGCCGCCGTTTGGCTCGCGGCGGAGTTCGGGCGGAACCGGCGCGGGATCGATGCAGAATCGGTGCGCGCTCGCACCGCCGAAACGGGGCGCGTTCGATACAATGTTTAATCATTTCTTCCGTCCGAGCGCCCCGCCTTGACTCAAGAGACGCCGCCTGGCCTCGAAATCGCGGCCGGCAACCAGGGAAAGATCGTGCGCCTGTCCGGCCAGTGGACCGCGCTCGCGCTCGCACGCGACCGCGATCAGGGCGGCGTGGCGCGCCGGCTGCGCGCGCTGGTGGGCGAGCGCGTCGGCCAGTGGGATCTGTCGCGCGTCGAACGCATGGACCACGTGGGCGGCCAGGCGCTCTGGCGCGTCTGGGGCCACAAGCTGCCCGCCGATCTGGTCGCGCTCACGCAGACCCAGCGCGACATCTTCGAGCGCATCGCGCTGCTCGATTCGGTGCGCGAGGCGCCCGAGCGCATCGTCAAGATCGATCCGGTCACGAAGCTCGGTCTCGCGATCTTCTCGTTCTGGGACCACCTCTACGGCGGCATTTCGATGCTCGGCCGCGTGATCCTCGATTTGCTCTTCATCCTGCGCAAGCCGAAGGCCACGCCCTGGATCGAGATTTCCGCGAACGTCTACAACGCAGGCGCCCGCGCGCTGCCGATCACGGCGCTGGTGGCGTTCCTGATCGGCATCGTGCTGTCGTACCTGTCCGCGCAGCAGTTGCGGCTGTTCGGCGCGAACCAGTTCATCGTCAATATTCTCGGGCTCGCGGTGATTCGCGAGCTTGGTCCCGTGCTTGCGGCCATACTGGTGGCTGGGCGCTCCGGGTCGGCCATCACCGCGCAGATCGGCGTGATGCGCGTGACCGAGGAGCTCGACGCCATGCGCGTGATGGGCATCTCGCACGGCCTGCGGCTGATCCTGCCGCGCGTGGTCGCGCTGGGCGTGGCGATGCCGCTGCTCGTCATGTGGACCGACATCATCGCGCTGCTCGGCGGCGCGCTCGCGGCCAAGGCGGTGCTGGGCATCGACGTATCGTATTTCGTGCGTTCGCTGCCGGGCGTGGTGCCGATCGCAAATCTCTGGATCGGGCTCGGCAAGGGCGTGGCGTTCGGCATGCTGGTGGGCATCGTCGGCTGCCACTTCGGCTTTCGCATCAAGGCGAATTCGCAGAGTCTCGGCGAAGGCACGACCACTTCGGTCGTGACCTCGATCACCATCGTGATCCTCGCCGACGCCGTGTTCGCCATTCTCTTCCAGAACGTGGGGCTGTCATGAACACGTTGAGCACGACCGGAACCCGGGCCACGGCGTCCACGCCGTCGCCCGGCGCGCTGACCACGACCGGCACGCTGGCCACGCCGCTCAGGGAAGCCGTCGAGGATCTGCCGCTGCCGGCGATCGGCGAGCCGATCATCGAGGTGCGCAACCTCACCAAGCGCTACGGGCGCAACATCGTCCATCAGCATCTGAATCTGGATATTCGCCGCGGCGAGATCGTCACCATCGTGGGCGGCTCGGGCTCGGGCAAGACCACGCTGGTGCGACAGGTTCTCGGGCTCGAGCGGCCCACGTCCGGCACCATCAAGATGTTCGGCGAAGACATCTCGACGATCGATCCCGAACGCGCCCGCCTGATGCGCACGCGCACCGGCATGCTGTTTCAGCACGGCGCGCTGTTCTCGTCGCTGTCGGTCTACGACAACATCGCGCAGCCGGTGCGCGAGCTGGGCGAGGTGCCGGCCGACCTGCTGCGCGACATCGTCATGCTGAAGCTGGAGATGGTCGGGCTGCCGTGCAAGCACGCGTCGAAAATGCCGGCCGCGCTGTCGGGCGGCATGGTCAAGCGCGTCGGGCTCGCGCGCGCGATCGTGCTGGAGCCCGAGCTGCTGATTCTCGACGAACCGACGGCGGGGCTCGATCCGCGCTCGTCGGACGAAGTGGTGGAACTGATCAGCACGCTGCATCGCGCGCTGGGCCTGACCGTCGTGCTGATCACGCACGATCTGGACGCGATGGTCGCGCTTTCCACGCGCGTGGCCGTGATCGCGGAGCGCAAGGTGCTGGTGGCCGCGCCCGTGGAGGAGGCGGCCGGCGTGGACGATCCGTTCATCCGCGAATATTTTCTGGGCATGCGCGGGCGGCGCGCGTTGCAGGCGCTCCCGCCCGAGCGCCGCGCGAAGCTGCCGCCGGCGGCGCTGCTGCCCGCATCCGTGGGCGTGAAACCGTGCTGAAGCGCGGGCGTGTCACGAGGCGCAAGGTCGCCAACAAGGGAATCTGACGATGGAAAACAAACCGCATGCGTTCTGGGCCGGCGTCTTCACGATCGGCCTGCTGGCGACAATCGCGCTGGCGGTCCTCTTCTTCAGCGCCGATCGCGCGGTGCGCGTGCCGTACGACCTGATCTCGCGCAGCAGCGTCACCGGGCTGTATCCGGACGCGGCCGTGCGCTATCGCGGCCTCGACGTGGGCAAGGTGCAGTCGATCCATTTCGACGCGAATCATCCGGGCCAGATCCGCATTCGCGTGCTGGTGGACCAGAAGGCGCCGATGACGCGCTCGACCTTCGGCACGCTCGCGCTCCAGGGCGTGACCGGCATCGCCTTCGTGCAGCTCGACGACAACGGGCTCGATCAGTCGCCGCTCGCGTCCTCGGACAAGAGCGTGGCGGAGATTCCGCTGCGCCCCGGCCTGCTCGACCAGCTCCAGCGGCGCGGCGACGTGCTGCTGCGCAAGCTCGACAGCATCGCCACCGACGTCGACCAGATGCTCAACGAGGAAAACCGCAAGCAGGTGATGGCCACGGTGACCTCGCTGCAACAGGCCGCCGACAGCGTGAATACGCTCGCGCTGCAATTGCAGCCCGCGACGAAGCAACTGCCGGGCGCGGTCGCCGATCTGCAGAAAACCTTGCAGTCGACCAATCAGCTCATCACCAGCGTGAACCGTCCGGATGGCCCGTTCCAGACCAATCTGAACAAGGCCGGCACGGCGGCGGCGCAGGCCGGGCAGGCGCTTTCGTCGATCGACATGTCGATTCAGGAACTCTCGGCGCGCGTGGGCTACGACACGCTGCCGCGCGTCGATTCGCTGACCGACGACGTGCGCTCGGCGATGCGCTCGGTGGACCGCGCGGCGGGGACGTTCAGTTCGAGCCCGCGCAGCGTGCTGTTCGGCGGCGCGCCGCAACCCGCGCCCGGCCCCGGCGAGCCGGGCTTCGCGTGGCCGGGCACGGGCGCGAAGTAAGCGCGCCGCGAAACGCTGCGAAGTGGCCGCCGCGTTCTGGCCCTTCGCAAAAATCGCTATGCTGCTGCGCGCGCCGCGAACTGCTGCGCCGCAATGGTGTCGGAGTGCATTCGACGTCGGCGGCGGCCGCCAGAACGGCGCCGCCTGACCGCATGATCCGCAAGAACCCGCAAGAACCGGAAGGAACCGCAATGTCACGCCAAGCCACCCCGTCACGCTCGCTTCTGAGGCTCTGCTGCGCCGCGCTCGCGGCGCTCGCCATCGGTACGCTGGCGGCGTGCGCCGGCAATCCGGCCGCGCTCTCGGATATCCGCTACGACCTCGGGCCGCAGGAAGCGCCGCCCGCGCCGCCCACGCTGCCGCCGCTCAAGGTGCTCGAAGTGAGCGCGCCGGCGACGCTCGATCACGACGGCATCGTCTATCGCATCGGCGGCGACTCGCAGCGCTCGGCGCGCTACGCGAGCAGCCACTGGACGATGTCGCCCGCGCGCCTGCTCACGCAGCGTCTGCGCACCTCGCTCGCCACGCGCGTCACGGTGCTTTCGGGCGCGGACGCCGTGCAGGCGCCGATGCTCAAGGTCGAACTCACCGAGTTCGAACAGGTGTTCGACACCGCCTCCGAAAGCTCGGGCGTGCTGGCCGCGCGCGCGACGCTGATGCAGGGCGGCAAGGTGATCGCGCAGCGTTCGTTCCTCGCGCGCGCGCCGGCCAGCACGCCCGACGCGGCGGGCGGCGCGGCGGCGCTGCGGACGGCGAGCGACGATTTCGCGAGTCAGATTGGCGCATGGCTGAGCGTGCAGGCATTCGCCGGCACGCCTTGAGGAACGCGGCGGGCGGCGCGCGCGGCGTGCTGCTCGCGGCACCAGTGGGACCGGTTGGATGAGCGGCAAAGCGGGTAAGGGCGGCAACGGCTACGACAGCCGCAACGGTGAATCCGGCGACGCTGCGCGCGCGCGCAGCGAGGCCGCCGTTGTGCGCGCGGAAAAAGCGTCCGCCGTCCCCGACATCCCGCCGCGCCAGGCCTCCACGCTCTCGCGCCAGGCGCTGGCGCTCTACACGGCGCTGATCGTCTACGGCTCGTGGTATCCGTTCTCGGGTTGGCGCTCGCTCGGCCTCGGTCCGTTCGACTATCTCAACGACCCCTTCCCGCGTTACTGGACCGTCTTCGACGTCGTCACCAACGTGCTCGGCTACATGCCGTTCGGCGCGCTCGCGGTGCTGGCGATCTGGCCGCGCTGCCGCGGACTGGCCGCCGTCGCGCTCGCCACGCTGGGCGGCACGCTGCTCTCAAGCGGCATGGAAGCGGTGCAGACCTATTTGCCCACGCGCGTCGCGTCCAATCTCGATCTCGCCACCAACGCGCTCGGTGCGCTGCTGGGCGCGGCCCTCGCGGCGCCGCTCACGGGCGCGCTGCTCGAACGCGGGTTTCTGCGGCGGCTGCGGTTTCGCTGGTTCGAACGCGACGCGGGCGCGCTGATGGTGCTCGCGGCGCTCTGGCCGTTCGCGACGATGTTTCCCGCGCCGCGCCTGTTCGGCATGGGCGACTGGCCGCGCGCGATCTGGCAGCGCTTCGACGCCTCGATGCAGGACGCCGTGCTCGCCTGGACGCCCGCCGCGTGGCATCTGCGCGCGCTGCCCGACGCGTTCGCCGCGCGTCTGCCCGAGAGCGGCTGGGAAGCGCTCGTCACGACGCTCAACCTGTTCGGCGCGGCGGCCTTCGCCTCGCTGCCGATGCGCCAGCGCGCCCCGCGCGCGCGGCTCATCGTCGTGCTGCTGGCGGCCACGCTCGTGGTGAAGGCGGGCGCGACCTTCCTGCAATCGCAAAGCGGACTGATCTTCAACTGGGCGACGCCGGGCGCGCTCGGCGGCCTCGTCTGGGGCACGCTCGCGGCCTTTCTCGCGCTGCGCCTGCCGCGCGCGGCGCGCGCCGCGGCGGCGAGCGTGGCGCTGGCGGTGGCGCTCGTGCTGGTCAACGTGCTGCCCGTGAATCCGTATTTCGACGTGGTGCTCGCCGACTGGCGCCAGGGCCGCTATCTGCATTTCAACGGGCTTGCGCACTGGCTCGCGTGGATCTGGCCGTGGGCCGCGCTGGGCTGGAGCGCGTTCTCGCTGGAGCGCGCGTGGCTCGCGCGTCGCTCGCTATAATCGACCGCATTCGGCGGCCGCGATGAGTGACCGCATCTAGCGACCCCAGCAGGCACGCCACACGCGCATCGTCACCGTTGTTCCGATAATCCGGCGAGCGCGCCGCACCCCCACTTTTACTGCCTATCCCGGTACTCACGCCATGACCGATTCCTTCTACAAACACCATGTGTTCTTCTGCCTGAATCAGCGCGATCCCGGCGCCGAGCGTCCGAGCTGCGCGAGCTGCAACGCGCAGGCGATGCAGGAATACGCCAAGAAGCGCGTGAAGCAACTGGGCCTCGCGGGTCCGGGTCAGGTGCGCGTCAACAAGGCAGGCTGCCTCGACCGCTGCGAGGAAGGTCCGGTCGTCGTCGTGTATCCGGAAGGCACCTGGTACACCTATGTCGACGAAACCGACATCGAGGAAATCGTCGTGTCGCATCTGCAGAACGGCCAGGTGGTCGAGCGTCTGCTGATCGATCGTCCCTGATGCGGTCCGTGATGCGCGCCGACACGAAAACGACAGCACGAAAGACAGCAAGGACCGCAGCCCGATGAACGCCCAGACGCAAAAATTCCATATCGACGGCCCGATCGGCCAGATCGAATGCGCGCTCGACACGCCCGACGCCGGCACGCCCGTGCGCGGCATCGCGCTCGTCGCGCATCCGCATCCGCTCTTTGGCGGCACGATGGACAACAAGGTCGCGCAGACGCTCGCGCGCACGCTCGTGCAGCTCGGCTACACGACGTACCGCTCGAACTTTCGCGGCGTCGGCGGCACGGCGGGCACGCACGACAACGGCATCGGCGAACAGGACGATCTGCTCGAACTGATCCGCTACATGCGCGCGCAGCCGGGTCAGGCCGACGTGCCGCTCGTGCTCGCGGGCTTCTCGTTCGGCACCTTCGTGCTCTCGCACGTCGCGAAGCGCTATCTGGAAGCGGGCGGCGAAATCGAGCGCATGGTGTTCGTCGGCACGGCGGCGAGCCGCTGGGAAGTCGCGCCGGTGCGCGAGGACACGCTCGTGATTCACGGCGAACTCGACGATACCGTGCCGATTCTCTCGGTGTACGAATGGGCGCGGCCGCAGGAACTGCCCGTCGTGGTGATTCCGGGGGCGGAACACTTCCTGCATCGCAAGCTGCACATTCTCAAGCGCATCATCGTCGACGCCTGGCGCTGAAACGCTCGTGTCGACGGCGCGGCTTTTTCTCGCACGCGTTTTTAGGGTCCATATCGGCCGCACGCAGCGTCTGTAAGTGCTGCGTCGGCCGATCGTGAGAAATGACCTCGCGGTTGCATAAAAAGGCGCGCGAATCGTTAAAAATGCACGACAGGTGCGCGCAAACGTGTGCCCACTTCGAAAAACGCCTGCACGCGGCGCGTATAATGGGCGCTCTTTTTGCGGCCGCCGCGCCCGTCTGAAACCTCTTCAGGCGTGTTGAGCGAGGCGCCGCATTCCGGCTCACCCGACCGTGCGCCGCATGGCGCGCCACGTTCATCCCGACCCCAATCCCGTCCGACCTGAACCCATGCGTTTTCTCTCCAACGGCCAGCAGTCCTCTCTCGTTTCCTCCTCCATCGTTCGTAAAGTCACGCTCGGCGCGCTCGTGCCGGCCTCGCTGCTCGCGAGCGCCAGCGCGTTCGCGCAAGTGCCGCCGCCGGCGGTGAACGCGCGCTCGTGGGTGCTTGTCGACGCCACGGCGAACCAGGTGCTCGCCTCGGGCAACGCCGACGAGCGCGTCGAACCGGCCTCGCTCACGAAGCTGATGACCGCGTACCTCACGTTCGAGGCGCTGCAGTCGAAGAAGATTTCGATGGAGCAGATCGTCACGCCGAGCGAAGCGGTGCGTCGCGTGAAGACCGACGAATCGCGCATGTTCATCGAAGCGAACAAGCCGGTCTCGGTGCACGACCTCGTGTACGGCATGATCATCCAGTCGGGCAACGACGCGGCCATCGCGCTCGCCGAACTCGTGGGCGGCAGCGAAGCGAACTTCGTGAACATGATGAATGCTGAAGCGCAGAAGCTCGGCATGGCGCACACGCACTTCGCCGACGTCAACGGCATGCCCGACCCGAATCACTACACGACGGCCGGCGACCTCGCCACGCTGTCGGCGCGCCTGATTCGCGACTATCCCGAGTACTACAGCATCTTCTCGGTCAAGGAATTCAAGTACAACAACATCAAGCAGCCGAACCGCAACCGTCTGCTGTGGATCGACCCGACGGTCGACGGTCTGAAGACCGGCCACACGCAAGCCGCGGGCTACTGCCTGATCGCGTCGGCCAAGCGTCCGATGGCGGGCGGCGGCGACCGCCGTCTGGTCTCGGTGATGATGGGCGAGCAGAAAGAGCACGACCGGGTGCAGGACAGCCTGAAGATGCTCAACTACGGCTATAGCGCCTACGACACCACGCGCATCTACGGCGCGAACCAGGCCGTGGCCACGCCGCGCGTCTACAAGGGCGCGGCGGACGCCGTGAAGGTCGGCGTGAAGAAGGATCAGTTCGTCACGCTGCCGAAGGGCGCCGCCGACAAGGCCAAGCCGCAGATCGACATCACCAGCCCGCTGATCGCGCCGCTCGCGGACGGCCAGCAGGTCGGCACGGCGAAGTTCGTCGGCGCGGACGGCAAGGTGCTCGCGCAATTCCCGCTGGTCGCGCTCGAAGCGGTGCCGCAAGCCGGCATCGTCGGCCGCGTGTGGGATTCGCTCATGCTGATGTTCAACAAGAAGAAGTAAATGGCCGGACACACCTCGACTTCAGCGCCGCAAGCGCCCGCCGATCTTGACGCGCTCGACGCTCACGACGAGCTCGACGAGCACGATCACGATGACGAGCACGACGGCGAGCCCGTCGTCTGGCTGAACGGCGCATTCACGCCGATCAGCGAGGCGCGCGTGCCGGTGCTCGATCGCGGCTTCATTTTCGGCGACGGCATTTACGAAGTGGTGCCGGTGTATGCGCTCGAAGTCGAGGGTGTCGAAGCGGACGAAGACGGCGCAGCGCCGCTCGTGCGTGTGCCGTTCCGTCTCACGCAGCATCTCGCGCGGCTCGCGCGTTCGCTGGAGAAGATCGGCATCGCCAATCCGTTCAGCGAAAGCGGCTGGCGCGCGCTGATCGCGCGGGTGATCGACGCCAACGAGCAGGCCGGCGCGCTCGCGCCCGATGCGCACGCGAACGTCTACGTGCAGGTCACGCGCGGCGTCGCGAAGCGCGCGCACGCGTTTCCGGCGGCGAGCGTGCCGCCCACGGTGTTCGTGATGGTGAATCCGCTCGTCATGCCGGGCGATGCGTCGCGCGCGAACGGCGTGGCCTGCGTCACCGCCGAAGACCGCCGCTGGCTGCATTGCGACATCAAGGCGACCTCGCTGCTCGGCAACGTGCTGATGGCGCAACATGCGGCCGAACACGGCGTGTTCGAAACCATTCAATTGCGCGACGGTTGGGTGACCGAAGCATCGTCGTCGAATGTGTGGATCGCGAAGGATGGCGCGCTGTACGCGCCGCCGCGCAGCCACAAGATTCTCGAAGGCATCCGCTACGGACTCGTCGAGGAACTGGCGCAGGAATGCGGGCTGCGTTTCGAGGCCCGCGAGATCGACGAAGCCGCGCTGCGCGGCGCCGACGAAGTGCTCGTGACCTCGGCGACGAAGGAAGTGCTGGCGGTCGTCACGATCGACGGCCAGGCGGTGGGCGACGGCAAGCCGGGCCCCGTCTATGCGGCGATTTACGCGGCGTACCAGCGTGCCAAGGCGCGCGCGGCGCGTGAGGTTTATGAGGCGGCATC
The DNA here is from genome assembly GCF_900109265.1 of Paraburkholderia tropica. Lineage (GTDB taxonomy): Bacteria > Pseudomonadota > Gammaproteobacteria > Burkholderiales > Burkholderiaceae > Paraburkholderia > Paraburkholderia tropica. The sequence goes on from NZ_FNZM01000002.1 coordinate 54,062, forward strand.
GCTGGCGCAATCGCACGCCGAAGCCGCCGCCTCGCTACAGGAAGTGGACAACAAATGAGTGCATCGCAAACGAACGGCGCCGCCGGCGCCGAAGAAAAAACCACGCTGATCGAATTCCCGTGCGACTTCCCCATCAAGGTGATGGGCAAGACGCATCCGGAGTTCCAGGACACGATCATCGCCGTGCTGCGCGAATTCGACGGCGGTTTCGATACCGCAACCATCGAAACGCGGCCGTCGAGCGGCGGCAATTACACCGGCCTCACGGTGACGGTGCGCGCGACGAGCCAGCCGCATCTCGACGATATCTATCGCGCGCTGACCGGGCATCCGATGGTGAAGATCGTGCTGTAAGGGCGCGATCCGGATGGGGATCGAGATTGGGATCGAGATGAAGCAAGGGCCGCTTGTTAGCGGCCCTTGTTGCGTTTACGCGTGGTTCACGGCGTTCATTGAGGCGCGCTTCAAGGCGCGTCGCCGGTGGTCGCGCGCAGGGCCGCGGCGGCAGCCGTGATGACCGGGCCGGCCTCGCAGGCGTCTTCGTAGAGCCGTCGAAAGCGCGCCACCTCGTCGAACACCCAGTCGCGGAACGCGGTTACGCGCTCGGTTTGCAGGCGCTGCGGCTGGCAGATGAAGTAGTAGCGCCACGGACTCGGGCCGTCGATGTCCTTGAACAGGCGCACGAGGCGCCCGCGCGTGATTTCGTGCATCGCGAGCGAGCGGCGCACGAGCGCGATGCCCTGGCCGTCCATCGCGGCTTGCAGCAGATTCGACGAATCCTGATAGAGCACGCCGCGCTTGGGCTCGGGCAGATCCTGCAGGCCGGCGGCGTCGAACCACGGACGCCACAGTTCGTCGTCGGAGCGCAGCAGCGGCAGTTTCGTCATCTCGCGCGGATCGTCGGGCAGCTTGCCGCCGTTGAAGTCGGGCGCGCAGGCGGGAAAGAAAATCTCGTCGAGCAGCAGTTCGGTGTGCAGGCCCGGATAGTGGCCGAAGCCGAAACGGATCGCCACGTCCACGTCGTCGCGCGTGAAATCGATCAGCGAATTGGTGGATTGCAGTTCGACGTCCCACTGCGGATGCGCCTCGATGAAGCGGCCGATGCGCGGCGTGACCCAGCGCGCCGCGAACGACGACAGCATCGACACGACGAGGCGGCGGTCGCGGTCGCCAGAGCGGATTTCCTCGGTGGCGCGCGCCAGCTGGTTGAGCGCGTCGCGCACCTGGGTGGCGTAGCGGCGGCCCGTGTCGGTCACGCGCACGCGCTTGCCGTCGCGCGCGAACAGCGCCACGCCCAGTTCGGCTTCGAGCGCGCGGATCTGATGGCTGACCGCGCCGTGCGTGACGAACAGCTCGTCGGCGGCACGCGAAAAACTCTCGTGGCGGGCGGCGGCCTCGAAGGACTTGAGCGCATTGAGGGCGGGAAGCGTACGCAGATCCATCGTAATTTTTCTCACATAGGCGTGAAAAATGATCGTTTTGCTCGATCCCTTGCAGTGTCTAGGATTGTAGCCATTGGAGCACGTCATTCGGAGTCGAAAATGAGAGAAATTTCTTCGGATATCACCTTCGAGGTGGAAGCCCGGCAAGTGGCGTCGGTACGCGTTTCGCGCAGCACGCGCCTGACGGTGCGCTGCGGCGCGGTCTGGGTCACGCGCAGCGACGACACGGCCGATTACTGGCTCGAACCGGGCCAGACGCTGCGGCTGCGTCGCGGCGAGCGTCTGTGGATCGGCGCGGAGCAGGGCGCCGCCGCGTGGGTGGCGTTCGCCACGCCCAAGCGCGTGGGCGAGCGCGCGGTGGACTGGGCCGCACGCACGGCGGCGCGCTTCGGCGTGCATGCGCGCGACGGCTGGCGCACGGTTTGATACAGCGACGGTTTGATACAGCCACGGTTTGATACAGCCACGGTTTGATAAAGCGTTTGACGCACGATTCGATGCGTGCAAATCCGGTCTGCGCACCGCGCCGGGACCGCGCAGGCGGCCCGGCGCGCGGCCTGATCACGGTGATCGCGCAGCGTCCTCGGCGCGCTTGTCCCGAATTGGGTAAACTTCGGGAATCATGTGCGCCACCCCGGTTTCACCCCTGTCAATGTCATCCGACCCCGCGAATTCCGCGATTTCCACGATCGCCGAGGCGGCGTCCAGCACCGAATCCGGCCCCGCCGGCGCGCGCTTCGCAGCGCCCGTCGTGCGCTGGCGTGGCAACGAGGCCTACCAGGCGAGCTTCGACGCCATGCGCGCGTTCACCGATCAGCGCGACGCCGACACCCCTGACGAAATCTGGCTGGTCGAGCACCCGCCCGTTTTCACGCTCGGGCAGGCCGGCAAGCCCGAGCATCTGCTCGTCGCCAACAGCGGTATTCCGCTCGTCCAGATCGACCGCGGCGGCCAAATCACGTATCACGGGCCGGGCCAGATCGTGGCCTATTTGCTGCTCGATCTGCGACGCCGGAAACTGATGGTGCGCGAGCTGGTGACGCTCATCGAGCAGGCCGTGATCGACACGCTGGCGGCGTATAATCTCGCGAGCGAGCGCAAGGCCGGCGCGCCCGGCATTTACGTGCCGGAACACGCGTCGGGCGCCAGCGCGGCGCACCGTGGCGCGAAGGTCGCGGCGCTCGGTCTGAAGATCCGCAACGGCTGCAGCTACCACGGCGTGAGCCTGAATGTGTCGATGGACCTGAGCCCCTTCCTCGCGATCAATCCGTGTGGCTACGCGGGCCTCGAAACTGTCGATATGGCGTCGCTCGGCGTCGCGGCGGACTGGCGCGACGTGGCCGCCACGCTGGCGGCGCAGCTCGAGACGCAACTCGCTGCGCACGCGGCAAATCTTCCGGTGGCCGAAGCGGCCGCCACAGACCCGGCGGCCGAAGCGGCTGCAGTGGACCCGGCTGCTCAGGCGGCCTCAGGCGGGCAACCGCCGCAACCGCAGGCTGGCGCTGTTCCGGCGGCCTGACTGGATCGAACGAATGACTGATGTAACCGCGAACCCCGCCGCGAACCTGGCTCCGAGCCCGGCCCCCGCCGACGCCGTCCCCTACGACGCGACCGCGAAACAGAAGGCGCAGGCCAAGACCGCGCGCATTCCGATCAAGGTCATCCCCATCGAGAAGCTCAAGAAGCCCGACTGGATCCGCGTGAAAGCGGCCACGGGCACGTCGCGCTTCTACGAGATCAAGAACATCCTGCGCGAGCACAACCTGCATACGGTGTGCGAAGAGGCGAGCTGCCCGAACATCGGCGAATGCTTCGGCAAGGGCACCGCGACGTTCATGATCATGGGCGACAAGTGCACGCGCCGCTGCCCGTTCTGCGACGTCGGCCACGGCCGTCCCGATCCGCTCGATCCGGACGAACCGGCGAACCTCGCGCGCACCATCGGCGCGCTCAAGCTCAAGTACGTCGTGATCACGAGCGTCGACCGCGACGATCTGCGTGACGGCGGCGCGGGCCACTTCGTCGAATGTATCCGCCAGGTGCGCGAGCATTCGCCGGAAACCCGCATCGAGATTCTCACGCCCGACTTCCGCGGCCGTCTCGATCGCGCGCTCGGCATCCTGAACGCCGCGCCGCCCGACGTGATGAACCACAACCTCGAAACGGTGCCGCGTCTGTACAAGGAAGCGCGCCCGGGTTCGGACTACGCGCACTCGCTGAAGCTGCTGAAGGACTTCAAGGCGCTGCATCCGGACGTCGCGACCAAGTCGGGCCTGATGGTGGGTCTCGGCGAAACCGAGGAAGAGATTCTTCAGGTCATGCGCGATCTGCGCGCGCACGACGTGGACATGCTCACGATCGGCCAGTATCTGCAGCCTTCGGAGCACCATCTGCCGGTGCGTTCGTACGTGCATCCGGACACCTTCAAGATGTACGAGGAAGAGGCGTACAAGATGGGCTTCACGCACGCCGCCGTCGGCGCGATGGTGCGTTCGAGCTATCACGCCGATCTGCAGGCGCACGGCGCGGGCGTGGTCTAAGCCGTTTCGTTTCGCTTCGTCGCATTGAAAAAAGCCCGCTGAAAAGCGGGCTTTTTCGTTGGCGCGCGGCATGCGCAGGAACACGCAAAGCAATGCTCCAGCAGCGTCATTAGCTATCGCGGATAAATTAGAACCGGACGCCGCCAGACTCCCTATAGTCGGAACCTTCCATTCAACCTCAGTGGTTCCGCCGGAGTTTTTCGATGAGTCATCGCGCCCGTCAACGTGTCCTTTCCTCGCAACGTCCGCGCGTGCTCGCCGCCGCGCTGGCGGCCACGGCGCTGTTCGCCGCGTTCGGTGCGCCGCGCGCGCATGCCGAGACGCGCGAAGTCGTGATCGCGTATCAGGACATGGTGGTGCCGTGGCGTTACGCGCAGGCGACCGGCGAAGTCGAAAAGGCCACCGGCTACAAGGTCACGTTCCGCAAGCTCGCGAGCGGCGCCGATGTGATCCGCGCGCTCGCGTCGGGTTCGGTGCAGCTCGGCGAAGCCGGGTCGAGCCCGATCGCGGCGGGGCTCTCGCAGGGCGTGAATCTCTCGCTGTTCTGGATTCTCGACAACATCAACGACGCCGAGGCGCTGGTCGCGCGCGACGGGTCGGGCGTGACGAGCATCGCGGGCCTCAAGGGCAAGACGATCGGCGTGCCGTTCGTCTCGACCTCGCATTTCCATGCGCTCGTGGCGTTGCAGAACGCGGGCGTGAATCCCGCCGATGTGAAGATCGTGAACCTGCGTCCGCCCGAAGTCGCGGCGGCCTGGCAGCGCGGCAACATCGACGCGACCTACATCTGGGACCCGGTGCTCGCGCAGGTGAAGAAGAGCGGCAAGGTGCTGATCACGTCGGGGCAGGTGGCCAAGGCGACGGGCAAGGCGACCTTCGACGGCTTCGTGGTCGATCGCGGTTTCGCGAAGGATAACGGCGACTTCGTGGCGAAGTTCGTGCAGGTGCTGGCCGCCGCCGACGCCGACTACAGCGCGCATCGCGCCGCCTGGAACGCCGCCTCGCCGCAGGTGCAGGCCGTGGCGAAGGAGTCGGGCGCGAATCCGGACGAAGTGCCTGCGAGCCTCGCGCTCTACGCATTCCCGACGCCCGCCGAGCAGGCCTCGAAGACCTGGCTGGGCGGCGGCGCGCAGTCGGGCGCGGCGCAATCGCTGCTCGCGACGGCGTCCTTCCTCAAGCAGCAGGGCACGATCCAGAACGTGCTGCCCGATTACTCGGTCGGCATCGATCCGCGTTACGTGCAGCGCGCCGCCGCGCACTGATTGACGCGCCGATATCGGCATTCGTCAGCATACGCACGCGAAGGAGGCGAGCATGAGCGCACTGGATATCCGCGATCTGAGCGTCGCCTACGCGGGCGCGCGTCGCGGCGACGCGCCCAGCGTGGCGCTCGCGAACGTGAACCTGCAGGTCGAGCGCGGCGAGTTCGTGGTCGCGCTCGGCGCGTCGGGCTGCGGCAAGACCACTTTGCTGAACTGCATCGCGGGCTTCATCGAACCGACCGGCGGCGAGGTGCGCGTGAACGGCGCGCGCGTGGCCGGACCGGGCGCGGAGCGCGGCGTGGTGTTCCAGAAGCATGCGTTGCTGCCGTGGCTGAACGTGCTCGACAACGTCGCGCTGGGCCTGCGTTTCCGGCGCGTGCCGAAGGCCGAACGCGAGCGCATCGCGCGCGAGCAACTGGCGCTCGTCGGGCTCGACGATCACGCGCGTTCGCGCGTGGATGCGCTCTCGGGCGGCATGCAGCAGCGCGTGGGCATCGCGCGCGCGCTCGCGAGCGATCCGCAAGTGCTGCTGATGGACGAGCCGATGGGCGCGCTCGACGCGATGACGCGCGAATCCGTGCAGACGCTCGTGCTCGACGTCTGGGCGCGCACGCAGAAGACGGTGTTCTTCATCACGCACAGCGTGGAGGAGGCGCTCTTTCTGGCGACGCGCGTGGTGGTCATGACGCCGGGGCCGGGCCGCATCGAGCACGCGTTCGAGGTGCCGTTCGCGCGCCGCTATCTGCGTACGCGCGACGCGCGCGCGGTGAAGTCGGCGCCCGATTTCATCGAATGGCGCGAGCGGCTCGTGCAGTTGCTGCACGCGGATGCGCGTGAACCGGCGCTGTCGTGAGCGCCCATTCGCGAAACCCATCATGAAGTCGACAGTCAAGGTGATCCGATGAGCGTGCCGCAGGAATCATTGGAAGCGCTGAACGCACGCGCGTCATCCAGTTTCGAAGGCGCTGAAACCGCGTCGAGCAGCGCGTCAAACAGAGCGCCAAACAGCGCGCCAAAGATCGCCCCGCAAGCCGCACAGGTCGCGTCGAGCGGTTCGCGCGCCCGCGTCTGGCGCATGCCCGGCGAAGGGCCGACGGCCGCGCTCTCCGCCGCGTCGGTGGCCGGTCTCGCGGCGCTCTGGTGGCTCGCCACGCATCTGCACTGGCTGCCGCCGCTCTTTCTGCCGACGCCCGAGGCGGTCTGGCACGCCTTCGTCGACGCCTGGCACGGCCGTATCCAGGGCGGCCTGCCGCTCTCGGAGCATCTGTTCTGGAGCGCGCTGCGCGTGTTCGGCGCGTTCGCGCTCGCGGCGCTGACGGCGATTCCCGTCGGCATCCTGATGGGCGTGTCGCGCGTCGCGCGCGGTCTGCTCGATCCGCCGCTGGAGTTCTACCGGCCGTTGCCGCCGCTCGCCTACTTGCCGCTCGTGGTGATCTGGTTCGGTATCGACGAGACCGCCAAGATCGTCGTGATCTGGCTCGCCTGCTTCGCGCCGATCGCGATGGCCGCGCGCGCGGGCGCGAAAAGCGCCACCGTCGAGCAGTTGCGCGCGGCGGCGTCGCTGGGCGGCAGCTTCGCGCAGATCGTGCGCTTCGTGGTGCTGCCGGCCGCGCTGCCGGAAATCCTCACCGGGCTGCGCATCGCCATCGGCTTCGGCTGGACCACGCTCGTGGCCGCCGAGATGGTTGCCGCCACGGCGGGGCTCGGCCAGATGGTGCTCAACGCGTCGAGCTTCCTGCGCACCGACGTCGTGGTGATGGGCATCGTGCTGATCGGCCTGATCGCCTGGGGTTTCGACCTCGGCATGCGCGCGCTCGAACGGCGTCTCGTGCCGTGGAAAGGGCGCGGCTAAAAAGGCGCGCCTCGCCGGAGTGTTTTGACCCCGCTTCCGGGCGGCGCCCGCGCGCCCGGATTTCCGGATTCCCGGACGTATCCAAACCGCATTTCTGGAAATCCAGATTGCGCCACGCCCGATGCGTTAAAAATCCCTTGTAAATCAAGGGTGAGTACGCGCTGCGCCGCTGGCATCAACCTTGCGAAATAAATCGCGCGGCCACCCCGGCCGCGACAAAAAAAAGCAAGGAGACAGCCGATGTCCGATCCCCTCGTCCGGTTTCGCTGATTCCCCCCGTTTCGACCTGTCGCGGTTCGGCGCGTATCCACGCGCGGCCATCGGCTTAACTCATTGCAGGCATCCAAAGTGAAGAAACCTCTCCACAAAGTGCTCTATTTCCAGGTGATCGTGGCGATTGTCATCGGCGTGATCCTGGGCCACTTCTCTCCGGCCCTCGGCATCGACATGAAGCCGCTCGGCGACGCCTTCATCAAGCTGATCAAGATGGTGATCGGGCCGATCATCTTCTGTACGGTCGTGACCGGCATCGCCGGCATGGAAGACATGAAGAAGGTGGGCCGCGTGGGCGGCAAGGCGCTGCTGTACTTCGAAATCGTTTCGACGTTCGCGCTGGTGCTCGGCCTGATCGCCACGCACGTGCTCAAGCCGGGCGCGGGCTTCAACGTCGATGTGAAGACGCTCGACGCCAAGGCCGTGGCGAGCTTCGCGGAGAAGGCGCACGGTCAGAGCACCGTCGACTTCCTGATGCACATCATTCCGGACACGATGTTCTCGGCGTTCGGCCAGGGTGAAATTCTCCAGATCCTGCTGATCGCGCTGCTGTTCGGCGCGGTGCTCGCGCAACTGGGCGAGCGCGGCCGCGTGGTGACCGACTTCATCGACAGCCTCTCGGGCGTGCTGTTCGGCATCGTCAAGATCGTCACGAAGCTCGCGCCGATCGGCGCGTTCGGCGCGATGGCGTTCACCATCGGCAAGTACGGCGTGGGTTCGCTCGTGCCGATGCTCAAGCTGATCGGCACGTTCTATCTGACGTCGATCGTGTTCGTGCTCGTGGTGCTCGGCGCGATCGCGCGCTTCACGGGCTTCTCGATCATCCGCTTCGTTTCGTACATCAAGGAAGAACTGCTGATCGTGCTGGGCACGAGCTCGTCGGAATCGGCACTGCCGCAACTGATGCAGAAGCTCGAACGCATGGGCTGCCCGCGCTCGGTCGTGGGTCTCGTCGTGCCGACCGGCTATTCGTTCAACCTCGACGGCACCAACATCTACATGACGATGGCGGTGCTCTTCATTGCCCAGGCGACCAACACCGACCTCACGTGGACCCAGCAGCTCACGCTGCTCGCGGTGACGATGCTCACCTCGAAGGGCGCAAGCGGCGTGACCGGCGCGGGCTTCATCACGCTGGCGGCGACGCTGGCCGTGGTGCCGACCATTCCGCTGTCGGGCATGGTGCTGATTCTCGGCATCGACCGCTTCATGAGCGAATGCCGCGCGCTGACCAACATCGTCGGCAACGGCGTGGCGACGGTCGTGGTGTCGGCATGGGAAAAGGAACTCGACCGCGACAAGATGCGCGCGGCGCTGTCCGGCAATCCCGAGGAAGTGAGGGAAGGCGCGGGCGTCTAAGCGTTCCGGGCGTTCCGGTCGTTCCGGTGTCTTTCGCGGGCGGAGCGCATGCGCTCCGCCCGGATCGCAGCAAAGCCAGTCGTGCCGGCATAACCGCTGTAGTGCCGGCTGTCTCACCGGCCGTATCACCGCTTCACCCAGCATCATGTCCTTTGGCGGCCTCGTGCCGTTGGGCGGCGCGCTGTTCCCCTGCGGCGCGCCGCGCCTCTTTTCCCCTTCCGCTCAAGCCGTCGGCCGCCTCGCGCGGTAAGCGTGTGCCACAATTCTCTCCATCCCCATCCGATTCTCCGGAAGCCACCTCCGTGACGCGCCGTCTCATTGTGTTCATCGTGCTCGCCGTCGGGCTCGCGGTGGTTTGCGCGCTCGCGTGGTCGCTCGCCTGGCAGACCGGCATCGACGCGCTGCGCCGCAACGCCGCCGTGCGCGGCGACCGCACGACGGCCGCGCTCAAGAGCACGCTGGAGCGCTACGAATCGCTGCCGTATCTGGTGGGCGCGCATCCGCTCGTGCAGGACGTGCTGGCCGATCCGCGCCCCGAATGGGTGGCCGAGGCGAACCGCTATCTCGAGGATGTGAACCGCCACGCGCGCGCCACCACGACCTACATCATCGGCGCCGACGGCCGCTGCATCGCCGCCAGCAACTGGCGTGGCGCGGACAGCTTCGTCGGCAGCGAATACCGCTTTCGCCCGTATTTCATCGAGGCCGCGCAAGGCAATGTGGGGCGCTTCTTCGGCATCGGCACGATCTCGCACGATCCGGGCTACTACATTTCGCAGCCGGTGCGGCGCGGCGAGAAGATCGTCGGCGTGGCCGTGGTGAAGCTCAATCTCGAATGGTTTCCGGGCTCGGATGCGTCCGAGCCGCTGCTCGTCACCGACGATCACGGCGTGATCTTTCTGTCTTCCGTGCCCGCGTGGAAGTACCGCACGGTGCGCCCGCTGCCCGCCGAGATCGTCCGCTCGATCGACCAGACGCGCCAGTACGCGCGCCAGGACATCGCGCCCTTGCCCGCGAGCGTGGAGCGCGTGCTGCCCGGCGACGCCGACATCGTGCGCATCGGCAGCGGCCTGCGCGCGCCGCGCTATCTGGAAACGCGCCGCGCGCTCGGCGAGCCCGACTGGCATCTGGTGACGATGTCGCCGATCGATCCGGTCCTCGACGCCGCGCGCAACGCCACCGTCATGACGGGCTTCGGCTATGTCTCGTTGTGCCTGCTCGCCTTCTACTGGCGCATGCGCCGCGCGCGCGTGCGCGAAGTGCTGCGCAGCCGCGCGATGCTGCAAAAAGCCTATGCGATGCTCAACGACCGCGTGGCCGAGCGCACCGCCGATCTCTCGCAGGCCAACGAGCGCCTGCAACGCGAAGTGGCCGAACGCACGCGCACCGAGCAGGAGTTGCGCGCGACCCAGGACGAGCTGATTCAGGCGAGCAAACTCGCGGCGCTCGGGCAGATGGCGGCGGGCATTACGCACGAACTGAATCAGCCGCTCGCCGCGCTGCGCAGTTTCTCCGACAATACGCGCGTGTTTCTCGCGCGCGGTCAGTACGATTCCGCGCACGAGAATCTGGAGGCGATCGGCTCGCTCACCGAGCGCATGGGCAAGATCGTCAATCAGCTCAAGCTGTTCGTGGGGCGCGCGAAGCCGAGAAGCCAGCGCTCGCCGGTGGTGCGCGCGCTGGGTAACGCGCTCGCGCTGCTCGGCAAGCGGCTCGAAGGCGTGCGCGTCGACCTCACGCTGACCGACGGCGAAGCCGCGCCGGTTCCGCTCGATCCGCACGGCGACGCTCCCGAACTGGTCGCCCAATGCGACGACCTGCGGCTCGAACAGGTGCTCATCAACCTGATCGGCAATGCGCTCGACGCGGTGGCGGGGCTGCCCGATCCACGCATCGTCATCGACATTCAGGCGCTGCCCGCGACGCTCGCGATCTCGGTGCGCGACAGCGGCCCCGGCATTCCCGACGACGTCATGCCGCGCCTCTTCGAGCCCTTCTTCACGACCAAGGAGATGGGGCAGGGTCTGGGGCTCGGATTGGCGATTTCGTCGTCGATCGCGCGCGATTGCGGCGGCGCGCTGGCCGCGCACAACGGCCCGGACGGCGGCGCGTGCTTCGTGCTGACGCTGCGGCGCACGCGCATGGGAGCCACTGCGGCTACGACTGCGGGCGCAATGGCGGGCATGGGCGAACCGAAGCCGCAGGACACAAGCTCCCGCACCTCCAACCAGGAAGGCGAACGAACATGATCGACACGACGCCCGGCCGGGTGCTCTATATCGAGGACGACGAACTGGTGCGCCGCGCCGGTGTGCAAAGCCTGCAACTCGCGGGCTTCGACGCGACCGGTTTCGCGAACGCCGAAGCCGCGCTGCCGCTCGTCGATGCCGAATTCGCGGGCGTGGTCGTCAGCGACATCCGCCTGCCCGGCATGAGCGGGCTCGACCTGCTCGCGCAATGCCACGACCGCGCGCCCGACGTGCCGGTGATTCTCGTCACCGGCCACGGCGACATTTCGATGGCCGTGCAGGCGATGCGCGACGGCGCTTACGATTTCATCGAGAAGCCGTTCGCGTCCGAGCGGCTGATCGAAACCGTGCGCCGCGCGCTGGAGCGCCGCACGCTGATGCTCGAAAACCTCGCGCTGCGCCGCGAGCTGGCGGGGCAGAACGCGCTCGCGCCGCGCATCATTGGCAGAAGTCCGGCGATCGAGCAGGTGCGCAAGCTGATCGCGAACGTCGCGCCGACCGATGCGTCGGTGATCATCAACGGCGACACCGGCGCGGGCAAGGAGCTGATCGCGCGCAGTCTGCACGAACTGTCGCCGCGCCGCGATAAACCGTTCGTGGCCGTGAACTGCGGCGCGCTGCCCGAGCCGATGTTCGAGTCGGAGATGTTCGGCTACGAGCCGGGCGCGTTCACGGGCGCGGCGAAGCGGCGGATCGGCAAGCTCGAACACGCGGCGGGCGGCACGCTCTTTCTCGACGAAATCGAAAGCATGCCGCTCGCGCTCCAGGTGAAGCTGCTGCGCGTGCTGCAGGACGGCGTGCTGGAGCGGCTGGGGTCGAACCAGCCGGTGCGCGTCGATCTGCGCGTGGTCGCGGCGGCCAAGGGCGATATGCTCGAACACGTCGCGGCGGGCACGTTCCGGCGCGACCTGCTGTATCGGCTCAACGTGGTGACGATCGCGCTGCCGCCGCTCGCGGAACGCCGCGAGGACATCGTGCCGCTGTTCGAGCACTTTCTGCTGGACGCGGCCGTGCGTTACCAGCGCCCGGCGCCGCTGCTCACCGAACGCGACCGCATGCGTCTCGCGCAGCGCGACTGGCCCGGCAACGTGCGCGAACTGCGCAACGCGGCGGACCGCTATGTGCTCGGGATTCCCGACGATGTCGCGCCGCCCGCCGCGAATGGCGCCGACGACGCGCTGCCGCTCAAGGAGCGCGTCGAGCAATACGAGCGCGCGCTGATCGCCGATGCGCTCCAGCAATCGAACGGCGCGGTCGCGCAGGCGGCCGAGCGTCTGCAGATGGCGAAGGCCACGCTTTACGAAAAGATCCGGCGTTACGGGCTCGTCGCGCGCGGCGAGAACGAACCGCGCGCATAAAAAAAACGGCAGCGAGTTTCGCTGCCGTTTTTCATTGGCGTTGGGCTGATGCGCGGCGATCTCAGGTCGAAAGCGCCTTTTGCAGCAACTGGTCGAGTTCCGCGAACTGCGGCTCGCCCACGTAGCGCTTGAGGATCTTGCCGTTGCGGTCGACCACGAAGGTGGTCGGCGTGAGCTGCACGTTGCCGAACTGCTTCGCGGCGGAGCCGTCGTCCATCGCCACCTTGAACGGCAACTGGCGCGTCTGCGCGTAGTTGGCGACGTACATCGGCGCGTCGTAGTTCATCGCCACGGCGACGAATTCGAGGCCTTCGCCCTTGTAGCGGTTATAGGTCTGGACCATCTGCGGCATTTCCTGCATGCAGGTCGCGCAGCTCGTCGCCCAGAAGTTGATCAGATAGACCTTGCCCTTGAGGTCGGCGGTCGAGACCTTCTGGCCGGACAGCAGCGTGAAGGTGGCGTCCGGCACGCGCTGCTGGCTGCCGAAGAACGCGAAGTAGCCGGCGATGGCGATCGCCAGCACCACGACGGCGGCGGCGATGTTGCGCAGCGCGCCGGAGCGCGCCTTCGGGGAATTCGGGGATGCGGACATGGGTTGGTGCCTCGAGCGCCCACGGGCGCGGAAAGAGCCAGACTGCGTCTGGCAGAACTTCCAGCAAAACAACTGGCAAGCACTCGCAAATCTTGGAGGGTAGGCACCCTTCCTCTCGGAAGAGCGCCCCCCTAAGAACCGTACGTGCGACTTTCACCGCATACGGCTCAAGCCTACATTCATACAGATCGAAGCCCCATTACATCACGGCAATGGAGCCGGCTTAGCTACCGCGACCTTTGCAGCGTGGACCTGCTGGTGACAGTGTGGGTGTAATAGCACCCGGTTAGACAAAGCATCTGTGCCGCCATGCACCCGATACTCCAGGTGATGATCGTGCCAGCCTGTATCGTCCGTTAGAGCACAGCCACAATGCGCGCACAACCCGCCTTGCGACATGTACAGCTTGGCCCATTGCTTGCGGTAGCGCATCGAGTTCCACATGCGCTCCTGCCGCAACTGCTCGCCGTACTGCTCCCACATCGGATCAAAGGGATCGAACCCGCCTTTGATCTTTTTGTGCCGGTGGATTTCCGTACCGCTAAGCTGGTACAGCTCCAACAACCCTTTTCTGCCGTCTTCGTAAACCACAGGTGCAGAGAACACCCAATCGCGTCCGCCGACAGTGTGGAAATACGTCTTCCGCACCCAGTCAGCGTTCTTGTTTGAATGCCTACGCTTCGACCATCGCCAGAGCTTCCGAAAGATAAGATGCTCCACACGTGTGTACGCCTGCTTGGCTACTACAGGACTGTGGTACTGCGCCCAGCCCCGTAGCATCGGGTTCAACAGGCGGATCATCTCCTCCTGCTTCACCGTTTTGTTTCCGCTGATCGTTTCCGCCACCTTGCGATAGAACGTCTTCACGTTCTTCCTGCTCGGCTTGATGAGTAGCTTTCCCGAATACTTGCGGAAATTCCACCCAAGGAAATCGAAACCGTCGTCAATGTGAACGACCCGCGTTTTCTCCTCAGATAGCTGGAGTCCCCGGTAAGCCAGGAACGCTTCCACCCAAGGTCGGATTTCGCTTTCCAGCACCTCTTGCGAGTTGCCCGTTATCACGAAATCGTCCGCGTACCGCACCACATTCACTTTCAGCTTCTTCGCCTTCACGATCCCCAACTTCGCACCGAGGTGCTCAATCAGTTCGCGCTCCAGCCCGTTCAGCGTCACATTAGCCAGCGTCGGGGAAATGATGCCTCCCTGCGGCGTACCGGCCTCAGTCGCCTGTAGCTGACCTTTGTAAATCAGGCCAGCCTTCAACCATTTCTGAAGGATGCCCCTGTCCATCGGGACATGGGACAGCAGCCAGTCATGGTTGATCCAGTCGAAGCATCCCTTGATATCCGCTTCCAGTACCCATTGGGCCGAAACCTTTTGGGACATGGTGACGAATATCTGGGACATGGCATCTGCCGTCGAGCGATTCCTCCTGAACCCGTAAGAGTTCGGGTCGCTCGTCGACTCTGCCACCGGCTCCAAGGCCAGCAGATACAGAGCTTGCATCGCCCTGTCCCGCATGGTCGGGATGCCCAGAGGGCGCTCCTTCCCGTTGGCCTTTGGGATAAAGACTCGCCGTAAAGGCAGAGGCTTGTATCCGCGCCGCTTCAACCTGCCAATGGCTTCCCATCGGCTCTCAGGCGAATCCCATAGTTCACGATCGACTCCAGCCGTTCGCGCACCTTGGTTCTGCGTAACACGTCGTACCGCGTACAACTTCGCGGACAACGTGCGGGTCAGCATCCGTTGCAGGGCTTTCACCCTGCGCCAGTCGCTTTCCCGCGTCGCCTTCGCAATTCGAATCTGCATCCCTCTCACGTTCCGTTCAACCCGGTGCCAATCGATGGCGTACCAGTTATCCGGCGCGTGTGAGAGCGCAGACCCGTCCTTTCGGACAGATACTCTCATGCTGCTCTCCCGCTTGAAGAAGTGACTTCCCGCGCGAAGAGCAGCACGTCCCTCGCGGGAGCGTTTTGCTCCCGCGAGGGGTAAGACAGCACTGACGACTAAGCAGCCGCCAGCAATCACAATTTTCGCTAGAGGGTAGTCAGCCGTCTTGCGACGGTAGACCAGACGGAAGTCTGCCCGCTTTCGCGTGAGGTAATGTCGCAACCCCTATGCATCCCATTACAGGATACCTTTCGCTTTCTCCGTCCTCCCATACCCGCATGGTCAACAGCGTTCCTTGCGGTTCGCCTGCCTGCAATGCTTCGCAGGCAACTGTACGGGCTTACCACGTTCCCGGCATGTCACACGACTGACTTAGGTTCTGCCTATTCCCCGGTGGTTTATTGACGACGTAATCCGATTGCTCAGCGGATTATCCAACCACATACCTTTTTGGTTGATGCCTATCAGCAGCTTTGGCATCGCAATGCTCACGGGGTTTAACAGCAGTTCACTTACATTAACCGTATCAGTCAGCCTCGCTCCTCGACCCCATTGCTGCTGGGAGTCTCCGGGACGACCGCCTCACGGCCGTCGCCCGCCCGGAAAATCCGGGGGCTACTTTGTCAGAAGAGCTTCACACCCCACCGTTACCAGTGGCGCATGTCTTCCTAGGCTACTGCTGGTCGCACAGCAGGTTCACTACCCTCATCGGTGTTCTGACGAGGCCGAACAATGACACACCGAGCTTCCGCTCGTATCGGCTAGCGATGTACCTCAACCCGAGGCCGAGGAATATTGCAAACGACACCCCGCCCAGTCGGCGGAGGTGAAGCCGCTGACTGGGCGGGACCTGACGGTAGTCAGGTCAATGCAGTGCGGTCCCCGGATTACTCATCCGGTTTCCGCTATCACTAAAAGGTGCACCCTGGTGGGGGCGCATCTACTACTTAAAGCAAGCATAGCGACATTGAGCAGTTGCAACCCGAGGCTCGCGCCCCATCGTGATGCTCTACGATATGCCTGTCGCAGCCGGTAGGGTTCGGACTGACACCCGCAGACACTGCTAGTCGATGTCCCTTACGTTGGGACGGCCCGGACACGAGCGTGCGTGTCGCACGAGCAAACGCATTGTAGCGCCGAATTTCCCGGCATAGCGGCTGGGCAGGCACATGCCCGGCATCGCAGCGGATAATGGTCCGCACTTTCTGTCATCCCGCACTTTTATGCCGTCACGTTTGCGTTTCCCGAATTTCGTCAAGCTTTCAGGTTCGCTGGACGTCGATGTTGATATGCGCGCCAGGACGCGCAACGCGCTGCGCCGTGCCGTTGCCTGCGCGGCGGGCGCCACGCTCGTCGCCGGGGTGCTGGCGTGCTCGCCCACTTACGACTGGCGCACGATCGCGAATAGCGCGAGCGGCTATAGCGTCGACCTGCCCGCCAAGCCGGGCGCGGATCAGCGCAGTATCGACGTCGGCGGCACGCCCATGCGCATGCGTGTGCAGACGGCCGAAGTGGGCGGCGCGGTGTTCGTCGTCGGCACGCTCGATCTGCCCGACGCACAGCCCGCGACGCAGCAGAAAGCGCTCGACTTCCTGCGTGACGGCCTCGCGCGCAATCTGGGCGCGCCGCCCGCCGCGCATGCGGTGGACGTGCCGCTGGCGGCGGGCGGCGCCGTGCAGGGCATGGAACTCGATCTGACAGGCAAAGCCGACAACCCGGCGGGTTTCGGCAGCGCGGGCGGCAAGGCCGAAGCGCGCACGATCCACGCGCGCATCGTCGCAAGAGGAGCCCATGCGTACCAGCTCGCGATCGTGGGCCGCGAACAGCCGCCCGTCGAACAAGTCGATCAGTTCTTCCAATCTTTCAAACTGTATTGAGGATAACGGAGCGACGCGCGCAAGCGGCGCGAAGTGAACGTGCTCTCCTGGGTTTACCGGCTAACACACGGATTTGATTGAGGGTTTACGGGTTACCCACAGCGCCTGTGGGTAACTTTGTGGAAAAAGCCGCGTCGCTGGCCGCAAAAGGCCGCCCTGTGGGCTTTTTGTTAGATTGGGCGGCTTTCCCGTAGTTTGTTAAATCGAGAAGAATCAATGACTTGCGTTTTGGCTGACAGCTGAATGCGAATCGTGCACGAAAACGGGCTCAACACGACGTTGTGTGCATAAGTCAAGTCTTGACTTCCATTTTTTGATCCGTCTGACGAGTGGCCTCGCGCCGCCGCGGCCCGCCATGCGCGATGCGCGGTGCGCGTTGGCGCACGAGCGTTCGCGCCGCGCAATTCGTGCGCACTACTGATCGGCGAGTGCTCGGCGATACTGCACGGCCTCCGCAATGTGCGCCGCCGAGGGCATGGAGTCGCCCGCGAGATCGGCGATCGTGCGCGCCACCTTGAGCGCGCGATAGTAGGCGCGCGCCGACCAGCCGAAGCGCTCGCCCGCTTCGCGCAGCAGCGCTTCGCCGGCGGCGTCGGGGCGGCAGACGGCGTCGGTTTCGCGTCCGCTCAGTTCACGGTTGGTCTTGCCCTGACGCGCGATCTGCCGCTCGCGCGCGGCTGCCACGCGCGGCGCGATGACGGCAGTGGCTTCGCCGGGCGCGGCGGCGCGGCCTGCCAGTTCGGCGGGCGGCAGCGCAGGAATCTCGATCTGGATGTCGATGCGGTCGAGCAGCGGCCCGGAAAGCTTGCGCCGATAACGCGCCGCGCCTTCGGGCGTGCAACGGCAGCGTCCGGACGGATCGCCGCGCCAGCCGCACGGACACGGATTCATGGCCGCGACGAGCTGGCAGGCGGCGGGGAAGTCGGTCTGCCACGCCGCGCGCGAGATGGTGATGGAGCCCGCTTCGAGCGGCTCGCGCAAGGTTTCCAGCACATGGCGGTCGAACTCGGGCAACTCGTCGAGAAACAGGACACCTAAATGAGCGAGCGTGATTTCGCCGGGCTGTGGCGGATTGCGCCCGCCGATCAGCGCCGCCGCGCTCGATGAGTGATGCGGGGCGCGAAAAGGCCGACGCCGCCACTGCTGCGGCGAAAAGCCGATCGCACTGGCGGACAGCAGCGCGGCGCTCGCGAGCGCTTCGGTGTCGGTCATCGGCGGCAACAGGCCGGGCAGGCGCGCGGCGAGCATGGACTTGCCCGCGCCAGGCGGCCCGACCATCAGCAGGTGATGGCCGCCCGCGGCCGCCACTTCGAGCGCGCGCCGGGCGCCGCGCTGGCCGATCACGTCGGCCATGTCGGGCAGGGCGCCGGCCGCTGCGGTGTCGAGGGCGCGGGCGCGCACGGGCGCGAGGCGCGCGTCTTCCGCGCCCGCGAGATGCGCGCACAGCGCGCGCAGGTCGGTGACCGCGTAGACATCGACATCGGGCACGAGCGCGGCTTCTGCGGCGTTGTCGGCGGGGAGATAGAGCTGGGGCGTGCGCGGTGCGCACGACGGGTGGAGATCGGCGTCAGTCCGGTCGTGCGCTTCGGCGGCCGCGCTATGTGAGTGCGCATGCGCGCGCGCCGTGCCGCACGCCATCGCGAACGCCCCGCGCATGGGCCGCACCGCGCCGGTCAGCGATAGCTCGCCCGCGAACTCGCGCCAGTCGGTGAGCGCAGCGGCGGGAATTTGTCCGCTTGCCGCGAGGATGCCAAGCGCGATCGGCAGGTCGAAGCGCCCCGATTCCTTGGGCAGATCGGCGGGCGCGAGATTCACGGTGATGCGGCGCACGGGAAAATCGAAGCCGCAATTGCTGAGCGCGGCGCGCACGCGCTCGCGGCTTTCACGCACTTCGAGATCGGGCAGGCCGACGATGGAGAACGACGGCAAGCCGTTGGCGAGATGGACTTCGACGGTAACGTCGGGCGCGCGGCCAGCAGCCGGCGCGCGGCTGCGCACCACGGCAAGCGACATGGGGATCTCCGGGAGACGGCACACGCGCGGCGCACGCGCGACGTGGAGGTCGCGCGCGGCCCATGCGCCAGGCTGGTGAGGCGCGTGCCCCTTTACGGTTCCTTTTCGAAACCGTTACGGCTCGCTTGCCTTAAGTTGCTTTAAGCAATGACAGAATTGTTCAGGACGACTGGCCAGTGACCGGCAGCTTCTGTTCGAGTTCGGCCACGCGGCGTTCGAGTTCTTCGAGGCGTGCGCGCGTGCGGGCGAGCACTTGCGCCTGCGCGTCGAATTCCTCGCGCGTGACGAGTTCGAGCTTCGAGAAGCCCTGCGAGAGCATCGCGCGCACGTTGCGCTCGACGTCGCGCGCGGGCGAGTTCTTCAGCAGGTCGCTGACCTTCGACTGAATGTCGTTGAATACATCGTTCGGTTGTTTCATTCGCTTCCCCTTCGTTGCACAAAATGTGTGCAAGTTTCGTTTCGACTGTGCCTCGCTTTGGGTCGTGACCGATCTTGGTGCGAAACCCGCAAGTCGGGCGATACCCGTGTGCGCATCTGGTGCGTGGCGCGCGCGGTGCATCCTCCGCGTGCCTTCGCCCTGCCTGCCGCGCGCCTTCACGCGGCCCGCAAGCACGCGCCGAGGCGGCTTTGCGCGGCGCGTGCATGCCTGCGCGATCACGCGAGGCCTGAGAACACTCTAGCAACGATCCCAGGCCGCCGCCACCGCGCGGGCCCCACGTTAGCCGTCCGGCCAGGCGCTGCCTCGGCCGAGCCCGCGCCGCGCCTGGACCCGCTTTGGCGCGGCTTTCGGGCGAATCGGGACGCGGCGAAAAGCGCCTTCGCGCCAGCTTGCGCACGCGAGACGCGCATTGTCCACGGGATAGACCAATCCTGCATCGAACTCCGTCAGAACGTGCGATCGATCAAATTGGCACGGGTGTTGCTAATACCGTCCCGCGCACCGAAAAACGGCTGGCTCGCGGTGCGCCAGCGGGGCGAGACCCGCACCGCAGGCGCCCGTTGCAGAAATAAACACGGGATGAAGCAACTACAGCGAGGACTACATGAAACTGATTACAGCAATCATCAAGCCGTTCAAGCTCGATGAGGCGCGCGAGGCCCTCTCGGCCATCGGTGTCTCGGGGATTACGGTCACCGAAGTGAAAGGCTTCGGCCGTCAGAAGGGTCACACCGAGCTGTATCGCGGTGCGGAGTACGTCGTCGACTTTCTGCCCAAGGTGAAGATCGAGGCCGCCGTGTCGGACGACATCGTCGACCAGGCGATCGAAGCGCTCGAGCGCGCCGCCCGCACGGGCAAGATCGGCGACGGCAAGATTTTCGTCACCCCCATCGAACAGGTCATCCGCATCCGCACCGGTGAAACCGGCGCCGACGCGCTCTGATCAACAGCAGCACACGCGATAGTCGATAGACGAGAGAGACAAGAGGAAACCGAGATGCGCAAACTTTTGATGTCCCTGCTGATGGCCGGCTCGCTGCTCGCCGGCGGCATCGGCGCCGCCCTCGCGGACGACGCTTCGGCGCCGGCCGCGGCGTCGGCCCCCGCAGCTTCCGCTGCGCCTGACGCTTCGGCGGCTGCAGCAGCGCCCGCCGCCTCCGCACCCGCCGCTGACGCGGCATCCGGCGCCGCCGCAAGCGCGCCCGCCGCCGCTTCGGCCGCCGACGCGGCACCCGCCGCACCGACCGCGCCGTTCTCGGTCGATTCGTCGAAGATCAACTCGGGCGACACCGCCTGGATGCTGACTTCCACGGCGCTCGTGCTGTTCATGACGATCCCGGGTCTCGCGCTGTTCTACGGCGGCATGGTCCGCAAGAAGAACGTGCTCGCGACGCTCATGCAGAGCTTCGCCATCACCTGCGTCGTCACGGTGATCTGGACGGTGATCGGTTACTCGCTGGCGTTCACGCCGGGCAACTCGTTCATCGGCGGCTTCTCGCGCGTGTTCCTTGAAGGCATGAACTACATCAAGGGCGACAAGGCGACGACGCTGACGGTCAGCCACCTCGCGCCGACCATCCCGGAAAGCGTGTACTTCGTGTTCCAGATGACGTTTGCGATCATCACCCCGGCGCTCATCACCGGTGCGTTCGCGGACCGCATGAAGTTCTCGGCGATGCTGGTGTTCATGTCGCTCTGGTCGATCATCGTCTACGCGCCGATCGCTCACATGGTCTGGGAACCGACCGGCTGGCTCGCCAGCGCCGGCATCCTCGACTTCGCAGGCGGCACGGTGGTGCACATCAACGCCGGTGTGGCCGGTCTCGTGTGCTGCCTCGTGCTCGGCAAGCGTGTCGGCTATGGCCGCGAAGTGATGGCGCCGCACAACCTCGTGCTCACGCTGATGGGCGCGGCCATGCTGTGGGTGGGCTGGTTCGGCTTCAACGCGGGTTCAGCAGTGGCGGCTGACGGCCGTGCCGGTTTCGCGATGCTCACGACGCAGATCGCCACGGCATGCGCGGCGCTCGGCTGGATGTTCGCGGAGTGGATCGCCAAGGGCAAGCCTTCGGTGCTCGGCATCGCTTCGGGCGCAGTGGCCGGTCTGGTCGCGGTGACGCCGGCTTCGGGCTTCGTCGGCGTGATGGGTTCGATCGTGATCGGCGTGGTGGCAGGCGTGGTCTGCTTCTGGTCGGCGACGTGGCTCAAGCACAAGTTCGGCTATGACGACTCGCTCGACGCATTCGGCGTGCACGGCATCGGCGGCATCATCGGTGCGATCCTGACCGGCGTGTTCGCGGTCAAGGACATCGGCGGCGCCGACGGCAGCGTGATCCTCCAGATCAAGGGCGTCGCGACGACCCTGATCTACAGCGGCGTGGTCAGCTTCGTCCTGCTGAAGGTCATCGACATGGTGATGGGCCTGCGCGTCACGGAAGAAGAAGAGCGCGAAGGTCTCGACGTCATCCTGCACGGCGAGCGTGTCGAATAACGTTCGATCCATGTTTCGATGCATGGTTTGAGGTTGTAGGGCAGTACAGGTAGTACTGGAGCACAGCGACTTGGGCCCGTCTTCATGGCGGGCCCTTTCTTTTTCTGCGGGCGCTGTCGCGGAGCGCGGGCGCGGGGCTTGCGTTCGCGCCTTGCGTTTGCGCCTCGCATGGCGCGGGAATAAAGTCGCGTCGCGCGTGTTAGCTGCGTGCAGGGAGCAATGCGCCGAAGTGGGCGGAAATGCGGGGAAACGCGGGGAAATGCGCAGAAAGGGCGTCGGCTTGGCGCCGAAAAGTGTCCCTTCATTTCGTGGGACTCCATTGCGCGCGACGGCGCACGCGGTCCAGAATGGATATCCACCAGGGATGCAGGGATGGCCGGCGAGTCGCCGGGTGACGCGCGATCCGCGAGCAAGCCGCGAGTAACCCTATAAGGTGTAAGGGGAAAGTGCCTTGCATCCGGAGCAATCGTCCCCAGATAGACCACCGGTTTCCCTACAATCCAATAAGCTTTCGTCCGCGAGTAATTCCATATGGTCCCGCATCTGGTCACGGCGTTGAATGGCCCGCTCCTCGAACTGGAGCAGCGCATCCTCGACGCGACGCCGGCCATCGAGCGCTGGTTCCGCCTCGAATGGCAGGAGCACACGCCGCCGTTCTACTGTTCGGTGGACCTGCGCAACGCCGGCTTCAAGCTCGCGCCGGTCGACACCAATCTGTTCCCGGGCGCCTTCAACTGCCTGCCGCAGGAGGTGCTGCCGCTCGCCGTGCAGGCCGCCATGGCCGCCATCGAGAAGATCTGCCCGGACGCCAAGAATCTGCTCGTGATTCCCGAGCAGCACACGCGCAACGCGTTCTATCTGGAGAACGTCGCGCGGCTCGCCACGATCATGCGTCAGGCGGGCCTGAACGTGCGCTTCGGCACGCTCGACGAAACCATCGCCGGGCCGGTCACGATCTCGCTGGCGGACGGCCAGAAGATCGTGCTGGAGCCGCTCGAACGCTCGCAGCGCCGTCTCGGCCTGAAGAACTTCGACCCGTGTTCGATTCTTCTGAACAACGATCTGTCAGGCGGCATTCCGCCCGTGCTGGAGAACCTGCACGAGCAATATCTGCTGCCGCCGCTGCACGCAGGCTGGGCGGTGCGCCGCAAATCGACGCACTTCTCCTGTTACGACGACGTGGCGAAGAAGTTCGCGAAGATGGTGGGCGTCGATCCGTGGATGATCAATCCGTACTTCGCACACGTGGAAGGCGTCGACTTCGAGGCGCGCACGGGCGAGGAGCAACTGGCCACCGCGATCGACGCGGTGCTCAAGAAGATCGCGAAGAAGTACCGCGAGTACGGCATCACCGAAAAGCCCTACGTGGTGATCAAGTCCGACGCGGGCACCGACGGCCGCGGCGTGATGACGGTGCACGACGCCTCGGAGGTTGCCGCGCTCACCAAGCGCGAACGTGCGAAGATGTCGGCCACGAAGGACGGGCTCGAGGTGCACGACGTGATCGTGCAGGAAGGCGTCTACACCTTCGAGCACATCGGCGACGAGGTGGCCGAGCCGGTCGTCTACATGATCGACCGCTACGTGGTGGGCGGTTTCTACCGCGCGCACGGCAGCCGCGAGCGCGACCAGAACCTGAACGCGCCGGGCATGCACTTCGTGCCGCTGGGCTTCGAGCACACGGCGCTGCCCGACACGCGCGCGAAGCCGGGCGCGGCGCCGCCGAACCGCTTTTACATGTATGGCGTGGTCGCGCGCCTCGGGTTGCTGGCGGCATCGGTGGAGCTGGAAAAGACCGATCCGGAAGCCATCCAGGTCTGACGATAGCGGCGCTCACCCGCGCCCGACACGACCGATAACACGACGCTGCGCCCGCCCTGTGCGGGCGCAGCCGTCATAACAGCACGGATACAGCAGGGACGACATGGACATTCTCTTCATCGCCGATCCGCTCGAGCGGTTCAAGATCTACAAGGATTCGACCTACGCGATGATGGCCGAGGCCGCGAAGCGCGGCCACACGCTCTATGCGTGCGAGCCGCAGCAGCTCGCCTGGGTGAACGGGCGCGTGGAAGCCGACGTGCGGCGCGTCGAGATCGTCGGCGATACGGCGGACCTGCATCGCGCGCCGTGGTTCACGGCCACGGACGCCACGCGCGCGCTCACGGAGTTCGGCGCGGTGCTGATGCGCAAGGATCCGCCGTTCGACATGGAGTACGTCACGTCGACGTGGCTGCTGGAAATGGCCGAGCGCGCGGGCGCGAAGATCTTCAACAAGCCGCAGGCGATCCGCGATCACTCGGAAAAGCTCGCGATCGGCGAATTTCCGCAGTTCGTCGCGCCCACGCTGGTGACGCGCGACGCCGTGCGACTGCGCAAATTCCACGACGAACATCAGGACGTGATCCTCAAGCCGCTCGACGGCATGGGCGGCATGGGCGTGTTCCGCGTGAAGGCCGACGGCATGAACCTCGGCTCGATCATCGAGATGCTGAGCGAGGACGGCCGCCGCAGCGTGATGGCGCAGAAGTTCATCCCCGAAATCAAGGACGGCGACAAGCGCATCCTGCTGATCGGCGGCGAACCGGTGCCGTACTCGCTCGCGCGCATTCCGCAAGGCAACGAGGTGCGCGGCAATCTGGCCGCGGGCGGTCTGGGCCGCGCGCAGCCGCTCACGGCGCACGACATGGAGATCGCCAAAGCGCTCGGGCCGACGCTGGCCGCGCGCGGGCTGCTGCTGGTGGGGCTCGATGCGATCGGCGACTGGCTCACGGAAGTGAACGTCACGAGCCCGACCTGCTTCCGCGAAATCATGGAGCAGACCGGCTTCGACGTGGCCGCGATGTTCATCGACGCGCTGGAGCGCGCCGCGGCCTGAATGAGCGCGCTTTGACGGTTTCCTGCCGCGTTTCGAGGGGTTGCTCGAACGCGACAGCGCGGCGCTTGATTCCCGGCGCCGCGCCGGCATCTGACAGATGAGGGCGCGTGCGGCGCTGCTGCAGGGCACAAAAACTGCGCATGCCTGATTGTGCGGTTGATGCGTGCGGAATGAAAAACGCGAGCAAAACCGCATGGTCTGCGCGAAAATGACCCTGCTACAATGCCGCGAGTTCGTATCCGGACCGCGCGTGTTGCATCGCCAGAAGCGCGCCCGAGCACGTTCCGACCCTGATGGCCCACGGCTGGCCACCGGTCGGCGCCAGCATCATCCGAAGCCGTTTATTGCAGTCAAGCTGACATGGCAGGGATTCTCATCATCGCCCACGCACCGCTCGCCACCGCGCTGCGCGAGTGCATTGCCCATATTTACGGCGGTTGTCCGGCGCGCATCGGTGCGCTCGACGTGTTGCCCGACAGCGACCCCGCCGAGGTGGTCGCCCAGGCCAACGCCGAAATCGAGCGCCTGCGCGAGGAAAACGGCGCGCTCGTGCTCACCGACATGTTCGGCGCCACGCCTTCGAACATCGCCGCGCGTCTCGCGACGTTGCCGCAGGTGCGCGTGCTGGCGGGCGTGAATCTGCCGATGCTGGTGCGTGCGGTCTGTTACCGCGCGACGCCGCTCGACACGCTCGTCGAAAAGGCGCTGGCGGGCGCGAGCAAAGGCGTGCAGCCGATCGGCCCGAGCACGCCGCAACCCGTCAACGACTGCGGCTGCGCGCCCACGCCGTGCGCGGAAGCGGCCTCCGACGCGGCCGCGGGCATGGCCTCGAAGCCCGTCGGCGCGAGCGTGCTCGGTGCGAAGACCGCACCCGTGCTGGCCGAAGCCGACTGCGCGGACGTCGCAAGCCGCCTCGCCGGCGCGCTCAAACCCGCCGGCGCGGCCTGAGCCCGCCCGTCGAATTAGGGCGGCGCGGCTCGCTGCGCCGCAGCATCGCGCGCGGCGCGGGCCGCGCAGCGAGCACGCCGGGCCACGGCGTCGCACAATCTCACCGCATCACTCCAACTACCCTGCGTCTGGATCGACCTATGCTGCAACAAGAAACGACCATCGTGAACAAACTCGGCCTGCATGCGCGCGCGTCGGCGAAGCTGACGCAACTGGCCGGCAACTATCAGTCGGAAATCTGGATGAGCCGCAACGGCCGCCGCATCAATGCCAAGAGCATCATGGGCGTGATGATGCTGGCCGCGGGCATCGGCAGCACGGTGCTGATCGAAACGGAAGGCCCCGACGAGCAGGACGCCATGAGCGCGCTGCTCAAGCTCATCGCCGACAAGTTCGGCGAAGGCCAGTGAAGCACGGCCGCTGTTAGCCTCCCGACGCCGCGTCTCGACGCGGCGTTTTCATTTGCTCGACGCGGTATTCGCTTACGGTGTCTTGCAAGACCTAAAGATCGGCGCAAGCCGGACGACATACGAGGACACGCCCCGCACCGCGAAGACTTGCCGCGCTGCAAAACGCGTGTCGCCGGGAAACATCGGCACGCAGCGGAATTTATAATGACGGGCGGGGTCAGAGAGTGCGCATTGCAGCGGTTTGCCGCGGCATCACATAACCAGAGGAGGTGCGCGTGCCGTTCACGCTGCATGGAATTCCCGTATCGCGCGGTATTGCCATCGGGCGGGCGTATTTGATCGCTCCGGCCGCGCTCGACGTCGATCACTATCTGGTCGAGCTGTCGCAGATCGAAGCCGAAATCGAGCGCTTCCGGGCCGCGCTCAAGCGCGTCGAGCAGGAGCTGGACACCTTGCGCGCCGACCTCGCCGCCGACGCGCCCAGCGAAATGGGCGCGTTCATCGGCGTACATCTCATGATCCTGAACGACGTGATGCTCGTGCAGGAAACCATGGACCTCATCCGCACGCGCCGCTTCAACGTCGAGTGGGCGCTCACCGAGCAGCTCGAACGCCTCACGCGCCACTTCGACGAAGTCGAGGACGAATACCTGCGCGAACGCAAGGCCGACATCGAGCAGGTGGTCGAGCGCGTGCTCAAGGCGCTCGCGGGCGCGTCGCCCACGCCGCTGCACGGCAGTTGCGACGAGATGATCGTGGTCGCGCACGACATCGCGCCCGCCGACATGCTGCAGTTCAAGGGCCAAACCTTCCAGGGCTTCGTCACCGATCTGGGCGGCCGCACCTCGCATACGGCGATCGTCGCGCGCAGCCTGGGCATTCCGGCGGCGGTCGGCGTGCAGCAGGCGAGCGCGCTGATTCGCCAGGACGATCTCATCATCGTCGATGGCGATCATGGCGTGGTGATCGTCGATCCCGCGCCCATCGTGCTCGAGGAGTACACCTATCGTCAGAGCGAGATGGCGCTCGAGCGCCGCAAGCTGCAGCGCCTGAAGTTCTCGCCCACGCAGACGCTGTGCGGCACGCGCATCCAGCTCAGCGCGAACATCGAGCTGCCCGAGGACGCCCAGGCGGCGCTCGATTCGGGCGCGACCGGCGTGGGTCTGTTCCGCACCGAGTTCCTGTTCATGAATCACAAGGACCAGTTGCCGGAGGAGGACGAGCAGTTCGAGGCCTACAAGCGCGCGGCCGAGCTGATGAACGGGCTGCCCGTGACCATCCGCACAATCGACGTCGGCGCGGACAAGCCGCTCGATGCGCTCACCGGCGCCGACGGCTACGAGACCGCCGCGAACCCGGCGCTGGGGCTGCGTGCGATCCGCTGGAGCCTGTCCGAGCCGCAGATGTTCCTCACGCAGCTGCGCGCGATCCTGCGCGCCTCGGCGTTCGGCAACGTGAAGATCCTGATTCCGATGCTCGCGCACGCGCAGCAGATCGACCAGACGCTCGACCTGATCCGCGAGGCGCGGCGTCAGCTCGACGACGCGGGCCTCGCCTACGACTCGAACATCCAGGTGGGCGCGATGATCGAGATTCCGGCGGCGGCGCTGGCCTTGCCGATGTTCCTGCGCCGGCTCGATTTCCTCTCGATCGGCACCAACGATCTGATTCAGTACACGCTCGCGATCGACCGCGCCGACAACGCCGTGGCCGACCTCTACGACCCGCTGCACCCGGCGGTGCTGCAACTGATCGCGCACACGCTGCGCGAAGCGAAGCGCGCGGGCGTGCCGGTCTCCGTGTGCGGCGAGATGGCGGGCGATCCGCAGCTCACGCGACTGCTGCTCGGCATGGGGCTCACGGAGTTCTCGATGCATCCGAGCCAGTTGCTGGTGGTGAAGCAGGAGATCCTGCGCTCGCAGTTGAAGGCGCTCGAAAAGCCGGTCGCCGATGTGCTGGCCGCCTATGAGCCCGAAGAGTTGCAGGCGGCGTTGGTGCGTCTTGCGCAGGCGTGATTTGCGCGGTTTTGCTTCTCGGGCTTCCCGTACTCCTCGTGCTTCAAAAGCAAAAAAGCCCCGGCATGCCGGGGCTTTTTTGTTGGCGCGCTCACACGTGCCGTTCGCCGCAGACGGGGCAATCGGGCTGGCGCGCGATGCGCATCGTGTTCCACTCCATGCGCAGCGAATCGAGCATCATCAGCCGGCCGACGAGCGGCGTGCCGATCTCGCCGACCACACGCAGCGCTTCCGCGGCCTGCATCGCGCCGATGATGCCCACCGTGGGCGCGAACACGCCCATCGTCGAGCACGCGACTTCCTCGAACGGTTGATCCTCGGGGAACACGCAGGCGTAGCAGGGCGAGTCCTCGCGGCGGAAGTCGAAGGTGCTGATCTGGCCGTCGAAACGCAGCGCCGCGCCCGAGACGAGCGGCACGCCATGCTTCACGCAGGCGCGGTTGATCGCGTGGCGCGTGGCGAAGTTGTCGGTGCAATCGAGCACCACGCTCATCTTCGGCACCTGCTCGTCGAGCCAGGCGTCGTCGATGCGCGCCTGCACGGCGTTGACCGTCACTTCCGGATTCAGGCGCGCGATGGCGTCGCGGCCCGACTCGACCTTGGCGCGGCCCACCGACGCCGTCTCGTGCATGATCTGCCGCTGCAGATTGGTGAGATCGACCGTGTCGTTGTCGACGAGCGTGAGCGTGCCCACACCCGACGCCGCGAGATACATCGCCGCCGGCGAGCCGAGGCCGCCCGCGCCGATCACGAGTGCATGCGCGTCGAGAAAGCGCTGCTGCGCCTCGATGCCGATCTCGTCGACGAGGATATGGCGGGAATAGCGGAGGAGTTGGTCGTCGTTCATCGCGGGGCGCACGGTGCGAGGCGCGCGATGGACAGAAGACCGTGAGACGCGCGCCGGAAATACGGATTCGCGAAAGTCGCGAAGTTCGTATTGTACCGGCGGCGGGAGCTTCGCTCCGGGGCGCGCGTGGTGGTGCTAACGCGGCCCCCGGAGCGGGTGAGGCAGATGCAGCTTACTTCGCGGGAGCCGACGCCGGCGCGGGCGCCGTTGCAGGTGCGGAAGCAGCGGCCGGAGCCGACGCGCCCGGCGCCATGATCTGCGCGCCCGGCTTCACGGCGATGGGCGCCGAAGCCGAGGTGGGCGGCTTCTGCTGCGCCATGCGGCGTTCCATCGGCGACTTCGATTCGACCACCGGCTTGCCCTGAAGCTTGTTCAGCGCCTGCTGGAGCATGAAGTCGTCAGTCGAACCGAATTCGACCGGCTTGCGCTCGCGATCCTTCTGGCGCTGTTCCGGCGTCTTCTTGTCGTTCTGCTCTTCGAGCTGACGCAGCATGTCCATGCGCTCCTGCTCGCGCACGTCCTGCTCCTTCTTCTCGTCCGGATCCTGCGTGTTGGCGAGGTGGTTCTGGTAGTCCACTTCGCGCGTGACGAGTGCGTCGTCCGGATCGCCGTCCGCGTACTGATCGACCGCGACGTCAGGACGGATGCCCTTGTTCTGGATCGAGCGGCCGCTCGGCGTGTAGTAGTACGCCGTGGTCAGACGCAGCGCCGTGTCGGCCGTCATCGGACGCACGGTTTGCACCGAGCCCTTGCCGAAGGTCGTCTTGCCGATGATGAGCGCACGCTTCTGGTCCTGCAGCGCGCCCGCGACGATTTCCGACGCCGACGCCGAGTAGGCGTTGGTCAGCACGATCATCGGCACGGTCTTGAACTCGGCCGCCTCGCCCTTGAGCGGGTCGCCGTCGAACGACGGCAGGCGGTAGTTCTCGTAGTTGTCGCGATAGACCTGCTTCGAGTCCGGAATCTGGCCGTTGGTCGAGACGACGACCGAGTCGGCCGGCAGGAACGCGCCCGCCACGCCGACCGCGCTCTGCAGCAGACCGCCGCCGTTGTTGCGCAGATCGAGGATGAGGCCCTTCAGGTTCGGCTCCTGACGCGCGATGTCCTGCAGCTTGGCTGCGAGGTCAGGCGTGGTGCGTTCCTGGAAGCTCGTGATGCGGATGTACGCGTAACCCGGCTGCAGGATCTTCGACTTCACGCTCTGCACCTTGATGATGGCGCGCGTGATGGTGAGCGGGAAGGTGCGGTCGTCGGTCTTGCGGAAGATCGTGAGCGTGACCTTCGTGCCCGGATCGCCGCGCATCTGCTTGACGGCCTGGTCGAGCGTCATGCCGCGCACGGGCTTGTCGTTGATACGCGTGATGAGGTCGCCCGGACGGATGCCGGCGCGGAACGCGGGCGTGTCTTCGATGGGCGAGATCACCTTGATCAGGCCGTCTTCCGAGGAGATCTCGATGCCGAGGCCCGCGAAGCGGCCCTTGGTCTGTTCCTGGAGTTCCTGGTAGTCGGTCTTGTCGAGATACGACGAATGCGGGTCGAGACTCGACACCATGCCCTTGATGGCGGCGGTGAGGAGCTTCTTGTCGTCGACCGGCGTGACGTACTCATGCTTGATCTGACCGAAGACTTCGGCGAAGAGCCGCAGCTGGTCGAGCGGCAGCGGCTCGATCACGGTCTGCTGGGTCTGCTGCGCCGAGGCGGAAATCTGCAGGGTGGCAAATACGCCGGTCGCGAGGCCAGCGGCGATCAGGCCGATGTTTTTCAGGTTCTTTCGCATAGAGTTTGTTGCGTGCGGTCGAGGCGCGTGAAAAATAGGCGCGTGGCAGCGTCTAATGGAAAAGCGACGGACAAGTATAACTGCACAGTTGCCGCGTCTGTGTACAAGGCGCGTTCAGCGTCGGGTTCGAGGGATGAACGGGCATGAATCGAAGCGCGCGGCCAGCCGAACGTTGCGTGTTCGACAACCGCGCTGCGGCCGGGTTCGCAAGCCGCGTGCCGTGAATTGTGCCGTGAATTGCGCCTCGGAGGCAGACTGGACGCGGGTGTGGCGGCGAACTGGCGGGAAGCTGGCGGCGCTGTCAGCCCGCCGCGCGAGCGTGCGCAAAGACGATGGCGGCACGTAGCTCGCGCGAAAGGATGGCGCAAGGGATGACGTGAGCGGCGATGCAGGAGATAACGCAGCGCGGTGCGGACACGGCGGAGGCGAAGTCGGCATGCGAGCTTGAGTCGACAGCTTCAGCCGGCCTGGGCGTAAACCGCCGGCGCCCGCTCGAAAGGAGCGGGCGCCGGCGAGAGTCATGCGTGAGCGAAGCGAGGCGTGGATCAGCCCGCTTTCTTGCCCTGGTTCGCGACGGCGGCCTGAGCCTGCGCGATGGCCTCGGCGTCGCCGAGGTAGTAATGCGTGATGGGCTTGAGGTTCTCGTCGAGCTCATAGACGAGCGGCACGCCGTTCGGAATGTTCAGGCCGACGATGTCGCTGTCCGAAATGCCGTCCAGATACTTCACGAGCGCGCGGATCGAGTTGCCGTGCGCGGCGATCACGACGTTCTTGCCCGACTTGATGGCCGGCGCGATCGACTCGTTCCACAGCGGCAGCACGCGCGCGACCGTGTCCTTCAGGCACTCGGTCAGCGGCAGTTGCTCGCGCGGCACCTTGGCGTAGCGCGGGTCGTTGTAGGCCGTGCGGTCGTCCGACGGATCGAGCGCGGGCGGCGGCGTGTCGTAGCTGCGGCGCCAGACGAGCACCTGTTCGTCGCCGTACTTCGCAGCCGTTTCCGCCTTGTTCAGGCCCGAAAGCGCGCCGTAATGACGCTCGTTCAGACGCCACGAGTGGACGACCGGGAGGTACATCTGGTCCATCTGGTCCTGGACGTGCCAGAGCGTGCGGATCGCGCGCTTGAGCACCGACGTGTAGGCGATGTCGAACGCATAGCCGGATGCCTTGAGGAGCTGGCCGGCCTGCTGGGCCTCGCGATTGCCCTGTTCGGTCAGGTCGACGTCCACCCAGCCGGTGAAGCGGTTTTCCTTGTTCCACGTCGATTCGCCGTGGCGGATGAGTACGAGTTTGTACATGAGGATGCCGGTCGGTAGTGAAGAAGCGGTAATCGGGGACGGGAACAGCCAGCAAGCCAGGGCGGCCCGGTCCATCGGGTTGTGCGCCCGGGCTGGGGGGCGTCAACCCTGCGACAAACGGTTATTTTATAATGAGCGGATTGTCCGAACTCGATTTCCCACGATTTCTCTTTTTCCCGGCGGCCCCTCCGTGACGTTCTTCACCAATTACATCAACCTTGTTCTCATCGCGATCGTCCTCATCTCAGGAGGGTTGCTCCTGTGGCCGACGCTCAAACGCGGCGGCCGCGGCGGCGTATCGGCCGCCGAAGCCACGCAGATGATCAACCGCCGCAACGCGGTGGTGATCGACGTGCGTTCGGCCGACGAATTCGCGAAGGGCCATCTGCCCGCCGCCCGCCATCTGCCGATGAGCGAGCTGCAGGGCAAGATCGGCCAGTTCGTGAAGAACAAGAGCAACCCGGTGCTGCTGGTCTGCCAGACGGGCCAGCACTCGAACAAGGCCGCGAGCCTTGTGAAGGAAGCCGGTTTTGCCGAAGTCCACGTGCTGGACGGCGGCGTGAACGCCTGGCAGCAGGCCGGTATGCCGGTCGTGAAACAAGGAGGTTCGAAGTGAACAAAGTGGTCATGTACAGCACCCAGGTGTGCCCGTATTGCCAGATGGCCGAACGTCTTTTAAAGTCGCGCGGCGTCGAACACATCGAGAAAGTGCTGATCGACCGGGATCCGGCGCGTCGTGAAGAAATGATGACGCGTACCGGCCGTCGCACGGTGCCGCAGGTCTATATCGGCGAGACGCATGTGGGCGGTTACGATGACCTCTCCGCGCTCGACCGTGCAGGCGGCCTGATGCCGCTGCTCGAAGCTGCGGCCTGAGTTTCGGGCTGCGCATCGGACCGCGCGTCGGTCCGATGCATTCGCCGCCTGGCAAGGGCGGTTCGGGCGCGGTAACAGCGCCCCAGGTTTCGCCCGCGCGAGCCGGAAAGGTTCGCGCGGGCGTGTTGTCGTTTGTTGCTGCTCAGTGCGGCTGCGTCGCGCGGACTCGCCTCATTGCGAGACCTTGCGATACTGTGCAGCCGCAGTTCATTTAATCAGGAAGCCAAACACCATGTCTGACGAGAATAACCAGCCGTTCTTCAACATCCAGCGCATTTACCTCAAGGACCTGTCGCTCGAGCAGCCGAACTCGCCGGCCATCTTCCTTGAGCAGGACATGCCGTCGGTTGAAGTGGAAGTCGACGTCAAGGCCGAACGCCTCGCGGAATCGGTGTTCGAGATCCTCGTCACCGGCACGGTCACCGCCAAGGTCAAGGACAAGGTTGCGTTCCTGATCGAAGCCAAGCAAGCCGGCATTTTCGACATCCGCAACATCCCGGCGGAACAGGTCGATCCGCTCGTCGGCATCGCTTGCCCGACCATCCTGTTCCCGTATCTGCGCTCGAACATCGCCGACGCGATCACGCGTGCGGGCTTCCCGCCGATCCACCTCGCCGAGATCAACTTCCAGGCGCTCTACGAGCAACGCCTGCAGCAGATCGCGCAGCAGCAGGACGGCGCCAGCAACGCCACGCATTGATCGTTTTTTGATCGCTGATCGAACCAACCGGTGCGGAGTATCGGAATGAAAGTCGCCGTTCTCGGCGCCGGAGCGTGGGGCACCGCGCTGGCGGGCCATCTGGCCCAGGCGCATGACACGGTGTTGTGGGCGCGCGATGGCGCGCTCGTCGACGCCCTGCGTAAAACGCACGAGAACGCCCGCTATCTGGCGGGCGTCTCGCTGCCTGAATCTCTCCAGTACGAAACCGATCTCGCTGCCGCGCTCGACTACGGCGCGGGCGAAGCGGATCTGGTCGTGCTCGGCACACCCGTGGCGGGCCTGCGCGACATGCTGCGCACGATGCGCGACATGGGCCGCGTGCCCGCGCATTTCGTGTGGCTTTGCAAAGGCTTCGAAGCCGACTCGCAGTTGATGCCGCATCAGGTCGTCGCGGCGGAATTGCCCGACCACGCGAGCAATGGCGTGCTGTCCGGCCCGAGTTTCGCGCGCGAAGTGGGCGAGGGTCTGCCCGTCGCGCTCACGGTCGCGAGTGCGTCGGCCGACTGCCGCGAGCGCACGCTCGCCGCATTCCATCACCGTGCGATGCGCATCTATACCGGCGACGACGTCGTCGGCGTGGAAGTGGGCGGCGCGGTCAAGAACGTGCTTGCCATCGCCACCGGCATCTCGGACGGACTCGGCCTCGGCCTGAACGCACGCGCCGCGCTCATCACGCGCGGTCTCGCGGAAATGACGCGTCTGGGCGTGACGCTCGGCGGCCGCGCGGAGACCTTTACGGGTCTCACGGGCCTCGGCGACCTCATCCTTACCGCCACCGGCGACCTGTCGCGCAACCGCACCGTCGGCAAGCAGCTGGCGAGCGGGCGCACGCTCGACGACATCCTCGGCGCGCTCGGCCACGTGGCCGAAGGCGTGCGCTGCGCGCGCGCCGTGCTGGCGATCGCGCGCGCGCATCGGATCGACATGCCGATCACCGAGGCGGTATGCGCCGTGCTGTTCGACGGCGTGGCGCCGCGCGACGCCGTGAGCGCCCTGCTCAGGCGCGACGCGAAGGCGGAATAGTCCCGCGCGGCCACGGCGCGCCTTCGCCGTGAGGGTGCGAGGTTGCGCGAGGTTGCGCACAAGCGCGCAAGGAGGACCGTCATGCTCACCCTCGGAGCGTGCCGCGTCGAGGCGCGAGTCGTGGACATCACGACGCTCGCCGTCGACGCCATCGTGAACGCCGCGAACACCTCGCTGCTCGGCGGCGGCGGCGTGGACGGCGCGATCCATCGCGCGGCCGGCCCCGGCCTGCTGCGCGAGTGCGAGCCGCTGCACGGCTGTCCGACCGGCGACGCCAAACTCACCGCCGGCTACCGGCTTCCCGCAAAACACGTGATTCACACCGTTGGTCCGGTCTGGAACGGCGGCGCGCGCGACGAGGCGTTCCTGCTGGCCTCGAGTTACCGGCGCTCGCTTGAAGTGGCGCGCGAGGCGAACGTGCGCAGCATCGCGTTTCCCGCCATCAGCTGCGGCGTGTACCGATTCCCGCCCGACGAAGCGGTGAGCATCGCGTTCGCAACCGTCATCGACACCCTGCCCGCGTATCCGGCGCTCGAACGCGTGATCTTCGCGTGCTTCGACGAGGCGATGCTCGCGCGTTACGAGCGCGAACTGCGTGCCCGATGAGCACGCTTCACCGTCAATCCGCCCTTATTCCCCGCCCTCGAAACCGGCCTGACGCCACGCTTCGAACACCACGACCGCGACCGTATTCGACAGATTCAGGCTGCGATTGCCGGGCCGCATCGGCAGGCGCACGCGCTGTTCGGGCGCGAAGCGCTCCAGCACGCCGTCGGGCAGGCCACGCGTTTCCGCACCGAACACGAACCAGTCGCCCGGCAGGAACGCGTGATCGTGAAAGCGCCCCGAGCCGCGCGTGGTGAACGCGAACATGCGCGCCGGATCGGGCGTTTCCTTGGCGACGAACGCGTCCCAGTTGGCGTGCACGTGCATCTGCGCGTATTCGTGATAGTCGAGGCCCGCGCGGCGCATCTTCGTGTCGTCGAGCGGAAAGCCGAGCGGCTCGATCAGATGCAGCCGGGCGCCCGTGTTCGCGCACAGGCGAATGACGTTGCCGGTGTTCGGCGGAATTTCCGGTTCGACGAGAACGACGTTGAACATGATGATGAAACTCGTGAAAAGACGATAAAAACGATAAAAAAGCGCGCGGCGCTCAGTCCTTCGGCGTGCGAAGCGCGACGAAATTCGTCACGCGCCGCGCGCCCGCAGCCTTGAGGGTGCGGGCGAGGGCGTCGAGCGTCGCGCCCGAGGTCATGACGTCGTCGACCACGCCCAGGTGCAGGCCGCGCAGATCGGTGCGCCTCAACGCGAACGCCCGGCCCACGTTGCGGCGGCGCGTTTCGCGGTCGAGCTTCGATTGCGGCGCCGTGTGCAGCGTGCGGCGCAGCAGCGTGGCGTCGGCGCGCGTGCCGAGCGCGCGCGCCAGCGGTTTCGCGATCAGCCACGCCTGGTTGTAGCCGCGTTCGATCAGGCGCTCGCGCGAAAGCGGCACGGGCACGATCAGATCGGGCACGTCGGTTTCGCCATTCGCGGCGGACTCCGCAGCATCGAGCCAATCGTCGGTGGCCAGCGCGAGCCGCCGCGCGAATTCCTCGCCCAGCGCGAGCCGCGCGCGGAACTTGAGCCCGCGCGCGAGACCGTCGAGCGGCGCACGATAGTCGGCGAGCGCGAGCGTCGCATCGAAGGCGGGCGGTGTTTTCAGGCACGCCTCGCAGCGATGGCGGCCGCGTTCCGCCTCCGCGCCATCCCGCCGCTGCATCCCGCGTCGCGCGCTCGCGAGCGGCAGCGCGCATACCGCGCAGCGCAGCCGCGCCTCGTTCCAGTACGCGGCATCGCAGCCCTCGCACAGCAGGCCGCGCGCGCTGGACGCCCCGGACACGCTGACACTGCCTCGCGTCAAATTGCCGCATAATGGGCACGGATTGGGCAGCACGAAGTGGGCGAGCCGCGACCAACGCGCTCGCACGCTCTGGCAGACGCGCGGCAGGGCCCGGGATGGGTTCGAACCCTGGGTCCGGCAAGCGGCGCGTCGCGAGGCGGGCGACTCAAGAGACGTCGAAGGGGACGTCGAAGCGGGCGGCGGCGGCATCGAAGGGCGGCCCGTAGCGGGCTCGTGAACTGAAAGGATGGGAGTGAGCGAGTATACTTCGCAGACTTCGCCAATACGACCGACATGTCCCCGTCTCACCCCAGACCCGGCCGTCCGGCCTATGATCCGCGCCATGTGCAGCGGATTTTCGATCGTCGCGCGGCGACTTTCGACGAGGTCGCGTTCCTGCCGCGAGAAATCGCGAGCCGCATGCGCGAGCGCCTCGACTACATCAAGGTGAGCCCCACGTGCGTGCTCGACCTGGGCTGCGGCCCCGGTGACGACCTCCCGAATCTGCGCGAGCGCTTCCCCGAAGCGCCGGTGTTCGGCGCCGATCTTTCGTTTGCGATGCTCGAGCGCGCCCGCGCGCACGACGCCGGCGACACGAGCTGGCGCCGGTTCCTCCCCGTTTCGATCGGCCGGGCGCTCGGCGCACGCGGTCCGCGTTTCGCGCAGGCCGACTTCGCCGAACTGCCGTTTGCGCACGGCGCATTCGAGATGCTGTGGTCGAACCTCGCGCTGCACTGGCATCCGCGCCCGGACCTCGTGTTCGGCGAATGGCAGCGCGTGCTCAAGGTGAACGGCCTGCTGATGTTCAGCACGCTTGGCCCCGACACGCTCAAGGAGCTACGTGGCGCCTATGCCGAAGTCGAGGCCGCGCACGGCGTGGCCACGCAGCCGCACGTGATCGATTTCGTTGACATGCACGATCTCGGCGACATGCTGGTCGAGAACGGCTTTGAGATTCCGGTGATGGATCAGGAGACGCTCACCGTCACCTACAAGACGCCGGAAAAGCTGCTCGCCGACGTGCGCCGCTGGGGCGCCTATCCGTTCGGCTGGGAAGCGTCCGACGCCGACGCGCCGGCGCTCGCGCCGCGTCGCCTCTATCGTGCGCTGCTGGACGCGCTCGAGGCGCGCCGGCTGCACGACGGACCGAACGCGGGAACCATCCCGCTCACCTTCGAAATCATCTACGGACACGCCTGGAAGGCCGTGCCGCGCACGACGGCTGAAGGCCACGGGATCGTGCGGATCGAAGATATTGGACGCGGTTCGGCAAGGAATCGCTGACGTGGTAAGGGGGCTTTCGTTATGTCTGAAATTAGCGCCTGAAAAGCCCCCGAATTTTTGTTGAAAAATCGCTGGAAGTGCCGTCTGGTAAGGGTTTTAGGCAGATTGGGGCTTGCTTGTGAGGGCTGGGGTTCGCGCCTATAATGCGTCAGCTTGCTGCACGGGCAGACCCCAAATCCGACACGGCAAGTCCAGATCTCCCGCAGTTGTGTAAGGCGCAAAGCGGCGATAGTCTGAGGATGTTGCAGTGGGGGGAGCGAGCGATGCAGACATCTGATCTGCTGGCGAGTCCGGAGCCGGTCCTGAAAGACTGGACCATGAAGCGCAATTGTTCGGTTTCGCCCAGGCAATTCGTGTTGTTCTATGTGTCGCTGGCGCTGGTCTCCATCGCGATCGCCGTTCTGCTGTTGATCCACGGCGCCTGGCTGGTTTTGCCGTTCACTGGAATCGATCTGTTGGTAGTTGGGGGCGCCTTCGCCATCTATGCGCGCCATGCTGTCGATTACGAACGTATCAGGCTATATCCGAACCGGCTGGTGATCGAGCAGATGAGCGCCAACGCGCTCACCCAGTTCGAATTCAATCCCCGCTGGGTCCGGGTCGAGCCGGGCGCGACCCCACGCGATCCGGTGCGTCTCGTGTCCCGCGGCCAGGCGGTCGCTGTCGGGTTGCATCTGCCGCAGTATCGGCGTGCGCAGTTCGCGCGGGAACTGCGTGCGTGGCTTGCGCGCGCGGGCTGAAATCATGCGCGTTGCGTCATTTTACGAGTCGCGGCGCGAGCGCCCCAGGGCGCGACCTGATTGCGAAACCTTCCTGCGGGGTCGAGGGTTTGAATGGAAAATATGGGTAAGGAAGCTATGAAAACAATCAAGCGAGCCCTACAGGGCGTGCTCGCGTGCAGCGGACTTCTGGTCGCGGGCGCGGCACTCGCAGTCGGAGACAGTCCGGGCGGTCCAGCGGTCAACGAGATCAATCTCCAGCCGCCCGTCACGCGCATCGCAGAAGAGCTTTACAGCCTCCATACGATGATGCTGATCCTATGCACGGTGATTTTCATCGGCGTATTCGGCGTCATGTTCTATTCGATTTTTGCGCACCGCAAATCGAAGGGTCATCAGGCCGCGCATTTCCACGAGAGCACGACCGTCGAAATCATCTGGACGGTGGTGCCGTTCGTGATCGTCGTGCTGATGGCGCTGCCGGCGACCAAGGCCGTCGTGGCCATGAAAGACACCTCCAACGCCGATCTCACCGTGAAGGTCACCGGCTATCAGTGGAAGTGGGGCTACGACTACGTGAAGGGGCCGGGCGAGGGCATCAGCTTTCTTTCGACGCTGACCACGCCGCGCGCCGAAG
Organism: Paraburkholderia tropica; assembly: GCF_900109265.1. Taxonomy (GTDB): domain Bacteria; phylum Pseudomonadota; class Gammaproteobacteria; order Burkholderiales; family Burkholderiaceae; genus Paraburkholderia; species Paraburkholderia tropica. The sequence continues at coordinate 93,005 of NZ_FNZM01000002.1, forward strand.
TGAACGGCCATGCGCCGATCACCGACACCTATCTGCAGGAAGTCGACAACCCGCTCGTCGTGCCGGTCAACAAGAAGATCCGCGTGATCACGACCGCCAACGACGTGGTGCACTCGTGGTACGTGCCGGCGTTCGGCGTGAAGCAGGACGCGATTCCGGGCTTCGTGCGCGACACGTGGTTCAAGGCCGAGAAGACGGGCACCTACCGCGGCTTCTGTACCGAGCTGTGCGGCAAGGAGCACGCCTACATGCCGGTCGTGGTCGAAGTGCTGTCCGACGACGACTACGCGAAGTGGGTGCAGACGCAGAAGGCGAAGATGTCGGCCGCCAACGACGACCCGAACAAGACCTACACGCTCGCGGAACTGAAGGAGCGCGGCGCGAAGGTCTACGCGGCCAACTGCGCGGTGTGCCACCAGCCGACCGGCAAGGGCGCGGGCGCGTTTCCGGCGCTCGACGGCAGCAAGGTCGCGAACGGTCCGATCGCCGAGCACGTGAGCATCGTGCTGCACGGCAAGAACGCGATGCCGTCGTGGGCGCCCACGCTCAACGACGTGGAGATCGCTTCGGTCATCACCTTCGAGCGCAATTCGTGGGGCAACCACATGGGCGACCTCCTGCAACCGCGTCAGGTCGCCGACGCCCGCAACGGCAAGCTGCCCGAAGGCGGCGCGACGGCTGCGGCGGGTGCTGCTGCGGGTACTGCGGCGGGTGCCGATCAGGCCGCGTCAAGCGGTGCGGCGGGCGCTTCCGCTGCGTCGGGCGCGGATCAGGCCGCCGCCGCGAGCGGTGCGGATCAAGCCTCCGGCGCGGCGCAAGCCGGCGCGTCGCTGCCCGCGAACGTCTACTTCGAGATCGGCAAGAGCACGCTGCCCGTCGACGCGAAGGACGCGATCCAGGCCGCCGCCGATTACGCGAAGGCGCACCCCGACGCGAAATTCACGCTCTCGGGCTACACCGACGCGAGCGGCAAGGCCGACGCGAACGCCGAACTCGCCAAGCATCGCGCGCAAGCCGTGCGCGACGCGCTGAAGGCGGCCGGCATCGCCGAAGACCGCATCATCATGAAGAAGCCGGAAACCGTTACTGGCGGCGCCGACCCGAAAGAGGCGCGCCGCGTGGCGATCAGCCCGGCGGCTTGAGCCGGGCGGCCTGCAACACGGCCGCGACGGCAAGCAGTCCATAAGAATTTAATAAACGCGCAGTACGCAGTACGAGCGGGCCTACGCACGCCCAGACCAACTGCAGTAAGAGACGCAAAGCAATTCGCTTCAGGAGAGAGTCATGTCTAGCATCGGACACGATGTAGCAGGGCACGGCCACGTGCACGGCGATCACGCGCACGAGACACCGCACGGCTGGCGACGCTGGCTGCTGGCCACCAATCACAAGGACATCGGAACGCTGTATCTGCTGTTCTCGTTCGTGATGTTCCTGTCGGGCGGCGTGATGGCGCTCGGCATCCGCGCCGAGCTGTTCGAACCGGGACTGCAGATCATGCGCCCCGAGTTCTTCAACCAGCTCACCACCATGCACGGCCTGATCATGGTGTTCGGCGCGATCATGCCGGCCTTCGTGGGCTTTGCGAACTGGATGGTGCCGCTGCAGATCGGCGCCTCGGACATGGCGTTCGCGCGCATGAACAACTTCAGCTTCTGGCTGCTGCCGGCCGCCGCGTGTCTGCTGGTCGGCTCGTTCTTCGCGCCGGGCGGCGCGACGGCCGCGGGCTGGACGCTCTACGCGCCGCTCTCCACGCAGATGGGCCCTGGCATGGACTTCGCGATCTTCGCGGTCCACATCATGGGCGCTTCGTCGATCATGGGCGGCATCAACATCGTCGTCACGATCCTGAACATGCGCGCGCCGGGCATGACGCTCATGAAGATGCCGATGTTCGCGTGGACGTGGCTCATCACCGCTTACCTGCTGATCGCCGTGATGCCGGTGCTCGCGGGCGCGATCACGATGCTGCTGTTCGACCGTCACTTCGGCACGAGCTTCTTCAACGCGGCAGGCGGCGGCGATCCGGTCATGTACCAGCACATCTTCTGGTTCTTCGGCCATCCCGAGGTCTACATCATGATCTTGCCGGCGTTCGGGATCGTCTCGCAGGTGATTCCGGCGTTCTCGCGCAAGCCGCTGTTCGGCTATAGCTCGATGGTGTACGCCACGGCGTCGATCGCGATTCTCTCGTTCATGGTCTGGGCGCACCACATGTTCGCCACGGGCATGCCGGTCACGGGCCAGCTGTTCTTCATGTACGCGACGATGCTGATCGCGGTGCCGACGGGCGTGAAGGTGTTCAACTGGGTCGCCACGATGTGGCGCGGCTCGCTCACGTTCGAAACGCCGATGCTGTGGGCCGTGGGCTTCCTGATCGTGTTCACGTTCGGCGGCCTCTCGGGCCTGATGCTCGCGATGGCGCCGCTCGACATCCAGTATCACGGCACCTATTTCGTGGTGGCGCACTTCCATTACGTGCTGGTGGCGGGGTCCTTGTTCGCGCTGTTCTCAGGGTGGTACTACTGGTCGCCAAAATGGACCGGCTGGATGTACAACGAGATGCGCGGAAAGATTCACTTCTGGTGCTCGCTGGTGTTCTTCAACCTCGCGTTCCTGCCGATGCACTTCGTCGGCCTCGCCGGGATGCCGCGTCGCTACGCGGACTATCCGGCCCAGTTCACCGACTGGAACCAGGTGATCACGATCGGCGCATTCGGCTTCGGGCTCTCGCAGGTGTACTTCCTGTTCTTCGTGGCGCTGCCCGTGTATCGCGGCGGCGGCGATCTGGAAAAGGCCGGCGACAAGCCGTGGGACGGCGCGACCGGTCTCGAATGGACCGTGCCGAGCCCGGCGCCGTTCCACACCTTCGAAAATCCGCCGACGGTCGAATAAGCCGCTTTCGGAACGCGGTGTCCGGCGCACGTTGCCGGACACGCCGACCACGCTGAACACGCAGAACGCGCCGAACAACGACGCCAATCCGCTAACGCACGCCGCCGTCTTTGTGCGGTTTTCATCGCAGCACGCAACGAGGAGCGATTCACGATGCGCATCACGATGACCGGAACGGACGCGGCCAACGGGCCCGCGAGCATGACGCGCAATACAGACAAAAGACGCACGCCCGAGCAGATTCGCGCGGGCAACCGCCGGCTCGGCCTCGTGTTGCTGGCGGTCGTCGCGGCCTTCTTTCTGGCCGGCGTCGTCAAGCAGGTGTATTTCGCCGGCCACTGACGCCGGGGCATTTGCCGTCTTACCGTAAGAGGAAGTCCGATGTCCACGCAGCATGCCGAAAACGACCGCGCCTTCAACCGATCGATGCTCGTGAAGCTCGTCGTGGTGGCGCTGTTGATGTTCGGTTTCGGCTTCGCGCTGGTGCCGATGTATCGCGCGATCTGCCAGATCACCGGCATCAACAATCTCGTGCAGCGCGACGCTACCGAGCGCGAGGCGCGCAACACGCAGGTCGACATGACGCGCACGGTGTCGATCGAACTCGATGCGAACGCGCGCGGACTGCTGGGTTTCCGGCCGGAGCAGCGCAGCATCGACGTGCATCCGGGCGAAGTCATGACCGTGATGTACGACATTTCGAACAACGAAGGACGCACGATCGACGCGCAGGCGATTCCGAGCTACGCGCCGAAGCAGGCGACCGAGTATTTCCGCAAGATCGAGTGCTTCTGCTTCACGCAGCAGACCTTGAAGGCGAACGAGACGAAACGCATGCCGGTGGTGTTCGTGGTCGACCCGAAGCTGCCGAAGGACGTGAAGACGATCACGCTGTCGTACACCTTCTTCGAGCTGAACAAGCCGGCGGTGCCGGCCGCGCCGAAGCAGGCGGCAGGCGCGTGAATTCCACCGATGACGCGGCACCCACGCAATGAAGCGCAGATGAACGCAAACGGCACGAACGGTAAAGGCAACGCGAAAAAGGGCAGCGTCCTGCAGCTCGTGAAGGCGGTCGCGTGGTCGTTTCTCGGCGTGCGCAAGCGCGCGGACCTCGAAGCCGACGCCGCGCAGCTGCATCCGGCGGCGCTGATCGCGGCGGGCATCATCGGCGCGGTGCTGTTCATCGTCGTGCTGTTGCTGATTGTGCACGCGGTGGTGGGTTGAAGCCGCGCGCGGCGCAAGACGAAACAACGGAAGCAGATCAGGCAACAAGCGCAGCAACACAACAAGAGACGCAACGAGAGACACACAGCCGGCTGCGGCCGGAGCAACTGGAAATTGGAGAATCAGGCATGAGCGGCCAAAACGATAGCCCGTACTACTTCATTCCGCACCCGTCGCGGCATCCGATCAGCGCGGCGCTCGGACTTCTGGTCATGCTCGCCTCGCTCGCGTCGTGGATCAACGGCGATTCGTGGGCGCCGATCGGCGTCGTGATCGGCTTGCTGTGGTTGCTGTTCACGCTCTATCACTGGTTCGGCGACGCGATCGCCGAATCGGAGGGCGGCATGTACGGCAAACGCGTCGACGTGTCGTACCGCTGGAGCATGAGCTGGTTCATCTTCTCCGAGGTGATGTTCTTCGGCGCGTTCTTCGGGGCGTTGTTCTACGCGCGCCAGATCGCGCTGCACCAGCTCGGCAGCCTCGACTACAAGCTGATCTGGCCGGACTTCTCCGCGGTGTGGCCGAACAACGGCCCGGCGGCCCTGGTCTCGCATTTCCGCTCGATGACGCCCTGGCCGGTGCCGACCATCAACACCGCGCTGCTGCTCTCGTCGGGCGCGACGCTCACGGTCTCGCACCACGCGCTGCGCGAGAATCATCGCACCAAGGCCATCGCGTGGCTCGCGGCCACGATCGTGCTGGGCGTGTGCTTTCTGTTCCTGCAGGCGTTCGAGTACATCCACGCTTACGGCGAACTGAACCTCACGCTCGCGTCGGGCATCTACGGTTCGACGTTCTTCCTGCTCACGGGCTTTCACGGCTTCCACGTGTTCCTCGGCGGCACGATGCTGACCGTGGTGCTGATCCGCATGATTCGCGGCCACTTCACCGCCGAGCATCACTTCGCGTTCGAAGGCGCAGCGTGGTACTGGCACTTCGTGGACGTGGTGTGGCTGGGGCTGTACGTCGTCGTGTACTGGCTCTGAGTGGCGCTGAGCGCGTGGCGCGACGCTTCGCGGCGACAACAGAACGCAAACGCCGCTCCGACCTCGTCGGCGCGGCGTTTTTGTCTTTGACGTCCTGACGATCGAGCGCGAAGGGCGAGCGGGAAAGCGGTGCGCGAATCAGCGCCCGTACGGAATGCCGGTGGACTGAATCCAGCCCATCCAGTGCGCGAAGAGGATGAAGAGGAAGAGGGAGATCGAGAGGCCGACGCGCGTGGCGAGCGACCAGACCATGCGCTTGGTGCGGCCCCGGTCGTGCATCATGAAGTAGAGCGCCGAGATCATGCTGGCGATGATCAGCGCGAACGCAACAGGGACCAGGATGTGCATGAAGTTCACGGAATTTGGCATGACTGAAAACGCCCATCTCATTATGGCACCGAGGTTCGCCGTGTGGGGTTCGATCGCGGCGATCATCGGTATTTCGCGCATTGGACGTACCCGATGAAAATCCGCCTCGTTCCCGCGCTGCTCATTCTGCTCGTGATGGCCGTGACGATCCGGCTCGGCTTCTGGCAGCGCGACCGCGCGCATCAGAAGGAAGCGCTCCAGGCGCAGATCACGCAGTACGAAAACGCGACGCCGCAGATCGTGGGCGCGGCGCCGCTCGCGCTCAAAGACGTCGAATTCCATCGCCTGCGCGCGACCGGCACGTTTTTGCCTGAGCGCGTGGTGTATCTCGACAATCGTCCCTATAACGACCAGCCAGGCTTTTACGTCGTGATGCCGCTTAAACTCGAAACCGGCGGCGTGGTGCTCGTGAATCGCGGCTGGCTGCCGCGCAGCATCGATAACCGCGAGACGATCGCGCCCTATGACACGCCTGCTGGCACGGTCACGGTGGAAGGCATCGCGCGCGCGGATGCGTCGCGGGCGTACGAACTGGGTGCCGGCGGCTCTGCAGCGCATCAGAAGATACGGCAGAATCTCGGCGTCGCTTCCTACGCGGCGGAAACCGGATTGCCCCTGCAACCCTTCGTGATCCAGCAGACCGCCTTCGTGCCGGCCTTCAAGGACGGCCTCGTGCGCGACTGGCCGGCGCCCGCCACCGACGTCGAACGCAACTACGGCTACATGCTCCAGTGGTGGGGCATGGCGGCCGCGGCGCTCGGATTCGGGCTGTATGCGGCGCGCCGGGCTGCGGCAAAAGAGCGCATGCACGGTCCGATGCCGGGCACGAAGGACGCCTGATCATCCGATGGGGCAGGATCGTCCGCTGGCTCAGCTCAGCGCAGGACAAACCGGAAGCGACAACAACGAGGTTCAAGCAGTGTCGACTCACACACCCGATACATCGCAGGTCCCGCGCCACCCGGCGCGCGGCGGCAACGGTCAGCAGAAAGGTTCGTGGCAACGCGGCCGCTGGATGCTGCTGCTCATCGTCATCATTTGCGGCGCGCCCATCGTGCTGTCGTATTTCACGTATTACGTGATCAAGCCGAAGGGCGGCAGCACGAGCTACGGCACGCTGATCGAACCGCAGCGCACGATTCCGTCCGCGCTGACGGTGACCGGCGACGACGGCCGCGAAGTGCCGCTCGCCTCGCTGAGCGGCCGCTGGCTGATGCTGACGGTGGACAGCGGCGCGTGCAACGACGCCTGCGCGCAGAAGCTCTATTTCATGCGCCAGGTGCGCGCGACTCAAGGCGCGGAGCGCGAGCGCATCGTCACGGTGTTTCTGCGCACCGACGACGCGAACGTGCCCGACAAGGTGAAGCAGGCTTACGCGGATACGCGCATGTTGCGCGCCAACCCGGCTTCCGTGGCCGCGTGGCTGCCCGCCACCGACACGACCAAGGACACCGATCACATCTATCTGGTCGATCCCAACGGCAATCTGATGATGCGATTCCCGGCCCAGCCGGATCCGTCGAAGATCAAACAAGACGTCACGAAGCTCCTCAAGTGGTCCCGCATCGGTTAAGGTGCGCAGCGCGTCTGACAGAGAAGAGTAAGAGAAAGAGATGTTTATCCTGGAGCTGGGCCTGATCGGCCTGTGCATCGCGTTGCTGCCGCTCTCGTGGGTCTGGGTGAAGGCCGACGACAACAAGTTTCGCAAGCTCGTGTGGCTCACGACGTTCATGACGCTCGACCTCGTCATGTTCGGCGGTTTCACGCGTCTCACCGATTCGGGCCTCGGCTGCCCCGACTGGCCGGGCTGCTACGGCACCTCGTCGCCGTTCATCGCGCACGCGCAGATCGCTGCGGCGCATCTGGCCATGCCCACCGGTCCCGTCAGCATGTCGAAAGCGTGGATCGAAATGATTCACCGCTACTTCGCGATGGCGATCGGCGTGCTGATCATCGCGCAGACGGCGATCGCCTGGCGCGCGCGCATCAAGCGCATGCCGCTGCACGTCTCGCCGTGGTGGCCGACGGCGCTGCTCGGCCTGATCGTCGTGCAGGGTGTGTTCGGCGCCTGGACCGTGACGATGAAGCTGCAGCCGATCATCGTCACCACGCATTTGATGCTGGGCCTCACGCTGCTCGGCGCGCTCGCGTGGCTCGCCGCGCGCATGACGCCGCTGCCCGCCTACGAGCCCGACGCCGCGCGCTGGCGCGCGGCCGCGCTGATCGGGCTCGTGCTGCTGATCGCGCAGATCGCGCTGGGCGGCTGGGTGAGCACGAACTACGCGGTGCTCGCCTGCACCGACTTCCCGACCTGCAACGGCGCGTGGATTCCGCCGATGGATTTCCATCACGGCTTCCACCTCTGGCGCGCGCTCGGCATGGACGGCAACGGCGACGTCATCACGCAGGACGCGCTGGTCGCGATCCACTGGACGCATCGCACGTTTGCCTTCGTGGTGATCGCTTATCTGGTAGGGTTCGCCTTGAAAATGCGGCGCTATGCCTCCTTGCGCCGTCCCGCGAACTGGGTTCTGATCGTGATCGCCCTCCAGTTCCTGACAGGACTTTCGAACATCGTCCTGCAATGGCCATTGCCCATCGCGGTGGCTCACAACGGTGGCGCGGCGATCCTGTTGCTTTTGCTCGTCGTGCTAAACTTTCGAATTGCTTGTAGCCGCCCCGGTCGCGCCGTTCTCCCTGCGCGCGACACCGCTGCGGTGTGATCCCGCCCTATGGAAAGTACAACCCTCCCCCAGTCGCCCGGCAGCCGCGTTTCGCAATATCTCGCGCTGACCAAGCCGCGCGTCACCCAACTGGCCGTGTTTTGCGCGGTCATCGGCATGTTCCTCGCCGTGCCGGGCATGGTGCCCTGGAAGCAGCTGATCGGCGGTACCGTCGGCATCTGGCTGACGGCTGGCGCAGCCTTCGCGATTAACTGTCTCGTCGAACAGAAGGTCGACGCCCGCATGCGCCGCACGTCGTGGCGTCCCTCGGCGCGCGGCGAGATCACGAGCCGGCAGATCCTGCTGTTTTCGGCGGTGATCGGCGGCGTGGGCATGTGGGTGCTCTACACGTTCACGAATCCGCTCACGATGTGGCTCACGGTCGCGACCTTCATCGGTTACGCGATCATCTACACGCTGCTGCTCAAGCCGGCCACGCCGCAGAACATCGTGATCGGCGGCGCCTCGGGCGCCATGCCGCCCGCGCTGGGCTGGGCCGCCGTCACCGGTCACGTGCCGGGCGACGCGTGGATTCTCGTGCTGATCATCTTCGTCTGGACGCCGCCGCACTTCTGGGCGCTCGCGCTGTATCGCCGCAAGGACTACGAAGCCGCGGGCCTGCCGATGCTGCCGAACACGCACGGTGAGAAGTACACGCGCCTGCACATCCTGCTGTACTCGCTGATCCTTTTTGCCGTCGCGTTGATGCCCTACATCTCGGGCATGAGCGGTCTGCTGTATCTGGTGTCGAGCGTGCTGCTCGGCGCGATCTTCCTCGCCTACGCCTGGAAGATCTATGTCGAGTATTCGGACGACCTCGCGCGCGCGATGTTCCGTTACTCGATCATCTATCTCTCGCTGCTGTTCGTCGCGCTGCTCGTCGATCATTACGTGCACGCACTCATCGGGGCGTAACGCGATGGTCCGCACTTCGCTAGCGCGCCTCGCGCGCGCCACGGTCGTCGCGCTCGCGGCGACCGCTCTCGTGGGCGGCACGCTCGCGCTCGAAGGGTGCGGCCAGCAACCGCCGTCGTTCTCGAACCTCGACATCACGGGCAACACGCAGTTCGGCAAGGACTTCTCGCTGCCCGATTCGCACGGCAAGACGCGCACGCTCGCCGACTTCCAGGGCAAGGTGGTCGTGCTGTTCTTCGGCTACACCCATTGCCCGGACGTCTGCCCGACCACGATGGCCGAGCTTTCGCAGGCGCTCCAGCAACTCGGTCCCGACGCCGCGAAGCGCGTGCAGGTGATTTTCGTGAGCGTCGATCCGCAACGCGACACGCCCGAGATCCTGAGCCAGTACGTCAGCGCGTTCGATCCGACCTTCATCGCGCTGCGTCCGGCCAACGACGAGCAGCTCAAGCAGATCACGAAGGACTTCCGCGTCTACTACGCGAAGGTGCCGGGCACCACGCCCGACAACTACACGATGGATCACACGGCGGCCAGCTACGTGTTCGACACCACGGGCAAGCTGCGCCTGTTCGCACGTGACGGCCAGGGCGTCACGCCGTGGCTCCACGACCTGAAGATCCTGCTCGATATCAACGGCTGAGCGGCTCGCATCCTCGCCGGCAGCGGCGCACACTGGCGCGCGCCGGCATACCCGTATGCGATTTCTTTATTTCGCGGGGCGCTCATCATATGGGATCATTTATGACTGCGCCGACGCGCGGCACATGACGCCGCCGCGACCGGCGACGTGACAGCCGCGACCGCGCGGCAAGACCCGCGACAATTCTCGCGATAAAAACGCGATCAATACGCATCCAGCTCGAAACTCACTCCATGCAGCGCAGAAATCTGATTAAAGCTCTCCTCGCCGGCGTCGCCGCCACCACCCTCGCAGCCAGCTTCGGCGCACGCGCGGACGACCAGGTCATCAAGGTCGGCACCGTGTCGGGTCCGGACGCGCAAGTCTGGGCCGTGGTCCAGAAGGTCGCGAAGCGCGAAGGCCTGAACGTCAAGGTCATCGAGTTCAACGACTACGTGCAGCCGAACGCGGCGCTCGATTCGGGCGACCTCGACGCCAACAGCTTCCAGACCGGCCCGTACCTTGACAGCCAGATCAAGCAGCGCGGCTACAAGATCGTCAACGCGGGTCTCACGTACATCTCGCCGATCGGCGTGTACTCGAAGAAGCTGAAGTCGCTCAACGACCTGCCGCAAGGCGCGAAGGTCGCGGTGCCGAACGATCCGTCGAACGAAAACCGCGCGCTGCTGCTGCTGCAGAGCAAGGGTCTGATCAAGCTGCGCGCAGGCGCGGGCACGAACGGCAACAATGCCACGGCGCTCGACGTCGCGTCGAATCCGAAGAAGGTGAAGCTGGTCGAACTGGACGCCGCGCAACTGCCGCGCGCGCTCGGCGACGTCGACGCTGCCGTGATCAACACGAACTACGCGCTCGCCGCCGGCCTGCAGCCGACCAAGGACGCGATCGCGATCGAAGACATCCACAGCCCGTACGCCAACCTGATCGCCGTGCGCGCGCAGGACAAGGACAAGCCGTGGGTGAAGAAGCTGGTCGCCGCTTACCAGTCGGAAGACGTGCGCCAGTTCATCAAGAACGAATTCAAGGGCTCGATGGTCCCGTCGTTCTAAGCGCTGACAGATAAGCGCCACTTGGGCGCTTCATCGCCGCAGACGAAAAAGCCGCTTCGAAAGAAGCGGCTTTTTTCTTTGGCGCGTCGCCGTGAATGCGCGACGGCGCCTAGCTCAAAAGCTGCTGCACCACCCGCATGGCCTCGACGAGCCGCGCCTGCTCGTCTTTCGTCAGCCTCGCCAGCATGCTCTCGATATTGCCGATCGCGGCCGTGGCGAGCGCCGCATAGGCTGCCCGGCCGCCTTCCGTCAGACGCAGCAGCGTCTGGCGCGCATCGGCTTTCGAGGGCTCGCGCGAGATCAGCGCGCGTTGCTCGAAACCCGTCAGGATGCGGCTCAGATACCCGGAATCGAGCGAGAGATTGCGCGCGAGCGCGGCGGCGGTATCGGCGCTATTGCTGGCCAGTTCGCGCAGGATGCGCATTTCCGTCAGCGAGTAGGGCATGGGCGGAAGGCCGCCGACGTGTGTGCCCAGAAATTTTCGATAGAAGCGATTGAACTGCAGGACGGCTTCTGCATGCCGTCTCGTGTCGGAATCGTTTGACAACCTTCTTACCCCGTCGTCATTCGTTGATATTGGTCAGATGCCACTATATGGGATGTTTTCGTCTGACGATATTGTTGTTTGCCTTCGCGCAGGGGTATTGGTCCTACAGCGGTATTACGGTGGTGTGCTCCGACATGGCTTTTAACTGGCTTGTGGTCCGCTACCGGTAGACCAAAACTGGGCTCTCCAGGGAAAACACCGAGACCAATCGGGCACCGCGCCAAGCCTTATGAGTTCGTGCAAGTTATTGATTTTTCGCGAGGTTTTCTCGCGCAGGCGAAAGTTCACGCGTCCGTTGACTGGTATTATTGTGGTTATATAATGGGCTCGCTTTCGAACCGGGCCGCCGAGTGTCAATGCCGGGCCGCCCGGGCGCCCCACGATCTGTCCACTGCTGGCCGGAGTTCCATGGAAACCCGTTGGTCTGCCCTGATGCCCGACGCGCGCAACGTCACGCCGCTCTATCTGCAACTGGCGCGCAACCTTGCCACGGCCATTCACTGCGGCGTGTGGTCGGCTGGCGAGGCGCTGCCTTCGGAGCGCACGCTGTCGGACGCGATCGGCGTGTCGCGCATCACCGCGCGCAAGGCGATCGAACTGCTCGTCGAGCAGGGTCTGATCCGGCGCGCGCGCGGCGCGGGCAGTTTCATCACGCCGCGCGTCGAGGACCCGCTGTCGCGCCTCACCGGCTTCACGAAAAAGATGGAGCAGCGCGGATTCACCGCCGATTCGGTGTGGCTCGAGCGCGAAGTGCGCCCGGCGCGGCGCGAGGAAATCGTCCAGCTCGGTTTGTCGCCGGGCGCGTCGGTCACGAGTCTGCGGCGGCTGCGCCGCGCGGACGGCACCGTGATGGCCGTCGAGCATTCCGCGCTGCCGGTGTCCATCGTGCCGAATCCGGCGCTGATCGACGGCTCGCTGTACGCGTACCTCGAATCGCGCGGCCAGCCGGTCGTGCGCGCGCTGCAGCACTTCAGCGCCGTGAATGCGACCGGCGAGATCGCCGCGCTGATGGGCGTGGAGCCGCGCGCGGCGCTGCTCGTGATCACGCGTGTGGGTTTTTCGCCCGACCAGCGCGCCATCGAGTTGACGGACACGTACTGCCGCGACGGCTATTACGACTTCGTCGCGGAGCTGCGGCAATGAAGAAAGTGGCAGGCGAAAAAGCGGACGAAAAAGCAGGCGAATTCGAAGTCGGACGGAACGCACGGCCGCGTCAGGACTCTCTCATGGACATCGACGTAACGACTTATCGCGCGCCGGCCAACGTCGCGCGCAACATCGGAAAAATCTCATGCTGAGCGGAAATATTCTCACCCCCGAAGGCTGGATCAACGGCACGCTGTCGTTCGAGAACGGCCGCATCGCGTCGATTCAGGGCGAGGCCGCCGATCCGTCGAAGAACGACGCGCCGTACATCATTCCCGGCTTCATCGATCTGCACGTGCACGGCGGCGGCGGCGCCGACGTGATGGAAGCGGGCGACGCCATCGAAACCATCGCGCGCACGCATGCGCGCTTCGGCACGACGAGCCTGCTCGCCACCACCATGACCGCGCCGCGCGACGAGCTGATGAGCGTGGTCGCGGGCCTCGGCGACGTCGCGCGCCAGCGCACGCCGGGCGCCGCCCGCGTGCTGGGCGTGCACCTCGAAGGGCCGTACATCAATCCGGGCAAGCTCGGCGCGCAGCCCGACGCGGCCGTGTCGGCCGTGCTCGACGAAGTGCTCAAGTACCTGGCCATCGCGCCGATCCGCGTGGTGACCGTCGCGCCCGAAATCGCGGGCCATATCGAGATCATCGGCGAAATGGCGGCGCGCGGCGTGCGCGTGCAGCTCGGCCATTCGCTCGCCACCTACGACGACGCCGTCGCCGCGCTCAAGCACGGCGCCTGCGGTTTCACGCATCTGTTCAACGCGATGTCGCCGCTGCACCATCGCAATCCGGGGTTGGTCGGCGCGGCGCTCGCGCACGCGGAATACGCGGAGATCATTCCGGACCTGCTGCACGTGCATCCGGGTGCGATCCGCGCGGCGCTGCGCGCCATTCCGCGCCTTTATGTGGTGACCGACAGCACCTCGGCCACCGGCATGCCCGACGGCGAATACCGCCTCGGCAGCCAGCACGTGACGAAGTGCCTCGGCGGCGTGCGTCTCGCCGACGGCACGCTCGCGGGCAGCACGCTCACCATGGATCAGGCGCTGCGCAATCTCGTCTCGCTCGGCTTGCCGATCGCGGACGTATCCGCGCGCCTGTCGCGCTACGCGGCCGACTACCTCGGCATCGAAGACCGTGGCCGCCTCGTGCGCGGCGCATGGGCCGATGTCAACGTGTTCGACCGCGAACTGGCGCTCACCGCGACCTATGTCGAAGGAGAATCGATTGTCGAATATGCTTAAAGAAGCGCTGGCCTCGGCCGGCGTCGTCGCGGCGCAACTTGCGGACACCTCGCGCGTCGAGGCGCTCGCGGACGTGCTGCAAGCCGAGCCGCGCCAGGTCGCGCTGACCGTCGCGCGCGGCAGCTCCGACCACGCGGCGAGCTATTTCGCCGCGCTCACCATGAGCCGCCTCGGCGTGCCGGTCGCCTCGATTCCCATGTCGATCGCCACGCTCCAGCAGGCGCCCTTACGTGTGCGCGGCCAGTTCGGCCTTGCTTTCTCCCAATCAGGCAGGAGTCCTGATCTCGTCGCCACCATGCGCGTGCTGCGCGAAGCGGGCGCGCTGACGGCGTCGATGGTCAACGTCGCCGGCTCGCCGCTCGCCGAAGCCGCGGGCAACGAACTGCCGCTGCTCGCCGGTCCCGAGCTGAGCGTCGCGGCCACCAAGAGCTATATCGCGATGCTCGCGATGTCGGCGCAACTCGTGGCCTTCTGGCAGCGCGACGCCGCCTTCCTCGATGCCGTGCGCGCGTTGCCCGACGCGCTCGAACGCGCGGGCACGCTCGACTGGTCGAAGGCCGTCGACGAACTGCGCGACGTGAAGCAGATGCTGGTGATCGGACGCGGTCCGGGGCTCGCGATCGCGCAGGAAGCGGCGCTCAAGCTCAAGGAAACCTCGAGCATTCAGGCCGAAGCGTTTTCGAGTGCGGAAGTGCGTCATGGTCCGATGGAGCTGATCGATCGCGACTATCCGCTGCTCGTGTTCGCGCCGCGCGGACCGGAACAGGCAGGTCTCGTCGACTTCGCGCGCGACATGCAAAAGCGCGGCGCGCGCGTGCTGCTCGCCGCGCCCGCCGACGTGCCGGACGCCACGTTGCCGCTCGTCACGGCCGCCGATGCGTCGCTCGATCCGATCGCCGCGATCCTGTCGTTCTACGTGATGGCGGCGGGTCTCGCCGCCGCGCGCGGACGCAATCCGGACGAGCCGCGCTTCCTGAACAAAGTCACCGAAACCCACTAGATTGGAAAGCTGATGGAACGCATCCAGGAGTCCCGTCTGATGAACCCGGAACATGCCGCCGCGCGCGTCGAACTCGTCGCGCCGCTAACCGGACCGGTCGTGCCGCTCGCATCGGTCCCCGATCCGGTGTTTTCGGAAGGTCTGTTCGGCGACGGCATCGGCGTCGATCCGCTCGTCGGCCGCCTTGTCGCGCCGTGCGACGGCACCGTCATGCACCTCGCGCGCACCGGCCACGCCGTCACGCTGCAAAGCGCCGAGGGCGCGCAGATTCTCGTGCACATCGGCATCGACACGGTCGAGCTGAACGGCAAGGGCTTCACCCCCCAGGTCGAGCAGGGCGCACAGGTGCGCCGTGGCGATCTGCTGATCGAATTCGATCTCGATATCGTGGCGTGTCACGCGCCGAGCCTGGTGTCGGTGATCGCGATCGCGAACTCCGATGCGTTCGAAGTCGTCGAGCGTGCGGGCGCGGGCCACGTGCGCGCGGGCGAGACGACACTGCTCGTGCTGCGCGCGCGCGACGGCGCGGCTGTCGAGGCGAGCGTCACCAACGTGGTGATGGACGAAGTGCGCCGCACTGTCACGCTCGCGCATGCGGGCGGCCTGCATGCGCGGCCCGCGGCGCGGGCGCGCGAAGCGGTGCGCGGTCTGGAAGCGCGCGTCGAGGTGCGTTACGGCGAGCGCAAGGCGGCCATCGAAAGCGTGGTCGGCCTGCTCGGGCTGGGCGCGGGCGAGGGCGCGACGATCGAACTCGTCGGCATGGGCCGCGAGGCGCAGAAGGCCGTCGACGCCGTGGCGGGCGAGTTGCTGCGCGAGGCGCCGGGCGAAGTGTCCGAAACGCCTGCGCGCGAGCTTTCGCCTGCGCCGCTTGCTGCTGCGCCTGCTGCCGCTAACGCGCAAACCGCGCAACAGCGTGCACAGCAAAGCGCGCCGGGCACGCTGATGGGCGTGTGCGCCGCGCCGGGTGTGGCGGTCGGCAAGCTGGTCCGCTGGGACGACGCCGAACTCACGCCGCCCGAACTCGCGAGCGGCACGCCGGCGGCGGAAAGCCGTCTGCTCGACAAGGCCGTCGCGGCCATCGACGCCGAACTCGAAGCGTCCGTGCGCACGGCGTCGCAGCGCGGCGCGATCGGCGAAGCGGGCATCTTCCAGATGCATCGCGTGCTGCTCGAAGACCCCACGCTGATCGACGCCGCGCGCGATCTAATCAGCCTCGGCAAGAGCGCGGGCTTCGCGTGGCGCGAGGCGATCCGCGCGCAGATCGCCGTGCTCGGCAAGGTCGACGATTCGCTGCTCGCCGAACGCGCCGCCGATCTGCGCGACCTCGAAAAGCGCGTGCTGCGTTCGCTCGCCTATACGAGCGGCGCGGCCGGTGCGAACGGCGCGGCGCAACGCGAGTTGCCCGACGAAGCCGTGCTCGCCGCCGACGAATTCACGCCCTCCGATCTCGCCACACTCGACCGCACGCGCGTGACGGCGCTCGTGATGGCGCGCGGCGGCGCGACCTCGCACGCCGCGATCATCGCGCGTCAGGCCGGCATTCCGGCGCTGGTCGCGCTGGGCGACGCGCTGCATCAGATCGAGGAAGGCGCGCAGGTGATCGTGGACGCGAGCGCGGGACGCTTCGCCTTCGCGCCCGGCGCCGCCGACATCGAACGCGCGCGCACCGAGAAGCAGCGCCTCGCGGGCGTGCGCGAAGCGAACCGCCGCACCTCGCACGAAGCCGCCGCCACGCGCGACGGCCACGCGGTCGAAGTCGCGGCCAATATCGCGACGCTCGACGACGCGCGCACGGCCGTCGACAACGGCGCCGACGCCGTGGGCCTGCTGCGCACCGAACTCATGTTCATCCATCGTCAGGCGGCGCCGACGGTCGAGGAACATCGCCAGAGCTATCAGGCCATCGCGGAAGCGCTCGCGGGCCGCACGGCGATCATCCGCACGCTCGACGTGGGCGCCGACAAGGAAGTCGATTATCTGACGCTGCCGCCCGAGCCGAATCCGGCGCTCGGCCTGCGCGGCATCCGGCTCGCGCAGGTGCGCCCGGATCTGCTCGACGACCAGTTGCGCGGCCTCGTGGCCGTGAAGCCCGAAGGCGCGCTGCGCATTCTGCTGCCGATGGTCACCGACGTGGGGGAACTCGTGCACCTGCGCGAACGCATCGACGCCTTCGCGCGCGAAGCGGGCCGCAGCACGCGCGTCGAAGTGGGCGTGATGATCGAGGTGCCGTCGGCGGCGCTGCTGGCCGACCAGCTTGCGCGTCACGCTGATTTCCTGTCGATCGGCACCAACGATCTCACGCAGTACACGCTCGCGATGGACCGCTGCCAGCCCGATCTCGCCGCGCAGGCCGACGGCTTGCATCCGGCCGTGCTGCGTCTCGTGGCGATCGCGGTGGAAGGCGCGCGCAAGCACGGCAAGTGGGTGGGCGTGTGCGGCGCGCTGGCGGGCGATCCGCTCGCGGTGCCGCTGCTCGTCGGTCTCGGCGTGACCGAGCTGTCGGTCGATCCGGTCTCGGTGCCGTCGATCAAGGCGCGCGTGCGCAAGCTCGACTACGCGCTGTGCCGCGATCGCGCCCAGGACGTGCTGATGCTCGAATCGGCGCAGGACGTGCGCGCCGCGAGCCGCGCGAACTGGCCGCTCGACTGAACGGCGCGTATCGCTTCGGAATCCGGTAATCAGGGCTCCGAAGGTTTTCAACGGTTTCGCAGGTTTTCAACGGTTTCCCAAACCACACCCCGGCGCGCGCAGCGATCGCGCGCCGGCTTTTCTCACCTCAATACGTCTCGCCGCAATACCTCAAGAGACAGGGACTGGAGGCAGTTCGATGGATGGCAATCCGTTTCTCAAGATCCAGAGCCTCGGCCGCGCGCTGATGCTCCCGATCGCAGTGCTGCCCGTGGCGGGCATTCTGCTGCGCTTCGGCCAGAGCGACATGCTCAATATCAAGATCATCGCCGACGCGGGCGGCGCGATCTTCGACAACCTGCCGCTGCTGTTCGCGATCGGCATCGCGGTCGGCTTCGCGAAGGACAACAACGGCGTCGCGGCGCTCGCGGGCGCGCTCGGCTATCTGGTCGAGACCGCCGTGATGAAGGACATCAACGACAAGCTCAACATGGGCGTGCTGTCGGGCGTGGTGGCCGGTGTCGTCGCGGGCATGCTGTACAACCGCTTCAAGGACATCAAGCTGCCCGAGTTCCTCGCGTTCTTCGGCGGCAAGCGTTTTGTGCCGATCATCACCGGGCTCGTGTGTCTCGCGCTCGGGGTGATATTCGGCTATGCGTGGGGGCCGGTGCAGAGCGTGATCGACACGGCGGGCCACTGGCTCACCACGGCGGGCGCGATCGGCACCTTCGTGTACGGCCTGCTCAACCGTCTGCTGCTGGTCACGGGGCTGCACCACATCCTCAACTCGCTCGTGTGGTTCGTGTTCGGCACGTTCACGCCGGCGGGCGGCGCGCCGGTCACGGGCGACCTGCATCGCTTCTTCGCGGGCGACCCGACGGCGGGCGGCTTCATGGCCGGCTTCTTCCCGGTGATGATGTTCGGCCTGCCGGCCGCGTGTCTCGCCATGCTGCACGAAGCGCCGAAGGAAAAGCGCGCGATGGTGGCGGGCCTGCTGCTCTCGATGGGCCTCACCTCGTTCCTCACGGGCGTGACCGAGCCGATCGAGTTCACCTTCATGTTCCTCGCGCCGGTGCTCTACGCGATCCACGCGGTGCTCACGGGCCTGTCGCTCGCGATCTGCTCGCTGCTGGGCATCAAGCTCGGCTTCACGTTCTCGGCGGGCGCGATCGACTACGTGCTGAACTACGGCCTCTCGACGCACGGCTGGGAAGCGATTCCGCTCGGCGTGGCGTACGCGGTCGTGTACTACGTGCTGTTCCGCTTCTTCATCCGCCGCTTCAATTTGCCGACGCCGGGCCGTGAAGCCTCGGCGGGCGATACCGAAATCGCCGAGTCGATGTCGGGCGTCGCGGTGCCGGGCATGGCAGCGACTTCGCGCGCGGCGCGTTATATCGATGCGCTCGGCGGCGCGGCCAACCTCAAGGTGGTCGATGCGTGCACGACGCGTCTGCGTCTGAACGTGGCCGATCCGGCGCGCGTGTCGGAGCCTGCTTTGAAGGCGATCGGTGCGCGCGGCGTGCTCAAGCGCGGCGGCGAAAGCGTGCAGGTCATCATCGGGCCGGAAGCGGACATCATCGCCGACGAGATTCGCGGTGAGCTTGCGCGCGGCGGTGTTTCATCGAATGTGGCGAATGTGGCCAAGGCGGTGAATGCCGCCGCCGTGGCTCCGGCCGTTGCGCAAAGCGCGCCGGCTGCGGCGGGCGCGCGCAACGCCGGTCCGCTCGATCCGAATCCGTCGCGCTGGCTGGCCGTGCTCGGCGGCGCGGCGAACATCGTCTCGCTCGATGCGGTCGCGGCCACGCGTCTGCGCGTGATCGTGCGCGATCCGGCCGCGGTCGACCGCGTGAAGCTCGACGCGCTCGACGTGGCGTGGGTGTCGGCGGATACGCTGCACATCGTCGTCGGCGACGCTGCGCCGCGTTACGCGCAGGAACTGGCGCTTCAACCGGCATGATCGGCTGAACCGGCGACATCGGCGAAATAAAAAACCGGCAGGTTGCCAGCCTGCCGGTTTTTTTATGGGCGCGTCGCGGCGCCGTACGTTAATGCGCGTCGTCGCCGTGGGTTTGCATCTTCTGCTGCTCGTCGAGCCACATCACGTTGATGATGCCGAAGGCGAGCGCCACGCCGATGCCGAGAATCCAGGTGAAGTACCACATGATGTTTGCTCCTGCCGATGTTGCGTACGTTGCGTAGGTTGCGTTCAGTACATCGTGTTGCGCTTGTCGTCGAGCGCATCCACGGTCACCTTGCCGCGCATGATGCGATACGCCCAGGTGGTGTACGCAAGCACGATCGGCAGGAAGATGATGACGGCCACGAGCATGATCTCGAGCGTCGTCTTGCTGGACGTCGCGTCCCAGACCGTGAGGCTAGAACGCGGATCGAGCGACGACGGCATGATGAACGGGAACATCGAAAAGCCCGCAGTGAGAATCACCCCGACGATCAGCAGCGACGTGCCGATGAACGCCGTCTTTTCGAGCCGCGATCCGGCCAGCACGAACGCGATCACGCCGCCCAGAATGCCGACGATCGGTGCGGCCGCCATCCACGGATACGTCACGTAGTTGGCGATCCACAGCCCCGCGCCCGGCTCCACGCTCTTGAGCAGCGGATTGGCGACCGCGTCGTAGGGCGCGGCATTGGTGATCGCATAGCCGCCGATCAGCGTTGCCACCAGGCCGCCCGCCACCACGAACAGCACGACCGCGAGTCCCGCCATCAGGCGCAGCGCCTTCGACGCGCGCTGGGCCACCACGCCGTCGCTCTTGAGCTTCACGAACGCGGCGCCGTGCGCGCTGAGCATGGTGAGGCTCACGAGCCCGCAGATCAGCGCGAACGGATTGAGCAACGCCCAGAAGCTGCCGTAGTAGGTCACGCGCAGATCGGTGTCGTACTGGAACGGCACGCCTTGCAGCAGGTTGCCGAACGCCACGCCGAACACCAGCGCGGGCACGAAGCCGCCGATAAAGAGCGCCCAGTCCCACGCACCGCGCCACTTCGGGTTGTCGCGCTTGCCGCGATAGTCGAAGCCCACGGGCCGGAAGAACAGCGCGAAGAGCACCAGCAGCATCGCGAAGTAGAAGCCCGAGAACGACGCCGCGTAGACGAGCGGCCAGGCGGCGAACATCGCGCCGCCCGCGGTGATGAGCCAGACCTGGTTGCCTTCCCACGTGGCGCCGACCGTGTTGATGACGACGCGGCGCTCCGCGTCGGTTTTGCCGATGAAGGGCAGCAGGACGGCTGCGCCCATGTCGAAGCCGTCGGTGAGCGAGAAGCCGATCAGCAGCACGCCGATCAGCACCCACCAGATCACTTTGAGGGTTGCGTAGTCCATGGTGTGTTTCCTGATGTGGGTCCGGAGGCCAGGGGGCGTCAGGCGACGCGGTTGCCGCTCGCCACGGCCGCCGCGCCCTGCTCGTGGAAATAGCGTCCCGTCTGCAGCGAGGACGGCCCGAGGCGCGCGTACTTGAACATCAGCGTGATCTCGATGATGAAAAGCGCCGTGTAGAACACCACGAAGCCCGCGAGGCTCAGCCACACGTCGCCGGGCGCGAGACTCGACGCGGAGAGATGCGTCGGCAGCACTTCGGCGATGGTCCACGGCTGGCGGCCGAGTTCGGCGACGATCCAGCCGAATTCGGCGGCGAGCCACGGCAGCGGAATCGCCCAGACGGCCCAGCGCAGGAACCAGCGGCGGTTGTCCTGGAGCAGCGAGCGTTGCGCGCAAAACCAGAACGCGAGCACGAAGGTCAGCAGGAACAGCATGCCGAGCCCGACCATCACGCGGAACGACCAGAACACCGGCGCGACGGGCGGAATCGAGTGCTTCGCGGCGGCCTTGATCTGCGCGGGCGAGGCGTCGACCACATTGGGCGCGAACTGTTTCACGAGCAGGCCGTAGCCGAGATCGCCCTTGTGCGCTTCGAACACGTCGCGCGTGGCGTTATCGGCGTTGCCTTCCTTGAGTTTTTGCAGCGCGGCATAGGCGAGCATGCCGTTCTGGATGCGCACTTCGGCGCGGCCCATCAGATCCTTCAGGCCGATCACGGGCTCGTCGATCGAACGCGTGGCGATGATGCCCATCAGGTACGGAATCTGGATCGCGTAATCGGTGCGCTCTTCTTTCTGATTAGGAATGCCGAAGAGCGTGAAGGGCGCGGGCGCCGGCGCGGTATCCCATTCGGCTTCGATGGCGGCGAGCTTCACCTGCTGCACTTCGCCGGTGCGATAGCCCGACTCGTCGCCGAGCACGATCACGCAGAGCGTCGAGGCGAGGCCGAAACCGGCGGCGATCGCGAACGAGCGCAGCGCGAAATCGACGTCGCGGCGGCGCAGCAAATACCACGACGAGATGCCAAGCACGAACATCGACGCCGTCACATAGCCCGCCGAAACGGTGTGCACGAACTTCACCTGTGCGACCGGATTGAAGATCACCTGGAACAGGCTCGACAGCTCCATGCGCATGGTTTCGTAGTTGAACTCGGCGCCGACCGGATTCTGCATCCAGCCGTTGGCGACCAGGATCCACAGCGCCGAGAGATTCGAGCCGAGCGCGACGAAGAAAGTGGTGAGCAGGTGGCCGCCCTTCGACATGCGGTTCCAGCCGAAGAAGAACAGGCCGACGAAGGTGGATTCGAGGAAGAAGGCCGCGAGCCCTTCGACGGCGAGCGGCACGCCGAAGATGTCGCCCACGTAGTGCGAGTAGTAGGACCAGTTGGTGCCGAACTGGAATTCCATCGTCAGGCCGGTGGTGACGCCCATCACGAAGTTGATCGCGAAGAGCTTGCCCCAGAACTGCGTCATGTCCTTGTAGATGGTCTTGCCGGTCATCACGTAGACGGATTCCATGATGACGAGCAGCCACGAGAGCCCGAGCGTGAGCGGCACGAACAGAAAGTGGTAGAGCGCAGTGACCGCGAACTGCAGCCGCGAGAGATCGACGGTTTCGCTAATGGGCATGGTGGTTCCCTTGTTGCGGGTTCGTCCCGGCCGACACCGGTACGGAGAGAATGGCCTGGGCAACTTCCGCAGGCGGCATGTTCATGTTTTCGGCCTGCGGATGATTGAAGAAGGCGTACTTCAGCGCCATCAGCAGCACGAGCTTGACGGCGAGAACGAGAACGATGTCGCGGGCGAAGGTCGGGCCGCGCGCCCACTGGAGAATGCGTGCGCGCAGAAGCGGTCGCGTGCGCGCTGACTGGCCGGAAGTGAAGATCATGACGATGACTGTTGCCCCTAAAACTTGTTTCCTGGCCAGGCCTGCACGCAACCCGGATTGGTGTACATGTTGTGTACAAGGATTCTAGGAGTGGGGTCATCAGGACACCGTGACAAGAAGCCGCGAGCGCCTGCCTCACCGATCAGTAATGCGATCCGATTTGTTCGAAATCAATTTTTTGAGGTCGCGTTCTGATGTTTGCAACCGTGCATCAGATCAAGACTGCGCGGCATGCGAATTCATCTTACGAGGGAACGCTCAGAGACGGCGTGAACGTGTACTTATTTCTGGCGCCGGAAAAGAAAAAGCCCCGCACCTGGCAGGGGCGGGGCTGTCGGCGTCACGCTCGCGGGGCGAGCGGCGCAGCTTGATACGCGCGTCAGGCGTAGGCGGCGAGCGCCGTGCGCATCTTCTTCATTGCGCTGGATTCGATCTGGCGGATCCGCTCGGCCGATACGCCGAACTCGTCGGCGAGTTCGTGCAGCGTCGAACCGCCCGAACCGTCGTCGGCCACATTCAGCCAGCGCGCTTCGATGATGCGGCGGCTGCGCGGGTCGAGCGCTTCCAGCGCGCTGGCGATGCCGTCCGACTGCAGACGATCGCGGTCGCGCGCGGCCATCACGGCGGTCGGCTCGCTGTGCGAGTCGGCGAGCCAGGCGATCGGCGCGAAGGATTCCTCGCCGTCGTCGTTCTGGCTTTCCAGCGCGATGTCGGCACCCGACAAGCGCGTTTCCATCTCCACGACTTCCTCGCGCTTCACATTCAGTTCCTGCGCCAGGCCTTCGATTTCCTCCGGCGTGAACGACTGCAGGCCCTGCTTGTGGCTGCGCAGGTTGAAGAACAGCTTGCGCTGCGCCTTGGTGGTGGCGACCTTCACCATGCGCCAGTTGCGCAGGATGTATTCGTGGATTTCGGCCTTGATCCAGTGCATGGCGTACGACACGAGACGTACGTTCTGCTCGGGGTCAAAGCGCTTCACGGCCTTCATCAGACCGATATTGCCTTCCTGGATCAGGTCGGCGTGCGGCAGACCATAGCCGAGGTAATTACGGGCGATCGAGACCACGAGGCGCAGGTGCGACAGCACCATGCGGCGCGCGGACTCCAGATTGTTTTGCTCGCGAAATTCAGTCGCGAATTGACGCTCCTCTTGCGGCGTCAACATCGGGATCCGGTTTACGGCCTGGATGTAGGCGTCGATGTTGCCCAGTTGGCCGGGCAGCAGGGAAGCGTTCGCGAGCGCCAGGGCACCCGAACCCGCGGCCTTGGCCGGCTTGGTGTTCAGCGTACCCGGAAGGGTCATTGCCATTGCGTTGCTCACGTAGCGAACTCCTCAGGAATCTTGCAAAAGTCAGACTGCGACTCCACGTTGGATGTTAGCACTCTGAATCAGCGAGTGCTAATACTTGGAGTCGGTAGGGGCTTCATGGTTCCGTGTTCTCTATCGAAATAGTTGTTTCGATAGGTTTCAACAAAATCACGGGAGGCAGACGGGACGGGGTTTCCAGCCCGATGCGGCGCGCGCACACCCGCGAACCGAGGGATAACTCTAGAACGATGACGCCGCGCAAAGCCGGCGCGGCAGAGAATTTGGGGCTGGATAAAAAACTGAATAAGCGGCGCTGACGGACTCAAAAATCGGGCCTCGCAGACGCTGTTCCGCGATTGTTTCGCACGGGCTCGTACTGGCTCGCACGGGCAGCCGCGCC
This sequence comes from Paraburkholderia tropica, assembly GCF_900109265.1. Taxonomy (GTDB): domain Bacteria; phylum Pseudomonadota; class Gammaproteobacteria; order Burkholderiales; family Burkholderiaceae; genus Paraburkholderia; species Paraburkholderia tropica. The sequence continues at coordinate 117,315 of NZ_FNZM01000002.1, forward strand.
CGAATTCTGTTCACGGCAGATATCTGAATGACATCAGAATACGCCGAAAGTGCTGCGATGCGACATTGCGGCGCAGGGCTAGCAGGCTTGAGCGTGCGGCGCGTCACACAACGCCGTCTGCGGATGCAGGAAGCAATCGCGCAGCGTGACGGCTCTTTCTGACGCGCATATGGGGCCGATCCTTTTGATCGCAAGTATCCATGCGTCCAAACCTGGTATAAATTTCAGCGACACGCATGCGTACATCTTCTGTGCGAACCGGCGCGCGTGGCGCGGGCTCGTGCGCAAGGGGCCCGGGTAATGGCGGCAAAAGTAATCGAAGCGATTCGCGGACTGGAGCGCGAGCGGTTTCGCGCGATGGTGGACGGCGACGGCTCGTCGCTGGATCAACTGCTGTCCGACAATGTCTTTTTCGTTCACACGAACGGCAAGCGCGAGACCAAGCAGCAGTTCATCGATGCGATCACGGCGGGGCGCCGGCGCTACCGTCAGATCGAGATCCAGTCGCAGGACGTGCTGCCGGTGGGCAACGAGACCTGCGTGGTGTCGGGGCGCGTGCTGATCGAGATGGAAGCGAACAATGGCGCGCTGCTGTTTCCGATTGCCTACACGGCGATCCAGACGCAGGAGGATGGCCACTGGCGTCTGCTCGCGTGGCAGGCGACGCGTTGCGCGATCGAGTGAGATCCGGTAAGTCCACTCGCCGATCCGCCTGCTAGGGCGTTTCGGGCGCACGCCAGCGGCCCGTTTTGCCGCCGGCGCTCAACGGCGCCGCCTCCAGGTTTGCTGCTTTTCTGCTGCTAACTTTCCGACTATTGATCGCTTCCGGATCGCTTCGTGGCCCGATCAGGCCGCGACGCGACGGTCGACCGTCTGCCACGTTGCGCGGTTGATGGCGCTGATCACCGCGGCGAGTACAGCCTGCGCCGCATCGTCGGCGACGCCCACGCCGTGGCGCAGCGCCTGTCCGCCCACCCGGGCGCCGACGAACACCGCCGTGCCGCCTTGTGCCGTGCGCGCGGTTTCAAACGACGTGATCTCCACGCTTTCTTCCGCAACATCGGCGAACGCTGCCGCGACGGCTTGCGCATGCGCTTCGTCGATCTGCGCTGCCGCGGCAATCGCGACGTCGCGGCCTTCGAAGCGTGCGCGGCCTGCGCCGACCATCGTTGCCGGCCCCTTCGTCTCGAAATATTCGCGTTCGAACAGCGAGCAGATCGCCTCGCCGGTGATTTCCACGCCGGAGGCGTCCGTGACCTTTTGCACGGCGTGGCTGAATTCGATCTGGACGCGGCGCGGCGGCGTGAAGCCCATGCCGCGTTCGAGCAGATACGTCGCGCCGCCCTTGCCCGACTGGCTGTTCACGCGGATCACCGCGTCGTAGCTGCGGCCGAGATCGGCGGGATCGATCGGCAAATAGGGCACTTCCCAGATGGCGTCGGGCTGCTGAAGCGCGAAACCCTTGCGGATCGCGTCTTGATGCGAACCCGAAAACGCCGTGAACACGAGGTCGCCCGCGTACGGATGGCGCGGATGCACGGGCAATTGATTGCAGCGCTCGACCACGCGGCGCACGGCGTCGATGTCCGAAAAATCGAGGCCCGGATCGATGCCCTGCGTGTAGAGATTCATCGCGAGCGTGACGAGATCGACGTTGCCGGTGCGTTCGCCGTTGCCGAAGAGACAGCCTTCGACACGGTCCGCGCCCGCGAGCACGGCCATTTCGGCGGCGGCCACGGCGGTGCCGCGGTCGTTATGCGGATGCACGGAGAGCACGATGCTGTCGCGATACGCGAGGTTGCGGTCCATCCACTCGATCTGGTCGGCGTAGACGTTGGGCATCGCGGCTTCGACGGTCGCCGGGAGATTCACGATCATCTTGTGATCGCGCGTCGGGCGCCACGTCTGGGCGACGGCGTCGCAGACTTCGCGGGCGAACGTGAGCTCGGCCATGCTGAACGTTTCCGGAGAATACTGGTAGGTCCAGTGCGTCTGCGGGCAGGCGTCGGCGTGCTCGCGGATCATGCGCGTGCCGTTCACGGCGAGCGCCTTCACTTCCTCCTTCGATTGACCGAACACGATCTTGCGGAAAGACGGGCAGATCGCGTTGTAAAGATGCACGATCGCGCGCGATGCGCCTTCGAGTGCCTCGAACGTGCGGGCAATCAGATCTTCGCGCGACTGCACGAGCACTTCGATCGTCACGTCGTCGGGAATGCGCTTTTCGTCGATGAGCTTGCGCACGAAATCGAAGTCGGTCTGCGAAGCGGACGGAAAGCCGACTTCGATTTCCTTGAAGCCGATCTGCACGAGCATTTCGAAGAATTCGGTCTTCTGCTCGATGCTCATCGGCTCGATGAGCGACTGGTTGCCGTCGCGCAGGTCGGTGCTCATCCAGATCGGCGCGCGTTCGATCGTGCGCGTCGGCCATTTGCGGCCGTTCAAACGGATGGCGGGGAAAGGGCGATATTTTTCGGCGGGATTACGCAACATGATGGGCCTCGTTCTTCATGATGTCGTATGCGATGGCGGTCGGCAGCGGGCGGCTGGCGGGCTGGCGACGAGGCACGATGCGAGAGACTTCCGGCATCCGGGCGGCAACCTCGGACGCGAAGAAGACAGCCACGCTGACGGCGGTAACCGGCGCGGCGAAAGCGAACGTGAACGATGCCCATGCAACGTGCATTTTGACCTCGCGACTCGTCCAGTCGGTAGACGGACGAATGCAGACGACAAGTTGTAGAGATACTGCGAGTTTGGGGGTACTGCGAGAACTGCTGGGAGGACTGCCGACCGGCTCTGGGGAGCGGTCGCGCAGCGCTACGCCTGGCTTACGCTAGACGTAGCGATAGGGCCGCTAGGCGGCCGAGGGTAATTCGGAGGGTGTTCGGATAGGAACGCATTCGACCAATTTAAGTCAGGACGAACGCGCCTGTCAACAGGGAATGTGGCGACGCAGCTAGAAAAATTGCACGCAGATAGGCGATGAAGCGCTCAATTGCCGAAATGCGGACGATCCGCAAGCAACGCGCGGACGGCCGCAAACGTCCATGCCGCCGCGCTTTCAGCCGGATCGTTCAGCGCTTCGCGATGCGCTTGATCGTTTCCACCTGACGGGCGATCGCGTCGGGCACGGGCACTTCGCCGCGCAGCACGTCGGCGATCCACTCGGCGGTCGTGGGCGCGTCGCGGCCTTCGGGCAGATCCACTTCGGGCGCGTCCGGCGACGAGCGTTCCGGTTCGATCAGCGTGTCGCAGACGCCGTCATGCAGCCAGTCGACCTGCACCTGGCGGCGCGTATCGGCGACCGCTTCGCCTTCGGTGCCGCGCGCAAGCAATGCGCCACCCACGGCTGCTTCGGGATGCGCGGCGAACAGCGCGCTCAAGCTCTCGCGATACGGCGGATGCGTGTAATTCACGAGCCGCAGGCCCGGTTGCGCGAACGGTTGCAACAGCTTGACTAGCGTGTGCGTGGAGTTGCGCACGCCCATCCGGCGACGCAGGGAGAGCAGGCGCGCAAGCTGCGGTGCGAGCGTTTCGATCGACGCAAATGCAACCCGTTTGTCGGCGAGTTGTGCTTCGATGTCGGCGTGATCGCGTGCGTTGGGGAGATTTAGTGCAGCAAAGATTTCGGCGCTGGTGACGCGGCCCGGATCGGTCTGCACGCCGTGCACGAGCACCGGCACGCCGTCGCGGGCGAGCAGCAGGGCGAGCAGCGGTACGAGGTTCGGCTGCTTGCGCGCTCCGTTGTAGCTCGGAATCGAGACCGCGCGATAGTCGCCTGCAGGCACAGCAATCGGCGCGAACGACGCGTGCGCCGCCGAAAGCATCGCAGCCAGTTCGTCGGCGGTTTCGCCCTTGAGGCGGTAAGCCAGCAAGACTGCACCCAGCTCGAGCTCGGGCACGCGGCCGTCGAGCATCGCGGCGTAGAGCGCGTGCGTGTCTTCGGACGACAGCGAGCGCGCGCCGTGCGGGCCGCGGCCGATCTCCTTGATGAAGCGGGCGCAGGAAAAGGTCTCGGTGGAGTCGGGGGCGTTCATGAGGGCGTGCGTGTTATGTCGATGTGCCGGCCACGCGCCACGCTGCGTGGGCGGTGCGTGCCGTTCGGCGACTGTCTTGCGGATGCAGGAAGTATCGCACGACCTGCGCGGTGCGGTCCGACGCAGTGAAGGGATTAGGGCCGTAGCGTTGTCGCAGCCGTGCCGCAGTACTGCGGTATCGAACTGCGCCAGCGCGGCGCCGCAAGCTTCGAAAGCTTCGCAATGGCTTGAAATATCGTCGCGATTGCTTGCCGTGGCGACTGACCGCGCCGCGCGCCGCTGCGCGTTACACTCGCGTTTTACGCTGCCGAGCCGCGAGCGGATGCAGGCGTCGCGCGGCGTTGACTGACCATCACGAAGAACGAAGACGGAGAAACAGATGAGTTACGTATTTGAACCGGCGCCGCAAGCCTACGTGCCGGTCGCGGGCAGCAGCGCGCATTTCCCGGTGCGCCGCATCTATTGCGTGGGCCGCAACTACGAAGCGCATGCGCGCGAGATGGGCCACGATCCAAACCGCGAACCGCCGTTCTTCTTCGCCAAGCCCGCCGACGCCGTTCTCTTCGTGCCGCCCGGTGCGGCCGCCGATTTCCCGTATCCGGCTCAGTCGAACAACGTGCACTTCGAAATGGAACTCGTCGCGGCGATTGGCAAGGCGGGCAAGAACATTCCGGTGGAAAGCGCGCTCGACCACGTCTACGGCTACGCGCTCGGTCTCGACATGACGCGCCGCGATCTGCAGGCCGAAGCGAAGAAACTCGGCCGTCCGTGGGATACGGCCAAGGGTTTCGACCATTCGGCGCCGATCGGCCCGATCCATCCGGTGGCGCAAGTCGGCCAACTGGCCAAAGGCTCGATCTGGCTTTCGGTGAATGACGAGGAAAAGCAGCGCTCGGATATTTCGCAGATGATCTGGCCAGTTGCCGATACGATCGCGTATCTTTCGACGCTGTTCGAGCTGAAGGCGGGCGACCTGATCTTCACGGGCACGCCGGAAGGCGTGGGCGCGGTGGTGACGGGCGATCTGATGAAGGGCGGCGTGGACGGCCTGGGCGAAATCGCTGTGCGCGTAGTCTGAAAACCGCCTGAACGATGCGACCGGCCTGACGCAGCGTTGCGCCCGCCCGGCGCGCTGCGGCTCGATACCGCGCGACTAAAACAAGGAGCATGAGAGGAGCATGAAGCTATATAGCTATTTCCGCAGTTCGGCGTCGTATCGCGTGCGTATTGCGTTGAATCTCAAGAATCTGTCGTACGAGTACGTGCCGGTGCATCTGGTGCGCGACGGCGGCGAGCAATTGAAGCCCGAGTACCGCAAGGTGAACCCGGACGCCATCGTGCCGACCTTCGTCGACGACGAGCAGCACGCGATCCAGCAATCGCTCGCGATCATCGAGTATCTCGAAGAGACGCATCCGGAGCCGCCGCTGCTGCCGAAGTCGCCCGTCGACCGCGCGCACGTGCGTTCGCTTGCGCTGCAGATCGCCTGCGAGATCCATCCGCTGAACAACCTGCGCGTGCTGAAGTACCTGAAGCGCACGCTGGGCGTGGACGACGCGGCGAAGGATGCGTGGTACCGGCACTGGGTCGAAGCGGGTTTCGAGACGCTCGAAGCGCGGCTGGCCGGCGACCCGCGCACCGGCAAGCTGTGTTTCGGCGATACGCCGACTTTCGCCGACCTGTTCCTCGTGCCGCAGATCTACAACGCGCATCGTTTTAACGTCGACACCACGCGGTTTCCGACCATTCAGCGCATTCACGATTACGCCGTGCAGCTCGATGCATTCGCGCGCGCGGCGCCGGGCGCGCAGCCCGATTCGGAGTGATATCGCGGCGATTTGCGCTCAGATGAGCCGATCATGACGTGAAAAAGGGCATCGCTCGCGAGAGGGATGCCCTTTTCTTTTACGCCGCCTGGATCAGTTGCCGAGCAATGCGTCCGCAAATTCTTCGGCCACGAACGGCTGCAGATCCTCGACCTTCTCGCCCACGCCGATGAAGTACACCGGAATCGGGCGCTGGCGCGCGATCGCGGCGAGAATGCCGCCCTTCGCGGTGCCGTCGAGCTTGGTGACGATCAGGCCGGTGAGACCGAGCGCGTCGTCGAACGACTTCACCTGCGTGAGTGCATTCTGGCCCGTGTTCGCGTCGATCACGAGCAGGACTTCGTGCGGCGCGCCGTCGAAGGCCTTGCCGATCACGCGCTTGACCTTCTTGAGCTCATCCATCAGATGGAGCTGCGTGGGCAGGCGGCCGGCCGTGTCGGCCATCACCACGTTGATGCCGCGCGCGCGCGCCGCGTTCACGGCGTCGAAGATCACCGCGGCCGGGTCGCCGCTTTCCTGCTGCACGACCGTCACGTTGTTGCGCTCGCCCCAGATGGTGAGCTGCTCGCGCGCGGCGGCGCGGAACGTGTCGCCGGCGGCCAGCAGCACGCTCTGGTCGAAGCTCTGCAGATGCTTGGCGAGCTTGCCGATGCTGGTGGTCTTGCCCGCGCCGTTCACGCCCGCGATCATCATGACGAGCGGCTGCGCGCGGCCCAGCATCAGCGACTTTTCGAGCGGCTTGAGCAGGTCGATCAGCAACTGACGCAGCGCGGTTTTCACCTGCTGCGCTTCGGTCAGGCGTTCGGCGCGCACCTTCTGGCGCAGCGTTTCGAGCAGATATTCGGTGGCGTCGACACCCGCGTCCGACATCAGCAGCGCGGTTTCCAGCTCCTCGTAGAGATCGTCGTCGATCTTCGCGTTGACGAAGATGCTCTGGATGTTCGAACCCGTTTTCGACAGCCCCGACTTCAGGCGCGTCAGCCACGACTTCTTCGCGGTGGCGTCGAGCGCGGGCGGCGGGACGATTTCGACGGCCTCGAACGTGCGGGCGGCAGCGGGCGGTGCTTTGGACTCTGCGGGCGCGGCCGGCGCGCGCGGCGCCGCAGGCGCTTCGTCGCGTGCGGCGTCGGCCTCGGGAGCCGGAGCGGCGGTTTCGGCCTGCTCGTTCTCCGCGTTCTTGTCGCCGCGGAGTCGTTTGAAGAAACTGAACATGATCTGTGGCGTGGTGGGATCGCGCTGCCGGTCTGACCGAGGGACGGTCATCGACGTCATTTCAGCATGCAACGCGTGGAAAACACGACATTTTATCAGGCGGCATAGGGCGCGTCCTTGCCGCAGGCTTCCGGCGCGCGCGCGGCGCTGTGGTAACGTTCGCGGATTGGCCGGGCGGCCTCTGCGTCGCGCCTGGCAGCCCGGTTTGCTTCGCCGGTTCAGATCACCGGTTCGCATCCCACCGGATTGCGCAATGGCGATCCGGTTGCGACGATTCAACCTCGATTCACACAGTACACACGCATGGCCCGTTCATCTTCTTCACGCCCGCAGGGCGCACGTTCCGCGCCACCCGCGCGCGGCGGCACGCACACGATCCGCATTATCGGCGGCGACTGGAAGCGCACGCCGCTGCCCGTGCTCGATCTCGACGGCCTGCGCCCCACGCCCGACCGCGTACGCGAAACCCTGTTCAACTGGCTCGGCCAGCGTCTGGACGGCCTGCGCTGTCTCGACCTGTTCGCCGGCAGCGGCGCGCTCGGCTTCGAGGCCGCGTCGCGCGGCGCTGCGCGCGTGGTGATGGTCGAGCGCAGCGGGCGCGCCGCCGCGCAACTGCGCGCGAATCAGGAGCGCCTCGGCGCCCGCGTGATCGAAATCGCGGAAGCCGACGCGCTGCGTCTCGCCGCGAACCTGCCGCCGGGCTCGTTCGACGTCGTGTTCCTCGATCCGCCGTTCGGCGACGCCGCGCTGCTCGCGCGTGCGCTCGAACTCGCCGCGCCGCTCGTCGCGCCCGACGGCTGGCTCTATGTCGAATCCGGCGAAGCCATCGATCCGGGCGCGCAGCCTGCGCTGGCGGGCTGGCGCGTCGCGCGCGAGGGCAAGGCGGGGGCCGTCCGCTATCATTTGCTGCAACGCGAAAATGAGGAATAATGCGCGTTCGATAAGGTTCGATAAAAAACGGGCGGACGGTTTTCGTGCCGCGCACGCTCGAGCGCACACTGTTTTGGCCGATGTTTTGACCGCCGTTTTCGCAACGGTTTGCGCCCCATTTCTGTTGAGAGGAGAAGCCTCATGGTAGTCGCCGTGTACCCCGGTACGTTCGATCCGCTCACGCGTGGTCACGAAGATCTCGTGCGGCGCGCGTCGAGCATTTTCGACACGCTGGTGGTCGGTGTCGCCGACAGTCGCAACAAGAAGCCGTTCTTCACGCTCGACGAGCGGCTAGAAATTGCGCATGAGGTGCTCGGCCACTATCCCAACGTTCAGGTCATGAGCTTCAAGGGTCTGCTGAAGGACTTCGTGCGCAGCAACAACGCGCGCGTGATCGTACGCGGCCTGCGCGCGGTTTCCGACTTCGAGTACGAGTTTCAGATGGCGGGCATGAACCGCTATCTGCTGCCCGACGTCGAAACCATGTTCATGACGCCGTCGGATCAGTATCAGTTCATTTCGGGCACGATCGTGCGCGAAATCGCCCAGTTGGGCGGCGATGTCAGCAAGTTCGTGTTCCCGTCGGTGGAAAAGCGCCTGCAGGACAAGGTGGCGTCGCAGGGCGGCGCACCCGCGAAGGCCTGAGCCTCGCGAGGGTCGGCAGGCGCGGGGCCGCGGCGCTATAATGTCTTGTTTTTGAAGGGAAACGCGAGAGAAGTATGGCCCTGATGATTACCGACGAGTGCATCAATTGCGACGTCTGCGAGCCCGAGTGCCCGAACGACGCTATTTCGATGGGCCCGGAAATCTACGTGATCGACCCGAACAAGTGCACGGAGTGCGTCGGCCATTTCGACGAGCCGCAGTGCATCCAGGTGTGTCCGGTGGAGTGCATCCCGAAGAATCCCGAGCACCTCGAAACGCAGGAGCAGCTGATGCGGAAGTACGAGACGCTGACGGCGGCGAAGGACGCCTGAGCTTCACAGCCCGCCCGTAGTCTGCTCGCAACGACGACGCTGCAAAAGAAAAACGCGCCCGAGGGCGCGTTTTTTTATGCCTGGCTTTTATGTGCGGCCAACGAGGCTCACAACCAGGCTCACAGCGAGGCTCAGGCGACGATGGCTTTGAGCGCCTCGACGAGCGTATCGCATTCCGCGTCGGTGCCAATCGAGATGCGCAGATGCTGATCGATACGCGGCAGCTTGAAATGGCGCACGAAGATTTCCTTTTCGCGCAGCTTCGCGGCAATGCCGGCCGCGTCGTGCTTCGGATGCTTCGCGAACACGAAGTTCGCCGCCGACGGCACGACCTCGAAGCCCAGCGCCTCGAGCGCCGCATTCAGGCGCGTGCGGCTCGCGATCACGCGTTCGCAGGTCGAGCGGAAGTACGCGACGTCCTCGTAGGCGGCCACGCCGGCCGCTTGCGCCAGTCGATCGAGCGGATACGAGTTGAAGCTGTCCTTCACGCGGTTGAGCGCGTCGATCAGATCGGCGTGACCGAACGCAAAGCCCACGCGCATGCCCGCGAGCGAACGCGACTTCGAAGTCGTATGCACGACGAGCAGATTCGGATAGCGGTCGATCAGCGCGATGGCCGACTCGGCGCCGAAATCCACATACGCTTCGTCGACGATCACGACCGAATCCGGATTGCCCGCGACCACCCGCTCGATCTCGGCGAGCGGCAGCGCATGACCGGTCGGCGCATTCGGATTCGGGAAGATCACGCCGCCGTTCGGCTGCAGATAGTCGTCCACGCGAATCTGGAATTGTTCGTCGAGCGGCACCGTGCGGTACTCGACTTCGTAGAGCCGCGCGTAGGTCGGATAAAAGCTGTAGGTGATATCGGGAAAGAGAATCGGCTGGTCGTGCTTGAGCAGCGCGAGGAACGCGTGCGCGAGCACTTCGTCGGAGCCATTGCCCACGAACACCTGATCGGCGCGCAGACCGTGATGCGCGGCCACGGCGGCGCGCAGATTCTTCGCGACCGGATCGGGATAGCGGCGCAGCGACTCGCTGTGCTCGCCCAGTTCGGCGCGGATCGCGTCGAGCACGCGCGGCGAGGGCGGGTAGGGATTCTCGTTGGTGTTGAGCTTCACCGGATGCGCGAGCGCCGGCTGTTCGCCGGGCACGTACGGTACGAGACGGTGGACGATGTCACTCCAGAAACGACTCAAGACGCTCTCCTTCACTCATTCGATAAGACTTGTGCAGCCGCGCGTGACGCACGGCGCGCACCTTGACGCAAGGTTATCCGCGCAACGCCGACTTCAGCCGTTGCGATGCAGCAGCATCACGGCGCGCTCGGTTTCGCCCTTCACGAAGGTGGGCATGATCGCGAGCGAGCGCTCGATCGACGCGTCGATCACGTCCTGCTCTTCGCGGCGCGGCGGCTTGAGCACGAAGTTCGCCACGTCGGGCTTGGCGCCCGCGCGCGCGCCTTCGGGAATCAGATCGCGCGGATGGCCGATGCCGATGCGCAGTCGCCAGTATTGCTGCGTCGACAGATGCGCGGAAATATCCTTCAGGCCGTTGTGGCCGCCGCTGCCGCCGCCGAGCTTGAGCTTCACGGTGCCGGGCGGCAGATCGAGTTCGTCGTGCGCGACGAGGATCTCGTCGGGCAGGATCTTGAAGAAGTTCGCGACCGCGACGACCGACTGGCCCGAGCGGTTCATATAGGTCTGCGGTTCGAGCAGATGCACTTCCTCGCCGTAGAGGCGCGCCTTCGCGTAGTGGCCGTGAAAGCGGCGCTCGTCGCGCAGCGTCGTGCCGGCGTCGCGCGCGAGCTGGTCCACGAGCCAGAAGCCCGCGTTGTGGCGCGTCGCCGTATATTCGGCGCCCGGATTGCCGAGCCCGACGATCAACCTGATCATGGTGGTGTTTCCGCCTGCAAGATCGCTGAATGCTCGACGGCCAGCGGCCGGAGCGTGATCCGCAAGTGTACGGAAGTGTATGAAAGAGTGCGAAAAAAAACCCGCCGGGGCGAACCGCGGCGGGTCACGTCGACCGTCTCTATTGAGACGGATCGAGAGGATCGGCTTGTTGCCGCAGCTTATTCAGCTGCTGCTTCGCCTTCAGCAGCGGCTTGTGCGCCAGCCGGCACCGGTGCCGACGCGACGACCGGGTTTTCCGCTTCGATGTGCGGAACCAGCGTCACACCTGCCGGCAGCGTGATGTCCTTGGCGTGCAGCGATTGACCGGCTTCGATCTTCGCCAGGTCGACTTCGAGGAATTCCGGCAGTTGGCCCGGCAGGCAAACCACTTCGATTTCCGCGAGGACGTGCGAGATGATCGCGCCACCCAGCTTGACGGCCGGGTTGGTTTCCTGGTTCATGAAGTGCAGGGGCACCTTCGTGTGGATCTTCTTGTTCGGGTCCACGCGCTGGAAGTCCACGTGCAGCACGAGCTGACGGAACGGGTGGTATTGCACGTCGCGCAGCAGAACCTGTTGCGACTTGCCTGCCACTTCGAGCTCGAGGATCGACGAGTGGAAGGATTCCTTCTTCAGGGCGTGCCACAGCGCGTTGTGGTCGAGTTCGACCAGCTGGGGTTCCGAACCGACACCGTAAACGATGCCAGGGGTCTTGCCAGCGATGCGCAGGCGGCGGCTCGCACCCGTACCTTGCAGGTTACGCTCGAAAGCGATGACTTTCATGTGATTCTCCAATGCACTGCCCGCGACCAGGCAGTAAAACGGGGCCTTGTCGACAGCACGGCTGTCTTCTGGCCCCCAGCGATGCAGCACGAACCTTCGTCCGTTCGCGCCGATTACGTGCAAAAGCGCGGCATTCTCGCGAACACCGCGCTTTGCGCGTCAATTCTTTTTAGCTTTCTGCGAACAGCGACATCACCGAGTCGCCGCGGCGGATACGCGAGAACGTCTCCGCGAGCAGGCCGGCGCTCGTGAGCGCGCGGATCTTCGAGCACGCGCGGGCTTCTGCGCCCAGCGGAATCGTGTCGGTGACGACCAGTTCGTCCAGTGCGGAAGCTGCGATACGCTCGCCAGCGCCACCCGAGAGAACCGGGTGCGTGGCGTAAGCGAAGACCTGCTTTGCGCCGCGTTCCTTCAGCACTTGCGCTGCCTTGCAGAGCGTGCCGGCGGTGTCGACCATGTCGTCCATGATCACGCAGGTGCGGCCTTCGACTTCACCGATGATGTTCATCACTTCGGCGACGTTCGCCTTCGGACGACGCTTGTCGATGATCGCGAGATCGCAGCCGAGTTGCTTGGCGAGCGCACGGGCGCGCACCACGCCGCCGACGTCCGGCGAAACGACCAGCAGGTTCTCGTAGTTCTGCTTGCGCAGATCGCCGAGCAGCACGGGCGTTGCGTAGATGTTGTCGACGGGAATATCGAAGAAGCCCTGGATCTGGTCAGCGTGCAGATCCATCGTGATGATCCGCTCGACGCCCGCGATTTCCAGCATGTTCGCCACGACCTTCGCCGAGATGGCGACGCGCGCCGAACGGGGGCGGCGGTCTTGACGGGCATAGCCGAAGTAGGGGATGGCTGCAGTGATCCGGCCTGCGGATGCGCGCTTGAGCGCATCGACCATGATCATCAGTTCCATGAGGTTGTCGTTGGTCGGCGCGCAGGTGGACTGGAGGACGAAGACGTCCTTGCCACGCACGTTTTCCTGGATTTCGACCTGGATTTCACCGTCGGAGAAGCGGCTAACCATAGCCTTGCCGAGGGGAATACCGAGGATCTTGACGACTTCCTGTGCAAGCGCGGGATTTGCGTTGCCAGTAAAAACCATCAGGCCGTCATGGCTGCTCATCATGCACCTGCTGCGGACTTTGGGGGGGCGAGAGGAACTACTTGGGCGAACTGCTTTTAGAATTTTTGGCAGGGGAGGAAGGACTCGAACCCTCGCATGCCGGAATCAAAATCCGGTGCCTTGACCAACTTGGCGACTCCCCTACACTCAACTTCTAGCCTGACTGACCGGTAGAGCGATCAGCCACGCAAAACTATGACGCGAAAGTGAAGAGTGGATGCGTGTCCAGACTCGAGGCTACCGCGCTTCTCCAGGTTGGGTGTTCCGCTTGCAGTTTGGCTTGCACCGTTTCTGCTTCGGCCCGACTGGTGAATGCTGCGAAAACGCTTGCACCCGATCCGGTCATCCGCGCCGATGTTGTGCTGCTCGAGATGTTCTCGAACCACTTGATCACCTGCGCTACTTCCGCGTATTTTCCTGCGACAACCGCTTGCATATCGTTCCGGCCGAAACTGTCTGGCCATCCGTTCTGCGCTGCTTGCTGTGCAAGAAAGACTGCTATTGTGCAGGTCTCTGTGTCCCTTGTCAACGACTTTTCTGAAAAAATTTCAGCGGTAGGAACATGAACCTGCGGCGTCACAACCAGAAAATGACGCGGGGGCAATTGTACACATTCCAGCGCCTCGCCAACACCCTCCGCAAATGCATTTTTCCCGAACACGAAGAAGGGCACATCGGCGCCCAGTTTCAGTGCCAGTTCCTGCAATTCGAGGCGCGGCAGATTGAGCTTCCAGAGGCGGTTCAGCGCGAGCAGCGTGGTGGCCGCATCGGAGCTGCCGCCGCCGAGACCGGCGCCCATCGGCAGACGCTTTTCGATGTCGATCTCGACGCCTTCCTGCGTACCCGTGTGCTCCTTGAGCAGCTTGGCCGCGCGCACGGTGAGATCGTGTTCGGCCGGCACGCCTTCGACTTCGACGGTGCGCGTGATGCGGCCGTCGTGGCGGCGCGTGAAATGCAGCGTATCGCCCCAGTCGAGCAACTGGAACACGGTCTGCAGATCGTGATAGCCATTCGGGCGGCGGCCCGTGATGTGCAGGAAGAGATTGAGTTTCGCGGGCGCGAGGCAGTCGCGCAGCGAGTCTTGAGTTTCGGTCATGGTGCGTTGAGGCTTGCCTGACCGTCGTGCGGCGGGCCGCGCGACGGTCGTGTCGTGCTGGATTTTACTGGTCGAGCACGAGCTTGATCTGAAGCGGCGGATCTTCGCGGGTGAGATTCACGCGCTTGACGCCGGTCGCGGGCGCGTCCGCGTAAGCGATGTAGTCGATGGTCCAGCCGTCCTGCTCGATCTGCGAAAGACGTTGCGGGTTCTGCGGGTCGGCGCTCGTATGCGCGCGCGAACTGGGCGCGACCGACGGTTGCAGCCAGTAGCGCAGACCTTCGACCGGCAGCGCGAAGCCGAGCGCCTGCTGCATCAGCGTGCCGACGTTGTCGGCGGTGAGCGGCGGCTTGTTCGGCAGTTCGAGCGTGGCCTGCGACGGCGCCGACGTGACGATCGCGAGCGTCGATCCGAGCGGATTGAGCAACTGCAAGGTCACGGTGGAGTCGGTCTGACGCCAGTCGAAATTACCGTACGCGTTGCGCTGCTGGCCGTTCTGGTCGTTGTACTGCACGGCAAAACGGCCGTGATAGGCGCGGTTCGTCTGCGTGGTGAGCGAGGTTGTGGCGCGCGCCGTGGACGGCTCGTGCGGCGCCTGCGTCGCGCAGCCCGCGAGGGCGAGCAGCGCGGCGAGCGCCGCGCCCGGCGCGAGGCGCAGCGCAGGGCGCAATACGGGGCGCAACACGGCGGAACGGATGCTGAGTCGGGAATCGGCCATCAGAGATCGTTGACCTGGAGGCGCTGGAGCGTCTTCAGGAGCGTGTCGTTGTCGGGTTCGAGCTTGCGGGCTTCGCGCCAGGCCTGACGTGCGCCGTCCTGGTCGCCGTTCTTCCACAGCACTTCACCCAGATGCGCGCCGATTTCGGCGTTCGGCTGCATGCTGTAAGCCTTGCGCAGCAGCTTGATGGCGTCGGCGTTGTCGCCCATGCGGTACTTGACCCAGCCCACGCTGTCCATGATGAACGCGTCGTCGGGGGCGAGCGCCGAAGCCTTCTCGACCAGACGGTCGGCTTCCGGCAGGCGCTGGTTACGGTCGGCGAGCGAATAGCCGAGCGCGTTGTAGGCCTGCGGATTGTCGGGCTGCGTCTTGATCAGCTTGCGCAACTGCGCTTCCATGACTTCGTAGTGACCGTTCTTTTCGGCGGCCATCGCGTAGTCGTAGGTGAGATCGGGGTCGTCAGGGAAGTCGGCGGTGGCCTTCGCGAGGCGCGCTTCGGCTTCCGGATAACGCTTCGCGTCGAACAGGATCGAGGCGTCCGTGCGGGCGATCAGCGACTGGTCGCGCGGATCGTCGCTCTGGATGCCCGCGAGCAGGCGTCGCGCGTCGTCGACCTTGCCCTGCTTGTCGAGCAGTTGCGCGCGCATCACCTGCGCCGGCACGTATTGCTGGCTGGTCGGGCCGATCTTGTTCAGCCAGGCGTCGGCGCCCGCGTCGTCCTTCTGTTCAGCCGACAATTGCGCGAGGTAGATGTAGGCTTGGCCCGGGTCGCCGCCCGTGACCTTTTCGGCCGCCTGCGCGTACTGAACCAGATACTTCTTCGCGTCGTCGTACTTCTTCTGCTGCACGTCGATGAGCGCGAGCGCCATCATCGGCATCAGGTCGTCCGGCTTGGACTTGTGCAGGATTTCAAACTGCTTCTGCGCGTCGTCGAGGCGGTTGGCCGCGAGGTAGGTCTGCGCGAGCGCAAGGTGGCCGTCGCGCGACTTCGGATTCTGCTTGACGTACTGCTCGATGGCCGCAATGCCTTCGGCGCGCTCCTCCGGGCCCATTTGCACGAGCATCAGCGCGGCGGGCAGGTAGTCGCTCTTCTTCGCGAGCGCCTGTTCGAACGACTTGCGTGCGCCGGGCACGTCGTCGGCGAGCAGTTGCTGACGGCCGATGGCGAGTTGCGCTTCGGGGCGGTCCATGTCGTTGACGAGCAGCGCCTTGAGCACGTCGAGACCGCCGGAGCGGTTCGGGCCGCGCGAAAGCAGCAGTTGCAGCGAGAGGATGGCCGGGCCGCGGCTGTCGGCCGGCACGCGGGCCAGCTCGCGCGCGAGCAGCGGCTGCGCGTCGGCGGGCTTGCCGGCGAGCACGAGCAGCGAGGCGTCGAGTTGCGCGGCGCGCTCCGAGTCGGGCGCGTATTGCTGCCAGAGCTGCACGGCGGTGAGCGCGTCGGTCGGGCTTTGCGCCGCGAGCGCGATTTCCGTTGCACGCTGCGCCATGCGCGGATCGTGCGTATCGCGCGCGAGCGCAAGATACGTCTGATAGGCGGGCGCGGGCTGATCGCGCTGGAGCGCGATTTCAGCGGCGAGCACCTGGAAGGTGATCTGGCTCGTGAGCGGAATCGCGGGCAGATCCTTCTTTTCGTCCGCCGTCGCGGGGCCGAACGCGTCCGGCATGGTCACGGAAGTGTCGTCCGTGTCGGGGGACGGATCCTGTGCGTACGCGCTCGACGTGCTCAGCGCCCAGGCTGCGAGCACGGCGGCGCCGATCAGTTTCCGGGGGCCGAACGCGCGGAGTTCGAACGTTTTGCGCAGACGCGGCGCCGCGTGGGGCAGGCGCTTCGCAAACAGCTTTACGAAAGACAGTTCCATGGAATTCCGTCGAATGTTTCGGTCGATTGTAACGCGCTGGCTACAATACGCGCACGACGATGACGCAAGTTGCAGACCAGCCCCGCGCGGTCGCCGGGCCTGGCGACCATGCTGCGTCGCGCTGTGCACCGCGCTGTCCGCCATTTTCCCAGCCCAACCTCACAAACTGATTAAAGATGCCAGAGTTGCCAGAAGTTGAAGTGACCCGCCGTGGCATCGAGCCGTGGATCGCGGGCCGTCGCGTGGAGCGTGTCGACGTGCGCAACGGCTCGCTGCGCTGGCCTGTGCCGGCCTCGCTTGCGCGCATACTGCGCGGTCGCACGGTCCGTTCGGTTGGACGACGCGGCAAATATCTGCTGTTCGAGGTCGAAGACGGCTGGTTCATCGTGCATCTTGGCATGACCGGCACCCTGCGCGTGTTACGTAATCTTCCGAAGCCGCCGGTTGCGGAAAAGCACGATCACATCGACTGGCTGTTCGACGACTTCACCTTGCGTTTTCGCGATCCGCGCCGCTTTGGCGCCGTGCTCTGGCACGCGCGCGAGGACGGCGACGTGCTCGGCCATCCGCTGCTCGCGAACCTCGGCATCGAGCCATTCACGCCCGCCTTCGACGGCGCGTTGCTGTTTCGCGAGACGCGCGGGCGCAAGGTGTCGGTGAAGCAGGCGCTGCTGGCCGGTGACATCGTCGTGGGCGTGGGCAATATCTACGCGTCGGAAAGTCTCTTTCGCGCCGGTATCCGGCCGACCACGGCCGCCGGACGCGTCTCGCTCGCGCGCTACGAACTGCTCGCCGACGCCGTGCGCGCCGTGCTCGCCTCGGCCATCGAAAAAGGCGGCAGCACCTTGCGCGACTTCGTCGGCAGCAACGGCGAAAGCGGCTATTTCCAGCTCGAATACTTCGTTTACGACCGCGCGGGCCAGCCCTGCCGTGTGTGCGGCACGCCGATCAAACAGATCGTGCAAGGCCAGCGGTCGACCTATTTCTGTCCGCGCTGTCAGCGCTGATCCGTCAGTCCGTTCATGTATCTCAAGACCTCCGCAAAGCCCGCGCCCGACGCGCTGCAATCCACTTATTCCGCCGAATTGCTCGCGAGCTTCGCGCCGCGCCTGATCGCGTGGCAGCGCGAACACGGCCGCCACGACCTGCCGTGGCAGAACACGCGCGACCCGTACCGCATCTGGCTCTCGGAAATCATGCTGCAGCAGACGCAGGTTTCCACCGTGATTCCGTACTACGCGCGCTTTCTCGATCGCTTTCCGACGGTCGAGGCGCTCGCCGCCGCGCCCGCCGACGACGTGATGGCGCTGTGGGCCGGGCTCGGCTACTACACGCGCGCGCGCAATCTGCATCGTTGCGCGCAGGTGGTCGCCGAGAGCCATGGCGGACAATTTCCGTCGACGGTCGAAGGACTCGCGGAGCTGCCCGGCATCGGCCGCTCGACCGCCGCCGCGATCGCCTCGTTCGCGTTCGGCGCGCGCGCGACGATTCTCGACGGCAACGTGAAGCGCGTGCTCGCGCGCGTGTTCGGCGTGGAAGGCTTTCCGGGCGAGAAGCGCGTGGAAAACGCGATGTGGACGCTCGCCGAATCGCTCGTGCCGGGCGCCGACGCCACCGACGCCGACGTGAGCGCCTACACGCAAGGTCTGATGGATCTGGGCGCGACGCTCTGCACGCGCGGCAAGCCCGACTGCGAGCGCTGCCCGTTCGCCTCCGACTGCGTGGCGAAGACGACGAACCGGCAACGCCAGTTGCCCGCCTCGCGGCCGAAAAAGGCGGTGCCCACGCGTCAGACGTGGATGCTGATCCTGCTCGACGGCGACGCGGTGATGCTGGAAAAGCGTCCGCCTTCGGGCATCTGGGGCGGCCTGTGGAGCCTGCCCGAAGCCGCCGACGAAGCCGCGCTGGCCGCGCGCGCCGACGGTTATGGCGCGCAGGGCGCGAAGGCGTCCGCGCTCGCGTCGCTCCAACACACCTTCACGCATTTCAAGCTCGACATCGAGCCGCGCGTCGTTGAACTCGACGCGCGCAAGGGCGGTGCGCTCGTCGCGCAGGATGGGGAAACGGCGTGGGTCGCGCTGCGCGAGATCGACGCCTATGGCGTGCCCGCGCCGGTGCGCAAGCTGCTCGACGGATTGCGCGGTTCGCTGATCTAACCCGGAAACGCCGCGCGGATCACTGCGGCATCAGAGCAACTGATGCTGCTGCATGTAGTGATGCACGACGTCGATGCGCGCGCTGGCGTCGTCCAGTTCCATCAGCTTCTGGCGCGCGCGCAGGGCGATCGGCAGCACTTCGGCGAGACGGTTCGAGACCCAGGATGGATCGTCGAAACGGAACGGCTCGGCGAACGGCACGCTCGACGGATCGCGTTCGCGAAGGGTCGCGATGATGCGCTCCAGCACTTCCGCGCATGCGCCAAAACGCGCGAGATGATCGGAGCCTTCGAGCGGGATGTCTTCGGGCAGCAGCTCGGCCATGCCGACGAGCAGGCCGTCGGGCTGCACGCGGTGCGAGAGCAGGCGAAAACGCTGCGTGCCGTGCGCGCGGATCAGCAGCATGCCGAAGGTTTCCACATCGCATTGCTCGATGCGCGCGAGACAGCCCACGGCTTCGGGCACGGCGGCGGTTTCGTCGGGTTGTGCGACCTCGCCGCCGCTTTTCAGCAGACACACGCCGAACGGCGATTCCTCGCGCAGACATTCGCGCGCCATGTCCAGATAACGCGCTTCGAAGATCTTCAGCGGCAGCAGGCCGCCGGGGAACAGCACCGTATGCAGCGGAAAGAGCGGCAAATCGGCAAGCACGGCAGGAGTCGAGGGCATGGCGCAACGCTTTCGGTAAAAGGCCGCGCGATGCGGCCGGTCAGGCGATCAGGCGGGACGACTCTCCGACGTCGAGAGGCGCATCGCGATGACGCACGATCACGTTCGACTCGCCGGCGAAGCGCGTGGCGAGCGTCTGGGCAATAAAGACCGAACGATGCTGGCCGCCCGTGCAGCCGATCGCAATGGTCAGGTAACTGCGGTTGTCGTTACGGAAATGCGGCAGCCATTTCGCGACGAACGCCCCGATGTCGGCGATCATTTCGTGGACGGCCGGTTGCGCCTTCAGAAAGTCGATCACGGGCTGATCGAGGCCGGTAAGCGGCCGCAGGCGCGCGTCGTAATGCGGATTCGGCAGCGTGCGCACGTCGAACACGAAGTCCGCGTCGAGCGGCACGCCGCGCTTGAAGCCGAACGATTCGAAGGTGAGCATCAGCGAGCCGCGTTCGCCTTCGACGAACACCTTCACCCACTGGCGCAGCGAATTTGCGCTGAGATTGCTGGTGTCGACCTGATGACCGAATTCCGCGAGATTCGCGACGAGTTCGCGCTCGTGCTCGATGGCTTCTTCGAGCGACTTGAGCATGCCGACGTTGGCGTCGTGCGCGACCGAACCCGAGAGCGGATGACGGCGGCGCGTTTCGGAAAAGCGCTGGATGAGCGACTGCGTGCTGGCGTTCAGAAACAGCACGCGCACGTCGTGACGGCGCGCGAGGTCGCGGATCATCTCCGGCATGTCGTCGAACGACGAACTCGAGCGCGCGTCGATGGCCACCGCGAGACGCTCGTAGCCGTCTTCGGACAGATATTGCGCGAGTTGCGGCAGAAAGCGCGGAGGCAGATTGTCCACGCAGAAGTAGCCGACGTCTTCGAGCGCATTGAGCGCCACCGACTTGCCGGAACCCGAGATGCCGGTGATCAGGATGATACGCATGGGAGTGGAGATGGACCCGATTGGGTCATCATAGCATCCGATCCGTGCGACTGTTATGACGCTTCCGGCCGCGCGCGGCCTTGCTGGTGGCGCGTGACGGGCGCCAGGCAGCGCGGCGTGGGATGAGAAGGACGAGGAGAGACGAAGACGGCGGGCGCATTGCGGCAGCGTGCCGCAACGCGCGTCAAAGCAGGATCAGACCGGCGGGATCAGATCAGCTTGCCGGGAAACTGGCTGTCCGGATCCTGCATGGCGAGACGCTGGCGATCCATGAAGTCGCGCAGCGTGTCGATGCCGCGCAGTTGCAGGATCGTGTTGCGCACGGCGGCCTCCACCAGCACGGCGAGGTTGCGGCCCGCGGCCACCTGAATCGTCACCTTGCTGATCGGCAGGCCGAGCACGTCGACCGTTTGGCTTTCCAGCGGCAGGCGCTGGAATTCGCCGTCCGGGCGTCGCACGAGCTGGACGATCAGCTTGAGCTTCATCTTCCGGCGCACGGCCGTTTCGCCGAAGATCGTCTTGATGTCGAGCAGGCCCAGGCCGCGCACTTCGAGCAGGTTTTGCAGCAGCGGCGGGCAGCGGCCTTCGACGAAATCGGGGCCGAGGCGCACGAAATCGACGGCGTCGTCGGCCACGAGGCCATGACCGCGGCTGATCAGCTCCAGGCCCAGTTCGCTCTTGCCGAGACCCGAGTCGCCGGTGAGCAGCACGCCCATGCCGAGAATGTCGAGGAACACGCCGTGCAGCGTCGCGCGCGGCGCGAGGATGCGCGACATGTAGAGGCGCAGGCTGTCGATGACGGTGGCCGCCGACATCGGCGTGGTAAACAGCGGCGTGGAGGAGCGCGTGCAGCGCAGCACCAGTTCGGGCGGCGCGGTCATGCCGTCGGCGACGACGAGAAACGGCGGTTCGAGTGCGATCAGCTCGGCCATGTGGCGCGAGCGGTCTTCGTCGGTCTGGCGCTGGTAGTAGTGGATTTCGGCGTCGCCGAGCACCTGGATGCGGTTCGGGTGGATCAGGTTCAGGTGGCCGACGAGGTCGGCGCTCGCCGTGGCCGTGGCCACCGTCTCGGCCGAAAAGCCGCGTTCCCAGCCTTCGTGCCCCGTCAGCCAGCTGAGTTTCAGCGTGGTGGCGTTGTCGTCGAAGATGCTTTGGGCGTTGATGCTGGAAGTGTCCATGAGTCGCTGACTCCGCGAAGACTCGCTTAACTGGTCGCTCTAACCGCGCGCTCTAAAACTGTTGGCTCGCTGCCTGCACGAGATTCGCGCCGTGGCGCACGCTCGCCGCCTCAACGGGCGGCGCAGGGCGCGCCCTGCCGCTTCAAGGTTGCCACTGGGTGAGCAGGCGATGCAACGTCTCGCGATCTTCTTCCGTGTGCAGCCGCTCGCGCGTTTCGCGATCCGACAACAGTTGGGCGATCTCGGAGAGGATTTCAAGATGCTGCTGCGTGGCCTGTTCGGGCACGAGCAGGAAGATGAGGAGCGAAACGGGCTGGCCGTCGGGCGCTTCGAACGCAATGGGCTCCGCCAGGCGCACGAAAGCGGCGAGCGGCTGCTTCAGGCCTTTGATGCGGCCGTGCGGAATGGCCACGCCTTCACCGAGACCGGTGGAGCCGAGGCGTTCGCGCGCGAACAGATTGTCGGTCACCGTGCTGCGCGCAATGCCGTTCTGGTTTTCGAAAATCAGCCCAGCTTGTTCGAAGACGCGTTTCTTGCTGGTAACGGACAGGCCGACGACGACGTTCTCGATGGGAAGAATTTTGGCTAAACGATTCATGTTGGCAGGCGAAAACGTGGCCTGAATGCTCCTCACCCCGGCAGTCGGCGCGGAGTTCGCGCATGGCTGAATCGGTAAAAACAGCCTGATGCCGGGACCGTGGGACGTGTTACCCCGAAAGTGACTGGACCATTATAGAGCAAGCATAGTGGCCGATGGTGCGATGCACCGGGCATGATTGCAACCATTGTTGCGTGGTTGCACCCGGGAACACCGTTCGATGCCGGACACGTCTTGCGCAGTGCTCATGACGACCCCATGAAAAAAGCCGCCCGGGTGGGGCGGCTTTGTTCGTGTGCTGCATTGACTTCCGGCGCGCTGGCCGCGAAGGCCGGGGGAAGTGAATCAGTGTCGAATCAACGTCGCAAATTCTCAAACCCCACGCGCGCCAGGCGCGTCACTGCGGAGGAATCTCGATGGGCGCCGCGGGCTGATGCTTGAGCGCCTCGTGAGCATGGCCTTGCACGCGATCCTTGTGTCGCACGACCTGGCGATCGAGCTTGTCGACCACGAGATCGATGGCGGCATACATGTCGCCATTGCAGCTCTCAACGAAGATGTCCTTGCCTTTCAGATGAAGGTTCACTTCCACCTTCTGTCTCTTGTCCTTTTCCTTGTGGTTGTCGACCGAGAGGACCACATTGCCATCGATGACCTGATCGAAATGTCTTAGCACCCTGTCCAGTTTGGTGATCACGTATTCTCGCAACGCTGGCGTTACTTCGAGATGGTGTCCACTGATCTTCAGATTCATAGTGCTTCTCCAGGCTGATGGCCGCGTGACGCGTGAAGCGCGGCTGTGCCGGTCGACTGACTGCCTGTGTGCGGCTCCCCGAAAGGCCTGCTACGACGGGCTAGCTCGGCCGGCCCTGTCCGCCAACTGGCGTTGCGGCCGGAAAACGCCCACTCCGTAAAAGCCGGAATGAGCCTAAAGAGACTTGCGCAGATTGACCGCCGGAATCTTCAGTGCTTCGCGATATTTCGCGACGGTGCGTCGCGCGACGACGAAGCCCTGTTCCGCCAGCAGTTCGGCTATGCGGCTGTCCGAAAGAGGGGATTTGGTGTTCTCGGCTCCTATGAGTTGCTTGATGAGCGCGCGGATGGCGGTGGACGATGCTGCGCCCCCCGTATCCGTCGATACATGCGATCCGAAGAAGTACTTAAATTCAAGTGTCCCGAACGGAGTCAGCATGTATTTACCGGTTGTCACACGCGAGACAGTTGATTCGTGTAGGCCCAGCGTATCAGCAATCTCCCTCAAAACCAAGGGGCGCATGGCGATTTCGCCGTGCACGAAAAAGTTCTTCTGGCGTTCGACGATCGCCTGCGCCACGCGCAGGATGGTCTCGAAGCGCTGCTGGATATTCTTGATGAGCCAGCGCGCTTCCTGCAGCTGTTGACGCAGCGAGCCGCTGCCCGGATCGCCGCGGTTATTGCGCAGAATATTCGCGTACAGGTGGTTGATGCGCAGCTTCGGCACCACGTCCGGATTGAGTTCGGCGTGCCAGTTCTGGCCCGCCTTCTTCACGATGATGTCCGGCACCACATAGTCGGCTTCGGCCTTGCCGTACGCCGCACCCGGGAACGGCTCTAGCGAACGGATCAGCGCATGGGCATCGCGCAGCTCGTCGTCGCCGGTCTTCAGTTGCTTGCGCAAGCGCGTGAAGTCGCGCGCGGCCAGCAGTTCCAGATGATTCGACACGATCTCGAGTGCAAGCGTGCGCACCGGCGACGTTGTGACGCGCAGCAATTGCAGCTTCAGACACTCCGAAGCGGAACGTGCGCCCACGCCGGCGGGATCGAAGCTGTGCAGCAGTGCCAGCGCCGCGTTGAGTTCGTCGGCGTCGACTTCGAGTTCTTCGGGAATATCGGCAAGAATTTCCTCGCCCGTGGCGGACAGGTAGCCGTCTTCGTCGAGCGATTCGATCAGGAACGTGATGAGCGCGCGGTCGCGCGGGCTCGCGTTCGTTTCACGCAGCTGCGCCATCAGATGGTCGCGCAGCGTGGTGGTGGATTCGTGGATTTGCAGCGGCGGCAGGTCGTCGTCGTCGGAGGCACTGCCCGAGCGGCCGTAGTCGTCGAGGTTCCATTGGCTTGAGTCGCCGTTGGCGTCGCCGCCGAGTCCTTCGTATTCGTCGACGCCGCGCGGTTCGCCGTCGCTGCTATCGCTGTCGCTCGACGAGGAGGACGAGCCGTTGCTCGCGCCCTGCATCGGTTCCGCGTTGGAAGAAGCCGGCGGCTGGGCGATGAGCGACCCGTCGGCGGCCACGCGCAAGGGGCTCGCGATCCAGTCGTCGTCGTTCTCGAGCAGCGGATTCTGCGAGATCGCGGTGGCGACTTCCTGCTGCAGTTCGAGCGTTGACAGCTGCAGCAGCCGGATGGACTGTTGCAGTTGCGGAGTCAGCGCAAGATGCTGCGAGAGGCGGAGTTGGAGGCTGGCTTTCATGGCGGTGTGCGATTCATTGTAAAGAGTTTGCCACGCTCGCGATACCACACGACATCCGCGAAAACGCGCGTGCCCTGCACTGGTGCAACGGCATCTCGCGGGCGGAATTTAGTGCGCAAACAGCGGTTCGCGCACGCGTGCGGCGTGCATCGCGCACCCGGCCTCGGGGCGCGCGTCGCTCGCGATTGCGCGGGCAAGCACAACGGAACATCACGGAAAGTCCGGACGGAAAATCCAGGAAAACTCGGGAAAAACTCAGGGGAAAGCAGGCGCCGGCGCGGCGTTTGCCCGCAGCGGCGTGCGGGCGCTCCGGCAGGCGCGCCGCGCGGACGCTGCGTGAATCGAGCGCGAACGAAGCGCGGCGGCGCTGCCCCCGCGCGCGTGCGGCGCGCGGGCGCGGAGATTACATGCGGAAGTGTTCGCCGAGGTAGACGCGGCGAACGCTTTCGTTTTCGATGATGTCACCGGGCGCGCCGGAGGCGAGCACGGTGCCGTCGCTGATGATGTACGCGTGGTCGCAGATGCCGAGCGTCTCGCGCACGTTGTGGTCCGTGATCAGCACGCCGATGTTGCGCTGCTTCAGGAACTTCACGATCTTCTGGATTTCGAGCACGGCGATCGGGTCGACGCCCGCGAACGGTTCGTCGAGCAGAATGAAGCTCGGATCGGTCGCCAGCGCGCGCGCGATTTCCACGCGGCGGCGTTCGCCGCCCGACAGCGACAGCGCCGGATTCTCGCGCAGGTGCGCGATCTGGAGTTCGTCGAGCAGCGCTTCGGCGCGCTGCGTGATCACGTCCTTGCTCAGACGCTTGCCGTTCTCGTCGTGTTGCAGCTCCAGCACCGCGCGGATGTTCTCCTCGACGGTGAGCTTGCGGAACACCGAGGCTTCCTGCGGCAAATACGAGAGGCCCAGCGCCGCGCGCTTGTGGATCGGCAGCAGACTGATGGACTGGCCGTCGAGGTCGATTTCGCCCGCGTCGAGCGGCACGAGGCCGACGATCATGTAGAACGACGTGGTCTTGCCCGCGCCGTTCGGACCGAGCAGACCGACCACTTCGCCGCTCTTCACGTCGAGCGACACGTCTTTCACGACCGTGCGCGAGCCGTAGCGCTTCTTGAGGTTGCGCACGACGAGCGAGCTCGTCTTGCCCGCGGACGGACGCTGATGGATGGGGGAGTCGGTGGTGGCGGCGTTCACTGTTGCGGCGCTCCCTGAA
Organism: Paraburkholderia tropica; assembly: GCF_900109265.1. Lineage (GTDB taxonomy): Bacteria > Pseudomonadota > Gammaproteobacteria > Burkholderiales > Burkholderiaceae > Paraburkholderia > Paraburkholderia tropica. The sequence goes on from NZ_FNZM01000002.1 coordinate 142,974, forward strand.
TCTTCGTGGCCGGCGCGAGCGTGGCCGAGGCGCCGGTGAGCGGCTGCGCGCCGCCGTTGCGCGGCGCCAGCATGGCGCGCACGCGGCCCTTCGGATTGCCCGGGCCCGCGACGTCGGAACCCGACTTCGCCGTGTAGAAGTCGTTCTGGCCGTCGTACGTGATGACGCTGCCGTGGACCTGATCCATCACCGTGGACAGACCTTGCAGACGGCGCACCGTCGCGCGCGTGGTGAGCGTGGTCAGGTCCTGCTTGCCGTCGTAGTCGATACGCTCCGCCGTGCCTTCGACGTATTCGTCGATGCCTTCGCGCTTCTGGCGGAAGTACGCGAGGTTGGCGTCGGGCGTGCCCGGCGCGACCGTGCCGGTGGCGTACTGATAGCCCTGCGGATCCTGGGTGACGACGAGCTTGTCGGACTTGATCAGGATCGTGCCCTTGGTGGCGACCACGTGACCCGTGAAGATGGTCTGCTGCTTGAGGTCGTCATACGTCATGTTGTCCGCTTCGATGTTGAGCGGCTTGTCCTTGTCGGCGCGCTCGGCATGGGCGGCGGGGGCGAAACCGGCGAACGGCAGCGCCGCGGCGAGCGCGGTCAGCGCCGCGAGCGCGGCACGGCGCCAGCGCGCGCTGCGCAGGCTGCCGGACAAGGAAGGGGGAAGCGAATCGTTCATGCAATCGTGCCTTGCGTGGACGGCCCGGGGATCAGGACGCGCCGCCGGAGTCAGCCGGGGCGATCGCGCCACGGACGTTGCCGAAGAGCTGGATGACCCGGGTGACATTGTTGTAGTTCATGCCGTTGGTGGCCGTCATGACCGACAGGCCGCGACGAAGTTTAACCGGCTTTTCGGTCAGGATCACATCGTCGTTCACGAGCACGCGGAAATGTTCGGAATCCGCCTGCATCTCGGGATCGCCGACGCCCGCCGCGCGGAGAATGCGCGCCTCGTCGTACAAATCGACGATCGAGGCGTCGCCGTTGACCGTGCCGCGCAGGCCCGTGGCCGTGACCACCGGCTTGCCGGGCTGGAACGCGCGCACCGCCGGCATCGTGAGGTCGCTGTAGGCGTTGTCCTCGTAATGAACCATGTGCGTGGCCGTGAGGCGATACTGCGTCGCGCCCGACTGGTCGAGCTCGGACACCGAAAGCTGGTCGGCGAAGTAATCCGGCGTGTGCGTGAGCGGACGCGGCGCGGCCTCGTTCTCGTGCGGCTTGACCGCCTGGAAAAGCCACCAGGTGAAGCCTGCGAGAAACGCCACGCAGACGATCGGGATCAGCGACGTGAGCCGGAACTTCTGGTTCATCGCGGCTCCGTGCCCGCTTCGGAGTGCGCCGAGCAGGCGGCCGCGAGCAGGGCGTCGTAATGGCCTTGCGCGCGCAGGATCAGGTCGGTGACTTCACGCACGGCGCCGTGGCCGCCGGTCTTGTCGGTGACCCAGTGGGCGCGCGCGAGCACGTCGGTGTGCGCGTTGGCCGGCGCGGCGCAGAAGCCCACCTGCAGCATGACCGCGAGATCGGGCCAGTCGTCGCCCATGTAGCCGCACTGCTCGGGCGCGAGGCCGGTTTCGGCGAGCAGTTGCTTGAACGCGACGCGCTTGTCTTCCACGCCCTGATACAGATGCGTAATGCGCAGTTCCTTCGCGCGCACGGCGACGATCTCGGACTTGCGCCCGGTGATGATGGCCGTGTCGATGCCGGCTTCGCGCAGCAGCTTGGCGCCGTGGCCGTCGAGCGAGTTGAAGCCCTTCATGGTGTCGCCCGCGCCGGTAAAGAGCAGGCCGCCGTCGGTGAGCACACCGTCGACGTCGAAAATCATCAGACGCACGCGCGCGGCACGCGCAGTCGCATCGAGTTCGGGTACCGCCATCAGATCACCTTCTTGGAGAAAAGGTCGTGCATATTGAGTGCGCCGATGAGCTCGCCTTCGGCGCCGACCACCAGCATCTGATTGATGCGATGGCGCTCCATCAGTTCCACGGCTTCCACGGCCAGCTGGTCGGGGCCGATGGTGCGCGGGCCCTTCGTCATGACCTGGGTGATCGGCAGATCGCGGAAGTCGCCCACACGTTCTAGCACGCGGCGCAGATCGCCGTCGGTGAAGATGCCGCTCACGCGGTTCTGCGGGTCGACGATCGCCGTCATGCCCATGCGCTTGGCGGTGAGCTGGAACAGCGCGTCGCGGACCGTGGCCGTGTCGGGCACCGTCGGCACTTCGTCGCCGGTGCGCATCACGTCGCGCACGTAAGTCAGCAGGCGGCGGCCGAGCGCGCCGCCCGGGTGCGAGCGCGCGAAGTCGTCGGCGCCGAAGCCGCGTGCGTCGAGCACGGCGACCGCGAGTGCGTCGGAGAGCGCGAGCGCCGCCGTGGTGCTGGCGGTGGGCGCGAGGTTCAGTGGACAGGCTTCCTTTTCGACGCCGGCGTCCAGATGGACGTCCGAGAGCTGGCCGAGCGTGGACTTCGGACGATTGCCGGTGATGCCGATCAGCTTGGCGCCGATGCGCTTCACGAGCGGCAGGATCGCCACGAGTTCCTCGGATTCGCCGGAATTCGACAGACCGATGAAGACGTCGTCGGCGGTGACCATGCCGAGGTCGCCGTGGCTCGCTTCGGCGGGATGCACGAAGAAGGCCGGCGTGCCCGTGGAGGCCAGCGTGGCCGCGAGCTTGCGCGCAATATGGCCCGATTTGCCGATGCCGGAAACGACCACGCGGCCGCGGCAGGAGAGGATGAGATCGACCGCGCCGACGAAGTTGTCGTCGAGCCGGTCGCGAAGCCCGCGCACGGCGTCAGCTTCGATGTCGAGCACGTCGCGAGCGAGCTTCAGCGCCCGGTCGCCATTGATTTTCGCTATCATCCGGGGAGTATAGCAAAGGCGTATGCGCGCCGCGCCTGCACCCCAGCGCGCGACGGCCCGCGCGCCGGGCGCGCCCAGACCACGCGCCTGCCGCCACGGCTTCTCCCGGCCGTCTCTCGCAGCACTTCCCAATTCGCATCGTTTGCGCCGATCATGGACCCGACCGGCGCGGGCGAAAATTTGCATCGCCGGCCACGCCCGAGAATGACTTCAGAACGAGGACGCTTCGCACGATGATTTCACCGCTGGAAATGACGTTGTTCCTGCTGCTCGCCTCGGTGGTCGGCGTCGTGCTGTTCCGTTACCTGAACCTGCCGCCGATGCTCGGCTACCTCTCGGTCGGCATTCTGGTCGGCCCGCGCGCGTTCGGCATCGTGCCGAACACGGAGGGCGCGCAGAATCTGGCCGAATTCGGCGTCGTGTTCCTGATGTTCTCGATCGGGCTGGAGTTTTCGCTGACCAAGCTGCGCGCGATGCGGCGCGCCGTGTTCGGGCTCGGGCTCTCGCAGGTGCTCGGCACGATCCTGGTCGCGCTGCTGGTCGGGCTCGCGCTCGACCCGTGGGTGCACATCACGTGGCAGGCCTGCGTGGCGCTGGGCGGCGCGCTCGCCATGTCGTCGACGGCCATCGTCAGCAAGATGCTGGCGGAGCGGCTGGAGATCGAGTCGGAGCATGGCCGCAACATTCTCGGCGTGCTGCTGTTCCAGGATCTGGCCGTGGTGCCGCTGCTGATCGTGATCGCGGCGTTCGGCGGCTCGTCGAAGTCGCTGATCGAGTCGCTCGGCATGGCGGCGATCAAGATCGTGCTGGCGCTCGGCATTCTGCTGTTCGTCGGCCAGAAGTTCATGACGCGCTGGTTCAACGTGGTGGCACGGCGGCGTTCGCAGGAGCTGTTCGTGCTGAACGTGCTGCTCGTCACGCTGGGCGCGGCGTTCGTCACCGACAAATTCGGCCTCTCGCTCGCGCTCGGCGCGTTCATCGCGGGCATGCTGATCGCCGAAACGCCGTACAAACATCAGGTGGAAGAGGACATCAAGCCGTTTCGCGACGTGCTGCTCGGCCTCTTCTTCATCACCACGGGCATGCTGCTGAACCCGCACGTGATCATCCAGCATCCGTTGATGGTGGGCGCGTTCCTGATCGCGCCGCTCGTGCTCAAGGCGGTGATGATCACGGCGCTCACGCGTCTGTTCGGCGCGTCGCCGGGCGTGGCGATGCGCACGGGCCTCGGTCTCGCGCAGGCGGGCGAATTCGGCTTCGTGCTGCTCAACCTCATTCTGGACAAGCATCTCGTCGATCCCACGCTGCTCCAGGCGATCCTCGCGGCGATGCTGCTGTCGATGCTCGCCGCGCCGTTCCTGATCCAGAACGCCGATCGCATCGTGCTGCGGCTGTCGTCGACGGAATGGATGCAGCAGTCGCTGATGATGACCCGCATCGCCACGCAAAGCCTCAAGCAGAGCGGTCACGTGATCATCTGCGGTTACGGCCGCGCCGGGCAGAATCTGGCGCGCATGCTGGAAAACGAAGGCCTTTCGTACGTCGCGCTCGACCTCGATCCGGACCGCGTGGCGGCCGCGGCGGCGGCGGGCGAGTCGGTGGTGTTCGGCGATGCGGCGCGGCGCGAGTCGCTGGTCGCGGCGGGCATCCATCGCGCGGCGGCGGTGGCCGTGACCTATGCGAACACGCAGTCGGCGTTTCGCGTGCTGCATCACATCCACGAACTGGAGCCAACGCTGCCCACCATCGTGCGCACGGTCGACGACGCCGATCTCGAACGCCTGCTCGCGGCGGGCGCGACCGAGGTGATTCCGGAGATCGTCGAAGGCAGCCTGATGCTGGCCTCGCACATGCTGGTGCTGATGGGCGTGCCGATGCGGCGCGTCGTGCGCCGCGTGGAGGAACTGCGCGACGCGCGCTACAGCCTGCTGCGCGGCTACTTCCACGGCACCGACGACGCGGGCGAGGACGGTCACGAGCAGGTGCGGCTACAATCCGTACCGGTCGACGCGCGCGCCGATGCCGTGGGCCGCACGCTCGCCGATCTGGGCCTGTTCGACCTCGGCGTGGAAGTGACCGCGATCCGCCGACACGGCATTCGCGGCGTGGAGCCCGATCCCTCGACGAAGCTGCGCGAAGCCGACATCGTCGTGCTGCGCGGTCTGCCCGAGCAGTTGGCCCAGGCCGAGGAACGGCTCTCGCGGCACCGCAAGCTGGGCGCCGCCGGCGCGGGCGCGGCGGCGGCCTGATTCGGCTCGTCTCGGCTCATCTGGGCTCGTCGGGGCTCGACACGAAAACCGCGAAACTTCGCCGCCAGTCGGCGAGTCGCACCGCGCGGCCTCGCCGATCGCGGAGACGTCGCACGGGGTCGCGCCCCGTTTTAATTGTTTATCCGCTTGTTTATCCGAATTACCTGCTCTTTATTCTTGCTACTGCCCGGAGAAATCATGTCCAACGCACCTGCGAACTCGAACGCGAGCACCGAAGCCGCGCAGTTCGTCAACAGTCTGATCCGCACGGTGCCCGACTGGCCTCAGCCGGGAGTGCAATTCCGCGATATCACGCCGCTGATCGGCCATCCGAAGGGCCTGCGCGTGTTGATCGACCTGTTCGTGGAGCGTTACGTGGACGCGAGGCTCGACTACGTGGCGGGCCTCGACGCGCGCGGCTTCATCATCGGCCCGATCGTCGCGTATGAACTGAATGTGGGCTTCATTCCGGTGCGCAAGATCGGCAAGCTGCCGTACAAGACCGTGTCGCAAACCTACAAGCTCGAATACGGCGAGTCGACCGTCGAAGTGCACGAAGACGCCTGCAAGCCGGGCGACCGGGTGGTGATCGTCGACGATCTGATCGCCACGGGCGGCACCATGCTCGCGGGCAAGATGCTGCTCGAGCGCCTCGGCGCGACGGTGGTGGAGGGCGCGGCGATCATCGATCTGCCGGACCTCGGCGGCTCGAAGCTGCTGACCGAATCGGGCCTGCCGCTTTTCACCGTGACGTCCTTCGGCGGCCACTGACCGCTCAAGACCGCCGACAACCTCGCCGACACGCTCATGCCCAACTTCGCGCTATTCCTCGCGACCTCGATCGCGATCACCTTCGCGCCCGGCCCCGACAACCTGCAAGTGCTCGCACGCGGCATCTCGCAGGGGCGCATGGCCGGCTTCGTGTCCGCGCTCGGCTTCGCGGCGGGCGTGACGTTCCACACGACGCTCGCCGCGCTCGGCATTGCCGCGCTGTTGCGTTCGTCGCCGCTCGCGTTCCAGATCCTCAAGCTGGCGGGCGCCGCGTATCTGATCTGGATCGGCATCAAGGCGCTGCGCAGCCAGGGACTGGCGGCGGCGGGCGACCGTCCGCGCCAGCCGCTCGCGACGATCTTCCGCCAGAGCGTGATCGGCAACATCATGAACCCGAAGGTCACGCTGTTCTTCGTGGTGTTCCTGCCGCAGTTCGTCGACGTGCACGGCGCGCAGAGCGTGACGCTGCAGATGCTCGAACTCGGCGTGCTGTTCATGGCGCAGACCGTGGTCGTGTTCTCGGTGTTCGGCGTGTGCGCGGGTGCGCTCGGCAGCTGGCTCAAGCGTCGGCCGCGCGCGGGCGTGTGGCTCGACCGCCTGGCCGGCCTGACCTTCATCGCCATCGGCATGCGCATCGCGCTGCGCGATTGACGCACACCGCTTCATATCGACGCCGCACATCGACACCGACGCCCGGAGCCCCCGAGATGACCTTGCCCTGCATTACCGACGCGCGCCGCTTCGATGTGAACGCGCATCTGCCGTTTCATTTCGGCGACGAGCGCGTGGGCTGGATTCGCGCGGCCGATGTCGCGCTGCTCGCGCGCTGGCCCGACGTCTTCGAGATCGACGGCGACGCCGACACCGCGCGCGTGACGCTCGCCGCCGAATTCGACAGCGTGACGGCGCGCAGCGCGGCGCTGGGCGCGGTGATCGGCGCACTCGCCGCCGAAGGCCGCATTCCGGGCTGGCGCGACGAAACCTACGCGATCCGCAACGCCTTCGACGCGCCGCCGCTCGCCTACATCGAGCGCGCGGCCTCGCGCTTCTTCGGCACGATGACGTACGCGGTGCATCTGAACGGCGTCGTAGAATATGCGGGTTCCGCGGCGCCGCAGCTCTGGATCGCGCGCCGCAGCGACACCAAGGCGACCGATCCGGGCATGCTCGACAACGTGGTCGCGGGCGGCATCGGCTGGGGTCTCGGCGTCGAGGCCACGCTGCAGAAAGAGTGCTGGGAAGAGGCGGGCATCGCCGCCGAACTGGCCGCGTGCGCCACGCCGGGGCGCACCGTGCACGTGTTGCAGTCGCTGCCCGAAGGCACCCAGGCCGAGCAGATCTTCGTCTACGATCTCGCGCTGCCCGAAGATTTCGTGCCGCACAATCAGGACGGCGAGGTCGGCGAGCATCGTCTTGCGCGCATCGACGAAACCGCGCGCTGGATCGAGGAAGGTCAGATGACGGTGGACGCGAGTCTCGCGACGCTCGATCTGCTGCTGCGCCGCCAATGGATTGACGAGGACGCGTGCGAGGGTATCGCCGCGATCTTCGAGCCACCGACGCTGTGAAAGGGCGTGGGTTTTTTCAGCAACTGAAGCCCTTTTGAAACACCAGGAATCGATGGGAGTCACCAAGGTCATGTCGACCGATCACAGCTTTATTCTCAAACTGTCCTGCGCCGACCGTCCGGGCATCGTGCATGCCGTGTCGGGTTTTCTGTTCGAGCGCGGCAGCAACATTCTCGACTCGGCCCAGTTCGGCGACAGCCACACGGGCGAGTTCTTCATGCGCGTGCATTTCCAGCAGGTGGGCGGCGACCCTGGCCTCGACGGCCTGCGCGACGCGTTCGCGCCGCTGGCGGACGAGTTCGGCATGCGCTGGGAGCTGCATGACGCGAACGTGAAGCCGCGCGTCGTGCTGATGGTGTCGAAGATCGGTCACTGCCTGAACGACCTGCTGTTCCGCTATCGCACCGGCCAGCTGCCGATCGAGATCCCCGCGATCATCTCGAACCACAAGGACTTCTACCAGCTGGCGGCGAGCTACAACATTCCGTTCCATCACTTCCCGCTGCTCGGCGGCACGGCAGCCGACAAGGCCGCGCAGGAAGCGCGCGTGCTCGAAGTGGTGAACCGCGAAGGCGCGGATCTCGTGGTGCTCGCGCGCTACATGCAGATCCTTTCGCCGGAGCTGTGCGAGGCGCTCAAGGGCCGCGCGATCAACATCCACCATTCGTTCCTGCCGAGCTTCAAGGGCGCGAAGCCGTACTACCAGGCGTTCGACCGCGGCGTGAAGCTGATCGGCGCGACGGCGCACTATGTGACGTCCGATCTCGACGAAGGCCCGATCATCGAGCAGGAAGTCGAGCGCGTGGACCACAACATGACGCCGGAGCAACTCACGGCGATCGGCCGCGACGTCGAATGCGTGACGCTCGCGCGCGCGGTGAAGTGGCATGTGGAGCACCGCATTCTGCTGAACGGGCATAAGACGGTGGTGTTCCGTTAAGCGCGTTTTGAGCGTGCGATCGCTTCGGCGATGATGTGAAAATGGCCCCGGAAGGGGCCATTTTTTATGCTGCGCGGTAAGCCCGCGCCTCAAACCAGCCGCAGATAAATCAGCTCGCGCTTGATATACGCGTAGAAAATCGGCGCGGCGATCACGCCCTGAATGCCGAACGCGGCTTCCATCACGAGCATCGCCACGAGCAGTTCCCACGTGCGCGCCTCGATCTGGCCGCCCACGATGCGCGCGTTCAGGAAGTATTCGAGCTTGTGGATCACGATCAGGAACACGAGCGCCGTGACCGCCGCGGGCAGGCTCACCGTGAGCGCAATGGCCACGATCAGCGTGTTCGAAATCAGATTGCCGATCACCGGCAGCAGGCCCACCACGAACGTCACCACCACGAGCATCTTCGCGAGCGGCAGCGGCGCATGGAAAACCGGCAGCACGAGCAGCAGGAACAGGCCCGTGAACACCGTGTTGATGGCCGAAATCTTCACCTGCGCGAACACGATGCGGCGGAACGCGTCGGCGAAACGCGAGACGCGCGCGACGAACGCCGTCGAAAGCGGCAGCCGCGTGGCGTTCTTCTGCGCGCCGATCGCAATGATCGCGCCGATGATCATGCCGATCACGATATGCCCCAGAATGCGCGCCGCGTTCTTGCCGCCCTGGCCGAGCTGCGTGGCGTGCTCGTGCATCAGCGCGAGCGCCTTGAGCTTCATCTGCGCGACGTCCACGGGCAGATAGGCCGCGATGGATTCGGGAATGCGGCTGCGCGCCTGGTCGACGAAAGTCATCATCTGCGCCATGACTTTCTGCACGCTCGGCACGTCGTTTTCGAACTGTTCGATCACGCCAACCGTGAGCCCCGTGAGCACGCCCACGATCACGATGGACACCAGCACGACCGACAGCCAGCGCGCGCGGCTGCTCGACATGCGGCGCTCGATGAGCGGCGAAATCGTATGGACGAGCTGATAGACGAGCATGCCGGCCAGCAGCGCCCCGAGCAGATTCAGATGCAGCACCGCGAACATGCCGAGAAGCGCGGCCACATAGCTGCCGATCTCCACGGCCGAGAGTTTCGGCAGACTCATGTCGCTCGTGAGCCTGACCGGCCGAGGGCGCAGATCGCGCACCTGCTGCTGCTTCTCGCCGGACGAGCCGGTCGCGTCGGTCGCTTCGTTGCGCTTGCCCATGTTGGTTCTTTTCCGTCTCCAGACCTCGGGAGCGCACGCGCTCCCAACCCGTTGTTACCGCAGCAATCGTGACTGCTTACTGGTGCTTGTTATCGGCCGCTCGTGGGCGACCGCTTTTTGGTGCTCGCGCGTCTGTGATCGCTGCGGGTGAACGCTTATTGTCCCGATGCCTCGTCGAGCGCGACCGCCTTGCTGGCTCCGCGCTTGAGCAGCGGCGCGAGATAGCGGCCCGTGAAGCTCGCCTTCGACTTCGCGACCTGCTCGGGCGTCCCCTGCGCCACGATCATGCCGCCGCCCGCGCCGCCTTCCGGGCCCATGTCGACGACCCAGTCGGCGGTTTTGATCACATCGAGATTATGCTCGATGATCACCACGGTATTGCCCTGATCGCGAAGCCGGTGGATCACTTCGAGCAGCAGGGCGATGTCGTGGAAGTGCAGGCCGGTGGTCGGCTCGTCGAGTATATACAGCGTCCGGCCCGTATCCCGCTTGGAAAGTTCCAGCGAAAGCTTCACGCGCTGCGCCTCGCCGCCCGAGAGCGTGGTGGCCGACTGGCCGAGGCGGATGTAGCCCAGACCCACGTCCAGCAGCGTCTTGAGCTTGCGCGCCACGACCGGCACCGCCTTGAAGAACTCGTAGGCGGTTTCCACCGTCATGTCGAGCACTTCGCTGATGTTCCGGCCCTTGTATTGGATTTCGAGCGTTTCGCGGTTATAGCGCTTGCCGTGACAGACGTCGCAGGGCACGTAGACGTCGGGCAGGAAGTGCATTTCCACCTTCAGCACGCCGTCGCCCTGGCAGCTTTCGCAGCGCCCACCCTTCACGTTGAACGAGAAGCGGCCCGACTCGTAGCCGCGCTCCTTGGCCGCCGGCACGCCCGCGAACAGTTCGCGGATGGGCGTGAAGAGGCCCGTGTAGGTGGCCGGATTCGAACGCGGCGTGCGGCCGATCGGCGATTGATCGACGTTGATGACCTTGTCGAAATGTTCGAGCCCTTCGATCGCCTCGAACGGCGCCGGCTCGGCCGACGAACCGTACAGATGCTGCGACACCGCGTGATACAGCGTGTCGTTGATGAGCGTGGACTTGCCCGAGCCGGACACGCCCGTCACGCAGGTCAGCAGGCCGACCGGCAGATCGAGCGTCACGTGCTTGAGGTTGTTGCCGTAGGCCTCGACGATGCGCAGGCGGCGCTCGTCGGGATCCTGGCGCTCGTCCGGATAGTCGATGCGGCGCGCGCCCGAGAGATACTGGCCCGTCATCGAGGCCGGATCGCGCTCCACCTGTTTGGGCGTGCCTTCGGCGATCACCATGCCGCCGTGCACGCCCGCGCCCGGTCCCATGTCGACGACGTAATCGGCCATGCGGATCATGTCCTCGTCGTGCTCCACGACGATCACCGAATTGCCGAGATCGCGCAGATGCTTGAGCGTGGAAATGAGGCGGTCGTTGTCGCGCTGGTGCAGGCCGATCGACGGTTCGTCGAGCACGTACATCACGCCCGTGAGGCCCGAGCCGATCTGCGAGGCGAGGCGGATGCGCTGCGCTTCGCCGCCCGAGAGCGTTTCGGCGCTGCGTTCGAGCGAGAGGTAATCGAGCCCGACGTTATTCAGGAACATCAGCCGCGCGACGATTTCCTTGACCACCTTGTCGGCGATCTCGCCTTTCGCGCCTTCGAGGCGCAGCGTCTGGAAGTAGCCGAGCGTGTCGCGCAGCGGCCAGCCGCTCACTTCATAGATGGCGCGCGCGTCCTCGCCCGCGCCGATGCGCACGAAGCGCGCTTCGCGGCGCAGACGCGTGCCTTCGCAGTGCGGGCAGGCCTGATTGTTCTGGTACTTGGCGAGTTCCTCGCGCACCGCGGCCGAATCGGTTTCGCGGTAGCGGCGCTCGAGGTTCGGGATGATGCCTTCGAACACGTGCTCGCGCACGGACGTGCGGCCGCGCTCGTTGATGTACGAGAACGGGATTTCCTGCTTGCCCGAGCCGTACAGCAGGATCTTGCGCACTTTCTCCGGCAGATCCTCGAAGGCGGTGTCGATGTCGAAGTCGTAGTACGCCGCGAGACTCTGCAGCATCTGGAAGTAGAACTGGTTGCGCCGGTCCCAGCCCTTCACGGCGCCCGCCGCGAGCGACAGCGACGGATGCGCGACCACGCGCTTCGGGTCGAAGAAGGTGATCTGGCCGAGGCCGTCGCACTCCGGGCACGCGCCCATCGGGTTGTTGAACGAGAAGAGGCGCGGCTCCAGCTCCGGCAGCGAGTACGAGCAGATCGGGCAGGCGAACTTCGAGCTGTAGAGATGCTCCTTGTTCGTGTCCATTTCGAGCGCGATGGCGCGGCCGTCGGCGAGACGCAGCGCCGTTTCGAACGACTCCGCGAGGCGCTGCTTCATGTCGGGGCGCACCTTGAGGCGGTCCACCACCACGTCGATGGTGTGGCGCTCGCTCTTCTTGAGCTTGGGCAGCGACTCCACTTCGTAGATCTTCGCCTCGCCCTCGTTGGCCGTGCCGCCGCCCGAACGCACGCGAAAGCGCACGAAACCCTGGGCCTGCATGTCGTCGAAGAGTTCGGCGTGCTCGCCCTTGCGGTCCACGATCACGGGCGCGAGGATCATCAGCCGGGTCTCCTCGGGCAGCGCGAGCGCGGCGTCGACCATCTGCGAGACGCTTTGCGCCTCCAGCGGAATCTCGTGGTCGGGGCAGTACGGCGTGCCGACACGTGCGTAAAGAAGTCGCAGGTAGTCGTGGATTTCGGTGACCGTGCCGACCGTCGAGCGCGGATTGTGCGACGTGGCTTTCTGCTCGATCGAAATCGCCGGCGACAGACCCTCGATCAGATCGACGTCGGGCTTCTCCATCAACTGAAGGAACTGACGGGCGTACGCCGACAGGCTTTCCACGTAGCGGCGCTGGCCTTCTGCGTAGAGCGTGTCGAAGGCCAGCGAGGACTTGCCGGAACCGGATAGCCCGGTGATCACCACGAGCTTGTGGCGCGGCAGGTCCAGATTGACGTTCTTCAGGTTGTGGGTTCGGGCCCCACGGATACGGATCTGTTCCATGAACCTGCGGGAGAGAGGGAGGCTAAACCTGCTACTATAACGACTTTTCCAGACCGCCGTTACGGCTTGCCAACGGTCTTTGAAAGGACCTTGAAGCGTCCGCGCGAAGACTCTGCAAGCCAACCGACAGCTCTTGCAAGGCGACCCGGGCTCCGCGCTCCGGGGCCACGGTAAGTGCGCAATCAGCGCCCACTGAGTTCCACGCGGCGCGCGCATCGCCGGCGGGCAGCGGCGGCCAATCACAATACGCTCCGATGTCCTCCAACTCACCCGCTACCTCTTCACGCATGAGTGCGCCCGAGCTGCGCGCGACCGTGTCGCTTGCCGCGATCTTCGCGCTGCGCATGCTGGGCCTCTTCATGATCATGCCGGTGTTTTCGGTCTACGCGAAAACCATTCCCGGCGGCGACAACCTGCTGCTTGTCGGCATCGCGCTCGGTGCGTACGGCGTGACGCAGTCGCTCCTGTACATTTTCTACGGCTGGATCTCCGACCGCATCGGCCGCAAGCCCGTGATCGCCGCCGGCCTCGTGATCTTCGCGATCGGCAGCTTCGTGGCCGCGGGCGCGCACGACATGACGTGGATTATCGTCGGACGGGTGATCCAGGGCATGGGCGCGGTGTCGTCGGCCGTGCTGGCCTTCATCGCCGACCTCACCAGCGAGCAGAACCGCACCAAGGCCATGGCGATGGTGGGCGGCTCGATCGGCCTGTCGTTCGCGGTGGCGATCGTCGGCGCGCCCATCGTGGTGCACTGGCTCGGCATGAGCGGCCTCTTCACGCTGGTCGGCGTGTTCTCGATCATCGCGGTGGGCGTGGTGCTGTGGATCGTGCCCGATGCGCCCAAGCCCGTGCACGTGCGCGCGCCGTTTTCCGAAGTCCTGCACAACGTCGAGCTGCTGCGCCTGAATTTCGGCGTGCTGGTGCTGCACGCGACGCAGACCGCGCTGTTCCTCGTGGTGCCGCGCCTGCTCGTCGATGCGGGTCTGCCGGTCGCCTCGCACTGGATGATCTATCTGCCCGTGATGGGCCTGTCGTTCGTGCTGATGGTGCCGGCCATCATCGCGGCGGAGAAGAAGGGCAAGATGAAGGCCGTGGTGGTCTCGGCCATTGGGCTTATTCTGATCGGCCAGCTTCTGCTCGGCTCGCTTGCGCATACCATAGCAATCGTGGCCGCCGTGCTGTTCGTGTACTTCCTCGGCTTCAATATTCTGGAAGCGTCGCAGCCTTCGCTGGTGTCGAAGCTCGCGCCGGGCAACCGCAAGGGCGCAGCCACGGGCGTCTATAACACCACGCAGTCGATCGGGCTCGCGCTTGGCGGCGTGGTGGGCGGCTGGCTGCTCAAACACGACGGCGCAAGCACCGTTTTCTATACGTGCTCAGGCCTCGTGTTCTGCTGGCTTATAATCGCGGCCAACATGAAGGCGCCGCCCAAACGCGCTGAGCGCGCGTGAGCGTGCGTTTGAACGCGCTTCGGCGCGCCTGATCGGAATCAACTGGAGAAATACATGGCATCCGTGAACAAGGTGATCCTCGTCGGCAACCTCGGCGCCGAGCCGGAAGTGCGCTATCTGCCGAGCGGTGACGCCGTGGCGAACATCCGCCTCGCGACCACCGACCGCTATAAGGACAAGGCGTCCGGCGAGTTCAAGGAAATGACCGAATGGCACCGCGTGGCGTTCTTTGGCCGTCTGGCCGAGATCGTCTCGGAGTACCTGAAGAAGGGCTCGTCGGTGTATATCGAAGGCCGCATCCGCACCCGCAAGTGGCAGGCGCAGGACGGCACCGACCGTTATTCGACGGAAATCGTCGCCGATCAGATGCAGATGCTGGGCGGCCGCAGCGGCGGCGCGTCGGCGGGCAGCGATATGGGCGACGACGGCGGCTACAGCCGTGACAGCGCACCGCGCGGCGGTGGCCGTGCTTCGGGCGGCGGCGGCGGTGCACCGCGTTCGAGCGGTGGCGGCTCGGGCGGCGGCGCTGGCCGTTCGAACGCCCCGGCCGGCGGCGGCTTCGACGAAATGGACGACGATATTCCTTTCTAAGCTGGTTCGACTCGCGCTCGATTCCTTCGGGCGCGAATCCGACGAAAAGCCCGCGACCTTTCCGGTCGCGGGCTTTTTTCATGGTGCCGCCGTCCTGCGCCGCCACGCTCTCCTTTGATTTGCATCACGGCAAACCTGGCGCGCCCAGGCGACGATAAAAAAGATGCATCAATTTTGCATCTTACTAGACGTCCGATGCGGCGCGGGTCGCCGCCCTCGGACAACGCCGTGCTCCGTCAGCCGATCGACGATCGTCTGACGCGTGGCGCGAGCCATCCCCACAAGCAAGGAGAGCAGCGTGTTTTGCTACCAATGTGAACAGACCGACCGCGCCCACGGCGCGCCCGGATGCGCGTCGGCGAAGGGCAACTGCGGCAAGGACGCCACCACCGCCGATCTGCAGGATCTGCTGATCCACGCGGTCAAGGGCATCGCCCAGTACAACGCGCTCGCGCGCGGTCTCGGCAGCGCCGACCGCGAAGCCGACCGCTTCATCCTCTACGCGATGTTCACCACGCTCACCAACGTGAACTTCAACGCCGGCCGCTTCGTGGCGATGCTGCGCGAAGCCGCGCAACATCGCGACTGCGTGAAGGCCGCGTATGAAACGATGGCGCTCGCGCAGGGCGTCGCGGCGCAGGCGCCCGCCGGTCCCGCGCGCTGGCAGCCGGGCGCCGATCTGCCGCAACTGCTCGCGCAGGCTGCGGACGTCGGCGTCGATGCAGGTCTTGATGTCGTGGGCGCCGACATCGTCGGGCTGCGCGCGCTGGTGCTCTACGGCCTCAAGGGCGTGTGCGCCTACGCGCATCATGCGCGCGTGCTCGGCTACGAAAGCGACGAGGTCTACGCGGGCGTGGCGTCGGCGCTCGACTTCCTCGCGCGCGAGCCCGTCGCGGCGGGCGAACTGCTCGAACAGGCGCTCGCGCTCGGCAGCCTGAACCTCAAGGTGATGGAGTTGCTCGACGCCGCCAACACCGGCCGCTTCGGCAACCAGCAGCCCACCGCCGTGCGCATGACGCCGGTCGCGGGCAAGGCGATCCTCGTCTCGGGCCACGATCTGGGCGATCTCGAAGCGTTGCTGCAAGCCACCGAAGGCGCGGGCGTGCAGATCTACACGCACGGCGAGATGCTGCCTGCGCACGCGTATCCGAAGCTCAAGGCGTATGCGCACCTCGCAGGCAACTACGGTGGCGCGTGGCAGGACCAGCAGTCCGACTTCGCGAATTTCCCCGGCCCGATTCTGATGACCTCGAACTGCCTGATCGAGCCGCTGCCGCACTATCGTCAGCGCATCTTCACGACCGGCCCGGTCGGCTGGGCGGGCGTGCGCCATCTGGAGCATCACGCGTTCGCGCCGCTCGTGCAGGCCGCGCTCGCGCTGCCGGGCTTCCGCGAGACCGCGCCCGAGGAAACCGTGACGATCGGCTTCGCGCGCCATACCGTGCTCGGCGTGGCCGACAAGGTGAGCGACGCCGTGAAGGCCGGTCAGATCCGCCACTTCTTCCTGATCGGCGGCTGCGACGGCGCCGCGCCCGGCCGCAACTACTACACCGAGTTCGCGCAGGCCGCGCCCGACGACACCGTCGTCATGACGCTCGGCTGCAACAAGTACCGCTTCAATCGCCACGCGTTCGGCGACATCGGCGGCATTCCGCGTCTGCTCGATCTCGGCCAGTGCAACGACAGCTATTCGGCGATCCAGATCGCGCTCGCGCTGGCCGAAGCGTTCGAGTGCGGCGTCAACGATCTGCCGTTGTCGCTGGTGATTTCGTGGTTCGAGCAGAAGGCGGCCGCCGTGCTGCTGACGCTGCTCGCGCTCGGCATCCGCAACATCCGGCTCGGACCGACGCTGCCGGCCTTCCTCACGCCGGGCGTGGTGCAGATTCTCGTCGATCAGTTCGGCATCCAGCCGATCGGCGACGCGCACGCCGATCTCGCCGCCGCGCTCGCGCGCAAGGCCGCGTGAGGCGGGCACAGGCAAGCCGATGAACCATCGAATCGAGATTCTCACGCGTGACGGCGCGGCCTTGAGCTTCGAGTGCGCGCCGCAGCAGGACGTGCTGGCGGCGGCCGCGGCGGCGCAGTTGACGCTGCCGTCGCAGTGCAAGCGCGGCAGTTGCGGCGCGTGCCACGCGAGCGTCGCCGAGGGCGATTACACGCTGGGCGAGCACGCCGCCGATGCGCTCCCCGCGGGCGATCCGCGCGCGGTGTTGTTGTGCCGCACGACGCCGCGTAGCGATTTGCGCATCGTCGCACCGTACGACAGCGCGAAAGTGCTGCGCCAGCCGGTGGCGGCGCGGCGCGCGCGCGTCGTGTCGCTGGACACGCTCACCGAGGACACGCGCCGCCTCGAACTGCAACTCGATGCCGACGATCTCAACGGCAGCGCCGCCGAGTTCGAAGCGGGCCAGTTCGTCGAACTCGCGCTGCCGGATGACGAAGGCGCAGGCGATCTGCGTCGTCCGTTCTCGCTCGCCAACACGAGCAACTGGGACGGGCGGCTGGAATTGCTGATCCGTCTGCGGCCCGGCGGCGCGTTTTCGGACTGGCTGCGCGAGCGCGCGCGCGTGGGCGACACGCTGACCGTACACGGCCCGCAAGGCGGTTTCGGCCTGTTCGCCGACAGCCTGCGGCCGCGCTGGTTCGTGGCGGGCGGCACCGGGCTCGCGCCCGTGCTGTCGATGCTGCGGCGCATGGCCGAATACCAGGAGATGAACGAGGCGCGCGTGTTCTTCGGCGTGAACCGCGTCAGCGATCTGTTCATGGCCGACGAACTCGCGCGCTTGCAGACGGCGCTTCCGCAGTTGCGCGTCGAGTTCTGCGTGCGCGAGGCCGACGATGCCTGGCGCGGCTTTCACGGCACGCCGGTCGAGGCGCTGGAGGCGGCGCTGGCGTCCGTTTCGGTGAACACGTCGCCCGATCTCTACGTGTGCGGGCCGCCCGCGATGGTGAGCGCCGCGCAAGCCGCCGCCGTGGCGGCGCGCGTGCCGTCGTCGCAATTCGCCAGCGAGCGCTTCGCTGTCTGAGACGAAGCCTCGCGTTGTCCCTGCGAACTCGCCTTCGGGCGAGTTTTTTTATGCCGCGCGGTGTGTGTTGTCAGTGATTGACATTTTGTCGTAAATCGTCAAAATGTCACGCGTGGCGAAGATCAAGACACCTACCGAAGTCTCCGGCGCGAGCGTCAGCGCGCGCGAGAACGCGCTGCTGCTGCGCGAAGGCCTCAAGATCGTCGAGGCGCTCGGGCAGACGCTCGCGCCGCTTGTCGAGGTCGTGCTGCACGATCTGACCTCGCCCGAGCAGTCGGTCGTCGCGATCTCGAACAACCTGTCGGGCCGTCAGGTCGGCGACGCCGCCACCGAAATGGGGCTCGCGCGTCTGAACGATCCCGGCTTCCCCGAAGTCGTCGCCAATTATCCGAATCGCTTTCCCGATGGCCGGCCGGTCAAGAGCACGTCGATCGGGCTCAAGAACAGCGCGGGCGAATACGTGGCGGCCGTCTGCCTGAACATGGACGTCTCGCTGCTCGGCGCGGTCACGGCGGGCCTCGGCCAGTTGATGCAGACGGGCGCCGCCGCGCCGCTGCCCGAATCGCTCGCGCCGCGCACCGGCGACGGCGTGCGCGCCGCACTCGAACGCTATGCCGCCGCGCGCAACACCACGCCCATCGGCATGACGCTCGCGCAGCGCCGCGACGCCGTGCGCGAACTCGCCGAAAGCGGCCACCTGAACCTGCGCCACGCGTTGGCCGAAGTGGCGCGCACGCTCGGCGTGGCGCGCTCCACCGTCTACACCTACTTGCCCAGCGAGCACCGACCATGAGCACTCTGCCCATCACTTTCGACGACGTCGTCGCCGCCCACGAGCGCGTTCGCGGCGTCGCGCACCGCACGCCCGTGATGACCTCGCGCACCGCGAACGAACTCGCGGGCGCGGAACTGTTCTTCAAGTGCGAGAACTTCCAGCGCATGGGCGCGTTCAAGTTTCGCGGCGCGTACAACGCCATCGCGCAGTTCACGCCGGAGCAGAAGCAGGGCGGCGTGATCACGTTTTCGTCGGGCAATCACGCGCAGGCCATTGCGCTCTCGGCGCAACTGCTCGGCGTGAAGGCCGTGATCGTGATGCCGCACGACGCGCCCGCCGTGAAGGTCGCGGCCACGCGCGGCTACGGCGGCGAAGTCGTGTTCTACGACCGCTACACCGAGGACCGCGAAGCGCTCGGCCAGCGTCTCGCCGCCGAGCGCGGCCTCACGCTGATTCCGCCCTACGATCATCCGCACGTGATGGCGGGGCAGGGCACGGCGGCGAAGGAACTGTTCGAGGAAGCGGGCGGTTTCGACGTGCTGCTCACGCCGCTCGGCGGCGGCGGCCTGCTCTCGGGTTGCGCGACGGCGGCGCATGCGCTCGCGCCCGATTGCCAGGTGATCGGCGTGGAGCCGGAAGCGGGCAACGACGGCCAGCGCAGTCTGCAAGGCGGCGCGATCGTCCACATCGAGACGCCCAAGACCATCGCCGACGGCGCGCAGACGCAGCATCTGGGCAACCACACGTTCGCGGTGATCCGCGAGCGCGTGAGCGAGATCGTGACGGTCAGCGACGCGGAACTCGTCGAGACGATGAAGTTCTTCGCCAGCCGCATGAAGATCTACGTCGAGCCGACGGGCTGCCTCGCGGCGGCGGCGGTCCTGCAACGCAAGGTGGACGTGCAGGGCAAGCGCGTGGGCATCGTCATTTCGGGCGGCAACGTCGATCTGCTGCGTTTCGCCGAGCTGGTGAGCGCGCAGCCCTGATCGGCGCGCGGGTCGTCCGCATTGCGAATCGGCGCAGGAAGCCGAGGAAGCCGAATAAACCCAAGCGGGCCGCTAGCCGAACAATCCGGCGAGCGCCTCGCGCGCGTTCGTCACGTGCGCGCTTTCGCCGGGACGCCCCGGCAGCAGATGAAATTCGGCGAACGGCAACGCGGGCAAGCCGAACGACGCTGGACAGGCCATCAGCCCGTCGCCGATCGCCGATTCGTTCAGGCAGGAAATGCCCAGCCCCGCCTTCAACGCGAGCTGCAGCCCCGCGACGCCCGACGCCGAATGCGAAATCAGATACGGCATGCGCGCCTCGTCGAGCAGCCTCACCACGTAACGCTGCAACTGGCACGTCGCGGGCAGCAGCACGAGCGGCCAGGGCGGCGTCAGCGCGCCGCGCTCGCGCAGCGTCTCGCGCGCGCTGACCCACACCAGTTTCTCGCGGCGGATCACCGTGCTCGTGGCCGCCGAGGTCTGCGCGCCGGGCTTCGCCGCGCCGCGCTTTCCCGTGCCCTCCACCATGCGCAGCGACAGGCCGATGTCGAAGGTGTTGTCGTCCGCGCTCGCGTCGATCACGGCGCTGGGCAGCACCGTTACATGCAGACGCAGACGCGGATGCTGGCTCGCGAAGCGCCGGATGATCGCGGCGACATCCTGCGGGCGGTAGTAATCGGTGATGGCGATGCGCACCTCGCCGTCGAGCGAACGTCCCTGCATGTCGTCGAACGCGGCGTCGCACATCGCCACGATGCGGCGCGCGTGATCGAGCAGCTTCGCACCCGCGGGCGTGGGCGCGACGCCGTATTTGCCGCGCACGAACAGCGGCTGGCCGATGCGCTCCTCCAGCTTCTTCAACTGCTCGCTCACCGACGACTGGGAGAGGAACACGCGCTCGGCGCCCGCCGAGACGCTGCCCGCCTCCGTGACGGCGATGAAGGTGCGCAACTGCGCGAAGTCGAGACCGCGTGCGTTCATAAGTGTGTGTGGATGAGCCGGACCGGCTGCGAACCGGGCTGGCAACCCGGGATTTCAGATTTCGGAAATTCCGATTCAACCGTTTGGATATTCCCGCTTTTCCGATAGATGGTGCGCCTCTAGCATGAGCGCAGTCAACCTCTTTCTGGAGCGCATCATGGAGTACGCACAGGGGCGCGCCGCGCCGCATCGATGGAAAGTCTTGAGCGTGGGCGTGGCGGCCAACGCCAGTTTCGCGGCCGCGTTTTCGGGCATTCCGGCCACGGCGGTGCTGATCCGCTCGGGCTACCGTATCGACACGGGCGCACTCGGCTTGTTGCTCGGCATGCTGGGTCTCGGGATCGTCCTGAGCGAATTGCCGTGGGGCATGCTCACCGACCGCTGGGGCGACCGGCGCGTGCTGCTCACGGGACTCGTCTCGACGGCGGCGGCGCTGCTCGCCATGGCCGTCTGGGTCACGCCGACCGCGGCGCGCGTGCCGGGATTGCCGCTGGTCGAAGCGGGCTTTCTCGCCATCGGCTTGCTCGGCGGCAGTGTCAACGGTTCGAGCGGACGCGCGGTGATGGCCTGGTTCGGACCCGCCGAGCGGGGCCTCGCGATGAGCATCCGTCAGACCGCGGTGCCGACGGGCGCCGGCATCGGCGCGTTGCTGTTGCCGCCGCTGGCGCAGCACGCGGGCTTTGTGTGGATGTACGGCGCGCTGGCGGCGATGTGTCTTGCTTCCGCCATTCTGACGATGCTGTGGGTGCGCGAGCCGGACGCGTTGCCCGTCACGCCGACAGCGAACGCCGCCGCCGCATCGGACCCGACCGTCTCGCCGTTGCGCAGCGCGCCGGTGTGGCGCGTGGCGATCGGCATCGCGGCGCTGTGCATGCCGCAAGTCGCGGTGATCTCGTTCGCGAGCGTCTTTCTGCACGATTTCGGCCACATGCATGGCGTGGCGATCGGCGCGGCGCTCGCGGCGGTGCAGGGCGGGGCGGCAGTCATGCGGGTCTGGAGCGGCCGCTGGACCGATCGGCGCGGCAACCGCAACGCCTATCTGCGCGCGTGCGCGGCGCTCACCGTCGGATTGTTCGTACTGCTGGCGATCTCGACCGCGCTCGTGGGGAACACCGGGCAGGGCGTGCAATCGGCGGCGGCGTTGTCGGCATTGTTCGTGTTGCTCGTGGCGGGCGGCATTGCTGCATCGGCATGGCACGGCGTCGCGTACACCGAGCTTGCGACGCAGGCGGGCCACAGCCGTACCGGCACGGCGCTGGCGATGGGCAACAGCGGCGCCTTTCTCGCCTTCTGGCTGGTGCCTTCCGCGATTCCTGTCCTGTTGTCGGCGTTCGGCTGGCCTGCCGTGTGGCTCGCGGGCGCTGCCTGCGCAGCGTTGGCGTGGCCGGCCTTTGCACGCACGCCGCTGGCACGTCAGCAAAGCCGCGCGTCGCGCGGTGCGAGACAGCGCGTTTCCGTTTGACTGTCGCCGTATCAGTCATTCGCTGACAGGATGTTCTGAGTTTTTTTATTTAATTCGCATATCGAATTATTTGATTCGAATAAGCGATACGTGATGCGTATTTAAAGTAAGTTTAACGATTCGGAAATCTCTGATACTGGCAATCGTTAATCGATGTTCAGATGGGAGACCCTGCTGCGTACCGCTCTACGCAGACAAGGCACAGAGCGAGTTGGCGCGTCCGCCGCGCGCACATCGCCGCCCCTTCCCTGTCACATCGAGAGAGAGCCAACTTGAAGCTACGCGTCGTCCTCGCGGACGATCATCCATTCGTTTTATTGGGCGTTCGTTCCGCGCTCGAAGCCGCAGGCGATGTCCATGTCGTTGGCGAGGCAGCCAGCCCGTGCGAACTCATCAGCGCGCTCGAGCGCCTTCCCTGCGACGTCGCGGTCACTGACCTCACCATGCCCAGCGCGCCGGGCGAGATCGAAGACGGTCTGCCGCTCGTGCGTCGTCTGCGCCGCGACTGGCCGCAATGCCGCATCGTCGTGCTCACCAGCATCACCAACGTGGCCATTCTGCGCGCCGTGCTCGACACGGGGGTCACGGCGCTGCTCAGAAAGAGCGAGCCGATGGAGGAGCTCACCGCCGCCGTACGCGGCGCCGGAAACGGCTTGCGCTACGTCAGCCGGTCGATTCTGAGCGACCTCGCCATCGCGGGCGCGGAGCGCGCGGGTTCAACGCGTGCGCCGCGTCTGTCGCCGCGCGAGTCGGAAGTGGTCCGTCAGTTCGTCTGCGGCCGCACCATCACCGAAATCGCGCGCGAGCTCGACCGCGACGTCCGCACGGTGAGCCGCCAGAAGCGCGACGCCATGGCCAAGCTGGGCGTCAGCAACGACGCAGGACTGTTCGCCTTCGTGCGCGCGCACGGACTGCTATGAGCGGCCACGCCGCACGCCGGAAATTGCCATGCCCGAGACTCATGAATTGACGCGGCCCGCGCGGATCATCGTCGCGGACGATCATCCACTGGTGCTGTTCGCACTCGAGAATCTGCTTGCTTCGCTGTCCAATCTGCGCGTCGTGGCGCGCGCGCAATCGGTGCCGCAACTGTTCGAGGAGGCGCAGCAGCACGATTTCGACCTCGCCGTGCTGGACCTCTACATGCCCGGCGAGCGTGGCGAGGAAGGCCACGACGCGGTGCAGCGCTTTCAGCGCACCTACCCGGACAAAGCCGTCGTGGTGCTGACCATGGAAGACGAGGCGGCGGCGCTGCGCAGCGCCATCAATCTGAACGTCGAGGCGGTGTTGAGCAAGCGCGACCGCATCGACCTGATTCCCGTGGCGATCGCTTCGGCCATGGCGCGCGAGCACTACATCGGCCCGGTCGTGCGCGAACTGCTGAAGAAGGCCGAGCGCGAGCAGCGGCGCGAAGAGGTGCTGCGGCTGCTGTCCCGGCGCGAGTTCGAGGTGCTCACGCATTACGCGTCGGGGCTGGGCGTGACCGAGATCGCGGGTCTGCTCGGGCGCAGCGTGAAAACCATCAGCGCGCAGAAGTGCGCGGCCATGAAGAAGCTCGCGCTCACGACGGATATCGACCTGTACCGCTTCGCGCTCGAGTGCGGTGTCGTGCAGGGCGAGGGCCGCTGAATGGGGGCGCAGGTGGCGAGGGCCGATCAAGCGGAACAAACGGAACAGGCGGAACGCGTGCGCGTGATCGTCGCGGACGATCACGAGTGCGTGCGCATCGGCGTGACCGGCTTGCTGCGCGCGTCGCCGCGCATCGACGTGGTGGCCGAAGCCAGCGACACGCACTCGCTTGCATGTCAGCTCGACGCGCACGCCTGCGACGTGGTGATCTCCGACGTCTGCATGCCGGGCATGGACGGCGAATACAGTTCGCTCTCCATGCTGCGGCGTCTGGTCCGCACGCCGCGCGCGCCCGCTGTCGTCGTGCTCACCATGATCTCCAGCGCGCCCATGCTCAGCGGCTTGCTGCAACACGGCTTGCAGGTAATCGTCGACAAGCGCGACGTGCCGTACGCCTTGCTGCCCGCGATCGACGCCGCACGCGTTCGTGAGCCGTTTCAGTCCGCCTGCACGCGCTCGGTGCTCGAGCGCGCGGGTGCGGGCTGCGAACCATGCGTCGGCGTGCCGAGCGCGCGCGAGTGGGAAGTGCTGCAGCTCTACGTGCATGGCATGCCGATTGGCGCCATCGCGCGGCAGCTCGGGCGTAGCGTGAAGACCGTCAGCACGCAAAAGCGCAACGCGATGCGCAAGTTCGGCCTCGCCACCGAGCGCGAACTGATCGAATTCGCCACGCAGATCGGCCTCACCTGAAACGCTCGACCACGCCGCGCCGCCGCCCCGCGATCCGACGTTCTGTCAGATTTCGCGCGCAACTGCGACTGAATCGCCTTCGCATTTTTAGGAGTTGTCCTATCGGACGATGGGACGCCGCTCACCATAATTTAAAGCTCGACGCGCGAATTGTCGGATAGCGCCGGTTTGGCTTTCTCCGTTCGGCATTTCCCCTTCCTGACATCGCTGGCCACCCGTGCGGCAGCCCTCGCCGGCTGTCGGCGGGAACGCGCGCGTCGCGCCAGCTGGACAAGGAGACAACACCATGAAGCTCGTAGACCGTGTGGCGGTGGAGGGCGCGGGCACCGCGTGGCTCGTGTTCGTCGGCTGCGCGAGCGCCGCGCTCAATGGCGCCGTGCCCGCGCAGGGCTGGAATGTCTTCGAAATGGCGGCAGCGTTCGGTCTCGCGCTGGCGGTGGCCGGTTTCGCGTCGGCGCGGGTGTCGAGTGCGCATTTCAATCCCGCGGTGACGATCGGCTTTGCGGCGTCGGGGCGTTTCCCGGTACGCGATGTCGTGCCGTATATCGCCGCGCAAACCGTCGGCGCGCTCCTCGGCACGGCGTTGCTTGCCTACGTCGCGAGCGGCCGCCCGGGTTTTTCCTTCGCGGTGTCGGATTTCGCCAGCAATGGCTACGACGAGCATTCGCCCTGCGAGTATGCGTTCGGTGCGGTGGCGGTCGTCGAGTGCGTGATGACGTTCGCGTTCGTGCTGCTACAGCTTGTCATGTCGCGCTCGCCGCAGCGGCGCAAGGCCGCGCCCATGGCGCTCGGCGCCTGCCTCGCCGCAATCTATCTGATTGCGATTCCGGTGAGCAATGGCGGCATGAATCCGGCGCGGTCCACCGCGCCGGCCTTGTTCGTGGGCGACTGGGCGCTCGATCAGCTCTGGCTGTTCTGGGCCGCGCCGATGCTGGGCGGCATCGCGGCGGGCATCGCTCACCGGCTGGCGCTGCGTCTGCGTGCGAGGGGGCGTATCCGGTCGCGTGCGCAGCGCGACGCGTCTCGCAACGGCCACGGCCCGAGCTGAGCGAGGCCATTCTCTTGCCGACTCCGCCGCTCCTTTCCACTCGCGTCGCGCAACGTTGCGCGTGGGGAAGCGGCGCGCGCGGTGGGGCGATCGGCATGGTCATCGGCATGGTTGTCTGTCAGGCGGCGAAATTGGCATTGGCCCTGGCGTTGGCCTTCTGTCTCGCGATCACGCTGACGACAGCATTCGCCGCCCCCGCCCGAGCGCAGCAAGTCGCAAACGCGAACGCGAACAGTGTCGCCGCCGGAAGCCAGACAGCCAGCATGCCGTCACGCCTCGTCGTGGGCGTGCTGACGGGCGGCTGGCCGCCGCTCGAAGTGCTCGACGAGCATGCGCTCAGCGGCTTCAGCGCGGAGTATCTGCGTCTGCTCGTGGGGCCGTCGGTGCAACTCGTGCCGCGCGTCTATCCCGACATGAGCGCCTTGCTCGCGGGCGCATGCGCGGGCGAGGTCGACGTGATCATGAGCATCGCGCGCGTGCCGCAGCGCGAGCGCTGTCTCGCGTTCACGGTGCCCTACCTGAGCGGCGGAAGCGCGTTCGTCACGCGCGCGGGCAACGAGGCGGTCGCCACCACGGCGTCGCGGCTCGCGCACGCGCGCATCGCGGTCGAAAAAGGCTATGTGTTAGAGGCGATGCTGCGCGAGCGCTTCCCGCAAGCCACCCTCGTCACCTTCGCGAATACCGGCGCGGCGCTTCATGCCGTCGCTCACGGCGCGGCGGACGTTTATGCGGGATTCGCGCCCGTCGTGCGCTACCAGCTTTCGTTCGACGATTACGCCGGTTTGCGCGTGGCGTTCGAAGTGCGGGTCAACGTGCGCGAACTGCGCTTTGGCGTGCCGGTTTCGAAGATCGCGCTGCGCGATCGCCTGAACGTGCTGGCGAGCGGCGTGCGTCCGGCCGCCGCGACGGCGCTGCAGGCGCGCTGGCTCGACGGTCATCCGGCGGCAGGGGCAGACGACGCCCAGACGACCGGCGCGCAACGCGTGCCGCCGTTTACGCTCGACGCCCGCGAGCGCGCGTGGCTGGCGGCATTGCCGCCGCTCAAGGTGGGCTTCGATGCGGACTGGCTGCCGTTCAGCGCGATGGCTGCGCGCGACGGTGCGACGGGCATGGCCAACGATTATCTCGATTACCTGAGCCGCACGCTCGGCGTGACCTTCACGCGCGTGCCGGTCGCCAACTGGCTGGGCGTCGACGCGCCGTTCCGGCGCGGCGATTTCGCGCTGCTCGCCGCCGCAACCGACGAAGGCGTGTTGTCCGAAGGCACGCGCTACACGCAGGCCTACGAACGTTATCCGCTCGTGATCGTGGGGCGTCGCGACGAGCCGATGTCGCGCGGTCTCAAGGACTATGCGACACGCCGCGTGGTGTTGTCGCCGCATGCGCCGCCGTCTTCCTTGCTGTTCGGCAGCGCGGTGCCGGCGCAGATCGTGCGCGCGCCCACGCTCGAAGCCGGGCTCGCGCTCGTCGAGCGCAATCAGGCCGACGTGCTGATCGGCAACGCGGCGGCGCTCGACGGACCGCTGAGCGCGCGCTATCTGGAGACGCTCAAGGTGCTCGGCGCGACCGGCATCGACGCGTCGACGGCCTTCGCGGTGCGCGGCGACCTTACTCCGCTCGTCACGCTGATCGACCGCGCGCTCGACGCCATGTCGCCGTTCGAGCAGCAGCAGATCCGCAATCGCTGGACCGCCGCGGCAACTGAGCGCGGCGGCGGCTGGAGCGTGAATGCGCTGCGTCTGTTGCCGCTTCTGATCGTGTTCGGCGTGGTGCTGCTCGTTACACTGCGCGCCCATGCGCTGCTGCAGCGCGAGATGCGCCGCCGCCGGCGCGCCGAGCAGGTGCTCGCCAAACAGGTCGAGCTGCAGGACACGATGATGGAGATGATCCCGTACCCGCTCGGTGCGCGCGACCTCGACAACCGCTATCTCGCGGTAAACCGCGCCTACGAGGAGGTGACCGGGCTGTCGCGCGGCGAGGTGCTGGGCCGTACCGGCGCGACGGTGGCGGCGTGGGGTGCGGAGAACAGCGAGCGCGTCGACGACCTGTACCGCAAGGCGCTGGAGACGGGCGAGAGCCAGCGCGTCGAACTGGCCTTCGAGGGACCGGGCGCTTCCGGCGCGGCGGGCCAGTGCGCCGGGGCGGAACGCGAAAAACGCCACGGCATTTTCTGGACGCGCCTGTGCCGCGACGTGCATGACGCGCCGTTTTGCGTACTCGGCACGATGATCGACATCACCGATATCCGCCGCGCCGAAATGCGCGCGCGCGAGTCGGAGCGGTTGCTGTCGGACGTCACCGGCTCGCTGCCCGTGATCGTGTTCCAGCTGCGCCGTCATGCCGACGGACACTACGCATTCCCGTATCTCGCGGGCGACACGCAAGGGCCGCTCGGCGATTCCGCCGCCGAACTCATGCGCGCGAACGCGCTCGATCTGTCGCGCGTGGACAGCCGCGACCGCGCGCGGCTCGCGGCGAAGCTCGAACGGTCGGCGCGGCGGCTCGCGCCGGTCAACACCGAGTTTCGTTTCGAGTGCACGCCCGCCCCGCTGTGGGTGCGCGCGGAATTCGTGCCGCGCCGCGTCGAAAACGGCGCGGTCGTCTGGAGCGGCTATGCGGTGGATGCGAGCGTCGAACACGCGCGCGCCGACGAGCTGGCCCGCGCGCGCGATCTCGCCGAGGCGGCCTCGCGCGCCAAGGACGACTTCCTCGCCATGATGAGCCACGAGATCCGCACGCCCATGAACGGCGTGCTCGGCCTCGTGGAGGTGCTCGAACGCACGCCGCTGAATCCGGATCAGCATCAGATGGTGGGCATGGTGCACGAATCGGCGGGCGCGCTGCTGCAGATCCTCGACGACCTGCTCGATTATTCGAAAATCCAGGCGGGGCGGCTGGTGATCGACTCGGAGCCGTTCGACGTGCGTGAGCTGGTCGACAACGCCGTTGGGCTGCTCGCCGGCCGCGCGCACGAGAAAGGGCTGCGCATGCGCGTGGACGTCGAACCCGGCGTGGCGGCGCAGCTACGCGGCGACAGCGGGCGCCTGCGTCAGATTCTCTTCAATCTGCTCAGCAATGCGATCAAATTCACGCCGCACGGCGAGGTGAGCGTGGGCGTGGCGGCGCAGAACCTCGCGCACGCCGCCGACGCGCCCGCGCGCCAGCGCGTGACGCTGTCGGTCTCCGACACCGGCATCGGCATCGCGCCGCAGGCTCAGGCGCAACTCTTCGAGCCGTTCGTGCAGGCCGAAACCTCCACCACGCGGCGCTTCGGCGGCACGGGTCTGGGCCTGACGATCTGCCGCAAGCTCGCGGCGCTGATGGACGGCACGCTCGAATTGCAGAGCGAACTGGGTCGCGGTACGCGCCTCGCACTGCATATCGATCTGCCGGTCGAAACGCTCGCCGTGCAGGCGAACGGTGTGCGCGGCAAGCGCGCGCTGGTGGTCTGCGACGATGGCGGCGTGGCGGGCGCGTTGATGCATTTCGGCGTGTCGCTCGGCATGGAGATGACGCGTCTGGAGCCCGGCGCGCGTCCGCTGCGGGCGCTGCGCACGATGGTCAAACGCGGCGGCGTCGATCTCGTGTTCGCGTCGGAAGCGCTGGCGGGCGCGCTGGAGGGGCAGGGCGTGCCGCTGCTGCGTCTGACGGAAAATCCCAAGCCGAGCGGCTATCGCGTGGCGGAGAACGGCGTGCGCGTCAGTATTAATCCGCTTTCGTGGCGTGGGCTGAGCGCGGCGTGTGCGATGGCGCTCTCGGGGCTGCCGAACGTCGCGGTGCGCCCGGCCGACGCGTCGGAAAGCGGACTCGCCGCGCCCGATCGCGAGAAGGAGCGCGCGGCGGGCCGCCTGATCCTCGTGGCCGAAGATCATCCGGTCAACCAGGAATTGATCCGTCATCAGCTCGCGCTGCTCGGCTTCGCGTGCGATGTGGTCGACGACGGCGCACAGGCGCTCGAGGCGCTGGCGAGCGAGCGCTACGGCTGCCTCATCACCGACTGTCATATGCCGAACGTCTCGGGCTACGACCTCGCGCGCCGCGTGCGCGAACTCGAAGGCGAGCGCGGGGGCCGGGGAGAACGCGGGGGAGAAGGCGGCCGGGAAGGAAGCCGAAAGACAGCCGATGCACCCGCGAGTGCCGCCGCCCGCTTGCCGATTCTCGGCATCACCGCCAACACCGCACCGGAAAATGTGCGCCTGTGCTACGAGGCGGGCATGGACGATTGCCTCATCAAGCCCACGCGCGTCGCGACGCTGCGCGAGCATCTCGCGCGCTGGTTCGGCGCGGAGGGCGTGCATCGCGCGGCGGAGGCGTCGGCGGAGCGCGGCGCTGCCTGTCCGCATCGCGCGCAGCGCGACGATTGCGCCGGCTGCGCCACAAGCGCGGAATGCCAGGTCTCGGCCGCCGACTCGGGGGCAACGGGATCAGGAACGCGCGAGCTGGAACCGCTCGACCTCGCGCACATGATTCAGGTGTGGGGCAGCGAAGCGACGGTGAAGACGTTGCTCGCTTCGTTCGTGAGCGCCGTGCGCGACGATCTGGACGCGCTGCCGCCGCTGCTCGAAGACGTGGATATCGCGGGCTTGCGCGACTGGCATCACCGGCTCGCGGGCGCGGTGGGCGTGCTGCAATATCCGGCGCTGCTTGCGGTGCTCGAAACGTATCGCCGTCACATGAACAGTCACACAGCGGAGCAATTGCGCGAAGAGGGCTTCGAGTTGATTCGCACTTGCCATGCGCTGCTCGACAACATCGAGCAGCAGGCGGCGCTATTGGCCTAAGTATTTTCTGTCAGTCGAATGGCGCGAAACTGACAGAACTGCCAGAAAGGAATGCGAACAGTCGTGCGGGCGCACGCAGTATAAAAAAAACGCGGCCGAAGCCGCGTTCAAGCTTGGAGACCCTTCGATGAAGAGTCACTTCTCGCATCGGGAAGCTTAGTCCGCGTGCCGATAAAAATCGAGATAAAAACGGTCAATTAACTATTACACGAAGTGTCGATAATCGTCTGACGCGGCGACTCGTGCCGCCGGAACCACTCGACCGTGAAATCGACGAACGAGCGTGTTTTTGCGGGCACGTGACGGCGGCCCGGATAGACGAGCGACAGCTCCTTGTCGGCGTCGCGGATCTCATAGCCGTCGAGCACGCGCACGAGCGCACCCTGCGCGAGGTCGGCGGCCACCTGGCTGGCGGGCAGGATCGTGATGCCCATGCCCGCGAGCGCCGCCTGACGCAACATCGCCGAATTGTTGACCGCGTAGGCGGGTTCGATCATCACGGGCTCGCGCGCGCCGCCGGGCGTGGCGAAGTGCCACTCGTTGCCATGAATGTCGGCGGACGGCGCGAGCAGCGTGTGGCGCGCGAGATCGGCGGGACGCGCGGGCGCGCGATGTCGATCGAGATAGTCGGGCGACGCCACGGCGACCGGCGCGATGGTGACGAGCGGCCGGCGGATCAGCGTGCCGCCGCTCACCTGGCGCGGCGCGACGATGCCCGCGTCGAAACCTTCCTCGATCAGATCAACGGGCCGATGCAGCAGCGTGAGCGCGAGCCGCACGTGCGCAAACTCGGCGAGGTACTGCTTGAGCAGGGGCGTGAGGCCGTGCAGCGCGAACGACGCGTGCGCGACCACCCGCAACGTGCCCGACGGCACCGAGACGCCGTGCGCGATCTGCGTTTCGACGCGCTCGAGATCTTCGAGCAGATGGCGGCACGCCTGCGAATACGCGCTGCCGGCCTCGGTCAGCGATACGCTGCGCGTGTTGCGGTTGATGAGGCGCGTATCGAGATGGGCTTCGAGCAGCGCCACGTAGCGCGTCACGACCGCGTTCGAGAGATTGAGACTCGCGGCTGCGCGCCCGAACGAGCCGTGTTCGGCAACGCTGACGAATACGCGCATTGCCTGCAATTGATTCATGTTCTTCGGTCGCATCGACGTGAGCGCGTGTGGAGTGGACCGCGTAAAGGAGGCGGAAAATATAAAAATGAATAAGCGGTAAAAGCGTTAAATTCCGTTTTGCATTCGACGAATAAAAGTAGTGGGGCGAAACGAAATCGAAGGCGGGAATTTACACGGTGTCTGCCGGATAGTACCGATCGAAACCGGCCCATGAAAATGAGACTGCTCCGAATCTTTGCTGCGTCGAGCTGGCAGCGTGTTGTCTATCGGCAACGTTATATCGGGATAATGTTTCGCACAATGCGCGCCCACGAAAAATAGAGATAAAGCGTGCGCATTGCCACTCAAGCGATTGCAGGGTTAACGCGTGCAATCATTCGACATTGTCGAAAATGCTTTTGCTCGATGCCGGGATGGCTGCTTTAAAACGCACGCCCATAAACTTCGGTTTGCATATCAATGCGGCGCCACACTCGCGGCGCGAGGGATCTGGCGAGGCCGGCACCTTGCCCGGCGGCGACATCCACTTTTGCCGAAAGGCTTTGCATCGAAGGAAGCATATGAAAAAGCATCTGGTAATCGCAGCGGCAGTCGCTGCGACGTTCGCATCGGCGTCGTACGCGCAAAGCAGCGTCACGCTGTACGGTATCGTCGACGCGGGCTTCACGTACACGACGAACATCGGCGGCGAACGCAATTACGCCATGACGAGCGGCAACGTCCAGGCAAGCCGTTGGGGCCTGCGCGGCGTTGAAGATCTGGGTGGCGGCCTGAAGGCAGTCTTCAACCTCGAAAGCGGCTTCGACGTGATGAACGGCAAGCAGAACGGCGGCCTGTTCAATCGCCAGTCGTTCGTGGGTCTCTCGCAAGCGCAGTTCGGCACGGTCACGTTCGGCCGTCAGTTCGACTCGGTGGTCGACTACGTCGGCCCGCTGATGGCAGTCGGCACGTGGGGCGGCACCTACATGGCGCACGTCATGGACAACGACAACGGCAACGGCTCGTTCTCGCTGAACAACTCGATCAAGTACACGAGCGCGAACTACTCGGGCTTCCAGTTCGGCGGCACGTACGCCTTCTCGAACCAGGCCGGCGGCTTCGCGAACAACCGCGCGTACAGCGCGGGTGCGAGCTACCAGAACGCCGGTCTGCGCGTTGGCGCGGCCTACCTGCAGGCGCAGGGCATGGACCGCAACGGCAACGGCGCGGTCGTCGGCGACCCGCTGGGCGCGAACGAGCGTCAGCGCACCTGGGGTGCCGGCGCGAGCTACACGTACGGTCCGGTGGTCGGCGGCGTGGTGTTCACGCAAACGCGTCTGAACAACTTCACGGCCGACAAGTCGGTTCGCTTCAACAACATCGAAGGCAACGTGCGCTACAACCTGACGCCGGCACTCGGCATCGGCGCGATGTACACGTACACGAACGCGAACGGCGACGGCGTCGACAACGGCACCGGTAGCCGCTCGGTGCACTGGCATCAGTTCGGCCTTCAGGCCGACTACGCGCTCTCGAAGCGCACCGACATCTACCTCGAAGGCGTCGGCCTGTGGGGTTCGGGCCAGAACGCTGTGGGCCTGACGCAAGTTGGCTACACGTCGGACGGTGGTGTCTCGTCGTCGAAGAACCAAGGCATCATCACGACGGGTATCCGTCACCGCTTCTAAAAAGCATGAACCGCGCGATCCGGGTCCCGGCCGGATCGCGCGATCGTTGCACAACAAGTTGGGTAGGCAATCAAGTCGTACTTGGGTTGGAGAGCGTCGCTTGCGGCGCTCTTTTTTTTCGCCCGCTGCTTTCATCGGGCTTTCCGCTTCACGGGGTGGAATGCGGCATGCTGCAATCGGAATCCGACGTCGTTGTCGGATTTGCTCTAGCATGTGCCTACACGCACGCGCGCGGCCATCGCAAACGGTCTGGTGCGCTGCGTCACAACAAACGGAGAACTCCCATGAAAGCGCTTCGTCCGCTGCAGTTTGCTCTCGCACTGTGTGTCCTTGCCTCCAGCGCCGCCTTCGCCGACACCGTCGCGCTCAAGGCCGATCTCGAACCCTCCAGTGAAGTGCCGCCGCGCGTGAGCAAGGGCCACGGCATGCTCAACGCGACCTTCGACACGTCGACAAAAGCGCTCAACTGGACCATCACCTACGAAGGTCTGACGACGCCGGTCACGGCCGCGCACTTTCACGGTCCTGCGCCCGTCGGCCAGAATGCCGGCGTGCAGGTGCCGATTCCGAAGGGTGAACTGGCGAGCCCGATCAAGGGTTCGGCGACGCTCAACGACAAGCAGGTCACCGATCTGATGGCCGGCCAGTGGTACTTCAACGTGCATACGCAGCAGAATCCGTCCGGCGAGATCCGCGGCCAGGTGCTGCCCGCGAACTGAGCGGCCTTGAAGCGTTCACCGCCAGGGAGCCCATGACCCCATCGACGAGTCGTTCAGGCGGCGCACGGGAATCCGCGCGATGAGCCTGCAAAACAAGCTGATCTGCTGGGGGCTGCGCCGCCGCTTTCTGCCCGAAACGCGCAAGCCGGTCGACGTGGCGCGCACCCGCGCGCTCACGGAAAAGCGCGTCTGGCTGCCGCCGGTGCCGAAGGGCTGGCAGCTTTACGCGCAGCCCGAACAGCGCGAACAAGGTCAAGGCGGCGCCGACGAACCGTCCGTGCGCGGTGAATGGCTGGTGCGCGAGGGCGGGGCGCCGCGCACGATTCTCTATCTGCATGGCGGCGGCTACTACTTCTGTTCGCCGCGCACGCATCGCGCGATTACGTTCGGGCTCGCCACGCGCGCCGATGCCGATGTTTTCTCGCTCGACTATCGCCTCGCGCCCGAGCATCCGTTTCCCGCCGCGCTCGACGATGCGCTGGCTGCCTACCGGCGCCTGCTCGATGAGGGCGCGCCGGCTGCGTCGCTGGTGATCGCGGGCGATTCGGCAGGCGGCGGACTCGCGCTCGCCACGCTGGTCGCCTTGCGCGATGCCGGCGATCCGTTGCCGGGCGGCGCGCTGCTTTATTCACCGTGGACCGATCTGGCGTGCACAGGCGCGTCGATCCGCGCGAACGATGGCCGCGATCCGATGTTCTGCGGCGACGTCTTCGCGCGTATCGCGTCGATGTATCTGGGCGCAACGCGTGCAACGCATCCCTATGTGTCGCCGCTTTACGCCGATTTTCATGGCTTGCCGCCGCTCTTTCTTCTCGCGGGCAGCACCGAAACGCTGCTCGACGACACCTTGCGCGTCGCCGAGCGTGCGCGCGCCGCGGGCGTGAGCGTCGAGTGCGAGATCGGGCGCGATCTGCCGCATATCTGGCCGATCTACGCGCCGTTCATGCCGGAGGCGCGGCGCGCGCTCGATGCCTCCGCGCGTTTCGTGAAGCAGGTCAGCGCCGCCGACGTCACCGCGCGGGCGCGCAAGGCCGCCGCGTTGCCGACGCAAACCGTCGCGTGACGCAGGTGCGCGCGGGATTGCGCGACGCGGTTGCGTGCAGCGCGCTCATTCCAGCGCGAGATCGATCGCGTCGTAGGCCGCATGGATCGCGGCTTCGCCGTATTTGCGCTCCAGTCGCCGCACGGTGAAGTGACCGTGCGCGACGTTCTGGAAGTGGTCGATGAACACCGTGTTGACCATCGCGCCCAACACCGCGCCGATGGCCGGAATCGATTTCGCGGCCACTTGCTCGCTGACCTGCACGGAAAAGCGCGTGGCGACCGTCTGCATGAGCTTGAGCAGCGCGGTCGAGCCATGTGCGGCGAAGCCCTTCGTCGCCATTTCCGATGACGCCTTCGAGACCGCCTGCGCCAGCGCGCCGCGCACGATGAAGTAGCCGAAGTCGGCTTCGTCGTCGGCGGCGGAGCGGCCGCCCATGCCGAACACCGTCAGACATTGCAATTGCGTGTCGGCGTTCGCAAGTTGCTCGCCTTCGCTGCGCGCGATATCGCAGATCGAGCGGAACATCAGCGTAGTTGTGACGGGCAATTCGACCGGCAGCGCGAACAGGCCGAACGCGCCGCCCGCCGCGCCCGTGGTCGCGACGGCGAACTTGTGCAGCAGGTTGCTGGGTTTCGATACGACCTGCGCCGCCGCGCCGTTCGGGCCGCCGCCGTTCGGGCCGCTATTCAAGCCGACGCTCGTCAGCGCGCCTTCGCCCTGCTTGCCGAGCGTCTTGAGCGCGATCTGCAGACATTTGCGCAAGGCGGCCTGGGTGGCGTCGTTGACCTTGTCGTTGGCCATGGCAGGCAGCTTCGCGATCAGCTTTTCGACCGGCGCGCCGACGATGGCGGCCAGCTTCATGCCCAGCGGCGGCGTTTCGAGTTCGTGCTTCGCGCGCTTGAGCGCGGCGAGATCGACGTCGGACAAATCGGCAAAATTGGACAAATTAGTATTTGGCCCCATAAATCTCCCGATGAAAGCGGCGTGGCGCGACGGATTGAGCGCGCCGGGAAAACACCCGGCAACACGCAAAAAGCGTGCGCCTCGTCGAGCCAAACCGTCCATTAGACGCCCAGTGTAGAGGATCGCACCATGCTATGATTCGTAATCTTTGACGCGTCAAACGTTGCGGGATCAAAAAATGGCCGTTCATACCGCCGCCCACCATTCCAGCGGGCAGGTGCTGCCGTTCCGCGAGTCGCTGCTCGCCATGCTCGGCGTCTCGTTCGTGACCATGCTGGTCGCGCTCGATCAGACCGTCGTCGGCACCGCGCTGCCGACCATCGTCGCCGACCTGCGCGGCTTCGAGCTTTACGCGTGGGTCGCCACGTCCTATCTGCTCACCTCGGTTGTCACCGTCCCCATTTTCGGCCGGCTCGGCGATTACTACGGGCGCAAACCCTTCGTGATCGCGTCGATCGTCGTCTTCACGGCGGCCTCGGTGCTCTGCGGCGCGGCCAACAGCATGTTGTTCCTCGTGATCGCGCGAGGCCTGCAAGGCATCGGCGGCGGCATGCTCGTGGGCACCGCGTTCGCCTGCATTCCCGATCTCTTTCCCGATTCGGTCGTGCGTCTGCGCTGGCAGGTGCTGATGAGTTCGGCGTTCGGCATCGCCAACGCGGTTGGGCCGTCGCTCGGCGGTTTTCTCACGCAGTACTACGGCTGGCGTTCGGTGTTCTACGTGAACCTGCCGGTCGGCCTGCTTTCGCTGTACTTCGTCTGGCGTTTCCTGCCGCATCTGCGCCAGGTCGCGCACACCGGACGCATGCGGCTCGACTGGCCCGGCGCGCTGCTGATCGCCGTGACGCTCGGCTGCCTGCAACTGTTCGTCGAACGTCTGCCCGAGCATGGCGTGACGTTCGGCGCGCTCGGCCTGCTCGCGCTCGCCGTCGCGGCGGCGTGGGCGCTGTGGCAATGGGAGCGGCGCTGCCCGCAGGCGATTCTGCCCGTCGACATGTTCCGCAACGCGAGCCTCAATGCGCTGTTCACGCTCGCCGTGCTCGGCGGCTTCACGATGTTCTCGCTGTTGTTCTACGCGCCGCTGCTGTTCCAGGGCGGCTTCGGCATGTCGCCGAACGAGGCGGGCGTCGTCATCACGCCGCTGGTGGTGTTCATCACGATCGGCAGCATTGCGAACGGGCGCATCGTCTCGCGCATCCGCAATCCGAATCTGATGCTCTACATCGGCTTCGCGATGCTCGCGATCGCCTGTTTCGCGGTCGCGCTCGCGACGCGCTCCATGCCGCGCGGGCTGCTGATGACGTTCATGATCGTCGGCGGCCTCGGGCTCGGTTTCGTGATGCCGAATCTCACGGTGTTCGCGCAGCAGACGGCGGGCCGCGAGCATCTGGGCATCGCCACGGCGCTGCTGCAATCGCTGCGCATGATCGGCGGGATGATCGGCACGGCGCTGACCGGCACGATGGTCACGCAGCTCTACGCGAGCGGCGTGCAAAAATCGCTCGCGGCCGATCAGGCGACGCACTGGCTGCCGCAACTCGCCGATCCGCAGATTCTGGTGAATCGCGACGCGCAGACCGCGCTGATTGGCGAACTCGCCAAGGCCGGGCACAATGGCGCGCCGCTGCTCGAAGCCGCGCGCGAGGCGCTGGTGGGCGCGATCCATCTGGGCATCG
This sequence comes from Paraburkholderia tropica, assembly GCF_900109265.1. GTDB lineage: Bacteria > Pseudomonadota > Gammaproteobacteria > Burkholderiales > Burkholderiaceae > Paraburkholderia > Paraburkholderia tropica. The sequence continues at coordinate 180,218 of NZ_FNZM01000002.1, forward strand.
CGCTGGCGGCGCTGGTCGCGCTCGTCTCGCTATGGCAGACGCGGCGCGTGCCGCTCATCAAGCTTCAGCGCAAGGTCGAGCCCGTGATTCACGCGGACTGATGGCGGGTGTTTGCCGCGTCTTTTATCAACACCGCCCAACCCCGCTTTAACCGCCAGGCAGGATTTTTCAGCATGGAAACTCAGGACCGCATCGCCATCGTTCAGCAGTTCGGACGCACTTATCGCGCTTTCATGTCGGCGTTCGAGGCGCAGGTGGGGCATCCGCTGCCGCGCTGGCGCATCCTGCTCGCGCTGCACGACCAGAACGGCGAGTCGTCGCAGAAGCGGCTTGTCGAGCGTCTGCGCGTGGACCCGGGCGCGCTCACGCGTCAGTTGAAGCCGCTCGAAGCGCTTGGCTGGATCGCGCGCAGCGCCGATGAGCGCGACAACCGCATCACCAATGTGAAGCTCACGGCCGCCGGGCGCGAGGTGATCGAAGCGGGCTTGCCGCGCCGCAATGCGTTTCTGAACCAGACGATGTCGCTGCCCGACGACGCGCTCACCGCGCTGTCGGGCGCGTTGAAGATGATGGAAGAGCGGATCGGCGTCGCGGCGATGCAGGCGGGTGCTCAGGACGGGGCATGAACGCCGTTTAACGCACGCGCAAAAAATTCAGGCGGCGGCGCACACTGTGCGACCGCCGCCTTGTTACATCCGGACGCGGAAAACTCAGAAGAACGTTTCGATCACTTCGGTCACGCGATACTGGCCGTCCACCATCAGCAACTGGCGCCACTTGTCGAACGTGAGACACGGGTGCGAGATGTCGAAGCCGATCATGTCGCCGACCTGAATGTCCGCGCCCGCCGGAATCTGCAGATACGCGTGCTGATCCATCATCTGAAACACTTCCCAGCCTTCGCTCGCGGCGATCTCGCGCGGCGCGCCCGTCACCTCGCCGTCGCGTGACGGACGATAGTGGCGCGTGGCTTCCGGAAAGCCCGCGTCGAAGGCGGCGTCGCGCTTGCCGAAGCCGATGATCGCGCGGCCCGGCTCCGGAATCGACTGCACATAAGCCCACAGTTGCAGCGCGGGCAGCAGCGCCACGCCCATTTCGCGCGCGACCGGATTGCGCGTGAGGATCTGCGATTGCGCCTGCTTGTAGACGCCCACGTCGTGCGTGAGATAGCAGCCGGGGCGCAGCACCACGTCGATTGTGCCCGCCTGGCTGGCCTGCGCGAATTCTTCGGCGACCACGTCGTACCACGCCGAACCCGCGCCCGAGAGCAGCGCGGGCGAGCGCGAGAAGCGGCCCGCGGCGGCGAGTTCCTCGGTCACGTTGAGCGCGTCGCGCAGGAAGGTGCGCACTTCGCTTTCTTCCTTGAGGATGCCTTCGTAGATCTCGACGCCCGCGAGTTGCAGCGAATCGGGATAGCGCGCGATGGCTTCGAGCACGGCGCGGCGCGTGTCGGCGTCGCGCACGCCGGTGCGCCCGCGCGGCACGCCGAGTTCGAGCAGCAGGTTCAGCGTGCGGCGCGAGGCGCGGAAGAATTCGCCGAGCTGTTCGACGCCCGCGACCGAATCGACGAGACAGAAGAACTCGAACTCCGGATCGCTGAGCAGTTCGGCGATGATCGCCATGTTGCGGCGGCCCACGAGCTGGTTGGCCATCAGCACGCGCGTGACGCCGCCGCGATACGCGGCGCGCGTCTGATGCGCCGTGGCGAGCGTGATGCCCCACGCGCCGGTTTCGAGCTGGCGGCGGAACAGTTGCGGCGCCATCGTGGTCTTGCCGTGCGGCGCGAGCTTCACGCCGTAGCGCGTGACGAAGTCCTGCATCCACTTCAGATTGTGTTCGACGCGGTCCGCATACAGAACGGCGGCCGGCAGGCTCACGTCTTCGGCGAGCAGATTCCATTCGAGACGGCCCGCGTCCTGCAACGGCACGCTCGCGCCGGGCACGTTGCCGAGGCCCTTGCTGTTCGGGTCGATCGTCGCACTCTGATAGTTTGTAACTTTCATCTCGGTTCGCTCCATATTCTCTATTGCGCCTGATATTGCGGTACAGACAGGTTCGCCGTTGACTCGGTGATAGTACACAAAGTACCATCGCTTCGTGAATTGTTATTTACTAACACGGCGCTTTCGCCGTTCCCCTCCGTTCCGTCCGCTTACGTCCTGCCCGCCATGAATTCTGCCGCCGAACCGGGCCGCTTCGACATCGTCGCGCGCATCGCGCAATGCGTGCCGGATCTGCGTCCCGCCGAGCGCGACGTCGCCGCCCTGATTCTCGACGATCTCGCCAGCGCCGCGCGCGCGAGCATCGGCGAACTGGCTCGGCGCGCGGGCGTGAGCATCGCGACCGTCACGCGCTTCGCCAAGGCCGTCGGCTGCCACGACGTGCGCGAACTCAAACTGCGCCTCGCCCAGGCGGCTGCCGTGGGCGAGCGATTCCTGCGCGGCGCGGCCGGGCAGGGCGAGCCTGCGAAGGCAAAGCGCGCCAAGGGCGCCAAAGGCGCCAGGCGCGATGCCAGCAAAGCCAATGCCACACCCGACGCAGACGCACCGCTCGCTACCCGGGTTTACGGCGAGATTCACGCCGCACTCGAGCAGAATCACGAATTGCTGCGCCAGGCGCCGTTCGCCGAGGCCGCCGCCGCGCTCGCGCAGGCCCGCATGATCTATGTGTTCGGCATGGGCGGCGGCTCCAGCGCGCTCGCCGACGAAATGCGCTTTCGCCTCGTACGCCTTGGACGCCCCGTCGCCTCATACCAGGATAGCCTGTTGCAGCGGATGGTGGCGAGCACGCTCGCGCCCGATTGCGTGGTCGTCGCGTTGTCGCTAACAGGACGCGTGCCCGAACTGCTCGACGCGTGCCGCATCGCGCGCGACTACGGCGCGAAGCTGATCGCCGTGACCGCGCCCGCGTCGCCGCTGGCCGCGCTCGCCGATTGGCTCGTGCCGATCGTCGCGAGCGAGACCGACTTTATTTACAAGCCGTCGTCGTCGCGTTACGCGATGCTGATGGCGCTCGACGTGCTCGTGACCGAACTCGCGCTCGCGCAGCCCGAGTCCAGCCGCGAATTGCTGCGCCGCATGAAGCACACGCTCGATGCGCATCGCGGCACCGCCGGGCGCGGCGGCGAGCGCCAGCCACTGGGAGACTGACATGCATTCGCACCCCGAAGCCGCCGATACGCTGATCGTCGGCGCAATGCTGTATGACGGCACGGGCGCGCCGCCCGTCGAACGCGACGTGGCGTTGCGCGACGGACGCATCGTCGCCATCGGCAATCTGTCGAACTGGCTCGCCGAAGAAGTGATCGAGGCGAACGGGCGCGCGCTCGCGCCGGGTTTCATCGACGTGCACACGCACGACGACACCCACGTGATCCGCTCGCCGCAGATGCTGCCGAAGATCAGTCAGGGCGTGACGACAGTAGTGGTCGGCAATTGCGGCATCAGCGCCGCGCCGGTCGCGCTCAAGGGCGATCCGCCCGATCCGATGAACCTGCTCGGCGCGCGCGAGGCGTTCGCGTATCCGACCTTCGCCGCGTATGTCGCCGCCGTGAACGCGGCGAAGCCCGCCGTGAACGTGGGCGCGCTGATCGGCCATACGGCGCTGCGCAACAATCATCTGGATAACCTCAAGCGCGCGGCGACCCGTGACGAAGTCGCGGCCATGCGCGCGCAACTCGAAGAAGCGCTCGCGAATGGCGCGCTCGGCTTGTCGACGGGTCTTGCGTACGGCTCCGCGTACGAAGCCTCGACCGAGGAAGTCGCCACGCTCGCCGAGCCGCTCGCCGCCGCGGGCGCGCTCTACACCACGCATATGCGTACGGAATTCGACGCAATTCTCGACGCGATGGAGGAGGCGTATCACATCGGCAAGCACGCGCGCGTGCCGGTGGTGATCTCGCATCTGAAATGCGCCGGGCCGTCGAACTGGGGGCGCAGCGCGGAAGTGCTCGCGTCGCTCGACGGCGCGCGCAAGTATCAGCCGGTGGGCTGCGATTGCTATCCGTACAGCCGCAGTTCGTCGACGCTCGACCTCAAGCAGGTGACGGGCGACATCGACATCACGATCACGTGGTCCACGCCACATCCCGAGCAGGCGGGCAAGCTGATCAAGGACATCGCCGCCGAATGGGGCGTCTCGCAGCAGGAGGCGGGCAAGCGCCTGCAACCGGCGGGCGCGGTCTATCACAACATGTCGGAGGACGACGTGCGCCGCATCCTTTCGCATCCCGCGACGATGGTGGGCTCCGATGGTTTGCCGAACGATCCGCTGCCGCATCCGCGCTTGTGGGGCGCGTTTCCGCGCGTGCTCGGCCACTACGCGCGCGACGAGCAGTTGCTGCCGCTCGAAGAGGCGGTGCGCAAGATGACGGGTTTGTCGGCGCGGCGATACGGCCTCGCGCAGCGCGGCGAGGTGCACGTGGGCTGGCACGCCGACCTCGTGCTGTTCGATCCCGCGAAGGTGCGCGACGCCGCGACCTTCGACAAGCCGCAGCAGGTGGCCGAGGGCATCGACGCGGTATGGGTGAACGGCGTGCTGTCATACCGCGACGGCCAGCCGACCGGCGAGCGCGCCGGGCATTTCGTGGCGCGCGGTCCGCGCGAGGCGAGTGCGAACACCAGCGCCAACGTGGCTTTTTAAGCCGATTCAATGTCGACACGCGGCGCGGCGCAGGACGACGCGCGCCGCACGATCTCAAAGCGATCTCAAAGGAGCAAACGATGAAACGATATGGAGTGGAAGGCGGCAAGGGCCAGGGCGGTCAACATCTGCCGTTCGCGCGCGCGGTGGAAGCCGACGGCTGGCTCTACGTCTCGGGCCAGACGCCGATGGAAAACGGCGAGGTGATCAACGGCGGCATCGTCGAGCAGTCGCACAAGACGATCCAGAACGTGTTCGCCATCCTCAAGGAAGCGGGTTACGGCCCGGAGCACGTGGTGCGCTGCGGCGTCTGGCTCGACGACGCGCGCGACTTCCAGTCGTTCAACAAGGTGTTCCGCGAGTACTTCGGCGATCATCCGCCCGCGCGCGCCTGCGTGCAGTCGAGCATGGTGATCGACTGCAAGGTGGAAGTGGACTGCGTGGCGTATAAGGCGCCGGCTGGGAAGTAAGGCGCTTGCCTGGTTCAAGCGCGCTGGCGCTCTGGCTGTGGCAGGCGAAAAGCGAAAGACGGTTGTCCGGTTAGCGGGCGGCCGTTTTTTTATTGTCGTGGCCATCGCGCGGCGTGCGCCGCGAAATGCGCAGCTCCACTTTCATGCCCGCGGCCACGGCCATGTTGATGAGCGAGTCGAGCGAGAACAGGTCGATCTTGCCGCGCACGAGGTCGGACACGCGCGGTTGCGTGACGCCGAAGATCTTCGCGGCCTGTGCCTGGCTCAGCGCGTTCTCTTTGATGTACTCCTCGAGTGCGATCATGAGGTCGCAGCGCAGCGTCATGTTTTGCGCCGCTTCGGGCGTGGCTTCGAGCGCATCCCAGACGCTGTCGAACGTTTCGATTTTCATGCTTCGGGCTCCGGTTTGAGGGCGGCGCGGTAGCGCTGCCGGGCAAGCGAAAGGTCGCTGAACGACGTTTTTTCCGTTTTCTTCGCGAAACAGTGCAGCACGTGAACGGTGTGACGAATGTTCGCCACGTAGAGCACGCGAAACGCGCCGCGCACGTCGCGCAGGCGAATTTCCCGCGCGCCGGGCGCGACCGGATTCATGGGCTTCCAGTCGTGCGGGTCGAGGCCGTGCTGCACGCGGCGCAGCTGACGCCCGGCTTCGATACGCGCCTTTTCAGGAAAGCGCTTCAGGTCGGCCAGTGCGCCGCCGCAGAATTCGAGCGGTTTGACATCGGTAACTTTATACAAAATCTTATATCTCCTCCAGAGGACTGAGCGCCGATTCCGGCCCGATGCGCACCGGGCCTGACATCGCTCAAGTCTCTGGATCGCCGCCGGATCGCGCCCCCGATTCCATCAAGCGCGTCCGCAGCGTTGGCCGTCCGGCCAGGGGGTCGGATATCCCAATATCTGAACGCCCCAATCACATATTGGAGATCGCGGAAAAACCGCCCTACAATCCAACCCATCCGACAGGGCGCGCCCAGCAATGGCAAAACAGGCGCACCCGACGCAGTCGGCACCACTCAAGACAAAGCCCGGCGGCGGCGCGCAGCGTCCGTCCAGCCAGGCGAAAACCGGAGACGTTTGCCATGTTCCAGCCTGCGGAAAACGCGGCCACTCGCCGTGCGTCCACGCACCGGGCGCCGCCTTGCGCCCGAGCGCATCGCCCCTCACCGAACCATGGCCCGCGCGCCGTCGTCTGACGCCGCGCGCTCTCCCCACGTCCATCTGATCGACCTCGCCATGAATAAAGCGATGTCCCCGACGCTCGCCGAACGCCTCGCCGCCGCTTCGAACGGCCAGGCCGCGCCCGAAGCCGCCGCCGCCCATGCCGCGCACGCCGTGCACGCCGCCCAGCGCGCTGTGTCGTCCGCGTCGGCATCTGCGTCTTCCACGAAAGCCCGCTCCGGCGGCGATGAAATCCTCGGTCTGCCGGGCGCGCTGCTCGACGGCTCGACGCAAGCCGGCACGCAGACGCTGCTGCGCGGCCTCGCGATCCTCGAAGCGGCCGCCGCCGGCGTGCGCGATCTGCGTTCGTTCGGCGCGGTGCTCGGCACGACGCGCAGCACCACGCACCGCCTCGTGTCGAGCCTCGTGCAGGCGCGCTATCTGCGTCAGGTGCAGGGCGGCTATCTGCTCGGCCCAAAGCTGATCGAACTCGGCACCATCGCGCTCGAACAGATGCCGCTCACGGCGGTCGCGCGCACGCATCTCGAAGCGCTCGCCGACGCCACGCTCGACACGATCCACATGGGCGTGCGCGACGGCGACGACGTGCTCTACATCGACAAGATCCCCGGCCAGCGCGGGCTCGAAATGCGCTCGCGCGTCGGTCACCGGATGCCGCTCGCGTCGACCGGCATCGGCAAGGCGATGATGCTCGACCTCCCGCCGCAGTCGTGGCGCGATCTGTTCGAAGCGTCGCGCCGCACGCTCGCGGGCGTGAGCTTCCGCCCCGATCACAGCCTCGACCCGGACACCTTCATCAAGCGCATGGCCACCTATTCGGCGGGCGGCTACACGTTCGATCTGGAGGAGAACGAAGTGTCGATCCGCTGCGTGGCCGCGCCCGTGCGCGACGCGTCGGGTGCGATCGTCGCGGCGCTCTCGGTGGCGAGCACGATTCCCTATATGCCGCTCGAACGCATGGACGAATTGATTCCGGTCGTGCAGCGCGAAGCGCGCGCGATCTCGCAGGAACTCGGCTGGCGCGCGCCGCAACCCGCTACGCGCAGGATTCGCCGATGACAGGCCGCACCACACAAGAACACATGGAACAGGGCAAGGACACCCGCGCCGCGGCGCAGCCGGGCACGCGCCAGGCCGCGTTGATCGCGCTCGATTGGGGAACGACTTCGCTGCGCGCGTATCTGTTCGATGCGGCGGGCGAGGTGCTCGACACGCGCGTTTCGACGGCGGGCATCATGAATCTGCCGGTGCCGGCGGAAGAGGGCGGCTTCGACGCCGCCTTCGACGAAGCCTGCGGTGTCTGGCTCGCGCAAACGCCGGCGCTGCCGGTGCTGGCGGCCGGCATGGTCGGCAGCGCGCAAGGCTGGCTGCAGGCGCCTTACGTGGAAACGCCCGCGGGCGAGGACGCGCTGGTGGGCGGCATCGTCAAGGTGCGCGCGGCGTGCGGCGTGGACGTAGCCGTGGTGCCCGGCGTGCTCGAACCGGGTGCGCTGCCCAACGTGATGCGCGGCGAGGAAACGCAGATCTTCGGCGCATTGAGCGCGCAACCCGCAAGCGACGCCGACGACGACAGCGCCGCCGGCACGCAAGCCGCGCTGATCGGCCTGCCCGGCACGCACGCGAAATGGGCCGTGGTGGAAGGCGCGCGCATCGCGCGTTTCTACACCTTCATGACGGGCGAGGTCTATGCGGCGCTTTCGGCGCACACGATTCTCGGCCGCACGATGAAGCGTCCGGCCGCGCCCGATACGGCAGCGTTTTTGCGCGGCGTGAGCGTCGCGCGCGAACACGGCAGCGCGGGCCTGCTCGCCACGGCGTTCAGCACGCGCACGCTCGGTCTCACCGAACAACTGGCGCCCGACGAGCAGCCCGATTACCTCTCGGGCCTCGTGATCGGCCATGAACTCGCGGGACTCGAAGCGGTGCTGGCGCGCCGCGACGTCGCGCTGGCCGCCTGCGCGCCGCAACTGATCGGCGCCGATGCGCTGTGCGAGCGCTACAAGCTCGCGCTCGCGCAGTTCGGCTGCACCGGCGCGCATCTCGTGCGCCATGCGACCGAGCGCGGCTTGTGGCGCATCGCGGTGCGCGCGGGCCTCGTGTCCGCGAGCTGATCGACGCGACGCACGACGCCATCGCACGCCGATACGTAGACAGATACGCAAGCAACGCAACATCGAGCAACGTCAAGCACCGAACACACGAACAGGACCCGTCATGCAACCCGAACTGAACCTGCCCGCTCCCTACACGCCGCACGCGGGCTTCGTGGCCGCGTTCGCCGCGTGCCGCATGGTCGCGATCGTGCGCGGCATCAAGCCCGCCGAAGCCGCCGAACATGGCCGCGCGATCTATGAAGCGGGTTTCCGGATCATCGAGGTGCCGCTGAATTCGCCGTCGCCGCTGGAGAGCATCGCCGCGCTGCGCGCCACGCTGCCGGCGGATGCGCTGATCGGCGCGGGCACCGTGCTCACGACCGAGCGCGTGCGCGACGTGAAAGCCGCGGGCGGCGAACTGATCGTGATGCCGCACGCCGACACCGACGTGATCCTCGCCGCGAAGCTGCAAGGTCTCGCGTGCGTGCCGGGCGTCGCCACGCCGACCGAAGCGTTCGCCGCGCTCAAGCACGGCGCGGACGGCCTCAAGATGTTCCCCGCCGAACAACTCGGCCCCGACGTCACGAAGGCGTGGCGCGCGGTGATTCCGGCGATCGTGCCGCTGCTGCCCGTGGGCGGCGTGAAGCCCGACAACATGGGCCCGCAACTCGCGGCGGGCGCGAGCGGCTTCGGCCTCGGCTCGGCGCTCTACAAGCCGGGCCAGGACGTGGCGGCCACGCGCGCCAACGCGCTCGCGTTCATCGCGGGCTGGCGCGAAACCGCCAAGGCGCAGGGAGCAAAGGCATGAATCGTCTCGCGGGCAAGGTTGCGCTCGTGACCGGCGCCGGACGCGGCATTGGCGCGGCGATCGCGCGCGCGTTCGTCGCCGAGGGCGCGGCCGTCGTGCTCGCGGAGCTGGATCTGGACACGGCGCAGGCCACGGCCAAAGACATCGCCGCTGCATACGCGAACGCGCGCGTGCTCGCCGTCAAAACCGACGTCACGCAATCGGCCTCGGTCCAGTCGGCCGTGAGCGAAGCGGAGCGCACGTTCGGTCCCGTCGACGTGCTCGTGAACAACGCCGGCATCAACGTGTTCGCCGATCCGCTGACGATGACCGACGACGACTGGCGCCGTTGTTTCGCCGTCGACCTCGACGGCGTCTGGAACGGATGCCGCGCCGTGCTGCCAGGCATGGTCGAGCGCCGCGCGGGCAGCATCGTCAACATCGCCTCGACACACGCGTTTCAGATCATTCCGGGCTGCTTCCCGTATCCGGTCGCCAAGCACGGCGTGATCGGCCTCACGCGTGCGCTCGGCATCGAATACGCGCCGAAGAACGTGCGCGTGAACGCGATCGCGCCTGGTTACATCGAGACGCAACTGACGCACGACTGGTGGAACGCGCAGCCCGATCCCGACGCGGCGCGCCGCGCGACGCTCGAACTGCCGCCGATGAAGCGCATCGGCAAGCCCGAGGAAGTGGCGATGACGGCCGTGTTTCTAGCGTCCGACGAAGCGCCGTTCATCAACGCGAGCTGCATCACCATCGACGGCGGGCGCACGGCGCTGCATCACGAATGAATCCGCAGTAACGAATCCGCAGTAACGCAGTAACGACGAACAAAAAAAGCAATAACGAAGAAGAGAAGGCAGCAGTAAAAAAACGCAGCACGAAGGCAAAAAGAAAAACGCAGGACATTCGCCGCAGCGCTGGCCGCGCGCGCGAGCGGACGGACGAAAACAAGCGGCCGCTACCCTTCCCGTGACTGAAGAAGACAGGAGACTGACACCATGCAACGCAGGATTTTCCTCACGCTGATCGCCGCCGCGACCACGGCCGTGCTCGCTCATATGCCCGTCGCGCAAGCCGCCGATCCGGTCAAGATCGGCTTTCTCGTGAAGCAGCCCGAAGAACCCTGGTTCCAGGACGAATGGAAGTTCGCGGAAGCGGCCGCGAAGGAAAAGGGCTTCACGCTGGTGAAGATCGGCGCGCCCTCGGGCGAAAAGGTGATGAGCGCGATCGACAACCTGGCTGCGCAAAAGGCCCAGGGCTTCATCATCTGCACGCCTGACGTGAAGCTCGGACCTGGCATCGTCGCCAAGGCCAAGGCCGACGGCCTCAAGATGATGACGGTCGACGACCGCCTCGTCGACGGCGCGGGCAAGCCGATCGAGTCGGTGCCGCACATGGGCATTTCGGCCTACAACATCGGCAAGCAGGTCGGTGACGGCATCGCCGCCGAAATCAAGAAGCGCGGCTGGGACATGAAGGACGTCGGCGCGATCGACGTGACCTACGAGCAGCTGCCGACGGCGCACGACCGCACGGCCGGCGCGACCGACGCACTGGTGGCCGCGGGCTTCCCGAAGGCGAACATCATCGCCGCGCCGCAAGCCAAGACCGACACGGAAAACGCCTTCAACGCCGCCAACATCGCGCTGACGAAGAACCCGCAGTTCAAGCACTGGGTCGCTTACGGCCTGAACGACGAAGCCGTGCTCGGCGCCGTGCGCGCAGCGGAAGGCCGCGGCTTCAAGGCCGACAACATGATCGGCATCGGCATCGGCGGTTCGGATTCGGCGCTCAACGAGTTCAAGAAGCCGCAGCCGACGGGCTTCTACGGCACCGTCATCATCAGCCCGAAGCGTCACGGCGAGGAAACCTCGGAACTGATGTACGCGTGGATCACGCAAGGCAAGGAACCGCCGAAGCTCACGCTGACGACCGGCATGCTGGCCACGCGCGACAACGTGGAAAGCGTGCGTCAGCAGATGGGTCTCGCGTCGAAGTAAGCGCCTGATCGTAGGGTTTTGAGGTGTTTCCCGCTGCGGGGCGGCGGCCGGTCCGATGACGGATTCGGCCGCCGTGCCCGCAGCGTATCGAATGAGAGGAAACCGACGTGTCAGCGACACTGCGTTTTGACAATATCGGCAAGGTGTTCCCAGGCGTGCGCGCGCTCGACGGCGTGTCGTTCGAGGTGAACGCCGGCGAAGTGCACGGCCTGATGGGCGAAAACGGAGCGGGCAAGTCCACGCTCCTGAAGATTCTTGGCGGCGAATATCAGCCCGATTCGGGCCGCATTCTCGTCGATGGCAACGAAGTGAAGTTCGCGGATGCCGCGGCCTCGATCGGTTCGGGCATCGCCGTGATTCACCAGGAACTGCAATACGTGCCCGACCTCACGGTCGCGGAGAATCTGCTGCTGGGCGCGCTGCCCAATGCGCTCGGCTGGGTGAAGCGCGGCGAGGCGCGCAAGTTCGTGCGCGAGCGTCTTGCGTCGATGGGCGTGGATCTCGATCCGGCCGCGAAGCTGCGCAAGCTCTCGATCGCGCAGCGCCAGATGGTGGAAATCTGCAAGGCGCTGCTGCGCAATGCGCGCGTGATCGCGCTCGACGAACCCACGAGTTCGCTCTCGCACCGCGAGACCGAAGTGCTGTTCAAGCTCGTGCGTGAACTGCGCGCCGACAATCGCGCGCTCATCTACATCTCGCACCGCATGGACGAGATCTACGAGCTGTGCAACGCCTGCACGATCTTCCGCGACGGCCGCAAGGTCGCCTCGCACGAGAAGCTCGACGAGGTGAAGCGCGAAACGCTCGTGGCGGAAATGGTGGGCCGCGAGATCAGCGACATCTACAACTACACGCCGCGCGAGCACGGCAACGTGCGCCTCGCGGTGCGCGGCATCGAAGGGCATCCGCTCAACGAGGCGGCCAGCTTCGAGGTGAAATCGGGCGAGATTCTCGGCTTCTTCGGTCTGGTGGGCGCGGGCCGCAGCGAACTGATGCAGCTCGTCTACGGCACGCACAAGCGCAAGGCGGGCGAGATCGAACTCGACGGCAAGCGCATCAGCGTGAAGAGCGCGAGCGACGCGATTCGCAACGGCATCGTGCTGTGCCCGGAGGATCGCAAGGAGCAGGGCATTGTCGCGATGGCCACGGTGTCGGAGAACATCAACATCAGTTGCCGCCGCCATTTCCTGCGCGCGGGCATGTTCCTCGACCGCAAGAAAGAGGCCGAAACGGCGGACCGCTTCATCAAGCTGCTGAAGATCAAGACGCCGAGCCGCCGCCAGAAGATCCGTTTTCTCTCGGGCGGCAATCAGCAGAAAGCGATTCTGTCGCGCTGGCTCGCGGAGCCGGACCTGAAGGTCGTGATTCTCGACGAACCCACGCGCGGCATCGACGTGGGCGCGAAGCACGAAATCTACAACGTGATCTATCAGCTTGCCCAGCGCGGCTGCGCGATCGTGATGGTGTCATCGGAATTGCCTGAAGTGCTCGGCGTGTCGGACCGCATCGTGGTGATGCGCGAAGGCCGGATTTCGGGCGAGTTGCCGCGCAGCGCGGCGAGCGAACACGCGGTGCTGGACCTCGCGCTGCCGCAAGGCGCGCAGCGTCGCGCCGCATGATGGGGAAGGAGTGATGCAAATGCAACGAGACAATCTTGCGGCCGAAGCCGCCGACGCAGCGAAGAGCGTGGCGCACAGCGCCGCCGACGCGCTGATCCCGAAGACCAGCGACAAGCAGAAGTGGTGGCAGCAGATCACCGAGTACAGCCTGATCGTGATTTTCGCGGTCATGTTCATCACGATGTCGCTGACCGTCGATCACTTCTTCTCGATCGAGAACATGCTGGGTCTTGCGTTGTCGATCTCGCAGATCGGCATGGTGGCCTGCACGATGATGTTCTGCCTCGCCTCGCGCGACTTCGACCTCTCCGTGGGCTCGACCGTGGCGTTCGCGGGCGTGCTCTGCGCGATGGTGCTCAACGCGACCAACAACACCTTCATCGCGATCGTCGCGGCGGTGGCGGCGGGCGCGGCGATCGGCTTCGTGAACGGCGCGGTCATTGCGTATCTGCGCATCAACGCGCTGATCACCACGCTCGCGACGATGGAAATCGTGCGCGGCCTGGGCTTCATCGTTTCGCATGGCCAGGCTGTGGGCGTGTCGTCGGATACGTTCATCGCGATGGGCACGATGGCCTTCTTCGGCGTGCAACTGCCGATCTGGGTCACGCTGTTCTGCTTCATCGTGTTCGGCGTGATGCTCAATCAGACCGTGTACGGGCGCAACACGCTCGCCATCGGCGGCAATCCGGAAGCGTCGCGGCTCGCGGGCATCAAGGTCGAGCGCACGCGCGTGTGGATCTTCCTGATTCAGGGCGCGGTGACGGCGCTGGCGGGCGTGATTCTCGCCGCGCGCATCACCTCGGGTCAGCCGAACGCGGCCGAAGGTTTCGAGCTGAACGTGATCTCGGCGTGCGTGCTGGGCGGCGTGTCGCTGCTGGGCGGCCGCGCGACGATCTCGGGCGTGGTGATCGGCGTGCTGATCATGGGCACGGTCGAGAACGTGATGAACCTGCTCAACATCGACGCGTTCTATCAGTACCTCGTGCGCGGCGCGATCCTGCTCGCGGCGGTGCTGCTCGACCAGTTGAAGAACCGCGGCGCGCGCGATTAAGCCCGCGGCCACGACTCAAAAAACCAGGAAGCTCAACGTATGTCTTCACCCGCCAATGCCGTCGCGCGCCACGCGCATGAAAACTTCGCGCGTTATCCGAGCCTTGCGGACCGCGTCGTGTTGATCACGGGCGGCGCGACCGGCATCGGCGCGTCGTTCGTCGAGCACTTCGCGGCCCAGGGCGCGCGCGTGGCGTTCTTCGATATCGACGCGACGGCGGGCGAAGCGCTCGCCGACGAACTCGGCGACTCGCGTCACAAGCCGCTGTTCGCGCGCGTCGATCTCACCGATATCGCCGCGCTGCGTGCCGCCATCGCCGACGTGAAGGCCGCGCTCGGTCCGATCGAGGTGCTCGTGAACAACGCCGCGAACGACAAGCGTCACACGCTCGCGGAGGTCACGCCCGAGTTCTTCGACGCGGGCATCGCCGTGAATGTGCGTCATCAACTGTTCGCGGCGCAGGCCGTCGCCGAGGACATGAAAGCGGCGCGGCGCGGCTCGATCATCAATCTGGGTTCGATCAGCTGGATGCTCAAGAACGCCGACTATCCCGTCTACGTGATGAGCAAGTCGGCGGTGCAGGGACTCACGCGCGGGCTCGCGAAGGATCTCGGCCAGCACGGCATTCGCGTGAATTCGCTGGTGCCGGGCTGGGTGATGACGCAGAAGCAGCGCGACCTGTGGCTCACCGACGAAGGCCGCGAGGCGATCAAGCGTGGCCAGTGCATCGACGCCGAACTGCTGCCCGAAGACCTCGCGCGCATGGCGCTCTTTCTGGCCGCCGACGACAGCCGCATGATCACTTCGCAGGACATCGTGGTGGACGGAGGCTGGGCATGAGCGATCAGCTTCAACCGGCGCGAGGCGACGTCGCCGAACTGCTGGTGCACGCGCAGAATGCGCTCGGCGAAGGCGCAACGTGGTGCTCGCGCAGCGGGCGGCTCTACTGGAACGATATCGAAGGCGCGAGCCTGGCGCGTTACGACGCGGCCGACGGCTCGCATCGCGTCTGGCCGATGCCCGAGCGTCTCGCGTGCTTCGCGCTTTGCGAAGACGCGGACACATTGCTGATCGGGCTCGCCTCGCGGCTTGCGTTCTTCGATCTGCGCACGGGCGAGATCACGCCGATCGTCGACGTGGAACCCGATCTGCCGACGCGTCTGAACGACGGCCGTTGCGACCGTCAGGGCCGCTTCGTGTTCGGCACGAAGTACGAGCGCAAGCCGTTCGAAAAGATCGGCGGCTTTTATCGGCTCAATCACGATCTCACGCTGGAGAAACTGCCGCTGCCGGTGGCGGCGATTTCGAACAGCATCGGCTTCAGTCCCGACGGCGGCACGATGTATTACGCCGATTCGTTCACGCGCGAGATTCGCGCCTGCAATTACGGCGCCGATGGAACGATTGCAAACGATCGGCTCTTTGTGCAGGTGCCGTCGCACGAAGGCGAGCCGGACGGTTCGACGGTCGACAGCGAAGGCGGCCTCTGGAACGCGCAGTGGGCGGGCGAATGTGTCGTGCGCTACGGCCCGGACGGCGTGGAAACCGAGCGCATCCGCGTGCCCACGGTGCAGCCGACCTGCGTGACGCTCGGCGGCGAAGACTATTCGACGCTGTATGTGACGAGCGCGCGCGACGGCCTCGACAGCGACACGCTGGCGCGCGAACCGCACGCGGGCGGCGTGTTCGTGGCGCAGACGCGCCGCACGGGGCTCGCCGAGCCGCGCTTCCTGGGTGGCTTCCAGGGCGGTGTCCAGGGTAAACGGTAAGGAAAGCGAACGATCGTTCGTCGTGTGAGGGCGTGCTCGCCGACGCGTTTGCTTGAGCGACATGAGCGCAGCGCGGAATCGTTTTCGAGCGAGGCCTGCGTTGTAGCGAGACAACAAAAAGGCGCAAAAGAGCGGCGCGGATGCGCGTCGGTGTGGCGCCAAACCGCCGCCGTCTCTAAGGTGCTAGCTGTACAAGGCAGCACGAATCAGCACGTATCAGCACGATTCAGCAGGACTTGAACAAGAAGCGGCCGTCACACGACGCAGGCAGCGCGCGGCGATCGAAGCGCGCTGAAGGACCGTCGTGGCGATGCGACCGGCAGGCCGCCAATGCGCCGCCATCCTGGGCGGCGATCCATCATGCCTCTCGAGGAGCCGCTCATGAGCGTCGCGAATTCCGCTTTGCGTCCAACAGCTCGTTCCCGTAACGCTTCCCGGTCGCCGCTTGCCTCCGGCACGGCCGACCCCGCCGCATCGCCGCCCGCCGCCGGTTCGCCCGCCGCCGCGCGCCGCGCGCGGCTGGAAGCGACCACGCATCCCGTCATGCCGGGGCCGAGCACGTCCGCCGTGGCCATCGGCGCGGCCGGCACGGGCGACGTGGCCTGCGTCAGCCTCATCAACGCGTATCTCCGTCTGGACGTCGCGCCGCAACTGGGCGGCGGCATCACGCGCTTCGACTGGCGCAGCGAAGGCGCGCTCGAACCCGTGTTCCGCCGCTGCGAGCAGGTGAGCGCGCGCATGGACCCGAACGAACTGGCGTGCTATCCGCTGCTGCCGTATTCGAACCGCATCGCCGCCGGGCGCTTCCAGTTCGGCGGCCGCGACGTCGAAATCGCCCGCAACCGCGCGAGCGAGGCGCTGCCGATTCACGGCGACGGCTGGCTGGCGAACTGGAGCGTCGAGAGCGCCGAGCGCGAGCACGTGCGTCTCGTGCTCGACCGCAGCGATGGCGAGCCTTACGCGTATCGCGCGGCGCTCACCTACGCGCTGGACGGCCCGACGCTCGCGATGTCGCTCGAAGTGGAGAACGTGGGCCGCGAGGTGCTGCCGTTCGGGCTGGGCGTCCACCCGTTCCTCGCGCGCGACGCGAGCACCGAACTCTCCGCGCCCGCAAGCGGCCTGTGGCTCTCGGGCGCCGACTGGCTGCCGGTGCGCCACGTGCCCGCGCCGCCCGCCTGGCAGTTCGGCATTGCGTATCCGCTGCCCGAGCAGATGGTGAATCACGCGTTCAGCGGCTGGAGCGGCCGCGCGGCCGTGGTCTGGGAACGCCGCCGCCTGTCGCTGTCGATCTGCGCGAACACCGACTATTACGTGCTCTACACGCCGCCGGGCGAGAACTTCTTCTGCTTCGAGCCCGTCGATCACCCGATCAACGCGGTCAATCTGGCGGGCGGCGGCGGCGCGCACGGCATGACCGTGCTCGCGCCGGGCGAGCGCCTCGCGCGCCGCTTCAGCTTCACGGTCGAGCGGATGGATTTGCGCGCGGCGGCCAACCCGCACCGCACGGGCGCGCGGGGCCGGACCGGCGCGCGCGGGCCGAAGGGCGGCCGGGCGCGCACGCAGGGGGCATGAAGGTGGCCTGACGGTGGCCTGAAGACCGGCTGAACCCGGCGGGGTTCGGCGACGCCTACGGCCAATCCGGCGGCGGCGCGCCCGGCCTCGCGGCGTTTCCTCCGATCATTGGGCGCTCCGGGACCGGACGCCGCGAGTTCTCGCCTGATGCCGCTTCCCGTGCTACTTCCCGCCGCCGCGTGCGGCGCTCCCGGGAAGCCGCCTGCCAAGCCGGTTAAAATACGCGCCGTTTCCCCTGTTTCCCTTTTCCCTGCACCGGGCTCGCCGCCCGATCCATCATGACCTCGTTCACCCAAGACCTCGCCGCCGCCTGGCAGCGCACCGGCTCGCTGCTGTGCGTCGGCCTCGATCCCGAGCCCGCGAAGTTCCCGGCCGCGCTGGCCGGCCGCAGCGACGCGATCTTCGAATTCTGCCGCGATATCGTCGACGCAACCGCGCCCTACGCGTGCTCGTTCAAGCCCCAGATCGCCTATTTCGCCTCGAATCGCGCCGAAGACCAGCTCGAAGCGCTGATCGCGCACATCCACGAGAAGCATCCGGGCCTGCCGGTGATTCTCGATGCCAAGCGCGGCGACATCGGCAGCACGGCGGAGCAGTACGCCCGGGAAGCCTTCGAGCGCTTCAAGGCCGACGCCGTGACGGTCAACCCGTACATGGGCTTCGACTCGATCGAGCCTTACCTCGCCCACGCGGGCAAGGGCGTGATCGTGCTGTGCCGCACGTCGAACCCCGGCGGCTCCGATCTGCAATTCCTCACCGTCGACGGCAAGCCAGTCTACCAGGTCGTGGCCGACCTCGCCGCGAACAAGTGGAACGCGAGCGGCGAACTCGGACTGGTTGTGGGCGCAACGTTCCCGAAGGAAATCGAGATCGTGCGCGGCATCGTCGGCGACATGCCGCTGCTGATTCCGGGTATCGGCGCACAAGGCGGCGACGTGGAAGCGACCGTCAAGGCCGGTCGCAGCGCCAACGGCACCGGCATGCTGATCAACTCGTCGCGCGCGATCATCTTCGCGAGCAAGGGCGAGGACTACGCGCAAGCGGCTGCAACGGCTGCTGAAAAGACGCGCGACGCGATCAACGCCTGCCGTTGATGCATTCAGGCGAACGGTTCGGTATTCGAATCGTTCGCCTCTCAGTTTTTCGATCTGACACACAAAAAGATTCAGAAAACGTCAGATCGCTCACTCAGATTTTAAGAACCGTCTGATTCGTCGCACCCCCGTCTGTTCTTAACATGGCATGGTCGATGTGGAATTTGCGATGCCCGGATGTTAAACGCCGCAAATTTCCCGCTGCCTGGGCCTCAGGCGGCGCGCCGTGCAGCTGACTGCATCGTGCCTCGATCCGCTGGCGTCGTGACGGCAAGCATCGTCACGACACCTGGTTGGGCCGCCCACGCGGCCCGCTGACCGGGGCGCTCTCGCGCTCGTAGCGATCGGTAGAACCGATCTGCAGGAGTCTGGACGGGTTCTGTCATGAAAATCACCATTTTTCGCGCCGCGAGGATCTCGATTCTCGCGTGCGCGAGCACGTCTGCGTTCGCAGGGAGCGATCCGTCACGGACTCGCTTGAACAATTCCAGGTCGATGCGAGGTGCGCCGTGCGGATGAACCGGTAACGGCGGCCGTGCCGCTGTCGCGCGCCCTCACAGGCCAGAGGAGCAGCCGACGGGCGGCACACGCCGACCACCATTGACGTGCAGATAACCGGCGCGCCCACGTTCCTGTGCGCGCGCCGCTGGAACAAGAGCGCTTCGCCTGACAAGTCGACCCTCGCGGTCGCCAGCAAGCGCAGGCCGGAACTGAATTGACGCCGGGGCTCGACGAGATCAGGCCACGGGAACAAGGGAATTATTAAGGATTGCAAAATGAACAAGGCATATAGATCGGTTTGGAACGAATCCACGGGCACGTGGACGGCGGTGCAGGAAACCGCGAAGGGGCGCGGCAAGAGCAAGTCGCGGACGAAGGTGTCCGCGGCCGCTTCGTCGTTGGTGACCGCTGGCGTGCTGGGCAGCCTGTCGCTTTCCGCGCACGCGGCGGGAACGATTTCGGATAGCGGCGGCGTCGCCGTGATCGCCGATAACTGTGCAGCGGGCACGGCGGCCTCGGCCCCTG
The DNA here is from genome assembly GCF_900109265.1 of Paraburkholderia tropica. Lineage (GTDB taxonomy): Bacteria > Pseudomonadota > Gammaproteobacteria > Burkholderiales > Burkholderiaceae > Paraburkholderia > Paraburkholderia tropica. The sequence goes on from NZ_FNZM01000002.1 coordinate 199,534, forward strand.
GCGCGAACGCGCTGGCGGAAGGGTGCAGTGCGAGCGCCTCGGGTTCCGGTTCGGTCGCTCTGGGCGCAGGCGCCGGTGCGCTTGGCGCCAACGCCATTGCTATCGGCAATGGGGCGAAAACGTCCCAGCTCGGCGGCGTGGTGATCGGGGCGGGTGCGGTGAGCGATCCGGGCAACGACGCCGGTGGCAACCCCGTGAACGCCAACGTGGTCATTGGGGTAGGCGCAACGGCCTCCAACTCATCCTCGATTGTGATTGGCGCGTCCAGCACCGCCTCGCAGACTGGCGGGACCGTGGTGGGCGTGCGCAGTACCGCAAGCGGCAACCGCTCTACCGCCTTGGGTTTCGTTGCCACCGCCAGCGGTGACTATTCGGTGGCGCTCGGCCGCGCCTCAGTCGCAGCGGGAGCGACCAGCGTGGCGATGGGTGATAGTTCCCTTGCTTCGGGGAGCAACGGCGTTGCATTGGGCGGCTCCGCGAAAAGCACCGACGTCGGCGGGATTGCGATTGGCGGGACGGCGACCGCGCAAGGCGCGAACAGCATCGCGCTGGGCTACAGCGCGATAACGTCGTCGCTGAACTCCGCGTCGGCGCAGAACTCCATCGCGATTGGCTCGTCGGCAGCGACGTTGGGCAACGGTGGCGTGGCGATGGGGACGAACGCCAACGCGGTGACATACGGCACCGCGATCGGCAACGGCGCAACGGTTTCGAGCGCCGATGGCAATAACTCGGGCTCGGCAATCGGTTCGCTTTCGTACGCGAATGGTGTGTCGAGCGCCATGGGCTACAAAGCCACGGCGGGTGGTTCGTGGAGCACGGCGTTCGGCCCCACGGCAAACGCCGGTGGCGCGAACTCCGCTGCGGTGGGCTACGGCGCAAACGCAGCGGGGTCAGGCGCGCTCGCAATGGGGTATGGCGCGATCGCAACAATCGACAACACGATTGCAATCGGCTCGAGCGCGAAAGGCACCGTCGCGGGCGCGATTGCGATTGGTCAGGCGAGCACTTCGCAAGGCACGAACAGCATCGCGCTAGGCAACAACACCAAGAGCGGCTCGACGTCGACTGCCGACGGCAACATCGCGATTGGCGAGAACGCGTCGATCTTGAACAAGGGCTCCGGCATCATCGTGATGGGCCGTAATGCGAAGCTCAAGGCCGACGGCGGCACGCCGAGCATCACGGGCGACGGTTCGATCGTGATCGGTGACGGCGCAAGCATCTTCGGGGGCAATAGCACCGCGCTCGGCGCGAACACGAGTTCGCTGTACTCGGGCGCGACGCTCGTCGGCGCGGGCGCGACTTCGACGGCGCTGGGAGGCGGCACGGCGCTCGGAGGGGGCGCATCGGTGTCGGCCAGCGGCGCTGTCGCACTGGGTAGCGGCTCGCTCGCGAACCGCGCCAATTCGGTCTCCGTCGGCTCGGTCGGCGCGGAGCGTCAGGTCGTCAACGTGGCGGCCGGCGCAGTCAATCCGACCAGCACCGATGCGGTGAACGGCTCGCAGCTCTACGGCGTGGCCAGCTCCGCGGCCAGCGCGCTCGGCGGCGGCGCCGCGGTGAATCCGGACGGCTCGATCTCGAACCCGACGTATGTCGCGAATGGCTCGACGTTCAACGACGTCGGCGGCGCGATCACGAACCTGAGCGGCGCGGTCGACAACATCAACAGCACCGTCAACAACATCGCGAACGGCGGTGGCATCAAGTATTTCCACACGAATTCGACGCTGGCCGATTCGGCCGCGAACGGCGCGAACTCGACGGCAATCGGGCCGGCGGCCGTCACTTCGTTTGCCGACGATATTGCGATTGGTGATGGCGCTGCGGCAAGCCGCCCTGGCTTCAGCAACCAAAGCGCCAACATCGCGCTGGGTGCGAGCGCGTCGGCGCAAGGCCTTCGCTCGATTGCGATCGGCTACGGCGCGCAAACGAATACCGGTTCGCTCTATAACAACTCATCCGATATCGCGATTGGTCAGTCCGCGTTTGCTGAAGGTTTTAACTCGGTCGCGCTCGGCAACAATGCGAATGTCGGTACGGCGGGTATTGACGGCTACAACGTCGCCGTAGGCTCGAATTCGTACGCGAAACCAACGGGCGCCGTGGCGTTCGGCGGATCGTCGACGGCTGCGGCTTCGAATGCCACGGCGATGGGCGCGACCGCTTACGCAGGCGGAAGCGGCTCGACGGCATTGGGCAAAGCCTCGACGGCGAGCGCGGCGAATGCGATCGCGATCGGTAGCGGTGCGAATGCGTCGGTTTCCAATTCGGTGGCGCTGGGTAACGGCGCGACGACGGCTGCTGCTGTCGGCACGGCGAATGGCGTCATCGGTGGTCAGACGTTCACGTATGCAGGCGCAACGCCGACCGGCGTGGTGAGCGTGGGCGCGGCAGGTGCCGAGCGTCAGGTGACGAACGTCGCGGCAGGTCGTGTGACGTCGACGAGCACGGATGCGGTGAACGGCTCGCAACTGTACGCGACCAACACGCAGGTGACGGCGAACACGACGAGCATCAGCAATCTGCAAGGCTCGGTGACGACGCTGCAAGGCAATGTCACGACGCTGCAAGGCCAGATCACGAACATCAACGGCAAGCTCGCCGATGCGGTGCTGTACGACTCGACGTCGCATAACTCGGTGACGCTGGGTGGCGTGGGCGCAAGCACGAACGTCAAGCTGACGAATGTGGCGGCAGGCACGCTGTCGTCGACGAGCACGGATGCGGTGAACGGTTCGCAGCTCTACGCGACGAACTCGAACGTGTCGAACGTTTCGAACACGGTGAACAACATCGTGAACGGCAGCTCGGGCATCAAGTACTTCCACACGAACTCGACGCTGGCCGATTCGGCCGCGAACGGCGCGAACTCGACGGCAATCGGGCCGGCGGCCGTCGCTTCGTTTGCCGACGATATTGCGATTGGCAATGGCGCTGCGGCAGGCCGCAATGGATTCAATGGGCAAGGCGGCAGCGTCGCGCTGGGTGCGAGCGCATCAGCGCAAGGCTATCGTTCGATTGCGATCGGCTATGGCGCGCAAACGAATACCGGCTCGCTCTATGTGAACTCATCCGATATCGCGATTGGCCAGTCCGCGTTTGCCGAGGGCATGAACTCGGTCGCGCTCGGCAACAATGCGAATGTCGGTACGGCGGGTATTGACGGCTACAACGTCGCCGTAGGCTCGAATTCGTACGCGAAACCAACGGGCGCCGTGGCGTTCGGCGGATCGTCGACGGCTGCGGCTTCGAATGCCACGGCGATGGGCGCGACCGCTTACGCAGGCGGAAGCGGCTCGACGGCATTGGGCAAAGCCTCGACGGCGAGCGCGGCGAATGCGATCGCGATCGGTAGCGGTGCGAATGCGTCGGTTTCGGACGCAGTGAACGTCGGTCAGATGAACGCGGCGATCTCGGCGGTGCAGAACATGGCGGAAAACGCCACGGATCCGATGTTCACGGCAAGCGGCGATCGCAACACCGAAGCCGCCAAGGCGAGCGGCACGCACGCCACGGCGGGCGGCGCCAACTCGCTGGCCAGCGGCGAAAACTCGACGGCGATGGGCGCAGCCTCGCAGGCCACGGGCAAAAACTCGTCGGCTCTGGGCGCGAACTCGACGGCGAGCGCGGAAGGTGCAGTCGCACTCGGCGCCGGCTCGGTGGCCGATCGCGACAACACCGTGTCGGTCGGTTCGGCAGGCGGCGAACGTCAGATCGTCAACGTGAAGGCCGGTACGCAAGGCACCGACGCCGTCAACGTGAGCCAGTTGAACGATGCGGTGCTCAATGCCCAGTCGTACACGACGCAGGCGGTGGCGCAAGGCGTGCAGCAAGCCAACGCGTACACCAACCAGCAGATCGGTCAGGTTCGTCGCGAGATGAACTCGCTGGGTGCGGCGGCCATGGCGGCGTCGTCGCTGATCCCGAACGCGCGGGCGGAAGGCAACTTCCAGATGGCCGTCGCGGCGGGTACGTACGGCGGTGAAAGCGCGCTGGCGCTCGGTGCGAACTGGTACGTCAGCGACCGTCTCCTGCTGAACGCGCACGTCGCGCGTTCGACGGGCGCCGGCGGCAGCACGGGCGCATCGGTCGGTGCAACGTTCGGCTTCTGAGCGGAGCGCTAACCAGGCCCGCCACGGGAAGCCGTGGCGGGCACGGAGATTGAAGTCATGAAGAAACTATTGCTATGTGGCGCGCTGGCCACGGCGTTGTCCGCGTTGTCGAGCGCTCCGGCGTTTGCCGGCGTGGGCAGCGACGCCGAAGCGCTCATGCCCGCCGCGCAACGTCTCGCCGATCCGTATCAGCGCGGTCTGGCCGAAGGCTGGCTGGAAATCGCGGATCGTCAGGACAGCCATGTGCTCGTCTCGAAGGTCTACAACGATGCGGCGGCGCGCGCGCTCAACAACGGGCGCCACTATATCGACGGCAGCGTGCCGTTTCAGCCGGTCTACGGGCAGAAGAACTGGCCGCCCGTCGAGACGCGCGAGAAGTGGGTGAAGGCGTTGCAGGAGATCGAGCGCACCAACCAGCGCGCCGATCAGTCGCCGTGCAAGGGCGAGGACGCGGGCCGTCTGCGCGCGCTTACCGACGAAGCCTGGAAGGAACAGGACGAAACGCATGGCACGCGCTGGGTGCACGGCTGGGACGCCATCGAGCGCGCGCAGAAACTCGCGCAGAAGGTGAACGGCGAACTCGATCAGTGCGTGCCGCCGCCCGCTCCGGCTGTCGTCGTGCCGGTGGTCGCGCCGGTCGTGAAGCCGGTCTCGCTGTCGGCCGACGCGCTGTTCGATTTCGACAGCGCTGTGCTCAAGCCCGAAGGCCATCGTCAGGTTGCCTTGCTCGCGCAGCAGTGGCGCGAGTCGGGCGCGGTGCTGGGCGTGGTCGGCATCACCGGTTACACGGATCGTTTCGGTTCGGCGGCGCATAACGATCGCCTCTCGAATCAGCGTGCGGCGGCGGTGATGCGCGAGATGCAGGCGCAAGGCGTGAAGGCGCAGCGTTTCGAGATCAACGGGCGCGGGGCGTCGAATCCGGTCAAGTCGTGTCCGGGCAAGACGGCGACGCCCGCGGTGGTGGCGTGTCTCGCGCCCAACCGGCGCGTGGAGATCTCCGCGAAGTAAGCGTGCGTTCGCACGCGCTGAGCGGGGTGTGAGCCGGGCGGCGCGCGCAGCGCCGCCCGAGGATGTAGGGCGATTTGCGGCGTGTCTTCGGGCACGCCGCTTTTTTTATGCGCTCACGCTTTTTTCGCCGCCGCCGCGGGCTTGCGGAACAGTTCGATGATCGGGCGATGCAGCGGATAGCGCTCGAGCAGCGCATCGACGTCGGCGATTTCGAATTCGCTGAATTCGAAGCCCGGCGCGACCGTGCAGCCCACCAGCGCCCAGCTCGACGGATTCACGCAGCGCGCCGCGAACCAGTGGCCCGCGGGCACCACGGCCTGGAACACCGTGCCCGGATGATCGAGCGCGTGGCCGAGCTTGCGCGTGGACAGCACGCCGCGCTCGTCGATCGAATGGATCTCGATGGGCGTGCCCGCGTAGAAATGCCAGAGTTCGTCGGAACGGATGCGGTGCCAGGCGGAATAGGCGCCGTCGGCGAGCAGGAAATAGATCGCGGTCGATGCCGCGCGCGTGCCGTCCGCGTCGTTGCCGCCGTCGCGCAACACCAGTTTGTCGGAGCGATAGGTCTCGCTGTAGTAACCGCCTTCGGGATGCGGTTCGAGTCCGAAGCGGCGAATCAGTTCTTCGACCGCGCCGCTCGTCGTCGCGGTGGACGGGGTAGTCGGTTGCGTCATGGCATGCGTCTCCTGGTGGGCGAGTCCGGTCACGCGCGGGCGTGGGCATTCGCGCTTCGTCAGCGTTCCTGTTCGTCGATCAGCGCCAGCAGCCCGCGCAGCGCGTGCGCGGCGGCCTGCACGCGAATCTGGTCGCGATCGCCCTTGAAAACCAGCGTCTCGACGTTCGTGTGCAACCGGTTGCTCCAGCCGAACGACACCATGCCGACCGGCTTTTCCGGCGTGCCGCCGCCCGGACCGGCAATGCCGGTGATGGCCAGCGAAACCTGTGCCCGGCTGTTGCGCAGCGCGCCTTCGGCCATCGCGCGCGCGACCGGTTCGCTCACCGCGCCGTGTTTGTCGATCATCTCGGCGGGCACGCCGATCATTTCGGTTTTCGCCTGGTTCGAGTAGGTGACGAAACCGCGCTCGAACCAGCCGCTGCTGCCGGAGATGTCGGTGATGGCGGCGGCGACCATGCCGCCCGTGCAGGACTCGGCGGTGGCGAGCATCAGGCGCGCGTCGCGCAGCTTGTTGCCGGCGCGGATCGCGAGTTGGTGGACGACGGAATCGGTGGGCATGGCGGTGTGTCCGTGGCGGTGGCCGAGGGTGGGGGAGCGACGCGAAAAATCAGACCGACATGCGCCAGAGCGCGATCACGAGCAGCGTGAAAAAGGCGGCCACGAGGTCGTCGATCATGATGCCGAAGCCGCCTTTGAAGCGCCGGTCGAAATAGCGGATGGGCGGCGGCTTCACCATGTCGAAGAAACGGAAGATCACGAAGGCCCAGAGCTTGCCGGTGAATTCGATCGGCGTGACCATCAGCAGCACGAGCCAGAACGCGACGATTTCGTCCCAGACGATCGACGAGGGATCGTCGCTGCGCAGTTTCTTCGCCGTGAAGTCGGTGATCCAGATGCCCGCGAGAAAGCCGCCGATGATGAGCACGCCCCAGTCGAGCACGCTCAGATAGCGGTTGAGCACTTCGAACGCGGCCCACGCGAACAGTGTGCCGGCCGTCCCCGGCGCGAGCCGCGAGAGGCCCGAGCCGAAGCCGAGCGAAACGATGTGCAGCGGATGCGTGAGCATGAAAGGCGCATCGGCGCGGCGCGGGCCTTTCGGCGTGCTTGCGGTCTCGGGCCCCGGCAGCGAAGTCAGCGAGGTCAGCGATGAGGGCGGCTCCGAAGCGCCGCCGGGCGCTTCGGCATGCGTCGCGCCGTTGCCGGCGGGCGAGGGCGTGGAGTCAGTCTGCATGGAAGTGATCGAAGCCTTGCAACGTCAGGTTGAGCGGCGCGCCGGCGGCGTCGTGCCAGGCGATCGCGGGCCGCGCGTCCTGATTCGCGCCGATCCCGCCTTGAGGCGAAGTTATTGTACCGATGCGCGTCACGCGCACACCGGCCTGTTGCGCCGCCGCCTCGACATCGTCACGCCGGGCTTGCGCGGCGGTGAAACACAGTTCGTAGTCGTCGCCGCCCGCGAGCGCGCATTGCACCTGAAGCTCGCGCGGCAGACGCGCGAGCGCGGGCGAGATCGGCAGCGCGTCCACGTTGATGGCGGCGCCCACCCGCGAGCGTTCGAGGATGTGCCGCAGATCGCCGGCCAGCCCGTCCGACACGTCGAGCGCCGCGCGCGCCACGCCCGCGAGCGCGAGACCGAGCGCCACGCGCGGCTGCGGATATTCGAGCGCGCGCCGGAAATATGCGGCGTCGGCGGCGTCGACGGGCATTTGCGGCCAGTCGTTGCGCAACACCGCGAGCCCCGCGCGCGCGTCGCCGGGCGTGCCCGAGATCCAGACGTCGTCGCCGGGCTGGGCGGTGTCGCGCCGAAGTGCGACATCCTGCCGCACCGAGCCGAACACGGTGATGCAGAGATTGAGCGGCCCGGCCGTGGTGTCGCCGCCGACCAGCTCGCAGTCGTGCAGATCGGCCAGCTCGAAGAGGCCCGCGCTGAAGGCGGCGAGCCAGTCCTCGCGCGGCTTGGGCAGCGCGAACGCGAGCGTGAAGCCGAGCGGCTTCGCGCCCATCGCGGCGAGATCGGAGAGATTGACGGCGAGCGTCTTGTGGCCGAGCGCGTGGGGATCGACGTCGGGCAGGAAGTGGCGGCCCTCGACCAGCATGTCGGTCGAGACGGCCAGCATTTCGCCTGGCGCCGGCGCGATCAGCGCGCAATCGTCGCCAATGCCCAGCGCGGCGCGGCGTGTGTGTTCTCGTGCGCGCCGCGCGAAATAATGGTCGATCAGGGTGAACTCGGAAAGCATGACGAAAGGTGTATGACGAATGAATGGCGAGCCCGCTGAGCGGGCCGCCGGCGCGGCTTTGTCTCCATGGCGGTCGCGGCAGCTGCGCCTGAACTGAAAGGAATCCTGCTGGGGAATGGCGCTACAATCGGGCACATTCGCGTTCGAACTGTCATTCTAATCCGCACTCACGCCCTGCCTCCCCATGTCGAATTCCGCCACGAACAAGCTTCGCGAAGCCGCCCTCGACTATCACGAGTTTCCCACCCCCGGGAAGATCGCGATCGCGCCGACCAAGCAAATGATCAACCAGCGCGACCTCTCGCTCGCGTACTCGCCGGGCGTTGCGTTCGCGTGCGAGGCGATCGTCGAGAATCCGCTGAACGCCGCGCGCTTTACGGCGCGCAGCAATCTCGTCGGCGTCGTGTCGAACGGCACGGCCGTGCTGGGCCTCGGCAACATCGGGCCGCTCGCCTCGAAGCCCGTGATGGAAGGCAAGGCGGTGCTGTTCAAGAAGTTCGCGGGCATCGACGTATTCGACATCGAGCTGAACGAGTCGGATCCGCACAAGCTCGTGGACGTGATCGCCGCGCTCGAACCCACTTTCGGCGGCATCAATCTGGAAGACATCAAGGCGCCGGAATGCTTCATCGTCGAGCGCGAAGCGCGCAAGCGCATGAAGATTCCGGTCTTCCACGACGACCAGCACGGCACGGCCATCGTGGTGGCGGCGGCGTTCACCAACGGCCTGAAGGTCGTCGGCAAGGACATCAAGCAGGTCAAGCTCGTGGCCTCGGGTGCGGGCGCGGCAGCGCTGGCGTGTCTGGATCTGCTGGTCGACCTCGGCCTGCCGCTCGAAAACATTTTCGTGACCGACCTCGCGGGTGTGGTCTACAAGGGCCGCACCGAGCTGATGGACCCGGACAAGGAGCGTTTCGCCCGTGAAACCGAGGCGCGCACGCTCGCCGAAGTGATCGAAGGCGCCGACATTTTCCTCGGCCTCTCCGCGGGCGGCGTGCTCAAGCAGGACATGGTCAAGCAGATGGCCGCGAAGCCGCTGATTCTCGCGCTCGCGAACCCCACGCCTGAAATCCTGCCGGAACTGGCGCTGGAAGTGCGCCCGGACGCCGTGCTCGCCACGGGCCGCACGGATTATCCGAATCAGGTGAACAACGTCCTGTGCTTCCCGTTCATTTTCCGCGGCGCGCTCGACGTGGGCGCGACCACGATCACGCGCGAGATGGAAATCGCCGCCGTGAACGCCATCGCGGAACTGGCGCGCCAGGAGCAGAGCGACGTCGTCGCCACGGCCTACGGCATTCAGGATCTGCAGTTCGGCCCCGAATACCTGATTCCGAAGCCCTTCGACCCGCGCCTGATCGTGAAGATCGCGCCGGCGGTCGCCCAGGCGGCGATGGACGCGGGCGTCGCCACGCGTCCGATCGAGGACATGGACGCCTACGAACAGCACCTCCAGCAGTTCGTCTACCACAGCGGCACGACCATGAAGCCGATCTTCCAGCTCGCGCGCGCCGTGGAGCCGGAGAAGAAGCGCATCGTGTTCGCCGAGGGCGAAGAGGAGCGCATCCTGCGCGCGGTGCAGATCGTGGTCGACGAAAAGCTCGCGAAGCCCATCCTGATCGGCCGCCCGGCGGTGATCGAGCAGCGCATGGCGCGCTACGGGCTGCGTCTGGTCGCGGGTCAGGACTACACGGTCGTCAATACCGATCACGACGAGCGCTATCGCGACTTCTGGCAGACCTACGCGAAGCTGATGGCGCGCAAGGGCATCACGCCGCAAATGGCCAAGCTCGAAATGCGCCGCCGCACCACGCTGATCGGCGCGATGCTGGTGGAAAAGGGCGAAGCCGACGGCATGATCTGCGGCACGGTCAGCACGACGCACCGCCATCTGCACTTCATCGACCAGGTGATCGGCAAGAAGACGGGCTGCAACGTGTTCGCCGCCATGAACGCGCTGGTGCTGCCGAACCGCCAGATTTTCATCGTCGACACGCACGTGAACGTCGATCCCACGCCCGAGCAGCTCGCCGAAATCACGATCATGGCGGCGGAAGAAGTGCGCCGCTTCGGCATCGAGCCGAAGATCGCGCTGTGCTCGCATTCGAACTTCGGTTCGAGCAACGCGCCTTCCGCGCAGAAAATGCGCGACCTGCTGGAAATTCTCCAGGAGCGCGCGCCCGATCTGCAGGTTGACGGCGAAATGCACGGCGACGTCGCGCTCGACGCGAATCTGCGCCAGGAAATCCTGCCGGAGTCGACGCTCGAAGGCGAGGCGAACCTGCTGATCATGCCGAACATCGATGCGGCCAACATCTCGTACAACCTGCTGAAGACGGCGGCCGGCAACAACATCGCCATCGGGCCGATCCTGCTGGGCGCGGCCAAGCCGGTGCACGTGCTGACGGCGTCGGCCACGGTGCGCCGCATCGTCAACATGACGGCGCTGCTGGTCGCGGATGTGAACGCGGCGCGTTAAGTTTTGCGCGGCGTGTCACGCGCGATGTCACGCGAAGTGTCACGATAGGACCACGGATTGGCCGCCTCGGCGGCAGTCCCGAAACGGCGCGTCCGGGCTTCCGGCGCGCCGTTTTTTTGCACTTTTCAGTGTTGTAATAATTACCGGTTTGCCGCTTGTGCGGGGTCAACGGTGTGGTATCGGCGCCTGGCTGCGATTGCTTCCAGGTCCCATTAGCGATACCCTTACATCTTTCATGGTCGTCGAACGCGTAATCCCCAAGATAAAACTTGGGGCGGAAATCCATAAATGGTGCGCAGATGGCATGCATAGGACTGCCTGACGAAAATCGCGCGCAAGATGGCGTCGCATCGACCAGTCAGGTTCGAGTAAATCCTTGTTCCCCAAGAGCATTTCGCGGTCGCGCCGGCGGCGCTGCCGGTCGGCTTGGGCGCGCGGTTTCGGGCTTTTTTCTGGTGGCGGCGCTGGCGTTCGCGCAAGGCGCGGCGGCGCGCGGTTCGTCGTGGGAGCAATCCGGCGGCAACGCGGCCGACGTGCCGGTCGGAACCGTCAACGTGGGCGAGTTGCCGCGCGAGGCGGTTGCCACGCTGGGTCTGATCGGCGAGGGCGGGCCTTATCCGTACGAGAAGGACGGTGTCGTGTTCGGCAATTTCGAGCGGCAGTTGCCGCATCACCGGCGCGGCTTCTATCACGAGTACACCGTCCCCACGCCGCATGCGCGCAATCGCGGCGCACGGCGCATCGTCTGCGGCGGGCCGCTCAGGCATACCGACAACTGCTATTACTCCGACGACCACTACGCCAGTTTTAAGCGAATTGTTGAATGACACCGGGAAGAGCGGCATGAGCGATAACACTTACGCACACGACCCGCGGGTCGCGAGCGATCTGTTCGCGTCCGGCGAGGGCAACCTGTTCCAGCGCGTCATGCAGATGAAGCAGGACGATCAGCAACGCGAGGATCAGCAGCACGGCAGCGTGCACACGGACGAGGCGCATTCATCGAACGAGGCGGCCATGAGCCTGTTTTCGACCGTCAGGCCGAACATCGTCCAGTCGATCCGCGCGTTCCGCGTGCAGGATCTCGCCGACGAGGCGGAGCGTCTGAAACAGCATTTCCTGTATGCGTTCTGCGCCAATGCGCTGACCAAGCAGGAAGTGCTGGAGACCATCGCCACGTCGTTTCTGTTTCCGAAGCATTTCGGCAAGAACTACGACGGCCTGTACGACTGCCTGACCGATCTGGTGCAGAAAGCCGGCGAGCAGCCGGGCTTCGTGGTCGTGCTCGACGGTCTGCCGATCGCGCAGAAGTTCGACAAGGACGGCCGCGAGACGCTGCTCGACGTGTTCCGCGAGGCATCCGAATATTGGGCCGAGCGCGGCGTGCCGTTCCGGGTCTTTTATTCGTTCGCCTGAACGGACCGGTTTGGCGCGGTCGCCGCGCATCCATCGTCGCATTCGCGCGACACAAACGCACAGGCCCGCCTTTCGGCGGGCCTTGTCATTTTTACGTGCTCGATCGCCCGTTCAGGCGACGTCTGCGTTATCTGCGCAAGCGGATTACCAGCCGCCCCAGCGCGCCGCAAGCGCCGCGAGCACGGCGATCCCCGCCGTTTCCGTGCGCAGGATGCGCGGCCCGAGGCCGACGGCGATAAAGCCGTGATCGAGCGCGGCGGCTTCTTCCGGCGACGAAAACCCACCTTCCGGCCCCACCAGTACGGTCACTTCGCCGTGCGGCGGCGTGCCCGGCAAGGTGGCAAACGAGACATTCGCGCGCGGCGAAAGCAGCACGCGCAACTCGCCTTCGGCAGGCGTTTTCGACAGCGAGCCGAGCCAGGTGCCCATCTCGCGCGTGGGCGCGACTTCCGGCATGCGGTTGCGCCCGCATTGTTCGCACGACGCCTGCACGATGCGCTGCCAGTGCGCCTGGCGGCGCACGGCGCGATCGCCCGAGAGGCGCACGACGCTGCGCGAGGTGGTGAGCGGCACGAAATTCGTCGCGCCCAGTTCGACCGCCTTTTCGATCAGCCAGTCCATTTTGTCGCTGCCGGCGATGCCTTGCGCGAGCGTGAGCCGGTAGGGCGGCTCGGTTTCGATGTCGCGATACGGGCCGACGCGCACTTGCACCTCGCGCCGCTCCATTTCGACGATTTCGGCGCTGAACTCGCCGCCCATGCCGTTGAACAGCACGACCGTGTCGCCGGGTTGCAGACGCAGCACCTGAACGTGTCGCGTGACTTCGTCGGGGAGGGTAAAGACGTCGCCGGATTCCAGGGAATTGCCGACGAAAAAGCGGGGCATAAGACAGGTTCTCATTGCTTCATGACAAATGGCGGGCAAGCGCCCAGCGGTAACCGTCGAGGTCCTCGACCTGGGCGAAACGGTCGCCCCAGAACTGGTCTTGTGGTTCGCTCAACGATTTGGCGCCGGCTGCGAGCGAGCGCGCATACACCGCGTCGACGTCGTCGACATACAGATAAAAGGATTGGGGAGCGATGGTGTTCGAGCTTTTGGGCGTGTGCGCCGTCGAGCCGAACGCGCCTTCGGGCGCAAACATCACGATCAGCTGATCGTGATAGGTCATTTCCACGTGCATGACCGCGCCGTCGTCCTCGACACTGTCGCGTACCGCAAAGCCGAATGCCGCCACGAAAAAGGCGATCGCGGCGCGCGCATCGCGCACCGTCAGATACGGCGTCAGCCACGGCACACCGGCGGGGCGGGGTGGGGTCATCGAGTCTCTCCAGATTCGGTTCGGGCAAGGACCTGGGTGGGCGGATTTCGGCGGGTACGCAAAAAAGTGTAAGGAACCCAGCGATTCTCCAACGTCACACCTGCTAAAGCTGTAGGAATTGGCCTAGTTTATCGCGCGCCATCCGGGGTGCGACCAGGAGTGCCCCGTGGATCTGCGCGTCGTAGAAGCGCAGTTCCTCGATCTGGCGCGCGGCGAGGCGCGTTTCGATCGCGGCGGCGTCCATCGTCATCGGATCGAGACGGTCGCTTGCCACCGCCATCAGCCAGAACGCGCCGTAAAGCGGCACGTAGGCGCCGAGCGGGCGCACCCGCGCGAACGCGCCACGCAATCCGGCCAGCAGCGCGCCGATGCGCGCGGCGTGATGATACGGCGCGCCCAGATGCAAGGAAACCAGCGCATCGTCGTTCATCACGCGTTTGAGCGCGGCGTAGAACGCGGCAGTGTACAGGCCCGCGGCGGGCGAGTCGGGCGGCGTCAGATCGAACACGACCAGATCGAACCGTTCTTCGGCGCGCGCGACGAAGTCGGCGGCGTCGCCGATCACCAGTTCCACGCGCGGGTCGTCGAAGGCGCCGCCGCGCACGTCCGGCAGATAGTCGCCGGTCAGCCGCACGACGTCCGGATCGAGTTCGGCCACCACGATGCGCTCGATGTCCGGATGACGCAGCAACTGGCGCGCCGCGCCGCCGTCGCCGCCGCCCAGCACGAGCGCCGCGCGCGGCGCGGGATGCGTGAGCGCGGCCACGTGCGTCATGCACTCGTGATAGATGAATTCGTCGCCGGCCGAGGTCATCGGGCGGCCGTCCAGCGTGAACAGGCAGCCGAGCTGCGGCGTGTCCCAGACCTCGATGTGCTGCCAGACCGAATCGGCGGCGGCGAGCAGGCGCGCGCCGGGGAAGCCGTATTCGGCGTCGGCGGCGGGGCGGAAGACGAGCGGAGCGGTCACGGCGGAGTCGAGGCGATCGGTGCGGATTCGTTTCTAAAAGCGATGCGACCCTATGGAGAGCAGGGCGAGCGTGGTGCACTGGCCGAACCCGGCAGGCAGGCGCGAATCAGGGCGACATCGGCATCTGTCGCAATTATAAAGGCGGCTGGCGTGCGGCCCGCCGCCGCGTGCTGGGCGCCGCCGTGTGCCGGCAGGCGAGGCCGAGCTGCCGCCGAGTTGCCGCCGATTGCCGCGCCGCAACGTCGCCGCGTCATAGCGCAACGTCGATCGCGTCATAACAGGGTCCAATCGCCGCGTGCCAGAGTTTGATCCTGCTCCTGCCGATCCGGGAAAATCCCCATGATCTGCTAGAATGTCCGCCTTTGCAGCCCTGTCCGTTTGCTCTGGCCGTTTGCGTCTACCTGGCGCCGCATCGCGCGCCGGAGCGGGCGTTTGCCGAGCTTCCGGAAGTCTCGCTGCTGTGCGCGATCCGCAAACCGTTTCATCGTTTGCCCGCCCACGCCGCTTTTTGCACTCGATCCCCGGACTCGACATGACGACCTCGTCCTCCGCCTCCCCCGCTACCACCTCGTTGATGGCCAACGCGATCCGCGCGCTGTCCATGGACGCCGTTCAGCAAGCGAATTCCGGCCACCCCGGCATGCCCATGGGCATGGCCGAGATCGCCGTCGCGCTGTGGGCGCGCCATCTGCGCCACAACCCGACGAACCCGCACTGGAACGACCGCGACCGCTTCGTGCTGTCGAACGGCCACGGCTCCATGCTGCTGTACTCGTTGCTGCATCTGACCGGCTACGATCTGCCGATCGAAGAGCTGAAGAACTTCCGCCAGATGCACTCGAAGACGCCGGGTCACCCGGAATTCGGCATCACGCCGGGCGTCGAAACCACGACCGGCCCGCTCGGCCAGGGTCTGGCGAACGCGGTCGGCATGGCGCTGGCCGAAGCGCTGCTCGCCGCCGAGTTCAACAAGGCCGACGCGAAGATCGTCGACCACCACACCTATGTGTTCCTCGGCGACGGCTGCCTGATGGAAGGCATCTCGCACGAAGCCTGCTCGCTCGCCGGCACGCTCAAGCTGAACAAGCTGATCGCGCTGTACGACGACAACGGCATCTCGATCGACGGCCACGTCGAGCACTGGTTCCACGACGACACCCCGAAGCGTTTCGAAGCCTACGGCTGGAACGTGATCGCGGACGTGAACGGTCATGACGTCGACGCCGTCGACGCGGCCATCGCCCAGGCGAAGGCATCGGACAAGCCCACGCTGATCTGCTGCAAGACGCAGATCGGTCACGGCGCGCCGACCAAGGCCGGCGGTCACGACGTGCACGGCGCGCCGCTCGGCGCCGAAGAAATCGCCAAGTGGCGCGAAGCGGCGGGCTGGAAGTGGGAGCCCTTCGTCGTGCCGCAGGAAGTCTACGCAGACTGGGATTCGAAGGCCACGGGCGCGAAGCTCGAAGGCGAATGGAACGAATCGTTCGGCGCGTACAAGTCGAAATATCCGCAGGAAGCCGCCGAATTCGAGCGCCGCATGGCCGGCAAGCTGCCCGCCGACTGGGCGCAGAAGGCTGCCGCGATCGTCGCGGGCGCGGACTCGCGCAAGGAAACCGTCGCGACCCGCAAGGCGTCGCAGCAAGCCATCGAAGGTCTCGCCGCAGCGCTGCCCGAACTGCTCGGCGGCTCGGCCGACCTGACCGGCTCGAACCTCACGAACTGGAAGGCTTCGAAGCCCGTGCGCGCCGCCAAGGCAGGCGAAGCCGGCATCGAGTGGGGCAACCACGTCAACTACGGCGTGCGTGAGTTCGGCATGAGCGCCGCACTCAACGGCATCGTGCTGCACGGCGGCTACAAGGCTTTCGGCGGCACCTTCCTGACGTTCTCGGACTACAGCCGCAACGCGCTGCGCGTCGCCGCGCTGATGAAGTGCCCGTCGATCTTCGTGTTCACGCACGACTCGATCGGCCTCGGCGAAGACGGCCCGACGCACCAGTCGATCGAACAGGTCCCGAGCCTGCGCCTGATCCCGAACATGACGCTCTGGCGTCCGGCCGACACGGTGGAAACCGCCGTGGCCTGGACCGAGTCGATCGCGCATCAAGGCCCGTCGTCGCTGATCTTCAGCCGTCAGAACCTGCAGTTCAACGAACGCACCGACGCGCAGATCGCCAACATCGCCAAGGGCGGTTACGTGCTGAAGGACTGGAACGACGACATCCCGAGCCGCAAGATCATCCTGATCGCCACGGGTTCGGAAGTCGAACTGGCGATGAAGGCCGTCGAAGCGCTGCAGCGCGAAGGCATCGGCGCCCGCGTCGTGTCCATGCCGTCGACCAACGTGTTCGACCGTCAGGACGCCGAGTACAAGGAGCGCGTGCTGCCCAAGGGCGTGCGCCGCGTCGCGATCGAAGCCGCGCAGACCGACTTCTGGCGCAAGTACGTCGGCCTCGAAGGCGGGGTGGTCGGGATCGACACCTTCGGCGAATCGGCCCCGGCTGGCGTGCTGTTCAAGCACTTCGGCTTCACGGTCGAGAACGTCGTCGCGACGGCCAAGGCCGCGCTGGACAACTAAGCATGCTTCACACGGGCTCGCCGCCTACCAGACGGCGGGCCCGTTTGCCGTGTGCGCCCCGCAGCGTCGCGCTCGCACGCGACGGCGAACGGAGCGGCCGCACGGCGTCCGTCTCAGAATTTTTAACCATCAGGAGATGAACCATGACGATTCGCGTCGCTATCAACGGCTATGGCCGTATCGGCCGTAACACGCTTCGCGCGTTCTACGAGAACGGCAAGAAGCACGACATCCAGATCGTGGCGATCAACGACCTGGGTGACGCGAAGACCAACGCGCATCTGACGCAATACGACACGGCTCACGGCAAGTTCCCGGGCGAAGTCAGCGTCGACGGCGACTACCTCGTCGTCAACGGCGACCGTATCCGCGTGCTGGCCAACCGCAACCCGGCAGAACTGCCGTGGGGCGAGCTGGGCGTCGACATCGTGTTCGAATGCACGGGCTTCTTCACGACCAAGGAAAAGGCGAGCGCCCACCTGAAGGGCGGCGCAAAGAAGGTCATCATCTCGGCGCCGGGCGGTAAGGACGTCGACGCGACCATCGTCTACGGCGTGAACCACAACGTGCTGAAGGCTTCGGACACGGTCATCTCGAACGCATCGTGCACGACGAACTGCCTCGCGCCGCTCGTCAAGCCGCTGAACGACAAGATCGGCCTCGAAACCGGTCTGATGACGACGATCCACGCCTACACGAACGACCAGGTTCTGACGGACGTGTACCACGAAGACCTGCGCCGCGCGCGCTCGGCCACGCACAGCCAGATCCCGGCGAAGACGGGCGCGGCATCGGCTGTCGGCCTCGTGCTGCCGGAACTGAACGGCAAGCTGGACGGTTACGCGATCCGCGTCCCGACCATCAACGTGTCGATCGTCGACCTGTCGTTCATCGCCAAGCGCGACACGACCGTCGAAGAAGTCAACGCGATCATGAAGGAAGCCTCGGAAGGCGCGCTCAAGGGCATCCTGGGCTACAACACCGCACCGCTGGTGTCGATCGACTTCAACCACAACCCGGCATCGTCGACGTTCGACTCGACGCTCACGAAGGTCTCGGGCCGCCTGGTCAAGGTGTCGAGCTGGTACGACAACGAGTGGGGCTTCTCGAACCGCATGCTGGACACGGCAGTGGCGCTCGCGAACGCGAAGTAAGTACGCTCGCTGGACGAAAAACCGCCCTTCGGGGCGGTTTTTTTACGCCGGCGCGTGGCGTGCGCGCCACGAGAATCTGGCTAATGATTGCCGCGACCGCGCAAAACATTACCGGATAAAACAAAAACGCCACGGCGAAGCGTGGCGTTTTTCCGCGATAAGCGGTGCATGAGCGGTATGCCGGGCGCGCCCGGGCATACCGTGAGCACGCTCAATGCTTGCGGTGCGGGCAGTTTTCCTTCGTGCACGCGCCGTAAAGCGCAAGCGCGTGCTCCTGCAGCTTGAAGCCGCGCTCGTTGGCGATCATCTGCTGGCGTTTCTCGATTTCGGGGTCGAAGAATTCCTCGACGATGCCGCAATCGAGGCACACCAGGTGGTCGTGGTGGCTGCCTTCGTTGAGTTCGAAGACGGCTTTGCCCGACTCGAAGTTGCTGCGCGTGAGCAGGCCTGCCTGCTCGAACTGCGTGAGCACGCGGTAGACCGTGGCGAGGCCGATGTCGAGCTCCTCGTTCAGCAGGTTGCGGTACACGTCTTCCGCCGTCAGGTGGCGTACCGGGCTGTGCTGAAAAATCTCCAGGATCTTGAGGCGCGGCAGCGTCGCCTTCAGACCGATGTTCTTGAGATCGGTTGGATTGGTCATGACGATAAGTCCCTGGAGTACAATGCTAGGTTCTTATGTTAATGCGTTTTTGCCGTTCCGGGCATTTTCGGCAGAACTTCGAACGAACTTCTACAGAATACGCGCGGCTTCGCGACAAGCCCGCACGGTGAGGGAAATGATTCCAGAATTCACAACGATCGGCCGCCGTCTGAGCGGCAGCCGCGTGGCGTGCACCCTGCTGGCCGCTGCCGCGTTCGCAACCCTCGGGGGCTGCAAGACCTATGACGGCGTGACGCAGCGCATCGCGCAGAGCATTACGCCGTACCGCATCACCATCGTGCAAGGCAACTTCGTTTCGAGCGAAATGGCCGCCCAGATGCATGTGGGCATGTCGCGCGCCGAGGTCAAGCAACTGCTTGGCACGCCGCTGCTCACCGACATGTTCCACGCGAACCGCTGGGACTACGTCTTCTACTTCAAGCGCGGCTCGACCGCAGTCGTCCAGCAGCGCGATTTCGTCGTGATGTTCGAGGGCGACCGCGTGGCCAGCTGGTCGGGCGGCGAAGATCTGCCGTCGAATCTGGAACTGCTCGCCGAAATCGACGGCGACAAATCGGGCAAGAAGGCCAAGGCCGCTGCGGCTGCCGCTGCTTCTGGCGCGTCGGGCGCCACGGCTGCGTCGCTGGCGCCGGCTGCCGGCAGCCCGGGCGCGTCGGCGCCGGCTGTCACCGACACGGCGCGCACGCCGTCGTCGGAACTCGGCACCGCCACCTCGCAACTGCCGCAGGACGCCAACGCGCAGGCCGCCGCCGCCGCGAACCGCGCCACGGAAGCGGTGCAAACGCCGGCCGGCGTGACGCCGTCGGTGCGCTCGGGTACGCCCACGTCGGCGGCGCTGCCGCCGAACGTCGGCACGATGCCCTCGCAGGTCCAGCTGCGCCGTCAGCCGCCGCCGCAGATCCAGGGCGTGCCGCCGTCGAATCCGGTCGGTCCGACCGCGGGCGCACAAGGCACCGGCGACACGAATCCGCCGCCGCCGTCGCAAAACGCGCCGCTGACCGCGCCGCCCACCGTGCCCGCCTCGGGCGCCGCGGCCACGGGCAACTGATCGCGCGGTCCGACGGCGCAGCGCGTCGCGCGGTCCGCCGCGCGGTGCGTCGTATCGGACAATTCGTACGGGCGTAGCGCCTCGCGCTGCGCCTCTCCTCGGCGGCTTCGGCCGCCGCGTTTTTTGGTGGTGGCCGCGCGCGGTGTGTCCCGTGCGCGGACTCGGCCAGTTTCACGTTTGCAGGGACCGTCATGAAAATCGCAATCGCCGGCGCATCGGGCCGCATGGGCCGCATGCTCATCGAAGCCGTTCTCAACTCGCCTGACTGCACGCTCTCGGGCGCGCTCGTCCGCACGGGCTCGTCCGCCCTCGGCCAGGACGCGGGCGCGTTCCTCGGCAAGCAAACCGGCGTGCAGATCACCGACGACATCGAACAGGTCTTCGCGCAGAGCGACTGTCTGATCGACTTCACGCGCCCCGAGGGCACGCTCGTGCACCTGGAAGCCGCGCAGCGCCACGGCGTGAAGATGGTGATCGGCACGACCGGCTTCGACGCGCAGCAGAAGGCGCAGCTCGGCGCCGCCGCGCAGAAGGTCGGCGTGGTGTTCGCCGCGAACATGAGCGTGGGCGTGAACGTCACGCTCAAGCTGCTCGAATACGCCGCGCAGTTCTTCGACAAGGGCTACGACATCGAGATCATCGAGGCGCACCATCGCCACAAGGTCGACGCGCCCTCGGGTACCGCGCTTGCGATGGGCGAAGCCGTGGCGCACGCGCTCGGCCGCAATCTCGACGACTGCGCCGTGTACGGCCGCAACGGCGTGACCGGCGAGCGCGATCCGTCGACCATCGGGTTTTCGGCGATTCGCGGCGGCGACATCGTCGGCGACCATACGGTGCTGTTCGCGGGCATCGGCGAGCGCATCGAGATCACGCACAAGTCTTCGAGCCGCCTGTCGTACGCGCAAGGCAGCGTGCGCGCCGCGCTGTTTCTGCAGGACAAGGCAAGCGGCCTGTACGATATGCAGGACGTGCTCGGCCTGCGCTGAGCGAACCTGACACCAACGCGGCAGTCCCGCCGCGAGACGAGGGCCGATGGCAGCGAGTTCCGGAGTCATCCACTATCTGCAGACGAGCGACGCCGTCACCCACGCGGTCGCGTGGGTGTTGCTGGCCATGTCGATCGCGAGCTGGTGTTTTCTGATCGTCAAAAGCTGGATGCTGGTGCGCGCGAAGCGCCAGGGGCCGCGCGCCGTGGCGCGCTTTTGGCAAGCGCATTCGCTCGCCGAGGGCGTGAGCGCGATGCGTGCGGTCGACCGCGAGCGCGTGTTTTTGCCGCTCGCGCAAGCGACGCTCGCAGTCGTCGAATCCGACGCGCCCGGCGCCTTGCTGGCCCGCGTGGATCGCGGCGAGCGTGTGCTGCGCGCGCTGCGGGGCGCGCTTCAGGGCTCGCAACGGCGGCTGGAGTTCGGTCAGGTGCTGCTGGCTTCGGTGGGCAGCACGGCGCCGTTCGTCGGCCTGCTCGGCACCGTCTGGGGCATCTATCACGCGCTCGGCAGCATTGCCGCGAGCGGCCAGGCGATGATCGAAAACGTGGCCGGCCCGGTGGGCGAGGCGCTCATCATGACGGCCTTCGGCCTCGTCGTCGCGATTCCCGCGGTGCTCGCCTATAACGTGCTCGGCCGCCTCGTGCGCCAGATTTCCGACGATCTCGACGGCTTCGCGCACGATCTGCATGCTTACGCCTGCGCGCCGGACGACAGCGCCGCAGCGCGCGATCTCCCGCTGGCCGCGCGCAGCGAAGGCGTCACGCGCGCCGGGGCGCTTTGAAGCGCCGCTGACACGGAGGCACGCATGGCATTCGGCGGACTCGAAAAGAAGCGCGATTCGGCACCGATGGCCGAGATCAACATGACGCCGCTCATCGACGTCATGCTCGTGCTGCTCGTCATCTTCATCATCACCGCGCCGCTGTTCACGCACGCGATCCGGCTCGACCTGCCGCAGGTGGCCGCCGAGGCCGCGCGGCAGACGCCGCAGACCGTCACGCTGTCCATCGACGGCGCGGGCAAGCTCTACTGGAACGCCGCGCCCATTTCACTCGACGAGCTGCGCCAGCGTTTCGCCGACGCGGGCAAGGCGCCCGAGGCGCAGCAGCCCGACCTGCAGCTACGCGCCGCGCGCGACACGCGCTACGACATCATCGCCCAGGTGATGGGCGCGGCGCAGGCCGCGGGCCTCGCGCGCATCGGTTTCGTGACCGATCCGGCGCCCGCGCAGCATTGATCGTCGCGCGCCGCGGGCACGCCGCGCCCGGCGCCGGCGCGCTCATGTCAAACCGGGCGGAAAGCCCGGCTCAGTCAACGGTATAATCAGCGTTTCCCCGCTTATCACGGGGTCGTTTAGCCAGCGTAGCCCGCCACCCGCCGGCGTCGCAGTCCGGCTGCGAACGACCGGTCCGGTGCATCCGGCACCGACTCCGCCTGAATTTGAACTGAATCGGGCCAGAATCCGCCAGATTCCGCGTTACCCCATCCACACCATGCTCGAAAAATACGTTCCCTCCGACGTCGAATCCGCCGCGCAAGGCGAATGGCGCGACAGCGACGCTTACCGGACGGCCGAAAAGGCCGACAAGCCCAAGTTCTATTGCGTCTCGATGCTGCCGTATCCGTCGGGCAAACTGCACATGGGCCACGTGCGGAACTACACGATCAACGACGTGATGTACCGCTATCTGCGCATGAACGGCTACAACACGCTCATGCCGATGGGCTGGGACGCGTTCGGCATGCCCGCCGAGAACGCCGCGATGGCCAACGGCGTGCCGCCCGCGCAGTGGACGTACAGCAACATCGAGTACATGAAGGGCCAGATGCAGTCGATGGGCCTCGCGATTGACTGGTCGCGCGAAATCGCCACCTGCAAGCCCGACTACTACAAGTGGAACCAGTGGTTCTTCCTGAAGATGCTCGAGAAGGGCATCGCCTACAAGAAGACCGGCACGGTGAACTGGGATCCGGTCGATCAGACCGTGCTCGCCAACGAGCAGGTGATCGACGGCCGCGGCTGGCGCTCGGGCGCGCTGGTGGAAAAGCGCGAAATCCCGATGTACTACCTGCGCATCACGCAGTACGCCGATGAGCTGCTGAACGACCTCGACGGCCTCGGCTGGCCCGAACGCGTCAAGATCATGCAGCAGAACTGGATCGGCAAGAGCTTCGGCGTGAACTTCGGTTTCCCGTACGAACTCGACGGCGAGAAGACGCTGCTGCGCGTGTTCACCACGCGCGCCGACACGATCATGGGCGTGACGTTCTGCGCGATCGCCGCCGAGCACCCGCTCGCCACGCGCATCGCCCAGGACAAGCCGGAACTGCTGCCTTTCATCGACGAATGCAAGCGCGGCGGCGTCGCCGAAGCCGACATGGCCACGATGGAAAAGAAGGGCGTGGACACGGGCTTCACGGTCACGCATCCGGTCACGGGCGAGCAGGTGCCGGTGTGGATCGGCAACTACGTGCTGATGAGCTATGGCGAAGGCGCGGTAATGGGCGTGCCGGGCCACGACGAGCGCGACTTCGCGTTCGCGAAGAAATACGACCTGCCGATCAAGCAGGTGATCGCGGCGGAAGGCGAGACGTACTCGCTCGACGGCTGGCAGGAGTGGTACGGCGACAAGGATCGTGCCGTCACCGTGAACAGCGGCAAGTACGATGGCCTGAATTACGCGGCGGCGGTCGACGCCGTGGCGGCGGACCTGAAGGCGCACGGTTACGGCGACAAGCAGGTCACGTGGCGTCTGCGCGACTGGGGCATCTCGCGCCAGCGCTACTGGGGCACGCCGATCCCGATCATCCACTGCCCGAGCTGCGGCGACGTGCCGGTGCCCGAGCAGGACCTCCCGGTCGTGCTGCCGGAAGACCTCGTGCCGGACGGCACGGGCAACCCGCTCGCGAAGTCGGAAGCGTTCCTGAACTGCAAGTGCCCGAGCTGTGGCGCCGACGCAAAGCGCGAAACCGACACGATGGACACCTTCGTCGACTCGTCGTGGTACTTCTACCGCTACGCGGCGCCGGACGCAGTGAACATGGTCGACGAGCGCACCGACTACTGGATGCCGATGGACCAGTACATCGGCGGCATCGAGCACGCGATTCTTCACCTGCTGTACTCGCGTTTCTGGGCCAAGGTCTCGCGCGATCTCGGCCTCGTGAAGTTCGGCGAACCGGCGAAGAACCTGCTCACGCAGGGCATGGTGCTCAACGAAACGTTCTATCGCGAAGACGCGTCGGGCAAGAAGACCTGGTATAACCCGGCCGACGTCACGGTCACGCACGACGACAAGGGCCGTCCGACCGGCGCGACGCTCAACGGCGACGGTCAGGCCGTCGTGCTGGGCGGCATCGAGAAGATGTCGAAGTCGAAGAACAACGGCGTCGATCCGCAGGTGCTGATCGACCAGTACGGCGCCGACACCGCGCGTCTCTTCACGATGTTCGCCGCGCCGCCCGAGCAGCAGCTCGAATGGTCGGGCGCGGGCGTGGAAGGCGCGAGCCGTTTCCTGCGCCGCGTCTGGTCGTTCGGCTATACGAACGCGGAAGCGATCCGCTCGCGTGCGACGTTCGACGCCGCCGCGCTCACGGACGCCGAAAAGGCGCTGCGCCGCGAAGTCTATGGCGTGCTCAAGCAGGCCGACTTCGACTATCAGCGTCTGCAATACAACACGGTCGTGTCGGCGGCGATGAAGATGCTCAACGCCATCGACGGTGCGAAGACCGCCGGCGCGGGCGTGCAGCGCGAGACGTTCAGCGTGCTGCTGCGCGTGCTCTATCCGGTCGTGCCGCACCTCACGTTCGAACTGTGGAAGCTGCTCGGTTACGCCGACGAATACGGCACGCTGCTCGACGCGCCCTGGCCGAAGGTCGACGAACAGGCGCTTGAACAGGCCGAGATCGAACTCGTGCTCCAGGTGAACGGCAAGGTGCGTGGCGCCGTGACCGTCGCCAAGGATGCGCCGAAGGACGCGATCGAAGCGGCAGCGCTCGCTCACGAGATGTTCGTCAAGTTCGCGGAAGGCCGCGCACCGAAGAAGATCATCGTCGTGCCGGGCCGTCTCGTGAACGTCGTCGTCTGACGTGCCTCCCAGGCCGGCGCGCGCGTGCCAACGCACCGCGCGCCGGCCGAACTGAATCTGTCGCGAACCCAGGAGTCCACGTGATTCGCAGATCGTTCCTGTTAGTGGCGAGCAGCGCCCTGATGCTCTCGGCGTGCGGTTTTCAGCTGCGCGGCGAGCAGAACTACGCGTTCAAGCGCCTTGCCATCGTCGGCGCGCCCCCGCCCGTGGCGGCGCGCCTCACGCGCATGATCGAAGGCGGCAGCGATTCGGTCGTGGTCGATTCCACGGCCAACGCCGACGCCGTGCTGCGCGTGGGCGAATCGCGCGGCTTCAGCACGCTGACGCTGAGCTCGCTCGGCGCTGTCGAGGAATACCAGGTCAACTATTCGCTCAACTACGCGCTGATGGCGCCGGACGGTTCGCCGCTGATCCGCCCGAGCACGATCGCGCTGAACCGCGCGATGACCTATAGCGACCAGTATTCGACCGCGAAGGTGACCGAGTCGGATCTGCTGTTCGCCGACATGCAGAACGACGCGGTCGATCAGCTCACGCGCCGCCTCGCGGTGCTCAAGACGCTGCATCCGACGGCTGATCAGGTCGTGCCGGGCGTTGCGCCGCGCGCGCCGCTGCCGCCGCCGCCGCTCTGATCGCCGGGTCGGTCACCGGGTCGATTCCTGCACGGATCGGCCCGCGCCGCCGCTGTTTTTGTTCTCCAACTAAAGCGCTCTTCATGCAACTGCGACTGGACGCACTCGAGCCGCACCTCGCCAAGGGGATGGCCGGCCTGTACGTCGTCTTCGGCGACGAGCACCTGCTCGCCCAGGAGGCGTGCGACCGCATCCGGGCGAGCGCGCGCGCCGCGGGCTTTACCGACCGCTCGGTGTTCACGGTCGAGCGCGGTTTCGACTGGAGCGCGCTGCTCGGCGCGAGCCAGTCGATGTCGCTGTTCGGCGATCGCCAACTGGTCGAGTTGCGCATTCCGACCGGCAAGCCCGGCAAGGAAGGCGCGGATGCGCTGAAGACGCTCGCGAAGTCGGGCAATCCCGATGTGCTGACGCTTGTCACGCTGCCGCGTCTCGATGCGGCCACGCAGAAGTCCGCGTGGTTCACGGCGCTCGCCGAAGGCGGAGTGGCGATCAAGATCGATCCGGTCGAGCGCGCCGCGCTGCCGAACTGGATCGGCCAGCGTCTGGGCATGCAGGGCCAGCGCGTCGCGCCCGGCGAAGATGGCCGCCGCTCGCTGCAGTTCGTCGCGGAGCGCGTCGAAGGCAACCTGTTGGCGGCGCATCAGGAAATCCAGAAGCTCGGGCTGCTCTATCCGCAAGGCGTCCTGAGCTTCGAGCAGATTCACGACGCCGTGCTCAACGTGGCGCGCTACGACGTCTTCAAGCTCAACGAAGCGATGCTGACCGGCGACGCGGGCCGTCTTGCGCGCATGCTCGACGGGTTGCAGGGCGAGGGTGAAGCCTCGGTGCTGGTGCTGTGGGCCGTCGTCGAGGAAATCCGCACGTTGCTGCGCATCAAGCGCGGTGTGGGCGCGGGCAAGCCGCTCGCCATGCTGCTGCGTGAAAACCGCGTCTGGGGACCGCGCGAGCGCCTGATCGGGCCGGCGCTTTCGCGCCTTTCCGAAGCGACGCTGGAGCGCGGTCTCGCGCTCGCGGCGCGGCTCGACCGGCAGGTCAAGGGCCTCTCGGGGCAGGCGCGCGGCGACTGGCGCAATGCGCTGCCGCCCGATGCATGGGATGGCCTGTTCGAACTCGCGATGATGGTGGCCGCGCCGCGCGACACCGCGCCGCCGCCGCGTACCGGCGCGCGCAGCGAGGGCGATGCACGCCGCGCCGCGCCAGCGAACCCGGCCGCCGCGGCTGCTGCTGCCGCCGCCGCCCGACCGCGCACCGCAGGGCCGGGGCGCCGGACCAGCTAGCGCGTTACGCGCGGCGTCCTCGCTCCCGCACCTGCATCCGTTCCGGCGCGATCGCGGCTTGATCACGGCGCCTGGCTGAACCTCGCTGAACGTCGCTGAATCCCGCCGCGCCCAGCAAAGCTGGCCCGTTCCCTTTAAAATTGACCTGATCTGAACCGCGCACCCCGCCGCCTTGCTGCATTCGCGCCGGACGCGCCGCATCACGAAGACATCATGGATATCGACCAGTACATGACCGACCTCGGCCGCCGCGCACGCAAGGCATCGCGCGCGATGGCGCGTGCCTCGACGGCCGCGAAGAACGCCGCGCTCGAAGCGGTGGCCCAGGCCATCGAGCGCGACGTGCAGCAACTGAAGGACGCCAACGCTCGCGACCTCGCGCGCGCGAAGGAGAAGGGCCACGACGCGGCTTTCATCGACCGCCTCACGCTCTCCGACAAAGCGATCGGCACGATGGTCGAAGGGCTGCGCCAGGTCGCGGCGCTGTCCGACCCGATCGGCGAGATCAGCAACATGAAGTTCCGCCCGAGCGGCATCCAGGTCGGCCAGATGCGCGTGCCGCTCGGCGTGATCGGCATCATCTACGAATCGCGCCCGAACGTGACCATCGACGCCGCGGCGCTGTGCCTGAAATCGGGCAACGCCACGATCCTGCGCGGCGGCTCCGAAGCGCTCGAATGCAATACGGCGCTCGCGAAGCTGATCGGCGAAGGGCTGGCGGCGGCGGGTCTGCCGCAAGACGCGGTGCAAGTCGTGGAAACGGCTGACCGCGCGGCGGTGGGCAAGCTCATCACCATGACGGAGTTCGTCGACGTGATCGTGCCGCGCGGCGGCAAGAGCCTGATCGAACGCCTGATCGCCGAAGCGCGCGTGCCGATGATCAAGCACCTCGACGGCATCTGCCACGTCTACGTGGACGACCGCGCCGATCTCGCGAAGGCGCTCACCGTGTGCGACAACGCGAAGACGCATCGCTACGGCACCTGCAATACGATGGAAACGCTGCTGGTCGCACGCGGCATCGCGCACGACGTGCTGCCGCCGCTGGGCCGTCTCTATCGCGACAAGGACGTCGAGCTGCGCGTGGACGCCGCAGCGCGTGCGATCCTCGCGGACGCCAACATCGGCCCGCTCGTGGACGCGACGGAAGAAGACTGGCGCACCGAGTACCTCGCGCCGGTGCTGGCGATCAAGATCGTGGACAACCTCGATCAGGCCGTCGATCACATCAACCTGTACGGCTCGCATCACACCGACGCCATCGTCACCGAAGACCACGACCGCGCGATGCGCTTCCTGCGCGAAGTGGATTCGGCAAGCGTGATGGTGAACGCCTCGACGCGTTTCGCCGACGGCTTCGAGTTCGGTCTGGGCGCGGAAATCGGCATCTCGAACGACAAGCTGCACGCGCGCGGCCCGGTCGGCCTCGAAGGGCTGACGTCGATGAAATACGTGGTGCTCGGCCACGGCGAAGGCCGCCAGTAGAGCGCGGCGCATCCCCAAAAACAACAAGGATTACCGATGCTTTGGGTCAAGACGTTTCATATCGTGCTGATCGCCTCGTGGTTCGCCGGTTTGTTCTATCTGCCGCGAATCTTCGTCAATCTCGCGATGGAAACGGAGCCCGCCGCCATCAACCGTCTGCTGATCATGGCGCGCAAGCTGTACCGCTTCATGACGCTGATCGCCGTGCCCGCACTGCTGTGCGGGCTGTGGCTGTGGCTCGTGGTGGGCATCGGGCGCGGCCAGGGCTGGATCCACGCGAAGGTGGGCGTGGTGGTGCTGCTGATCGTCTATCACGCGTATTGCGGCCGCCTGCTCAAGACCTTCGAGCGCGGCGAGAACACGCGATCGGACAAGTGGTATCGCATGTTCAACGAGCTGCCGGTGCTGGGCATGCTGGCGGCCGTGGCGCTTGCTGTGATCAAGCCGTTCTGATTTCCCTTCCTCACGTTTTTCCCGCGACGGGCAGCCTCAGATGCTGCCCGTTTCTTTTCTGCGCATGCGCGACGCGGCCACGCGCCAGCCATCCGCGCGCTTCACGAACACGTCGGTGAAGCGGTATTCGACCGCCTTGTAGCCCGACGCGGGCGTATAGCGGTTGATGCCTGTCGCGACGGCAATATCGCCGAGCACCTGCACGCGCACGTCCCTAAGCACCTGCGAGCCGCCTTGCGGCTGCGCGGCGGCGGCCAGCAGTTCGCGCTTGCTGCGGCGCACGTCGCCGGGAAATACTTCGAAGAACTTATCGTCGAGCAGGTCGTTGAGTACCGGGCGGTCGCCCGTCGATGCGGCTTGCGTCCACTGGTATTCGAGCATCTGAACCTGAAGCGTTTCGGAAAGGGGATTGCTCGTGGGCGCGGCGGCGCTCGCGAGGGCGGCAACCGACAGCGTGAGCGCGCTGGCGGCGACGAGAATCTGCATGCGTTTCATGACGTTTCCTGACGTGAGACCGCGAACCGGCGTGGCTCGCGCGAACGGGGAAACGTTGGGAGATGCGGGGGACTGACCAGCGTGAAGGCGCGTGCCGTTTGCACGTGAATCGCGGGATCGTGACTGCCTGAGTGGCATCGCGAGGCGTTGACCTCGTTCAGCGTTTCCTCTCAAAACCAGTCTATTTATCTGACAGATTTAGCGGAATAGGACAAATCTCAAAAGCGGACGACCGTGTCTGGCGTGCCGTTGCATCGTGTGATGACGGGTCGATATTGAGGATGTCAAAAAGCGTTGCACGGTAGTCAGCAAGTATTTTGCCCATTTTTTTTCAGTGCTGAAACTGGGAGTTGGCGATTGCGGAGCGATATTTTCTTTCGGCTGTTATCCGATTAATAAGAAAATTCTCGGGGATGCCTTTTGCGGTGAATAAGTAAATATTCAGCAGGTTATTTTTTGCCAAAATCTTTGCTACTCGGTGTTTAAGAATTTTCGTATGTTCTGCTTAGTGACTGCTTAATACAGTCGCCAGTGTCATCGCCAGCCAAGGCGTTCCCGTGATCGATGCATGTGATTCGGGTTTCAAGGCTCGGCGAATTCGACGAGAACCGCTGACATTTCAAGTCAGTGCTTTCTTTGCATGGAAAGCAGCGTCGCCAGATTACTTCGTGAATCTGGTCGTGATCTCTGCTGTTTGCGTGCAAGGAGTATTCCGCTAGCTATTCCGTCACGAATCAGGGCACGAAATGAACAAGACATACAGATCAATCTGGAACGAGACCACGGGGACGTGGGTCGCGGTGCAAGAGGACGCGGCGGCGCGCGGCAAGCGTTCCTCGAAGGCTGTGATTGCAGGCGCGAGCGGGATCGTCGGCGTTCTCAATGTCATTGGCGTGATGGGCGGCGCGGCGCTGGCCACGTCCGCGCACGCAGACAAGGCGTCGGCCACGGGAGAGAACTCGGTCGCGCTGGGTGCGAATTCGGTGGCGGATCAGGCGAACACGGTGTCCGTCGGTTCGGCGGGCAACGAGCGCCGCATCACGAACGTCGCCGATGGCGTAGCGGGCACGGACGCTGTGAACATGCGCCAGTTCCAGTCGGGCATGACGGAGATGCAGCGCAACGCCTACGGCGGTATCGCGGCGGCCACGGCGCTGACGATGATTCCGGACGTCGACCAGGGCAAGACCATTGCGGTGGGCATCGGTACCGCCAACTACAAGGGCTACCAGGCCACGGCGCTCGGCGTGTCGGCGCGCATTACGCAGAACGTCAAGGTCAAGATGGGCGCGGGTTACAGCGCGGGCGGCGACACCACGTGGGGCGGCGGTATGTCCTACCAGTGGTAAGCGCCTGACGGCGAGCGCGGAGGCGGGGCAGCCAGCCCGCTTCTGATCGCGCCGGATTCGGCCGGGGCGTGCGGCAGCGCACCGCTCAGCATGCCCGGCTATAAGGCAAAGCGGACTCCCTTGGGAGTCCGCTTTTTTTTGCTCGATGTTCGCCGCTGCAGCGCGGGGCGTCGAGCGTTCAACCGTTGGCGTCGAGTCTGCGACGATCGATGATGTCTTTCGCGCCGGCGAGCTTTTCCGCGAGCTCCGGGCCGCGCTGGAGCGCAACGCCCACCGCCAGGATGTCGCCGATCGCGAGGTGCGAAGTGCGCGAGGTCATCGGCGAAAAAACATCGGTGTCTTCGTCCACGTTTGCGTGCAAGCCCACACTCGCGAGGCGGGCAAGCGGCGAGGTACCGTGCGTGATCGCGATGACCTTCGCGCCGCGATCGAGCGCGGTGCGGGCGGCGTCCACCACGTCGCGCGTGCGTCCCGTATTCGAAATGGCCACGACCACGTCGCCGGGACCGAGCAAGGCCGCCGACATCAGGAACGTGTGCGGGTCCGAGTAAGCGACGCTCGGCATGCCGAGGCGGAAGAACTTGTGCTGCATGTCCTGCGCCGCGATGCCCGAACCGCCCGCGCCGTAGAACTCGATGCGCGCCGCTTTCGCGAGCAGATCGATCGCGGCGCCGAGTGCGTCGGTGGAGAGGTTGTTGCGCACCTGGAGCAGCGCGCCGATCGTGCGTTCGAGCACCTTCGCCGCGACGCCTGGCACCGGCTCGTCGGGACTCACATCACGGTAAACGGCCGGCAGGGCGCTCGGCAGATCGCCAGCCACGGCCTGCGCGAGCCGGATCTTGAACTCGCGGAACCCCGAGAAGCCGAGCGCGTGACAAAAACGCGCGATCGTCGGCTGGCTCACGCCGGCGCGCTGGGCAACTTCGGTCATCGAAAGATCGAGCAGCTCGCGGGGCGCGTCGACGATGTAATCGGCGAGCTTGCGCTCCGATGGACGCAATTGCTCGCGGATGGCCTTCACCTGGGACAGCAGCATTGGGAAACTCGCACTATGCTGAAAGATCCGTGGACTATAGCGGATCATGGGTCATGTACAAAAACTACAGAATCCTGACCGATGGTGCAATTGGGGGTTGTGCCGGATCGAATGAAATCAAGCTAAATAGAGGTTTTTGCAGCGCTTGCACCATTCGATCCCAGGGCAAAACCGGGATTGCGACCGTGTAGTTTTTCTACTAACATCGCGCCATCGCTGTTTGGACCGCGTGATGTGTCCCCGAGCGCCTGAGCGAGATAACAAGGAAGGAGATTCGATGGTTTCCCCGCATTCGCAGTTGATGAAGGTCACGCAACGCGTGATCGAGCGCAGCAAGCCGACGCGCGAGGCCTATCTCGCGCGCATCACGGCGGCGCAGGACCGTTTCCCGGCACGCGGTGCGCTCTCGTGCGCGAATCTCGCTCACGGTTTCGCCGGTCTCGAAGGGCGCGACAAGATTGCCATCAAGGCGATCCGCGAACCGAACATCGGCATCGTCTCGTCCTACAACGAGATGCTCTCGGCCCACGCGCCGTACAAAGACTTTCCCGACATCATCAAGAAGGCGGCCCGCGAAGGCGGCGGCGTCGCGCAATTCGCGGGCGGCGTGCCGGCGATGTGCGACGGCGTCACGCAGGGCAATGCCGGCATGGAGCTGTCGCTGTTCTCGCGTGAAGTGATCGCGATGAGCACGGCGGTCGCGCTCACGCACAACATGTTCGACGCGGCGCTGTGCCTCGGCGTGTGCGACAAGATCGTGCCGGGCTTGCTGATCGGCGCGCTGCAGTTCGGCCATCTGCCGACGATCTTCGTGCCCGCTGGCCCGATGACGAGCGGCATCTCGAACGACGACAAGGCCAAGGTCCGCCAGAAGTTCGCGACCGGCCAGTGCGACCGCGACGCGCTGCTCGAATCCGAAGCCGCCGCGTATCACGGCCACGGCACCTGCACGTTCTACGGCACGGCCAACAGCAACCAGATGCTGATGGAAGTGATGGGCCTGCATCTGCCGGGCTCGGCCTTCATCCATCCGCATACGCCGCTGCGCGACGAACTCACCGCCGCTGCCGCGCGCCGCGTGCTCGAACTGACGGTCGAGCGCGGCAACTACACGCCGATCGGCCACGTGGTCGACGAAAAGTCCGTGATCAACGGCATCGTCGCGCTGATGGCGACGGGCGGCTCGACCAACCACACGCTGCACCTCGTGGCGATGGCGCGTGCGGCGGGCATCCTGATCGACTGGAACGATTTCGACGAACTGTCGGCGGCCGTGCCGCTGCTCGCGCGCGTCTATCCGAACGGCAAGGCCGACGTGAACCATTTCCACGCGGCGGGCGGCATCGCTTTCCTCGTGCGCGAACTGCTCGACGGCGGCCTGCTGCATGAGGACGTGAAGACGGTGGCGGGCGAAGGGCTGCGTCACTACACCGAGGAGCCGAAGCTGCTCGACGGCAAGCTCACGTGGGTGCCGGCCGTGGAAAAGAGCGCCGACGACGCCGTGTTGCGTCCGCTCGCCACGCCGTTCCAGCCGGACGGCGGTCTGCGACTGATGCAGGGCAAGCTCGGTCGCGGTGTCATCAAGGTCTCGGCGGTTGCGCCGCAGCATCGCAAGCTGAGCGCGCCCGCAATCGTGTTCGACTCGCAGGAAGCGGTGCAGGAAGCGTTCGATCGCGGCGAGCTGGAGCGCGATTTCGTGGCGGTCGTGCGCTTCCAGGGCGCGCGCGCCAACGGCATGCCGGAGCTGCACCGCCTCACGCCGCTGCTCGGCGTGCTGCAGGACAAGGGCTTCCACGTCGCGCTCGTGACCGACGGGCGGATGTCGGGCGCGTCGGGCAAGGTGCCCGCGGTGATCCACGTGTCGCCGGAAACGCTGCTGCACGGCCCGATCGGCAAGGTGCGCGACGGCGATACGATCGTGATCGATGCGGAACGCGGCGTGCTCGACATCGAAGTCGATCAGGCCGAATGGGACGCGCGCCCGGTCGCGCAACCGGCGCATCAGGAAAGCAATGAAGTGGGCTTCGGCCGCGAGCTGTTCGGCGTGTTTCGCGCCGCCGCGGCGCCGGCCGAGCTGGGCGCGACGGTGTTCGGCCCGCTCGTCGGCGAAGTGCCGGCCAGTGCGTCGGCCACGCAGCACGCGCCGCAGACCGCGAGCGCCTGAACAACTGAGCGCCTGAGCGGCCGACGTCACCGCGACGCGGCAACGCAACGAACAGAATTCATCATCAAGGAGCCTGAACATGGCACAAAGCACGGTGGCCGACATTGTCCGCCTTGGCCCGGTGATTCCGGTGCTGGCCTTCGAAACGCCCGAACAGGGCGAGCACGTTTCGCGCGCGCTGCACGCGGGCGGCGTGAAGGTGCTGGAAATCACGCTGCGCACCAAGGCCGGTCTCGAAGCGATCGAGCGCGCGGCGCAGATCGCGCCGGATATCGCCGTCGGCGTCGGCACGATCACGAAGCCCGAGCATTGCGCGCTGGCGAAGAAGGCGGGCGCGACGTTCGGCGTCTCGCCGGGCCTCACGCGTGAAATCCATCAGGCGTCGCTCGACGCGGGTCTGCCGCTGCTGCCGGGCGTCATGACGCCGACGGACATCATCGTCGCGATGGAACTCGGCTACGAGATCGTCAAGTTCTTCCCGGCCGTTCCCGCGGGCGGCCTGAACATGCTGCAGGCATTCCACGGCCCGTTCCCGACGCTGAAGTTCTGCCCGACCGGCGGCATCAGCGCCGAAACCGCGCCGAATTTCCTCGCGCTGCCCAACGTGGTGTGCGTGGGCGGCTCGTGGCTCACGCCGAAGGCCGCGCTCGCGGCGCAGGACTGGGCAGAAGTCACGCGTCTCGCGCGCGCGGCGAGCGAGCTTTCGCGTCCGGTGCGCTAAGGCGTCCGCTCGATCGACGAGGAAAGGCAACTAACTGAAGTTTGATTCACGATCGACGGACAACGGGCGCAAGCGCGCGCCGCACGAGTCGGCGCTTCGGCACGCTAAATAAGGTGCTGATCGCCGTCGCCGGGCGGGCGATTTCCGGACCGCCCGCACCGCCTGGACCGGCCGTTCAGCCCGGCGGTGCCGACGTGCTTTCCCGCCCGTTTCCGTCGCGTGTTTTCACGAGCCGCGCAGGCTGCGCCCGAGAGGGCGTGCGCCTTGCGCGGCTCGCTCGTCTTTCGAGCAGACAACCCGGAAAGTCGTTATAACCTCTACAATCCCGGCCCGGCGACGGCCGACCCCCTGCGTTTTCCACGTGCGCGTTTTTCAAGATGCCGCAGGCGCGGCGGCGCGGGGATACCGAACAACTACCTGGAGAGGAGCCTCATGGGAGTGGCCCACGGCAGTTCGCTGCTGATTTACGCGCTCGTCGCGATTGCCGCGCTGATCCTGCTGATCACGCGTTTCAAGGTGTATCCGTTTCTGGTCCTGATCATCGTTTCGCTGCTGCTCGGCCTCGCCGTCGGCATGCCGATGGATCAGATCGTCAAATCGTTCGAGACCGGCAACGGCAACACGCTCGGCCACATCGCGATCGTGGTGGGCCTCGGCACGATGCTCGGCAAGATGATGGCCGAATCGGGCGGCGCCGAACGTATCGCCACCACGCTGATACGCTGGTTCGGCGAGAAGAACATCCACTGGGCGATGATGTGCGTGGCCGTGATCGTCGGCCTGCCCGTGTTCTTCGAAGTCGGTTTCGTGCTGCTGATTCCGATCGCGTTCAACGTCGCCAAGCGCACCGGCAAGTCGCTGCTGCTGATCGGTCTGCCGATGGTCGCGGGTCTCTCGGTCGTGCACGGCCTGATTCCGCCGCACCCGGCCGCGCTGCTCGCCGTGCAGGCGTATCACGCCGACATCGGCCGGACCATCGCGTATGGTCTGATCGTCGGTATTCCGACGGCGATCGTCGCCGGACCGCTGTTCGCGCTGTTCATCCACCGCTTCATCAAGCTGCCGGAGAACAATCCGCTCTCCGCGCAGTTCGTGAGCAAGGCCGATCCGAAGCCCGACAGCGAGCTGCCGAGCTTCGGCATCACGCTCTTCACGATTCTGCTGCCGGTGATCCTGATGCTGGTCGGCTCGTGGGCGGACCTCGTGTTCGCGCCGAAGACGCTGCCGAACAATCTGTTGCATTTCATCGGCACCTCGGATGTCGCGCTGCTGATCGCCGTGCTGGTAAGCTTCTGGACCTTCGGCGCGCAACGCGGCTTCAATCGCGAGCAGATCCAGAAGTTCTGCGGCGACTGCCTCGCGCCGATCGCCGGCATCACGCTGATCGTGGGCGCGGGCGGCGGTTTCGGCCGCGTGCTGATGGACAGCGGCGTCTCGAAGCAGATCGTCGAACTCGCACAGACGGCGCATCTGTCACCGCTTTTGCTCGGCTGGCTGGTCGCCGCGCTGATCCGTCTCGCGACGGGCTCGGCCACGGTCGCGATGACCACCGCCTGCGGCATCGTCGCGCCGATCGCCTCGGCGGCCGGCGTCACGGTTCAGCCGGAACTGCTCGTGCTCGCCACGGGTTCGGGCTCGCTGATCTTCTCGCACGTCAACGACGGCGGATTCTGGCTGATCAAGGAATATTTCGGCATGACCGTGGGTCAGACGTTCAAGACCTGGTCGCTGCTGGAGACCATCATTTCGCTGCTGGGCCTCGGACTGACGTTCGCGCTCTCGGCAGTGGTGTAACAGGTAAATTTGCATGAGGCGGCGCGCGGCATTCACGCCGGGCGGCCGCCGACTGAGGAGCAGTAGATGATTCTGATTGCAATGGGCGTGTCGGGCGCCGGCAAGACGCGTATCGGCGAGATGCTGGCCGAGCGCCTCAAGTGTGCCTTCACCGACGGCGACGCTTTCCACAGCGAAGCCAACAAGAAGAAGATGCACGACGGCATTCCGCTCACCGACGACGACCGCTGGCCGTGGCTGCGCACGATTCGCGCCGCCATCGAGGAAAAGCAGCGCGCGCACGAGACGGCCGTGTTCACGTGCTCGTCGCTCAAGCGTTCGTACCGCGACATCCTGCGCGGCGGCGATCACGACGTCGTGTTCGTGTATCTGAAGGGTTCGTACGAAGTGCTGCACGAGCGCCTCGCCACGCGCACCGGCCACTTCTTCGATC
The DNA here is from genome assembly GCF_900109265.1 of Paraburkholderia tropica. Classification (GTDB taxonomy): domain Bacteria; phylum Pseudomonadota; class Gammaproteobacteria; order Burkholderiales; family Burkholderiaceae; genus Paraburkholderia; species Paraburkholderia tropica. The sequence continues at coordinate 236,101 of NZ_FNZM01000002.1, forward strand.
CGTCGCTGCTGCAAAGCCAGCTCGACACGCTCGAAGTGCCGGGCGCCGACGAAGCGATCGAGGTGAGCATCGAACTCACGCCGGAGCAGATCGTCGACGACGTGCTCAAGCAGCTCGAAACGCGCCGCGTGGGTTGATCCGCGCGGCGGTTTTGAACGGCTGCAAATAAAAAAGCCCCGGCTTCGCACCGGGGCTTTTTGTTTGGCCGCGCCGCAAGGGCGCTTGCCAAAACAGACTTACGAAACGGATTTACGAAATGCGCTTCGCGAGTTCGGCAGCCTTGCCGATGTACGACGCGGGCGTCATGTCCAGCAGACGCTGCTTCGCGTCTTCAGGAATCGCGAGACCCGTGACGAAGGTTTGCAGCGCTTCGCGCGTGATGCCCTTGCCGCGCGTGAGTTCCTTCAACTGCTCGTACGGGTTTTCGATGCCGTAGCGGCGCATCACGGTCTGCACCGGCTCGGCCAGCACTTCCCACGTGGCGTCGAGGTCGTCGTTCAGACGCTGCGGGTTCACTTCGAGCTTGTCGATACCGCGGATCAGCGCGTCGTAGGCGAGCAGCGAGTAACCGAACGCGACGCCGATATTGCGCAGCACCGTCGAGTCGGTCAGGTCGCGCTGCCAGCGCGACACGGGCAGCTTGTCGGCGAGGTGACGCAGCGTGGCGTTCGCGAGACCGAGGTTGCCTTCCGAGTTTTCGAAGTCGATCGGATTGACTTTGTGCGGCATCGTCGACGAACCGATTTCGCCGGCCTTCAGCTTCTGCTTGAAATAGCCGAGCGAGATGTAGCCCCACACGTCGCGGTCGAGGTCGAGCAGGATCGTGTTCGCGCGCGCGACGGCGTCGAACAGTTCGGCCATGTAGTCGTGCGGCTCGATCTGGATCGTGTACGGGTTGAACGTGAGCTTCAGGCGCTGTTCGACGACGTTCTTCGAGAACGCTTCCCAGTCGAATTCCGGATACGCCGAGAGGTGCGCGTTGAAGTTGCCGACCGCGCCGTTCATCTTGCCGAGCAGCTCGACCTTCTCGATGCGCGTGATTGCGCGCGCGAGACGGGCGGCGACGTTGGCGACTTCCTTGCCGAGCGTCGTCGGGCTGGCGGGCTGACCGTGCGTGCGCGAGAGCATCGGCTGGTCGGCCTGTGCGTGCGCGAGCGCCACGAGGCGCTGATGCACCGAGCGCAGCGCCGGCAGGATCACGTGCTCACGCGCGCCGGCGAGCATCAGGCCGTGCGACGTGTTGTTGATGTCTTCCGAGGTGCAGGCGAAGTGGATGAACTCGCTGGCGCGCTCCAGTTCCGGCTGACCCTTCACCGATTCCTTGAGCCAGTACTCGACCGCCTTCACGTCGTGGTTCGTCACGCGCTCGATGTCCTTGATGCGCGCGGCGTCGTGCGCCGTGAAGTTCTCGGCGAGCTTGAGCAGGAACTGCTCCGACGCTTCCGAGAAGCGCGGCACTTCCGCGAAACCGGCTTGCGACAGCGCGATCAGCCAGTGGATTTCCACGGTCACGCGATTGCGCATGAAGGCGGCTTCCGAGAGCCAGTCGCGCAGGGCTTCGGTTTTTGAGGCGTAGCGGCCGTCGAGCGGGGAGAGCGCGTTGAGCGCGAAGAGGGTATCGGGACGAGTGTCGGACATGATGGGGACGTAACGTGTGGCGTTACGATCAGAAAGGAACCGGGGGGAGCCGAGTATTTTATCACCACGCTGACAGCGTCCGGTCGGGGATTCGGGGCGGCTTGCAGGCGGGGCCGCCTGGTCGCGTGAGGCGCGCTGCGTCAGAGTTTCGGAACTGTCTGACAGACATAGGGAGGGCGGCGGCATACGGTGATGAGGTCGGCGGCGTTGGCCGCTTCTCGTTTTCCGATCCGCATGAACCGCGATTCCCTTTTTCCTCCGCTCGACGACGCAACTGCACTCGTCGATGCCGCGCTCGCCGAACACCGCGCCGGGCGGCTCGACGCCGCGCAGACGCTGTACGAGCGCGCCCTCGCTCGCGATCCCCGCTGCGCGCGTGCGCTGCACTATCTCGGCGTACTGGCGATGAGCCGCGGCGAGCTTGTCCGCGCCGCCGAACTCATGGATCGCGCGCTGGCGCATACGCCCGCCGATGCCGAGTGCTTGAGCAATCGCGGCGTGGTGGCCGCGCGGCAGAACGATCACGCGCGCGCAGCGATGTTCCAGCGCAAGGCGCTCGCGTGGTCGCCCGATTTCGCCAACGCGCACAACAATCTCGCCAACGCGTTCATGGCGCTGGGCGACCTCGCGGGTGCCGAGCACCATTACGCGCGCGCCCGCGAGATCGATCCGCAATCGGCGCATTTCGCCTTCAATCTGGGACGCGCGCTCGAAAAGGCGGGACGCGCGGACGCCGCCATCGCGCAATTTCGCGCGTCGCGCGCGCTCGCGCCGCACGATACGGCGACGCTCGCGCATCTGGGCAGGCTGCTGCGCGCGGCGGGCGAACATGCCGAGGCGGCGGCCTGCTTCGAGGCGATCGTCGCGCGCGAACCGGACAACGCACACGCGCTCTTCGAACTCGGCTACGCCTACGACGCGATGCATCGCTATGACGAGGCGATCGCGCTCTATCAGCGCGCCGCGGCACTGCGGCCCGACGCGGCGGGCGTCGTCAACAATCTCGCGTTTGCCTACACGGCGCTTGCGCGCTATGACGAAGCCGAAACGCACTATCGGCGCGCGCTGGAATTGAATCCGGATCTGCCGGAGTCGCGCTTTCAGCTCGGCATGCTGCTGCTGCGCCGCCAGGAATACGCACAAGGCTGGCCGCTGTTCGAGAACCGCAAGACCACCGCATTCGGCAAGCCGAACTATCGCAAGCTGCCGCCGCCCGAATGGCAGGGCGAGCCGCTTACGGGCAAGCGTTTTCTGATTGCGCGCGAGCAGGGCGTGGGCGATCAGATCCAGTTCGTGCGTTACGCGCAGTGGCTCGCCGCACAGGGCGCGCAGGTCGATGCGTGGGTCGCGCCCGAACTGGCGCCGCTGGTGGCGACGGTGCCGGGCGTCGCGCGCGTGCTCGACGCCGCGCCCGGCGACGCCGATATGGCGCGCGACTACGACTTCTGCTGCGACGTGATGAGCTTGCCGCTCAAATTTCCCGGCCGCCCGATTTACGCGCCGACTTCCTATATGCACGCCGATCCGGCCCTCGTCGAGATGTGGCGCATGCGCGTGGCGGCCCGCTCGGGCGGTGTGCGGCGGCGCATCGGGCTCGTCTGGGCGGGCAATCCGCGTCATCATTTCGACGCCTTCCGCTCGCTGCCGCTGAAGGCGCTGCTGCCGCTCGCCGCGCTCGACGGCCACGCCTGGTTCGCGATCCAGAAGGGCGAGGGCGTGCGGCAACTGCCCGACGTGGCGGGCCGCTGGCCGCTGCACGCGGTCGGCGACGATCTGCCCGATTTCGCCGCCACGGCCGCGCTGATCGAGGCGCTCGATCTGGTGATCACCGTCGATACCTCGGTGGCGCATCTGGCCGGCGCGCTCGGCAAGCCGGTGTGGGTGCTGCTCGCCGCGCAGCCCGACTGGCGCTGGGGCATGGGCCGCGCCGATTCGGTCTGGTATCCGTCCGCGCGGCTGTTCCGGCAGACCACGCTCGGCGACTGGCGCGGCGTGGTGGCGGAACTGGAGGCCGCGCTGCGCTGACAGCGCCCGCGCGCGGGCCTAGAATGCGGACTTCTCATTTGCTCGCCGGTCCCGCATGGAACTCAAATGGCTCGAAGACTTCGTTTCGCTGGCGGAAACGCATAGTTTCAGCCGCTCGGCCGAACTGCGGCACGTGACGCAGCCGGCGTTCTCGCGCCGCATCCAGGCGCTGGAGGCGTGGCTCGGCACCGAACTGATCGACCGTTCGGTTTATCCGACGCGTCTCACGCCGGCGGGGCAGGTGTTCTACGAGCAGGCGCTCGCGATGCTTTCGCAGTTCCACGAAGCGCGCACGCTGCTGCGCGGGCATACGGCCACGCCCGCGGAGACCATCGAATTCGCGGTGCCGCACACGCTGTCGCTCACGTATTTCCCGCGCTGGCTGCAACGCGTCGAGGCCAAGCTCGGGCGCATCCACACGCGGCTGCGCGCGCTCAACGTGCACGACGCTGTGCTCTCGCTCGTGGAAGGCGGCTGCGATCTCGTGATGGGCTATCACCATCCGAGCCATCCGGTCACGCTCGATCCCGCGCGCTACGACACGCTCACGCTCGGCATCGAATCGATCAGCCCGTATTCGGCGCCGCAGCGCGCCGGACGTGCACGCTACACGCTGCCGGGCACGCCGGACGCGCCCGCGCCGTATCTCTCCTACACGCCGAACGCCTATCTCGGACGGATGACCGAAGTGATCGTGGCGAACGCGCCCGCGCGCCTCTATCTGGACCGCGTCTACGAAACCGATATGGCCGAAGGGCTCAAGGCGATGGCGCTGGCGGGCCACGGCATTGCGTTTCTGCCGCACAGCGCGGTGGAAGACGCCGTCGCGCAAGGCAAGCTGATCCGCCTCGACCGCGGCACGCGCGGCGCGCCCGAAGGCCAGTTTACGCTCGATATGGAAATCCGCCTCTATCGCGACAAGCTCGCCGCGCAAGGCAACGACGCGCGCGAAGCGCTCGTGCGCGCGGTCTGGGACGCGGTCAGCGATGAACTCGCGCGCAACGGCGCATAACCGTCACGAAAATCGCTCGATGCAAACGCGGTACCGACTGATGCGCAGTAGCCGCGCGCGTTCGTGCGCATTCGCGTAGAAGGTCTTTTTCGCGCGCAGCAACAATGCGCGCCGCCGCGCCTGCGCAGTCGTAAAACGCCCGTAAATAGCGGATCCAGCGACAAGTTTTTTCGACTTTCATGACGTTATGCAAGAAAAGCATGACGCGATGACCAAACGGCATTGGCATAGATGTGGGCCTTTTCTGACAATGGCACCACTTCTTCGATCGCTGGAGCGTTCATGTCTTCCCAACAGCAGTCTGCAGTGTCTTCGTCGGTTCCTTCGTATCTTCACGCGGACGCACTCGGTCCGTGGGGCAACTATCTTCGTCAGGTCGACCGCGTCGCGCCGTATCTCGGTTCGCTGTCGCGCTGGCTCGAGACGCTCAAGCGTCCGAAGCGTATTCTGATCGTCGATTGCCCGATCGAACTCGACAACGGCACCGTGGCGCACTTCGAAGGCTATCGCGTCCAGCACAACGTTTCGCGCGGTCCCGGCAAGGGCGGCGTGCGTTATCACCAGGACGTTACGTTGTCCGAAGTGATGGCGCTGTCGGCATGGATGTCGGTGAAGAACGCGGCCGTGAACGTGCCGTACGGCGGCGCGAAGGGCGGTATCCGCGTCGATCCGCGCACGCTCTCGCGTGGTGAGCTCGAGCGCCTGACGCGCCGCTACACCAGCGAAATCGGCATCATCATCGGACCGAACACCGACATTCCCGCGCCGGACGTCAACACGAACGAGCAGATCATGGCGTGGATGATGGACACGTACTCGATGAACCAGGGCCAGACGGCCACGGGCGTCGTGACCGGCAAGCCCATCTCGCTCGGCGGCTCGCTGGGCCGCAAGGAAGCGACGGGCCGCGGCGTGTTCGTGGTCGGCTGCGAAGCCGCGCGCCGCAAGGGTCTGTCGATCGAAGGCGCACGCATCGCCGTGCAGGGCTTCGGCAACGTGGGCGGCATCGCTGCCCGCCTGTTCCAGGAAGCCGGCTCGAAGGTCGTCGCCGTGCAGGATCACACCGGCTCGATCTACAAGTCGACGGGTCTCGATGCAGCCGCGCTGCTCGACCACGTCGCGAAGACGGGCGGCGTGGCGGGCTTCGCCGGCGCCGACATGCTCGGCAACGACGAATTCTGGACGATCGAAACCGACATCCTGATTCCGGCAGCGCTGGAAAACCAGATCACCGAGCACAACGCCGGCAAGATCCGCACGAAGATCATCGTGGAAGGCGCGAACGGCCCGACCACGACGGCCGCCGACGACATCCTGCACGACAAGGGCGTGCTGGTGATTCCTGACGTGGTGGCGAACGCGGGCGGCGTGACGGTCTCGTACTTCGAATGGGTGCAGGACTTCTCGAGCTTCTTCTGGACCGAAGGCGAGATCAACGAGCGCCTCGAACGCGTGATGCGCGAAGCGTTCACGGCGGTCTGGCAGGTGTCGAGCGAGCAGGGCGTGTCGATGCGTACCGCGGCGTTCATCGTTGCGTGCAAGCGCATCCTGATGGCGCGCGAAATGCGCGGTCTGTATCCCTGATTGACGAATGTTTACGTTTGCCGCGCGGCGCCCGATTTCCGGGCGGCATGCGCGCGGCATCGGTACAAAATACGTGCGGCCTACCCAGGCCGCGCGTCAAGGCGGACGGTCTCCACAAGGGGCCGTCCGCCTTTTCTTTGGGCTTTTCTTTTGGGCGTTCCAGGCAGGCCGGCAATGTGGCTTCCGTGTGTGCGGCAAGCCTTACACGCGGGCGCGTGCGCGCTTACAACGCCAGGGTCCATCCATATACTTTCAAAATAATTACTTTGCTACACTGGCCGCGATTCTTGCAAAGGAGATCACAGATGAAAATCAAAAAGGCCGCGCTCGTTCTCGCCACTCTCGGACTGGTCGCCGCGAGTGCTCAGGCGCAGGACTCGGGGACGCTGAAAAAAATCAAGGACACCGGCGTCATTTCGCTGGGCCACCGCGAATCGTCGATCCCGTTTTCCTACTATGACGACAAGCAGAACGTGATCGGCTACTCGCAGGACTTCGCGATGAAAATCGTCGAAGCCGTGAAGCAGAAGCTGAATATGCCGAACCTCAAGGTCAAGATGGTTCCGATCACGTCGCAGAACCGCATTCCGCTCGTGCAGAACGGCACGGTCGACATCGAATGCGGCTCGACCACGAACAACGCGGAACGCCAGCAGCAAGCTGCGTTCACGAACACGATTTTCGTGATCGGCACGCGTCTGATGACCAAGAAGGATTCGGGCATCAAGGATTTCGCCGACCTCAAGGGCAAGACCGTCGTGACGACGGCGGGCACGACCTCGGAGCGTCTGCTGCGCAAGATGAACCAGGACAAGAACCTGGGCATGAACATCATCAGCGCGAAGGACCACGGCGAGTCGTTCCTGACGCTCTCCACGGGCCGTGCCGTCGCGTTCATGATGGACGACGCGCTGCTCGCGGGCGAACGCGCGAAGTCGAACAATCCGGGCGATTTCGTGATCGTCGGCACGCCGCAATCGCGTGAAGCGTACGGCTGCATGCTGCGCAAGAACGACCCCGAGTTCAAGAAGGTCGCCGACGACGCGATCGCCAAGGTCGAGACCTCGGGCGACGCCGACGCGATCTACAAGAAGTGGTTCGAGTCGCCGATTCCGCCGAAGGGCCTCAACCTGAACTTCCCGGAAAGCGAAGACATGAAGGCGCTCTTCAAGAGCCCCAACGACAAGGCCATCGACTAAGTCCGGTCGCGGCATTGATCAGCGTTTAGAACGGAACGGAAGAAGCGGCGCTTCTTCCGTTCTTTTTGTTGGAGTCTCTTCATGTCCTATCACTGGAACTGGGCCATTCTGCTCAGCCCGGTCTCGACGGGCGAACCCACGACCTACCTCGGCTGGCTCATTTCGGGTCTCTGGGTGACGGTGTCGGTGTCGCTGTGCGCGTGGGTGATCGCGCTCGTCGTCGGTTCGATCTTCGGCGTGCTGCGCACGGTGCCGAACACATTCCTCGCGGGTCTCGGCACGGTCTACGTGGCGATCTTCCGCAATATTCCGCTGATCGCGCAGTTCTTCATCTGGTACTTCGTGTTGCCGGAAATCCTGCCGCCTTCGATCGGCAACGCCTTCAAGCAACTGCCGCCGGGCGTGCAGTTCTTCTCGGCGTCGGTGATCTGTCTGGGCCTCTTCACGGCCGCGCGCGTGTGCGAGCAGGTGCGCTCGGGCATCAACGCGCTGCCGCGCGGCCAGCGCGCCGCCGGTCTCGCGATGGGCCTCACGCAATGGCAGACCTACCGCTACGTGCTGCTGCCGGTCGCGTACCGCATCATCGTGCCGCCGCTCACGTCCGAGTTTCTCAACATCTTCAAGAACTCGGCGGTCGCGTCGACCATCGGTCTGCTCGATCTTTCGGCGCAGGCGCGTCAGCTCGTCGACTACACGGCGCAGACCTATGAGTCGTTCATCGCGGTCACGCTCGCCTACGTGCTGATCAACCTGATCGTCATGATGCTGATGCGCTGGGTCGAAGCGAAAACCCGGCTGCCCGGCTATATCGGAGGCAAGTGATGCATCATTTCGACTGGAGCGGTATTCCGGGCGCACTGCCTACGTTGTGGACCGGCGCCATCGTCACGTTCAAGATCACGCTCTGCGCGATCGTCGTGGGCGTGCTGTGGGGCACCCTGCTCGCGCTCATGCGGCTTTCGGGCGTCAAGCCGCTCGAGTGGTTCTCGAAGGGCTACGTCACGGTGTTCCGCTCGATTCCGCTCGTGATGGTTCTGCTGTGGTTCTTCCTGATCGTGCCGCAGGTCCTGCAGAATCTGCTGGGCCTCTCGCCCGACATCGACATTCGCCTCGCGTCCGCCATGATCGCGTTCTCGCTGTTCGAGGCCGCCTATTATTCGGAAATCATTCGCGCGGGCATTCAGGCGGTGCCGCGCGGACAGGTGAACGCGTCGTTCGCACTCGGCATGCGTTACGGCCAGGCCATGCGCTTCGTGGTGCTGCCGCAGGCGTTTCGCGCGATGGTGCCGCTGCTGCTCACGCAGGCCATCGTGCTCTTTCAGGACACCTCGCTCGTCTACGTGATCAGTCTCGCCGACTTCTTCCGCACGGCCGCCAACGTCGGCGACCGTGACGGGACGATGGTCGAGATGGTACTGTTCGCGGGCGCATGCTATTTCGTGATCTGCGTGATCGCGTCGAGCCTTGTGAAAGGTCTTCAGAAAAAGGTCGCAAGATGATTTCAATTAAGAACGTTTCGAAGTGGTACGGCCAGTTCCAGGTGCTGACCGACTGCACGACGGAAGTGAAGAAGGGCGAAGTCGTGGTCGTGTGCGGCCCGTCGGGTTCGGGCAAGTCCACGCTGATCAAGACCGTCAACGGTCTCGAGCCGTTCCAGCAGGGCGAGATCCTCGTGAACGGCGAGTCGGTGGGCGACAAGCGCACCAATCTCTCGAAGCTGCGCTCGAAAGTGGGCATGGTGTTCCAGCATTTCGAGCTGTTCCCGCATCTGTCGATCACCGAAAACCTCACGCTCGCGCAGGTGAAGGTGCTCGGCCGCAGCAAGGACGAAGCCAGCGAGAAGGGCCTCAAGCTGCTCGATCGCGTGGGTCTGCGCGCGCATGCAGACAAATTCCCGGGTCAGCTTTCGGGCGGCCAGCAGCAGCGCGTGGCGATCGCGCGGGCGCTCTCGATGGATCCCATCGCGATGCTGTTCGACGAACCCACCTCGGCGCTCGACCCCGAGATGATCAACGAAGTGCTCGACGTGATGGTCGAACTCGCCCAGGAAGGCATGACCATGATGTGCGTGACGCACGAAATGGGCTTTGCGAAGAAGGTCGCGCACCGCGTGATCTTCATGGACAAGGGCGCCATCGTCGAGGACGACCGCAAGGAAGACTTCTTCGCCAATCCGAAGTCGGATCGCGCGAAGGATTTTCTGGCGAAGATCCTGCACTGATGGGGTGAACCCGCGCCGGCCGTCGTTCGGCGGCCAGCAAAAAAAGCCGCGCGGCCCTTCGGGCTGGCGCGGCTTTTTTACGTGCGCGAGGTGGCGTGATGTGGCGTGGTGCGGCGTGAAGTTGCGCGAAGTTGCGCGGATAAAAAGGCCTTATTCGCCCCAGCTCTGCAACGCCGCCACGGCTTCCGGATCGACGGCGCCGGGCTGCTGCGCGCACGGCGACACGCGCGACGCGCTCGCCGACGCATCGAGCGACGGATTCTTGAGCTTGTCGAGCACCTTCTGCGGCACCGGCACGCTGGTCTGCGCGACGACTTCGCCGTGCTGGAACATCAGCAGGTCGCCGGGCGCGAAACGCGTCCAGACTTCGTTGTCGGTGAGCGGAGCGGTAGCGATCACGGCCACGCGGTCCTCGGGCGTCGTGTACTTCGCGAAGTCGATCGACACGTCGGCATCGACGAGATGCGCCGTGGAGAACGGCCAGCGCCGCACCAGATAGTAGAGATGCGTGGAGCAGTGCGCGAACAGCGCCTGACCGTTCGACATCAGGAAATTGAAGACGCCGAACTGCGTGATCTCGCGCGTGAGCGTTTCGAGCGTGGCGAACAGTTCTTCGAGCGGCGGCTGCGAAGTCGGAAACGCCTGGCGCAGCCCTTGCAGCAGCAGGCAGAACGCGCGTTCGCTGTCGGTGTTGCCCACCGGCTGATAGACGCCCGACATCACCGGATTGAAGTCCTGCAGGTCGCCGTTGTGCGCGAAGATCCAGTGGCGGCCCCACAGTTCGCGCTGGAACGGATGGCTGTTCTCCAGCGCGCAACTGCCCTGGGTGGCCTTGCGGATATGCGCGATGGTGTTGCGCGACTTGATGGGGTAGTTCTTCACCATCTCGGCGATGGGCGAGCGCGCCGACGCCTGATTGTCGATGAAGAGGCGGCAGGCCTTGTCCTCGAAGAACGCGATCCCCCAGCCGTCGGCGTGGTGGTCAGTGGCGCCGCCGCGCGCCGCGAATCCTGTGAAGGAGAACGTGACGTCCGTCGGCGCGGCGCAGTTCATTCCGAGAAGTTGGCACATGGTGCTGGTGTCGTGCTGCGGGCGAAGCTGGGCGCGTGACCCGGTACAATGATGATTTTCCAAGCATATCACCGGCCCGCCGCGCGCCAATACGAAATTTGTCGGATGCTTTCCGCCCGGGCTCACAAGGCCGCCGCGCGGGCATCGGCGAGTCGTGTCAGGTCGCGCGTTGTCGTGCGCACGCGACGCCTTCCGTCGTCGGACGTGCTGGCAGGTGATCAGACGCGCCGCGCGCCGCCCGCGATATGCATGGAATGTACGGAACGCCGCCGCCGGCGCTCCGATCGATCCCTAGCCGCGCCTCACATCACGCCATGAACGCATCTTCCCCCACGACCCTCACGCTTTCCCGCCCCGACGACTGGCACCTTCACGTGCGCGACGGCGCGATGCTGGCGGCGGTCCTGCCGCACACGGCGCGCCAGTTCGGCCGCGCGATCATCATGCCGAACCTCAAGCCGCCGGTCACGACGACCGAGCTGGCTTCCGCGTATCGCGACCGCATCCTCGCGGCGCTGCCCGCGGGCCTGAAGTTCGAGCCGCTGATGACGCTGTACCTGACCGACAACACGCCGCCCGAGGAAATTCGCCGCGCGAAGGCGAGCGGTTTCGTGCATGGCGTGAAGCTGTATCCGGCGGGCGCGACCACAAATTCGGACGCGGGCGTGACCGACATCCGCAAGTGCGCGAAGACGCTCGAAGCGATGCAGGAAGTGGGCATGCCGCTGCTCGTGCACGGTGAGGTGACGAGCGCCGACATCGACCTGTTCGATCGCGAGAAGGTCTTCATCGACCGCGTGATGACGCCGCTGCGCCGCGACTTCCCGGGCTTGAAGGTGGTGTTCGAGCACATCACGACGAAGGACGCCGTCGATTACATCCGCGCCGATAACGCCGCGCCAGGCCTGCTCGGCGCGACGATCACGGCGCACCATCTGCTCTACAACCGCAACGCGATTTTCCAGGGCGGCATCCGTCCGCACTATTACTGTCTGCCGGTCCTCAAGCGCGAGACGCATCGCGTGGCGCTGGTCGAGGCGGCCACGTCGGGCGACGCGCGCTTCTTCCTCGGCACCGACAGCGCGCCGCACGCGAAGGGCCTGAAGGAACACGCCTGCGGCTGCGCGGGTTGCTACACGGCGCTGCACGCGCTCGAGCTCTACGCCGAAGCGTTCGACAACGCGGGCGCGCTCGACAAGCTCGAAGGCTTCGCGAGTTTCTTCGGTGCGGACTTCTACGGCCTGCCGCGCAGCGCCGAAAAGGTCACGCTGCGCCGCGAAGAGTGGACGCTGCCCGCTGAAGTGCTGGCCGGCGACGTGCCCGTCGTGCCGCTGCGCGGCGGCGAGACGATCGGCTGGAAGCTGGTTTGAGTTTGATGTCCGGCGAGACGTCCGGCATGACGCAAGGCGCGGTGTCCGGCGCGGTGCCGCAGGCGCTCGATGCGCACGCATCGAGTGCGGCGCGCGCCGAGCCTGCGGCATCTGCGGCTTCGCTCAAGCGCCGCAGCCTGCCCGAAGGCAGTTTCGCGGACATCGACTGGGCGCGGCCGTGGTTCGCCCAGCACGCGGCGCGCGGGCGGCGCTGGCAGCAGGCGGCGCTCGCGGGCTACGCGCGCTATCTGGAAGAGCTGAACGCCGATGCGCGCGCGGCCGGTCATCGCACCGGGCGCGGCGAGGCGCTCGGCTTCATCGCTCAGGACGATCTGCCCGAGGGCGCGTCCTACGAAGGGCACATCGCCGCGACAGGCGGCGTGCCCACGCGCCACAACCTCCACGACTTCTTCAACGCGCTGCACTGGTTCGCGTTTCCGCGCATCAAGGCGGCGCTCAACGCGCGTCAGGCGGCGGCGATCGATGTGCTGGGCGTGGGTCCGAGGCGCGGCGACGTGCGCGACGCGCTCACCTTGTTCGACGAAAACGCCGTGCTGTTCGCGTGCGCCGATCCGGCGCTCACGCAGGCGCTGCGCGGCTTCGACTGGCGCACGCTGTTCGTGACGGCGCGCACGCACTGGGAATCGGCGATCGGCGAAACGCTGGACGGCGCGGCGCGCTGCGAAGTGCGCGTGTTCGGCCACGCGCTGCTCGAAAAGCTCATCGCGCCCTATGCCGCGTGCACGGCGCATGCGTGGATCGTCGCGGTGCCGCAGGCCTATTTCACGTGGCCGCGCGCCGAACGCAACGCGTATCTCGACGCCACTGTCAGCGCCGAACTCGCCGCGAGCGAGCAGTTGAGCGGACGCAGCTTCGCGCCGCTGCCGGTGCTCGGCATTCCCGGCTGGTGGACGCCCAACAAAAACGGCACATTCTACGACGACGCCACGGTGTTCCGTTCGGGCCGACGCGCGCGCTGAATCGCGCCTGCCTGGTCGCTGCGTAGTCGGCGCATAGTTCAGGCGCGGCGGGCACAGTCCGCGTGACCGTGCTAAGATCGCGCCCGCAAAGCAGGCTAGGCAGTCGCGGCCCCGAGGTTTCGGCCAAGGGGGCGAGGAAAGTCCGGACTCCACAGGGCAGGGTGATGGCTAACGGCCATCCGTGGCGACACGCGGAACAGGGCAACAGAGAACAGACCGCCGATGGCCCGATTTCGGTCGGGATCAGGTAAGGGTGAAACGGTGCGGTAAGAGCGCACCGCGTCTGCGGTGACGTAGACGGCACGGTAACCTCCACCCGGAGCAATTCCAAGTAGGCAGGCGCGCATCTTCGGGATGCAGGATGGGGCCCCCATTTCGTCTGCGGGTAGGAAGCTTGAGCGCGTCAGCAATGGCGCGCCTAGAGGAATGGCTGCCACGCGCGGCGCGTCCTCGGACGCGGCGTGTGCACAGAATCCGGCTTATCGGCCTGCTTTGCCGCCTCATATCGACAAAAAGCCGGCGCGGTTCATTGAGAACCGCGCCGGCTTTTTTCATTTGCTGCGGCCGGAATCGCCGGTGTGCGCGTGTCTTACGCTGCGACGATCTCGAACGAGTGCGTGATCTCGGCGGTTTTGCCGATCATGATCGACGCCGAGCAGTACTTGTCGTGCGACAGATTGATCGCGCGTTCCACGGTCGCCGGGTTCAGGTTCTTGCCCGTCACGGTGAAGTGGAAGTGGATCTTCGTGAACACCTTGGGGTCTTCGCTCGCGCGGTCGGCCTTGAGCGTCACACTGCAGCCGCTCACTTCCTGACGGCTCTTCTTCAGGATCAGCACCACGTCGTAGGCCGTGCAGCCGCCCGTGCCGAGCAGCACCATTTCCATCGGACGCGGCGCGAGGTTGTGGCCGCCGCCTTCCGGTGCGCCATCCATGTTGACGAGGTGACCGCTGCCCGTTTCGGCGGCGAAGGCCATGCCGTCCTGACCCATCCAGCTAACTTTGCATTCCATGCGCTTGCCTCAGCTCAATATTCTCGATTCAGCCGGCATTGTAGCCCGCGTCTTACAGGTATGTCCGGGGGGACATGGCGCGTGCGGCTTATGCCCGTCGCTTGCATGTTGCGGCGCCACATCCCACGATCAAGAGGGATTTCCCTGACGCAATTAGGGAGATCGCTCTAGTTGTCCTGCACGTGCGCGCTGACGCAATTTCTTAGTTCATTGATTGTTATGGGAAAAATCGCAAGCGCCGCGCGAAATCGAAATTTCACATTATGGTTTCGTCTTTCACAATATAAATTTCCTTGCGTCGCACAAGGCCGATCCGTATAATTCGTCTCATTGGTTGTCGTGCTTCACGACACCTCAGCATGTCTCCTCCACCCTCCTCCAAAAGGTGGATTAAGCCCGAGCCAACACGCTTGGGCTTTTTTTCGTCCGCGTTTTTGTGCCCGATCCTGTGCGCCTGGCGCCTCGCCAGCAGAAAGTCCGCACAAATTTTGACCGCTGCTCAAATTTCCCTTTATAATCCAAGGTTTCCCGCATTCATGCCCGCGGGAGAAACGGGTAACCCGATGAAAACAAAGGGAAGCCCGACCAGGGAGAGCCTGCGCCGGCGCCAACGAGTGCCACTACACAAGCAGGACCGAATCAGGGCACAAGTTATTTTTTGGATCGATCATGAAGACTTTTTCCGCCAAGGCACATGAAGTGCAGCGCGAATGGTACGTGATTGACGCGACGGATAAGGTTCTCGGCCGTGTCGCCAGCGAAGTGGCGCGCCGTCTTCGCGGCAAACACAAGCCTGAGTTCACCCCGCACGTCGACACTGGCGATTTCATCGTCATCATCAACGCCGGCAAGCTGAAGGTCACGGGCAACAAGACCACGGACAAGAAGTACTACCGTCACTCGGGTTACCCGGGCGGTATCTACGAAACGACGTTTGGCAAGATGCAAGAACGCTTCCCGGGCCGCGCGCTCGAGAAGGCAGTTAAGGGCATGCTGCCGAAGGGCCCCCTGGGCTACGCGATGATCAAGAAGCTCAAGGTCTACGCAGACGCAACGCATCCGCACTCGGCACAACAGCCGAAGGCGCTCGAGATCTAAGGGGAGCCCACATGATCGGTAACTGGAATTACGGTACGGGCCGCCGCAAGAGCGCAGTCGCTCGTGTCTTCATCAAGTCGGGCAAGGGCGACATCATCGTCAACGGTAAGCCCATCGCCGACTACTTCTCGCGCGAAACGTCGCTGATGATCGTGCGTCAACCGCTGGAACTCACGAACCACGGCGCGACGTTCGACATCAAGGTGAACGTGAACGGCGGCGGCGAAACCGGCCAGGCCGGCGCAGTTCGCCACGGCATCACGCGCGCGCTGATGGACTACGACGCAACGCTCAAGCCGGCACTGTCGCAAGCTGGCTTCGTGACGCGTGACGCACGTGAAGTGGAACGTAAGAAGGTCGGTTTCCACAAGGCACGTCGCCGCAAGCAGTTCTCGAAGCGTTAATCGCGCTTTGGCGTGCGCTCCTCGCGGAGGCGCACGTTACTGCAAAAACCGCCTCGCGCAGGAATGCGCCGGGCGGTTTTTTCGTTTACGGGGCACGCCCCTATTCGAGATATGAGTCAAGAATGTGGCGAGAAACCCTTGATTTCCTGGGCTTAAGCACGAACTCAGGAACAGCCCTACAATAGCGGCTAGAAGCTTTTTTGGAGAGTTCGAATGAACGCTGTCACCGAGACCCCCGTGACTGAAATGCCCGGTCCCTTCGTTTTTACCGACGCAGCGGCTGACAAGGTCAAGCAACTGATCGACGAGGAAGGCAACCCGGAGCTGAAGCTGCGCGTGTTCGTGCAAGGCGGCGGCTGCTCGGGCTTCCAGTACGGATTCACGTTCGACGAGACCGTCAACGAAGACGACACCGTGATGAACAAGAACGGCGTCCAGTTGCTGATCGACTCGATGAGCTATCAGTACCTCGTCGGCGCCGAGATCGACTACAAGGACGATCTGAACGGCGCGCAATTCGTCATCAAGAACCCGAACGCCTCGACCACCTGTGGTTGCGGCTCGTCGTTCTCGGTCTGAACGAAGCGCAGCAGTCGTAAAAAAACGGGGCGTCATGCCCCGTTTTCTCGTTTACATCGCCGATCTCGCGCCGCGGTCTTCAGCGTGGATAAATCGCCCCCAGCACGCGCTCGCCCGCCGCGCCCGTGACCGCCGGCAGATTGCCCGGCTCGCGCGCCGCGCAGCGCATCGCCAGCCACGCGAACGCGAGCGGCTCCACCTGCTGCGGCGGCACGCCGAGCGCTTCGGTCGTCATGACCGGCACGCCGGCCACGCCGCCCGTCTCCAGCGCCTTCTGCAGCGCGTCCATCAGCACCGGATTGCGCGCCCCGCCGCCGCACACGTACACGGCGCGGCAATCGCCCGCATGACGCTCGATCTCGCGCGCGACGCTCACGGCCGTCAGCGCGACGAGCGTCGCCTGCACGTCGGCGGGCGCGAGCGTGCCGAAATCCTTCAGCTTGGCGTCGAGCCACTGCGCATTGAACAGATCGCGTCCGGTGCTCTTGGGCGGCTGCTGCTCAAAAAACGCCTCGTCGAGCAGGGCGTTCAGCAATGGCTGCTGCAAGGTGCCGCTGGCGGCGAACTGGCCGTTCTCGTCGTAAGGCTTGCCCAGATGGCGCTCCGACCAGAGGTCGAGCAGCGCATTGGCCGGGCCGCAGTCGAAGCCGCGCACCGAGCCCGTGGCGTCCAGAATCGTGATGTTGCTGATGCCGCCCAGATTGCAGACGACGCGCGTTTCTTCCTGCGAGCCGAACAGCGTCGCGTGGAATGCGGGCACGAGCGGCGCGCCCTGGCCGCCCGAGGCGACGTCGCGGCTGCGGAAGTCCGCGATCACGTCGATATGCGCGAGTTCGGCGAGCAGCGCCGGATTCTGGATCTGCACCGTGAAGCCTTTTTCGGGCCGATGCCGGATGGTCTGGCCGTGCGCGCCGATCGCACGCACCTCGCCGGCGTTCACGTTGCCCGCGCGCAGCAGTTCGTGGCAGCAGACCGCGTAACGGGCCGCGAGCGCGTTGCCCGCAAGCGCGGCGCGCTCGATCTCGTTTTCGCCCGGCTGCTGCAGCGAAAAGAGCGCCTCGCGCAGCCCCTGCGCGAAACCGACGAATGCCTCGGCCAGCACGACCGGCCGCTGGCCCTGCTCGAAGCGCACGGCGATGCCGTCCACGCCGTCCATGCTGGTGCCCGACATCAGGCCGAAATACACGCCGTCGGCGGGATGTGCGCTGTCTTTTCGTGCTTCGCGTGGCGCCACGTTCTGCTCCTCTCGGAAAGGCTAAGAAGGGAATCTGACGATGATTATCGGGGCAATAGCCGTTCGGCGTAAGCCGTTCGGCGTAAGCCGTTCGGACGAATGGAGCGGATCGGCGGATTGTGCGACCCTGTGTGCTGGTTCCCGGACGCGTCCGCGAGCGCGATTCGCCGTGAAAAACGGCGCATGCCGCCGCAATCCTCGGCCCTGTCAGTCGAATCACGTAAAATCCCGGGTTAGTCCCAGACCTAACGCACTCCAATCGATCGAAGCATGAGCACCGATTCCGCATCTTCCAATGGCGCCCACAGCGGCGCCAAACCCGCCTTTCCGGTCACCGACGAAGTTCGTCACGCGCTCGCCGTCACGAAGCGCGGTGTCGACGAACTGCTGATCGAAGAAGAATTCGAGCAGAAGCTCGCGAAAAGCGCGGCCACCGGCAAGCCGCTGCGCATCAAGCTCGGCCTCGATCCGACCGCGCCCGACATCCACATCGGCCACACGGTCGTGCTCAACAAGATGCGCCAGTTGCAGGATCTCGGCCATACCGTGATCTTCCTGATCGGCGACTTCACCTCGCTGATCGGCGACCCGTCGGGCCGCAACGCCACGCGTCCGCCGCTCACGCGCGAGCAGATCGAGTCGAACGCCAAGACGTATTTCGAGCAGGCCGCGCTCGTGCTCGACCGCGAAAAGACCGAAATCCGCTACAACAGCGAATGGTCGATGCCGCTCGGCGCCGACGGCATGATCAAGCTCGCGTCGCGCTACACGGTCGCGCGCATTCTGGAGCGCGAGGACTTCACCAAGCGCTTCCAGAGCGGCGTGCCTATCTCGATCCACGAGTTCCTTTACCCGCTGATGCAGGGTTACGACTCGGTCGCGCTCAACGCCGACCTCGAACTCGGCGGCACGGACCAGAAGTTCAACCTGCTGGTCGGCCGCGAACTGCAAAAGCAGTACGGCCAGGAACAGCAGTGCATCTTGACCATGCCGCTGCTCGAAGGTCTCGACGGCGTCGAAAAGATGTCGAAGTCGAAGCACAACTACGTCGGTATCAGCGAAAAGCCGAACGACATGTTCGGCAAGCTGATGTCGATTTCCGACACGCTGATGTGGCGTTACTTCACGCTGCTCTCGTTCCGTCCGATGGACGAGATCGAAGGCTACAAGCGTGAAATCGAAGCGGGCCGCAATCCGCGCGATTTCAAGGTGCTGCTCGCGCAGGAAATCGTCGCGCGCTTCCACTCGCAAGGCGACGCCGAGCGCGCGCTCGAAGACTTCAACCACCGCGCGAAGGGCGGCGTGCCGGACGATATTCCGTCGGTCACGCTCGCGGGCGCGCCGCTGGCGATCGGCCAGTTGCTCAAGCAGGCGGGCCTCGTGCCGTCGACCAGCGAAGCGCTGCGCAACATCGAGCAGGGCGGCGTGAAGATCGACGGCGCCACCGTGTCCGACAAGGGCCTGAAGGTCGAAGCGGGCGAGTTCGTCGTGCAGGTCGGCAAGCGCCGCTTCGCGCGCGTGACGCTGACCGCGTGATGGCGCGTTCAGGCTTGAACGGCGCGCGCGCGTCGAAGGCGCGCGCTCGATGATCGCGCTGATTCAACGCGTGCGCCGCGCGCAGGTGGACGTCGAAGGACGCGTGACCGGTGCGATCGGCCAGGGGCTGCTCGCGCTCGTCTGCGCGGAGCGCGGCGACACCGAGGCGAACGCCGACAAACTGCTCGCGAAGCTGCTGGGCTACCGCGTGTTCAGCGACGCGGCGGGCAAGATGAATCTGCCGGTGCAGAACATCGACGGCAACGGGGCGGCGGGCGGACTGCTGCTGGTGTCGCAGTTCACACTCGCCGCCGACACGAACAGCGGCCTGCGCCCGAGCTTCACGCCGGCCGCGCCGCCCGACGAGGGCCGCCGTCTGTTCGACTATTTCGTCGCTGCGGCGCGCGCGAAGCATCCCGTCGTGGAAACCGGCGAATTCGGCGCCGACATGCAGGTGTCGCTCGTCAACGACGGTCCCGTGACGTTCTGGCTTCAGGTGCGCAACGACGCATCCGCTGGCGCACGCAACTAACCGCGGTTACCGTTCCGCTCTTTCATCGCCGACTCATGACCACGCAGATTCTTTTCATCCGTCACGGTGAAACCGCCTGGAACCGCATCAAGCGCATCCAGGGCCATATCGACATTCCGCTCGCCGAGAGCGGCGTCGAGCAGGCGCAGCGGCTCGCCGCGAAGATCGCGCAGGCCGCGCATGCGGGGACGCGACTCGATGCGGTATGGTCCAGCGACCTGATGCGCGCGCAACAAACGGCGCAGCCGATTGCCGACGCGCTCGGCTTGCCGCTGCAACTGACCGAAGGCGTGCGCGAGCGCAACTACGGCGCGTTCCAGGGCCACGACAGCAACGAGATCGCCGAGCGTTTTCCCGATGAATACGCGCACTGGCAAACGCGCGATCCCGGTTTCGAGCCGCCCGAGGGCGAGTCGCAGCGCACGTTTTATCACCGCGTTCTGCACGCGCTGGAACCGATCCTCGCAAAGCATTCGGGAGGCCGCATCGCGGTCGTCGCGCATGGCGGCGTGCTCGATTGCATCTACCGTTTCGCCAACGGCGTCGAGCTGGCCGCGCCGCGCGCGTGGCCGTTGCTGAACACGAGCGTCAATGTCGTCGATTTCACGCGCGACGGCAGTGTGACGCAGGCGAGCGTCGTCAACTGGGGCGATGTCTCGCATCTGCCCACGGCCAGCGACGACGACGGCCTCAAGCGCGCGACCTGAGCGCGTTTGTGCGTCACTTGAGCGCTGGATAAGCGTCATCTGAGCGCCAACTGAGCGCATCCCCACGTCTCGGGCCATCCGGCCCGGGCATCCCCCTCCGCATCGCTGTCAAGCGGCTTACCCGCCTCTTACGACGCCTTTCCAAAGGCCAACCGCGATGCGGAGGCGCCTGATACCATTCATCCGACCTTTGTGCTTTGCCGCATCGGTGGGGCCTCGCCGCGATTTCCCGTGTTCCGGGCGATGGCCGCGGGCGCCGGCCGCGCTTTGAAGAGGCGTGCGCGCGCACCACGGGCAGGCGGTGCCGACGAAGCCAGGGTTGCATACGAAAGGCAGTTTCCAGAACAAATCGCAGGAGATTTTCAATGACGTTCAAGCTTCACACGCTGTTGCCGGTCAGCGCCGCCGTGCTCGCATTCGGCGCGATGTGCGCGAATGCATCCGCGGATCAGGTGGTCAAGATCGGTCACGTCGGCCCGCTCACGGGCGGCTCGGCCCACCTCGGCAAAGACAACGAAAACGGCGCGCGTCTCGCGATCGAAGAGATCAACGCCAAGGGTCTGACGATCGGCGGCCAGAAGATCACGCTCGCGCTCGACGGTCAGGACGACGGTGCCGACCCGCGCCAGGCCACCCAGGTCGCGCAGAAGCTCGTCGACGACAAGGTCGTCGCCGTGATCGGCCATCTGAATTCGGGCGCATCGATTCCCGCCTCGAAGATCTATAGCGACGCCGGCATCGTGCAGATCTCGCCGTCGTCGACGAATCCGTCCTATACGCAGCAGGGCTTCAAGACCACGTACCGCGTGGTCGCCACCGACGCGCAGCAAGGTCCGGCGCTCGCCGACTACGCGCTCAAGAGCCTGAACGTGAAGAGCGTCGCCGTGGTCGACGACTCGACCGCCTACGGCCAGGGCCTCGCGAACGAGTTCGAAAAGACCGCGAAATCGCTCGGCATGAAGGTCGTTTCGCACGACGCGACCAACGACAAGGCCGTCGATTTCCGCGCGATTCTCACCAAGATCAAGGGCGAGAATCCGGACGCGATCATGTACGGCGGCATGGATTCCACCGGCGGTCCGTTCGCCAAGCAGGCGCGCCAGCTCGGCCTGCGCGCGAAGGTGCTGGCGGGCGACGGCGTCTGCACGGAAAGCCTCGCGCAGCTCGCGGGCGCGGCGGCGGACAACATCGTCTGCTCGCAGGCCGGCATGGCGCTCGAGCGCATGGACGGCGGTGCGGCGTTCTCGGCGAAGTATCAGAAGCGCTTCGGCCATCCGGTCGAATACGATGCGCCGTTCACCTATGACGCGGTGTATATCGTCGTCGATGCGATGAAGCGCGCGAACTCGACCGACCACGCGAAGATCCTCGCGGAAATCCCGAGCACAAACTACAAGGGCGTGATTGGCGAGACCGCGTTCGATTCGAAGGGCGATTTGAAGCACGGCGTGATCTCGCTCTACAACTACAAGGCGGGCAAGAAGACGCTGCTCGACGTGGTGAAGATGTAAGTGCGCGCGCCGCGTCACGTTGTGTTGCGCTGATTCACGCCGGGTTACGCGGCAAGCGCGATGCGGCGCCGGTGCGAAAGCGATGCAAGGCGGCCAGTCTGCGCGAGCGGGCTGGCCGTTTTCTTTTACGTGGACGATGCCGGCGGGGCGGCCGCGCGTCGGCGCGCGCGTTTCGAGACGCCGTTGACGAGCGCCCAGCGCAGCACCGGCGCCACGGCGCGCATGCCGGGCTGCACGACGGCGCGGCGCGCAAAGGCGAAGCGCTCGAAGCCCAGCAGCCGCAGCGCGAACGGCGGCAGCAGGTCGATGCCCGCCTGACGCATCAGCGCGCCCGCGGGCCGCATCGCGGGGCGCGGCGCGGGTGCGTCCATCAGCACGCGCACGACTTCGCTCGTGCGCTCGCTGGCGACGAGTTCGGCTTGCATCGATTCGAGGTAGGCGGCGATTTCCGCGCGCGACGTGGGCACCTCGGTCGCGCCCAGCAACTGCGCGATGCGCGCGACTTCGGCGTAGTACCGATCCTGCTGCGCGCCCGGCAGCGCGGGATTCACATAACGCAGATACGCCGCGAGAAAACTCGACACCTCGGCCACATGCACCCACGTGAGCAGCGCGGGGTCGCTGGCGCGATACGGGCGTCCGTCGGGCGCGAAACCGGTCACGCTTTCATGGATGGTTTTGACGCGTGCGATCAGCGCGAGCGCGTCGGCGCGGTTGCCGTAGGTCGTGCCCGCGATGAAGGTCGCGGTGCGGCGCAGGCGGCCGAGGATATCGGTGCGAAAGGTGGAGTGGTCCCAGACGCCCGCGAGCGCGAGAGGATGAAGCGCCTGCAACAGCAGCGCGCTAATGCCGCCCGCCATCATGCCCGCGAAGTCGGCGTGCACTTTCCAGCAGATGGCGTCGGGGCCGAACAGGCCGGGATCGCCCGGCGGATTCGAATAATCGAGCTTCGGACCGCTGCCCGTGGTGAGATGCGTGACGCTCTCGGCGAGCGCCATGCGCAGGCGATGCGAGAGCTGGCCGACGAAGCCGCTCGGCTCGGGAGCGTCGTGGCGGCGGCCGGCGTGCTCGGACATCGTGGACTCGCTCGCGGGACGGCGCGCCTTACGACGCGTCCGGCTCCCAGTCGGTGCCGCGCGCGTCGCGGGCGTCGTCGGGCACCGTCAGGCCGAAGTGGCGATAGGTGAGCTGCGTGGCCACGCGTCCGCGCGGCGTGCGCTGCAAAAAGCCCTGCTGGATCAGATACGGCTCAAGCACGTCCTCGATCGTGTCGCGCTCCTCGCCGATCGCGGCGGCGAGGTTGTCCACGCCCACCGGGCCGCCGTCGAACTTGTAGAGAATCGCTTCGAGCAGCTTGCGGTCCATCAGGTCGAAGCCGACGGGATCGACGTCGAGCATGCGCAGTGCGGCGTCGGCGACCTGCGCGGTGATCGAGCCGTCGGCCTTCACTTCGGCATAGTCGCGCACGCGGCGCAGCAGGCGGTTGGCGATACGCGGCGTGCCGCGCGAGCGGCGCGCGATTTCGAGCGCGCCGTCGGGATGAATCTGCGCGCCGAGCAGCGCGGCCGAGCGCTGCACGATCCGCGAGAGTTCGCCCGCGTTGTAGAACTCGAGCCGCGAGACGATGCCGAAGCGGTCGCGCAGCGGGTTCGTGAGCATGCCCGCGCGCGTGGTCGCGCCGACGAGCGTGAACGGCTGGAGATCGAGTTTCACGCTGCGCGCGGCCGGACCTTCGCCGATCATGATGTCGATCTGATAGTCCTCGAGCGCCGGATACAGGATTTCCTCGACGACCGGCGAGAGCCGGTGAATTTCGTCGATGAACAGCACGTCGTGCGCTTCGAGATTGGTGAGCAGCGCGGCGAGGTCGCCCGCGCGTTCGAGCACCGGTCCCGACGTCTGCCGCAGATTGACCCCCATTTCGCGCGCGATGATGTGCGCGAGCGTGGTCTTGCCCAGACCGGGCGGCCCGAACAGCAGCACGTGGTCGAGCGGCTCGGAGCGGCGCTTGGCGGCTTCGATGAAGATTTCGAGCTGGCCGCGCACCTTTTCCTGGCCGACGTATTCCTCGAGCTGACGCGGGCGCAGCGCGCGCTCGAACGCCTCTTCGCCGGACGAGGCGGGCGAGGCGGAAATCACGCGCTCGGGCGCGGCGCTGACGCGGTTGGCGGCGAGTTTGTCGGTTTCGATCATGCAGCGATTGTACCGCGCGACCTGGGCGCGGGCAGGGCGCTTTCAGGCCGCGCGGCGCGTTGTTCCGCTTCGCAACTAACAGCCGACGTTGGGCCTCAATGCAGCACTTCACGCAGCGTGCGACGTCCTGCGCCGCACGCGAGCGTGGCGGACGCTCAACCCTTCGACAGCGCCTTGAGCGCGAGCTTGATGCCTTCGGACACGCCCGTGCCGGCCGGCACGTTCTTGATGGCCGCGACGCCTTCCTTTTCGGAATAGCCGAGCGCGAGCAGCGCGTTGAGGATGTCGCTGGCGTGATCGGACGGCGACGCCGCAGCGGCCATCGCGCCCAGGTCGGCGCCGAGCTTGCCCTTGAGTTCGAGCAGCAGACGTTCGGCCGTTTTCTTGCCGATGCCGGGCACGCGCGTGAGGCGCGCGGAATCCTGCATGGAGACCGCCTGCGCGAGGTCGTTGACGCTCATGCCCGAGAGCACCGCGAGCGCCATGCGCGCACCGATGCCGCTGATCTTGAGCAATTCGCGAAACGTGGCGCGTTCTTCGATCGTGCCGAAGCCGTAGAGCAGATGCGCGTCTTCGCGCACGATCATCTGCGTGAGCAGCACGACTTTTTCGCCATTGCTGGGCAGGTTGTAGAACGTGCTCATCGGCACGTCGACTTCGTAGCCGACGCCGTTGCAGTCGATGAGCAGGTGCGGCGGGTTCTTTTCCAGCAGTACGCCGGCAATGCGACCGATCATGGCGGATTCAGTGATGAGGGAAAGCGCAGAGTGTAGCGGAGCGCGGCGCGCGCGCGGTCAACGTTAGCCGTCCGGCCAGGATTTTGCGGCGCGATCAGCCGGTCAGCCAATCAACCAATCAATCGCCCGCGCCGCACGCGCACGCCTTTTTTCGCGAGCGCGGGCGCAATGCCGCCGAGCGTCGCGAGCGTGTCGCCGCCGTGAGCGTGGCAGATCGCCATGCCGAGCGCGTCGGCGGCGTCGGTGCCCGGCGTGCCGGCGAGGTTCAGCAGGCGCACGACCATCTGCTGCATCTGCTCCTTGGTCGCGCGACCGTAGCCGACCACGGCCTGCTTGAGCTGCAGCGCGGTGTATTCGGCCACCGGCACGCCGCCGGAAACCAGCCCGCAGATGGCCGCGCCGCGCGCCTGGCCGAGCAGCAGCGTCGACTGCGGATTGACGTTGACGAAGACTTTTTCGATCGCGGCCTGGTCGGGCGCGTGCTGGCGGATCAGCGTCGAAACGCCTTCGAAGATCGTGCCCAGGCGCGTCGGCAGATCGGCATCGGCGGTGCGGATGACGCCGCTCGCGACGTAGGAAAGCGTGTGGCCGTGACGTTCGATCACGCCGAAGCCCGTGACGCGCAAGCCGGGGTCGATGCCGAGAATTCTCATGAAATGCGGGAAAAACGAGTGTGTTTCGGATGGTACAACGAATGCCGGCGATGCCGCGAGCCATGCGCGGCACGGCGTGGCCTCATGCACGTGCGACGCGCCGCAAAGAAAAAGCCCGCTGGACGCGTGGTCCAGCGGGCTTTCGCCTGTTAAAGCGTGCCGATCAGCTGCGGATCAGCGATGAATCAATGACGGAAGTGGCGAATGCCCGTCATGACCATGGCGATGTTGTGCTCGTCGGCGGCGGCGATCACTTCGTCGTCGCGCATCGAGCCGCCCGGTTGGATCACGCAGGTCGCACCCGCGTTGACCACCACGTCGAGGCCGTCACGGAACGGGAAGAACGCGTCCGACGCCACAGCCGAACCCGCGAGCTTCAGGCCCGCGTTTTCCGCCTTGATGCTGGCGATGCGCGCCGAGTCCACGCGGCTCATCTGGCCCGCGCCCACGCCCATCGTCATGCCGTTCGCGCAGAACACGATGGCGTTCGACTTCACGAACTTCGCGACGCGCCAGGCGAACAGCAGATCGTCCATTTCCTTCGGCGTCGGGTGACGCTTCGTCACGACGCGCAGTTCGTGCGGCTGCACGTTCTTCGAATCGAGCGACTGCACCAGCAGGCCGCCGCCCACGCGCTTCAGATCGAACGCGTTATGGCCTTCGCCCAGCGCGATTTCGAGCAGACGCACGTTCTGCTTCGCCGCGAACACGGCCTTGGCCGCGTCCGAGAACGACGGCGCGATCAGCACTTCGACGAACTGCTTCGACACGGCTTGCGCCGCGGCTTCGTCCACTTCGCGGTTGAAGGCGATGATGCCGCCGAACGCCGAGGTCGGATCGGTCTGGAACGCCTTCGAATACGATTCGAGCGCGTCCGTGCCCACCGCCACGCCGCACGGATTCGCATGCTTGACGATCACGCAGGCGGGCACGTCGAAGGTCTTGACGCATTCCCACGCCGCGTCGGAGTCGGCGATGTTGTTGTACGACAGTTCCTTGCCCTGGAGCTGCTTGTAGTTCGCGAGCGCGCCGGCGGGCGAGGCCAGATCGCGGTAGAACGCGGCGCTCTGGTGCGGGTTCTCGCCGTAGCGCAGGTCCTGCACCTTGTCGAACGCGAGGTTCAACGTAGCCGGGTAGGCGTTGCGCGACTTGTGCTCCAGCGCGTCGGTCAGGCTCGTCAGATAGTTCGTGATCGCGCCGTCGTACTGCGCCGTGTGCGCGAACACCTTGGTCGCGAGGCGGAAGTTCGTGGCGTAGCCGACGTTGTTGCCGTTCGCGCGCATCTCTTCGAGCACCGTCGCGTAGTCGGTCGGGTCGACCACCACCGTGACGTCGCGATGATTCTTCGCCGCCGAGCGCAGCATGGTCGGGCCGCCGATGTCGATGTTCTCGATCGCGTCTTCCAGCGAGCACTCTTCCTTCGAGATCGTCTGGACGAACGGGTAGAGGTTCACGACCAGCAGGTCGATCGTCGGGATGTCGTGCTTTTCGAGCGCGGCCATGTGTTCCGGCAGGTCGCGGCGCGCGAGGATGCCGCCGTGAACCTTCGGATGCAGCGTCTTCACGCGCCCATCGAGCATTTCCGGAAAGCCGGTGTAGTCGGCGACTTCGGTCACGGGCAGGCCCGCGTCCGCGAGCAGTTTCGCGGTGCCGCCGGTCGAAAGGATCTTGACGCCGAGGTCCGACAGCGATTTCGCGAAGTCGACGATGCCTGACTTGTCGGAAACGGAGATGAGCGCTTGCTTGATCATGATGGGGGAGAGTTGCCGGGAGATCGAGGAGTGAGCGCCGGAAGCGGCAGGCGGGCGACGGCCGTTACAGCAGGCCGTGCTGCTGGAGCTTCTTGCGCAGCGTATTGCGGTTGATGCCGAGATACTCGGCGGCCAGCGACTGGTTGCCGCCGGCCTGCTCGAGCACCACCTCGAGCATCGGTTTTTCGACGCACGCCATCACCATTTCATAGACGTCGTGCGGATTGGAGCCGTCGAGGTCCTGGAAATACATGCCCAGACTCTCGCGGACGGATTGTTCGATGTTGTGCTTGCTCATGCTGCCAGTCGATCGGTTGGTTCGCGCCCGCCGTTTTGCTCGCCTTCCGCGCCGCTTTCTTCGTCGACATAGACGAGACGGTCGGATACGGCCTTCTGCTCGTCGAAGAACTGGTTGACGGCGGCGAGCTGTTCGCGCGTGGTGTCCAGCGTATTCATGCGGTGCCGGAAGGTATTGGCGCCGCAAAGGCCGCGAGTGTACCAGCCGATATGCTTGCGCGCAGTACGCACGCCCGTAAACTCGCCATAAAACGCGTAGTGGTCCTCCAGATGCTCATTCATGATGGTCTGGATTTCGTCCACGCGCGGCGACGGCAGCAGCTCGCCGGTGACGAGGAAATGCTCGATTTCGCGGAACAGCCACGGACGCCCCTGCGCAGCTCGGCCGATCATGATCGCGTCGGCGCCGGTGACGGCGAGCACGTGCTGCGCCTTCTGCGGCGTGCGGATGTCGCCGTTGGCGACGACCGGAATGCGCGCGGCGGCCTTCACGGCGGCAATCGTTTCGTACTCCGCGTCGCCGTGATAGAGGTCGGCGCGCGTGCGGCCGTGCACGGTGAGCATGGCGATGCCGCTTTCCTCGGCGATGCGCGCGATGGTCAGCGCGTTGCGGTTGTCGCGGTCCCAGCCGGTGCGGATCTTGAGCGTGACGGGCACGGCGTCCGGCCCCACGCCCACGGCGTCCACCACGGCCTTGACGATGCGTGCGACGAGCGGCTCGTTTTGCAGCAGCGCGGAACCGGCGGCCACGTTACAGACCTTTTTTGCCGGGCAGCCCATGTTGATGTCGATGATCTGCGCGCCGTTTGCGACGTTATACCGCGCCGCTTCGGCCATCATCTGCGGGTCGGCGCCCGCGATCTGCACGGAAATGGGTTCCACTTCGCCCGCGTGATTGGCGCGGCGCATGGTCTTTTCGCTCTTCCAGAGCTGCGCGTTCGACGCGACCATTTCCGACACGGCGTAACCCGCGCCGAGACGCTTGCACAACTGGCGGAACGGCCGGTCGGTGACGCCCGCCATCGGGGCGACGAACAGGTTGTTACGCAGGCTGTGACGGCCGATGGTAAGGCCGAGGGGGGACCCGGATGTGGACATGACGCGCGAAAAATGCAGCGGCGCGCCCGGTTGGCTCCGACAGAGGTCGAAGCAGGCGGCGCGGCGGCTCAAAAGGGGAAACGTCTATTTTAGCGTTAACAAGATGCGGGGGCTCGGGTCGCGGACCCTGGTGTGGCGGGGGCGTTGATGGAATCGAGGCTGCGCGGGCCGGGCGGGGACGCCCCGGCGCGCTGCTTTTAAATACGATTCGACCCTGAGCGCAATTTCAACCGCGGACGCTGTGCCGCCTCAACTGCGCTGCCCGAACATCATCTGCCGCGCGAGCGCCGCCTTTACGGGCGGCACGAATTCGAGCGCAGTCAATGCGAGGCCGCGCAGCGTCGCGAGCGGCGGGAAATCGATGGTGAACAGACGCGCGAGCGTGTCGGTGGCGCCGATCGTCAGGCGGCGGTCGAGGGCGCGGCGGCCCGCGAAATCGGCGAGCGCGAGCGGCGTGGCGCCGTGTTGCGCGAGCGCGTCGGCGAGCGCGTGGGCGTCGCGCAGACCGAGATTGAGACCTTGTCCCGCGACCGGATGCAGGGTTTGCGCCGCGTTGCCGACCGCCGCGATGCGGCTTTGGCCCGACACCAGCGTGTCGAGCGCCGTGAGGCCGAGCGGAAACGATGCGCGTCCGTGGATCTGCGTGAAGCGGCCCATGCGTGCGCCGAACGCCGCGCCGAGTTCGGCGAGGAAATCGGTGTCGGAAAGGGCCGCGCGGCGTTCGGCTTCGTCCGGCGCGCTGCACCAGACGAGCGCGTAATCGGCGCCGCGCACGCCGCCCATCGGCAGCAGCGCGATCGGGCCTTCCTCGGTGAAGCGTTCCCACGCCACGTGCAGCTGCGGCGCCGAGACCGTCACCACGCCGACGAGCGCTGTCTGGCCGTAATCGCGCGTACGCTTTTGCGTCGGCGATTCGGGCGCGGAGTCGGCTTCATCGATATCAACATCGGCTTCAGCGCGCGATTCATCAGAAGCTTCCTGCTTCTTTTTCCGTTCCGATTGCGCGCGATACAGCCCGCCTTCCGCGTTCACGAGAATGCGCGCACGCAGCGTACGCACGACGCCCGCGCTTTCCACGGGCAGCGTCACGCCGTCGTGATCGACGGTGGGTTCGTGCGCCTGCGTGTGATGCAGCCAGTGCACGCGCGTGCCGGGCAGCGCCGCCTTGAGCGCGTGCGCGAGCGACTGCACGATCGCACCGTAGCGCGCGACGTAACCGAGCGCGGGCAACGCGTAATCGTGACGGTCGATCAGCGTGCGGCCGAAGTGACCGCGCTGCGAGACGTGGATGCGCTCGATGGGCGTCGCGTCCTGCGGCCACGCGAGCGCTTGCAGCAGCGTGCGGCTGCCTTGCGAGACGGCGATCGCGCGCGGGTCGCCCGCGCAGTCTTCGGGTTCGCGTGCGTCGATCAGCGCGACCGACAGTTGCGCCGTCGCGCTGCGTCCGGCCAGCCAGCCCGCGAGCGCGAGCCCCACCGGCCCCGCGCCGACGATCAGCACGTCGTAGTCGTAGGGCGCGCGGTCGGCGTGCGTCGAAGGGTCGGTCGCTGCGTTCATAGTGGTTCTGTCGGTTCTCGTCGTGCTCACGCGCCGCGGCGCGCGTCCTGCATCAGGGCTTCGATTTCGTCGGCATGGACGGGCACGCCGCGCGTGATCAGCTCGCAGCCGGTTTCGGTGACGATCGCGTCGTCCTCGATACGGATGCCGATGTCCCAATAGCGCTCGGGCACGTCTTCGGCCGCGCGCACGTAAAGGCCCGGCTCGATCGTCAGCGTCATGCCGGCGCGCAGCGTGCGCCACGGCGGCGGGGCGTCGGCTTGCGCGCCCGGCGTGCCGCGCTCGCGATAATCGCCGACGTCGTGCACATCCATGCCGAGCCAGTGTCCCGTGCGATGCATGTAGAAGCGCGCGTAGGCGCGTTCGGCGATCACGTCGTCGACCGAGGCGAAGCGGGTTTTGTCGATGATGCCGGTGTCCAGCAGCCCTTGCGCGAGCACGCGCACGGCGGCGTCGTGCGGCGCCTCGAAGTTCACGCCCGCGCGCGTGGCGTCGATGGCGGCCTGCTGCGCGGCCAGCACGATGTCGTACAGCTCGCGCTGCGCGCTCGTGAAGCGTCCGCTCGCGGGAAACGTGCGCGTGATGTCGGCGGCATAGCCGTTCAGCTCGCACGCGGCGTCGATCAGGATCAGGTCGCCGTCGCGCGCCACGGCGTTGCCCGCCGGATAGTGCAGCACGCAGGCGTTCGCGCCCGCGGCGACGATCGAGCCGTAGGCGGGCGACTGCGCGCCGTGCTTGCGGAACGTGTAGAGCAGTTCGGCTTCGATCTCGTACTCGTGCATGCCGGGGCGGCAGGTCTGCATCGCGCGCACATGCGCGAGCGCGGAAATGTCCCCGGCGCGGCGCATGGTGTCGAGTTCGTGGGCGTCCTTGATCAGACGCATGTCGTCGAGCAGCGGAATCAGGTCGTACGCGGCGGCGGGCGCGGTCGTGCCGCCGCGCGCCTGCGCCCGCACGGCGTCGATCCAGCGCTTTACCTGGGCGTCGAAGCGCTCCGACGCCGCGAGCGCGTAATGCAGCGCGGGGCGGTTCGCGATCAGACGCGGGATCTGCGTGTCGAGGTCGTCGAAAGGCAGCGCGGCGTCGAAGCCGAACGCCTCGCGCGCGCCGTCGGGCCCGAAGCGGAAGCCTTCCCACGTTTCGCGCTCGACGTTCTTCGCGCGGCAAAAGAGGATCGACGACGGCTGGTTCTCGCCCGCGTTCGCGTCGAGCACGAGCAGCGCCTCCGGCTCCGTGAAGCCGGTCAGGTAGTAGAAATAGCTGTCGTGCCGGTAGGGATAATCGGCGTCGCGGTTGCGCAGCACTTCGGGCGCGGTCGGCACCAGCGCCACGCCGCCGCCCTGGGCGCGCAGCGCGGCGAGTACGCGTTCGCGGCGCGCGCGGTAAAGCTCTGCGCCGCCGTCGGGGCCGCGCGGCGCATCGGCAGCGGCGCGCGAAGCGGCCGAGGCGCTTTCCGTGAGGGTCGTGTCCATCATGCGATTGTAGCGTGCGATCGTAGCGTCTGATTGTCGGGTCCGACAGGTGTCCCGATGCTGCGGCGCGGGGCGTCCAGGCTGTCGTCTTCCTGACGCATCTGTCGGCAAAATCCTGCGTGACCGAAGTCAACCCGTCAGAATTTGGCGAATCCAACGTATACTTCGGCCGGATTACAGAAAAGGCAGGTGCGATGAAACTTATCGGTTCGCTCGGCAGCCCGTATGTCCGCAAGGCGCGGATCATGCTCGCTGAAAAGAAAATCGACTACAAGCTGGTGCTTGAGAACGTGTGGGGCGAGGAAACCGCCATCCACGATTTCAACCCGCTGGGCAAGGTGCCGTGTCTCGTGATGGAGGACGGCGAGGCGGTGTTCGATTCGCGCGTGATCTGCGAATACGTGGACATGCGCTCGCCGGTCGGCAAGCTGATTCCGCAGAACGGGCGTGAGCGCGTCGAAGTGCGGTGCTGGGAAGCGCTCGCCGACGGCATGCTCGACGCCGCCGTCCTGATCCGCTCGGAATACACGCAGCGCACGCCCGAGCAGCGCAGCGAAGCGTGGATCGAGCGTCAGCAGCGCAAGATTCAGGAAGGTCTGAAGGCGATGGCCAAGGGTCTCGACGCCAACGCGTGGTGCGCGGGCAACCGCTACACGCTCGCGGATATCGCCGTGGGCTGCGCGCTCGGCTATCTCGACTTCCGCCAGCCGGAACTCGACTGGCGCGAGCCGTATCCGAATCTCGCGAAGCACTTCGAGAAGCTGATGCAGCGCGCGTCGTTCGCGGACACCGTGCCGCAAGGCTGAGGTCCGCCGCCCGCGAGGCTCGGTCTCGCGGACACAAAAAAGCGCGCAGATTCGCTCTGCGCGCTTTTTTTTTCGCCATGCGTGCGCTACGCCGATGACGTTGCGCATGCATCGATCGCTGCGTCAATGACTCCGTCGTCAGACGATCTTTTCCACTTCCGGCGCGAACGAA
This sequence comes from Paraburkholderia tropica, assembly GCF_900109265.1. Classification (GTDB taxonomy): domain Bacteria; phylum Pseudomonadota; class Gammaproteobacteria; order Burkholderiales; family Burkholderiaceae; genus Paraburkholderia; species Paraburkholderia tropica. The sequence goes on from NZ_FNZM01000002.1 coordinate 268,550, forward strand.
TCGCTGCGCGCGACCGGCCACCACTTCTCGTACAACTGATAGCGATAGCGGCCTTCGAGCAGATCGCCGGGCTTCAGATACTTGAGCAGCTCCGACATCAGCTTGACTTCATACGACGACACGCGCCGCACGATGTGATGCGCGCGCAGATCGGCGGGGCTGGCGAGACCGGCGGCCTGGATCAGTTCCTGCAGCGCGTGCAGCGTGTTGCGATGGAAGTTGTAGACGCGCTCGCCCTTGTCGGGCACGTTGAGCGCGCGCTGGCGCACCGGGTCCTGCGTGGCGACGCCGGTCGGGCAGCGGTCCGAGTGGCACTTCTGCGCCTGGATGCAGCCGACCGCGAACATGAAGCCGCGCGCCGAGTTGACCCAGTCCGCGCCGATTGCGAGCGTGCGCGCCACGTCGAACGCGGTGATGATCTTGCCGCTCGCGCCGATCTTGATCTTGTCGCGCAGGCCGATGCCGACGAGCGTGTTGTGCACCAGCAGCAGCCCTTCCTGGAGCGGCGTGCCGATGTGATCGGTGAACTCGATCGGCGCCGCGCCCGTGCCGCCTTCCGCGCCGTCCACGACGATGAAGTCGGGCAGGATGCCGGTTTCGAGCATGGCCTTGGCGATGCCGAAAAATTCCCACGGATGGCCGATGCAGAGCTTGAAGCCGGTCGGCTTGCCGCCCGAGAGCTTGCGCAGGCGCTCGACGAATTCGAGCAGGCCGCGCGGCGTGGAGAACTCCGAATGGCGCGACGGCGACACGCAGTCCTGCCCCATCGGAATGCCGCGCGTCTCGGCGATTTCGGGCGTGACCTTCGCGGCCAGCAGCATGCCGCCGTGGCCCGGCTTCGCGCCTTGCGAAAGCTTCACCTCGATCATCTTCACTTGCGGCTCGTGCGCGAGGCGCTGGAATTTTTCGGCGCTGAAGGTGCCGTCGTCGTTGCGGCAGCCGAAGTAGCCCGAGGCGATTTCCCAGATGATGTCGCCGCCGTGTTCGCGGTGATACTTCGAGAGCGAGCCTTCGCCCGTGTCGTGCGCGAAGCCGCCTTTTTTCGCGCCGAGGTTGAGCGCGCGGATCGCGTTCGCGGAAAGCGCGCCGAAGCTCATCGCCGAGACGTTGAAGAGCGACATCGAGTACGGCTGTTCGCGGGTCGCGCCGACCAGTATGCGGAAGTCGCTGCTGTCGAGTTTCGTCGGCGCGAGCGAGTGGCTGATCCACTCGTGGCCGACGGCCTTCACGTCGAGTTCGGTGCCGTACGGGCGGCTGTCGACGACGTTCTTCGAGCGCTGATAAACCACGCTGCGCTGCACGAGCGAGAACGGCTTTTCGTCGGTGTCGTCTTCGACGAAATACTGGCGGATTTCGGGCCGCACGAATTCGAACAGGAAGCGCAGATGGCCCCAGAGCGGGTAATTGCGCAGGATCGCGTGGCGTTGCTGGGTCATGTCCCAGAGGCCGAGCGCGACGATCAGCGCGGGCACTGCGGCACACAGCCACGACAGGTGATGGAGCGCCGCTGCGATCACGCAGGCTGCGAGCAGCAGCACCGCGCACCACATGGCGAGGTAACGTCGGGAAAACATTCGGGGACTCCTCGATCTCTTGTGTCGTCGCGCCAGCCGGTCGGGCGGCGCGCGTTCGCCGCGCCCGGGTAACGGCGGCGGCGTGCCCGAATGATGCCGCAAGTTCGTGAAACTAGCCGGGAGGCGGGCAAATTTGCCGCATTGACAAATGCGCGAGGAAAGCTGCGCGCAAGATTTGCGCAGCGATTCGCCAAGCGAGGGAGGAGGAGGGAGCGCGCGGCGCAGGGTGCGCCGCGCGTGTCGAGCCTGAGCCTGAAATTGAGCTTGAGTCTGCTCAGGCCTGGCCGGCCGTCGCGGCGCCGGTTTTCGCACCGGCGGCAAATTGTGCCGGTTTCTTGCGCGGCGAGCGCTTCTTCTTCGGCGCGACCGGTGGCAGCACGGCGGGCACGTGCGGTTCGAGCGTCGTGACCGCTTCGATGATGCCGCCGCCGAGGCACACCTCGCCGTCATAGAGCACGGCGGACTGGCCGGGCGTCACGGCCCATTGCGCGTCCGGGAAATGCAGCGAGAACTGGCCGTCGCCGAACTCAGCCGCATTCGCGAACGAGCAGGGCGCATCGGCCTGGCGATAGCGCGTCTTCGCGCCGCACGCGTGGCCGTCGGCCGGCGGCTCGCCCGCGACCCAGCTCACGTTGCCCGCGCGCAGATCGTGCGCGAGCAGCCACGGGTGATCGTGGCCCTGCACGACATAAAGCGTGTTCGACGCGATGTCCTTGCCCGCCACGAACCACGGATCGCCGCTGCCGTCCTTGCTGCCGCCGAGGCCAATGCCCTTGCGCTGCCCGAAGGTGTAGAACGCGAGGCCGATATGCTCGCCGACCGTCTTGCCGTCGGGCGTCATCATCGGGCCCGGTTTGGTCGGCAGATAGCGGTTCAGGAAGTCGCGGAAGGGCCGCTCGCCGATGAAGCAGATGCCGGTCGAATCCTTCTTCTTCGCGTTCGGCAGGCCGATCTGTTCGGCGATCTCGCGCACCTTCGTCTTGGGAATCTCGCCGAGCGGGAACATCGTCTTCGAGAGCTGCGCCTGGTTCAGACGATGCAGGAAGTACGACTGATCCTTGGTGTGATCGAGCGCCTTGAGCAGTTCGAAGCGGCCGTTGCTTTCGTTCTGGCGCACGCGCGCGTAATGGCCGGTCGCGATGGTTTCCGCGCCCAGCGTCATCGCGTGGTCGAGGAAGGCCTTGAACTTGATCTCGGCGTTGCAGAGCACGTCGGGGTTCGGCGTGCGGCCCGCGGAATACTCGCGCAGGAACTCCGCGAACACGCGGTCCTTGTACTCGGCGGCGAAGTTCACCGCTTCGACGTCGATGCCGATCAGGTCGGCGACCGACACCACGTCGATCCAGTCCTGACGCGTCGAGCAGTACTCGCCGTCGTCGTCGTCTTCCCAGTTCTTCATGAACAGACCGACGACGTCGTAACCCTGCTCCTTGAGCAGCCATGCGGTCACCGACGAATCCACGCCGCCCGACATGCCTACCACCACTCTACGTTTGCTCATCTTCTGCTGCCTTGTTGCGCCGGATCGCGGCGCTTAGCCTTTGGGTCCCACGGTGCCTGCCGTGCCGCTCGCCTTCGGCCCGACCGCGTGCGTCTGCACGAAATCGAGCGGCGCGCGCTTGCCCGCGAGGTAATCGTCGACGCATTGCATCACGAGCGGCGTGCGATGGCGCTCGCTCGCGGCGCGCAGCTCGTCGACGCTCATCCACAACGTGCGGACGATGTCCGGATCGAGCGCGCGATCTTCCGGTTCGGCCGCGACGTTGCCGCAATACGTGAAGCGCAGATAGGTCGTGCCGGACTCGCCCGGCTTGCCGAAGTGCGTCATGTACATGCCGACGAGCGCCTCGGGCGCGAATGCGTAGGCGGTTTCCTCGAGCGTTTCGCGTACGACGGCTTCGTGCAGCGTCTCGCCGGCCTCCAGATGGCCGGCGGGCTGGTTCAGGCGCAGGCCGTTCGCCGTGTGCTCCTCGACGAGCAGAAAACGCCCGTCGCGCTCGACGACGGCGGCCACGGTAACGTGGGGTGCCCAGGTTTCATCGTTCATGGGCCGCTATTTTACCGGGACGCGCCAAACGCTGCCCGGGGCCGGATCGTCGGCGCGACGCGCGGACGGCGATGCCTGGGATGCCTTGCCAATCTGCCGGGCGGCTCGCCAGGCGCGCCGCCAACCGTCCGGTCGGACGACATGCCGCGTTGTAGGCGATGCAAAAAAAGGGGATAAATCCCGCTTCAAAGGCCGCGCCCCTTTCGGTTAAAGTGGTGCGTCGTTTGCCGTTGCCTTGCCCGTTTGAGAATGTCGAGAACGTTGCAATAAGAGCCGGCGCGCCTCGTCGGCCTTACTCCGCTCGATTCGAGCCAGATCAGAAAGAGAAGCAGGCCGAGGAGGAAACAACGATGCATATCGGAGTGCCCGCAGAAACCCGGGCGAACGAAAGCCGTGTGGCCGCGACGCCCGAGACCGTCAAGAAATACGTCGCGCAGGGCCATACGGTCACCATCCAGGCAGGCGCCGGTGTCGGCGCGAGCTTTCCGGACGAAACCTATACGGCCGTCGGCGCGCAGATCGCCGACGCGGCTGCCGCATTCGGCGCCGATCTCGTGCTCAAGGTCCAGTCGCCGAGCGTCAGCGAACTGGCCTTCATGAAGCGCGGCGCGGTGCTGGCCGGCATGCTCGATCCCTTTAATGCGGACAATGCGCAACGGCTCGCCGATGCGGGCCTGACCGCGTTCGCGCTCGAAGCCGCGCCGCGCACCACGCGCGCGCAAAGCCTCGACGTGCTGTCGTCGCAGGCCAATATCGCCGGCTACAAGGCGGTGCTGGTGGCGTCGAACCTGTATCCGCGCTTCATGCCCATGCTGATGACCGCCGCCGGCACCGTGAAGGCCGCGCGCGTGCTGATTCTCGGCGCGGGCGTGGCGGGCCTGCAGGCGATCGCCACGGCGCGGCGGCTGGGCGCGGTGATCGAGGCGTCGGACGTGCGTCCGGCGGTGAAGGAGCAGATCGAATCGCTCGGCGCGAAATTCCTCGACGTGCCCTACGAAACCGACGAGGAGCGCGACGCCGCGCAAGGCGTGGGCGGCTACGCGCGGCCGATGCCGCCGTCGTGGCTCGCGCGCCAGGCGGCGCTGGTGCATGAGCGCGCGCGTCAGGCCGATATCGTCATTTCGACCGCGCTGATTCCGGGCCGCGACGCGCCCACGCTGCTGCCGTCGGAAACCGTGCAGGCGATGAAGCCGGGTTCGGTCGTGATCGACCTCGCGGCCGGCCGCGGACCGATCGCCGACGCGGCCGCCGGGCGGCGCGGCGGCAATTGCCCGCTGACCGTCGCGGACCAGGTGGTGACGGCGCACGGCGTGCAGATCTGCGGCTACACGAATCTCGCGTCGATGGTGGCCGCCGACGCCTCGGCGCTCTACGCGCGCAATCTGCTCGACTTCCTCAAGCTGATCGTCACGAAGGAAGGCACGCTCAACATCGACCTCGCGGACGACATCGTCGCGGCCACGCTGCTGGCTCGCGACGGCGCCGTCACGCGCAAGGCATGACGAGGAGACCGAGATGGAACTCATCAACCATACCGTCATCAATCTGATCATCTTCGTGCTGGCCGTGTACGTGGGCTATCACGTGGTCTGGAACGTCACGCCCGCGCTGCACACGCCGCTCATGGCCGTGACCAATGCGATCTCCGCGATCGTGATCGTGGGCGCGATGCTCGCCACCGGCCTGACCGTGGGCTTCGCGGGCAAGTTCTTCGGCACGCTGGCCGTGCTGCTCGCGGCCGTGAACGTGTTCGGCGGCTTTCTGGTCACGCGGCGCATGCTGGAGATGTTCCGCAAGAAAGAGCCGAAGAAGCTCCCGGCGGCCGGCAAGGAGGGCGCGTGATGAGCATGAACGTCGTTACGCTGCTTTATCTGGTGGCGTCGGTCTGCTTCATTCAGGCGCTCAAGGGGCTGTCGAATCCGCGCAGCGCGCGCGCCGGCAATCTGTTCGGCATGGTCGGCATGGCCATCGCGATCCTCACGACGATTGCGCTGATCGTCAAGGAATCCGCGCAATTCGGCTCGAATCTCGGGCTGGGCCTCGGGCTGCTGTTCGCGGCGCTGATCGTCGGCGGCGGGCTGGGCGCGTTCGTGGCCGCGCGCGTCGAAATGACGAAGATGCCCGAACTCGTCGCGGCCATGCACTCGCTGATCGGTCTCGCGGCGGTGTGCATCGCGTATGCGGTGGTGTCGGAGCCGGCGGCCTTCGGACTCGTCGCGGAAGACGCGCCGTATCCGGGCTTCCTTCCGTACGGCAACCGCATCGAACTGTTTATCGGCACCTTCGTGGGCGCGATTACGTTCAGCGGCTCGGTGATCGCCTTCGGCAAGCTCTCGGGCAAGTACAAGTTCCGGCTGTTTCAGGGCGCGCCCGTGGTGTATCCGGGCCAGCATCTGATCAACCTGATGCTCGCGCTCGGCATGATCGGCTTCGGCATTCTGTTCTTCGTCACGCAGTCGTGGCTGCCGTTCATCATCATGACGCTGATCGCGTTCGCGCTGGGCGTGCTCATCATCATTCCGATCGGCGGCGCGGACATGCCCGTGGTGGTCTCGATGCTCAACTCGTACTCGGGCTGGGCGGCGGCGGGCATCGGCTTCTCGTTGAACAACGCGATGCTGATCATCGCCGGTTCGCTGGTGGGTTCGTCGGGCGCGATCCTCTCGTACATCATGTGCCACGCGATGAACCGCTCGTTCTTCAACGTGCTGCTCGGCGGCTTCGGCGCGGAAGCGGGCGCGGCGGCAGTGGGCGGCGCGCAGGAGCAGCGTCCGGTGAAGTCGGGTTCCGCCGACGACGCCGCGTTCATGCTCGGCAACGCCGAAAGCGTGGTGATCGTGCCGGGTTACGGCCTCGCCGTGGCGCGCGCGCAGCATGCGCTCAAGGAACTCACCGACAAGCTCGTCGAAAAAGGCGTGGACGTGCGTTACGCGATTCACCCGGTCGCGGGCCGCATGCCGGGCCATATGAACGTGCTGCTCGCCGAAGCCGAAGTGCCCTACGACATGGTGTTCGAGATGGAGGACATCAACAACGAGTTCGGCCAGACCGATGTGGTGCTGGTGCTCGGCGCAAACGACGTGGTGAATCCGGCCGCCAAGAACGATCCGAAGTCGCCGATCGCGGGCATGCCGATCATCGAGGCGTACAAGGCGCGCACGATCATCGTCAACAAGCGGTCGATGGCGGCCGGTTACGCGGGGCTCGACAACGAACTCTTCTACATGGATAAAACCATGATGGTGTTCGGCGACGCGAAGAAGGTGATCGAGGATATGGTGAAGGCAGTGGAGTAAGCGCTGCGTTCATCGGCGGCCTGGCCGGTGGACCATGCAGAAGAAAAAGCGCGCAGCGATGCGCGCTTTTTTATTGGCGCGGTGCTTCACGCACATTCATCGTGCAAGAGGAAAGCCTCAGCGCGACGGCGCATTCACGTGCCGCAGATAATCGGCGAGCCGGCGTCCACTCACGTCGGGAAACGGTTCGAGCACTTCCACGCTTTCCATGCGCTCGATGTTGAAGTTGCGAAAGCCCTCGCGCATTTCGCACCACGCGCCGACCGTCCACTGCGCGCCCCAATAGACCAGCCCGAGCGGCCAGACGCGCCGCAGCGTCTGCGCGCCGATGCGGTCGCAATACGCGAAGCGCACGACGAGCCGCGAATCGACGGCGCGGTGCAGCGCATCCACTTTGTCCGAATACGCGCGATCGACGTGATACGACGGCGCGAACACGGCGATGCGTTCGAGCACCGCGCGTTTTTCGGCGGGCATGGCGGCGGCGATCTTCGCGAGCGCGCCGCGCGCGCCGGTGCCGAGCGCCGCGCCGCCCCACGACTCGGCCATGCGCGCGCCGACGGCGAGCGCGGTGAGTTCGTCGGCGGTGAAGGTCAGCGGCGGCAGGCTGGCGGTGCGCGCGAGCCGGTAGCCGATGCCCGCTTCGCCTTCGATCGGCACGCCCGACAGTTGCAGGTCGCGCACGTCGCGATAGACGGTGCGCGGCGAGACTTCGAGCCATTCGGCAAGCTGCTGCGCCGTGGTGAGACGGCGTCCGCGCAGCAGTTCGGCGATGCGGAAAAGACGGTCGGCGCGGCGGGTCATGGCGGTCGGGCGCGGGAGACTCGATGGGCGGGAACGGCGCGGTGTGCGGCTTGGGCGGCGGCGCGGGGCGTCCGCATAAATTGCGTTGTGCGGATTGCGTTGCGCAGATGATAGCGCCGCGCGCGCACCGCGCCTTGCCGCGTGCCGTCGCTAATGCGCTGCTGACACGCCGCCGATACGCCGCCGCTGCGCCGCGTTCAGCCCAGCTTGGCCGCGTGCAGCCCGACGCGATTGCCTTCCGTATCGATGAAAAAGCCGATGTAGCCGTAATTGTTCGGCAGTTCCAGCGCCGGGCCTTCCTTGCGGCCGCCCGCCTTTTCGACGCGATCGAGCACGGCCGTGACCGACGGCTGCGCGTTCAGATACACGAGCACGCCCTTGGTGTCGGGGCGGGCGTCGCGCGGATTGAACACGATGCAGCCGCCGGTTTCGTTGTCGGTATGCGCGAACAGGGCCATCGGCACGCCGCCCATGACTTCGCGCTGCAAGGACGTATCGAAGGCGGTTTCGTAGAACCGGGCGGCGCGCTCCAGATCGTGCGCGGGGATTTCGAACCAGGAAATGACGCGGGTGGCTTCAACGGTCGACATGATGCGCTCCTCGAATGAGCAGGTTGGACGAGATGGATGAAAACTGGCAGCAGATGACGGCACGTGGCGCACGCCGCGTGTGCCGCGCGCGCTGCGTTTTGTGCCGAGTTTCGCCGGGCGTGGTGGTGTTCGGACGGCGTGGAGAGGAGTGTGCGGCCCGCCTGCTGACAGCGTCCTGTCAGTAGGCTGCGCTCAACGTCTTTATCTTCGCGCGACGCGTTTTCGAGTTTTTCTGAGAGAGGCGCGGACGCGACTCTGCTGTAATCGTTTCCATCTCCTCCTTCATCCGCGGCCGCTTGCCGCCGCGCTCACCGCATCGCTCATGTCTCCAAACGTTTCCATCATCACGCCCACGGCGAACCGCGCCGCGTTTTTGCCCGCCATCGCGCGCTGCGTGGCGCGCCAGCAGGCCGACTGGGAGTGGCTCGTGCTCGACGACAGCCCCGAGCCGAACGCGTTCATGCGCGATCTCGCGCAGCGCGACGCCCGCGTGCGCTACCTCTGGTCGAGCGAGCCGATGACGATCGGCGCCAAGCGCAACCGGCTCGTGAGCGAGGCGCGCGGCGAACTGATCGCCCATTTCGATGACGACGACCACTACGCCTCGCACTATCTCGCGGATATGACCGCGTTGCTGCGCCAGAACGACGCCGCGCTGATCAAGCTCTCGACGTTCTGGATGTACGCGCCGCACACGCGTTTTCTCGGCTACATGGATCTGAACGCGCGCGTCGGGCTGCACTATGTGCTGAAGGGGCAGGAGGTGAGCACGGTGACGTTCCACGAGAAGATGCAGATCGGCGCGGACTTCATCCTCTTTTACGGTTTCGCCTACGTGTATCGCAAGTCGCTGTTCGAGATCGCGCGCTTCGACGATGTGAATCTCGGCGAGGACGAAAGCTTTATCCGGCGTGTGGTGAGCGCGGGCAAGAACGTGCTCGCCGCCGAGGATGCGCGCGGGAGTTGCTTGCATCTGATCCATCCGGCTTCGACGTCGCGCTGTTTTTCGCGCCACAGCTTGCCGGACTTCCTGCTGCCGAAGCTTTTTCCGGAGTACGAAGGGTATCCGCTGCCGGTCGATGCTGGCGGAGCGAAAGTGGGGCCGTCGCGTGTGTGAGCGCGAGGTGTGCGGAGTGAAGTCGTGGTTACCGGCGCGGCGGGGAGCCGCGCCGGTCGAGGCGCAGTTTAGTCGCGCGATTTAGTCGCGCGAGTCGGCGGGCTGGCTGCCCGCGTCGGCGTTACCCGCCGCCGGGCGCTGACGCACGCTGCCTGCGATCAGGTCGAAGCGGAACAGACGGCATTCGAGCGCGCCGTTGAACAGCGGCGTCTTGGCCGATTCGCGCAGGCGCAACTGGCCCGGCAGCTTGCGGTCCGAGGTCAGGATGAACGCGCGCCAGCCCGTGAAGCGCTGCTTGAGCGCGTCGCCGAGCGCCTGGAAGAACTCGGCGTCGGGCGCGTCGGTGTGGGCGCGTCGGAAGGCGTCCGGTGCATCGTAGTCGTCTTCGTTACGCGGATTGCGCTCGCGCAGCTCGCCGCGCGCGTTGCGCCCGCGCACCTCGATACGCTCGCCGTACGGCGGATTCGCCACCAGAATGCCTTCGCCCTCGGCGGGCGGCGTCATGTTGCGGGCGTCGAGCTGCTTGAGCGGCACCTTGCCGAGCCCGGCGCGCGCGAAGTTGGCGCGCGCCTTGTCGAGCATCACGTCCGAAATGTCGCTGCCGAAGATCCGCAGATCCTGCGCGCGGCTCAGCGCCGTATTGCGCGCCGTGTTGGCCTCGCTCTTGAGGTGACGCCAGGCGGCCGAATCGGCCTGCTTGAGGCGTTCGAAGCCGAAGCTGCGCTCCAGACCCGGCGCGATGTCGAGGCCGACTTGCCACGCTTCCGCGAGGAAGGTGCCGGAGCCGCACATCGGATCGTAGAGCGGCTGCTCGGGCGTCCAGCCCGTCAGGCGCAGGATGCCGGCCGCGAGATTCTCGCGCAGCGGCGCCGCGCCCTTGTCGAGACGCCAGCCGCGCTTGAACAGCGGCTCGCCGGACGTGTCGAGATAGAGCGTGCACTCGGTGGCGGTCAGGAAAGCGAAGATGCGCACGTCGGGATAAGCGGTATCGACGCTCGGACGCGAACCGGCCTTGTCGCGCATGCGGTCGCAGATCGCGTCCTTCACGCGCAGCGTGGCGAATTCGAGGCTGCGCAGCGGCGACTTGATCGCGGTGATGTCGATGCGGATCGTCTCGTTCGGCGAGAACCACTTTTCCCACTGTTGCTCGCGGGCGAGCGCGTAGATGTCCTGCTCGCCGCGATACGGACGCTGGGCGATCTTGAGGAGCACGCGGCTCGCGATGCGCGAATGCAGGTTCGCGGCCATGCCGCCGGCCCAGTTGCCGCGGAAATGTACGCCGCCGGGCACTTCGGCGCCGACCTGGAGCGCGCCGGGCGGCAGGCGCCGTTGCGCGGTTTCCGCGAGTTCGGCGGCGAGCGCGGCTTCGAGGCCACGCGGGCAGGGGGCGAAGAAATCGAAAGACATGAGAAAAGAGAGGTGACGCTGCGGGGGAAGGCGCTATTGTACGCGGGTTGTGGGGGCGGGCCGGAGCGCGTGTCCGCCAGGGCGCCGGAAGTCGGGCGCTTGCTGCCCGCATGGGCATGCAAAGGCGCGCGCCAGAGGGCGTGGGACCGCGTCAGGCGGCCCTCAGCGCGCCGCCACGACGGCTTGCGCGGCCGCGCGCGCAAGCGGCCGGATGCGCGGCCGCGGCTGCCGGCGCGCTTGCCAGAGATCCCACTGCGTCTGCAGCCCGAGCCAGTGTTCGGGCGTGGTGCCGAGCCACGCCGACAGCCGCAGCGCGAGATTCGCCGTCATGCCCGCCTTGCCGTTGAGCAGGTTCGACAGCGTGACGCGGTTGATATGCAGATCGTGCGCCGCCTGGGTCACGGTGATCTCCGGCGGAATCCATTCGCGCAGGACTTCGCCGGGATGTGGCGGATTGTGCATTCTGCTCATACGTGTGCCCTTAGGGGTAATCCTCAGTGGTAATCCTGATAGTCGACGAGGATGGCGTCGGCGCCTTCGAACAGGAAAGTGAGACGCCAGTTGCCGTTGACCCACACCGCCCAATGCCCGGCGAGACTGCCTTGCAGCGCGTGCAGGCGCCACGGCGGCGCGTTCATGTCCTGCGGCCCGCGCGCCTGATCCAGCGCGCCGAGCAGCAGGCGCAGACGCGACGCGTGGTGCGCCTGGATGCCCGCCTTGCTGCCTTCCAGAAAAAACGATGCAAGACCTTTGTGCCGAAAGGTTCGAATCATGAGGACTGTAGCCCAGGTGACTACACGCGGCAACGGCCTCCGGTGGCGTGCCGCGACGTAGATCAAACGTGAGGAACGCCTCGCAGACGGAAAAATGCATGCACACAAAGTGCAAACTGCGTGCGAGGCGGATGCGTCCCTCAGCGTCGCGCCGGCGCGGTGAGGACGCGATGGCCGGCGTCAACCTGGGCGGTAACGTTGGCCGAACGGCAGATCAAAACGCGCGTTTCACTCGTTGTCTTCACGCAACTGGCCGCGGCGCATCGGCCACACCAGGTCGGCAGGATGCCGCGTCACGCGCCGCCAGAACGCGCGCATGAGCGGGCGCACATCCTTGCGCGCGAGGTCGCGCGAGCGCAGCGCCATCTGCAAGGCGAGCGCGAAGCTCACCGTCACGTTGAGCACCGCCATGCTCGCGACGCCCGCCACGGCCCACCACAGCTCGCCGCTCTTGAGCGTCGCCGGGCCGAGCACGCCCATCGCCACGCCGATCGAACCGGCCGAGAGCGTGACGTGGCGCACCTCGAAGTGAAACGCGACCGCCGAGACGATCGCCGGCACGAGGCCGAGCATCATGCCGAGCACGAGATTGCCCCACACGCCCGCCGCGTTCAGGCGGCAAAAACGCGCGAGCCGCGCAGCGCCCGAGGTGCCGAGCGTCATGCGCAGACGGCGGTTCCACGCCAGCGCGTCCTCGACGCGATGGAGCACGAACCAGTTGTCGGCCCAACCGGCGAACAGGCTCGACGCCCACAGCAGCACGCCCGTGAGCGCGGCGTAGAACGGCGTCGGGCCGATCAGCGAGAAGGATTGCAGCGTTGCGTGCGCCTTGGCGGGCGAGATCAGATCGGCGTGAAACAGCCAGCCGCACACGAGCTGGATCGCGAGGCAGGCCGGAAACACGAGCAGCACGTTGCCGAGCACGGCCGCCGCCTGGGTGCGGATCAGCGCCACCACCGACGAGACGAAGCGCACGCGTCCCGGCGCTTCGTTCGCGCCGTCGAGTTCGCGCGCGAGCGTGGGCGCGGTCATCGCGGGCTGCTTGGTCGCGAGCGAGAAGTGGCAGAAGTGCATCACGAGGAAGCTCAGCGCGTAGTTGATGCCCGCGAACAGCCCTTCGATCATCGACGGCAGATGCGCGCCCGTGATGCCGAATTTCACGTACACCGTCACCGCCGTGACGAGGCCGCCGCCCGCCGCCATGCGCAACATCGTCAGATATTCGGCGCGGTCGCGTGCGATGTAGTGCTCGCCGGTGTCGGCGGACAGCTCGACGACCTTGCGCGAGAGCAGCGCGAAATTGCTGCGCACGAGGTGCGAGACGCTCTGGCTCGCCTGGTTCGCCCAGACGAGATCGGCGGCGAGGCGCGCCTGCGTGCGGGCGTCGTCGCTGGACATCCAGGCGTCGAGCAGATGCTCGGCGCGCACGATGCGCATGCGCATGCGTTCGACCTGGAACACGGTGTCGACGCGCACGCCGTGTCGGTAGAGATGGGCGAAGACGTCGTCGGTGGCTTTGCGGCATTCGTCGAGCAGCAGGCGCAGCCACGTCACTTCCTGGCGCAGCCGCGCGGCGTCGCCCGAGTCGCGCGCGTTTTCGACGGCGAGCATCGCGCGCGTGAGGCGGAAGAACGGCAGCTTTTCGACGGCGACGTGCGATTCGTCGCGCGACAGACGGCTGCGCACGGTCGGCGAGAGGCCCGTCGAGCTGATCTGGCAACTGAGATTGTGCAGCGCGGTCAGCAGGTCGAGCGTGAACTCGGTGCCTTGCGGGGCGCGGCTGGCGCGGATGTCGTCGGGCGACGCGGATGCGGTTTGCGCAAGCGCTTGCGGCTCGGCGATCAGCGCGCGCAGGCGTGCGAGCACGTCGGGCGGCAGCGTCGCGATCCACTCGGGATCGTGCGTGGCGGGGAACATCAGCGTGACGAGCGCGGCCAGATCGCGGCGGTTCGGTGCGGGCGGTATCAGTTGCGCCTGGACGCGGCCGACCAGCGCGCCGAACAGGCCCGAGTGAACCGGCATGCCGCCGTCGCACAGCAGCGAGATGCTGTCGCTTTCCCGCAGCAGCTTGCGCACGATGGCGCCGACGTTCGCCTTCCAGCCAGGATTGCGGTCGAGCACGTGCAGCAGGTAGCGCAGGCGCGCGTGTTCGGGCGGCGGCGGGGCGTCGGCGTCGGCGTCGGACTCGGCTGCGTTGGCTGAGTCGGCGAACGTGTCAGGCGCGGACGGCACCACCCGGCCGGCGCCGTCGAGCTTGCCGCGCCGGTGGATCCAGTGGGCGAGTTCGATCAGCCAGTCGCTGCGTTCGGCGTAGGGCGCGTCGGCGTCGGCGGTGGCGAGCAGGGCGTCGAGCTGCTGGCCGGCGCTGCGCGAGGCGCGCCATTTTTTCCAGAGCGTGGGGAAGGAGCGAAACATAGGCAAACGGTCAAAGCGACAAGGCAACGCGACATTATCGCGGGCGGCGTGCGTTTGACCGTTTGAGATGGGCCGGCGCGGCATGAGCGCGGCGCCGACTGGCGAGACGCGGGTGGGAGCGCGCGCCGCGCTCCGTCGAGGAAGCGGCGCGCGATGAGCGAGCCTTTACCCCCCCGATCCCGCCGATTCAGCGACCGGCGCGACTTGCGGGCAGGCGATGCTGACGGGCTTCGTTTTGACGACGGCGGCCTTGGCGCCGCCTTTCGACACCGCCGCCGCCACCGCTGCCGCGGCGCCCGTCACCCGCGGCGTGGCCGCGAGCGCGCGCACGCCGCTCGAAATGGCCTGCGAGAGCGATGCGACGGCGCGCCGGTGGCCGACCACGAGCGCGTCGTAGCCGTCGCCGACCGGTTCGTTGAGCACGCTGCGGCAAGTCATGACGGTCTGGGAGTCGAGCGAGCGCACGCTCCAGACCGCGTCGATCAGCGCATGCGAGCCCGGCCACGATTCGAAGCGCTGCACGTTCACGCTCACGCGATAGACCGGCACGCCTTCGGGATGCGGCGAGCCGTACACGTCGATCGTGTTCAACTGCTGCGTGAGGTCGCCCGACAGCGCGCGGCGGATCTCGTCGCCGGGCATCGACGCCCAGCGTTCCTGTTCGAGCACGCGCACCTGGGTGGCGTCGGTCTGCACCACGAACTGCGCCTTCGCGACCTGCGGCGGCACGTCGACGGGCGCGAGTTCGATCAGCCACGCCGGATTGCCGTTCGTCGCGGCGGCGGGCTGGGTCCGCGCCGCGTCGTCGGTCGGACTCAGCGTGTAGAAGTGGCTGCTGGGCGAGGCGCAGCCCGCCAGCGCCGTCAGCGCGGCGAGGGCAGCAAGGGCGGCAAGGCGCCGGAGCGGGCGCCGGCGATACGTCATGGCTTGTCTCCTGATTTGCCGCGCAGCAGCGATTCGGGATGGCGCTCGAGGTAATCCGAGAGCGCGTTGAGCGATTGCAGCGTGCGCGTCAGTTCCTGCAGCGCCTGATGCACGTCCGATTGCAGCGGCGAATCCTGCTGCAAGGTGGACTGGGCGGCGCTGAAGGTCTTCTGCGCCTCGTCCAGCGTGCCGCGCATCTGCGGCAGAAGCTGGTCGTTGACCTGACCGAACAGCTGGTTCGCGCTCTTGAGCGATTCGTTCAGGTTGTTGCCGATCTTGTCGAACGGAATCTGATCGAGCTTCTTGGCGATGTCGGCCACCTGAAGCTGCAGCTCTTCGAGCGAGTTCGGCACCGTCGGCAGCTCCATCGGGTCGCGGTCGAGATCCGCCTTGGCCGGACCGGCCTTCGGGAAGATGTCGAGCGCGATGTAGAGCTGGCCGGTGATCAGGTTGCCGGTGCGCAACTGGCCGCGCAGGCCGCGCGAGACGAGCCGCTTGATCAGTTCGTGGCTCTGCGGCGTATGCGGCGCGGGCGCTTCGCCGCGCGTGCGGCGCGACAGACGCAGCGGATACAGATCCATCGTCACCGGCATGGTGAAGTTGTGCTCCTTGGGATCGTATTCGATGCCGATATCGGTCACCTGGCCGAGCACGATGCCGCGGAAGTCCACGGTCGCGCCCACGGCGAGGCCGCGCAGCGACTGGTTGAAGTACATGACCACGCGCACCGGCGCGCCGTCCGGCTCGCGCATCGCTTCGCTTTCGTCGGAGGCGAGCGTGAAGGTCGCGGCGTCGGGCGCCTGCGGACCCATCGCCTGACCCGGCGGCGCCTGGAAGGCGAGACCGCCCGTCACGACCGTCGCGAGCGACTGCGTGTTGACCTTGAAGCCGCTCGAATCGAGCTGCACGTTTACGCCGCTCGCATGCCACCAGCGCGTATTGGTGCCGACGTACTGGTCGTACGGCGCGCTGACGAACACCTGCACGGTCACGCCCGTGCCGTCCTTGTCGAGCGAATAGCCCGTGACCTGGCCGACCTGGATGCGGCGATAGAAGATCGGCGTGCCGATATCGAGCGAGCCGAGGTTTTCGCTGTGCAGCGTGTAGCGGTGGCCTTTTTCGTCGATGGTGACGGCGGGCGGCGTTTCCAGTCCGGTGAAGTCGCTGGCGGTTTCTTCCGAACGGCCCGCGTCGGCGCCGATGTACGAGCCCGAGAGCAGCGTGCCGAGGCCCGAGACGCCGCTCGCGCCCACGCGCGGACGCACCACCCAGAAGCGGCTGTCCTTCTTGGCGAAGTCTTCGGCATCCTTGGTGAGTTCGACGGTCACGAGCACGCGCGAGAGGTTCGGCGAGAGCTTGATGGCGCGCACCGAACCGATATCGACGTCCTTGTACTTGACCTTGGTCTTGCCGGGTTCGAGGCCTTCGGCGCTCATGAAGCTGATGGTGATGGTGGGCCCGCGGGTGGCCACCGACTTCACCACGAGCGCCACGCCGATCAGCGCCGCGATGAGCGGCACGATCCAGACGAGCGAGGGCAGCCAGCGCCGGGGTTTGACGATGTCCGGTTCGGGCAGGTCGGGCGGCAAGCCGCCGCCGCCGGAACCCGCCCCGCCGGGGACCGGGGTCGGTCCTTTCGGACTATTCATGTGGGTGATCCTGAGAGTGTTGCGTGGGTTGTTGCTTGTCTTCGTCCACCGGATCCCAGATGAGGCGCGGATCGAACTGCATCGACGCGATCATCGTCAGGATCACGACCGAGCCGAACGCGATGGCGCCAGGGCCCGCCGTGATCACCGCAAGTGACTGGAAGCGTACCAGCGCCACGGTCAGGGTGACAACGAAGACGTCCAGCATCGACCAGCGGCCGATGAATTCGACCAGCCGGTAGAGTTTGGTGCGCTCGGCGGGACGCCACGTGGAGCGGCGCTGCGAGGTGAAGCAGAGCAGCCCGAGCACCGACAGCTTGAGCATGGGCACCAGAATACTGGCGATGAACACGATTACGGCGAGCGGCGCGTCGCCCGAGGTCCAGAAGTAGACGACGCCGCTCATGATGGTGTCGTCCTCGTCGCCGACGAGCGAGGCCGTGTGCATGACCGGCAGGATGTTGGCCGGAATGTAGAGCAACGCGGCGGCGATCAGCAGCGCCCAGGTGCGCATCAGGCTGTCCGGGTGGCGCGTGTGCAGCGGCGAGTGGCAGCGCAGGCAGCGCGGATGCGCGATGCCGCGCTGCAACGGCTGGACGTGGCCGCAGGCGTGGCAGGAGATCAGGCCGGCGTCGGCGGCGGTGAGGTATTTTTTCATCGCGAACCCTCGGGACGGGCGGGCGGGGTGTCGGGTGGCGCGTCTTGCCCGGCGTCGCGCGCGGTGCCGCGAATTTCCGGATCGGCGAGCGCGTCGGATCCGGCGACGTGCGCGAGCACCGAGGGCACGCCCGGATCGAGCAGCCCGCGCGGGTCGATGTCGTGGCCGTCGGCCGTGTGCGGGGTGGCGGGCGTGTCCAGCCCGTCGTTGCCGCCGTGGCCGCCGTTCCCTCCGTTACCGCCAGGCAGGCCCGGACCGCCGTTCGCGCCGCCCTCTGCCGCCGGACCCGAGCGGCCGCGGCGCGCGGCGAGCGCGCTTTCGCGCAGGGCGTCGGCGATATCCCAGAGCGTGCGCGAATCGAACGTCACGACCACGGTGAACATCAGCGTGAGCGCGCCGAACGCGAATAGCGCCGTCTCCGGAATCACGCGCGCGAGGCTGACCATCTTCACGATCGTGATCAGCACGCCGAGCATGAACACTTCGAGCATGCCCCAGGGCCGCACGAACTGGATCGCGCGCAGCACGAGATCGAAGCCGGGCGGGATGAAGCCGCGCCGGATCGGCAGCAGCACGTAGAGCAGCGCCACCATTTCGGTGAGCGGGAAAAGGATGGTTGCGCAAAAGACCATCACCGCGACGATCTGCATGTCCTCGTTCCACAGCACCACGAGCGCGCCGAACAGGCTCGATTCCGTGGTGATGCCGTTGGCGTCGAGTTCGATGATCGGAAACGACTGCGCGATGATGAAGGTGAGCAGCGCGGCGATCGTGATCGCGCAGATGCGGTCGAGCTGCGACGAGGCGCTGTGATAGAGCGTGGCGCCGCAGCGCGTGCAGCGCGCGGTTTCACGCCCGAGCAGGCGAGGTTTGCGGTAGAGCGCGTCGCATTCGTGACACGCGATCAGTTTTTCCTGGGCCATGCGGGCAGGTGGCGCAAAACGACGTGAACGGGACATGCAGCGCGGGCCGAACGGCAGCATGGCAACGCGACACGCGCGGCGCGCCTGGCCATGTTACCAAAGGGCACCTGACGCGCGCGTTTGCTTGCGCGGCGTGCGCGGGTAGCGTCTGGACAGCGGGCAACAGCACGTAGGCGGCCTTTCGGCGCGAGCATCGGCAAGCTGTAGCAATTTGCGGGCCGGGCCCTTGCGGCCATTCCGGCGACCCGCTCGACCGCCCCGGCGATCCGGGCTGCATGACGGGCGAGGAGTGTGCCACGTTTGCGCCGCCGATGCGCGCGAGCCAGCATGGCCGCGCATGCCGGCTGCGCGGCGCCGGGCGATGCCACGCCGGGCGCGAGTGCGCGGCTAGCCGCGCTATTCTCTATCCGCAGATGTTTGCAGTCACGCGCATAGGCTATCTTTGCAGCTGAGAGGCCGATTCGACGGCCCTCCCTCCTCGGGGCTCGCGCGGGCGGCGGGCGTCGTTGTCGGAGGAGACCGGCGCCCGCATCGGGGAAGATCATGGAAGGATTGTCCGGGCTGGCGCGTTTAGTCAGCGGGAGGCGGCGACGGGGCCCGCTGGCGGGCAGGGCGAGGGCGGTTCGGGTGCCGGTCGCGCCGGTCGCGCGGTGGGGCACGGTGCTGATTGGCATGGTCTGCACGCTATTGACGGCGCTCGTGCCCGGCGGCGCGGCGTTCGCGCAGATCGACGCCGACAGGAGCACACTCGTGGCGATCTCGCGGCAGATGAACGTGCCGGTCGAAGGGCGCTTCATGAAGTTCGACGCGCAGATCGCCTTCGATCCGGCGAAGCCCGCGGGCGGCACGGCGCGCATCACCGTCGATACCGGCAGCTACGACCTCGGCAGCCCGACGTACAACGATTCGGTGCGCGGTCCCGAGTGGTTCGACGCGAAGGCGTATCCGCAGGCCACTTTTGTGTCCACGTCGATCACCTCGACCGGGCCGAACCAGTACAGCGTGAGCGGCAACCTGACCATCAAGGGCCGCACGCAGCCCGTGACGGCGCCCGTCGTGCTCACGCAGCAGGGCGGCACGCAGACGTTCGACGGCACCTTGCCGATCCACCGTCTGGCGTTCGGCATCGGCACGGGCCAGTGGAAGGACACGTCGACCGTCGCGGACGAAGTGCTGATCAAGTTTCATATCGTCGTCGCGCACCGGTAGGGGGCAACGCACGCGGCGGCGCGTTTCTTTTCCATGACGTTGCCGACTCAGGAGACGCACTTGAACAAGAACGCCTTGCACAACGCAAAGTACGCCGCGAAGTATGTAGCGAAGCACGCCACTAAGCACGCCTTGCCGAAAGCGGCCGCCGCCGCCGCGCTGGTCCTCACCGCCTCGCTCGCGCACGCCGCCGACGTGTATCAGCTCGATCCGAACCACACCTACCCGAGTTTCGAGTCCGACCACTTCGGCGGCCTCTCGGTGTGGCGCGGCAAGTTCACGAAGACCACGGGCACGGTCACGCTCGACCGCGCGGGCAAGACCGGCACGGTCGACGTGACGATCGACCCGGCTTCGGTGCAGACGGGCAACACGGAACTCGACAAGCATCTGCGCGGCGAGGAGTTCTTCGACGTCGCGAAATATCCCACCGCCACCTACAAGGGCACGCAGATCGTGTTCGACGGCGACACGCCCAAGGAAGTGATCGGCACGCTCACGCTGCACGGCGTGACGAAGCCGCTCAAGCTCGAGATCGAATCGTTCAAGTGCATGCAGCACCCGATGCTCAAGCGCGAAGTGTGCGGCGTGGAAGCCGAAGCCGAGTTCGACCGCGACGCGTTCGGCATGGACATGGGCAAGAAATACGGCTTCAAGATGGCGACGAAGCTGCACATCCAGGCCGAAGGCATCAAGCAGTAAGCGCTGCGCTTTACGCTGCACGCGCGCAAAAAGAAAAGCCCCGCGAGATTCGCGGGGCTTTTTTTGTCCGTCTGCGTTCGAGGGAACGCGGCGCAGGTGTGACTTAAACCTGCGCGCCGGCGTTCGGATCGTTCGGATCGAACTTGTCCTTCTTTTCCTTGATGAGGTCCTCGCGCTTCACGCCGAGCCACATCGAAAGCGAAGCGGCCACGAACACCGACGAGTAGATACCGAACAGAATACCCACCGTCAGCGCCAGCGCGAAGTAATGCAGCGTCGGACCGCCGAAGAAGAACATCGACAGCACCATCATTTCCGTACAGCCGTGGGTGATGATGGTTCGCGACATCGTGCTCGTGATCGCGTGGTTGATGACCTGCACCACGCTCATCTTGCGTTCGCGGCGGAAGGTCTCGCGAATCCGGTCGAAGATAACGACCGATTCGTTGACCGAATAACCGAGCACCGCCAGCACCGCCGCGAGCACCGAGAGCGAGAACTCCCACTGGAAGAACGCGAAGAAGCCGAGAATGATCACCACGTCGTGCAGGTTGGCGATCACGCCGGCCACGGCGTATTTCCACTCGAAGCGGAACGACAGATAGATGATGATGCCGACGACCACGCACGCGAGCGCGAGCAGGCCGTCGGTGGCGAGTTCCTTGCCCACCTGCGGACCGACGAACTCCACGCGCTGCAGCAGCACTTGCGGATTATCGGCCTTGAGCGTGTTCATCACCTGGTCGCTTTGCTGCGCCGAGGAGAGGCCCTGCTTGATCGGCAGGCGGATGAGCACGTCGCGCGAGGTGCCGAAGTTCTGCACCTGGGCGTCGCCGTAACCGATCTTGCCGAGCGAGTCACGCACCGGTTCGAGCGGCACCGCCTGCGGGTACTGCACTTCGATGACCGTGCCGCCCGTGAATTCGATCGACAGATGCAGGCCGCGGTGGAACAGGAAGAACACCGCCGCGATGAACGTAATGAAGGAGATCGCGTTGAAGATCAACGCGTGCTTCATGAACGGGATGTCTTTGCGGATGCGGAAAAATTCCATTTTCTAGTCTCCGTATCAGCGGGACGAGCCGGTGTTGTCCGGGCCGCTCGCATTGCGGCGGCGCACGGTGGGCTTGCCGCGTGCGGCGCCCTTCGCGCCGGCCTTGGCCGATTCGCGCTTGGCTGCGCTGGCGGTGTTGCTGGCGAGCGCACGGCCCGTGTCGGTGTCGGTGTCCGCGTCGGAGAGTGCGGGCGCGCCCGCCGCTTCCGGTTCCGGACGCCACACCTGACCGACGGCCAGCGACTTGAGCTTCTTCTTGCCGCCGTACCAGAGATTCACGAGACCGCGCGAGAAGAACACGGCCGAGAACATCGAGGTCAGGATGCCGATACAGTGCACGATCGCGAAGCCGCGCACCGGGCCCGAGCCGAACGCGAGCAGCGCGAGACCGGCGATCAGCGTGGTGACGTTCGAGTCGAGAATCGTCGCCCAGGCGTGCGCGTAGCCGTTCTGGATGGCCAGTTGCGGCGGCGCGCCGTTGCGCAGTTCTTCACGCACGCGCTCGTTGATCAGCACGTTCGCGTCGATCGCCATACCGAGCGCGAGCGCGATAGCGGCAATGCCCGGCAGCGTGAGCGTGGCCTGCATCATCGAGAGCACGGCCACCAGCAGCAGCAGGTTCACCGACAGGCCGATCATGGAGATCATGCCGAACAGCATGTAGTACGCGATCATGAACACGGCGATCGCGGCGAAGCCGTAGACCACCGAGTCGAAGCCCTTGCGGATGTTGTCCGCGCCAAGGCTCGGACCGACCGTGCGTTCTTCGATGATGTCCATCGGCGCCGCGAGCGAACCGGCGCGCAGCAGCAGCGCGAGGTCGGCGGCGGCTTGCGGCGTGGGCTGGCCCGTGATCTGGAAGCGGTCGCCCAGTTCCGACTGGATCGTGGCCACCGTCAGCACTTCGCCCTTGCCCTTTTCGAACAGCACCATCGCCATCGGCTTGCCGATGTTGTCGCGCGAGACGCTGCGCACCGCGCGGCCGCCCGCCGAGTCGAGACGGATGTTGACCGACGGACGCTGATGCTCGTCGAAGCCCGCCGACGCGTCGATGATGCGGTCGCCCGTGAAGATCACGGCCTTGCGCAGCAGCACCGGCGCGGCGTTGCCTTGCGTGAACAGCTCGTCGCCCGGCGGCACGGGGTCGCCCGGATTCGGATGCAGACCGTTCGGGTCGGCGAGGCGCGCTTCGAGCGTCGCCGTGCGGCCGATGATGTCCTTCGCCTTCGCGGTGTCCTGCACGCCCGGCAGTTCGACCACGATGCGGTCGTCGCCTTGCTGCTGGATCACGGGCTCGGACACGCCCAGTTCGTTCACGCGGTTATGCAGCGTCTGGATGTTCTGCTTGAGCGCGGCGTCCTGCACGGCCTTCTTGACCGCCGGCGTGAAGGTGCCGACGAGCTGCACGCCGCCTTCCGGCGCGTTCTGCGTGGCCCACACGAGTTCGCTGATGCCGCCGGTGCCCGACAGCAGCTTGCTCGCCTGGTCGGCGACGGCCGGATCGGCGAAATTGATCACGACGCTCTGGCCGACGCGGTTCACGCCGCCGTCGCGGATATTCTTGTCGCGCAGAAGCGTGCGGGCGTCCGAAGCGTCGGAGTCGAGCTTCTTGTTGAGCGCGCCGTTCATGTCGACCTGGAGCAGGAAGTGCACGCCGCCGCGCAGGTCCAGACCGAGGTACATCGGCAGCGCGTGCAGCGCCGTCAGCCAGCGCGGCGAGGCGCTCTGCAGGTTCAGCGCGACGATGTACTGCGGATCGCTCGGGTCGGCGTTCAGCGCCTTGTTCAGCGCGTCCTTGAGGCGCAGCTGGGTGTCGGTGTCGGCCACGCGCACGCGAATGTTCGCGTTCATCGACGAGTTGTCGAAGGTGACGTCGTCGGCCTTGATGTTGGCCGCCGCCACTGCGGCTTCGACCTGCGCGAGCGTGCCGGAGTCGAGCTTCACGGTGGCTTTACCGCTCGACACCTGGACCGCGGGCGCTTCGCCGAAGAAATTGGGCAATGTGTACACGAGGCCGATGACTAGCGCCACCAGCATCACGACATATTTCCAGAGGGGATAACGGTTCATTGGTTGGCCCAACGGGGGAGGGGGATGGCCATCTCGATGCGAGCGCGTCCGGCAAGGCCCGCTTGCCGCCCCGCGCGAGGCGCTTCAGCGCGCCTCAGGGTGATGCAGGGGGCCGGGCCGGACGCACCAGACCGCGGACTCAGCCACGGCCTGAAGTGATCGACGGGGTGATCGATCGTCTGGCGCTTACAGCGACTTGATCGTGCCCTTCGGCAGGATGGTCGTAACCGACGACTTTTGCACGGTGACTTCCGTGCCGTCGGAGATTTCGACGCCCACATAGGCTTCGCTGACTTTGGTGACCTTGCCGACGATACCGCCGCTGATGATGACTTCGTCGCCCTTGGCCATGGCGGCGAGCATGTTGCGGTGTTCCTTCTGGCGCTTCATCTGCGGACGGATCATGATGAAGTACAGCACGGCGAACATCAGAATCAGCGGCAGGAAGCTCATCAGGCTGGATTCTGCGCCGCCGGCTGCGGAGCCTTGGGCGAAGGCATTGGAAATGAACGACACGTTGGTCTCTCCGTTTATACGATCACTACGATCAAAGGTACGATCAAAAAGCGAGCCGATTATTCTACCACCGGCTTAATACGCGACGACGACGCCAAATGGGCTTTCCGATCAAGCTGTTAACACCTGGTTGCCCCGCTGCGCGAAGCATGGGTTGCGCGGGTGCGACCGGTGCAGGGCGGCCCGAACGGCGATTTGCCCGCCTGGGCGGCGCTGTCGCGAAAGGTAATTGTAAAGTCTGACGGCACTCGCCGTCGCGCGCGATCGGAAACCTTCGAAAGCGCGCGCCGGCGCTGCGATCGGGACCCGATCGGGGCTCGATCAGAGTCGATCAGACTCAGTCCACCCCGCGCGCGCGGTTTTCGGCGAAACGCTGACGGAAGGCCTCGAAGGTCTTCGTCTCGATCGCCGTGCGCATCTCGCTCATCAGTTCCAGGTAGTAATGCAGGTTGTGGATCGTGTTGAGCTGCGCGCCGAGAATCTCGCCCACGCGGTGCAGGTGATGCAGATAACCGCGCGTGAAGTGGCGGCAGGTGTAGCAGCCGCACTGCTCGTCGAGCGGACGCAGCGAGTTCTTGTGCGTGGCGTTGCGGATCTTGATGTCGCCGAAACGCGTGAAGATCCAGCCGTTGCGCGCGTTGCGGGTCGGCATCACGCAGTCGAACATGTCGACGCCCGCGGCCACGCCCGCCACCAGATCTTCCGGCGTGCCTACGCCCATCAGGTAGTGCGGCTTGTCGGCGGGCAGCTTCGGCGCGATGTGCTGGAGCACGCGCATCATGTCTTCCTTCGGCTCGCCCACCGAGAGCCCGCCGATCGCGTAGCCGTGGAACGGCATCTGCGACAGACCGGCGAGCGATTCGTCGCGCAGATCCTCGAACATGCCGCCCTGCACGATGCCGAACAGCGCGTTCGGGTTGCCGAGGCGGTTGAACTCGTCGATCGAGCGCTGCGCCCAGCGCATCGACATGCGCATGGAGTCGGCGGCTTCCTTGTGCGTGGTCGGCACGCCGTTGGTCGCGTAAGGCGTGCATTCGTCGAACTGCATGACGATGTCCGAGTTCAGCACCTTCTGGATCTGCATCGACACTTCGGGCGAGAGGAACAGCTTGTCGCCGTTCACGGGCGAGGCGAAGCGCACGCCGTCTTCGGAAATCTTGCGCAGGTCGCCGAGCGAGAACACCTGGAAGCCGCCCGAATCGGTGAGGATCGGCCGGTTCCAGCCCATGAAGCGGTGCAGGCCGCCGTGCGCTTCGATGGTTTCCAGACCCGGACGCAGCCAGAGGTGGAAGGTGTTGCCGAGGATGATCTGCGCCTTCATTTCCTCCAGCTCGCGCGGCTGGGTCGCCTTGACGGTGCCGTAGGTGCCCACGGGCATGAAGATCGGCGTTTCGACCACGCCGTGATTGAGCGTGACGCGGCCGCGGCGCGCGAGGCCGTCGGTGCCGAGCAGTTCGAATTTCAGGCCGTTTTGCGGGCGTTCGCCCAGATAGGCGCCGTGTTCGGCGCGTGCGTTGCTTTGCTGACCGTCGGTCATGCGTTTGACTCCTGTGCAACCGGAAAACAGTCCGGCGCGGATGGTGATGCGCCGCCGCGCGACGTTTGACGCGCGCGGCGGCGGGGAACGGTGGCGGCTTTAATGCCTGGCTTTATGCCTTGAGCGCGTCTGCGGTGCGCGTGAGCAGCATGGCGTCGCCGTAGCTGAAGAAGCGATAACGCTCGGCGATGGCGTGACGATACGCCGCACGAATCGTTTCGATGCCCGCGAACGCGGACACCAGCATCAGCAGCGTCGATTTCGGCAGGTGGAAGTTCGTCACGAGCCGGTCCACCACGCGGAACTGATAGCCCGGCGTGATGAAGATGTCGGTTTCGGCCTGGGTGGCCGCGAGCGGGCGGCCTTCGCGCTCGGCGTCGCGCGCGGCGGCTTCGAGCGCGCGCATCGAGGTCGTGCCCACGGCGATCACGCGGCCACCGCGCGCGCGCGTGGCGGCGATCTTGTCGACGAGCGATTGCGGCAGTTGATACCACTCGCTGTGCATCGTGTGATCGGCGATGTTTTCCACGCGCACCGGCTGGAACGTGCCCGCGCCGACGTGCAGCGTGAGCGTTGCGCGCTCCACGCCCTGGGCGTCGAGCTTCGCGAACAGCGCGTCGTCGAAGTGCAGGCCCGCCGTGGGCGCGGCCACCGCGCCCGGATTCTGCGCGAACACGGTCTGGTAGCGGGTTTCGTCGCCGGCGTCGGCGTCGTGCGTGATGTACGGCGGCAGCGGCAGACGGCCGAACTGCTCGATCAGCGTGAGGCAGTCGTCGGGGAAGTGCAGCGTGTAGAACGGCTCGACGCGCTCGCCCACCGTCACGTCGAAGGCGTCGGCCAGACGCAGCGTGGTGCCGGGCGCCGGGCTCTTGCTCGCGCGGATCTGCGCGAGCGCCGTGCGCGCGCCGGTCAGGCGCTCGACGAGCACCTCGATCTTGCCGCCGCTGGCCTTCTGGCCGAAGAAACGCGCCTTCAGCACCTTGGTATCGTTGAACACCAGCAGATCGCCGGGCGCGATGCACGCGGGCAGATCCGCGACGGTGCGGTCGGTCAGCCGGGCGGGCTGGACGGAATTGTCCACTTCCAGAAGGCGGCTCGCGCTGCGCTCGGGCAGGGCGATCTGCGCGATCAGTGCTTCGGGAAGATCGAAATCGAAATCGGAAAGCTTGAACATGCGGCCTGATGAAACGGAAATGCGCCAAACGGCACTACGCCGACGGTGCGGCGCGCGGCGGTGAAAAGCGGTTGTTGCGGCGGTCTGTGCCGCGCCCGGAGTGCGCCGGGAACACGTTCGGAACGCACCTGGAACGTACCCGGAACTCGCCCGGGCGGCCCGCTCGCGCCCCAAAAAAGCGCCCGGACTGTCTGCCCGCGCGCCCTGAAACGCTATGATTGCGGGGGTACGCACGACGAGGCGGCCTGCACGGCAGGCAGTCGCGCCGATGCGCCGCGCCTGACCGGAAAGCCGATATTGTACTTGCGAAGCCGCCCATGCCCTCGTCCGTTAGTCGAATGATGTCCGAAGCCGATCCCGCGAGCGTCCCGCACGACGACCCGCGTGCGGACGCGCGCGACGAAACGGCGGACGCGCCCGCGCCGCGCAAGCGCGCGGCCGCGAAGAAAAGCGCCGCGAAACCGGCGGAAGACGACGCGAAAGCGAAGGCGAAGGAAAGCGCGAAAGAAAGCGCAAAAGAGAAGGACAAACCCAAGCTCGCCAAAACCGCCGACAAGCTCGCCAAACTCGGCCTGCGCAGCGACATCGACCTCGTGCTGCATCTGCCCATGCGCTACGAGGACGAAACCACGCTCACGCCCATCGGCGAGCTGCTGCCCGGCGGCGTCTCGCAGACCGAAGGCGTGGTGTTCGACAACGAAGTCGCGTATCGGCCGCGCCGCCAGCTCGTCGTCAAACTGCGCGACCACAACGGCGACGAACTGCATCTGCGCTTCCTGAACTTCTACGGCTCGCAGGTCACGCAGATGGCCGTCGGCAAGCGCCTGCGCGTGCGCGGCGACGTGCGCGGCGGCTTCTTCGGCATGGAGATGGTGCATCCGGCCGTGAAGGTCGTGGAAGGCGACGCGCCGCTGCCGCAGGCGCTCACGCCGGTCTATCCGTCGACGGCGGGCGTGAGCCAGGCGTATCTGCGCAAGGCCATCGACAACGCGCTGTCGCGCGCGCATCTGCCCGAACTGCTGCCGGAATCCGTCGCGCGCGAGTTCATGGCGCCGCTCGATCTGCCCGGCCTGATGGACGCGGTGCGCACGCTGCACCATCCGCCCATCAACGCCGACGAGCACGCGCTGATCGACGGCACGCACCCCGCCTGGACGCGCATCAAGTTCGACGAACTGCTCGCGCAGCAGCTCTCGCTCAAGCGCGCGCACGAGGAGCGCCGCACGCGCGCCGCGCCCGCCATGCCGCGCCACGTCGCGGGCCGCAAGAGCGAGACCACGCTGCTCGCGCGTCTGCGCGAACAACTGCCGTTTACGCTGACGAACGCGCAGGAACGCGTGGTGGGCGAAATCGCGCACGATCTCGAACAGCCGCATCCGATGCAGCGCCTGCTGCAAGGCGACGTGGGCGCGGGCAAGACCGTGGTCGCGGCGCTCGCGGCGGCTCAGGCCATCGACGCCGGTTATCAGGCCGCGCTCATGGCGCCCACTGAAATCCTCGCGGAGCAGCACGCGCGCAAGCTGCGCGGCTGGCTCGAACCGCTCGGCGTGCAGGTGGCGTGGCTCTCGGGCAGCCTCAAGGCGAAGGAAAAGCGCGCCGCGCTCGAAGCCGCCGCGCTCGGCACCGCGCAGCTCGTGATCGGCACGCACGCGATCATTCAGGACGCCGTGGAATTCGCGCGCCTCGGTCTCGTGATCGTCGACGAACAGCATCGCTTCGGCGTGGAGCAGCGCCTTGCCTTGCGCGCGAAGGCGCAGAACGCGAAGTCGCCGGACGACGCGAAACGCGAGTTCCAGCCGCATCAGTTGATGATGACCGCGACGCCGATCCCGCGCACGCTGGCGATGACCTATTACGCCGACCTCGACGTGTCGACCATCGACGAACTGCCGCCTGGCCGCACGCCGATTCTGACCAAGCTCGTCTCCGACGCGCGCCGCGAGGAAGTGATCGCGCGCGTGCGCGCGGCGGCGCTCACGGGGCGTCAGGTGTACTGGGTGTGTCCGCTGATCGAGGAAAGCGAAACGCTGCAGTTGCAGACGGCGGTGGAGACCTATGAAACGCTCGTGGCCGCGCTGCCCGAACTGACCGTCGGGCTCGTGCACGGGCGCCTCGCGTCGGCGGACAAGGCGGCCGTGATGGACGGCTTCTCGCGCAACGAAGTGCAGTTGCTGGTGGCGACGACGGTGATCGAAGTGGGCGTGGACGTGCCCAATGCGTCGCTGATGGTGATCGAGCACGCCGAGCGCTTCGGTCTCGCCCAGCTTCACCAGTTGCGCGGGCGGGTGGGGCGCGGCACGGCGGCGTCGGTCTGCGTGCTGCTTTACACCGGGCCGCTGTCGCCCACGGGCCGCGCGCGTCTGCAAACCATGCGCGAAACCACCGACGGTTTCGAGATCGCGCGCCGCGACCTCGAAATTCGCGGCCCCGGCGAGTTTCTCGGCGCGCGCCAGTCGGGCGCGGCCATGCTGCGCTTCGCCAATCTCGAAACCGACACCTGGCTGATCGACCCGGCCCGCGACGCGGCCGAACGCCTGCTGCACGAGTATCCGCACGTGGTCACGCAGCATCTGAACCGCTGGCTGGGTGCGCGCGAGCAGTATCTGAAGGCGTAAACAGATCATTTCTCATGCTGACGGCACGCGCGCGGAACCTGCGCGCGTTCTCGCCGTCTGACCCTGTTCGTGATCCCGCCCCGCATAGGGGCGTTGATTATTGGCGAATCGCCGCCATAGGTGTATAAGTACAAACTATTGATTCACCCTTTTTGATTGGTCCCTAGAAATGACGCTCACTGAATTGAAATACATCGTCGCGGTTGCTCGCGAGCGCCACTTCGGACGGGCCGCGGAAGCCTGCTTCGTGAGCCAGCCGACGCTGTCGGTGGCGATCAAGAAGCTCGAAGACGAACTCAACGTGCAGATTTTCGAGCGTGGCACGAGCGAGGTGAGCGTCACGCCAATCGGCGAGCAGATCGTCACGCAGGCGCAGCGCGTGCTGGAGCAGACGCTCGCCATCAAGGAAATCGCCAAGCAGGGCAAGGACCCGCTGATCGGGCCGCTGCGCCTCGGCGTGATCTACACCATCGGGCCGTATCTGTTGCCCACGCTCGTCAAGCAGATGATCAAGCGCGTCCCGCAGATGCCGCTGATGCTGCAGGAGAACTACACGCTCAAGCTGATCGAGTTGCTCAAGCAGGGCGAGATCGACGTGGCCATCATGGCGCTGCCGTTCCCGGAAACGGGTCTCACGCTGCGTCCGCTCTACGACGAACCGTTCGTGGTCGCGTTGCCTTCGGGCCATGCGTGGGAAAAGCGCCCGAAGATCGATCCGGACGATCTCAAGCAGGAAACCATGCTGCTGCTCGGCAGCGGTCATTGCTTCCGCGACCACGTGCTCGGCGTGTGTCCGGAACTGATGCGCTTCTCGCAGAACGCGGACGGCATCCAGAAGACCTTCGAGGGCTCGTCGCTGGAAACCATCCGTCATATGGTCGCGAGCGGCGTGGGCATTACGGTGCTGCCGCGTATGTCGGTGACCGAGGTCAAGCCGCATGCGGGCGGCGTCGATTCGGGCCTGCTTTCGTACGTGCCGTTCGACGAACCCGTGCCCGATCGCCGCGTCGTGCTGGCATGGCGCAAGAGCTTCACGCGCATGCCCGCGATCGAAGCGATCGTCGATGCGATTCACGCCTGCGAATTGCCCGGCGTGAAGAAGATCGAAGCGCCGGTCGAGGCGGTCTAACGCTTTCCTTCCGTTGTCGCGCCGCGCCCTGACATAGGGCGCGGCGTTTTCCTCCCTCCGCGCAGGCATTCGTCTGCACTCCCGTTCCTCAATTCCGACACGCCTTGCGACCCCAATAAACTCAGTCTATTTGATAGATTAAATAAATCAAATTATCACTATCAATAGTTTTTGATACAGTTTCCTCAACCGATCCCCAACACGATCAACCGGAGGAAGCGATGCAAAACCAGCTCAACACGTCCGCTGTCAACCACGCACCGTCGCGCGTTGCGTCGAGTTTGCGCACCGTCGCGTTTTCGCTGCTCGTCGACCGCGCGCTGTCGGCCTGAATCGGCCTGAATATCCGCCGCATCGAATTCCGCGCCGCATCGAATCCCCGCAATTGGCTGTACGCCTCAATCCCCACGAAACCCAGGAGTCCAGGATGACCGAACGCACTCTCACCTCGGCCGCAGGCGCCCCCGTCGTCGATAACCAGAATTCGCAGACCGCCGGCCCGCGCGGCCCCGTGATGCTCCAGGACGTCTGGCTGCTCGAAAAGCTCGCGCACTTCGACCGCGAAGTAATTCCCGAGCGTCGCGTGCATGCCAAGGGCTCGGGCGCGTTCGGCACGCTCAAGGTCACGCACGACATTTCGCACTTCACGAAGGCGAAGGTGTTCGGCGAAGTCGGCAAGGAAACGCCGCTCTTCATCCGCTTCTCGACGGTTGCAGGCGAGCGCGGCGCCGCCGACGCCGAGCGCGACGTGCGCGGTTTCTCGATCAAGTTCTACACGGAAGAGGGCAACTGGGACATCGTCGGCAATAACACGCCGGTATTCTTTATCCGCGATCCGCTCAAGTTCCCCGACTTCATCCACACGCAAAAACGCGATCCGCGCACCAACATGCGCAGCAACGTGGCGGCGTGGGACTTCTGGTCGCGTCATCCAGAATCGCTGCATCAGGTGACGATCCTCATGAGCGATCGCGGCATTCCGAAGAACTATCGCCAGCAGCACGGCTTCGGTTCGCACACGTTCTCGTTCATCAACGCGAACAACGAGCGCTTCTACGTGAAGTTCCACTTCAAGTCGGCGCAGGGCGTGGAGAACTACACCGACGCCGAAGCCGCGCAAGTGGTGGCGCAGGACCGCGAATCGGCGCAGCGCGATCTGTTCAACGAGATCGAGAAGGGCAATTTCCCGAAGTGGCATTTCCGCGTGCAGGTGATGCCGGAAGCCGATGCCGCGAAGGTGCCGTACAACCCGTTCGACATCACGAAGGTGTGGCCGCAGAAGGATTACCCGCTGATCGACGTGGGCACGATCGAACTGAACCGCAATCCGGAGAACTATTTCGCCGACGTCGAGCAGGCTGCGTTCACGCCCGCGAACGTGGTGCCGGGCATCAGCTTCTCGCCGGATCGTCTGTTGCAGGGCCGCCTGTTCTCGTACGGCGACACGCAGCGTTACCGCCTCGGCGTGAACCATCACCAGATTCCCGTGAACGCGCCGCGCTGCCCGTTCCACTCGTATCACCGTGATGGCGCGATGCGCACCGACGGCAATCTCGGCGGCAACGTGAATTACGAGCCGAACCGTTTCGGCGACTTCGCGCAGCGTCCCGGCGCAGGCGAGCCGCCGCTCGCGGCCGGTGCGGTCGATCACTACGATCATCGCGAGGACGGCGATTACTACAGCCAGCCGGGCGCGCTGTTCCGCCTGTTCGACGCCGGTCAGCGCGAGCGTCTCTTCGCGAACATCGCGCGGCATATCGCTGGCGTGCCGTCGGAGATCGTGCAGGTGCAGCTCGAACATTTCCGCCGTGCCGATCCGGCTTACGCGGAAGGCGTGATCGCCGCGATGGCGGCGCTCGCGGAAGCGAAGTCGAAGTAAAGCGATAAAAGGCAGGTAAATCAGGGAGTAGTGCACGGAGTGGTGCTGAAAGCAGCGGCGGGGCGTATCGACGTCCCGCCGCGCCCATCATCCGCGCCGCAGGAACCGAGGACGAGGCCGCGAGCCTCAAGCAAAGGAGCCGGATCATGACCAGAACGATGACGATGACGCTCAAGACCGTCGGCGCGGGACGCGGCGCCGAGATGGCGCGCACGCGCGCGCAGGGCACGCAGTTCGTGCGCCGCGTGGTGAGCTACGGCATCTTGACGAGCACGCTCGTGGCGATCGCCGCACAGGCTCTGGCGCATTTCGTCGCGCGCTGACGACGCCGGGAACACGCGCTGCTTGTGCCTTGTCCGACCTTGGGGCCGGATGCCCTTGGGTTTTACGCTACACTGACGCCCGATCGAGCGTTTGCGGGGCGCCTGCGGTATCGAGGCGAACGCGACGCCAGCGACCGGAAGTCTCACTGCTATAAATAGGAGTCGTCATGGCCAAGAAATCTGCTGTGCAGCACGTGAATATCGGCATCAGCGACAAGGATCGCAAGAAGATCGCGGACGGTCTTTCGCGCCTGCTCGCGGACACCTACACGCTGTATCTGAAGACGCACAACTTCCACTGGAACGTCACGGGTCCGATGTTCAATACGCTGCACCTGATGTTCGAAGGGCAGTACAACGAACTGGCGCTGGCCGTCGACGCGATCGCCGAGCGCATCCGCGCGCTGGGCGTGCACGCGCCGGGCAGCTACAAGGACTTCGCGAAGCTCTCGTCGATTCCGGAAGCCGACGGAGTGCCGGCCGCCGAAGACATGATCCGCCAGCTCGTGGAAGGCCAGGAAGCCGTGGTGCGCACCGCGCGCGCGATCTTCCCGGCAACGGAAGCCGCCAACGACGAGCCGACCGCCGACCTGCTCACGCAGCGCATGCAGACGCATGAAAAGACCGCGTGGATGCTGCGTTCGCTGCTGGCTTGATACACGGTTGATGTGCATGATTCCCGGTTAAAGCGCCACGCGCCGATGCCGGGACACAAAGCCCGCTGGTTGATCCGGCGGGCTTTTTCATTGACGGTGCGTGTTCGAGGGCGTGCGAGCGCGGCTTCGCGGACGCATCGCGCCCGATTTCCCGCGCGCGCCGATGATGAACTCGCGGCGAAGCGTCGCCGCCGTGGCCTACAATAGCGGCATCGTTTTTTGCGCTCCCATCATGTTCGCCCGACTCCCGCTCTATCTGCGGCTCGTCCGCATGGACAAGCCGATCGGCAGCCTGTTGCTGCTGTGGCCGACGCTCAACGCGCTGTGGATCGCCTCGAACGGCCATCCGTCGCTCTCGCTGCTCGTGATCTTCACGGTGGGCACGGTGCTGATGCGCTCGGCGGGCTGCGCGATCAACGATTACGCCGACCGCGATTTCGACCGTCACGTCAAACGCACCGCCGAACGGCCGATCACCTCGGGCCGCATCCGCGCGTGGGAAGCGGTGGCAATCGCCGCCGGACTCGCGATCGTCTCGTTTCTGCTGATCCTGCCGCTCAACGGGCTCACGAAGCAGCTTTCAGTGGTGGCGCTGTTCGTGGCCGCGTCCTATCCGTTCACCAAGCGCTTTTTCGCGATTCCACAGGCGTATCTGGGCATTGCGTTCGGTTTCGGCATTCCGATGGCCTTCGCCGCGATTCAGGACCACGTGCCTGCGCTCGCATGGATCATGCTGATCGCGAACGTGTTCTGGTCGGTGGCCTACGACACCGAGTACGCGATGGTCGACCGCGACGACGACATCAAGATCGGCATTCGCACCTCGGCGCTCACGTTCGGCCGCTACGACGTGTTCGCAATCATGCTCTGCTATGCGGTCACGCTCGGCATCTACGTGTGGGTGGGCATGACGCTGCAATTCGGCTGGCTTTACTGGCTCGGCTGGGCGGCGGCCGTGGGCTGCGCGATCTATCACTACACGCTTATCCAGCACCGCGAGCGCATGGCGTGCTTCGCCGCGTTCCGTCACAACAACTGGCTCGGCGGCGTGCTGTTCGTGGGCATCGCCGCGCATTACCTCGTGGCCGGTTCGTAAGCGCGACGCACGTTGCGAGTGTAAAAAAAGCGCCTCGAAATTCGAGGCGCTTTTTCTTTGCGCTGCCGGTTGGCGCGGCGAATCACGCATGACGCGCGATGCGCGACGTGGTGAACACGTGGCAAACACCGCGCGACCACATGGCAAACACCGCGACGCACGGCGAGACGCCGCGCGACCGCGACTTCCCACCGCCGCGCCTGCGGCTCGTGCGGCTTACTGCTTGCCGAACTCTTCGCCCATTTCCTTCGCACGCGCGTCGGCGGCCAGTGCGCCGCGCACGATGGCGTCCTTCACGGCCGAGGCGTCGAACGACGCGAGCGCCGCCGCCGTGGTGCCGCCCTTGGACGTGACACGCTCGCGCAGCACCGCGGGCGTTTCATCCGACTGCAGCGCGAGTTGCGCCGCGCCCGCGAACGTGGCGATGGCGAGCGCGCGGCCTTGCTGCTCGTCCATGCCGAGCTGGCGGGCGGCTTCCTCGAGCGCTTCGATGAAATAGAACACGTAGGCCGGACCGCTGCCCGAGATGGCCGTGACGGCGTCGATCTTGCTCTCGTCGTCGAACCAGACGGTCTGGCCGACGGCGCCCAGCACGTTCGAGGCGAGTTCGCGGCCCGCCGCGTCCACGCCGCCGCTCGCGACGAGACCGGTCGCGCCCATGCCGATCAGCGCGGGCGTGTTGGGCATCGTGCGCACGATGCGCGTGTGGCCCTTGAGCCAGCGCGACAGATCTTCGATGCGGATGCCCGCGAGAATGCTGATGACGACCTGATGCGCGCCCAGATGCGGGGCGAGCGATTCGGCGACGACCTTGGCGATCTGCGGCTTCACCGCGAGCAGGATGGCGTCGTAGTCGGCCAGCGCCGCGTCGGCGCCCGCGCCGGTGCGAACGCCGAACTGTTCCTCGCTGCGCTTGCGGGCGTCCTCGTTCGGATCGATCGCATACAGGTTGGCGGCGGGAACGCCCTTGCGGATCAAACCGCCGATGAGTGCGGCGGCCATGTTGCCGCCGCCGATGAAGGCAATTTTCATGGTGTGGAGTGCGTACTTGAATCAGTGAGAATAATCGCGCCCGCCAAAGATCGCGGTGCCGACGCGCACGATCGTGGCGCCTTCGAGCACGGCCGCTTCGAGGTCGGCCGACATGCCCATGGAGAGCGTGTCGAGCGCGAGGCCGTCGGCGCGCAGCGCGTCGAACAGCTCGCGCAGCTGCCGGTGCGGCGCACGTTGCGCCTCGGGCGTTTCAGCCGGCTCGGGAATGGACATCAACCCGCGCAGGCGCAGGTTGGGCAACGCGGCGATGGCGTGTGCGATTTGTACGGCTTCCTCCGGCGCGGTACCGCTCTTGGAAGCTTCGCCGCTCACGTTGACCTGCAGGCACACGTTGAGCGGCGGCATGCCCGCGGGTCGCTGTTCCGACAGGCGCTGGGCGATCTTCAGTCGATCGATCGAATGGACCCAGTCGAAACGCTCGGCCACGGGCCGCGTCTTGTTCGATTGCAGCGGCCCGATGAAATGCCATTCGAGGCTCGCGCGCAGGTCCGCGAGCGCCTCGATCTTGTCCACCGCTTCCTGCACGTAGTTCTCGCCGAACGCACGCTGACCGGCGGCATGCGCGGCGCGCACGTCGTCGGCGGGGAAGGTTTTCGACACCGCGAGCAGCGC
Source organism: Paraburkholderia tropica (assembly GCF_900109265.1). GTDB lineage: Bacteria > Pseudomonadota > Gammaproteobacteria > Burkholderiales > Burkholderiaceae > Paraburkholderia > Paraburkholderia tropica. Next base: position 304,352 of record NZ_FNZM01000002.1, read on the forward strand.
AACGGATTCCGGCGCGCGCCCCGCACTGCGGGCGGCGGCGGCGATGCGCTCATGGACGGCTTCGAGGTTGTGGACGAGATCGGTCATCGGATTGGAGGCCGGCCGCGCAGCGCTGCCCGCGGCCGTTACGGCGCACATGAAACGAACGAAGGCAATTATACGGACTGCGCCGGGCCGCGAAACCTCCGCCGAAAGACGTAGGGCTTTTCGGCGTCATGCGGGGGGCAATTTCTGACGGTGCGCATCGGCGTCGCGAGCCCTGACGGATTGGCTCCTACGCCATCCGGCCGACTGTTGGCGCGATCGGCGAATCGCTACGCTGGGACGTGTTTTTTCGACGTCCGGCGCCTTGCCGGCCTCAATTCGCCGCCAGCATATGTTCGATCAACTCAATCCAGTGCGTGACCGGAATCGCCGTGCCGCTTTGCAGGTGTGCGATACAGCCAATGTTGGCCGAGACGATCAGTTGCGGCTCCAGCGCCTTGAGCCGATCCACCTTCTGATTGCGCAGTGTGTACGAGAGGCGCGGCTGCGTGATCGAATAGGTGCCCGCGGAGCCGCAGCACAGGTGACTGTCCACGGGCAGACGCACGTCGAGCCCGAGCGCGCGCAGCACGTGCTCCACGCCGCCGCGCAACTGCTGGCCGTGTTGCAGCGTGCAGGGCGGGTGGTACGCCACGGTATGAATGCCGCGCCGCCGCGTGGCCGCGAGCAACTGGTCCTCGAATGGCGGCAGGATCTCGGCCAGGTCGCGCGTGAGTTCCGCAACCCGCCGCGCCTTCTCCGCGTAGACGGGGTCGTGGCGCATCAGGTGCGCGTATTCCTTGACCGTCGCGCCGCAGCCGGAGGCGTTCATCACGATCGCCTCCACGCCTTGCTCGATATGCGGCCACCAGGCGTCGATGTTCGCGCGCACGTCGTTCAGGGCGTCGTCGGCGTAACCCATGTGCAGACGGATCGCGCCGCAGCAGCCCGCCTGCGGGGCCACCACGGTTTCGATGCCCAGCGCGTCGAGCACGCGCGCCGTGGCCACGTTGATGTTGGGCATCATCGAAGGCTGCACGCAACCGGCGAGCATCAGCATCTTGCGGGCGTGTTTCGCGGTCGGCCAGGCGAGCGGGCGCTGGCGCACCGGCACCTTGTCGCGCAGCCGTCGCGGCAGCAGGGCGCGCACTTGCTGGGCGAAGCGCATGGCCGGCGAAAACAGCATGCGGCGCGGCAGGAAGCCCGCCAGAAAACGCCGGGTCAGACGCTGGCGCAGCGGGCGCGGCACGCGCTCTTCGGCGAGCTTGCGGCCGATTTCCACGAGCCGGCCGTACTGCACGCCCGAGGGGCAGGTCGTCTCGCAACTGCGGCAGGTGAGGCAGCGGTCGAGGTGCGTGAGCGTGCTTTTCGAGACCGTCGCGCCTTCCACCATCTGTTTCATCAGATAGATGCGCCCGCGCGGGCCGTCGAGTTCGTCGCCGAGCAACTGGTACGTCGGGCAGGTCGCGGTGCAGAAGCCGCAATGCACGCACTTGCGCAGGATCGCGTCGGCTTCGTCGCCGTCGGGGGTGTTGCGAATGAAGTCCGCGAGGTTCGTCTGCATCGCCGCGTGATGGTCAGGTCAGAAGTCGGAATACAGGCGGCCGCGATTGAAGATGCGGGCCGGGTCGAACGCGGCTTTCAGGCCGCGATGGATCTTCATCAGTGGCGCGGGCAGGGGCGTGAACACGCCCGCGCTGCGGTCGTACTCGTGCCCGGTGCGGAACATCGTGGCGTGGCCGCCCGCCTGCTTGGCGGTGATGCGGACCGTCTGCGCGTCGGTTTCGGTAATCCACCAGCGCTGCGCGCCGCCCCATTCCATCAACTGCGCGCCGGGCAATTGCAGCGGCTCGGCGATCGAGGGCAGTGCGAGACGCCAGAGCGCGGCATTGGGCGCGATGGAGGCGAAAAACGGGTCGGTTTGCTCGCGCAGGCCCGCCCAGAAGCGTTCGGCTTCCACGGCGTCCACCACCTCGCCGCCGAGCGCGGTGCGCGCGGACTTCACGGCGGCTTCGGCGCCCGCCAGACGCACGGCCAGCGTGCCGTTGCGCCAGGCGCTGGCCGTCATCGGCAGCGGGCGGCCGCCCCATTCGTTGAGCTTGCGCACGGCGTCGGTGCCGTTCATGTCGAAGCGCAGCGTGGTTTCGGCCTGCGGCACCGGCAGTACCTTGACCGAGAGTTCGAGCATGAGGCCGAGCGTGCCGAGCGACCCCGCCATGAGCCGCGCCACGTCGTAGCCCGCCACGTTCTTTACGACCTGGCCGCCGAAGTGCAGCACCTCGCCGTGGCCGTTCATGACCACGGCGCCCAGCACGAAGTCGCGCGCCGCGCCTGCCGCAGCACGCCGGGGCCCGGCGAGGCCCGCGGCAACGCAGCCGCCGAGCGTGGCCTGGGTGCCGAAGTGGGGCGGCTCGAACGCCAGCATCTGGCCGCGCGCCGCCAGTGTCTGTTCGATCTCCAGCAGCGGCGTGCCCGCGCGCGCCGTGACCACCAGTTCGGCGGGATCGTAGGCGACGATCCCGCGGTGCGCGCGCGTGTCGAGCACCTCGCCTTCGAGCGCCTGGCCATACCAGTCTTTCGTGCCGCCGCCGCGAATACGCAGCGGCTGGCCGTCGGCGGTCGCCGCGCGAATGCGCTCGGACCAGCTCGCGACGATGTCCTCTTCTTCCATGTCGTCCATGGCGCGTTTGTCGTTGTGGTGCGTTCGATTGTACTGACGCGCCCCGTGCTGACAACCCGGGGCAGGCCCGCATGGCGCGCGTTCGCAAGGGTGGTTGACCGAGGGCGCGACCCGGCGCGCATGACACCCCGCAAAGCGCATGCGCTGCGCATGCCGAGCGGGCCGATTCGGCGTGCGCAGCCGCGTGCCTCCTCGCATCGTCCCGTGTGGCTGCTGCCGCGCAGGCTCGATGAAGCCGCCGCAGCGCGGCGCGCGCCCGCGTCGGCGCGCGGCTCAGAAACGCGGCAGATCGGGATGCGGCAGCAGATTGCCGCGCACGTGCATGCGGCCGTATTCGGCGCAGCGCGCGCGCGTGGGGATGCCTTTATCGGGATTGAGCAGGCCCGCCGGGTCGAACGCGTGCTTTACGGCATGGAACGCATCACGCTCCTGGGGCGAGAACTGCACACACATCGAATTGATCTTTTCGATCCCCACGCCGTGCTCGCCCGTGACCGTGCCGCCCAGTTCGACGCAGGTTTCGAGGATATCGGCGCCAAAGGCCTCGGCGCGGTGCCATTCGTCGAGATCGTTGCCGTTGAAGAGAATCAGCGGGTGCATGTTGCCGTCGCCCGCGTGGAACACGTTGATGCAGCGCAGCCGGTACTGCGCCTCCATTTCGTGGATGCGCGCGAGCAGCGGCCCAATCGCGCGGCGCGGCACCGTGCCGTCCATGCAGTAATAGTCGGGCGAGATGCGCCCGGCGGCGGGGAAGGCGTTTTTGCGGCCCGACCAGAAGCGCAGGCGTTCTTCCTCGGTGCGCGAGATCTGGATACGCGTCGCGCCATGTTCGCGCAACACGACGGTCGTGCGCGCGATTTCGTCGGCGACTTCCTCGGGCGTGCCGTCGGCCTCGCACAGCAGGATCGCGGCTGCGTCGAGGTCGTAGCCCGCTTTCACGAATTCCTCCACGGCGCGCGTGGCGGGTTTGTCCATCATTTCGAGACCGGCGGGAATGATGCCGGACGCGATGATGCCGGCCACGGCGTCGCCGCCTTTCACCACGTCGTCGAAGCTCGCCATGATGACCTGCGCGGTCTGCGGACGCGGGATCAGCTTGACCGTCACTTCGGTCACGATGGCGAACATGCCTTCGCTGCCGATCATGACTGCGAGCAGATCGAGCCCCGGCGCGTCGAGCGCGAGCGAGCCGAACTCCACGATCTCGCCGTCCATCGTGACCGCGCGCACGCGCAGCACGTTATGCACGGTGAGGCCGTACTTGAGGCAGTGCACGCCGCCCGAGTTTTCGGAAACATTGCCGCCGATCGTGCAGGCGATCTGCGACGACGGATCGGGCGCGTAATAGAGACCGTAAGGCGCGGCCGCCTCGGAAACGGCCAGATTGCGCACGCCCGGCTGTACGGTGGCCGTGCGTGCGTAAGGATCGACTTCGAGAATGCGCTTGAAGCGCGCGAGCGAAAGCACGATGCCGTGGCGGATCGGCATGGCGCCGCCGGACAGGCCCGTGCCCGCGCCGCGCGGCACGATCGGCACGTCGAGGCGTCGGCAGATCTGCACGATGCGCTGGACCTGCGACTCGGTTTCCGGCAATGCCACCGCGAGCGGCAGGCGCCGGTAGGCCGCGAGGCCGTCGCACTCGTAGGCCACGGTGTCTTCTTCCCGGTGCAGCAGGCAATGCGCGGGCAGCACCGCCATCAGTGCCTGAACCACCTCGCGCTGCCGCTGCGCGAGGGCTTCGGGCGAGAGTTCGGGCATCTTCGCCTCGGGTGCGTTCATGTCTCCTCCTGCTCGTGGGGTTCGCCGCGTGCGGCGGCGGTAGCTGCCGATGCTACTGCGCTGGCCGCAGCCGTGTCAGTCGTCTCTGTCGTGTCAGCCGCTGCAGACTTGGCGGGCGCTGCAGACTTGGCGGGCGCGCGTCTCGCGGCGCGCCTCGCATTGCGACGCTTGCAACGCGTGCACCAACCAGCCAGCTTACGCCGCCCAGCTGAAAATCTTGCCGGGATTCATCAGATTATGCGGATCGAGCGCATGCTTGATGGCGCGCATGGTGTCGACGGTATCGGCGCCGTGCTCTTCCACGAGGAAGTCCATCTTGTGCAGCCCCACGCCGTGCTCGCCCGTGCAGGTGCCGTCCATGCGGATCGCGCGCTGCACGATGCGATGGTTCAGGCGTTCGGCCTCGTCGATTTCGTCGGGCTTGTCGGGGTCGATCAGGATCGCCACGTGGAAGTTGCCGTCGCCCACGTGGCCCACGATCGGGCAGGGCAGCGCCGAGGCCTTCAGGTCGGCTTCGGTTTCCGCCACGCATTCGGCGAGGCGCGAGATTGGCACGCAGACGTCGGTGGTCACGGCGCGGCAGCCGGGTTTGAGTTGCAGCATCGCGAAGTAGGCGCTGTGACGCGCGTTCCACAAGCGGCTGCGGTCTTCGGGGCGCGTGGCCCATTCGAACCCTTCGCCGCCGTTTTGCGCCGCCAGTTCCTGCACGGTTTGCGCCTGTTCGGCCACGCCCGCTTCGGTGCCGTGAAACTCGAAGAACAACGTGTGCTTCTCGCGCAGGCCGAGGTTCGAATGCTTGTTGATTGCGCGCACCGCGAGCGCGTCGATGAATTCCACGCGTGCGATCGGCACGCCCATCTGAATCGTTTCGATCACGGCGCGCACGGCTTCGGCCATCGAGGGAAACGCGCACACCGCCGCCGACACCGCTTCCGGCTGCGGATACAGGCGCACGGTGATTTCGGTGATCACGCCCAGCGTGCCTTCGGAGCCCACGAACAGGCGCGTGAGGTCGTAGCCCGCCGACGACTTGCGCGCGCGCGTGCCGGTCTTGATCACTCGGCCGTCCGCGAGGATGGCGGTCAGGCCCAGTACGTTCTCGCGCATCGTGCCGTAGCGCACGGCGTTGGTGCCCGAGGCCCGCGTCGCCGACATGCCGCCGATGCTCGCATCCGCGCCCGGGTCGATCGGGAAGAACAGGCCGGTGTCGCGCAGCGCTTCATTGAGCTGCTTGCGCGAAATGCCGGGCTCGACGGTGACGGTGAGGTCTTCGGCGTTGATCGAGAGCACGCGGTTCATTTGCGAGAGGTCGATCGATACGCCGCCTTGCACGGCCAGCAGATGGCCTTCGAGCGAGGAGCCGTTGCCGTACGGAATGATCGGCACCTGGTGGCGCGCGCACAGCTTGACGATGGTTTGCACGTCTTCGGTGCTCTGCGCGAACACCACGGCGTCGGGCAGTTGCGGGTCGAAACGCGACTCGTCGCGGCCATGATGGGCGCGCACGGCTTCGGCGGTCGAGACGCGCTCGCCGAAAGCGCTGCGCAAGGCGTCGAGGAGTTCGGCGGGGAACGGGCGGCGTGCGAGAGCCGGCGGCGCGGGATGATTCACGCGGGTGTCTCCTTCGTTGGCGTGGCCGATCGCGCAGACCGGCCTCTATGCGTGTGGGTCGTGCTAACTGGTGCGTTTCATTTTACGCTGAACGTTCGCGTACGCGTTTGCGCCTCGGTCGGCGCGCGCGGGCGCATGCTGCACTGCACGACGGGCAGCGGCGGGTCGCACAGCCCTATCTATAATGAGCCGCGCACATGCTGCCGCAATCCGGTCGATGCACGACGGGTTCGCGCATCGACGGCATCTACGGAATCTACGTTTTGGGAGAAACACGATGGGCAATCGCCTGAGCAAGATCGCCACGCGCACCGGCGACGACGGCACGACGGGACTCGGCGACGGCAGCCGCGTCAGCAAGGACGACGCGCGTATTGCGGCGATCGGCGACGTCGACGAACTCAATTCGCAGATTGGCGTGCTGCTGTGCGAGCCGCTGCCCGACGACGTGCGCGCCGCGCTCGTCGCGATCCAGCACGACCTGTTCGATCTGGGCGGCGAACTCTGCATGCCCGGCCACACGATGGTGACCGACACGCATCTGGCTCGCCTCGACGACTGGCTCGCGGCCTGGAACGCCACGCTGCCGCCGCTCAAGGAATTCATTCTGCCAGGCGGCTCGCGTCCCGCCGCGCTCGCGCACGTGTGCCGCACGGCCTGCCGCCGCGCGGAACGGGCAATCGTGGCGCTCGGCGAGTCGGGCGCGGCGATCGAGGCGGCGCCGCGTCGCTACGTGAACCGGCTTTCGGATCTGATGTTCGTGCTTTCACGCGTGCTCAACCGCGCGGCGGGAGGCGACGATGTGTACTGGCGTCACGACCGCGGCGCAGCACGCGGCGCCGAATTCTCGAACGAATAGGCTGAGTCGGCGAGCAATCGCGGACGTCCTGAACAGCGGCACACGATCGTCGCGCGCTGCATCAGTCCACGTTATGGTCGCACCCTTAATTTCGTGGATGCGTCGGATTATCTGTCGCAGGGTGCGACAAAATGCCTGGGTTAGCGCGTCCTCGTTAAAGATGTATTGTACGTACATCTTTAACGAGGAGAAGCCGCACATGACTGCGCTCACCGCCGACCAGATTGCCCGAGTCAAGGCCACCGCGCCCGTTTTCGCCGAGCACGGCACGACGATCACGAAGCACTTCTACCAGCGCATGTTCAACGCGCATCCGGAACTGAAGAACATCTTCAACCAGACGCACCAGAAGAGCGGCAGCCAGCCCGAAACGCTCGCGCGCGCCGTCTATGCGTACGCGGCCAATATCGACAATCTGGGCGCGCTCGGCGGCGCGGTCACGCACATCGCGCACAAGCACGCGAGCCTGAACATCCGTCCTGAGCACTATCCGATCGTCGGTCGCCATTTGCTGGGGGCGGTCGTCGACGTGCTCGGCGAGGCGGTCGATCAGCCGACGCTCGACGCCTGGGCCGTGGCCTACGAGCAGCTTGCGAACATCATGATCGGCGCCGAGGCGAAGCTCTATGAAGCCGCGTCGTGGAGCGGTTTCCGTCCGTTCAAGGTGATGCGCAAGCAGGTCGAGAGCGACGAAATCACCTCGTTCTATCTGGCGCCGGCCGACGGCGCGAGCGCGGGTGGCTTCGAACCGGGCCAGTACGTGAGCGTGACGCGCTACGTCGACCAGTTGGGCGTCGATCAGCCGCGCCAGTACAGCCTCTCCGATGCGCCGCACGGCCGCTGGCTGCGCATTTCGGTCAAGCGCGAGGATGGCCGCGCCGACACGCAACCGGGCCACGTCTCGAACATCCTGCACGCCGATGTCGAAGAGGGCACGATCGTGCACGTGAGTGCGCCGATGGGCGAATTCACGCTCGACCGCAAGAAGAGCACGCCGGTCGTGCTGATGAGCGGCGGCGTTGGCATCACGCCAATGACGTCGATGCTCGCCACGCTGCTGGCGGAACGCAGCGAGCGCAAGATCGCGTTCGTGCACGCCTGCCGCAACGGCCGCGTGCACGCGTTCAAGGACTGGCTGCGCCGCAGCGCCGCCGAGCATCCGAACCTCAAGCGCGTGGTGTTCTACGAAGCGGTCGGCGCTGACGATCGCGCGGGCGTCGACTACGACTTCGAGGGCCGTCTGGACATCGGCCGCGTCGAAGCCGACGTGATGTTGCCGGATGCCGACTACTACCTCTGCGGCCCGGTCGCGTTCATGCGCGCACAGCGCGAAGCGCTCGTGGCGCGCGGTGTCGATCCGGCGCGCATCCACACCGAGATCTTCGGTTCGGGCATGCTGTAACCAGGTTCACGCGAAGGCGCTTTCAGGGCGCCATGGCGACACAAAAAACGCCGCGCGGTCTGCACGACCTCGCGGCGTTTTGCATGGCGTTTGTCGCTCACTCGTTCGACGCGCGCCGGTTCACCGCGCGATAGCCGGAGGGCGATATCGACAGGCGGCGTCGAAAGATCCGCGCAAGCCGCTCGCCGCGCGGCACGCCGCAGCGTTGCGCGATTTCGTCGATCGGCAGATTGGTTTGCGCGAGCAGCAGACAACTCGCGTCGAGCCGCGCGCGCAGCAGATATTCGGACGGCGTGAGCCCGGTCTGCGTCTTGAAGTGGCGCAGGAAGTTGCGCATGCTCATTTGCGCGACGCGCGCGGCGTCGGCGACCGAAATGGGCTGATGGTAGTTCTCGCGCAGCCAGTGCGCGGCCGAGCTGATCTTGCCGTTCGGGCTGTCCGATTCGCCATCGTCGAGCATCGGGCCGAGACGTTCCCACGCGCCCGGCATCGTATCGTCCGAAACGCGCTGCGCGAGCGCCACGCCGTGATTGCGCTTGAGCACCTTGAGCGCGGCGATCAGCGCCTCGGGCGGCGTGACCACCGAGGCGCACGCGTGATGCGCTTCGAGCGCGCGCCGCAGCCGTTGCGCCGACGCCGCCGCGATCAGGCCGCTGCGCAGAAACGAGACATCGGCGGCCGCGAGCACGGTGCGTCCTTCGCCGAGCGCGCGAATGATGCGCACCTTTGGCGCGAGCGCCTGCAACCGCGCAAGCAGCCGCTCGTTTTCGCGCGCCTCTTCGGCGCCGGGACCGCCCGCGATGAAGAGCGTATCGAAGCCGTTGCGCAGCGGGCCGTGCACGCTATCGGTCCAGATTCGCAGACCGCATCCGCTCGCGACGCTGCCGCCGTCCTCCGAGAGCACGGCGAGCGAATAGACCGGCAGCGGCCCGACGCCCGCATCGTTCGCGATACGAAACACGTCGGCGAGCAGGCTCACGTCGCCGAGCGGAAAGCCCTCGAAAACCAGGATGCCGATACGTTTGGCCATGGTCGCCAGCTTAAGGTGGGGGCGCGTCCGTAAGGCGGCTTGCCGGCAGATCACCCGATCGATGTGCATGGCCGGTTCCTCGCGCAAGGATGGATTCGCAGGAGTACGTTGCATTGTTCGGGGCGCTCGCGCGCCACGTTTGACTGGGGTTCATGATAGGCGTGGTGTCGCGTGCGCCGCTCGCCGCAGTCGGAAAACGCCGAGAGATTGGCAGAATGGCTCGATATGCGCTGGTTAAGCTGGCCTCGCATCCTTCGTGACCGGGCGCGGCGCGAGCCGCTGCAATATCGATACCCGGCAAGCGCCGCGCGGCGATCGCGCGAGGCTCACGACGGAGCGGCAAACCCCACGGCAACTCCCGCGCGCGGCGTATCCGGCGGCGCGATCCACCGAACGGCGAGGCGAACATGATCAAGCTGCGCAAGGCGGTATTTCCGGTTGCCGGTCTCGGCACGCGATTTCTCCCGGCCACCAAGGCGAGCCCCAAGGAAATGCTGCCGGTGGTCGACAAGCCGCTGATCCAGTACGCCGTCGAGGAAGCGGTGGCCGCCGGCATCACCGAACTGATTTTCGTGACGGGTCGCGGCAAGCGCGCGATCGAGGATCACTTCGACAAGTCCTATGAGATCGAGCGCGAGCTGGAAGCGCGCGGCAAGGCGGAACTGCTCGCGACCGTGCGCAGCATCAAGCCGTCGCACGTCGAGTGCATTTTCGTGCGCCAGCCGGAGCCGCTCGGGCTCGGCCACGCGGTGTTGTGCGCGCAGAAGATCATCGGCGACGAACCGTTCGCCGTGCTGCTCGCCGACGATCTGATCGACGCGCAGCCGCCCGTGCTCACGCAGATGGCGCGGCGCTTCGATCACTATCACTGCTCGCTCGTCGCGGTCGAGGAGATCGCGCGCGCGGATGCGGGCGCGTACGGCGTCGTCAAAGGGCGCGCGTGGGACGAGCACGTGTTCCGCATGTGCGGCATCGTCGAAAAGCCCGCTCCCGACGAGGCGCCTTCGACGCTCGGCGTGGTCGGCCGCTATGTGCTGATGCCGGGCATCTTCGATCATCTGCGCCGCTTGCGGCCCGCGCCGGGCGAGGAACTGGAGTTGAGCGACGCGATCCAGTCGATGCTCGCCGACGAGCAGGTGCTCGCGCATCGCTTCACGGGGCGGCGCTTCGATTGCGGCAGCAAGCTCGGCTACTTGCAGGCGACCGTCGAGTACGCGCTGCGTCACGCCGAAGTGGGCGAGGCATTCGGCGCGTGGCTACGGGCGCGCGAGCGCAGCGACGGCAACGAGGGTGACACGGCGCAGGCCGCGCGCGAGCCGCGCAAGCCGCACACGCCGCACACGCCGCACGATGGGCCGGATCTGCATCTCGTGCGCGATGTACCCGACGCCGACGCAGCCGACGACTTCGCCACGCCGCTCACGGCGACCTGAAGACGCGATCGCGCAAACGCATTCACGCAAACGCCATCCCACGAACGCGCGCCTGGCGCTCGCGCGCGTTCGCCTTCACCGGCAACATCGCCACATCGCCACAACAATCGCTCAGGAAAAATAAGCCTTCGTATTCGGATGCACGTCGTCGCGCACGAGCAATTCTTCGGGCGCGAGCCACGCGTACTGACTGTGCTGATCGAAGCGCCCGACCGGCACCGTGCTGTCGAGCGTGAACGCGTAGGCGAGCACGACATAGTGCGTGCCGATGCCGTTCTCCGCCGCGAAATTATCCGGATACAGGTGTTCGTACACGCCGCCGAAGCGCGCCGCCGCGCGTTGCATGCCCGCGATGCCCAGCTCCGTTTCGACGATGCGCGTGAACGCCGCGTCGAGCCGTTCCTCCTTGCGGATGCGTCCGCCCGGCACGAACCATGTGCCGCGCGCGGGACGATTGCGCCGCTGGCCGACCAGCACGCGGCCTTGCGCGTCCACGACGATCAGGTCGATCGCGACGAGCGGCGCGAGACGCACCACGTCGAGAAATTCGGTTGGCGACAGCATGAGCGAGCGGTCCAGTGGGAGTGGAGAGGGCACAACCCGACGCGCGCTCGCCTCGTATGCGTGGCGGACGACTGGACGAAACCGGCGAAGCAGGCCGCAGCGCGTTCAACAGCAGTCTAGGCGTGTCAATTTCGTGGCGCACTGTCGTTTGCCGCCGAAGTTTCGCTATCGCGGGCCAAGTTGCGCATTCGCGCTTGCCTTGCCGGTTCGATCGGCGTCACGATCCCAGCTATTGGAATGGCGCGAAATGAAGGCGGAGGCCGCGCGGCCTCCGCAAGCGCTACCGCGTGACGTAACCCGCCGGCGTGATCGCGTTCGCTTTTGCGATGGCCGCGTTGCCCGACACCACGTAGACCGGCGATTCGGTCAGGCTCAGCGGCAGCATGCCGTCCTTGTAGCTCATCGTGCTCGCGTTGCCCATCATGTCGAACACGCTCACGTTGCCCGCGCTGCCGCGCGCGTCCACCTGCAACGTCCAGTTGGTCGCGCGCTTCGCGTCGAAGCCGGCGCTCGCGCTCCAGCGCGCGTCGTCGTGGCTCCAGAGCGCCGTGATCACCTTGCCGTCGGGCCGCGCGAACGCGTAGGCATAGACGCCCGGCGGCGTGTTGCGCAGCGGGCCGAGCGTGATCGTGCCGTCGACCAGACGCGTCATCGCCGCAACCGCGAGCGCGGCGGGCTTCGGACTGATGTTGCCCGCGCCGTACGCGCCTTGCGCGTGATCGAGTTCGAAGAACACGCCATAGCCCGCCGACGTTTGCGGCATGTCCTGCGAATAGAACACGTAGGTCACGTCCGCGCCTTCGCCGAGCATGATCAGATGCGTGCGCGCGACCACCGCGCCTTGCGCGTAGAGCGTTTGCGCATCCGGATAGTGCGGGCCGTAGGTCTTGCCGATGTCGTAGCTGATGCCGGTTTCGGTGACGAACAACGGCGCGCCGGGCTTGAGCAGATCGCGCATGGTCGCGCGCAGATCGCGCATCGCGGTGGGCAGCGCGGGCCCTTTTCCGACGCCTGTATCGATCACGCGTTCGGGCGGATGCGAGGGACTCGTGCCGAAATCGTAATAGCCGTGGATCGTCATGCCGTCGAGATAGCGCGCAATACCCAGTTGTGCGAAGTGTTTGAGCCACTTCGCGTTGTCGCCGACGCCCGAGTACGTGAGCCCCATCACGACGCCGTTCGGGTCCGTCGCGTGAATGCCCTGATACACCGACGCATAGGTCGCGACGAAATTCGCATCGGTGTCGCGCCAGGGCAGGCCGCCATCGGGGTCGGGCTCCCACGTCACCTGATAGTAATTGCGCGACTGGCGCGGAAAGGTCTTCGCGCGCACGCGCGCCGACTCGGTGCCCACGCGCGTCATGAAATCGCGCAGCGCGGCCTGCGAGGCGGGCGCGTAGCTGTGCGTGAAGGTGTCGGTGATCTGCGCGGCCTTGTCGGGCGGCGCGGCCCATTTCGGAATGCCGTCGAGCAGGATCAGCCGCATGATGTCGCCTCGCTCGAACCAGCTTGCGAGTTGCGGCTTCGACGGATCGAAGGTGTTCGGCCCGTTCGGCTCCATCGTGTACCACTTGCGCTCGTCGTTGGCCCACGAGAGGCCGAGATCGGTATAGAGCGGACGATAGCCGTCGCCGCCGCAGCAATGCTGGCCTGGCGCGATGAACGCGGTGCCCTGGCCGCCGAAGCGATGCAGGTCCTGCCGCGCGTAACGCGGCGCGGGCAGCACGGCGTTCACGTCGGGCAACACGCCGAAGCTCGTGATGCCGGCCGGCCGCGTGCCGCGTTGAGGCAAGCTGCCGGTGGGGTCCGAAGCCATCGACGCGAGCGTCGCCGAAAATGCGAAATAACCCGCTTGCGGCAGCGTGCAGGTGAGCGTCGTCACGCGCGTGCCGCCGGTCACGGCGAAACTGCCGCTGGCCTGCGTGCGGCTCCATGTATCGTCGATCCGCCATTGCACCTTGTCGTCGCCTTTCGCGCGCGTCACCACGTCGATGCGCACGCTCTTGCCGCGCGCAAAGAGACGCGTGCCGTCGCTGCCCGGGGTATCGGCCGTGATCGGTTCGTCGCCCGCGGGCGCGGCGGCGTTGCCCGGCGCGCTGCGGCACGAGGCGGCTTCGTCGGCGCGGCAGCTTGCTGAAGCCAGCACGCCGAACACGAGTGTCATGGCGAAGAATGCGAACTTGAAGCGCGCGAGCTTGAAGCACGCCAATGTGCAGCATGCGTCGCGTTGCGCATTGCTATCGTGCTGATGTTTCGAACGCTCTCGTTGTGCCGACGCATGCACGATGCGCCGCGAGAGGGTTGTTCGGAAGCCGCTCGTCAGCCGCGCGTCAGGGACCGATGAGCTCGATACGTCTGTCGATGGCGCTGCCACTACGTCTCGTGCGATGAATGCAGTCGTGTGCGTCGCAACAGCCGCTACGCGTATCGATCGCCTGTCGCCCGATTTGTGTGTCGGCCACGCATCACTCGAACACGCGAATGCGGACATCGTAAGAAAGCGCATGGCATTCATCGGCGGATTCCTCGCCCGGTTTCGCGGGTTAAAAAAGCATCAAAAGGCAAGCCTAAAGGCTGCCGATGAGCGTGCGCCGCCAGGCTCCAGTCATTTCGCGCAATTCTGTGCGTTGCCCAACATAATTCACACCAATATGGCAATGCGTATCGATAAAACAACTGTAATGGTTATCTGATATTGTGCGCTGCAACCTGATTTAAAAACGTCTAATATCCTCTCAGTGCGCAGAGAAATGGCGTTTTCAGCCTGGTTTCACGTCTTTAAATCAGACGAATCAGCGCACTGTCTTTGAGTTCCCGCCTCATTCCATCCTGCGCCTGGCGTAAAGATCGGAAAACTTCGCAGTATTCGTCGTATCAATGGTGCGTTTGTCGAGGCTTTAATCTGAGCCATTCCGCGGACCACCGGCTTTCGTTCATCACATTGAGCGATTTCCCGCCGGGGCGGATTGTTTCCGATAAAAGCCGTAATGTGCATGCTTCAAATCGGTCCGCGACCGGACTAAATGCGCCAATGTCTCGCCACTTTCGGTCAGTCGTCGTTGCGCGATTTTTTATCTGCCTATGATGCACTGCACACGGAATGCTATTACCAGGACTTTTCACTAGGACGGGGGCTGTTTAGGGGAAAAGCATGGCATACGCAAGTCTGGATTTGCCGTCGTTTGCTCATCCGCATTTCGTTACCGCGGGTGTGAGTCGTGAAGTGCGTCATATCGCAATACTGCTTTTCGATGGCTGTTCGTTGCTTGGTGCCGGTATCGTGGCGGAAGTGTTTCATGTCGCCAATGAATTGTCGTCCGATACCGCCAGGCGCTCGCCTTACGATGTCAGCATTCTTTCCGCAGATGGCGGCAACGTCACCTGCTCGTCGTCGGTACGCGTCTGGACGGATGGTCTCGATGCGCGCCACTACGTCGGCTTCGACGCGCTGTTCGTTGCGGGCGGGAAGGGCGCGTTCGCCGCGGCCAACGATGAACGCCTGATTGCTTGGCTGCGTCACGTGCATGCGAACACCGCCACCATCCGGCCGATCGGTGAAGGGCGTTCGTTGCTCGAAGCCGCGAATCTGTGTGGTCAGCGCACGCAGCGCGAGTTCGGCTCTTACGCGATGCAGAACACGCGTGAGGACGCAGGCGGCGACGCCGGCGACCGGCTCGAGTCGATGAAGAGTGCGCTGACGCTCGTCAAACGCGATCTCGGCGTGGATGTCGCGCGCGCCGTGACGGAGCGCCTGATGCCCGATTCGGGCGGCAACCTCTTGCCGTTTCTCGGCGATGCGCTCGGCAGCGCGCCCGCCGACAAGGTGAGGGCGGCCGCGCGCTGGTTGCAGGAAAACTGCCAGCGGACCATTTCGATCGCCGACGCCGCGCAGGTTGCGGCGATGAGCGAGCGTAATTTTCTGCGCCGTTTCAAGCTGGAGATGGGCATCACGCCATCAGACTATCTATTGCATGCGCGGCTGGCGATCACCTGCAGTCTGCTCACCGATTCGGAGTTGCCGGTCGACAAGATCGCGCGCCGTACCGGCATGGGCAACGGCGACCGTCTCGCGAAAATCTTCCGCAAACGCATGATGATTTCACCTTCCGAATATCGCGAGCAGAGCCGCCGGGAAGCCGGCGGATGAACCTCGCGGCCGCTCGACGGCATGCCGCGCGAGGTTGCGCGGTATGGCGCGGCGGCGCATGAGCCGGCCGCCCGGCGGCCGAGCCACAAGCCAGAGGTCCGATAGCCGCCTGCCCGCACGCCGACGCGGCCGTCCATCGCCTATATCGTTTTGCCGCCGCTTGTTCGCGGTTTCGGGTCGCTTGTCGCGAGACACGGCGATCCCGCCCGATATGCAGGAGTCCGAACATGATGCAAAGATCAGGGATTCAGCAGGCCACGGTTCAAGCTCCCTTGCCGCCGATGCAGCCGATGTCGTCGCCGCCGGTTTCGTCGACGGCCGATACGCCGATGTCGCAAGCGTCGCGCTCGGAGGACACCGCGTGCACGCGCATCGTGCCCGTCGTGCTGGCCGGCGGTTCGGGCACGCGCTTGTGGCCGATGTCGCGCGAACACTTTCCGAAACAGTTGATCGGCGTGGTCGGCAGCGACACGCTGCTGCAGGCCACCGTGCATCGTCTCGACGGCTTCGCGCCCGAATGGCAGGTCGCGGGCGCACCGATCGTGGTGTGCGGCGAGGCGCATCGATTCGTGATCTCCGATCAGTTGCACGCGTGCGGCATGGATGCGCGGCTCGTCGTCGAGCCCGCGCGTCGCGACACTGCGCCCGCGCTCACGCTCGGCGCCGCGCTCGCGAGCGCCAACGGCGACGATGCGATTCTCGTCGTGATGCCGTCCGATCACGCGATCGCCGACGTCAAGGCCTTGCAGCGCGCGCTCGAATGCGCCGCGCGCCACGCGCAGCGCGGCGCCATCGTCACGCTCGGCGTGCCGCCGCGTTCGCCGGAAACGGGCTTCGGCTACATCCGCATCGGCGAGGCGCTCGAAGCGGGCGCGCATCGAATCGACGGCTTCGTCGAAAAGCCCGCGCCGGAACTCGCCACGCAATACGTGGCGCAAGGCGGCTACTGGTGGAACAGCGGCATCTTCGTGATGCGCGCGAGCGTGTGGCTCGAAGCGCTGCGCGCGTTGCAGCCTGACATGCACGCGGCGTGTCTCGCGTCCTTCGTCGGCGGCCAGCAGGATGGCGACGTGTTCCGTCCGTCCGCGCAAGCCTTCGCGGGCACGCCGGCCGACTCGATCGACTATGCGGTGATGGAGCGTCTGTCCGGCAGCAACGGCTGGGCGCCCGAAGGCGTGGTGGTCGCGCTCGACGCGGGCTGGTCCGACCTCGGTTCGTGGGACGCCGTGTGGGCCGCGATGGACAAGGACGAAGCGGGCAACGTGGGCCGCGGGCGCGTGATCTTCGAAGGCGCCGTGGCGAGCTACGCGCATTCGGAAGGGCGGCTCGTGGCGTGCGTGGGCACGACCAATCTCGTGGTGGTCGAAACCGCCGACGCGGTGCTCGTGGTCGACCGCTCGAAAGTGCAGGACGTGAAGGGGCTCGTCGCGCGCATCAAGGCGCAGCACGCGCCCGAAGCCGACGCGCACCGCAAGGTGCAGCGCCCGTGGGGCTTCTACGACTCGATCGATCATGGCGAGCGCTTTCAGGTCAAGCGCATCGTCGTGACGCCGGGCGCGCGGCTCTCGCTGCAACTGCATCATCATCGCGCCGAACACTGGACGGTCGTGCGCGGCACCGCGCTCGTCACGCGTGGTGAGGAATCCTTTTTGTTGAGCGAAAACGAATCGACCTACATTCCGCTGGGCACGCGCCATCGGCTCGAGAATCCCGGCAAGGTGCCGCTCGAGATCATCGAGGTGCAGTCCGGCGCGTATCTGGGCGAAGACGACATCGTCCGTTTCGACGACACTTACGGACGCTGCAATTGAGCGGCCCGGCACGATCGGCAAGGTGACCGACATGCGCGAGCTTCAAAATCTGATGGCGAGAGTGCTGGACGTGACGGCGGTGTTCGTCGGCGCGAGCGTGGCGGCGCAGATCCGTTTCGACGATCTCGCGCCGCGCGGCATGAACGAGGCGTTTGTGTTGCTGGCGGCGGCGTTCGCGCTCGTGATCTTTCCGGCGTTCGAACTGTATCAGTCGTGGCGCGGCCGCTCGAAGGCGCTGATGGCGGGCCAGGTGGCGCTCGCGTGGATCGTCGTGCAGGGCTGCGCGCTGATCGCCATGTACTCGACCATGCATCACGTCGATGCGGTGTCGCGGCTGTGGTTCGCGTACTGGACCGCGGTGGCGGCCGGGCTGCTTATCGCGTGGCGCGTGATCGCGCATGGCGTGCTCTCGCACGTGCGGCGCGCGGGCATGAATCTGCATCAGGTGGCGATTGCGGGATCGGCGGCGCAATGCGACGAGATCGTGCGGCGCATCGATTCGGAACCCGGCTCGGGCTTTCGCGCCACGGCGCTCTACAACACCGTGCCCGACACGCCGCCGCGCAACGGCACCGGCGCCGCCTTGTGCGACACCATCGAGGGCTTCGCGCAGTTCATCCGCGAGCACGACGTGCATGAATTGTGGCTCGCACTCTCGCTCGCCGAGGAGCGCACGGTGGTGCGTCTCGTCACCGAGTTTCGCAACGATCTCGTGAACATCCGCTTCATTCCGGATGTGCGTTCGCTCGCGCTGTTCGACACCAGCAGCGTGATCGAACTGCTCGGCGTGCCCGCGATCAATCTGGTGGCCTCGCCGCTGCCCGCGAGCGCGCAGTTCAAGAAGGCCGTGTTCGACCGCGTGTTCGCAACGTGCGCGCTCGTGAGCCTGATGCCGGTGCTGTTCGGCATTGCGCTGGCGGTGAAGATTTCGTCGCCGGGACCGGTGCTGTTCAAGCAGCGGCGCAAAGGCGCGGACGGGCGCGTGTTCACGATCTACAAGTTCCGCACGATGCGCGTGCACAGCGAGGCGGCCGGCACGCTCAGCCAGGCCACGCGCGGCGACCGCCGCGTGACGCGCGTGGGCGCGTTCCTGCGCCGCACGAGTCTCGACGAACTGCCGCAGTTCTACAACGTGCTGCGCGGCGACATGTCGGTGGTCGGCCCGCGTCCGCACGCGCTCGAACACGACGATCTCTACCAGCGCGTGGTGACGGGCTACATCCACCGTTACCGCATCAAGCCCGGCATCACCGGCTGGGCGCAGGTCAACGGCTTTCGCGGCGAAACCGACCGGCTCGAAAAAATGGAGCTGCGCGTGGCGCACGATCTCTACTACCTGGGCCACTGGTCGTTCTGGCTCGACATGCGCATCATCGCGGCGACGATTGCGCACGGACTGTTCAGCCCGAACGCGTATTGAGCGCTCGGGCCCTGGAGCCGCGCGGTCCGGTCCCCGCGCGGCTCCCGCATGCAACGCACGCGGACGACGTGCGGCGCATGGGCTTCACCGGATCTCGGGAGACGGAAGATGGCGATGAACTATGTTGACGGCGGCTACGCCGTGAGCACCGAAGAGCGGTATCTGGGCGACTACCTGCAAACGATCGTCGCGAACTGGCGCACCATCGTGGTCGTGACGATCGCCGTCACGCTGCTGGGCGCGGCTTACGCGTTTCTCGCGACGCCCACGTATCGCGCCGACGTGATGTTCCATCTCGTCGACAAGACGGACAGCAGCAAGAAAGATCCGGGCCTGCCGCCGATCAACGGCATGTTCGACGAAAAGACTTCGGCCAACGGCGAGATCGAGATGCTGAAGTCGCGGCTCGTCACGCAGGAAACCGTGAACCGGCTGCATCTGGACATCGCGGCGCGGCCGCGCGAAATGCCCGTGCTCGGCGGTATGCTGGCGGGCTTGGAGAACGGCAGTTGGGGCATCCGGCTGCCGTCGTTCCTGCGCTCGAATAATTACGCGTGGGGACGCGGCGCGATCGCGGTGTCGCGCTTCGACACGCCCGACGCGCTCTACGATCAGGACTTCACGCTGATCGCGGGCGAGGACGGCGCGTACGTGCTGCGCGACGCCGAAGGCGCGGCGCTGCTGCAGGGCCGCGTGGGCGAGGACGTGACGGCCAACACGGCCGACGGTCCGATCTCGCTGCACGTCGACAGCCTGAGCGGCCCCGCGGGCACGCCGTTCACGCTCACGCGCGCCTCCACGCTCACCACCGTCGAGCGCCTGCAACGCGCGCTCGACGTGTCCGAAGTGGGGCTGCAGTCGGGCGTGATCCGCGCGAGCCTCGAAGGCCACAACAGCAAGCTCACGGCCGACATCCTCAACAACATGGCGCGCGAGTTCATCCGCCAGGACGTGCAGAGCCGCTCGGCCGAAGCCGAGCATATGCTCGCGTTCCTCGACGAACAGTTGCCGCAACTGCGCAAGCAGCTCGACGACGCCGAGCAGAAGTACAACAACTTCCGCAACCAGCACGGCACCGTCGATCTCGGCGAGGAAAGCCGTCTGCTGCTTCAGCAGGTCGTGGACAACAAGACGCGCCTCGAAGATCTGCAACAGCAACGCGCCGAACTCGCGCAGCGCTTCACCGAGCATCATCCGGCCGTGGCCGCGCTCGATGCGCAGATCGCCGCGCTCGCCAGCTCGCAGGCCACGCTGCAAGGCAAGGTGAAGAGTCTGCCCGATACCGAACAGGCGGCCGTGCGTCTGCTGCGCGACGTGCACGTGAATACCGAGCTCTACACGAACCTGCTGAACAGCGCGCAGCAATTGCGCGTGGCGAAGGCGGGTCAGGTCGGCGACGTGCGCGTGGTCGACTTCGCGGAAGCGCCCGACGATCCCGTGCGTCCGAAGCGTCTGCTCGTGATCGTGCTGTCGATCGGCGCGGGCATCGTGCTGGGCATCCTGATCGCCTTCATGCGCAAGTCGCTGTACGGCGGCGTGGAGCGCCCCGACGAACTCGAAGCGGCGCTTGGCGTGCCGGTCTTCGCGGTGGTGCCGCGCAGCCACAAGCAGCTGCGTCTGCAACATCACGTCGCGACGCGCCGGCGCGGCCTGCACGTGCTTGCGCAGCAGTCGCCGCAGGACATCGCGGTCGAAGGCGTGCGCAGCCTGCGCACCACGCTGCAACTGTCGCTGAACGAGGCGAGCAACAACATCGTGATGCTCACCGGCTCGCGGCCCGACATCGGCAAATCGTTCCTCTCGGTCAATCTCGCGGCGCTGGTCGCGTCGGTGAACAAGCGCGTGTTGATCGTCGACGGCGACATGCGGCGCGGCGACGTGCACTCGCACTTCGGCATCGCGCATCAGCCCGGCCTTTCCGATGTGCTGCTCGGCGCCGACCTGAACGCGGCGATCCAGCGCGAAGTGCTGCCGGGTCTCGACGTGCTCGCAAAAGGCTCGCTGCACGCGCATCCGTCCGAGCTGCTGATGAGCGCGCGTTTCGAAAGGCTGCTCGAAGAACTGAAGTCGAAGTACGACCTCGTGATCGTCGATACGCCGCCGGTGCTCGCGGTGACCGACTCGACAGTGATCGGGCGTTATGCGGGCACGACGCTCCTCGCGATCCGGCACGGCCGCCATCCGCTCTCCGAACTGGAAGAGACGGCCAAGCGGCTGCGCAACGGCGGCGTGAATCTGTGCGGCGTGCTGCTCACGGACGTGCCGCAGACGGGCGCATTCGTCGGCGGCGGCTATCGCGGCGGCTACTACGGTTACGAAAGCATCGCAGGGTAAGTGAGCGGCGCCTCGGCCCGCATGCGGGCGGCCGGCGCGCCGAACAATCCATTTCGCTTTGACGCGAGGAGAGAACGATGGCTCGGAAGGTTGCGTTGATCACCGGCATCACCGGTCAGGACGGGTCGTATCTGGCAGAACTGCTGTTGAGCAAGGGCTACGAGGTGCATGGCATCAAGCGCCGCTCGTCGCTGTTCAACACCGATCGGATCGATCATCTGTATCGCGACGTGCACGACCCGGAGCAGGGCATTCAACTGCATCACGGCGAACTCACCGATTCGACGGCGCTCCTGCGCGTGATCCAGCGCGTCGCGCCCGACGAGATCTACAACCTCGCGGCGCAAAGCCATGTGGCGGTGTCGTTCGAGGAACCCGAGTACACGGCGAACGCCGACGGCCTCGGCACGCTGCGCATTCTCGAAGCGATCCGCATTCTCGGCCTCACGCAGAAGACGCGTTTCTATCAGGCCTCGACCTCGGAACTCTACGGGCTCGTGCAGGAAGTGCCGCAGCGCGAGACCACGCCGTTCTATCCGCGCAGCC
Organism: Paraburkholderia tropica; assembly: GCF_900109265.1. Lineage (GTDB taxonomy): Bacteria > Pseudomonadota > Gammaproteobacteria > Burkholderiales > Burkholderiaceae > Paraburkholderia > Paraburkholderia tropica. Next base: position 325,992 of record NZ_FNZM01000002.1, read on the forward strand.
CGTATGCGGTTGCGAAGCTGTTCGCATACTGGACCACGGTGAACTATCGCGAAGCGCACGGCATCTACGCGTGCAACGGCATTCTGTTCAACCACGAGTCGCCGCAGCGCGGCGAGACGTTCGTCACGCGCAAGATCACGCGTGCGATCGCGCGTATCGCGGTCGGCCTGCAAAAAGAGCTGTATCTGGGCAATCTCTCGGCGATGCGCGACTGGGGCCATGCGCGCGATTACGTCGATATGCAATGGCGCATGCTCCAGCAGGATCATCCGGAAGATTTCGTGATCGCGACCGGCGTGCAGTACAGCGTGCGCGACTTCGTGCGCACGGCGGCGGAAGAACTCGGCGTGACGGTGCGTTTCGAAGGCAATGGCGTCGATGAAGTGGGCATCGTCGAGCACGTGGAAGGACGCGAGACGCGCCTCGAACCGGGCAATGTGATCGTGCGCGTCGATCCGCGTTATTTCCGGCCGACCGAAGTGGAGACGCTGCTCGGCGACGCCACCAAGGCGCAGGAAAAGCTCGGCTGGCGTCCAACCACGTCGTTCCATTCGCTCGTCAAGGAAATGGTGCGCTCCGACTACCAGATCGCGCGGCGCGACGCGCTCGTCACGCTCGCGGGCTTCCGCGCGCTCGAACATCACGAGTGACGGGCATGGACACGAACTCCCGCATCTTCGTGGCCGGCCATCGCGGCATGGTGGGTTCGGCGCTGGTGCGCGCGTTGCAGGCGCGCGGCTACCGCAACCTCGTTACGCGCACGCGCGCGGAACTCGACCTCACCGATCAGTCGGCCGTCGACGCGTTCTTCGACACCGCGCAGATCGACGCGGTGCTGCTCGCGGCCGCGAAAGTCGGCGGCATTCTCGCGAACTCGACGCAGCCCGCGCAATTCGCCTACGACAATCTCGCGATCGAAACCAACGTGATTCGCGCGGCGTATCAAACGGGCGTGGAGCGGCTGGTGTTCTTCGGCTCGTCGTGCATCTATCCGCGCGAATGCCCGCAGCCGATCCGCGAAACCTATCTGCTCACGTCGCCGCTCGAACCGACCAACGAGGCCTACGCGATCGCGAAGATCGCGGGCCTCAAGCTTTGCGAGGCGTACAACCGCCAGTACGGCACGCACTACGTCTCGCTGATGCCGACCAATCTGTACGGCCCCAACGACAACTACGACCTCGGCAGCAGCCACGTGCTGCCCGCGCTGATCCGCAAGGCGCACGAGGCGCGCGCATCCGGCGCGGCGTCGCTGACCGTGTGGGGCTCGGGCACGCCGCGGCGCGAGTTCCTGCACGTCGACGACCTCGCGGACGCGACGATCTTCGTGCTCGAACACGAGACCGGCGACGGCGTCTACAACGTGGGCGTCGGCGAGGATCTGTCGATTCGCGAACTGGCCGAGCGCGTCTGCGAGACGGTGGGCTTCGAGGGCGAACTGGTGTTCGACACCAGCAAGCCCGACGGCACGCCGCGCAAGCTGCTCGACGTGTCGCGCCTCGGCGGACTCGGCTGGCGCGCGCATATCGGGCTCGAAGAAGGGCTCGCGCGCACCTACGGCGATTTTCTGCATACGCACGGCGCGCCGGTGCTCGAAGCGCACGCGCAAGCCTGACCGGGATTCGGTTGTTGTTGGCGGCGGGCGTCCTGTGCGGACCGGCGAATGGCGCCCGCTTTTTTTTCCGGTCCGTCCTCGCGTCGCACGGGTACGCCGGCGCGCGCTGTTTGCAATCGATACATCGCGACGCAACGCGCAACATCGCGAACATCGCGACAGAACACGAACCAGGCACGAGCCGATGAGAATCCTGATCTACGGACTGAACTTCGCGCCCGAAGTCGCGGGCGTGGGCAAGTACACGGCCGAGATGGTCGACCAGCTCGTGGCGCGCGGCCACGACGTGCGCGTGGTCTGCGCGCCGCCGTATTACCCGCAATGGCGCGTGCAGGACGGCTATCGCGCGTGGCGCTACCGGCGCGAAAGCTGGCACGGCGTGCCGGTGTCGCGCGCGCCGCTGTGGGTGCCGTCGAAGCCGGGCGGACTCAAGCGCATCGTGCATCTGGCGAGCTTCGCGCTGATGTCGCTGCCGGTGCTCGTGCGCGAGGCGCGCTGGCGTCCGCAGGCGGCGATGCTGATCGCGCCGACGCTCTTTTGCGCGCCCGGTCTGCTCACGGTGGCGCGCTTGATCGGCGCGAAAACCTGGCTGCATATTCAGGATTTCGAAGTCGATGCCGCGTTCGATCTCGGGCTGCTGCAAGGCGGCGCGGGCTCGCGCGTCGCCAATCTCGCGCGCGCGTTCGAGCGCGCGGTGCTGCGCCGCTTCGACGTGGTGTCGTCGATTTCGCCGCGCATGGTCGAGCGCGCCGTCGACAAGGGCGTGGAGCCCGCGCGCGCCGTGTCGCTGCCGAACTGGGTCGACACGCACGCGATCTTTCCGCTGCCGCAGCCGAGCGTCTATCGCGCGAAGCTCGGCATTCCGCTCGATCACACGGTCGTGCTGTACTCGGGCAGCATGGGCGCGAAGCAGGGCATCGAGATTCTCGCGGATGTCGCGGCGGCGCTCGCGGCGCGGCCCGACATCAGCTTCGTGTTCTGCGGCGACGGCGCGGGCAAAGCCGATCTCGAAGCGCGCTGCGCACCGCTGCCGAACTGCCACGTGCTGCCCTTGCAGCCGACGGCGATGCTCAACGAACTGCTCAACGTCGCCGACATTCACGTGCTGCCGCAGCGTAACGATGCCGCCGATCTCGTGATGCCGTCGAAGCTGACCGGCATGCTCGCGAGCGGGCGCGCGGTGGTGGCGATGGCGCGGCCCGGCACGAGTCTCGCGGATGTGGTGGCGGAAACGGGCATCGTCGTGCCGCCGGAAGACGGCGCGGCGCTCGCATCGGCCATCGTCGCGCTGGCCGCCGATCCGGCGCGGCGCGCGACGCTCGGGCAGGCCGCGCGGCATTACGCGCAGCGCATGCTGTCGCCGCACGCGATCATCGGCGCGCTGGAAGCGCGGCTGGCGGGACTCGTCGGCGCGATCGTGGGCGAGGAAGCGGTGGTGGCGGCGCAGGCGTCGGCACAGGCCTCGGCGCAGGAGCGGGCCGAGGCGAAGGGCGCGGCGCTGAGCGAGGTCGAGCATCGCGACGCGTGAGTGTGCAGTGGCGTTTGCGCCGATTAAGCAGGATGCCGCTGCCATTCAGAAGCGGGTTCGAAGTATCGCGACGCCGCGCCTCACCACGGCGAGCGATAGAGCTGCGCGGCGGCCGCGCGCTGCGATCCGTACGGATTGCCGTAGATCTTCGCGCTCGGCGAAGTCGTGCTCGCGCCCCAGTCGTAGGCGCCCCACGCGCCGCCTTGGGCGCTCGATGCCGCGTCGGGCGACGCGGCGCGCGCGAGGCGGCTGTGCGTGCTGCTACGGCTGCCGCTTGCGCCGTTCAGCGCGCTCGCGCCGCGTGCGCGGCTCGATGCGCCCGCGCGCGTTCCGCCGCTGCCGCCTGCTGCCGGACTGCCCGTCGTATAGAAGTCGGTCGGGCTCACGATGCGCATGCGCGACTCGCTCATCAAGGCTTTCTCCTGCGCGCCGGGCGACGAACCGTCGCTGCTATACGCGCCGCCGCCGCTGTACGGATTGTGCGAGGCGGTCGGGCTGCCGAGCAGACGTTGCGCGTCGGCGCGCGTGCGGCGCGCGGCGGAGGTCAGGGTGTCGTCGGAGTCGCTGTGCCGGCCGTTCGCCGATGCCGATGCCCCGGACGCGGCATCGTCCTGTGCACGCGTCGGCGACGGCCAGGCGGCGAGCGCCGCGCAGAGGGCGAGCAGCGTCGTTGTCCGGGCGGCGAACGCCACCGGCGAACGCACCGCGCCGCGCCTCGCCGACGCGGCATGCGATGAAATCGGCGGAATCGGTGGGCCCGGTCGGCGAAGCGTGGTCATGAGCATGGTTCCCGCGCGCCGCGAACGGTGCGGCGCCATGCTTGCATGGTGCCTGCGCGGCTTCGCGTCGCTGCGCCAAAACCCCGGCCATCTCGGCCACGCGTGCGAGGCGCGCCGGTCGTCGCCGGATAATGGAGCCGTCACCCGCACAGACCCGAACGGGCGAGGAGCGCTCATGGCTGATCTGGTCGAAGGACTCGCCGCGCGGCACGATGCGGGCGGCGCGATGCACGCAGCAGGCGGGGCGGCGCCGCCGTTGCGCGCGCAGGAAGCGTCCGCCACGTCCACCACGTTTGCCACGCCCGCCGATCTGCCCGTGATCGACCTGAGCCGCGCGGGCAAGGGCAACTATGTCGCGCGGCGCGGCAAGCTCGTGCAGGCCGCGTGGTACGTCGTTGAGACCTGCGTGCTCGACAACCGGCTGCTGCCGTTCTCGGCGCTGCGCGTGGGTCTGCTGCGGCTGTTCGGCGCGAAGATCGGACAGGGCTGCCGGCTCGTGCATCCGATGCGCGTGAAGGCGCCGTGGAATCTCGAACTGGGCGACAACTGCTGGATCGGCGTCGACGTCTGGCTCTACAACCAGGCGCCGATCCGCGTCGGCTCGAACGTGTGTCTCTCGCAGGGCGCGTTTCTGAGCGCGGGCTCGCACGACATGCGCACGAACATGGACCTGCGCGTCGCGCCCATCGTGATCGAGGACGGCGTGTGGGTGTCGTCGAAATGCGTCGTGCAGATGGGCGTGACCATCGGGCGCTCGGCGGTCGTCACGCCGCTGTCGGTCGTGCACCGCTCGCTGGAGGCGGGCGGCGTGTACGGCGGCAATCCGTGCCGGTTCATCCGCCGGCGGTTCGAGTGATCGAGTGATCGTGAAATACAGAACGGGCCCTTGAAACAGGGCCCGTTTTACATGCAGCGCGCGGTGCTACGCGCGCTCGCTCAACACCACGCGCCGATCAATACCCGTACCCGACCGCGCGTCCCGCCGAGGCCGCCTGCGTGCTCGGCAGGATCAGGTTGACCACGCGGCTCCACTTCACGAGCGAAGAGGCGTCGACGAAGATCACGTCGCTCGGGTTCAGTTCGAACTCGTCGGCGGTGGCCATGGATTCGGGCGATGAAGCATCGAGGTGATACACGGTGCGATGGCCTTCCTTCTGCCCGCGCACGACGTAGACCTGCGAGGCGTCGCCGGAACCCTGGCTGATGCCGCCCGCGTTGCCGAGCGCTTCGTTCAGCGTGAGGCGGCCGTTGTCGAGCGGAATGCTGCCCGGATGCCCGACTTCGCCCAGCACGTAGACCTTGCTGTCGTTCTCCGAAAACACGCGGATCAGGTCGCCGTTCTGCAGGATGATGTTGTCGGGATTCACGCCCTTCTTGATCATGTCGGGAATGTTCACCAGCACCGTCTTCTTGCCGCGCGTCACGCTCACGCGCGAGCGGTCGCCCGCTGCCGTGAAGCCGCCCGCGCGGTTGATCGCCTCGGGCAGCGACATCGTCATGTCGTTGAGCACCATCAGGCCCGGCGTGCGCACTTCGCCGTCCACGTAGACGCGGCGGCTGCGATACGCCTCGATGCGCAGCGTCACCTGCGGATTGTGCAGATAGTACGAGAGCTTGCTGGCCACGAGATTGCGCGCGTCGAGTTCGGTCAGCCCGGCCACGTGGATCGGCCCGACGTACGCGACCTGGATCGTGCCCGACGAATCGACCGTATAGCCCGACACCACCTGGCTCGTGCTCTGATCCTGCTGCCCGTTGCTGCTGGACGAGGTGGTCGGCAGATTCATTTCGGGGTGATCCCAGACGACGATGGAGAGCACGTCGCCGGGACCGAGCGTGTAGGGCTTGGGCGTGCCGAACAGCGACTCGACGTCGTTGGGCACGACGGTGGGCCGCGCGGCGTGTTCCTTCGCGATCAGCGCGGGGTTGATCTCGACGAGCGCGTTAGGCGGCGGCGCGTCGTTGTTCGCGCCGCCCGATTGCGCCGCCTGGGTGGCGGCCTTTGCCTGCGTGACGCTCGACGGCGCCGTCATGCCCGGCGAGAACGCGCAGCCCGCGACCAGCGAAACGAGTGCCGCGAGTGCCGCCGCCGCGCCCAGCGCGCCGCGCGATCCACGTGTTGCGCGCCGCCCGGCGCGTGCTTGTTGTTCTGTGTGTGCGTCTGCTTGTGCGTTCATGTTGGCGTTGATGTGTGTGTCTGCGAGTGCCGCTGCGTCGGCGCTCGTCACGCTCGAACCACCCGGTATGCTGTGTGACATGGCTTGTCCCCTCAGTTCAGGAATCGCTCACCCCCGGCCGGCGCGCAACGCCATCGCGTGCTGCGCCGCTCCGTCGCCATGCGGCCTGACTGCGCCGCGTGTGATTGTTCAATCGTTATCTGTGTGATCTGCCGTGTTGTACCCGGCCTGTTTGCAATACGGACTCAGTTGCGCAACGTGGCCGTCGCTTCCGGCTGCTCGGCGGCATCGACGTGCAGCGCGCGCGGCGAGCGCGCACGCGCGGCGGCATGCGACGGATGCTCGTGCAGCAGCGCGAGCAGCGAGCGCACCATGCCGCTCATCGCATAGCGCGTCTCGAAGGTGCGCTGCGCCTGCGCGCGCATCACGCCGCGCTGTTGCTCGTCGAGACCGCGCCAGGCCGACAGCAGTCCGGCCGTGCCCGCGACCGTATCGGGCGCGACGAAGCCCGCGCCGTCCGATTCGATGTCGCGCCACACGTTGACCTTGTCCGACACCAGCACGGGCAGCCCGCACGCGAGCGCCTCGGCCACGGACACGCCGAAATTCTCCTGATGCGAGGGCAGCACGAACACATCGCTCGCATGGAACGCGCCCCACTTGAGATTGCCTTGCAGCATGCCGGGCCAGCTGATGCGATGCGCGATGCCGTGGGTCTGCGCGATTGCCTGCAACGCGGGCTGCCAGTCGTTCTTGTCGGGGCCGGCCATCAGCAGATGGGCGTCGGGCGTCGCGCGCGCGTGTTCGGCGAACGCGTGCACCAGCAGATCGCAACCTTTCTTCGGATGCAGACGGCCGAGAAACAGCACGATGCGCTTGTTCTGCAGATGCGGGTGCGCGCGCAGGAATTCCTCGCGCAGCGTGCCGGCGTCGAGCGCGGGCGGATGGGTGCCGAACGGCACGACGCGCTCGTTGGCGCGATACAGCCAGAACGATTCGCGCGCGAGCAGGCGCTCTTCCTCGGTCGTGAAGATCACGGCGGCGGCGTCGCGCAGCACACGGTATTCGGCCCACGGCCAATAGGCCCATTTCTTCAGATGCTTGAGCGGATAGGTGATGCGGAACCACGGATCGAGCATGCCGTGCGCGTAAACGTAGTAGGGCAGACGCGTCGAACGCAGCGCGCGCCACGCGCCGTAGCCGTGGTATTGCCAGAGACCGTGAACGATCGCGGCGTCGAAGCGCGTGGCGTTCTCGCGCAGCCAGGACGCGTAAGCCGGGCAGTAACCATAATGGCCGCGCGCCGGACCGAGCGCGTGAAGCGGCAGCGGAAAATCGCGCACATAGGGCGCGTCGATCGGATCGAGCGAGGCGACTTCGATGCGATGACCGAGGGCCGCCATCGCAAGGCCGCTCTGGCGCACGCCTTCGATGGGACCGCCCGAACGTGGATCGACGGTGGACACGAGGTGCAGGATTTTCATCGGGGCTCCGGAGTCGCGTAGGGAGTGAGCGGCGCCGGCGCGGGCGCCGGGGGACGAAAGGCGGGCTCGGTGCGTTCGTGCCTGCGCGGGCGTTGCGGGGGATGCGAGTACGGGTCGGCCTGCGCGCGGCGGCGCTGCACGTCGATGCGGTAATGAAGCTGCGAATACAGCGCGACGACGAGACCGAGCGCGACGCCATACATCAGGCCCGAGAAACGCGGCCCGAGCGGATTGCCGCCGATCGACGCGCCCGGCAGCGCGGCCAGCATCAGGATCGCCATGCTGAACGGCATCAGCAGCGGCTCGCGCGGCGCGATGCGATGCCAGCGCCGGAACGCGAAACCGGCCGCGACGAGCGCGGCGAGCACCGCGATCGGCATGCACGCGCCGAACACGACGCCTTCCGCGTAGAGCTGATAGACCCAGAAGTTGTGGCCCGCGACCCAGTCGCTGGTGTCGAAGTAGTCGGCCTTGCTGAAGGTCTCGCGCACGTAGGGGAAATAGATCGGCGAGTAGCGGTAGACGTGGCCGTAGCCCTTGCCGAACAGCAGCGTTTCCGCCGACGCCGTCACCTGATCGTACTGATCGCGGATTTCGGCGATGCGCGTGATGGTGGTCGGGTCGCGGTCCGAGTCGGAGTTCTGCGCCGCGAAGATGCGCTGCGACCAGTGATTCGTGATCGACGGGAACAGCCACGCGGTGCCCACCGCGATCGCCACCACGCACAGCAGCGCCGCGCCGGTGCGCACGGCCGATTTGATCAGATGACCGATCGACGGCGCGGCGAGCCACGCGGCGAACATGGTGAGCAGCACGGTCGCGAGCAGCAGGCTGCGCGTGACGCTCAGCAGCTCGACCACGAGCGTGGCGAGGAACACGAGCACCATCCACACCGAGAAGCGCCGCGCGACGATGAACTGATGCAGCAGCATCGCCTGCAACGCGAGCATGGTCGGCGAGACGATGCGAAAGCGGATATCGGACAGCGGCCCGCCCACGGCGAACATGCCGAACAGGAACGTGAAGACGAGGCCCAGCACGTTCGCGTAGTAGAGCGCGTTCTGTATCTGCGCGATGCGCACCGGATGCCATGGGCGGCACATCGCGAAGTAGCCGAGCGCGAACAGCAGGAACGGCAGGATCACGCGCAGATAGTTGCCGACCGGATTGTGCTGGAGCAGTTGCGCGACGAGACTGCCGCCGAGACTCAGCGCGAGCATGACTGTCACGAACGAGCGCAGGCGCGACTCGCGCGTGAAGCGCGGGCCGATCATCATCAGGATGGCGGCGGCGGCCAGCGCGGGAAACACCGCCAGCCATTGCGCGCCGTGGCCGAACTGCGAGTCGGGCGCCTTGTAGTCGAAGGCGAGCGGCACGAAGCACAGCCAGATCCAGAGGACCGCATGTTTGTTGCGCATCGGCGTTCCTCCCGGTGCGGTGCGTGGTTGCGCAGGCGGCCGACGCCGCATGCGGAGTTTCGCCCCAATATAAAACGCAGCGAACGCGTTGCCATGACGCTGGCGCGAAGGGACAGAATTGTGGCGGCTGAAAAAAAAATGATCGATCTGTCACCGTGCGTCTGGCCGAGAACGCCGGGAAGTTGGCGCACGCCGACAGGCGGGCTTGCGCAAGATGGGGTCGGCGAGCATGCCGCGCCGGATGACCGGGCGCGGGTCGGTCGGCGCGTCGTTGGCTAACGAAAGCGAAGCAGCGAAGCAAAGCAACGAATCAACCCCGCATCGGGGATCGCCATTGCGAGGAGGCGTCATGAATCTGTTGCGCGGCACGCCGCCCGCGGTGCGCGGACGATCGATCGAACTCGACTTCGTGCGCGGCATCGCGATCCTCGCGGTGATGGGCTTTCACTTTCATACGGTCCACACCGGCTACGCGTGGGTCGACATCCTCGAATATCCGCTCAAGAGCTTCGGTCACGAAGGCGTCAATCTGTTCTTCACGCTCTCGGGCTTTCTCGTCGGCGGCCTGTTGCTGCGGCAGTACGCGCAGAACGGACGCATCGCCGCGCGCCGCTTCATCGTGCGCCGCATCTTCAAGATCTGGCCCGCGTACTACGCGCTGATTCTCTTTCACGTGGTGTCCGGGCGGCATCCGCGCGACACCTTCCTGTGGCAGAACCTCACGCATCTGCAGAACTACTTCGGCACCTCGATTGCGCAGACGTGGAGCCTCGCCGTCGAGGAGCATTTCTATCTGTTCCTGCCCGCGCTGCTGATCGTGCTCGCGCATTTCCGGCTGCGCGCCAACGCGCTGATCGGCGTGATGGCCGTGCTGTGCACGCTCGTGCTCGGCGCGCGCAGCATCGCCGTGGCGAGCGGCAATCTCGACGCCGCGTTCAACTACACGCAGTACCGCATCGACAGCCTGCTGTTCGGCGTGATGCTCGCGACGGTCTACTGGATGAAGCCCGAGGTCTGGCGCGGGATCGCCGCGCGCAAGGGCTGGCTCGTGAGCGCGGTGCTGCTGCTCGTCGCGTGGCTCACGCTGGCGACGCGTCATGTGGCGCTCGACGAAAGCATCGGCTTCACGCTGCAGGCCGCGGGCTTCTGCGCGCTGCTCGTGCTCGTGCTCGAACATTCGGGCGGCTTGCGCGCGTCATGGCTGTATCGCGCGATTGCGTGGCTCGGCGTGTATTCGTATGGGATTTACCTCTGGCATTCGCTCGCGCTCGCGCCCGGCGATTTTCTGATCCGCAAGCTCGCCGCGCTGCACGTGCCCGCGCTGGCCGCGTGGCCGGTCGTGCTCGGCGCGCAGTTTTTCGTCGCGATCGTGCTCGGTTATGTGACGACGCGCGCAATCGAGTTTCCGTTCCTGCGTCTGCGCGATGCGGTGTTTCCCGACCGCCGTCCGGCCCGCGCGAGCGCGGCCTCCGCGCCGACCGCACCGGGTCCGGTCACGACCACGCCGGCTTCCGGCACGCCCGATGTCGACGGCAAGATAGGCGGCGTGGCGTGATGAATGCGCTCCCCTGAACGCGTTCGCTCCGCCCGCCTGAAAGCGCTCACACCATCGCGTCCTGCAACGTGTGCTTGAACTGATCGAGCGTGTTGCGCGCGAGCAGATGCGCGTCCATGCGCGCGATGCCCGCACCGGGCGCGCGCGCGTTCCAGCCCTGCGCGAGCGTGTCGATCGCGTGGGCGATGGTGGCGGGTTCGAGATCGTCGAGCAGCGGACCGAGCGCGCCGTCGCGGCAGAACCAGCCGATCAGGCCGTCGGCGCTCGCGAGCACCGGCTTGCCGAAGCGATACGCCTGCACCAGCACGCCGCTCATGCCGTAGTGCTTGTGGTAGCCGAGCCAGACGGCGTCGCAGGCGGAGAACAGATCGCGTTCCATGTCGTCGGGCACGAAGCGGTCGAAGATCACCGGCGCGGGCGTCAGATGCGGCGCGTGCGCGTTGATGAAGGCGCGCGTTTCGTCGTCCTGCTGACCGGCGATCACGAGGCAGGGCGCGTCGCCCTTGTGCATCAGCGCCTGCATCAGTTCGCGGATGCCCTTGCGCTCGCCGATCGCGCCATACACGAGCAGATAGCGCGTACGCGCATCGAGCCCGAGACGCGCGCGCGCGATCTGCGGATCGACGGCGTCGATCTCCGGAAACGGATCGGCGACGTAGGCGAGGCGAGTCGGGCGCGAATTCGCGTGCGACGTCGATTCGGGCGACGCAGCCGTGCGCGTCATGCGCGCGAGCCAGTCCGGCAGCGTCGGGTCGATGGTGAGCAGCGTGCGCAGACCGCGTGCGCGCAGACCGCGCCGGAACAGCATCGACTTCACGAGATCGACGAACGGACGGCGCGGCGTGCGCAGCCCGGCCTGCGCGTGATGGAAGGTCATGCCCATCACGATGGCGATCCACGGCGTCTTGCCGAAGGGCGTGTCGAGCGCCGCGAGCGTGTAGAAAAAGTAATCGGCGTAGGGCACGACCACGAGTTTCACGCGCGTCGTGCGGCTGATGTCGGCGAGCGCGCGCGCGTAGAAGTCGCGAAAGCGCATGTACACGCTGCACGCGTATTGCAGGCCGCGCGGCACCGTATGCAGATCGAGCAGCACGACGCGCAGATCGGGCCGCGCCTCGCGCAGGAGGCGCTGGACGAGCGGATGCTCGGCATACGCCGTGTCCGTGACGACGAGGCAGCGATGGCCGCCTTCCACGCAGGCCTGCGCGACCCATTCGACGTAGCGCCAGCGGTGGCCCGTGAAGTTGGGTTCGATGATCGCGATCCACTCGCCGTCGGCCGTCGTGCCGTCGCTGGCGGTGCCGCTCGAGGCGGCATCGGCTGAATCGACGTCATCGGCATCGTCACGGCGGTATCTGGCGATCGACACGGTTTCCATGTGGTCGGCCTGTCTGAGGATTGTGCGTTTCACCATAGCAGCGACGCGCGTGCGCCACGCGCCAAAATGCGGGCCGGGTTGGCCGAAAATGCCTGGCAGCTAGCGGTGGGTGCGCGGGCGGGTGCGCTATGCGGTACGCGCCACACGCCGCAACATCGCGCGTCCGATTCCGCCTGGCAGATGGCGTCTGGTGACATTTGCGCCGCGGTAACGTCCAGAGGTCGGCCCCGCGAGACCCAGGGCCGGCGCTGCGCGCCGTTCACGCGCGCATTGCACGAGCGAGTACGGCATCAGTACCGGATAAGGAGAAGCGGATTGCGCGCGATGCGGGTGCCGGCGTGGCCGGTCAAGGCGGGGTTCGGTCCCGGCGCGGCGACGTGGGTGTTGCTGCAGCAGGTCGTCGTGCGCGGCCTCGTGGCCGTCAAATTTCTGGTGATCGGGCGCATTCTCGGGCCGTCCGCGATCGGTCTCGCGAGCGTGGCGCTGCTCGCGGTCGCGATCGCCGAAGCGCTCTCCGACACCGGGCTTGCGCAGGCCGTGATCCAGGGGCCGACGCCGCCCACGCGCGATCAGACCGGTAGCGTCTGGACCACGCTCGCCACGCGCGGCCTGCTGATCGCGCTGCTGCTGGTCGCCTGCGCGCCGCTGATGGACGCGCAATTCCATCTCGGCGGCGCGCTCGGCCTCGTGCAGCTGGCGGCGCTGCTGCCGCTGTTGCGCGGCCTCGCGTCGCCGGCCTATTTCATTGCGCAGCGCGAGCGGCGCTTCCAGCATATCGCGGGCATCGAGATCGCCGCCGCGTGCGTCGATTGCACGGTCGGCGTGGGTCTCGCGCTCACGGGCATGGGGCCGTACGCGCTGTTGCTCGGCATGATGGTCGGCGAGGCCTTCAAGAGCGTGCTGACGTGGACCACGCTCGCGCCGCGTCCACCGATCCGGCTGCGCTGGTCGGGCATCGGCCATTACGTGGGGTTCTCGCGCTGGATCTGGGCGAGCAGCGTGATCATCCTCATCACCAACCAGTTCGACAAAGTGGTGGTCGGCAAGCTGCTCGGGCCGGCGCAACTGGGCGCATGGCAGATGTCGTCGAAGCTCGCGCAGATGCTGCTCGCCGATGCCGCCATCGCCATGTCGCAATATCTCTTTCCGACCTTCGCCGCGCATCATCGCGGCGGCGCGCAGGCGGCCGCGCGGCTGTTCCGCATCTACCTCGGCGTGACGGCGCTCGGTCTCGCCGTCGTGGTGATCGTGCTGCGATTCGCGGCCGAGCCGCTGTTCTCGCTCGTGCTCGGCGCGGCGTGGCTGTCGGCGGTGCCGCTGTTTCGCATCTTCGTCATCAACATGGCGATCAGCGCGCTGAATTCGGTGCTCGCGTCGTATGTGCGCGCGGTCGGCGATGCGCGCGCGGTCACGGTCGCCTCGCTGATCCAGGTCGCGACGCTCGCGGTGAGCGTGCCGATCGCCACGCAGCATTGGGGCGTGATGGGCATCGCGTGGTCGATGACGCTGGGCCTTGCGTCGGGCGCGGGCTGGATGCTGTATCGCGTGTGGCGCAAGCGCTGACGCTTGTGCACTGAGTGTCGATGCGCGTCGATGCGCGTCGATGTCGGGCGCGGCGTGCGGCGTGCGTCAAATGCGACTCAGACGCACTCAAGCCCGCAGCGACGCCTCGACGATTTCCGCAAGCTGATGCCCGAGCGTCGGCGTGTTGAGCCGGCAATAGGCCGCGTGCGCGGCCGTGGCCATCTCGCGCATCGTATCGGGCGGCAGCGCCCACGCGCGGCGCAGCGTGGCGGCGAGCGCGGCGACGCCGCCGTCGCGCCGGAACAGAAAACCGGTGTGGCCGTCTTCGACGTAGCCCGGCTCCGGTCCCATGTGCTGGCGCAGCCGGTTGTGCACGACGGGCGGCAGACTGAGCGCGAACATGTGCACGACCGACAGCCCCGCCGAGCCCGGATAGCAGCCCACGCGGCAGCGGCGGCTGATGGCGGCGATGGTGTCGTCGTCGTAGAGCGCGCCGTACCAGATCACGTCGCTGCGGTCGCGATAGCGGCGCTGCAGACTCGCGGCATGCTCGCCGCCGCCGACCACATGCAGCGCGATATCGCAGCCTTCGCGATGCAATTGCGCGATCACCTCGATCAAGCCCTCGATCTGCGAATTCTCGCGCAGCCGTCCGATGAAGAGCACGCCGTTTTCCGTGCCGGTTTTCGCGCTCGGCTCGACCGTCGACGAAACCTGGAGCGAGTTGTTGGCGACCACGAGCTTGCGCGCCGGGCAGCCGATGCGCACGAGCGAGCGCCGCGACGCCTCGGTATAGCAGACGTAACGCTGCGCGAGCGCGACCGCGATCCGGTAACAGAGCGTGCGCACGAATCCCGCATGCGTGTGGCGATACAGCCCCTGACCGTGGATCAGCACCGGCACGCGCATGGCGCGGCCCGCGATGAGCGCGAGCCAGAGCGAGAGATAGCGGACGTCGGCGAAAATCAGCACGGCGTCGGGACGTTCGAGAACGATGCGCGTGAGCACGCGGCTTTGCATGCGGATGCGCCGCGAGGACAGGCCCGCAATGCGCGTCTCGACGAATTCCTCGCAATCGGGCCGCTCGCGCGAAAAGCCGTTCGCCTCCATGCCTTCCGAGCACGCGAACACCTTCACGCAGAACAGGCGGTTCAGCGATTCGATCACCTCGACGCGATAGCGCGCGATCAACGGCTGCACGTAGAAGACGACCGGCCGGTCGCGCACGGCGCTGCGCGCCTCGTGGTCCTGTGCGTAGAGGCTCGTCCCGGAAGAAACGATCTTGTTTTCCACAGCCTGGCTCCAGCGTGCAGACGCGGTCAAAAGGGGACGAGTGTCTCGGGTAAGCGGAATTCAGCCGGTCAAATTTTCATATCCTCAGAATGTTGTAGGCGAGCCGTAGCAAAAGTGGAACCCGAAAATTTCTATTGAATCCGTGCCGCTCGCGAGGCCGCGCTATGGGCGATGCGGCATCGATAAACGCACGGAAAAAGTGCGAAAAATGGCGTAAACCGACCGGCAGATTGGCGGGATGGGCGCGTGCGAACGCGAGTGTCGCTTTGTGTTCGACAACGTTTCGTTGAATTCAGCCGATGAATAGAATGTTTCGGACAACTTCGTTCTGGCGACTCGGCGACGACCGCGACCTCGGGTAATCTCGGAGCAAGCGGAAGAACGTGCGCGCGATGTGCGTGGCGCAGACGACACGCGCAGCGACCGGCGTGTGCCCGGCGAATGCGGAGAAACCGATGACGATGATCACAGGCGATGCATCCCCACCTTCGTTCGTGGACGGCGCAACCACGCAGCACACGCGTGCGTCCGCTGCGACGGGCGCGCGCGTCGCCGTCGTGATCGCCACCAAGGGCCGCCCGGCCGCCACCGCGTTTGCCGTGCGCCTGCTCGCGCGGCAAACGGTGCCGCCCGCGCAGATCATTCTTTCCGCGAGCTGCGAAGACGATCTCGGTCCCTACGACGCCGAAGGTCTGCGCGTCGATGTGCTGATCGGCAGCGCGGGGTCGAGCGTGCAGCGCAATCGCGCGCTCGACGCGCTCGCGCCCGATATCGACATCGTGATTTTTCTCGACGACGACTTCGCGCCCGAGCGTCACTGGATCGCGCAATGCATCGAGGCGTTCGAGGCCGATAGCGGGCTTGTCGGCGTGTCGGGGCGCACGTTGCGCGACGGCGCACAAGGTCAGCCGGCGACGTGGGACGAAGCGCTCGCGCTCATCGACGGCGCGCACGACGAGGCGCGCCAGCGTCCGCCCTTGCGTGCGTGCGACGAGCTTTACGGCTGCAATATGGCGTGCCGCGCGCACGCGATCGCCGATCTGCGTTTCGACGAACGGCTCGTGCTGTACGGCTGGCTGGAGGACAAGGATTTTTCGCGACGCCTCGCGCGCAGCGGGCGGCTCGCATACTGCGACTATCTGCTCGGCGTGCATCTGGGCCTGCGCGGCGGGCGCGTCTCGGGACGCCGCTACGGCTATTCGCAGGTGGTCAACGCGATGTATCTGTGCCGCAAGGGCGTGATGTCGCGCAAGGAAACGGCGAGCAACATCGTGCGCGCGCTCGGTATGAACTGCCTGAAGTCGATGCGGCCCGAGGCGCATCTCGACCGGCGCGGACGCCTGATCGGCAACGTGATCGGCATTGCCGATCTGTGCATCGGCGCCGTGCGTCCGGAGCGCGCGGCGCGGCTTTGAAGCCTGCGCCGCGCGCGGTTTGCCGATGAAGGCGTTGCCGCTTAATTGCCGCTGCCGCGCGCGACGCGGCGCTGCTTGACGCTTTCCGCGAGACCTTCGAGCACGTTCACGCTGTCTTCCCAGCCGATGCACGCGTCCGTGATGCTCTGGCCATAGGTGAGCTCGCAACCTTCCTTGAGGTCCTGGCGGCCCGCCACGAGGTGCGATTCCACCATCACGCCGACGATGCGCTCGTCGCCCGCCGCGATCTGGCGGCCGATGTCGGCGCACACGGGAATCTGGTTCTCGTGCTTCTTCGAGCTGTTGGCGTGGCTCGCGTCGATCATCAGACGCGCGGCCAGACCCGCCTTGCCGATGTCGGCGCACGCGGCGTTCACGCTTTCCGCATCGTAGTTCGGCGTCTTGCCGCCGCGCAGGATCACGTGGCAGTCCTCGTTACCTGCCGTCGAGACGATGGCCGAGTGGCCGCCCTTCGTCACCGAGAGGAAATGGTGCGGCTGCGACGCGGCCTTGATCGCGTCGACGGCGATCTTCACGTTGCCGTCCGTGCCGTTCTTGAAGCCGACCGGGCAGGAGAGGCCCGACGCCAGTTCGCGGTGCACCTGCGACTCGGTCGTGCGCGCGCCGATCGCGCCCCACGAGATCAGGTCGGCGATGTACTGCGGGCTGATCATGTCGAGGTATTCGGTGCCCGCGGGCAGGCCCAGTTCGTTGATCGAGACGAGCAGTTCGCGCGCCGTGCGCAGGCCGTCGTTGATCTTGAAGCTGTTGTCCATGAACGGGTCGTTGATGAGACCCTTCCAGCCCACCGTCGTGCGCGGCTTTTCGAAGTACACGCGCATGACGATCTCGAGTTCGTTCTTGAAGCGCTTGCGCTCCTCTACGAGGCGCTTCGCGTACTCGACCGCCGCCTTCGTGTCGTGAATCGAGCACGGTCCGACGATCACGATCAGACGGTCATCCATGCCGTGCAGGATGCGGTGCATCGCGCGGCGCGATTCGTAGATCAGCGTCGAAGCGGCTTCCGAGCACGGGAATTCGCGGATCAGGTGCGCGGGCGGCGTCAGCTCCTTCAGTTCGCGGATACGGACATCGTCGGTGTTGTGCGGGGGCATGTTGTTTTCTCCTGATCCTGGGTGCGTAGCGTGCGTCGGTCGGACGGTGCTTCAAAAATCGGTTAGATGAAAATGCGGCTCTGAGGCAATGCACGAAAAGTGCGGGACGAAAAAAAACCGCCAGGCTTTGCTGGCGGTTTCTCGTGTGTTCGGGGTCCTGCGCGTACTATCAACCCTCTCGATCCGCCAGCGGTCTGAGATACCAAAAGAAGTAAAAATAAAACTTCGTGGCGAACATGGCGGATTGGGTGTCTTTAAAACGGTTTCGCTGAAAAAGCGTTCGTTACGTCGAAAAGGGTGATTGCCTTTATACCCCGGCGCTCTCGCGGCTGGCAAGCGGGTTTGCGAGAAAAAGCGGATTATCCGCGCAATTGCGCGGTGCGATGCAGAAAATCCGCGTGGCGGTGCGGAATTTCCGCATCGCCACGCATCGCGCGCCTGGACTGACCTGCGCGCGCGCCTGCCTTAAACCGTGCCGCCGACCGTCATGCGGTCGATGCGCAGCGTCGGCTGGCCGACGCCCACCGGCACGCTCTGGCCCTCCTTGCCGCACACGCCCACGCCCGAGTCGAGGCGCATGTCGTTGCCGATCATGCTCACGTACTTGAGCGATTCCGGGCCGCTGCCGATCAGCGTCGCGCCCTTCACGGGGTAGGTGATCTTGCCGTTCTCGATCATGTACGCCTCGGACGCCGAGAACACGAACTTGCCGTTCGTGATGTCGACCTGGCCGCCGCCGAAGTTCACGGCGTAGAGGCCGTTCTTCACCGAGGCGAGGATTTCCTGCGGGTCCTTGTCGCCGTTCAGCATGTAGGTGTTGGTCATGCGCGGCATCGGCAGCGCGGCGTACGACTCGCGGCGCGCGTTGCCGGTCACCGGCATCTTCATCAGGCGCGCGTTGAGCGAATCCTGAATGTAGCCCTTGAGAATGCCGTCCTCGATCAGCGTCGTGCACTGCGTCGGGTTGCCTTCGTCGTCGATGTTGAGCGAGCCGCGGCGATTCGGAATCGTGCCGTCGTCGACCACGGTGACGCCCTTGGCCGCCACGCGCTGGCCGATCTGGCCCGCGAACGCCGACGAACCCTTGCGGTTGAAGTCGCCTTCGAGACCATGGCCGATGGCTTCGTGCAGCAGCACGCCGGGCCAGCCCGGCCCGAGCACGACGGTCATCGCGCCCGCGGGCGCCGGACGCGCTTCGAGGTTCACGAGCGCCGCGTGCACGGCGTCGTCGACGTATTTGCTGAGCACGTCGTCGGTGAAATAGCCGTAGTCGTAACGGCCGCCGCCGCCGCCGCTGCCCACTTCGCGGCGGCCGTTCTGTTCGGCGATCACCGTGACCGAGACGCGCACGAGCGGACGGATGTCGGCGGCGAGCGCGCCGTCGCTGCGCGCGACCAGCACCACGTCGTATTCGCCCGCGAGACCCGCCATCACCTGGGTGATGCGCGGATCGCGCCCGCGCGCCATCTGCTCGATGCGTTCGAGCAGCTTGACCTTTTCGGTGGCTTCGAGCGAGCCGAGCGGGTCGGAGGGCAGATACAGATCGCGGCCCGCGATGCCCTTGAGCGAGGTGGCCACCTTGATCTTCTGCTTGCCGCCGCCGGCCTGGGCGATCGAACGCGTGGCGATGGCCGCCTGGCGGATTGCTTCGGGCGAGAGGTCGTCGGAGTAGGCGAACGCGGTGCGCTCGCCCGAGACCGCGCGCACGCCCACGCCCTGGTCGATGCTGAAGCTGCCCGACTTCACGATGCCTTCTTCCAGGCTCCACGCTTCGCTGCGGGTGGTCTGGAAGTAGAGGTCGGCGTAGTCGATGCGGTGCGTGAAGATCTCGCCGAGCGTGCGCGTGAGCACTGCCTCGTCGAGGCCGTAGGGCGTGAGGAGCAAGTCCTTCGCGGTCGCCAGATTGCGGATGCCGGGTTCGATGATGTTCATGCGCTCAGTGGGATCAATCGATGAGTCTGTGAAGGAAGATTCGGGCGCGGTGCGCTCAATTCAAGTGGCGCGCCCGGGTTCGTCAGGCACGGTCGAGCACGCGATGCCGCCACGCAGGCAGGCTCGCGCGCACGGCGGCGATACGGTCGAGGTCGAGGTTGCCGATCACCACGCCGGGGTTTTCGTCGAGCACGTCGACGACTTCGCCCCACGGGTCGATCAGCATGCTGTGGCCCCAGGTGCGGCGGCCGTTCTCGTGCGTGCCGCCCTGCGCCGCGGCGAGCACGTAGCACTGGTTCTCGGTCGCGCGGGCGCGCAGCAGGATCTCCCAGTGCGCGCGGCCCGTGGTGTACGTGAACGCCGACGGCACGACCATCAGCGCGCAGCCGTCCGGGCCGCCCATGCGGCGGTACAGCTCGGGAAAGCGCAGATCGTAGCAGACCGACAGGCCCACGCGGCCGAACGGCGCATCGAAGGTCTGCACCTCGGTGCCGGGGCGGATGGTGCGCGCCTCGTCGAACGATTCGGCGCCTTTCTCGAAGTTGAACAGGTGAATCTTGTCGTAACGCGCGCGCTCCGCGCCGCTCGGGTCGAACACGAGCGTGGTGTTGAGCACGCGGGTTTCCTCGGGCGCTTTCAGCGGCAGCGTGCCGCCGATGATCCATACGCCGTGGCGCTGCGCGGCATCGGCGAGAAAGCGCTGGATCGGGCCGTCGCCGTAGGCTTCGCGGATCGCGAGCTTGTCGGTGTCCTTGTGGCCCATGAAGCAGAAGTACTCCGGCAGCAGCACGAGCTGCGCGCCCTGCGCGGCGGCGTCGGCGATCAGGCGTTCGGCTTCGGCGAGATTGCGCGCCGGATCGGGCGTGCTGACCATCTGCAGCGCCGCGACGCGGAACGGGGTGATCGGTGGGGTGGACGGGGCGGCGTGGGAGGGAGATTCGCTCATCGGCGGCTCGTGAGTGGACGGTGTTCGTTGCCGGCCCGTTCGGGCGGCCGCGCCAGCAAGGAGGAGTTCCGTGATCCGGACCTCAATGCGCCGCCGCCGGGACCTGCGTGTCCATCTTACCCTGATCGCCGCGCAGACGCTCGACGTGGGGTTTGGCCCAGGAGCCCGTGATCGCGTAGCCGCGCGCGAACGCCGACTCGACCGTGTGCGAGAGCGCGATGTCGCCGGCCAGCGCCGCGAGACCGAGCAGCGGATTGATGATCGCGGCGACCACCACGCCCGCGCCCGCGCTCACCGTGGGCACGACATGCACGCGCAGGTCCTGGGTTTCGTGCGCGAGATCGACGGTGCCCTGCATCTGCGCGCGGCCCGGCGCGGTGACGAGCCGGAAGTCGCTGGTGCGGCCGATGCCGTTCTCGATCTGCCCCGTGCCCGTGATGCTCGTGAAGGGCAGGCCCTGGCCGATCACGTCGCGGAAGTCCATGGTCGCGAAGCGCGCGAGGCTTTGCAGGCTCAGCACGCCGAGCAGCGTGGCCACGCCCTGATCGATCTTGAGGATCTGGCCGTGGCGCAGGTCGAGCGCGAGATTGCCGTTGAGCGTCGGGAAGTCGATCTTCGAGGGGCCGCCGCGCCAGACCAGATTGCCGCTCAGCGTGCCTTCGCCGTTCTTGACGGCGTGCGCCACGCCCGCGCGTTCGAGCAGCTTGCCCGCGTCCTTGATATCGACGTGGAAATCGAGCGCGGTGCGGCGCGGCGTCTGCGAGGCGCCGCCGGCCGTGTCGGCAGGCGCGGTTTCGTCGCCGATCGCGCGCCAGTTTTCGGTGGCCGTGAAGTGCGCGTCCGGGTTCAGGATGTCGAGCTTGTCGAGCTGCCAGACCGGCACGCCGTTCTCGTCGTAGTTGTGCGCGTTGATCTGCAGGCGGCCGAGGTCGCGGCCGCGCACGATCAGCTGGTTCACCACGAGGTCGATCGACGGCATGTTCTGCGCGGGCTGCGAAACGGCCTGGCCGAGCAGGTCGTTTTCGGTCGCGGCGGGCACGACCAGACGCGCGAGGCGCGCTTCGAGCGTGCCCGGCGATCCCGGCACGGCGCCCGGTTTCCACGAGACGTGGCCCGAGACCTGGTTCGAGGCGAGATTGGCCTGCCATTCGTTGCCGTGCTCGCCGCTGCGCGAGGCGCCGACGATCACGTTTTCCCAGTGGCGCTTGAGCAGCGTCAACATGCCGACGTGGACCGCGAAGCGCGACGGCAGGTACTGCGCGAACGCGCCGGCGGGGGCGAGCGGGGCGGCGGCAACGTTTGCCGCGCTGGCCGCCGTGTTGGCCGACGCCGTGTTCGGCGCATTGACCGACGCGCCGCTCGCCGGATTCGCCACGGCGTTGGCCGCGCTCGTCGCGGCGGGGCTGGAGGCGCCGTTCGTCATGGCCGTCGCGGCCGCGTTCGCCGGTGCGCCGGTGCTGGCGGCTTCGCGGTGATCGGCTCGATCGGCATGTTCCGCCGCAGCGGTTGTGTTGCTCGCTGCCGCCTTGCCGCGCAGTTGCTGGACTACGAGGCGCCAGGCGTCGGCGTCGAAGGCGGGCAGGTCGACGGCCGCCGTCACGCCTTCGGCGGGCAGATCCGCAGGCTTGTTCATGCCGATCGCGCCGCGCACCACGTCCGGCACATGGCCCGGATTGCGCCGCAGCACGTAACGCGCCGCGAGCGGGCCGAGCGTGAGTTCCGCGTGCTGATAATTCGCGGCGTCGGTGGCGCCGGCGACCGTGCCCGCGTCGCCCGCGTCGCCGGTGCCCGGTTGCAGATCGAAGCGCAGCGGCATCTGCGCGCCCGCGGCCTTGCCGAACGGCGCGGGCAGGTCGATCGCGAGATCGGTGAGATCGGAACTCGCCTTCACGTCGGGCAGATGGCCGCGCGCGCCGTCGACCGAAAGCGAGTAGGGCGCCGTGCCCGAGAAGCGGTCGAGCACCGCCGCCGCCGTGCCGTGCAGATTGAGCCCGCGCGCCGCATCGACGGCCACGTTGCCCGCCACGTCCAGCTTGTAGCGGCCGTCCTCGCGCAGCCCGCCGTTCGCGCGCAGGTCGCCGCCGAGGAAGCGGCCCGTGAGGCGCTCGACCTGGGCGCTGCGGTTCGTGAAGCGCACCTTGCCGTTGAGCGCGGAGAGCGGCGGCACGTTGTCGGCGGCCAGCGTGTTGTTCTCGAAGCCGATCGCGCCGGCCACCAGCACCTTCGGCATCGGCTTGCGCGGGATCGTGAGCTTGAGCGCGAGCGTGGCCGGCCCTTGCGCGCGCACCTTTGCGGGCGCGTGCTTCGAGAGCGCGCCGATCGAGCTGTTGTCGGCATAGGCGAGCAGGTCGGCGAGCGGCCCGCGGCCCGCGCCCTGGATCACGAGGTCCGAGCCCTTGACGCCCAGT
The DNA here is from genome assembly GCF_900109265.1 of Paraburkholderia tropica. Lineage (GTDB taxonomy): Bacteria > Pseudomonadota > Gammaproteobacteria > Burkholderiales > Burkholderiaceae > Paraburkholderia > Paraburkholderia tropica. The sequence goes on from NZ_FNZM01000002.1 coordinate 348,559, forward strand.
TCGTCGATGCGGCCGTTCACGTCGCGCAGCACGAAGTCGCGGTAATGGCCGCGCGCCACGTCGAAGCGCAACTGCTTTTCCTTGAGCGTGAACACGCCGTCGATGCCGTCGAACGCGGGCCACACATTGGGCACGCCGTTGCGCATGGTCTTGGGCGGATACGGCGACGGATCGAAACGGCCGTTCTGGAACGGCGCGACGATGCGGAACTGGCCCGCGTCCGGATCGCGCGAATAGGGGAATTTGGCGAGGTCGCCGTGAATCTCGATGGTCGCGCCTTTCGAGATGCCCGCCTGCAGCCCGTGGCCAAGATAGATGCGCGTTTTCTCGCTGATGCTGGTGGGTAGATAGCGCGCGATGGCGTTGACCTTGGCCTCGTCGAAATGCGCGACGAGGTCGAGCGCGCCGCGACCGTGGCCCGGATTCGTGTAGTGCGCGGTCATCCTGGCGCTTGCGTCCGGGTTCTGCACGCCCAGCTCGGTCACGTCGACGGCGAAGGCCTTGAGCTTGTCGCCCGGATTGCGCTGCGCGGCCACGGTCCACTTTGCCGTGCCGTACAGACGGTCGAAGGTCAGGCGCGGGTCGTCGAACACGCCCGGCAGCGTGACTGCCGACTTCGAGGCGTCGAGGCGGATCGTGCCGTGCGACTCGTCGGCGTCGATATGCCCCCAGAGATTTTCGAAGCCCGGCAGGCCCGCGCGCGGGTGATTGCGCGGCGTGAGGCCCGGCCCCGGTTCCTGCGCCGCCACGCTGATGCCCTGCAGGTCGCCCTTGAAGCGGTAGTGCAGGATCGGCTCCGCCGCCGTCGAGCGCTGCTCGGTGGCCGCTTCGCCCGCTTCGGGCGCGGCGCGTTCGAGCGCGAGTTCGTAATCGGCGACGAGCCCTTGCGGATTGAAGCGCACCAGCGCGTTCAGCACGCGGCTGGGCAGCGGCAGCGCGCGCATGAACTCGGCGAGGATGCCGAGGTCGATGCGGTCGCCGCGCACGCTCACGAGCTGGCCCGCCTGCAGCGTCTGCTGGCGAAAGCGCGCGTCGAGCGTGGTGAGCGCGAGCGTGCGCACGAGCGGCGTGCCGTCTTCGAGCGGCGGCTGGCCGAGTTCGGCGTGGAAGTCGCGCAGTTGCAGCGTGAAGTCGCCGGGCGCGAGACCCATGCGCCAGTTGAAGCCGGCGACCGGCAGATCGAGGAGAGGCTGCGTGGGCTTCACGCGCAGCGCGATCGTGTTGCCGCTCAGCACGCCGTCGGCGGACTGGATGCGGCCGTTCTCGAAATGCGCCCAGATGGTGTTGTCGATGCGTCCCGCATAGGTCGTGATCGGCAGCGGAACGTAGCGCGCGAGCGTGGGCAGATCGACGGGGCCGGTCGACACATAGGCGTTGCCGCTCCAGGTGTTCGGCTTGCCGGCGGGCGCGAGGCGCGAGTGCTTGAACTGCGCGCGGAAATCGAGCGGACCGTGCAGCACCGTGCCCTCGGCGGGCGCCTGCAGCGCGATGCGGTGATCGTAACCGTCATTGAGAATCGCGAGGCGGATGTCGGACAGCTTCAGCTCGGGCGCGTCGCGCGTGGCGTCGGCCCAGCGCAGCGTGCCGCCGCGCAGCACGATGGCTTCCTGGCGCATCAGCCAGGTCGTGAACGTGGCGTTGCCGGTATGCGCGGTGGGTACGGGCACGCCCGCGACTGTGAGCGTGCCGTCGTCTTCGCGCGTGATCAGCACGTCGGGCCGCTCGACGATCATGCTCGACAGCAACGGCTCGAACAGCACGAGCGAGCGCCACGACACCGAGGCGGTCGCGTGCGGCACGTTCAGCGCGAGCTGGCCCTGGCGATTGCGGATCGTGAGGTCGGCCACGTCGATGCCGGGCTGGAAGCCGGACCAGTGCGGCGAGAGTTTGCCGATGCGGAAATCGGCGTGGATCTTGTCGGAAACGAGCTTTTCGATGCGCGGACGGAAGTCGTCCACATGCGGCAGCACGACGTAGCGCAGACCGAGCAGCAGCACCGAAACGATGAAATACAGGACGAGCGCGATGCACGCCAGCACGCGCAGCGTGTGACGGAGTACCGGGTGGTGATGCTGGGAGCCCGCGTCTGCACTTTCCCGGCTGGCGTGTCCGGTGGGGTGCGGGCCGGCGGGGTCGTTACGCTCGGACATGCTGCGGCGGGTGGGGTATGGTAGCGTTGCGATCTGACGACGAAATGTATCACACAGGGCCGTATACAAGGCCATCCGGGGAAGCCGGGATGGCCGGTGGCGCGCGGCGTTTTACATGACGGGCAGGGCGGGTGGCGCGCACTTCGGTGTCCGGCGCAACGTTGCGGGCGAGGCGCCTGCGCACAGGCTCGGGGCCTCGCATTTGCAAGCCTTGCAACGGAACGTCACAGCAAAACTTCATGGCGGATCCTCGTGCGCGTCATCTTCGTCGCTTCGCGGTTCGCGCGTGTTTTGCGTGCGTCCCACGTGCGTCCCGTGTATTTTCCCTTTCCCGTGCATCTTTCATCCGCGCGATCATCGACGTTTATCTCCGCTTATTCCGCCGGGCCAGGCTTTCATGACTGACATTCCCCTTCTGAGTTCCAGTTATTCGCGCTATGCGGCGCGCGCTTATGCGGCCCGTCCCGGCCTCGAAGCCCAGGTCGAAGCGCTCGCCGCCGCGCCGCTCACGCGCGAGCGCATCGTCGCGCGGCTCGACGCGCTGTGCGCGCAGGCGAGCGGCCAGACGCGTGACGCAGCAAGCGGCGCACCTGCTCAGGCAGACGCTCAAGCAGCACCGGCCGCACCGATCGCACCGACCGCCCTCACCGACGAACAGTTGAAAACCGCGCTGCGCCAGTTGCGCGTGGAAGTGATCTGCGCGGTGATGGAGCGCGATCTCGGCGGTGTCGCCGACGTCGCCGAAGTCACCGGCACGATGACCGATTTCGCGGAAGTCACGATCCAGCGCGCGCTGGCGGTCGTGAGCGCCGATCTCGAAACCGTGTTCGGCGAGCCGCGCGGCCCGAACGGCGAAAAGCTCACGCTCGGCGTGGTCGGCATGGGCAAGCTCGGTGGGCGCGAGCTCAATGTGTCGTCGGATATCGACCTGATCTTCGTCTACGAAGACGACGGCGAAACCACCGGCGGCCAGCGCTCGCCGATCGCCACTCAGGATTACTTCACGCGCGTGGGCAAGCGGCTGATCGGCGCGCTCTCGGACGTGACCGCGGACGGCTTCGTGTTCCGCGTCGACATGCGGCTGCGGCCGAACGGCGACTCGGGCCCGCTCGTGTGCAGCCTCGGCATGCTGGAGGAATATTTCTACGTGCAGGGCCGCGAGTGGGAGCGCTACGCGTGGATCAAGGGGCGGCTGGTGTCGGAGCGCGAAAGCGACAGCGCGCAGCGCCTCGCCACGCAACTCGATTCGCTCGTGAAGCCCTTCGTGTACCGGCGTTACCTGGATTTCGGCGTGATCAGCGCGATCCGCTCGCTGCATCTGCAGATCCGTCAGGAAGCGCAGCGCCGCGCCATGATGCGCCCCGACAAGGCCGACGACATCAAGCTCGGGCGCGGCGGCATCCGCGAAATCGAATTCAGCGCGCAGGTGTTCCAGCTGATTCGCGGCGGCCAGGACGCGGGCTTTCGCGTGCGCCCGACGCTCGCCGTGCTCGGCTACGCGGCGGCGCGCGGCTTGATCGCGCCCGAGGTCTGCCACGACCTCACGCTCGCCTATAACTTTTTGCGCGAGCTGGAGCACCGCCTGCAATACCGCGACGACGCGCAGACGCACGCGATGCCCGTCGACGACGCCGAACGCGCGGCGCTCGCGAAGTCGATGGGATTCGCCGACTACGCCACGCTGATGAGCGTGCTCGACGCGCACCGCGAAAAGGTCGAGCACCAGTTCGACCAGATTTTCTCCGACAAGGTGGCCGGCGAAAGCGGCTGCGGCGCGCCCGAGGACGGCGCGGCGGCGTGGGTGTGGAGCGGCGCGCTCGCCGAGGAAAGCGCGGACGGCGCCCTGCTCGAACGTCTCGCGGAACTCGGTATCGACGATCCGGCGCCGCTGCTTGCGCGCCTGCGCGGGCTGTGGACCTCGGCGCGCTACACGGGCCTGCCCGAAAAGAGTCGCGAGCGCTTCGACGTCGTCGCGCAGCGCGCGCTCGACGCGGCGCGCACGCTGGAGCCGCGCGCGCGGCGCGGCGTCACGCTCGCGCGCATGTTCGACCTGCTCGAAACGGTGATCCGGCGCGGCGCCTATCTCGCGCTGCTGACCGAATACCCGGATGCGCTCGACCGCGTGCTCAAGGTGCTCGGCGCGTCGCGCTGGGCGTCGGGCTATCTGATTCGCCATCCGCAACTGCTCGATGAACTGCTCGACGACGAGGCGATTTCCTCGCCGTTCGACTGGCCCGAGTTTTCGCGCCTGCTGCGCGCGCGCCTCGCGGCCGCCGCCGACGTCGAGCAGCAAATGGACTTGCTGCGCCACGCGCACCAGGCCGAAGTGTTCCGCATCCTGCTCAACGACCTGGCCGGACGGCTCTCGGTCGAGCACGTGAGCGACCGCCTCTCGGAACTCGCCGACGCGGTGCTCGACGCGACCATCGAAACCGTCTGGAAGCAGTTCGCGAAACGCCACCGCGAGGTGCCGCGCTTCGCGGCGATCGCGTACGGCAAGCTGGGCGGCAAGGAACTGGGCTACGCGTCGGACCTCGACATCATCTTTCTCTACGACGACGAGGACGAGCGCGCCGCCGAAATCTACGCGACTTTCGCGCGCCGCCTGATCACCTGGCTCACGACCGCGACGGGCGCGGGGACGCTGTTCGACGTCGATCTGCGGTTGCGGCCGAACGGCGAATCGGGGCTGCTCGTCACCGATCTCGACGCCTTCCGCCGCTATCAGCTACGCGAAGGCGACGCCGCGAATACGGCGTGGGTGTGGGAGCACCAGGCGCTGACGCGCGCGCGTTTTTCGGCGGGCGACGCGGGCATCGGCCATGCGTTCGAGGCGATCCGCGTGCAGGTGCTCACCACGCCGCGCGACGCCGCGCCGCTCGCGCAGGAGATCGTGCAGATGCGTCAGCGCGTCGAGGACGGCCATCCGAACCGCACCGAGCTGTTCGATCTGAAGCACGATCGCGGCGGCATGGTGGATATCGAATTTCTCGTGCAGTACTGGGTGCTGCTGCACGCGGCGCAGGACCCGGAGCTGATCCGCAATACAGGCAATATCGCGCTGCTGCGCGAGGTGTCGCGCTTCGGGCTGATGAGCGAGGCGGAGGCGGACACGATCGGCGCGGCGTACCGGCTGTATCGCAAGCTGCAGCATCAGCTGCGGCTCGACGGCATGGAGACGGCGCGCGTGGATCCGGCGCGCGTCGAGCGCGAGCGCGAGACCGTGCTCGCGTTGTGGAAGCGGGTGTTTGGGGAGGCGTGAGGGAGAAATGTCAGGCTGCCAACCTAAGCCGCCAACATCTCCTTCGCATGCCGCCGCGTGGTCGCGGTGATCTCCAGCCCGCCGAGCATGCGCGCGACTTCTTCCACGCGGCCCGGCTTGTCGAGCGGCGTGACGACCGACACCGTGCCGCCGTTGCCGTCGCCGGACTTCGACACCTGGAAATGGTGATCGCCGCGCGCGGCCACTTGCGGCAGGTGCGTGACGCACAGCACCTGGCGCGCTTGCCCGAGTTGATGCAGCAGACGGCCGACCACTTCGGCCACGCCGCCGCCGATGCCCGTGTCCACTTCGTCGAAGATCAGCGTGGGCGTGGGGCTCGCGGCGCTGGCGATCACGGCGAGCGCGAGGCTGATACGCGCGAGTTCGCCGCCCGAAGCGATCTTCGCGAGCGGGCGCAGCGGCACGCCCGCGTGGCCCGCGACGCGGAACTCGATCTGCTCAAGCCCGTGCTGGCCGCCGATCGGCTCGCCATTCGAGCCGTTGCCGAGCGGCACGAGCGCCACTTCGAAACTGCCGCCCGCCATCGACAATTCCTGCATGCCTTGCGTGACCGCTGCGCCGAGCGCCTGCGCGGCCTTGGCGCGCGCTTTCGACAGCCGGCGCGCTTCGGCGAGATAGGCGTTCTGCGCTTTGTCCGCGGCGGCGCGCAGGCCGTCGAGGTCGGAGGCGGCGTCGAGCGCGGCGAGTTGCTGGCGGCGCGCCGCGTGTTCGTCGGGCAGCGACTCGGCCGGCAGACGGAATTTGCGCGACGCCGAATGCAGCGCATCCAGACGGTGTTCCACCTGCGCGAGCCGGTGCGGATCGAGGTCGAGACGCTGCGCGTAATGCGAGAGCGAATAGGACGCTTCCTGAAGCTGGATGGCGGCCGGTTCGAGCGCGGCGAGCGCGTCGTTGAGTTCGTTGTCGACTTCGGCGAGGTCGCGCAGCTTCGAGACGATCGAGTTCAGATGCGAAATCATCGCGTCGTCGGATTCGGAGAGCGCCGCGAGCGCGCCTTGCACGCCGTCGATCAGATTCGCGGAATTCGAGAGCCGCGTGTGCTCCGCGTTCACTTCTTCCCATTCGCCCGGCTGCGGCGCGAGCTTGTCGAGTTCGGCGAGCTGCCACGCGAGACGCTCGCGCTCCAGTTGCAGCTCGCGGTCGCGCGACATGGCGGTCTGCACGGCCAGACGCGCGTCGCGCGCATCGCGCCACGTGCGCGTGACGGCGGCGGCGAGGTCGGTGATGCCCGCGTGCGTGTCGAACAGCTCGCGCTGCGCGTCGGGGCGCATCAGCAGTTGATGCGCGTGCTGACCGTGAATGTCGACGAGCCGTTCGCCCACATCGCGCAACTGCGCGAGCGTGGCGGGCGTGCCGTTGATGAAGGCGCGCGAGCGGCCGTTGCTGTCCACGACGCGGCGCAGCATGACGACGCGCTCGCCGTCGGGCAGCGCGAGCGCCTGCTCGTCGAGCCATTGCTGAATGTGCGGCGGCGTGTCGAATTCGGCGGTGATGTCGGCGCGGCTTTCGCCCGTGCGCACGACGCCCGCGTCGGCGCGCGCGCCGAGCGTGAGCGCGAGGGCGTCGATGAGAATCGACTTGCCGGCGCCCGTCTCGCCGGAGAACACGGAAAAACCGCTGTCGAATTCGAGGTCGAGCGCGGCGACGATCACGAAGTCGCGTATCGAAAGGTGGCGGAGCATGGCGTCTTGGGTCGGGCTGGCGTGCCGTTTATACAGGGTTGTGGCGGTTTTGGGCGCGGTTAGTCCTGCGGGTCGTCCTGCAGCGACGGATGCTCGTTCCAGTGCAGCTTCTTGCGCAGCGTACGGTAGTAGCTATAGCCGACCGGATGCAGGAAGGGCACGGTATGGCGCGAGCGGCGCACCTCGATGACGTCGTTCAGTTCGACGGCCGTGAACGACTGCATGTCGAAATTCACGTTGACGTCGCGGCCCGCGACGATCTGGATGCTCACCTTGCAGTCGTCGGGCAGCACGATCGGGCGGTTCGAGAGCGCGTGCGGCGCGATCGGCACGAGCACGATGCCCTGCAGCTGCGGATGCAGAATCGGCCCTTGCGACGAGAGCGCGTAAGCCGTGGAGCCCGTGGGCGTGGCGACGATCAGGCCGTCCGAGCGCTGGTTGTACATGAAGCGGCCGTCCACGTGCACGCGCAGCTCGGCCATGCCGGAGAAGCCGCTGCGGTTCACCACCACGTCGTTGAACGCGAGCGCCTGATAGATCGGAGCGCCGTCGCGCGTGATGCGCGATTCGAGCAGCGAGCGCTCCTCGCGCTCGAAGCTGCCCGCGAGCAGTTGCGGCACGATCTCCTGCATGTCGGAGAACGGAATGTCGGTGATAAAGCCGAGCCGCCCATGGTTGATGCCGATGAGCGGCGTGCGGTAGGGTGCGAGCTGGCGGCCGATGCCGAGCATCGTGCCGTCGCCGCCGAGCACCACGGCCACGTCCGCGCGCGCGCCGATTTCGGCGGGCTGGAGCGACGGATAGCCGGTGGCGCCGATTTCCTGGGCGGTCTGCGCTTCGAACACGACGTCGAAGCCGCGTTGCGAAATGGTCTGGGCGAGCGCCATCAGCGGCTCGCCGATGCCTTGGGTGTTGCTGCGCCCGACGAGCGCAACCGTCTTGAACTGGCTCTCAATCTTCTGGATCTGCATGCCGCAATTACACCATAGTCAGGTCCCGAAAAGGAACCTGTGAGCCAATACGGGCGGGGCGGCGGCCGAAAAAACGCCGCCTCGCGGGCGATGCGCCCGCGGGTGCTTTTCCCGCGCAACGCGGCGCCTTTCTCCCAAAAGCCGGTGACGCGCCGATGACAGCGACCCATTTCGGGGGCTACGCCGCGTAGCGGGTTCCGCCAGCCGGCGGCCCGCTGCCGGCTCGGCCCGCCGCCCGCGCGCCCGCGTGCGTACTCGCCCCGAACCCGGCATTAGGCTAAAATTTTCAGTCATGTTAGATCCCCGCGCACAAACCCTCCTCAAGACGCTGATCGAGCGCTACATCGCCGAAGGTCAGCCGGTTGGCTCGCGCACGCTGTCGCGATTCTCCGGGCTGGAGCTGAGCCCGGCGACCATCCGCAACGTGATGTCGGACCTGGAGGAGCTGGGGCTCGTGTCCAGTCCGCACACCTCGGCGGGGCGCGTGCCCACGCCGCGCGGCTACCGCCTGTTCGTCGACACCATGCTCACCGTCGAGCCGTCCGGCGACGAGGACGCGCTCACGCGCGCGGTGAAAACCACGCTGCGCCCCGGCGAGCCGCAGAAGGTGGTGGCGGCCGCGGCCAGCGTGCTCTCGAATCTCTCGCAGTTCGCCGGCGTGGTGCTCACGCCGCGCCGCAGCCACGTGTTCAAGCAGATCGAGTTCATGCGCCTGTCGGACAAGCGCATCCTGCTGATTATCGTGACGCCCGAAGGCGACGTGCAGAACCGCATCATGGCGACGCAGCGCGACTTCGCGCCTTCCGAGCTGATCGAAGCCTCCAATTACATCAACGCGCATTTCGCGGGCCTCTCGTTCGACGAGGTGCGCCGCCGCCTGCGCGAGGAAATCGACGCGCTGCGCGGCGACATGACCACGCTCATGCACGCCGCCGTGACCGCGAGCACCGAGGAGTCGGACACCGGCGAGACCGTGCTGATCTCGGGCGAGCGCAACCTGCTCGAAGTGGCCGACCTGTCCTCGGACATGGCGCGCCTGCGCAAGCTGTTCGACGTGTTCGACCAGAAGACCAGCCTGCTGCAACTGCTGGACGTCTCCAGCCACGCGCAGGGCGTGCAGATCTTCATTGGCGGCGAGTCGCAACTCGTGCCGATCGAGGAAATGAGCGTGGTGACCGCGCCGTACGAAGTGAACGGCAAGATCGTGGGCACGCTGGGCGTGATTGGCCCGACGCGCATGGCCTACAACCGCGTGATTCCGATCGTGGACATCACCGCGCGGCTGCTCTCGCTCACGCTCAGCCAGAACTGAGCGGCTTGCCGGCCATGATCGGCGAAAGCGGCGCGCCGCGCCATTAGCCGAATGGCTAACGTTGCGGCGCGAACTGCGCTGCGTTGCCTGACGTACGCCGCCGCACACGCGCGGCCCGCCCGCCGCCTGGCTGACCCGAAGCCGCCCGCTATAATGATCCCTTGTGCAACCGTTGCTGCGCTGCTCGCGCGGCGTCCCTGATCGCCTATGCGTTTCGACCTCGAGCGGCCCCTGCAATCCGCTGTCGCGCATCGTGTTGCGGTGCTGCTGATCAATCTCGGCACGCCCGACGCGCCCACGCCGCGCGCCGTGCGCCGCTATCTCGCGCAGTTTCTCTCCGACCCGCGCGTGGTCGAGATTCCCGCGCCCATCTGGCAGGTCATTCTGCGCGCGCTGATTTTGCCGCTGCGCGGGCGCTCGTCGGCGAAAAAGTACGCCGCCGTGTGGACGCCCGAGGGCTCGCCGCTGCGCGTGCACACGCAAAAGCAGACCGACGCGCTGCGCCATCTGCTGCAAATCAACGACTACACGGTGCTGGTCGATTACGCGATGCGCTACGGCACGCCCGACATCCCGGCGATGCTCAATCAGCTCAAGCTCGCGGGCGCCGAACGCATCCTGCTCGTGCCAATGTATCCGCAGTATTCGGCCTCGACCACGGCCACGGCCTTCGACGCCGCGTTTGCTGCACTGCGGCGCATGCGCAATCAGCCCGAGATCCGCACGCTGCGCGGCTATCACGACCATCCGGCCTACATCGCCGCGCTGGCCGCGCAGGTGCATCAGTACTGGAGCGCGCACGGCAAACCCGATTTCGCGGCCGGGGATCGTCTCGTACTGAGCTTTCATGGCGTGCCGAGCCGCACGCTCGATCTCGGCGACCCGTACCACGAGCAGTGTCAGCAGACTGCGTCGCTGCTCATGCACGCGCTGGAACTTACGTCGGTCGAATGCCGCGTCACGTTCCAGTCGCGCTTCGGGCGCGCGCAGTGGCTGCAGCCGTACACGGCGCCCACGCTCAAGGAGCTGGGGCAGGCGGGCGTGCGGCGTGCGGACGTATTCTGTCCGGGTTTCACGGCCGATTGCCTGGAAACCATCGAGGAAATCGGCATGGAAGTCCGCGACGAATTCCTGCACGGCGGCGGCAAGGAGTTCCACCGTATTCCGTGCCTGAACGACTCGCGCGCGTGGATCGCGGCGCTCGGCGAGATCGTGGCGCAAAACCTGCAAGGCTGGCCTGTGCAGGCGGCGAGCGCCGGCGTGCATGCTGCGGGCGCGGTGGCGTGAAGCTGCTGCGCCGCGCGCGTTTCGCTTAATCAGGACGCAACGTATGAACTACAAAATTTCGACGGAGCCGGGCGCGCGACTGCGCATCGACAAGTGGCTCTGGTCCGCGCGCTTTTTCAAGACGCGCTCGCTGGCTACCGATGCGGTCGGCAAAGGCCGCGTGCGCATTGGCGGCGAAGCGGTGAAGGCGTCGAAGGAAGTGCGCGTGGGCGATCGCGTGGAATTCGAAATCGATCACGTGGTCTGGGAAGTGGATGTGCTGGGAATCTGCGAGGTGCGCGGCCCGGCCAGCGTGGCGCAGACGCTTTACGCGGAAACCGAAGCCGGGCGCGCCCGGCGCGCGGCCGAGCAGGAACGGCGCCGGCTCTTTCGCGAACCGGCGGCCGTATTGCAGGGCAGACCGACCAAGCGGGACCGCCGCACTATCGACAAACTTTCGCGTGAGGATTGAAGAGGGCTTCCATCGTGGCGTGGACGCCGCCGTATTCGGTGGTGTTCTCGTTCACGACGCCGGACATGCAGATGGTGGTGGTTCCGGCGATGAGTACCAGAGCGACCACCGATATGGCAAAGGTCAGTTTCACGGTACTCCCCAAGGGATCGCGCCAAAACGGCCAGGTAAACCCGGTTTCGGGTTCAATCGGTGCGGTGCCGCGCTCAGGGTATACGTGTGATTGAGCAGCACCTGTTCCTGAGTGTAGGTCAGGTGGGCGGCGCACTCAATTTCAATTTTTCCGCACTGCGGTAATGATTGTAACGGGCAGTTTCGGCGGTTTGACCGTTGTATAAAAAACCGCTGGAAAGCCCTTGAAACAAGCGATCCGGCACCCATGTGCTGTCGCAATGTACGAAGCATCTGTCGCGCCGGCACAACGGCTGCCGGGGCGGCGGAACAGACGGTCCGCACGGGCCGGTGCTTCGTGTCCCTTTTTACTATTCAACGACGTTCAGCGACATGGAAAACACGCAAGAGAACCCGACGAGCCAGAACCCCACGCCCGCGGACGACGCGTCCCAGGCCGCCGCACAGCCGCAGGCCGACGCCGGCCAGGTGGAGCAAGGCGGCGCGGACGCCGCGCTTGCCGAGGCGCAAGCGAAGGTGGCCGAGCTGCAGGACGCCTTCATCCGCGCCAAGGCCGAGACGGAAAACGTCCGCCGCCGCGCGCAGGAAGACGTCGCCAAGGCTCACAAGTTCGCCATCGAAAACTTCGCCGAGCACCTGCTGCCGGTGGTCGACAGCCTCGAAGCCGCGCTCGCGCACGGCTCGGACGACCTCGCGAAGGTCAACGAAGGCGTCGAGCTCACGCTCAAGCAGCTGAGCGGCGCGCTGGAAAAGGGCAAGGTCCTCGCGATCAACCCGGTCGGCGAGAAGTTCGATCCGCACCGCCATCAGGCTATCTCGATGGTGCCGTCGGAGCAGGAAGCCAACACCGTCGTCAGCGTGCTGCAAAAGGGCTATGTGATCGCCGACCGCGTGCTGCGTCCGGCGCTCGTCACGGTGTCGCAGCCGAAGTAAGCGGTGTAAAGGCGCGCACCGCCGGGCGTCGGCAGTCAGACTGAAGACGCGGCGTCGCGCTCCCGTCATCCGCTGTAGCGCAGTCGTGCTTTCCGGCGGCCTTGCGGTCGTTTCGTAAGGCTTTAGAAAGCGAAGGTGGCGCTTTTTCCAAAACATCGCGAAAATGCGTCGCCGATTGAAAAAAATTAACGGACGCATAGCCCAAACCCCTTGAAAAGCGCCAACGCGGCACTTATTTGGGCAGCAGTTCCGAATTGAAGTGGACGCCAGCCGCGATCACGCGGATTGCAACCTTGTTGAAACCGCGTCGAAAACCGCGCAAAGCGGCGTCCGCGCAGCGATCAAAATTGGAGATTTGACAAAAATGGGCAAAATTATTGGTATTGACCTCGGCACCACGAACTCGTGCGTGGCGCTGATGGAAGGCAATCAGGTCAAGGTGATCGAGAACTCCGAAGGCGCCCGTACGACGCCGTCGATCATCGCCTACATGGACGACAACGAAGTCCTGGTCGGCGCGCCGGCCAAGCGCCAGTCGGTCACGAACCCGCGCAACACGCTTTACGCGGTCAAGCGCCTGATCGGCCGCCGCTTCGACGAGAAGGAAGTGCAGAAGGACATCAACCTGATGCCCTACAAGATCGTCAAGCACGACAACGGCGACGCCTGGGTCGAAGCGCATGGTCAGAACCTCGCGCCGTCGCAGGTTTCCGCAGAAGTGCTGCGCAAGATGAAGAAGACCGCTGAAGACTACCTCGGCGAGCCGGTCACCGAAGCCGTGATCACGGTTCCCGCGTACTTCAACGACAGCCAGCGTCAAGCCACCAAGGACGCGGGCCGCATCGCCGGTCTGGAAGTCAAGCGCATCATCAACGAACCGACCGCAGCCGCGCTCGCGTTCGGTCTGGACAAGGCCGAAAAGGGCGACCGCAAGATCGCCGTGTTCGACCTCGGCGGCGGCACGTTCGACATCTCGATCATCGAAATCGCGGACGTCGACGGCGAAATGCAGTTCGAAGTGCTCTCGACCAACGGCGACACGTTCCTCGGCGGCGAAGACTTCGACCAGCGCATCATCGATTACATCATCGGCGAGTTCAAGAAGGAGCAGGGCGTCGACCTCTCGAAGGACGTGCTCGCGCTGCAACGCCTGAAGGAAGCCGCTGAAAAGGCCAAGATCGAACTCTCGTCGGGCCAGCAGACCGAAATCAACCTGCCGTACATCACGGCGGACGCATCGGGTCCGAAGCACTTGAACCTGAAGATCACGCGCGCCAAGCTGGAAGCGCTGGTCGAAGACCTGATCGAGCGCACCATCGAGCCGTGCCGCGTCGCGATCAAGGACGCAGGCGTGAAGGTCGGCGACATCGACGACGTGATTCTCGTCGGCGGCCAGACGCGTATGCCGAAGGTGCAGGAAAAGGTGAAGGAGTTCTTCGGCAAGGATCCGCGCCGTGACGTGAACCCGGACGAAGCCGTTGCAGTCGGCGCCGCGATTCAAGGTCAGGTTCTGTCGGGCGACCGCAAGGACGTGCTGCTCCTCGACGTGACCCCGCTGTCGCTCGGTATCGAGACGCTCGGCGGCGTGATGACGAAGATGATCAACAAGAACACCACGATCCCGACCAAGCACTCGCAGGTCTACTCGACGGCGGACGACAGCCAGTCGGCCGTGACGATCAAGGTGTTCCAGGGCGAACGCGAAATGGCGGCGGGCAACAAGCTGCTGGGCGAGTTCAACCTCGAAGGCATTCCGCCCGCACCGCGCGGCGTGCCGCAGATCGAAGTGAGCTTCGACATCGACGCGAACGGCATTCTGCACGTCGGCGCGAAGGACAAGGCGACCGGCAAGGAAAACCGCATCACCATCAAGGCGAACTCGGGCCTGTCGGAAGCCGAAATCGAAAAGATGGTGAAGGACGCCGAAGCGAACGCGGAAGAAGATCACCGTCTGCGTGAGCTGGCCGACGCGCGCAACCAGGGCGATGCGCTGGTTCACAGCACGAAGAAGGCCGTGGCCGAGTACGGCGACAAGATCGACGCTTCCGAAAAGGAAAAGATCGAAGCTTCGCTGAAGGAACTCGAAGACACGCTGAAGGATTCGTCGGCTGACAAGGCGACGATCGAGGCGAAGGTCGAGGCGCTGTCGGCGGCATCGCAGAAGCTCGGCGAAAAGATGTACGCCGACATGCAGGCGCAGCAGGCCGGCGCCGCAGCGGGCGCGGGTGCCGAAGCCGGCGCCGAGCAGGCCGCGAAGAACGATGCCGACGACGTGGTCGACGCCGAGTTCAAGGAAGTCAAGAAGGACTAAGCCGGTGCGAACGGGCCGCCGCCCACGGGTGGCGGCTCGAACGAATGGACCGGAGCACGGCCGCATCGGTTACGATGCGCGTCAGCATTGCAGCGCCTGGCGAGCCTTCCGGCTCTCCGGGCACATTTGTTTTATGGAGGCCGTTCTGTAACAGGGGCCGCAAGGGCGCGAAAAGTGCCCGCGCGGGGCGTGAAAGGAACGGCGAACGGGTCACGAGATCCAGCATTCAAGAGGAGCCGGCGTGCGCTGCAAAGCGTCAGGCCGGCGTTGAACCGATATGGCGAAACGGGATTACTACGAGGTTCTGGGCGTCGCGAAGAACGCGAGCGACGACGAAATCAAGAAGGCGTATCGCAAGCTGGCGATGAAGTATCACCCCGACCGCAATCCGGACAACAAGGATGCGGAAGAGCATTTCAAGGAGGTCAAAGAGGCCTACGAAATGCTGTCGGACTCGCAAAAGCGCGCGGCATACGACCAGTACGGCCATGCGGGCGTCGATCCCAACATGGGCGGCGCGGGCGCGCAGGGCTTCGGCGGTTTCGCCGACGCCTTCGGCGACATTTTCGGCGACATCTTCGGCCAGGCGGCCGGTGCGCGCGGCGGCCGCAGCGGCCCGCAGGTGTACCGCGGCGCTGACCTGCGCTACAGCATGGAAATCACGCTGGAGCAGGCGGCGCACGGCTACGAGACGCAAATCCGCGTGCCGGGCTGGAGCGGCTGCGAGGTCTGCCACGGCTCGGGCGCGAAGCCCGGCACCAAGCCGGAAACCTGCCCGACCTGCCACGGCTCCGGCCAGGTGCGCATGTCGCAGGGCTTCTTTAGCATCCAGCAGACCTGTCCGAAGTGCCACGGCACGGGTTCCTACATCCCCGAACCGTGCACGGCCTGTCACGGCGCGGGCAAGGTGAAGGAAACCAAGACGCTCGAAGTGAAGATTCCGGCGGGTATCGACGACGGCATGCGCATCCGCTCGGCCGGCAACGGCGAGCCGGGCATCAACGGCGGTCCGTCGGGCGACCTGTATGTGGAAATCCACATCAAGCAGCACGCGGTCTTCGAGCGTGACGGCGACGACCTCCATTGCCAGATGCCGATTCCGTTCACCACGGCGGCGCTCGGCGGCGAGATCGAAGTGCCCACGCTGGCGGGCCGCGCGACCTTCACGGTTCCGGAAGGCACGCAGTCGGGCAAGACGTTCCGTCTGCGCGGCAAGGGCATCAAGGGTTTGCGTTCGAGCATCGCGGGCGATCTGTACGTGCACGTGCAGGTCGAAACGCCGGTCAAGCTCACCGACAACCAGCGCGATCTGCTCCAGCAGTTCGAGAAGTCGCTCGTGGAAGGCGGTTCGCGCCACAGCCCGCAGAGCAAGAGCTGGTTCGACCGCGTGAAGAGCTTCTTCGACTGATGCGCGTTCCCACGCGCGTCGGGTTGCATCGATGCAGTAGCAGGTAGCAAGTCCATGGCAGTCAATCCTGGCGGCGCGGTGTTCGCGCTGCTCGACGACGGCGACTCGACGGCCACGCGCCGCTCGAGCCGCCTCTACACGGGGTTCGTGCGCGAAGTCGCGTGCGAACGCGCGGCGGATCTCGACGCGGCCTGCGCCCAGGTGCAGGCCGAACAGCGCGCGGGGCGCCACGCGCTCGTGATCGGCGATTACGAATTCGGGCGCGCGCTTGAATTCGCGAAGCACGATGCGGCGTCATCGGCGCCATCGTCAACGGCCTCCGCCAGTCAGCCAACGCAGCACGGCCACGCCGCGCTGCGTTTTTTATTGTTCGCGCACTGCGAAATGCTTTCGCGCGAGGAAGCCGACGCGTGGCTCGCCGCGCGCGAAGGCCGTGAATCGCCCGCGCCCGCGGGCATCGCGGCGGTGACGATGGGTGTCGATCGCGAGCGTTTCGAGCACGACATCCACGCCGTGCAGGACGCCCTGCGCATCGGCGACTCGTATCAGATCAACTACACGTACCGGCTCGATTTCGAGACGTTCGGCACGCCCGTCGCGCTGTACCGGCGTCTGCGCGAGCGTCAGCGCGTGCGTTATGGCGCGCTGATCGCATTGCCGGGCGACCGCTGGGTGCTGTCGTGCTCGCCGGAACTGTTCGTCGAGAAGCACGGCGAGACGTTGCGCGCGAAACCGATGAAGGGCACCGCCGCGCGCGACCCCGATGCGGCGCGCGATACCGCCGCCGCGCAATTCCTCGCGAACGATCCCAAGAATCGCGCTGAAAACGTGATGATCGTCGATCTCCTGCGCAACGATCTGTCGCGCGTGGCGCAGACGGGCTCGGTGCGCGTGCCGGCGCTGTTCAGCGTCGAGCCGTATGCGTCGGTCTGGCAGATGACGTCGACGGTTGAAGCCATCGTGCGCCAAGGCACCACGTTCGCCGACGCGATGCGCGCGCTGTTCCCGTGCGGTTCGATCACGGGCGCGCCCAAGCATCGCACGATGGAGTTGATCGAGGCGCTGGAGCACGGGCCGCGCGGGCTGTACACGGGCACGATCGGCTGGCTCGACGCCGCGCCGGACGGCGAGGCCTGCGGCGACTTTTGCCTCTCGGTCGTGATCCGCACGCTGACGCTCGACGCCGCACAATCCGGCGACGCGGTCATGCGCCGCGGCCAGATGGGCGTGGGCGCGGGCATCGTGCTCGACAGCGTGGCCGCCGACGAATACGAGGAGTGCCGTTTGAAAGCACGTTTTCTGACTCAGGCCGATCCCGGCATCGAACTGTTCGAGACGATGTACGCGACGCGCGCGCAAGGCGTGCGTCACCTCGACCGTCATCTCGCGCGGCTCGCGGCGAGTGCGGCGTGGCTCGATTTTCCGTGCGACGTCGAGGCGTTGCGGGCGCGTTTGAGCGAGACCTGCGCGAGCTTTGTCGACGAGGATGCGCCGCATCGCGTGCGCGTGGCGCTCGCCAAGCACGGCGAGTTCGTGCTCACGAGCGCGCCGCTCGCGCCGCTGGCGTCGGAAACCGTGGGCGTGTTACTGGCTTCGGATCACGGCTATGCGCCGGTTGCATCCGCCGATGCGCTGCTGCTGCGCAAATCCACGCGCCGTGTCGACTTCGACCACGCGTGGCGCGAAGCGGAGACGCAGGGCGGCTTCGACATGCTGTTCTTCAACGAACGCGGCGAGCTGACCGAAGGCGGGCGCTCGAACGTGTTCGTGAAACTCGGCGGCCAGTGGTTCACGCCGCCGCTCGCGTCGGGGCTGCTGCCGGGCGTGATGCGCGGCGTGCTGCTCGACGACGAGGCGTTCGGCGCGCAGGAGCGCGTGCTCACGCGCGACGACGTGCTCGACGCCGAAGCGCTGCTGCTGACCAACGCGCTGCGCGGCGCGCTGCCCGCGCGCTTGATGCTGATCTGAACGACCGGACAGGCGCGCGACAGATTTCGCGCGCCTCGGTTAGCCTGCTAGCTGCCTGGCCCCGGCAGGGCCGCGGAGAGCGGCGGCATGGCACGACCTTCCTTCTTGAACATGCGGGACGAGAGCGCCGTGCTGCGCCTCTCGATCGCCACCACGCTGCTGATCGCCACGGGCGGCGTGCTGTTCGGCCTCTTTTCCGGCTCTTTCTCGATCATTTTCGACGGCGTCTACTCGCTCGTCGACGCCAGCATGAGCGCGCTCGCGCTCGCCGTCGTCCGCCTGATCACCTCGCATGCCGTCGACGTCGATTTGCCGCGCAAATGGCGCGAGCGTTTCACGATGGGTTTCTGGCATCTCGAACCGATGGTGCTCGCGCTGAACGGCACGCTGCTCGTCGCGGTCACCGTCTATGCGCTGATCAACGCGATCACGAGCCTGCTGGGCGGCGGCCACGCGCTGCACTTCGGCCCGGCGCTGGTCTACGCGGTGCTGACGGTGAGCGTCTGCGCGGCGATGGCCCTGCTCGAAGTGCGCGCCAACCGGCGCATCCGCTCGGACTTCCTGCGGCTCGACATCAAGTCGTGGATCATGTCGGCGGGCATCACGGCGGCGCTGTTGATCGCGTTCGGCGCGGGCTACGCGATCGAAGGCACGGCGTGGGCAAGCTACACGCCGTATATCGACCCTGCGGCGCTGGCCTTCGTCTGCGTGGTCATCATGCCGATTCCGCTCGCGGAGATCCGCCAGGCGCTGCTCGACATGCTGCTGGTGGCGCCCGCCGACCTCAAGGCGCAGGTCGATGCGATCGCCGTGAAATTCGTCGAGCGTTACGCGTTCCAGTATCACCGCGCCTACGTGGCGAAAGTGGGGCGGTCGCGCGAAATCGAGCTGTATTTCGTGGTGCCGCCCGAGATGCCGGCGAAGCGGCTCGCCGAATGGGACGCGATCCGCGACGAGATCGGCCGGGCCATCGGCGGCGACGAAGCGCACCGCTGGCTCACGATCATGTTCACGTGCGACCCGGAATGGGCGGAATGAGAGGGGAGGGAACGGGCGCGGGCGTGTGCGGCCCGCGCGTGCATCGGCTGAATCAGAACGCGTCAGCAGAACGCGTCAGAACACGTGTTCGGGACCGGGGAAGCTGCCTTCCTTGACGGCCTGCACATAGGCGCGCACGGCCGATTCGATGTCGGGCTGACCCGTCATGAAGTCCTTCACGAAACGCGGACGCTTGCCGGGGAAAATGCCCAGCATGTCGTGCAGCACCAGCACCTGTCCCGAGCACTCGACGCCCGCACCGATGCCGATGGTCGGAATGCGCAGCTGCTTCGTGACTTCCGTGCCGAGCGCCGCCGGCACCGCTTCGATCACCACGAGTTGCGCACCGGCGTCCTGCAGCGCGAGCGCGTCGCGGATCAGTTGCGTCGCGCCCGCATCGCTCTTGCCCTGCACCTTGAAGCCGCCGAACGCATGCACCGACTGCGGCGTAAGACCGATGTGCGCGCACACGGGCACCGCGCGCTCGACCAGCATCTTCACGGTGGGCGCGAGCCATTCGCCGCCCTCGATCTTCACCATCTGCGCGCCCGCGCGCATCAGCTTGACCGAGTTCGCGAAGGCGTCTTCGGGCGTGCCGAAGGTACCGAACGGCAGATCGGCGACGATCAGCGCCTTGGGCTGCGCGCGCGCCACCGACGCCGTGTGATAGGCGATGTCGTCGATGGTGACGGGCAGCGTGGTCGTGTGGCCCTGGAGCACGTTGCCGAGCGAGTCGCCGATCAGCACGGAATCGACGCCCGCACGGTCGCACAGCGCCGAAAAGCTCGCGTCGTAGCAGGTCAGCATGGCGATGCGCTCGCCCGCGTCGCGCATTGCCTGGAGTTTGGGCACGGTGACCGCGCTGCGGCTCGTTTCCTGCAGGTAAGTCATGGGGAATCCGTTTGGAAAAGAGAGAAACCGGAGAGGAGCGCGCCGCTTAGAGCGACGTGCCCTTGACGAAGGATTCCTTGCGGCCGCGCATGGTTTCGATACGTTCGGCGATCAGCGCAAGGTCCGCATCGGAATCGAGCGGGTGCAGATTTTCCACGCCGACGGTCAGCACCGGCGCATGGTCGTAATGATAGAAAAATTCGTTGTAGCTGTCGCAGAGGCTACGCAGAAAGGCATCGGAAATGTGCTGCTCCGCAGCCACCGCGCGCTTCTGGATGCGCGCGTAGAGCGCTTCCGGGCTCGCCTGCAGATAGACGACGAGGTCGGGCGCGCTCGTCTGCGCGGGCAGCCGTTCGGCCAGCGCGCGATAGAGCGGCAGTTCGTCTTCCGGGAGCGTGAGGCGCGCGAACACGTCGTTGCGCTCGGCGAGGAAATTGGTCACGAGCGGCACACCGGCGGCGCGGCGCGCGGCCACTTCGTGCGAGAGGCGCTCGCGCTGCAGGGCCACCGAGAGCTGCGCGGCCAGCGCGTGCCGCGAGGCGTCGCGCCAGAAGCGTTCGAGAAAGGGATTGTCGGCGTGCGACTCGAACAGGGTCTGCATCGACCAGCGTTCGGCCAGACGCGTGGCGAGCGCGGTCTTGCCCGCGCCGATCGGCCCTTCGATCGCGATGTACTGATACGCCGGACGGGCCGCGCGTGCGGTGACGACGGGTAGCGGCGTGCTCATCCGCAACGGCCCGTGGGCGTGCCCGGCGTCGCGACCGTCGTGCTGGCGGAGGCGCTGTTCGACGATGCGTCGGCCGGCGCCTGCGACGCCATGCCCAGACACTGGCACAGCGGCTTCATCTTCTCGATGCGCTGGTCGGCCACGCCGGGCAGGAAGTCGCTCACGCGGCCCTTGCCGGGAATCTCCAGTTCGGGATCGACCTCGGCGAGCGGCGCGAGCACGAACGCGCGCACCGTCATGCGCGGATGCGGCACCATGAGATCGGGTTCGTCGATGATCTCGCCGCCGTACAGCAGGATGTCGATGTCGAGCGTGCGCGGCGCGTTGCGAAAGGGGCGTTCGCGGCCGAAATGATGCTCGACGCGGTGACACAGGCCGAGCAGCTCGCGCACGGCGAGCCGCGTGTCGAGCTTCACGACGCAGTTGAAATAGTCGTCGCCGCCCGCGTCGATCGGCGCGGTGCGGTACAGACTCGATTTCGCGAGCACGGTGATGGAGTGCTGTTGCGCGAGGCACACCACCGTGTCTTTGAGGGTCTGGCGCGCATCCCCCAGATTCGCGCCGATTCCCAGCCAGGCAACCGTCATGGCTTCACTTCCGACTATCGTTGCGGTTGACGATGGACCTTACCGCACTTTGCCGCGCCTTGCATGGCGTCAGTCCTCGTGCGGGTTGCCGTCGTCGCCGAACGAGCCATCCGCGTCGGCGCTTTCGGCGCCCACCGCGGCTTCGCCCGTTTTGCGTTTCGCTCCGCCGCGACGGCGGCGCTTGCGCGGCGAACGCTCTTTCGTGCCGCCCTGCGTGAGCAGGGTTTCGCGCGCGGTCGGGTCGCCGCTGATGAAATCGGTCCACCATTGGCCGATTTCGGCGTCGAGCTCGCCCGATTCGCAGCGCAGCAGCAGGAAATCATAGCCCGCGCGGAAACGCGGATGCTCCAGCAGCTTGATGGCGCTGCGGCCGCGCTTTTCGAGGCGCAGTTGCAGGCCCCAGATTTCGCGCATATCCGACGAGAAGCGGCGATGGATCGCCAGTTTCTCCGTTTGCGCGTCGATCACGTCGTCCATCGCGCGGTGCAGCGCCGGCACCGGGAATTCGCCCTCGGCCGTGTATTGCTGCAGACGCTGCTGCACGTCGTGCCAGAGCAGCGTGGCGAACAGGAAGCCCGGCGAAACCGGCTTGCCCGCACGCACGCGCGCGTCGGTGCTGGACAGCGCGAGCGAGATGAAGCGCTCGCCCTGCGGCTGTTCGAGGACCACGTCGAGCAGCGGCAGCAGGCCGTGATGCAGGCCTTCCTTGCGCAGCCACTTGAGGCATTCGAGCGCGTGACCCGAGAGCAGCAGCTTGAGCATCTCGTCGAACAGACGCGCCGCGGGCACGTTGTTGATGAGGTCGGCGAGATCCTGAATCGGACCGCGCGTGTTTTCTTCGATGTCGAAACCGAGCTTGGCCGCGAAACGCACCACGCGCAGCATGCGCACCGGATCTTCGCGATAACGCGTGGCCGGGTCGCCGATCATGCGCAGCAGGCGCGCGCGCATGTCGGCCATGCCGTTGTGGTAATCCAGCACGGTTTGCGTGGCCGGATCGTAGTACATCGCGTTGATCGTGAAGTCGCGGCGCGTGGCGTCCTCGTGCTGCTCGCCCCAGACGTTGTCGCGCAGCACGCGGCCGCTCGCGTCGACGTGGTGCGTCTTGCGGTCGAGTTCGTCGCGGCGCATGCGCTTGGCCGGCGGAGCCGATTCGGCGGGCGGCGGCGGTGCATCGACGAGCGCGCGGAAAGTCGAGACTTCGATGATTTCCTGGCCGAACTGCACGTGCACGATCTGGAAGCGGCGGCCGATGATGCGCGCGCGGCGGAACAGCTTCTGCACCTGGTCGGGCGTGGCGTCCGTGGCCACGTCGAAGTCCTTGGGCGCGACGCCGAGCAGCAGGTCGCGCACCGCGCCGCCGACGATGAACGCGCGAAAACCCGCTTGCTGCAGGCCTTCGGTCACGCGCACGGCGTTGCGGGAGATCAGCGACGGGTTGATGCCGTGCACGTCGGCCGAGAGGATCACGGGCGAGATCGGCTCGCTCGCGCCCATGGCGGCGCGCGGCTTGGTGAGCGTGGCGCGCGTGCCGGACTTTGCAGCGGGCTTGCGGCGCGTGCGGGGCGCGGCTTCGTCGTCGGATGCGGAGTGGGAGGCTGCGGCTTGCGCGCCTGCGTCGTCGTGCGCGGCGGCGCTGTCGTCCTGGCCGAACAGCTTGCGGATGAATTTCTTGATCACGATGCCTGGAACAAATCGAGGATGCGCCAGCCCTTTTGTTGCGCGTGGGCGCGCAGGGTGTCGTCGGGGTTGGTCGCGATCGGGTCGGTGACCTTTTCGAGCAGCGGAATGTCGTTGTGCGAGTCGCTATAGAAGTAGCTGTGCTCGAAGTCCGACCACGTTTTGCCGAGCGAGGCGAGCCACGCTTCGACGCGCACGATCTTGCCTTCACGGTAGCTCGGCGTGCCCGTCGGGCGGCCCGTGAAGCCCGAGGCCGGATGGCCGTCGACGGTTTCGACCTCGCAGCCGATCAGCTTGTCCACCGCGAACGCCTCGGCGATGGGCGCCGTGATGAACTCGTTGGTGGCCGTGACCACGCAGCACACATCGCCCGCTTCCTTGTGCTCGCGCACCAGTTCCAGCGCGGCCGGCAGGATGGCCGGACGGATGACTTCGTGCATGAACTGGTCGTGCCACGTCTTGAGCTGCGCGCGCGAATACTTCGCGAGCGGCGTGAGCATGGCGACGAGGTAAGCGTGGATGTCGAGCTTGCCGGCCTTGTAGTCGGCGTAGAAGCGGTCGTTCTGCTCGGCGAAGCTGGTGGCGTCCACGATGCCGAGCTTCACCATGAAGCGGCCCCATTCGTGGTCGCTGTCGGTGGGGATCAGCGTGTGATCGAGATCGAAAAGTGCGAGATTAGCCATGGGCGCTCATTTTACTTGAAGCGGGTGAAGCCGTTGCCCGCGCCCGCGTCGGGCGGCGAGCCGGGGCGCTCGGGGGCGTTCGGGGTCTGCTGGGATGCGCCGGGTTCGGACTGCGCGGTATTCGGGCCGGAGCGTGCCGGGTCGTGCTCGTCCGGCGAGACGGCGGGTTCGGTTTGGGCCGCGGCGGCAGCAGGATCGGCGGGCGCGGCGGGATGGGCCGGATTGGCCGGGGCGTTCGGATCGGCGGCGGGCGGATCGAGGTCGCCGTTCAGTTCGCCGCTCATTTCGTCGCTGACGTCGGCTTCCACTTCGCCCTTCAGCTCGGTGCCCAGCTCGCGGTGCACCACCGCGCGGAACGGCGCGCCCAGCTCGCCTTCGACGTTGTCGGTCGGCGGCTGGAACGGCGGCGCGCCCAGCGGCGTGCGCGGTTGCAGCGCGGGCGGCTTGGGCGCTTCGTAACCGGCTTCCTGCGCCGATTCGCCGGCTGGCTCGTTCGGGAACAGTTCGAGTTCGACGCCGCGCGGGGCGGCGAAGTCGGGGGCGGTGGGCGCGGTGGGTTCGTTCGGGGCTTGAGGCGCGTCGTGATCGACGGATTCTGGGGATTCGGCCGATGCGGTCGATTCAGCGGATTCAGCCGCGTCGTCGTCCGTCTCGCTGCCGAACAGCGCATCAGTCTCGCCGAAGCCTTCGTCGCCGCTTTCCAGCGCTGTTTCGTCGCCACTCGCCGCGTCTTCGCCGTCACCCTTCGCCAGCATCGTGCGCAGCAGCGGCAGCGTCACCGCACGCTTCTGTTCGAGCGAGAAACGGTCGAGCTGATTGAGCAGCTTCATCAGGCTCGGCATGTCGCGGCGGAAATGCGTGAGCAGATAGGCGGGCACGTCGTCGGCGAGATTGATGCCGCGTTCGCGCGCCGCGTGCTTGAGCACGGCCGCCTTGCCCGCGTCCGAGAGCGGCGCGAGGTGGAACACGAGGCCCCAGCCGAGGCGCGTGCGCAGATCCTCGCGCACTGCGAGGCCCATCGGCGCGGCGTTGCCGGTGGCGACCAGCGCCGTGCCCGGATGCGAGCGCACCTCGTTGAAGAGGTTGAACAGCGCGATCTGCTGCGCGCCCGAGAGCGAGTCGCAGTCGTCGACGGCGTAGATCGGCACGCGCGCGTCGAAGGTGAAGGCGGCGAGGCCGCTTTTCGGTCCGAGATAGCGCACGCGTCCGGGCGGCGTCTCGCAGGCGAGCGCGTGCAGCAGATGCGAGCGGCCGTTGCCCGGTTCGCCCCAGATGTAGAACGTGCGGTCGGCCTGCGGGTCGGCGGCGTGCGCGCCCGCGGCGAGCGCGGCGTCCAGACCGCGCAGGCGTGCGACCAGCTCCGCGTTGGCGCCGGTGTGGAAGTTGTCGAAGGTCGATGGCGGCGGGGTGCCGAGATCGAGCGTTAACTGTCGCTGCACGGTTGTCTGGCGGAAGTCAGTTCTTGTAGAGCGCGCTCGCGAGATAGCTGCGCCGCAGTTCGCGCAGCGCGATCGAGAGGATCGCGCTCGCGGGCAAGGCGAGCAGCACGCCGAAGAAGCCGAAAAGTTGCCCGAACGCGAGCAACGCGAAGATCACCGCGAGCGGATGCAGGCCGATGCGCTCGCCGACGAGGCGCGGCGTGAGGAAAAAGCCCTCGAGCACCTGGCCCACGCCGTAGATCAGCGCCACCGCGCCGAAGCCGTACCAGTTGCCGAACTGGAGCAGCGCGGCGATCAGCGCGAGCACGAGGCCGGTCGCGTAGCCGAGATACGGAATCAGCACCGCGAGGCCCGTGAACACGCCCACCGGCAGCGCGACTTCGAAGCCCGCGATCGACAGCGTGATCGCGTAGAACGCGGCCAGCACGGCCATCACCAGCAACTGGCCGCGCAGATATTGCGCGAGCATGCGGTCCATTTCGCCCGCCAGCTCCATCGTGCGCCCAAACCAGCGGCGCGGGATGAAGGTCTGCACGCGCACCAGCATCGCGTTCCAGTCGTAGAGCAGATAAAACAGCACGAGCGGCACGAGCACGGCGTTCGAGACGACTTCGATCGCCACGTTGCTGCTGGTGCGGATCGACGTCCACGCGTAGAGCGCGATGGTCTGCGCGCTGCCTTCGACGCGGCTCGTGATCAGGTCGCGCAGGCTCTGGAAGTCGAGCATCGAATCGCTGACGCCGAGAAACGCGAGCTTGGGCGTGAGCCAGTCGTGCAGATGCGTGATCATCGCCGGCACCTGCTGTTTCAGTTGCGGCCCTTCTTTCTGGATCACCGCGAGCAGCAGCACGACCAGCATCGTCACGAGCAGCGCGAACAGCAGCATCATGGCGAGCGCGGCGAGGCCGCGCGGCACGCGGCGGCGCACGAGCCACGCCACGCCCGGCTGCAGGATGTAGGCGAGCAGGCCGCCGAGCAGGAAGGGCGTGAGGACCGGGCGCAGCAGCCACAGCACGATGCCGAAGGCGAGCGCGAGCGCGGCCCAGATGAAGGCCTGGCGCTGATACGGCGTGAAAATCGGTGTGTTCGGCGACAAATCGTGGTTTCCGGTTCTGGAGCGCGGTTTGGCGGACGGGCGCGATCGTGCGGCATGCGCGCGCCCAGGCGTGCTCGATGCGTGTCCGGGCGCGGCTCAGCGGGGCTGACAGCACGCGGCCGGCGCATTCCTGGCGGCGTCTCGCCGCCCGTCTCCAAAATACTCGCCCCAGCCGCGGCGGCGGGGCACCTGCAATCGGTTAAAATCGCATTTTACCGACCTTCTGGCACTTCCCCATGAATCAACCGAAATCCGGCCCCGCTAATCAGGCGCAAGGCCTCTCCTACGCCGACGCCGGCGTCGACATGGTCGCGGGCGACGCGCTCGTCGACCGCATCAAGCCGTTTGCGAAGAAGACCCTGCGCGAAGGCGTGATGGGCGGCATCGGCGGATTCGGCGCGCTCTTCGAAGTGCCGAAGCGTTACAAGGAACCGGTGCTCGTTTCGGGCACCGACGGCGTGGGCACCAAGCTGCGCCTCGCGTTTCATCTGAACAAACACGATACGGTCGGCCAGGATCTCGTCGCGATGAGCGTGAACGACATTCTCGTGCAGGGCGCCGAGCCGCTGTTCTTCCTCGACTACTTCGCCTGCGGCAAGCTGGACGTCGACACGGCGGCCACGGTCGTGAAGGGCATCGCGCAGGGCTGCGAGCTGTCGGGTTGCGCGCTGATCGGCGGCGAAACGGCCGAAATGCCGGGCATGTACCCGGACGGCGAATACGACCTCGCGGGCTTCGCGGTCGGCGCCGTGGAAAAGAGCAAGATCATCGACGGCAGCACGATCGTCCCCGGCGACGTGGTGCTGGGCCTCGCGTCGAGCGGCATCCACTCGAACGGCTTCTCGCTCGTGCGCAAGATCATCGAGCGCGCGAATCCCGACCTGAACGCCGACTTCGACGGCCGCTCGCTGGGCGACGCGCTGATGGCGCCCACGCGCATCTACGTGAAGCCGCTGCTCAAGCTGATGGAAACCGTCGACGTGAAGGGCATGGCGCACATCACCGGCGGCGGTCTGGTCGAAAACATTCCGCGCGTGCTGCGCGAAGGCCTCACGGCTGAACTGGATCACGCGGCATGGCCGCTGCCGCCGCTGTTCTTGTGGCTGCAGAAGGAAGGCGGTGTCGCCGACGCGGAAATGCACCGCGTGTTCAACTGCGGCATCGGCATGGCCGTGATCGTGGCGGCGGATCAGGCCGATGCGGCCGCGTCGCTGCTGGCGGCGGCGGGCGAGCAGGTCTGGAAGATCGGCGTCGTGCGCGAAAGCAAGGAAGGCGAAGCGCAGACCGTGGTGGTCTGAGCGGGTCCAGCCGGCTAAGAACGCAGTCTGAAACCATCGCGCCGGTTCGGCGAGGCTTCCCGAAAGAAGCCCGCCGAACCGGCGCGATGTCGTTTACGGCGCGCGAGCGTCGCGCGTCACAGCACCGTGCGCACGTGCCACAGCTCCGGAAACAGCACGACATCGAGCATCTTGCGCAGATA
This sequence comes from Paraburkholderia tropica, assembly GCF_900109265.1. GTDB lineage: Bacteria > Pseudomonadota > Gammaproteobacteria > Burkholderiales > Burkholderiaceae > Paraburkholderia > Paraburkholderia tropica. The sequence continues at coordinate 376,068 of NZ_FNZM01000002.1, forward strand.
CGGCGCGCCATTGGTGCCGCCCGTGCCCTGCTTGAAGCCGATGATGCGCTCGACCGTGGTCACGTGGCGGAAACGCCACTGGCGGAACGCGTCTTCGAGATCGACGAGTTCCTCGGCCATTTCGTACAGATCCCAGTGCTTCGACGGATTGCGGTAGATCTCCAGCCACGCGGCCTCGACGCTGCTGTCGTGCTCCGTCGCCTGCGTCCAGTCGCGCGCGAGCCGCTCGGGCGCGATCGCGAACCCGCGCCGCGCGAGCAGGCGGATCACTTCGTCGTAGAACGAGGGCGCCTCGAGCGTCGCCTTCACCTGCGCGTGGATCTCGGGTCGATGCTCGTGCGGCTTGAGCATCTGCGCGTTCTTGTTGCCGAGCAGAAACTCGATCATGCGGTACTGATACGACTGGAAGCCCGACGAAGCGCCCAGATACGGCCGCATCGACGTGTACTCCGAAGGCGTCATGGTCGACAACACGTTCCACGCCTGCACCAGTTGTTCGAGAATGCGCGAGACGCGCGCGAGCTGCTTGAACGCGGGCGGCAACGCGTCGCGATGCACGTTCGCGAGCGCGGCTTGCAGTTCGTAGAGCGCGAGCTTCATCCACAACTCGCTCGTCTGATGCTGGACGATGAACAGCATCTCATTGTGATCCGGCGAGAGCGGATGCTGCGCGTTGAGCACCTTGTCGAGGCCGAGGTAATCGCCGTAGCTCATCGACTTCGAGAAGTCGAGTTGCGCGTCGTGCCAGCCGTCGCCCTGTTCGGCGGCCGGTGCTGCCTCCGTGTGAGCCGGTGCCGCTGCCGTCGCCGCGCCATGCCCAAACGGACAACCGCCGCGCGGCGCGTCGTTCGACGCATTCGTCTCTTCGGGCACGCCGGGAATCTGCATGTGGTCGTTCATCGTGCGTTCCTCAGGTCACCGCGCCGCGCGCGGCGAATTCCGGCTTGCGCCATTGTTCCGTGGCGAGCACGTCGCGCAGCGTTTCGACGGCGTCCCAGACATCGGCGTAACCGATGTAGAGCGGCGTGAAGCCGAAGCGCAGCACGCGCGGCTCGCGATAGTCGCCGATCACGCCGCGCGCGATCAGCGCCTGCATCACTTCATAGCCGTGCGGGTGTTCGAAGCTCACGTGCGAGCCGCGGCGCGCATGCTCGCGCGGCGTGACGAGCGTGAGGTCGAGACCGGCGCAGCGCGTCTCCACCAGTTCGATGAAGAGATCGGTCAGCGCGAGCGATTTTTCGCGGATCGCCGGCATGCCCGTTTGCAGGAACACGTCGAGGCCGCATTCGACCAGCGCCATCGAAATGATCGGCTGCGTGCCGCACAGATAGCGGCCGATGCCGTCGTCGGGACGATATTGCGGATTCATTTCGAACGGCGACTTGTGCCCCCACCAGCCCGACAGCGGTTGCGAGAAGGTGTTCTGATTGCGCCTGGGCACCCACACGAAACCGGGCGAGCCGGGGCCGCCGTTCAGATACTTGTACGTGCAACCGACCGCGTAATCGGCGTTCACGCCATTCAGATCGACCGGCACCGCGCCCGCGGAATGCGCGAGATCCCAGAGCGCGAGCGCGCCTTGCGCGTGGATGTGCTCCGTGAGCGCGCGCATGTCGTGCATTTCGCCGGTGCGATAGTTCACGTGCGTGATCATGGCGACGGCGACGTCCTCGCGGATCGCCGCGGGCAATTCGCTCGGGTCGTCGACGAGACGCAGTTCGTAGCCGCGATCGAGCTGCTCGATCAGGCCTTGCGCGATGTACAGATCGCTCGGGAAATTCGAGCGTTCCGAGACAATCACGCGACGCTTCGGATCGCGCGCGTTCTGCACGCGCAGCGCGGCGGAGAGCGCCTTGAAGAGATTGATCGAGATGGTGTCGGTGACCACGACTTCGTCTTCGGCCGCGCCGATCAGCGGCGCGAGCTTGTTGCCGAGGTGGCGCGGCAGCGCGAACCAGCCCGCTGTGTTCCAGCTGCGGATCAGGCCTTCGCCCCATTCGCCGCCGATCACGGCCTGGGCGCGCGCGGCGCTCGCTTTCGGCGGCACGCCGAGCGAGTTGCCGTCGAGATAAATGGTATCGGGCGCGAGCGCGAACTGGTCGCGCCGCGCGGCGAGCGGGTCGGCGCGGTCGAGCGCGAGGGCTGCGTGTCGGTCGTTCATGGTCGATGCAATTCCGGTGGGGAGGAGAGTCAGTTTGCCGATGCCGGCAGCGCGCGCAGCACGGCGCGCACGGGGCTGGCGTCGAGCGTCGCGAATTTGAGCGGCAGCGCGATGAGTTCGTAGTCGCCGGGCGCGACGGCGTCGAGCACCACGCCTTCGAGGATCGCCATGCGATGCGCGCGGATGCGGTGATGCGCGTCCATCGTCTTCGATTCCTGCGGGTCGAGCGAGGGCGTGTCGATGCCGATCAGCCGTACGCCGTGCGCCGCGAGCAGATCGACGGTTTCGGGCGCGACCGCGCAGAACGCGCTGTCCCAGCGATCCTGCGGCGCGCTCGCGTAAGTGCGCAGCAGCACGCGCGGCGGGATGCCGTCCAGCGCGGCCTGCACGTGTTCGGGCAGCACGACGGGCGTCGCGCCGACGCAGTCGATCACCCGGCACGCGCCGATATACGTATCGAGCGGCACCTCGCCGATGGGTGCGCCTTCGGCGTCGTAATGGAGCGGGGCGTCGGTGTGCGCGCCGGTGTGCGGCGAAAGCGTGACGCGTGCCACGTTCACCGACGAACCCGCCTCCATGCGCCAGACGCGCTCGACGGTTACGGGCGTATCGCCCGGCCAGACGGGCGTTGCAGGGTGGATGGGCGGGGAAATGTCCCAGAGGTCGTTCATCTTGCTGACAAGGTTGTCTCGTTATTTTTCGAATGATAGGCAACCCGCCGCGAAATGTGCTTGCGAAAAAAACGCCGCAAGCTACAGTTCTTGGCACATAATTTGTTACAAGACGGGAAAGGAGACCAAATATGAACGCTATCTCGCTCGACGCTACCGATTGCCGGATTCTCTCCGTGCTGCAGAACGAGGGCCGCATCAGTAACCTCGATCTGGCCGAACGCATTTCACTGTCGCCGTCCGCGTGTTTGCGGCGACTGCGCCTGCTCGAAGAGCAAGGCGTGGTCGAGCGCTATCGCGCCTGTCTGAACCGGGAGATTCTCGGTTTCGAGATGGAAGCCTTCGTGCAGGTGTCGATGCGCAACGACCAGGAAAGCTGGCACGAGCGCTTCGTGACGGCGCTGCGCGACTGGCCGGAGGTGGTGGGAGCGTACGTCGTGACCGGGGAAACGCATTACCTGCTGCGGGTGCTCGCGCACAACCTTAAGCATTACTCGGACTTCGTGCTCAACAAGCTCTACAAGGCGCCCGGCGTGATGGACATCCGCTCGAACATCGTGCTCACGACGCTCAAGGTGGAGGCGGGCGTGCCCGTCGATCTGATCGCGCAGCGCGCCGAGCAGAAGACGGCACCGGTCTGACGTTTTTGCACGCGCCGATGTAAAAAGGGCCGCTTCGAGCGGCCCTTGGCGTTGGCGCGGCGGATCGTGCCTGCGATCCGCCTAAAGCGATTGCAGCCGATGGAAACCGCCGCCGTGGAAGACCAGCGGCGAGTCGGCGTCGAGATCCTCGCGCACGCCGCAACGCTCCACTTCGCCGACGAAGATCACGTGGTCGCCTTCGTCGTAGCGGCTGCGGTTGTGGCATTCGAACCAGGCGATGGCGCCGTCGAGCACGGGCATGCCGGTGTCGCCGGCCGCGTGCGAAACGCCTTCGAAGCGGTCGCCCTTCACGGTGGCGAAGCGCTTGCACAGGTCGAGCTGCGACGCCGCGAGCACATTCACCACATAATGGCTGTTGCTGCGGAACACCGGCATCGAGGCCGAGCGCGTGGCGAGGCTCCAGAGCACGAGCGGCGGCGTCAGCGACACCGAGTTGAACGAACTCGCGGTGATGCCGATCAGCGAGCCGTCGGGCGCCTGGGTCGTGATGACCGTGACGCCGGTCGCGAACTGGCCGAGCGCGCGGCGGAAGGCGGCGGCGTCGAAATTGGGCGGGCTGGCGCGGCGGGTCATCGTTGCGCGCCTTCGGCGTAATGGGTGGCGATCAGCAAAGTCATGTGGAATTTCAGCGGATTGCCCCAATTTTAGCGAAAAGCGGCGCGCGACAGGCTGTACACCCACTCGCGCGCCGGGTTACCTGGGGCGGCGTGGCGCCATGCGCGGCGTGCGAAGCCGGCGCGGCGCAGCGCCGGCGCCCCATCACAGGAGAGTTCAGCATGAGTCAGACAGTCGAAACGGCCACCCTCGGCGGCGGATGTTTCTGGTGCCTCGAGGCGGTATTTCTGCGCGTGGACGGCGTGCTCGCGGTCGAATCGGGCTACGCGGGCGGCCACACCACGAACCCGTCCTACGAGCAGGTCTGCGACGGCGAAACCGGCCACGCCGAGGTCGTGAAGGTCGATTTCGATCCCGCGAAGATCGGCTATCGCGAGATTCTCGACATCTTCTTCGCGATCCACGATCCGACCCAGTTGAACCGTCAGGGCAACGACGTCGGCACGCAATACCGCTCGGCGATCTTCACGCATTCGGACGCGCAGCGCGACATCGCCAAACAGGCCATTCGCGAGCTGGCGGCCGAGGGCGTCTACGACGGCAAGATCGTCACGCAGGTGCTGCCGCTCGACGGCAACTATTTCCCGGCCGAGGCGTATCACCAGAATTACTTCGCGCAGCACCCGGATCAGGGCTACTGCGCGTTCGTGGTGGCGCCGAAGGTGGCGAAATTCCGCCAGAAGTTCGCGCATCGGCTCAAGGCTGACTGATCTTCCGACTGGATAGCCGATGAAAACGGCGGGCGCTTTGCGGCGTCCGCCGTTTTTTATTGCGCGGACGAATCGATGGAGGCGGCGATGTCGGCGACATCGGTGGCCGCTTCGGCACGCAGACGCTGCACTTCATCGGCGATGGCGCGCGCGAGCTTCTGGCAGGTCAGCGGCGCCGAGCCTTCGGCCTTGTTGTTGGTCGTGATCAGTACCGGCTGGCCCGCGATCACGTAGCGTGCCGCGAGTTCGGCGAGCGCGTCGCGCGTGTGCGGGTCTTCATCGACGAGCTTGTCGAACGGCTCGTAGCGCGCCTTCGCCTGCTCGTACTTGAAGCCGCTGTGCAGGCTCCAGCGCACGATCAGCGGACCGGCGGGCGCTTCGCCGTCCATCAGCGCGAGCGCGGCGGCCTGGCGCAGCGGGTCGGGCATGCGCGCGTGCAGACCCACGCAGTAGCGCACGCCCGCCGCGCGCAGCATGCGCACGAAGCGCGGCGTGAGCAGGATGGCGTCGCGGATCTCGACGGCGTAGCAGGTCGCATCGCCCGGCGCGGCGTCGGCGGCCGGTGCCGGAAGCGGCGGCAGCGCGGCCAGAAACGCGGCGAGGCGCTCGACGAAGGTCGTCGGATCGGCGAGCAACTGGTCGGTCAGCGGCGGAAACTGGAACACCAGCGCGCCCGCTTTCGCGCCGAGTCCTGCGAGGCACGGCTCGACGAATTCGCGCGCCGCCAGTTCGGGGTTCAGGAAGCAGGGATTGGCCGAAACCGGCTCGCCGCGATCGCCGCGCACGCTGGCGTCGGTGATGAGCGCGGGCGCCTTGACGATGAAGCGGAAGTGGTCCGGCACCTGCTGCGCGTAGCGCAGGTAGTCGGTGACCGTGAGCGGCGCGTAGAACGAGCGGTCGATGCTCACCGAGCGCAACAGCGGATGCGCGCCGTAAGCGGCAAGACCGTCGCGGGCGAGCTTCGAGTTGCTGTAGTCGTCGCCGTAGACGAGGCCGCGCCAGCCCGGAAACGACCACGACGACGTGCCCAGACGCACGCCTGCGGGCAGTTCGGCGCCGAGATCGAGCACGTCTTGCGCGAGTTCGGCGGGCAGCACGCCGCGCGCGCGGCGCTTCGGGGCGGGCGGGGTATCGCCGGATTCGGACGTGGGGGCGGGTTTGGGGCGTTTCGGTTTTGGCGCGGGGTCGCTGTCGGAGCTTGCGTTGGCGACATCGGCGGTCTTGGCGCGCTTCGGCAGTTCGGGCGGCACGAAGCCGAACAGATCGGTTTGCGGCGGTTCGGCCCTGTGCGTTGTGTCCACCGCGCGCGCGGCGCGGCGTTCGCGCGGTCGGCGTGTGGTCGATCCGGCGCTCGATCCACCCTCAGGCGCGAGGCCGGAACCGTCGTTCTCCAGGGCGCCGAAAAGGCCGTCGTCGCGTTCGTTCATGCTCGTCTAGTCAGTGGCGAAAGGCCGGTGGCAAAAAAGCGCCGTTCGCCTGGCGCGGACGGGCGGCGAATCCGTATTGCGCGCCGCCCGCGCCGTCGCCCCGTGTTACAGCGGCTTCTCGTACATGTAGCGGCGCGACCAGGGCAGCGTCGTCGCGCTGCGTCCGGCCTTGCGGCAGACGATCTGATAGATCGACACGTCGTCGTGCTCGAACGCGTACGCGCAGCCGGCCAGATAGACGCGCCAGATGCGGAACTTCTCGTCGTCGACGAGTTGCTTCGCTTCCTGCGCGCGCGCCTCGAAATTGTCCGCCCAGAGGTCGAGCGTGTGCGCATAGTGACGGCGCAGGCTCTCCACGTCAACCGCCTCCAGTCCGCCGCGCTGCGCCGCTTCGAGCGCGAGGCCGATATGCGGCAGTTCGCCGTCCGGGAACACGTAACGGTCGATGAACTCGCCGCCGCCCAGCGCTGTCTCGCCGCTTTCCGCGTCGCTCGACGTGATGCCGTGATTCATGGCGACGCCGTCGTCGGCGAGCAGTTCGCGCACCTTCGTGAAGTAGCCCGGCAGATTTTTGCGCCCGACGTGCTCGAACATGCCCACGCTCGTGATGCGATCGAACTGGCCCGTGACGTCGCGGTAATCCTGCAGACGGATCTCGATGCGGTCCTGCAGGCCCGCGTCCTTGACGCGCTGCGTCGCGAGATCGAACTGGTTCTGCGAAAGCGTCACGCCCACGCAGCGCGCGCCGAACTTCTGCGCGGCGCGCAGCACGAGCGCGCCCCAGCCGCAGCCGATGTCGAGCAGCGTCTGGCCCGGCTGCAACTGGATCTTGGTGAGGATGTGATCGATCTTCTTCAGTTGCGCGGTGGCGAGGTCTTCGTCGCCGTTCTCGAAGTAGGCGCAGGAATAGACCATGTTCTCGTCGAGCCACAGCTTGTAGAAGTCGTTCGAGACATCGTAGTGATACTGGATCGCGCGCTTGTCGGTGGTCTTCGAGTGCGTGAAATAGCGGCGCACGCGCGCGAGCTTGCTGGCGCTCGTGACCGTGTTGCGGGCGAGCGAATAGCTGATGTTGATGATGTCGGCGAGCTTGCCTTCGATGTCGATCTTGCCCTTCACGTAGGCCTCGCCGAGATTGTCGAGGCTCGGTTCGAGCAGCAGCGGCAGCGCCGCCGCGCTATTGACCTTCAGCGTGACCTGCGGCGCGGCGAAATTCCCGAAGTCGTATTGCTGACCGCTCCAGAGCACGAGCCGCGCGGGCAGGTTGGCCTTGTTGCGCACTTCGTCGACCCATTGCGCGAGTTTTTTCTCCCAGAACATGCGTTTTCTCCCTGTCCGATGAACGAGTGAAGCCCAAAGACACAAGCGAATTGCGATGCCAGCGATGAAGCCAAAACGGGGCGGCGCGGCGGCGTCGGTCGCCGCGCCGGGGTACGGCGGGTGTGGCTGATACGGCGCCGCGTGGGCGGCGCGTTTGAAGCGATGTGCCTGATGCCTTACGGCGCGAGGCGCTCGATGCGCCAGGCGTCGGCTGCGTGCTCACGCACGTAGCGAATGCGGTCGTGCAGCCGCGACGGACGGCCTTGCCAGAATTCGATCGCCGTCGGCACGACGCGATAGCCGCCCCAATGCGCCGGACGCGGCGGATTCTCGCCGTACTGCGCGCTGATTTCGCGCTCGCGCGCTTCGAGCTGCTCGCGGCTTTCGATCACCGCGCTCTGCTCCGACGCCCAGGCGCCGATGCGCGAGCCGAGCGGACGCGACTGGAAATACGCCTCGCTTTCCGCCTCGCTGGTCTTTTCGACCGCGCCTTCGATGCGCACCTGACGCTCGAGTTCAACCCAGTGAAACAGCAGCGCTGCGTGCGGATTGGCGCCCAGTTCGCGGCCCTTGCGGCTTTCGTAGTTCGTGAAGAACACGAAGCCGCGCTCGTCCACGCCCTTGATCAGCAGGATGCGCGCGGCGGGGCGGCCTTGCGCGTCGACGGTGGCGACCGTCATGGCGTTCGGCTCGGGCAGCTTCGCGTCCAGCGCCTGGGCGAACCAGGTGTGGAACTGGCGGATGGGATCGGGGTCGACGTCGGCGGCGTCGAGCGAGCCGAGCGAGTAGTTCTTGCGGAGGTCGGCGAGGGAGGTCATGTTTTATGCAGACGCTTCAGTGCGAACAAGTATATCGAAGAGGCGGAAATAGGGACGCGAACGACGGTTCGGCGGCCTGCCCACGGCGGCGGACCCGCAGCGATGCGGCCGCGTCCGGCCAGCTCGGGCGCGATCAGGCAAAATACGGGTCTCGCGAGGACCGGGGCAGTGCGCCGGTCCGCTTACGATTGCTACCGCCATGTCCAGTACCCCGATTTCCCCTGTCGCCGGCGCCGCCGGCCCCGCTGATCTTACCGCGAGCCTCGCCGCGGATGTTGCTGACCGGGCCCGTCGCTTCGGCGGCGTGGCGCGGCTTTACGGCGCACCCGCCCTCGATGCGTTCGAGCGCGCGCACATTGCCGTGATCGGCATCGGCGGGGTGGGCTCGTGGGTGGCGGAGGCGCTTGCGCGCAGCGCCATCGGCACGCTCACGCTGATCGACCTCGACAACGTCGCCGAAAGCAACACCAACCGCCAGATTCACGCGCTCGACGGCAACTACGGCAAGCCGAAAGTCGAGGCGATGGCCGAGCGCATCAAGCTGATCGATCCGGCCTGCGACGTGCGGCTCGTCGAGGACTTCGTCGAGCCGTCGAATTTCGACGCGCTGCTGGGCGGCGGATTCGATTACGTGGTGGACGCCATCGACAGCGTGCGCACCAAGACCGCGCTGATCGCGTGGTGCGTGGAGCATCGCGTGCCGCTCATCACCGTGGGCGGCGCGGGCGGGCAGCTCGACCCGACGCGTATCCGCATCGACGACCTCGCGCTGACGATCCAGGACCCGCTGCTTTCGAAGGTGCGCGGGCAACTGCGCAAGCATCATGGCTTTCCGCGCGGGCCGAAGGCGCGCTTCAAGGTGAGCGCGGTGTACTCCGACGAACCGCTGATCTATCCGGAAGCGGCGGTGTGCGATGTCGACAACGAGGCCGAACACGTGACGACCTCGCCGGGCCATCACGGGCCGGTCGGGCTCAACTGCGCGGGGTTCGGTTCGAGCGTCTGCGTGACGGCGAGCTTCGGGTTCGCAGCGGCGGCGTATGTGCTGCGGACGCTGGCGCATCGGGCGAATGCGCGGGCGGCGGGGTAATCGGAACTCAATGCGCGCCGGTTAGCGCGCGAGCGACCGGCAGGTAGGCGCGCAGAATCTCCAGCATGGCTGCCGCCTCGGCCTTCGAGACCGGCGGAAACGGCGACACGTACGACGTGCCGTTGCGCCGCTCATGAGCCTTCGTGATGAAGGCGAATTCCGCCGCACTCACGCCCAATGACGTGGACACGCGCTGGATGGCGAGGTTGCGTCCCGCGTCGCGCGTGCGCACCGCGTAGAACTCCAGCGTGGCCTGCACCAGTTGGAAATAGCCCTCGTAAGCCAGCGTGAAGATCTGCAAATGTCGTTCGGGGTCCAGACCTTCCGCGGTGACGAGATAGTCCGCCGCGTTGCGCAGGAAGCCCGCGATGGCGCCGGGCGTCGGGGCCACGGCTTCGAAGGCTTTCGTCTTGATGAGATTGTCGTATTCGGGCGGGCGCGTCATCACAGTATCGTCAGAGTGGGGCCCTGAACGATCTGGGCCATGACGGGATCTGACTGCACGAGCGCCGCCCATTCACCCGGCTCATACAACGAAAAGTTGATGGGGCGCAGCAAATCCTGTTCGACGGTGTGCATCGCCTCGGCGACTTCAAGAAGCGGCACGTTGCCGACCACGATCAGGTCGATATCGCTGCGGCCGCCGTCGGTACCTTTCGCCACTGAGCCGAACACGAACGCCGAATCGATACGCGCAGCGAACGGCGCGAGCGCTTCTTTCAGCGGCTCCACCACGGCAAACGACTTGCGCGCGATGCCGAGCAGTTCGGGATACAGCACAAATTCGGTATTCGCGCGGATGCTGCGCTGGCGGCCGCGCCGCGCATCTTCGCGCAGCACGCCCGCCTCGATCAGACGATCGACCTGTTTCTGCGCACTGCCACGTCCGCTGTCCGCGAGACGCAGCAGTTCCTGAAGCGTGAAGCTGCGCTCGGGTTGCACCAGCGTGGCGCCCAGCACGCGTTGCATGCCCGCAGTGAAGAGGAAATCGGCGAGGCTCACGATAAATCCTCAAAATAGGGATATTTATCCCCATTATAAGGATTTACGTGTTGATCCTCAATTCAAGGCCAACCGTCCCTCTTTTAAGGATTCGCCGTCAAAAAAAACGCCACGGTCTCCCGTGGCGCTTCCCCATCCGGCGCGGCGCGCTCAACCAGGCAAGCGCCGCTCAGTTCAACGTCGCGCTCAGCTTGCGCCGCCACTCGCTCACCAGTTGCGGCTGATGCGCGGCCAGATCGAACACCGACAGCATCGTCTTGCGGCCGATATCCTCGCGGAACGTCCGGTCGCGCTTCACGATTTCCAGCAGATGCTCCAGCGCGCCGGCGTATTTGCGCCGCGCGATCAGCGCGCTCGCCAGATCGAACTGCGCTTCCAGATCGTCCGGATTGTTCGCCACGCGCGTTTCGAGCGCGTCGGTCGGCGGCAAATCGGCGGCGGCGTCGAGCGCGTCCAGACGCGTCTTCAGCGCGTTGAAGCGCGCGTCGATGCCCTGCGTGGTCTTGGGAGAAAGCAGATCGACTTCGTTGTGCGCTTCGTCGGCGCGGTTGTCTGCGAGCAGCATCTCGATCAGGTCCATGCGCGCGTCGTCGAAACCGGGGTCGTAGGCGAGCGCGGCCTGCAGCGCTTCATAGGCGTCCTCGCGGCGGCCTTCCTCAATGGCCTGCTGCGCGACCTGGCGCGCGGCCTGCGCCGAATCGGGAATCAGCCGGTCGATGAACTCGCGCAGCTGGCCTTCGGGCAGCACGCCGATGAACTGGTCGACGGCCTGGCGGTCGGCGAACGCGACGACGTGCGGAATGCTGCGCACCTGGAAGTGCGCGGCCAGCTCCTGGTTTTCGTCGACATTCACTTTGACGAGCCGCCATTTGCCCGCGTACTCGGCTTCGAGTTTTTCGAGCATCGGGCCGAGCGATTTGCACGGGCCGCACCACGGCGCCCAGAAGTCGACCAGCACCGGCGCGAGCGCCGACGCTTCGATCACGTCTCTTTCAAAAGTGGCCAGAGTGGTATCCATTGCGTCCTCGTTGGGAATTGGCAGTCACGCGTGAAGATGGGGGCGAATCGCCGCGCTTCAATGCGCGGGCTTTTTCTCGGGCAGCGGAATCCATTCGGTTTCGCCGGGCACCTGCCCCATTTCCTGACGCGTCCACGCGGCCTTCGCGGCGTCGATCTTCGCGCGCGAGCTGGCCACGAAGTTCCATTCGATGAAGCGTTCGCCTTCGAGCTTTTCGCCGCCGAGCAGCATCACGCGCGCGCCGTTCGCGCTCGCGAGCGTGACCGTTTCGCCCGGCACCAGCACCGCCATGCTGTGCTGGTCGAGCGGCGTGCCGTCGATCGACAGGTCGCCTTCGACCAGATACACGCCGCGCTCCTCGTGCTCGGGTTCGAGCGCGATGGCGCTGCCGGGCGCGAAGTCGGCGGCCACGTAAAGCGTGCCCGAGAAGGTCTCGACGGGCGAAGTCGCGCCGAACGCCGTGCCCGCGATCACGCGCAGCGTCACACCGTTGCGCTCGATTTCGGGCAGCGTCGCGGCTTCGTGATGGAAGAACGACGGCTCGACGTCCTCGTGATCGAGCGGCAGCGCGACCCACGTCTGGATGCCGTGCATCGTGAGGCCGGTGGCGCGGTTTTCGTCGGGCGTGCGCTCGGAATGGACGATGCCGCGGCCGGCCGTCATCCAGTTGACGTCGCCGGGCAGAATCTTCTGCTCCGAGCCGAGGCTGTCGCGATGCATCAGCGCGCCGTCGTAGAGATAGGTGACGGTGGCGAGGCCGATGTGCGGATGCGGACGCACGTCGACGCCCGCGCCGGGCGCGAGCGTGGCCGGGCCCATGTGGTCGAAGAAGATGAACGGGCCGACGAGTCGCGCGGCCATGGCCGGCAGCACGCGGCGCACGTACAGGTTGCCGATGTCGCGCTGATGAGGCTTGAGGACCGCTTTGATCGATGAGGACATGGACGCTTCCTTGATGAGCCGGACGGTTCGAATGAGTGGGGCAAGGCGGCGGGGCAGCAGGGCGGCAGAGCGGCCGCGCCTGCGCTGCGCGCGCGGACTGGCGCTCATTCTAACGCCCGCTTCGGCGCTGTGTCGGCAAGCGCGAAGCAGCGTGTAAGGCGTCCGCTCGGGCTTCGTGAGGCACGGGACGCACGCCCGGCCGGCATCGACGCAATTTGTCCGGCTGGGCGAGCACGCGCCGCAGCCGCTAAACTGACAGATTCGACAGAACAATAGAGGGAGCCGGAGAGATGTCGCCGAAGGATTTGTTGCTGGCGCTGGTGGTGGTGATCGCGTGGGGCGTGAATTTCGTCGTGATCAAGGTGGGTCTGCACGGCGTGCCGCCGCTGCTGCTCGGCGCGCTGCGCTTCATGCTGGCGGCGTTCCCGGCGGTGCTGTTCGTGAAGCGTCCCAAACTGCCGCTGCGCTGGCTGCTCGCCTACGGCGCGACCATTTCGTTCGGCCAGTTCGCGTTTCTCTTCACGGCGATGTACGTGGGCATGCCCGCCGGACTCGCCTCGGTCGTGCTGCAGGCGCAGGCGTTCTTCACGCTGGTGTTCGCGGCCGTGTTTCTCGGCGAGCGGTTTCGCGCGCAGAACGTCATCGGCCTGCTGATCGCGGCGGGCGGCCTGGCGCTGATCGGCCTGCAATCGACGGCGGCGGCAGGCGTGGGCGTGCAGACCATGACGGCCGCGGGCTTCATCCTCACGCTGTGCGCGGCCTGCATGTGGGCGCTCGGCAATATCGTCACGAAGAAAGTGGGCAAGGTCGATCTGGTCGGCCTCGTGGTGTGGGCGAGCCTGATTCCGCCGCTGCCGTTCCTCGTGCTCTCGTATTTCATGGAAGGGCCGCAGCGCATCGAAACCGCGCTCGAAGGCATCGGCATGACTTCGATCGGCGCGATCGTCTATCTCGCGTTCATCGCGACGATACTCGGCTACAGCCTCTGGAGCCGTCTGCTCGCGAAGTATCCGGCCAGCCAGGTCGCGCCGTTCTCGCTGCTGGTGCCGATCGTCGGGCTCGCGGCGGCCGCGCTGCTGCTCGGCGAGCGTCTGAGCGCCGCGCAGATCGGCGGCGCGGCGCTCGTGATGGCGGGCCTCGGCGTGAACGTGTTTGGCGGCTGGGTCAGGCAGCGTCTGGTGGCGGCGCGCACCTGACACGCACCTCACACGCAGCTGAACACGCACATTTGAGTTCGCGGCATCGGCGCATGAAAAAACGCCGCGCTTCCGCAAGGAAGGCGCGGCGTTTTCGCATCTGACGCGTCGATCGATCAGGTCATGCGGCTCTTCGCGAGCGGCGGATTGGCCGCGAAATAGCGCTTGATGCCCTTCATGATCGCGTTGGCCATCTTGTCGCGATAGGCCTCGTCGTTGAGCTTCTGCTCTTCTTCGGGATTGCTGATGAACGCGGTTTCCACGAGGATCGACGGAATATCGGGCGCCTTGAGCACCGCGAAACCGGCCTGCTCGACCGAGCCCTTGTGCAGCTTGTTGATCTCGCCGACCTCGTTGAGCACGAAGCCGCCGTAGCGCAGCGAGTCGCGGATCTGCGCCGTCGTCGACATGTCGAACAGCGCGCGGTTGACGGCGGCGTCCGCCGTCTTCACGTTGATGCCGCCGATCTGGTCCGACGAGTTTTCCTTGTTCGCCATCCAGCGCGCGGCCGCGCTGGTCGCGCCGTGCTCGGAAAGCGCGAACACCGACGAGCCGCGCGCGGCGGGCGTGGTGAACGCATCGGCGTGAATCGACACGAACAGGTCCGCGCCCACGCGGCGGGCCTTCTGCACGCGCACGTTCAGCGGCACGAAGAAGTCGGCGTCGCGCGTCATCATCGCGCGCATGTTGGGCTGGGCGTCGATCTTGGCGCGCAGGCGCTTGGCGATGTCGAGCGCGATGTGCTTCTCGTAGGTGCCGCCGCCGCCGATCGCGCCCGGGTCCTCGCCGCCGTGGCCGGGGTCGATCGCGACCGTGAGCAGGCGCGTGGTGCCGCCCTTGCCGGACTTCGGCGCGGTGAAGCCGTAGTTGTCGTCGTCCTTGTCGGAGTCGTCGTCGGTCTGGGCGACGACGGGCGGCTTCGGCGCGGGCTTCGGCTTGACCACGACCGCCGGCGGCACCGGCGGCACGGGACGCGGCGACGACGGTCCCGCCGATCCCGCCGATCCCGCCGATCCCGACGATCCCGACGATCCCGACGATCCCGAAGCCGTGCCGCCGTCGTTCTGCGCGTAGCGCTGGAAGAAGTCTTCGCTGTTGTCGTGGCGCGGCGGCGTGTTCGGACCCGCGAGCGTGGACGGCGTGGGCGGCGTGTTCTGGCGCATCGCCTCGTGGGCGTCGAGCTGCTGCTGCTTGTGCTCGGTCTGCGCGAGCAGATCCATGAGCGGATCGGGCGCGACGGCCGGATACAGGTCGAACACCAGCCGGTACTTGTACGAGCCGACCGGCTGCAGCGTGAACACCTGCGGCTTCACCGAGCCCTTCAGGTCGAACACCATGCGCACGACGTGCGGCTGATACTGCCCGACGCGCACGGCCTGGATCTGCGGATCGTTCGGCGTGATCTTGGAGACGAGATTCTTGAGCGCGTCGTCGAGGTCGAGGCCGCTCAGATCGACCACGAGGCGGTCGGGATTCTGCAGCAGCGTTTGCGTGGTCGTGAGCGCCTGATCGGATTCGATCGTGACGCGCGTGTAGTCGCGCGCGGGCCACACGCGCACGCCCATGACCGAGGTCGCCCAGGCGAGGCGCGGTGCCGCGAGGCCGAGCACCAGCGTGGACGCGCCCGCCTTCAGAATCTGCCGGCGCCGCCAGTTGTGCGTGGCGGTGGCGGCGGATTCGATCGAGCGGAACGGTTTGATTAACATCTTTCTAGACATGCCTTTCCTGATGCGCTGTATGCGTACGCGGTGAGCACGCGGCCTTCGCCGTCCGGGCCGGGTTCGAGCTGGAACACCAGGTCCGGCACGCCGAGCAGGCCGCCCGCGCGTTGCGGCCATTCGACGAGACACACCGCCCCTTGCGCGAAATATTCGCGAAAGCCGGCGTCGGCCCATTCGGCCGGGTCGCTGAAACGATACAGATCGAAGTGATAAAGCTGGAGTTCCCCGCTCGCGCTTGCGACCGTGTAGGGTTCGACGAGCGTGTACGTCGGACTGCGCACGCGCCCGTTGTGGCCGAGCGCGCGCAGCGCGGCGCGCACGAGCGAGGTCTTGCCTGCGCCGAGGTCGCCGAGTAGCTGAACGTGCAGACCGCCGAATGCGTTGACGGCTGCGTGGCGTGCGGAACTGGCCGTATTGTCGGCAGGCTGGCGGGAAACTTGCGTGCTGGCGGCGCGCACCGCGTCGAGCGCGTGCGCGAAACGCGCGCCGAACGCATCGGTGGCGCTTTCATCCGCGAGCTCGAAACGGCGTTCGAGCAGAACAGGAGCGGCGGGCAGGCTCGCGTGGTCGTGACCGGGCGTGTCGGGCATTCTCGTAAAATGGCGTGATGAACCCCTCGCATTCCCCGTTGAACCAGACATTGGCCGCAGAGGCCGCGCGCGAGCCTGACGAGGCGAGTGCGTCGCGTGCATCGTCGTGCGCGCAGCAGACGCAGAGCGCCGGCGCGTCGGCGACGCTCGACGCAGCGGCACTGGCCGCGCTCGCGACGCAAATCCGCGCATGGGGACGCGAGCTGGGGTTCGGTGCGATCGGTATCAGCGACACCGACCTGTCCCATGCCGAGGCGGGCCTTGCCGCGTGGCTCGAAGCGGGCTGCCACGGCGAGATGGATTATATGGCCAAACATGGGATGAAACGCGCCAGGCCCGCCGAGCTCGTTGCCGGTACGCGACGTGTCATCACCGCGCGCATGGCCTATTTGCCGGCCGCCACGCTTGATCCGTCGGCGGCCGCGGCCACGGAGCATGCAACAGGTCAGGCCGCCGAAAGCGCTTCGCAAGGCGCGGATGAAGGGCGTCGCGGGCACGCCATCCACGACGACTGGCGTCAGCGCGAACACGCGCGTCTCGCCGATCCGCACGCCGCCGTGGTGTCGATCTACGCACGCGGCCGCGATTATCACAAGGTCATGCGCGCGCGTTTGCAGCAACTCGCGGAGCGTATCGAGGGCGAGATCGGCGCGTTCGGTTTTCGCGTCTTCACCGACTCGGCGCCCGTGCTCGAAGTGGAGCTCGCGCAGAAGGCGGGCATCGGCTGGCGCGGCAAGCACACGCTGCTGCTCCAGCGCGACGCGGGCTCGCTGTTCTTTCTCGGCGAGATCTACGTCGATGTGCCGCTGCCGACCGACGCGGACGATCCGGCCAGCGCCGCTCCCGAAACGCCCGGCGCGCATTGCGGCAGTTGCACGCGCTGCATCGACGCGTGTCCGACGGGCGCGATCACCGGGCCGTATCGCGTCGATGCGCGCCGCTGCATCTCGTACCTGACGATCGAACTGAAAGGCAGCATTCCCCTGGACATGCGGCCGCTGATCGGCAATCGTGTCTATGGTTGCGACGACTGTCAGCTCGTGTGTCCGTGGAACAAGTTCGCGCAGGCTGCGCCGGTCGCCGATTTCGACGTGCGCCACGGGCTCGACCGCGCGAGTCTCGTCGAGCTGTTCGGCTGGAGCGCGGCACAGTTCGACGAGCGCATGCAGGGCAGCGCGATCCGGCGTATCGGTTACGAAAGCTGGTCGCGCAATATCGCGGTGGCGATGGGCAATGCGCTGCGCGCGCCGCGTGTGGACGACGCGACCGGAACAAGCGAAACAAGCGAAACAAGCGAAACAAGCGCGCGCCGCGAAGCCATCGTCGATGCGCTGCGGGCGCGGGCGCAGGACGAATCGGCGGTCGTGCGCGAACATGTGCAGTGGGCGCTGGAAGCAGCATGATCGGCATGATCGATTGAACCGGCGCGGCGATTCAAGGAGAGCGGCGATGAGGAAACCATTGGCAAGCGCATCGGCAACGTATTCACTGTGGGACGACGCGGTAGACGCGGCGATGCGCGCCGCTGCCAACATTCCCGCGAACGTGCCCGCAGATCTTTCCGCCGATGCGCCCGCGCGCACGCCGAGCCGGCAGGCCTTGCGCAAGCTCGCGCCGCGCGTCTACAACGCGGTGATCGATGCGCCGTTCGGCAAGGTCGGCATCGTCACGAGCGCGGACGGCGTGCGCGAAATCCACTATCTGCCCGCTTCGACGCCGGGTGTCGCGCCGGATTCCGCACTCGCCGAACTGGCCTCCGCGCAGATCGCGCGCTATCTGGACGATGCGTCGGCGTCGTTCGATCTGCCGCTCGCGTCGCCTGGCACGGCCTTTCAGCGCCGCGTCTGGGACGGCATCTGCTCGATCGGGGCGGGCGCGGTGCTGACTTACGGCGAACTCGCGCAACGCGTCGGCAGCATCAGCGCGCGCGCGGTGGGGCAGGCGTGCGGCTCGAACTATCTGCCGATCGTGATTCCGTGCCATCGCGTGGTCGCGGCGAGCGGCATCGGCGGCTTCAATCACCACGGCGGCGACGGTTTTTTCCGCGACGTCAAACGCTGGCTGCTCGCCCATGAAGGCGTAAGAATCCGATGACGAACACCCCCGCGCACGAAAACTCGCACGAAGACGCGCAAGATCACGAAGCCGGTTTCGAGGACGATGCGCAAGACCTCGACGATGCCGATCCCATCGGGCACATCGACGCAATCGACGCAAGCGACGTAGACGAGGCCGCGCCGCTTTCCGACGCCGCTTCCGCCACGCTCGCCACGAGCCTGCTCGCCATCGACACGTTCTGCGACGCCATGTGGCTCGAACACGGTCTCTCGCGCAACACGCTCGACGCCTACCGGCGCGATCTGCGCCTGTTCGCCGAGTGGCTCGCACGCGCGCGCGAGCACGGCCTCGACGGCGTGCACGAAGACGATCTCTACGCCTACAGCGCGCGCCGCAAGGACGACAAATCGACGTCGGCGAATCGTCGGCTGTCGGTATTCCGGCGCTACTACGGCTGGGCGCTGCGCGAGCGGCACGTAAGCGTCGATCCCACCGTGCGCGTGCGTTCGGCGAAGCAGCCGCCGCGTTTTCCCACCACGCTCACCGAAGCGCAGGTCGAAGCGCTGCTCAACGCGCCCGACGTGGCCACGCCGCTCGGGCTGCGCGACCGCACGATGCTCGAACTGATGTACGCGAGCGGACTGCGCGTGACCGAACTCGTCACGCTCAAGACCGTGGAAGTCGGCCTGAACGAAGGCGTCGTGCGCGTGCTCGGCAAGGGCTCGAAGGAGCGTCTCGTGCCGTTCGGCGAAGAGGCGTCGGCGTGGATCACGCGTTATCTGCGCGAGTCGCGGCCCGCGCTGCTCGGCCCGCGTCCGGCCGACGCGCTGTTCGTGACGGCGCGCGCCGACGGCATGACGCGCCAGCAGTTCTGGCACATCATCAAGCGTCACGCGCTGAACGCGGGCGTGCACGCGCCGCTGTCGCCGCACACGCTGCGCCACGCGTTCGCCACGCATCTGCTCAATCACGGCGCCGATCTGCGCGTGGTGCAGATGCTGCTCGGCCACAGCGACATCTCCACCACGCAGATCTACACGCACGTCGCGCGCGAGCGTCTGCGTCTGCTGCATCAGAAGCATCACCCGCGCGGCTGAGCGCGAGCGCGCGGCCCACGCCGCTCGCGCATTACAATGCGCGCCATGAGCAAATCGAAACACGTCTCCGAAACGCCCGCCACGCAGATGCTGCGCCGCGCGGGCGTCGCGTTCGGCGAGCATCCTTACGAATATGTCGATCATGGCGGCACGGGCGAGTCCGCGCGCCAGCTCGGCGTGGACGAGCACCGCGTCGTCAAGACGCTCGTGATGGAAGACGAGAACGCGAAGCCGCTCATCGTCCTGATGCACGGCGACCGCAAGGTGTCGACCAAGAATCTCGCGCGGCAGATTGGCGCGAAGCGTGTCGAGCCCTGCAAGCCCGAAGTCGCGAACCGCCATTCGGGTTATCTGGTCGGCGGCACTTCGCCGTTCGGGACCAAAAAGCGCATGCCGGTCTACGTCGAAGCGACGATTCTCGATCTCGACGAAATCTGGCTCAACGGCGGCAAACGCGGCTATCTGGTGAGTCTCGCGCCCGCCGTGCTGACGTCGCTGCTCGACGCGAAGCCGGTTCAGTGCGCGAGCGTCGAATAAGCTCCGGCGCACCGCACGCGGGCCGGTACGCTCCCTGATTACCCTGGCGCGCCATCAAGGCGCGCCCGCGCTTCGGTAGAATGGGCGCCTTCGCCGCCGCGGCGCGGCCGTTGCGGGCATTGGCTGCGGGCCGGGCCCCGCGCGCTTCGTCTCACGTTTCGTTTTCATTACTTCGGGTTTCGTGCATGTACAACCTGTTCGTCGCCGTTCTGGCTTATCTGATCGGCTCGGTTTCGTTCGCGGTGATCGTGAGCGCCTTCATGGGCCTCGACGATCCGCGCTCCTACGGCTCCGGCAATCCGGGCGCGACCAATGTGCTGCGTAGCGGCAACAAAAAGGCCGCGATCCTCACGCTGATCGGCGACGCGTTCAAGGGCTGGCTCGCCGTCTGGCTCACGGTGCGTTTCGGGCCGCGTTTCGGTCTCGGCGATACGGCTGTCGCGCTCGCCGCCATCGCCGTGTTCCTCGGCCATCTGTATCCGGTGTTTTTCCGCTTCAAGGGCGGCAAGGGCGTGGCGACGGCCGCGGGCGTGCTGCTCGCCATCAATCCGCTGCTCGGCGGCCTGACGCTGCTCACGTGGCTGATCGTCGCCTTCTTCA
The DNA here is from genome assembly GCF_900109265.1 of Paraburkholderia tropica. Classification (GTDB taxonomy): domain Bacteria; phylum Pseudomonadota; class Gammaproteobacteria; order Burkholderiales; family Burkholderiaceae; genus Paraburkholderia; species Paraburkholderia tropica. The sequence continues at coordinate 396,303 of NZ_FNZM01000002.1, forward strand.
CGCGCTATTCGTCGCTGGCGGCGCTGGCCGCCGCCGTGTTCGCGCCGCTGTTCGACGTCTTCATGTTCGGCCCGCACGTGATTGCGCTCGCGATTCTCGCCATGAGCGCGCTGCTGTTCTGGCGCCATCGCGCCAACATCGGCAAGCTGATGAACGGCACCGAAAGCCGTATCGGCGATAAAAAGAAGAAGGCCGCCGCCGCGAGCGAGTGAGCGCTCGCTGCAAAATCAAATGGGCCAGACAGGCCAAAGCGGAGCCCGCCGCGAGGCAAGCGCGGCGCGGCGCCCTAAAAAGATGTTCGAGTTGTGAACCGACGCGCATTTTCTGCGCGTGTCGTCTGATCAGTTGCGCGCATTTGTCAGACGTTTGACTGCATTTTGTGCGCATTTGCACCAAAAAAGCGCCTTAAGTCGTCTGCCGGCGGGCCGTTAACCCGTATGTCATTTTCTTATTGCCATACGTACTCGCGGTCCGAATTACTTCTTCCCCCGGCGCTCCTCCCCATGTTCTCCACCATTCGCGCGCGCATCGTCGCGCTATGCGTTTCCATCGTCGTCGTGGCGCTCGCGGCCAATACCGCACTCGATTACTACGTCGCCAGCTCGCATAACAAGGATTCGATCGACGCCACGCTCTCGGCCGTCGCGGCCAGCCACGCCGAAGGCATCGGCGAATGGGCGGCGACGCACGCGCGCATGATCGAGTCGCTGCAGGACGCCGTGCTTCAACCCGATCCGTCGGCGGCGCTCAAGCAGATCGCGGCGGCGGGCGGCTTCACCAACGTCTACGTGGGCTACGCCGACAAGACCGCGAAATTCTCCGATCCGACCGGCATTCCGCCCGATTACGATCCGACCGGCCGTCCCTGGTACAAGCAGGCGGTTGCGGCGGGCAAGGGCGTGGTGACGCCGCCTTACGTCGACGTGGGCACCGGCAAGCTGGTGGTGGCGTTCGCCGCGCCCGTGATCCGCGACGGCCAGGTGAAGGGCGTGATTTCCGGCGACGTCGCGATGGACGACGTGGTGTCGAACGTGCAGTCGATCCATCCGACGCCCGCGAGCTTCGGGATGCTGGTGGACAGCGCGGGCCAGATCGTCGCGCACAACGACGCGAAGCTCACGCTCAAGCCGGTCACCGACCTCGCGCCGGAACTGACGGGCGACAAGCTGGCCGCGCTCGATGCGTCGGCTCGCCCGCCGTCGTTTGACGTGGGCGGCGACGCCAAGCTGATGCGCGCGCAGCCGATTCCGGGCACCGACTGGCGTCTGATCGTCGCGCTCGACCGCAGCGAAGCCACGGCGGGCATGCGCTCGCTGCTCACCGCGTCGCTGATCGCGCTCGTGGTGGTGGCCGTGGTGGCGGCGCTGGTGGTGGGCGCGGTCACGGCCGTGTCGTTCCAGCGCCTCTCGCGCATTCGCGACGCGATGGACGCGATCAGCGCGGGCGAGGGCGATCTCACGCAGCGCCTGCCCGCCACGGGCGACGACGAGGTGGCGCAGATCGCGCGCTCGTTCAACGCCTTCATGGACAAACTGCGCGACGTGATGCGCCATATTCGCGATGCGAGCGAGTCGGTGCGCACGGCGAGCGACGAGATCGCGGCGGGCAACGTCGACCTGTCGGGCCGCACCGAATCGGCGGCGGCGAGCCTCGAGCAAACGGCCGCGTCGATGGAGGAAATCACGGCGACGGTCGGCCAGTCGGCCAACGCGGCGCAGCAGGCGGACGTGACGGCCAATTCGGCGTCGGTGGTGGCGTCGCGCGGCGGCGCGGTGATCAACGACGTCGTCGATACGATGGGCGCGATCGAGAAGGCTTCGGTGAAGATCGCCGACATCATCGGCGTGATCGACGGCATCGCGTTCCAGACCAATATTCTCGCGCTCAACGCGGCCGTGGAAGCGGCGCGCGCGGGCGAGCAGGGGCGCGGTTTCGCGGTGGTCGCGGGCGAGGTGCGCAGCCTCGCGCAGCGTAGCGCGCAGGCGGCGCGCGAAATCAAGGCGCTGATCGAATCGACGGTGACGAGCGTGAATTCCGGCTCGCAACTCGTGCGCCGCGCGGGCGAAACGATGGACGAGATCGTGGCGAACGTGTCGAACGTGACGACCATCATCGCCGAAGTGACGAGCGCGGCCGGCGAACAGACGCGCGGCATTCAGGAAGTGAATCGCGCCGTGAGCCAGCTCGACGAAATGGTTCAGCAGAATGCGGCGCTGGTCGAGCAGTCGACGGCGGCGGCGTCGGCGCTGCGCGGTCAGGCGATGCGGCTCGCGGAAGCAGTCGGGCAGTTCAGGCTCGATTGACGCCAGACACGCGGCAAAAAAAGGCGGCGCTCAGGCGCCGTTTTTTTTCGCCTGATGATGCGTCCTACGCCATTCGGACGAGGTTTCAGACGCGGCGCGCGTGGCTAAGCTGTGTTCTCGATCACGCCGCCCGTTGGGGTTGATCCAGTGCAAGAGAGTGCACGGAAAACGGGCCGCGCGGCGCTCCAGAAACCCAACGTTAGGTTATTGTCTACGCCATGCCCACACTGCTTCGCGTATCCGGCGCCCGCGTCGTGATCTATTCGAACGATCATCGGCCCGCGCACGTGCATGTCGAGAGTCCGCAAGGCTCGTGTGTGTTCAACCTCAATTGCCCGCTCGGGCCGCTGGCGTTGCGCGAACGCTTCGCGCTCGGCGAGCGTGAAGTGGCGCGCCTCGCGCAGGCCATCGAACCCGAAGTCGCGCATTTGTGCCGCGAATGGCAACGCATCGCAACCTGGAGAACGCAAACATGGCCAGCAGCAGGGAGCATCTCAACCGCGAGCCCGTGGGCGCCCAGACCATCGGCCGCGAGCAGTTCGACGCCGCAGCGGGGGCGGCACAGGCGAGTCCGGTTGCGGTCGCCGCGCGGTACAGCCGTACGCATCACAAACTCGAAGTGTCGTTCGCGAACGGCGTAGACATCGCCGTGCCCATCGCGCTCATTCAGGACCTGCAGATGCTCGCGCACGCGCCCACGCCGGCCCAGCTTGCCGACGTCGAAATCTGGGGCGGCGGGCAGTCGATCTACTTCCCGCGCCTGGACGAGTCGGTGTGGGCGCCGGGGCTGCTGAGCGGCATCTACGGCACGAAGCTCTGGATGCGCGATCTGGCGCGTCAGATGGGCTCGGTCAAGTCGCCGGCGAAGGCCGCCGCCGCGCGCGAGAACGGGCGCAAGGGCGGGCGGCCGCGCAAGGCCGTCGCGTCCGTCGCGTCCGTCACGTCCAGCAAGCCCGTTGCCGGCGCGCAGGCGCTCCCCAGCGAGCCGGTCAGCCGGGCGGCGGTGGGGCCAGGCGTCGCGGCGGGGGGCAAGGTCGTCGTGCGTAAGCGTCCATGAGCGTCGTGCGCGTTCATCTGGCACGCGCCGGTTTCACCTTGACATGCAACCTCGTGGTTGCATAATAAAATCCATGAACGACAACGCCGTATTCCGCGCGCTCGCAGACGCGAGCCGCCGCCAGTTGCTGGATCGGCTGCACGCCAGGAACGGCCAGACGCTGTCGCAGCTCTGCGAAGGTCTGACGATGTCGCGCCAGGCGGTCACCAAGCATCTCGGCGTGCTCGAAGCGGCGAATCTCGTCGTCACCCGTCGCGAAGGGCGTGAAAAGCGCCATTTCATCAATCCGGTGCCCATCGGCGAAATGGCCGCGCGCTGGATCGGCAAGTTCGAGCGCGCGCAGGTAGACGCGCTCGTGGAGCTCAAACATTCGCTCGAGGCGTGAGCGCGCGCAGCGCGCAGGCATCGAAGTCAGGAGGCAGCCATGAGCCAGCAAGACCGTGCAGCAACGCAGGCCGGCACGCACGCCGCGCAGGAGTCGGTGTTCGTCTACGTCACCTATATCCGCACCACGCCGCAGGCGCTTTGGACGGCGCTCACGAGCCCGGAATTCACCGCGCGCTACTGGCACGGCGTGCGCGCGGAAAGCGACTGGCAGCCGGGTTCGCCGTGGCAGTTGCGTTTCGCCGACGGACGCGTGGCCGACTCGGGCGAGATCGTCGAATCCGAGCCGCCGCATCGTCTGGTGATCCGCTGGCGTAATCAGTTTCGTGCCGACCTGAACGCGGAAGGCGACTCGCTGTGCACGATGGAAATCGTCGCGCAGGACGACGTGGCGAAGCTCACGGTCACGCACCGAATGGCGCGGCCGGGGTCGAAGTTTATCGAGGCGGTGTCGGGCGGCTGGCCGCTCATCCTTTCGAACCTCAAGACGCTGCTGGAAACCGGTGAGGTGATGATGCCGCTGCTGTTCAAGCCCGATTGACGGCCTGAAAGTACGCGGAAAAATGCGGAGAAATACAAAACGGGCGCGACGCCCACGTGAGTGCGCGCCGCGCCCGCCGATCCGACTATCGCGAAAGTTCGCGAAAGCTCAGTCGCTCAGGATCAATCGCGGAAGTTATTGAAGTCGAGCGGCGTATCGGTCACGTCCTTGCGCAGCATGGCGATCACGCTTTGCAGGTCGTCGCGCTTGGTGCCGGTCACACGCACGGCGTCGCCCTGAATGCTTGCCTGCACCTTGATCTTGCTGTCCTTCACGAGGCGCACGATCTTTTTCGCGAGATCGCCGGACACGCCCTTCTTCACGGTGATGATCTGCTTCACCTTGTCGCCGCCGATTTTCTCGATCTTGCCGTAGTCGAGAAAACGCACGTCCACATTGCGCTTGGCCAGTTTCGACAGCAGCACGTCCTTGACCTGGCCGAGCTTGAAATCGTCGTCGGCGAACGCGGTCAGCTCGCGTTCCTTTTGCTCGACGCGCGAATCCGAGCCCTTGAAGTCGAAGCGCGTGGAGATTTCCTTGTTGGATTGCTCGATCGCGTTCTTCACTTCGATCATGTTGGCTTCGCTGACGACGTCAAACGATGGCATTGCTTTCTCCCAAAAGTGCGAGTGGCGCTGCGCGGGCGGGCCGCACCGGCGTTTTCCGGCGGCGTCGCGCGCACTCGCTATAATCACGGACCGACGCTATTTTACCGGCGCCTTCGTGTTTGCCCAAGGTTGCGCGGCGGGCCGGGTCTGCCTCGCATTGCCGGGTTCTACCGGGCTTTGTCCGGCTCGGCCTGATCTGGCCCGCGTCCTCCGTCCGTCTTTTCCGTATCCGTTCTTCCGCGATGTCCGCTTCCGCCTTGTCTGCTGATCCGTCCCCGCGCAACAGCGTGTGGTTCGCCGCCGCTTATCCGCTGCGTGCGCACAACACGTTCGGCTTCGATGTGCGCGCGCGTTACGCGTGCCGCGTCGAAAGCGAGGCCGATTTCGTCGCCGCCGTGCGCGATTCGCGCGCGCAAGGCTTGCGCACGCTTGTGCTGGGCGGCGGCAGCAACGTCGTGCTCACGCGCGACTTCGACGGCCTCGTGCTGCTGGTCGGGCTGGCGGGCAAGCGCGTCGTTCACGAGGACGGCGATGCCTGGTACGTCCAGGCCGCCGCCGGTGAGAACTGGCACGATTTCGTCGCGTGGACGCTCGCGGCGGGCATGCCCGGCCTCGAAAATCTCGCGCTGATTCCCGGCACGGTGGGCGCCGCGCCGATCCAGAACATCGGCGCTTACGGGCTGGAAATGGGCGATCGCTGCGCGGCCGTGCGCGCGATCGAAGTGGAGACCGGCAGGCCCTATGAATTCGACGCGGCCGCCTGCGAGTTCGGATATCGCGACAGCTTCTTCAAGCGCGAAGGCCGTGACCGCTTCGTGATCACGGCGGTCACGTTCCGTCTGCCGAAGTCGTGGCAGCCGAATGCCGGTTACGCCGATCTCGCACGCGAGATCGCGCAGCGCGGTCTGAGCGAAGCGCAGTGCGCGCAGGACGTGTTCGACGCCGTGGTGGCCGTGCGCCGCGCCAAGCTGCCCGATCCGCGCGTGCTCGGCAACGCGGGCAGCTTCTTCAAGAATCCCGTGATCGAGGGCGAGCAGTTCGACGCGCTCGTCATGCGCGAGCCGGGCGTCGTGTCGTATCCGCAAGCCGACGGACGCGTGAAGCTCGCGGCGGGCTGGCTGATCGACCAATGCGGCTGGAAAGGGCGCGCGCTGCGCGAGGCGGCCGTGCACGAGCGTCAGGCGCTGGTGCTCGTGAACCGCGGCGGCGCGACCGGCGCCGATATCCTCGAACTGGCCCAGGCGATCCGCCAAGACGTGTTCGCGCGCTTCGGCGTGGAGCTGGAGCAGGAGCCGATCAGCCTCTAGGCCTTTTGTCCGTCGCGTAAAACCACGCACAAAAAAACGCCGCGCCTTCGCAAGAAAGCGCGGCGTTTTTCATGGCGGAGCGAGTCAGGCCGCGCTGTCCTGTGCGGTGAACACCGGCCCCTGCACGAAGCGCACGTCGTATTGCTGCAATTGCTCGAACTGCGCGGCATCGACCACGCGGTTGAAGATCAGCGGAATGCGCAGGCGCGCGGCATAGCTCACGAGCGGCTTCACCATCGAATCGCGCAGCGCCGAGCTGGCATCCATCTTCACGAAATCGAGCCGCGCCATGTCGGACACCGAAAGAATCTGTCCCGCATTCGGCAGATTGCCCGCCACCTTGAAGCCATAGCGCTGATAACTCTGCGTCAGATAGCCGACGAAGGTCCGGTGCGCGACCGCCGCCGCCGGCAACTCGATCACCACACGCCCCGGATTCAGGCCGAACGAGACCAGCACGTTCGAAAAATGCCGCCCGTGATCGTATTTCACGCTTTTAAGCAGACGCTCGTGCACGCGCAGAAAGAGCAGCCCATGCTGTTGCGAGCCGAGAAAGTTGATCGTGTGCAGCGCGCGAACGCAACGGTCGAGCGCGACCAGCTCGGGATCGTCGAGCGAGTCGGAAAACGGATCGTAAGGCCCGACCTTGCCGTCGACCTCGCGCAGCGTCACGGCCTGAAAACCGAGTTCGTCGCCGAAACGCGAGGCCTGCGCGAGATCCGCCGTCAGCGATTGCGCGCCGCCGTGCACGCTGATGTCGTAGATCGGTTCGTAGGCGCTCAGCAACTCCACGCCGCGCCGGTGGGCGACGGCCACGGCGCTGTGCGCGCCGGTCCCCATCGCCAGATGCTCGCCGAGAAAAGGATGATCGGCGGCGCGGGCGACGAGCGCGGGAATGGTGGGAGCAAGCATGGTGACGAAAAAGAGGGCGTCTCGGAGCGCGGAGTGATCGGATCGGGCAGCCTCGGGGCCGCATGACTCGATGTTAGCAGTCCGCCGGCCTGCGGCATGCATGGATTGGTGATAACGATATCCACGCAAACGCGGCTTTGCCGGGGTTTCGACGTCCTCCCAGGGTTTACGTTGAATTTCACTAATCATAATCCGTTTTACTATTCGTAAATCGCGCGACGGATTCTGTCAGAGAAAGCCGCCGCGCCCGGCTCGATCAATCGAAAGTCGGCGTGCCGAGGGGCGTCTATGCTGAAGACGCGCCTGCACGCAGAACATGGAGACAGTGATGAATGCACCCTTGCGCCACGCCGCGGCCAATCGCGCCGCGACCGACGGCTATATGAGCGGCTTCGCCAACGAGTTCGCGACCGAGGCGCTGCCCGGCGCGCTGCCGGCCGCGCAGAATTCGCCACAGCGCTGCGCGTACGGCCTGTACGCCGAGCAGCTTTCGGGCACCGCCTTCACGGCGCCGCGCTCGCACAATCGCCGCACGTGGTTCTATCGGATCCGTCCGGGCGCGGTGCATCAGCCGTTCACGCCGCTCGTCGCGCACGCCCAGATCGGCGGCGCGACGCGCCTCGTCGCCGATTTCAACGACGTGCCGCCCACGCCGCCCAATCAGTTGCGCTGGGACCCGCTGCCGATGCCGACCGCGCCGACCGACTTCATCGACGGCTGGGTGACGATGGCGGGCAACGGCTCGGCGGCGTCGATGAGCGGTTGCGCGATCCATCTCTACGCGGCCAACCGCGCGATGACCGACCGCTTCTTCTTCAATACCGATGGCGAATTGCTGATCGTGCCGCAGGAAGGGCGCCTGTCGATTCGCACGGAAATGGGCAAGCTCGACGTCGAGCCGTTCGAAATCGCCGTGATTCCGCGCGGCGTGCGCTTCACGGTCGATCTGCCGGACGGCACGGCGCGCGGCTATCTCTGCGAGAACTTCGGCGCGTTGCTGCGCCTGCCGGATCTGGGCGTGATCGGTTCGAACGGCCTCGCGAATCCGCGCGACTTCCTCACGCCGTACGCCGCGTACGAAGATCTTGAAGGACAGTTCGAACTCGTCACCAAGCTCAACGGTCAGCTCTGGCGCGCCGACATCGGCCATTCGCCGCTCGACGTGGTGGCCTGGCACGGCAACTACGCGCCGTACAAATACGATCTGCGCCACTTCAATACGATCGGCTCGATCAGCTTCGACCATCCGGATCCGTCGATCTTCCTCGTGCTGCACGCGCCGACCGACACGCCGGGCGTCGACTCGATCGACTTCGTGATCTTCCCGCCGCGCTGGCTCGCGGCCGAGAACACCTTCCGTCCGCCCTGGTATCACCGCAACGTCGCGAGCGAGTTCATGGGCCTCGTGCACGGCGCGTACGACGCGAAGGCCGAGGGCTTCGTGCCGGGCGGGTCGAGCCTGCACAACTGCATGTCGGGCCACGGCCCGGACGCCGAGACCTTCGAAAAAGCCTCGAACGCCGATACGACGAAGCCGCACAAGGTCGGCGACACGATGGCGTTCATGTTCGAGACCCGCACGCTGATCCGGCCGACGCGCTTCGCGCTCGAAACGGCGCAGTTGCAGGCGCATTACTACGAGTGCTGGCAAGGCCTCGAGAAACATTTCACTCCGGAGCAGCAATGAGCAGCCAACCCCTTCCCGACGACCTGCGCGCCACGCTCGACCCGCGCCGCAAGAGCTGGATCGAGTCCGCCAACGACGCCGCGTGCGAATTCCCGATCCAGAATCTGCCGTTCGGCGTGTTCAGCACGGCGCAGCATGCCTCGGCGCGCGTGGGCGTGGCGATCGGCGATTCGGTGATCGACCTCGCGGTGCTGTATGACGCGGGCCTGCTGAGGCTGCCGGCCACGGTGAAGCACAACGTGTTCGCGCGCGGCGCGCTCAATGACTTCATCGAACTGGGTCGCGACGTGTGGCGCAGCGTGCGCGTGCAGCTTTCGTCGCTGCTTGCGCGCGACACGGCAGCCTTGCGCGATGACGCGGCGTTGCGCGCTCGCGCATTCGTGAAGCTCGCGGAGGCGAAGCTGCATTTGCCGGTGAATATTCCGGGCTATACCGACTTTTATTCGTCGAAGGAACACGCGACGAACGTGGGATCAATGTTTCGGGATCCGAAGAATGCGCTATTGCCGAACTGGTCGGAAATGCCGATCGGCTATAACGGGCGCGCTTCTTCCGTGGTGGTGAGCGGCACGCCGGTGCGTCGGCCCAATGGGCAGTTGAAGTTGCCGGATCAGGATCGGCCGGTGTTCGGCGCGTGCCGCAAGCTCGATATCGAACTGGAGACGGGATTCGTGATCGGGCGCGGCAATGCGCTGGGCGAGCCGATCGCGTGTGAGGATGCCGAGGCGCATATTTTCGGCATGGTGCTGCTCAATGACTGGAGCGCGCGCGATATTCAGCAGTGGGAATATGTGCCGCTTGGGCCGTTCAATGCGAAGACTTTTGCTTCGACGATTTCGCCCTGGATTGTGACGCTTGATGCGCTGGAGCCGTTCCGCGTCGCGCAGCCGGTGCAGGAGCCGCAGCCGCTCGCGTATTTGCGGCATGGCGGGGAGCATGCTTTTGATATCGAGCTGGAAGTGCTGTTGCAGCCTGCCGGGGCGCAGGAGGCGTCGACGATTTCACGGACTAATTTCCGGCACATGTACTGGAGCATGGCGCAGCAGCTTGCGCATCATACGGTGAGTGGGTGTAACACGCGCGTCGGGGATTTGATGGGCTCTGGGACGATCTCCGGGCCGACGCCCGATTCGTTTGGGAGCTTGCTGGAGATTACCTGGAATGCGAAGAATCCTGTCGAGTTGAAAGGGGGCGCTACGCGGGGGTTTATTGAGGATGGGGATGTGTTGACGCTGCGTGGGTGGTGTCAGGGGGAGGGGTATCGGGTGGGGTTTGGGGAGTGTGTTGGGGAGGTAGTGGCTGCATTAGGTTGATTGTTTGTTTTGCGCTTTTCTTGTTTTCTTGTCGGTCTGCACGCGTCGCCCCTGTGCGGGGCGGCACCTACTTTTCTTTGCAGCCGCAAAGAAAAGTAGGCAAAAGAAAGCGGCTCAAACCGCCAGTGTGACGCCGTCCACCCCGCACCATCTTCGATAGTGGTTCCGGGGCGTCTGTCGCCTCGCACCACTCAACTCAGTGACAAAGCCGTCATTCATCCGGGGGCGCTCCGCGCCCCGTGGGGCATGGCAGCAAACCGAAGGTTTGCGAGTGCCCCAAAAAGATAAATTAGTACCTTTGGTTTCCCCCGCATACCCGGCCGTTGCGCGTTGAGCGCAACGGGATGTGAGGATGCCTTGTCACTACGTGGGAGGGCGCGGGATGACGGACGCTCCTGCACCACTCCGAATGACGTCGAGAGAAACACAGCGAAGCATTAGCGGTGTGAGCCGCTTTCTTTTGCCTACTTTTCTTTGCGGCTGCAAAGAAAAGTAGGTGCCGCCCCGCACAGGGGCAACGCATGCATACCGACAAGAAAACAGGAAAAAGCGCAAAACAAAAAAATCACCGAATATGCGAAGCACCAGCCAATCCGCGCACCCGTTCCCACCTCAAAGCCCCAAGAAAAACAACCGCGGCGGCAAACAAAACCCAAAGCATGGCATCGCGCCCGGCATGCTCCATCAAAGCCCCGGTAACAATAGGCCCACCAAAACTGGCGACACTCCATGAAGCACTAACCAGCGCACTAGCCGAAACGAGCGCCCCGCCTTCAAACCGCTCACCGCAGGCGACAATCGCCAACGTATAAATAGACCCGGCAGCGGCCCCCAAAACAAAAAGCAAAGGCCACCGCAACCAGGGCGTCCCCACAGCAAAAGGCAACAAAGGCAACAGCACGACAACAATCAAGCCCATCAACCCATGCACCCGCTCGCGCCCGAGCCGATCAGCGAGCCACCCGATGGGAAACTGCATCGTCGTATCGCCGAGCAACACAACCGAAGCAAACAGCACGGCCAGCTCGCTCCCAATCCCATGCCCCATTGCGAATAACGGCAGCAACGACAGCGCAAGCGTATCGAACAACGCAAAAAAACCGGTCGCGATAATCAGCGCCGGCATCTTCGGCAACACATGCCGCCAACTCCCATGCGGCTCATGCAGATCCGACTTGTGCGGACTCGACCGGATGGCAAACAGCATCGGCAACGCGATCAGGAAAATCGCCCCGCAGATCGCAAACCGCCACGCCGTAGAGTCCGCGATCTGGCTCACCAGCACGGGCCCGGACATCTGAAACAAGGTAAAGGTCGTCGCATAGATGGCGACCACGCGTCCGCGATTGGAATCGTCCGCGAGTTCGTTCACCCACGCCTCGCCGATCGTGAACAGCAGCATGAGCGCCGCGCCGCACACCATCCGCAGCGCCGCCCATACCCACAGATTCGCGCAGGTCTGCATGAGCGCAGTGGCCGCCGCGACCGCAATCACCGATCCGACGATCACTTGCCGCGAGCCGAATCGCCCCGCGATCCACGCCGTGAGCGGCACGACGATCAGCCCGCCGAGCGCCTGTGCGGCAGTCAGCAGGCCGACGATGGCACTGCCGTATCCGGCGTCGGTGAGTGCGAGCGCCGTGAGCGGCAAGGTCGCGCCGGAGCCCAGGCCGACCACGGCCACGCTCAGGATCAGCGCGAGGAAATCTCGGGTAAGGACGGTTTTCATCGGGCGCCATCCTACACTGCGCACGCGAAAAACGCGGCATGGGATGCCGCGCTGCTTCAGTCAATCAGCGCGTCATCGCGCCGAGCGTCGAACGTCGAACGTCGAACGTCGCGCTTCGAGTCGACACGTCCCGTTCAGGCGACCGAGGTCGGCCCGTTGACCGCCACGCGGCGACGCGCGCGCCGCTCGAGTTGCGCCGAGACGAAGGTGAGCCCGAGCGCGGCGAGCGCCATCGCGAGTCCCACCCACGGCAGCGACGTCAACGGCGCGCCCGCGCTGATCGCCACGCCGCCGATCCACGCGCCGCTCGCATTGCCGAGATTGAACGCGCCCTGGTTCAGCGTCGAGGCGAGGTTCGGCGCATGGCTCGCGCGATTGACGATGAGAATCTGCAGCGGCGGCACGATCGCAAACGCGAGCACGCCCCACACGAAAATGGTCGCCATCGCCGCGATCTGATCGTGCATCGTGAACGCGAACACCGCGAGCAGTACGCCGATCATCGCGAGCAGACTCAGCAGCGAGCGCATCAGCTTCCAGTCGGCGAGCTTGCCGCCGAGTGTGCTGCCCACCGTCAGCCCGAGGCCGAACAGCAGCAGCACGAAGGTCACTTCGTGCGGCGAGAATCCGCTCACGTCCTCGAGAATCGGCGTGATGTAGGTGAACACCGAGAACAGGCTCGCCGATGCCAGCACGCTCATGCCCAGCACCATCAGCACCTGCGGATTCTTGAGCACGCTGAATTCGTGCACGAGGCTCGCCTTCTGCATTTCGATGTGCTTCGGCAGGCACACTTGTAACGCGAGCGCCGCGAAGAGGCCGATCACCGTCACGGCCCAGAACGTCGTGCGCCAGCCTGCAAGCTGACCGAGCGCGGTGCCGAGCGGCACGCCCAGCACATTGGCGAGCGTGAGGCCCGTGAACATCAGCGCGATCGCCTGGGCGCGCCGGTTGGGCGCGACGAGTCCGGCCGCGACCACCGAGCCGATGCCGAAGAACGCGCCGTGACAGAACGCCGTGACGATGCGCGCGGCCATCAGGATCGAATAGGTCGGCGCCAGTGCACACAGCAGATTGCCGACGATGAAGATGCCGATCAGCCGCATCAACGCCGCCTTGCGCGGCACGTTGGCGATGGCGATCGCCACGATGGGCGCGCCGATCGTCACGCCCAGCGCATACGCCGAGACCAGCATGCCGGCGGCCGGAATCGACACGGACAGATCGCGCGCGACGTCGGGCAGCAGTCCCATGATGACGAATTCGGTGGTACCGATACCAAACGCGGCGACGGCAAGGGCAAGCAGGGGCAAGGGCATGGACGTGTGGGCCGGTTCTCGGCGGGGACGGCGTGGTCGGTTCGGTTCGCGAGGCCGGCGGTGAGCGGCTCGCGCGCTGTTTTTGTGCGACGGTTGTGCTGAACGTGCCAATCGTGCTGAATTTGGCGTACTGATTAAGCCAATGCCGAATTGTACTGAAATGCGCCTCGCTGCATCCGGCACGCTTTTCGTGTGTTCTTCCACGAAAACACACCTGATGCGCGTGCGGGGTTGTTGTTCGCGTCGGCGTCTCGTCTGAGGATTGCCCGGAAAAAAGCGGGCCGATGCAGTGTGGCGGACGGCGCGGGCGGTGCATCGTGGCGACTGACAGATTCAATTTAGCGCCTTGAACAAGGGCCTTCAAGAATCAAGTGTGGCGAGGTTTTCGCGCGCTCAAAGCGGTTCGCCGTGGCGTCCCGCGCCTTGCGCGAAACGCGCGGCCATCGGCAGCCCTTCGTCGAGCGCGGCGCGATAGCCGCCGGCGCCTTCGCGGCGCAATGCTTCGGCGAAGTCGTCGAGTGCGCTGTTGTCCCAGGCCGAGCGGCGATCCGCGAGCAGCGCCGCTTGCGGGAACGCGGCGAGCGTGGCTGCGAGCGCTTCGGCTTCGGCGCGCGCGCATCCTTTGCCGACGACGCGATTCGCAAGACCGAAGTCGAGCGCCTCGCGCGCGTGGACGGCGCGCCCCGTGAGGATCAGATCGAGCGCGCGCGACAGGCCGATCAGGCGCGGCAGACGCACCGTGCCGCCGTCGATCAGCGGCACGCCCACGCGGCGGCAGAACACGCCGAGCACGGCGTCTTCCTCGACGATGCGCAGATCGCAGAGCAGCGCGAGTTCGAGCCCGCCCGCGACGGCGTAGCCCGTCACGGCAGCGATGCAAGGCTTGGCGAGCCGCATGCGCGTCGGGCCGAGCGGACCGGGGCCGCCGCCGTCTTCGCGCAGGGCGTTGCGCCGCGTGTCGTCGTTGAGCGCGCCGAGGTCGGCGCCCGCGCAAAAGGTGCCGCCCGCGCCGAACAGCACGGCCGCGCGCCAGTGCGGATGCGCCTCGACGCGCGCGAATGCGGCGGCGAGCGCATCGGCGGTCGGTCGGTCGATCGCGTTGCGCTGCGCGGGGCGATCGAGCACGATCGTCGCGACCTGGGCGCGGGCTTCGATGCGCACGGCGTCGCCGAACGTCTCCGTTATCGCGTGGTCCGGCGTGCTTTCGCGTGGCGCTGCGTCGTCGCGTTGCTCGTCGCTTCTGTCGTTGCCTTTTTCACCTTGGCTCATCGGGCTTTTCCTCGCGTGCGCGGGGCGTGCGCATCCACGCCGCATAGGTCACGAAACCGTCACGAATCCCTCGTAGCTTAGGCCGTTTTTCCTCCCCGCGAGAGGCGCATCACCCGCATGTCCCCGACGTCACTGCCCACGCCCGGCGCGCTGCCACCGAATCCTTCAACGCTGTCGAAACCGCTGCAATCCGCGTGCGGAACGCACTGGATCGTGTCCTTGCCCGATCACCCCGGCTACGATCATGTGCGCTTCAAACGCGTCTTCACGACCGACGGCACGCGCCACGAAGTGGTGGTCGTCGATCTGCACAAGCTGCTGCTGTGCGCCGACCGTGACGACACCGACTACGTGCTCAAGCCCGTCGACGACTGGCATGTCGGCAAGGTGCGCGGGATCCGCGAATTTCTCGATCCGGAAAACAAACGCGTGCCGCAGATGCCCTACGTGACGATCTCGAAGCGCCGCGCGGCGGGGATTGCAGGCTGGCTCGGCATCGCGCATGTGGGCGTGGTGGCGTTCCGCAACGGCCAGCATCGCGCGCGCTATCTGGCGTGGGCCGGCGCGCAGTGGCTGCCGGTCGAGGTGCACGAGCGCGAGGCGGCGCTGCTGCGCGAGTTGTGCGGCGCCGCGGGTCTGGAAAGCGAGCCGGCGGAATACGGCACGCCGCCGGGTTGAGCCGCGATGGCGCTGCCCGCGCCGGCGGTGCAGCGCTTCTTACGTGCTGCCTTACGTGCTTCCTTACGTGCCTCAGCGTTCGTTCATCGCCTGCAACACGGCGCTGCTGCCGGGCGCGCCGTTCATCGGCCGCCACGCGGAGCCGCCTGCCGAAGTCGAAGCCGACGACGCCACGCTCGACGCCGACCGGTTCACCAGCGCGCCGTCGTGCGCGTGCTCGAAATGCTCGACCGCGTGATCGACGAAGCGCCGCGTCTTGGCGGGCAAATACTGGCGGCTCGGATACACGATCGACATGCGTGCCTCGGGCGCGTCGATCTCGTAGTCGGGCAGCAGGCGCCTGAGCGTGCCGGCGGCGAAATCGTCGGCGACGAGCGGCGCGGGCACGATCGCCACGCCCATGCCCGCGAGCGCCGCGAGCCGCACCATCAGCATGTTGTTGACCGCGTAAGCGGGCTGGAGCGTGACCGGCTGCGCGCGTTCGCCGGCCTTCGCGAAGCGCCACGTCGCGCTGCGCTCCTCGGGCGGCAGCGTCACGGCCGCGTGCTGCGCGAGCGCGTCGGGCGTGCCCGGCTCGCCGTGCTCCGCGAGCCACGCGGGCGATGCGCAGGGCACGAACGAAGTGGTGCCGAGCGAGCGCTCGACGAGTTCGCCGTTGCCGTCGCCACTTTCCGTCGACGCGGCCACGATGCCCACGTCGAAGCCGTCCTCCGCCAGGTCCACGGGCCGCTCGGCGAGCGTGAGGCGCACATGCACGCGCGGATAACGCCGCCGGTAGCCGTCGATCAGCGGCGTGAGCGTGGCGAGCGACAGCGCGCCGGCGGCTACCACGCGCAGCGTGCCGCTCGGCTCCCGCTCGGTATGCGCGAGCGTATGTTCGAGGTGATCGAGTTCCTCCAGCACGCTGCGGCAGCCCTCGAGATAGCGCTGACCTGCTTCGGTGAGCGATAGATTACGCGTGGTGCGGTTGATGAGCCGCGTGTGCAGATGCGCTTCGAGCATCGCGACCGAACGGGTGACGAGCGCGTTCGAAAC
This sequence comes from Paraburkholderia tropica, assembly GCF_900109265.1. Lineage (GTDB taxonomy): Bacteria > Pseudomonadota > Gammaproteobacteria > Burkholderiales > Burkholderiaceae > Paraburkholderia > Paraburkholderia tropica. Next base: position 412,445 of record NZ_FNZM01000002.1, read on the forward strand.
GTCGAGGTGCTGCGCGGCGCGGCGAAAGCTCTGTGATTCCGCAACCCTGACGAAGACGCGCATGGCGTGTATCTGGTTCATGGAAATTCGCCTCGCATGCTGAATGCATTTACCGGTTAAGGGGCGTGCGCTCGAACAGAACAGCCGAGCGCGAATGAAGCGGACTGGCGGCTAGCTCGCGATTACGACTTTGAATGAAAATCATATTGACAGTCCTGTGAAATTACAATATCTATCTCAAAAAGAAGTGTCATTTCATGGTTGTAAAAGATTCAAATACGCGGCTGGCATGGGTATTGAATGAGGTGGGAATATGGCACGTTCGCGCAGTCGTATTTGAATTTGAATTACGATCGAGCGGTGTTCATCCAGCGGATAGCGGTTTTCCGGGTCTTGTACAAGCTTGCGAGGAATCGATGTCTGGGCCGATTGCGGAGATTTCCTGGCGAAAAACGTTTGTTGTCAATGCGTTGCAGCCGATGATTTTTATGCTGGTTCACAGCCTTTACATAAATAGCGAATAAAAGCGGTTTTCCGGATTTATTGCGTGTCGCGCAAATATGCGATGCGCCCGGAAATAGATGCGTACATGCCATGGGCATGTCTTTTTATGCGCGTTTGGGCAAAAAGAACGTAAATCGGCAGACCAGACATGATCGTCGAATTGCTGAAGTCGCAACCCGAGATTGCCCTGTTTACGAGTCTCGCACTCGGTTATCTGATTGGTTCGATTCGATTCGGGCCCATTTCGCTTGGCGGCGTGTGCGGCACGCTGATCGTGGCGCTTTTGCTCGGTCAGACGGGCGCGCGTATCGCGCCCGATCTCAAGAACATCGCCTTCGCGCTGTTCATCTTCGCGCTCGGCTTCACGGGCGGCCCGCAGTTCTTCGCCAACATCGGCAAGGGCTGGCGTTACGGGCTGCTTTCGATCGTCGAGATCGTCTCGGTGATGACGCTCGTCATGATTGCAGTCGTCCTGATGAAGCTCGACGCGGGCACCGCCGCGGGCCTGCTGGCGGGCGCGGCGACCGAGTCGGCGGTGATCGGCACGGCTTCAGAGGCGATTGCGCGGCTCGGCATCAGCCCCGAGGCGGTGGGCACGTTGCAGGCGCACATCGTGACCGCGTATAGCGTGAGTTACCTGTTCGGTCTGATCACCATCGTGCTGTTCACGAGCCAGGTCGCGCCGCTGATCCTGCGCGTGAATCTGCGCGACGAGGCCGCGCGTCTCTTTCGCAAGCTCGGCGGCGACGGCGTGCTCGACGAAGGTCAGCGTCTCGCGCTGCCGCCGCTGGTGGGCCGCGCGTTCAGGGCCGGTCCCGCCGCCGGCATCCAGGTCGCCCAGTTCGAGGCGCGTTTCGGCAACAACATCACGGTCGAGCGCGTGCTGCGCGAACAGCGCCAGATCGACGCGGACGGTCAGCTTGTGCTGCAGAGCGGCGACGTTGTCTTCATTGCGGGGCGCCGCGAAAGCATGGTCGATGCGTCCGCCAGTCTCGGCGAGGAAGTCTCGGGCGAAGGCTTCACGAAGCTGCTCGCGCAGCGGGTGGACGTGATGCTCACGCGCCGCGACGCCGACGGCCTCACGCTCGCGCAGATGCGCGAACGCGCCTCGGCGCAAGCGGGCCGCGGCATCTACGTGAGCGCGATCACGCGGCTCGACACCACGGTGCCCGCGCTGCCCGGCACGGTGGTGCGGCGCGGCGACGTGCTTACGCTGCTCGGCGCGCCCAGCGACGTCAAACGCGGCGCGCAGCGACTCGGCTACGTGATCCAGCAGACCACCAAGACCGACTTCGTCTATCTCGGGCTCGGCGTGCTTGTCGGCATGCTGATCGGCCGCTTCGGGCTGAAGGTGGGCGGCGTCTCTCTGGTGCTCGGCACCGGCGGCGGCTGTCTGCTCTCGGGCCTGCTGTTCGGCTGGGCGCGCTCGCACTTTCCCGTGGTCGGCTCGCTGCCTTCGGCGGCCGCCCAGGTGCTCAAGGACTTCGGCCTCGCGACCTTCATCGCCGCCGTGGGTCTGTCCGCCGGTCCGGACGCCATCAAGCTCGTGCGCGAGTACGGCCTCGCGCTGCCGCTCGCCGGCATCCTGATGGTGCTGATACCGGGCCTCCTCTCACTCTGGATCGGGCGCATGTTTCTCAAGCTCGAAGCGCCGATGCTGCTCGGCGCGATTGCAGGGCAGCAGTGCAGCACGCCGGCGATCAGTGCGCTCGTGGGCGTCACCGGCAATTCCACTCCCGTGATCGGTTACACGATCACCTATGCGTTGTCGAACATCCTGTTGCCGTTGATGGGGCCCGTGGTGGTCGGGCTCGCGGCGAAGTTCGGCTGACCCGCGCGGCGGCTCAAGCGTCGGGTTTCATCGGCATCAGGCTGTCACACTTTCCAAGCGAGGGCACGATGGAATGGCTACATGACATCTTTCACAAATCTCCGGAAATCGCTCTGTTCCTCTCGCTGGCCGTGGGTTACTGGATCGGCCAGATCAATTTCGGCAAGTTCCAGTTAGGCGGCGTGGGCGGGTCGCTGCTCGCGGCCGTGGTCATCAGTCAGGCGGGCGTGACCATCGACAACGGCGTGAAGTCGGTGATGTTCGCGGTGTTCATCTACGCCGTGGGTTACGACTCCGGGCCGGGCTTTTTCAACTCGCTCAACCGCAAGACGCTGCGTGAGATCGCCATGGCCGTGTTCATGGCCGTCGCGGGCCTCGTCACGGTGGTCATCTGCGCGAAGCTCTTTCACCTCAACAAGGGTCTCGCCGCCGGTCTCGCGGCGGGCGGCATGACGCAATCGGCGATCATCGGCACGGCCGGCGACGCCATCGCGCGTCTGGGTCTGCCGGCCGATCAGGTGAAAGCGATGCAGGCCGACGTGGCGATCGGCTATGCCGTGACCTATGTGTTCGGTTCGCTCGGCGCGATCATCGTCTGCGTGAACATCCTGCCGAAGTTCATGGGCCGCAGCCTCAAGGACGCGTCGATGGACGCCGAACGCGAAATGGCGGGCGGCTCGGCGGCGAGCGGGCCGGGCCAGATCACGGCGCTGCCCGAACTGTTCGGCCGCGTGTTCCGCGTGGACGCGGGCGCGGGCCAGACGGTCAAGCAGCTCGAAGCGGCGGAGAAGGATTTCATCGCGATCGAGAAGATCCGGCGCGCGGGCAAGGTGCTCGATTCGACGCCCGATTTCGTGCTGAGCCGCGACGACGTGGTGCTCGTGGTCGGCCGCCGCGAGCAGATGGTCGAAGTGGGCGCGCTGATCGGGCCGGAAGTGCCGGACTCGGGCGGCATGAGCCTTGTGATGCAGACGCGCCAGCTCGTCTTCACGAAGAAGGGCATGAATCACACGACGATCGCCGACGTGCGCAAGAACGTCGATCGCGACATGCGCCACGGCGTCTACATCGAGAAGATCGAGCGTGCGGGTCAGCCCGTGCCGGTGCTGCCGCAGACGCAGCTCGAACACGGCGACGTCATCACGATCTACGGCACGGCCACCGACACCAAACGCGCCGTGCAGGAAGCCGGCTACGAGCTTGCGTACAGCAACAAGACCGACTTCATCTACATGGGCGTCGGCCTCGTGCTCGGCTTGCTGATCGGCCTGATCGTGGTGAACGTGGCGGGCATTCCGCTCACGCTCGGCTCGGGCGGCGGCTGCCTGCTCGCGGGTCTGCTGTTCGGCTGGATGCGCGGCAAGCATCCGATGTACGGCGTGATGCCGCCCGCGGCCTCGCAACTGCTCAAGGACTTCGGGCTCGCGGCGTTCGTCGCCGTGGTGGGTCTGAACTCCGGCCTCCAGGCGGTGGTGACGGTCAAGCAGAGCGGCATCACGATCTTCCTGCTCGGCGTGGTGGTGACCATCGTGCCGCTGATTCTCACCATGCTGTTTGGCCGCTACGTGCTGAAGTACAACAACGCGGCGATTCTCGCGGGCGCGCTGTCCGGCTCGCGCAGTGCGAACCCGGCGTTCGGCGGCATTCTCGACAAGGCCGAGAGCGCCGTGCCGACCGTGCCGTTCGCCATCACCTACGCGATCGCCAATGTGCTGCTCACGCTGCTCGGGCCGCTCGTGGTCGGTCTCGCATGACATGAAGCCAAAGCGGGCCGCGCGAGGAGCGCAGGCCCGTCCTCGATGATCTGTCGAAACGCGCGCCGCGTTCCACGCAACGACGACGTTCACCGCGCACGGTGAGCATGACGAACGAAGCGGCGCGCATCACGTCTTCCAATGGAGAGCACCATGGCAAAAGGTAAAGGCAACGATACGAAGGAAAAGGCGGGTCTCGACGCACTGAGCCCGTTCGAGCTCAAGGACGAACTGATCAAGGCGGCCGGCGGCGGCGCGGCCGAACGTCCGGCCAACTTCTCGATGCTCAACGCGGGTCGCGGCAACCCCAACTTCCTCGCCACCATTCCGCGCCACGGCTTCTGGCAGCTCGGTCTCTTCGCGATGCGCGAATCGGAGCGCTCGTTCTCGTACATGCCCGAAGGCGTGGGCGGCTTCCCGCAGCGCGCCGGCATCGTCGAGCGCTTCGACCAGTTCCTGCACGAAAAGCACGGCGAACCGGGCATCGACTTCATTGGCGGCGCGGTGTCGTATGTGCGCGACCAGCTCGGTCTTTCCGCGGGCGATTTCCTCTACGAAATGTGCGAAGGCATTCTGGCCTGTAACTATCCGGTGCCCGACCGCATGCTCAAGCTCTCGGAGATCATCGTCGGGCAGTATCTGCGCCGCGAGATGATCGGCAAGCATCCGTTCGTGGGCGAGTTCGACGTGTTCGCGGTGGAAGGCGGCACGGCGGCCATGACGTACATCTTCAACACGATGCGCGAGAACTTCCTGATCAAGGCGGGCGACACCATCGCGCTCGGCATGCCGATCTTCACGCCGTACATCGAGATTCCCGAACTCAACGACTATCAGCTCAACGTCGTGCATCTGAATGCGACCGTCGAGAACCACTGGCAGTACTCGAAGAAGGAACTCGACAAGCTGCGCGATCCGAAGGTCAAGGCGTTCTTCCTCGTGAATCCGAGCAATCCGCCGTCGGTGAAGATCGATGACGAAAGCCTCGAATACATCGCCGAGATCATCAAGGAACGTCCGGACCTGATCCTGCTGACCGACGACGTGTACGGCACCTTCGCCGACAACTTCGTTTCGCTGTTCGCGCTCGCGCCGAAGAACACGATTCTCGTGTACTCGTATTCGAAGTATTTCGGCGCGACCGGCTGGCGTCTGGGCGCGATCGCGACGCATCGCGACAACGTGCTCGACGCCACGCTCGCGAAGCTGCCGAAGGACGAAAAGAAGATCCTGCACAAGCGCTACGAGTCGATCACGACGGAGCCGGACAAGCTCAAGTTCATCGACCGTCTGGTGGCCGACAGCCGCACCGTCGCGCTCAATCACACGGCCGGTCTGTCGACGCCGCAGCAGGTGCAGATGGTCCTGTTCTCGCTGTTCTCGCTGATGGATACGCCCGACGCGTACAAGAACGCGCTCAAGCGCGTGATCCGCAGCCGCAAGCGCGCGCTGTTCGAAGAGATGGGCATCGCCTACGACGAGAGCGATCCGAACCAGGTCGATTACTACACGATTCTCGACATGGAATATCTGGGCGAGAAGCTGTTCGGGCGCGACTTCGTCGAGTGGCTGCTCAAGCAGGTCCAGCCCAACGAGCTGCTGTTCCGTCTCGCGAGCGAAGCGCGCGTCGTGCTGCTGCCGGGCAAGGGCTTCGGCACGCCGCATCCGTCGGGCCGCGTGTCGCTCGCGAACCTCAACGAGTCGGATTACCGCAAGATCGGCCGCGCGGTGCGCAAGCTCACCGAGGAATACGTGCAGCGCTACAACGAGGCGACGGGCAAGAAGCTCGCGACCGATACGGTGCAGAAGAAGTAAGGCATCGATATCGGCTGCGATGAAAAAAACCGCCCGCAGCGCGAAGCGCGTTGCGGGCGGTTTTTCTATTGGGTGCGGTGAAGCCGCGAGTCTGACGAAAACTCAGTCGGCGCGTTGTGTGGCGCTCGCGGCGGCTTTCGCTTCGGCGGCCGCCTTCACGCTCTTGCGATGCAGCGAGACCGACAGCGCCACGGCCGCCGCCGACGCAATCGCCGCGAACAGATACACCGAGCCATAGCCGAACAGATTCGCCACATAGCCCGCGAGCGGGCCGGTGATGCCGAGCGACAGATCGAGGAACACCGAGTACGCCGAGAGCGCCGCGCCGCGGCTCGCCGCCGGCACGAGGCCCACCGCCTCGACGCCCAGCGCCGGAAACACGAGCGCGAAGCCGAAGCCCGTGAGCGCCGCGCCCGCGAGCGCGAAATGCGGCGTCGGCGCGAGCCACAGCAGCAAAAGACCGGCGCACTCGCACGAGAACGAGGCGATGGCCACGCGGAAGCCGCCGAAGGTCTTGATGGTGTTGGCGAACAGCAGGCGCGCGCCGATGAACATCAGGCCGAACAGCGTCAGCGAGAACGCGGCGTTGTCCCAGTGGCGCGCCGCGTAGAACAGCGTGATGAAAGTGGCGATCGAGCCGAAACCCGCCGAGCCGAGCGCGAGGCCAATGCCGTGCGGCAGCACGCGCGTGAACACGCTGCGGTACGACATGCGCTCGCCGTGCACGACCGGCACCGGCGCGATCGGGCGCGCGAGCCAGAAGCCGAGCGCGGCCAGCGCGATCACGGAGACGCCGAGCGTCCAGTAGCCGACGAAATGCACCATCTCCACGCCGAGCGGCGCGCCCAGCGCGAGCGCGCCATAGGTGGCGATGCCGTTCCACGAAATCACCTTGGCGTTGTGCGAGGTGCCCACGCGGCCGATGCCCCAGAGGATCGCGCCCGTGCCGCACAGGCTTTCGCCGCAGCCGAGCAGCAGGCGGCTCACGACCAGCAGCGTCAGCGAGAGGCCGGGCCAGTGATCGACGAGCGTGCCGAGCAGCAGCAGCACGCCGCTCGCGCCGCAGATCATCAGGCCGATCGACACGGTTTTCTTCGGGCCGAGCGTGTCCGCCGAGCGGCCGGCGAGGGCGCGCGAGCAGAGCGTCGCGATGTATTGCACGCTGATCGCCGCGCCCGCCACCACGGTGCTGAAACCGAGGTCGTTGTGCACGTAGCCCGGCAGCACGGCAAGCGGAATGCCGATCGTCAGGTAGCAGAGGAAGGTGAAAAAGACGACCGGAATGATCTGCAGGGTCGTCGATGCGGCGGAGCGCGGGGGCGCCAAATCAGCGGACATGGGGAAAACGCGGATGGAAAACGGCGGGAAAGGCGTGATTGTCCCATGGAACCGGTTCTTATGCAGACGTTGAAAAAACGTTTCGGTGAGCGGAACAACACCTTTTGCGCGTGTTTCGCTGCTTAAACGTTCTGTCATCTGCGCAGGCGGAAATGGGCGAGGTTGCGCGATGTTGGCGCAATTTGGCGAGCCCGGACGCCGCCAGGCCGTGTCATCGCGGAAAAAACGGGGCGCGAGCGCCGGGATGAGGCATCGACGCGGAGATTTCGGTGTCCTGTTTGCGTGAAACGTGAGAGAAATAACGCAATCAGGACGTCGCGACATAAGCCCGCCATGCGCGTGCGAGCGCGATTTATCGTCTCAACGATATATCCCCCATGCACTTGCGCCTATGGGATCGCAATATTGGTGGTGATAGCTTTCAAATCGTCCACTGTTGCGTGGCGAGCCGCAGACGCTTGCCGCGCACACGCATACAACGACGAGCCAGAAACCATGAATCAGCCGATCCGCTTTTATCACCGCAACGCGATCCGCGAAGTCAGCGACGCGGGCGTGACCCGCACCGTCCTTCAATACCTGCGCGAAGACGCGCGCTGCACCGGCACCAAGGAAGGCTGCGCCGAAGGCGATTGCGGCGCGTGCACGGTCGTCGTGGGCGAGCGCACCGCCGAGGGCGGCGTCAGCTTCAAGGCCGTCAACGCCTGCATCCAGTTCCTGCCGACGCTCGACGGCAAGGCGCTCTTCACGGTCGAAGACCTGCGCCAGCCCGACGGCTCGCTGCATCCCGTGCAGCAGGCGATGGTCGATTGCCACGGCTCGCAGTGCGGCTTCTGCACGCCCGGTTTCGTCATGTCGATGTGGTCGCTCTACGAGAAGCACGGCCATGAACACAGCCACGAGCACAGCCACGAGCAAGCGGCGCAAGGCTGCGCGGGCAAGGCGTCGTGCAGCGTGCCGTCGCGCGACGAGATCGCCAATGCGCTCACGGGCAATCTGTGCCGCTGCACGGGTTATCGGCCGATCCTCGACGCCGCCGAGCAGATGTTCAAGCTCGACGCGCCCAAGGCGCCCGTCGACGTGAAGGCGATCGCGGCCTCGCTCGCGACGATCGAGCGCGCCGAGACCTTCCACTACGAGCATCGCGGCCAGCAGTTCGACGCGCCGCGCACGGTCGAGGCGCTCGCCGCGATCAAGGCCGCGCGCCCGAACACGCGCATTCTCGCGGGCAGCACCGATATCGGCCTGTGGGTCACGAAGCAGATGCGCGATCTCGGCGACATCGTCTACGTGGGGCAGGTCGAGGCGATGCGCGCGATCGACGTGGACGAGCAATGGATACGCATCGGCGCGGGCGTGACGGTCGAGCGCGCCTATGCCGAACTCGTGAAGCACTATCCCGAACTCGAAGAAATGTGGCTGCGTTTCGCCTCGCTGCCGATCCGCAATGCGGGCACGCTCGGCGGCAACGTGGCGAACGGCTCGCCGATCGGCGACTCGATGCCGGGCCTGATCGCACTGGGCGCGCGCGTGGTGCTGCGCGGCGGCGAAGTCGAGCGCGAGCTGGCGCTCGAAGACCTCTATCTCGCGTACCAGAAGAAGGACATGGCCGAACACGAATTCGTGCTCGCGCTCAAGGTGCCCACGCGCAGCGGCGCGCGCGCGAATCTGAAATTCCGCACCTACAAGGTCTCGAAGCGTTTCGACTCCGATATCTCGGCCGTGTGCGCCGCGTTTTCGTATCTCGCCGATGGCGAGCATGGCGAGACGATCCGCGAGCCGCGCATCGCGTTCGGCGGCATGGCGGCCACACCGAAGCGCGCGAGCCACGCCGAAGCCGTGCTCGCCGATGCGCAGTGGCACGAAGCCACCGTGCAGGCCGCGATGATCGCGCTCGGCAACGACTACGCGCCGCTCTCGGACATGCGCGCGACGAGCGAGTATCGGCTCGAATCGGCGAAGAACACCTTGTATCGCTTCTGGCTGGAAACGCGTCCGCACAATCCGCTCGCGCCGCAGGCGCTGAACGTGCGCGCGGTGGCGGCGGAAAGTGCGGATAACGCGGACAGCATCGAAAGCAGCGCGGTTTGACCGGACAGGAAACGGGAAAAAGCGAAACAACATACGGAGAACGACATCATGAACCAGCAAGCCGAACCGTTCCTGGAAGAAGCGAAAGCGCGCGAGCCGTTCGCGCAGGTCCACGTCTCGCGGCCGCACGAATCGGCGCATCTGCACGTGAGCGGGCGCGCCACCTACACCGACGACATTCCGGTCGTCGCGGGCACGCTGCACGCGGCGCTCGGTCTCTCGCAGAAAGCGCATGCGCGCATCGTCGCGATGAATCTCGCCAAGGTGCGCGCGACGCCCGGCGTTGTCGCCGTGCTCACCGCCGAGGACATTCCGGGCGTGAACGATTGCGGCCCGATCATCCACGACGATCCGGTGCTCGCGGACGGCGTCGTGCAATACGTCGGCCAGCCGATGTTCGTCGTGGTGGCGACGTCGCACGATACGGCGCGTCTCGCCGCGCGCCGCGCCGAAATCGACTATGAGGAACTGCCGCCGATCCTCACGGCGCAGCAGGCGCGCGCCGCGCAGCAATACGTGTTGCCGCCGATGAAGCTCGCGCGCGGCGACGCGTCCACGCGCGCGGCGCGGGCCGCGCATCGTCATGAAGGCGAGATGCTGCTGGGCGGGCAGGAGCAGTTCTATCTGGAAGGGCAGATCGCCTACGCCGTGCCGAAGGACGACGACGGCATGCACGTCTGGTGCTCGACGCAGCATCCGAGCGAAATGCAGCACCTTGTCGCGCATGTGCTGGGCGTGCAATCGCACAACGTGCTGGTGGAATGCCGGCGCATGGGCGGCGGCTTCGGCGGCAAGGAATCGCAGTCGGGCCTGTTCGCGTGCTGCGCGGCGCTCGCGGCGTGGAAGCTGCTGTGCCCCGTGAAGTTGCGCCCCGATCGCGACGACGACATGATGGTGACCGGCAAGCGTCACGACTTCCACTACACGTACGAAGTGGGTTACGACGATCACGGCACCATCGAAGGCGTGAGCGTGGACATGACCTCGCGCTGCGGCTTTTCGGCGGACCTCTCCGGCCCGGTGATGACGCGCGCCGTCTGCCACTTCGACAACGCCTACTGGCTGCCCGATGTGTCGATTTCGGGCTTCTGCGGCAAGACCAACACGCAGTCGAACACCGCGTTCCGCGGCTTCGGCGGCCCGCAGGGCGCGTTTGCGATCGAGTACATCATGGACGACATCGCGCGCTCGCTCGACCTCGATCCGCTCGACGTCCGCAAGCGCAATCTCTACGGCAAGACGGAGAACAACGAAACGCCGTACGGCCAGACCATCGAAGACAACGTGATTCACGAACTGATCGACGAGCTGGCGCAAACGAGCGGCTATCGCGCGCGCCGCGCGGCGGTTCGCGCGTTCAACGCGAACAACGAGGTGCTGAAAAAGGGCATCGCGATCACGCCGGTGAAGTTCGGCATCGCGTTCAACGTCACGCACTTCAACCAGGCGGGTGCGCTGGTGCACATCTACACCGACGGCTCGGTGCTCGTGAACCACGGCGGCACGGAAATGGGCCAGGGGCTGAACACCAAGGTCGCGCAGGTCGTCGCGCACGAACTCGGCATCGAGTTCGGCCGCGTGCGCGTGACGGCCACCGACACGAGCAAAGTCGCGAATACGTCCGCCACGGCGGCCTCGACCGGCAGCGATCTGAACGGCAAGGCCGCGCAGGACGCCGCGCGTCAACTGCGCGAGCGGCTTGCGGCGCTCGCGGCTACCACCTGGGGCAAGGGCGCGGTGAACGCGGCGGACGTGCGGTTCGCGAACGACTGCGCGATCGTCGGCGACGAAGTGGTGCCGTTCGGCACGCTGGTGCAGAAGGCCTATCTCGCGCGCGTGCAATTGTGGTCCGACGGTTTCTACGCCACGCCCAAGCTCTACTGGGATCAGGCGACGCTGCGCGGCCGACCGTTCTATTACTACTCGTATGGCGCGGCCGTGTCCGAAGTCGTGATCGACACGCTCACGGGCGAAATGCGCGTGCTGCGCGCCGATGCGCTGCACGACGTGGGCGATTCGCTGAATCCCGCGCTCGACGTGGGGCAAGTGGAAGGCGGCTTCATTCAGGGCATGGGCTGGCTCACGACCGAGGAACTCTGGTGGAAGCCGGACGGCAAGCTCATGACGCACGCGCCGTCCACGTACAAGATCCCGACCGTGAACGACACGCCGCCCGAGTTCAGCGTGAAGCTCTTCAAGAACCGCAACGCGGAGGACAGCATTCACCGCTCGAAGGCCGTGGGCGAGCCGCCGCTGCTGCTGCCGTTCTCGGTGTTCTTCGCGATTCGCGACGCCGTGGCGAGCGTGGCCGATTACCGCTTCAATCCGCCGATGAACGCGCCCGCGACCGCCGAGGAAATCCTCAAGAGCGTGCGTGCGGTGCGTGCGATGGCGCGGGCCTGAGTCCACGGATCAGCGAGGGAAACGCAACATGATCAGTCATCCGAATCATTGTGTGCGCGTGGATGCGACGGGGCGCGTCGTGATCGGCCGACGCAGCACGCCGGTGCCGCAATACGGGCCGATGCACGTCGTGCTGTTCGGCGCGGGGCACGTGGGCCACGCGCTGGTGACGCTGCTCGGCATGCTGCCGTGCGTGGTGCAATGGGTCGACGAGCGCGACGAACTGTTCCCCGACGAAGTGCCCGCCAACGTGCAGGTCGAGGCCACCGACACGCCCGCGGCGATCGTCGACAGCGCGCCGCCGGGCGCTTACTTCATCGTGATGACGCACAATCACGCGCTCGATTTCGAGCTGTCGCTGCGCATCATGAAGCGGCGCGATTTCGCGTGGTTCGGGCTGATCGGCTCGAAAACCAAGCGCGTGAAGTTCGAGCGGCGTCTGGCCGAGCGCGGCATCGCGCGCGAGCGCATGGACGAGATCACTTGCCCGATCGGCGTGACGGGAATCGTCGACAAGGCGCCGTCGTCGATTGCGGTGGCCGTGGCCGCGCAGTTGATGCAGTTGCGCGTGGCGATGCCGCTCGACGTTCATCGGCATGCGCAGGAGAGCGGATTCGCGCGGGCGTAGCGCGCTCACGCTTGCGGAAGTTTGAAAAAAGCCGGACGTTGTTGTCCGGCTTTTTTGTTTTTGCGGCGTCAGATGGCGGCTTTCGAGGACGTGTCCTGCTTCGCGCGCCGCTTGCGCGCGGGCACCGTCAACGACACCGAGACGGCATCGATCAACTCGCGCAGCCAGCCCACGTCGCTAGGACGGTCCGGTTGCGGATGCCACATCTGATAGCAGCGGATGCGCGGAAACGCGAACGGCGGCTCCACCACCGCGAGCGGCAGCATGCCCGCGTAGTGCAGCGCGAAGCGGCGCGTGGTCGTGAAGATCAGATCCGATTGCAGCAGCACTTGCGGCACGAGGCCGAAATACGGCAGCGTCGCGACGATGTGGCGATGCGCGCGCGCCTTCGCGAAACCCAGCTCCACGGGGCTCGCGTTCGCGCCGGTGTAGGGCGTGGGCGCGAGATGGCCCGCCGCCAGGTAGTCCTCGCGCGAGAGCGGCGCGTGGGCGAGCGGGTGGTCGGCGCGCATCAGGCAGACGATCTTGTCGGCGAACAGGTCGCTGCGCGCGAAACGCGGATCGGGCTTCGGCCAGTTGCCGATCACGATGTCGAGTTCGCCCGCGTCGAGCGCGGCGTGATGGTCGAGCGTCGGCGAAAGCGAGAGGATCTCCAGCCGCGCAGCGGGCGCCGCCTCGCGAAAACGCGCGATCAGCGTCGGCATGAAGAAGTCGTTGAGATAGTCGGGCGCGGCGAGGCGAAACGTGCGCTTCGAGCGCAGCGGATCGAATTCGCCGTGCGGCGTGGCGACGAAATCGACGTCGCGCAGCACGCGCTGGGCGTATTGCAGCAGCGACTCGCCGTATTCCGTCGGCACCATGCCGGCCTTGCCGCGCACGAGGATCGGGTCGCCGAGCACTTCGCGCAGCCGCCGCAGCGCGGTGCTGATGGCGGGCTGCGTCTGGTTCAGCCGCAGCGCGGCCTGGGTGACGCTGCGCTCGACCAGCAGCGTGCGCAGCACGCGCACGAGCCAGATATCGAGGGAAAGGGCAGAGTCGTCCATGGCGATGAAAGCGGGAACGCGGGGAACGCAGTGAGCGCGCACGCGCCGCGCTTCGTGCGCACGGCGTCAGGCATAACCTTAAGCCGCGGCGCGCGCGCTGGCCATAGGGCGCGCGGTATGGCGGGGATCAGCGCGGGCGGCGGACGTGGTTTATACGTTGCTTGGACGTCGCTCGCCCGCGTTCGCCGCAGGTTTTCAGGCCTTTTCCGGCTTCGGCAAACCCGAAGGCAGCGCGCTGATGCGCTTGACCTCGCGCGAGTCGAGCCAGTTCGGCGTGCGCGCGCAGTAGAGCACCATCGGCAGCGCGTCTTCGCCCCAGAACAACTGCTTGTTCATCCAGAACGTGGGCACGCCGAATACGCCCATCGAGATCGCGTCGTTGGTGTTGCGGCGCAGTTGCGCGCGCACCGCTTCTTCCTCGATCAGCGCCTCGCCGTGCGCGATGCCCACGCGCTCGCACAATTGCTCGAAGCCTTCCTCGGTCGACGGGTCGCGGCCTTCGCGCCAGATGAAGCGGAAGATCTCGCGCACGCAGGCGAAGTCGCCGCCCGCCGCGATGGCGAGCAGCATCGGCTTGACCGAGTCGAACGGATGCGCGGGCGGCATCTTGAACGGAATGCCCAGTTGTTCGGCGCGGAACAGCGCGTGACGGTACGTGAAGATGCGCTTGGCCGGAATCGATGCGCCGAGCGGCTGGCCCCAATGGCGGTGCAGGTCGGTGAGCAGGACCGGCGTCGGCGCGAAGTCGAAGCCCGGCCACTTGTCGTACTGCTCCAGCAGCAGATACGAAAACGGCGACACGAAGTCGTAGAACCAGGCTGGCTGGCTGGCGTCGATGCCGCTGATCATGCTGTTCCTCCGCTATGGGCTTTCATGCGGGCCGCAGCGGCGACCCGTCGTTTGAGTATCGATCGTATTCGGTGCTGCGTGCTGCAATTTCTGCGCGGGCGGTGTCAGGCGCCGCGTGTTTCGTTGCGTGTTTCTGCCTTGTCTTCCACGTTCGCTTCCGCGTTATCTTCCGTGTTCGCTTCCGTGTTCGCTTCCGCGCCGGCTTCCTTCGCCTCGGGCGCTTCTTCGGCGACGCGTTCGTCCATCGCGTCGCCCGTATCGACTTCGGCGTTCTCGGGCGTGCTGCTCATACCGCCAAATCCGCCCATTGTGCCGAATCCGTCCAGACCGCTCGCGCCATGCTCACCGCGCGCCGCGCCGCCCTCGCGGGCGGGCGACAGCCGCGAGCGCACAAAGCCGATGTGCTCGCGCAGCACGTAGAACTGATCCGCATACGCGAGCGGCATCTTCATGCCGTTGACCGATTCCTCGATGGTGTCGAGCTGGCGCAGCAGCGTGCGCCGCTCGGCGGGCGAGTTGTCGGCGAGCGCGGCGCGTTCCAGCGCGATCAGCGAGCCATACCAGCGGTAGATGCGCGATTTTACCCGCCAGGCGTAGAGGCCGGGCACGAGCCGCAGCCCCGGAATCAGCACGACGATGATCGGCACCAGCACCACCAGCAGGCGGTCGGCGAGGCTCGCGAGCCAGAACGGCAGCACGCGGTAGAGGAAGCCCTTGCCCGATTTGTAGTAGCGCGCGGCGTCGTCGCTGATCGGGAAGTCCTGGGCGCGCGGCGCCGGGAATTCGCCGGCGCGCTGGAGCAGCGTCGAGCGGCCGTGCACTTCCTTGGCTGCATCGACGAGCAGATCGGACAGCGCCGGATGCAGCGAGTCGCGCGCGACCAGTTCGGCCGTCGGCGCGATGAACTGCAACGGATGCGGCGGCAGGTTGCGGCCGAAATCGAACGCGCCCATCGGGATCGTGATCGCCGTGAGGTAGGGAAAGCGACGCGCGTAGGCATCGGCCTGGGTGAAGTCGAAAAAGCGCACCCCCGGCATGCGCATCAGGCGGCCCATGACGGGCGGCTGCGCGGAGTCGCCGGTCAGGAAAGCCGCGTCGATCTTGCCTTCGACGAGCGCGCGGGCGGCGTCGTCGCCGGAGAGCGGCAGCAACTGCGTCTTGCCGCCGGGCACGATGCCGTTGGCCTTGAGCAGCGTCAGCGCGAGTTCGCGCGTGCCGCTGCCCTCCGCGCCGATGGCGAGGCGCTCGCCTTCGAACTGCGACAGCCGCGTGACGGGCGGCCCGTGATAGAACACCGCGAGCGGCACGTAGGCGACGCTGCCGAGCGAGACGAGCCGGTCGGGCACCTTGCTGGCGAGGCCGTCCTGCACGAAGGCGACGTCGACGTGCGAAGCCGGATCGGCGAGCCGCTGCAGGTTCTGCGCGGAGCCTTCCGACTCCAGCACGTTCAGCGTGATGCGGTTGCGCGCGAGGATCGCCTTGTACTTCTGCGCGGCGTTCCAGAACGTGCTGCCCTTGGGGCCGGCGCTCATGGTGAGCGTGCTGGGCGGCGCGGGCTGGATCAGGCGCACGGCGAGCCAGATGGCGGCCACACTCACGAGCAGGATGGGACCGAAGGAGACGGCCAGGTCGCGCCACGAAATCGCCACGAAACGCGCGACGAGACGGGGAGGAGGTTTGCGGCCGGTGGGGGACTTCATCGGGGAAAGGCGGGCCTCGGAGGTTCGTGGGGCGGGCGATGCGAGCCGGGTAGTCGGACGCCGGTGCACGTGCGCGGACGTGGCGTCTGCACGGTCGGCGCGCGCTGTGCTCAGTGCGCCCGGCGCGCTCGCTGCGTCGGCCGTTTCGGGCGGGCGGTCCGCCCGGGCCGTTCGCGGCCGGTCCGCCCGCCGATGGTACATGAGAATCGCCGTTGCGGCGGCTAACAGGTTGCCGTGAGCGTGCCGCGCGGTTGCCGTGGCGCGCAAGCCGCGCCGCGCCCTTAAATCCTTTGCGCTCGCGCCGCGCCCAGGCTAAATTGTGGAGCGCCGCGGCGGCCCTTGCCGTTCGCCGCGAGACACAGAACAAAACGAACAAAAGACAATAACGAGGTACGCGGCCAGGGCGCGTCAGGGTGGATCGACCGATCCCGCCCCCGCCCAGCGCACCGTGCCCATTCCAGCCTCTCGCACTCTCTCGCATCAGCGTGGCCAGACCACGGCTATGTCGTCGCGCGCGCCCTCGAAGGCGCCTCCGGCGGCTGCCCGCGGGTGTCGTAACGAAGCCGCCGGTGCGCGACCGGCAGACGGCGCATGCGCCGTCTGCCGTCGGCCGAAGCGGTCCATCCTCGCTACGGAGCTAAGCATTGGGCGAAGCAATGAGCGAAGCAACGAGAGAAGTACTTACGCGATAGCAACAAGGAGAGAACATGAAATCGGTCGCTATTCTGAAGACCCTGGCCGCAGTCGCTTGCGTGACGGTGGCGTGCAGCGTGTACGCGCAGGACAACTCGGCAGCGAGCGGCGCGGCTGCCGCCACGACCACGAAGGCCGCTCCGGCCGGCAAGAAGGCCGACCGCAAGCTGGGCTACACGGTGCGCAAGGCGCTTTCGAAGGCGCAGGGCATCGACGTGTCGAACATCACGGTGCGCTCGCGTAGCGGCGCGGTTACGCTGACCGGCTCGGTGCCGTCGCAGGACCAGATCGATCAGGCCGGCCAGGTCGCGCAAGGCGTGGCGGGCGTGAAGTCGGTGACGAACAAGCTGACGGTCATGCAGCAATAAAGTCGTAAGCCGATCACTCGCGCCTCCGGCAGCACCGCCGGGCGCGCGGGCGGCACGAACGGGCTCCGGCATCGCGCCGGAGCCCGTTTTGTTTTTTTGGGGTGCTTTCATCGTCCGCGGTTTTCGGCCTGCGTTTATCGGCTCGCTTTTATCGGACTATTTCCAGCGCGCGAGGAAAAGCGCGCGCGCAAGTGCGGACTGACACACAGCGGACGCGCAATTGGCGGTATATGTTGGAAGTGCGCAGGTCCCGGTCATGCTATCCGTGGATCGTGCGCGGACTCATTGCAGGTAACTGTCATGACTATCCATACCTATACCGATTTGCCGCTGATCGACCGGGCCGCGTTCGAGCTGGCCTGTGCGCGGCATGGCTTTGCGCCCATCCATTTCGACGTGCGCGGCGAAACCGATCCCGACGATCCCGAGCACGGCGAACTCCTCGTCGTGCGGCGCGGCGCCTGGGCCCAGGCGTATCGCATCGATGCGCGCGGGCAGTGGCTGCGTCAATTCGAGGTCGATCTGAACGGGCGGTTTTTTCGCCAGGCGCCGTATCTCTGACGCGGGTTGAATCCGCCTGAAGCGCCTGAAGCGGCTTCAGGCCGGGGGCACGCCGGGTACGCCGATGGCGCGCGCCGGCGGGTCGTGGCGCGCGCGCCGCTGAGGCGCGGCGCGCGGGTTTCGCTATGTGAATCGCGCCAGGCGGAATCGCGCGAGGCCGAATTCAGCCGCGCGGCGCTCAGGCCAGCACGAGGCGCACGCCGACCAGCGTCAGCGTGGCCGCGAGCAGCGTGAGCGGCACCGCATGCGCGACGTCGGAGCCGACGATGCGCACCGTCGGCAGCGCGGGATAGAGCAGCAGCAGCACCGTCACGCCGATCGCGCCGGCGCCCACCGAAGTCATCGAGACCAGCACGCCGAGCACCGCGCCCGTGAGCACGGTGAAGAACAGCGTGCGCGCTTCGCCCGGCGCATGGCGATGGCGCGAGGCGAACGCCGCGAGCTGCGGCCGGAAGATCAGCGCGACAGCCGTGATGAGCAGCGCCGCCCCGAGCACCGACTGGATCAGATGCCCGGCGCGCGGCGTATCCATGCCGAAGCGGTGCAGCAGGATCAGCGTGATGGTCGCGGCGGGCACGCTGCCGGCCGCGAGCCGCAGCGTCACGCGCCAGTCCACCGATCCCTTGAGGCCGTGCACGAGCGTGCCCGCCGATTTGGTCGCCGCCGCGTAAAGCAGGTCGGTGCCGACGGCGGTCGCGGGGTGCACGTTGAACAGCAGGACGAGGATCGGCGTCATCAGCGAGCCGCCGCCCACGCCGGTCAGGCCGACCAGAAAGCCAACTGCGAGGCCGGAGACGGAATACAGCAGATCGATATGGGGTAGGGTCATCGCGGACGGCGCGGACTATCGCGGACTAAAGTGGCCTGACTGCCTGGGCTATGACGCTTCGCACCGTGTCGCGATCACGTCCGGACTGGCGCGGCGGCGTCGATCGCGTGGGGATCGTAAGCGCGTCGTCAGGCTGGACAGCGGCAAGGGCTGGCGGCGAAAATCCGCTATTGTCGCAAAACCGGCGGTTCGGCGCAGGGTTGGCCGATATTTCGCTCGCTCCGGACCTCGCGTGTCGGCCTGTCGTCGGCGTGAGTGCGTCCATCGGATGGGCGCGAGCCAGCTTGCCCCGGCCTTCTCGCAGCGCGGTTCGATCGCCGACAGTTCGCGGCCGGCCCGCAGTCAGACACCAGAACGAATCATGAATCCCGGCATCGCGTACGCATTCTCCGCCTTCACTCTGTGGGGGCTGTTTCCCGTCTACTTCAAGACGCTGCACCAGATTCCCGCGCTCGAAATGCTCGCGCATCGCATGGCGTGGTCGCTCGTGTTCGTGCTCGGCGTGCTCGTGGTGCGTCATCACTGGGCGTGGCTGCGGCCCGCGCTGCGCGACCGGCGTCTGCTCGCGCGCTTCGCGGCGAGCGCCGTGCTGCTGTCGGCCAACTGGGGGCTCTATATCTGGGCCGTGAACGCGGGGCATATCGTCGAGGCGAGTCTCGGCTACTTCATCAATCCGCTGATCAACGTGGTGTTCGGCTATGCGTTTTTGCGCGAACGGCTGCGGCCGCTGCAATGGTGCGCCGTGGCCATCGCGACGCTCGCCGTGGCCTGGCTCACCTGGCAGAACGGCACGCCGCCGTGGATCAGCCTCGCGCTGGCGGTGACCTTCGGCGGCTACGGGCTCTTGCGCAAGACCGCGAAGCTCGGCGCGCTCGAAGGGCTCGCGCTCGAAACCGTGCTGCTGTTTCCGGTCGCGCTGATCTATCTGACGATCATCGGCCTCGCGGGCGCGAGTCATTTCGCGCGCGCGCCGCTCGGCCTGCAACTGCTGCTGGTGGCGGCGGGGCCCATCACGGCCGTGCCGCTGCTGTTGTTCGCGGCGGCCGCGCGGCGCATTCCGCTTTCGATGCTCGGCCTCATTCAGTACGTGACGCCGACGCTCCAGTTGCTCACCGGCGTGCTGATCTATGGCGAGCCGTTCGGCTCGGTGCGCGCGTTCGGATACGGCGCGATCTGGGTCGCGCTGCTGATCTATTCGTTCGAAGGGCTGCGCAGCACCTTGCTGGCGGCGCGCCGCCTGCGCGAGACGGCTTGAGGTATCGCTTGAAGCGCGAGACGTGCACGCAGTGTTGTTGATCGGCAGCAAATCCTACGGCGACTGGCTGCTGCGCTGACGTCGCGGTAGGATGTTTCGGCAAGCTGCGAACACAGCACGGACAAGCCGCACACAAGCGGCATCCGCGATTCGCCGAACAGGGAGACACGCGCGCATGAGCAACGAAGCCGTCCATCGCTTCGAGGAAGAATTCGCGCCGCGCATTGCCGCGCGGCTCGCGAAGCAGTTTGGGCCGGACGTGCACGTGGAGGTCGTGCCGAACGCGGGCCGCGGCCATCCCACGCGCGTGCGCCTTTCGGGGACGTCGAGCGAGAACCGCCATCCGTTTGCGTATCCGCTGAACGTGTTTTTGACGTGGGACGTCGACGAGATCGAGCGGCTCATGGAGCCCGGCGGCGAGGCGCGCTTCGCGCATTATCTCGACGCGACGATGCGCAAGATGGCCTCGTGGGAGACGGCGCGTCCGGTGGACTTTTCCACGCGCACGCAGGGCGAGCCGGAAGTGCTGATCGGCGGGCTCGATTTCGAGGGATGAGCGGCGCGGCGGCACTCAGCCGCCCCGCTTGAACCGAAGCCGCGCGCGTTACACCACGCCCGCCGCCATCATCGCGTGGACGGCCTTCACGGCCATGCCCACGGCCACGCATCCCGCGAACACCGCGAACGACTGCTGCAGACGCGCGCCGCTCACATGGCGCGCGAACACGCGGCCGATCAGCATGCCGACGAGCGCGCCCGCCGCGAACGGCACGGCGTTGAGCCAGAGCATGTGGCCGCTCGCCGCCGACGCGGCCACGCCCGCCGTCGAGACCAGCGCGATCACGGCCAGCGACGTCGCGACGATGCCTTGCATCGGAATGTCCGAGGCGCGCTTGAGCGCGGGCACGATCACGAAGCCGCCGCCCACGCCGAGCAAACCCGAGAGAAAGCCCGCCATCGCACCCGAGAGCGCGAGCGCCCGCGCGCAGGGCGCGGTCCAGTCGAGCTTGCCGCGATCGGCGTTGAGACGGCAGGGCAGGTCGGACGCGCACAGGTCGGCGCCGCCTTGCAGATCGAGCGCGTCGTCGTCGGTCCTCGCTCGTTGCTGATGAAACATGCGCCACGCCACGCGCGCCAGCACGAGCGCGAATATCAGCATGAGCGGCGCGTCGGGCACGCGATGCGCGACCCACAGCCCGGCGGGCGAGATGATTGCGCCCGAGACCGCCATCAGCGCGGCGGCCTTGTAGCGCACCTTGCCTTCGCGCAGCGCGAGCAGCGCGCCGATGCCCGCCGCGAGCGCCACCGCGAACAGGCCGATCGGCGCGGCCTGCGCGACTTCGAGGCCGAGCCCGAACACCAGCAGCGGCACCGCGACGATCGCGCCGCCCGCGCCCGTCAGCGCGAGGATCAGGCCGACGACCGAGCCGAGCGCGGCGCTGACCAGCGTGACCATATCCATATGCGCCATGTGGAACTTCTCCGAAGTGACGTCAGGTTCGGCAGGCAGCGCGACGCTTACTCGTGCGCCGCGCCGGTGAACCACTCGCGGCCCTTGAGCATGCCGCTCCAGTAGAAGCGCGGCAGCACGCTGGCCTTGAGGAACCACATCAGACGGCGCGGACGCGTGGGGTCGAGCGGGAACGTGGGCAGCAGCTTGCCGCCGTAGCCGAACTCCGCGAGCACGACCTTGCCCTTTTCGACCGTCAGCGGACACGAACCGTAGCCGTCGTAGCGATAGCGCAGCGGCTGGTTCGCGCGCGCGGCCAGCACATTTTCGGCGACGATCACCGCCTGCTTGCGCGCCGCCGCGCCCGTCTTCGCGTTGGGCGTCGAGCTGACGTCGCCGAGCGAGAACACATTGGGCCAGCGCGGATGCTGCAAGGTCGCGTGATCGACTTCGCACCAGCCCGCGGCGTCGGCGAGTTCGCTGTCGCGGATGAAGTCGGGCGGCACCTGCGGCGGCACCACGTGAATCATGTCGAAGCGCTTTTCCACGCGCGTGACGTTGCCGTCGGCGTCCTTCACTTCGAAGGTGGCCTTGCGCGCCGGGCCGTCGATCGCAACGAGGTTCGCGTTGAATTCGAGCTTCGCGTCGTAGCGCTTCACGTATTCCATGAGCGGCGGCACGAAGGTCGGCACGCCGAACAGCACCGCGCCCGCGAGATCGAATTCGACCTTGATCTTCGAGAGCACGCCGCGCTTCATCCAGTGATCGCAGGCCAGATACATCGCCTTTTGCGGCGCGCCCGCGCACTTGATCGGCATGCCCGGCTGCGTGAACAGCGCGGTGCCGCCCTGCATGCGCTGCACGAGTTCGAACGTGTACGGCGCGAGATCGTAGCGATAGTTCGAGGTGACGTTGTTCTTGCCGAGCGTTTCCTGCAGACCGGCGATGCGTTCCCACGCGAGGCGCAGCCCCGGCGCGACGATCAGTTGGCGATAGGCCACGGACTCGCCGTTGGTGAGGCGCACGAGGTTCGCATGCGGCTCGACGCGCTCGGCGGCGGCGCGGATCCACGTCGCGCCGCGCGGGATCACGCTCGCCATCGGACGGCGGGTTTTCTTCACGTCGAATGCGCCGCCGCCCACGAGCGTCCAGGCGGGCTGATAGTCGTGATGATCGTTGGGCTCGACGATGGCGATCCGCAGATTCGGCTGGCGGCGCAGCAGGCTCGACGTCACGCAGATGCCCGCGAGACCGCCGCCGATCACGACGACGTCCCAGGCTTTCTCGTCCGCGTTCCAGTTGCAGGCGGGCGTGGCCGTGACGGCGGGCGCGACCGGTTCGGCGACCGGATGCGCGGCGGCGCTGGCCTGCGCGAACTGCCAGAGGTTGGTCGCGCGATTGCCGGTGCGGCAATAGGCGAGCACGGGCGCGGGCAGGTCGGCGAGCAGTTGCGTGAACTGCGCGATTTCATTGGGGCCGATCTTGCCGGGCGTGACGGGCAGCCAGGCGAATTGCAGGCCGAGTTGCTCTGCGGCTGCGCGGATCTCGGCGGACGCGGGTTGCGTCGGGCCGCCTTCGCCGTCGGGCCGGTTGCAGATGACCGAGCGAAAGCCCGCCGCCGCGATCTCGGCGAGGTCGGCGGGCGAGATCTGATCGGCGCTCGCGAAGCGCGCGTCGTGTTGCACGATTTGCATGGACTCGAAAACTCCTGAGTGGGGCAGATTAAGAACGGCGGGTGCGCGACTCGAACACGGCGAACAGCGCCATGCCCGCGAGCATCGCGGCCACGAACAGCCACGCGCGCGGCTGACCGCTCGCGGCGCTGACGAGCGCGGGACCGGGGCAGAAGCCCGCGAGACCCCAGCCCGCGCCGAACAGCAGCGCGCCGATGGCGAGACGCAGATCGATGCGCGTGGCGGTGGGCAGTTGCATGGGCGCGCCGAGCAGGCTCGCGGTGCGCGTGCGCGCGAAACGGAAAGCGGGTGCGGCGACGAGAATGGCGCCCGCCATCACGAAAGCCAGCGACGGGTCCCAGCGGCCCGCGAGGTCGAGGAAGGCTAGCACCTTGGCCGGGTTCGCCATACCCGAGACGATCAAGCCGAGGCCGAACAGCAGACCGCAGGCGAGGGCGACGAATGGGCGGATTGCGCGCATTTTTCAGGCTCCGACGAGGTGCCGCGCCACGTAGACCGTGACGAAACCGGCGGCCATGAAGAGGCCGGTTGCGGCAAAAGAACGCAGCGAGCCGCGCGCGATGCCGCACACGCCGTGACCGCTCGTGCAACCCGAGCCGTAGCGCGTGCCGATGCCGACGAGCAGGCCCGCGACGATCAGCGTGATCGGCGACGCGGTGATGATTGCGGCGATGCTTGAAGCGGGCAGGGCGGCGCTGGCTGTCGTGGACGAAGCCGCGCCCGACGTCGCATCCGACGTGGCGCCGACATTCATCCGCGCGAGCCACCACACCCAAGGCGCGGCGCACAGCCCCGCGACGAACGCGAGCCGCCACGCCCGCTCTTCCGCCGCATCGCGTACGCGTAGCAAGCCGCCGACGATGCCGCTGATGCCCGCCACGCGCCCATTGCCGAGCACGAGCAGCGCGGCCGCCGCACCGATCATGAGACCGCCCGCGAGCGAGGCGAGCGGCGTGAAGTGAGCGAGATCGATATTCATGGGCGTCACCTGGCCATCACACGGCTTACGCGGGGCGCGCCTTGAGGCGGCCGCAGTAGAGGCTCGACAGCGTCTGCATCACCTGGATGACTTCGTGGCTGGCGAGGCGGTAATAGATGTACTTGCCCTCGCGGCGCGTTTCGACGAGACCTTCCTCTCGCAGCACGCCCAGATGCTGCGAGAGACTCGGCTGATGCACGCCGACGAGCGCTTCGAGCTCGCCCACGTTGCGCTCGCCTTCGGTGAGCTGGCACAGCAGCAGCAGACGGTCTTCGTGCGCGAGCGCCTTGAGCAGCGCACAGCATTTCTCGGCAGATTCGCGCAGGGCGCCGAGCGCTTCGGGAGTGATCGGTGAGTTCATGGTCGTGCGGCGAATGGGCGCCGGTGAGCGCCGGATCAAGGTTCGGTCGGCCCGGCCGCGTCACAGCGTCCCGGACAGGCTGACAGTTTGTTGACAAACATTATATCCGTTCATAATATGTGTTTCAATAAAGCATCGCGATGACGTTGTCGGAATGAATGCGTCGGCCCGTACGCCGCCCCGCAGTCTCGCGCGCGTTTTAGTCGCATTTTTCGAAAGGGAAGGCGTTGCAGCGTGTTCCGGCCGCTGCGCGCCGTTGTCCGAATCTGTCCGAGTTTGTCGTCTGGAGCACCCATGTCCGAGTCCCCCATCGCTGCCGCCCCCGTGACCCCTGCGTCCCCCGCGGCGCTCGTCGAGCCGTTCTTCGATCCCGCCACGTCCACGGTGACCTACGTCGTGCACACGGGGCGCGGCTCGGTGTGCGCGGTCGTCGACCCCGTGCTCGACTACGATCCGAAGTCGGGCCGCACGTCCACGGGTTCCGCCGACCGCGTGATCGCTTTCGTGCGCGAGTACGGGCTCACCGTGCAGTGGCTGCTCGAAACCCACGCGCACGCCGACCACATCTCGGGCGCGCCGTATCTGAAGCAGCAACTGGGCGGCAAGATCGCGATCGGCGAACACATCCGCACGGTGCAGGGCGTGTTCCGCACGGTCTTCAATCTCGGCGATACGGTGGCCGCCGACGGCAGCGAGTTCGATCATCTGTTCAAGGACAACGAGACCTTCCACGTCGGTCCGCTCACGGCGCGCGCGATGCACGTGCCTGGCCACACGCCCGCCGATCTTGCCTACCAGATCGGCGACGCGGTGCTCGTCGGCGACACGCTGTTCATGCCCGACGTCGGCTCGGCGCGCTGCGACTTCCCGGGCGGCGACGCGCACACGCTCTATCGCTCGGTGCGCCGTCTGCTCGATCTGCCCGGCGAGACGCGTCTCTTCATGTGCCACGACTACCCGCCCGAGTCGCGCGGCCCGGCGTTCGAAACCACGGTCACCGCGCAGCGCCGCGGCAACATCCATCTGAACGACAGCGTGACCGAAGACGCCTTCGTGCAGATGCGCACGGCGCGCGACCGCACGCTGGCCATGCCGAATCTGATCCTGCCGTCGATCCAGGTGAATATCCGCGCGGGTCGCATGCCCGAGCCGGAGGCCAACGGCGTGCGCTATCTGAAGATTCCGCTGAACGCGCTCTGAGCGGCGTGTCTCGACGATGCCAAAACGGCCCGCCCTCGCGCGGGCCGTTTTCTTGCGCGCGCCTTGTCCGAAATTCGAAAGCATCTGTCCACACCACGGCATCCCGGCAATCTAGACTGGTTCTCACGCTAGAACGCACTCACGGAGTCATGCCATGAAAGCCATCCGTTTCACGACCTTCGGTACGCCCGACGTCCTCGAATTCGTCGATCTCCCGACGCCGCAGCCCGCCGCCGGCCACGCACTGGTCCAGGTGAAAAGCGCGTCGGTCAATCCGAGCGACGTGAAGAACGTCTCGGGCCATTTCGATCACACCGTGCCGCCGCGCGTGCCGGGCCGCGATTTCAGCGGCGTCGTGGTCGCCGGCCCCGACGAATGGCTCGGCGCCGAAGTCTGGGGCACGGGCGGCGACATCGGCTTTACGCGCGACGGCACGCACGCCGAGTTCATCGAGATTCCCGTGGCCGCGCTGGCGAAAAAGCCCGCGTCGCTGACGCATGCGCAGGCGGCTTCGATCGGCGTGAATTTCGTGGTGGGCTGGCTCGGCACCGTGGATTACGCGCAACTGGCCGCGGGCGAAACGATCGCCGTGATCGGCGTGTCGGGCGGCGTGGGCGGCGCGGTCACGCAGATCGCCAAGGCGCGCGGCGCGCGCGTGATCGGCATCGGCCGCGAGGCGCCGGACGCGGATTCGCCGGCGGCGCGCCTGATCGACGCCTTCGTGCCGATGGACGCCGACACCGCGCGCCGCGTGCGCGAACTCACGGGCGGCGCGGGCGCGGACGTGGTGTACGACGCGGTCGGCGGCGTGGCTTTCGAACTGGCGCTCTCGCTCGCCAAGCGGCGCGGCCGGGTGGTGGAGATCAGCGCGACGGGCAAGCGCCGCGTGGAGTTCGACCTGATCGACTTCTATCACAACGAAACGCAGCTGCTGGGCGCCGACAGCGCCAAGCTCGGCGTCGCCGACGCCGCGCCGATCATGCGCGCGCTGGCCGAAGCGTTCGACGCGGGCCGCTTCGCCGCGCCCGTGGTGGCGGCGCACTATCCGCTCGAACGCGCGAAGGACGCCTATGCGGCGGTCGCCGCGGGCACGCGCGGACGCGTCGTGATCGACATGGCCTGACGGACGTGATGAACCGGACGCAAGGGCGGGGAGCGCAACGATGAAGGCTTATCTGGTTTCGTTCGCGGTGGGCGCGCTTGCGGGCCTGCTCTACAGCTTGCTCGACGTGAAGTCGCCGGCGCCGCCCACGATCGCGCTCGTCGGCCTGCTGGGCATGCTGGCCGGCGAACACGCGATCGGCTTCGTGCGCACCTGTCTCGCGCACCTCGCGGGTTAGGCGGGCATTACGCAGGATCGGCGCGGGATCGACGCGATTTTTACGCGCGAAGGTTCAGGTTTCCGCGCGCACGAGCCGCTCGGGCAGATGCGTGCGCAGCGTGCGCGGATCGAGCAGCGCGAGATCCTTGTCGAGTTCGAGCGTGACGAGATGGCGCGTCTGCGCGTCGAGCGCCTTGCGCAGCGCGCCGAGAAACGCGGGCGGCGCGATCAGCGCGAGCGTGCCGTAACGCGCGTCGTTGCGCGCCTTCGCGAGCAGGGCCGCGACCTGCGCCGCGAACACCGTGGTTTCGTGCTCGTGATGCTGCGTGTCGGGGTCGCTCGACTGGCGGCCGGACCCGCCCGAGCGCTCGGTGCGGCCCGAGCGGTCGCTCACGAGGCTCTGTTCCTGCACGCGGCTTTCGGGATGAAGCAGCGTCTCGACTTCCTCGATGGCGCCGAGCGGATTATCCGTCGCGAAAATGCGTGCGGTGACGCGGTTGGCGACGACGACCCAGATCGTTTTCGACATGCTTTCCTCCCGGCCTGAAACAGCCAATGCGCTGCGGCGGATGAGGCGAACGCCCCGGCCGAAGCGATGAGTGGACTCGCGCGGCGCGGCGCGAGCTACAAGGGTAGCGCTTCGCGCAGCGCAAAGGAGCTACGATGCACGCGCGCTTTTTCTCTGTGCTGCGAGCCTCCCGAAATTCGGGAGGATGATTCCCGATCGCGCGGGATTCTCTTTGCCGACGGTAGGCCCTATCTTGGTATCTCCAGCGCGCTGCCGCGCAGCCAGAAGGAGCCGAAGATGGAATCGCCCGTTCACGCTTACCCGAGCGACGTCGCGTTCACGCCCACCGTGAAGGCGATGCAGACGCAGCTGGGTTCCCGCGAAATGTATGCCCGGATGGAGACGCAGCGCGGTTTCGGCACCGACCTCACGCCCGATATCGAGGCGTTCGTCGAGGCGCAGCGCAGCGTGTTCCTCGCCACCGCGAACAGCGAAGGCCAGCCGTACATTCAGCATCGCGGCGGGCCGCCGGGCTTTCTGCGCGTGCTCGACGCGCGCACGATCGCGTTCGCGGATTTCATCGGCAATCAGCAATACATCACGCTCGGCAATTTGACCGACAACGCGAAGGCGTATCTGTTCCTGATCGATTACGCGCGCAGGCGCCGCGTCAAGATTTGGGGCGAGGCGCGCGTGATCGACGACGACCCGGCCTTGATCGAACGGCTGATGCCGCCCGGCTACAAGGCGCGCGCGGACCGCGCGATCGTCTTCACGGTGACGGCGTGGGATCTGAACTGCCCGCAGCATATTCCGCAGCGTTTCGAGGCCGCCGACGTGAAAGCGGCGCTGGACGAGCGCGACGCGCGCATCCGCGAGCTGGAGGAGGAAGTGGCGAGGCTGCGCGCGCAGCATTGAGGGCGAAGCACAAACGAAGCACAAGCGAAGCACAAACGAAACGGCCCCGCGCGAAGGCGGGGCCGGGGGCAGGCCTATCGCGTTACTTGGCCTTGTCCGCTGAATTGGTGATGGCGTTGCCGCCCTTCGAGATGTCTTCGCCGGCTCCGGCGATGGTGTTGCAGGCGGCGAGGGTGACGGCGAACAGCGCAAGGGCAAAAGCAAGGTAACGGCTCATGTCGGCTCTCCTTGTGATGGATTCCCTGATCGCGGTGCACAACGGCGTGCGGTAAGGCGATGGCCGGCACCGGGCAGCCATCCGGTAAATTGTACCCGCACGGCGGGGCGCAGCGGGGCCATCTGTACGCGGAGGATGCGCGGCGGGTGCGGCAATTGCGCCGTTCGCCGCCGCTGCCACTGCCGTCGCCGCTTCAGGTCCGGCGCTGCTTGCGCACCACGAGCCACTTCGGCGAGCGAAAGCGCACGATGCTCACGTAGAGCCACACGTAAGTGAAGGCGAACACCACCACGAAGCAGAACAGATGCAGCGTGTGGCGCCAGAACAGCGTGGCCGGAATCACGGCGATCAGACACAGCAGCCACAGATACGGCGACGTCAGCGAATTGCGGCGCGTGAGTTCGCGTGCGGTGCGCGCGCCCACGGCCCAGCGCATCAGGCGCTTGTAGACCAGCATGTGCAGATGCACGCCGTCGGGAATGCCGGGCGACATGCCGCGCACGAACTTCTTCCGGTAGATCGAGAAACAGGTCTCGAAGATCGGGTACATGAACAGCAGCACCGGATACCAGGCCGAGACGTCGCGGTTGCGCATGACGAGCAGGATCGCCAGTTCGGCGAGCATGAAACCGATGAAGTACGCGCCGCCGTCGCCGAGAAAGATCAGGCCCGCCGGGAAATTCCAGATGAAGAAGCCCATCACCGCGCCCATCATGATCAGCGAGGCAGAGAGCACGACCGGGTCGTGCACCTGGAATGCCACGTAGGCGAGCGAGGCGAACATCATGAACGCGACCATCGAGGCGAGGCCGTTGAAGCCGTCGATGATGTTGACGGCATTCGCGAGCGCCGCGACGGCCAGCACCGTGATCACGCACGAAATGGCCGCGTAGGAAAGCAGGAAGTCGAGCGGCGGCACGCTGATGCGCGTGACCGCGATGCCGAGCAGGAAATACGCGAGCGCGGCGGCGGCCATCGTGCAGACGAGGCGCGCGAGCGGCGAGACCTTCTTGGTCAGATCCTCGACGAGCCCGGAGCCGAACGCAGGCAACCCGCAGGCGACGATGCCGAGAATGCCGCCGGACACGGTCGGCCAGGCGTGGTGAAGCTGCGCGGCGGCCACCACGAGTCCCGCCAGAATGCCGGTTCCGCCGATGCGCGGCACGGGCCGCGCGTGGAATTTCTGCACGCCCGCGAGATCGGAATCGACGGAAAACCTTTCATGCAGATGCGCGTAACGCACGATCAGCAGCGTGACCAGCAGTGAAACGATGAAGCCGAGGGCGAAACTGAGCATGAAAGGTGAACGCCGGTCAAAAAGTTAAATGCGCGTTGAATGCGGGCTGAATGCAGCGTGAATGCGGGCCGAAACCGCGATTATACAAAGGCGCCGGGACGCCTCCGTGGGCTGCCGGGCGCATGCGCGCCGACGGACGCAGGATTGGAGCGAGGTCAATACGGAGCCTTGCCGCGCTGCCGATAATTGCGCCGATCATGCGCGAACCCAATCTACTCATTCCGTCGTCGCCGTCGCCGCTTGCGAGCGCCGATGTGCAAACAAACGCACAGCCCGCCGCGCCGTTGACGCCGCCGGCCTCCGCGCTCGACGCCCGCTCGCTCGTTTCGACGCTTTCCACGCGCTCGCCCAACCCGCTTAACGCCACCAGCTCGCCCACGCCGCTGCGCGCCGCACGCGGCGGAGCGTCGCGCGCCGACCGCGTCTACGAGAGTTTGCGCGAGGACATCTTCGAGCTGCGCCTCTTGCCGGGCGTCTGGCTGACCGAGGCGGCCGTCGCGGCGCGCTTCGAAGTGTCGCGCACGCCCGCGCGCGAAGCGCTGCAGCGCCTGCAAGGCGACGGCCTGATGCGCGGCTACGTGCGCGGCGGCTGGGAAGTCGCGCCGATCGACTTCAGCCGCTTCGACGATCTTTACGAAATGCGCGAGCTGATCGAAACCTTCGCGATCCGCCGACTCTGCGAGCGCCACGCGCGCGGCGATCGCGCGGCGGTGCAGGCGCTCGACGCGCTGGGCGCGATCTGGCTCGTGCCGGAGGCGGCTCGGCTCACCGATGCACGCCGCGTGGCCGCGCTCGACGAGGCGTTTCATCTCGCGCTCGTCGACGCCGTGGGTAACGCCGAGCTTTCAGCGGCATTGCGGCGCGTGACCGACCGCATCCACGTGGTGCACCGGCTGGGCTTCGTGTACGGCGAGCGCGTCGGCGAAACGTATGCGGAGCATGCCGAACTGATTGGTGCGATTCGGGCGGGCGGCGTCGGGGTTGCCATCGAGCTGGCCGAACGCCACGTGCGCCGCTGCCGCGCCGAAATCTGCCGGCTCGGCGCCCAGCGTCTCGAACTCGCGCGCGGCGAGCCTGCGGGGGTGTGAGCGAGGACGGCGGTGTCGGCCCGACGCCACGGTGCGGCGGGCGCGCCCGCCAGGCGTTCCGGGTCAACGGGGCCGCATGATAGTATGGCCGCCCGCGCCGCCCGGACTGGCCTCCCGGCGGTGCCAACCCCACTCGTCCCACTCGCCCGCCTGCACGGGCCGCCCATCGCCGATGAACCTGGAAGACGAACGCACTGAGGCAGGTCCTGCCGTGTCCGCGAACGACGCCTCGCGCCCGCTGGTCTCGATGCTGCTCATCGCCTACAACCAGGCCGGTGTGATCGCCGATGCCGTCGCGGGCGCGCTCGCGCAACGCTATTCGCCGCTCGAAATCCTGATCTCCGACGACTGTTCGAGCGACGGCACCTTCGCCGCCATCGAAGCCGCCGTGCGCGACTATCGCGGACCGCATCGCGTCGTGCTCAACCGCAACGAGAAAAACGCGGGCATCAGCGCGCATCTGTCCCAGCTCGCGGCGAAAAGCCAGGGCGACCTGCTGGTCGTGACGGCCGGCGACGACGTCTCGTCGCCCGAACGTTGCGAGCGTCTCGTCGCGTGCTGGAACGCGCATGGACGCAAGATCGACCTGATCGCGTCCGACCTCGAAGAATTCGAAGGCGCGAAGGGGCAGCAAGGCAAAGACGGCGAGGCGGGCCGCATCGCGCCGACCGACCTCGGCCAGTACCGCAATTTCGACGACTGGGCGCGCGAGCGTCCGTGGCTCGTGGGCGCGTCGCACGCGTGGTCGCGGCGGCTGTTCGAGCGCTTCGGGCCGATGCTGCCGGGCGCGATGGCCGAAGATCAGATCATGACGTTTCGCGCCGTGATGTCGGGCGGCGCGGTCAGCCTGCGCGAACCGCTCGTGCGTTACCGGCGCGGCGGCTTGTCGGGCAAGAAGCGGCTGCGCACGGTCGAGCAGTTCATCGCGCGCGTGAAGCAGACCAATGCGTTCGGCCTCGTGGAGTCGGCGCAATTCGAACGCGATGCCGATATCGCGGGTGTCGGCGACGCGATGCGCGCGCTGCTCGTGCCCAAGCTCGCGCGCGAGTGCTACGTGCGCGATCTGTTCGCGGCGCGCGGTTTCGGCGAGCGCCTCATGCTCGCGCTGCGCAGGCCGCACATCAAACTCGGTTTTCGCATCCGCATGTTTCTGTACGCGGCGTGTCCGTCGGTGTATCGGCCATTCTTCGCGCTGCGCGCGCTCGTCAAACGTTAAAGCCCACAGGCGGGTTTTATCAGGCTTTTCAGCACGGCCATTTAATTCGTCATCCGAATGAATCGAAATCAGGTGCCCGGCGTACCGGCGGGCGTGATTTCCAGCAGGATCGGGTGATCGGGCACGTCCACGCTGATCTGGCCTTCATTGCGATGCGTCGCGAGCGGCTCGGCGGACACCATCGGATCGTACACATCCACGCGGCGCGCGTTCGCGCCGAGACCCACCTGAACGGGCACCGGCGGGCTGACGAGCGGCGTGCCTTTCGCCCGATCCCAGATCGGCGTTTCGTTCCAGAGCGCGAGCACGAAGCGGCCGTCCTTTTTCTTCAGCAATAAGCTGTACGCCGAAACCGGCATGCCGGAGAGCGTGTACGCGAGCGTGTCGCGCGCGGCCGCTCTGGTGCGATGCGGCGTGTTCGTGTTCAGAATCGTCGTCAGATTGCGGATGGTGTGCGCGACGACCTTCGGGCTGTTGTCATTGCGAAACATGCCGTAATGCATTTCGGCGTTCTTGTTTTGCGGATCGGGTTTCTGGTCGAGCAACTCGTAGACGAAAAGCCGCTTCACGCCCGCCGCCGCCGCATCCATATAGCCGTTGAGCACGCCTTTGGCCTGGGTCGGTTCATCCACGCCCAGCATGTACCAGCCCGATTGCGGCATCGAAAAATAGCCGAATTCGGTCACGACGACCGGCAACTCGAACTTCTTCACCGAGCCGAGGGCCGCCGGCAGCCAGTGGTCGCCGTTCGCGTTATAGCTCGGCTGTTCGCCGTTTTGCGGATAGACGTGGGTGTTCGAATAATCGGCGGAACTCGTGCGCGTGTCGACTCCCTTCGGGTCATAACCTGTCACGTCGTACACACGCACGCCCGCGAGCGCGGGCGTGGTCTGCACGCGACTATAGATGTCGCGCTGCGAGGCGAGCCCGGCGGCGGCGCCCTTGAGCCCGTTGTAAGTCACCGGAAAGTTATCGATCTCGTTGAAGCCTTCGATGGCGGCAACGCTGCCGGGCACGGCGGTATTCAAGGCCACGGCCTGGGCGATCGATTCGTCGATATTGGTGCGCACGAGAAAATTGAATTTGACGCCGCGACGCGCGAGGTACACATAGTTGTCGAAGGGCGGCGAGCCGTTCGGCACGATGTCGCGCACGTGGCGAATGCCGAGCCAGTTGAGATCGTCGGCGATGTTGTGGACGTTCACGTAGGCGCCATCGGTGTAATTCACGTGCGTGTTGACCGCGAGCGAGTCGATGAAATCGCTGGCGGGCATCGCGCGCACCGCATCGGCGGCGTGTGCCGGCGTTGCGGCGAGACCCACTATCAGGCCGAAGACGGCGCAAGCGCCGATGATCGTATCGACGAGGCGCCCAGTCGCGTGCGGGCGGGCTGCGTTTATAGAGAGCTTCACGGCAGGTTCCTCGCGTGGTGCGGTTTGCCGACATTCTGCGGCGGAGTGAACGCGCGAGTGTGTGCGTAGGCGAACGCGGCGAGCGAATGGGGAAAACGAATGGGGAAAACGAATGCGGCATTCCGCAGAGGAATCGCCTTGTGTGTCCCGCCGCACACATCACGGAAAAAATTGCGTCGCCAATAATACGGATTCCTATTAAATGGCGTAAATCGTCACGCGCGCGCTGCTAAGAGAAAACGCAGATCACACAAAAAAAAGAAGCCACGAAAAGACACGGCGAATGTGCGAGACCGTACATATCGCCTCGCCCGCGCATGGCGTGCTTCATGGTGTGCGTGCCTCGCCACGAAGCCGCCGCCACGAACACAAACCGTTGGTGGGATTGCGCACGGTTTGCCCGTTGTCCACACCGTAATGTGTCGCTGTGGCCTGTTGGGGCGGGCGAAGTACGAATCTGCATCCCCAGGCAAAGAGAGAGCGTGCGTTCGCTCTCCGAGGACGACCACGTCAGACCCAAAACGTCTGATGAACACGACACGCACTGGGGTAGGACATGTCAGATCTAACGCAAGGGCCTCAGCTGACGCAAGGAACGCAGCTGACGCGAAGTTCGCTACTGACGCAACGCACGGTCGACGTGGTGCTGATCGTGCTGGGCGCAGTGTGCGCCGTGCACCTGAACCTGAATTTCACGCAGGTCGGCGCGGCACATCATCCCGATCCGACGCTGGTGGCGTTTTGTGCGGCACTGGCGCTCTCGGTGTTTCCGGCTTGCGGCACTTACGGCTCGCGCGGCAGCCGCTCGATTTTCAGCGTCGCGGGACGCACGGCGCTCGCGTGGCTCGCCGTGCAGCTCTGCGGCCTCGTGCTGCTTTACGCGATTCATCACGATCATCTGCTGCAACTGCCGTGGTTCATCTACTGGACGCTGACGACCGGCATCTCGTTGATGGCCTCGCACACGCTGTTCTTTTCGGAATTCAGCGTGCTGCGTCTCACGCGCGCCTGGTGGCATCGCGAGCCGATCGAAGTGGAGATGGGTTCGGTGCGCGCCGCCGTGGTCGGCCACGCGCTCAAGCGCATGTTCGACATCGTCGCGGCGCTCAGCGCGCTGGTGCTGCTTTCGCCGGTGTTGTTCGTCGTGGCGCTGCTGGTCAAACGCGATGGCGGCGCGGCGTTCTATGGGCACACGCGGGTGGGCCGTCACGGCAAGCCGTTCCGTTGCCTGAAATTCCGCTCAATGGTGGTGAATTCCGAGCAGGTGCTCAAGGACCTGCTCGCCCGCGATCCGGAAGCGCGGGCCGAATGGGAGCGCGAATTCAAGCTTAAAAACGATATCCGCGTGACGCGCATCGGCCGCTTCCTGCGCCATTCGAGTCTCGATGAACTGCCGCAACTCTGGAACGTGCTGCGCGGCGAAATGAGCTTCGTGGGCCCGCGCCCGATCATCGATCAGGAACTGGAGCGCTACGGCGACGCGCGCAAGTATTACCTGATGGCGACGCCGGGCATCACCGGACTGTGGCAGGTGAGCGGCCGCAACGATATCGATTACGCCACGCGCGTCTCGCTCGACGTGTTCTACGTGATGAACTGGACCTTCCGTCGCGACATCGGAATTCTGTTCAAGACGTTTTTCGTCGTGATTCGCGGCAGCGGCGCGTACTGACGTACTGAGATTGCTTGAGTCGTTTTGTTTGAACACCGGATTCAGCAGGGGAAATGAGCGGCGCGTTTGCGCCGGGCGGACCAGGTATCTGCGTCACACGGAATGACGCGGAACATGGGCAACGGATGGGGGTAGGTCAATGGAAACGAACGCGTATCAATCGATTGGCGCGGGCGCGAAGCGCCGCGTCGGCTTGTGGGTCGTGTGCCTGGCGATGGCCGGGCTGGGCGGCTGCGCGCTCGCGCCGGGCATGACGTATGCCCCCGCGAAAGGCGGCGGCACGTCCGGCGAGGCGAACGCGGGCGCGACCGGCACAGGCGCGCCCGGCTCGAACGTGCCGGACAGCGTGGTGGCCAAGGGCTTCGCGGGCGCGCCCTCGGGCACGCTCGTCGAGATCACGCGCGACCTCGTGACGAAGGAAGCGGCGGCGCGCCCCACGGGCATTCCCACCGACGTGCAGAAGCTGTTCGCCAAGGCCGTGCCGTATGAAATCGGTCCTGGCGACATTCTCAGCATCGTGGTCTGGGACCACCCCGAACTGAACCTGCCGATGTCGGGCGGCGGCGGCGACGGCAGCGGCGCGAGTTCGGTGTCGTCGGGCTATACGGTCGATACCAACGGCTTCATCCAGTACGCCTATATCGGGCCGCTGAAAGTCGAAGGGCTCTCGGAAATGGGCGTGCGCGACGCGCTCGCCGACAAGCTTGCGAAATACGTGCGTCAGCCGCAGGTGACGGTGCGCATCCAGACCTATCGCAGCAAGCGCGTGTATCTGGACGGCGAGGTCAAAACGCCGGGCGTCGAAGTGCTCAACGACCGCCCGATGACCTTGCCCGAAGCGATCAACCGCGCGGGCGGCTTCACGAGCAACGCCGATCGCTCGCAGGTCGCGGTCACGCGCGGCGATACGACGGTGGTCGTCGATATGCCGGAGATGATCCGCAAGGGCTTCAACCCCGACCGCATCATCCTGCGCGACGGCGATCTCGTGCGCGTCTTCGGGCAGGCCGACAGCAAGGTGTTCGTGGTGGGCGAAGTGGAGCGTCCGGGCGGCGTGATGTTCAACAACGGCCACATGTCGCTCAACGAAGCGCTCGGTAACGCGGGCGGCATCAGCCAGGCGTCGGGCGACGCTTCGCAGGTGTACGTCGTGCGCGGCCGCGATACTTCGCAGCCCACGGTATTCCATCTCGATGCGAGCAATGCGTCGGCGATGGCCACGGCCGATTCGTTCCAGCTCAAGCCCAACGATGTGGTGTTTGTCGATACGTCTTCTCTCGTCAAGTGGAGCCGTGTCATCAGCCTGATTTTGCCGACGACGCAGGCCGCGGCAGCAACCCGCGCGGTCGGCTACTGATGTCCGCATGAACGCGAAGCGCGCCTTTCGGCGCCTTCGTCACGGAGAGGATAAAAATGAATCAGCGCGAATATTTGCTTGAGGGGCCGGCCGACTCGATGATGCCGGTCGCGCCCGAAAGCGGACACATGGGCAATCTGCTCGATACGCTCTATGCCGGCCGCAAGACGATCCTGGTCGCGACCGTGCTGTGCACGCTCGTCGGCTGCGTGTATGCGCTGCTGGCGGCGCCGGTGTATGAATCGGACATGCTGATCCAGGTGGAGGAAAATCCGAACGCCGCGAAGTCGGCGCTCGCCGATCTGTCTTCGCAGTTCGCGATCAAGACCGAGGCCTCGGCGGAAATGGAAGTGCTGCGTTCGCGCATGGTCGTTTCGGCGGCCGTCAACGCGACCAAGCTCTATATTCATGCGTCGCCGCGCTATTTTCCGGTCGTGGGGCGCTGGGCCGCGCAGCATCTGAATCTCTCGAACTGGTCCGGCTGGGGCGGTTATGCGTGGGGCGACGAAGCCATCGAGGTGTCGAGCTTCGAAGTGCCGGCGCGCCTGATGGGCCGCCCGTTCGTGCTGACGTATCAGGGCGAGGGCGCGTACACGCTCGCGTTCGGCGGCACCACGCTCGAAGGCAAGGTGGGCGAGACGCTGCACGCGCCGGTGGTGGGCGGCACGATCGACCTGCTCGTGAACCGCATCGACGGCGAGCCCGGCGTGGTGTTCAACCTCTCGCGCAGCTCCGAACTGAGTGCGATCCAGCAGTTGCAGTCGGCGCTGGCGATTTCGGAAAAGGGCAAGGAATCCGATGTGATCGGCGTCGCGCTCGACGGCGGCGATCCAGTGCTGACCAGCACGATTCTCAACGCGATCGGCAACGAGTACATCCGCCAGAACGCGCAGCGCACCCAGGAAGAAGCGGAGAAGTCGATCGCCTTCCTCGACAAGCAATTGCCGCAACTGAAGGATCAGCTCGAAAAGGCCGAGAACGAATACAACACGTTCCGTTCCGAACATGGCGCCGTGAATCTGGGCGCCGAAGCGACCTCGCTGCTGGCGAGTTCGGCGCAGGCGCAGCAACATCTCGCTGACCTGCGTGGGCAACGCGCGCTGTTGCTCGCGCGTTTCACCGACGACAACCCGGCCGTGATTGCAATCAACGGTCAATTGTCGGAAGCCGAAAAGGCGATGAGCGAACTCGCGGGACAGACGCGCGCCTTGCCGCCGCTCGAACAGCATCTCGTGCGCCTGCAACGCGAAGTCACCGTCGATACGAACATCTACACGAACCTGCTGAACAACCGTGAGCAGATGCGTCTGCTCAAGGCCGGGCGCGTGTCGAACGTGCGCATGATCGACGCGGCCGTGCCGCCGGAAGGGCCGATTCGTCCCAAGCGCGCGGTGCTGGTGATTGCCGCGTTCTTCACGGGGCTGTTCGTTGGCGCGGCGATCGTGCTGGTGCGTCATCGTCTCAAGCGCGGCGTGTCGCTCGTCGACGAGATCGAAGTGGGAACCGGCCTTGCCGTGTTCGCTGCCGTGCCGCGGAGCCGTCTGCAACATACGCTCACGCGCCGCGTGCCGAACGGCACGCCCGGCACGAACACGGTGCTCGCGCATACGGCGGCCTTCGACGCCGCGGTCGAAAGCCTGCGCAGCTTCCGCAGCGCGCTCGAATATTCGCTGGCGAATGCGTCGAATCATGTCGTGCTGCTCGCGGGGCCGACGCCGATGGTGGGCAAATCGTTCGTCTCGGTGAATCTCGCCGCAGTGTCCGGCGCATCGGGCAAGCGCGTGTTGCTGATCGACGCCGACCTGCGGCGCGGCTCGCTGAATCTGCACACGGGCGTGCCGAGCAGCCCGGGTCTGACCGATGTGGTCGATTATCTGCAGGACTATGACCAGGTCGTGCATCGTCAGGTGATGCCGGGCGTGGACTTCGTGGCCACGGGCGGTTATGTGACCAACGCGAGCGAACTGTTGCGTCAGGACAGCTTCAAGGATTTCGTGGATTGGGCCAACGAGACCTACGACCTCGTGCTGATCGACGCGCCGCCGGTGCTGCCGGTCGCGGACGCCGGCATCATCGGACAGCTTGCGGGCACGGTGTTCGTGATCGCGCGTCAGGGCACGACGAGCGTGGCGGAACTGCGCGAGTCGGTGCGCCGTTTCGAACAGGTCGGTGTGCCGATTCGCGGCGTGATCTTCAACGATATGACCTCGCGTCCAGGCCGTTACGGCGATGCGTATGCCGCTTACGGTTATTCGAGCCACGGTTTCGCGAAAGACGCGGGCATGGCGCAGCGCTGAATTCCACGAAAGCGTTAAACAGGAAGCCCACCACGGTGAACCCGTGGTGGGCTTCTTCCATTCTGCGGATGAATGCGGACGAGCGCGGGTGAATGGCGACAAAGAAGCAATTGCCAAGGCCTAGTTCCGGTTCGCACATCCGCGCGCGCGAACAGGAATGCAAGCCGTGATGAACATCCTGAACCGCGCGATACACGCATGAAAAGCCGCTCGACGCAGTGACTTTAATCGTCGCCGATACGCGGAAGCCGGACGCAAAAAAGCCCGACGTAAGACCGTCGGGCTTTCATTTTCAGACGTTTTAAATTCCGCTTGAAACCTCAGCTCATAGCCGCTTCGCGCAGACGCGAACGCTTGCCGTCGAGCTTCGAAAGCAGCGGTTTCTCCAGATACCGGTGAACCACCAGCGCGAACACCACCGCGATACAGGCCACGCACGCGGCGGCGAAATAAAGACTGAACGTCGAATGAAACACGCCCGCTTTGATCGCCTTCGCGAAGGCGTTCATCCAGAAACCGTGCGTGAGATACAGCACATAGGAAGCGTTGCCGAGCGTCGTCAGCGAACGGCCGATGCGGTTTCGATCGTCGGGGATCTGCATGAACAGCGCGACCAGCAGCATGGACGGCAGGCCCCACGCCCACCATCTGAACGAATTCGGCAGACCGAACGTCGCGGTGTCGGGCGAGGCGGCGGAGGCCCACCAGAACAGCGCGACGCAAGCCAGCAACAGGAGTTGCCACGTGCGCCGGCCCAGCTCGGGCAAATGCGTGCCGATCGCACCGAGCGCAATGCCGAGCAGGAATTCGATCACGAGCGGGCTGCCGTAATACTGCGCCTGCGCGGTTGCGCCGAGTTTATCGAGCACGAAGGGCACGGCGGCCAGCAGCGCGACGATGCCCAGCGTGCGTAGCCGCTGCCACGGCAAACACAGCACGACGGTGCAGACGAGATAGAAATACAGCTCGTAGATGAGCGTCCACGCCACGCCGAGAATCAGACCGGACGACGTCGTGGGCGGCAACAGGAAAACCGATTCGGCGATGCCGACCGCGTCCAGTTCCATATGCTTGAACGCGAGCCCGCTGCCGGCCAGCACGACCATGATGGCGACGCAGGCCCAATACGACGGAAAAATGCGCGTGAGGCGGCGGGAGAAGAATCGGCGTGCCGACGTTTGCGCGGAAAAGCCGCCCGTCGTATGCCACATCACCAGTCCGCTGATGACGAAAAAGATATCGACGCCGCACGCGCCGACGCGCGTCGCCGAAGCGGGCACGATGGCCAGCGAACTGCCGGCGGCTTCTTCGAGAATGTGATGCGCGAGCACCGCGAACGCGGCGAAAAAGCGCAAATGCTGGAGGCCGTACAGGCGGGTTGGACGTGCCATGGATGTCGTCGGTGAGTGCAGCGATGGCGAAAGGCGCCGCCCGGAATAGACGGGACGCGCTGACGCATTCGTCCAACTCGATGCTCCGGCGGCGTGGCGGGATTTTCCGGAGGAATTATAGAAATGTCTTTATTTCAGCGGACCAATTAACTGCTTCGCTACGTGGTGCGCAGCACATTGCGCCTTGCTTGCGCTTCGGTCGCGCCTCGCTCGCGCCGCGCGCCGCGCGAAATGGCGCGGCATGAGCGTAGGCGAACATTCGACGCGGGGAAGATCGGCCACACTTCGGTCCATACCAATTGCATGGTGTGGCTCGTCGAATCCGGTCGTGTGTCGCGGTGCTTGCGCGCACGGATGACGCCGGGTCATGAGCGATGCCCTGGACCGATCCAATGAAAGACCCGCTTGCTCCCAATCTGCTGATCAACGGCCGTTTTCTCGGACGGCGCGCGACCGGCGTCGATCGTTTCGCGTTCGAGACCATTCGGGCGCTCGATCAATTGATCGAGTCGGGCGATCCGCGTGTGGCCGGACTGCGCAGCGAGATCATCGTGCCCGCTGCGTTGGCGGGCATGGCGAATCCGTTCCGGCATGTCGGGCTGCGTGCGAGCGGCAAGGGCGGCGGTTTGCGTTGGGAACAACTGGCTTTGCCGCAGGCCGCGCGTGGGCGCTTGCTGCTCAATCTCTGCAATTCCGGGCCGCTGATGTATCGGCGTCAGGTCACGGTGTTGCACGATGCGGCGCCCGCGCGTGTGCCCGATAGCTACAGCCGCTCGTTCGTCGCGTGGTATCGGCTGATGGCGCCGCGTATCGGCCGGGTTTCGCAGCGCGTGATTACCGTGTCGGAATTCTCGCGGCGCGAGTTGTCCGACGCGTACCGGATTCCGGCGCGCAAGATCGGCGTGGTGTACGAGAGTGGCGAGCACATGCTGCGCGTGCAACAGGACGAGAACAAGGTGGCCGCGTCGCTGGGCGAGCGCCCCTTCGTGCTCGCCGTTGGCAGCCTCAATCGTCACAAGAATTTTCAGCTTGTAGCCGATGCGGCGCGCCGGATTCGCGACGCGAAATTCGACATCGTGGTGGTGGGCGGCGGCGATGCCAAAGTCTACGGCACGGGGCAGGACGCGTTGCCCGGCTTCGTCAGGCATCTCGGCTACGTGAGCGACGGCGAACTGGCCGCGCTGTATCGCCGCGCGGCGTGCTTCGTGTATCCGTCGCGTTATGAAGGTTTTGGGCTGCCGCCGGTCGAGGCGCTGGCGCTCGGCTGTCCGGTGATCGCCTCGCGTCTGCCGGCCGTGCAGGAAGCGTGCGGCGATGCCGTGCTCTACACCTCGCCGGACGACCCCGCGGAACTCGCGCAACTGCTCGAACGCATCACGGCCGACGCCGCGTTGCGCGCGACCCTGCGCGAACGTGGCCGCGCACGCACGGCGGAGCTGACTTGGCACGCCACCGCCGTCAAGCTGATCGAGGAGATTTCGCCGTGGCTAATGTAACACTTGCCTCGAACCTCGCCAATCTCGCGAACGTGGCCAATGTGGCTAACGTGGTCAATGCGGCGAACGACACGCGCCGCTTTGGCCGCGTCGCGCTCGTGCACGAATGGCTGGTGACCTATGCGGGCTCGGAGAAGGTGGTCGAACAGATTCTCCAGCTGTTTCCGCAAGCCGATCTGTTCAGCGTGGTCGACTTCTTTCCGGAAGCGCAACGCGGCAAGCTCGGCGGACGTCATGCGAAAACGTCGTTCATTCAGCATCTGCCGCGCGCGCGTTCGTCGTTTCGCAGCTATTTGCCGCTGATGCCGCTCGCGATCGAGCAGTTCGATCTCTCTTCGTACGATCTCGTGATTTCGTCGAGCCACGCCGTGGCCAAGGGGATCTTGACGGGACCGAATCAGGTGCACGTGAGCTACGTGCATTCGCCGATTCGCTATGCGTGGGATCTGCAGCATCAATATCTTTCCGAAGCGGGTTTGCAGCGCGGCGTGAAAAGCTGGATCGTGCGCATGCTGCTGCATTACATGCGCATCTGGGATCAGCGCACGGCGCACGGCGTCGATACCTTCGTCGCCAATTCCGCCTTCGTGGGGCGGCGTATTCGCAAGGCCTACGGCAGCGAAGCGACCGTGGTGTATCCGCCCGTCGACGTGCAGCGTTTCGAATTGAGCGATCGGCACGAGGACTTCTATCTGATCGCCTCGCGCATGGTGCCGTACAAGCGCATTCCGCTGATTGTCGAGGCTTTCGCGGCGATGCCGTCCAAACGTCTCGTCGTGATCGGCGACGGCGCGGATTTCGAGCGCGTGAAAGCCTGCGCCGCGCCGAACGTGACCTTGCTCGGTTATCAGCCCGACTCGGTGCTCGTCGATCACATGCAACGCGCGCGCGCATTCGTCGTGGCAGCGGAAGAAGACTTCGGCATTTCGGTGGTCGAAGCCCAGGCGTGCGGCACGCCGGTGATCGCATTCGGACGCGGCGGCTCGCGCGAGATCGTGATCGATTCGCCGGACCCGGAACGTGGCACCGGCCTCTTCTTCGCGGAGCAGAGCGTGGAGGCCATCGTCGAAGCAGTGGAACGCTTCGAGCGTCAGCCCGCGCTCAAGCCCGAGGTATGCAGGCGCAATGCGATGCGCTTCACGGAAGAGCGCTTCAAACAGGAGTTTCTCAGCGTGGTTGAGCGCGCGATGGACGCCGGCAAGGGCTTCACCGATGCGCCACAAGTGGTGCGGCGGTGGCAGTCGGCATGACGGTTGTTCGAGCGCGCTTCGAATGTGCTTCGAATGTGCCTTGAGCCGCTGCCATAAGCAGGCCTGACGACATGAGCGACATCGCGCGCGCGTGATCGGCGGGCGAACGAATCTTGGGGGCAGGGACGTGTCGATATACGGGTTGATCGTGTTCGTCACCGGACTGGTGGCGTTGTACACCTCGCATCGCTGCGCCATCTACGCGATGATGGTGTTTGCGCTGTTTGGCAGCACACAGGCGGTGGGCCTCGGCAGCATCGGGATCTTGCCTGCGCAACTCTTTCTGGCTTTTTTCGCGATCCGGGCGTTCAATCTCGCCGGCGGCAAGACGCTCGCCGATGCGGTCTCGCTCGACAAGCCCGGCTTCTGGCTGCTGTGCACCTGCGTATGGGGCGTCGTGGGCGCGATCCTGTTGCCGCGCCTGCTGCTCGGCTCGACGCTCGTGTATCCGGTCGACCGCAGCAGCCAGGAAGTGCTGCTCAAACCGCTCGGGCCGGTGTCCGGCAATCTGTCCCAGTCGGTCTATTGCGTCAGCGATGTGATCGTCTATTGCGCGACCTACGCGTTCCTCAAATATCGCGGCGTCTATCGAACGCTCGCGAATGCGATCTTCGTGCTGGCAGCGCTCGACGTGGTTGCCGGTTGCCTCGATATCGTCTTTCACGCGGCCGGTATCGATGCGATGTCCGCGATCAAGACCGCTCAATTCGCCGACCTGACCGGCGAGGAAATGGGCGGCCTCGTGCGCATCAGCGGCACCTTCAGCGAGACCTCGGCGTTCTCGGGTTTTACGCTGCC
The DNA here is from genome assembly GCF_900109265.1 of Paraburkholderia tropica. Classification (GTDB taxonomy): domain Bacteria; phylum Pseudomonadota; class Gammaproteobacteria; order Burkholderiales; family Burkholderiaceae; genus Paraburkholderia; species Paraburkholderia tropica. The sequence continues at coordinate 456,029 of NZ_FNZM01000002.1, forward strand.
GCTGTTCATCTTCTGCCTGAATCTCTGGCTCGTGGGCTATCGCACCAAAATCGCGGGCTCGCTCGCGCTGGCCACGGGCATTTTGCTGCTGCTGTCGACGTCGGGCACGGCCTATGTCGGGCTCGGCGCTTACGCGGGCGTGCTCGTGTTCAGCCGCCCCGGCGTGATCTCGCGTTCGGCGATCGCGCGCAAGCAGCGGCTCTGGGTGGTCGGCGCCTGCGCGGGGCTGCTGGTCGTGCTTTACGTGATTCTGTTCCTGCCGAGCGTGGCCAATGCGATCACCGACTTCTTCAACACGGCCGTGTTCAGCAAGGCCGGCAGTTCGTCGGGCGTCGAGCGGATGGGCTGGAACGCGCAGGGCGTCACCAACTTTCTTGATACCTATGGCATCGGCGTCGGGCTCGGCAGCATTCGCACGTCGAGCTTCCTGATCGTCGTGCTGGCGAATCTCGGCGTGGTGGGCGTGGTGTGCTACGGCATGTTTCTCGGTACGTCGCTGCTCACGCCGATCCCCAGCGCGTACGGCTTCAGCGAGCGCGCCATCTGCTACGCGGCTCGTCACGGCATGATTGCGACGCTCATCGTGGCCTCCGCTTCCGCCGGGGTGTTCGAACTGGGCGCGCCGTTCTACATCTTCGCGGCGGCGGCCGGAGCCCTGTCGCCGCGCGTATCGCGTCGCACGATGGCGCGTGCGCGCTGGGTTTCGCAGGGGGGATCATGAAAAAGCTCGACACCTCGCTGTCGAAACTCGATCTGTTCGCCGTCTACCTGTCGTACGCGTTTCGCTACCTTTATCCGCTCGTCCTGATTCCTTATTACGGACGCGTGCTGGGCGCGGGCGGCTACGGCGTGGTGCTGGCCGGCACGTCGTTGTCGAATTCGCTGTGGTTGTTCGTGAACTTCGGCTTGTCGACGGTCGGCGGACGCGAACTCGTGCAAACCGATCAGGCGGGCCATCACGACGTGGTCTTTCGCGAGCACTTCACGGCGCGCCTCGTGATCGCGGCACCGGCGGTAGTGATCGGCCTGATCGCGGCATTTCGTTCTGATGTGATTTCGAGCGTGCCGTACGCGCCGTTCTTCATCGTCGCGGGCGGTATTCTCGCCGCGTTCAATCTCGGCTGGTATTTCTCCAGCACGGGCCGCGTGCGTACGAACATGGCGATCGAAGTCATGGGGCTCGCGCTGTCGCTCATGATGCTGTTCGTGTTCATTCACAAGCCTTCGGACGTCGGCCTTGTTTTTCCGTTGACCTTCGCTTCCGGGCTGCTGCAAACCGGCGTGTCCTACTGGCTGGTCCGCAAGGAGTCGACGGGCTGGCTCGTGCCGCTGCGTGCCGCGTTCGCGCTGATCAAGCGTTCCACCACGATCTTTCTCTACAACGGCACGGCGATTCTGATGCTTGCCGCGTCGTCGTACATTTTGTCGCTGATGGCCTCGCCCGCCGAAGTCGGCGCGTTCGGGATCTCCGAGCGCCTGATCGCCGCCGCTTTAGGCGTGATGGCGCCCGCCGCCCAGGTGCTCGCGCCGAAAGTCATGTATCTGGTCGCGCACGACGAAGCGAAAGCCAACTGGTTCGCGCGGCGCATTTTTGCCGTGTTTCTCGTGGGCGCGATCGCGGGCGTGATTCTCACCGAAGCCCTCTCGGACTGGCTCGTGCCGCTCGCATTCGGTCAGGAATTCCGCCCCGCCGTGCCGATTCTCAACCTGATGGTGTTCGTGTTGCCGATCAGCGTGTGCACGCGCGTGCTGGGTCTGTATTTCATCTTGCCGCGCAAGCTCGAACGACTGTTGCTGTGGACGGGCTTCGCGAGCGCGCTGGTGAATCTGCTGGTGGCGATTCCGCTGGCCAGCTATCGCGGCGCGGAAGGCATGGCCGAAGCACGCTTGATCGGCGAAACCGCCTTGCTCGCGATGCTGATCTTCGGCGTCTCGCGCGCGGGCTTGCTGCGCGGTTTTATCGGCAATGGCAATGCAGTGTCCTTGAATGCGCGACTGGCGCGCTGGCGCGAATAACTTCGCAACAGGTAAAACAATGAATCCGTCTCCTTTCGACAAGAAGCCGAAAGTCTGCGTGATCTTCCCGACGCTGGGGCGTGCGGAAATTCTTCAGCAGGTCGTCGCCTTTGTGGACCTGCAAACGGTCAAACCCGATCTGATCATCGTGTCCTGCGTGTCGGATGCGGACGTCGGCGACCTGCGCTCGCGGCCCGGCCTGCTCGTGATCCAGGGGCGGCCCGGCAGTTCGGTGCAGCGCAATCGCGCGCTCGATCATGTGCCGTCCGATTTCGACGTCGTCATTATTCTCGACGACGATTTCCTCATGCATGGCCGCTGGATCGCCGAGGCATTGAAGGCGCTCGAAACCGACGCCTCGATTGCCTGCGTGACGGGCACCGTGCTCGCTGACGGCATTCACGGCCCCGGCTACTCATACGAGGAAGCGCGCGCGATCGTCGCGAACACGAACGACCTGCCGGGCGACATGCACATCGCGCCGACCGGCGGTCCGTACGGCTGCAACATGGCGTTCCGGTGCAGCAGCATTGCGGGGCTGCGTTTCGACGAACGTCTCGTGCTGTACGGCTGGCAGGAGGATCGCGATTTCGGCGGCCAGATCTGGAATCGCGGCGGCCGCGTCGTGCGCATCAATACGGCGGTGGGCGTGCATATGGGCGTCAAGCGCGGACGCGTATCCGGGCGCAAGTTCGGCTATTCGCAGGTGATCAATCCGCTGTATCTGGTGCAGAAGAAAACCATGCCGCTGCGCGACGCGCTGCGTCATGTGCTGCGCAATGTATCGAGCAATGTCGTGCGCAGCTTCGTGCCGGAACCGTGGGTCGACCGGCGCGGGCGCTTGCGCGGCAACTGGATCGGCGTCTGCGATTTCGTGCGCGGCCGACTGACGCCCGAGCGCGCGGAAAAACTATGAGGACGATTGCGTTCAACGGCAAATTCTTCGGCGCGGCGCCGACGGGCGTGCATCGGGTGGCCGAACAGCTCGTGGCGGCCACCGACGCGTTGATTGCCGCGCACGCAGGCGGCGACGTCGATTACGCGCTGGTGGTGAGAGATCGCGTGAACGTGCCGCGTTACCGCAATATCGCGTGCATTCGCGAGAGCCGCTGGGCGCGCCGCATGCATCGCATTGCATGGGAGCAGTGCTATTTTCCGTTTGCGCGGCGCCGCGATTTCATTCTCAACCTCTGCAATCTCGGGCCGCTGCTGCACCGTGATTCGGCAACGATGATTCACGACGCGCAGGTTTATTCGTCGCCCGATTCCTATTCGCTGCCTTTCCGCCTCTGGTACAAGTTTCAATATTTCTTTATTGGCAAGCGGCACAAGATCATCTTCACTGTTTCCGAGTTCTCGAAACGGGAACTGGTGCGTTACGGCATTGCGAGCGCGGACAAGATCGTCGTGGTGCATAACGGCTGCGATCATGTTTTTCAGGTGCGTCCCGACGAAACACTGTTGGCTGCGTTGAAACTCACGCCCGAGCGTTACGTGCTGGCGCTCGCGAATACGCAGCGTCACAAGAATATCGGCGTGTTGTTAAAAGCATTTGCCGATCCGGCATTGCGCGACATCGAACTGGTTTTGTTCGGCGGCGCGACGCGCGCGGATTTCGAATCGCTCGGCCATGTCGTGCCGCCGAACGCGCGATTCGCGGGCCGCGTGAGCGATGCGCAACTCGTCGGTCTGATGCAGCGCGCGGGGGCGCTCGCGTTTCCTTCGCTGACCGAAGGCTTCGGCTTGCCGCCGCTGGAGGCAATGGCGCTCGGCTGCCCGGTGATCGCCGCGCCGCTTGGCGCGCTGCCGGAAGTGTGCGATGACGCGGCTTTATACGCCGATCCGTTCGACGCGAGCGCGTGGCGCGCGCAGATTCTCACGGCGCTCGACGACGTGTCCGCGCGGCAATCGCTGATCGCGAGCGGATACGGCCAGGCGGCGCGCTTCACCTGGCAGTCGGCGGCCCGCAGTCTGGTCGAATCGCTGCGAACCGTGACCGGCGCGACGCGCTGATGCAACGCATAGTGGAGCAAGCAATGTCGATCGATGTCGATTTTTCGCTGGCGCTGAACGACCGCACCGGCAAGCTATTTCTCGGCAAGGATATTATTTCGACGCTGGGCGGGCAGGTCTCGCGCGTGCGTTACGGACGGTGGCACGAGTTTCCGCACAGCGATCTGATGCGCCGCGTCGTGGGCCGTCTGACGCACAAGGAAACGCTCGCGCGCGTGTATCGCTCGCCGTTCGCCGCGGTGTTGCCGGTGATACGCGATCCGCGTCCGACCTTGCATCTCGATCCGTTGAGCGTGGTGCGCCATCGGCTGGAGCCGCGCGATATCGTGCTGTGTCACGATGTCGGGCCGATCACGCATCCGCAGTATTTCGCGCCAGGCGTCGACGATCTGTATCTGCGTGCGTACGACCAGATTCGCCGCGTGAAACCGCATATGGTGTTTGTCAGCAAGACTTCGCAGCAGGAATTTCACCGGCTGTATGGCTGTGATTTTGCGTCGTCGAAGGTGATTTACATTCCCACGCGGCTCGGCGTGAAGGACGGCGAAGCGAAGGCTGTCGACGGTGTGGGCGCGCGTTTTCTGTTGACGGTCGGCAGCGTGGGCGATCGCAAGAATCAGGCGCGCTGCATCGAGGCGTTCGCGGCGAGCAGACTCGCGCAGCAAGGCTGGCAGTATGTCGTGGTGGGTGGCCGCGAGCCGGGCGCCGACACGGCCATTAATCTCGCGCGGCAGACGCCAGGCGTCGTGCTGCCCGGTTATACGACGGACGAGCAATTGCGCTGGCTGTACCGCAACGCATCCGGCTTCGTGCTGATGAGCTTGCTCGAAGGTTTCGGCATGCCGGTGATCGAGGCGATCGAGCACGACTTGCCGTGCCTCGTGTCGCGCTCCAGCATTCTGACTGAAGTGGGCGGCGACGCGATGCTCGACGCCGATCCGCTCGAACTCGAATCGATCGCGATGGGCATGCAGGCGCTCGCCGCCATGCCCGCCGACGAGCGTCAGCGCAGAATCGACCAGGCTCGCCGCCATTTGCAGATCTTCGCGCGCGAACCGATTCTTGCCTGCTGGCGGGAATTGATCGAGCGGATGGGCTGAGAGCGGGCTAACGCTTCGAGTGATTCAAGGCGCTGCGACGGAGGTGAGGGGAGCCACCGCCGCATGCGTCGAAGCCGCAGAATTCGCGGCAAAGCTCGGCTGCAAGAAGCTCAACACCTGCGCGTCCGTGATCGGTTCGATATGCAGCCCGAACGCGGTGTTCAGCGCGGCGATCAGATGCTGCGTCCAGAGCGTATTCCAGACCACGCCCGCGTGCCCGTCCGAGAGCACCGCATTGTGCGGATCGTCGCCCGACGTATTGGTCACGGCCCAACCCGGCGGAAGCCGCAGCGTCTTGTAGCGCGGGCGGCCCTGCGCGTCGCGCGCGCCCCATAGACCGCGGAACCACGCGCGATCGTCGAGAAAAACCACATGCTGTCGATCTGCGGCCGCGAGCTTGCGCAAGCCGTTGTCGTAGCGATCGAGGCCCGCATCGATATTGGCGATCGCCGCGCCGGACTGCCAGCTGTCGAACTCGATCGACCAGTCCGCATTGCTGAGCACGCCGACGAGCACGACATGCGTATCCGGATGATGCGAGCGGATCAGCGCCACCGTCTTGCCGATCTCGGCGAGGCAGGCGTCGATGCGCGCGTTCGGCTCCGGCGCGTTGCGATCGTGCGACAGCGCGTCGAGCACCGCGTGATCGCCGAGGTCGTTGATGCCGATGCGGATCAGCACGACGCCGCCGCGCCAGGCTTCGGATTCGCCGTCCATCAACTCGACGAGGCGAATGGCCTGGCGCTGCGAATGCCCGAGCAACTGGCTGCAATTCGCGCCGCTCACGGCGAAGTCGTAGCGATAGTCGTCCTTGCGCGGCGTGCGGGCCGACGCGCCGAACGCTTCGTTCACGTAGGCGCGCACCTTGCCGCTGCCCCAAGCGCCCCATGCGCCGAGATCGACCTGATCGCCGCGCAGGCGCGCCAGCACTTCGGTCCACTGCCAGGTGGTGGCGCGCCACGCGCCGCCGCGCATGTCGGGGCCGCCGAGCATCAGCGTGTCGTGATAGGACTGGCTGTCCGAGTCGCCGAGCACGGCGAAACGGATCTTCGCGTCCGGCCGTTCCGCCGCCGCCGCCGTCGCGGCCATCGCCACGGGCGCGCGGCGAAACAGGCCGGGCGCGGCCAGCTTCACGCACAGGGCGACGAGCGTCAGCGCGCTGCAAAACGCCACCACCAGCACTCTGCGCGAAGGCGACATGAAGCGATCCTTGCGTGTCGTCAGGCGTGCGCCGGGCGCGTGAAGGGAGCGGGCGCGTCGCGGTCGTCCGCGCTGTTCGCCGCGCTGCTGCTGACATCGCTGCGAACACCTTGCGTCTCGATGCCCGCCAGGCGGGTGCGCAATTGTTCGCCCATCACCGCCGAGCCCGCTGCGCGGAACATCTGGTTGTGCATGCCAGGCACTTCGGTCACGACCAGCTTGCCCGTCACCACGTCGCCCCAGCCCATGTCGTTCGCGAACAGACGTCCCTTGAGCACCTGCGCACTGCGGAAGATCTGCACGTTGCCGTCGTAAGGCGCGGGACGGTAGCGCGCCTGTTGCTCGCGCAGATAGCCGATATTGCGGCCATACCAGAGGTTTTCGTCGACCACGTTGCCGCCGGGATCCTGCTTCAGCAGGCCGAGCTTGAGGCCGATCTGGATCAGGCGGAACCAGCGTACCGTGCGGAATTGCTGGAGGAAATGGATCATCGACATTTCGCCGCGCCTCGTCGCGCGGAAGTCGCGCGGAATGTCGTCGCTGCGGACCTGAATCTTGCGCAGGATCTTGTCGTACCACGGCATCGATTCGCGATAGCCGGGCCGCCACGAGTCGTTGAGGATCACGAGTTCCACCGTGTCGCCTTCGCGCCGCATCTGATGAGCGGCTTCGAGCGCCATCGCGCCCAGCACGCAATAACCCATCAGGATGTACGGGCCTTCGGGCTGAATGCGCTTGATGAGGCGCACGGCGTCGGCGGCGATGTCCTCGAAGGCGCGCGGCGGGAAGTGCTGCGGCGTCTTCGGCACCATCGGCATGTCGACGATGGCGCGTTGCGCGCCCACCTGCTGCGCGAGTTCGTAGAACACGGCGACGTTGTTGAGCACGATGATGGGCGTCTGCGTGCCGTCCTCGTTGAAGCGCACGACGCTTTGCACCTTCGCATCCATCTCGGCCTGGCTGATGAAGGCGCTGTTGCCGACGCCCGCTGCGATTTGCGTCTGCGTTTGTGCCTGAACTTGAGAATGAACGGGTGCGGCTTTCTGCGCCGCCACCGGCGCCGTGATCTCCACTTTCTGCAGCACATCGCGCCACGTCGCGAGATGTGCGTCGATGGTGGCCACGTCGTAAAGATCGAGATCGCCTTCGCACGAAATGCGCCAGCCTTCCGGACGGCGCACCATGAAGAAGTTGAGGTCGTAGAGCGCGCCCGCGTTGAACGATGGCGAGGTGGTCGCGGCGAACGCGTCGCGGCGCACTTCGTCGCCCATGCCGACGAAGCTCTGCTGCAACGCGAAGTTCACCGAACACAGCGGCGGCCGATCCGTGCTTGCCGCTTCGCCGGCCATCTCGCGCATCTCCTCGAACGGCACGTGCAGATGTTCGATGGCGTCGCTGAGCTTCGCGCCGCATTGCGCGATCACCGAAGCGAGCGAGCTGTCCGGCGCGACGTCGAGGCGCAGGATCACCGTGTTGATCAGCGGTCCGATCACGCCTTCGAGTTCCTGCTGGTCGCGCACCGACATTTGCGTGCCGATGGCGACGCGCGCCGTGTTCGAGCTACCCGTGGCCTTCTGCAACGCCACGGCGAGACTCGCCGCCGCCACGCTGAACAGCGTCACGCCTTGCGCCTTCGCCGCCGCGATCAAATGCTCGCTCAGTTCGAGCGGCAGCAGGATCGAGCGAATTGCTCCCTGGAAGCGGCGCTCCTGCCCACGCGCGCGGTCGCCCGGCACGTCGAAGCGGCTGAAATCGCGCAGCTCGTTGCGCCAGTGCGCGCGCGCACGATCGAGCGCGCCGCTGGCGAGAAACTCCTCTTTCCACAGCGCGTAGTCGCCGTGATGCAGATCGACGTCGGCGTACGCGGCGTCCTTGCCCGCATGCAGCGCGGCGAGGCCTTCGACGAGTTCGCGCACGACAATCGCAAACGACCAGCCGTCCATCACGAGCGAATGGAAGGTCAGTTGCAGCTCGCCTTGCGTCGACGAACGCGGCAGCCACACGGCGCGGAAGTACGAGCGCGAGGCGAGATCGAACGGCGTGCGCGCCTGCTCGCCGCCCACGCGTTGCGCTTCGGCCAGCGCGGCCTGATCGTCGAGACCGCTCAGATCGATCACGTCGAGACGGAAGGGCGCGTCGCTCCACACCTGCTGACGCAACCCCGCGCCCGTCATCAGAAAACCGGTGCGCAGGATTTCGTGGCGCGCGACCAGATCGGCGAGCACCTGTTCGAGACTCGCGGCATTCAGCGGCCCCGACAGTTGCAGCCGGAACGCGATGTTCAGCGCCGACGCGTGCGGCGCGGCCTTCTGCTCATGCCAGAACCGCGTCTGGCAGGCGGTCGCCGGGAACAGCGCGTAGCCGCTATCCAACGCTGCCACGCTATCCGCTGCTTCCGTCGGCGCGATCTTCAACGCTATCCCGTTCATCGCTCACATGCCTCCTGCGTTGCGACGCTTGAAGTTGAGGATCGAGGGTCGCGCGACCGCGGCTACTTCGGCCACGGCTTCGACTTGCGCGCCATCGAGACTCGCCGCGAGTTGCGCGATCGAGACGTTCTTCATCAGTTGACGCGCATCGACGCCGAGACCGCGCTCGTTCATGCGGGCGACGATGCGGAACAGTTGCAGGCTGTCCGCGCCGAGGCTGAAGAACGGCTGATCGATGCCGATCTGCTGCACGCCGAGCACGTCCGACCAGATCGAGACGAGCGTGGCTTGCGTGGGCGTCAGCGCCGCGGGCTCGCTTGCGGGGCTTTCCGCTTCGACCGGCGCGGCCGTCTGCGGCACGGCCTTGAGCGTTGCATGCGCGGCCTGAGCCTGACGCGCGGGCGCGGCCACCATGTCGGCGCTCGGCACCGGCAGCGCCTTGCGGTCGAGCTTGCCGTTCTGCGTTTGCGGCAGCGCGTCGAGCACCATCCACAGCGTCGGGACCATGTAGGTCGGCAGTTCCATCGCCACGTACGCGGCGATCTCGCCGAGATCGGCCTTGCCTTGCTGCGTTTCGACGACATAACCGACGAGGCGCGGATGATCGTTGACCGTATGCAGCGCGACCGCCGCCGCCGCGACGCCCGGCGCTTTACGCAGCGCGGCCTCGATATCCTCGATCTCGATGCGGAAGCCGCGCAGCTTGATCTGCTGATCGCGGCGGCCCAGATGCTGGAGCGCGCCATCGGCCAGACGCTTCGCGAGGTCGCCGGTGCGATAGAGACGCGCGGGCGCCGCGCCTTCGACGGCGATGGTGCGGAACGCGGCGTCGGTGAGGTCGGGGCGGTTGAAGTAGCCCGTCGCGAGTCCTTCGCCGCCGATCCACAGTTCGCCGGTCACGCCTTCCGGCGCGAGACGCAGATCGTCGGTCAGCACATGCAGTTGCGTGTTCGCGAGCGGCGCGCCGAGCACGACGGCGCCGGTCGGCTGCACGCGCGCGGCGGCGGACCAGATCGTCGTTTCGGTCGGGCCGTAGAGGTTCCAGACTTCGGCGCCGGTGGCGAGCAGCGCATCGGCGAGATCACGCGGCAGCGGTTCGCCGCCGCAGAGAATCTTGAAGCCTTGCGGCGCCTTGAAACCGGCTTCGAGCAGCATGCGCCACAGCGACGGCGTGGCTTGCAATACCGTGGACGCCTGCGCCTTCAGTCGCGACACCAGCTCGTAACCCGTGCGCACTTCCGCGTGGCCCGCGACGAACACCTGGCCGCCGGTCACGAGCGGCAGGAACAGTTCGAGGCCCGAAATATCGAACGAGAACGTGGTCACGGCGACGATGCGGTCCTGCGCGGTGAAGCCCGGCTCCTGCGCCATCGAAAGCAGGAAGTTGCTCAGCGCGCGATGGGGAATTTCCACGCCCTTCGGCTGGCCCGTCGAACCCGAGGTGAAGATCACGTAGGCCGCATCGGCGTCCTGCACGCGGGGCAGCGCGACGCTTGCGTCCTGATGCTGCGCGAGCAGCGTTTCCAGTTCGAGCACGCGATGATCGCCCGGTTCCAGCACGGCGCGGCTGCCCGCGTCGCTGAGCACGGCGGCAATGCCCGCGCCGTCGAGAATCTGACGCAGGCGCGCAGCCGGCATCGTCATGTCGAGCGGCACGTAGGCGCAGCCCGTGCGCCACACGCCGATCATCGCGGCGACCGTCATCGCCGTGCGTTCCATCGCGATCGCGACGCGGCCGTGCTGGGCGATGCCTGCCGCTACGAGACGGCGTGCGATCTGATTGGCGCGCGCGTCGAGTTCGCTGTAGCTCAAGCTCGCGAATTCGTCGGCGACGGCGACGGCATCGGGCGTCTTCTTCGCCTGCGCGGCGATCAGCGCGGGCGTCGTCTGCGTGAGATCGTAGGCGCGCTGCGAGGCGTTCAGTTCGTCGCGCAGATGGCGGATCTCGGCGTCGCCGAGCAGCGGCAGCGTGGCGATGGACGTGTCGGCGTCGCGGGCGATCGCGCCCAGCAGCGTTTCGTAGTAACCGAGCCAGCGCTGGATCGTCGATTCGTCGTAGACGTCGGTGTTGAAGTCGCAATCGAGACGCAGGCCTTGCGCCGATTCGATCACGTTCAGGAACAGATCGAAGTTGCTATACGCCTTCGCGTTCGGCGCGAAGCGCGTGCTCACGCCCGCCATGTCGAGCTGCGAATCGACCTTCTCCAGATTGAATTGCAGATCGGTCAGCGGCAGGCGGCTGAAGTCGCGCTTGATGCCGAGGTCGCGGACCAGCGCGCCGTAGGTGTAGTTCTGGCGATCGCCCGCATCGTAGAGATGATCGCGCACGGCCTTCATGTGCGTGGCGAACGACTGCGCGCCGTCGAACTTCACGCGCAGCGGCAGGAAGTTCACGCAGTGGCCCGCGAGCAGCGCTTCGCCCGCTTGCGACTGGCCCGCCATCGGCGCGGCGATCACCACGTCGTCGCGGCCCGCGAGGCGGCCGAACAGCACTTGCGCTGCGCCGAACAGCGCGGCGAACAGCGAGCAGCCTTGTTTCGACGCGGTGGTCTTGACCTGCTTGAGCAGATCGGCGCTCAACAGACGCGTGGTCGATGCGCCATTGAAGCTCTTCACTTCGGGACGCGCGCGGTCGCCGGGCAAGTCGAGTTGGGGCGCGCCTTCGCGATGCAGATTCATCCAGAAGTCGCGCGTTTCCTGATCGACGCCGGCTTCGTCCTGCGCCTTCGCGAAAGCGAGGAAGCTCTGCACGTCATCGAGCTCGGCGGCCGTGCCCGAGACTTCGGCGGCATAGAGCGCCTGCAGATCGCGCAGGATGATGTTGATCGACCAGCCGTCGCAGATGATGTGATGCGCCGTGAACACGAAGGCCCACTTGTTTGCTTCGAGACGCACGAGCGCGGCGCGGGCCAGCGGCGCACGCGTGAGGTCGAAGACTTCGCGCGCTTCGGCGTCGACGAGCGCGGCGAGTTGCGCGTGCGCGTCGGCTTGCGTCGAGAGGTCGATCTGTTCGAGCGGCACGCGGGCGTCGGCATCGGCGAACATCGTGTCGCCGACGCGCGAGAAGTGCGCGCGCAGCGCATCGTGTCGCGCGACCGTCGCCGCGAACGCACGCTCGAAGGCGGCTTCGTTCAGATCGCCCGACAATTCCAGCGTGAACGATTCATTGAACGCGAGCGAAGCTTCATGGCTTTGCTGCGCCGACATCCAGATTTCCTTCTGCGGTTCGGTCAGCGGCGCTTGCGTCGGCGCGGGCGCTGCGGTTGCGGCTGCCGGAATCGATGCTGGCTGCGCCGTGCCGCCGAGAATGCCCGCGGCTTGCAGCGCGGCGATCGCTTCGACGAAGGCGTCGCCGATCTTGCGGATGTCTTCGTCGGAATGGCTTGTGGTCAGGAAGCACGGGAAGCCTTCCATGATGTGCACGCCGAGGAAGCGCATATACGCGTAGAACAGGCTGCCGAGGCGATCTTCGCCCGCGAAGCTGATGTAGAACCAGCTCGAGAAGGTCTCCGCGCGCGTGGCGATGCCCACCTTTTCCAGGTGCGTGTTGATGCGCTGCACGAGGCCGTCCATGCGCGCGCCGAGCGTTTCCTGCAGCGCGGGACCGGCTGCCTGCAGATGCAGCAGCACGGCCTTCATCGCGGCGAGCACGACCGGATGACGCACGAAGGTGCCTGCGAAGAACGTCGGCGGCACTTCGGGCACCGAGGCATCGCCGAATTGCCATTGGCCGCCGTCGAGCGCGTCCATGTATTGCGCGCTGCCCGCGAGCACGCCCACCGGCAGACCGCCGCCGACGACCTTGCCGTACGTGGCCATGTCGCCCTTGATGCCCCAGTAGCCTTGCATGCCGGCTGGGTGCACGCGGAAGCCCGTCACCACTTCGTCGACGATCAGCGCCGATTCGTTCGCGGCCGTCACGTCGCGCAGTTGCTGCACGAACTCCTTCGGACGCAGATTCGGATGGCGCGACTGCACCGGCTCGATCAGCACGGCGGCGATGTCGTCGATATTGGCCTTGATCCACTCCAGGCTTTCCGAGCGCGCGTAGGGCAGCACGACCATGTTGCCGACCGAGCTGTTCGGGATGCCGGGGGCGAGCGGGAACGCGCGCGGCACGCCGGCTTCGCTGCCCGGCTTGACGAGCACTTCGTCGAACTGGCCGTGATAGTCGCCGTCGAAGCAGACCACCTTGTCCTTGCCCGTCACCGTGCGCGCGAGACGCATCGCGGCCATCACGGCTTCCGAGCCCGTGTTGCAGAACGTGACGCGTTCGTGGCCGGTCATGTCGGCGAACATCTGCGCGACTTCGCCCGCGAGCGGCGATTGCGGTCCGATCGCGAAGCCTTCGGCCATTTGCGCGTTGACGGCCTCCACGACGAAGTCGGGCGTGTGGCCGAATGCGGTCTGGCCGTAGCCGTTCACGAGGTCGATGTATTCGTTGCCGTCGACGTCCCAGATCTTCGAGCCCTTCGAGCGTTGCGCGACGATCGGATAGACGAGTTCCTTCCATTCTTCGCGGAAGCCGCTCGCGGTGCGCGGGTCGGCGAGCACGGCGCGGTACGTCTGCGTGCGCGACTTCGACGTGGCGGTTTTGGCCGAGTAGCGCGTGGCGAGATCGGTGATGAAGGCGCTTTGCACGTCGGTCATCTGCGCCGAGGTCGTCGCGCCGGGCTTGTAGGCGGTGAAGCGCGTCGGGCGGTTTTCCTCGAACTTGATTTCGGGACCGGCGGCGTGGGCTGCTGCTGCGGGTGCTGCCGCTACGGGCGCTGCAACTGCTGCTGCAACCGGCGCTGCAACCGGTGTTGCAACTGCCGCCGGTGCCGCGATCGCCGCAACGGGCTGAGCGACGGCGACCGGCACGCCTTGCAGCACTTCGAGTTGACGCGTCATCAGCGACTGCATGGCGGCGATCTGATCGCGGATCACCGATTGCACGTCGCCCGTGACAGGCAGCGCGGTCACGGCGGTGACAGCAGTCGCAACCGGCGCGGCGACAGTCGATGCAGCGACCGGCGCGACAGCGATCGGCGCAGCCACTACCGCAGCCGTTTCAACCGGCGCGGGCGCGGCCACGGGTTCCGGATCGGGCGGCAGCGCGCCGTCGAGGAACTGCGCGAGCGCGGGCAGCGTCGGGTAGTCGCTCATGATCTGGCGGAAGCTGATCGTCACGTCGTAGCGGCGGCGCAACTGGCGCGAGACCTGACCCATGAACAGCGAGTCGTAGCCGAGATCCCAGAAGGTCACATCCGGATTGGACGTGTCCGGCGCCTCGCCCGACATTTCGGTGAGGAGCGACGCCAGTTCGGCGACGAGACGCGGCTTGCGGTCGATTTGAGCGGTTTGGGCCATGGCGGTCTGGGAATGGTCGGTAATCGCGTGAGTGGAAGCGGGCGTGGCAATCGCCGCCGCTTGCGTCTGTAGTTGCGTCTGTAGTTGCGTTTGTTCTTGCGTCGTTATTTGCGTTTGTTCTTGTGCGGCAGCGGGTCGAACGGCGGCCGTGGCGGGCGCGTCGATCCAGTGGCGTTCGGGTTCGAACGGATACGTCGGCAGCGCGATACGGCGCGCATCCGCGCCATGCAGCGCGCGCCAGTCCGGCGTCGCGCCGTTGAGCCAGAGCCGCCCGGTCGCTTCGGCAAGCACGCTCAGTTCGCGTTCGCGCTGCGCGAAATCGGGCAGCGAGGCGATGGCGGCTTGATAGCGGTCCTTCGTCAGCCCTTGCGTCGCGAAGGTCGCAAGCGTGCGGCCCGGGCCGATTTCGAGCAGCAGCGGCTTACCCTGCGCGGTAACGGTCGCGAGCGCATCGGCGAAACGCACCACGTCGCGGCAATGGCTGGCCCAGTAGCGGCCCGACACCGGACGATCGGACGCCGCCCATTGCCCCGTCACCGACGACACATACGGAATCTTCGGCGGCGCGAACGTCAGGCGGTCCGCGACCTTGGCCAGTTCTTCCACCACGCCGGACATCATGCGCGAGTGGAACGCGTGCGACGTATGCAGGCGCCGATGTTCGATATCGCGCGCCTTCAGCGTGGCCTCGAACGCTTCGATGGCCGCGAACGGACCGGCCACGACGCTCAGCGTCGGCGCGTTGATGGCGGCGAGATCGACGTCTTCGGGCAGCGCGGCGCGCAGTTCGGCTTCGGGCAGACGCACGACCAGCATCGCGCCCGGTTCGGCCGACTGCATCAGCGCGCCGCGTTGCGCGATCAGCCGCAGCGCGTCCTCGAATTCGATCGCTTCGGCCACGCAGGCCGCGACCAGTTCGCCGACGCTATGGCCGATCATCGCCGTCGGCCGCACGCCGCGCGAGATCCACAACTGCGCCAGCGCGTATTCGGTGAGGAACAGCGCGGGCTGCGCGTAGATCGTCGAGCGGATCGGATGCGGTGTGTCGTCGCCTTCGGGCACGTCGCCCAGCAGCATCGTGCGGATGTCGAGGCCGAGATGCGGCGCGAGCGCTTCCGCACCCTTGTCGATCCACTCGCGATACACCGGCTCGCTGCGATAGAGCGCCGCGCCCATGCCCGGATACTGCGCGCCCTGACCGGGGAACATGAAGACGACGGCGGGCGCGGCTTGCGGCGCCTGCGCTTCGAGCGCGCCTTTTTGCAGCTTCGCCTGCGCCTGATCGAGCGTTTCGGCGACGATCACCGCGCGATGCGAAAACGCGCGACGGCCCGTTTGCAGCGTCGCGGCCACGTCGGCGAGCGCGAGTGGCGGAGGGGACGCGAGCGGGTTGGCAAGATAATTGGCGAGATTCGCCTTCGCGCGTTCGAGCGCGGCCGCGCTGCGTGCCGAAATCGGCAGGATCTGCGGCGCGGGTTCGGCGTGCGTATCGGCGTGCGCATCGGCGCGTTCGCGCAGCGGCGCTTCTTCGAGCACGACGTGCACGTTCGTGCCGCCCACGCCGAACGAACTCACGCCCGCACGGCGCGGCGTCGAGCCCTCGGTCCATGCGCGCGCGGCCGTGTTGAAGTAGAACGGGCTGCGCGCCGCATCGATGCCCGGATTCGGCGACTGGAAATGCGAGAGCGGCGGCAGCGTGCGCTCGCGCAGCGCGAGCGACGCCGCGATCAGACCGGTGACGCCCGCGGCCGCATCGAGATGGCCGACGTTCGCCTTCGCGGACCCGAGCGCGCAGAACTGGCCGCCTTCCACGCCGCCCAGACGGAACGCCTGCACGAGCCCCGCGAATTCGATCGGATCGCCGAGCGGCGTGGCCGTGCCGTGCGCTTCCACATAGCCGATGGTCGCCGGATCGATGCCCGCTTCGGCGTGCGCGATGGCGATGGCGCGCGCCTGCGCGTCGACGCTCGGCGCGGTGAAGCCGACCTTGTCCGAGCCGTCGTTGTTCATGCCGACGCCGCGAATCACGGCGCTGATCGGATCGTTGTCGGCGAGCGCGTCTTCGAGGCGCTTGAGTAGCACCACGCCCGCGCCGCTGCCGAACACCGTGCCTTGCGCGTGCGCGTCGAACGGACGGCACACGCCGTCGGCCGCGCCCATGCCGCCTTCCTGGTAGAAGTAGCCGCGCTTCTGCGGGAAGGTGATCGACACG
This sequence comes from Paraburkholderia tropica, assembly GCF_900109265.1. Taxonomy (GTDB): domain Bacteria; phylum Pseudomonadota; class Gammaproteobacteria; order Burkholderiales; family Burkholderiaceae; genus Paraburkholderia; species Paraburkholderia tropica. The sequence goes on from NZ_FNZM01000002.1 coordinate 472,351, forward strand.
CCGCCGGCCAGCGCCATGTCGCAGCGTCCCGCGCGCAGATTTTCGACGGCGAGGCCGATCGCGGTGAGCGAGGTCGAGCAGGCCGTCTGCACCGAAATCGCCGGGCCTTTGAGACCGAGCTTGTACGCCGTGCGCGTGGCGACGAAATCGCCTGCGCCGACCAGCTTCTGATACTCGCCGATCTGGAACTGGCTCGTGAATTCGTCGATCACGGCGCGGTCGGAGAGCACGTGCTTGAGGAAGTACGTGTTCATCGACGTGCCTGCGAACACGCCGACCGCGCCCGCGACGGCGGCGGGATCGTAGCCCGCGTCCTCGAACGCTTCCCACGCGATTTCGAGGAACAGGCGCTGCTGCGGATCGGTCAGCGCGGCTTCGCGCGCGAGCATGCCGAAGAAGCCCGCGTCGAAACGATCGACGTCGGGCAGGATCGGGCGCGCCTTCACGTAGCTCGGATCGCGGCGCATGGCGTCGTCGAAACTGTCTTCGAGTTCCGACACATCGAAATGCGTGACGCAGTCGCGGCCCGCGAGCAGATTCGCCCACAGTTGCGCGACGTTGCGCGCGCCCGGAAAGCGTCCGGCCATGCCGATCACGGCGATGGCGCCGCTCGTCTGCGTGCGGCGCGCTTCGAGCTTGCCGCCTTGCGGCGCGCCGAGCGTGGCGCGCAGATGCGCGGCCAAAGCGTCGACGTTCGGATGGCGGAACAGATCGACGAGCGCAAGACCTTGCGTGACGTCGCGCGCGATGATCGCGTGCGCGCGCATCAGATCGAGCGAGCGCAGACCGAGGTCGAAGAAGTTCGCGCGACGGTCGACGGGCTTGCCGAGCAGACCTTCGAACACGGCGGCGAGCGGGTCGGCGAGGTCGTGCTCTTGCGATTGCGATTGCGTCTGAGTTTGCGTGCTTGCCGAAGGCGCGGCGGCGATATCGAGTTCCGCGAGCAACGCCTTGCGATTGATCTTGCCGTTCGGCGTGAGCGGGAAGTCGGGCAGCACGCGCAGTTCGGTCGGCACCATGTAATCGGGCAGCGCCGCTTTCAGATGCGTGCGCAGCGCGTCGACGAAGGCGGCAGCCGAAGCCGCGTCGGCCTTCACGAAGCCCGCGATCGCTTTGCCGTTGCGGCCTTCGAATGCAGCGACTGCCGCATCGGCGACGCCCGGCGCGACGCGCAGCGCATGTTCGATTTCATCGAGTTCGATGCGCTTGCCCGCGATCTTGATCTGCCGGTCGTTGCGGCCGAGGAAGTCGATCGCGCCGTCCGCGCGGCGGCGCACGAGGTCGCCGGTGCGATAGAGCTTCGCGCCTTGCGTGAAGACATCGTCGACGAATTTTTCGGCCGTCAATTCCGGACGATTCAGATAGCCGAGCGCCACGCCGTCGCCGCCCACCACGAGTTCGCCCACCTCGCCATCGGCGACCGGCGCGAGTTTGTCATCGACGATATACGCCTGCGTGCCGGCAATCGCGTAGCCGATCGGAATCGCGTCGCCATGTGCGAGCGCTTCGTCGCGCGGAATGCGAAAGCAGCACGAAAACGTGGTGTTTTCGGTCGGACCATAACCGTTGACGACTTGCACTGCGGCGTGCGCGTCCATCACTTTGCGCACGTGCAGCGGCGACAGCACGTCGCCGCCCGTGAGCACGTCGTGGAGCGGCGCGAACGCTTCGAGCCGATAGTCGGCGAGCGCGTTGAAGAGACCCGCCGTGAACCACGCGCTCGTCGCGCCGAGCCGCGCGATTTCGGCGGCGATGGCGTCGAGCGAAGGCTGGACTTCGTTGATGATCGCGGCGCATCCGCCGTTGAGCAGCGGGCCCCAGATTTCCAGCGTGCTTGCGTCGAACGCAAGCGGCGCGAGATTGAGCAAGCGCGTGTCCGGCGTGAGCGCGGTGAAGGTCTGGCCGTGCACGAGACGCAGGATCGCGCGATGCGGAACGATCACGCCCTTCGGCTTGCCGGTCGAACCCGACGTGTACATGATGTAGGCCGCGTCGTCGCGATCGCTCGCGTGCGGCGCGGCGGGCGCGGCGTGTTGCGCGGCGGCGATGAGTTCGGCGAGATCGACGGGCGCGCCGTATGCGCCGTGCGAATCGCCGGCGTTCGCGAGCGTGCTCGCATCGGCGATCACGAGTTTGGGCGCGCAATCGGCGACGATGAAATCGAGCTGCGCGCGCGGATAGGCCGGATCGAGCGGCACATAGACCGCGCCCACGCGCAGGATCGCGAGGATCAGCGCGAGCGTGTCGCGGCTGCGCGGCACCATGATCGCGCAGCGTTCGCCCGCGGCGAGCCCGCGTTCGCGCAAAACGGTTGCTAGCCGCGCCGAACGGTCGCCGAGATCGGCATAGCGCTCGTCGCCCGTTGCGTCGACGGCGGCAAGGCGATCGCCGAATTGCGCGCGTATCGTTTCGAAACGTGCAACGACGCCCGGTCCCGTCTCTGAGCCGCGTGGCGATGCAGCGGACAAATCATCGCGATGTGACATTTGCCGGTCTCCCAATAACTTTTGATCGGCCATCGGAAATCATTGGATCGTCGATTCGTCACCGTTTGCGCGATGCCCCGTTGCACCGCGGTGAGTTCACGACCTGAAGAAAAACCCCGTTACCGCTCGACTTGTTCTCGCCTGGCCGCGTGTTCAGCGGCCATCTGGGGGCGAGAAATATTCTGTAAGTCAAATTTAATTTTCTGAGGCGCGACTGTCCGTACGGCGTCGCACACACGGAGGCGCGGCGAGTCCTGCGCGCAACACCGCGTGCCGTTGCGCACGAACGTGCGCTGGCGCTCAGGCGGCGCCCGCCTGGCTCGCGGCAAGGCGGCGTCGCGCCGACGCGCGGCGCAGCACCGCAATGGCGGGGCGCTCGACCAGCAGATGGAACACGTAAGCGCTGGCGAGCGCGATGAAGAAACAGACGAAGGCCCAGAGGATGCTGACTTGACGCGTCGAATGCAGCAGCCAGGAAAACAGCGCGATGCAGACCGGCATGTGCACGATATAGAGCGAGTAGCTGAAGTCGCCGACTTTCTCGAGCGCGCGCATGACGAACGCGGGGCGCGGGCGGGCGTGCAGCAGCGCATCGAAGCAGGGCGTGAACGCGAGCGCCCAGGGCAGGCACCAGAGAATGCGCGCCTCGCGCGTCGACATGACGCCGCCCAGCACCAGCAACGGCGGCGTCGCAATCAGCAGCCAGCCGTGTGCGAGCCGCTGGCCGCGCACGTCGCGTTCGGCGATCCACGCGCCGAGATACCAGCAGGACCAGTAAGTCGTGAAGATCAGCACGCCGCGGCGGTCGAGCAGCGCATACGAGACGGCCGCGAGCGCCATCAGCGCGACGAGCGTGCGGTTCGGCCCGAGGCGGCGCTGCACGGCGAACAGCAGCGGGTAGAGCAGATAGAACTGCACTTCGAGCGAGAGCGTCCAGAGCGCGGTATTCGAGCCGTAGGTCGGCGCGACGATGCCTTGCAAGGCGAACAGATTCGCGACGAAGGTCCACAGACTGCCGTCGCCGAGCTGCGCGTCGTGCACGCGAAACTGAAGGCTGAAATTGTCGAGCGCCCAGGTCAGCAAGAGCGCGCAGAACAGCACAGGATAGATACGCACGAAGCGCCGCCACAGAAAGTCGTGCGTATCGAGCCGGAAGTGTGGATGGCGCGCGAGCCGCGCCGCCTGGCTGCGATGAATGCAGTAACCGCTGATGACGAAGAAAACCGGCACGCCGATCGGTCCCCAGACGAACGGAATCGTCAACCAGGCGAGCGCGGTGTCGAGCGAGAACGCAGGGTGTTGTCCGGATGCGTAGGCGCGTATGCCGATCCACGCAATCAGGCGGCAGTGGAATAACGCGACCGCGATCGCGGCGATACCTCGCATCGCCTCGATCGTGCGCGTGTTATCGGCGTCCTCGCCTGTGATGGCTTGGCTCATCGCTCGCCTCCCCTTGCGTGTGCCGCGCGAAGGAATTCGCGTCTTTTGCCACGCTGCTGGTCCGGGTGAAGCGATTGGAGCAAAGGGGCGCCGAAGCCTCTGTGCGCCGCCAGACATAGCGCGTGCGCATGAGACGAGCGCGCAGGGCTATTTCATCGGCGATTCATGAAGACGGGCGACCAGCCGGTATGGCGTGCGGCCACCGCGCCCGCGCAATCGGGCAGATCCGCGAGCGCGTGAACGCGCCAGTGCGCGGCTTCTTGCGCATCGCCGCCGACCCGGCACGGCGTGGTGTCGCCGCTGATCGCGAGATCGAATTCGAAATGATCGGGCGGCAGGATGAAGCCGGTGCCGAGCGCTTTCAGACAGGCTTCCTTGCGCGCCCAGGTTTCGAAGAACACCGCTTGCCGACGCGCGTCGGACAACGCGATGAATTGCGCGCGCTCGCGCGTGGAAAATACTTCGACAGGCAGGCTGTCTTCGAACGGCCGCACGATTTCCACGTCGATGCCGATCTCGATGCCGTTCGACACGGCGAGCGCCGCGCGGTTTTCGCTGTGGCTGAGATTGAAGCAGAGCGTCCAGTTTGCGGGCTGACTTGCGCAAAAGGGCTTGCCTTGCTCGCCGTAGTCGAGCGCGACCGCGTGCGCGGGGACACCGAGATAGGCGCCGAGCAAGCGGCGCAGTTCGCCGCGCCCCGCCACGAAGCGGCGGCGATGGCGTTCGAAACGGAATTTACCGGCGCGCTCGCGCTCGTGATCGGTGAGCGTCTGCCAGTCGCTGTCGAGCTGCGCGTCGTCTGCATCGAGATCCCAACGCCAGATGTGGACGTCTTGTGCGGTGGGCGGCGTGAGCGGGGAAACGGCCATTGAAAGCTAAAGGGTGGCTAACAGTAAGCGAAATGATTGTAAGACTCGGTTAGATATCCGGAAAGCGAATTCGCCCCCGAATTGTTGGCCATCCCACGGAACGCCGTCGGGCATCGGTCTTACGATCCTTGACAGCATAGCGCACGCGGCGACGGGAAAATGCAGAGCGTCGTTGCGTGCCTCGACGCCAACGTCGACCGGCTCCCCTGTGGCGGCGAGCCGTTAGACGCAGCCTCTCCTGACGGCTGAACGGGCGCATGTGCTGTTCCAGACAAGATGCGATGCCGATCCCGGTCCGAAAAGCATGGGGATTGCGCGTCGGCACGAATACGCAAGGTTTGCTGCGGCTCGAGGACGCGATCGACGTATGCCACGCGTGGCACGCGTTTGTCTGTGCGTTTGCTCGTCTGTTCGTCCATTGGCCGGCTTTGAATTGAATCGATCGGTCCCGGGTTGATTTTCCAGGACCGGGAACGCGCTCGGCCCGAAGAAACGATTTCACGGTTGCCGCTATTTGTGCAGTCAGGCGGATCGTAAAAGCGAATCGTTATTCGTAAATTGGCCTGGTGTCATTCAACGCCCGCCGGTATCGCCGCAGGGATGGGCTCTTCTTTGCTCTTCGCGTGAGGGATTTTTCGAAATTTTGATCCGAGGTGTGGGATGCGGCATGAGTGTGTATCCGGCTATAACGTGAGTGTGATAATTCCGCACTACAACAGTGTGGATTTATTGTGGATGGCGATCGAATCGATCTCCGCGCAAACGGTTATTCCGCACGAGATCATCGTGGTGGACGATGCGTCGGGCATGTCGTTCGACTTGCCGAGCCATTGCGGCGACGACATTGCGTTGCATCTGATTCGCGAGACCGTGAATCGCGGGGCCGCGTGGTGCCGAAACCGCGGCATCGAGGCGGCGACCGGCGACCTGATCGCCTTTCTGGACGCGGACGACCGCTGGCTGCCCGACAAGCTCGAACGGTGTCTCGCGGCCTTTGGCGCGCGGCCGTCGGAGAGCGAAGCGAAAGTGCTGTTCAGCAACGTGGTGCTGACCGATGGAAGCCGCCGCATGCTCGGCAATGCCGCGCCTTACGGCGGGCAGTCGATGCTCGATTTCATTCTGCTGGAGCGCGGCTATATCCAGACCTCGTCGATCATGATGTGGCGGCATCATTACCCGCTCATCAGTTTCGACGGGTCGTTGCGCCGCCATCAGGATTGGGATTTCGCGATCAATGCGCAATTGGCGGGCTGTGCGTTTGTGTATTTACATGACGCGCTGGTGGAATATTCACTAAGCGGCCGAGTGGACAAAATATCGCGCGTGCCGAGCAGTGAGCCGAGCCTGGTTTTTCTCGGGAAATATCACAAGCATATGTCGAAGTGGCATGTTTCCTCGTTCGTCTTCGACGTGCTGATTTACAAGAATATGAACTGGGTGATGCGGCTCGATTTCGTCGGACGAATCATGGCGGGTGAGATCGCGATTCCGGGAAAAGGGCGCGTACCGCTGTTCGCGCGGCTCGTGATCGGCCGCAGCGGCGTGAATCTGATCAAGCAGTTGCGCAGAAGAATTCAGCCCGGCAATTTGCCGGTTTGAGGGGATTGGCGGGTTTGGCGGTTTTGGCGATCTAAAGCGTGCAGCTTGTTTTGGGTCGGGCGGGCTTGTGTATGTCGGCGCACAGAGACCGCGGCTTGTCTCTGCTGTAATCGCCGAGCACACACGGGCAACGTTTGGACGAAGCGTGCGTATTGCACTTTTGCGCTATTGCGCAGGCTTCCGCAAGAACAGGCGCGTTGTTCTGCGCAACCGGTGTGCCTCCGTGCGGTTCAGAACGCTTTGACTCGAGGGGGCCGAAATGCGTCAATTTATCCGCGATTTCTTTTATACCTCCATCGCCGATAAACAGGTGAATTTGCCGCTGCCACCGACGTCGCTGGCCATCGATGCGCGCAAGCTCAATATTTTGCTGCTGGGTACGTGCGGCGTCGAGATTCTCGGCAAGCGCAGCGCGAACACCGGCCACAACATCCGGCACATCATCATGGGCTCGAAGCGTCACGAGCCGGTGCCGGTCGCTGCCGCGAACGACGACGTGGTGGTGGTGAACCTGACGTTGCGGCATATTCTGAGCGAGGCCGCGAACACGCCCGAGCCCGCTGTCGACATGCTCTTCGCGCGCCTGAAGTCCGACGACGAGGCGCGCGCGCTGCTGGCCAGCGTCGGCGAATTCATCGCGCTGAAGGTCGGCCAGCTCACGGCGAAAATCACCTCGGTGCCGATCCTGTTCATGTCGTTTTTCGAGCCGAGTTTCAATTACCTCGGCGACCTGATCGATCCATCGAGTTTGACGTCGCCCAGCTATCTGGTGCGCGAGATCAATCGGTTGTTGTTCGACGCGGTCCGCAAAACGAGCAACGGCTACTTTCTCGACGCCAACGAGATTCTGAATTTCGTTGGCCGCCGGCATTTGCAGGACGACGTGCTGCTGAGCAGTTCGCACGCTTCGTTTATCAACGATTGGGACTTCAAGCTCGACGCCAGCCGCTTGAATGCGCCGAAAGCGCTGATCAATATGGTGACGTATGAAGTGGCCTCGCGTGAATTCACGCTTGCGCTGCTCGCGCGCGTGGAAGCGATCGTCAAGATCGTGGCGCAGCGTAATCCGGTGAAACTGATTATCGTCGATCTGGACGACACGCTTTGGCGCGGCGTCGCTGCCGAAGGCGAGGGCCTGAATCCGTCCGAGCGAATCGAAGGCTGGCCGATCGGACTTGTCGAAGCGTTGTTGTTCTACAAGAAGCGCGGTGGTTTGCTCGCGATTTGCAGCAAGAACGACGAAGCGCCGACCATCGAGCGCTTCAACGCGATCTGGCGCGGCGCGATCACGCTCGACGATTTCGCGAGCGTGCGCATCAACTGGCAGCCGAAGTCGCAGAACATTCGCGAGATCATGAAGGAAGTGAATCTGCTGCCGGGCAATTGCGTGTTTATCGACGACAACGACCGTGAATTGTCGGAGGTAAAGGCGGCGATCCCCGAGATTCGCTGCTTGGGCGGCAATCACTACGACTGGCGGCGCATCATTTTGCGTTCGGCGGAAACGCAGGTGCCGGTCGTGACAGAGGAGTCGGCGCGGCGCACGGAACTCGTGCGCGCCATTTCGCAGCGCGAGGCCAGTGTGGAGGTGGAGAGCGGAGCGTCGCGCGAGGCATGGCTCGCGTCGTTGCAGCTTCGGCAGTCGTTTTATCTGATCAAAACGCCGAAATCGAAATACTTCGAGCGCGCATTCGAGTTGATCAACAAGACGAATCAATTCAATACCACGGGCAAGCGCTGGGAGAAGTCGGAGTTCGAGAAGTTCATCAGCAAGGGCGGCTATTGCATTGTTTCTTCGCTGCGCGACAAGCTGATCGACAACGGCATCATCTCCGTATGTCTGATCAAGTGCGAAAGCATCGTGCAAGTGGTGCTGTCGTGCCGCGTGTTCGGGCTGGGCGCGGAGCTGGTGGTGGGCGCGGTGGCGACCCGGCTGGCGCTGAAGGCACAGCCGCAGATTCGCGCGGAACTGGTGGACACCGGCAAGAACGCGACGTGTCACGACTACTTCGAGCGCATCGGTTTTTCGCAGACGCAAACTGGCTTGTTTTCCAGCGCGGCGAATGAATGGCCTTCGTACATTCAGATCGAGAATCTGGGGACGTCGGATTTTCCTCCTGTGCAGATTCAGTAGCGCGGAGGCGGGGCGCACGGCGAGCGATTGGCGCCGTGCATGCCCGACACGGCGGCGGTAACAGAAAATAGAACGAGAATGCCGCGCCGATATTGCGCTGATACCGCGCGAAATATGTTCCCAGTTTCCCCTTCCCTGGAAGCGCGCGTGCGTGCCACGCAGGTGCGCGTTCTACACTTTCCTCTCTCATCGTCCGGCGGCGAGCGGTTCACGCGCATGCGGCGCGACTGAATGAACGCCGGCTATCCGGCTGTCCGTGAACCTTCGCCTTTCAAATCGCAGATAGATTCTTTGCGATTATTTTGTTTTTCCCGACTGTTATCTGAATGTGCGCTTACGAACAGAAAGGGTTCGTGTGGCCGGTGTTTAATAGCACTATGGTAAATGCGGGAAATTCCGGGTAAGCGTCGGAAGGCGGGTGTTCGTCAGCGCACATCTGCAGGGTAGGGGCGATTGTAGCCTACAGGCAAATCTCCCCCTTCCCGTGAGGTCTGCCATGTCTACCCCCGACATTAGCGCTACGTGGGCGTTCGATCCGCACGAGCTTCCCGCAGACGGCAATCTTCTTCAAGCTTGTAAATCGGAATTTAAAAACAATTTCAATTGTAAACCATTCAAATTCAATCACTCATTGCATCGATCTGGATTGTTTGAGATTCCACGAATTATGGAAGTCGCTGAAAATATGATGAAAAAGAATGGCAATTTCTGCGCCATTAATTTCAGGCATGGCTCCGTGGCGAGCAAGTTCAGCGACATGCCGCACAGCAGCCAGTTGAGAGAAGCCTTCGCGCACGTGGGAGAAACCGCCACGTGGATCAAGCTGACGCAAGCCCAGTACTACGACCCCGAGTACGCGAAGGTACTGGACCAGGTGACCGAAGAACTCGAAGGCTTGTCGGACTTTCCGCTGCGCAGGGACATGACGTGGCGCACGATGACTTTACTCATCGCGTCGCCGAAGATCGCAACGCCTTTTCATATCGATCACGAGACCAACTTTCTGTTTCAGATCCAGGGAGCGAAAGATGTTTGTCTGTTCCCTGCGACCGATCGCGAGCTGGTTCCCGATCAGGAAGTCGAACGCTATTACGGCGGCAATTTCGAAGCCGCGCATTATCGTCAGGAAATGCAGGACCGCGGCACGATCTTCCGCATCGCACCCGGCGATGTGGTGCACCACCCGTCGCTGGCGCCGCATTGGGTGAGAAACGACAACAACGTGTCGGTGAGTATCAGCATCAGCTATTGCATGAAGTCACTCGAGCGTCGGGCGAGGGTGTACCAGGCGAATTACATTCTGCGCAAGTTTGGATTGAAGCCGCTCTCGCCAGGTGTGTCGCCGATCCGGGACAACCTGAAGCGACTGTTCATGTCGACGCTCGAACACCGCAATCCGAAGACCTTTGCGGAAGTCGTGCACGAGCCGTTGAACCGGTTTAAATCGCCGCTGAACGCAGCGCGGCGGATGGTCAGGCGCTGAGCAAATGCAGCGCGCCCGGCGCATCGGGCGATGGCGGCGCGATAAATGACTTTTCTGCGATTACTTTACGTTCGTGGGGGAAATTCATGTTGATCAACGACGCTCCCGTCCTGACCCGTCCGCTCTGGCAGACTGTCGATCCGCTCGCGCAATGTCGCCAGCAACTTCACAAGACGGCATTCGCGGCGCGCCATCCGCTCGCCGGGCATCCGCTCTTTTCGATCGAGGCGCTGACGAAAGTGGCCGAGTCGGCCTGCAAGCGCAGGGGCGATGTGTATGTCGACGCCGGCGATCTCACGCTGGCGGACAAGTGGGGAAGCACGCCCACGCCCAATATGACGATTCCGGAAATCATCGATCGAATCGAAACAGCAGGCGCGTGGCTCGTGATGAAGCACGTCGAAAAAGATCCGGTTTATAAAGCGCTCCTCGACGAGTATGAAGCGTTTGTGCGCGAGATTGCAGGGCCGGAGGGATCGAGGTTGTTGAGCAATGCGGAAATGCTGGTGTTCATTACTTCGCCGTGGCGCAAGACGCCTTTTCATTTCGATGCGGAAGTCAATTTCCTGGTGCAGATTCAAGGATCGAAGGATCTCTGGGTATGCGATCCCCTGGATCGCAGCGTCACCACGGAAGAGGAACTCGAACAATATTATTGTGGCGCGATGAATGCAGGGACTTATAAACCCCATGCCGAGGAGGTGGCGCGGCAATTCACGCTCCATCCGGGCGATGCCGTGCATATTCCCACGCACGGTGCACACTGGGTCAAGAACCACGACAACGTGTCGATTTCGCTGAGTCTCAATATGGAATTTCCGCAGCGTTATGGCGACGCATACCGGGCCAATCACTACATGCGCAAACTGGGTTTGAAGCCGCGTGCGCCGGGTGGATCGGAATGGCTGGACCGCTCGAAAGCGGCCACCGTGTATGGCCTGCGCAATATCCGATCGCTGCTCAAGCGATAAGCGGTATGGGCATTCGCACGCGATGAAAACCGGGTGCGAATGCTTATCGATGTATCGACATATCGGCCGCGAATGACATCGCCAGGACTTTTGGCCGGGAAGATTGCCCGATGCTTCCTTAAGAATTCATCGAGCGATTCACGCGCTATGCAGCGGGTTGGCAGACGCCTTCGTGGTCGAGAAACTGCCGAAACTCCACAATATCGCCATTGCTCGTTTGCGATTGCGAATAAGCGAGCGCGGCCTCGGACGCCGCATTCAGGCTGGCTGCATCGGACAGCATCGCACTGATCTGCGCGGCGTCGATCAGAAAGGCACAGCGTTCGCTGCCGGGCGGCAAGCCTTCCAGCGAATGACGCGAGCCGAACACCGGTTTGCCGGCCGCCAACGCCTCGACCACCTTGATTTTCAGTCCCGTTCCATCGACCGGCGCGATTACGATTTTCGCGCGCCGGTAAAGCGCGTCCAGATCGTCGACGAAACCGAGTAGCTGGATAGTGCCGATTGCCGATGCCTTTTCGACCACTTCGGGATTCATGCTGACCTCGCCGGCGATCGCGAGAGAAAAACGTTGCAGCAGGTCGCGCTGCTCGTTGATGAAGTGGAGTATGCCGTCCACATTGAACGGATTGCGCGAGCCGATGAACAGCAGGTCGATATCGCGGCCAGCGGGGGGTGTTGCCGTAGTGCGATGGCTCGCGACGCTGTATTTCGGCAAAAAGAATACGGGCTTGTGCGGAAAGAACAACCGGAACATGCCGGCCTCCGTTCGCGCAATCGAGAGTAATGAAAGCGCGCTTTGCAGCAAGCCGGTTTCGCTGCGAAATTTTTCGGCGATTCTTCGGCTGGTGAGCGCGTGCCCGAAACGCTTGCTGAATTGCAGGAAGTCGATGTCGTGCGTTTCGATCACGCAGCACTCGGGATCGATGCCGTTGAGTTCGAGCAGGCCGTTGGCGTAGTTCACGATGAATAACGCGTCGGGATACTGCTTTCGGAGCCGATCGTAATTCGGCGTCAGAGTGGGCAGGTGCGCGCCGATCAGTTGCGGGATGAGGTTCGGAAACACGCCGCTCAGTTTCTTTTTGGCTTTGCCCCAATAGCGCAGCACGGGTGAACGTCGGTCAAGCACGAGTGCCACGCCTGGATACAGCTTGCTGAAGATCGCGCGCTCGGCGTCGCCCCAAGGACATTCGACATGGTTCGAATAGCTGTAGACGGTGACTTTGCAGCCGTAACTGATCAGCAGATTGAGCAGCGACGTCACGCGAACATGCGCGCCATTCCGGTTGTTGACGAAGGTGCCGTTGAAATACAGGATGAGTTTGCGATGCACGACATGGGCGAGGTCCGGAGCGGGCGTCGAATCTTCCAGCATCATTTTCTTCCGACAATTCGAGTTCGAGCGGCCACGGCCGGGCGACGAGGAGAGGGTGGGAGGGTGTCCGGCCTCAGCGTAGCGGCAGGGCAGGCCCGACACTGCTACCTACCGCACGAAATCCACTGCGCATATCCGGCCGCGGGCGAGCGGCGTCGCAGGCGCGCCATCGTCGGTGTTTACACCTGGTTTTTGGGGGCGTAAGCGGCATTCTGCGCGCCGTGAACGTCTTTATGTCATTGATTTTCTTGAGTTTGGCGGGTGCGCGCCCGCCTATGTTGCATCCCGCATCCGCCCCCCTTCTTGAATTTGTCACTACCCGTCCATATAATTAGCACTCACCGCATGAGAGTGCTAACAACGCTCGGTGTACACATATCTCTGGCTGGCACCTTCGCCAACCAGGTTTTCTTGAGTCTCTTCAAGTCCCAATCAAGAGAGAGGATCTATCCATGAACCTTCGTCCTTTGCATGATCGCGTGATCGTCAAGCGCCTGGATCAAGAAACCAAGACCGCTTCGGGCATCGTGATCCCGGACGCAGCGGCAGAAAAGCCGGATCAAGGTGAAGTTCTGGCCACGGGCCCGGGCAAGCGTGACGACAAGGGCTCCCTGATCGCGCTCGACGTCAAGGTCGGCGATCGCGTCCTGTTCGGCAAGTACGCTGGCCAGACCGTCAAGGTCGATGGCAACGAACTGCTCGTGATGCGCGAAGAAGACATCATGGCCGTGGTGCAGAAGTAAGCTCAGCCCACCGCTCATTCATCAAGAATTCAAGGAGTTAGAAGATGGCAGCTAAAGACGTCGTGTTCGGCGATTCCGCCCGTTCCAAGATGGTTGAAGGCGTGAACATTCTCGCCAACGCAGTGAAGGTCACGCTGGGTCCGAAGGGCCGCAACGTCGTCCTCGAGCGCTCGTTCGGCGGCCCGACGGTCACCAAGGACGGTGTCTCGGTCGCGAAGGAAATCGAGCTGAAGGACAAGCTCCAGAACATGGGCGCGCAAATGGTCAAGGAAGTTGCTTCCAAGACCAGCGACAACGCAGGCGACGGCACGACGACGGCAACCGTCCTCGCGCAATCGATCGTTCGCGAAGGCATGAAGTACGTCGCATCGGGCATGAACCCGATGGACCTGAAGCGCGGCATCGACAAGGCTGTTGCAGCCGCGATCGAAGAACTGCGCAAGATCAGCAAGCCCTGCACGACCAACAAGGAAATCGCGCAAGTCGGCTCGATCTCGGCGAACAGCGATTCGTCGATCGGCGACCGTATCGCTGAAGCGATGGACAAGGTCGGCAAGGAAGGCGTCATCACCGTTGAAGACGGCAAGTCGCTGCAAGACGAGCTCGAAGTCGTCGAAGGTATGCAGTTCGACCGCGGCTACCTGTCGCCGTACTTCATCAACAACCCGGACAAGCAAGTCGCCGTTCTGGACAACCCGTTTGTCCTGCTGTTCGACAAGAAGATCTCGAACATCCGCGATCTGCTGCCGATCCTGGAACAAGTCGCGAAGGCTGGCCGTCCGCTGCTGATCATCGCTGAAGACGTCGAAGGCGAAGCGCTGGCTACGCTGGTCGTCAACAACATCCGTGGCATCCTGAAGACCGTCGCCGTCAAGGCTCCGGGCTTCGGCGACCGCCGCAAGGCCATGCTGGAAGACATCGCGATCCTGACCGGCGGTCAAGTCGTCGCGGAAGAAACCGGCCTGACGCTCGAAAAGGCAACGCTGAACGAACTCGGTCAAGCGAAGCGCATCGAAGTGGGCAAGGAAAACACGACGATCATCGACGGTGCAGGCGAAGCCGCAAGCATCGAAGCGCGCGTCAAGCAAATCCGCACGCAGATCGAAGAAGCGACGTCGGACTACGACCGTGAAAAGCTGCAAGAGCGCGTTGCCAAGCTGGCAGGCGGCGTGGCGGTGATCAAGGTTGGCGCTGCGACCGAAGTCGAAATGAAGGAAAAGAAGGCACGCGTGGAAGACGCGCTGCACGCAACCCGCGCTGCCGTTGAAGAAGGCATCGTCCCGGGCGGCGGCGTTGCGCTGATCCGTGCTCGCGTTGCTGTGACGGGCCTGAAGGGCGTCAACGCAGACCAGGATGCAGGTATCAAGATCGTCCTGCGCGCGATGGAAGAGCCGCTGCGCCAGATCGTCACGAACGGTGGCGAAGAAGCGTCGGTCGTCGTGGCAGCGGTTGCTCAAGGTTCGGGCAACTACGGCTACAACGCAGCAACGGGCGAGTACGTCGACATGGTCGAAGCCGGTGTCGTCGACCCGACGAAGGTTACGCGCACGGCGCTGCAAAACGCAGCTTCGGTCGCTGGCCTGCTCCTGACGACGGACGCAGCAGTGGTCGAAGTCGCGAAGGAAGATGCACCGATGCCCGGCGGCATGCCCGGCGGCATGGGCGGCATGGGCATGGACATGTAAATTCGGTGGGTCGAAAGACCGCCGCGATTTGCATCGACGTACCGATGGAAAGGCGCCTCGCGGCGTGTTTCCATCGTCCGCAAAAGAAAAAACCCGCAGCGATGCGGGTTTTTTTACGTCCAGCGTTTTTGTCTCGCGCAGGAGCCGGAGCTGCTGCGCGGGTCGATCCGCGTAGGTCGGTTACGCCTCGCCTTCCTCGTCCGGCGTTTCGGCGTCGTTGCTGCGCGCCCAGAAGAAGCGATCCGGCACCCACGCGCCCATGCCCGGGCGGAACGCGCCCTGCACGGTCTGATAGAGATACTCCTGCGCCTCGCGCACGGCCTCGGGCGGCTCCTGGCCGTTGGCGAGCAGGGCGGCGATGGCTGCGCCGAGCGTGTCGGTCACGCCCATCACCGGATTGTTCGCGCGGTCCCAGAAGTCCTGACGCAACTGGCCTTCCTCGCTGTAGAGCGTGTTCACCACGCGGTGCGAGCCGGTTTCCATCGCGAGGATGTACTCGCAGCCCGTCGCGAGCAGATGCGAGATCGCGGCGTCGATGCTGGGCGCTTCGGCGTCGCCGTCCGGCTGCGCGAGCGCGAGCAGGACCGAGACGTCGGCGACCAGCAGCGTGGTTTGCGGCACGAGCAGGTCGGCGACCACTTCGCGCAGTTCGTCGGCGGCGAGCACATGTTCGTCGTCGAGCGTGAAGTCGGGCGCGAGCACGAGCGGCACCTCGTCATAATCGGCGACGACTTCGGCGATCGCGCTCACCACTTCCGCGCGCGTGCCGGCGCCGATCTTGAACGCCGCGACGGGCATGTCCTCGAGCAGCATGCGCGCCTGGCTCGCGACGGTTTCGGGATCGAGGCCGGTGACTTCGTCGCAGCCGGCGGAATCGCGCACGGTGTAACCCGTCAACGCGGTGACACCGTGGCAGCCCATGCTGGCGAGCGTGAGCAGATCGGCTTGCAGGCCGCCGCCGCTGGTCGGATCGGAGAGGCCGAAGGTAAGGACGATGGGAGGGGTGTCGCTGGGCATGAACGTGACGAGAAAGGTTGGCTCGCTGCAAATGCAAGGCGGTTGCGGCGACCGGCGAAACGCCGGTTTGCCGCTGTCCATTCAATTATGCCGCCTGGCGGCGCTCACAGGGGCCGGATGAGCCGTCTCGCGCAAGGGAATTTCGCATGACCGCGGCGCGGCACGCAGTTGGGGCGCACGCGAGGCGCGCGGCGTCACGGTTGCTAGGCATAAAAACGGCAACACGGTACCATCATGGCTCTTGTTTCCTGGCAGGTTTCCCCAACCGCCTTCACCTCGCACCCGCAGGGTCATCGACGGGTGCGGGCGTGCGGTTTTTTGGACTTTTCGACGCGGCATAAGAATGGAATATAGAAGCTGGATGTGCCTGATCTGCGGCTGGATCTACGATGAAGAAGCCGGTTTGCCAGACGAAGGCATCGCGCCCGGTACGCGCTGGGAGGATGTGCCGATCAACTGGACGTGCCCCGAGTGCGGTGCGCGCAAGGAAGACTTCGAGATGGTCCAGATCTGAGGCACGGGCCGGGAGCATCGCTTCCGGATGGCCGAAGATCGGTGCCGAAGTTGGCACCCAAGTCGCGGCGCAGGCTGGCGCTTCGGCGGTTTCGATTTCATCCGCATGGTTTTTCGCGGATGCCGCACGATGATGCCAATGGCGCACCGGCTGCTTCTGCTTCGCGCACTTCGCCGTGCGTCACTCGCACGACCGGCGTGCGGCGCGCAAATTGCTCAGTGAGGGCTCGTCCGCGGGCCGCCTGAGCGTAGTCGAGGCCGCCACGCCCTCGCGCCGCCCGATGTGCGGCCCGCTCGCGCCGCGTTCGGCCGTCTCGCCGGGCCGCGGTCATTGCAACCCGCACTGCTACCGCATTGCAACTGTTCTCGGCGCTGCATCATGAGTCTACGTTCAACGTCGGTCGCCCCTTTCGACGCGCTGCCCAACCCGCGCGGCGGCAGCGTGCCGTTCGCCCTCGCGGCGCTCGCGCAGGCGCTGGCCGCGCTCGACGAGCAGCGCGACGTCGCGCGTCCGCTGCGCCAGGCCACGCGCACGCTGCGTGACGCGGGCTGGCTCGCCGCCGCCCGTTTCGCCGATACGCTGCTGCTCGCTTCGCCGCTCGCGCTGGCGGCTTCCGTCGCCGTTGCGCCGCCGCCGGGCTTGCCCGCGCGTCCCGCGCACGAACACGACGGTCCCGACGACAGCCACATCCGCACGGCGTTTCGCGACGCGCTGATCGAGCTGTCCACCGTGCTGGAGCGCCGCAATCTGCGCGAGCTGGCCTGTTCGCCGGCGCTTTACGCGCATCAGCGCGCGCTCGTCGACATCATCGCGGAGCACGCGCCGGGCGTCTCGCTCGCTTACGAGGACGTGGCGCTGCATGGCCGCCCGATCGTCGGCGCGATTCTGAGTCCGCAGCCTGCGCAGCGGCTGGCGCAGGCGCGCGCGCGCTTCGAGGCGGCCCTGCTACCCGCGCTCAAGGCACGTCTCGGCAACGGCAGCCGCGCGGCCAATGCGCTCGCGGAGGCCGCTTTCGACGAGATGGACGCCTGTTTCGCCGAACTGACCGGCTCCGATCCCTACGACTTCTGGCGCCTCGCCGTCGCCTGCGGACGCGCGCTGCGGCGCGGCGTGACGTATTGGGGCGACGAGGACGTGCGACGTTTCTACGCACGCTGCAATCTGCTGCTCAGCGAGCACGCACGCGGCTTGCGCATCGTGCCGCAATCGTTCGTGCGCACGGCGCTCGCGCTGTTGTGGCGCGATTACGCGCTGTTCGGCGCGTCGGCCGACGACACCGCCGACGTCGAGCTGCTGCACGACTATGGTTTGACCGTCGACTGGCACGTGGCCGGTACACAGGCGTCCGAGGCGCTGTGGGAGGCGGGCAGCGCGCAGGCCGGCGCTCTCGCGGCGCGTGTTGCGCCGTCGCGCGATCTCGGGGCGCTCGTCGTCAACGGCAATGCTTACGAGGATTTCCTGCAGACCGCCGATGCCGCGATGCTCGCGCTCGGCACCCAGGCGCGGGCGCTGTCGCTGCGCGCCGACGGGACGCACGGCGATCCGGCGACGTCGCTGCTGGCGGCCGAGGCGGCGTACCGCATCGGCGCGGCGGCCTGGGCGCTCGGGCTTGGCCACGTGGCGTTGCTGGCGGATGCGCTCGGACTGGCCTGGCGGCGCGCCGCGCACGCGACCAGTACGCCCGCTGCACGGGACGCGTATGGCGCGAGCACGGCGAATCCCGCGCCGTCCGTCGAGGCGATCGAGTACGCCAACGAATCGCTGCGCGCGATGCTGCACAAAGTGGCGGCAGGCGTGGCGCAGCCTGACGCGACCCCGACCGTGCGCGCGCTCGGCGCGGCCATCGCGAGCGGGGCGGGTAGTCATTCGAGCAACAACGCAAGCAACACCGCAGGCAGCGGCACGAGTCAAAACGCAGCCGAAACCACCGGCAGCAGCGCCGCAGTCGTCTCGCCAGACGCGGTGTCATCCGCACCAGGCGGTGTGGATGCCGAGCTTCCGCGCTAAGGCGTGCGCGCCCTTGACTGCGGTTAGCGCCGGTCGGCCTGCCGGGCGCGTCGCGCTGGCGTGTTAGAGTGAGCAATTCCCCGCTATACGGAGCGCGGGTCGCGTGCGCGCAGGTCTCTGGCGGGTTGGAGCAGGTTGCAAACCAGGCGCAGATCGGCCTCAAAGCGGCGGCCTCGAGCGAGCCTGAAACCGGCCGCGAACACGCCGCAAGCAGGGCGCGATGCAGGTCCACGGGACCTCGCGCGTCCGGCGCACCGGGCCGCCGCCATTCCGTATCGTCTTTGCTAGAATTCAAACCATGTCCAAGAGTAACGATCGCATCAATCTGACCAACCAGTTCCTGATCGCCATGCCCAGCATGGCGGACCCCACGTTTTCAGGAACGGTGGTCTACCTTTGCGATCATTCCGAGCGCGGCGCGCTCGGTCTCGTGATCAATCGTCCCACCGACATCGACCTCGAAGCGCTGTTCTCGCGCATCGACCTCAAGCTCGAAATCGAACCGCTGCTGCACGTGCCCGTTTATTTCGGCGGCCCGGTGCAGACCGAGCGCGGCTTCGTGCTGCACGCGCCGCGATCGGGCACGAACTACACCTCGTCGATGGCGGTGCCGGGCGGGCTCGAGATGACCACGTCGAAAGACGTGCTCGAAGCCGTCGCGAACGGCAGCGGTCCCGAGCAGTTCCTGCTCACGCTCGGCCACGCAGGCTGGGGCGCGGGCCAGCTCGAAGACGAAATCTCGAAGAACGGCTGGCTGACCGTGGAAGCCGACCCCAAGATCGTCTTCGACGTGCCCGCCGAAGAGCGCTTCGAAGCGGCGCTCGCGCTGCTCGGCATTTCCTCGACGATGCTCTCGGGCGAAGCGGGTCACGCATGAGCGTGGCCGCGAAGCGAGGCGCCGCCGAGGCGACCTTGCTGGCGTTCGATTACGGCGAAAAGCGCATCGGCGTCGCGCTCGGCAACGTGCTCACGCACAGCGCCCGCGCGCTCACCGTGATTCCCAACAAGAGCAGGGAATATCGGTTCGAAGCCATCGGCGCGCTGCTGCGCGAGTGGCAGCCGGACCTGCTCGTGGTCGGCCTGCCGCGCCATCCCGACGGCACGCCGCACGCCATGACGCAGCTCGCCACGCGCTTCGGCAATCAACTGAATGGCCGCTTCAATCTGCCCGTCGTGTGGGTGGACGAGCGCTATTCGTCGGTCGACGCCGAGGCGCGTCTGCGCGAGCGCGGCGAACGCGCCGAGCACATCGACGCCGAAGCCGCCTGCGTGATCCTGCAGCAATATCTCGACGAACATTCGTCGCAACCCCTCTGACGCGCCCGTGATGAGCCCACCCGACGCCGAGGCGCTGTACCGCGCCGTTCTCGACCAGATCCGCGCGGCTTATCTGAGCGACGCCTTCAGCGCCGCCGACGGCATCGCCATCGCCGGCATTCACAGCGGCGGCGCGTGGCTCGCCGAACGGCTCGCGCGCGATCTCGGCGCGCCGCATCATGGCGTGGTGAACGTCTCGCTGCATCGCGACGACTACGCGAAAAAGGGCTTGCACAGCGAGGCGAGCCCGACCGCGCTGCCGTTCGAGGTGGAGAACCGCCGCATCCTGCTCGTCGACGACGTGCTGCACACGGGCCGCACGGTGCGCGCGGCGCTCAACGAACTCTACGATTACGGCCGTCCCGCGTCTGTCGAACTGGCCGTGCTCGCCGATCGCGGCGGCCGCGAATTGCCGGTGTCGGCGCGTTTCGTGGGCGCCGAAACGGCCGTGCCCGCGGGCTCGACGCTCGTGCTCGCGCGCGAGGGCGACGATGGCGAACAGGGCCGCTTCGCGTTCAGGATCGACGCGAACGCCGCCTGATCCGCGAGGCCACGCGCGCTGCGCAGTGCGTGCGACGTGGCCCGCCTCAGACACATCCAACTTTCTCCCGACTCCGATCTCACCGCAGGACGCATCGCGATGAACACACAGCCCACGCCCGCTTCGCCCGATCGCGGCGACTCGCGCTTTCGCTACGGCTTTCTGAAGGGCAATCCGCAGCTCACGAAAAACGGCGAGCTCAAGCATCTGCTCTCGATCGAAGGACTGCCGCGCAAGATTCTCACGCACATTCTCGACACGGCCACGCAGTTCGTCAGCGTGACCGACCGCGACGTGAAAAAGGTCCCGCTGCTGCGCGGCAAGTCGGTGTTCAATCTGTTCTTCGAGAACTCGACGCGCACGCGCACGACCTTCGAGATCGCGGCCAAGCGTCTCTCGGCCGACGTGCTGAATCTGAACATCAACGCGTCGTCGACGAGCAAGGGCGAATCGCTGCTCGACACCATCGGCAACCTTTCCGCGATGCACGCCGACATGTTCGTCGTGCGTCACGCGTCGAGCGGCGCGCCATATCTGATCGCCGAGCATTGCGCGCCGCACGTGCACGTCATCAACGCCGGCGACGGCCGTCACGCGCACCCGACCCAGGGCCTGCTCGACATGTACACGATCCGCCACTACAAGCGCGATTTCACGAATCTGCGCGTGGCGATCGTCGGCGACATTCTGCATTCGCGCGTGGCGCGCTCGGACATTCACGCGCTCACCACGCTCGGCGTGCCGGAAGTGCGCGCGATCGGTCCGCGCACGCTGCTGCCGGGCGGCCTCGAACAGATGGGCGTGCGCGTGTTTCACAACCTCGACGAAGGGCTCAAGGATGTGGACGTCGTCATCATGCTGCGGCTGCAGAACGAGCGCATGAGCGGCGCGCTGCTGCCGTCGGCGCAGGAGTATTTCAAGAGCTGGGGCCTCACGCCCGAGCGTCTCGCGCTCGCCGCGCCCGACGCGATCGTGATGCACCCCGGACCGATGAACCGCGGCGTCGAAATCGACTCGCAGGTCGCGGACGGCCCGCAGTCGGTGATTCTCGATCAGGTGAGTTTCGGCATCGCGGTGCGTATGGCGGTGATGGGCATCGTCGCCGGTAACAACGATTGACAACGATTAATGCAGCAGGGCAGACAGGGCAGCGCATGAAGATTCATATTCAAGGCGGCACGCTGATCGATCCGGCGAGCGGCGAACAGACGCGTCGGGACGTGTTCATCGAAGCGGGCAAGATCGCCGCGCTCGGCGACGCGCCCGCGGGCTTTCACGCGGATCGCACGATCGACGCGAACGGACTCATGGTCGCGCCGGGTTTCGTCGACCTGAGCGCACGGCTGCGCGAGCCGGGCTACGAGCACAAGGCGACGCTCGACTCCGAAATGGCGGCCGCGCTGGCGGGCGGCGTGACGAGCCTCGTGTGTCCGCCGGACACCGACCCGGTGCTCGACGAAGCGGGCCTCGTGGAGATGCTCAAGTACCGCGCGGGCAAGCTCGAACGCGCGCACGTGCATCCGCTCGGCGCGCTGACGGTCGGGCTCAAGGGGCAGGTGATCACCGAGATGGTGTCGCTGACCGAGGCGGGCTGTATCGGCTTCACGCAAGCCGATCAGCCGATCGTCGATACCTCGGTGCTGCTGCGCGCGCTGCAATACGCGAGCACGTACGGTTACGCGGTGTGGCTGCGTCCGCAGGATGCGTATCTCTCGAAGGGCGGCGTGGCCGCGAGCGGCGCGCTGGCGTCGCGGCTCGGGCTGTCGGGCGTGCCGCAGAGCGCGGAAACCATCGCGCTTTTCACGCTGTTCGAGATGATGCGCGTGACGGGCGCGCGCGTGCATGTGCAGCATCTGTCGTCGGCGGCGGGCGTCGCGCTCGTGCGCGCGGCGAAGGCCGAAGGGCTGCCGGTGACCTGCGACGTCACGGCGAACCATCTGCATCTGATCGACATGGACATCGGCTACTTCGACGCGCAGTTCCGCCTCGATCCGCCGCTGCGCCAGCAACGCGACCGTGAGGCGCTGCGCGCCGGTCTCGCCGACGGCACGATCGACGCGATCTGCTCGCAGCACACGCCCGTGGACGACGACGAAAAGCTGCTGCCGTTTGGCGAAGCGACGCCGGGCGCGACGGGTCTCGAACTGCTGCTTTCGCTGACCGTGAAGTGGGCGCAGGAAGCGGGCGTGCCGCTCGCGAAGGCGCTGGCGCGCATCACGTCCGCGCCGGCCGCCGTGATGGCGCACGAGGCGGGCGGTGTGAGCGTGGGCGCGCGTGCGGACCTGTGTGTGTTCGACGCGAACACGCACTGGCACGTCGAGCCGCGCGCGCTCAAGAGCCAGGGCCACAACACGCCGTTCCTCGGTTACGAGTTGCCCGCCGTGGTGCGCGCGACGCTCGTGGCGGGGCGCATCGGCTTCGAACGTCATATCGAACGTAACTGAGCGCATCGACATGAGCCTCTTCTTTCGCAAAGCCCGTCTGCTCTCGCATCTGCTGCGCGGCGCGTGGACCGTCGCGATGCGCTTTCCGCGCGCGACGCCCGAAAAACGTCACGCGCTCAATCGCGCCTGGTCGCTGCGGATGCTCGAGCTGTGCGGCTTGCAGCTCGTCGTGCACAACGACGCCGCGCGTCTCGACGCGGGCGCGCTGGTCGTCAGCAATCATATTTCGTGGATCGACATCTATGTGATCAACGCGTGGCGGCCGACGCCGTTCGTCTCGAAGGCCGAGGTGCGTAGCTGGCCGCTGATCGGCTGGTTCGCGCAGAATCTCGACACCGTGTTCATCGAACGCGAAAAGCGCAGCGAAGCGCGCCGCATCATGCAGGAACTGGCCGAGCGGCTGCAGCGCGGCGAACTGATGTGCGTGTTTCCGGAAGGCACGACGACGGACGGTCTCGGGCTCAAGCCGTTTCATTCGAACATGTTCCAGGCGCCGGTGACGGCGTGCACGCCGGTGCAGCCGATCTGCATCATGTACGAGGACGCGCAGGGGCGTCAGTCGCTCGCGCCGGCGTATATCGACGATCTGTCGCTCAAGGATTCGCTCGACGCGATGCTCAAGTCGGGGCCGCTGACCGCGCACGTCTATGTCGGCGACGCGCTGGAACCCGGCGACGATCGCCGCAAGCTCGCGGCGCGCGCGCAGGAGGCGGTGGGTGTGGCGCTGGAGACGATGCGCTCGCAAGGGCAGAACGTGGCGGAGCGGGCGTGAGCGCGCATGAGCGTGCGCGCCGATAATCAGCGAACCAGCAGCGAAAGCAGGACAGACATCATGGATCGTACGGAACTGGGCGCGCGCATCGCGCAGCGCCTCGAAGCGGAACTCGCGCGGCTGCGTGAGCAGTGGACGCAGACGGCGCCTATCAACCATTTCCATATCGACGACGTATTGCCGGACGACGTCGCGCACGAAATTCGCGCCGCATTTCCGGATGCGTCGAAGATGATGCTGCGTAAAAGCCTGCGCGAATTGAAGTACGTGTCGGCGCAAATGGATGCGCATGCGCCGCTGCTCGAAGAGATCATCTTCGCATTCCAGATGCCGCGCGTGGTCGAACTGGTGAAAGAGATCACGGGGCTGCGCTCGCTTTATCCGGACGAGCATCTCTACGCGGGCGGCATTTCGATGATGGGGCCGGGCCACTTCCTGAACCCGCATCTCGACAACTCGCACGACAAGGATCGCGCGCACTATCGCGTGCTCAATCTGCTGTATTACGTGTCGCCGGACTGGGCGCTGGAGAAGGGCGGCAACCTCGAAGTGTGGCCGCAGGGCACGAAGGCCGAACCGACCACGATCGTGAGCCGCTTCAATCGCCTCGCCGTGATGGTGACGAACCAGCACTCGTGGCATTCGGTGTCGAAGAATCAGAGCGCCGAGCAGCGTTGCTGCGTGTCGAATTACTACTTCTCCGATCATCCGGTCGGCGACGACGCGTATTTTCATCCGACGTCGTTTCGCGGTCGCCCGGACGAACCGGTGCGCGATGTCGTGTTGCAGGCCGACGCCGCCGCGCGGGGTCTTGTGCGCCGCGTATTCCCGAAGGGCGTCGCGGCGACCACGCACGTGTACAACAAGAAGCGCTGATGCCGACCGGCGCGCTGCACGTCATGCAGGCGCGCCGGGGCCGGTTCAAACCGATACCGCGCGGCAGGTTTCGCAGGGCACCTGGGTGAGCACGCGCTGAACCGGATCGGCGACCAGATGCACGGCCGAGAGCCGCTCGCCCCACACGCAGCCCGAATCGAGCCCGACGAGGTTCTGACGCAAGGTCAGGCCAAGCGCCGCCCAGTGGCCGAACACCACCGTGATATCGGCCGTCTTGCGGCCGGGCACGTCGAACCAGGGCAGGGTGCCCGGCGGCGCGGAATCGAGGCCACCGCTCGCGCTGAAATCCATCACGCCGTCGCGATCGCAAAAACGCATGCGCGTGAGCGCGCTGCACGTCACGCGCAGACGCTCGATCCCTTTGAGATTCTTCGACCAGCGGCTCGGCTCGTTGCCGTATAGACCCGCGAGCGTTTCCTTCCAGTTGTCGCGCCGTAGCGCTTTTTCCAGATCGCGAGCGAGTTCCATCGTCAGACCGACGTCCCACTGCGGCAGCACGCCCGCGTGCACCATCAGCATGCCGTTCTCGTAGTGCGCGATCGGGCGATGACGGACCCAGTGCAGCAGATCGTCGGCGTCAGGCGCATTGAGAATGTCGTCGATCGTGTCGCCTTTTTTCGACTTGCGGATGCCCGCCGACACCGATAGCAGATGCAGATCGTGATTGCCGAGCACCGCCACGCCGCGCTCGCCCAGCGCGATCACCTCGCGCAGCGTCGCCAGCGATTCGGGGCCACGATTGATGAGGTCGCCGGCGAACCACAGCGGCGTGTCGGGCGAGGGCGCGGCCTTGGCGAGCAGTTCGCGAAACGGCGTGAGGCAACCCTGGAGATCGCCGAAGGCAAGAGGAGCGGGAGACGGCGCGTGCTTGGTCATGAATCGGAATCAGTTGCAGTACAAGTTGCAGTACAACGCGGTGCGCACGAAGAAGGGAGTGACGGTATCACAGGAATACTTTTGTCGCGTGATCGCACCTGAATTTGACATCATCGAGACAGATGAGCCGCGAGGCAGCGTAGAAAAGGCGCGGTAAGTGTCGGATTAAATTTTGTCAAGCTGTTTCAAGATGTTAGCGGTATGGTTTTCGCTTCCGCTGGCCTTATAATTGCAAGGATAAAATCAGAGCCAGAGTATGCTGAGTGGGTAATTTCTGGCGTTTTTGGCGTCAAAAGTCCCTTTTTTACAGCATTCTTTCGCGCATCTGGCGGCCGGGGTGGTAACGCCAGACCTGCAATCCAACACGCGACAAGAAAGGAGTTCCATGATTCTCGTAACGGGCGGTGCCGGCTTTATCGGCGCCAATTTTGTGCTTGATTGGCTGAGCCAGGCCGACGAAGCCGTTCTCAACGTAGACAAGCTGACCTACGCGGGCAATCTTGGGACGTTGAAGTCGTTGCAGGGCAACCCGAAGCACGTGTTCGCCCGTGTGGACATCTGCGACCGCGAGGCGCTCGACACGCTGTTCGCCGAGCACAAGCCGCGCGCCGTGCTGCATTTCGCCGCGGAAAGCCACGTCGACCGCTCGATTCATGGTCCGGCCGATTTTGTTCAGACGAATGTGGTCGGTACCTTCACGCTGCTCGAAGCCACGCGTCAGTACTGGAACACGCTGCCCGAAGCCGAGAAAGCCGCTTTCCGCTTCCTGCACGTCTCGACCGACGAAGTGTTCGGCTCGCTTTCCGCGACCGATCCGCAGTTCTCGGAAACCACGCCGTACGCGCCCAACAGCCCGTACTCGGCCACCAAAGCCGGTTCCGACCATCTCGTACGCGCCTACCATCACACGTATGGTCTGCCTGTGCTCACGACCAACTGCTCGAACAATTACGGTCCGTACCAGTTCCCCGAAAAGCTCATTCCGCTGATGATCGCCAACGCGCTCGCCGGCAAGCCGCTGCCCGTCTACGGTGACGGTCAGAACGTGCGCGACTGGCTTTACGTGGGTGATCATTGCAGCGCGATCCGCGAAGTGCTCGCGCGCGGCAAGAGCGGCGAAACGTACAACGTCGGCGGCTGGAACGAGAAGAAGAACCTCGAAGTCGTGCACACGCTGTGCGACCTGCTCGACGAAATGCGTCCGAAGGCAGCCGGCTCGTATCGCGATCAGATTACCTACGTGACGGATCGCCCGGGTCACGACCGCCGCTACGCAATCGACGCGCGCAAGCTCGAACGCGAACTCGGCTGGAAGCCCGCGGAAACCTTTGAAACCGGTCTCGCGAAGACGGTGCGCTGGTATCTGGACAACCAGGCATGGGCCGACGAAGTCGCTTCGGGCGACTATCGCAAGTGGGTCGAAACCAACTACGCGCAACGCACGTAAAAGGCGGTCGACATGGCTCGTAAAGGCATTATTCTCGCCGGCGGTTCCGGCACGCGGCTCTATCCGATCACCCACGCAGTCTCGAAGCAGCTGCTGCCGGTGTACGACAAGCCGATGATCTACTACCCGCTGTCGACGCTGATGATCGCGGGCATTCGCGACGTGCTCATCATCTCGACGCCGCAGGACACGCCGCGTTTCGAGGCGATGCTCGGCGACGGCAGCCAGTGGGGCATGAACATCCAGTACGCGGTGCAGCCCTCGCCGGACGGCCTCGCGCAGGCGTTCATCATCGGTAAGGATTTCGTCGGCAATGATCCGTCGGCGCTCATTCTTGGCGATAACATTTTCTACGGTCACGATCTCGCGAAGCAGCTCGAGCGCGCCGATGCGCAAGAGGCGGGCGCCACGGTCTTCGCTTATCACGTGCATGACCCGGAACGCTACGGCGTGGTCGAATTCGACAAGGGTTTTCGTGCGCTGTCGATCGAAGAAAAGCCCGAGCAGCCGCGTTCGAATTACGCGGTCACGGGTCTGTACTTCTACGACAACCGCGTGTGCGATATTGCGGCGGACATCAAGCCGTCGCCGCGCGGCGAGCTGGAAATCACCGACGTCAACTCGCGCTATCTGAGCGACGGCGCGCTGAATGTCGAGATCATGGGCCGCGGCTATGCGTGGCTCGACACCGGTACGCACGACTCGCTGATCGAGGCGGCAACGTTCATCGCCACGCTGCAGAAGCGTCAGGGTCTCGTGGTCGCCTGTCCTGAGGAAATCGCGTTTCGCCGCGGCTGGATCGGCGCGGAAGCGGTGGAGAAGCTCGCCAAGCCGCTGTCGAAGAACGCTTATGGCAAGTACTTGTTGAATCTTCTTACGGATCAGGTCGCATGGCCATCACGGTAACCGCTACGGCGCTCCCCGAAGTCAAGATCATCGAGCCGAAGGTGTTCGGCGATGCACGGGGCTACTTCTACGAAAGCTTTAACGCACGCGAGTTTGAAGAACTGGTCGCGCCTGGCGTCGTGTTCGTGCAGGACAATCATTCGCGTTCGGCGAAGGGCGTGCTGCGCGGCCTGCACTATCAGATCCAGCATGCGCAGGGCAAGCTCGTGCGCGTGGTGGAAGGCGAAGTGTTCGACGTGGCCGTCGATCTGCGCCGCGACTCGCCGAATTTCGGCAAGTGGGTGGGGGTGACGCTGTCGGCGGAGAATTGCCGTCAGGTATGGGTGCCGCCCGGTTTTGCGCACGGCTTCGTCGTGATGTCCGAGTCGGCGCAGTTCCTCTATAAAACGACCGACTACTGGTTTCCCGAGCACGAGCGCAGCATCCTGTGGAACGATCCGGCCATCGGCATCGAGTGGCCGATTGATTTCGAGCCCGTCCTCGCAGCGAAGGATGCGGCGGGCAAACTCCTGTCGGATGCGGATGTTTTTGCGTGAGGATGGCAATGGCGTCGTTTGAACAACCGACCATCCTGCTAACCGGTGTGAACGGCCAGGTTGGCTTCGAGTTGGCGCGCAATCTCCAGGGTCTCGGCAACGTCGTGGCCCTGGGCCGCGACAAGCTCGATTTGACCGATCTCGATCAGTTGCGCCGGGTCGTGCAGGACGTCAAGCCGCAACTGATTGTGAATCCGGCCGCGCATACGGCCGTCGACAAGGCCGAGTCGGAAGCCGGTCTCGCGATGCGTCTGAACGCGGAAGCGCCGGCCGTACTGGCCGAGCAGGCAAAGAAGCTTGGTGCAGCGCTGGTCCATTACTCCACGGACTATGTATTCGACGGGAGCAAGGTCGGTGAGTACGAGGAAACCGACCTCACCAATCCGCAAAATATTTACGGCGAAAGCAAGCTGGCGGGCGAGCAGGCGATCGCGGCATCTGGCTGCTCGCATCTGATCTTCCGCACGAGCTGGGTCTACGGCACGCGCGGCAAGAATTTTTTGCTCACGATGCTGCGTCTTGGCGCAGAGCGCGATCAGCTGAGCGTCGTGTCCGACCAGTTTGGCGCGCCGACCTGGGCGAATACGATTGCCGCGTTGACGTCGAATGTGCTGGCGCAGGAAAGCGCGGCGGCCGATCGCAATGCGTGGTGGGCGGAGCACTCCGGTGTCTACCATTTGACCGCTGGTGGCGCGACTTCCTGGCACGGTTTTGCCGAGGCGATTTTCGAACTGGCCGATCTGGCCACGAAACCGCAGGTCAATCCGATTCCCGCGTCGTCCTATCCGACCCCCGCGAAGCGGCCCGTTAATTCGCGGATGTCAAACGACAAGCTGGCGCGGACTTTTCGCGTGAGGGCGCCGCATTGGCGCGAAGCGTTGCAGCTATGCATGACGGCACGCTGACGAGCGCATGGACGACTCACCGTGCTGGTGCGGTAGTCGTTTTCTACAATCCGGATGCGGCCTGCATCGAACGAGCCAATCGGCTCGCGTCGATGCTGCCTTGCGTCGTTGTCGATAACACGCCGAGCATGCGGACGGGCGCCAGCCTGGGGCTGTCCGCTTCGATTGAGTACGTGCCGAATGGCGAGAACGTCGGCATAGCGACGGCGCTCAATCAGGGTGTGGAATATCTCAAGCGCGCCGGTGCGGAAATGGCGCTGCTTTTCGACCAGGATAGTGAACCGTCGGATACGTTGCTGGCGGGACTTCCCGCCGAAATTGCGCGCGCCAACGAGCGAGGCGAGCGTGTCGCGCTCGTGGGTCCGGCCTATGACGATCCGCGACTGAGAGGCACCGCGCCATTTGTCAGGTTCCGGTACTGGAAGCTCGAGCGGCTGGTGCCCCAGGGTAGCGAGCCGATGGATGTCGATTTTCTGATCACATCGGGATCTTGCATCAATCTGCGCTTTTGGTCTGAAGTGGGTCCGATGGACGACGCGCTTTTTATCGATTTCGTCGATCTCGAGTGGTGCGTGAGAGCGAAGCAGAAGGGTTATCACATCCTGGGTCTGCCATGGCTGCGAATGAGTCACGAACTCGGCGGTGAGCCGGTGCGCATTTTTGGTCGGGCCTATCCGATGCATGGTCCTTTGCGTCACTACTACCAGTTCCGCAACGTTATCGCCTTGCTCAAGCGTTCGTATATTCCCTGGAGCTGGAAGACCACGGAATTGCTGAAGCTTCCTGTGCGGCTCGTGATCTATTCATTTTTCCCCGAACAGCGCTCACAGCACATAAGAATGGCGCTGGAAGGTTTGAGGGACGGGTGGATGGGCCGCCTGGGCCGCTATGGTGATCGCAGCGTCCCGCGCAGCTAATTGCCTCGCGCGCGTTTGAGCGCAGCCGGGGCACTCCCAATTTTGGTGTTACGTTAGCGTGGTCGACGACAGAGCCTGTAAGGTTCACGCTCGTCGCCACGGAGTTAAGGAGCTTACATTGGAGCTTTACGCATGAGCGCGCCGTTGACTCGGTCGGTCGACCCTCACGCAGCGCCGCCTTGTGGTCCCGGTTCTTTGATTCGAGGACTCTGGCGTAATCGTCAACTGATCGCCCAGATGACGCGGCGCGAAGTGCTGGGCCGCTACAAGGGCTCTGCGATCGGTCTGGCGTGGTCTTTTGTGCAGCCGTTATTCATGTTGACGGTCTACACCTTCGTCTTTTCCGAGGTGTTCAAAGCCCGTTGGGGAGGCGCTGGCGCCGTGCAAAGCAAAACCAGCTTTGCGGTGCTGTTGTTCGTCGGCCTGATCGTTCTGAACCTGTTCTCGGAAGTGATTAATCGGGCCCCTGGGCTGGTCATCGCGAACGTCAATTTCGTCAAGAAGGTCGTCTTTCCGATTGAAGTGCTCCCGGTTTCCACAATGGGCGCGGCCTTGTTTCATGGTTGCGTCAGCGTGGCCGTGTTGTTGGGCGCCTGTGTCGTCTTCAACGGCGGCATTCCCTGGACGGCGATATTTTTCCCGCTGGTGCTTCTGCCGCTCGTGATCGTGACGCTTGGGCTGGCCTGGGTGCTCGCGTCGCTCGGAGTGTTCCTGCGAGATGTCGGGCAGACCATTTCGCTCCTGACGACGGTGCTGATGTTTCTGTCGCCGGTGTTCTACCCCGTGACGGCCGTCCCGCCGCGATTCCGGCCATTCATCATGGCGAATCCGCTGACGTTTGTGATCGAGCAGGCGCGCGATGTGCTTGTTTGGGGAAAGTTGCCTGACTGGGCAGGACTGACTATTTATACGATTGCCGCCTTCGTCGTGGCATGGGCCGGGTATGCCTGGTTCCAAAAGACAAGAAAAGGGTTTGCCGATGTCCTCTGACGATATCGCCATTGGCGTGCATAACCTCGGCAAGCGCTACCAGATTTACGAAACTCCGCGTGATCGGTTGAAGCAATTCGTCTTGCCGCGGCTTTACAGGATGGCAGGCGCGCAGCCGAAGCAGTATTGCAGCGAATTCTGGGCGCTCAACGACGTCTCCTTCGATGTGAAGAAGGGCGAGACGGTTGGCATCATCGGGCGCAATGGCAGCGGAAAGTCGACGTTGTTGCAGATGATTTGCGGCACGTTGAGCCCGACGCAGGGGCATGTCGATGTCAACGGCCGGGTCGCCGCATTGCTCGAGCTGGGCGCGGGTTTTAATCCCGAGTTCACCGGACGCGAAAACATCTTCATGAACGGAACGCTGCTCGGTCTGAGCAAGCAGGAAATCGAAGAGCGTTACGACGATATCGTGGCCTTCGCCGATGTCGGGATGTTCATCGACCAGCCGGTCAAGATGTATTCCTCCGGTATGTATGTGCGCGTGGCATTCGCGATTGCCGCGAGCATGGACCCCGCGATTCTGATCGTCGACGAGGCGCTGGCCGTCGGCGATCTGGCGTTTCAGGCGAAGTGCATGATCCGTCTGCGTGAACTCATGGATCGCGGCACGACCGTGTTGTTCGTGAGTCATGACATGAGCAGCGTACAAAACATCTGTAGCAAGGTGCTGTGGCTCAAGCAGGGGCGTTCAGTCGCTTACGGTGACCCGAAGCAGGTGGTTGGCGAATACATCAGCGAGATGAATCTCGACATCAACCGGATTACGCAGGCACACACGGAAGAAGCTGAAGCCGTAGTCGATGTCGGGTCGACGTCCGTTGCGGAGTCGATTTCCCTGGAACCCGCGATGTTTCTCGACGGCCATACGCGCTATGGAGATGGTCGTGCGACGATTCTGAATGTCACGTTGATCGATCAGCAAGGGCGTCCCACGGAGCTGCTGGAGCTGCATGAGCGATTCACGGTGAGGATCATCGTGAAGGCTAACAACACGATCGAGCGGCCCGCTGTGGGTTATTCGCTGCGCGACTTCAAGGGTAACAAGGTCGTGGGAACCATGAATTCCAATTTCCCCAATGTGGAAATGCCGACATTCGAAGCGGGCAAGGTTTACTGCATTGATGTCGCGGGCGTCAATTCACTCGCACAAGGCGGATACACGGTTGCCGTGGGAGTCGAGCAGATCGTTCAGCAGAATAAGGTTCATCAGTATCTCGATGTGCTCGAGAATGCGAGAGTTTTCCAGAGCACCTTTGGCTCCCGTGCAGAGAACATCTTCCCGGCGATGGTCTGGCAGGATGTCTCGTTCGAGATCAGGGAAATCAAAGCTGGCGTTGCAGTGTAAGTAAAAATTGTCGTTGCTAGAGGTGTGTCTATGGCGTCATCCAACCGGTTTGAAGATATTGGCTTCGAAGATTTCCGGCGCTTTGCGCAGGACCAGTCAATGTCGAAGTACGAGCGGATTGGTTTTCCCGACTCGTATCGCCAGGGCTATGAAGCGTCGATTTTTGCGGATATCTGCGGAAAGCTGAGTAATCTGCAGGCGCAGGGCCGACATGTCGTCGACATTGGACCCGGATGTAGTGACCTGCCGCGCATGCTGGTTGAACTGTGTGCATCAAACAACCATGCATTGACGCTGATCGACAGTCAGGAAATGCTCGACCTGCTCGGCGATGCGGATTTCATTGCCAAGGTGCCGGCGATGTACCCCCAATGCCCGGACTGGATTGCCAGTCAGGTGGGTAAAGTCGATGTCATCTTGTGCTACAGCGTCCTGCAGTATGTCTTCGTCGACGTGAGCTTTTTCCAATTTCTGGACGTATCACTTTCCTTGCTCGCGCCCGGCGGGCAAATGCTGATTGGTGACATACCCAATGTTTCCAAGCGCAAGCGTTTCTTTGCGAGCGAAACGGGCAAGCAGTTTCATATGCGTCATATGAAGACGGATCAGGCGCCCGTCGTGGAGTTCAACAAAATCGAGCACGGCCAGATCGACGACGCCGTTGTAATGGCCTTGGTCGAGCGGGCTCGTGCCCAGGGCTTCGATGCTTATGTATTGCCACAGGGCAATGGGTTGCCAATGGCCAATCGACGCGAGGATGTCCTGATTGTCCGACCTTGAGAGCGCAAAATGACGAAGACAAGAAAGCTGGTGATCCTCGGCGACAGTGCATTCGCTGAAGTTGCCTACGAGTGTTTTACTCACGACTCGGAATACGAAGTCGTCGGGTTCTCTGTCGACTCCGCGTTTCTTACCCGGGACAGCCTCTTTGGCTTGCCCGTGGTCCCCTTCGAGGAGATCGAGCGTTCTTTCGATCCGGGCGAGGTCGAATTTTACGCAGCCCTCGTTTATTCCGAGCTCAACCGTCTGCGAACGCGTTTCTATCAGGCGGCGAAAAGTAAGGGCTATCGCGCCGCAAGCTACGTCAGCAGCAGGGCGTTTGTCTGGCATAACGTCGTGCTGGGCGAGCACTGTTTTATCTTCGAAGACAATACCGTACAGCCCTTCGTCAAGATTGGCGATAACGTCGTGCTGTGGAGCGGCAATCACGTCGGTCATCACTCGGTGATCGAAGATAACTGCTTTGTGTCCTCGCACGCAGTCATCTCGGGCTTTTGTACCGTCGGTAGAAATACCTTTATCGGTGTGAATTCCGCGCTCGCCAACAACGTCGTCATTGGTCCGGATAACTGGCTTGGCGTCGGGGTCAATATCATCAAGAACACCGATGCCGATTGCGTGTTCAAGGGTGAACAGCCCCAACCCTCGAAGGTTTCGGCGCGTCGCTTTTTCAAGGTCAAGGAATGATGGGGAATCGATTGGGCGCTCGCTGGAGCGCCACGAACCCGCCGTTCCTGCATGCGTTCGCGTCCGACGGCGTCGACAAAGGCGAAGTGCGGACTCTCCTCGCCGCGGAGTGGCTCTGGTGACCTTCGACGTTATCCGCTATCGGCCCGACCTGAGCGACGCCTGGGATGCGTTTTGCGCAAACGCAGTGAACGGCACGTTTCTGCATACGCGGCGCTTCCTTGGGTACCACGGTGACCGCTTCGACGACGTCTCCACCTTGCTGATGCAAGGTGACCGCATCGTGGCCGTCTTTCCTGCAGCGCAAGCCCGTCGAGATGCCACGATGGTGGTCAGTCATCCGGGCATAACGTACGGCGGCGTCGTTCACGACGGGACGCTGTGCGGCGAAAGGATGATAGAGGCGCTAGCGCTTTTGTCGGCGCACTACGGCGCGGCGGAGTACAAACGCCTGCGCTATAAGGTCGTACCGCATCTTTACCACCAGCGAGCATCGCAGGACGATTTGTATGCTCTGTTTCGTTTGCGGGCGAATCGGAGCCGTTGCGACCTCTCCTGTGCGATCGATCTGGCCGAGCGTCCGAAGCCGTCGGAGCGTCGTCGTCGGGGATTGAAAAAGGCCAGCAAAGTCGTCTCTGTCGCCGTTGGTGCCGAGCAAGTCGCAGCCCTGTGGCGAGTATTGATCGATAACCTCGAGCGCAAGCACGGCGCGGCGCCCGTTCATACCCTGGACGAGATGAAACACCTGATCGCCTTGTTTCCCGAGTCGATCGAGTTATTTTGCGCCACGATCGAAGGACAAGTCGAGGCGGGAATCGTTGTGTTCAAAACACCGAAGGTCTGGCATGCGCAGTACATCGCAGCGAGCGACGTTGCCTATTCGGTGTCCGCGCTCGATGCGGTATTTGAACGCGCGATTGAAATCGCCCATTCCGGAGGAATCCGATATTTCGATTTCGGAACGAGTAATGAGTCCGAGGGTACCGTTCTCAATCAAGGTCTGTATCAGTACAAGCATGAATACGGCGGTGGCGGAGTGGTACACGAGTTTTACGACATAGATCTATCAGGTAGCCACCATGCCGATTTCTGATTGCAAGATCATCAATTTTCCGAAGATCACCGACCCGCGGGGGAATCTGACTTTCCTTGAGGGGAACCGGCACGTTCCTTTTGATATCAAGCGGATTTTCTATCTGTACGACATCCCGACCGGCGAGTCGCGCGGTGCGCACGCGCACAAGGAGTTGCATCAGCTTTTGATCTGCTTGTCGGGCAGTTTCGACGTTGCGCTCGACGATGGTACGGAGCAGAAAACGGTTCACCTGAATCGCCCGTGGCAAGGACTCCATATCCCGCCGATGATCTGGGCCGCAGAACTCAACTTCGATCCTGGTTCAGTCTGCCTGGTGCTGGCCTCGATGGCTTTCAATGAATCCGACTATTTCCGGGAATACGAGGACTACTTGCGTGCAGTTCGCGCAAGCTGAATGCCGGAAGATCGGTGAATTTCGCCTGAGGAATGTTCGAATCATGCGGAACGACTATAGCGATTCCGTTTGAGAGTAAGGAGCACGATTGTGAAAGTACCATTCCTTGATGTCCGTAGCGCCTATCTCGAACTTAAGCCTGAACTCGATCGAGCCGTCGCACGCGCCCTCGATTCTGGCTGGTATATCTTCGGGGCCGAGGTCGCACAATTTGAAAAGCTGTTTGCGGAGTACACGAATGCGCGCTTCGCCATTGGTGTGGGCAACGGCCTGGACGCTTTGCGAATCGCCTTGATGGCAATGGGCGTGACCGAGGGCGATGAAGTCATCGTGCCCTCCAATACCTATATTGCGACCTGGCTCGCTGTGACGCAATGCGGCGCGCGTCCGGTTCCTGTCGAACCCGATGCGAATACGCTCAACATTGATCCGCTTCGTATTGAAGAGGCGGTGACCGAAAAGACCAAGGTTATCCTGCCTGTTCACCTGTACGGGCGGCCGGCTGACATGGGGCCGATCCTCGACATCGCCAGGAGGAAGGGGCTGAAGGTGCTCGAGGACGGTGCACAGGCACACGGTGCGCGATATCGAGGTGACATCATTGGCGCTCATGGCGACGCAGTCGCCTGGAGCTTCTATCCCGGCAAGAATCTCGGCGCCTTTGGCGACGCCGGCGGCGTGACAACCAACGACGCGGAATTAGCCGAAAGAATTCGCGTGATCGCGAACTACGGCTCGAAAGTGAAATATGTCAACGATGTCTGCGGTGTGAATAGTCGGCTTGATCCCATTCACGCGGCGGCGCTGGCCGAAAAATTGCCGCTGCTGGAAGAATGGAATGCGCGCCGTACCGCTATCGCAAACTTTTATCACCTGCACCTGAAGAATTCGTCAGTAAGCGTTCCTGCGCTCGATCCGGATTGTGTGTCGTCCTGGCATTTGTTCCCAATATTCTCGCCGCGTCGCGATGCGCTGCAGGCGCACTTGAAGGAGGCGGGAGTCGAATCATTGATTCATTACCCGATTCCGCCCCATCTGCAAGAGGCGTACGGATTCCTTGGTTTCCAGAAAGGGGCCTTTCCGATCGCTGAAGCGCTGGCTGACGAAGAACTCAGTTTGCCTATTGGCCCGCACATGAGCCTGGACCAGGCTGCGTATGTTTGTGAAACGATAATAAACTTCCAGTAATGCAAGACTTGAAACTCGACGGCCTGCAAGAATCGGTCGCGAATAGTATTTCTCAGGCGCGATTTGGCGATGCTCTGCTGAGCATCAAGTCGTTCGCCGAAGAGGTTATCAACGATCCGGAATCGATTGCTGTCGTTTTCGCCAGCCGGGAGATCGATAACCTGTGCACGGCAGTGGCGGATGCCTATTACGCCGACATTCATCCGGAGAAAGGTGGCTGTCAGGGGACCGTCGTTCTGGCGACGGAACTCGTCAGGGCCGGCGGCCACGTCGAGCTAATCAAGGACTATCTCGCGTCAGGACAATTTCCAGGGCCTGTCCGTGTCGTTCAGACGGATCTATTCAATCGAGTCGATCTCGCGCTGATCGCGGACTGGCAATCGCTTCTTGGCTGCGAAGTGTATGTCACGAGCCAGCCGGAACTCGACGGAAAACTGAGCGCGCTAACTGAAAAGTTGCGTGAGTGGAATCCTTCCACGATCTTGACGCTGGGCCATAACCAGGATGTCGTGTGCGTGGTCGGTGCCCACTTTCCGGGCGTCACCAACCGCTATTACATTCACCACGGGGACCACCATCTGTCTCTCGGCGTGACATGCGATGCGTTTCAGCACGTCGATCTGCACAACATGTCCTATGAGTTGTGCAAGAACGAGATCGGTGTGCGGCATCAACTCTATTGGCCGCTTGGCAGCAGGAATCCAGAGAGAACGAAAAACCGTTTTCTCGAGCGCGGAGCGCTGACTACGTGTTCATGTGGTCGAACGTCTAAATTCGAATCCGGAACCTACGATCTGCATTACGAGCGTGCTGTCGCGCGCATTTTGGCGGCGTCAGGCGGCTACCATATCCATATTGGTGAATTGCCGGAGACTTTCCTTCAGCGAATTTACGCGGAACTCGATGCAGCGGATGTCAGCCGTGATAGGTTTATTCACATCGAGTGGGTCGCTTCGTTGTCGCGCGCACTGATTGAACATTCGGTCGATGTCTATATTTCCTCTTTTCCGCTCGGAGGTGGAAAAGCATTGATCGAAGCGATGTCGGTTGGGCTGCCTGTCGTTACCCACGACTCTTACCGTTCTCGCTATCACGGTGGTGGCGATCTCACCTATCCGGGAAGCTTTTCCTGGGTGGAGTATGAGGATCTCAAAAATATTTTTGAGCGTTGGGACGAACCGCTGCTTAAACAGCACAGTGAGGCCGCATTACAGCACTTTCGCCGCTACTACTCCGAAGAGGCGTTCTTGAGTGCCGTCGCGAGCGGCGCTGATTGCGCACAGCATGTACCACCACTGCGTCGCTATCGCCAGAATCACTTGAAGAATTATCTCGATTTTCGGCGTAGGCGGACGGAGAGAATGGGGCACCTTGAAACCGAAAATGCGCGAATTCTCGCTGAGTGGCAAAAAGTTTTCACAGCGTATGATCGATGTGTGAAAACGATTGATGAAGTCGTAGCCGAGAAGGACAGAGTCTTTGCAGAGTGGCAGAAGGTCCACCTAGCGTATGAGGAGTGCAAAGGAGTGATTGCACGCCAACAGATCGCCATTGAACAGTTGACGCAAGATAGAGATGCTTTAAACGCCTCATATGCTGCAATGAATGCCTCACACGCTGCGATCGTTCAGGATATCATGGATCGCCAGCTCAGAGATAAAGAGCGCTCGTCTACGTTGGGCAGCAAATTCAGGAGGTTGTTGGCTGTCGTGTTGGGGAAATAAAGCTGGATACACCGTCTAAAACTAATTTTTAATTTATTTTTTCAACGCAGATGAGAATATTCAACAATCTATTCGAGGCTTTTCGCCGCAGAGTGGTGCGATCAAATCCGGGCTTGCCCAATGATTTTGATCCTGATGTGTATTTGAAACTGCATGATGACGTGCGTGAGGCAGGTGTCGATCCGGCACAGCACTACATGGAATTTGGCATGGCGGAAAAGCGGCCTTATCGGCTCCCTCCAGAAAATAAAGCTGTCGTGCGCCGCCTGGGTTGGGGTAGGCGTTCGACGCCGGCCGATTTCGATCCTGCGGTCTATCTTAGACTTCACGCGGATCTGCGCGATGCGGGCGTCGATCCGGTCGCGCACTACATCGAATTTGGAGAGGCGGAGAAGCGGGAGTATCAATTTCCGCCTTTCGAGTACCTGCGAAGCACCGTCTTTGATCCCAAACGACAAACAGCGCTGCTGGTGACGCACGAGTGCTCGCTCACCGGTGCGCCGGTACTCGTTTACAACATAGCCGAACAATTGTCTGGCTCCATGAATGTGATCGTTCTCTCATTGGGAGGCGGCATACTCGAAGAGCTATTCAAGGAACTGGATGTCACTTTTGTGCCAGCGCACTATGCGCGCTTCAGTAGTGCACATGCAGAATACGTCATTGGCTGCGTTACGCGAGACCTTTCGCCATCCTTCGCAATCGTCAATAGCATTGAGTCGCAGTGGGTCGTCGAACCGCTTCAGCATGCGGGCGTGCGCACCGTTAGCTTGATTCACGAATTCGCGTCCTGCTATCCGGATCCTGCGGCGCGATTCAACGCCATGATGACCTTGCCTCAGCAAGTCGTGTTCTCGTCGGAAATCACGCTCAAGGATGCGGCTAGATTCGTCAGTGGCTACCAGCCTGAAAGGACCCATGTGTTGCCTCAGGGGCGCTCCAGAATCCCGGGTAAGCGCACGCAGGACGCCTCGGCAGAGAAGGAGCAGCAAAGGTTGCGTTCTATTCTCCGTCCGTCCGGACAACAGGCGCCGAAATACGTGGTGCTCGGTGCAGGGTCGGTCAACTATCGCAAAGGCATCGATCTCTTCCTTCAATGCGCGCGTGCGGTTTTGTCGAAAGTCGGGGAGGGCCAATGTCGGTTCATTTGGATCGGACAAGGTTACGAGCCGCGAAAGGACGCGGCGTACTCTGTCTATCTGGAGGACCAGATCACGCGTGCGGGTCTTTCGGATTCGGTCGAGATTATCGGTGAGACCACCGAGATCGAAACGGCTTATCAACTGTCTGATCTCTTTCTGCTGAGTTCGAGACTGGATCCCTTGCCGAATGTGGCAATTGATTCGATGTTCTTCGAGAAACCGCTTGTTTGTTTCGACAAAACGACGGGGATTGTCTCCTTCCTGGAGAGTATCGGGCTGAAGGATCCTTGCGTCGCGGACTATCTGGACGTCGAAGGCATGGCTAGCAAGGTGGTGCGCCTGCTTACAGAGCCTGAACTCAGATCGCAGGTGTCTGCTACGCTTGCCGCGCATGTCGCGGAAAGCTTCGATATGGAGCAGTATGTGCGCAATATCGTTGCACTGATTGAGCCGGTTGCTTAATGCAGAGCTCGGCTAGTTGCAGTAGCAGGCTGACAACGTAGACTTTGATGTCTCAGAGGCAGTGAGTGCCGGGAGACAACACTTGAGCGAGTCGGTTACGCCGTTCTTGCCGGGTCATGCTGTTGCGGGGGCCGGGGGATCTGCCGCGCGCGCCTTTGCGCACGATGTGTGCGCAAAGGCTGTAAGCGGGGCGTTGCCTCGCTCAGCCACCATCTACCGACTGCATCGCATGGTGGTCGTCAGCAATGATCTTTGTGCACATCGGCGTCGGGTGGACTGCTGCCTGAGGCCGCGCTAGAGGTGAGCGTCCGTTGGGTGCCAATGACGGTCTACGTTGCCGCGTTTGAACAGCTCTGTGGGGCCATTCATCAGTTCAGATGTGCGATACGTTGGCCGTCAAGGTCACCGCGCTGTGATGGTCCCGCTGGAAAGTGGGCCGCAGCTCTGAATAGCCATATTCAGAGGGAGGCGGCCAGGCAGAGTACGATTGTTGCGGATTGAACCGAGCCGGGAATCGTGGAGGCTATTGGGTTTAAGTTAAAGCAGGCGCATCCGCAGTATTTCTGAGTTGCCTGTAGTAGTTTGCCTCAGCTTCAGCGGGCGGGATATAGCCGAGCGGTTCCATCAGTCGATGATGATTGAACCAGGCCACCCATTGCAGCGTTGCCAGTTCGACGGATTCCTTCGTTTTCCACGGGGCGCGCCGATGAATCAGTTCCGTCTTGTACAGGCCGTTAATCGTTTCAGCCAGCGCGTTGTCATAGCTATCGCCACGGCTGCCGACCGAAGGCTCGATGCCCGCTTCGGCCAGACGTTCGCTGTAGCGAATGCTGACGT
>NZ_FNZM01000051.1 GCF_900109265.1 Paraburkholderia tropica
CGCTTATGCTGCGAGGCCGAGTTCGGGCAGCGGGATTTCCTTCTCGACGTAGTCGTAGTAAAGCGCCGTGGTGTACAGCAGACGCATCTGCGCACCGATCTCGCAGATCTTCAGGCAACGCTGCTGCAACTCGGGCGTGGTGGCGTTTTCCAGCACGATCTGGTAGCCGCGCTCGCCGTGGATTTCGTCCGAGACGATATGCAGGTCGAAGAATTCCACCTCTTCGTCCGTGAACTGGTACTGCTCGCGCAGCGTGGGCGTCTGCTTGCGGTAGATCGACGGCACCTGCGATTCCAGCCCGACCACCAGCGCGGCCACCGCCACCACCGGGTCTTCGCGCATCGCCACCGAATAGCACCACGCCTGCAGGCCGCGCGTGGTGGGCGACATGTTGTCGGGGTTGGTGACGCGCTCGCGCGTGGTGCCGCAGGCTTCGGCGAAACGGATCAGCAGGTCGGTGTGACGGTCGCCGCCAATTTCTTCCTCGTACATGTTGGCGAGGAGGAAGTCCTTGGCCTCGGTCATGTGGTCGGGCGTGCGGGCGTAGAGGTAGGCGAGATAGTCGGCGAAGGGGCCGACATAGTGATAGTGGTTTTCGGCCCAGCGTGCGAGATGCGCGCGGGAGAGCTTGCCGCTCGCCCAGGCGACGCTGAAGGGCGCCTTGTTGGCGCTCTTGCCCTTGATCGCTTCTTCGAGCGCGCTGCGGAATGCGTCGCGGTTCATGAGTTCGGCCATCTTCGTTTGCTCCTGATCTTGGTGGGAACGACATCGACTGTTGCAAGGCGAGACGCCCGAAAAGCAGACAGTCGGCTTAGAATAGCGCAGTTAATGGATACTGTATACATACTTATCGCGAACCCTGCTTAGAAACTTGCCGCGAGTCTCCTCTTTCGCGGCTCCATTTCGCCCAACCAGCCTAATCGCAGCAATAAACAAGCCATTTCAGACGTTAGAGATCCGCGACAGCACGCAAGCAAAAGCTTCATTTGCGGAATTTGAATTACGTATACAATATTCTTAACGCTCGATACAATCGGGCGAACAACGCGTGCGACACCTCGCGCGATCCGGTCTACCGATGGAGAGGAAAGCGGCAATGCCGACGGTCACATTTCACAAAAACGGCGAAACCTGGCAGGGCGAGGTCAAGAAAAACACCAATCTGGTGGTCCGCGCCGGCATCAAGCAGTTTCCGTTTCCGCATCTGCGTTACGAGTGCGGCATGGGCAAGTGCTCCAAGTGCGCGTGCGTGATTCGCGCAGGCGGCGAACATCTGCCCGCGCCCAACTGGAAGGAAAAGAAACAGCTCGGCGAACGCCTCGAACAGGGCTATCGCCTCGCGTGCCAACTCTGGATCGAGCACGACATCGAACTCGAACAGATCGACGCGGAGGCGGCATGAGCGCCAGCGCAAGCACCCAGACCATTGCGCCGATCACCTACGTGATTCTCACGAGCAAGCCGGGCCAGTACCGCACGGAACCTTTCGGCAAGCTCGCGCCCGCCGAAACGTGGGACTACGTGTATTGCGGACGCCATCTCGCGACCTTCGTGATCGCCGAGCTGTACGGCGAAGCGCGCATTCGCGTGATCGACGAATCGGAAGGCGGCTCCGTCAACGACATGCCCACGCGTTTCCTCGAAAAATTCGCCAACCGCGATGCGGCGTTCGCAGCGCTGCAAATACTCGTGGGCGCGCGCGATCAGGACGCCGCGCTGCAACCGCGCCCCACGGCGCTGGCCTCCTGAAAGGCCTTTAGAACCGCAACGCCGATCCACCGATTCACGCCTTCAGCCAGAACAGGTCTCACGCATGATCCAGATTACTTTCCTCAGCAACGACAGCAAGTGCGTCAGCGCGCCGCCCAATAGCAATCTGCTGCGCGTCTCGCTGCGCGAAAAAGGCGGCATTCCCTTCAAATGCGGCGGCGGCCTGTGCGGCACCTGCAAATGCAAGGTCGAACAAGGCATCGAACACACCGACGCCGTGAAGGAAAAAGAAAAGCGCCATCTGAGCGCCGCCGATCTCGAAGCCGGCTATCGCATGGCGTGTCAGACCTTCGTCAACGGTGACGTGAGCGTGTCATGGTGAATCCGCACGCCAGTTACGAGCCGCTGGGTTCTTTGCCCGAAGATCAACGCCGCCTGTTGCTCGACATCGGGCCGCGCTGGGGGCAAGACATCGTCGGCAACCGGAAAACGGTGATCGACTGCTACACGCCGCTCGTGGCTGCCACGCCCAAGGACGGCATCGCGGTGGAGCGCGATGTGAGCTACGGCCCGCACGAACGGCATGTGCTCGATGTGTTTTTGCCGCCTAACGCGGCGGCGCAGGACAAGCCGCTCGACGCCATCGTGTTCGTGCACGGCGGCGCATTCGTGCGCGGCAACAAGAGCGTCAACGGGCAGATTTACGACAACGTTTGCTACTGGTTCGCCACGCAAGGACTCGTTGCCATCAACGTCGAATACCGGCTTGCAGATATCGCGCCGTATCCGGGCGGCGCACACGACGTCACCGACGCGCTGAACTTCCTCCACCAGAACGCACAGCGCTTCCAGATCGATCCGCAGCGCGTGTTCGTGATCGGCCATTCGGCAGGCGGCGCACATACGGCCACGTGTTTGTTCGATCCCGCCGTGACCGAGGCGAGCCCGCCGCCGCCCGTCGCCGGACTGGTGCTGATCAGCGCGCGCGTAGCCGCTGACGTGCGCCCCGGCAACCCGAACGCGAAGCCCGTGCGCACCTATTTCGGCGACGACGAAAGCCTCTACGCGGTGCGCTCGCCGCTCAGTCACGTGGCGCGTTCGGCTGTGCCGCTGATGATCGCCGTGGCCGAATTCGAGAATCCTTATCTCGACGAATACGGCGCGCAATTTTTTATCGAAGCGCTGCGCCATCGCGGCGTGCCGCCTCGCCTGATTCAGATGCGCGGCCACAACCACACGTCGATCGTCGCGCACTTCAATTCCGGCGAAGACTATCTCGGGCGTGAGATTCTTCACTTCATCGGCAGCGTTCCGTAAATTATGCGAAATAAAAAACGACCGGAAATGAACTGAACCCCAGAAGTTGGACGGTTCAAAGAGGCTAGATTTTCAAGGGCTGGGTCCTGTATTGCACGGGACTCAGCTCTTTGAGTTTCAGCCTGATGCGTTCGTGGTTGTAGTAGTGGATGTAGTGCCTGAGTTCAGCCTGTAGCTGTTCGATGCTATCGAACTCGTTCAGGTAAAAGAACTCTGTCTTGAGTGTAGCGAAGAAGCTTTCCATCGCGGCATTGTCCAGGCAGTTTCCCTTGCCTGACATGCTCTGGCGAATCGAGCGCTGATCCAGCAGCCTGCGCCAGGCATCCATCTGATACTGCCACCCCTGATCGGAATGCAGCTGAGGGCGCTCATCGCGGCCCAGACGCGAGAAGGCTTTGCGGAGCATGTCCCCGCCAGATCGAAGGTGGGCCGCACTGCGCTCTGCCAGGCGATGATTTCCCCGTTATACAGGTCCATCACCGGC
Organism: Paraburkholderia tropica; assembly: GCF_900109265.1. Taxonomy (GTDB): domain Bacteria; phylum Pseudomonadota; class Gammaproteobacteria; order Burkholderiales; family Burkholderiaceae; genus Paraburkholderia; species Paraburkholderia tropica. The sequence goes on from NZ_FNZM01000051.1 coordinate 3,512, forward strand.
GACAGGTAGAGCTTCGCGCCTTTCACGTTGAACTCGGTGACATCCGTGACCCACTTCTCGTTAGGCCGCCGTGCCTCGAATTGCCGGTTGAGCAGGTTTGGGGCAACCCGGCCCACCGCGCCGCGCCAGGACCGGTACTTCTTTGGCCGCACCAGCGACTTCAGGCCGAGCTGAACCATCAGGCGCCGGATCAGTTTGTGATTGACCCGCTCTCCAGCCTGCTGGATGACCGCCGTAATTCGCCGATAGCCATACCGGCCCCGGTGGTATGCGTAGATTGCCTGGATGCGTTGCTTGAGTGCGGCGTAACGGTCCCCCGCCCGAAGTACCTTCCGCTGGTAGTAGAAGGTGCTGCGCGCCAGGCCCGCCACGTTCAGCAGGATCGACAATGCATGGTCTTGCCTTAATTCGAGCACTACTTGCGCTTTGCGCGTCGCGTCTGACGTTGCTCCGCCCGAATCAAGGCATCGAGTTTTTTTAGGTAGGCCACCTCCGCGCGCAGGTACTCGTTCTCCTTGAGTAATTGCTCACGGGTACGGCTATCCGGTTCGGCATCTGGCGGCGTGGGTGGGGCAGGCGGTGAGGTCGTCATCTTTGGTCGGCGCCCTTTCGGACGCGCTAACAATGCGGGGAAACCGCCTTCATGATACTGGCGTTGCCAGCGGGCGATCGCACCGGGATCCTTGATACCCAGAATGCGCTGCAACCGGGTTCGCGACAGATCCTCCCTTTGCATACGCTCCAGCGCCTCGAGCTTGAACTGCGCGCTGTACTGCGTATGTCCCTTGCGTTGCAGCCCCGCTGGACCATGCAACTGGAATTCCGCAATCCATTGCTTCACGAGCGTGCGGGCAACCCCATATTCCCGCGCCAGGGCTGTGGCTCCGATACCTCCTGCCCGGTATCGCCTCACTACTTCGAGCTTGAACTTCTCATCGTACTTCGCCATGGAAAAACCCCAAGAGTCGGATTTGTGTCCAACTCTTGGGGTTCAGTTCAGAAATTCCGGTCGTTTTTTTGCCGATATAGTTTTCAGCAGCGCAACGGATTTGCTTGCACGGCGTCCCAAACCGACATTTTCGCCGATGAAAAAACCGACGTCTGCAACGTATCGTCCTCGATCTTGAACGCATTCACGGCACGCTGAAGCTGCAAAATCTGCTGCGATAACGACGATGCAGCGGCCGCCGCCTGCTCCACCAGCGCGGCGTTCTGCTGCGTGGTCGAATCCATCTGCGCAACCGCCTGATTCACCTCCGCCACGCTCGTGCTTTGCTCCGTCAACGCACCCGATATCTGACCGAGCAAGGCCGTGACTTCGTTCACGGCGCGCATGATTTCGTGCATCGTCACGCCCGCTTCGCCTACGAGTCGCGAACCGCTCGTCACGTGCTCGACCGATTCGACAATCAAGCCGCGAATTTCCTTCGCCGCCACGGCGCTGCGCTGCGCGAGGCTGCGCACTTCGCTCGCCACCACCGCGAAACCGCGCCCCTGCTCGCCCGCACGCGCGGCTTCCACGGCGGCATTGAGCGCAAGAATATTGGTTTGAAACGCAATATCTTCGATCACCTGAATGATGTTGACGATCTTGCCCGAGCTTGCGCTGATCGACTCCATCGTGCCCACCACGCTTTCGACCACGGCGCCGCCGCGCGTCGCGATGGCCGAGGCGTCGTTGGCGCGTTCGCTGGCCGCATGTGCCCGTTCCGCACTTTCGCGCACCGTCGCGGTAATGCGGTCCATGCTCGCCGCCGTTTGCTGCAGCGATGCCGCCTGGCGCTCCGTGCGTTGCGAGAGATCGCCATTGCCCGCGTCGATTTGCTGGGAGGCGGTGGCGATCGTATCCGTCGATTCCTTGATGCGCGTGACGAGATCGGTGAGCGAGTCTTCCATGTCGGCAAGCGCGCCGAGCAGACGGCCGAATTCGCCGCCGCTGCCACCCGAAAATTCCTTGCTCAGATCGCCGGAAGCCACCGTTTCGGCAATATAGACGGCGTCCGCCAGCGGCTTGCCGATACCACGCGCGAGCGCCGCAACCGACAGCACGCACACCACCGCCGCGATCACGCCGGCACTCGCCAGCACGCTGCAAATACGGACGAATTCGGGACTTCGGCTATCCAGATGTGCGACGGCAAACGCGATTGTTCCCGCCATCAGCACAAACAGCAGGCCATACGACAGCGCGATTCGCGTGCCGAATTTCATGTCGCTAAACATGGTCTATCCTTTTACTCTGTATTACCAAATAAGATCGAGCGAGCGTTTCGCGTTATCGCGCGTCATTGCGCGCAACGCCGAAACACTCGCTCAGCCACGTTCGCCAAATACACGTTGCGCCGCTGGCCGCTCGAAACAACGCCGATGCCACGCCAGCGCGTTCGGATAATCCGCGCCGCCCAGTTGCACAAAGCGCTGCAACACCGCGGCCACGTTGAGATCCGCGACCGTGAAGCGATTGCCCACAAGATAATCGGCGTCGCGCAACGCGTGATCTAGCACGGCGAAACGCGCGCGCAAGCCTTCCAGCGCGGCGGCGGCCAACGCCGGAATACGCGATTCCTGCGGCAAGAACGAGGTATACCGGAACCATTGCCGCGCCAGCGGTTCGGCTTCTGTCGCGGCCCACAACGTCCACTGGAAAATGCGCGCCTCTTCGTGGTCGTCGGCGCCCCACAAGCCGAAAGCGCGATGTTGTTTCGCCAGATACAGGTCGATAGCAAGCGATTCGAACAGCACGAGATCGCCATCGACCAAAGTCGGCACTTGCCCGTTGGGATTGAGCGCAAGGTAAGCCGCCGATTTCACTTCGTCGCCCGCGTAGTGCATCGGCACGAGTTCATAAGGAATGCCGAGTTCTTCGGCGGTCCACACGGGTCGCACGGCGCGCGACTTGAGAATTCCGTAAATCTTGATCATGACGAGTAGGAAGGAGTAAAAGGCGGCTTTTTCTTTCGCGAACCGATGCGCATCCACAACACACGAATGCGCAAAGTGTTGCGTCGGCCGCACAACCTGCGGCGTGCCGATGCTGCCATCGCAGCCGTATTCATCGCCGACGCATCAAGCCTATTTGTATACTATGTACATATAAATATGGCTGCAAGTTTAAACTTGCACGCGTTTACCCTGGCGGCAAACCGGCAAATCCCTCCGCTCGGTGGCCAACAAAGGCCGATTTCCGGACATTTCGCCCTTCAACACGCCCAATAAAAACCTGCAAGCCGCTCGAATCCCTCGGTAAACCCAAGTCAAAAAAATCGTTGGCGATATTTTTGTATACCTAATACTTTGTTCTGCTGGATACACGATGATAACGACGACCTCGCACCAGCATCGAGGACGACTCTGCCTCAAAGGGATAAACGGGATGAAGAAGACGTTCTGCATTGCAGCGGTACTCTCTTGCGCCACCGCCGGCGCGCACGCACAAGGAAGCGTCACGCTCTACGGCCTGATCGACGCATCCGTTCAGTACACGAACAATCAGGGCGGCGGCAGCACGGTCGCGATGAGCAGCGGCACCACACGCGGCAGCCGCTTCGGCCTGCTCGGCAAGGAAGACCTCGGCGGCGGCACGTCGGCGATCTTCCGCCTCGAAAACGGCTTCGACGTCACCGACGGTTCGCTCGGCCAAGGCGGTCTACTGTTCGGCCGCCAGGCGTATGTCGGCATCGAAAACGATCGCTGGGGCGCAGTCACGTTGGGCCGGCAGTACGAATCGATGGTCGATTACGTCGCTCACCTCACCTCCGCCGACTGGTCCGTCTACATGGAACACCCAGGCGACATGGACTTGACCAATCGCGGCGTGCGCGTGGACAACGCGGTGAAATACACCAAGACCTACGGCGCCTTCACGGGCAGCGCGCTGTACAGCTTCGGCGGCCAGGCGGGCAGTTTCGGCAAGGACAGCATGTGGAGCTGGGGCGGCAGCTACGACAGCGGCCCGCTCTATGTCGGCTTCGGGATGACCTACGCGCGCCAGCCGGGCGACCGCTCCGCCGGCACCTTCTGGAAAGCGGCCAATTCCGCCGACGGCGAATTCGTGACGGTGGCGCACTCGTTCCTCACCATGGGCGGCGGCGCGGCCTATCGATTCGGCTCGATCAAGCTTGGCGGCGACATCACGAGCACGACCTACAAGGACGGCTTCGAAAACCAGGACGTCAGCTTCATGAACTACGAAGTCAATGGCGTCTACTACTTCACGCCCGCGCTTTCCGCAGGCCTCGGCGTGACGTACACCGACGGCAAGGTCGATGCCAACGATGGCGACCCGCGCTACATCCAGTACAACGCGACCGCCACTTACAGCCTCTCGAAACGCACCGATCTCTACGCCTTCGCCACCTTCCAGCGCGCCATGGGCGATGCACAAGTGGCGCAGGTCACGCAATTCATCAGCCCGTCGAGCACCAATAAACAGGTGTCGGCCGGCGTCGGTCTGCGTCACACGTTCTAAATGCTCTAACGCCGCCGCGATAACGCTCTAAGGCCGATATCGCGCCGATCGATCTCGATTAACTGCATCGCCATGCCTCGCCTCGCTCGGGGCATGGCCCAAAAGTACCGTCCCCACCAAGGATCAGGAGCAAACGAAGATGGCCGAACTCATGAACCGCGACGCATTCCGCAGCGCGCTCGAAGAAGCGATCAAGGGCAAGAGCGCCAACAAGGCGCCCTTCAGCGTCGCCTGGGCGAGCGGCAAGCTCTCCCGCGCGCATCTCGCACGCTGGGCCGAAAACCACTATCACTATGTCGGCCCCTTCGCCGACTATCTCGCCTACCTCTACGCCCGCACGCCCGACCACATGACCGAGGCCAAGGACTTCCTCCTCGCCAACATGTACGAGGAAGAAATTGGCGGCGACCGTCACACCGACCTGCTGATCCGTTTCGCCGAAGCCTGCGGCACCACGCGCGAGCGCGTCACCAACCCCGACAACATGTCGCCCACCACGCGCGGCCTGCAGGCGTGGTGCTATTCGGTGGCGATGCGCGAAGACCCGGTGGTGGCGGTGGCCGCGCTGGTGGTCGGGCTGGAATCGCAGGTGCCGTCGATCTACCGCAAGCAGACGCCCACGCTGCGCGAGCAGTACCAGTTCACGGACGAAGAGGTGGAATTCTTCGACCTGCATATCGTCTCGGACGAAATCCACGGCGAGCGCGGCTACCAGATCGTGCTGGAAAACGCCACCACGCCCGAGTTGCAGCAGCGTTGCCTGAAGATCTGCGAGATCGGTGCGCAGATGCGTCTGCTGTACACCACGGCGCTTTACTACGACTACGTCGAGAAGGAAATCCCGCTGCCCGAACTCGGCCTCGCAGCATAAGCG
>NZ_FNZM01000026.1 GCF_900109265.1 Paraburkholderia tropica
AAATAACCGCGCCGAGAACAGCCACCAGCCAACCCGTAGGCGCGAACGCCAGATGTGTGGCTTTCGCGATGCGCGTCGCACGCAGGCTTTTCTTTCATGCTTCGGCCCGATCCGTCAGCACTTCGCGCTTCCAAGGCATCAGATGAACGCTGCACGTCATCGTGCCATACTTCAAGAACGCCTCGGCACATGGCGCGCTTGGACTCTTTCCGCCGCAAGCGAGACCGTTATCTGTTAAGGATAACTACGCGCGTGACGCACAGTTGCCCACAGCCGCCAACTTGACAATGCCCACGGCAGCAGTCGACTGAGGCGAAGATGAAAACACCAAACCCTAAGAAAGCCAGGCCGCGCGTGAACGCGCAGACGCGCTTTTCCACTTGCGCGAAGCCGCTCGTGGACGAGGCGCTACAACGTGCCGCGCGGCTCGACGAGGACGCCGACGAACTGCACAAACTGTGCGTGGCGTTGCGGCGGCTGCGCACGCGGCTGTGGGCCTGGCGTCCGCTGCTCGACCGGGAGGCGGTGGACATTGAGCGCGCCTATCTGAAGCGCGCGGGCATGGCGGCGGGCAGCGCGCGCGACTGGGACATCGCGCTGCCGCTGCTGCGCGAGCATGCGGACGAGGCTGCGCTTGTGGACGAGCGAATGCAGGCCGCACGTGTCGAGGCGCGCGAACGGGCGCGCGCGACGTTGGCCGCCTCAGACCTCAAACCCGCCTTGCGCGACATGCTGCATACGATGAATCGCGCGTTGAATACGGCGCATGAGCGCGTCCCGGTCAAACGCTTTGCGCTCGATCGTGTTCGGACCGCGCAACGCGCCCTGAAAAAGCGCGAGCGGCGGGCGAAGCGCGCGATGCGTGACGATTACGCTGCGTGGCACGACGTCCGCAAAGCGGCGAAGAAATTGCGTTACCTGCTGGAGTTTTTTGCCGCCGATTTGCCGCGTCGGGAGGTGAAGCGGCTGAAGTCGCTCAAGAAGCTGCAGAACCGCTTTGGCGCGCTCAACGACGCGGTATCGGTGACGCATCTGGTCGATGCACATCGCGAAGTCTTTGCCAATGCAGCGAGCCGCGACGTCACGCTCGCTGCGCTCGCTCGTACGGGCAAACACAGGATGCGTCGGGCGGGGAAGTTGATCGGCGCGTGAGGGACGCTTCGAGAGGTCGCTTCGTAAAAAGGTTGTCCTCGACGAGGCAGCCGGTCGTGCGCCCGCACGCCGCCCTGGCTAGTCGCCTGTGGGCGGAGGTGACGGGGGCGCGGCGCTTGGCGGAGCGATGGCAAGCGGAAGGAACCATAGGCGAATGGCGGGAGGGCCGCTGCCCTTTGGCCGCAGGGCGCAGCAGCTTTGGGGGGCGAGGGGCCGGTGCCCCTCGCAGATGTGGGAATTGGGCCCGCTTCGGCGGGCCGTTTTTTCGCCAGCCCCTCCAGTGGGCAGCGGCGTGGTAGGGCCGCTTCGAGCGGGTCTTTTTAATGGCCTGGCTTCTCGTAGCATTCGGGGTGCCTTTCCCCTACGTGGCTAATCCCGCGGATACGCAATTCATCGGCAATTCGAATGGGAGCGTGCATCGTGCAGTCCGACTCTTGTCAGGCGCGACATCGAACGTCAAAAAGTCAGTTCAGGACCTGTCTAAGTAGGCCAGAGACTCATCGAACGTTACTTGTTGTTCGTCGGCAGGTTCCCTCAAAGGCAACTTTGAGGTGGCTATCTCCCAGCGTTGGGCCATTTTCGAACCAACCCAGCTGGCCAACGACCATCAGAGCGTTCAACGCGGGGCTAGTCGATTGAGCGTTGGAAGAGTGGCGACTCGAAAATCATAACCAGCGACTTCTACGTTGGCGCGGCGTCGAAACACCACAGCCCAATCGCTGTGCCGGGGCATCGCGAAAGGTTTCCACCGCGAACGGCTAGCGGGCAATCAAGGTCTAGGCAGTCGAATGCTACGGCTTCGACGGTCTCGCGGACGCCTTCGAGCGTCGTGAGCGGGACGATCCGCAGGGCAAGATCATGATGACGCGCGAATGGCGTCAGGCGCTATAGGCGCAATAGGCGCACGCTTACTGGGCGCCCGTGTCGTCGGAAGGATGGGCGCGCGGGGCGGAGGCACCGTTGAACGCCCCTGCTTGACGGTGCGATTTCTTACCGGGAGGATGGGCCTGCTGCTTCGCACTTAGCTCGCGGTCGCCTTTGGAACCCGGCGCCGTAGTGTGTTGCCCGAGTTCGGAACCATAAGGCGATGGGCCGGTTCCCTGTGCCATCGCTGGGTCACAGGTGACTGCCGCGGCCAGCGCGGAGATAAGCAACAGGTGATCGCGCTTGTTCATGACGTTCCTCGCAAGTGCGCCGTTTAGAAGCGCAAGGATGATGCCTCAATTTGAGGCGCGGACGCCTACGTGGACTACAAGGTATCCACTGGCAGTGAATTGGTGGCTTCTCCCTGGAACATATGGCGGAGGGCGTCGGTGCGGTCAGCGCCGATCATGGAGACGCAGGTCCCGACCCGTGGAAATCCCGACAGAAAATACTGCAGCGTCCATACGCGAGCCTATGCGGCATGGATCGTGCCGCGACGGCTTCAATTTCCGCGCGATGAGCATTAAAGGCGATGAGACACCCGGTCCGGGATGGCCTGGCCCCGAATTGTTCGATGAGTGCCTCCGACGAGATCTCGCAGACGATGAACTCGTCATCCGCCCAGGCATTGAACAGAATCCCCCCGGACGAGAATCGGACCGGTTGGTGTGCGAACCGAATTTTCATTTGCATCCTCCGTTGTTCAGATCATTTACCCACCACGACCATGCGTGCGCGGCGGCTAGGGGGGCTCGCCACCGGAGCCCGGCGGCCGGATCAAACTCCGTCCGCGCCCGCCCAATACGCGGTTGGAGCAGCCAACTCGCTCCTGCCAGACTCGGCCCGGTCCGGTAGCCGTGAGGCAGCGGGCGCGAAGGAACCTTGTATTTCCTCGCTCGCCTCCGACGGTTGCGCGGCGAAGGCCTTCGGAAACGTGCCGACGCTGGGGAGACGCAGGAAATTTCAAGATAGCAACAGCGATTTCATTCGCCAAAACGGGCAGCTTGAAAAACGCCGCCGCACCTGCCCGATGCGGCGGCTAAAGGGAGATGCCCCGGCAGTCAGTGCCGGCGACTGCGAGAGTGTCCGGATCGCAATCGGTTTATAAAATAGCATTACCTGTTCCTCTGGCGAGTGTGCGGAAATCCTAGCTTTCGGACACAGACGCTTGCTTCGTCGAGGCCGAGCCGCCTCACCGTGCGAGGATAGCAAGGGTGTCCGACTTTTCTTTGGCGGAAGGGGGCGGACCAGCGTTCACGCTCCGGCCACCGTAGCTGAACTAGCGTAACGCTGTCCGGGCCGCATGATCTGCCCCATTTCGGGCATTCCATTTGCGTCGCAACCCGACATCGTGTTTCCGGTCTCGTAAAGCAAGGGGAGGCCACGCGGCTGGTCCATCATCTTGTACGCGTACGAGCCCGGACGCAATCGGCACGCGAAGCGCAGCCGTATGAGGACACGCTCACAATGTTTCTCCGCAGGAACGCGAAACCGCGTGTGCGACGGGAATCATGAGTTCTGGACCCGGCCGCGCGCGTCGCCACGATAAATGAGGATTCGCCATGTCACTACGACGCACTACCGGCGTCGCCAAAGGCACAAAGAAGAAGCCGAACGCTCCGCCACGTCTGTTCGTCGTCTCTCCACATCTCGACGATGCGGTGCTCAGTTGCGGCAATCTCCTCGCGCGTTGCGCGGGCTCGGTGGTCTGCACGGTATTCGCCGGCAGGCCGCGTGAGCCGATGCGAACCGAGTGGGACGCGGCAAGCGGCTTCGCTGATGCGCACGAAGCGATCGCGGCCCGCTGGAGGGAGGATGAAACCGCCTTGGCGCTGTGCGGGGCGACGGCGGTCTGGCTGGATTTTCTCGATTCGCAGTACGGCGAAACACCGCGCGTCGACGATGTAGCCGAGGCGCTTGACGCTCAGTTTCGCCGCTTCGACGAATGCGTACCGGTGTGCCCACTCGGACTCGGGCACTGCGATCACGAACTCGTCGGTGCGGCGTGTCGGCAGCTGTTGGACAGCGGAAGGCTCGAGCGATACATCGCCTACGAGGACGCGATTTACCGTGCCACGCCCGGTGTGCTGAGCGATGGGTTGGCGCGCGTTGCGCAGGCGGGGCTGCGAGCGCGCCCAGTTCGCGCGAGCGCATTTGGCGCGCCGACTCTGCGCCGTGTGTGGGCTACTAAACGGAGCGCGTTGCGGGCGTACAGCAGTCAGGCGCGAGCGTTCAGTGGTTTCCCGCCCGATGTCGCGCGTATCGAGCGTTTCTGGTGCGTTCGGCCCATCTCCAGAACCCAGCGTGGGGTGGGGGAAAAAGCAAAGGCACTCTCGAATGACCGCTCACAGTCGCTTGGTGTTTCCCACAGTTCTGATTCGGAATAACGGCGAGCCGGCGCTGATGCCGAGAGTCGGCACAGCGAAGGTGAGAGAGTCCGCCTAGCACCGGTAGGGTCGTTCAGGTTACCCGGCATAATTATTTCGCCCCGGTTGCAAATGAAGACCGTACCACCCAGCCCTTTGTAAAGTCCGCCCAGTTCGAAATAGCTCAGGTCTGCACTATATTCGCCGGTGAGAGATGGCGGACTTTCGCGCCCAATAGTGAATGCACGAAAAGGCGGCCGGGGTGTGGATGTCGGCACCTCCCGCAGTTCGAGGGCGACGTGTCGCTATTCGCCCTTCGTATCGCTGCTTGCATCGGCGCCTGGCGTATTCGTCGTATCGTTCATGGGCTTTTTCGCGTGCGACTTCGAATGCGTGTGATGTGTCGACTTCTGGGTAGTCGATGACGTGATCGAAGCGCCTTGTTCCGGATACCCCCCTCCGCCTTCGCCGCTTGCACCGGTCGTTCCGTTGCCGGTGCCACCGTTACCGCCGGTGCCGCCAGCGGCTTGAGCCACCGTGACGCCCGAGGCCGCGACCGCGAGACCTAAAAGCGTGGCAAGTAAAGTGTGACGTGCTTTCATGGCCTTCTCCATCATTGCGTTGAGAAATAGCGAATGCCCTGATTTGACAGACGCAGCTCGCTCGCAGTCATGCGCAGATTGCATGCCGCATCGGCCCGTCGGTTGAACGCCCGCGAGCGCCGGAAAATCGTAGGGCGCTGCAATCACGAGGCAATCACGAGGCAATCGCGCGGCGGCCGATCACGCGCCCGTGAGCGTTCGACCGTGCGCGCTCAGTGATCCTGTTGCGAATCCTTCGCTGCGTCTTCGATATCGCCGATGATTTCGTGCCCCTCTCCGGCGCGCTGCTGCTCAACGCCCTTGAGTTCCTGCTCGGGATTGTCGGTCGCGCGGCCGACGGCTTCGTTGAACTTGCCCTTCGCTTTTTCGACTGCGCCCTTCATGTGTTCCTTATTCATGGTCGATCTCCTGACAACCGTTCGTTGGGCCGTTTCAGACGGCGTGTGACGAGGTGAATCCATCTGCGGTGCATCCATCCGGCACGCGCAACGCACGCGCCCGATTCCTGCCTCGCCGTTTCGTCGCCAGCCAAGCTCGCTCGGGGCACCGCACTTGCTCTGGAAAGGAGGTGAGGAAGTCGGTGAAGAGCCCGTGTTTGATCAGCCAGGGGGAGGGTATCGGCGATGAATGACGAATCAGTGGTCGTGATCGTGCGGCGCGAAGATCCGTGCACGCTCGACGGGCGCATGCTTGTCGATGAGGCCGCGGCGTGCGCCGCGCTGTATGCCGAGGACGGCGGTCAAGCGCGCTTCTGCGTCGACGACGTTCGCTCGTCGCGTAGCGCCTTCGTGATTGCGCGCGCCGTGGACGGTCACGCAATTGGCTGTGGCGCGCTGCGGCGTCTGTCATTCGAAGTAGCGGAACTCAAGCGCATCTACCGCCGGCCGGAATGGCGAGGTGTGGGGGCGCTGATCCTGACCTTCCTGGAAACTGCCGCGCACGATTTGGGTTATCGGCGGGTCGTGCTGCAAACACGCGAGGCGAACCGGCGTGCGATCGCGTTTTATCAGCGTCACGGCTATACAACGACCGAGCCATTCGGCGATTACGCCGGCGTGGGCGACGCCCGTTGCTTCATGAAGGCGTTGCCGCCCCCGCGCGAAATGTGAGGGCGGAGCACGGCCGGTTGGCCAGCGCGCGCGCTCCGATCAGCACCCTTGTCGAGAGGAGTTCAGCATGGAAAAGCAGTCCGCCCAACGCCCGGTTCCCGAGGTGCGCAAGGGGCAAATGCAGCAAGGGCTGGCGCGCGAGGCGTTCCGTGCGCGCTTTCTGGCGCGCTATGCGGACCCGGCATTCCGTGCGGAGGACGGCGCGCTCGATCGTCTGGAAGAGATTGCATGGGAAGCCTATCGCCAGGGGCGCAAGTCGCCCGTCACGCAGAAGGCAGGGCCCGGCTATGCCGATCCGGACTATGCGCTTTCCGTCGAATGGCGCGAGGCAGCGGAGCGCGTGGAAGCAGCCGCGCGTCGCCAGCGCGAGCTCGGCACGCCGTCACGCGTGCTCGTGATTAACGCGTCGTCGCGCAACGACTACACCTGTCCTGGCGAAATGTCGAAGAGCTTCCGGCTCGCGGGTATCTGCGAGCGCGAACTGACGGGTGCGGGCATCGAGGCTGACATGCTCGATCTATCGAGGCTCAACGCCGAACCGGATTTGCATATTCATCCCTGCAAGGGCTGCGTTTCCACCGCGATGCCGCTGTGTCACTGGCCATGCAGTTGCTATCCGAATCATTCGCTCGGCCAGGTCAACGACTGGATGAACGACATTTACGAGCGGTTTGCGGCGTGCCACGGCGCGATTTTCATCACGCCGGTTTACTGGTATCAGGTGAGCAGCCCGCTCAAGCTCATGATGGACCGTCTCGTGTGCACGGACGGCGGCAACCCCGATCCGACGTCGACGCACGGCAAGGATCCGGCCAAAGCCAAAGCGCTGGAACTCGGAGGCTGGCAATATCCGAAACATCTCGCGGGGCGCGCGTATGGGGCGATCGTGCACGGCGACGTTGCCGGCATCGAAGACACGCGCCGCGCGCTCGCCGACTGGCTCGACTGGATGGGCTGGATCGACGCGGGCGCGTCAGCCCGCATCGACCGGATGGTGGGCTATTACGAGCCCTACGCCACCTCGCACGAGACGCTCGACGGCGACGTGCGCTTTCAGGAAGAAGTTGCGAATGTCGCGCGTGCGGTAATCAGCGCGGTCAAGGCGCTGCGCGCGGGCCACCTTCATCGCGCCGACGAGGGCATCGAGCCGCCGCGGCCGAAGTGAGCGTGCGGCGTGGTGAAACGCCTGCCCGGCCAGTATCCGAAGGCGCTGGCGGGTGCGCGTTTAACGCCAGGTCCCGGGCGACATGCGCGGATGGCGCGATTCCGCTTTTCGCACCGCTGAACGCAGTCTCAGCACGAAAGGGGCGACAGGGCGGCGGTGCTGCTTCGCCCAGGCGATGCCGCGCCAGAGCTGTTCCAGATTGTCGAGGGTCCGCGCATCGCTGCACGCGTATTTGAGCGCGTGCCACGTCGCGGCAAGCGCCTGCGAGCGCGGTAATCGCATCCACGCCACGAGTGCGGCATTGCGCGCCAGCAGCATTCGGCGCAGCGCATTGTCACGTGCCAGCGACGGACGATGATGGACCCGCAGCGCATCGGCGTAGCCAATGTCATAGCCGGTCTGCAAAACGTCGAGCGACAGCAGCGCCTCCTCGCCGCCGATAAAGAGGCGAGGTTCGTAGCCGCCCGTTGCGTCGAACAGCGTCTTGCGAAAGACACACGCGCCCGCCATGAATCCGACCAGCCGCGGCAACGGATGCTCGGCGCTCGCGAGGGGGCTCGCCGCCATCAGCGTGCAAGTGGGATCGAGCGTGCGCTGCCTGCCCACGACCACGCACGCGCTCAGCACGCCCAGAAGCGGGTGTCGCTCGAACAAGCGCACGGCTTGCGCGAGCGAACCGGCTTGCCAGTCGGTGTCATCGTCGCTAAAGGCGACATACGGTGTGTCGACATGGGCGGCGCCGACGTTGCGCGCGGCCGCGCCGAGGTTGTCATCGCAGCGCAGTACGCGCAGTCCGGGGTACGCGTGCGCAAGAAGTTGAGGCGAACCATCCGTCGAATGATTGTCGACCACCACGATTTGCGGCCGCTCCGGCAGATCCAGCAATGAAGCGACGGTACGCATGACTTCGTCGCGACGATTGTGCGTGATTACGACCACGCTGATTTCCGGATTCAGGCCGTTCGGATTCATGCCAATCTCCGCATTGTTCGTCTGACGAGACGCTCAGTCCTGATGGTGTGCCGTCCGCGCCGTCGCGTCGGACATCGCGAACATGTGACTCCCTGCGGCTGCACGCAAGCGCCGAAACCAGCCGATCGTCGCCATCAATCCCGCGTCGAGCGGCGTGGAGGGTGACCATCCGAGTAGCGCCTGCGCGCGCGCGATGGACGGACAGCGGCGGCACGGATCGTCGACAGGCAGCGGTTCGAAGCGGAGCGCCGACTCCGAGCGCGCGAGTCCGATCACTCTGCGCGCCGTGTCGGCCATCGAAATTTCATGAGGGTTGCCCAGATTGACGGGCATGTCGACGGGCGTCGGCAGGTTCATCATCCGTATCAGGCCGTCGATCAAATCGTCGACGTAGCAGAAACAGCGCGTCTGCGAGCCGTCGCCATATACGGTCAGCGCTTCGTTCGCCAGCGCCTGCATCACGAAGTTCGAGATCACTCGCCCGTCGCGTGGGTGCATGCGTGGGCCATAGGTATTGAAAATGCGCGCCACGCGCACGTCGAGACCGTGCTGACGGCGATAGTCCATGCACAAGGTCTCGGCGCAGCGCTTGCCTTCGTCATAGCAGGAGCGTGGGCCAATCGGGTTCACATGGCCCCAGTAGTCCTCGGTCTGCGGATGCCTGAGTGCGTCGCCGTAGACTTCGCTCGTCGAGGCCTGGAGCAGCTTCGCGCCAAGCCGTTTCGCGAGGCCGAGCATATTGATCGCGCCGTGCACGCTGGTCTTGGTGGTCTGCACCGGGTCGTGCTGGTAGTGAATGGGCGAAGCGGGGCACGCGAGGTTGTAAATTTCATCGACTTCGACGTAAAGCGGAAAGGTCACGTCGTGACGCAATAGCTCGAAATTCGGGTTATCGAGCAGGTGTGCAACATTGCGTCGGGATCCCGTGTAAAAGTTATCGGCGCATAGCACGTCGTGCCCTTGCGCCACGAGACGCTCGCAAAGATGCGAGCCGAGAAAGCCCGCCCCGCCCGTGACGAGAATGCGTTTGATGACCAGGTCTTTCATGGCGTCGCTCCGGCAATCGGTTTCGTGGGTGGACGATCAAGTCGCGACGTCTCGCAACGCGAGATCCCAGTCGTGCGCGAATCGACCGATGGAGAACCGCTGGCGCGCGGTTGCCCGCGCACCGTCGCCCAGTCGGCGCGCGAGGACAGGGTCGGCTATCAGCGCACCCATGCGTGCGATGAGGCGGTCGATGCGCGTATCGATATAGCCGTTCTCGCCGTCACGGATCACGCTCGACAGTTCCGTCGTCGCGAGTCCGACGACCGGCAGGCCGACCGTCATCGCTTCGACGACCGCGAGCCCCAGGCTGGTCCAGCGAATCGGGTTGAAGAAAAAGCGGTAGTGGGACATAAACTCGGGCAGTGCGAGATTGGAAATTTCGCCGATGCCGCTGACGCTTTCCGCGTCCATGCCCACCAGATCGAGCGGCACGATTCGGCGGGCGTTCTCGAAGACATCCGCGCCCAGCCGCCGTCCGCGTGTGCGCAAATGGTTGACGACCACGATCCCGCGTGCGATTTCGCCGCTGTATCGCGCGCGCTCGGGCACCAGCACCCCATGCTCGATCACGCGCACGGGCGTGTCGCCGCTGTCCCACATCAGCGCGTTGAAGGGCGTCACGTGCACGAGCAGCGCATCGCGGTCGTCCACCCAGTGTCGTTGCGCGAAGGGCGCTTCCTGCGGCGGATCGTGCTCGATGTAGATGCGTGGCAGACGGCGTTGCGCGTCGCTGAGCAGCGCGAAGCGATCCTGTTCCCAGTGGTCGCGATGCTGATAGACGATTACGTCGAAGTCGCGCGCGGCCACGTCGTTGGCATCGACCTCATGAACATTCGCGCCCCACGGCAGGACGCCCGCGCGTCCCGCGTAGCCGGCAGGACGGCCCGGCCTCGTGACGACGTGGAATTCGTGCGGAACCTGAGTGAGGTAATAGAGGTAATTGCCATGGACGTGCCAGGTCAGCACGCGCAGCGGGCGCGATTGTGTCATCGGCATGAGCGAGGACTCCTGATGGCGGGCGGCTCGACGGATATGCGGCCGGGGGCGGGAAGGTCGGCGAACGGGGACTGCAGATGCGCATGCGCGAGCGTCGCGACCTGTTCGACCGTGACGTTGAGGGCGCAGGGATGACCGTACGGACAGGTATGAAACGCACACGGGCGGCACGCCGGCCAATCGGCGACGACACGATGCCGCGCGCGATCGAGCGGCGCCCAGCGCCGCGTGTCGCTGCCCGATGCGATCACGAGACTCGGAGTGCGCATCGCGGCTGCGACGTGCGAGAGCCCCGTGTCGTTGCACACAACGAGACGCGCCGACGCGACGAGCGCGGCCAGCGCGCCAAGCGTCGTCTCGCCCGCGAGGTGTTGTGCGCTTTGCGTCATCGCACCGACGACGGCGGCCGTCAGGTCGCGTTCGGCGGATGTGCCGGTGACAGCGATTTGCCAGCCTTCGAAGGCGAGCGAATCGGCGACGGCGGCAAAGCGCTCGGCGGGCCAGCGCCGCGACGGCAACTGCGCGCCCGGATGAACGAGCACGAGACGCGCGGGGTCGAGTCCGTGGCGCTGAACGAGTTCCGCATGCGCGGCGTGGTCGGCGTCGTGCAGCGGAAACCAGAGCGTGTCGTCGCGCAGCGTGGCCGAGCGCACGCCCAGCGCGTGAAGCAGCGCCAGATAGCGCTGGGGCTCGGGCAGCGCGTCCGGCCAGGGCAGGTGGCAGCCTGGCGGCGGCGTTTCGCCGGGCTGCGTGAAGCCCGCGAGGGCGCGCGCGCCGAAGCTGTCCACGAGCGTGTTCGCCACGCCGCCGCTGCCGTGCAACTGGATGGCGAGGTCGAAACGCCGCGAGCGCATGGCGTCGAGAAATTCGGGCAATGCACGTTCGTCTTCGGCTTGCTCGGGAAAGCCGCGCGCGCCCGGAAATACGATGCATTCGTCGATCAACATCGGGAAGCGCGCCACGAAGTCACGGGACCAAGGCAGGCCGACGAGTGCGATATGCGCTTGCGGGCACGCCGCGCGCAGGGCGCGCAGCGCGGGCACGGCGCACAGCATGTCGCCCAGTTGCAGCGCGCGAAAAATGACGATGCGGCGAGGCGCGAGCGCAGCGAGAAAGTTAGGCATCGACGCAATCCCCTAGAAAAACCAGACGCGGTAGCGGATGGCGCCGTCGAGCCGCCAGAAGATCGACAGGAACGGAATCCACAGCGATGTCCAGAGCATTTCGAGTACATGCCGCGCGTCCCGTCTCGTGTGTTTCAGCCGACGCGCGCAGAACCCGAGCGTGAGCGCGAGCCAGGCGGCGCTGGCGACGATCATGAGCCGCGTCTGCCCGCTCGCCAGCGCGGCGAACAGGGCCAGGACGCTTACAAGCACGCCGTAGTAAATCAGCGGTGGCCGCGTGGCAATGCGCTCGCGATACAGCGCGCGATGCTTGCGGTACAGCAGCGCCTCGAAGCGGCTCTTGCGCTGTTGCGCGAGACTCACGCCCCAGCGCGCGGGCCGCACAGGATGAAGCACGATGGCCTCGTCCGCGCGGACGATGTGGGCGCCAGCCTGCAATAGCGCGAACTGGAGATCCGAATCTTCGCGCCAGGCGGCCGTGAAGCGCTCGTCGAAGCCGCCGGTCTGCGCGAGCGCGCTGCGCCTCACGAATGCGTTGGCGGTCGCGAATTCCGCGCGGGCGAGGCCGCTCGCGTCGCGCTCGTAGTCGCTGGGCGCGGCGGCGAGCGGCACCACGATGCGGCCCGCGGCGGCATCCGCGTGTTCGAGCGCCGGGAGTCCCGCGCGCAGCCAGCCGGCGTCGGGCACGGTGTCGTCGTCGGTGAAGGCGATCAGCGGCGCGTGTGCTGCGCGCCAGCCTGCGTTGCGCGCGGCGGCGGGGCCTTGCGTCTCGCGCACGGGCAGATAGCGGATCGCGGGTCCGCGCGCGGCGTGGGTGGCGGCAAAGCGCTCGACGGTCGTGCGCGTGGCGTCGTCGGGGCCGTCGTCGCAAACGACGATTTCATAGTCGTCGGGCGAGAGGGTCTGGACGCACAACGCCTCCAGGCAGCGCGTGAGCAGGTCGGGGCGCCGCCACGTCGGCACCACGACGGCGATGCGCAGCGGTTCGGGCAGTGCGCCGGCATAGCCGTTGAAACACGGCGCGCGCTCGCCGATCGGAGGCGATTCACGCAGTTCGACGTCGGCGGGCCTCATGCGCGCGTCCCTTGTTTCTGGACGAGAAATGGGCCGATCACCAGCGCATCGAGCGGCGAGGTCCAGAACGATTCGAGTGCGTCGCGCGGGGAATTGACCATCGGCTCGCCGCGCGTATTGAACGACGTGTTCACGAGCACGGGCACGCCGGTGCGCCGCTCGAACGCCGCGATCAGATCGTAGTAGAGCGGATGTTGCGCGCGGTTCACGGTCTGCACGCGCGCGGTTCCGTCGACGTGGCGCACGGCGGGAATGCGCCCCGCCTTGTCCGGTTGCACGTCGAATATGAACAGCATGAACGGCGCGCGACGCGCGCCCACGAACCAGTCGGCCGCGCGCTCCTCCAGCACGACGGGCGCGACCGGCCGGAAATCTTCGCGGTCCTTGATCTCGTTGAGCTTCGCCTGCATTGCCGCGTCGGTGGGCGAAGCAAGGATCGAGCGTGCGCCCAACGCCCGCGGGCCGAATTCCGTGCGCCCCTGATACCAGCCGATGACCTCGTTATCCGCGAGCAGTTGCGCGGTTTCCTCGGCGATATCGTCGAGACGGCGGTAAGGCGTCTTCGACCAGCGTAAAAACTGCTCGATCGCGGCATCGTCGAACGCCGGGCCCAGATAGGCGTGATCCATCTGCCAGCGCCTTGCCGCGTGGGGCTCGCCCGCCGCCCTGGCGGCTGCGTCGCGCAAACGGTAGTCGGTCCACAAGGCCGCGCCGAGCGCGGTGCCGGCGTCGCCGGAAGCGGGCTGAACCCAGACGTCGTCGAACGGGCCGTGATCGCGGATAAACGCGTTCATCACGCAGTTCAGCGCCACGCCGCCCGCCATGCAGAGCTTCGTCAAGCCCGTTCGCGCGTGCAGCCAGCGCGCCATTTCAAGCACGGTTTCTTCGAGCACGCGTTGGAGCGAGGCGGCGATATCGAAATGCCGTTGCTCCAGCGGGCCGCCCCGTTCGCGCGGCGGGCCGAAACGCTCGACGAGATGCGGATCGGCGACCGTGTAATGCCCGTCGCCGCGATAGCGCACGATCTCGCGAAACGCGTCGAGATAACGGGGCGCTCCAAACGAGGCCAGCGCCATCACCTTGTATTCGTCCGATGAGTGCAGGAAGCCGAGCCAACCGGTAACGGCTTCGTAGAGCAGGCCGAGCGAGTGCGGCAGTTCGACCTGCGTGATGCGGCGATAGGCGCCGTCGCGAAACGCGCCGAGGCTCGTCGTCACGCCTTCGCCGCGCCCGTCCATCGTGAGCACTGCGCAATCGTCGAACGGACTCGCCAGAAACGCGCTCGCTTCATGCGCGAGATGATGTTCGACGTAGTGCCATTCGAAACCGTGTTCACGGTCCACGCAGGCGAAGCGCTTGCGCAGGTGATGCGGCGCGCCATCCAGCAATTGCGCCTGTGCGTTCATGATGTAGGCGAGAAAAAGCGGATCCCACGGCGAGGCGTTCACTTCCACGCGCGAGCGCGCCGGGTCCAGTGGCAACGCGATTGTCGCGCCCGGCTTCGTCGGCATATCGGGGAAGAGTTCGGGGTCGTACGAATAGGCGACGTGATCGACGTCGGCGAGCGTGATGCCGCCTTCGGCGAGGCACGCGTCGATGGCGTCGAACGGCAACTGCCACGTCGAAAACGGCACGGGCCGCTTCGCATGCTTGACGTGCGTGAAGCGTTCGTCTTCGGCTGCGGCGATCACAACACCATCGCGCATCAGCGCGGCGGCGCTGTCGTGATAGACGGCGTTGATTCCGAGTGTGTACATGAGGGGCTCCTGAGTGCGGAATTCAGTCAGCGTTCGATGGTGTCGGCGAATGCGCCTCGAGCAGCGCCTGGGCGGCGCGCGCGACCTCGTCGGGCGACACGCCGCGCAGACACGCGTGATGGCCTTCGGGGCAGTCGCCGCGATAACACCAGCGGCAGGCGACGTCGCGATAGAGCAAACGGTGCGGCGTCATCCACGGCGTATGTTGCGGGTTCGTGAGCGCGTAGAGATCGACGACCGGCGTGCCGAGCGCGGCGGCCAGATGCACCGGTCCGCTATTGCCCGCGATCAGCAGCGATGCCGTGTCGAGCAGCGCAACGAGTTCGCCCAACGCGAGCGCGCCCGCGAGATCGACCAGTCGGGTGCACGAAGTTGGCGCGCGCGAAAAACGCATGACGTCGCGCGTCAAGGCGCTCTCCGCCACGCTGCCGGTCAGCAGAATGGGGCGGCCCGCCGTGGTCGAAAGCGTGTCGAGCGCTTCGGCAAACAGCGCGGCCGGATAGCGCCGCGACGCAGCACTCGCGCCCGCATGAGCAACGATCCACTGTCCGTCGGGATCGACGCCGCGCATGCGCAACTTGTCGGCCAGCGACACGCGCGCGGCGGGATCGACGTTCACGCGCATGCGCCTGTCGGTGACAGTGGCGCCCACGCTGCCCACGAGCGCCAGTTGACGCTCGACTTCGTGACGCAGTTCGGCGTGCGGCTCGCGCTCGGGCAGCCAGTGCGTGAGCAGGGCATACGGATTCTCGCGACAGTGGGCGAGACGTCGCTCGATTCCGGCCTGCAGGCAAAGCATGGCGGCAGGCAGCGGATTCTGGCTGTAGACCGTGAAGATTGCCGCGGCGTCGAAATGGCCGGCGCGCAGTCGTGCGAGCAAGTCGGCTTCGCGTTGCGCATCGGGTGTGCGAGACGCATCGACCCAAGGCGCGTCATAAGTAATCACCTCGTCGACGTCGGGTAGATGTTGTGCGATGGCGGCGCCCGCCGACGACGCGAGCAGCGTGATATGCCGACGCGGCGCGCTCCCACGCAAGGCGTGCAGGGCGGGCGTGGTCATCAGCACATCGCCGAGATTGTCGGGACGGACGCAGAGGATGCGCCTGACCTCCGCGCCCCACGGCACGCCCGGCGGCCGGGGTCTGGGCGAGCGCGCGTGAGCTTCACTCGGCGCAATGGCGAAAGGAGTGCCGTTCATGGCTGCACCTGCGTCTTCGCGTCGGGCCGGTGACCATGCTCCCAGACGTGGTGTTCGACGATCATCCGCGCCGCTTCGTGCAGGTCCGAAACGATCGCATAGGGCAGTCGCGCCGGCGCGCTCTGCCACTCGGTTTCGTGGCCGCAGTCGATGAGCAGGGCGCGGCAGCCCGCGCGGTTGCCCGCTTCCACGTCGTCCAGAATATCGCCGACCATCCAGCTACGTTCGAGATCGAAGCCGTGTTCGCGGCTCGCGCGGAGCAGCATGCCGGGCTGCGGCTTTCTGCAAAGGCACGCGCGGGCATAGGGCGCGACGTGGCCGCGTTCGTCGTGCGGGCACCAATAGACGGCGTCGAGGGTCGCGCCGCAGGCGGCGAACATGCGCGTAAGGCGCGTTTCCACGCCCCTGAGCGCACTGTGCGCAAAGCGCCCGAGCGCGACGCCGCTCTGGTTGCTCACCACGACAAGCCGCAGCGGGGTGCGGGCGAGCAACGCGAGCGCGCTGGCTGCGCCCGGCGCGAAGCGCATTTGCGCGGGATCGGTGTTATAGGGCACGTTTTCGAGCACGGTCCCGTCCTTGTCCAGGAAGACCGCGTCGGTGCCGGATGAAGCCGTCGGCATGGCGGCGCTCCTCATCCGAACGCACGCAACGCGCGGCCCTGCTCTTGCGCATCGCGGTTGTCCGGCCGCGTACCCCGTGCGGCGCGCGCGCCCGTGCCCGCGAGCTGCTCGTAGAGCGCCTCGAGTTCGAGTCCGATCTGGCGCCACGTGAAATACGTCTGCGCGCGCGTACGTCCCGCTTCGCCCATGGCGCGCGCACGCGCAGGGTCGGCGTGAACGGCGAGCAGGCGTTCGGCGAGCGCGTCTGGATCGCGTGGCGGCACGAGCCATCCCGTTTCTCCGTGCCGGACCGAATGACGAATGCCGCCGACATCCGCGCCGATGACAGGCGTGGCGCACGCCATCGCCTCGATGGGCGTGATGCCGAAGGGCTCGTACCACGGGGTGGTCACGAAGACGTCCGAGGCGCTATAGAAGTCGCGCAATTGTGCGCGGTCGCGCCGCCCCACGAAGCTCACCCGGTCCTCGATCCCGCATCGGTGCGCGACGCCACGCAGGCGCGCGATCTCGGGTGTGGCGAATTCGTTGGGCGTCTCCGAGTCGCCGCCGACAACATGAAGCCGCGCCTTGACGCCGTGCCTTGCGCCGAGCACGGCAACGGCGCGCACGACGTTGTCGATGCCCTTGCGTTGCACGAGACGACCCAGTTGCAGCACGCAAAATTCATCGGCGTTCCAACCGAGCGAACGGCGCGCCGCCGCGCGCGGGACCGGAGAAAATTCCGCCGGATCGAAGCCGCACGCGACCATGGCAATGCGCGCGGGGTCGGCGCGATAGTGCTCGATCAGGTCGGCTTCGTCGGCGGGGCATTCCGCCACGATGCAATCGGCGCGGCGCACGATTTCGTCTTCGATCGCGAAGCGCTCGTCGGGAAAGCCGTCGCTGTCGCCTTGATGCAGACGGCGCACGCGCCCGAGCGCATGAAACGTCATTACGAGCGGCACGCGCAACGCGTCCTTGACTGCGAGCGCAGCGAGCCCCGACATGAAGAAGTTCGCGTGAATGATGTCGTAGGGCCGGGTTTCACGGCTGCAGAAGCGCTCGAGAAAGCGCGCGAACTCCGCCATATGCGGCAGGAGTTGTTCCTTGGGCAGTTGCATCGGCGGACCGGCTGGCACGTGGATCACGCGCACGCCGTCCATGTCGGAGATGGGCGGCAACAGTGCGCGGTCGCGCCGCGTGAAGACATCGACTTCGTGACCGGCGCGCTGCAATTGTCGGGCGACGTGCGCGACGTAGATGTTCTGTCCGCCTGTGTCGACGCCCCCGGCTAACGCGAGTGGTGACGCATGTTCACTGACGAGTGCGATTTTCATTTGAAGTCCTCGCGAGAATAAATGGCCCGAGGCGGGCGGTTCGACACGTGATTGAAAACCCGGTGACCGTTGCACCGGGTGCAACGATCCAGCGCATTTGGCGTGCCGTTGGAGCGCGCAATGGCGCGCTTGCGAAGGGTGGGCGTGGGCGCGCCAATTGCGCGCCGCGGCGACGATGGGATTTCGGAGCCACTGCGTGAGGAACCGTCACGATGCACAAACCGTCACCGACCCGGCGCGCTGTTCGCATGCTCATCCTGCGCACGCTGGGAGAGGTGCTCTGGCGTCATCGCACGGCGACGGCGGCCGCAGCCTCGCTAATGATTCTGGCTCGGCTGAGCGCGGTGTCGGTGCCGATTGCGCTCAAGCATTTGATCGATGGACTCGGCCACGCGCACACGCTCGCGATGGTGCCGGTGTTGCTGGCGCTTGCCTACGCGCTGTTGCGTTTTATGTCCGATGCGCTCGGCGAGGCGCGCGACGTGGCGTTCAGCGTCGTCGTGCAGCGGGCAGTGGCGACACTTCGCGAACGCACGTTCGCGCAATTACATCGGCTGGGGGCGCGCTTTCACGCGCAGCGGGAAACCGGCGCGATCGTGCGCGATGTGCAAAAGGGCGCGGACGGCCTGGGCTTTCTGCTCGGCACGGCGCTGTTCTCCGTGCTTCCGACGCTGTTCGAAATGGGACTTGTCGTGGCGATCGTCGCGTCGCATTACGACGACGCATTCGTGCTCGCCATCGTCGCGACGTTTGCGTGCTATGCGGTCTATACCGCGATCTTCACGCGCAGGCGTCTCGTCTTCCAGCGCGCGGTGAATGCGCTGGAAGCGCAGGCGGACGGGCGGCTCGTGGACAGCCTGCTCAATCACGATACAGTCAAATATTTCTCGACCGACCGGCACGAGGTCGCGCGGCTACGCGCCGTACTGGATGAATGGGTGCTCGCGCGCACGGCGAACCAGCGCGCGCTCACCACGCTCCATGTCGGGCAGAGTGCCGTGGTGGCCGGCGGCATCGCGGCAGTAATGCTGATCGCGGTGCAGAGCGTCCTGAGTGGCGCGATGACGATCGGCGACCTCATTCTGGTCAACGCTTACATCATTCAGGTGTGCGCGCCGCTCAATACGCTCGGCTTCGTGTTTCGCGAGACCAACGATGCGCTGACTGATGTCGAGCGCCTGTTCGGCATCTTGGCGGCGCGCGGCACACCTGGCGAGGACGAGGATGTGCCCGGCGCGCGTGCGCTTGTTCTACACGAAGGCGAAGTGGCGTTCCGTCATGTCGAATTCGGTTACGATGCCGCGCGAGCCGTGCTGCACGATATCGACTTCGTCGCGGCACCGGGGCAGACCGTGGCCGTGGTCGGCGGCAGCGGGTCCGGAAAATCGACGCTGATCCGGTTGTTGTTTCGCTTCTATCAACCGAAGCAAGGCACGATCGCGATCGACGGCCAGGACATTGCGCATCTGCGTCAGGCTACGCTGCGCGAGGCAATCGGCATCGTGCCGCAAGATACGGTGCTTTTCAACGACACGATCGCGTACAACATCGCCTACGGACAGCCCGCGGCGACGCGCGCCGAAGTGGTGCGAGCGGCCCGCGCCGCCCAGCTCGACGATCTGATCGAGCGTCTGCCCGATCACTACGACACGCGGGTGGGCGAGCGCGGCGTGCGGCTTTCCGGCGGCGAACGGCAACGCATTGCGATTGCGCGCGCGATCCTGAGGAATCCCCGCATCATGGTGTTCGATGAAGCGACGTCCGCGCTCGACACGCGCTCGGAGCGGGCCATTCAACGCGAACTGAAAGGGCTCGCGCGCGGACGCACGACGCTCGTGATCGCGCATCGGCTGTCGACGATCGTGGACGCCGACCTGATCCTGGTGATGGAGCACGGACGCATCGTCGAGCGCGGGCGGCACGACGCGCTGATTGCGCGCGATGGTGTCTACGCGAAGATGTGGGCGATGCAATGGCGACAGGACGATCTGCAGCACGCGGAGCGGCAGCTCGTGAACACGCCCGTGGAGGTGGCGGCGTTACTGGCGCGCGTGGTGGCGCATGTGCGTGAAGCAGAGGGCGCGGAGGCGGTTGCGAGCGTCGAAACGCAGTCGGAGCCAGGGTTATGGGTCAGCAGTGCGGATCCCGACGCGCTGGCGCAGGCCGTGATGTCACTGGTCACCAATGAGCTGGCGCACGCGCCCTCGCGAGCGCGGGCGTCTGCGCCCGCCGTGAGACTGCGGACGCGGCGCGAAGGCAATCGCGTTGCGCTGAGTGTCGCCGGCGGCGAGCGTCCCGCACCGCTCGACGACGATGGACTCGCCCGGATCGAGGCGCTGCTCGGCAAGGCGGCGGCCAGTCTCGCACTCGATCCCGAGGGAAGCTGCGTGTGTTATGCGGTTTCGTTGCCGCTCCACGTGCTTTTGCCGGAGACCGGTGAAGGCACGTTGAAGGATGCGCGCGAACTGGCAAGCCTGAGGGTCGCCGTGCTGGACGACGAGGAGGAGACCCGCAATGCGCTGGAAGCGGTTCTCTCGCTGCACGGTGCGTCGGTGGAGGCGCAGGCGAGTGGCGCGCAGTGGCTCGCGGCGCTACGCGCGACGCCTCGCGAGCGCTGGCCGGATGTGCTGCTCTGCGATCTGCAACTGGAGGACGGGGAGGATGGCGCGCGCGTGGTCGCCGGTTTGCGTGACCTCGAGCGCGAGATGCGTGCGCAGAGCGATCCGCCAGCGCGCCCGCTCGCGGTCATTGCGTTGACCGGGCAAACGGCGCGTCTTGAACAAGCGCCTGGAGAACAGGGCCTGTTCATCGCGCGGCTTGCCAAACCGGTTGCGGTGCCGGCCTTGCTGAGGGCGATCGGTTCGGCGACCGGCCGCGAGGTCACGCGCCGCCAGGCGGGCGAATCGTTCACCGGTCGGTGAGCCTCATCCGGGGCGCGCGCGACGATTCTCAATCTCCGTGACAATGCTTTCGGCATGTTCGAAAACGTTCTCTTCGGAGTCGAACTCAATGTCGATCGTCACGGGCGCGTAGTCGCGGAGGGTTGTGCGGCTTTCGCTCTCGACGCGCATGCACCAGCCGCCGCGTGCGGTTCGAATTGCGCTGATCCGATAACAGCCCGAGCCTTTTCTAATGACTCTTTCTGACATCGGTCCTCCCTCATCGAGCAAGGTTTCGGTAGGTCATGCTGTGACATGTGAAGTATAGGTTCGGATCATGCAAAGCGATGGCTTGCTCGGCACGGGCAATGCGCTGTTGGACACCACTGCACTATGAACTGGTCCACTGAGGAGTCCACCATGAAAGCGGTCGTTTTCCATGACATAGGCGATATCCGTCTCGACACCGTTCCCGACCCGACGCTCGAACGCGCCGACGACGCGATCGTGCGCATCACCTCCAGCGCGATATGCGGCACCGATCTGCATATGATCCGCGGCACGCTCGGCGGCATGAAGCCCGGCACCGTGCTCGGTCACGAGGGTGTGGGCATTGTCGAGGACGTCGGCGGCGACGTCCGCAACCTGCGCCGGGGCGCTCGCGTGGTGATCCCGTCGACGATTTCCTGTGGCGCGTGTTCGTACTGCCGCGCCGGCTACACGGCGCAGTGCGACGCCGCCAACCCGCACGGCGCGCAGGCGGGCACGGCGTTCTATGGCGGCCCCGAAAGCACCGGCCCTTTCAACGGCTTGCAGGCGCAGTACGCGCGCACGTCGCGCGCGAACGCGAGCCTCGTTGCGCTCCCCGACGACATCGACGACGACCGCGCGATCCTGCTCTCCGATATTTTTCCGACCGGCTATTTCGGCGCTCAACTGGCCGAGGTGCGGGACGGCAATACCGTCGTGGTGTATGGCGCGGGGCCGGTCGGACTGTTCGCGATCGCCAGCGCGAGACTGATGGGCGCGGGCCGTATTTTTTCCGTCGATCACGAGCCGTCGCGGCTCGATATGGCGCGCGCGCTCGGCGCTGAAACGATCAATTTCTCCGAGGAAGATCCGGTCGAAGTGCTGCTCGAGCTGACGCGCGGGATTGGCGCGGATCGAGTCATCGACGCGGTGGGCGTGGATGCGCAACGCGCGCCTTCCGGAGACAAAGCCGAGGACAAAGCCGGCGACCACGCCGGGGACGCGGAAGAAAAGCAGCAATTCGCCCAGGAAGTCGAAGAAATCACGCAAGGGAAGGCCGGGGAGGGACGCCTGTGGAAACCAGGCGACGGTCCTTCACAGGTCCTTCGCTGGGCGGTGAAGACCGTGGCGAAGGCGGGCACGATCGGCATCATCGGCGTTTATCCACCGAACGATCGGGTTTTTCCGATCGGAGAGGCGATGAATCGCAATCTCACCGTGAAAATGGGCAATTGCAACCATCGCACGTTGATTCCCAAACTGGTCGGGCTGGTGCGTGAAGGCGGCTTTGATCCGCTCGCCATCTTGACGCAACGTGAACCGCTCACGCATGTGCTCGATGCCTATCGTGCGTTCGACACGCGAGAACCTGGCTGGATCAAGGTAAAGCTTGAGCCGTGACGTCTCCAATGGGCGCGAGGCAAGTCGGCGGGATCGTGGCTCAGGGCGTAGTCGGGTCCACGGATTGCGCTGGGGCCGTCACCCCACGATCTTAAGGAGAAAATCATGCCTCGCGTCACACCGAGCCGTACCCCGGATACCGCCACGCCTCGCCACACGGCGGCCGCCGACGCGCCCGATGCCATCAGTCTTTTAAAACGCGACCATCAGGCGGTGAAGCACATCTTTGAGTTATTTGAAAAGACGGCGAAGGATGAACTCGACGCCAGGGCGACTTTCGTCCGGCGTGCGTGCGAAGAACTCACGGTTCACGCGGTGATCGAAGAGGAGTTGCTTTATCCGGCGGCCAAAGAGGCGCTCGACGAGGACGACAGGCCCGACGTCGAGGAAGCGTATATCGAGCATTTTCTCGTGAAGGTGCTGATCGAGAAGTTCGTCACGCTGAAAGCGGGAGAGCCCGGTTTCGATGCGGCGTTCAAGGTGCTGAGCGAAATGGTTTCGCATCATATCGAGGAAGAGGAATCCGAGCTTTTCCCGAAGCTCAAGCAATCCGGTGTCGATCTGGCTGAACTCGGAAAGAAGCTGCAGCGTCGCAAGGATGCGTTGAATTCGCGCGTGCCGAAGGACGCGGGCGACAACACAATGAGCCTGCATTGATACTGTCCGCAAGTGTTCCGATCCGTACGTTGTTTATTGAGCTGTTCGACCTATGCTGGAAACGTCCCTCCTCCACGGGGGACATGCTTCCCGAATGGCATCTCATACGCGGCCTGCCAGCTTCCGGCGGCCGCCTTTTTTTGGTCGCAACCAGTCCGTTTGGGCATTGAAATTCAGCTTGTGCTTCTTGATTCCTTACTTCTTCCGACGACGAAGAACGCGATTCAGGCCAGCGGGTCTGGAAATTGCGAACTGCCTTCGCAGTATCTACCCGTGGAGGTGTGCATGCTTTACTACGCAGTCGTCTTCTTTATTATTGCCATTATCGCGGCGATTTTTGGTTTTGGCGGGATTGCAGCGGGTGCTGCAGGAATCGCGAAGATCTTGTTCTTCGTTTTTGCTGTGCTCTTTATCGCCAGCCTCTTCTTTGGTCGGCGCCGCTAGCTGTGCGGAGGTGCATGCCCTTGCCGACGTTTGAGACCGGCAGTGTACCGCGACGCTCTACTGGATTTGGGCCAATTTCGAACTCCAGAACAGATCGTTTCCGTTGTGTCTTGACTCGTATCACGCGGTCGGCCTCCTCCCAATCAATCCGCCGCCGCTGCTGGCGCGCGGCAAAGACGTCGGGCTGGCGCGCTGCCGGCCTGACGAATAACGAGCGGCAGGACCGACCAGTTCCCGGTAAGCGAAAGGCTTGTGAAAAAGCTCGATCTAAGGGCGACGAACATCCCAATGGCGGCAAGCGCCATGAAGCCGGTCGCTATCCATTCTCCAGCCTTTCAGGAGACCGGCGACCTTATACTTTCCCATCACCGCACAATGCCACCCATCAACGTGACGACTACCATGATGGGCAGCGCTGCGAGTCCGTTTATCGCCGCACTCCAATACAGCGCTTTGACCGGGTCTAGAAGAAAGAAAGTGATGGCGCTCCCACCGAGGATGGCTAGTGCAGTGCCCGCATAGAAAGGTGGCCACATCCAGCTGCGCATGAGCGTGCGAGATGAGGCAGTTGTGCTTGAGGTCGAAGCCAACGGGATCGGTATGAAACCTGATTCGATTCGGACGATGTTTCCCTGTTCGAGCAGGAAGGTGCGGCCGGTATCGCCACGGCCGGCCTGGGCATCGGTCTGTCGGTCACCCGCGCGTTGGTCGCGACGCATGGGGGGGCATCGCGAGCGAACAGCGAGGGGCGAAGCAACAGAAGCCGCTTCGGTGTCGAACTATCCCGACAGTCACGGCCGCCTCCCTTGCGCGTCGCGCGGGCTCGCGCATTGCGGCTTACAGGGCACGGTAGACCGAGTCAAGTTGCAGGCGGCTTCGGTGCCGCGTTTAATGCGGGTTTTAACATCGTGAAAGAACGAGCGACTATCCTGTGCTGTCGGCATGGAAAAATTCTTCTCGTGGACCGGGGACGTTCGCGCTGGGCGCTGCCGGGAGGCGCCATTCGGCGAAAAGAGGCTCCTGGAGACGCCGCCCTCCGTGAACTTCTCGAAGAAACTTCGCTTGTCGTTTCCAATGTTCAGTACGTGTTTCAATTCGTTGGATTGAACAAACGTCATCATGTTTTCCTTTCTGTGCTGGGAGACGACTTCCAGGCCAGACCTGCCAACGAGATCGTTCGATGCTGCTGGATACGCCCCGATGAAATTGGCCGGTTTGCAGCGAGCGTGCCGACAAGGGAAATCGTCGCGCCGCTGGTGGGACCGCCAAGCCGCCCGCCGTGCCCCTCCACGCGCAAGCGGGTCGTGTCGCCCCCTGAGGGGCGCTCGCCTAGGAAGCGGGCAAGCCGTGCAGCGCCCGTAGGCGGAAGGCAACGCTTCCATTTGCGTGTTCGCTTGCTGAGATAATCAGGAGAGGTTTATGAATTTGCTACGCCAAAGCGGGCATTTAGCCCGTCTGCTCATGATCGTCGTTGTTGCCTTCTGCGTCGGATGCAAACCCGCTGATAAAGCGGGCGGCCCTGCGAATGCGGATTCAGCGGCGAGCAGCTCACCCACAGCCGCGAGTCACTGACGAGGAAAGCCACGCATCAGTCCTCGCCTTTCGAGCTTATCTTCAGTGTTCCGAAGGGGTGACCACGCGGGCCTGCAGTTTGCGCAGGTCGAAGTCCAATCACGTATTCGGCAGAGTGATGCGGTGAAACGTGAATTCAGTGCCGCACGTTCTGCTGCGAGGCCATTACTCAACGCGTCCAGAGGTTCATGCTGGGCCCGGACGGAACGAATCAAGTCCTCACAGAAAGGCAAAACGTTGAACAGCGACGTGGCCGTGCAACACCACGACATACGTCGCGCTCAGTGCCGTCTGTTTCGGCACCATAGCGAAGCCTTCTCTGCATCTGGTCACTTTCCGGACGAGGGCATCCAGCACGAACGACAGACACACAGATTCGCAGATGGCGTTGTCGCTCTTACGCCCGACGCAGATCACAGCAGGTTTCGGATAGGTCCGTACCAAGGCTCTGGTCACGGCGCGCAACCGGACGCGTCTGGCGGAGGTGGTGATCGAACATCCCGTCAAGGTGGCCATCGGCCCAGACAATGGATCATACTTACTGGAACATCGTCATTGGGCACTTGCCTGCGGGCTACTTTGCAACGGTGGTGTGCCACAGCACACGCGTTAGCGCGTGCCATGGCGCGCTTTGCACTCGAGCCATTGCGCAGGCCATCGCGCACGATCTCGTTCATTCGGGCATTGCGAGCACAAAGCGCTTCCACGCGTAACAGATGCGTCCGTCCGAAACCCGCAACATCCGTACGGAGCGAATCGCTCAATATGCTCTATCGTTCAGATGTCTCTTGTCCTTGGGGGACGCTTCTTAACAGAAGTGAGCATTGCGGCCGCCGATATCCGGCGGTCGTTTTTTTTGGTCGCGTTCCGGAGGATCTAGGTACAGACGTTGCGGATTTTGCGGGCACTAACTTCGGAGGTGTGCCATGAGCCAGCGCAAGACGATTGACGACCTTTTCGTTCATATGCTTTCGGACATCTATAGCGCCGAAAAGCAGCTCACACGAGCGCTGGGAAAGCTATCGCGCACCGCGAGTGACGCCGCGCTCGCGGAGGCATTCAAAACACATCTGGAGGAAACCCAGGGCCAGGTGGAGCGCATTGACAAGGTGGTCGAAGCAACGGGTATTCGCCTGAAGCGCATGAAATGTGTCGCGATGGAAGGGCTCATCGAGGAGGCCGCCGAACTCATCGACGAGATCGAGAAAGGGCCCGTGCTTGACGCGGGACTCGTCGCCGCCGCGCAGAAAGTCGAGCACTATGAAATCGCTGCGTACGGGAGCCTATGCGCGATCGGCAAACAGCTCGGACATACCGAGGCCGTGAAGTTTTTGAAGGAAACGCTTGAGGAAGAGAAGGCGACTGACCTCAAGCTCACACACTTCGCGGAAGCTGCTGGTAATGCGAAGGCTGGCAAGCAAGCCTGATGTTATGCACTCTTAATCAAAAGGAGAGTCACATGTTCATGCACAACAAGCGGTTGCAATATACCGCGCGCGTCGACGTCACCAACCCCGGTCTTGCCAACCTGCTACTCGAGCAGTTCGGTGGCCCACAGGGTGAGCTTGCCGCGGCGATGCGTTATTTCATACAGGCCGTCGGCGAGGAAGATCCCGGGCGAAAGGACATGCTGTTCGATATTGCGACGGAGGAGCTGAGCCACCTCGAAATCATCGGGTCTCTCGTCGCGATGCTCAACAAGGGCGCGAAGGGCGAACTGGCAGAGGCTGTCGACGAGCAGGCCGAACTTTACCGGAAGTTGAACGGTGCGGGCAACGACAGCCACGTCACGCAGGTGCTCTATGGCGGCGGGCCGCCGCTCGTCAACTCGGCGGGTGTGCCCTGGAGCGCTGGCTACATCGACACGATCGGTGAGCCGACGGCAGATCTTCGGTCGAACATCGCAGCAGAAGCGCGGGCGAAAATCGTCTACGAGCGCCTGATCAATGTCACGGACGATGCGGGCGTGCGCGAGGCACTGGGCTTTCTCATGACACGGGAAGTGGCTCACCAGAAGTCGTTCGAAAAGGCGCTGTATGCGATACGGAACAACTTCCCTCCCGGCAAGATGCCGCCGGTGCCTCAGTTCGCAAACATCTACTACAAGATGTCGCACGGGCTCGACGTCGTTCCGGCGCCGTGGAACAGCGGGCGCGGCCTGGAGATCCAGACCGGCGAGCCCGCCGTCGACGGAGGGGACGGAAACGCACAGGTCAACCTCAACGCTACCGAGCAGGCCGCGCTGGCGGCCATGGCGACACGCCTCGTATCGCGGCCGGACATCGATCCGCCGACCGGTGCGGAACTGGGCGAGAGTGAAGGCGCGGCCGACCTGCCGGCCGGGACGCAGATACAACCTGACCAGGAGTCGCCATGACTGCGCCAGGCGCGGCGAGTCTGTGAACTGATCCTTCCGCAGGAGGTGGCGATGGCGAATCGGCTGCTGGATCATCTGCTGGACACGGTCACTAAGTTCGTATCCCGGTCGGCCGGCGGTAGAGACGACGCCAAACGCTGATGCACTGTGTCGCGCCTGAAAGACGTGGGTGCGGAGTCTCCGGAGCAAAGCTCTGCGGGATTTCGCACGTTGGGGGGCGCTGGGATCTTATACCTTCCTCGCGAATTTAGCCCGCGATGTAGCGAGCTTTTTTTCGTTCACAGTGCGTGGAACGCCATTTGCTTCTTAAGAGGAAGCACGCGAGACGCGAGGAGCGAAATGAACGAACATGAGGGCAAAAAAAGTGCGCCGCTCGACAGGCTAGAGACAGTTCCGGACTCGGCAAGTCCGGCCTATGCTGCGCGCAATCCTCTCGGCCGCGCCTTTGACCGGTTCGCCGCCGCCGTGACGCGGTGGGCAGGTTCACCCCTGGCCTTTTGCTTGGCGTTGCTGAGCGTGGTCATCTGGATCATCACGGGGCCGCTGTTCCACTACTCCGACGCGTGGCAGCTCGTGATCAACACCGGCACGACCATCATCACGTTCCTCATGGTTTTTCTTATCCAGCAGAGCCAGAACAAGGACAGTGTGGCTGTGCATCTCAAACTCAATGAGTTGCTCGCGGCGGATAAGGCGGCGAGCAACACGCTGATCGGCATCGAGGACGCGTCCGAGCAGGACCTGCGACGGGTGGCCGACGCCTACCTCAAGCTTGCAGAAAACGCGTCGCGGCGCGCGCAAGCCACGGGACAGGGCGAGGTGCGGCAGGAAGCGGCATGTGCGCAACAGCATTGCGGACACGGACCGAATATGACCAAGACATGACGCGCGCTTCTCACTCTTTCCCGTCGCGCTTCATCCCCGAGAAGTGCGATTTTGCCGGCGGCGGAGCCGGCTTTTTTTCGCCGCGGGCATCCTGTCTTGTACGCAGTCACCCGCGGGGCGGAATAGCGATTGCTACCTTTTGTCACCGTTGGGGGGCCACTTCGGCCTGACTGCAGAGCGGTTCGTGGTCGTTGGAAGGGCCATCAGACGTGGAGGAACGATATGCAAAGCGAAAACGATTCCCGGAGGCGCCTTGGAAACTGGATGCCCGGAGCGGAAGACAAGAGCGCAGCGTTCCGCGCGGAGATAGCAGCCAAGGCACAACAGCGAGCAAAGCATACGGCTTTGTCGAGTGTTGTGCAGGATCTGGGCAAGCTGATAGATCGCGATCCGGTGCTGCGAATGAACCTTTCGCGCGCGATCGAGGAAGCGCTGGGAATGGGAAAGCGGCTTGGCTATTGCAACATCGAAGAGTTGCTAGTGATCATCGACTACCTCACGACGTTCAGCCCGCCGTTCGACGAGGACGCACCGGTCGCTACCCCACTGAATACCGTGCTCGATTGGCCCATGTGTATGCCGTCGGGATATGCGGTGTTTCGGGACTCCGTTTTCAACGCGCAGCTGAGGCGCGTCCTGAATACCTGGTGCGCGTTTCTTAGCGGACCGCGATCCCGGGTATGGCTCACGACTGAAACTGGCGGCTGGTTCAGTCCGGCTGCGCTCGACAAGCTGGGTATGGACGACTATGTTCATGATCGTGCCCGCCCGTATTGGGGCTTCGATTCCTGGAACGCGTTCTTCACGCGTCATCTCCGGCCCGGCGCCCGGCCTGTCGAAGGACGGGACGACCCGGCGGTTATCGTGAACGCCTGCGAAGCATCGCCGTTCGATGTGCGCGAGAACGTCAGACTCGTTGACCGGTTCTGGATCAAGTCGCAGCCTTACTCGTTAAAGGAAATGCTCACGTCGAGCGATGAGGCGCTTGCGAGGACCTTTGTAGGTGGCACCGTCTATCAGGGTTACCTAAGCGCATTCAACTATCATCGCTGGCATGCCCCGGTGGACGGCCGGGTGAGTGAAGCCTACAACGTTGATGGAACTTATTTCTCGGATGCCGAGGCGCAAGGCGCTGACCCTGGCGGATTAAATGACTCGCAGGGCTATACCACCGCAGTGGCGGCGCGCGCCATTATTGTCATTGAAAGCGACAACCCCGCGATTGGAAAAGTCGCATGTGTCTTTGTGGGTATGGCGGAGGTGTCTTCCTGCCAGGTGTGCGTGCGGCCAGGAGACGACGTGCGCAAAGGAGACGAACTTGGATGGTTCCAGTATGGCGGCAGTACATACTGCATGATTTTCCGCGCTGACGTGATTGACCGGTTTGTGCCGCGGCCGCCGTGGCACGACGACGTGCCGCCGCTAAAGGTCAACGCGGCGCTTGCCTATTGCAAAAGTCATCTGCACCGAGCCAACGCGGAGTCTCGGTGATGCAGTCGCGACTCGCGTCGCATCCGTGGCCGTGAACGGGCCGGCAAGGGGCAGGCCGGCGGCGGATGCGCCGAGACCTGCCCCGTGTACCGTTTGTACCGGTCAACGGGGAAGCGGGGGAAGGCCAATGAGAGAGGTATCATTTTCGTGATGAGCCAGTCAGGGCTTCATGACAACCTTGATGCAGCCATCCTCCTTGTCCCTGAACGTCTTGTACATCGCCGGTCCCTCCTCGAGCGAGACCGAATGCGTAATCACGAAAGACGGGTCAATCTGTCCGTCCAGAACTCGTCGCAAGAGGTCGTCGGTCCACCGGTTCACGTGCGTCTGCCCCATACGGAACGTCAGCCCCTTATTCATCGCCGCGCCAAAGGGGATCTTGTCGAGCAGACCGCCGTAGACGCCCGGAATAGACAACGTTCCCGCAGGGCGGCAGACATAAATCATTTCGCGCAAAACGTGGGGTCGATCGGTTTCCAGCATGACCGCCTGCTTGACGCGGTCGTAGACCGAGTCAAACGAATGCCCAACGTGCGCTTCGAGACCCACTGCATCGATGCATTTTTCCGGGCCCTTGCCGCCGGTGATGTCCTTGAGTCGCTCCACGACACTCTCGTTTCCGAAATCAATCGTGATTGCGCCGCCAGCCCGCGCCATGGCCAGACGCTCTGGCACGAGATCGATGACCACCACCTGCCTTGCACCGAGGATCACCGCGCTTCGCAACGCCATCTGGCCCACGGGGCCAGCACCCCAGATCGCGACAGTATCCGTGGGTTCAATTTCACATTGAACAGCGGCTTGCCAGCCGGTCGGAAAGATATCGCCCAGAAATAAAGCCTGCTCGTCGGTCAGGGAGTCGGGGACCTTCACGTGTGTGTGGTCGGCCCAGGGCATGGCACTCTCACATATTCGGCCTGGCCTCCAGGATATCCGCCTGTGAGGTGCGAATAGCCGAACAGGCCCGCAGTGGTGTGACCGAATACCTTTTCGGCTTTTTCGTGATTGCGGTTGGTGCGTTCGCATACGGAAAAGTTGCCACGCTTACATTGATCGCATTCGCCGCAAACAATCGTGAAAGGCACAACTACGCGCTCACCCACTTTCAGCGCACGGTTATCACGCCCGACCTCCACGACTTCACCCATGAACTCATGGCCGAGAATATCGCCATGCTCCATCGTCGGCATGAACCCGTCGTAAAGATGCAGGTCCGATCCGCATATTGCGCAGCTCGTCACCTTTATGATCGCGTCGCGGCCGTCCTCGATTACCGGATCGGGGACGGTGTCGCAGCGCACGTCGTGCTTGCCATGCCATCGTAATGCTCGCATTGCAGTTTCTCCTTGCCATCGTCGCTAACACGTATCGGCGCTTCCCCATGGAAACACCTGCGGGCTGACCGCGCGCTGCACGGCCACCGTTTCCTTCTTCCCCGGCGAGCGTTCGCATTTCAGCGTAGCCGGCTGTCTGAGCGGGACCTCTATGCATCGGTCCCAAGGTTTGACGATCTGCGCCAGCAGACCGCGCTCGCGCTGCCTTTCATGGCTGGTGAACCCGAGCATCAGGCAGCTCCGCGGTAAGATAATCGGGCAGCCGCGACAACGCGTAAAGCGCCGCAGCTTGCCGCACCTCGTCGCGATCACCGGCAATGCGCACAGTTTCGCTGCACGTTCGGATTTCGCCGTTGCCGGTCTTCCACGACCAGGCGAAGCACTGCGTTCCGGGCGGCACGCCGCCATTGCCGCGCGCGTCAGCCACGCCCGTGTTCGACACGGCGACATCGGCGCTACAGCCGGCACAAGCCAGTGCGCCCTCAGCCATTTCGCGCGCCACTTCCTCGCTCGTCAGCCCGTACTGATAAATCGTTGCTGGCCGCACGCCGAGGAATCCCGCCTTCCCCGAGGGCGAATAGGCAACGAATCCCACGTCCAGACACGCGCCGCTGCCAGGCACGGCCGCAAGCGTCGAGGCGATCAGTCCACTCGTACACGATTCCGCTGTCGCGAGCGACCGGTGAGACAACGTCAGGAAGGTCACGACATCGGCGGGAGTGTTCATTGTTGGCTCCATAGCGCTTGCAGACTTCTCTGCTGCACAGCAACTCAAGGACTCGCACACGGGAGGGCGCAGCATCGTGCAGACGCGCTTTACTGGTGCGAATGGTTGGATGCGTGCAAAACCTTCATGTTTCGGGGTATTCGATGTCCAGACGGATCACCTCGTGGGCAAGTTCGAGCGCTGCCACGCGCGCATCTTTTGGCGCGTCGAATAATCCCGGTACACGACATCCGTCGTGGGGGTAAATCAGTTTCCTGTCGGTCTTGCGTCGGATCCTGAGGTCGGCCGCATAGTTACCGAGAATGCTGACACGCGGGCGGCAAACGACTTCGTAGTCGCCAATATCGAAGACATCGAGGGCACTAACGGGCTTTGGCATGGTATGGGGCTCATCGGGGGCTAAAGAACAACACATCGGTCTCGCGATAGGGGTCTCATCGGATCGTTTGCGCATCGCAAATGCCTGTGGAGGGGTTTAGGCGGCCTTGCGGAGCGTCCAGAAATCATCCGTTACGGACATCGCCCGCGGCGCCTGTGTCTGTCGTGTTCTTATTCGCCGCGTGGCTGCCGGCAAGGGCTGGATGTCGCGAGACCCCATGTGTCCCTTGGCCATCCGGCGGCGCGAGCGCACATCGAGCAACAGCGAGGAGGTAGAAAATGAGTAGCGGCGTTCTCGCTGTTTCCGGGCCAGGCTGCCGGACGGAGTCGTCAGAACGAAGCGAGGCAGAAGCGGTTTATCGCCGAAAGTAGTCTGCGCGCCCGCTTTCAGATTCCTCGACTTCCTTGACAACGATCAGGCGGAGTTCGATAAGCGCCTTCAGACTCGTCAACAGGTTGTCGTGCAGTTTCCGGGATTCTTCGGAGCGGAATCCAGCGATATCCATCCGCCTCGCGTGCTCGGTGACGAGCCGACGGCAGTGGTCAATCTCGCGCTCGATTCCGCTCAGCTCTTCCCACGCGCGGTCGTTCCTCGGCATGGCACACGTTCCTCCGCGTCGCACTTCCGCCCGAAAAGCTTTTTCTAAGGCCCGTTGGACACGGGGCCGTGAGCGTTGGGCCGCGGTTGCCGACAATGGCATCCGCGGCGTTGCTACACATTCGCATGCGCGCTGTCTCCGGTTCCGCTATCTGACACCGCGTCGCCGGAATCACGTTGAACGATGCAAGCTTCGTGTTCATTGGAGTCGGAGCACGCTGGGCTTTCGCCGGCCTTCCCAGGCTTGGGCGAGCGGCGGGGCATTGCTGAGGAGGCGTCGGCATCATGTCCCCTCGCCCGACGTCGCTTCGAACGGTTCAGTTCGGTACCCACCCGTGGGTTGGCGGCATAGCTTTTGCGTCGTCTGAAGTCCGCAACGTTCACTCGGGAGAGAGCCATGACTGAACAGCACCGCCCCGGCGAAGTCGTGAAGACATCCGGAATTTATAAAGTAGTTCGCGAGGGTGGGAATGCCGCCTTCGAGGTGACATGCGTCGAAGGTGAACATTTTCCGCCGACGCGTAGCGGCAAAGGCGCGCATTACGAACTGCTGCATGCAGCGACGCACTCGCACAAACACTCCGAGCTCGGGTCGGGAGATTGACGTGGTCGCGGGCCGTAGGCACAGGTCTTCAGCATCCGCCGCAGACTCGCCCGGCGACCCGGGCCCGCTCGAAAGATACGATGCCAAGCGAAATTTTGGGATAACGCCTGAGCCAGCCGTCCGGGCGTTGCCGGAGCGTCACGGAAAGGTTGACCCTTCGTTCGTCATCCAGAAGCACTGGGCAAGTCGCCTGCATTACGATTTCAGGCTTGAGGCGGGTGGCGTCCTCCTGTCGTGGGCAGTCCCGAAGGGGCCTTGCTACGACCCGAAAGCGAAGCGCATGGCCGTGCATGTCGAGGACCACCCCCTCGACTACGCAAGCTTTGAGGGGACCATACCGGCGAAACAGTATGGTGCTGGCGATGTCATCGTGTGGGACAGAGGCACATGGGACCCCGTAGGCGATCCCGTCGATGGAATAACTGCGGGCAAGCTCGTTTTCCGCCTTCATGGCGAGAAGCTCGCGGGTCTCTGGGAACTCGTGCGGATCTCGAAGCCAGGCGAGAGACAGGACCGGTGGATGCTGTTCAAGAAGCGCGATGAATGGGCCAGACCACTGTCCGAGTACGACGTGCTCAAGGCGCTGCCCGATAGCGTCGTTACACATCCCCTGGGCCTGATAGAGGAGCGTGAGCCGAAGGTTGCACCACCCCGCGCGGAAACGCCGGTGGTGCCTGATCTCTCTGCCGCGGTGCTCGCGCCGTTGCCCGCAAAGATCGAGCCCCAACTCGCAACGCTGGCCCCTTCGTTGCCGGTCGGCGGTGACTGGATCACCGAAACGAAGCTCGACGGTTACCGACTGCTTGCACGCATCGAAGAGGGCGAGGTTTGCCTTTTCACACGCAGCGGCCACAACTGGGCGGCGAAATTTCCCACGCTGGTCGGTGAACTGGAGGCGCTGGAGGTATCGACGGCGTGGCTCGACGGCGAGATCGTGATGCTGACGGCTGGTCTACCGGATTTCTCCGCACTGCAAAACGCGATGGATGCGCGAGCGAGCGGTGACATCGTCTATTTCCTTTTCGACCTCATGTACGTCAACGGCGAGGACCTGCGAAGGGTGCCGCTGTGGGCGCGGCGCGCGCGGCTTTCGCAACTGCTCGGAAGCGCGGGCGAGCATCTGCGTTTTAGCGAGGCGTTTGACGCGCCCGCCGCCGCGATGTTCGAGGCGGCGGCGAGTCTTGGCATCGAAGGCCTGATGCTCAAGAGGCGCGATGCGCACTACGAATCCGGGCGGACCCAAACCTGGCTGAAAGCGAAAGCGCGACTGCGACAGGAGCTGGTGATCTGCGGGTTCACGACGCAGGGTGGGAAGGACCGCGAGATCGGGAGCCTGCTGCTCGGCTACTACGATGATGGTGCGAAGCTCGTCGGCGCCGGCAGCGTCGGTACGGGCTGGAGCGCGAGGACCGCGCGCGATCTTTTGGAGCGCCTCGCTCCGCTTGAAACGCGCGAATCGCCCTATGACGTCGCAGCGACCGGATCGCGGCGTTGGTCGCGGCGAGCGGCCGGTGGCGAACGATGGGTCAAGCCGCAGCTCGTCGCGGAGATAGAGTTTGCGGAGTGGACGGCAGACGGCGTTGTGCGGCAGGCCTCGTTCAAGGGTCTCCGACTCGATAAGGCAGCGACGACAGTTGCGCGCGAGGGCGGAAAAACAAGCGCCTCTGAGCCGCCGCTGGCGCTGAAGATAACGCATCCCGAGCGTGTCGTTGATTCGTCGGCCAATATCACGAAAGCAGACCTTGTGCGCTACTACGCGAGCGTGGCCGAACGCATGTTGCCGCACCTTGCCAATAGACCCGTAGCACTGGTTCGCGCCCCGGCGGGTATCGGCGGCGATCTGTTTTTCCAGAAACACGCCGAGCGAACGGGCATGCCCGGGCTGACGATCCACGACCGCGCATTGTGGCCGGACCATCCACCGCTCCTGTCGGTCGACACGGCCGAAGCGTTGATTTCGGCCGCCCAGATGAATGCGATCGAATTCCATACGTGGAACTCCATGATCGGCCGCATTGATCGCCCGGACCGGGTGATCTTCGATCTTGATCCGGGTGCGGGCGTGACCTGGGCGCATGTTCAGGAGGCGACGCTGCTGGTGCGCACATTACTCGAAGAACTCGAGCTCAAAGCCTGGCTGAAGACCAGTGGCGGCAAGGGGCTCCACGTCGTCGTGCCGTTGAAGCCGCGACTGGGCTATGAGGCGGTCAAGGCGTTTTCGCAGGCATTCGTCCGCCACCTCGCGAAGACCATACCGGAGCGGTTCTCCGCAACGTCGGGTCCGTCAAACCGTATCAAAAAGGTCTACGTGGACTACCTGCGCAACGGTAAAGGCCAGACCACAGCCGCGGCGTTCTCCGCGCGCGCGCGCCCGGGTGTGGGTGTTTCCATGCCGGTGTCGTGGGAACAGTTACTCGAGTTGAAATCCGGCGCGCAGTGGGGAGTCCAGACAGCACGCGAGTACCTGAGCTTCCAGTCAGCGGACCCGTGGTCCGACTACTGGTCTACGGCTCAAACGTTGACCGTGGCGACCAAACTGCTGAAGTGAGCGACTCGATTCTGTGGTCACGCGATCGCGAGTGTTCTCCTCTCGCATCGAAGGCGTCCAATTTTCGCCCTCCGAAAATTCAGATAGCCAATGTGCGGCGCTGTTCTCGCCTACATGAGAGTGCACTGCTATGTTCGAAGCCATTCACTATCGCAGTCAGTAGCCAACCAGCGGCGGCGCCGACTGCCACAGCCACGATCAGGACGCGAACACTCGGCCTTACGGGCGACCATTTCGCGACCGCAAGCGCAACAGCAACGTAGGCCACCACAGCGCTCGCG
This sequence comes from Paraburkholderia tropica, assembly GCF_900109265.1. GTDB lineage: Bacteria > Pseudomonadota > Gammaproteobacteria > Burkholderiales > Burkholderiaceae > Paraburkholderia > Paraburkholderia tropica. Next base: position 35,848 of record NZ_FNZM01000026.1, read on the forward strand.
AACTCGCCAGGCGAGCTAACTGCGACCGGGTTTGGCGGCCAACCGTTGGCGGTGGAGGGTTCGAAAATCCAGAGTCCCGCCTGCAGCAGCGTTGGCGTCGGTGTGCCCGTTCAGCTTTATCGGAAACATACGATTCACGGCAAGCAGGCACTGTTGAGTGACGATCTGTGCTTGTGCCAATGCAATCAACGTCCGAAGTTGATCGCGTCGCGAACAGACATGTCGATGTCATTCACGAGCGACGAGGCTGCGGCGTTGAGCGCGGCGGCACTCGCGGGGGTGGGCGGCGCGGAGTCCAGCTCGACGGCTTCATCGGGAAGCGGCTCCGCGCCTCTTTCCGGCGCTCAGGCATTTGAATATGGAGATGTCACGGCGGGGGCGGGCACTGATACCGCGGCGCGGGGCGTGAGTGAACAGCAGGAGGCGGACTGCCATGCTGAGTACGAACGCAATCTGGACGAATGTAACATGCACCGGCCGGCGATCTGTACACGTTAATCTCCTGCAAGCAGAACGCCTTCAAAACCTACAACCAGTGTCGAGGTTTCTAGTCATGGTCGCGCCATCGAAGTCGTTTGTCCTGACGTTCAACGAAGATCTGCAGCAGTTCGAAATGTGCTCCCTTAACGACGCGGACCTTGCCGCGCTGCGTGAGAACGCGCTGGTCGCGCCCTGGCCGATTGCATCGATCCCAGGCGGTGAGCTCACTGGGAAAGTTGCCGCCCGCATCGGCGCAGGCGCGCTCGGAATCCTCTCGATCTATCACCCTGAGATCAAGCGCCGCCTGAAGGTTAAACCGGATGACTATCCGCTTCCTTGAGTTTGCAGGACGCGGCCGCCGTACACCGGACCGACGGGTCACACCGTGGAGCGACGCCACGCACTCATGTGTCGGATGAGCGCCCGTGAATCACCGCGGAGCTTGTCCATCAACATGTCCAGATGGCGCAAGGCCTCGCCATGCGAAGGGTTGATCTGGAGGCACTGCACATACGCCTGCGCGGCGCCATCGTAGTCGCCGAGCTGCTCGAGGACGCATGCGTGGCTGAACGCGGCGTCGTCGCTGTGCGGATTTAGTTCCAGGCAGCGCATGTACCCCCGGGCGGCTTCGTCAAGTTTGCCCGCGTGTTCCAGCAGTACGGCGCGGTTGTAATGCAGCAGTTCGGCTTCGTTGAAATGCTTGAGGGCCTGTTCGAAGACGATCAACGCATCAGAGCAGCGATTATCGCTGCGGGAGAGCATGGCCCCAAGGTTGTTGTACGCGTGATAGTGCGGCATCGGTGATAGTTCGATCACCCGGCGGTACGCGTGTTCAGCTGCGGCGGGGTCACGTTCTTGCAATCGCTCAGCCTTTGCGTACCAGTCCGCAGCCAGTCTTGCTCGTTGTTCAATCCGGGCGGGCGACGCTTCCAGCGGCGTTACAGCGTTTTTTGTGACGCTGTCGCCGAAGTCGAGCAGCAACTGGCCGGAATTCGCATCCCACTGTGTTTCGCTGCTCCTTACGGCGATGGTATCGCCGACTGCACTGATGTGGAGTCCTGATAATGGCGTTTCGTCGGAAAGGCTCTTCTTCACGTTAGCCAGGGCGCGCAGGATTCTCCGTCGGGGAACCTCTGACGTGCGCAATCTAAGGGCTGTGCGCAACACCACAATGTCCCGAAACGAGAACCGGAGTTCGTTCCTGTGGCCTCGCACCGGGGCAACGAGTCCACTCGCGATCAGACTGGACAGGGTGCGCCGTGATACGCCCAACATGGATTGAAGCTCACGGGCTGTGTACCCGTCGACCGCCGGGCGGCATGTCACTTCCGCGCTCGCTTGGCGGGTGCGGCCGCCGGCGCGGCTTCTGCGCGTTGACGGTGCGCGCGCGCTTCGTTGCGGGAAGCTGCGCCACTTCTGCTGATTTTGCGGCCTTGCCCGACGCGGGCTTTGCCTTCCCGACGCGCGTGAGGCTCGCCCGCAAAGCTTCCATGAGGTCGATGACCTGGCCGCCGGAGGGCACAGTTTCTTCGGTCGGCGCGACGATTTGCTGGCCTTCGATTTTCGCGTCGATTGCAGCGAGAACCCGTTTCTGTTCTACGTTCTCGTACTGTTCTGAATCGTATGTCTCGGATTCGCCCTGCGCGATAATCTGTAGCGCGAGCTTTAGCTCCGCATCCGACACCGGAACGTGTTCGATGTCCAGGTCCTTGAGTGAGCGAACTTCGGCCCCCCATAAAGCTGCTGGAAAACGAGGCCGTCGTCTGTCGCGCGGATCTGGACCATGTACGTCTTGCCCTTGTTGTTCCAGCTGGCGAGGGCACACCGGCCGCTGGCCAGCAGCGCGCGCTGAAGGAGGCTGTAGGGCTTGGCGCCGCGCTTGTCGGGGGCGACGAAGTACGCCTTGTCATAATAGATGGGATCGACCGCTCTGTCAGGCACGAAGGCCAGAATCTCGACGATATGGCTTGGACTTTCTTCCAGCGCTTTCAACTCGTCTGCCGTGAAAACGACGAATTTTCCTTTTTCGAATTCGTACCCCTTATTCATCTCGGAGCGTTCAACCTTCTTGCCGGTGCTCTTGGATACGTATTGCTGCTCCACCCGGGAACCGTCGGGCGCGAGCATGTTGAACCGGATTGTCGCGGAACTCTCCGTCGCGCTGTAGAGGCGAACGGGAATCGACACGAGGCCGAAGCTCAACGAGAGCGAGGCGATGGATCGGGCGGTAGCCATGGCCATTTCCTTGCGGAGCGTGGCGCTCCATGAACGGCGCGACTGGCGATCGCCGCGCACCGATAATCCAGATTAGCAGGTGCTGGGACTTTCCTGAAACCCCTCCGCGAAGAGCAGAAAGCATGCCGTTACTGTCCAACCCACGTGCATGCGAAAATGCTGACGCGCCTTTTATTCTGAGGAATGACGATGTCCATCGACCCGACCGAGATCGAACTGGCCAGTCTTCAGGCCGAGAAGAGCCAGCTGGTCTTTGAGCTGCGCGCAGCCCATCAGATCATCCGCAACGCCCTGAGCGTCATGACGATCGACGAGCAGATTCGCTGGGCAGAGATGAACGCGCGCGACGGCGTAGACGGCGATGGTGCTACCCGGGCGACAGAGCGCGACGCGCTACTGGCACACCCGCGAATGGCGATCGGCTCGGCGTGAGCGCGAAGTTCAAGATCCTGCAATTGAGATCCGCGCCAGTCATCGCATATATTGCCGAAACAATGACAGATGTATTGCGAAGTACACGTCGTGCCGTAACTCAGCAGCATGCATGGTGGCTTATTCTTCGTTCTCGGGCCAGACCCGAAGTCGGGCGATTTCAAATGCGCGCCGACGCTCCGGTACACCTCTGCGGGTGAGCCACCGCTTCGAGGTTGATTGCCAGGAATCAATGTCGAACCGCGTCCAGTCGCCGACCTGACGCCTGACTACCCGCGTGGTTTCAAGGCCCGGGGTCTCAGACTCGATGAGCAGGATGACCTTCGTCTTTGAGTTCGCGAAGCTGTCTTTCTCCAGCACGAGCGCGGAAGGTGGCATTGCCTCCGGAGACGTCGTTTCGCGCCCGGTGGGCGGGCGGTCTTCCGGACATTGCTTTGCCGACTGGTCGTCAGCTTCGGTTTCTTGCGGTGTCATGGCAGGAACGGGCAAATTCGGCACGAGGGGCGTACCGCTCATCTGCGGAGCCCATGCTGCGAAATAGGTGCCTTTTTGATTACGGAATCTGCGGGAAAAACTTTAGCATGTGCTTAAAACGGCTTGCGGGCTGCGTACTCCGGGAGTGATTCCCGCAGCTGGCAGCCTTGGGACGCCGCGGACTGTAGCCATAACCGCTCGAAGAGCATTTGTGTGAAACAGATTTTTATCAAAAGGAATGAGGCCATCCGCCTGTTAATCAAGAAGCGGGCGACGAGCGCGGGCGCGAAACCTCCGCGCGTCCAGACGACCGGCAGCGATATCGCGCCGGCTGCCGCTCTGGAGAGGCTCCTGCTCGACGTTCGGGCCGGTCGCATTAACGAATTTCATCTCGATGGTGATGACGGACCACATCACATCGTCATCACGAACTAGGTGTAGACAGTGATGATCCCAGCCGACTGGCTTTCTGTTTTCAAGCGGATGTACGAAGAGCGGCAATCTGCCGATGTGGATCGGCAGCACACGGATTTCGCGGTTCCTCGCCCGCAACCGCGGTTTGCTCGAGCCCGATGACATTTCCTGCTCATTGAGATCGGGGCCTTGCTGCTTTTTGGTGAAAACCCGCAACGGAAGTGACTTACCGCCGTCGGTCCATTCGGCAGCGAAAGAGCAGGAAACGGTGGATAAGGGTAATCTCCGATTGCGCCCAGAAAAAGCCCCTGAGGCGCTCCTCCTGTTTTGCCGCAGACTTGTTCTGCGGTTTTTTTGTCTCGCCAAAAGATGCGGTGGCACTGGCCAGGCTTGAGGGGGTAATCGATGCCCGCGGAATCGTCGAGGGTGCACTGGCCGAGTCGCGGGAGCGCGAGCAGGAGCGCGAAGCGGAGGTGTCCGCACTCCGTGCAGAGCTGACGGCCATTCGCGTGTCAATCGCGGGCGGCGCGCGAAAGCGCGTCCCGTTGAGGTTCACGGTCGTGAAAAGAAGAATGGATGACTGGATACTGTTACCGACCGGTAAGTTGGGCTGTTGGACAAAAATGGATATCGGTAGCCTGCCGACGGGGAGGGCTGCGCAGAATCGTTTTCCGGGAAAGCCGCTATTATCAAACCCCGGTTGTTTCGCCTGCGAGTGCCGCAATGACCGGCTGGTCATGTCGCATGGGGCGCTCCGAATAGCGACCCGGCAGTTCAGTCGGAAAAATCGCACCGTTTCCGTTTCAGGCCGGAAAAGAGCGCAGAGCGGACACCTGGGCAAAACTCCAGATGAACCGATGAACGTTAAAGATGACAGCACATTTCAAAGCGAGCGCGGGCCGTACGGCCTCCTATCCCATCACACGTGAGCAGGTTGAGGAACGTCTGGGACGGAGGGCGCCTTGGTTTCGTCCTGGTCAGTTGCGTGACGACGACAAGCATTTCGCCGTGTGTCCGTACTGTGACAACGCCATTCAGCTGAAGGGCATATATCGCAGACACGCGACGAGTCCCCGCCCATATGGTAGTCACGTGGGTGCGCCGATCGAGGGATTCGCGTTCGATCGGGTCGACCTGGAACATTGTCCGTTTCGACTCAGTCGCCAGTCGCATGGGAGGGCGGATCGTCGGGACATGGGACCGGTTGCGCGCCAGCTGATCGAACTGGCGATTTCGGAGTTTGACCGGATCGTTCTGATCCTGAGAGGGGACTTTGGCTTTCGCTTCTCGGACGCATTTGCCGGGCGAATGCTCAATCAATGGTTCGATTCGCGAGGTTTCTGTTATACCGGCGCTCATCTGCGAAATCTCCCGTGGATGATTGCGTATTTCGGACCTACGCAAACACTGTTTGGTCAGCGAGTCGGTGAAAATGCCGAGCTCTCCGACCGCATCAGGCAGAAGGTTCCCCAGGCCGGGCTCCCGAAAAGCGGGTGGCTGGAGAGGGGCACTGGCCGGTTTACTGTCGAGCTGCAGTGCCTGCACCACCGGATGGTGCAGATGGACACCGGTCTGCTGCGCGAGAGCATGAAGCTGCGGGTCCAGGATTTCACCTTGTCCAACGACGCGACGGTTGCGCCGACGCTCTATCAGAAGGAAGTCATTTTCGACCCCGATCGGTTCGAACGTCTGATGCACACCCGGAGTGAGCGCGCACGGAGGGACGAGAGGCTGCTGGAACGCGCCCGGACAATTGCTGCGAAGTGGCAACCCTGAGAAAAGCAGGCATACCAGGCATGGCTCTTTCGTTCCACCCGACCGACGAGCAGTGCGCCCCCCTCGAAGCAGCACTACTGGGCGGGAACCTCAAGATCAAAGCCTTCGCTGGCGCAGGCAAGACGTCGACACTCCAGTTGCTGGCCAGCGCCTTCGGACAGCGTCGCGGCATCTATCTCGCGTTCAATCGCGACATTGCAGCGGCCGCCGCGCGAAAATTTCCGATGCACGTTCCGGCGCGCACCATCCACGCACAGGCGTGGGGCGCGGCCGACGCCACGCTCAGGAGGCGTGGCAGCCTGGACGCCGAGCCGCCGCATGTTCTTGCGACGCGCCTGGGTATCGGCGCGGTGCAGGTGCAATCGGTGACCAACCGGATGGTCGAACTTGTGCCCTTCGAGACGGGGCGGATCGTCGCCGATGCGCTTGGCCGGTTCTGTCGCTCGGCCGACCCTCAGCCGGAGGCGTCGCACATCGTTGTGGACGAGAAGATCGACGGGGCGGACGCTGCGCAACTGCGTCACTGGCTGTTGCCGTTCGTGCGGCGACTGTGGGAGGAGAGTGCCGCGCCGCGCGCGCACAGCGCCGTGACGCCGGACATAGTGCTCAAGCGGTGGGCAATGTCGGCGCCGCTCATCGACGTGGACTACATTCTGTTCGACGAAGCGCAGGATAGCGATGGTGTGATGCTCTCGGTGCTCGCGCGCCAATGGAAGCGGGTGAGGGTGGCGAACGACTTCAGATTCCGGGGCGGCGACGGAAATCCGTTTCCTGACGAAGACGAGTTGCGGCTGCTTTACGTGGCTATCACGCGCGCGCAGCACGTGCTGGACATTTCCTCGATGCGCTCTGAGCTGCTGCGACTGGTTACTTGCGGCATGTGAAGTGGGAATCGACGGTGCGATTCTGTGTCGATATATACGAACGATTTTTTGCGAAATTGCCGGGCGATTGCGGTCCCTCTGCGGCGGCACGGAGCAGCATCCGATGATCGCAATTTGAGAAGGAGGGCGTAGGAGATCGCGCACCAGCCTTCTGACAAACCGGTCGTATGCAAATGCGGGGATCAGCTCAAGCGAACACCGGGATAGATGCCATCGCAGAAGGACCGGTTTTTTTAACTGCCGCGGCACTAGGAGCGGCGGCTTCAGGGCGTTTCCGGCAACTAGGTGCCGTCAATTGCCGGGTCAGCCGCAATCGGCTTCAAAAGTTAGCAGAGCGCCTTTCGAGTGATGGGCCGTGGGCCATCACTCGGGGCTTAAAGATGAGTCTCCGACGGGCTCTCACTTCGTCCAATATTTCGCCCGCTTTTCTGGCCGCGAGAGCAGCCCCCCGCACTTAACGGAGAAGAAACCTGTCTCGATTCGTGACGTTGGCGATCCAACTGGGTGCGCGGCCCCTTCCTGACCAGGTCGCCCCGGTGACTGGGTCACGGTATTTCGGTGGCAACGGCTCATGGACACGCTTTTTCGATACCCCAAGACTCAGAGATTCCCCGAAGACATCTTCTACGGTTAGTCCAAACTCGGCGACCTTGGCGCGGATGTCCGCGAGTACTTCTGCAACCTCCGAAGCTCTTGCGATCGCAGCCTGTTCCTCCAGTTCTGCGATCTGGGCTCTAAGCTCACTGTATGCCCCCATTCCGCTCACCCTCCGGCAAAGATGTCTGGAAACGATACACCAAGTGAAAAGCACTTGTTGCCGCCTGACCGCGATAGCCGTGGACATTCTCGGGTCGCGGTGCCGTGCGGCTTTAATGAACGGTGTTTGCCTGCCGCGCGCCGCGCCAGTTTCGGGCCGCCGAACGAAAGAACATGCGCCGCTATCAGGCACGGCGAACCTCCGAACTGGCGTCAGGTCCGAACGGCAGGCCTATCGCCGCGAGCACGCGTCGCGCCTGCGCAAATCCGCTATGCGGATGACGCTCGAAAATGTGATTGAACTCTTCGACGAGTGCGCGAGCACGCGACGGAATGGGCGCGTCGGGGCCTAGCATCAGGGCAGTCTGTCCGAACGTCACCGGTCCTGTCTTTATCATCGCACACAATCCGGTCTGTGCCCTGCCGCGCCCGAACAACTCCATGCCATAGGCGCGGATCATGGCGCGCACGATCGCTTCGGCTGCAGGTGCGAGGGGAGGCATGGCCTCAACCAGCCGCACGTGTGGCGAGCGTGCATCCGGTTGCGTGAACCGTCCTATATCCTCTATGTCGGAGTCCAGACGCTGCACTGGTAGATCCGCGCTGAACATCATGAGTCGAATGCGCTCGTAGAGCGCATCCTCTTCCGCTCTGGTGATCGGGATGTTTGACATTCCTCTACCTCGGGGGCCCTTGAATGATTTCCTTCGAAGCCTCTCCACGTATGTCGTCGGGATGGAGCGCGTTGAGGAACGTCCGGCCCTTACCGGTGAGGTACGCTCGGGGTGTTCCTTCACCACAGTGCTCCAGTATGACCAGTTGACGTTCGAGCAGGGCATCGAGCTCGTCGCGGTTCATGTCTAGCTGGTCCGGAGCCTGGCGAACCAGCATCAGTGTCGCGAATTCGTGTGGGCTGAGCATTTTCTTCTCCCATGAAACGGAGCGCCGGCAGTAGCGACAATCTTTGGGGAAAACAGATACGTATTGCAATCCGGATGACGGGCGCGGCGCTCAGGCGCCGACGCAGGCTGGCGAACCACCGCTGTTGATGCATCCAGCATTGATGGCGCGTATTGCGTACCCAACCGCGTCGCGGCGAGCCTCGTCTGCGCTTCTCCACTGCGGCGCATACCGGGGTAGATGCCAGTCCGCGGTCACGTGCCCATCGCGCCGGATGCGCACGACTGCTACGTAGCTGTCTGGGACGGGAACCGGCGCCCAATGACGCACCGGAAACGCTCGGGTCTCGATATCGAAGCCTTTCCAGCATTCGCACCCGCTGTGTACGTTGTCCATACCTTCCTCCGCATGACAGGCCACGCGAAACTGGCACGCGGGCCACTTCGCATGACCGGACTTGCACTGTTATCTACGCCTGCCCAACGCTTACCTCTATGCGTCGCGGTTTTGCCTCCTCGCGGCGAGGAATGGTGAGCTTCAGGACGCCATCGCGAAGCTGCGCGTCAATGCGTGAGACGTCGAAATCGGGACTTAGCGTAAACGCGCGCCAGTAGTGTGGGTGGCGTACCTCTCCATGACGCAGCCGCAGCCCGCACGGGGCTGGGATCACTGCCTCGGCCTCGATGTTCAGGCTGCCGTCCTGCACGCGCACATCGAGCCTTTCGCGCGTCACGCCCGGTAGGTCCGCGTAGAGCGTGATGCCTAACCGGTCCTCAAAAATGTCCACCGCGGGCGTGACCCGGTTGAGGCGTGCAGTTGATTGCGCACCGTCGCGCGAAGCAACATCGGTGCGGGGCTCACGGGTCGTCAGTTCAGTGCTTTGATTCATGATGTCCTCCGTGTTTTCTCGCATTTCATAGGTGCCAGTATCACTGCACCGCGATGGCGCGCGGTTTCGAGGCCTCGGAACGCCCGATGCTAACTGTCAGGCATCCGTTCACATAGCGCGCACTCGCCTTGTCCGGATCCGCATGCGGCGGTAGCTCGATCACTCGCCGGAACTCACCCATGAACCGTTCGCTGGCGTAGACGCGTGTCTCGGCGTCATTGGCGGAGGAGGGTAGCTCGCGTACGCCACTGATCGTCAGCAATCCCTTGTCGATCGCGACATCGATTGCTGCTGGATCAAGACCAGGTGCAAATGCGACGATCTCGACGGTGTCATCGGTGCTGCCGACGTTGACGGCAGGAAAGATCTCGCTGCGCGTAGCCCGCAGGCTTGCAGGAAAGCCCGCAAAGAGGCTGGTCAACTGACGCTGGAGGCGGTCGAACTCGCCTGGCAGATCGGTGCTGAAGAATAGGTCGCTCATGACTGGCTCCTGGAAATCGGGTGCCTCTCACCAAGCTTCGGACTGGACCACGCGCTCCAGCCCGCTTGCCCGTGGGACACACCCGCCGACAAACAAATCGAAACACGCAGCGCTTGATTGCGACTGCCTTAGCGATGCATAAAATAGCGCAAGGAACGGAAATTTCAAGTAGCCCTGCAACATGTCTACGGGAAGGCTTTATGGACTTTTTCGACAGGCTTCAGGAGCAGATTGACACCGTGCGCCTGCCACTCTTTGCTGTCACCGTCACGGCGGCGGCGCAGGTGAATACGCTGCTCATCGCAATACTCCACTGGCACGGATTCCGGCGCGCGACGCCGCTTGTCCTGCCCGGCATTGAGATCCCGCCACGACCGGTCCTGGGATCGGCCGTCCAGCTCGATGCACCCTGGCACCGCTTCGAGACCGTGGACGCCATGCTGCTGGATGCTGCCTGGCAGTCCGGCGCGTGGGAGATTGAGCGCGTCGAGCGGCGCGGTTGCAATGTGATCGGTGCAAGCGCTGCCGAGGCGCTCTGCTGCAGGCAGGCGTTCGGCGACTACGGAGAGGATGGTGCCCGCGACCGGCAGCTTCTCGATGACGAGACCGATCGCGAGGCGCTGATGCAGCTTGCCGCGTCCAGGGGTTATGTGCGCTGGCTCTTCCGCCCCGTCAAGGGCGGCCTGTGGAACACGCTCAAAGAAGCGGACGACACTCTGGACGCCGATGGCGGACGCCGGCCACCGTGTCCCGTACTGCCTGAGCCGCGCCGCCGGGATGGGCGCGGCCGCACGGTTTATCGCCTCGGCAAGGTTCAGCGCATTCTGTTGTCGTGCTGAAATAATTTGTTACAAAGAGCTATTTCCACGCCCCCTTGAAGGGTGCGATGGCCGCCTCTATTTCGCTTTCCGCCAGACATTGGCTCGGCTGCACGAAGGCATTTCACGCGCCCCATATGCAGCCGGATTCCCTTATTGGTGATCCTTTAATCGCTCAGGAGATGGAAATGCAGATTCGTCCCCTCTACGACCGGGTTATCGTCAAGCGAATCGAAACGCAGCGGACGACGGCCTCGGGCATCGTAATTCCCGATTCAGCGGCAGAAAAACCAGAACAGGGCGAAGTCGTTGCCGTCGGCAGCGGCCGGCTGCTGCAGGATGGAACGCTGCGCGCGCTCCAGCTGAAGGTCGGTGACCAGGTGATCTTCGGCAAGTACGCAGGCCAGACCGTGAAGGTCGATGGCGAGGAGCTGCTCGTCATGCGCGAGGAGGACGTCATGGGCGTCCTCGAGGCCGACGCGGGCGCCGCCCGCAAGGCCGCCTGACCTTTCGACCGGTCGCGGACACCGCCCGGTCGTTCGCGACGCGTTGAGTCAACGACTTTACCCGGAGCAACAACATGAGTGCCAAAGACGTCAAATTCCATGACAGCGCCCGCGCCCGCATCGTCAAGGGCGTGAACGTGCTCGCCGATGCCGTGAAGGTCACGCTCGGACCCAAAGGCCGCAACGTGCTGATCGAGCGCAGCTTCGGCGCGCCCACCATCACCAAGGATGGCGTGTCGGTCGCGAAAGAAATCGAGCTGAAGGACCGCTTCGAGAACATGGGTGCGCAGGTGGTGAAACAGGTTGCATCGAAGACCGCCGACGTAGCTGGGGACGGCACCACCACAGCCACGGTGCTTGCCCAGGCGATCGTGCAGGAAGGCATGAAGCACGTCGCCGCAGGCATGAATCCGATGGATCTGAAGCGCGGCATCGACAGGGCGGTCGCCGCCGTGCTCGACGAGTTGCGCAAGCTTTCAAAGCCGATTTCGACGAACCGCGAAATCGCTCAGGTCGGTTCCATCTCGGCCAACTCTGACGAGGCGATCGGCAAGATCATCGCTGACGCGATGGAGAGAGTCGGCAAGGAAGGCGTGATCACGGTCGAGGACGGCAAGTCACTCGAGAACGAACTCGACGTGGTCGAGGGTATGCAGTTCGACCGCGGCTACCTGAGCCCCTACTTCATCAACGATCCGGACAAGCAGGCGGCCTATCTCGACGACGCGCTGATCCTGCTGCACGACAAAAAGATCTCGAATATCCGTGACCTGCTCCCGGTCCTCGAAGCGAGCTCCAAGGCAGGCAAGCCCCTGCTGATCGTCGCGGAAGACATCGACGGTGAAGCATTGGCCACGCTTGTGGTCAACGCGATGCGCGGCATCCTGAAGGTCGCCGCCGTCAAGGCGCCCGGTTTCGGCGATCGTCGCAAGGCCATGCTCGAGGACATCGCCATCCTCACAGGCGCGACCGTCATCTCGGAAGAAACCGGCAAGCAGTTGCAGAAGGCCACGCTCGAGGATCTCGGATCAGCCAAACGCGTCGAGGTCCGCAAGGACGACACCATCATCATCGACGGCGCCGGTGACGCGAAGCGCATCGAGGCGCGCGTGAAGTCGATTCGTGCGCAGATCGAGGACACGACGAGCGACTACGATCGCGAGAAGCTGCAGGAGCGCGTGGCGAAGCTCGCCGGCGGCGTGGCCGTGATCAGGGTCGGGGCGGCCACCGAGGTCGAGATGAAGGAGAAGAAGGACCGTGTCGACGATGCGCTGCACGCCACGCGTGCGGCGGTCGAGGAAGGCATTGTGCCGGGTGGTGGCGTCGCGCTTGTGCGTGCGCGTTCGGCCGTGACGAGCCTGAAAGGCGTCAACAGCGATCAGGACGCGGGCATCCAGATCGTACTGCGCGCGCTCGAAGCTCCAATGCGCGTGATCGCCACAAACGCTGGCGATGAGCCTTCGGTGGTCATCGCGAAGGTGCTCGAAGGCAAGGGCAACTTCGGCTACAACGCGGCCACCGGCGAATACGGCGATCTTGTCGAGGCGGGGGTGGTCGATCCCACCAAGGTCACGCGCACGGCTCTGCAGAACGCCGCATCGATCGCTGGGCTGATCCTGACGACGGATGCAACGGTGGCCGAAGCGCCGAAGGACGAAAAGGCGGCGCCCGCGAATGCGCCGGAACTGGAGTACTGACCGTACATCGGTTCCGCTCTGCACCGGCCGTCCAGCCCGGCTGGTGCATTTTTTACGGCACTGTTCTTTCCGCCTTCGCGGGGGCAGCGCCGCTTTTTGCCTGAGACCGTCATGAAACTCGAACTTTTCATTGACTCAAGACCACTCGACATCGAGATCGATGACGTCGTAGCGGCACTGCTGGCCGCTCGGCTTGATCTGCCGGCAGGCGCCGACAACCAGGATGGTCTCGCTCGCTACCTGAGCGAGAAGGCAGCACCGTGGACGCTCGACGAAGAGCACATGCGCCGACGCATTCTCCGTCGGCTGATCCTGGATATCGCGGACCCGGCGCTCGTGATTCGCCATCTCATGGGCGATCGGTGAGCCGGGAGGCTCACCTGCAAAAATCACCGAGCCGTGCCCCGGGTTGCCTGAATGCTACGTTCATCGCCCGTTCATGATGTCATCCGATCCACGCCGCCGCAACAGTTCCGCGGAAGCACTTCCCGCCGGGATTCTCGGGCGCGACTACCTCAAGTTTCTGCAGCTGTCGGCCGACGATGCGCTTACCCGTGTGCTCGACAACGCGTCGCTGGAGAACGCGATAACGGCAATTTGCAGCGGAGCGATGCGCTCGGCGCGACCACCAATGAAAGTATTTTTCGATGGCTGCCGGTTTTGGCTGGCCAGTCATTTTCATCGCTATGAGGCGGCCCGCCGCCTCGGTGCGAATCACCAGGAATTCTGGTGCGACATCGAACCCGGCTCGAGGGATCACGCGCGGCGGTATGACGGCCGGCAGCGCTGAGAGGGCTGCTTGCTGCACGAACTGCCGGCGGCCTCTCTGTTGAGCGAAAGGCGGGTACTTTGCCCGGCCAGCGTTCATGCTGTTCTGGCCGGGTGGACGCACTCTGTGCAAGGGGAACGTGCATGTGAGCCGTGCGGGGTTCGCACCCGCGACCGACGGATTAAAGTCCGCTGCTCTCCCGCTGAGCTAAGGACCCGATCGGATCAAAGAATTTCGATGGTGCGGCTCGTGGACGGCGACGGGTCCGTTTTTGGAACGGTCAAGGTGAGCAGGCCATTGTCGAATTTCGCGAGGGCGCGGCCGGGGTCTGCGTATTCGGGCATGGGGATCGTCCGCTCGAAGCACCCGTGGGCACGCTCAAGCCGGTAGCAGCCGTTTTCCTCGCCGTGGACGTCCTGCTTTTTGTCGCCGCGCAGTACGAGCGCGCCGTCCTCGACGCTCACTGTTACGTCATCGCGCTCCATGCCGGGCAACTCAGCCGTCACGCGCAGCACCGGACCTTCGTCGACGACGTCGATGCGTGGCTGAAAGCGTGATGAACTGAAATCGCCGAACCATCGTTCGAGCGCGCTACGGCTCGCGAAGGGGTCGTGAAAAAATTCCTCTATTGCTCGCCACGATTCGCGCGGGAACAACCGCGTAACGTCGGTCCGATCGCTGCGCGACTGCGCATTGTCGCCCGCGTTCGGACCATCGGGGCTATAAGACTCGGACTTGCGAACGGCACCGCGAAGGAATTTGAAGAGATTCCACTTTTTCGGATCGGGGTTCATTGTTTCCTCCTTTTATCAGGTGCAGTATGGGAAGGGATCCTGTACCGATCGCGTCGGCGCGGGACATCGCAGACCTCTCATCGCGGCCTCCGCACAGTCGTGTCAGCGCGAAAACAAGATAGACACTTTCCGAGAGATTTCAAGCCGAAGCAAACGCTCTGGTCCACCGCGCTATCACGGCTGATTATCGAGGACCACGCCGCAAAGAATCGGCAGGGAAAGCTAATGCGCAATGTGCTGCAATCACGACGACGTACGGGCAGCGAAAGGAAGTGCTGAATGCGACCAGTTGATAGCGCAGAGCAAGCCCGTCCGTTGCCGGCATTCGTTAGTACCATGCTGCGAAGGCGGAAGGCAGCCATTTTTCTTTGCAGCGATGCGCGAGTTCAGGGACTCGTCGACCCGTACGGTTTAACCCCGCACCGCAATAATCTCCGACGCGACCGATTCAGCGGGTGGCGTCAGCGCGATTTTCCGTGTCCGCAGGCGTGGGGCGCCTGAGCCCGTAGCGATCGAGGTGTCCGCGCGATACATGTCGGATGCTTCGGGGAACCGCAAGCTGGTAGGAACAATAGCAGATATAACACGACGAATCGAAGGCGAGGAGGCGTTGAAGGAGGCGGATCGCCGCAAGGACGTTTTTCTAGCCACATTGGCCCATGAACTGCGCAACCCCTTGGCGCCTGTCATAAACGCGGCGCACCTGCTTCAGCGCACTAATTTGCCGCAGTCGCAGCTTTGCTGGATACGCGAGACGATCGAGCGGCACGCGAAACATCTCGCCGACCTCGTCGACGATCTTCTGGACCTCTCGAGGATTTCTGCTGGCAAAGTCAGGTTACGAGACGAGGTCTTCGATATAAGGACCGCGATCCAACGCGCGATCGAGATTAACGCGCCTGCAGCAGCTACACGCCGTCACCGACTGCACACGCCACGCCTCGATCACATCAGCGCGATCTGGGTGAAAGGCGACCTGACGCGAATCACGCAGATCGTGTCGAACCTGTTAGACAACGCAATCAAGTATACCCCCGTCGGCGGCGAGATTCGGCTGACGCTGGATCGACGTGAACGTGTGGTGCTGGTGGTAGTGGAGGATAACGGTACAGGCATGGATCCGGCCTCGATACAGAGCATGTTCGAACTGTTCAATCAGGAAAGGCCAGACGGTGAAAGCGGGAAGGCGGGCTTGGGCATAGGACTTTCTCTCGCCCGCTCGCTGGTCGCGATGCATGGCGGAGCCGTATATGCAACCAGTGAGGGCCGAGGAAGGGGCAGCCGCTTCTATGTCGAGCTTCCCGCCTGCGACGAGCCCGAAATGTCGGGGGCGCAAGACTCACAGGCCTCTCCCCAATCAATCCCGGTGTTGAACGTCATGATCGTCGACGACAACTTCGACGCCGCAGAATCACTTGCTGCAATCATCGGCGAAATCCATCGGGTCCGAACCGCCGCCAACGGGGAAGACGCACTGAAACTCGCAGACGCATCTCCACCAGACGTCGTGGTTCTCGATCTTTCGCTGCCGGACGTTTCTGGTTATGAAATCGCGCGGCGCCTACTCGGGAAAGAGAAGTGCAACGGGCGGATAACTCTTATCGCGTTGACGGGGCATGGGCAACCGGAGGATAGAGAACGGGCTCGCCGGGCGGGATTCGACCATCACCTCGTAAAGCCCGTGCCCCCGCAAGAGCTGCTGAAGTTGCTGAACGCGATCGCCGGGCGAAGGGCGATGCGGCTCCCCGACGCAGGTTCCCAGGAGCTCTCGCATGCGCCTCCGTCTGACGCGGAGTTGCAGAGCAGGGCAAGACGCCAGGAGTAACTAAAGCGTCAGGACTCGCCGCGATCAGCCCGAGTTGTTTCGGGGTCGAAAAAAGAGCGAACGAGCATTGTAAATGCGCTGCCGTCGTCGCCTTTTCTGAATATCGCGTCGAAGTGCCCCGCAGCGCCGCGTCCCATGACCTCCGACAGGTCATACGCGGTTGCTGCGATGACCGGGACCTCTGCCGTCGAAGGCACACTTCGAAGAACGGTGGCGACCTCAAACCCGTCATACACCGGCAACTGGATGTCGAGCACCACGACGTCTGGCACCCAGGCCCGCAGCGTGTCGATTGCTTCCATGCCAGACACGCGACCCGGACGTCGAAAGACTCCAGCGTCAGAAGGGCCGCTGTCGCTTCGCGCATACCGACATCGTCGTCCACGATAAGTATCCTCGCAGGACTGTGTGGCTTAAGGACCATTCGGCCCGTAAGCCGCTTGGACGCGACTTCGGCGTAAGGCGAAGAACCGCTGTCGACACGGATCGGCATGTTAAGAAACCATTAAGTTATCCACCACTGGAAAAAATGATAGTATCCGCAAAAAACGCTGCTACCAAAATACTTGCCGCTCCACGGCTGGCAAATCGATAACCCCGTTCGCAAAAACTGTTCACTGCACTCGCGCATGTGAGTTAAATAGAACGCGGCTAAAGAAAATGCGCGTGTTCCGGCTTCACGGAGGGGTAGCGTTGGCGAAAGTATTACTTGTCGAGGATGACCATAGGCTACTGGACGCGACCGCAGCGTTACTTGAATATTCTGGACACGCCGCGATCCGTGCGGAAAACGGGGCGGAAGGGCTTCGTCTTGCGCGGCTCGATAAGGTCGACCTGATAATCACCGATTATATGATGCCAGTCATGGACGGGCTTGAGCTGGCATCAGCCGTCCATTCGGACCCCGCGCTCAATGGCATCCCGGTCATCGTCCTTTCCGCGGTAGCATTTGCCCCATGCGATCCCGCTGTTCGGGCGTTTGTGCGCAAGCCTTTCGTGCCGGGCCACTTGTTGGGCCTCGTTTCAGAGCACGCCCTGAAACGACCCTGATCACCCCTCCGAAGCGTCTGCGCAGTGTTTGCGCCTGCACGCGGTCCGTTAGAGCGGAAGCATCGGGTTGTGTCGAAGTGGATCAGGCGCTGGCTCCGACGCCCACGCTGACGGTTGCTATCTTTCGTAGCAGACACTGCTGGGAGTTCTTCGTCCCCGCACATTCGCGCGAAAAACGGCAGGAGGCATAGAGGCATCTTCGGTCCCCACGGTCGTCCGGGGCGCCGTCGGAGAGTATCTTCGTGAGGCGACGCGAAATGTCCTGATTCCGTCGTTGGCCCGAACCTGTCGGGGAAAGCGCATGCTTCCAACGTTATCTCCCGAACCAGGCAGCGGCTAGCGTTTCATGACCCAAAAAAAGCCGCCAACGTCTGCACGTGGCGGCTTAGATGCTTGGGACGTTTGCGAATCCCAAGCGGGCCAACTGATGAAGTGTCGAATTCAGTCAGCCTGATGGCTGCTCGTTGATGATCGAGGTGGACGCGGGGAAGAGCGCTGAAGCGGCGCTGTTTTCTGCCTCGGCATCAGGCAATCGCCATCCGGCCTGTATTCGACGGTTTCGCCGTCTAGGAGGGGTTGTTCTCCAGTGCAAAAGAAATGAGTTCGCCTTCCCATTTGAAATAGGCGTAGCAACGACCGCGCCCTTGCGTGATCGCGAAAACGTACTCGCTCCCGTTCAACGTACCGCGAAGCGACCTCGACCATTTGATCATGGGGCGGCTTCGCATGATTCGATAGCGCCAGGCCTGAACGGCCTCACCGAAATCCACGATCACCATACCACGTCGATCCCGATCAGATCCGACATAATCTCTCATGCTCGACCTTACTCCGCGTCAACCGGCTTGATGGCAGATTCGTCTTCGGATGCCGACCAGGTCAGCGGCAGACGACCTGAAGAAGACCGTATTTTTGGTGAGCAGAATGAAAGGTGCAAGCCTTGGGAAAATTTTATGCTGAATGAATTTTTCAACGACCATAGGCTAGACCACGCTGGTTGCCCTCAGGCTCTGAGCTCATCAGCGCATGAATGTCGGAAGCAAGGCTCCAGGTGGCTTCTGGCCGGCGCTGGCAGGCTAGCAGGGCGGGATTGGCACCGGAGAACGGAATACCGTCCGAGGAACGGCGCAGCTGGACGTTCTCAGCCGTCCGCAGGTACCAGCCTCGCAATCGTTACGAGCAGCGTCCGGGCCGCGTACGGCTTGTCCAGAACCGCAGCAAAAAGATGGGAGTTCGTCCGCGCCACCGCTCCTTGGGCCGCTGTCGCCAGGATGACAGGTATGCCACGTGTGGAAGGCTCCGATTGCATGGCAACAGCTAGATCGAGACCCGTCATCAGCGGCATCATGTAATCGGTGACGACAACATCGGGCGAGACTTTCCGCACGAGCTCCAGCGCTTCCACTCCGTTCTGGGCGACGTGCACGATGTAACCAGCATCTTCGAGAAAGAAGGCTAGAAAATCAGTTATCAGGGTCTCATCATCGACTACAACGACTGTCTTCATTCCGGGTCACTCTTGTTGCCTGCCGCATTGATTTAGGCCTTGTTGAGCCTGGCGGCTACCTTAAGGAGAATCTCCTTTGAGTGCGGCGCGCTAGGCCGGTCCGGACACGGAATCCGGAATAATGAGTTTCGTCACTGCAGGTTTGAAGGCGCTATCGCGTATCTTCAGCACTTTCATGCCCTGGTACAACCTGCCATCCGTCTCCTCCAGCTCCATACCGATAACATTGTCGAACAGGCTCAGCGCCTCGGTAGCCTGCATGTCAAGCGGCCCGCTTCCGGTCGTTTCCCACGTGCAAACCAGGGTGACACCCATCACGCGTAGCTGATTGGTCAATGCGGCCAGAAATTCGGTGAAACGGTGACGGTCGGCACTCGCCCGATCAAAGCCGGCCAGTCCGTCCACGACGACCCGTTGCACGTTTCGAGCCTGAACGGCATCAAGCAGCTGGTAGCCGAGTTTGTCGATGACGTTTTCGGTCAACGGATTCCAGATCACGTCCACGGCGCCATCGGCAACCATGCGCTCCATATCGACGCCGAGTGCGCGCGCCTTGCTCGCAAGACGGGCGGGACTTTCATAGAATCCAAAATGCAATGCGGGTGTCTCCGCAGTCGCCAGACGCAGGAAATTCAAGCCAAAGCTCGTCTTGCCGCTGCCGCCGGTTCCGATAACCGCCGTCGCCGAGCATGCGGGCAGGCCGCCACTAATTTGCTGGTCAAGCTCGTCCACCCCGCTCGATACGCGTTCGCGCGGCGCGTGGTCTCTGCCCAAGGGCCGGGCGTAGAGGCTTTCAAATCTGGGATAAACCGCGATGCCGGTGCCGTCAATGAGATAGTGATGAAGGCCACCGAGTGCAGCGCTTCCCCGGGACTTGGAGACTCGAAGCTGGCGTACTGTCCGCGATCCGGAGAGGCATTCCTCCAGCTGAATTACACCGTCCACCATCGTATGTTCCGGGCTTGACTCGTCAATTCTTGCACTGGTCAGAAAAAGCACGGTGCAACCGCTGAAGGATGCATGCCCCTGTAGCTCCGCCACAAATGTCTTGACGTCGAGTGACGTGGGGGCGCTCTCGCGTGCGTTGAGCAATCCGTCAAGAATCAGCATTGTCGTGCCTTGGCGCGCAATCTCCTTGCGTAACATTTCCACAAGTGCGCCCAGGCCGTCGACGCGTAGTGTGCGGAAAAGGCTCAGATATGTGACGTCCCTTCCTACGAAGTCGGATTCATAGAACTCCAGCGTCGACAGGGATTGGAAAAGACGCTCGTGTGTTTCAGCCAGCAGTGTGATGTACAGGACCTTTGCGCCCTGACGCGCCTGGCCGAAAGCGATCTGGTTCGCGAGAATAGTCTTGCCCGCTCCGGGCCGCCCCTGGAGAATGTAGGCGGAGCCGGCTATGAGGCCCCCGCCGAGAACCGCATCTAGTCCAGGTACGTGACTGTTCAGGCGGGTGAGTGTCTTGTGCATCGCGTCGTCGCTTTGGCTGCAGAGGTTGGCCGGTTTCGGCCCAGACGACCGCCGGGTCGGGGTCGCATGATGGCATTATGCGTCACCTGGACGGCGTCTGCCATGCTTCGGCGGCGCGAACGGTGGCGCGGTAGCGGGCAAGGCCTCCGGGACCGGTAAGGCGGGCGCCCCATTTTTCCCTTCACAACGCTCGAGGCGCAGCGCGGCGGCGTGTGAAGAAACACTGGAGTGGTACGTGAGGGAACTTCGTTAGCGGGCAACGAACATTCCCACCACCGCGACCGCGATGAACGCCCTTGCGTCTCCGGCTTTTAACAGTCCCGCGATTGCGAACTTTCTCATCACGCTGGTGCTGGCGCCCATCAGCTAGCGTTGCCTGCCGAGCGCTGGGCCCAATCGCGCGAGCCGGACCGTTCGATGGGATCGATGACCGCCTCGGGCTCAAAATGTTGATGGTTGGCGCGATCTTCGTCAGCCACTCTCGATCTCCGTCGCGACCGAATGGCGGTCGCCCGGCGTCGCCGCGCAGATTCCGTTCCGAAGGGGGAAGTTGGAAAGCCTACCGCAGGCGGCATGGTCATGTTATGAATGCGGGCACCAAACGCGTGATTAGATGTAGCGACTCGTATCGCGTTTTCTAAGCCGAAGGAGACCAAAGTTGGATGATGAAAAGAAGTGGAACCCCGGTGCACTCGCCGGCCGGCTTGCGCAGCAGATGATCGAACTTGAACTCACCTGGAGTGAGGCCGTGGCGATTCTCGGCCTTGCTGCGAAAACTATCGCGCAGGCCGCAGCTTCTGCCGGGAGAGGCGATACGAACCGGTTTGTCGAGAAAGGTCGTCGACAATTGCTTGGCGCATTCGATTGCGAGGTGCGGGTAACCGTTAAGGATCGCGCCCCAGCACGAAATGACGAGGATCCAGGCAATCCCTCGTTGGCGACCGCCCGCCGCCGCGGCGGGAATAGCAAACTCCACTGAAGACAGGGTCGGCAGAGAATCAATTAAAAGTCAGCGAACAGACTATTCGCACGACGGTCGTTCATTTTTGATGGTCGAGACGGTGCATAAAACAGGATCGATCACAGTGCGAGCTCCGCCGCTGTCGCAAGCTAATCTTCGTGGCCAACTACGACAAATGGAGGGCGCGATTCGCTGACCTATAATCGTTGAGCCGTTCTAACGCAGCACGACTCATCACGGTCGACCGGAGGGATATATGCCAGCCTTCGAGCAAGAGCCTGCCCCGCTGACGCAGGGCCCCGCAGCTGTCGTTGATCACTTTCTTATGATGTATCTTTGGGGTGCCAGCGGGCGCCTCTTGCCGCCGGGGAGGGCGATGCATTGGGCAAAGCTCCTGCAGGAGAGGGGGATGATTCTGCGTCGCATTCACCGGCATGTTACCACTGGCTTTATGAGCACTATCAGGACTATTCCCACAGCGGGCCGCCTTATGCCAGTCGCAAAAACAGGCCATTGAATCTGTCAGCGATTAAGTCGTAGTGCGATAGACCGGGAGGAACAAATCGAGCCGCCGGTCTTTTCCCCCGGAATCAACCCTGACATTTGCGACGCAGACGTGCGCCTCGACAATCCGGCCAACCCGACTGACACGTTTTGACGGCTTTCCGCTGCCCGCGTCCGCGCGAGGCAACTGGTTGCTTGTATTCTCGCGAAACCGGGCACCGAAGACTACACGCGCGACGATCGCTCATACCGGTGCGCTCGCGGCGTCGAGAAGGCTGGACTGCTCGAGGGCGCCAGAGGCGCGGCCCGATGGCTAAGTTTGCGAAAAGAGGACTGGAAGGTTACAGGTTATGGGAAACGATGCCTGGCAAGCGGGGCTGGTAGACAGCCTTGAAGAATATGCGATTTTCAGACTGACGCCCCTCGGGAAGGTCGCTAGCTGGAATGCGGGCGCCGCGAAGATATTTGGCTATGACTCAGCGGATGTCATCGGGGAGCCTGCGTACCGTTTTTGTGCTGGCGATGACGAGCGCGCGGAAGACATCGTTCACAGCGCGCTCGCTGCGGTTCGGCAGCAAGGGCACTTTGAAACTGAACGGTGGAGCGCGCGCAAGGACGGATCCCGATTCTGGGCGAACATCCTGATTGTTCCGCTCGACTCGGATGACGATGAGTCTGGCGGCTTTGGGGTCGTTATTCGGGACGGCACGGACAAACGGGTGGCCCACGAGGCGGTGCTCGAGAGCGAGCGTCGATTCCGGCTGCTTGTCCAAGGCGTTACCGACTATTCACTTTTCATGCTCTCTCCGGAAGGTCTCGTCACCAACTGGAACCTGGGCGCGTCGCGTATCAAGGGCTACGAAGCCAGTGAGGTGCTCGGCACACATTTCCGCCGCTTCTACGTTCCAGAGGACGCAGCTCGGGGCCTGCCGGAAAAAGGCCTCCAGATTGCGACCGCCATGGGTCGCTACGAGACTGAAGGCTGGCGCGTCCGCAAGGACGGTAGCCGCTTCTGGGCAAATGTGGTCATTGACGCCATCCGGGATGAGAGCGGCAAACTGGTTGGTTTCGCGAAGATTACCCGTGACGTAACGGATCGAAAAACCGCTCAGGAGCAACTCGAAAAGGCGCGGGCGGCGCTCCTTCAGGCCCAAAAAATGGAGGCGATCGGTAAGCTTACGGGCGGCGTAGCGCACGATTTCAACAATGTTCTCCAGGTGTTGCGGGGCAATCTCGAACTGCTCGAGCGTCGGCATTCACGCGATGTCTGGTCCCGCGAGCGCGTCACCAAGGCGCTCGATGCTGCCGATCAGGGTGCAAACCTGGCATCCCAGTTACTTGCCTTCGGCCGCCGGCAGCCCCTCGAGCCCGTGGCCACCAATCTGGGGGCGATGCTCCGCAGCATGGACGATATGCTCCGGCGCGCCCTCGGCGAAACGATAAGCGTCGAGACAGTGGTTGCCGGTGGTCTGTGGAATACACTGGTCGATCCCAACCGGCTGGAAAATGTCGTGCTGAATCTCGCGATCAATGCGCGCGACGCGATGCCGGGCGGAGGCAAACTCACACTTGAACTGTCCAACGCCATGCTGGACGACCAGTATGGTGCACTGCCCGCGGACGTGCCGCCCGGACAGTACGTACTGCTCGCGATCAGCGACACCGGCACTGGCATGACGCCCCAGGTGCTGGAGCGCGCCCTCGAGCCATATTTCACCACGAAGCCTGAGGGCGAAGGCACGGGCCTAGGATTGAGCATGGCCTATGGATTCGTAAGCCAAAGCCACGGCCACCTGCGAATCTACACTGAAGAGGGCCACGGGACAACGGTGAAGGTGTACCTGCCTCGGACTCTGGACGAGGTCGCCGAGGTCCCGGACAGTCAACCTGTAATGCAGGGGGGCGGGACGGAGACAATACTGGTGGTTGAAGACGACCCACTTGTACGTTCCACGGCAGTCGAGATGCTTTCCGAGCTTGGTTATACGGTACTGAAGGCAGCCGATCCGCAAGGTGCCATCGTGATCCTGAACAGCGGAGCGCGTGTCGATCTGCTCTTTTCGGATGTGGTCATGCCGGGGCCTTTGCGCAGTACCGAGATGGCCCGGATGGCATTAAAGAATATGCCAGATCTCAAGGTGCTCTTCACTTCCGGCTACACCCAGAACGCCATCGTGCACGCGGGGCGGCTCGACCCTGGTGTGCATCTGCTAGGCAAGCCGTACAGCCGCACGCAGTTGGCAAACAAGGTCCGCACCGTACTGGACCGGCCCGCATCGTTGCCCGTGAGCCGCGACATCACCGCACCGGTGGGCGCTCCAACCATGGACAGACGGGTACCGATCGTCGTAGTTGACGACGACGCGGCGTCATGCGACGCAGTGAGCGAACTGCTCGCAGAAACGGGCTACGCGGTGACGAAAGCGTCAGACTGCGAAACCGCGCTGGACGCCTTGGCGCAGTCGCGGGCGGCGGTCCTTATCACCGATGTAAGACTCGCCGGGCAGTCAGGGACGGAGCTGGCAGCGCGCGCCGTCGAGGCAGATCCTGCGCTCCGCGTCATTCTGATGTCCGGTGACCCGCCGCCCGGGCGGGACGAACTGCCGTTTTATTTTAGTTACCTTCGCAAGCCTTTTTCGGCCGATGAGCTGAACCTCGCAATCGTTTCGGTCATGAAGGCGTAGCGCCGCAACATGGCATGGACGCGCCGCTGCGGGCCTGAGCACAGGCTTATGTCACGCGACCACGTTACCGTATTTCGAGCGCCAGCGCGGCGATTTCGGGCCCACTTCGCCGGTGCGTTCGATGTGCGCCGGGAGGACCCAGAGATTCGAGTGCAGATGATGAGGAATTGCGCGGTGTTGCGCAGCGCGTTTTCCACCGTGAACGCGAACTCGGGAGTGAAAGCGCGGCAAGTCGATCGCGCAGTCGGGTGTGAGCACGACGTTCCGGCACGCGAGCAGCGCCGGGCGAATCACGGGTTCGCCCTCGAACACATCCAGCCTGCAGCTCACGGCGACGGTGAAGCAGAACGCCGAAAACGCGCGTCAGGCTGTATTCGAACCATACCGCTTCTTGACGCGTTCGGGACTATGGCGGCTGGACGAGTTTCACTGTTGGCGTGAGGTTGTCATGAAGAAAATGTGGCTATCTGTCGAGAAAGCGGTTTCCGATGGCACCCCCTGCGAATTGATGTTCGCAGACGACCGCGCAATTTACCAAGATGCCGGCCCATTCTTCTTGCATGGAGACGGGCGGTGGTATCGGATCGTGCCGCCAATGCAGGAGGACAGGGTACCCACTCACTATCGTCCTTTGTGGTGGCTTCTGGAATCGTAGTTTCCTGCTGCATTGTCATGCTCACGCTATGATTGAGCATCGGCACAGACGCAGGGACGAGCGCCCGGATGCCGGTGCTTCAATGGCAAGGATCAGGGTTGAAATGATGGACGGGGAAAAGAACACCAATATTGGCGCGATAGTCGGCCGACTGCTGCAGCAGATGATCGAGCTTGGACTGACATGGGAGCAGGCGGTCGCGGTTTTCGGAATCGCAGCGAAAGCGTTGGCCCAGGCGGCTGCTAGTGCGAATGGCAAGGAGGCGACGGATTACCGGGAAATCGCGCGTCAGGGCCTGCTTGAGGCATTCGACCGCGAAGTTAACGTCGTCGTCACGAACGCTGGGTTGGAGCAGAATGAAAATGAAATGGAAGGCAATGCATTGCTTGCTATCGCCCAGCGCCGGAATAACCGGAAATACCACTGAGCCGAATTTGCGAACCTCAGCAGCACGCAATTTTCGAGCCGCCTGCGGCCTACGAGCGTACCCGGCATTTCCGAGCGCGCGGGAGCTCGTAAGCCTGAATATCGGGCGTCGGACCTAAGCCACGGTTACGCCATGGCAACCGGAAAATTCAAAGATCTCATGCGCGGACTCGGGCGAACTCGCGCCAACGAGTGCCTTTACACGTTCTGCAAGGGCCGCCGACGTGGTGACGGGGATAACCGGCAGCTTTCTGTTTGCCGCCGCGTTGATCTGGTGAAAGCCTTCGATCCATCGTAGCGAGGATTCGGTGGGTACCACCAGCGGCATTTCAAACATGTCCTTGTCGAGGTAACGGGCGTGCAGGTCGATTCGCGCCGGATTCAGATAATAGAGGTCGTTCGATTCCATTACGGCCTTCAGCCTAGCCGTATCGGCGATGACGATCACCTGCGTGTCATTTTCGTCGAGCGCATCGTCGAGATGGCCGAGGGTGTTGGAGAACAGCGAGCATTTGATCATTGGGCAGTCCCGTTGCTGGTGGTTGGTGGCATGATTTTATCTAACATAATATAAATTATCGATATTTCAATTGGGGTTGAATGCTATAATGGAAACGTGGCCGCAGCTAGCACTGCTCGCTGTCTGACAGTACCCTGTACGCGTTCGCCCCGATCCGACAACCGCAGCCCAACAAAATCGCGCATGACCAACGAGCCAGCCAATCCCGTCTGGGCCGAAGATTATCGAGACTGGCTCGCCGACGTCAAACAGCGCGTCGAGCACGCACGGCAACGCGCGGCGGCCAGCGTAAATCGCGAACTGGTAACCCTTTACTGGCAGATCGGACGCGACATTCTTGAGCGACAACTGGCCCAGGGCTGGGGCGCCGGGGTTATCGACCGTCTGGCGCGCGATCTCAAGACGGCGTTTCCCGACATGCGTGGATTTTCCCCGCGCAACCTCAAATACATGCGCGCGCTGGCCCAGGCGTTTCCGCAGCAGGAATTTGTGCAACAGCCCGTTGCACAATTACCGTGGTCCCACGTTGTCACCTTGCTCGACAAGCTTGACGACGCACCTCTGGTATGCGGGAAAATCCCTCGAACACGGCTGGTCGCGAAGCGTCCTGATCATGCAGATCGAGACCGCGGCGCACTCGCGTGCTGGCAACGCGGTGACAAATTTCGCCGACCGGCTGCCGTCGCCACAATCCGATCTCGCGCGGGACGCCCTGAAAGACCCGTATATCTTCGACTTCCTGGGCTTGACCGAAAGCGCTCAGGAGCGCGATATCGAGCGTGCGCTCACGCAGCACATCACCCGTTTCCTGCTCGAACTGGGCGCCGGCTTTGCTTTTGTTGGCCGCCAATACCGCCTGGAAATAGGCGGCGACGAATTCTTCATTGATCTGCTTTTCTACCACTTGAAGTTGCGATGCTATATCGTCGTCGAATTGAAAACGACGCCCTTCAAGCCTGAATACGCCGGACAACTCAATTTCTATCTGTCCGCGATTGACGCCCAAGTCAAGGCGCCGGAAGACCAGCCGACCATAGGGCTGCTGCTGTGCAAGGAGAAAAACCGGCTTGTGGCCGAATACGCCTTGCGTGGCATGGCTAAGCCGATGGGCGTAGCCGAATACCAGCTCATGCGTGAAGTGCCGCCAGCAATGGAAACAGGACTACCCACAATCGACCAGATCGAAGCCGAGCTCCGTCCAGACTTCCCTGACTCGACAAGTTAGTTATCGCGGCTGCGTTGAGTAGCGCCAGCCGGAGGCGCGAGTGTATCCGCGCCGCCCCACCCTCACTACCGCGCCTCAAACGCTCCATTCGTCACCAACTCGAAGCGCTCTGGGCGGGTACGAAAAACCATCATTCACCGTCACTTGCGGACCACCGTTACAGCCTCCCCGTGACAGTATCAATTCAGCGCCCCGGAGGGCCACCGCAGGCACGCAACGTTCACCGGCGACCGATCAGAGTCGAGTCCGCATGCGCATCAGAACGCCCCACCCCTATCTGTGCCACGCGTTTCGTTCACCAGCCACACGTCACTGCCCACCGTAGCTAAACGCAAAAATGTCCCATTATTGCCGATGATAAGCGACATTTTGTCTTCTCCATGCCAATTCGCGCATCCTGTCACTATGTGCCCGTCCGGACTGCAAGATCCCGACTCACTGACCGCTTAGTTGAGCATTCAGCACTTCCCCCTCCCGCCAAGCTTATGGAAAGCAGTCCGTTGAATGTCGCGGGTAGGCGTTCGGGTAAGATGATCTCGTTGATCGTTAGTTGCATTAAAGAGAGAGGCAACAGGTACTTCCTAGATGTTCGCCACAGGCGCCTTAACCTCCGTCTTTAAAGCCGAGTGCAGCGATATTTTTATCCCCGACCGGTCCGCCTAGCCCAGCTTTGGTACCCTACGATGGAGTGTCGCCTGTTCAAACGCGTAGGCCATAGCAATCAAGGCAGCCTCGCTCCACTGCCGCCCGACGAAGATAATTCCGAACGGGGATCCCGATTCGTAGTATCCGGCCGGCACCGTCACGCCCGGCAACCCGGCGATATTCAGTTCCCCCACCGTCGTTTCCTGGATAGTCTCCTTGCTCCCGAACAGGGGCAGTTCGCTGCGCATCTGCGGAAACACAAGTGCATCGAGCCGATGTTCCGTCATCACGGCATCGAAAATCTTCAGATACCTCGCTTTCAACTCAATGAATTCAGAGAGATCCGGCGGACTCGCCGGATTGGCGAGCGCGGCTCTGAACTGCGTGAGGTTCTGCAGATAGCCAAGAATCTCGCCGGGCGCAAACACGTCCTGAGCCGCTGTCGCCTTCGCAAACTCGGCGAACGTTTTCAGAGCGGCATCCGGCCCCAGACGCTTCAAATACTGCTCAAGATCGTACGGAATCGATTCGAGGCCTCGCGCGTCGAAATTCGGAAGCGGCGCCGTCGGCTCGCGGAGCGAAGCAAAGCCGGTGCCGGCAAACGGGTCGTCGACGAGCGTCGCCCCTGCATCCCGCAATTCCTGCTTCGTGCGCTCGTACAAATGCGCGGCTTCATCCGAGAGCGGCTGCGCCCGCCATCCCGCGCCATACAGACCGATCCGCTTGCCCATCAGCGCGTCGGCGCGCAGACCTGCGGTGTAGCCGCCCTCCGGTTCGTGTCCGACCGACGCGAGGGTCTTGGGGTCCTCGGCCGTGTAGCCCGCCAGCACGTCGAGGCAAAGCGCGGCATCGCGCACGGTTCGCGCGATCGGGCCAACCACATCACGATTACCTGAAAGCGGAACCACACCCGCATTCGGCACGAGGCCGATCGTCGGCTTGATGCCGACCAGATCCTGTGACGATGCAGGGTTCTGGATCGAGCCCCCGGTCTCTTCGGCAAGCCCAAGCACAGCCATTGCAGACGCAACGGCCGCCGCGGTACCGGCACTACTCGCTCCGGGTACGCGGTCCGGCATCACGACGTTGCGCGTAGGACCGGCCCAGCTGTCGTCGGCGTGCGTACCGGAATGGCTGAGCACCGGTACGTTGGTCTTGCCGAGCAGAATCGCGCCAGCCGCGCGCATCCGCGCGACCACTGGCGAATCGGTTGCCGGCATCAGATCGACACCGCCCGTCTTGCTGTACAACAACGACCAGCCTGCCGTAGTCGGAAAGCCGACCATGTCCATCGGATCCTTGATCACGGCAGGCACGCCAGCCAGCGGCCCCAATGCCTCGCCCGCCGCGCGGCGCCGGTCGATCTCGCGCGCGTCGTCGAGTGCTGCGTGGTTCAGGAAAATTATCGCGTTGTACTGATCGTTTAGCGCATCGATGCGAGCGAAGCACGCGCGTGCCAGCGATTCGGCCGTGAAGCGGCCCTCGGCAAAGCCGGCTTGGACGCGCTCGACGGTCAGCGTGTCGAGATCGATTGGCGTGGTGTCTTGCGTTTGCGACATGGTGCATCCCAGGTTCAGTGGTCAAACATCGCATGCACGCGAGGCGCATGCGTCTCGTGGCCAGCCGTCGACGGACGCCCATCGCGCCCATGAGCGGTCAGACCGTCAGAAACGTCATGATCTTGTCGGCGTCGATGCCGTCGCGCGCCGCCTCGTGCGCGAAGCGGCCGCGCTCGATAATCAGGAAGCGGTCGGCGATGTCGAGCGTGAACGACAACACCTGCTCGGACACCAGCAGCGCGAAGCCGCGTTCCGTCTTGAGCCGGTTCAGCGTGCGCGCAATGTCCTTGATGATCGACGGCTGGATGCCTTCGGTCGGTTCGTCGAGGATCAGGACTTTTGGCTCCGAGACCAGGGCGCGCGCGATGGCGAGTTGCTGCTGCTGGCCGCCGGACAGATTGCCGCCGCGCCGCCCCCGCATCTCCCAGAGCACGGGAAACGCCTCGAAGATATAGTCGGGAATTGTCGGGCGACGCACCCGCTCCATGCCGCTCAGGATGTTTTCCTCGACCGAGACATTCGGAAAAATCATCCTCCCTTGCGGCACGAACCCGAAGCCAGCGGACACGCGACGATCGCTGCGCGCCTGCGCAAGATCGCAGCCGTTCAGTTCGATGCGCCCGCTGCGAGACGGAATCATGCCGATCATCGCCTTCATCAGCGTGGTCTTGCCCATACCGTTGCGGCCCATCACTGCGAGCGTTTCACCGGCCGCGAGAGAAAAATTCAGGTCGTGCAGCACGTGGCTCTCGCCGTAGTACACGTTCAGGTTTTCGACATTCAGCATCTTCAGTGTCCCAGGTAGACCTCGACCACGCGCGGATCCTGCTGCACCGCGCTCATCGGTCCTTCGACGAGTTTCCTGCCCTGATGCAGCACCGTGACCTTGTGCGCAATCGACCTCACAAACTCCATGTCGTGCTCGATGACGATCACCGAACGCCCGCGCGCGATTTCACGCAGCAACTCGGCCGTCAGTTCCCGTTCCTTCGCGCTCATCCCGGCTACGGGTTCGTCGAGCATCAGCAGCGCCGGATCCTGCATCAGCAGCATGCCGATTTCGAGCCATTGCTTCTGCCCGTGCGACAGCAGCCCCGCACGGCGGCCAAGCTGGTCGGACAGGAAGATCTTCCCGGCGATCTCGTCGATCGCCTCGCGTAACGCAGCGTCGCGTCGGAAGAACAGCGAGCCGAGCACGTCGCGCTTGCGCGGGTAGGAAATCTCGAGGTTTTCCTCGACCGTCAGTTCTTCGTACACCATCGGATTCTGGAACTTGCGTCCCACGCCCGCGCGCGTAATCTGGTACTCAAGCATCTGTTCCAGATGAAGCCCGTTGAAGCAGATCGTGCCCGACGTCGGCTTTGTCTTGCCACAGATCATGTCGAGCAGCGTCGTCTTGCCAGCGCCATTCGGGCCGATCACGACGTGCAATTCGTTCGCATCGACATAAAAATTCAGCTCGTCGATGGCCTTGAAGCCGTCGAACGACACGGTCAGGTTCTCGACCGACAACACGAGGCCGTTCATTGCGTGCCCTCCCGATCAGGCGCGAAAGATTGCAGTAATCCGGCCAGTCCCTTCGGCAGATACATCGGCACCACGATGAACAGCGCGCCGATCAGATACATCCAGAAGCCGACGAAATGCTCCGACAGGTAGCTCTTGCCGGCCCCGACCACGAGCGCGCCGTAGACGGCGCCGACCATCGACAGACGCCCTCCTACGGCTGCGTAAATCACCATTTCCACCGATGGCACGATTCCGCAGATCGACGGCGACGCGAAACCGACTTGCAGCGTGAACAACGCGCCGCCGATCGCCGAGCACATCGCGGCCATCGCGAACACGAACGCCTTGAACATCGCCGTGTCGTAGCCCGAGAAGCGGATCCGGTCCTCGCGGTCGCGGATCGCGACGAGCACCTTGCCGAGACGGCTGCGCACGATGAAGCGGCCGAGCAGCACGATGGCGAGCAGCAGCACCGCGCCGATGTAGTACAGCACGCGCACCGCACCGTTGCTCTGCACGTTGTAGCCCATGAATGTCGGCAGGTTCGTGATGCCGTTCACGCCGCCGGTATAGCCCTGCTGGCCGATGATCACAATCGACAGGATCGAAGCAAGCGCGAGCGTGACGATCGAGAAGTACACGCCACCGACGCGCTTGCGAAAGTTCGCGTAGGCCAGCAGGAATGCGAGCCCGGCCGGAACGAGCAGGATCGCCGGGATCACGAATCCGACGTGCGCGAACGGTTTCCACCAGAACGGCAAGTCGGTGATGCCGTTCCAGGTCATGAAGTCGGGCACCGGCGCCCCGCCACCGCCGAACACCGCGGCGGCCGGATCGGCGGCCGTTGCCTCGAGCTTCATGTTCATCGCCATGAAATAGCTGCCGAGCCCGAAGAAAATGCCCTGGCCGAGGCTCAGAATCCCGCCGTAGCCCCAGGCGAGAACCAGGCCGGCTGCGCAGAATGCGAACGTCAGATACTTCGCGAAAAGGCCGAGTCGAAATGTGTCGCATAACAGCGGGATCGCGACGAGCAGCACGATCGCGAGCCCGACCACGCTGTAACGGTTCGCGAACGCGACGAGGCTGCTGCCGGCCGCCGCCGCATTGGGTCGCACAGCAGGCGCGACCGGGGAGGACGAAAGATCTTTCATGGGCTCACCGCCGAAGTTTGAGGGCGAACAGGCCGTTGGGCCGGAAATACAGCGCGACGATCACAAGCATCAGGATCGAGGCCTTCGCCATGGAGCCGCTCAGTACGAGTTCCAGCAGCGACTGCATCTGACCGATCGAGAACGCCGACAGGAACGTGCCGACCAGGCTGTCGACGCCGCCGAACACCACCACCACGAAGGTGTCGACGATGTACTGCTGGCCGGTGACAGGCCCCGTCGAGGCCAGCAGCGTCAGCGCACTCCCGGCGATCCCGGCCAGCCCGCAGCCGAGCCCGAACGTCACGGCGTCGACGCGCTGCGCATCGATACCGGCGGCGCCGGCCATCGCGCGGTTTTGCATCACGCAGCGAATGCGCAGTCCCCAGCGGCTGCGGAACAGAAACAGGAAAACCGCCAACGCGACACAGCCCGTCAATCCGATGATGAACAAGCGGCTCAGCGGGATCGTAGTGCCCCCGAGCGGCCACGCGCCTTGCAGCCAGCTCACCGTCGGCACGCTGACGTCG
This sequence comes from Paraburkholderia tropica, assembly GCF_900109265.1. GTDB lineage: Bacteria > Pseudomonadota > Gammaproteobacteria > Burkholderiales > Burkholderiaceae > Paraburkholderia > Paraburkholderia tropica. Next base: position 68,371 of record NZ_FNZM01000026.1, read on the forward strand.
ACGGGGCCGAACAGCTGACGAAAGACCTGCTGCAAGACCAGCGACAGGCCCCAGGTGGCCAGCATCGTATCGAGCGGCCGTTTGTAGAGGCGGCGGATCATCACGCGTTCGAGCAGCACCCCCACCGCAAACGTAGTGGAGAACGCGACCACGATGCCGACGAGGAAATACACGCCCATCAGCGACGGCAGCCAGCGCTGGAAGACTTGCGCGCACAGATAGGTCATGTACGCGCCGAGCGCCATCAGTTCGCCGTGCGCCATGTTGATCACGCCCATCAGGCCGAACACGATCGCGAGGCCTAGCGCCATGAGCGCCAGCACCGTAAACAAGGACAGGCCGTTGAAGACCTGCGTGAGCAACAAATCGGGAGTCATAGTCGATCACCGGAAGAACGCGTGGCCGGGGCGGCCACGCCAGAAGCGCCAACGCGCGCGCTCAAAGCTTCGGGAACGGATTCGGCTCGATCAGCGGCGACTCGTACAGAATGTCGACCTGGCCGTCCGCGCGGAACGCACCGATCCGGGCGTGCTTCCACAGGTGATGGTTGCTCGTGTGGAAGCGGACCTTGCCTTCTGGAGCGTCCCATTCGAGCCCCGAGGACGCGGCCACCACGTTCTCGACCTGTAGCGATTTCGCTTTTTCGGCCGCGAGCTTCCACAGATGCACCGACGTGTAGCTCGCCTCCATCGTGTCGCCGAGCACGCGATTCTGGCCGTAGCGCTTCTTGAACGCGCTCACGAAAGCCTTGTTCCCGGGCGTGTCGATGCTCTGGAAGTAGCCCATGCAGCTCAGCACGCCGACCAGGTTGTCGCTGCCGATGCCGTATGCCTCCTCTTCGCTGACGGCGAGCGCCATGATGGCCTGGTTGTGCCCATTGATACCGGCCGAGTTCAACTGCTTGAACAGGGCGACGTTCGAGCCGCCAACGACCGTCGACAGGATCACGTCCGGCTTCGCGGCCTTGATCTTGGCAATCACCGACGAGAATTCCATCGCGCCGAGCGGGAAGTAGTCCTCACCGACTATCGTGCCGCCCGCTTTCGCCACCACCGGGTGTGCGATCCGGTTGATCGTGCGCGGCCACACGTAGTCCGAGCCGATCAGGAAGAACTTCTTGCCCTTGTTCTTCGCGAGCCAGCCGATCGCGGGGATCACCGACTGCGTCGCCTCCTGCCCGGTGTACATGATGTTCTTCGACATCTCGAGGCCTTCGTAATAGCACGGGTAGTACAGCAGGCCGTTATAACGCTCCATCACCGGCAGCACCGCCTTGCGCGAGGCGGACGTGTGGCAGCCGAAGATCACCGACACCCTGTCGCTCTCCAGCAGCTTCTGGGCCTTTTCGGCGAAGGTCGGCCAGTCGCTCGCGCCGTCTTCGACGACCGTCTGGATCGGCCGGCCGAGCACGCCCCCGCTCGCATTCAATTCGTCGATCGCCATCTTCTCAGCGTCGACGATATGGGCTTCGGCAATCGCCATCGTGCCCGTCAGCGAATGCAGAATGCCGACCTTGATCGGCTCCGTGGCTGCTGCTGCCGAGCGGCTCGCCAGCGTCGCAACGGCAGGAAACGCAGCCGCGGCGGCGGACGCCAGGGCACTCTTGAGAAACGTACGTCGATCGGCTGTCATCGCTACCTTCAAGAAAAATGAAGAAAAAAAAGCCCGACGACCAGCGTGTGCTGGACGTCGGGCTTCAGTGGCCGTTGCAGTATCGGACGCCTTTGTCCGACACCGCGCAATCAGTGTGTACTCGGTGGCAAGGAACACAATTCCGCTGCCATGGCGAAAACATATCCTGGCGAAAATTCCGCTGCAAGCGAAAATTTAACGGACGAGCCACAACCGCTCAGAAAAATTTCCATACCGTTGCGTCCGACCGGACCGGGTTTGCTTTTCGATACGCGAATCAGTTATGGTCACGTCGTTGAGCCAGCGGGCACGTAAAGCATGACAGTGCGAAATGTTGCGCCGTGCGCATTTGCAGCTTCCTTGCAGCCTCATTCCTCCTACCGTTGCTTTTCCTCTCTCATGACTTCATCGCATCGCGACCCGATCCGGATCGGCGTCCTACTTTCCGAAACCGGCGTGACTGCCCCGATCGAATGCTCTCAGCAACGCGCAACGCGCTTCGCAACCGAGGAGATCAACGAGGCCGGCGGCATCGACGGCCGCGAGATCGAGCTCGTCCTTTGCGACCCCGCATCGCGTCCGTCTCGCTACGCTGAACTGCTGACCGGAATGATCGCCAATGAGCGGATACGCGTCGTGGTCGGCTGCTACATGTCGAGTACGCGCAAGGCCGTGCTGCCGGTGCTCGAGCGCCACAACGCACTGCTGCTGTATCCAACGCTTTATGAAGGCTTCGAATGCAGCCGCAACGTGTTCTACACGGGCGCAGCACCGAATCAGAACAGCTTCCCGCTGGCCGCCTACATGCTGCGCCATCACGGCAAGCGTGTGTTCATGATCGGCTCCGACTACATCTATCCCTACGAGGCGAATCGCGTGATGAGCGACCTCGTGTTTGAAAGCGGCGGTGAGAAGGCAGGCGAAATCTACCTGCCATTGAATGCGGATTACGAGGCGTATCAGGACGCGATGAAGAAAATCGTTGCCGCGGCTCCTGACTTCATCTTCTCGACCGTGGTCGGCATCGGGATGGCGCATCTGTATCGCGCCTACGCGGAAGCCCGCCTGGATCCCGCGCGCTGCCCGATTGCGACGCTGTCGACGACCGAAACGGAATTTACCGCGATGGGTGCCGATATCGGCGAAGGCCATATTACGTCGGCGCCGTATTTCCAGTCGGTCGACACGCCGGTTAATCGAGACGTGCTCGCGCGTTTCCAGCGCCGTTTCGGTGACGATGTGGTCACCGACATGTGCTGGGAAGCTGCATATTTCCAGATGCATCTGCTCGCGGAGGCGATGCGGCGCACCGGTGGTGCCGAGCCCGATGCGCTACTGCGCGCTCTGCCGGGGCTCGAATTCGACGCGCCCCAAGGACGCGTCAGGATTGATGAGCGCAATCACCACACCTACCTGCGTCCACGTATCGGACGTCTGAACGCGCGCGCCCAATTCGACATCCTGAGCGAATCTCCGGACTGGGTACGCCCTGATCCGTTCGTCATCGCGTTCGACGATGACCGGCGCGCACCCGCGCTCGAAGTGCGAGCGGGAGTGCGCGAATGAAGCCCTTCCACACCGCCCGTACGCCCGAAATTCTGCGGGCGATCCGCTCGCTACATGTCGCCGTGATCCATCCCGATGACGACGATCGTGCGGAATTGGTCGCGCAACTGAATCTGATCGGATGCCGCGTCTGCACGTTCTGGCCTCATGCAGCCGAATTGCCGGACAGCGTCGATCTGGTGTTTCTCGCCGTTCGTCCGGAATCACTCGCGGTCGAACTGAAGTGGCGCGAACGACGCGATCCACTGCCCGTCATTCCCGTCGTCACATACGAGAATCCCATCATCATCGAGGCGGCGATGCAACTGGACGCTCATTGCGTAATTTCCTCTCCGGTCCGATCATTCGGTGTCTTGACGGCCATTTCAATCACGATGTTTCAGCATCGCAATCGCCTTCAACTCGAACGCCGCGTGAAGCGCAACGACGAGAAAGCAAGCGAGCGACGACAGATCCAGCGCGCGACAGCCATACTCAGCCAAAGCAATGGCATCTCCGAGGACAAGGCATACGAATTGTTGCGCGCAAAATCGATGACCGATCGCACGCCGATCGAGCAGATCGCAAGTGCGATCATCAATGCAAACCAGTTGCTGCGGATGTAAGAGGCTTTCCCGAACCTTCATTCGGAAAGCGTCGGCGACGAAAGTCAGCTCAAGGGTCCATCGACTATGCGCGCGCCTATACTGTCAGGTCACTGGATCACGCTTGATTCGTCACCCAGCGTCAATGCCCAATGCCGGCGGGCAGCAACGTTGTCTGCCGTGCCCAATCTGGCTTCGCAGGTCTCCACTGCACAAATCGGCACTGTCAGGTTGCTGGAGGTGTAGCAGTAGAATAAAGCGATGAAGAAGACGAAATCGCTTTATCACGGCCACCGCTTCCCCGCTATCGTCATCAGCTGCGCCGTTCGCTGGTACTTCCGGTTCAGCCTTGAGCCTGCGCGGGCGCGACGCCGCGGCATCGCCGCCGTTCGTGGCGCCGGAATCCCGCGCGACTCCGGCACGCCTGCTCGCGTGGCTATGTCAACCGTGGACAAACGGCCGGCTGCTGCGCTGCAAGGGCTACCTGTGGGCCGCACACCGCCATGCCGAGATTGGCATGCTGGTGCAGACGGGCGGACGGTTCCAGTGGGGCTACGTCGGCCGCTGGTGGCGGTTCGTCCCGCAGTCAGACTGGCCGCGCGACGACTATCGCCGCGACGGTGTGCTGAACAGATGGGAGGAGCCGGTCGGCGATTGTCGGCAGGAGATCGTATTCATCGGGCAAGCGATCGATTGCGAGCGGTTGCAGCATGAACTCGATGCGTGCCTGCTGACAGTCGAGGAAATCAACTCTGGACCGGGATCGTGGGGGCGGCTTCCGGAAGCCGACGCGTTCGACGCTCTCTCGGCCATTTAGCGACGGAGTTGAAAGCGCCCCTCGTTTTACCGGGCGGGCTTGCTAGTCCCGTAAGACGCTGCAATGACAGGTCTAATCTGCCAAGGCATTTGCATGTTTCTATGTCGCTAACTGCTCTTAGCGATAGAGCTGTGTTTTATTCACAAACTACCGTTTTACAAGACGCGCCTCATGACGGCCCCCGGTGCTACCATAACCAGCCCGTTCGCGCTGCCAACCCTTCCGATGCAGGATTTCGCTATTCCATGCAGCATGCCCGACGCCGCGTCCCTAGCCGCACTGCGCGCCTGGTATGCGGGAATGGGATCGCGTGACGCGGTCGTGCGCTTTTGCCCCGATGCGCTCGGGGAAGGCGGCTCGGCACGCGGCATTCTCGGCCGCATCCGGCGACAGATCGCCGACTTTGCGCACAACCGCCACAGGGACGATCTGGCTGCGTTGTTCCGGTGCGCGGTCGCTGAGCGGACGCGTCACGCCAAAACCGTCGCCCGCGCGCTGGAGATCCTGGGGTATCTGCCCATTCCGCAGCCGCGAGTCAGCGACCCGGTCAGTGCGTGGTTGCCGACCCGGGCGGTTTCAGCCTTGCAAGCCTGCGGCATCAACACGCTGGCCGAGCTGACCGTGCGCATTCCCCGACGCCGTCGCTGGTGGATTGCCATCCCCGGACTCGGCATCAGAAGCGCACGGAAAATTGAGGTCTTCTTCGCCTCGCATCCGCAACTGACCGAGCGGGCCCGTGCTCTCGTCGCGGTCGTGTCGCCCGAGCCGGTCGTACCTGGGAGCGAATCCATCTGTCGCATGAGGTCGACGGCTCGCACGGCACCTTCCGAGCGCCACAGAAGATGTGCGCGCTCGAAGCCAGCAACGACTACGAGGCAATCGGCGCCTGGCTTTGTTTGCACGAAGCGGCGCAAACGCAGCGCGCCTATCGCCGGGAAGCAGAACGACTGCTGTTATGGGCCATCGTCGAGCGTGGCAAGGCACTGTCGCCACTGGCCACCGAGGATGCCACTGCCTACCGCGCCTTCTTGCGGCATCCCGCACCTCGCGGCCGCTGGGTCGCCCCGGCGCGTCCGCGATCCTCACCAGAATGGCGTCCTTTTACCGGACGGCTGTCACCGCGGTCGATTGCCTATGCGATATCGGTCCTCGGTGCAATGTTCCGCTGGCTGATCGAGCAGCGCTATATGTTCGCCAACCCTTTCGCCGGGCTCAAGGTGCGAGGGGCCCAGCGAGTTGATGCCATGGGTCGTTGCCCATCAGTTTCGCGCTAGCGACTGAGCTTCAGCGTCCGTCGTCAAGACGGTCGTCGCGACGCGCTTACCCACTAACGGACACTCAGACAGGAGCAATGTCAGATTGAGGTGGTCGCGCAAAATCGGACGGCGGGATAAGTGGAACGGCCGGGGCCTGAGCCAGCGATAATGCAGGCAAAGGAACTGAGGAAATGACGAAACGAACCCGACGCACGCACTCAGCGGCGTTCAAAGCGAAAGTAGCCCTGGCGGCAGTCAAGGGCGAGCGCACGCTCGCCGAACTGGCGCAGCAGTTCGATGTGCATCCGAACCAGATCACGGAATGGAAACGGCAGTTGCAGGAGCGCGCGGCTGACGTGTTCGGTGCGGTCGGCCCGGTGTCGAGCTAGGCACCGGTGGACGTGAAGACCCTGCACGCCAAGATCGGCCAACTCAGCCTGGAAAATGATTTTTTTAAGCGGTGCGCTCACCAAGGCGGGATTGCTGAGCGCAAAGCGATGATTGACCGTGGCCATGCGTTGCCGGTTTCGCAGCAAGTCCGGCTTGTTGGTATCGCGAGATCGAGCGCGTATTACCGGGCGCGGCCTGTCAGGGAAGTCGATCAACGCCTGATGCGCCGGATCGACGAACTGCATCTGGAGTTCCCGTTTGCCGGTGCACGAATGCTGGTGCGCCTGCTGCGCCGGGAAGGCCACGAGGTCGGCCGCCGCCACGTGCGCACGCTCATGAAGTGCATGGGCGTGGAGGCGCTGTACTGCAAGCCGAGCACGAGTCGACGCAACGCGCAGCACAAGGTCTGGCCGTATCTGCTGCGTGGCATGAAGATAGAGCGGGCCAACCAGGCTTGGGCACTCGACACGACCTACGTTCCCATGGCGCGCGGCTTCGTGTATCTGACGGCGGTGGTGGACTGGGCCAGCCGCAAGATCCTCACGCACCGCGTAGCGATCACGCTGGAGGCCGTGCATGCCGTTGAAGCGCTGGAAGAAGCGTTCGCCCGCTATGGGCACCCCGAGATCGTGAACACCGATCAGGGCAGCCAGTTCACAGCGGGAGCCTTCACCGGGGCGGTGCTCGGCCGGGGCATCCGGCTGTCGATGGACGGCAAAGGCGCCTGGCGCGACAACGTGTTCGTCGAGCGCGTGTGGCGCAGCATCAAGTACGAAGAGATTTATTTGAGAGCCTACGAGTCGGTCAGCCACGCCCGGCGCTCCATTGGCCAATATATTGAGCTGTACAACCGCAAACGTCCTCATTCGAGCCTGGCGGATCAGACGCCCCATGAGGCATACTTCGCGACGCTGCCAGCGATCAAATCGGCAGCATGATCGCCCCGGATGCTCCACTTAAAATCTCCGGACCCTGTCCGAACAAGCGGCGCCACCTCTGTTCAACCATTATTTTGCTCGCGATTTTTCCTAACGTGTAAACTTTATTTTGAGCATTAAAAATGAGGGGAAACCGATGACGGAAGATCAAGCATGGAACGCTGGCAGTTTCGCCGGGGGGGCTCTATGCCTAGATTTCGCGAATACGCAGGGCGGCCGGGACAAGACGAGAGACGAGGAGCGCTTGACCAACTACCGGGCAGCGGTGGCTTGGGCCTCCGCAGCCGGCGCGGTTTCCGGGAACGAGGGTAGGCGTCTGCGCGCGATGGCGGTGCAGGCTCCAGCCGAAGCCGCGCACAACCTCGAGCAATTGCGACTTTTTCGCGAAAGTCTGTATCGGCTACTCTCCGCACTAGCGGCCAACCGTGTGGTGGAGCCGGCGGATGACGTCGTTTTGCGAAGTGCCGTCGCCGCAGCGGTCAGTGTCGCTCGTTTGGAGCGGCGTCCAGACGGGTGCGATTGGCAGATCGACACGGATAAAGCTGGCCTGAATACGTTGTCGAACCGCATCGCATTAGACATTCAGCAACTTCTACTCAGTAGCGAAATGCCCTACGTGAGGGAATGCGAACGTTGCACATGGCTATTCGTAGATCGTTCCAAAAACAAGCGCAGGCGGTGGTGCAAGGCTGAGACTTGTGGCAATCGGGCCCGGGCGTCAAGGCACTATCAGCTAACGAAAGCCTGAGCGCCAGTAGCGGGCGGAAGAGTCGAGATGCTAGACGAGGCTTGGGCTTTCAGCGCTGAGCGGCCGCTTTGAGGCAAACCAAAGGTCCGGAGTGGGTCGGTTCCGGGCGTCAGCGTCGGGCGGAACTCGGCCAGTTTCTGCCGCTCGGCTGAGACAGCCAACGGTCACTCGAATGACCGGTTTGAATGGGAACAGACGGACATTAAGTTGCCACGTGATGGCGGGTGCCACCAAGGCAGCCTGTCGATTCACGCCACCCCGGTGCACCTACCTGAAAGATTTCAGTGGAATGGGTGGCTTCTGGCTCTCCAAGCTGCGGCAGCCGAGATAGTACTGTATATTTATACAGCATGGAATCTCTCAACAAAGTGGGCCGGAGCCGTGACAAAAACGACCTTGTAATAGGCCGAAGTCACGGTGCCGCCGCTCGCACGAGCATTTGGCGCCAAATTTCCCGTCGCACCCGCAAAACGTCTCGTGGGCGCGCTCACGCGAATGTGATACAAAGCGGGCATACGAAATCCGGGGATAATGCAAAAGGCTTGGACGTCATCCATGATAAAAAGCCGCGCGAGACAGTTGGTCGAACCACTGTCGCCAGGTTCCGTATGCAGTTCCAAGCAGCCGCCTATGCAGCGCTAGAGATCCTGAGCGGCAAAGAGATCGACCGGGTCTACTGCGACTATCACGACGATTTTGTCGTGCGCAGAACCGTAGCGGGTGTTGTCGACTACCACTTCTTCCAAGTGAAGACCAAGGGCAAGGCAAACCAGCAATGGGATGTCGCGGAGGTGTTCGCTCTCAAGAAGACAGGTGCGCTGGATACGGACGAGAAGTTGGAGGCGGTCCGCAACAGCATCGCCGGCAAGCTGTTCATGCATACCGTCGAATTCGGCGACCAGTGTCGTGAAATCACGGTTCTTAGCAACGTTCACTTCAACGACGATGTTCACGGCGTCGTCACTGACCTTTCCGCCGGCACGTCCAGCAAGAAGTACATCCGTCAGCTCATCGAAAAGTTCGCGGAAATCATTTCACCCGAGAGTCCACTGTCCTCCGAGCAGATTGATGCGGCTCGAAAGAAACTCTCCTTGCTGCCGAACGTTCAATACATCGGCGATACGCTCGAAGCCTTCAGTATTGCCGCGCACAATGCAATCTGGAGGCACAGCGAGATTGAGCTGCATCAACACGAGATTGAACGCCTCGCAAGAAGCTTGGTGACGCTTGTCGAGGAGAAGTCCTGCTCTCCCATCGGAGGGCTATCCAAAGCTGACATCGATCTAGCAACTGGGGTCGGCCTAGGAGACCTGCTTGACGTCCTGAGCATTCGCGCGCGAACTCAACGCCGTGTTTGCGGCGCTGCCCGCGAAACGTCAGACCCTGTTGTTTTCCGCCACTTTCACCGACGATATCCGCACCATGGCCGCGGGCATTCTGCGCAGCCCGGTCGATATCAGCGTCAGCCTGCCCAATGCCACGGCCAGCCGGATCAAGCAGTGGGTGGTGCCGGTGGACAAGCGCAACAAGCCCGATCTCTTCATGCACCTCGTGGCGCGGAACCACTGGAAACACGCGCTGGTGTTCGTCAAAACCCGCAACCGCGTGGATTACCTGGCGGCCATGCTCGACGAAGCGGGCTATGCGGTCGACACCATCCGCGGCGACAAACCGCAGCCCGCACGCTTGCGTGCGCTGGAACGTTTCAAGACGGGCGAAGTGCAGATGCTGGTGGCCACCGATGTCGCCGCGCGCGGGCTCGATATCGACGATCTGCCGTTGGTAATCAACGTCGATCTGCCGATCGTGGCGCAGGATTACGTGCATCGCACCGGCCGCGCGGGCGCGAGCGGCGTGGCGGTTTCGCTGGTATGCGCCGACGAAGCGCCGCAACTGGCCGCGATCGAAGCGCTGATCCGGCAAACGCTGCCTCGCGAAGAGGAACCGGGTTTCGAAGCCGATCACCGCGTGCCGCAAACCAGCACGACGGGCGAGATCGTCAAGAAACCGAAAAAGCCAAAGAACCCAAAGTGCCGCAAGCCGCGCCGGTCGCCGCGAAAGCGCCTGGGAAGAAGCCGCGTCCGCAAACTGGCGAGAACAAACATAAGCCCGCTGTGCAGCGCGCGACTACCGCGGATTACGACTTAAGCCCCGTGGACGCCAGTTTGATCAGCGGTAGCCCGTTCAGCGTGAAAAAGCCGCGCAGCAAACCCGCTGGCAAGCCGAATGCGGGTTCGTCGCGTAAGCCGGCTGCGGGTTCGCACAAGCCGGCGGGCAATCGCGGCAAACGCTAAAGCGGATCGGTGAGATGAGCGCGCGGCCGTTGCCGTCGCGCAGCGGGAGCTACTGCGTTTAGTAGCCCCACGGCCACCAAAATCGCCTTTTCGATCGACCTTGTAGCCCAAAGGGTACAAATTCAAGAATGCATTTTGTAGCACATAGGCTACAATAAATCTCATTATTCCGATTTATGATGCCCAGGGGCTACATATGACCACGCTCGCGGATGTCGGCGAGATGCTGAAAGAGGCTCGACGCGAGGCCGGACTTTCGCAAAAGGAACTGGCGGAGCGCGCCGGCGTCGCGCGCACGACGCTCGCGCGCATGGAAACACTCGCGCGCGGCGACATGAGCGTTTCCGCGCTCGCGCGACTGCTCGAAGCGGCGGGCTACGACCTGCGCGTCGTCAAGCGCGGCCATCGGCGCACGCTGGACGACGTGCTGAACGAGCAGCGCCACGCCGAGGGCCAGTAACGTGCGCCTCCACGTCTACACGCAAGGCAAACGGGTTGCCGATCTTTATCGCCAGGCCGACGACTACGCGCTGCGCTACACCGCCGACACCAACGCCGGCGATTTCGTCAGCCTGACGATGCCGGTTCGCGAAGACGCCTGGGTGTGGCCGCGCGACCTGCATCCGTTCTTCCGGCAAAACCTGCCCGAAGGTTTTCTGCTGCAAGTGATTCGCGAGGAATTCGGTCCGTATCTCGACGGCACGGATCTCTCGCTGCTCGCCGTGATCGGCGGATCGGGCATCGGCCGCGTGACCGTCGCGCCCGAAGGCGGCGCGCCGGGCGGCGCACTCGATCCGCTCGATCTGAAAAGCCTGCTGCACGAGGACATCACCACCGCGCATTTCGCCGAACTCGTGCGCTATTACGCGCGCGCCGCCATTTCGGGCGCGGTGCCGAAATTCCTCGCGCCGGAAGCGTCCGCGGTCGACACGCCCGTGGGCAAGCAAACGCTGCGCACCAGCCAGCACATCGTCAAAGGCTCCGACGAGCAAACGCCGTATCTGGGTTTCAACGAACATTATTCGATGCAGGTGCTGGCCCGGCTGGGCGTGGCGCGCGTCGCCAAAACCACGATGTCGGACGACGGTCGCCTGCTCGTGGTCGATCGCTTCGATGTCGACGAAACGGGCAAGCCGGCGTTCGGCGTGGAAGACGCCTGCAGCCTGCTCGGCCTGCCGCCGCACGAGAAGTATCGTCCGTCGACGGAACAGGTTCTCAACGCCACCAAGCCGTATATCGGCGCGGCCAACTGGCGGCAGGAAGCGGAGCAACTCGGCTGGCTGCTGCTCGCCAACTATGTCGTGCGCAACGCCGTCTGCCACGCCAAAAACATCGCGCTGCTCTACTCGACTATCGACGACGTGATCTACACGCCCGCCTACGACATCGTCACCACCGAGGCGTATCCGCGTTTCGCGAACAATCCGCCCGGCCTGAGCGTAGACGGCCGCAAGACATGGGCGCCCGGCAAGACGCTCGAACGCTTCTTCAACACGCGGCTCGGCATTGCGCCGAAGCGGTATCGCGAGATGGTCGAAGCCTTGTGCGACTCGGCCGTATCGACGGGCAAAGATATCGTCGAAGCGGCCAGGAACGAAACGCGCTGGCACTGGATCGCGAAGCAGATGCTGCACGCGTGGAACGAAGGCATGGCGTCGCTACGCAGCGCCAAGCCGCAAGTGGCGTTCAAGGCGCTCACGCCGGTGATCGACGCCGCGGGTTTTTCGGACGCCGATAAAGCCGAGGCCGCGCGAGACGTGATCGGCCGCTCCGAATTGATGGCGAATCACGGCAAGAAGGGCTGAAGCCCGAGCGCGGCGCTCACGCCGTTCAAGTCGCTCGACGCTTTTGCGTGCGCGCCGAGATGGCGATATGCGGCAACAGCCAAACCGTCAAGCACGCCAGCACCATCACTATCGCCACGCCCAAAAGCGATGTTTCCACCGCATGCAGGAGCGCGCCGCGCGCGAGCGCCAGCAACGCATCGCCGGCCAATCCCGCGCGATCCGCCTGCGCCGCAAACCGCGCGGCGGCCTGCGTGGACATCAGCGTCTGCGGATCGTGCAACCCCGCCATCCATTGCGCGTGCGCGGCGGCGGCCTGCCCGGTCAACGCGCGATCCAGACCGGCCACGTAGAAGTGGCGGATGGTCGTTCCCGCGACCGCCGTGCCCAGCATGCCGCCCACCATGCGCGACGACTGGATCAGCGCCGTGGCAATGCCCAGACGCGTGGTGCCGGCCACTTGCTGCACGAACACGGTCAGGTTCGGCATGACGAAGCCGATGCCGACGCCCGCCGCCACCATCGCCGCGACGAACGCCGCGCTATGCCGATTCCCGCCGACACACGCGATCGTCGCGCACGCCGCGCCGAGCAGCCCGAAGCCGAGATAAAGCAGCAGATTGGGCCGTTTCAGGCGCGTCACGATGCGCGTATTCGCGATCGTTCCCACGGTGATGCACACCACCATCGGCGTTACCACCACGCCCGTCTCGCTCGCATCGAGTCCCACGCCGCCTTGCAACAGCAACGGCACGTAGAACAGCAACGCGAACATCGCGACGCCCATCAGCATCGATAACACCAGCAGCACGAGCGTCGCGCGATCTTTCAGCAGGCCAGGCGGAATGATCGGATCGGCGGCACGGCGCTCCTCGCGCGCGAGCCATCCCAAGCCGATCGCCACCATCAGCGCATAGAGGCCGACGTGCGCCGCGCTTCCGGTCCCGCTGCCCATCCCGCTTCCGGCCGCTTCGACAAGCAGTTGAAACGCGCCGAGCGCGAACGCGATCAGCAATGCGCCGCGCCAGTCGGCGTTCAGGCGCTGGCGCCGCACGTGACGAATATGCGGCAAATGCCGCGCCGCGAGATACAGACTCACGACGCCCACCGGCAGATTGACGAGGAACGCCCAGCGCCATCCGTAATGCTGGCTCAGAAAGCCGCCAAGCGACGGACCGACCGCGTTGGCGAGACCGAAGGCGCTCGAAAACAGCACCTGCCAGCGCAATCGACGCACAGGGTCGGGAAAGAGATCGGGGATCGACGCGAAGCAGGTGCCCACCAGCATGCCGCCGCCAACGCCCTGCAACGCGCGGCACGCGATCAGCATCGGCATGGAACTGGCCACGCCGCACAGCACCGAAGCCAGCGTGAACAGCACGATGGCGACGACGATGAGCGGCTTGCGCCCGAACCAGTCGCCGAGCCGCCCGAACACCGGCACCGTGATCACCGAAGTCAGCAGATACGCCGTGGCGACCCATTCGTAGAGATCGAAGCGTTGCAGATCGGCGACGATGGACGGCAGCGCCGTGCCGACCACGGTTTGATCGATGGCGACCGTCATGACGACGCTGGACAAGCCCAGCATCGCGAGCAGCGACTGGCGGAACGGCCGCTCGCTGGCTTGCGGCTGCGCTTGTGCCGCCGCTTTCGCCACAGCCTGTGCCGGGGTTTCGGTTGTCGTTGCGTGCGCCTCGGTCCCCGGCGTGGCGCTCATCGTGCAGCGTCCAACGGCGACGGTTTCGCGTTGCGCGCGAGATGCTTTTGCCACGCGATACCGGCCAGCGCCACATCCTGCAAGCCGATGCCGACCGCTTTATACACGACGATATCGTCCGCCGATGCGCGGCCCGTGGCGCGGCCCGCGAGTACGTCGCCGAGTTCGACCGTGTCGTTCCAGTCGAACGTGCCGGGCTTCACGAGCAGCAAATCGCCCGCTTCTTCGCGCGCCTGCTCGCGCAATTCCACGACGATGCGCGACGCCCGCGCGATCAGCGTGTCGTCGAGTTCGCGCGTATGCGGCAGGCTCGAACCGATCGCGCTCACGAGCGCGCCCGGCACGACCGCGTTGCCGTCGAACAGCGCGCCCGTCGCGCGCGTTGCGGTCACGATCACGTCCGCGCCGCGCACCGCATCGTTTGCTTCGCATACCGAGGCTTCGATGCCGCGCGTGGAACCGGCCGCCATCACCGCCGCTGCGAGTTCGCGCGTGCCCTCCAGCCCGACGATGCGAAACGAACGCAGCTTCGTATGCGCGGCCAATGCCAGCGCATGAGCGCGGCCCTGCACGCCGGTGCCGAATACGGCAACGGTACGCGCGTCCGGCTTCGCCAGTGCGCGCACTGCCACCACCGTGGTCGCGGCGGTGCGCAAGCGCGTGATCGCGTTCGCATCGAGCGTGGCGAGCAAGCTGCCGTCCACGGTCGAAAACAACACGATCGAAAAATTGAATTGCCCCGCAATCGTCGAATACACCTTCGCGCCCGCCACGCCCAGTTCGGGCATGACCGCGCCGAGCGTCGACAGCTTCACGCCGCCCGCTTCGGTCCGCACGCGGCGCTGCACGGCCGCGTGGCCGTTGGCGAGATCGCGAAAGCCGCGTTCGAGTGCCGGAATGGCATCGTCGATGGTGATCAACTCGTCGATCTGCGCATCCGTCAAATGAATCATGAAGTCTCCCGTTCTTGATGCAAGGATTGCGTTTCGGCTTCGTGCTGGAACGTGAAGCTGTCTGTGTACAGATGGTCGATGCTCGCGCCGCGCTGAAGAAACCGATGCCGCGCGTCGTCGATCATGGCGGGCGAGCCGCACAGATACACCGCGTGCTCGGAAAGATCCGCGAAATCCTCGCAAACCGCGTGCTGCACGTAGCCGCGCCGCCCGCTCCAACCTTCATGCGGACGCGACAGCACCGGCACATACTGAAATTCGTAGAGCCGCGCGCCCCACTGCTGGATTTCGTCGTGCAGATAGAGATCGGCTTGCGTGCGCGCGCCCCAGTAAAGCGAAACCGGCGGACAATCGGGATCGTCCATCAACGATTCGAGAATCGCCTTGACCGGCGCGAGACCGGTGCCCGTTGCGACCATCACGAGCGGCCGATAGTCTTCGGCGTGAAAGCGGAAAATGCCGAGCGGCAGTTCGACGTCGAGCGCATCGCCCGCACGCAGCGCCGACAATCCGCCATCGGTAAAACGCCCGCCCGGCACGCGCTTGATATGAAAGTCGAGCGCCTGCGCGCCCGCCGCGGACGCCATCGAAAAACTTCTGCGTTCGCCGTTTTCCAGCAGCACGTTCATGTACTGGCCGGGATTGAACTTGAGTTCGAGCGATTCGGGCAACGCGACGGCAAGCCGCCGCACGTCCGGGCCGAGCACGCTCACGTCGATCACGCGCGCCTGCACCACGGTTGGCGCGGAGACGTCCGCGCCCGCTTGCGCCGCGCCGATCAGCATGTCGCTGCGCGCGCGCGCCTGACACGCGAGCGCGTAGCCCGCATCGGCTTCTTCCTGCGAAAGCCCGAACGGAAATTCCTCATACTCGTGCGCGCCGCGAATCACCTTCACGCGGCAGGTGCCGCAGCCGCCCAACTGGCAATCGTGCGGCAACGCCACGCCCGCGTTCGACGCCGCCTGGAGCAGCGATTCGTCGGCCTGCGCCGCGAAGCGCTCGCCGGTTTCCGCGATCTCAATCTGATAGATCATCGTGCCAATCTCTAACGAAACAGGGGACGCGCCCGCCGCCGCGCGGCGGACGCATTGCCGCAATCGCGACGGCGTTATTTCTTGATGTCGGCTTCCACGAGCACGCGCTGCCCGCTCGCCGCAAGCAGCGCCTGCAACGCTTCAAGCGCCGCGAGACCGCATTGCGTGTCCTGCTCGCCGTTGCCGCCGCTCAGGCCCACGCCGCCGATCACCTCGTCGTTCACGACGATCGGAAAGCCGCCGACGAACGCCGCGAAGCGCCCTTCGAAGCTCAGTTGAATGCCGAACGCCTCGTTGCCCGGCAAGGCGGGACCGTTGGGCGCTTTCGTGAACAGATGCGTCGAGCGCTTGTGGCCGGCCGCCGTGAACGCCTTGTTCCAGGCGATCTGCGGACCGGTGATGCGCGCGTCGTCCATGCGTTCGAGCACGAGCGGATAACCGCCCGCATCGACGATACACACCGACTCGGGAACATTGATGGCCTGCGCGCGTTCGAGCGCGGCGCGCGCCATGGCGCGGGCTTCGGTCAGTTCGAGTTTGAAGATACTTTTCATGAGGCGTTTTCCGTGCGTTTTCTGCGTGTTTTTCGATTCACGATTGCGTCGATATCGCGCGAGGATGAAGCGTTCGCCCGATATATCCGCATTAAAGGCCGTCGCGTTATAAGCCACGATAAACCGTCTTGATCTGCGTATAGAACTCCAGCCCCGCGCGGCCCGACTCGCGGAATGTCGAGGTGCTCGAACGCTTCAAGCCGCCGAACGGCGCGTTGACCACGTTGCCCGTGGTGGTGCGATTGATCTTCACCGTGCCCGACTCGATCTCGTCGGCGAAGCGGTGCATATAGCGCGGATTCGACGTCGCGATGGCCGCCGAAAGACCGTATTCCGTGTCGTTGGCTTTCGCGATGGCGTCGTCGAAATTCGTCACCGAAACAATCGCCAGCACCGGCCCGAAAATTTCCTCGCGATAGATACGCGCGTTTTCCGGCACATCGGCGAATACGGCGGGCGTGACGTAATAGCCGTGTTCGAAGCCTTCGCCCGTCAACTGATCGCCGCCGATCAAATGCGTCGCTTCCTGCTTGCCGGACGCCACGAAACCGAGCACCGTATCGAGTTGCTTGCGATTCGCGAGCGGACCGAGATCCATGCCGGGCGTGACGCCGCTGCCGATCTTGAGTTGCTTCACGCGCTCGACCAGCCTGGCCGTGAACGCTTCGCGCACCGCTTCGACCACCAGAATGCGGCTCGTGCCCGTGCACGCCTGGCCGCTCAGCGAGAAACCGCCCTTAACCGCGAGATCGACGGCGCGCTCGAGATCGGCGTCTTCCATGACGATGAGCGGATTCTTGCCGCCCAGTTCCATTTGCGTGCGCGTGGTGATCAGCACCGAGCGATGAATGTGCTCGCCCGCGCCCGTCGAACCCGTGAACGACACGGCGCGCACCACCGGCGACTCGGTGATGGCCGCGCCGATATCGCCCGCGCGGCCCGTGATGTAGTTGAGCACGCCCGCCGGAATGCCCGCTTGCACGAACGCCTCGGCAAGCCGATAACCGATCAGCGGCGCATCCGACGAAGGCTTGAAGACCACCGTGTTGCCGGCCATCAGCGCGGGCGCGATCTTGCGCGCGGGAATCGAGATCGGGAAATTCCACGGCGTGATCACGGTGACGACGCCCAGCGGTTCGCGCTGCGTGTACACGAGTTGCTCGGGATCGTCGCTCGGGAAGGTTTCGCCCGTAAAGGTCTGCGCTTCGACCGCATAGAAGCGCAGCACCTGCGCGGAACGCAGAATTTCGTCGCGGCTTTGCGCGAGCGGCTTGCCTTCTTCGCGCGTCAATTCCAGCGCGAAAGCGTCGGCGTTCGCTTCCAGCCAGTCGGCGGCCTTGTTGACGATCTTCGCGCGCGCGGACACCGACATGCGGCGCCATTTCGCGAATGCCGTCGATGCCGCGCTGATCGCGGCCTGCGCGTCCTCGACCGTCGATGCCTGAAACTGACCGACGAGATCGCGCGTATCGGCGGGATTGATGTTCGGGAAGGTCTTGCCGCTTACGCTGGCAGCCCACTCTCCCGCAATCAGATTCTTGAATACCGTCGCGATTTCGCTCATGACATTCACACTTTATTGATTAGTTATGCCAATCGATGACGAATCTATCGCCATCGATTGTGCGGAACGGCCAGCGCTAGTTTCCGGCCTCTATAACCTCAAGGATTCCTGATGATTACGCTTGACCGCTTATGCTGCGAGGCCGAGTTCGGGCAGCGGGATTTCCTTCTCGACGTAGTCGTAGTAAAGCGCCGTGGTGTACAGCAGACGCATCTGCGCACCGATCTCGCAGATCTTCAGGCAACGCTGCTGCAACTCGGGCGTGGTGGCGTTTTCCAGCACGATCTGGTAGCCGCGCTCGCCGTGGATTTCGTCCGAGACGATATGCAGGTCGAAGAATTCCACCTCTTCGTCCGTGAACTGGTACTGCTCGCGCAGCGTGGGCGTCTGCTTGCGGTAGATCGACGGCACCTGCGATTCCAGCCCGACCACCAGCGCGGCCACCGCCACCACCGGGTCTTCGCGCATCGCCACCGAATAGCACCACGCCTGCAGGCCGCGCGTGGTGGGCGACATGTTGTCGGGGTTGGTGACGCGCTCGCGCGTGGTGCCGCAGGCTTCGGCGAAACGGATCAGCAGGTCGGTGTGACGGTCGCCGCCAATTTCTTCCTCGTACATGTTGGCGAGGAGGAAGTCCTTGGCCTCGGTCATGTGGTCGGGCGTGCGGGCGTAGAGGTAGGCGAGATAGTCGGCGAAGGGGCCGACATAGTGATAGTGGTTTTCGGCCCAGCGTGCGAGATGCGCGCGGGAGAGCTTGCCGCTCGCCCAGGCGACGCTGAAGGGCGCCTTGTTGGCGCTCTTGCCCTTGATCGCTTCTTCGAGCGCGCTGCGGAATGCGTCGCGGTTCATGAGTTCGGCCATCTTCGTTTGCTCCTGATC
>NZ_FNZM01000031.1 GCF_900109265.1 Paraburkholderia tropica
GGCGAAAGATGCGCCATCTTGTTGTACGCGCCGCGCAGCTTGAACGAGAAGACCGGCTGGTTGTCCTCGCGCTTGAGCAGCACCGTGTTGCCGATACGCGCGGAGAGGTTCGGCGCGGGTTCGAGCTCGGTTTCGCGGGCCGCGTCATAGACGCGCGCGGTGAGGATCAAACGGAGGTAATCGGTCTGCTGCGGGTGGTGTGCGTCGGCTTGGAGTGCGGTTTGGCGCGAATTGGCCTGCATGACGGCTCCTGTGCTGTCTCTTGTGATACTTGTTTAGCCAGGAGGCGGAAATAAAAAACCCGCCTCGTGGGGCGGGTCGTTGTCGTTTTTGCCAGTCGTACGCTAACCCACCATTCGAGGAATGGTGCGAATAATCAGCGAAATCGGGCTTTGGCGACGGTTCATTCCTACAAGCATGGCGTAGGCAGCGAGAATTGTCAATCCACGGGTAATTCGCGCATAAATGTTCAGATAACTACGAAATACATTCACATCATTACACTTCAATGCCTTGAGCGCCGGGAAGTGTCGCTTGGTGCGGATAAACCCACTTTGACCCTCAGCGAAACGCGTCTGAGCGTGAAACATTCTAGGAATTGTCTCATATCCCCTTGATTTGACGGGGTTTTCGGCGATTTCAAAATGATCGGTCGGTGTTCCACGGATTCGACCCTCGCCGTCACAAGACGCGGAAAATCGATGCGAAAGCACGCAAACCGCCCTGGAAACGCAAGAGGGCAGGCACCTGACGGCCCTGCCCTCTTCCTCGTGCGTCTAGTGCTATTGCCAGACGCCCGCTCAACCGACGGCGACGGGCTCCATTTCCGACGCCCATTCGTCGATGACCGCCTTCATCCGTTCGGCCAGGCGCTGCTGATCCGCTGCGGCGATGCCCTTGAGGTTCAACTCCGCGCGACCGTCGCCGAACAGTTTCAGTTCGCCGAGCGCCACACCGTCCGGACGGCTGAATTGCACGCGCGATTGATAATGCGTGCGACGCGGACCCACGCGCCGAGCACCCGCCTCGGCCGACGCAGCGGCTTCGAGCTTGCGCACGCTCGCCTTCCCTTCGATTACCTGTTCGAGCCAATGCTCGGCAACGCTCGCACCCGCGCGATCGAAAATCAGCTTGATGTTGTAGGCATGCCCGAGGCCGATGTCCTGACGATTCTGCGCCATGCGCTGAAGCAGATACGGCGGCAGCGACGTCAGCGAAATGACCTTGCTGATGTGCTTCGGGTCCTCGCCCACAGCGACGCCCAGTTCGGTTTGATCGACATAGACGCCGTCGTCGAGGAGCTTTTTCCATGCAAGCGCGTCGTCGAAAACGGTCTGCTCTTCGCGCTCCTTGTTCGCGTGATACGCGCGCAGATAGAGATTCTGGTTGTCGAGGCCGTCACGCACATCGGCATCGATGAGCTTGTCGCCGCGCGAACGGGCCGCGCGAATCCGGCGCTCACCGTCGACGATCACGTATTTGCCGGGGAACTGCGGCAGGCGCGTGACCAGAATCGGCGTGATCTGACCTTGGCTCGCGAAGCTCTCCGCGAGTTCATCGATCGTCTCGGCGCTATAGAACGCGCGCGGATTGTACGGATTCGACACGACGTCATCGACGGAGATCCGCGTCACGGCATGGGTTGCCACCGTCTCGATGACTGCGGCGATCTCCGGTTGCGGTGCGACTTGTGGCGCGGTCGGCCCTGCAGCCTGTTCGGCGGGGGCGGGAGCCGCGCCCGCGTCGCGCTGCGCGATGCCGACGACGTCGCCATCGGCCAGACGCTCGCCAGCCGAAGCGCGCTCGACCGCCATGCCCGCGCGAACCTTGCTCGTGAAATTGAGCTTAGTTGCCATCGACCACCTCCTCTTCCTGAACGAGCGCGATGATTTCGTTGTAGACGGCCGTGATCTCGTCCTTGGCGATCTTCGTCCCGCGAACGCCCCGCACGTCGAAGACGGTGCGCCCGAGTGCAGCAGCCTGACGATACAGTTCGCGTTGCTTGACCGTGGCAGCGAGCACGCGAACGTTGCTCTCAGCCAGGATTGCGCTCATCTGCGTATGCAGGAGCGTTTTCGAATTCGATTTATTCAGCAAAATTGCGAATTTCCCGGCCGGATTCGCGACGCGCGTGCGCTCCACCAACTCCATCATCCCTTCGCTACTCCAGATGTCGATCGGAGAAGCGTCAGTCGGAATGACGGTTGCATCGGCAACAGCGAGGACGCGCGCGGTCGTGAGATCGTTGATGTTCGGTGGACAGTCGACGATGACGACGTCGTAGTCGTTCGCCAATGCGGCAATTTCAGGCCCGATCATTTTTTCGAGCTTGTTGATGCTACCGACGCGGAATGGAAGCGGTGTTTCCGGACCCGCAGCCGCGCACCAGCTCATGCAGGATTGCTGGCCGTCGGCGTCGGCGACATAGACTTTGTAGCCTTCGGCTTGAAATGCGCCAGCCAAATTCATGCTGGTGGTGGTTTTGCCGACCCCACCCTTTTGGTTCGCTACGGCGATGACCAGACCCATTCGGTTCTCCATGCAAAGTTCAACGGAGAAGTGCACCACGCTCAATCTCCACGTGGAGACTCTCCAGCAAGTCTTTTGGGAGTCTAACGGCAAGTTAAAGTAAATTCTAGCTTCTAGGCTTAAATCGTTGCCTGTTCACCACCAAAATGGCCATTGGGATAAGAGAGTGAATGGGTTTTGCTATTTTTTGTAGGCGCCGAGGCGGTTGGGAACGGATTGGCGAAGGCTAAGGGCGTAGGTCTGATCTCCACGTGGAGATCAGGTGTATGGCTCATGCTTTGGCGACGAAGGGCTCGGGGTCGGGTTAGCGCCGCCATCTGCACAGACCTGCGTGTTCTATGCGGAATTGAGAAACAGACTAGATTGCGTGCGTACTGGGGAGTCTCAGTGTCAACGCGGCTTACGCGTGAAACGGACGGCAATCTCCACGTGGAGAGCGCGCTTCGTTTGAAATAGATTTGAGATTGAAGGAACAGGGGCGCAGAATTCCTAAGTTGTGTTGCGGCGCTCAGGACATGTGCTTGGTGGTTAGTCTCAAGCCGTATCGATTGCCTAATGCAATTGCATTCAGAAGATTTTCTCCACGCGGAGAACAGCGCTTTCCTGCCTAGTGACTGCTTGCGCCAATCAAGCGATCACATCAGCCTAATATCCCGGAAATCGCCGCCGCCAGACCATCATCGCGCGGATCAAATCAAAGAGATCACCTGTGTGGTTTGATGCCCTCGAACGTGGTACGTGATTCGCCACGTGGAGAATCACGTACCACGACAATACAACAGCCATCCACGATTTCGCGACTTAACCAGACGCGCTTACTCAAAGACACGCTGCGTAGGCCTATGCCGCCGTACTATCGTCAGCGGCACATACTCAACTCAATCTCCACGTGGAGATTAACAGGCGCCACTCGTCAGGAATCTACAGCCACGTCAAAACGAGCGCTAACACCCGTGCTCGATCCGAACCTGCCGCCAACGCAACATCCAACGATCAGAAGATCAGGGAAAATAGAGCGGGCGAAATTTACCTATGTATTTTTATTGGGTAAATTTCGCCATATTTTATTGCGAGACTGAGCATCTCGATGGTGCCCATATGCGCCGAGGCAAAACCACTACCCCGATTCGCCAATCACTCTTCGCGCGTCTTCAACGCGAGTTCGATATCGCCCATCGCTTGCGTATCGCCGGCACCCGAGCCTTGCTGTCCACTAAGCAGGAATTCGAGCAGATCGGTCGCCGTCGGTTGGCCCCAGGTGTCCAGGACAACCCAACGGAAGAAGTTCGTCGATGCCATCTTGCTCGGCACTTTCGACGTCGAGACCTTGAGCTTGTCCATCCCGACCGTCTCGTTGTAGCGCTTGATCAGCGCCGTCTGATCATCGTATTCGAGCTCGTTGAAGTACGAACGCGCCTCGTTGATCTTCGCGGCGATGTAGCGGTCCTTCACCTGATCCTGGCTTTCGCGCGCCTTGCCTGCATCGGGAGCGGCGCCGGCCGCGGCATTCGCGCCCGGCAACTCGTAGCCCTGCATCAACGCCTTGCGGAAGTAGGCCGCGACATTCGCGAGCGGCGCGGCATTCTTCTGCGCCACGCGCGCCGCCGTGTAGGCCACCGCGGTGCGGATCTTTTCCTCGCCGTACTGCTTGAACAGACGACGCGCTTCCGAGACCGGAATACTGAACTTCGACATCTCGCCGATCAGCAGCGTCTCATTGGCGCGCAGTTCTTGCGACGGATCGGTCTCCGGCTTGCGCGTCACGCGAAACTGCAACGCGACGACGGAGCGCCCCACCTTGTGCTCGATCAGCTCGAAGTTGTGATCCGAAATCTCGTTGACTTCCTTGATGCACGGCACCAGCACGCGGCTCTTGAATTGCTTGTAGAGCTTGTACGATTGCGCCGACGTATCCTGGCCGAGAATCAGATCGCGCAAGGTCGCGAGCGGAAAGCGCGCAGTCACGCCGACCGCTTCGTATCGCACGACGTTTTCCCAGAGCGCCAGCGAATGCGCTTTCCTGAATTGACGCGTGATCCGCATGTCGATCATCGCGTAGATTTCGGGATTCAGCAGTTCGCCGCGAATCTGTTCCGAGAACGTATAGCGCAGCACCGAACGCTCGAGTTCGGCGCCCGCGAGCAGACCGGATGCCTTCCAGATGCTGCGTTTATCCTGCGTGAGGTAGTCCCAGTTGACGACCGTGCTGATCAACGAGTTGATCGTTTCCTTGACGTATTCGGTGTTGTTGCTGTTCAAATCGACGTCCTGCGACAGGGCGGAAATCGTGATCTCGAACGAGGAGCGGCCGGGCTCGAGGGAGTCCTGACGGATCGCGTTCTTGATCAGCGAGCTGAACATCTTGCGCTGCTGGAGACTGATCGATCCGGACTTCGGGGCGATGTGAATCGCGGGGACCGCTTTGCGGAAGAGATCAGGCGGCTGGCCTTGAAATACGAGTGCGCCTTGCTTGTCGGCATCGCCGGCGTCGGCCTTTTTTCTTGCCATATGACCCACGTAAAAAGGGAACCTGGTCGGTTGGTAACTGTATACCAAGCGACCAGGTGACTCAAGGCCGCCGTCGCGTCTGTGCGAGAGCACGACATCGTGTGTCGGAAAAGTTGACAGATACGGTACTCAACCCGGTGGGGAAGCCCGCCGGGCCGAGTTCCTCCCGGACCAGCTTGCAACGAAACGATCCCAAATCCAGTGACCTTTTGGACTGAAACGCTCGTCTCTCGTCCCATATTCGGCAACCTTTAGCAAGGATGTGAGTACTCACTTCCAAAATAAAGTTACCCACAGGTGCACGGATATGGGATTTTGGCCATTCAGGCGCGGTCGACGTCTGCCGTGCCTCGCACTGGAGAATCGTCCCACTGGCGGTAACCTTTGCTTGTCCCCATAAATGGCGACCTGAAACAGCCCGCACCGGCCCGTTTCCAGCACGTCGATGCCGTTCGATCCACCATAACTGGCTACCTTCAATCGATCCCATAACTGGATACCCTTGAAAAGGCCCTGTTCTCCAGGTCACGTCAGCTGGAGTTCACGGGAAATGCGATCTCGGCTACCTGTGTGAGCGTCAATCGACGCCCACCATAAGGGGTTACCTTTCGAATCTCCCATAACACGTGACCCAATCGGGCCATTTAGCGACTGAAATCAGGCTCGACGCAGTCAAGAAGTCCCATAAAACGCGACCTTCGAGGCTTCCCATAAACGTGGACTTGAGGACTTTCCGGGCATTTTTCCCATACCGGGCGACCTTGCTCCCATATCCACACCCTCAAATCCCCATCCGCGGGCACCGAAATCCCATATCCACAACCCCGAGCCCCCATAGCCGGTACCGCAGTCCCCATAGTGCGGCACCTTTTCGGCCGCAAACCCACGCCAGGCAAGGATTCCAGCCGCCTAAAGGTTTACTAAAGGTTCTAAAGCGTATTTGGTAAACACTAAAACCCGCGTCCGATAAGAGAGACGTCTCCCAAAACCGGTACCCTTTGCAAATGTAAGTGATCACCAACTTCCGTGGCCCCATAGCGGGTAACCTTGTGAGCGTGAACCGCTGGAAGGCTCCCACATTGCGCTACCTTGGCGTGTTTACCTCGTTAACCACTTTCAGTATACGTACTAACACATTGATTATTAAGGAGGAGACTTGGTGTGGTTGCAAGTTATGGGAGAAAACCTGCAGATGAGGTCACCGCCTATGGGAGCGTTTGAGCTGCGGCTTTGCCGATCACACTGACCTTTGCGGCTGCGGAGTTCAAGTAAAGGTAGCCGGTTCCCATATCCGGTTACCCGGGCCAGGTACCCGAATATGGGATCGAGAGTGATGAATAGCGATCGGAGGAGAAGAAAAGCGCAGCGCGACCTCATTGCGGACCGGTGGTCACCTTGAAGGTGCACTGCTAAATCCGGCGCGGTGACCTGACGGCGACCGCACCGTCGCCCATCAATCAATCGATCAATCGGCTTGAGCGGAGCGAGTCGGTTGCGCGGTCGACGCGGTATGGCGCGCGCCGCAATCCTGCCGATAAAGCTCGGCCAGCCGTTGCTCGGCCGCTTGCAGATCGGATGGGTAATCGTTGTCCACGGCGTGCTCGTCGTAACCGACCAGCGACAGGTCGTGAAGCTCCTGCATCAACTGTTGATGCGTGACCTCGTGCGCGGGCCGCACGAACGGATAGCCATGACATTCCCTGGGCGTGAGATGCGGGGCGGCGAAGGCGCTCGCACTCGCCGCGCCGATGAGTGGAAGTAACGCGAACTTGAGCAGAGGTTTCACGGCTGTCTCCTTTGAATGTGAGCGGACTGGACGAACACATCGGTATCCGGTTCGATGACGATGGCGATGACAAGGCCGAGCAGGATGCACAGCACCGCTACGCCCGATCCCCATCCGTACAGACACCCATGCGAAATCCAGAATAAGCAGCCGCTCACTTCGCAATCCGCTCAGCAGGATGAAACAACGTTCATGGATGATCGCGAGCCGAACATTGGCGAAAAGCACCGGCGCAGCCTCGCACGCCGATCGATGCCCCTGCACCCAAGTCCTCCTCGCGTTCCCCCGCATTGACAAACTGACAGCTACGCGTCAACCGCCGGTAAGAACATGACTCGCTCTTCATGGTCTTGATGCCGTTGCGCGGTGAAGCCCCCACTATCATGACCGGGCACGCGCGCAACCGTCCTGATCGGACCGTCGCGCGACGATCGATTGTCGTCGGCGGAGCAAGCCATCGGGGAGGTCATCATGTCAGTCAGCGCATTCACGCCGCGATCGCGGGCCGGATACGCCGGGCGCACAGCAAGCGCAGAACGCGCCGCATGCTTCGCACGCGGCACGGCGTTGCACGCGCCGGCGCGAGGCACGCGATGAATCTCCCCGGCTGGGTCGCCGGCCGCGCGGGCGCGTTCGTACCGGAAGCGCCGCGCTCGGGCGCCGCCCCGGCGGCCATCGGCCACGATCGCTGGCAGACCACCACGTTCCGCTGGTTCGCCGCGTACGCCGCGATCTTCTCGGTGTCGTTCATGGTGCTGCTCGGCTTCATCGAGTTCTCGGTCACGCGCGCGATGATCCGCGAGACCGACAGCGGCCTGCGCTGGCAACTGCGCTATTTCGATTCGCGCAGCGACGATGCGCTCGCCGCCGCCATCGACACGCGC
Organism: Paraburkholderia tropica; assembly: GCF_900109265.1. Taxonomy (GTDB): domain Bacteria; phylum Pseudomonadota; class Gammaproteobacteria; order Burkholderiales; family Burkholderiaceae; genus Paraburkholderia; species Paraburkholderia tropica. The sequence goes on from NZ_FNZM01000031.1 coordinate 7,708, forward strand.
CTGCATCGCGAAAACCGTCGCGAGAACTTCTATGGTCTGTTCGCGCCCGACGGCCGCTGGCTCGCGGGCGACATCCACAGCCTGCCCGCCGGACTGACGCTCGATCCCTGGGGCCGTTCGCACGAACACGCGAGCGGCCAGACCGTGCGCCTCGATACCGGCACGCCCGTCCCCGCCCTGCGCGCGATGGGCGAAGTGCGGGCGGACGGCGCATGCATCGTCGTGGCGCGCTCGCTGACCGATGTCCACCACGTCCACGACGAACTGCTCAAGGCGCTGTTCGGCGGCGGCCTGCTGTGCCTGTGCGGCAGCCTCTGCGCGGGCCTGCTGCTGAGCATGCGGCAGATCCGGCGCGTCGCCGAGATCCGTCGCGCGACCGGTCGCATCGCGGGCGGCGAGCTGGGCGAGCGTCTGCCCGTCGCGGGCCGCGACGAACTCGACATGCTGGCCGACCTCGTCAACCGCATGCTCGACGAAGTCGAACGCCTGATGGCCGAAGTGAAGAGCGCCTGCGACGGCATCGCGCACGACCTGCGCACGCCGCTCACGCGGCTGCGGCTACGCCTGTCGCACGCGGCCGAGTCGATGCAGCGGCGCGGCGAGCCGGCCATCGCGAACGTGCTCGTCGATGCGCGCAACGAGGCCGACACGGTGCTCGAGCGCTTCGCGGCGCTGCTGCGCATCTCGGAGATCGGCGCGATCAAGCGGCGCAGCGGCTTCGCGCAGGTCGCGCTGCCGGCGCTCGTCGACGAACTCTGCGATCTCTACGCGCCGCTCGCCGAGGAGAAAGACGTCGAGCTGCGCATCGCCGTGGCCGAGGTCGCGCCGATCCACGCCGACCGCGCGCTGCTCTTCGAAGCCTTCAGCAATCTGCTCGACAACGCGATCAAGTTCGCGCCGCGCGGCGGCTTCGTCAGCGTGACGCTGCGCGCGAGCGACGCCGGGCCGCGCTTCAGCGTCACCGACAACGGCCCCGGCATCGCCCCCGAAGAACGCGACGCCGTGCTCGGCCGCTACTACCGCAGCGAAGCCGCGCGCCACGTGCCGGGCACCGGACTCGGGCTCGGCATCGTGGCCGCCGTGCTGCGTCTGCATGACTTCCGCCTGTCGATCGGCGATGCCGATCCGCAGACGCTCGCCGCAAGCACGATGAACGCAACGAGCACGATGAACGCGACGAACACCGCGTCGCCGGCCGGCGCAGCCACGCTCGCCGACGCGCCCACGACAGCAGCCATCTCCACGGGCACCACGGTCGCCATCGACTGCTGGCCCTTCCACTCCTGGCCCAATACGCGTTATCAATGAGAGTTCTGCTGTGCTCCTCCTCCGACGCGGAGCGGGGCTATCTATACAAGGCGCTGAGCGAAAGCCTCAATAGCGTCGAGGTTGCCGACAACCTCTACTACGCCGTCTATCTCGCCTCTCACGAGCCGTTCGACACGGTGATCCTGTGCGCGGCCAGCGTCAACACGCCCGAGGGCCTGCACGACGCGCTCGCCTCGTTCACGCGTCTGCCCGACGCGCCCGCCGTGGTCATCGCGCTCACGCGCGGCACGCCCGCCGATTGCGCGCGACTGCTGCGCGCGGGCGCCGACGCCTGTTTCGTGCAGCCCTGGTCGATCCTCGAAATCCAGGAGCGCATGCTCGCGCTGCGCCGGACCGCGCTCGCGCAGTCCGGTCCGTGCGCGGCGCGGCTCGATCCGCTCACGCGCGATCTGGTCGAGGACGAGCGCCGCATCTCGCTGACCACGCGCGAATATCTGCTCGTGGAATGCCTGCTGCGGCACGCCAACGCGCCGGTCGCGCGCGAGCAGCTGATCCGCTACGCGTGGCCGGAAAAGGGCGACGTCGAGCCGTCGAGCGTCAATCTGGTGGTCTCGCGGTTGCGCCGCAAGCTCATCACGCACGGCGCGCGCACGCAGATCGAGACGATCAACCGCTTCGGTTATCAGCTCGATCTGCGCGGCGCGCCCGCGCCGACGTAGGGAGGTCGGTCCGTAAGCCCGTTGCAAGCCGGTGTCGGCGTGCCCGCCCGCCGCCGCCACTGTTTCGCTGTTTGCAAACTTAAATTTAATTTAATGAAAGCCAACGCGGCACGGCGGCCTCACGACGGTAAACTTGCATTTCGAGAGAGGCTGCGCGAGGGCGCGCGGCGGAGTGCGAGGACATGAGCCAGGTGCGTGTATTGACGGTGGAAGACGATGCCGTCACAGCCAACGAAATCGTCAGTGAACTGACACAGCGCGGTTTTGCCGTCGATTGGGTCGACAACGGCCGCGACGGCATGGCGCGCGCGATGAGCGACGAATACGACGCCATCACGCTCGACCGGATGCTGCCGGGCGTCGACGGCCTGTCGATCCTCACGGCGATGCGCACGGTCGGCATCCAGACGCCGGTGCTGATGCTCAGCGCGCTCGGCGACGTGGACGAACGCGTGCGCGGCCTGCGCGCGGGCGGCGACGACTATCTGACCAAGCCCTTCGATCCCGAGGAACTCACGGCGCGGCTCGAAGTGCTGCTGCGCCGCCGCCAGGCCGCGACGGTCGCGCGCGAAACCGCGCTGCACGTCGGGCCGCTCGAACTCGACCTCATTTCGCGCAAGGTGCGCCGCGACGGCGAAGAAGTCGCGCTGCTGCCCACCGAATACCGCGTGCTCGAATTCATGATGCGCCACGCGGGCAAGACCATCACGCGCACCATGCTGTTCGAGGCCGTGTGGGGCTATCACTTCGATCCGGGCACCAATCTGATCGACGTCCACATGGGCCGCCTGCGCAAGAAAATCGATCCGCCGGGCGTGCCGCCGCTTATCCAGACCGTGCGCGGCTCCGGCTATATTCTCGGATAATCCCGCGTGTCCAGCCGTCCCTCCCCCGCCGCCGCGCCCGCCATGCCGCGCCGGCGCTGGCACACCACGACGTTCCGCTGGCTGTGCGCCTACACCGCGATGTTCGGCGTATTTCTCACGCTGCTCGTCGGCTTCATCGCGTGGAGCGCGACCAGTTCGATCGAACGCGACACCGACTCGATCATGAGCTGGCAGCTCATCTACTTCGATTCGATTCCCGACGCGCAACTGCCCGACGCGATCTATCAGCGCCTCGAGCACGAACGCATGCACGTGAACTACTACGGGCTGTTCACCGCCGACGGCCGCTACGTGGCCGGCGACCTGCTCGAAGTGCCGCCCAACATCACCTACGACCGCGTGGGCTGCACGCTCAAGCACACGCTCAAGCTGCGCGACCGCAAACAGTCGCCGATCGTGCGCGCGATGGGCGAGATCCGGCCGAACGGCATGCGCCTCGTGGTGACGCGCGACATGACCAACGTGCTGGAGATCCGCGAATTCGTGGTGCGCACGCTCGCCGTGGGCGCGGTGCTCGCGCTGCTCGGCGCGGCCGCGGGCGGTCTCGTGCTCGGCATGCGGCAGATCCGCCGCGTGCGCGAAATCCGCCGCGTCACGCAATGCATCGCGCGCGGCGATCTCGACCAGCGTCTGCCCGTGGGCGGCGACGACGAACTCGACATGCTCGCGCATCTCGTCAATCACATGCTCGATGAAATCGAGCGGCTGATGAGCGAAGTGAAAGGCGCGTGCGACGGCATCGCGCACGATCTGCGCACGCCGCTCGTGCATCTGCACACGCTGCTCGCGCGCATCGCCGAACGCGAAAGCCTGCGTGCCGACGAAGAAGGCGCCGACATGCTCGAGCGCGCGCGCACCGAAACCGGCCAGCTGCTCGAACGCTTTCGCGCGATGCTGCGCATCTCCGAGATCGGCACGCTGCATCGGCGCGGTGGTTTCGCGACCGTCGATCTGCAGTCGCTCGTGCAGGAACTGGCCGAGCTGTACGAACCGCTCGCGGAAAGCCGCGAGATCGAATGGCGCGTGAGCGCGGAAACGGTGAGCGAGATTCACGGCGACCGCGCGCTGCTGTTCGAGGCGTTCAGCAATCTGATCGACAATGCGATCAAGTTCGCGCCGGAAGGCGGCGTCGTCAGCGTGACGCTGCGCGCGACGCCGCTCGGTCCGCAGCTCGAAGTCGCCGACAACGGCCCCGGCATCGCGCCCGCCGAACGCGCGGCCGTGCTGCAACGTTTCTATCGCGGCGACGCCGTGCGTCACATCGCCGGCTCGGGCCTCGGGCTGAGCGTGGTGGCCGCCGTGATGCGCGTGCACGATTTCACGCTGCGCATCGACGACGCGCCCGAGTTCGCCAGGTCCCACGATGCAATCGATGCAGCTGATGCGTCCGATGCCGGCGCGCAAGCGCACGAAGGCGCAGCTGAAGGCACACCGGAAGGCACCCAGGCCAACGCCCCGCAAAGCGCACCTCGCCGCCCGGGCGGTCCCGGCGTGCGCATGAGCGTCGAATGCTGGCCGCGTGCGCTCACCTGACCGTCGTCACCCACAAGAAGAACCCATGCGCATTCTCCTCATCTCGCCGAGCCACGCCGAAGCCGCGTGGCTGCAAAAGGCCCTGCAGGAAAGCGCGCACAGTCTGCAACGCGCGGAAGAGCTGCGCGACGGTCTCTACGTCGCGGGCGAAGAACCGTTCGACGTGGTGATCGCCGTCGCGCTCGAACGTGCGCTGCTGCCCGAATTGCACGCGCTCCTGCCCTCGCTCGCGAAGGTCACCAACGGCGCGACGATCATCGCCGTGCTCGGCATCGAGGCGAGCGCGCACGACCGCTCGCAACTGCTGCGCGCGGGCGCCGATGCGTGCTTCCGCTATCCGTTCTCGTTCATCGAAATGCACGAGCGCATGCTCGCGCTGCTGCGCATCGGACCCGCGCTCGCGGTTTCGCCGGCGGCCGACAACGCGGCGGCCACGCCGCTGCTCGACGCGAGCACGCGCGAGATCGTCGAAGGCGCGCGCCGCGCCGAACTCACGCGGCGCGAATATCTGCTGATCGAATGCCTGCTGCGCCAGGCCAACATGCCGGTGCCGCGCGATCAGATGATCCGCTATGCGTGGCCCGAGAAAGACGATATCGATCCGTCGACCGTGAATCTCGTCGTCTCGCGCTTGCGCCGCAAGCTCGAACGCGAAGCGATCGAAATGCGCATCGAAACCATCAGCCGTTACGGCTATCAACTCACGCTGCCGGGCGCGAACGGCGCGCGCGCCTGATCGCCCATCCGACTTCGCGCCGCGCAAGCGCAAGGTAACCATCTGTGGGAACTGAGGTCACGTGCGCGCGATGCGCCGTGCACCTGTGCACCCCAAAAAGAAACGGCACGCGAACCTCGCGTGCCGTTTGTCTGCGTGCCGATGTGCGCGAAAACACCGCGCAGCAAGGGCTCAATGCGCGTAGAGCGTCGAATTGAGGTACGCGAGCTGACCGTCCTGCTCGGCTTGCACGAGTTCGTGATACACCTCGGCGCGGGTCTTTTGATGCACCGGTTCACCATACGGCGCTACCCAGCCGCCGGCTTGCGCGACGGGCGCGGTGCTCGTCGCGGCGACTTGCGTGGCGGCCGCCGTTTGCGTCTGCGTTTGCGACGCGGCGGGATTGGTGGTTTGCGCGAAGGCGGACGTGGTGACGAAGGCACCGGCGAGCGCAGCAACGATCATGAGCGATTTCATGGGACTATCCTCCAGAGAACATATTCGATTGGCCGGTAAGCGAATGCGATAAATCGCATCCCGGTAGAGAGAGAATAGTTAGGTCAGCCTATCGAACCCGATGCAGCAATATGAAGAAACGTTCATCGGGGAGCGAGGAATCGTTGAGAAAGCGCGATGCTTAAGTCCTGTGGCTGATTTGAATCGCAAAACTCAATCGTTCTGAATCGGCGCGCGGCTTCGTAGAATCGATCGGACCTTTCAATCCGATGCCGTTGTTGATAACAGCCAATCCGAAAACCGATCCGATCCCATGAGCACACGCCGCGATTTCCTCAAACTCTCGCTCGGCGCCGCCGCGACGGCGCTGCCGCTGCTGGGCACCCTCGCTCCTTCGCGCGCGTTCGCGGCGAGCGGCGCGCCCACCTTGCGCATTGGTAACCAGAAGGGCGCGCTGAGCATCCTGAAAGGCCGCGGCACGCTCGAAACGCGGCTCGCGCCGCTCGGCGTATCGGTCACGTGGACCGAGTTCAACGCGGGCCCGGTGCAGCTCGAAGCGCTCAACGTCGGCTCGATCGATTTCGGCGACGTCGGCGACGCGCCGCCGATCTTCGCGCAGGCCGCCGGCGCGCCGCTCGCCTACGTGGCCGCGACGCTGCCGCGCTCGCAATCGGAAGCCGTGCTGGTGCCGCACGATTCGACGCTGCGCACGGTCGCCGATCTCAAGGGCAAGCGCGTGGCGTTCAACAAGGGCAGCAACGTGCACTATTTTCTCGTGCAGTTGCTGCGCCACCACGGCCTCGATTACCGCGACGTGCGCCCGGTGTTTCTCGCGCCCGCCGACGCGCGCGCGGCGTTCGAGAACGGCTCGATCGACGCCTGGGTGATCTGGGACCCGTTCTACGCGGCGGCGCAGGCGACGCTCGGCGCCCGCGTGCTCGCCGACGCGAGCGGCGTGGTCGGCAATCGCGGCTACTATTTTTCGTCGCTCGATTATGCGAAGCGCAACCCTGATGTGATTCGCACGCTGATCGACGAAATCGCCAAGGCCGACGACTGGGGCAAGCAGCATCGCAGCGAGTACGCGGGGGAACTGGCGAAGCTCTGGGGCCTGCCCGCGCCGATCGTCGAGCAGGCCGTGGCGCGCACGCAGTTCGGCACGGTGCCGATCACGAAGGCGATACTCGGCGAGCAGCAGAAGATCGCCGATACCTTTCTCGAACTCGGCCTCGTGCCCAGGCGCATCGACGTGTACGAAGCGGCGGCGCCCGGCGTGGCGTGACGACGCGCGCCGCTTGCCGTGCGCATCAATGAAAAAAGCGCCGCACATCGCGGCGCTTTTTCTTTGGCGCGGAAGTACAGCGACCCGTACGACTACCCGCGCGACTACCCGCGCGACTTCTCGAGCGTGATCGTCTCGAACAGTTCGTAGTTCGGCGTCGGCGTCTGGTCGGCGCCCGGCGCGTGATAGTAGTTCATCATGATGGTGGTCTTGCCGCCATGCGCGCCCGGATCGACGTCGAACACCGCGATCCCATAACCGGTACCCGTATCGCGCTGCGCGGACCAGATGGCGTCCTCGACCGCGTCGGCGGCGGGGCGCACGAAGGTGCCCGCCGTCGCGCCCGCCACCGGCCGATTGGGCTTCGTGAAGATCTGCGCCTGCGGCAGACCGTTGCCCGCGTCCACGCCGTAGACGTCGAGCGGCGCGCTGGTGCCGCCGCCGCCGAGAATCAGGTGGATCGTGCCGTGACGCGTGTCGAAGGTGTTGGCCGCCGATTGCGCGTGCGTGACCGGCTTCGGCTGCAGCGTATCGACGGGCGCGCCCGTCTTGGCATCGGTGCCCGCATGATGATTGCAGCCGCGCACGGGATAGCTGCGCTCGTAGTCGTGATCGTGGCCGCACACCACGAGATCGACGCCGTAACGGTCGAACAGCGGCAGCCAGACCTCGCGGATGCCCTTGTCCGAACCGTTGCCCGTCTTCGACGAACTGAGCGCGTCCTGATGCATCTGCACCACGATCCAGTCGATGTCCTCGTCGTGCGCGGCTTCGCTCAGCGTGCGTTCGAGCCAGCGCGTCTGCTCGCCGTTGCTGTAGCCGCGCACGTAGAACGACGTGCCGGGCGCGACAGGCGCGTTGCCCGTGCTCGCGGCGGGCACGAGCGGCGCGGGGCCGGCGACGAAGGCGGCGGCGTCCTGATAGACGACGTCGTCGGCGTCGAGCGAAATGAACAGCACGTTGCTCACGCGAAAGCGATACCAGCGGCCCGCGAAGCGCGAGCCGTTGTCGGGCAGCGTGTAGCGCGTGAGATACGAGTCGAGCCCCTGCGCGCCGTTGTAGAACTCGATTTCGTGGTTGCCGGGGCAGGGCATCCACGGGCGGTTCGAGGCCGACGTCTGCGCGTTGTTGCCGAAGTCGCGCCACACCTCGGTCTGATGCGCGGGGTTCAGGTTCGCGTAGCAGAGGTCGCCGTTGAGCAGGTGAAAGAGCGGCTGGAAGCGCTCGACGGCTTCGACGGCGAAGCGGCTTTGCGGCGACGACAGCACCCAGCCCGTATTGGGCGTGGCGAGGTCGCCGTAGCTCGTGAAGCGGAACGGCTTGCGGCCGCGCGGCGCGGTCGTGAAGGTCGCGTTGAAGGGGCTGCCCGCGCGGCTGTCGTTGTCGGCGGTGACTTCGTAGCGATAGGTCGTGTCGGCGTGCAGGCCGCGCAGGCGCGCGTGATACGTGAACACGACCACGCCGGTGAGGCCGTCCGTGTAGGTGCGCTGGAGCGCGTCGACGGTTTCGCGGCGACCGCGATCCGCGCCGTAGCTCACGCGCGGATGCGTGGCGGCCGCAAGCGAGGCCCACGAGATCACGACTTCGCTCGTCGGGTCCGCGCCCCACGTGAGGTGGATCTGCTCGGGCGTGCCGTCGGGCGTGGTTGTGTCGGCGCGCGCGACGCCCGCGAGCGCCGCGGCGGCGCCCGCCGCGCTCGCGAAACCGGACGCGCCCGCGAGCTTGAGGAAGCCGCGCCGCGAGACGTTCGCGGCATTTTCCGCGTTGAGGTAGCTGCCGGTGGTGCTGCTGTTGTTGCTGCCGGTGTTCTCGGTGTCGGGACTGTTTTTCTGGGTCATCTGCCATCGCCTCGTGAATGGAGCGACGAAGCGAGCGCTGCCGTGCGAAAAATGCGCGGCGGATCGTGCACGCTTCGTCGCAAGCTTCGTGGAGTGTCGGCGAAACGATGGCTGCCTTACATGACCGTGCGATGACATCGCCGACCGACGGCCGCGCGGCCGCCCACGAAAAAGCGGCGCACGCGGCGCGCCCACTCTGTGTGGCGTGCCGCGTGCGCCGCTTGGGGCGCTGCGTCGATGAACCGACGCAGTGATGAACCGATGAAGGCGCGTTACGAGGCCTTCGCGGGCGCGGCGGCGCTCGCTTCGGTTTTCGTCGCTGCGGGTGCTATCGCGGTAGCGGCCTTCGTAGCCGAAGAGGCAGGAGAGGCCGCCGCCGCCGTATCGCCATCGAGCTGCTTCGTGCTCCAGCCGCCGCCGATCGCCTGGATCAAACCGACCGTGGCGTCGAGCCGCCGCGTGTCGAGTTCGAGCGACGAAATCTGCGTCGAGAGCGCGGTGGTCTGCGCCGTCACCACGTCGAGATAGCTCACTACGCCGTCACGATAGCGCGACATCGACAGCGTGAGCGTGCGCTGCGCCGCGTCGAGCGCCTCGTTCTCGCGCTGCGCTTCGTCGCCGAGGTGATGGAGCAGGGCGAGGTTGTCCTCCACTTGCTGGAACGCGTTGAGCACGACCGACTTGTAGTCCGCGCCGCTCTCCGCGAGCTTCGCGCGCGCGCCGCGCACGAGCGCTTCGCGGCGGCCGCCGTCGAAGATCGTTTCCATCAGCGACGGGCCGATCGCCCACATCTCGTTGGGCGCCGACAGCCACGGATTGAACGTGTCGCTCTGATAGCCGCCGAGCAGATCGAGCGAGATGTCGGGGAAGAACGCGGCCTTGGCCACGCCGATCTCCGCATTCGCCGCGGCCACGCGACGCTCCGCGGCGGCGATGTCCGGACGCCGTTGCAGCAGCGCCGAAGGCAGCCCGACGGGCAGGTTCGGCAGGCGCGGACGCAGCGTGTCGGGCGCGACGTTGAACTCCGAAGCCGGCACGCCCACGAGCGTGGCGATCGCGTGCTCGTAAAGCGCGCGGCGCGCGCTCACGTCGTCGGACGAAGCCTGCGCGGCGGCGAGCTGGTTCTGCGCGCGCGACACATCGAGGTCCGAGGCGATGCCGCCGCGATGACGGCTCTCGGTCAGCTTCAACGCGCGCTGGTAGGCGGCGATCGTGTCGTCGAGCAGCCGCGACTGCTGATCGAGTCCGAGCAGGTCGAACCACGTCGTCGCGAGCTTCGCCTGCAGGCTCAGTTGCAGCGACGCAAGATCGGCTTCGCTCGCCTCGCTGTTCGCCTGACCCGCCTTCACCTCGTTGCGCACCTTGCCCCACAGGTCGAGGTCGTAGCCGATGCTCACGCCGAGCGTGTTGGTTTCGTACACGTTCGGCTGGTCGGAGCCGCGCAGCGGACGCAGCGCCGACTGCCGGTCGCGCTGCACCTGTGCGCCGAGCCCGACGGTCGGCATCAGCGCCGAGCGGGCCTCGGACGTGAGCGCATCGGCCTCGTCGTGACGCGCGAGCGCGGCGGCGATGTTCGGATTGGCCTTCTGGACCTGTGGTTCGAGCTGATCGAGGATCGGATCGTTGAACGCCTTCCACCAGCCGTCGCGCGGCATCTGGTCGGCGGGCTGCGCCGTCTGCCAGTCGCCGGCTTCCTTGAAGTGCGTGGGAATCGCGGCGGCCGGCGCGTGATACGTGGGCGCGAACGAGCACGCGCTCAGCAGCATCGCGCCCGCAAGCGCGACGAGCCGCACTTTGGTGTGCAAACCGGACGCCTTAACCATGCGCCGGCTCCGCCGTCTGCGCGGTTTGCGTGGCCTGGGTCGCGGGGGTGTTCGCGGACGCATTCGCCGCACTCGCCGCCCCCGGCGCGTTCGTCGCCGCCGTGGCCGCGAGGCGCACGACGTCGCCGTTCGCGAGCGAATCGGGCGGATTGTCGATCACGCGCTCGCCCGCCTTGAGACCGGCGATGATCTGCACGCGCGTGCCGAGATCGGTGCCGATGGTCACGTCGCGCAGCTGCACCTTGTGATCGGCGCCGGCCACCGCGACCTGCATGCCCTGCGCGCGGAAGATCAGCGCGCTCGCGGGCACGAACAGCGCGTTCGCGTCGCCGTGCATCGCGAGATGGACTTCGGTGTACTCGCCGGGGAACAGCAGGCCCTGCTTGTTGTCGACGGCGAGCTGCACGAGCATCGTGCCGGAAGCAGGCGAGATCGACTGGTCGGTGTCCACGAGCTTGGCGTCGAACTTCATGCCGGGGCGCTCGGGCACCGTGAGCGTCGCGTGCATGCCGGGCTGGATCGACGCCGCGTCGCTCTGCGGCACGCTCACGTAGACGCGCAGCGTGCTCGCGTCCGAGACCGTGAAGAGTTCGGGACCGCTGCCGCTGCCCGCGTCGATCAGCGCGCCCACGTCGGTCTTGCGCGCGGTGACCACGCCGTCGAACGGCGCCGTCAAACGCTTGAACGATTCGAGCGCTTCCAGACGGCGCACGTTCGCCTGATTCGCTTCCACGGTCGCCTGCTTGGCGATCAGGTCCGAGGTCTTTTCATCGGCTTCCTGCTGCGAGACCGAATCCTGCTTGAGCATTTCGGTCCAGCGCTTCGCCGTGGTGGCCGCGAGCTTTTCGTTCGCGATCGAGTTCTGCAGATCGGCGCGTGCCTGCTGCAATTGCTGGTCGAGATCGGGCGTGTCGATCACGCCGAGCAGTTGCCCGGCCTTCACGTGCGTGCCGATATCGGCGTACCAGGCGTGCAGATAACCCGAGACGCGCGCGTAGATCGGCGCGTTGATGTAGGCCGCCAGATGGCCGGGCAGCACCAGCATCTGCGAAGCGGGGCTCGGTTCCGGCAGCACGGTGGCGACCGTGGGCACGGCCTGCGCGTCGGTCCAGGAGGTGAGTTCCTGATGCGCGTGCACGCGGCTGAACAGACCGCCGGAGACGATCCCGGCGGCGACCAGCAGCGCCACGGCGGCGACGGTTTTCAGATGGCGCAGCGGTTGCGGCGAGGCGATGTCGACTTCAGTGGACATGGGATTCTCCCTCGAGGGCAAGGTGTTCCGAATGGTGGGATGCGTCGGCGATGTCGTTGTCGTCATCGCGCTTGTCGTTGCGGTGCACGAGGCTGAACACCACGGGCACGAAGAGCAGCGTCGCGCAGGTCGCGCAGATCAGGCCGCCGATCACGGCGCGGCCGAGCGGGGCGTTCTGTTCGCCGCCGTCGCCGAGACCGAGCGCCATCGGCGCCATGCCGATGATCATCGCGAGCGCGGTCATCAGCACGGGGCGAAAGCGCGTGAAGCCCGCTTCGAGCGCGGCGCGCATGGCGTCGCCCGTGACGGCGAGGCGTTCGCGGGCGAACGACACCACCAGAATCGCGTTCGCGGTCGCCACGCCCATGCAGAGAATCGCGCCCGTGAGCGCCGGCACGGACAGCGGCGTGTGCGTGGTGAACAGCATCCAGACGATGCCCGCGAGCGCGGCCGGCAGCGCGCAGACGATCACGAACGCGTCGGCCCACGAATGGAAGTTCACGACGATCAGCAGATAGATCAGCAGCACCGCGCCCGCGAGACCGAGCAGCAGGCCCGCGAACGCGCTGTTCATGGTCTGCACCTGGCCGCGCATCGTCACGGTCGAGCCCTTGGGCACGTCCTTCACGGTGGCCTTGATCTCCTTCTGGATCTGCGCGGACACCGCGCCCAGATCGGCGCCCTGCGTGGTCGCATAGATGTCGAACAGCGGCTCGATGTTGTAGTGCGAGACCACGGCGTCGGCGGTGCCGCGCGTGATCGTGGCGATGCCGCCGAGAATCTGCGAGCCGCCGCCCTTGCTCGTGACCGGCAGATTCTGCAGGTCGGAGAGCGTGGTCATGCGGTACTGCGGCGTCTGCGCGACGATCGGATACGACACGCCGTTCTTCGGATTGAGCCAGTAGGTCGGCGATACCTGGCTCGTGCCCGAGAGGCTCGCGACCACCGAATTCGTCACGTCCTGTTCGGTGATGCCGAGTTCGTCCGCGCGCGAACGGTCGACGGCCACGGTGAGCTGCGGATAGGTCGACGCCTGCTGGATGCGCGGATCGGCGATGCCCGGAATCTTGCTCACGCGGCGCAGCAGTTCGTTCGCGTAGTGCCGGTTCGCCGTCATGTTCGGGCCGCTGACCTGCACGTCGATCGGCGCGGGCGCACCGAAGTTCAGGATCTGGCTCACGATGTCGGCGGGCAGGAACGAGAACGACGTGCCCGGGAACAGGCGCGGCAACTGCGTGCGCAGCGCCTTCACGTATTGCGCGGTGGGCGCGTGGTCCTTCGACAGCGAAATCATGATGTCGCCGTCCTGCGGCCCGATCGTGCCGCTGTTGTTATACGTGAGGTTGATACCGCTGTTCGGCAGGCCGATGTTGTCGATGATGCTCGTGAGCTGGTCGGCGGGAATCGCCTCGCGCACGGTGTCTTCGATGTGATCGAACAGGTCGGCGGTTTCTTCGACGCGCGTGCCGATCGGCGCGCGCACGTGAATTTCGATTTCACCCGAATCGATGTTCGGGAAGAAGTTGCGGCCGAGGAAGGGCACCAGCGCGAACGACAGCATCACGATCGCGAGAAAGCCGACGATAAACGGCTTGCGATGCGTGAGCGCGAGACCGAGCACGCCGCGATAACCGGCGCGCACGCGTTCGAAGCGGCGCTCGAAACCGCGCTGGAAACGCACGAGCGGATTGCGCGACGGCGCGACGTGATCGTGCGCGCCATGCGGCGCCATCACGGCGGCGAGTTCGCCCGACGCATGGCCTTGCGACGCATGCGGCTTGAGCAGATAGCGCGCCATCATCGGCACGAAGGTGCGCGAGAGCACGAACGAGGCGATCATCGCGAAGATCACCGACTCGGCCATCGGCACGAACAGGTAGCGCGCGATGCCGTCGAGCAGCAGCATCGGCACGAACACGATGCAGATACACAGCAGCGAAACCAGCGCGGGCATGACGATCTGCGCGGCGCCGTCGAGAATCGCGCTGCGCACGTCCTTGCCTTGTTCCAGGTGCCAGTTGATGTTCTCGATCGTCACGGTCGCATCGTCGACGAGAATACCCACCGCGAGCGCGAGGCCGCCAAGCGTCATCACGTTGAGCGTTTCGCCGCAGGCCGCGAGACCCGCGATGGCCGCGAGCACGGCGAGCGGAATCGACGCCGCGATGATCAGCGTCGAGCGCCAGCTGCCGAGGAACAGCAGGATCATGGCCGAGGTGAGCGCGGCGGCGATGATGCCTTCGCGCGCCACGCCGCTCACCGCGCCCTTCACGAACACTGATTGATCCGAGAGCGGCACGAGCTTGAGACTCGGCGGCAGCGACTGTTCGATCAGCGGCAGCTTCGCCTTCACGCCCGCGATGATGTCGAGCGTGGACGCCGAGCCGTTCTTGAGGATCGACATCAGCACCGCGCGGTGGCCGTCCACGCGCACGATATTGCCTTGCGGCGGATAGCCGTCGCGCACGTGCGCCACGTCGCGCATGTAGATCACGGCGCCGTCCACGGTCTTGATCGGCAGATTGTTGATCGCGTCGATCGTGAGCGGACTGTTGTTCAGGCGCACGTTGTACTCGAACTGACCGATCTTCTGCGTGCCCGCCGGAATGATCTGGTTCTGCTGCGCGAGCGCGTTCGCCACGTCCTGCGCGGAGAGCTTGCGTGCCTGCAGCGCCTGCGGATTCAGGTCGATCTGCACTTCGCGCGTCTTGCCGCCGTACGGCGTGGGAATCGCCACGCCGGGCACGGAGAGCAGTTGCGGGCGGATGAAGTTGGTCGCGTAGTCGCCGAGCTGCTGCTCGTTGAGCGTGTTGCTCGTGAGCGCGAGTTGCAGCACCGGCACGGTGGACGCGTTGTAGTTCAGGATCTGCGGCGGCGTGGTGCCGGGCGGCATCTGCTTCAACACGGTCTGCGACACCGAGGTCACCTGCGCGGTGGCCGTGCGCACGTCCACTGTCGGCTGGAAGAAGATCTTCACGATGCCGTAGCCGCGGAACGACTGCGATTCGATGTGCGCGACGTCGTTGACGGTCGTGCCGAGCGTGCGCTCGTAGTAAGTGACGATACGGCCCGACATGTCGTCGGGTTGCAGACCGGCGTAGTTCCACACCACGCTGATCACGGGAATGCGGATATCCGGAAAGATATCGGTTGGCGTGCGTAACGCAGCGAGCGGGCCAGCGATCAGGATCAGCAGGGCCAGCACGATGAACGTGTACGGTCGGTTCAAGGCCAGCCGGACGATTTTCAGCATCAGAAGGGGCTCCGTTCAGAACATCGGCGTCGGATCCCTCGTGGCGAAAGCGGGCAAGGCTTGCCCTCCTCGGGGGAGTCCGACGCCGGTATTGTGGCGGGCGGGTTGTAACGTCCGGCAACCAGACAAATGAAACAAGTTTTAGTTATCGGCCGGTTTTTTTAAAAAAAAGGACTACGAAACGCTAAAAGGAAAATAGCCGTATGCCATGCGATCGAAAACGTCAACCGAGCAGATAACCCGAGCCGCGGATCGTGCGGATGAGCGAGGGCTCGCCGGGCGTATCGACGCGATTGCGCAGGCGGCCCACGTGCACGTCGACGAGATTGGTGCCCGGATCGAAGCGGCCGCCCCACACGCCTTCGAAGATCATCGTGCGCGTGAGCACCTGGCCCGCGTGACGCATCATGAATTCGAGCACACGCAGCTCGGTCGGACGCAGACGCAGGACCTTGTCGCGACAGGTGAGCTTGCGCTTGACGAGATCGAGTTCGAGCGGCCCGACGCGCAGCACGGTTTCGGTCGTGGTGGGACGCGTGCGGCGGCGCACGAGCGCCTCGACGCGCGCCGACATTTCATCGATCGAAAAGGGCCGCGTGAGGTAGTCGTCGCAGCCGGCGCGCAGGCCCTGGATGCGTTCTTCCACGCTGGTCGTGGAGCTCATGACGAGCACGGGCGTTTCGATGCCCACGCCGCGCATGGTGGTGACGATGGTGAGGCCGTCGAGATCGGGCAGGCGCCGTTCGAGCGCGACCACGTCGTAGTCGCCGGCCATCACCATCGCGATGCCCTCGCGCCCGGAGCGGGCGACATCGACGGTGAAGCCGGTGGAGGCGAGCGTGGGGACGACGCTCGCCTCGGTGGCGGCGTCGTCTTCGATGGTGAGGATTCTGGGCATGGCTTTCCAGGCGTCGTGGCAGGGGAAACGGAGTCGGGGAGTCGCGCGCCGGGCCGCGCGCGCAATCGGAACGCATGGGGCGGACGCGCGAAAGCGGCACGAATGCGAGGGCAAACGTGGGCGCAAACGTGGGTGCAAACGCAGACGAAAACGCAGGCGAAAACGCAGGCGAAAACGCAGCCGCACGCGGGCCGTTCGCAAATACAGATGCAACAGCAAGCCGCGTTGCCGCGCGCCGCGCGTCAGGCTACGGCGCGCAGTGCGAGCGGCGGGGCGTGCAGGTTACCGGCGGCGTGACCGTGCTGGGAGCGGAACTGCTCGACCGCGAAGTCGATGAAGCTGCGCACCTTCATCGTCAGATAATTGCGGCCCGAATAGACGATCGAGACGTGCTGCATGCCGCCGTTCACGTCGAAGGCGTTGAGCACCGGCAGCAGCACGCCGCGCGCGATGTCGTCGGCGACGAGCGGCAGCGGCAGCAGCGCCACGCCCATATCGGCGAGTACGGCCGCGCGCACGGTTGCATAGCCGCTCGCCGTGAGCGGCCCGTTCGTGCTGACGCGCTGCACGCCGTCGGTGTCGGCGAACTCCCAGGAGCGCGGCGCATCGGAGACCGCGAGCAGATCGTGCTGCGCGAGATCGGTGGGCGCGCGCGGCACGCCGCGGCGTGACAGATAAGCGGGCGTGGCGACCACGATTTCCTTCACGGACGTGATCTTGCGGCTCACGAGCGACGCATTCACCTGCTGGCGGTCGGTCGCGAAGCAGACGTCGAAGCCGCCTTCGATCATGTCGATATGCGTGTCGTAAGCGGTCACGTCGAAATCGACGCGCGGGTTCACGTCGCGATACGCGCTCAGCAGCGTGGTCAGCGCGCCGCTGGCGAACACCGAAGGCGCGGCGATACGCAGCACGCCGCTCGGATCGCGCGTGGCGCGCACGAGTTCCGACTCGACTTCGTCGAGTTTGTCGATCACCGCACGGCAGCCGTCCAGATAGAGACGGCCCGCTTCGGTCAGCGAGAGACTGCGCGTGGAGCGGTTCAACAGGCGCATGTTCAGATGCGCTTCGAGCATGCCGACGCTGCGCGTGACGGCCGCGGCGGACATGCCGAGCTGCTTGCCCGCGAGGCTGAAGCTGCTCAGATCGACGACGCGCGTGAACACGCGCATGGCTTGTAGCTGGTTCATGTGACGAGTCCGTGCCGGTAAAGGCTCAAAACGAGGCTGCGCGAATGGGTCCGTAAAACATGCCCTGAAATGCAGGGACGAGCCGGCGCCGCGCAGGCGAACGCGCTTGCCCGGTCCGCGACGCGCGGCCCGGATTCACGGGATGTGGCGGAGTACAGTGACTGCGGCGGACTGCGTCGAACCGGGACGGTCCACGCCCGGCGGCGCGCCGTGCACGCACTCAGTTGGGCAGCGCGTGCATGGGCAGGTGCGACTCGCGCTGCGCGGCGGCTTCGTGCGCGCTCAGTGCGTCCTTGAGTCGATGCATGCTTTCGGTGGGAATCGCAAAACCCGCCCAGCCGAGGCCGGTGTGACGCAGGAACAGCACCGCGCCGTCGAACAGCGGATTGCGCTCCGTGTACCAGCACGGATCGATTTCGATCACATATTGATGCGAGCGCAAAGGCTGATCGGGCACGGCGGGGCGCATCGACGCGCGCAGCTTGCTGAGTTCCTCGATGAAGCCATCGACTTCGGCGGCGTCGAGCAGCGCGGTGTTGCCGTCGACTTTCACGCAGAGCGCCTGCTCGCCATATTCATTTACGAGTTCGACCGACATCGGCTTTTGCATGGTGCATTCCTCTCAGTCCTGAATCTGTAGAGGATTATCGGTTCCGGTACGGTTGCGGTGTTTTAAGTTGCCGCGCACCAAACATGAAAACTAATTTAGAAAGCATTAAGTTGCGCAGACTTTGCGAGCGGCGCGAACGTGACGACGGGAGGGCGCGCGACGTGGAAATCGCAGGCGCACGCGGCGTTGCATGACAGCCGTGTCATTTAACTTACCGGGTCATGCCGCGGCTTATGCCCGACTCATGCGGCGGATGGACGCGCGTGCGCGAGACGGACGGTTTTCGTCCGTTCGATGAAGCCTTCAGAATGCGAGCGTGGCCGTGGCCATGACGGTGGACGTACTCTTCAGACGATTGGTGCTCGCGATGCTCGGCACCCAGCGCAGGCTCGCCGAAAACGGCGCCTTGCCGCCGAGCTTGGTGTCGTACGTGATGATCGGGCCGAGCGAGAAGTCGTGGCCGCGAAAGCCGTTCAGACGGTCGGCGAGCGGACCGGTGTCGTCGGCGAGCTGCTGGACCGTGCCCATCACGACACCCACGCCCACGCCGTTCGCGAAGCGCTTGAGCGCGAGCGCGTCGAGCGTGAAGAGCGTGCCGTTCTGATAATCGGTCGCGTGATTGCGCGTATAGAACTGCAGCCCGGCGACCACGTCGAATTCCAGACCGTATTCGGGCACGAGTTGCGTCCATGCGACCTGCGGCACGAAGGTCCAGTTGTTCAGGCTCGTGTTGGCGAGTGCGCTGGAATTGTACGAACCCGTGGGCGCCCAGAAGTTGAAACTCAGCGCGATATGCGAGTTTGCCGAGAAGCTGTAACCGGCTTCGATGGGCGTGAAGTAGAGGTCGTAGAAGTTCGACGCGGTTTGCGTGGTTGAATTCCCGAACCGGCCGACGCTCGCCGTTCCGGTCACTTCGGTCCACATATAGGGCACGGTGATGCCCGAGGCGAAACTCCAGCCGCCCAGGCTGCCCCAGCCGCGCAGGATCGAGGCGAGCGTGAAGTTGATCTTGGCGTCGATGCCGAGCGAGGCCTTGCCGTTGAGCGGCACCGTGCGCGAACCGGAGATCGAGCCGTCGAGATAAATGTCCTCGATATTGACGACATAGATGCCGGCCGGCGGCACCTCGCCCACGCCCGTGAGCACGCTGGTGCCGGCCACCGGCCGTCCGAGCGCGCTTTCCGTGGCGTGCCCGGTGGTGGCTCCGGCCAGCCCGAGTGCGACGACGGCGGCCTGACAGGCGGTGCGCCTGAAGGTGCGTTTGAATGTGCGTTTGAGTGTGCTTTCCAGCCTGCGCGCGGCACGGCGCTGCGTATCCTGAGTAGGTTGCACCCTGATCGTCACCGTCTGCCTCCTGTTGTTTTCCCTGGATTCGATGATGCGGACCCTGCACATGCTGACCAGACATTGCGCATCAAGGTTAACATTCTTTGTCAGCATTTTCATGTTGATGTACGACATTTCCTAACGTTCGTCAGTGTGGGGTGTCGTAAGGCATGGCAGGCCGCCGCGCGCAGGTACAATGCGCGGCCGGATTGCTGGCTGAATAGTCTGGAATCCGAATGAATTGTTGCGGAACAGCATGCCGGAAAAGGCCCGCGATTCATCGCGTGCATTTAAACATGCATTAACAATGAATTATATATCCGCTCAGAAAGTTCAATTGTTGGCAGGCCGGGCGAACGGGTAGGCTGAGTCCACATCATCTTTACCGGATACCCGCATGTCGCGCACCGCGCTCCTCGCCTGGCTCAGGCGTTTCAGGCCGCACCCTGCCGCACCGTCGTGGCGCGAAGGCGTGCGGCGCGCGGCGGGCGCGCTGGTGGGCATCGCGGTTACGGGCGTCGCCACGCATCTGGTGTTCGGCGGCACGCGTGACATTCCGATGCTCGTCGCGCCGATGGGCGCGTCGGCGGTTCTGCTGTTCGGCGCCTCGGAAAGTCCGCTCGCGCAGCCGTGGTCGATACTCGGCGGCAACTTCGTCTCGGCGCTCGTGGGCGTGGCGTGCGCGCGCTGGATCGGCGTGCCGGTCGCGGCGGCGGCGGTCGCGGTGGCGCTCGCGATCTGCGCGATGTTCGTGTGCCGTTGCGTGCATCCGCCTTCGGGCGCGGTCGCGTTGACCGCCGTGCTCGGCGGCCCGTCGGTGCATGCGCTGGGCTTCGGCTTCGTGGCCACGCCGATCGCGTTTCAGTCGATGGCCTTGCTCGGCGCCGCGCTGTGCTTTCATGCGCTCACGGGCCACCGCTATCCGCGCGACGTGGTGGCTGCGCTGGCGTCGGCGCGGCAGGTGGCGCAACAAGCAGCACAACAAGCAGCACAACAAGCCAAAACCTTCGACGCGCTAACCTGCGAAGACGTGATGACAGCCGCCGATCACGCCGTGCCCTTGACGATGGCGCGCCACGCCGCGTGGGAGCGTCTCCATCGGCATGGCGCGCATGCGTTGCCCGTGGTCGACGAGGCGCGTCGCGTGGTCGGTGTGGTGACGCATCGGGAACTGGCGGCGCGGCGGCCTGAGGGAGGGGTTAGGCTGGCGTTGGGGCTGGGTCTGGGACAAGCGTTATGGCGCGTCCTGCGCCACCGCACGCTCGAGATGGAAGAGACGGTCGAGGCCGTCATGGCGGCGGGCGTGCACGCCGTGCATCGCGGCGCGCCGCTCGCGAGCCTCGTGCCGATTTTCGCGGATCACGCGTACTACGAAGTCCCCGTGCTCGACGACACGCGGCGGCTCGTCGGCGTCGTCAGGCACTCGGACATGATCCGCTGGCTGCATCGTCACGCGGGCGCGGCCAGCCTGCTTGCGCAGGCTGGCTGAGCGCCCGCGTATCGGGCACATCGACTGCTTACCAGCGGTAGTTCATCCCCGCGAACACCTGGCGGCCGTAGCCATACGCGCACCAGTTGCCGTAGTAGCACGAGGCCACGTAGGTCTTGTTCAACAGGTTTTGCGCGTTGACGTACAGCTCCGCGCCCTTCATGCGCGGGATCGCGTAGCCGAGGTCGTAACGCAGCGAGGCATCGACGAGGAAAAAGCTTCGGACTTCGAAGCTGTTATCGGTGCTATACGTCGCGCCCGTGTAGCGTCCGCCGCCGCCGAGCGACAGACCCGCGAGCGGGCCGCCGTGGATCGTGTAGTACGCCCACAGCGACGCCTGGTTCGACGGAATCGCGGCCAGATGCTTGCCTTGCAGCCCGCTGTTGTCCTTCGTGTAGACCGTGTTCAGATACGTATAGCTCGCCGACACGTCGAGCGACTTCGTCAGGCTCAGCTTCGCCTCGAGTTCCAGACCGCGCGAGCGCGCCTCGCCCGCTTCCGTCTGATAGTTCGGATTGGCGAGGTCGGTGGTCAGCAGGTTCTTGCGCGTGAGATCGAAGATCGCGGCCGTGAACAGCGCGTTATAGCGCTTCGGCTGGAACTTGATCCCCAGTTCGTACTGGTGGCCGCGCTCCGGATCGAAGGCCTTGCCCGTGATGTCGGTGCCCGACTGCGGCGCGAACGACTCCGAATAGCTGAAGTACGGCGCGACGCCGTTGTCGAACAGATACGTGAGGCCGCCGCGCCACGTGAACGCGTGATTGTTCTGCCATTGCGGCGTGCCGTTGTCGGTGACGTCGCGCGTCGTGGTGTTGGCCCAGTCCTGGCGCACGCCGAGCGTCATCAGCACTTTCTTGTAGCGCAACTGGTCTTGCGCGTAGATGCCGTACTGATTGCTCGTGGCGTGCGTCTTCGTGAGCGCGGGCATGTCGATGTCCGCGCCGTAGACCGGATCGAACACGTTGATCGACGGCGCGCTGCCGTAGCCGGTCGCGTAGTTGGTGCCGAAGTGCTGATAGTCGAAGCCCGCGAGCACGGTGTGATCGACGGGGCCGGTCGAGAAGTTGCCTTCCACCTGGTTGTCGATCGCGAACGAGTTGAGCTGTTCATACGAGGCGATCGACGCGCGGTCGAGCGTGTAGCCGTCGGCTTCGAGGCCGCTGCCGTAGACGCTGCGGTAGTCCTGGCTGATGTGGTAGTAGCGCGCGTTCGAGCGCACCTGCCAGGTGTCGTTCAGGCGATGCTCGAATTTCAGGCCGAGCGCTTCCTGGGTGCGGCTGAAGCGTTCGAACGATTCCTCGCCGTCGTAGAAGTTGCGTGCGATGGTGCCGAGCGGATCGTAGATTGCCGTGCCGACCGAAGGCACGCTGCCATACGACGTGCTGGCCGGATCGCGTTGATAGAGCGCGTAGACGGTCAGCGACGTTTTATCGTCCGGACGCCACGTAAACGACGGCGCGACGGCGATGCGCTCGTTGCGCGTGCTTTCCACCTGACCGTCTTCCTGGCGCGCGATGGCCGTGAAGCGATAGAGGTAATGCTGGTCGCCGGCGATCGGCCCGGAGAAGTCGGCCTGCAATTGCTGATGGCGATAGTTGCCGAACTCCACGCCCAGCTCGTGCGTCGACGTGACGGTCGGCAGCTTGCTTTCCTGATTCAGCAGACCGCCCGCCTGCGCCTGGCCGTAGAGCACCGAGGTCGGTCCGCGCAGCACTTCGATGCGGTCCATCAGATACGGATCGACCTGCGGCGTCGAGTACATGCCGTTGCCGATCTGCTTGAGGCCGTTCCAGTACGTGTCGGCGCTGAAGCCGCGCACGTTGAGCATGTCGTAGCGCGTGGCCACGCTGCCGCGCGTTTCGGGCGTGACGCCCGCTTCGTAACGCACCGCCGCGTTGAGCGTCTGCGCGTTCTGCTGATTCATCTGGTCGCGCGTGACGACCGAGATCGATTGCGGCGTCTCGACGATCGGCGTGCCGGTCTTGGTGGCCGTCGAACTCCACTTCGCGACGAGGCCGTCGGTCGGGCCGTAGGCGTTGTCGGTCTGGCCCGCGACCGTCACGGCGGGCAGCGTGCTGGCGTCGTCGGCGGCGGCGGACTGGGCGCTGCGCGGGCGCACGAACCAGACGCCCGGCGTGCTCTGCGCGATTTCCAGATTCGAGCCGGCGAGCAGCGCGCTAAAGCCGCCGTGCACCGTGTAGTTGCCGCGCAGGCCGCGCGTGTTGAGTCCGTCGACGAGATGCGGATCGAGCTGCACGCTCACGCCCGCCTGCACGGCGAAATTGGAGAGCGCGGTGCCGAGCGGTCCGGCGGGAATGTCGTAGGCCTTCGCGGCGTCGGCCGTCGTGCTGGCGGCGGCAGCGCCAGGATCGGCGGCAGGGGTTGCAGCAAACGCGGCGGGCGCGGTAGCGAGGCCGCCCAGCACGAGGCCGAGCGGAATCGCGCGCAAGGCGAGCGTGTGAAGACGGCAGCGGGCGGCGTGGCGCGCAACGGCTTGGGCGGCGCGGCGGGGCCGGCGTTCGGACATGAAAACTCCTGATCGTTCGAATTGAATTGGGTGAGTCGATACGTGCTTGACACGCGAACGCCGGAAAGGGGACACGCGGAACATGCGCGCGACGATTTTTTTTCGATGGCGTGAGGCGCGCGAGCCAGGAGGCAAAAGAAGCGGTGCGAAGACGGCGAAAGAACGACGCGCCGTCAATGCGCGTCGGCAGGTCAGGCGCGGAGAATCAGGTCGTTTCGCGACGCGCGGCGCTGTCGCCCGCGGCGGGCATGGAGGCAGCAGCAGGCGCGGCGGCCACCGTCACCCAGTAGCGCGTGCGCCAGACCACCTGCACGGGCAGCGTCGAGGGCAACGCCGTGAGCAGGCTGTCGGTATCGGCGAGCTGGAAGGCGCCCGAGATCCGCAGGTCCGCCACCGCCGGGTCGCAGCGCAGCAGGCCGCTGCGGTAGCGGCCGATTTCGGCGAGGAAGTCGGCGAGCCGTACGTGGTCCGCGAACAGCACGCCGTGGGTCCAGTCCGCGGCGTGCGGATCGGCGGGCGTGAGGGCGTCGATGGTGCGCGACGTGAAGCGCGTCTGCTCGCCCGCGTTGACCACGCGCACGAGATGCGGCGCGTCGGCGGGCGTGATCTCGACCGCGCCGTGCAGCACGGCGACGTGCGTGCCGTCGCCGTCGCCTGCGGTGGCCGCATCGCCGAGCTGGCGCACGACAAAGCGCGTGCCGAGCGCGCGGATCCGGCCGTCGTCCGTCTGCACGATGAACGGTCGGCCTTGCGCGGGCGTCGTGCCCGTGCGATCGGCGGCATGGTTGGTCGCACCGTCGGGCGCGGTCTCGACGAAGATTTCGCCCGCGTCGAGCCGCACGCGGCGTTCGTGCGCGTCGAAGGCCACGTCGAGCGCGGTGGCCGTGTTCATGTCGACGCGCGAACCGTCGTCGAGCACGAGAGTGCGGCGCTCGCCGGTGGCCGTGCGCGCGTCGGCGGTCCAGACGCGCCACGGCGTCGCGCGCCACGCGAGATACGCGCTCGGACCGGCGGCCAGCAGCACGGTCAGCGCCTTGAGCGCCGAGCGGCGCGCGCCGTTCGCGACGCGCTCGCCACCTTCGCGGCGCTCGGCGCGCGCGAGCGCGGGCATGCCGAGGTTCGCGGGCACGGCGCGGAATTTCGCGTTCAGGCGTTCGGCGCGGCGCCAGGCGCGCGCGTGTTCGGGATCGGCGGCGCGCCAGCGCGAGCAGGCGGCGATGTCCTCGGCCGTCGGGTTGTCGGCGAGCCGCACGAGCCATTGCGCGGCCGCGCGCGCGACGGCGCGTTCGAGCGGACGCGCGTCGTCGTCGAAGGAATCGAACGCGTTGAGGGACTCGGGCTGGGCGTGCGCGGCGCTGTCGCTGCCCGCGTCGGCATGCGTGATGTACGGCGGCTTCACAGCGTCATCAGCAAGCAGGCTTCGAACGCGCTCGCCATATAGCGCTTCACCGTGCGCACGTTGACGTCGAGCTTCTCGGCGATTTCCGCGTAGGTCAGCCCTTCGAGCTGCGCGAGCAGAAACGCCGTGCGTGCGCGCGGCGCGAGGCCGTCGAGCATCGCATCGACTTCGTGCAGCGTTTCGAGGATCAGATAGCGGTCTTCGGGCGAGGGCGCCTGCGGCTCCGGCAGGCAGGCGAGGGCGTCGAGAAAGGCCTGTTCGAGCGACAGCCGCCGGTAGTGATTGAGCAGCACGCGGCGCGCGACCGTGGTGAGGTAGGCGCGCGGCTCGCGCAGTTCGAGCGCGCCAAGCCGCTCGTGCGCGCCGAGAATGCGCAAGAACGTGTCCTGTGCGAGGTCCGCCGCTTCGAAGGCGTTGCCGAGCTTGCGGCGCAGCCAGCCATGCAGCCAGCCGTGATGGTCACGGTAGAGCGCATGCACTTCCCGCTGCACGTCGAGTTGGACGGCGGACATCGAACTTCCCCTTTTCACCCCGCGCGGCAGGCCGGCGCATCAGCCGATGGATCGGCTCAGTCATGTTACTGAATAAGAATTATTTTCATTTATAACCTGACGGGCGGATTTGCGCAACGCATAAACGCCGTCGCGTGGGGCGCACGCGACGGCGGTTTTTTTTCGGGTTTCCCGCGGATTTTTTCTGCTAATGCACGACCCGGCACGACCCGGCCGCGACCCGGCCGCGACCCGCGCGCGCCTTAACCGAACTCGCGCTGCACGGCCTCGCTGCGCAGAAAATCGACCAGCAGGGCGTTGACGTCGGCGGGACGTTCCTGCTGGATCCAGTGGCCCGCCTCGGGCAGCAGCACCTTGCGCGAGAGGCGCGGCACGTTGGTTTCGAGCGCTTCGTAGGCCTTCGCCGTCATGCGGATCACGCCGTCCTGCTCGCCCGCGACGAACAGCGTCGGCTGCTGGATGCGCGCGCCGTCGAGGAAAGGCGTGAGTGCCCAGTTGCGATCGAGATTGCGATACCAGTCGACGGTGCCGCGAAAGCCGCTCTTGCGGAATTGCGCGGCGAACACGTCGAGATCGGCGTCGCTGAGCCAGGGCGGCAGCGTGTCGGGATAGGCGAGGCTGTCGACGAAACGCGCGTTTTTCGGGAACGCCATGAAGCCGATGCGCGCGTGCTCCGGATGACGCCGGCTCTCGCCGCCCGCCGTGTAGTAGACGCCGAGCAGCGCGCGGCGCACGTCCTCTTCGAGTTCGCGCTCGACGCGTCCGGGCGTCTGGAAATACTCCTGGTAGAAGTGATGCTCCTGCGTGTTGCTGGCGAAGTGCACGGCCGGGCGCACGCGCGAGCGCGGCAGATACGGCACGCTGCACAGCGCGAGCGCGCGGAACAGGTCGGGCCGCAGCAGCGCCGCGTGGGCCGCGACGATCGACCCCCAGTCGTGGCCGACGATCGTCGCCTGGCGAACGCCCAGCGCGTTGACGAGCCCGACGAGATCGCCGGTCAGATGGAGGATGTCGTAGGCGGCGGTGTCGAGCGGCGCCTCGGTGTCGCCGTATCCGCGCTGATCGGGGGCGACGACGCGATAACCCGCCGCCGCCAGCGCCTCGATCTGATGCCGCCACGCGTACCAGGACTCGGGCCAGCCGTGACAGAGCAGCACGAGCGGACCTTCGCCGTGCTCGACGTAATGCATGCGGATGCCGTTGGTATACGCGTAACGATGCTGGAAGTCTGCGCTCATGAGGTCCTCGAATGGTCCACGCGCGTCGGGGCGACCGAAGCAGTCTGGCGAAGGCGCGATGGCGTTTTGATGACGCTGCGATTCAATCCGTCGCGGCCGGACGGTTCGTGCACGATAGCAGAATCGGTTGAAAAAAGAACGACCGGTCGAATTTCGCCGATGACGTCAGCGCCACGGGCGCGGGTCGGCGAGGGCGTCGGCGCTTGCGCAGTTTGCTTCGGCCTCGGCTTCGGCTTCACCGTCGAAGCCGCCCGACACGATCGTGCCGGGCGTAGCCGCGCTCAGGCGCCCGTCGCGCAGCCAGTCGCGTGCGATCGGCCAGAGCGTCGCGTCGAAACGCGGGTTGAAAAACGCGAAATGGCCGATGCGCGCCGCGCCGATCTGCGCAGGCGCGAGCCGCAGATGCGTCGCGCGGCTGTGCGTGAAATAGCGCAGCAGGCGTTCGATGGCGGCAATCGTGCCGAACGGATCGTCGGTGACGCTGAGTGCGAGCGTGGGCGCGCGCAGTCCGGCGAAGCGCGCGACCAGCGCGGCGCGTTGCTCCGGCGTGCGGGCGAGGGGCGCGCGCGCGTAGGTATCCTCGAAACGCGCGCGGCTGCGGCTCCACGCGAGCGCGACGCCGCGCGGCGTGTCTTCCATCCAGCCAAGCCGCGCCGCCGGAACATAGCCGCACAGATGCGCGAGCACGGGCATCGCGACGTGCCATTTGAGCCGCATCGCGAGGCGGCTGCGCGGCGCGTAATCGCGCCAGTGGGCGTACTGCGCGCCCATCGTGAAGACGCGGCGCACGTAGCGGTTCGACGGCGCGAGCCCGAGCGCGAAGCCGCCGATGCTGTGCGCGACCACGTCGATCGGCTGGCCCGGAAACGCCACGCGCGCGTAGCGCAGCGCGGCTTCGCAGTCCCGTTCGCCCCAGTCGAGCCAGCTGGCGTCGAGCGCGGCGAGGTCGGGCGGACGCGATTCACCGATACCGCGATAGTCGTAGAGCAGCACGTCGCAGCCGTGCCGGCACAACCAGGCGGCGAAGCGGAAGTAGTAGCGGCAGCGCACCGACGTGGCGGGATTGACGACCACAACGGGACGCGTGCTCGCCTCACTCGATGGACGACCGCGCCAGACATAAGCGCCGAGGCGGTAACCGTCGGCGGCGATCAGCGCGATGCGCTCGGGCGGCGGGTCGTAGTCGTCGATATTCATGGCGTTTCAGGAGCGATTCGGGAACCGACATTGCACTTGACCCCGCCGCGCGCATCAATCAATCTTCTCGCACCGTTCGCATGAGGATCACGCATGCCAGTGCCGCTCGTCAAACTGCCGTCGCTCGACTTCATCCGCGGTTTCGTGGCGGTCGGCCGGCGCATGAGCATCACGCTCGCCGCCGAGGATCTGTGTCTCACGCAGTCGGCGGTGAGCCGCCAGATCAACGCGCTCGAAGACCTGCTGGGCGTGCGTCTCTTTCATCGCGGCTATCGTTCGATCGCGTTCACGCCCGAGGGCGAGCGCCTGTTTCGCACGGCCGAAAGCGCGGTCGCGCAGTTGCAGGACGTGATGGGCGCGCTGATGGCGCCGCGCGCGCGCCAGCCGGTCACGATCACCGCGAGTCTGGGCGTGGCGGGCCTGTGGCTGCTGCCGCGTCTCGGCAGCCTGCAGGCGCGGCATCCGCAGATCGACGTGCGCGTCGCGGCCTCCGACAAAGTGCTCGACCTGCGCGCCGAAGGCATCGACCTTGCCTTGCGCTATGCGGGCGCGAGCGCGGCCTTGCCCGACG
The DNA here is from genome assembly GCF_900109265.1 of Paraburkholderia tropica. GTDB lineage: Bacteria > Pseudomonadota > Gammaproteobacteria > Burkholderiales > Burkholderiaceae > Paraburkholderia > Paraburkholderia tropica. Next base: position 35,692 of record NZ_FNZM01000031.1, read on the forward strand.
CGACGCGGCTCTACGAGGAATACGTGATGCCGGTCGCGCATCCGTCGCTGGGCGTCGCGGCGCTCGACGCGGCCACGCTCGCGCAGCATGCGCTGCTCGAATTCGACGGCCCGCGCCGTCCGTTGCTGCGCTGGACCGATCATCTCGGCGAACTCGGCCTCGACGCGGCGCAGCCGCGCGGCGTGCTGCGCTTCAACACATACGATCAGGTGATCCAGGCCGCGCTGGCGGGACGCGGCATCGCGCTCGGACGCCAGGCGCTGGTCGAGCCGATGCTGGCCGACGGACGGCTCGTCGCCATCGGCGCGGCGTGGCCCACGCGTCCGACCGGCTACGCCTACTGGCTCTGCCGCGCCGACGCAGCGCCGCGCGACGACGTGCGCGCCGTTATCGACTGGATACTCGATGAGGCGCGGCCCGGCGTCGTCTGAACGGCTTTCGCATGCGTTTCATGCATGCGAATCGCGCTAAAAACTGGCTTGAACGCCGCCCCGTTCGCGCGCTTTACTGCGTGAATCAAGCACGCGCGAGGAGAGCGACGGTGTGGGATCGAGACGAAGCATGGCGGCGGCGCTGGCTGCTGGTGGGCGCGGGCGGCATCGTGATGGGCGCGGCGCTGGGCGTGCGCAACGTGCAGGGCCTGTTTCTGCTGCCGGTCACGCTCGCGCGCGGCTGGCCGCGCGAAACCTTCGGCCTCGCGCTGGCCTTGCAGAATCTGCTCTGGGGCGTCGCGCAGCCGTTCACCGGCATGATCGCCGACCGCTACGGCTCGGCGCGCGTGATCTTCGCGGGCGCGCTGCTCTACGCGCTCGGGCTCGTCGTGATGGCGCTGGCGGCGTCGACGGGCGTCTACACCTTCGGCGTGGGCGTGCTGATCGGCGTGGCCTTGTCGGGCACGGCGTTCGGCGCGGTCTATGGCGCGCTGTCGCGGCTTTTTCCCGCCGATCGGCGCGGCTGGGCGCTCGGCGTCGCGGGCACCATCGGCGGGCTCGGGCAGTTCGTGATGGTGCCGTTCGCGCAGACGCTGATCGGCGCGGCGGGCTGGACCACGGCGATCCTCGCGTTCGCCGCCGTGATGCTCGCGAGCGCGCCGCTCGCGGCGTGGTTGCGAGACCGGCCGGCGGGCCACGCCACCGACGCAACGCATGGACAGGACGACACCGAATCCGAAACCGGCATCCGCGCCGCCGTGAAAGAGGCGTTCGCGCATCGCGGCTTCTGGCTACTCAATCTTGGCTTCTTTGCGTGCGGATTCCAGCTCGCGTTCATCGGCGCGCATCTGCCCGCGTATCTGCTCGACAAGGGCATGAACGCGCGCGAGGCGAGCATGGCGCTCGCGATCATCGCGCTGGCGAACACGGCGGGCACGTTTTTATGCGGCTACGCGGGCGGATTGCTGCGGCGCAAATGGCTGCTCTCGGGCATTTACTTCGTGCGCGCGGCGGCGATGGCGCTGTTCGCGACGCTGCCGCTCACGACCGCGAGCCTCTACGTCTTCGCGGCGGTGATGGGGCTCACGTGGCTCGGCACCGTGCCGCTGACGAACGGCATCGTCTCGCAGGTGTTCGGCGTGCGCTATATCGCGACCTTGTTCGGCTTCGTGTTCTTCGGCCACCAGCTCGGCAGTTTCTTCGGCGTGTGGCTGGGCGGCGTGGTGTTCGACGCGATGCATTCGTATGCGCCGCTCTGGTACGGATCGGTGGCGCTGGGCGTGATATCCGGCTTGCTGCATATGCCGATCGACGATCGGCGCGTGGCGAGGCTGGCGGCGCAGCCCGTATGAGCGAGCGTGTGAAGCGGCACGTTTCGGGCGTCTGCGCGCTTGCGCTCGTGAGCGTGCTCGTGGCGTATGCGTTCGTCGGTTATCTGACGCCTGCGGCGCTTTTGAGCCTGCTGTCGGGGCTCGCTTTCTGCGGCTGATCCAGCCGCAGCGCGTCCTCTCACCCCATCGGAAACTGCACCACCGCCGCCGTCCCGCGTCCTTCCACGCCGCGCTCCAGCCGGATCTCCGCGCGATGCGCGCGCGCGATTTCACGCACGATGGCAAGACCGAGCCCGCTGCCCGGCTGCGTCGACGCGCGGAAGAACGGCTCGAACACCTTGTCGCGCAACGCGTCGGGAATGCCCGCGCCTTCGTCGGCGACCGACAGCGTCACCGACGCCGACGCGCCCACCAGCGTCACCGCCACCGTGCCGCCTTCGGGCGAATAGCGGATGGCGTTATCGACGAGATTGAACACGAGCACCGTGAGCAACTGCTCGTTGCCCATCACCACGGCCTGCTCGGCGAGCGTGGCGACGAGTTCGACGCGCCGCCGCTGCGCGAGCAGCGCGAGCTGTTCGATCACGCCCGTGGCCACCGCGCGCATGTCCACGCGCACGCCCTCGAACTGGGTGTAATCGGCCGCTTCGGCCTGCGCGAGCGTGAGCAACTGGTTCGTCAGACCGACCAGCGAGCGATTGCTCTGATGCATCGCCGTGAGCGTTTCGTGCAGGCGCTCGGGGTCCTGCTGGCGGCGCGCGTACTGCAACTGCGTGCCGAGCAGCGTGAGCGGCGTGCGCAACTGATGCGCGGCATCGGCGATAAAGCGTCGCTGCATGGCCGTCTTGCGCTCGATGATGTCGAGACATTCGTTGAACGCGCTCACGATCGGGCGCAGTTCGGTGCGCAGCGGCTCGGTGTCGATGCGCACCGACGACGTGCGCACGCGCTCGGGCAGCCCGCGCGCGAGCCGCGTGAGCGGACGCAGTTCGAGCGTGAGCGCGACGCTCACGAGCACGATCGCCGCCGCGACGATAGCCGCGAAATAGAACATCTGCGGACGCCAGAGCGCGAGCGCCAGCGCGTCGCGTTCGTTGAGCGTGCGGCCCGCCGAAATCACCACGCGGCGCGTCACGCCCGCGTCGTACATCGGCCGGATCAGCGAGACCGCGCGGATCGGCACGCCGTCCACTTTCGCGTCGTACCACTGCGGCGAGACATCGGGCACGCGCTGCGGAAAATCGGACGTGCCCGCGATGATCGGCCCGCCGATTTCCTGCACGCGGAAGAACACCTGATCGCGGCTCGCGGTGCGCAGGATTTCGATCGCGCTCGGCGAAATCGGCGCGGACAGCGTGTTGCCTTCCCAGCCGATGTCGCCCGCCATCACGCGCGCCGCCGAGAGCAGCGCGTCGTCCTGCAGGAGATTCGCGGTGCGCCACGCGTTGCCGTGCGTGATCACGCCCGCCGCCGCGATGAACACCGTCATCGGCAGCACGAGCCAGAGCAGCAGGCGAACGCGCAGGCTATTGGTGGGTTTCATCCGCGGAGGGCATCGTGCGCGTGCATCGTGCGCGTTATTCGTCGGCTTCGGCGTCTTCGAGCAGATAGCCGAGGCCGCGCAGCGTGATGATGGTGGCGCTGCTTTTTTCGAGTTTCTTGCGCAGACGCGACACGTAGATTTCGATCGCGTCCTCGCTGGTGGGCGCGTCGGCGTCGCTGACCGATTCGGCGAGCGTGGCCTTGGAGACGGTCTTCTTCGCGCGCAGGATCAGCGTTTCGAGCACCGCGTGTTCGCGCGGCGTGAGCGTGAGCGCGTCTTCATCCACGTAGAAGCGGCGGCTGTCCATGTCGTAGAGCAGGTCGCCGCAGCGGATGCGGTTCGAGCGCGAGGGCGCCTGGCGGCGCGCCAGCACCTTGACGCGCGCCACCAGCTCGCGCGCGTCGAAGGGTTTGACGATGTAGTCGTCGGCGCCGGCGCCCAGACAGACGACTTTTTCGTCGATAGCGCCGGTGGCCGTGAGGATCAGCACGGGCGTGGCGTCGCCGCGCGAGCGCATGCGGCGCAGCAGCGCCTTGCCCGACATGCGCGGCAGATTCAGATCGAGCAGCACCACGTCGTACGACGACGCGCGCAGCGCGTCCTCGGCCGCCTCGCCGTCGCCGACGTGGTCGAGCATGAAACCGTCATCGGTCAGCGTGCGCGTGAGCCAATGCGCGAGTTGTTCGTTGTCTTCGACGAGCAAAAGTCTCATGCCCAGGCGGTCCTTCGGTCCTTCCGTTGCGGGTTACGCGGTCTTGTACTGTTCGCGCGTGGCCTTCGAACGATACAGGAACAGCGTGGCGACGAGGCCGCACACCGCGGCGACGCTCATCCATGCGCCCGGCGCGGCCTTGTCGCCGGTGAGGTGGATCAGCCACGTGGAGATCGCCGGCGTGAAGCCGCCGATGAGCGTGGCGAGGCTGTACGCCATCGAGAAGCCCGTGGTGCGCACGTGCGCGGGCATCAGTTCGGTCAGCGCGACGACCATCGCACCGTTGTACCACGCGTAGAGCGTCGAGAGCCACAGTTCGACCGCGAGCAGCGCGCCGAACGAGGGCGCGGCAACGAGCCACTGCATCGCCGGATAGCAGGTGAGGATGGCGAGCGCCGTGCAGGCGATCAGCACCGGCGCGCGGCCGACGCGGTCCGAGACGGCGCCCGCGATCGGCAGCCAGATGAAGTTCGACACGCCCACGCAGACCGTGACGAGCAGCGCGTCGAGCGACGAGAGATTCAGCTCGACCTTGCCGAAGGTCGGCGTGTAGGCGGTGATCAGGTAGAACGAGGTCGTCGTCATGATGACGAGACCCATGCCCGCGAGCACGATGCCGTAGTTGCTCGCGATGGCGCGCGCGATCTCGCCGATGCCCGGATGATGGCGGCGCGCTTCGAATTCTTCGGTTTCGCGCAGCGTGCGGCGGATGTAGAACAGGAACGGCACGATCATGCAGCCGACCACGAACGGCACGCGCCAGCCCCAGCTATGCATTTCCGGCGCGGGCACGAGTGCGTGCAGCGCCACGCCGAGCGCGGCGGCGAACACCACGGCGACCTGCTGGCTGCCCGACTGCCACGAGCAATAGAAGCCGCGGTTGCCCTTGGTGGCGATTTCGGCGAGATAGACCGACACGCCGCCGAGTTCCGCGCCCGCCGAGAAGCCTTGTAGCAGACGGCCCATCAGCACGATGGCCGGCGCGGCGATGCCGATGGTGGCGTAGCCCGGCACCACGGCGACGCACAGCGTGCCGACGGCCATCAGCGACAGCGAAAGGATCAGGCCCTTGCGGCGGCCGTGACGGTCCATGTACGCGCCGAGCACGATCGCGCCGAGCGGACGCATCAGGAAGCCCGCGCCGAACACGGACAGCGCGAGCATCAGCGAGGCGAATTCGCTGTCGGCCGGGAAGAACGTCGACGCGATCGCGGCTGCGTAATAGCCGTAGACCATGAAGTCGTACATTTCCAGGAAGTTGCCGCTGACCGCGCGGAACACGGTGCGGGCTTTCGATTCGGGCGCGAGGGCGGCCGTGCCGGAGGTCGGGCGGGCCGGAGCGGCGCTGCTGCTGGCTGGTGTCATGTCGAATACCTTTGGTTGAAGGACGCGTCCGTGGGCGGCGCGGCATGCGTCGTGGCTGCCTCGCCGGTGCGGGATGCGTCCCGGTGTTGCCCGGTGTGTCGGCCCGTCTTGCGGGCCGGTTGCGTTGATCTGCCGTGTTCGGTCGGTGGGGGCGGCGGGTGGGTCCCGTCTGCCGGGGTGGTCTTTTTTATGTGCGTTTTAGCGTGATTCTTTTGCTGTCTCTACTGCGTGGTTTGCTGCGTCGGCGTCGGCGTCGGCGTCGGTGCGCTCTGCACGCCAGGCTGCACGCCGGTCACGAATTCGTCGGTCCACGTCTGCGACAGGTCGACGTGCTTCGCGCTCACGCGCGAACCGGCCGTCATCAGCACGTTCAGCACGGTTTGCGGCGCGCCGGGCGGCATCGTGCCGTCGGGCGAGAACGCGGGCTGCGCGTCGGCGAGCGCGCGCGTGTAGGCCGCGCGGTCGCTGCCGGTCACGCCGGGCGGCAGCAGCGCGACGATGTCGGCGGCCGGATGCGAGCCGATGTAGCGCAGCGCGCGCACCAGCGCCTGCACCATCTGTTGTGTTTCGCGGCGATGCTCGCGCACCCAGCTGCGGCGCAGATAGAGGCACGCGCCCGCATACGGGCCGCCGAGCCAGTGCTGCGTGCCCTCGACGCTGCGCATGTCGGCCAGCACGCGCGCCGCGCCGCTCGTCAGCAGACGCGTGGCCGTGGGTTCCTCGACCATGCCCGCGTCGATGCTGCCGTGCTCGATGGCGTCGGCGAAGCGCGTGTCGGTCGCGAGCGGCACGACGGTGTAGTCGCCCGGCGCCACGCCCGCGCGGGTGGCGAGATAGCGCGTGATCACCCAGGTGGACGAACCGAAGCCGGTCACGCCGAAGCGCTTGCCGCGCGCGTCGGCCATCGACTGCATCGCGCGGCCGGCGGCGGAGCGCGTGGACGCCAGTTCCGCGAGGCCCGCCGCGCGCTGGAACACCACGACCGAGAGCACATCCTCGCCGCGGCTTTGCAGATCGATGGTGTGATCGTAGAAACCGACGGCGCCTTCGATGGCGCCCGCGATCAGTTCGGTAGAGGTGTCGATGCCCGCGGGCAGCGAGACGACCTGGACGTCGATCCCGGCGTCGCGGAAATAACCGAGCTGCGCGGCCAGCACGGCCGGCAGATAGACGATCTTCGACATGCCGCCCATCATCAGCCGGATCGGCTCCGCGCGCGCTTGCGCGGCGGCGCCCAGCGCGATGCAGAGCATCAGCGCGCGGCCGAGTTGCTGGGCGCGGAAAAGCATGCGGGGGTGTCTCCTCGTGGCGGTACTGTGATCGAATGGGTGCAAGTATAAAAAAGCAAGCCCTTCTGATTGCTTTCCGGCGCCGACGGATTTTCTCGGTATTTACCCTTTCGACGAGTGACTCGGAGGGCGGCTCGACGGACAACCCGGCGGCGCGATTTGGGGTGGGATCGGCGGGGGCAGTGTGCGCGAGTGTGCGCGATGTGGCGCGATCAGCGCAGACCGAGCCAGCGTTCGGCGTCGTGCGCGAAGGGGGCGGACGGTTGCACGAAGGCGTTCGCGAGTTCATCGCGTGCGCGCGAGAGAACCAGCGCGAAGCCGCGCAATTCCTGCGTGATGGCGCGTTCGTCGAGGCGGCGGCGCGCGAGCGCGGCGGCGACCGTGGTGTCGATCAGCGCGCGCTGGCGGTCGATCACGTCGATGGCGGCGGCGCGGCACGCCGCGGAAATCCGCGCGACGGCGAGCAGCGCGGGAACGGGCGCAATCGTGAGCCGCGCGCCCGGACGCAGCGCGTTGAGCGAGGCGCGCGCCGACGCCGTCCCGACGAGCGATGCCGCTACCGCATCGCGCCAGAGCGCGCGTTCGAACACCAGCGCGTCGCGCTCGCGCGCGAGCGCCTGTGTGTCGATCACGCGGCCCGCTTCGATCAGCGGCGTCGCGCCCGCTTCGAGCCCGTCGCGGATGCAGTCCGCGCCGCGCCAATGCGGCGCCTGCGTGCTCGCGCGCCGCGCGGCGAGCACGAGCGGCTGCCAGCGGTCCGGCACGAGCGGATCGAGCGGCACGGCGGCGCAGCGCGCGGGTTTGCCCGCGTCGTGCAGCGTGCAGCCGCCATCGGCCGCGAGCGCCGGACAGCGCGCCGTCGACGGATAGTCGTAGCCTTGCAGCGTCACCGCGAGCCAGCCGCCGTCGGGCGCGCGATGAAACAGCGCGTTGGCGAGCGCGTCGTGGTCCGCGACGTCGTCATCGTCGAGAAGTCGTGCGTCGGTTTCAGCGTGCAGACGCTCGCCCGCGCGACGGCGCGGCACGCGCTCGATCGCAATGCTGCCGACGAACACCGCGCGCTGCGCGAACCACTCGCGCAGCGAGAGCGCGGGCGGGCTGTTGCAGCATTGGCCGCAGGCGGTGCAGGCGAGCGAGCCGGTGTCGATCACCACGGCCGCCGCACCGAATCCGCGTAGCGTGTGAGCAGGAAATGCGCGATGTCGTCGGAGTGATACGCGGCGATCAGCGTGCGCACCCACGGTTGCGCGCGGTCGGACTCGCGGACCGTCAGCACGTCGGCGTAGGGCGAGCGCGCGTCTTCGTAGCTCACGCTGTCGCGCGCCGGTTGCAGGCCCGCGCGCGCCGCGTCCTCGTTCGGCATCGCGACGAGATCGGCGTGATCGAGCGCCGTGTACAACTGCGCGCGCGGCACCGCGACGAGCTTCAGCTTGAGCCGGTTGCCGGTGATATCGCGCGTGCTCGCGTGCAGGCCCGCGCTGTCGCGGAACGTCACGAGCGTGTCGTTCTGCAGCAGCACGAGCGCGCGCGCGGCGCCGCGCGCGTCGGCGGGAATCGCCACGGTCGCACCGGGCCGCAACTGGCTCAGATTGCGCAGACGCCGCGAGTAAAGCGCCATCGGCAAGGTGACGGTCGGCGCGACGCTCGCGAGCGCGTAACCGTGCGCCGCGCGCGTCGCATCGAGGCTCGATGCGTCCTCGAAGCTGGCGGCGTCGATGCGGTGCGCGGCGAGCGCCGTGTCGATGCGCGCGGGGTCGTCGAACACGACGACGTCGAGCGGCAGACCGCGCGCGGCGGCCACGCGCTTGACCTCGTCCATGATCTGCGCGCGCGTGCCGGGCGTGACGCCCACGCGGATTGCGGCGGACGCGGGCGATGACGTTGGTTGCGTCGCTTGCGCCGGTTCCGCCGCGTGCGCGAGCGCGCCTGCCACGCACAGCACCACCGCCGGCATCATCGTCGATACCCCCATCGCGCGCCTCATGCCGGATCCCTCAGCACGGTGCGAAAGCCGATATGCGATGCCGCGAGATCCGCTTCCTGCTGCTCGCGCGACGACGCGCGATAGCGCACGCAGTAATCGCGCGAGCACAGATATGAGCCGCCCTTGATGACCATCGCCGTGTCGTGGCGGCGGCCGGCGGGCGCGACCGCGAAGGTGTCGCCGTTGGTGTGCGACTGATGCGGGCCGCTGTAGGCGTCCCGGGTCCACTCCCACGCGTTGCCGATCATGTCGTAAAGGCGGAAATCGTTGGCCGCGTAGCAGCCCACGGGCGCGAGGCCCGCGTGGCCGTCCTCGGCCGTGTTCAGCACCGGGAACACGCCCTGCCAGTAGTTCGCGGCGGGCTTGCCGTTTGCGTCGGCGGGCGCGGCGTCGAGACTCGCGTCCTGATGGCCCGCCTTGCCCGCGTATTCCCATTCGGCTTCGGTCGGCAGATCGCGGCCGAGCCAGTGCGCGTAGGCGAGCGCGTCGTGCAGCGTGACGAGCGTGACGGGCAGGTTGCCCTTGCCGTCGACATTGCTGCCCGGCCCTTGCGGATGCCGCCACGTCGCGCCGTTCACCCACGACCACCACGCCAGATCGCGCGCGTTCATCTCCTCGCGCGTGGGCACGTGAAAGACCGCCGCGCCGCCCTGTTTTTCGGCTTCCGTGACGTAACCCGTGGCCGCGACGAAGGCCGCGAACTGCGCGATCGTGACGTCGTGCTGATCGATCCAGAAGCCGCTCACGCGCGCGTTGCCGTCGCCGGCCGGACGCTCGTCGGGATAGCCGCGCGTGCTGCCGAACACGAACGCGCCGCCGTGCAGATGCACCATGCCCGCCTTCGGATCGTCGCGCCAGCGCGCGGGCAGGCCGCCGTAGCGCTCGCACTGACGTTCGCTGCCGAGCGCCGCGAGCGGTCGCCCGGTGTTGAGCGCATCGAAGCCGCCCGCGCTTGCCTGGGACGCATACGACCAGGCGAACGCCGCCGCGAAGATCGCGGCGCCGCCCGCCGCGCCGGTGAGCCAGAAACGCATCGCCGCTTCCTCAGTAATAGCCGTGCGGCTGAAGCGGTTCGACGCCGCCCACGTTCGTCATGTAGTCGTTCCATTGCTGGATCAACTGCTGGATGACGGTGGGATTCTGCGTGGATACGTCGTTGACTTCGCCGCGGTCGCTGGCGAGATCGTAGAGTTGCCAGTGGCCGTCCACGGGGCCGAGCGGCGGCTCGGTCCAGAGCGCTTTCCAGCGGCCGTCGGCGCTGCGCAGATAGGCGCGGCCATAGGCTTCGTCGCCGAATGCGGCCGTGTGCACTTCGCCCGTGCTCGTGCCGTCGAGCAGCGGCAGCAGCGACTTGCCCGTGACCGGATAGACATAGCGGTTGTTATAGACCACCTTGCCCTTGTTCTGGTCGACGCCCGTGAGCGCGCTCACGAGTGCGGGCGCGGGCGTGCTCGGCGGCGTGACGCCGGCGACGTCGAGGAAGGTCGCGGTGTCGTCGGTGACGTGCGTGAAGACGCGCAGCGTCGCCGCCTGCGTGGTCTGTCCCGGCAGATGCGCGATGGTCGGCACGGACACGCCGCCTTCCGCCGAATAGCCCTTGGTGTAGCGGAACGGCGCGGCGCTGACTTCGGCCCAGCGCAGGCCGTATTGCAGACGCTGCGCGCTCTGCTTGCCGTTGTCGGTGCCGAGCGCGGAGTAGGTGGGCTCCTGCGCGTTGGCCGTGTCGGTGGCGGTGGGGTCCGCGCCCGAGTCGATCGGCCAGCCTTCGGCGCCGTTATCGGACTGGAACATGATGAAGGTGTTGTCGTACTCGCCGATATCCTTCAGATGCTGAATCAGGAGTCCGATGTTGTAGTCGAGATTCTCGACCATGCCTGCGTAGATCTCCATGTAGCGCGCCTGCGACTTGCGCTCGTCGGCGGACAGGCTCGACCACGCCTTGTCGACGTTGCCCTGACCGTAATCGACGTAACCTGCGGACGCCGGATGCACCGCGCTGATGTACTTCGCACTCGCCGTGCCGTTGTTGGCCGTGGCGGCCGAGCGCGTGAGCGTTTCGGGCAGGCCCGGATTGGGCTGGAAGTCGGCGGGAATCAGGCCGAGCGCTTTCTGCCGCGCGATGCGCGCGTTGCGGATGGCGTCGTAGCCCGCGTCGTACACGCCCGCATATTTGTGCAGCCACGGGTCCGGCACCTGCAGCGGCCAGTGCGGCGACGTGAAGGCGGCGTAGGCAAAGAAGGGCTTGCCGTCGCCCTTGTGCGAGTCGATGTAGGAGATCAGCTTCTGCGTATAGAAGTTGGTCGAATAGAACACGGCCGGATTGCCGCCCGTGCCGCCGGGCTGGCCCGGTTGCCCCGGCTGCACGTACACGCCGTCTTCCGTGTAGTTCTGCGAGCCCGCGAGTTCGTGCGCGAAGTGATTCGTGGCCGCGCCGCCGAGCAGCGCGTAGCTGTGTTCGAAGCCCCATTGATCGGGCGTCTGGCCGCTGCCCGAGGCGCTGCCGACGATGCCCGAGCCGAGGTGCCACTTGCCCGCCATGTAGGTGTGATAGCCCGCGTCCTTGAGCAGTTGCGCGACCGACAGCGCGCGATCGTTCAGATAGCCTTCGTAGCCGGGCAGACCCTTGCGCTCGTCGGTGGGCACGCCCATCGTGCCTTCGCCGACGAGGTGATGATCGGTGCCTGAAATCAGCATCGAACGCGTGATCGCGCAGACCGTGCCCGCGTGATGGTTCGTGAGAATGCGCCCCGAGGCGACCAGCGCGTCGAGGTTGGGCGTGCTGATTTCGCCGCCGAACGCGTGGATGTCCGAGTAGCCGAGGTCGTCGGCCATGATGTAGAGAATATTGGGCTGTTTGTGCGACGACGCCGACGCGCTCGCCTGCGTCGTGACCGTATCCGAGCCGCCGCATGCGCCGAGTGCGAGCGCGCCCGCGATGGAGGCCGCGGCGACGCGCAGACGCAGCGAGGCGTTCGTTGCCGCTGCGTGTGCTGATCGAATGGTGACGGTATCGGAGGATTGCGTGGCGCGTGCGCGACGTGACGCACGCGCGGATGCGCGAAGGGCGGCCGGGTATCTCATCGTTGTTGTAGTACTTTTTGTAAGTTGGAGCGGCGATCTTATCGGCGGCTGTGTGCGTGCCAAAGTCCGATTCGTCAGTTGCTTCGCGCGAGAACTGCTAAGCCGCGCAACGCCGGCCGCGTCACCCCTTACAATAGGGGCGTTGCTCACCCGCCCGTTCCGAGACCATGACACGAGACCCCCGCCTCACCCTCAACGCGCGCCAGCAGGAGCTGCTCGAATGGGTGCAGCGTGACGGCTTCGTGACCGTCGACGATCTCGCCGCGCATTTCGACGTCACGCCGCAGACCATTCGCCGCGACGTCAACTGGCTCGCCGACATGAATCTGCTGCGCCGCTATCACGGCGGCGCGAGTCTGCCCACGAGTTCGGAAAACGTCTCGTACGGCGCGCGCCAGCACATGTTCCACGAAGAGAAGCGGCGCATCGCGGCGCTCGCGGCTTCGCACATTCCCGATCAGGCTTCGCTGTTCATCAACCTCGGCACCACGACCGAGGAGGTCGCGCGCGCGCTCAATCATCATCGCGGGCTGCGCGTGATCACGAACAATCTGAACGTGGCGAGCATGATGAGCGGCTACCCCGAATGCGAAGTGCTCATCACGGGCGGCATCGTGCGGCCGTGGGACAAGGGCATCGTGGGCGAACTGACGATCGATTTCATCCGCCAGTTCAAGGTGGATTACGCGATCATCGGCACCTCGGCGATCGAACTCGACGGCACGCTGCGCGATTTCGACACGCGCGAAGTGCGCGTGGCCGAGGCGATCATCGAGCATGCGCGCACGGTTTATCTCGTGACCGATCATTCGAAGTTCGGCCGCCCCGCGCTCGTGCGCCAGGGACATTTGAGCCAGATTCACGCGCTTTTCACCGATAAACCGCTGCCCGACGCGATGAGCGAGACGATCGCGCAGGCGGGCACGGCCGTGTATATCGCGCAGTGACGTGACGCGTCACGGCCAGGGAGCCTGCGATGGACTTCGAAGCGTTTCTCCGGAAGTGGCAAAACGATCCCTCGACGTCATCGCAGATCGAGCGGCTCGTGCCGATGGCGGCCGCGCTTCGCGAGATGCCGCAATGCCTCGGCGCGGTGCTGGTCGGTTCATTTGCGAAGCAATCCGCTGACCGGCTCTCGGACCTCGACCTCGTCGCCTTTTGCGCGCCAGGCGATGGTCGTGTGCTGTTCGAGGCGATCCGGCAGCAAGTCGCGACGTCGCAGGCGCTTTTCACGCTCGATGGCGCGCACGATGCGGAGAGCCCGTTCCAGAAGCTCATCTTCGACGATATGACGTCGATTGAATTTCACGTCATCGCGCCGGCCACGCAACTCGTACTGGAACAGCCGTTCGTGGAGATCGTGAATCGCGATCGCTATCTGGAGTCGCGCAGCGTGAGCCGCCTGGCAGCGAGCGTCGGGGACGCGTCGTCGGCATATGGCTATGGCGATCGCGGTCTCGCGTGGGAACTGCTCACTTGCCTGAAATGGCTTTGGCGCGGCGATGTCGCTGCGGCGAAGCGCTATCTGATCGCGCTGGGCAAGGCGATCGACGCGTCGGAAGCGTCGGAAGCGCGCGCAAAGGTCTGACGACCGCTCAAGCTCCCTTCACCGTCTCCGAGAGTATTTCCCCCAGCGTGCGGATCGCCGCGTCGATGCGAGGCGACCACGGATGCCCGTAGTTCAGGCGGATGCAATGCTCGAACGCGCAGGTCGCCGAGAAAATCGGGCCGGGCGCCACGCTGATGCCGCGTCCGATCGCGCGCCGATGCAACTCCATCGCGTCGATCGCTTTGTCGAATCGCAGCCACAGAAAGTAGCCGCCATCCGGAATCGTCCATTGCGTGCCCGCGGGCAGCCAGCGGCGGATCGCGGCGCACAGCGCGTCGCGCTGGTCGCGCAGCGCGAGCCGCATTTTCTTCAGATGGCGCTCGTACGCGCCGTGTTCCAGATAGTCGGCGATGCCGGCCTGCGCCGGAATGCTCGCGGACAGCGTGGTCATCAATTTGAGTCTTTGCACGCGTTCCGCGAAACGGCCCGCGCTGACCCAGCCGACGCGATAGCCGGGCGCGAGCGTCTTCGAAAACGAACTGCAATGCATCACGAGGCCGTGGCGGTCGAAGGCCATCGCGGGCTTCGGATAGTCCGGCGAAAAATGCAGTTCGCCGTACACGTCGTCTTCGATGAGCGGCACGTCGTGTTGCGCGAGCAGGTCGACCAGCGCCTTCTTCTTCGCATCGCTGAGCGTGACGCCGGTCGGATTGTGGAAGTTGGTCATGAACCAGCAGGCGCGCACCGGATGCTTGCGCAGCGTGTTCGCCAGCACATCGAGATCGAGGCCCGTTTGCGGATCGACGGGAATCTCCACCGCCCGCAAGCCAAGCCGCTCGACCGCCTGAAGCGCCGCATAAAAACCGGGCGATTCGACCGCGACGACGTCGCCGGGCTGCGTCACCGCCATCAGGCAGAGATTGAGCGCTTCGAGCGCGCCATTGGTCACGACGATTTCGTCGGCGGGCTGCGAAATGCCGATACGCATGTAGCGCAGCGCAATCTGGCGGCGCAGATTCTCGTTGCCCGGCGGCAGATCGACCACCGTGCTCCACGGGCTCACGCTGCGCGCCGCGTGGCCGAGCGATTTGGCCAGACGCGACAGCGGGAAAAACGTCGGCGAGGGAAACGCGGAACCGAGCGGCACGATGCCCGGCTGCTTCGCGGCATCGAGCACGGAAAACACCAGTTCGCTGATATCGACCGTGGTGGCTTCATCTGCATCCGGCGTGGCCGCCTGCGTGGCCTTGCCGTTCACGGGGCGCGGCGCGACAAAGTAGCCCGAGCGTTCGGCGGCGCGCACGAGTCCCCATTGTTCGAGCAGGTAATACGCGCGCGCGGCGGTCGATTGACTCACGCCGTGCTGGGCGATGATCTGCCGCAGCGACGGCATGCGCGAGCCGGCGGCTACGTTGCCTGAGCGAATTTCGGTCGCCATGATTTGCGCGAGGCGTTCGTAGCGGGTCATAGGTGTCGGTGTGAGCGAAGGCGTGCGAGATCGATCTGCTACGGCGATTTTATCGCCGACTGCTTCTGTGCGTGGATCTCGAATGCGCGCATGATGCCGTTCAGCGCCCCGACGCACTGAGGTTGTTCTGCAAGGGGCGGGGATTACTGCGCGAGTGCCCGGTTCATCACCCAAACCCGCAGTGTTCGCGGCTCTGTATTGCCTGTAGCGCGGCGAACGCCGGCCCTCGGACAGCGATGTCCGAGGGCATTTTTCGTGGGCGCTACGTTATGTGCGCGTGCTGGCGAGCCGAATCTGCTGCGCTCATTTCGTCGTCAACTGCTACTGTCGCGGCGCGGCGAATCGGCGTAACTTCTGCGCTTCATTTTGGTTCGACGCGCGACATGTACCGCTACACAGAATTCGACCGTGCCTTTCTCCGGCAACGGGCTGCGCAGTTCAGAGATCAACTGGAACGCTGGAGTGACGGCCGTCTCGGCGAAGACGCGTTCCGCCCGCTGCGTTTGCAGAACGGCTGGTACGTGCAGCGCCATGCGCCGATGTTGCGCGTGGCGGTGCCGTATGGCGAAGTGTCGAGCGCGCAACTGCGTGTGCTCGCACGGATCGCGCGCGAGTATGACGATCCACCGGCTGACGTCTACGCGTCCGCCATGGCGGCGCAAGGGCAACTCGGCACCACGCGCCTGCCGACGCATTGCGCGCATTTCACGACGCGCACCAACGTGCAGTTCAACTGGATTCCGCTCTCGAAGGCGGCGGACGTCATGGATCTGCTCGCGACCGTCGATATGCACGGCATTCAGACGAGCGGCAACTGCATTCGCAACATTTCCTGCGATGAACGCGCGGGCGTGACGCCCGACGAAATCGCGGACCCGCGTCCGTTCGCGGAGATCATGCGTCAGTGGACGACGCTGCATCCCGAGTTCGCGTTTTTGCCGCGCAAGTTCAAGATCGCGATCACCGGCGCGCACGACGATCGCGCAGCGACGGCCTGGCACGATGTGGGCCTCGAACTGGTGCGCGACGCGGCCGGCGAACTGGGCTTTCGCGTGCGCGTGGGCGGCGGCATGGGACGCACGCCGATGATCGGCACCGTGATCCGCGCGTTTTTGCCGTGGCAACAGATCATGAATTACATCGAGGCGATCGTGCGCGTCTACAACCAGTATGGGCGGCGCGACAACAAATACAAGGCGCGCATCAAGATGCTCGTGAAGGCCGAAGGGCAGCGCTATATCGACGAAGTCGAGGAAGAGTTCCGGCAGATCGTCGAGCGCGACGGCGGCCCGCACACGATTCCGCTGAGCGAACTCGAACGCGTGCGCGCCTGCTTCGAGCCGCCCGCGGCGCTCGCGCAGCGCACGGCATCGCGCGATGCTGCCGAGCCTTCGCGCGCGACTGCAACGGCTACAGCAAGCACAGCGACAACGCCACGCTACGCGCGCTGGCTCGAACGCAACGTCGCGGCCCACAAGGCGCCGTCGCTGCGCATTGTCACGCTGTCGTTCAAGCGTTTGCATCAGGCGCCCGGCGACGCCTCGGCCGAGCAGCTCGAACGCGTGGCCGATCTCGTCGATCGCTTTTCCGCGGGCGAAGCGCGCGTGACGCATGCGCAGAATATCGTGCTGCCGTGGGTCCACGAAGACGACCTCGCGGCGTTGTGGGAAGCGGCGTCGCAAGCCGGTCTCGCGAGCGCGAACATCGATCTGCTGACCAACATGATCGCGTGCCCCGGCGGCGATTTTTGCGCGCTGGCGAATGCGCGCTCGCTGCCCATCGCGGACGCCATCATGGAGCGCTATCAGGATCTCGACGAACTGGAAGACATCGGCGAAGTGGATCTGCATATCAGCGGCTGCATCAACTCGTGCGGCCATCATCACAGCGGACACATCGGCATTCTCGGCGTGGATAAGGACGGCGCGGAGTGGTATCAGATCACGCTCGGCGGCTCGGACGGCACGCTCGCGAGCGGCGTCGCGCAGGCGGGCAAGGTGATCGGGCCGTCGTTCTCCGCGAGCGAAGTGCCGGATGCGATCGAGGCGATGCTGCGCGTCTATCGCGAAACGCGCCAGCCGCTAGACGGCACAGGCGCGGAGAAGTTCGTCGATACCGTGCGGCGCGTCGGACTGGAGCCGTTCAAGACGGCGGCCAATGCCGCGCGCGCACAGCAACGGAGCCTCGCATGAAGCCGCGTCTCGAACTCACGCTGCTCCATCGCGCCGAACATGATGCGCAAGCACGCGACGCGGTCGTGACGTTGCCGAACGACGCCGATCCCTTCGAGCACGCCGAGGCGATTCTCGCCACGCAGCGCGTCGAATTGCATTTTCCGCAATTCACCGATGGACGCGCATTCAGCCAGGCGTATCTGATTCGCCGTCGCCTCGGATTCAAAGGCGATCTGCGTGCATGCGGCGACGTGTTGCCGGATCAGGTGCTGCAGATCGCGCGCACGGGCTTTTCGAGCGCGGTGCTGCAAGACGGCGTGTCGCGCGAGGAAGCGCGCGCGCAATTGATGCGATTCGGCGGCTTCTATCAGGGCGACGTCACGGCGGATGCGCCGTTTCACGATGGCGCTCGCGAACGGCACGACGTTTGACTTTGCGGCGCGCGCCGCTCATGCGCTCACAGCATCGGCGAATGCAGATGATCGGGATGATCGAGCATATCGGCGACGAGATGCAGCGACTCTTCCATCGCGAGCGCATCGCCGGGACCGCCGAGACAGATCCGCACGGCATTGGGCGGATTGCCGTCGGTGCTGAAGGCCGCGCCCGACACCACGCCAATCTGTTTGGTGCGCAGATGCGAAGCGAGTTCCGAGGCGCTCCAGCCCGTTTCTCGCGGCACCGTGAGCCAGAGATGAAAACACTGCTTCGAGGTTTCGATTTCGCGCGAAGCAAACACCTGCGCCGCAATATGCTGACGCACCGCGCACTCGTCGCGAATCGCCGCGAGCATTTGCTGCGCGATGCCGTTTTCGATCCAGCGCGCAGCGAGATGCGACATATACGGGCTCGCCATCACGGTGGTCGCGCGCAGCGCGCCCGAGAGCCGTTCAGCATGGCGTGAGCTGGGCGCGACCACGTACGCCACGCGCAGCCCCGCGCCAAAACACTTCGACATGCCGGTCACGTAGTAGGTGAGTTCGGGCGCGAGCGTCGCGAGCGCGACGGGCGGCGCTTCGCAGAGCATGCCGTAAGCGTCGTCCTCGATGATCGGCACGTTGTAGCGCAGGGCGATATCGGCGATATGTTCGCGGCGGTTCTGCGAGAGCGTGCGCGTGGTGGGATTCTGCAGCGTGGGATTGCAATAGAGCACACCGGGCTTGCGCGTCTTGCAGAGCGTTTCGAAGGCGTTGGCGTCGAGCCCTTCGTCGTCGCGCGGCAGCGGCGCGAGCGTCATGCCGAGCTGCGTGGCGATGACCTTCAGGCCCGGATACGCCACGCAATCGACGCAGATCGTCTCGCCCGGCTTCACGAGCCGCAACAGCAACGCCACCAGCGCGTTATGAATGCCGGGGCAGACGAGCACGGCGTCGGCGCGATGCGAAGGCACCGTATGGCGCAGCCATTGACTCGCCACGCCGCGCTCGAATTGCGTGCCGCCGAAATCCTGATAACGCAGCATCGACCAGGCGTCCGCCGCGCCGATGATCTGCGCCGCCGATTCCGCGAGCAGCGCCGTCATCTCCGGCGGCTCGGGCGGCATGTTCATCGTCATTTCGAGCGCCGTGCCCGCGCGCAGCGGCACGGCGGGCGGCCGTCCGCGCACATACGAGCCGCTGCCCGCGCGCGAATCGATCAGGCCGCGCTTGCGCGCTTCGGCATAGCCGCGCGCGAGCGTGGTGTAGTTGATCTTCAGCGCATCCGAAAGATCGCGCAACGCCGGCAGCCGATCGCGCGGACGCAGGCGTCCGCTCGCCACGTCTTCCTCGATGAGATCGGGAATCGTCTGATAAACCGGCTTGTCGCTTTCGGCGAGCCGTTTGAGCCAATGGGCGGTAACGTTCGACATGGACGTGCGCGAGCAATCGCGTGAAGAATGAGCCTCTTCATTCTAGTGACGATCGTCGCCGGAAAATAAATCAATTGATCGCGCGTGATTGCATCGAATGATCCGAATTGATGCATGCAGGCACCGATTCGACGATTCTCTGCCCCATGCGCGGGCGGCCTTTAAATCAAGCGCATCGCCGCGTCCACGGCGTGCCGGTGCACGCGAGCCGCGCGCGCAGAAAAATTCGCCTGGATCATTCGCGACAGGCGGCAATGATTGGAAATTGATCGCATGGCACACGACGTTTGATGGCATAGCCGTTGCGAAATGAGAGACGCCGGCCACCGGTCGGACCAGTCCTCAATCATTGAACGGAGTCACGCAATGCCCGCCATCACCACGCCTGCCCACAAGACCGGCGACTTCCTCGTCGACTACGAAGAGAAGGTGTTCGAGGACGTCAAAGCCGAGCCTGGCGAGAAAGCGCTCGTCACGTTCCATACCGTTGCTTTCGAAGGCTCGATTGGCTTCGTCAACATGCTGCAAGCCACGCGTCTGCAACGCAAGGGCTTCGAAACCTCGATCCTGCTCTATGGTCCCGGCGTGATGCTCGGCGTCCAGCGCGGCTTCCCGACGCTCGGCGCCGAAGCGTTTCCGGGCCACCTGAACTTCAACAACCAGTTGATGAAATTCATGGCCGAAGGCGGCAAGGTCTACGCCTGCCGCTTCGCCTTGCAGGCGCTCTACGGCCAGACCGAGAAGGCGCTGATCGAAGGCGTGCGCCCGATCAATCCGCTCGACGTGCTCGATCTGAAGCTGCTGCATCGCAAGTCGAACGCGCTCGTGATCGATACCTGGACCGTTTGAGCACGCACGGGTATCGCCATGTCGACTCCATCTTCGAAGCGCATCGTGCGCGCCGCCGCGGTGCAGATCGCGCCGGATCTCACCTCGGGCGCCGGCACGCTCGCGCGCGTGTGCGACGCCATCGTCGAGGCCGCGCGTCAGGGCGTGCAGCTCGCGGTGTTTCCCGAAACCTTTCTGCCGTACTACCCGTACTTCTCGTTCGTGCTGCCGCCGGTGCAATCGGGCGCCGAACATCTGCGGCTTTACGAAGAAGCGGTGACGATACCCGGACCCGTGACCGACGCCGTGGCCGCGCTCGCGCGCGAGCACGGCATGGTGATCGTGCTCGGCGTGAACGAGCGCGATCACGGCAGCCTCTACAACACGCAACTGATTTTCGACGCGGACGGCCAGCTCAAAGTGAAGCGCCGCAAGCTTACGCCGACGTTTCATGAACGCATGATCTGGGGGCAGGGCGACGCCGCCGGTCTCAAGGTCGCGCAGACGGCGGTCGGTCGAGTGGGCGCGCTCGCGTGCTGGGAGCATTACAACCCGCTCGCGCGCTACGCGCTCATGACGCAGCACGAAGAGATTCATTGCAGCCAGTTTCCGGGCTCGCTGGTCGGTCCGATCTTCGCCGAACAGATCGAGGTGACGATCCGTCATCACGCGCTCGAATCGGGCTGCTTCGTTGTCAACGCAACGGGTTGGCTCAGCGACGCGCAGATCGAATCGATCACGCCCGATCCCAAACTGCAAAAAGCGCTGCGCGGCGGCTGCAATGCGGCGATCGTCTCGCCCGAGGGCCAGCATCTCGCCGCGCCGCTGCGCGAAGGCGAAGGCATGGTGATCGCCGATCTCGACATGGCGCTCATCACCAAACGCAAACGCATGATGGATTCGGTGGGCCACTACGCGCGCCCCGAACTCCTCAGTCTCGCGATCAACGAGCGGCCCGCCGCGCCCGTGGTTTCTTTCGACGAAGCGGGCGCCGCCCCTTCCTGGAGTGCTCAGCATGAATGCCAGCGTCAATCTGCCGGAAACGACACGGCCCGAGTCGATACTGCCCGAGTCGAAACTGCAACTGCTGACTGAGTTGCAGTCGAGCGGACTGCGGCTCGCCGCGCCGGACGCGGCGGGGCTCTCGCGTCGCGGCGGCGCGGGGCCGTCCGATCACAAGGCCGTGGTGATCGACGGCGTCACGCTGATGGTGCCGGTGCATACGCACGGCGCGCATCAATCGGCGTTCGTGGCCGAGGCGCCCGATGCGAACGGCGTCAGCGTGCTCGCGCGCGGCACCATTCCGGTCGCGCAGATCGCGTTCGCGAAGACGCCGCGCTTCTACAAGCTGCAGACGCTCGACGGCGTGCCGTATTCGCACATCGCCACGCTGCATGGCACCGACGTGCTCGCGACCACGGTGCTGCAAACCTGCATTCGCTACGAAAGCCGCAAGAAGGCGTGCAAATTCTGCGCGATCGGGCAGTCGCTGGCGGCAGGCCGCACGGTCGCGCACAAGACGCCCGAGCAACTGGCCGAAGTCGCGCGCGCGGCCGTGCTGCTCGACAAGGTCAAGCACATGGTGCTGACGACCGGCACGCCGCCCACGCCCGATCGGGGCGCGGCCGTGTTGTGCGACAGCGCGCGCGCGATCCGGCGCGCCGTCGATCTGCCGATCCAGGCGCAGTGCGAGCCGCCCGACGACGACGCGTGGTTCGCGCGCATGCGCGAGGCCGGTATCGACACGCTCGGCATGCATCTCGAAGTGCTCGGCGACGCGCTGCGCGAACGCATCATGCCGGGCAAGGCGACCGTGCCCGTGAGCCGCTATATGACGGCGTTCGAGGCGGCGGTAAAGGTGTTCGGACGCGG
Source organism: Paraburkholderia tropica (assembly GCF_900109265.1). Classification (GTDB taxonomy): domain Bacteria; phylum Pseudomonadota; class Gammaproteobacteria; order Burkholderiales; family Burkholderiaceae; genus Paraburkholderia; species Paraburkholderia tropica. Next base: position 57,168 of record NZ_FNZM01000031.1, read on the forward strand.
CCAGGTGAGCACCTATATTCTCGCCGGTCTGGGCGATTCGCCGGAGCGGATTCTCGACACGGCGCAGCGCCTCGTCGCGCTCGGCGTGTATCCGTTCGTGGTGCCGTTCGTGCCGATTTCCGGCACGCCGCTCGAAGATCACGCGCCGCCCACGCCCGACTTCATGCGCGCGATTCTCGCGCCGCTCGGCGCGATGGTGCGCGAAGCCGGTTTGCGCGCCGACGAGATCAAGGCCGGTTGCGGCAAATGCGGCGCGTGCTCGTCGTTGTCGTCGTTCGAAAAGGTGGCGGCATGAGCGGCGTCTATCGTGGAATCGATTCGAGCCCGGAAATCGTGGTCCGCTGGGCGCGCGAACGCTGGGAGATCGACGGCGCGTATGCGTTGCGGCGCGAGGTGTTCTGCCGCGAGCAAGGGCTTTTCGAGCACGACGATCTCGATGCCGTCGACGCCCACGCGCAGTTGCTCGTCGCGGTGTGCGACGCGCGCGTGGTGGGGACCGTGCGCATTCATCGGCGCGACGCGGTCGATTGCGGCACGACATGGTTCGGCTCGCGCCTCGCCGTGAGCGAAGCCTTCCGCCGTCACGGACGCATCGGCGCGACCCTGATCCGGCTCGCGGTCAGCAGCGCGCATGCGCTCGGCTGCGAGACCTTTCTTGCGCACGTGCAGGCGCAGAATGCGCCGCTGTTTCAGCGTCTGCATTGGCGCACGCTCGACGTGACGATGCTGTTCGGACTCGAGCATCACCGGATGCAGGCCGACCTTGCTCACTACCCCCCGTGCGCGACGCCTTATCTCGGCTTCGTGGTCGATCAGCGGAGGGCCGCGTGATGGCCGATGACGCAACCGTTGACACGACCGTCGATATAACGACGCTCGACGACCTCGTGGCAAGCGTGCGCGCAAGCCGAGGCGTAGCGCACAAGACCGATATCGCGCCCGTGCTCGCGGCGTTCGCGGACGCCGACGCGTCCGCCGTCATCGGCGCGGGCGACGACTGCGCCGCGCTGTCCGATGGCGACGGCTATCTGCTGTTCGCAGCGGAAGGCATGGTGAGCGATCTGATCGACGCGATGCCGTGGTTCGCGGGCTATTGCTCGGTGCTGGTCAACGTCAGCGACGTGTGCGCGATGGGCGGCCGACCGCTTGCGGTCGTCGACGTGATCTGGAGCGACGGCCTGGCGAACGCGACGCCGGTGCTCGAAGGCATGGCGGCGGCGGCGCGACAGCTCGGCGTGCCGATCGTCGGCGGCCACAGCAACGCGCGCAGCGAACGAACGCAGCTTGCCGTGGCGATTCTGGGCAAAGCGAAGCGGCTGCTCTCCAGTTTCGCGGCGCGCGCGGGCGATCGGCTGATGATGGCGGTCGATCTGCGCGGCGCGTTCGTGGAGCCGTATCCGTACTGGAATGCGGCCACGGAAGCGCCCGCCGAACGCATTCGCGGCGACCTCGCCGTGCTCGCGCAACTCGCCGAAAACGGGCTGTGCGAAGCAGCCAAGGACATCAGCATGGCCGGCATCGCGGGTACCGCGATGATGCTCGCGGAGTGCTCGCAGGTGGGCGTGCGTATCGATCTCGACGCCGTGCCGCGTCCGCCGGGCGTCGCACTGTCGCGCTGGATGCAGGTGTTCCCGAGCTTCGGCTATCTACTGAGCGTCGCGCCGCATCACGTCGACGCGGTGCGCGCGTGCTTCGACGCGCGCGGCATCGCGTGCGCGAGCATGGGCGAGGTGCACGCCGAACCGACGATCGACCTGCAATGGCGCGGCGAGACGCGCACGGCATGGCGTCTCGACGAGCGCGCCTTCATCGTTCCGGCCGACCGGCGCGCGACCCGCGCGTGGGACGCGCCGGCAGTCTGAATCCACCGTTTTGAATCCACCGTTTGAAAGTTGAACCCCAGGAGAACGCGATGCCCGTTACGCATTTCGTCGTGCGCTGGCCCGACGGCGAAGAGGAGCGCTGCTATTCGCCGTCGACCGTCGTGCGCGAATATCTGCGCCCCGGCGACTATCCGCTCGACGTCTTTCTCGCGCAGGCGCGCGACGGACTCGCGGCGGCCTCGGAACGCGTGCGCGCGAAGTTCGGTTACGCGTGCTCGTCGGCGATGGACCAATGGGCGGCGCTCGAACGCCGCGCCGAACCCTTTCGCACACAGGACGCCCAGGTCGTCACTGTCGTGCAGATCGATTGAAACGTCATAAGGAGAAACGCATGTCCACCCAGACGCACGCGGCCACGTCCGCCCCGACGTCGACGCCCCTTTGCGACGAGCATGTGAGCGTCGTCGTGGTGGGCGGCGGTCAGGCCGGTCTGTCGATGAGCTATTGCCTCAAGCAGTACGGCATCGATCATGTCGTGCTCGAAAAACACACGGTTACGCATACGTGGCGCGAACAGCGCTGGGACGCGTTCTGTCTCGTCACGCCGAACTGGCAATGCGCGCTGCCCGATTATCCGTATCGCGGCGACGATCCGCATGGCTTCATGAAGAAGGACGAGATCATCGCGTGGCTCGACGGTTTCGTGCAGCACGTCGACGCGCCCGTGCGCGAAGGCGTGGCGGTCACGCGCGTGACGCGGCGCGCGCAGGGCGGCTTCGTCGTGCAGACGAGCGCGGGCACGCTGAGCGCCGATCAGGTCGTGGTGGCCGCGGGCGGTTATCACACGCCGATCGTGCCGCGCATGGCCGAGCGTCTGCCGTCGTCGGTCGTGCAGATCCAGTCGTCGGAATATCGCAATGCGGATGCGCTGCCCGAAGGCGCGGTGCTCGTGGTCGGCTCGGGGCAGTCGGGCGCGCAGATCGCGGAGGATCTGCATCTGGCCGGTCGCAAGGTCGTGCTCGCGGTCGGCGAAGCGCCGCGTTGCGCGCGTTTCTATCGCGGCCGCGACGTGGTCGACTGGCTCGCGGACATGAAGTATTACGACATGCCCGTGGAAGCGCATCCGTTGCGCGAAGGCGTGCGCGACAACACCAATCACTATGTGACGGGCCGCGACGGCGGCCGCGATATCGACCTGCGCAAGTTCGCGAGCGAGGGCATGGCGCTCTATGGCGCGCTCGACGATTACGTCGATGGCGCGCTGCGTTTCAGGCCGAATCTGCGCGCGAATCTCGATAGCGCCGACGAAACCTATAACCGCATCAACGCGTCGATCGACAAGTTCATCGCGCAGAAGGGCATCGATGCGCCGCCGGGCGAGATCTATCGCGCCGTGTGGGAACCGCAGGCGGAGCGCAGCACGCTCGATCTTGCGTCGAGCGGGATCGGCAGCATCGTCTGGTGCATCGGCTTTCGTCCGGACTTCAGCTGGGTCGATCTGCCGATCTTCAACGGGCGCGGCTATCCGGGCCACGCGCGAGGCGTCACCGCGCAGGAAGGACTCTATTTTCTGGGCCTGCCGTGGCTACATACGTGGGGTTCGGGCCGCTTCTCCGGCATCGCGCGCGACGCCGCGTTTCTGGCCGATCGTATTGTCGAGCTGGCGAGGCCCGATGCGCGCGCGGCGTGACGTTGCGCCCGCGAAGCCGCCCGCGCCAGGCCGCACGCACTATCTCGCGGGCATGCCCGAGCTGGCTTTTTCCGGGCTGTCCGAGCAATGGCTGTTGCGCACCTGCGGGCAATTGCACTGGAACGGTCTCGCGGATCAGGTGCGCCTCGCCGCGCCCGACTTCTACGACGACGCGGGCCGCAAGTCCTACGCCGCGTTCACGGCGATACGCGTGCGCGAGGCGCGGCTGGAAGACGTGAGCGAGAACCAGCGCTTCGCCATCGAGGCCGACGTGCGCCGCATTGCAGGTGCGCGTCACTTCGGCGAGTTTCGCGTGTTCACGACCGAGAGCGCAATTGCGAAGGTCGAGATGCTATCGACCTTCGTGCGGCGCGCGTCGAGCGGCGACAACCGCTCGGTCTGCAAGGCTTCGTTCGATCGCCTGCCGGTCACGACCGCGCCGCCGCCCGCCGCCGCGCAAGCCATGCTCGAACAAAGCAGGCGGCTTCGCGCAGGCGAATGGACGCAGCACGGACGCCTTGACCGGAACGCGCACGCGGTCGAGCACGTGGTCGACTATCTGCCGTGCCCGACGCTCGATTTCAACGGCGCGCATCTGCTGTATTTCGCGAGTTTCCAGTCGATGGTCGATCGCGCCGAGTGGCATTGGCGCTCGACGCAGCACACGGCGCCGCCATCGCTCGTCGAGCGCGAGATGGCGTTCTACGGCAACGCGAATGTGGGCGACAAGCTCGTGCTCGCGTTCGGCGCGCGTCACGCGGATCACGCGGGGCTCTCGCACTGGTGCGCCATTTCCCGCGCGGCGGACGGCATGCGAATCGCCGACGTCGTGACGCACAAGCGCTGGTCGCACGAATGATTCCGCATGACAAATCCGCATGAATGACGCCTTTTCCGTGCCGCGCAAGCCGCTCTACACGCGCGCCGATCTGCCCGATGTGCCGTGGCTCGATGCGCGCCCCGGCGAGTTCCCGTTCGTGCGCGGCATCCACGCGACGATGTACGCGCAGCGGCCGTGGACCATCCGCCAATACGCGGGTTACGCCGACGCGAGCGCGACGAATCTCGCCTATCGGCGTGCGATAGAAAGCGGCGCGCGCGGCTTGTCGGTTGCGTTCGATTTACCGACGCATCGCGGACATGATTCGGATGACGAATCAATCGGCGGTGATGTTGGCATGGCGGGCGTCGCGATCGATTCGGTCGAGGATATGAAGCGCTTGTTCGAGGGCATCGCGCTCGACGAAGTCTCCGTTTCGATGACGATGAGCGGCGCGGTGTTGCCCGTGCTCGCGGCCTTTATCGTGGCGGCGGAGGAGTCCGGCGTCGCCGCTGAGCGCCTGCGCGGGACGATCCAGAACGACATCCTCAAGGAGTTCATGGCGCGCAACACGTGGATCTTCGCGCCGCAACCGTCGATGCGCATCGCGACGGATGTGGTGCAGCACGTGCTCGCGCATCTGCCGCAATTCAACGCGATGTCGGTGTCGGGTTATCACCTGCAGGAAGCGGGCGCGGACGGCGTGCTGGAGCTGGCGCTCACGCTCGCGAACGCGCGCGAATATGTGCTGCGGCTCGTCGATGCAGGCGCGGATGCCGATCGCGTCTGCGCGCAATTGAGTTTCTTTTTCGCCGTGGGCCCGGACTTCTTCGGCGAGATCGCGAAGCTGCGCGCGGCGCGCGTGTTGTGGGCGGAGCTGGCGCGTTCGCTGGGCGCGCGTTCGGCACGCGCGGCGCAGTTGCGCATGCATTGCCAGACGGCGGGCTCCAGCCTGCACGCCCAGCATGCGCACAACAACATCGTGCGCACGACGATCGAAGCGCTGGCGGCCGTGCTCGGCGGCACGCAGTCGCTGCATACGAACGCCTGGGACGAAGCGCTCTCGCTGCCCGGCGAGGCCGCGGCGACGCTGGCGCGCGACACCCAGCGGATGCTTCAGCACGAAATGGGCTTGTGCGAGACGGCCGATCCGCTGGGCGGCGCGTATATGGTCGAAGCGCTGACCGCGCGCACGATCGACGCCGTGAAGGCGAGGCTCGCCGACGTCGACGCGCAGGGCGGCGTGATCGGCGCGATCGAGTCGGGTTGGGTGCAGGCGCAACTTCATCGCGCGGCGGCGCAAACCCAGGCGCGCATCGACTCGGGCGAGCAGGTGATCGTCGGCGTGAACCGCGATCGCGCGGCGCTGCCCACGGACAGCGAATGGCTCGACGTCGACGCACGCGTAGTGCGCGCCGTGCAGATCGAACGACTGCGCCAGTTACGTGCGAGTCGCGATGCCGCCCGCGTGCGCGCTGCGCTCGATGCGCTCACGCATGGCGCGCGCACGGGCGAGGGCAATCTGCTGGCCTTGACGATCGACGCCATGCGCGCTCGCGCGAGCGTGGGCGAATGCACGGCGGCGCTGGAGCGGGTGTGGCCGCGCTGGCACCGGGCGCTCGCGAGCGAGGCGCAGATCTACGCGGCGACGCGCGGCGACGATGCGGCGTGGAACGCGGCGCGCCACGCCGTGGCGCAGTGGACCGCGTTGCAAGGGCGCGCGCCGCGCATGGCGCTTGCGAAGCTGGGCCTCGACGGCCACGACCGCGGCGTGCGCGTGGTGGCGGGCGGGCTCGCGGATGCGGGCTTCGATGTGCGCCTCGGGCCGCTGTTCACGACACCGCAAGAGGTGGCCGCGTGGGCGCACGCGTGCGATCCCGACATCGTCGGCGTATCGACGCTGGCGGGCGCACATGGCGCGCTGGTGCCGACACTCCTCGACGCGTTGCGGGCGCATCGCTGCGACGCGCCGCTCGTGCTCGGCGGCATCGTGCCCGAAGCGCATCGCGAGGCCCTGCTCGCGGCGGGCGTGGCGCGGATCGTCGGGCCGGATACGCCGCTCGACCGGATCGTTCTCGACGTGCTCCGGGCGCTCAGCCCGCAGGCGCAGCCTTCGCCCTGCTGAAAGCGCGCGCGGCGCACCGGCCGCACCAAAGTACCAGCATCGGCGGCTTGCCCGCGCGCCGCACCGTCGCGGGGCATGCGCCTGCACGCCCCGGAACGCCCGACCGGCGGACTTTCCAGCCGATTCGGCAGGCCCCGCCGCGCAACGCCCGTTCCCAAAAAGTGCCAGCGAATCTGCAATTTGTATAGGGACAAGTCCGCGCCTCGGGCCTATCTTCCTATCAGCCTGGCGGTTTGCGCTTTGCTGTGACGCTGATAAAAAATGGAGACTAGTACTGTGCGTTCTTCGCTTCAGTTGAAAACGAAAATCCTGACTTGCCTTTCTCTTGCCACCGCCGTCGCGCTCGCTCACGCAGCGGAACCCGCGACGACGACCAAAGGCGACCTGTTGATTTACCGGATCGGCCCCACCACCTCCGAACTCTACGTCGCCAATGCCGACGGCAGCGACGAACATCGGCTCATTCAGTCCGATGGTTTCGACTATCACGGTGCATTCTCGGCGGACGGCAAGTGGGTCGTCTTTACGTCCGAGCGCGACGGCCTCGGCCATGCGAGCCTGTACCGCGTGCGGGTGGACGGCACGGGCCTGCAGCGCCTGACCGACTGGACCGGCATCAGCGACGCCGCGGTCTTCAATCCGACCGATTCGAATGTCATCGCGTTCGTTTCCTCGCGCCGCGGCAAGAATACGTGGGGCACCACGAATATCTGGACGCTCAACATCAAGACCGGCGCGCTGCATAACGTGACCGGCAACATCAAGTTCGATCCGGACAAGCCGCACAGCTTCTTCCGGCCGTCGTGGTCGCCGGATGGCAAGTGGATTGCGCTGTCGTCGGATATCGGCAGCGAATGGCGCGGGCACAACCTGCCGGTCGGCTGGGAGCGCACCCAGGAAGGCAGCATCTACGAAATCCATCCGGATGGTACGGGCTTCAAGCAGATTTCCGCGCGCCCCGGTTATACCGAAGGTTCGCCGTCGTGGTCGCAGGACAGCAAGCACGTCGTGTTCTACGAAACGCCGGTCGAATCGACCTGGGGCGCACACCGTCCCGAAGCCATCGGCAAGGTCGAGACGCAGATCGTGCAGGTCGACGTGGCGACGGGCGAGCGCAAGGAGCTGACGAGTTCGCCGGGCTTCAAGGTGTTCCCGCAGTACGTGGGCGCGAACGACGTCGCGTGGCACATCAAGAACGGCCCGCAGGAAGGCCTCTACACGACGAGCGGCCAGTCGCGCGTGACGGCGGGCAGCGGCATTCGCTCGCCGCATTACTCGGCCGACGGCAAGAAGGTCGTCTACGAGAAAGTGGTGTATGCAAAACCGTTCCATCCGAACGGCACGCCGCTTTACAGCTTCGATCCGCAATGGAACTACCGTTTCGTCGATGTCTTCCCGCAACTCTCGCGTGACGGCAAGTCGCTCGTGTACACGGAGAAGGCGGTCGGTTCGTCGATCGTGGTGTCGAATGCCGACTTCAGCGACGCGCGCCATATCTACGACCCGGCCACCAGCGGTCTCGATCCGAAGTTGATTCAGATGGGTCTCGCGGGCGCGTTCCAGCCGACGTGGTCGCCGGACAAGCAATGGGTGGCGTTCGGCGTGGGCGGCTGGTTCTTCACGCGCGATCACATGCCGGGCCGCATCATGCGCATCAAGGCCGACGGCAGCATGAACGGCAAGCCGGAAGTGCTGACCGACGGCAAGGAGAACGCGGGCTTCCCGAGCTATTCGCCGGACGGCACGCGCATCGTCTACCGTGTGTGGAGCGAGACGGACAAGGGTCTGCGGATCCTCGACCTCGCGACGCACAAGACCACGGTGCTGACCACCGAGCCGGACAATCTGCCCGGCTGGTCGCCGGACGGCCAGCGGATCGTGTTCACGCGCAAGGAAGTCAATCCGACCGATCCGAACAAGTTCCACTACGACGTGTACACGATTCATCCGGATGGCTCCGACGTGCAGCGCGTCACGACGCCGGGTTCGAATCAGGCGCACGCGACCTGGACGTGGGACGGCCGCATTGCGTACAGCTCGGGTGAATATGGCTTCCGCGACGAGCTCTCACTCTACGACGACACGTTCCAGCCCGACGGCCAGAACTGGGTGATGAATGCGGACGGCAGCGATCGTCATGCGATTACCGACACGCTGTGGGAAGACTCGATGCCGCTGTATATTCCCCGTCAATAAGAACGCACTGAAGTTTTAATCCGCAAAGGCATCGTGTTCAGGCACGGTGCCTTTTTGTTTTAATCGCGTTCTTATCGACGCAATAGCATCGGATTCCTGATTAATTGAAAAAATGCCTTGAAATAGCCTGAAATATGGGTGCCTTCGCGAATCCAGACTTACCCGAATGCCCCATCAGATCGCTAAAAAGTGCCAGCGAAAATCACTTTTGTGTAAAGGCAACCACGCTGCTATCGCTTAAATTGCCTATCACCGCAGCCCGGCTTTGACTAACGCGATTCACGAAACTTCACGGAACGCGTGGCCGGCGGTGCGAAAAATCGAGTCGAAAATCGACCGCGTCTTGCATATCGACAAATATGGAAGGAGACATGAAAAAATCAAACGCTACCCGCATGCCGATGTTGGGTGTGGCTTTCGTCGGCTTGCTGGCTGGTGCGGGGGCCGCTCATGCAGCAGATCCGTCAGCAGGCGCATCGACTGCATCGAGCACATCGAATTCATCGAGCGCAACCCAGGTCGCCCAGGCAGGCGGTTCGATCTCCAGCGCCGCGCCTCTGACGCTCTCCCAGGCCAGCACGGTGACTGCGCCGCTCTCGCCGCCGCCGAGCCTCTACACGCCGCCGACCTCGTGGAACGACACGTATATCGGCTATCGCGTGGGCACCAACTTCTACTATCCCGGCGTGCGAACGGCATCCGGCGCGCCGGCGAAGATCACGCAGAACATCGGCTATCTGACGACCACGGGCGGCTTCAAGTACGGCAGCTACGCGTTCAACGTGGACTACCTCGTCTCCAGCATGGCGAACCCGGAAGCGGGACCGACCAATGCCTACGGTTATGCGACGGCAGGTTCGGGCGGCGCGCAGGAAGTCTATAGCGTCGGCCGCGTCACGTTCAGCGCGAGCAAGATTTTCGGCCGGCCGTTTTCGTATGGCGTCATGCGCGATTTCGGGCTGACCGTGGGCTATGAATTCGGCACCAAGAACGACGCCTACGCCGAACGGGCTCGCATGGTGGTGGTCGGGCCGACCATCGACTTCGCGATTCCGAATGGCTTCTGGAACGTCACGCTCGGCGTGCGCACCGAGAGCAATCACGACGGCATCACGAATGTCGAGGTGCATTTCAACCCGGCGGTTCACCTCGAAAGTTCGTGGCTCTACGCGTTCCGTCTCGGTCCCGTGCCGCTGGTATTCAAGGGTTTCGCCAGCGTCACCGGGCCGAAGGGCCGCGATGGCTTCGGCGTGGAGACCACGACGGAATTCCTGACGCGCGCCTATCTGCTGGCGGACGTCGGTTCCTTCGTCGGTCATCCGCGCACGGCCTACATGGGTCTCGGTTACGAATACTGGCACAACATGTACGGCACGCGCTCTTCGGAACAGCCGGGCACGACGCAGACCTCGGTCCCGATGTTCGTGGCGGAAATCCACTTCTGATCGGTCCGCGATTCAACGCGGCCATCGTCGACCCAGGGGACTGGGAGGCGATGGCCGGCAATGCGATCGGTCCGGCGCCGACGAAAATCGACAATAAAGAGAGGAATGGGAATGATGAAGAAGCGACTCACAGGCATCGCGCCGCCGAAGGCCGCGGGCCTCGTTTTAACGCACCGGTGACATTGCTGAGGTCCATGACGTGTCCGCTCTCGACTCGTACCTGCAGACCAACCTGAAGGCGCGGCATCTGCGCCTGCTCGTGGCGATCGACACTTATCGCAATCTGACTCAGGTCGCCGACGTCACGAACGTGACGGTGCCGGCCATTTCCAAGTCCCTTGCCGAACTCGAACGCGGGCTCGGCCTCACGCTGTTCACGCGCACGGCGCGCGCGCTCGTGCCCACCCAGTACGGCGATTGCCTGATCCGCCACGCGCGCGAACTGCTGACCAATCTGAATCAGACTCGCGACGAACTGAAGGCGTTGAGCTCGGGCACCGAAGGCAAGATCCATATCGGCATGTTGCCGGCCTCGGCCTCGGTGTTGCTGCCTCAGGCGCTGAGCCTGCTCAAGCAGCGTTCGCCGGGCACCAACGTGATGGTGACCGAAGGCACAACGGCGTCGCTGCTGCCCGAACTCTGGCAAGGCCATCTCGATCTCGTGGTGGGCCGCTTGCCGCCGCCCGATACGCTCGGCAGTTTCGAAGAGCGGGAACTGCTCGAGGAACCCGTGACGCTGATGGTCGGCCGCCACCATCCGCTTGCGCGCAAAAAGCAGTTGAACTGGTCGGATCTGCGCCCCTTTCCGTGGATCTTGCCGCCGCCCGGTTCGATATTGCGCGATCCGCTGGAACGCGCGCTCGAAGCGCATGACGTGCCGCTGACGAACAACTACATCGAGACGCTTTCGATGCATGTCGCGCGCGTGCAACTGCAAATTTCCGACTTCATCGCCGTGATGGCGGGCACGCCCGGCGGCGACGCGGCCCAGCCGTTTCACACGCTGCCCTTGCGGCTGCCGCGACTGCTGCGGCCCGCCGGCGTGCTGTGGAATCGCAATCGCGGCTTGACGCCCGGCGCGCGGCGCATGCTGTCGTGCCTCGAAGAGATTGCCGAACAGCTGGAAGCGGGGGCGGTGAGCGCGCGCGCGGTGCCGGCGGTTTCTTTAGCCACTGGCTGACTCACACTCGAACTCATTCAATACTCGGAAACGCTGCGTTTGATTTCCGGACGGAACCCAACATGATCATCGATTGCCACGGTCACTTCACGACCGTTCCCGCTTCGTTCCGCGACTGGCGCGCGAAGCAGATCGCCGCCGCCAACGACCCGGCCAACGCGCCGCCGCTTTCGGGCGCGCACGTGAGCGACGACGAAATCCGCGAAGGCGTCGGCAACGGCCAGTTGCGCCTGCAAAAAGAGCGCGGCGGCGACCTCACGCTGTTCTCGCCGATCGCCGGCCTGATGAGCCATCACCTCGGCAACGAGCGCACCAGCCTCGAATGGGCCGAAGTGTCGAACAACCTCGTGCGCCGCGTCTGCGATATCTATCCGGACAACTTCGTGCCGGTCTGCCAGCTGCCGCAATCGCCGCTCGCGCCGCCGAAGAACTCCGTCGCCGAACTGCGCCGCTGCGTCGAGGAAATGGGTTTTGTCGGCTGCAATCTGAATCCGGATCCGAGCGGCGGTTACTGGACCGGCAAGCCGATGACGGACCGCGAATGGTATCCGCTTTACGAAGCGCTCTGCGATCTCGACGTGCCCGCCATGATTCACGTGGCCGCGTCGTGCAACGCCTGCCATCACGGCACCGGCGCGCATTATCTGAACGCCGATACCTCGGTCTTCATGCAACTGCTGCAAGGCAACGTATTCAAGGATTTCCCGACGCTGCGTCTCGTGATTCCGCACGGCGGCGGCGCGGTGCCGTATCACTGGGGTCGTTATCGCGGCATGTCGCTGGAAATGATGGATCGCCCGCTCGAAGGTCTGCTGAACAACATCTTCTTCGACACCTGCGTGTATCACCATCCGGGCGTTGAATTGCTCACCAAGGTCGTGCCGACGAGCAACGTGCTGTTCGGTTCGGAAATGATCGGCGCCGTGCGCGGCCGCGATCCGGATACCGGCGAGTATTTCGACGACACCAAGCGCTACGTCGACGCCTGCGACGCGCTGAGCGATGCCGACCGTCACGCGATTTTCGAAGGCAACGCGCGCCGTGTGTATCCGCGCCTCGATGCGCTTCTCAAGTCCCGCGGCCTGTAATCGCGCCCG
>NZ_FNZM01000022.1 GCF_900109265.1 Paraburkholderia tropica
TCCGGATAGATATCGCAGACGCGGCGCACGAGGTTGTTCGACACTTCGGCCCATTCGAGGCTGGTGCGCTCGTTGCCGAGGTGATGGCTCATCAGGCCGGCGATCGGCGAGAACAGCGTGAGGTCGCCGCCGCGCTCTTTTTGCAGGCGCAACTGGCCGTTGCCGACGCCTTCGCGGATTTCGTCGTCGCTCACGTGCGCGCCCGAAAGCGGCGGCGCGTTGGCCGGGTCGTTGGCGGCGGCGATCTGCTTCGCGCGCCAGTCGCGGAACGAAGCGGGAACGGTCGTGAAGTGACCGTGGCAATCGATGATCATGTTGGGTTCCGTCCGGAAATCTGGGGCGTACGCGCGTGGAGCGCGTACTCAGCTAGCATCAGGCGCGAGGCTTACACGCGCGGATCGACGAACAGCTCGTCCATGGCCATGCGGCGCGGCGTGAGGCCCTGCTTGAACGCCGTGGCTTCGAGCGCCTCGATGGTCTTGCGGTTTTCCTCGATGCCGTACGGCAGCGGGTCGTGACCGACGATCTTGCGCAGTTCCAGATACTTCTTGTTCTTCTTGTCGTTCAGTTCACCCGCGTCGAGCTTCGCGAGCCAGTCCTTCTTCGCCTTGTCGAAAGCGTCGTAGATCGACTTGGCGACCCACGGATGTTCGGCGAGCACCGAATCCTTCACGACGATCGTGCCGTGCATCGGATAGACGCCCGTGCGTGCGTAGTATTCGGCTTCGAGTTCGGTGGCGTTCGGCAGCAGATCCGGGTAATCGGCTTCGACTTCCTTCCAGCCGCCCGTCGGGTCGCCGGTGCGGCCGATGCCTGCGTTGCCGTGGAAGCCTGCGACGAGTTCGCCCTTGGCCATCATCTCGGCGAGCGAGGTGCCGGCCGGCGTGTGGATGACGTTCGAGGGCAGCTTCAGTTGCGTGACGTGTTCTTCGTCGTCGACGACCCAGGTGACCTTCGAGGTGTCGAGGCCGAATTCGTCGATCAGCACCTGGCGCGTCCACACGCCCGTCGTCACCGAGTAGGCGCGCACGCCGACCTTCTTGCCTTCGAGATCCTTCGGCGTCTTGATGCCCGCGTCAGGGCGCACCAGCAGGCCCTCGTGATGGAAGCGGCGCACCACGAAGATCGGCAGCGCGACGAAGGGAGCGCCATAGGCGCGCGCGATGATGTAGGTGGTGGGTGCCAGTTCGCAGACATCGAATTCCACGTCGCGGACCATGCGGCGGAAAGCGCCGATCTGCGGCTGGACGGTGATGAACTCAGCGTCGACGCCTTCGATGGGGATCGAGCCGTCGCGGATTGCAGCCGTGTGCGGGTGGTCGGCGATGGCGAGCGTCAGGTGGACTTTCTTGGTCAATTGAGTCTCCGTTGGAGTTAGGTGTCGGGCTGCGCGTGCTGGTTTGGTTCGCTTGCCCTTTTTGCGCGATCCTGCGTTGGTGGAATCATCTTGCTATGCGGCGGTTACGTCTATTGAATTAACCTGCGGGGGGGTTAACTGTTTGGTAAAGGCCCAGCTGGGCTGGTGTTTTTGGGGGGGCTTTTTTGGGTTTTTTTGGGTGGGTTGAGGGTTTGGTTATAGGGCGCTTTTTTGGGGCTGGCTCTTGGTGGGGTTTTTGCGCTTTGCGTTGAATCCTGTTTTCGTGGCGGTATGCTCGCGTTGCCCCTGTGCGGGGCGGCACCTACTTTTCTTTGCAGCGGCAAAGAAAAGTAGGCAAAAGAAAGCCGCTCACACCGCTAATGCTTCGCCGTGTTTCACTCGCCCTCCCTCGGAGTGGTGCAGGAGCATCCGTCACCCCGCGCCCTCACACGAAGTGACAAGGCTCTCTCACATCCCGTTGCGCGCAAAGCGCGCAACGGCCGGGTATGCATGGGAAACCAAGGGTACTCATTGATTTTTCGGGGCACTCGCAAACCTCCGGTTTGCTGCCATGCCCGACGGGGCGCGAAGCGCCCCCGGATGAATGACGGCTTTGTCACTGAGTTAAGTGGTGCGAGGTGCCGGATGCTCCGGAACCACTACCTGCGAAGGTGCGGGGTGAACGGCGTCACACTGGCGGTTTGAGCGGCTTTCTTTTGCCTACTTTTCTTTGCCGCTGCAAAGAAAAGTAGGTGCCGCCCCGCACAGGGGCAACGCCTGCATACCGCCACGAAAACAGGATTCAACAACCAAAAAAAAACAAACCCAAAAATCAGACACCAGCATGCGCCCGAACAAGCCCCCGACTCCCCTCCCCCTTAAGCCTCTCAGCCACCTCCCCCAAACAATCCACCATCAACATCGCACTAGGCGTAAGCCCCCGATTCCGATTCCACAACACCCCGGCGGGCCGCAACAACCTGGGCAAACTCAACGGCAACGTATGCAAAGGCTGCGCCGAATCCCCAGCCGGCGTCCCGGCCATCACCGCGATAAAGTCGGAAATCTGCAAATGCGCCCGCGCCACATGCACTGAAAGCGTCTCGATGTAGTTATTGGTCAACGGCACATCATGCGCTTCGAGCGCCCGCTCCAAAGGATCCCGCAATATCGACCCAAGCGGCGGCAATATCCACGGAAACGGCCGCAAATCGGCCCACGTCACCGTCTTGCGCCGTGCAAGCGGATGATGCCGCCCGGTCATCAACGTAACCGGCTCCTCGATCAGTTCCTTCTCTTCGAAACTGCCAAGCGTATCCGGCGGCGGCAAACGCCCCACCACCAGATCGAGCCGTCCCTGCCAAAGCTCGGGCAGCAGCGACGCCGTCGTGCCCTCCGTCACCATCACATTCGTGCCAGGCGAACGCTGCTTCAACAAAATGAGCGCCTGCGGCAATAACACCGAGGCCGAAGCCGGCAACATGCCGATATGAATCTTCCCTTCGGTTCCCGAACTCAGCGCCTTCAATTCATCGCGCGCCTGATGCAGAATCGTCAGCATTTCGCGCGCGTGGCGAATCAGGCAATCGCCATATTGCGTCGGCACGAGCCCTTGCGCCGTGCGCGAGAAGAGCGTCAATCCTATGCCGCGTTCGAGTTCGGCCAGAGACTTCGACACAGCCGGCACCGTCACGTGCGTAACGTCAGCCACCTGAGTCAGATTGCGGTAAGTGTCGATCGTCACCAGCAGGCGCAGATGCCGCGCCTTCAGGTTGATCTGCAGGTACCAGTCGAGTGCGGACACGTAGCGGTCCTCCGCGGTTTCACCATCGCTTGCGGGCAATATGCACAGGCAGCGGCGCAGTCATCTCTGCACGCCGCTGCACAGGCCTTCGTATCAATCATTCCTTGGGTTCGAGCGCGTGCAGCGTCATGCCCAGAGAAATCGACGTGAAATAGCCCACCGTCACCAGCAGCTCTGCGATCACGGCACGGCCCAGCACTGAGTCGTAGCGCGCAAAACGCGCGTCGTCGATCTGTGCGCCTGCAAGAATGTCACTCACCGCGTCGCAGACGAGTCCAAAGCGGTCTTCGCCGACTTTCGGACGGCGTTTCTCCACGATCGCATTGACCACCGCTTCCGGCACGCCCGATTTCAACGCATGCCGCCGATGATTCGCAATCACATAAGGCGAATTCCAGAAGACCGCCGTCGCGAGAATGGCCACTTCGCTTTCCGCTTCGCTCAACACCGGCGAGCGGTCGACGTGCGTGCCGATAATCTCCATGCCCGCCGCGAGATTCGGGTTATGCAGCCAGATGTTGAACGGCGTGGGAATGCGTCCGCGCCCTTCGCCCAGACGCGCAATCACTTTCTTCTGCTCGTCCGACGCCTGCTCCGGGTCGATGCATTCGAGTCGGTTTTTCGTCATGGTATGTCCTTGCACTATGCGTCGCGCTTGCCAAGAGCGCGCGAATTCAGAAAAGGCTGCTCGGCCAGGGAATATGGATGATCTGATCGAACACGCCGTAAATAAGCGCCGTCACGCAGGCTGCGAGTATCAAACTCAGCTTCCACGACTCGCGTCCTTCGAGACGCATATACGCCACGATCACGATCGGCACCGTGGGAATCATGCCGATCAGCGACATGCAGACGAGAAACGCCACGAACCAGCCGAAGAATTTCGCCGCGCGCCTCAGCGTCACACTGTTCGGCAATATTTCACCGTGATCGCCCGAGACATCCATGTGAATGCCGCCGCCCGCGCCTGCCGCGCCCGTCTTCGCCGGCACGAAAAAGACCTTGTAAAGCAGGCTCGTCGATCCCGCGATCACGAGAATGCTCGCGATCACCGTCGGGCCGATACGCGCCATCAGCAGCCAGCTTTGCGACGTCACCAGCATGTACGCGCCAATGCCGATAAAGAACACGTAAGCGAGATCCTCGAGCTTGAATGCGATCTTTCCGCTCGGGCGCATGCGTGCGAGTTCGCCGCTGCGCAGCGCGTTGAATAGCGGCCGGAAGAACACCAGCGCGGCCAGCGCGAGCAGCACCATCACGACCGGTCGCGTCACCCAGTCAGTGCCGTAGCGCACGAAGGAGATGGTCATATAGCGCTCCATCAGCACGCCCAGCACAAGGCCGAGAATCACCGGCGGACGCGCCCACTTCAAGCGCTTCATCGTCCAGCCGATCACACCCGCGATCAGCAGCACAAAGAGATCGCCCCAGCTACGCGAGCCCTGAAACGCGCCCACGTAAATGATCGGCATGATGACGGGCAGAATCAGCGTGTAGCGCAGCGTCGAAATGCGTGCGAACTGGCCGCTTAGCAAAAAGCACAGCCCTGCGCCGAAGATATTCGCGAGCGCAATCGACCACACCATCGAATAGGTGAAGTCGAGGTGCTTGGTCAGCATGTCGGGGCCGGGAATGAAGCCGTGCACCATCATCGCGCCGAGCAGAATGGCCTGCGCCGCGCCGCCCGGTACGCCGAACGACAGCATCGGCACGAGGCTGCCGCCTTCGCGTGCGTTATTGGCCGCTTCGGGGGCGATCACGCCACGCACGTCGCCGGTGGTGAAGGTCAGCTTCGCGTTCTTCGAAGTCTGCAGCGCATGGCCGTACGCAATCCAGTCCGTCACCGCGCCGGTAATGCCCGGCACCACGCCGAGTAGCGCGCCCAGACCGCCGCAACGCAGGACCAGAAACCAGTTTCGCAGACTGTCGATCACGCCCTGGCGCATGCCTTCGCGCGAGCTGAATTGCACGTTCTCCGCAATCGCCGTGCGTCGAATCGCGAGTTCGCACAATTCCGGCAGCGCGAAAATGCCGAGAATGATCGGCACCAGCGGAATGCCATCTTGCAGATACAGAATGCCGCCGGTCCAGCGCATTTGTCCCGTTTCGACATTCGTGCCGATCATGCCGACCAGAATGCCGAAGCATGCCGCCACCACGCCGCGCAACGGCGCGTTGCCCGAGAGCGCCGCGACCATCGATACGCCGAAGATCGTCAGCCCCAACATTTCCGGCGTGCCGATCGACAGCACGAACGGACGCACCAGCGGCAGCGACACCGCCAGCATGAGCGCGCCGATCAAACCGCCAAGCAGCGAGGACGTATAGCACGCACTCAACGCGCGCGAGGCTTCGCCGCGTTTCGTCATCGGCAGGCCGTCGAGCACCGTCGCCTGCGAGGCCGCGTGACCCGGCACGCCGAACAGCACGGCCGGAATCACGTCCGATGTCGTGATGACCGACGCCATACCGAGCAGCATCGCGAAGGCGGCGTACGGGTCCATCGTGTACGTGAACGGCACGAGCAAGGCAAAGCCCGTCAAGCCGCCGATGCCGGGCAGCAAACCAATCGCGAGGCCGACCATCACGCCAAAGACGAGAAAGATCAGTCGGTTGAATTGCAGTATCGTCGACAGCGCATGGCCTGCTGCCATTAACGTTGCGTCGTTGAAAAATTCCATGCGTCATCCCGATGAAAGAGCCCGCACGGCCCGCGTGATTCACGCCCAGGCCGCGCTGTGAAGATCGAGCAAATCGAAGCGCGGATAGCCGCCTCGACCGTCGAGATCACGACGAATTCAGCCAGCCAGCTGCGGATACAGCACCTTCGCCGTGCGGCCCCAGACCCACGCGCGCTCCTCGTCGCTCAGCGCCGCGAAACACGCATTGCCCTGCTCGATCAGCGTCTTCAGCGGACCCGCCGAAGCGGGGTAATTCGAGCCGAACGCCAGATGGTCCGCGCCAAACACCTTCACCAGATGCGGGAAAAACGCGTCAGCGCCGCCCGGCGAATTCTGCGCGATATCGAACGTGCGCGGCGTGATTTTCAAATACACGTTGTCGTATTTCGCGAGCGCGAACAGATCGGTGCAACGCGCATACGGCGGACCGTCTTCGAGATCGGGACGGCCGCAATGATCGAGCGCGATCTTCACGGACGGAAAGCGCTGCGCCAGTTGCGCCACCATCGACAAACCCTCGGGCGTCGTCTGCACGACCATCGTCATGCCGATTTCCGCGCAGCGCTCCCAGATCGGAAACGTCGCCGGATTCACGAGCCAGCTACCGTCGCTTTGATGCGTCGCGCCGCCCGTGAACAGGCGAATGCCGCCCATGCCGTTCGCGAGCCAATGATCGAAGGTCTTGAGCGCATCCGGCGCGAGCAGATCGAACGAATACACGCCGGTAAAACGCTTCGGGTCTTGCGCCACGCTGTCGGCCACATAGGCGTTGTTGTGGCCGTACGTGGTCGACGAATGCACGATAGCGGCCTTGGCCACGCCCGCTTCATCCATTTCGGCGATCATCTGCTCGAACGTGACCGGACGCGTCGCCGACCATTTCGAGCGATGACCGCTTTGCGGCGCAATCGGATAACGAACCGTATCGGTCGAAATGATATGCGGATGAATGTCGATGATTTCGTGTGTCATGCGATGAACCTCTCGGTGATTGACGGTCATTCACCCCGAGGAGGCTCATGACGTACGCGATTCAAATTCGGGTCACGGCCACGCGCGGTGCGTAACAGGCGCGCGGCCGTGCCGTAATTAATGGGCGCTGAATATCAGCTTGCGGGCGCTCTCGATTTGCGGCGCGGGTGTGGCGTAGAGTTTGCTGACGATCTGCTCGACCGCATTGCCGTTAATCGGATCGATCGGATAACCCGATTTCTTCATCGCGTCGATAAAATCGGTGTCGACGATCGTTTTGGCAAATGCCGTGCGCAGCGCATTCAAACGGTCTTGCGGCACGCCTTCCGGCACGGCAATCGGGCGCCCCGCATCGAACGGCATCAGGAACAGATTGAACAGCGCCTTCACATTGGGATCGGTGATATAGCTGCTCAGATTGGGCGCGTCGCCAAACGGCGCGGGACTGGTCCAGCCCAGATGCAGCAGCACTTTCATCTTGCCGTTCGCGAGCAGGCGCACCGGTTCGCCCTGCTGCAAGCCATCGAGCGTCGAGGCCCAGCCGTCCACTTCACCACGCTGCATCGCGAGATACACCTCGCCGCGTCCGGTATAACCGGGCACGATGCGCATTTTCGCGCCGAGATATTCGTCGAGCAGCGCGGGCAGCGTGCGGTCTTCGTTCGCAAAACCCGTTGCGCCCACATACATCGTCTTCTTCGTGAGATCGTTCATGGACGTCACGCCCGAGCGCGACATCGAGACGATGCAGTATTCGACCTTGTTCAAACTGCCGAGCCAGCGCACCTTGCGCGGATCGAAACGGTTCTGGCGCGGATCGAGCAGCGGAATATAGAGGTTATTACGCTGGAGGAAGCCGATCACCGAGCCGTCGTCCGGCTGCCGGGTTTGCAACGACGCGGCGGCCACCATGCCGCCCGCGCCCACGACGTTCATCACCACCGCGCGCGGTTTGCCGGGAATGTAATTGACGAAGAAGCGCGCGAACTGGCGAGCGATGATGTCGGTGGGCGTGCCCGCGTCGGCGCTGACGACGATCGTCAGAATCTTGCCGTGATAAAAGTCTTCGACCGACTGGCCAAATGCGGGTCCGGTAATCGCCATCGCGGCAATGCCCAGAAGCGCCGCGCACGCACGTATTGCGGTCATCCACTTCATGCTCGTACCTGTCTCCGCTCATAGTCCGCGATTCGCCGTTAGCGGCCTGCATCGCTTTGTCTGCGTTCATCGAATTAGTGAACGCATTCAAATTCTGCCAGCCCACGGACAGGGGTCAATTGAGAAAATCGGCCCCGGGTTTGAGCAAACGGTTAAGGCAAAACGGGAATCAACAGGGCACGCAAAGCGGATCGATACACGAGCGCGGACGCGCAAAGGCGAGCCCGCTCGAACGGCGGGCGGCAGGATAAACAAGCGGTAAAACGGCGGAAAACCCGCGAAAAACGGGCGTCAGGCCGCCGCTTCGCGCGTATTCGGGCTTTTGTCGGCGAGCCGTTGCGCGGCTTCTTCCAGGCATGCCACCATCAATTGCGCGCTGGGCGTCAGGCCGCGATTGCGATTCCACAGCACGCCCGCGGGACGCAGCAGTCGCGGCAGGCTTAACGGAAGCGTATGGAGCGGTTGAGTGGGATCGTTAGCCGGCGTGTCGGCCATCACGGCGATGAAATCCGACACCTGCAAATGCGCACGCACGACGTGAATCGAGAGCGTTTCGATGTAATTATTCGAGAGCGGCACGCCATTCACTTCGAGCGCGCGTTCGAGCGGGTCGCGCAATATCGAACCGGGCGGCGGCAAGATCCACGGATAAGGATGCAGATCGGCCCATTTCAGATTCTTTTTACGCGCGAGCGGATGATGCCGACCCGTCACCAGTGTGACCGGATCTTCGAGCAATTCTTTTTCTTCGAAACTGCCGAGCGTGTCGGGCGGCGGCAGGCGGCCCACCACGAGATCGAGGCGGCCTTGCCAAAGCTCGGGCAGCAGCGAACCGGTCGTGCCTTCGATCACCACCACGTTAGTGCCCGGCGAGCGCTGTTTCAGCAGGCTCAGCGCTTGCGGCAGCAAGACCGAAGCCGACGCCGGCAGCATGCCAATATGCACCTTGCCTTCCGCGCCCGAACTCAAGGCCTTCAATTCGTCGCGCGCCTGATGCAGGATGGTGAGCATGTCGCGCGCGTGGCGAATCAGGCACTCGCCATAAGCCGTGGGCACGAGGCCTTGCGCGGTGCGCGAAAACAGCGTCAGTCCCATCCCCTTTTCGAGTTCCGCCAGCGCCTTCGACACCGCGGGCACCGTGACATGGGTGACGTCGGCCACCTGGGTCAGGTTTCGGTACGTATCGATCGCCACCAGAAGATGCAAATGCCGCGCCTTCAAGTTGATCTGCAAGTACCAGTCAAGCTCTGACAAGTCTCCACCTCTGCCGGTTTTACAACTTCGTTAAGTCTCGAGCCATTTTACTCAATTGCCTCAGGGGACAGTTCGCTGGCACGATCGCGCTGCGCGCCGTGGCCCCGTCCCCGTTGCCCGTCGTTGCCGCTCGCAGGCCGCTTGAACACGCGCCCGGCGGGGCTTTGCGCCCTCGCCGCGTCACGACACGCCAGGCGGCGCGCAAGGGTTATCCCTGGCGAATTCGATTCGCTGACTCAACCACGATACGCCGGCCCACCGGCATGCGGAGACATCCGATGACACCATCATTCAGCCGCCGGCGCTTTCTGCGCGGTGTGGGCCTGCTGGGCGCGAGCGTGGCGGCGAGCGGTCTGGCCGCGCCTTACCTCGCACGCGGCGCGAGCGCGCCGATCCGGATCGTCAGCAATCCGGGGCTGGAGAACGCGACGCTCAATGCGTTGATGGACGAACTCGGTTATTTCAAACGCTTCGGCGTGAATGCGCAGATCGTCGAGATTCCCGGCGTTCATGGCCCGCTCGACGCCATGGCGGCGGGCTCGGGCGACGTCTGCATGGTGTCGGGCTACAACCTCGTGCTGTCGCGCATTGCGCAAGGCGCGCGAGTGAAGATCGTCGGCGCAGGCATGAAGCGATGCGCCTTGACGGTATTCGCGCGGCCAGACGGCGCAACAACGCTCGCGGACCTGAAGCACAAAACGGTCGCCGTCGGGCCCGAGCGCGGCTTGCTCCATTCGCTGATGGTGCAGCTTTTGAAGGCACGCGGCATCGACTATTCGCAGGTTCGTTTCGTCGATAAAGGCAGCAACGACGATTGTCACGCGGCCGTGGTCAAAGGCGAAGTCGACGCGAGTTGTTCGAGCATTTCGCATTTGAACGATCGGGATGGACTCGTGGTGATTAACGACGGCAATATGTGGCAGGCGCTGCCGCACTGCATTTTCCAGACCGCCTACGCCTCGGACGACGCGATCCGCAACAAGCACGACGACATGGTCGCCGTCATGGCCGCCTATGGCGCGCTCTATGAATTCCTGATGTCGCCGGATTCGCGCGACGCCTTTTTCGCCGCGCGCAAACACGCGCAGAAACGCTTCGACGCGGAATCGGCGCAAGCGATCTGGCATTTCAACGAAACGCAGCGTCCGTATTCAAAAGATCTCGCGCTGACCGAAGCCGATATCGGCTATCTGCAGGATATGTATATCGGTCTCGGCAGCCTCGATCGCAAACAGGCTTTCGCGGAGGTCGCCGATATGTCGGCGGCGCGTGAAGCGGCGAAACTTCTCGGCTGACTTGAGCGATTCAATGCCCGGAGATCACGCGACGCGGCAATCTCCGGGCTGCGCCACGCAGCCCACCTAGAACGTGTGCCGGATACCCGCAATCACGGAGAGTTGCGAGCCGCCGGCCGGCGGCGTCGCCGTGGGCGAAATGGTCGTGGCCGAGAGCGCGAGATTGCCGTCATTGTGAATATGCTCGGCGGTCACATAGAGGAAGGTGGCTTTCGAAAGCAGATATTCGCCGCGCAGCACGAAGACCAGCGCCTTGTTTTCGGAGTGATCGTACTGTAGATGCGCGACCATGCCGTCGACGTACAGGAACGGCGTAATCGGCACCGTGCCGGTCACCCAAAACAGATTGCTCTTGGGCGTGGCAATGCCTTCGTCGTCGCGGCGAATCCAGCCCACGCCGAATTTCGCACCCTTGAACTTGAAATAACCGCCCAGCGTAAAGCGGCTGTCGGTGAGTTTCGGCGACGTCAAACCGCCCCACGTGGCCGATGTGCCGCCGTAATTGCGCTCATACGAACTCGCGACGCCCCAATAACCGCCGTCGTATTTCATCATCGCCGAATATTCGCGGCATTGATTCGACGGCGACGTTTCACCGGGGCAATTAGTGGCGACCGAGCTGTTACCCGATTCCGCGTCGCGGCCAAAGCTGTAATTCACACCGCCTTCGAGCGCACCGGAAAAAAAGCGGTAACTCATGGAATTGTCGGCGCGTGCGTTGGCAATGCCGTTATCGAGCGTCGTGAGGCCTTGCGCGCCCGTGCCGAACGGGTTGATGAACGACGTCGCGAAGAAGCGCATCGTGTATTGGCGACCGAACGTGATGCGCCCGAACGGGCCGTCGAGGCCGACATAGGACTGGCGGCCGAACAGGCGTCCGCCCTGCCGCGACGCGCCGTTATTCGGCTGAAAGCCGCCCTGCAAATCGAATATGGCGCGCGTACCGCCGCCCAGATCTTCATTGCCGCGAATGCCGAAATACGAGGTGGCGGTACCGTCGCCTTCACGAAACGCACTGGTGGTGGCGTTCTTGCCCTTGGCCACGTTGTTGACGTATTCCAGACCTTGATCGATCAGGCCGTACATCGTGACCGAGCTGGTACCGAAAGGTTGAAACTGGGCCGCGCTACTGCCGTCGGCCAGAGCACAAACGGGCGTCATGCTCATCAACGCCGCGCCCGCGCATAGTGCGGATCTACACTTCATGATCGTCGCTGTCTCCAGGATTCGAGTCATCGCAGGCCTTTGCGGCTCATCGGCGCCCATCTGAGCGCCGCCGTGACTCATGTAATCGCTTTGTTTGTAATGCCCTGAAATTTTGCCTGTGCAGCGCCACCGGTCTATTGAGAAAAACGGCCGGTCATGTGAGCAAATGGTTAAGGCGCGCGTGTCGCGGAAAACGGAAAGTGGAAACCACCCGGCGCACAGTCATGCCTGTGCGCCAGGTACGCTTGATTGAAGAATGAACGCGCGCGAGTCGCGCCCGGCCTGAATTAAAACCGATGCCGGATGCCCGCGATAACCGACGTCTGAGAGCCGCCTTCGGGCGGCCCCACGACCGGAATGATCGTACTGGCCGACAATGCGAGCGCGCCGCTATTCTTGATATGCTCGCCCGTCACATAAAGCGCCGTGTTTCTCGACAGCGTATAGACCGCGCGCAATACGAATATCACGGCTTTATCGGGCGTGTGATCGTATTTGAGTTCCGCCACTTCGCTGTCGAACGAGAGCGCCGGACTCACCGGCACAGTGCCGGTTACCCACACGAGATTGCTTTTCGGCGTCGAAATACCTTCGTCGTCGCGACGGATCCATCCCGCGCCAAAACGCGCGCTGCGAACATTGAAATACGCGCCCAGAATGAAGCGGCTGTCCGTGAGTTTCGGCGATGTGAGGCCGCCCCATGTCGCCGACGTGCCGCCGTAATTGCGCTCGTATGCGCTGACAACGCCCCAGATGCGGCTTTCGTATTTGAGCAGCGCCGACCATTCGCGGCATTCGTTCGACGGCGACGTCTCGCCCGGGCAATTGGTGGCGACGACGCTGTCGCCGTCCACGGCATCGCGACCGAAACTGTAATTCACGCCGGTTTCGAATCCGTCGATATGGTAGCGGTAGCTGATCGAGTTATCCGCGCGCGGATTCGCAATGCCGTTATCGAGTGTCGTCAGGCCTTGCGCGCCGAATCCGAACGGATTGATCGGCTTGATCGCATAAGCGCGCATCGTATATTGGCGGCCGAATGTCAGGCTGCCGAAGTCGCCCGCCACGCCCACATACGATTGCCGCCCGAACAGGCGCCCGCCCTGGCTCGCCGTGCCGTTGCTCGCCTGAAACCCGCCTTCGAGATCCCAGATGGCGCGCAGGCTGCCGCCCAGCGCTTCGTTGCCGCGAATGCCGAAGAACGAAGTGTCCGTTCCCCAGCCGGTTCGCAGGCTGCTGGCCGTGCCTTTGCCCACCGCCTGCCCGGTAATGTATTCGACGCCTTCGTCGACCGAGCCGTAAAGCGTCACGGTATTCTCGCCGCCCAACACCCACGGCGGTGATTCCGTCGCCCATGCCGGCGATGAGTCGATGCATGTTCCAATGCATGCTCCAATAAGCGACGCACAGATAAAAATCGCGGACCTGTACCTCATGGCCGTCTTTATCCTCATGTAATAGTGCACGCAACGCATCCGTGCGACGTGTGTCGCCGATGCATTGCGTTGTCTCCGTTTGTGTGAGGATTTTGCCAGCGCGGCCGCGCCGGTCGATTGAGAAAACTTGCCGCTCGCTTGAGCGAATGGTTAACGCGCAAAGACGCACGGCGCGCTGAACGACCGTGCGGAATTGAGGATCTGCGGAGTGGAATTAATGCGGCTAAATCAAAACGCCGGATGCGCCCTGTCGCGTCATCCGGCGCTTTCGGTTAATTCTGCGTTCAATGCTGCACGCCCCAGCGCCGCACGGTCAGCCGTTCGAGCGTATCGAAAACCAGATGCTCGACGAGCAGGCCAATGAGGATCACCGCCGCGAGCCCGGCGAACACGCGATCGGTATACAGCTCGTTTCGATTCTGGAAGATGTACCAGCCCAGGCCGCCCTGTCCCGCGCTCGCGCCGAACACGAGTTCCGCCGCGATCAGCGTGCGCCAGGCAAACGCCCAGCCCACACGCAGGCCCGCGATAATCGACGGCAACGCCGCCGGCACCAGAATGAGCGCGACGTGACGCAGCCCGCTCAGTCCGTAATTGCGTCCCGCCATGCGCAAGGTGGCGGGCACGCCGAGAAACCCCGTGTACATGTTGAGCGCAAGCGGCCACAGCACCGCATGCACGAGCACGAACAGCAGACTGCCCGTGCCGAGTCCGAACCAGAGCAGCGCGATGGGCAATAGCGCAATCGAAGGCAAAGGATTGAACATCGCGGTCAACATGGAAAGCAGATCGCGGCCCGCGCGCGTGGACACGGCCAGCGCCGTGAGCGCGAACGCGAGCACCACGCCGATGGCATAGCCGCGCAATAACACGGACAGCGAAATCGCGGTCTTCTCCAGCAACTCGCCGCTCAGGATGCCTTGCACGAACGCCATGAATGTCGCGCCGAAAGTTGGCACCAGCAGATCGTTGTTCACGATGCGCGCGGTGATCTCCCACGCTGCGATCAACAGCAGCGCGATCAGCGTGCGCCTCAACCAGCTTGCATCGGCAAGACGCCTGGCGAGCGGCAGCGGCACCGAATCGCCGCCGGGCGGCACGGGTTGCAGCGTGCGTTCGTATTCCTCGCGCACGGGCGGCAGCGGCGGCAGGGCCGCGCGATTCGGCGTGCTCATGCGTGTGCCTCCGCGTTTATCTTTTCTTCTCTGTTCGCTTCTGCGTTCGCTTCTGCGTTCATTTCCGTCTCGAACAACAGGCCGTGAATGCGCGCGACGTTCGCGCGAAAGCCCTCATCGTCGAGGCTGGCGTGCGACCACGCGTGACTGTTCAGCTCCGCGCGCACGCGTCCGGGATGCGCCGAAAGCAGCAAAATGCGATTGCCCACCACCAACGCTTCTTCGATCGAATGCGTGACGAACAGCAGCGTGAAGCGTTCGTCGTCCCAGAGGCGTAGCAATTCCTCCTGCATCTTGCGGCGCGTGAGCGCGTCGAGCGCGGCGAACGGTTCGTCCATCAGCAGCACGCGCGGCTGCATCGCGAGCGCGCGTGCAATCGCCACGCGCTGCTTCATGCCGCCCGAAAGCGTGTGCGGATACGCATCGGCAAATGGCGCGAGACCGACCTTGTCGAGATAATGCAGCGCACGCGCCTTCGCCTCGGCGCGCGGCAACTTGCGGGCCACACGCAAGGGAAACGCGACGTTCTCCACCACGGTCTTCCACGGCGGCAACTGATCGAACTCCTGGAACACGACCACGCGATCCGGACCGGGGCCGCGCACGCGCTGACCGTCCAGCGCGATCGTGCCGCCGACGGGTTCGATAAAGCCCGCGATTGCCTTGAGCAAGGTGGACTTGCCGCAGCCCGATGGCCCCAGCAGCACGAAGCGGTCGCTGCCGTAGACGTCGAAGCTCACATCGTGCGTGGCGCGCACGATGCGCTCGCGACTGCGGTATTCGAGACTGACGCCGTCGATGGCGAGCAGCGGACCGCCAGCATCGGCGACATTGGACGCATAGCCCGGCACGGCGCGCGGCGTGCGCTGGCCGAAGGCCGCATCGGCGTCGCCCGCGATCGGCGCGGCGCCTTCCAGGCCACGGCGCGCCAGCGGCGCGTGGGCCCCGAGTCGGGAGGGTGTGACTGTCACGATCGGAACTCCAGCAGAGAAAACGTCAACATACGGGCAGTCGCCGCACATCCCAACCAAGGAATCGCCATATCCAAAACACGGCGACGCATAAACGCCGGTTACGGCGCTTCAGCAGGCGAAACCGGCATGCGGAATCAACACGCAAATCAACTACCACCCGCCGTCGCCGGATCGTCGAAGAAATAATCGCGCCAGCTTTTCGGCTCGTTGCGGATCGCGCCCGTGCGATACATGAATTGCGCGAGCGGCAGCGTGTTCTGCGGCGCCGTCTTGAACTGCACCTGCGGATCGCGCAGGATCTTCAGCAGCAGATTGCGGTCGATCTTCGAACCGTTCACGCGGATGTAGATATCGGCGGCTTTCTCGGGATCGGTCGAAATCAGATGGGCTGCGTCGGCGAGCGCCGCCACGAAGGCGTGATAGGTCTTCGGATTCTCGTCGCGAAACTTCTGCGTGGTGTAGAGCACCGTCGCCGAACTCGGGCCGCCGAGCACGTCATAGGAATTCAGCACGATATGCGCCTTCGGGTTCCCGGCCAGCTCCTGCTGCTGGAACGGCGGATTGCCGAAATGGGCCGTGATGACGTTGCTGTTCGCGATCAGCGCGGCGGCTGCATCCGGATGCGGAATGGCCTGCGTGAGCTTGTCGAGCCGGTCGAACTGCTTGTCGCCCCACTGCTTCGCCGCCGCATATTGCAGCACGCGCGACTGCACGGAAACGCCCACGGCGGGCACCGCAATGCGATCCTTGTCGGTGAAGTCGGCCACGGTCTTGACGTTCGGATCGGTGCTCACGAGGTAGTACGGCAGGTTGCCGAGCGAGGCCACGCCCTTCACGTTCTGGCGGCCGTGCGTGCGATCCCAGACGGTTAGCAGCGGGCCGACGCCCGCGCCCGCGATATCCACCGCGCCCGAGAGCAGCGCATCGTTGACGGCCGCGCCGCCCGAGAGGCGCACCCAGTCGACCTTGATGTCGACGCCGGCCTTGTGCCCTTCCTGCTCGATGAAGTGCTGATCGCGCGCGACGTTGAGCATCAGATACACCACGCCGAACTGCTCGGCGACGCGAATCGTGCCCTCGGCGCGTGCCGGTTGCGTCGCGGCCAGCGTGCCGGCGGCGAGCGCCACGGAGAGAGAAGGCGCGAACGCGCGGCGCAAGGCGTGCGCGGCGCGAGACAGGAACGGCATAGGAGTACCCCGTGATAGTTGTCTGAGTGAGTTTGAAAGGCGCATGTAACTTGCCGATAGAGGCCAATCTAAATGCGCCCGCTGCACCTGACAACGAAGCAAATCCGATACGTTTATCCAGTCGAGTCATAAAGCCGCTGCTAACGCATACAAGGGCGCGAACCTATGAGCGTCCGCATCGCGCCACAATAAAAAAGCCACGACGAATGCCGTGGCTTTTTCATTGCTATACGCGTGAATATCGCGTGCGTGGCTGCCGGTCAGAAGCCCAGATCGCCGCCGCCAGGCACGCCGCCCGGCGCAGGCGCGGACGCCGCCTTGGGCGCTTCGTGCACGGTCGCATCGGTCGTCAGCAGCAGCCCGGCCACGGACGCCGCGTTTTGCAGCGCCGTGCGCGTGACCTTGGTCGGATCGAGCACGCCCTTTTCGACAAGATCGCCATACTGGCCCGTGGCCGCGTCGTAACCGAAATTGCCCGAGCCCTCCGCCACGCGCGCCGCCACCACGCTCGCCTCCTCGCCCGCATTGGTCACGATCTGGCGCAGCGGTTCTTCGAGCGCGCGCAGCACGATCTTCACGCCGGCGGTCTGATCGGGGTTGTTGCCCTGCAGATTGAGAATCGCCTGGCGCACGCGAATCAGCGCCACGCCGCCGCCCGGCACAATGCCCTCTTCCACCGCCGCGCGCGTCGCGTGCAGCGCGTCGTCCACGCGATCCTTCTTTTCCTTCACTTCGATTTCGGTCGCGCCGCCCACCTTGATCACGGCCACGCCGCCCGCGAGTTTCGCCACGCGTTCCTGCAACTTCTCGCGATCGTAATCGGAAGTCGCTTCTTCGATCTGCACGCGAATCTGCTTCACGCGGGCTTCGATCGCCGCCGCTTCGCCCGCGCCATCGATCACCGTCGTGTTCTCCTTGCCGATCTCCACGCGCTTGGCCTGACCGAGTTCGGCAAGCGTGGCCTTGTCGAGACCCAAGCCGGTTTCCTCGGCGATCACCTGACCGCCCGTGAGGATCGCGATATCTTCGAGCAGCGCCTTGCGGCGGTCGCCGAAACCCGGTGCCTTCACCGCGACCGTCTTGAGCACGCCGCGAATATTGTTGACGACGAGCGTCGCGAGCGCCTCGCCCTCGATATCTTCCGCGATCAGCAGCAGCGGACGCCCGGCCTTCGCGACCTGTTCGAGCACCGGCAGCAGATCGCGGATATTCGAAATCTTCTTGTCGTGCAGGAGAATGAACGGATTGTCGAGTTCGGCAATCTGCTTGTCGGCGTTGTTGATGAAGTACGGCGAAAGATAGCCGCGATCGAATTGCAGACCTTCGACCACGTCGAGTTCGTCGTCGAGCGACTTGCCGTCTTCCACCGTGATCACGCCTTCCTTGCCGACGCGATCGAGCGCTTCCGCAATGCGCTGGCCGATCGACTCTTCGCCGTTGGCCGAGATGGTCGCGACCTGCGCGATTTCCTTGCTCGTGGTGGTCGGCTTGCTGATCTTCTTCAGCTCCTCGATCGCGGCGCTCACGGCCTTGTCGATGCCGCGTTTCAGATCGAGCGGATTGAGACCGGCCGCCACGTATTTCTGCCCTTCGCGCACGATCGCCTGCGCCAGCACGGTGGCCGTCGTGGTGCCGTCGCCGGCGGCGTCGCTGGTTTTCGACGCGACTTCCTTGACGATCTGCGCGCCGATGTTCTGCACCTTGTCCGCGAGTTCCACTTCCTTCGCCACCGACACGCCGTCCTTCGTCACGACGGGCGAGCCGAAGCTGCGTTCGAGCACGACGTTGCGTCCCTTGGGACCGAGCGTGACCTTCACGGCGTCGGCGAGAATGTTCACGCCTTCGATGAGTTTGCTACGGGCGATGTCGCCGAATACGATGTCTTTCGCTGCCATGATCGATGCTTCCCTCAGGATTGAACGACTGCGACGATGTCTTCTTCGCGCAGCACGAGCAGTTCGTTGCCGTCGACTTTCACGGTCTGACCGGCGTATTTGCCGAACAGCACGCGGTCGCCCACGTTGAGATCGGGCGCGATGCGGCGCCCGTCGTTGTCGCGCCGGCCCGGACCGACGGCAAGCACTTCGCCCTGGTCCGGCTTTTCGGCGGCGCTATCGGGAATCACGATGCCCGACGCGGTTTTGGTTTCCTGATCGAGTCGCTTGACGATCACGCGATCGTGCAATGGGCGCAGGCTCATGGGCGTAGTCCTTTAACGTTATCGGCGATGGGCTGGCACTCGTTCAAGGCGAGTGCTGATGGAAAACCGAGTATAGAAAACGCCTTCGCCGCGCTCCAATAATGGATTGGCAATTCGATATCGCGTGAATCCTGCAATCGATATGGCGATGCGTGTGTTGAATCGAAGACGAATCGAAGGCGCGAAAAAAAAGCGAACGGCGCACCGTTCGCTTTAACGAAGTCCTCTCGTTCGGATCGAACGAGGGCCATCCCCAGTTTTATTGCATGTATTGCTCGTTTCCAATCAAGCCGATCTTCGTCGCGCCTTCGCGCTGCGCGGCCGCCAGCACTTCGGCCACGGCGCGATACGGCGCGGCTTTATCCGGCAGCAGATGAATCTCCGATTGATCGGCTTGCGCCGCCACGTCGGCCATATGCCGTTCGAGATCGGCGTGATCCTGAAGATGCGCGCCATTCCAGGCGAGCGCGCCGCTTGCATCGATATCCACCTGCACGACCGGCGGCGGCGCGGCGGGCGGCGGCGGATCGCCCACGGGCAGATTCATTTTCACCGAGTGCATCTGGATCGGAATCGTGATGATCAGCATGATCAACAGCACGAGCATCACGTCGATCAGCGGCGTGGTGTTGATGTCCACCATCACGTCCGGTTCGTCGCCGGAACCCTGGTTCACCTGCATTCCCATAGCTTTTTCCTTCGCTCGCGCTCAACCGCCGCGCGCGGGCGGCTGCGTGATGAACGACACCTTCGTGATACCCGCGCGCTCACAATCGGTCACCACGCGGCCGATGAACTCGTAGCGCGTGGACTGATCGCCGCGCACATGCACTTCGGGCTGCGGATCGCGCTGCGAGACCGTCTTCAGTTGCGCGAGCAGCGTGGGCGAATCGATACGCCGCTCGTTCCAGAACACGTTGCCGTCCTTGTCGACGGCAATTTCAATCGCGTCCGGTTTAGTCTGCAGCGGACTCACGGTTTCCTTCGGCAATTGCACGGGCACCGTATGCGTGACCACCGGAATCGTGATGAGAAAGATGATCAGCAGGACCAGCATGACGTCGACGAGCGGCGTCGTGTTGATGGTGGCGATCACCTCGTCTTCGCCGCCGTCCTGAGCTACGTTCATGGCCATGATGACTCTCTTCGCGCGCTCAGCCCGCGTTGGCGACGGCGCGCACGTTGCGCTTGCGGCCCGACAGCAGCACCGTATGCAGTTGCGCGCCGAACGTGCGCACGCGCTCCATCAGCGACTTGTTGCGGCGCACGAGGAAGTTGTAGCCGAGCACGGCCGGCACGGCGACCGCGAGGCCGATGGCGGTCATGATGAGCGCCTCGCCCACCGGACCCGCCACTTTGTCGATCGAGGCCTGACCCGCGATGCCGATCGCCGTGAGCGCGTGATAAATGCCCCACACGGTGCCGAACAGGCCGACGAACGGCGCGGTCGAACCGACCGTCGCGAGAAACGCGAGACCGTCCTGCAGGCGATTGCCGACGTTGTTGATCGAGCGGTCGATGCTCACCTGAATCCACGTATTGCGATCCACTTCTTCGAGCAGTACTTCGTCGTGATGCTCGGCGGCGTCGATGCCGGTTTCGGCGATGAAGCGAAACGGCGAGCGTTCGTCGAGTTGCGCCGCGCCTGCCGCGAGCGACGGCGCTTCCCAGAGCTGCTGATCCGCCGACTTCGCGCGGCGATTGGCGCGCGCCTGTTCGACGAACTTGGTGACCATGATGTACCAGCTACCCATCGACATGGCGACCAGCACGAGCAGCACGAAACGCGCGACGAAGTCGCCGTTCTTCCACAACGCGTCGAGGCCATAGGGGTTCGCGGTCTCCACGCCGGCGGCCTGCGCCCACGCGGCGACGGGAATCGCCGCCGCCACGGCGACGACAGACAGGGCCGCACGCGCGGCAAACTTCGATTGCTTGTTCATCAGGACTCCAACATTAAAGACAGCGGAGGCCGGCGTGGCGCGATCGTCTTGAACGCGCCTGAATCTTCCTCGCCAGCCCACCGTAAATTCAGTTCAGATTGAACGAGAACGGCACCTGCACGCGCACCGGCTGACCTTGCGAAATGCAGTTGAACCGCTTGACCGCATTGAACGCCGCGCGATCGAGCAACGGGTCCGCCGACTTTTCGACCTTCTCGTCGGTCACGTGACCTTGCGGATCGACCACAAACGAAATCAGCACGTCGCCCGTGATGTTGTTCTCCTGCGCTTCCTCCGGATACGTCATGCTGGCGCGCACCTTGTCCGAGTTCGGACACACCACGCCCGCTTCATGACTCACCGGTTTGGGCGGTGCGGGCGGCGCGACGGGCGCGGGCGGCGTGGGCGCCGGAATCACCGCTGTCGGCGCGGGCGCGGCCTGATGCTCGATGGTCGGCGCGGGCGGCGCGGCCACGTGCACCTCGGGCGGCGGCACGAACGGCGGCGGACGCTTGATCTTCGGCGGCGGCTGCTTGACGACCGGTTGCGCGGGCGGCGTGGGCGCGGGCGTCGGCGGCTTGACCGGCATGATGATGCGCGTCTCCACCGGCTTCTGGACGATCTGCACCACCTTCGTCGCGAGACCGTTGAGCAGCGCCCAGATCAGCACGACATGCAGCAGCAGGACTGCTGCGATACCGCCATAGCGGCGCGCCGGGCTTCGCTGCTTCGCGCCGTATTGTTTCGGCCGCCCCGACCAGCGGTCTGCTGCGGCTGTTCCCTGCGACATACACCACTCCGTTCGCTTACCTGAGTCATTCAATTCGTCAATACGCCTGCGGCTTTCGTGCAGCCGACGCTCAGGAGGTTACCCGCCCATCGCGCCGCGCTTAACCAAGCAATTCGAATAACGTTATGGTTGTTGAATCATCGATCGGTTTTTAATGTGATCGCCGCGACGGCGTGGCTGCGATAGCGGCAAATCCAGGCGCTATGGCGGCGATCGATACGCTTGTGCGTGATGACGACGCAATCAACTTCGGCAACGACAATCTCGGCTCGGGTGCGCGTGAGCACCTGAACGCTATCAGAGCGCTCCATTAGCCCCGGCACGTGCTTACGCGTGCTCGGCATGCTCCGCGTGATCGCGCGCGAGCACCGTCTCATCGTCGATATCGTGCTCGGTCGGTTCGTACTTCACGAGCGCTAGAAAGCCGATGGGAATGACCGCCGCGAGCGCCACGACCCAGAACATATCCGTGCCGAGCTTTGCGTTGAGGATCGGCAACACGAACAGCGCCACCGCGCTGCCGATCCCCGTGAGCGCACGGCCAAAACCGAGCCCCGTGCCGCGAATCGACGTCGGATACGAAAGCGCCGGATAAATCATCA
Source organism: Paraburkholderia tropica (assembly GCF_900109265.1). Taxonomy (GTDB): domain Bacteria; phylum Pseudomonadota; class Gammaproteobacteria; order Burkholderiales; family Burkholderiaceae; genus Paraburkholderia; species Paraburkholderia tropica. The sequence goes on from NZ_FNZM01000022.1 coordinate 22,035, forward strand.
TCTGCGCCCCGGGGCCGAATCCTTCCGCGAACAGCCACGCGCCGAGCATGGCCAGTGCAATGCCGATGCCCAGCGCCGTCTGCGGATGCCCGAGCAACGCAAGCGCCACGAGCGCGACGAACTGCAACGCGAAACCCGCGAGCGCAACATGCCGCGAAGGCCGCGTATGCGCGAGCCGCATGCCGAGCAAGCCGCCCGTGAGCGCGAACAGCACATTGAGCGCGAGCGAAGCCGAAATGGTTTCGAACACGCCCGCGCCGAGAAACTGCGAAAGAATCGACGGCAGGAAAAACGCAATGGCCGTGTACTCGAACGGAATGCACAGATTCATCACGCTCGCGACAATCGTGCGCGCCAGATACGGGCGCTGGAACAGCACGCGAAAACTCACGGGCGGCTGAGGATTCGCGGGCGGCGCTTCGTCGGCCTTATGCGCGTGAATGCCGTACGACTCGCGCAGAATGCGCACGGCGTCGTCGAGCTTGCCCTGATTCGCGGCCCACAGCGGCGACTCGTTCATGAAGCGGCTGCGCACGGCAATGATGATGAGCGCGGGCACCGCGCCGAAGATCAGCGAGGCGCGCCACAGCCAGCCCGCGTGCTCCTGCGGTAAAAAGAAATACAGACCGAACACGATCAGAAAGCACACCGATGAAGCCGCGTACCACATCGGGCACCACGCGGCGAGCCGCGAAGCTTTATTGCCGCTGCCCTGGAATTTCGAAAACTCGGAAAGAAACGCCATCGCTACGGGCAAATCGATACCCACGCCAAGACCCATCACGAAACGCGCGGCGATCAGCACCCAGACGTTGGGCGCGAGCCCGGCGGCGATCGCCGCGACGACGAAGAAGAGCATGTCGGCCATGAAGACCTGATAGCGGCCGATACGATCGGTAAACCAGCCGCCGACGAGACTGCCCAGTATGGTCCCGATCATGATCGACGACGTGACGATGCCGGTCAGCGAAGGCGTCAGGTTGAATTCGCGCACGACATCCTGAATGCCGTACGACAGCGTGGTGAGATCGTAAGCGTCGAGAAATACGCCGCCGAGCGCGAGCAGCACGATCACGCGTGCATGACTTGCGCGCGCGGTGCTGGTGTTGATGAGGCGCGAAACGTCGCTGGCTGAGCGAATCGGCGACGACACAGTTGAATCAATATCGAGCGTGCTCAATGGAATCCCCTTGAATGACGGCCATGACAGCGCGTAGTTATAGGAGGCCCATGGGTGCAGCACAACGAACGAGTTAGCGAATGCTTACCCGGGGCGCGAGGAATGCAAAGCGGCGAGCGTGATTAAACGCGCGGTGAATAAAAGGAATATCGGGCAGGCTGCGTCGCGACGTCTCCACCTCATTGCGCGCGGTTTGTCTGCGCTGCCGCTGCATTGGCGGAGTCGCCAACAAGGTGACAAAAACACTGTATGAATGTACAGTTACGGGCAACGCACGGCCCGACGCGGCGCGGCGTTAGCTCGAAACACGTTGCGTTCGCGGCCTCACTGTTCGAACGCCATTTCTCACACACCAGGCATGCCAGACGAAAGGCGCATCGCGCACCTCGACATGGACGCGTTCTACGCTTCCGTGGAATTGCTGCGCTATCCGGAACTGCGCGGCAAGGCCGTCGTCATCGGCGGCGGGCGCAATGCCGTGCCCGAGACGCTGCCCGACGGCACGCGCCGCTTCGCGCGCCTGCGTGACTACGTGGGGCGCGGCGTCGTCACCACATCCACCTACGAAGCGCGCAAATTCGGCGTGTTTTCCGCAATGGGCATGATGAAGGCCGCGCAACTCGCGCCCGACGCCATTCTGCTGCCCACCGACTTCGAGTCCTATCGCCACTATTCACGGCTGTTCAAAAGCGCGGTGCGCACCTTCACCGAGCAGATCGAAGATCGCGGCATCGACGAAATCTATATCGATCTCACCGACGTCGAAGGCGAGCCGCGCGACATCGGCGCGCGTCTTAAAGCCGCGGTGCGCGACGCAACCGGCCTGACCTGCTCGATCGCGATTGCGCCCAACAAGCTGCTCGCCAAGATCGGCTCCGAACTCGACAAGCCGGACGGCCTCACGCTGCTCACGATGGCGGACCTCGAAGCGCGCATCTGGCCGCTCGAAGCGAAGAAAGTGAATGGCATCGGGCCGCGCGCGAGCAAGCGGCTCGCGGAGCTGGGTTTCGCCACGATCGGCGATCTGGCGAAAGCGGATCTCGGGCTTTTGCAGGAACATTTCGGCCGCACCTACGCGGCGTGGCTCGCGCGCGTGTCGCATGGCGAGGACGATCGCGAAGTGGTGGTGTCGTCGGAACCGAAATCGATGAGCCGCGAAACCACGTTCGAGCGCGACATGCACGTCGGGCGCGACCGTGCCGTGCTCACGCCCGCGCTCACGCAGCTATGCGAACGCGTTGCGCAGGATCTGGAGCGCAAAGGGTATTGCGGCCGCACGGTGGGCGTGAAAATCAAATTCGCGGACTTTAAAATCGTCACCCGCGATATTTCGCTGCCGATGGCCGTGCGCGATACCGCCGCCATTCGCCGCGCGGTTGGCGCGTGTCTGAAACGGATCGATCTCGATCGGCGCATCCGCCTGATTGGCGTGCGCGTGAGCGCGCTCGAACGCTATTCGGCGGACAACCCGATTAACGGCGCTATTCAGGGCGAATTGCCGTTCGGTCCCTGAAACGAGCAAGCAGAAAAGATAAAGCGAGCGCCGCTTTTCATGCGGCGCTCGCTGCACGTCATGCTCAGTTCTGGAAATAGCTCAGACCCAGCGCGCCCTTCACTTCGGACAGCGTCTGCGCCGCCACTTCGCGCGCGCGCATCGTGCCGCGACGCAGAATTTCGAGGACTTCGCCGCGATCTTCTTCCAGCTCGCGACGACGCGTGCGAATCGGTTCGATCAGCGTTTGCAGGCGCTCGTTGAGCACGCGCTTCACGACGCTGTCGCCCAGGCCGCCGCGCTGATAATGCGCCTTGAGCTCGTCCACTTTCGCCACATCGGGTTCGAACGCATCGAGGAACGAGAACACCACGTTGCCTTCCACGCGGCCCGGATCGCTCACGCGCAGATGGTTCGGGTCGGTGTACATATTGTTCACCGCCTTGGTGATTTCATCGGGCGTCGCGCCCAGCGTGATCGCATTGCCGAGCGACTTGCTCATTTTGGCCTTGCCGTCGATACCGGGCAGGCGCGTGACTTTCGACAGCACCGCTTCGCATTCGACCAGCACGGCGCGATCGACGGTGTTGTTGAAACGGCGCACCAGTTCGTTGGTCTGCTCGATCATCGGCAACTGATCGTCGCCGACCGGCACGTGCGTGGCCTTGAACGCCGTGATGTCCGCCGCCTGACTGACCGGATAGGTCAGGAAACCCGCCGGAATATCGCGCTCGAATCCGCGCAGACGAATTTCTTCCTTGATGGTCGGATTGCGTTCGAGGCGCGCGACCGTCACGAGATTGAGCAGATACTGGGACAGTTCCGCGAGTTCGGGCACCTGCGATTGAATCAGGATGGTCGATTTCGCGGGATCGATGCCGGCGGCGAGATAGTCGAGCGCGACTTCGATGACGTTTTCGGTGACTTTCTGGTGGCGGCCGACGTTGTCGGTGAGCGCCTGGACGTCGGCGAGCAGAAGGAACTGGTCCGCTTCGTTCTGAAGCTGAACGCGCGCGCGCAAGGAGCCGATGTAGTGGCCGAGATGCAGCTGGCCGGTGGTCCGGTCGCCGGTCAGGATGGTGGGGCGGCTTGCTTGTGTCATGGACTGGAGTCTCACATTAATCGAGCCACCAGTCTTCGGCGCGCTAAAACAACAATGCCGCCAGGACTGGCGGCATCACGTTTGCGATATGCGTGGGGAAACGGGCCGCCGGATTCAGGCGCGCCACCAACCGTGCAACATGAGCGAAAGCGGTTTGGTTTCCATGGAGGGAGAGTATAGCGTAGGTGGCGGGTTAGCGCTGCTTCGGCGGCGTCAGGCCGGATCCGGCACGCTGCCGCCTACGGCGCCGAATCCCCGTTTGCGCGCCAGCGCCAGCGGATCGGGCGAGCGACGCCTGAATGCCTGATAGGCCGCGGCCGGGTCCATCGAGTTGCCGATGCCGAACAGGCAATCGTGCAATCGCGCGGCGAGCGGCGCATCGAAGGCGTTGCCGGATTCTTCAAATGCCTCGAACGCGTCGGCTTCGAGTACCTGCGCCCACAAATAACTGTAGTAGCCCGCAGCATATTCGCTGCCGCCGAACGCGTGCCGGAAACAGGGCAGCCGATGATTGACGTCGACCTCGCGCATCACGCCGAGCCGCTCGAAATAGCGCGACTGGAACGTTTCGATATCGAGGTCCGCGCATTCCGCGAGCGAATGCAATTCGATATCGGCCAGCGCGGACGCAATGTAGCGAACGAGTTCGTAGCCTTCGTTAAAGCAGCTCGCCGCGCGCAGACTGCGAACGAGTGCATCCGGCATGGCTTCTCCTGTTTCGACGTGTCGCGCATGCGTTGCCAGCAGCGTGGGATCGAGCACCCAATTCTCCATCAGATGCGACGGAAACTCGACGAAATCGCGTTGCACGCGCGTGCCCGACAACCGGCGAAAGCGCACGCGGGAAAGAAGACTGTGCAACGCATGTCCCATTTCATGGAAAAGCGTTTGCACGTCTCGCAAGGCGAGTTGTGTTGGCTTGCCTCGAACACCCTGGAACGACGTGCTATTGATCACGAATGGCAAGGTCGCATCGATCCCGTTGCAGCGCATGCGGAATTCCGATTCCCACGCGCCCGATGCCTTACCGACGCGCGCATAGTAATCGGCCGCGAAATACCCAATGAGTCGCCCGTGTTGCTCGACATCCCATAGCCGTACATCCGGATGGTAAAGCGCTACGTCATGACGTTCGCGAAACTGCAAGCCGAAAAGTCGATGCGCGCAATCGAACGCCGCGCGGATCGACGATTCCAGTTCGAAATATTGACCGACCTGTTCGGCGTCGATATTGAACTCGCGAGTTCGCAGACGCTCGGTCAGATAGCGCCAGTCCCACGGTTCGATCTCGGCCGGCTCGCCGGTTTCCGATGCGAATGACCGCAGCGCCGCGAGTTCGGCTTCGCACAACATTCTGGCGGGCGTCCAGATGCTTTCGAGCAATTCGCGCACGGCTTGCGGCGTGCCGGCCATCCGGTCCGTCAACGCGTACTGCGCGAAATTCTCGAATCCGAGCAGTTTCGCCTGCTCGGCGCGCAATTGAACCACTTCACGAACGATGGGCCGGTTGTCCACATCGGGCTCGGTGCAACGGCTGGTCCAGGCGCGCCAGATGCGTTCGCGCAAGTCGCGCCGCGCCGACCAGGTGAGAAACGGAACCACGCTCGAATACGCGAGCGTGAACACATACTCATTTGCGCGATCCGGCTGATCTTCAGTGAGCGCCGCGCGTCGAATGAAATCCGGCAGACCCGCGAGTTCGGCTTCGTCAGTCAGGATCAGTTTGAATGCGTCGGTCGAAGCAACGAGGTTCTTGTTGAACGCGACGTAGCATTGCGCCAGACGCTCCTTGATTGCGTGAAGACGCATCGACGCGTCCGGCGCGAGGTGAACGCCGTTTCGCACGTAATCGGCGTGAATCAATTCGAGCAGACGCAGTTCGTCCGCTTCGAGTTCGAGCGTATGCCGCGTATGAAAAACCGCGTCGAGACGAATGAAAAACGGCTGGTGGCTGAGCAAGGCCGCATGGTGATTCGCGAGCAAGGCACCCACTTCGCCTGCCACCTCCCACACCTCGCGCGTCCCCAGTGTGAGGCGCAGGATTTCGAATAGCGCGTCGATTCTTTCGATGTGTCCGCCCGTCGCTTCATACGCCGCGACCGTGTTGGTAAATGTGGGCGGTTCGGGATTCGCAGCGATGGCATCGACGCGATCGATCCGCTCTTTGGCGAGCCGGACAATCGCCGGGGCGAAATGCTCTGGGCGGATTGCCGCGAATGGCGGAAATTCACCCGCCGCTTTCCAGTCCGACAAGAGCGGATTGTGCGTCGACGCAGTCATAGAGTGCTTGCGATCCTTTCAATTGAAGTTTCAAGGAGAAGATCCATCGCGCGGATTCGTTCGAATCGATCGACGCGTCGTCGAGCTTATCAAGCCAGAATAGTCGTTGCCATGTTTCGTGCAGGCGGTCAGGTTTTCGAAAGCGTCGTGCCGTATTTTTGCCTCTGCCAGAATCCCCCCAATCCCACCCGGAGACCCGCCATGCAACTTCGTACGGTGTACCTGAAAGTCAACGACATGCAGATATCGACCGCTTTCTGGCAACGGCTTCTCGATCAGGAACCGCACAAGCAATCCGCAAAGTGGACCGAATTCATGATCGGCGCGAACCGTTTGGGCTTGCTGCTGAACGACTTCGGCGACGAATTGAAAGGCAGCAGCGCCGTGCCCGTTTTCGAGTTCGAAGAAGCCATGCTGCTCGACTTCATGAAGCGTGCGATTGAGAACGGCGCGTCCGTCGTCATGGACGGACTGAAAATCGAGGCGATGAAAAGCGTCGTCCTGAGCGGCCCCGACGGACACGAATTCGAACTGTGCATGTGCCACGCCTGAGCGCGGCGTCGATTGGCGCGCCGCCGCTTCAGCGCGCCAACGACACCATCAGATACGCGCCACCCGCAATCATCGCCAGCAACCCGGCGGGCATTTGCTGCGGGAACAGCACGTTGCGGCTCAGCCAGTCGGACAGCACCATCAGCAGCGCGCCGAGCAGCCCGGAAGCCAGCAGTTCGACCACCGCGCGCCGAACGCCCATGCGCCGTACCACGTGCGGCGCCATCAAGCCGATGAACGAGAGCGGTCCGACGATCATCGCGGCCGCCGCGCTCAGCAGCGCCGCCAGCAGCAGAATCAGGAGCCGCGCGCGTCGCACCGGCACGCCCAGCGACGCCGCCGCCGGCGTGCCCAGCGGAAAGATGTCCAGCCAGCGCGCGCACAGCAAGGTCAGCGCCAGCAGCGCCACCGCGAGCACGAGCGCGCCCGACGCGAGCGACGCGTCGATCAGATAGGTCGAGCCCATCAGCAGATTGCGCAGCAGCGGCGCATACGGGCCGCTGCCCGCGATCACGAGCCCGAACACCGCTTGCGACAGCGCGCCCACCGCAATGCCCGCGAGCAGCAGTTGCCCGGTCGCGAAGCCGCTGCGGCGCGCGAGCGCGAGCATCGCCAGCAAGGTCGTCAGCGCGCCCGCCCCGCAGGCGGCGAACATCAGCGGCGCGCCCGGCGCTCGCACGGCGAACAGCAGCAGAATCATGCCGAGCATGCCGCCGCCGCTGATGCCGAGTACCTCGGGACTCGCCATCGGATTGCCGGAGAGTCGTTGCAGCAGCGTGCCCGCCAGCGCGAGCAGCATGCCCGCCGCGAGCGCGCTCTCGATGCGCGGCGCGCGCCATCGCCACAAGCCGCGCCATTCGTCGGCGCTCGCCCAGTGCCAGCCGTCCAGGCCGCGCCCGAACGCTGCCGCGACGATCACCGCCGCGATCAGCGCCAGCGCGCCGCACACGAGCAGACGTCGCGTGGCCTGCGGCGAACGCAGCGCACTCGCCGCGCGCGCAGATTCAGCCGCCTGCGTGCCAGGCGGCGCCGCGCGCGTCTTCAGGCGCGGCACCAGCCAGAGCAGCAAGGGGCCGCCGAACAGCGCCGTCGCGGCCCCCGTCGGCAACAGTTCGCCCGCGAGGCCGCCGAGTTGCTGGATTGCCTGATCGGTGACCCAGAGCAGCAGCGCGCCGATCGCGGGCGCCCACGTCAGTTGATCGCGCAGACGCCGCGCACCGCACGCGCGCGCCACGGCGGGCGCGGCCAGTCCGATGAAGCCGATCACGCCGACCGCCGCGACCACGAACGCCGTCAACGCGACCGCCGCCGCCAGCGCCAGAAAACGCGTGCGCGTCAGCGCCAGACCGAGGCCGCGCGCGCCCGCGTCGTCGAGTCCGGCGAGCGTGAGCGGGCGCACCAGCGCGCCGCACAGCGCCGCGCAGACGAGCACGCGCGGCAGCAGCCACAGCGTCGTTTGCCAGTCCTGCTGCGCGAGCGCGCCGCCGCCCCAGATGAACATCGCCGCCAGCGAGCGCTCGTAAATGATCGACAGCGCGAGGCTCAGCGCGCCGCAATACAGGTTGACGATCATGCCGCCGAGCACCAGCGTGATCGGCGCGAAGCCACGCCGCCAGGCGAGCGCGAACACGACCAGCATCGCCAGCGCCCCGCCCGCGAGCGCGATGCCCGAGCGCCACGGCAGCAGCCACGCAGGCGCCCACAGCGTCGCGAGCAGCAACGCGAGATACGCGCCCGCCGAGACGCCCACCGTCATCGGCTCGGCCAGCGGATTGCGCAAGACCTGCTGGAACACCACGCCCGCCAGCGCGAGCGCCGCGCCGCACAGCAGCGAGATCGCGAGGCGCGGCAGCCAGCTTTCGTGCACCACCATTTCGCGGATGTCGTCCACGTTCGGCGCGATCAGCGCGCGCATCCAGTCGCTTGCGGGCAGATGCGCGGAAAGACCGTGCAACGTCAACGCGATGGCAATAATCAGCAATCCGAATAATCCGATCAAGGGCGCGCGTGCGTGAGCTGTGCCCGCTGCGCGCGTCATCGGCAGATCATGCATGTTGGCCCTCCGGTGCAAGCAGCACATCCGCGAGTTGACGCGCGAAGCGCGCGCCGCTGTAGAGCGCGCCACCCTGCGAGACCTTCGGCATGCCCGCCACGCGGCCCGCGCGCACGAACGGCAGGCTGTGCCAGAGCACGCCCTGCGCGAGCGTCGCGCGCGCGGCGTCGGGCAGCGGGTCGATATGGACGAGGCGCGCGTGGGCCGCATCGGCGGTGTCGGCGGCATCGGCCAGACGCGTGAAGTCGGTCACCGCATAGCCGCGCGCGTTGGTCGGCCCGGTCCACGCGTTGCGCAGCCCCATGCGCGTCATCACGTCGCCGAACAGACTGCCGGTTCCAAACACGAGCAGATGCCGGTCGTCGATAAACTCCACGACGAAAATCGGCGCGGCGCTCTCGCCGCCCGCAGGCAGACGCGCGCGCGCCGCGCCCACCTGCGCGTCGGCGGCGGCGATCGTGGCCTGCGCCTGCGGCTCGCGATGCAGCACACGCGCGAGCCGGCGCGTCTCGTTCGCGATCTGCGTCCACGGCGCCACGCCGTTCGCGGACAACGCGAGCGTGAGCGTCGGCGCGATGCGTTCGAGTTGCGCACGCATCGGCGCATGCGCGGGCGTGAGCAGCAGCAGATCGGGACGCAATTGTTCGAGTAATTCGACGTTCGGCTGATACAGCAAGCCGATATCGATCACCCCGGCGGGCAGCGGCGGCGCGACATTGGTGCGCCGATACCAGTCCGGCACCGAGGTGGCGAGCGGCGTCACGCCGAGCGTGAGCAGCATTTCGGTGAGCCCGAAATCCATCACGACGATGCGTTTCGGCGCCGACGTTCCTCCCACCCCCGCCACGTCCGCCCCCGCCCACACCGCACGCGGTCCGAGCGCGCATGCGAGACCCGCGGCGGCGGCCGCGAGCCATTGACGTCGTTGCATGCGCGCGCCCTTCATCGTTTCTCGCTCAACGCGCTTACCATTGATACTTCGCCGTACCCAGCACGCCGATCTTCGAGCCGTAATAGCACGCGCCGCCGGAGCAGTACGCGACATAGGTGCGGTTCGTCAGATTGGTCGCGTTGACCGCGAACTTCCAGTTGCGAAGATCGTAGTGGACCGCCGCGTCGAGCAGCACGACGCTGCTGACGTCGAAGGTATTCGTCGTATCGCCCGCCGACATGCCGATATAACGCACGCCGCCGCCAAAGCCCAGACCGCGCAGCGCGCCGCCATGCAGCGTGTAATCGGCCCAAAGATTGGCCATGTTGCGCGGCGCCATCGTCAGGCGCTTGCCCACCTGCGCCGCCGTGTTCGATTCCAGCACGACCTGGTTCAGATACGTGTACGAGCCGAGCACCGTGAGATTGTCGGTGAGCTGGATATGGCCTTCGATTTCGAGACCGCGCGAACGCACTTCGCCCGTCTGCACCGACGAGCCCGGATGATTCAGATCGGTCGTGGTGACGTTGTGCTGCGTGAGATCGAAAATCGCCGCCGAATAGAGCGCGTTATAACTCTTCGGCTGATACTTCACGCCCACCTCGTATTCCTGCCCCGTGGTCGGCACCAGCGCCTGGCCCGCGTAATTCACGCCCGTGGTCGGCTGGAACGACTTCGCATACGAGAAGTACGGCGCGATGCCGTTATCGAACAGATACGAGAGACCGCCGCGCCACGTGAACGCGTGCGGCGTCTGGTTTTGCAGGCCCGTGCTCGAACCGCTTGTCTGGATGTTGGTCGAGGTCCAGTCGTTGCGGATGCCGAGCGTGAGCAGCCAGTGAAGATATTCGATCTGATCCTGCAAATACACGCCAAGCTGATCGGTGGCGGTATCGACGCGCTTGGTGGTCGTGTAGATCTGGCCGACCGTCGAGAAGTCCGGATCGAACGGATTGAGCGTGCCGACCGAGCCCGAGCCCGAATTCGTACCGCTCAGCAGACGCTGGTAATCGACGCCGAACAGCACCGTCTGCTTGACGTCGCCCGTCGAGAATTTCGCCTGCAACTGGTTATCCATCGCGAACTGGCTCAGGTGCTCGCGATCGAGAAACGCGCTCATGGTGAGCACCGACTGGTTCGTGCCCGCCTTCCACGTGCCGAAATACGACTGGCGATAATCCACGTCGTCGTGCATGTAGCGCGCGCTCGAACGGAACGTGAAGACGTTGTTGATCTTCTGCTCGAACTGATAGCCGAACGCGTACTGCGTGCGGTGCAAATAATCGGTGTCCGGATTGCCGATGTAGGTGCCCGGGCTGACCTTGCCGTTCGGGTTGTACGTGGCCGTGCCCTGCACCGGCAGCGAATCGAACAGACCGCCCGCCGGATCGCGCTGATACTGCGCGTAGACCGTGAGGCGCGTGTCGGCGTTCGGCTTGATCGTGACGCTCGGCGCAAAGGCAATGCGCTGATCCTTCACGCCGTCCACCTGCGTGTCGGCGTCGCGACCCAGACCCACGATGCGCCACAGCACGGTGCCGTCGTTGTCCAGCTTGCCGCCCACGTCGAACGCGGCTTCATAGCGGTTGTGATTGCCGAACTGCAACTGAACCTCGTTGACCTGATCCTCGGTCGCGAACTTCGACACCATGTTGACGATGCCGGCGGGGCTCCCCGCGCCGTACAACACCGACGACGGACCGCGCATCACATCGATGCGCTCAAGGAAGTAAGGATCGATACGCGGATTGGCGTAATACTGGTCCGCCTGCAGCGCGAGGCCATCGAGATATTCCGAATAATCGAAGCCGCGCCCGCGCAACTGGTCGAAGCGGAAATCGGTCGAATCCTGCGAGTAGACGCCTGGCGTGTAGCGCAGCGCCTGATCGACCGTGGTCGCGCCCTGCTGATCCATCTGCTCGCGCGTGACGACCGAAATCGACTGCGGCACGCGCACGATCGGCGTGTCGGTCTTGGTGCCCGTCATGGTGCGTTTGGCGACGATGCCCGAAGTCGGGCCCCTCGGCGACTCGCGCTGCGCGTCGACGTTCACCGCCGGCAGCGTGCCTTTCGCCGACGCCGCCTGGGTCGATTTCGTCGATTGCGCCGATTGCGCCGAACCGGCGTTTTGTCCGTTTTGAACGCCGCTGGCGTCGTCAGCGGTCTGTGCGTGCGCAACGACCGAAAGCGCCAGCGGCATCCCCAGTAATGCGCACCGCATCGGCGAAAGCTTCGTGGACAACCCGTGCAGCCCCGTCATCTTGTTGTTTTTACGTCCCTTCATCGTCGATTCACCAGTTGAATGTTAATGATAATGCTTCTTATTACATTCACAAAAGCTATACTTCCCACGGCGATAAACGTCGTGGGCCAAAGGCGTTTGTGCTGACTTGGGGGACTATGTCGTTAGATCGCGCAGGCGACGGAGGCCCGTGAACAAAGGGCTGGACCGCGCTGGCGAGGTCAGATGATACAAGTTAGCCCCGCGCAGAGGCGGACGACTTGTTCGATCAGCCGGACAACTTTTGTCCAGATGGAACGTTATGGAAGCTTTTTCGACACAAACGGACACTCCACGTACGAAGCCGAGAGGCGGCGCGCAGCCTGTGCCGCCTCCCGCGAAGAGCGATTTGCCGACCGTGTTCGGTCAGGCGATCGAGTACGAATCGGGCTCGCGCGAGATCGCGCATACGCACGCGCGCGCGCAGTTGCTCTACGCGACGAGCGGGTTGATCCGCGTGCGCACGCCGGCCGCGAGCTGGGTCGTCACGCCCGATTGCGCGATGCTGGTGCCGCCGCGCGTCGAGCACGAGCTGGAGATGGTGGGCAAGGTCGGCTTTCGCACGCTGTACGTCGATCCGTGCCCGGCGATCGGCGGCGACGAAGGCCGACTGCTGCCCGTCAACGGCCTGCTGCGCGAGGCGATTCTCGCGATGGTCGAAGAACCCGCACGCACGCGCGAACCGGGCAGTCTCGCCGATATCCTCACGCAACTGATCGTCAATCTGCTCGCCGCGGCATCGCCCGCCGACGATCAGCCTGGCCGTCTGCCGCTGCCGCAGCATCCGCGTTTGCACCGAATCTGCCAGGCGCTGATCGAGCAGCCCGCCAACAACGATTCGCTCGAACATTGGGGCGACCGTTTCGGCGCGAGTTCGCGCACGCTCGCGCGGCATTTCCAGCGCGAAACCGGCATGCCGTTCGCGAAATGGCGCGAGCAGATGCGCGTGTCCGAAGCGATGTGCCTGCTGTCGACGCATACGCCCATCGACGAAGTCGCGAGCTGCCTCGGTTACGCCGACGCGAACTCCTTCGCCGTGATGTTCAAGCGCGTGCTGCAGATCACGCCGCTGAAGTATCAGTCGATGATGTGCGCTGCGGGGGCGGAGCCGGCGTGAATCGGCGTGATTTGAACGGCAACACGCGCCAGTTGTCTGAATCATCCTCGGCGTGGCACGTGTTGCGCACCTATGCGTACACCGCCGCGAGGATTTGCGACGTGAAGATAGCCGGACCGCTCATTTGGGAATCGCCTACCCAAGCGGGTTCAATACTCGCACGACAAGCTACGACGACAGGGGCGTAATGTATTGCGTCTTGACCTTCTGTTCCTGGTTCATCGTCCTGATCCCCCATTCAATTAAAAGACACATAAATCGCGTGAATTGCAGAAATCAATTCAAAGGACTTCGGGTTGCCGCATCGCAAAAACGACCCGTCGAAACGGGGCGGTTAAAATAATCGAATTACTGACGTGCATCCGGGGTACTCAGCTCGTCAATTCTCGAATTCGTAATTTTCTCCATGCATGCGTAAAAATCAATGAAACGTATAGATGCCTCACCAATTTCATACACGTTCGCGTAGCATTGATTATCGCGATAATTTTGCCAGTTTATTTGTGCACGCTTGAAATACGGCAGCGCGACGGGGTTGTGATTCTTTCTAATTTCCATGTCGTTTTTTGCGATTTCCTTTTCATTTTCTTCTACTGCCTTAGCGAGAGTTGCATTCGCCGCTTCAAAACTAAATTGCGCGCACGTTGCCATTTCCATACCTCCCAGGTTTTCGTTTTTACAATGCGCCTTGATCTGGTCCGGCGTCATTCCTGGATACTGCTCGATGGCTGGTTCAGCTTTCCTGTAATCAAAGCTGGCCCCATAAACTGTAGCGGCATCCGCAATTGGCGCGACAACCATATAAGTGGAGATGCCGAACACGCAGACAGGCAAGAACTTAGTGAGTCGCATCGTAAACTCCCGTATCAAACAACCGTGCTTCCCTCTGGCGGCGGCCAGAGACAATGTTAGCTATGAAACCGCGTATCACATCGCGCATCCGTTCGTATTCGCCATGATTCAGAAAGTCTGCCAAGTATTGAGCCCTGGTTCCAGGCCACGGGTCATGGGGTCCGCGACCAGTGCCGGTATTGAACAATACGGATACCAGTGCATCATATTCGTACTGATATAGCGGCACGTTAACGCTGTTGTTGATCGCTCCTTCGGCAGGCTCTCGATCGTGTCGGAATAGTTCTTTTGCGCGTTCGAGTGTGATGGTTTGTCCCATATGCAGATTGTCGGCGGGCCAAACGCGATGTCCTAAACCGGTCGTTGGAATTCCGTGTCCATCGTCGTATACCTGCAAGATGAAGCCTTGGGAAACGGGAAGGTTGTTTGTATGATGGTGAAGCACCTGATGATACGTACCATTGAGAATTCCACTTTCAAGGACGGCCATGAAAGTTATGCCTTGCTGCGAGAGAGTCCAAGGCTTGCATAACCGATCGGTCTGCAAATTAACACACGAATTCGGGTTCGTATTCGTTACTGCGCTTCCAAGTGCGTCAGGCATTTACATTTCCTCTCTGTGCCCAAGATAAACGTGAATCGAAGCAGCGTGTTCCGTTGCATATCGCGCGGTACGGCCTTGCTCGTCGGTGGTGCCGTGTTCAATCTCACCAGTTGATAGCCGCACCGTGTAGTACGTTCCGCGCATCGGCGTGCCGCGCGCGTCGCACAGCGTGAACTGTTCATCGTGGAATGGTTGTATTGCTACGGCGGTGGTCTGTGAGTCGCTTTCGCAATCCTCGGAATAAAAGAAGGGCGATTCACCGCTCGCAAGCACGCGATTTTTGCCGCATGGGCAATAGACCGGCGCAAGGTCTTTAACGAAGGATTGGCCTTGGTCCATTACGCTATGGGCGGTGCCACCAACGGGCCACACGCCTTTGCAGTTGCCGCATGTTGCCTTGTCTTCGGCCAGCGCGAAGGCTCTACCGTCTTCGTTAAACCAGTCCGATCCGGGCCCGAGGATGGACCCGCCCGTGGTCGTGCGATCGTCTTTCAGTGCAAGTCTGGTAGGCACGACTACTTCTTGTGGCCGATGTACACGGCAATACGGCACTCGCCATCAGTTTGATAGCGCGCGGTATAGCCGTTCGAATCTGTTACGCCTTTCACCGTTGCACCGGATGGCAAACGAACGGTGTAATAGGTATCCGCGAGCGGGTTTCCGGCGCGATCGCATAGCTTGAACCGTTCGTCGTGTGTGGCGCTCTGCCTGTCGAGTAACGCGGCCAGGCTTGCTGCATAACCCATGTCCCCCCATTCGTCCTCCCAACTGTGAGAGGCGCTTGCTTGCGACGCACTGAAAACCGGCGGCGGTGAACACTTGCAGATACAGATATCGTCTTCCAGCGCCTGTTGCTTCCCCCGCATCGTTGCGTTGCGGTGCGGCCCCGCCGACTCGATATAACCGTGCGATTTACAGCCTTCGCACCAGACCTTTGCTCCGATAAACGTAATCGGTATGCCGCGGTGCGTGCAGTTTTCTGCGCCCTCCAGGACAATACCTCCCGCCGTGGATTTATCGCCTAGCCTCAACAGATAACGCCTCGTGTGCGTGCCTTCGTTCGATTACAGGTATGGAAACCGTGCAGATACGCGACCGGCACAGTCACGACGGACCCTCCGCCGCTAACCGGTAATCGTCGGATTACGCAAGGGGGCAGACCATCAGACAATCTTTAAAGTGGAGTTTGATTTATCCGTATTGCGTCGCGATCGAAACGCAATTTGACATTCGACAAATTGAGTCCGATATCGCAATTTATTCAGATGCGCAAACGTCGCCCGAATAAATAAGCCCGCCACGCCACGTCTCTCAACACCCCAAATCACCATTCCCACATTCCTTATAAGCCGCCCGACTTCAAACCAAAGCACAAATCGTTGTTAGGAAAACGACAGCAACAATGATCAACTGGTCGGCTTTCCTATGCTGATCGGATCATGTCAACCCGCTCCTCTTCGTCGCCGCGCAACCGCGCAGCACGCGCCGGCTTCGCCGCGTTCATCGGCACCACGATCGAGTGGTACGACTTCTACATTTACAGCACAGCCTCCGCGCTGGTCTTCAGTCACGCGTTCTTTCCCGCCAGCGCGAACGGCTTGACCGGCATCCTCGGCGCGTTCGCCGCGTATGGCGTGGGCTTCTTCGCGCGTCCGCTCGGCGCGGTGATCGCGGGGCATTTCGGCGACCGCATCGGGCGCAAACGCGTACTGGTGTTTTCGCTGGTGTTGATGGGCATCGCCACGCTGCTCACGGGTCTGCTGCCGACCTACGCAACCGCCGGTCTGCTGGCGACTGCGCTGCTCGTCACGCTGCGGTTGCTGCAAGGCGTCGCGACCGGCGCGGAATGGGGCGGCGCGTCGCTGCTCTCGGTCGAGCACGCGAGCGAGCGCTCCCGCGGTCTGCTCGGTTCGTTCACCCAGGTCGGTTCGGCGGCGGGCATGCTGCTCGCGTCGGGCACCTTCCTCACGGTGCGGCAGTGGCTGTCCGCCGATGACTTCGCCGCGTGGGGCTGGCGTCTGCCGTTCCTGTTCAGCGTGGTGCTGGTGGCCGTCGGCGTGTTCGTGCGCGCGCGCATTCACGAGCCCGCGCCGTTTCTCGACGCGCAAGCCGAAGGCAAGCTCCGCCGCCTGCCGGTCGCCGACGTGTTCCGCCATCATCGCCGCGCGCTGTTCGTGACGATCGGCCTGCGCCTGCTGCAACCGGCCATGTACGCCATCGTCACCACCTACGCGATCAGCTATCTGAACCTGAAGCGCGGCGGCGCGTCGTTCGCGCTCAGCGCGGTGATCATCGGCTCGGCGTTCGCCATCGTCGCGACGCCGCTATGGGCCGCGCTGTCCGACCGCATCGGCCGCAGGCGTCCTGCGGTGTGGGCCGTGGTCGGCATCAGCCTGCTCGTGTGGCCGTTCTTCTGGTTCCTCGATCACGGCGATCTGCGCTATCTGCCCGTGGTGTTCGCCATCGAACTCGCGCTGTTCGACGCGGCCATCTACGCGCCCGGCGCGGCCTGGTTCGCGGAGCAGTTTCCCGTCGAGGTGCGTTACAGCGGCATTTCGCTGGGTTATCAGATCGGCACGCTGATTTCCGGCGGCCTGACGCCTTTCGTCGCCGCGGCACTGCTCGTGCTGGGCAACGGTTCGCCGTGGTACATCTGCGCGTATATCAGCGCGTTGGGCGTGTTGAGTCTGATCGCCGTGCTGGCGGCGGCCGACCCCGCGCGCCGGTTGCGCGACGCGCGCAACGCGTCTGCGCCGAGTGACGCCGCCATTGCGAGCCCGCGTTGATTGCTCGCGCCGAGCCCATTTTTAAAGAGTCAATTTCGATGAGCGAACTCCGCACACACGACGAAGAAGCCCGCATCGTGGGCGCACTCGAACGCAGCCACGCCGGTCCGAAAGCCTTCCGCACGCTGTCCGCGCCGGTCTGGCGCGCGGGCCGTTTATCGGAGAAGGACAAGCATCTGGTCGCCGTGGCGATTGCACAGATCACGCGCTGCGCGTTCTGCATCGAGCATCACGCCGCGCTCGCGCGCAAGTGCGGCGCGACCGAAGCCGAAGCGCTGGCGGTGAGCTACGTGAGCGCGGCGCTGGAATCGATCGGCGAAGGTACGCTGAGCGTCGCGCACGGCACGCTCGCGATCGAGGACGAAACCGCCGTGCGCAACACGGCCATCGCGCGGGCGCGCCTCGCGTTCGCCCAGGCGGTGTTCGCCACCGATGCGATCGCACCGGCGCTGGTGTGGATCACCGCCGCCGCCGTCGCCTATGCGCAGTCCGACGACGCGCGCCGCCAGACGCTGCACGAGCAGGCGCTGGCCGCCGATGCGCCTCCCGAAGCACTGGACGAGGCGTATGCGATCGCCGTCGTCTTACGCGCCGGGGCGGTCTACGCTCACACGCTGCACGTCACCGACGCGTTTCGCGACCAGCACGCCTGACCCGCGCGCGACGCGGATAAAGCTGCGCGGCTCAGACCGCGCGACGCCCATTCGACGCGAACAGCTTGCGCACCTTCGTGCCAAGCCGACGCAAGGGCGCGCGCTTGAGCGCCTTCATCTGCCGACGCGCGCTTTCCAGCGCGCTACGCGTAGCCGCCAGTTCGTTCACGAGTGCGGCGTCCGCGGCGATGCCGTCGATCAGCGCGATATCCACCACGCGCGTCGAGCGATGCAGCGGTACGGCGCCGTGCGGCCAGTTCACGTCGGGGCCGAAGGCGAGCACCTGCGTCGCCTGCGCGAGTTTGCTCGTCCAGAACGATTGCGTTTCCCCGCTGATTTCGCCCGATTCGGCGAGCGCGCGCGACAGCGCCAGCGCGTCGAGGTGAATCTCCAGACCGCGCGTTGCGTCGAAACCGCTTTGGCGCGGACCATCGGCGGGCTGCACGCTGCCGAACGACGGGCTCAAGCCCGACATCTCCGCGATCCACTGCTCCGCGGCCTGCGCATACACGGGCGAACGCGCGGCGAGATCGCAATCGAACACCGCATCCGACGATGTGAACGCATGGCGCAACGTCAGCAACCAATGCGCGAGAAAGCCGCGATAAGCGTCGGCGGGATCGATCTTCGCCACGTATTCCTTGAAGAACGTGAGGCGCTCTTCAAGCGTGATCGCTTCGCCGCTTTCCGGCATCTCCGGCAGCGTAATGCGCAGCGCGTCCATCACCTTGCGTGCGAGCGGCACATGCCGGTTCAAATCGAGCACGGCAAACGGAATGGCGACGAAATGCGCATTGCGATGTTTCGCCAGCAATTCCCAGCACGATTGCCATTGCGTAATCGGATTCTTCAGAACGACGATATGCACCGCGTCGGGAAACGTTTCGTAAAACCATTTGAGCCGTCCCAGCGAGCGGCAGAACTTGAAAACCGGCACGCGCCCTTTTGCGCGCGAAGTCTGCGCGAGCGTATTCAGATAATCGACGATACGCGGCGCCGCTTCGGGTGCATCGCCGGAAAAACTGTCGATCGAAAACACTTCGTCGTAACCGGCGATCCCCGGTTGATCGCCATCGAGCAGATGCGCGAACTCCGCGAAATACGGGCTTTCCAGATTCGGATGCCCCGACCGCCAGCTGCTCGACGTGCTTTTGTCGAGCATGTCGCGATCGATGGTCGCGAGCATTTCATGCAGCGGTTCGTAATATCCCGTCACCTGATCCAGATTGCGAAAACAGGACCATAACCACGTCCCCGCCGTTCGATATCCGGTATGCAGGAAAATGGCTTGGGGTTCGGGCTTCATGCGACCTCGGTAATGAATTCAATTGCCCGTTGCCGAATGTATCCGACGACAGACCAGCGTTAAAACGCTGGAGTGTAGGCCGGGTAAAACTTACTCAGGTTACAGCCAACATTACGGACGATTACGAATTGAATTCAACCGGCTGACGCGGCCACGTTCAACGCGGTCAGGGTCGACTCGCACCAACAAGCAAAAAACCCAGGCGGATCAGGCCTGGGCTTTTTTGCAACGCAACGCAAAGCGCACGCGGCGCGCTTGAATGGCGCGAATGCTCAGTGCTGCGATACGAAATTCGCCGGGACGAGCCAGCGGAAACCGGTCAGGACTTTGCCCTGGAACTGGCATTCGACTTGCGCGGGCACGAGCGATTGCGAGCGGCGGTCTTCCATCATGCCGCTGACGGTGATCGAGCGGCCATCCGCCGAGGGCCGCTTGTCGCTGACCGAGACGAGCGCGGGTTCGGCGGACGCCTGCATTTTATCCACGCACTGATCGGTATTTTTCTGGGCTACGGACGTGCAGCCTGCGAGCGCCAACGCAGCGGCGATCAGCGCGAATGCCACGAGCCTGTCCTTCTTCATAGGTTCTCCCTCACACTTCCAACAAGGTTCATTGTCTCCAGATTCATACGGCATGCCTGGCCGACGCCGATTCTATCTCAGCGGCGAGTCAATTCTTCATATCGATACGGAGAGATTCGAATCGCGCGGCGATCAGGCACCGTTCGGGCATCGTTTGAACGCGGCGGAGCGCGCCCGAGCACAAACTGAGCGCCGTTAATAATCGGCAAGAAGATCACGCCATCGAGCGGGAGAAGCCGCCATTCAAACCGCGGCGCAACGCTCAGCGCCGCATTCCGCCGCCCATTGCGCCACCGGCGCCGAAGCTGCCGCCCGACCAGCCGGTGCTGCCCGAGCTCTGCGTCGTGCCCGATTCAGCGCTGTCCGACTGGCTGTCGTCGAGCGACGTCGCGCGCGCGGTACTGCGATTGCGTGTGAGCGTCACGCCCGCCGCATTCGGCCCATGCGCCGCGTCGAGCGCGGCGAAACCGCCGGCATCATGCGGGTGATGCGCCGGCGGCGCATTCGCATTGAGCGCGGGATGCGCGCCATACACGTAGCCCTGCCCCACGCCGATCGCGAGGCTCACGCCCACCGGCCCGCAACCGGTGCTGATGACCGCCGCTTCCTGCGTGAACGAGCCCATCGTGCCCACGCCCGCCGACATTTCGCCGCTCACCGACACCGGCGCGCATTGCATCGCGTCGATCACGACGCCATTCTCCGGCACGACGACATCGATAAAATCGGTGCCGCCAATCATCACGCTCGCCAGTTTGCCGGGCGCGAGCACGCCGCCATGACTCGGGCCCGTCGTGATGAACTCGACATCGGCGGTAAAACCCGTGAGCCGCGCCGCGTGCGGCGGCAGCGTGACGCGATAAGCCGCATCGCGCGGGCCGTCGTCGATGCCCGCGAAACTGCCGCCGCGCGTCACGATGCGAAAGCCGATGCCGGGGAGATTCGTCGCGTAGACATTGCCGAGCCCCGAACCCGTGTCGGCGGGCGCGAGCACGCGCAGTTCGCGCGCGTTGTCCGGGCCGCTACAGGTGAAAGGAATGTCGTTGAGCGCGGCCACGTGCGCCGAACCGAGCACCGTGCCCACCGGCGCATTGAGCGGCACCGAAAGCTGCGCGGGCGACAGCGGCAGCACCACCGCGCCGGGCTGCGCCGTGGGACGGCAATCGGCGTGCGCGAGCGGAATATAAGCGCCCGTGAGCATCGTCAGCGCGACGGCCAGCCAGCGCGCGGCGCGACGCGCGGTCGATTCGAAAGAGCGGAGCATCGTAGAAAAAGGGCAAGTGAGCGCGACCGATTCTACGGCACCGCGATTTCAGTGCCCCGACAAGCAATTTACCGATTGTTACTCCTTGACTCCTGCGCGATGAAACACATCACGCCCGCCTGACGCGCGGGCTCGCCGGTATCGCCCGGATGATGGATGCCGTCCGTCACCGGCACCTCGGCAAAGTCGAACGGGCTGACGCCGTCGAGACACGCCACATTCACCGCGTAAAGCTGCGGATTCGAGCGGCGTTGAAGATGCGTGTGAATACCGCATCGCGAGCAAAAGAAGTGCTGCGCAACGCCGGTATTGAAGCGATAAGCGGACAGCACGTCCTCGCCCTGTAAAAAACACAGTCCATTCGTGGCGAGTGGCACGACAGCGGCGCCACGCATCCGGCAATACGAGCAATTGCAGCGACGAATGCCGTTGAAGCCGTCATTGAGCGTCGCTTCGAAACGCACCGCACCGCAATGGCACTGCCCTTTCATTTTATTCGGATCACTAATCATATGAAAATACCTCATGCCGAAAGTCATTTGCAAACCTTGAATCAGGCGTCAAAGCCCGAGCATTAAATCCCGAGACACACCGCGCCCGCCGCCACGATCAAACACGCGATCCAGCGCGTGACACTCACCGTTTCGCGCAGAAACACGCGCCCGATCAGCACCGCGAACACCACACTGGTTTCGCGCAACGCCGACACCGTACCCATCGCGCCCGACTGAAGCGCCCAGATCACGATGCCATACGCCGCAATCGAGACCAGCCCGCCCATGAGCGATGAACCGAGCGCCATCGGCTCGTCGCGCAACGACGCACGCAGCGGCGCGACGCCGCGCAGCGCGATGAAATAGACCGGCGTCAGCCAGTAGAACAGGAACATCCACGCGGTATAGGCCACCGACTGGCCATCGGACACGCGCACACCCATGCCGTCGATGACCGTGTAGAGCGCAATCGTCGCGCCGGTCGTCAGCGCGGCCAGTGCGCCCGAGCGCGACACGCGGCGGCCCAGCAGCGCGATCGCGCAAATGCCGCCCGAAATCATCGCGATCCCGAGCGCGTGCACCGGGCCGATCGCTTCATGCGCGAACAGCGCCGCGCCGAGCGTGACGAGCAGCGGCGACGATCCGCGCGCGATCGGATACGCGAGCGCCAGATCGTTACGTCGATACGAGCGCACCAGGCTCGCGTTGTAGAAGCCATGCACGAGCCCCGAGGCGACGATATACGGCCAGGACGCGCGCGCCGGCAGCGGACTCGCCACGATGACGAGCGTCGCGACCGCCGCGATGGCGATGCTCATCCACGTCATCGACAGAAAACGGTCACGGTTGCCGTGCAGCATCGCATTCCAGGTCGCGTGGAGCATGGCGGCGAGCAGCACGATACCGCCGGTGTAACTGAGCATGGGCGTGGCGGCGCGATGGCCGGAAGGACGTGAGACAGCGAACGAGGCGCCAGCGAAGCGACGACCCGCGCCGAGAAGCACGAAGGATAACTATCTTGTCCGTGACCGGCAAACCAGATAAATTGCGCTTTCGAACCAGTTAGACTAATTCGAATGAAACCGGTCTTGCCCCCGCTGAATGCCCTGCGCGCCTTCGAGGCGGCGGGACGGCTCGGCAGCTTCAAGGAAGCGGCAGCGGAGCTGCACGTCACGCCTGGCGCGGTGAGCCAGCACGTGCGGCTGCTCGAGGAATGGCTCGGCGCGCCGCTGTTCGAACGGCTCAACCGGCGCGTGCAGCTCACACCGGCGGCGCAGGTGTATCTCGACGAAATCGGCCCGCTGTTCGAACAGCTTTCGCAGGCCACGGCGAAATACGGCGCGCCGCGCGCGGTGCCGCGCACGCTTACCGTCAGTTCGCTCGCGACTTTCACCTTGCGCTGGCTGGTGCCGCGTCTGGCGAAGTTCCGCGCCGCGCATCCCGACATCGAAGTGAAGGTGGAGACCTCGAACGAGCCGCCGGAGAGTCTCAAGGACGGTTACGACGTGATCATTCGCGGCGGCCCGGATACGTTTTACGGTTACGCCATGCGCCCCTTTCTGACCGAGGAGCGGCTGCCGGTCTGCAGCCCCGCGCTGTTGCAGCGCGCGCCGCTGCGCACGCCCGGCGACCTGCGCGCGCACACCTTGCTGCACACGTCGAGCCTGCCGCGGCTCTGGCCCGACTGGCTCGCAAGCGCGCAGATTCCCGCGCTCGCGCCCGCCGCCACGCTGACCTTCGATCACTTCTATCTGACCTTGCAGGCGGCCATCGACGGCATCGGCATTGCAATGGGACCGACCGCGCTGGTCGCCGACGATCTCGCGGCGGGCCGCCTCGTCGCGCCCTTCGCCGGTCCGCGTCTGCCGTCGCGCAGCTATTGCACCTATGTCGCCGATGAAAAGGCCAACGACGAGCGCGTGCTGCTGTTTCGCGCGTGGCTCGAACGCGAAGGCTCGGCGTCGTCGATGGGACGCAATGGGTGAAGCGGCTCGCGTGCCTTTACGACGCGGGTTGCTTCGGCGGGCGAAAGACTGCCGCGAAAACCAACGTCGGCATGCTCACTTGGGAGATCGTCGAATTGGGCGTCGACGGCGCCCGTTCCTGTATTCGTGATTCCGGCCGCTTAATCACGCCCCTTGCGCGCCGTCGATCCGCGCGAATCCGGCACGGATTGCAGCAACTGATCGCGAATCCAGCGGTGCGCAGGCGTGCCCGCATGCCGCGTGTGCTGATAGATTTTCAGCGTATAACGCGGCGCATCAAACGGCGTCGGATAGATCGCAACCGGCGCGGCATCGCGCAGGATCAGTGCGGCGCGATGGGGGATCGTCATCAGCAAATGCGAACGCGCGACGATAAACGGCGCGACGAGCACGCTCGGCAACTGCAACGCCACGTCACGCATCACGCCAAGCCGGTCAAGCACGAGATCGATCGAGCCGCGCGATTCGTCCCACGGCGTCACCACCACGTGTTGCGCGGCGAGATACTGCGTCATCGTCAGCTTGCGCCCAATTGCCGGATGCTTGCGGCTCGCGATCACCACGTAGTTGTCCGAAAACCAGTCGGTGCTTTCGACGCCCGCAGGCAACGGCAACGCTTCCTCGTCGTAACCAAGCGCGAAGTCGATGCGGCCCGACGCGAGTTCGTCTGCGGATTCGCGGCCCCGCGAATACACCACCTTGAAGCGCAGTCCGGGCGCGACCTGCTGCATCCGCGCCATGAACGCGGGCAGCATGGCGAACGCCGTGTAGTCCGTGGCGGCGAAGATGAAGGTGCGCTCGCTCGCGGCGGGATCGAACTGCCGCGCGGGCGCGAGCCCCGCGTGCAGCAGATCGAGCGCCTCGCCGATGGGGCGCATCATGCCTTCGGCAGTGGCCGTGGGCCGCATTTCATTGCCGATGCGCACGAACAGTTCGTCGGCCATCGCGTCGCGCAGACGCGCGAGCGCGTGACTCAACGCCGACGCGCTCATCGCCAGTTCTTCCGCCGCCAGCGTGACCGAACGATGGCGCACGAGCGCGTCGAAAACCAGCAACAGGTTCAGGTCGAGCCGGCGCAGATCACGATGCATAACGTTCAATCTATGATGACAACAATGCAGTATACGCAGGTTGGATATCGACTACCATCGTGAGTCCGTTGCTGTTCTCAGCAGTTCTATTGCTCATCTGGAACCCGATTACGCTTATGGCACTGACCATCCGGCCCGCCACCGCCGACGACGCGGCCCTCATTCTTCATTTCATTACCGAACTCGCGATTTACGAAAAGGCCGAAGATCAGGTTGCCGCGACCACGGAAACTATTACGTCCTCGCTGTTTGGTCCGCAATCGCCCGCTAAAGCGTTGATCTGCGAACTCGACGGCCGCGCCGTGGGTTATGCCGTGTATTTCTTTTCGTATTCGACGTGGCAGGCGAAATCCGGTTTATATCTGGAAGACCTCTACGTTTCGCCCGATGCGCGCGGCCAGGGCGCTGGCAAGCGGCTGTTGCAGCATCTCGCCGGTATCGCGGTGGAAAACGGTTGCGGCCGTTTTGAATGGAGCGTGCTCGACTGGAATACGCCGGCAATCGAGTTTTATCAATCGCTGGGGGCGAAACCGCAGGCCGAATGGATTCGTTATCGCGTCGAGGATGAAGCGATTCGCGCGCTTGCATTGCAGTCGCCGGAAATTGCCGCGTAGATCGCCATGCAACTGTAGCGTTAAGCGGACGACCCGAGCGGTCGAAAAAAAAGCGGGCCGAAGCCCGCTTTTTGCATTGGCGTCATACGTACGCACTTAACGCATCTTCGCGACTTTATCCGCCGTAATCGTCGCGGACGGATTGCCGAATTGCGTGGTGACGTAATTCACCAGCGTCGCGACTTCGTTATTGCTCAACTCGCCCGCGAATGCCGGCATCGACATATGACCGTTGTTGGTCTGGCGGCTCACGCCGTGCAGCACGACCATCGTGAGATTGTCGGCATTCGACGCGCCCACGCTGGTGTTATGCAGCAGCGACGGATACGCGCCCGCATCCTTGCCGCCCACGCCCGTGCCTTGCCAGCCGTGACAGCTCGCGCAATTGGCGTTGAAGAGCGTGCGGCCGTCCGCTGCCGCGCCGCCACCGAGCACGGTCAGCGGTTGATTGCGCAACGCGGTCACGCTCTGCACCGGCGAACCCCAGCCATAACGCGGCAGGCTCGTGGCGCTCATGCCATTGTTCTGCGCGGGCACCGTGCGCAGATACGTCGCCATCGCGCGCAGGTCCTGGTCCGAAAGAAAGCGCGTGCTGTTCTCGACGACTTCCGCCATCGGTCCCGCCGCGTTCGCCTTGCCGGGCGCCGCGCCGTCACGCAGATAGGCGATCAACTCCTCGTCGGTCCAGCCGCCGATCCCGGCGACGCGGTCCGGCGTGATGTTATACGCCGTCCAGTTGCCGAGTTGCGCGCCCGCGAGCGACTGGCTCGACAAGCCCTGCATGAAATTACGCGGCGTATGGCACTCCTGGCAATGCGCGAGCGCACCGACCAGATACGCACCGCGATTCCATTCGGCGCTCTTCGCGGGATCGGGCTGGAAACGGCCCGAGTCGAAATTGAAGAGATTCCAGAACACCATCGCCCAGCGCTGGTTGAACGGGAAGCCGAGCGTATTCGCAGGCACGGCCTTCGCGACCGGCGCAATCGTACGCAGATACGCGCGGATCGCGAGAATATCGTCGTCGGTCAATTGCGTATAAGACGTATACGGCATGGCCGGATACAGACGCTTGCCGTCCTTCGATTTACCTTCGCGCACCAGGCCGATAAAGTCCGCATCGCTCAGATTGCCGATGCCATAGGTTTTATCCGGCGTGATATTCGTCGAATAAATCGTGCCGAACGGCAGATCGAACGGCACGCCGCCCGCATAAGGCTTTGCCTTGTTCGACGTGTGGCACGCAATGCAGTCCGCCGCGCGTGCGAGATATTCGCCGCGCTTGACGAGCGCAGCGTCGTCGCTCGCGCTGGCCGCGTGCGCGAGCGTGCCGGTCAGCGCACCGCTCAAGGCCAGCGCGCCGGCGGGCAGCCATTTGCGCAATACGTTGAAGATGCGGCGCGTGTGGGTTGTCGTTGTGTGGGTCAGTTTCATCGCGCGCGCCTCAAGCATGCTTCATTTCGTCGATCAGCTTGTCGGCGAGACGCATCGACAATGCACACAGCGTCAGCGTGCAATTCACCGTGCCCGCGCTCGCCATCGTGCCGCTCGACGCGATGAAGAGATTCTCGTGATCGTGCGAACGCAGATCCTTGTCGACCACCGAATCACGCGGATCGTCGCCCATGATGAGCGTGCCCATGATGTGATTGTTGTTGAAGTACGAATCGTCGAAACGCACTTCCGTGCCGCCGAACAGGTCCGCGATATGCGCGTAATGACCGCGCGCGACCTTCGCCGCCCGATTGATGTAATCGTCGATGCGGTAATGCACTTCCGGACGCGCGATGCCCAGTTTGTCCTTGAATTCCGTGCTCGCTGTAATGCGGTTTTCCGGGTCCGGCAGAATGTCGAAGAAGCTGTTCACCACGACCCAGCGCGAAGCGTAGTCGCGAATCTTCTCGTCGAGTTCCGCGCCGTAGACGCCCTTCGAAATCAGATAATCGCTCACGGCGCGCATCGGCGAATAATTGCCGACGTTGAGTTTCATCGCCGAATATTCCGAACGGAATGCACCGTCGCGCAGATTGTTGATGCACGAGAGACGCATCGGGCCACGACCCGGCCACATCGGTTCCGCGGACAGGAACGTCACCGTCGTGCCCGGGTGATCCATCAGATTGCGGCCCACCTGGTCCGAGCTGTTGCCAATCCCGTTCTGGAATTTGTCGCTCTTCGAAATCAGCATGAGCTTGGGCGTTTCGATCGCGTTCGACGCCAGCACGAAAATCTTGCCGGTCACGCGCTGCGTATTGCCGTCCGGGTCCTTGTAATGGACCGCGACGATGCGCGCGTTTTCATCGTGCTCGATGCGATACACCACGGCGTTCGGCAGCAGACGCGCCTTCGCCGCTTCGGCCTTGCGGATAGCGGTTTCGCCCGTGTATTGCGCTTCGATCGGGCAGATCGGCATGCAGTTGCTGTTGCCGCAGCACGCGGGACGGCCGTCGAACGGCGCGGTATTGCGTGCCGCCGGTTCGGTTACGTGCTTGTAGCCCGCCTTCTCGACCACGTCCTTGAACTTCTGGTCGAAGTCCGAGAGCGGCAGCGGCGGATGCGGATACGGCTTCGAGCGCGGCGAACCGAGGTCCTCGGGACCGCCCACGCCCATTTCGACTTCGGCCTCGTAGTAATACGGTTCGAGATCGTCGTAACTGATCGGCCAGTCGCGGCCCACGCCATACAGCGTTTTCAGCTTCATGTCGTTGGGCAGCAGACGCCACGACTGCGCGGACCAATGCCACGTCGTGCCGCCGACCATGCGCAGATAACCGGCCTTGTACTGTTCCGGGCCGCGCTGCACGAGATAGTCGTTGCTCGGCGAATACTGCGGATGCGGCGCGTGCTCCGTGGGCGGATACGGCGACTGGAAATCCGACTTAAATGGACTATTCCGGTAATTTTCTACGATGCGCCAGCGCTCGATGCGCGGCCCCGCTTCGAGCATGAGCACGTCGATGCCCGCCTTGGCGAGCTTCTGTGCGATCTGACCGGACGCGATGCCGGCGCCGACGATCACGACGTCGGCGGATTGATTCGTTGCCATGGGATGCAGGGATCAGGAATGGGACAGCACTGGGGGCTTGGCCCAGTAGCCGGGCACGCCGCGCGCATAGCTCGGCATGACGATGACGTCCGCGATCGGCGGATACATGAGCGCCTGTTCGTAGGCGACGGTGCGTGCGTTCTTGCCGCTGCCGACCACGCCGAGATACCACGCGGTCATCACTTTCTTCGGCAGTTTGGCGAGCGCGGGCTGCGAGGCGTCCAGCACCGTTTGCAGGCCGTTTGCAGGGGTATTCGTGCGTACGACGAAGTCGTTGAGCTGTGCGATGATCGCACTCGCGTTGGCATCGTCGACCTTGAGTCCGGCGAGAATCGCGCGGCCGATTTCGACGTCGAGCGAAGTCTTGCCGGTCAGGTATTGCGAAAGCTTGATGAAAGCGGCGAAGTCGGCATCGGCGTTCGCGGCGGCGGCTTGCGCGTGGGCCGCGCCGATCGAAGCGATCGCACCGAGGCCGGCCACGCTCAGCGTCGCGAGCACGGTCGTGCCGATCAGGAATTGCCGCCGCGAAGGCGCGAACGGCTGGGACGGAGGTTGCTGTGGGGACGTCATCACGTTTCCAGATTGTGCATTCCGGCTGCGCCACGGCGCCTCGTCCGAATTGTCAAATCTGTACTAACTAGTTAAAAACGCGTGCAGTGTACTCGATGTGGCGGATTGGCGCACTCCCGCTTACAGAACAGCGTAGTGCAATTCCACCAAAGCGCCAAACCCCATTTCATTGGCGCCGTAAATCAGCGATGGCATTACCAGCCGGGGTCGCCGCCCTGGCAGGTCAGCGCGCATCCCAGCGCACTCACGGTGCCGACGGTGCCCAGTCCCATGCCGAGCGCGATATTGCCCAGCGTCGACGAGCAACCCTGAAACAGAGTGGAAGAAGCGATAAGCAGCAGCAGGAGAAGCCTACGCAGCGGTAGACCGACGATTGTTCGAGACACGGGGGTAGCCTGTTAGAAAGGGAGTTCGTGACGTCCTTTTTTGTAGTTTCAGCATACGCGCGCGTCGCGCGGACGAAATCGCAATCATCAAGCGAGAAACGAAACTACTTACCAAACATTTCCCGTCGCTTGCAATTAGCTTTCTTTATCCTGCCGATCTGATTCACGGCGCATCCTGCACCCGCACGATGCGCGTCTTGTGCGTCTGCGGATCGCGCCAGACGAGCGTGGTCCGGTCCACCTCCGCGCGTTCCTGCTGCACGCTGCCGTGAATAAAGAAATAACTGGTGGTGACGTCGTACAGCGACGAATCGAGCGACACGCCGTCCATGCCCGCCGCCTCGAGCGCGAGCGTCACGTCGCTCATGTTGCGGAAAAACACGGTCTGGCGCGCGGCGACGAAGGTCTGCGCTTTCGCCAGCGTCATGCCCGGCACGATCGCGGCCAGCACCTCGGCGCTCGCGGTGTTCATGTTCACCGGCGTCGCGTTCGGCAGTACCGTAATGAACGGACGCAGCCGCGCCACCGCACCCGGCGTGAAACCGGGGATATCGAGCAGCGCGTTCACATCGGTCATCAGCAGCGATGCCGTTGCGCTGTGTTCGTCGTTGTCATCGTCGATGCCGGGTTGATCGGTGAAGCTGTCGCCGTCACCTTGCGTTTGCGAGGATTGCGCCGTCGACGCGCTGCCGCCCGACGTGCTCGCATTTTCGAAGCGCGTGGCCGAATGAGAAAGCCCCGAGCGCACCGCCAACGCGGTCTTGTTCGCGAGTTGCTGGTTGATGCCGAGCAGTTGCAGCAAGCGCTGGAACGCCTCCAGTTGCGTGACGTTCACCTGCAGCACGCCCGGCGACGGATTCGACACGAGGCTGCGCAGATTGAAACGCGATTGCGCGTCTTCGACCGAGCCCGACAGCCAGGTCGATCCGACCTGGCCGCTACCCTCGTTCTCCATCCCGCCGAGAAAATGGCTCAACCGCGTGCGCGCCACGGGCGTGCTCCACAAGCCGCCCAGATAAGTTGCGGTCGGCATGGTGTCGGCTTCGGTGTGCAGGATCAGCCGCGTCCAGTCGAGCGCGCCGCGCGCGACCCATTGCGCCTGCACGATCAGCCGCTGGTCCTCGATGCGGCGGACCTGCACCTGCTCGCGCCACACGATGCCCGACACCATGACCGCCGATAGCGCCATGACCAGCAGCGCGGTGATGATGGCTGCGCCGCGTTCGCGCCGCTTTTTCAGGCGCTGCTTTAGCGGCATCGTCACTCTCCCACCAGAAACGCGCGGTCGATGGGCCGCGCGAGCGACGACGACCGGATACTGACCTTGAACCCGGCCACGGCGCGCGGCAACGGCATCGCGGCCAGTTGCGGAATCGTCAGATTGTTGTCGTTGGTTTCGATGGCGTTGCGCACGTCTGCCATCTGCATCGTCCAGCCGCCTGGCGGCACGAACATACGGACCTGAATCTCGCCGACGCCACTCATGAGCGGCACCGCCGTCCACGTGCTGTCCGCGCCGCTGCGCATCGCACGACGCACCTGGCCGAAATTGCGCAGCGGCGGCGACGCATAACGCGTCACCAGCCCATTGGCGACCTCATAACGCACCACTTGAAGACGCGGCGCGCGATCCTGCCCGACCGCATACGTGCGCACGATCTGCAGGCCCGAGCGTTCGGCGACGATCGCACTGCCGCCGGTTTCGTCATCGGAGACCGCTTGCCGCGCGTCGATGCGCATCTGATCGAACAACTGCGCAAATACGCGCTCGTCGTCCATCGAACGCGAGATCGCATCGCGGCCGCGCGCGATGGCGTCGAGTCCGCGCCAGGAAAGCACGGCGACCACCGCGAGAATCGCGATAGCCACCATCAGTTCGATCAGCGTAAAGCCGCGCGTACGCGCACGCGGTTTGGCGCGGCGTCTAGAGCGAGCGGTTATTTTCATCGTCGAGCATCGTCATGACTTGCGCCAGCGTTTCTTTGCGGCCTGGCGTCGTGACCGATATTTCCACGCGCCGGAATTGCGCGTTGGGCGTCGTGCTCACACGCTGCGTACACATCAGCGCGAGATTGCCTTCGGAGCAATCGAACTGCCGCACACCAGGCGCGGGCCACGCGTGCGTGAGGCGCAATTCCGTCAAGGCGTTATCGGCCGTCCAGCCCGCGAGCATGCGCCGATGTAATTCGGCATCGCTCGACGCCAGATTGCCGACCGCGCGCAGCGAAGCCGCGAGCGCCACGGCAATAATCGCAAGCGCGACGAGCACTTCGATCATCGTGAAACCGCGCGCGCGTCGATTGAAACGCCGGGATGCGCGCGTGGCCACGGATCCCGACGTGGCCTTTACGGAAACCGCACTCGAACACACTGCGCTCAATTCTTGTACCCGTCCGTCAACGTCTTCAGGAACGCGATGATGTCGTCGATATCCTGCTCGGACATCGCGGGTTTGTCGCCGAATTTACGATCGAACGGCGCGTCCGCCACATCGATATTCGCCGCGTATTTCGGCGGAATATCGTTGTACTTTTCCACCTTGCCCGCCGCATCGCGCGGATAGATCTTTTCCGGGCTCGTCTCGCGCAGATTATAAAAATCCATCACCTGTTTGAGGTCGCGATACACGCCGTTATGGAAGAACGTCTGACGCGTCGAGACATTGCGCAGCGTCGGCGTCAGGAACATGCCGCAATACTGCGTCTGAGTGGCGAGATCATGACGATAGGGACCGCAAACGCCCATGTCGAAAAACTTCGCGTCCTTGTTCTGCGCAAGCGCCGGATTACGCGGCACGCCCAATGCCTCGTATTGCGTATCGGTAAAGAGCGGCGGCAATCCATCGCGACCCGGCTGACTCAAATGGCAACCCGCGCAATTCGCCTTGTCCTGATTGTTGAACAGACGCAGACCGCGCAATTCCGCCGGACTCAAACGCGCTTTGCCTTCGAGCCATTCGTCGTATTTGCTGTTGAATTCATGGAACGAGGCATCTTCGATCTGATAGCGACTGACGGCCGACATCGCTTCATCGACCAACATCATCGGCGAATGCAGCATCGCCGGTCCAAAGAGCTTCTTCAGTTTCTCGGCATAACCGCCGCGCAATAATTTTTGAGCGACTTCGGCTTCGCTCGTATTCGCCATTTCCACCGGATTGAACAGCGGCCCCATTGCCTGCGCCTGCAAGGTATCCGCGCGGCCGTCCCAGAACAGCCCGCCTTGCGGCACCATCGCGGGTGCGGCGGGCGCGACGCCGGCGTTCTTCTGCGCGCGCGCCACGCCTTGCGCCTGCTGTGCCGTATCGGTGAGGCTCACCGGCGTCGTGTCCATATCCACGGGATCGGGGCCGATGCTGAAGTTCGCCTGACGATACAGATAGGTCAGCGACGGCGGCGGCCGGTAACCCTCGAGCGTCAGATGCTCGCCGCCCAACTGCACGGCGAGCGCGTTCGGCGGACCATAAGCATGCTGAGGGCTATGGCACGACGCGCAAGACTGCGTACCCGACGCGGAGAGCGACGGATCGTAGAAAATCTGTTTGCCGATTTGCGCCAGCAAGCTCAATGGCGCATTCTGCGGCCGCATCAGATGAACCGGGTGGGGATTCACGCCAAACTCGTTTTCGAGCATTTCGCCGACGGCTTTCGGCATACGCTCCGGATGCATGAACGCGTAGGCCGCGCACGTCATCATCAGCAGAACGGCCAGCGCGCTCCAGAGCACGAGGCGATATCGGCGCGGCGCGCCCGCATTCTGCGAGCCATGCGCGGTCAACGGCGGAACAACATTCGAGCTTGAATTCATGGCGAGAACAACGAAAAGATAAACAGCAAAAGTGCGAAAAGCGAGTCGGCGTCCTGCGCCAACCCGCTGCTCAGACCACGCGTCGAGCGTGGCCGTGCCGCTAGTTCGTCACCGATATGGCCGGCGCCGAAGACAGCTTCGTGCCGTAGTTCGAATCCAGATACAGCTTGCCGGTATTGCCACTGCCGCTGAAATTGAACATCGCGGTGATACTGCCCGCCGTATCGTCGAACGAACCGCTGCCGATGCGCGTGCCGCCCAGCCAGTTGTCTTCGATAAAGCGCGTGACCGACGCCTGCGTAATCGCCGTGCTATCCACGTAATTGCTGCGCGCCCACGGCGAAATCACGATGAACGGCGTGCGCGTGCCCGGGCCGCAACGGCCGTTGACCGGCGAACCCGTCACGCCCAGCGGCGCCGTGCCCGTACCGCAGGTGCTCGTGCCGTTCAGGTAGTCGTTGCTCGAATACGAGGAACTCGTCGGCGTGATGTACTGGTGGTCGTACCAGCCGTCCGAATCGTCATAGGCGATGATGACGGCCGTGTTCTTCCAGTCCGGCTGTTCTTCGAGGAAGTTCACGACGTTGGTCACGAACGCCTGCTCGTCGAGCGGATCGGAATTACCCGCGTGCGCGTCCTGCACCGCCGGCGCCTTCAGGAAACTCACCGACGGGAAATTGCCGGCCTTCACCGCCGTGTAGAAGTCGTTGATGTCGTACTGGTGATGCACCGGCGTGGACGTGCTGTCCTTCGGTTCGGTGTAGCCGATATAGGCCGTCGAGGTCGGGCGCGTGTGCGCGGGATTCGAGGTCGTCGTGTAGTACTGGAACCACGCGTGGTGCGGCACATAATCGACAATCGACGAATTGAGCACCGACGAATACGTGCTGCGCGTGCAGCCGGTCGTGCCGTTCGCGTTGACGGTGTCCAGATTGAAGCCGCCCATGAAGCCGCCCCACGTAATGCCCGCCGAATTCAGCAGATCGCCGATATTTTTGTTCGACGACGACATCGCGGCCGTGACCGTCGTGCTGCTGTCGTTCGAGATCGTGCAGGCGTCGTTGGTGGGATCGAGGTCGCCAATCAGCGAGAAGCCGTCCGCGCCGTCGGCAATCGCCTGCGTGCTCAGCGACGTGCCGCTCGAAATGGTCGTGCTGTTGGTGCTCGTGCCCGTCGTCAAGGTCACACCGTTGGTCTGACCGGAGATGACTTCAAGCGCGCCCGGCGTGGACGGACCGAACGTGCCCGTATAGGCGTTGTCGTTCATCGCGAACTGCTGCGCGTAGTTCCACATCGCGGTGACGGTATTGCCGTCGAAATAGCCCATCACCATGCCCTTCGTGTCGAACACGCCGGAGCCGGTCGTGGTGGCTTTACCCGTGTAATACGGGAATTCGTCCATCGCGCCGTTGTCTTCGGCTTCCTGCTCGGGGCTGTAATTGTGGTTCTGCGAAGCGGTATTCGCCTGCGAACGGTCGATACGGAACGGCTCGAGATAGGCGGCCGTAATGCCCGAAATCGTGAGATTCGTGGCATTGTATGAATTCGGGTTGTCGGTCAGCAGCGTGGTGGTCAGGCCATTGACCGTCGGCGTGCCGGAAGCCGCCGTGAAGGCCGGCTCGCCCGACGGATTATCCGCGTTCGGATAAGTCCCGAAGTAATGATCGAATGACTGGTTCTCACCGTAGATCACCACGAGATGCTTGATCGGCGTCGCGGTGGTCAACGCATCTTGCGCGCTGACGGTGGTGCTGTTCGTGCTGCTGCCGCACGCGGCTAGCCAGCTTGCAATCGCAGCCAGTGCGATGGCTGTCACTTTTCGGCGCATCAAAATCCCCTTCTTTTACGTTGATTTACTGTTTTTGAATGACCACTGCTTCGCTCTTTTCGCAGCGCGGGAATGATGCATTGCCAATGTGACGTCGAAACGTATCGAATATTTCAGGTACAACACCGGTTATTCACGATTCTTTCCAGATGCATTCCTTCCAAAAAAATACGGGTTTGAAAGCGTAAAAGCGTGCTGCGCGTTGTCATGTTTCCAAGCAATACTGCGCTTCGCGCAACGAGATTTAAACCGTTGCGCGATCAACGACGTAAGAACACGAGTTAATCAATCAGGAGGAGCGTCTCGTGAAGTTCAAAGCCTTGATTGCATGCGTTGTATTGGGCGGTGCCGCCGTGAGCGCCATGGCCCAGTCCTATCCGGGCGGCGGCGATTCAAACGGTGCGCCGCCGCGTCCGCCGTGCGGTGTTCCGCCGCCTGGACCGCCGCCGGGCCACCCGCCGTCCGACGACGCCAACTCGCATTTCGACGGCGCCACGCCGCCGCATCATCCGGATGGTCCTCCGCCCAACGGGCCGCCGCCCGATTGCCACCAGAGCGCGAATTGAAGCGCACGCCGACCGCACCGGTCGGCGTTGGACACCTGCTTACGCTTTCCACCTATTCACTACATCCGCGTAATAAATAGCGGGCGAAATCATCGTGGATAGAAATATTCATTAATTTTCATTCCCACGAATCGTCACTGTTCAGCCACGCGAAAAAAATAGACTTCGTCGCTCCAGAGAATTCAGTCAGTTACGCCGCGCATGTCCGATTAGATTTCAGGCGACGCCCGCTTCACGCTCTCGTCAGCCGAAGCACCCCGTTATTCGCAGTGCGATTCAAACCTATTACCGTGGCTCGCCCCTAAGCCAATGCTTGCACACCTTCTCGACGCCCACGCGACCATGACAGCTCTTCAACGCGATCCGGCGCCGCGCATTTCCGTATTGCGCTCGACCGCGGCGCGACTCGCCGCAGCCGCCTGCTTCGCCATTTACGCGCACGCCGCCGACGCTTCCGTCGTCATGAACTTCGCGCACGCGGACATCAGCGTCGTGGCGCGCGCAATTGGCGAAGCCACGGGCAAAACCATCATTGTCGACCCGCGCGTCAAAGGCCAGTTCGACCTGGTCTCGGCCAATGCGGTGCCCGACGACGAAGCGCTCAAGACCCTGCAATCGGCGCTGCGCATGCGCGGCTTCTCGCTGTTGCAGGACCACGGCGTGCTCAAGATCGTGCCGGAAGTGGACGCAAAGAATCAGGGCGTGCCGACTTACGTGGGCAATGAACCGGTCGCGCGCGGCGATCAGGTCATCACGCAGGTGTTTCAGCTGCATCGCGAGTCGGCCGCCACGCTGCAACCGACGTTGCGGCAACTGGTGACGCCCAACAACACAATCACCGCGAACGCAAGCAACAACACGCTCGTCGTGACCGATTACGCCGACAACGTGCGTCGCATCGCGACCATCATCGCGGGCATGGAAGCGGCGTCCGCGCCGCACATCGCGGTCGTGCAACTGAACTACGCCGACGCCACCGATGTCTCCCAGCAAGCCACGAAAATGCTGGATCTGAGCGGCATCGGCAATAACGATCCGACGCAGAAAGTCGTGGTCACGCCCGACACGCGCAGCAATGCGGTGTTGTTGCGTTCGAGCAGCGCGGCACGGCTGGACGAAGCGCAATCGCTGATCGTCAAGCTCGATACGCCCACGCGCGCGCCCGGCAATATCCATATCGTCACCTTGCGCAATTCCGATGCGACCGATCTCGCCAAGACGCTGCGCCAGATCCTCGGCCAGTCAAGCGGCAGCAGCGATTCGCTCGCGAGCGCGCTCGGTAGCAACGCACAGAGTTCATCGGGGCTGCCCAACAGCAATGGATCGTTGCCGCCGTTGCCGAGCGGATCGGATACGTCGTCGACCAAGAGCACGAGTTCGTCCACTTCGGGCAATTCGAGCGGCAGCGGTTCAGCGGATGCGCATTCCAGCGACGATCAAAGCGACAAAGGCAGCAACGAAATCGTCGCCGACACGTCGACTAATTCGCTGATCATCACCGCGCCCGATCCGGTGTTTCGCAATCTGAGCACCGTGATCGCGCGACTTGATCAACGCAAGGTTCAGGTCTATATCGAATCGCTGATCATGGAAGTCACCTCGGAAAAAGACGGTGAATTCGGCATTGAATGGATGACGACATCCGGCCTTGAATCGCTGGCTGAAACCACGACCGACGTGGGCGTGGTGGCGGGATTCGGCAATATTCTCGGCACCAAGGGCTTATTTCGCGCGCTGCAAACGAATTCCGATGTGAACGTGCTGTCCACGCCGAGTCTCGTCACGCTCGACAATCACGAGGCGCGCATTCTCGTGGGCAGCAACGTGCCGATCGAATCCGGTTCGTATTCCACGAGTTCGTCGAGTTCATCGGCGGCGAATGCGTTCAATACGTATTCGCGCACCGACGTCGGCATTATTCTGAACGTGAAGCCGCGCATCAACGAAGGCGGCACGGTCACCATGCAGGTCTATTCGGAAGATTCGAGCGTCGAGAGCGGCACCGGCGATCAATCGGGCGGCTATACCATCGACAAGCGTTCGTTGCAGACCACCATTCTCGCGGACGATGGGCAGATCGTGGCGCTCGGCGGCCTCATCAGCGACAGCTATACGAACGGCAACACGCGCACGCCGTGGATCTCGAAGATTCCGGTGCTCGGCGCACTGTTCCGGCACGAAACCAAGAGCCGCGAGAAGAAGGATCTGCTGATCTTCCTGCGGCCCGTCATCGTGCGCGACGGCGCGACACTTCAGGCCATCGCCGCCGATCGTTATGGCTATATGCAGGCGCGCTCGGCCAACTACAAATCCGATAACTGGCTGGTCAAGGACGACACGGTGCCCGCGCTGCCCGCCCTGCAAGGGCACGACGGCGAGATCGTCGATCTGACCCGCGTGCGCCGCGCGGCGGTTCTGCCGCCCGCCACGGACGGCGTGCCGCCCTCCATCGCGCCGTAACCCGCCGGCGAACCAACCCGGCGCGGCCGCCAGGGGCCGCGGCGCGCGCAAATAGCGCGGCGGCACATCCTTAGCAGAAATCCTTCGTTTGCGGCCCAGGCGGCGTTGCCTACACTGCGGATCATCTTGTCATAACCAGTCCGCGATACGCCGCCCCCACAAGCCGATGGCCAATACCAATCTCGTCGAGCTGGCGCCCCAGCCGCTCTATGCGCAGATCAAGGAGACACTGCGCGCGCGCATTCTCGACGGCGCTTATCCGCCGCACAGCCGCATGCCGTCCGAACACGAACTCTGCGCGATGTTCGGCGTGAGCCGTATCACCGTGCGTCAGGCGCTCGGCGACCTGCAAAAAGAAGGGCTCGTCTTCAAGCTGCATGGCAAAGGCACGTTCGTCTCCAAGCCGCGCGCGTTCCAGAACGTGACTTCCCTGCAAGGTTTCGCGGAAGCGATGTCGTCGATGGGCTACGAGATCGTCAATCAGTTGCGGCGCTTTCGCGTGACGAAAGCCGACCGCCATATCGCCGCGAAACTCGGCCTGCCTGAAGGCGCGAACGTGACCGAAATTCGCCGCGTGCGCCTGCTCAATCGCGAACCCGTTTCGCTCGAACTCACGTGGTTGCCCGAGTCGCTCGGCAAGCGTCTCGCGAACGCCGATCTCGCCACGCGCGACATCTTTCTGATTCTTGAAAACGATTGCGGCGTCGCGCTCGGCCACGCCGATGTGTCGATCGACGCCATGCTCGCCGACGATGAAATCGTCAACGCGCTGCGCGTGGAAGAAGGCAGCCCCGTGCTGCGCATCGAACGCACCACGCACGACGCGCAGGGCACGCCGATCGACTTTGAATATCTCTACTTTCGCGGCGACGCATTCCAGTACCGCTTGCGCGTGGACCGCGAGAAAGCCGCTCAACCGCGAGCGCGCGGCCGTTCGCAAACGAGGAAAACGCAATGAATACCGAAGTGCTCGACTACGACGTCGTGGTGATCGGCGGCGGCACGGCCGGCCCGATGGCGGCGATCAAGGCCAAGGAGCGCAATCCCGCACTCAGGGTGCTCGTGCTCGAAAAAGCGCATGTGAAGCGCAGCGGCGCGATTTCGATGGGCATGGACGGCCTGAATAACGCCGTGATTCCGGGCCACGCCACGCCCGAGCAATATACGCGCGAAATCACCATCGCGAACGACGGCATTGTCGATCAGGAGGCCGTGTATGCCTATGCGAAGCACAGCTTCACGACGATCGAGCAACTCGACCGCTGGGGCGTGAAATTCGAAAAGGATGGCAATGGCGATTACGCGGTGAAGAAGGTTCATCACATGGGCGCGTATGTGCTGCCCATGCCCGAAGGCCACGACATCAAGAAGATTCTGTATCGGCAGCTCAAGCGCGCGCGCATCGAGATGACGAATCGCATCGTCACCACGCGCCTGCTGACCGACGCACAAGGCGCTGTTTGCGGCGTGCTCGGCTTCGACTGCCGCACGGCGCAATTCACGGTCGTGCGCGCGAAAGCCGTGATTCTCTGCTGCGGCGCGGCGGGACGCCTTGGCTTGCCCGCGTCCGGCTATTTGATGGGCACGTACGAGAATCCGACCAATGCCGGCGACGGTTATGCCATGGCGTATCACGCGGGCGCGGCGCTCGCGAATCTCGAATGCTTCCAGATCAATCCGCTGATCAAGGATTACAACGGCCCCGCGTGTGCTTACGTGACGGGACCGCTCGGCGGCTTCACGGCGAATGGTAAAGGCGAACGCTTCATCGAATGCGATTACTGGAGCGGCCAGATGATGTGGGAGTTTTACCGCGAACTGCAAAGCGGCAACGGACCGGTATTCCTGAAACTCGATCACCTCGCCGAAGAAACGATTCAAACCATCGAGCAGATTCTGCACACGAACGAGCGGCCGAGTCGGGGGCGTTTTCATGCGGGACGCGGCACCGATTATCGCGAGCAGATGGTGGAAATGCATATCTCCGAAATTGGCTTTTGCAGCGGCCATAGCGCCTCGGGCGTGTATGTCGATGCGCGCGCGCAAACCACGGTGCCGGGTCTTTATGCGGCGGGCGACATGGCGGCCGTGCCGCACAACTATATGCTCGGCGCGTTCACCTACGGCTGGTTCGCCGGAGAAAACGCCGCGGAATATGCTGCAAGCCGCGAACACGCGCCGCTCGATAGCGAGCAGGTCGAAGCCGAACGCGCGCGCATTTACGCGCCGCTCGAACGCGCGGACGGTTTCGCGCCCTCGCAAGTCGAATATAAATTGCGCCGCATGGTGAACGATTATCTGCAACCGCCGAAAGCGACGCGCAAAATGGAAATTGGCTTGCAACGCTTCGAGGCGATCGAAGAAGATATCGGCGCAATCAAGGCCAACAATCCGCATGAATTGATGCGCGCGGCTGAAGTGCGTGCGATTCGCGACTGCGCGGAAATGGCCGCGCGCGCGTCGCTGTTTCGCACCGAGAGTCGCTGGGGTCTGTATCACCATCGCGTGGACTTTCCGCAGCGCGACGACGAACAGTGGTTCTGCCACACGCATTTGCGCAAGGACGAAGCGGGCCGCATGGTCAGCGAAAAGCGCCCCGTCGAGCCGTATATCGTGCCGGTTTCGAACGACGAGCGCGGCGCGTACGACCGCATGCGCATCCAACGCGAAGAAGCACTAGTCACGCACTAATCGCCGGCCGCCATCAGGAAACGATCATGAGCTTCACGCCCCACGACATTTTTCAGCGCAGCAGCGCGCCGGTGACCATCGACGAAGAACGCTGCATTGCGGATAAAGGCTGCACGGTTTGCGTCGACGTCTGCCCGCTCGATCTACTCGCCATCGACACCTCGAAAGGCAAGGCATACATGCAATTCGACGAATGCTGGTATTGCATGCCCTGCGAGCGCGATTGCCCGACCGGCGCGGTGAAAGTCGATATTCCCTATCTGCTTCGATAGCGATGGAGACGCATTCGACGATCGCCCGCCCATCGCCATTAATTAGCCATCCTGTTCAATGATTGATCCGACTCTCACCGATCTGCCGCCCGAAGCCGCCGCCGTGCTCGCGCGGCTCGCCAGCGAAGACGCAACCGTGCGCCGGATTGCCGTGCTCGATATTGGCGACCTCCAAGCGCCCGAGCTTGTCGGCGTGCTCGTCGGCACGTTGCGCGACGACGCCGCGCCGGAGGTGCGCCGCGAAGCGGCCACCGTGCTGGCGTCGTGGGAAAGCGAAGACGTGACCGAAGCGCTCTGCGCTGCGCTGCTCGACGCCGACGACAACGTGCGCGACGCGGCGGCGCAAGCGCTTTCGGAACTCAAGGACGCCACGTCCGCGCCGGTATTGCGCCGCTGGGCGCAGCGCCCCGAACCGTTCGTGCGGCGCGCGGCGCTACGCGGCCTGCGCGAGTTGCGTGACGCAAGCGCCTTCGAACCGGCGCTCGACGCACTCGCCGACACTCATGCCGACGTGCGCCTCGAAGCGGTAGCCGTGCTCGGCTGGCTCAAGGATGCGCGCGCCCTGCGACCGCTCGCCAACGTCGCCGCACACGACACGCAAGCGGTCGTGCGCCGCGCCGCCACCGGCGCGCTGGGTTTCGGCCCGATCGACGACGCCACGCTCGGCGACGCCCTGCTGCATGCGCTGCGTGACGCCGACTGGCAGGTGCGCGAGGAAGCGGCCACCACGCTCGGCAAGCTGCCCGTGGCGCGCGCGCGCGATCCGCTGATCGCAGC
Organism: Paraburkholderia tropica; assembly: GCF_900109265.1. Lineage (GTDB taxonomy): Bacteria > Pseudomonadota > Gammaproteobacteria > Burkholderiales > Burkholderiaceae > Paraburkholderia > Paraburkholderia tropica. The sequence goes on from NZ_FNZM01000022.1 coordinate 63,656, forward strand.
GCTCGCGGACGATTACTGGCAAGTGCGCCTGCGTGCCGCGCGGGCGCTCGGTCGCATGGGAGACGTGCAGGCTGCGTCCGCCCTGATCGCGCTGCTCGACCACTCGATCAGCAATTTGCGCAAGGAAGCGGCGCTGGCGCTCGGCGAACTCGAGACGTCCGAGGTCATCGCGCCGTTGCGCGCGGCGCTCGAAGACCGCGATCCGGAAGTGCGCAAAGCGGTGCGCATCGCGTTGCAGCAGCGCGAAGGACGGACGCCGTGAACGCGCCGGTCGAACTACGCCAGGCGCGCGACGCGCTCTCGCTGGTCTGGCCGAACGGCGACGTGCAGCGCATCGCGCACGCCGCGTTGCGGCGCGCCTGCCCGTGCTCGGCGTGCAGAAGCACGCGCCTCGCAGGCGGCGTAATCGACGTCGCCGACGATGTCACGGTGCGCGATATTGCGCCGATGGGTTACGGCGTGCAACTCGTATTCAGCGACGGCCACGATCGCGGCATTTTTCCGTGGCCCTGGTTCGAAGCGTTCAGCGCAAACGGCTAAACGCGGTTGCCGTTCTTCAGTCTTCGCACTTGATGTCCTGCTTGCGCACGACGATGATCGCCGGAAACGTGCCGTGTTCCAGCTCGATCTTCGCGACCACGGTGGTCGTCACGCTGTCGCTGTCGTCATAAATGCTGACTTTATCGTTGCGCAGATTCGTGAGACCCACGCAATTCTTCGCGCGGCTATCGTCGGTGACGTCGCACTGGATCTGGTGGTCCGAGAAGTATTTGTAGCGATCGCGCTCGGGCAGCGCGAGGTACTCGCTCATGCTCGACGCCGCGCCGCCCACGCCGCTGACGGTGCCGATCGAGCACGATTGTTGCGCCGCGTTACCGGCGCCTTGCGCGTAGGCGAGCGTGGCGCCAGTCATCGAAAGCGTGGCGAGAGCGAAGGCGGGAAAGAATTTCATGGCGCGCATGCGTTTGCAATACCGGAAGTGAGTCGAAGTGAGGCATTGTAATGGCATCGCGCAGGCGCGGCCCGCAGGCGCACATGGACTTGCCAGCCGCGCGGCGAATGGTCATGCTTGCGGCTGATCCGAACCCACGCCCGCCAAACGCCTTCATGACCGATCCGCATTCACGCCCCACTGCGGCGGACCGCATCGCCCCCGCCGTCTGGAAAGTCGCGGCGGTGGTGTCGCTCGGCTCGTTCATGTCGCAAATGGACTCGACGCTCGTGAGCGTGTCGCTGTCCACCATCGGCCACGCACTTGACGCGCATCTCGCCTCCGCGCAATGGATCGTGACCGGCTACCTGCTGGCGATGGCGCTCACGCTGCCGCTCAACGGCTGGCTCGTCGACCGTGTCGGCGCAAAACGCCTGTACGTATTCTGCTTTTCCACCTTCACGTTCGCTTCGGCGCTGTGCGGCCTCGCGCACAGCATGAGCGCGCTGATCGCGGCGCGGCTCTTTCAGGGGCTGATCGCGGGCATCCTCGTGCCGATGGCGCAGATGATGATCGGACGCGTCGCGGGTAAACATCTCGAACGCGTGATGGGTTACGCCACGCTGCCGATTCTGCTCGGGCCGATACTCGGTCCGATGCTGGCCGGTGCGATTCTCGCGCGCGCCGAATGGCCGTGGCTCTTTTTCGTCAATGTACCGATTGGCGCGATGGGTGTGGCGATGGCCTGGCGTTTGCTGCCGCGCGATGCGGATACGCACGCGCGGCGCAACTTCGATTTCCTCGGCTTCGCGCTGATTTCGCCGGGCCTCGTCGCGCTCGTGTATGGCTTGCAGAACGCCGCGCGCGGCGAGGGACAACGCTGCGTGCTCGCGGGTGCGCTGTTGCTCGCGGCATTCATCGCGTACTCGCTGCGCAAGCGCGACGCCGCGCTCATCGACGTGCGTATTTTCTCCACGCGGGTCTTTTCGATTGCCGCCGTCACGCAATGCTGCGCGAACGGCATGCTGTTCGGACGCCAGCTCGTCGTGCCACTGTATTTGATGCTGGCGTGCGGACTGAGCGCGGCGCAGGCGGGCACGCTGCTCGCAGCGACGGGCGTCGGCATGATGGCCGCGTTCGCGGTGCTCGGGCCATTGACGCAGAAGTTCGGCTGCCGCGCGCTGGCTGCCGGCGGCGCGCTGCTCGCTTGCGTGGCCACGCTCGTGTTGGCGTGGATGGCCGCGCACACGTATTCCACGGCGTGGGCGTTCGCGAGTCTGGTGCTCGCCGGATTCGGCCAGGGCACGATTAGCGTGCCGTCGATTTCGGCGGCTTACGCCTCGTTGCCGAAAGCGAATTTGCCGACCGCCAACACTGCGTTGAACATCGCGCAGCGCATCGGCGGCCCGCTCGCGACGACGATGATTTCGCTGACCGTTGCGCTCGCGATGCGCGACACGTCGGTCGCGCAGTCACAGCATTTCGTGCCCGCGTTCGTGTTGCTCGCCGCGCTGCACGGCCTGTGTCTGCTCGCGACGCTGGGCCTGCCGGTGCGTGTGATTCGGCAATAAGCGCTTATGAATGCGACAGCGCCGCGTCCGCCTCTTCGTGCTCAAGCGGCTTCGTCGCGCCCTTCACCGCAATCCCCGCAGCCGCCAGCGCGTCGCCCGCATGTTCACGCAGATCGTCGGTCGCAAACACCGCGTCGGGGTTTCGCACCCACACGCTCATGCGCAGCCGAACGCCGCCGTCTTCCGGATAACGATCGACGACGATCGCCGGTGCGAGCGTCGTGCCCGCCAGCACGCGCGGTTCGTCGGCGATCATTTTCTTGAGCGCGCCAATCGCCGCATCGACCTGTTCGCGCCGCGCGAGATCGATCGTCACGTCTATGCGCTGCGTGCCGCCGCTGCTGTAGTTGATGACCGGATTGCTCCAGATCTGACTGTTCGGCACAAACACGGCGTTGCCGTCGCCGCGTTCGATACGCGTCGTGAACAGTCCCACTTCGCGCACGATGCCCGCCGCCGCGCCGCTGCCTTCGATCACGTCGCCCGCGCGAAACGGCCGCAAAAAAAGCAGCATGATGCCCGCCGCGATGTTCTGCAGCGTGCCTTGCAGCGCGAGCCCGATGGCCAGACCCGCCGCGCCGAGCGCCGCGAGCACGCTCGCCGTTGCAATGCCCACTTCGCTCAGCGCGGCCACGATCGCGATCACGCGCACGGCCCACGCCATGATGCCGGCGAGCATCGGTGCGAGCGTCGGGTCCGCGTGCGAGCGCGCCAGCATGTGCTCGGACAGTTGCGCCACGCGATTCGAAATCCACCAGCCCACTGCGAGGATCAGCGCCGCCACGACCAGATGCACGACATCGTGCGTCGCCGAATCGAGCAGCGTAGGCTGCAAATGAAACAGTCGATTGAAAAAATCTTCCATGGTCGATCACCAGCCCGTTGCAAAAAATTGCGCAAAAAGGACGCGAGCCTGCACTGCACCCCACGCCGCGTAACGCGGCGATCAAACGGGGCCAGTCTGCAAGCTCGCACTGGTGATATCGGAGCAGGTCCCATGCCTGCGTCTTTCGATGCGGTTACATCATTCGATACACGCGCCGCACACGCGTTTCGTGAACAGCCTTCAGATCCTTACTCTGCGTATTCACGATTGGCCGCGAAATTGGGCACGCTTTCGTGTTCTTTGCGTTCTTCGCGCACAACACGCGTGCCGCGCACGAAGCGTCGGCCGTGCGGGCCATACACCGCTTCCGGTTCCGGAAAGAGCGACAGCATCGCGAGATACAGCAGGCCGCCGACCGCGAACGAAATCGGCACGCTCAGATCGCAGCCGCCCGCCAGCGAGCCGAGCGGCCCGACGAACTGACCCGGCAGATTCACAAACGAGAGGCCAATGAATGCAGCAGGCAGCCACGCACCCATCGCACGCAGATTCCAGCCGCGCGTGAACCAGTAATGACCGCCGCGACCGCCGCGATTGAAGACCTGCAGATCGTCGGCGAGATAGAAGCCGCGTCGCTGCATGAAGCCGATCACCATGATCGCCATCCACGGGCAGCTGAACGTGCAGATGAGCGTCGAGAACGTCGACACGCTTTCCACCAGATTGAACGCGAAGCGGCCGATGAAGATGAACGCAATCGCCAGCGTGCCGATCAGCAGCGTGGCGCGCACGCGGTTGAGGAACTTCGGGAACATGCTCGACATGTCGAGGCCCGTGCCGTACAGCGCGGTCGTGCCCGTCGACATGCCGCCGATAATCGCGATCAGGCACATCGGCAACAGGAACCAGCGCGGCGACACGGCCAGCAGCCCGCCCACATAATCGTTCGACGTGATGTAGCTCGGTGCGTGCGTGGCGATGATAGTCGCCGTCGCCAGGCCGAAGAAGAACGGCACGAAGGTCGCGATCTGCGCGGCGTAGACGGCGCCCATCACGCGGCGACGCGGAATGGTCTCGGGAATGTAGCGCGCCCAGTCGCCGAGCGTCGAAGCGAACGACACCGGATTGCTCAGCGCCACCAGCGTCGCGCCGATGAAAGCCGCCCAGAATCCCGCGCTGCCTTGTTGCAGCGTGCCCGCGTAGTGAAAATCGAAAGTCTTCGCGAAGGCGAAGGCGCCGAGAATGAACATCAAACTCGCGGCCCACACGGCGATCTTGTTCACCCACAGCATGAAGCGGAAACCGTAGATGCACACGACCAGCACGAGCACGGCGAACACCATGTAAGCCGAGCCGAGCGTCCAGCCGTTCACGGGCACGCCCACCATGTTGTGCGCGCCGCCGACGAGCGCATCGCCCGAACTCCACACCGCGAGCGAGAAGAACGCAATCGAGGTGAGCAGCGCGAGAAACGAGCCGACGATCCGGCCATGAATGCCGAAGTGCGCGCCCGACGAAACCGGATCGCTGGTGCCGTTACGCGGACCGAACGAACTCATCGGCGCGAGCATGAAGGTGCCCGCCAGGACGCCGATCACGATCGACCAGAGGCTCGCCTGAAACGACAGCCCGACGAGCACCGGAAACGCGCCCAGGACGGAAGTCGAAAAGGTATTGCAGCCGCCGAACAGCAGCCGGAAAAGATCGATGGGACGCGCGTAGCGCGAAACGTCGGGAATGCGTTCGAAACCGAATGTTTCGATCTGCGTAATGCTCGTGTTGTCAGCCATGTGTCTCACTCCTTGCGCATCGATGCGATGCGCTGTCTTCACCTTGACGGTCACTCTAAATCACGCGAGTGCGCGCCATATTGCGTATTCGAAACGTTCACATCACGCGTGGCCAATGTATCGATGCGGGCGCGATACAGCGGCCACGCGGTGCTTCTCAGGCCGCCGCGCGCTCCCCTCCGTGCGCGCCATAAACGTTGAGCAAGTCCTCGCAAAACGCGCGCACGATGGGCTTGTCGACGGTGCCGCGTTTGGTCGCGAGATGCAGCGGCACGTCGAAGCCGAAGGCCGCGCGTCCGAGCACGCGTATCAGGCCGCGCTGTTCGAACGGCTCCGCGTGATGCTCGGGCAGATAGCCGAGATGACTGCCCGAGAGAATCAGCACCGTGGCCGCGTCGATGCTGTCCGCGATAGCCGTGACCTGGCGCTCGCCGATGCTCGCGAGTTCCTCGGGCACCGGATAGCTGCGCCAGATCCAGTCATGCGTGCGCAGATCGTCGAGCGTCGCGTTGGGCGCTTCGTGAAAGAGCGAATGCCCGCGCCCGCAGCAGATCACCTGACGCTCGCTGAAAAGTTCGGTGTAATCGAGCCCCGGCACGCGATGCCAGAAGTAACCAATCGCCAGATCGAGCTGATGATTGACGAGGCTTTCTTCAAGCTCTTGCGGCGGCGCGACGCGCATGGCGAAACGCACGGCCTGATCGCGCTTGCGAAACGCGCCGATCGCTTCCGCGAGGCGCGCGTTCTCCACATGCGAGGCCTGGCCGATCAAGCCGATCGACAGCGTGCCGACCAGCTTGCGATCGATGTCACGCACCTGCGCGACGAATTGCGAGGTCGCCGAAAGCAGCGCGCGCGCCGACGCCACGAAGCGCTCGCCTTTCGACGTGAGACGAAAGCCGCCGCGACCGCGCTCGCATAGCGTAAAGCCCACGCGCGCTTCGAGCGCCGAGAGCTGCGAGCTGATGGTGGACTGCCGCACGCCGAGTGTGGCTTCGGCGGCGGTGATGCCGCGCGCGTCCACGACGGCCAGGAAGACCCGCACGAGTCGCAGGTCGAGATCGGAAGTATTGGAGAACATGCCGCTGCGCCGCCGTCACTTACATGGGGAAACCCATCGCCTTGATGCCCTTGATCCAGGCGCGCTTCCAGCCGCCTTCGGCATCGGCGCCGTCGAACGCATGGAAGGTCACTTTCGCGGCGAGCCAGCGCACCGGCTCCGGCGGGATATACGTGGGGCTCTGATTGGCGATGTCGAGCGTGCGCTCGGGGCTCTGGCGATCGAACAGAATGTTCAGGCCCATGAACGCGCCGAAGCGGCTCGCGGCCACGCCGAAACCCGTGTAGCCCGCGACGAACACCGCCTTGTCGCCGAGATAACGCTTGGCGAACACCGAGCCGCGTGAGCAGTAATCGATCGGACCGCCCCACGCGTGCGAGAAACGCACGTCGCCGAGTTGCGGAAAGGTCTTGTAGAACGCCTGCGCGAGACGGTAATAGGTTTCGCGCTGCTGGTCCTGCTGCGGATCCGGATTGCCGTCGAAGTGATAGCTCACCAGGCCGCCGAAAATGATGTTGTTGTTCTTCGTGAGGCGGAAATAATTGAGCTGCGTGCGCGTGTCGTAAATGCCCTGGCGATTCTTCCAGCCGATGCGCGCGAGTTGTTCGTCGGTGAGCGGCTCGGTGGCGAGCACGTGATCGCGCACCTGCAGCACGCGGCGGTTGATATCGGCGATGCCCACCTTCGCGGTGCCGCTGCCGAACAGCACGCGCTTCGCGCGCACGCTGCCTTCGGGCGTCTTCACGAACACGCTCTCGCCTTCGTCGGTCACGCTCGTGAGCGGGCTGTGTTCGTAGAGCCGCACGCCGAGTTTGAGCGCCGCGCGCTTGAGTCCCCACGCGAGCTTCGCCGGATGCACGATGCCGCTGCGATTGCGCGACCAGAGCGCGCCCGCGAACAGCGGCGAATTCAGTTGCTCGCGCGTGGCCTGCTCGTCGAGCATCACGACGTTGTGGCCGTATTCGGTGTGCAGATCGTAATCGGCCTGCAGATGCGCGACGTGCTCGGGATCGACGGCCACGGTCATTTCGCCGTTCCATTCGATATCCGCGTCGATGTCGTAGCGCTTGAGCGTCTCTTCAAAACCGTCGAGATTGCGCTGGCCGAATTCTTCGAGTTCGGCGATGTCGTCGGGGAATACGCGCACTGCGTTCGGCAGGCCGTGCATCACCGAAGTCGAGATGATGCCGCCCGCGCGGCCCGATGCGCCATGCGCGACCTGGCCCGCTTCGATCAGCACCACGTCGAGTTCCGGCATCTGCTCCTTCGCCTGCACCGCGGCCCACAAACCCGTGAAGCCGCCGCCGACGATCAGCAGATCGGCGCGCGTGTCGCTCGTTAGCTTCGGCTCGGCGGGCGGTTCGGCCGGATTGTCGAGCCAGTACGGAAACAGCCGGGTGCGGGCGAGCGCTTCTTCCACGCCCAGCGCGACCGGCTGGCGCGCGGCGGGACGTGCCGTGCCCGTAGCGACGCGCGCATCGGCGGGCATGCCCGCTTCGAAGAGTTGGGCGCGGTCATTCATGATGCGTCTCCTCTTCCGGTGCCGATGCGGCGCAATGCAGCGCGTCGCGTTGAAACCGGCTGTTCGTGACGGGGACAACGGGGACGGAAGCCCGCGCGCCGCAGGCGGCGGGCGAGACAGGGCGATTCGCGGTGGGGCTCATGATGGCTTCGCTGCTTGAGGCGGGTTGAGGCGGGTTGAGGCGGGTTGAGGCGGAACTGAAGCGATACGTAAAGCGACATTCGAATCAAGCCGCGCCGCCCACACGAGGACGGCGCGGCTTGCTGAATTACTGCTGCGGTTCGAGCAGGACGTAGAACTTCTTCGCGTCCTCGACCGTTTCCCAGCGGCCGGCGAAACCGGCGGGCAGCAGATAGCCCTGGCCCGCGGTGAATTCCTTGCGGCCGCCGTTCACGTCGGTCAGCGCGATCTTGCCTTCGACGAGCCACACGGCTTCGTCGGCGCCCGTGGCCGGGAATTCGACCGCGCCGACCTTGCCTTCCCACCAGCCCACCACGTAATTGCCGCTCTTGCCTTCGGCGCCACGCCAGTCGCCTTCGTCCATGCCGTAGTCGAGCTTGGTGTAATCGCCCAGACCTGCGCCCAGTTCCTTGACGTCGTGAATCAGCTTGCTCATGTTGGTTTCCTTCGATGTGTCGGTTTCAAATGATTCGGTGGCGCCAAAGTTACCGACTCGCGAGGCGACGGTATGCCCCCCCTCAGGGGGGGCAATATGCCTTTTGCGGCATTTTCGTCATGTTTCCAGGGTTTTCCCTTGCTCGCGCTTGCCTGTTGCCGCAACGGCGATCGATGCGTGCAAATCCCCGCCTCGCGGGGCGTTCCGCCCTTCGGCTATAATCGATTCGCCTTGTTTTCCGGTGCGCGCCATGCTGCTCAACGTCCCCCCGCACCCCGATTCCGCGAATTTCCCCCTCTCGTTCAAGACGCTCGGTCAGGTGATCGAAGCCGTCGGCACGCCCGATTTCGTGCCGCGCCTCACGCTGCTGCTCAACGAAATCGTGCCGCTCAACGTCGTGCATATCGAACGCTCGCGCGTCGACAGCAGCATGCCCACGGGCTTTCGCTGCGAATGGATCGGCAGCAGCGGCGTGGGCGTGGACAGCGGCACGATTTCCGACGTGATGACGCTCTACTACGACCGCTTCTACGAAAGCGATCCGCTGTTCGCGGGCATTCGCGGCAAGGTGGGCACGCTGCTCGTGGTGCGCGACATCGGCGCGATTCCGCCGGGCGAATTCCGCCAGCGTCTTTTCGACGAGGCGCTCATCGCGCACGAATGCGTGCTCGCGCGCGGCACGCGCCACGGCCAGCATTCGATCGCGCTCGAACGCGCCCTCAATGCGCCGCCGTTCACGCTCGCCGAGATGAACCGCTTTCGCAACGTCAGCGACTTTCTGTTTCCGCTGCTCGAATTGCACGCGACCACCAGCGCCGCGCGGCGCGTCGCGCATCCGACTTCGTTTCTGCATCCGCTCGCGCAATTCGATGCGCGCATCGCCGCCGACGCCATTCGCCTCTCGAAGCGCGAATACGAAATCTGCGCGCACCTCATCACGGGCCGCACGGTGCCCGAAGCCGCCGAAATTCTCGGCGTACGCACCGCCACGGCCGAGTCCTATGTGAAGCGCGCCTTCGCCAAACTCGGCGTGCGCACCAAGCGCGAACTGGTGGGCTGGGGCCAGGCTTGCCCCCGTTTGCAGGGCGCCTAACGCGGCTTTTGCATCGATCGACGTCGATGTAAACATCTCCACTTCGTAATTCGCGCGACGCGCGTCTCGCCTACCATCGCCCGATCGTCATCACTTCAAGATCGGAGACACAGGACATGCAGCGCGAACTCAACCAGCCGCTCGGCGGCAACGACATGCCGCGTTTCGGCGGCATCGCCACCATGATGCGGCTGCCGCAAGCGACCCGCACCGAAGGCCTCGACGCGTGTTTCGTCGGCGTGCCGCTCGACCTCGGCACCTCGAACCGCTCGGGCGCGCGCTTCGGGCCGCGTCAGATCCGCTCGGAATCGGTGCTGCTGCGTCCCTACAACATGGCGACGCGCGCCGCGCCGTTCGACTCGCTGCAAGTGGCCGATATCGGCGACGTCGCCACGAATCCGTACGATTTGAAGGACTCGATCCGCCTGATCGAAGCGGCCTACGACGAGATCGTCGCGACCGGCTGCCGGCCGATCACGCTCGGCGGCGACCACACGATCGCGTGGCCGATCCTGCGCGCGCTGCACAAGAAGTACGGCAAGGTCGCGGTCGTGCACATCGATGCGCACGCCGACGTCAACGACACCATGTTCGGCGAGAAGATCGCGCACGGCACGCCGTTCCGCCGCGCGGTGGAAGACGGCCTGCTCCAATGCGACAAGGTCACGCAGATCGGTCTGCGCGGCACCGGCTATCACGCCGACGACTTCGACTGGTGCCGTCAGCAAGGTTTCACCGTCGTGCAAGCCGAGGAATGCTGGAACAAGTCGCTCGCGCCGCTGATGGCGCAGGTGCGCGAACGCGTGGGCGACACGCCCGTGTATCTGAGCTTCGACATCGACGGGCTCGATCCGTCGTTCGCGCCCGGCACCGGCACGCCGGAAGTGGGCGGGCTCACCGTGCAGCAGGGCCTCGAAATCGTGCGCGGCATGAAGGGCCTCAACGTGGTGGGCGCCGACCTCGTGGAAGTCTCGCCGCCGTATGACCAGGCCGGCACGACCGCGCTGGTGGGCGCGAACCTCGCGTTCGAAATGCTCTGCGTGATGCCGGGCGTCGCGTACCGCTGATACGCGCGTCGATGCGCACGATTACGCCCAACTCCGGCTCGATTCTCAACGGACACTCATCATGACCACCGTCACTCCTCTTCGCCGCGACGGCGGCCCGTTCGTGCTGCCCGCCGCCTTCGTTGCGGGCGCAACGATGCACGCCGACGACGCCAGACATGCCACCGCCATCCACAACGCCTCGACCGGCGAAACGATCGGCTGGCAGGAACCGGCGAGCGCCGCTCAGATCGACGCCGCCGTGCGCGCCGCGCATGACGCACTCGGCGCATGGCGCGCGACCCCGCCCGCCGCGCGCGGCAAGCTGCTGCGCAAGATCGCCGAACTGATCGAAGCGGACCGCGCGCGCCTCGCCGCGATGCAGATGCAGGTGAGCGGCAAGCCGCCGTTCGAAGCCGATCTCGACGTGAGCGACGCCGTCGCGACCTTCACGTATTACGGCGACCTGTGCGCGGAAACCGGCGCGTTCGCACTCGAAACGATCGCGCTGCCCGACGAGACCGTCACAGGCGAGCGCTATTACGAAGCGGTCGGCGTGGCCGCGCTGATCGTGCCGTGGAATTTCCCGATGGTGACGACCGCGTGGAAGCTCGCGCCCGCGCTCGCGGCGGGCTGCACCGTGGTGCTGAAACCGTCCGAGCTGACCTCGCCGGTCGAACATCTGCTGGCGCAGATCGTCAGCGAAGCGGGTGTGCCCGATGGCGTGGTCAATCTCGTCAACGGCGGCGGCGAAGTGGGCGCGCAGCTCACGGCGCATCCGCTCGTCGACAAGATTTCATTCACGGGCAGCACGGCCGTGGGCCGCAAGGTGATGCAGACGGCCGCGCTGGACATGAAGCGCGTGACGCTCGAACTGGGCGGCAAATCCGCACTGATCGTGCGCGCCGATGCGGACATCGATCATGCGGTTTCGCTCGCGGTGAGCGGTGCGTTCGCGAACGCCGGACAGATGTGCTCGGCGACGGCGCGCATTCTCGTGCAGGACGACGTCTACCGCAAATTCATGGCCGCGTTCGAGACGGCGGTGCGTGCGGTCTGCGTGGGCGCGCCGGATGTCGAGCAGGTTTCGATGGGGCCGCTGATTTCGCCGGCGCAGCGCACGCGCGTGCAGGCGCTGGTTGAACAGGGCGTGGCGGCGGGCGCGCAGATCGCCTTCAGCGGCAACACGGACCGCGCGCGCGGCGCGGGCTTTTTCATGGCGCCCGTGGTGGTGGCCGAGCCCGACGCCGACAACGTGTTGTGGACCGATGAGGTGTTCGGGCCGGTTGCGTGCGTGAAGTCGTTCCGCACCGACGATGAAGCCATCGCGCTGGCCAACGCTACGCGCTATGGACTCGTGGCGACGGTCGTGACGCAGGACGCCGGGGCGCAACGCCGCTACAAGGCGGAACTGCGCGCGGGCCTCGTCTGGATCAACACGCCGCAATTGATCTTTCCGCAGGTGTGCTGGGGCGGAATGGGCTTGAGCGGCATCGGGCGCGAACTGGGGCTCGCGGGTTTGCGCAGCTATCAGGAATTGCGGCACACGGTGGCCGCTGCGGGCTAATCGAAGCGATTTGCCGCGGCGATTTTCTCCAGTGTTGTATGCGTGTTTGCGGCGCTTGCCCGGGTGGGGCGGCGCCGTTTTTTTGTGCGCGCGCAGTGCCGTGGCAGGTGAATGCCGCGTTCAAGGTTTGGAGATTTCAGCCGTTACTTCATTGGCTGTCCTGCTTCAGGGACATTCTTCGCACCGTCGATTTTCGCAGGCACGATGACACCACAAAAACTGCTCACATGGTTTGGCGAATTCGCCAAGGCGAATCCCACCTTTGTCGCCTCCGTCAGCATTCTCACGCTGGGCGGCATTCCGTTGCTGGCCTATGCGCTACACATCGACCAGTTGCCGGACTTCTCGCTGACCGACCTGACCGGCGCGCTGATCGCGACGTTCATCACCGAAGTGTTCGTTGGTGTTTTGCTCGCGGTCTATCTGGTGGCCGCGGGCTTTGCCGCACGCTGGAGCGTACGCTCGTTTTATCCGCTCGCCAGTTACTGGAGCGCGGCGAATCCGGCCAGGCTCGTCGAGCAGATCGAGCAGACCGGCATCGTGGACTATCTGATGAAGGGCCGATTCATCATCGGCGCAACCGTGATCTGTTCCATCGTATGGTCCGGTGTCATTGTCCCGGTCGTGGTCGATTGGCATGCGGCGGGACGCGCGTCATTCGTCAATTGGACCTTCTACGCCGCTTCGCTTCTCTGCGCGATTGCGCTCACGCTGGCGGACTGGCGCAAACGGCAACGCAAGCAGCTACACCCATGGCCGAAGTTCGCATTGGGCGGAGCAATGTTGCTGACGTGGAGCGTGTGGCTCGGCTGGCGAATCTATGCGCCCGGCCCGGTCCCGCCCGTTACCGCGCAACCTGCTGCTGCCACAGCAAGCGCCGCCGCGCATGATCCATCAAGCGGCGACTGGCTCACCCTGGCCATTCATCGCCTGTCTTCGTTCAATCCCTTGTATTGCGTGGCAGCGATCGCAGCCGTAGCGATCGCCATCTACATCCTGACGCGATGGTTCAAGGAGATCAAAACACTGTTCCAGCGGCTGGTGTCCGACCAGGAAATGCGATTGCGCAACGCGAAAATATTCACCACCGCGCTCTTTGGATTCGCGATGGTGTTGCCGGTGCTGTTCCTCTGGGCGATCGTCGTCAACGGTAAAACGGAACTGCAAACATACGTGGCCGTCGCCGGCTGCGTGATGCTCGCCATGCTGAACTGGCTGAGCTTCGCGGCCCACAGGACGACAGTGCGGTTACTGACCATGGCAGGCGCGCTGTTCTTCTGCGTGGCCTTCGTGCCTTTGCTGATGCAGAACCCAACGTTCTATCCGCAGATGGTCGTACGCATGCTGGGACTCGGGAATATCTACGCATCGAGCGTCACGCTCTCATCGCAGCAATGCGCGACGCTGCGTCCCTATGGCGTGGATTGTGAAGCGAAGAAAGACGAGAGCATCACGATGACCAACGTGAACATCCTGAACCGCCTCGGCAATTCGGTGCTCATGGAACTGATGGTGGACGACACGCAGGTCTGTGGCCTCGAAGGCAGCGCGTCCCGGCAATTGCCGTCAAGCGACGCACACGGCGAAATCCGTCTGCGTGAACTGACGCTCTGTCATGGCGTTCCCCAGCAGCAACAGCGGGACACCGGCTGTGATTCGCTGCTGATGGAACGCTTGCGGTATCCGACGCACCTCGATCCCGCGCATCTGACCTGCGTGCACCTCAGCGTCCCCAAGGATCAACTGGTCGGATTCACGCCGGACGGCGCACGCACCTACCTCCACGGCTACTCGCACTATGTCGATGCCATCAAGCGGCCTGCACCCGTGCCGACGCCGGCACCCCAGCCGAAGCCGGCACCGAAACCCCACCCGCATCCGCATCCCGCGCCGCGCCCCTGCGACTGCCTCACGCGCGGGCCGGAGACCACACCGGCAAACTGAGCACCACGCGCGCCATCGACGCGGCGCGCCTCACGCTTTCGCGGAATTCGCCGTCACCAGCGTCGCGCAGCACGGCACGATGCACAGCAACCCCAGCAGCACCCAGAACGCCGTCTCCAGCCCCACCGCCTTCGCGACGAAGCCCACCCCAGCCGGGCCGACCAGAATCCCCGCATAACCCGTCGTCGTGATCGCGGCGATCGCCATGGCGGCGGGCATCGCCTGTTGCGAACCCGCGCGCCGGAACAGCACCGGCACGATGTTCGCCGCGCCAAGGCCGATCAGCAGAAAGCCCGCCAGCGCCAGCGTCGCGAGCGGCGACAGCAGCACGACCGCGAACCCCGCCACCGCCACCGCGCCGCCCCAGATCAGCGTCGCGCGGTCGCCGATGCGCGCGGTCACGGCGTCGCCGGTCAGGCGGCCCGCCGTCATCGCGATCGCGAACAGCATGTAGCCGAGGCCGCCCTGCGCGGCGCTCACGAGCCCCTTGCCCGTGATGAGCAGCGCGCTCCAGTCGAGCAACGCGCCTTCGGCGAGAAACGTGATGCCCGTGAGCGCCGCGATCAGCAGCACGATGCCGCGCGGCGTGACGAACAACGGACCGCCGCCCGCCTGCTTCGCGCGCAGCAGACGCGGACGCGCCACGAGCATCGCCGCCAGCATCAGCACCGAGCACAGCAGCGTGCTTTCGAGCGCGCCCACCTGCATCGAAAGCAGGAAGGTCATGAACGTCGATCCCGCGAAGCCGCCCACGCTGAACAGCGCATGAAAGCCCGACATCAGCGGACGTTGCGCCGCACGCTCGACCTCGACGGCATGCACGTTCATGGCGACGTCGAGCGAACCGAGCGCCGCGCCGAACGCCAGCAGCGTGATGCCGAGCGCAAGCGGCGTGGCCGCGATCGTCAGCAGCGGCAGAACGATCGCGAGCCCGATGCCGCTCGCCACGATGATCGGCTTGCTGCCATAACGCGCGCTCAGCGCGCCGGTTAGCATCATCGCCGCGACCGAGCCGAGGCCGATGCACAGCAGCAGCATGCCGAGCAGACCGTCGTCCACGTCGAGCCGATGCTTCGCGAACGGCACCAGCGGCGCCCAGCACGCAATGCCGAAGCCGGCGACGAGAAAAGCCAGACGCGTCGCGAGACGCGTGGCGGGACGATCGGCGAAATCCATCGGGTTCGGCTCCGTGCGGTGAGGTTGAATGGCGGGAAAGCGGCAGACGCGTCAGCGTGCGTCGGGACGTTCGGCCTTGATGACCACGGTGCCCGCTTTCGTGAGCGCCTTGATGTGCGCAGGCGGTGCGTCGTGCTCGACGATCACGCTCGCGATGTCGTCGATCGACGCGACGCGATGCGCGGCGCTCGCGCCGAGTTTGTCCGTGGTGCTCAATATGGCAACGCGGCGGCTGCGCGCGAGCAGCGCGCGTTTGAAACCGGCATCCGCGAATTCGAACGCGCTCACGCCGTCTTGCGGCGCGACGGCGCACGCGCCGAGAAAACAGCGGTCGATATTCATGTTCGCGATGCAGGCGAGCGCCGCGGCGTCGACGCTGCCGCCCACCACCGGGTCCACCGCGCCGCCCACCATGATGAGCGCGATGTCGGCGCGCCGCAGCAGCGCGGCGGCGACGTCGATGGAATTGGTGGCGACGGTGAGATCGTGGTCTTCGGGCAGCGCGTCGGCGAGCGCGAGGTGCGTGCTGCCGCTGTCGAGAAACAGCAGTTCGCCGCGTTCGATCTGCGCGACGGCGGCGCGCGCGAGCGCGGCCTTGCGTTCGCGCGCGGCGTCCATGCGCGCGGACATGGGCGCGGACGCGGGCGAGATGGGCAGCGCGCCGCCGTAGACGCGGCGGCAGCGCCCTTCGGCGGCGAGCGCGCGCAGGTCGCGGCGGATCGCGTCTTCGGATACGCCGAATTCGGCAGCGAGTGCAACGGCCACGACGGACTCGCCGGCGGTGAGGCGGCTGGCGATCAGTTCGCGGCGGGCAAGCGGGATATCATCGGTCATGCCCGATGATATCGTGCACAAACGAGAATGTAAACGTGCACAAACGTGCACGTTTATTCCTATCCATCGGTCTGATTGATCGCGTCCTTCCTCATTCCGGCACCTCAATCACCCCTTCCAGATACTGCACGGCCTGCCCGGCGATCCGCACGCGGCCCGCATCGAGCCTGCAATGCAGCAGTCCGCTGCGCCGCGAAGCCTGCAACGCGAGCAACTGCGTTTTGCCGAGCCGTTTCGCCCACAGCGGCGTGAGCGCGGTATGAATCGATCCGGTCACGGGATCTTCATCGCCACCATTTGCGGGCCAGAAGTAGCGCGACGCGAAATCGACGCGATCGCCCGGCGCCGTCACCACCACATCACGCGGCCCGAGGCGCGCAATCAAGGCGAGATCGGGCACGACGGCGCGCACCTGCGCCTCGTTTTCATACACGGCAATATAGGCTTGCTGACAAACAAAAACTTCTCGCGGACGAATCGACAAACCCCGTGCCAGTTCATCCGGCAATTCGCTGACCGGTTCGATTTCGCGCTGAGGAAAATCCATTTCAATCATGCCGTGCGCGCCGCGTCGAACGCTAAATGCGCCCACTGCATCGGCATGAAATTCAATCTGCTCGCGTTCGGGAAAACGTTTGAACAACACGAATGCGCTTGCCAGTGTCGCGTGTCCGCAAAAGGCAATTTCGGTGATCGGCGAAAACCAGCGAATGGCGAATCGCCCATTCGCATCGGGCGCGACGAAAGCCGTTTCGGACAGGTTGTTTTCCGTCGCCACCGCTTGCATCAGCGAAACGGAAAGCCAGCGTTCCAGCAATACGACCGCTGCGTAATTGCCTTTGAAAATTTCGCTGGTAAACGCATCGATTTGGTAGAGAGGCAGCTTCATGGCGCGTGGTTATCCTGAACGATAAATTGCTTCCGAAAGTCGCCCTTATGCTATCGGCCGCTATTCGCTTCGGACAGATACGCCTTGAGGCTTTGCTCGATAAAAATTGACCGCTGCGCGAACTCACCTCGACTGTGCGCTTCCGGTCGGCCGACAGTGGCCCCGAATGCCGAACGAAAGCAATCGCCGCCATGATGGGGTAAACCAGATCAATGCCCGATCACCGCCTTTCGCATCGAGCGTCTGGCGACGATCAGCCTGCCAAAAATGTTCGGACTTATCAGTGTTTCTGATAATTGGCATGCCCGGCGAATTACGACAGCTCCGGCCCGAAATGCGCCGCTATGCCGATTTCTGCATCGAAGCTGTTTAATTCCTGCAAGACTCGACCACTTTTGGACTTCTATATTGCTCGCAGCCGACCAGCGCAATGCCGCAATGCGAGGGGCACGCGCCTGCAAGACCGTCAAGGGTGCAGGTTCCCGCACGATCCACCATCGAGGAGTCCAACAACAATGAAAATGCAGAAGTCGTTCGTTTCCGCCGCATGCGTTCTGGGCGCAACCCTGAGCATCGCGCCCTGCGTTTTCGCAGCCGCGCCCGTCGAGGTCAAGATCGGTTTCGCCGCGCCGCTGACCGGCGGCCAGGCCCACTATGGCGCCGACTTCAAGAGCGGCGTACAGCTCGCCATCGACGACATGAACGCTGCCAATCCGGTCATCGGCGGCAAGCCGGTGCATTTCGTGCTCGACGCCCAGGACGACCAGGCCGATCCGCGCACCGGCACGACCGTCGCGCAGAAGCTCGTCGACGACGGCGTGGTCGCCGTGATCGGCCATTACAACTCGGGCACCAGCATTCCGGCCGCGCCGATCTACGCGAAGGCCGGCATTCCGGAAATCGCCATGGCCACCGCGCCGACCTACACGCGCCTCGGTCTGCCGACCACCTTCCGCCTGCTGACCTCGGACACGCAGCTCGGCAGCGTGCTCGGCGACTACGCGGTGAAGGGCCTCAAGTTCAAGCGTCTGGCCATCGTCGACGACCGCACGGCTTACGGCCAGGGCGTCGCCGAGGAGTTCAGCAAGGCCGCGAAGGCGGCGGGCGCGACCATCGTCGATCAGGAATACACGAGCGACAAGGCCGTGGACTTCCGCGCGATTCTCACCAAGATCAAGGCGGCGAACGTCGATGCCGTGTTCTACGGCGGCGCCGACACGCAGGCCGCGCCGATGCTCAAGCAGATGCGCTCGCTCGCCATCAAGGCGCCGCTGATCGGCCCGGACATGGTGCAGTCGGCCAACCTCATCAAGGTGGCGGGCGAGGCGTCGGATGGCACGCTGGCCGCGTCGGAAGGCAGCCCGCTCGCGCAGATGCCCGGCGGCAAGGCGTTCGCGGATCACTATCAGAAGCGTTTCAGCCAGCCGGTCGAGCTGTACGCGCCGTATGCCTACGACGGCACGATGGCCGTGTTCAACGCGATGAAGAAGGCCGATTCGACCGATCCGCACGTGTTCCTGAGCGCGCTGAAAGCCACCAACATGAAGGGCGTGACGACCAGCGAACTCTCGTATGACCAGTACGGCGACCTGAAGTACGGCGGCGTGACGGTCTACAAGGTCGTGGGCGGCGAGTGGAAGCCGCTGCAAACCGTGGGCGTGAAGGACTAAGCCGCGCACGTGCACGCACGAAGCCGCGAAGGCGTGCGCGCTTTCGCGGCTTTTTTATGCGGGTCGCGCCGCGCGCAACTGCGCCAGCAGCGCGTCGCCCGTCCACGAAGGCCGCGCTGCGCTGCGCTCGGCTTCGCGTACGAGTTCGACCAGCCGCCCGTTCACTGGCGCCTTGCGGCCCAGATGCCCCGCGAGGCGCACCACTTCGCCGTTGATCCAGTCGATTTCCGTGCTGCGGCCCGCCGCCAGATCGTCGGACATGGACGAGCGCGCATGCGGATCGATCGTCAGCATCGCGCGGCCGAGGCGTTCGAACCACGCATCGGACACCGTCAGCAGACGCGGAATCCACGTCGCGGGCAGCGGCGTCACCTTCGCCGGCCGGATGCCCGCCAGCCCGAGCAGCGCGAGCGCTTCCTTTTGCGCCATCGCGAGACACAAGCGGTACGCGCGCTGCGACAGTTCTTCCTTGAGCGGCCGGTTCGCCAGCGCGTTGATCGCGTTGTTCAGATTGAGCAGTAACTTGGCCCATTGCACCGGCAGCATGTCGGCGTGCTCGACGAGCGGCAGTTCCGCCTGCCTGAACGCATCGACGAAAGGCTGCATGGCGGGGGCGTGACGGATCACCAGTTCGCCCGCCGATCCCTGATGAAACGCGCCCGGCCCGCGCTCGACGACGTTGAACGGCACCATCCCTTCGAGCACCGTCTGATGCGGCAGCGCGGCGCGCAGCACGTCCGCATTGCCCACGCCGTTCTGGAAGCTCACGACGACCGCGCCGGGACGCAGCACGCCTGCGAGTTCCGCCGCGGCGACAGGCGTCGCGGCCGACTTCACGGTGACCAGCACGAGATCGGCGGCGAGGGCGCGCGCCGCGTGCGTCGCGACGTCCACGCGTTCGGGCGGCACCTGCCAGCGGCGCGCGTCGTGACGCGAGAGCGTGAGCCCTTCGGCGCGCAAGGCGTCGGCGATCCGCGCGCGCCCGATGAAGGCGACGTCGCCGCCCGCCGCCAGCAGCCGCCCGCCGAGGTAGCAGCCGACCGATCCCGCCCCGTAGATGAATATTTTTGCCATGCCGTGACTCGTGTGTCGAAAGGTCCCGCCCGAGGAATAACGTTTGGCCGCGCGCGTTATTCCCGGTGCTGCAAGCTTATTGCGCGTAACCGGGGTTGAGCCGGTCGAGACGGCGCAGCAAACCGGGCCACACGAGCGCGCCCGGCGAGATGCCGCGCGTGACCTGCGCGATCTGCTGCTTGATGCCGTCGAGAATCGGCTGGCCGATGCACGTGAGCTTGCCGCCGCCCGACTGCGCGCGCACCTGAATCATGCAGGACGCTTCGAAGAAGTACATCGCCACGAAGGCGTCCGCCGCCGTCGTGCCCACGGTCAGCAAACCGTGATTGCGCAGCATGAGGTAGGTCTTCTTACCGAGGTCGCTGACGAGGCGCGGCTTTTCGGCTTCGTTGAGCGCGATGCCCTCGTAGTCGTGATAGCCAAGCGAGGCCAGCACGCCGAGCGACTGCTGCGAGAGCGGCAGCAGCCCCGCCGCTTGCGCCGACACGGCCACGCCATTGACCGAATGCGTATGCATGACGCACAGCGCGTCCTCGCGCGCCTGGTGAATGGCGCTGTGAATCGTGAATCCGGCCGGATTGATGTCGTAAGGCGAGTCGCTGACCTTGCGGCCGTCGAGATCGATCTTCACCAGCGACGACGCGGTGATCTCGTCGAACATCATGCCGTACGGGTTGATCAGAAAATGATGCTCGGGGCCGGGCACGCGCGCGGAGATGTGGGTAAACACCAAGTCGTCCCAACCGAACAGCGCGGTGAGCCGGTAAGCCGCCGCGAGATTGACGCGCGCGTCCCACTCGGCGGGGGAAATGTCGTGCTTGAGGCTGGCATTGGACGAAGTCACGGTCGCTCCTTGATCGAGGTTCGAAAGCGCTATCATGCGCGCGAACGCGCCCGCCATTTGTCGGCCAGGCGACATCTCGATGCGATCGGGCCTGGGGCGCCGGGCGCGGTCGACATCGCAGCACCGAACTCGTCAACCTGAAATTAATTCGGATGCCTATTCATCATTCCGATTTTGAGCGCCGCGAGCGCACCGACCACGCCATGCGCTTGCGTCCGTCGCGATCGCCGAAATGCGCCATGATCACGCCACCGAGCGGACGCGCGAGATAACCGTCCGCGAAAATGCTCAGATCGCCACGGCCGCCAGCAGTTCGTTGATCGGAGCGAGGCGCACGCGCGTCGCGAGCATCATCGACTCCGCATTCGCCGGCGCAGGCCGCCGCCCGAATGGCCGATAGATTTCGTCGCCGCGCCGGATCGACTCGCCGCTCAGCACGCACACGCCGTTGCGCCGCGCCTTCGTGCAGCGCCAGATCTGCTCGCCGTAACGGCACGCCGTGGGGTCCATCCAGATGATCGAAGCGGTCATGGGCGTCGGGCGCTCCACGATGCGCACGGCGGCGCTACTTCTCGCACCCAGCGCCCCCTGCGGACGCGAAGCGGCCGCAAGACGCGGCGACGCCGTCTTGCGCGTACGCGCCGCGCGCGGCGCCTCGCCGGGCGCGCACGCGAGCCGCGACAGCACCGAGAGCGTATGCGCCCACGGATCGGATTGCATGGCGGAAACGTCCATCGCTGTGGCTCCCTCGGGCTCCGTTGTTCGGCATCGCCGGCATCGCGCCGGGCCAACGCGTGCTCACGCACGCAAGCGTAACGTTATCCGTTGAGCATCACCGCGGTCCATTGCACGATCGGTTTCCGCCGCCATACATTGGCGTAGGGCGCCTTATACCAAGGCATAAGCCGGGCGCGCGCGAGGTATGCGCCGGGCGCCGATTCGCCCGATCGCGCCGCTCTCGCGCCCCGAATCTGTGCGTATGCACAAAAAGGCGAACCGGCTCATTCCGGAGCGGCGTCGCCGGGGCCGAACGCGGCGGCCAGCGAGAACACGAAGCGCGTACCGCACGGCGTATTCGGTTCGACGTCGAGCGTGCCGCCATGACGCTCGACGATCGAGCGGCAGATCGACAGCCCGAGTCCCATGCCCGTCGCCTTGGTCGTCACGAACGGTTCGAACAGCGAATGGGCGACCGTGGCGTCGAGTCCCGGTCCCGTATCGGCGACCGTGATGCGCGCGCGGCCGTCGTCGTCGATCGTACTCGACAGGTCGAGCAGCCGCTCGGGCGACGCCGCGCCGCCCATCGCCTCCACCGCATTGACGATCAGATTGAGCGCGACCTGCTGGATCTGGATGCGATCGCCCTTCACGAAGCAACCCGACGCGATGCGGTTGCGCACCTCCACGTCGTGATGATCGACTTCGGCGCCCGCGAGCAGCAGCGCTTCCGACACCGCGCCGCGCAAGTCGAACACCGTGAGGCGCGGCGGCACGTTGCGCGCGAGTTCGCGCATGCCGTGAATCACGTCCGAGGCGCGCTGGCTTTCGTTCGCGACGAGTTCGAACAGCTTGCGCGCCTCGTCGACGGCGGGCGGCTCGCGATTGAGCCAATGCACGCCCGCCGATGCCGACGAATGAATCGCGCTCACCGGCTGGCTGATTTCGTGCGCGATGGACGCCACGAACTGGCCCATCGTCGTAAGCCGCGTCACGCGCGCCAGTTCCGCCATCGCGTTGCGCAACGCTTCCTCGGTGTGCGCGATCCGCTGATTCTGCTCGACCATGTCGTGATAAAGCCGCGCGTTTTCGAGCGCGATCGCCGCCTGCGCGCCGAGTACCGAGAGCACGGCGATTTTGTCGTCGGTGAAGGCGTTTTGGCTGAGGCGGTTCTCCAGAAATAGCAGGCCGACCAGCCCGCCCTGACGCAGCAGCGGCATGCACAGCAGCGACTTCACGCGCGTGCGGCGCACGTAGTCGTCGCGCGTGTAAGCCCCGTCGCCGGCCGCGTCGCCCAGCGCGAGCGGCTGACCCGTGCGCATCACCGTGCGCAGTACCGTGAGCGGCAAATCCTCGCTCGACACCGCGCGCCGCACGACGTTGACTTCCGCGAGTTCGGCGAGCGTCGCCGCTTCGGCGTGGATCTGCCAGCGTGTCTCGCGCGATGCATCGCCCGGCGGCGCTTCGTGCTGCAATGCCAGCACACAGCGCTGCGCCCCGGCGTGTTCGAGCGTGACGAGCACCAGCGTTTCGATCAGGCGGCTCAGCACGATCTCGCTCGACAGCGCGCTCGACGCCTTGATCACCGCCGCCACATCGAGTTGCTGCGCCGGATAGTCCGCGCTCGCCGCCAGCGCGCCCGCAGCGCTTTCCGGTTTCGCGCCGCGCTCCGTAAGCGCGCGCACCTTCGCGTTCGCGCCCCACCACGCGTAGGCGTGCGAGGCGTCGCGCAGGTACGCGTCGGCAACCGTGGCGAGTCCCTGTTGCCGATGAAAATCCGCCGCGAGTTCGCAGGCAATGGCCTCGACATGCAGGATGCGCCGTTCGTGCGCGTGGCGAATCGCCTTGTTGTAGAGCCGCTCCGCATCGCCCGCGCGGCCATCGATGCGCGCGATCTCGGCTTCGACCAGCGCGGCGCGGCCCGTGAGATTCGCGGGCCCCACACGCGCCCACCCGGCCAGTTGCGCATGATGCGCATCGAGCGCCGCGCGATGCGCCGCCGCTTCGGCGGGCGCGGCCGCGAGCATGTACGCCTTCGCCCGCGCGAGCGCGCCGAAGAAGCGATATTCGATCAATTCGAGGAACATGCGCGAGGCGCCGATCGCGCGCTGCGCCGCCGCCTCCGCTTCGAGCGCCGCCGCCAGATCGCCGCCGATCACGCTCGCCTGCAACCTGCAGGTCCAGTACGCGAAGCCCACGCTCGTCGCGTTCGACTTCACGAGTTCGAGGTCGCGCTGCGCTTCTTCGTCGACGGCGTGCATGTCGCGTCCATCACGTCCATCACGCACCTGCTCGATCAACGCAATCTGCGCGCGGAAGATTCCCGAGTACAGAAAGAACTTCGACAGCCGCGCCACGTTCAGGCCGTTCTGCGCCTGCACGAGCACCTCGTCGAGCGGACGGCCCGCCAGCAGCAGCACGCTCGTCACGTTGCGCGCGCCCGAGACGTCGAACACCAGATCGCCGCTTTCGCGCGCGACCTTCGTGGCCTGCTCGATATAGGGCATGCCGTCTTGCGCGGGCCGCGTCCACGGAATCACGAGGCTGCCGAAGCGCATGTAGATGCGCGACCTGTAGCGCGACTGCCTGCAGCGATCGACAATATCGACGGCCAGTTGCGCGAATTCATAGCCGGTCCGGTGATCGCCGTAACGCTCCGCGAACACCAGATTCAGGCAGACGAAACCATAAGCCGCCGAATCGGACAAACCGTGCCGCACGCTCAGCAGCGCCATGTTCAGCAGGATCACGTCGAGCAGATTGACGTCGATGAACAGCGCGGGCGGAATCAGGTCCGCGAGCACGTCGAGCGCCGCGCGCCAGAGCGGATCGTCCACCCAGCCGAGCGTTGCGAGCTGCGCCACGGGCCGCTCGCCGAGCGCGTCGCGCAATTGCGCATGCAGTGCGTGGACCACCTCGTCGCCGGGCCGCTCGTCGATACGCACGCCGAGGCGCGCGAGAAAATCGAGCCCCGTCGCGAGCGCCTGGGTCTGGCGGCTCTGCGCCGTTTGCAGACTGGCCGTCAAACGCGTGAGTTCGGCGCGCAGCGTCATGCCGATGGGCTTGCGCGCGAGCGTGCTCAGACGCGCCTCGGCGGGCGCCAGCGTGCCGATCAGGCATTCGACGTCGGCGCGATAGAACTCGGTCCATTGCGCGATTTCGGCGTCGGCGTGGGCGTCGATCAGCGCGGCGGCCGTTTCGAAATAGACGAGCGCCGAGGTGTACGCGGTCGCCGCCTTCGCCCGTTCGCCCGCCAGCAGATTGAGGCGCGCGAAGCGGGCGCGTTCGTCGGCGTCCTCGATGTGCGCCGCGCCGCGATTGATCTGGTTGGCGACCACGAACAGCTCGTCGGTGGGCGCGTCCTCGCGCAGACGCATCGCGAGGCGGCGGCCCGCGTCGAGATGCGTGCTCAGGCGCGCGGCGTCGCTCATCGACGCATAGGCGGCCTCGCGAATGCGGTCGTGCGCGAAACGCAGCACCTGCGCGTCGCGGTCGATCAGCGACGCGTGCAGCGCTTCGTGCAGGCTCGCCAGCGCCGCGTCCGTGCTCAGACCCGCGGCGGCGGCGAGATCGTCGAGCTTCACAGCCGCGCCCAGACACGCCATCATCTGCAGCGCGCGCCGCGCCGCCGCGCCCAGCCGCGCGAAACGCAGCAGCATGAGGTCGGCGACATTGTCTGAATAGAGCTTCGCGCGGATGCCGTCGACATCGCGCAGCCGCAGCGTGCCTTTCTGCTCGAACTCGATCAGTCCTTCGCTCGACAGTTCGGCCGCGAATTGCAGCGTGAAAAACGGATTGCCGCCGGTCTTTTCGCGGATCAGATCGATCACCGGATGCGCGGCATCCAGTTCGCAGCCGAGCGTGTCGCCGATCAGTTGCACCACGTCGCCGCGGTCGAGCGGCTCCACCGCCAGCACCTGATGGCGGCCGCGCGCCTCGCCGATCAGACGCGCGACCGCGTGCTCGGCGCCGACTTCGTTACTGCGATACGCCGCGATCAGCATGACGTGCGCCAGTTCGTCGTCGCGCGTCAGATGGTCGAGCACCGTGAGCGTGCCTTCGTCCGCCCATTGCAGGTCGTCGAGGAACAGTACGACGCTGCGCCCGGGCTGCGCGAGTCCCTTGAGCAGATCGGCGAGCGTGCGCAGATAACGCGCGCGGTCCACGTTGAACGTGGCATCGTCGCCGTGCGCCGGATCGCCCAGAATCAGCTTCAGGTCGGGCAGCAGCGCATAGAGCAGGCTCGCGCGCGCGCCGAGGCGTGCGGCGAGACGCGCGCGCGTGGCCGCGAAGCCGGCGTCGTCCTGACCGAGAATCGGATGGATCAGGCGTTCGAGCGCGCGGGCCAGCGCGCCGTATGGCAAGGTCGAATCGAGCTGTTCGCAGACGCCGCGCGCAAAGGCGATCGCCGCCGCGCCGGTCGCGTTGGCCCATTGCGCGACCAGCGCCGACTTGCCGCTGCCCGAATAGCCGCTCACGAACACAAGTTCCGCACCGCCGCTGTCGCTCACGCGGCGCAAGGTCGCGTCGAGCGCGTCGAGTTGCGCGCGTCGTCCGTACAGCGCGCCCGCGCGGCGGCCGACCGCCACCGTCGCGTGCAGATCGAGCGGAAAAGCCGGCGAATCCGCGGGCCGATTCGCGGGCGGATTCGCGGCGGCATTGGCGGGTTCGACGGGTTCGGATGGTTCAGCGGATTCAACGCCCGCAGCGGTTCGCGCGCAGCGTGCGAGATCGGCGAGCAAGCCCGTCGCGGATTGATAGCGCTCGTCGGGATTCTTCGCGAGCAGCTTCATGACGATCGCCTCGACCTGACGCGGCAGCCCGAGCGCATACGCCGATGGCCGGATCGGCGGCTTCGCGAGATGCGCATGCGCGAGCGCGATACGGTCCGCGCCCGTGAGCGGCAGCACGCCGGTCAGCATTTCGTAGAAGAGGCAGCCGAGCGAATAAAGGTCCGCGCGGCCATCCGGCGCGCGGTCGGCGCGCGCGCAGCGCTCCGGCGACATGTACTCCATCGCCCCGCGCCAGCCCGGCAGCGCCTCATGCGCGACGTCGGCATCGGCACGCTGCGCGCAACCGAAGCCCGTGAGACAGGCCGAGCGTTCGTCCGCGTCGAGCAGAATGTTGTCGGGGTTCAGATCGCCATGCACCAGCCCGGCCCGATGCAGCGACGCCACCGCCGCAGCCATCGCCATCGACACGCGCAGGAAGCGCCCGGTCTTCTGCGGCGCGCCCCAGCGCTGCCGCAGCGGCGTGCCGCCCGTATCCTCAAGCGCCAGCGCGAAGCGGCCGTTCTCGCGCAACTGCGCGAGCGGACGCGCGGCCCAAGGCGCGGCCAGACGCCCGCGCAACGCATATTCGTGCTCGAGTTGCGCGACCTGCGCGCGCTGCGCGAACTCGTCCTGCGCGACCGCGAACAGCAGGCGGCTGCCTTCGCGATCGACGCCGCGATACAGCGCAATCGGCCCCGCACGCAGCAGCGTGACCTGATAGTCGGCGAGTTGCTGGAGGCTCGCGTCGGCGTGGCTCATACGGCGGCGGCGTCGAGCGCCGAGAGTTCGAAGCAGAAGGTCGCGCCGGCGTCGTCGTTGTTGATGGCCCAGATCGTGCCGCGATGCTCGTCCACGATCGAGCGGCAAATCGAGAGCCCGAGGCCCATGCCGTCCGACTTCGTCGTGAAGAACGGCTCGAACAGCCGGTCGATGATATCGGCGGGAATGCCGGTGCCGGAATCGCTCACCGACACGCGCACCGCGTGCGTGTCCGACAATTCCGCCGAGATCCGCAGCACGCGCGCGCCGCCCGCCGAACGCAGGATCGAATGCATGCCGTTGAAGACGAGGTTCATCAGGACCTGCTGAATCTGGATCTTGTCGGCGGCCACCCTCGGCAGTTCGCCGCCCGTCACCACGCGCAGGCGAATGTCATTCTTTTCCAGTTCCTGACGCACCAGCGCGACCACTTCGGCCACCGTCTGCGTCATGTCGATGGCGGCGCGGTTCGAGCGCTCCTTGCGCGCCAGCGCGCGCAGCCGGTTGATGACCTCGCTCGCGCGATCCGCATCGCTGACGATGCGCGCGAGATTCGTGCGCGCCTCGTCGAGCGACGGCACCGCGCGATTCAGCCAGCGCATGCCCGCTTCGCCGTGCGTGATGATCGCCATCAGCGGCTGCTTGAGATCGTGCGCGATCGAAGCGGTCAGCTCGCCGAGCGTGGACACGCGCGTCACGTGCGTGAGTTCCGCCTGCGCGCGCAGCAACGCGTTCTGCGCCTGGTGGATCTCGGTCATGTCGGCGAGCGCGCCCACGTACTCGACCGCCTTCGACTGCGCGTTGCCGACCGGCCGCGCGACCATGCGCAGATACTTGATCGCGCCGCGCGCCACGCACACGCGGTACTCGACTTCGACGATCGACGCGCGCGCCTCGGCCTCGCGCAGCGCGCGCCGGACCTGCTCGACATCGTCGGGATGAATGCGCTCCAGCATGAAGTCCATATGCGGCTGGCGTGGCTCGCTCACTTCGAGAATGCGCCACGTCTGCGCGGAACACGTCATGTCGCGCGACTCCACGTTCCAGCCCACGCTGCCGATATTGCTCAGGCGCTGCGCTTCCGAGAGATACATCTCGCTGCGCCGCAATGCATCTTCGGAGGCGCGCCGCTCGGTCACGTCGGTGGTCGAGCCGATATATTCGCGCGCGGCGATTTCGCCGTTGCCCTGCGTTTGCGCCGCCGCGACAGTATCGTTCGCGACGGCACCCTCGCCGCCTTCGCGGCTCGACCACGGCCGGAAAATCACCTGCAAGCGACGCACCGCGCCATTGCCCTGCACCGTCGAAAACTCGAAGCTGTGCATGCCGTCTTCGCAGATCGCATTCGCGAACACTTCCTTGAAACGCAGCCGGTCCTCGATCTGTACGCGCTCCAGACACATTTCGAGCGTCGGGCTCGCGCACGCCACTTCCACGCCCCACAGTTCATAGTTCTCGCGCGACCACAGCATCTCGCCCGTCGTCGCGTTCCAGATCCACGTGCCGGTCTTGCTGATGCGCTGGCCTTCCTCCAGAAACGCCTCGCTGCGCCGCAGCCGTTCTTCGGTGTGACGGCGCTCGATGTTCTCGCGCTTGAGCGCCGAATACAGGCGCGCGTTCTCGATCGAAATAGCCGCCTGCGAAGCCAGCA
This sequence comes from Paraburkholderia tropica, assembly GCF_900109265.1. GTDB lineage: Bacteria > Pseudomonadota > Gammaproteobacteria > Burkholderiales > Burkholderiaceae > Paraburkholderia > Paraburkholderia tropica. Next base: position 92,008 of record NZ_FNZM01000022.1, read on the forward strand.
TGTTCATCAGATTCACGCGCGCGACATCGAACACATAGGGCGTGATGCCGTTTTCCATATACAGCACGCCGACGAGTTCGCCGTGCCGCAACAGCGGCAGGCACAACAGCGAACGGCAGCGTCCCGCAATCAGATAACGGTCGTCGCGGAAGTCGTTCGGCTCCGCACCGTCTTCGATCACGACGTTCTCGCGCACGCGCATCACATGGCGCACCACCGTGAGCGGCAGCACGCTTTCGCACAGGCCGAGATCATTCGCACGCACCGTAATGCCGCTTTTGTCGAAACCCGCTTCGGCCGCGATGCGAAAACTCTCGCCCGACCAAAGGATCAGCAATGCGCGCTGCGCGCCGCTATGACGAACGGCGATGCGCATGAACGCCTGCACGAGTTTGTCGAGATCGATCTCGCTCGATACGGCCTGCGAAAGCTGCACCATCGCCGCCACGTCGACCGTGCCGAGCGGCGCAACCTGCGCCGCCGCGCCGCGCACCGAGACCGCCGGTTCGCGCAGATGCTGGAACGCCTGTTCGAGATTACGCACCTTGGCGTCGGCGCCCCAACGCGCGTAAGCGTCGCGCGCCGAACGCAGACACGCCTGCGCCAGCGAACGCAATTCGCGCCGCGCGTAGAAGTGCGCGGAAAACTCATGCGCGATCGCCTCGCAATGCGGCTGGCCGTTCTCGCGCGCGAGCGCAATGGCGTGCTCGTACGCCTGACCGGCCTGCTCGACATCGCCGACCAGACGCGCGTATTCGGCCATCACCAGCGCATGGCGGCTGCCGTAGTTCTCCGGCGAACTGTCGGCCCATGCCTTGAGCCGATCCATCGAGCCAACCAGATCGGCTTGCGCGCTTTCGGTCAGGCCTTCCACGCGCTCGTCGAGCACGCGCAGAATCGACAGCGCGCGAATGAAGTGATACGTGACTTCAATCGGCATCGCCATGACCGCGCCCAACAGCGGCTCGACTTCTTTGGCCCGCTCCAGCACCGTGGCGAAGCGGTTGTGCAGAAAGTCTTCCTTCATCTCCATGATCGCGGCGAACGCAATGCCGCAACCGAACTGCGCTTCGCGCACGCTTTCGACGAGTTCGCGATGCGTCGACGTAATACCCGCGCCGCCCGGCTCGATGCCCTGCAAACGCAGCAGGAACATCAATTCGAGTTCGATGGTGACGCAGATGGCCTTGTTGCGCAGCTCGTTCGCGAAGCGCGCGTTCTCGCGGCCCAGCGCGATCACTTCGCTCAAATGCTCGCCGCGCTCGTACGCGAGCCAGATGCCTTCGAAGGCGATATAGCCCGCGTAGATGAAATCGCCGGCTTCCACGCACTGGCTCATCGCACGGCTGAGCACGGGAATCGCGGTGCGAAACGGTCGCCGCCAGATCAGCACGTGATCCGCATGCAGATGCAGCAGCGTGCCGTTCAGACGCGCCTCGCCATAGCGCTCGTTGACCTCCAGCGAGAGCTCGGAGAACTGCAGCGCGAGATCGAAATCGCGCGCGCTGCCCACCAGCAGCAGCGCAAAAATGGCGTACACGTATCCGGACAAACGCGTGTTGCCGTGCGCGAGACTCAGCTCGGTGGCCTTGAGCACGAGCATCGGAAACAGATTCGAGACGCCGATATACGCGCTCGGAATCGCATCGATGATGAGACCGATCACCGCTTCGTGCATCGGGTCCTGCACGCAGCCGCGCGTGAGCAGATCGCGCATCGGACGCACGCGGCACTGCGCGCGCAACGCAGCGAGTTGCTGCTGCACGGTCGCGTCGTCGAACGCTTCGTTGCGTACGTCCACATCAAGCAGCGCGAGCGCATGGAAGGTCGTTTCCACCGCCAGCCGGTAATCGCCCGCCGCCTGATGAATGCGGATCTCCATGCGCATCGCGCTCGCGCGTTCGAGCAGATTCGCGGCATAGCCGCGCGCCGTGCGCGCCGTGTCGATGGCGCGATGAAAATCACCGGTCAGATACTCGCACTCCGCGAGATCGAGATGCAGCTTGAACACGTCGAGGCTCGCGCCGCCCACGCCGTACTGCACGATGAGCTTCTCGGCCTGGGCGAAATACTCGCGCGCCGAACTCCAAGCGGCGGCCGCCTTCGCGGCGTTGCCCGCGATCACGTCGAGTTCCGCGAGGCGCGCGCGGTCGGCGCACGACAGCCGGCGTTGCGAGCGGTTCAAGTGACCCACGGCCTCGAACACTTCGGCGGTCGCTGGCGCCACGGGCATGGCCGAGAGCAGACGCGTGCCGATCTGCGCATGCGCCGCTTCGCGTTCGGCCTCGCCGAGCATGGCGTACGACGCCTCCTGCACGCGGTCGTGCACGAAGCGATACGCGTCGCCCTTGCGCGAGACGAGTCCCGCCGATTCCGCCTCGCGCATCGTCGCGAGCACCTGGCCGCTCTCCAGCCCGAGCACCCGCGCGAGCGAGCCCACGCGCGCCGTGCCGCCGAGGCAGGCGAAGATCGACAGCACGCGCTTGGTGTCTTCGTGCAGGCGCGTGAGGCGGATCGTCAGCAGATCGACCACGTTGCCCGTATAGCCCTTGTCGCGAATGCGGTCGAGGTCCCACGTCCAGCCCACGCGGAACACGTCGGAGACAATCAGGCGCTCCTGAATCAGCTCGCGCAGGAACTCGATCGTGAAGAACGGATTGCCGCCGCTCTTCTCGAAGATCACCGAAGCCAGCGGCGCGACCACGCCCGGCCCTTCGTCGAGCGCTTCGGCAATCAGGCTCACGATGTCGGGCAGCGCGAGCGGCCGCAGACCGATGCGCTCGGTCACCTTGCGGCCGAACAGAATGCTGTTCAGGCGCTCGCTCGCCACGCGCGAACGGCCGAGTTCGATGCTTCGGTGCGCGAGCACCAGCAGCAGATTGCGCAACTCCGCATCCGACGACAAACCGTCGATGATTTCGAGCGTGCCGGAATCGAGCCATTGCACGTCGTCGAGAAACAGCACGAGCGGGCGCTGCTTGTCCGAGAACAGCATGAGAAAACGCTTCACCACCAGCAGAAAACGATTGGTGGCTTCCTGCGGCGGCAAGGCCGCACACGCCGGCTGCGGCCCGACAATCGCGCCGATCTCCGGCACCAGATTGACGATCAGTTGTCCGCTCTTGCCGACCGCCTCCTCGAACCGCGCGCGCCACAGCGCGATTTCCGGCCCCGTCTTGCGCAGCAGCGGCCGCACGAGACCGCGCAGCACCTGCACGAAAGCCGCATAGGGAATGCTGTCGTTGTATTGATCGAATTTGCCCAGCGTGAAATGCACGCCCGCCGCGCCGATATTGCGCTTGAATTCATCGATGAAAAAGGTCTTGCCGACGCCCGGCTCGCCTTCCACGATCACCGCCATCGCGTCGCCGGTTTTGCGCACGCGTTCGAGCGCCCCGTGCAATTGCTCCAGTTCGCGCTGGCGCCCATAGGTGCGCACCGGAAACACCGCGCGCGATTTGCGGTCGCCGCGCCCAAGCGATGCCGGCGAAATCTCGACGCCCTGTGTGAGTTCTTCGAGGCACAATTGCAGATCGGCTTCGACGCCCGCCGCCGTCTGATAGCGGTCGTCGGCGGCCTTCGCGAGCAGCTTGCTGATGACGAATTCGATCTGCGGGCGCAGGTCGGGCACGCTGTTGCGCAACGGCCGCGGCGTGCTGACGAGGTGCGAATACACCCACTCCTCCCGCTCGCGCGCCTCGTAGGGCATGTGCCCGGACAGCAGTTGATAGAGCAGCACGCCGAGCGCGTAAAGATCGCTGCGCGGATCGCCATGCTGGCTCGCCGTGCTGGTGCGTTCGGGCGCGAGATAGGGCAGCCGGCTCATGGCGATCACGCCGCCCTCGCCGCACGCCACGCCGTTGCCGAAGGCGCTCGACGCGTTGCCGAAACCCGTGATCCACATGCGCGAATCGCTGCCCGCGAACAGATTGGCGGGACTCAGCGTGTTGTGCACGAGACCTTGTGCGTGCATGCCCTTGAGCGCGGCGGACAGCGACACGGCCAGCGATAGAAACTGCCGCAGCGAGCGGGCGTTCGCGATCTGGCGGCTCAGCGGCGTGGCCTCGCAATGCTGGAGCGTCAGCAGAAACTGGCCGCCGTTGCGAAACAGCTCGCGCGGGCACAGCCCCCATTCCGGATCGATCGCTTCGCGCAGGCTGTATTCTTTTTCGAACGAGGCGAGCAGGGCGCGCGTGTCGGCGGCCGCGGACGGCACCTTCACGAACAGCGGCTGTTCGCAGCCTTCGGCAATGGCGCGCCAGAGCGTCTGGTCGTCGTCGCGCTGCAGCAGCTCCGCGCCGATCACGCGTCCATAGATATCCGCCGCGCCGGTCGCTTCCCAGCCCGGAATTTCGTTGCTGGCCAGCCGCTGCGCCAGTACGGCCATAAAAGTCTCCGTCAAAAGCGTGCCTGCGCCGCCGCGCTGATGACTTCCATCTTGCGCACCAGATCGGCGACCGACTGCGCTTCGAGCTTGCGCATCGCCGAACTGCGATGGATCTTGATGGTGATTTCGCTAAGGTTCAGCTCACCGGCGATCTGCTTGTTCAGCAGCCCTTCGACGACGTACGACACCACTTCGCGCTCGCGCGCCGTCAGCAGGTCGTAACGCGCGCGCAGCGACGCCTCGGAGCGGTTGCGTTCGAGCCACGCCGCGTGACGGCCGATGGCGCTCGAGACCGCGTCGATCACGCGCTGGTCGCGCACCGGCTTGGTCAGGAAATCGAGCGCGCCGGCCTTCATCGCACGCACCGACATTTCGATGTCGCCATGCGCCGTCATGAAGATGATCGGCATGTCTACCTGATGCTGGCGCGCGCTCTGCTGAAACGTGAGCCCGCTCTCGCCGCGCAGACGCACGTCGAGCAGCAGGCAGCTCGGCGCGGCCGGTCGCGGCGCCGAAAGAAATTCCTCGATCCGCGTGAAAGTCTGCACGCTGAAGCCCGACGAGCGCAGCAGACTCGAAAGCGCCGCGCAGATCGACTCGTCGTCGTCGATCACGTAGACCATCGCGTCGTCGACCTTCGGCGCAGCGTGATATGCATTGTTCTCCATCGATGTTCCCCATGCAGCTCTGCACGATGCCTGACCCCGACGCCCCGACGCCAGCGCAGGTTGGCCAATTCTGTTACCGGTGTTCTGTTCTTGTTATGACGATGCCGCTTGCCGAAGCGCGTTTGACAGCGTGCCCGCTGTTAGGCCCGCTGTTAGGCCCGCTGTCGTGCTCGTTATCGAACGCGTTATCGAACTCGTTAAGGCGGCCATGTCGCGCCATCCGTCTGCAGCGCGCGGACCTTGCGCACCAGTTCGGCGGTCGTGCGCGCCGCAAGCTTCTTCATCACCCGCGCGCGATAAATCTTCACGGTCATTTCGCTGAGTTCGAGCTGGCTCGCCGTCGCCTTGTTCATGTTGCCCGCCGCCACCAGCACGGCGATGTCGCGTTCGCGCGGCGTCAGCGTCGAGAACTGCTCGCGCAGCGTGCTCGCCAACGTTTGCGCCTTCAGGCGCGCCGCGTCGCGCGCCAGTGCCTCGGTTACCGCCTCGATCATGTCCTGCTCGCGAAACGGCTTCGCGAGGAAATTCACCGCACCGCCCTTCATCGCGCGCACCGACATTTCCACGTCGCCATAACCGGTCATGAAAATGATCGGCATGAAAATCGCGTTTGCCGCCGCCCACTGCTGGAATTCCAGCCCGCTTTCGCCTTTGAGGCGCACGTCGAGAATCAGGCAGCTCGGCACCTCGGCTCTTGCATACGCGCGAAACGCACTCGTCGAGGCAAACGCGGCCACGCGAAATCCCACCGATTCCAGCAGGCTCTTGAGCGCTTCGCGCAGCCGCTCGTCGTCGTCGATCACGTAGACGGTGGCCGCGTCGGTTGCCGCGCCGGTCGGCGTGTCGCTCACGACTTGTCCTCCTGATTCACCACCACCATCAGCGCCCTCGCGTCCGCGCCCGCCGCAAAGCAGCGATGCGGCAGCGCCGAATCGAAATAGAAGCTGTCTCCCTGTTCGAGACGGATCATCCTGACTTCTTTATCGATCACGATTTCGAAATCGAGTTGTCCTTCGAGCACGAACACGAATTCCTCGCCCGGATGCTCGAAAAAATAATCGTGCTGCGCGTGCGCGGAAAACGTGAAATACAGCGGCTCCATGCGCTTGCGCGCCATATGATGCGCGAGCGTCGCGTATTCGAAACCGAGCGCGGCGTCGTCTTTAGCCACCGGCTTGCGCTCGCCGTTGCGCACGATCGAAATGCGCCGGTCGGCTTGCTGCGCCTGCGCGGGCGAACGGTCGACGAAGAAATAGCTGAGGTCTTCGCCAAGGCAGCGCCCGAGCCGCGCCAGCGACGCGAACGGCGGCGCGCGCACGCCGCTTTCCATGCTGCGCAATTGTTCTTCGGTAAAGCCCGACAACGCCGCGAGCGTTTTCAGATCGATACGCCGCGCGAGCCGCAATGCCTTGAGGCGCGCGCAGATTTTGGCTTCTTCCTGAGCGATCGCATCGTCAGACGCGCCGATGTCGCGAACGTGCGTCGTCGCGCTGCTCGCCGTCGCGAGGCTGCGCTCGTCACGTTCGCTACCGATTTGGACCATATCCCACTCCACCGCGATGCCTGGCCCCGCGCGATGAAACCCCTCGCGGCACGGCACGGAGAAATGCCTATGAAATAGATTCGAATTGATTTTGTAATGTTTGAGTCGCAACCGGATGTTGCCCGATCGCGCCGATCCGGCGTGAGCGAGCGGCCCGAACGACTGTCGTGCCGATGTGCGCCCAGCCCGGCTCTTGACCCGGCTCGTGACCCGCCTGGAATGATAGCTGCTCACCGAGGTGAACCCTACATATACGTCCGTATGGTTTCGGGGCTTTTTGCCGTCAGGTAAGCTTGAACCGCGTACACGCGACGGATCAGCCGTTCCGCCCTCCGGCACGCCATGGGAGAGACAGTTTTGTGTACGCCAACAGTGATCTGGGTGGTCGACGACGACGCGTCGGTCCGCTCGGGCTTGTCGAGCCTCTTGAGGTCGCTCGATTACGAAGTCGTGACTTTCGAATCCGGCGCGGAGTTGTTGGCCGCCGTTGCGCGCGCGCGCCCCGCCTGCATTATTTCCGACGTGCAGATGCCGGGCATGAGCGGCGTGGACATGTTCGCGCGCCTGATCGACGCGACACAGCCCATCCCCACGCTTTTCATCACCGCGTATCCGATGCCCGAACTGCGCCAGCGCGCGCTGGCGCTGGGCGCGAACGCCTTCCTCATCAAGCCGGTCAGCGTAGCCGATCTGACCACCGCATTGCACGCGGCGCTTTCGCATTGACTCGTGCGCGCGACGCGCGCGGTGCCTCTCGCACTTCACGGTGCTTTCCATTTTCATACGCGGCTCACACTGTGGGACGACGCGCGCGCAGCGGTGTTTGCGCGCGTGCCGATGTTCGCGTACGTCGCGCTTTGCGCATCACAAAGCGCGATGCCGGATAACCCGAGGTATGCACCGCAGTTTCCTTTCGTATAGGGGATGAACACCGAAGGTCTAATGGCTGCGCGTCAGGCCGCGGGCTATGCTTTCTTGCAACCCGGGCAACGCTGCACGCACTGCCCTGGCACCAAGTTCTTCCTTCAAACGTCAACAGGTGATGCCATGACGCTTCGCTCCAAACTTCTTGCGGCAGCCGCCGCCGCGCTGCTTTCTTCCGCCGCGCTCGCCCAGACCGCCGCCAACGCCGATGCCCCGGCGCTCACCAAGGAACAGATCCGCGCCCAAATGAAGGCCGATCACGCCGCCAACGTGGCGCTGGCCAAGAAGGTGCGTCAGGCGATCTACAGCACGAAGGCGCTCAACGACACCGACATCGCCGTGTTCGCGAAGGCGCGCACCGGCAAGGTCGTGCTGGCCGGCACGATCCTCGACGAGTCGCAGGACCAGATTGCTCAGGACACCGCATCGAAGGTCGCTGGCGTGCAAACGGTCGCCAGCAAGCTGATGACGTACGAAGCACCCTGATCGCGTGACGAGCGGCGCGCGCCACACGCGCCGCGCCTTATCGTGGTGACGAGGCCGTCGCTGTCTTCATGGCGCGACGGCCTCGCGCAATACCGCCTCCATCTGCACAAGCAGTTCCGGCAGCGCGCCATAACTCGCGTGCGTGATCCGCAGGACGCCGTCGAGCGCGCAAACGCCGATCACCTGTCGTCGGCGAAGCCCGACGACACGAGCGGTCACCATAACGCTTCGAGCTTCAGCCCCGCGTAGCTCGACGGAATCGGCGCATCGCCGAGATTCGACAGCAGCGCGTCGAATGCAAGCACATGGCCGAGGAAGCCCGCCGCGTGCTCGACCGAGGGTTGCGTCGCCATCACCGCATCGAGGCCCTTCAATTCCTTCACGACGTTTTCGCGCGCTTGCGCACGATCGAAACGTTGGACACGTTCGACACGGCCGGTTCGTCGGCAAATTCATGAGGTTCGTTCTGCATGAGCGTCATGAGCTGAACGCGAATCGCCAGATGACGAACGCGCCTGAAAGAAACGGCCTTGCATTTCAGCACGCGTTTGTATCTCGCATATTTCAGTTCGACGCGCATTTCACGCCTGTTTTCAGGCGTCGATTCGATCGCGCACGTCGCGCTTATGTATCTCAGTGTGTCGAAACCGCGTGGCAGATACATAGCCTTGCAATTCGCGCATGACGGGACACATGCCAGATAAGTTGACCCGGTCTAATGCGTCCTGTCGTCAATTCAGTCCTCAATTCCGAATCATTACCCACCAGGGAACCCATCATGGAAAACACCGCAAAAGTGCTCTACACGGGCAAGACTCACACCACCGGCGGCCGCGACGGCGCCGCGCGCAGCAGCGACGGCCGACTGGACATCAAGCTCTCCGCACCCGGCTCGTCCGCGCCGGGCACGAATCCGGAACAACTGCTGGCAGCGGGCTGGTCGGCCTGCTTCATCGGCGCGATGGGTCTCGCTGCGAGCAAGCTCAAAGTGGCACTGCCGAAAGACGCGGCCGTCGATACGGAAATCGATCTCGTCGTGAACGACGGCTCGTATTCGCTACAGGCACGTCTGAATGTCTCGTTGCCCGGCCTCGACGCCGAGACCGCGCAAGCGCTCGCGCACGCCGCGCATCAAACCTGCCCGTACTCGAAGGCCACGCGCGGCAACATCGAAACGACGATCACGGTCGTCTGAAGCAGCAGGCGAGCCGCGCGCAAGCACGAAAAAGCGCGCGCTCGCCGACATGAAACAAAGAGGGAATATCGGCCGCCCCGCCGGTGTTCTATTCAGGCGAATTTCAGCCAACACAAGCGTCGCCCCATGGAATCCAGCGAGAATCTCGAATCGGCTCCGATGCACGAGCGCGTGCGCCGCATGAGTCTTGTGCGCGCCGCGCGCACGCCGAGCCGTGGCCGCGCCGTTCAGGACGGGACGTCACGCTGATGACCGTCGCCGACCTGTCCGCCCTTCTGCCCGCCATGCTGCCGCGTTTATGGTCGTTCGCGCTGCGCATCTCCGGCGATCAGCACGACGCCGAAGACCTCGTGCAGCGCGCCTGCGTACGCGGGCTCGAACGCGCACATCAATTGCAGCCGGGCACCGCGCCGCTGAGCTGGATGTTCTCGATCGTGCAATCCACGTGGATCAACGAGCTGCGCGCGCGCAACGTGCGCAACCGTTCGGGCATGGACTGGGACGATGGCTTTCTGGAGACGGTGCCGGACCCGTCCGCGCGCACGCCCGAGGAACAGGCGATGAACGGACAGATCATCGCGGCCGTGCAGCAGTTGCCCGAAGTGCAGCGCGTGGTGATGCTGCTCGTTGCCGTAGAAGGACTCAGTTACAGCGAAGCGGCCGAGGTGCTCGGCGTGCCCATCGGCACGATCATGAGCCGGCTTTCACGGGCTCGCCAGGCGATCGGCGCCCTGATCGAAGGGCAGAAGAAGAAAAGCGCATAACCGGCGTGGCCAATAGTGAGGAACCTGGGGCATGAATATGGATGACGTCCTGCTCATGGCGTACGTGGACGGCGAACTCACGCCGCGCGAGCGCGAGAACGTGGAGAAGACGATGAGCGTGTCGCCCGACGTCGCGCGGCGCGTGGCCTGCCTCCAGGCGTCGGCGCTGCGGTATCGGCATGCGTTCGCGCATCAGCGGCTGCCGCCCGTGCCCGAGCGGCTCGCGCAACGCGTCGCGGAACTGAGCCGCGCATATGGCGGCACGCAGAACGGCGCAGATGACGTCGCGCTCGCGTCGACGGCGGACATCACGCCCATCGGCGCGCTAAAGCGCAATCCGGCGGCCAACGCGCAACATCATGCGAACGCTGCAATGCAAATTTCAACGCGAGCACGCAACGCGCAACGCACGCGCTTCGCGTGGCCGCGCTTTGCCTGGCCGTTCCTCGCCGGTGCGTTCACGTGCGCCGCGTGCGGCGCGCTCGTGCTCAGCCTGGCGCCGGGATGGCTGCCGGGCGACGGCGCGCATCCTGTTGCCGTGGCCACGTCCGCGCCCGGCGTCATGCCGTGGGTCGCCGCAGCGGTCAACTATCAGCGCCTCTATACGCGCGACACGGTTTCCAGCGACATGCCCGACATGACGGTGGCGGCGCGCGTGATCGAGCAGATTCACAGCGACGACGGCGTGCCGCTGCGCGTGCCCGATCTGCGCGCGGCGGGCCTCACGTTCAAACGCATTCAACGCCTGCGCTTCAACACCAAGCCGCTCGTGCAGATCGTCTATCTGCCGAAAACCGGCTTGCCGGTTGCGCTCTGCGTGATGAAGGACGACAGGCCCGATACGGCGATGAAGCGTCAGCACGTGGACAGCCTCAACGTGCTCACGTGGCGGCGCGCCAATCTGAGTTACGCGCTGATCGCCGCGCTCGACGACAACGCGCTCTCGGCCATCGGCAAGCAGATCGCCGAAGGCCGCGACGACGAAGTACTCGGCCAGCGATCCGCGCCGCCCGAAATCTCCGCGAGTTAATCCGGCGGTCACACCGCCAGCGGCGAGCCCGAGTGACGAAAGTCCGAAGGCGGCTCGCCGTATTGCTGCTTGAACAAGCGGCTGAAGTGCGCGGCCGTGGCGAAGCCGCATTGCCACGCAATCTCCTGAATCGACACGCCCGCCGCCGGATCGCTGCGCAGCAGGTGCGCGGCGCGTGCGAGCCGCGCTTGCCAGACGTAACGCATCGGCGTGCCGCCTTGCGCGCGAAACACGCGTTGCAGATGCTGCGGCGAGACGTGAACCGCGCCGGCAATCGCCGCCGTGTCGAGTCCCGTATCGCCGATGTGTTGCTCGATAAAGCGCTTCGCCTGCCAGATCAGCGCGTCGGAACTGCGTCGTGCCGCCCGTGCATCGGGGTCGAGTACGGCGTGTTGAATCAATTCGATCAATTGCTCGCCCATCATGGTTTGCGTATGGCGGCTGGGCGCGACGGTCTGCGCGGCCATGCACTGGATAATGTCGCGCGTCGCCTGTACGTCCGCGCAGCGCGCGTCGACCGTCAGCGGCGCGGGCTTCGAATACTGCACGCCGCGCTCGCGCAGCGCCGCTTTCGGAATGCGTAGCACGGTGAGGCGCGCGCGCTCGTCGAAGATTTCGGTGAACGGCCACGCGGGATCGATCACGAACAGGCTGCCCGCATCGAAACGCCGGATCGCGTCGCGGCTGCGCACGTGAACATGACCCGCCGTCACGAGCTTCACGAACAGCCAGTCGCCTTGCCACGACGCGCGTTCCGTGCCGACCGGCGTGAGCGTGAGCACCGCGAGATCGGCCAGCGAGAAACCGACTGCGCCGAGCCGCCAGCCCTTCACGCGCGACATCGCCGGCCGGCGTGCATCGAACTCGCAATGCAAGCCGTGAACGTTGAGCATGACGTCCGACCAGATTTCGCTCGCGTGCGGATCGCCGTCGAGCGTCATCTCGTGCTTCTCGAAGTTCATGGCTGGCTTCCTTGTTATCGAATTCCGCGTTCGGCGTTACGCCGCCGCGCCCGGAACGAATATCGCCTGCGTTTCGAGGTACGCTTCGAGCCCTTCGCGTCCGCCTTCCCGACCGATGCCCGAACGCTTCATGCCGCCGAACGGCACGTTGGGCGCAATCTCCACGCCGTTGATACCGACGTTGCCCGTACGTAAGCGGCACGCCACCTCGAATGCGCGCTCGCCATCCGCGCCGAACACCGAACCGCTCAAACCGTAGTCCGAGTCATTGGCGATCTCGACTGCCTGATCGACGCTGTCGTACGGCAGGATCGACACGACCGGGCCGAAGATTTCCTCGCGCGCGATCGCCATGGTCGACGTCACGCGGCTGAACACCGTGGGCGCAACGTAAAAGCCGCGCTCGAATCCCGCATTTCCGGAGCCGCCCGTCACGAGCGCCGCGCCTTCGGCGATGCCGCGTTCGATATAGCCGCGTACACGCTCGCGCTGCGTAGCATTGAGCACGGGACCGATGGCCGTATTGGCGTCATGCGGATCACCCACCTTCATGCGCGCGACGACACTTGCATACGCCTCGGCGATTTCGTCGTGACGATGACGAGGCACGAGCACGCGCGTCTGCGCGAAGCAGATCTGCCCCGAGAACGGCATCGTGAACGGCACGAGCGCCGCCAGCGCGGCGGGCAGATCGACATCGTCGAGCAGAATCGCTGCCGACTTGCCGCCGAGTTCGAGCGTCACGCGCGCGAGCCGGTCAGTCGCCGCGCGCTGAATCCATTGGCCCGTCGCCACGCTGCCGGTAAAGCTGATCTTGTCGATATCGCGCGACTGCACGAGTTGCGCGCCCGCTTCGCGTCCCGCCGTGACCACGTTGAGCACCCCGGGCGGAATGCCCGCGGCCGCCGCGCATTCCGCGATGATGAGAGCGTCGAACGGACACTCGGGCGGCGACTTCACGACCATCGTGCAGCCGGCCGCCAGCGCCGCGGCGATCTTCTGCGAGACGATGGGAAAGGTCGCATTCCACGGCGCAATCAGCGCCGCGACGCCCACCGGCACGCGGCGCACGCAGGCGCGTCCGCGCTGCGTCGGCCGCCAGTCGTCGAACGCATAGTGCTCGGCGAGCGTGGCGAAAAAATCGAAGCGGCTCGCGCCAAACGGCGTGAGCTTCTGCGCGAACGACGCGGGCGCGCCGACCTGATCGGTCCAGAGTTGCGCGAGCAACGGCAGGCGCTCGCGCAACGCCTGCGTCAGACGCTTCAGATAGCCGGCGCGTTCCGGTCCGGACAGACGCGGCCACGGCCCGTGATCGAACGCGCGCCGCGCCGCCGATACTGCGCGCCCGATGTCGACGGCATCCGCGAGCGGCACGGACATGAACGGCGTTTCGGTCGCCGGAGAAATGATCGTGTGACGTTGATCGGAATGACTCGATACCCAATCGCCATCGATAAAGAATCGTTGGCGGACATTCGACGAAAGTGCGGTGCAGGACTCGGACATGATCGTTTGCCAGATGAACTTCGAAAGGAGTAGCGGCCTCGCACGGCGGCGAAACCTCGCGATGAATCGAGCGTACGGTGTGTCGATTCATGGCAAACGAGTGTATCGATCATATTCGCGTGAGGCTTGTCCGGCACATTGCGCGTGGTTGTCTGTGACGCGCATTTCGCGGTGTTCGGTTTGCATCGTTATAGCGCAACGCGGGCTGAAATTTATGTCGGAATATGTCCGCGTTCGCGCCACTGAAAAGATCGGGTTGTAAAAGAGGCTTGCGGAATAAACACCCCGCATGGGCTGTTTTGTTCGTGCCACTTAAATTCAAAATCACGACCAAATTCACGGTCTTCGACGTCATGTCTCCCTTTGCGAAATTGCTGCTCGTGTACGACGGCAGCGCCGAAGCCCAGGCCGCGCTCGAACGCTGCGCGCAACTCTCGCTCGCGTTATCGGCGCAGGTGGATGTCATGTCCGTCGTCGATGCCGAAAGCGCCAATGCGCATTGCGCTGGCCTGCTGAGCGACCTCGCGTTTCATCGTCTGGAGGAACTCGCGCGCAGCACGCTCGATCATGCGGTGCGCCAGTTGACCGGCGATGGCATTGTCGCGAGCGGCTATGTGAGCTTCGGTCGCTTGAACGATGTCGTCTTGCGCCATACGCAGGCGTTCAATCCCGATCTCGTCGTGGTTGGGCATCGTGCGCAGGCGCGCCGTTCGCGCTGGTGGGGGTCACGTAGCGCGCATCACGAACTCACCGAGCGTTTGGGCGGCACGACAATCGTGACCGTGACGCTGCCCGGCACCTGAAGCGCATCATGCGCATCACACGCGTGAATTGACCCGTCAAGGCGCGTTTAGCGGCAACGTCAGGCGCGCTTCCAGCCCGCCCGTGCAGCGATTCTCCAGATGTAGTTCGCCACGCATCGCGTGCGTCAGACGTCGCGCGATGGCGAGTCCCAATCCCGAACCCGGCGTCGCCGCCGCCGTGCCGGGCGCGCGATACCACGGCAGAAACACCGCTTCGAGTTGCGCGGGCACGATGCCCGGACCCGTATCGAGCACCGCAATCACGAGCCGCCGCGTTTCCACACGCACGCTCAGGCACACGTCGTCGCCATAACGCAGTGCATTGTCGATCAGGTTCACGAGCACGCGGCGCAACGCGTGAGGGCAGGTAACGAGAGGGCGGCCCACCCGACCGTCGAGCGTGACGATGCGGCCTGCGTCGCGATAGTCGGCGATCAGCAGGTCGAGCAGGCTATCCGCATCGACGGAACGCATCGGCTCATCGGCGCTGCACTGCATGCGCGCGCACGACAAACTGCCTTCAACCAGCTCCGCCATTTCGGCGAGATCGCGTTGCAGCGCGTCACGCGTCGCGTCGTCGTCGAGCAGTTCGCAACGCATGCCCATGCGCGTGAGCGGCGTGCGCAGATCGTGCGCGTAAGCGGCCAGCACATGCAGCAATTCAGCCTGGCGACCCGCGCGTTGACGCGCGCAACGATTGGCGGCACGCGCGAGCCGTGCCATCGGCGCGGGGCCGGATTCGGGTAAGGCGAGGCCCACGCCTTCGCCCGCTTCGGCTTCGGCTTCGAATGCCTGAGCATGGCGACGTAGTTGCGCGCGCAACGCGCCATACTGGAACGTGATGAAAGCGAGCGCCGCAAGCGCGGGCAGCACCAGCGGCGCGACGAAACGATAGGGCTCATGCGCGACGGACGACGGCGTGGCGTACATCGCAAAGGCGGCGTAACCGCACGCCGCCGCCAGTAGTGCCGCCAACAACGCCGAAAGCACGCGCGGCATCATTCCGGCGGATCCGGCGACCGGGCGACGCGGCGCAGACTCGCACGCACGCGCGGGCGTATCGCACGAAGCTGCCGGATACGCTCGCATAGTCGTTCTCCCGTCGTTGTTCTGAACCGTGCGCCGCAAAGGCACGCGGACGTTAACTAACGCGCGGGCAACGAGGCATTCGCGCGGCAGCGTCAGAATACGGGACGCCGTGCCGCGCCGCCATCATCTGATGGTATAGATATCGCGCAGCAGGCCTGCACGACCGTGTAGTCGCGCGAACTCAGGCACGCAGATGCGCAATGCCAAGGGCTTCCATCTTTCGCATCAACTCCGCCACGGAACGAGCGTTCACTTTTTTCATGGCCTGGCCGCGATGAATCTTCGCGGTGATTTCGGCAATGCCCATATTCGCGGCGATCTGCTTGTTCATGAGGCCGGCCGCAACATGCTGGAGCACTTCGCGCTCGCGCGGCGTGAGCGAGTCCCAGCCCGCGCGCAACGTGTGCAGCGCGCGATCGGCTGCGAGGCGGTTGGCGTCTTTCTCGAGCGCCGCGAGCACGGCGTCGATGATGTCCTGATCGCGAAACGGCTTCGCAAGAAAGTCCACCGCGCCCGCCTTCATCGCTTTCACCGACATGGCGATGTCGCCGTAGCCGGTCATGAAGATGATCGGCAGATGCGCGCGCCCGCCTTCGCTCAGCTCGGCCTGAAACGCGAGACCGCTGCGGCCTTGCAGACGCACGTCGAGCAGCAGGCACGACGGCGTGGCAGGTCGCGGCGCGGCGAGAAAGGCCTCGGTGGAATCGAACGCCCGCACCGCCAGCCCGGCGGAGCGCAACAGCCCGGTCAACGCGCGGCGAAACAACGCGTCGTCGTCGACGATATAGACGATAGTGCCGTCTGGGTCCGTCGAGAGCGGTGCGGGCGTGGAGTTGGACATCGTGGGCAAATGGGCCGCTGGCGAGAAAAGCGCATCGATTGTTATGAAGGGCGAATAACCGATGGTAACAAAAGCCCTCTCGCCGGTCCACGCAATCACCCGCCAATAACCGCCATTCGATGCCTATGGCAGCGATTGATTGCCACTCACCGGATCATTTGCTGCCTCCATTCCCGCGCCAATTCGGCGGCCATTCGCGATCATTAGGTACTTCATTCAACGACCGCATTGCCTTTTCTCTGCATTTTAGTCCAGCGATCACGCCAGCTTGCGCATGGGCCGAAAGCCGGCGCGCACTTCCTGTGCGAACAGCAGCGGCTCCTCCCACGCGGCGAAATGGCCGCCCTTCTCCACCGTGTTGAAGTAGACGAGGTTGTGATAGGCGCGCTCGGCCCAACTGCGCGGCGCCTGATAAATCTCGCCGGGGAATACCGTAATTGCCGTGGGCAAGCCGATATCGACCGCGTTGAAATTGTTGGAATGATCTTCCCAATAGATTTGCGCCGACGACGTCGCGCTATTGGTCAGCCAGTAGAGCGAGATATCGTCGAGTATTTCATCGCGCGTCAGCGAATGCTCGGGAATGCCGCCGCTATAGGTCCATTGCGAAATCTTGTCGTACATCCACGCCGCCTGTCCCACCGGCGAATCGGCGAGCGCATAGCCCACGGTTTGCGGACGTGTCACCATCATGGCGGAATAGCCGCAATTGTCGCGATAGAACACGCTCAGCTTCTCGTATGCGCGCTTTTCGTCCGCCGAAAGTCCGGCAGGCGCGGGATCGTCCAGCGCGAGATGCCGCGCGATATCGGGCGGCACTGTGGCCGGCATGTTCACGTGTATGCCGATCAAGCCCTTCACGTGCTGCATCGCCATGCGTTGCGAGATCACCGAGCCGCAGTCGCCGCCCTGCGAAACGAAGCGCTCGTAACCGAGCCGCGCCATCAACACGCCCCACGCGCGCGCGATATGGTCCGAGCCCCAGCCCGGCTGCGCAGGTTTGCCCGAAAAGCCAAAGCCTGGCAGCGAGGGCACTACGACGTGGAACGCGTCGTCGGCACTCGCGCCATAAGCGGTCGGATCGGTCAGCGGTCCAATTGCCTTGATCAATTCGAAAATCGAGCCGGGCCAGCCGTGCGTCATGATCAGCGGCAGCGCATTGGCATGGCGCGAGCGGACGTGAATGAACTGAATATCGAGCCCGTCGATTTCCGTGATGAACATCGGAAAAGCATTGAGCTTCGCTTCGCCTTTACGCCAGTCGTAACCCGTTCCCCAGTATTGAACCAGTTGCTGCATGCGCGCGAGTTTCACACCCTGCGATTCGTCGGCGACGGTTTCTTTTCCCGGCCAGCGGGTATTCGCCAGGCGGCGGCGCAGATCGTCGAGTGCGGAGTCGGGAATATTCGCCTTGAACGGACGGATATCGGGCGTGGCGGCACTGGCGTAAATCGCTTCAGGAAACAGCGAGAGCACACCGGCCGCCGCAGTGGCGGTCAGCAGACTGCGCCGCATCGGGGAAAATTCATTCGAAGGCATGCTGGATCGTCCTGTTCATGAGAGAAGAGTCGATTCGGAAACGCGACCGCGCGACTGCTTTGACGCGCGGTCGATTCCGAAACGCCGGCCCTCATTAAAGTCAGCGCATGTATCCCGATTATGTCCGGTGTGTAGTTTTTTTATTTCCCCTGCCGCCTTCAAATATCACGTCATCGAATTATCAATTGACTGAAAATGCGTCTGAGCGGGATTTGAATACTGCACCCCCCACCCTTATACGGACGTATAGGGTCCCCTATCCTTTTTCGTCTATAGACTCAATCCAGATCCGGATGGAATACACAGCGCGCAGCGGCTAATCTGTTTGAATCGGAGTCAGGCGGCTACGCGCACGAAAGCGCGGCCGGCGCTCCACGCAAACCGGACGCGGCGCACCGCGTCGCTTATGACCATCATGGACAAAATCGACCATGTGCTGATCGTCGACGACGACCGCGACCTGCGCGAACTGGTCGGCAACTATCTTGAGAAAAACGGCATGCGGACCACGCGCGCCGCCAACGGGCGCGAGATGCACGATGCGCTCGAACGCAGCCCGCCGGACCTGATCCTGCTCGACCTCATCCTGCCCGGCGAAGACGGACTCACGCTTTATCGCGCGCTGCGCGAGAGCCGCCATCGTCTCATGCCGGTGCTGATGGTCACCGCTCGCAACGATGTGATGGACCGCATCGTCGGCCTCGAAATGGGCGCCGACGACTATCTGACCAAGCCCTTCCCGCCGCGTGAACTGCTCGCGCGCATCCGCGCCGTGCTGCGGCGCACGCGGATGCTGCCGCCCGATCTGCATGCCGAAGAAGGCCCCGCTACACTCGGCTTCGGCAACTGGCGACTCGACACCACCGCGCGCCGTCTGCTCGATCCGCACGACACGCCGGTCGCGCTCAGCGGCGCAGAATATCGTCTGCTGCGCGTGTTTCTCGATCATCCGCAGCGCGTACTCACGCGCGACCAGTTGCTCAATCTCACGCAGCGGCGCAGCGCCGATCCGTTCGACCGCTCGATTGATCTGCTCGTGAGCCGATTGCGGCAGCGCCTCAACGACACGGCGCGCATGGCCCGCTACATCAAGACGCTGCGCAACGAAGGCTACGTGTTTTCGGCGGCCGTCACCACGCTCGACGAGCACCGCATCGCCGAACGCGACGACATGCGCCGCACGACCGCGCCACTCTCGCGTGCTCGTTGCCTGCAACCGAGCGCCGCGTGACGGCGTCGCGGGTTGGGATCGAGTGACGCGCATTTGTAGCCCACTGTATCGGCGGCCCGCTTCGCAACACGCGCTTACATTTCCACGCATCGGCGGAAACAACCGGGATACGTAGCGGCGTTCCAATAGCGTCACGCCCTCATTCAAGGAACGCACGATGACAACACCACGCAAACCACGCCATACAAGGAGCGCGCGAGCATGAAACAGATCGTCATGGAAGGCCCGGGCGGCATCGACAAGCTGCGCCTCGTCGATGCGAGCGAGCCCGTCGCGGGTCCGGGCGAAGCGCTCGTCGAAGTCGATGCTGCGGGCGTCAACTTCATGGATATCGGCGTGCGTCGCGGTGGTTTCTGGGAGTCGATGCCGGATCCGAAGCCGCTGGGCGTCGAAGGCGCGGGCCGCGTGCTCGCCGTGGGCGAAAACGTCACGGATGTGCGCCCCGGTCAGCGCGTCGCGTGGGTCTATGCGCCGGGCAGCTACGCGCAGCGCGTCGTCATTCCGTCCGCCGCGCTCGTGCCGGTGCCCGACGAAATCGACCATCGCACCGCCGCCGCACTGATGATGCAGGGCCTCACGGCCAGCCACTTCGCGACCGACTTTTATCCGGTGCAGCGCGGCGATATCGCGCTCGTGCATGCGGCCGCCGGCGGCCTGGGCCTGTTGCTCACGCAGATCATCAAGTTGCGCGGCGGCACGGTGATCGGCCGCGTGTCGAGCGCGGTGAAAGCGGAGATCGCACGCGAAGCGGGCGCGGACCACGTCATCGTCGACGCGGACGGCGCCTTCGCCGAAGAAACCGTGCGGCTCTCGGGCGGCGAAGGCGTACACGTGGTCTACGACGGCTCCGGTCCCACGACCTTTCACGCGTCGATGGCCTCGCTGCGCCGCAGCGGCACGTTCTGCTGGTACGGCCCGGTGCTCGGCGACGCGGGACCGCTGCACATCATGAGCCTGCCGCGCAGCATCAAGATCGGTTACGCGGTGTTTGCCGATCACATCGCCACGCCCGCCTTGTTGCGGGCGCGCGCGAAGCAGTTGTTCGACTGGATCGTCGCCGGGGCAATCGACGTGCGTATCGGCGGGGTGTATCCGCTCGAACAGGCGGCGCAGGCGCATGACGACATGGAAAGCCGTCGATCGACCGGCAAGCTGCTGCTGATTCCGTGATGCGCCCGATGTGGGATCTCAGGCCGCCGCGCAACACGCCGATGCGCACGGGCCGGTGGCTTCGACAACCGTCGCCGAGAACAGATAGCCCTCGTTGCGTATCGTCTTGATGTAGCGGCCTTGCCGCACGCCGTCGCGCAAGCGCTGACGCACGCGGCTCACGAGCAGGTCGATCGAACGGTCGAGCAGATCGGCTTCGCGGCCTTGTGTGAGGTCGAGAAGTTGATCGCGCGTGAGCACGCGATTCGGATAATCGAGCAGCACGCGCAGCAAACGATATTCAGCGCTGCTCAGCGCAACGGTTGCCCCGCTCTCGTCCACAAGATGACGCGCCAGCGTGTCGAGCCGCCATTCGCCAAAACGCAGCACGCTCGGCATGTGCGCGACGGCGAGTCCGGGCGGCGGCAGACGCGCGCGGCGCAGGATCGCACGAATGCGCATGAACAGTTCGCGAGTCGCAAGCGGCTTCGCGAGGTAATCGTCGGCGCCCATTTCAAGGCCGACAATGCGGTCCTCCACGCCGTGACGCGTGGATAGCAGCACGATCGGCAAAGCATGAAAGCGGCGGTTAGCACGCAATTCGCCGCACAGCGCGAGGCCATCCGCGTCGGGAAGACGGGTGTCCAGCACGACGAGATCGGGCTCGGACTGGCTTAACCGTGCTCGTAGATCACGCGCTCGCGAAAGCTGCGAGACGCGCATGCCGCGGGCCTGCAAATACGTCGCGATACGCTCGCGTAGCGCCCCATCGTCGTCGACGATCAGGATGTGGCCTGGCGTTTGATGAGTATCTGAAAACATGACTTAGCGCTTCTTCGTTCCAACTCTTCAATTAGTTCGGATCGCTGATTAACTTCGTGGCGCATCCGGTTTAGCGATGGTGTCAGGAAGGCGCGATCTGGACAACAGCAATCGCGCCCCACCCCTGTTGCCTCACAAGCAACGCACGACATTCGATCCGGTGATCACCATGCGTCAACTCAATCATCAACGCCTGCGCTACTTTCACGCGGTCCTCGACCACGGCTCGATTCGCGGCGCCGCCGACAACCTCAATACGTCGCCCTCCGTCATCACGCGGCAAATCCGCATTCTGGAAGACGAACTGGGCGCGACGCTGTTCGACCGCTCCGCGAAAGGCGTGCGCCCAACCGACGCCGCGGCGCATCTGCTCGATTTTGTGGAAAGCTGCCGCTCGCAGCAGGAAAAACTCGAAGCACAACTCAGCGCGCTGCGCGGTTTGCAACAGGGGCGTATCCGGCTTGCCGTGAGCGAAGGTTTCGTCGATACGCTCACCGATGCCGTGCTCCGGCCGTTCTGCGCTCGCTATCCGTCGCTGACGATCGAGCTGAGCGTGCTGGGCCGCGACGGCGTGATCGAGGAGGTGGCGTCGAGCCGCGCTCATATCGGCCTCGCCTACAATCCGCCACCGCATCCGCTGATTCACAGCCTCGCGAGTTCGAATCAGCCAGTCGTGCTGTTATTGCGCAACGAACACCCGTTGGCGAAGGCGCACACGGTCGCGCATGTTCACGACCTGCGTGCGTATCCGCTCGCGCTGATGCCCGAATCGTTCGGTATCGGCCATGCGGTGAGAATGGTCGAGCTCGCGGAAGGCATCGAAATTCCCGCCGCGATAACGAGCAATTCCGTGGCGGCGCTCAAGCGTATGGTGACTGTCGAGAACTTCGTCACGCTGATTGGTGAATTCGCCGCGCAAGCCGAAGTCGCACGCGGCGAGATGACAACCGTGCCAATCGAGCACAGCATTTTTCAAAGTACGCGCGCGCGCTTGCTCGTGAAGTCGAATCGCGCACTCGCGCCCGGACCGGCGGCGCTGCTCGACTGGATTCGCGAGCGTTTACCGGTATTTGCACCCGTGCATTGACGATGGCGGGAATAAAGCTGACGCGCCAGGTGTTATCGATGTCCAACGGGCCAGTGCATACGGCCAGCTTCGCTTCACGGAGGATAGTATGCGGTTTGCGGTTCTGGGCGCCGGCGCGGTCGGCTGCTATTTTGGCGGCATGCTCGCGCGGCACGGTCATGAGGTGATGTTGATCGGCCGATCGACGCATGTGGATGCGATTCGCGCGCGGGGATTACGCTTTCAGTCGCGAACGGTCGACCTGCGCCTGCCCGTGCAAGCCTCGACCGCCATCGAGGCGGCAGCGTCTGCCGACGCCGTGTTTGTCTGCGTGAAATCGCCAGATACGCAGGGCGCAGCACGCGCGCTGCGACATTCACTGGCATCGCATGCCATGGTCGTGAGTCTGCAAAATGGCGTGGACAATGCCGCGATGCTGCGCGCCGAACTGACACAACCCGTGATCAGCGCCGCCGTGTACGTGGCAAGCGAAATGGCGGGGCCAGGCCATTTGCTGCATCACGGACGCGGCGACCTGGAGATCGAAGACACGCCTTCGAGCGAAGCGCTCGCGCGCACGCTGCTCGACGCCGACATTCCCACGCGCATCGCCCGCGACGTGCGCGCCACGCTCTGGCAAAAACTCGTGCTCAATTGCGCATACAACGCGGTGTCGGCCATCGTTCAATTGCCGCTCGACGCCATGCCGCAACGCGACGCCTTGCGCGAGACCATGCGCGACGTGGTGACCGAATGCCTCGCCGTTGCAGCCGCGGAAGGCGTCCACTTCGACGACACACCCGCGCAAATTGTCGAACGCATTGAAGCCGCCATTCCCGGCGGTCAATATTCGTCGACCGCACAAGACCTTGCACGCCGCAAGCCCAGCGAAATCGATTATCTCAACGGCGCGATCGTGCGCCGCGGATTGAATTCAGGTATCGCCACGCCTGCGAATCGCACGCTGCTTACGCTCGTCAAGATGCTCGAAGCGCGCGCGTGAACGTTCGCTTCACAACGCGCCCTTCGCTACACTACGATCCGCCCACATTCATCGCCCAAACTCATGCAATTCTCCGACTTCACCTCACCCGCGTTCTTCGCGAATCCGTATCCCGCGTATGAAAAGATTCGCGCAGCGGGTGCGCTGCTGCCCATCGCGCCGCAAGTTTTCGTCACGGGCCGCTTCGATGTGATCGACGCGCTGCTGCGCGATCCGCGTATGGGCAAAACATATCTGCAAAGCGTGGCCGCGCGCTACGGCGAAGCGGCAACGGCGCGGCCGGTGTTTCAGTCGCTGAACCGTACCTTGCTGATGATGAATCCCCCCACGCACACGCGATTGCGCGCGCTGCTGATGAAGACCTTCAACGCGCGGCAAATGGAGAAACTGCGTGACACGGTCGAAGCCACTACGCGCGCGCTGCTCGATGCAATCGGCACGAATGCCGGCTTCGATTTGATGAGCGACTTCGCACTGCCGTTGCCGGTTCGCATCATCTGCCAGTTGCTCGATGTGCCGCTCGAAGACGCCCACGCGCTCGCAGGCGCCGCCGGTCGACTAGTCGCCGCGTTCGACCTTGCGCCGCTCGACGCGCAAGCGCTGAGCGCCGCTGACGAAGCGGCGCTCACGCTCGAACGCTATTTCCAGAACGTAATCGAGCAACGGCGCTCACAGCATGCCGACGATCTGATCAGCGCGCTGCTGCACGTGGAGGTGGATGGCGCGAAGCTCACCGACGAAGAAGTGGTGTCGAACGCGGTCCTGCTATTCATCGCCGGACACGAAACGACGTCGAATATGATCGGCAATACGATGCTCGCGCTGTTTCGGCATCGCGATCGGTATCAGGCGCTACAAGACGACCGCACGCTGTTGCCGCGCGCGATTGCGGAATGCCTGCGTTACGACGGCGCCGTGCAAATGGTCGTGCGCACGGCATTCGACGATATCGACGTGGGCGATTCGAAGCTCGCGCGCGGGTCCGTCGTTTTCATGCTGATTGGCGCGGCAAATCGCGACCCGCAGGCGTTCACGCACCCCGACCAACTCGACTTCGCGCGCGACGATACGGCTAAATCGCTGTCCTTCGGCGCGGGCATTCATTATTGTCTTGGCGCGCGGCTCGCCATGCTCGAAATGGAAGTCGCGATCGGACATTTACTCGATCGCTTTCCCGCGCTGCAGGCCGAGAATCTCGATGCACTGGTCTGGCAGCACCGCAATAATCTGCGCGGGGTGACGGCATTGCCCGTGCGAACGGGGATTTGATTGGTTGTTGCTTCGGTGCGCGCCGCTCGTTGCAGCGGCGCGCTTTGCTTTGAGCGGCGAATTTTTTTCTCAAGGCGCGAAACGCGTGAAGACATAGTCGCGGTCTTTCACGCGTTCGGCGTGACACGCGAAGCAGGTTTGGTGCTGTTTCAGATCGGCCGGCTTGCCGTCGATGAAGCGACCGAAACCCCAACCGCCCGTCGACGCATAGCGCTTCGAATCCTTCACCATGACCTGCATCGTGGTGGGTTGGCCCGGCACCGTGGCGGGCGCGAAATCATCGGATTGCTTTTTCTTGTAGGCCAGCTTGACGAGCACCGCGCCGTCCGGGAACGGCAGCGTGGCGTTCTTGATCGCCTTGATCGCAGCGGGATTGCCGAGCACGACGCGCAATTCGTCGAGCGGCGCGGCTTCGGCTGCGGGCGCGATCATCTGCCACTCGCGATAGCCTGGCGGAATCGTCACGCCATAAATGGGCGATGCGTCGGGCGACGTCTGCTCCGCCATGACAGGCTGGTTCCCCGATATGGCAAGCGCCAGCGTCGCGCCACTCAGCAAGGCCTTGATGCGAGGGATTTTCATTCGGTACGCTCCGATAAATCGATTGCTTGATGTTGCGCCGCGCAGAAAGAGCGGCCTATATTGCTCCGTAGCCTAGCATCGGCGCTTCGCGCAGACGATACGGCAATCGGTTTATTAGAGTTATACCGACGTATATAGGCTACGCGTTATCATCCATAAATTTCGTTCGCTATCCGAAATAATAGCTTGATCTCGGTGGACGTTTAGTCAGTCCGGACGCTGCGGCTTGCCGATATATACTGCAACCGCCTTATGTCGATACCGACACCCAGTTTCTCAACCCCGGCCAGCTAGCGTCAAAGAAAGGACCATCCGAAATGAACAAGCGGCAATTCTTGAGCGGCGCAGCCGCGTTCAGCGTCGCACCCGCGGCCTTCGCCGCAAAGCACGAAACGAGTGGCGCCGCGCATGCGACCTCACCCGCCGTGCTGACGATCTCCGGCGATATCGGTCGGCATAATCGCGGTGGCGTGGATGTATTCGATCGTTTGTTCGAGAAACAGCTCGTGAAGTTCGATAAAGCCTATGCTTTCGACTTTCCCGCGCTGATGCGCTTGCCCGCAGTCACGATCCGCCCTACGCTCGAATACGATCAGCAGCCGCATACCCTCTCCGGTCCGCTGCTCGCCGACGTGCTGCAAGTTGCGGGCGTAACCGGCGCGGGGACGGCGCAGGTCATGCTGCGTGCGATCGATGGTTATGCGGTGATGGTGTCGCTGGAGAATCTGCGCGCGTGGCGTTATATCGTCGCCACGCATCTGGATGGCAAGCCCATGCCGCTGGGTGGGCTGGGGCCGCTATGGGCCGTGTACGACGCCGACCGCGTTCCGGAGCAGGCCAGCAAGCCGCTGAAGGAGCGGTTTGTGACCTGCCCATGGGCGGTTTATCACGTGCAGGTGAATGCGGGTTAGTCGGGCGCGGCGGCGGCTAAGTTGTTAGCGGATCGCGTTAGCGACGCTTGATCGATGCGGCGACTTCTTCGCCAATTTTTTCGAGTTCGTCGGCGGTGACGGGGGTTTTGCCTTGGGATGCGGCGGCGTTGCGTTCGACATACAAGAGCAAATCGGGTGTGTCGGTTGAGGCGTTAAGGTCGCCCTGCACGGTCACGAGATAGCCGTAATCCGTCGAATCGTCATTGCGTGTGATCGTGCCAAATGATCCCACCCCTTCGCGGCCGTCGAGCTTGACGGTTTGCCACGGGAACACGCCGTGCAATTTGACGGCCTTACCCACGCCGAACTCGCTGGTCCAGACAAACTCGTTCTTCTGGCGTGAGGTCAGCGTGGGTTGATCTTTCAGCACTTTCAAGTCGTGGAAGAAAATCAGCACATCAGGATGTTCCTTGAGCCGAAATGTCACGCCGATGTTGCGTACATCGTCAGGTTGGTCACTGAAAATGAAGAGTCCCGGCAAACAGACGCCGGGCTTCGCAGGCACCTCGCCCTCGGCTCGCGTGTTGACGTGCGCTAAAACTTCAAGTGCGCGTTGTTCGGAGACGGACCTCGTGAGAAATGAGACTGCAGTCCCATCCTTATAGGTATAGAAACCCACCGCCTTTGTGCTTCGCCACGCAAAGCTCCTGGCGTCATTTACCGGAAGCGCGGCAAACCGCTGATCTGCGTAAGGCTCCTTTGCGCTCGCTGCGACCTGATCTTTGGCCCGTTTCACTCGCGCGTCAAAGTCGCTCGGTGGAAGGCCTGTGGTGATTTTAAATGTGCCGTCGTAGGCGAACGAAGAAAGAGGTGCACCCATTCCGTCGGCGAATCTGATAGGTGCCACCTGACCATCGGTAAACGCCTTCGCCGTGGTCATGGCGACTTCGGCCCGCGAAGGCAAAGTCAAACGATATCGCCCTACACACTCCTCTTGCGGTGCAGCCAGCGCGTGCATTGTCTTCAGCATGAAGATCAACAACAACACTGATCGAAGCGGCACCACCGGCTTTGATGTTGTCTTGCTTGCCGCGCTCGCAAGTGACGAGAAAGGGTTCGGCACGCTCATCGACGCCTTATCGAAGCCGCCACTTCTTCACCGATTTTCTCTAACTCGTCGGCGGTGACGGGGGTTTTGCCTTGGGAGGCGGCGTCGTTACGCTCGACATAGAGCAGCAGGTCGGGCGTATCGGTCGCAGCATCGGGATCGCCTTGCACGGTCACGAGATAACCGTAGTCTGTCGAGTCGTCTCTACGCGTGATGGTGGCGAACGAGCCCACGCCTTCGCGACCATCGAGCTTGACAGTGCGCCACGGAAACGCGCCGTGTAGTTTGACCGCCTTGCCCACGCCAAACTCGCTGGTCCAGACAAACTCGTTCTTCTGGCGTGAGGTAAAATTCGGCTGCCCCGTCAAAGCTATTGCGTCACGAAAGTAGATCAACACGTCTGGATGCTCTTTCAGTCTAAATGTCACCCCAACTTCACGTGAATAGTCAGGCTGGCTGCTCGATATGAACACACCAGGCAAACACACTCCAGGCGTCGTAGGCACCTCACCGTCAGCCCTCACCTTGATATGATCGAGTGCGTCGACGGCGCGCTGCTCCGCACCAGATCTTGCCAAAAACGAAATGGCCGTTCCGTCGATATAGGTGAAGAAACCAGACGTCGTGGCCGCTTTCCAAACCCAACTCTGTTTACCGCTTACCTTCACAACGCTAAACCGCTGGTCTGCGTATGGGCTCTGGGCGCTCGCGGCAGAATTGCTTCTGGCTTGCGCGACAACGACATCGAACTCGTCCTGAGAAACGTTTCTGCTGATTAAAAACGTGCCGTTGTATAAAAACGAAGAAAGTGGCGCAATCGCATCGTCCGAAAAGCGAATCGGCGAGCTTTGTCGACCTGTGAAGGCCTTTTCGGTGGTCATTGCGGCTTCGGCTTCGGAAGGCAAGGTCAACCGATACCGGCCGACGCATTCCTCCTGTGGTGCCGCCAGCGCTTGCGCTACCCACAGCATGAAGAGAAGCAACGCTGCTGATCGACGCATCTTTGGCGGCATAACGGTCTTCCCGTATCTCGCACCGCTGCCTGGGGAAAGGACATTCAACGTGGTCATCGGCGTCTGATTGAGGCGGCTATCTCTTCGCCGATTTTCTCTAGCTCGTCGGCGGTGACGGGCGTTTTATCCTGCGCTGCGGATGCGTTCCGTTCGACGTACAAGAGCAAGTCGGGTGTGTCGGTTGAGGCGTTAAAGTCGCCCTGCACTGTCACGAGATAGCCATAATCCGTCGAATCGTCATTGCGTGTGATCGTGGCGAATGACCCCACACCCTCGCGGCCATCGAGCTTGACGGTGCGCCACGGGAACACGCCGTGCAATTTGACGGCCTTACCCACACCGAACTCGCTGGTCCAGACGAATTCGTTCTTCTGGCGTGAGGTCAACTTGGGTTGATCTTTCAGCACTTTCAAGTCGTGGAAGAAAATCAGCACATCCGGATGTGCCTTCAATCTGAAGGTGACGCCTATGTTGCGCACGTCGTCAGGTTGACTGCTAGCGACAAATAAGCCCGGCATGCATACACCGGGTGAAGCAGGTATTTGTCCATCTTTACGCGTGCTGACATTTGCCAGAATATCGAGCGCTCGCTGTGGCGACATCGAATCGATCGTGAATGAAACTGCGGTTCCAATCTTGTAGGTGTAAAAACCTGCGCCCTTTTCGCTACTCCATGCGACGCTTCGCTCATCACTCACGGGCAATAGGGTGAAATGCTGAGCCGCAGCAGGATCCTTTTCACTCGCCAACACCTTCTCTTTGGCGCGCTTTAGCTTCGCGTCAAAATCACTCTGCGAAACGTCTTTACTGATCTTGAACGCTCCGTCATACGCAAACGAGGACAGTGGTGCGACCAATTTGTCCGAGAACCGAATCGGCACGTCCTGCCCGCTGATGAATGCTTTTTCCGTGGTCATCGCGGCCTCGGCCTCAGAAGGCAACTCCAAACGATACCGGCCTACGCATTCTTCTTGCGGCACGGCTAGCGCGTGCGTTGTCTTCAGCATGAAGAGAAGCAAGATTGATAATCCTCGCATCGCGCCGAACTTTGCTGTCTTGGTGCTTGCCGCGCTCGCAAGTGAGAATGGGGCCGGCATGCTCATCGACGCCTGATCGAAGCGGCTACTTCTTCGCCAATCTTTTCGAGCTCATCGGCGCTGACAGGCGGTTTTCCCTGAGATGCGGAGGGGTTGCGCTCGACGTACTGCACCAGGTCGGGGGTGTCGGTAATTGCATCGGAATCGCCCTGTACAGCAACGAGATAGCCGTAGTCCATCGAATCGTCACTTCTCGTTATCGTGCCAAACGAGCCCACGCCTTCTCGTCCATCGAGCTTGACGCCACTCCACGGCAATACGCCATGTAGTTTCACTTTTTTGCCAACGCCCAAGCCGCCCGTCCAAAGCAACTCACGCTGTTGACGCGATGTGAGCCTAGGTTGATTCGGGAAGGCTTTCGAGTCTCGAACGAAGATCAACACATCAGGATGCGACTTCAGGCGAAATGTCACGCCAACGTCGCGCACATAATCGGGTTGATCGCTCATCACAAATATACCAGGCAAACATACTCCCGGAACGTGAGGCGCTTCGCCATCGCCGCGCGCCTTGCTGTGCTCAAGTGTTTCGACAGCGCTTTGCCCGGAAGACGATATTCCTACAAATTCGATTGCCGTTCCGTCAATATACGTATAGAAACCAGACGTCTTTGGCCCCTTCCACACCAGACTATTTGGGTCGCTTCTAACGACGATACTAAACCTCTGACTGGCGTAAGGCTTGGTGGCGCTTGCCGCCGCGTTTGCTTTCGCCTCCTTGATAAATTGGTCGAATTCGCTTCGAGACACGCTCCTACTGATCGAAAAGGTGCCGTTGTATATAAAGGACGACAATCGCGCAGTCTTGTCATCCCCGAACCGTATAGGCGAAATCTGTTGGCCGATGAATGCTGTCCTGGTGGTCATGGCAACGTCGGTTTCTGAGGGCAAAGTCAAACTATAACGCCCTACACATTCTTGCTGCTGTGCGCCCTGCGCTTGCGAAAATTGCATGGCGACCATAAGCAAAACAGCACTTCGACACATCATCCTGAAGTTCTCCACCATAATATTCTTCACCCGATCGACCCACTTCGCGAACTTGTCGTCTGCATCAGAATAGATTGGCGATGACACAGTAAATCCAGTCAGATTTTTGAGTTTGTCGGCGTCTTCGCATTGACGGGGTTTAGACCAAAACTCGTCATCGAATGGCATTGCGCCATTCGATGACTTTGTTCGCGAGCAGGCCAGCAAACCACTGAAGGAGCGGTTTGTGATCTGCCGTGGGCGGTTTATCACGTGCAGGCGAATGACGGGTAGTCGTGTGTCGTGGCCGCATTGCAGGCAGATCGCGCTAACGACGCTTGATCGAAGCGGCAATTTCTTCGCCGATTTTTTCGAGTTCGTCGGCGGTGACGGGAGTTTTTCCTTGGGATGCGGAGGCGTTGCGTTCGACGTACAAGAGCAAGTCGGGTGTGTCGGTTGAGGCCTCTGGATCGCCTTGCACCGTCACGAGATAGCCGTAATCGGTCGAATCGTCGTTTCTCGTGATTGTACCGAATGATCCCACGCCTTCTCGGCCATCGAGCTTGACTGTGCGCCACGGGCGCGCACCGTGCAGTTTGACGGCTTTGCCCACGCCGAACTCGCTGGTCCACACGAATTCGTTTTCCTGACGCGAAGTTAGCTTCGGTTGGTCCTTTAACGCTTTGGAATCCCGGAAGAAAATCAGCACATCCGGGTGGCTTTTCAACCGGTAGGTTGAGCCAACTATGCGGCTCTTGTCTGCCTGACTCGTTTGGACGAACAGACTGGGAAGACAAACGCCCGGCTCAACTGGAACATCTCCTGCGCTACGTGGTTCCAAATGAGCCAGAACTTCGAGCGCGTCGTTACTCGCCTGCTGTACGTCCTCCGATTTTGTGAGAAACGTGATGGTTCTGCCGTCCTTGAAGGCGTAGAAAGCCGCACCACCACGTCCAGACCAGGCAAACGACGCAGTATCCTGCACCGGCAACACCGAGAGCCGCTGATCCTGAAACGGCCTGTCCCGACTCGCCGCGACACGACTCTTCATCGTATTGACGAGCGCCTCATAGCCATCGTGCGTGATGGCATCCGTGATATAGAACGTCCCGTTGTAGATAAACGAGGATAACGGTGCCGCCAACCCATCGGAGAATCGAATATTCGCAGCCTGCGGTTCGCGAAACGCCTTTGCCGTTGTTAGAGCGGTGTCAGCTTCGCCAGGTAACGTCAAGCGGTATCGACCTACACACTCTTGTTGCGGAGCTGAAAAGGCCTGCGATGGGTTCAACGCTATTGCGATAGCCAACGCGACAAACCTACCTCGACTTACTTTCGTCATTAAACTTGCTCCCCAGCAGACTGATCCGTGGCCTGCGAGGCCTGTGATAGTTCCGTATGTCGATCCGACGAAAAATC
The DNA here is from genome assembly GCF_900109265.1 of Paraburkholderia tropica. Lineage (GTDB taxonomy): Bacteria > Pseudomonadota > Gammaproteobacteria > Burkholderiales > Burkholderiaceae > Paraburkholderia > Paraburkholderia tropica. The sequence continues at coordinate 123,344 of NZ_FNZM01000022.1, forward strand.
GACCGGATTCACGGGCACCGCGTTGTTATCTGCCACAAGAGAAATGGCATAACCGAGGTTATTGTTTTCGTTTCTGGTCCAATAAATCGGCAATGCCACCATGAAACCCAGCACTCCAGTCAACTGGCTCGCGGCATTAGTATGTTGCGGTTTTGACCAGAATTCTTCGTCGAATGGCATTCTACCGCCAGTTGATTTTTTGCCCGCTTCCCACGTCGGCCAAATCGAGGCATACACAGGCTCGGCGCCACCAACTGCATCCGCCGCCGTATTCCGCGGAATAAAATCAAACGCCGCCTCGTAAATCAGCCGGTTCGCGTCCGCCACCTGCTGAATCTTCTTCCAGTTCTCCGGATTCGCGGGCTGATCCACCGCGCTCCTCAGCGCTTCAGCCGGCCTCACTTTCCCCGTGAGACCGAATATCTTGCTCCACACGCCTTTGCGCAATTCGCGCGCGAAATTGCGGGTGATCCGGACGTCCCCATTCCCACTGATATCGTGCTTTTCTTTCGCCGAATCCGAGATGAGCACGGCGATTTCCGAATCGCGCGATCCCAGCATACTGCGGTCATTGATATTCGCGCTGCCCAGAAGCGCAAACAGGTCATCGACGATCATCATCTTGGTGTGGATGTAGATCTGCTCCGTCACATAGCGATCACCCAACTTTGCCCAATTGCGCAAATTGAGCAGCGTGACATAGTCATTGCAGCGCTCCATATCCACGTCTTCGTACCGACGATCGTTCGCATCCGTCGTCACCTTCTTCCAGTCGGCGACCTTCTTGTCGCGCAACTCCCTGGCTTTGATATAGCGTCGCACGCGATTCAGCAAGCTGAACGGGCCGAACACCAGCGTCTGCATGGTCCAGTGGACCTGCGCCATGATATTGCCGTCGCTCAGTTTCCCTTCCGGGTGAACCGGCAGCGTAATTATGACGTGGAAATTCTCCTTCGCGCCCGACATGATCGCCTTGCCGATCCTCTCCCCCAGCGCCTCGCAGATGAAATTCTTCGGCGCTTCGTTGGGTTTGTCCGAGACAAGATGCGTTGCCCATTCCTGGAAACCACTTGCTTTGACCTTGGCGGCCGGACCGGACAAAGGATCCGTCGACTTCAAATCCGCCGCAGTCTTGCTCGGGTCGGTATGCTCCACCCCAAACGCCGAAACAAAAAACTGATTCTCGATATAAATAAACGACGTTGCACCTTCGATGAGGTTCTTCATCGCCAGCGCGATTTCGCACTGTTTTCCAGTCGGCTGCGTAACGTCTTTCTTCGCATCGTCCTTCAAGGCCGCATACTCAGCCTTGCGCATCTTGAACGGCGCACTGCGCAGGACCTGCACCGTGCAGCCCCCCGAAACGAACTCAGGCTCCGCGGGCAAATCGAGCGGCGTCTTTTCTCCGCCCTCGCTGTTCCAGCGATAGACGAAATTGCGCGCAATATCCGCAGCGGACGGTCCTTCAATGAGCACGTGCACGTCCTGCCACGGCATGCGCGGCTGCCGCGTGGCGTCGAGCGTGGCGTCGCTGGGGGAAAGACCGGTGGGACGCGACATCGCCGACCAGTAGGGCGTCTCGCCGCTATAGTCCGTCTGCACCGCGCCATTTTCGATTTTCTTCAGAATCTCGCTGCGATTCGACGCCCAGAGTCCGCCAAACGTCGGGTGATTGTCATAGGCGCCGGTGAGCAAATCCGGATCGACAAGCTTCTCCGGTTTCACATGTCCCAAATGCGGTATGCAGCCGTTGTAGCGATTCAGGCCCTCGCGTCCTTCCGCATCCGCGTGCAGATCGTAAGTTTCGTCATCGAAACGGCCGTAACACACATCCATGCCGCCGATAAACGCCTTGTGCTCGTCAATCACCACGAACTTCTGGTGATGGCTGAAGAAACCCGGATCCTCATCGGCTAACGAGGCAGCGAGCGTGACCGTCACGCATTTGCGCCCAACCAGTTCGTTGATCGCCTCGAGCACCGGCACGGTCTGCTTGTCGTACGTCTGGATCGGCGGCGAATGCTTCCACGGCATCACGTAGATTTTCAGCCCGGCATTGGCGCGCGCGGCTTTCAGCAACACGTCGAAAAGGCGCAGGCCGCCAGGAGCGAATTGCGCGTCCCAGTTCACCTGCCAGCCGCCGATATAAATCGACTTCTGCGCGCCTTCGAGCTCCTCCGCCAGTTTCTTGAAATAGCTCTTGCCGGTCGTAAACGGTGTGACGGTGTTGCCCGCGCGCGGCCAGGAGAACGACTGATCGGAGAGCACCCAACGGTTGTCCGCTGCGTTGGACGTCAACGCGTTCCCGGCTTCATCGATAATCTGGCGCAGCGTTTTAATCGGCGACGCGTCGAAAAGCAACCCCGTGCTTCCCTCGAGCGATGTGGCCTCCATCAAGCCTCTCCTTTCAACTTGTCCAACAACGTGCCATCGCTTTCGGTCTGCCATTCCTGGCGCGCGAGTTTCGCAAAGCCCTGATCGACATCGCCCTGTTCCGTGACGTACATGCGCTGGCTATAGCCCATTGCGTCGAGTGCTTCGTAGAAGCGGTCGCTCTCCGTCCAGTCCGCGGTCTGGCGGCTCAATGCGAGCGAATGCACCTGTCCACCGTAGGCGAGCCAGATCTGTCCGGGCGTGGCGTTCCAGGCGTCGTGCAGCGTCTTCTGATCGGCGGCGGACAACGCGACTTTGCCCGTCGAATCGCTCTTGCCGCTGAGTATGAAATCGGACGACATATGCGCGTCATTCGCGCTCCGCGCGGAGACGATGCGCCACGGCATATTGATGTACGGATGGCCGTTCGGTCCCGGCATATCCGCGAGCACCATATTGAAGGCGACCGGTCCTTGCGTTTCGGCCTGAGCGAATACCGGCAGCGGATAATTCTGCTGCGCCGGGCCGGCGAAACTATGTTGCGTGCCTTTTACGTCGATCGTGCCGGGCGCGTGAATTTCAATGTTGCCGTCCTTGATGCGGATATACGCGCCGCCGGACGTCAACACGATTTCTTTCTTCGCCGCGATCTCGACGTTTTCAGTCGCCGAAATCAGACGTGTGGCTTTCTGCGAAACGAGTTCGACGTTATCTGATTGCGCCTGCACTTCGACTTTGCCTTTACCCGCGAACAGTTTGATGCCGGAGCGCTGCGCGAAGAGACTGATCTTTTCCACCGCGCCGCCAATCAGCGATTTACCGCTCGCGATTTGCACGCTCTGTCCGCTAATAACCGATATTTGCTGTGCGGCGGTCACATGCGCGGACTGCTGCGTAGACAGCGCAATCCCCGAAGGGCTCGCCATCAGCATCACCGGATCGGTGAATGCGTTCGCGCTACCGGTGCCGCCGCCAGCCGTATTGCCGCCGCTCGCACTCGCACCTTGTTTCGTCGATTGCGTGGCGCTCGCAAAGGTCTTGAGCGCATTCGTGCCGTCCTGCAAGGTCTCGGCCTGGTGCGATTCGCTCGCCTGCGAAAGCGCGTCGATCGTCTCCTGCGCGTTCGTCAATTGCGAGTGCGCTTCGGCAACATCGAGTTGCTGACTCGTCGTGCTTTTCGCGTACGTGCTCACATACAGGCCCTGGCCCGCGTTGATCGCACCGAACGCATCCGACTTCAGATCGAAGCCGCTGCCCAGATACGCGCCGCGCGAATTCGCGTTTTGCGCGACCAGATAACCCAGATGCAGTTGCGAATTCGCGCTTGTGCTGTACAGTTGCGCGCGATTCTGGCCGGTGGCGTCATCCATCACGAGCTGGTTATAGCCGCTGCCACCGTATTCCTTCGACTTGTAGCCCGAGAGAATGCCGTTCGAGTGCCAGTTTGGCGTGGTCGCGCCGTTATAGACGCGCGCCGTCACCAACGGTCGATCGCAATCGCCGTCGAGCCAGTTCACGATCACTTCCTCGCCCACACGTGGCACATGCACGCCGCCATAACTGCTGCCCGAATCGGACATCGCCACGCGTATCCAGCACGACGCGTTTTCATCGCCCGCATTGAGGCGGTCCCAATGGAAATGCACCTTGATGCGATTGAGCGAATCGGTATACGCCTCTTCGTTCGACGGCCCGACCACGATAGCCGTCTGCATGCGCATTTCCGGCTTGTGATGGTCAAGCGGACTGCGATACGGCACCGCCTTGCGCTGCGCCTCGATCTTCACCAAAAGAAAACCTTCACTGCCGTCCGAGGCTTTCACCATCAGCGCGTCGCTGTCGCCCTGATTCGCGCTCTTGATCGCGGCCAGTTCGCTTTGCAGACTGTGCGGAAACGATTGCGTCTGCGTGGTCGTTGCAGGCAGATTGTTTTCGATGAACCAGCGCGCGTCGATCACCGCAAACTGGCGATCCTGCTGGCTGTCCGCATCGTGCACCGGATGGCCGTCGAGTTCGAACCAGCGCCCGGCGTCGAGATTGCGCACGGCGCCCGCGCCTTCGAAGCGTTTCGCGCGCGACTCCCACTCCTGCATGCGGATTTCGCTGAGCGTGTCGCCGCGCGACTGCTCGCCGTAGGTGTACGCGCCCGTGTATTCGTAGACTTCGGCCTGCTGCGGCAGATTGCCCTGCGTGGCCAGCGTCGGCACCGACGTGCCTTTGGGATTCACCGACGTAGAAGGCGACTTGTAGTCGAATGTGCGCGTAGCCAGCGTCACGCTTTGCAATGTGCGCGTACCGCTCCATTGCACCAGCGCATGGGTTTCGCTATTCACGCCCGATCGGTAAAAATTAACCGATTGCGGATTTAAAGCGGGCAATGCGCCGATATTGTCGGTAATTACGACCGTGTGCGATTTCCCATCAGTGGCTTGTTCGAAATAGCTGAACAGGCCTTCGGATTCCATAATCCGCTGGCAGAAATTCCAGTCACTCTCGTATTGCACGCAAAACGAGCGCGAAGGCAATGCATTTTGAATAACAAAGCGGAATGCGCCCTGCGCTTGCGGATGCGCATTGAAGACGTCGGTGAGAATGGCGTCGGCGGTTTTGTCCTGCCAGATGCGGGCGTCCGAGCGGAATTTGAGGAAGTGCTGCCACGAGGCGAATTCCAGCTGATAGCTCGTCAAACTGCCGTCCGCGCCCAGCCGGCGGGCCGTGTGGACGTAGCCGTGATACGGCAGATACGTCTGGTCGGCCTGCTGCAGCCACAGCGTGACGGGCTGCGCGATCAGCTTGCTCAGATCGACGTTTTCGTCCGTAGCGACGGCGTCAATCGTAAAGCCGTAATCGCGGCCAATACGGGTATGGCCGATGGCACGCTGCGGCAGCAATACATTATCGCCGAGCGGTGTATCGAGTTTGAGCAGGCGGCCGTCCTGCAGCAATGCGGCCCCGCTTATCAGACTGCTTATATTCCCCACCCCCATCTTCGCCTCTGTTATTCGTTATTTCTTGAATGCGTAATCTTACTGTTATGTCGATTTCCGGTCACGCTTTGTATGAATAATCGACGCGCAGTCCGGCGCTTTAAATGTAAGCAGACGTGTCGAATAAGCGCGCTCCATGCGCATTGACTATGCTTGGCTTAGCGCCGAGGCGTCGGCAGCTAAAGCACGGGTTTGTCCAACATACTCCCACCGAGTATGCTAGGATACTCCCGTGCAGTATCCCACCTGGACTCGTTATGCCCCATAGCCCCGAAGAGAAGAAGCGCGTTCTCGCCCGCGTACGCCGCGTGCGCGGGCAGATCGACGCGCTCGAGCGCGCCCTCGAGGAAGGCGCGGATTGCGGTCCGGTCCTGCAGCAGATCGCGGCGGTGCGCGGCGCGATCAACGGGCTGATGGCCGGGGTACTGGAGAGTCATCTGCGCGAGGAGTTTTCCCATCTCGCGGCAGCGAACGGCACGCCCGACAAACCCATCGAAGAGGTGGTTTCTCTCGTGCGTTCGTATTTACGTTGAACAACCGCGCTAAACCCGTACGCTAAACACGCGCATGAGCGCGCGTTCAATCCGTTTCAACATCCGGCCGCCCGCGCGGCCCCAAGGTCGACTGATCGACTCCTTTCCTAACCGATACCGAGATTGCTATGAAATCACGCGCTGCTGTTGCATTCGGCCCGGGCAAGCCCCTGGAAATCGTCGAGATCGACGTCGAACCGCCTCGCAAGGGCGAAGTGCTGGTGAAGATCACCCACACGGGCGTGTGCCACACCGACGCCTTCACGTTGTCCGGCGACGATCCGGAAGGCCTGTTCCCCGCCGTGCTGGGCCATGAAGGCGCGGGCATCGTCGTGGAAGTGGGCGAAGGCGTGACGAGCGTGAAGCCCGGCGATCACGTCATTCCGCTTTACACGGCCGAATGCGGCGAATGTCTGTTCTGCAAGAGCGGCAAGACCAATCTGTGCGTGGCCGTGCGCGCCACCCAAGGCAAGGGCGTGATGCCCGACGGCACCACGCGCTTCAGCTACAACGGCCAGCCGGTCTATCACTACATGGGCTGCTCGACGTTCAGCGAATACACGGTCGTGGCCGAAGTCTCGCTCGCGAAGATCGATCCGCAAGCCAATCCGGAACAGGTCTGCCTGCTCGGTTGCGGCGTGACCACCGGCCTCGGCGCGGTGAAGAACACGGCCAAGGTGCAGGAAGGCGATACGGTCGCCGTGTTCGGTCTCGGCGGCATCGGCCTCGCGGTCATTCAAGGCGCGAAGCTCGCGAAGGCAGGCCGCATCATCGCCATCGACACGAATCCGGGCAAGTTCGAGCTCGCGAAGGCGTTCGGCGCGACCGACTGCGTGAATCCCAAGGATCATGAAAAGCCCATCCAGCAAGTGATCGTCGAGATGACGGGCTGGGGCGTGGACCACAGCTTCGAGTGCATCGGCAACGTCAACGTCATGCGCGCGGCGCTCGAATGCGCGCATCGCGGCTGGGGTCAGTCGGTGGTCATCGGCGTGGCGGGCGCGGGTCAGGAAATCTCCACGCGTCCGTTCCAGCTCGTCACGGGCCGCCGCTGGCTCGGCACCGCGTTCGGCGGCGTGAAGGGCCGCTCGGAACTGCCTGGCATGGTGCAGGACGCGATGGCAGGCAAGATCCAGCTCGCGCCGTTTGTCACGCATACGAAGGATCTCGCGGGCATCAACGAGGCTTTCGATCTGATGCACGAAGGCAAGTCGATCCGCACCGTCGTTCACTATGCATGATGTGAATTAATCTGATGCCATGACGCGAATGCCCGCGCGCCGGAACACGGCGCGCGGGCATTTTCATTTAAACGCATCCATCATACGAATCGCGCGATTTACCTTATTCTTCAGATGTAATCGCGCGAAATCGACGAAGCAATTCCGTGCGCGAACGCGCGCGACATCGCAGCCGCATTCCGGCAAGCCGCCTTTCGCGAGCAAACTCTTTCTTTTTGGCAAACGTTTGCCGCCAGACTCTCAAGTCGATCCGCCATTGGCCGACAACGCGCACATAGCCACGAAACTTTGGAGCTGGACGTGTTGCGCTTCGCTTTCCTTCTCGCCGTACTTGCCGTGACTGGCTGCGCACAACTGCCCCAGGGCAATACCGCTCAAAGCGGCAACGCACCGGCATCGGCTTCGGTCCTGCGCTTCGACATTCCCGCCGATGCACTCGGCGCGCGCGATCCGCAATTGAGCGCCGTGCTCGCAAAGGCGGGCGCACTCGCCGCCGCGCAGAAGCAACCCACGGTGATTCGCGTGACCGCGCTCGGTCAGGATCTCCGCTATATCAACGAGGCGATCTGGAAGGGCGTGCCTGCACGCCAGGCGCAAAAACCGCTGCTGGAGAATCTCACCGCGGGCGCGAACCAGACGTACAGCGTGGCGATCGAGCCGCCGAAGACGGGGAGCTGAACGCATGCGTACGACGATTTTCGCGGCGGCCATGCTCGCGCTCTGCGCGCACTTCGCCTCCGAGGCGTGTGCCGAATCGGCTGGCGCCACCGTGCTCGCATCGGCTGCGCCTTCGGCCTCGCCGTCCGCCGTTTATCCGCCGTTGCCGTCACTCGCGATGCTGCCGCCTTCGAGCAATGACGACGACGAATCGCCTACGCCGACGCACAGCGCGCGCAAGAAGAAAGCATCGCGCGTGCGCGATTGTCATTGCACGATGCCCGCGCCGCGTCTGGTGGTCTCGGATGCGTCGCGCGCGTATTTGAAGGATGTCGAGCGGCAACTCGATGTCGCCCTTGCGCATTAAGCGCGTCAGCGGAGAACATACAATGCAGACGCCACCCGCTTCATTGGCCAGTCGCGTGCGATGCGTGCTGGCGTGCGCATTCGCGCTGTGCACCGCGCTCGGCAATCCGGGCGTCGCGCGCGCGGCCGAAACCGCCGATGAATGTTTCGAAAAGGCCGGCGCCTATCAAGGCGTCAATCCGCTGGTGCTGCGCGCCGTTGCATGGCGCGAATCGAAAGGCGACGCCGCCGCCATCAATCACAACACCAATGGCTCGATCGACGTCGGCCAATTGCAGATCAATTCCATACATTTTTCGGAACTGGCGCGTCAGGGCATTCCGCATCGCGCGCTCATCGATCCGTGCGTGAATATCTTCGTGGCCGCGTGGCTGCTCAAACAGAAGATGGTGCGGTACGGCAATACGTGGCGCGCGATTGGCGCCTATCACTCGGAATCGCCGCACGAACGCGATGCCTACGCGCGCAGCATTCAGGCGATTCTGGTCAGCTGGGGTCAATTACAGCGCGGGCATTGAATGCGCGATACAACGCGCCGGTGTTCGCGTTATCAATTGAGTGCGAACACCGGCGCATTGACAAATCACTTCATCAATTCACGCCCACGCCGCTGAGCGCGCGCGCTTCGCGTTGCGTCGCTTCACGTTGCGTCGCTTCATCGCGCAGAACCTGCGCTTCACGCTGCGTGGCGTCCTGATACGCCAGATACTTGCGCTGCGTGACGATGTGATCCGCGACGTGTTTCGCGTCGTGCCACACGCCCCAGATAAAACTCGATCCACGTCGCGACAGCCACGGCAAACCCAGGAAATAAATGCCCGGCTCGCTCGACACGCCGCGCTGATGCTTCGGCTTGCCTTTCTCGTCGAACGCATTCACGTGCAGCCAGTTGTAATCGACCGCATAGCCCGTTGCCCAGATAATCGACGTGACGCCTGCCTGCGCAAGATCGAGTTCGAGAATCGGTTGCGTCATGCACACCGGGTCCGGATACACGCGGCGCGCTTCCGGCTCTTCCGGCAGATCGAGCCCGTTGCGTTCGATATACGCATCGGCGGCATCGAGCAGCGAGAGATAGTTTTCGTCGCCGCGCGCGATGTTTTCCACGAGATCCGCCTGGAACGTCGCCACGCCGTTATCGAAGGCCTTCGTCAGACCGACCAGCGTCACGCCCTGTTGCGCGAGCAGACGGAAGTCCACCGTCTGGCCGCCGCGCGCGCCGCTCACCGCGATCGTCACGTGTTCGCGGCCGGGGCGCGCGACCTCCGCGTCCCACTCGCCCAGCACGCCCAGCCACCAGCAGAAATCGCGATTCCGGTACGCACGCGGCGGACGATCGTGCGCGCCCACCGAGAGATACACCTGGCGGCCCGAGCGCTGTAGTTCGTCGGCAATCTGCACGCCCGACGAGCCCGCGCCCACCACCAGCACCGCGCCTGCGGGAAGCTGCTGCGGGTTCTTGTAATCGGCGGAATGGATTTGATGGAGCCCTTCTGTTTGCGGCGCGATCGGCGGAATCACCGGACGCTGAAACGGTCCCGTCGCCACCACCACGCGGCGCGCTTCGATCGTGCCTTCGCTCGTTTCGATGACGAAACCCGCCTCGCCGCTTTTGCGCTCGACGCTCTTCACTTCCACGCCGGTGCGAATGGGCGCGTTAATCTGCTTCGCGTAATCGACGAAATAGTCGGCGACGCGTTCTTTCGAAGCGAAGGCATCGGGATCGAGATCGTCGAAGGCCATGCCCGGAAAACGGTCGTGCCAGACGGGACCGTTCGCGACCAGCGAGTCCCAGCGGCCTGTGCGCCAGCGTTCGGCAATGCGGTCGCGCTCCAGCACGAGATGCGGCACGCCGAGCTTGCCGAGATGTTCGCTCATGGCCACGCCGGCCTGGCCCGCGCCTACTACGAGCGTATCGATGGTTGTCGTTTCGAGAGTCATTGCGGTTTCCTTCTGCGAAAAGTTTGCATTCACACCGGCACGCCTGCGTGCTGGCGACGCCGGTACGCGCTGTCGCGCGAAGCCAGCCAGTAATAGAGCGGCGACGTCACCACGAGGCCGACGAGCCAGGACAGATCCGCACCGTCGATATGCGCCGCCACCGGGCCCGCGTACATCGGCGTATTCATGAACGGAATCTGCACCGCAATGCCCACCGCGTACGCAATCAGCGCCTGCGGATTGAAGCGGCCGTAAATGCCGCCATCCACGCGAAAGATCGAATCGATGTCGTAACGGCCCGCGTGAATCACATAGAAGTCGATCAGGTTGATGGCCGTCCACGGCACCAGCACCACGAGCAGCGCGAGCACCAGGTCGACGAAGTGACCGACGAAATCGCTCGACGCGCCAATCGCCGCGAAGCAGCACGCCACGAGAATCACGACGGAGAGCACGGCGCGCGCTTTCGAGGTGGGAATCCAGCGATACGCGAAGGTTTGCAGCGAGGTGATCACCGAGAGCACCGCGCCGTAGAGATTGAGCGCGTTGTGACTGATCACGCTCAGCAGGAACAGCACGAGCATCACGGGGCCGAGCACGCCGGTGGCCTGCTTCACGGCGTCCATCGTGTCCACGCCCGGCGGCACGGCGAGCGCCGCGACCGCGCCGAACACGAATGCGAGCGTCGAACCGAGCGCGCAACCCAGATACGTGGCCCAGAAGGTCGACGCCACGCCCACGTCCTCGGGCAGATAGCGCGAATAGTCGGAAACGTACGGCGCGAACGCGATTTGCCACAACGCCGAAAGCGACACCGTCGCGAGCCAGCCCGCGAGATTGAAGCCGCCGCGCGTGAGAAAGTCTGCGCTCTGCACGTGCGAGAGGATCATCCAGAAACCCACCACGATGCCGATGCCGAGCACCCACGTGCCGATGCGATTGAGCACGTGTATGAAGCGATATCCGATGATGCCGATACAACCCGAGCCCACCGCGCCGATCACGATGCCGACCGGCACCGGCACGGTCGGCGCGATACCGTGCAGCGACTTGCCCGCGAGCACGATGTTCGAGGCGAAGAAGCCCACGTACATGACGCCCGCGATCACGGTCACGAGCAACGCGCCCCACGAACCGAACTGGGCGCGGCTCTGAATCATTTGCGGAATGCCCATCTGCGGACCTTGCGCGGAATGCAGCGCCATCAGCACGCCGCCCACCGCCTGGCCGATCACGATGGCGACGATGCCCCAGAACAGATTGAGGTGATAGATCTGCACGCCCAACGCGCCCGTGACGATGGGCAGCGGCGCGATATTGCCGCCGAACCACAGCGTGAACAGATCGCGCACCTTGCCGTGGCGGTCCTCGGGCGGCACATAGCCGATCGTGTGCTTTTCGATAAGCGGGACGGTCCCGCGCTCTGCTGACATGACAACTCTCCCATCCCGCGCGCGTGCGCGCGTATCGTGCGTGGGCGCTCGCGATTCGCGGCGTCCGTCTGTTGTGAAAAAGCGTGTGTGTTTTGCGTGCGGCGTTTATCGCGTTATGCGTTCGCGTAACCGGGCACGCGCGTGGGCAAATTCATCGCTAGCCTTTCGAGGAAGCCGAGGCAGCGTTCGAGCTGCGCGATTTCCACGTATTCATCGGCCTTGTGACCTTGCTCGATCGAACCCGGCCCGCATACCACGGTCGGAATGCCGATGCGCTGAAACAGACCGCCTTCGGTGCCGAACGACAGCGTGCGCAGCGTTTCGTCGCCCGTGAGTTCACAGGCCATTTCGCGCAGCCAGTTCGCGTCGGGATCGGCAGCGAGCGCCGGGTAATCGACGAGTTCCTGCCATTCGATGCCGGTGTCCGCGTGCGTTGCCTGCATCTCGCCTTCGAGTTCGTCTTCGGCGAAACGGCGCGCCGCCTGCACGATGGCATCGATCGAATCGCCCGGCAGATTGCGCACTTCGAATTCGAGTTCCGCGCGATCGGGAATCACATTCAGTGCAATGCCGCCATTGAGTTTGCCCGTGTGCACGGTCGTATAAGGCGGCTCGAAACGCGCATCGTGCTGGCCCGATTCGCGCAGCGCGCGGCTCGCGCGGCGCAGATGCACCGCGAGTTCCGCCGCGAAATCCACCGCGTTCACGCCGAGATGTGTGAGCGCCGAATGGCCCGCGAGGCCCTTGAAACAGCAGCGATACGCGCGCTTGCCCTTATGCGCGATCGCCACCTGCATACTGGTCGGCTCGCCGATGATGCACGCGAGCGGTTTGAACGGCGCGCGCGCCAGTTCGTCGAGCAAGCCGCGCACGCCTCGGCACCCCACTTCCTCGTCGTAGCTGAACGCGAGATGGATCGGCAGCGTGCGGCAATGTTCGACGAAGTACGGCACGCTCGCGAGCACACAGGCGAGAAATCCCTTCATGTCGGCGGTGCCGCGGCCGAGCACGCGAGCGTTTTCGCGCGTGAGCGCGAACGGCGGCACGGTCCACGGTTGGCCGTCTGCCGGCACGACGTCCGTGTGACCGGACAGACACAGTCCCGCACGATCGCGCGGCCCAATCGTCGCGTAGAGATTCGCCTTGTCGCCGCTCGCGTTGTAATTCAACGAAGCCTCGACGCCGAAGCCCGCGAGATACTCGCGCACGAACGTGATCAATTCCAGATTCGAGCGCGCGCTGCGCGTGTCGAATTCGACCAGCGTTTGCAGCAGCGACAGTGTCGAATCGAGTCGTGTGTGGGACATGGCGTCTCCTTGTGAAGCGGCGCGGCGCATGCGTTGTTGCGCGCCGCGCATGGCGGCTTGTGGCTGAGGCAGATGCCCCGTCTTATTGCTGGCGATCGCGCGGAATCACGGCGATCACGTCGATTTCCACCAGCCATTCGGGACGCGCGAGCGCGGACACCACGAGGCCCGTCGAAACCGGAAACACGCCCTTGAGCCATTTGCCGACCACGTTATAGACCGCTTCGCGATAGCGCACGTCCACGAGGAAAATCGTGATCTTGCAGATGTCTTCAAGACGGCTACCCGATTCTTCCAGCAGCATCGCGATGTTCGACATCGCCTTTTCGGCCTGCGCCGTCACGTCGCCGATACCGACCGATTCGCGCGTGTCGAGGTCCTGACCGATCTGGCCGCGCACGTACACCGTGTCGTTGGCGACCACGGCCTGGCACAGATCGTTATCGAGTTTCTGCTCGGGATAGGTTTCGCGAGTGTTGAATTTGCGGATGCGTTTGTGGCTCATGGTTGCCTCTGCTTGCGTGTGCGTGATGACTGAATGGGGTCGGCGAAAATCGATGCGAAAAGGCGCTAGCGCATCGCCTGAAATCGAATTTACCTTCGCTCGAATTATTTGCGAAACATCGTTTTCATATTCATTGCATAGCTTTTTCTTATGCAATGAGCGGCAAGGAAGCACGGCCGTCGCTACGCTTTCAGGCTGCCAGTGTTGCGCGATTCGTTTCGTGCTTCGTTGCGCGATTCGAATGCGTTTGCGCGGCGTCTTCGAGCATCATCTGCGCCGCTTTTTCGCCGATCATGATTGAGGGCGCGTTGGTGTTTCCGCTTACGAGCAAAGGCATGATCGAAGCGTCGGCCACGCGCAATCCGCGTAGGCCGCGCACGCGCAAACGCGGGTCCACCACGCTGGCGTCGTCCACGCCCATCTTGCAGGTGCCGGACGGATGGAACACGGTCGCCGCGTAGTCGCGCACGTAATCGAACAGCGCGTCGTCCGATTGCACCTGCGCGCCTGGCAGCATTTCCTTGCCGCGAATCGCTTCGAATTCCGGCCCGGCGAGAATCGCGCGCGCGAGCTTGATGCCTTCGATCAGCACGCGTGCATCTTCTTCGCGTTCGAGGAAGTTGTAGTCGATGAGCGGCGCGCGCTGGCCGTCGTCGGTGAGCAGAATGCGGCCGATACTTTTGGGCCGCAGCACGCAGGTGTGAATCGCATAACCGTGACCGAATTCGAACAGACGGCCGCGATGGCTGCGATAGCCGGGCACGAAATGAAACTGCACGTCGGGGTCGCCGTCGCCCGCGTAACGCGTGCGCGCGAATCCGCCCGCTTCCACGTAGTTCGTCGTCAGCCAGCCTTTCTTTTTCAGCCAGTACGCGCCGGGTGCACCGAGCACGCTCGGCAAGGAACGCAGCGAAAAGCCCAGCGTTTGCGCGCTCGAAGAACGGACCGTGACGAGACCGTCCAGATGATCCTGCAAATTGCGCCCGACGCCTGGCAAGTGATGACGCAGCGCGATCCCCGCCGCGCGCAATTGGGCTTCGTCGCCGATACCGGACACCATCAGCAGATGCGGCGAGCCGATCGCGCCCGCACTGAGCACCACCTCGCGATGCGCGCGCAACAGCACGACCTGACCTTCGCGCTCGACAAACACACCGCGCGCCGTTTGATCCGCGATATCGAGCGACAGTGCGCGCGTGTCCGTAAACAAGGTGAGATTCGGCCGCGACAACACCGGATGCACGAATGCGCGATAACTCGAAAGCCGATGCGCGTCTTTCTGCGTGACGTCGTAAATGCCCGCGCCGAAGGCGTCGCCGCTATTGAAGTCGGTGTTGTGCGGCAGACCGATGCGTTTCGCCGCGTCGATGAAACGATGCGAAAGCGGATTCGGGTCGCGCGGCTGATCCACGCACAACTCGCCCGATTCGCCGTGCACGCGCGTGTCGTGACCGAGCAGATTGCGCTCGGAGCGGCGGAAGAACGGCAGCACGTCCGCGTACGACCAGCCCTCGCAGCCCAGTTCGGCCCAGCGATCGTAATCCGCGGGCATGCCGCGAATATAGATCATGCTGTTCATCGAACTGGAGCCGCCCAGCATCTTGCCGCGCGGACAATGCAGCCGCCGGCCGTTCAGGCGCGTCTGCGGCGCCGACTCGAAGTTGTAGCTGTATTTAGGGCTTTTGTAGAGCGTGATCGTGCCGGCCGGCACCTGAATGCGCGCCGAGCGATCATCGCCGCCGCCTTCGACGAGACAGACGCGCACAGCCGGATCCGCGCTCAGGCGGTTCGCCATCACACAGCCCGCCGAACCCGCCCCGACAATCACATAATCGAAATCGAGCACTTGTGTTGCAGTCGGCATATTCGTATCCCCGTGCTTCTGAAGCACACTGTGGAACGCTGATTCAAGGCGCTCAGTATTGAATCCAGGTCGTTTTCAGACCCGTGAATTTGTCGAGCGCGTGCAGCGACAGATCGCGGCCAAAGCCCGATTGGCGAAAGCCGCCGAACGGCGTCTGCATACTCAGCGCGTCCACCGTGTTCACCGAGACCGTGCCCGCACGCAGATTCGCTGCCACGCGATGCGCGCGCTTGAGGCTGCCGCTCCAGACCGAAGCCGCGAGTCCATAGATCGAATCGTTGGCGATGCGAACGGCTTCGTCTTCGGTGTCGAACGGCATCACCGCCAGCACGGGGCCGAATACTTCGTCGCGCGCGAGTTCCGCATCGGGACGCACGCCCGCGAAAATCGTCGGCTCGATGAACCAGCCTTTGCCGTTCACGCGCGCCGCTTGACCGCCGCTGACGAGCGACGCGCTGCGGCGGCTGCGTTCGATAAACGCCATCACGCGCGCGTGCTGCGTGGCATCGACCATCGCGCCCATGCCGCTCGCGGGATCGAGCGGATCGCCCGGATACCAGCCGCGCGCGTGTTCGGCGAGCTTTTCGACGAAGGTGTCGTAAATCGAACGCTGCACGAGCAGACGCGAGTTCGCCGAGCACACTTCGCCCTGGTTGAAGAAGATGCCGAAGCAGGCTTTTTGCGCGGCCAGATCGAGATCGTCGGCATCGTCGAACACGAGGTTCGGACTCTTGCCGCCGCATTCGAGCCACACCTGCTTCATGTTCGAGCGCGCGGCGTATTCCATGAAGCGCTTGCCGATCGCCGTCGATCCGGTGAACGCGAGCACGTCCACGTCGGCGTGCAGGCCGAGCGCCGCGCCCGCCGTTTCGCCATAACCCGGCACCACGTTGAACACGCCGTCGGGCACGCCCGCTTCGCGCGCGAGTTCCGCGAGACGCAGCGCCGAAAGCGGCGACTGCTCGGCCGGTTTGAGCACGACGCTGTTGCCCGCCGCGAGCGCAGGCGCGACTTTCCACGCGACCATGTCGAGCGGGAAATTCCACGGCACGACCGCGCCCACCACGCCCAGCGCTTCGCGCGTCACGAACGAGAGATTGCCCGGTCCCGTGGGCGCGACTTCGCCGTAGAGCTTGTCGATCGCCTCGCCGTACCACGCGAACAATTCCGCCGATGCGGGCACGTCGAACTGCCACGCGTCGGCGACGCGCTTGCCCATGTTCAGCGAATCGAGCAGCGCGAATTCCTCGCGATGCGCGGCGATCAGTGCGCCGAGACGCTGCAGCACTTTCTTGCGCTCGCCGGGCGCGCAGCGCGACCACGTCCCGGCTTCGAAGGCGGCGCGCGCGGCACGCACGGCGAGGTCGACGTCTTGCGCATCGCAGGCGGCGACCTCAGCGATCGCGGCTTCCGTCGCCGGATTGGTCGCCGTGAACGTCTTGCCGCTGCGCGCGGGCACGAAGCGGCCGTCGATGAACGCCTGGGCGCGCGGCGTCACGCGCGCGGCCAGATCGCGCCATTGCGAGTAATCGGGTTGCTGCGCGTGGTTCGCGTCGGTGGCACTCAAGGTGGGCTCCTGGGTTCGCGTGGTTTCGGATAAATTCGCGTCGATTCGGGTGAATGCGATTCGTCTTGCCTCGATGGCGGCGCGCCGCCTTATTCGTCGCCGGGCACGCCGTACGACGGCGCGCGCGTGGGATCGGTCGCGCGCAGCACGTAGTCCTTCATTTGCGGTTCGTAGCGCTCCCACAGCGCGCGCAGATCGGCAATCGGCTGATCGCTCCAGTCCACCCGCAAGTCGGCCACGGGCCAGCTCGCGCCGTCGAACACGCACAGCCCCGCCGAATGCACCGGCCCGGCTTCGCCGCCCGCCGCGAGTCCCGCTTCGAGCGCGCGCAACAGGCGGTCCGGCAACGCGCGCGCGGCGTGCTCCGCGAACGCTTCGATCATCGCGGCGGGCACGCTGTCGTTTGCGAGCAGATTGCCGACCGCCACGCAATCGGTGCCGCTCGCACCCGCATGCAGCCCGAGCCCGCGCTCACCCGTGCGCCACGCGGAGAAACCCGCCGCGTCGAGCACCGCCAGCTGACGCCACTCCGTATACGGACGCGCGCCCGCGATGCGTTCGAGCACCGCCTGCGCGCCATAGCCTTGCGCGAGTTCGCCCAGACCGATCTGGCCCAGGCGCGGATCGGTCACGTTCTGGCTCAGCACCACGCCGTCGCGGCTCGCCCAGAGGCAGCGGCTCGGCACGGCGATGCTCGAACTCGTCACGATGCCGCCTACGGCACCGGTACGCGCGCAACGGCCTGCAATCGAAAAGGTCATGAACGGACTCCTGTAGATTCAATGCTTTCATGCTCGCGCGGCGCGCCAAAATGGGCCGCCAGCGCGTCGAGCCTAAAATCTATCGAGCCAAAATTCATTCGAAAAACATTGTTTGTCTATGTATTGAAAAGGCTTAGACTATGCAAGCGACGCGCCTCGCCGCTGTTCATCGTTGCTCGCGCAGGCGCTTGCGCTCCCCGCCCGGTCGCATTCGACTCTTGCCTCTGACCCTTCGGTTGGCCATGGAAAACACGCCTCTTCACTATTCGCTGCGCCAGTTGAGATACTTCGTCGCCACGGCGGAAGCGCTGTCGTTTACGGCGGCGGCCAAGCGTCTGCACGTTTCACAGCCGTCGATTTCGTCGGCCTTGTCGGAGCTGGAGAACGCGTTCGGGCTTCAGCTGTTCATCCGCCATCACGCACACGGACTTTCGCTGACACAGGCGGGCCGCGATCTGCTCGGGCGCGCGCGCGACCTGCTGAAAAGCGCGGAGGAATTGCAGATCGCCGCGCGCCATTCCGATACCGGCATCGCAGGAACAATCTCGCTCGGCTGCCTGACGTCGGTCGCGCCGCCGCTGATGCCGTGGCTCATGAGCCGCTTTCTGAATGCGCGTACGGGTGTGGAATTCCAGACGCGCGAAGGCGATCAGGAAACGCTGTTCGTGGGCCTGCGCGACGGCACGCTCGACGTGGCGCTCACTTACGATATCGATATCGACGACACGATCGACTTCACGCCCATCGTCGAATTTCCGCCTTATGTGCTGCTGCCCGCGAAGCATCGCCTCGCCGCCAGCGAACAGGTGAGCCTCAAGGACCTGCTCGATGAGCCTTACGTGATGCTCGATCTCGCGCACAGCAAGGAATATTTCGCGTCGCTGTTCGATCGCTATGGCAATCGTCCGGTGGCGGCGTTCAGTTCTTCGCAGCCGGAAGTCGTGCGCGGTATGGTCGCCAACGGACTCGGCTACAGCATTCACAATTTTCCGCTGCGCAATTCGCAGACGGTGGACGGCGGCCGCTTCGTCGCGCGCGCCATCAAGGAGAAAGTGAAGCCGACGGTGCTGGGCGTCGCGCGTTCGACGCGTTCGCATCCGCGGCAACTGATTCGCGACTTCACCGCGTTCTGCTACGACGAAGTCTCGCGCGCGTGGACGAAGTAAATGGGTCGACACGCCGCGCGCCGTGAATAGGCGCGCGGCGCGCAGCGTAGAGCGCGCGCTTCAGCCAGCGCGTTGAATATGCCGCCACGTCGCCTCCACGGCATCGCGCATCGTGCCGATCAACGCGTCGATCTGCGCATGGTCGATCACGAGCGGCGGCGCAACGATCAAACGGCCATTGGTCGAACGCACGATCGCCCCGCGCTCGAATCCTTCGGTGCGGCTGTGCCACGTGAGATCGGCCTCGTTGGCGTAGCGTTCACGCGTGCTCTTATCCTTCGCGAACTGAATCGCCCCCACCGCGCCCACGCCTTGAATCTCGCCGATCAACGGATGATCCGCGAACGCCTCGCGTAGCGCGCGCTGCAAATACGGGCCGGTGTCTTCCTTCGTGCGCGCGACCAGTTGCTCGCGTTCGAGCACGTCGAGATTCGCGAGCGCCACGGCCGCGGCCACCGGATGGCCCGAATACGTGAGCCCATGCGCGTAGACGCCGCCGCGCTCCACCAGCGCCTCGCCGATGCGGCGGCTCATGACCAGACCGCCCATCGGCACATAACCCGACGTCAGTCCCTTGGCGATCGACACGAGATCCGGCTCGAAGCCGAAATGGCGATGCGCGAACCATTCACCCGTGCGGCCGAATCCGCCGATCACTTCGTCCGCGCAAAGCAGCACGTCGTATTTTCGGCAGATGCGCTCGATTTCCGGCCAGTAGCCTTCGGGCGGGAAGATCATGCCGCCCGCGCCCTGGAACGGCTCGGCGACGAACGCCGCCACGTTTTCCGCGCCCAGTTCGAGAATCTTGCGTTCGAGCGATTGCGCGGCCTGCAAGCCGAACGCCTCGGGCGTAAGGTCGCCGCCGTTCGCGTACCAGTACGGCTCGTCCACGTGCGTGATGTTCGGAATCGGCAGATCGCCCATTTCGTGCATGAACGCCATGCCGCCGAGCGACGCGCTGCCGACCGTCGAACCGTGATAGCCGTTCACGCGGCCGATCATGATCTTCTTGTTCGGCTGGCCCATTACGTCCCAGAAGCGGCGCACCGTGCGAATCAGCACTTCATTTGATTCGGATCCCGAATTTGTATACACCACGTGACTGAAGCGATCGCCCAGCAACGCAAACAGCCGCTCCGACAATTCGATCACGGCCGGATGCGTGGTGTGAAAGAACATGTTGTAGTAAGACAGCGTGCTCATCTGGCGCGCGGCGGCCTCGACGAGTTCGGCGCGGCCATAACCGACGTTGGTGCACCAGAGGCCCGACATGCCGTCGATATAGCGCTTGCCGTCGTTGTCCCACAGATACACGCCTTCGCCGCGCACCATCACGCGCGGACCTTCGGCGTTGAGCGCCTTTTGATCGACGAAAGCGTGCAGGTGATGGGCGGCGTCGCTGCGTTGCCAGTCTTCGGTGCTGCGTGCTTTGCCGCTCGACGTGCTGGCGTGGGCGAATTCAGGTGCGTTCATGCGCGGTGTCTCCTCTGTACGGAATGCGTTTGCTTTAATCGTGCGTGTCAGATGCCCACGGCAACGTCGGTCTGATTTTGCGCGGCGCCCGCGCGCGAGAAGCGTTTGCAACCCGCGTAGTACACGACCGAAGTGAGAATCAGCCCGACGATCCACGAGATATCGGCGCCGCCGAGGCGTTTGGCGATCGGGCCGGTGTACAGATCGGTCGCGACGAACGGCAGTTGCACGGCGATGCCGAACAGGTAGGCGAAGATCGCCACGCCGTTGAAGCGTCCGTAGATGCCGCCGTCCTGGCGGAAGAACGAGTCGATGTGATAGTCGCCGTGGCAGACGAGGTAGTAATCGATCAGGTTCACCGCCGTCCAGGGCACCAGCACGTAGAGCAGCAGCAGAATGAAGTTGGTGTATTCGGCGAGGAAGTTGCTCTGGCCGAACAGTGCGATGGCCAGCGAGATCGCGAACAGGATCACCGCCGTCACGGCGCGTGCGCGCGCCTGGCCCGACCACGAGGGAAACAGCGTCTGCACGATCGTCATCGACGAGAGCGCGCCGCAGTACAGGTTCATCGCGTTGGTCGCGGCAATGCCCACCGAGAGCACGATCACCACCAGACCGCTGATGCCGTGCGTGAGCGTGGTGAGGCCGTTGACCACGTCGCCGTCGGCGACCATCAGGCCGACCATCGCGCCCAGCACCATCGGGAAGATCGAGCCGAGCGAGCAGCCCCAGTAGCTCGACCAGAACGCCACGCGTGCGCCGGTTGCGCGCGGCATGTAGCGCGAGTAGTCGGAGACATACGGCGCGTACGCGATCTGCCAGAGTGCCGCGATCGAAATCGTGCCGAGAAAGCCCGTGGCGTTCGCGGTGTTGCGTGCGAAGAAGTCGGCGGGCAAGCCGTGCACGCCCACGATCCAGATGAACGCGAGCAGCAGCACCGCGCCCGAGCACCACGTCATCAGGCGCGTGTAGGCGTGGATCAGGTTGTAGCCGAAGATGGTCGCCACGAGACTGAGCGCGCCGACCACGAGCACGCCGTCGTTCACGCTCACGTGCGTGGTGAGGCTGTGCAGCGCCTGACCGCCCAGCACGAGGTTCGACGCGAAGAAGCCCAGATACATCACCACGACGAGGCCGACCACCAGCAGCGAGCCGAGCGAGCCGAACTGGCCGCGCGTCTGCACCATCTGCGGGACGCCGAGTTGCGGACCTTGCGCCGAATGCAGCGCCATGAACACCGCGCCCACCAGCGTGCCGATCACGATGCCGAGCACGCCCCACCAGAACGGCTGCTTGAACACGGTCACGGCCAGCGCGCCCGTGACGATGGTCAGCAACATGATGTTCGAGCCGAACCAGATCGTGAACAGGTCGCTCGCGCGGCCGTGACGCTCGGCGTCGGGTATGGGCTGGATCGTGCTCTGCTCGAGGCGAGCGACGGTATCGGATTGGCTCATCGGCGGCTCCTGCGAAAGGAAAGTGCGTGACGTAGACGCACGAAAGTGCGTTGTGATGACGCACTTTCGACCGCCAATATTGCGCGGAAAAGAACGAAATTCTTTGCTAGTGAATAGCTTTTTCTTATGCAGTTCTCACGCCTGCATAGCCGCGGGCTTGCTTGTGAATCGGATATTTCTTCTTGGAAAGAAAATCGGCGTGCGGCCATAGTCGCTGCATGCACCGAACGTGTGCGCAGCATGAGCGCCTCACGTTCGCGACACATTCACGACGGGAGACCTGCATGCTGACCATCCTCGGCGAGCGCCATCGCCTGCATCACGGCCGTAGCGAACTGATCGACGGCGAACTCAAGCCCTGTTTCGAAATGCCGAAGCGCGTCGATATCGTGCGCGCGCGGCTGACCGAAGCCGGTTTCGACGAGACGATCGCGCCCGATGCGTTCGGCGTCGACGCGCTGCGCCGCGTGCACAGCGATGCGTATCTCGACTTCCTGCACGGCGCGTGGGGAGAATGGACCGCGCTGGGCCGCACGCACGACGCGCTGCCGACCATCTGGCCCGCGCGCGGTCTGCGCCGCGACCGCGCTCCGCACAGCATCGACGGCAAGCTCGGCTTCTATGCGATGGACGCGGGCGCGCCGATCACGGCGGGCACCTGGGACGCGGTCGAGGAGTCGGCGAATCTCGCGCTCACGGGCGCGCAGCGCGTGCACGACGGCGCACAGGCCGCGTTCGCGCTGTGCCGCCCGCCCGGCCATCACGCGGGCCGCGACGTGATGGGCGGCTACTGCTACCTCAACAACGCGGCGCTCGCCGCCGCGCACTGGCTCGCGCAAGGCGCGCGGCGCGTGGCGATTCTCGACATCGACTATCACCACGGCAACGGCACGCAGTCGATCTTCTACGATCGCGACGACGTGCTGTTTGCCTCGCTGCATGCCGACCCGCTGCTCGACTATCCGTATCTGCTCGGTCACGCGGATGAAACCGGGCGCGGCGCGGGCGAGGGCTTCAATCTGAACTATCCGCTGCCGTGGGGGACGGATTGGAGCCGCTACGCGCAGGCGCTCGATCACGCGGGCGCGCGCATCGCGGGCTTCGGCCCCGACGCGCTCGTCGTCTCGCTGGGCGTCGACACCTTCGAGGGCGATCCGATCTCGCGTTTCAAGCTGAAATCGGCGGACTTTTCGCGTATCGGCGCGCGTATCGCCGGGCTCGGTCTGCCCACGCTGTTCGTGATGGAAGGCGGCTATGCGGTCGAAGAAATCGGCGTGAACGTGGTCAACGTGCTGGCCGGATTCGAGGAGCACGCGCTCTCGCGGGCGGCGCGCTAGCACGCGCGGACGCCGCACGAGGGTTCCGGCAAGCGGCTCAGGGCGGGTATGATCGAATCCCGTGCAAAACTCTTGCCTGACCCGCCTATGAATTCTCCCGCCGAAGGTTCCTCGCCGCGCACGTTGCGCGCGCTCACGCCGCTCGAAGCGCGCATCGTCGGCGTGCTGGTCGAGAAGCAGCATACGGTGCCCGACACCTATCCGCTCTCGCTGAACTCGCTCACCTCGGGCTGCAACCAGAAGACGGCGCGCGCGCCCGTGATGAACGTGAGCGAAGCCGAGGTGCTCAGCGCCATCGAAGACCTCAAGCACCTGAGCCTCGTGTTCGAAGGCAGCAGCAGCCGCGTGCCGCGCTTCGAGCACAACCTGAACCGCGTGCTCGGCGTGCCGACGCAGGCCGGCGCGCTCCTCACGGTGCTGCTGCTGCGCGGCGCGCAGACGGCCGCCGAACTGCGGCTGAACTCCGCGCGTCTACATGGTTTCGCCGATGTGTCGTCGGTGGAAGCGTTTCTCAGCGAACTCGCCGAACGCGAGCCGCCGCTCGTCGTCAAGCTGCCGCGCGCGCCCGGCGAGCGCGAGAGCCGCTGGATGCATCTGCTGTGCGGCGAAGTCAGTCTGAGCGTGCCCACGTCCTATGCGGGCGAGCGCGACAGCGTGGCGGAAGGCAGCGTTTCCTCCGAGGATTTCGAGGCGTTGCGCGCCGATCATCAGCGTCTCGCCGATGAAGTCGCGCGTCTGCAACAGCTCGTCGAGCGCATGGCCGGCGAACTCGGCATCGCAATCGACAAGCTGGAAGCGTCCGAGTAAGGCGGCAACGATAGCGCGCACGATGGATTCGATTTCCGGATCCACCGTGCTGCATCGTGCCACCTCGTATGAACCTCAGGCGGCACTCACTGCGCCTTGCGCGCCGCCTCGATAATCACGTCGGCCACTTGCTGCGGCTGACCCGCCATCGCCACGTGGCTCGCGTTCACGTGCGTCACCGTCGCGCCGATATGCGCCGCCATCTTCGCCTGCAATTGCGGGTCGATCATGCGGTCGTGCGTGGGAATCACGAAGTACGACGGACGGCCGCGCCACGCGGCCTGATCCACCTTCTGGTCGATACATCCCGAGAACCACGGCGCCTGCGTGGCCGCAATCAGGCGGCGCTGCGCGAGCGGCAAGTCCTGCGCGAAGTCGTCGAGCACCGCTTCGGTCGAGAGCGTCAGATAGCCCGCCGAATCCTTGCGCAGCGCGTTCGCCCACACGGGCGGCGGCAGTCCCTTCGTGATGTCGCTGATCGACTGGCCGTCGTCGGGCGCGAACGCGGCCACGTAGACGAGCGCCTTCACCTTGTCGTCGTTACCGGCTTCGCTGATCACCACGCCCGCCCACGAATGGCCAACCAGCACCACCGGCCCCGTCTGCTGATCGATCACGCGCTTCGTTGCGGCCGCGTCGTCGGCGAGGGAACTGAGCGGATTCTGCACGGCCACCACATGCAGCCCGCGCGCTTCGAGCAGCGGGATCACCTTGTCCCAACTCGAACCGTCGGCGAACGCGCCGTGCACGAGCACGACGTTCTTGCCTTGCAGATCGGCGGATGCGGCGGCTTGAGCCGCCGGTTGTGCGGCATGCGCGGCGGGCAAGCCGAAGAGTCCGCCCAACAGTCCGGCGAACGCGAGGGACTTGCGAAGAAGACGAAGCATCGTCTGACTCCGTGGAATGAGTGTGGAAATGAGAGGAATGGTCGGCAGAACGCCGGGCGAAGGCGCGCGTGATTCAAGCGTAAGTCAAGCATGATTCAAGCGTGATTCAGGCTTGTTTCAAGCACGCGCCTCGCGACGGCCGGCGCATTAGGAGTGGGCGTAGATCGGTTCGAGGCCGACCTGATCCGCCTGCGCGCCGGAGAAGTCGTGCAGCGTCGCATGCGCGGGCTTGACGTGCGAGCCCGAAGCCGAGCTGCCGCTCGTCACGCCGCCGAACGAGGTCTGCACGGCGTTGGCATCGGCGTCATGCGAAGGCGCGTTGACGTGCGCGACGTCCTGGCTCGCGGCGATGCGCGCCAGCGCGGCCTGGAGGTGAACCGGATACTGGTTGTTGTCGCTCGACTGGCGATAGCCGGCTTGCTGAAGCTGGACCAGTTCCGCGCGCACCTGGGCGCGGGTGAGGCCTTGCTGGGCCGGCTGGGCGGCGAACGAAAGCGCGGGAACGGCGACGACGGCGGCAGCAACGAGGGTACGAACGAGGTTCATGGTCAATCTCCAGTCGATGAGTGAGTGAGTCGGTCGGCGCACTGTTGTCTGTGTTCAACCTTGCGTTGGAGATATTTGAACCGCTGGACGTATCTGGCTTGTTTCCGTCGTCCCCCTTTATTGCAAGCGAGTTTTTCCCGCGGCGGCGCAGATACATTGCGGTACAAAACCGCGCGCCGCCGCGAGACGTTTCCGCTCAACTCCGCTCAACGATTGCTAACGAATCGCCGTTCGAACGCGCTCAGAACGTGTACGTGATCTTGCCGAACGCCGTGCGGCCCAGCGAGTTGTAGCCGTATGCGGTCGAGTAGTCGCGATTGAACAGGTTCGAGAGCGTGGCCGACAGCGCGAGATGCGCATTGATCTTGTACGTGGCGCGCAGATTGACCGTCGTGTACGAGGGCAGATACGTCGTGTTGTACTGGTCGTCGAAGGTCGAGCCACCGTAGAGCAGCGAAATGCCCGTGCTCAGCGCGTGCAGATGAAACGCGTCCCACGTGTGATCGACGCTCAGATTCACAGTCTGACGCGGACGCCGGTTCAACCAGGTCTGATCGCTCACGTCCTGCGGATTGAGCAGCCCCACCGCGACGCTGACCAGCGTGTTCGCCCCAAGCGTGCCCTTGTACGAGAGATCGATGCCCTGAATATGCGCTCGGCCCACGTTGACGGGCAGGAAGGTCTGCGAATCGTAGGTGATGAGGTCGTGCACGCGCGTGTCGTAGAGCGCCGCCGTGAAGGTGCCGATCGACGTCGCCGCGTCGAGCGCCACTTCCACCGTGTCGCTGCGCTCGGGTTGCAGATTCGGATTCGCGTAGCCCGGATAGTAGAGGTCGTTGAAGGTCGGCAGACGGAACGCGTTGCCGTACGACACGCGCGCGGTATAGACCGGCGTGATCGCCCACGCGAGCGCCGCGTTGCCCGTGTTCACGCTTTGCCCCTGTACGATCTCGTGGCGCCCGGCGAGGAACAGCGTCCAGTCGCCGAGCGTCGCCGACTGATGCAGCGAGACGGCGGAATCGTTGCGCGCGGGCAGGCCGTCCGGCACATCGACGGGAAGATACGCCTGCTCGCGCGTGAAGTCGTACGCGAGCTTGGTCTCGCCCGAGAGCGCGTGACCGAACAGCGTGTGACCGGTTTCCTGATGCGTGATCGACGTCGACGTGCTCAGGCGCGTCGAATCGATTTCGTCGGTCGGCATGCCGGGGTCGTTCGCGTAGAGGAACTGGCGGTCGTACGCATAGCCGAACGACTGGTCGAACTGCGTGGTCGGCGTGATGTCGAGATGAAACGCCACGCCGGTCGTGAGCTGATGATCGCGCTGGCGATCCGCGTAGCCCGCGTTGTCGTACGAGAGATCCGAGCGGTGATAGAGCGCGAAGGTCGAGATCGACCAGTTCTCGCGCGCGTAGCCAAGACGCGCGTCCACGTCCTGCGCGTGATACGGATTGCGGCCGTCCTCGTGACCGTAGGCCCACGGTTTGGTCGCGTCGATGCCCGCGGTGTTGTAGTCGTGCAGACCGAGCGAATACGTGAGTCCGCCGAGCGCCGCGAGCGGCCCGCTCGACGGCACGGTGCCCGAGGTGCGCAGCTGCGTGTCGAAGGTCTTGTTCGAGCCGCCGCCGAATGACACCGTGGTCTGGTTCGGCTGATTCGAGGCGTGGCGCGTGAAGAGCTGCACGACGCCGCCCACGGCATCCGCGCCGAACGACGCCGCCGCCGGGCCGGAAATCACTTCCACGCGATCGAACGCCGAGGTCGGCAGATCGGCCCACGCGGCCGTGCCCGTGGTCGCCGAGCCCACGCGGATGCCGTCGATGAACACGGCCACCTGATTGGCCGCCGAGCCGCGAATGCTGACCGACGCCGTCGCGCCGGGACCGCCGCTCTGCGAAACGCTGACGCCCGGCAGCGTGGCGAGCGCCTGCGTGATGCTCGGGTCGATCGGGTCGAGCCGGTCGAGATCGGCGCGCGTGAGCACCTGCGTGCTGGCGTAACGCTGATCGAACGATTGCGGCAGACGCTGCGTGTCGCCAACCACGAGAATGTTCGGCAACGTGGCGTCGGCCTGGGTTGGTTCAGCGCTTTCTTCAGCACTTTGCGGCGACGTTTGCGCATAAGCGCCCTGCCAGGCGCAGGCCGCGACGGCGGACGCGAGAACGGTGGAAGCGAATTGACGATACTTCATGAGCAGACAGATCCAGAGGTCGAACTGTCCTTGCAACGGGCGGCCGCGCGGGCGGCGCGCGCGCATCGGGACACCCCGCCCTTTGCGGCTGCTTGGACCTCGGTCGATGGCAGGTCTCCTGGCTCGCGGGTCGTCGCCCGATGCCGGCCTTCCCGGTTTCCCAGTGGCCCTCGCTGGCATGGACTCGCCGCTCACAGTTGCGGGGACAGCCGCAGACTTCCGGCGCGCGCGCCGTTACTGCGTTCCCTTTTGATCCCGTCGCCGGGAACCATCAGCGCGCGAGCGTAAAGGCGGTGCGTTCCGCGCGTCAACCTCCGGCGCGCCGGGCGATGCGAAAAAACGTCAGATGCGACTCGCCGTCCGCGTCGCTCATTCGAGCGGAAAGCCCTGCTTGAAGGTCTGGCGCAGAAAATCGGCGAACAGCGTCACCGCGCGCGGCACATGCGCGCCATAGGGCCGCACCACGTGCAACTGCGACGCGAACGCCCCCACCGGCCGCCACGCCGGCAGCAGCACGACGAGCTTGCCCGCCTGCAACGCGGCCTGCGCGCTGAAATCGGGCAGCAGCGCAATGCCCAGATTTTCGAGCGCGGCGTCGCGCAGCGCCTCGCTGTTATTGGCCGACACCGGCCCGTTCACGGTCACGTTCACGCGCGACTGCTCGGCGCGCCGCCCGGCTTTTTCGAACGACCACGCGCCCGACCCGAGCGTGCGCGGATAGTAAAGACAGTCGTGCTGCGCGAGATCGGCGGGCGTTTGCGGCGTGCCGCGCAGCTTCAGATACGCGCGCGTGGCGACGATCACCGAACGCGTGTCGCAGAGCTTGAACGCCACATGCGTTTCCGGCACCTGCGCGCTGTGGCGGATCGCGAGATCGAAACCCTCGCTCGCGATCGACGTGAGCCGGTCTGACAGGTCGAGCTGCACGCGCACCTCGGGATTCGCGCGCGCGAACTGCGCGAGACGCGGCACCAGTTGCTGACGCGCGAAGGCCACGGGCGCGGTCACGCGCACCGTGCCGCGCGCGACGTCGGCCATTTCGCGTACGCTCGCGAAACTCGTGGCGATGCGTTCGAACTGCGCGCGCGTGTCTTCCACGAGCCGCCGCCCCGCTTCCGTAAAGCGCACGCTGCGCGTGGTGCGCTGCACCAGCGCGACGCCCGCCACGCGTTCCAGTTCGGCGATCCGCTGGCTCATCGCGGCCTTGCTCACGCCGAGCCGCGCGGCGGCCGCCGTATAACTGCCCTGCGCCGCCAGCACGTTCAGCCAGTGCAAGTGGGTCCAGAGCGCTTCGACGTTCTGCGTATCCACGAAATGACTCCCGCCCCGAATCCTCAAAGATGCGCCGATGATAGCACCGCGCCCGCGCATCTTTCAGCGCTGCGCATGGCGATTGTTCACGCTGGAAAACAATCAATTCAGCCTGCGTGGCTGTGCAGACGCCTGCCGCCTCCGTACACTGGCCGTCATAGTGACGATCAACCGATGCTCAATCGATACTCAATCGATACCCAACTTCGAGGAGATGACATGCAGCCCTTTACCGATTCCGCAGACGTAGTCAACTACATCGGCGGCAAGCGCGAGCGCGGCGCGGGCGACCGCACGCAATCCGTCTTCAATCCAGCGACCGGCGCCGCCGCGCGCCGTCTGGTGCTGGGCGAAGTCGCCGACGTCGACGCCGCCGTGGCGAGCGCGAAAGCCGCGTTCCCGGCCTGGCGCGACACGCCGCCGATCCGCCGCGCGCGCGTCATGCTGCGCTTCCTCGAACTGATGAACCGCCACAAGGACGAACTCGCGGCGATCATCACCGCCGAGCACGGCAAGGTGTTCGCCGACGCGCAAGGCGAAGTCGCCCGCGGCATCGACGTGATCGAATTCGCCTGCGGCATTCCGCAACTGCTCAAGGGCGACTACACCGAGCAGGTTTCCACGGGCATGGACAACTGGACCGTGCGCCAACCACTGGGCGTGGTCGCGGGCATCACGCCGTTCAATTTCCCGTGCATGGTGCCGTGCTGGATGTTCCCGGTCGCGCTCGCGGCGGGCTGCACCTTCGTGCTCAAGCCGAGCGAACGCGATCCGTCGGCCGCGCTGTTCATGGCGCGTCTGCTGACCGAAGCGGGCCTGCCCGATGGCGTGTTCAACGTCGTGCAGGGCGACAAGATCGTGGTCGACGCACTGCTCGCGCATCGCGACGTGAAGGCCGTGAGCTTCGTCGGCAGCACGCCCATCGCGAACTACATCTACGAAACCGGCGCGAAGCACGGCAAGCGCGTGCAGGCGCTGGGCGGCGCGAAGAACCACATGGTCGTGATGCCCGACGCCGATCTCGACCAGGCCGTCGACGCGCTGATCGGCGCGGCCTACGGTTCGGCGGGCGAGCGCTGCATGGCGATCTCGGTGGCGGTGCTGGTCGGCGATGTCGCCGACAAGATCGTGCCGCGTCTGGCCGAGCGCGCGCGCACGCTCAAGGTGAAGAACGGCATGGAAGCCGACGCCGAAATGGGCCCGATCGTCACGAAACAGGCGCTGGAACGCATCGAAGGCTATATCGCCACGGGCATCGAGGAAGGCGCGAAGCTCGTCGTGGACGGCCGCGGCCTCACGGTGCCGGGTCACGAAAACGGCTTCTTCACCGGCGGCACGCTGTTCGACGACGTCACGCCTGACATGCGCATCTACAAGGAAGAGATTTTCGGCCCGGTGCTCGCCTGCGTGCGCGTGAAGGACTTCTCCGAAGCCGTGCAACTGATCAACGACCACGAGTTCGGCAACGGCGTGGCCTGCTTCACGCGCGACGGCAACGTGGCGCGCGAATTCGGCCGCCAGATCGAAGTGGGCATGGTGGGCATCAACGTGCCGATTCCGGTGCCGATGGCGTGGCACGGTTTCGGCGGCTGGAAGCGCAGCCTGTTCGGCGACATGCACGCGTATGGCGAGGAAGGCGTGCGCTTCTACACCAAGCAGAAGTCGATCATGCAGCGCTGGCCGGAAAGCACCGAAAAGGGTGCGGAATTCACGATGCCGGTCGCGAAGTGATGCATTGATCCGAACGCGATATCGTTTTTAAATCGTTCGGATATCGAATCAATCATCAGCCGCGCCGCCGTTCCGCTTCTTGCGGACGGCGGCGCGGTATTTTTGCGTGCGTGCGTTTGCGTGCGTGCATTTCCACGTTCACCACGTTCGCCGCGCGCGCGATCCACCCATGTCGCGCGCCGCATCGCCGCACGCACGTCCGGCGCACGCGCGCGCCAATTCCGGTACCGTCGTACTGATTTTTTCCGCAGACGTTCGACGGTGCGCTTCGTTGCCCCTGCAATCGACCGCCATCGTGCGAACCCGCACGACGGAGGACCGCACGATGCCCGATCAGCCGCCTGCCGCCGCCGCGCCGCGCGCGTGGCACAACGTCGATGCCGATCAGGCGCTCGCCGATCTCGGCACCACGCCCGAAGGTCTCGACGACGCCGAAGTGGCGCGCCGCCGCGCGCGCTACGGCGAGAACCGTCTGCTGCCGCCCAAACGCCGCGGCCCGCTGCTGCGCCTCGCGCTGCAATTCCACAACGTGCTGATCTACGTCATGCTCGCGGGCGCGCTCGTCACGGCCGTGCTGCGGCATTGGCTCGACACCTGCGTGCTGCTCGCGGCGGTGCTCGTCAACGTGGCCATCGGTTTCATTCAGGAAGGCAAGGCCGAATCGGCGCTCGAAGCGATCCGCTCGATGCTCTCGCCGCACGCCACCGCGATTCGCCACGGCGAGCGCGTGACCGTCGACGCCACGCAGCTCTTGCCTGGCGACATCGTCGTGCTCGCATCGGGCGACCGCGTGCCCGCCGACCTGCGGCTGATCGCCGTGCGCGAACTGCGCGTGGACGAAGCGGCGCTCACCGGCGAGTCGCTGCCCGTCGATAAACAGACCGCGAGCGTCGACGCCGCCGCGCCGCTCGGCGACCGCTGGGGCATGGCATATTCGGGTACGCTGGTGGTGTACGGCCAGGCGCGCGGCGTGGTCGTGGCCACGGGCGCGGACACCGAGATCGGCCACATCAACCGCATGCTCGCCGATGTCGATACGATGGCCACGCCGCTGCTGCGCCAGATCGACCGCTTCGGCCGCGTGCTCGCCGTCGTGATCCTCGCGCTGGGCGCGCTCACCTTCGCGCTCGGCACGCTGTGGCGCGGCGAAAGCGCGAGCGACATGTTCCTGATCGTCGTCGCGCTGGTCGCCTCCGGCATTCCGGAAGGCCTGCCCGCGATCATGACGATCATCCTCGCGCTCGGCGTGCAGCGCATGGCGCGGCACCACGCCATCGTGCGTCGCCTGCCCGCCGTGGAAGCGCTCGGCGCAGTCAACGTCGTCTGCTCCGACAAGACCGGCACGCTCACGCGCAACGAGATGACCGTGCAGCGCGTAGTGTGCGCGCGCGACGTGATCGACGTGAGCGGCGTGGGCTACGCGCCCGAAGGCGCCTTCACGATCGATCAACACGCGTTCGACGCCGCGCAATGGCCCGCGCGCTGCCCCGAACTCGCGCTCGCGGTGCGCGCGGGCGTGCTCTGCAACGACGCGCAGATGCGTCGCGACGAAGCGGGCCTGTGGCACGTCGAAGGCGATCCCACCGAAGGCGCGCTGCTGGTGCTCGGCGCGAAGGCGGGCATCGCGCACGAACCGCAGGCGCGCGCGGGCACGCCGTGGGCGCGCCGCGACAGCATTCCGTTCGAGTCGCAGCATCGCTTCATGGCGAGCTGGAACACGGACGCCGAAGGCCACGCATGGATCTTCGTGAAAGGCGCGCCCGAACGCCTCTTCGACATGTGCGCGACGCAACTCACGCACGGCGTCGAAGAGCGCATCGATCCCGACTACTGGCGGCGCATGCAGACCGACCTCGGCGCGCAGGGCTTGCGCGTGCTCGCGCTCGCGTACCGGCGCGGCGCGCCCGCGCACAACACGCTCGATTTCGACGCTGTCGCGCAGGGCTTCACGCTGCTCGCGCTCGCGGGCATCATCGACCCGCCGCGCGACGAGGCGATCCAGGCCGTGGCCGACTGCCATCGCGCGGGCATCCGCGTGAAGATGATCACCGGCGATCACGCGGAAACCGCGCGCGCGATCGGCGCGCAACTGGCGATCGGCGTGGGCAAGCCGGCCGTTACGGGCGCGGAGGTCGCGCTGATGGACGATGCGGAACTGCGCCGCGTGGCGCTCGATATCGACGTGTTCGCGCGCGCGAGTCCCGAGCACAAGCTGCGTCTGGTCGAAGCCTTGCAGCAGGACGGCCAGGTGGTGGCGATGACCGGCGACGGCGTGAACGACGCGCCCGCGCTCAAGCGCGCGGACGTGGGCGTGGCGATGGGCGCGAAAGGCACCGAAGCGGCCAAGGAAGCCGCCGACATGGTGCTCGCCGACGACAACTTCGCCACCATCGCGCGCGCCGTGCGCGAAGGCCGCGCCGTCTACGACAACCTCAAGAAGTTCATCCTGTTCACGCTGCCGACCAACGGCGGCGAAGCGCTCGTCGTGCTCGCGGGCGCGCTCACGGGTCTGGGCATTCCGCTCACGCCCGCGCAGGTGCTGTGGGTCAACATGGTGACGGCGAGCACGCTCGGCATCGCGCTCGCGTTCGAGCGCGCCGAACCGGGTATCATGCGCCGCAAGCCGCGCGCGCCCGGCGAATCGTTGCTCTCGGGCTTCTTTATGTGGCGCGTGGCGATGGTCTCGGTGTTGATGATGATCGGCGCGTTCGGCCTGTTTTACTGGGAGTTGAGCGCGGGCACCGGGATCGAGCGCGCACGCACGATCGCCGTGAATGCGGTGGTGATGTCCGAGATGCTCTACCTCATCAACAGCCGCTCGATCTTCCATTCCGTGCTGAGCTGGCAGGGGCTCACCGGCAACCGTTACGCGCTGCTCGCGATTGGCGCGTGCGCGCTGATGCAGATCGCCTTCACGTACGCGCCCTTCATGCAGCATCTGTTCGGCTCGGCGGCGCTCGTCCCGCAGGAATGGTTCAAGGTGCTGGGCGCGGGGCTCGTGGTGTTTCTCGGCGCGGAACTGGAGAAGTGGGTCGTGCGCACGAGCGGGCTGGCGCGACGGCTCGGCGGTGAGGAATGAGCCGGGCGGCTTACCTGGGTTACGCGATAGCCGCTGGCGACGCTTGCCACGCCGCCAGCACCTTCTGCCCCACGGCCGCGAAGATGTCGATGGCCGGCAGCAATTCGCGCCCGAGATCGGTCAGCACGTATTCGGCCGACGGCGGCGAACTGTCGAGCTTGTGTTTCGCGACGAGCCCGCGCGTCTCCAGTTCGCGCAGACGCACGCTGAGCACGCGCGCCGAAATGCCCGGCAAATCGCGGCGCAATTCGCCGAACCGGCGCGCCTGGTCGCGCAACTGCCAGATCACGTTCAATGCCCATGCGCCGCGCAAAAAACCCAGCGCGTCGGTCACCTGACACGCGGGCGGCGCGGGTGCCCTGTTCTTGCGGACCGCCAAACCCATCGTCGATCGTCCTCGTCAAACGGTAACTGCGGAGTAACCGGATTATATCGGCGCACTTGCCACATCGCCGCGCCGTGCCGCTACCATGCGTAGCGCGGACCGTGTGGCCCGCGACCGTTTTCACTCCAGTCAGGAACCGACATGAAGCTCTATTACTCGCCGGGTGCGTGCTCGCTTGCCGCCCATATCGTCGCGCGCGAATGCGGCATTCCCATCGCACTCGAAAAAGTCGACCTGGCGACGAAACGCACGCAAAGCGGCGTCGACTTCTTCAGCATCAATCCGAAGGGCAACGTGCCCACACTCGAACTCGACGACGGGACGATCCTGACCGAAGGCCCCGCCATCCTCCAGTTTCTCGCGGACAGTGCGCCCGAAGCCGAACTCGCGCCGGCCCATGAATCGATGGCGCGCTACCGCTTGCAGGAGTGGCTCGCGTTCATCAATTCCGATGTGCACAAGAGTTATTCGCCGCTGTTCAATCCGGCGACGCCCGCCGAGGTTCGCGCGGAACGGCAAGCCGCGCTCGGCAAATATTATGCGTGGCTCGAAGAGATCCTGACGCCGCAGGCCTGGCTGCTCGGCAATCACTTCTCGGCCGCCGACGCCTATCTGTTCACGGTGACGAACTGGGCGCCGCACGTCGGCGTCGATCTTTCGCATCTGCCCGCGCTCACGGCGTTTCAGCAGCGCGTCGCAAGCCGGCCGCACGTTCGCGCCGCGCTCGTCGCCGAAGGTCTCGTGGGCGGGTGAGTACGCTGCACGCGGCACGCCGTGCGTTCGCACCCGCCGCCGCACCACGTAGTGATGCACCGGCAAGCCGACCGTCGCACGAAACAGCGCCTTGAAATGCGGCGTGCTGAGTTCCGCCAGCGCTTCGAGTTCCGCGATCAACGCCCAGGCGAGATGCGGCAGACGCGCGTACGCGACATCGCCGCGCGCGAGTTGCCGCGCGAGCCATGGACGCCCGCGCTAAAGCTCGCCGGACTCAGCGACGCGCACGCGCGTCTGATCACCGATCTCTACGACGTGCACAACGCGGGGAAAATCGACGTGGAATTCGGTCAGCCCGAGCGGCGCTCCGGCACGACCGAGTTGATGGAAGTGTTCGCGCCACTCGTCGCGAAGCTGCGCGGGGCGCGGCGGTTGCATCAGGATAAAAGCGTCAGGCAGAAAGCGCCGGGCTCGACGCCCGACGCCGCGCGCGCTGATTTCACGCGCCCTGCTGCGCCACCGCCGCGGCCAGCGCGAGCAGTTGCTGCGCGCGCAGGATCACGGGGCGGTCGACCATCTTGCCGTCGACGGTAATCGCGCCCGCCTGCGCCTCGCGCGCAGCTTGCGCCACGCGTGCGGCCCACGCGAGTTCCGCTTCGCTCGGGCGATAGCAGCGGTGCACGGCGTCGATCTGCTTCGGATGAATGCAGAGCTTGGCGCCGAAGCCGAGCCGCTTGCCGTTGAGCGCGTCGGCTTCGATGCGCGCGAGATCCTGAATGTCGGGCGTCACGCCATCGACCGGCGCGTCGATGCCCGCCACGCGCGAGATCAGCGCCAGTTGCGAGCGATAGTGATTGAGCGGCTCGCCGTCGTCGGGCATGCCCATTTCGGCGATGAAGTCGAGCGTGCCGAACATCAGCCGCTTCACGAACGGCGCGCGCGCGACGTCCATCGCGTTCCACATGCCGAGCGCGCTTTCGATCAGCGGAAACACCGGCACGCGGCGACGCGCGAGCGCGACAGTCGCGCTTACGTCGGTGCCGTGTTCGGCTTTCGGCAGCACGATGCCCGCGACGCCGTCGAGCGCGCCAAGTTTCGCATCGGCCTCGAACCACGGCGTGGCGCGGCCATTGATGCGCACCAGCACGGGATGGCGGCGCGAGACCCAGTTCGCGATGTTCTCGCGCGCCGCGTCCTTCGCGGCGGGCTCGACTGCATCTTCGAGGTCGATGATGACCGCGTCCGCGCCGCTCTCGAGCGCGCGTTCGAAACGCTCGGGGCGGCTGCCCGGCACGAACAGGAACGATTGCGGCGAGAACGCGGCTTTGGCGGCGTCGTCGCGGACGGGCGTCGCGGTGTTGGGCTCAAAGTGCATCGGCAAGCTCCGGCACGGCCGTGAACAGATCGCCGACGAGACCGTAGTCGGCTACGGTGAAAATCGGCGCTTCCTCGTCCTTGTTGATTGCGACGATCACCTTCGAATCTTTCATGCCCGCGAGATGTTGAATCGCGCCTGAAATGCCGATGGCGACGTAAAGCTGCGGCGCGACAATCTTGCCGGTTTGACCGACCTGATAATCGTTCGGCACGTAGCCCGCATCGACGGCTGCGCGCGATGCGCCGAGTGCCGCGTTGAGTTTGTCGGCGAGCGGTTCGAGTACCTTCGTGTAGTTTTCGCCGCTGCCCAGACCGCGTCCGCCTGACACGATAATCTTTGCGCTGGTGAGTTCGGG
>NZ_FNZM01000012.1 GCF_900109265.1 Paraburkholderia tropica
TCACGAGACCCGGCTGATGCTTCGCGGGATCGATTTCCCACAGTTCCTTGATGCCGATGCCGTAGACCTGCGGATCGGCGTCCTTGCCCAGCTTGAGTTTCTCGTTCAGTTGACGGCCCAGATGCCCGCGCGCGCCTTCGCAAAACAGCGTGTATTTCGCGTGCAGTTCCATGCCGAGCTGGAAATTCTCGGTGGGCTCGCCATCCTTGCCGATGCCCATGTTGCCCGTCGCGACGCCCTTGACCGAACCGTCCTCGTTATAGAGCACTTCGGCGGCCGGGAAACCCGGGAAAATCTCGACGCCCAGCGCCTCGGCCTGCTGACCCAGCCAGCGCGTCACGTTCGCGAGGCTGATGACGTAATTGCCGTGATTCTTGAAGTTGTCCGGCAGCGCCCAGTTCGGCACAGCCTTAGCCCCGGTTTCGGAAAGAAAAAGGAACTTGTCCTCGGTCACGGGCACGTTCAGCGGCGCGCCTTGCGCTTTCCAGTCGGGAAAGAGTTCGTCGATTGCGCGCGGATCCATGACCGCGCCCGAGAGGATATGCGCCCCGATTTCCGAGCCTTTTTCCAGGACGCATACGCCGATTTCGACGCCTTTTTCCGCTGCGAGCTGCTTCAGGCGGATGGCCGCGGACAGCCCGGCCGGGCCGCCGCCGACGACCACGACGTCGTATTCCATCGACTCGCGTGGGCCGTATTGGGCGACCAGTTCATTCGCATTCATGCTGTGTCTCGTGTGTTTTCTTTTTTCATCATGCCCGCATTACATCCGCTTGCGACGACCGGTTTCAGAACTGATCCTCGGCGAGCGCGAGCACGCCTTCGCCGCCTTGCGCGCCCACAATCGCCGTGGCGAGACCGCCCGCCTGCGAAAGCACGTGCTCGGCATAGAAGTGCGCCATCGCGATCTTCGCACCGTAAAACGCGGGGTCTTCGTCATGCTTGCGTTGCGCCGCGAGCAGCCCGCGCGCGAGTTGCCAGCCGCACAACACGATGCCCGCGAGTTTCAGATACGGCACGCTGCCCACGAACACGGCGTTCGGATCGCGCTTCACATTCTGTACCACGAAATCCACCACCTGCGCGAGCGCGTTCGCACCCTGCTGAAGTTGCGCGCGCATCGAAACCGCCGCCGCGCCGCTTGCACTGCCGAGCGCTTCCACCGTCTGCGCGACCTCGTCGAGCAGCGCCTTCGCCACCGCACCGCCGTCGCGCGTCGTCTTGCGACCGATCAGGTCGTTCGCCTGGATCGCCGTGGTGCCTTCGTAAATCGCGAGAATACGCGCGTCGCGATAATGCTGCGCCGCGCCCGTCTCTTCGATGAAGCCCATACCGCCATGCACCTGCACGCCGAGACTCGTGACGTCGTTGGCCATTTCGGTGCTCCAGCCCTTCACGATCGGCACGAGGAATTCGTAAATGGCCTGGTGACGCGCGCGCACCGCTTCGTCGGCGTGACGATGGGCGATGTCGCAATGCGCCGCCGCCACGTACGCGAGCGAGCGTGCGCCTTCGGTGAGCGAGCGCATCGTGGCCAGCATGCGGCGCACGTCCGGGTGATGAATGATCGTGACGGATTCTTTCGCCGAACCGTCGACGGGGCGGCTCTGCACGCGGTCCTTCGCATACGCGAGCGCCTGCTGATACGCGCGCTCGGCAATCGCGATGCCCTGCGTGCCCACGCCGAAGCGCGCCGCATTCATCATCACGAACATGTATTCGAGGCCGCGATTTTCCTCGCCGACCAGATAGCCGGTCGCGCCGCCGTTGTCGCCGTATTGCAGCACCGCCGTGGGGCTCGCCTTGATGCCCAGCTTGTGCTCGATCGACACGCAGTGCACGTCGTTGCGCGCGCCGAGCGAACCGTCTTCATTGACGAGGAACTTCGGCACGATGAACAGCGAAATACCCTTCACGCCCTCGGGCGCGTTCGGCACGCGCGCCAGCACGAGATGCATGAGGTTCTCGGCCATGTCGTGCTCGCCCCACGTGATGAAGATCTTCGTGCCGAAGACCTTGTACGAGCCGTCCGACTGCGGCTCGGCGCGCGAGCGCACCAGCGCGAGGTCGGATCCCGCCTGCGGCTCGGTGAGGTTCATCGTGCCGGTCCACTCGCCCGAGATGAGCTTCGGCACATAGCGCTGCTTCTGGTCCTCGCTGCCCGCCGTAAGCAGCGCTTCGATCGCGCCGTCGGTCAGCAGCGGGCACAGCGCGAACGACAGGTTCGCCGCGTTGAGCATTTCGTTGCACGGCGTGCCGATCAGCTTGGGCAAGCCCTGGCCGCCGTATTCGGACGGATGTTGCAAACCTTGCCAACCGCCCTCGGCAAACTGGCGGAACGCATCCTTGAAACCGGGCGTGGCGGTCACTTCGCCGTCGTGCCAGCTGCTGGGATTGCGGTCGCCTTCGACATTCAGCGGCGCGAGCACTTCCGCGCACAGCTTCGCGGCCTCTTCGAGCACGGCCTGCGCAGTGTCGAAACCGGCCTCTTCGTAGCCCGGCAGTTCGGCGATAGTGTCGATGCCGGCGAGCTCTTTCAGCACGAACAGCATGTCCTTGACGGGGGCGTTAAAGCTCATGGCAAACCTTTCGATCACACGTTGAATGAGAAAGACCGTGACGGCTGGGCGCAATGCCCGGCGCGGCCGGTCATGTTCATCAAATCGTAGCCTCAAAGGCGCGGGCGGGGACTGTCCGATCCGGCCCATCTAGTGACAAATCTGGCCACGGCGTGACGCAGCGCACCATGCGCGGCAAGGCACCCAGGGTCAACCCGAAGCAATATTCGTGTGAAATCGGGGCTCAGGCGCGCCCGCGATAGGTGCCCGGCGTGCTGCCGGTCCAGTGGCGAAACGCGCGATGGAACGCGCTCGGGTCGTCGAAACCGATATCGGCGCCGATGGCCGCAATGGTGTCCTGCGTGTCGGTCAGACGCTGGATTGCGATATCGCGCCGCAATTCGTCCTTGAGCGCCTGAAACGCGGTGTCTTCGGCGGCGAGGCGGCGGCACAAGGTCCGCACCGAGCAATGCAGATGCTCGGACGCCGCCTCGATCGTCGGCAGATCCGGCAGCGTGCTGGCGAGATACTGACGCACCTGATGGCTGACCAGTTGCTCGCTGAACGATTCAAAGATCCAGTCGCCCGGCGAGCGCGCGAGAAATTGACGCAGATTGCGCTTGCTCTGACGAATCGGCATGTCGAGATACGCCGCGCTGAAACGCAGCAGCGGCGCTTCGCAACCGAAGCGCACCGGCCCCGAAAAGAAGTAGCGATGATCGGCGGCGTGCGGTTGGCGCGCACATGCGAGTTCCACTTGCAGCAGCGGGATTTTCTGGCCGATGAGCCAGGACGACACGCCATGCGCGAGCTTGAGCATCAGTTCCTGGCCGAGCGGGCCAATCGGTCCGAACGCAGGATGCGGACGCAGTTCGACCTGCGCGACGAGTTCGCTGCGGCGCGACTCGACGCGGAAATCGTCGAGCACGATATGGAAGAACTGGCCGAAGCGGTGCAGCGCCGTTTCCAGATTGCGCGCGTCGAGCAGGCTCAGGCAGAGGAACTTGAGCGTGCCGCTGCGAAACGGGCGGCTGAAAATGCCGGGCATTTCATCGTCGAGTTCGATTGCGAGCATGCGATAGAGCGTCGAAAACTGCTCCTCGGTCACGCGCGCGCCGGGTTCGTCGAGCAATTCCTCCGGAATGCCGGCCTGCTGCAGATAGCGCTCGACCACGTCCGGCCGCGCGCGGGCGGCGGCGAGAAAACCCAGGACGAGTGAGATCGGGACGGTGGAGCCGGGTAATTGCATGCCTGGTCGATCTGGCGGCGGCGCCGGAGCGGAATCGTTTCGGAGCGTTCGAACGGTGAATGCGCACGCGGCGGCGCGCGGAATCGATTTTACCTGTTGGCGATGCGTTTGCGCCGTGCTTGCGCCCTGATTGCGGCAGGTTTGCCGCGATTCGGCGGGCGTCGGGCGACGCTGAACGGGCGGGCAGCGTCAGGCCGTGTAAGGCGAGCCAGGGCGACTCCCCCTAAAGAATCGGCCGTGCGCTGCCGTTATCCCAAACAGGGGCTTCATCTGCGCGTTTTGCGGACGATGCCCGGACCGCTTCGCCGCACCGCTCAACGTCGAGGACACGCCTCCATGCAGATTCAGCCCACCAGTTCCGCCACCTCGGCCATCGCCACGACCGCCAGCGGCGCCAGCGCGAACACGTCGAATACGTCGAATACGTCGAACGGCAATAACAGCGCCACTTCGTCGAACGCTTCGAGCGACACATCATCGTCGAGCAGCACGTCGAGCACGACGTCGACGACTTCGACTTCGAAAAGCGGCGGCGGAGGTGGAGGCGGCGGTGGCGGCGGTTCGTCATCGTCGAGTTCAAGCAGCACCACGACGGCCATCGATCAGCTCAAGGCGCTGATCAAGGCGCTCGAATCGCAGCTCGCCTCGTTGCCGAAGAATGGCGGTTCGGCGCAGGCGACGAGCAGTACGACCAACGCCAGCGATGCGAACAACAACGCGAATGCCGATTCGAACAACAGCACGACCGGCGCATCGCAATCCACGAGCACCGGCGGCTCCGCCAAATCGGGCCAGGATGCGACGCTCAGCGCGGCCAACCAGCTCGAAGCCGCGATCCAGACGGCGCAAGCCGAACTGGTTCAGTTGATGCTCGCGAGCGGCCAGAGCACGGGCGGCCTGATCTCCACGACAGCCTGATCGCAGGCACGCACGATCTACAGGCGTGCGCGCCAGGTTCAGCGCGCCGCGCCGCGCACGCCCATGAACAGCGCGTACACCGACGACGTCGCC
Source organism: Paraburkholderia tropica (assembly GCF_900109265.1). Taxonomy (GTDB): domain Bacteria; phylum Pseudomonadota; class Gammaproteobacteria; order Burkholderiales; family Burkholderiaceae; genus Paraburkholderia; species Paraburkholderia tropica. The sequence continues at coordinate 4,819 of NZ_FNZM01000012.1, forward strand.
GTCACAAAAAGCCGGTTGCGATTGAGCCCGCCGAACGTGAGGTTCGACACCACTTCCGGCAGCAGGATCTTGCCGAGCAATTCGCCTTGCGGCGAATAGCAATGCACGCCGTCCTCGGCACTGGTCCAGACATTGCCCTGCTCGTCGACGCGAAAGCCATCGGGCACGCCGTTCTGAATCGAAACGAACACGCGCGAATTCGACAACGCGCCGTCGCGCACATCGAATACGCGGATATGGCGCGGGCCGCCCTCCACGTGCGAGGCGCCCGAATCGGCGATATAGAGCAGCGATTCGTCCGGTGAAAACGCGAGCCCGTTGGGCTTGACGAAATCGTCGGTCACACGCCGCGCCTCGCTCGCGCCGGTTTCGAGCGCATAGACGTGACAGCCGCCGATTTCGCCTTCCGCGCGAAAGCCCTCGTAATCGCTCATGATTCCGTAGTCGGGGTCGCTGAACCAGATCGTGCCGCGCGAATCGACGATCACGTCATTCGGCGAGTTGAAACGGCGGCCCTGATAATGCGACGCGAGCACCACCACGCTGCCGTCGTGTTCGGTGCGCGAAATACAGCGCCGTCCGTGCTCGCAGGTCACGAGGCGGCCTTCGTTGTCGCGCGTATTGCCGTTGCTGAAATTCGCGTTGGCGCGAAACACGCCGACACCCGCACCGGGCGCCCAGCGCATCATGCGATTGTTCGGAATGTCGCTCCAGAGCAGCTGATCGGCGGCCGGAAAATACACCGGCCCCTCGTTCCAGAGACAATCGCCCGCGATCTTCTGCAACGGTGCGTTCGCCTGAATCAGCCAGCGAAAGCGCGCATCATGGATTTCATACTCGTTCTTGTTCATTCGTCATCCTGACTGATCGCGCGCTTTCGATCGCGTTGCGCGTCTAGTGATGCCCGTGATCGCGTTTGGGCAGTATGTGCAACTCGTCTTCCAGATAAGTCTGCACGATCGCGCGGAACGTGGTCTCGCCGCTGAAGCCCAGCTTTTTGGCGTGGCGCACGTTCCAGCTCGACGGCCAGCTGCTGACGATGCGCTCGATCGTCTCGTCCGGCGCCCATTCGATACGGGCCACAGCCTTCGGCCCGGCGAACTGGCTCAGCGTTTCGACCATTTCGTCGACGGTCACGCACACGCCCGGCAGATTCACCACACGCGTATGACCGAGCGCCGCCGCGTCGATTTCCGCGCCCACCACGATGTTTTCGATCGCGATACGCGGCGACAGCAGCCACACGCGCGTCGCGCCGCTCACCGGCACCACGCTGATCTCGCGATTGAGCGGCTCGCGAATGATGCCGCTCGCAAACGACGACGCCGCGCCGTTCGGCTTGCCCGGCCGCACGCTGACCGTGGGCAGACGCAGCACGCGCCCGTCGACGAAACCGCGCCGCGAATAATCGCTCAGCAGCAGTTCGGCCATCGCTTTCTGCGTGCCGTACGACGACTGCGGATTGAGCGCGGTATCGTCCTGCACCTCTTCGGGAATGTCGCCGCCATAGACCGCCACCGAACTCGTGAACACGAGGCGCGGCGCATGGCCGCGCGCGCGGCACACTTCGAGCAATTCGCGCGTGGCGTCGAAATTGATGCGCATGCCGAGCTCGAACGCCGCCTCGGCCTCCGCGCTCAGAATCGCGGCGAGGTGGAAGATCACGGCCGTCTCGCCGTCGATCACGCGGTCCAGCACGGCGCGCTCCGCAATATCGCCTTCCTCGATGCGCACGCGCGGATCGTCGGGGCCTTCTGCGCGCGTCACGTCGAGCAGCACGATTTCGTCGATGCGCTGCTGCACGCCGCCAATCTTCAACGACTCGCGCGCAAGCAGTTCGCCTGCGAGTCGTTGGCCGAGAAATCCTGCACCGCCGGTAATCAGCACTTTCATAGTCGAACGCTCCGTTCAAGCCTGATGGAATGCACCGCGTACCGCGCACGCACGAACGACTGCCTCAGGCGCGCGCCTTCATCGCACTTTCACCGTGTTTCATCGCGGTTTCATCGCGGTTTCATATAAGGCCGGATCCAGCCGAGCCCGTCCGACGCTTTCGCGCGCGGCCAGTACTCGCAACCGATCCAGCCGGTATAGCCCAGTTCGTCGATGAGCGAAAAGAGCCACGGATAATTGATTTCCCCGCTATCGGGCTCGTGCCGCTCGGGCACGCCCGCCACCTGAATATGCCCGATCCGCGCGATATCGCGCTTGAGCTTGACCGCGAGGTCGCCCTCCGTGATCTGGCAGTGATAGCAATCGAACTGCACCTGCAGATTGGCCGCGCCGATTTCGGCACAGATCGCGTGCGCGTCGTCCTGACGATTGAGCAGATAGCCCGGCATGTCGCGCGTGTTGATCGGCTCGATCAGAATCGTGATGCCTTCGCCGCGCGCGGCCTGCGCCGCGTAGTCGAGATGCTTCAGATACAGCTCGCGCTGCTGCGCACGCGTGTCTTCGGAAGCGACGATGCCCGCCATCACATGCAGCTTGCGATTGCCGAGCACGCGCGCGTAATCGAGCGCCTTGTCGATACCGCGGCGGAATTCGTCCTCGCGGCCAGGCAGCGCGGCGAGACCGCGTTCGCCTGCGGCCCAGTCGCCGGGCGGCGCGTTGAAAAGCGCCTGCGCGAGGCCGTTTTCTTCGAGCCGCGCCTTCACTTCGGCGGCGGGATGGTCGTACGGAAACAGATATTCCACGGCATCGAACCCATCGTGCGCGGCGGCGGCGAAGCGGTCGAGAAACGCGTGCTCGTTGTACATCATCGTGAGATTCGCGGCGAAGCGAGGCATCTAGACACTCCGGTAACGGATGCGGGCGCAATCCAGCATGCTAGCGAGATTGGCGACGCCAGTGAAGTCCTCGACGCAATGGCTGGGCGAATGCACGGGCAAGGAAGCGGGGGCGGGAGTGTGGGCGTTCATGAGGCTGCGTGGCCCGTCACGCTCGACGCGGCAGCGACGACTGCGCAGCCGCAGCGCATGAGCGGGAGCATCGGCATGTCCTGGCCCATCATACAAATCGGTGCGCGAACGCAGCCATTCGCGATAACCCTGAGACCGGTAACATGCGTGCGAACAACGTGACCGATCACGCATTTTCCGGCGCATCATGCGCCCATTTGCAGCGATTTCGCCGGAAAAACAGCAAGAATGCGCGCGGCGAGGTGTTCTACCTGTACCATTGAGTCTCGCGCGCGGCGATACGCCTCGCATCGCGCTGCTGCTATCCAGCCGTTTCCCGGTGCTTCATCGCGCCTCTTCGCCCTCTTTCGAACTACCCGCCTCAACTTCTTCTGCCGGTGATTTCCCTTTCTCGACTTCCGCTCCTCGTTTCCGCCCTCCTGCTCGCCGGCCTGACGGCCACGGCGAGTTTCGCCGCAACGACGCCTCGGCATCGCGCCGATCCGCATGTCCACGCGGCCGCCAAGAAGAAGAAAATCACCCGCAAGCCGCGTTCGGCGCAGCGCACCGTGCCCGCGCTCGCCGCGGCGAAAACGCCTGATGCGAAGCGCCGCGGAAAGCGCGCGAAAACGAAGCCGTTGCCGCACGGGCATGCCGCTCACCGTTCGATCGCGCAAAGCAAGTCGCACGTCAAGCCGCATGCGAAGGTGCACGCGAAGCCGCACGTTAAGGCGCATCCGAAAGCCCACGTGAAAGCGCCGGCCAAACGTCACCACGCGAAACCGCCCGTCACGACCGCGCAAGCCGAGTCGCCGAATTTCGCGCCGACAATCATTCCGTACGTCGCGCCGCAAACGAGCGTGTCGACCACCGCATCGGCCACCGAGGGTCCGCATCTGCTCGCGCGCTGCGGCTACACGCCGGCTTCACGCAAGCGGCTTTTCTCGCGCTCGGTGTTCATCGTCGACGAACAGACGCACACGCCGCTGTTCGCGCGTAACGCCGACGCCGTCGTGCCCATCGCCTCGGTGTCGAAGCTGATGACGGCCGTGGTCTGGCTCGACCAGAATCACGCGCCGCTCGCGCGCCGCATCGACGTGACCGACGCCGATCTCGACACGCTCAAGTTCACGCATTCGCGACTTACCGTCGGGTCGAGCCTCACGCGCGCGAACATGCTGCATATCGCGCTGATGTCGTCGGAGAACCGCGCGGCGTCGGCGCTGTCGCGCGACTATCCGGGCGGCCAGCCCGCCTTCGTCGACGCAATGAACGCGAAGGCCGCGAGCCTCGGCATGCCGCACACGCACTTCGTCAACGCCACGGGACTCTCGCCGCAGAACGTCTCGACGGCGCGCGAACTCGCGCGGCTCGTGCGCGCGGCCAACGGCTATCCGCTGATCCGCCGCTATTCCACCGATCATCAGGAACGCGTGCCCACGGGACGCGGGCAGCTTCAATATGTGAACAGCAACCGCCTCGTGCGCTACAACCGCGTGCAGGCGAGCTTGCAGAAAACCGGCTTCATCAACGAGTCGGGCCACAACATGGTCATGCGCATGATGGTGCACGGCCGCCGCCCGGTGATCGTCACGATGCTCGGCAGCGCGAGCGCCGATGGCTCGCGTCTCGACGGCGAGCGCATCCATCACTGGCTCAACTGTTCGCTGCGTTAAAGGCGAACCCGCGCGTCCGCGTGCGTGAGAACCCACGCGGACGCGCCGTGCCGAACCGGCGTTACTCGTTCGACCCGGTGTAACGCACCACTTCCACCCAGTTCGCGCCCTTGCCCACGGGCACCTGCCCCGTTTCTTCGAGCGCGCCCGTTTTCGCATCGATGCGATACACGCTCATCTGCGTCGACAACTGGCCGACCGCGAACAGCCAGCGCCCCGACGGATCGATATTGAAGCCGCGCGGCTGCTTCTGCGTGGCATAGGTGCCGATGCGCGCGAGCTTGCCGGTCGCGCGATCGACGCGATAGGCGCCCAGCGTGCTCGACGTGCGCTCCGACGTGTAGAGAAATTGCCCGTCGGGCGTCAGGTGCAGATCCGCGCCCCACGGCTTGTCGCCATGAAAATCGGCGGGCAGGATCGAGACGGTCTGGATCGGCTTGACCGTATCGTGCGCGCGGTCGAACGCGAGCACGTGCAGTTTGCCGTCGAGTTCGTCGATCAGATAGACGAAGCGGCTGTCCGACGAAAACACGAAATGGCGCGGCCCCGACTTCTCGGGCAGCGCATACGCGGGCGCGGCGTCCTCGGTCAATTGACCGGTCGTGGCGTCGAAACGCAGGCGCAGCCACGCGTCGGAACCGAGCACGGACGCAAACGCGTAACGGTTGTCCGCCGACGTGCGGATCGCGTGCGCCATCGGCCCGGTCTTGATCGTCTGCTGCACCTCGCCCGCCACGCCGTTCTCGCCGATGCGGTTCACCGCAAGCTGGTTGCCGCCATACGAGGCCGACAGCAGATAGCGGCCGGTCGCGTCGGTCGAGAGATAGGCCATGCTTTCGGCGAGCGGCGCGCGGCCGAGTTCGGCGAGCCGCCCGTCGAGCGGATTGATCGCGAAGCTCACCACGCGATACGGCTGCGAGCGCAGACCGGCGTACAGACGGCGATGATCGGGCGACAGCGTCATCGGCATGACCGTGCCGCCGACCGGCACCGTCTCGACGGCGGCGAGCGTGCCCGCGCTTTCGTCGACGCGAAACACCGAGATGTTCTGGCTATCCGCATTCGACACATAAACAAAGGTCGCCGCGTGCGCCGCCACCGCGCCCGCGACGCCCAGCACCGCGCCCATCACTGCCTGCGCCATTTTCTTCCTGTTCAAATTCGCCTCCCCGGGCTGTTGTAGTCGGGGGCGCCACTGTTAACATCATCACCGCGGCGCCCGTCATGTTGTCGAACAACTTGGCGAACAATTCCACAAGCGCGCGCCCCGCTCAATACCACGTTTACCCTGAATTCAGCCGAAACATGCGCCGAGACGATTGCTCCGCCGCCGTAAGACATTGTAGGATGCCTTCTGACAAGTCGGCTCGATGTCTGACAACTCGCGCCGCTCGGAGACATTACGCGGAGACGCTCGCCCGTTCCCCCGCGCACGAACCAAGGTGAACCCATGCCGTTGAGCCGTACCGCCAACCCGGCCGCCAGCGCAGCCGATGCCGCGAGCCGCACGAAAGTCCGCTACGTCATCCTTGCGCTGATCTTCGTCATCACCACCCTCAACTACGCGGATCGCGCGACGCTCTCGGTCACCGGTTCGGCGATGCGCGCGGAGTTCGGCTTCGACGCCATCCGCATGGGCTACATCTTCTCGGCGTTCAGCTGGGCCTACGTGCTCTCGCAACTGCCCGCGGGCTGGATTCTCGACCGCTTCGGCGCGCGCCGCGTCTACGCCACCAGCATCTTCCTGTGGTCGCTGTTCACGCTGCTGCAAAGCGCGATCGGCGTGCTCGGCAGTACGGCGGCGGCCGTCGCGGCGCTGTTCGCGCTGCGTTTCGTGATGGGCGCGGCGGAAGCGCCCGCGTTCCCGGCCAACGCGAAAGTGGTGGCGAGCTGGTTCCCCACCCAGGAACGCGGCACGGCGTCGGCAATCTTCAATTCGGCGCAGTATTTCGCGGCCGTCGTCTTCACGCCGCTGATGGCGTGGGTCACGCACGCCTATGGCTGGCACCACGTCTATCTGATGATGGGCGTGGCCGGGCTGCTGCTCGCCTTCGTCTGGCTCAAGGTCATGAAGAATCCGGCGAACCATCCGGGCGTGAATCCGCAGGAGCTGGAGTACATCGAACAAGGCGGCGGCCTCGTGAACGGCCATCTGCGCAAGTCGCGCGCTGCGGGTCATGCCGGTCAAGCCGGTCAAGCCGGTCAAGCCGGTCAAGCGGGGCAGACGCCGGCGGCGGGCAACGGCTGGCGCATCATGCGTCAGTTGCTGTCGAACCGCATGCTGCTGGGCGTGTATCTCGCGCAGTACTGCATCAACGTCATCACCTACTTTTTCCTGACGTGGTTCCCGATCTACCTCGTGCAGGCGCGCGGCATGACGATCCTGCAAGCGGGCCTCGTGGCGTCGCTGCCGGCGGTCTGCGGCTTTCTCGGCGGGGTGCTGGGCGGCGTGATTTCCGACTCGCTGATTCGCGCGGGCTGTTCGCTCACGCTGGCGCGCAAGGCGCCGATCGTGGGCGGCATGGCGCTGTCGGCGTGCATCGTCGGCTGCAATTATGTGCAGAGCGACTGGCTCGTGGTGCTGCTGATGTCGCTCGCGTTTTTCGGCAAGGGCATCGGCGCGCTCGGCTGGGCCGTGGTCGCCGATACCGCGCCGAAGGAAGCCATCGGCCTCTCGGGCTCGATCTTCAACATGTTCGGCAACGTGGCCGGCATCGTCACGCCGATCGTGATCGGCTACCTCGTGGCGAAAACCGGCTCGTTCGACGGCGCGCTGGCCTTCGTCGGCGTGAACGCCGTGATCACCGTGATCAGCTACCTCGTGATCGTGAAGGAAATCAAGCGGGTCGAGCTGGTCTGAACCCGCCTGCGGCGCGCTTTATCCGCCGCCGGTCACGCGCCGTGCGCGCCCTTCTCCACCATCTCGGGCGACATCCACATCAACTCCCAGATGTGGCCGTCGAGGTCTTCGAAGCTGCGGCCGTACATCGCGTCGCCGTAGTCCGTGGGCGGACGCTTCGACGTGCCGCCCGCCGCGAGCGCTTTCTCCGTGAGCGCATTGACCTCCTCGCGCGACTCGCATGAGACACAGACCAGCACTTCGGTCTGCTCGCGCGCGTCGACGAGCGGTTTGTCGGTGAAGCCGCGCATGAAGTCGGGCGTCAGCAGCATGGCGAAGATGTTTTCGCCAATGACCATGCAGGCGGCCTGCTCGTTGGTGAATTTCGGCTCGAACGTAAAGCCGACCTGAGCGAAAAAGTCCATCGAGCGCTTCAAGTCGCGCACGCCCAGATTGACGAAGATGTGCTTGTGCATAGGCGTTTCCCTGGCGGATTTATTTCGACGACGACGCGTTCGCTGCAACGTCGATTTCGCGGCAACGACGCAATCTAGCGCGGAATCGCGTCCGGCTCAATCGGTCGATGTGCGGGGCATCCTTTATTCATCGCGTCGCTGGTCGCGCATGAAAACCGGCGCATGCGATCGTCTCCCTTTCTTTTCAATCACCCTGCATCGCAACGCGCCCGGCGCACGAAGATGACAGCGGACGGATAATCGGTTTCGACCAGGCGCACGCGAACCGCCGCCGGCCTGCGTCGGCGTTGCGCCGAGCCCATGACAAGCCCCATGCCCACCCCGCGCCGGGATTTCCCCAGGCTGACACGGGGCAAAATCCGGCATTAAATAAATCAACTTGATTTATTTAGTCGCCGACGAACGCCGCACACCGTCCGGTCGACACGCATCGAGAGCTACGGAGGAGACGCGTGAGAAGTCCGCATGTCGGTCAAGGCAGCAATTCGGCCAATGTCCGCCGCTTCAACGAGCGTCTGCTGCTGCAAGCGCTGCGGCGCGCCGGCGAGGCGTCGAAGGCCGACCTCGCGCGCCTCGCGAACCTCACCAGCACGGCGGTGGGCAGCATCATCACGTCGCTGATCGACAATGGTCTGATCGAAATGAGCGGCCGTCGCCTCGACGGCGGACGCGGCCAGCCCGCCTCGCTGCTGCGCCTGTCGCCGCGCGGCGCATTCGCCATCGGCGTGCGTCTGGACCGGACCAACATCGAAACCGTGCTCGTCGATTTCGCGGGCCGGATGATCGGCCGCCGCTCGCATGACATGCTGCTGCCGCAACCCGCGCTCGCGCAGGAAATCGTGCAGCGCGACATCGGCGAACTGTCGGGACTGCTCGACAAGGACGAGCGCCGCCGCCTCGCGGGCATCGGCGTGGCGCAGCCGTACAACCTCGGCAGCTGGCTGCGCGAACTGGGCCTGCCCGCCGATACCTTCAGCGTCTGGAGCGACGTCGATTTCGCCGCTGAACTGGGCCGTGCGACCGGCCTGCCCGTGTTCAGCGAAAACGACGGCAACGCCGCCGCCATCGCCGAAATCTTCTACGGTTGCGGACGTCAGCGCGACGATTTCCTCTATCTGTTTCTCGGCCCGGCGATCGGCGGCGGCGTCGCCATCGACGGCGATTGCGTGCGCGGCCTGACCGGCAACGCGGGCGATTTCGCGGTGATGCCGGTGCCGCCCGGCAACCTGCCTTCGGCGCACAAGCCCGACGGCAAATGGGACATCCTGCTCTCGCGCGCGTCGCTGATCGCGCTGCGCCGCCATCTGCAATATTGCGGCGAGACCGTCGACAGCCGCGCCGATCTCGAAGCCTGCATCGCGCGCCGGCATCCGGCGGTCGAGGAATGGCTCGACGATTGCATCGACGCGCTCGCGCCCGCGCTGCGCGCCGCGCTCTGCGTGCTCGACGTGCCCGCCGTGGTGCTCGACGCCGACGTGGACGCGGGCCTCATCGACACGCTCATGCAGCGCCTGCGCGTGGCCGTGGCCGCCACCGCCCCCGAGGCGCGCGGCACGCCCGCGCTGGTGCGCGGCACCTTCGGCCCCGACGCGGGCGCGCTCGGCGCGGCCACGCTGCCGATGTTCTTCAACTTTTCGCCGCGTGCGGGCATCCTGATGGGCGCCGGCGCACAAACCAACGTACAAGCGCAGGAGGAGAGCCATGTCGAGCTCTGAGACGACGCCGCCGCTGCTGGAAATGCGGGGCATCAGCAAGACCTTTCCCGGTGTGCGCGCGCTCGACAACGTGCGCCTCTCGGTCTGGCCCGGCGAAGTGCATTCGCTGATGGGCGAGAACGGCGCGGGCAAGTCCACGCTCATGAAGATTCTCTCGGGCGCGTATCAGGCCGATCCCGGCGGCGAGATTCTCATCGAAGGCAAGCCGGTGACGATCGACGGGCCGCTCGCCGCGCGCGAACTCGGCGTGGCCGTGATCTATCAGGAACTGAGCCTCGCGCCGAATCTGTCGGTGGCCGAAAATATCTACGCGGGCCGCGAATTGCGGCGCGGCAACTCGCGCTTCGGCATGGTCGATCGCGCGGCGATGGAGCGCGGCTGCGAAGACGTGCTGCAACGCCTCGGCGCCACCTTCGGCCCGACCACGCTGGTCGGCTCGCTCTCGATCGCCGAACGCCAGCTCGTGGAAATCGCGCGCGCCGTGCATACCGAAGCGCGCATCATCGTGATGGACGAGCCCACCACGCCGCTCTCCTCGCGCGAAACCGAACGCCTCTTCAAGCTGATCCTGCAACTGCGCGAAGACGGTCTCGCGATCATCTACATCAGCCATCGCATGGCCGAAATCTACGAGCTGTCCGATCGTGTTTCGGTGCTCCGCGACGGCAGCTACGTCGGCACGCTGATGCGCGACGCGCTGAGCGCCGAAAGCCTCGTCAGCATGATGGTGGGCCGCGATATTTCGGGCTTCTACAAAAAGGCGCACGCGCCCTACGATCCGGGCAAGGTCGTGCTCACCGTGCGCGACGTCGCCGACGACAAGCGCGTGCGCGGTTGCAGCCTCGATCTGCATGCGGGCGAAGTGCTCGGCATTGCGGGGCTCGTGGGCGCGGGCCGCACGGAACTCGCGCGCCTGATCTTCGGCGCGGAACCGCGCGTGCGCGGCGAGATCTCGATCGACGGCAAAACGCTGCACGTCCACACGCCGCGCGACGCGATCAACGCGGGCCTCGTCTATCTGACCGAAGACCGCAAGCATCAAGGCCTCTTTCTCGACATGAGCGTGCGCGACAACATCAACGTGTCCGTGGCGGGCCGCGACGCGCGCTTCGGCGTGCTCGATCTCGCGCGCGGCTCGGCGCGCGCGAAGGAGTCGATCCGCGCGCTGACGATACGCGTGCCGAGCCCGCGCGTGAACGTGGGCGCGCTCTCGGGCGGCAATCAGCAGAAGGTGCTGCTGTCACGTCTGCTCGAAACGAAACCGCGCGTGCTGATCCTCGATGAACCGACGCGCGGCGTGGACATCGGCGCGAAGTCGGAGATCTACCGCATCATCAACGACCTCGCCAAAACCGGCGTGGGCATCATCGTGATTTCGAGCGAGCTGCCCGAAATCATCGGCGTGGCCGATCGCGTGCTCGTCATGCGCGAAGGCCTGTTCGCCGGAGAACTGGGCGGCTACACCGGCAGACCCATCGGCCAGGAAGCCATCATCGAACTCGCCACCGGCTCGCAGGGCGCGCTGGACGAAGCCGCGTAAGCGCCGCGCCCGACGCGCATCGCCCCGTCAAAAGAGATATTGAGGAGCACGACATCATGAAAAGCATTCTTCCCCGCCATGCGGCCGAGGCCACGCCTGCCCAGGGCGCGCAATCCACGCGCGGCCAGACCGTCGACGGCCATCGCGCGCGCATGAAGTCGATCATGCGCACGGCGGGCATGCTGCCCGTGCTGGTGCTGCTGTGCATCGGCTTCGGCCTGCTCACCGACGGCTTTTTCTCGCTCGAAAATCTGTCGATCGTCACGCAGCAGGCGTCGATCAACATCGTGCTCGCGGCCGGCATGACCTTCGTGATTCTCACGGGCGGCATCGATCTTTCGGTGGGCTCGATTCTGGCCGCGTCCGCCGTGGCCGCGATGCTCGGCTCGACCATCGTCGGCTGGGGCTGGCTGGGTATTCCGGCCGCGCTCGGCGTGGGTCTCGGCTTCGGTCTCATCAACGGCGCGCTGATTTCGCTGCTGCGCCTGCCGCCCTTCATCGTCACGCTCGGCTCGCTCACGGCCGTGCGCGGCGTGGCGCGTCTGATGGGCCACGACACCACCATCTTCAATCCGCAGCTCTCGTTCGCCTTCATCGGCAACGGCACGGTGTTCGGCGTGCCCTGGCTCGTGATCATCGCGCTCGTCGTGGTGGCCGCGTCGTGGTTCGTGCTGCGCCGCACGGTGCTCGGCCTGCATATCTATTCGGTGGGCGGCAACCCGGAAGCGGCGCGTCTCTCGGGCATCAAGGTGTGGGCGATCGAGATGTTCGTCTACGCGGCCTCGGGCCTGCTCGCCGGGCTCGGCGCGGTGATGTCGGCGGCGCGCCTCTACGCTGCCAACGGCCTGCAACTCGGCCAGTCGTACGAACTCGACGCCATCGCCGCGGTGATTCTCGGCGGCACGAGCTTCGTGGGCGGCGTGGGCTCGATCGTCGGCACGCTGATCGGCGCGCTCATCATCGCGGTGCTGTCGAACGGCCTCGTGCTGCTCGGCGTCTCGGACATCTGGCAATACATCATCAAGGGCCTCGTGATCGTCGGCGCCGTGGCGCTCGACCGCTATCGCCAGCGCGGTTCGGCCCGCACCTGATTCCTCGCTTTCCCTTGCAGCACGCATCACATTGACACAGCACGTTGATACATCACACCAACACGACACACGACATAACTCGAAGGCACCCTCAGGAGACATCATGCTGAAAAAGAAAACCGCCGTTGCCGTCGCCGTTCGCACCGTTGCCGCCCTCGCCCTGGGCTGCGCCCTGCAGGGCGCGCACGCCGCCGACAAGCAGTTGAAGTCGATCGGCATCACCGTGGGTTCGCTGGGCAATCCGTACTTCGTGACCATCGTGCAAGGCGCGGAAGCGAAGGCCAAACAGATCAATCCGAACGCGAAGGTCACGGCCGTGTCCGCCGACTACGATCTGAACAAGCAGTTCACGCAGATCGACAACTTCATCTCGGCGCATGTCGACATGATCCTGCTGAACGCCTCCGATCCGAAAGCCATCGAGCCCGCCGTGCGCAAGGCGCGCGCGGCCGGCATCGTGGTGCTGGCCGTGGACGTGAGCGCCGCGGGCGCCGACGCCACCGTGCAGACCGACAACGTGAAGGCCGGCGCGATCTCCTGCGAATACCTCGCGAAGAAGATCAACGGCAAGGGCAACGTCATTATCGAAAACGGCCCGCAGGTCTCGGCGGTGATCGACCGCGTGAACGGCTGCAAGCAGGTGCTCGCGAAGTCGCCGGGCATCAAGATTCTCTCCGACGATCAGGACGGCAAAGGCTCGCGCGAAGGCGGCATGAACACGATGCAGGGCTACCTCACGCGCTTTCCGAAGCTCGACGGCGTATTCACCATCAACGATCCGCAGGCGATCGGCAGCGACCTGGCCGCCAAGCAACTGCACCGCAGCAATATCGTGATCACCTCGGTGGACGGCGCGCCCGACATCGAAGCCGCGCTCAAGGGCGACACGCTCGTGCAGGCGTCCGCGAGCCAGGACCCGTGGAAAATGGCGCAAACCGCCGTGCAGGTCGGCTACGACATCATGAACGGCAAGAAGCCCGCCAATCCGATGATCCAGATGACGCCCGCGCTCATCACGCGCGACAACGTCGGCAGCTACAAGGGCTGGACTTCGCCGCACTGATTCTTGCGCTGAGGCTTGAAGACAAACGGGCGGCCGATCAGGGCCGCCCGTTTTTTTGCATCGATCGAAAGCCGCTGAGGTCGCCGGATTACGTTGCTTCGCGCGCTGCCGCCACAACCGGGGCGGGAAACGGCGCCATGCCCGGCCCGCGATACCAGCGCCCGAAATCGTCGGCGGGCATCGGCTTCGCGTAGAAGAAGCCCTGAATCCAGTTCGTGCCGCGCGCGCACAGATAATCGAATTGCGCCTGCGAAGCCACGCCTTCCGCCACGAGTTTCGCATCGAGACTGTGCGCGAGACCGATGATGCTGTCGAGCACCACGGCGCTGCGCTCCTGCGCATCGATGGTCAGCACGAAGCCGCGATCGATCTTCAGGATATCGAACGGAAATTTCTCCAGATACGAGAGTGAGCAAAAGCCCGTTCCGAAGTCGTCGATGGCCACGCGCACGCCGTCGCGGCGCAGCGCCACGAGATTGCGCTGCGCCACGTCGGTATTGCGCACCAGCGAACGTTCGGTGATTTCCAGCACCACCTCGATGCCGCGTCCGCCAATGCTGCGCGTGAAGTTGCGCACGTCGGGCAGCAGCGCCTCGCTCGACAGATGTTCGGGCGCGAAGTTGATGCCGAGGTGAAAACCCGGCAACGTCGCCCATTTCATGACGTCCTGGGCAATCAGCGTGAGCAGATGCTGCGTGAGCGGCACGATCACGTGCTCTTCTTCGGCAGCCTGAATGAACTCGTCCGGACGCACCGTGCCGATGCCGGGCCGCACCCAGCGCAGCAGCGCTTCCGCGCCCTCGCAGCGCCCGCTCGCCACGCCGAACAGCGGCTGATATTCGACATGAAATTCGCCCGCGCGGATCGCGCGCAGCAGTTGCTCGCGGCGCGACCGGCGGCTTTGCTGCACGCGATACACGAGCCAGACCAGCAGCGCGGCGAGCAGCGCCGTCCACGGCAGATAGCGAAACAACAGCACACGCCATGTGGCGTTCAGCCGTTCGGGCAAGCCTTGCAGACGCAGTTCGATCACGCTGCCGTCGAGCGTGCGGCGCACGTCGGCGAGCAGCGGCGCGGATTCCATCGGGCTGTCGCCGCCCGCCTCGTCGCGCGCGGGGTCGCCGCCAGCGGGAATTTCGTGCAGCGCGGGCCCGGTGCCCACGCGCAGCGTCGCCTGCCGGAACTCGTTATGCGGCGCGGCAGCGTGCAGCAGATCGAGCAGATACTGCGAGTCCACCGCCGCGACCACGTTGCGGCCGCCGATGGCGCGCACGGCCACCAGCAGCGCGGGCCGGTTCGCGACAAGCGGCGTGCCCGGGACGATCATCAGCCAGTCGCCGCGCGGCGTGCGCACGTTGCCGTTGAGGAAGGTCTCGACCGCGATCGACTGATTGCCGGTCGCCGACGAGCAGGCGACGTGATCGCTGTCGAGAATATTGAGCGTGCGCACATAGGGCTGCGTCGCGGCGGCGAGCGAGAGTTCGCGCGACAGCGTCTCGCACGGCGCGCCCGCATGCGGCGCGACCGAGCGCGCGGCGTCGCGCGCCTGCTCGACGATCGCCATCACCTGATTGACGACGAAGTTCGAGGCCAGCGCGGCCTCGCTGCGCCCGATGCGCACGGCTTCGTAGCGCGTCAGCAGCACGCAGAGCACGAGCGGCACGCCGGCGGCGAGCGCGATCACCAGCCCGCGCGCGGCCAGGTTCGCGAGCCGCGCGAGCATGCCGGGTGCATCGGAAGAACGGGGTGACTGAAACGGCACAGGTTTCTCCGTCGCGACGCGCGCGCGAAATGGCGTGAGCCTTGCCGGAACGTTACACCAAGGGACAGAATGAGGAGCGCACACTGCTCCGCAGCCGGGAGACGCGCATGTTCACGGCGATGCCCGAAAACCGCGCGCTCAGGCGCACTCGATGCGGTTGCGGCCGCCCTTCTTGGCGCGATAGAGCGCCACGTCGCTGCGCGAGAGCGCGGCTTCGGCGGCGCTGTCGTCGGCGCTCATCTGCGTGATGCCGATGCTCACGGCGAGCGTGACCGGCCCGGCGACGCTGAGCAGCGGGTCGACGGCGATGCGGTCCTGAATGCGGCGCGCCACGCGGCACGCGCCTTCCACGTCGGCGCCGTCGAGCAGAATGGCGAACTCCTCGCCGCCGATGCGGCCCGCCACGTCGCCCGCGCGCAGATGCGTGCGCAGGATTTCGGCGAAGTGGCGCAGCGCGTCGTCGCCGACCGCGTGGCCGAAGCGGTCGTTGATCGACTTGAAATGATCGAGGTCGCACATCATGACCGCCGCCACGTTGCCGATGCCGCCGAGTCCCTTCATGCCGACCATGCCCGTCACGCCGGCCGCGCTCGCCACGCGGCGCAGCAGCGCGAGCTTCGCTTCCACGCGCGCCATGAAATGACGCCGGTTCGCGAGCCGCGTGAGGCCGTCGGTGGTCGCGAACTCCTGCAACTCGGCTTCGATGCGCTTGCGCTCGGTGACGTCGGTGATAAAGCCGTGCCACACGGTCGCGCCATCGGCGAGACGGCGCGGCTTCGCATCGCCCTGACGCCAGCGCAAGCCCTGCTGCGGCAGACACACGCGATATTCGAGGTGCCACGGCGCGAGCACGGCCGCCGACGCCGCGAACGACGCGCGATACGCATCCAGATCCTCGGGATGCACGAGCGCCTCGATGCCGCTCGCGTCGGCCGCGACCTGCGCGGGCGTCAGTTCGTAAATCTCCGCGATCCCCGCACTCGCATACGGAAACGACACATGGCCGTCGCGCGCCTGATGGCACTGGAACACGAGGCCCGGCACTTCATTCGTCAGATTGGTGACGAGATTCACCGACTCGCGCAGACGCTCGGCCATTTCGCGCATCGAGGTGATATCGGTCGTGGTGCCGATCATGCGCAGCGCGCGCCCGTCCGCGTCGCGCGCCGTCACCTTGCCGCGGCTGCAGATCCACTTGTAGCTGCCGTCTTTACAGCGGATGCGGTGCTCGACTTCGTAGTGCGCGGTGCGGCCTTCGAAGTGCGCCTGCATGGTCGCTTTCACGTAATCGCGGTCGTCGGGATGCAGGCGCAGGAGGCTGTCTTCTACGCGGCTCGTCACTTCGTCGTCCTCGTAGCCGAGCATCGCTTTCCAGCCGGTGGAATAGCGGATCTCGCCCGTGACGACGTCGCGATCCCAGATGCCCGTGCCGCTGCCCGCGATCGCCAGCGCCAGCAGACGCTCGCGCGCACGCAACGCTTCGACTTCGTCGTGCGCCGGCGGCGCCTGCACCGCGAGCGTGGCGATCACGCGCGCGAAATCGTCGAGGCTCGCGCGCTCGGCGGCGTTCAGCTCGCGCGGCGCGTGATCGATCAGGTAGAGCGTGCCGGGCGAGTCGCCGTTCGCGCCCGCCAGCGGCCAGGCGGCGACGAAGCGAAATGGCAGCGCGCTCGCGCGATTCAGACAGGCCTGCCAGGCCGGATCGCCCGCCACGTCGCTGACGACGATCGGTTCGCTCGCGAACGCGCCCGTTTGCGCGCCGCCCAGGCGTTCGGCGCGCTGCAGTTCGAGCAGCGCGTCGCGCAACGGTGCATCGACGCCCTCGCCCAGCCACGCTCCCGCGTGCGCGTCGTCACGCATGTGGCCCGGCAGCACGCAGGCGGAAGCCACGTTGAAGTGGCGCGCGATCACGCGCATCAAGGCGTCGAGCGGGGCCTCGCGGGCGACTTCATGAAGGGCTTCATGAGCAGGCGGCAACGCGCCATCGTCCATGCCGCGCACGCGTGCGCCGCCGCTTTTGGAGGCAGCGGGGGCAGTCGCGGATTCGACGGATGGCGGAGGGACGGCCATAGCGTTAGCACACAGGCTGGAGGGGTGGAAAGGGTCAAAACGGCGCGGGGCCGACGGTTCGAGCGCGTAGTATAAGGCCTCAAATAAAGGCCTCAATTTTCGCCGCCAGTCCGCGCGTGCGCGTTATGGCACGCGCGCCTAGCTGTCGCCGCGGCGGCGGAACACCCACCAGCCGAGCAGCGCCGTGAAGCTCGCCACCACCAGCACCATCAGCCAGAAGCCGTGCCGGTTCTCGGCGAGCGGAATGCCGCCCACGTTCATGCCGAAAAAACCCGCGACGATATTGATCGGCAAGGCGAGCACGGTCACCAGCGTGAGCGTGAAGAGCGTGCGGTTGTTCTGCTCTTCGAGACGCGCGGCGATCTCTTCCTGCAGGAGCTTGATGCGCTCGACCAGCCCCGCCATGTCGCCGAGCACGAGCGAGAATTCTTCGGTCGCCTCGCGCAGATCCTGCACGTCGGGCGATTGCAGCCAGCGCGGCGGACGCGCGAGCAGACGGAAGATCGAGCCGGGTTCGGGCGCGAGCATGCGCTGCAATCGTACGAGGATACGGCGCATGGCGGCCAGTTCGTGGCGGCTTTTCGAGCGGCGCGAGGCGAGGAACTGATCTTCGGCGCGATCCACGTCGATGCTCGTGCGGCGCACGATTTCCACCATCAGGTCGGCCTGATCGCGCATCAGATGAATCAGCAGTTCGGCGGGCGAGCGGAACGTCTCGCCATTGCGCACGTCGCCGCGCAAACGGTCGATCGAGCGCAGCGGCTTCATGCGCGCCGTCACCAGCAGGCGTTCGTGCGTATAGGACCAGAGCGTGGCGATCTGCGAAGGCGTCAGCTCGAAATCGAACATCACGTCGTTGACGACCGCGAACAGCGCGCCGTCCATGTGTTCGATACGCGTGGAATGCGAGCCTTCGACGAGCATTTCGAAAAAGCCGTCGGGCAAATCCAGATGCGAGCGCATCCACGAGGCGCTCGCGGCATGCGCGAGATTGAAGTGCAGCCAGTAGAAGGCGCCGTCGTCGGCCGGACTGGGCTCGGGCTGCACAGGCGCGCAATCCGGCGTGGCGAGATCCGCATTCTGGCGCGCGGCGGCAGCAAGCGCCGCTTCGGCGGCCTCGGCGGCCAGGGCGCGCGCATGCTGAAGCCCGCGCAGCACTTCCTCGCCGCTGACGGGCTGGCCCGGCTGGCCAGGCGTGAAGCGGAATCCGCATATCAGGCCCGACATGTCGGCGCCATAAGTTGCAATGGACGAAGCGAGATCCATGGTCGTGTGGCCGTTTGATCGCCGCAAGCATGCCACACGGGTGCTTTCGCGGGCAAGCTTGCACGCGCTCAAAGACACAAAACCGTCATATTGCGCCGATGTCCCGCCCAAACTCCGAGGCGCGTTCCGCCGAGTTTGCCGACCGCCCCGCTTACATCGCTACACGAAGATACACACGCGAACGGAATAGCACGGCGCGCCATGCGTTCATCTCCATGCAGGCCGACATGAATCCAGCACGATCGATTCCGGTCACGCACCAACCTCACATTATCAGGAGTTCGAAATGTCCATTCGCCACGCCATGTTCGCCACCTTCATCGCACTTGCCTCCGTGGGTGCCGTCACGCAAGCCTCGGCACAAGGCCTCACGCGCGCCGAAGTGCGCCAGCAGTTGATCGAAGCCGAAAACAACGGCTCGCGTTTCGTGACCGATGCGTCGTACCCGGACGTGAGTCCCGTGTTCGCGCAGCAAGTGGCCGCACAGCAACATCAGCAGCCGCCGCGTGTCGCGCAGACCGCGGCCGATCCCGTCGCGCAAAGCGGCATGGGCATGCCGATGCCCGGCACGAGCGAGTCGGGCGCGCCGCAAATGTGCGTCGGCCCGGCGAGCTTCTGCAATATCTATCAGGGTAGCTGAGCGCAGAGAAGACGCTGTTCGACACCGTGCAACGCCGACGCCCCGCTCTCGATGAGCGGGGCGTCGGCGTTCGCATGCGAACCATGACGCGGCAAGAACGGTGCGGGCAATCCGCACCGCTACGTCATGAATACCGCGTCAATAGAGCTTCAATGCGGCGTCAGTTGCGAATAGACGTCGTGCGCGAGTTGCAGCATCACCTTGTGGTCGATGCCGCCGGACAGCGCATAGCCGAAGTCGCCGTCGATCCAGTAGAACACGCTCACGGGGCCGTCCTCGTAGAGCTTGAACGCCGTGGTGTTGCTGCTGGTCTTGCGGTGCGAGATGCACAGCGTCACGCGTTCGCCCTGCGCGTTGTGATACATGAACTGCGCGACTTCACCGTCGGGACCGGGCAGCAAACGGCCGCCCGCCAGCTCGAAACCGCTTTTCGCGAGCATGGGCGGATGCACGTCGGTGCCGAGCCGGTTCGCGAGCCATTGCACGAAGTCCTGCTCCTGATGGCTGCTCATGGTGTCCGGACGCCCGACTTCGGGCATGTAGACCACATGGGCGAGCGCGGCTTCGTGGACGAAGCTCATCGTCGTGTCGGCGCTCGCCGTCTGCTGATCGCCGCGACCGGCAGTACCCGGCATGAACGCCGCGCCGTAATGCGTGCCCCAGCCGATCCCCACGCCCAGCACCAGCGCGGCCGCCATGCCCGCGTACTTCGGCCAGTTGGCGGCCGCGCGCACGGGCGCTTTCAGCGTTGGGTTCAGCGTTCTGGTCGCGTCCACGCGCGCGGCAGGCGCTTCGCTCGCCGCGCGCAGACGCGCGGGCACCGGCTCGCTGAGCAGGCTGTCGAAGCGCTCATGCAGCAGGCTGTTCAGCGAAAAGAAGTCGCCGACACGCGCGGCGAGGTCGGGATTGCGTTCGAGCTCGCGCTCGACGTCGGCGCGGCGCGCTTCCGAGAGCGTGCCGTCCACGTAGGCGTGGATTTCGTCTTCGGTCACGGGAATTTGTTGCTCGCTCATCGCACCACCTTCAGATTCGCGCGCGGCACCGCGCCGGCCATGAGCGCACGCAGGCGCTCGCGTCCGCGCGACAGCCGCGACATCACCGTGCCGATGGGGACGTCCAGCGCCAGCGCCACATCGGCATAACTCATTTCTTCGAGGCCCACCAGCAGCACCACTTCACGCTGTTCGACCGGCAGCCGCTGCAACGCGAAGTCGAGATCGCGCACTTCGAGCGCGCCGGTCTGGGTCGCGGGCACGGCGTAGTCGGTTTCGGGTACGCTGTCGTCGTCGACGGAGACATGCGTGCCGCGCGCCGCCGACTTGCGCACCTGATTCACGAAGATGTTGTGCATGATCGTGAACAGCCACGCGCGCAGGTCGGTGCCCGCTCGGAACAGCTCGGTGCGCGCGATTGCGCGTTCGAGCGTGTCCTGCACGAGATCGTCGGCGAGCTCGCGGTTGTTGATCAGCGCGCGCGCATAGCGCCTCAGGCGCGGCACGTGATCGATCAGTTCGTCACGGATGTCCATGTTGCATCCTTCTCTGCCCTCTTTATTCGTGCGTGCGGCGCTCGCGACGCGAGGCGCCCTGCTGCGTGGCGACGTCGGCGGCGCGCATCAGACCGTGCGTCGCGGCATTGCCCGCGAGCACCCAGCGCGTGCCGTGCGACGTCCAGCCGAGCAGACGCAGCGCACCCACGCGGCGCGCGCTCCACTGCGGCGCGTCGGCCGCGAACCAGGCGCGCGCGCCCAGCAGCACGACCGGTTCGCCGTCGCCATTTTCGTAGACGTAGCGCGCGGCGCGCGCAAACGGACCCAGCTCCATCTTGCCCGCCGACACGAGCCGCAAGCCCGCCGAGGCCAGATCGAACGGCGCGGCGTCGGCGGCTGCATCGACGTGATAGATGTTATCGACACTTGCGCCTTCATGGGCGTGATCGGCGCCGATTGACGCGGCCGGAGCCGCTTCCATCAGCGCCATGACGGCCGCGTTGTTCAGCGTGTGGTCGTCCGGTTCGGTCAGCGCCAGCCAGGCCGCGCCCGCCGCGAGCATCGCACACACCAGCGCGAGCGCGGCGGCGCGGCGGCGCCAGACCGCGCGCAGACCAAACCCGGCGCGCCGCGCCGGCATGCCGGACTGCGTGCCGGACTGCGTGCTCGCCAAGGCCGGATGCGACGCTGCGGCCGCGTGAAACGAGCGGCGCATCTGCGCATTGAGACGCCGATAGAACAGGATCCGATGCCATTCGCCGGGCCGCCGTGCCAGATAACGCCGCACGCGCGCGGCGTGCTCGCCGGCCAGCGAGCCGTCAGTGTAGGCCTGAATATCGGCCTCGGACACCGGCCGCTCGTCGGGCGGCCCTTGGGAAACCATGATCGTCGGCCTGCGTGGATGGAGATAATGGACTAACAGGCGGCCCGGCGATTTATTCCGGGCGGGCGCGAGAAAGGCAGGGACGAGGACGGGGAAACAGGAAGAAACCGCGTGGATTCAGCGCAGATTCAACGCAGATTCAGCGCGTAAAGGCGAACACCTGCTCCGCGAACAGCAGCACGGCGACGAGGATCATCGCCACGCCCGACAACTGGCTGACGCGGCGCGCCGCGGCGGGCCGCGTGCCGAGCACGGCCTTCGAGCCGAACCCGACCACCGAATAGACGGACGCGCAATTGATCATATGCAGCACGCCCAGCGCGACGATCTGCGCGGACACCGACCAGCCGGCGTCGCGGCGCGTGAACTGCGGCAGGAGCGCGACGAACAGCAGAATCGCCTTCGGATTGAGGCCGCTGATCGCGAAACCGCGCATCGACCAGCCCCAGCGGCTCTGCCGTCCCGTTTTCGGACCGTCTTCCTGGCCCGCCGAGAGTTCGGCCGGATGCATCACCGTGCGTACGCCGAGCCACAGCAAATAAGCGCCGCCGACCACCGTCAGCACCGAAAGCAGCGCGGGCACGCTCGTGACCAGCGCGCCGACACCGGCCGCGACCACCAGCGTGATCGCGAGATAGCCCAGCAACATGCCGCCGACGGCCGGCGCGATCACGCTGCCGCGCAAACCCGCCGAAATCGCGTAGGCCCAGTCGGCGCCCGGCACCATGACGAGGGAGAACGAAACGATCCAGAACGCCGTCAACATGCTCACTTCCACTGCTGTACTTCCGGTAAGACGGGCGCCACCGCCCGAGGGCGCAAATCTTACGGTTTGCGCACCGGAATGTGCTCCCTATTTCTTGCCAGTCGGCGTCCTCAGGCGCTAATATTTCTCACATGGATGCCATTGACCGCAAGATTCTTGCCGAGATTCAGCAAGATGGACGACTTTCAATCACGGAACTCAGCGAACGCGTGGGCCTGAGCCTGTCGCCGTGCCAGCGCCGGCTGCGCGCGCTCGAGAGCGCCGAGGTCATCAGCGGCTATCGCGCCACCATCGACCCCGCCACAGTCGGGCTGAATTTTTCGGCCATCGTCTTCGCCACCTTGCGCGAGGGCAGCAGCGAGAACGTGCATTCCTTCGAGGACGCGCTCATCGACATTCCGGAGATCACGCGCGCCGAACGCCTGTTCGGCGAGCCCGACTACATGCTGCACGTGGTCACGCGCGACCTGAAGGCGTTCCAGACGCTCTACGACCGGCGTCTGCTGCCGCTGCCCTGCGTGCTGCGCCTCACCTCCACGCTCGTCATGAAGAGCATTTTTCAGGACCGGCCGCTGCCGTTGTGAGGCGGCGTGCTTTCTCGCATGCGTGCGCGATGGCTTTTAGCGCGTGTGAATCGTGATCTGAAGTTCAGGGATGCGCTTGCGCAATCGGGCGACGAGCGCCGCGACTTCGGTAGCGTCGATTGCGGTTTCGGTGGTGAAATCGATGGTCGTGCCGGTCGTATTCGTCGCGCCCAGCAACGCGGCCGGGCCGGATGGCTGACCGTATCTGAAGCTTTGCGACCAGACCTCGCCTTCTCGTCGACTGGTGAATCTCAGCGCCGGGCAGGCGAAGTTGGCAAGCGAAGGACCGAGTGAGCCGTGGTCGCCCCAGATCAGTTCCTGGAGTATGGCGTTGTCGTGCTCGTTCGACGACAGACACGGATAGAAGCTGGTCAGCGCTCGCTCGGCGTGGGAAATCGTATCGCCCAGATCCGGCGTGAGTCGCATGCCTCTGCCTGTGTCGGCGAGTTGGCCTTCTGTGCCGTTTAGCGTCAGCACGACGCTCAAGCCCGGCGCGCGGCTATATTCGACAACGCTTAAAGCAAGCAGTTGTGCACACACTTCGGCTGGCGAAAGATGCCGCGAAATAAAGAGCAGGTCGTTGTGATGCATCGTCGACTCACGCGCGCTGGACACGATGCATTGTCCGCGTTCTGTGCGGCGCTGTCGATTGAACGAAAATGGTGTTGTTCGATTATGCGAATGGGTTGCTCAAGCATGCGCGATCTGGAAGTCGCACAACGCGCGCTTTTGTAATGCCCGAATTATTCTTCACTACTCGTTGTCGACGACAACGCCACCGCAGCAGCGCGAGAACCCATGAACGCCGTTAAAAAACTCGACCTCATCGAGGTGATCCAAAAGAACCCCTGGAACACGCTCATTCTGAATCGCGCGGGCGATCTTGGCGTCGACGACTGGTGGCTCACTGCGGGCTGCATTGCGCAGACCGTCTGGAACTTCACGTGCGAGCGAGAGATTCACGCGGGCATTCGCGACTACGACTTGTTCTACTACGACCGCGACACGTCATGGGACGCGGAAAACGAAGTCATCTGCAAGGCGAAAAAACTGTTCTCCGATGTTCCCGTAGAAGTCCAGATCCGCAACCAGGCCCGCGTGCCGTTATGGTATGAAAACAAATTCGGCATCCCGTTCGGCCCGGTCGCACAAGCCTCCGACGGCATAGATCGATTCCCCTGTGCAACGGTCGCAATCGGAATCCGCCACCAGAACAATCGGCAATTCGAAGTCCATTGCCCCTTCGGCCTGACGTCGCTATTCGAAGGCACGCTAAAGCCCAATCGCGCTCTGCCGATCCCGGCGGTCTACGCCGAAAAAACCGCACGCTGGAAGCGCGAATGGCCGCATCTTCGCATCGAGCCATGGTAGGACGAGCGCCAACCGAAGCGCTCGCCCGTCCGCCAAAAACAGGCTCTGGCGAACTCGCAAATAACTTCAAAACCGCCACGCCAGGCGCCCGGAAATCGCATTGTCATGCGAGCCGCCGCCATACTGCCCGCTATACGCGACGCCCAGCGTCAGATTCTTCGCGACGCTCGCATCCAGGCCCAATTCGACCACCGCCGTATCCCGCGCGATCGGCACACCGGCCACCGAGAACGCCGACCCGCCATCGATAAACGCCAGCGTCGAAGTCGGTTGCGTATTGCCGAACGCATGCCGCCAGCCCGCCATCGCATGCGCGCTCACGCTCGCGAGCGGCAGTTCGCCGAGCCGCGTCGCCACTCGCAGACCCAGGGTCGAGAAGCCGATATTCTCCGTATCGCCCTGAGCCCGCAGCGCGCTCTGACCGCCGTTCTCCGAAAAGCCGTCGCTATGCAGATTCACATACGCCAGCCCGGCGAACGGTTCGACCGCGAAGCGATCGAACGGCACCGCGTAGCCCACTTCGCCGAACACCTGCGCGGCCTTCGCGTCGTAGTTCGCGCTGTCGTGATCGGAGAAGCCCGTGAAGGCCGGATAGCGATCCTCGCTCGCATCGTTCCAGGTGTACGCCGCGCCGAGCCGCACGCCGATCGGCCCGTACTGCGCGCCGCCGTACATCGCCACGTGATACGTATCGACCGATGCCGACGAGTTCAGCCCGTTCTCCAGCGAGCTGTGCGCAAAGCCGCCCGCCACGCCCACACGCCACTGGTCGTTCAGCGCCATATCCGCACCGCCGATGAAACCGGCCGTGGTGCGGTCGAGGCCCGCGGCATTGGCGTCGCCCGCCAGCCGGCTATCCGCGCCGTAGCCCTGCGCCCAGACCACCGGCTGATACGGCGTGCTGTTCGCGCACGCGCCCTGCGAACCACCGTGCACGCTGTCGCCCGACATTGCGCCTTGCGAGAGACGCGAATCGCACAGCGCCGGTCCCGACGACAGCGCCCCAAGCGGCCCGTCGGTCGGCGCGAGACCCTGACGCAGGCGGTCCGTGACCGCGTCGCGCAGATAGCGCGTATCGAGCAGGAACACCGTCTTCGCATCCGAGATCAACTGGCCGTCGATCATGTTGTAGGCCTGGCGCGCCGTGGCGGCATCGGTCGCGAGGATCGACTGATACAGCGGGCCCGTCGTCGAGAGCGAGGCCACCGCCGTCGCCACGCTGCTCTGGTTCGGCGTCACCGCCACCGACGTGAACGGCTGGTCGTTGCGCGTGAGCGTCAGGTTGACGGTGTTCGGCGTATAGCTCAGCGACGGCGTGAGGAACGCGAGGTTCGAACTGACGCTCTGGAACGCGCCGCTCACGCCGCCCGCCGCCGTGAGGATCGGATACTGCGTCTGCGGCGACCAGGCGCCCTGGCCCGCGAGCACGCTGACCGCGCCGCCGTTGAGCGTCGCCGTGCCCGTCGCCGCGATCTTGCCCGCCTGGGTCGGCGTGGCCGCGACCTGGTAGTTCGATCCCGATTCGAAGGTCACGTTGCCCGCCACGTTCAGGCTCTGGCCCGGCGTGAGCGCCGCCGCGGTACCGCCGCTCTGCACGATCAGGCCGCCGACGGTGCCGGTGCCCGTGAGCGTCGCGCCGTTCTGCACGGTGGCCGTCGAATTGGCGGTCGAGCCGCTTACGTCGAGCGTGCCGCCCGAGACCGTGGTCGGGCCGCTATAGGTGCTGGTGCCGCCGAGCGTAAGCGTGCCGCTGCCCGACTTTGTCACCGAGCCCGTGCCCGTGAGCGAGCCCGCATAGCTGCCGCCGCCGTTCACAGTGAGGCTCGAATTGCCGAGCGAGACGCTCGAACCTGAAGCGCCGTCGAGCGAGCCCACCGTCACGTCGAGCGGCGCGCCGCCGGTCGTGCCGAGCGCGAGCGTGCCGCCGTTCACGGTCAGTCCGCCGGTGCCCAGCGCCGTGTTCGAGCCGACCGTGAGCGTGCCGTCGTTGAGCGTCGTGCCGCCGCTATAGGTGTTCGCGCCCGTCAGCGTGAGATCGGCCGCGCCGTTCTTCACGACCGCGCCCGTGCCGGAGACCACGCCGGACAGCACGGTGTCGGCGCTGCCGCCGATCGTCAGCGTGTCGTTGAGCGCGACCGCGTTGGCGAGCGTGACCGCCGTCGAGGCGTCGAGCGTCGCGGGCGCGGCGACCGTCAGCGTGCCGGTGCCGAGCGCCGCGTCGTTGCCCGCCACGAGCGTGCCGCCTTCGAGCGTCGTGCCGCCGCTGTAGGTGTTCGCGCCGGTGAGCGTCTGCGTGCCCGCGCCGGCCTTGACGATGCCGCCCGTGCCCGAGATCGTGCCGCCGTAACTGCCGTCCGAACCGCCGCCGAGCGTGAGCGTATTGCCGCCGAGCGTGACGCTCGTGCCGCCGACGCCCGAGAGCGAGCCGACCGTCGGCGTGGCCGTGGAATCGCTGCCGCTGATGTCGAAGCTCGTGCCCGCGTTCGCGAGATTCACGTTGGTCGAGTCCGAGAGCGTGCCGCCACCCGCGAGCGCGAGCGTGCCGTCGCTGATGGTCGTCGCGCCCGTGTAAGTGCTCGTGCCGGTGAGCGTTTCGGTGCCGCTGCCCTGCTTGACGATGCCACCGCCCGTGCCCGCGATGCCGCCCGTGAAGGTGCCGTCGGTGGCGTCGCCGAGCGTCAGCGTGTTCGCGCCGAGGTTGATCGTGCCGCCGCCGACCAGCGTGCCGAACTGCTGCTGCCCGTTGCCCGCGGAGAGGTCGAAGGTCGCGCCGTTCGCCACATCGACGATACCGCTCGCAGCCAGGCTCGCATTCGCGCCGAGCGCGAGCGTGCCCGCGTTGATCGTCGTGCCGCCCGTGTAGGTGTTCGCGCCGTTCAGCGTGAGCGTGGCCGCGCCGTCCTTGGTCAGACCGCCCGTGCCGCTCAGCGCGCCGTTCAGCGTAAGGTCGTTGCTGCCGAGCACCGTGAGGCCGTTGTTCAACGTGATGTCGTTGCCGAGCGTGACCGGCGCGGTGCTGTCGAGCGTCGAGGCGCCGTTCACCGTCACCGCGCCTGTGCCGAGCGCCGCATCGTTGCCGACGACGAGGCCGCCCGCGTTCAGCGTCGTGCCGCCGCTATACGTGTTCGCGCCCGTCAGCGTTTCGGAGCCACTGCCTTGCTTGACGATGCCGCCCGTCCCCGAGATCGTGCTGCCGACGGTCTGATCGCTCGCGTCGCCGAAGGTCAGCGAATTCGCACCCAGCGACACCGTCGTGCCGCCCACGCCGCTCAACGCGCCGATGGTCTGCGCGCCCGACGCCCCGCTGATGTCGAAGCCCGCGCCGCTGTTCGCGAGATTGACCGCGCCGGTCGAGGCCAGCGAGCCGCCCGCGCCGAGTGCGAGCGTGCCCGCGTCGACGGTCGTGCCGCCCGTGTAGGTGTTCGCGCCCGTCAGCGTTTCCGTGCCGCTGCCTTGCTTGACGATGCCGCCCGTGCCGTCGATCGTGCCGCCGAACGTCTGGTCGGTCGTGTCGCCGAAGGTCAGCGTATTGCCGCCGAGCGTCACGCTGCTGCCCGCGACGCCGCTCAACGCGCCGATGGTCTGCGCCGCCGACGCGCCGCTGATATCGAAGCCCGTTCCCGCGTTGGCCAGCGTGACCGCGCCCGTCGAGGCGAGCGAGCCGCCCGCACCGATGGCGAGCGTGCCCGCATCGATCGTCGTGCCGCCCGTGTAGGTGTTCGCGCCCGTGAGCGTTTCCGTGCCGCTGCCGATTTTCGTCACGCCGCCCGTGCCCGCGATGCCGCCGGTGTAGGTGCCATCGGTCGCGCTGCCGAGCGTGAGATCGTTCGAGCCGAGATTCACGGTGCCGCCGCCGACCAGCGTGCCGAATTGCTGCTGCCCGTTGCCCGCGGAGAGGTCGAAGGTCGCGCCGTCCGCCACATCGACGATACCCGTCGACGCGAGGCTCGCGTTCGCGCCGAGCGCGAGCGTGCCCGCGTTGACCGTCGTGCCGCCCGTGTAGGTGTTCGTGCCGTTCAGCGTGAGCGTGGCCGCGCCGTCTTTCGTCAATCCGCCCGTGCCGCTCAATACGCCGTTCAGCGTGAGGTCGTTGCTGCCGAGCACCGTGAGGCCGTCGTTGAGCGTGATGTCGTTGCCGAGCGTGACCGGCGCGGTGCTGTCGAGCGTCGAGGCGCCGTTCACGGTCACCGCGCCTGTGCCGAGCGCGGCGTCGTTGCCGACGACGAGTCCGCCCGCATTCAGCGTCGTGCCGCCGCTAAACGTATTCGCGCCCGTGAGCGTTTCCGTGCCGCTGCCTTGCTTGACGATGCCGCCCGTCCCTTCGATCGTGCTGCCGACGGTTTGATTGCTCGCGTCGCCGAACGTCAGCGAATTCGCGCCGAGATTCACCGTGCTGCCCGTCGCGCCCGACAACGCGCCGACGGTCTGCGCGCCCGTCGCGCCGCTGATATCGAAGCCCGCGCCTGCGTTCGCGAGATTGACAGCGCCGGTCGAGGCCAGCGATCCGCCCGCGCCGAGCGCGAGCGTGCCCGAGTTGATCGTCGTGCCGCCCGTGTACGTGTTCGCGCCGGTGAGCGTTTCCGTATCCGTACCGCTCTTGACGATGCCGCCCGTGCCGCCGATGCTGCCCGCAAACGTGCCGTCGTTCGCGCTGCCGAGCGTCAGCGTGTTGCCGCCCAACGCAACGGTCGAACCGCTCACGCCATTCAACGCGCCGATGGTCGGCGCAACGGTCGCGCCGCTCACGTCGAGCGACGTCCCTGCATTCGCCAGCGTAACGTCGCTCGATGCAGACAACGTGCCGCTCCCTGAAAGCGCCAGCGTGCCGTCGTTGATGGTCGTCGCGCCCGTGTAGGTGTTCGTGCCGGTGAGCGTTTCCGTGCCGGAACCCTGTTTGACGATGCCACCCGTCCCCGTGATCGCGCTCGCCAGCGTCTGGTCGCTCGCATCGCCGAAGATCAGCGAATTGCCGCCGAGCGAGACCGTCGTGCCATCGACGCCACTCAATGCGCCGATCGTCTGCGCGCCCGTCGCACCGCTGATATCGAAGCCCGCGCCTGCGCCCGCGAGCGCCACCGATCCCGTCGACGCCAGCGATCCACCCGCGCCGAGCGCGAGCGTGCCCGAGTTGATCGTCGTGCCGCCGGTGTACGTGTTCGCGCCAGTCAGCGTTTCCGTATCCGTGCCGCTCTTGACGATCCCGCCCGTGCCGCCGATGCTGCCCGCAAATGTGCCGTCGTTCGCACTACCGAGCGTCAGCGTATTGCCGCCCAGCGCAACCGTCGAGCCGCTCACGCCGTTCAACGCGCCGATGGTCGGCGCAATGGTCGAGCCGCTTACATCAAGCGACGTCCCTGCATTTGCCAACGTAACGTCGCTCGATGCAGACAACGTGCCGCTCCCTGAAAGCGCCAGCGTGCCGTCGTTGATTGTCGTGGTGCCCGTGTAGGTGTTCGTGCCGGTGAGCGTTTCCGTGCCGCTGCCCTGCTTGACGATGCCGCCCGTCCCCGTGATCGCGCTTGCCAGCGTCTGGTCGCTCGCATCGCCGAAGATCAGCGAATTCGCGCCGAGCGAGACCGTCGTACCATCGACGCCACTCAATGCGCCGATCGTCTGCGCGCCCGTCGCGCCGCTGATGTCGAAGCCCGCTCCGGCGCCCGCGAGCGCCACCGATCCCGTCGACGCCAGCGATCCACCCGCGCCCAGCGCCAGCGTGCCCGCGTCGATCGTCGTGCCGCCCGTGTAGGTATTCGCGCCCGTCAGCGTTTCCGTGCCGCTGCCTTGCTTGACGATGCCGCCGGTGCCGCCGAGCGTGCCGCCGAAGGTCTCGTTGCCCGCATCGCCGAACGTCAGCGTGTTGCCGCCCAGCGTGACCGTGCTGCCGCCGACGCCGCTCAAGCCGCCGATCGTCTGGTTCGCGGCCGCCGCGCTGATATCGAAGCCCGTGCCCGCGTTGGCGAGATCGACCGCGCCCGTCGCGGCCAGCGAGCCGCCGAGGCCGAGCGCGAGCGTGCCCGCATCGATGGTCGTGCCGCCCGTGAAGGTGTTCGCGCCCGTCAGCGTCTCCGTGCCGCTGCCGATTTTCAGCAGGCCGCCCGTGCCGCCGATCGAGCCGCTGAAGGTGCCGTCCACGTCGCTGCCGAGCGTCAGCGAATTGCCGCCGAGCAGCACCGTGCCGCCGCCGATCAGCGTGCCGAACTGCTGCTGGCCGTTGCCCGCCGACAGATCGAAGGTCGCGCCGGTCGCCACATCGACGATGCCCGTCGACGCCAGGCTCGCGTTCGCGCCGAGCGCGAGCGTGCCCGCGTTGATGTTGGTGCCGCCGGTGTAAGTGTTCGCGCCGTTCAGCGTGAGCGTGGCGAGGCCGTTCTTGGTCAGGCCGCCGGTGCCCGCGAGCACGCCGTTGAGCGTGACGTCGTTGCTGCCGACCACCGTGAGGCCGCTGTTCAGGATGAAGTCGTTGGCGAGCGTCGTGGCCGTGCTGCCGTCGAGCGTCGCGGCGCCGTTCACCGTGACCGCGCCCGTGCCGAGCGCCGAGTCGTTGCCGACGACGAGTCCGCCCGCGTTCAGCGTCGTGCCGCCGCTATAGGTGTTCGCGCCCGTGAGCGTTTCCGTGCCCGTGCCGTTCTTGACGAGACCGCCCGAGCCGCCGATCGCGCCCGCGAAGGTCTGATTGGTCGCGTCGCCGAAGGTCAGCGCATTCGCGCCCAGCGTCACCGTCGTGCCGCCCACGCCGCTCAATGCGCCGATGGTCTGCGCGCCCGACGCCCCGCTGATATCGAAGCCCGCGCCGGTTCCGGCGAGATTGACCGCGCCCGTCGACGCGAGCGAGCCGCCCGCGCCGAGCGCGAGCGTGCCCGCGTCGATCGTCGTGCCGCCCGTATACGTATTCGCGCCCGTGAGCGTCTGCGTGCCGCTGCCCTGCTTGACGATGCCGCCCGTGCCTCCGATCGCGCCCGCGAAAGTCTGATCGCTCGCATCGCCGAAGGTCAGCGCGTTCGCGCCGAGCGTTACGCTGCTGCCCGCGACGCCGCTCAACGCGCCGAGGGTCTGTGCCGCCGACGCGCCGCTGATATCGAGCCCCGCGCCGGTTCCGGCCAGACTCACCGCGCCCGTCGACGCCAGCGCGCCGCCCGCGCCGAGCGCGAGCGTGCCCGCGTTGATCGTCGTGCCGCCCGTGTACGTGTTCGCGCCGCCAAGTGTCAGCGTGGCCGCGCCGTTCTTCGTCAGGCCGCCCGCGCCCGACAGCACGCCGTTCAGCGTGAGCGCGTTCGAGCCGCCCACGGTCAGCGAGTTGCCGAGCGTGAAGGCGTTGGCGAGCGTGCTCGCCGCGCTGCTGTCGAGCGAAGCGGGTCCGGCCACCGTGACCGCGCCCGTGCCGAGCGCCGCATTGTTGCCGACGACGATGCCGCCCGCGTTCAGCGTCGTGCCGCCGCTGTACGTGTTCGCGCCGCTGAGCGTTTCGACGCCCGCGCCGTTCTTCACCAGCCCGCCCGTGCCGCTGATCACGCCCGCGAAACTCTGGTTCGTCGCGTCGCCGAAGCTCAGCGTGTTCGCGCCGAGCGCCAGCGCGCTGCCCGCCACGCCCGAGAGCGCGCCGAGCGTCTGGTTGCCGCCCGCGCCGCTGAGATCGAGCGTCGATCCCGCGCCGTTCAGCGCGACGTTGCCGCCGAGCGTCGCGCCCGCGCCGAGCGCCAGCGTGCCCGCGTTGACGGCCGTGCCGCCCGTGAAGGTGTTCGCGCCGTTCAGCGTGAGCGTGGCCGCGCCGTTCTTCGTCAGACTGCCGGTGCCGCTCAGGCCGCTCGCAAGCGTCAGCGCGTTCGAGCCGAGCACCGTGAGCGCGCCGTTGAGCACGACGCCGTTGGCGAGCGTGATCGCGCTCGTGTTGTCGAGCGAGGCCGGGCCGCCGATGGTCAGCACGCCCGAGCCGAGCGCCGACGCGTTGCCCAGCACGAGCCCGCCCGCATTGAGCGCCGTGCCGCCGCTATAGGTGTTCGCGCCGCTGAGCGTCTCGACGCCCGAACCTTGCGTGGTCAGCCCGCCCGTGCCGGAGATCGTGCCCGCGAAGGTCTGGTTCGTCGCATCGCCGAACGTGAGTCCGTTCGCGCCGAGCGACACCGTCGTGCCGCTCACGCCGCTCAATGCGCCGATCGTCTGCGCGCCCGTCGCCGCGCTGATATCGAAGCCCGCGCCCGCATTTGCGAGATTGACCGCGCCCGTCGATGCGAGCGAGCCGCCCGCGCCGAGCGCGAGTGTGCCGGCGTTGACCGTCGTGCCGCCCGTGTAGGTGTTCGCGCCCGTCAGCGTTTCGACGCCCGCACCCTGCTTGACGATGCCGCCCGTGCCATTGATCGCGCCCGCGAACGCGCCGTTGGCCGCGCCGCCGAGCGTCAGCGCATTGGCGCCGAGATTGATCGCGCTGCCCGTCACGCCGTTGAGCACGCCAATGCTGCGCGCGCCGCTCGCCGCGCCGAGGTCGAACACGCTGCCCGCATTCGCGAGCGTGAGCGCCGAGTTCGCCGCCAGCGCGCCCGCGCCGGAGAGCGCGAGCGTGCCCGCGTTGACGGTCGTGCCGCCCGTGTAGGTGTTCGCGCCGCTCAAGGTCTGCGTGCCGGTGCCTTGCTTGACAACGCCGCCCGTGCCGCCGATCACGCCCGCGAAGGTTTGATTCGTTGCGTTGCCGAACGTCAGCGCGTTCGCGCCGAGCGCGACCGTCGTGCCGCTCACGCCGCTCAATGCGCCGATGGTTTGCGCACCGCTCGCCGCGCTGATATCGAAACCCGCACCGGCGCCCGCGAGCGTCACGCCGCCCGCCGCCGCGAGACTGCCGCCCGCGCCGAGCGCGAGCGTGCCCGCGTTGATCGTCGTGCCGCCCGTGTAGGTGTTCGCGCCGGTCAGCGTCTGCGTGCCGCTGCCTTGCTTGACGAGACCGCCCGTGCCGCTGATGACGCCCGCAAAGGTCTGGTTCGTCGTCGTGCCGAAGGTCAGCGCATTCGTGCCGAGCGCGAGCGTGCTGCCCGCCACGCCCGACAACGCGCCGATCGTCTGCGCACCCGACGCGCCGCTGATATCGAAGCCCGTGCCCGCGTTCGCGAGCGTGAGCGCGCCCGTCGAGGCCAGCGAGCCGCCCGCGCCCAGCGCGATCTTGCCCACGTTGACCGTCGTGCCGCCGGTGTAGGTGTTCGCGCCCGAGAGCGTCTGCGTGCCGCTGCCCTGTTTGACGAGACCGCCCGTGCCGCTGACGACGCCCGCGAAGGTCTGGTTCGTTGCATCGCCGAACGTCAGCGTGTTCGCGCCGAGCGCGAGCGTGCTGCCCGTCACGCCCGAGAGCGCGCCGACCGTCCGCGCACCCGATGCGCCGCTGAGATCGAAATTCGCGCCGCTCGCGCCCAGCGTGAGCGCGCCCGCCGACGCGAGATTGCCCGCGCCCGAGAGCGCGAGCGTGCCCGCATTGATCGTCGTGCCGCCCGTGTAGGTATTGACGCCCGTGAGCGTCGCCGTGCCGCTGCCTTGCCTGGTCACGCCGCCCGTGCCGCTGATCACGCCGCTGAAGGTCTGCGCGGTCGCATCGCCGAACGTGAGGCTGCGCGCGCCGAGCGTGACGTTGCCCGAACCGGAGAGCGCGCCGATCGTCTGATTCGCGCCCGATCCGCTGATATCGAGCGCCGCGCCCGTGCTCGCGAGATTGACCGCGCCCGTCGCCGCGAGCTTGCCGCCCGTGCCGAGCGCGAGCGTGCCCGCGTTGATCGTCGTGCCGCCCGTGTAGGTGTTGACGCCCGTGAGCGTCACGGTGGCCGCGCCGCTCTTCACCAGCGCGCCCGTGCCGGCGATCACGCCGCTGAGCGTCGCCGCATTGCTGCCGCCGAGCGTGAGCGTGTTCGCGCCGAGATTGACCGCGTTGCCGAGCGTGAGGCCCGCCGTGCTCGTATCGAGCGTGGCCGCGCCGCCCACGTTGAGCGCGCCGCTGCCGAGCGCCGCCGCGTTGCCCGCGACGAGCGAGCCGCCGTTCAGGTTCGTGCCGCCGCTATACGTGTTTGCGCCCGTGAGCGTGAGCGCCGCGGTGCCGGTCTTGGTCAGCGCGCCGGTGCCCGACAGCACGCCCGAGAGCGTGAACGCATTGCTGCCTTGCGCGATGAGTCCGCCCGTGCCGAGCGAAATCGTATTCGCGATGTTCAGGCCCGCCGCCGCGGCTTCGAGCGCGCCGCCCGTCGCCGTGATCGTGCCGGTGCCGAGACTCGTGGCGTTATCGACGATGGCCGTCGCGGTGCTGGCGAGCGTCGCGTCGAGCGCGCCCGACGGACCGTTGAGCGTCCACGTCCCGCTCTCCAGCGAGAGATGGTTGAAGTTGATGTAGTTGGACATCGTGACCTGGCCGGCCGCCGGACCGCCCGTGGCCTGCGCGAGATGCAGCGTGTTATTGCCGCCGCTGCCGCCATCCACGTAACCGGCCTGCGCAAAGCCCAGATTCACGCCGACGAGACCGAGCACGCCCACATACGCCCCCGTGCCCGCCGACACCGACGAACCCGTGTACGCATAGAAGTTGTTGGTGCTGCCCGCGCCCATCGACACGCTGCCGATCACGCTGCCCGTGTTGCGGAACGTGTTGCCCGCCGTCGACGCCTGAAAGCCCACGCGGCCCGAGATCGTGCCGTTGTTCGTGAAGTTGACCTGACCGCCGCCGTACACCGCGGCGGTGACGCGATCGGCGGGCGCGACCGTCACGCCCGCGATGGCGCTGGAACCGATCGTGCCGTTATTGACGATGTTGCTCACGCCGCCCGCGCCGTTCTGCACGGCGAGCGCCAGCCCGGTGAGATTCGACAGATTGACGGTGACGAGCTGCGCGGTGCCGTTCATCGTGCCGTTGTTGGTCACGTTGATGGTGCTCGCGCTGCTGTTGCCGATCACCGTGCCGCTCGACAGGATGCTCAGTATGCCTAAAAGAGAAGGATCAATCGTGCCGCTATTATTGAAGGTGACGTTGCTGCCCGTGAGCGACACCGCCGTTCCGCCCACGCCGAGCAGGACGCCGAAGTTGGTCGTGGAATCGGCGTTGACGGTGATACCGCTGGTGGTATTCGCATAGTTCGGCGCGAGCGGATTGGCTGCGCCCGTGCAATTCACCACCGAGCCTGCCGTCGTGCAGGTCGTCGCCTGCGCGCGGCCTGGCGTCAGCAGGAAAATGCATAACGCAATAACCAAAGAAGCGCACAACGAAGCGCACTGAACAATCAACGCGACAATAACGTCGCCGGAAACAAAGCCGCCCATTGCGCGAGGCGCAACGCGTAGCACGCAAATACCGTTCGATTCCCTCACGCCCTTTCCCCTTAGAAGATCGTGAATCGGCACTACGTCGATATCCGTTTCGCAGGCGCGCACAGACCCGTCCCGCACTGATGGCATGCGCGAGTCAAATCGGCGCCGTCGCGGCCGTGCGCGCGCGGGCGCCGGTCATGGACGGCGCGCGCAGACACGCAACGCAAGGCGCACGGGCGCTTTGCGGGCAAGCGGCGATCAAGGCGAACGGATGGCGGCCGCGGACGAGCAACACGCGTACAGCAAGCGTGCAGGACTCGCCGCGCCAATCAGGATGGGCTGGTGAGCGGTTTCATGGAGGGTGCCTCCCGGTGTACTCTCGTGGATCGTTTGTTCACATCATTGACTGTCATCCAGAGCATAGACAAAAGCTTGCTTACTTCAAGCTTTAAATCGCGCTTTAAATCATTTTTTGCGAACTGGATTAAATTACGGTAAAACCGCCAATATCTAAAATCGCGCCCAGCAAAATTGACAGGGAACGGCATATGCGAATCGCTTTTTAAAGCGCGGAAATAACTGCTTTGAATGGCGATAAATACCGGTAAAAAATTCGTGCGAGCCGCCTGGATCATGGACGGACTATGTTTAAAGCGGGAATGCCGTCTGCTCGACCTTGTCCGATATATTGCCGGGCCTGCGCCGCACAGTTTGGCTGTCAGGCAGCGCGATCATCGAGTCACGAAATCGCTGCGCAAGTGCGCCATAACCTGAAAAAAGAAAAAGCCCGCTCGAAGCGGGCTTTTTTTCTTAAGACCGTTGCCGACGCAACCAGTCAAGGCACAACGACGCACATCAACGCATCAATTCCGCCCCGACACACCCGTCGAAAACTCCACGCGGTTGCGCCCTTCTCGCTTGGCGCGATAGAGCGCGGCGTCGGCTTCCTCGATCAGCGCGGTTTCGGCGATGCCCACCGTCGGCGTCAACGTCGCTACGCCCACGCTGATCGTCAGATGCTCGCTCACCTTCGAGCCGACGTGCGGCAGTTGCAGCGCGGCCACGTCGCGGCGCATCTTCTCCGCGAGCATGCGCGCGAACACGCTGCCCGCGCCCGGCAGCACCACGGCGAACTCCTCGCCGCCAAAACGCGCCACCAGATCGCGCGGCTGCTTCACCTCGCGGCGGATCGTCGTGGCGACCGAGCGCAGCACGTTGTCGCCGGCCACGTGGCCGTAGGTGTCGTTATAAGGCTTGAAGTAATCGACGTCGATCATCAGCAGCGACATCTCGGTGCTCTCGCGCTGCGCGCGACGCCATTCCGCGCCGAGAAATTCGTCGAGATAGCGGCGATTCGACAGCCCCGTCAAGCCATCCGAATGCGTGAGACGGCGCAATTCCAGATTCGCCTTCAGCAGTTCCTGCTGCGAGCGGCGCAGCGCGCGGTACGCCTCGTCGCGCTGGAGCATGTTCACATAGGAGCGCGAGTGATACTTGATGCGCGCGATCAGTTCGATGCTGTCCGGCAGCTTCACGAGGTAATCGTTCGCGCCCGCCGCGAACGCCGCGCTCTTGATCGCGGGTTCTTCCTTGGTCGACAGCACGATGATCGGCACGTCGCGCGTGGCGTCGTTGGCGCGATAGGCGCGCACGAGCGTGAGGCCGTCGGTGCCCGGCATCACGAGGTCCTGCAGGATCACCGTGGGCCGCACTTCCCCGGCCATGCGCACGGCCTGCTCCGGATGCGCGCAGTAATGGAAGTCGATCTCGCGCTCGGCGGACAGCGCGCGCCGCACGGCCTCGGCGACGATCGCCTGGTCGTCGACGAGCAGCACCATCATCGGCACGTCCGCGTTCGGCAACGGCTGTTCGAGCGCGGTGCGCACGGCCTCCAGCGCCCGTTCGAGCGAAGCCTCGTCGGGGCCGCCATCGGCAAGTGCGGGCTCGGCTCCGGGTGTCAGATTCGGCTTCTCGGTCATGATTTCGGTCGCATGATGTGGGTCGGATCGAAGCTCGGTACGTGCTTCGACCCGGTTCCTCTCGTTACTCGGGTCGCCCCGCGCCGGGCAGTCCGACGCGTTGGCAAAGTTCGGCGGCAATCACGGGCAGCGGCAAAATCGCGCGCGCGGCATCGAGCGCGGCGGCGGCCTTCGGCATGCCGTAGACGGCGCTCGTCGCGGCGTCCTGCGAGATCGTGTAATAGCCCTTCGCACGCATGGCCTTCAGGCCGATCGCGCCGTCGCGGCCCATGCCGGTCAGCAGCACGCCGATGGCCGTGCCGCGCCAGTGCTCGACCACGCTGTGAAAGAACGTGTCGACGGAAGGCCGGTACGGCGTGTCCGCCGGCTCGCGGGTGTAAGCGAGCTTGCCGGCGGCCGTCATGCACAGATGGTCGTTGGTGGCCGCGAGCAGCGCCTCGCCGGGCGTGGGCCGGTCGCCTTCCTTGGCGACGCGCACCTTCAGCGCGGCCTGGCCGTCGAGCCAGTCGGCCATTCCCGCCGCGAACGACTGATCGACGTGCTGCACGATCACGATCCCGGCGTTGAAGCTGGCCGGCAGCGCGCCCAGCACGGTGGCGAGCGCCGTGGGGCCGCCCGCCGATGCGCCGATCGCCACCAGCGGCGTGCGCGCGTCGGTGGCGATCGCGCTGGCGCCCTGGGTGCGCGCGACGTCGCTCACCACGTTCACGCGGCCGATCTGTTCGATCTTCGCGAGCAGCAGATCCATCGTGCGGCGCGCATCGGGGCCCGCGAGCGTGGGCGTGTCGACGGCGTCGAGCGCACCCGCGCCCATCGCCTCGTAGACGCGCCAGGCGTTCGCGCCAACGCTGCTCGTGACGATCAGGATGGGGCACGGCGAGCGCGCCATGATGCGCCGCGTGGCTTCCACGCCGTCGAGCCTGGGCATGACGAGATCCATCAGGATCACGTCGGGCGGCTGCGCGGCGCAGAAGTCCACCGCCTGTTCGCCGTCCTGCGCCACCCATAGCACACGATGCCCCGGCCGCCTGGCGATGGCGTGACGCAACGCCTCCACGGCCAGCGGCATGTCGTTCGCGATGCCGATATTCATCAGGTCGCCTCTCCGATCAGATCGTTCACGGCGTCGAGCAGCGCCTCGTCGTGGAAGCTGCCCTTGGTCAGGTAATAGTCGGCGCCCGCGTCCAGGCCGCGCCGGCGGTCGTCCTCGCGATCCTTGTACGAGACGATCATCACCGGCACCGCGCGCTGCTGCGGATCGCTGCGGATCATCGTGACGAGTTCGATGCCGTCCATGCGCGGCATGTCCACGTCGGTGATCACCAGATCGAACTGGCCCGTGCGCAAGGTGTTCCAGCCGTCCATGCCGTCCACCGCCACGGTCACGGCGTAGCCGCGCTTTTCGAGCAGCTTGCGCTCCAGCTCGCGCACGGTCAACGAATCTTCCACGACCAGAATGCGCTTGCGTTCGCGCGCCGTGGTCTGCGCGCCGCGCGCGACGCCCGCGAGCTGTCCTTCGCGCACCAGCCGACCGACCGACGCGACGATATCCTCGACGTCGACGATCAGCGCCACCGTGCCGTCTTCGAGCAGCGACGCGGCCGCCACGTTGCGCACCTTGCCCAGACGCGCGTC
Source organism: Paraburkholderia tropica (assembly GCF_900109265.1). GTDB lineage: Bacteria > Pseudomonadota > Gammaproteobacteria > Burkholderiales > Burkholderiaceae > Paraburkholderia > Paraburkholderia tropica. The sequence continues at coordinate 43,826 of NZ_FNZM01000012.1, forward strand.
GAGCGGTTGCACGGCGAGCGTGCGCTCGCCCGCGAAGGCGTCGACGGCCACGCCGTAGAGCGCGGCTTCGTGGCCCGCGTCGTCGCCGACCAGCACCACGCTCACGTCGTCGGCGTCCGCTGCGGGCACGCCGCGCCCGTCGGCGCCAAGCAACTGGCGCGCGGTCACGAGGCCCACGGGCCGCCCTTCGTAGGCGATGTGCTGCTGGCCTTCGAGCATTTCGATCGCGCTGCGCGGCACGCGCAAGGCGCGCCGCACGTGCGCGAGCGGGAACGCATAGGCCTCGCCCGCGACATCGACGATCAGGCTGCGCATGACCGAAAGCGTGAGCGGCAATTGCAGCACGAAACGCGTGCCGCGCCCCGCCGTGCTTTCGATGCGCACCGTGCCGTGCACGGCCTTGGCGAAATTCTGCACGGCGTCGAGACCCACGCCGCGCCCGGACACGTCGGTGACGCGCTCGCGCATCGTGAAGCCCGGCAGCAGCAGGAAGTCGAGCAGTTCCGGCTCGGACATGAGGGCCACGGCGTCGGCCTGCGCGAGACCGCGCGCGACGATGGCGCGTTTGAGCGCGTCGAGATCGACGCCCGCGCCGTCGTCGGCCACGGCGATCAGCAGCTTGCCCGCGCTGTGGCGCGCTTCGAGCGTAAGGCGCGCTTCCTCGGGCTTGCCCGCCCTCAGCCGCGCGACAGGATCTTCGATGCCGTGATCGAGCGCGTTGCGCAGCAGGTGGCCGAGCGGCGCATCGAGCATTTCGAGGATGTCGCGGTCGACCTGGGTCGATTCGCCATCGACGACGAAACGTACGCGCTTGCCGAGCGAACGCGCCAGATCGCGCACCATGCGCGGCCAGGCGTGGGCCGCGTCGCCGAACGGGCGCATGCGGCATTGCAGGGCTTCGTCGTAGAGGCGCTGCGCGAGCTGGGTGCCGCGCCGGTCGATGCGGTCGAGGTCGTCGAAACGTTCGGCGAGTTGGCGTTCGAGCGCGCCCAGCGCCGCACGCACGTCGGCGAGCGAGGCGCGCGCGTCGGCGTCGAGCGTGTCGCCGTGGCGTTCGTGGAACTGGCCGAGCGCCGCCAGCACGCCGCTCTGCGCGCGGCGCACGCGCAGCAGGCCGTCGGCGAACGGACGAATGCGGCGCGACTCCACCAGCGACTCGCCCGCGAGCCCGAGCAAACGGTCGAGCGTGCCCGCGCGCACGCGCAGCATGCGGTGGCTTTCGTGCGGCGTGCCGGGCGTTGCGGTTTCGGGCGGCGTTGGCGTCGGTGCTGGCGTTGGCGGTGCTGCGGGCGGTTCGTCCGCTTGCGGCGATTGTGGCGATTGTGACGGCTGCGACGATTGCAGCGCCGCGATGCTCGCGGCCAGCAGCGCTTCCGCGTCGTTGGGCGTTTCCGCTTGCGCCGAGGCCCGCGGCTCCGGCTGCACCTGCGCCGCGCCCACGAGCCGCGTCACGAAGGCCTCGACCGCGTCGCGCGCCAGCGGCGGCGCATTCGGATCACCGGCCGCGAGCAGCATGTCGATGCCGACCAGCAGTGCATCGATATGCGCCGCGCCGATCGTCAGCAGGCCGTGCTGGGCCGCGACGAAACAGTCCTCCATCGCGCTCGCCACCTCGACCGCCTCGGGCAGCCCGACGATGCGCGCCGCGCCCTTGAGCGAGTGCGTCGCGCGCATGCAGGCTTCGAGCGTGGACGCCTCCGTGGGCGCCGCTTCGAGCGCGAGGAGACCGGCGGACAGCGTGCGCGTCTGCGTCTGCGCTTCCTCGTGAAAGAGGTCGAGCAGCGAGCGCCGGCTCAGGTCGTCGGCGCTGTCGTTATCGTCGTGGTCGCCGTGCTGGCTGCTCATCGCAGACTCCTCGCAAGCGCGCCGAACAGCGCATCGGGTTCGAGCACGCCCACCGAACGGCCGCGCCAGACGAACACGCCGCGCACGTGGCGGCCCGCCGCCTGCGCGAGCGTGGCCGGCGCGGGCAGCAGTTCGTCGTCGCCGAACCAGGCGACGCCGTCCACATCGTCGACGGGAAACGCCGTTGTCTCGCCGCCCCACTCCGTCACCAGCAGGCGCGGCGTGGCCACGCGCACCGAGGCGGATGCAACGGTCGCGACAGCATCGATATGCAGCAACTCGGCCAGCGACGCCGCGAGCGTGAGCACGCCGCGCACGTTCACGACGCCGAGCACGGCCGCGCTGCGCCGGTGCGGCAGCGAATGCACGGGCCGCGACTCGCCCACGTAGCGCAGCGCCTGCGCGGGCAGCGCGAGCCATTCCGCGCCGACGCGAAACACCAGCGAACCGGTCTGTCGCGCGTTGCTGCGCACCGCATGATTATTTCGCGATCCTGATAATTCGGCATGCCGATTATTGTCTCGCGGATCACGAAGATCGCGCACCTCACGCGGCGCCGGACGATCGAGCATGCGTGCGGCGGCCTGCTCGAACACGGGACAGTTGAGGCAGCGCACGTATTCGGCGAGCCTGGGACACGAGTTGTCGCCGAGCACGCCGATGCTTTTCCAGCAGGCGTCGAACGGCACGTCCTGCGGCGCGCTCAGTTCGTCCATCGCATGCGCGTCACGCATCGGCGCCTCCTCGGTCCGGCGCACGCTGCGCGGCGCGTTCGGCGCGGCGCATCAGGCGGCGCGCGCCCTCGGCGTCGCCCTGCACTTCGAGCAGCGCCGCGAGATGCGTGAGCGCTTCGTAATGACCGGGTTCCAGATAAACCGCCTTGCGATAGTGTTCCTGGGCGAGCGCGCCGTTACCTTGCGCGTCGGCGATCAGGCCGAGCAGATACCACGTCGGCGCGTCGTGCGGCGCGGCCTGCGCGGCCTGGGTCGCGAGGCGCTGCGCATCGTCGAGCGCGCCCGCGTCGGCGAGACGCCGCGCTTCGCGCAGCGCGGCATCGGGCGTCGGCGCGCTCGGCTGCGTGCGCGTCGAGAGCGCGGTGAACGGCGCGAGCGGCGCGGTGTTCTGCGTGGGCGTCACGCCAGGCGAGAAGCCGTTGAGCGGCGCGCCTGCGCGGGCGGAAAACGCCGCCGCCGGCGCACTCGCCGCCCCCGGCACCACGCCGACGAAACCGGCCGCGCGCGCGGGCGGCGCGGCATGCAGCGGACGCAGCGCAGCAGGCGGCACCGCGCCGGGCGCGCTCGCCACCGGCGCACGCGCGTTCGCCGTCACGCTGGCGCCCGGCAGACAGCCCACCGCCAGCGACGACGCCAGCGCCTGCGGCCCGGCGGCCTCGCCATCGGCGCGCGCGGCCTCGGGCACGCGAAAACCGAATGCGAGCGGGATATACGCCGACTGGAATTCGTGGCGCATCATCAGCCCGGTCTCGGCGGGACCGACGAAGATCATGCCGCCGTCGGCGAGACGCCCGCGCAGCAGACCGATCGCGCGGTCCTGCGCGGCGCGGTCGAAGTAGATCAGCACGTTGCGGCAGAAGATGAAGTCGTAACGCACCGGATGCGCCGCGAGCCACTCGAACAGATTCGCGCGCTCGAAATGCACGGCGCGGCGCACCGTATCGGCCAGCCGCCAGCCGTCCGGCCCGGCGTGAAAATAGCGTTCGCGAAACGACAGCGCGTCGCCGCGAAACGCGTTGCGGCCATACACGGCGCGCGCGGCGGCTTCGATCGACGCGGCGCTGATGTCGAGTGCGTCGATGCCGAACTGCGCGTGCGAGAGCCCGGCGTCGAGCAGCGCCATCGCCGCCGAATACGGTTCCTCGCCCGTCGAACACGGCACGCTGAGCACGCGCAGCACTTCGCCCGGATGCTTCGTCAGATGCTCGGCGCCGATGCGCGCGAGCGCCGTGAAGGCTTCGCGCTCGCGGAAAAACCAGGTTTCGGGCACGACCAGCGCGTCGATGAGCGCCTGGCGTTCGGCGGGCGCGGTCGTCAGGTAGGTCCAGTAGGCGTCGCGGACCTTGTCGGGCAGCGCGAGGCCGCCTTCCCATTGCGCCGGAACCGGCGGCTGCACGGGCGCGGCGTGAGCATGACCGTGATGCGAGGCGCGATGGGAATCGTGATGGGCGTTGTGATGCCCGTGGTGATGCACGCTGCGATGGCCGCCGTGGTGCGAAGCATGGCCGTGCGCCGATGCGTTGCCACCCTCGCCACCCTCGCCACCCTCGCTGGCCGCCAGCATCGCCGCGATCATCGCCGCCGCGCGCGACGCCACCGCGCGCGCCAGCGCGTGCGCGCCGAGCGATTCGGCTTCGATGCCGGTTTCTTCGAGCAGCCAGGCGGAAAAGCGCGGATCGACGGTCTTCATGGCGCACGCCCGTCAGTGGCCGCGCGCCGCCACGAAGGCGGATCGGGGAACAGCAGCGCGCGTACGCGCGCGTCGAGCAACTGATCGACCTTCACCCATTGCACGAAACCGTGCGCGTCGCTGGCCACGGGTCCGAGCCAGCGCGCCTCGGGCGTGGCGATGCCGCCTTCGGCGAAGGCGTCGGCGGCGAGGGTCTGCGTGCGCGTCGCGCTTTCGAGCAGCAGCGCGAGGCAGCGCGACGGCGTATCGATGTCGGCTGAAGCGCCGCCCGATGTATCGACGCCCGACGCCCCGTCGTTCACCAGCACGAGCCGCGTCGACATCAGCGCGCGCGACGGCCGCCCGAGCGCGAGCCTCGCCAGATCGACGACCGGCACCGGCGCGCCGTCGTGATCGATCACGCCCGCGATATACGGCGGCGTGCCCGCGAACGCGCGCACCGGCTGCAACGGCAACACGCGCACGATTTCGCGCGCGTCGAGCGCGTAGCGTTCGCCATCCAGCTCGAAGACCAGAAAGAGCATCGCGGCTCCGTTCAGCGGCGCGTCATCATGGGCGTCGTCATCCGCGTCACGCCTCGATCCTGAAGCGCGACACGCCCGTGCGCAGTTCGTTGGCCACGAGCGTCAGATTGTCGATGGCCTGCGACGACTGGCGCAGCGACTCCGCCGTCTGCTGCGCCGCCTCGGAAAGCTGGATCAGCGCCTGGGTAATCTGCTCGGCGCTGGTCGCCTGCGCCTGCATGCCGTCGTTGACCACCTGGAAGCGCGGCGCGAGCGTCTGCACCGCGCCGATGATCTGCGAAAGCTGCCCGCCCACCAGTTGCACGTCGTGCATGCCGCGGCGCACTTCCTCCGCGAACTTGTCCATGCCCATCACGCCCGCCGAGACCGCCGACTGGATCTCCTTGACGGTCTGCTCGATGTCGTAGGTCGCCACCGCGGTCTGGTCGGCCAGTCGCCGGATCTCGGTCGCCACCACGGCGAAGCCGCGGCCGTATTCGCCGGCCTTCTCGGCTTCGATCGCCGCGTTCAGCGACAGCAGATTGGTCTGATCCGCGACCTTGGTGATGGTCGCCACCACCTGGTTGATGCTGACGGCCTTCTCGTTGAGGATCGCGAGCTTGGCGTTCACCGAGCCCGCCGCTTCCATCACGCTGCGCATGGTGTCTTCCATGTGCGTGAGGCCGCTCTGGCTCGTGGTGGCGAGCGAAGCCGACTGCTCGGCCACGGTCGCCACCTCGCCCATCGTGCGCACGAGGTCGCGCGCCGTGGCGAAAATCTCGCGCGAGGTCGCGCCGATCTCGGTCGTGGTGGCCGCCGTCTCGCTCGCGGTCGCCTGCTGCTCCTTCGAGGTCGCGGCCACTTCGGCCACCGAGGTCGTCACCTGCAGCGACGACTTCTGCGCCTGCGCCACGAGGCTCGCGAGTTCGTCGCTCATGCGGTTGAAACCGTCTTCGAGCACGCCGAATTCGTCCTTGCGTCCCAGCTCCAGACGCTGCGAAAGATTGCCCATGCGCATCGCATCGTGGACTTCGACGAGCCGCCCCATCGGCCGCGTAATCGCGCGATAGAGCAGATAGCCGGTCGCGAGCGAGGCCAGCAGCACGACGCCGAGCGCCGTGGCGAGCGTGATTTCCGTGCCGGTCACCGAACTGCGGATCGCGCGCGCGGACTCGTCGGCGCGCCGGCGGTTTTCGTCGACGACTACGTTGGCCGCGTCGATCACTTCGCGCCAGCTCGCGTCGAGCTGCACGAAGGCGCCTTGCGCGGCGGCGCGCTGCGCGGGCAGTTGGCGCGCGATGGCCATCAATTGCGGCAGATAGCGGCCGTACGCATCGCGAAAGCGCTGAAAGCGCGCGCGGTCGTCGGCGTCGTACATCGAGGCCTCGTAGTGCGCCGCGTCCTGCTGGGCCTGGTTGACGGCAACCGGCAGTTGCGCGAGGACGCGCGCCACGGCGGCCGGATCGGTTTCCACGAAGACGGCGCGCTCGACCAGCGCGTAGGTCTGATTGGCGGCGGCACGCATCGAGGTGGAGTAGAACAGGCCCGGCACGGAATCGTGCGACAGGCTGAGGGCTTCGTCGTCGATGGCGCGCAGGCGGTCCCACGAGAGGGCGGCCGTGGCGAGCATCAGCACGAACAGCAAGCCGAAACTCACGACGATGCGCGTCCCGAGTGTGTAGCGACCGTGGGTCTGGCGCGGCAGGCCGGCTGAGCCGGAACGGGGCATGGCTGTGCTCATTACGCTTGGGCTTTTCCGGTTGGCGGCGGGAGGCGGCGTTTGCCGTCCGCGCAAGGTGCGCGAGCGCACAGACGCCCCGGCGAAGGCCCGTCACACGGGCTTCCGGGGCGTAGTGTAATGCGTTTGAGCACTTTTATGCGATGAGGACACTACCTGACGAGGCGGCGCGGCAACGCTGAGCGCGTTTTTCGATATAGCAGCAAAGCGCGGCGGGCACGCTCGCTCGGCTCGTCCGGGCTGACATCGCCTTCGGGTGTGCGCCGCGACGGGCTTGAAACGCTTGCTTAATCCGTTTTGCGCACGAAGCGCGCGACCGCGTCCACGACCATTTCGCGATGACGCGCGCGCAGGCGCGGATGCGACGGATCGCGGCCGAACGCGGCGCCGAACGTGTGGCGGTTGCCCACGCGATGAAAGCACATCGAGCTGATCAGCAAGTGCAGGTCGATCGGGTCGATATCGGTGCGGAACACGCCGGCCGCCACGCCGCGCGCGAGCAGATCCTCGATCGTGCGGATCACGCTGGCGTTACGCGTGCGGAACGTCTTGAGCCGCTCGATGTACTTCGCGCCGTGGATGTTTTCGATCGTCACGAGGCGCACGAAGTCGCGATGGCGGTCGTGGTAGTCGAAGGTGAATTCGACGAGGCGCTTGAGGCCTTCCTCGGGATCGAGTTCGTCGATATGCAGGTCCTGTTCGAGCGCACGGATGTCGCCGTAGACCTTGTCGAGCACCGCTTCGTACAGCCCTTCCTTGCTGCCGAAGTAGTAATACAGCATGCGCTTCGTGGTGTTCGTGCGCTCGGCGATCGCGTCCACGCGCGCGCCCGACAGCCCCATCGCCGAAAACTCGGCGGTCGCCACTTCCAGAATGTTGCGCTTGGTTTGCTCCGGATCGTACTTGCGCCGGCTTTCGGATTGAGCGTCGTTGCGTTCGGCCGAAGCCGCCGGTCTTGCCATATCGTTGTTGTGGACCGCAGGGAGGGAGGGATGCGGCCGATTCTAGCATGGCGGGCGCCGCGTCCCGCGAGGCCGGGCCAAGCCGGCCGGTGTTCCGCAGGCCGTCTGGAGCAGGCGCGCGGCGCGCGGATTGCAGCGGCCTTGCAGCGGTATTTCGCCGATCTTGCCGCCGCGTTGCAGCGCGCTTTCGGCGCGGCTTCATCGAGGTTTCATTGACGCCTCGACGAAGCCGCGCACCAGACCGATCACACCAGCTCGATCCGCTTGATATCGCCGACGATGAAGATATACGACGCCGCCCCGATCAGCGCGATCACGCCGATAAACACCAGCGCCCAGACGAACGAGCCCGTCACGCCCACGATCAGCCCAACCACCAGCGGCGTGATGATGCCCGCGAGGTTGGCCGCCAGGTTGAAGATGCCGCCCGTCAGGCCCAGCATGCCGGCCGGCGCGATGTCGGAGACCAGCGTCCAGCCCAGCGCCGCCATGCCCTGCGCGAAGAACGCGATCGAGAGGATCACGATCACCGTCACGTTGCTTTCGACGAAGTTCGCCAGAATGATCGTCGAAGCCAGCAGCAGCCCGGCGATGATCGGCAGCTTGCGCGCCACGTTGGCCGAGTAGCCGCGGCGCAGCATCCAGTCGGAGAACGTGCCGCCGAACATCACGCCGATCGAGGCGGCGATGAACGGCATGATCGCGAAGAAGCCGATCTTGAGCCAGCCCATGTGGCGCTCGGTGGCGAGATAGGTCGGGAACCACGTCAAGAAGAACACGAGCGTGGAGTTGCCCGCGAACTGGCCGAGGCAGATGCCCGCGAGCTGACGGCGGCGCACCAGTTGGCCCGCGAGACGCCAGTCGAAGCCCTTCTTCGCGCTCTTGTCGCCCGCCTGTTCGGCGGCGGCCTCTTCCTTCGCAGCCTTGCGTTCGTGCTTCGCCAGGCCGCCGCCCGCCTCGATGTAATCGAGTTCGGCGCGGTTGGCCGCCGGGTGCTCGTGCGGCTCGCGATACAGGAACCACCAGACGAAGCCGAAGCCGATGCCCGCCGCACCCACCACGTAGAACAGCGAGCGCCAGCCGTAGGCGCCCATCAGCGCGAACAGAAACGGGCTGAAGAACGCGAGGCCGATGTACTCGCCCACGGTGTAGGTGCCGGTCGCGAACGCGCGTTCGTGCTGCGGGAACCAGGTCGCCACCACGCGGCTATTGGTCGGAAAGCACGGCGATTCGGCCGCACCCAGCCCGAGCCGGCAGGCGAACAGCGCGCCCACGCTGCCGACGAAACCCTGGATCAGCGTGCAGGTCGACCACAAGGTCATCGCGAGAAAGTACGTGAGCTTGCTGCCGAAGCGGTCGAGAAACACGCCGCCCGGAATCTGCGCGACCACGTAGCTCCACGAGAACGCCGAGAACACGAGGCCCATCAGCGCCGCATTGATGCCCAGTTCCTTGGTCAGTTGCGGCGCCGCGATACCCAGCACGGTGCGGTCCAGGTAGTTGATCATGGTGCCGACGGCGAGCAGGCCGAGGATGCGATAGCGCGCTTTCGAGCGCCGTACTGCGCCTGCGGCGGACGTCGAGGAAAGCGTCGGCGCGTCGCGGCCCGTGGATACGGGAGGTGCCATGTCTGTCTCCATTCCTGTTAATGGCCGGATTGGCCCGGCTTGTTATTGGCCGGCGCCCTGGGCTGCGCCCGGTGCCAGCATCGACTGCAAATGCGCGTACATGCGCTCCGCGTCCGGCTCGACGCCGGTAAAGAGGCGGAAAGCGTCCACGGCCTGATAGACCGCCATGCCGCCGCCGCTGAGCGTGCGGCAGCCGCGTGCCTCGGCGGCTTCGAGCAGCGCCGTGCGGATCGGGAAATAGACGATGTCGGCCACCCACAGGCCCGCGTGCAGATACTCGGCGGGCAGCGGCAGCCCCGGCAGCTTGGCCATGCCGGTCGGCGTGCAGTGGATCAGGCCGGTGGCCGCCGCGAGCGTCGCTTCGAGCGAACCGCCCGCGCTCACGCGCGCCTGCGGGAAGCGCGCCTGCAGTTCGGCGGCGAGCGAGTCGGCGCGCGTGGCGTCGACGTCGAACAGCGTGAGCGCGCGTGCGCCCATTTGCAGCGCCGCGTGCGCGACCGCCGCGCCCGCGCCGCCTGCGCCCAGTTGCACCACCGATTCGAGCGACACGTCGGGCAGGCCGCGCCTGAAGGCGCTCGCGAAGCCCGACCAGTCGGTGTTGTGGCCGATGCGCTTGCCGTCGCGCAGCAGCACCGTGTTGACGGCGCCCAGCGCGCGGGCGTCGTCCGAGAGTTCGTCGAGCAGCTCGATCACCGCCTGCTTGCAGGGATAGGTGATGTTCAGGCCGTCGAAGCCCATGCGCTCGGCGGCGAGCAGCAGCTCGGGCAGCGCGGCGGGCGTGAGTTCGAGCGCGTCAAGATCGATGCGACGGTAGACGTAGTTGAAACCGAGTTCGCGCCCTTCTTTCTCGTGCATCGCGGGCGTGAGCGAGCCGCCGATGCCCTTGCCGATCAGGCCGCAAAGGAACGAGCGCGGTTTGTTGCTGTCGTGCTGGCTCATTGCGTCACCTGCTTCGCGAATTTCGTGGTCAACAAGGTCTGCATGCGTTCGAGCGCGAGCACGTAGCCCTGCGTGCCGCAACCGACGATGATCGCTTCGGCGATCGGCGAGACGAACGAGTGGTGCCGGAAGGCCTCGCGTTTGTGAACGTTGGAAATATGGACCTCGATCACGGGCTTGGCGATGGCGGACAGCGCATCGGCGATCGCCACCGACGTATGCGTATAGGCCGCCGGATTGATGACGATGCCGTCGACGCGCGTGCGCGCCTCGTGCAGCCAGTCGATCAGCTGATGCTCGGCGTTCGACTGCCGAAAATCGACTTCGAGATGAAGGCGGGCCGCCGCGTCATGGCACATCCGCGCCACGTCGTCGAGGGTTTCCGCCCCGTATATCGCGGGTTCCCGCGTTCCCAGCAGATTCAGATTCGGCCCGTTCAGGACCAGTACCGACGGCAATTGCATCACACACTCCACAACAGCGCACAACAACGGTTTGGCAAGCGCGGAATCTTCGGTCGAAATTCGCTGCGGTTGATTCTCAACACAAGACGGCGCCTAATAACATTCTTGAGATTGATTGGCCGCATGGCATCCCACGCATGGCCGCCAGTGTGCCGCGCGCGCGCCCCGGGGTCACCCTGGGGTTTCCGCGAATTTGTACTAACTGGTTAGTTTGGTTATTCTTGCGACACTCCGGCGGGCATCTGTATCCGCACCGCCGGCCCGGGTCGTACGGCTCATACCGGTTACAGTTATTGCTGCATTTACGCCATGTCCAAGCTGCCCCACGCCTCCGCTCCCGCGCCCCTGCGCCGCTCGATCGCGACTGTTTCGATTAGCGGCACGCTCGCGGAGAAGCTCGCCGCCATCAGTGCCGCGGGCTTCACGGCGGTGGAAATCTTCGAAAACGACCTGCTCTATTTCGAAGGCTCGCCCGCCGACGTGCGCCGCATGGCCGCCGATCTGGGCCTCGATATCGTGCTGTACCAGCCGTTCCGCGACTTCGAGGGCGTGAGCGCCGAGCGCCTCGCGCGCAACGTCGAGCGCGTCAAGCGCAAGTTCGACGTAATGCACGAACTGGGTACGGACCGCATGCTGGTCTGCAGCAACGTCTCGCCCGACACGATCACCGACGACGCGCTCGTCGCCGAACAGCTCGGCGCGCTGGCGAAGGCGGCCGGCGAAGCGGGCGTGGTGACCTGTTATGAAGCGCTCGCATGGGGCCGTCACGTGCGGACCTACCGCCATGCGTGGCAGCTCGTGAATACGGTGAATCATCCGAATCTCACGCTCGCGCTCGACAGTTTCCACACGCTTTCGCTCGACGATACGCCCGACGCCATCGCGCAGATTCCCGGCGGCCGCATCGGCTTCGTGCAGATCGCGGACGCGCCCAAAATGCAGATGGACGTGCTCGAATGGAGCCGCCATTACCGCTGCTTCCCGGGTCAGGGCGACTTCGCGCTCGCCGATTTCACGGCGCAAGTGGTGAAAAGCGGCTACACCGGTCCGCTTTCGCTCGAGATCTTCAACGACGGCTTTCGCGGCGCGCCGCCCGCGGCCACGGCCGCCGACGGCCATCGTTCGCTGCTGCTGCTCGAAGCGCTCACGCGCGACACGCTGGAAGCCGAACACGACACCGCGCATGCCGCGCCGCTCTATCATCCGCCTGCTGCGCCCACGCACACGGAGTGGCAATTCCTCGAATTCGCCGTGAACGATACGGCGCGCGCGCAGGTCGCCGACTGGCTCGGCAAGCTGCATTTCCGCCGCGCGGGCCAGCATCGCTCGAAGAACGTCACGCTTTATCAGCACGGCTCGGCGGCCATCGTGCTGAACGCCGAGCGCGATTCGTTCGCCGACGCCTTTTTCCAGCGCCACGGTCTCTCGCTGTGCGCCTCCGCGCTGCGCGTGGACAACGCGCAACTGGCGCTCGAACGCGCCGCCGGTTTCGGCTATCAGCCGTTCTCGGGCCGCGTCGGGCCGAACGAGCGCGTGGTGCCCGCCGTGCAGGGTCCGGACGGCAGTCTTAACTATTTCGTTAACGAAGAACCGGGTCAGCCGACGCTGTTCGAAGCCGACTTCGTGCTCACCGATGTGGACGGTCCGACCGAAGTCGGCCCGATCAGCGGCATCGATCACGTGAGTCTTTCGCTGCCCGCCGGTTCGTTCGACGCGTGGGTGCTGTTCCTCAAATCGGTGTTCGGTTTGCAGGCCAGCGCGCCTGTGATGCTGCCCGATCCGTATGGTCTCGTGCGCAGCCGCGCCCTGTTCAGCGCCGATCGCGGCCTGCGCATGGTGCTCAACGCGTCGGTCGATCAGCACACGGCGGCTGCCGAAACCGTGCGCGCGTATCACGGCAGCGGCCTGAGTCACGTGGCTTTCACGACCGCCGACATCTTCCGCGCGGTGACGGAATTCGAAGCGGCGGGCGTGCCGCTGCTGCGCGTGCCCGCGAACTATTACGACGATCTCGACGCGCGCTTCGCGCTGCGCGGCGATTTCCTCGACGCATTGCGTCAACACAATCTGCTCTACGATCGCGACGAACGCGGCGGCGAATTCCTGCACGCCTACACGGAGACGCTCGACCAGCGCTTCTTCCTCGAACTCGTGGAACGGCGCGGCGGCTACGACGGCTATGGCGCGCCGAACGCGGCCGTGCGTCTCGCCGCGCAGGCGCGTCAGCGTGCGCAGTCGCAGAAGTAATCAACGAAGCATCGAAGCACAAGCACAGTACGCAACACCGGCGCGGCACTTGCCGCGCCCACTTCTCGCACAGAACTTATAAGTGCTCGAAAAAGCACATAACAATAAGTATTCCTACTTTTCCTGGAGACGCACAACGATGAAGAAATCCGCCTTCGGTCCCGGCCTGTTCCTCGCAGCCGGCGCTGCCCTGATCGCCAGTCCCGCCTTCGCGCAGAGCAGCGTCACGCTGTACGGCGCCATCGACGACGCCATCACCTACGTGAACAACCAGAACGGCAAATCGAACGTCTATCTGCGCCAGGGTAACGTCTACGCCTCGAAGTTCGGCTTCCAGGGCAAGGAAGATCTCGGCGGCGGCACCTTCGCGATCTTCGATCTGCAAAACGGTTTCGATCCGAACACCGGCGCGATGCAATCGAGCGGCCTGATCTTCAACCGCCAGGCGTATGTGGGTCTGCAAAACCGCAGCGCGGGCACCTTCACGATGGGCCGCCAGTACACGCCCTACTACCAGTTCGTCGGTCCGCTCACGGGCAGCAACTGGCTGACCGGCGCAACGGGCGCGCACCCGGGCGATATCGACGGCCTCGACACCACCGTGCGCATCAACAACTCGGCGATCTACACCACGCCCTCGTGGAACGGCCTGCAGGCAAGCGCGATGTACGCATTCGGCGGCATTGCGGGCAGCACCGGCAAGGGGCAGACGTGGAGCGCCGCGCTGCGCTACCTGAACGGCCCGATCTCGCTCGCGGCCGCTTACCTGCGCATGGACAACGCCGCGCTGACGAGCGGCTTCGACACCTCGTCGACGGCGAGCTTCGGCAAGTCCTCGCTGAATACGGGCTATGTGTCGGCGCGCGCGGTGCAGCATATTGCCGTGGCGGGCAACTACGCGATCGGCAATCTCACGCTCGGCGCCTCGTATTCGAACGTCGAATATCTGCCGGGCGGCAAGTCGATCTTCGCGGATACGGCCGTCTTCAACACGTGGGCCGCGCTGGCCGTCTACCGCTTCACGCCGGCGTTCGACGTGGGCGGCGGCTACGCGTACACGATGGCCTCGAAGGCGAACGGCATCAGCAGCGCCGCGCGCTATCAGCAGGTGTCGCTCAAGGAAACCTACCACCTCTCGAAGCGCACCTCGCTCTACGCGTTGCAGGGTTATCAGCACGCGAGCGGCCAGACGCTGGGCGCGAACGGCGCGGGCGACATCGTCGACGCGACGCCGGCCGTGGGCGATTCGCAGAACAGCACGCCGTCGAGCACGCACTCGCAGTTCGTCGGCATGGCGGGCATCGCGTTCCTGTTCTGAGGCGGCGCGTCAATACGACGCGAATCCGCGCGGCGCCACGCCCCACGGGCGTCGCGCCGCAGGGACATATCGGCGCGCGGCCAGGCTGACGCGGCGATTCCGGTCGATATGCGACACTTGCCCGTCTCGATCGAGCGGCTCCCGATTGCTCCCGATTGCGCTGACGACGTTCGCAAACCGCGTTGTCATGCGCGATGATTCACGGCGCGGCGCGCGCGAGGCAAACCAGTCTGAACTCATTTGCCCCAGTTCGCTCAAGCGCACCGTCATGCCGGACCTTCCCTTACCTCCCGCAACTCGCCCCTTGCGCGCGCAACCGCGCCGCCGCCACTTCGCGATCGTCCTGTTTTTCGCGATCATCGCCATCGGCACCCTCTACGTTCTCGATCATCTGTTTCTCGACCTGCACGCGGTGCGCGAGAGTTCCGCGCTGCCCTTCGTGCTGCTCGGCCTCGCGCTGCTCATCGCGCTCGGCTTCGAATTCGTGAACGGCTTTCACGATACGGCCAACGCGGTCGCTACCGTGATCTACACGAACTCGCTCGAACCGCATGTCGCCGTCGCGTGGTCGGGCGCGTGGAATTTTCTGGGCGTGCTGGTGTCGAGCGGCGCGGTCGCGTTCGGCATCCTGCAACTGCTGCCCGTCGAACTGATTCTCCAGGTGGGCAGCAGCGCAGGCTTCGCGATGGTGTTCGCGCTCCTCATCGCGGCGATCGTGTGGAATCTCGGCACCTGGTATTTCGGGCTGCCTTCGTCGAGTTCGCACACGCTGGTGGGCTCGATCATCGGCGTGGGCATCATGAACCAGTGGATCAGCGGGCCGTCCGGCACGAGCGGCGTGGACTGGGCCCAGGCGGCGGGCGTGGGCAAGGCGCTACTGTTCTCGCCGGTGGTGGGCTTCGTGCTCTCGGCGCTGGTGCTGCTCGCGCTCAAGTTCGCCGTGCGCGCGCCGCGCCTCTATCGCGAACCCGAAGCGGCCAAGCCGCCGCCGTTCTGGATTCGCGTGCTGCTGATCTGCACCTGCACAGGCGTGTCGTTCGCGCACGGTTCGAACGACGGCCAGAAAGGCATGGGCCTCATCATGCTGATTCTGATCGGCGTGGTGCCGACCGCCTACGCGCTCAACAAGGCGGTAACGCCGGAGCAGACCGAGGCCTTCGTGGCGTCGGCGCGCGCCGCCTCGCTCACGCTCGCGCACTATGCGCCGCCCGACCCTGCCGCCGCGCTCGTGGCCGCGCCCGCCGATCCGCGCGCCGAGGTCGAAAAGTATGTGCGCACGCGCCAGTTGCAACCGCAAACGCTGCCCGCGCTGCGCGCGCTGACCGACACCATCGGCGACCAGGTGAGCCTTTCGGGTTCGCTCGCGAAGGTGCCGGAAGTGATCGTCGACAACGTGCGCAACAACATGTACGTGGCCTCCGAAGCGATCCGCCTGATGGAAAAGGCCCACGCGCCCACGTTCGCGCCCGCCGACGCCGCCGTGCTCGACGACTTCCGCAAGCAGATGGACCACGCGACGAAATTCATCCCGACGTGGGTGAAAGTGGCGGTGGCGATCGCGCTCGGTCTCGGCACGATGGTCGGCTGGAAGCGCATTGTCGTGACCGTCGGCGAGAAGATCGGCAAGCAGCACTTGACCTATGGCCAGGGCGCGTCCGCCGAAGCGGTGGCCATGCTCACCATCGGCATGGCGGACGTCTACGGCCTGCCCGTTTCCACCACGCACGTGCTGGCTTCGGGCGTGGCGGGCACCATGGCCGCGAACGGCTCAGGACTGCAATGGAGCACCATTCGCAATCTCGCGCTGGCGTGGGTGCTCACGCTGCCGGCTTCCATCGCGCTGGCCGCCGCGCTGTACTGGGTGTTCCGCCAGATCTTCTGACCATCTTGCGCGCTACGCGGGCACCGCCCCACGCCCTGCGTTCGCGCGCGCGATGATCGTCTTCATGATCTGCGCGGTGCCGTCGCCGATCTGGAAACCGAGGATGTCGCGCAGACGCTGCTCCATCGGTCCGCGGTCGTAGCCACCGTGGCCGAACGACAGCAGGCACTGATGCACCACGTCGTAGGCCAGCTTCGGCGCCCACCATTTGCACATGGCGGCTTCGGCCGTATGCGGCAGCCCGCGATCCTTGAGCCAGAGCGTTTGCAGACACAGCAGGCGCGCCGCTTCCACTTGCGTCGCGTATTCGGCCAGCGGATGCGAGACCCCCTGAAACGCCGCCAGCGGCTTGCCAAACGCCTCGCGCTGCGCCACGTAAGTCCATGTCTCTTCGAGGCTTGCTCGCGCGACGGCGAGCACCTGCAAGCCGATCAACGCGCGCGAAAAATCGAAGCCCTGCATCACCTGCACGAAGCCCTTGCCCTCGTCGCCCAGCCGATGATCGACGGGCACGCGCACGTTGTCGAAGAAAATCGAACCGCGCCCGATCGCACGCTGACCGTGGCAATCGAAACGATTGCGCGTGATGCCGGGCAGATCCATCGGCACGAGCAGCGCGGACACGCCGCGCGCGCCGTCTTCCACGCGGCCGCTGCGCGCGAACACCACGGCGGCGTCGGCCTGATCGGCGGCGGAAATCGAGGTCTTTTCGCCGTTGAGCACGTAGTGGTCGCCCACGCGCTCCATCTTCAGACGCAGATTCGCCGCGTCGGAACCGCCGCGCGGTTCGGTCAGTGCGATGGCGAGCAGCGCGCGGCCCTGCGTGAGCCGTTCGAGCCACGGCCGCGCGAGTTCGGGACGCGCGTACTGCGCGAGAATCTGCCCGTTCAGCGACGCGAGCAGGTTGATGTACGAAAGACTCAGGTCGGCGGCCGCGATCGCTTCGTGAATCACGCCCGCCGCGAGGCAGCCCAATCCCTGCCCGCCGAACGCTTCGGGCAGTTCGGGCGCGATAAAACCCATCTCGCCCATCTCGCGCATCAGATCGCGATCGAGCACGCGCGTCTGGTCGCGCTCCAGAAAGCCGGGTGCAACGCGCCCTTGCGCGAAACGCTGCGCGTGTTCGGCGAGCGCCGCGAGATCTTCGTCGATATAGGGGTTCATGCGCGCTCCTGAATCACGACATCATTACGGAATCCAGATTAATTTGAAAACGTCTTTACTTCGCGTACTTGCGAAACTCGGGAGGACGTTTTTCCTGGAACGCCTTCACGCCTTCGCGCGACTCCTCGGTGTCGTAATAGAGCTTCAGCGCCATCATGCCCATGCCCGCAATACCCGCCTGATGCGCGGTATCCATATTGAACGAGCGCTTGGCGATGGCAATCGCCGTCGGGCTCTTCTCCATGATTTCATCGCACCACTTTTGCACTTCGTCGTCGAGCCGATCGTGCGGCACGACCGCGTTGACGAGTCCCATTGCCAGCGCTTCGGCCGCCGGATAACGGCGACACAGATACCAGATCTCGCGCGCCTTTTTCTCGCCGACCGCGCGCGCCAGATACGCCGTACCAAAGCCCGGATCGACCGAACCAACTTTCGGCCCCACTTGCCCAAACACTGCTTTTTCCGAGGCAATCGTGAAATCGCAGATCGTGCAGAGCACGTTGCCTCCGCCAATCGCATAGCCTTGCACGCGCGCGATCACGGGTTTCGGCACGTCGCGAATCGCGTTGTGCAGTTCCTCGATCGGCAAGCCGATCGTGCCGCGCCCATCGTATTGCCCAGCGTGCGCCGATTGATCGCCGCCCGTGCAGAACGCTTTCTCGCCCGCGCCTGCAAGCACGATCGCACCAATCTCGCGCGTATAGCCTGCCCGATTGATCGCGTGAATCAGCTCGTCGCAAGTGCGGCCGCGAAACGCGTTCATCTTCTCGGGCCGGTTGATCGTGATCCATGCCGCGCCGTTGCGCACTTCGTAGAGAATGTCGTCGTATTGCATCGTCGAGTCCTGGTGAGGTGATGGCGTGCCGCGTGCGTGCACGTTCGCGTGTCAGCCGGCCATGGTCAGGCCGCCGGATACGCTCAGCACCTGGCCCGTGATATAGCGCGCGTCGTCGCTGGCGAAAAAGGCGATGGCGCCCGGCAGATCGTCGGGCTGGCCGATGCGTCCGAGCGGAATCGCACGTTGAAAGGCTTCGAGCAGTTTCTCCGGATTGCCCGCGCCTTCCTTGTAGTCGGCGAACAGCGCGGTATCGGTCGGCCCCGGACAGACCACGTTCACCGTGATGCCGTGGCGTGCATGTTCGCGCGCGATCGTCTTCGAAAACGCCACGAGTCCGCCCTTGCACGCCGCGTACACCGCTTCGCCCGAGGAACCGACGCGCGCCGCATCGGAAGCAATATTGACGATGCTGCCGCGCTTGCGCTCGACCATGCCGGGCAGCACCGCATGGTGCCGATGCAGCGCGCCGACGAGATTGATGGCGATGAGCCGCTCCCATTCCACCGGCGTCGTCTTCGTGAACGGTTTGAAAACGTCCCAGCCCGCGTTGTTGACGAGCACATCGACCGGTCCGAGTTTCGCCTCGATCTGCGCGATCGCGTCGTTCACGTCGGCGCGCACCGTGATGTCGCCGTGCAGCGCCAGCGCCGTGCCGCCTTGCGCGACGATCTGCGCGGTCACCTGCTGCGCGGCATCGAGCGATAGATCGAGCACCGCCACCCGCGCGCCCTCCGCCGCGAAACGCCGGCACGCCGCGCCGCCGATGCCGCCTCCGCCGCCCGTGACCACGACCGTTTTGCCTTCGAACCGTTTCATCGCGCCTCCTTGCGTGGCGAGGTTGTTACCATGGAGTCCGTCGACGTTGGCGCCTTCTTGTAGCTCGCACCAATTACGTCAATATGTTGACGTATACTAGGCAGACCATCCGACATCGGCAAGCGCGGCATCATCAGGAGAAACCCTTTGTCATCAACGAAAAATACCCCGGAAAATACCGTTCAATCGGAGGACGCGACGCGCTTCGAACTGGCGAACCGGCTGTTCTTTCGTCTTTATCAATCCGCCAATATGTTGCATAAAACGGGCACGCGAGCGGTGGAAGAGGAAGGGCTGACCACGCAGCAATGGGCGGTGCTGGGCGCACTCTCGCGCGAAGAAGCACGCGACGGCATGAGCGTGGGGGAACTCGCGCGTTATCTGCTGGTAAGCCGCCAGAATCTCTCAGGGCTGCTGAGCCGCATGGAGCGCGACGGGCATCTGAGCGCGACGCCCGACGCGCAGGACCGCCGCTCGCGCCGGGTGCGCATGAGCGAATCGGGCCGCAAGCTCTGGCTGAACGAGGCCACGCCCAAGATTCAGGCGTATTACGAGGAAGTGCTGGGGAATTTTTCCGTCGACGACATGACGCACACGCTGCACTATCTGCTCAAGCTGCTCGACAACATGAAGCAGATCGACGCGCGGCGCGGCGCGGTCGAGGAAGATTGAATCAACCGGGTAAATCAAACGCGCGCCGCAAGCTCCGCTTCCACGCGCCGACGCAGATCGCGCACGATCTTCGCGGCCGGCACGAGCCACCACGTCGGCGCCTCGACGGTGAAACCCCATGCGAGACGCGTCTCTTGCGCATCGGTTTGCTGCGCGCGGCAGTGAACGCGCAGCGTCTGATGCGCCTGTGAATCGGCGACTGCTTTCGTCGAATAAGTGAGGACCGCGCGCAGATCGAAACCGGAATCGCCCGGCGATAGCGTGCACGATTCGATCTGCCAGGTCGCGCCATAACGGCCCGTGCCGCGCAGCGCCGCGTTCACGCGCCGCCACGTTTCGGGCGCGGGCAGCGCGACGGCGTGCGCGCGTCCAGCGCGATCCGCACGATAGAAGTGACGCTGCGCCCAAGCAAAACCGCCCGCGAAAACCACGCCCGCCGCAATCAACACGGCTTGCAACGTGTCGCCGAGCCAGCGCCAGCCGCCCGTCGCGTCGAACACGCTGAACACGATCCGGTGCGCCACGACGAACAGCACGATCATCGCCACGACGATGCCGCTCAGCGTGATCAGCCAGCCGCGCGACGGATCGTCGAGACGCCCAAAGCACGCGTCGCGCACCGCATGCTTCGCGGGCGGCCACGGACCGGCGGTCATCGCGGCGTCGCGCGTGGCGTGCGAGGCCGCCTCCGACGCCGCCTGCGCGGCAAACGCCGCCTCATCGCGCTCGCGCTGCGCCTGCGCCTCGGCGGCTTGCTCGCGCGTGCGTTGCTGCGTGCGTTCCTGCATGCGCTCCATATCGCGCCGCGCGGCCTCGCGCATCCGCGCTCTCGACACTTCGTCACGCAACTGAATCAGCTCGCTCGCGAGCCGTTCGCGCTCGGCCTGCATGCGCGTGAGTTCAGCGACGCCGCGTGCCTGCTCGCTTTGCATCGCGTCGATTTCGCCACGCAGACGTTCGCGCCGCAATTGCAGATCGCGCATCTGGCCGCGCGCATCCGCGAGCTGCGACTCGCCGAGCGCCGTACGGCTCGCGGGCGCCTCGTGATGCGCGAGCCAGTAGCCTTCGAGCACTTCGCGCGCTTCCTTGATCTTCTTGAACTGCTCGTCGGCCCAATGCAGCGAGGCCGCCGTGGGATGACGCCACTTGTCGGGATGGAAAATCTGCGCGAGCTGGCGATAGTTGTGCTTGATGTCGGCCGCGCTCGCGCCGGGCTCGAGTTCGAGCCGGTAATAGAGGCGGTCGTAATCTTCGCGGGTCCTCGGATGGGGAGCGGGCATGTCCGAAGCCTTGTTTCAAGGGGTTTGTTCAGTCGAATCACGAACCGCCCGAAAGCAGCCGCAGACGACCGGCGAGACGCACAAGGTTAAAACACGCTTTGCCGCATCGCAAGAAAAGCGCGGCGCGCACGCAACAGCGGTGGCACAGGGTTCGGGGTCGTCAGGCTTCTCGCGTGCGCCGCGCGAGCATGCGGCTCAGGGTGGCGAAGGCCACGGCGGGTAATTCGTGCAGTTTGCGCACCACCACCGAATGCGGATAAAACGCTTCCACCGCGTCGTCCTGAATGCCGATGCCGACGAGTTCGATGCCCTGCCCGCGCACCTCGGCCACGCGCGCATGCAGATCGCGGCGCAGCACGGCGGGATCGCCGTCGCTCGTGGAAGGCGAGCCGTCCGAGAGCACGAACAGCAGACGCCGCCGCGCCTTGCGCGCCATGAGCCGCGTGGCGGCCCAACTGAGCGCCTCGCCATCGGGATTCTCGTGGCCGCATTCGATGCGCGCGAGCCCGCTCAGGTCGCGCGCATCGAAGCGCTTGAACACGCGCAGATCGAGCCGTTCCACGAAGCGGTTATAGCCGCGCAGATCGGCGTGCGCCGCGCGTTCGCGCTCGTAGTGCGCGCGCATCGCCGGCGAGTCGATCGAGCTGTAGCCCAGCACTTCGGCCTCGAAATCGAGTTGCGCGAGCGCGTCGGCGAGCGCCGCCGCGCATAGGCGCGCGAGTTCGATCTTGCGCCCCGCCATCGATCCGCTGAGATCGAGCAGCAGCGTCACGGCCGCGTCGCGCCCGCTCGCGCGCGTGCTCACGCGAAACGGCGTGCGATAGCCGCGCGAGACGGCGAGCCGCGCCAACGCCGCGCGGTCGATCTCGCCGCGCTCCTGCTCGCGCTTCCAGTGCGTGAGTTCGTCGGCTTTGAGCGTGCGTTCGAGATGCGTTTTCAGCGCACCGGTTTCCGCGCGGGCCAGCGCGCGCAGCTTGCGCCAGGCGGTGGCGTCGCCGCTGCCGGTGAGGTCGGTGATCACGTCGAACGCCGTGGTGAGCGGGATCGAGCGCGACGGTTTGCCGGGCGCCGATGCCGCGTCGATGGCGCGCGGCGAGGCGGCGGCATCCGCTTCGGACAGCGCCGCGCCGGGCGCGGACACGGCCTCGTTGCGCGCCTCGCCGGTCTGGCCGGGCGTCTGCGTATCGGCTTGCCGCGCGGGATCGGCGCCGTCGAGATCGAGCGCGAACGCGAGATCGTCGTGCTCGCCGAAGCCGTCGAGTTCGCGCGCGAGCGCCGTTTCGTCGACGGTCTGATCGGGACCGGCCGTCTGCATCATGTTGTTCGCGCCGGCCGAGGCGAGCGAGCGCACGCCCGCCACGATGGCGCGTGCGGCCTGCACGCTTTGCGCGGTCGAAGCGCTCGCGCGCGCCGTCTCGAACGCGCCGCCCGCGCCTTCGAGCACGCGCAGCGCGGCGGCGAGCGTATCGGCGTCGGGACCGCTTAGCGTCGGCGGTTCGTTCCAGAGCGTACGCTCGATCGCCCACACGAGCCGTTCTCGCCACGCGAGCGTCTGCCAGCGCTGCGCCGCTTCCTTCGCGGACTGCGCGCGCCAGCGCTCGACGTAACGGCGCGCGCCCGGATAATCGGCGAGCAGGCGCGCGAGCACGCGGCGGTCCTCGACCGCTTGCGCGATGCGGCCCGTCACGCCCGCTTCGGCGAGGTCGAGCCGCCTGATCGCGCTATGACGCCAGCGCGCCGCCAGCAGATCGAGATAGCCGAGCAGCAGGTCTTCGTCGTGCGTGGCTCCCGCAGCGGGATCATTCGTCGACTGATGCGTCGGCAGCACGAAACGCTCGCGCTCCACGCGCGGGCCGCCCGCCCCCATCGACACCGTCACGCGCGGCTCGCCCGTCAGCACGCGCGCGAGCTTGCCGAGGCGCGCTTCGAGTTCGTCGATCTGGGCGGTCTGCATGGCGCGCCGCGTTCAGGCTGCGGGTTGCCCGTCGGGCGCGGCATCGAAGATCGCGTGATGGCGGATGATGCTGCGGATCAACGCGGCGTCTTCGGCGCTCACCTTCGAGTAGATCGCGGGCGCGGCGGCGCGCTCGGCGTCGCCGGTTCGCAGCATCAGTTCGGCCCAGTCGAGCAGACGCCGCGTGGAAAACGCGCTCGCCAGATCCTCGCGCGCGAAGGCGGCGCGGCAGTCGGCGGCAATGGCCGCGAGCGTGTGCGCCAGCGCGGGCGTGAGCGCGGGCAAGGTCCGCAGTAATACTTTGGCTTCCTCATCGTTCGAAAGATAATCGAACAGATACACGCGCCAGCGGTCGAGAAAGGCTTCGTTGAGCAGATTCGCGCCTTGATAGAGATGCCGGTACGCACTCATCGCGCCTGCCGCGTTCGCCGTGCCGAACAGCCGGAACGACGGATGCGGCGTGACGATCTCGTTGCCGCGCTCCTTGAGCAGCAGCTTCCCGCCCGGTTCGAGCACGGCCGTGAGCACCGCGAGAATCGACGGCTCGGCGAAATCGAGTTCGTCGATGATCAGCCAGTAGCCCGCGCGCATCGCCACGGGCAGCACGCCGTCGACCCACAGGGTTTCGCCGCCTTTCACGGTCCAGAAACCGACGAAGTCGCCGACGGTAGTCTGGCCGTTCATGTTCACGCGCAGCACGCCGTGGCCCGTGCGCGCCGCCACCTGCTCGACGAAACTGGTCTTGCCCGAACCGGTATGACCGATCAGCATCACGCGGCGGTTTTCGACGATATCGAGCGCGATGTCGTCCGCGCGCGGCGTGAAGAGATACGCGTCGTTGATGCGCGGCACGAGCGCGGCATTCGCATCGCTCGAATCGGTCGAAACCGGCATATCCACGTTGCCGATGCGCACGGTACGTTGCGCCGAACTCAGTGAGCGCGCGGCTTCGCGCGCCTCGCGGGCCGCCTGTGCGGCGCGTTGCAGATCCGCCGCGAACGCGCTGCCCACTTGTGCGGCGCGCGCCTCGTCTTCGTGATCGGCGGCGGAAACGAAACCTTCGCGCCGCCACTTCAGCAGTTTCGCTTCGAGATTGTCGAGGTCGACGACGGTGTCGATATCCACCTGACCCGCACCGTCCTCGCCATGACCATGCTCGATGCGAAACATGTTCGCGCGCTCGGACAGCGAGACGCGCCACCATTCGCGCGCGGCCTTCGCGCCGCGCGTGTAGACGCCTTCGGGGCTGTTGTCGGGCACGGCGAGTGGCGTGGCGTTCATCGGCGTGAAAGGCGCGGCGCGCAAAAAAGGTCCAGCGGAATATCTTACCCGCTGGACCTCGTTCACGGCACGAAACGCGTTACGCGGAGCGCCGCCCGTTCAGGCGAGATCTTCCACCGCGCGAATCGGAATGACCGTGCGTGCGCCACAATTGCGCAGCACGTCGCGCAACTCGTTGATGACCGGAAACACCTCGTGATTCCAGTCGGCGCCCTGATTGTCGTGCGCGGCCTGCTCCAGTTCGACGATCGCGCGGTCTTCCTTGAAGATGCGCTCCGTGAACCACACCAGCAGCGGCCACGCGGCGTCGAGCAGCAACGACACCTTCGGCTTGCGGATCGACAGCATGCCGAAGGTGCGATTGGTGCGCTGCTGCGCGTCGAGCGGCACGTAGACGATCCACAGGTCCATCACCAGCGAGTCTTCGCTCGAACGGATCTGCAAGGTCTGATACGGATAACCGGTGCGGATCGTCATGACGCTGCTGTCGCTCTGGTCTTCGCTGCGCTTGCTCGACCCGAACACCAGCGCCTCGCCCGCGGGCTGCTTGCCCGCCTCGCGCATGAAGGTGTAATCGACTTCGATCCAGTTCTCGCCGCGGCGGCGGCCGAGCGAACGCGCGCGCATCTGGCCCATCTGGCGGCGGTGCAGAAACTGATGGTTCATGTCCATCAGGTTCTCGTGCATGAACGAGTAATGGCACTTGACGGGACGCCCGAAACGGCGCGTCTTGTACGCCTTGTCGGTGACCGAGGGCATCTCGGGAAACGGCGTCTGCTCGGCCAGCGTGGCGTCGCCGGGAAACACGAAGATCATGCCGTGCGCCTCGCGGCACGGATACGCGCGCACGCCGTTGGGCAGGCGCTCGCGGCCGAGGTACGGAATGTCGACGCACTGGCCGCTGCAGTCGTAGGTCCAGCCGTGATAGCCGCAGCGAATGCCCTCGCCTTCGACCACGCCCGCGTGCAAGGGCACCTGTCGATGGGCGCAGCGGTCTTCGAGCGCGAACACGCGCCCCGATTCGGTGCGCGCGAGAACGATGGGCTCGCCGGCGAAATGCACGCCGTGCGCCTTGCCGCGCTTGACCTCTTTGGACCACGCGAGGGGGTACCAGAAGTCGGGATGAATGGGGACCCGGCGCAGATCGCGCACGGATGCCTCGCTCGCCAGGTTGTCTTGGGACTGCACTGCGGACATGCGGGATGTCTCCTTGGGGTTCGCGTCTTCCGCCCGATCGACCGATGGCTACCGATGGCCAGGGGCCGTTGGCGACGGACTGATCAGTACGGATGGGCCGAAAACGCACGAATCGCCTTCACTGACCCGGCTTCATCGACGTCGCTTCACTGCAGCTGAATTCTGCAACGACTTCAATGGGCCGGCTTCACTGCACCTGCACATCGGAACCTGGACTGCCCTGCCCGGGCCGCCCGCACGGCGATGCTGCGGTGCGGCGGCGCAAGACAGGCAACTGGCTCCATAGTACCGGACATGTTTGGAATCGGTGTACGGGGTTTGAACGGATGCGGCTACGGCGGCCGCGCCCGAAGCCGTTGAGGTAGCAATTTTCTTGCCCGGTGGGACACAAGGAGGACAACCCGGTCCGCGAGCGCGGTCGGGATCGCCAAAATAATCAGCTCGACTGATTAAATGACGCGACGATGCACGCTCACCGCCAGCGCTGTTTTATCGACGCCAGAACGCCGAAACGCTCAGCCGAGCAGCGCGTGCAGGCCGCCCGCCGCCGCGCGCGCCACGGCGGCGAGACGCGCCTCGCTCATGCCTTCGCGCGCGCTGCCCGAAAGACCCGACATCACGCTGGCGACGTAATCGGTCACGGCGTCGGCGGCCTCGGGGCGCGTCGCGGCCACGTAGGCGCGAATCTCGTCGCGGCGTTCCTGCGCGACCCGGCGCGCGAGTACCGCGCTTTCGGTGTCGCCCGCGCCGCGCGCCGCTTCGAGCACCAGACAGCCGCGTCGGCGCGGGTCCTTCGCGTAGGTGCGCGCCGCGCGCTCGAGCAGATCCGCGAGTGCATCGGCGGGCGGGCGGCCCGGCGCGAGCAGATCGGCGGCGGGCAACGCCGTTTGCGCGTAACGTTCCATCACGCGCTCGAAGAAGGCCGCCTTGCTGCCGAACGCCGCGTAAAAGCTCGGCGCCTTGATGCCCAGCTCCTCCGTGAGCGCGGCCAGCCCCACAGCGTCGTAGCCGTGTTCGTGAAACATCCGCTCGCCGATTTCCAGCGCAGCCTCCGGGTCGAAAACCCGCGGCCGGCCACGACCTGGCTTGCGTCCTGAATTTAAATTAGTGACCACTATAAAAATTCCTTGCCTTACCCGAACCTGAAATATATAGTGGTCACTACTTTAATTCAAGGAGGTCATCCATCATGACGCAGTTCTCAGGCAAATCGGTTCTGGTCGTCGGCGGCAGCCGCGGCATCGGCAAGGCCATCGTCAAGCTCTTCGCCGAAGGCGGCGCGCAGGTGCGCTTCACCTACGCCGGTTCGCGCGAAGCCGCCGAATCGCTGGCGAAGGAAACCGGCGCGAGCGCCGTCCATGCCGACGCGGCCGACCGCGACGCGCTGATCGCCGCCGTGAAGGCAGCGGGACCGCTCGACGTCTTCGTGTACAACGCCGGGCTGCTCGTGGTGGGCGATCCGCTGACGATCGACGCCGACGCCGTCGATCGCATGCTCGACGTGAATGTGCGCGGCGCGTATCACGCTAGCGTCGAAGCGGCCCGCTTGATGCACGACGGCGGCCGCATCGTCGCGATCGGCTCGGTCAACGGCGACCGCATCCCGTTCGAGGGACTCACGGCCTACGGCATGACCAAGTCGGCGCTGCAAGGCATGGCGCGCGGACTCGCACGCGATTTCGGCGCGCGCGGCATCACCGTGAACGTGGTCCAGCCGGGCCCGACCGACACCGACATGAACCCCGCCGAAGGCCCGATGGCGAGCATGATGCACAGCGTCATGGCGCTCAAGCGTCACGGCACGGCCGAGGACGTGGCGAGCCTCGTCGGCTATCTCGCGGGTCCGCATGCGAGCGGCATCACCGGCGCGCTGCATACGATCGACGGCGGCTTCGGCGCCTGAGTGCGGCTGTGCCTGAACGGCGCGCGTCATCGGCGCGCCGCCGCGAAAGCGCACTATGATGGCCGGATCGTTTCCCCAGGAGCGTCCGGCTTGAACACTTTCAAACCGCTTGTGTGGCTGGCGCTGGCCGCGCTGCCGCTCGCCTGCACGACACAGCAGCACGCGACGACGCCCGCCACTTCCAGCGAGTCGGCCAACGACACCACCTGTATCGCCACGAACGCGCCGCGTTTTCCTGCCGCGCAATGGCGTCACGCCGATCCCGCCAGCCTCGGCTGGTCTCCCGCCCGCCTCGCCGACGCCGATGCCTACGCGCGTCGCGTCGGCGCCACTTCGCTGATGATCGTCCAGCACGGCGCGGTCGTGGACGAATGGGGCGACACGCAGGCGAAAACGCCGCTCTACTCGGTGCGCAAGAGCTTGCTGAGCGCGCTGATCGGCATCGCCGTCGCGCAGCACCAGATAGATCTCGACGCCACGCTCGCGCAACTCGGCATCGACGACAACGCGCCCGCGCTCACGCCCACGGAACGCCAGGCCACCGTGCGCGAACTGCTCGAAGCGCGTTCGGGCGTTTATCACGCCACCACGTACGAAACGCCGTGGATGCAACGCATCAAGCCGCCGCGCGGCAGCCACGCGCCCGGCGCGTTCTGGTGCTACAACAACTGGGATTTCAATGCGCTGGGCGGGATTTACCGGCAGCAATCGGGCCACGATATTTTCACGGCCTTCGCGGATGAAATCGCCCGCCCGATCGGCATGCAGGACTATGCGCCGTCCGATGGCCGATACGCGTCCGGCGAACCGGACACGCGCTATCCCGCCTACCCGATCGACATGAGCACACGCGACCTCGCGCGCTTCGCCTGGCTCTATCTCAACGACGGACGCTGGAACGGCCGGCAGATCGTCCCCGCCGCCTGGGTCGAGGCATCGACGCGGCCCGGCTCGAACACGCCGTGGGGTGGCTACGGCTATATGTGGTGGACGAGCACGCCCGCCGATGCCGTCGATACCGCCGGAAACACCGCCAGCGCCCCGCAGATCGCGAGCTATTGGGCCGACGGCCATCTCGGCCAGTACGCGATCGTGGTGCCGTCGCTCGATCTCGTGGTGGTGAGCCGCGTCGATCCGAAACAGACGTCGAAACACGTGAGCGAACCGGCGCGCGCGCATCTGATGACGCTGATCGAAGCCGCCGCGCCCTCGAAAACGGTGCCGTGAACGCGAGCTTTTCACTCGCCGTGTTCACGTCATAACCGCGAATACCTCTTGTTTTGCCGGCGTTTCGATGCCAGTGAGACGTGCGCTCAATGCGAGTATCGAATGCGAGCATTTGCTTATATTCTGAACTCCTCGGGCGAACACGGCATGGGGCCGTCGCCACCGCAAAGAGACCCGCAATGACCGACGTCACGCACATCATGAAGCTCAACCATCTGAGCTTCCCTTCTTCCGATACCGCCGCCACCGCGCGCTTCTTCGAACGCTATCTGGGCTTCACGATCGCCGGATCGTGGGAGCAGTCGTACATTCTTAAACGCCCCGGTTATGACGTGGTGATCGACCACTCGAGCAGCGAAACGCCGGTTTGGCCGGGGAATTTTCATGTCGGCTTCGAGCTGCCCAACGTCGAAGACCTGCAACAGCTTTATGCCCGATTCAAGGCCGAAGGCGTGCAGATGGAAACCGAGGTGTTCAATAACGGGCGCGGCTCGCGCTTCTTTTGCCGCGCGCCGGGCGGCGTGATGTTCGAATTGAATACGCGTAAAGATGCAGCGCCGGAGTATCAGGGGACGTTTGATAATTGAGTATTCATGCCTGCGCGATAGCGGATCGATTGACAATTAATCAGCTATACATATCGTTATCGCAAAGCCAGAATAAAAAACGGCGGCAAGGTCGAGCACCGCGCCGCCGTTTCCTGTGTGCCCGAACGCGCTAAAGGCCGCGTCCCGTGCTAGCGTATTGCATCGGCGCTATCGCCTGCCACGTACCAAACGCACGAACGCACTAACGCACGAACGCACGCAAGACGCACGTCCCCCATGCCTCAAGCCACCCCACCCACCCTCGACGACGCCCCCGGCCACACCCGCTCGCTCGCGCGCCATTATCCGCGTGGCCTGCAGATCGAGCCGCATTCGCACACGTGGGCGCAGGTGCTGTATGCCGTCTCCGGCGTGATGTGGGTCGAAGCGGGCCGCGAAGCGCTGGTGGTGCCGCCGCAGCGCGCGGTCTGGTTGCCCCCCGGCACGCCGCACGCGATCCATATGATGAGCGCGGTCGAGATGCGCAATCTGTATCTGCACGAGCACGACATCCCGCATCTGAGCACGCGCTGCGAGGTGTTCGAAGTCGACGGCCTGCTGCGCGAACTGATCAAGAATCTCGCCGAACGCGAGCACGATCGCGACGACGCCTGGCGTGCCGCCGCGTCGCGTCTCGCGGGAATGGAACTGGCCCACGCGCGCCGCTCGACGCTGCGCATTCCCTTGCCCGATAGCTCGGGCAGCGCCGATCGCCGCCTCGCGATGCTGTGCCGCGCGGTGATCGACAATCCATCGAACGAGATCCCGTTCGAGCAACATGCGGCGTCGGTGGGCGCGAGCGTGCGCACGCTCGCGCGCCTCTTCACGCGCGAGCTGGGCGTGGGTTTCGCGCAATGGCGGCGGCAGGTGCAACTCGCCATCGCGGTGTCGCGGCTCGCGGAAGGCCAGTCGGTGAGCGCCGTAGCGCGCCTGCTCGGCTTTTTGCCCAGCAGTTTCAGCGACATGTTCCGCCGCGAGCTGGGCGTCCCGCCGAGCGAGTATCGGCCGGAGGACACGCTGGCGCTCGGAGCGTCGGCCTCCGCGTCCGTCGACTCGAAAACACCGGCCGACGAACGCTAGCGACGCTCACTGCCTATACCACGCGCCTATACCACGCGCTTACGCCGCAGGATCAATCGGCGAAGGCGGCGCGCCGCGCGCCTCGATGGCCTTGCCCGCCAGCAGGCACAGGTCCTCGCGATAATGCCCGGCGACGATTTGCACGCCCACCGGCACGTCGTTCACCATCCCCGTCGACACGACCAGCCCCGGCAAGCCCACCGCCGGCAACGCGCGCAGCGTCAATTGCGCATCCCACACGCGCTAGAATCCCTCCGGCCCTTGCAGATCGAGCCCGTCCGCGAACGGCAGCTCGCCCGACACCGGCAGCAGCAGCACCGGATGCCCGGCGAAGAACAATCGCCACTGGCGCGCGAGCGTGGTGCGGCGCACCAGCGACTTGCTGACCACGTCCTCTGGCATCGCCGCGACCTTCGCGCGCACGCCCTCCACCACGGCGCGCGCGCCGGGATCGCCATCGCGCAGCACCGCATCGACCAGCGCCGGATAGCCGTCGCCGAGCCACAGGCGCTCCTGCACTTCGGCGGCATCGCGCATCGACGGTGTGTCGTCGATCTGCTCGACGGTCCAGCCCGCATCCGCGAGACGGCGTCCGGCGTCGAGCAGCGCGTCTTCCACTTCCTTCGCGATCGTCATGCCGCCGGGGCGCAGACAGATCGTCGCGCGCAGCGGCGCGTCCGGTCCCTTGAACGGCGCGGGCACCCACCACGGATCGCGCATGTCGGGCTGCGCCAGCGCCGTGAACGCGAGGCTCACGTCGTCGATGCTGCGCGCCATCGGTCCCGCGCCCGACATCAGTTGCGCGCCGATCGGCCGTTCCGGCGACGAGGCGTTGAACGCCGGAATGCGTCCGAGGCTCGGCCGCAGCCCGTGCACGCCGCACGCGTAGGCCGGATAGCGCACCGAGCCGCCGATGTCGGTGCCCAGCGCGATCTGGCCGATGCCCGCCGTGACCGCCGCCGCCGCGCCGCCGCTCGATCCGCCCGGCGTGAGCGACGCGTTGCGCGGATTGCGCGTCGCGCCGTGCACCTGATTGCTCGTGAACCAGCGCAGCGCGAAGGTCGGCGAATTGGTGCGGCCGAGCAGCACCGCGCCCGCGCGCACGAGGTTGTCGACGGCCGGGCTGTTGGCCGGCGCGATCAGGTCTTTTTGCAGCACCGTGCCGTTGGTGGTGGCGAAGCCCGCCTGATCGACGTTGATCTTGGTGGTGACCGGCACGCCCGCGAGCGGGCCCGGATCTTCGCCGCGCGCAATGGCCGCGTCTACGCGGTCGGCCTGCTCGTAGACCCGCGCCGGGTCGTGCGCGACCACCGCGTTGATGCGCGGGTTGACGGCGTCGAGCCGCGCGAGCGCATCGGTCGCGGCCTCGCGGGCCGACACTTCGCGGGTTCGAATGCGCCGCGCCAGTTCCGTTGCCGATAGTCGCCAAAGTTCAGTCACGTTTCCTCCGGTTCTTCTGGGGTGATGGGATGTTGCGTCGGGTAGAAAATTCGCGATGTCGATGAGGGAAATCGCCCGGGTTCATCACAGTCAAGCACTCGCCGAAAGCGATCCGCCGCGCCGCCGGTCGCGCAGGA
Organism: Paraburkholderia tropica; assembly: GCF_900109265.1. Classification (GTDB taxonomy): domain Bacteria; phylum Pseudomonadota; class Gammaproteobacteria; order Burkholderiales; family Burkholderiaceae; genus Paraburkholderia; species Paraburkholderia tropica. The sequence goes on from NZ_FNZM01000012.1 coordinate 75,355, forward strand.
TCGCCAGCGCGAGCGCCGCGAGTCCGCAGCCCGCGATCAGCGCGAGCAGCGCGCCCTTGCCGCTGTGCACCAGCACCCAGCCGCCGAGCGACGGAAAGCCGAACGCGCCGATGAAATACGCCGCCACGAACCAGGTGAGCGCGGCGCGCCGGTGCGCGGCAGCGGCGTCGTCGATGGCCTGCACCTGCACGATCGGATAGGCAAGGCCGTAGCCCGTGCCGAGCAGCACCGCCGCCAGCGCCTGGAAACCCGCGTGGTACGGCACCGCGAACATCGCAGCGCTGCCGAGCACCATCATCGCGAGCAGCACCTTGGTCGCCGTGGCCGCGCGCATGCGCACGACGAGCCGCGCGAGCAGCCAGCGCGTGGCGATCACCGTGATCGTGTAGAGGCTGAAGAACGTGCTCGCCTTGGCCTGCGTGCCTTGCACGAGCGACATCTGGAACGTCATCAGGCCGGAAAACACACAGCCGCCCAACGCGATGATGACGATCGGATACACGGCGCGCGTGCGCGCAATCGCGCCGATGCTGCGCAGCCAGCGCTCCTGTGCGGGCTGCACGCGCGCGAGGCGGCCGAAGATTTCGAGCGTGAGCGCGCCGATCAGGCACAACGCGCCGATCGCGTACAGCACGCCTTCGAGCGGCATGCGCCAGAAGCGCATCGCGAAGGCGGCGAGCGCCGGGCAGCCGCCCACGCCCGCCATCTGGAAGGTGGCGAAGCGCAGGAACCAGAGGCTGCGGTCGGCGTCGCTGGTGCGTTCGGCGAGCGCCATCGGCGCGGCGAGACAGAACGCGCCCCAGCCAAGGCCGACGAGAAAACCGGGCAGCGCGTCGATGCCGCTCGCATGCGCCATGAGCGCGAAGCCCACCACGCCCGCGCCCACGCAAAGCGCCGCGAGCGCGGCCATGCGCGCCGCGCCGACGTGCTGCGCAACCCAGCCGGTCAGCGAGACGCCCGCGAACGTGCCGAGCGCTGCGCCCGCGAGCGCCACGCCGGTGTCGAAGTCGGTGCCGCCGATCGCGCGCACGTGCATCGAGAACAGAAACGTCGCGCCATAGCCGCCTGAGGCAAGCAGCACGCCAATGAGCAGGATTGCGGCATGAATGGGGCGCACGGTCGGGTTCCCGGTCGGTGGCGGTGATCGGCCAGTGAATGAGGCGGATATGAGGCGGATGGTCGGCAGCGTATCAGGGCTGCGCGCGGGCCGGCCGCGCGCGTGTCGGGTGCAAGGCGATGCACGGGCGATGCGTGTGCATTACGTGCGCATTACGAGTGCGCGTAGATGGGGCCGAGGCCGGGGACGTCCGCGTCGGGGCCGTTCACCGGCGCATTCAGTTGCACGCGCGGTGCGCGACTGCCCGCCGCCGATGCGCCCTGCGTCACGCCGCCATACGACGATGCCGACGACGCTGAAGCTGAAGCCGTCTCGCCGTTCGCCGCGCTCACGCGCGCCAATGCGGCTTGCAGGTTCGCCGGGTATTGGGTGTTGTCGCTGGCCGGGTTGTAGCCGGCTTGCTGAAGCTGCACGAGTTCGGCCTTGACCTCGGCGCGGGTGACCGGCGCGTTCTGGACGCCGGACTGCGCGAACGAGAGCGCGGGCACGGCAACGAGAGCGGCGACGACGAGCGATTGAACGAGCTTCATGGTGTTTCTCCTGGCATTGAGTAGGTGGGATGCAGTGGATGAGGGATCAACCGTGCACAGGAGTTATTTGAACGCCGCGATGTATCTGGCTTGTTTCCGCGCGCGTGCCAATTTGCAAGCGTGTATGTCGTATCTGCGTCCCGATACATTGCGATACATACCGCACGTTTAAAAGCCCCCCGCCGCGCTATGGATGAAGCGATAACGCTTCACTTGCCGTATCGCCACCTGCATCGAAAGCCGATTGCAAGCAAACGCCGTTCGCGTGCGTTACGCCGTGGCACGCCCGCTTGTCGATGCGTACGAACGCCGTCGCCCAGCTTGCGTTCGTAACGGCGCATGACGAAAACGAGCCCTTGTAACAAGGCAAAACCTTTCAAAAAACTAACGTTTCGAAATTAGCGCGCGAGTTGGTTAGACTGCGAGTCTCGCCTTTCGCTGCGTGATGCGCAGCCACGGGCGGCCCACAACAAACACGAGAATGCGTATGCGAATCGACGTCGAACGGCACGTTTCCGAAGCGGGAAAAACGCCGTGTCCCGCACATGGCCCCTGCAAGCGCGTCAACGCGCGTGCCGCACACGAAGACCATCGCGCTGATTGCGGGATCGACAGCGACGCCGCATCGACCGGGAGACTGGCATGAGCGATACGCCGAACCGCCCCACCGCCCCGCAAACGCCGCCTTCGCCGCCTTCGCAGCAGACTCCGCCGCCCGCGCGCAAACGTCGCGGCGTCTGGATTCTGGCGCTCGTCATCCTCGTGCTGATCGTGCTCGTGGTGCTGCACGTGCTGCACCGCAAGAAGCCCGAACGCGGCGCGGCGGCGCAGGTCGTCACGGTCGCGCCCGCCGCGCTCGGCGCAATGCCCGTCACGCTCAACGCGCTCGGCACGGTCACGCCCGTGGCCACCGTCACGGTGCTGCCGCAGTTGAGCGGCTATCTCACGGAAGTCGGGTATCGCGAAGGTCAGGACGTGGTCAAAGGCCAGTTCCTCGCGCAGATCGACCCGCGCCAATACGAGATCAACAAGGAGCAGGCCCAGGCCACGCTCGCCAAGGATCAGGCCTCGCTCGCCCAGGCCCGCTCCGACCTCGCGCGCTACACGTTGCTCAACGAGAAGAAGTCGATCGCCGAGCAGACCTACGCCGACCAGAAGTTCCTCGTCGCGCAGGACGAAGCCGCCGTGAAGTCGGACCTCGCCACCATCAAGCAGTACGAGCTCGACCTGATCTATTGCCACATCACCGCGCCGGTGTCGGGCCGCGTCGGCCTGCGTCTCGTCGATCCGGGCAATTACGTGACGGCGTCCAGCTCCACGGGCATCGCCGTCATCACGACGATGAAACCCACCACGGTGCAGTTCACGGTGCCGCAAAACGCGCTGTCCGACGTGCTGCAACGCACGAACGCGGGCGCGAAGCTGCCGGTCACCATCTATAGCGCCGACAACACCAAGGAACTCGCCACCGGCACGCTCTACGCGATCAGCAACCAGATGGCCACGGCCACCGGCACGGTCACGTTGCGCGCGAGCGTCCCGAACGACGACGAGGCGCTGTTCCCGAACGAGTTCGTCAACGTGAAGCTGCTGGTCGACACGATGCAGAACGCCGTGCTCGTGCCCACGCCCGCGGTGCAGTCGGGCGCGCCCGGCGACTACGTGTATCTCGTCAACGACAACAACACCGTGTCGGTTCACAAGGTCACGATCGGGCCGGGCGACGGCCAGCATACGGTGATCGTCTCGGGCCTGAGCGCGGGTCAGCGCGTGGTCACCGACGGTCTCGACCGCCTCAACGACGGCGCGAAGATCCAGCCCGCGGGCGCGCGCCCGGCCAGTGCAGCAAGCGGCGCCAAAGCGGCGCGCATGGGCAACGCCTCGCACGCGCATGCGCATGCCACGACCGCAGCGTCGGACGCCCCGGCCGCCAGCGCGGCCACGGCGGATTCCGCTTCGCAAGCGTCCTAAGCAACCCGTCCCGCCCCGATGAATATTTCGCGTCTTTTCATCCTGCGGCCCGTCGCGACATCGTTGCTGATGATCGCGCTGGTGCTGGTCGGCCTCGTGGCGATGAAGTTCCTGCCGGTCTCATCGCTGCCCGCGGTCGACTATCCGACCATTCAGGTGCAGACTTTCTACCCCGGCGCGAGCCCGACCGTGATGGCCACCACCGTCACCGCGCCGCTGGAAGTGCAGCTCGGCGAGATTCCGGGCTTGCAGCAGATGGTCTCGTACAGCTCCGAGGGCGCCTCGGTCATCACGCTGCAATTCGACCTCTCGCTCAATCTCGACGTCGCCGAGCAGAACGTGCAGCAGGCCATCAACGCGGCCAACAGCTATCTGCCGAGCGGCCTGCCCGCGCCGCCGACCTACGCCAAGGTCAATCCCGCCGACCAGCCGATCCTCACGCTCGCGGTCACGTCGAATTCGATGTCGCTCACGCAGTTGCAGGACGCGGCCAACAACCGCCTCGCGACCAAGATTTCCGAAGTGCCGGGCGTGGGTCTCGTGAGCACGGCGGGCGGCAACGTTCCGGCCGTGCGCGTGGAAGCCGATCCGCAGAAGCTCGCCGGTTACGGCCTGAATCTCGACGATCTGCGCACGCTGCTCGCCAACGTGAACGTGAGCGCGCCGAAGGGCAACTTCGACGGCCCCGAGCTCGACTACACGATCAATTCGAACGACCAGATTTCCGATCCGAAAGATTACGAAGACACGGTCATCGCGTACCAGAACGGCGCGCCGGTCTACATGAAGGACGTGGCGCGCGTGTCCACGGCCGCGCAGGATGTGGAGCGCGGCGCCTGGTACAACAAGCAGCCCGCCATCGTGCTGAACGTGCAGCGCCAGCCGGGCGCGAACGTGATCGCCACGGTCAACCAGATCATGCGCCAGCTGCCGCTGCTCGAAGCGACGCTGCCGGCCGGCATGAAGGTCACGGTGGTGTCGAACAGCGTCGGCGTGATCCAGTCCTCGGTGCACGACGCCGCGTTCGAACTCGTGCTCGCGGTGGCGCTCGTGGTCGCCGTGATTTTCGTGTTCCTGCGCAATCTGCCCGCCACGATCATTCCGAGCATTTCGGTGCCGGTCTCGCTGATCGGCACGCTCGCGATCATGTACGAGCTCGGCTATTCGATCGACAATCTCTCGCTGATGGCGCTCATCATCGCCACCGGTTTCGTCGTCGACGATTCCATCGTGATGATCGAAAACATCGTGCGTTACCTCGAAGAAGGCGAAAAGCCCTTGCAGGCCGCGCTAAAAGGCGCGGGACAGATCGGCTTCACGATTCTCTCGCTGACCATTTCGCTGATCGCCGTGCTGATTCCGCTGCTGTTCATGGGCGGCGTGATCGGGCGTCTCTTCAGCGAATTCGCGGTCACCCTCGCGGTGACCATCGTGCTGTCCGCCGTGGTCTCGCTGACCGTGGTGCCGATGATGTGCGCGCGCATTCTGCGGCCCCAGGCCGAACGCCATCCGAGCCGCTTCGAGCGCATCAGCGAAGGGCTGTTCGACAAGACGCTCGCCGCCTACGAGCGCGGCCTGCGCTGGGTGCTCGACCATCAGATCCTCACGCTGATCGTGGCCGTGCTCACCGTCGCCATCACCGGCCTGCTCTATGTGGTGATCCCGAAGGGCCTCTTCCCGGTGCAGGACGTGGGCGTGCTCCAGGCGATCAGCGTGGCAGACAATTCGGTGTCGTATTCGGCGATGGTGCGCCGCCAGAGCGAACTGGCCGAGCAGATCCTCAAGGACCCCGACGTGGTCTCGCTCACGTCTTACGTGGGCATCGACGGCATCAATAACACGCTGAACAACGGCCGCTTCCTGATCAACCTGAAGTCGCACGACGACCGCTCGGAAACCGCCGAGGAAATCGGCCGGCGCATCCAGCAGTCGGTGGCGAAGGTGCCGGGCATTCGCCTCTATGTGCAGCCCGAGCAGGATCTGACGCTCGACACGACGGTCTCGCGCAGCCAGTACAACTTCGTGCTGCGCGGCCCGAGCCAGGAAGCGTTCGGGCAGTACGTGCCCGACCTCGTCGCGCGCATGAAGCAGATTCCGTCGATCGCCGACGTCACGAGCGACCTGAACACCGACGGTCTCTCCGTGAACGTGCAGGTGAACCGCCAGCTCGCGGCGCGTTACGGCATCACGGCGGCGACCATCGACAATGCGCTTTACGACGCGCTGGGCCAGCGCATCGTCTCGACCATCTTCCAGCAGTCGGACCAGTACCGCGTGATTCTGGTCGCGAAGCCGGAGTCGCTGCCGACGGTCGATTCGATCGGCGACATCTATCTGCCGAGCCAGACCGCGAGCACGGGCCAGGTGCCGCTCAAGGGCATCGCGACCATCAGCATCACGCGTTCGCCGCTGATGATCAGCCACCTCGCGCAATTCCCCTCGGTGACGATCTCGTTCAATCTCGCCGACGGCGCGTCGCTCTCTTCCGCCGTGCGCGACATCCGCAAGGCCGAAGCCGCCGTGAAGCTGCCGCCGTCGATCACCTCGTCGTTCCAGGGCGCGGCGCAGGCCTTCGAGGACTCGCTGTCGAGCGAGGTCTATCTGCTGATCGCCGCCATTGTGGCCGTGTATATCGTGCTGGGCGTGCTCTACGAGAGCTACGTGCATCCGGTGACGATTCTCTCGACGCTGCCTTCGGCGGGCATCGGCGCGCTGCTCGCGCTGATGATCGCGGGCAAGGACCTCGACGTGATCGGCATCATCGGCATCGTGCTGCTGATCGGCATCGTCAAGAAGAACGCCATCATGATGGTGGACTTCGCGCTCGAAGCCGAACGCGTGCACGGCAAGCCGCCGCGCGAGGCGATTTTCGAGGCCTCGCTGCTGCGCTTCCGCCCGATCCTGATGACCACGCTCGCGGCCATGCTCGGCGCGCTGCCGATGCTGCTCGGCACCGGCACGGGTTCGGAACTGCGCCGCCCGCTCGGGCTCGCGATCATCGGCGGCCTGACGGTTTCGCAGTTGCTCACGCTGTTCACCACGCCCGTGATCTATCTGATGTTCGATCGTCTCGCGGAGCGTTTCGGCCGCAAGCGCAACCGCGATGAAAGCGGCGACGCGGACAGCAACGCGCCTGGCGACAACGGCGGCGGTGGAAACAGCGGCGGCAACAACGGCGGCAGTGGCAACAACCCGCCGCCCGCGCCCGAGGCGACACCGTGAATCTTTCGGCGCTTTTTATCCGCAGACCGGTCGCGACCTCGCTGCTCGCGATCGCGATCCTGCTCGCCGGCACGCTCGCGTTCTTCCGTTTGCCCGTCGCGCCGCTGCCCAACATCGCCTATCCGGTGATCGTGGTGCAGGCGAACATGGCGGGCGCGAGCCCGGAAACCATGGCGTCCACCGTGGCCGAACCGCTCGAACGGCGGCTCGGCACGATCGCCGACGTCAGCCAGCTCACGTCGATCAACAACGTGGGCTCGTCGCTGATCGTGGTCGTGTTCGGCCTGAACCGCGACATCAACGGCGCCGCGCGCGACGTGGAAGCGGCCATCCAGGCCGCGCGAGCGGACCTGCCCACCACGCTGCGCAGCAATCCCACTTACCGGCAGTACAACCCCGCGAGCGCGCCGATCATGGTGCTCGCGCTCACCTCCGACACGCTCACGAAAGCGCAGCTCTACGATTCCGCCGACTCGGTCATCATGCAGCAGCTTTCGCAGGTGGACGGCGTGGGCCAGATCACGCTGGGCGGCGGCGCGCTGCCCTCGGTGCGCGTGGAGTTGCAGCCGGGCAAGCTCAATAGCTACGGCATCGGCCTCGAAGACGTGCGCGCGGCGATCGGCGCGGCCAACGCGAACAGCGCGAAAGGCCACCTCGACCAGGGCGACCAGCGTTTCGTCGTCACCTCGAACGACCAGATCAGCAATGCCGCGCCGTTCCGCGACGTGGTGATCGCCTATCGCGACGGCGCGCCCGTGTATCTGCGCGACGTGGGCACCGTGCGCGACTCGAACGAAAACATCCGCAACGCCGGCCTCTACAACGGCAAGTCGGCGGTGCTCGTGATCGTCTATCCGATGCCGGGCAGCAACGTCGTGAAGACGGTGCAGCAGATCCAGGCGCGCCTGCCCAACATCGAGGCCGCCCTGCCCGCCACCATCAAGGTGAACGTGGCGGTGGACCGCTCGGAGTCGGTGCGCGCCTCGGTCGCCGACACCGAGCGCACGCTCTTCATCGCCGTGCTGCTGGTGATCGGCGTGGTGTTCGTGTTCCTGCTCTCGCCGCGCGCCACGCTGATTCCGGCCGTGGCGCTGCCGCTCTCGATCATCGGCACTTTCGGCCCGATGTACCTGCTCGGCTACAGCATCGACTCGCTCTCGCTGATGGCGCTCACCATCGGCACCGGCTTCGTGGTCGACGACGCCGTGGTGGTGCTCGAAAACATCGTGCGCCATATCGAGGCCGGGCTCGATCCGAAAGAGGCCGCGTTGCGCGGCTCGGCCGAAGTGGGCTTCACGGTGCTCTCGATGAGCCTCTCGCTGATCGCCGTGTTCCTGCCGATCCTGCTGATGCCGGGCATCGTCGGCCTGCTGTTCCACGAATTCGCGATGACGCTCTCGATCGCGATCCTCATCTCGCTGATCGTCTCGCTCACGGTCACGCCCGCGATGTGCGCCTACGTGCTCAAACGCGAGCAGGTGCACAAGGAGCCGTCGCGCGCCGCGAAATGGATCGACGCGCAGTTCGAGCGCTTCAAGCAGTTCTATTCGCACTCGCTCAACGTCGCGCTCGATCACGCGAAGCTCGTGATCTTCCTGCTGTTCGCGCTGCTGGTCGGCAACGTGTTTCTCGCGCGCCTGCTCTCGGGCACCTTCTTTCCCGAGCAGGACACGGGCATTCTGATCGGGCAGATCATCGCCGACCAGAGCATCTCGTTCACGGCGATGGAAAAGAAGCTCGCGCAACTGCAGGAGATCGTGCAGCAGGATCCGGCGGTGGCGTCGGTGGCGGGCTTCACGGGCGGGCGCGCGCTCAACACGGCCAACGTCTTCATCGAACTGAAGCCGCTCGCGCAGCGCAAGCTCTCGGCCAGCGAAGTCGTGAACCGGTTGCGGCCCAAGCTCAACGGCGTATCGGGCGCACGCCTGTTCCTGCAGGCGCAGCAGGATCTGCAGATCGGCGGACGGCAGTCGGCGGCGGAGTATCAGTACACGCTCACGAGCGATGATGCCGACGCGCTGTTCAAATGGGTGCCCAAGCTCGTGACCGAGCTGAACAAGCATCGCGGCGCTATCATGGACGTGAATTCGGACCTGCAGCAAAACGGGCTGCAGACCTATGTGACCGTGAACCGGCAGACCGCGAAACGCTACGGCTTCGATCCGAACCAGGTCGACAGCGTGCTGTACGACGCCTTTGGCCAGCGCACGGTCTCGACCATCTACAACCCCATCAACCAGTACTTCGTGGTGATGGAAGTGGCGCCGGAATACTGGCAGTATCCGCAATCGTTCGATCGCATCTATCTGAGCACGGCGGCGGGTAACGCGAGCGGCTCGGCGTCCACGCAGATGTCGAGCAGCACGGTGTCGGGCGTGACCGCGTATAGCGCGATCACCAGCACGAGCACGTCGAGCAGCAGCACCAACGCCCTCAACGCCGACGCCGTGGCGAACCAGCAGAACAACTCGATCGCCAACAGCAAGGGCGGCAGTTCGAGCGGCAGCGCGGACAGCACGGCCGCCGAAACCATGGTGCCGGTGACCGCGATGATGAACTGGAGCGTGAGCCACACCGCGACTCAGGTGAACCACCAGAGCGGCCAGGTCGCGGGCACGATCTCGTTCAATCTGCCGACGGGCGGCTCGCTGTCCGAAGCGGGCAAGATCATCGAGCAGGCCGAGCGCGATATCGGCATGCCCGCCGCGATTCACGGCGAATTCGCGGGCGCGGCCCAGGCGTACGCGCAGTCGATGGGCACCGTGCCGCTGCTGATCCTCGCGGCGCTGGTCGTCGTGTATATCGTGCTGGGCGTACTCTACGAGAACACCATCCACCCGCTCACGATTCTCTCGACGCTGCCTTCTGCCGGGATCGGCGCGATTCTCGCGATGCTGATCTTCGGCACGCCGTTCTCGGTGATCGCGATGATCGGCATCATTCTGCTGATCGGTATCGTCAAGAAGAATGGGATCATGATGGTGGACGTCGCGATCCAGAATCAGCGCAATCTGGGCATGGATGCGCGCAGCGCGATTCACGACGCCGCCGTGGTGCGCCTGCGCCCGATCATGATGACGACCTTCGCCGCGGTGCTGGGCGCGGTGCCGCTCGCGGTCGGCATCGGCCAGGGCGCGTCGCTGCGCCAGCCGCTCGGCGTGACCGTGATGGGCGGCCTGCTCCTCTCGCAGGTCTTCACCCTGTACACCACTCCTGTGATTTATCTGTTCCTCGACCGCCTGCGCGCGCGACTCGCACGCTGGGCCGCACGTCTGCCCTGGAATCGCCAGGCCGATGAGAGCGCATCATGAAAACGACTGACTTCACTCTGATTCACCGCACGCGGCGTACGCTGCCGCTCGCGCTCGCCGCCGGCCTCGCGTTCGCGCTGAGCGGCTGCATGGTCGGCCCCGACTATCATCGCCCGCAGGTGTCGGTGCCGGCTCAATGGAAGGAGCTGCCGGGCTGGACCCAGGCCGAGCCGAGCGCCGCCGAAGCGCCGAAGGGCGACTGGTGGACCGCGTTCCACGATCCGCTGCTCGACGAACTCGAACCGCTCGTCACCGTGTCGAACCAGACCGTGCGGCAGAGCTACGCGAACTATCAGGAAGCGCTCGCCGAAGTGCGCGTGGCGCGCGCGGGCCTCTTTCCGACGCTGGGCGTGACCGGTTCGGCCACGCGCGAGCGCGCCTCGACGACCACCACGACCGGCAGCGCCGCCCGCATCGTCAACGCGGGCTCGCTCGAAGCAAACGCAAGCTGGGCGCCCGACCTCTGGGGCGAGGTGCGCCGCCAGATCGAGGAGCAGTCGGCCACGGCCCAGGCGAGCGAAGCCACGCTCGCCAACGCGCAGCTTTCGGAACAGATCGCGCTCGCGAACGCCGTGATCGACCTGCGCATCACCGACGCCGACATCGACCTGCTCACGGCGACGGTCGCCGCGTACAAGGACTCGCTGCGCGTGGTGAGCGATCAGGATGCGGCGGGCACCGTCGCGCCGTCCGATCTGCTCACGGCGCGCACGCAACTGGAAAACGCGCAGGCGAGCCTGATCGCGCTGGGCGTTTCGCGCGCGCAGTACGAGCACGCGATCGCGGTGCTGGTAGGCCGCAATCCGGAAGACGTGACGATCCCGCATAGCGAGCGCCTGCCGATCCTGCCGGAAATCCCGGCGGGCGTGCCGTCGACCATCCTGCAACGCCGCCCCGATGTCGCGACCGCGGAACGTCAGATGGCGTCGGCAAACGCGGCCATCGGCGTGGCCGTGGCGGCGTACTACCCGAGCATTTCGCTCTCGGCGCTCGACGGCTTCACGCAATCGCCGCTGTCGGGTCTGCTGCACATCAGCAACTATGTGTGGTCGCTCGGCGCGAGCGCGACCGAAACGATCTTCGACGGCGGCCTGCGCAGCGCCGACGTGGACGCCGCGCGCGCGAGCTACGACGCCTCGGTGGCGAACTATCGCGGCACCGTGCTGACGGCGTTCCAGGACGTCGAAAACGATCTTTCGGGCCTGCGGATTCTCGCGCAGCAAAGCGCGGTGCTCGAATCGGCCGTGCGTGACGCCACGCGCGCCACGCAGATCGCGCAGAACGAGTACGAGGCTGGCACGGTCGATTACACGACGGTCGTGACCGCGCAGGCCACGCAATTGAGCACGCAACAAAGCGCGCTGACCGTGCAGCAGAGCCGCCTGCTCGACGCCGCCGCGCTGATCGGCGACCTGGGCGGCGGCTGGAACGGCCAGATGCACGATGCGCGTCATCCGGATCGCGTCGACGGCAACGCGAATCCGGCCATCAGCGCGAGCGCCGGTGCGGCGGCGCCTGTGCAGGCGAGCGGCGTGGCGGCGGCCGCGCCGAATCCGTAAGACTCGGGCGCGGTCGCGCGCGCATTTTCGTTGAACTTGCCGCGCCTTGATGTGCCGCGCATGCCGTTCGTGCATGCGCTTTGATGCAGCCCTTCTCATCCCCCTCTTCACCCCCTGCGAGCGCAACCGATCGTGAGATCGGCTGCGCTATGCTGAATTGTCGGGCGCGCATCGTCGGCTTTGTGCCTTGGTGCGCTTGCTCGTGCGCTTGGCTCGTGCTCACGCGCGCCGCCGCGCCCCCCGTCGATCATCGCCTGCACCACAGCATCGGCACGATGCCGATGCGGGAGATTTCGCCACGATGACACGCCACCGGCACTCGAACCTCGCCATGCTGTGCGCGCTGCTCGCACTCGCCGTGACGGCCCACGCCGAATCCCCACCCAACGCGGACGACGCTAACAGGACAACCGCAGCGCACCCCACGGGGTTCGCACGGTTTCGCGACACGCAAGACGGCGCGTTCGACCTCAGCGACTTGCTGCTCAATCACAAGGGCGTGTTGCCGGTACCGACCATCATCACCGAACCGGCCGTGGGCTACGGCTTCGGACTTGGGCTGCTGTACTTCAGCGCCCCCAAACGCGAGGCAAGCGACAATGCCGGCTCAGCATCGAACAGCGCCGACGCCAAACCGACAATGTCACCGCCCAACATCACCGGCGTGGGCGGTTTCTTCACCGGCACGCATAGCTGGGGCGCGGGCCTCATGCACTTCCACAGCTGGGACGACGACCACATCCGCTATCTCGGCGTGCTCGGCAAGGTCAATCTGCATTTGAATTACTACGGTCCGCAAGGCAACGCCAACGCGTACCAGTTAAGCGGCGTCACCGTGGTGCAGCAGATTTTATTCAGGATTGCCAATAGCCCGTGGTACGTCGGGCCGCGCTATACGTTCTTCGATTCGGCCACACGCTTCGGCCCCCTGCTGCCCGACGGCCTCCACCATTTCGAGCGCGACGTACGCGTGGGCAAAGGCGGCATCGTGGTCGATTACGACACGCGCGACAACATGTTCTATCCGAGCCACGGCACCTACGCGGAATTCGAAGCCGATTTCGCGCGCGGCGGCTTCGGCAGTTCGAACGCGTTCGACATGCAATCGGTGAAGGCGTATCACTGGATCGAACTGACGCCGCGCTGGATTCTGGGACTGCGCGTGGACAGCGGCTTCTCGCAGGGCGACATCCCGTTTTTCGCGCAGCCCTACGTGAGTTTGCGCGGCGTATCCGACGCCCGATTCCAGGATCGCAATCAGGTCACGGGCGAGCTGGAACTACGCTGGAACGTCACGCCGCGCTGGGCGCTGCTGGGCTTCGGCGGCGCGGGCAAGGCCTGGGGCAAGCTGCATGCGTTCGGCGACGCGCCCACGGCTTTCGGCTTCGGCACCGGCTTCCGTTATCTGATCGCGCGCAAGCTCGGTTTGTCGATGGGTATCGACGTGGCGCACGGCAACGGGCAGAACGCGTTCTATATTCAGGTGGGCAGCGCGTGGCGCTGAGTCGCGTACTCAAGTGCGCGCCGGATCACGCGCAAGGTTCCGATTCCGCGCGCGGCTCCAGCGGCAGCGCCGAGGCAGGCAAACCGAACACGCGATCGAAGATCAGATTGAAGACGTAGGCATAGACGAGGAAGAACACCGCGAGGCCGACGTCCATCACGAACGCCTCGCCGAGCGGCACGCGCAGCGTGAGCGCGATCATCGGCACGAGAAACAGGATCAGGCCGCCTTCGAAACCCACGGCATGCGCGATGCGCCGCGCGACGCTGCGCCCGCGCTTCGTCTGGCGCGCTTCCCAGCGCTCGAACAACGTGTTGAACACGACGTTCCAGATCACCGCAATCAGCGACGAGAAAATCGCCGCCGCGCCCGCGCGGTCCATGCCGCTGCCCGACAGCGAGGCGAAGCTCGTGCTGGTGATGAGGATCGCGATCCCCTCGAACAGCGCGACGTAGACGATCCTGCGTTTGATTCCCTGCATGCCGTGAGCGCTCCCGCGCGATATTTTGCCTGGAAACCGAAAGTGAAAACCGGAAGCGGCGATGGTACCAGCATCCGCGCCGCCTCCCGTTTTCACGGCATGCGCGCCGTGGGCCTTACGCGAGGTCCGTGAACACGGCTTGCGCCGTGAGACGCGACTTCGGCAGCTTCGCGTTGAAGTCGTCGGCGCTGCGGTAGCCGAGGCTGATCACGACGAGCGACGTCAGGCCCTGATCGGCCAGACCGAGTTCCGCGTCGAGCGCAGCGGCGTCGAAACCTTCCATCGGGCAGGCGTCGATTTCGAGCGTCGACGCGCCGATCAGCACCGAACCCAGCGCCAGATACGCCTGCTTTTCCATCCACGACGGCAGATCGTTGCGCTCGCGATGCAGGTTCACGTAGAAATTGCGCGTGTTCGCCTGCCCCGTCTTCGCTTCGGCGCTCGCGAAGCGGCCATCGGCCTCTTCCTGCGCGAGCACGGCGTTCAGATGCGCCTCGTCCATGTCCTTGCGCACGCACAGCACGAGCACGTGCGAAGCCTTCAGCACCTTCGGCTCGTTGTACGCGTAGCCGGGCTGCATGGACTTCGCCACGCGCGCGCGGGCCGCGTCGCTTTCGGCCACCACGAAATGCCAGGGCTGCGAGTTCACCGACGACGGGCTGAAGCGGATCAGCTCCTTCAATTCGTCGATGACCGCGGCCGGGATCTTGCGGGCGGGATCGAAAGACTTGGTCGAGTGGCGAGACTTGGCGAAGCGGGTGAGGTTCAAAACATTCTCCTGAATCGATGCGAGGTCTGACGTCGGCCGCCAGCGCGGCGGCAAGGCCGGTATCCTACCAGCATGCGGCGAAGGCCGTGCGGGCGGCCATCGGACCTGTTGCGGCGACCTCGCTCTGCCTGCTCGCCCCGCCTGCTCGCTTCGCCCGCCCCGCTTACGCATCGCGCCTTACCGGAGAAACCCATGCGCCAGGCCATCCATCATCTGCACGTGCACGCGCGCTCGCGCGGGCTCGTCGATTTCACCGCGCAGGTGCGCGAATTCGTCCGCGAAACCGGCATCGGCACGGGTTTGCTGACGCTGTTCTGCCGCCATACCTCGGCTTCGCTGCTGATCCAGGAGAACGCCGATCCCTCGGTGCGCCGCGATCTCGAACGCTATTTCGACGCGATCGCGCCCGAGGACCCGCAGCGCTACGAGCACGACACCGAAGGCCCCGACGACATGCCCGCGCATCTGCGCACCGCGCTCACGCAGACGCAGTTGTCGATTCCCGTCGAGTTCGGCGGTCCGGTGCTCGGCACGTGGCAGGGGATTTATCTGTTCGAGCATCGGCGCCACGCCTCGACGCGCGATGTCGTGCTGCACCTGATCGGTGAATAGACGCACGCCGGACACCCGCCGTTAGCGAACCTTGTCGCGCCGGCATCGACTTCGCGCCGATGCCGCCGAGCAAAGCACGCGCGCAGACGCTATGCTACGGCTTGCGCTTTTTCGACACCGGCTTTTGTTCGCCGCTATCGCATCCGAAAGCCTTCGGAAATGTCTAAACGCTTTCGCACCGATTCACCGAACCCTCAAGGAACGCCTTATGACAAAGACCACCGGCTCCATGATTTCCTTCAACCGCCCCGACGGCAAAGCGCTGCAAGGCTACCTGGCCACGCCCGCCAAAACGGAGGGCGCGCCCGCCATCGTCGTGATCCAGGAATGGTGGGGCTTGAACGGCCAGATTCGCGGCGTGGCCGACCGTCTCGCGCAAGCCGGTTACTACGCGCTCGTGCCCGACCTCTATCGCGGCAAGAGCACGGTCGAGGAAGAAGAAGCCCATCACCTGATGACGGGCCTCGATTTCGGCGACGCCGCCTCGCAGGACATCCGCGGCGCGGTCGACCACCTGCGCACGCTGACCGACCGCATCGGCGTGACCGGCTACTGCATGGGCGGCGCGCTCACGCTGCTGGCCGCCAACCAGATTCCCGATCTCGCGGGCGTGGTGACGTGGTACGGCTTCCCCCCGCTCGAGTACCTCGACGCGAGCAAGATCACGGCGCCGGTGCTCGGCCACTGGGGCACGCAGGACGGCTTCTTCAAGATCGAGACCGTCGACGAACTGGAAAAGAAGCTCAAGGACGGCGGCGTGAACGTCGAGTTCCATCGCTACCTCGCCTATCACGCGTTCGCGAACGAAGAGGCCGTCGGCCCGGGCCGCATCGCGCACACGCAATTCGATTCGGTCTGGTCGCAACAGGCGTGGGACCGCACGCTGACGTTCTGGGGCCGCACGCTCTGGAAGCAGGGCTGAGCGCGGCGGCGTGTAGCCGCTGGCCTTAGGCTCAAAGCATGAAAAAGCGCGGCGCACGTTTTCGAACGTGCGCCGCGCGATGGTCCCACAAAGACACGGGACGCGACTCACCTCACTGCTGGATCGTCGCGCCGCGAATCTGCGCTGCGGTGAAAGCCGCCGCTGCTTTCTGCAGCGCCAGCACCTCGAGTTGCGCCTTCACCGTGTCCTTCACCTGCTCGAACGGCGGAATCTGCGTCGGACGCTTTGCATCCAGCTTCACGATCACCCATGCGTTACCGATCTGGACCGGCTGCGGTGTGATCCCGCCTGCTGGCAATTGCGCGATTGTGCGCGCGATCGGCAGCGGAAGTCCCTGAGTCTTGCCCTCCGCCGCCGGCACCGGAAAACTCGTCCACGGCATTTCACCGCCTTGCGCCCCGGTCGCCGCCACGCTATACGCTTTCGCCAGTGCGTCGAACGGCTCACCTGCCTTGACCTGCGCGAGCACCTTCCGGGCCGTCGCCTCGTCGCCAACGGTGATGATGCGCGCCTTGAATTCGTCCTTGCCGAGCGACGCGACGAGCGCGTCGTAGCGCGAGCGAACCTGCGCGTCCGTCACCGCGTCGGGATGCACGTGGTCCGCGAGATAGAGCCTCACCTCGGTGTCGATCTTCGCCTGCGCCGGCGCCTGCTTCACCTCGGGCTTCTGGTCGTAATGCGCTTGCTCCGCGCCCTGGCGCAACACTTCACGCGCGATCAGTCCGCTGGTCAGCATCTGGCGCAGCTGCGGCGTATCGGGCTGCTGCGCGCCGTTCGCGCTCACCCGGCGAACGGCATCGTCCAGTAGCGAGGTGGGGACGGCCACCCCGTTGACCACGGCGACAGCGCCAGCAGGTAGCGCGGTGGGTGCCGGGGAATCGCTTGCGTGCGCGAGCGGGCCGCGTTCGTGACGTTGCGCCCCGAGATCGAAACCGACCCGTTGCTCGACGCGATATAGGCCATCTGCGCGGGCTGCGTGACCGTCCCGTAATCGACGTCGTAACCCCCCGTCTGGTGCCTGAAGAACAGGAAGCGCCCCCCGGTGTAGAGGTAGGCGAGCGGCGCGCCGCCGTTGACGCCTCCCGCGTGGTCGATCACGTTCCTGACGTCGCCCTGCGCCGAGAGCGAGACCGCGCCGTTCGCGATGATGCGCGCGTTATCGTTGACGATATCGCCCTGCGCGGAAAGCACCGCCTGGCCGTTCGCGGAGAACAGCACCGCGAGGTTCGTCGCGTCGGAAACGCTCGTGATGCTGCCGAGCGCGGAAAGCGTAAGATCGCCGCCCGAGTGCGTGCCGTCCGCCTGCGCGAGTCCCGCCTGAATCGTGCTGCCCGTGTTCGTGATCGCTCCGCCGCTCGCGAGCGCGAGAGCATGGTTCGCGCGCAGGGTTGACGGGCCCGAGCCGGCGTCGGAGACCGTGATATCCGCCGCGCTGATTGCGCCGTCGTGGTTCGCGCCGACCTGAGCACCGACCATCGAGAACGCGCCGCCCGACGTGATGGCGAAATCGTTGGCCGCCTGAACCTGCGCCCCGTCGAGCGCGAGCGTGCCGGTCGCCGTCATGGTGACGTCGGTCCCCGCCTCGACTGTGCTGTTCGTTGCCGAGAGTTCGCCGCTATCGCCAATACTCAGAAGCGTCGTATTGCGGTTTGCGCTGATCGAGGTCGCGCGCGTCGCGTCTGCCGCGAGCGTGATATCCGACGCCTGGACGACGGCGTCGCGCCCTGCCAGCACTTCCGTACCCGTCGCCGAAAGCGGACCTGTCGCGGCGAGCGACATGTCCTCTCCCGCCGTCACGCGCGTATCCTGCAACGTCATCGCGCCGCCCTGCGCGCCGAGGCTCGCATCGTTGCCCGCCTGGAGGGCGCCGCCCTGTACCGCGATACTCGTCCCCGCGTTGAGGCCGACGTCGTGACCCGCGACGACGGGCGTATCGTGCAGCGAGACCGCGCCGGGCGTCGCAATCGTCGCGTCGTGCGCGGCGGTTATCGAGCCGCCCAAGGTCGTGACGTCGCCGTTGGCCTGAACAAGCGCATCGCCCGCCGTCGCGTTGATCGCGCCCGCGCTGCGCACGCCCGCTCCCTGATCGGTGATGACGATCTGTACGCGCCCTGCCGTCAAGCCGCCCGCCTCGGTGATATCGACCGCGTAAGCCGGTCCCTGCGCGCCGGGCGAGACGAGCCCGACGAGCCAGTCATGCCCGTTATCAGACGGGGAAAGGCTCGTATCCCAGGTGGTCGTACTGCTGCCGGTCAGCGCGCGGATACCGCCCGTCGAACTCGTATAGGCGTTCGCAACCGGACCGTTGACCGCAAGCTGCTTCGAGACGAGGTCGAGGTTGATGAGCGTGCCGGAGAGGCCACCCGGGCCGATGGTGATCGCGCCGCCGTTCGTGGTCAGGATGACGTTGCGCTGGATCTGGCCGGGCGCGAGCGTGATGTCGCTAAAGCTGACCTGCCCGGTCGAGAGGACGACGTGCCCGGCGTTCACGAACGACCCGCCGTCGACCGTCACGCCGTTCGGGTTCGCGAGGATGACGTTCGCGCGCGGCCCGAGCACGCTCACCGCGCCCTGAATGAGCGACGGGTTCGTACTCGTCACCTGGTTGACGATGGTTCGCGCGTTGACGCCCGTGTTCTGAAGATCCGCGCCAGCGTTCGACACGTTGAACGTGCGATACGTGTTGCTCGATACGCCGCCGACGGCGGGCGCGATGGAGACGGTCTGGCGGCCGTTGGCGGCGGTCGAGACGTTTGTCGAGGTGGCGCCGTCGGGGGTAATCCCTGCGGCGTATGCGCCCGCGACGGCGAGCGCGAGGACACCGCCGAGCGTTGTCGCGTACGCACCCCGTGCGCGATTTGATCTGATTGTTTTACTCATCGCCATTCTTTACGTCGTAGTGCTAAATAATTTTCAGAAAAATCTGATTGACCGACCGCCTCGGATCGATATGGGCGAACGCTAAACGGCGTCGCCTCCTATCGCAGCCACATAGGCGCTCCCTCTAGCGCGTCGTATTCTTCGAGGGGCTTGTTCTTGTCGCGCGCAAAACCAGCGAGGTCGGTGATCACTGTTCGGACCGGCTGATAGATGTTAAAGGCATCGACGAATGATTTCGCAGACGCGCAGGCGTCCGCGAAACGGTCGAAGTAACTACTGAACACATCGGCCAATGAGGGCTGATCGGGATTCAAGCGGCTCCTTTCCGGATCTGCGAGCATTGCAGCGTCCCATTCTATCGACGTCTTTGCCGGTTTTTGCGCAAAGATCTCTCGCGCCTGGGCCATCAACTTCAATGCAGGCTCCAGTTCTTCCGCGCGAAGGTAACGCCGATACAGACGATCGGTGAGCACGCTCCAGTCCTGCGTTGGATGATCCTCTTCTGCATACCGTCTCAAACAATGGAAGAACAGTGACACATCAGGGGCTGGCCCTAGTTCATACATCGAATGCCCACCATCAAATCCGATTTTTCTCATCACTTTAGCGAGAATCGTTTTCTGGAAGCCAGCCGCTCTCGATACGTTCACAAGCATTACTCAACTGCAAGCCTCAAACGCCGTGACTAATTTATGGCCGAGTTCAGCACTGGACAACTCGCACTCAATCGTTTGATCTTTGAGCGCCCTCCCGCCTTTGTTCCAGTAATCTGATGTTGGCACCATTCTCACCAGTTCCGACTCGCACTCCAATCCGACCGATTTCGCCCCCTTTCCAAGCGTCGCCCAACTCTTTACGCCCACAGCTTGAAGCATTGGCGCCTGAATTAATTTCCACTCACTTTGACTAGGATGAGGTACATCCACCTCCGAACCTGCCAAGACTCCTCGGATTCTCTCGCTCAGATCCGCTTCACAATCCCCTCCAACAACATGGACGGGGCCAGTTGCAATCCATAGCCCCGTGGTTGCCTTGGAATAGCTTTGCAGGAAAATTTTCCCGTTTCGCAAAATAGCGTAAGCAGCTTTCAATTTCTCTTCCTCTAGAAATCAAGGATGTATGATCACATTGACTTTTACGCCCTTCGATAGCCCGTACTCAACAGCTTGCTTTATTACCTGTTGCTGTGCGATTGACCCCGAATTCGGTATTACAAGATCAAGTCCTCTAGCGGTAATCTGACTTGCATCAACATTCGCACCAGCCCAACCACCCGGGCCTGTTCCATTGTACGCAGCCACGTTATCGATATATCTGTTCAATGTCCGGGTTAGCGTAGCTGTACTTTGGTATGAACTAGCATTCACGTCTAGACTTTTGATGCTCGTCGCGACGCCATTTTCGAATCTGTCGATCACGGGGAAATTCTGCGGGAGGTTCTGTCCAATTTTCCGAGTTCGGGTTTGTGGTCGAGAGCGTCGCGCAGCCCGCGCTGTAACCTGCCGCGCAGCCCGCCGTCGTCGTCATCGTGCCGACGTTGGTGCCCTGGTTCGTGAAGCTGTTCGACGTGATGTTGACGTTGTTCGTCGCGGCAATCGATCCGGCGTTCGTCAGATCGCCGCCCGAGAGATTGACGTCATGACCGGCGACGATCTGCCCCGCGCCACCCTGCACCGAGACCGACGACGAGGTCGAGAGCGGCGTGACCGTTCCGGGCGCTGCGAGCTTGATGCCCGACGTGTTGATCCACGCGCCGATGGTGTACGGGCCGATGGCGGTCGGGCCGTTGTAGTTGCCCCATACGCCAAGCGTCGACGGCATCGCCGAGAGGAACGCGTTGAGCGAGGCGAGATCGACCGAATCGGTGACAGTCGAACGGTAGGTCGAGCCGCTGTTGTCGAGCGTCTGGACGTGGATATTCGCGTCGTTCCCGGCGCTGACCGTGCCGCCCGAGTTCAGCAGGGTATCGGCGTTCAGGTTCAGGTCATGCCCCGCGGCGATGACCGAGCCCGACGCGCCGGGCGCGCCCCCCGTCGTCGTGGTCGTCTCCGTGACCGTGGGCAGCGCGACGGTCACGCGCGCGATGGCCTTGCCCGCGTTCTCCGGCGTCTCGACAAACCATAACGTTCTGGACGTCCCGGCAAGCTGGTCCATGACCTTGACCTGGACGAACGTCACCGTCCCCGAGGTCGCCACGGGCGGCGCGGTCGGCACAGCCGAGCCAAGCAGGAGCCCGACGACCGGATCAGGAATCGGGTTTGCCGCGCCCGTGGGCGAAAGGATGTCCGCGAGCGTGAGCGAGACCGGCCATCCCGAGTAGTCGCAGCAGAAACCGTTCTCGCCGCCGGTCAGACTGCCCGTGACAATGTTCGTCGATGCGAGCGCGAGACTGAGCAGCAGCGCCGGGTTGTCTAACGTTCTCGCTGCCGAAGGTCTTGCCGACGACGATATCGCCCGCCGCGTTGACGCTGACGTTGCCCGCCGTCGCGGCGAGCGGGCCTTGCAGGTTGACGCCCTGGCCTGCCGCGGTCGAGACGATGAACACCTGCCCTGCGGTAATCGATCCGAACGCGCTCGCGTCGACGGCCACCGCGCCGGGCTGCCCCGCGACGACGTTCGACGTGCCGTACGCGGAGCCTGAACCCGACGTCGGCGTAACGGTCTGGTTGCCGGTGATGACGTGAACGGCCTGGTTTGCGTAGAGCGGCGCGTTGAGGCTGACCGACTGCCCGATCAGATCGATGTTGCCGACCGTGCCTTCGATGCCCGCGCCGGGGCCGTTCGCCCCCGTCGAGCCCGGCGCTCCGTTGATACTGACGTTGCCCGATGACACGGCGAACGCGACGGCGCCCGCGTTCGCGAAGCTCGTCGCCGCACCACCCGGGCCGGTAATGAACTGCGGCACGCCCGTGGTCAGGACGAACCCTGGCGCGTTGGTCAACGACAGGCCGCTGACGCTCACGCCATTCGGCGCTGCGACGATCACGCTCGCCGGAGAGCCAAACACTTCAAGCGGCCCGGCGAGGATCGCTGGAGCAGTCGACGTCACCTGATTGAGGATCGTCGTTGCCGTGCGACCCGCGAGGTTCGGGTTCGCGTCAAGCGCGCCGCCGAGCAGCGGCGTGCCGGAGACGAGGCTGTTGTTCAGTACGAGGCCGGTGCCCGCGTCGACACCGAATGAGGAATACTGATTAACGCTCAGACCCGCCGCATTGGGCGCCGTGATGTTGACGGCGGGCACGCCCGCGCCCGTCTGCGTTATCGTTGGCTGAAACTGGACCGGCGCGCGTGGATCGACGATCGGCGGCGCGGCGTGCGCAGCCTGATCCGCCAGCAGCATCGCAGGCGTGAAGTACATCACCACCGTCATGATCGCGGCGGTCGCCCGCATCCATATCGGACGTCTTGTCTCGCGCAAGCTTTCGCTTGTTCCGGCCGCGCCTGTCAAGCGTCGCGCATCACGCGCAACATGCTGCGGGGCCAGCTATCTCCTGAGTCGTGCTTCGGCTTTCATGCTCGTTGAAATCCACGCAGATCGATTTGGAGCGCGAATCTAACACCGCCTTACAAGCACATTCGTCAAGAATTGTCACAGTCACTTCGTGACCCTGTGGCACGTCATATCACGTCGACTTCGCTGCCTCCGGCGATGAATTTCCGCATTTCGACTCTCCACGCCACACCGTTCTACAAGGACAAACCGACACCACAAAACGAGCGCGGCGCACGTAAAAAACCGTGCGCCGCGCTCGTTTTACCGCTTCAATTCGATTCAACTCCTCCGCGTCATCGCCTGATCGAGCTCCGCAATCTCCCGCTCGCTCTGCGCGACAGCCTTGCGCTCGCCCTGCGCGTCGATCGAGCGGGCCAGCGCGAGATACACGAGCGCCGACACCGCAAGTCCCACCGCCCACGCCACATCCACACCGCCGATGCGCGCCGCGAGCGGCCCCGTATAAATCCCCGGCAGCACGAAGAACGGCACCGTCGCGGCAAAACCCACCGCGTAGGCGATCAGCCCGCGCGCGCCCCACGCGCCATACAGCCCGCGCGGCGTGAAGAGTTGCGTGATCGCGTAATGGCCGCGGCGCACGAAGAAGTAATCGACCAGATTCACCGCCGTCCAGGGCACGAGCAGATACAGCATGATCGTGAGCGCCGCGAACAGAATATCGATGGCGTTCCCCGACAGCGACAGCGAAATCACCACCCAGACAAGACCGAGCGCGAGCACCGTCACCACGCGCACGGTTTGCGTCGGCTTCACGGGCTTGAACGAATCGACCGCCGTGACCACCGTGAGCATCGCGCTATAGGCGTTCAGGCCCATCGTCGCGACCATCGCGCCCACCGACGCCAGCGAGATCAGCACGCCGAAGCCGCGGAACATCGCGTTGCCCGCATCGTAGAGCGCGACGAGACCGTCCGAGGCGCCCAGACGCGTGGCGAGCCACGCACCCAGCGCGATCAGCCAGATCGCCGACGCCGATGCCCCGACGAACACCGCCGCGATAATCGCGCGCGGTTTCGTATCGCGCGGCAGATAGCGCGAGTAATCGGACACATACGGCGCATAGGTGATGTTGTAGCTCGCGCTGGCCGCGAACTGCGCGGCGAATGCAACGAGCGAGAAGCCGCCCGCGTGCACGATGCCGGGCTTCACGCCGACCGCGCCGAACAGGATCCACAGCGTCAGCAGCACATAGAGCGGCAGGCTCGCGACCAGCAGCCACTTGAACACGCGATGCAGCCAGTCGTGACCGTAGATCGCCAGCGCCAGCGCGATCAGCGCTGTGACGATGGTGACGAGCGTCGGCGACCAGCCGAAGATGCCCTTCACGCCGCTCGCCATCAGCACGGTATCGACCACGTTGAAGCCGATAAACGTGAACAGCGTGGCGATCAGGATCAACACCACGCCGCGATAGCCGAACTGCGCGCGCGACTGGATCATCTGCGGCAGGCCGAGATGCGCGCCCTGCGACGCGTGAAACGCCATGAACAGCGTGCCGAACAGAATGCCGAGCACGCCCGACAGGATCGTGTAGCCGAGCGACAGTCCCATGCTCGGACCCACGAAGCCGATGGCGATCGTGAAGAACTGGAAGTTGCCGAGAAACCAGAACGGCCCTTGTCCCGCCACGCTGCCGTGGCGTTCGTGCGCGGGCACGTAGTCGATCGAACGCACTTCGATCTTGCGCCATTTCGAGGGCACGGCGGCGCCGGGCGCTTCCATGCTGCGTGGCGGTTCGGCCCCGTCGGCCGCCCAACCGTTGACGTTGTCAGTGTTCATCTGTCTGTTCCTGTGGGGTGCGCCTGCCCGCGCGCGCGACGCGCGCGAGCGATGGCGTTGACGGCGGGTTCGTTATTACGGTTGCAGCGACGGCGACAATGGCGGCGCGCCAGCCGGACGCGCGCGAATGACATGCTTGATTTCCTGATAGGCGCGCACGCCCCAGGGTCCGAGTTCGCGGCCGATGCCGCTGAGCTTGCGCCCGCCCCAGCCGGTCTGCGGGAAGATCACTTGCGGCGCGTTCACCCAGACGACGCCCGACTCGCAGGCGTCGGCGACACGCGCGGCACGTTCGGCGTCGGCGGTCACGACCGTGGCGACGAGTCCGTAGTCGCTGTCGTTGGCGAGCGCAATCGCCTCGTATTCGGTATCGAACGCACGCACCAGTGCGACCGGGCCGAAGATTTCCTCGCGCCAGAGCACGTTGTCGGGCGCGACGTTCGCGCAGACCGTCGGCGCGACGAAGAAGCCTGGACGCGCGAGCGCACCGCCGCACAGCACGCGCGCGCCTTCGTCCTTGCCGCGCGCGAGCAGGCCGAGCACGCGCTCGCGCTGCGCCGCGCTGATCAGCGGTCCCACGCGCGCGTCGGCGGCGTCGGGCGCACCGACGACCGCGTCGCGCGCGAGCGCCACGAGCCGCTCGACGAACGCGTCGTGCAGCGCTCGCGCCACCAGCACGCGCGAGGTCGCCGAACACATCTGCCCCGCGTTGAAGAACGCGCCGTTGAAAGCGAGTTCGACGGCTTCGTCGAGATCGGCGTCGTCGAATACGATCAGCGCCGACTTGCCGCCCAGTTCGAGCGAGACGCGCTGCATGCGCTCGGCGGCGGCGCGCATCACGGCTTGCCCGGCGGCGGTGCTGCCCGTGAACGAGACCTTCGCGACGCCGCGATGCGCGGCCAGATGCGCGCCCACCTCGCGCGCGCCGGCGACCAGATTCACCACGCCCGCGGGCACGCCCGCCGACGCGACGATGTCGGCCAGCGCGCGTTCGGCGAGCGGCGTGAGTTCGGACGGCTTGATGACGACCGTGCAGCCCGCCGCCAGCGCGGGCGCGAGCTTCCACGCGGCTGTCACGAGCGGGAAATTCCACGGCACGATCAGCGCGCAGACGCCCACGGCTTCGTGGCGCACTTCGGCGTCGAAACCCGGGTCGGGCAACGCGACCGTCGATGTGGTGGCCACGCCGCCATCGCGACACAACTGCGCGTAGTAATGGAACGTGGCCGCCGCGTCGCTCACATCGAGCTGCGCTTCGAAACGCGGCTTGCCGTTGCACTGCATCTGCAGGTCGATCAGTTCGACGCTGCGCGCTTCGATGCCTTGCGCGATGCGTTCGAGCAGCTCGCCGCGCACGGTCACGGGCGTCTTGCGCCAGCCGAGCAAGGCGCGCGCGGCAGCGGCGACGGCGGCGTCCACGTCGGCGGCGCTCGCGGCCGACACGCGCGCAACCGGTTGCCCGCTGCACGGATCGATCAGCTCGAGCGGCGCGCCTTCGCCATGCCGCCATTCGCCATCGACGAATACGCCCGGCTCCACGGCCGCGACTACGGTCTCGCGCTTCATGCGGACGCCTCCAGCGCGTTCGCTTCGTTCACGTCGTGCTGCACGGCCACGCAGGCGTGCGGCGACAGATGCTCGTGCACGGCGATCCAGTCGGCGCCATCGCGCGCGAACACGATGGTCTCGCGCTCGACCAAAGTCTCGCGGCCCGCGTGCGTGCTCACCTGCGTGCGCACGTTGTGCGTGAAGATCGCCACGTCGCCGAGACACTGCACGGCGCGCCCGCTCGACTCGCAGCCGAGCACGGCGAAGCCGTCGTCGCGTTCCCACTGACGCCACAGCGCCTCGTAGGCCGCGCGCGTCGGCAGCGCTTCGCTCACGTGATGAAATACGAAACTGGCGTGCGGCGCGAAGGCCGCGAAATAGGCGTCGCGGTCGTGGCGCGCAAACGATGCGATCAGCGCATCGGCGGCGGCCAGAACGGCGGTCTCGGTTGAAGTCGGGGTCTCGCTCATGCTTGCTCTCCGGGGAACTGGCGTCATCTTTGAATCATTTCGGATGCCGTATCAATCGACATCGCTCAGGCGCGATACGCCACGCCGGGCAGCACGCACAGCATTTCGAAGGCGAGATTCGCGGCCAGCAGCGCCGTGGTGCCTTGCGGGTCGTACGGCGGCGAGACTTCCACCAGATCCGCGCCCACCAGATTCAGGCCGCGCAAACCGCGAATGATTTCCAGACCTTGCGGCACCGTGAGTCCGCCGATCTCCGGCGTGCCCGTGCCTGGCGCGAACGCGGGATCGAGGCCGTCGATATCGAAGCTCAGATAGACGGGACCGTTGCCCATCTGCTCGCGCACCTCCTTCATCAGCGTCTCGAGCGAGCGGTTCCAGCACGCCTCGGCCTGCACCACGCGAAAGCCCTGATCGCGGCACCAGTCGAAATCGTCGGCATGATAGCCGGTGCCGCGCAGACCGATCTGCACCACGCGGTCGCAATCGAGCAGGCCCTCTTCCACCGCGCGCCGAAACGGCGTGCCGTGGGCGATTTTCTCGCCGTACATGGTGTCGTTGACGTCGGCATGCGCGTCCACGTGGACCACGCCGACCTTGCCGTACTTCTTGTGCATCGCGCGCAGGATCGGCAGCGCGATCGTGTGGTCGCCGCCCAGCGTGACCGGCTTGCAGCCGCCGGCGATGATGCCGTCGTAGGCCGTTTCGATATCGGCGATCGCCTTGTGGATGTCGAACGGATTGATCGCCACGTCGCCGATATCGGCCACCTGCAGCGAGTCGAACGGCGCGGCGCGCGTCGCCATGTTATAGGGCCGCAGCAGCACCGACTCGGCGCGGATCTGGCGCGGGCCGAGGCGCGCGCCGTTGCGGTTCGAGGTGCCCAGATCGAACGGCACGCCGACGAAACAGGCGTCGAGTCCCGCGCTCGTGTCGGCGATCGGCAGACGCATCATCGAGGCGATGCCGCCGAAGCGCGGCATGGCGTTACCGGAAAGCGGCTGGTTCAGCGGGGTGTGTTGCGAGTCGTTCATATCCGTATAAACCCTGAAAACATCGATAGGAGCAGTGGGATGAAACCCAATGCTGGCAATGCTAGAGGGAAAAAAATACGGATAAAATGACGGCCTGATGATGTTTACATCGATTCGCATCAATGTGAGGATTGAAGCATGCTGGCCAACCTGACCGACTTCGACCTGCGGCTGATCCGCGTTTTTCTCGCCGTGGTCGACGCGCGCGGGCTGACGGCCGCGCAGGCCGCGCTCAACGTCGGGCAATCGACGATCAGCACGCAGCTCGCTTCGCTGGAAACGCGGCTCGGCTTCCGGCTCTGCGAGCGCGGGCGCGGCGGCTTCAAACTCACGGCCAAGGGCGAGCGTTTCGCGATGTCGGCGCGGCGGCTGCTGATGGCCACCAATACGTTCTGCGCCGAAGCCGCCAATATGGACCGCCAGCTCGTCGGCGAACTCAATCTCGGCCTGATCGGCCACACGCCGTTCAGCCAGAACGCGCGCATCAGCGACGCCATCGCGCGCTTTCGCCAGCGCGACCAGGCCGTGCGCTTCAACATCCAGATCCGCTCGCCGGGCGAACTGGAGGAGCAGGTGCTCAACGGCAAGGTCGATATCGCGATCGGCTATTTCTGGCACCGCGTGCCGAGCCTCGACTACACCTCGCTGTTCATCGAGCGCCAGTACGCGTATTGCGGCGCGCGCCACGCGCTGTTCGGGCGCGCCGCCCACGCTGACCAACCGGGCGACGTGGGCGCCGCCGAAGCCGCCGCGTGCGAGTGGGCGTGGCGCAGCTATCCGCTGCCGGAGGCGCAGCATTCCACGCACGAGCGCAATGTGACCGCCATCGCCGACAACATGGAAGCCGTCGCGTTGCTGATCCTCTCGGGCCATCATCTCGGCTATCTGCCGGTGCATTTCGCCAAGCCTTATGTCGACGGCGGCCTGCTGCGCGCCGTGAATCCCTCGGCGCTGCGCTACGACGTGACCTTCCATATGGTCACGCGGCGCATGACGAACGCGGGCGACATTCAGCGCGCATTCATCGAGGATCTGCGCGCCGTGCATCTGAACGAGGTCGAGCGCGAAGACCCGGCAAACGCGTAGAATCGCTCCACCCAGCCGCCTTGCCTGCCAACGTTTATTGCCGTTCACGCGCCTTCGACTCACGCCACTCGGAGCCACCATGACGCAATACCTTCAGCATCCCGCGTATCTCTTCGTCACCTTGATTGTCTGCCTGCCGCTGGCCGCCGCGCTCGGCGCGGTCGTGCTCGACCGCCGCTTCCCGCTCTCCGAGGAGGCGCGCGAAAACTACAACGTCGTGCAAGGCGCCACGCTCACGCTGCTCGCGCTGCTGATCGGCTTCACGCTCTCGATGGCGGTGGGCCGCTACGACCAGCGCAAGAATCTGGAGGAGGAAGAAGCGAACGCGATCGGCACGGAATATCTGCGCGCGGATCTGATCGGCGGCGCGGGCGCGGCGAACCTCAAAGCGCTGCTCGCGAAGTACACCGAGACGCGCGTGCTCTACTACACCACGCACGAAAGCCACGCCCTCGCGCGAATCAACCGCACGACCGCCGATCTGCAAACGCAGCTCTGGAACGGCGTGCGCGACGCGGCGGCGGCGCAGCCGAATCCGGTCACGGCGCTCGTGGTGGCGGGCATGAACGACGTCATCAACACCCAGGGCTATACGCAGGCCGCGTGGATCAACCGCATTCCCGTGGCGGCATGGATACTGATGATCATCATCGCGCTGTTCAGCAATCTGATGCAGGGCTATGGCGCACGCGGCAGGAGCGGCAAGCGCATTCTGCTGTTCGTGCTGCCCATCACGGTCTCGCTGTCGCTGACCCTGATCGCCGATATCGACAGCCCGCGCGGCGGCCTCATCCGCGTTGCTCCGCTCAATCTGATCAGCTTTCAGCAGTCGTTGCCGGCGCAACATTAAACGCGCAGCATCCAGCATCGCGCGCCGCGTTTTATCCCTTGTTTTCGTGCTCCCTCATGAAGATCATCCGCAGCAAGAGCTTTACCGCCGAGCGCGCCTGGGGCGCGCTCGATATCGCGAATCTGAACGGCACGACCGTGCGTCTGCACTGGACCGACCAGCCGTACAAATGGCATGTGAACGACGGCGAGGAAGTGTTCGCAGTGCTCGACGGCACTGTCGACATGCACTACCGGGAACGCAGCGAAACCGGCGTGTCGGAACACGTGGCCGTGCTCGAAACCGGCGACGTGTTTTATGCGCAGGTGGGCTGCGAACACGTGGCGCATCCGCGCGGCGCGGCGCGCATTCTCGTGATCGAGAAGGAAGGCAGCGTGTGAACGCCGTCACGCGCAACGGCAAGGATCGAGCAAGAATCAGGACACGCCCAACGCGCTTGCCGTAATTCTTCTACACTAGGCGGCCTTCGTCGCACGGCCAGACCGATCGACACGACAAGACCACTCAGAGGAAAAGCATGAACGCACTTTCGACCTTCCCGATCTCCGAAAAATGGCCGGCGCAGCATCCCGAGCGCATCCAGCTCTATTCGCTGCCCACGCCCAACGGCGTGAAGGTCTCGATCATGCTGGAAGAACTGGGCCTGCCGTACGAGCCGCATCTCGTGCGCTTCGACGCCAACGATCAACTGTCGCCCGCGTTTCTCTCGCTGAATCCGAACAACAAGATTCCCGCGATTCTCGACCCGAACGGTCCGGACGGCGCGCCGCTGCCGCTGTTCGAATCGGGCGCCATCCTCATCTATCTCGCCGACAAGGCCGGCCAGCTCCTCGCCCGCTCGGGCGCGGCGCGCTACGAAGCGATCCAGTGGGTGATGTTCCAGATGGGCGGCATCGGCCCGATGTTCGGCCAGCTCGGCTTCTTCCACAAGTTCGCGGGCAAGGAGTACGAGGACAAGCGTCCGCGCGACCGCTACGTCGCCGAGTCGAAACGTCTGCTCAATGTGCTCGACCAGCACCTCGCGGCCCGCACGTGGATCATGGGCGACGACTACTCGATCGCCGATATCGCCACGTTCCCGTGGGTGCGCAATCTGGTCGGCTTCTACGAAGCGGGCGATCTGGTGGGCTTCGACTCGTTCAGCAACGTCAAGCGCGTGCTCGATGCATTCGTCGCGCGTCCTGCGGTGCAGCGCGGGCTGGAGATTCCGAAGCGCGTGTGAACGCGGCTTTTTCTGCGGCGTCGCGGCATGACTCAGGGCGCGGCTTTCACGCGCGCCACCACGGTATCGGCGACCTGTCCCGCCGCGCGCTCCACGGTCAGGCGCTGATCGCCGCGCGCGATCACGAACTTCGCGGCGGCCACGTAGGGATTGAGCGCGATGGCCGCCCCCGCGCCCGGCGTCTTGTGGCTCGACTGCGCGTCGATCACCTGATAGAGCGGCGCGGGCGCGTGCGTCGCCAGATCGTCGACGGCCACCGCCAGCTGAACCTCGCTCGCGCCCGAACCGAAGCCCACCATCGCGCGCCGCAAGCGGTCGCCCTCGTCCACCTGCAGGAACACGCCGCGCACGAGCCAGCCTTGTGCGGGCATGGGCGCGCCCGCCGCGAGTCGGCGCGCATCGACACCGGCGCGGCGCAGGTCGGCGACCAGCGTCGACGCCATCTCCTCGACGATGTCGCGCGCTTTCGCCTGCGGATCCTCGCCGCGCAGACGCGGCAAAGGCCGCGGCAGCAAACCGCCCGCGAGACGCCGCGCCTGATCGACGGGATTCTGATCGGTCGTGACGCTGGAGGCGTCGAGTTCGAAATCGCTTACGTAGACGAGCGGCGCGGTCGCGGGGACGGCGGACTGCACCGCTTCGGCAGTCGCCGGAGTTTGCGCGTAAGCGGGAGTTTGCGAGTCAACCACGCTCGCGCCGAACCACAGCGCGGCGAGCACAGAACGCCAGGTAGAACGCCGTGCGGACAGGCTCATCGGACACTCCGGCGATGGACGATGCGTCCATCATAGTCGCGGCGTGCGGCGGTTTCCTTCTGCGTGCCGGCCGGCGTCAGACGTTCGTTTTCTGCGCGTCCGCGAGCAGTTCCTGAGCGAGCGTGACGGCCACCTCGCCCGCCGGCGACATTGTGCGCTCGGCCAGCACCACGAGCGCGATATCGAGCCCCATGCGCGGCGAATCGGCCACCTCGATGCGCTCGATCGTGCCCGCCGCCAGCTCGCGCCGCACCGACGACACCGTGCCGAACAGCAAGGCGTCGGTCTGCTCGACGAAGGACTTGAGCACCTGCAGATCGTTGCATTCGAGCTGCACGCCAATCGACTCGTGCGAGCGGATCTTCATGAGCCGATGCACGGCCGCGCGCATGAACGGCGGCAGCGGCACCGACACCAGCGGAAAGTCGCGCAGCACCGCCGTGCTCACCGCGCCGCGGCGCGTGAGCGGATGCCCGGCGCGCGCGAACCAGCCGCCGTCGTGCCGCTTGAGCGACTTGATGGCGAGCGCGGGATTGTCGGGCAGCACGCGCCGGTCGGTGACGAGAAAGTCGAGCTGTTCGGCCAGCAGCATCTCGACCATCTGCATGCCCTGATTCACCGACACTTTCATCTCGACCGCCGGATGACGGCGCGACAGCGCCACCAGCAGGTCGGGCATGAGCACCATCGTCGGATACGGCCCGAGGCCCATGCGCACCTCGCCCGCTTCGTGCGACTTGAGCAGTTCGACGTCGCGCGTCAGGCAACTGGCCTCGAACAGCACGCGCCGCGCGCGCTCCACCACCGCCTTGCCCGCCTGCGTGACCGCCACGCCGCGCACCGCGCGGTCGAACAGGCGTAGTCCGAGTTCCTCTTCGATCGCCTGGATGCTGCGGCTCAGCGCGGGCTGGCTCAGATGCACGCGCTCGGCCGCGCGCGCGAAGCTGCGCTCCTCCGCGAGCGCCACCACGTGGCTCAAACGCCGGACACTCAGGTCATGCATGCCTTGCAAGCTCCCATCGGTGAGAATGCGTTTTTTGAATGTCCGAGCGTAGTCGCGAAACGCACCCGGCTCAAGCCGGATCCACCCTGAAGCTGCGCTTGCGCAGGCGTTCGTGCCTGCTTTCAGTCGTGCAACACGCCGAAGCGGCGCAGGTCGTGCTCGAGCGTGCCGGTATCGACGAACAAACAGGCGTGCAGCCCCGCGTCGAGCGCGCCTTGCACGTTCGCGTCGCTATCGTCGATGAAGAGGGTTTCGTGCGGCAGCGCGCCAAGATGCTCGACGCAGCCGAGGTAGGTCCGCGCGGCGGGTTTGACCGCGCCGAATTGCGCCGAGCCATAGACGCGCCCGCCGAACAGACGCGCGACGGGCGGATTCAGTGCGTCGAGGTGATCGGTGACGAGACTGCCGTTGTTCGTCAGAACGGCGATGCGGCAGCGCTCGCCCGCGCGCGCGGCGAGCGCGAGCGTGGCGTCGTTGGGCGTGATCGACGCGCGCCGCGACGCCAGCCAGGTCGCGCGGTCCATTGCGCAGCCGAGCAGTTCGCCGAGCGCGCGCAGATAGGCGTCGGGCGCGAGTTCGCCGGCATCGGCGCGCGCTTCGAGGCCGGAATCCCAGATCGCGGCGCGCACCGCGTCGGGCGCCGTGCCGGTGAGCGCCGCGAGATGTGCCGCGCGCGCGTCGCGGTCGTAGTGCGAAAGCACGCCTTCCATGTCGAACAGGACCGTGCCGATGTTGCCGCTTTGCGCCGTCGTCGCTGTCGCCGACGTTTTCGTTGCCATGGGCCGCTCCCGCTTCGAGTCATCGCCGATGATAGCGCCGCGCCGGGCGCGCGCGTGCGCCGATTGCTGCGCTGCGTCGGCGGGCGCACGCAGCGCTTGCCTGCGCGTAGTCGCGTGGTTACGTGGCGGGGTCACGTGGTCGCGCCCCGAAAGCGCGCGCCGATTCCGGGTAAACTGAACCGATGGACAAATGCCGATACTGCGGAGAGCTGCGCGACGAGTGGGATTGCCACGGCGACGACTGCCGCCGCGCGATTTCGCAGGCGCTGCGCCGGCAGCGTCAGGGGTTGCCGATGGTGCCCAACGTCATCCGCAACGAGATTCCCGCCAACGCCAGCACGGGCGAGATCATCAGCGTGCTCTCGCGTCAGCGCATGCGTGCGCGGCGCGGCAACGAGGAGCGCCGCGAACGCAAGGCGCTCGATATCGCCGACGAGGCGGGTCGCGCGAACGCGCGCCAGACGCGCGCCGAAAAGCCTTAAAGCCCGACGATCTCCTGGCGGTATTGCGCGCACACGCGCCGCACGGCGGCGAGTGCGTGCGGCACCGGCAACGCCGCCATCGCGCGAAAGAAACCGTCGTGCCGCACGGGCGAACAGCTTCGCACTGCTCAGGCAACTCGCGCTGCGCGGCGCGGGCGTGGCCGCGTTGCCGTCGCATCTGTGCGAGGACGACGTCGCGCGAGACACGCTGATCGAAGTGAAAACAGGCGGCGAAGCGGCTGCGGAAACCGGCCTCTTTATCGTCTTATCCGTCGCGACACGATATGAGCGCACGCGTGCGCGCGTTCGCTCACCATCTCGCGGAAACGCTCGAAGCGCACGCAGTCGTCTGATTGCGGGCGGTGTCGCCGTGTTATCCACGCTCGTTCACCTCGCGCCTCAAGCCGCGCCGCCCCGCGATGCGGCATGTCCAGCCCCGGCGCTTCGCAATGCGCCGCGACCAGCGGCGGCGCGCGGCCCGGCGGACGCACGATCGCGTAGTCGTTGGTCTGCGCCTCCACACTGGTGCCGGGACGATCGCCCGCCAGCCAGTCCGCGGGCAGTGCCGCGCGAATGCGGTTGCGCCCCGGCGGACTCGCGACCATCCAGCGCTCGTGTTGCTCGCGCGACGGCTGGCGCAGCACATCGCCGAGCAGAATCGCCCGCACCGATCGCACGACCGCGCGCGGTAACGCCCACGGCAAGGTCACAAAGGCCCCACCGCCGCCCCCGACAATCGGGCCCAATCGAGCAAAAACCCCCGATCTGGCCTAAACTGGCGCCCTCGCAGGCGCGCTGTGCGCCGCTTCATTCCCGGATTCACCCCAGATTCACCAGGCTCGACACACCATGTTTTCGCTCACCGACTCCCTTCCCGCCGACAAACCCGCGCTCTACGCCACGCTCGCCGCCCAGGCGCGCGCGCTGATCGAAGGCGAAACCGACGCGATCGCGAACGCGGCGAACTTCTCGTCGCTGGTCTACCACTCGCTCGACGGGCTGAACTGGGCCGGTTTCTACTTCTTCGACGGCAAGGAACTCGTGGTCGGCCCGTTCCAGGGCAAGCCCGCCTGCGTGCGCATTCCGCTCGGCAAGGGCGTGTGCGGCACGGCGGCGCAGACGCGCGAGACCCAGCTCGTGCCCGACGTGCACGCGTTCGCGGGCCACATCGCCTGCGATTCGGCTTCGCAATCGGAAATCGTGGTGCCGCTCGTGGCGGCGGACGGCACGCTGATCGGCGTGTGGGACGTGGACAGCCCGCACCTCGCGCGTTTCGACGACGAAGACGCCAAGGGCATGGCCGAACTGTGCCGCGTGTTCATCGAATTCGGCTGGACGCGCGCCGCGCGCTAAACGCTGCGCTTTTCTCGCGCGTTTTCCCCACGCGTTTACCCGCGCGGATATCTCATCAGGATGACGAAGTATTTGCGCCTGCCTCGGCGCCCGACTTCAGAAAGTCGACGAAAGCGCGCAGCGGCGCGGGCGGATGCCGCCGCCCCGGGTAGTAGAGAAACGGCCCGGAAAACTGCGGCCACCAGTCCTCGAGCAGCGGCACCAGCGCGCCGCTCGCGAAATGCGGCTTGAGCATGTCCTCGAACATCGCGACCACGCCCGCCCCGCGCAGCGCCATTTCGATCGCCAGATCGAGCGCCGCCGCGGGCTTCACCACCAGCGGCCCCGGCGGATCGAGACGCACCGTCTCGCCGTCGCGCTGATACTCCCAGATCGCCATCGCCCCGCCCGAAAACTGCACGCGCAGACAGGCGTGGTCGAGCAGATCGCGCGGATGCGCGGGCACGCCGCGCGCCGCCAGATAATCCGGCGACGCACCCGTGGCGAAGCGCTGCACGGACGGCCCGATCGGAATCGCGATCATGTCCTGTTCGAGCCGCTCGTCGTAGCGAATGCCCGCGTGGCAGCCCGCCTGCAACACGTCGACGAAACCGTCTTCCACCACTACTTCCACGCGAATCTCGGGATAGGCGCGCGCGAAGCCCGCGAGAATCGGCGGCAGCACGCTGCGCGCGACGTTGGCCGGCACGTTCACCCGCAGCACGCCCGCGGGCCGGTCGCGATAGCCGTTGAGCACGTCGAGCGCGGCCTTCATCTCGGCGAACAGCGGCGTGATGGTGTCGAGCAGACTTTGCCCCGCCTCGGTCGGCGCGACGCTGCGCGTCGTGCGGTTCAGCAGCCGCAGACCCAGCCGGGTTTCGAGCCGCCGCACCGCCGTGCTCAGACTCGACGGCGAGACGCCGCCGGCGCGCGCGGCGTCGCGGAAACCGCCCGCGCGCGCCACGGCGACGAAGGCGGCCAGATCGTTCATTTCGAGGGCCGGATGGCCTTGCGGTCGGGTTTCGCGCGTCATGATGAGGTCGAATCGGGACGAATCGGGTCGAGAAAAGCGGAATTCGGCGCAGACAGTTTGATGGGGGCGCCCATGCGCCATTGTGCAAAATTTTGCACAACCCGTGCGGATCTGACGGGATTATCCACCAACGCGACTCAGTCCATACTGGCGCCATCCCTTTTCCAGGAGAACGCCATGACCCAGCCGACCACCCCGCAGACCAGCCAGCAGACCACCCCGAGCCGCACCTTCGAATTCGCCGGCCGCACGGTCAACCGCATGGGCTACGGCGCCATGCAGCTCGCCGGCCCCGGCGTGTTCGGGCCGCCCAAGGACCGCGCGGAGGCCGTCGCGGTGCTGCGCGAGGCGCTGGAACGCGGCGTGAACCACATCGACACGAGCGACTTCTATGGCCCGCACGTGACGAACCAGATCATCCGCGAGGCGCTGCATCCGTATCCCGCCGGCCTCACGATCGTCACCAAGGTCGGCGCCGTGCGCGACGACCAGGGCGGCTGGCTGCCCGCGCACGATCCCGACGACATCGAGCGCGCCGTGCACGACAATCTGCGCAATCTGGCGCTCGATGCGATCGACGTCGTGAACCTGCGCATCATGGGCGACGTGCACAAGCCCGCCGAAGGCCCGGTCGAACCGCAGATGGAAAGGCTCGCGCGCCTGCGCGAGCGCGGCCTCGTGCGTCATATCGGCCTGTCGAACGCGACCGCGAAACAGGTCGCCGACGCCGAGCGCATCGCGCCCATCGCCTGCGTGCAGAACCACTACAACCTCGTCAATCGCGCCGACGACGCCCTCGTCGACGCGCTCGCCGCGCGCGGCATCGCGTGGGTGCCGTTCTTTCCGCTCGGCGGTTTCACGCCGATCCAGTCGACGGCGCTCTCGACCCTCGCGCGATCACTCGACGCCACGCCGATGAGCGTCGCGCTCGCCTGGCTGCTGCACCGTTCGCCCAATATTCTGCTGATTCCGGGTACGTCGTCGCGTGCGCATCTGCGCGAAAACCTGCGCGCGCAGGATCTCGAACTGAGCGCGGACGTGCTCGCGAAACTCGATGCGATCGGCAACCCGTCTGCGTGAATCGCCAGGGCTGATCGGATGAATCAAGGCGACCCGCGTGAGCGTGCACGCGGGAATGCGCCTTGCGTGAGACACGGTTTGGCGCGATGACGGCGCGAAACCGGAGAAGCGGCGATGAACACGCTGCGCATCAGATCGAGGACGGCAAGCTGTATGGCGATACTGGGCGCCTGCGCGGTTTCACTCGGTTACGGACTCGACGCCCAGGCCGCGGGTCCCTTCGACGGCGCGTGGAACGTCACGCTCAATTGCCCGACCGCGCCTGACAATACATTGAGTTATACCTGGCAATTCCCCGCCACCGTGGTGCAGGGCGTGCTGCATGGCGAACATGGCTTGAAGGACGGAGGCGGCTGGCTCACGCTCGACGGCAAGATCGAGCCCGACGGTTCCTCCACGCTCATGGCGAATGGACTCACGAATGCGCCCGCGTATGCGGTCGGTCATCCGCAGCCGCGCACGCCGTACACGTACGAAGTGAGCGCGCATTTCGACGCGGCTTCGGGCAGCGGCCAGCGCACCACCACGCGGCATTGCGATTTTGTTTTCGTGAAGCAGTGAGCGCCGCTAATCCGGTCGATCGAAGATGACGCAACGTTGACGCATCGATTACGCATAAAAAAACCGCGGCCCGAAGACCGCGGTGCATGAGCGCTTGTCACTCCCGGCTGCCGTGAATCACGGCGCATCACCGATGCATCAAGGCGGAAACTTCGCCTGCGCCGGCTCAGGTTTGCGAATCCGTGGCGGCCGCGTCGCCGTCGTCGGCCTGCTTTTCATCTTCCTTCTTTTCGACCATGTTCTCGAGCGCCCCCGCGCCTTCGAAGCCCGCGACCGCGGCGGCCGCCTTCGTCAAAAAGCCCGCGTTCGGATCGACTTTCTCGGCCGCTTCCACCGCGGCCACCGCGCCAGCCACTTCACCCAACTTGTCCAGAATGCCCATTTGACCCCTCCGGTTTGCCCGATTTCCGATCACTGCTGTCCATCCCTGCTGCCTGCCTGTCGAGATGCGGGCCGCACAGACACCGTTGCCGCCGCACCTTTCTCCCATTGCGCTCACCACGCTCGCCGAGCATCGGCGTTGATGCATTCTGGGCGCGACCGACTGGCAGAGCAATCATAAATCTCCTTGTTTAACAATGGTTAACGGTTGAATCCGCAGACAAATATTGATCCTCGCCAAAGCCCTGCCTATACTGGATTCGTCTCCTCCATGTCTCTATCGACGTGGTTCAAGCCCGCCTTCATCGCGGGCTTTTTTCTTTTGCGGCCCCGGAATCGGTCCATGACTGGCCAGATGCCGGCCAGAGACCGGTCGCTGCGGACGTGCGCGCACTGGCATAATCGACGTTTCGCCTACTTTTTTCTTACGTCCGCCGTCGCAATGAACCTGCATACCTGGTGGCTTTTCCTCGCCACGGTCTTCGTCGTCTGTGACATCCCCGGTCCCAACATGCTGCTGATCATGTCGCACGGCGCCCAGTACGGCCTGCGCCGCACGAGCGCGACCATGGGCGGCTGCCTGTCCGCGCTCGTGCTGATGCTCGCGGTCTCCGCCGCCGGGCTCGGGGTGTTCCTGCAGGCTTGGCCGACGATGTTCAACGTGCTGCGCTTCATCGGCGCGGCCTATCTCGTGTACCTGGGCGTGAAGGCCTGGGGCGCGCCCGTCGAAGAACACGCCGCCAGCAACGCTGAAGCAGAGACGCTCGCCGCCCGCCCGGCGCGCTCGCCCGCCACGCTGTTCCGCAATGGCTTCCTCGTTGCCAGCAGCAATCCGAAGGCGATCCTGTTCGCCGCCGCGCTGCTGCCGCAGTTCATCGACGCAAGCCGCCCGACGCTGCCGCAGTTCGGCGTGCTGGTGGCGACCTTCGCGGTCTGCGAAGTGAGCTGGTATCTCGTGTACGCGGGCTTCGGCACGCGCATTGGCGCGACGCTCAAGAGCCGCCGCGTGGCGAAGGCGTTCAATCGCGTGACGGGCGGCGTATTCGTCGGCTTCGGCGCGATGATGGCGTTGATGCGGCAGTAATTCGGCTGAAGCGGAAACGGAGCGGAAAACCGCTCCTTTCCGCGAATCGAAGTTCGTCCCACACGGCGCCATGCGGCTCCGCAGGTGCTGTGGAAAAGCGCAAAATCTCCGCCCCGCAGCAGCCGTCTTTCTCCCCCATCCTGCCGACGCCTCGCTCCGGCATCGAGCGCGTCCAACAGGGAAGCGACCAACGCAGACCAACGCAGACGAATGCGGATCGGGGCATCCGTCCATGTGCTCGTCCCTTACCGAACGCTTTTGAGCCGACGAAAAATGCAGCCTCGGCGCTGAATCGTCGAAATGAAACGTTTGCGTGCCCACAAGTGCTTTTTAACCATTGCACGCGCCCCGCCAAGCCGCATATA
Organism: Paraburkholderia tropica; assembly: GCF_900109265.1. Lineage (GTDB taxonomy): Bacteria > Pseudomonadota > Gammaproteobacteria > Burkholderiales > Burkholderiaceae > Paraburkholderia > Paraburkholderia tropica. Next base: position 114,609 of record NZ_FNZM01000012.1, read on the forward strand.
TTCCGACTGGGCATCTCGCGAAACAGATCAGATCTTCAAAAAAATGAAAGCTGAGCAAGCTGGCGCGTGCGTCAGAACGGCACGCAAATCTGGGCACCTGTCTCCCTCGCGCCTCTCCCAGGCGGCGAACCTCGACTCCACGGGTCTGATAATTTAATGCGCGATCGCATCATAGAGCGCTCGCTGGACAAGCCGACGCGCGACCATGAGCGCAGTTTCAGGTTGCTGGTGGAAAGCGTCACCGATTACGCGATCTACATGCTCGACACGAACGGCATCGTCTCGAACTGGAACGCCGGTGCGCAACGGGCGAAAGGCTATGAGGCGTCCGAGATCGTCGGCCAGCATTTCTCCTGCTTTTACGAGCCCGCGGACCGCGATCGCGGCTTGCCGCAGTACGGCCTCGAAACAGCTCGTCGAACCGGCAAGTTCGAGACCGAAGGCTGGCGCGTTCGCAAGGATGGAAGCCGGCTCTGGGCGCACGTGGTCATCCAGCCGATCTACGGCGATGCCGGCGAGCTGTTCGGCTTCGCAAAAATTACGCGCGATTGCAGCGAAAAGCGCGAGATCTCGCTTGCGCTCGAGGAGACCACGCGCAATCTGGATCTCGCGCTGGACAACATGGCGCATGGATTGTGTCTGTTCGACCATCGCGGACGCCTCGTCGTGTCCAACGACCAGTTCGCCCACATCCTGTCGCTCCCTGGGGACACCTTGTTCGAAGGGATGCGGCTGAGCACGCTGCTACGGCGAATCGGCGAGCACGCTGGCATGTCCCAGGCTCAGGCGGCAGGGTGGGCCAGAGAGGTCCGCGCGCAGCACGTTCAGCGTTTTGAAGCGAATCAGCAGCAGGCGACGATGGAAGTCGCCCGTCTGGGCCGCAGCATTTCGGTCGTCACGCGCCTGCTGTCGGATGGCGGCTGGGTGTCCACGATCGAAGACATGACCGAGCGGCGTATCGCCGAAAACCGTATCACTCATCTCGCTCATCACGATCACCTGACCGACCTGCCCAATCGTTTGAGCTTCCAGCAACGCTTGTCCGAGCTGGCCGAAAGCGCCTCGTCCGAGCAGCCGTTTGCCCTGCTTTTTCTCGATCTGGATCGCTTCAAGTCCGTCAACGACACGCTCGGTCATCATGTCGGCGATGAACTGCTCAAGGCCGTGGCGCAACGGCTCGCCGGCGCCGTGCGCTCGAGCGGCCAGTTGGCCCGTTTGAGCGGCGACGAGTTCGCGATTCTGCAAGTCCCGTTTCGAAGCGTGAATGACGCCGCGGAACTCGCGCAACGCTGCATCGACAATCTCTCCGCGCCGTTCGAAATCACGAACAATGAAATCAGCATCGGCGCAAGCGTCGGCATCGTCGTTCACGCGCGGGCCGGGATCGATGCGGGCACGGTGCTCCAACGCGCGGACCTCGCGCTGTATGCGGCCAAACGCGCGGGCCGCAACTGCTTTCGCCTGTACGAGAGCGGCATGAACAATCCGATCCGACTGCGCAACGAACTCGAAGACGATCTGCGAAACGCCCTGCGCGCGAATCAGCTGGAATTGCATTATCAGCCCATCGTCGAAGCGCATAGCGGCATCACCACCGCATGCGAGGCGCTGCTGCGCTGGCGTCATCCCAAACGGGGCCCCATGTCGCCCGCCGAATTCATTCCGGTTGCGGAAGAGCGAGGCTTGATGCCGGAACTCGGAGCGTGGGTGCTGGAGAAGGCGTGTCGGGACGCGGCGCTCTGGCCTGCGCATATTCGCCTGAGCGTGAACGTTTCGCCGGCTCAGCTGATTCACGCGGACTTCACGCTCATCCTCGCGAACGCACTCACGAACGCGGCGCTTCCGGCACATCGTCTCGAAGTGGAAATCACCGAATCGGTATTGCTGGAATCGTCCGGCACGTCCTCGCGCATCTTGAACGAAATTCGCGCAATGGGCGTGGGTGTCGCGATGGACGATTTCGGCAAGGGCTATTCGTCATTGGGGCTGCTGCAGAGCGTTCCCTTTACGCGCGTGAAGATCGATCGCGGCTTTGTGAATGGACTCGGTAATAATCCGAAATCGGCCGCCATTATCCACGCGATCACCGAGCTGTGCCGCAGCCTCGATCTGCCGATTACCGCCGAAGGCGTGGAAACGAGAGACCAACGGCAAGCGTTGCTCGATGAGCGCTGTCACGAACTGCAAGGCTTTTTCTTCGCCAAGCCGGCCCCCGTCATTGCACTCGAACGCTATCTGCATGCGTGATGGCCGTGCGGCGATCGCAGGCCATCGATATTGACGGTCGCGAGGCGAAGAGTTCTTCGGCAACCGCATTTTCTACGGCGCAACTCACGCCCCGCTCATTGCCGGATTGATCGCCCCCCGGCTATCTATACGCGATACCGATTCGGTATCGCATTCTCCATCGACAGTATTGGACGCCGCAACCGCTGGCTGCGTATCCTCCAGGGCGTTGTTTGGCGGCACCGCGCAACTCGTCGTCACGGCGCGAGCGGCACGCCCGTATGCGTGGTCATGAGCGCGATCGCCGGATAAATCAGCAGCGTCGTGAGCGCGATCGAGGCGAGCGCCATCGGTTTGCGCGCGCGCATGCGGTCCGCCAACAGCCCCGAGACGAGACACATCACCATCATGGTCGCGCCCGATACGCAGCCCGCCATCCACGAAAGCGAGGTCGGCAGGTGCAGCACGCGCACCAGAAAGGTCGGCATGAAGAACACCACGAGGTACATGCCCACCGTGCTCGCGACGATCGACAGTACGCCGCGCACGATCTTGCTCTTGTGCGAGGCAAAAAGTTCGGTGAGCGGTTGCGTCTCGTGCGCGCGCCTCGAGCGTTTCGTCGAGGTGTCGCCGGATGTAGAGACCGACCGGCGCAATCAGCAAGCCGAGCAGAAACGGCACGCGCCAGCCCCAGGATTCGAGCGACGACGTGTCGAGGGTCGCGTAGAGCGCCGCGCCGCTGAGCGCGCCGATCACCGCCGCGCTGCCCTGGCTCGCGCCTCGCCAGCCAATCCGGAAGCCCCGCGTGCTTTCGCGAGTGGCGCATGCGCAATCACGTCGCCAGCCGCACGATACTGCCGGAAATTGACAGTATCGACCATTAGACTGAGCTTCCTTTCCAGGCGAGGAGCCAAAGAAATGAAGTTCGCATCGGTTCGTGTTGTTACTCGGAATATCGATGGGATGGTGGCGTTTTATCAAAGGCTATCCGGCCTCGAAGCGCTACGTCCGGCCGATGGGTTTGCTGAAATGCGCTTCGAAGGCGCGACGCTTGCCATGTCGTCCGAGCAGTTGATCGCGCGTTTCAATGCCGGTGCTGCCACGGCCGCGGCGAATCAATCGGCGAATCAATCGGCGAATCAATCGGCGATTCTGGAGTTCGAAGTGGAGGATGTCGACGCGGTGTTCGATCGGATGAATGCCTGCGGCACACAGGTCGTCATGCCGACCACGTTGATGCCGTGGGGTAATCGTTCGCTCTTGCTGCGCGACCCGGACGGAAATCTCGTCAACGTGTTTTCTCGCCCGAGGGTTTGAGGAAACCGGCCGCCGTGATCGACCTGGGCAAAAGACACGCGGTCGTCACAAAAGCATCGACGCAGCAGCGGACAAATCGCAATCCTGGCAGCGTCATTTGCTTAGCGTAGAAGATTCCTTCGTGGAACGCGGCCGAAACGGTACATTTTGCACCTGCCCGATTTGACGATGGACCGCAAAACATGACCCGATTCGACCGCCGCCGTACCGTACTCGCCGCGCTGGGCGCCACGCTCGCAGGCGCCGCGCTGCCCGCCTGGGCCAAATATCAGCCCGATCAATTCCGCATCGGCTATCAGAAGGCCGCGAGCACGCTGGTGCTGCTCAAGGCGAACGGCGCGCTCGAAAAGCGCCTCGCGCCGCTCGGCATCAAGTTGACGTGGAACGAGTTCCCGGCGGGGCCGCAACTGCTCGAAGGCTTGAACGTCGGCGCGATCGATTTCGGTTACGTGGGCGAAGCGCCGCCGGTTTTCGCGCAGGCCGCCGGCGCGGACTTTGTCTACACCGCCTACGAAGTGCCGACGCCCCACGCCGAAGGTCTGGTGGTCGGCAAGCAATCGCCGATCAAGACCGTTGCCGAACTCAAGGGCAAGAAAATCGCCTTGAACAAGGGATCGGACGTGCACTGGTTCCTCGTCGCGCTGCTGCAGAAGAACGGCATCGCGCTGAGCGATATCCAGCCCGTCTACCTCGCGCCCGCCGATGCGCGCGCCGCGCTGCAAAGCGGTTCGATCGACGCGTGGGCAGTGTGGGACCCGTTCCTCGCGGCGGTGGAGGCGCAGGACGGCGCCCGTCTCATCACCGACGCGAACGGCATCGCCCAGCATCATCAATTCTTCCTGAGTCAGCGCGAATTCGCGCAAAAGCGCAAGGACGCGATTGCGATCGCCCTCGACGAACTCGGCAAAACGGGCCAATGGGTTCGCGCCAATCCTGCCGCGGCGGCCGCACAACTCGCGCCGATCCAGGGGCTCGACGCCACGATCATCGAGAGCGGCCTCAAGCACTACGCGCACATCTACAAGCCGATCGATGCAGAAGTGATCGCGCAACAACAGCAGATCGCCGATACCTTCTACGAACTCAAGCTCATTCCGCGCAAGATCGTGACCAAGGACGCCTTGCTCGCCTGAGCCGCGAAAGCGGGTTCTCGCTTGCAAACAGCTGCAAACGGCTGCAAGCGGCTGCGCGCGGGTCAAGCGGCGCGCGCAGCGAACCCGCTCGCCGGGATCGGAACGACCCTTATGCACCGATCAATTTCCGCGCCCGGCGCATCCTGCGCTTGCGCGTGCGCGCCAATGCCGCGAGCGTGACGTCGCGGCTGGCTGCATCGGCAAAGACTTCGCGATGCGCATCGACCAGGTGTGTCACCGATACCGCATCGTTGAGCGCCCCAAAGCGCTTTTGCAGCTTCTTGAGCGACTTCAGACGCTTCACCTCGCGACGCGGCAAATCGGCAGCAAAAAACTCCAGCAAGTAACGCAATTGCTTCGCTGCTTTGCGGACGTCGTGCCACGCGGCGTAATCGTCACGCTTCGCGCGCTTCGCCCGTCGCGCGCGCTTTGTCAGGGCGCGTTGCGCGGCCCGCACCCGCTCGCGCGCAAAACGTTTGACCGGCACGCGCTCATGAGCGGTATTCAACTCGCGATTCATCGTGTGCAGCATCTCGCGCAAGGCGGGTTTGAGGCCGGTGGCGGCGAGCGTCGCGCGCGCCCGTTCGCAGGCCTCGGCGCGCGCCGCCCGCATGCGTTCGCCGACAGGCGCGGACTCGTCGGCGCCCTCACCCAGCAACTGCAACGCGATATCCCAATCGCGCGCGCTGCCCGCCGCCATGCCCGCGCGCTTCAGATAGGCGCGCTCGACCGCCACCTTTTCCCGGTCGAGCAGCGGACGCCACGCCCACAAAAGCGTGCGCAGGCGCCGCAACGCCACCCGCAGCTTGTGCAGCTCGTCGGCGCTCTCGTCGAGCCGCGCGGCACGCTGGATCGCTTCATCCACGAGCGGCTTTGCGCAGGTGGAAAAGCGCGTCTGCGCGTTCTCGCGCGGCTTCGGCTTTCCGGGTTTTCGCAGTTTCATCTTCGCCTCGCTTGACGCTGCCGCCTTGCACCTGCCGCCATCATGCCTGCACCGATTCCGCCTGCGCCGCGCGCGTCCAGATACGATGCTGGCCGGCCGCCTCGATAAACGCCTTCAGCACGGCCTTGAGGTCCGATGCATCGCCTTGCGCCACGCCGTCCGCCTGCGCGGGCAACTGCGCCGCCGCGAGCAGCAAACGTCCTGTGTCGATCGCGGCGAGCGCTTTCAGGTGGCGAAACGCTTCAGCCACGAAATGGCGGGCATCGCCCGATTGCGCGAGCGTTTGCGACGCCGTCTCGCCGCCCGTCACGAACACCGCGTCGAACATCACCGAAGGCATGCCGGCAATCGTGGCATCCGGCACGACGCCGTCGATGGGCGCAAGCGTCGGCGCGACGACCAGCGCCGTTGCGCCTTCCTTCGCCAACGCATCGCGCACGGTTTTGAGCGTGGCGGCGTCCGCACCCGGCGCCGCCAGCAAGGCGATCTTGCGCGTCTTGATGCCCGGCTGCGCGCGGTTGAGCAAACTGAGCGCAGGCGACGTGGCCGGATTCGGCTTGCCCGCTTTCTTGCCCGCCTTCGGCTTGGGCAAACCGAGCGCGAGCGCGACGCGGGCGGTGAGATCGGCATCGATATTCGCCAGAATCTCGTTGACGACGCGCTCGCGAATCTCCGGCTTCTTGACCTTGCCCAGCTCGAACGTATACGCCGCCACTATGTGCTCTTTTTCCGGCGTCGACATGCTGTGATAGAACATCGTCGCCTGTGAAAAGTGATCGGCGAACGACTCGCTGCGCACGCGAATCCTGGTGCCGTCCACGCGCTCCTGATAACTTTCGAAACCACCTTTGGCCGGCGGCGTTTCCTTCGGCCAGCCGTCGCCGACCGAATTGGGCTCATAAGACGCCTGCCCCACGTTGATTGTTTGCCGATGCATGGCGTCGCGCTGATTGTTCGCGTACGGGCACACGGGGCGATTGATCGGAATCTCGTGGAAATTCGGGCCGCCCAGACGGCTGATCTGCGTATCGGTGTACGAGAACAATCGCCCTTGCAAAAGCGGATCGTTCGTGAAATCGATGCCCGGCACGATATGCCCGGGATGAAACGCGACCTGCTCGGTTTCCGCGAAAAAATTATCCGGGTTGCGATTGAGCGTCATCTTGCCGATGATCTTCACCGGCACCAGTTCTTCCGGTACGAGTTTCGTCGGATCGAGCAGATCGAAACCGAACTTGTGCTCGTCTTCCTCTTCGATGATCTGCACGCCCAGTTCATATTCCGGATAATCGCCGCGCTCGATCGCTTCCCACAAATCGCGCCGATGAAAATCGGGGTCCTTGCCGGCGATTTTCTGCGCTTCGTCCCAGATCAGCGAATAGGAACCGAGCACAGGACGCCAATGCCATTTGATGAAACGCGCCCGACCTTTCGCATTGACGAAGCGAAACGTGTGTACGCCGAACCCTTCCATCGTTCGCAGACTGCGCGGAATCGCGCGGTCCGACATGGCCCAGATGACCGTGTGCGCGCTTTCGGGCACAAGCGAGACAAAGTCCCAAAAAGTATCGTGCGCACTGGCGCCCGTCGGCATTTCAGCGGGCGCCTCCGGTTTGACCGCGTGAACGAAATCGGGGAATTTGATCGCGTCCTGAATAAAGAACACCGGCACGTTATTACCGACGAGATCGAAATTGCCTTCATCGGTATAAAACTTGGTGGCGAAACCACGCACGTCGCGCACGGTATCGGCAGAGCCGCGCGGACCTTGAACAGTCGAAAACCGCACATAGACAGGCGTCAGTTTCGCGGGGTCCTGCAGAAAATCGGCGCGGGTGAGATCGGCTTGCGATTCATAGGCCTGAAAGACGCCGTGCGCGGCAGAACCGCGTGCGTGCACAATCCGTTCCGGAATGCGCTCGTGGTCGAAATGCGTGATTTTCTCGCGCAGGATGAAATCTTCGAGAAGCGAGGGACCACGGGGACCGGCGCGCAAGGAATTCTGGTTATCGGCGATCTTGACGCCCTGATTGGTGCGCAACGCTTCACCCTCCGCACGCGAGCGAAAGGGCTCCAGACTCTGCGACTTGGCGTCCGTCTGGGCGGCGCCGTTCGATGGTGCGGAGTCTTTGCTATGGGGACGATTGCGATGTGGCATGGGTGCCTCCTGAAAGTGAGCCAACCTTCAGCGCAATCCCTATGCCATGCTACGCACAAGCAGCGCGCCAGCCCCGCGCTCCGGGGCAAGCTTCGCAGTGCATTCATGCGGCACGTTTCACGACCGGCTTCGCATACTTGCCAAGAAACATCACGAGCGCGGCCTCATCGCTCTTCAAGCCGCGCCGGCGTGAAATGCCCATCGCCGCAGCCAGTTCACCGGCTTCGAATGCCGCGATGATGGCCGGATGCACGTAACACTTGCGGCACACAGCCGGCGTATTGCGCAACAGTTGCGAGACCGCCTTGATGGTGCTGACCAGTTGCGAACGCGCCTCGGTCACCGTCGCCCACTCCAGCTTCCTTAAAGCCGCGAGCGCGAACACGCTGCCTGCCCACGTTCGATAGTCCTTTGCTGTGAATTCCGCGCCGGTCGCCTCGCGCAGATAATCGTTGACGTCCGCCGAGTCGACGACGTGCCGTGTGCCGTCCGCATCGAGATACTGAAACAGCTCCTGGCCCGGCAAATCCATACAGCGCTTCATGATGCGCGCCACGCGCGGGTCGCTCACGGCGACGTCGTGTTCGATGCCGCTCTTGCCGCGAAACCGGAAGCGCAGCCCCTTCGGCGACACGGTCAGATGCCGCTTGCGCAGCGTCGTCAATCCGTATGAGCGATTGTCTCGCGCGTACTCTTCGCTGCCGATCCGGATCAGCGTCGTATCGAGCAGACGCACCACGGTCGCCAGCACCTTGTTGCGCGGCATGCCGTCGAGCGCGAGATCGCGTTCGACGCAGGCGCGCAGCTTCGGCAGCGCCGCGCCAAACGCGAGCAAACGCTCGTATTTATCGGCATCGCGGGTCGCGCGCCACTCGGGATGATAGCGATACTGCTTGCGCCCGCGTGCGTCGCGACCGGTCGCCTGAAGATGGCCGCGCGCATCCGGGCAGATCCAGACATCGGTATAGGCGGGCGGAATGGCCAGCGCGCGAATGCGGCGGATTTCGCGCTCGCCGTCGATGCGCTTGCCGCGTGTATCGAAGTACACGAAACCGCCGCGACTGCGCTTGCGCGTGTAGCCCCGGCGCGAGTCGTCGACATAACGCAGCCCGCAGGGAAGCTCGTCCGCCACGGCCTTGCGAACGACAGCGAGTCGTTCGGGGACGTCGGTCAATACTTGATGTCTGGTCACCCTCGCCTCCCGCGCGTGTTGTTCGTGTTCGACAACGCGCCAGCAATTCACGTGCCGCCGCGCGGCGTGGGCGTTGCCGTCGACGTCAACCGCATCGGCGAATCTCACGGGCATCGTGCTTGCGCTCTGAAGCATGTACCTACCTGCAACGGGGCGTCGTGCCCCTCGCCACCCAGGAGTCTTCATGCAGCCAGCCGTCCGTCGCCGCTCGCGCCAGAACTCGACCCTCGCCGCGCTCGTCTGCGCAGCCCTGCTGATCACCACCTTCGTGCTCGCCGAAATGAAACCGTGGTCCCGTAAGCCCGCCGAAGCCGGCCTGTGCGCCGACAATCCACCCCAATGGCGCGAGAAAGCGCTCAGAGGCAAGATCGCCGGCGCGACTGCGCCCGCGTTCGCCAGCAAGCAGTTCGCGATTCAGCCGGGCGCTCACTGGGACGACGAAGCACGTCACTGGGTCGTCCCTTTTCGAACGCCGGATCAAAACGCAGCTACGCCGAATTTCACTGCGCTGATCGATTGCACGGGCGCCGTCGCCGTGCAAGGTGGAAACGGCGCTTGATCGGCGGCGCACGGCCTGCCGTGTGGATCTCGCGCGCGACTGCGGTCTCGATGCGCGCGCGCCTGCGCGCGTCCTTGATTTCCGGTCAAGAGTGTTTTGACCGGCGGTCTATTTACGCGGAACGACGGGTCGTGCAGAGTCTGTCGACCGATAGACTCCCCAAGCCCACACCCACGCACCGTGAAAGCACCGAACCCGCCAGAAGACGCCTTACGTCCACGCGCGACGGCGGACGACTCCTGGGTCGCGCGCGCATTGCATCTTCTCGGCGCCGATCTGTGCGGCGGGATGGCGATCGCCGATGTCGCCGCATGCATGCACATGTCGAAGGCGCATTTCTTCGGCGCCTTCAGGGATAAAGTGGGAGAGACGCCGCATCGATGGCGGCTGAAACAACGCATTGCCGCGGCGCAACGCGATCTGATCACGCTGCCGCTGAAAACGTCGGATATCGCGCAGAAATATGGTTTCAGCGATCAGGCGCACTTCAGTCGCGTATTCAAGCAGTTCGTGGGCGAATCACCCTGTTCCTGGCGGGCGCGCATGAAGGAAATCCGCGCAATTCTCGCCTGCGAGCAATTGCGTTCGTGCTAGAGCCCATGCCGCGATGTCCGCGCGACGTCGCGCGCGGAGTTGACGCGGCAATTCGTGAAGCCCTCAACGCTAGCTGTTCCAGCCAAGATCCCGCGAAATCGCGTTCGCCGTTTCCAGCAGCGGCTCCAGCATCAATTGCTGCATCGAACCAAGGTCATGAATGGCCTTGAGCTCAATGACCGACAGCGCGGCCACGACCTGTCCGGTTACATCGCGAATGGGCGCGCCAATACTCGTCACGTAGTCTTCGCGCTCGCCGTCGTCGGTCGCCCAGCCGCGCTCGCGCACGGTGCGCAGTTCACGCTCCAGCGCCTCATAGGAAAGCAGGCTCGTCGGCGTGTGTTTCTCGAACACGTAATGTTCGAAAAGCGCCTGTCTCGCGTCTTCGGGTAAAGACGCAAGAATACATTTCGCGACACTCGCCGTATGCAGGCAGGCCGCCTGACCGATGCGCGACGTGAGACGAATGGACCGCTTGGGCTCGATCTTGTCGATATAGACGATCGCATCGTGCTGCAGCTCGGCAAGATGCACGGTCTGATCGCGCAACTCGCTCAACGCCACGAGATGCGGATGCGCCAGCTGCGCGAGATTGAACTGGTCCTGCGCGCGATGCGCCAGAGACACGATGCCCGGCCCGACACCATAACGGCCATCCGCGAGTTTGCGCAGCAGCCGTTGCCCCTGCAACACCTCCATGATGCGCAGCGCCGTCGAACGATGGACGTCGAGTCGCCGCGCGACCTCAGCCGGCGTTTGCGGTCCTTCGCCCAGCAAGACCAGCACTTCGATCGCGCGCTCGATGCTTTGTGACACGTCGTATCTCCTCTCTCTTTCTCGAACAGACGCCCGGCGGTCGCGGAGCAATCCGCTCGACGCGGCTACGCCTACGCGTTTTCCCTTGGTTGCCCCAAAGGCTTGCGAAGGGTACTGTCGACCCTGTGTTGCGAAATATACATCCATGTTGCGTATAGCGCAACACATTTAACCGCAATCTCACCCTTGAAGGAGAACATCAACGTGTACAAGGTGTACGTCACCGATCACGACTACCCCGACCTCGCGATCGAGGAGTCCGTGCTGGCGCCCATCGGCGCGCAGGTCATCGGCTTGCAGGACCGCACGGGCGCGCATCTCGCACAAGCCGCGCGCGACGCCGACGCGCTGATGCAGCAATACGCGAAGATTTCGGCCGATACGATCGGCTCGCTCAAGCAGTGCAAGGTCATCGCGCGCTACGGCATCGGCCTGGACATTCTCGATGTCAAGGCGGCCCACGCTGCGGGCATCGTCGTGACCAACGTGCCGGATTATTGCCTCGAAGAAGTGGCTGACCATTCCATCAGCATGGCGCTCACGCTATTGCGCTCGATTCCCACCTACGCCGACGCGACGCGGCGCGGCACCTGGCACTGGTCGGCGTGGAACCGGCCTATCCGGCGCTTGCGCGGCAGCGTGTTCGGCTTTGTCGGCTTCGGGCGCATCGCGCAAAACATGGCGCACAAGCTCAAACCGTTCGGCCTGGAACTGCTCGCGTACGACCCGTATGTGTCGGCGGGCGTGATGCACTCGCACGGCGTGCGTAAAGTCGAGTTCGACGAACTGCTTCGTCACACCGATCTCGTCGACGTGATGTGCCCATACACGCCCGAGACACATCATCTGATCGACGAAGCGGCCATCGAGCGCATGAAACCCGGCGCGCTGCTGGTCAACTGCGCGCGCGGCAAGATCGTCGACAACGCGGCGCTGCATCGCGCGCTCACCAGCCGCCGGCTCGCCGCCGCGGCGCTCGACGACACAGAAGAAGAACCCGCCAAACAGACCGACTGGTCGCCGAACGACAATCCGCTGTTCTCGCTCGACAACTGCATCATCACGCCGCACGTCGCCTACGTTTCGGAAGATGCGCTGCACGAGGCTCGCCGCGTCGCCGCCGAAAACGTGCGTGCCGTGCTGCTCGGACAGGTGCCGCCTAACGCGGTGCATTATCGCAACTGATCTTTTAGTACTACTTCAGGAATTCAAATGAGCATCATCATCAACCCGCGCCCCGAGCTGAATACCGACCTGATCGCGCGATTCGTCGCGATGGCGGACGTCATGTCGCTGTCCTGCGTGGTCTCCGATGCGCTCGAGCGCAACGGCACCATGCGCCACGATATCAAGCCGCGTGCGGCCGCACACAAGATCATCGGCTCCGCATTGACGGTCCAGCTCACGGCCGGCGACATCGTCGACTGCCTCGAAATCTTCACGGTCGCGCGGCCCGGCGACGTCGTCGTGATCGACGCATTCGGCGAGACCGAAACGTCGATCTGGGGCGGCCTCATGACGGGTCTCGCGAAAAACGCGGGCATCGTCGGCGCGGTGATCGACGGCAGTTGCCGGGACACCGACGAGGCGCGCTTCCTCGACTTCGCGATTTCCTCGAAAGCCGTCGGCCCGCGCCAGGCGCACACGGCGCTCTCGGGTCGTCGCGAGCCGCTCAAGGTCAACGTGCCGGTTTCGTGCGGCGGCGTGATCGTCCATCCCGGCGATCTCGTGGTCGCCGACGAAATCGGCGTGGCCGTCGTGCCGGTCGCGCAGATGGCCGAGGTTCACGAACGCGCCGCGACCATCGCGCGCAATGAAGCGCAAATGCGAGAACTCATTCTCGAGGGCAAGACATTCCAGGACCTGCTCGCGAAGTTCGGCCGCATCTAGTCCGCGCGCCAGCAGGCCGGGAGACAAGAAGGAGACACCGTATGCATACTCATTTCAAAGACGCGCCCATGCGCGCGCTGCCCAAACCGCGAGGCCGACGCCGCTGGTACGTCCTCGCCCTGCTTTGCCTGCTCGCGCTGGTGAACAACATCGATCGACTCGCCCTGTCGATCGCCGCCCCGGCCATGCAAGCCGACCTCGGCATCACCGCGACCGAAATCGGCCTGCTCGGCAGTGCGTTTTCGCTCTTCTATGCGTTCGGCCAATTGCCCGCTGGGTGGTTCGTCGATCGCTTCGGACCGCGCTGGCTGCTCGGCATTTCAGTCATGGTCTGGAGCGCGGCGACGGCCGCGATGGGGATTTCGAATTCGCTTGGCGCGTTCGTCTGCGCCCGTGCCGCGCTCGGCATCGCCGAGGCGCCGTCCTTGCCGTCCACCAACAAGATCGTGACGCAATGGTTTCCGCGCCGCGAACAAGGCATCGCCAACGCAAGCTGGGACGCGGCGCTGAAGGTCGGCCCCGCCTTCCTGACGTTTGCGCTCGTGTGGGTCGTGGCGGAACTCGGCTGGCGCACGATGTTTTACTTTGCAGGCGCAGCCGGCATTGTCGTCGCCATCGTATTTCTGGCGAGTTTCCGCGACGTGAATCGTTGCCGCCAGCTCGGCAGCGAAGAGCGTCAATGGATCGATCAGGATCACGAATTATTATCCGGAACGAAATCGCGGGCACCGTGGCTCACGCTGTTCAAGCGACGCAGCATGTGGGGCATGATGGCGGGCTTCTTCTGCAACATGTGGGTCTACCAGACCTTCCTCGTCTTCATTCCGCTCTTCATCATCAAGCAGTTCGGCGTGAAATTCGCGTCGCTCGGCCTCGTCGCCAGCGTGCCGTGGATCGGCGCCATCATCGGCGATCTCGCCAGCGGCGTGCTTTCCGGCAAGCTCGCCGCGCGTCCGGGCTGGAGCACGCTGCGCGCCAAGAAGGTCACGCTCGTGGGCGCGCTGCTGCTTCAGGCCGTCGTGCTGGCGCTGCTGCCGCTCAACAGCCTCTTCGGCGCGACGCAAGGCCTGACGTTCGCCGTTCTGCTGATGGCGTTCGCTCTCGGCTTCAACGGCGCGGTCGTGGCGCATGCCTGGTCGCTGCCGGCCGAAGTCACTGCGGCGTCGACGGTCGCTTCGGTCGGCGCGGTGCAAAACTTCGGCGGTTTTCTCGGGGCGACGGTTTCGCCGCTCGTCGCGGGCGTGATCGTCGATGCCACGGGGTCGTTCGCGTCGGTGTTCGTCATATCGGCGTTCGTTTCGGTGCTGGGCGCCGGCATCTATCACTGGTTCGTGCGCCAGCCCATCATCGCCGCGTCCGAAGACGCCCTGAACGCCTCCATTCAGATCTCCGCTACCTGAACAGCCTGTGGCTTCGCTCCAACCACTCTCCAACAATCAAGGACGTCGACGATGAAATTACGCAACCTCACCCTGCTCGCGACCGCGGCCCTCTTTGCCCTCCAGGCCGGCGCGACCCAAGCCGCGGACAACACCTCCATTGCCGGCATCGTCTTTCAGCAGGACATGTTCATGCGCAGCGTCGCACGCGGCATGAGCGAAGAAGCCAAGGCGGAAAACGTCACCCTGCTCGACGGCAACTCCGACAACAAGGCCGAAAAAGAAGCCAGCCTGATCGACACCTACGTGGCGCGTGGCGTGAAGGCCATCGTCATTGCGCCGCTCAGCGATCAGGCGTCGATTCCCGCGCTCAAGCGCGCGCACGACAAGGGCGTCCAGATCGTCACGTGGACCACCGACATCAAGGCCGACTTTCCGGCCGCGCGCGTGGGGTCGTCCGGCGCCATCATGGGCGGCGGAACCGGCAAGGCCGCCGCACGCTTCATCAAGGAGAAACTCGGCGGCTCGGCCACGGTCGGCCTGATCGGCTTCAAGGCGCAGTTGCCCGAGTTGAGCAACGCGCGCACGCAGGGCTTCCTTACCGAAGCGCGCAAGGGCGGCAAGCTCAACGTGGTCGCGGAACAGGATGCATGGCTCGCGGAAAAAGCCGTGAGCGTGGTCAGCGACATGCTCACGGCCAACCCCAACATCAACGTGATCTACGCGGCCAACGAAGGCGGCACCGTGGGCGCGGTCCAGGCCGTGCGGCGCATGAACAAGCAGGGCAAGGTCTTCGTCTTCGGCACCGACGGTTCCGAGCAGTTGACGAATTTCCTCCAGGACAACGACGACGTGCTGGTGGCCACCACCGCCGCGCAGCCCAAGCTCATCGGCCGCGAAGCGGTGAAGGCGGCGCTCAGGGCCGTCAAGGGTCAGCCGGTGGACAAGGTCATCGAAGTGCCCGCCGTGCCGCTGAGCCGCGACGACCCCAAGACGCTCGCCACTTACGCCGCGAGCCTCAAAAATGTCAATTGAGATGGCCAGCGAAAGCGCCCGTCTTGCCACGACCGCGCGTATCGAAGCGCGCGGTCTGTCGCGAAGCTTTGGCGCCAGCATCGCGCTCAAACCTTTCACGCATACGTTCGAGCCCGGGCAGATTCACGCGTTGATGGGCAAGAACGGCTCGGGCAAGTCCACGCTGTTGAAGATTCTCGCGGGCTCGATTCGCGCGGATGCCGGCAAGCTCATCATCAACGACGAGGAATGCGATTTCCATCACCCGTCCGATGCATTCGACGCAGGCATCCGCATGGTGCACCAGGAGTTGTCGCTGGTGCCCACGCTTTCGGTTGCGGAGAACATTTTCCTCGGACGCTTGCCGCTCGCGCGCAAAGGACTGGTGCGCGGCATCGACTGGAAGCAATTGCGCGAGGACGCTGCCCGCATGCTCGAAAGCACCGGGCTGGAGATTTCGCCGGACGCGCTGGTGTCGACACTGCCGGTCGGTCAGCAGCAGATGATCGAGATCGTCAAGGCTTACGCGACTTCGCCCGCCGTGCTGCTGCTCGACGAGCCGACCTCGGCGCTCAGTCATCGCGAAGTCGAGCGACTCTTCATGCTGGTGCGACGCCTGCGCTCGCACGGCGTGACGATGCTGTACATCACGCACCGCATGAACGAGATCTTCGATATCGCCGATACCTGCACGGTGCTGCGCGACGGCGATCACATCAGTTCGCTGCCGATCGCGCAGACGAGCCCGAAGGACGTCGTGCGCGCGATGTTCGGCGAGCATCACTTGCCGGCGCGCGTGCAGCCGCGCCAGCTCAGTGCGAACGAGCCCGCGCTCTCGGTCCGGAACCTGCATCGCAAGGGCGCATTCGAAAACATCCACTTCGATTTGCGGCGCGGCGAAGTACTGGGCATCGCGGGCATGCTCGGCGCCGGGCGCACCGAATTGCTGCGTTCGATCTTCGGCGCCGACCCGCTCGACGGCGGCACGATCGAACTGCACGGCGAAACCGTCGACTCGCCTTCGCCCTCCGCGATGAAAAAGCGCGGCCTTGGCTACACGCCGGAGAACCGCAAGGAACATGCGCTCGTGCAGGCGCAGTCGATCCACGCGAATCTGTGCATGGCCGGGCTCGCGCGCCTGTCGCGCTTCGGCTTCGTCAACAGCCGGATGGAAGCGGAACCGGTGCGCCGGCAAATCGCTGAAATGGCCATCAAGGCGCAGGACGCGCAATTGCCGGTGTCGTCGATGTCGGGCGGCAATCAGCAGAAGGTAGTGCTGGGCAACTGGTTCAACACGAACCCGCGCGTGATGTTCTTCGACGAGCCCAGCCGTGGCATCGACATCCAGGCGAAGGAGCAGATCTTCAACATCATTCGCGAAAAGGCCTTGCACGGCATGAGCGCGATCGTCGTGTCGAGCGAACCCGAGGAATTGCTCGAGGTGTGCGATCGCATTCTGGTCATGCACCACGGGCGCTTCGTGGCCGAGGTGGACCCGCAAACGATCGCACTCGACGATCTCTACCAAATCATGATGGAGGGCGTGCAATGAACGCCAAAGACAGCACCTTGACCGCCACAACGTCACCCGCACGCACACGGCAGCCTGCAAACGGTCTGCTGTATCGCTACATGCTCGAGGTCGTGCTGATTCTCGTGGCCGTGATGCTCACGATCTACGCGCCGGGTTTTTCCACGCTGTCCAATCTGCTCAATGTGATGCGGACGATCTCCATGCTCGGCATCGTCGCCTGTGGCATGACCGCAGTGATCATCTGCGCCGAAATCGATCTCTCGGTCGGCTCCGGCATGGCGCTGGCAGGCTGCATTCTGGCGTGGGTGGTAGGCGCCTGCACGCCGTTCGTCGGGAGCATCGCGGCCGTGATCCTGGGCGCATGTGCCGCAATTGTCTGCGGCATGGCGTGCGGCGCGTTCAGTGGCGCGATGAAAGCGGTATTCAACGTGCCGACTTTCATCACAACGCTCGGCTTGTTCACCGCGCTGCGCGGCGCCGCGAACCTGATTACCGGCGGCTATCCTCTGGCGACGTTTCCGGGCTGGTTCGATTTTGTCGGCAACGGCGCCTTGTTTGGCCTGCCGTTTCCGGCCTTCGTCTTCGTGGCCGTGGTGCTGATCATGCACTTCGTGATGAACTACACCACGTTCGGCCGGGCCGTCTATGCAGTCGGCGGCAATCCCGAGGCCGCGCGCCTCTCGGGCATCAAGGTCTCGTGGATCAAGACCGCCACGCTGGTGCTGACCGGCGGTCTCGCCGCAGTAAGCGGCATTCTGATTGCCTCGCAGATCGGCTCCGGCACCGGCACGACGGCCACAGGCATGGAACTCGACGTGATCGCGGCGACCATCATCGGCGGAACCAGTCTGTTCGGCGGCAAGGGCCGCATCTGGGGCACTTTTGTCGGCGTACTGTTTCTTGGCGTGATCGGCAACGGTATGACACTGCTGAATGTTTCGGAGTACTGGCAGTATGTCGTGCGCGGCGGTCTGATTGTCGCCGCGGTCATGCTCAGTCAAGTGACCGACAAGCGTCGCTGATCGATTCCCTCGACGTGTTGCGTGAAGCGGCATCAATACCGATGCCGCCCCACGCCGAGCGGCGCCTCCCTCACGCGAAACACCGCTTCGCACAACACGTTCGCGTGATCGGCAGCCTCTTGCACCGTCATGCCACGCAAAATGGCAATCAACGGGCAGGCTTTCAACGCCGTCTTCAGTTGTGAGCGGATTTCCGCTCAGCGCACTTCATCGGATTCGAAATTCATTATCACGTTGTTTCATTCGGGGATTGAGCGCGCAATCGTCGGCAGCAGTCCCGCCTCGCGGGCGATATGGAAAAGCCCGCATTCGGTGGTGCCGTGCAGAATGCCCGCATCGGGCGCGCCGATTCGATGGAGCGCCGTCCGATAGCGTTCGCACAGGTTTTCTGCGCCGATCAAACCGAGTTTCCAGTCGTCCAGTGTCGATCCCTGGCTTGCCAGATGACTCGACAGCCCCGCGAGTTCATGTCCGATCAGCAAACCCGATAAATAATCGGATTGCTGTTCGGGTCGCAGTTCGCCGGTGAGTCCGAGCGTGCGGGTACTGAAGATGGTCGACAGCATGCCGGTTGCGCCCGCATGCACGGCCATGTCGATACCACGCAGGAAGGCGTCGTCGTCGCGGCCTCCGCTCGGATGCATCGTGCGGCCGAGGATGGTGTAGTCGCGCAACACGGCGAATACTTCGCCGGTCATGAAGGTGAGGAAGCGTTCGAGATAGCCGTCGACCACGAACGCCCATTTCGCGTGCGTGCCAGGCAAGCCGATCAGCGTCTTGCCGCCAGCGCCCAGCGCCGGATGTGCGGTCAGCGCGCCGAAGATTTGCGTTTCCTCTCCGCGCATCACGTTAGGGAACGCGCCGCGTTCGATGATGCCCGGCACGATATGGACCAGCGTGCCGCGTGACGGCACAACCGTCTTTAACGCGCCGATTAGCGGCGCGCTGTTCGCGGGCGCCGCAATATAAGGCGCCTCCGCCCAGCCTTGCGCGCTGCCGACCATGCCGGCCGCGATCACCGGCACGGCGCTCGCATTCAGCCAGTCGCCGCATATCGATTCGAATACGTCGTCGAAGCCGCCCGACTCGCGCGGCTTCGGCAAATGCATGATGCCGCAGGCAGAGTGCCGGGAATCGAGCACGCGACCCGACACGTCGAACAGATAGGCGCGTAGCGACGACGTGCCCCAATCGAGCCCGATCACCGCGGGCGTTTCGGTGGATTGAATGTCCATGCCTGTTTCCTGCTACATAAATCCTGGCCCGGACACTTCGTATCGCCGCGCGGATTGCAAGCGCCGAAGTGCATGGGGCGCATTGACAATGCACGGTGCGCGCGCTTGCTGCGGTGCGCCTCACCGTGCATCGACGCTATGCCGCGAGATAGCCGCCGTCGACGGCCACGATCGCCGCCGTCATGAACGACGCGGCGGGCGTACAGAGAAACAGTGCGACCTGAGCCACTTCGTCGGGCGAACCCCAGCGAGCAAGCGGCGTTCTGCCGAGAATGGCCTGCGAGCGGCTATCGTCGTTTTGCAGCGCCTGGGTCAGCGGCGTGGCGATCCAGCCGGGCGCGACGGCATTGACGCGAATGCCGTCCGCCGCATAAGCAATCGCCAGCGACTTGGTCAATTGCGCGACCGCGCCCTTGCTCGCGCTATAGGCGGGCACGAGACCGCCGCCGAAAAAGCTCAGCATCGACGCCGTATTGACAATGCAGCCCGACGATTGCTTGAGCAACGCGCGCGCGGCCGCGCACACCCGCATGGTGCCGTTCAGGTTGATGTCGAGAACCTTTTCGAATACCTCGACCTGGTGTTCGTCGCCGCGCCGGATCACGCCGGCACAATTCACCACGATATCCAGACGCTCGAAGCGGCCGAGCACCGCATTCACCTCGTCGGTCGAACACACATCCAGCGTGACCTGTTCGACCGTCCTGGCGAGCGTGTCGGCCGTATCGGCGGGCGGCGGCAATCCCGCCGCGAAAACCTTTGCACCGAGTTGCGCAAGGCCGTTGGCGATCGCGGCGCCGATACCGGTTCGTCCACCTGTCACCAGCGCGACTTTTCCTTCGAGCAGTCCTTCTTTGAACGTCATATGAGTTCCGGAATCAAGGGGGTCTGGTTTTAAATCGACATTATTTGCACTACTACGCGTTTTGAATAAAATCGTGTAGCGACGTTCGAAATAAGCCGATCAGCGAATGAATTGATCGACGTAGTCCTCACCCAGACCGACCGAAGCATAGTGCTTTCTGCACATATCGATCTTCGTAAAGACGTCTTCGTAGCCGGTGTAATTGCCGTAAGGATCGCAATAGAACATCACGCCATTCACCTGAAAATAGGTAATCATTTCTTCAACGTCGTCCGGCACGTAGAGCGTATGGGTCTCGCCCGGCGGCTCGTAGACGTAGCTGCCTTCGGTGGCGGTCCACTCGTGCTCCAGATACTTCCAGCGCCCCTTCAACACCATGCCGTGCACGCCCTGCGGATGGCGATGGCGGCTCAGCACGCCCGACTTGCGCACGCGCAGCAGGTTCATCCAGTAACCCTGCGAGGCGTTCAGGCAGAGCGGACGAAACGAGACGTTCTCCGCCTGCGGCACCCATACGCGCTCGTCGTCGGGGATGGCGAAGGGCACGACGACCTCTTTCTGGGCCTCCTTGGGAAATGGCAACTGGTACGGCATCATGGGGGAATACTTCTCGATGATTTCCGGCATGGTAGTGCTCCGTTGTGGCTTTTTCGGGGACAATCAAGCGCCGACATTCGATAAGCCGACGCCGCTTTACAGCGTCGCGCCTTTGTCGGCATGGCAGGTATCGCGTTCAGACTTCGAGGGGGTGAATTTGCGCGGGAGTGTGTCGATCAGCGCCCCGGCAACGGCGCCCGCCTGTCCAGCGTGATGGCTGCGATGACGCACGGCATCGCGATTGGCGCGCAGCTCGTCGATCGACCGCATGCCCATCAGGGCAAGCGTCAATTCGGTTTCCGTGCGCAGCAATTCGATCGCCTGGCTCACGCCCTTGCGCCCGGCCGCGCCGAGTCCGTAGGCATAGGCGCGTCCGAGCAGCACGGCGTCCGCGCCCAGGCCGATTGCCTTGACGATATGACTGCCGCGCCGAATGCCGCTGTCGAGCAACACCTCCGCGCGCCCGGCGACAAACCGTGCAATGTCCGGCAGCACGGAAATCGACGAGCGCGCGCCATCGAGTTGACGTCCACCGTGATTGGACACGCAGACGCCATCCGCGCCGCCATCGAGCGCGCGGCTCGCATCCTCGACGGACAGCACGCCCTTCACCACCAGCTTGCCTGGCCATTGCTCGCGCAGCCACGCGAGATCGGCCCAGTTCATGCCAGGGTCCACGTTGCCGGACAGGTAAGCGGCCTGCGCCATCAGGCTGCGCGGCACCCCGGCCTTGCCCTTCACGTTGCCGAGCGTCAGCCTGCCGTTCAGCCCCATGCGCAGACACCAAGCGGGCCGCGACAGCAGATCGAGCACGGTGCCGAGTTTCAGCGACGAAGCGGTGCGAAATCCGTTGCGCGTATCGCGTTCCCGCACGGAAGACACGTTGGTGTCGGCGGTCAGGAACAGCGTGGTCACGCCAACCTGCCAGGCGCGCTGGACAATTTCGGTTGCCAGCTCGCGATCCTTGAAGACATACAACTGCATCGCGAGACCGCGCGGCATCACCGCGCCGACCTCCTCGATCGAGTTGATCGAAAAGGTCGACAAACACATCGGGATATCGGCTTGTGTCGCCGCCCTCGCCGCCTGCACTTCGCCGTTCGGCCAGAACGATCCGGCGAATCCCACAGGGGCGAGCATCGCGGGCATCGAGTAGCGCGCGCCGAGGATGTCGCTCGACAGATCGCGTTTCGAAAGATCGACGAGCACACGCTGCTCGAGCGTCCACTCATCGAAGTCTTCGGTGTTGCTCGCCAGCGTGCGTTCTGAAAACGCACCGCCGTCGATATAGTCGAAGAACATGCGTGGCAACTTGCGCCGTGCCTGCCGACGCAGATCCTCAATATTGGAGATGGTCATGGGCACGCGATTCCGTCATGTCCGCTCGACGTGCAGATACGCGTCGTCTTCCGGCTGATAGCCGAGATAGCGGATGGCATCGCTCAAATCCCAATCCATGCCCGCGTTATTCGACACGCCATTCACGATGATGGCCGGTGCCGGCCATTCGTCGCTGGGCGCGAGCACCGAGCGAATGAACAACTGGTCGAGATCGCGATTGGACAGCCACATGTTGCGGAACCACCGCAGCGTGCGACGCGCCGCTTCGTCCAGCTCGGTCGTATCCGAGGTCGAAGCGGGCGAGCCGGAATGCGTGATGTCGCGCGCGTTGTTGTCGCCGGTCAGCGCCCAGCCGACCCGTATCGACACCGTACTCAAACGTCCTTCGGACAACTCAGCAATGGAGGCGCAAAGTTTTTCGCCCATGACTTTTGCGGTGCCGTACGCGAGCGAATGCAATTCGCGCTTGCCGTCGTGCCAGCGCGTGCCGGGCGCCGTGGCGATCCGGGTCGTCAAGCGCCCCGGCCCCATCTGTTGCGCCAGCGGCTCGTCCTTGTACGCGCCCATCGTATGATTCGACGACGCGAACACGAAGCGGCCAACGCCGGCGCGCACGCATTCCATCAACAGATTTTGCGTCATGTCGTAGGACGCCATGGACTCGAGCCACGACGAATCCGGAACGGGATTCAAGGCGGCAAAGTGGATGACCGCGTCCACCTCGTTCATCGCCTCGGTCCATTCGCCGGCGCGTTGCGTGAGGTCGCCGCGCACCAGCCGCAGACGCTTGCGCGCGTGCTCCGAGAACTTCGAATAGTCGCCGCTGCG
The DNA here is from genome assembly GCF_900109265.1 of Paraburkholderia tropica. Taxonomy (GTDB): domain Bacteria; phylum Pseudomonadota; class Gammaproteobacteria; order Burkholderiales; family Burkholderiaceae; genus Paraburkholderia; species Paraburkholderia tropica. The sequence continues at coordinate 137,252 of NZ_FNZM01000012.1, forward strand.
GTCGATGCCGATGACCTGCTCGCACCAGTCGGCGCGCGTGAGCGCTTCGACCACTTTCTGTCCGAGGTTGCCGCCGGCACCCGTGACCATGATCTTGCGGGGCATAGTGTGATTCACGGTGTCATTCTCCCTGGATAAATTCGAGGCACACTGCGGTGGGAATCGGATAGGTGTAGCCGGTGTCGTTCAAGGCACCCGTCTGCGCATCGATCGCATACACGCGGATGAAACCGTCATCCTGCGCGGCAGCCAGTAGATACTTTCCGTCGGGTGAGATCGCCAGATCGCGGGGCGTGCGCCCGCCCAGACTCCAGCTGCCGACCGGCGTGAGCGTGCCCGCGGCCTCGTCGATGCGCGCGCAAAAGATCGAGTCATGTCCGCGATTGCCCACGTAGACGAATTTGCCCGAGGGATGCAGCCGCATGCCGCCCGCACCGCTTTCGCCGCCGAAGTCTTCGGGCAGGCTGGACACTTCGCAGACGAGTTCTGCGGCGTGGTCCGCGAGCCGGTACATCCGCACGGTCGACGCGAGTTCGTAGTTGGCGAGCAGATGCTTGCCGGACGCCGTGAACACGAGATGACGCGGACCGGCGCCGGGCGCGGCATCGAGAAACCGGTCCGGCGTCTTGATGACCTTGCTTGCGTCGAGCGCATGGCGCACGACGCCATCGACGCCGAGATCGGCCAGATACAGATGGCGACGGTCCGGACTGAACACCGCGCAATGAGCATGCGGCGCCTCCTGACGCGCGGCGTTCGGGCCGCTGCCTTCACGTTCGAGCACGACCGGCTCGCCCGCCGGCACGCCATTCGCATCGAGCCTGTAGGCGAGCACTTCGCCGCTCAGATAATTCGATGCGAGCAGCAAGGCCAGTTCTTCGTCCACGGCGACGTGACACGGCCACGCGCCCGGCGTCGACAGATCGCCGAGCAGTGTGAGCGAGCGACCGGCCGCATCGACTTCATACGTGCTCACGCCTGGGCCGTCCTCGGCGTTCACTTCGCGAACCGCATACAGGCGGCGGCCATCCTTCGATAGCGTGAGATACGACGGATTCGCCGCGCGCTCGACCGCGCGTTCGCTCAAGCGGCCAGTCGATGCGTCGAAATCCAGCAGATAAATGCCTGCGCCCTTGCCCTCCACATGCGGCATGGGCAAGGTATAAGTGCCCACCGCCAGCGTGCACGTACTGCCCGCGTCCTTGTTCACGTTTGTCTCCATGTTTTATTCGTTTCCGGCGAACCGGCAGTCCCGCTGCCCGGCTTCTTCTGGCCGGTGCGCGGAACAGGCGTGCTGCCGCCTACAACACGCCGCCGCTGTTGCGAATGTTGTTGATCATCTTTTCGCGCGTCGAAGCCAGATGCTGACGAATGGCGCGCGCCGCCGCCGCGTCGTCTTTCGCCACGACCGCTTCGAGAATCGCGAGGTGCTCCGTATGCACGCGACGAGGCGGCACGAGAGGCCGATAGAAATGGCTGCGCATGATGTGCATATAGATGTTGAGATTTTCGTAGCTGGTCTTCAGGCGCTGATTCGCGCACGCGTCGATCAATGCGTTGTGGAATCCCGCATCGGCGACGGAAAACGCCGTGTAGTCGCGGAACTCGTCGTTCGACATGAAGCCGCTCATCTCCTCGATCAGCGACTGCATGCGCGCCGTCACCGCCGCGCTTTCCGGGCTGTGAATCACCTGGTAAGCCGCGAACAGCTCGAGCGCCTCGCGCACCTGAAAGATCTCGTTCGCATCCTGCTCGGTGATGCCCTTGACGAACGTGCCGCGCCGCGCCCGCACTTCGACGAGGCCATCGGTCGCGAGCCGCTTGATGGCGTCGACCACCGGCGTGCGGCTGACCTGCAGCTCGGCGGCGACCTCTTCCACGTTGATCTGCTCATCGATCTTGATGGCGCGGCTCAGGATGCGGGCCCGCACCGCGTCGTACACCTGATCGGTCAGATGGGTATGCGTGATGGGCGTAAACACGCGATTCATTTGCACTGCTCCTTTCGATTCGGTTGCGACGAGCCGTCGCAGATGTCGTTGACATCAACATCTAACATGTGACATATTACACTACACGAAGAACGCTGCCAAGCAGCGCACAGAACACATAAGACGCAGGACAACCTGGAGAGAGACATCCATGAAACAACGAAAAACTTCGTTCAGCCGCGCTATCGTCGCGGCCGCGCTTGCCCTCGCGGGCGTCGCCGCTCATGCAGCCGAGCCCGTTTTGATGCCGGGGGCCATCGTACGCGAAGGCAACAATCCGCTGAGCGCGCCGAACCAGTTCAAGAAAGCGCCGCCGTGGCGCATCGGTTTCAGCATCTGGGGTTTCGGCAACACCTGGATGACGCAGATGGTCCACGAGACCGACGCGGAAGCCGCGAAACACAAGGAAATCGGCAAGATCATTTTCGCCGACGCCAATTCCAAGCCCGCCAAGCAGATCGCCGACATCGAGGACATGATTGCGCAGAAGGTCGATGCGATCATCGTCGCGCCGGTGTCCTATACGGCGCTGACGCCCGTGATCAAGAAGGCCGTCGCCGCGGGCATTCCCGTGATCGTGCATTCGACGGAAATCGAAACCGACGCCTACACCACCGAAATTCAGGGCGAGGCGCTGTACTTCGGCGAGGTCGGCGGCAAATTCCTCGTCGACACGCTGCACGGCAAGGGCAATATCTGGGTGCTGCGCGGCCAGGCGGGCATCGCTGCCGACACCATGCGCTACGAAGGTCTGCGCAAGGCGCTCGCGGGATCGAACATCAAGATCGCTTCCGAGCAATATGGAGACTGGTCTTACAACAAGGGCAAGCAGGTTTGCGAGTCCTTGATGCTCAGTAATCCTAACCCCGATGGCATCTGGTCCTCCGGCGGCGACATGAGCCGTGCGTGCATCGAAGTGTTCAAGGAATTCGGCAAGCCCGTTCCGCCCATCACCGGCGAAGGCAATAACGGCTTCATGCGCGCATGGAAGGACAGCGGCGCGAACGCCACGGCTGCCGTCTTCCCGTCCGAACAGGGCGCGGCGGGCATTCGCGCCGCCGTTGCGTTGCTCAGCGGCGAATCGCTGCACAAGCACTACGTATTGCGCCCGGCGCCGATCACCAAGGCTAATTTCGCGCAGTTCTACCGGCCCGACCTGAACGACAACTACTGGGCGCCAAGCGCGCTCTCCGCAGCCGACCTCAAAAAGTACTACGGCTCGAAGTAGTCAAGCGGGAGTCATTCGCATGGATACCTTAGTCGCAGCGACGCACATCACCAAGCTGTACGACGGTGTGCCGTCGCTCGTGAATGTCGGCATCACCGGCCGCGCCGGTTCGATCCACGCCGTCACGGGCGAAAACGGCGCGGGCAAGTCGACGCTGATGAAAATCATCGCCGGCGTGGTCGCGCCCACCGAAGGACAGGTTTTTCTGCGCGGCAAGCCGGTGAAGTTTTCCTCGCCGCTCGACGCGCTGAATGCGGGCATCTCGACCGTGTTTCAGGAGTTCTCGCTGGTCGCCAATCTCACGGTCGCGGAAACGATGTTTCTGGGCCGCGAACCGAAGCGCGGGCTGTATAGCGTGGATCGGCGGCGCATGGAAGAAGAGGCGCGGGCCGCGCTCGGCTACATCGGTTTGCAGATCAACCCGCGCCGCCTCGTCGGCTCGCTGACCGTGGCGGAGCAGCAGTCGGTCGAGATCGCCAAGGGCCTTGCGGTCAACGCCGATGTTTTCATCTTCGACGAACCGACTGCCGCGCTCAATACGAAGGACGTCGAGCGCATCGAGTCGCTACTGCTGAAGCTGCGCGACCAGGGCAAGTGCATCTTCTACATTTCGCACCGCATGCGCGAGATCTTCGACCTCTGCGACACGGCGACCGTGCTCAAGGATGGCAAGCTCGTGGGTTCGTACGCCACCGCCGACCTGAACCCCGACCGCCTGCTTTCGCTGATGGTGGGCCGCGACGTCGAACATCTCTACCCGCCGCGCGCCGCAACGCGCGACGACGTCGCGCTGCGCGTGAGCGGCCTGAGCACGGCGCCGGGCCGCTTGGGCGTGGACTTCACCGTGCGGCGCGGCGAAATCGTCGCGCTCGGCGGTCTTGAAGGGCAAGGTCAACGCGACCTCGTTCGCGCGCTGGCCGGCGTCGTGAAAGGCTGCACGGGCACGCTCGAACTGCATCGCCGCTCGGGCGCGTCGACGCGCTTGCGTCCGCGTGCGAGCGCCCGCCGCGCGCTCGCGAACGGCTTCGCGTTCATGCCCGAAGACCGCAAAGGCGAAGGCCTGTATCTCGATCAGCCGATTCGCGACAACCTCACGCTCGGCGTGCATCAGCGCCGCCTGCCGTGGGCCTTCGCGCGGCCGCTCTCGGCGCTCGTCAAGCGCCTGTCCGACGACTTGCGGATTCGCGCCGCCAGTCACGCGCTGGCCGTCGTGAACCTGTCGGGCGGCAATCAGCAAAAGGTCATGCTGGGGCGCTGGCTCGCGATCGACGCGGAGGTGCTGCTCATCGAGGAGCCGACGCGCGGCGTCGACGTCGGGGCGAAGGTGGAGATCTACAACGCCTTGCGCACGTTCTGCGCGCGCGGCGGGTCGGTACTCTTCACATCGCGCGAATTGCCCGAAGTGATCGGCCTCGCCGATCGCGTCCTGGTGGTGTCCGACCATCGCATCGTGAAGGAAATCGACGCGAAGGACGCGACGGAGGAAGACATCCTTCAGGCCGCCGTCGCCCGCACCGTCCAACCCGCAGGAGTCGCAGCATGATCAATCGCCTCGCATCGCGGCGCGCGGACCGTAACGGCGGCCAATACGTATCGGGACTGCTTTTGCTGGTCGCCGTGGTCGCGCTGGCCGCGTCGTTCAGCAGTTTCCGCACGCCGCAGAATCTCGCCAACCTGATCGTTCAGGCGACGCCGCTGCTGGTGGTCGCGCTCGGACAGACGCTGCCGATTCTGACCGGCGGCCTCGATCTCTCGGTGGGCGTGGTCATGAGCCTCTCGACCTGCATCCTCGCCACGACCGGCTCGCCCGCGCTCGCGATCGCGCTCACGGTTGCGAGCGCGGCGCTGGTCGGCGTCGTGAACGGCATCGGCGTGACGCGCTTTCGCGTGCACCCGATCATCATGACGCTGTCGACCGGTACGATCCTGCAAGGCATCGTGCTGCTGGTTCAGCCTTCGCCCGGCGGCAGCATCTGGGCGCCGATCTCCGCCGCGGTCGGCAACTCGGTGATGGGCGTGCCGGTCGCCGTTCTCTGGGTCGCGCTGGCCGCGTGGATCGCGTGGTCGCTGCTGCATCGCTCGCGCTTCGGGCTGCATCTCTATTCCGTGGGCGGCGGCGCGGACAACGCAGCGCTGGCCGGCGTGGGCGTCGCGCGCACGACGATTGCCGCTTATGTGCTCTGCGCGCTGTTCGCGGCGGTCGCCGGCATCTTCCTCGCGGGACGCATTTCGTCGGGCGATCCTTGGGTCGGCGCGTCTTACGGACTCGACTCCGTCGCGGCCGTCGCACTGGGCGGCACGCAGCTGAGCGGCGGCGTCGGCGGCCCGCTCGGCACGATCTTCGGCGCGCTGCTGCTCGGCATCGTCGGCAACGGGATGAATATCGTTCAGATCAATCCCTTCCTGCTCTCGGTCGTCAACGGGACGCTGCTTCTGTTCGCGGTGTGCCTGCGTCGCCGCAAAGAAATCGGGATCTAAATCATGCCTGCTCAACACGCTTCCGAGACCGGAAACCTGTCTCTGCGCGCGGCGCCGCGCTTCAATGTGCGCCAGTTCGTCAACGTGGTGCCGCCGTCGATTGTCGTGCTCGTCGCGCTGCTCCTGTTCTGCCTGTTCTTCAGGCCGGTCCTGCTGCAATGGCCGTTCCAGATGGTCATCGCGCGGCAAGCCGCCCCGCTCGGGCTCGCCGTGGCCGCGCAGATGATCGTGATGCGCTGCCGCTCGATCGACCTGTCGATCGGCGGCGTGTTCGTCCTCACCAACTATCTGATCACCTCGGCACCGCTCAACGAGCTGTCGGCGCCCATGCTGATCGCCGGTGCGCTCGCCGTCGGCGCGCTCGTCGGTCTCATGAACGGTTTGCTGATCACGCAGTTCCGCGCGTCCGCCGTCATCGCCACGCTGGCGATGGCATCGATTCTCACCGGCACGGTGTTATTCCTGAGTTCGGGCAGCAGTCCCGGCTCGGTGCCCGACTCCGTGCAAATGCTCGGCAGCGCGAAGATCGGCATCGTGCCGATCGCGACCGTGCTCTGGGTCGCCGTGCTGGTGCTGCTTGCCATTCCGCTGCGCCTCATGGTGTTCGGGCGTCTGCTGAAAGCCGTCGGCAGCAATCCGGCCGCGGCGGCGCTTTCCGGGCTGCCGGTGGAAGGCGTGTTCATTGCCTCGCACGTCGCGGCCGGGCTGCTCGCCGCGGGCGGCGGCCTCCTGCTCTCGGGCTATGTGGGCGTGAGCACGACCAGCGTCGGCGCGGATGTGGTGATGAACTCGATTGCCGGCGTGATTCTCGGCGGCATCACCTTCGGCGGCGGACGCGGCGGACTCATCGGCCCCGGCGCGGCTGCCTTCGCGCTGACGCTGCTGTTCAACGTGCTCAACGCGTACGGCGCGGGCGAGTCGGGCAAGCTCATCGTTCAAGGCCTTGCGATTGCGGGCGCGGCGATTCTCGCGGGCGTGGCGCGGCAAACACGCCGCTGAACGCCCGGCCCCGACGGCCTGGCAATCGCGCCGGCCGGCGGCTGAATCACAGAACAGTTCCAGGGTTTCATTCATGGCTAAGGCAACGACACACTACGATTTCATCGTCATCGGCGCGGGCGCGGCAGGATGCCTGACGGCGGGCCGGCTCGTGCGCGACCACGGCGCGCGCGTGCTGCTCGTCGAAGCGGGCGCGCCCGATCGCAATCCGCTCATCCACATGCCCGCGGGATTCGTCAAACTGCTGTCGAATCACGACTACATGACGTTCCACCGCAGCGCGAAACATCCGCATCTGAACGACCGTCAACCGTCGATCCCGCAAGGCAAGGTGCTCGGCGGCGGCAGCTCGGTCAACGCGATGGTCTACATTCGCGGTCAGGCGCGCGACTACGACGACTGGGTCTCCCTCACCGGCGACGAGTCGTGGCGCTATCAGGCCTTGCTGCCGCATTTCATCCGGCTCGAAAGCAACTCGACTTTCAACAATGCCGCGCACGGCGTGAACGGCCCGCTGAAGGTTTCCGATGGCGCCAATCTGAGCGACGTGTCGCGCGCCTTCGTGCTCGCGGCGCAACAGAACGGCCTGCCCTATAACCCGGACTTCAACAGCGGCACGCAGCGGGGAACGGGCTTCTATCAGACCACCACGTTTCAGGGACGCCGGTGCAGCGGCGTCGACGCGTTCCTCGCGCCGGTCATGAACGATGCACGCCTGACGATCCGCACCGGCGCACAGGTCACGCGCATTCTGATCGAGCAGAACGTGGCGAAGGGCATCGAAATTCAAAGCGGGACGCAGCGCGAACAGCTATTCGCGGATCAGATCGTGCTCACCGCGGGCGCGCTCGTGACGCCCAAGCTGCTGATGCTGTCCGGCATCGGCCCGGCCAATGCGCTTGCGCGCCTGAACATTCCGGTGATCGCGGATCTGCCAGGCGTGGGAGAAAATCTCCAGGACCATCATGAAGTGCCTGTGGTCGCATTCTGCAACGGGCGGCAAGGCTATTTCGGTCAGGACCGCGGCTGGAACCAGATTCGCAACGGCCTGCAATATCTCGCGTTCCGCAGCGGCCCCGTCGCGTCGAACGCCGTGGAAGCCGGTGCATTCTTCAATCCCGACGATACATCCGGCGCGCCGTCGATCCAGATGTTCTGCCTGCCGACCGTCTATCTCGACCCGGACGTGACGTCGACCAAGGCGGCCTACGGCTTTACGCTCAACAGTTGCGTGATGCGCCCGAAAAGCCGTGGCCGGGTCACGCTGCAAACGTCCGACCCGAGCGCCACGCCTATCGTCTATCCCAACTATCTCGAGCATCCCGACGACCTGCGCCTGTCGATTGCAGGACTGCGCCGCGCCGCGCAAATCATGCGCGAAGGTCCGCTCGCCGCGATGGTCGACCGGATCGTGCTGCCCGACGAGCAGGCCGTCACGCACGCTTGCGCGGCCTCGGACGCAGCCCTGGCCGAGCATTGCAGACGCACCGTCAAGACCGTCTATCACCCGGCGGGCACGGCGCGCATGGGCGCGGACAACGACCCGATGGCCGTCTTGCGCAACGACATGACGGTGCGTGGCATCGCGGGCCTGCGCGTGTTCGACACGTCGTCGTGGCCCACCATCATCAGCGGCAACACGGTGGCCACGACTTACGCCGTCGCCGATCGCGGCGTGGCGCTGATGATGGGCGAGACGCTGCCCGGCGCACTCCCCGCACACCGGAGCACGCCCGCCGACGCCGCGCTGATGCCCGCGCTTTAAACGGTTGCGTCGATCGACACCCTACGTTCGATCGCTTCCCTATGATCAGGATCCCTAAGGTGTAAATACGTTATGAACGATATTCTCTCCTGCTTCGCGCCCGATTTGCTGGCCGGCAAGACCGCGCTGGTTTCGGGCGGAACGAGTGGCATCGGTCTGGAAATTTCTCGCGGCCTGGCCGGCCTCGGCGCACGCGTGACGGCGACCGGCAGCTCCGCCGAAAAAATCGCGCAACTCAAACGGGAACGCGCCACCGACCGGCTCGAATTCGACAGCCTGAATGTGACTTCGCCGGCGTCGATTACCGCATTTGCCGAACGATTCGAACGCCTCGATATTCTCGTGAACTCTCAAGGCATTTCGCGGCCCGGCGACGAATACGACGACGCAACTTTCCTGAACGTCATGGACATCAACCTCGTCAGCGCGATGCGCCTGTCGAGCGCCATGATGTCGCTCCTGAAGCGCTCGCAAGGCACGATCATCAATATCGCCTCGATGCTCAGTTATCTCGCCGACGAGGAAGTCCCCGCCTATTGCGCCAGCAAGAGCGGCATTCTCGGCTTGACGCGCGCGCTGGCGCACCGGCATGGGCGCGACGGCGTGCGCGTGAACGCCATCGCGCCCGGCTATCACCGCACCGCCATGACGCACGGGCTATGGAGCGAACCGCACGCCGCGACGAAGATTGCCGACCGGACCGCGCTCAAGCGCTGGGGCGAAGCCGACGACCTCGTCGGCGCGGCGATCTTTCTGTCGACGCCCGCTTCGCGTTACATCACGGGCGCCACGCTGGCCGTCGACGGCGGTTATGTCGTCGGTTGAGCGCATCGACGAAAACCATCGGCAACAAGACGCTGCGCCATTTATCGAATGCATTGCAAGGAAGGTCACTCATGTTGAAAATCGAAAGCGTCGACACCTATGTGCTCAAGACCGCACTGGACAAACCGTTCGCCTATTCGCAAGGATGGGTGACGGGCCGCTCAACCACCGTCGTGCGGATCCGCACCACCGACGGCATCGAAGGCTGGGGCGAAACGTTCAGCGTCGGCCTGCAACCGCCCGAAATCGCGGCGACCGTGATCGAAAGCGCGCTCAAGCCGCTGCTGCTCGGAAAGAATCCGCTCGACACCGAAGTGCTCTGGAACAACATGTATGTCCGCACGCGCGACTTTGGCCGTAAAGGCGTTGTGCTGGGCGCCATCAGCGCAGTCGATATCGCGCTGTGGGACATCTGCGGCAAGGTGGCGAACCAACCCGTATGGCAACTGCTGGGCGGCGCGTTCCGCCAACGTGTGCAGTGCTACGCGACCGGCTTTTTCCGCCCCGAGGGACAAGGGCAATCCGCCGCGATGGCCGCCGAAGCGAAGCGTCACGAAAGCGCCGGCTTCTCGATCATGAAGGTCAAACTGGGCTTCGGTCTGAATGACGATATCGCGGTCATGCACGCCATACGCGACACGCTGGCGCCCGAGACGCAGCTCATGGTCGACGTCAATCACGCATACAGTGCGAACGAAGCGATCCGTCTCGGGCGGGCGCTCGACGCGATGCGTCTGCGCTGGCTCGAAGAGCCGGTCGTTCCCGAAGATCTCGCGGGCTATCGCCGCGTGCGCGATGCGATCGACACGCCGATCGCCGGCGGCGAAGCCGAGTTTTCGATGTATGGATTTCACGATCTGTTCGCGGCCGGCGCAGTCGATATCGCGCAGCCCGATATCTGTCTCGCCGGCGGCTTCACCGCGCTCAGGCATATCAACGCGCTCGCGCAGGTTCACGGCGTGAAGGTCAATCCGCACGTTTGGGGCACCGCCGTCGGGCAGTACGCTTCGCTGCACATGATCGCCGCGACGCCGGACACGCACTATGCGCTGTACGCCGATCAACCGTTGTTCGAATACGATACGTCATCGCATCCGTTCAGGACGGCACTGGTCACGCAGCCTCTCGAACAGCGAAACGGATGGCTCGATGTGCCCGACCGACCCGGCCTCGGCTTCGAACTGGATCGGGCGTTCTTCGACAAGACCGCGATCCGCATCGGGCATTGAAAACGCTCTGTGCGAGGAGACGAACGTGGAAGACGCAACGACGCTGGACAACGAACGCTGGACCTTGAAGTGGCCGCACGGCGTGGCGACGGTCCAAGCCCTCGGCGGCATGCTCGCGCCGGTGCGATTCGAACTGGGCGCGGGACGCAGCGTCTCTCCGCTGCATGTCGCGCCGTGGGGAGACGATCCGGAGTGGCCCGGCCTCCTGCGCGCGCTGCGCGGCGAGTGGCCTTGCCTGCCGTTCGGGACGACCGACGCGCCGCCCGGTCTTCCGGAAGGCTTCGCGTCCAAGGTGGCCGACGACGAATGGCGGCACGGCTACAGCTCGAATCATATGTGGCGATGCGTCGAGCAGACGGCGCACGCGATCAAGCTACGCATCGACTATCCGCCTGAAAGCGCGATCGACTATCTCGAACGGCTCGTCGAAGCGCACCCGCACGCAGCGTCCTTGACCGTCACCCTGACGGTCCATGTGCGGCATGACGTGACGCTGCCATTCGCCCTCCATCCGACTTTCGCGGTGCCGCCGGAAGGTGTCGAGGTGCTGGCATGCCCGTATCGCGCCGTCCATACGTATCCGGTCGCCATCGAGCCGGAGTTTTCGCAGATTCTGCGCAATCGGCGTTTCGATTCGCTGACGAAGCTGGACACCTGCGAGGGATCGTTCGATGTATCGCGTCTGCCGTTACCGCAGCAAACCGAGGAGCTCGTGCAGCTGGAGGCTTGCCAACCGCCCTTCGTGCTGCGTTACCCCGTTGACCGGGCGGAAGTCAAGCTCGACTGGAACACCGACGATTTTCCGGACGCCGTGCTCTGGATCAGTAACGGCGGCCGCAATTACGCGCCTTGGGCCAGCCGTAATTTCGCGCTGGGCGTGGAGCCCGTGAGCGGCTTCTTCGATCTGGGCAGAGTTGTGACGCCTTCAGCCGACCATCCGCTCGCAAGCCGGACAGGATTTGCCTTCACGGCTGGCACGCCGCGAATTATCCGCTATCGGTTGTCGGCCGCTGCTTACTGATTTGATTCGCCTGAGTCACAAGCCGCTGATTCGTCCTCGTATCATTTGCCGGGACCAGATAATATGGATTACGAAGAAACTGTCACGCAAACCGCGACATCACGTCTGGGTCGGCACGTTGATGTATTCAATGCGCTGTTCGCCGATGGGTTCGCAGCGGTGGTGCTGGGTCAACCGCAGCATGGCCCGGCTGTTGAACAGGTCGTAGAGCAAAGCGCCGCGATCTCCGTGAAAACGAATGAATGTGATGACCTTGGCGATCCGGTCATCAGCGCCCTTTAACCGGCGACGAATCGACGTCTCGCCGCCCCGGTGACTTTTAATGCAAAACGGTTAATTTTCGCGCCGAAGCAGAAAGGCAAACGTTTGCGATTTAAATCTGCGAACAAAGATTTGAAATTGTTATTTAACTGCGCTATTTTCGACTCGAAGCATCAACCGATGCTCGAGGCAGTGAAAAAAATAGAATCTGAGAGAAAATGATGCGCCTTTAGAAGGTAACCATCGACGAAGAAAACACCGCTGGCTCAGAGTCTCGGCACCAAAGGCGGCCGGGAATCTGACTTTACGAATTCGCCTGGCTTGCCCCCATCAGCCGCGGGTGTTCACGTTTGCGGCGTCAGAGAGAGATTTCAGACTGGCAATGTCGTGCGAATATCGGCGCATCTTGCGCGGCTAACCGGTGCGCCAGAAATGCGACCGCCAAGCACGCCACACTGAAACGCCGGACACGCATTCGCGACGCGCAAAGAATGTGTCGTAACATGCGCCGTAACGCGCGAGCAGATTGTGCAGACGGCGCATCGGCACGACTCGACGATCTGGCTCTGGTCCGTGAAGACGACTCAGGAGGGCATGGCCATGCCATCAGGAAAGTTTCGCGGTGTAACGACTGCAAACCTGCCGTACTCCTGCTTTTGCAACAAGGCACTGGCGCAGTATGCGAACCGGCGCATCGGCGCGGATCTGGCGCGACGTGGTTTCCTGGCGGACATGGCCGCTGCAATGCTCGTTACCGTTGTGCCCGAATTCGCACTGGCGCAGGGCAACGCCAGCCCGCCGGCCTCATCGCCTGTCACTACCTTCACGAACTTCCGGCTGTTCGACGGCAAGTCTGCTTCGCTCGTCGACGGGATGTATCTTATCGTTGAGGGAAAACGGATTTCGAAGCTCGAAAGAGGCCAGCCGCCGGCATCCAGCTCGGCCAGGACGGTGGACTGCGCGGGCAAGGTGATCATGCCAGGGCTCATCGACATGCACTGGCACTCCTTGCTTGCCGCGGTCCCCATCCAGACCATCCTGCAGGCGGACATGAGCTTCCTGTTCCTCGCTGCCGGCGCCGAAGCTCAGCGCACCCTGTTGCGAGGCTTCACGACTGTCCGCGATGCGGGCGGGCCCGCTTTCGCGCTCAAGCAAGCCATCGACACGGGCCTGATCAGCGGCCCGCGCATCTACCCGTCCGGCGCGATGATCACCACGACGGGTGGGCACGGCGATTTCCGCCTCCTCACCGACATACCGCGCACGACTGGCCAGATCAGCGCGGTGGAGAGAACAGGCGGCAGCGCGATTGCCGATACGGCAGACGAAGTCCGTTTGCGCGTGCGCGAGCAGTTCATGCAGGGCGCCACGCAGATCAAGCTGGTGGGATGCGGTGGCGTGTCCACGCCGCGCAGCCCGCTCGACATGCTGACGTTCACCGAACCGCAACTGCGAGCGGCTGTTGAAACGGCAGCGGACTGGGGAACATACGTGCTCGTGCATGCCTACACGCCCGAAGCCGTGCAACGATCGCTTGCCGCCGGCGTTCAATGCATCGAGCACGGCCATCTCATCGATGACAGGACCGCCGAAGCCATGGCGAAGAACGGGACCTGGTTGAGCACCCAGCCCTTCCTGACCGAAGAAGACGTGGCCCCATTGCCCCCGTCGGGCAGAGAAAAATTCATGGAAGTCACCGCGGGGACGGACAATACGTACAAGCTCGCGCGCAAGCACGGACTCAAGGTCGCATTCGGAACGGACCTGATTTTTTCGCAGGCCCTCGCGACGCGCCAGGGAACCATGATCGGGCACCTCACCCGCTGGTATTCCGGTTCGCAGGCGCTGCGCATGGCGACGTCAACGAACGGCGAGTTGCTCGCCATGTCGGGGAAGCGCAATCCTTATCCGGCGAGGCTCGGGGTGCTTGAACCCGGGGCGTGGGCCGATCTTCTTGTCGTCGATGGCGATCCGCTTCAAAACATCGCCCTTCTAGCGGATCCGGACCGGAATCTGAAAATGATCATGAAAGACGGACTCATTTATAAGGACGCCATGCAGTCGTGACTGCTGCTCCGTGCCACTGCTTTTCGTGGCACTTTGCCGGTTTCGTGCCTGCAATCAAGCGCTATTTGAAAAAATCGGCGCGTACGGCGCCGTTGCGAGCGCCGCAAGTCACGCCGGGTACTTTTCTCGACGCCGCTTGCCGCCCATCGATTTCGTTGGCGCAAAGGTGTTGGCGCTGCTGTCGACCGCCTTGAATTTGCCGCCTTCAATGAACGAACGCGGAGCCGCAACATCAAGACGGCGTTTCGTCAGTTATACAGTCCCGCCACGACCACCATAGATCTCGAAGAGCGCCCGAAAGAACCGGTCATACGCGGCCGAACGCGGGTCCCGGCGCACCGATGCGCGCAAACTCACGAGTGGCACACCTGGCGTGTAGTTGCGCCCTCGTCCGTACCCCCTCGTCCAACTTTCTCCCCACACCTCACCAACGGCAGTGAGGCTGCTGGCGTTCCGTGCGACGTCGATCTGGGCGTAGCACCAGAGTTGCCCCCAAATATTGGGCCAAAGATTCGCCGGAATCTGCATTCTTGAATACTTGATCTCGACGATGATGACCTCTGAAAACCGCTGGTTGCAGTAGACCAGATCCGGAGACGCGCGCAGTGGCTCACCATTGACGTTCAAACTATCGATGGTGAAGTAGTCCACATGATCTCTATCGCGCACATGCAAACCGTTGTGAATCAGACGCCAATCCGAATCAATGCTGCGCAGAAATCCGTTGTTGACGCAACAGGCTGCCTTTGCCCTCCTCTCGAGAATCTCCTGCTCCATCGCCTTCCCGCGCTCGCGGTCTTCATCGTCGCCAAACGCCTGGCCGTAGAGCGAATAAATCCACTGTGAGAATGCCGAAACTGTCGCTTCTGGTTTCTCCGGCCGCATCTTTTGCGCACGCCGAAGAAACTCCGAGGGCACCAGCTTGAACGTCGACGAAGCACGGTCGTCTGGCAGCCGCCTTACACCATTACCGGCGAAGCCAATCCCGTCTATTCTGCCCTTCTCCAGCGGATCTTTTGCCCATGCCGTGCCGAAGAGCACTTGCGCGCGCGCCTCTGCCGCCTGCTGGTCCATGCGGTCAAGACCGCGCGATCCCTTAGGCCAAAAATTGACAGAGCGCGCCGAAGGCCGCTGCGGTCCAACCAGCGGCGGCGCTTCTTCCTCTTCGGTTTCGTCGTCCCAATCTCTCATCGGCATTTCTCGAGTCAATGAACTTCACGCGCCGTTCACGGCAAGCAAGCCCTGATGGGCTCTTCACCGTCGCTGACGCCATCACAACCGCATTCCCGGTTAATCTGCGCGCGGTGTTCCCGCTACGCCACTGATAAGCCCCATGCGAAACCCGGCCAAACCGCCGGCTCCCGAGATTCGTTAACTATTGTTAAGGGCCGAGATTCAGAATCGCGTTTGACTGACGAACGCTTACACTGGTCAACAGTCGGGCGCAGGTAATTCCATATGTTAGAGCGGGGTAAACGTGGCCTCCGGTACAAAATATTGGATTGCATCATTGCTCGCGGCAACCGTTTCGATGGCGCTGCCCGTTGCCCTCGGGGTGACATTGACCTGGCTCGCCGGACGACAGGCGCAAGTGCAGCACCTGAATGCGCTGGCGACCGATATTGGCCGACGCTCGTCCGAAACGCGCGACGAAGTGATGCGCGCACTGAGCGAGGTACAAAGCGCGCGGCGTTCTGGATCGACAACTGTTGCCACTGCGCAAGACCCTTGCTCAGAGCGTGAATTGGCTCGCATGCGAAACATCATTGCGACAAAGCCGATGCTCAAAGGCATGGGCTACCTCGCCGATGGCGCGCTCCGGTGCGCCACGATGACAAATCTGGCGCAACGCCAACCATTGGGCCACCCGGAACGAATCGATTCGAGCGGGATGAAATCGTGGAGCGCCGTTAATCTGCCGTCCTTGCCGGGCACAACGTTCAACGTCAATGCGCGAGGCAACGATGCCATTTTCATTGCGCCGGGCGTCGTGCTCGATATCCTGCCGGAAACGTCGTCGGTGTCATTTTCGCACATCAGTTTCCCATCGCAATCCGTGGTCCGCTCTCACGGCTATTACGACCCGGCATGGACACGCCGATTCCAGCAAGGGGACACCCATTTTGTCGATAAAAATCGACTCGTTGTCGCCGTGCGCACAGAAAAAGAAAGCGACGTGATTTTTGCATCGATGCCCGTGACGTGGTGGCAAACGCTATCGGACGGACCTGCGCGCAGCGCGATTCCGCTCTCCGTGCTGATCGGTGCCTTGTTGGCATTGCTCAGCTGGATTGCGATTGGCAGATACTTCTCTTTGTCGAATCAGATCAAGATCGCGTTGAAAAACGACGAGTTCTATCTGCTTTATCAACCCGTCATGGATTTACGTACGCTTCGATGCGTCGGAGCCGAAGCACTGATCCGCTGGAAGCGCCGTGACGGAAGACCGGTTGGCCCATCTGAATTCATTCCGGTTGCGGAGGCGAGCAACCTGATCGTCAATATCACACAGAAAGTCATTGAACTGGTAGCGCGTGATGCCTCGCTGCTGATCAAGAACCATCCGGATCTGCATATTGCGATCAACGTCTCCGCAGCCGATTTGAACTCTGCGGAGACGCCTGCCAAGCTCAATGACATGCTTGCCGCGATGAATGCACTGCCGGAGAACATCGTTATCGAAGCAACGGAGCGCGGCTTCATGAATCCGGAGCAGGCAACGGACGTATTGCTGAACGTGCGCGCACAGGGATTCAAAGTCGCGATTGATGACTTCGGCACAGGGAATTCGAGTTTGTCTTATCTCGCCACGTACAAACTCGATTTTCTGAAAATCGACAGAATGTTCGTCGATTCCATTGCCACGACCGCCCCCACGCGCCAGGTGACGATGCACATCATCGAAATGGCACACTCGCTGAATCTGCAGATGATTGCGGAAGGCGTTGAGACTGTCGAACAACGCGACATTCTGCGTGCGGCCGGCGTGCAGTTCGCACAAGGGTGGGTCTTCGGCAAACCCATGCCCATCCAGGCGCTGGCCGCGTTTGTGGCGGCCAATCCGGGCGTCTCGCCGCAGCCCGCGTAGTACGGAGAGATACGAGCATGCTTTGCGGGCAATACCGCTACTCGCTCTGCACCACAACGCTTACCCGCCGGTTCTGTGCGCGCCCTTGCGCACTGCTGTTATCGGCAATAGGGTGTCGCTTGCCCATGCCTTGTGCAACAACGCCTTCGCGCGGAATGCCCGAAGCCACCATCTCGTTCGTGACGGAGTCAGCCCGTTTCTGTGACAGCAGATCGTTATACGCGTCGCTGCCCACCGAATCGGTGAAACCCAGTACGCGCAGATGCGTCAATCCCACGGACTTGAGCGACGACGCCAGTTTTTTCACCACTTCGCGGCTTTGCGAACTGAGTTCCGCGTCGTCAGTGGGAAAAAGCAGTTTCGCCGATAACCCAAGCGTCCAGCCTTCGTCGGTTTGCACGAAGCCCTCGGACTGCAAGACGGCAATCTGTGCCTGACTGAATCCCGTTTCCTTGGCCGCTGTCTGGCAGGCCGCAAGCGTGAATGCCACGCTCACGATGCTCATTAAACCGAAGAACCGGATCACCTTCGCCGCAACGATTGCGCGAAAATTGTGTTGCATACCATGCATATTAGTTCGCCGGGGAGTTGAACGAATCGATAAAGGGTGGAATGGATGCAGTCTGGTCTGCTTGCGCGCCAGCCTTCGAGCCGGTGTGCGACGCCGCCGGCGGGTCTTCCCGTTGGTTGTCTTGCCCTTCGCTGTGCGAGGCCGCGCCAAGCTGCCTTGTGGGCTTGCGCTGCTTCATTTCGTACATCGCGCGATCCGCGGCCCGCGTCAAGCCCGCACTGTCCAGGCCATCTTCCGGATAGACCGCAATGCCCACGCTCACCGACGCTGTGACGGTCCTGGCGTTGCCGATGTGAATCGGGTCGGCCATCGCCTGCGCGATGGATAACGCAATCTGCTGCGGTTCCTGAACATCCGTGATGGGCGATAGCACGATCACAAACTCATCGCCGCCAAGGCGAGCGACCATGTCATTGACGCGCACGCTCGAACGCATGCGCGAAGCCAGCGCTTTCAGCACATCATCGCCCGCATCGTGGCCATATTCGTCGTTGATGACCTTGAAATCGTTGCAGTCCACGTAGAGCACCGCGAGCCGTCCGTGCGTCGCGGCTGCCCCCTGTAACAAGACTTCGAATCGATCGGTAAAAAATGACCGGTTCGGCAAACCCGTCAGGCTGTCATGCGCGGCGCGATGGCTCAGCGTCGCCTGTTCGGTTTGCATCCGCGCCTCCCAGACCTGCAACTCCTCCAGCAAGGCGTTGAAGTCCGTGGCGAGATCGTTGATTTCCGTGAGCCGCGAGCGCGGAACGCGCTGGTTCCACGCGCGCACCAGGCGAACCTGTCGCGTGACATTGGCGAGATTGCCAAGCGGCTCCACGATGGCCTTGAACATCCGGTGCGAGAGCGCCAGCATGCCAGGAATGCTCACGGCCACGCACAGCAGAATCCACGCCGCGCTTGAGAGAATGAATGCCACTTCGCGGTCGGGACGGCCACGCAGACGTACTTCGCCTACTTTCTGTTGACCGCTGACGACCGGAACGGTGATCTGGCTGGGTCCTAATGCGTGATAGAAGGAAGCGAATATCGGCAAGGGCGCCGCACCGGCAGCGTCGGTGGCGTCGCGCCAGGACACAAACGGCGCGCCATTGCCATCGAGCACATCAACCGTTTCCACTGCGTTCGCAGTGGCAATGCGCTTCACGATATCCATCGCGGCTGCCCGGTCATGGAAGACGACGGCCGCTTCCAGCGTGTAGGCGATCGAACTCGCCGTCAGCGACATATTCTCGATTGCAATATGACGCAATTCGATCAAGCCACCGCTCATCAGCAAGACATTCGATACGATCACGACGACCGCAACGCTCAAAACGTGCGCCCGGCGCAAGGCCTTTGCGAGCGGGATAGGCGTATGCCCCTTTTCCGGTTCATGCCTTGCTCTGCTCATTTCGCGCTCCCGGGCCGGCGCGCCAGCAACAATACTTTGGGATCGACGTGCAAGCCGCTGCGAGAAATCGCATCCAGATTCGCACCGAATAAAGCGGGATCCTGTTCGGCTTTCAGGCAGAACATCGCACCCATATCGCATGCGACGGGAAGCGCGCCGACCGTCAATATGGGACGGTCCGCCACGCGGCGAAAAAAGGCATGGCGGTCGGCATCATCGAGTACGGATCGTGATGCGAAATAAATGACGTTGCAGTCGGCTTGGGGTTGCGCGCTGCCAGAAAGATTCGCTTGCGTCGTCACCGACAACGGTGGCGCCAAGCCGGCTCCCTGATCGCGAATCGACGGCGCCAGTCGCGCCATATCGGCCTCTTCACCCATCAGACATACGCGGAGTTTGTCCGACGAAACAGGCCAATGTGTAAAACGAATAATGCCCGTGATGACGCGCGCAATGGTTTCCCGCCGCTCGGCATCGCGCTCAGTGCCCGGAGCCGGTGTGGAGGCAGTCGGGATGGCCGGCGTTTGCGCGCGGCCCGGCGACGCGATGCCAACGCACAGCAATGCCAGCACCACGACAGCGGCAGGGATCCCGAGTTTGGCCATTTTTATGTCGACTGCATTATTCGATGAAGGCAGTTTCTGATTTCATCGAATACTACCTCGCCATTTACGCTGACGTCATCTTTCGTGCAAGCGTGCGCACGCCGGGAGGATGCGTCCCGGCGCGCCGGCGACTTACTTCGTGGTGTACCCGCCGTTGATCAGAATAGTCTGGCCAGTGATCCACCAGCCATCGCTCACGAGATGACGAATGAACGGCACGACGTCCTGAATATCCGTCAAGCCCGTCTTCGAGAGCTTCGACAGTGCCGCGGCCGTTTTGTGATAAGCAACGGCGTCCGCGCCTTCAGCCGGATAGAAGAACGGCGTGTCCATCGGGCCAGGCCCGACCGCTGTCACCGAAATTCCACGCGCGCCAAACTCCTGCGCGGCCGCGCGCGTGAAATGCTCGACCGGCGCCTTCGTGCCCGCGTAAGCAGCGTAAAACGGCGTGAATGCGCCCAGCAGCGATGTCACGAGCGTGACGATTTTCCCGTTGTCATTCACGTGGCGGCCTGCTTCGCGCAAGAAGAAAAATGCGGATTTCGAATTGACCGCCGACATCTCGTCGTATTCCGCCTCGCTGATCTCCGTGAAAGGCTTCTTCAGCACCTTCCCCACGGTGTTGATCGCAATGTCCGGACGCCCAACCGCGGCAATCGCATCCGCAAACAGTGTCTCCACCGCTGCGGCACTCGTCAGGTCCGCCTGCAGTGCAATGGCCGCGGCGCCGGCTTGCTTGACGGCGGCAACCGTTTCCTCCGCAGCTTGCTTCGTGCTCGCGCTGTTGTAATGAATGACGACTGCCTTCGCACCGTGACTGGCGAGGTCCCGCGCGATGAGGCCACCGAGGTTCTTCGCCCCCCCTGCAATCAGCACCGTTTTACCGTGGATTTCATGGTTTGCCATTCTGCCGCTCCGATCTGCGTGACCGCCCGATGCAGTCACTCGATAGCGAATGGTATAGTTCGATTTATGGTCTATAAAGCCTGTATTTCTGGATGCATCAGTCAGAAATCGCGACCAATTATTGGCGTCGACTTCCCCTATCGAATGCGCTCTGGCTAATCGGCGAACATGGACCGTATCGATCTGTTTCGTGTTTTCACCCGCGTCGTGGAATGTGCGAACTTCACGCGCGCCGCGGATACGCTCGGCATGCCTCGCTCGTCCGTATCGGCCGCCATTCAGGAACTGGAAAACCGCGTCGGTACGCGTTTGCTGAACCGCACCACACGCAAGGTCACCACAACCCAGGACGGCGCGGCCTTCTACGAACGCTGCCAGCGACTGATCGCCGATGTAGAGGAAACGGAACATCTGTTCCGTTCGGCGGACTTCGCCTCCGCCGGTACCTTACGTGTCGATATGCCCGGGCGCATTGGTCGCTTGATCGTTGCGCCAGCGCTTCCTGCGTTTCTCGATGCGTATCCGCAGATCGACATTGAAATTGGCGCGACGGATCGAACCGTCGATTTGATCGAAGAAAGAGTCGACTGCGCGCTGCGCGTGGGCATGCTTCACGAATCCGAACTCATTGCGCGTCCGATCGGCGCGCTCACGCTCATCAACGTCGCCAGCCCTGCCTATCTTGCCCGCCACGGCGTACCGCGCGGCCCCGACGACCTCGTCGAGCACATACCGATCGGTTACGCCTCTCCAACCAGCGGCCGGCTCGCGCCGTGGGAATGGGTTGAGGGCGACACGGCGAGGACGCTCGCGATCAAGGGGCGCGTCACCGTCAACAGTGCGGAGGCGTATATCGCGTGTTGCCTGTCGGGCCTCGGGCTCATACAGATCCCCGCTTACGACGTCGAGACCCATCTCCAGGCCGGAGAACTGGTTGAGGTTCTGCCGGAATATCGTGCTGCGCCCATGCCGGTCACGCTGCTTTATCCGCATCGGCAACACCTCTCCCGGCGCCTTCAGGTATTCGCCGACTGGCTTGTCGAACTCGTGAGGAAACGGTGCTGCGAACGACAGGAGACGTTTGACTCGCCATAAACGAGCACGATTTTCCGAACAGGCTTTTCCAACGGTTTATGGCGGCAGATATCGTTTTGCCAACTGATGCGGTGGCTAATATTTCTGAGCGAGCAAGCAGGAAGCTTCAATCGGTGTCTCTGCGCTAACGTAAAATATCGCTTCCCGAACATGAGAGCAGCAAACGCCGAAATGCTTAGTGAAACCGAACTGCGCGAGCACTATGCGAACCTTCAGCAGCGAGCGCTGCGCGTATGGTCGCAAAGTCAGTTGCGTATTGATTTGCTCGCAGCCGAAGGACAGACGCCGACGCAGCAATTCCCCGACGAGAATCCGCACGCGATAAAGGCCGCGACAGATGCCGCGATGATGGCCGCATCGAGCTATCATCGCAGCCTGCCATTCCTTGAAACCGCCAGTTCGCTGACGGAGAGCCTGGCAAAACCCTCGGCATCCGCTGACGATGAAGAGTGGCGCGAGCAGTTGTTGTTCAGGCTCGCCGAAGTGCTGGAGATCGCCGCAGACCTTATCGCGGAGGGCGAAGCTAACCTCGTCCACAGCGAGCAATGATGTCTTGATCGACCGCTTAAGAAAAACGGCGGCTTGTGGATCAGCTACGAGTCGCCTATTTCGCGTTGCTGTGCGCGGTACCGGGCCGTGACTTCAATACTGGTCACCGCGGAGCAGGCGACCCGATTGCGGACACACGGTAGCGGGTGAGCCGTTGTACCAGACCTGCTCTTTCTCGACTTGCAGCGAAGTCGAGGGAGCAATATCGAAAGCGACCTTTAGCGCGCTTCCAATATCGGCGTCTTCTATCGGCAGCTCCCACGTCAGGAAAACCTGGGTGAAGTCCTCGCCCGATGCAAATTCGGCTGCGGAAAAATTGCTGCTGCCGCGCCGAATGACGCCGTGGGGTTGAACCGGATCGAAAATCACGGCTGTTCCCCGCTCGATGGGAAAGCGTTGGCCCGTCAAGGGAAAATGCAAATCCAGCCCCTTATCTTCACTCAGGAAGAGATTGCAGAAAGCGGTATCGCCATATTGCTCGCCATCGTGGTGATACCGCGCGCCACGACAGGCCATCAGCGCCATGTCGCAATCTGCAATCCTCGCAGGCAGTCCCAGGGCCACGGCCCAACCGGACATCGCCTCCACGCAGCGCCTGTAGTCCGGCCAGCGCATTTGCGTGCGCGCCAGAGGCATTGCCTCGACATCCCCGGGTTCCAGAGCGAGCCGCAACGCTGTCTCTCTTTGCCAATCGGCAAGCACGGCCGCAGAAGGCGCCGGCAGATCGAGCGTACCGGATAAAACGATGTCACTTACGCGGCGACTGCGGATGGCGTCGCCGCTCCGGAAAAAGGAAGTCAGGATATTTCGCATGCGATTCTGTCGACAGGAACTCGTCCATACATTGTAACGATTCATGCCGGCCATCCCGGCAGAGCCGGGACGAGCCGGCCGCGGAATTAACACACTCATCAAAAAGCGTACGTCCCCAATTTCCCCGACGATCATCACATAGAAAAGTTAAAGGAACGCTTCCGATGCGAACGCCGTCGTCCCGCAACCGTCGATAACAGGAACAGCCGACATGAGGCATCCGATATTAAATAGGTTGCGACCACAACGGAAATCGGTGGACCAACATTGCTTCATGGCGCATCGCTACCGTGAACGGATTCATTCAACTCCATCGCACACAGAAGCGTCGAACCGTCAGCACTTCCAACGAGCAGATGCATACCCCAACCCTCTCCGTTCGAATTCGTCCAATCTCACGCCACCTTTAAGCTTCCTTTAAGTAGGCGCCACTACATTACGCGTCGATCTCTTTCTCCTCAGCAACACTCCCTGGCCATGATCTCCAAAAAATATCGGCGCAACAGCGTTGCGATCTGTCTCGTCCTCGCGCTCGGCGGCGCGTACGCCATTCTTCATCGACCTGCCGATGCGGTCGTCAATGAAGTGCAAGCGTCGACGTCCGCATCGGGCGGCGGCGGGACCGCGAAAACCAGCGCCTCCAGCCCGGCTGCCCCGGATTTTTCTGGCATTGTTGCGCGCTACGGCCCGGCGGTGGTGCATATCGGAGTCAAGGAAGCTGCTTCGATCGATGAGAACGGCCAGAGCACAAGCGGCGGTGAAGCACTCGGCTCCGGCTTCATTATTAGTCAGGATGGCTACATACTTACCAACAACCATGTCGTCGACGGCGCGAGCAGCGTCAGCGTCAAGCTGACCGACGGCCGTGAATTCCACGCGCGCGTCATCGGCAAGGACAAAACCACGGACGTGGCCGTTGTCAAAATCGACGCGTCGAATCTGCCAACGGTGAGGATCGGAAATCCGGACAACAGCAAGGTCGGCGAATGGGTCGTCGCGATCGGCTCGCCGTACGGCTTTGACAGCACGGTGACGTCTGGCATCATCAGCGCGAAGTCACGCTCGTTCTCCGACGACAGCCCAATCCCGTTCATACAGACCGACGTGCCCGTCAATCCCGGCAACTCGGGCGGCCCGTTATTCAATCTGAACGGCGAAGTCATCGGCATCAACTCGATGATCTATTCGCGCACAGGTGGCTTCCAGGGCCTGTCGTTTGCAATTCCGATCGATGCCGCCATGCACGTGAAGGATCAACTCGTCAGCACCGGCCACGTCACGCGCGGCCGCATCGGAGTGGGCGTGCAACCGCTTGGCGCGGATAAGGCAAAAGCGCTTGGCCTCGACTCGAACAGCGGCGCGTTCGTAGGCTCTGTCGATCCCGACGGCCCCGCTCAAGCGGCCGGCCTGCGCGCAGGCGACGTGATCATCAGCGTCAACGGCAAGCACATTGGCAGCCCGACGGAATTGATCGGCCAGATCGCCCAGCTTTCGCCGGGGAGCGACGCGAGCGTCGGCGTGTGGCGCTCCGGTGCCGAGCGCAAGCTGCCGATGGTCATCGGCGCGCAGCAATCGCCGGAGCGCGCGGAATCTGCACCGCGCCAGCAACGCCAGCAGCAGAGCGGCCCGCGTCTGGGCGTCGCCGTCAGACCGCTGAGCGACGACGAGCAGCAGCAAGCGCAGTTGCCGGGCGGATTGATGGTGCAGCAGGCGACCGGGCCGGCCGCGGCAGCGGGCATTCGAACTGGCGACATCATCGTCGCGGTGGATGGCGAACTGATCCGGAGTGTCGAGCAACTGCGCGACATGATCGCTCAGGCCAACGACAGCGTTTCGATTACGGTGGTGCGCGATGGCGAACAGGCATCGGTCGAGGTGCCGCTGAGCTGATTGACAGAGCGCGGCGGCTCGCGTCCGGTGGGTATCGGGCGCCGGCGCCCGCTGCGCACGACGTTGCGTGGCTCCGAAAATAGGCACTCCGACGCGAGCGCAGCCTTGGCGGCTCCGCTCGCTTTCTGTCGATCGTTGCGCGCCAGGCCCACGGTTTCTCGCCACAGAACGCACGGAGCCGCACACGAACAGAGCCCACCTGGGCATCGGCGACTGCATCAGCGATGCAACGGGCCTGGAGGAGAGACCTGCACGATGCGAACCTCTGCGGACCGTCTGATAGACGAACAGTCTCTGCTGGAAATGCGGGTTGAAAGTGTCGCGAGACACTCGACTTCATGGGCGGTGCTGTGCGTGGGTAAGCCACTGCACAGAATTGACATAGCTCAGAGCAGACCGGAGATACCCAATAAATGAGAAACGGTCTCATCTATTGTGAGTCATCGACATCTTCGGAAAAGCAGACTCGCATGACGCCAGACATCACAAGATTTTATGCTGCGGAAAACGGCATACCGTTCGCGGATCGCCCGGCCATCATGCCCTGGCGCGCACAGAACAGCGTCCCGGCGCAGGAAATTGCCGCGCAATGGCAAACGCTCTGCAACCGTCGCCTGCCCTCAAACAAGCGCCTCGTCTATCTCCACATTCCATTTTGCGCGACACGCTGCAGGTTTTGCGGTTTTTACCAGAATCGTCTGGAAGATGACGTCATGGAGAAATACTGCGATTACCTGATCCGCGAAATTGAACTGGAATCCGCTTGCGCACTTCATCGCGACGCGCCGGTTCACGCCGTGTACCTGGGTGGCGGGACACCCTCGGCGCTGGGTGCAGCACAACTACATCGGCTGATCAGTGTCGTACGGCGCTGCTTGCCGCTGGCGCCGGACTGCGAGATCACCATTGAAGGGCGCGTCCTCAATTTTGACGACGATCGTGTCGATGCATGCCTCGACGCGGGCGCAAACCGCTTTTCGATCGGCATTCAAACGTTCGACACCCTCATACGACGTCGTTTAGGACGTCGAGCCACCCGCGAGGAAGCGCTCGCGTTCCTGCGCAAGCTGACGAGGCGCGACAGCGCAGCCGTTGTCTGTGATCTGATCTTCGGATTGCCCGGCCAAACTCACGAATCGTGGTTCGACGATCTGAAGTTGGTTCGCGATCTTGGGCTTGACGGCGTGGATCTCTATTCGCTGAATCTGCTGCCTTCGACTGCGCTGGCCAAAGCCGTCGTCGATCAGCGCATCACGTTGCCGGATCTCGCCGCGCGCCGAGACTTCTATGTCGAGGGCGCACGACTGCTTGGCGAAAATGGTTGGCATCAACTCAGCAATAGCCATTGGGCGCGAACCACGCGTGAGCGCAACATCTACAACCTGTTGATCAAGCAAGGCGCGGATTGTCTTGCATTCGGCAGCGGTGCGGGCGGCAATCTCGATGGTGATTCGTACAGGATTGCGCCAGACCTCACCACTTATTTTGCGCAGTTGGACGATGGACGAAAACCCATCATGGCGATGACCCGCGCAAATGGCGAACAACGCTGGCGTCTCGATCTTCAGGGCGGCATCGAAGCGGGGCGCTACGACCTGAGCCGTATTGTCGAAAACCCAGTCGTGCTCGCTCCCCTGCTACAGCAATGGCAACGGTGCGGCCTCGTGAACTGCGAAGATTCGCGCTTTACCCTGACGCCCGAAGGCCGCTTCTGGGGCAACAATCTGCTGCAGGCGCTACAGACTCTGCTTCCTCAACTGACCACGCTCCATGGCGACTTCGCAAATGCATAGCACCCAGGCACTGATCGACTTTCTCGCAACCGGGCCGGATGGCACTGTCGAAGACATCGCCCGTACGTATTCTGTCTCGCCGTTGCAGATCATTCGGCGACTTCCGCACACTCACGTTCTGGATGGCGGACTTTTTGAAACGGTCTGGTCGGACGTTTGCGATTGGGGCGATGTCACCACGCTCATCCATCACGACGACCTGATCCTCGAATTTCAAGGGACTTTACCGCGCGGCCAACATGCACACGGTTTCTTCAATCTTCAGGGCGACCAGGGCTTGAAAGGCCACATCCGCTCCGATCGCTGCGAACACATCGCGTTCGTTGAACGTCGTTTCATGGGCGTCGACACCGCGTCCATCTGGTTCATCAATGCCGATGGGCGCGCGATGCTCAAGATATTCGTAGGGCGCGACAGCAACAGACAATTGCATGAAACCCAGCTTCTCGCCTTCCGCGCATTATCTCGCGCACTCGAAAGGCGTCCTGCGCTTTAAATCGCGCTCAACGGAAAGTCGCACGCCTTCAAGACCGCGCACAATACGCCGTGCGACTCACATCATCTCGGGAACGCGTACATCGGAACCGTCGCTAAATCGCCCCAAGCGAAATGGCGAGATATCGAACTGCGGCCGCTCGCCCATCACCATTTGACTCACGAGCATGCCCGCCCCCGGTCCCAATGCAAAGCCGTGGCCGCTGAACCCGGAGGCAATCATGAGGCCGGGCTTCGCATCGACGGGCGAGATAACAGGAACCAGGTCTGGCGTGGTGTCGATCGCGCCAGCCCACGCGTGCGCGATCCGCAGCCCCGCGAGTTCTGGAAAGACACTCGCCACGTTGCGCAAAGCGCGCTCGAGCCACTCGGTATCGGGCCGTGGATCGAGCACGCGATGCCGCTCGAAGGGCGTAACGTCACGGTCGCCCCAACTGGCGCGCGCTTCCGGACCGTCGAAGAAACTCGACCCGACGCGGATCTTCAGTTTCTTCTTCAATTTGCTGCGGAACATGGTGCGAAACTGGATCGAATGCCGCAGGTTTTGCGGCGCCAGTTCTACGCGGCCATATCCAGGAACCGCGATGGTATAGCCACCGTCGAGCCGACGCCGCAGCGCGAAATTCGGCCCCGAGAAACAACCGTCGATCACACCCGGCGCCTCGGCGGTACGCAACGCCGTGCCGATCACGTTGATGGCCGGAAGCGCGATGCCCTGCCGCTGACAAAACAGCGCACTCCATGCGCCACCCGCAAGCACGACGTTATCGACAGCGATACGGCCTCGCTCCGTCCAGACACCCGAAACGCGACCCGAGCTTTCATCGAGTGCGCGGACCGCGCAATTCTGATAAATCCTGGCGCCCAGCTTTTGCGCGCCTCTGGCAATCGCAGGCGCGGCTTTCGACGGTTCGGCGCGACCATCGGACGGCGACCACAAACCTCCCGCCCATTTCCCCTTGCCGGATGGAATGCGCGAAGCCAGTTCACGCGCAGACAGAATGTCGCTGCTGAACCCTAAGGCCCTCGCCCCCGCCAGCCACTTCTCCCACTGCGCAACATCCGCCTGGCTCTCCGTGCTGTACAAAATGCCGGACTTGCGAAAGCCGATATCGTCGCCCAACTCCTCGTTCAATTCGCCCCAACGCCGCAGGCTTTGCATGGCAAGCGGCAATTCATGGAGATCGCGATTCTGCTGACGTACCCAACCCCAGTTGCGCCCCGACTGTTCGCCCGCGATCACGCCTTTTTCCAGCAAGACGACCGATACGCCGCGCCGCGCGAGTTCATAGGCCGTGCTGACGCCGACGATGCCGCCCCCTATCACCGCCACATCGCAGCGATCGGGAAAGCCTTCGCTATTTATGACTTCATCGATCTTAAGCATGTCTCTCGTCTGTTCAATGAAACCGTCATGTCGACGCTACTGAGTGGCCTCAACAGCAGGGCCTGCAGTGGCATCGATACTCAAGCGATCATGTGCCACTTCTTCAGCAGCGCGTCGAGTGTGCCGTCGGCCTTCATCTTCGTGAGCGCGTCGTTGATCTTTGCGAGCAGTGCGTCGTTGCCTTTCTTCACCGCGACTGCAATGTCGAATTTCTTCATCGGCACATAGGCGTCGTCGACGCGCGTGCCAGCCATTGAACCCATCGCTTCCTGCGCCTTGAGCAGCGGGTAATCGTTGAAACCGGCAACAATGCGGCCAAGCGCGACATCGCGCGTCATGTCGGCGGGACTGTCGTACATCTTCACTTCCTTGAAGATGCCGAGTTTGGTCAACTGGTCGCCATAGTCGGTCGCGGTCAGCGCGCCGATCGACATGCCCTTGAAGTCCTGCGCCGAACGATAGTTGGTCTTGTCCGACGCCTTCACGATAACGCCTTCGCCGAATGCGGTGACCGGCTGCGAAAACGATACGACTTCGGCCCGTTTCTCGGTCGGCGTCATGCCGGCAACGATCAGGTCGATCTTGCCCGACACCACCGAAGGAATCAGGGCCGAAAACGGCACCGCCTGATAATCGACATCGAAGCCTTCGCGCTTCGCGATCTCACGCACGACGTCGGGCATCAAGCCCTCGATCTGTTGCGTCTTGATGTCGAGGAACGTAGTCGGGGCGCTCGAGGGCGGCGAGCCGGCCCGCAGCGTGGCGGCGTCGGCCTGTGCAACATGCCCCCACACCGACAGCGACAGCGTGACGCCCGAGACAACGGCAAAGCGCTTCAAAGCGGCACCGAACGTAGCGCGAGACAGGTTGAATGCGATGTACGACATGGCGTCCTTTCCTTTAGGGGTTTCTGGAACAACAATCGGCCAGGTACGGGAGTCGTTTCAGCCACCCGTGCGGCGATGTCTGCACGCCGCGATCGCCGCGCAGTATCGACCCGTCGACAAATGAAAATTAGCTCACTGGATTTCAGTATAGTGAACACAGAATCTTTGACCAGTGATCAAAAATAAATTTGCGGGGTCGCAATGAACTGCCCGATTCGATGCACCGACAGCGCGCGAAAAGAAGAGAAGGGGGTTGCCGCCCGGGGTGGCTCACCATCCTCATCATTATATTGAATCGACGGATCGATCCATTCCCGATGGACGTTCGGTCAGCCGGTGTGAAGTTTCGTGAGAAGAACGTCCTATCCTCCGCCCGAGTTGTGTGGAAGATTGCACGTTCCACCCGAGTTCACGTCGCAACGCCCGTCGCCGCCTATGCTCAGTTCAGCCCGCACCGGTACTCTCCACTACCGCCCTTTCATGATGGGCGACGTCGAAGCGGCAGCCCGGCTTTCAGCCGCTGTCGGCTGGGCGCACCGGCAAGAGGATTGGCGTTTCGCCGCTGCGGCCGGGAATGGCTACGTCGCGTGTTCAGAAGACGCGATCATCGGCACGGCCTTCTGCTGGACATTCGGCGACGATCGCGCCACGCTCGGCATGCTGATCGTCGCTCCGGAACGGCAAGGCTGCGGCATCGGGCGGCGTCTGCTGGAGCATGTCGCGAACGTAGCAGGGAACCGCATGACGTTTCTCTACGCCACCGCAGCAGGTAAGCCCCTGTATGAAAGCGTCGGCTTCCGGGCTTGTGGCACGCTGACTCAGTACCGCGGGATTCCCGCGCATATTCCGGAGAAACACGCACTTGAACAGGAGACCCTGCGGGAGCTCGCGGATGAGGACATGCCTGCGGTCATTCAGATGGCGTCGCGTGCTTGCGGACTGGACCGGCGTGACATATTGCTGTCGCTGCGAGCCCTGGCACGCGGCGTGGTGATCGAGCGCGAGGGGGAAATTGTCGGGTTTTCGCTGATCAGACCGTTTGGATTGGGCTATGCGATCGGTCCGGTGATCGCCGCTCCGTCGCATGACGATGCGCGGGCGAAGCGGCTGATCGGTCATTGGCTGGCGCAGCATGCAGGCGACGTTGTGCGGGTCGACGCACCGGAAACAGCGAACCTGGGTCCGTGGCTTCGCCATCTGGGTCTGACGCCCGCAAGCCATGTGGTGCGAATGGTCCGCAACATCGCCGAGAATGTTCAGTTCGGCGAACTCGACAATAACTGGCGCTATTACGCGGTGATCAACCAGGCGCTGGGATAACAGCCCAAACGACGCAGACCGCGTCAACGTCCACGCGTTCCGCGTGAAGACGAACCAGCGCCCGTGCGAGCACCTTGTTCGTCGGCCCCCAAAGATCGGTTCATGGGGCCGCCGACGCTGCCGCCGTACTATAGCGAAGTCGTAATTCCGCCATCGACATAAAGCACATGTCCGTTGACGAAATCCGATGCCGCGCTCGACAGAAAAATCGCGGCGCCCACCAGATCCTCAACCTCGCCCCATCGACGGGACGGAGTACGCCCGATCAACCAGTTGCTGAATGCAGCATCGTCGACCAGCGCCTTCGTGAGTTCGGTTTTGAAGTAGCCCGGCCCCAGACCGTTGACCTGAATGCCGTGTTGCCCCCAGTCGATTGCCATCCCCTTCGTCAGCATCTTCACGGCACCTTTGCTGGCCGTGTACGCGGCGATATTCGGACGGCCGAGTTCGCTCTGAACCGAGCATACGTTGATAATTTTGCCCTTCCCGCGCGGAATCATGCGTTTCGCGACAGCCTGACCAACGACGAACACGCTATCCACGTTCGTCGTCATCACCGTATCCCAGTCCTCGCGCGAAAACTGGTCGAGCGGTGCACGCCGCTGCATCCCGGCATTGTTCACGAGAATGTCGATCGGCCCGAATTCCTGCTCGATATGCGCGATACCCGCCTCCACTTCTGCGCTGCTGGTGACGTCGAACGCCGCGAAGTGGACCGTCGCGCCCTCTTCGTGCAGTCGCGCCGCCGCCGCGTTCAGCCGGGCGGTATCGCGGCCGTTCAGTACGACGCGCGCGCCGGCGCCCGCGAGCCCTTTTGCCAGCGCGTAGCCAATTCCCGCACTCGATCCGGTGACCAGTGCAAGACGTCCGGACAAATCGAACATGTTCAGATTGCTTTTCACCGCTCCTCCACCTTGATACGTTTTACGAATCATGAAATCAATGCAGCATGCCGCTCGATCCAGCGCCTGACGAGCGCAACACTGTGATCGACCGGATTGCAAGCCGGGACCTGCAATACGCGATCCTCTCCCAGCGGCGTCTCCAGATTGGCGAACTGATTGTCGACGAGCGACGGCGGAAAGAAGTGATCGTTCCGCCACGCCACCCGCGCCATCGCTTCGTCCGGCGTGATGTCCAGATACACGAAAGCGAGTCCACTCACCGCTTTTCGCAAGCGGTCCCTGTAGCGCCGCTTTAGCGCCGAACACGACAGGACCACCGGCCCGTCACCACCATACAGCGCGCGGCCCAGACGGTCGAGCCATGCTTCGCGATCTGCATCGTCGAGCGGAACGCCGCGCTTCATCTTGGCCGCGCTCGCGGGCGCATGGTAGTCGTCGCCCTCGATGAACCGGCCTCCCAGCGCTTGTGCAAGTGCCTGCGCAAGCGTCGACTTTCCGCACCCTGATACGCCCATCACAACGATATGTGTGATCACGTCTCCTCCACGCAACGTCCTGAGATCAGTTCACCGGCGTAAACTTGAGTTGATCGATCGGCGTGACCTTGTCCGTTCTCGTGAGTGCGTACTGCGTTTTGGGTCCAAGCCAGCGGTCGAAAATCTGGCTCATCTCGCCGCTTTGCTCCATCGCGTTCAGCGCCTTGTTCACCGCGTCCTTCATGCCCGGCTCGTTCTGCCGCAGACCGACTGCGATCGGCTCGATCAACATGGGCTGCGTGGCGATGACCACCGCGCCCGCCGTGCCGTCGACCTGCTTCGCAATCTTGGTCGCCGTCATCTGGTTCGTCACGAAGCCATTCACTTTACCCTGCTCGAGCGCGAGGAAAGCCGAACTGGTGTCATGGAACGTCACGGCCTGGCCGTTCTTGATCGACAGCGGGATCGACTGCGCCGAGGTGGAGCCATCGGCCGCGCTGATCTTCTGTCCGGAGAAGTCGGCGAGCTTCTTTCCGGCATCCGCTTTTTTCACCACCAGCACTTCTTTCGTCGAATAGTACGCGTCGCTGAATGCGATCTGCCCGGCGCGCGTTTTCGTGTAGGCGAGATTGGCGACGACGACATCCACGCGCCCCAGCTTCAGTTGAGGGATGCGTGCTTCCACGGCCAGCGGCTCCAGCTTCGCCTTCACACCGAGATGCTTCGCAATGGCCGTGCAGATATCCACGTCCATGCCTTCGAGCTGACGCGTCTGCGCGTTCGGATAGGAAAACGGCTCGACGTTCGAGTAGACCCCGCACGTCAATGCACCACGACCTTTGACATCGGAAAGCTGATCGGCGTGAGCGGAAACCAGTGGTGCTGCACCTACGCCTGCCAGCAGCATTGCGAAAACGACCTTGCTTACCTGCATTGTGTCACTCCCAGGAAGGCTGACGATTGAAATGGATGTTCAGATTCAAATGACTTTATTTAATGAGCTCGCATTCGCGAAAGCTCAATGACTGCGCAAATCCGAAAGGAAGCGCTGAGCCCGCGCATGTTTGGGATTCGAAAAAAATTCGCCAGGCGGTGCGGTTTCCAGAATTTGCCCCGCATCCATGAACCAGACGCGATCGGCGACTTCGCGCGCGAAATTCATTTCATGCGTCACGCACATCATCGTCATACCGTCACGCGCGAGCCCTTTCATGACGTTCAGCACTTCGCCGACCATCTCGGGGTCCAGCGCACTCGTCGGCTCGTCGAACAACATGACGGGCGGGTCCATGGCCAGCGCGCGCGCAATCGCCACGCGCTGCTGCTGGCCGCCCGACAACTGCGGCGGAAAGGCATTCGCCTTGTTCGCGAGGCCAACGCGCGCGAGCAGTTCCTCGGCCTTGCGCTTCGCATCGGCACGCTTCATTTTGCGCACTCGCATCGGCGACAACGTGATGTTGTCGAGCACCGAGAGATGCGGAAACAGATTGAACTGCTGGAACACGAAACCCACCCGGCTGCGGTAGGCGTTGAGGCGCAGCTTGCGGTCGTGAATGTCCGCGCCTTCGAACAGAATCGTTCCCCGGTTGATTTCCTCGAGCCGGTTCACCGTGCGGATCAGCGTGGATTTTCCCGATCCGGACGGACCGCAAAGGACCACGACCTCGCCTTTGCGCACCTCGGCGTTCACATCGACGAGCGCGTGATACTCGCCGTACCACTTGTTGACGCTGGAAAACTTGATCATGCCTGTAACCTCGATGGATGGAACGGCTAGTTTTTCGCGGGAAGGGCGTCAGCGATCGCCGCAGCACTCGCCACCCGCGAGCGGGGCCGCTGGCCGGCACGCTTGCGGGTAACACGCCGCTCGACATAGCGCGCGAATTGCGTCAACGCGTAGCAGAGGACGAAGTAGCTGAGCGCGAGAATCAGATACACCGGAAACGGCTTCGTGAGCAGACGGTTATTGATCTGATCCGCGGCGAAAGAGATCTCCTGCACATTGATGATGTAGCCCAGCGACGTTTCCTTGATCGTCGAAACGAACTGCGTGATCATGCTCGGCACCACGTTGTAGAGCGCCTGTGGCAGGATCACGGCAATCATCGTCCTCAGATAGCCCAGACCCAGCGCGCGCGACGCTTCGACCTGCCCTTTGGGCAACGCTTCGATGCCCGAGCGAATGATCTCGCCCAGATACGCGGAGTCGTACACCACGAGCGCGCACAGCATGGTGACGAAACCCGTCACCGGAAAACCCGTTAGCACCGGCACGAGGAAGTACACCCAGAACACCACCATCAGCAACGGAATGCCCCGCACCATGTAGACGAGCACGGTCGCCGGCGTACGAAACACCGCATAGGGGCTGATACGGGCCAGCGCCACGAGGATGCCGAGCGGAAACGCCATCGCCAGCGCCGACAGCGACAGAAGGATCGTCAGCACGATGCCGCCCAGCGGGCCATGCGGGTACTGCCCGATCAGCAGCAGCGTCCAGTTGTCTCGCAGAATATCCAGCATGGTCACTTGACTCCCGGGGTACGGTAGTGCATGGCGATTCTTGCCCCGCACAACATGATGACGAGGGACAGCCCGAGATAAACGAACGTCGCCACGGAATACGATTCGAACGACAGGAAGGTTTCGTTTTCGATCTGGCGCGTGACGTAGGTGAGTTCCGCAGCTCCGATCGCCATGGCGAGACTCGTGTTCTTCAACAGCACCACCGCGTTGTTGATCATCGGCGGGATCGCGTAGCGCAGCGCCTGCGGCAACACCACAAAGCGCATACCGTCGAAGAAGTTCAAGCCAAGCGCGCGCGTCGCCTCGATCTGCCCGTATGAAATCGCGCGCAGGCCGCTGCGAATGTCTTCGGTCAGGTAAGCGGCGCTGCACAGGCCAATTGCGATCACGGCGAAAATAAACTGGCTGTTGTACTGATTGAGCAGGTCTTGCAATGCAAGCGGAAGAATGTTCGAAATGCCGAAATACCAGAACAGGATCTGCACCAGCATCGGCACATTGCGGTGATAGGCAACGTAGGCGCCCACCAGCGCTTCGGCGGCGCGAAACTGCGTCATGCGCACGATCGTCAGCAGCACGCCCACCACCAGCGATAGCAGCCAGGCAAGCGCGGCCATGGCGAGCGTCATCTCTATCCCATGCAGGAATAACGCTCCGTAGTCGCCTTGCAGAACAGTTCCAAGGTCAAAGTGAAGTTTCATTTCGCGGTGTCCAGATGATGCCTTTCATGATGGCCGGCGCGCTTCGCGGCGCTACCAGGTGGGGTGTCCTGCTATGCCATCGTTTCCTCGGATGCCTTGCATTGCGGTGTGTGACATCTTTGTTGAATCGATACTAGCTCGCAAAAATTGGCTGTTGCAGAGTGCTTTCCTCTGGTGCGATAAGTTTAGGGAATGACGGTTCTGGCGTTTGAACGGACGAGCGGGCAAGGCCCTTCGTCGCGGGAAGAGATGTCTCCTTTCGCAATGCCGCTACGCGGCGGCATTGTCGTTTCAAGTGGGTCCTGCATCTGAAGCGGTGCCGGGCTATCGCCGGATATTCCGGCGTACACCGGTATACACCGGCAACCTGCGCGCCCGCAGCGCGGGGCGCGATCCTGCGCGGCGCGAGGCGCCGCCAACTGCGACGCTCAGGCCGTCGCGACGCGACGGGCCAGCACCTGGGGATTGACCGGCGTCGGCGGCGCCCCCGCCGAAGGCCCTTCACCGAGTGCGGCGAGCAGATTGTCGACGCACAGCGAAGCCATCGCGCGGCGCGTCCGGACCGACGCGCTACCGATGTGGGGCGTGAGCACGACGTTCCGGCACGCGAGCAGCGCCGGGCGAATCGCGGGTTCGCCCTCGAACACATCCAGCCCCGCGGCGGCAATACCGCCTTCCTGAAGCGCCACCGCCAGCGCGTCGTCGTCGACCACGCCGCCACGCGCGATATTGGTCAGCGTCGCCGTCGATTTCATCTGCTTTAATTGCGCCGCGCCGATCGCATGATGCGAGCTTTCGGAGTAAGGCACCACAATGATCAGATGATCCGACTCGCGTAACAAGGTGTCTTTGTCGACGTAGCTGGCGCGGCATTCCGACTCGATCCCGGGCGCGAGGCGCGAACGGTTGTGATAGATCACCCGCATGCCGAAGCCCAACGCGCCGCGGCGCGCAATCGCCTGACCAATGCGCCCCATGCCGAGGATGCCGAGCGTGGAGCCATGCACGTCCGGGCCGACGAACATGTCGTAGCGTCCGGTCTTGACCCACTCGCCCGCGCGCAGATAGTGCTCCGACTCCGTCATGCGCCGCGCCGCCGCCATCATGAGCGCGAAGCCAAAATCGGCGGTCGTTTCGGTGAGCACATCGGGCGTGTTCGTGACCAGCACGCCGCGCGCGGTGCACGCCTGCACATCGATATTGTTGTAGCCCACGCCGATGTTGCAGACCGCCTTCAGTTGCGGACACGCATCGAGCAACGTGGCGTCGATACGGTCGCTGCCCGCCGTCATCGCGCCGGTCTTGCCCTGCAGCCGTTCGATCAGCGATGGCTGGGACCAGATGTCGTCGCCGGGGTTGTCCGTCACGTCAAAAGCAGAGCGCAGACGATCGACGATATCGGGAAACGACGCACGGGTAACGAGTACCGATGGACGCATGTGTGTTCTCCTGGTAGTGCACGAGGGTGGTGGTGTCCGCCGGCGCGGCGGCCGGCGGAAGCGGTCAGCCAAATGCGCCGACCTCATGGGTAATCGCAACGGAAATTTCCCGGATGGCGTCGAACAGCCCGGCCATCGGCGCGAACAGCTCGGCGTGCTCGCGCGCATAGGTTCCGCCCGGCCGGAGCCCGGCAGGCTCCGCATAGTCGTGGGCGGCCCAGTGGTCCGCGCTTTCCGGAAAAATCTCCGCCAGCACGGGCAGCGCCGCCGCCAGATCCAGGCTGATGATGGCCGCCTGCACGGTGTCTCGCGTCACGCCCGCGCGCTCGGCGAAGGCCGGGATGCGGGCCGCCAGCAGCCAGACCTGCTGGATCAGGGCAAGCCGCAGCGCGTGCAGCAGAATCTCGCGCTCGCCCATCGACGTGTGTTCGGGCCAGACCGCCCGCAATGCGAGATCGTCGGCGACCGCGCGCCGGAACATCGCGCGCAGGGACGCCGACACATCGAGGCGTTCGAGCGCCGATGCGACGCCCTGCAAAGCGCCACGGCGCGATTCGTCGTCCGCATGACGCGCGCGGTCGAGCCACGTGCCGGGATCGAGCAGCGAGACCACGGCGCGCAGCACATCGATCTCCGAATGCGCAAGCGCATGACGCGCGAAGTCGAGCGCGCGCCGGAAACGCCGGCTGCCGGCCAGCATGCCGACGAACTTCTCGGGCTGACGGGCCGCCGCCGCGCCCAGCCCGTGCAGCGTGTTCGCACACCAGCCGAGCTGCTGCAGGATCGCGTTGTTCGGAATGGCGCGCAGTTCGCGCGGATGCCGGATCCGCGTGCGCACCATCGCCCCGTCTGTCTGCCGCGCGGCCGGACGCGACCCCGTCCGGTCGAGCAGCGCCGGCCCATACGCGCCGAGGATCGCCGTGTAGCCCGGATCGTCGACGAGGTCAGCCATCGTCGTGCGCACCGAGCCGAAAAAGTCGGCGGCGAAGTCGGGGTCCGCGTAGATCGGATCGTCGACCGGCCCCACGGGCAGGTGGAAGGCGTGTTCGGCGAGACGCGCGACCGTGGCGAGCGCGAGCGCGGGCGTGCCGAACAGCACGTAGCCGTCGCCGCCCTGAAACGCGCACTCCTCCCGCACCGGATGCCCGCCGTCGTTCAGCGCATGGCGCGCCGCCGTGGGCGAAAGA
The DNA here is from genome assembly GCF_900109265.1 of Paraburkholderia tropica. Classification (GTDB taxonomy): domain Bacteria; phylum Pseudomonadota; class Gammaproteobacteria; order Burkholderiales; family Burkholderiaceae; genus Paraburkholderia; species Paraburkholderia tropica. The sequence goes on from NZ_FNZM01000012.1 coordinate 175,142, forward strand.
TATTTGAGGCGGTCGGCGAGCGAGCCGGGATGCGCGCCCCGGCCAATGCTTTCTCCGTGCGTATCGAAGAGCACGATTTCAATACCGTGCATGCCGTGCTTCGCGAGAGTCTGGGCGATTTTCAGCCGCAGGCGCTCGATCAGGAAGCTCGCCGCGAGCTGCCCCACATAGCGCCCCGAATCGGAATAACCGAACTGCAATGCAAGGCGGCCGTGCAGGCGCACGTAGTCGCGGTAATGCGCGCTCGCGAGCGCTTCGTCCAGCACGCGCGCGCCCTGCTCGAGCGCGTCCGCTGTTTCGAACAGCGGACTGATCTCGATGTGGGACTCGACGCCGCACAACCGTGCGAGCCACAACGCAGTCAGCAGCGTGTAGCCGCTCTCCGTTTCCGCAATGAGAAAGCGCACGGGCGTGGAACTGTCGATATGCTTGACCAGCTGCGCGACGGTCATCATCATGCGCGCCGCCGTTGCCTGCTCGTCGAGCAACGAACCGAAGTCGACCGGCGCGGCTTCGACGCGTGCGAGCGCGGCGTTGATCGCGGCGAGCATGGCCCGGCGGCGGGCGGGCGAGTCGATATCGTCGAGGATATTGAGGCGATGCCGTGCCGCGTTGTGCAACTGGCTCGCGTTCAAGCGGACATGCGTATGCGCCAGCGCGAGACCATGCGCCACCAAACCGGCGCGCGCCACGCACAGCGCAAGACGCTCGTCGTCGTCAGCGCGCGCGATGGCCTCGTCGAGCAATGCGCGCAACGGCGCACTCGACACGCAGGCCGCCTCGCGCTGTCCGACCAGCGCATGCGCGAAAGCCGACACTTCTCCCGCGTGCGCGCGCGCAGGACAGGCGTCGATCTGCCGCTCCACGGCGTTCAGCGCAATGTCGAGGCGCTCGACCACGGCTCGCGCGCTGCGGCACGCATCGAGCTGGCCGCGCAGCCTCGCGAGCTGTCGCTGCTTGATGCGCAAACGCAGCCGCAACGTGTCCCACCAGCCGATGTCGGTGCGCCCGTCGGTGTCGTAGCCGACCCACGTGGACAAGACCAGCGGACGCGGCACCAGGCGCGTCCAGTCGTGCGGCCATGTCGCGCGCGCGGCCGTCAGCAACGCCGCATTGAAGCGGTCGAGCGCATCGCGCCCGTTCTCGATCGCGGCGACCGACTGCGCGAACTCGTCGTTGAGCAATACCGTCTGCGGGCGATGCGAGCGGTGCTTGTCGAGCGGCGCGCCGCAGGCATGGTCGGCGAGATGCTGTCCCACCTCGGGCGAGAGTGCAAAGGTCGGATGCCCGGTGAACACCGCCGCGTGGCGCGTGCGCTCGACCTGCGAGCGGTAATGTTCCCAATCCGGTGCGCGCGCCGCCCCCGACGGGCTCAGCAGGTCCTGCGCCACGGCGTCGAGCGCGCGGCCATTCGCCTCGATCTCGACGCCGCCAACGTAGCGTGCGATACGCGCCGCGCGCGCGGAGAAAGCGTCATCCCTCAACTCGCCGATCAGCGCCATCACCGCTTCGTGATCGAGCTCCGCGGACGCCAGCCGTTCGATGATATCGATCGAGATCGACAGGATGGGATTGCTGAACGGATCGCCCTGCGCGCGCCCGCGAATGTGCGCCGAGTGCGCCAACAGCTGTCCCGCGAGTTCGGTGGGCATCGTCGCGCCTTACTCGTTCGACCCGGCGGGTCCGCGCTTGACGGTCGTCAGACCGCCGGGGACCTGGAGCGTCGGCAGGATTTCCATATTGCTGATATTGACCGCCAGCGGCGCGGCAATCGCAAACGCGATCGCGTCGGCAATATCTTCGGGACGGGGCAATTCGAAACCGTCGATAAACTCTTTGCGCGCCGCTTCGATATCGCCGTGAACGTGGCCGAAAATATCGGTCGCGACGCGACCCGGGCAGATTTCCGTCACGCGCACGCGCTTGCCCGTCGCATCGACACGCAGCTGGCGCGAGAGGGCGTGAATGCCCGCTTTCGTCGCGTGATAGATCGAGTTGCCGCCGAAGTTGTAGATCGCCGCGATCGAACTGATGTTCACGATATGCCCGCGATCGCGCTCGACCATTCCCGGCATCGTCAATCGAACGAGGTGCAGCACGGCCTGAAGATTCACCTCCACCTGCACGTCGATGTCCTCGACCTCTGCATTGAGAATCGAGCCCTTGCGCGACACGCCCGCGTTATTCACCACGATATCGAACGGCACTTTCTTCGTCAGCGCCGTCACGGCATCGAGGTCGCAGACGTCGATCGCGTGCGCAATGCAGCCGGTGCGCTCCGCGAGTTCATTGAGCCGCTCGGCGTTGCGCGCCAGCGCGTGCACTTCGAGCCCTTCGCGGCAGAAACGCTCGACGATGGCGGCACCCATTCCGGTCGAAGCGCCCGTCACGAGCGCGGTCTTGTAGTCTGAAAACGGCATGATGGACCTCGGTATGAAATTCTCTTTCGTCGCACCTGCGGGCGTGCGACAAACCCAGTTGAGCCTCGCGCGGCGCGCTCAGTGCGGCGCGCCCACCAGTTGCGACACGGGCGTCACGCGTCCGCCCGCGCGCTCGATCTCCGCGCGCACCGTGCGGGCGAGATCGACGGCGCCCGGCGTATCGCCATGCAGCAGAATCGATTGCGCGGCCACTTTCAGGCGCTTGCCGGTAATGGTCAGGATCTCGCCCTGCGTGAGCAGCATGCGCACGCGGGCAAGCACGGCTTCCCGATCCTTGATGACCGCGCCGGCCAGTTGCCGGGACACGAGCGCGCCCTCGTCGTCATAGGCGCGATCGGCAAGAAAAGTGTTCGCGACGCGCAGACCGAAGCGCTGCGCGGCGCGCTCGATCTGGGTGTTGGTCGACACGCTGACGATGAGATCGCGGTCGAAGTCCGCGACGGCGCGAACGAGCGGCTCCGCCAGTTCGTACGACGCGGCCGCCATATTGCCGAGCGCCCCGTGAAAGCTCATGTGCGTGACGCGATAGCCGGCCGCCGTGGCGATGCCCGCGAGCGCGCCCATCTGATAGATCACGTAGTTGGCAAGCTCTTGCGGGTCCGCCTGAATCTGGCGGCGGCCGAAACCGAGCAGGTCCGGAAACCCCACATGCGCGCCGACCTCGATACCGCGTTGTTTCGCCATCCGCACGGTCCGGTCCATGATCACCGGATCGCCCGCGTGATAACCGCACGCCACATTCGCGGACGACACGATATCGAGCATCGCCTCGTCCTCGCCCATTCGATACGGGCCGAAGCCTTCGCCCAGATCGGCGTTCAGATCGATTTCCAATTGCGCTGCTCCCTGTCTGGTTGGCCCGCACGGGCCAAAACACGTTCATGCCCGACGTTCATACGCCGAGGCCGCCGGTTCGCTGCCGGCCTCCTGGACCGGCGACAGCGCGAACAAGGGCTCGCCGTAACCCACCGCCGCGCCCGGTTCGGCGAGCAACGCTTCGACGATGCCAGGCCCCGCCGCGACGACCGGCACGCACAGGTCGGCGACTCGCACCAGCCCAAGCACATCGCCCGCCGCCACGGGCATGCCGGCCGAAGCCAGCGGCTCGACGCGCGCCGGATGCGCGGCGAGGAATTGCCCCGCAAGCGGCGCCCGCACCTCGATCCTGTCGGCGCTCGCACGCGTTGCAGATGAATCGGTCGGCAGCGCAACGTCGCGCGATGCCGCCGACAGCACCGGCGCGCCGACGGCAGCGGCCCGCGCGTCAGGTTCCAGCGTGAGCCGAACCCGCATGCCGGCACGGCCGATTTCGATGAATTCGACGCCCGCGTCGGCCAGCCACGTCGTGATTTGCCGCAGTTCGCGAATATCCGCCTGATTCTGCAATGTCATGTGTCAATGTCCGGAAGAGCGAAACAGCCCGACGAGTTGCTTGACCTTCTCCACATAGCCGTCCAGTTCGCGCGTAGCCGCGACTGCCTCGTCATAGGTTGTCCTGACGAATCGAAGATGCGTACCGATGCGCGCCTGAGCGAGCCGCCAGATATCGGCTTCGATGACCGTGCCGATCTTCGGATAACCGCCCGATGGCTGCGCATCGCGCAACTGGATGATGGGCTGACCGCTGTGCGGCACCTGGATCACGCCCGGCACGATGCCGTGCGAGCGCATCTCCAGCGTCTCCACCGTCGCGAGCGTCGATCCGGCAAGGCGGTAGCCGTAACGGTCGCTTTGCGGCGTCACCTTCCAGGCCGTGCGCCAGAACGCGTCCTGCGATGGCGCGGTGTAGCGCTCGTATTCGGCTGCGGGCAACACGCGCACGACCGTATCGCCGTCGGCTGCGGCTTCGCCGTCCGGCGTGGCTGCCGGCGCGGGTAGCGAGAGCCAGGGCGGGACGGAGCCGAAGCCCGCCCCGGGGCCGCAGTTTGCACCGCAGTTTGCACCGCTGCTTGCACCGCTGCTTGCATTGCCGGTGACACGCCCGGTGGCGCTGCCGTCGTGCATCTGTCCGGCGGCCACGACATCGCCCTTTTTCAGCGGACGGCCATGAAAGCCGCCGAATTCGCCGCGCATTTGCGTGCTGCGCGAGCCGAGCACGACGGGCACATCCACGCCGCCCGCGAGCGACAGATAGCAACGCGCGCCATGCTCGGGCACCCCGATCGTCAGCACCTCGCCGCGTTTCGCGTGCAGGGTCCACCACGGCAGCACCGGCCGCTCGCCCAGCTTCGCCGCGCCGTCCGCACCCGTGAGCGCGAAGGACAGATCGTCGAGAAAGCGCACGCGAAACGGAAACACCGGAATCTCGATGCTCGCGGCGTCCTCGGCATTGCCGAGCAGCAGGTTGCCGACCGCCAGCGCCAGCCGGTCCATCGCCCCCGCCATGCCCACGCCGTAGCGCAGATAGCCGTCGCGGCCGCGATCCTGAACGGTCGCGAGCGCGGAAGAAGACAGGATCTCAATCATCGGATAATCCTTTCCACCCTGAAGCGGATCATGTCGCCGGGGGCGAGCGTGGCGGGATTGGGCTTTGACGGATCGAAGAACGACATCGAGGTATGGCCGATGGTGTTCCAGCCGCTCGGTCCCGCCGAAGCCGAAACGCCCGTCTGCACGCCGCCGATCGACACTGCGCCGCCGGGCAGTCCGAGCACGGGAACCTTGCGGCGCGGCGTGGCGATCCTCGGATCCATGCCGCCGAGATAGCAGTAGCCGGGATGGCTGCCGAGCGCATAGACCGTGTAAAGCGGCGCGCAATGCAGTTCGACGATGTCGTCGATGGACAAGCCCGTGTGCGCCACCACATCGCCGATATGCGGCCCCGACTCGCCGCCGTAGATCACCGGCAATTCGACGAGCCGCCCTTCCACCTGCAACTCGCCGGCGGCCTCCCACGCGTCGAGCAGCGCCGCCGAGAAGGCATCGGGATCGGCGGGCGGTTCGGCGAACGTCAGCATGAGGTTGGTGACGCCGGGCACGGCTTCGCGCACGCCCGGCCATGCTTCGACAACACGCGCCAGCGCCCAGATACGACGCTGCACGGACAGTTCGAGCAGTCCCGGCGCTTCGAAAAGCATCGCGGTCGTGCCGAGCAGACTGATCGCGGCACCCTGAACGCCCGTCTGGACAGCGGCCTGAGCCGCCTCTGCCCGCAGGACGCCCGCATCGGCGCTGCGCCGTGCGCCGGGTTGCGAGCCAGGTTGCGAGCCGGGTTGCGCGGGGGCCATCGCGAGATGCCTCGACGCCGCTTCAACGATCTGCGTCATGTTCCTTTCCTTTAGCAAGCCAGCGCTCCAGATGGTGGATATCGACGGCGCCGGCACGGAACGCCGCGTCGTCAAGCATGGCGCGATGCAGCGGCAGGTTCGTGCTCACCCCTTCCACGCGCATCTCGGATAACGCCACGCGCATGCGTGCGAAGGCTTCGTCGCGCGTCGCGCCAAAGGTAATCACCTTGGCGATCAGCGAGTCGTAATACGGCGGCACGACCGCGCCGCTGCTCATATGCGAATCCACCCGCACGCCGTTGCCGCCCGGCTGCTCCCAGACCGTCACGCGCCCAGGACACGGCACGAACGAGAACGGGTCCTCGGCGTTGATCCGGCATTCGAGCGCATGGCCCGACGTGCGGATAGCGTCCTGATGCAGATCGAGCGCATGCCCCTGCGCGACACGAATCTGCTCGCGAACGATGTCGATGCCGGTGGTCGCCTCCGTGACGGGATGCTCGACCTGCAAGCGCGTATTCATTTCGATGAAGAAGAACTGGCCGTTCTCGAACAGGAATTCGAACGTGCCGGCACCTCGATAGCCGATCTGGCGGCATGCGTCGGCGCAGCGCTCGCCCACCTGGCGAATCAGTTCGGCGTCGATTCCGGGCGCGGGCGCCTCCTCGATCACCTTCTGGTGCCGCCGTTGCAGCGAGCAATCTCGCGACCCCAACCACAGCGCGTTGCCGTGCGCATCGCACAGCACCTGAATCTCGACGTGGCGGGGATGCTCGAGAAACTTCTCGATATACAGTTCCGGTTTGCCGAATGCGCGGCGCGCCTCCTCGCGCGTCACCGTGACCGCATCGAGCAGTTTTTCGGGGTCGTGCACCACGCGCATCCCGCGACCGCCGCCGCCGCCCGCGGCCTTGACGATCACCGGATAGCCGATGTCGTGCGCAATCCGCGCGATCTCGGCGGGATCGTCCGGCAGCGCGCTGTCGGGTCCGGGCACGCAGGGCACACCGGCGGCGCGCATCGCGCGCTTGGCCGCGACCTTGTCGCCCATCGTGCGAATCGCCGCGGGATCGGGACCGATGAATGTGAGGCCGGCCTCGCCGACCTGCTCGGCAAACTCGGCGTTTTCCGACAGAAAACCATAGCCCGGATGAACGGCCTGCGCCCCGCTCGCATGCGCGGCCAGCAGGATCGCCGAGCGATTGAGATAGCTGCGCCCGGGCGCAGCCGGCCCGATGCAGATCGCCTGATCGGCCAGACGCACGTAACGCGCGTCGGCATCCGCCTCCGAATGGATTGCGACGGTCGCCACGCCCAGTTCCCGGCACGCGCGTTGAATGCGCAGCGCAATTTCGCCGCGATTGGCGATCAATACCTTGTTGAACATGGTGGGTCAGCCGATCCGGAACAACGGTTGACCTGCGGACACTTCGGTGCCCGGCTCGACGAGAATCGCCTCGACCACACCGTCGTGCATCGATTCGACCGCGATGAACATCTTCATCGCCTCGATCGTGCAGAGCACCTGGCCCTCGCTCACCGCGTCGCCGACTGCCACGAACGGCACTTCATCGGGCGACGGCTTCAGATGGGCGATGCCTGCCATCGGCGCGAGAACGTTTTGGGTTTTGACCGGCGATGGCGCGCAAACCGCCTTGGCCACCTCGGGCGCGGCAGCGCGCGCATCGGCGGCGCCGGTCGTATCCGCTGCGGACTGCGACGATGCATTCGTGCGCACTGCCTCGCGCACTTCGTCGCGCACTTCGTCGCGCGCTGCCTTGACGACACCGCTTTGCGCCGCCGATGCCGCGTTGTGCGCGCGACGCTGCTTCGTCTTGATGAGCTTCACGCGCTCATCGCCCTCGATCACTTCCAGCTTCGCTAGCGGCGATTGCGCGAGCAGGTCGATTAACGCCTTTATCTTCTCGAGATCCATCTTTGGGTCCGTAACCGGTTGGACGGCCGCCGGCTAGCCGGCGAACGCGAAGCACCGCAGTGACGCGGCGGCCGGGCAACCTGCTGGCTGCCGCGTCCGCCGAACGGCGCGCTTCGTTGCCGTGGCAGCCTGGACTGCCCGGCAATCGGAGATGGACTCAATGTATCCGGCGCAGAAAAAACGCGCCAAGACGGTTTGGCTTTGCCGCGATAAGGCGCGCTTATGTTTCGGACGCCGGTTGCGAACGCGCGTCGAATTCGAGGTCGCTGGCCAGTTCCAGCAGGATGTCGCGAACCGCCGCGGCGGGTTCGGAAAGCGGGAGATGGTCGGACAGGCAAACCGACAGGGGAATCTTGATCACCGGCGAGACGATCCGGCACTGGACCACATCGCCAGCCGCCGCCACGACGCGCGCCGTGGATTCCGGCAGGATGGTCGCGCCAATGCCGGCGCCCACGGCTGCCGACAGCGTCGACGCCGATTCGATTTCGGCGATCACGTTGGGAATCATCTGCACGCGGGCGAATCCCTCGTCGACGTACTTGCGCAGATAGTTGTACGGACGCGGCAGCAGAAGCGGAACATCGCGCAGATCGACCACGCCGATCTGCTCCTTCGCGATACCCATGCTGCGAGGCGCGACGAGGTAAAGCTCCTCGTTCATCAGCAGTTGAAACGCGAGTCCATGCACGGGCTTGTCGCCATACAGCACGGCCATGTCCATCCTGCCGTTCATGATCAGTTCGCTCAGCGTCGTGCCGAAGTTCTCGTTGATATACAGGAGGATATCCGGATGACGCGCCCGCACGGTGCGCAGGAGCGGCAAGGAAAGCGCCGAGGCGCCCGTTCCGGGCGCGAGCCCCACCGAGACGTGCCCGGCCAGCGTCTGCCCCGCGCTCTTGACGTCGGCCTGAGCCTGCTCGTACTGCCGCAGAATCAGTTGCGCGTGGCGGTAGAGCGTGGCACCCGCCTCCGTGGGCGTGACGCCGCGTTTGGTGCGCACCAGCAGTTGCTGCTGGAATTCGTCCTCGAGCGTGATCAGTTGCTGGCTCAGTGCTGGCTGAGCGATATGCAGCACTTCGGCGGCTTGCGTCAGGCTGCCGATGTCCACGATTTTCACGAAGTATTTAAGACGCCGCAGGTTCACGGTATGGCAGCTCCGGAGCAGTGCAATGTCCGCAATGATAGGGCAACAACGCCATAACGGACAGACTTCCGCCCGTGCGGCGCAGCGCGCGACCGATCGGAATACGCCTGCGTTCGCCGCTGCGCCCTCGCATGCGCGGCCCCGGCGCGTCATAAGTCAATGTTATTGCACCAGCGGAAAGTTATCTTGGCTCCAAAATTTTCGGGCGCGTAATGTGAGCGCCACGTACAACGCCGTTCAGGAGCCAACTGTGAGTGCAGTGCATATCGCCGATCGCATCAAGCGCATCAAACCCTCGCCGAGCAGCGCGGCAGCCGAACGTGCCGCCGACCTGAAGCGCCAGGGAAAGCACATCGTCAATCTCGTGGTGGGCGAGCCCGATTTCGACACGCCTGCGCATATTCGCCAGGCCGCGATCGACGCCATGGAGCGCGGCGAAACCCGATACACGGCGACCGCCGGCACGCCGGCGCTGCGTCAGGCGATTGCAGATAAATTGCGGCGCGAGAATCAACTGACGTATGACCCGCGCCAGATCATCGTGACGTGCGGCGCGAAGCACGCCATCTTCAATGCGCTTTCGGCAACCGTGGATGCCGGCGACGAAGTGCTGATCCCGGCGCCGTTCTGGGTCTCGTATCCGGATATGGTCCTCGCCAACGACGGCAAGCCCGTGATCGTCACCTGCAGCGAGGACGAAGCGTTCAAATTGAACGCGGACGCACTGGAGCGCGCCATTACGCCACGCACGCGCTGGCTGATCATCAATTCGCCGACCAACCCGACCGGCGCGGCCTATTCCGCCGACGAATGGCGCGCGCTGGCCGGCGTTTTGCAGCGTCATCCGCATGTTCTCATCATGCTCGACGACATCTACGAGCACATCCGCTTCACCGACGAGGCCGCGTCGCACCTGCTGGCTGTCGCGCCGGAACTCGCCACGCGCACGCTGGTAATCAACGGCGTTTCGAAGACGTACGCGATGACCGGATGGCGGATCGGCTACGTAGCGGGTCCGGCGGAACTGATCGCGGCGCTCGACAAGCTCCAGTCGCAATCGACCAGCAACGCAAGCTCGATCAGCCAGGCCGCCGCACTCGCCGCGCTGACCGGCGACCAGTCGTTCGTGCACGAATCGGTGCGGGTGTATCGCGAACGCCGCGATTTCGCGCTGGCCGCCCTGAACGACATCCCCGGCATCAGTTGCCGCACGAGCGCGGGCGCGTTCTATCTCTACGTGAACTGCAGCGGACTGATCGGCCGCACCACGCCGCAAGGCAAGCGCATGGCCGACGACAACGACGTGGTCCTCTATCTGCTCGAACAGGCCGGCGTGGCGGTGATCGCGGGCGCGGCCTATGGCTTGTCACCGTTTTTCCGCATGTCGATCGCCACCAGCATCGACACGATTGGCGAAGGCTGCAAGAAGATCGCCGCCGCCGTCGCCGCTCTCGACTAGTACGAATCCGGTTGGGGCATGCGCCCCGACCCATAAAAAAGACGCCGCACCGGATACCGGATGCGGCGATCTCCTTGGAGTTCTTCGTCTTTCGTCAACCAGAAAGGGGTCCAGCGTGAAAGCTTGTCAATCAGGATTGCTAATTTCATTAGGTCTTGCCGCTTCCGGGGCAGTCCATGCTCAATCGAATGTCACGCTGTACGGCATTATCGACGAGGCCGTGCGTTTCGATACGCATCAGAACGCCGCCGGCGGCAAGCTTTTCACCATGGGCAGCGGCGGTGAAATTCAGGGCAGTCGCTGGGGCCTGCAGGGCAAAGAGGATCTCGGCGGCGGCTACGCCGCGATCTTCCAGCTCGAGAGCGGCTTTACGCCCAACACCGGCGCCACGCAGCAATCGACCCCTTCGGGCAGTCCGCGTCTGTTTGGCCGCACCGCGATGGTGGGCCTGAGCGCGCCCTATGGCACGCTCACGGCCGGTCGCCAGTACACGCTCGCGCACGAGACCGCCTGGACCCACGATATTTACGCGCTGGCGAACTACACCGGCACGCTGGGCTTCCAGGGCGCCGGCCTGACGGGCGGCGGCCGTCTCGACAACACCGTGCGCTACACCTCGCCCGTCCTTTATGGCTTCACGTTCAAAGGCGCCTATACGTTTGGCGGCGTCGCGGGCAACGTTCACCAGAACTCGTCGCCCGCGGTGAGCATGTCGTACGATCGCGGTCCGCTGAACATCGGCGCGGCGTATCAGGTGGTCAACAACATCGGCGGCCTGACACCGTCGACGACCGCATACGGCAGCACGTATTTCGGCGTGACGATCCCCGACAGCTCGCAGAAAATCTTCACCGTCGGCGCGACCTACACGTTCAGCGCGGCCAAGGTGTTTGCCTCGTACATCTACAGCCACGTCTATCCCGCCGATTATCGCAACGACTCGTTTTCCGCAGCCGTTCAGTACTACATCACGCCCTCGCTCGTGCTGGATCTGCCGGTCTACATCGACTTCGTTCACCACGCGGGCAGCAGCGGCACGCGCGTGACAGGCGGTCCGACGTTCGACTATCTGCTTAGCAAGCGCACCGACGTCTACGCAGGCGTCGACTACAACCATCTGACCGGCGCATGGATCAACCTCGCGTCCGCGTCGGGAAGCAACCAGCCCTTCTACGGTCACAACTCCGTGTTCGAAGCGGCGATCGGTCTGCGTCACAAGTTCTGATCGCCGGGACAAACGGCGCTTTTCAATCCAGTCCGGCGCAATCCGCGCCCGGCTGCCCATTACGTGCGCCGCCACGAGGCAGCAACGCCTCACGCCGGGCAATCGACAACGCATTGCCCGAGGCGCGCCACGTCCATTCAGGAGAAGACATTCATGAGAATCGGCATTCCCGCCGAAAGCCGAGCCGCAGAAGCACGGGTCGCGGGCACACCTGAGACCGTCAAGAAACTCATCGCGTTAAAACAGACCGTGCTCGTGCAGCACGGCGCGGGCGCGGGCGCTCATATTCCCGACGACGCCTATGCCAATGCGGGCGCCATGCTCGTCGATGCCGGCGAGGCCTACAACGCCGATATGGTCCTGAAAGTCAGGACGCCGACTGACGACGAGCTTCGCCGCATGAAACGCGGCACGGTGCTCGTCGGGATGCTCGATCCCTACGACGTCGACCAGCTAGCCCGCATTCGCGCAGCCGGCCTGCCGTCGTTCGCGCTCGAACTGATGCCTCGCACCACGCGGGCGCAAAGCATGGACGTGCTCTCCTCGCAGGCGAACATCGCCGGCTACAAGGCGGTGCTGCTCGCGGCGAGCCTGTATCCGCGCTTCATGCCGACGCTCATGACCGCCGCGGGCACGGTGAAAGCCGCACGCGTGCTGATTCTCGGCGCGGGAGTCGCGGGCCTGCAGGCCATCGCAACCGCCAAACGGCTGGGCGCGGTGATCGAGGCGTCCGACGTGCGGCCCGCTGTGAAAGAGCAGATCGAGTCGCTCGGCGCGAAATTTCTCGACGTGCCGTTCGAAACGGATGACGAGCGCGATGCGGGCCAGGGCTCCGGCGGCTACGCGCGGCCCATGCCGGCGTCGTGGCTCGCGCGCCAGGCGGCGCTCGTCCACGAGCGCGCCAGGCTCGCCGATATCGTGATCACCACGGCATTGATCCCGGGCCGCCCGGCGCCCACGCTGATTCCCGCCGACACGCTCGACGCCATGAAACCCGGTTCGGTGCTGGTCGATCTGGCCGCCGGCCGGGGGCCGGAGATCGACGGTCGACGTGGCGGAAATTGTCCGCTCACGGAACCCGACGCGGTCGTCACGCGTCACGGTGTGCAGATCGCCGGCCATACGAATCTGCCCGCCATGGTGGCCGCCGACGCATCGGCGCTCTACGCCCGCAACGTGCTCGATTTCGTCAAGCTGATCATCGGGCCGGAAGGTCAACTGAACATCGATACGAGCGACGACATCATTGCGGCAACACTGATCGGCCACGAACAGTCGATGCAAAAAACCGCGTAAAGGATCCTGCGATGCACTCTATCTCTCCCATCACGACGCACCTGATCATCTTCGTGCTCGCGATCTATGTCGGCTACCACGTCGTGTGGAACGTCACCCCCGCGCTGCACACGCCGCTCATGGCCGTCACCAACGCGGTATCGGCCATCGTGATTGTCGGCGCGATGCTCGCCGCCGGGCTCACTGTCGGCGCACCGGGCAAGACGTTTGGCGCCCTGGCCGTCGCGCTCGCCGCCGTCAACGTTTTCGGCGGCTTCCTCGTCACGCGCAGGATGCTCGAGATGTTCCGCAAAAAGGATAGCGGCAAGGCGGCACGCCATGCCGGCAAAGGAGCGGCACTGTGAGCCTCGACGCCGTCACCCTTCTCTATCTCGTCGCTTCCGTCTGCTTCATTCAGGCGCTCAAGGGACTGTCGAATCCGAAGAGCGCGCGCCTCGGCAACGCCTTCGGCATGGCAGGCATGGCGATTGCCATGCTGACGACGATTGCGCTCATCGCGGCCCGCGCGGCGACGCTCGGCTCGAATCTGTCGCTGGGCATGGGCCTCATCGTCGTTGCGCTCCTCATAGGCGGCTCGATCGGCTCCGTCGTTGCCGCCCGCGTGGAAATGACGAAGATGCCCGAGTTGATCGCCGCAATGCACTCGCTGATCGGTCTCGCGGCAGTGTGTATCGCGTATGCCGTCGTGTCGGAACCGTCGGCCTTCGGACTTGAAACGATGCTGCCGGTCGGTAACCGCATCGAGTTGTTCGTCGGCACATTCATCGGCGCGATCACGTTCTCGGGCTCCGTCATCGCATTCGGCAAGCTCTCGGGCAAGTACAGGTTCAGGCTGTTCCAGGGCGCGCCCGTGGTCTATCCTGCACAGCACCTGATCAACCTGATACTCGCCCTGGCGATCGTGGCGCTCGGCGTGGCCTTCGTGCTCACCCGGGCGTGGGCACCGTTTATCGCCATGACGCTCATCGCGCTCGCATTCGGCATACTGATCATTATTCCGATTGGCGGCGCGGACATGCCGGTGGTGGTCTCGATGCTCAACTCCTACTCGGGATGGGCCGCGTCCGGCATCGGCTTTTCTCTCGACAATCCCATGCTGATCATTGCCGGGTCGCTGGTTGGCTCCTCCGGCGCGATCCTGTCCTACATCATGTGCCGCGCCATGAATCGCTCGTTTTTCAGCGTGATTCTGGGCGGCTTCGGTGCGCAGGCCGCAACCGCCGGCGCCGCCGCGCGCGAGGAGCGCCCCGTCAAATCCGGCTCGGCCGACGACGCCGCGTTCCTGCTCGGCAACGCCGAATCCGTCGTGATCGTGCCGGGTTATGGCCTCGCGGTTGCGCGCGCGCAGCACGCGCTCAAGGAACTGACGGACAAGCTCAGCGGCAAGGGCGTCGATGTGCGCTACGCAATCCACCCGGTCGCGGGGCGGATGCCGGGCCATATGAACGTACTGCTGGCCGAAGCGGAAGTGGCCTACGACCAGGTCTTCGAGATGGACGACATCAACCCCGAATTCGGACAAACCGATGTCGTGCTGGTGCTCGGCGCGAACGACGTGGTCAATCCCGCCGCGCGCACCGATCCGCAGTCGCCCATCGCCGGCATGCCGATTCTGGAAGCCTACAAGGCGCGCACCGTGATCGTGAACAAACGGTCGATGGCCTCGGGCTACGCCGGTCTCGACAACGAATTGTTCTACATGGACAAAACCATGATGGTGTTCGCCGACGCGAAAAAGGTCATCGAAAACATCACCAAAGCGCTCGACTAGCGCCGTCATAAGCGTCCGCTATTGGATCAGACGCGATTCCGATTTGTCAGCGTGCCGCTCGACGATTAACGTAAGCGGCATCGCCAGTTGTCTGGTCCCGCTCCATTTCAACGGATATCTCCATGCACGCACTCATCATTCATGCCCCGCGCGATCTGCGGATCGAAGACGTTCCCACGCCCGAGCCGGACGATCATCAATTGCTCGTCCGCATACGCGCGGGCGGCATCTGCGGATCGGACCTGCATTATTTCAACCACGGCGGCTTCGGCACCGTGCGCATCAAGGAGCCGATGATTCTCGGCCACGAAGTCTCGGGTGTTATCACGCGCGTGGGCCGCAATATCAGCGATATTCAGGCCGGCACGCGCATCGCCATCAGCCCGAGCCGGCCGTGCGGCGCCTGCGAATATTGCCAGAAAGGCCTGCAGAATCATTGCGTCGATATGCGCTATTACGGCAGTGCGATGCGCACCCCGCATGTGCAGGGCGCATTCCGCCAGGAAATCGTGATCGACCGCTCGCAAGCCTGGCCCGTCTCCGACGAACTGACCGACGCCGAAGCTTCCATGGCGGAACCGTTGTCGGTAGCGCTACACGCGGTGAACCGCGCGGGCCCGCTGCTCGGCAAGCGGGTTCTCGTCACGGGATCGGGTCCGATTGGCGCGTTGATCGTCGCGACCGCGCGACGCGCCGGCGCTGCGGAAATCGTCGTCACGGACATGAACTCGCTCCCGCTGGAATGCGCGAGCCGCGTGGGCGCCGACGCCACCGTGAATATCGCGCAGACGCCGGACGCGCTCGATCGCTATGCAATCGGCAAAGGCTGGTTCGATGTGCTGTTCGAGGCCAGCGGGAATGCTGCGGCGCTATGCGGCGCATTCAACGTGCTCAAGCCGCGCGCCATCATCGTTCAGGTTGGTCTCGGCGGTGAGATGACCTTGCCGATCAACGTAATCGTCGCCAAGGAGTTCGATCTGCGTGGCGCATTTCGCTTCCACGAAGAATTCGCCACCGCCGTCGAATTGCTGAACAAACGCCTTATCGACGTCAGGCCGCTGATTTCGGACATCTTTCCGTATCAGGAATCGCTCAGCGCCTTCCAGACCGCAGGCAATCGCTCGACCTCGATGAAGGTCGTCATGACATTCGACTGATCGCTTGACCCGTGCGTTTCCCTCGTTCATCGCGCGATGGGGAACGCACCTCCGACTCCTCCAGCCGTGCCCTCCCTGCCCGCAACAGTCCTCGCAGAAACGTGCTCATAAAAAACGCCGGCATCGTTCAATGCCGGCGTTCAGATCGTCGGAAGAGACGGCTTTAATTGTTGCTGCGGCTTTCGAGCGCGTCGACAAACTCACGGCTCCAGCGTCCCTCGCGCACCGCGCGCATCGTTTCCGCTTCCGCCTTCACGACGGCCCTCGCCTTCTCGATCACGGACTCCGCGTCGGCCTGGGGAATGGCAAGCAAGCCATCCTGATCGCCGACCACGATGTCGCCCGGATGCACCACCATGCCGTCGACGCACACCGGCACGTTGATCTCGCCCGGGCCATCCTTGTAGGGACCACGATGCGTTACACCCCGCGCATAAAGCGGGAAATCACGCTCGCGGATTTCGGCGACATCGCGGATCGCACCGTCGACCACGAGTCCGGCCAGGCCCGCTGACGCCGCGTAGAACGACAGGATGCCCCCCACCACGGCGTTGTTCAGATCGCCACCGGCGTCGACCACGAGCACATCGCCCGGACGGCAAAAATCGAGCGCTCGCAGATACGCCAGATTGTCGCCGCCGCGCGAGCGCACCGTCACCGCGGTGCCCGCCATGGTCAGCTTGCCCGGCCGATGATACGGCCGGAGCCCTGACGTTCCCGTGTTGCGATGCATACTGTCGCTCAGTGTCGAAACCGGAAGTTCACGCAAAGCCGCAATAGTTGCAGGCGTCGCCTGTGGCGCCGAGGGAATCTTGTTGATTGCCTTGTACATAGTAGAGATCCAACCCCATGTGTTGAAGCAGCGGGAAGCACGCATACGGGACGCGTGCGAGCTGATTCACACGTTATAGGCGAGGCCGCGATAACACCAAGATTGATTCGTTCTCCCGCGATAACAAAGACTTATTGATCGACATCCCCGTGTCAGCGCTTCAGCGCGCCGCGTCGGGCGCGAAGCGACCTCTCCCCCGCCAGACTCGCCTCACGCCTGCCCGTCCGGATCGAGCACGAAGCAATACCCTTCGCCGCGCACCGTCCGTATCCAGCGCGGCCGCGTGGGGTCGGCCTCCAGCAGCGTGCGAAGCCGCGCCACGGCAACCGTCATGCTGCTGTCGCGAATGCAGCCGCGCGTGAGCGTGACGAGGCGGCTGCGCGAAAGCGTTTCCATCGGCCGCTGCGCGAACACCGCGAGCAGCGCGAACTGGCTGTCCGTCATGCTTTGCGGCTCGCCGTCGCGCAGCAAGGTACGCGACGCGAACACGAGCCGGAATGGGCCAAAGCAGCAATCGCGCAAGCCGCGCACATCGTTCCACGTAACGGCCGCCTCCGGCACCGCGATCTGCGCGCGAGCGGACGTGCGGCGCAACACGGCGCGAATGCGCGCCAGCAGTTCGGACGGCACGAAGGGTTTGGCGAGGTAATCGTCGGCGCCGAGTTCGAGACCGATCACGCGATCGATCGCATCGGCGAGCGACGAGAACAGGATGACCGGCGTGGCGTCGCCGTGTCCGCGCAACGCCTTGAGCGACGCAAAGCCATCGACGTCAGGAAAGCTGCGCTCCATCAGCACGAGATCGGGCGACGCGGCGCGCACGTCGTGCGGCAACTGCGTCGGCGTCGACAACAGCGACACCTCGAAACCTGCCTCGACGAGAAAATGCGAGAGCAGTTCACACAGCGCGCGGTCAGGATCGACCACGAGAATACGGGCGGACACGGGCTTCATGTCGGCGCGCATCTTCGCCTTCGCCTTCGCCTTCGCACCGACCTCGCTTGTCATACCGCCATACACGTCAAGCACCTCATCGACCTTGCGCCGTTTGCAGCGTTTGCGGGTCGTCTGACGCTTGCGGCGCTTGCGCCGTCTCCGTCCCTGCCAGGCGCGACGCGTCCCAGCCGCCGCCCAGCGCTTCGATCAAACTGGCGCTCGCGATCAACCGGTTCGAACGCACCTGCAACGCGGTCTGCTCGTTGGAGAGCGCCGTCGCCTGCGCGGTCACGACCGTCGTGTACGTCACGGTGCCCGCCTCGTATTCGTCGAGCGAGATCTGCACCGACTGGCGCGCGAGCTTCACGGCTTCGTCCTGCGCGACCGCCTGCTCGCCGAGCACACGCAGATTCGACAGTTCGTCCTCGACGTCGTGGAACGCCGTGAGCACCGTCTGCCGATAGTTCGCGACGCTCTGGTCGTACGACGCGCGCGCCGCGTCGACGGCCGCCGAGCGCGCGCCGCCGTCGATCAGCGTTTCGCTGCCGCTCGCCGCGATCGACCAGAGCGTGTTGGCCGCGCTCAGCAGCGGCAGCACGCCCGAATACCCCGCCGCGCCCGAGAGCGAAATCGTCGGATAGTATGCGGCCACGGCCACGCCGATCAGCGCGTTTTCCTGCGCCATCGTGCGCTCGGCCTCGGCGATATCGGGGCGGCGTTCGAGCAGTTCGGACGGCACCACGAGCGGCACGTCCGGCACCTCGCTCGCGAGTTCGGCGGGCGCGATCGTCAGGCCCGAAGGCGGACGGCCGATCAGCAGCGCGATGGCATGCTCGTACTGGTCGCGCAACGCTTCGGCGGCGATGGCCGACGCGCGCGCGGTCGCGAGCGTGGTCTGCGCCGTCACCACGTCCGAGCGCGCGGCCACGCCCGCTTCGTACTGATTGCGCGTGATATCGAGGCTGCGCTCATAGGCCTTCACGGTGTCGTTCAGCAAACGCGTGAGCGAGTCCTGATACCGCATCGAAAAGTAATCCGACACCAGCGATTCCTGCGCGGACAGCGTCAGATCCGCCAGTTCCGCCGCGCTCGCCTGCGCGCTCGCCTTGTCGCTTTCCACCTGGCGGCGCACCTTGCCCCACAGATCCAGATCCCACGACGCGCTGGCTTCCAGCGAGCCCGTTGTCGCCGTCGTGTTGCTGCTGCGCGAACGCGTGACGCCCGGCGCGAGCGCGACGGTCGGCGCAAGATTCGCGCGCGCCTCGCGCACGACCGCGAGCGCCTGGCGATACGCGGCCTCGTAGGCCTTCAGGTTCTGGTTGCTGATCGCCACTTGCGGCACGAGCGAGTCGAGCACGGGATCGTGATAGACGCTCCACCAGTCGCCGCGCGCGGCGGCGTCGGCGGGCGTCGCGCTCTTCCAGCCCTTAGGCGCTTCCTTGAACGCGACGGGCGTGACGACGTCGGGACGTCGATAGTCGGGGCCGACCGTGCAGCCTTGCAGCGCGAGCAGCGCCACGCCGACGGCGAGGGTCATGCAGAGAGAATTGCGGATACGGAAAGGTGCGAGCTTCATGCGGATGTGTCCGTCATCGCGCCACCGGACGAACCGGGACGCACGCGCCGCCAGAGGGCGCGCGCGCGATGGCGCAGGCGATCGAGATAGAGGTAGACGACGGGCGTCGTGTAGAGCGTCAGCAACTGGCTGACGATGAGCCCGCCGATGATGGCGATGCCGAGCGGTCGGCGCAGTTCCGCGCCCATGCCCTGATCGAGCACGAGCGGCACCGCGCCGAACAGCGCCGCGCAGGTCGTCATCATGATCGGGCGAAAGCGCATCACGCAGGCGGCGCGAATGGCGTCGGCGGGCGCGAGGTTCTGCGTGCGCTGCGCGTCGAGCGCGAAATCGACCATCATGATGGCGTTCTTCTTGACGATGCCGATCAGCAGAAACACGCCGATCAGCGCGATCACCGAGAACTCCGTGTTGGTCGCGAGCAGCGCGAGCACGGCGCCCACGCCCGCCGAGGGCAGCGTCGACAGAATCGTGAGTGGATGCACATAGCTCTCGTAGAGCATGCCGAGCACCGCATACACGGCCAGCAGCGCCGCGCCGATCAGCAAGGGCATGGCCGAGGCCGCCGCGAGCGCGCTGCCCGCCGTGCCCGCGAACGCGCCGTGCACGGTGTTCGGCATGTTCAGATCCTTGACGGCCGGATCGACGGCGGCGGTCGCGTCGGCGAGTTGATGACCGGGCGCGAGGTTGAACGAGATCGTCACGGCCACGGCCTGGCCCTGGTGATTCACCGAGACCGGCGTGTGCGCCTGCACAAGCTTCGAGAACGCGGAGAGCGGCACCATCGTGCTGCTCGACGTGCTCACGGCCGCGCCCGTCGAAACGCTGCCGCCGCTGCTGGTCGCGATCGAATTGGTCGAGGCGTTGGTGGCCGAACTGGACGACGTAGTGCTGCTCGACGAACTGCTCGAACTCGTGCTCGATGACGACGACGTCGAAGCGCTCGTCACCGTGCCGGAGACCGCGTTCGTCGTCGACGTGCCGCTTGCCGCCGCGCCCGAGGTGCTCACATAGATATCGTTCAGCGACGACGGGTCCTGCAACCACTTCGGCGCGATCTCCATCACCACGTGATACTGGTTCTGCGCCTTGTAGATGGTCGACACCTCGCGCTCGCCGAACGCGTCGTACAGCGTGGCGTCGACCGTGTCGGGCGTGAGACCGAAGCGCATCGCCGTCGCGCGATCGACCACGACCTTCGCGGAAAGACCGCCGTTCTGCTGATCGGAGCTGACGTCGGCGAGCGCGGGAACATGCTTGAGCGCCTCGGTCAGACGCGTGGCCCATTGCTGGACCTGCGCGGTGTCGTCGCCTTGCAGCGTGTACTGGAACTGCGCGAAGCTCTGCCGTCCGCCCACCATCAGATCCTGGCGCGGGAACATCATCAGTTGCGCGCCGGGAATCGACGCGAGCTTGTTGCGCAGCCGCGCCATCACCGTAAACGCCGACACCTTGCGCTCGTCGAGCGGCTTGAGCGTGATGCTCGTAAAGGCCTGATTGGTGCCGTGACCGCCCGTAAATCCCACCACGGTCTGCACCGCCGGATCAGCCTTGACGATCGCGAGCGCCTGCTTGACCTTCACGCTCATCGCCTGAAACGAAATGCTCTGGTCGGCCATCATGCCGCCGCCCATCATGCCGCTGTCCTGCTGCGGAAACAGGCTTTTCGGCACCACGGCGTAGAGCACGACGTTCAGCGCAATCGTGGCGATCAAGGTGCAGAGCACCAGCAGCGGATGACGCAGCGCCGCGCCGAGCGTGCGCTCATAAACGCGTTCCGCCGCGTCGAAGCTGCGGCCCAGCGCGTCGCTCACGCGTGCAAAGAAACGCGTGAAACGATTATCGCGCCGCGGCTGCGCCGCTTCGTCCTCGGCGCTGCGCAACAGCAGCGCACACAGCGTGGGCGTGGTCGTGAGCGCGAGGATCATCGACACCGCAATCGCAATCGACAGCACGATCGCGAACTCGCGGAAAAGCCGCCCGACGAGTCCGCCCATCAACAGGATCGGCAGGAACACGGCGATCAGCGACACGCTCATCGAGATCACCGTGAAGCTCACTTCCTTCGCGCCCGCGAAGGCGGCTTCGAGACGCGACGCGCCGCGTTCGCGATGGCGCGCGATATTTTCCAGCACCACGATGGCATCGTCGACGACGAAGCCGGTCGCGATGGTCAGCGCCATCAGCGAAAGATTGTCGAGGCTGTAGCCGAACAGTTTCATCGCGCCGAACGTGCCGAGGATCGACACCGGCACCGTCACGGCGGGAATCAGCGTCGCGCGCACGTTGCGCAGGAACGCGAGCACCACGAGCACGACCAGCACCACGGCGATCACGAGCGTGCGTTCGGTATGCGAAAGCGACGCGCGTATCGTGCTGCTGCGGTCGTCGGAAACCGTGACTTCGGTGCCCGGCGGCAGCGCGGCCTGCAATTGCGGCAACACGGCTTTCACGCGATCGACCACGTCGACGATATTGCCGCCCGGCTGCTTGAAGATCCACAGCATCACGGCGGGCTTGCCGTTCACATAACCGGCGTTGCGCAGGCTCTCGACCGAGTCGTTCACCTCGGCCACGTCGCGCAGGAACACGGGCCGGCTATTGCGCCACGCGACCACCAGATTGCGGTATTCGTCGGCGCGTTCGGCCTGGTCGTTGGCGTAGAGCTGCCAGCGCAGCGCGCCGTCGCTGACCATGCCCTTCGCGCTGTCCGCGTTCGCAGCGGAAAGCGCGGCGCGCACGTCTTCGAGGCCGATGCCGTATTTGAACAGCGCGCCCGCGTTCAGCTCGACGCGCACGGCCGGCAGCGAACTGCCGTTCAGGTCGACGTTGCCGATGCCGTCGATCTGCATGAGCCGCTGTTGCAGCACGGTCGCGGCGCTGTCGTAGAGCTGGCCCGGCGTGAGCGTCTTCGAGGTGAGCGAGACGATCAGGATCGGCGCGTCGGCGGGATTGAACTTGCGATAGGTGGGGTTCGACTTGAGCGCGCTCGGCAGATCGGCGCGCGCGG
The DNA here is from genome assembly GCF_900109265.1 of Paraburkholderia tropica. Taxonomy (GTDB): domain Bacteria; phylum Pseudomonadota; class Gammaproteobacteria; order Burkholderiales; family Burkholderiaceae; genus Paraburkholderia; species Paraburkholderia tropica. Next base: position 197,155 of record NZ_FNZM01000012.1, read on the forward strand.
CGTTGATCGCCGCCTGCACGTCGCGCGCCGCGCCGTTGATATCGCGGTCCAGACCGAATTGCAGGATCACGTCGGTCGAGCCGACGCTGCTCTGCGAGGTCATTTCGGTGACGTCGGCGATCTGACCGAGGTGGCGTTCGAGCGGCGCGGCCACGGTGGCCGCCATCGTCTCGGGACTCGCACCCGACATCTGCGCCTGCACGCGGATGGTCGGAAAGTCCACGGCGGGCAGCGGCGCGACGGGCAGACGGCCGAACGCCAGCGCGCCCGCCGCGGCAATCGCGATCGTCACCAGAATGGTTGCGACCGGCCGCCGGATAAAAACGGCGCTCAGATTCATGACGCGCCTCGCTGTGCGCCGTTGAGCGTCCAGCCGCGCGCGCGCAGCCACGCCGCCATGCGCTCCATCGCGAGATACACGGCCGGCGTCGTGAACAGCGTGAGCGCCTGACTGAACACCAGCCCGCCGATCATCGCGATGCCGAGCGGATGGCGCAATTCGGAACCGCTGCCGGTGCCGAGCGCGAGCGGCACGGCGGCGATCAGCGCGGCCATCGTCGTCATGAGAATCGGGCGCAGACGCAGCAGACACGCGCGATGAATCGCCTCGCGCGGAGTGAGGCCTTCGTCGCGTTCGGCCACGAGCGCGAAGTCGATCATCATGATCGCGTTCTTCTTGACGATGCCGATCAGCAGCACGATGCCGATCACGCCGATGATGTCGAGATCCGCACCCGTGAGCGCCATCGCCAGCAGCGCGCCGACGCCCGCCGAAGGCAGCGTCGAGAGAATCGTGAGCGGATGCACGAAGCTCTCGTAGAGCACGCCGAGCACCACGTACATCACCAGCACCGCCGCGAGCACGAGATACAGCTCGCTCGACAGCGACGACTGGAACGCATCCGTCGCGCCCTGGAAACGCGTTTCGAAACTGTCCGGCATCGCGAGCGACGCTTCCGCGCGCTTGACGGCCTTGACCGCCGCGCCGAGCGACGCGCCCTTCGCGAGATTGAACGAAATGGTCGTGGCCGGGAACTGGCCGAGGTGCGAAATCTGGATCGGTTTTTTGCTCGTGACGATGCGCGCGACGGCCGAGAGCGGCACCTGACCATCGGTCGCCGTGGACGACGGCAGATAGACCGAATCGAACGCATTGAGGCCGCGCGCGAGCTTCGGATCGATCTCCATGATCACGCGCTTCTGGTCCGACTGCGTGAAGATCGTGCTGACGATGCGCTGGCCGAAGTTATCGTAGAGCGCGTTGTCGATGGTCGCGAGCGTGATGCCGAAGCGCGCGGCGGTCGCGCGATCGACCTGCACCGTGGCGGCGAGACCCGCGTCCTGCAAATCGCTCGTCACGTCGGCGAGTTCGGGCTGCTTGCGCAGTTCGGCCACCAGCTTCGGCGTCCACACGCTCAATTGGTCCATCGACGGGTTGTCGAGCATGAACTGATACTGCGTCGCGCTCACCTGCGTATCCACGCTCAGATCCTGCACGGGCTGCATATGCAGCGCGATGCCCGTCACGTCGGCGGTTTCGTTCTGCAGGCGGCGGATGATCTCGCTCGCCGAGGCGCTGCGTTCGTCCTTCGGCTTCAGGTTGATCTGCATGCGGCCCATGTTGAGCGTCATGTTGCTGCCGTCCACGCCCACCGACGACGACAGGCTCACCACGTCCGGATCTTTCAGCACGACGTCGGCGAGCTGCGTTTGCAGCGCGCTCATGCGCTCGAACGAGATCGATTGCGAGGCTTCGGTGATGCCCTGGATCACGCCCGTATCCTGCGTCGGGAAGAAGCCCTTCGGGATCAGCACGTACAGTGCGGCCGTGAGCGCGAAGGTGCCCACCGCGACCGCGAGCGTGGCCTTTTCGTGATCGAGCGCGAACGTCAGCGCGCGGTCGTAGCGCGCCATGATCGGACCGAACCAGTCGCGGCCTTTGCGTGCTTTCGACGCTGCATGCGTGCCGTGCGTGCCATGAGGCGCGGCGCGCAACAGCCGCGCGCACAGCATCGGCACCAGCGTGAGCGAGACGAGCGCCGAGATCACGATGGCCACCGCGAGCGTCACCGCGAACTCGTAGAACAGACGCCCGATCACGTCGCCCATGAACAGCAGCGGAATCAGCACCGCGAGCAGCGAGACCGTGAGCGAGATGATCGTGAAGCCGATTTCGCGCGAGCCCTTCAGCGCGGCGTCGAGCGGCTCCATGCCCGCTTCCACGTGGCGGCTGATGTTCTCGATCACGACGATCGCGTCGTCGACCACGAAGCCGGTCGCGATCGTCAGCGCCATCAGCGAAAGATTGTCGAGACTGAAGCCCCACAGATACATCGCCGCGAACGTGCCGACCAGCGAGAGCGGCACCGACAGGCTCGGAATCAGCGTCGCGGGCACGTTGCGCAGGAACACGAAGATCACCATCACGACCAGCGCGACGGCGAGCGCGAGTTCGAACTGCACGTCCTTCACCGAGGCGCGAATCGTGGTCGTGCGGTCCGTGAGCAGCGCCACATGCACCGACGACGGCAGATCGCGCGTGAGCGCAGGCAGCATCGCCTTGATCGAATCGGCGACCTTGATCACGTTCGCGCCGGGCTGGCGCTGCACGTTCAGCAAGATCGCGGGCGTGTCGTTGCTCCACGCGGCGAGCTGCGTGTTTTCCGCGCCCGCCACCACGTCGGCGACATCGCGCAGACGCACGGGACGACCGCTGCGATACGCAATCACGGTATCCAGATACTGCTCGGGATCTTCGATCTGGTCGTTCGAGTCGATCGTCCACGCGCGATGCGGGCCGTCGAGCGAGCCCTTCGGCGCATTCGTGTTGACGTTCGTGAGCGTGGTGCGCAAGTCGTCGACGTTCAGGCCGTAAGCGGCCAGCGCGCGAATGTTCGGGCGCACGCGCACGGCGGGCTTGTGGCCGCCCGAGAGCGTGACGAGGCCCACGCCCGCCATCTGCGAAATCTTCTGCGCGATGCGCGTGTTCGTGAGCGCCTGCACCTCGGTGAGCGGCATCGTCGGCGAGGTGATCGCGAGCGTGAGGATCGGCGCGTCGGCGGGATTGACCTTCGCGTAGACGGGCGGCGCGGGCAGATCGCTCGGCAGCAGGCTGTCTGCCGCGTTGATGGCGGCCTGCACTTCCTGCTCGGCGACGTCCATCGACACCGCGAGATCGAATTGCAGCGTGATGACCGAGGCGCCCGCCGACGAATGCGAGGCCATCTGCTTGAGGCCCGCCATTTCGCCGAGTTGATCTTCGAGCGGCGCGGTGACGGCGGACGTCATCACGTCCGGGCTCGCGCCCGGATAGAAGGTCTGCACCTGGATCGTCGTGTATTCGACCGAGGGCAGTGCGGAGAGCGGCAGAAAACGCCAGGCGACGAGGCCGACGACGAGCAGCGCCGCCATCAGCAAGGTCGTCGCGACCGGCCGCAGAATGAAGAGGCGCGACGGATTCATGACTGCGGGCGGGCCTTTGCGCCGGCGCTGTCGTTGCCTGCGTTATTGCCCGCGTCGTTGCCCGCGCTTTTACCTGCGTCGTTGCCCGCGTCCTTCGTGACGTTTCTGGCGCCCTGCTTCGGCTCGCGGATCTTCGCGCCGTCGCTCAGATGATCGGCGCCGTCGACGACAAGGCGATCGCCCGCCGCCAGCCCCGCGAGCACGGCGGTGCGGCCGTTGGCCGACGCGCCCACGCGCACCTTGCGCAGCGACACGGTCTGATTGTCGTTGACGCGATAGACGAAGGTGCCCGGCGTGCCGGTCTGCACGGCCTCGGACGGAATCGTCACCGCGCCGTGCAGCGTGTCGAGCAGCAGCGAGATATTGACGAACTGGTTCGGGAACAGCGCGCCGTTGGCGTTCTTGAACAGCGCGCGCAGCTTCACGGTGCCGGTCGTGGTGTCGATCTGGTTGTCGACGGTGTCGAGCACGCCGTCCGCGATCTTCTCCTCGCCTGAGCGGTCGTAGGCCGTCACCTGCAGACGCGCGCCGCTCGCGAGGCGCTTGTTGAGGCGGCCCAGATCGTCCTCGGGCAGCGTGAACACGACCGAAATCGGATCGGTCTCGGTCACGACGACCACGCCGTCCGTGTCCGACGCCGTCACGTAGTTGCCGACGTCGACCTGACGCAGCCCCACGCGTCCGTCGACCGGCGACACGATGCGGCAATAGGTGAGATTGAGCTTTTCGGCGTCGACCTGCGCCTGATCGGTCAGCACCGTGCCTTCGTACTCGCGCACGGTGGCCTCGGCGGTGTCGAGCGTCTGCTGCGAAACCGAGTCGGTTTTCGCGAGGCGCTGGTAGCGCGCGAGATCGAGGCGCGCGTTGTCGAGCAGCGCCTTGTCCTTCACGACCTGCCCCTGATATTGCTTGAGCAGCACTTCGTACTGGCGCGGATCGACCTGCGCGAGCACGTCGCCCTTCTTCACGTGCTGGCCTTCGCGGAAATCAATCGACTGGAGATAGCCGCTGATCTGCGATTTGACGGTGACGGTCGCGAGCGACGTCACGGTGCCGAGCGAGCTCAGGCGCACGGGCACGTCGCCCGTCGCGGCGGTGGCGACGCCGACCGACTGCGCCATGCCACTCATCGGACCACCGGGGCCACCCGGGCCGCCGGGTGCGCCCGGCAAGCCCGGCGGGCCGCCCGCGCCAGGCGCGTGGGGACGCAGCGCGAACAGCGCGCCCGCGGCGACGCCGAGCAGCAGCAGCGCCCACGGCCAGACGCGGCGACGCCGCTGCGAGCGTGTTTCGTGCGGCTCGCGCACGGGGGTTTCATCGGGTGCTCGGGGGGGCTCTACGCGCTTGTCCATGCCGTTCGCAATACGTGAATGAAGCCGCGAACGATACGGCATGACGCTCATATCTTGTTGATTTTTAATGGAATCAACACAATGTAGCCAGATTGACACACGATATGCAGCCCGATCGTCAGCGAATTATCGGACAATGAAAGCGAACTCCACACGCCTCTCCGCTGCCGCCCTCCCTTGAACAACGTTCCCATTCTCATCGTCGAAGACGACCCCGACATCAGTGCGCCGCTGGCTCAATTCCTGAGCGGCAAAGGCTATCGCACGCGGGTGGCCGGGAGCGCCGAACAGGGTCTCGCGATGCTCGCGCAGGAGAGCGTCGAGCTGGTGCTGCTCGACGTGATGTTGCCGGGCATGGACGGGCTGGAGCTGTGCCGCCGTCTGCGCGCCTCAGGCGGTCCGCGCATCATCATGCTGACCGCGCTCGTCGAGACCACCGACAAGGTGATCGGCCTCGAACTCGGCGCCGACGACTACGTCTCCAAGCCCTTCGATCTGCGCGAACTGCTCGCGCGCATCCGTTCCGCCTTGCGGCGTCCGCCGAGCGGCGCGGAGCCCGCCCAGACCAGCCAGAGCGCCGCGCCCGGCGACGCCGCGCGCGACCCCGGCGCCGAGCTCGTGGCTGCGTTCGCGGGACACACGTTCTATCCGTACCGGCGTTTCGTGCGCTCGCCCACGGGCCTGCGCATTCCGCTCACGGGCGCGGAAACCGATCTGCTGCTCGTGTTCTGCCGCCACGCGCGCCAGGTGCTCTCGCGCGAACAGCTGATCGCCCTCACGCGCGGCAAGGATTTCCCGATCGCCGCGCGCTCGATCGATCTGCTCGTCAGCCGCCTGCGCCGCAAGCTCAGCGGCGACGATCCGCTCGACGAAACCATACGCACCGTGCGCGCGGACGGCTATGCCTTCCAGCGCGACGTCGTTTTCGAGTGATGCACGCGTGATGCGCCGCTTCTTCTCCACCACGCTCGGCCAGATTCTCGCGATCATCGTGTGCTCGTCGAGCGTCACGTTCGCGCTCTTCACGCTGCTGCTGCTCAACCCGAGCGGCCCGCCCAAACCGCCGTGGCCGTGGCAGCCGACCTTCCGCATCGCGAACTTCGCGCGCGTGCTCGCGCGCTTGCCCGTCGATGCGCGCGCACACACGGCGGCCGTCATGCAGACGCCCGACTACGTGCTCGGCATGACGACCACGCCCGCGCGCTGCACCGTCAACACGCTCGACAACGGCGAGCTGTATCACACGCTGCGCGACGAACTGCGCGACATCGGCGCGACGGTCAGCGTGCATTCCTGCGACAAGACCGATCCCGGCGGCACGATCCAGGTGCTCGTCAAACTGCCTGGCGACGACGCGCAACTCGAAGTCCGCACGCAGCACATCGGCCCCGAGCCGCCGCGCCTGCGCTTCCCGTTCTATGGCGCGATTCTGTTCATGTGCGTCGGCGTGCTCGGCATGTCGGTGTGGGCCGTGTCGCTGGTGGTGCGTCCGCTGCGCCGTCTCGCCGACAAGGCCGACGCGTTCGGCCGCGACATCGCGCTCGCGCCGATCGAGGAAGAAGGGCCGCTCGAAATCCGCCGCGCCGCGCATGCGTTCAACCTCATGCAGGAGCGCATCACGCAGTCGCTGCACAACCGCACGCGCATGCTCGCGGCCGTGAGCCACGATCTGCGTACGCCGCTCACGCGCATGCGTCTGCAGATCGACACCAACGAAAGCCCGTCCATGCGCGACAAAGTGCGCAAGGACATCGACCTGATGCAGACGATGGTGTCCTCGGCGCTGTCGTATCTGAATACGGGCAACGACAACGAAAACAAGGAATGGCTCGATCTGAGCGCGTTGATTGCGACCGTGTGCGACGAGTACGAGGAAGCGGGCGCGGCGATCCGCTATGACGGCCCGCGCCAGATCCGCTACTTCTGCCGCCCCGACGGCATGCAGCGCGTGATGGCGAATCTGATCGACAACGCCTTGCGATTCGGCGAGACCGTGGTGGTCGTGGCCTCGGTGCGCGACGACACGATTCTCATCGACGTCAGCGACGACGGTCCGGGCATTCCCGAAACGCGACTGCGCGACGTGCTCGAACCGTTCGTGCGTCTCGATCCGTCGCGCGGCAGCCAGCCGGGCAGCGTCGGGCTCGGACTCGCGATCGTGCGCGACATCGTGCGCGCGCATGACGGCCATCTCACGCTCTTCAATCGCCGCCCTTCCGGCCTGACCGCGCGCGTCCAGCTCAGGCATGCCGTGGAATTTTGAGGGTCGCGTGCGTCGATGCTCGCGCGTCGGCGCGACGACCGCTGTCGATCCCCTGTTCTCAACCCTGCATTGACGAGCCAGCGAAGTGGATACGAAACTCGTTCATCTGGTGTTGCATCCCGCCAGCCATGAAGCGGCGCTCGCGTTTCTATACGATGCGCGGCGCGCGGCGCGAACGATCCGGCTGGACGGCGGAACGGGATTGACGCCCGCGCCTCAAAGGCCGCCCCGTGACGGCGAAGCGCCGTCGACCGCGCTGCAATTCGCGCTGCCGGCAAGTCAGGCGGTATGGCCGGTGCTCGGCGCGGGGCTGTGCGGCTGGCTTCACGGACATGCGAGCCGCAAGATCAGTCTGCGGGACGGCGAAGTCGAAGGTTTCGCTCATGCACCGAACGACGTCGAGGCATTGCTTAGGCATCTTGACGATCTGGGATCATTCGCCTTGCGTCACGAGTGATGGATCAAGTTGCGGGTTGAACACGCTCAGCCTGCTGCACCGATGCCGCGTCCGCGGCCGCGCGCAGCGCCAGCAAATAGCTCTGCGAGCCGAATCCGCAAATCTGGCCCGTCACGATTTCCGCGAACACGGATCGATGCCTGAACGCCTCGCGCGCGTGAATGTTCGACATGTGCAGTTCGACCACGGGACAGGTCAGGATTGCGAGCGCGTCGCGAATGCCGTAGCTGTAATGCGTCCACGCTCCTGCATTGATCAGCACCGCATCGACACTGTCTTCGAAAGCGCGATGAATGCGCTCGCACATCGCGCCTTCGCTATTGGTCTGGAACGACTCCACGCGTACGTCGAGTTCGCGCGCGAGCGCCTGCAATTGCGCGTCGATCTGTTCGAGCGTGATGGTCCCGTATTGGCGCGGATCGCGCTTGCCGAACATGTTGTGATTAATGCCGTGCAACATCAGAATCGTCTTCACTTCGTCTCCTTGTTCGCGCTCAATCGAGCGGCACCGTCAGCCGGTCGATGACCGCCTGCGTCTCCGGGCGCACGCCGCGCCACCATGCAAACGCTTCGGCGGCCTGCTCCACCAGCATGCCGACGCCATCGGCCACACCCGCCACGCCCGCATTGCGCGCGAGCCGCAGAAACGGCGTCAGTCGCTTGCCATAAGCCAGCTCATAAGCCGTGCCATGCGGACTGAAAACGCCCGGCGGCACCGGCGGCAGATCGCCGGTCAGGCTCGCGGAAGTCGCGTTGATCACCAGATCGAAACGCCCCATGCGTTCGAGTTCGCCGTAGGCGCAGGCGCTGATCCGGCCGTGTGCGGCCAGTTGCGCCGCCAACGCCCGCGCCTTCTCGACATGACGATTCGCGATCACCAGTTCAACGGGCCGCGCGCCCAGAAACGGCAGCAACGCACCGCGCGCCGCGCCGCCCGCGCCGAGCAGCAACACCCGCTTCCCGGCGAGCGGCGTGCGCAGATTCACCTCGATATCGCGCAGCAAACCGATCCCATCGAAGTTCTCCGCGATAATCCTGCCGTCTTCGAACTTGAATGCGTTCGCCGCGCCCGCGAGCGTCGCGCGTTCGCTGCGCGCGTCGGCCATTTCGAATGCGGCGAGCTTGAACGGCGCGGTGATATTCAACCCTTTGCCACCCGCCGCGATGAATTCGCGCACCGTCGCTGCAAACGCGCCTGCCGGTTCGCGCGGCGCTTCGATCGCGGTGTAGTGCATCGCCTGCTGCGTCGCTTCGGCAAACAGGCCGTGAATCAGCGGCGATTTCGTATGGCCGACCGGATGGCCAATGACTGCATATGCATCCTTCATTGCGGCCTCACTGTTCGAACAGCACGCCATCGGTTTGCATCGCATCGATCTCGGCGGGCGTGAAGCCGAGCGATTGCGCGATTTCCGCGTTGTGCTGCCCCAGATCGGGCGCGACTTCGCAGATCGTCGTATCGCACGCGGAAAAACGAAACGGCAGATTGGGCAGACGCAGCGTGCCGTAACGCGGATGCTCCTGTTCGACGATCATGCCGCGCGCCTGAATCTGCGGATCGGCGATCACTTCGTCGATGCGTTGCACCTTCGCGCAAGGCACATCGATGCCATCGAGCAGAGCGAGAATCTGCGCCACCGTGCGCGCCGCCACCCACGGTTCGACCACGGCGAGAATATCGAGCCGATGCGTGTTGCGCCCCACACTGTCGTGAAAGCGCGCGTCGGCGCCAAAGCCGCGCGGGCCGCCGCTCGCTTCGATCAGCGCGGCGAAACGCTTCCACGCGTCGTCCACCTGGGCCGCGATCACGAGATCGCCGTCGGTCGCGCGAAACACGCCGTAGAGCGTCGAGCCCGGCATATCGTGGCCGGTCTGTTCGGGCAGCACATCCGCGAGCGTATAGCACTGAACCGCGTACTCGTGCATCGACACCAGCGTGTCGTACAGCGCCATGTCGATATGCTGGCCGCGACCGCTCTTTACGCGGCCGAGCAGCGCCGCATTGATCGCCGCCACCGCATGAATGCCCGTGTACATGTCGCCGAGCGAGATGCGCAGCAAGGGCGGGCGCTCGCCCGGCGTGCCGACCATCTGCATGATGCCGCTCTTCGCTTCGGCGATCAGACCGAAACCGGCGCGATGCGCGTCCGGTCCCGTGTGTCCATAAGCCGAAATCGAGCAGTAAACAAGGCCTGGATTGCGCGTCGACAGCGCCTCATAGCCGAGCCCGAGCTTGTCGAGCGCGCCGGGACGATAGTTCTCCACGAACACGTCCGCCGAATCGCAGAGACGCTCCATGAAGGCCTTGCCGCGCGGGTCTTTCATATTGACGCTGACGCCGCGCTTGCCCATGTTGAGCTGCAGAAAATAGCCGCTGCTGCGCGCGTCGAGCACGGTCGCATGCTGACGTCCGGCGTCGCCGCCGCCGGGGCGCTCGACCTTGATCACTTCCGCGCCGAGCGCCGCGAGGCAGCGCCCCACATACGGACCCGCGAGAAAGTGGCTGTAATCGACAACGCGAATTCCTTCGAGTGGACGCGCCTGTTTCATCGCGCACCTCGGGGACGGCGCGGCACCATCAGGCGATGCTCGCCGCGCTGCACGACGTCGCCGTGCTGGTTAATCAGTTCCGAAGGCAGCACGACGATGCCCCAATCGGGACGGCTTCGGCTAGGCCGCATCGAGCCGACGCGAAACTTCACGTGCAGCACGTCGTTCACCTTGATCGGCAAAACAAAGTCCCAGCTCCAGCCCAGCGACATGCCCGGCAGAAAACGATAATCGCTCTGCGTTTTCAGGCCGTCGGCGATCGACAGACCGAACAGCCCATGCGCGACGAGACAACCGAAATGGCTGGCGTTCGCGTAGTCTTCATCGACATGCACCGGCGTGTGATCGCCCGTGAGATCGGCGTAGGCGAGAATGCGCTCTTTTGTGACGACGTAAGTCGGGCTCACGCATTCGTCGCCTTCGCGCGCGTCGTCCCAGGTTTTTTCGATGATGCTCATGTCATGCCTCCGCGCGCGGATCGATGGCGAGCGCCTGCGCGACACAGCGCGCGGGCTTCGCCTGAATGAATTCGATGGCGAGACCATCGGGCAGACGCAGCCAGTTCGCGCCTTGCGGCATCGGCTGCACGTCGTAACGGCGCGCCGCCGCGAGCGCCGCGTCGACGTCCTCGCACATGATGCCGAGATGACCGAGCCGCCCTTCCGGGCCCGCGAAATCCGCCATCTGGATGAACTGCATGCCGCCGAGCGTCCAGAACTGGCGCGGCGCGTCGAGCGTGCCGTCGACCTCGCGCATCGTCATGCCGAACACGTCCTCGAAGAAGCGGATATGCCAGTGGATGTCGCGCACGAAAAGGGCGACGTGCTCCAGATAGGCTTTCGGCGCGCTCATGCCCGCGCCTGCGCTTGCCGCCGGTCGGCCATCGCGCGCTCCACGCCCTTGATGCAGGCGACGAGCGTCGCGTTGACGGGCGTCGGCACGCCATGACGCGCGCCCCAGCGCACGACCGAGCCGTTGATGAAGTCGATCTCGGTCACCGAGCCTTTTTCGAGGCTCTGCAGCATCGAGGTCTTGAACGCGGCGGGCAGACCGTCGGCCGCCAGCGTCCACGCCTGCTCCGGATCGGTCATCGACAGCGTGACGCCCGCGGCCTGCGCCGCCGCGATCGCTTCGGCCACCGCCGCCAGCGACGCGGCCTTGAGCAGCGGCTCCTCGTAAAGCTGGCCGTAGGTGAGCGACGTGAGGCCCGTGAGCGCGCCCGTGGCCACGTTCACGAGCAGCTTGTCCCACATGGCGCCGACGATGTTGTCACTGACCTGCGTGGCGAGACCCGCCTGATCGAACGCTGCGGCGATGCGTTGCACGCGCGCCGTCACGCGTCCATCCAGTTCGCCGATCACCGTGTGCTTGCCCACGACGCCCGACTCGATATGGCCCGCGCCGCGCAGCACGCCGCCCACATAGGTCTTGCCCGCGAGCACGCGTTCGCGGCCCACGGCATCGGCCAGAATGTCTTCGTGACCGAGGCCGTTCTGCAGCGACAGCACGACGCTTTCCGGCCCGACGAGCGTCAGCGCGCCGCGAATCGCCGCGTCGGTATGAAACGATTTGACGAGCACGATGACGACTTCGGCCACGCCCACCTCCGCGGCCTGCGTGGTCGCGCGCACGGCGACCTGGCGCGAGCCGCGCGCGTCGTCGACGCGCAATCCGTGCGTGCGCATCGTCTCGACATGCGCGGGCGAACGGTCGATCAACCAGGTCTCGTGGCCGCCTTCGGTCAGCGTGGCGCCGATCGCGCAGCCCAGCGCGCCGGCTCCCAGAATGGCAATTTTCAAGAGCGTCTCCTTAACGTGTGACGCCACGATAAGAGCCGCCGGTCAATGTCGCAATGCAATGGCTACAATGTCGTCATTGCCTCACGCAATAATGGTGCATCGTGACGACCCCGACCGAACTCCCCGACCTCAAGCTGCTGCAACTGTTCGACCTGCTCTACGACACGCGCAGCGTCACGCGCGTGGCCGAGCAACTCGGTCAGAGCCAGCCCACCGTCAGCATCTGGCTCGCGCGGTTGCGCGAGCATCTGCACGATCCGCTCTTTATCCGCACGCCGGCCGGCATGGCGCCCACGCCGCAGGCGGACGCGCTGATCGGTCCGTGCCGCGAAATCCTCGAATCGTTACGGCGCTTTTCGGCTTGGGAAATCGCCTTCGATCCGGCCACGGCGCAGCGGCGCTTTCGCATCTGCATGACCGATGCGAGCCACGTCACGCTGCTGCCGCGTCTGCTCGCGCATGTGCGCGCGCAGGCGCCGGGCGTGCGGCTGGAAGCCGCCCGCATCGACGGCAATACGGAGCGCGCGCTGGAATCGGGCGAAGCCGATCTCGCGATTGGTTACGTGCCGTGGCTGAGCGGCGGCATTTATCAGCAGCAGCTTTACGAGCAGGATTGGGTCTGCCTCGCGAATCGCCATCATCCGCGCATTCGCAAGCGGCTCAGCGTGAAGGCGTATCGCAGCGAAGGACACGTGGCGATCACCGCGGGAACGGGCACGGCGCTGCTCGAACAGGCGCTCGTGCGCGAGCGTATCGAACGGCAGATCGCGCTCGAATTGCCGGGTTTTCTGGGGCTGGGCGCAATCGTGCAGACCACGGATCTGATCACGACGCTGCCGCGTCATATCGGCGAGACGCTGGCGCAGGCGAGCGATCTCGCGGTGCATGCGTGTCCGATTCCCGTCGACGGATTCGCCGTGCGGCAGCATTGGCACGCGCGCTACCATCACGAGGCGGGCAACCGCTGGCTGCGCTCGGTCGTCGCCCGGCTGTTTGGCGCGGCGGGAAATCGACTCGAAGGCTGAAGTTCGCGCGTTCGTCCTGCCGGTTCAGCCCGCGCGCGCTTGCACCTGACTCGCCCGCGCAAATTCCACGAAGCGCTCGGCCGCCGGATTGTGCATCGTCGCCGGATGTGCGAGATGCAGCGGCGCGCTGAGTCCATGCGCGCGGCTCAGCGGGCAAAACACCACATTACCGTGGTCGTAGTGGCGCATCGACGCCGGCACCAGCGTCACGCCCAGCCCCGCCGCGACCATGTGGATGCCCGTGAGCATGCGCGGCACTTCGCGCGCGACGTGCGGGAGAAAGCCCGCGCGCTTGCAGGCGGCGAGAAAATCCGCGTACATGCCCGGCGCGCCGGGCCGCCGCACGAGGATGAAATCTTCGCCGGCGAGCGCTTCGAGCGGCAGCGCGGGCGGTTCGCCATCACCGCCACCATCACCGTCGCCGTCCCGGTCGCGCCCGAGCAGCGCATGCCCGAGCGGCAAGACCACCACCATCGGTTCGTCGAGCAGTTGCACGAACGACAGATCGGCGGGCGTTTCCACGGGCTTGCGCAGAAAGGCGACGTCGACTTGCCGCGCGAGCAGACGCTCGATCAGCTCGGCGGCGTTGAGTTCGGCGAGTTCGATTTCGATGCCGGGCTGCGCGGCCCCGAACGCGCGAATGATCTGCGTCGTGAGCGGATGAAAACCCGCCGAACTCGTCAAGCCGATCGAGATCGTCCCCAGCTCGCCGCGCGCGATACGACGCGCGTGCGAGACGCCCTGCTGCAAGCGCTCCAGCACGAGCGTGGCGGTCTGCGCGAACGCCTCGCCGGCGGGCGTGAGTTCGACGCCGCGCGGCATCCGCACGAACAGCTCGCATCCCACTTCTTCCTCCAGCAGCCGGATTTGCTGCGAAAGCGGCGGCTGCTGCATCGCCAGCCGCTCGGCGGCGCGCGTGAACTGCCGCTCTTCGGCGACGGCGAGGAAATACCGCAAATGGCGTAGCTCCATCGTTTCTGGCTTCCTGGATCGGTTACGCGGCTCCCATATTTTCAACATATGGGAGGGTCATCGAATCGATATTTTACATCTATCGCGTGCAACCCTACGATGCGTGGACTTCGCCCGACCGCCCTTGCGGCGCAGCGAAGCGCAGCACAAAACGACGCAAAAACGACAATCGGAGACCACCATGAAAAAGCACACCGCCGCGGCAGCCATTCTTATTTCGAGCTGGAGCGCGGCCCACGCGCAAGGCGAAATCGACGAGGCGCTGCAACTGGCGACCGGCGGCGCGGGCGCGAGCACGGGCTCGGTCACGCTGTACGGCGTGATCGACGCGAACGTCGAGTTCCTCTCGCATGCGAGCGCCACGGGCGGCTCGCTGGTGCGCGAAAACTCGGGCGGCATTCACAACTCGCGCTTCGGCGTGCGCGGCAGCGAACCGCTCGGCGGCGGCAACAGCGCATGGTTCGTGCTGGAGTCGGGCTTCAACAGCAACGACGGCACCCAGGCAACGGCGGACACGCTGTTCAACCGCACGGCCGCCGTCGGTCTGTCGAACGAGCGCTTCGGCTCGCTGTCGTTCGGCCTGCAATACACGGCGATGTACGACATTCTGTTGCGCTACGATCCGATGTCGTTCGCGCAGCAGTACACGTGGTTCCCGACGACCGGCTCGTCCGACGACTTCGCCTTTCGCGCGCGCAACAGCAATTCGGTCAAGTACGTAGGACGCCTCGCCGGTTTGACGGCGATCGCCGACTACAGCTTCGGCGGCGACGCCGACTCGTTCCAGAGCAGCGCGGCCTACGGCGGCGGGCTCGATTACGATGGCGGCAGCTTCGGCGTCGCCATCGCCTACGACTACCGCAACGGGGCGATCAATTCGAGCGGCAAGTGGACGAAATCGCGCAACTACAGCGTATCGGCGCGCCAGAGCCTCGGCGCGCTCGAACTGCTCGGCGGCTACGAACACTATCTGTACAACCCGACGAAGAGCGCATCGGAATCGCAGGCGCTGCTGTTCGCGGGCGCGCGTTATCCGGTGATGCGTCATCTGAAGTTGACGGCCGCGTACTACTACGACCTCAACAAGACGCCCGGCGCATCGAATACGTGGATGGGCGTGCTGAGCACGCAATACGATCTGTCGAAGCGCACGTCGCTTTACGCGACCGTGGCCTACGCCCAGGCGACGCGTTACGCGAACGGCACGAGCAGCACATACACGCCCGTCGGCACGACCGACAGCACGGCCTACGGGCCGAACCAGACCGGCGTGACGCTCGGCATGTTTCATCGCTTTTGAGCGCCGACGTCGATACACCGATACACCGACGCCTCGCACGCATCCGTTTGATGGAGTGGTACGCATGACACGCAATCCCGAAGGGCCGCCGTCGCGCGCGGCGAACGCACAATCGCCGGTCAGGCGCACGGCGTTCGCGCGCAGGGCATCGCTGACTGCATCGGCCATCGCCATGACGCTCGCGTGCATCGGCGCGCCCGCGCACGCCGCGCCCGGCGATGCCGCGCACGTCTACTCGCCGCATCTGCGTCCGGTCTCGCACATTTCGGATACGCGCATGCGCATCGACACGCCTGGCGGTCCCGCCGAATTCGCGCTCTACGTCTCGCGCGACTGGGACCGCCCGCAGCCCGCCGTGACGCGCGCGATCATCGTGATTCACGGCAAGCTGCGCAACGCCGATACCTATTTCCACAGCGCCGAAACCGCGCGCGACGCCGCCGCTGCCGAGGGTGCGAACACGGGCGCGGACACGGGTGTGGGCTCGGGTGTGGACACATCGGGCACGCTCCTGATCGCGCCGCAATTCCTCGCGACGCTCGACTTCGCGGGCCGCGACGAACCCGCCGATCTGCTGCGCTGGGACGCCAACGGCTGGATGGCCGGCGACGCCGCCGTCGCGCCGCGAGCCGTGAGTTCGTACGCGGTGCTCGACGCGATCGTCGCACGGCTCGCCAACCGCACGCGCTTTCCCAATCTGCGCCATGTGATCTTCGCGGGCCACTCGGGCGGCGGCCAGGTCGTGCAGCGCTACGCCGTCGCGGCGCGCGATCTCGGCGCGCTCGCGCAGGCCGGCATCGACGTGCGCTATGTGGTGTCGAGCCCGTCGTCGTATGCGTATTTCGACGCCGAACGCCCCGTGCCCGTCGACGCCCAGGCGTGCCCCGACTTCGACACCTGGAAATACGGCATGCAGCAACGCCCCGCCTATCTCGCCGACCGCACGCCCGCGCAACTCGAAGCCGCCTACGCGCGGCGTCGCGTGACCTATCTGGTCGGCGGCAACGACGACGATCCGCAACAGAAGGCGCTCGACCGCAGTTGTCCCGCGGAGGCGCAAGGCCCGCAGCGCGTCGCGCGCGCGCACGCGTACTTCCGTTATCTGCAAGCGCGCCATCCGCAAGGCCTCGATCAGACGCTGCACGTGGTGCCGGGCGTCGGTCACAACGGCGCGCGCATGCTGACGTCCGCGTGCGCGCTCGCCGCGATGTTCGACACGGCGGGGTGCGCGCCATGACCATGAGCCCGAACCCGTCGTCGCTCTCTCCCGCGATGGTCCGTCGCGCGATCTTCTCCTCGGTGCTCGGCAACGGGCTCGAATGGTTCGACTTTCTGATCTACGCGTACTTTTCGAAGATCATCGCGCAGGTCTTTTTCCCGGCGGGCAGCGGCTTTCTTTCGCTGATGCTCACGCTCGCCACCTTCGCGATCGGCTTCGTGGTGCGGCCGTTCGGCGGCATTCTGCTCGGGCTCTACGCGGACCGCATGGGCCGCAGCCGCGCGCTCTCGCTCATCATCATGTCGATGGCGGCCAGCACGCTGCTGATGGGCCTCACGCCCGGCTACGCGCACATCGGCCTCGCCGCGCCCGCGCTGATCGTGTTCGCGCGGCTGCTGCAAGGGCTGTCGGTGGGCGGCCAGTTCGCGACCGCTTCGGCGATGCTCGTCGAGTACGCGCCGCCAGGCCGCAAGATGTTCTACGGCAGCTTCAACATGACGGCGCAGTCGTTCGCGCTGCTGCTCTCGTCGGGCACCGGCTATCTGCTGACGACGCAGCTCACGCACGCGCAACTCGTCGCGTGGGGCTGGCGCGTGCCGTTTCTCTGCGGTGCGCTCGCGGGCCCGATCGGCTTCTATATCCGCCATCGCGTGGCCGAATCGCCGGAATTCGTCGAACTGCGGGCGCACGAAGGCAAGCCGCCGCGCGTTTCACTGCGCCAGTTCTTCCGCGACAACGGCCGCGCCGCGCTCTGCGCGATGGGCGTGATCGCCGTGGGCGCCGCGACCAACTACGTGTGGCACTCGTACATGGCGGTCTACGTCGAGCGCCAGTTGCACCTGCCGCTCGCGGTCGCGCTGCGCGGCGCGTTCTTCTGCGGCGTGCTGAACCTGTTCCTGTTTCCGCTCGCGGGCCGCCTGATGGACCGCTACGGCGCGTACCGGCTGTTCTATCCGGTGACGATCGCGTGGATGGCCTGCGCGTATCCGCTGTTCGTCTACGTGGTCGCCGCGCCTTCGGCCGAACGGCTGTTCGTCGCGCAGGTGATCGCCACGGTCTTTCTCGCGGCGATGTCGGCGGGCCATCCCGGCATGCTCGCGACGCTCTTTCCGGTGCGCAGCCGCTCGTCGGGCGTCGCGCTCTCGTACAACGTCGCGGTGACGCTGTTCGGCGGACTCGCGCCGTTCACGATCACCGGATTCACGCGCCTCACGGGTTCGAGCCTCACGCCCGCGTTCTATCTGATTTTCGCGGGGCTGTTCTCGCTCGTGCTGGTGGCTGCGACGCGACGCGGCCACCGCGACGCCGACGACCGCCGCCTCGCCTCGCCACGGAGCCCCGCAGCATGACCTCGTCGACCACGCCTCATCGTCACGCCGACGACCGCGCCCAAAATAGCGCGCAGGACAGCGTCCACGACGAACGCGCGCCCAACGAACGGCCCGTCGCCGCAGTCGCGCCGCAGCGATTCGCCGTCGATACCGCGCGCGGACGCGGCACGGTTCCGCTCTACACGTCGAGCGGCTGGAACGCGCCGCGCAACGACGCCACGCGCGCCGTGATCCTGCTGCACGGCCGGCTGCGCAACGCCGACGCCTACTTCGCGCTCGCGCAACGCGCGCGCGACGGCGCCCACGCCGCGGGCAATCGCGCCGCGCAGGACACGCTGCTGCTCGTCCCGCAGTTTCTCGCCGACGCCGACATCGACGCGCATCGCCTGCCGCCCTCCACGCTGCGCTGGGACTGGACCAACTGGATGGGCGGCGACGACGCGCACGGTCCCGCGCCGCTCAGTTCCTTCGATGTCGTCGATGCGCTGCTGGCCGCGCTCGCCGACACGGTGCGCTTTCCGGTGCTGCGCGAAGTCGTGATCGCCGGGCATTCGGGCGGCGCGCAGGTCGTGCAGCGTTACGCGGTGCTCGCGGCCGGCGAAGCGGCGCTCGCCGCGCGCGGCGTGGCGCTGCGTTATGTGATCGCGAATCCGTCGTCGTATGTGTATTTCGATGCGCAGCGCCCCGATGGCGCGGGCGGATTCGCGCCGTTCGACGCGGCGCGCTGTCCTGGTTTCAATCGCTGGAAATACGGGCTCGACGCGTTGCCGCCGTACGCGCGCGCGATGCAGACAAACGACACGGCGACGCTCGATCCGCGCGTGCTCGAAGCGCAGTACGCGCGCCGTCATGTGATCTTGCTGCTCGGCGAACGCGATTGCGATCCCGCGCATCCGGCGCTCGACCGTTCGTGCGAAGCGATGACGCAAGGCGCACATCGTCTCGCGCGCGGCCGCGCCTGGGCGCAGTACATGCGCGCGCGGCATCCGCACGCGAGTACGCATACCACGCACGAAATCGCGGGCGCGGGTCACGACGCCGACGCGATTTTCGGTTCGCCCGCGGGACGCGAGGCGCTGTTCGGGTGAGTGTGCGGGTATGCCGTGCGAGGTTTATCGCGGGTTATCGAAGCTTGTCGCCGCTCATCGCGGACGCGCGTTTCGCGATATTCCCGCATGGTGCATTCGTGAGACTTGAAGCCCCCACGATACGCAACGCCCCGCAAATCGCGCGATAATTCCCCTCCCACCGCGCACATTCAGCGGGACGAACACGCCCGGCACCGCTCGTCCCGACCTTCGCCCGACCATGAAACCGCATCATCGCGCCATTGCCACGGCGCTGTTCGCCGCCGCGCTGTTCGGCGCCGCCACGCCGCTCGCCAAGGCGCTGCTCGGCGCCATGCCGCCGTTCATGGTGGCGGGCCTCTTCTATCTCGGCAGCGGCGCGGGTCTCGCCGTTGCGATGCTGGTGCGCCGCTTGAGTCGACTGAGCCGGACCGCCGACGCCCCGCCCGACCACGCCCCGCTGCGCCTCGCCGAACTGCCGTGGCTCGCGGGCGCAATCGCCGCGGGCGGCGTCGCCGGGCCCGCGTTGCTGATGCTCGGGCTCGTCAGCACGCCTGCCGCCACGAGTTCGCTGCTGCTCAATCTCGAAGGCGTGCTCACGGCGTTGATCGCCTGGCTGTGCTTTCGCGAAAATTTCGATACGCCGATCGCGCTCGGCATGGCCGCCATCGTCGCGGGCGGCGTGCTGCTGTCGTGGACCGGATCGGGCGCGCATGCAGCGGGTTCGCCGGGCGTCGCGCCCGGCGCGCTGTTCGTGGCGGCGGCCTGCCTGTGCTGGGCCATCGACAACAATCTGACGCGCAAGGTCTCCGCCAACGACGCCATGACGATCGCGTGCATCAAGGGCCTCGTGGCGGGTCCGGTGAATCTGGGCGTGGCGTTCTGGCTCGGCGCGCACTGGCCCGACGCCGCGCGCGTCGCGGGCGCGATGGCCGTGGGTTTCGCGGGCTACGGCGTGAGTCTCGTGCTGTTCGTGGTGGCGCTGCGCGATCTCGGCTCGGCGCGCACCGGCGCGTATTTTTCGGTGGCGCCGCTGTTCGGCGTCGCGCTCTCGCTGGGCATCTGGCCCGAGCGCCCCGCCGTCACGTTCTGGCTCGCGCTCGCGCTGATGGCGTTCGGCGTCTGGCTGCACGTGCGCGAGCGCCACGAGCACGAACACACGCACGACATGCTCGATCACACGCATCGGCATCGTCACGACGCGCATCATCAGCACGATCACGATTTCGACTGGGACGGCACCGAGCCGCATACGCACGCGCACCGGCATCTGCCGCTCACGCATACGCACGCGCATTTCCCCGACGTGCATCACCGGCATTCGCATTGAGCGCAGGCGCGTGAAATCGCGCGCAAACAGCCAGCGTGGGAGATTGAGATTCAGCGCGAAGCGGCGGCTTCGAAGGTGGATGGACTTGCAGGCGACTCGTCCGACGTATCAAAGCCCCAATCGCCGTATTCGAGCCAGTCGTCGCCGAGCAATTCGACGGGATGCTGGGTGCGGCTGGAGCCGTTGCCGCAACTGAGCGACGCAGCGGGGCAATAGCGGTCGCAACCCCAGCAGACGCGCTCGGGATGCGAGGGATGCAGCGGGAATTTCCTGGCCATGACGGTGCGTGAAACAATCCAGACGATATAAAAATCAATATAGTCCGCCTGCAAAAGCACTCCAGAGACGCATTGCCGCAGTAAGCTCTCGCCGATTCCACCCTGAATAACAAGATCAAAAACGACGCGTGGAACATAACCGCGCCACGCGCGCCCGATTCGGTGGTGCGGGACGGGACTGGCAGTTAGTTGCACTTTGACGCGACGATCACTTTCCCGCCCAGACCACGTCGCCATCGACCGAATAGATCCGGCAGCCTTCGTGGGCGTTGCCGCATCGCACCAGCGCTTCGCTGATCGCATCGACGCCCGAGGCCGCGCCCCACGCGCCGTCCGGCGCAATCGCGAACGCACGCGGACGGACCGTCGCCAGATACTGCTCATACGCGCGCCGCCCGGGCGGCTGCAAAAACGGCACCGCATTCACGTTCTGCAACGCGGCGAACTGCGTGCGCGGCGGCGCATCCGGCTGGCGCGGCCAGACCACGGTCTTGTCGATCGCATAGATCTGGCAGTACTGCGAGGTCTGCCAGCAGCGCGCGAGAGCCGTGCGCGCCGGATCGAAACCGCCCGACGCCCAGATCGCATCCGTGCTGCCGATCGCCAGCGCACGCGGCAGCGGCGCCGCCAGAAACCCCGCATAGATCTTCGCCTTCTGCTGCGCGCTCAGGAACGGCACGGCCGCCAGGTCGTCGAGCGAGGCGTAACCGCTCGGCCGCGGCGCCGCGCGCGGCAAATATTCAGGGGCGACTTCGCGGCCCGGCAGACCGATGCCCGCGAGAAACGCATCGGCTTTTTCGACCCACAGCGGCAGGCCCGCGCCCGAGGCCGTCATCGCGTGCGCGTCTTTCTGGAACGCGCCGTAATCGACGAGTTCGGCGTGCGCGCCCGCCGCCGTGTAGCGGCTGAACATGCCGTGCCACGTCGCGCTCGAAAAGATCTGGTCGTTGTCGCCGTAAAACCAGATCGACGGCAGCCGCGTGCGCGCGCCGAGTTCGGCGGCACTCGCGATCAGGCTCGCGTCCGGCTGGCTGCAATCGCTCTCCTTCACGCCGCCCGCGAAATTGAGCAACCCTTTCACGTCAGGCGGATTCGCCGCGCCGAACACCAGCGTGTTCCAGCCTCCCATGCTCTTGCCCGCGACGACGATGCGCGTGGCGTCCACGCCCGGCAGCGTCTTCACGACGTCGAGCACCTTGCGGATATCGCTCGCGGCATCCGCGCCGATGGCGAGCACGTTGCAGCCGTGCGGCGTCATATGGCCGCCCGATTGCGCGAAGCCGCGCATCATCGGCATGGCGACGGCGTAGCCGCGCGACAGGAAGTACCACGGGATGAACTGATCGGCGACGCGCGGCGCATTCGGCGGATCGTCGGACGCGCCGTGATTGACGAGCGCGAGCGGAAACGGGCCGCCCTGCGCGGGCATATACACGGTCACTTCGAGATTGACGCGCGGCGAAGCCTGCACGGGCACGCGCAGGATCTTTTCATTGAGCGGCGCGGCGGGCTCGACGTCCGGGTCGTAGGTCGGCAACGCGGCGCGCGCCAGCGTCGCAAGACAAACGAAAGCCATCAGAACGAGGGAAACCGTGAATTTCAGGCGTGACGTCATGGTGGATCGGGTTCGAGAACGGGCTGCGCGCGGCGCTGCTGGACTCGCCGCTTTCACGCTCGCCATCCTTCAGCCCGCGCGCCGCTACGCCGTGCTCTACGGCACGTTCGCGGAAAACTTGAGCGCGTGAAGCGAATCGCTTGAACGACGCCAGGACAGTGCCAGGTTACAAGGACATAACAAACGCATCGATCATCTAATTTATTTCGGCATCCAGATTAATATCCAATCCACCCAATCTTCGCTGATACGGATGGGCGAGCGCATCGAACGTAGCGTTAGGTGCGTTTATTTAAGCTCATTCACTTCGTTAGTTGCATTAACAACTTTATCTGCGTTGCGATGCCGACTACGCTGGCGGCGAGCGCACCGAACCGCTAACATCGTCGCCTTTTCGTATTTCCGCACTCGCGCATTCGCCCGATGAAGGCCCCGCTTCTAACCGCCCTCGCCCTCGCTTCGGGCAACACCGTGACGTGGCTGCTCGGCCTGCGCGTCGTCGGCGCGATCGACTGGCTGCCCGACTGGTATCGGCTGCATCATTGGGGCGACACGACCGTGATCGTGCTCGCCACGTTCTCGCTCTATCTGATGAGCCGCGCGCCGCTCAAGGCCTATGCCGTGCATTGCCTCGCGCTGTTTCTACTGTGGGAAATTCCGACCGTGCTCTATGGCGTCGAACGACTCGCCGGGCCGCCGATGCCCGACGCCGTGCACGCGCAGCTCGCGCCGTTCATCGCGGGCAGCCTGATTCTGCTGACGGCCGCCTCGACCGTCGCGGCGGCCACGTATGTTGCGCCGCGCCGTAAAACCCGGCGCAAGCGCTAACGCGTTTCGCGGCATACTGGCACCTCCATCCGCCCGAGGATCGCACGCGATGACCACCACGCCGACGAACCCCTCCGCCCGCATCGACGAACTGATCGCCGGCATCGACGACTGGCGCGGCGCCACGCTCGCCGCCGTGCGCGCGTGCATGCGCGGCGCCGACGCCGCCATCGTCGAAGAATGGAAATGGATGGGCAGCCCGACCTGGTCGTGCGACGGACTCATCGCGGTCGCGAACGCGCACAAGGGCAAGGTGAAGGTGACGTTCGCGCACGGCGCGGGCCTCGCCGATCCGGACGGCCTGTTCAATGCGGGACTCGAAGGCAACGCGCGGCGCGCCATCGACTATGCCGAAGGCGACAAGGTCGACGCCCGCGCGCTCAAGCGGCTCGTGCGCGCCGCCATCGAATACAACCGCGCGCATTTGAAGAAGAACGCGAAGACAAAGGGCGCGTAACGCCGTGCCAGTGACGGCACGCGACTACGCTCGAAAACGTTCGCGCACCGTTCAAACCAGCGCCTTGCCCGCCTCCACATCCGCCAGCCGATCGACCGGCACGCGATGCCGACGCGCCGTGAGATCGGCGACGATCGACAGCGCGATCTCGGGCGGCGTGCTGCCGCCGAGATACAAACCGACCGGCGCGTGCAGCGTGTCGAGCGCCGCTTGCGTCACGCCGAACAGTTGCAGGCGCTCGCGGCGCGCCGCGCTGTTGCGCCGCGAACCGATCGCACCGACGTAGAACGCGGGCGTCATCAACGCTTCCATCAGCGCGAGGTCGTCGAGCTTGGGATCGTGCGTGAGCGCGATCACGGCCATGCGCGCGTCGGGGCGCATCGCGAGCACGGTGTCGTCGGGCATCGTGCGCACGCGCGCGACGCCGGCCACGCGCCAGTCGTCGAGATACGATTCGCGCGGATCGCAGACCGTCACCGCATAGCCGAGCGGCAGCGCCATCGTCGCCACGTACTCGCTCAACTGGCCCGCCCCGATCAGCAACAGGCGCCACGACGGCCCGTGCATCGTGGTCAGGCGCTCGCCGTCGAAGCTGAATGCGTCCGCTTGTGTACTTGACTGCACGCGCACGAGCGTCACCGCGCCGCTGCGCATGTCGAGCGTGCGGCGCATCAACTGCCCTTCGCGCAACGCCGCGAGCAGCGCATCGAGCCGGCTGTGCGCGCCAAGCGTTTCGCACGCGAGGCGCATCGTACCGCCGCAAGGCAAGCCGAAGCGATGCGCTTCGTCGGCGCTCAGTCCATATTCGAGCGTCGATGCACGCGCGCGCGGCGGCCCTTGCGCACGCAGACGCTCGACGAGATCGTCCTCGATGCAGCCGCCCGACACCGAGCCGACGAGGTGGCCGTCGTCGCGCAAAGCCATCAGCGAGCCGAGCGGACGCGGCGACGAACCCCACGTGCGCACCACCGTGTAGAGCCACGCCGTGCGGCCCGCCGCCAGCCAGCGCGCCGCCGTTTCCAGCACTTCGCGATCCGCGTCCTGCATGCTCACGTCTGCCTCCGTCACGGGATACTGCGCGCGTTGACGATCGCGCCGCTCAATGCGTCTGTGCGCGCACGCGCGCCGACGCGCTTTCCAGATCGCGCCACGCGGGTTCGTCCGGCGCATAACGCGCGCGGATATAGCTCGCGAGTTCGGCCATCTGGCGATCGTCGAAACTGTCCTTGAAACCGGGCATGTAGCCGAGCCCTTCGGTCGCGGGCTGCTCGATGCCATTCATCAGCACGTGCAGCAGATTGTCGGGGCTGGCGTGGCTCACGCTCGTATTGAGGCCCATCAGCGGACGCACGCCGAAGTGGCCCACGCCGCCCGAGGCCGCGTGGCACACCGCGCACGCCGCTTCGAACATGCGCTGGCCGTTCTGGAAACCGAGCGTGGTGAGCGCATCGGCATTCGCGCCTGAGGCGCGTGCAGCGGCGGCCTGCGCGGCGGCGGCCGCTTCGACCGGCGGCGACAGCGACGCGATGTAATGCGCGATGGCGCGCACGTCCGATTCCGGCAAATCGGCGAGCCCCGCGACGACGGGCGCCATCGGCCCCGCCGCCACGCCGTGCTCCGGCGAAAAACCCGTGCGCAGATAGGCGAACAGCGCGTCTTCGGTCCACGGCACGGGCGCGCCGCTTTTGCCGGCCTTGCTGTTCGTGCCCGCGTGCGCGGCCACGAGCGACGGCGCGGCCCAGCCTTCCGCGCTGCCGCCCGCGAGATACGCGAAACCGCCCTTTTCCGCGCCGAGCGCGTTGCGCGGCGTGTGGCACGCGCCGCAATGGCCCGCGCCGTCGACGAGATATTTGCCGCGATTCCAGAGCGCCGAGCGTTGCGGATCGGGCGCGTACTGCGCGTCGTCGTGGAAGAGCCAGTTCCAGCCCGCCACGAGGCGGCGCTGATTCATCGGGAACGGCAGCTTCGTTTCGGGCGCGGCCTGCTTCACGGCCGGTTGCGACATGAGCCACGCGTAGAGCGACATCATGTCGGCGTCGCTCATGCGCGCGAACGACGTGTACGGAAACGCGGGATACAGATGACGGCCGTCGCGCGCAATGCCCTGACGCATCGCGCGCGCGAACGCTTCGTAAGTCCACGCGCCGATGCCGGTCTCGCGATCCGGCGTGATGTTGGTCGACCAGACGGTGCCGAACGGCGTCTCCAGCGCGAAGCCGCCCGCGTTGGTCGCGCCGCCGGGCGCCGTGTGGCACACGGCGCAATCGCCCGCGATGGCGATCTGCCGCCCGCGTTCGAGCATCGCGGCGCTCCATGCCGAGGCGTCGGCGTTCGCGCCTGCGGGCAAGGGCGCGATGGACGCAGGACCGGGCAGCATTGAGCACGCGAGGCCGATCAGCCCGCCCGCCACGCCGCCGATGCCGCCGCCCGCGAGCCAGCGCTTCCAGCGCGAGGGACGGCGTTGCGCGGCGGGCGCATCGAGCGCCACGGCCGGACCCGCCGCCGCAAACGCGCGACGCAGCGTGTCGGGATCGAACGGCGGCGCGCGAAAGCGCACGCCCGTGGCGTCATAGAGCGCATTGGCGATGGCGGCGGCCGCGGGCGCGCTCATCTGATCGATACGATTTTCGTCTTGATCGTTGCGACGCTGAATTAATCCGGATTCCGAATCGATTGGTGAATCGATCAGGTCGTGCGAAACCGAAGTCGGATTGCCTTCTGACGAGCCGGTTTCGTCGTGCGTGGCGCGAGCGAGGCGACGCACGCCGGTTGCGCGCGCGATGGCCTCCTCGATCTGCCAGGCGGGCATGCCGGTAAGCGCAGTCTGATCCGGCGTGCCCGCGCCTTGACCGGCTACGACGCGGCGCACGGCGATATCGCCGGTTGCGCGATTGACGTCGAGATCGACGACCCATGCGGACCAGCTTGCCGCCTGTTTCACCGATTTCACTGGTTGCGCCGACGTGCTCTTATCCGCGTAATCGAGCGCAGGCGTTGAAGGCGGTGCGTGATCGTCGGCACGTTCGCCATCGAAGGCAAAGCCGCGCCCGCGCACCCACGGCGAGTCGGGTTGAGCCGCCGCGGCCACTGGCGCGCCCCACGCCGCGCGCTCGCTGACCATGCGAATGACTTCGCGCGCACCGGCGTCGCGGTTCGCGTCGAGATGATCGAGACGCAACGCGACTGCATCGCGTTGCGCGTCGTGCGCGATTTCGTCGATAAACGATTCGCGCGCGAACGCATGCGCCTGCGAGGGAATCGCGCACGCGGGATCGTCCACGGCGATGCTGGCCTGCACATGGCGATACAGCAACGGCGGCAGCGCCGCGCTTTCCGCCCGCACGGCTTCAGCTTCGGCCTGCGCGTCGAGACGCGCGCGGTAATGCCACTTCGTCATCGTGCCATCAGCGGCGAGACGCGCTTCGACGGCCAGTTGCGCATCGGCATCGCGACCTTGCGCGGGCCACGCGTAATCCGCGCGACGCAGCGTGCCCGATTCCTGCGCGCTCGCGTCCGTGTTCATCGCCATCAACGCCGCATCGGCGCGCAAGGCCAGCCCTTGCGGATCGTCCTCGCTCATTGCGCTTCGCTTCCCTGCTCGTGTTCCGGATCGTGTTCTATCTTATCCGCCTGCCGCAGATACAGCGCCGCGCGCTTCACGGCACGCACGATCTCCAGATGCGTGCCGCAGCGGCACAGATTGAAGCGCAGCGCGTCGCGTATCGCGTCTTCATCGGGCGACGGATTGCGCGCGAGGAGCGCGGTCGCGCTCATGATCATGCCGTTGAGGCAATAGCCGCACTGCGCGGCCTGTTCGTCGATAAACGCCCGCTGCACCGGATGCAGTGCGTCGAGCGTGCCGAGTCCTTCAAGCGTCGTCACTTCACGCTCGCGCGCTGCCGCCACCGGCACCACGCACGAACGCGTCGGCTGGCCGTCGACGAGCACCGTGCACGCGCCGCATTGTCCCAGCCCGCAGCCGTACTTCGGGCCGTTGAGTTCGCAGTCGTTGCGCAGGATGTAGAGCAGCGGCGTGTCGGGCGTAGCGCCCTCGATGGTGCGCGTCGTGCCGTTCACGCCGAGCGTGAGCGGCCCCGCGAAGGAAGCGGAATGCAACATGAACTGACTCGAATTTAAGGTGAGCACGGGCTGCGTGGCACAGGGCATGACTGGCTACAACCCGCTCCACCGCCCTGCGCGGCGTTCGACGAACGCGCGCACAAGACGTTATAACCCGCCGAAATTCGGCGCGCACGCGCGCGATGCACGCTATGCCGTGGCGGCCTCGCTGGCGCTCGGCGTGCGCTTCGCCTGCGGCGCAACGAGCGGCGTGTTGAACACGTCGTACGCGAACACCCACGCCGGATCTTCGTTCGTGCGCAGCCACGTATTGTTGTGCGAGACGAGTTGCACCTTCGACGCGCGCTCGGCCCGGTTCGCCTCGTACAGCGCGAACGCGCCCGCGTAATCGGTCGTGCCCACTTCGTCGAGGCAGCGCGTGAGCATGGCCGCGTCCTCGATCGCCATCGCCGCGCCTTGCGCCATATGCGGCTTCATCGGATGGCAGGCATCGCCGAGCAGCACGAGACGGCCACGGCTCCAGAGCGGCAGCGGATCGCGTTCGAGCAGCGGCCACTTGGTGATCGACGGCGACACGTCGATCAAGTTCAGCACGTCCGGGTGATAACCGTCGAACGCCTCGCGCATTTCCTCGCGGCTGCTTTCCATCATCGAAACGCCCGTGGGCCATTCGGCTTGCGGCACGCCCGTGACGTAGTAGTACTCGTCGCGCTTCTCGGTCACGTAATAAACCATCATGTGACGGTCTTCCGACCACCACTTCACGCACATGTCGTACGCGCGATTGCCGAGCAGCGACGCGGAAAACACCGCGCGATGCGCGACATAACCCGTATAACGCGGCGGTTCCGCGCCCAGCAGATGCTCGCGGATCTTCGAGTTCACGCCGTCCGCGCCGATCACGATGTCGGCGGTTTCCACGCTGCCGTCGGCGAACGTCAGGCGCACTTCGCTGCCCGTATCCTCCACCGCGCTCAGGCACTTGCCGAACGCGATCGTGCCCGGCGCGACGGCGTCGGTCATCAGCTTGTGGAAGTCGCCGCGATGCACGGTCAGGTAGCTCGCGCCATAGGTCTTGAGCGCGTAGTCGCCGAGCGGAATCTGCGAAATCGCTTCGGCCGTTTTCGAGTCGCGGCTGTACCAGTAGTCGGGGTGCGAGCCCATGACGTTGAGCGCGTCCTCGCAGCCGATGCGACGCATGATCTTCATGACGTTCGGCCCGAGGTGGATGCCCGCGCCGAGACGCGAAAACGCGGGTGCCTGCTCGTAAAGGCGGACGTCGTGGCCGCGGCGCTGCATCAGCGCGGCGGCTGCCACGCCGCCCAGGCCTGCGCCGATGATGGCGATACGGGGTTTGCTCATGATTTCTCCAGGTCGTGCGCCCACGCGGCAAACGCGCCGCCGGGTCGGGTTGAGTTCGAGGTCTGCCGAGGTGAAATGTAGCGTACACATTAGAAAATAAATCGGCAAGCGGAAACTTTCCCTGGCCGTATCGCGGACTGAAACAGCATTCAATCGCTATATATGAAGCAATGCACGTGAACGATTAATTTTCCACGTTGCACATTTAAAACGTACACACTAGACTTTGCCAAGATTTCGACGACGCCTGCGCCCGCCGGGTTTCGTCGCCGCCCAACTGCAATGGAGTGAGCGTCATGAGCAAGACCTACCGCATCGGCCAGATCGTGCCGAGCTCGAACACCACGATGGAAACCGAGATTCCGGCGATGCTGCGTCTGCGCGAAGCGATCCGCCCCGAGCGCTTCACGTTCCATTCGAGCCGCATGCGCATGAAGAAGGTCGTCAAGGAAGAGCTGGCCGCGATGGATGCGGAGTCGGACCGCTGCGCCGTCGAGCTTTCCGATGCGCGCGTCGACGTGCTCGGTTATGCGTGCCTCGTCGCGATCATGGCGATGGGCCGCGGCTATCACCGCGTTTCGCAGGCGCGTCTCACGAAGCACACGGCGGAGAACGGCGCGGCCGCGCCGGTGCTCACGAGCGCGGGCGCGCTCGTCGACGCGCTCAAGGTGATCGGTGCGAAACGCATCGTGGTGGTCGCGCCGTACATGAAGCCGCTCACGGAACTCGTGGTCGATTACATCCGGCACGAAGGCTACGAAGTGCTCGACTGGCGCGCGCTCGAAATCCCCGACAACCTCGAAGTCGGCCGTCACGATCCGGCGCGCCTGCCCGAGATCGTCAAGACGCTCGATTACGCCGATGCCGATGCGATCGTGTTGTCCGCCTGCGTGCAGATGCCGTCGCTGGCCGCCGTCGCGAAAGTCGAAGCGATGACCGGCAAGCCCGTGATCACCGCCGCCATCGCCACCACCTACGCGATGCTGCGCGAACTCGATCTCGAACCCATCGTACCGGGCGCGGGCGCGCTGCTTTCGGGCGCGTATTGAGCGGCCGTCTTTTATCGATCCGTCACGTAGTCACGCAGTAACGCAACCGGAGCCCTCATGTCCAGCACGTTTCTCTACGGCGCGAACGTTCACGCGAACGGCATCCGCCAGCACTATCTGCGCTACGGCGGCGCGCAAGGCGAACGCGCCGCGCGGCCCGCGGTCATCGTCATTCCCGGCATCACGAGTCCGGCCATCACGTGGGGCTTCGTCGGCGAGGTGTTCGGCGCGACGTTCGACACCTATGTGATCGACGTGCGCGGACGCGGCCTCTCCGAAGCATCGGCCACGCTCGATTACGGTCTCGATGCGCAAGCCGCCGACGTGGTCGCGCTCGCCGCCGCGCTCGGGCTCGAACGCTATGCGCTGGTCGGTCATTCGATGGGCGCGCGCATCGCCGCGCGTGCCGCGTTGCAGGCGAACGGCGCGCTCGAATCGGTAGTGCTCGTCGATCCGCCGGTCTCGGGTCCGGGACGTCGCGACTATCCGGGCAAGCTGCCGTGGTATGTCGATTCGATGGCGCTCGCGCGTCAGGGCATCGACGCCGAAGGCATGCGCGCGTTCTGCCCCACGTGGACCGACGAAGAATTGCGTCTGCGCGCCGAATGGCTGCATACCTGCGACGAGCGCGCCGTGCTCGCCTCGTACGCGGGCTTCCATACCGACGACTTCCACGCGGACGCCGCGCAACTGACGCTGCCCGCGCTGCTCATCACCGCCGGGCGCGGCGACGTGGTGCGCGACGAAGACGTCGCCGACTTGCAGCGCGCCACGCCCGCGCTGCAGCACGTGCGCGTGCCCGACGCGGGCCACATGATTCCGTGGGACAACGCCGCCGGTTTCTACGCGGCATTCGGCGACTTTCTCGGCGCACCGCTCGCGCAGCAAGCCGAATCTGTTACCGCCGCCGTTACTGTTTAAACCGCAACGCTCACCGGAGAACGCACGATGCCCGTCAGCGACCATCAACTGATCGAAGCGTGGAAAGAAGTGCTCACGCTCTCGCGCCTCGAAGCCGGCCAGACCGTCACGATCCTCACGAGCGTCGCCACGCATGCGCAAACACTCGCGTGCGCGCTGATCGCCACGCAGTCGATGGGCGCGATCGTCAACCGGCTCGACCTGCCGCCCGTGAACGGCGAAAAAGCCTTCAGCCGCGACTCGCTCGCATGGCTCGGCACCACGCCGCTCACGGGCAATCACGCCGCCATCGCGGCGCTCAAGGCAAGCGATCTCGTGCTCGATCTGATGACGCTGCTCTTTTCGCCCGAGCAGCACGACATCCTCAAGTCGGGCACGAAAATCCTGCTCGCCGTCGAGCCGCCCGAAGTGCTCGCGCGTCTCGTGCCGACGCTGGAGGATCGCGAGCGCGTGCTGGCCGCCGCGAAAAAAATCGGCGCGGCGCGCGAGATGCGCGTGAGTTCGCCCGCGGGCACGGCGCTCGTGTGTCCGCTCGGCGAGTTCGGTCCGACCGCCGAATACGGCTTCGTCGACGAACCGGGCCGCTGGGATCACTGGCCGAGCGGTTTCGCGCTCACGTATCCCGACGACCGCACCGCGCGCGGCACCATCGTGATCGATCGCGGCGACATCCTGCTGCCGCAAAAGCGCTACGTGACGGAGCCGATCGTGCTGACCGTCGAAGGCGGCTACGCGACGAAGATCGAAGGCGGCGTCGACGCCGCGCTGCTGCGCGATTACATGGAAACGTTCAACGATCCCGAAGGCTATGCGATCTCGCACATCGGCTGGGGATTGCAGCCGCGCGCGCGCTGGTCGACGCTCGGCCTCTACGATCGCGAGGCGACCATCGGCATGGACGCGCGCGCGTTCGAAGGCAACTTCCTGTTCTCGCTCGGGCCGAACAACGAAGGCGGCGGCTCGCGCACCACGACCTGCCATATCGACATTCCGCTGCGCAACTGCACCGTCAAGCTCGACGACGACACCGTCGTGCGCGACGGCCGCATCGTGCGCTGAGCGCCCATTCATACGCAGAACATCTGACATGAACGATCACGCACATCACGGCGATCACGCCGAAGCCGCCGTCTATCGCCAGCAAGGTTTCGGCACGCCGCTGCCAGTGAAGGGCAACATCGGCCTGCTCATCATCGACTTCGTGGTGGGTTTCGCGGACCCGAACACCTTCGGCGGCGGCAATATAGCGCCCGCCATCGCCCGCACGCAAACCGCGCTCGCGCTCGCACGCGAGCACGGCTGGCCGGTCGCGCACAGCCGCATCGTCTACGCGGCGGACGGCAGCGACGACAACGTGTTCTCGCTGAAAGTGCCGGGCATGGCCACGCTCACCGAGGACCATCCGAACAGCGCGATCGTGCCCGAGCTGACGCCCGCGCGCGGCGAACTCGTGGTGCGCAAGACCGTGCCCTCGGCGTTCTTCGGCACGCAACTCGCGCCGTGGCTCGCGCAGCGCGCGGTGCAGACGCTGCTGGTCGCCGGCGCGGTGACGAGCGGCTGCGTGCGCGCGAGCGTCGTCGATGCGATGTCGCATGGCTTCCGCCCGCTCGTGCTCTCCGATTGCGTGGGCGACCGCGCGATCGAGCCGCACAACGCCAACCTCTTCGACATGCAGCAGAAGTACGCGGCCGTGATGCCGCTCGACGAGGCCATTGCCGCGATCGAGGCCGCGCGGCGCTGAACGCGGCTCGCTGGTCGTGCATTCGCCGCTCGTCGTTTGACGTGTGTTTTTTGGCGACGTAGCGTCACGTACACGCGCTCGCGCGAAGACGCGATCAACGCAAGTCCCGCCCGACGTCACGCGCGCCGCCACAGGAACTCTCTGCCGTGAACCGCTCCGAACTGCTCGCGCGCGCGAGCTGCCTCACTGTCGTGCGCCAGCCCGCACCGCCCGTCAAGCCCGCGCCCGGCCAGCCGGGCAGCCTCTCGTCGTTCGTGCCCGAGGTGCCGGAAGTGTTCGTCGCCGTGCTCGACGACGGCCGCATTCTCGCGTTCAACGGTCACGTCGATCTCGGCACGGGCATCCGCACCTCGCTCGCGCAGATCGTCGCCGAGGAACTCGACGTGCCCGCCGCGCGCGTGGTGATGCAGCTCGGTCATACCGCCGCCACGCCGAATCAGGGGCCGACCATCGCGAGCGCCTCGATCCAGATTTCGGCGACGCCGCTGCGTTGCGCGGCGGCGCAGGCGCGCCTCGCACTGCTCGAACTCGCGGCGCAGCACTTCGGCGCGCCCGTCGACGCCCTCGCGACCGACAACGCCGAAGTCTTTTTCGCCGATGCCGATCACGCCAACACCGGGGACAAGCCGGGCGACACGCGCCGCGTGAGCTTCGCGCAACTCGTCGCGGGCCGCCGCATCGCGCTCGATCTCGACCTCAAGGTCGCGGTCAAGGATCCGTCGACGTATCGCGTGATCGGCAAGTCGTCGCCGCGCGTGGACATCCCCGCGAAGGCCACGGGCGCGCTCACCTTCGTGCACGACATGCGCGTGCCCGGCATGCTGCACGGCCGCGTCGTGCGCCCGCCCTATCACGGCCTCGACAGCGGCGCGTTCGTCGGCAAGCTGCTCGAGCACGTCGATCGCGAATCGGTGGCACATGTGCCGGGGTTGCGCGCCGTGGTCGTGAGCGGCGACTTCGTCGGCGTGGTCTGCGAGCGCGAGGAGCAAGCCATCCGCGCGGCGCGCGAGCTGCGCGTGACGTGGAAGCCGATGCCCGCGCTGCCCTCGCTCGACGATCCCGGCGCGGCCATCCTCGCCGCTCCCGCCACGCGCCGCCCGCTGCTCGAAGAAGGCGATGTCGACGCTGCGCGCACGGCGCCCGGCGCGCTCACCCTCACGCGCACTTACGTGTGGCCGTATCAGATGCACGGTTCGATCGGACCGTCGTGCGCGCTCGCCGATTATCGCGAGCCGGGCGCGGGGCGCATCACCGTGTGGTCGGGCACGCAGAATCCGGTCTCGCTGCGCTACGACCTCGCGACGCTCGTGGGCCGCGACGAGGCCGACATCGACATCGTCCGCATGGAAGCCGCGGGCTGCTACGGCCGCAATTGCGCCGACGACGTCTGCGGCGACGCGCTGCTGCTCTCACGCGCGGTACAGGCGCCCGTGCGCGTGCAGCTCACGCGCGCCGACGAACACGCGTGGGAACCCAAGGGTACGGGTCAGGTAGTCGAAGTGACCGGCACGGTCTCGCGCGAAGGCCGCATGACGGGCTACGACTTTCGCACGCGCTATCCGTCGAACGACGCGCCGCTGCTCGCCGCGCTGCTCACGGGCGTCGTGCCGGGCGAGCAGCCGCGCGTGTTCGAAATGGGCGATCGCACGGCCGTCTCGCCGTATGTGAGCGAGAACCGCCGCTTTGTCTGCGAGGATCTCGCGCCGCTCGTGCGCTCGTCGTGGTTTCGCGGCGTCTCCGCGCTGCCTAATTCATTCGCGCACGATGCGTTCGCCGACGAACTCGCGGCGCAAGCCGGCGTCGATCCACTCGACTTCCGGCTGCGTCATCTCCAGGATGCGCGCGCCGCCGAATTGCTCGAAGCGGTTGCGCAACGTGCGGGCTGGAAGGCGCGCGTGACACGCGCCGCGTTGCCGAACGACACCGAGCGCCACGCACGCGGACGCGGCATCGCTTACGCGCGCTACGTGCATAGCCGCTTCCCGGGCTTCGGCGCGGCGTGGTCGGCGTGGGTGGTCGATCTCGTGGTGGACCGCGTGACCGGCGAGGTGCGCGTGGAGCGTCTCACCGTGGGTCAGGACACGGGCACGATGGTGAATCCGGACGGCGTGCGTCATCAGATTCACGGCAATGTGATTCAGGTGCTGAGCCGCTCGCTGAAGGAGCGCGTACGCTTCGCCGATGGCAAGGTGGCGAGCCGCGAATGGGGCAGCTACCCCATCCTGACCTTCCCCGAACTGCCCGCCGTGGACGTGGTGCTGATGCCGCGCCAGGGCGAGCCGCCGATGGGCGCGGGCGAGTCGGCCTCGGTGCCGGGACCGGCCGCGCTGGCGAATGCGATTTTCGATGCGACCGGCGTGCGCTTCTACGCGCCGCCCTTCACGCCCGACACGATCCGCGCAGGCTTGCGCGCGGCGGGCCAGTTACTCGACGCGCGCCACGCGGAGGCGGTGAGCGCGCGTTAATCGTGCGCCCGCTTATCGCGCGCTATTTACAACCTTATTCGCCGTCCGACTCCATCATCTTGCGCAGCAAAAACAGCAGCGCCACGCGCTCGCCCGCATTGAGTTCGCCGTAGGTGCGCTCGGTCACCTGCTTTGCGAACGGCACCGTGCGCTCGATGAGCGCGAGCCCGGCGGGCGTGGCGCGGACGAGCAGCTTGCGGCCGTCGTTGGGGTCGGGCAGCACTTCGATGAGCGCGCGCGACTTCAGGCGCTCGACCACGCCGCGAATGGTGGCCTGGTCGATGGCCGTGGTCTTGACGATGTCGTTGAGCGAGCAGCCCTGCTTTTCCTTCACGGCGCACAGCGTGACGAACTGCGCGGCGGTGAGGTCGGAATCGGGAATGGCTTCCTGGAAGATCGAAACGTGACGCTGATAGGCGCGGCGCAGCAGATGGCCCACCTGATCGTGGAAGTCGTATGAGTCCTTGGGAGACGGCATGAAGGTTCGGCCCGAAACGGCTTGTTGGCGAAAAAATGTAGTGTACACCTTAGACATTCACGCCCGATACGCGCACCTTCTCGCCATTTGCGTTCGATCATCCGCGCATTCGTCGCGCCGACGCAGGGTCGGAAACGAACGAACGTTCCAGAAGGCGCGCGAGACGCAGGATTCGCGCCCGATTCGATCCAGCGTCAACGCTACTAATTCGAGCGTATTCGCACAAATTTAGTGCTGAACGAGCACCATCTTCCGGCACGAACATGATTACCTTTAAGGCACGAAATCACCTTATTTACAGGCTGAAATTCTCGCAGCGACACGCCTGATGAAAATGCCTATCCGCTTTCATCGGCAAGAATATTTAGAGCGTATACGCTTATATTTTGACATGCTATACAGTCATCTGTGAGCGCTCGATGTGTGCACGCATCGGACGACTAACTTCCATCCGCTTCATCCCACCAGGGAGCCTTCCATGTCAACCGTGCAATCCGGCAGCGCCACACTTTCACCTGCCGGCGCCCAACACGGCGAGCTATACCGCAAGGTCACGTTCCGCCTCATCACGATCTTCTGTCTGTGTTATTTCGCGGCCTACCTGGACCGGATCAACATCGGCCTCGCGAAGCTGCAGATGCTCGACGCGCTCAAGTTCAGCGACACGATCTACGGTCTCGGCGCCGGCCTGTTCTTCGCGGGCTACATCCTCTTCGAGGTGCCGAGCAACCTGATTCTGCAGCGCGTGGGCGCGAAGCTGTGGATCGCGCGCATCATGATCACGTGGGGCATTCTGTCCGGCGCGACGATGTTCGTGACCACGCCGATGCAGTTCTACATCGTGCGCTTCCTGCTGGGCGTGGCCGAAGCGGGCTTCCTGCCCGGCGTGCTGCTGTACCTCACGCAGTGGTATCCGGATGCACGGCGCGCGCGCATCGTCGCGCTGTTCATGGTTGGCCTGCCGCTCTCCAGCATGATCGGCAGCCCGATCTCGGGCTGGATCATGCGCTTCTTCGACGGCGCACACGGTCTCGGCGGCTGGCAATGGCTGTTCTTCATCGAGGCGCTGCCTTCGGTGCTGCTCGGTCTCGCGATCCTGCGCTGGCTGCCCAACAACATCGAATCGGCGAAATGGCTCGACGCGCAGGAAAAGAAGACCTTGCGCGCGAATCTCGATGCCGATCCCACCGGCGGCAAGAGTCACGCGCTCGGCAAAGCCTTCGTCGATCCGAAAGTGTGGGCGCTCGGCCTGATCGATCTGTGCGTGCTGCTCGGCCTCTACGCCGTGAGTTTCTGGCTGCCGACGATCCTGCGCGACACCGGCGTGAAAGACACCTACACGATCGGCTGGCTGATGGCCGTGCCCAACGCCGCCGCCGTGATCGCCACGCTCTGGTGCGGCGCGAGTTCGGACCGTCTGCGCGAACGCCGCTGGCATATCGTCGTGCCCTTCCTCGTTTCGGCCGTGGCGCTGGCCGTCGCGGCGGGCGGCTCGCACGGCACGCTGTCGACCGTGCTGCTGTTCTCGCTCGTGAACGCGGGCGCGGCGGCGGCCATGCCGGTCGTATGGTCTTTGCCCTCGACGTTTCTCAAGGGCTCGGCGGCGGCAGGCGGCATCGCGTTTGCATGCTCGATCGCGAATCTGGGCGGCTTCGGCAGCACCTATTTCATCGGCTGGCTGCGCGATACGTTCCATTCGCAAAGCGCGGGGCTCTATGGTTTCGCCCTGTGCATGGTGATCGGCTGCGCGCTTGCGCTTTCGTATCCGAAGCAGGTCGTCAACCGTTGATGACAACCACGGCGTGGCGCGTGCGAATGCATTGAAACTGGCGCTTTAAGCGCGACGTATCACACAACACGAAGTCTGAAGAATACGCATCGCCGCCTTTCCCCGGGCGGCGATGCGTTTTTCATTGGACGCAAACATTCAGCAGCACGCATCAATCGTGCGAGCACGATCGTTCATACGCATCGCGCATCGACGGCACATGTATCGCGCATCCACGGGAAAAAATGCGTCCTTGCCCGGATGGACTTATCGCGGCATCCATGCCAGATTGCCTTTTCATGTGCGCCATCCACGACGATGGCGCGCGGCTTCACTCACAACGGGGGACAGTGTGCAGCCTTTCGTCGACGCCCCTGCCCACGCAGGCTGAATGACGATGAGCATCGATTGCGCCAGCCCGCCGCGCATCGTCGTGCTCGGCGCGGGGCCCGCGGGCGCCGCCGTCGCGCGCGCACTCGCCACGCTCGGCTATGTTGTGCAGGTGGTCAGCGACTGGCGCCGTTTCGATGCGGTCGAGTCGCTGTCTGCACGCGTCATCGAAGGCTTGCGTCACGCGAATCTGCATCGCGCCGCCAGCTGCGCGATCGGACCTTGCACGCGCACCACGCTCTGGAACGGTGCCCTGCAAACGCTTAACGCAGAGTTTCTCGTCGAGCGCCGCGCGTTCGACCGGGCGCTGCGCGACGACCTGCGCAGCGTAGGCGTCGACGTGATCGAAGCGAATGTGCGGACGCTGCAATCGTCGTCGAGCGGCCACGATCTGATGATCGATACCGCCGACGGCCCGCTTTCGCT
This sequence comes from Paraburkholderia tropica, assembly GCF_900109265.1. Classification (GTDB taxonomy): domain Bacteria; phylum Pseudomonadota; class Gammaproteobacteria; order Burkholderiales; family Burkholderiaceae; genus Paraburkholderia; species Paraburkholderia tropica. The sequence goes on from NZ_FNZM01000012.1 coordinate 235,140, forward strand.
GCGCGCCGATTTTCTCGTCGAAGCGCGCGGGCGACTCGCGCCCCTCATGCGTGACGCCACGCGCGGCCCGCAAACGCTCAGCCTGCTCAATAGCTGGGACGGCCAGCCCGGTCGCGCGGCTTGCGCCGTCGAAAGTCTCCAGGACGGCTGGGCGTGGATGGCGCGCCTGCCCGACGGCCGCTGTTACTGGCAAATGACGCTCGACGTGGCGAGCGCGGAACTGCCGCAACGCGACGAGTTGCTCGCGTTTTGCGCGCGCATGCGCCACGCGCCGCTCGCCGGCGACTTCTTCGCGGGCGACACCGACACCGACGCGCGTCTCTACGCGCGCAGCAGCACGGCCACGCTCTGCGGACGCACGGCCGCAAGCAACTGGCTGCGCGTCGGCGACGCGGCCATGGCCGTCGATCCGCTCGCGGGCAACGGCATCTTCCAGTCGCTGTCCACGGCCTTGCAGGCGCCCGCCGTGATCCACACGCTGCTGCGCTGCCCCGAACGCGCGCCGCTTGCGCTGCGCTTTCATCAGCAACGTATCGAACAGTTGTTCACGCGATTCGCGCGCGCCGGACGTGACATCTACGCACTCGAACGGCGCTGGGCCTTACGCCCGTTCTGGGAAACGCGCCGCATCTGGCCCGATGACGAACCCTCGCAATCGAGCGCCGATTTCAGCCAGCTCGTGATCGAACGCGCGCCCGTGATCGACGGCGATCTGATCGCCGAAGCCGAGGTGGTCGTCACGCCGGATCAGCCGCTCGGCGTCTGGCATTTGCAAGGCGTGCCGCTCGCGCCCATCGTCGAAGCCTTGCGCAAACAGCCCGCCGAACAGGTTCTCAAATCGCTCGATGCGGAGCAGGCGCGCATGGTGCGCCACTGGCTTTCCGCGCACGGCTATCCGCAGCCTTTCGCGTGAGGGTTCGGTGTCGCGATTCAGTGTCGTGATTCAGGTCTTTCATTGCGTCACGCTTCCGCCATTTTCATCACGCGAACTGAAACGTCTCGCGCGTTTGTTTCGCGAATGTGCACATGCACAGCTCGCGGACGTCAATTGCGCAGGATGGCGCCATCGCTTTCGCATCCTCTCTATACTCGTGCGCGTGTCCGGGCCAGTCTGCCGCGCACGTATGCATCCGTCTGATCACGCAGAGTTCCGTCACCGGTCGCCGTCTTCGCCACGCCGCCAAGCGGCGCGCGAGACCCCGCGGCTGCGGCGTGACTTTCTCGCTGTTTTTCTTCCCTGCTTGAACCAGGAGAGCCGCAGATGAGCACGTTCACCACTCGCGATGGCACGTCGATTTTTTATAAGGACTGGGGCAGCGGACGCCCGGTCGTCTTCTCGCACGGCTGGCCGTTGTCCGCCGATGCGTGGGACGCGCAGATGCTCTTTCTCGTGCAGAAAGGCTTTCGCACCATCGCCCACGATCGGCGCGGCCACGGCCGCTCGGACCAGCCCGCCAAGGGCAACGACATGGACACCTGGGCCGACGACCTCGCCGAGCTGCTCGACAAGCTCGACGTGAAGGACGCCACGCTCGTCGGCCATTCGACGGGCGGCGGCGAAGTTGCGCATTACATCGGCCGTCACGGCACGAAGCGCGTGGCAGGCGCGGTGCTGATCGGCGCGGTGCCGCCGATCATGATCAAGAGCGAGAAGAATCCGGGCGGCCTGCCGAAAGAAGTGTTCGACAACATCCGCAGGGGCGTCGTCGACAACCGCTCGCAATTCTTCAAGGATCTCGCGGTGCCGTTCTTCGGCTTCAATCGCGAAGGCGCGAAAGTCTCGCAAGGCACGATCGATTCGTTCTGGCAACAAGGCATGTGGGGCGGCATCCTCGCGCTTTATGAATGCGTGCACGAATTCTCGGAAGTCGATTACACCGAGGATCTGAAGAAGTTCGACGTGCCCACGCTGATCCTGCATGGCGACGACGACCAGATCGTGCCGATCGACGACGCGGGCAAGCTCTCGGCGAAGATCGTCAAGGACGCCACGCTCAAGATCTATCCAGGCGCGCCGCACGGCATGTGCACGACGGAAGCCGACAAGGTCAACGCGGATTTGCTGGCGTTTTTGAATCGCGGGTGAAAGCGCGGTTTATCCGTGCGGCCTGACGCCCCCGTGCTGCTCAGCGGCCGCGACGAAACAGGCGCGCCGCCTCGCGGCGGCCGCTTTTTCGCATCCAGACCTCCCGACCGATCGCCATGGCCCGCGCTTGCGGCATGCGGGCGAGACCGCCGGCATCGAGTGTAGTACGACGTTTGCATACGATCGGCTGGCAATCAGGCCGCTCACGCTGCCACGACCGTCTGATCGGGAACAAAACGCGACTACCGACAACGACCTGACGAGCGCGACGCACACCGTCGGCCGTCCTGCCAAACCGCGTCGGAGAGATCGGCTTCCGACCATTCGACATTGGTGAATTGGCCGTCGCGTGAGGCATTGGTGAAATCCGCAGTGGCATGCGTGTTGGGCGGGACGACCCTGTTCGGTCGGACAGCCGCTGCCCTCGCCTTTTGCGGCATTTGAGGGGAGCCGAGGTTGAGTTCGGCTTTCGCGCCGCGCCCCACCTGAGCAATTCGGCATTCACGAACAACCGCCGTCGAATCGCCCCATCGATCTACCCCAATAATTTTTCCGCACCGCAACACGACCAACACCCTTCGAATATCCCACTAAACGACCAGGAAAACGACGCCGCAAATGATCTGTCCCGGAAAAAAATTCTTCTATAAGACTCATCGATTCGGTCGGCTTTTCGCAAGGGTCTTTACCAGCTTGACAGAGAATCGGGGGCCAAAACGAAAAAGGGCTCGCAGGGTCGCCAGAGGGCGGTCAACAGCCCGATTTCCCTTATGCGACGGCCATTTGGCGAGATAACGTTTTCAGCGCCGATGCCGCCCGAAGGCGGCAAACGCGACGACTTCGCGACGAAAGGACGCCACGCAACGCAATTTCACGATATGAAATCCTTGTTCGATTGGCCCCCGGACCGCTCCAAAATCAGGCAAAATCCAGGTGTTTCGCCGACTGCGCGCAGCCGGTGGTGTCACCACCCTGTTTGAGAACCCGCCAAGAAGCCGATGAGTACCCAGCAACCCACCATCATCTATACCCTGACCGATGAAGCGCCGCTGCTCGCCACCAGCGCGTTTCTGCCGATCATCCGCACCTTCGCTGCGCCGGCCGGCGTGAACGTCGAGACCAGCGATATTTCCGTGGCGGGCCGTATCCTCGGCGAGTTTCCGGAATTCCTCACGGAAGACCAGCGCGTGCCCGACAACCTGGCTGAACTGGGTCGTCTGACGCAACTGCCGGAAACCAACATCATCAAGCTGCCGAACATCAGCGCATCGGTGCCGCAGCTCGTCGCCGCGATCAAGGAACTGCAGGGCAAGGGCTACAAGATCCCCGACTTCCCCGAAGATCCGAAGACCGACGAAGAAAAGGCGATCCAGAAGCGTTATTCGAAGTGCCTCGGCTCGGCCGTGAATCCGGTCCTGCGTGAAGGCAACTCGGACCGCCGCGCGCCGCTGGCCGTCAAGAACTACGCGAAGAAGCACCCGCACAGCATGGGCGAGTGGAGCATGGCTTCGCGCACGCACGTCGCGCACATGAAGCATGGCGACTTCTACCACGGCGAAAAGTCGATCACGACCGACAAGGCGCGCGAAGTGCGCATGGAACTCGTGACGAAGAGCGGCGAGACCATCGTCCTCAAGCCGAAGGTTGCGCTGCAGGCCGGCGAAATCGTCGACAGCATGTTCATGAGCAAGAAGGCCCTGCTGGCTTTCTACGAAGACCAGATGGAAGACGCCCGCAAGACGGGCATCATGCTCTCGCTGCACGTCAAGGCGACCATGATGAAGGTCTCGCACCCGATCGTGTTCGGCCACGCCGTGCGCACGTTCTACAAGGACGCGTTCGCGAAGCACGCCAAGCTGTTCGAACAACTGGGCGTGAACGTCAACAACGGTCTCGTCGATCTGTACACGAAGATCGAAGCGCTGCCGGAATCGCAACGCGAAGAAGTCATCCGCGACATGCACGCGTGCCACGAGCACCGTCCGGCGCTGGCGATGGTCGATTCGGCCAAGGGCATCTCGAACCTGCACGCACCGAACGACGTGATCGTCGACGCCTCGATGCCCGCAATGATCCGCGCAGGCGGCAAGATGTGGGGCGCCGACGGCCGTCCGGCCGACACGAAGTGCCTGATTCCGGAAAGCACGTTCGCGCGCATCTACCAGGAAATCATCAACTTCTGCAAGACCAACGGCGCATTCGACCCGAAGACCATGGGCACGGTGCCGAACGTCGGTCTGATGGCGCAGAAGGCTGAAGAGTACGGTTCGCACGACAAGACCTACGAAATCCCGCAGGACGGCACGGCGCGCATCGTCGACAACGCCACGGGCGAAGTGCTCGACGCGCTCACGCAGCCGGTCGAGCAAGGCGACATCTGGCGCATGTGCCTCGTGAAGGACGCGCCGATCCGCGACTGGGTCAAGCTCGCCGTCACGCGTGCGAAGAACTCGAACACGCCGGCTGTGTTCTGGCTCGACCCGTATCGTCCGCACGAAAACGAAGTGATCAAGAAGGTCGAAACGTACCTGAAGGATTACGACCTGACCGGCCTCGACATCCAGATCATGTCGCAAGTCCGCGCGATGCGTTACACGCTTGAGCGCGTGATCCGCGGCCTGGACACGATCTCGGTCACCGGCAACATCCTGCGCGACTACCTGACCGACCTGTTCCCGATCATGGAACTGGGCACGTCGGCGAAGATGCTCTCGATCGTTCCGCTGATGGCCGGCGGCGGCATGTACGAAACGGGCGCGGGCGGTTCGGCGCCGAAGCACGTGCAGCAGCTGGTTCAGGAAGACCACCTGCGCTGGGACTCGCTCGGCGAATTCCTCGCGCTGGCCGTCTCGCTGGAAGACCTCGGCATCAAGACGAACAACGCGCGCGCCAAGCTGCTCGCGAAGACGCTCGACGCCGCAACCGGCAAGCTGCTCGACAACAACAAGGGCCCGTCGCCGAAGACCGGCGAGCTGGACAACCGCGGCAGCCAGTTCTATCTGTCGCTGTTCTGGGCGCAAGAACTGGCCGCGCAGAAGGACGACGCGGAACTCGCTGCTCACTTCGCGCCGCTCGCGAAGGCACTGGCCGAAAACGAGCAGAAGATCGTCGCCGAACTGGCCGCGGTTCAGGGCAAGCCGGTCGACATCGGCGGCTACTACAAGCCCGACTTCGCGAAGCTCGCGGAAGTCATGCGCCCGAGCAAGACGTTCAACGACGCGCTCGCAGCCGCAGCAAAGTAAGTGATTTCATGCGCCCCGCGCTTCGTGGGGCGTCGTGAGTTTCACGCAAAACGCCCTTGCAGCCTCACGCTGCAAGGGCGTTTTTTTATGCCTCGGCAATTCGTTCGCGATGCTTATTTTTTCGCCAGCGCGATTTCATAGCGGATATGACCGCTACGCGAGGCGATCCGGTCGTACACCGCCTGCGCCGCCTCGTTCGCGTCGTTCGTGATCCAGTAAATGCGAAACCAGTTCTCGCGCTCGCCGATCTCGCGCAGACGTTCGATGAAAGCCGTGGCGACACCCTTTCTGCGTCCCTGCGGCGCCACGTACAGATCCTCCAGATAGCAGACCGTCTGATCGCTCCAGGTGTTCGGATGCAGCACGTAGTTGCACAGACCCAGCGGCTCGCCGTCCTCCCCGTGCGCGATCAGCGCGTGAATCGGTTCCGCCGGATCGGCGATACGCGCCCACGTGCGCGCATTCACGCGCTCGTCGAGCGTCACCTCGTAGTGGCGGCAATAGGCCTGCCAGAGCGCGAGCCACTCGGCGTGATCGGCGGCCTCGACGGGACGGATGGCGAAATCGGCGGACGGCACGAACGGGCTCCTGGTGATGGAAAACACGGGCGGCGGGCCTTCATCGTAACCCATCGATTAACGATGCCGCCGACGCCTCGCACTGGACGTCAGCCGCGCAAGCCGCTATGCTGAAATCATTCATTCCGATGACTTCCTCAATCTGAAATCATGCCCGCCGATATCAGGACAATCGACCTGAACCTGCTGCGCGCGCTCGACGCCCTGCTCGACGAACGCAACGTCACGCGCGCCGCGCGCCGTCTCGCGCTCACGCAGCCCGCCGTGAGCGGCATGCTCGTGCGCCTGCGCGAAGCCTTCGACGATCCCCTCTTCATCCGCACGCAACGCGGCATCGCGCCGACGCTGCGCGCGCTCGAACTCGTCGCGCCGCTCAAGCAGATTCTCGGCGAAGTGGAAACGCTGCTCACGCCGCAAGCCTTCGATCCCGCGAGCGCCGACTTCACGCTCACGCTCGCCGCCACCGACTACGCGCTGCAAGCCGTGGTCGCGCCGTATCTCGCAGTGCTGCGTCGCGAAGCGCCGGGCATCCGCGTCGCCGTGGTGCCGGTGCAGGATCCGTCGCTGCATGCGCAACTCGCGCGCGGCGATGTCGACGTGGCGCTCGTCACGCCCGAGAGCACGCCCGCCGATCTGCACGCGCGGCGTCTGTTCGACGAACGCTACGTCTGCGTGATGCGCGCCGATCATCCCGATGCCGCGCGCGGACGCATCACGCTCGCGCGTTTCTGCGCGCTCGATCACGCCCTGGTGTCGTACACGGGCGGCAGCTTTCACGGCGTCACCGACGAAGCGCTCGCGCAGCATGGCCGCGCGCGCCGCGTCGCGCTCTCGGTCACGAGTTTTCTCGTGTTGCCCGAAATCCTGCGCGCAAGCGATCTGATCGCCGTGGTCCCGCAGCGGCTCGCGCAACGCGCCGAAGGTCTCGCCGTGCTGCCCGCGCCGCTGGAAATTCCGGGCTTCACCAAGACCGCCGCGTGGCATGAACGCACGCATCGCGATCCGGCGCGGCGCTGGGCACGCGCGTTGCTGTTCGAAACCTGCGAATCGCTTCGCGCCACGGCCGCGGCCTAGCGGTGCGAACAACGCGATTTAAGCGATTCGTCCAGCATTCGATCCTGCTTGCGGATGCAGCCGTGGTGCAGTCATTTCGAAAGGCCGCGCTGCACCCGATCCGCGCATCATGCGAACATCGCGCCGGCACATAACGCGCGTCCCGCGTACGCCTGGCGTTAGAATCGAAACTCCCTTTTCTTCACTTCGCCCTCATCCATGCTTCGACCTTCTGCACCGGAAAACGAAGCCGAGCGTGTGGAAATTCTGCGGTCGTTCCAGTTACTCGACACCCAGCCCGAGGAACGCTTCGATCGCATCACGCGCCTCGCACGACGCCTGTTCAACGTTCCCATCGCGGCGGTCACGCTCATCGATACGCGGCGTCAATGGTTCAAGTCGCATCCCGGCCTCGACGTTTCCGAAACGCCGCGCGACGTCTCGTTCTGCGGCCACGCGATTCTCGGCGACGACCTCTTCTTCGTCAGCGACGCGCGAACGGACGTGCGCTTCGCCGACAACCCGCTCGTCACCGGTGCGCCGAACATCCGCTTCTATGCAGGTTGTCCGCTGTCAGCAGGGCATCAGATGCGCATCGGCACGCTCTGCCTGATCGACGACCGGCCACGCGAATTCGACGACGAAGAACGCATCGTGCTGCGCGATCTCGCGGACATGGCGCAGGAAGAAATCGCCGCCACGCAGCTCGCGACCACCGACGAGCTTACGGGTCTCTCGAACCGGCGCGGCTTCAAGCAACTCGCCGAGCAATCGCTGCGCATGCGCCGCAGCGCGCAGCAGCCGGTCTCGCTGCTCTACCTCGACCTCAACGGCTTCAAGCAGATCAACGACACCTACGGTCATGCCGAAGGCGATCGCGCACTCGTTGCGTTCGCAACGATCATGCTGACCGCACTGGGTGAAGGCGATGTGATCGGGCGGCTCGGCGGCGACGAGTTCGCGGTCCTGCTCGGCGACGCCGACGAAGCGGGCACGCTGCACGCCATCGAACGCATCCGCTCGCAGCTCGAGGTGTTCAACCGCACGGCGCGCAAGCCCTACGAACTGCGCTGCAGCGTGGGCAACGCGGCGGGCGGCGGCGACTTCGACGGCTCGATCGACGACTTGCTGGTGCGCGCCGACACCTCCATGTATCAGCAGAAGCGCGCGACGGGCAGCGAGCGTCGCTAATCGCGTCGCTCGCCCTTCATGCGTTTTTCGCATGTTTTTCGCTGGCGCTATTTTTGTTTGCAGATGTCGTGCGATTTCCGACGGCGTATCGTCATCACACGGGGCACGCTACTTGCTTGCTCTCGGTGATTACTGAGTACGTGAGTCGGGGATCGACATGATGAAGTCACTACACGAAGCGCGCGAGCGCACGATGCTGGCCGCGACCGGCCTGGCCGTTGGACTCGCCGCCACGGCGGCGGGCGCCGGACTCTGGTTGCGCGCGCTCGGCAACGACAGCGCCGCGAATGCCGACGTTCAGTCGGCTTCGGTGGGCGCTATTCTCCTGGGCGTGTTCGTCGCCATCTGCGCGGGTCACGAAATCTGGCGTAACCGCGCGCGCTAATCCGCGTTTGCAGCGCGCAAATACCGGCTTTTGCGCGCTTCAGGCCCGCTTCCTCCATCGTCGCCAGCAGGCGCCGCGTGAATGTGCGAGCCGCCTGCTTGAGCGCTGGCGCGCGCGCCGCCATGCAGTGTGACCGCGCGAGTGCGAGCGGCACGCTGACGAAGCGTGCGATGTTTGCGCGCCACAGCCGCGAATGCACCGCCCTCTGCGAATTCGGGCACGATGTCCCCGGCATCGGGCCGCACGATCACGTGTGGGCTAATCTGGTGCACACGAAGCCAGGCGGCGGCGAATTGATGCACCACAAAGTTGGGGGCCAGGCGCACGGGCGATGCGCCCCGACGGCGTTGCTCAGGCGCGCCCCCTTCAATACACATCCCGCACATAACGCTTCTCGCGCGCCATCTGTCCAACATATTCACTGGCGGCTTCATCGCTCATGCCGCCATGGCGCGCAACCACCGACTTCAACGCGGCATCCACGTCTTTCGCCATGCGGCTCGCGTCGCCACAAACATAGAGATGCGCGCCCTCTTGCAGCCACGCCCACATCTGCGCACCCTGCTCGCGCATGCGGTCCTGCACGTAGATCTTGTCCTGCTGGTCGCGCGAGAACGCCAGATCGAGGCGATTGAGCAAACCGTCGCCGTGCATCTGCTCCAGTTCTTCGCGGTAGTAGAAGTCGGTGGCCGCGTGCTGTTCGCCGAAGAACAGCCAGTTGCGGCCCGAGTCGCCCCGCGCGCGCCGTTCGTGCAGGAAGGCGCGGAACGGCGCGACGCCCGTGCCGGGGCCGACCATGATCATCGGCGTATCGCCGTGGCGCGGCGGGCGGAAGTGCGTGCTCTTCTGCACGAACACCGGCACGCTGCCTTCGGCCACGCGATCGGCGAGGAAGGTGGACGCCACGCCCTTGCGTTCGCGTCGGCCATTGTTGTAGCGCACGGCCGAAACAGTCAGATGCACTTCGCCCGCGTGCGCCTTCGGGCTCGACGAGATCGAATAGAGACGCGGCTGCAAACGCTTGAGCATGCCGATCAGTTCCGGCGCCGAGAGTTCGACCGGATATTCGTGCAACACGTCGGCGAGCTGCTGGCCCCAGAGCCACTGCTTGAGGTCGCCCTTGCGCTCCTCGCCGAGCATCGCCGCGAGTCCCGTGTCTTTCGCACGCGCGGCGACGAAGGCCAGCGCATCGGGACCCGGACGCGCGATTTCGTAGTGCGTGGCGAGCGCATCGGCGAGACGCATCGTGCCCGCGCCCGGCACGTCCACCGAGGCGTCGCCGTGCAGATGCGTGAGATCGAGCAGTTCGTCGACGAGCGCCGGGCAGTTGGTCGGCCACACGCCGAGCGCGTCGCCCGCTTCGTATTCGAGGCCCGCTTCGGCGGTCGCGAGCGAGAAGTAGCGCGTATCCTTCGACGCGCCCTTCATGTTCAACCGCACGTTGCCGATCAAACGTGACGCGGCGGGCCGCGCCTTCGTCGGCGCGCTGCCGGGCAGCGCCTCGGGAATCGCGCCGCCCGCGGGCACCGCGTGCAGCGCCGCGTCCTCTTCCTTGATGCGCTGGACCACGCGTTCGAGCCACGCGTCGGCGGCTTCCTGATACTCGCTGTCGCAATCCACGCGCGCCATCAGACGTTGCGCGCCGAGCGCATCCAGACGTGCATCGAGATTGCGGCCGTGACCGCAGAACTGATCGTAATTGCGGTCGCCGAGCGCGAGCACCGCATAACGCAGCGACGCGAGGCGCGGCGCGCTATCCGCCTTCAGCGCCTTCAGCGCCTTCAGCGCCGCCCAGAACGACTCGCCGTTGTCGGGCGCGTCGCCGTCGCCGAAGGTGCTGGTCATCAGCAACACGTACTGCGCTTTCTCCAGCGTCTCCGGCGCGTAATCGGCCATACAGGTCGCGCGGATCTCGAAGCCCGACTCCATCAATTGCATCGCGTAGCGCTCGACCAGCGACTCGACGTTGCCGGTTTGAGACGCCCAGAGCAGCGTCACTTTCGGACGCGCATGCGCGATGCGCACGGCCGCGCTCTTGTCGCTTTGCAGCGCGTGCAGGCCGCTCTGCGCGTGCGCAGTGTGTGCCGATTCCAGCTCGGCCGGCGCGCCGCCGCTGAACAAGCCCGCGAGCGTGCCGTCGACCCACGCACGCGTGGCGGGCGCGAACGGCGCATGCGCGGGCAAGGACGGCACGCCCTCGCCGCGCGCTTGCGATGCACGCAGGCCGCCGACGAAACCCGCCAGCCAGAGCCGCTCCGTTTCGTTCAGCGCCGGCGCGGCCAGCTCGCCGAGGCCAAACAGATTCGCAAACGCGTCGAGGCGCGCGCCGTCGTGAGTCACTTCGCGGGACATGGTGCTTTCCTGGAGCAGTGGAGCGGCGGCGCGCTCGGGAGTCGGTTCGGCGTCGGGTGCAGCGGTGCCGGGCGCGGGCGCCGGTTCGGCTTCGACGCGCGTCAGTGCGACCGCGCAAAACTTGAGTTCGGGCTGCTGGGAAATCGCGTCGATGGCGTCGTTGGTGACAGCGTTCACGCACAGTTCGTCGCCGAACACGTCGTTCCAGTGCATCGGCGCGAAACAGTTGCCGGGCATCACGCGATCGGTGACGACGGCGGGCAGCACGACGCGGCCGCGCCGCGAACGCACTTCCACGCGATCCTTCGCGGCAATGCCGAGCGCGCTCGCATCCTCGGGATGAATCTCGACGAACGGCGCCGGATTGAGCTTGTTGAGCATGGCCACCTTGCCGGTCTTGGTCATGGTGTGCCACTGGTGCTGCAATCGCCCCGTATTGAATACGATGGGAAAAGTGCCGTCGGGCAGTTCGGCGGGCGCGACGTGCGGGCGCGCGAAGAACACGCCCTTGCCATGCGGCGTGGCGAACGCGAGACGCGGACGCGTGCCGTCGGCGTTTTCGCGCAAGGTCTGGCTCACGCCGTCGTTCAGATAACGCAGCGGATTGCGCTCGTTGTGCGCGCCTTGCGCATCGGCGGGCGCGCACGGCCATTGCAGCGGCGTCTCGCGCAGCTTCGCGTGGCTCGCGCCGCGCAGATCGTAGCCGGTCTTCGGATTCGAGAACCGCACGATTTCATCGAAAACCTCCGCCACGCTCGCGTAACCGAATGCGTCTTCATAGCCCATCGCGCAGGCCACGCGCGCGATCAGCTCCCAGTCGGGCAACGCCTCGCCCGGCGGCTCGACGGCTTGCTGCATGAGCGTCATGTTGCGCTCGGAATTGATCATCACGCCTTCGGCCTCGGCCCAGAGCGCGCCGGGCAGCAGCACGTCGGCGTAGGCGTTGGTTTCGGTGTCGAGAAAGGCGTCCTGCGCGATCACGAGGTCGGCGGCGCGCAAACCGGCCACCACGGTCTTGCGGTTCGCGACCGAGGCCACCGGATTCGTGCAGATGATCCAGCACGCCTTGATCTCGCCCGCTGCCATGCGCTCGAACATGTCGATGGTGCCGCCGCCGAGCTTCGTCGTGAGCGTGCCGCGCGGCAGCGACCAGGCATCCTCGACGAAGCCGCGATCTTCCTCGGAAAGCACCGAGCGCTGGCCCGGCAGGCCCGGACCCATATAGCCCATCTCGCGCCCGCCCATCGCGTTCGGCTGGCCCGTGAGCGAAAACGGCCCGCTGCCCGGACGGCAGATTTTGCCCGTCGCCAGATGCAGATTGCAGATCGCGTTGGTGCTCCACGTGCCGTGCGTGCTCTGGTTCAGGCCCATCGTCCAGCAGGTCATGAACTCGGGCGCGGCGCCGATCATCTGTGCGGCGCGGCGGATGTCGTCGGCGGCGATGCCGGTGATGTCCGCGACTTTGTCGGGCGTGTAATCGGCGAGAAACGCGGGCATCTCGTCCCAGCCCTGCGTGTACTGCGCGATGAAATCGCTATCCGTGTGGCCGTTTTCGTGCAGCAGATGCAGCAGGCCGTTGAGCAGCGCGAGGTCGGTGCCCGCCTTGATCTGCAGGAACAGCGAGGCTTTATCGGCGGTCGCGTTGCGGCGCGGATCGACGACGATCAGCTTCGCGCCCGCCTTCACGCGGTCCATCATGCGCAGGAACAGGATCGGATGGCAGTCCGCCATGTTCGCGCCGATCACGAAGAACAGATCGGCCTTGTCGAAGTCCTGATACGAACCGGGCGGGCCGTCCGCGCCGAGCGAGAGCTTGTAGCCGCTACCCGCGCTCGCCATGCACAGCCGCGAATTCGACTCGATGTTGTTGGTGCCGACATAGCCCTTCGCGAGCTTGTTGACGAGATACTGCGCCTCGATCGACATCTGGCCCGACACGTAGAACGAGAGCGCGTCGGGGCCGTGCGCGTCGAGCGTGGCGCGCAGCCGCCTGGCCGTGTCGGCGATTGCCTGCGCGATCGGCAGCGGCACGGGGTCCGCGTCGCGCGCGTGACGCACGAACGCGCGTTCGAGACGCCCCGAATTGCGCAGCGCCACGTGCGCCGACGAACCCTTCGTGCAGAGCCGTCCGAAGTTGGTCGGATGCTCGGCGTCGCCGGCGATTTTCGTGACCGCGCCATCCTCGACCTGCAGGATCATGCCGCAGCCCACACCGCAGTAGGGGCACACGGTCTTGACGGATTTCGCGGACTTCGGGCTGCTCATGCGCATTCGGATCGGCTTGGTGAGTGAAAAGGCGAATCAGAAAAACTGCGTGAAAATCAGGCCGAAATCCACACCTGGCCGTTTTCCACGCGCGTGGCGAATGCGTTCACCGAGCTGCCTGGCACTTCGAGACACTCGCCGGTTTCCAGATCGAAGTGATGCTTGTAGATCGGCGACGCCACCACGATGCGCTCGCCCAGGCTGCCGACGAGACCGCGCGAGAGCACGGCCGCGTTCGAGTTCGGATCGTAGTTGCCGATCGCGAACACGCGCGCCGCGCCGTCGTCGATATGGAACACGGCGACCTGCTCGCCGTTCACGAGCGCACACACGCCGGTATTCGGCACGATGTCGTCGAGCTGGCAGATCGACACCCAGGTTTCGTCTTGCTGAAGAATGGCATTCATTTCGGATTCCTCGTTATTTGTTGATCGAAAACCGCCACGTCACATCGTTTCGGCGACGACGGGAATCGCCGCCAGCCCTTCGTACTGCGCACGCACCGGCATGCCCTTGCGTTCTTCGAGCGTGGCCGGACGGATTTGTCCGCGTTCTTCGACGAAGGTCACGTTCGCGTCGCCCGCATCGCTGTTGACGAAGTGACGGAAGCGGCGGCGCGTAGCCGGATCGGTCACGGCGACCTTCCATTCGTCTTCGTAGGTGTCGACCACGATCTGCATCTCGGCTTCGAGTTCGGCGGCGAGACCGAGCTTGTCGTGCACGACCACGTCGATCAGATAATCGAGGCCGCCTTCGAGGTTGTCACGCCACACGCTCGTGCGTTGCAGGCGGTCGGCCGTGCGCACATAGAACATCAGGAAGCGGTCGATGTAGCGGATCAGCGTGTCGCGGTCGAGGTCGGCGGCGAGCAGTTCGGCGTGGCGCGGCTTCATGCCGCCGTTGCCGCACACATACAGATTCCAGCCCTTTTCCGTGGCGATCACGCCCACGTCCTTGCCCTGCGCTTCCGCGCATTCGCGCGTGCAGCCCGAGACGCCGAACTTGATCTTGTGCGGCGCGCGCAGGCCTTTGTAGCGGTTCTCGAGGCCGATCGCGAGACCGACCGAATCGCCCACGCCGTAGCGGCACCACGTCGAGCCGACGCACGACTTCACGGTGCGCAGCGCCTTGCCGTAGGCGTGTCCCGATTCGAAGCCCGCGTCGATCAGTTCTTCCCAGATCAGTGGCAACTGTTCGACACGCGCGCCGAACAGGTCCACGCGCTGGCCGCCCGTGATCTTCGTATAGAGGCCGTACTTCTTCGCCACCATGCCCACGGCGATCAGCCCTTCGGGCGTGACCTCGCCGCCCGGCATGCGCGGCACGACCGAATAGGTGCCGTCGCGCTGGATGTTGGCGAGGTAGTAATCGTTCGAATCCTGCAGGCTCGCGTGCTCCTTTTTGAGCACGAATTCGTTCCAGCACGAGGCGAGAATGCCGGCCACCGCGGGCTTGCAGACATCGCAACCGAGACCGTGACCGTGCTTCGCGAGCAGCGCGCCGAAGGTCTTGATCTGCTCGACGCGCACGATGTGATACAGCTCCTGGCGCGAATACGGGAAGTGCTCGCAAAGATGATTGTTGACGCTGAGGCCCTGACGCTTCATCTCCGACTTCATGATCTGCGTGACGAGCGGCACGCAGCCGCCGCACGACGCGCCCGCGCAGGTCGTGGCCTTCATCGCGCCGATGCTGGTCGCGCCATCGCGCACGGCCGCGCAGATCTGCGCCTTCGAGACGTTGTTGCACGAACAGATCTGCGCGCCGTCGGGCAGCGCTTCCACGCCGAGCGCGGGCTTGGCGCTGCCGTCGGCTTGCGGCAGGATCAGGAATTCGGGGGCTTCCGGCAGCGCGATGCCGTTGAGCATCATTTGCAGCAGCGTGCCGTATTCGCTGGCGTCGCCGACCATCACCGCGCCGAGCAGCTTCGTGCCGCATTCGGACACCACGAGTTTCTTGTAGACCTGGCGGCGTTCGTCGGCGAAACGATAGGCGCGGCTGCCCGGCGTCTTGCCGTGCGCGTCGCCGATGCTCGCCACATCCACGCCCATCAGTTTGAGCTTGGTGCTCATGTCCGCGCCCGCGAAGCACGCCGCCGCCGCTTCACCCATCGCTTCGCCCGCCAGCGTCTTCGCCACGTTGCGCGCCATGTCGTAACCAGGCGCGACGAGGCCGAAAATCTGCCCTTGCCACAGCGCGCATTCGCCGATCGCGTAGATATGCGGATCGCTCGTGCGGCACTCATTGTCGATGGCGATGCCGCCGCGCGGACCCACGTCGAGCCCGCAGGCGCGCGCGATTTCGTCGCGCGGACGGATGCCCGCCGAGAACACGATCATGTCGGTGTCGAGGTGCGTGCCGTCGGCGAACACCATGCGATTCGCGGCGCTTTCGCCATCGACGATCGCCGTGGTGTTCTTCTGCGTGTGCACCGTCACGCCGAGTTCCTCGATCTTCGCGCGCAGCACGCGGCCGCCGTCGTCGTCGACCTGCACGGCCATCAGGCGCGGCGCGAATTCCACCACATGCGTCTGCAGGCCGAGATCGCGCAACGCCTTCGCGCATTCGAGACCGAGCAGGCCGCCGCCCACCACCACGCCGGTGGTCGCGCTCGCGCCGCGGGCCTGCATCGCTTCGAGATCGTCGATCGTGCGATAGACGAAGCAATCCGCCCGATCGTTGCCGTCGATCGGCGGCACGAACGGCACCGAGCCGGTGGCGATCACGAGCTTGTCGTACGCGAGCGTTTCGCCGTTCGACACGCTCACGGTGCGCGCTTCGCGATCGATCGACACGGCCTTCGCGTCGAGCACGAGACGCACGCGTTCGCGCACGTCGTCGCGTTCGAAGAAGCCCGGCGCGACGAGCGAGAGATCGTCGGCGCTCTTGCCCGCGAAAAATTCGGAGAGATGCACGCGGTCGTAGGCCGGACGCGGCTCCTCGCAGAGCACCGTGACGCGCACGTTCGCGCTTTCGGCGAGCACGCTCTCGAGAAATTTATGGCCCACCATGCCGTGGCCAATGACGACGACGTTCAGACCGTTCACTGCGAGCGAAGTTTGCGTCATGCTTGTGCACCAAATAAAAAGGCGTCCCGCGAAGCCAGCTTGCAATAAGCCAGACTCGGGGGACGCCGTTGCCCTGAATTCAATCGATTTGCACTGCTCTGCTGCTGCGCAGCCGGATCGCCGTTGATCCTGTCGACGATCGTTATGCAAGCGCTGTGCCAATTCGTGCGCGCGGCGCGAAAGCCCCGTGCAGCGGGCTTTTCACGTGATCGCTCGCGGGCGGCGCACCGCAACGGCCTGACGCGTCGTGATGCAGCGGAGCACAGATTTGGTGCCGTGCAGCACAGTCGCTGTGCGCTGTCGCCATGAATGGGCCGGCTTCGCGTTAGTGCGCTGTCGATGCCGCGCATAAGGTTTCGGGCGCGTGCGATGCGCGCAGAAAGGCATCGACGAGACAGGCGCGCGCAGCGCACCGCGCGCTGGTCTGGAACTTGCGTGATCAGCGCGTGCGAGTCGATACGAACGGCAACGATGCCGGGCGCGTCGCGCGATGCTGGCACGCGACGCATCGCCCTCGCAGGATGGACAGAACTCAGGACAACGGCGTCCCCTCGTCATCAACGACGAGCGGACGCCGTTTTTTATTGGGCAATCGAGATGATCGACATGACGAACCGTAACGCCATCGGCACGATGGGCAAGGTCACTTTATTGAGCGCGGGTCCGGGCGACCTCGACCTGCTGACGTTGAAAGCGGCGAAGGCGCTCGCGAGCGCGGACGTCGTGCTGATCGACGACCTCGTGAATCCCGAGATCGCCACGCTCGCTCCGCAGGCGCGCGTCATCAAGGTCGGCAAGCGCGGCGGTTGCCGCTCGACGCCGCAAGCGTTTATCGAGCGCCTGATGCAGCGTTACGCGAAAAAAGGCGCGCATGTCGTGCGCGTGAAAGGCGGCGACGCGCTGCTGTTCGGGCGCGCGGGCGAGGAACTCGCGGCGCTCGATCGCGCGCGCATTCCGGTGCAGATCGTGAACGGGATTTCGTCGGCGTTCGCGGCGGCGGCGGGACTCGGCGTCTCGCTCACGCATCGCGATCATTGCCAGGGCGTGATCTTCGTGACGGCGCATCTGCGCGATCACAGCGAGCCCGACTGGCGCGCGCTCGCGGCCACCGGCATGACGCTCGCGATCTACATGGGCATGAGCCGCATCGAGGGCTTGTGCGCGACGCTCGCGCAGGCGCTCTCGCCCGCCACACCCGCCGCCGTCGTGCAGTGGGCGGGCAGCGCGAACGAGCGCCGTGTGACGGGCGCGCTCGGCACGATCGCGGCGCTCGCGCGCGACGCCGGGCTCGGCAGTCCGGCGATCATTCTGGTCGGCGAGGCGATTGGCGAGGCGCTGGCTTTCGCGCCGCGTCAAGCGGATGTTGCAGCGCCGAATGCTGCGGCGACGCTGCCGCAATTGCGCCGCGCGTGAGCATCGCCACTAAGCGCGACATCGACGCTTACTTGATCTCGACTTCGACGAACACCACTTCGCGCGGCGATGCATTGACGACGTTGTGCTCCACGCCCTGCAAGCCCGCGTAGCTCTGCCCCGCGACGAGCGGTTTCTCGCGCGGACCGTCGCGGGTTTCGATCAGCAGCACGCCATCGGTTTGCGGCACGACGATGTAATCGTGACCGTGCACGTGCCAGCCGGTTTCGGCGCCGGGCGCGAAGCGCCATTCGGTGACGATGGCGCGCGCGTTCGAGACCTGCACGGTGGGGACGGCTTGAGGACGGCTCATGGGGTGCTCCTGATGTTGTTATCGGACGACGATCGAATGATCTCGTGCGCCGATTCTCAGGCAAGCGGCCCTTCACGGAAAGTGACAGTGCGTGCGCGCGGACCAGCACAGTTGCGCGCGCATGAAACGCACGGTCAACGCAAAACCGTCGCGAATCAATTAGTCAGCATGCCGAATAAAATCAGCGCCCGCCGCTCACCACGCGCTTCGCCACCAGCCCCGGCAGACGCAAGCCAAATCCGGCCACGAGCCGCAGGTGCATCCACGACAGCAGCAGATTGTCGCGCGCATAGTTGAAGTGCGAGACGCCGCCTTCGTCGGCCTTGAAATAGCGCACCGGCGCTTCGATCTGGATCGGCCGCACGCCCGCCCAGCACAGCCGCACGGCGGCTTCGGGATCGAAGTCGAAACGGCGCATCCACGGCAGACGCGTCATGATCGTGCGCAGCGGCGTGATCGGATAGACGCGGAATCCATACAGCGAATCGCCGATGCCCGCCCACAGCGTTTCCACGTCGGCGAGCAGATTCGACACGCGGCGGCCCTGCACGCGCAGTTGCGGCGCGCTCGCATCGAACTTCGGGCGGCCGAGCACCATCGCCTCGGGATTCGCCTGCGAAGCGGCCATGAAACGCGGGATCAGGTCGGCGGGATGCTGGCCGTCGGAGTCCATCGTGAGCACGTGCGTGAAGCCCTGCGCCGCGGCGGCCTCGATGCCCGCGAGCACCGCGCCGCCCTTGCCGCGATTGACGGGCAGCACGATCACGCGCAGGCCGTCGTCCTGCGCGGCCATCGCCTGCAGACGTTCGGCGCTGCCGTCGGTGCTGCCGTCGACGACCACCCACACGGGATTCCAGTGCGCACGCGCGGCGCGCACCGTCTCATCGACCTTCATGCCGGGGTTGTAGCTCGGAATCAGGACGAGATGCGTCGCGCTGGCGCGCGGCGGGGTGGAAGTAACGTCGGCTTGCATGGAACGGGAACGGAGTGGTTGGGACGGCGCGCCGGATCAGGCGAGACCGCCGTTGATCGACAGCACCTGGCCGGTCACATAGGCGGCGGCTTCGGAGACCAGATAGGCGACCATCGCCGCCACTTCCTCCGGCTTGCCGGCGCGCTGCGCGGGCACGATCTGCTTGAGGCGCTCGGCGGGGAACGCGCGCTCGGCCATCGGCGACTCGATCACGCCCGGCGCGATCGCATTCACGGTGATGCCGCGCGACGCCACTTCGAGCGAGAGCGCCTTGGTCGCGCCGATCAGCCCGGCCTTGGCCGCCGAATAGTTGACCTGGCCGCGATTGCCCATCACGCCCGCGAGCGACGCGACGTTCACGATGCGCCCGTGGCGCGTGCGGATCATCGGCAGCAGAAGCGGCTGCGTGACGTTGAAGAAGCCGTTGAGCGACACGTCGATCACGCTGCGCCACTGCTGGCGCGACATGCCGGCCATCGGCGCGTCGGCGGTGATGCCCGCGTTGTTGACGAGGATCTGCACGGGGCCGCCGTTGGCGTCGTCGATCAGCGGGGCGAGCGCGGCTTCGGTGGCGTCGGCGTCGGTGACGTCGAACGCGATCGCGCGCGCCTGCCCGCCCGCCGCGACGATGCGCTGCGCCACGGCCTCGGCCTGCGCGAGCTGACGGTTCGCGTGCACCCAGACTTCATGCCCCGCCGCGGCCAGGGCGTCGCAGATCGCCTGGCCGATCACTCCGCTGCCGCCGGTCACGAGTGCGCGCATCGGCTCTCTCCTGTCGTTCGTCGGTCGCGTGGCGCGTGCGATCAGCGCACGCGATGCGCGTCGACGTAGGCCGCCAGCGCGCCGAGCGTCGCGAAGATCTTTTCGTTGTCCGGGTTGTCCGAGCGCAGCTCGAAACCGTACTTCTTCGAGATCAGCAGCGCGATTTCGAGAATGTCGATGGAGTCGAGCCCGAAGCCTTCGCCATAGAGCGGGGTTTCGGCCGTGACGTCGTCGAGCGAGACGTCTTCGAGATTCAGTTCGCCGACGATGAGCGCGGCCAGTTCATGTTCGAGAGCGTTCATAGGCGTGCGTATCGTGTCGCGGTCGTACCGCGGTTGCGTCCCGTCGGGGGCGCGCCGGACGGGACATCGTCCACGCCGCCGCTTGCCTCGCAGGCGCGTTCACCCCGCTCTGCCTGCCCGATTTAGGGATCGTTTGGTAAAAGTTACGCGGATTCTAGACGATGGGTATCGGGGCGTATACGGTGTCGCCCGCCGAAAGGTTACAGACGTTCCGAACCGTCTCGCCCGCAATTTTGGGACACGACCGCCGCAGACGCTTGCACGGCATTGGACGCGCGCCGATCGGAGCGGGGTCGCGGCTTGCACAGAGGCATACAAACGGTTACAAACCTGCCGGTGCCTTGTCGGACGGCGCTACGCCGCCACCCTAAAATACGGCTGCCACCCGCCTGCAGGCTGTTTGCGGCCCGTTTTTGTCATATCTATGACGGCTTCCGGCATGGAAAATAGCGCCGCCGAAGCCGCCGCCCACTACCATTTGAAGATAAGGAACCCGATGTCACGCCGCACCGACGCGCCAGCCGCGCCTGCCGCGCCCTCGCCGGACCGCCGTCCGGACAGCGCCCGCTCCCCGAGGGAAGCGGCGCTGGGCGTCGTGCGCGCGGGTCTGGCTGTGGCGGGCGTGATCGCGTACCAGTTGCTCGCGCATCGAGCGGTGGCCACGCCCGGCGAAGCGGGTCTCGGCCTCGCGATGGCGCTGCTGCCGCCGCTCGTGCTCGCGCTGGGCGCCGCCGCCGGATCGCCGCGCCGCGCCTGGCTGCTGCCGCTCTGGGCGCTGACCGTCGGGGCGTTGTGGAGCGCGCGCACGCCGCTTGCTTATCACTTCGAATGGGGTCTGTATCTCGAACACGTGAGCTTCAACCTCGGGCTGGCGCTGCTGTTCGGGCGCACGCTGGCCGCCGGGCGCGAGCCGCTGTGCACGCAGTTCGCGCGCACGATGCGCGGCGGCGGTCCGCTGCCGCGTGCGATCGTGCGCTACACGCGCCGCATCACGCTCGCGTGGACGCTGTTTTTCGTGGCGATCGCCGCTGTGTCGACGCTGATGTTCGCGTTCGCGCCGATCGTCGCCTGGGCCACCTTCGCCAACTACGTCGCGCTGCCCCTGGTGGGCGCGATGTTCGCCGCCGAGCACGCCTGCCGCGCGCTGGCGCTGCCGCACGAACCGCGCGCCCGCATGCTCGACGCGGTGCGGGCGTACCGCGCGCGCGCCACGCCCTGAACGACGGGCCGGCAGCCGCGCTGCTGGCCGAAGTTTTCGCATCAACCGATTTATGCCGACTCATCCGCTGCTGTTTCACGCTTCGCCCCGCCAGGTCATCGCCTGGCGCGATGGTGCGCCCGTCACCGTGCGCGGCTTTCTCGCCGACGTCGCACGCGTGGCCGCCGCGTTGCCGCCGGGCGGCCACGTGTTCAACGTCTGCCGCGACCGCTACCGCTTCGCGGTGAGCCTGTGCGCGGCGCTCGTCGCGCGGCGCATCAGTCTGCTGCCTTCGAACCACACGCCGGAAACGGTCCGTCAGCTCGCGGCCTTCGCGCCCGATACCTTCTGCCTGCACGACTCGCCCGACTGCGCGATCGACCTGCCGCGCTTTCAATACCCCGACACGGCCGCAGCAAATCTGACTAACCATGACTGCCGCGACAGCACTGACGCCTTCGTCGTCCCGCAGATCGACGCCGCGCGCGTCATGGCCTATGTCTTCACCTCGGGCTCGACCGGCGCGCCGGTGCCGCATCGCAAGACATGGGGCTGCCTCGTCGACGGCGTGCGCGCCTCCGCGCAGAGTCTCGGTCTGACAGGCGACGATGCCGCCGCCCACACGCTGGTCGGCACGGTGCCCGCGCAGCACATGTACGGCTTCGAATCGACGGTGCTGCTCGCGCTGATCGGCGGCCTCGCCTTCAGCAGCCGCCAGCCGTTCTACGCCGCCGACATCCGCGCGGAACTCGACGCCGTGCCGCAGCCGCGCGTGCTCGTCACATCGCCGATCCATCTGCGCACGCTGCTCGCCAGCGACGCGCCGCTGCCGCGCGCCGCGCTGGTGCTCAGCGCGACCGCGCCGCTCGCCGAAAAGCTCGCGTGCGAAGCCGAAGCGCGGCTCGGCGCGCCGCTGATCGAAATCTACGGCAGCACGGAAACCGGCCAGATCGCCACGCGCCGCACCGCGCGCGGCGCGGTCTGGCAACTGCTGCCGCGCATCCGGCTGAACGCCCTGAAAGCGCGCGACGACGAACAGCAAGATCAGGAAGACAGCACCACGTTCTGGGCCAGCGGCGGCCACCTCGACGAACCCGTGCCGATGGGCGACGCGCTCGAACTGCTCGACGCGCAGCGTTTCCTGCTGCACGGGCGCAAGCAGGACCTCGTCAATATCGCGGGCAAGCGCACCTCGCTCGCGTATCTGAATCATCAGCTCAACGCGATTCCCGGCGTGAGCGACGGCGTGTTCTTCATGCCCGGCGACGCCGCCGACACTGCCGACACGTCAATCACGCGCCTCGTCGCGCTGGTAGTCGCGCCTTCGCTGAACGCAGCCGAGTTGCAGCGCGCGCTGCGCGAACGGATCGACGCCGCGTTCCTGCCGCGTCCGCTCGTGTTCGTCGATGCGCTGCCGCGCAACGAAACCGGCAAGCTGCCGCGCGACGTGCTCGCGGCGCTGGCCGCGCGTCATACGCGCGCTGCGGCGTCGGGGTCTCCGTCGCCATCGACCTGTGAATCCGCGCCCGCGAAAACGCGCGCGCACGCGCTGCGTTTCACGATCGGCGCCGATCATCCCGCGCTGCCGGGCCACTTTCCGGGCCAGCCGATCGTGCCGGGCGTGGTGCTGCTCGACCGCGCCATCGACGCCATCGGCGCCGCGCTCGACCAGCCGCTCGACACCTGGCGTCTCTCGGCGGCCAAGTTCCTGAGCCCGGCCGCGCCCGGCGAAGCGCTCGACCTCGCCTTCGACGCCGCCGCGAGCGGCGCGATCCGCTTCACCGTGCGCGCGGGCGAGCGCGATGTGGCAAGCGGCACGCTGGCCGTGCCGTCCGTCCAGGCGGAGGCCGCGCCATGACGCCGAACCTGCCGCCGGACGCAAACGCAACGACCGCATCGACCGCATCGCCTGCATCCGCTGCATCGAATCAAGCGGATCAGCAAGCGGATCAAGCCGCCCCGAACGCGACCGCCAAACCCGCGCGCCCCGACTGGGCACAACGCGAGGAGCGCGGCAGCGCGCTGCTGCTGCGCGTGATGACGTGGCTCTCGCTGCGCCTCGGCCGCCCCGCCGGACGCGCCCTGCTCTATCTGTGCGCCGCCTGGTACGTGCTGTTTTCGCCGCGCGCGCGCAGCGCCTCGCGCGACTATCTGCGGCGCGCGCTGAACCGTGCGCCGCGATGGCGCGATTGCTGGCGTCACGTCTTCACGTTCGCGACCACCATCCACGATCGCATCTATCTGATGCACGGGCGCTTCGACCTGTTCGACATCCGCCCGCACGGCCAGCAGCTCGTCGACGAAGCGCTCTCGGGCGGACGCGGCGCGTTCCTGATGGGCGCACATCTGGGCAGCTTCGAAGTGGTGCGCGCGCTCGGCCGCACGCGCCCGCGCCTGCGCGTGGTGGTGACGATGTTCGAAGAGAACGCGCGCAAGATCAACGCGACGCTGGCCGCCGTGAATCCCGCCGCGAGCCCGGAAGTGATCGGCCTCGGCCAGATCGATTCGATGCTCAAGGTGAAGCAGCGTCTCGACGAAAACTGCATGGTCGGCATGCTGGCCGACCGCACGCTGCTCGCCGACGACGCCGCCACGATGCGCCGCATGGCGTTTCTCGGCGAACCCGCCCCGTTCCCGCTCGGCCCGCTTTATATGGCCGCGATGCTCAAGCGCCCGGTGCTGTTCATGACCGGGCTCTATCGCGGCGGCAACCGCTACGACGTGCACTTCGAAGTGGTCGCCGATTTCACCCACACGCCGCGCGACGCGCGCCGCGCCGCCATCGACGCCGCGCTCGCGCGTTACGTCTCGCTGCTCGACAGGTACGCGCGCGCGGCGCCCTATAACTGGTTCAACTATTTCGATTTCTGGAAAACGGTCAAGCCTGCGGCCGATGCGGCTGCGTCCGCGCCTGCTTCTGCCGACAGCGCCGTCGCACGCGACGCGCACGCCACGCGCGCCACGCGCCGCGCCTCGGCCAGCCTGACCGCCCAGGAGACTTCCGACGCATGAGCACCACCCCACGTATGAGCACTCACCTTCTTTCGCGCCGCCTGATCGCGCGCGCATTCGCCGCCATCGCCCTCGTCGGCGGCGGCGCCGCACTGAGCGCCATCGGCACGCTCGCGCCCGTGACGCCGGCGCAGGCCGCGCCCGCCTGGACGCTCGACCGCCTGATGGCCACGCTGGCGCAGCACAAGACCGGCCGCGCGGCCTTCACCGAAACGCGCTGGCTCGCGATCGCCTCGGAGCCCGTCGAATCGTCGGGTGAACTGGCGTTCGCCGCGCCCGATCATCTGGAAAAGAACACGCTGAGCCCGAAGCCCGAGCATCTCGTCGTCGACGGCGACATGCTCACGGTCGATCGCAACAACCGCAAATACACGCTCGCGCTCGCGCATTATCCGGAAGTGGGCGCGTTCATCGAGAGCATCCGCGCGACGCTCACGGGCAATCGCTACGCGCTCGAACAGACCTACAAGGTCGCGCTCGCCGGTCACGGCGAAGACTGGACGCTCACGCTCACGCCGCTCGATTCGCGCATGCGCAAGGTCGTCGACACGATCACGCTAGAAGGTTCGCGCGGCGAGCTGCGCAGCGTGGCGATCCAGCAGGCGGGCGGCGATCATTCGCTGATGAAGCTGCGTCCGCTCGCGGCGACGGCGGCTTCGTCGACCTCGTCGGCCACGGCGGCAAAGGGTTCGGCGTCCACGTCGGGCTGAGCGCCCGGCATCGCCCTGTCCACACGAACAACACCAACAAGACATAAGGGACGCGCCGATGGACCACCACACCCGCCCCGACTCCGAGACCGCCCCCGCGCCAGGTTCCGCCCGCAGTGCCGGATTCGTGCAGCCCGCCGTCCTGCTGTGGCTGCTGTTTCTGCTCGGCTGCGCCGTGGCCATCGCGCGCGCGCAGTTCAACACCGACCTCTCCGCGTTCCTGCCGCGCGCGCCGAGCGCGGGTCAGCGCGTGCTGATCGAGCAACTGCGCGACGGACTGGTTTCTCGGCTGATTCTCGTCGGCATCGAAGGCGGCGATGCGTCGTCGCGCGCGCGGCTTTCACGCGCGATGGGCACGACGCTGCGCGCCGATCCGCAATTCGCGGCGGTCCATAACGGCGAGGCCGTCAACGACGCGCGCGACCAGCAGTTCGTCTACGCGCATCGCTACGCGCTGAGTCCGGCGGTCACGCCGCAGCGCTTCAGCGTGGCGGGCCTGCACGACGCGCTCGGCGAGAGTCTCGATCTGCTCAGCTCGTCGGCGGGACTCGTGGCGAAAGACCTGCTGCCGCACGATCCGACCGGCGAAGTGGCCGCGCTCGTCGATCAGCTCGACAGCGCCGCGCAGCCCGCGACGCGCGACGGCGTATGGGCCTCGCGCGACGGCACGCGCGCCGTGCTGGTCGCGCAGACCGCCGCCTCGGGCTCGGACACCGACGCCCAGGCGCGCGCGATCGAGGCCGTGCAGCGCGCCTTCGACGCCGCCGCGCGCACGCTGCCGGACGGCGCTCACGCCGACGCGTATCGCCTGCTGATGACCGGCCCCGGCGTGTTCTCGGTGCAGACGCGCGACGCGATTCGCCATGACGTCGAGCGCATTTCGGCGCTGAGCCTCGTGCTGATCGTCGCGCTGCTGCTCACGCTCTATCGCTCGCCGCGCACGCTCGTGCTCGGCCTGCTGCCGGTGCTTTCGGGCGTGGCGGCGGGCATCGCGGCCGTGAGTCTCGCGTTCGGCACCGTGCAGGGCATCACGCTCGGCTTCGGCACCACGCTGATCGGCGAGGCGGTCGATTATTCGATCTATCTGTTCGTGCAGTCTTCGGCATCTTCGTCGGCATCGGCATCGACGCAGGCGCAGCGCGCCGCCGCCCTGCGCGCGTGGATCGCGAACTGGTGGCCGACGATCCGCCTCGGCGTGCTGACTTCCGTGTGCGGTTTCGCGTCGATGCTGTTCTCGGGCTTTCCGGGCCTCGTGCAACTGGGCGCATACTCGATCGCCGGGCTCGTGACGGCCGCGCTCGTCACGCGCTACGTGCTGCCGCATCTGCAAGGCGGCGCGCATGCGATCCGCGATGTCTCGCGCCTCGGCGCGGCGCTCGCGCGCGCCGCCGCTTACGCGCCGCGTCTGCGCTGGCCGCTCGCCGCGCTCGCCCTCGCGGCGGTCGCGCTGGTCGCGCTGCATCGCGATTCGCTGTGGAGCCGCGAACTCTCCGCGCTGAGCCCCGTGCCCGCCGCGAGCCTCGCGCTCGACACGCGCCTGCGCGCCGACCTCGGCGCGCCCGACGTGCGCTATCTCGTCGAGATTCCCGCCGCCAGCGCGCAAGCCGCGCTCGAAGGCGCGGAACGCGTCGGCGCGCAGTTGCAGCCGCTCGTCGCGCGCGGCACGCTCGCGGGCTTCGAAAGTCCCGCGCGCTATCTGCCGAGCGACGCCGCGCAGCGCGCGCGCCTCGCGAGCCTGCCCGACGCCGCGACGCTGAGCGCGCGTCTACGCGAAGCGGTCGCGAACCAGAGCATCCGCGTGAAACCCGAGGCGTTCGCGCCGTTCATCGCCGACGCGCAGGCCGCGCGCGTTGCGCCGCTCATCACGCGTGCGGACCTGAACGGCACCTCGATGGCGCTGGCCGTCGATGCGCTGCTCACGCAACGCGACGGCCACTGGAACGCGATGCTCGCGCTGCGCGCGCCCGCGCACGCGAACGCAGCGAGCGCCGCCAACACGTCGAGCCTCGACGCCGACGCGATCCGCGCCGCCGTCGCGCAGGCGGGCGTGCCGGGCGCGCTGTTCGTCGACCTCAAAACGGAAGCCGACCGCCTCTACGTGAACTACGTGCACGAAGACATCCGGCTCTCGCTCGCGGGCTTCGTGGCGATCTGCGTGCTGCTCGCGCTCGCGCTGCGTTCGCTGCGTCTGGCCGCGCGCGCGCTCGCGCCGCTCGTCGCCGCCGTGCTGGTGGTCATCGCGGGCTTCGCGCTCGCGGGCGTGCCGATGACGATCCTGCACCTCGTCGGCATGCTGCTGATCGTGGCGGTGGGCTCGAACTATGCGCTGTTTTTCTGCAAGCGCGGCGCGACGCGGCATGGGCAATCCGCTGACGAATCGGCGACCATCGCACCGCACACGCTGGTCTCGCTGCTGGTGGCGAATCTCGCGACCGTCGCCGGGTTCGGGCTGCTCGCGCTCTCGCATGTGCCGCTGCTCGAAACCTTCGGCTTGACCGTCGGTCCCGGCGCGATGCTCGCGCTCGCGTTCGCGGCGATCCTCGCGCCGCGCAGCGGGACCACGTCCGCCGCGCAGGAAGTGGAAGCCGGCGCACACGCCGACACGCAATCCCATCGACAAGGAAACCCAGCATGAACGGGCCCACGCCACCGGGAGCGGACCGCACACATGCGCAGCCGAATCCGCGCCACGCCGACGCCGCGCGCCGCTGGGCGCCGTCGCCGTTCATCGCGGGCGCGGCGGCGCTGCATGCGGGCGCGGCCGCCGCGCTGATCGCGCAACCCGCGACGTGGCCATGGGCCGTCGGCAGCGTCGCGGCCTCGCATCTCGCGCTGACAGCGGCGGGCCTCTGGCCCAGGAGCGCGCTGCTCGGCCCGAACTGGACGCGCCTGCCCGCAGCGTCTGCCGCCTCCGTCACGTCCGTGCCCGGCGCCGACCGCCGCCTCGCCCTCACCATCGACGACGGCCCCGATCCGGAGATCACGCCGCGCGTGCTCGATCTGCTCGACGAATACGGCGCGCACGCGACCTTCTTCTGCATCGGCGAGCGCGCGCGCCAGCATCCGAAGTGGATCGAGGCGATCGTCGCGCGCGGCCACGCCGTGGAGAACCACAGCCAGCGCCATCGGCATACGTTTTCGGTCAGCGGACCCGGCGCGCTGCGGCGCGAAATCGAAACCGCGCAGCGCACGCTGACGGACATCAGCGGCACGCGTCCGCGCTTTTTCCGCGCGCCCGCCGGCTTGCGCAATCCGTTTCTCGAACCGGTGCTCTGTGCGCTCGGCCTGCAACTGGCGAGCTGGACGCGGCGCGGTTTCGACACGCGCGAGCGCGATCCGCAGATCGTGACGCGGCGTCTGCTGACCGGTCTCGCGCCGCGCGACATCCTGCTGCTGCACGACGCCAACAGCGCGCGCGACGCGCTCGGCCAGCCGGTCGTGCTCGCGGTGCTGCCGCAGGTGCTGCGCGCCGCCGCCGAGGCGCACTATCACTGGATCACCCTGCGCGCGGCGCTCGACGCCGCGCCCGTCACGCCAGTCGGACACGGCGGCAACGCCGCCCCGTTTGGTAAAATTCGCCCCTAAATGGCGCGCGCGCCGGCCCCAGGACCGAACTCCGTGAATCCCCTTCTCGTCTCGCACTTCACCGCCACCAGCTGCCTCGGCCGCGGGCTCGACGCCATGCTCGACGCGCTGCGCGAGCGGCGCAGCGGCCTCGCGCCGTGCGACTTCGAACGCGCGGATCTCGACACATGGATCGGCGCGGTCCAGGACGTCGACGCCGTCGACATCCGCGCGGATCTCGCCGCCTACGCGTGCCGCAATCATCGCCTCGCGCAACTCGGTCTCGAACAGGACGGTTTCGCCGAACGCGTGCACGCCGCCGTCGCGCGTTACGGCGCGGACCGCGTCGGCGTGTTCGTCGGCACCAGCACGAGCGGCATCCTCGAAACCGAAAACGCCTATCGCGAGCGCGACCGCGAGACCGGCCTGCTGCATCCCGGCTTCGACTACGCGCGCACCCACAATCCCTACGCGCTGGCCGCGTTCGTGCGCGACTATTTCGGCGCGCGCGGGCCGGCCACGGCGATCTCGTCGGCGTGCTCGTCGAGCGCGAAAGTGTTCGGCTCGGCGCGGCGCATGATCGAAGCGGGCCTGATCGACGCGGCGGTCGTGGGCGGCGTCGATTCGCTGTGCCTCACCACGCTGTACGGCTTCAACTCGCTCGAACTGCTCTCGCGCCAGCCGTGCCGCCCGTTCGACGTGGCGCGCGACGGCATTTCGATCGGCGAAGCGGCCGCGTTCGCGCTGCTCGAACGCCTGCCCGCGCAAGCCGATGCTCTGCCGGGCGACGCGATCCTGCTGCTCGGCATCGGCGAATCGAGCGACGCGCATCACATGTCGTCGCCGCATCCGGAGGGACTGGGCGCACGCGCCGCGCTCGAACAGGCGCTCGCGAGCGCGGGCCTCGCGCCGGACGAGATCGACTACATCAATCTGCACGGCACGGCCACGCCGAGCAACGACGCCTCCGAAAGCCGCGCCGTGGGCGCGCTGTTCGGCGCGACGCCGTGCAGCTCGACCAAGGGCGCGACCGGCCACACGCTCGGCGCGGCGGGCGCGCTCGAAGCGATCGCGGCGGCGCTCGCGCTGCGCCACGGCTTCGTGCCCGCGGGCGTCAACACGCAGGTCGTCGATCACGCGCTCGGACTCGATTACGCGCTGACCAATCGCGACGCCGACGTGCGCGCCGCGCTCAGCAATTCGTTCGGCTTCGGCGGCACGAATTGCAGCCTCTTGCTGGGGCGCGCGGATTTCGCGTTGAGCCGCAAAAACGGCGCTGCAAAGAACGAGGTGCAATCGTGAAACTGCATGCGTGGATCGAAGGGATCGGCGTGATCGGGCCGGGCCTCGCCAACTGGACGCAAGCCGCCGACGTGCTCGCGCAACGCGCGCCGTACGAAGCCGCGCGCACCGTGCTGCCCGCGCCCGCGAGCCTGCCGAGCGCCGAGCGGCGCCGCACCGGCCCGGTCGTGCGCGCGGCGCTCGCCGTGGGCCACGAAGCGGTCGACGCCAGCGGGCGCGACGCCGCCACGCTCGCGTCCGTGTTCGCGGCCTCGGGCGGCGACGGCGTGAATTGCCACGCGATCTGCGAAACGCTCTCCACCGACGACCGCCAGCTTTCGCCGACGCGCTTTCACAACTCGGTGCACAACGCGGCGGCGGGTTACTGGAGCATCGCGTCGCACGCGCGCGCGACGGCAAACGTGCTGTGCGCGCACGACGCGAGCTTCGGCGCGGGCCTGCTCGAAGCGCTCGCCCAGGTGGCCGTCGACCGCGTGCCGACGCTGCTGGTCGCCTACGACTGCGAATATCCCGAGCCGCTGCGCACGGTGCGCCCGATCGCCGATGCGTTCGGCGTGGCGCTGGTGCTCGCGCCCGTCGGCGATGCCGCGCAGGGAGATGTCGATATCCATGTCGACGGCGCGGCGCGTCCGCGCGCGCTGGCCTGCATCGAAGCGAAGCTCACCGATGCGCCCGCCACGCAACTCGACGCGCCCGAATTCGAAACGCTGCGCGCCAACAACCCGGCCGCGCGCGTGCTGCCGTTGCTGCACGCGCTCGCGACGCGGCAGGCGGCGAGCGTGGTGATCGACTATCTGCCGGAAACGCGCGTGCGGCTCGATGTGTCGTGGCCGGATGCCGACGTTGATGCCGCGTCGGGCGTCGCTTCAGGCGCACCGCGCGAGGCCGCGCCATGACGCCCGACGCGCCGACGCTCGCCGCGCCGCTCGACCGCGCCTGGATCGCCGCGCACATTCCGCACAGCGGCGCGATGTGCCTGCTCGACAGCGTCGAAGCCTGGGACGACGCGCAGATCCGCTGCCTCGCGACCAGCCATCTCGACGCGCACAATCCGCTGCGCGCGAACGGCCGGCTCGCCTCGGTCTGCGGCGTCGAATACGCGGCGCAGGCGATGGCCGTGCACGGCGCGCTCGGCAGTCTCGCCGATATCGGCGCGACGGCGCAGCGTCCGCGCGCGGGCTTTCTCGCGAGCGTGCGCGGCGTCGAGGCGCAGGTCGCGCGGCTCGATACGCTGGACGCGCCGCTCATCGTCGAGGCCGAGCGCATCGGCGGCGACGGCACCACGATTCTTTACCGCTTCACGCTGCGCTGCGACGCCCGCGTGCTGCTGACGGGACGCGCGGCGGTCATGCTCGACGCGTCCGCGGCGGGGACGCTGCGACGTCCCGCCATCGATAACTGCTGAAGGGAGAACCACAATGAAAACCCATCGAATCCTGCTGGCCGCGCTGGCGTTCGGCCTGGCCAGTTCGGCCGCGTTCGCCGACGTGCACGAAGTGAAGGAAGACATCAAGCACGACACGAAGTCGGCGGCGAAAGCGACCGGCCACGCGGCGCGCGACTTCGGCCACGCGACGGCGAGCGCGGCGAAGACCGTCGGCCACGGCATCGCGCACGGCACGCGCGAAGGCTGGGACGCCACCAAGCACGCGACGCACGAAGGCTGGGACGCCACCAAGCGCACCACGAAACGCGTGTTCCATAAGGACGATGCGCCGGGCAAGGACGACGCTTAAAGTCTTCGCATCCCCTTCCGGCGCGTACACGACGGCGTGTTCATTCGACACGCCGTCGGTTTCACCCCGGGCGCGTGCGTCTCGTGCGCCGCCATGACTGCGCGACGGCATCACGCGACCTCGATCGCCTCGCCCGATGCCCGCCAAACCGGGCTCGCACGCCGCTTTCCCTCCTCCGAACGGCCAATTTGCCCGCTTTTTGTCCGGTAAGCGCCCGCGACAAGGCAAAATACGGGTTTCGAGCCCGCACGGGCTCATGTTTTTTCCCGCCGGCCGCTCCGCACACGGGGCCCGAACACGGCGAAGCCGCGCGAGAGACGCAGCGGCGCCCGGCCCGGCCGGACGCTCGCCCGCGCGTGCGAGACCACTGGAGTAGTTGATGACCGAAGCCAAGATTTCCTTCGCTGGCCGCCTTTCGCTGGCCATCGGATCGTTTTTCGCCATTCTCGGCGACGCCGACCTCGCGGCCGGCGTGCGCCGTCTGCGTAACGGCGAGGCCGCCGCGCCCGCGCCGCAAGCGCCCGTGCCTGCCGCCGCACCCGTGGCCGCGCCTGCACCCGTCGCTGCGCCCGCTCCCGCGCCGGTCGCCGCCATCGAGGAAGCCAGCCCGCAATCGGCGCTGCAACTGCTCGGCCTGCTGCAGCGTAATGCGCGCTTCGTCGACTTCGTCGAGGAAGACATCGCCGGCTACAACGACGCCGACATCGGCGCGGCCGCGCGTCTCGTCCACGAAGGCTGCCGCGCCACGCTGCGCGAGCACTTCACGATCCGCCCGGTGCGCAGCGAGGCCGAAGGCAGCCGCGTGACCATCGCGGAAGGCTTCGACGCCACCGCCATCCGCCTGACCGGCAACGTGGTCGGCTCCGCGCCGTTCAACGGCACCGTCAGCCATCGCGGCTGGCGCGTCGAAGACGTCAAACTGCCCAAGCTCGTGAAGTCGCACGACGCGAAGGTCATCGCACCGGCCGAGGTGGAACTGTGAGCGATCCGCGTTTTTCGATCGGCGTCGATCTGGGCACGACGCACTGCGCCCTCTCCTACGTCGACCTCGCCGCCAGTGACGGCGAAAAGACCGTGCAGGGCGTACTGCCCGTCACGCAACTCACCGCGCCGGGCGCGATCGAGTCGCCCGAGCTGCTGCCCTCGTTTCTCTATCTGCCGAACGCGGGCGAACTTACGCCCGGCGACCTGACGCTGCCGTGGACCGCCTCGCGCGAGTACGCCGTCGGCGAAATGGCGCGCAGCCGTGGTGCGGGCACGCCCATCCGTCTCGTGTCGAGCGCGAAGAGCTGGCTCTGCCATCCGGGCGTGGACCGCCGCGCGGCGATCCTGCCGAACGACGCGCCGCCCGAAGTCGCGCGCGTCTCGCCGCTCGAAAGCTCGATCCGCTATCTCACGCATCTGCGCGAGGCGTGGGATCACGCGCATCCGGATGCGCCGTTCGCGCAGCAGGACGTCACCGTCACGATTCCGGCCTCGTTCGATCCGGCCGCGCGCGAGCTGACAGCCGAAGCCGCGCAGGCCGCCGGCTACACCAGCATGACGCTGCTCGAAGAACCGCAGGCCGCGCTCTATAGCTGGATCCAGAAGAGCGGCGGCGCGTGGCGCAAGGACGTGAAGGTCGGCGACATCATCCTCGTCGTGGACGTGGGCGGCGGCACCACCGACCTCTCGCTGATCGCCGTGGTCGAGCGCGAAGGCAATCTCGAACTGCTGCGCGTGGCCGTGGGCGAACACATCCTGCTCGGCGGCGACAACATGGACCTCGCGCTCGCGCACGTGGTCGCGCGCAAGCTCGCCCAGCAAGGCACGCAGGCCGATCCGTGGCAGTTGCGCGCGCTCACCTACGCCTGCCGTTCGGCCAAGGAGCAACTGCTCTCCGACGCCGGCCTCGAAGCGGTGCCGCTGGTGGTGCCGAGCCGCGGCTCGAAGCTGATCGGCGGCTCGATCCGCACCGAACTCACGCGCGCTGAACTCACGGCCACGATCCTCGAAGGCTTCTTCCCGCGCGTGGACGCCGCGGCGCGTCCGGTCGTGCGCACCCGTGCCGGCCTGACGCAACTCGGCCTGCCCTACGCGCAGGACGCGGGCGTCACGCGCCATCTCGCGGCCTTCCTCGGCCGCCAGGTCGCGGCGCTCGCGGAAGTCGAAGGCTTCGGCGCGCCCGCCGAGGGCACGAGCTTCCTGCATCCCACCGCCGTGCTGTTCAACGGCGGCGTGTTCAAGTCGTCGCTGCTCGCCGGACGTGTGCTCGAGATCATCAACGGCTGGCTGTCGGCGGAAGGCGCGGCCCCCGCGCGTCTGCTCGGCGGCGCGGACCTCGATCTCGCGGTCGCGCGCGGCGCGGCCTATTACGGCTATGTGAAGCGCGGCAAGGGCGTGCGCATTCGCGGCGGCACGGCGCGCGCGTACTACGTGGCGATCGAGTCGGCCATGCCCGCGGTGCCGGGCCTCGAACCGCCGATTTCGGCGCTCTGCGTCGCGCCCTTCGGCATGGAAGAAGGCAGCGACGCCGCCTTGCCGCCGCAGGAATTCGGCCTCGTCGTGGGCGAGCCGGTGCAATTCCGCTTCTTCGGCTCGTCGGTGCGCCGTCAGGATCAGGTCGGCACGATGCTCGACTTCTGGTCGCCCGAGGAACTACAGGAACTCGAATCAATTCAGGCCACGCTGCCCAGCGCGGGCCGTACCGTGGGCGAAGTCGTCGCGGTCCGGCTGCATGCGCGCGTGACCGAAGCGGGCACGCTCGAACTCGAAGCCGTGCCGTCGGGTAGCGACGAGCGCTGGAAAGTCGAGTTCGACGTGCGCGGCGGCGCGGGCGAAGGCGCGGGCCAGGGCGCGAGCTTCTGAGCGCACGCTTGAAGTCCGATCCGCCTGAGAACGCGATGAAGCAATACGTCGTCGGCATCGACCTGGGAACGAGCAACACGGTCGTGGCCTGGGCCGAAGCCGGCGCGAGCGGGGCCGCTGCGGGCAACATCGGCGTGTTCGAAATCGAGCAACTGACGGGGCTCGGCGAAGTGAGCGCGCAGCCGTTGCTGCCTTCGGCGCGCTATCACCCCGCGCCCGGCGAACTCGCTGCCGACGCGCTGCGTTTGCCGTGGCCCGACGCCACGGCTTCGTCTGCCGCTTCGTCCGCCGCCTCCACGGCCGACACGCCCGCGCCCGTCATCGGCAAGCTCGCGCGCACGCTCGGCGCGCAGGTGCCGGGGCGGCTCGTGGCCAGCGCGAAAAGCTGGCTCTCGCACGCCTCGGTCGACCGGCTCGCGCCGATCCTGCCCTGGGGCGCGCCCGACGAGGTCGCGAAGGTCTCGCCCGTCGACGCGAGCGCCAGTTATCTCGCGCACGTCCGCGCAGCCTGGCATCACCGTTTTCCGCACGCGCCGCTCGAACATCAGGACGTGGTGCTCACCGTACCCGCCTCGTTCGACGACGGCGCGCGCGCGCTCACGCTCGAAGCCGCGCGGCGCGCGCAACTGCCCACGCTGCGCCTGCTCGAAGAACCGCAGGCCGCGTTCTACGACTGGCTGTTCCATCATCGCGACGCGCTGCAAGCCGAACTCGCGCAGACGCGTCTCGTGCTCGTCTGCGACGTGGGCGGCGGCACGACCGACCTCACGCTCATCAAGGTCCATTTCGAGGACGGCGAGCCGCAGTTGACGCGCATCGGCGTGGGCAACCATCTGATGCTGGGCGGCGACAACATGGACCTCGCGCTCGCCCACCTGGCCGAAAGCCGGCTCGCGACGCAGGACGCGCGGCTCTCGGCCGCCAGCCTGTCGCAGCTCGTCGAGCGCTGCCGCGTCGCCAAGGAGCAACTGCTCGGCGACGCCGCGCCCGAGTCGGTCGGCATCACGCTGCTCGGTGCGGGCGCGCGGCTGATCGGCGGCGCGCGTTCGACGCAACTGGGCCGCGACGAGGCCGAGCGCATCGTCGTCGACGGGTTCTTTCCGGCGGTCGGCCCGCGCGATCTGCCGCGCCGCTCGCGTGCGGCGATCGTCGAATTCGGTCTGCCCTATGCGGCCGATGCGGGCATCACGCGTCACATCGCGTCCTTCCTGCAACGCTTCGCCGCGCAGTCGCGCGAGGCGCTCGGTGTGTCCGCCCATCATGCCGATGCCGTTTCGAACGGTGAATCCGCCGCCCCGCCGATGCCCGACACGCTGCTGCTCAACGGCGGCGTGTTCCGCGCGCCCGCGCTGTCGGCGCGTCTGCGCGAGACGCTGGGCAACTGGCGGCAAGCGCCGCTCACCGTGCTGCAAAACGATCAGCCCGACGTGGCCGTCGCGCGCGGCGCGGTCGCGTTCGCATTGGCGCGCGCGGGTCACGCGCCGCGTATCGGCGGCGGCTCGCCGCGCAGCTATTTTCTGGTGCTCGACGAGGGCGGCGACGCGCGGCGCGGCATCTGCCTGCTGCCGCGCGGCACCGAGGAAGGCCACGAAGTGCAGCTCGACGAGCGCGTGTTCGCGCTGCGTCTGGGCCATCCCGTGCAGTTCCATCTGGTCTCGACGGTCGCGGAAACGGCGTGGCAGCCGGGCGAGATCGTCGATCTCGATCAGGACGCCGCCGACTTCGTGCGTCTGCCTCCGCTCGCGACCGTGGTCGCGCGCGAGCGCGGCGCGAACAAGGCGCGCAACGAGCGCGACGAAAGGCCCGTGCGGCTCACGGCGCAACTGACCGAAGTCGGCACGCTTGAAGTGCGCTGTATCGCGACCGAGGACGCGTCGCAGCGCTGGCTGCTCGAATTCCAGTTGCGCCGCGACGAAGCCGCTCACGCCGCGAACACCGGCGACGACGTCCGCCATGCTTCGCTCGATCACGCCATCGAACTGATCGAGCGCGTGTTCGGCGCGAAGTCGTCGAAGGTCGATCCGAAGGAAGTGAAGCGGCTGCGCGCGCAGCTCGAACACACGCTCGGAGCGCGCCAGAACTGGGACAGCCCGCTGCTGCGCGAACTGTTCGGCGCGCTCTGGGAACGCGCCGCGCGCCGCCGCCGCTCGCCCGACCACGAGCGCCTGTGGCTCAATCTCGCCGGTTATTGCGTGCGGCCCGGGTTCGGCTATCCGCTCGACGAATGGCGCGTCGGACAACTGTGGACGCTGTTCGACGACGGCATCCAGCACATCAACGACAGCCAGGTCTGGTCCGAATGGTGGACGCTCTGGCGGCGCGCGGCCGGCGGTCTCGACGAGGCCGCGCAGGAGCAGGTGCTCGAAGCGATGCGCTGGCTCGAAGACGCGGCCAGTTCGAAGCAGCACAAGCTGCCGTTCGATCCCGCGCGCCTCGGCAACGCCGATATGACGCGGCTTTACGCGTCGCTCGAACGGATCGGCGCGGATCGCAAGATCGAGATTGGCGAGCGGCTGCTGGCGCGGCTGCAGAAGCCTGCGGAGAATCATCAGAGCTGGTGGGCCGTCGGGCGTATCGGCGCGCGGCTGCCCTTCTATGGCAGCGCGCACGGCGTCGTGCCGCCCGAGGTCGCCACGCGCTGGCTCGACGCGATCCTCGCGCTCGACTGGAAGAAGGTCGAACCGGCAATGTTCGCCGCCACGCAAATCGCGCGTATGACCGGCGACCGCTCGCGCGATCTCGATCCTGGCGTGCGCGACACGGTGCTGCGTCGGCTCGAACACGGCAATGCGCCGCCCGCGTGGATCGAGATGGTGCGCGAAGTCGTCACGCTCGATAACGCCGATACGGGCCGCGTGTTCGGCGAAGCGCTGCCCGCGGGGTTGAAGTTGATGGGCGCGTAGCGTTCGCGCGCAGGGATCGGCATACGCGCCGTCATCGAGAAAGCAAAAACGCGCTCCGGCCTGAAACCGGAGCGCGTTTTTTACGCGTGACGCAGTGACGGAACTCAGTTGCCCGCACGCACCTCGACAGTCTGCACAGCCGCTTGCGGCATGACGCTTTCCTGCGGCAGCGCCCATTCGAGCCAGCGCGCGCGATGCGCCACCACCAGCATGAAGGCCAGCGCCGCGATCGCGCCGAACGTCGCAAAACCCATCTGATAGCTGCCCGTGCTTTCCTTCGCAATGCCCATGATGACCGGCAGATAGAAGCCGCCGATGCCGCCCGCGGCGCCCACGATACCCGACATCAGACCCGTGCGGCCGGTCCAGCGGCGCGGCACGAGCTGGAAGGTCGCGCCGTTGCCGAGACCGAAGCAGACATACGTGAACAGCAGCAGCGCGATGCCCGCGGCGAACGGCGGCATCCACGCGGCGAATGCGAAGTCGCACAGCGAGATCGCGGCGAGCAGCAGCACGAGCGCGCGCACGCCGGAGATGCGATCGGCGATCAGGCCGCCGAGCGGACGCACCATCGCGCCCGTCAGCGCCAGCAGCGACATGATCACGCCCGCTTCGAGCTTCGGCACCTGATAGAGCGAGATCAGCAGCGTCGTCACATACGAGGACATGCCGACGAAACCGCCGAACGTGATGCTGTACACGAGCATCACGACCCACGTATCGCCTTCCGCGAGCACGCCGCGATAGTGACGCGGCAGCACCGCGATCGCGAGCAGCGCGCCGAGCACCGGCAGCAGCAGCACGCCGGTCTTGCCCGCGCCGAACACGCCGTCGTGCACGGCCAGCACCAGCGCGATCAGACCGGCGAGCGTGATGAAGAACGCGCGCATCGCTTTCGGCGCGCTGCCCGATTTCGGGCCGAGATCGCGCGCCCAGAAGCACACGGCGAGCGCCGCGAGCGCCAGCAACGGCAGCGCCGCGCCCGTCGCGCGCGCCCAGCCGAAGCTGTTGGCGAGACCGGGGAACAGGAAGCCGTCGAGCACCGCGCCGATGTTGCCGGCCGCCGCGAGACCGAGCACGAGACCCTGCACCTTCGGCGGATAGTTGCTGCCCGCCATCGGCAGCGCCACCGCGAAACTCGCGCCGCCCACGCCGAGCAGCACGCCCAGCACCAGCAGCAGCGTGTACGACGGCGTGCCCGGCATCAGCAGCAGCACGAGCGCCGGAATCGCCGACAGCGCAATGCCCATCAGCGCGACCTTGCGGCCGTCGCAGGCCTGATAGAGATTGCCGAGCGTGACGCGCAGGATCGCCGCGCCGAGCACCGGCACCGCGACCAGCAGGCCGAGTTCGCCCGGCGTCATCTTGATGTCCTTCTGGATGAACGGCGCGAGCGGCCCCAACATCACCCACACCGTGAAGCCGGTGTCGAAGTACAGAAAACACGCGACCAGCGCGCGCCAGTTACCGCTCTTCAGCGAGTTCAGCAGGTCTTTCACGAGGCTCTCCCCAGGTAAAAACGGTCAGCACGCCAGCGGCGCGTGAATCCGATGATTTCGTACTCCGATGTTCTGTCCGGCGCCGCTGCGCGCCGGGCTGCCCGCACGCGTATCGAGCCCGCCGCGCGCGCCGACCACGCCCTGAATCAGCCGGTCCATTTCGCCGATCACATTGGCCAGCTCGGCGGTGATCACGGCGAATTCGCGTCCGTACTGGCCCGCGCGCGCCGCCGCCACGCGTGCATTGAGCGCGACGATGTTGGCGCGCATCGAAATAGTGGCGAGCTGGTCGGCGACTTCGGCTTCGCGGCGCTGCGTCTGGGCCTCGACGCCGCGCATCGCGTCCTGATACGCGAGCGTGAGCGTCTGCAGCAGATCGAGCAGCGGCGTGGCTTCCGCGGTGAGTTTCGCGAGCGCGTCGATGGCGTGGATGCCAGTCGTGGCGTTCGCAACGTTCGTGGCGTTCGTGCTGGTCGCACCGCCGCGCTTGTCGATACCGCCGCGTTCGAGCTGCGCGATCGCGTCGCCTGCGAGCTTCATGAACGCGCGAATGCGCTCGTCGGCGCGGCGCGAGCCGAAGTAAAGCTGACGCAGCGCGTCCGAGAATACGCCCGGAAAATGGCCGTCGCCTTCGACGAGTTGCGCGTGCGCGTCGGCGAACGAGGCAAGGCAGCCGCGCGCGACGCCGAGCGCTTCCTGCCCTTGCGCGCCGTCCTGCGTCGCGAGCAGCACGTACAGCACGATGCGCTGCGAGAGCATGCGCTGACGCCCCGAGAGGTTGATCAGCTCGCCCACCACTTCTCCGGATACCGCTTCGCTGGTTTCGTGCTTCATCGTCAGGAGTACAGAATGGATAACAAGCGTGATTGACGAGCGATGCGGCTCGAACAGTCACCAGGCGCGAGCACCAATAAAAAAGCGTCCCGAAGCGTTGCCTTCACGCGCGTGGCCTGAGCCGAGCCGCGTGTCGGGTTATCGCTTCGGGACGCCGTTGCCCCGCCTGCCGGATTCACCCCCGCTCATGCGGGAGTCACGTCAATTCATTGGAGCCATCGTTGGCCCCGAGCCTATTTAGCAATACGTATGCCAACTGCGTGCCCGACCGCATGATGCGCGCGAAAACGCCGATGGCGTAAGGCTTTGGCAAGAGACCCCGTTTCAGGCGGGGAAACCATGCGCGGGCCGCGTGCATGACGCAGCGCCGCAT
Source organism: Paraburkholderia tropica (assembly GCF_900109265.1). Taxonomy (GTDB): domain Bacteria; phylum Pseudomonadota; class Gammaproteobacteria; order Burkholderiales; family Burkholderiaceae; genus Paraburkholderia; species Paraburkholderia tropica. Next base: position 275,101 of record NZ_FNZM01000012.1, read on the forward strand.
TCGTGTGCCTGCGATGAATGCTGCTGGTGCACCGCCACGACGCGGCGCACCATCGGCGGGCGCGCGGCCGCGCGCTCAGAACCGGTGCCGGATGCCCACGCCCACGACCGTCTGCTGATCGCTGCTCGACGCCGACTGGCCGCTCACGTCCGCGCCCAGGCCCGAGCCGTCGGCGGCAATATGCTGCCAGCTCACCTGCGTATACAGATCGGTGCGCTTCGAGAGGTAGTAATCGGCTTCCACCGACACTTCATGCCAGCGCGGATGATGCTGGCCGCTCGCGCTCGACATCGTCGCCTGCGTATACGTGTACTCGCCGCCCAGGCTGAACGAGGGCGTGAAGTGATAGACCGCGTTCAGCTCGTAGTTCGAGAAGTTCGCGCCCTCGCCGTTCGCCGCGATGCCGAGGCTGTTCGCGCCGTTGATCGTATCGAGTCCGCCGAGTTGCGTGCGCGTCCACACGAAACCCACGCGCGCGTTGCCCGCGAGCCAGTTCACGCCCGCGCCGTAAATGCGCTGCTGCGCGGCGATGAAGGTGCGCTCGGTCAGCGTGATCGCGCCATTCGTGTTGCTGCTGCCGCCGTTGTTCGCCTGGAGATAGCCTGCCGCGAACAGCAGCGAACCCGTGTCGTACGACGCGCCGAGGCTGTAGACGCGGTTGTCGTCGAAGCCGCCCGCTTCGTTCGAGAAACCGTAGAGCGCGCCGAACTTCACGCCGCCGTAGTTCGCGCTCGCGTACTTGACGGCATTGTTCACGCGGAACGAGTTGTTGAGGTTGTCGTTGTCGTACGGGTGCGCGCTCAGGTTGTTGCCGCCGGGGTGCTGGCCCGTGAAGCTCAGCGGCGCGAGGTAATCGACTACCGAGTCGTACTGGCGGCCGAGTGTCAGCGCGCCGTAGCGCGCGTTTTCGAGCCCGACGTACGACTGGAAGCCGAACATGCGGCCGCCCTGGCGCAGCGTGCCGTTCATCACCGAGAAGCCGCTTTCGAGCTGGAAGATCGCGGCCGTGCCGCCGCCCAGATCCTCGCGCCCCTTGAAGCCCCAGTGGCTGCCGGTCACGTTGCCGCTGCCCGCCGCCACGACGTTGTGCCCGCCCGAGTTGCTGTTGAACGAAAGACCGGCGTCGATGATGCCGTACAGCGTCACGCTGTCCTGCGCATGCGCCGCGCAGGTCCATGCCGCCGCGCACGCGGCGACCAGGAATGTCTTTTTCATAATGCCCTGTTGTATGTCGTGTTGGTTCGAGTTGTCGTTCGCGGCGTGGCCGCGTGCCTGTCCGATGCGCGCGCGTGCGCGCGATGGCGCGGCGTCGCGAAACGACGCGCCATCGGCACAGCGGAACAAACGGATGGAGGGTGGGCTGGCTGGGCCGCGCGGCACGCTTAACGCGTGTGGCGACTGGCGATGCCCTGGCGATCGGCGATGCCGTCGATCAGCACTTGATGAAGACCGCGCGAGCAAGGCTCGATGCGTGCGCGGACTCCGAAAACCTGCGCAAGACTGGCGGGCGTGACGACTTCGGCGCTCGGGCCGAAGTGCGCGATGTGCCCGTCGTGCAGCAGCATCGCGCGATCACAGGCGCGCAACGCCGCGTTGATGTCGTGTAGAACGACTACGGTGGCGATGCCGCGCTCGCGCGTGACGTCGCGCAGTACCGCCATCACCTGATACTGGTGATTGAGATCGAGCGCCGAGAGCGGCTCGTCGAGCAGCAGCACCTGCGGCTCGCGCACCAGCGCCTGCGCAATGCCGACGAGCTGGCGCTGGCCGCCCGAGAGTTCGTCGAGCGAGCGGTTCGCGAGCGTCGCGATGTCGAGCCGTTCGAGCGTCGCGTGCGCCGTCGCGAGATCGCGCTGCGCGGCGGTTCCGGTGCGCTCGCGCAAGGCCGGATCGCGGCCCGCGCGCGCGGCCACCAGCACCGACTCCAGCACCTGCAGCCGCACGCCCGCCGGCAAGGCCTGCGGCAGATAGACCACGCTGTGCGAACGCGCGCTCGCCGCCGTGAGCGCGAGCGGCGCGCCATCGAGCGTGAGCGAACCCGCCGCCGGTTTCGCAAGGCCCGCGAGCGTGCGCAGCAGCGTGGACTTGCCGCTGCCATTCGGCCCGAGCAGCGCCGTGATCTCGCCGCGCGGCAGCGGCCCGGCGCTCAGGCCGCGCAGCACGTCGCGGCGGCCATACCGCACGCTCAGGTCGTGAATCGCGAGACCGTTCATGCCGAGCCTCCCTGCGAGCGCACCACGATGCCGAGGAACAGCGGAATGCCCACCAGCGCCGTGACGATGCCGACCGGAATCAGCACGCCCGGAATCAGCAGCTTCGAGGCGATCGACGCCATCGACAGCATCAGCGCGCCGAGCAACAGGCTGCCCGGCAGATAGAAGCGATGGTCCTCGCCGAACAGCGCGCGCGCGACGTGCGGCGCGATCAGCCCGACAAAACCGATGGTGCCGACGAACGACACCGCGAGCGCCGAGAGCACCGCCACGCGCAGCAGCGTGCCCAGACGCAGCCGCTTCACATCGATGCCGAAGCTCGCCGCGCGGTCTTCGCCGAGACGCAGCGCGGTCAGCGCCCACGCGTTTTTCATCGAGAGCGGCAAGGCGATCGCGAGCGCCGCCGCGAGCACGCCGATCTTCGGCCAGTCCGCGCGCGCGAGCGAGCCGAGCGTCCAGAACACGAGACCCTGGAGCGCGTCGGCGGACGCGATGAACTGCATCAGCTCGACGAGCGCATGAAACGAGAACACCAGTGCGATGCCCATCAGCACCACGCCCGCCGTGCTCATGCCGCGCCAGCGCGCGACCAGATCGAGCACGAGCGCCGAGGCGAACGCGAACACGAACGCATTGGCGGAGACGATCCACGTCTGCGCCACGCCCGGAATCGCGAGATCGAGCACGATGGCCAGCGACGCGCCGAACGCCGCCGCCGCCGACACGCCCAGCGTGTACGGACTCGCGAGCGGATTGTTGAGGATGGTCTGCATCTCCGCGCCCGAGAGGCCGAGCGCCGCGCCGACCGCGAGCGCCATCACCGCGTAAGGCAAGCGGATCTGCCAGACGATCACGGCGTTGGCCGGATCGGCGGACGCGCGTTCGAACAGCGTGCGCAGCAGCGTCGCGAGCGGCAGGCCCGACGGCCCGGAACTGAGATCGACGAGCAGCGACGCCGCGATCAGCAGCGCGACCGCCACCAGCAGGAGCGCGCGCCGGCGCGTGAGCCGCGTGTAGGCGCGCAACTGCCGCGCGGCCTCCTCGCCTTGCGCAGCGCGCCTCGCTTCGGCATCAGCATCGGCGTCGGCTTCGGGGTGCGCGCGCCAGCCCGAACCGGCCGGCAGGCGCGCGTCGCTCATCGCGCGGCCTCGTTCTGCGCGCCGGCCTGGGTTTGCAGCGGCGCATCGACCCAATCGGTGCCGCTCACCGGCACGGCCAGGAAGCGTCGATACAACTCCTCCTGCGTCGTCTTCACGTCGAGCGATTTGAACTGCTGCGGATAGAACCACTTCGCGAACGCCTCGATCGCCAGAATGTTGTACGGCGAGTCGTAGTAGTTGTGCGAGATGCCGTGCACGCGGCCATCGTGAATCGCCTTGATGGTGTCGAAGCCCGGACGCGCCACCAGTTGCGCGAGGCTCGCCTGCGCATCGTGCTCGCTCGTTTCCGCGCCCACGCGCAGCGACGCGAGGCCCGGCTTGGTGCGGCTGCCGGTGGCGATATAGACATCGGGCTTCGAGGCGATCACCTGCTCCATGCTGATGTCGCCGAGCACGCCCGGCAGCAGATCCGCCGCGATATTGCGGCCGCCCGCGGCCTGCACGAACTCGCCGAAATTGCCCTTGCCCGCCGTGTGGCAGCAGCCCGCGTCCCACACGCCCGCGAGCATGTCGACGAACACCTTCGGACGCTGGTTCTCCGGAATCTTGTCGACGACGTTCTCGACCGCCGCGAGATGCTGCCGGTAGAACGCGATATACGCATCGGCCTGCTGCTCGCGGTGCAGCACCTGGCCGAGCAGCTTGATGCTCGGCAGCGTGTTCTGCATCGGGTGCACGCGGAAGTCGATGAACACCACCGTCGTGCCGGTCGCTTCCAGTTGCTTCACGAGCGCGTTGTAGCGGCTCGGGCCGTGACCGGCGACGCTGAAAATCGCCACGTCGGGCTTGAGCGCGAGCGCCTTTTCGTCGCTGATGCTGTCCTCGGTCGCCTTGCCGATCAGCGCAATCGTGCGGATCTGCGGGAACTTGCGCGCGTAGGCGTCGAAGGTCTGCGGGTCCATCGCGGGCAGATCGCCCTGCCAGCCGACGATGCGCGCGAGCGGCTGCTGGCCTTCGAGCAGCGCGAGCGCCGACAGCAGACGGCTTTCGCCGAGCAGGATGCGGTGCGGATTGGCGGGAATCTTCACCGTGCGGCCGGCGAGGTCGGTGACGGTCTGCGCGGCGGGCGCGGCCGCGGCATTGACCGTGGCGGCCGCGCTCGACGTGGCGGGTGCAGCAGGCGTGGCGGCCCACACCTGCGAGGCGCTCAGGCACAGCCCCATCGCCAGCGTGGCCGCGGCGGCGGCCGTGCGTGCAAGGCGGGCGAAAGGTTCGGCGTGCGACGCAATCGCGGCGCGGGAAACGGGCGTGATATAGTTCATAAATGAGAACGATTGCTATTTGCAGGCCACACTTTAGCGGCGCGATGTAATGGCAATGTGTTGAGAAGCGGCGCTTTTGTAATGGAATGTGTTGGCGCCGCCCGCAGCGGAAAAAGAACAGCGATGGACCACATACTCGTCGTCGACGACGACCCCAATATCCGCACGCTCCTGCGCGACTATCTGCGCGACATGGGCTACGAAGCGAGCGCGGCCACCAATGGCGCGCAGATGAAGCAGACGCTGCGCCAGCAAAAGATCGACCTGATCGTGCTCGACCTCATGCTCGACGGCGAGGACGGCCTCGATCTCACGCGCGAATTGCGCCGCGAAAACGCGGTGCCGATCATCATGCTGTCGGCGCGCGGCGGCCTGCTCGACCGCATTCTCGGCCTCGAAATGGGCGCCGACGACTATCTGCCCAAGCCCTTCGATCCGCGCGAACTGGTCGCGAAGATCAAGGTCGTGCTGCGCCGTGCGCGCGTCGTGCCGGGTTCGGGTTCGCCCCACGCGGCGCATGCGCACCCTGCGCCGCACGCCCAGCACGGACGCCACGGCGACGCCAGCGCGTTCGTGAGTTTCGCGGGCTGGCGTCTGGACACACGCATGAAGCAGATGCTCTCGCCCGACGGCGTGGTGGTCTCGCTTGGCGGCTCCGATTACCGCACGCTGCGCACGCTGCTCGATCATCCGAACCGGCCGCTGTCGCGAGAATTTCTGCTCGAACAGGTGTTCGACAAGGACCACACGCCGCTCGACCGTTCGATCGACGTGTGCGTGAGCCGTCTGCGCCATCACCTCAAGGATTCGGCGCGCAATGCCGCGCTGATCCGCACGGTGCGCAACGAGGGCTACATGCTGGTCGCCGATGTGAGCCACGAAGCGTGACGACGCCGGACGCCCCGACGTGTGGCTTGCAACGGGGTCTGCAACGCGGATGGCAGCGCGTGAAGCGCGCCTTCTGGCCCGACACGCTGTTCGGCCGTCTCGTGCTGATCCTCGCGGCGGGCATGTTCGCGGGCCAGTTGCTCACCAGCACGATCTGGTTCGACACGCACGACAACCGCACGCTCGAAATCCCCGCGCGCCTGTTCGCGAGCCGCCTCGCCGATACCGTGCGCCTGCTCGAACGCGCGCCCGACGCCGCCGCGCGCGCGAGCGTGCTGAGCGCACTCGGCGACGACCGCTACCAGTTGCATTGGGTGCAGGGCACGCCGCCCGCCGCGCCGCCCGCGCCCTCGCTCACGTTGCGCGCGACGGGCGGGCTGATCGAAGGCGTGATCCGCAAACGCCTCGGCACGCTCATCGAAGTGCGTCTGCTCGATGCGCATCTGCGCGACGACGACGGCCGTCATCGCGGCATCCTCAGCCTGTTCGACTCGCGCATGCCGACGGGCGATTTCCACGTACTCCTGAATATTCCGCAGCAAGGCTGGCTCGAGATTCAATCGAAGGAAGGCCAGGCCGGCATGCATTCGGAACGCGGCGAACTCGTGTTCGATTATTTGCTGCGGATTTATCTGCTGCGCTTCGCGGCGGTCTGCGCGATTGCGTTCGTCGGCGTGCGTTTCGCGCTCGCGCCGTTGCGTCAACTCACGCGTGCGGCGCAGGCGCTCGGCCGCAACATCCATCGGGCACCGCTGCCCGAAACCGGGCCGCAGGAAGTGCGCAGCGCGGCGCATTCATTCAACGCGATGCAGCAGCAATTGATCGACAGCTTCGCGCAGCGCGCGCGCTTTCTCGCGGCGGTTTCGCACGATCTGCGCTCGCCGCTCACGCGCTTGCGGCTGCGCGCGGAAATGCTGCCCGATCCCGCGTGGCGCGAGCGGCTGCGCGGCGACCTCGATGAAATGGAAGCGATGGTGCGCGCGACGCTCGACGTCGTGCAAGGCGTGGAAGTCACGGAGGCGCATCAGAAAATCGATCTCGACTCGATGCTCGAAGGCCTCGCCGCCGACGCGCGCGAGGCCGGTCAGGCCGTCAGCGTGACCGGCGCGACGCGTGCGCCCGTGCGCGGCTTTGCGCGCAATCTCAAGCGCGGTCTGCAAAATCTCGTGGACAACGCGATCCGCTACGGCGGCGCGGCGCACATCGCGGTGCGCGACGATGGCGACAGCGTGCACGTGACCGTGAGCGACAACGGCCCCGGTATCGCCGACGACGCGTTGCGCGAACGCGTGTTCGAGCCGTATTTCCGCATTGCCTCGCTGCGGCGCGATGACGGCGGCGAAGGCGAAGCGCAGGCAGGCGGCACGGGCCTCGGACTCACCATCGCGCGCAGCGTGGCCGCCGCGCACGGCGGCACCCTCACGCTCGTAAATCGCATCGAACAGGGCCGCATCGCCGGTCTGGACGCCGAACTCGTGCTGCCGCGCGACGACTGATCCACACGCTCAGGAAGCCGCGCCCGCGCCATCGACATGCGCGGCAAAACCCGTGCGCCCGGGCGCGATCTCGTCGCGCAAGGTCAACGCGGGAATCTCGTAAGCCCCCGCATTCTGCTGACGAAATGCGATGGGCGCCGTCTCCCACAAATGGTCGAGCCGCTCGCCGAGCGCCGCACGCGTCTGCGCAAAACGCGCGTCGTCCATGCGGCTCGTGCGATAGACCACGAACGGCGGCAGCACGTCGAAACCGGGGTAATACAGCACGCCGTGCTGGATCGGAAACAGTATGTCGTCGATCGGCCCGTTGATGCCGCGCGGACCGTAATGCGACTCCCAGCCGCCCGTGGTCACGATCAGCATCGCGCGCTTGCCGGCCAGCGTGCCTTCGCCGTAACGGCTGCCCCAGCGCTGATCCGAATGCTCGCCCACGCCGTACGCGAAACCGTAGGCATACACGCGCTCCACCCAGCCCTTCAGGATCGCAGGCATCGTGAACCACCAGAGCGGAAATTGCAGGATCACGGCGTCGGCCCAGCGCAGTTTTTCCTGCTCGGCGGCGATATCCGCGGGTTGCGTGCCGCCTTCGAATGCGTGGCGCGAATCGGCGGACGGACGAAACGGCTCGGCGAGATCGCGCGCGGGCGCGTCGTCGGCGTCGAGCGTGGCTTTCCAGTTCATCGCGTAGAGATCCGAGACCTGCACCGTATGGCCCGCGCGTTCGAGACGCTCGACGGTGAAGTTCTTGAGCGAACCGTTCAGCGAGCGCGGTTCGGGATGGGCATAGACCAGCAGCACGTTCATGACGACACTCCGTTTGGGTAAGTGAGGTCGAGCTTAGTGGCCGCTCTGCTATAGTGGAAATGAATATCGGCAATGGCAGGTATTACCGTGAATAATCTCCGTCGTCTCGATCTGAATCTGCTGGTCACGCTCGACGTGCTGCTCGACGAACTCAACGTCACGCGTGCGGCCGAACGGCTCGCCTTTTCGCAGCCCGCCGTGAGCGTGCAACTGGCGCGTCTGCGCGACCTGCTCGGCGACCCGCTGCTGCTGCCCGGCCCGCGCGGCATGCGGCCGACGGCGCGCGCCGAGTCCTTGCGCGAACCGCTGCATGAAGCGCTCGACGCGCTGGAGCGTGCGGTCGCGCCCGAAGGCCCGTTCGATCCGTCGGCGGCGCAACACACCTGGCGCGTGTCCGCCACCGACTACGGCGAATCGACCATCGTGCTGCCCGCGCTCAACGCGCTGCGCGCGACCGCGCCGCATACGCGCCTCGCCGTGATCGAACTGCCGCCCGCGAATCTCGCCAGGGCCGCCGAACAGGGCGAGATCGATCTCGCGATGCATATCGTCAGCGGCGCGCCCGACACGCTGCGCCAGAAACTGCTGTTCAAGGAGCGTTACGTGCTGGCCGGGCGCGCCGGACATCCGCGCCTGAAGCGCCGTCCGAACGCGAAGCAGTTCTGCGAACTCGAACACGTAATCGTTTCGCCGGACGGCGGCGGCTTTCGCGGCGTCACCGACGAAGCGCTCGCGCAAGCGGGACTCGCGCGCCGCGTGGTGCTCTCGGTGCCGCATTTTCTGTTCGTGATCGCCGCGATCTCGCAGACCGATCTGGTCGCGATGCTGCCGTGGCGGCTCGTGCGCGGCAATCCGGCGCTGCGGCTTGTCGAAGCGCCCGTCGAGGTGCCCGGTTATGAGATGTGCATGCTGTGGCACGAGCGCGTGCATCGCGATCCGGCGCATCGCTGGCTGCGCGAGCAGATCGCCGCCGCGATGTGAGCGCTTGCGCGATTGATTAAACGCAACGCGCCGTCACGGCGCGAAACATCGCGCGGCGCGCTCGTGTAACCCATTGCGCAAAGCGCGCGCGGCATCGCCCGGATCGCCGCCGACATCGCGCAAAATAAGTCACTCAATATCAACGGCTTACGCATTCGCGTGCATCACGCACGCTCGAAGCGCGCACACGCCGCCAACGCCCCACTATCAGATAACTCCGATTCTTGCGGCGCATCCCTCCGGATTGACAAGCCCTGGCGCGGTTTCAATAATCGCCCCCGGCTCGCCAGAGCAGGCTAATTCTCGAATTTTCACGCGGCAGCGCGCGTTAATCGCCTCGCGTCATCGAACGACAAGCGGACGACCGGCACGTCAATGTCAAAGAACAGTTAATCAGGATCACGAATGAGCTACCGTACCCGACTTTTACTCCGCGCCGCTGCGTTCGCCGCGATCACCACGTTCAGCGTCGCGCAAAGCGGCGGCGTGTTCGCCGTCACGATTCCGGCTGGCACCGCGCTCGCGCAGAAGCAGGAGATCACGCGGCAACTGCTCGCCGAAATCGAGTCGCTCGATCCCGCACGCATCGAATCGGTTGGCGCGAATCTCGTGGGCATCGACGTGTATGAAGGGCTCACGCGCATCGACGCGGCGGGCAACGTGGTGCCGGGCGTGGCCGAATCGTGGACGCATCCCACGCCCGATACGTGGATCTTCAAGCTGCGCCGCGAGGCGAAATGGAGCGACGGCCATCCGGTGACCGCCGCCGATTTCGTCTACGCATGGCAGCGCATGGCCGATCCGAAGACGGCCTCGGTCTATACCGTCGCGATCGAATTCCTCCAGAACGCGAAGGCCGTCATCGCGGGCAAGTCGCCCGCGACGAGTCTGGGCGCGCGCGCGATCGACGCGACCACGCTCGAAGTCAAGACCGAAGCGCCCGCGCCCTTCTTCCCCGAACTGACGGCCAGTGCGAGCATGGCGCCCATCGACCGCGCGACCGTCGCGAAGTATGGCGCGAGCTGGACGCGTCCCGGCAATCTCGTCAGCAACGGTCCGTACGTGCTCGCCGACTGGCAGCCGAACAACCGCATCGTGCTGATGAAGAATCCGCAGTACTGGAACGCCGCGCGCGTCGCCATTTCGAAGGTCACGTATCTGCCGATCGAGAGCGACGAAACCGCCATGCGCATGTTCCAGTCCGGCCAGATCGACATGACGTATCAACTGCCGTCCGGCCAGTACGCGCAGATCCAGAAGCAGTTCGGTCCCGATCTGCGCGCCGGCACGCAGATCGGCACGTACTACTACGCGCTCAACAACACCGATCCCGCGCTGCGCGACGCGCGTGTGCGTCAGGCGCTGTCGATGGTGCTCGACCGCGACCTGCTCACCGCGAAGATCACGCAGAACGGCGAGCGTCCCGCCTATGGCCTGATCGTGAACGGCACGAAAGGCGCGCATCCGTATGCGCCCGACTGGGCCGCGTGGCCGATGGCGAAACGCGTGGAAGCCGCGCGCGGTCTGCTGAAAGCGGCCGGTTATTCCGATGCGAAGCCGCTGAGTTTCAAGCTGATCTACAACACCAACGAGATGCACAAGAAGGTCGCGCTGTTCGCAACGAGCGAGTGGCGCACGAAGCTCGGCGTGAACGCGACGATCGAGAACCTCGAATTCAAGGTGCTGCTCAAGCAACGTCACGACGCGGCATATCAGATCGCGCGCGACGGCTGGTATGTCGACTACAACGACGCGATGTCGTACTTCGGCTTGATTCAATGCGGCAGCCCGCAGAACGATCAGCGTTACTGCAATCAGAAAGTGGATGCCGACGTCGCACAGGCGAATCGCCAGACCGACGAGACGAAACGCGAAGCGATGCTCACCGAGGCGTTCAATCGCGCGATGGCCGACACGCCGCTGCTGCCGCTGTTTCAGTACGCGAGCGCGCGTCTCGTGAAGTCCTATGTCGCGGGCTATTCGCTGACGAACTACATCGACCAGCGCGCCACGCAGGACATGTACATCCTCAAGCACTGATCCGCGCCTCGCCATGTTCGCCTATACCTTGCGCCGCCTGCTCTGGGCGATCCCCACCGTGCTCGCGGTCGTGACCGCCTGCTTCCTGCTGCTGCATTGCACGCCCGGCGGCCCGTTCGACACCGACAAGCCGCTCTCGGCGGCGGCGCTCGCGAATCTCAACGCGCGCTACCACCTCGACGAACCGCTCTGGCAGCAGTATCTGCGCTATCTGGGCGCGCTGCTGCACGGCGATCTCGGCAGCTCGTTCCGGTACGCCGACTGGTCCGTGAACGAACTCGTGCGCAAGGCGCTGCCGATCAGCCTCGGCATCGGCGGCGTGTCGATTCCGCTCGCCGTGCTGTTCGGCGTGGCGCTGGGCGCGCTGGCCGCCGTGCGCCGCAACAGCCTGATCGACCATGCGGTGATGCTGCTCGGCAATCTCGGCAACGTGGTGCCGCCGTTCGTGCTCGGTCCGGTGCTCGTGCTGTGTTTCGCCATCCTGATCAAATCGCACGACGGCGTCGGCTTGCTGCCCGCCGGCGGCTGGGGCGACGGCGAGTGGCATTACCGCGTGCTGCCCATCGCGCTGCTGGTGGTCGTCAACATGGCGTCGATCGCGCGCGTGATGCGCGGCAGCCTGATCGAAGTGCTATCCGGCAACTTTATCCGCACCGCGCGCGCCAAGGGTCTGCCCGGCCACACCATCGTGCTGCGCCATGCGCTGCGTCCCGCGCTCATGCCGGTGGTGTCGCTGCTCGGCCCGGTATGCATTTCGTCGATCACGGCCGCCGTGGTCACCGAGTCGGTGTTCGCGCTGCCGGGGCTCGGCCAACTGGTCGTCAACGGCGCGGTCAATCGCGATTACACGCTCGTGCTCGGCCTCGTCGTGCTCACCACGGTCTGCGCCGTGCTGTTCAACCTGCTCGTCGATCTGGCGTATGCGTGGCTCGATCCGCGCATCCGCTACTGATCGCGCCTGTTCATTTTCACGCCATGAATGCCCTCTCCACTCCTCCTGCGCACGCCGACGAGACACGCCGGACACGGCGCGCGTTGCCGCCCGCGCTCGCGCGTTTCGTGCGCCATCGCGCGGCGCTCGCGAGTCTCGCGCTGCTCGTGCTGATCGCGCTCGCCTGTTTCATCGGCCCGCTGCTGCTGACGAATTCGCCCACCGAAAGCGACTGGAGCGCCATCAGCCTCGCGCCCACGCTGCAAGGTGGCCACTGGTTCGGCACCGACGAACTCGGCCGCGATCTGCTCGCGCGCACGCTCGTCGGCGGACGCGTCTCGCTCGAAGTCGGGCTGCTCGGCACGCTGGTGTCGACGCTCGCGGGCGTGCTGGTCGGCGCCACGGCCGGCTATCTCGGCGGCCGCACGGACGCCGTCCTCATGCGCCTCGTCGACATGATGTACGCGATTCCGTACATGCTGATCGCGATCCTGATGGTCACGCTGTTTGGCCGCGCGTTCTCGCTCGTCGTGCTGACGATCAGCGCGTTCTCGTGGCTCGACATGGCGCGCGTGGTGCGTGGTCAAACGCTCTCGCTGCGCACGCGCGAGTTCGTCGACGCGGCGCGCGCCATCGGCGTGAAGCCTGCCGCGATCATCGTCCGGCATATCGTGCCGAATCTCGCGGGCATCGTCGCCGTGTACGCGACGGTCACGGTCCCGGCCATCATTCTCACGGAGTCGGTGCTGTCGTTCCTCGGCCTCGGCGTGCAGGAACCGATGACGAGCTGGGGCGTGCTGATCGAGGACGGCGCGCAGAAGCTCGAAGCCATGCCGTGGCTGCTGCTCTGTCCCGCCGCGCTGCTGTGCACGACGCTCTATTGCGTGAACTTCGTCGGCGACGGGCTGCGCGATGCGCTCGACCCGCGGGAGCGTTGAGATGGCGCTACTCGAAGTCGAACAACTCGGCGTGCGTTTCATGCGTCGCGACGGGCCGCCGCTCACGGTCGTCCACGATGTTTCGTTTGCGCTCGAAGCGGGCGGCACGCTCGGCATCGTCGGCGAATCGGGCTCGGGCAAGAGCCAGACCGTCATGGCGATGCTCGGCCTGCTCGCGTCGAACGGGCGCGCGCATGGTCACGCGCGTTTTCGCGGCGACGATCTGCTCGCGATGAAGCCCGGCGCGCTGAACCGCATTCGCGGCGACCGCATCGCGATGATCTTCCAGGACCCGATGACCTCGCTCAATCCGTTCCTCACGATCGAGCGGCAGATGACCGAGTCGCTGCAACGGCATCGCAAGCTCACGCGCCGCGCGGCGCGCACGCGGGCGATCGAAGCGCTCGAACGCGTGCGCATTCCCGACGCCGCGCGCCGCATCGGCCTCTATCCGCACGAGTTTTCCGGCGGCATGCGCCAGCGCGTGCTGATCGCCACGGCGCTCATGATGGAGCCCGACGTGCTGATCGCCGACGAACCCACCACGGCGCTCGACGTCACCGTGCAGGCGCAGATCATGGCGCTGCTGCGCGAGATGAATCGCGAGCGCGGCACGGCCATTCTGCTGATCACACACGATATGGGCGTCGTCGCCGAACTCTGCGACGACGTCATGGTGATGTACGCCGGACGCGCGGTCGAGAAGGCATCGGCCACCTCGTTATTCAACAGTCCCATGCATCCGTACACCGTCGGTCTGCTCGGCGCGCTGCCGCGACTCGACGCGCCCGGCGGCGCGCCGCTGCGCACGATTGCCGGCAATCCGCCGCTGCCCGGCAGCGGCGGCCAGGGATGCGCCTTTGCGCCGCGCTGCGCACAAGCGTTCGAGCGCTGTCACCAGGAAACGCCGCTGCTGCGCGCATCCGGCGCGCGCGAACGCGCTTGCCATTTGCCCGCGCCCGTCGCGCGAGGAGCGCACGCATGACCGCCACGCTCACCACAACATCCGACATCGCCGCATCCGGCACGCTGCTGAGCGTGCGCGATCTCGCCGTGCACTTTCGCGTCAAGCGCGGCCACTGGCCGTGGCAGCAGGCGACGCTGCGCGCGGTGGACGGCGTGTCGTTCGACGTGCGGCGCGGCGAAACGCTCGGGCTCGTCGGCGAATCGGGCTGCGGAAAATCGACGCTCGCGCGCGCCGTGATCGGGCTCACGCCGGTTGCGGGCGGCAGCGTGACGTGGCGCGGCGAAGAAACCGTGCATGGCGCGCGCCGCCGGCTCGGCGCGCTGCGCCGCGAAGCACAGATGATCTTCCAGGATCCGCTCGCCTCGCTCGATCCGCGCATGTCGATCGCGCAGATCGTCGCCGAACCGCTCGTCACGCACGCGCCGCAACTCGGCCGTCAGGAGATCGCGCGGCGCGTGCTCACGATGCTCGAACGCGTGGGCCTGAACGCGCATCACGCCGCGCGACGCGCGCATGAATTCTCGGGCGGCCAGTGTCAGCGCGTGGGCATCGCGCGCGCGCTGATCGGCGAACCGGGACTCGTGATCTGCGACGAGCCGGTTTCCGCGCTCGATGTGTCGATCCAGGCGCAGATCGTCAATCTGCTGCGCGATCTGCAGCGCGAACTCGCACTTTCGCTGCTGTTCGTCGCGCACGACCTCGCCGTGGTGAAGACGATCAGCCATCGCGTGATGGTGATGTATCTGGGCCGCGTGATGGAGCTGGGCGAGCGCGACGCGCTCTACCACGCGGCGCGTCATCCGTACACCCAGGCGCTGCTCGATGCCGTGCCGCTACCCGATCCCGCGTTGGCCCGCGCGCGCGAGGTGCCGCTGCTGAGCGGCGACATCCCCTCGCCGCTCAATCCGCCTTCGGGCTGTGCATTCCGCACGCGCTGCTCGCGCGCGCTCGCGGTCTGCGCCACCCAGACGCCCGCGCTGCACGCGCACGGCTCGCCCCATTCGATCGCCGCCTGCTGGCATCCGCGTACGGGCGGCGATCCTCCCGCTGCCTGAGTCGTCCGCATGCCTCGCGCATGCGGATGTTTATCCAGACAGATTTGCAATCCTTAATGATTGCCGTGAACCGACGACAACATAATCCGAGACACACGATGAAACGAGACCAGAGCATCAGGAGCACGACGTTGGCGACGGCGGCGTCGGTATTGGCCATATCGCTGGCGGTATCGCTGGGCGCGAACGTGGCCGAAGCGGCGCCCGTCGGCGGCACGACTTCTGCAGCGTCGACTGCAAAAGCGGGCACGACATCCACGCACAAGGCGAAGCGCAAAACGAAACGCAAACAGTCGCGTCAAGCGTCGCGCCAAACGACGCAGCAACGCGCTCAAGCGCAATTTGAACCGCTCCTCGCACCGAACGCGCCCGAGCAACTCGCCGCGCCCACGCCCGATCAAGGCACCAACGAAGCGGTGCGCGCCGATAATCCGCCGCGCGCGCAATCGGATCAGGCCGCCAGCAAAGGCCTGATCGGCGACAGTCATCTGACGCTCAACCTGCGCAATTACGCCGACGTGCTCGACATGGAAGGCGGTCCGCATCGTCACGCGTGGGTGCAGGGCGCGATGCTCGACTACACCTCCGGCTTCACGCAAGGGCCGATCGGCTTCGGCGTGGATGCGTCGCTGTACGGCGCGCTCAAGCTCGACGGCGGCGCGGGCGCCGGCAACATGGTGCACGTGGCCAAGGGCGGCGGCGGCTCGAATCAGCTCGCGTGGGGCTATCCGGGCGTGTACGACGTGAAGGCGCGCGTCTCGGACACGGTCGTCAAATACGGCCTGCACATGGTCGACGACAACCCGTTCTTCGAGCCGCATGACAACCGCGCGCTACCGCCCACCTTCATGGGCGTCTCGCTCGTGAGCCGCGACGTGCCGAACGCCGTGCTGCAGGCGGGCAGCTTCACCAAGGTCAACGCGCGCGGCCACACGAATCTCACCGACCTCACGACGTCGTACGGCGGCGTGTCGTTCAAGCGCTTCAGCTACGTGGGCGGCACGTGGGATTACAGCCCGAACGGCAGCGTCGCGCTGTTCGCCAATCAGGCCGACGACGTCTGGCGCCAGTATTACGGTTCGGTGCAGCAGAGTGTCGGCGATCCGTCGACGCTCAAGTGGACCGGCTTCGCGAATATCTACTCGACGCACAGCGTGGGCGGCGGCAAGGAAGGCCATATCAACAACAACGCGTACAGCGTGTCGCTGGCCGCGCAGCACGGCGCGCATTCGCTGCTGTTCGGCTTCCAGCAGATTCTCGGCGACCAGTTCTTCGATTACGTGAACGAGACCAACGGCATCTATCTCGTCAACTCGATGGACGTCGATTACAACGCGCCGCACGAGAAGTCGTTCCAGGTGCGCTATGGCTTCGACGGCAAATACGCCGGGCTGCCGGGCGCGAAGGCGATGCTCTGGTACGCGCTGGGCTGGGGCGCGGATGCGTCGGCGGGCGCGGCGGCCAATCCGGATTCCGGGCTCTACTGGAAGAACGGCCAGCCCGTGCACGGCTCGCATCACGAGTTCGGCTTCATCCCTTCGTACACGCTGCAAAGCGGGCGCTTCAAGGACACGAAGATCTCGTTCGTCGCGATGTGGCATCACGGCTCGAAGTACTACTCCGACGCGAGCAACATGGAATACCGGCTCGTCGTGGGCGTGCCGCTCAAGCTGTTCTGAGCGACATCAGCGCGCAGGCCGCCGGAGCGCTTACAGGATTCAGGCGGCTTGCGCGTGATCGGTGGATTCGGTGCAATCGGTGGATTCGGCCGCTCCAGCGTCCTCGCCCCGCGCACGCCGCGCCGCGAACACCTCGCGCGCGGCGAATAAACCGTTGAGCGCGGCGGGAAAGCCCGCATACACCGCCATCTGCATGATCGTCTCGACGATCTCCGCTTCGCTCAGTCCCACGTTCAGGCCCGCCGCGATATGCACCTTGAGCTGCGGCTGCGCGTGGCCGAGCGCGGTCAGCGCCGCGATGGTCGCGATCTCCCGTGCGCGCAGATCGAGACCGGGCCGCGCGTAGATGTCGCCGAACGGAAACTCCAGCAGATACGTGGCGAAGTCCGGCGCGATATCGGCAAGCGAGGCCACCACCTGCTCGCCCGCGTGGCCGTCAATCGCCGTCAGCATGCGCAGGCCGCGCGCGAGGCGGCTTTCCTGTGCGCCGCCAGGCGCTGCCGGCGCGGGTTGTTGAAGGTTCGGGTTCGTCGGGTTCGTGACGGTTTGCATGCGCGTGCCTCTGCGAAGAAATAGGAGCGGTCGAATAGCCTTCGATCTTGGCGTCGAGCGCGAGGAGGCACGCCTGCATTTCGGCGATATGGGCACGCACCGCGTCGCGATGCTCGACGAGCAAGGCGCAGCGCTCGGCTTCGGTCGCGGCGCCTTCGGCGCGCAACCGGGCGTAGCGCAACATGCCCTGAATCGGCATGCCGGTGGTCTTCAGACGGCCCAGAAACGCGAGCCAGTCGAGAATCGAGCGGTCGTACGCGCGCTGCCCGGAACCGTCGCGCAATGCGAACGGAATCAGGCCGATGCGCTCGTAGTAGCGGATCGTATGCACCGACAAGCCCGTCAGGCCGGCCACATCGCCAATTTTCATGTGCTTCCCCTCAACGACAACCACGATGGTGAGACTTCGAGCGCGCTCCAGGTCAAGCGCGATTTTGCGCCCACGCCGGAGCGTTCCGTTCGAACCGGTTCGAGCGGCTCAGCCTAGCTGCGCCGCTGCGTGCTCCGCCAGGAAATCGACGAAACTGCGGATCTTCGGCAGCGGCTGCCGGTCCTGCCGATACAGCGCGTACACCGGCCGTCCCTCGGGCGCGAACGCGTCGAGCACGCTGACGAGACGGCCCGACGCCAGATCGTCGGCGACGAGAATGGCCGGTTGCAGCAGCAGCCCCGCGCCGTGCAGCGCCGCCTGGCGCAGGCCGTGGCCGTCGTTGCAGACGAAGTCCGTCTGCTCGGGCCAGCGGTTGTCGCCGAGCAGCCGCCAGCCGTTGCGGCGATCCCAGACCGCGTGGCTCAGACAGCGATGATCGGCGAGGTCGGCGAGCGTGCGCGGCGGGCCGTGCCGCGCCAGATACGCGGGCGCGGCGCAGATCGTCATGCGGTACTGGCCGAGCGGGCGGGCGATCAGATCGAGGTCCGGATCGAGCGCGCCGATGCGCACGGCGACGTCGAAGCCTTCATCGACGAGATCGACCACGCCGTTGCTCAGATCGAGGTCGATACGCACCTGAGGATGCGCGTTCTGATAGGCCGCCGCCAGCGGCGCGACCACGCACGCGCCCAGCGTGGTCGCCGCGCTGATGCGCAGCGTGCCGCGCGGCTCGGCGCGCAGGCGCTCCACCGACGCCTCCGCCAGCGCCAGTTGCTCCAGCACCTTGCGGCTTTCCTCGTAGAAGCGGCGGCCCGCGTCGGTGAGGCTTTGCGCGCGTGTGTTGCGCTGGAGCAGCTGCGCGCCCAGATGCGTTTCCAGTTGCCGCACGTGCTTGCCCACCATCACCGGGCTCAGGTCCAGCGCGCGCGCCGCCGCACTGAAACTGCCGCTGTCCACGGCGCTCACGAACACTTCGATACTGCGCAGCCGGTCCATGATTACTAACTCCTGGTTTCAGGTGAACGAAATTATCGTCCATTTATTCTTTACGGTGTCAGGCGGATAGTGTGGGCATCCCGTTATCTTTTCGATGGAGCGATGCACATGAAAATCCTTCTGGTCGGCGCGAGCGGCGCCGTGGGCCGCGCGATCGCGCAGACGCTCGGCGAAACGCACACGATCGTGCCCGTGGGCCGCACGAGCGGCGCCTACCGCGCCGATCTCACCGACGACGCCAGCGTCACCGCGCTATTCCGCGAAGTCGGGACGGTGGATGCGATCGTCTCGGCGACCGGTCACGTCCATTTCGGGCCGCTTGCGCAGATGAACGCGGCGCAGTTCGACATCGGCTTGCAGGACAAACTGCTCGGCCAGGTGCGGCTCGCGCTGATCGGCCAGCACTATCTGAGCGACGGCGGCTCGATCACGCTGACGAGCGGCATCGTCGCCGAAGAACCCATCGCCCAGGGCGCGAACGCGACCGCCGTGAACTGCGCGATCGAAGGCTTCGTGCGCGCCGCCGCCACGGAATTGCGCGGCAACCGGCGCATCAACGCGGTGAGCCCGACCGTGCTGACCGAGTCGCTGGAACGCTTCGCGGGCTTCTTCCCCGGCTTCGAAAGCGTGCCTGCGCAGCGCGCGGCGCTTGCGTACCAGCGCAGCGTGGAAGGCGTGCAGACGGGGCGGGTTTATCGCGTCTGGTGAAGGTCCGGCGCGGGCGCGGTGAGCGCGTGCCGCCGCCTTCTCATCGGCTATCGGAAAATTCGGATTTAGCCGATGGATAGTGAGATGGCACGCGCCTACGCTGGGGCAGGTCCAACGTCCGCCCCTCCGGCCCGCCATGAATACGCCCACGATCGATCCCCTCGCCTCTCACGCGCTTTACGCCGCAGGCCGCCACGCCGAGGCGCTCGCGCTGCTCGACGCCCTGCTCGAACACGATCCGGCCAATCGCGAGGCGCTGCATCTCGCGGCGCGCTGCCTGCACGCGCTCGAACGCGCCGACGCAGAGCATCCCGCCGGTTCCGCTGATATCGCAGACACCGCTCACGCACCGCCCGACGCCTCGCCCGCGCTCGCCACCGCGCTCCTCGCGCTCGGCAACCGCTTTTACGCGCGCAAGCAGGCCGCGCAGGCCGAACACGCCTGGCGCGCGGCGCTCGCCATCGAGCCGGACTGGCCTTCGGCGCTCGGCAATCTCGGGCTCGCCTTGCGCGACCAGGACCGCGCAGCCGAAGCCGAAACCGTGCTGCGCCAGGCGCTCGCCATCGCCCCCGATCACGCAGGAGCCCGAAGCAATCTCGCGCTGCTGCTCTGGCACACGCAGCGTCTGGACGCGGCGCACGCCGAATATCGGCACATACTCGAACGCGAGCCCGACAATCTGCACGCCAACAACAATCTCGGCCTGCTGCTGCTCGACCTGAACCGCCAGCCCGAGGCCGAGGCGGCGTTCCGGCGCGCGCTCGCGGCCGACCCGAGCGTGCCCGAGGCGCACAACAATCTCGGCAACGCGCTCAACCAGCAGGCGCGCACCGATGAAGCGATCGCCGCCTATCGCCAGGCGCTCGCGCTGCGGCCCGACTACACCGTCGTCAAGGGCAATCTGGCGATGCTGCTGCTGCGCAACGGCCGCTATGCCGAAGGCTGGCCGCTCTACGAGGCGCGTCACGACGAAACCGTCGGCGAGCACGCGGTGAAACTGCCGCCGGTGCCGTGGCCGCGCTGGTGCGGCGAACCGCTCGACGGCAAGTCGATCATCGTCTGGCCCGAGCAAGGCTATGGCGACGACCTGCAATTCTGCCGCTACGTCACGCTGCTGAAAGCCCGCGGCGCGGCGCGCGTGAGCGTCGCGTGCGGCCCCGCGCTCGGGCGGCTGTTCAAAAGCCTCGAACATGTGGACGCCGTCTACGTGCTCGACGGTCAGGGCACGATCCCGCGCCACGACTACTGGTGTTTCATGATGAGCCTGCCGCTGCGCTTCGGCACCACGGTCGAGACGATTCCGGCGCCCATGCCCTATCTGCGCGCGGACGCCGCGCTCGCGCAAAGCTGGCGCGAGCGGCTGCCGGCGCGCGGGTTCAAGGTTGGCGTCGTCTGGGCGGGCGCGCCGCGTCCGCAGGATCCGCGCGCGAACGCAATCGACCAGCGCCGCTCCACGCACGCACGCGACTGGCTGCCGATCCTGCGCGTGCCCGGCGTGCGCTTCGTGAGCCTGCAAAAAGGGGAAGCGACGCAGCCGCAGATCCACGCGCTGCCGGCGGAACTGCGTCCGCTCGATCCGATGGACGCGGCGCAGGATTTCGCCGATACGGCCGCCATCGTCGATGCGCTCGATCTCGTGATTACCGTCGATACGTCGATGGCGCACCTCGCGGGCGCGCTCGGCAAGCCGGTGTGGATTCTGTCGCGCTACGACGCGTGCTGGCGCTGGCTGCGCGAGCGCGACAATTCGCCGTGGTATCCGCGCGCGCGGCTGTTCCAGCAGCGCGCGCCAGGCGATTGGGGTGAGGTGATCGCTCGCGTGGCGCGCGCGCTCGATGCGTTAGCGAAAGCTTAAGCGCCGCGAGATCGACGCGCGCCGCTCATTGCATCAATCAGGACGCGCGTTCCGCCGCCAGCCGCACGTCCGCGTCGGCGCGCGCGAGCAGACCGCTGCAACGCGGCGAGAGATGGGCGAACGTCAGGTGCTTGCCCGCACGCTCGTAGCGCGCCTGCACCGC
This sequence comes from Paraburkholderia tropica, assembly GCF_900109265.1. Taxonomy (GTDB): domain Bacteria; phylum Pseudomonadota; class Gammaproteobacteria; order Burkholderiales; family Burkholderiaceae; genus Paraburkholderia; species Paraburkholderia tropica. The sequence continues at coordinate 296,159 of NZ_FNZM01000012.1, forward strand.
TTCGAGCGCGGCGATGGCCGAGTGATCGGCCACCTGCAGATGCGCGCAGTCGAGGCGCACCTGCGCCGGATCGCGCGCCGGATCGAACAGCGTCTGAAACTGCGCCGCCGAGGCGAAGAACAGCGTGCCGCGCAGCGTATAGACGCGCTCGCCCGACGGCTCGTCGCGCATCTCGCAGCGGAATTCGCGCGCGTGCTGCCACGCGAAATTCAGTGAAGCGATCACGATCCCGCACATCACGGCGGTCGCCAGATCGGTGCAGACGGTGATCACCGTCACCGCGACGATCACCACGGCGTCGTTGCGCGGCACCTTGTGCAGCACGCGCAGCGAGCCCCACGCGAACGTCTGTCCCGCCACGATGAACATCACGCCCACCAGCGCGGCGAGCGGAATGCGCTCGATCAGCGGCGACAGGAACAGGATGAAGAGCAGGATCATCACGCCGCTCGTCACGCCGGACAGACGACGGCGACCGCCCGAGCCGAGGTTGATGACGGTCTGGCCGATCATCGCGCAGCCGCCCATCGCGCCGAAGAGGCCCGACACCACGTTGGCCGCGCCGAGCGCCACGCATTCGCGGTTGGGCTGGCCGCGCGAGGCGGTCACGTCGTCGGTGAGATTGAGCGTGAGCAGCGTTTCGAGCAGGCCGACGAGCGACATCAGCACCGCATAGGGCAGCACGATGCGCAGTGTCTCCAGATTCAGCGGCACGCCCGGAATCGCGAACACGGGCAGGCCGCCCGCGATGTGCGCCATGTCGCCGAGCGTGCGCGCGGGCAGATGCAGCAACGCCGCCGCCGCGCCCACGCCGACGATCGCCACGAGCGCGGGCGGCACGGCCTTCGTCAGACGCGGCATCACGAAGACGATCGCCATAGTCAGCGCCACGAGACCGCACATCAGCCAGAGCGCCTGGCCGTGCATCCATTCCATGCCGTGCGCGCCGGGCAGCTTGAAGTGCTCGAACTGCGCACGCGCGATGATGATCGCGAGGCCGTTCACGAAGCCGAGCATGACCGGATGCGGCACCATGCGGATGAGCTTGCCGAGCTTGAGCGCGCCGAACAGCATCATCAGCAGGCCGCCGAGCACGACGGTCGCGAACAGATACTGCGGGCCGTGCTGCACCACCAGCGCGACGATCACCACGGCCATCGAGCCCGCCGCGCCGCTGATCATGCCGGGGCGGCCGCCGAACAGCGCCGTGATCGTGCAGATGAAGAACGCGCCGTACAGCCCCATCAGCGGATTCAGGTGCGCGACGAGCGCGAACGCGATGCACTCGGGCACCAGCGCGAACGAAGACGTGATGCCGGCGAGCAATTCGCTGCGCAGCGCGGAGAACGAAAACGGCGCCGTGGAACGGCTCGGAGTGGAACGGGCGGATTCCATGGTGCGGGCGGTAGACCGGAAAAAGACGGGGAAACGGGCTGAAAGCGCGCTGCAAAACAACGCGACGAGGCGTGCGGCGCGCCCGGTCCGGATGCACCTGGACGGTGCGTCGGCGGGCCTGCGTACGAGGCCCGATAGGGCGCATCACCGTAAAACATGCAGGCGCACGCGCCGGAGTCCGGACGAACGGGAGCGCGCATGTTAACAGAATCGGCGTTGACGCGCAGGCGACGATGGCCTCGTCGAGCGCACGGGAAGCATTAAAGGAGGCGGAAAAGTGGCTACCTGAAATAGCCGAAAACTGGCTATTTTGAATAGCCGCTATCACGACTACGATGACGTTCATCGCGCCACCCTTCCCCGGCGCGGCCCACTTCGAAGGAACGATCATGCAACAGCGTCTCGACTTCTACCGCGCCAATCCGAACGCCATCAAGGCCCTGCTCGGACTCGAAGAACGCGTCGAAAAGAGCGGCATCGACAAGCCGCTCGCCGAACTCGTGCGCCTGCGCGCCTCGCAGATCAACGGTTGCGCCTACTGCGTCGACATGCACGTGAGCGACGCGCGCAAGGGCGGCGAAACCGAACGACGTCTGGCCACCGTCGTGGTGTGGCGCGAGACGCCCTTCTTCACGGAACGCGAGCGCGCCGCGCTCGAATGGACCGAGGCGCTCACGCTGGTCTCGCACGAGCACGTGCCCGACGCGGTCTGGGAAGCCGTCAAGCCGCATTTCAGCGACACCGAAATCGTCGACCTGACCCTGCTGATCAACGCGATCAATAGCTGGAATCGCCTGGCAATCGCGTTCCGCAAACTGCCCGCCTGAGAGGCGCGCCATGAAGACGATTCTGCAAACCGCGCTGGCGTCGCTTGCGTCGCTGATGATCGCGCTCGCGTCGATGAACACCGCGCAGGCGCACGACGCCGCAAGCGAAACCATCGCCCCGGTCATGAAGCAGGCGATTCCGGAAGCGCCCGGCAAGAACGTGCTGATCGCCACCGTGACGTTCGCGCCGGGGCAGGCGTCCGAGCCGCACATGCACAAGGGATCGGTGTTCGCCTACGTCACGCAGGGCCATATCGAATCGCAGATCGAAGGCTCGCCCGCGCGAACCTATGGCCCCGGCGAGGCGTGGTACGAGCCGCCCGGCTCGCGTCACCTCCTCGCGCGCAACGTCAGCGCGACGGAGCCGGCGCAGATCCTCGTGTTCGCCGTCGCCGGCGAGCACGATGCGATCAAGCAGCCGATTCCGCACTAAGCACCGGGCGCGAAGGCCGCGCAGTGCCTCAGTTCGGCACGTAACCCGTCGGCAGCGTCGTGTTGGCCTTGGCCACCGTCGCGTTGTTCGACACCACGTAGACCGGCGACTCCGTGAGGTTCAGCGTGACCGTGCCGTTGCTGTAGGCCACCGTCGACGGATTGCCCATCATGTCGAGCACCGTGACCGTGCCGTTCGTACCCGGCGCGTCCACCGCGAGGCTGTACGCCGTGCTGTACGTCGAGCTATAGCCCGCGCTGGCGTTCCACACGGTGTTGTTGTGGGTCCAGAGCGCCGTGATCACCGAGCCGTTGTTCAACTGCTGGAACGCGTAGGCGTAGACGCCGGACGGCACGCCGTTGACGGGACCGAGCGTGTTGGTGCCGTCGATGATGCGCGTCATCGCCGCCACGGCCATCGCCGCCGGTTTCGGGCTGATGTTGGTTGCGCCGTACTGGCCCTGCGCATCGGCGAGATCGAAGAACGTGCCGTAGCCCACGAGGCCCGGGAAGTCCGCACCGTAGAACACCCACGTCTGGTCGGCGCCTTCGCCGAGCGCGATCAGGTGTGCGCGCGCGGCCACCGCGCCCTGCGCGTACAGCACGTTGGCCGTCGGGTAGTTCGCGCCGTACGACGAGCCGTTGTCGTAGCTGATGCCCACTTCGGTCTGGAACAGCTTCATGCCGGGCTTGTAGTCGGCGGCCATTTCACTGCGCAGCGTGCGCATCTGGCCGATCAGCGACCCCGACGCCGTCGACGGATCGGTCGCCAGCCGCTCAGGCGGATACGACGGCGACGTGCCGTTGATGTCGTAATAGCCGTGCGTGGTCACGCCATCGAGATACTGAGCGAAGCCGAGCGACGCGAGCGTGCGCAACTGCTCGGCAGTGCCCGAAGGCGCGGTATCGGCCGGGCCCATCAGCACGGCGTGCGGATCGGTCGAATGCAGCCCTTGATAGACGGTCTGATAAAGCTGCACGAATTGAGCGTTCGTGCCCGCCCACTGCGCGTCCGGCTCCCACGTGAGCTGATAGTAGTTGGCCGACTGATTCTTGAAATACGCAGTCCGAATTAAATTCGATTCGGTGCCCACGCGGCTCATGTAATCCTGATAGTACGAGAGATCGGTGGGCGGCAGTGTCTCGTCCTCGAAGGCATTCGTCGGGCTGGCCCACGCGGGAATGCCGTCGAGACGGATCAGGCGCATCACGTTGCCCGAGGTGAAGAACGGATCGAGATTATTGGCGTTCGGATTGAAGGTGTTGGGGCCGTTCGGCTCCATGTTGTAGAGCTCGCGATGATCGAGCTGCCACGAAATGCCGAGCGCCGAGAGCACCGCGGCGTTGCCGTCCTCGCCTTGCATGCCGAAGCGGTGCAGGTCCTGATGCGCATACGTCACCGCGGGAATCACGCTGCCCAGAGCGGGCAGCACGCCGAAGGTCGCATTGCCCGCGGGGCGCGTGCCGGCCGAGGGAATCTGGCCGCCCGCGCTGGCGAGCGAGGCGGAGATCGCGAAGTAACCCGCGAGCGTCGACGAGCAGTTCACCGTCGTGGTCACCGCGCCCGCCGTGACCGGCGTGCTGCCGCTCGCAGCCACGTTGCCGAGTTGATCGGCGATCGACCAGTTCAGCGTGTCGGGCGACGCGGCGTTGGTCACGATCGTCACCGGAAAGCTCGCGCCCGAGGCGAAGATGCGGCCGCTTTGCGCGCTCGGCGTGTCGGCGGACACGAGCGTGCCGCTGGCCGTCGCGCTCGAGGCCGAAGGCGCGCCGCAGGTCATCGCGCCCTTCGCCACGACGGGCGAATCGGTGCCGCCGCTGGCGTTGACGGCGTTCGAGCCCGCGTTTTGCGCGCCGCCGGACGCGTTGGCGTTCGTGGTGTCCGAACCGGTCCCCCCGGACCCGCCTCCCCCGCAAGCCGCCAGTAGCAGCGATGAGGAGAGCAAAATAAGAATGGGCTTCATCGTTTGTAATAGGCAAAGCGACGCCCAGCCGGCAGCGGCGCTCGCGCGCCCGGCTGCAGGCCGAAGGTCTGGTATGAGAGGTCGGCGGACGCCGCGCATCGGTCGAATGCGCACTTCGTCCGTCAAAACGAGGGCGCGGCTGGCGCACCCGGTCGAACCGGCGTATCTGTCCTTTTCGCCTGGGCGCGGGCGCGCCGTGAGCGCGCCGTTGCGGCGATTGCGTCGTCGGGACTTGCGGCCTTGCGCGGGTTCCCAAGGGAATTTGGGGGACATGCGCCTTCGGTGAGCCGAAGCGGCAAATTCACTGCTTAAAATCAGATCATTCGCGGCGGCAGATCTTACCTGGCATTTCTCCTGATATATACCAATTCGACGTAAGAAAGTGTTACATAAGGCAATACAAAACCGAATTGCCGATAATTAAATTCGTTACCGTCGAAATCGCGTCCATATCGGGAAATTTTTGCTTCGGTGCGCGCACGCTGTCGTGCGATGACCGCGAATGAGGACCACTTTAGGCCTATAACGGCGGACTTGAGGGGAACTGAAGAGGTGCGCGAAAATTATGTCTGGTGGATACCGGCCCTGTTTTAATTCTAATTTTTATTGCAATGACGGGCCGGGTTCGCTTTTCGACGCAATATGATTACATTTTCATCGGATGAATAAAACATCCGATGAAAATGTAATTGAAATCATGACATCGTGAATACCCGCTGATTACGCCGGCTGGGATTCGCGCGCGCGTTCCAGTTCGCGCACGAGCGGCAGCACCTTCGCGCCGAAGTACTCCACTTCTTCGATGAAGTGCAGAAAACCCGCAAGCACGAGGTCGACGCCAATCGCCTTGAGCGCGACGATGCGCTCCGCAATCTGGCGCGGCGTGCCGATCAGATTGGTGCGGAAGCCATCGTTGTACTGCACGAGGTCCTCGAAGGTCGATTTCGCCCAGTTGCCCTCGCCTTCGGGCGACGCCTTGCCCGCCTCTTTCACCGCGCTGCCGAAGGCCTCCACGGCCTCCACGTGGGCATGGCGCACGATGTCGTCGAGCACCGCGCGGGCTTCCTCTTCCGTGTCGCGCGCGATCACGAACGCATTCACGCCAATCTTCACGCTGTGCTGGTTCTTCTGCGCTTTCGCGCGAATGTCGTCGATCTGCGCCTTGAGATTCTCCACCGTGTTGCCGTTCGTGAAGTACCAGTCGGAGACGCTCGCCGCGTTGTCGCGCGCGGCGCGCGAACTGCCGCCCTGAAACACCTCCGGATGCGGCTTCTGCACCGGCTTCGGACTCAACGTGTAGTTGTTGAAGCGATAGAAGTCGCCCTTGAACGTGAAGTTGTCCTGCGTCCAGATGCCCTTCACCGCCTGAATGAATTCGTTCGAGCGCCGGTAGCGTTCGTCGTGCTCGAGCCACGCCTCGCCAATCGACGTGAATTCATCCTTGAACCAGCCGCTCACGATGTTGATGGCGATGCGCCCGTTCGAAATATGGTCGATGGTCGCGATCTGTTTGGCGACCACGGCCGGATGCCACGGACCGGGCAGGATCGCGGCGATCACCTTGAGCTTCGTGGTGGCATGCAGCAAGGCCTGACTGAACGACACCGATTCGTGCTGATACTGCGCGCCGTAACCGGCCGTGAAGCGGATCTGGCTGAGCGCGTAGTCGAAACCGGCTTTTTCGGCGGTCTGCGCGAGCTTCTGGTTGTATTCGAGGCTCCAGTCTGTGCGTTGCTCGATCTTGCTCACGACGAGACCGCCGCTCACGTTCGGCACCCAGTAGGCGAATTTGATGGCGTCGTCGGCGGGAGTGCGCTGGCTCATGGTCGGCTTCCTGAAAGATGAGTGGAGTGAGCGGTCCCTCATCTTTGAGGATTTGCGCACGCGGCTGAACGATTTTCTCGTGCTATGAAAAGTCGCCTGACTGCTATGCGCGAACGGAATTGCGAAGCGATTGCGCCGGTTCGATCGTCGTAGCGGACAGCGCTTCAATCTGCCAGCGGCTTTTCCACCGTTATCGTGACTGCCATTTGGAACCGCTGCAACGGACACGATCATTCCCTCTAATCCGGCAATATCGTCTTTAAACTGTGGCGTAATGACGCACTATTCGCCTGACTGGTAACGCACGACGAACCGCCATACAGAGATCGCGAAAATTCCGCAATGCGGCGTCATCGCCCTGAATCGCTGCAATTTGAATGGAGCGACGCGGGTCTCTGACGATTTCCGCACAATGCATTCCCCATACGGATCGCCATGGCTCAAACGCCCGTCATTGAACTCATTAGCGCGCCAGCTTTAGCGCCGTGATCCGTTCCCGGCCTTGAACCGCGCCTTTCCCGACGACAGGTTTGTCCTTTCGTATCGTTTTATCCGGAAAACCGGGATGACGCGCGATGACGCCGAATGCCCTCGAAGCATGCCAATAATGCGACCTGCAGCGCATAAAGACTATCGAGATCACAACATGAGGGGGACATTTCATTCTGTAAAAGATTATTTGCGTTATCTCAAATCATGACGGTAAAGGCGCGATCTGTTGGATGAGTGCAACGGCATTGGAGTGCGACAGCGATATATTTCGTCCGTCCCAACCCGGCAGATTTACACCGCTCATATTCAGCTTGTCTATGAGTAATTGCCTCAGAAACAGGAACGTGCAGAATGAACGTGAAATTCAATAAGAAATTGGTCGTGGCAGCGGCGCTCAGCGCTTTCGGCATTGCCGCTCACGCACAAAGCAGCGTCACGCTGTATGGCTCGCTCGACGCAGGCATCGCGTATGTCAACAACGCGGGCGGCCATAGCGACTGGCTTCAGTCGAGCAGCCTGCTCTCGAATACCTATTTCGGTTTGAAGGGCGCTGAAGATCTCGGCGGCGGCCTGAAGGCAATCTTCAAGTTGGAATCGGGCTTCAGCCTGTCGAACGGCGGCTTCAGCAACGGCTCGATGTTCAATCGTCAGGCGTACGTCGGTATTCAAAGCGCCCAGTACGGCACGGTCACGCTCGGCAAGCAATACGACTCGGTCGTCGACTATCTGTCGCCGCTGTCGCTGGCCGGCCAGGCAGGCGTGGTCAATCTCGCCGCCCACCCGTACAACAACGACAACATCGGTGCGCAATACTCGATCAACAACGCGATCAAGTATGAAAGCGCCAACTACGCCGGCTTCCACTTCGGCGGCCTGTACGGCTTCAGCAACGATCCGGGCCAGTTCTCGAACGGCCGCGCATGGAGCGTGGGCGCCGGCTACTCGGCAGGCCCGCTCACGGTGGCCGCCGCGTATGACCAGACGAACACCGACATCAACGGCACCACCAACTCCAACGCCGCGGCCACGACGCTGCTGGGCGGCGACGTGAAGCGCACCTACGGCGTCGGCGCGACCTACGCGTTCGGCCCGGGCACGGCTGGCGTGCTGTACACGCACACGCGCATTCAAGGCGCTTCGTTCGGCGTCACCGGCCTGAACGCACGCTTCGACAATATCGAAGTCAACGGCACGTACAGCCTCACGCCGGCACTCGCGATCGTGGGCAACTACACGTTCACGTACGGCAAGACGACCGGCGCGGGCACGAACTCGAGCGATCCGAAGTGGCATTCGGCCACCCTCGCGCTCGACTACTCGCTGAGCAAGCGCACCGACGTCTACGTGGCCGGCGCCTACCAGCACGCTTCGGGCAATGTCTACGACAACGGCACGGACGTGATCGGCAATACGGCCAACATTGCCGGTCTGATCGGCAACTCGACGACGCAAAACCAGGTGGCGGCAACGGTCGGCATGCGCCACCGCTTCTAAGCCACGCCGCGCAATCGGGCCGGTTGATCCGGCCTGAATTGCGGACAACAAAAAAGGCGTCTCCGCCGTGACGGAGGCGCCTTTTTTACCGCGGTTTGATGGCGTTTAATCGCGGATCGCTGCACCGGAAAGTCCAGGGAATTTGCTGATTCCCGCTTTTTTCATGCTTGTTCACTTCGACTTGATGCCGCCTGCTTTCCGGGCGGCTTTTTTTTGCTGCCGACGCGAGGCCTACCGGCAGCCTTCGGGAATCGCATTCCAGCGACGCACGGCGCGGCTTTCGCGGTCGAAACCCAGCACGCTGATCGACGCCGTATCGAGGTAGAAGTGCGAGCCCAGCGCCGCCGAGTCGCCGACCCAGCAGCCCGCCAGCGTACGCAGAAAATGGGCATGAGAAAACACGGCCACGCGGCCGCCGTTTCCGACCATCGAGAGCAGACTTTCGACCACGCCACGCGCGCGCGTCTCGATCTGCGCGAGGCTTTCGCCTTGTGCGATCGACGAGCGCCATACACTCCAGTCCGGTTCGGTCTCGCGGATCTCCGGCGTGGTGCGGCCTTCGTAGACGCCGTAATCCCATTCGAGCAGATCGGCGGACACGACCATGCGATCGCCGAGCCCCGCGAGCTTGCAGGTCTCGATCGCACGCGACATGGGGCTCGCGAGCACGGCGTCGAACTGCACGTCGGCGAGCGGTTTCGCGAGTGCGCGCGCCTGTTCGCGACCATGCCCGGTCAAAGCGATATCGGTACGGCCCGTGTGCTGGCCGGTGCGGCTCCACTCGGTTTCACCATGACGGATCAGCCAGACTTCGCGGGGCTTGGCAGGGGATTTCGCAACGGCGGGCATCGGGTAGCTCCAGAATGAACGGCGTGGTCATTCTATGCCGCGTGGACGATCCGCTTCAACCCGATGCGCAAGATGCGCCAGACCGCTGGGCCGCGCGCCGGTTTTCAGGACAGACAATTTCGCGACGATGCGACCATGACGGCCCAGTTTTCGCCGACCCTTCGCCTTCCTTGCCGCCATGAGAATCCCAATGCTCCTGAAGTCGTTGTTCGACCCTGAACCGGCCGCCGTGCCGGTCGCGCCCGCTACGCCGGTCACCACGCCTACTCACGCCACGCCGGCCACTGCGGTCATGTCGCCCGAAGCCGGGACGGCCAGCGCGCCCGCGGCGGCCGACGGCACGCTGCCCCGAAACGAGGCGCACGACAAACCGAACGACGATCCCAACGACACCGCAGGCACGCCGCTTCACGCGACCGACCCGCTGCTCGACGGCATCGACGCGCTCGGCGAAATCGTCCTCACGCTCGACGCGCAATTGCGCGCGCAAAACGCCTCGCACACGGCGCTCTGCCAGCGTCTGCACGGCGAGCTTGGCGCGCTGCGCCGCGCACTGCGCTGAAACCCAACCACGCGCGCACGCCGTGAAGGCCGCGAGCCGCCAGATCGAGCGATCGGCGGCGAATGACAATGCGGCGCAAACGCTCGATGCCCTCTCGCTCCACGCGAGCGCGCCATTCCGCGCGCACTTCATGATGCACGCGCGCACGGCCGAAGCGCGCGCACCGTTGCTCGCCCGGCATCGCCACGCGTCGCTGCATGGAAACGCATGGCGCACTCGACGGCATCGACTATTTGCTCTCACAGGATTTGCGGCTGCTGATTGAAACCGCGATTGCGCATTGATGTGACACGCAGCATGGAAAAAACAGCGTGCAGCAAGCGCTGATTCCCATCGAAAATCGGATAATTAATTCGCTTGACTGATTACTTTATCCAGTCACGCGCAAGGCGTTAAACCATGTCCAGATTCGCCTGTTGCTCACGCGCATACTGCGCGGGCGGCCGCCCGACATGCCGCGTAAACGCCACGCTAAACGTACTCGCGGAGCTATAGCCCACGCGCTCCGCAATCTCGGCGAGACGGCCCGCGTTACGGCGCAGCAGATCCTTCGCGAGCGCCATGCGCCAGTTGAGCAGATATTCCATCGGCGCCACACCCACCGCGCGGCTGAAGCGTTCGAAGAACGTCGAGCGTGACAACGCCGCCGCTTTCGCGAGTTCGGCGACAGTCCATGCGTGCGTGGGCTGCTCGTGCATGCCGCGAATCGCGGCGGCCAGGCGCGTGTCGGCGAGCCCGCGCACGAGTCCCGGCGACGCCTGCGTGCCCGCCGCCGAACGCAGCGCCTCGATCAGCAGCACTTCCATCAAGCGCGACAGCACGATCTCGCGCGCGGGCCGCTGCTCGCGCGTCTCCTCGCGCACGAGCCCGACCAGCGTGGCAAGGCGCTGCTCGCCGCGCACATGCACGTAGCGCGGCAGCAACGACACCAACAAGGCCGCGTCGGGCGAAGCGAACGAGCAATGCCCCGCCATCATGCGCGCGTCCACCGGGCGGTCCGGATCGCCGATTCTGTACTCGTTGTCGCCGAGCGCGACCGGATCGCGCGACTCGACGTCCGGCGGCGCATCGAGACTCGTCATCGCGACGCCGTACACCGCCGGAATCAGCACGAAATCACCCGCATGCAGCATGATCGGCGCGTGTCCGTCGATGGCCATTTCGCAGCCGCCTTCGAGAATCACGCAATAGAACGGCTGCCCTGAATCCGAGCGGCTGATGCGCCACGGACTCGCGCCGTGCACGAGTTTCGAGAAGCGCGCGCCCGGTTGCAACAGCATGACCACCTCAGCCAGCGGATCGATCATCGCCGGACTCCTGCGAAAGATTTTCGGATTTTTGATTGTAGCAAGTACGGCTTGCGCGCTCTATCGTAAGTGCACTCACCGACCACTTGACTGGAGTGCACATGAAAACCGTGCTGATCACCGGCTGTTCCTCGGGCTTCGGCCTCGAAATCGCGCGCGAATTTCTCGCCCGCGACTGGCGCGTTGTCGCCACGATGCGCACGCCGCGCACCGACTTGCTGCCGCCTTCGGACCGCCTGCGCGTGCTGCCGCTCGACGTCACCGATGCGCTGAGTATTCAAAGCGCCGTCGAAGCCGCCGGTCCGATCGACGTGCTCGTCAACAACGCCGGTTTCGGCATGGCGTCGCCCGCCGAACTCGCGCCGATCGACGCCGTCCGCGAGATCTTCGAAACCAACACGCTGGGCACGATCGCGCTCACGCAGGCGGTGCTGCCGCAATTCCGGCAACGCAAGGCGGGCGTCGTGGTGAACGTCACGTCGAGCGTGACCATGAAGGTGCTGCCGCTGTTGAGCGCCTACCGCGCGAGCAAGGCGGCGGTTAACGCGTTCAGCGAATCGACGGCCGTGGAAGTGGCGCCCTTCGGCGTGCGCGTGCATCTCGTGCTGCCGGGGCGCTCGCCCGAAACACGTTTCGCCGATAACGCGCGCGGCCATATCTTCGGCTTCGAGCACGAGGCTTACGCCGATCTCGTCAAGCGCGTGTTCGCCGAATTCGCGGATACCGAAGCGCCCGTGACCTATTCGAAGGATGTGGCCGCCGCCGTCTGGCGCGCGGCCACCGATCCTGCCGCGCCGCTGCGCATTCCGGCGGGCGTGGATGCCGAAGCGTGGGCGGCCGAAGCGGCGCGTTAATCCACCACTATTCTCGCGGCACCATCAACGCCAGCAGCAGGCGGCGCAGCTCCATGCATTCGCGCGGCGAGAGCCGCGCCGTGAGCACGCGCTCGACTTCCTCCACGCGCGGGCGCAAGCTCGCCAACTGCTTCTTGCCCGCCGCCGTGAGAAACAGCACGTAGCTGCGCTTGTCGGCGGGGTCGTCGGAACGCTCGATCAGATCGTTGCGCACCATGCGGGCCACGAGGTCCGCGATGGTCGAGCGATCCACGTCCAGCTCGTCGCCGAGTTGCCGTTGATTGAGGCCGGGCGTCTGCTGGAGAATTTCGAGCGCCGCATACTGCACGCTCGTAATCTCCGCCGACACTTCGCTCAGCCACACCGCCGCGTGGCGCTGCTGCGCGCGGCGCACGAGGCTGCCCGTGAATTTGGAAAGCGCGGGATCGTCGGGTTGTTTCGGCAATTTCGCTGTCGATGTGTTTAACGCGTGCGGAAGATCGGGGCGAAAAAGGCGTCGAGTTCCGCGTACGCGTCCAGTGGAAGAACATGGGCGACGTATTGATCCGGACGGACCACGACGAGCGCGCCGCGTGCACGGTCGATGCCGCGCTCGTCGAAGATATCAGTCGCGGCGTCGCTCGTAAATGCCTTCTCGTAGTCGATCAGCCCGTGACGGCCCTTGCGCGGCAACAGCAGGGCCGGCAAATCGTCGACGCGCACTTCGCGATGCGACTGCTGGAGGATCGCACGCAGATCGAGCACGCTGTCGATGTCGGCTTGCGCGGCGGTCGCGCGGCGCAGCACCGACTCCGGCGCGTTGACCAGATGTTCACAGAGCGCGCGCAGCGCGTGGCCGTCGGCGTCGGCGAACGCATAGAGACGCCAGCGGCCGTCGGCGCGCGCGGCGTGGCCGAGATGCACGGGCTTCGCATCGGCGAGCCGCACGACCGGCGATGAATGGAAGCGCGCGCCAATCGGAAAGCCCGTGGCCAGCGCCTGGTGCATGGCCTCGCCCGTGAGCGCGCCCGCGCGGTAACGCGTGGCGACGCCAGCCGTGTAGCGGCCCGCGCGCACGAAATACGCCTGCAATTCCGCGGGATCGACGCCGCCCGCTTCGGGCCGCTGCGGGTCCTTCGGCGGCGCGGCCATCATCGCGGACCACTCCTTGTCGAAGTCGATCAGTTCCTGCGCGACCGGCTGGCGTTCGTCGGAATAGCTGCGCAGCAGGCTCGCGTCGCTGCGGCCTTCGAGCACCGCGCCGAGCTTCCAGCCCAGATTGAAGCCGTCCTGCATCGACACGTTCATGCCCTGCCCCGCCTTCGCGCTATGCGTGTGGCAGGCGTCGCCGGCGATGAACACGCGCGGCTCGCGCGCGCTGCCGTCGGCGGCGATGGCGTCGTCGAAACGCTCGGTCAGACGCTGGCCCACTTCGTACACCGAGAACCACGCGACCTCTTTCACGTCGAGCGTGTAAGGATGCAGAATGCCGCGCGCCGTGTCGATCAGACGCTCGACCGTGGTCTGCTTGATGCTGTCGCGATTCTCCAGCGTGACGTCGCCGAGATCGACATAAAAGCGCACCAGATAACCGCCTTCGCGCGGAATCAGCAACAGATTGCCCTTGCTCGCCGATTGAATCGCGGCCTTCAGGCGGATGTCCGGAAAGTTGGTGACCGCGAGCGCATCCATCACGCCCCACGCGTGATTGGCGGCGTCGCCGCGCAGCGTCTGGCCGATCGACGCCCGCACGCGGCTGCGCGCGCCGTCGCAACCCACCACGTAGCGCGCCCGCACGGTGACGGTTTCGCCTTCGCGCGCGGCGTCGGTGCGGCGCAGCGTGACGAGCACCGGATAGTCGGCATCGGCGCCATCGCGCTGCACGTCGACCACTTCGAGAGCGTAGTCCGGCTCGGCACGCTGCGCGGAACGACGCATCACGTCGAGCAGATAATCCTGCACGCGCGCCTGATTGACGATCACATGCGGAAACTCGGACAAACCTGTTTCGGTATCCTGAACACGTCCGGTACGCCGAATCGCACCGCGATCCTGCGCGTCCGGACGCCAGAACACGGTTTCGTTGACCCAATACGCTTCGCGCAGCAGGCGGTCGCTGAGCCCGAACGCCTCGAACATTTCGACGGTGCGGCAGGCCACGCCGTCCGCCTGCCCCATCTGTAACGGTCCCTCGCGTCGCTCGACGACGCAGGTCTTGATCGACGGAAACTGCGAGAGTTGCGCCGCCAGCACGAGACCCGCCGGGCCACTGCCCGCGATCAGCACGTCGACTTTCTCGGGCAAACCGGCACGCGGCGCGCCGGCGGCTGCGGGTTCGATGGTCGGGTCGCCAACGCGAAAACCGTTGAGATGAAACTGCATGGTGTCTGTCTCCGTGGGTATCGGTATCGTGATGGAGACAAATATACTCCGTACACCAACTATTTTAAAGAATTTCCGACATCCCCTGATGTTTACCCTGGGATATGGGCATGGCGCGCGCGTGGTCGGAAAAGAAGTGAGCGAACCCGCGGTGCCGGTCACGGCAAACGCTATTCGTCTGCCGATTCAGCGGGTCCGTCACACAAAGATGGTTTTCTAACAAATAATCAGCATACCGAAGTAAATACCTCATCAAACACGCGCCGCGCTACGCCGCCTTGCGCGCATCGGCAATACGCTGCGGCGCTTCCGGACGCGCGTACAGCCTTTCCAGATAATCGCGCAAACGCGGAAAGCCATCGAGCAATTGCACCTCGCCTGCCCAGTCGATCAGATAGGCCGTCACGCAATCGGCCACCGTCAATCGATTGCCGACGATAAACTCGCGCCCGTCCAGATGCTTCTCCAGAATCGCCGCCATCGTCTTGAAGTCGCTGCGCGCGAGTTCGATATCGGCGGGCGAGCGCTGGTCCGGCGGATAAATAAAGCTGTGCCGCGTGATACGCCAGAGGGGCTGTTCGAGTTCTGTCACCGCAAACATCGTCCAGCGATACACCTGGGCGCGTTCGTCGAGATCGTCCGGCAGCAAACCTTTCTCGGGATATTTATCGGCCAGATACAGCACGATGGCGGCGGACTCGGGAATCACGCGGTCGCCATCGACGAGCACGGGCACCTTGCCCGCCGGATTCAGGCGCAGATAATCGGGTCGTTTATGCTCGCCTTCGAGCAGATTGACCGAAATGAATTCGAAATCGGCGTCGACTTCCTTGAGACCCCATAGCGCACGCTGCGTACGGGTCCCGGCAAATCCATAGAGTTTCATGACGCCCTCCGCTCAGCCGGCTGGAATGGGCAGCACCGGCATCACGTCGATGGTCTCGCCCGGAAAGATCGTGAAATGCGGATGGCCTTCGAACATTTTTGCCGCGTCCGCGTGCGAGGCGCTGCGCACCACCGTGAAGCCCGTCAGCCGATTCGTGGTGTCCGTCACGCCATCCACGCCGATGGTCCGCGTCTTGCCAAGCGGCCCGCCCATCTCGACGATCGACGCCTTGTGTTGCTCGACCCACGCCTTCCACGCCGCAATACCTTCATGCTCTTTGGCGCGCCGCTCGTCTTCGGGCATCGCCATCCAGGCTTTCATGCGCGGCGTGTCCTTGCCGCCGAGAAAAACCGCGAGAAACAGTTGATGATCGCTCATGCTTCCTCCAGCTATCGAAAGGAACAACGGGAGACTGCCCGACCGGCCTTGACAATATAGGTTGATATCAACACAATTGCAACATGGCCTACCCGAAAAAACTTCCCTTCGACGCCACGCTCATGGTGCGCGATTGCTGTCTGTGCCTGCACATGCAGCGCGCGGCGCGCAATCTCGCTCGCATTTTCGACGAGGCGCTGCGTCCGCTCGATCTCACCAACGGGCAATTTTCGCTGCTGATGTCGCTGAATCGCCCGCATCCGCCGACGATGAAAGAAGTGTCGTCGCTGCTGGCCATGGATCGCACCACGCTCACGGCCGCGCTCAAGCCGCTCGAACGGCGCGAACTGGTGCGTATCGAACCGGACGAAGACGACAAGCGCAGCCGCCGCCTGAGCCTCACGCCCGCCGGCGACCGCCTGCTCGCGCAAGCCTTTCCGATCTGGCAGCGCACGCACGAGGAAATCGAAGCACCGTTCCCCGCGGGCGAGATCGACCGCTTACGCACCCATTTGCGCGCGCTTTCGTAGACAATGTGGCGATGCAACGTTGCAGGAGTTCATCGCCATGAGGCGTCTTTATTTCGCTGCCGTATTCGCCGCCTGTTTTAGCGCGCTCGCTAGCGGCTGTGCGTCCACTTCGACGCCTGATGGCGCACCGTCCGCCTCGCAACAACCGAGGCTCACGGTCGGCACGAGCTATCCGGATACGCAATTGATCCTGCCGTGGTTTCTCAACGACGTGATCAATCTCGTGAATTATCGCTAGCCTGAGAGCCATCGAACAGTCGTTCGGGTGAGGAGATCACCTTCAGGGTTCTGTCGCTGGTCAAAATATTCTCGTAGGCGAGAAGGCATGCGTTATAGCAGTGAAGCTGCGGGCTCGATCCCACAGTTACAGTCAGATCGGGCCAAAGGGACATGGAGGTAAGGGGCTATATTCGACCCAATCCGGCCAGACGACCCTCTCCAAAGCGGTCAGTCAGTCGAATTGGCGTTTTGCAGACTGGAGCACCATAAAGCGGACGTTGGCGAGCTCACCCAATCGACCCAACTCGGTCATCCGGCGTCGCGAGGGATCGACATCCGCTATCATGGTCCAACGGTCACTCAGGAATTGTGGGGTCCATTGCTTCGTTGCAAATAACCGTCGACGGCGCCTTCGCAGACCTATCGATTAATTTGTACCCAGATAAAACTAGACATCTCGAAACCGAGGGCGTCGCGCATCTCAACGCGTGACGATTGCATCTATTCTGAGATAAGGGCAAAAATGCGACATATGAACGCATCAGATTTTTGGCAAAACTTTAGGCTCGGCGAGGAACTTCATACGGCTGGCTCTTTCATTTATAACGGTCTACGGCGATTTCATGAGCTCGAGCACTTCGAAAACGACGACGAGCTATTTGAATTTCTGTACAACATCTCCGTGGGCCTCGAACGACTATTAAAAATCGCAGTCGTGCTCAGTGAACATACACAAGACATCGATCAGAAAGTTCTTGAAAACTCCCTTGTAACTCACAACCATTTGGATTTATTGACACGCATCAAGAAGCGAAACGACGTCAAACTCGGCAAGACCCATATTGATCTCCTGCGTTTATTAAGTGATTTCTACAAAAACCTTCGGTACGATCGATTTTCGTTGAACTCTATCTACGCAGGGAATAGGGAGGCGGATGCCATTCGCGAGCTTCTTAGCAAGCACTTGAAGGTTCAATTTTCTAAAGAACAGGGAATTTTTGTCAATCCGAACGAGGATCGATATCGCGATTTTATGAATCGCACGATTCTCAAGATATCACAAATAATCTTTGATATCGTCGACGGCCGTTCGAGAGAACGGGGGTTGTATACGTATGAACTGCGATATGGCTCGAAGGCGCAAAGCGTTTTTTTGTCCAAAGTGAAGATCAGCGACGAGGACGTGCTTTGGAAGGAACTGCTGATTTTCTTTATGAATACGAGTTCGAATACAAATTATTGGAAATTTCTTAAAGATATTGAGCCATTGCGTTTTGACGCAGCCCTCGTTAATGAGTATCTTGCGTGCTTTAAGTCAGACGCAGCGAAGTCTGGGGTCATGGACGAACTGGAGCACCACTATGGAGAAATGGACGCCGAGGCACGGAAGCAACGATTTGAAATGATGGCGCTGATTGGGGCAACGGGCGTCTACTTTGACGATGACGATGACGATGAAGCTGATGATGATGATGATGATGATGATTGGAAAGACAACCCGGTCGCCTGACCGCGTTGTCTTTCCAAATTGTTGCTCTCACGGGCAGCAAGCGGTTGCTTAAAGCTATTTTCGAGATATATCGATTACTCGTCCGCAGGCCCACGTGGCGAAAAGGCTTCCGAGTAATGGCAACGAGACATAGCAAACGCTGCTTGCTATGTCAAAGACAAATATTGGTGCATTTCCTTGACGGTCATTTCGGTAAGTACCGTGAAATCTGGATCTTGGGGAGCAACGCTCACACCCAAAGAATTCAACAATGACGAAATACTCTTCATTCTTTTATCTTTGATAGGTTCCCCCCATATTCTCGAAAAACTCGCCTTGCCGCCGTTTTGTTTCGCTAGATCTGTTAGCAGCCCTTTTACGTAGGCCGGAACTGTCAAATTTGAAACTATGGCTGCATCCAACGTTTCAATTAACGTATTAATGGATTTAATAAAGGCCGCGACGCCCTTAAATTTGGGATGTGCACCACCATTGAAATCAACGATCAAATCATGGCCGCTCAAGTTTCCAAATTTGTTTGGATTTGATTCGTTCGATATTAAATTATTTTTAATGAAGGATTCGTATTTTTTATCCAGCTCATTCTCGGCATGAAAATGAATTAGGTTATTTCTCCACTGAATGGCAAGATGCACCAGTGAGAGTTCAGCGCTTAGTGGCAAACTGATTGCGGAGACAAGCGAATTTAATTTTACAAAAATCGATCGATTGGTAAGTTGATCATTAAGCGGGACGGACAGGTTTGAAAGGTCGTAGATGAACCTATCTGCTAAGCTACCTAGATAGGCATCGAGCGCATCGATTGCCCACGAAAGTGCAGCTGCACGTGCAAACCGTCTTGCACGTTGACTCGTCGAACTTAGATCTTTGGGATTCCAGCTGACCTTAAAGCTTTCATCTTTCACTACCTTCCCAGTGCGAACGCCTTCAACGCCAATTAGCAATGTTATAAGCAGTTGATTTGTGTCGCCAAGAAGATTTTTGGCGGCGATGCGCGCGCGAGTATGTTTTATTTGCATTTTTTGAGGGCTTGGAACGATTCGAACGTTCTACTCTTACTTTAACGGAACACGGTTCATTCAAGGTAAGTATGTCCCATACACCGCAAGCCCGCCGTAGTGTACTTCAAATTGCGCCGAAACCGGTAGCTTGTAGTAGCTTGGAATCAGTCAATCCTCTGTGGACTTGGCAAGCGACGAACGTCCGTTGCCGAGATACAGCGGACGCCTGAAGGTCTACGTTTGACGCCGATCGAATGGCCGTAGTTGGCCGCGTCGAGGCAGTGCCCTCTGTGATTTGCTCGCCGCAAACCGGCCATTGAGCGAACCCGGACGAGAGCTCGCTCAGCCAAACTAGGCGGCGGCCTCGACCGGTCGTTCATGGCCGCCTATTGCTGTCTGCGGTCGGGAGATACGTGGGCGACGTTGCGACTCAGGGGAATTGGTCGATTGAGTGGATCAGAACATAATGCTGGTTCGATCCATTGGGGATTCGGTAAGCGCCGTGCGCAGCGAGAACAGAACATGACAATGCAGCAATTTCCCATGCCATCGTCTGATCGCATTGGATTGTGGCTTGTTTGAACATCTCAAAGCCAGTTAGGTCATATAGCACCTGTATTTTTCTGGATGCATCCCGAACGTCCATTGGAAGACCTTCATCCGACCATGACCAACGATAGCGCTGTTTGTCGAGAGAGTGCGTTCCCAATGGCACTATGGACGCCTCTGCGGTTGGAG
>NZ_FNZM01000004.1 GCF_900109265.1 Paraburkholderia tropica
TTGAGAATCTCGTTGGCACGACGCAATTCCTTGACCTCGCGCTCCAGGGCCTTCAGCCGTTCGCGTTCGTCGGTGCTCACGCCATCACGCTCACCCTGGTCAACCTGGTCACGCTTGACCCATTCGTGCAGCGTCTGCGGCGTACAGCCGATCATCGGTGCAATCGATTCGACCGCCGCCCACATCGACGGATGTTCCCTACGTTGCTCGCGCACCAGACGCACTGCGCGCTCGCGGACTTCCGGGGAAAACTTGGTTGCCTTCTTGTTCATGGCTCCATTCTCTCAAGAGTTGGAGCCTCCACCAAACCCGGCTCGGTTCAGCATGCTCAAAATAATAGAACCAGCCTTCGGACTCCAGCAGCCGGTGCACGAAGGACCAGTCATCCTCATACTGAACACAGAAGGAGCGTTCCAGTGATGCGTTCTGAATGTCGAGCCGGTACGCACCGAGTGCCTGCGGGTGACCGCTAAACACCGTGTCGAGGATAGTTTCTACTGACTTATCCTGAAAAATACGCGCATCTTTTCTGAATTTCAGGAAATGGAGCCATGATGAGAACGCGAGCTGAAAACTCGTGAGCTGCCCGTCAGCGCCCAGCCTCCGCGCGGTATGGACGTAACCGTGCTGCGGCCGATAACTCTTGTCGGCACGCTGAATCCAGAGTGTGACCGGCTGTGCGATGAGTGACTTCAGCTCAAGTTCACCATCTAAAGACACGGCATCGACGGAATATTCATAGTTGCGACCGAGCCGAGAAGTCCCAATCACAATCTGGGGCAATAGCTTATCTTCTCCGGCTGGAGTATCGAGCTTAAGCAGCCGCTCTGCCTGAGTTAATCCAGACTGCATCAGCGAAATAATGTCCTGCGCTCCCATCGATATTTCCTTCTATGGGCCATCCCTTAAAGTCGAGCGGAATCATAAATGGAAAACTTGGCACTCGACAATCTATCTAACTTTGCCTGGCTTTTTTGACATTCAGATTTACTATGCGCCATAGATTGTTTTGAACGCCTGCGCCGACTATTGATACCGTGGCACTTAAGCGCCAGGCGCGCGGACAGTCGAAGTGGCGTCTTCGCGCCCTACTCTTTGAATGGTGAAAAGGTATTCGCGAAACCCTACGATTCGTCACGCACAACAGCTAGCTTGCTCCCAACACCTCAATTCGCTAAATTTCGCCTTGCAACATCAATACGCGTTGGCGATAGCTTCGCCAACGTTCTTACACTCCAGGAGCACGCAGAAAATGGCAACGGGTACCGTGAAGTGGTTTAACGACGCAAAGGGCTTTGGCTTCATCTCTCCGGACGACGGCGGCGAAGACCTCTTCGCACATTTCTCCGAAGTGCAGGGAAAGGGATTCAAGTCGCTTCAAGAAGGACAGAAGGTGACGTATGAAGTGAAGCAGGGTCCGAAGGGAAAACAGGCTGCTAACATTCAGCCGGTGTAACCGGGGCGGCCAATTCCGTGTGTCTATAGCCGAACAGCAGGGAACGCGCGGCGCGACCGTTGCGTCACACAGTTCAAATCCTCAGTCGACAATAGGCGCTGAAGATGCCGCACGAAACCCTGCTACCTCCACCGCCTTTCTCGATTGGAATCGCCAGATTGCGATGAACGCCGGCATTTGACGGCTTCAGCTCAGGACGGCGTGGGCAACTCTCAGCAGCATCGTTGAGACGGCCCCGATAACGCATCCGAAAGTGCACACTCGTCGTTAACTAACAACGTCATCAGCAGGCTTTTGGTCGAGCTGCTCTATCCGATTGTCTTTCAAATCGGAAAATCAGTGCTACATTTATTACAGCATTTTCGAGGAGCGGAACATGACTATGACGCGACCGCCTGACCGCGATTACCCAGAAGATGCCGATGGTGCGGACGCGTACGCGCCTCCGCAGCGATTCGAGGAGGCGGTGAGCAGCGCGAGCGCAGACCCGGAACTTGCCGACAGCAGCGCTGTGGAGGATGACCGGAGCAAGCTCGTCTATCACGCCGGCATCGCGCGTGCTCAGATGGATGAAATAGACCAGACCCGCGCGGTACTGCAGCACCAAAAAGGCTTGCTTGCAACAATGTTTGGCATTGCCAGTTTCTTCGCATTGTTCTTCGCGCTGGCGCTTGCCGCTGCTTTAGGTGTGCGTATTCCTCTGGGAATTTATGTCCCGGCCTCCGCGGTAGGAGTATGCGCGGCGCTCGCGAGTTTTTCGATTGTCGTCGCGACCCTGGTGGCGTACTCCCTCGCCCAGACAGATATCCTCGCATTCCGTCTCAGGGGTGCTTATGCGGTGCGCAAAGCCGTACTTTTCGACCTCAACTTCCAACTCGGCATTCACGTCGAGCCGGATGATATGAGATACCGAAAGCAGCGTTCTCGGTACGGCGAATAACCGACCTTGTCGAGCTTGATATGACCCGCCGTGGCAGAGGGGGCCTGATGCACCAGCACTGGAAGGACAAGGCCAAGGCGTTTGCCAGCTATTTCGCTTTCATCGAGAAAGCCGGGACCGCTCTGATTGCCCAAGCGAGACGGCTTCAGTTGCTTTCGAATTCCGGGTTGTGCGGAGTCGCCGGCGGCGCGCTCGGCGTCATTGCTGTCACGGTCTTCTTGCACTACAACAACTATGGCGCGTTCGAGGCGACCCTCATAGGAGCCGTAACACCGGTGCTTTTCGCAGCCGTTGGGCTCGGGGTTGGGCGCTATATTCCCGCGCGCGCAGGCACGGCCCGCATTGAAGAAGAGAATTACGTCGGCCAGAAGCTTAGAGAGGTCGACGAACGGATTAACTGCCTCTCCGCTGACCTGGATGCGCTGCCTGTTAAAAAGGGGACGGCAGCCCAGCGTGAGGTCCTTACGCTTCAGATAAAGGCTGCTTTTGAGCGACGAGCCGAGCTTCAGCAGCAGCTGAGACAGCTTGAAGAAGAGTATTTAGGCGTCGGCCTCGTTCGAACTGTTGAATCTGCCCAGAAGGTTCTACCAGAGCTTGAGCCACCCGCCCAAGCCTCGGATGACGAGGATGCCATCGAACTGCCATCAGTAACTGCAGCGCAGCGCGATATCATTTCGGAGCTGCGACCCGAGCCACATCGCCCTGCTCCACCCGAGCGTCGGCCGCCCCCGCCTCCTCCAGCGAAATGACCACCAACTGCCCGCTGGCGTTGTCCGGGCGGGAGTGCTAAATCGACGCATTCGAGGCAGCGATGCTTCCCCCCTGGCCGACCCAAAACATTACGAGCTCGAACTGTAAGTTGGCCAAGCACTTAGTGCTCCGAAAAGGTTCCCAACGTCTAAGCGCCGCTCACCGCGTCTCCGAGCTCAATATCTCCGAGCATCCTCGGCAACGCAATCGAGTACGTGACGTACGGTGAATCGCCCGCGCCGGAGACCGATGGCTGCTTCACGGGGATGTAGAGCACCCTGTCGTGGCTAATGAACGTTCCATCTGGACGGATGAGTCGCGGGTCTGCGACGAGCGTCTCTGTTCGTCCAGACGGCGCCACAACCGTGATGTGGTTCGTGACAGTCTCGGAAAAATAGACGTTCCCGCGCGAATCCATCGCACACCCGCCGGCGAAAGCGTTGTCGAACACATGCTCAACGTGTTGCGCTAGTTCGTCGTCCGACAAGCTCATATCGTTCAGGTATCGCGTCTCAACCCGGTAGAGCGGCCCCGTAGGCGCAGCCCAATAAAGCCACTTCCCGTCCGCCGTGATTTCGATAAGGTCGCTGTTCGGCGGGGTGAACGTCTTGCCCCCTTTCACATGTGCGAGCACAGCGGGGATTTTCGCCGTCGTCGACGCCATCACAACCGCGTTACCCGATAGCCTCCGCGTCGTCGTCCCGGTACTCATGTTGCGAACAATGATGCCACCCAGGCCCGAATCGCTGATGTACAACATCTGCCCGTGAAACCGCAGGTCGTTCATCTGCGCGCCGGGTGGCAAAACATCCCTATCGAAGCGCAAGACCTGAAGTACGGCACCGGTGCGAGCATCGAGTTGCACGAGCTTTTGAGCATCCGGATGGAGGGACGCATTCACACCGGGAAAAATACCTGGGCTGAGTGTGCCTTGGTCGACGCACCAAACCGTGTCGTCGGAAAAGATGTGGACCGAGTTCAGGTAGACGAATGCGTCACGACCGTCGTTACCAGGCCGCCAATCATTCCAAGCATTCCCCGGAAACGGAAGCAACGTGCCGTCCACTGCTCGCCGCGCGATTGAAGGGGTTGGGTTATCGGAGGCATAACGAGGCAGACCGAGGAAAAGCACACCATCGCTTGTGAGCGCGACTTGATTCGCCATCCAAGGGGAGCGGACTGCAACTCGCAACTCAAGCGGAGCGTCCGCTCCAAGAACCGACCCTGTGCTGAAAGACGCTCCGAACGCGCCAGCTGCGAAGAGGAACTGCCGTCTGTTAATTGCCATTTAAATTTCGCGATACTCCACTTCTTGCTTCTGCTCAAGCACGTTCAATCGACAGCACGTCGAATCGCGCCTAGCTATACTGTCTAGCCAATTGCCGAAACACCCGGATGCGATAATCGCTTCGCAATCGAGAAGCGTTGGGGTCAGCAGCGAATTGACAGTGTACACCGCTACCGCAAAGCATCCGTCTAAGTAAAATTCCATCAGCAACATTCATCACGCGCAGACGTTTCTCCATCGCGCTATTGCTCTCATTCCTTCGACATTTTCTTTCGAATTTGAAAGGCACATTGGCAGCGTTCAGCGCGTTATCGAATCCATGTTTAAACTGCCCACTCGCCACTCAGTCAGCCTCATCAACCGAGCAGGCGGCAATCCCTCAGTAAATTCCAGAATGGCAGGCGAGTCGTTTGGTGGCGATATCAATAACCGCCTCATTGAACAGCGTCGATGCTTCGCACCACATTGCTTGCCACATAGGTCATATGCTTTAGCAGGAGTGTTCTCGTGGATTTAGGACTTCAACAGAAACGTGTGCTTATTACCGGTGGTAGTCGAGGCATCGGCTACGCGTGCGCAGAGGTTTTCGCGCGCGAAGGCGCGGAGGTGACAATCGTCGGACGCACCCAGGAAAGCGTTGATGCAGCGCTTCAATCTCTTTCCGCGCCACATCCAGGCAAGCTTAACGGCTTCGCACTGGACCTTTCCGACGCATCCAGCCGCGACATCCTTAGCCACGCGATTGCCTCCTCCGACGTCGTTGTGAACAATGCGGGTGCAATACCCGGCGGCGGGCTTGACCGCGTCGACGATGAATCTTGGCGTGCCGCGTGGGACCTCAAGATCTATGGTTATATAGATGCCACCAGAAAGGCGCTTCCTGCGATGCTTTCCAGGAGTTCCGGCGTAATCGTGAACGTCATCGGGATTGCAGGCGCAGCACCTCGATACGACTATGTGAGCGGCTCTATGGCGAATGCTGCTCTCATTGCATTCACGAAGGCGACTGGCGCCTTTGCAGCACGCAGCGGCGTGCGAATCGTGGGCGTGAACCCGGGACCGACTGAGACTGACCGCCTGGTGCGGCTGTACGAAACACGCGCCGAAGCGAGATTTGGTGACCGTACACGCTGGAGAGAACTACTTGGCGACATGCCGTTTGGGCGTCCGGCGAAGCCCGAAGAAATCGCTGACCTAGTCGCGTTCCTTGCTTCCGCCCGTGCCGCTTACCTGAGTGGCGTGGTCATCGATGCCGACGGCGGCGCGCAATACGCCGGCTAATAGCTCTGATTGGCCGCAGCTTCTCCTGCGGCCTGCTTCCGCCGAGCACATCAGTCCACGAACCCGCGGACACGTGCGCTGCATCGTTCGCGTGACGCCTCAAGAGACGTCACACGGCCTTTAACGACGGAGCAAACAGTAGCTGAATGCTCGATAGGTCGAGCTTTGCGGCACCTTCGGATTGGCTCTGATGGAGCATCAACAGATTACGCACCAACGCTCCTAACGGAATAGTAGCGCCATGCGCTTGGGCATTGCTCATCGCGAGCCCTAAGTCCTTTGCCATCAGCGCGACCTGAAATCCACCCTGATAGTTATGACTTGAAGGCGCATCGGAAAGCACGCCGGGCCACGGGTTCCACTTCTCTGACATGAAGTTCCGCCCGGTGCTGTGGTTGATGATTTCCGTCAGCGCCCTAGGGTCGACTCCGTTACGCGAGCCAAGCGCCAACGCTTCCGCCGTACCGGCCATCAGAACTGCCGCGAGCATGTTGTTGCACATCTTCGCAATCTGCCCTGCACCGCTCTGGCCCGCATGAAAAATCCGCTTGCCCATTGCGTGAAGGATGATAGACGCATCTTCGACTACGGACTTCTCTCCGCCGACCATAAAACTCAGCGTCCCATCACGCGCACCCATAACACCACCGGAGACAGGCGCGTCGATGAACGCAAATCCCTTTTCTAGCGCCACCTGGAAAACCTTGCGAGCAATCTCTGCCGACACGGTCGAGCAGTCAATCAGTAGTGGCCGAGTATCGAGGTGAGCAATCAGCCCGTGTTCACCGAGATACATCTCTCCAACGATTTTGTCGTTCGGTAGCATCGTAATCACTACATCGACGCCAACGGCCGCCTCCAGCGCAGAATTCGCGACCGCGACACCAGCGTCCATCAGCTGCGAGTACGCTGCATCATTGACGTCAAACACCGTGACTGCATGGCCCGCCTTGAGCAGATTGAGGACCATGGGCGAGCCCATATTCCCAATTCCGATGAATCCGACACTTATCATTGCGTGAACTCCAAACGTTGCGGGAGCGGCACGACCGCGCTCTGACATGCGATGTCTTGCCGCGGACCTGTATGCAGCGACGCGAGACTCGTGGACGTATGAATACTATGTTCATCGCCCGATTGCTCGCATACGGGAATTGCGTCAGTCGACTTCGATGCCCTTCGTCTCTTTCACAAAGAAGAGGCAGACAACGCAGGCGACGCCCGCGACTACGATGGGATACCAAAGGCCTGAGTAGATATTGCCGCTCGCGGCCACAATCGCGAATGCACTTGCAGGCAGAAAGCCACCGAACCACCCGTTACCTATGTGGTACGGCACAGACAAGCACGTGTATCGAATGCGCGTCGGAAAGCACTCAACAAGCATCGCTGCCATGGGACCATAGACCATGGTGCCGTAGAGCATCAACACGATGAGGACCAGGATGGACATTCCAACATTCACTTTGGCGGGGTCGGCTTTGAGCGGATATCCGCTTCCGGCCAATGCCTCTTTCAAACTCGTGTCGAAGCGCGCGGCTTGACTCGAAGCGGCGGGTCCTTTCGCATCGTACGAGGCGACTGCGACACCACCGACTTGTATCTGCGCAGTTACGCCGCTCGCCACCGGACGATTCTCGTAGCTGACACCAGCCTTCGAGAGCGCTGCTTTGGCGACATCACAGGAGCTTGTGAACTTCGAGGTTCCAACGGGATTGAACTGGAAGGAGCACTCTTGAGGGTCGGCAAGCAGCACGATGGGCGCCCGGGCCTGTGCCTCTTCCAATGCGGGGTTCACGTAGTGCGTGAGAGCCTTGAACATCGGAATATAGGTCAACACCGCCAGCAGGCAGCCGATGAACATCACTGGCTTGCGCCCCACCTTGTCGGATAGTGCGCCGAACACGACGTAGAACGGCGACGTAATGAGCAAGGCTGCGAGCAGTATCTCGTTTGTCGTCGCCCCGTCAAGCTTCAAGGTCTGGGTCAGGAAGAACAGCGAATAGAATTGCCCCGTGTACCAGACAACAGCTTCGCCAGCGGTCACACCGAACAGGGCGATGAGCATCAAGCGGACGTTCTTCCATTGGCCAAACGCTTCTTTGATGGGCGCTTTCGAAGCTTTCCCTTCCGCATGCATGCGCTGAAACGCCGGCGATTCGCTCAGTTGCAATCGAATCCAGACCGACACCGCCAGCAATGCTACTGACAACAAAAATGGGACCCGCCATCCCCACGCCGCGAACGCCGCTTCTCCGGTGCTCATACGGACAGTCGAAATCACGAGCAGCGACAGGAACAGACCCAGAGTCGCTGTCATCTGAATCCACGACGTCCAACCGCCACGCTTATGGGTCGGCGCGTGCTCTGCGACGTACGTCGCCGCACCACCGTACTCTCCACCCAACGCGAGGCCCTGCGCCAACCGCATGCCGACGAAAATGATTGGAGACGCTATCCCGATGGCGGCATATCCCGGCAAGAGGCCAACAAGAAATGTCGAAGAACCCATCAATATGATGGTCACCATGAATGTATATTTGCGCCCGAGCATGTCCCCGAGTCGACCGAAGAAGACCGCGCCCAATGGTCGCACCGCGAAGCCCGCGGCAAAACTCAGCAAGGTAAAGATGAATGCCGCAGTCGGATTGACCCCGGCAAAAATCGTTTTGCTGATGTAGGGTGCCAGCGCGCCAGCGAGAAAAAAGTCGTACCATTCGAACACCGTCCCAAGCGACGAGGCAAAGACAATCAAACGGTCTTTGCTGCTCATTTTCGCGGGGCCCGCTGCGGTCAGAACTGCAGTCATTGCCTTGTCTCCATTTTTGATATGTCTCGCGGCAAAGTCATGAGGCGTCACATTTTTTCTGCCTCGCCGCGAACGCCAAGCCATTGCAGCCAGGTCGTCAAGCAAATAGTGGAGCGATAGCGGGACCGAGATAAGAGAGAAAATCAACACTGATTGTGCGTGTATTGCAGAACCGCCCACGCATTGCATTACCGTTGCCAGCTTGTTCAGGCAGCAAGTCAGGTTAACCCCTGTACGAAGCGATAACTCGAGGTAGGTGTGTCGAAGCTGACGAAGGATTTCATTGAGAGCGGTGCGTACCGTACCGCGCTGGCGAACGCTGAAGAACATCCGCTCTGGACTTCCGCCGAACTAGATGCGTCCCTCCAGTCGACTCTCAAGCTGCAACCGGAACGCGGCCCCGTTTGGCTGTTTGCCTATGGCTCTTTGTTGTGGAACCCTTTGCTCGATTTCGTGCGAGGTGAGCGGGGAATGCTACATGGCTGGCATCGCAGCTTTTGCATTCGCCTGGTAATCGGCCGCGGCACCGCAGAAGTACCGGGGCGCATGTTGGCGCTCGAAGCAGGTGGAGTGACATCGGGTGTTGCATACCAGCTTCGTCAAGACTGCATATACGAAGACTTGTCGGTAATATGGGCGCGGGAAATGATTGGAGGCGTGTATCGTCCAACGTGGACACGGGTCGAACTGGAGAACGGCGACATCGTTCACGCAATTGCATTTGTCGCGAACGAGTTGCACGCGCTCTACGAGGAGGACTCCACAGTTGCAGCGATATCTTCGCCTATCATGAAAGCTGCAGGGCCGCTTGGCGACAACATCGACTATGTGCTTCGCCTCGAGGCCTCACTTTCACAGCACGGGCTCCACGACCCGTATATCTCAGAGCTGGCAAAAGCCGTCTCAGCTGACGAGTGTACGGGCAACTCAAAATAAGATTCGGCCGGCATCGACTATGCAGTCCCGGCGCATGCCCTGTTTTCCTGCGATAGCAATGCAATCTCCTCGCGTTGAATCGCGTCCGGAACATAGCTTTGCAAGCAGTCCATCCACGTTTTAATCTTCGCGTCCAGGAAGTGTCGTGAAGGGTAAATGGCAAAGACGTTCAACTGCTGCAAAGTGAACTCGGGTAAGACGCGAACGAGACTTCCATCTATGAGACCGTCTACCGCGGCAAATAGCGGAAGAATGCCAATTCCCATCCCTCGTTTCACACCGGATGCGATGAGCTCAGACACATTGGTTTGAAGCACGCCGTTGACGCTGACCTCTGTAGCCCCGTCCGGGCCATCCAGCACCCAGAGACCGGCCTCAGGTGCTGCGACCTCCAGTGTCAGACAATCGTGCGTGCGCAAATCGGCAGGCAATCGTGGAACCCCACGTTTCACCAGGTACTCACGCGACGCGCACAATACGCTGTGCGTCGAGCCAATCTGATGCCCGACAAGGTCTGAATTCGGCAATGCCCGAGCTGCAACTATTGCGACGTCACAGCTTCCGTCAAATAGGTCCGGCATTTGTTGCGAACAGTTGAGCTGGACGACGACATCCGGGTAACTTTCACGATAAAGCTGAATCGCAGGCAGCACATATCGGCGCCCAATAGACGTGTAGGTGTGCACTTTCAACGTGCCGACTGGATGCAAATGTGCATCCGATGCCTCGTCCTCAGCCAAGTCTACGCTGGTGACAATCGCACGACATCGCTCCACGTAGCGCACGCCTGCAGCAGTCAACGACAACCGCCGCGTTGAACGATTCAGTAGACGCGTTCGGAGACGCTTTTCGAGGTCCGATACGGCTCTCGATACTGCCCCCGTGTTCATATCGGAAGCACGTGCTGCTGCCGTGAAACTGCCCGCATCGACCACTTGAATCAGCAGCCGCATTGAATCAATCCTGTCCATCATCTTCCATACGTCTGACAACGATTGGTGTGGGCGCACCGGAGCCACTGGAAAGCCGAAACCAGTCAAAACTTATTCGGCTGTGCAAAAAATAGTCGATAGGCACGCACAATCCGTATTTTCGCCCCTACTCAAGCCATCAGTTGAGCGATTTATGCACAACCATCGGGTGTCCGTACCCTAGTCGCTTTAGGCCAGTTACCACTACCATCGGTGCGGTTTTCCAGACTCTACGGGCGCGTTGCTTTCCCCCTTGCACATTGCGCCTGCGAACAGGCAGCATGACGTCGCAGTACAAATCCCCACGCCCTCTTCTCGGTGCCGCGCTGTACGCTTCAATCCTGGACAGCCTAAAGGCTTGGCTGAAGTCGGATGGTCTCGCGTGGCTCTTTGCTTTCAAGGCCGCACTCGCCGCCATCCTGGCGGTCGGTATTTCTATGCAGCTAGAATTACCGCAGCCAAAAACAGCCATGGTCACAGTTTTCATCGTGATGCGGCCACAGACTGGCTTGGTGCTCGCACGCGGCTTCTACCGGCTATGCGGCACGATGGTTGGCGTCACGGTGGCGATGACTCTCATCGCACTGTTCGGACAGTATTCCGATGTCTTCATCGCCCTAACGGCCATCTGGATTGCTATCTGCACGGCCGGTGCTGCGCGAAATCGCAACTCCAGGTCTTACGGATTCGTGCTCGCAGGCTATACAGCGGCTCTCGTCGGCGTTCCAGCCCTTCAAGACCCCAATGCGGCGTTCATGATTGCTTCGACGAGAGTCGCGGAGCTGACATTGGGAATCGTCTGTGCAGGCGTCGTCAGTGCTCTCGTGTTTCCGCTGCATGCCAGCGATGAAATTGAAACCACGTTACGAGCGCAGTCATCCAGCTTCTTCTCGTACATCGCGAAAACGCTGCCATCACGCAAAGCAGTTGAAGACGTCGTTGCGATGCATGAGCATCTCATCACCTCATTGGTGAACTTCGAGTCCTTGAGGGTTGTGGCCGTGCTGGAAACCCACGGGATGAGGAGCCGCAGTCAGCGCATGAAGCGGCTGACCTCTGAGCTCATGGCCGCTTCGACTCGCTTTCACATCTTGCTGCATTTTCGAAATCAGTTGCGCCTTGCGGGGGACCATCAGACGCTTGACACAGTCAACCGCTGCGTCGGTGCCATAGGCAGACTACTGGCGAGGTCGCCCGATGTGCTTGATACCTATGCCTCCGCCACCGGAACAGCGCAACGACTTGACCGTCTGCGCCTTCGAGTCCAACGCCACCTCGCCTACGTGGCGAAGCAAGACGGCTTCACCCCTGTCTCGTCGCTGAACCTCGCAACTGCTTCCAACCTAATCAATAGATTCGGCACCGAGCTGTCTGCCTACGTCCACACGTACGCGTCTCTTCAAGACGAAAGACACAGCCGTGAAAACTGGCTCGAGGCACTCATACCGAAGACGGACCCGTTCGTCGCATTGGCGGCGGGCGCCAGGGCTGCGGCAGCAACGCTAACGCTGGGATTCTTCTGGATTGCCACAGCCTGGCCGAGTGGCAGCACGGCACTGGCGCAAGGGGCAGCAATCTGTGCACTCGCATCGACTGCAACAAACCCATTCCGCCTTGCAATCCAGATTGCCGGTGGCACGTTAATCGGCGGTGTCGTGGGAACGATACTGGTGTTTGGCGTCTATCCGCACCTCGACGGTTTCCCGCTGCTGGCACTGGCAATCGCAGTGGCGACGATGCCCGGCGCGTTTATCATGACCCGCCCCAAAGTAGCTGGATTTGGCATTGGATACTGTGTCTTTATGCCAGCTCTCGCAGGGCCGGATAACCCGCAAAGCTATTTGCCTGAAGCATTTATGAATGATGCAGTGGCGCTAGTGATTGCCATGGTCGTCGCAGCAGCAGCGCAGGCCCTGGTCATGCCTGCAACTTCGCTGTGGTTCCGCCACCGCATTACCGCGCGTCTGAAGGCCGAGATTGCCACCGCCTACGGCGCACCTCTGCGCGGTCTTCGGGCTGAGTTCGAAAACGGCGTCCGCGACCTAATGGCACAGCAACTCATGCTACCGCGCCATGAAGGCCTGCCTATCAGAATACCGATGGCATGGCTCAATAGCGTGCTCGAAATCGGAACGGCCATCATCGACTTCCGCGAAGCCGCAGCAGATATCACGTCACGAGCGGGCTTAACCCATCTCGGGCCCGCGCAAGCTGCGATTCGTGCAGTGCTCCCGCTGTTTAAAAAGAATACGGGAGAACTACGGAGCGTAGCGATTGACGCACTCCGAGACAGTATGCTGGCCGCAAGACTTGCGGCGGACGACGCAACTCTACTTCCGAGTGAAAGGAGTCGTTATCGAGACCTGCTGACTGCTCTCAACCGCATCAAACACGCTCTGCGTGACCCACAAAATGCGCTGGGACAAACCGGCCAGCCGAGTGTTGCTGCACCGAGTTCGCGTTAGCCGACAACGCATCGGTATGTCTGATTTCCGAACGCGTCGAAACCAGCCATACTTTTGGCCCCGCCGCCTAAGCGACGAAGCCGTCCCACGAGGTGCGCATATAGTTGATGAAAGGGGGACTCAAGCCTTCACGCTGGAGATGTGCAACATCAATCGGCAATTCCGGAGCGTGATATTCCGGGCAAGTGAAAATGCGTTGGGGAAAATCAGCATTCAGGATTGCGGCGCGACCAATGAGAACAAAGTCCGCCCCTTCTTCGATGACCTCGTTTGCACGCTGCGCGCTACGAATCTTGCCGGCAACGCCAAGACGCACATTTCCTCGCGGAAGGTCAGCGAACACACTAAGCATGGTTCGCCCAGCCAACGGGCCATCCATGACCAACTGCGCTGAATTCCACAATGCGAGGTCCAGATAGTCAATCTGGGCCTGTCGAAATGCTTCCGCGGTGATGTCACGCAACTCTTCGATACGAAGGCCATAGCGCTCGACGGATAGACGCAGCCCAATCTGAAACTGCGGCCCACACGTCCGGCGAATGCCATCAATGACTTCGAAGAGCAATCTCGCGCGGTTCTCGATGCTACTGCCATATCGGTCCCGCCGGCGATTAAGCAACGGCGACAGAAATTCGGAAATCACGAAACCGAAAGCTCCATGCACTGCAACTCCGTCGAAACCAGCGAGTTGGGCACGTTGGGCTGCGCGAATGAAGTCATCCCGCAACCGTTCGACTTGCTCGGTGGTCATTGCAGTTAGACCTGCGTGTGGGTCGTCCGACGCCGGTGCCGGCACACCACCGAGTTCCGGCCGTGCCCTGTGGCCCGCATGATGCAACTGGACAGCCGAGAGCGCGCCGCCCTCGCGGATTGCATCCGCCATTCTGCGCAATCCGTCGAGTTGCTCGTCACTGTGAATGCCCAATTGCCCTTTGAAAGCTCGCCCCGTTCCCTGAACCGTCGCCGCGCAAGTCTGAACCAGTGCGTATCCGCCCAGAGCAATTCGTCTCACCCAGTCGACGTCGTAGTCCGTTGCAGCCCCATCGGGTGCGCTTTGCTGGTTCGTCAGCGGAGCCAGCATGAAGCGATTTTTCATTGCCGGCCCATGCGCCAGCGTGAGAGGTTCAAAAAGTTTCGATTTCATACTTCACCCATCTAGGCCTGAGCACTCTTTCTCGCGTCTCGGCGGTGCCGGTGACCGTATAGCCTGCGACAAGCCCACTACATCGAACACTGGACGAGTCGTCAGAACACAGGTTATATTTGACAACGATGATTGTCAAATATGGCGAGAGGGTCGGAGCCTGTCAGGTGGGGCATTGAACCGCACCCTCTCCTAATGTGACAATTCTGATTTCCAGTTTTGATGGAGCAAAAATGGGGCAGTACCGGGGAACTAATGCTGAGTCACGTCGCCTCGAGCGCCGCGACAAGCTTATGGCGGCGGCCCGAAAGGTATTCGGCGAGCGGGGCTTTCACGGCGCGAGCGTGCGTGCGATTTGCGATGAGGCTGGCCTCACCGAGCGATATTTCTATGAAAGCTTCGCGAACAGTGAAGCGCTCTTCATCGCTATGCACAAGGCAACCAGCGACCGCATCATTCGCACGATTGCTGCGGCGGCCGACGCATGTCCAGGCGAGTCATTGGATAAGGTTCACGCAATGCTCGCTGCTTACTACGAGGACATTCGCGCAGACCCCATCTCGGCGCGACTCTTCGCAATCGACGCGGGTTACATCAGCGCCGCGGCGAAGGAAGTCTGCGCCAACTGGCGTCAAAGTTTTGGGGCTTTGGTTGCACAGACCCTGAACAAACACGCCAGCCCGGGCAACCCGCTTGTACGCAGCGGCTCTGTAATTGCACTCCTGGAAATTGGCGTTGAGTGGATGGAAAGCGGATTTGCGCTGCCAATCAACGAAATCATCGAAGCGGCGTTGGTGTTCGCCGTGGTTTTGCGAGACCGATAAATGCAGCAGCCGAGGGTGTTCTCGCCGCCCAGTGACGGCAAACTACTTCACTAAGGATTCCTTATGCTGAGCTATATCATGCTGGGCTCCAACGATATCCCCGCGTCAGACAAGTTTTATACCGCTCTCCTCGCCCCTCTCGGCTACGAGAAAGCCGAGTTGGGTGCTGACAAAGTCGTGTTTTCACTTCCCGACGTGCCTGACCGTTACAACGGCCCGGGTGCTGTGTATATCACCAAGCCATTCAACGGCGAAGCGGCAACCGTTGGCAACGGTTCGATGACTGCGTTCCGAACGACCAGCAAAGAAAAGGTTGAAGAACTTCACGCGGCAGGCTTGCTTGCAGGCGGCACCGACGACGGTGGCCCCGGCTTCCGCGATATCTATGGCGATGACTTCTACGTTGCCTACCTCCGCGACCCGCTCGGCAACAAGGTCGCCCTCTTTTGTACTCTCAATCGCTGAAGACTCTCGACGAATCTTCGCTGCGCCGCTCCAATGAGGGCGGCGTATTCAAACGTTGCATTGATGCGCGTTGCTCGCCAGGCCACGCCAGCCAGTTCAGCAAGCCTGCGTCCTCTCTCGCAATTCCTACGATATAAGTGTTCACTGCGCAGCCTGCAAAGCAACAATCATCGCAGCCCCAGATTGGGGATTAACTCCCCAAGGCCCTGCGGCCAGCATGCAGTAACGGTGAAAGTCCGCATTGCGCCTATCCAAACCCAGCCATATTGTTGTCAAAAATGGGGTTCGCGCGCCGCGACAACTGGCTCGATGATTGCTTAATTGCTAGACCGAGACTACGACGCGAATCTTTTTGGTTGGCGGTCCTTTGAGCAGGCTAGCGATGGAATTTCACTATTCGACTGATGGTATCGTTGCGCGACAACGGCCGGAATTCTGGAATGATGCCGTGGCGGCGCAATTCATGCCCGCAGACGGAGAATTCTCCTTGGTGGATGAGTTCGCAGGAAGCCTCCACGGTCACACGTTGGGGAACGTTAGCATTGGGCGCTTCAGCGCACTGCATCACAGTTTTGAGCGCACCGATAAGCGCATCCGGCGCGATTCCATCGACGACTTTGTCTTACTCTTTTGCGAATCAGGCACAACGCTCTCGACGCAGCAAGACAGACAGGTTGCAC
Organism: Paraburkholderia tropica; assembly: GCF_900109265.1. Lineage (GTDB taxonomy): Bacteria > Pseudomonadota > Gammaproteobacteria > Burkholderiales > Burkholderiaceae > Paraburkholderia > Paraburkholderia tropica. The sequence goes on from NZ_FNZM01000004.1 coordinate 16,010, forward strand.
TTCAGTCGGGCGACATAACACTCAATGACTCCGCGCGTCCCTTTATCCACGACCTGGATACCGATTCGCTTCTGCTATTGAGAATGCCGCGGACCATGCTGCTTTCTCGATTCTCGCGAGCAGAGTCGTTCATCAACGTCAAGATTTCCAGCGACCAGCCAATGGCAGGCTTGCTCGCACATATGATGCAAGAGGCGCTTCGACTTGATTTGAATGCGCCTAGCGCTGCGAAGGCTCGCTATGCGAGCGCGCTCGTTGATACGCTCACTGCAGCGATGGAAATTCAGTCGCAGACGGAGACCAGTGCCTCAGCGACGCGGCATGACCAGTTGTACAAGCAGGCAATGGACTACATCGAGGCCCACCTCGATGATTACGAGCTCAGCATCGACGCGCTAGCGAATGCCTTGCACGTATCTGAGCGAACGCTTTCGAGAATCTTTGCCGTGCGAGGCACGACTGCGATGCAGCAGCTCTGGCGCAGGCGCCTTGAAGCTAGTCACGCAGCACTGAGTGAAGGGACGGTTCGACAGGTTACACAGGCTGCGTACCAATCAGGGTTCGCAGACCTCTCACACTTCTGCCGACTTTTTAAGAAGGTATACGGGGTATCGCCTAGCACGCTACTGAAGCGGCGTTGATGGCAGGTGCAGATGTCTTGAGCGGAAGTACCTAGTCTTCGGCACTTCCGCCTGGCAGGGAGATTTCGCTCAATTCTCAGGGAAGCAAAATCACTGAGCCGGATGTTTTTGCGGCTTGTACATCGCGATGCGCCTCCGCGACATTTTGAAGCGAGTATGTCGACGGCGACTCCGCCTTCAAATAGCCTGCACGCAGCATTTCAAAGACAGCGTCGGCACCGGCGTCGAACTCCGCGCGCTGCGCAGTGTAGTGTGCGACCGAAGCGCGGGTGACATACAGGGAGCCACGCGCCCCTAAAGTCGACAAGTCAATGGGTGGAGTCGGCCCCGACGCGGTGCCGAAACTGACCAGGATGCCACGCGGACGCAGACAGTCGATGGAGCCCATCACTGTATCCTTCCCCACGGAATCATAGACCGCAGAAACCAGCTTACCGCCGGTAATCTCCTTCACGCGGGCGACAAAGTCTTCCTTGCGATAGTTGATGGTGTGGGCACATCCGTTTTCTTGCGCGCGCAGAGCTTTCTCGTCTGTTCCAACAGTGCCAATTACCGTCGCGCCGATATGTCTGAGCCACTGACTTGCCAGCGAACCCACTCCGCCAGCGGCCGCGTGCCAAAGCACTACGTCGCCTTTCTTGACTTCATGACAGCGTCGAATCAGGTACTCGACGGTTAGCCCTTTGAAAAAGACGCTGGCCGCAAGTTGGTCGCTGATGTCATCGGGCAGCTTCGCCGCTCGCGCAGCGGGCAGCAGACGCTCGGTCGCATAGGCGCCAGGAGGGCCGCCTGCATAGACCACACGCTCGCCTACCGCGAATCCCTCCACTCCCGCGCCGACAGCTTCAACAACGCCGACACCTTCGACCCCCAGTCCCGTTGGCATGGGAAGCGGGTAAGAGCCCTCGCGGTGATAGACGTCGATGTAGTTCAATCCAACTGCCGTGTGCCGAATACGAATTTCGCCTTGACCAGGCGCGCCGAGTTCGACTTCCTCCCACTTCATCACTTCGGGGCCGCCCGCAGCGTGCACCTGAATTCTTCGCGTCATGCAATCACCTCATCTCCGTGCGGTAGAGACGTTCATACGCGGCCGAGCGGCACGAACTGCCAACTCTCTACCGGCTGGGACCATCTCGACATAGAAAACCTAAATCTTTGCGCCGGCCCTCAGCACGCGTAACTCAAAACATGAACATCCGTTGTGCACGTATTGCGTAGCAACGCCGTCACTTTTGTGCGGACTCCCCCATGAATAACCGAGCGTTACGATGAACGGCATCCGCAACGAAGTTAGCGACCTCGCGGATATGTGCAGCCTTTCGATGGTCCTGGTGAACGTGCATGTGGAATGACCGAGTCAACGCAATATCTTCGGGCAGAACGCGCACAAGTGTCGGAAAGAAGGCTGCGATGTATGCTGGAAGAATGCCGAGCGTCTGCCCTCCAAGGGTCGCAAACACCTGCGGCAACAACGCCGAACTGCGAATGTGCGGTGAGATGTCGTTACTTATGGCACTGAGATAGTTGAGCTCGGGGGCAAAAAGTCCCTCTTCAACGTACCCAACGAAGGGGTGTCGCTCAAGGTCCTTGACGGTCTTGATAGGCTCCGCTTGTGATAAATAGCTGCGCGAACCATAGACGAACATCCGATAGTCAGTCAGACGCCTCGACGCGACGCGCATGTGTTCCGCACCTGACAGGCTAATCGCGATGTCTACTTCGCCCTTCCACAAGCTGAAGGCCCGTGGCGCCGCGAGCACCTCAATTTCAAGGCCTGGATGCAAGTCCGTGAGTTCATGAAGTTTCGGCGTGAGGAATATGCTGCCAAATCCATCCGGCGCGCCGATACGCACTACACCTTGCAGTTGCTGTTCGTCCGCGCTAGTTGATGACTTGGAAAGCAACCACGCACTTTCGATTGTCTCCGCCGCCTGAAGCAGGCGTTCTCCCGCCGGAGTGAGGACGTAACCTGCGTTGCTCTTGTGGAAGAGCCTGTTCTTGAGTTCCGCCTCCAGCGACAGGATGTGGCGGGAAACGGTTGTGTGCTCAGTGCCCAACCGCTCCGCAGCCGCCGATAGTGTCCCGGTCCGTGCGACGGCCAGGAAATATCGAAGGTCGTCCCAATTCTCGCCCTGTTTTCTTGCCGGCATGTGGTGTCTCTTCCGCTCCATCTTGTAGTCGTCACGATTCTACCCCACCACAAATGACGGGCCAGGTCACTCTCGTTAAGCGCAGGCCGTGGCTATCGCGCCGAAACTTGTGTGCCACTGCATTGCAACAGCTGCTCATAACTGGCTCGAGCGTTCTGCTTTTAATGCGGCAGTCGTGCAAAACGCGCACAGCCGTTGGCAAGTCATGCGCTGTTGTGGCGCACGCTGCGGCCCTACCATGGATTCGTCCAGTGACCAACAACTGCATAGGAGACACGCAGTGGTCACAAGCAAGGACTTCCCTGATAACCAAATCGCAAAAGGAGCAATCCATGCCTACTCTCGCATGGCTCGGCCTCGGCCTCATGGGCAACCCCATGTCCAAACACCTCATCAAAGCCGGCTACACCGTTCGCGGCTATGACATCGACGCCGGCGCCTGCGAGCGCGCCGCGGCAAACGGTGTGAAGGTTGCGAAGACCATTGCTGAAGCTGTTGCGGACGCTGACGTCGTCTATTCGATGCTGCCCTCGGGAAGTGACGTGCACGACGTAATGACGCGGGCAGACGGCGTCTTTGCCAGCGCGCGCAAGGGCACGATGGTCATCGATTGTTCGACCATCGGCATTGACTACGCTCGCAAGCTGCACGTGGCAGCCGATGCAAAGGGCGTAGTCTTCGTCGAAGCTCCGGTGTCGGGCGGTACCGAAGGCGCACGTGACGCAACCCTGACCTTCATGATTGGCTGCGAACAAAAGCACGCGAGCAAGGCCAAGGAAATGCTGCAGCCGCTGGGCGACTACATTGCCTACGTCGGCGGCGCCGGCACCGGCCAGGCCGCGAAAGTGGTGAACAACCTCATCATGGGCGTGAGCGTGACGGTCAACTGCGAAGCAACGGCGCTCGGCCAGCGCCTCGGTCTCGACATGAAGGAATTCTTCGAGATTGCCACGCGCTCGTCTGCCGACAACTGGTCGCTGCGCCTCTGGAACCCAGCTCCGAATGTCGTTCCCGACGCACCGTCGTCGCGCGGCTATGCGGCCGGTTTCAAGACGTGGCTTCTCGCGAAAGACCTGCACCTCGCAATCGAAGCGGGCAAGGAAGTCGGCGCGGAGCTGCGCACTGCGGAAATCGCACACCAGTTGATGACGGAACACTCGGATACGGGTGGCCACGACCTCGACGCTACGTCACTCGTGCTGCACCTGAACGGCGGCAAGAAGTAAGTAAGGCCTCGACGAAGAGGGATTTGATAGTTAGCGCCCCGGACGGCCTTGGCCATCCGGGGTTTTTTTGTTAAAGCTCCAAGTAGCGAGCGTGCTTTTCCTGTTTTTCAAGAACGCTAGCAATGCGGATAAGCGTCTTCTCGTCGTAGTGCCTCCCGACGAACATCACACCGACAGGCAAACCGTCGATGCCCCCGCACGGAACAGTTATCGCAGGATGCCCGGTAAGGTCAATTCCGCCGCAATTGCTCCCGAGGTATTCGAAGCGGTCATCGAAGCAAGTCGCTTCGGTTCCTGCGAGGACCTGGCGAGGCGCCGTGGACGGCACGGTCGGCAGCATTAAAACGTCACATTCTTGCAGCAGTTCGTTATAGCCACTGCGCAGCCTGTTTGCCGCAACCTCGACCCACGTGTGGGAGCCACTGACCGCGCGTCGAACGTACGCGTCAATGGCCAGCGCGAGCTTCACGGAAGTCGGCGCCGCGTCCAAAGCGACTCGCTGCTCGAAGGAGGCATCAAATCCAGATGGGAAGCCACATAATGCGCCAAGGACGGCCTTGGATAACGACAGTCTGCTTCCCAGTGCAGTCAGGCCGCCGGCTCTTCGTATCGCTGCGATATGGCGATGAAGTGGCAGACTGACATCCGCTACGTCGAGGTCCGCGCGGCGGAGGGCGAAAGCCGCCTTGCGCACTAAAGCACTGACGCGTCCATCGAACGACGGACCAGCGCGCGTCGACTCACGCAGAAACCCAACACGCAACCTCTTATCGCCGCCATCACGTCGGCGCCCGCCTTTGTGCTCGCGTTCAATCTGCTCTGGTCCGCTTCCCATCAAAACGGATAGCAAGCGGCTCGCAGAGTTCACCTCCTGAGCGATGGGGCCAACGTGGTCCCACGCTGCGCCGAGCAAACAGACGCCATCGGTGGGAATCAGACCATTTGTTGGTTTGACGGCGACCAAGCCGCAGAGGGCTGCCGGAACAAGAATTGAGCCCACGCCTACCGCCATTTCCGCCTCGCTGGAAGCGACGATAGCAGCGGCACCAGATGCGGGGCCACCGGCGATATGTTGGCTGGAACTGGGGTTTCTTACAGGGCCGCCGATTGACGTATGGCTGCCATAGCCAAGCCGAAGGTACTCACAGTTCGATTTCCCTGCGATTACCGCACCGGCGTCGAGGACGCGCGTGACTACTTGTGCATCGAAGTATGGGTAGTGGCCCCGGAACATGTCTGTTCCGACACGCATGGGAAGGGTTGCAATCGCGACGCTGTCGTCAATGACGACACGCTGGCCAGCAAGAGGCCCACTAGCCTGGCTCGTTAGTTCACACTTGACGTGCCACGCATTGTTCCGATTGTCCGCAGTTCTGGGCACGATAAATTCGCGGCCCCTCGGTGACAACATCGGCGCATTTTGTCCGATTCTTCGGGCGCTCTTGTGCGCTTTAGTAAGCTCGGCCAGGAGCTCAATACAATCGCGTAACTCGCGAGCTGTGAGCTCTAATCCGACGTCCGCACCAATCGCGCGGATACGCGCCGCAATCTCTGCGTGCGGCGCGTACGACTCCATCAGTTATAGCCGAGAACCACGGCATCCGCGATTTCCGGCCGCTCGTCGGTACTACGCACCAAGGCAGCAACGGGATGCGAATGCATCTGCCGATATCGATTGACATCGTTACGCGCGGTGCTTGTGCGTCGAGTCGGCTCGTCCCGTAACTCGTCGAGGCCGTGCTCTGCGTGGTAGTTTGACATGGTGTGCTCCTCCGTACTAATGCCGGATTTGCGGTTGCAATCCGGCTACTGAAACTGCACAGGACGCGGGCGTCCGGTTTCGTCCAAGGCGACGAAGGTAAACTTCGCCTTGGTCACTGGCTGCGTATCTTCACTGTTCCGGTCGCGCTGCCAAGCTTCAACAGCGATGCTCATTGACGTGCGGCCGACAGAGAGAAGCGACGCATACACCGAGACTTCGTCGCCAACACGCACCGGCCGAAGAAACGAAATCGCATCAATCGCGGCCGTAACCGTGCGACCGCCACTATGGCGCGACGCAAACGCGGATGCCGCCAAATCCATCTGACTTACGAGCCAGCCACCGAAGATATCCCCGTAGGGGTTCGTATCAGCAGGCATAGCTGTCACTCTGATTGCAACAGGCACATCCGGCGGCGAGGCGTGGACATTGGATTGTTCGGAGCTATCGCGTGTATTCATCTCTTGTTGTGTTTGTGTCGCCTGCCCATGCACGGCGTCGTTTACATGCGGCGCAAAATAACTATTCATGGTCTCGGGCATCGCTCGTGGCGCAATCCCGCCGGTAGGGCCATTGCTCGTGTACTCGAGGTCACGCACGTCCAGTCCTCCGTCGTGCTTTCCCTGTCTGACCAGCTTCACGGAAAATACCCATAAGGCGAACGCCTTCTTCCAGCTGAGCGAGCGAGGAGGTCATCAGCTGAAATTCGTGCATATCCATCACTCGTGCGAACTCCTCGAACACATCGGGCTCAAGCTCGAAGGTTCCGGTTATGCGGCCGCGTGATATAGAAAGGCGCAAAGCCTGTTCTAGCCTCACAATGCATTCTCGTGAGAGCGCACCATATCCTTTGTGGGCAAACCAGGCGCATAAGAACAGGACTTCGCTAATCCATGTTGCTGCGCCTAGCCATTTGGTTCCGACTCGCGCGGCCTCGAGAGGTATGCGATAGCGCAGTGCAATCTCGTCACGGAGCGATTGTGGTGGGGGTTCGCTCTTTTCATAACGCACTGCGACGTTGTTTGACATTACCGACTGTATCGTCGATGCGATGGCGGACGAACTGTTCAACGCGGCCACTTGGTACCTCGACATCGTAAATCGTTGCCGACTCCGCAGAGTCGGCTAGAGCCCCTTCGTACTGCGTGAGGGCTGCAAGCCTGCAACCCTCACGCTAGCAATTCATCCGTCAGCGATTGTCGGTCGACTTCACGTAGGGATGAATCTGAACGCTATTCCAGACTCGATGGACGTAGAACGGGTCGCGTTGTGCAAACGCCCGCACGTCCTCGATGCTGTTCGCTTCAACCACGAGCATGCTGCCGATTTTCTTTTCGCCAGCGACCTCAGTGAACGGCCCTGCGACCAGCAGCTTGACCGTTGCAGCAGCAAGATGCGCCCGATGTGCCGGGTAGTGTTCTTCACGCGCGTTCGGCGTTGCGGGGTCGTCGGTGCAATAAATCACGAAGTTCATTTTTGTCTCCATGTGTTGCCAATGTGTCTGGTCTGTCGGCGAACAACTCAACGTGCCACAAGCACTTGCGCCTACCTGTGGCACACCCGAATCGGCTTACTTCAGATTGATGGTCGTGTTCACGCCATCGTTGACGGTCGCGTCGTCGAACCAGCGAGCGGTCACCGTCTTGGTCTGCGTGTAGAACTGAACCACCTGCTTGCCGTACGGGCCGAGGTCACCAAGCTTCGAACCGCGCGAACCCGTGAAGCTGAAGTACGGGACGGGCACCGGAATCGGAATGTTGATGCCCACCTGGCCGACGTCGATTTCGCTTTGGAAATGACGCGCTGCCGCACCACTCTGGGTGAACAGACCGACACCGTTGCCGAACGGGTTGCGGTTGACCAGCGCAATCGCTTCGTCGAGCGTCGGCACCGTCATAACAACCAGCACCGGCCCGAAGATTTCTTCGCGGTAGATTTGCATGTCCGTGGTCGCTTCGGCGAAGATGGTCGGGCCAATGAAGTTCCCCGACTCGTAGCCCTTCACCTTGACGTCACGTCCGTCGAGGAGAAGCTTCGCGCCTTCATCGACACCGCTCTGGATGAGCTTGAGGACGCGCTCCTTGGCAGCGCGCGACACGACCGGGCCGAGGTCAGCACCCGGCTCATTGCCGGCATTCACCTTCAGCGTCTTCGCGCGCTCCACGAGGTCAGGCAGCCACTCTGCCGTCTTACCCACGAGCACGATGACGGACGTCGCCATACAACGCTGGCCTGCGGCACCGAAGCCAGCGCCTGCGAGTGCGTTCAACGTATGCTCGCGGTTCGCGTCCGGCAGCACGACGGCGTGGTTCTTCGCGCCCATCATCGACTGAACGCGTTTGCCGTGTTCGCTGCCCAGACGATAAACATGCGTACCGACCGCCGTCGAACCCACAAACGAAATCGCCTTGATGTGTTCGTGCGTGCAGAGAGCGTCGACAACGTCCTTGCCACCATGCACGACGCTCAGCACGCCCTTCGGAACGCCAGCTTCGATAGCGAGTTCCACCAGCGCCATCGTCGAAAGCGGGTCTTGCTCCGACGGCTTCAGAACGAACGTGTTGCCGCAGACGATAGCCATCGGGAACATCCACAGCGGAATCATCGCCGGGAAGTTGAACGGCGTGATGCCGGCGCACACGCCAATAGGTTGACGCAGCGTGTAGGTGTCGACGCGACCGGCAACATTCTCGAGGAAATCGCCCTGCTGCAGCGTACCAATCGAGGCTGCATGCTCGACGACTTCTAGCCCGCGGAAGATATCGCCTTCTGCGTCGGGCACGGTCTTGCCCTGCTCGGCGCTGAGAATTTTGGCGATGCGCGGAAGATTCGCGCGAATCAGCTCCTGATACTTGAGCATAATGCGCATGCGCGCGCCGACCGACGTGTTGCGCCAGGTCTTGAAGGCTTCGTGCGACGACTTGATAGCGGCATCCACTTCGGCAGCCGTCGCGAAGGGTACGCGACCGATTACTTCCTGCGTCGCCGGATTGACGATATCGCGCCACTCGCTCGTCTTCGACTCGACGAATTCGCCGTTAATCAACAGCTTTGCGGTCGTCACAGCATTGTGGACATGGTCTTTGGGGTTGTTCATGTGCAGAGCCTGATATGGAAATGGTTAAACCGCCGGACAATGGCTCGAGCGCGACCATACGCTCTTACGGCTACCCAACCGAGCGTCTCTCACGGTCGCACCGCAAATCTGACGGCTGGCACAAACCGGTGTCTCCTCTCCGCATGAGCCAAAGTCCGAGCAAAGCCGAGTGGCTCGCTCAAACGCCCATGGCGGCCTCGGTTCTCGTCGGAGCACGGCAAATGCCGCTGCACCTGCCTCACCCGAGCCACGCTTTCCCCCTCCGACGCCCACAGGCGGTTCGGTGGAGATGACTAGCGTGAAACCATTATTTCCGTCATGAAGGCACAGAAAAAGTGCAAGCATCCGCAATGGTTGTGCATAAATCGCACGAGCCATAGACCCGCGGGGGCCGGCGAGCGGATGCCCGGAGCGCTCACGCTTCTGACATTCCGAACGGGCAAGCTGCTCCGAGACCTAGTCGGGCAGCGCACGTCGAACAGTCGTCAAGTCGAATTGAAACGGCGTCTTTATTAGGGGCCGCAGCTTGTCATCATTTCCTTGTATCATCTTCGCGGGAGTTAAATGCGCCTCAAATCACATGAAAAACAGCATCCGATTCGACCTGTCCGATTATCTGATTCATTTTTTTCGAGATGTCGACCTTGGCGGAGATTCTGGTATCGTTTTTCCTGAACACATGGGGTGGAATAATGTGTTCGAGGATGAACAATTGCCTGCGTACTTCCTCTTAAGAGCGGCTTTGCGAACCGGGCGACTTTGGTCGACCTGGTCCTACCGCGGAGGAAGGCGCACTGTGTTCGGGCCGGACCCCGCGGTTTGCTTCACTGAAATGCCGGTAGCAGCCTTCCTCGAAGCAGGAAAAACTCGCCGGGCGAATGGCGAGGCAATGAGTCCACTTGCGTTCGCATTCCCCAAAGGCGCTCTTCAACGACTCGGCGCGCGTGCCGCAATCTACGGACTGAGCGCTGATGTTGCGTTGCCGAATGGTGACGACGGCCAAGAACGCTTGCTGCCTGATTGGGCCCTTCCATCCCATGAACAGTACCGGTATGTAACGCACTTCATAGAGGACTCGAAGGTAGTGGATTGGATGCACGAGCGAGAGTGGCGATGGCCATATCGCTCACGGTCTAAAGGTCATCAAGACCCGGGCCGCACAATCAGCGAATGGAGTGATATTCCCGGCCTCGATTTTTATCTAAAGAAAATCGAAGGTATTGGCGTGATTGTGGAAACACGGCGACAAGCGAATCTTGTCCTCCACGACATCTTGATGCTTATCGACCGAAAGCTAGCCTCTCATTCGACATTTGGCTTTGTCCTTGTAAGTGATAACTTACCGTCACCAAACTCGATTCAAGGCCGCGTTCAGTTGAAGAACGAGCTTGAGAAAAGTATGGTCAATTTGAATCGTTTCTATTCTCTTTCCCACTCGCAGTACACTTACTACGTGGATTCATTCGCGAAGTTAGTCGCGCGGGTTGAGGCGACAACCGCGTACAAAACCGACCGGGATTACGGCGGATGCTGGCTCTGGCTTCATGACAATCGCGCAGATTTGACTCGAGCATTGCTGCAAGCAGGCCGCGTGGTCGTCACAAAAGAAGGACATTATTTGGCGTCCTTGCACGAGTTCTCAGACTATCGAGGCTTACGCCAACGAGAAATGATGACAACGCAGCTCGCAGAACTTGTTTTTCGGCAGTTCAACGTCCCTTGCTGCTTCTACTCTGTATCGCAAAGCGACAATCCAGAAGATGCCCCTAGCTACGCTGGCCAGCATGACCGCGATATCAGCTTCTACAACACTGCATACCGAGAGCATGCCTGATTTACATCTTGGCGTTTCAACGAGCCGCCCTGGCGTCGCCGCAACTATTGGCGGTCAGTCCTCTGACCGCTTGTAGACGCTCAAAACCGCTCGCGAGAACTCAAGTGGTGCCTCTTGAGGAACATTGTGGCCTACACCGGCCAGAATTCGGTTCTCGTGGCGGCCGATGAAATATCTCAAACTTTCGCTTGCACCGCCCACAGGCGTAACACCATCATCGCTGCCTTCAAGAGTTATAGCAGGCACTCGAATTGGTTGCATTTCGGCTAGGAGGCGTTCCATTTCATCAAACTTCGGGTCTCCTTCGACCAGGCCATAACGATGACGATAGGAATGGATAACGACATCGACGAAGTCAGGATTGTCGAAGGCCACTGCAGACTGCCGATACGTCGCCTCGCTAAATCGCCACGTTGGAGACCACATCGACCAGAGAAGTCGGCAGAACTCACGGCGATTTTCAGCTAGACCTGCTCTACCGCGCTCACCATGGAAGTAATATTGGTACCAGAGTCGATGTTCCGCTTCTGCATTTGCCGGTTCCCGCGCTTTGGCAATGTTTTGTATGTTGTATCCGTTAACGGATACGAGACCACGCACACGCGAAGGATGGAGGGTTGCGACGATGCACGCTGCACGGCCCCCCCAGTCGTAGCCAGCAAGCACTGCGGATTCGATGTAAAGCGCATCCAGCAGTTCAACAAGGTCAGTGCCCAGAGCCGCCTGCTGCCCCGAACGCAGTGTCGCAGTTGAATGAAAGCGCGTCAGGCCATAGCCCCGAAGGTACGGCCGTATTACGCGCGCACCGTTGCTGGCCAGATGAGGCACGACTTCATCATACGCGTGAATGTCGTATGGGAATCCATGCAGAAGCACGACCGGCCAGCCTGTTGCCTCTCCGGACTCTTCGTAGGAGATTTGCAACTGCGCGGTTGCGACCGTCTTCAGCATGGAGCTTCTCCTGACCATGAAGCCAACGGATTGGGTACCGAGCTTTACTTCGGAATATACGGCTTAACAAGGGAATTGAAAATCCAAAGCGAGCGACGCCGAGTCACCGCGCACGCCATATCGCCCGCTGGACAGGCTTTTCCGACCAGCACCCAGCCGCACGAACCATCGAGCGCGCACTGCAAACTCAACGTAGAAAGCTAGATATGAATCGGGCTACTTTATACATTTCGACGCCGTTTATTGCTACGTGTCACACCGTTGCAACCGTTACGTATGCACACCAGCGTACTGGCTGACAATTTCGAGGTCGTTCAGATGTTCGCGCGGAATCTCTCCAACAAACTGGCCGCGCCGAATCACAAGCACCCGCTGAGATACGGCAGAAATGAAATCGAGGTTCTGCTCAACCAGGACAATTGCGAGATTCATGGTCGAACGCAAATTCACTAACGTCTCCGCAATCTCCTCGATGATTGACGGCTGGATACCCTCTGTCGGCTCGTCGAGAAGCAGAATGGAGGGCTTTCCCGCCAACGCGCGGGCCAATGCAAGAAGTTGCTGTTCCCCGCCAGACAGGGACCCGCCCGGTCGGTCCAACAACCGCTTCAGCCGCGGAAAATGCTCGAGAAGTACCTCAATTGCTTGACTAGCGTCCTGCCCCGTTTTGTATAACCCGAGACGGAGGTTTTCGTGCGTCGTAAGCGTCGAGAATATGGCGCGACCTTGAGGCACGTACGCAAGTCCTCTGCGCGCCCGGTCGTGCGGCTTGAGTCCAGTGACGTCCGCCCCTGACAGACGAATCTCGCCGTCCGTCGCCTTCAAAGCTCCAATCAAAGTTCGGAGAAACGTCGTTTTGCCCATCCCGTTGTGACCGAGAATTCCGACCGACTCACCGGCTTCAACTGAAAAATCCATGCCGAAAAGCACAGGAACTGAGCCGTATCCCGAGCGCAATCCGTTGACTTCCAGCAGCTTCTCTTTTGCGTTCATTGCGGCTTCTTCCCGAGATAAATCTGCTGAATAAAGGGGTCGCTCATGATGTTCTCCGGCGTGTCCTCACGAACAACCGCGCCTTGATGGAGCACAGTCACCTTCTTCGCAATCTTTCGAATGAACCCCATGTCGTGCTCCACAACGACGAGCGCGTGATTGCGATTGATTTCCAGAATGAGCTCTGCCGTCCGCTCGACTTCCGCGTCACTCATACCAGCGGCGGGTTCGTCCAGCAGTATCAACGGGGGGTCTCCTGCGATTACAACACCAAGCTCAACCCACTGCCGCTGACCGTGAGCGAGCAGACCGACAATTGCATCGCGAAACTTGAGCATCCCGACGCGCTCGAGCACTTCGGCAGTAACTCGTTCGGTTTGTAGTGGCGCGTGTTTACGGCGAGCTGCTATCCAGACGTTCTCCCAAACCGTGAGTCCGTTGAACAAGCTCGGCACCTGAGTCTTGATGCCAATACCGAGCCGACCAGGTTCGTGCGGCTGCATACCAGCAATATCTTGACCGCGGAAGAGTATCTCGCCGGACGTCGGCTTCACTTGTCCCGTGAGAAGCTTGAAGAACGTGCTCTTACCCGCTCCGTTCGGACCGATAACGCAGCGAAGCTCACGCTCATCGAGCTTGAAATTGACATCGCGCGTCGCGTGCACGCCGCCGAACCGTACATTGAGATTCCGTGTTTCAATAAGTGGTGTCATGTCGGCATATCCTTCATACGTCCGCATTAGCCACATCCGCCGTGCCTTGGCGGGCAATCGCTTCGCTGCGGCCATCCTGCGTCTCATTCGACTCCTTGCGGCGCAACCTAAGAATCCAGTCGACGATGTTCCCGATGCTCGGGACAATGCCCTTCGGGACGAGTAGCACGAACCCGACAAGAACCGCACCCAACACAAGATTGGAGTTCACGACCTGTTGCGCGCCGATTTGAGTTGTGAGCCACTGTATTGCGATGCACCCGAGAACGGGCCCGACAAGCGTATCCAACCCGCCAACGATGACCCAGATGATTATCTGGGCCGACTGAGACAGCCCAAAGATAGTCGGACTGGTAAAGGCACCCCAGTTGGCAAATAGGCATCCAGCGAGTCCGGCAATTGCTGCGCCCAGCACGAACGTCGCGAGCTTGTACGCGCGCGAGTCGTAACCAAGGAGCAAAACGCGCTGCTCGTTTTCTTTGGCCGCAACAATGACGCGTCCAACCTTGCTCGCAAGCAACCAACGCAACAACCCATAAACGACCAAGAGCGAGCTCATTGCGATGTAAAAGATGCCCTGCGGCCCGATGATATCGTCAGGGTTCCCCGGATTATTCAAAGTCTGAATACCCGGAATCCCGTTAAAGCCGCCCAGAGATGCTTTGCCGACGTTCCATTCCGGCCCAGCCGTCGAGTTCATCACGTTGAAGAGGATAAGCGTCACAGTGAGCGTGATGACGCCCATGTACACGTCGGAGAGTCGGCCGTAGAAAATGAGATAACCAAGAATTGCGGCAAACAGCGCTGGCACGACAATGGATAGCGCGAACGGCAAGGTACTGTCGCCCAAATTGGCAACCGCAACCGCGTACGTGTACGCTCCGATGCCAAAAAATGCGGACTGCCCAAAACACAGGATGCCGCCAAATCCCCAAATGAAACCCAGACTGACGGCAAGTATTGCCATCACCACGTACACGGTTGTTTGCACGAGCGCAAAATCGTCGAGGACGTGCGGCAAAGCGAGCATAAGTGCCCCGCCAATCACGAGTGTAAGCACAGCGCTCTTCCACGACTTTGCAAAGCGCTGCACCGTGCTCGCGGCGGGAACAAGCTGTCCCTTCGTCTCTCCAGCGTGGCTCATAGCGCCCCCTTGAAGAATCGGCCAGTGATGCCTTGGGGCAAAATGCGAAGCATGACGATTGCGCCCACGAGCAACGCGACTTCACCAAACACGGGCGTAGAAGCGAACGTCATCAACTGGTTGATTGCACCGAACAGCGCTGAAGACGTCACGAGTCCAAGGACGACGGCAGGACCGCCGCCAATTACTGTGATGAATGCTTTTGCAACGAATGCGCCGCCCATCGTCGGCACGACACCTGTGAGAGGCGCGAGCAGCGCGCCTGCCAGTCCTGACAGCGCTGCACCCAGCGCAAAAGTGCCCGAATAAACAACGCCGGGGTCAATACCGAGTGCGTCGGCCATCTGTGGGTTCAGCATCGTCCCGCGGGCAATCAGCCCCAGCGACGTCCTGACCAGCAACAATCGCAGCGCAATCACCAAGACGATAGCGACGGCGATGATGACGAGCGAGTAGTTGCTGACGGAGTACGCGCCCACCGAGAAGCTGCCGAGCGGCGCCGAGATTCCCGTAGTCGTATTGCCTACGATGGAGGTGACAACCCCAATCAAAAGCAACGACAGGCCCCAAGTCACCAGCATCGTATCGACCATGCGTCCATACAGCCTGCGAATGAAGAGACGCTCAAGGACAACGCCAACAAGCGCGACGAAAGCGGGAGCGACGACGAACATGCTCAACCAGATGTTGATGCCGAACTTCGTTGCAGTAATGACGGCATACGCACCCAGCATCATGAACTCACCATGAGCGAGATTGATGACTTTCATCATCCCGAACACAACAGCGAGTCCGGCCGACACAACAATTAGGCTCGCAATCGCAAAAGCGACCTGGATGGCAACAACGGCTACAAGGTCCATCTTGTACCTCTCAATCGAAAATTCCGTGCCATCAGATTAGAACTTGATGGTGTATTGCCGGTTATCTTGGGGGTTCTTGATGAGGTTGCACACCGCGCTCGTATCGCTCGGCGGTTGCGCAGGGAACGATTCGAGAACCTTGAACTGATGGTTCTTGACCTCTGCAATGCTCACGTTCTGAATGCAATGGTGCGTGGCTGGGTCAATCGACACTTTTCCGCTCGGGGCGTCATTGGCAATGCCGGACTCGAGTGCTGCGATGACCTTCATCCGGTCCACCGTCCCGGCCTTCTTGACACCTTCCGCCCAGAGGTTGAACCCCTGGTATGCGCTCATTGCGAGCTCAGTAACATTCGGATAGTTGGCGCCAAAGCGCTTTCTGAAGTTCGTCTTGAACGCCTGATTGACGGGGTTATCTGCCGACTCAAAATAGTTGTAGGCCAGCAGGAACCCATCGCACTCGGCCGGCGAAAGGATGATTTGTTCGTTGCCGATACCGAATGTCGTCGAAGCCAGCGGTATCTTCTTCTGCATGCCTGCCGCGGCCCATTGTCGATAGAACGACATGTGCGAACCGCCGACCAGGCACGAAACAATCATGTCGGGCT
Source organism: Paraburkholderia tropica (assembly GCF_900109265.1). Classification (GTDB taxonomy): domain Bacteria; phylum Pseudomonadota; class Gammaproteobacteria; order Burkholderiales; family Burkholderiaceae; genus Paraburkholderia; species Paraburkholderia tropica. Next base: position 31,995 of record NZ_FNZM01000004.1, read on the forward strand.
TTGCCGATTCGATTTTCGAGATGGTCGATGCGAAGTTCGTGACGTCGAGCGGAAAGTAATCGATAGCGGCAACCGAGCCGCCGTTTTCCTGCACGTACTTCTTAATCCACTGCGACGTGATTTGTCCGTAGTTGTAGTCAGCCGCGATGACGTACACCTTCTTGCCCCACTTCTTCATCGCGTAGGGGACAAGCTTCGCTACCGTTTGCGCCGGCGTGACGCCCGTGCAGAACGTGTTGCGGTCGCAAACGCCACCCTCGTATTCCTGGTTGTAAAAGTAAAGCGTGCGGTATCGGTCAAGCACAGGACGCACAACTTCCCGCGACGCGGACGTGATGCCGCCGTGCACCACCGCGACCTTGTCTTTCAATGCCAGTTGTTGCGCGTATTGCGCGTACAACTGCATGTTGGATTGCGTGTCGTAGTTGATGAACCGAATCTTCTTCCCCAGCAACCCACCCTTCGCATTCCACTCTTCGATGGCGAACGTCAGACAGTCGAACATCGGCTTGCCGTAGATATCAATTCCGCCGGAGAGGTCATGCAGACCACCAACCAGAATCTCGTCTGCCGCAGATGCGGCCAACGGTATCCCCGCACTGGCCGCAGCCAGCGATACAGCCGACGTCTTGATAAACGAACGACGATTCATATCTCTTTTCTCCAGAAATCAGCAAATTTCCAACTCTGTGCGCTGTGATGCTTCACAGCTTTAGAGGCAGCTTAAAGTTTCGAAATTTGTGATTCTTGGCGAACAAGGCCACAGCGTTTGACTGAGACTGCCAGGCGCAGTCTTCTCGATATCCCTGCTGGCCGTCTCAGCAAACCTGATTGGCCGTACGAGACAAGGGCCGGAAATTTTGTAAGGGCAGGATTGGCACTGTGGCTCCCTTCGTGCATCGCCGACGAAGAGGCTGCTATTGAATCCCCTTGAAATGAGGTTTGCTAATGTCTATTGGCCCAGAACTCCCTACACTCGAACAACTTAAGTCCATCGCGAAGGACTGCGGCGTGGAACTCAGCAACGAACTCGCCACCGACTACCTCGATATGATGGTGACGACGTTCAAGTCGTATCGGCGCATTGACCAGCTTGTGGAGCGCAAGCTGCCCGTCAAATACCCGCGCACGCCTGGGTATCGCCCGGCAGCGGATGAGAATCCACTAAACGCGTGGTACTGGCGCTGCGATATCCCGGGCGCGAGTGACGGCATCCTTGCCGGCGAGCGTATTGCCGTCAAAGACACTGTCTGCGTCGCCGGTGTGCCCATGATGAATGGCTCTAAGCTTCTTGAAGGCTACGTGCCTGATGTCGACGCCACGATTGTGACGAGGATGCTGGACGCAGGAGCAACCATCGTCGGCAAGGCAAGCTGCGAAGACTTCTCGTTTTCCGCGGGAGGAATGACATGCAGCTATGGGCCAGTCGGCAATCCGTGGAAGCCTGACCACAACCCCGGCGCTTCGTCCAATGGCAGCGCAGTCCTAATCAGCCAAGGTCAAGTAGACCTCGCAATCGGCGGCGACCAAGGCGGCTCCATCCGTTTGCCCGCAGCAATGTCCGGCTGCTATGGTCTGAAGCCGACGTTTGGTCTCGTCCCCTACACGGGTTGCGCAATGATTGAAGCGACCCTCGACCACGTCGGGCCGATGGCCAGCACCACCCGCGGCATCGCTAAACTGCTGACCGCCATCGCTGGTTTCGATGCTGATGACCCTCGTCAGCAAGGGCGCGTTGCGCCAGGCTTCGACACGAACTACATGCCGGCACTTGGTCGCGGCGTCGACGGCCTCAAGATTGGGGTTCTGAAGGAGGGGTTCGGGCAAGATGGCAGCGAATACGGGCTCATTACCTCGGAGCCCGAGGTCGACGAATGCGTCCGCGCCGCGGTCGAAAAGCTGCGCACGCTCGGCGCAACTGTCGAGGACGTCTCGATTCCCGAACATCTGGATGCGTACCCGCTCTGGACCGCCATTGCAATCGAAGGTGCATCTGCGTTCATGCTAAATGGACATGGGCTGGGAACAAACTGGCAAGGCTGGTACAACACGGCTATGGGAGAACACCTGGCGCGCGGCATGCGCTCGCGCCCGCACGACCTTCCGCCGACGGTTCTCAGCGTGCTGCTCAGCGGTGAATACATGCGGAAGTTCTATTTCAACCGGTACTATGCAAAGGCCCAGAACATGCGCCACATCGTCACCGATGCCTACAACGCCATGTTGAGAAAATACGACATCATCGTATGTCCGACCACGCCACATCGAGCGACGCTCATGGCGGACCGAGACGACCTTCCCAGCACCCTCGTTGGCAACGCGCTCGACCAACTGCGCAATACGGTTGTCGCAGACCTTACGGGCCATCCCGCTATTAGCATCCCTTGTGGTGTCCGCGACGGACTCCCTATCGGCATGATGCTCACTAGTCGTCACTTCGATGAGCACACGCTCATTGCAGCTTCTGCTGCGTTCGAATCACTCGGCGACTGGAAAACGATGTGACGATGCGCAATGCGGCAGCTCACCTACCGTGAGGCTGCCGCATTTTGGAGACGTGCAGCGTTCGAAAAAGCTGAGAACGTGCGGTTCAAAATGGCCACCGCACCTGTCCGAAGTCCCGCCACAATCAACACATTAGAACGAGTGTTGAATGCCTGCGTAGAAGCCCGTCTGGCTGTGTCCCGGCAAAGGATTCTCGTTGTAAGTCCCGTCGCTACCGACCCCGCCCGCACCAGCGCTATTCGCGTCCAATCCGAAGTTCGCAGCTTTGCTGTTGCGGACCGTTGCGACCTGCACATCAAGCAGCGTGCGCTTGCTCAGATTGTAGGACCCCCCTACGCTGTAGATGGTCGCGTTGCCGCCACCGTTGTTCGCGTTGACGTGGTAGACCGCTGCGATAAGAGCCGCCGCCGGAGTTGCTTGCCAGGTCACGCCACCCCATTCCTGGTCGGTCGTGGTTGGCGTACCATACGCCGCGACCGTAGCGCCCGATGTCCGCGATGCCTGGTACACTGCCTGGACTTTGAACGGTCCAAGGAAGAGATTCGCCCCAGCGAAGTATTGGCGCGAGTAATTGAACACGTCGTCGAGGCCGCCATTCGACGCGTTGCGAATTTCGTCGTAGATGCCGCGCAGTTGGAAAAGCGAGTTCGAATACGTTACCTGAATTCCATCCGAGCGCCCCTGTGTCGTCGTTCCGTTTCCGTTCCAGTTCGTCGCGTTCGAGAAGGAGTATTGCCCGTACACGTCGAATCCATTCCACTTCGGCGACTGCCACGAAATGTTGTTGCTGGTCTGAGGCCAGTTGCGACCACGCACAAGCGATGCGGACGACCAATTGGTCTGCCCGAAGGGGTCGAAATCCCAAACGCCATTCGTGATTGCGAGTTCGCGACCAAGAAGCAGCGTGCCATAGCTGTCATTCGCAAATCCAACAGTCGCCCAGCGATTCCACAGCGTGCCCGCGGCGCCGAGCGAACCGTTCGTTGTACTGAAGCTCCCTTCCAACTGGAACAATGCTTTGTTGCCTGCCCCCAAGTCCTCAACCCCCTTCATCCCCCAGAGACTCGTTCCCCAGTTCCCGCTTTCCATTCTCCAGCGCGAGGTCGAGCCGGTGTACGCGTTGTTAGGCAGTCCGCTGACGTACTCAATTCCCGCGTCGAGTCGACCGTAAAGCGTGACGCTGCTTTGAGCATTAGCCACCCCAGAAACAAGCGCGCATACAGCGAGTGCAACTCCGTTCTTCACTAGCGATTTCATTTTCGACTTGGCTCCGTTTGATTTTTACCGAGGTATTTCAGCGCCGATGTTATTTATCTAAATTTTCTACCGCTAGTCCGCCAAGGACAGCATCAGTTGACCATAGCAGCCACGTTTTAACGTTTGAAATTTGAACCGTTTTCAAGTCTACAAAACAAAAATCCTTCTTCTCTATAGAGAAGAAGGATTTTGGGAAGTAAGTTTTTTTAACGAGCCCCTTGAAAACCTATCCTAACTAGCGTCCTAGCTGATATTGATGGGAAGTTCATCGTACTTACCGATTTTGTAGACAGCCACCGACACCAACCAACTGACGATAAACAGCCCGATGACAAGATATCCGACCATCCCGAAGTTATCGGATATCTTTCCAACGAAGTCCCAGAAGGCGCCTTTCAATTGAAACTGTTGGGCTGACAGCGCGAGAACTTCGATTCCACCAATCAGCACCGCGGCCACAACCGAGACAAACGTAATGGTTATATTGTAGAAAAGCTTCCGCGCCGGCCGGCGAAACGCCCAACCATACGCCCCAAGCATGAGGAGGCCATCTGCAGTATCGATGAGCGTCATTCCAGCCATGAACAGCGTCGGGAATACGAGGATAGTTTCCACCGACATTCCCTTCGCTGCCTGCGAAGCCGATATTCCGAACAAAGCAACCTCGGTCGCTGTGTCGAAGCTCAGACCGAACAGAAAGCCGATGGGAAACATATGCCAGCTACGCGTCACCAAACGAAAGAGCGGCCGGAAAATACGGCTGAGAAAGCCGCTCTTGTTCATCAGAATGTCGAGGTCGTCTTCCACTAGCGCCTCGCCGAGTTTCACACGACGAAACGTCTGAACAACTGAATAGAGAATCTGAATGTTGACAATGGCCAGCACCAGCAAGAATGTCGCAGAGACGCTCGTCGCGATGATGCCCCCGACTGCCTTCAACTGGTCGAAGTGACCTTCGATTGAAGACGCTGCGAACGCAACGCCCACGGACAGTAGAATCACAATCGTCGAATGCCCGACCGCGAAGAAAAAGCCAGCCGATACAGGGCGCTTCCCTGATTGCATAAGCTTACGCGTCGTGTTGTCAATCGCGGCGATATGGTCAGCGTCGACGGCATGGCGCAGCCCAAACGTGTAGGCGAGGAAGGCTGTGCCGAGCAAAAGCGGATGAGAACGAAGCGCGACAACCGCGTAAATCCACGCGAAGACATTCGCGATAGCGATTACCGCAATCATCGCGATGACGCGTGCTCGCAGCGCTACGCGACTATCGTCACTAAAAGTGGCAATATATTTTTTGAACACGCAAGCCTCCGGTCGACATCCAAGTCGAGGATTCGGTATGCAATGAAGAGCCGGCCGGTGGCGTTACGCACCAGGCCGGCTGCTAACAGGAGGAACAACGTGTAGGTGTCTAAATGTCAACCGCGAGACACCCAACGAGTTAGAAGACCTCGTCTCGCACGCCGTCTCGGAACTCGTGTTCGCGAGCGTGCAACGCTTCATGGTCAATCAACGCACTACCTGCCATCGATGCTTCAAGTGCATCGAGCCAACGGAGGTAGTATTCGTCGACACCGTTCTGCCCGTGCTCGCGGATTGCGCGTGCAAGTTCGCCGCGGAACGTGTCCCAAGTGAAATGCCCTGCCTTGGACAGGCTGACCGCCATCCCGAACGCTCTGCTCTGCCAAGGCGCATCGAAAACCAGTTCGCCATTCGCGCGAGGCATCGCAATCTCGCCGGTCATGGCGGTTACGTTACGGTCGAGTTCCGCGCCAGCAGTATCAGCCGCGCAAGGGGTGTATGCCGTTTCCATTTCCGCAGCTCCTAGACGATTGCCGGCAGAACTGTCACGCCAACCATCGAGTCACGAGTAACCAGCTTTGCGAGCGCATCTTCCGTCAGATTCTCGCTGCCCTTCGGGCGTTGCGGGATGATGAAATAGCGGACTTCGACGTTGCTGTCGAGCACCTTCACCGGCTTGCTTTCCGGCACTGTCGTGCCGAACTCGGCGAGCACGGCACGCGGTTCGCGCACGACGCGCGCGCGATACGGAGCGTCCTTATACCACCGCGGCGGCAAGCCCAGCACCGGCCACGGATAGCACGAACACAGCGTACAGACGATAACGTGGTGAACATCGTCGGTGTTCTCGACGGCTACGAGATTCTCGCCTTCCATCCCGCTGATGCCGAGCTCAGCCACTGCGCTCGTAGCGTTCGCGAGCAGGCGCTTGCGGAACTCGGGGTCGACCCATGCCTTGGCCACGGCTCGCGCGCCGTTCATGGGGCCGATATCGTTCGTGTACGTGTCAATGATTTCGTCGATGACGGGACCTTGCAAAACGCCCTTTTCGCGCAGCAAAGACTCCAGCGCCCGAGCGCGGACCTCGCCCTCGGAGAGCTCGTGCGGATGGTGATGGCCGTGATGATGTTCGCTCATTTGATTCTCCGTCTTATGCTGCAACTGCGGGTGCGGTGTCGAGGTCCATGTAGCACTCGTAGAGGTCCATGGTCACACTGGTATTCGGCTCAGCCTGGTCGCCCCAGAGGTCCTTGCCTTCGAAACGGACGGCATACGTCGGCTGAGCGTTCTCGCCCTTTCGATGGGCGACCGTATCGGCGAGCGGATACGTTCCGCTGTACGCCACAATGGTGCCCGGCTTGTGCCAAATGAACCGCGGCAAGCGGCTGTGGCCCGGTACGGGAGCAATCCGTGCACGCACCCGGTCGCCGATGGAGAAATTCTGCTTCTGGTCGGGACGCCGAGCGCCAAGGCCAACGTATGCAATCTTCTTCGCGCCTTCACGCAGCTTTTCCACGACCGCCGGGTCGAGTTTCATTCCGCTCAGGTCAGGCAACGGCTTTCCTTCGCGGATTGCCTGCTGACGTGCGTTGATTTCGTCACGCGAAACGAAGCCATCGCGCACGACGAGTTCTTCGATGGCCTCGAGCCAGTGGACGTAATATGGCGTGTCCAAGTACCGCGCCGGCGGCATCTGCTCGATGATGTGCCGGAATTCGTCGAGCGCCCAAGTTCCAACCGTACCGGCGACGAGGAGGAGACCGAAGGTCAACCCTTCCCAGTCTTCGTGGAAAACCTCATCGTCCTTCGTCTGAATGGGACCGAGGTTGTGGTATCCGCCGATGTCGTGAATGCCAATCATGCTAACTCTCCAGTCGTTGATGCCCCTGTGACCAGGGGCGTTTTTTTACTGCTGTTAGCGGTATGCCCCTTCGCCGGTTGCCTCGTACGCCTTGGCGGCGCGGAAGACAGTCGCTTCGTCGTAGTGACGGCCGACGAGCATCAGGCCGACCGGCATGCCGTTCACGCCGCCGCAGGGAAGCGTAAGCGCCGGGTGATGCGTGAAATCGAACGGTGAGGTGTTGAGGGCCATCGGGTGCGACGTCTTCAGTTCGGTTTCGATGGACGTCGACTCGTCCGGCAACGGCGTGGCCGTCATCGGGGTCGTCGGCATCAGGAGAAGGTCGACATCCTTGAGCAGGTCATCGTATTTCCGTCGGAGTACGCGGCCAGCGTTGATGCCGTTGCCGTAGCCTACGTAGCCGATGTGGCGCTTCGCATATTCCGAAATGACGAAAAAGAGCTTCACGCTCGGCGGTGCCTGGTCGATACCCACAGCATTGTCGCGAGCCCATTCCATCATCGAAATCGGATACTGGTCATTGCGGGAAATACCGAAGCCATTGCCTTTCAAGACCGTTTCCGTCATGCCGGTCCAGCCGATTGCGGTCCAGATATCGAATCCGTGCATATGCAGGGGCACAGATACGTCAACGAGCGTGGCGCCGAGCTTTTCCAGCACCTTGGCCGCCGCGCGCACTCGCTCGCCTACGGCCGGGTCGCTGCCGGGGACCTCAAACCCTTCCTTGAGCACCCCAATGCGCAGGCCTTTGACGCCTTGGGCCATAGCGGCCTCATAGTCCGAAGGCTTGACGCCGTGCTGGCGTGCGTCGCTGCCATCCGGGCCGGCGATAACGCTCAACAGCAGCGCGGAGTCGGAGACCGTAGCGGTCATCGGACCGACATGGTCAAACGACGCGTCGAGCGGCGCAATGCCCGTGTACGGGACGAGGCCATACGTCGGCTTCAGGCCAACAATGCCGCTGAACGACGCAGGCATACGAATCGAGCCCGCCTGGTCAGCTCCGAGTGCCATATCGACTTCGCCGGACGCGACGAGCACCGCAGAGCCGGACGACGAGCCGCCGGACGAGAAACCGTCCGCCCACGGGTTCTGGATGCGCCCAGCGACGCTCGTGTGACTACTGCCCGAGAAGCACAGATATTCGCAATGCGCCTTACCGGCTATCTCGCCACCCGCGGCGAGGATGCGACGAACCACTTCAGCATCGAATTCGGGGACGTAGCCATCGAAGATATTCGAGCCGGCCAGCATGGGAAGCCCGGCGACCGGAATACTGTCCTTGATGGCAACGCGGCGTCCCGAAAGCGGTCCGGTCTTCGACTCAACGATTGCTGAGCGGACGTACCAAGCGTTGTTGGTGTTTTCCGTGGCAGGAGGCTCGACGTATTCGCGTCCGACCGGTGCTTTCGGCGCAGCCTCGGCTGCAATCGAGAAGACCGTGTCGTAACTCTTCACGCTCTTCGCCACGACATCAGCGTAGAAGCCAGCCTCGGACTCGTTCACGCCGAGGCCGAGGTTACGAGAAATCTGGAGAATATCCTCCGGGGTCGGTGCCGGAATGTTGGCAACACTGCTCTGGGCAGTACCGGAACGGTCGGAGCTACGGGTATTCACTTAAACCTCGCAATGGTGAATGTAGTACATGGTTAAGGCTAGGTCGCGGAGCCCGAGTCAGATGGGGCGAGTTCCGACCTTGCTTCCATGCTACGAAGCCAATATGCGAGATGCTTGTCCCGAACGGCCATTCGGAATTGACTGTCGAAGCCAATTTAGGGGCGGGAGAGCCTGCATCCGGGCGCAAAACACGACCGCCGTTCTACGCTAACGCTTCGGGTAGCTCGCCGGGCCGTAGGTTTCTCGCATCCAATGCACGAAGACCTGCAGCTTCGCTGGCATGCGTGTCCTGTGAGGGTAGTAGAGATAGAACGGGGCGCCGGGAACACAGTGGCGCTCCAAGACCGGCCGCACCATCCCACTGCCAAGTGCTGGCTCCGCAAACTGGCGATAAACATAGGCCAGGCCAAGTCCGTCGGCTGCAGCCTCCACTACCGTGCGCATCTCGCTCAGTATGAGATTGCCGCCCACGTCCATCGAGAAGGGTGTCTTGCGAGTCCCGAACCTCCATTCGAAGTATCGGCCGCTACCGCCAAACTTCTGACGGATACACCGGTGCCCGAAGAGGTCATCCGGCGTCCGCGGTGTTCCGTGCTTTAGCAGATAGTCGGGAGACGCGACGACAACCGTCTTCTGCTCGACACCGAGAGGCACTGCGACCATGTCCTGTTGCACGGCATGTCCGAGCCTGATGCCTGCGTCGAAGCGAGAGCCCACTATGTCGACGAGACGGTCATCAATCGAAACATCGAAAGTCACCTCGGGATAGCGCTGCACGAATTCCCGTTGAATCGGACGGATAAAGCACTGATACGCCACATAGGAAGTATTTATTCGAAGTGTCCCGCGCGGAACGTCGATGGTCTCCCCGACGTGCTGAACCGACTCCGAAATTCGGTCCAACGCTGGAGCAAGGGACTCGACAAGCTCCGCGCCCCAATCCGTTAGCGCAACGCTCCTGGTCGTGCGATTGAAAAGTCTGACGTTCAGTTGCTCCTCAAGGTGCTTTATGGTCCTTGAAATAGCTGTCGGAGTGACCTGCAACTCAGCTGCTGCCTGTCGAAAATTCTGATGCCTAGCGACCGCTTCAAAGGCAATCAATGCGGTCAAGCTCGGTGACGAACCGAGAGCCAAACGTCCACTCATAGCGGCCTCATTGTGAATTTTTTGTTCATAATGAGTGTAGTCTCGCGATGATTCCCTCGCCACCCCGAACCTCCTACCCTTGCCACACGCTCGCAACAGCGAGTTCTTCAACATCAGTGCAAGGAGTAGAAATTGAAAACTTATCTCGTGATTGGCGCCGGCCCTGGAATCGGTCTGGCAACCGCTCAAAAATTCGCGGCTGAGGGATATCGCGTCGTACTCGCAGCACGTGCGGAAAGCAAGCTGAAGGACGCCATTACCTCGCTGCATGAAGCGGGAGCCAACATCTCATTCGCTACGGTTGACGCAGCAGACCCGCACGCTGTCGAGCAACTGATTCGGCAATTCGGCGATGACCTTGCGGTAGTTCACTACAACGCTGGCGTTCTCCACTACGATGCGAGCGGCGCACTTCGGACTGCGCCGCTGGAGTCAGAGAGCGTTGAAAGCCTGCAGAGCGAAGCCACAATCAACCTCGTCAGCGCCCTGGCTGCTGTCAAGGCAGCCCGCGAGTTGTTCGCCCACCGCGGAGGCACAATACTTCTCACCGGCGGCGGATTCGGCATCGAGCCCACCGCGTCGTTCATCAACATCAGCGTCGCAAAGGCAGGCCTCCGTGCGGCTGCGAAAGCGCTGTTCGAGCCGTTGCGCGCCATCAACGTCCACCTCGCGACGGTTACGGTAGCCACTCTCGTCTCGCCGGAATCCGAGAAGTCGCGTGAAATCGGGGCGACTTTCTGGGAGCTGCATAACCAACCCGAGCAAGCCGCGTGGGACTGGGAACGAATCGTGAATTAACAGCGCACAAACTGCTTTTCAGCGTGCGGGGAAATCGATGCCTACTAAGGCGAGCTTTAGTGAGTACCCGCACCAATCCTGCATGTCTGTGCCAAGCAATAGAAATTGGCGTTCCTAGTCAAGCAGTTCCGAATTTGCATATCTACGATGCATTTCACGTCATGATGTGCGGAGCGTCTCTTCAACCCTGTCACCTGTGACGAGCGCGCGACAACCATTGCGCGCTGAAGTTTTGTATCTCGTTCCGGTACCAACGAAATTGCACTCGTTCAGTACGGACTCTCGAACTAAAACTACTTACAGGTGAAATCATGAAGGTCCGCTTCTCTATCAACCTCGGCATCTGGATTGGGCTGACGACAGCGATTTACGTTTGGCTATATCTGATGAGCCCGCTAGCCGCCGGCGGCGTCTTGCCCTGCTCCTTCATCGCGTTGCCGATTTTTCTGAACGGCGGCGGGAAGCTGGAGCAAATGCCCAACCACCTGACGAGTGCATTGCTCGGTGTTGTCTGGGGACTCGCCTATATCAAGCTCAGCGCAGTTCTCTCCCTCCTGCACTTCGCGTCCAGCACCGCCCTGGTGATTGCTGTCTTCATCGCCACGTCGGTCTTGTGCTCCGTGCACGGCATTTTTAAGCCGTTTGGATTGTTCTGTAGCATCCCAATGATGTTCGGTGCCATTGCGAGCACCTTCTTTGCCGGCGCCGACAAATGGCTCTATGTCATGTTGACGTTGTGCCTCGGCATCTTGCTCGGCTACGTTAACATCTCGGGCGCACGCTTCCTGGACGAGAACGGTCGATGGATGTTTCTCCGTAACCGAATGAAGCGGACGGCCATCTAACGAACCTGTCGTCAACGCTCCTGTCACCAGCGGGAGGAGCGTTGCGACGTACCATCAAGGGGTGACAACGACCTTTCCTATGCGCTCTCTGTCAGCAAGTGCAGCGAAAGCAGCTTCCGCTTCTTGCAACGCATAGCTTTGACGAACTGGTGGCTTGAGGTGGCCATCGACGAGGTGCTGAAAAATTATTCTCGTCACTGCCAATGCATCATCTGGATTGGAGTTCACGAAGTATCTGACGTCGACACCTACCAGACTTGCCGACTTGAGCAGCGCCAGATTGACTGGGAGCGTCGGTATCGCCCCCGCGGCAAACCCTATGACGAGATGCCTGCCTCCCTTCGTCAATGTGCGAAAGACCGACTCGAAATCTGCCCCTCCGACAGGGTCTACAACCACGTCTATCGAGCCGTCGACACCGATGGTGCGCAACTGTTCGCGTAGTGTGATGCTGTCCGGCGTGTGCACAACAACGTGTCCGACTCCAAGCTCAGATACCCGCGCTGCCTTCGCTGCAGATGAGACTACTGCTATCACTCGCGCACCCTGTAGATGTGCTATCTGGATAGCAGCCTGTCCCACCCCACCTGCGGCACCCAATACCAAAACGGTCTCGTCGCGCCGTAGCACCCCACGCACCTTCAATGCGTAGTAGGCAGTCAAGTAGTCGACCAGAACTGCAGACGCTACTTCTGCTGCGAGGCCATCTGGCACCACGGTCGCGTCCTTTGCTGCTGCGACTGCAAATTCAGCCAACCCTCCCCCGAATTGCCAAACCGCGATTCGTTGGCCGACAGCGAGGGTGGTGACACCCTCCCCAATCGCCTCGATAGTCCCTACGATTTCGCCCCCAGGCACATACGGGAATTCCGGTTTTATCTGATACCGGCCTTGCACAATCAGGCCATCTACAAATCCGAGAGCAGTCGCCTCGCAGCGAAGCAAAACTTCGCCGCGAGATGGCGCTGGCAGCTCAGTCGACTCGATAGAAAATGTGAGGGGACTTCCCAAACTGTTCACCACCGCGCGACGCATTCCGTGCCTCCTGAGCGCTTGATGTGCCGGTGAGTTCCTTCGCGGTCTCTGCCCTAACGACGACTAGACCAGCGTGCTCCACACAACAGAGTAGCGGATTGGCCCTTCGCGATTGTGCGCATTTTCACGGACGATTGGGAGCAAACAGCACAACCTGCGAGTGCAAGTGGAGCGTCATACAGCAATCGTTGTCGATTACTTGTGCGCAAAGGCGTCCTTTCGTGGCCCAAGCCGCTCAATCCGCTTAGTTGTGCGGCAGTGGGAGCACAGAGCCTCGAAGCACGAGTTTCACTGGCAATACAACGTGCGTCACGCGTTTTTCTGCATCAAATGCCAGTGACTGGAGAGCAGCCACGGCTGCTCGCGCTTGCTCGTCTGTATCCTGTCGGACCGTCGAGAGCGAATAAGCACAGCATTGTTGGCAGGAAGACCGATTTCCCAGCGGGCTTTTTTGTGATACTGAGTTCGTAGGCAGACATTGGCCAAGCAAGCTGGCGTCGATTCAATCGCACGCGACGTAGCCATCAAATTCTGTTGCCTTGTAAAGCTCATTTGCGGTACTGAGCTTGGTACACCGAAGATGAGTCCATTGCTTCCGTCGCGGAAAAATAGTGGAGATGGCAAGCCAACGCACTCGTCGACGGTCTACCAGACTTCGGCGCTGCAAGGTGTTCAGCACCAGGGGTAGTATATGAACTGGTTCCGCTTCCTCAACTGGAGCTTAAAATTCTCTGGCTCTGGCTCCGAAGGATGGACCTTCACCAGCTCGGCCGGAAGATGAAATACAGCCACACGGAAATGGACATCAGCTTTAGTATCGTACGGAAGAGGGTTGGCAAAGTCGAAACGTGAGAACGTACAAAATAGCCTCATCCAATCGTACATCTGCGCGTCTTGCATGAGCGCAGCCAACAATCCACCCTCTGCATCCTCGAAAGGAAACGCCATCTTACAGCGCCCTTTTGCCGTTTCGACGCATAGCTTGTGTTCATCCATCGCGAAAACAGCTGCTGCTATTGTCGCGGGATGCGTCGCAGCGAGCAGCCTGGTTTCAGCGCCAAGCAGTTCCCCAATCCATACTTTGCGTGAGTTAGGGTAGAACCTCAGCTTCAACATTTGACCTCCTGAGTCGCACTACTTTGGCTCGATTGCCCACGCTTTGTATTCGTCACAACGCAGCGATTACCTTCCTGAGAATCGTGACGGCATCGTCATCGGGTGCATATGTCGTAGGCTCGGCATTCCAGCTCGGAAAATCATACGTCTGGATACTCGCGCGCGCGGTGCCGTTGCGAGCGTGTATGTCAAGCCTCACGACTGGCATGACATCGTTCCCAACTTTCCGTGCCACGACCACGGTCATGCAATCACCACTCGGGCGAGCAGCGCCATATCGCTCCTCGCACATCTCCAGTACCTTTTCCGCCTCTTCAAGGATGCCGAAAGGCTCTCTCCCGTAAGGGGTCACGCTGCCCTCAATTTCGCAGAGAAGTGGCAACGGGGACTCACCGGCGAAATACTCTCCGTCATAAATCGAGATTATTTTCATGCTTCTGCCTCCAAGAGGCCTAGTGGCGACAACCACGGAACTGCGGAACTGTTCGAAAGTAAGGGCCGGTCCATTTGGGTCGAAGAACGCTCTTGCAGGATGTACGCCCCCAGTCAGCGCCGAGAATGAGGCGATGTCCACCACAAAGCTTTGATTGCAGTGTATTGACCTCCTCTTTCAATTACCAAGAAATCGCAAGTGCTCTCCTACAAAAAGACCAGCCGGAGCCTGTCCCATGATTGGTTCATCGCTGCTGTCTACGATAAAACTCGTACCGCCTCATCATGCACGTGGATAGCAAACCCACATGCCTCCTTCACTCCGACTTCTGGCAAAAGCGGGCTAGCAGACGATACCCATCTTGCGAGCAGCAAAAAAACACGCCGTTCATCTTCTCTCGCTCCCAATTTCATCATCCCAATCTTCATAACATCATTACTTTGATGTTCGTAGTCCTCTATATTCTTGCCGGACTTCTCAGCGATTTCACAGCAACAAAAGTATGCGGACTCGAACGCACATCGAAGTCGTGTATGAACTGACAGTGCTGAGTTGTGCGCGTCCCTGAGACACGCTGTGCTAATAGAAAGCCGCGGCCGCATTGCCTCAACCTTCGGCGGACGCCCCCTAATGAGTCTCCCTATCAACCAACCCAGTGCCGCGCACGAGATTAGTATCACCGTCGCCAATATGAGGTCGCCGTACACGTACATAAGGTACCGTCCACTCTTCGACTTCCGTTCTTACCTATGCCGACGCGGTTCCTGACATTTGCGCCTCAGGCTGCCCGCGCCACGGGTGGGTCTTGGTGGCATTTCTTCTTTGCCCGCAGGCGCGACCGCTATGCCTCGCAGCACAAGGCCCGACACACTCTGGCAGCAAAGCGTGGGCGTTCGACCTATTGCCAAACTCTTGCGAGCTCAGTGTTGTGTTCTTAAACCCGGATTGCGTACGAGACATATGCGGCGTCGCCGCCAATGTTGACGATTTCAACTGTTCCCACAGTCCTGCGGCCCGCAGAACTCCCGGACGGGAGCAGTTCTGCGGTTATCTTCAGCATCTCCGCTCCTTATAAGGCAGCGCGGCATAATCTCATATATGAGACGATAGTCTCATATATGAGATTATGCAAATACATACAAATTGGAGGGCGAGCCCGAATGCAGGCGCTCTTGATGCGCCTTTGCGGTGAGAAATGGGGCGCGAAGAAAAGGAGACTTAAAACCTACGCGCGGCAAAACGAAGTGGCGCGAGCAAAAGGGTTGGCGTAGGCCGCGCTCCAGCTAGCGCACGTCGGTCAGGTCCACGCGAAAGTCAGTTCGGCCAAGCGCCAGCATGGCCTGCAGGTAGAAGGCAAAACTAAAACTCCCGCGTGAAAGCTTGCTTGCGATTGAGCGTTCGGTTTCGGATACGCCAATTTGAGCCATCGCAGCGGCAAGCTGACGGTATGTCACGCCTTGGCGAGCAAGTTCGGCCCGAAGCACATTCCCCGCGATTTGGTACCAGTCCGCCATCCGCCTGTGACCTGATTGCAAAAGGCGGATTATTCCTTGCCTCCTTCGTATACGCTTCTATAATCTCATATATGAGATTTTTACGCCATATACGAGTTTCGTCTTATCTCAAAAGTAGATGCTTACGCGCGTGGACGCTGTCGATAGACCGTCGTTCCGCGTAAGGAGCTGCAGATGACCGAGTTCCACTTCTTTACAACACTCTCTGCGTTTCGGCGACGACGACGGATTGCGCTTGTGTAACCGCCACCGCATTCACGTCGGCGAAGGGGATTTCTTTAGGTTCGTCTCGCCTGCGTCCCACCTCGGCAACAACCTCCGTGCCAACTCACGTGCCAAAGGCCCCACTTTGTCTAAAGAGAACTGGCCCCGCCACGCCCGCCCGTAAATTTTAGGAAAAATTCATGCGGACATTTCTCGCTATATGTCCTGAGCACATATCGCTCAAGAACATTCACTACGGGAGTTGTCATGACAAAAGGAATTCAGAAGTGGAGCGAGCCGGTAATTGAACGGCTTATCAAAGAAGGTCAAGGTTCCGGAGAGGGCCCCGATTACGTGCCGTGGCTCGGCGTGCACGACATGGCATCAGCGGGGCGCACGCATCGCGCATGGAGCCCGGTCTATGGCCGCACCATACACCTTCAGTCGGACGTTGAGTGGCGTAGCTTCTTGCTGCTCGAATTCTCCGGAAAATTTCCCGAGTTATACGAAGGCTATCCACTCGAACGCAAACTCACGTTAGAGATTGCGGAAGCACTCGGCGTCAAGCACCCCTACTACCCTGGCACGAATGTTCCGACGGTGATGACTGTGGATTTTCTCGGCGTTGATAAGCGAGGTGGAGACCTGCGCTTCGCTGCCTTTGATTGCAAACGCTCTGAGGACATGGATGCAAAGAACGCTGACCACATCATCGCCAAGCTACAAATCACGCGAACCTACTTCGCCGGCATGAATGTGCCACATCATCTCGTACTTCATTCACAGCTGCATACGCAACTGGTCAAAAACATCGAGTGGATTCGCGGGGGAATCGCGAAGACCGGCGAAGACGAAGCGTACGTCGGCTACATCAAAGAGAAATCCGACCAGATGCTCTACGAACTCGCGAACACCTCGTACAAAGGAGCCCTCGCCGAGTATTGCCAGGCGTTCGATGAACGCCACGGATTGCGAAGTGGCGACGCGTCACGAGCCGCTCGAACGCTTCTGTGGGGCCACAGGCTGAAATGCGACCTGCGCAACTCTGATGTAGCAAAGCTTCCACTCCAAAGCTTCCTTGTTGAACCTGATTGCGCTTCTCAGCGAGCCGTCGGGCAGTGACGCACGAACCAAACCAGACCTGCAATTCATCCAACTACAAGGACATATCTCATGTTTCCTAGCAATCCTTACTCAAAAGGCGCCGTCGAGTCTGCTGTTCAACGCCTCACTTTCCAGAACGTCCGCACGTTTAGAACTCGTCCGTTCCACAGGAACTCACGGGAATCAACCTGCCTCGATTCATCGCTCACCTACGACCAGTCCGTTCAGACTGTCGAGAATGCAATCGCGGAAACGAACCGAGCGTTCTAGCAAATCGGCGTATCCACCGTCACAACATACACAGAGACTATCATGCAGGTCCTTTTGAAAAACGACATTTTTAATGGCAACGACGGCTGCCAATATCGTGTCGTCAAAACCTCCTCTCCCACCTCTGGCTGGGTCGTAAATCTGTCCAAGGCACACTCGTGGCCTGTCGAGCGCGACTTTGGCGTTCTCCGTAGTCACTCTCAATTCGACGCGAAATCCACTACTTGCTCGAAGTCGCCCGACTTTGCGTTTTACTCCGAAAATGCACGCAATCGCGCCAATGCGGCATACGAGGCGATTAAGCCCCTGCTTCTGAATGCAGATGGGTCTGAGAATGCGGATATCCTTGACGGGACTAAACGCAATCGGCTTGTACGTGCACGCGCCGAAGAACTTGGCATTTCCAAGACAACCATTTATAAGTATCTAAACAAATGGTGGTCACAGGGACAGAGCAAGTATGTTTTGATTCCTGGAAGCGCACGCAATGGCCTGAATCAAACGTCAGGAACGAGTGGCCGTGGGCGTACGCCAGAGTACGGCCGATACAACGTATTCCAGATGGGCACCGAAGATATCAAGCGGGCGAAAGACTTCATCGAAAAGCGCTACATAAAAAAAGAGCACGCTTCGCTCAAGGGCGTCCATATTGACCTGATAGCCAAACACTACTCGTTCAGGGACGGAAACGGGGACCTCGTGAAGCGTCCCGAGGGCGAACATCCCTCTATCCATCAGTTTCGACATATCCTCAAAACGTGCTTTACCCCGGAGGATGTGAAGCGCGGTAAAAAGGGCGATAAGAACTTCGACCGTGAAAATAAGCCGATGACCGGTAGTTCGCTCGAAGAAGCTGTCGCGCCCGGTCACATCTATGAAATTGATGCGACCGTCTTCGATATCTTCTTGGTAGCTGAAGCCAATCGGCACTGCATCATCGGAAAACCGACCCTGTACCTGATACACGACCGCAAGACGCGTCTGATTGTCGGATTCTATCTCGGTCTCGAAAACGCGTCGTGGACCGGCGCAATGCTCGCAATACTAAGCATTGCTGAGGACAAGCATGCACTGTGTGAGAAATACGGTCACCCATACGACCCCGCTCATTGGCCCGCCAACGGAATATTTCCCGCGAAGTTTCTCGGTGACCGAGGGGAAATGGCTTCACGAAACAGTGACCGCATATGCGACGGCATGGAGGCCATCATCTCGAACACACAGTCTCTTCTCCCTATCGGAAAGGGCGTGGTGGAGGCAGGGTTCCACGCCGCTCACTGCGCGATTAAGGACCTGGCACCAGGTTACGAGCCTCCTATGGAAGCTGTCAAACGTCGCGGGACGAAATATCATCTAGATGCAGCTTTGACGGTCGAAGAATGTACTTCGCTTATCTTGGGTCAAGTAATAAAGCACAACACGACGGTGATGAAAAACTACCCGCTATCACCCGCACAAGTCCTCTCTGGGTGGAATGCAATTCCGATTCAGCTTTGGAAAAAGGAAGTCGAGCACAATGGATGTGCCGGTGCCAATTACACATACGACTATCTTCACCTGCAATTGCTGCCTCGAACAACAGACGCCCCCAAAAGCAAGAAGGCAAAAGTGACGCAGCAGGGCATTGAATTCGAAAATTGCGTCTACAAGTCCGTAGACGACGACCCGACCGTTCGACAATGGATGGTCAATGCAGGCCTTGGAAAGGCACCGGAGGTGCACTGCTCCTACGACCTCCGACTAGTTGACTACATCATTGTTCACTCCAAGGGACGAACGTTCAAGTGCAAATTGGCCAAAGACAGTGCCCGCTTCTCAGGTTACTCGTTCGCAGAGGTCGAATACGTCCTCGCAGAAGAGAAACGGGCGGAGAAATTGCTCGAAGATGGGGCCAATCAGGCTGAAATGAACCGACGGCAAAGGGCAGAAGCTATCGTAACAAGAGCAAAAGCCGCGACCAAACAGGCTCGAACAGGCGGGGCGCGCTCCGCGCGAAAAGCAGATACCGCCGCTGAACGCAATGCCGAAAAGAGCCGTCGTCGACGAGCAGAGACAACTTTGCCGCCCACAAGCAGCGAGTTGAAGCCTGTCCGCAATGTGATAACGCTGCACCCGTCAGACCACGTCGGAGTCGGCGCTCACCAACAACCGAGAACACTAGTTGAGGCGGCGGCCGAACGCCCGCGCTCGCCTATCGATAATTTGCTGCGCCGAAAAGCACAGGAGAAAACGCATGAACTCACCCATCTTTAATCCTTACTGTGTCGAAGCCCGATACACGGAACAACGTATCCCTCAGTTCCGCGATAACGCGCTCATTGCTGCACTCCCGCCCATTCCTTCGGACGAGCAACTCGCGGAGGAGCTGTTCGAGCTTCCGGAGTTCTCCGTTGAGCAACGTGACTGGTCCGCGAGCGAGCGCCTCTGCATGGTGGCGGAACTCGCCCATCTTCTGCGGCCACTGCAACGACACCTCAGTCTCGCGCGCGCGTTTGACACGCTTATGCGAACCGGCTATTCGCGTCGCGGAATCCGTTCGAAGGAACACATTGAGACCTATCAACGGCTCTACGAGGCAAAACAGGAGGGTCGCGCCTTTCCGACCCAGAGTAAACGCAAGGCAAATCCCCAGCTATCGTCAGCCCTAATTGGACTTCCTGGGACTGGCAAGACTACAACCGTGCGCCGTATATTTCTCCGCTATCCGGAGGCTATTCTTCACTCAGACGGAGTCATGCAGATTCCGTACTTGCACATCGAATGTCCGCACGACGGCATTTCAGTTAAAGGCCTGGCCCTCTCTATCCTGAGAAAGCTCGACCTGCTCGTGCCAGATGCAAATTACTTCCAACTGTACAAGCCATCTTTGGCAGCAGATGTACTGCTGAATCACTGCGCACGTGCCTTGCACAACCATTATGTCGGGGTGCTGGTAATCGACGAAATCCAAAATCTGCGGAATGCCGGCAAGACGAACGGGGCGCTTATGGCCTCACTGGTAACGAGCGCGAACGAGCTTAGCGTTCCCGTCGTGTTCGCTGGCACAATGAAGGCACTCAAAGCTCTTGGGGTCGATGCCAGCGTTGCTCGCCGCAGCAGCGGTGCTGGCTTTCCCACCTGGGATGCGTTGTCGCGAAGCGGCGACCTGAACGAGCCCGGTGAGTGGGAGGACCTCATCTCGACTCTTTGGCCGTTTCAGTGGCTGCAGAAGCCAGTGGAACTCGATGACGTCATGTCCAACTTCATGTACGAATGTTGCCAGGGAATCCCGGACTTTGCCGTCAAGTTGTTCATGTGCGCACAATGGCGGGGCGTCCTCGATGGTACCGAGACTTTCTCCATTGAGACTCTCGCCGCAATCATGTCCAACGAGCTCTCGCGAGTCGCACCAATCGTCGATGCGCTCAAAACCGGTGATATCGACGCCCGCTGCCGCTATGAAGACATCACACCACCTGAATTCACATCGCTGCTCGACGATGCCCTTAACGCCTATGAAGGCGTGCGTCAGCGTGGAGCGGCGCTTACTGCCGACAATCCTGCCTTGGTACCGCGTGTCGCCAGCATACTGGTCGAGGCGGGCATCAACGAAGACCGGGCATTTTCAATGGCTTCAAAAGTCGCGAAGGAAGGCAAAGCGGTCGGCCTCGTCGACGCCACCAGTGCGGCACTGAAGCTTGCGAAGCCTCCTGCTCCCGTTCGCGGGAAAAAGAAGCGGGCAATCGATGCAGCCGCGCTCGTAGAACTTGCGCCGGACGATTATCGGAACGCCATTCATCGAGCGAGTGAAAGCGACACGACAACCTTCGACGAACTCGTCGCCATGGGAGCAGCACGGCCCCTGCACGAGTTGCTCGGCTACGTTTAATGCGTTATTTTCCGACACCTTATCCGGATGAGCTGCTTGGCAGCGTGCTCATCCGGGCTTGCCATCATCTCGGGCTTGCCCCGGCATCGCTCGTCAAAGTCCTGGAAGACAGGTCAAGTGACCTGTTTTACCTGTACCCGTCGTTCTTCCAAGGGTTATCGCGTCTAACCAATCTTTCTTCGAGCGAGCTGCTGCTTAACCACACTGTGTTTCCCTATGCGGCAATAGCATTGCCAACAAAAAGGCGGTCCCTCCTAGAACGCGAGCTTCTGACCGCCACGGCACGAGGAAACAGCGTCCGCCTGCGCGCCTCCTTAGGCCTACACGTCGAAGACATGTCCCGTCGGCGGTTTTGCAAGCAATGTCGCGCTGAGGAATGTAAGAAAATCGGTGAAAGCTATTGGCATCGCCTGCATGCGCTCCCGGGCGTGTTCGTATGCCCTCAACACGGTGAGCCACTATGCGTCTCCGGCATCTCCGTGTTACCAAAGCTGTCAAACGTAAACGCAAAGCTTCCACAAGAAGTAGACGGTTCACCAGTCGACTGGGGGCTCGACGCGCGAACATTGCAGCGACTCGCCGCTGTCGTGCTCGAGTCAATAGCGTTACCCGCAGAGACCTGGAACGATGTCAGCAATGAATATCAGCGATACGCAGAGAAAATTGACGCCAACAATCGGCAATGCTGCTGGGACGTGCTGCAATGTGTGCTTGATTTCAAGCGCTTTTACGGCGACCGATTCCTCGACAAGGTCGGCCTTCAGTTATCTTCGGTCGGCTCGGATTCCTGGCCAGCTCGCCTCGCTCACGGTGCACGCCTTTCTCCACTGTTTCAGCTTCGCCACATCCTGCTACGTCTTTTCCTAAAATTTTAGAAGACGACCAGCATCGCAATTTCTTTTGCTGATAGCTACACGCTCTATAGACAACTATGGAGCGCAGGACATGTGGCTGCAAGGGATTGAACGAAGAAATGGAGTATTGGCAGCAAAGATGGTGAAAGGAGATAGTGATACTGAATGGATGAACGTCGAAGCTACTTGGGAAGCTGCCATACCCGGGGCAAGCACCAGCCGGATGTCCGGAGCAACGTGCTTTTCACGATGGAAGGTCGTGGATGCCACCGAGTACTTCTCAGAAATGGCTATTAAAGCCAACCCCGACGCTAACAGGCACCAGATTTTTGAGGTCGACCATAACGGGCTTCGCTTAGTGTTGCCAGCGATACTTGTGCTCAAGGCATTGTTCAAACCGAATGCGACTGTCTTTGAATATCTGTTTCGACCTTCAGGACTCGATATGCTACTCGCTCCCGTGAGCGCCAATGGTTCGATGTCTGTTGCACTTCTCCCTCGAAAGCTTCGACAACATGTCCCGGTTGGCGACACCAGCTTCGAGCGACTTCGATGGCTTTACTGCTTCCCCTCTGCTCGAGCCGCATTTGACTCGGTTT
The DNA here is from genome assembly GCF_900109265.1 of Paraburkholderia tropica. Lineage (GTDB taxonomy): Bacteria > Pseudomonadota > Gammaproteobacteria > Burkholderiales > Burkholderiaceae > Paraburkholderia > Paraburkholderia tropica. The sequence goes on from NZ_FNZM01000004.1 coordinate 54,326, forward strand.
ATACCAGCGCTACTTCCGGAATCGTCGGAATCAAGTTGCCAACAGCTGAGATAGATATCTGTCTAAAAGGTTGTCTTAGGGGACGAAAATTTTTTGTGTCGGGCTTGAACATTGCAAAATGTGTTCCACTTGAAGCACCTTTTGACTGGGCCGGCCGGCAACCACAACATTTCCGGCTCAGAGAGCCGGCACCAGGGGAGCGCCTCAACCCGATACTCGCGGACCCTGACATTATTGAAGGCCCTGCTGGCTGGGAGCTCTCCGATGATGAGTGGGCGTGTGTCGCATACCTGTTTCCAACTGGACCTAGATGTCGGAGCGGCGAACAAGCGCGCGCGTTTGTAGGCGCAATTTTGGAAAAGCTCGGAACGGGAGTCGGTTGGACCTCGGTAAATTCAAAACACGGAACAATTTCGGCCGTGAGTTCGCTCTATCGAGACTATCGACAGTCTGGAAAATGGCACGAGCTCGTCGCAACCATCATCGAAATGAGAAAACAAAAATCCACTGTCGCCAGAGCAGCATAACGCCAAGCAGAGGTCGAAGTCTGACGGCTGACTAGCATCGGCACGGCTTTGTTAGAGACCGCCCAACCGGGCGGTCTTTTTTTGTGTCGCTATATAAAATGACTCTAGGCCGACTGACCCAAATCGCAACAAACATCCAGCCCGGTCTTCCCTGTGGGACAACACTAAGAGCGATTTCAGGACAGCTTTCGTTTGCAACCACAAGTTGGTGATTCGACGTGTCGCAGACCAGATTTGTTTCCAAAACGACACGCCATGCATTTTTTACAATCTCAATATTTTCAGTCGCTTAGAGGCCGTTCGCTGGACAACTATCGAATGCCGGCCACCACAGACCCTCGCGTTTCACCACCTCACTCACGAATGTATTGAGCGCTGCGTGGCAACGGATAGTCGCGGGCGATCGTTTCCTGAAGAAACTGCGTCACCGATTTAATGCATGACGATGCCCGCCGCCGACATCGCCGCAAACAATTGCGCAATCATGCTCGACGACTGGAACGACAGACGCGGATTGCTCACCACTTCATCGAGCCAGCGCACCGTATCGAGTTGAATCAGGTCGTTCACATACGAGGCGAATTCGTGACAACTCAAATCGACCACATCGACCGGCGTGCCATGCGCTTCGAGATAAGCCGGCGCCGCGAACAGGCCGGATTCGCCGTACTGAAAGCGCCCGATATTCCATCGATTCTGGTGGAGACCGCGTTTATCAGCAACCCGGACGAAGAACGCAAACTCCAGATTCCGGCTTACCGCCAGCAAATGGCCGATGCGATTTACGACGGCATCCGTCAATATTTCGCCAGTCATCCGCCGCTTAAGCGCAACGTCACCGTTTGAATCTCGCGACCACATCGCACATCGACGTTCAGGACAGCTTGTTTCGCGGTGCGCTGTTAAAATGCCCGCGATTTCAGCCACTTTTCTCCGTGCATCGACCATGCGAATTCTCGCGATTGAAGATGACCCCGATATTCTCGGCAATATCGCCAGCTATTTGGGTGCCCGAAACACGATGGTCGATTGCGCGCTCGACGGCGTGCAAGGCTATGCGCTCGCCACGCGCAACGAATACGACGTCATCATTCTCGATCTCGCGCTGCCGCGGCTCGACGGCTACGAATTGTGCCGCCGCCTGCGTGAAGACGCGCAATGCGAAACGCCGCTCATCATGGTCACGGCGCGCGACACGCTCGACGAACGGCTCGCGGGTTTTCACGCCGGCGCCGACGACTATCTCGTGAAGCCGTTCGCGCTCGCCGAACTCGGCGCGCGCGTCAAGGCGCTCTCGCAGCGTCCGCGCAAACGCTCGGTCGCGCGCTCGCTGCAGGTCGCTGACCTCGTGCTCGATCTCGACACGCGCGAGCTCGCGCGCGCGGGCCGAACCTTGCGTCTGCCGCCCGCGCCCATGACCTTGCTGAAAATTCTCATGCAGGAAAGCCCGTCGGTGGTGGCCCGCGCGCGTCTCGAGGAAGCGCTGTGGCTCGACTCGCCACCCGACAGCGACAGCCTGCGCACGCACATTCATCAGCTACGCCAGGTGATCGACAAGCCGTTCGAACAAGCGCTGCTGCAGACGGTGCACGGCGTGGGTTATCAGCTACGCGCGGCGCAAGACGATGCGCGCTGACGCGCCGCGAGACGCGAGCCAGACTCAGCCGCAGACTCGGTTGGAAACGCGTCCGCGCCGCACGCTCGCGCGCGACTTCGTGCTCGCCTATCTGGTGCTCGCGTTGATCGTCGGCGCGCTGCTCTCGCTCGTCTCGATGTGGACCGTCAACCGCCTCGAAACGCATTTGCAGCAGATCGATATGGGCATGGCGCTCGACCGCGTGCGCGACGAATATCTCGCGGGCAAGAGCGTTGGCCGCGTGAACCGCTTCTTTCACGGCGAACCGGGCAGCGATACGTTTCCGACCTGGCTGCGCGACGTCGAGCCCGGCTTCTCGCGCCTCGAACACGGCGACCGCGACTGGCATGTGATGGCCGACGACCGCGACGGCGTGCGCTACATGCTGCTGCGCGACTACACGGCTTTCGAGGAGCGCCGCGTGCATTCGCACTGGCTCACGGTGCTCAGCGTGGTCGCGAGTCTGCTGGTGGCGTTTCTGCTGGGCGGCGCCGTCACGCGCCGCTTCGTGCGCCCGCTGATCCGGCTCGCGGAACAGGTCGTCAAACGTCCTGCGCTGCCGCCGCAAACGCGTCTCGCGCACGCGTATCCGGAGAACGAAATCGGCCGGCTCGCTGCCGCTTTCGACGCCACCTACAACGAACTCGAAGCCGCGCTGCAACGCGAAAAACTCTTTACCGCCGATGTGAGCCACGAATTGCGCACGCCGCTCACGGTTATTTCGAGTTCGTGCGAACTGCTGCTCGACGACCCCGCGCTCACCGCCACGCAACGCGCGAAACTCGAACGCGCGCACGCGGCCTCGCGCGATATTCATCAGCAACTCGCCGCGTATCTGATGCTGTCACGCGGTTCGGCCACGGCCACGGGCTTCGCGCAAAGCGACGTCGCCAGTGTGGTGCGCGAGGAAATCGCGCACTGGTCGCCACGCGCCACGCAACTCGGCTTGCGCATGGAAGGCGAATTCGCCCCTGCTAATCCATTACCTGGGATGACGAATCTTTTTCCGGCTGCACTGCTGCGTATCGTGCTCTCGAATCTGATCCGCAACGCGCTCCAGCACGCGGCCAGCGGCACGCGTATTCTCGTGCGCGCCGACGCCGCCAGTTTCGAAGTCGCCGACGACGGTCCTGGCATCGCGGCGAGCGTGAAGCCCCATGTTTTCACCCCATTCGTGCGCGGCGGCGAAGCGGGCGCGGACAATCTCGGCCTCGGGCTCTCGCTCGTCCAGCGCATCTGCGAGCATCAAGGCTGGCTTGTCACGCTCGATTCCGCGCCCGGCGCAGGCACGCGCTTTCGTATCGAACTCACGGCGAGCAAGGCCGCGATCGACTGAAAAATGCCTTGAATCAAGGGCTTTTCGCATCGACCGGGCATCGGCCACGCATCGGCGAAATCTACCCTCGCCCGAATCATAGCGATGCCGGCATCAAGAAAACGTTAAGACGTCGTTCCGCGCGCACAGTGACACCTCACCATGCGTGCAACTCATGAAGTCAGCGAAATTACTCAACGTCGGCGCACGCGTGCAACGGTAGGATGCGGAGTTTTCCGCCAACGCCATTGCGCACGCACGTTCATGAGCACAGGTATGACTTCACGCCGCGCCTTCGCCACGCGCACGATTTTCACCGCCCTCCTGTTGCTCGCGCTGATCGGCGCGGGCGCATCGGTCTGGGCGTTTTCCGGTTACGTCGGTGTGGCGGCGACCGACAAGGACAATGCGCTCGTCGCGTGGTTTTTGCACACGACCTACCAGCGCTCGCTCGACCGGCAGTCGTCCGCGGTCGCGGTGCCGGACAATCTCGTGAACGACGTCAACGTGCGCGCGGGCGCGCATCTCTATGCGCAGCATTGTGTCTACTGCCACGGCGCGCCCGGCGTGCGTCTCGATCCGATCGGCGCGGGCATCTCGCCACGCGCGCCGGATCTGCTCGCGGCCAAACGTCATAACGGGCCGCAATCGACGTTCTGGGTCATGCGCCACGGCGTCAAGATGACCGCGATGCCCGCCTTCGGCAAATCGCTCGACGACACGCAGCTCTGGCAGCTCGCGGCATTCCTGCGCGCCCGACGCGGCATCGACGCCGGGGACTATCGCGCGCTCACCGGCCCGGTAGCGGACGCGAGCGGCGATCCTTCCACCGGCCGGAAGAGTCCCTTGGCGGATTAGTGGTTAACCCTGGGAGATAAGACCTCTAGACTTTTAGTCATGGATTGCGGCGAGTTGCCGCAGCCAATCACGAAACAGATCGGAGGTTGTCATGAAGTCGCTTGTCCAGGTTGCTGCTGTTGCCCTTGCTCTCACGCTCCCGGTTGCCTCGTTCGCCCAGTCGAACGGCGGCATGACCCGCGCGCAGGTTCGCGCCGAACTCGTGCAGCTCGAACAGGCCGGCTATCGCCCGGGCGACGGCGACAACGCCCACTACCCGGAAGCGATCCAGGCCGCCGAAGCCAAGGTCGCCGCGCAGAACAGCGCAGTGGGCGGCGCCGCGGCCGGTTCGTCGGCAGCAGGCGGCCGTTCGCAAGCGGGCCAGTAAGGCCTCGTGAGCGTCGATGAGCGCCGATGAGCGCCCGTCGGCTTCACAGGCGCGGCGCGGTTGCGGCTGACGCATGACCGGCAAGCCGCGCCGAGCGTGCAAACGGAACATGAAACCGAGCGTGCGCGCGGCACACGACGCGCGCTCGGGCGCCGGATCGCGGCAATCCGCCGCACCGCTATAGTGCGACGGACCTCGATCCCGTCAAGCCGACAGGTCTTACACTGGTTACCGTCGCCCGCCGAGGAACCGCCCGTGCCTATCCAGTATCTGCGCAGCTTCACGTCCGTGGAACGCACCGAGAAAGCCAATCTCCGGCTCGGCCGCGCGCTCGCGTGCATCGCGGGCGCGGCCAACGCCGGCGGCTTCCTGGCGGTCGGGCAATACACCTCGCACATGTCCGGCATCGTCTCGTCGGTGGCCGACAACCTCGCGCTCGGCGATATCGGCCTCGCGCTCGCCGCGCTCAGCGCGATCTTCGCCTTCGCGGGCGGCGCGGCCACGTCCGCGGTCCTGATCAACTGGGGACGCCGCCGCGCCGTCCACAGCGTCTACGCCTTGCCGATGATGCTCGAAGCCCTGCTGCTGACGGGCTTCGCCGTGCTCGGCGCGAACATGGAACACCATCGCGTACTGTTCGTGCCCGCCACCGTCGCACTGCTCTGCTACGTGATGGGCCTGCAGAACGCGATGATCACGAAGATCTCGCACGCCGAAATCCGCACGACGCATATGACCGGCATCGTGACCGATCTCGGCATCGAGCTCGGCAAGGGGCTGTACTGGAACTGGGGCGTGCCGGCGGGCGCGGCGCAGCACGTGCGCGCGGACATGCTGCGCGTGCGCGTGCTGGCCTCGCTGCTCGGCATGTTCCTGATCGGCGGGCTGGGTGGCGCGCTGGCGTTCCGGCATCTGGGTTTTTCGTCCGCGGCCCTGCTTGCGGCCGCGCTGCTCACGCTCGCCTGCGTGCCGCTCGCCGACGATCTGCGCCGATGGTCGCCGCGCGATCCGGCTTGATCCGTCCCAGTTCAGGTTGATCGGTTCGGCCGCGGCGAGTCTCGCTATGCCGTCGCGCGACTCGCCGCGCCGCCGCTGAGGAATTCGACGAGACTCGCGGGCGTGCGCTCGTCGAGACACAGCGCGAGCGTGGTGCAGGAATCCACCGCCGCCGCGTAGCTGCGCGCAAACATCTTCGTTTCGTAGGCGGCGAACGCGGCCTCGGCATCGCCGGGGTGGGCGGCGATCGCCGCGCCTAGCTCCGCACCGTCGAGCATGGCGAGATTCGCGCCTTCGCCCGCGGGCGGCGCGAGATGCGCGGCGTCGCCGAGCAGCGTCACCCCGCGCACGCGCGTCCAGCGATGATCGACCGGCAGCATGAACAGCGGACGCGGGACCGGCGCGCCCTCGCCATCGGTGATCAACGCCGTGAGCGCGGGCGCCCAGCCCACGAATTCCGCCGCGATGGCAGCCGTCGCACTGGCCGCGTCGTTGAAGTCGATCGCGTCGAACCACGCCAGCGGGCGATTCAGCGCGATATACGCGTGCAGCACGCCGCCGGGTTCGCGATGCGCGAAGATCCCTTTGCCGGGCGCGGGCGCGAACAAGCCGCCGCCGCCCACGGCCTCGGCGGCCGCGACGTGGCGCGTATCGACGTCGCGCAAATGCGTTTCGATGAACGTCGTGCCGGCATACTCCGGCACCGCCGCCGACAGCAGCGGCCTGACCTTCGACCACGCGCCATCGGCGCCCACCAGCAACCGGCTGATCACGCTGGAACCGTCGGTGAACCTCAGCCGGTGCTCGCCATCGCCGAGCGGCGCGACCTCGCTGAGCTTTTTGCCCCAGCGCACCGTGCCCGGCGGCAGCGACGTCAGCAGCATGTCGCGCAATTCCCCGCGCAACACTTCGGGCCGCCCGCCCGTGCCGTCGTCGGGCTCATCGAGCAGCAGCGTGCCCTGCGAGTCCCGCACGCGCGTGGCCTCGCCGCCCACGTGAACGATCGCCCGGAACGCGTCGCTCAAACCGGCCGCCGCCAGCGCGGCCTGCCCGTCCTGCTCGTGGATGTCGAGCATGCCGCCCTGCGTGCGCGCTTGCGCCGACGGCTCCGCCTCGTAAAGGGTCGCGGGAATGCCGTGCAGATGCAGAACGCGCGCGAGCACCAGCCCGCCGAGTCCCGCGCCGACGATCGTCACCGGTGTCGTCATCGCGTTTCCTTTCAATTGGTCATGTACGAAACACTCATGGAACGACGTTCCAGAGGAAAAATAGTTTGGAACGAAGTTCCATAAGTGTCAAGCTACGGGGATGACCACGGAAAACCGGACACGGCGGCGCGCGGACGCGCTCACCCAACAGCGGATCGTCGAAGCGGCGATCGAGATCCTCGACCAGGACGGCGAGGACGCGCTGACCTTTCGCGCCCTTGCGGCGCATCTCGCGACCGGCAGCGGCGCGCTCTACTGGCACGTCGCCGACAAGCAGACCTTGCTCGCCCAGGCCACCGACCAGATCGTTGCCGCCGCGCTACACGAAGCGGCAACGCGGCCGCAACCGCAGGACGCGATCCGCGCGCTGGCGCTCGGCGTCTTCGATGCCATCGACGCCCATCCATGGGTCGGCGCGCAGTTGGCGCGCGATCCGTGGCAGTACGCGGTCTTGCGGATACTCGAAGGCGTCGGCGTGCAGGTGCAGGCGATGGGCGTGCCCGAGCCCGCGCAATTCAACGCGGCGACGGCCATTCTGAGCTTCATTCTCGGACTCGCGGGGCAGTACGCGACGCGTCCGCAAGCGGCGCTCGAAGGCGTGGATCGGGCGGCGGTGCTGGAAAACGTCGCCGCGAAATGGGCGCAGCTCGATGCGGCACAACACCCGTTTGTACGTCAGGTGGCGGCCATGCTGTCGGGTCACGACGACCGCGAGCAGTTTCTCGCCGGTATCGATTTCATTCTGGCCGGCATCGTACAGAACACGATCGTGTCCTGATCGGCAATTAATCAGCCATCCGAATTAATGGTGCGTGCCCCTCAGAATGTGGGCAAGAGCCGGCTCAATTCGTCCAGCGACCGACTTTGATAAGCAGGACGCGACACCATCCAGGTCTGGATGGCGGTCAGCGGAATGGACTGCACGGTGCTCGCAACCGCGAGCGTGGCGAGCACCGACTTCGGAAACACCGCCACGGCTGTTCCGGCGGATACCGCCGCAAAAATCGCGTGATACGAGTGGTATTCGATGATCTCGGGACGAGATCCCGCGTCCGCGTGTTGCGACTCCAGCCATTGCTCGCCGAGCCGGCGATAGGTGCAGCCCTTCGGAAAGGCCGCGAGCGGATAATGCGCCACGCTCGCGGACGCAGCGCCCGCGCGACCCGGCACCAGCAGCAGCAACTCCTCGCGAAACACCGGCACCGCCGCGAGACTGGTATCGTCGTCCGTGTTGAATTCGAGGGCGGCGCGCTCGTCGGTTTCCGCCACGAAGGCGCAATCGAGCCGGCTGGCCTTCACGTCGTCGATCAACGCGCGCGTGGTGCCCGTGGAGATTTCGAGCTGCACGTCGGGCCACAAACTCTGATACGCGCCCAGTAGCCCAGGCAGCCGCGCCGCCGCCGTGCTTTCCATCGCCCCAATTCTCAGCTTGCCGACGGGTACGTCCGACTGCATCGCCTGCCGCGCCTCTTCAGCGAGCGTGAGCATGCGATGCGCGTAGCCAAGCAGACGCTGCCCGTTTTCGGTCAGCGTCATACGCTTGCCTTCACGCGAAAAGAGCTGCACGCCCAGTTCTTCTTCGAGCTGCTTGACGCGCGTCGTGACGTTCGATTGCACGCGCTGCAGCAATTGCGCCGCGCGCGTGACGCTCTGTTCCTTCGCGACCAGGCTGAAAATCTCCAGATCGAGCAGTTCCATACGTCGATTCCCAAATAGCGAATACGTCAATCACAATCATCTCAATTTGAGATCTTACTGCCACTCAAGCGGCATTCGAAACGACCGAATTGAGTCGCGCCACCGCGTCGCGCATTTCCACTTCGAGCGTCCGCATGAGTTCCGCAGCGGGCAGCGCGCGGGACAAGGGCGCAGCCTGACCGGCCCATTGCGCGCCATAACCGAACTCGCCCTTGGCCTTGGCCGCCGCATTCAACGCCTTGCCCGCGTCGTAGGTGATGGGATAGGCGGGCACGGTTTTCGGGCTCCCTGCCTCGTGCAAGATCTGCGTGAATTTGTTCACGATCGAGCGCGCCGCGCGGCCGGAAATGGCCTCCGTGAAGGTGGTGTGTTCGGCGGCAGCGCCGAGCAACGCTTTGCGATAACCGTCGTCGACCGACGTTTCCGGACACGAAACGAACGCCGTTCCCAGTTGCGCCGCCGATGCGCCGAGCGCCAGCGCCGCCACGATGCCCGCGCCGTCCATGATGCCGCCCGACGCGATCACCGGCAGGCTGCATTTCGCGGCCACGAGCCGCGTGAGCGCGAACGTGCCGAGCGCGTCGTCGTGCGGCGTGGCGTCGAAGATACCGCGATGGCCGCCCGCTTCGATACCTTGCACGACGATCGCATCGACACCGGCCGCCTCGACCTGACGCGCTTCATCCAGATTGGTCGCGCTCGCGAGCAGACGAATCCCAGCCTGTTTGTAAGCGGCAATCAGCGCGGCATCCGGCAAACCGAAATGAAAACTCACGACTGCCGGACGCGCGTCGAGCAGCATCGTCTGCATCGCCTCGTCGGCGACGAAGCTGGTGTAGATCTCGCGCAATTGCGCCGGCGGCTCGGCGTCGTACAGCGCGAAGTAGCGCTGTAGCCATTTGAGCCAGGTTTGCTCGACCTCGCGATTCGCCACCGCGGGCGCGTGGCAAAAGAGATTCACGTTGAACGGTTTCTGCGTCAGTGCGCGCGTGGCGTCGATGGCCTTGCGCGCGTCGGCGGCATTCATGGCGCCCAGGCCAAGCGAGCCGAGGCCGCCGGCATTCGACACTGCCGCAGCCAGCGCGGGCGTCGCCACGCCTGCCATCGGCGCCTGAATGATGGGCTTCTCGATGCCCAGGATTTCCAGAAGCGTGCCTGAAGATTTCACGTTCATGATGACCTCATTTCGTTCGCTGAACCGCGAGGAGTGATGCGCCTGTCGATACGACATCATCTTACATGGAAATTATGTACATAATATCAATCTTTTTATGAGATTAATCGCGCAGGCGCGCAGGCCATCATGTTTCGATGTCAGATTGCCCGACGCGCGCGCTCAAGCGCGCAAGCCCACCGGCACGTTGAGCGTGGTCTTCACACGCTCCATCGCCACGAAGGTTCGGAAACTCCTCACATTCCCTTCCGCGAAAAACAGCGAGCGTGTCAGCGCGGTGTACTCGGCCATATCCCGCACGCAGAAAATCAGAATGAAATCGACATCGCCGGTCACGTAATAACACTGCTGGACCTGCTCGCACGCTTCGAAGCGTGCCTTCATTGCGTCGAGTAATTCGACCGCTTCATTCTCGGCCGATACATGCGTGATCACCGTGACATGCGAACCGAGCGCGCCCGGATTCAACACGCTGCAATCGCTTTCGATCACACCGCTCTTGCGCAGACGTTGCAGACGCCGTGCGACGGACGGCACCGAAAGATTGATCTGCTGACCGATTTCCCGATGCGGAACCTGATTGTCCCGCTGGACGATGTCGAGAATCTTGAGGTCGAAATCATCGAGTTCGATGCCGCGGTCGGTCGTGGCCATGAGAAAAATTCTCGTATTGAAGTGCAAGGAAGAAGCCGGATTTACGTGCGTAAACCGCAGTCGAGCGTGAGAATTTATTGCATTCTTCACTCGAATTACGATTACAAATAACGCACGCATCGCAATATTATTTCACGCATCGAATCGACGCCATGTCTTACGGAGTGTGTTAAATGCTGATCGCCAATCCGCGCGCCACGTGTGCCGCTTACCCTTCCTCGCTGCAAACTATCCTGAACGTGCGCGCGGCGGATGAAAGCGGAGCGTGGCTCTCCAGTTGGGGCCAGCTTTCGCGCTCCGCCACGCCTTTGTGGGATCTGCCCGATGCGGCCTCGGCGCTGGGCATCGCGCGCCTGAGCGTGAAAGACGAAGGATTGCGCTCGCCGCTCGGCAGTTTCAAGGCGCTCGGCGCGCCGATCGCGCTCACGCGGCTGATCCTGCGTCTCTGGCACACGCACGAGCTGAATCCACAGCGCCTGCTGCGCGGCGATTACGCCGACCTGCTCGCGTCGCTCACGGTCATCAGTGCGACGGACGGCAACCACGGCAAAGCGCTGGCCGCGGCCGCACGCGATATCGGCTGCCAATGCGTGATCGTGCTTCATGCCAACGTCAGCCGCGAACGCGAGGACGCCATCGCGCACTACGGCGCACGCATCGTCCGGATTGAAGGCGACTACGACGCGTCCGTCGAACATGCCGCGACACTCGCGGCGGACAATCAATGGCATGTCGTCTCGGACACCTCGTACGACGGCTACGAAACAATTCCGCGCGACGTCATGCAGGGCTACGGCGTGATTGCGGCCGAGACGCTTTCGCAACTCGACAGCCCGGTCACGCACGTGTTTCTGCAAGGCGGTGTCGGCGGCCTGGCGGCGGGCGTCGCCAGCTATCTCTGGGAACACTTCGGCGCGCAGCGACCACAATTCATCGTCGTCGAACCGCAACAGGCCGACTGTCTGTATCAAAGCGCGATGGCGGGCCGCGCGACTCGCGCAACGGGCAGCGTCGATTCGGTGATGGCCGGACTGGCCTGCGGCGAAGCCTCGCCGCTCGCGTGGAAAATTCTCGAGGGCTGCATCGACCACTTCATGACCATCAGCGACGACGACGCCGTGGCCGCCATGCGTGCGCTCGCCGCCGGCTCGGAACGCGATGCGCCATTGGTCGTGGGCGAATCGGGCGCGGCAGGATTCGCCGGCCTGAGCGAACTCATACGGAATCCTGAATTTTCACTGCAAGTCGGCTTGGGATCGGCATCGCACGTGCTCGTTATCAACACGGAAGGCGCGACGGCGCCCGGCGTCTACGAGGCGCTGGTCGGCGAGTCGGCGATCAGCGTCGGCACGCGCCAGGCGGCGCGGATGAACGCGATCGAACACTGACATCGGCACAACAAGTCACGAGACAGGTCACGACATGGAAACCTCGCTGCAAGAAAAGCTGCAAGGCTGGCGCCGCCAGTTGCACCAGCATCCCGAAACCGGGTTCGAAGAAGTCCAAACGTCCGATTACGTCGCGAACATTCTCAAGACGCTCGGCATGGACGTGCACCGGAACATCGGCGGAACCGGACTCGTCGCCAATCTGAAAGTCGGCAACGGAACGCGGGCGATCGGCCTGCGCGCCGAGATGGACGCGCTGAATATCGCCGAGCAGGCGCCCGGCCGACCCTATGCGTCGTGCAACGCGGGCAAGATGCACGCTTGCGGCCACGACGGACATATGGCGATGATCCTCGGCGCGGCGCAACTGCTCGCGGAACGTCGCGATTTCGACGGCACGGTGCGCTTCATCTTTCAGCCCGCCGAAGAACACGGACGCGGCGCCAAGGCCATGATGGCCGACGGTTTGTTCGAGCGCTTTCCCGTCGACGCCATCTTCGGCGTACACAATATGCCCGGCCTGCCCGCAGGCAGCATCTCGACGCGATCCGGTGGCGTCATGGCCAGTGAAGATAACTTCGTTATCCATATCAAAGCGCGTGGCACGCATGCGGCGCGGCCGCATATGGGCGTCGATCCTGTGGTGATTGCCGCGCAGATCGTGCTCGCGTTGCAGACGATCGTTTCGCGCAATCTGGATCCGAGCCAGAGCGCCGTTATTTCGTGCACGGAAATCATCACGGATGGTCTGCGCAACGTGATTCCTTCGAACGTCGTCATCAAAGGCGATACGCGCAGTTATTCGCCCGACGTGCAGCGTCTGCTGGCGACCCGCATGCGCGAAGTGAGCGAAGGCATTTGCCGCACACATGGCGCCGAATGCACGTTCGAGTACACACACGAATTCGTGCCGACCGTGAATACACCGGCATTCGTCGACGTGGCTGCGGCAGCAGCGAGCATGGTCGTCGGCGCGGACAAGGTCGACGCGAATGTTCAGCCGATGATGATTTCGGAAGATTTCGGCGCGTTTCTGCAGGTCGTGCCGGGCAATTTTGCGTTCATCGGCAACGGCATCGACGCGGACGACGGCGGCACGCCGCTGCACAATGCCGGCTACGATTTCAACGACAGCATCCTGACGACAGGCGCGCGGTATTTTGCGGAGATTGCGCGGATGCAGTTGGCGGTGAGGTGAGCGGCGTGTGGGGAGTTTCGTTGTATATTGAACAACAAACGTTGTAGAATGGACAACAACCAGTCGTCAAATGGCGGCCAAGTGGTGTTCGAATGTTGTACAAAACACAACATTTGTTGTCTAATACACAACAACCCTCGCCGTTCGACAGGAGCCGCCATGAATGAAGCACTTTTCTCCGAGCTGTTTGGCGGCAGCGGCCGCTACAAGGTATTGCGACATCTATTCGAACATCCCGCGCAGTTTTACAGCGCGCGCAGGCTCGCCGAGGAAACCGGCGTCGATCCCGGCAACATTCATCGCTGGCTGCGCAAATGGACCGATGTGGGCATCCTGTGCGGTTCGGGCAAAACCGGTTATCAGGCGTCGCTCGATCCGGCGCTCGTGCCGCTCGGTGCCCTCTTTCGTCAGAGCAGCGAACTCGTCGACGGTCTGCGAAACACGCTCGAAGCCGTCCCGGGCATCGTGGCGGCCGTGATCTTCGGCTCTTACGCGCGCGGCGAGGAAAAGGCCGAGAGCGATATCGACGTGCTGATTGTCGGCGATGTGCCCGAACTGAAAGTCAACGCACTGCTCAAGCCGCTGGCGCGTCGATGCGGGCGCCCCATCAATGCAAGCGTCATTCGGCCTGCGCTATATCGTGAACTCGTCAACAAGCAGGACGCGTTCGTCACCGACGTGCTGCACAATCCAACGATTCCGTTAATCGGAGCGCTGGATGCCCACACTTGACGACCTGCTGAACGAGCCCAACACACCCCTCGTTCGCCGCGCGGCGAACAAGGCGGATCTGCGCGCGTGGATCGGCGAGGCCGACAAGAAACTGCGCGACGCACGCAATACCGATATCAGCGAAAGCACACGCATGGACGCCGCCTACGACGCGGTCTTCTTCTGCGCCCTCGGCGTGCTCTCCACGCAGGGCTGTCGCGCGACGGCGAGGCCCGGGCATCACGTCAAGGTGCTCGAAGCGGCGGCCATCGTCATGAAGACGCCGCAACGCCTGCAGGACAGCGTCGAGGCCTTGCAGGACTGGCGGAACCGCAAGGATGTGGCGGCTTTTCTTGCGACGGAAGGCGATGTGGCCGAGGCGATCGAAACGGCACAGACGTATCAGGCGAAGGTCTTCGACTGGCTCCAGGCCAACGCCGCGACGCTGCTCAAGTAAAAGCGACTCGCCCCCTCACTTCGCCTTCGGCACCAACCGCAAAAACGCCCGCACCGCGGGTGCGCGCTCGTGCCTGCGGCACACGAGCGCCAACTCCGACGTAATCGGCTTGCCCGCAATCCGCCGATACACGATGCCCGGCAAGCTCACACAGCCCGCCAGCGCGTCGGGAATCACCGCCACCCAGCCGTTCACCGACACGCACGCAAGCACCGCCAGCAAGCCGCCCGGCCGCGCCGCGATGCGCGGCACGAAGCGCCCGCGACGCGCGAGTTCGAGCGTGCCGAACTCCTGCTCCGGCACCGCGAAACTGGCCTCCGCGAGATCGGCCGGCCGCAGCGTCTCCAGCGCCGCATAGGGCGAATCCGCCGGCACCGCCGCCACGAAGGCGTCGCGCTGCAAGGTGAACACGCGCACCGTGTCGGGCAGCGTGAGCGGCGGACGCACGTAAGCGACGTCGAGCAGCCCCGTCTCCAGACGCCGCGCCACGTCTTCCATCGGGATCTCGGTCACGCTCACTTCCACGCGCGGCCACGCGGCGCGAAACTCGCCGATCGAGCGTTGCAGCGCGCCCGAATAGACCGCCGACGACACATAGCCCGCCACGATCCGCCCCACCTCGCCGCGCGCCGCCAGCGCCGCGAGTTCCTGACCGCGCTGCAGATGTTCGAGCGCCGCCGCCGCTTCGGGCAGATACGCCTCGCCCGCCGCGGTCAGCGACACCGCCGTGCGCGAACGATGAAACAGCCGCGCGCCCAGATGACGCTCGGCCTCCTGAACGTGGCGCGTGAGCGCGGGCGGCGCCATGTCGAGCTCTTCGGCCGCGCGCGCGAAATGCAGATGCCGCGCCACGCTGAGGAAGGCCCGCACGTGGCGCAGTTCGAGACGACTCATGATTACCGGTTTCGTGAAGCAAATTGCCATTTTATGGTAATGACTGATAACCGTCGATGATGCGACGATGCGGGCTATTTCTTCGCGTCTTTCTCTTCACGTCTTTTCCAGCGCGCCACCATCGCTCATCGCCATGTCCGATTCGTCCGTTTCCAGCGTCGCGCTCGACTCCGCCGCGCCGACCGATCCGCACCCGGATTCGTTTTCCAGCCGCCATCCGAACGTCACGCTTGCCGTCGCGTCCGCGACCTGCGCGCTGATCGTGCTCGACACCAACGTGGTCGCCGTGTCGTTGCCCGCGATCGCGCACGCTTTTCACGCGAGTTTCGCCGACATCGAATGGGTCGTGAGCGCCTACATGACCGCGTTCGCCGCCTGCCTGCTGCCTGCCGGTGCAATCGCCGACCGCTTCGGCCGCCGTCGCGTGCTGCAATGCGGCCTCGCGCTGTTCGCGCTCGCTTCGCTCGGCTGCGGCGCGGCGCCCACGGCGGCGCTGCTGATCGCCGCGCGCGCCGTGAAAGGCCTGGGCGCGGCGCTGTTGCTCACGTCTGCGCTCGCCGTGATCGCGCACCGCTTCGCGCAGGGCCCGTCGCGCGAGCGCGCATGGGCGATCTGGGGCATGTGCATGGGCATCGCGACCGCCATCGCGCCGTGGGTCGGCGGCGCGATCACGCAATGGGTCGGCTGGCGCTGGATCTTTCTGATGAATCTGCCCGTGTGCGCGGTGCTCGCGCTCGGCGCGCGGCGCGCCATCGACGAATCGCGCGATCCGCACGCCAAGCGCCTCGATCTGCCCGGCGGCATGCTTTTCGCAGCGGCGCTCGCGTGCGCCGTGTCGACGCTGATCGGCATTCCCGCGCACGGCTGGCAATCGGGCGCCACGCTCGGACGGGGCGCAGCGAGCATCGCGTTGTTCGCACTCTTCATCTGCAGCCAGCGCTGGCAAACACGGCCGATGATCGATCTGCGCCTGTTCCGGCGCGCGCGCTTCGTCGGCGCGCTGCTCGGCATGTTCGGTTACGCGGCCTGCGCTCAGGTCATGATGACCTTCCTGCCGCTCTATTTGCAGATCGCGTTCGGCTTCACCGCGCTGCAGGCGGGTCTCGGCATGCTGCCGTTCGCGGCGGCGATGATCGCCGGGCCGTCGCTCGGCGCAGCGCTCGCGCGGCGCGTCACGACGGGCGGCGTGCTGAGCGCGGGCCTCGCGCTGATCGGCGCGGGCAATCTCGCGATGGCCGCGTGCGCGGCGGGCGGCCACTATCTCGCCGTGGCGTTCGCGATGCTCGTGACCGGCACCGGCGCGGGCGTCATGAACGGCGACACGCAAAAAGCCATCATGGCCTGCGTGCCGCGCGAGCGCACGGGCATGGCCTCGGGCATCAGCACGACCACGCGATTCACGGCCATCGTGACCGCCGTCGGCGTGCTCGGCGCCGTGCTCGCGGTGCGCACGCACAGCGCGCTCGTGCAGTCGATCGCCGGCGTCCCGGCCGCGCTCCATGCCGTCGACGCGCGTTTCATGGCGAGCCTGCTCGCAGGCGACCCCGGCGAGGCGCTGCGCACGCTCGACGCGCCCACCGCGCATCTGCTGGCGCAGGCCGCGCCGCTCGCGTTCGCGCACGGGTTCGCGCGGGCGTTGCTGGTGAGCGGCGTCGTGGCGCTGGCGAGCGCCATCGCAGTCAAACTGATGGCCGACGCACGCGATTGAATCGCGCCAATTATTTCGTCATCCGAATAATTCGACAAAAAAGAAAATGCGGGCTCGCCGCGAGGGACGAACCCGCATCGTTCGATCGACACGCGCGGCCCAAGCCGCGCGCGCCAGTCACACGACCCGTCGATCAGAACGCGTGACGCATGCCCACCGTGACGGCAACCTGCGTGTCCGTCGACGACGGCGACAGCGTGTTGATCATCGCGTGCGAGAGCACCGAGCCTTCCGGCGCGCCGTGGACGTTCTGGTACACGCCTTCGAGGTAGAAGTCCGTGCGCTTGCTGATCGCGTAGTCCGTTTGCAGCATCGCCGTATTCCAGCCCGGGTTCGAGCCGTTGTACGCGCCGTGCGTGTACGTGTAGGCGCCCGACACCGACCATGCCGGCGTCAGTGCGTACTTCACGTTCGCTTCGAAGTTGTCCAGACGCAGCGAGCCCGCGAGCGAGCCGGCCGAGTTGTCGCCGCTGCCGAGGTACGTGCCCGTGCCGAACGAGAACACGCCCGACGCGTTGTCGATCTGCGAGTGGCTCCAGACGAGGCCGGCCGTGACCGGGCCGTACGTGTAGTTGCCGCCCAGCGACCAGACGCGTTGACGTTGCGCCACGAAGTTCGCGCTCGCGTCGCTCGTTTGCACCGCGCCGCTGCCGTTGCCCGCGCCGTTCAGTTGCAGGTAGCCGGCTGCGAGGTTGATCGGGCCTTGTGCGTACGACACCGCGAAGCCGTACGAGCGGTTGCTTGCGAAGCTGGTCTGGTTGCTGAACGAGTACATCGTCTCGAACGTGACGCCGTACCACGTCGGGCTCGCGTACTTGACCGAGTTGTTGATGACGACCGAGTTCGCCGCGAGGTTGTCGTTTTCGAACGGATGCGCCGCGAGGCTGCCGCCCCACGTGTTGAATTCCGCCGTCAGCGGGCCGACGAGGTCGTTCATCACGTCGAACTGGCGGCCGAACGTGACCGTGCCGTATTGATCCGCCTGGAGACCGACCCACGCCTGCGAGCCGAACATGTCGCCCGAGAATGCCTGCGCGCCGTTGTTGAGGATGAAGCCTTGCTCGAGCTTGAAGATCGCCTTCAGACCGCCGCCGAGATCCTCCGTACCCTTCAGGCCGAACACCGTGTTCTGCGTCGAGCTGCTGTTGAGCTGCCAGTTGCTATGGCCCATCTGGTTGTTCGTGTAGACGAGACCGGTGTCGATGAGACCGTACAGCGTGACGCTGCTCTGGGCATGCGCGGAGACGGCAAAAGCGCCGGTAAGTGCGAGGGCGATTAGCGATTTTTTCATGTTTTATGGCTCCGGGTTTTGGCGTTAATTCATTGAATCGAATGCGCTTTCCACACAACACCTGTCGAGGCGGCCAGTGCGTTTCGCAGATCCATGCGAATCGCGCTTGAATTGCGAAATACCTCAATAACGACAAGCGATTATTGCGAACGACGCAATGCCGACCTTAACTTGCAAGACAAGGCAGGCATGCCGGGCAGGCCGCTCGTGGCGCCGCGCCCAGTGGCGGAAATAACGATCAGGCGCATCATAAGGCTTCGAAAATAAAAATTGCGTTGAAATTGAGGCAGGCGTTGCGCCGAAAGAACACCTGCCAATAACGCGTGCATCGGCGGTGCAATTCGCGCCCCAAAAAAGCGCATGCGATGCAATAAATCGACCATTCAGACGCGATCGTAAAGAAAATGAAATCTGAATCGCGATATATCGATTAAGCCGGACGTGAACATTACGCGCGTTCAATGCGTAATTCATAAGCGTATTCAAGACGCGATTCAAATCGCCATTCAGATGACGAATGCGCTCGCCATGCGGCGTTAGAATCCGCAGCACGCGTGCGCCACGTCCGATCCGGCGCGAGCCGTCGCGCGACCCGAACCGCCAGCCACGGAGACACCCCATGACGACCGCTACGCCGCCCGCCGCCGTTCTGTATCGCGGCGGCCTCGTCGAGACCACCCACTTCGCCCATATCGCCGTCGTCGATGCGCACGGTGCGCTGCTTTACGCGTTCGGCGATCCACATCGGCTCACGCTCGTGCGTTCGGCGGCCAAACCCGCGCAGGCGCTGGCCGTCATCGAAACGGGCGCGCTCGATCGTTTCGGTTTCGACGACGTCGATCTCGCGCTCATGTGCGGCTCGAACAACAGCGAAGCGCGCCATATCGAACGCACGCTCGCCATGCTCGCGAAGGTGGGCGCGCACGAAGCCGACATGCGCTGCGGCGGCCATCCGCCCTTGTCGGATGCCGTCTGGCGCGACTGGATCAAACGCGGCTTCGAGCCGGGCCCGGCGTGCAGCAACTGCTCGGGCAAGCACGCGGGAATGCTCGCGGGGGCGCGCGCGATCGGCGCGCCGCTGGAGGATTACCACCTCGCGGGGCATCCGCTGCAACTGCGCGTGAAGCACGCGGTCGCCGAGGTCTGCGATTTACCGGACGACGGCGTGCAATGGGCGATCGACGGCTGCAATCTGCCCACGCCGGCCTTCCCGCTCGATCGTCTCGCGCGCCTGTACGCAAAGCTCGCCGACGCAGCCGACACCCTCGAACGCGACGACGCCACCCGCGCTTCCCCGCGCACGCAGGCGCTCGCCCGCATCCATCGCGCGATGACCACGCATCCGGAGATGGTCGCGGGCGAGCAGCGCTTCTGCACGACGCTCATGCGGGCGTTCGGCGGCGACGTGGTCGGCAAGGTGGGCGCGGCGGGCAGCTACGCGATCGGCGTGAGACCGAATGGGAAGCGCGGCTCACAGCAAGCGAACGCGCTCGGCATCGCCGTGAAAGTGGAAGACGGGAATCAGACCGCGCTGTATGCGATCGTCGTGGAGGTGTTGCGGCAGCTCGGCATTGGCACGCCTGAGCAACTGGCCGCCTTGCGCGCGTACGACACGCCGCACGTGCTCAATACGCGAGGCGTCGACACAGGCGCGCTCGAAGCGCGTTTCACGCTCGCCCAAGCCTGATCGATCAAACGAGAAAGCGATAAACGAGAAAGCGCCGCGCGGTCTTCACCGCGCGGCGCCGGCAACACGAGACGCAGGCGTTAGAGCACCGCCACGACCTTCACGTCGCTGCGGTCCGCCGAAGCCACGACCTTGCCGTCCACGCGACGGAACGTGAGCGTGACCGACGCGTTGCCCACCCGCAGATGTCCGACTTCGAGCCAGTCGATGCCTTCGGGCAGCATCGGCTGCTCGATGCGCACTTCACGGCGCGTGGCGTCGATGCTCACGCCCAGACACGCCTCCAGCATCATGAACGGCGAACCCGCCGCCCAGGCCTGCGGCAGACACGCGACCGGATACGCCGTGGGCGGCGAGCCGCGTCGACGCGGGAAACCGCAGAACAGCTCGGGCAGACGCATGTCGAACGTTACCGCCGCCTCGAACAGCGCCTGCAGCAATCGCACCGCCGCTTCCTTGCGCCCGTAACGCGCGAGGCCGCGCGCGCAGAGTGCGTTGTCGTGCGGCCAGACCGAGCCGTTGTGATACGCCATCGGATTGAAGCGCGCCTGGCCCGCCGCGAGCGTACGCACGCCCCAGCCCGTATGAAACAGCGCCGATTCGAGAATCTCCGCGACCGCGCGTCCGCGTTCATACTCGGGCAACCCAAAGGCCAGCAGATGCCCGGCATTCGACGCGAGCACGCGGCACAGATCGCCGTGCCCGTCGAGCGCGATGCCGTAGAACTCCGACTCCGGCATCCAGTACTTCTCTTCCACGCAGCGGCGGATTTTCGCGGCGCGGCCCGCGTAGCGCGCGGCGTCCTCGATCAGACCGCGTTGCGTCGCGAAACGCGACATCGTCTCGAACGCCGCGCTCGCATAGGCCTGCACCTCGACGAGCGCGATCGGCCCGTCGGGAAAGCGGCCATCGGCGTGAAAGACCGAATCATGGCTGTCTTTCCAGCCTTGATTCGCGAGCCCGCCTTCGGACTCGCGCCGGTAATCGAGCAGACCATGCGGATTGCGGTCGCACACGCCCGCGACCCAGCCCGCCGCGCGTTCGAGCGCGGGCCAGAGTTCGTCGATCAGCGCGAGATCGCCGGTGCGCTCCACGTAGGCGCCCGCCAGCACGACGAACAGCGGCGTCGAATCCACGCCGCCGTAGTAGAGCGCGAACGGCACTTCGCCCGTGGCCGCCATTTCGCTCTTGCGCAACTCGTGCATGATCTTGCCGACCTCGGCGTCGCGGAACGCCGAGTCCTCGCGCGCCTGATGCGCGGCGAGAAAGCGCAGCACGCCGCGCGCGAGCGCCGGTTGCAGCCACAGCGTTTGCAGCGACGTGATGATCGCGTCGCGGCCGAACGGCGTGGAGAACCACGGAATGCCCGCGTACGGATACGGCCCGGTCGGCAGATCGGTCGTCAGCAGACTGAGGTCGGCGATCGAACGGTTGATCCACGAATTGAAGAGCGGATTGCTCGAACGCACGCGCGCGGTCTGGCGGCGGCGTTCGCGCATCACGATGTGCGCGTCGACCAGCGCGGCGCGAATCGCCGCGCGGCCCACGCTCTGGCCGTTCGAGTCGGCGAGACAATGGCCCGGCTTGATGATGCCCGCGCTCGGCGTATCGGGCGCCGCGCCTTCGAGCGGCTCGACTTCGATCGCGACCGTGAGATAGAGCGACACGCAGGCCTGCGCCGGCAGCGCGACGGTGAAGTCGGCGCGATCGGCGAGCAGCTTGTCGGGCTTCGGCGAGAACTCGATGCTCACGCGCCGCGCAACTTTGTCGAGGCCGATATATTCGAGCCGCACTTCGCTGCCTTCCACGCGCGGCGGCTTGAGTTCGCCGCGCACTTCGCGCTTGAGGCCACGCACTTCGAACATGTCGCGGAAGTCGCTCGCGAACGAGATCGACAGCGGCACGACCGCTTCTTCCGTGCCGTAATTCGTGAGCTCGATGGCCTCGGTCATCATCGTGCCCGAGAGCACGCGCTCGCGTTCGACGTGAATCACGCCTTCGGGCGTGCTCGTGCCGCCGAGCGGCGGCAGCGGACGATTGGTGAAATGCGCGGTGAACGCCGTGTTGTCGCTGCTCACGCTGCCCGAAAGCAGTGACGGCACGCGGCCGCCGAACGTGAGACGCAGCGAGGACAGCACGCGCGTGTCGTTGACGAAGAGACCGTCGTCGATGCCGGTGATATCGCCGAGCGGATCGTTGACGATGAAGGTGTCGCCCGACTTCAGCACATGCTGGTCGGCGCTTGCGACTTCGGGGGTTTCGGGCGCGATGAAGGCGCCGTCGGCGGTTTGATCGGGATGATCCACGCCGCTCGAACGCGAGACGCCACCGAGTGTTTCAGGATCCTGCATTACGTTGTCTCCTTTAGAGCCGTTCCGTACACATCGCCTTCCGCTCGATTGTAGTGGCTCAGGACCCGTTCGCGTCAAATCCTGCATGCCCGATGGGTGTCTAACCGCGCGCCGGAAAAAATTACGGGCGCCGGCACGGTAAAACGTGCGGGCGCCCGTCGATCGCGGCGCGGCGGCTCGTGGCCGCCGCGTGTTCAAACGTTATGCAGCGTTCATGCAAGGTGTCCGGCGATCGGGTTCGGCGTTGTCGATTAACGTTGCGCGATCGGCTTCGCTTCACGCGGCGTATTGCCGATGAAGAGCTGACGCGGACGGCCGATCTTCTGCTCCGGATCGCCGATCATTTCGTTCCATTGCGCGATCCAGCCCACCGTACGCGCCATCGCGAAGATGCAGGTGAACATCGCGGTCGGGATGCCCAGCGCGCGTTGCACGATGCCCGAGTAGAAGTCGACGTTCGGGTAGAGCTTGCGCGACACGAAGTATTCGTCTTCGAGTGCGATCTTTTCGAGCGCCATCGCGAGCTTGAACAGCGGATCGTCGTGCAGGCCCAGTTCTTCGAGCACTTCGTGGCACGTTTCGCGCATCAGCTTCGCACGCGGATCGTAGTTTTTGTACACGCGGTGACCGAAGCCCATGAGCTTCACGCCCGAGTTCTTGTCCTTCACCTTGCGGATGAATTCGGGGATGTTGTCGACCGAGCCGATCTCTTCGAGCATGTTCAGCGCGGCTTCGTTCGCGCCGCCGTGCGCCGGGCCCCACAGACATGCGATACCGGCCGCGATACACGCGAACGGATTCGCGCCCGACGAACCGGCCAGACGCACCGTCGAAGTCGAGGCGTTCTGTTCGTGGTCGGCGTGCAGGATCAGGATGCGGTCGAGCGCGCGCACCAGCACGTCGTTGACCTTGTACTCCTCGGCCGGGTTCGAGAACATCATCTGCATGAAGTTCGCGCTGTACGAGAGGTCGTTGCGCGGATACACGAACGGCTGGCCGACCGTGTACTTGTATGCCATGGCGACGAGCGTCGGCAGCTTCGCGATCATGCGGATCGCCGAGACTTCGCGATGCTTCGGATCGTTGATGTCGAGCGAGTCGTGATAGAACGCCGACAGCGCGCCGACGGCCGCGACCAGAATCGCCATCGGATGCGCGTCGCGGCGGAAGCCACGGAAGAAGAAGTGCATCTGCTCGTGAACCATCGTGTGGTTCGTGACGGTCGCGACGAATTCGTCTTTTTGCGCCTGCGTCGGCAGTTCGCCCTTCAGCAGCAGGTAGCAGCTTTCGAGGAAGTCGGCGTTCTGCGCGAGGTTGTCGATGGGGTAGCCGCGGTACAGCAGTTCACCCTTGTCGCCGTCGATATAGGTGATCGCCGAGTTGCACGATGCCGTCGACATGAAGCCCGGGTCATACGTGAACATGCCGGTCTGGCCGTACAGCTTGCGGATGTCGATCACGTCCGGGCCCAGCGTACCCTTGTAGACCGGCAGCTGAATGCCTTCGGCCGAACCAGGGATGGTGAGAGTGGCGTGAGTCTTCGAATCGATCATGTCTTGTCCTTGCATTGAATTGCAGTCATCTCGCAAGACGCAGCGCCGCCCGTCGCCCGAATTTCCGGACCGGCCTCACTGCGACCACTTGACGCATTTTACGGCGCAATGCAACATCGATTGATAGCCCAGGCTGCAACAATGCCTATTGAACCCCGCAACACTGAATACTTGCAGCTTCCTTAACATCGATTCCTGCAACAATATTTTGCTCTGCAACACAACATGAGCGGGTTTAGCTCTGACATACTGCTTGACATGCAACGACTTCCCCTGTCAGAGCATGCATCATTGGCCCGCCCTCGAAGGCGGGCCTTTTTTCTAAGGCCACACGCGCTGTACGCAAAACGTAAGGAATGAACAGATGAACATCTCGATCGACACCCTGTTCGCGGAAGACGAACTTGCCGAGGGCGCCGTCGTCACGGCCCTCAATCACCAGGACATCGTTGTCGCCCTGTCGGCAGCGCTCGCGAACGAACGCGTGGCGGTGCTCCACATGCTGTATCCGCGCACCGATGCGCGCACGCACCGCAGCCTCGACGCGCTCGTCGACGCGCTGCACGGCCACGGCCTGCATCAGGTCGCGCGCCTCGTCGCTCAGGAAGCGCACTACCTCGTGTTCAAGGATCCGGTGAAGGCATGGAAGGCCTTCCACGAAATCCGCAACGACTCGCTCGCCATCGGCGTGCACCTCTACTACGCGGGCCTCGTTGGCGAAGCCGCCGAGCACAAGCTCGACGCGCACGCGCACGGCCGCGACTAAGCATTCCCGCGCGATTCGCGCGCGTCAGGCCTCGGGCGGGCCGGGATCGACATATTGATTTTCGGGCCGCCCCGCCCGCATTACTTTCTGCTTACGACGCGCATTCGCGGTTTTCTTCTACGTCGATTATTCAGGATTCCGATCTGAATCGGCGGATGCGAAAACGGCCGCGCAATGCGGCCGTTCGTGTTTTCCGCGAGGCGCCGGCGTGACGCCGGCGCGGCGCTGAAACTCAGCGCCCGTGCCCGCTCGCGAAGTGATCGACGAGATCGTTGAACGCGCCGGGACGCGCGAGATTCATGCCGTGCGACGCGCCTTCGACCGTCGCGCGACGCGCATCGGGCATCCACTCTTCAAGCGCCGCCGCCGCGCGCTGGAACATCTGCGGGCTCAATTCGCCGTCGATCAGCAGCACGGGGCACGTCACCTCGGCGGCCTCTTCGCGCGTGTACGCGGCGAGCGGGTCGAGGAACTGCGGGCCGAGCGTGTGCGCGTTGTCGGTCGCCATCTGGCGGAACGACTGCGTGCTCTTGCCCCAGAAACCGGGACGGCTCACCGAGTCGACAAACAGTTCGAGACCGCCGTTCACGTCGCCGGACTCGATCAGCTGCACCGCACGGGCGCGCAGCGCGTTGACGGTTTCCGGCAGCTTCGCGAGGCTCTGCCCCGGCATCTGCACCGGACCGCCGGGATCGGCGAGCATCAGGCTTTGCAGATGATCCCGATAGCGGCGGGCGAAGTGATACGCGACCGAGCCGCCGCGCGAATGGCCGATCACGTGCGCGGGACCGGCACCCAGGGCGTCGATGAACTGCGCGATCTCGTCGGCGTGACGGCTCCAGCTAAACGGCTGGTCGGGCGTGGGCGCGGCCGCGGGCCAGTAGTGCGTGAGGCTCACGGAGACGCAGCGGTAGTGCTCGGAGAGCCCCGACATCTGCGGCTGCCAGTAGCGGTAATCGCACAGCGACCCGTGGATGAAGAGGAGCAATTCGCCCTCGCCGCGTTCGACATACGGCATGGGCTGCCCGCCGGGGAGTTCGACAAACGACCCGGGAGCGGGAAAAACGGCTTGATTCACGGCTGGATGATATGGAGACGACAAACCGGCTGCGCGTGCGCGTCAGCATGCGCAAAACGTGCGGCGCGCCGGGAAAGGCGCGTATTGTCGCACGTCGGCCCGCCGCGCGTGAGGAGTGACCTGGGCGACGCGCCGGCCGGGGCGCGCAAAGGCTCAGTCGTGGCCGTGGAAGTCCGGCTGGCCGGCCTCGACGGCACCCGCCGCCGCCGCGCCCGCGCCGCGCACGGCGCAGGAAAGCGGCTCGTCGGCGATACGCACGCGCACGCCCAGTTCGGCCTGCAGACACTGATCGAGGCGGCCCAGCAGCGCGCCGCCGCCGGTCAGCACGATGCCGGTGTCGGCGATATCGGTCACGAGTTCGGGCGGCGCGGTCTCGAACACCTGGCGCACCACGCCGATCACCTGGCGCAGCGGCATGGCGAGCGCATCAGCGATGTCTTCGCTCGTGACTTCGACGGTACGCGGCAGGCCGTCGTCGAGGCTGCGGCCCGTCGCGCGCAGGCGCTCGATAGGCTCGCCGCGCAACGCGCTGCCGATGGTCTTTTTCAGATGCTCGGCGGTCTGGTCGCCGATGATCACGCCGTACAGGCCGCGCACGTAGTCGATGATCGCGCGGTCGAACTGGTCGCCGCCCACGCGGATCGAGCCGCTGCAGGCCACCGCGCCGAGCGCGATCACGCCCACTTCGGTGGTGCCGCCGCCGATATCGACGACCATCGAGCCGGTCGAGGAGCCGACCGGCAGCCCCGCGCCCAGCGCCGCCGCCAGCGATTCGCCGATCAGGTTCACGCTCGCCGCGCCCGCCGAAAACGCCGCCTCGCGGATCGCGCGGCGCTCCACGCGCGTGGCCGCGCCCGGCACGCACACCGTGAAGGCCGGACGACGGCCGAACAGGCGGCGCGGCTGCGCCATCGCGACGAAGCGGCGCATCATGTGCTCGGCGGCCGAAAAGTCGGCGATCACGCCATGCACCAGCGGCTTCACGGTTTCGAGGTTCTGCGGCGCGCGGCCCACGAGCGCTTTCGCGTCGCGGCCGACGGCGGCGACCGTCGTTTCGCCGGCCTTGCCCAAGGCGCCGCCGCGCTCGAAGCAGACGACCGAGGGCTGATCGAGCACGATGCCCTCGTCCGCCGTATAGATCAGCGTGTTGGCCGTGCCGAGATCGAGCGCCACGTCGTGGCGGGACAGCTTGTGCAAAAAGGAAGAATGCCGCGCGGCTTGAGCCATGTCGTCTTGTCTGTATGGAGCGGCCCTGCCGGCGGACCGTTCCGGATCTTCAACCCGGTGTGCAGCCGTCAGAAACGAGCGTCGGCATCTCGTGGATACCGCCTGTCTGAAGGTCTGCGCGCGCTGTGAAACGCGATCGGGCACGTGGGGCCCCGTGGCCCACTGGCTCCTGTTAACGGCCAAGCCGGGCGAGACTTTAATCGCGCCAAAAATAACCCGGCAGCCTAATTCACAAATGTAAAGAAATGATGTCGGGCCGCCGCGACAGGCGGCCCGTTCCAGGCGAAACGTCAGCGCAATAGCGGCTGAATTCGTCTGCGGAATACGCGCCGTTTTCAGGCGCGATCCGCGCGATGTTTCGCGTCCGCGCATTGCACGCGAACGCGTGCGCGCTCAGGGCTGCAGTGCGCGCACCAACGCGTCGCGGCCGAGCATCGCGCCCTGTGCCGTAATCGTGTGACCCACGCCAGGCAAGGCATACGCGGCGACGGCGAAGCCCGCGTCGCTGAACGCCACGGCCGCGCGTTCGAGTTCCTGCACGGGAATCACTTCGTCGTCCTCGCCATGTACGAGCGTGATCGGCGTTTGGCTATGCGCCACGACCGGCGTCGACAGACGGCCCGCGAAAGCGACCACGGCGGCCGCGCCCTGCTCCTGCGTCGCCGTGTAATAAAGCGACATAATCGAGCCCTGCGAAAAGCCAACCAGCGCGAGTGCGTCGACGCCGAGGCCCCAATGCGCGAGTTCGTCGGCGAGACGTTTTTGCAGCACCGGCAGCGCCGCCGCGACGCGCGCGCCGCGATTCGTTTCGTTCACGTCGCGCAGACTGAACCACTGGCGGCCGCCGAAGCCGCCATCGAACGGCTCGCTGCCGTCGAGCGACGCGAACGCCACGCCGGGCAGCGCGTCGCGCCAGGCGTCGGCGAGCGGCACCAGATCGCGTGCGTTGCTGCCCACGCCGTGCAGCAGCACGACCAGCGCGCGCGGCGCGCCTTCGGCCGGCGCTAGACGCCAGCCGCCATCGAATTGTTCCCAGCTCATTGTTGCGATTCCCCTGTGAGCTTGATCGCCGGATGCATGCGCGGATCGCGAAGCGGGCGTCGCCCTTTGCGCGCCGCGCGCCAGCCGCAAGCATACGACGCCCGCGCGCGCGGCGTCGGCGAGTCGGGCGGACGAAAGGCGGCGGTAAGGTCGATGCCGGAATGTCGACGCGCGCGGACGCGGCCCGACACAGTTCGCCAGAATCGCGGCGCACCGGCACTTCGCGGCGCTACGCTGCGCCCGTGTGTTCGCGATCCGCGTGCGCCAGGCGCACTCCGCGCTCGTACCCCACAAGCGGCCGCCGCGCATCTCGCGTGGTATCGTTGCCGCCGCAGCCCACGTCGGCCGCGCAGCCAATGAACACCCGCACTCCAGCAAGGTTGTCATGACGCACACACACCGAAGACGGTCCCGCCTTCTTCGCCTTTGCATGCTGATCGGAATCGTCTGGGTCCTCGCCGCCCTCGCGATCGCGCTCTCGGGTCTTGCGACACCCGCAAAGCCGTCCGAACTCGGCGCGATCTTCGGCAACGGTCTCGAAGCCGACGGCACGCCCGCGAGACTGCTCGCCGAGCGGCTCGACGCGGGTCTCGACTGCTATCGCGCGGGCCGCTGCCAGCGGCTTTTCATCAGCGGCAGCCTCGACGGTCCGGGACTCGACGAAACGCTCGCCATGCAGAACTATCTGATTCAGCACGGCGTCGAGCCGCACGACATCGTCCCCGACCGCGCCGGCGACAACACGCTTGCGAGCGCCCAGCATCTCATAGCCTATATGCGCGAACGACATCTCGGCTCGGTCACGCTGGTCAGCCAGTACTACCACCTGCCGCGCGCCCGGCTCGCCGTCGCGCGCGCCGGCGGCGACGCGTTCGCGGTCTACGGCGTCTATCCGCGCACCTTCCACGTGCGCGATCTCTATTCGAGCTGGCGCGAAGTGCCCGCGTGGCTCGTTTACCGCGTGCGCCTCGGCGCGAATCCCGATGCACAGCCCGTGACGATCCGCCCGTTCCTGTCGATGTTCAACCTGATCCGCAGTCTGTTCACGGGCGAGGCCGCCGATGCGCCCACCGGCGCGCCCGGCCCGCCGTCCGTCCCTGCCTGGAAAACATGAAATGCACGACCTGCGTGAAATGAAGCGACCCGTGAAGAAACTGCTGGTGCTGAGCGTCAGCGCCGGTGCCGGCCATACGCGCGCGGCCGAAGCGATCAGCGCTTACGCCGCGACGCATCCGGCCGGTATCGAAGCGCTGCATCTCGACGTCATGGACTTCGTGCCGTCCACGTTCCGCAAGATCTACACCGACCTCTATCTCGCGCTGGTGCGCTCGCAGCCCGCCATCTGGAGCTATCTCTACCAGAAGACGGATCGCACCGATCCGGCCGCGCTCTCGCAGAAACTGCGCCGCGCCGTCGAGCGCCTGAACTGCCGCTCGCTGTTCGCCGAAATCGAGCAATGGCAGCCGGACGCTATCGTCTGCACGCATTTTCTGCCCGCCGAACTGCTCTCGCGCGAGATCCGCAAGACGCGTCTCGACGTGCCGGTCTGGGTGCAGGTCACCGATTTCGATCTGCACACGCTCTGGGTCGTCCCGCATCTGAGCGGCTATTTCGCGGCCAACGACGAAGTGGCGTGGCGCATGCGCACGCGCGGGCTGCCGCCGGACGCGATCCACGTGACCGGCATTCCCGTGATGCCGGCGTTCAGCCAGCCGCTCGACCGCGCCGAATGCGCGGCCTCGCTCGGCCTCGATCCGAAGCGCCGCACCTTGCTGATGATGTCGGGCGGCGCGGGACTCGGGCCGATGGATCAGCTCGCCACGCGTCTGCTCGACATGGACGGCGACTTCCAGCTGATCGCGCTCGCGGGCCGCAACCGCGACCTGCTGGCCGCGCTCGAAGAACAGGCGAAGGCGCATCCGGGCCGCCTGTTTCCGCACGGCTTCACGCGCGAAGTGGAACGCCTGATGGCCTGCTCGGACCTCGTCATCACGAAGCCCGGTGGCCTGACGACCTCCGAATGTCTCGCGATGAATCTGCCGATGCTGCTGAATTCGCCGATTCCCGGCCAGGAAGAGCGCAACGCCGACTTCCTGCTCGAACAAGGCGTGGCGCTCAAGGCCATCGACGACGACGCCCTCGCTTATCGCGTGCACACCTTGCTGCACGATCCCGCGAAGCTCGACGCGATGCGTCAGCGCAGCGTGCCGCTCGGACGTCCGCTCGCCGCGCGCACGGTGCTCGACCTCGTGACCGGCACCGGCAGCGGGGCCGCGGCATGACGCTCGCGCGATTCGTGCCCGCGCGCCGCACCGTCGTGCTGGTCGCGTGGGTCATGCTGCTCGCGTTCTTTTTCGCCAACGTCGAAATCCAGATCGAAGGCAGCGCGGGCTGGGCGGCGAATCTGCCGACGTGGCGCATCGAAAAGAGCTGGCTGCAGGACATATTCTGGGGCGGCCGCCCGATGACCGGCTATCACGCGTGGGTCTTTCCGTTCGTGGCGCTGTTCTTCCATCTGCCGCCGATCTTCAGCGCGCGCTGGTCGTGGCGCATCGAAGCTCGCCTGATCGCCTGCATCATGGTGTTCTGGATTACCGAGGATTTTCTGTGGTTCGTGCTGAACCCGGCGTTCGGACTCGCGCGATTCAAACCCGCCTTCGTGCCGTGGCACGTCCACTGGTTCGGCCCCGCGCCCACCGACTACTGGACCATGAGCGCCGTCGCGCTCGTGCTGTTCCAGTTGTCGCGCGGCTGGTGGCGCACTTCGAAAGACCCGTTCTATGGCCGTTCATAACCTGTTTCGCCTCACGCCCTCGCTGTTTCGCAGCGCGCGCCTTTCGCGCAAGGATGTCGCGCATCTGCAGGAACTTGGCGTGCGCAAGGTCATCAGCTTTCGCGCGTTTCATTCGGATCGCCGCATTCTCGCGGGCTCCGGCATCGCCACGCTGCGCATTCCGATCAACACCTGGAATATCCGCGATCGCGACATGCTCGCCGCGCTGCGCGTGCTGCGCCACGCCGAACGCGACGGCCCGATCCTCGTGCATTGCCAGCACGGCGCCGATCGCACCGGCCTCGTCTGCGCGCTGTATCGCATCGTCTATCAGGACTGGACGCGCGAAGCCGCGCTCGACGAACTGCTCAACGGCGGCTTCGGTTTTCATGCGATCTGGCAGAACATCCGCCGCTATCTGACCGAAGTCGATATCGATCGTCTACGCCGCGAACTCGGCAAACACCCCTGAAAACAAGGGGTTTTATGCGAGCCGCTGCATATACGGCGGCAGCGCGGGCTCGGGCAGCACCGCCAGCACCTTCAGACGTTGGAGCGTGCGTTTCTGGCCGCGTTCGAGATGCACGGCCAGCGCTTGCGACGCGCGCTGGAACTCGCCGTCGCGCAACGCTTCGAGCACGCTGCGATGTTCGATCAGCATGCCGTTGTCAGGATGCAGATTGAACGCGTCGTAGAAGGCGTGATTCACCGTCAGCGGCATATGCGCGCCGGTGATCGTCGCGAGCAGTTTGCGGTTCGGCGCATGGCGCAGGCAATCGACGTGCAGATCCGTTTCGAGCCGATACAGCGCGGCGGCGTCGACGGAATCCGGATCGGCGATGGCGTCGGCCAGACGCGCGAGCGCCGCTTCGATGCGCTCGCGCGGCAGCGACGGCGCGCTCGCGAGCAACGCGGCCGGTTCGAGCAGCAGGCGCAGTTCGTAATCCTGCGCGACCGCGCGCGCGGTGAGCGGCCCGCACAACCAGTGCGAATACGCCGATTTCTCGACGAGACCCACATCGCGCAAACGCGTCAGCGCCTCGCGGATCGCGCCGCGGCTCACGCCGAAATGCTGCGCGGCGAGCGTTTCGTCGATACGAAAATGCCCGAACACGACGCCCAGCGAAATGGCCGCTTCGAGCGCGTCGTAGATGCGTTCGCTGGTCGAGGGAATGTCGAGCGGCGCGGGCGGTTCGTCGAAACCGAGCGCGGCTTCCGAAAGCGGCGCGCGCAGCGGTTCGGGCACGCTGCCGTCGGAATGCGCGACGAGATAGCCGCGTCCGTCGAAGGTATGCAGCAGACCGCCCGCATGCAGCATTTCGAAGGCTTTGCGCACCGGCACGCGGCTCGTGCCGAACATGCGCGCAACCGGCCCTTCGAGCAGCACGAGCCCGGGCGCGATCTTGCCGAGCGCGATCGCGCTCTTCAACTGGTCGTGAATCAGCCGGTAACGCAGGCGGCTGTCCGCGTTGGTTTCGGGTAGGTCCGCCGCTGGTGTGAGGGCGTGCTCTGGCTGGGTGGCGCGTGAGCGTTTCGTCATCGTTGCTTTGCTGGCGCCGTCACGACCGCATGAATTCGGTCCACCGGCGCACCAGATAATTGTGCTCGTCCATCACCGAGTTCCACACGGCAATGCGGCCCATGCGCGACAGATAATCGCCGCCATCGCGGCGCTGCCCCATGCGCACGAGATGACGCGTGGTCGGCCCCGGCAGCTCCGCCGCCGCGGGGGCACCATCGTACCAGTATGCCCACTCGGCGTCGTCGAGCTGCGCACGCGCGCGCGCCGGATTCGACATGTAATAGCCCTGCCGCGCCATCGTCGCGCCGGCCCAGCCGTCGAGCCACCAGTTCAGGTACTCGTAGGCGGCGTCGAGCACGCGGCCATGCGCGGTGCGCGAGATCGACATGCCGCCGAACCACGCGCGATAGCCTTCCTTCGGGCACGCGAGGCGAAAGTGCAATCCGGCGCGTTCGAGTTCGATCGTGGCCGGCGACCAGATGCTCTGGATCGCGACCTTGTTGGCGATCATCAGATCCGCGGCCTCGGCAAAGGTCGACCAGAAACCGGCGAAATGGCCGCGCCGCTTGTAGTCGACGAGCACGCCGATCAGCGCGTCGATTTCCTCGATGCTCAGATTGCCGATGTTCTCGAAACGCATGAGCCCGCTGGCCTCCACGGCGAGCGCGGCGTCGATCGCGCCGATCGCCGCGTCGGCTTGCAAGGCGACGCGACCCGCCAGTTCGGGCGCGAGCAGCCACGCCCAGCTTTCCTCCCCGTTGCGCAGCGAAGGCGGCAATGCGTCTTCGAGATAGACGAAGCTGTCGGCGTTGTGCGTGAGCGGCAACATGCTGATGCGCTCGCTCGGCTCGCGCGAGAGCGAGTTGTCGGGCTGCACGAAGAGGCGGTCGGCGGGCACGCTGCCCGCGTTGCATATCGTGGCGGTCGTGCCCGCGGCGGCAGCGCTCGAACCCGGCGGCACGTCGATACGTCCCGTGCGCGCCAGCCCGTTCACTTCGTTCCAGCGCGCGATGCGTGTCGTGTCGATCGGTTGCAGCGCATGCGCGGGCCACAGGCAATCGATGCTGTGAATCCACTGGTCGTAGATTTCATAGCGCTCGGGATGCATAACGCCGTGACGCTGCACGTCGAGTCCATCTTCGACGATGAAGCGCAGCTTGATGCCGAGGTCCTGTTCGGCGCGCTTGCGGATATGCTCGCGCAGCGTCACCGACGTGCCGAGCACGCGCAGTTCGACCTTCGAGGGATGCACGGCGGGCGCGCGCGGCGCCGCGGCGTTCGCGTTGGCCGGATGGGCGCCCGATCTGGCAGTGCGGGAAGTGACGGGATTCAAGTCGGGACGTCGGCGTGATGTAGATGCGCATGAAAGCGCCGGTAAGACGCCATGATAGCGTCTTGCGAGAGACCGTCGGTGATGAAGACGAGGCGCGTCGAACGCTCGGCGTCGGGCCACGCGTCGAGATGCAGGACCGGATGCACGAGGTGATGCACGGCATGCAGCACCACGGGCAGATCGCTGCCCTCGAGCGCGAGCACGCCCTTCACGCGCAGGATGCGTTCGCCGTGACGGTTGAGCAGCATCGTGAGCCAGAGCGTGAACACGGCCCAGTCGAGCGGTTCGTCGAAACGCGCGCAGAACGCTTCGATGCGCGCGAGTTCGGCTTCGTGCGCGGTGGGGTTTGCTTCAGGGTTTGCTTCAGGGCTTTCTGCCGACTCCGCGCGCACGACGCCTGCGAGACGCAACGCGCGCGTCGCCCCGCCCACGCGCGACGCGGCGTGCATGGCGGCCTGCAGCGGGTCCGCAACGGGCGCGCCCAGCACGTCCTCCAGCTGCGCATGCGGCGCTTGCGCATCGCGCAGATGCACCTGCGCGGCAGGATTGAGCGCCTGCAATTCACCGATCAGCGCCTCGACACCGGCGGCGTCGGCGAGATCGGTTTTCGTCACCAGAAAACGGTCGGCGGCGCTCACCTGCGCGAGCCATTCGGGATGCGCGGCGCGTTGCGTGCGCGCGTTCACGGCGTCGACCACGGTGAGCGTGGCCGCCAGCGTGTAGTGGCTCGCGAGCACGGCGTCGCCGAGCAGCGTCGCGATGATCGGCGCGGGCGTGGCCAGCCCCGTCGTCTCGACGATCACGCGCGAAAACGGCGGCGTCTCGCCCCGCGCGCGCCGCGAGAACAGCATCGCGAGCGCTTCTTTCATTTCGCCGCGCATCGCGCAGCACAGGCAGCCGTTGTCGAGCAGCACGGTTTGCGGCCCGACCTCGCCCATCAGCAGATGATCGAGCCCGACCGCGCCGAACTCGTTGACGAGCACGGCCGTATCGCGCGCGCGTTCGCCCGTGAGCGCGTCGGCGATCAAGGTGGATTTGCCGCTGCCGAGAAAACCCGTGACGAGCGTGACGGGCAACACATCGTAGGCGAGGCTCATGCGGCACGCTCGTCAGCGTCGTCGAACAGCGCGAGCGGATCGAGCGGACGCCCGAGCATTTTTTCGGCCGCGCGCCAGACCTGCATGAAGTCGCTGACGATTTCCTGCGCGCCCGTGGGCGACGCGAGCACGAACGACTGACCATGAAAATCGGCGAGCGTGAGCCGGAACGGCCGCAGCACGCGATTGGCCAGCGCAACCTGCGCGTAACGATGCCGCCGAGCGCCCGCCTCCGCACCCGCCGTTGCATTCGACCAATGACGCCCGCCGCCGAGCACGCCGCACATTCCACACATTGCCTGACCTCGCTTGCCTTGCTTGAACTGCCTTGCTTGTACTGCTTTCGTGGCCTCGATCGCCGCTTCGCCCATCAGGGCATCACGTCGCCGGAATTCGGGCCGAGCGTCTGGCCCACGAACAGATTGCCGCCCGGATCGGACGCGAGCAGCACGGCCACGGGCGCGACTTCCTCCACACGGCCGAAGCGGCGCAACGGCAATTCCGCCGACTTCGCCTCCTTCCACGCGGCGCTGATGCCGTCGACGAGCGGCGTCTCGATCGGCCCCGGCGCGATGGCGTTGACCAGCACGTTCTGCGGCGCGACCTCGATGGCGAGCGACTTCGTGAAGCCGATCACGCCCGCCTTCGCCGCCGAGTAATGGCACAGCTCCGCGCCGCCCTTGATGCCCAGTTGCGAGGCCACATTGATCACGCGGCCCCACTTCTGCGCGAGCATCGCAGGCAGCGCACGGCGCGTGCAGAGAAACACGCTGCGCAGATCGACGCGCATCATATCGTCCCACATCTGCGTGGTGAGATCCACGCAGCGCGCCTGCGTCAGCATGCCCGCATTGTTGACGAGAATGTCGATGCCGCCGAACGCGCCGATACAGCGATCGACGATCGCGTTCGCGGACGCCTCCTGCCCCACGTCGGCGGTGACGGTTTCGACCTGCGCGCCGAGCGCGCGGCACGCGTCGGCCTGCGCTTCGAGGCGCATGGTGTCGAGGTCGGCGAGCACGAGGCGCGCGCCGGCCTGCGCATAGGCACGCGCAATCGCGGCGCCGATGCCGCTCGCCGCGCCGGTGACGACCGCGCGGCGGCCGTCGAGTGAAAACGCTTGAGTCATGGTGTCGATGTCCTTCTACCTGCGTGTGTGTGCTTGCGTGTGCGTGTTTGCACGTGTATCGCGAATGACGCGACGCGCGTCAGCCCGGCCAGCGCACCGTGAGGCCGCCGTCCGCGACGATCGCCTGGCCCGTGATGTACGAGGCGTCGTCGCTGGTCAGGAAGCGAATGAGACGCGCGATCTCGTCGGGCCGTCCCACGCGCTTGAGCGGAATGCCGGCGGCGGCTTCGCGCAGACCTTGAGGTCCGAGCGAATTGACCGCGTCAAGCGATTGCGGCGTCTCGATCAGCCCCGGAATCACGGCGTTGCAGCGGATGTTGCGCGGCGCGAGTTCCATCGCGACGGCGCGGCACAAACCGGGCACGCCCGCCTTCGCCGCCGCGTAATGCACGTGGTTTTCCCAGCCGTACACGCCGCCCGCAATCGACGACACCGCGACCATCGCGCCGCCGTCGGCCATATGACGCGCGGCCGCGCGGAACGTGCGCATCACGCCCGTGAGATCGACGTCGAGCATCTCGTGCCATTGCTCGTCGCGCATCTCGGTGAGCGGCGCGGCGCGCAGCAGGCCCGCGTTGGCGACCGCGTAATCGAGGCGGCCGAAACGCCCGAGCGCGACTTGCGCGAACGCCTCGACCTCCTCCGCCGAGGTCACGTTCACCGGCTGCATCAGGCACTGTCCGCCCACGGCTTCGACCGCGTGCGCCGTGGCCTGCGGGTCGTGCGGATCGCCCGGAAAATAGCCGCCGACGACGGCCACGCCGGCCTGTGCGTAAGCGACGGCGAGCGCCTGGCCAATGCCGCTCGCGGCGCCGGTAACGAGTGCGACTTTCACGTTTGACTCTCCTTGAATGGGGGGTGGCGTTACTGCACGCCGTCCGGCGTCACGTGCTTCGCGAACAGCACGAGCAGGCCGGAAAGAAAGCACGGCAGCGCGCCGAACCAGAGCGCGGCATGCAACCAGTCGCTGCCTTGATTGAGCAGCGTGGTCACGCCGATGCCCGCGAGAATCGCGCCGATCGGACCCATCGCGTGCACGATCGAGCTGCCCGTGCCGCGAATCGCCGTCGGATAGCTTTCGCCGATGAAAAACAGCGCCGCCGAATACGGACCGATCAGAAAGAACAGGCCGAGGCTGTAGAGCGCGACGACCATGCCCGTGCTGCTCGGTCCCAGCAGCATGGCCGCGAAAGCGAGACCGCCGAGCATCCAGCCGATGGCGAGCGTATTGCGGCGGCCGATGCGATCGCCAATCCAGCCGTGCGTGAGATAACCGCAATAACCGATCACATTAGAGAGCACGAGAATCAGCAGCGAGCTTTCGAACGAGACGTTGTGCACGCGCGTGAGCACCGTGGTGCCGAGCACGCTGAACACCTGGATCGCCGACCAGTTCAGCAGAATGCCGCCGCCCAACACCAGCGTGGCGCGCAGCGCGCTGCCGCGAAACGCCTGCGCGATGCCCGCGCGGCTGTGCTCCTCGTAATCGACGCGATGTTCGCCCGCAAGCGTGCGCGCCTCGCCGTCACGACCGGTTTCGCGCAGCACGCGAATCTGCTTGTGCAGCAGGAATTGCGGGCTTTCCTTGAGGCGGCGCGTCATGAAGAAAATGACGATGGCGGGAAACGTCGCGAAGATAAAGCAGCCTTGCCAGCCGATGCGCGGCAGCAGCAGCGCCGTGAGCGCCGAAGCGAGCAGCGCCCCGATCGGCCAGCCGCCCTGCACGAGGCTGTAAATGAAGCCCTTGCGCTTGTTGAGCTTCGGGTCGTTGGCCGCCGCGTAGAGTTCGTTCAGATAGGTCGCGTTGACGGTTTCCTCGGCATAACCGAGGCCCGAAAGCGAACGGATCAGCACCAGCGGCACCTGCCCCATCGCGCCGCCCACGACGGTCAGGCCCGAGCACACGGCCGCGCCCGCGACGGTCCACAGCAGGCCCGCGCGACGGCCGAGACGGTCGAGCACCGGACCGATCGCGAACGCGATCACCGCGGTGCCGACGGCCACGAGCGTCGCGATTTCGGCCTGCGCGGCGGCATCCCAGTTGTAATGACGGCCGATCTCGGGCAACAGCGTGCCGAACAGAATGAAATCGTAGACGGCGAAAACCCACGCGAAGAACGCGACGACGGTCGCCCGCTTCACGTCGCCCGGCAGGATCTTCTCGAGTTTGAAGCCCGAGGCGGATAGCGGATTCTCTTGCATCGTTCGCACTCCTTCAGATAGGTGTGGCATGGAGGTTATGGTTGTATAAGCGCGCGACGCATGCCGCGCGCGGGTCGAAACAATCAGCCCTTATTGCGCGGATTGCGCTTCAGGAAATCGTCGGCGATTTCATCGCAGGTGCAAAAGCGCACGCCTTCGTGCGACTTGAAATGCGCGATCAGGCGTTCGAGCATCAACAGCACCTGCGGGCGGCCCGACACGTCCGGATGGATCGTGATCGGAAACACCGCGTAATCGTGCTCGCGATACACCCAGTCGAACTGGTCGCGCCACATCTGCTCGATGTCGCGCGGATTCACGAAACCGTGGCTGTTCGGCGACTTCTTGATGAACATCATCGGCGGCAGATCGTCGAGATACCAGTTCGCGGGGACTTCGACGAGATCGGTTTCCTCGCCGCGCACGAGCGGCTTCATCCACGTATCCGGATGCTTGCTGTAGTCGATCTTCGTCCACGTATCGCCCACGCGCACGTAATACGGATGGAAGTCGTTGTGCATCAGGCTGTGGTCGTACTTGATGCCTTTTTTCACGAGCAGCGCGTTCGACACCGGGCTGAATTCCCACCACGGCGCGACGTAGCCGGTCGGACGGCGGCCCGAGAGTTGCGTGACGAGTTCGATGCTGCGGTCGAGCACGGCCTCTTCCTGTTCGGGCGTCATCGCGATCGGGTTTTCGTGGCTGTAGCCGTGAATGCCGATTTCGTGGCCTGCGTCCGCGACCGCTTTCATCTGTTCGGGAAACGTTTCGATCGAGTGGCCGGGGATGAACCACGTCGTCTTGATGCCTTCGCGCTCGAACAGCTTGAGCAGGCGCATCGAGCCGACTTCGCCCGCGAACAGGCCGCGCGAGATGTCGTCGGGTGAGTCCTCGCCGCCGTACGAGCCGAGCCAGCCCGCGACCGCGTCCACGTCGATGCCGAATGCGATCAGGATTTCCTTTGCCATATCGAATGCTCCTTGTTTTCAGTGCTGCGAGGAAAAAACCGCCTGCGCGGCTTCGGCCACGGCAAGCAGACGGTCGTCGTCGTTTTGCGCGCGCAACAGTTGCGCGCCGGTGGGCAGCCCCGCGTCGTCGCGGCCGCTGGGCAGCGCGACGGCGGGCGTATCGAGAAAACTGCCGGGCATGGTGAGCGCGAGCGTCGCGAGATTCACGCGCGCGAACAGATCGGCGTCGCGTTCGAGCGGCGCAAGCGCGGGCGCGACGTGCGGCACCGTGGGCAGCACGAGCGTGGCGTCGCCGAGTTCCTGCGCGAACGCGGCCAGCAGGTCCGCGCGGCGCGCGTGCAGTTCGGCCAGACGCGTGGCGCTCACGTTGCGGCTCGCTTCCAGCCGCGTGCGCACGCGCGCGTCGAGCCGCACCGCGTCGGGCGAATCGAGCAGCGAGCGGTAACGCGCGAACGCTTCGAGCGAGCCGATCCAGCCCAGCTCGCGAATCACGTCGCAGGCCGCGAGAAAACTCGCGGGCGTGCGCGTGTCGATCGTCGCGCCGGCGCGCGCGAGGCGGGCCACGAAGGTGTCGAGATTGCGCGCGACGGCGTCGCTCACGCCGAAGCGCGCGAGGCTGCGTTCGTCGTAAATGAAGCGCTGACCGCGCACATCCGGCAGCGGCGCGACGCGCGCGGCGCCGCGCAACAGCGCGTCGAAGTCGATGCAGTCGGTCACGTCGTGCGCGAGCGGGCCGGACGTATCGCAGGTCTGCGACAGCCCGGTCACGCCCTCGCCCGGATAGCGCGCGGTGCTGGCGCGATAGCCGGTCAGGCCGTTGAAGGCGGCGGGCACGCGGATCGAGCCCGCCGTGTCGGTGCCCATTGCGAGCGGCACGACGCCCGTGGCGACCGCGACCGCCGAACCGGACGACGACCCGCCGGGCGCGCGCGCGCCTTGCTCGCCGTCGAGCGCGGGATTCACCGGCGTGCCGAAATGCGGGTTGAGGCCGAGCCCCGAGTACGCAAGCTCGCTGAGATTGGTCTTGCCGATAGCGATCGCGCCGCCGCGCCGGGCCGCGGCCACGAGCGGCGCATCCACGGTCGCGGCGGCGCGCTCGCGGTAAATCTGCGCGGCCGCCGTGGTCACGCTGCCCGCG
The DNA here is from genome assembly GCF_900109265.1 of Paraburkholderia tropica. Lineage (GTDB taxonomy): Bacteria > Pseudomonadota > Gammaproteobacteria > Burkholderiales > Burkholderiaceae > Paraburkholderia > Paraburkholderia tropica. The sequence continues at coordinate 94,271 of NZ_FNZM01000004.1, forward strand.
ACGTCGAACAGATCCTTCCAGGCAAGCGGCACGCCGTCGAACGCCGACAGTGGCGCACCCGCGCGCCAGCGCGCCGCCGAGGCCCGCGCCGCATCGAGCGCGCCCGCTTCATCGACGCTGATGAACGCCGCGCCCGCACGCGACGCACGCGCGAGCGCCTCGCTCGCGACCTCGACGGGATCGGTCGCGCCCGCCTTGTACGCCGCCGCGATGGCGCGCGCCGTGATGTTCGAAGTACTGCCCGCCGCCGGGCGATCCTGCTCCGTCACTGTGTTTCCTCTTTCGATAAATGTATGTCGTTGACAACATACGTTTACGATGCAGGTGAACAAAAAAACGGCCTACCAGGGTTTTACCGGGGTATCGGCGTGTTTTTGTCCAGGAATGCAGAGGCGCCCAAAGTCCCTGCGCGGCATGGGTATTGCGATTGCGGTTATCCTTGCGCGTCATCCGGCCTGTCAGACGCCGGCACGCCGAAAGCCAGTCGTAACCGAATCCGCGGAGAAGACGCTTGAACCAGCCTGCCGTCTCAACCACGCCGGGCGCGCCGCCCGCGCCCCCGCCGCCACTAGAGGGCGGCAAGCTGATCCTCGCGACCGTCGCGGTCGCGCTGGCCACGTTCATGAACGTGCTCGACACCTCGATCGCCAACGTCGCCATTCCGACGATCTCCGGCGACCTCGGCGTGTCCGTCGACGAAGGCACGTGGGTCATCACCGTGTTCGCGGCGGCCAACGCGGTCTCGATCCCTCTGACCGGCTGGCTCACGCAGCGCTTCGGCCAGATCCGCCTGTTCGTCGCGTCGATTCTGTCGTTCGTGCTTGCCTCGTGGCTCTGCGGCATTGCGCCGACGCTGCCCTTCCTGCTCGTCGCGCGCGTGCTGCAAGGCGCCGTGGCCGGTCCGCTGATTCCGCTCTCGCAGGCCATCCTGCTCGGTTCATGGCCACGCGACAAATCCGCCACCGCGCTCGCCTTCTGGGCGATGACGACCACGGTCGGCCCGATCGCGGGCCCCGCGCTCGGCGGCTGGATCACCGACAGCTACAACTGGTCGTGGATCTTCTACATCAACATTCCGGTCGGCCTGTTCGCCGCCTCGATCACGTGGTCGATCTACCGGCAGCGCGAGTCGGCCACGCGCAAGCCGCCCATCGACATAGTGGGTCTCGGCCTGTTGATCGCGTGGGTCGCCTCGCTGCAGATCCTGCTCGACAAGGGCAAGGATCTCGACTGGTTTTCCTCGCCCGTGATCGTCGGGCTGGGGATCGTCGCGCTGATCAGCTTTGCGTTCTTTCTCGTCTGGGAATTGACCGAGGAACATCCGATCGTCGACTTACGATTATTCGGACAACGTAATTTCCTCGGCGGCACCGTGGCGATTTCAGTGGCGTACGGCGTGTTTTTCGGCAATCTCGTGCTCTTGCCGCAATGGATGCAGGAGTATCTGAATTACCGTTCCGTCGACGCGGGCCTCGTGACCGCGCCGCTCGGCATATTCGCGATGTTGCTCTCGCCCGTCGTGGGCCGCATCTTGCCGCGATCGGATGCGCGCGTGATCGCGACTTCGGCGTTCGTGCTGTTCGCGGTGGTGTTTTTCATGCGCTCGCGTTACGTAGTCGAGATCGACACGTTCCACCTCGTGTTGCCGACGCTGCTGCAAGGCGTGCCGATGGCGCTGTTCTTCGTGCCGCTCACGGCGATCATTCTCGCGGGGCAGCCGCCGCAACGCATTCCGGCGGCGGCGGGTCTGTCGAATTTCGTGCGCGTGTTTTGCGGCGCGGTGGGCACGTCGATTTCGACGAACGCGTGGAATAACCGTACGATCCTGCATCACGAACGGCTCACCGAACAGGCGAGCATCGACAATCCGCTGTTCCGGCAATCGATCGAGCAGACGCAGCAGGTGCTGCATCTGAGCGAGCCGTCGGCGCGCGCGTTATTCGATTTTCAGTTGACGACCCAGGCTGCGATGATGGGGCTGAACGATATTTTCTATATCTCGGCGATTATTTTTCTCGCGATCATTCCGCTTATCTGGATCACGAAATCGACGAAAGGCGGCGGTGGAGGCGGCGCGGCCGGCGCGCACTAATCACTGCCGCGATTACCCAAACCGCGCCGGCGAATACGGCGCGGGATCCGTAAACGGCGTCTCGCCCATTATCTGTTCCGCGAGCAGGCGCCCCGACACCGGCCCGAGCGTCAGGCCATGATGGTTGTGGCCGAACGCGAACCACAGACCCGCGTGACGCGGCGCGGGACCGAGCAGCGGACGCATGTCGGGCGTGCACGGACGCATGCCCATCCACGGCGTATCGTCCAGACGTTGCCCCAGCCCGAACACGGGACGCGCGTTGCGTTCCGCGTCGTCGAGTTGCGCGTAGTTCGGCGGCCGCTCGCGCGTGGCGAGTTCGACGCCGGTCGTGAGACGCAGACCGCGCCGCATCGGCGCGACCACATAACCGCCTTCGATATCGACCACGGGCCGCGTGAGCGGCGCGCGCGCCGCGCTCGCGTAGTGCATGTGATAGCCGCGCTTGGCCATCAGCGGCACGCGATAACCAAGCGGCGCGGTCACCGTATCGGACCACGGCCCCATCGCCACCACGGCGAGCTGCGCGTCGAGCGGACCGTCGTCGGTCTGCACGGACCAGCCGCCGCCCTGCGCGCGCAACGTGCGCGCATCGCCCTTCACGATCGCGCCGCCCTCGCGCTCGAACAGCGCGGCGTAGCCCTTCACCAGCGCGCCCGGATCGGCGACGCTGGCCGGATCGATCCAGTGAATCGCGCCCGCATAACCCGCCGCCAGCGACGGCTCCGCCGCACGCAAACCGGCGGCGTCGAACGTCTCGATACGCAGATGATGATCGGCCGCCACATGCTGCGCCGCCGCGCGTTCGCGCTCGAACGCCTCGGCCGAGCGATACGCCTCGAGCCAGCCGATCGGCCGCACGAGCGCGCGCAGATCGGTGCGCGCGACGAAGGCCTCATGCTCCGCGACGCTGCGCTCGATCAGCGGCAGCATGTCGCGCGCCGCGCCCGCCAGCCGCGCCGGCGACGACTCGCGCCAGAAGGTCGCGAGCCAGCGCGCGTAAGCGGGCATCGAGCGCAGGTCGTAGCGCAGCACCGTCGAGTCGTTGCGCACGAGACGCAGCAGCGTGCGCCAGTCGCGCGGAAAACCATACGGCACGACCGACGACGCCTCGATCAGCCCCGCGTTGCCGTGGCTCGTTTCCTCGCCGGGCGCGCGCCGGTCGACCAGCGCCACGCGCACGCCGCGCTGCTGCAAATGCAACGCCACACTCACGCCGACGATGCCCGCGCCGAGCACGATCGCGCTCTTGCTCATGCGATTCCTCTGGAGTCCGTATCGTTCAAAATTACTTCGCGACGATGTCGCGGCCAAAATACTTCATCGACAGCTTCGTGAGCGTGCCGTCCTTGCGCAGCGAATCGAGCGCCGCCACCACTTTGGCCTTGAGCGCCGCGTCGTTCTTGCGCAGACCGAAGCCCGTGCCCTCGCCCAGCGTGGCCGGGTCCTTGAGCGGCGCGCCCGCGAAATCGTAGTCCTTGCCTTGCGGCTTCGAGAGGAAACCGTCGGTGGCAGTCTGCACTTCCTGGACCGCGCCGTCCAGACGGCCCGCCGCGAGATCCGCGAAAATCTGGTCCTGATTCTCGTACGTGACGATCGACACGCCCTGCGGCGCCCAGTGCTTGCGCACGTAATCTTCCTGCGTCGAGCCTTGCAGCACGCCGATCTGCTTGCCCTTGAGGCTCGCGGGCGTGGGCTGCAAACCGGAGCCGCGCTTCGCGACCATCTGGATCGGCATGACGTAGACGGCCGGCGTGAAGTCGATCTGCTGACGACGCTTGTCCGTGATGTTCATCGCCGAATTGATGACGTCGAACTTGCGCGCCTCCAGCGCCGCGATCAGGCCGTCGAAACTGTTCTCGACCCACACGCACTTCACCTGCATGCGCTGGCACACGGCATTGCCGATGTCGATGTCGAAGCCCTGCAACTGGCCCGACGGCGCCTTGCTCTCGAACGGCGGATACGACGCCTCCACGCCGAAACGCAGCGTCTGCGGATCCTGCGCATGCGCCACGCCCGAACTCAGCGCGGTCGTGCCGAGCGCCGCGGCGAGCAGGCCGGCCAGTCCCGCCGCGCGCGCGCAGCGAATCGTCTTCGTGTTCATCGTCGTCATCCTTGGTCTCATGGGTCGGGCGGCGCGCCGCTGCGCAGGGTGCCTCGCACACGGCGCGTCCGCAGAACGAATATAGACGAAAAATCAAAATAAAGTCTAGAATGGACAAAAAAGTCCACCTCGACTTTCCCACCACCTTCCCGTCCCCACATCCTCGCGCCGCCGCGAGATTTCGAAGGAATCCAGCATGTCCGGTACGACAAATTCGCCGCTTTCCCACGCCGCCGCGCCCTTTATCGCCGACGCCGCCACGGTGCGCGCCGCGCTGCCGCACCTCGACGTGCGCGGCGTGCTCGCGCGCCTGTTCGCCTCGCTCGGACGCGGCGAAGCCGTGCAGCCGCCGCAGACGCTCGCGCTGTTTCCGCAGCAGGCCGGCGACTTCATCACCTATCTGGGCGTGCTCGCCGAAGCGGGCGTGTTCGGCGCGAAGCTCTCGCCGTACATCGCGGGCACGAGCGGCAACGCGCCCATCATCACGGCCTGGACCGCGCTGATGTCGATGCAGACCGGCCAGCCGCTCATGTGGTGCGACGCCGGTTTGCTGACGACCGAGCGCACGGCGGGCACCACGGCGCTCGCCGTCGACCAGCTCGCGCCGCGCGAGGCGCGCCGGCTCGCCGTGATCGGCGCGGGCGCGGTGGCGCTCGCGCATATCCGCCACGCCGCGCCGCTGCGCGCGTGGGAGAGCATCCGCGTGTTTTCGCCATCGCTCGCGGGCGACGCCGCGCGCGCCGAGCAGGTGCGCGCGACCGACGCGCGCGTGAGCGTCGAAAGCTCGGCGCAAGCCTGCGTCGCCGACGCCGACGTGATCATGCTCTGCACCTCGTCGGGCAAGCCGGTGCTCGCGCTCGACACGCTGACGAAACCCGCGCTCATCACCTCGATCAGCACGAACGTCGCGCAGGCGCACGAAATCGATCCGGCCGCGCTGCCCACGCTCGACGTCTTTTGCGACTATCGCCGCACCACGCCGCACAGCGCGGGCGAGATGACGATCGCCGCGCGCGAGCACGGCTGGTCGCCGGACGCGATCGTGGGCGATCTCGCCGATCTCGCCAACGACGCCTGTCCGCGCCCGAACTACGCGCGCCACGCGTTTTTCCGCTCGATCGGCCTCGGCCTCGAAGACATCGCCGTGGCGTACGCGCTCTACGCGCATCTGCACGCGGCGCGATAAGCAGTATCATCGACGTCCTCCGCAATCGCGCCACACCGCGCCACCCATACGTCGCCCACAGGTCCGCTCCGATGCCGAAAAAAGCACCCGCGAAAACCGCCGCGCCCCGCCTTCCGGACACGCGCGCGCGTCTGCTCGAGCGCTACGCGCACGTCGCGGACAGCATCACGACGCTGTTCTTTCCGTTCGCCGAAGTCGTGATCCACGACCTCGCGGACCAGACCGTGGCGTATCTGTCGAACAATCTCTCGAAGCGCGAGATCGGCGACGATTCCGCGCTCGAGGACATCGAGGAAACCACCCGCAACAAGCTGCTCGGGCCGTACGAGAAAGTGAACTGGGACGGCCGGCGCATGCGCTGCGTGAGCACCGCGCTGTTCGACGACGACGGCCGCGCGGCGGGCGTCATGTGCATCAACCTCAACATCGCGGCGTTCGAGGACATGCAGGCGACGCTCGATCTGTTCCTGCGCGGCGCGGGCGTGATCGCGCAACCCGAGGAGCTGTTCAAGGACGACTGGCAGGAGCGCATCAACACCTTCCTGCACGGCTGGCTGCGCGAGCGTCAGGTGGCGCTCAACTCGCTCACGCGCGAGCATCGGCGTGAACTGGTCGAGGCGCTGCATGCCGAGGGCGCGTTCAAGGGCAAGAGTTCGGCGAATTACGTGGCCAAGGTGCTGGGCATGGGGCGCGCGACCGTCTACAAGCATCTGCGCGAGATGAAGGCCGACGCGGCGTAAAGCCGCAGGCGCATCGTCGCGCGCGAATCGGGCAAGCCGGACGAACCGGGCTAATTCGGGCAAGCGCGCGCCACGCAAGAACGAAGCGGCCAACCGCGGCGGAGCCGCTACAATCGCCGGGATGGCGGCGGACACCGCGCCGCCCTTCGCCCCCTGCTCCTCGCCCTTGCCCGCGATGTCCATGAACTACACGCCCATCCTCGACGCGATCCGCCGCGACCTGCAACCGCATCTCGGCTCGGGCCGCGTCGCCGATTACATCCCCGAACTCGCCAAGGTCCGCGCCGATCACTTCGGCATGGCGATCGTCACCGTCGACGGCCAGGTTTATCGCACCGGCGACGCCGACGTGCGCTTCTCCATCCAGAGCATTTCGAAGCTGTTCGCCTGCACGCTGGCGTTTCAGCTGCTCGGCGACGCGCTCTGGGAACGCGTGGGCCGCGAGCCGTCGGGCACCGCGTTCAACTCGCTCGTGCAGCTGGAATTCGAAGCGGGCAAGCCGCGCAATCCGTTCATCAACGCGGGCGCGCTCGTGGTCACCGACGTGCTCTGCCGCCGCTTCGTGCAGGCCGAAACCGCGCTCGTCGATTTCGTGCGGCGACTCTCGGGCGAAGCGGGCATCGGCTACGATTTGCGCGTCGCGCAATCCGAACTCGCGCACGCCGAACGCAATCGCGCGATGGCGCATTTCATCGCCAGTTTCGGCAACCTGGAAATGCCCGCCGATACGGTCATCGACGCTTATTGCCGACAATGCGCGATCGAGATGAGCTGCGTGGAACTCGCGCGCGCGGCGCTCTTTCTCGCCAACGGCGGCGTGTCGCCCGCGAGCGGCGAAAGCGTGCTCGACGCGAGTTCGGCCAAGCGGCTTTCGGCGCTGATGCTGACCTGCGGCACGTACGACGCCGCCGGCGATTTCGTCTACCGCGTGGGCCTGCCCGCGAAAAGCGGCGTGGGCGGCGGCATCGTCGCGGTGCTGCCGGGCGAGTTCGCCGTCTGCGTGTGGTCGCCGGGACTCGACGCGACGGGCAACTCGGCGGTCGGCTCGCTGGCGCTCGAATGGCTGACGACGCGCATCGGCCGCTCGATTTTTTAAGACGCCCGCTTCGGACGGAGCGCGTTGGCGAGCGCGCTATACTTGCGCGCTTTCGTTGTCTGCTTCCGTTGTCCGCTGCCGTTGTCAGCCCACGCACCAAGGATTCCCCATGAGCACTTTGCCGCCCTGCCCGAAATGCAGTTCCGCGTTCACCTACGAAGACGCGGGCATGTTCATCTGCCCCGAATGCGCGCATGAATGGTCGGGAGAAGCGGGCGCGCCCGCGGAAACCGCGAAGGTTTATCGCGATTCGGCGGGCAATGTGCTGCAGGACGGCGATACCGTCACGGTCATCAAGGACCTGAAGCTCAAAGGCTCGGGCGGCGTGATCAAGATGGGCACCAAGGTCAAGAATATCCGCCTCGTGGATAGCGATCACGATATCGATTGCAAGATCGACGGTTTCGGCGCGATGAGCCTGAAGACGGAGTTTGTCAGAAAGGCTTGAGGCTTCGAGCGTTAAAGGGCGGCGAATAACCGGATTCGCCACTCGCTTTAATTCGCGCCGCCCTTCACTCGCACGTCCCGCAGACAATCAGAATGTTGACGGTCTGCTCCAGCGAGCCAAACATATCGACCTGCGACGCCGCTTTCACCGCGTCGAGAAAACCCGGATTCTTGAAACGCACGCGCCGCCCGCATTTCCTGCACGAAATCGAGTGCATCTTTTCGGCTTCGTACGGGCATTGAAGGAAGAACGTCGCTCGCGCGCCGGTATTGCCGGCCGCCCATTGTCTCGACACGATACCTGCGCTTTCGAAATCGACGAGCGCGCGATAAATCGACGCCTTGCTCAAGCCGATTTTCTTTCTGAGCGCGAATTTATAAATCTCGTCGGCTTTCACGCCGCGCTCGATTTCAAACATCGTTGTCAGAACGCCAATTCGCGTCGGCGTGACACGAACGCCCATCTCGTTCATGTACTTGACGACGGAATCACGGTGAGCAAAGTACTTCGAACCAACCGGCTCAATTTTTCCCATAGTGTCAATACCGGGAAAGCGGCATCCGCAACGGCATGCCCTCCCCGGTTTCCCTAACTCCGGCCCGTGGCCGGAAAGTTTCAAGGTGTCAGCACGTCGGCGTGCAACGAGACGTTGCCGCCTCAGGCCGCGCTCAATTGCGCATGCGATTGCAACGCGCCGGCCAGTTCACGCCACGCCGCCAATTCAGGCGCGCCCGGTTTGCGCGCGCCAAACAGCATGGCGATGTTCTCGCCTTGCGCGTCGAACAGTTCCACTGACGTCACGATGCCGTCGTCGGTCGGCTTGCGCACGAGCCACGCGCTCGCAACGAGATCGTTGCGCAAATGCAGATTGAAACGTTCGTCGAGCACGTTGACCCACTCGCCCATGGTGCGGATGTTCGTCACGGGCCCGGTATGAATCTGGATCATGCCGGCGTTGCCCACGAACACCATGATGGGCACCTGCTCGCGCGCGGCCTCGACCAGCAGCGTCTCGATCACGTCATCGGCGAGTCGCGTCACGTAGCGCGGTTCGGCGAGCCGCAGCGCCTGCGTGCGCGTCAGGCCGAACTTGCGCAGCAACGGGAAAAACTCGTGCGTGTCTTTCATCTCGGCCCACGCGGCGTGGAATCCGGCGCGATCGATGGCGTCATCGGCGCGCGGCGACGGTGCGGGTTCCGCGGGCTGCAAGGCGAGCACCGCCGACTGCCCGGCGTCGGTCCATTCCGCCACGATCGCGTCGAATGCCGCGTGATCGCTATGGGCGCGCAAAAACACCTTGAATACGGCTTCGCCTTGCGCATCGTAGAACTGGAAGCTTTTCATCTCGCCATTGGCCGACGCTTCGCGAACCGCGAACGCAAAGGCCCAGCGCCGATGAAAAACACGCAGATCGATATCCGCGCCGAGCACGAGGCCGACATGGCCCTCCGCGCTCACCTTTTCGAATACGCCGTCTTTTTCGTGCACGGCCGTTTCGTTGCGGGTCAACGTCATCACGGCGCCCAGTCGCGGCATTTGCGCGATCAACCCCATGAAATCAGGCTTCAAACGCACGACGTTGACGCCGACAAAAGCCGCCACCGCCTGCGCTTCACTGACCTGCATCGCCGCGGCGGCATCGCGCTGACGCAGCTTGTTCGCCGTCTTGTGCGCGAGATAAGATTCCCGCCATTGCGCACATGCTTCGGAATCCGAAAAATTAGTTTGAGTCATAACGATCCTTCGTATGTGAGGGACGAGTTTCAGAAGTCGATCTTCATGCCGACGTTGAAGTTTCGTCCGGGTGCCGTATAGGCGTTAAGCGTCGCGTAGCTCGAGGATCCCGACAGGTCTCGCACGTCGCTCCAGCGCCAGTACTTGCGATTGAACAGATTGTTGATGCCGGCCGTCAGGCTCACGTGCTGCGTGATCTTGTAGCCCGCATGCAGATCGACGATCGTGTACGACGGCGTCGAGAAATACTTCGTGCTCGACGTATTCACGTCGCTGGTGTTGCGGCGCGAGTTGTAGGTCACGTCGGCGCCCACGAACCAGCGATCGTCCGCGCGGTATTTGATCCCCAGCACCGCGGCCAGCGGCGGAACCGACATGATCCCGCTGCTCGTGCCGTCGGTGTTCTGCTCGCTGCCGTCGATATAGGCCACGCCGCCCTTGACCTCGACCGACTCGCCCGCGAACCAGTCGAATTTCGCTTCGACGCCCTTGATGGTCGCCTTGCTGAAATTGATGTACTGGAACTTCTCCGGATCGCTCGCCGAAGTAATGCTGCCGCCCACCACTTCCGAGTCGATGAAGTTCTTGTAGCGGCCATAGAATGCCGACGCGCTGTACGCCACGCGATTCGTGCCGAATGCGAGCTTGCCGCGCATACCCGCTTCGAACGAGTTGCTGGTTTCCGGCTTCAGATTCGGATTGCCGACCTGCTCGTAATAGGTGTGATACAGCGAGGCCGCCACGCCGCCGCCGTAATAGCTGTTGACCTGATTGGCCGACGGCGCGCGGAAGCCGCGTGCGTATTGCACATACGGCACGAGCGCCGGGCTGATTTCATACAGGAACGCGAGGCGCGGCGAGAGCGCATTGCCGCTCGAATTGGACAGCGGCTGCGTCGACGCGCTCGCGGCCGACGTATAGGTGCTGTCGGCATCGGGCGTCATGTGGTAGTAGTCGAAGCGCAGGCCCGGCACGAAAGTCAGCTTGTTCCAGCTGATGCTGTCCTGCATGTACGCGCCCAGATTGAGCGTTTGCGTCTTCGGGAAATTCTCCAGATACCCGGAGGTCGTATCGACCGTATTGCCGTTCGAATCGGTGCTGTATTGCGACACGCTGAGGTCGAAACCGTACACGAGCTTGTGCGAGAACGGACCGGTCTTGAACGAACTTTCGGCCACGCTATTGCCACCGACGATGCTCTCGCCATAGTGGTTGTAGCGCGTGACATCGGTCGTCGTCTCGCCGATCAGCAGCGACTGGTCGGTCGCCGCGTTGCGGTAGAACACCGAGCTCTTGACGTGCTGCACCCAGCGATTCGTTTCGTCGTCGTGATCCCATTCGAGCTTCACGCGATTGCTCGTCACGTTGTTGGTCGTGTTGTACGAGGTGGTATTGGCGGTGTAATTGCCAATCTCGTACAGACTGTCGACTTCATTGGAATTGTTGAGCGTTTCGGCGGTCAGCTTGAGCTTGTCGGTCGCCGAGAGCCTGAAGACGAGTTTCGCCAATGCCGAGCGGTTGTTGTACGTCGCCGGATCGGCTTCGTCGCGATTCGCGCCCGTGCCGCCGGTGCTGCCGTGATTGTCCAGTTCGTGGCCGTGACGGCCCGAGAGCATCAGCAAACCCTGCACCGCGCCATTCGCAGTGCTAAACGCCGTGGTCGCAGTGCCACCCCAGCTGCGATCGCTCGAGTCATAGTCCGAGCGCACGGAGAAATATGTTTTCTTGCCGTAGATGCTCAGCAAGTCGGCGGGATCCTTCGTCACGAAGTTCACCGCGCCGGTCAGGCCGTCGCTGCCGTACAGCACGGACGCGGGGCCGCGCAACACTTCGACGCGTTCGTACAGGTCCGTGTTCAGATAGTCGCCGCGACCTGCCGAGCCGGAGCCGAAGGAGAACGATTGCGGCAGCGGAATGCCGTCTTCGAGCAGCAGGACCTGATTGCCTTCGAGACCGCGAATGTTGATGCCATCGTTACCGGCGCGGCCCGTCGAGCTGCCGATGCCGCTCGGGCGATAGGCCTGGCGATTGACGGCCACGCCCGGCTCGTATTTCAGCGCGTCCTTGATGTCCTTGGCGTTGTTCTCCTCCATGTCGTCGGACGTGATGACCGACACCGTCGCCGCCGATCTGGTCGGGTCCGTCTTGCCGATGCGGTTCGCCGTCACCGACATGACGTTCAACTGGCTTTCCGCGCGCGATGTCGCGGTCTTCGCAGTTTTCCCGCTCGATGCAGCGTCCGAGGCCGCAGCCGCGGCAGCCGCCGACGGGGCCGTTTGGGCCTGCGCCCCTTGCGCGCCCGTGAGTTCCGCGAGCGCCAGTGGAATCAAAATCGCCAGAATTCTTCGCTGAAACACCATCTTCCCCTATTGATTGGCTTACTTTTTCGTCGCACAAGCCGACAGAATCATTAAGGTTGGTGAATATACATGAGAAGCATTCTCATTTACATCGCACGGAAAATTACGGCGTGTTTCGTGGATGTCAGGAAGATCGGGCGTTTTCGGGTCGCGGGAAGCCTTGACGGGCGGGCTCGCGGCGGCGGAATCCGATGCGGCACTATTTAATCTGGCGTGCTTCGAGGCGGCGTCGCGCGTGGTGTTCAGACGCGCGATCTCCTCGCAGTCCGGCGCGCGTTCCGCCCGGAGTGGCCGAATCGGCAAGCGGTGTACGCTGGCAGCAAACCGACGTCGTCGCGCGATCGAACGGCATAGCCAAAACAAGCCAGCACACCTTCCGGAGAACGCCATGGCTGACAAGAAAGACGCCCCGCACCACCCCGCTGAAGCAACGGGCATGACGCGCGGGTTGACCTCTTACGGCGATCAGGGGTTTTCGCTGTTCCTTCGCAAAGCGTTCATCAAAGGAGCGGGTTACACGGACGAGGCGCTCGAACGTCCGGTGATCGGCATCGTCAACACCGGCAGCGGCTATAACGCCTGCCACGCGAACATGCCGCAACTGATCGAAGCCGTGAAGCGCGGCGTCATGCTCGCGGGCGGTTTGCCGATCGACTTTCCGACCATTTCGATTCACGAAAGCTTCGCGTCGCCCACGTCGATGTATCTGCGCAATCTGATGTCGATGGACACGGAAGAAATGATTCGCGCACAACCGATGGACGCCGTCGTGCTGATCGGCGGTTGCGACAAGACGGTGCCCGCGCAATTGATGGGCGCGGCCTCGGCCGGTCTGCCCGCCATTCAGCTCGTCACCGGCGCGATGCTCACGGGTTCGCATCGCGGCGAACGCGTGGGCGCGTGTACGGATTGCCGTCGCTACTGGGCCAGGTTCCGCGCGAATGAAATCGATCAGGACGAGATCGACGACGTCAACAACCAGCTCGTGGCGAGCGTGGGAACGTGCTCCGTCATGGGGACCGCGAGCACGATGGCCTGTATTGCCGAAGCGCTCGGCATGACGGTTCCCGGCGGTGCGTCACCGCCCGCGGTCACGGCCGATCGTATCCGTGTGGCGGAGCAAACCGGCACAACCGCCGTGAAGCTCGCCAAATCGCGGCTGGGCATCGACCGGATTCTCACGCCTCACGCCTTCGACAACGCGATGCGCGTGCTGCTGGCGATCGGCGGCTCGACCAACGCCATCGTGCATCTGAGCGCGATCGCCGGGCGAGTCGGTCACAAGATCAATCTCGACGCGCTCGACCGGATGGGCAAGGAAACGCCCGTGCTGCTCGACCTCAAACCGACCGGCCAGCACTACATGGAAGATTTCCATCACGCCGGCGGCGTCGCCACGCTGCTGCGCGAGTTGAAGCCGCTGCTGCATCTCGATGCGATGACGGTCAGCGGTCTCACGCTCGGCGAGCAGATCGAGGCGAGCGGCCCAGGCTTCGCGCAAACGGTCGTGCGTGCGTTTTCGCAGCCGGTTTATCCGCAAGGCGGCCTGGCCGTTTTGCGCGGCAATCTCGCGCCGGGCGGCGCCATCATCAAGCAGTCGGCCGCCGACGCGCGATTGATGGAGCACGAGGGACGCGCCGTGGTGTTCGAGACGGTCGAAGACCTCATGCAGCGCATCGACGATGAAGCGCTCGACGTGAACGCCGACGACGTGCTCGTCCTCAAGAACATCGGTCCGCTGGGTGCGCCCGGCATGCCCGAAGCGGGCTACCTCCCGATTCCCCGCAAGCTCGCGCGGGCCGGCGTGAAAGACATGGTGCGCATTTCCGACGGCCGCATGAGCGGCACCGCGTTCGGCACGATCGTCCTTCACGTGACGCCCGAAGCCGCTGCGGGCGGCACGCTGGCTTATGTTCGAAATGGCGACCGCATTCGCCTGAGCGTCCGCAATCGCGAGGTCACGCTGCTCGTCTCCGACGACGAACTACAGCAGCGTGCAGCACAGACGCCGATCGCGCGCCCCACAGCCGAGCGCGGTTACCGCAAGCTCTTTCTGCAGAGCGTCACGCAAGCCGACGAAGGCGTGGATTTCGATTTCCTGCGAGCGGCGAGCCTGCAGAACAAACCGCCATCCGCGTAGACAGGCGCGCATGACGGCGCAGCGCAGCGCCCTATCGTTGCGATGCTCGCAGCGCGGCGTATCGGCGCTTCACCACGAGCGCCAGCGGCACCGTGAAGCAGAAATGCGACATGAATCCGCCGATAACGACATTGGGATCGAAGTAATTCGGATGATTGTCCGACGCGATGGAAATCGCCACGTGCATGGCGATCCAGGCAAGGATCGCGTAGAACAACGCAATGAATGTCGCCTCGTAGCCGCGACGCTGGAAATACGGCCAGACGAGTGCGAACAGCACGCCCCACGCGGCGGCGAACGCGAAGTGAATAATCGTGCCGAGCACATAAGCGCCAATGCCCAGACTCTGCTGGACATGCTTGCCGAACACGAGGCCCGTGGCGTTGCTGGGGATGCCGCCGAGCGTCAATAGATGCTGCACGCCAACCCAGACCACCGCTTCGTAAATCCAGATGCAGATCGCGCCCGTGAGGCCCGCCGCGATTCCGCTGGACAGCATCGCGGCCGTATTCGGCCAACCGCCAGCGGCGTTCACTGCACTCTTTCCGTAGCCATTGTCGCGAGCGCCTGCGCTGCCGTTCATTGTCGTTCCTGTTCGACCGTTGTGGGTTCGCCGGCCGGTTTCACGGCCAGCTTGCACAACATAGGAAACGCGCGTGAGCGGGACTATCGAGGGTAAACGGCAGGTTATGCAAACGACGAACGCGCTAACGCGCCATCCACACCTTGCGCGGATAGCGCTTTTCGTCACCCATTCAATAAGTAAATTGGATGACTTATTAAGCACTTTGCAATCGAGTCGGCAAACTCAACGCCTTATTCACTCCGGCGTCAGCACGAAATCGAATGTCGACCGCCAGCGCGTGCTGCCGTCGTTCACGCGTTCGAACGGCGCAACGAGCGTCTCCTTGACGCCAAATACCGCATCGGATTTCAGATAGGCGTCGTCGCCCACGAAGGTGTGCGTGACGATCTTCTCGAAACCGGGCGCAGTCACAATGAAATGCATATGCGCGGGCCGGTACGGATGCCGCCCGAGCGCCGCCAGCATCTTGCCGACCGGGCCATCGTCGGGAATCGGATACGACACCGGCTTAATGCCGACAAAACGGTATGCGCCATCGGCGCCCGTCGTGAAGATGCCGCGATTGTTCCATTTCGGCTGAACGCCGGGCTGCTGAACGTCGTAGAAACCCTCCGGGTTATCGGACCAGACATCGAGCCGCGTACCGGCCACCGGATTGCCCTGAAGATCGAGCACGCGCCCTTCGAACATGCAGCTTTCGCCTTTGCCATCGAGCGTGATGCATGCGCCCATCTCGCGCTGCGGCGACTCGGCCACATGAAACGGACCGAGCACGGTATTTTCGGTCGCGCCATCAGGGCGACGATGGTTGATCGCATCGACGAGCATCGACACACCCAGCGTATCGCTCAGCAGAATGAACTCCTGGCGCTCGTTGCCGCAAATCTGTCCGGTGCGCGTCAGGAATTCGATGGCGCTTTCCCACTCGTCCTGCGTGAGATGAACGTCCTTGATAAAGGCGTGGAGATGCTTGACGAGCGAGGCCATGACCGTCTTCAGGCGCGCGTCGACCTCCACGCCCATGCGTGCATTCACGGCGTGCTCCGAACTGGCTTCGGTAAAGAACTGGGACATGTTTAGCATTCCTTTTAATATGTTGACGAGCCATTATTCCGGCCGCGTGCCGTCCCACGCGCGCTGCAGCAACGCACGCACGGCGTCGCGCTCGACAGGCCGCGGATTCCAGTACGGGTTGCGCACCGCGAGGTCGGCGGCTGCGTCGAGTTGCGCGGATGTCAGCCCGAGATCGCGCAGGGCAAGCGGCGCGCCAAGCGAGCGCGCGAAGTCGTAGAGGCCGCCGCCGATCGATCCACCGAACAGTTGCGCAAGCGGCTGAAGTTCCTGCGCCGCCGCATTGGCGTTATAGGCCGCGGAATGCGCCAGTACGATGGCGTGCGTTTCCGCGTGAGGCAGATCGAAGCTGCCGCCCAGCGTGTGGCAGAGTTTGTGATGCAAGGACATGCCGACCGTGCCGAGCACCGAGCCGCACAGCCACGATCCGTAAAGCGCACGGGATCGGGCGGCGAGATCGTCGGGGCGCGAGACGATCGCAGGCAGCGCATCGCGCAGCGCCCGCACGCCTTCGACGGCCATCAGCGACGTCACCGGATTGCGATCCCGCGCGTAGACGCCCTCCACCGCGTGTGCGATCGCGTTCAGGCCGCTCGTCACGCTCATCGTGACCGGCAGGCCGAGCGTCAGCGCCGGATCGTAGATCACCACTTCCGGCAGGATCTTCGGATCGCGCACGGTCGTCTTGATGCCGTCTTCGGTTTGGCCGAGGATCGGCGTGACTTCCGAACCGGCATAGGTCGTCGCGACCACGATCTGCGGGGCGTCGTTGCGCCACGCGATGGCCTTGCCCAGGCCGATCGTCGATCCACCGCCGAGCGACACGAGACAATCCGCGCGCGCCGCATCGAACGCGGCGAGCGCATCGCGCGTGACCGCCACGGGCGTATGCATCGCCGCCTCGCTGAACACGCCCGCCGCCAGCGGGCCGATCTGCGCGGCCAGTTTCTGCGCGTCGGCACGTTGCGACGGCGTCGAGAGAATCAGCGCGCGCTTCGCGCCCAGTCGCGCGATTTCGTCGGCGACGGCGTCAAGCGTTCCCGGTCCGAACAGAATGCGGCCCGGATGCATATCGTAGGTGAAACTCGCAGTCATGAACGCCCTCCGTACTCAGGCAACGTCGCGAACGCGAACATGGAGCTTCGCGATGACTTCGTCGAAACGCTCACGCAACTGCGCCGCGCTGCTCGCCGTGGCCGCCACATAAAAGTCGGGCCGCAGCACGACATAGCTTGCCTCGATTTTTTCGAGCCACTGCTGGTACGTTGAGTCGATATCCAGCGCATCGCAAGCCGTATTTTCACCACCCGGCGTGGCGATGCGCGCCGTGCGGCCTTCGATCAGCGCCAGTTGCTCCAGCCGCTCGGGCCCGAGCGCCTGCGCCGGATCGGCATCCAGACCGATCACGAACCAGCCATGCCCGACGGCCTGATCAAAACGGTCGCGCCGCCCGTTCGCCTCGACCACGCCCTGCACCGACAACTCGCCCGCATGCGCCGATCCAGCGGACCAGGCGCCCGGTCCCAGATGGCACACATCGGTCGGCACCGGCTGATGGTTGCGTGCCAGCAAATCGGCCTTCATTTTCACATCGCGCTCGGCGGCCTCGTTTTCGTTCGCAATGCAGATGATCTTGCCCAGCGCCTGGCTGAACTCGATGTAATGCTTCGCGTGTTCAAGGCGTTCCGTGGTGTAACTGTCGAGCACGGCGTCGGACATCCGGCCTTCGAGCATCGCGTTCAGACGCCAGCCGAGCGCGAACGCATCGCGCAACCCCGCGCACATGCCCTCGCCCGCGAACGGCGGCATCAGATGCGCGGCGTCGCCCGCAATCACGCAACGGCCGCGATGCCAGGTCTTCGCCCAGCGCGCCTGAAAGCGATAGACCGCGCTGCGTTCGAGTTCGGCGTTGTCGGGCGTCATGCCCCAGGGCGCCAGCAGTTCCCACGCGCGTCGCGTCGTCTGCAATTCCTCGGCCGACTCGCCCGGCAGGACCATGAACTCCCAGCGTCGACGACCCGGGCCGCCGGGCACGATCGTCGTCGGCCGCTTCGGATCGCACAGTTGCCACTGCGTCGGCTGCGCGGTGTAGGCCTCGCGCGGGATGAGGTCGAGAATGAGCCAGTCGAAGAAATAACCGCGGTCCTCGTTCTCGATGCCGAGCGCCTCGCGCACGAAGCTGTTCGCACCGTCCGCGCCCACCAGGTACTGCGCGCGCAGCACGCGGGCATCGGCATCGACATCGACATCACCACCACCCTCGCCAACTTCCTGCGGCGTGCGTCTGAGCGACACCGTCACGCTGTCGCGGTCCTGGACCAGCTCCGTGCCCTCCCATCCACGCAATTGCGTGACGCCCGGCATACCGTCGACGATGCGCGTGAGCCGCGCTTCGAGGTCGGGCTGATTGAACCAGTAACGCACGCGCCAGCCCGACGCCGACTGGCTCTGCCAATCGACGATCTGCAGATTCTC
This sequence comes from Paraburkholderia tropica, assembly GCF_900109265.1. Taxonomy (GTDB): domain Bacteria; phylum Pseudomonadota; class Gammaproteobacteria; order Burkholderiales; family Burkholderiaceae; genus Paraburkholderia; species Paraburkholderia tropica. The sequence continues at coordinate 112,306 of NZ_FNZM01000004.1, forward strand.
GCCGCGCGCGTCTTTCCAGTAATACAGCTCGTCGTGATACGAGATGGCCGGATCGTGCTCCGAGTCGATCCCGAGCGTCGCGAGAATGCGGGCGATTTCGTGGTCGTAGGTGACGGCGCGCGGCCGCCCGTACGCCTTCGACCAGCGCTCGACCAGCGTGACGCGCTTGCCGCGCTGACCGAGCAGGATGGCGAGCAGCGTGCCGACGGGACCGCCGCCGATGATGGCGACGTCGGCATCGAAGCGGGAATTCGGGCTTGAGGCGGGGGCGTTCATGTTCTGTCTCCTGGATTCGTCGCCCTGCTGGGCTGATGTTGCAAGGTGCGATGCCGCTGCCCGGGACGCCTGCCGCCCGGCCACCCGCGCATCCGCACGCCGCTTGAGACAGAATGTAGATCAAAACTGAATGTTCGTCACATATGGTAAACGCTCAGATACGATATTCGCTCATAGTCAATGATCGCGGATCATTTGTCCCCATGGAACGCACCGCCACGCAGCCTGGCGGGTGCCCATTCGGATTAGAATGATCGTCAACAATGACTCTGGATGGATTTCGATGAGCGCTTCGGCCCAGGAAAGCGAAAAGGAAGGACGCGTGGCGCGGCGGCAGCGCCGTAACCGCGAGGCGCTGATCAAGGCCGCCGGCACGATCATGAGCGAGAAAGGCATCGACGCCGCGACGATGCTGGAGATCGCCGATCTCGCCGACGTCGGCGCGGGAACGGTCTACAACTACTTCAAATCGAAGGACGAACTCGCGATCGCGGTGCTGGAGGACATGATGCACGAGCTGGCGCTGCGCATCGAACGCGCGACCGCCGGCCTGTCCGATCCGGCCGAGGTCTACGCGTTCGGCATTCGCACGGTGCTCGAAGCGGCCACGACGGATATCCGCTGGAAGGAAATGCTGTTCCGCTCGGAGGTGATCGCCGACGCGCTGTTCCGGCGCATGGGGCCGTTCGCGATTCGCGATTTGCGCCGCGCCGTCGAGGCGGGACTGTTCAGCGTCTCCGATCCCGATCTTGTCTGGCACCTGAGCGCGCACGCGATTGTCGGCGCCAGCCTCGCCATCACCACGGGCCGGATCTCGGGCAGCGTCAAGGACGAGATCGTCGTGCGCCTGCTCTGCATGACCGGCATCGGTATCGAGGCGGCCACGGCACTCGCGGCGCGTCCGCGGCCCGCTTCCGTGATCGCATAGATCGCATAAACGAGTGATTCACACCATCGGCGTAATTGACGGGTTTAAACCATGCACATTCGTACAGCTTCGAAAACCGACGCACACGCCATCAGCGCAGTGGCGATCCAGACATTCGCACTCGCCTGTCCCGCGAATACGCCCGAATTCGAGCTTCGAAAATATATCGACGAGAATCTCACGCCGTCGCGCTTCGAATCGATTCTCGCGGACGGCAACTTCGATGTGCGCGTCGTGGACGATGGCGGGAATGTCGTCGGTTTCAGCGTGCTGACTCATCGTCCTGACGTGCTGGACATGCCGCTCGCAGACGGCATCGCGGAATTGACCCGGTGCTATGTACTGCCGGCGTATCACGGCACCGGCGCGGCGCAAAAGCTGGTGACGGCCACGCTCGCCGCATTGAATGGCGCGGTCCGACTCACCGTCAACGATCAGAACGCGCGCGGCATCCGCTTTTACGAGCGCAATGGATTCGCGACGGTCGGCGAAACCACGTTTGAATGCGGCGACGATCTCCATCGGGATCTGGTGATGGTTCGGGCCGCCGCGCGTTAGCCGTTCCAGGAACATCGATAGAAAAAATGCTTCGCTCGCAAGAGCAACCAAAAGCGCATCATGGCGGATCGTTCCGTCAACCTAGATGATGCTCATGTCTCACCCGCTGCCCCGTTTCGGTGTCTGGGCTCTGGTCCACGGCAGCCGCGCCGCCCTGCAAGATCCCGCCGAGCCCTACGACGCGTCGTGGGCTCGCAACAAGGCCCTCGTGCTGGAGGCCGAACGCCTCGGCTACGACTCGGTTCTCGTCGCTCAGCACACGATCAATCCGCACGATCCGCAACTCGACCAGCTCGAAGCGTGGACCGCCTCGGCCGCGCTCGCGGCGCTCACCGAGCGCATCGAGATCATCGCGGCGATCAAGCCTTATCTTTACCATCCCGTCGTGCTCGCCAAGATGGCGCAGCAGATCGAACACATCAGCGGCGGCCGTTTCGCGATCAATCTCGTCAACGCGTGGAACCGTCCCGAACTGGAGCGCGCCGGCATCGGCTTCGCGGAACACGACGCGCGCTATGCCTACGGCCGCGAATGGATCACGGTGGTCGATTCGCTGTTGCGCGGCGAACGCACGTCGTTCGACGGCGAACATTTTCGCGTCGACGACTACGCACTGCGCCCCGCCGATCCTTACCGCGAACGTCCGCGCATCTACGTGGGCGGCGAATCCGAACCGGCGCGTCAACTGGTGGCGGATAAAGGCGACGTGTGGTTCATCAACGGCCAGCCGCTCGACGACGTGCAGCGTCTGATCGGCGACGTTGCCGCGCGTGCACGACCGCAAGGCCTTCCCGCGCTGCGCTACGGCCTCTCGGCTTTCGTGATCGCGCGCGAGACCGACGCGCTAGCGCACGAGCATCACGCGCACCTGTTCGCGCTCGCGGAAAAAGACCGTCCGCTGCGCGAGCGCCAGCAGGCGAACATCGACCCGAAGGCCGTCATGTTCCAGACCTTCGCACAGTCGGCGCGCGTGGGATCGAACGGCGGCACGGCCGCGCAACTCGTGGGCAGCTACGACACGGTCGCGCAGCGCATCGCCGACTTTCATCGCGCCGGCGTCGAACTGTTCATGCTGCAATTCCAGCCCTTCGAGGCGGATATGCGCACGTTCGCGCAGCACGTCGTCCCGCGCGTGAAGGCGCTGCTGAGCTAATTCAACGCAAGCCGCGACTGATCCCGGTCGATCGCGGCTTCGATATTTCCACTTTGATCAGTCATCCTATGGATATCCAACGTCGACGTTTCATCAACACGCTGACGGCCGCCACGCTGGGCACCGTCGCCGCGCCCGCCTTCATGTCGATCGCGCGCGCCGCCGAGACGCGCACGCTGCGCATCGGTTATCAGAAGTTCAACACGCTCAATATCCTCAAGGGCACCGGCCATCTCGAACGCGCGCTCGAACCGCTGGGCTGGAACGTGCGCTGGGCCGAGTTCACGGCCGGGCCGCAACTCACGGAAGCGCTCAATGCGGGCGCGCTCGACTTCGGTCATGCGGCGGATACGCCGTCGGCCTTTGCCAATGCCGCGGGCGTGAACGCGGTCTATCTCGGCGCCGAGCAACCGTATCCGAAGGGAATCGGGATCTTCGTGCCGGCCAACTCGCCGATACGCTCGATCCGCGAATTGCGCGGCAAGAAAGTGGCGATCGGCCGCGGCTGGAACGTGCAATATCTGCTGGTGCGGGCGCTCAACGAAGCCGGCCTGCAATACACGGATATCGAGCCCGTCTATCTCACGAGCGCAGCGGATGTGAGCGCCACCTATCTGTCCGGCAATGTCGATGCCGCGGGCCTCTGGGATCCGTTCCTCGCCAGCCAGCAACTCGCCACGTCGCCGCGCGTGCTGCGCGACGGCACCGGCCTCTCGAATAACCGGACCTTCCATCTCGCGCGCCCGGAATTCGTGAAGGCCAATCCGGACGTGATTCGCGTGCTCTTTCGCGAACTGCGCAACGCGAACACCTGGACGCAAAGCCATCCGCAGGAAACGGCGAGCCTGCTCGCGCCGCAACTGGGCGTGCCGCCAGGCGTGTTGCTGCTATCGACCGAACGCCGTCACTACACGACCGTTGCCGTGACGCCCGACATCGTCAAGGAACAGCAGGATATCGTCGATACGTTCCATGGGCTCGGGCTCATCAAGGAACGCGTCGATGTCGCGCGATTCGTGTATCCGGAGGTCTTCGTGTAAGACGCCGTGGGGACGCCCGAACGTTGGGCGCCCCCACGACTCCCGCATCGCTCAGCGTGTTGGCCGAACAGCGCAGGCGCCTTCAGGCGCGCCGTGATCGCCGTAATCGCCGTGACCTAAAGGATTCTTCATGTTTGATTGCGCGGGATCTGGCACCATCGGCCACCTTCCCTTTTGAGCGAGTTGCCTTTACTCATGCGCCATTCCTGCTTCGCCACACTCCGCAATCGCACCGGCAAACTCGTTGTGCTCGCAAGTTCCGCGCTGATCGCCGCCTCGGCCTTCGCTGCCGCGCCAGACGCTTCGTCGAACGCGCTGCCCTATTCGAATCTTTCGACCTTGCATGTTAAAGCGGCGCAATTGCAGCCTTTCCTGCGAGCGCTGCGCCACAACGCCGCCAATGCGCGCGAGGAAGCGGGCAATCTGTCGTTCACCGTGTTTCAGTCGACGACTTCGCCGACTACGCTGTACGTGCTCGAACAATGGAAAGATCAGGCGGCCTACGAGGCGCATATGAAGCAGCCGGCGCTGCTTGAAATGCACCAGGCCGCGAAGGCCGATCTGGATGGCGGCATTGCGCACATGCGCATTATTCCGGCCACGCCGGACGCCGGCATTCAGCCGAAGCAGATTGCGCAAGGCAATCAGACCAGCAACGTGCTGGTGTTTCTTTCGGTGAAACCCGCTGAATCGGCGCAATTCCACGCAGATGTCGCGGCCGTTTCGCCGACGTTTCGCGCCGCGCCCGGCAACGTTTCGTTCGAGGTGTATCAGAACGCCGACGACAAGAACGAAATGGTTCAACTCGAACGCTGGACCAGCGAGTCGACGCATCAGGACAATCTGAAACGCCCCGTGATCCAGCAGATTCGCAGCGGCTACGCCGTCACGCTGGCCAAGCCGATGCTCGACGGACGCGTGCTGCTCAAGGACGTGACGGACGATTAAACCGCGCTCGCGCCGCGCTTTGGCCTGCCGTCCGCGGCAGGCGCATCAACATTCGCGCGGCGGCACGAAGAAAAATGATGATGATGAAGCCGCAGGCGGCCACGTCGAAACTTCATGCCTCGTTGCGCCACGAATTCAGCAACAGCCGTGTTTGCGCGCTGACGACGGTCTTCACGAACTCCGCGTTTTCCCCGTCGATATCGCCCCAGCCGAGCATCGAAAGCGTCGACTCGCGCGCGACGTGAAACGCGAAATATTGCCCCCACATGCTGATCATTCGCACGATGGTCAGCGGGTCGTTTTCCGCACGTCCCGTGATGCGCGCCACGAGTGCCGCGTTGACCTTGTTCATCGGCGCACGCAAGCGTTCACGCAGCACCTGCGTGCCGATTTCCGGCTCGCCGCCGCCCTGCTCGCGGGCAAAAAAGAGCCGGCGATCGGTCTCGCGCCCCTTCTTGAACATCAGATCGGCGATCGTGCATTGCAGTGCGACGAACGCTTCGATCAGCGCCTCCTGCGAGGCGTTCTCGTCCTTCAAGGTCGCTTGAGCGCGTAAAAGCGCCGGTTCGAGCACCTGAAGCGCGTCGTCGACGATCGCCTCCGCGCACGCCCGGTACACGCCTTCCTTGTTTTCGAAGTAGTACTGCAACGCCGGCGCATTGACGCCCGCGCGCGCCGCGATATCACGCGTCGACGCGCCCGCGAAACCATGCTGCCCGAACAGGGAAATGGCTGCGTCGATCAGCTTTCGGCGAGTCTCTTCGCCGCGTGCGTAGCCGCCCTCGCCGGGGTGACGGGGTCGTCGTGGTTCGTTCATACAAAAAGAAACGTCAATGAAAACTTCCAAAATATAACACTTGACAGATATCTTCCGAGTGGAATAATTCGTCCATCTGGAATAAATTAAGGTTTGTTAACCATGTCGACGACTGCTGGAGCGCCTGGGCGCGCTGATCAGGAAACCACTCCCAACGCGCCCGCACGCGGTTCCCGGCGCGGCATGGTGATCGGCGGCGCACTGCTGGCGCTCGCCGCCGCAGCGGGCTGGGCGGGCCACTGGTGGCTCGTCGGGCGCTTTATCGAAAGCACCGACGATGCCTATCTCCAGGCCGATAGCGTGACCATTGCGCCCAAGGTGAGCGGCTATATCACCGACGTTTTCGTGGCGGACAATCAGGCCGTCAAGGCCGGCGACCCGCTCGTGCGCCTTGACACGCGCCAGTATCAGGCTGCACTCGACCAGGCCAGCGCCACGGTCGATGCGCGCAATGCCGATATCCAGCAGGCCGAAGCGCAGCTCACGCAGCAGCGCGCGAAGATCGCGCAGGCCGCGGCTGAGGAAGACGTGGCGCGCGTGAGCCTGCGCCATGCGCAGGACGAAGTGGCGCGCTACACGCCGCTCGCGGCGTCGGGTGCGGAAACGGCCGAGAAGCTTTCGGAACTCAAGAGCTCGCGCGATCAGGCGCAGGCCACGCTGGCCGCCGATCACGCGGCCGTCGAATCGGCGCGCTCGCAGGTGGGCGCGCTGACGGCCCAGCTCGGCCAGGCCCGCGCGCAACTCGAAGCGGCCAAGGCGAGCGCGGCGCAATCGCAGCTTGACCTCAACCATACGGTCGTCACGAGTTCCATTTCGGGCCGCGTCGGCGACCGCACGGTGCGCGTGGGACAGTACGTGCAGCCCGGCACGCGCATGCTCTCGATCGTCCCGGTTCAGGACACCTATCTGACCGCCAACTTCAAGGAAACGCAGATCGGGCGCATGCGCATCGGTCAGCCGGTGGAAATTTCCGTCGACGCGCTTTCCGGACACAAGCTTCACGGCGTCGTCGACAGCTTCTCGCCGGGCACCGGCGCGCAATTCGCGCTGCTGCCGGCGGAGAACGCAACCGGCAACTTCACGAAGATCGTGCAGCGCGTGCCGGTGCGCATCCGCCTCGAAACCGGTCCGCAAACGCGCAAGGTGCTGCTGCCCGGCATGTCGGTGACCGCCGAGGTCGATACGCGAAGCTCGCGCGACGACGATCGACGCATCGACGCCGAGAACCATCGTGAGTAATGCCAGCTCCACCAGTCCCGCCGGCATGACGGGGCACGCCCCGCATGCTCACGGCGAGCGCGCAAGCACGTCGGACTGGATCGCCGTCGCGGCGGGCGCGCTCGGCGCGCTCATCGCCACGCTCGACATTTCGATCACGAACTCGGCGCTGCCACAGATTCAGGGCGAAATCGGCGCGACCGGCACCGAGGGTACGTGGATTTCCACGGGCTATCTGATGTCGGAAATCGTCATGATTCCGCTCGCGGCGTGGCTCACGCGCGTGTTCGGCCTGCGCAATTTCCTGCTCGTCAACGCCACACTGTTCATCGGCTTTTCGATGATGTGCGGCTGGTCGGGCTCGCTCGCCATCATGATCGCCGGACGTATCGGCCAGGGTTTCACGGGCGGCGCGATGATCCCGACCGCGCAGACCATCATTCGCACCCGCCTGCCCCCGTCGCAGTTGCCGATCGGCATGACGATATTCGGGCTGACCGCGCTGCTCGGGCCGTTGCTGGGTCCGGTGGTCGGCGGCTGGCTCGCGGAAAACATCAGCTGGAGCTGGTGTTTCTTCGTCAACCTGCCCGTGTGTCTCGCGCTGATCACGCTGCTGCTTTACGGGCTCGGTCCCGATCGTCCGCATTGGGAAGCCTTTTTGAAGGCCGACTGGATCGGCATCATGGGGCTCGCTATCGGCCTCAGTTCGCTGACCGTGGTGCTCGAAGAGGGACAACGCGAACGCTGGTTCGAATCGCAGATGATCGTGACGCTCACCTTCGTTTCGCTGTTCGGGATGCTGCTGATCGCCGTTTCCCAGTTCGTCGCCAAAAAGCCCATTTTGCGTCTTTCGCTGATGCGCAACCTGCGCTTCGCCAGCGTCAACGTGATCGTCTTCATGGTCGGCGCGGGGCTGTACGGCATTTCGTATCTGCTGCCGCAGTTTCTGAGCCAGGTCGCCGGTTATAACGCCGAGCAGTCGGGCATGGTGATGCTGCTCTCCGGCATCCCGGCCATGTTGACGATGCCGTTCCTGCCGCGTCTGCTGGGCAAGGTGGATATCCGCATGCTGGTGATCACGGGTCTGCTGCTGTTCGCGTGGAGTTGCATGCTCGACACCACGCTCACGGCGCAGAGCGTCGGGCACGATTTCACGTGGTCGCAGCTGCTGCGCGGCGTCGGCCAGATCCTCTCGATGATGCCGCTCAATCAGGCGGCGATGGCCACGGTCACGCGGGAAGAATCCGGCGACGCGGCGGGCATCTACAACATGGCGCGCAATCTCGGCGGCTCGGTGGGCCTCGCGATTATCGGCACGCTGATCGACCGGCGCGAAACCTTCCATACGGCCGTGCTTCGCGAGGCCGTCACGAACAATTCGGTCAACGGACAGGCGCATATCGCCGCGAGCGCGGCGAGTTTCTTCGCGCAGACCGGCGACATGGCCTACGCAAAGATGCAGGCGCTGGGGCAACTGGCCGCCCAGATCCAGACGCAGTCGACCGTCATCACCTATTCGGAGACGTTCTGGGTGCTCGGTATTGCCTTGCTCGCGTGCATTCCGCTTGCCGCGCTGCTCAAGAATCCGCGCCCTGGCGCCGCTCCTTCCGCCGGTCATTGAAGCTAAAGAATCGAACATGATGACAACCTTTACCCTCCGCCCTCGTGCGGGCGCACTCGCCGTGGCCTGTGCCGCCAGCCTGCTGGCCGCCTGCACGGTGGGTCCGGACTACCACGGCGCGCCCGCCGTGGCGCCCGAGGCGGCCAGCGCGGACAGCTTCGTGCGCACGCCCGCGAAGGGCATCGTCGCGACCGCGCCCGCTCCCAACCAGTGGTGGCTGGCGCTGAACGACCCGCAACTGAATACGCTGATCGCCGCCGCCTTCGCGCATAACCCCGACCTGCGCGCGGCGCAGGCGCGGCTGCGCGAATCGCGCGCGCAATTGCAGCAGCAGCGCGCGGCCGAAATGCCCAAGCTCAGCGCCGACGCCGCCGCGGTCCGCATGCGCGAGCCCGATCTGAGCGCGCTGTCGTCGGCGGACTCCAGCGCGGGTTCGTCGGGACGCGGCCCGCTCTCGCTCTACACCGCCGGCTTCGACGCCTCGTGGGAAATCGATCTGTTCGGCGGCACGCGCCGTGCAATCGAAGCCGCGGACGCGCAGTCCCAGGCCGTCAACGCGGACCTCGCCGATGCACAGGTCTCGATGGCCGCCGAAGTCGCGCAGGCCTATATCGATCTGCGCGATCAGCAGCAGCGCCTGCTCATCGCGCAACGCACCGCCGAGCTTCAGCAGCAGAGTCTCACGCTCACCGAGCAGCGGCGCGCGGGCGGCACGGCCGCCGACGTCGATGTCGAGCGCCTGACGACCCAGGTCGAAAACACCCGCTCGACGCTCACGCCGCTCGCGGCGCAAGTGGAAATCTCGCTCGATCAACTCGCGGTGCTCACCGGCAAGGCGCCGGGCGCGCTCGACGCCGAACTGGCGCAGCCGCGTGCGTTGCCCGCGCTGCCGGCCACGGTGCCCGTGGGCGATCCGGCGAAGATGCTCGAGCAACGCCCGGATATTCGCGCCGCCGAGCGCCGCCTCGCGTCGAGCAACGCGCAGATTGGCGAACATATCGCCGACTTCTTCCCGAAGGTCACGCTGTACGGCGATCTGAGCTATTCGGCCGCCGACCCCGGCCATCTGTTCCGCAAGTCCAACGCCACGTGGCTCGGTGCGCCCTATCTCTCGTGGAACCTGTTCGATTTCGGCCGCACGCTCGGCGCGGTGCACGGCGCGGAAGCCTCGCGTGACGAAGCTATCGCGAACTACGAAAAGACCGTGCTCGGCGCGCTCAAGGACGCCAACGACGGCCTCTCGCGTTTCGGCTATCAGCGAGAACATCTGGCGACGCTGGAGAAAGTGCAGAAGTCGGCGCTGCGTTCGGCGGACCTGACGCGTCAGCGCTATCGCGCAGGCACGGTCAGCCTCGTCGATCTGCTGGATACGCAACGTGCTGAATTTTCGGCGCAGCAGGACGTGGTCGCGGGCCAGGCGGAGTTGCTCAAGGATTACGTCTCGCTGCAAAAGAGTCTAGGCCTGGGCTGGCAGCCGCCGCAGACCTGATCGCCGGGCGCCGGCCCGCGAACGTGGGGGCGATCGCCGCACAAGGCGATCGCTCCTTCCAGCGGGATCGCGCGCTGCCAGCTGAAAACGCGGCAAATCCAGGCGGATCGTTATACAAGTTTTTCCCCACATAGTCCCGGATGCCCTACCCCACACTCGTCGCGTGTCGCCACTGTGATGCGCTTTACCGCAAGCCGCGCCTGCAGCGTCGCCAGTCCGCGCGCTGCTCGCGTTGCAGCACCGCGCTCTACCGCGAAAACGCGGCGCAACTCGACCGCATCGGCGCGATCACGGTCGCGGCGCTCGTCACCTTCCTCATCGCGCAGTCGTTTCCCATCATCGAACTCGACGCCAACGGCATCACCTCGCAGTCGAGCCTGCTCGGCGCGCTCGTGGTGCTGTGGCGCGAGGGCATGCAGTCCGTTGCGTCGATGGTGTTCTGCGCGACTTTTCTGTTCCCGCTGATCGAGATGGTCGCGCTGCTTTACGTGCTGCTGCCACTGCGCCGCGGCATCGTCGCGCCGGGCTTCAACCTCATGATGAAGGCGCTTCGCTTCGTGCGGCCCTGGGGCATGCTCGAAGTCTTCATGGTCGGGATACTCGTTGCGATCGTCAAACTGGTGAGCATCGCGCGCGTGATTCCGGAAACGGCCCTGTTCGCATTCGCCGCCCTGACGCTCATGCTGGCTGTCATCGCGGCGTTCGATCCGCGCGGGCTCTGGGATGTCGTCGATGGGTTGCGCGCTCGCGGAGCGGACCGTTCGCCGTCGCCGCGACATCAGCACCATCAGCACCATCAGCACCATCAGCACCATCAGCACCGTCAGCACAGCGAAGGACGCGAAACGCCCAGCCCCACGACCGCGCGCGAAGCGGGCCTCGATTGCTGCCACGTCTGCGGACAACTGGAAGCGCGGCAGCCGCACGCGCACGACCGGCGCTGCACGCGCTGCGATACGCCGCTGCACACCCGCCGGCCCGATGCGCTGCGCCGCACGTGGGCGCTGCTGTCCGCCGCGGCGATTCTCTATATCCCGGCGAACGTGCTGCCCATCATGAACACGGCGACGCTCGCACACGATCGCGGCGACACCATCCTGAGCGGCATCGTTCACTTCTGGCTGACGGGCGAGTGGCTGATTGCGGCCATCGTCTTCATCGCCAGCATCATGGTGCCGCTGCTCAAGCTCTCGGCGCTCGGGCTGCTCGCGCTGACCTCGCAGCGCCGTTCCACCTGGCGCTCGGCGGAACGCACCACGCTTTATCGCATCGTTGAATTCATCGGCCGCTGGTCGATGCTCGACATCTTCGTCATCGCGCTCACCGTTTCGCTGGTGCGCTTTGGCTCGTTCGGCGTCGTCACTGCCGGACCCGGCGCGATCGCCTTCGGTTCCGTCGTGATCCTGACGATGCTCGCGTCGATGCAGTTCGATCCGCGGCTCATCTGGGATCCGGTTCCCGGCGCCACGCAGGAACGCCCGCAACACACAAAGGAACACTCGAATGACTAGTCCGAAAGGCATCCGGCCACCTTCCGGCGACGCTGCACCGCCCGATGCAAACGACCCGGATATCGTCGAGCCGCGACGCTGGCTGCCGTCGCTCATCTGGATCGTGCCGCTCGTTGCCGCGCTGATCGGCATCGGCCTCGTGGCGAAATCGGTCGCCATGCGCGGCCCCACCATCACCATCAGCTTTCTGAGCGCCGAAGGGCTCGAACCCGGCAAAACCAAGGTCAAGTACAAGAATGTCGATATCGGCTCGGTGCGTGCGGTCAAGCTCTCGCCGAACCTCTCGCACGTGCTCGCGACGGTCGAGCTGACGAAGGACGCCGGCAGCTTCGCGACGAAGGACAGCCGCTTCTGGGTGGTGCGTCCGCGTGTGGGCGCGGGCGGCGTGTCGGGTCTCGGCACGCTGCTCTCCGGTGCCTACATCGGCGCCGACGCGGGCCGCTCGGCGGAAACCGCGCACGACTTCACGGGCCTCGAAACGCCGCCTGCCGTCACCATCGACGAGAAGGGGCATCAATACGCGCTGCACAGCAAGGATCTGGGCTCGCTCGATATCGGCACGCCGATCTTCTATCGCCGCATGCAGGTCGGTCAGGTGATCAATTATTCGCTCGACAAGGACGGCTCGGGCGTGACCGTGCAGGTGTTCGTGCGCGCGCCCTACGATCAGTACGTGGGCGTCAATACGCGCTGGTGGCATGCGAGCGGTGTGAACGTGCAGCTCGATTCGAGCGGCTTCAAGGTCAACACGCAGTCGCTGGCCACCGTCATGGCGGGCGGCCTCGCGTTCGAAACGCCGCCGGGCGAAGCGGCCGGCGCTCAGGCGCCGGCGAACGCGGGCTTCACGCTCGCGTCCGACGAAAGCGAAGCGATGCACGAACCCGACGGCAAACCCGTTCGCGTGGTGATGAACTTCAACCAGTCGTTGCGCGGGCTGTCGGTCGGCGCGCCCGTGGATTTCCGCGGCATCGTGCTCGGCCAGGTGACCGATATCGGCATCGACTATGACGCGAAGAGCGGCAATTTCACGATGCCCGTGACGATGAATCTTTATCCGCTGCGCCTTGTGCGCCGCTCGCGCGGCAGTCCGACGCCGCCACCGGATTCGCCGCAGAGCCACGCGCTGATCGAGCGCCTCGTGCAACACGGCCTGCGCGGACAGTTGCGCAACGGCAATCTGCTGACGGGGCAGCTCTACGTCGCGCTCGACATGTTCCCGAAGGCGGCGCCCGCGAAGGCCGATCTCGACCACGATCCGATGCAATTGCCGACCGTGCCGAATTCGCTCGACGAACTCCAGCAGCAGGTCGCCGATATCACGAAGAAACTCAATCAGATTCCGTTCGACAAGATCGGGAACAACCTCAATGAGTCGCTCAAAAGCGCGAATCAGATGTTCGGTCAGGTTAACAATGAGCTGCTGCCCCAGATGCAGGGCACACTCGCCGAAGCGCAGAAAACCTTCAGCGCCGCTCAGTCCACGCTGCAGCAGGATTCGCCACTGCAGTCGGACGTGCACCAGGCGCTGCAGGAACTGACGCGCACGCTGCAATCGCTGAACTCGCTCTCGGATTACCTCGAGCGCCATCCGGAGTCGCTGCTGCGCGGCAAATCAGGAGACAAACCATGACGTTCCGGTTTCTGTCGCTTCGGGCCACCGTCCCGGCACTCGCGCTCGCGGCGGCGCTCGCGGGCTGCGCCTCGCCCGTCAGCCACTTTTATACGCTGAGCCCGAGCGACGACGCGGCGCGCACTCGGCCCGCTGCCGCTCCGAAGGACGGCAATCCGGCGTCGTTGATCGAACTCGCGCCCGTCGACGTGCCGCCGCAAGTCGCGAAGGCGCAGTTCGTCGTGCAGACCGACGCGAACCAGGTGCGCGTGCTCGAACAGGAACGCTGGGCGTCGATGCCCGGCGACGAGATTCGCCGCGCGCTGTCGGGCGATCTCACGCAGCAGTTGAATACGATCGACGTGTACGGCTCGCCGCATCCCGCAGGCGTGCCGGTCTATCGCGTCAGCGTGAACGTGCAGCGCTTCGAATCGTGGCCCGCTTCGCACGCGCTGATCGACGCGGTCTGGAGCGTGCGCTCGCTCGACTCGCAGACCGTCATGACCTGCCGCAGCGTGCTCAATGAACCGGTCGGCGACGGCTATCAGGCGCTGGTGGCCGGTCATCGCCGCGCCGTCGATGCGCTCTCGCAGGCCATCGCCGGTGGCGTTCGCGCGCTTCAGGGCGAGCACGGCAAGGGCAAGCCGGTGAGCTGTCCGGTATCGCCGTGATGCGTTGAACACGGAACCCCCGGCCAAGACACGGCCGGGCGTCCGTTGGCGCGAGGCGCGATAGATCAGAACGAGTGGTACATGCCGACGACCACGATCGTCTGCGTACCCGTGCCGTCGATCCCGTACGACGAGATGTCCGCACGCGCCGCCTGCAGGCCGCCGTCCGCGGTGCGCTGCACGCCGCTCGCGCGCTGGAAGGTGGCGACTGCGTACAACTCGGTCAGCTTCGACACGGAATAGAACGCGCCCGCGCTCACGTCGTTGTAATGCGCCGATGCATCGCCCTTCGCCGACGTGTAGATATAGCCCATGCCGACAGTGGCCGAAGGCGTGATCCGGTAGAAGGCGTACGCGCGACCCGTGTTGTACGTTTCCGTGTTCGCGAACGTCGATTCGCCGTCGGCGGTATAGCGGGCGTTGCTGTAGCCCACGCCGATCTGCCACGGGCCGCTATCGTATTGCACCGCGGCCTGGCCGATGCCCAGCACGTGTGCGGTTTCGTAGGCGGAGTTGATCGATCCGCCTTCGAACTGGCCGTCGTCGGTACTGCTGGTCCAGCCGGTACGCAGCCCGCCATTGGTCGAATTCGCGTTGACGGAGTCGTGATAACCGGCCGCGATCTTGAACGGACCGGTGCTGTAGACCGCCGCCGTCGACCACGTATAACCCTGCCCCAGCGATCCCGCGACGCCGCCCGGCGCGACCAGCGCCTCGAATTTCAGGCCGTTGATGATTGGCGAAACGTACTTGATCGCGTTCGATACGCGCGAGCTGAAGTCGTTGTTGTCGACGTCGCCCGGCGTCGCGAACACAACGCTACCGTATGAGCCGTCCGCCGTCAGCGGATGGACGAGATCGACGATCGGCTCATACATGCGGCCGGCATCGACCGTGCCCCAACGCGAGCTGGACAGCCCGACGAACGATTGACGCCCGAACAGCCGGCTACCTTGCGACGACTTGCCGGTGCCGATCTGGAAACCGGACTCGACCTGGAAGATCGCCCGAAGGCCGCCGCCGAGATCCTCGCTGCCTCTCAAGCCCCAGCGATTGCCGTAGATCGTGCCGTTCTGCAAGGTATAGCGATTGCCGTCGCTGGTCTTCAGATAGCTGAGCCCCGCGTCGAGAATGCCGTACATCGTGACGCTGCTTTGCGCGTGAGCCGTGCCGACGCCGATCAGCCCGAAGATGAGGCTGGCCAGCAGCAGGCGTGGTGTTTTTTTCATAAGGGTTACTAATCGATACGTGATAGATGAGTGGAGAACCGGATCCAATCGCGGATCCGACCGGAACAGCAGGCCTGCCCGATACACCTTCAATCCGGTCGAAATCCGTTGGCGAAGATCGCAGACCCGCATGCCAGACACGAAGCGTCGTGTCATAGCGGCCCACGAGGAAAAAAGCGATGTTTTGCTTTATTTGTGTTGATTTATACAAATGCTAAAAAAGGTCGTCAAGAAGAAATCAATATTCACCTAGGCACTCCATCGCGATCACGCCGAAACACTACGAATACATCATCGATATTTTTTGTATTTTTAGATCATTACATACACATTACCTTGAGGCGATTCTGAACAATCCGGCGCGATGATTCGAAGCGGCACGCATGCGCGTGCCTGCCGATCGCGTCGATCTGCTGGGAGAAGGTTGCTTGATGGAGGCGCCAGATGAGCGAGGCCGCTACGCGCCGCGTTGTGGCGAGGGCTCGCCGTTAATTTCAGCTATTCAAAGTATCTATTTCTTTTTACTGAATAGCGGAAAACCCGCGGCATTGCTGCATGCAGCGAACCACGAAAGAGCGCCCTAATAATTTGAATAACCCGCGTAAGCCCGCACTTGCTCCGCTATTCAATCTCTCGCCATGCGTCGCAACCGCCTTGCGTGCATGTGCTGGGAAAGACCTTTAAACACGCTGTCCTCATGAGGATCGCCGAAATGCAGCAACACCGTGCTTCGCACGCTCGTCGGCAAACACGCCTGATTCGCGTGCAGAGAGCGCATGCCCCAGAAGAAGTAGAGATTCCCCGGCGTCAGCGGTATCAGTTTTGCCGACATGCGTTGCTGCACGCCCTCATTGCGCCATAACCGTTTCAGCAGTTTCTCGACCAGAAGCTTTTCGAGAATATTCACCACCGCAAAACGCCTCGCATTGCGCAAATTCGGAAACATCACCAGATGCCCCGGCGGCTCACCCGGCGCATGGGGAATCAGAATGGGGATCAGCACCGTCACGACATACGAGTCGTAGTGAAAATTGAGCGCATGCCGCAATCCGTGCGTACCGGTCAGCACACGCAGAACCGGGAAGATCCGCCTGCTCGGCGGCGATGCGCGCATCTTCCTTTCATAGAGGGATCGCAGCAGACCCTGCAGACCCGCATCCTCGAATAAGGGCTGCAGGCAGGTGCCGGTGATCCATGATTTGCCTTCGAAGCTGAAGTACTGCCCGCCGTGTTGCTCGATCTGCTGCTCGATGAAACTTCGCAGTTTCGCGAGGATCGCGGCCGGGACAATCTCGTGAAGGACGCCGACCCCATAGTCATCCATTGATCTGGCCAGCGCTTGCGCACTCGCGGGACTCACTGCTGCAAATCCTTCGGAGGCCGCCCACTCGTTCGTTGCAGTCATCGACTTCCCCTGCTGACCAGTCGGGAGATCGTGATCGCAAACTGTAAGGCGTTAAGTGCGGATGCGCACCAAGCAGGCTGATTTCCCGGCACGGCGCGCTTGCCGGCCTTGCGCGATGCAGCGGCGTTATCGGTGGTCGGAGCGCGACTTCGTGCTCGATGGCTGCGATCGCACCCCCAAAATTCTCTTTGACAAACGCTCTTACGATATATATCTTAAGACATGTTTTAAGACACTCAAATGTTAAGGAGGCCCTATGCGCCACCACCATCACCTGTCCGGTCATCACGGACACCACGGCCGTCGAGGCCGTCACGGCCAGCCGGAGCGCGATTTCGCCGACCGCCGCCAGGACGGTTTCGGCCCTGCCGAACGTCATGAACGTAGCGAACGCCACGAACAACGCAGCGAGCGCGCCTTCGCTTTCGGCTTCGGCCGCGGCGACATGCACACCGCCCGCTTCGCGATGCGCCACCCTCTGCACGCGCTGCGCCACGCCATGGGCCGCCATCGCGGCGGCGAAGGCCCAGGCGATTTCAGCGAAGGTTTTGGCCGCGGCGGCGGTTTCGGCAACTTCGGCGACGGCGACGGTTTCGGCCGCGGCCGCAAGTTCAGCTCGGAAGACCTGCAACTGATGCTGCTCGTGCTGCTCGCCGAACGCCCGAGCCACGGCTACGAGCTGATCAAGGCGCTCGACGCGCGCTCGAACGGCTTCTACAGCCCGAGCCCCGGCATGGTCTATCCGGCGCTCACGTATCTGGAAGAACTCGGCTACGTCAGCGTGACGCTCGAAGGCAATCGCAAGCGTTACGAGCTGTCCGACGAAGGTCGTCAGTATCTGGACGCCAATCGCGAACGCGCCGACCTGATCCTCGCCAAGCTCACGCACTTCGGCCGCAAGATGGAAGTCATGCGCCGCGCGCTCGCGGGCGAAGACCCGTCGGACGGCACCGGCTGGGTGCGCGAGCTGATCGACGCGCGCCGCGCGCTCAAGCGCGCGTTGCTGCGCCGCACGGACGTCGCGCCCGACGAGCAGCGCCGCATCGCGGCCATCCTCGCGCGCGCCACCCAGGAAATCGAAGGCGGCAGCAACGGCGGTGGAGAGAACAGCGGCGCCTGATCACCGGCGCAGTGCCCTTCATCCCTCGTCGATCGACCGCCCCCCCCCTATCGGAGTCAAAGATGCAGAATCAAAGCAAGCTCGACGTCGTCCGCGTGCGACATCCGCTCAAGTTCCGCCTGCTGCGCGTCGTGCGCGTCGAGGCGCTGTCGTCCGCGCTCGTGCGCGTCACGCTCACGGGCGATCTCAGCGACTTCGTGTCGGCGTCGTTCGACGATCACGTGAAGGTGTTCTTCCCGCCCGAGGGCGCGAGCCAGCCGGTCCTGCCGAGCCTCGGCCCGGACGGCATCGTGTTTCCCGAAGGCGTCGAGCGTCCCGCCGCGCGCGATTACACGCCGCGCCGTTTCGACCCCGTCGCCAATGAACTCGATATCGAGTTCGCCCTGCACGAAGCCGGTCCTGCCACGGCGTGGGCGGCGCAGGCGCAGCCCGGCCAGTATCTCGGCGTGGGCGGCCCGCGCGGTTCGATGGTGATCCCCACGGGCTTCGACTGGCACTTGCTGATCGGCGATGAAACCGCGCTGCCCGCGATCCAGCGCCGCCTGAGCGAGCTGCCCGCCGGCGCGCGCGTGGCCGTGGTCGCCGAAGTGGCGAACCGCGCGGCGCGCATCGAGCTGCCGACCGCCGCCGATCTCTACGCGATCTGGTGCTACCGCGAGGAATCCGAATTGGAAAACCCGCTCGTCGACGCCGTCGACGAAGTCTGGCTGCCGCCCGGCGACGGCTTCGTATGGGCAGCCGGCGAAGCCTCGGTGATTCGCGCCGTGCGCGCGAAGCTGTGCAACGAGCGCGGCGTCGACAAGAAGCGCATTCGTGCGTCGGCGTACTGGCGCCGCGGCGCGCAGGCCGCGCACGAAACGATCGACGATTGATTCAGCCTCGATCGGCGGTCGGCGATCGCTGAAACCCGCACATACGGCTCCGCCTTTTCGCGGGGCCGTATGTGCTTGAACAAGGTCCCGAATGACCCTCACACTCAATCCGCTGCGCGAACGCACGCTGCTCTGGCTGCTGGCGCTCACGCAGTTCACCGTCATCATGGACTTCATGGTGATGATGCCGCTCGGCCCGCAGATCATGCACGCGTTCGCGATCACGCCCGCGATGTTCGCGACGGCCGTGTCCGCGTACTCGCTGTGTTCCGGTTTGTCCGGGCTGCTCGCGGCCACCTATATCGACCGCTTCGACCGGCGTCGTCTGCTGCAGGTCGCCTATGCGCTGTTCGCGCTGTCGAATCTGGCCTGTGCGTTCGCGACCAACTTCCATCTGCTGCTGTTCGCGCGCGCATTCGCCGGTCTCACGGGCGGCGTGCTCGGCTCGATCGTGATGGCGATCGTCAGCGACGTGATTCCCATCCAGCGCCGCGGCGCTGCGACCGGCGTCATCATGACGGGCTTCTCGATGGCCGCGATCGCGGGCGTGCCGGCGGGCATCGTGCTCGGCGCGCACTTCGGCTGGAGCGCGCCGTTCCTGCTGCTCGTCGCGCTCTCCGCCGTGATCTGGGTGGCGGGCTCGCGCGTGATTCCGCCGCTCACCGAGCACGTCGACCGCGACACGCCGCTCGCCGACATCGTGCCGCGGCTGTGGCAACTGCTCACGCTGCCGCGTCACATGAAGGCGTTCGCGCTTACCTTCACGATGATGTGCGCGCACATGCTGGTGATCCCGTTCATTTCGCCGATGCTGGTCGCCAACTACGGCGTCGCGCCCGAGCAGCTTTCGTGGCTCTACGTGGCGGGCGGCGCGTCGACCTTCCTGACCGCGCGCGCGGTGGGCCGTCTCGCGGATCGTTACGGCAAGCGCCGCGTGTTCCGCATCATGGCGCTCGTGTCGATCGCGCCGGTGCTGTTCGTCACGCATCTGCCGGTGCTGCCGTTCATCGCGATGGTCGGCTTCTTCGCGGTGTTCATGATCGCGCTGTCGAGCCGCATGGTGCCGATGCAGGCGCTGCTCACGACGATTCCCGAGCCCGCACGGCGCGGTGCGTTCCTGAGCGCGAACAACGCGGTGCAGGCGCTGGGCACGGGCATCGGCGCGTGGGTCGGCGGACTGCTGCTGCAAAACGGTCCGCATGGGACGATCGTCGGCTTCGGCTACAACGGCTGGCTCGCGGCGGCGCTCGCCGTGGTGGCCGTGCTGTGGGTCGGCCAGGTGCGCGGTTTCGGCGACGAAGTCGCGAATCGTGTTCCGGACGCGGGCGCGGCGGCCAAAGCCTGATCGGGTCTTTTCAACACGCGAGAGACGCGAGAGACGCATAAAAAACGCGCGCCGGACTCGGAGTCCGCCGCGCGTTTTTTTACGTCCCGAACAAGGCGCCGATGAAAGCGCCCGCAAACCCGCCCCTCAACCCGCGCGCGTCGTCCGGCGCGCACGCACCGCTTGCGCCAGCGCGTCGAGCACGGGCTCGGTCTGCGCCCAGCTGATGCACGCGTCGGTGATCGACACGCCGCGCTTGAGCGGCACGCCCGGCTGCTGGTCCTGACGCCCTTCTTCCAGATGGCTCTCGATCATCACGCCGACGATGCGCGCATCGCCGCCCTTCAACTGCTCGCCGATATCGCGCGCCACGTCGATCTGACGCTGATGCTGCTTGCTCGAATTCGCGTGCGAGCAGTCGATCATCACCTGCTCGCGCAGCCCCGCCTTCGCGAGCGACGCGCAGCACGCGGCCACCGACGCCGCGTCGTAATTCGGCCCGCTCTTGCCGCCGCGCAGAATCACGTGGCAGGCGTCGTTGCCGCGCGTTTCGAAGATCGCGGCCATGCCCATCTTCGTCATGCCCATGAACGCGTGGCTCGCGCTCGCGGCCACGATCGCGTCCGCCGCGACCTGCACGCCGCCGTCCGTGCCGTTCTTGAAGCCGATCGGGCACGACAGCCCCGACGCCAGTTGCCGATGGCTCTGGCTCTCGGTCGTGCGCGCGCCGATCGCGCCCCACGCCACCAGATCGGCGATGTATTGCGGGCTCAGCAGATCGAGGAATTCGGTGCCGGTCGGCAGGCCGAGCGCGTTGATGTCGAGCAGCAGCTCGCGCGCCTTGCGCAGCCCTTCGTTGATGCGGAAGCTGCCGTCGAGACGCGGATCGTTGATATAGCCCTTCCAGCCCACCGTCGTGCGCGGCTTCTCGAAGTAGACGCGCATCACGATCAGCAGGTCGTCGCTCAGCGTGTCAGCCTTCGCCTTGAGCAGCTTCGCGTATTCGATCGCCTGGTCGTGGTCGTGGATCGAGCACGGCCCGACCACGATCACGAGGCGGTCGTCGCGCTGCGCGAGCACCTCGGCAATCTGCGCGCGGCTCGTTTCGACGAGCGTCTGCGTGTCCTGCGGCACCGGCAGCTCGTCGAGCAGCAGCGCGGGCGAGATGAGCGGACGCACGGCGCCGATGCGCACGTCGTCGATGCGGGTGGTGTCCTGGGTGGCGTCGGCAAAGCCGACTTCCTGGTCGTGCTGCGGGTTGTCGATACGGCTCAAGGTGCTCTCCAGTCTCATGCAACGCCTGCGCTTTTTATGCAGATTTCATGCAGATGATGCGGACGCGGCGCACGCGTCTCGCGGGGGACAAGCCGGGATTATCGCATCTGCCGCACCTTGGCCGTCAACGAAACGAGGCGGCTCGCGGCCGCCTCGTGGTGGATGTGCGTCACGCCGACGCGCGAGCGCCGGCTCAGTTCGCCGTGCCGCCCATCGGATAGCCCTTGCCCGCCAGCCGCTTCGCGATGCGCACGAGCGCGAGCCACTGCTGGGCGATCAGGCCGTCACCGTAGTTCACGCCCTTGCCGTGCGGCGCGGGCAACTGGTCGCGGATGCCCGTGGGTTCCGGCGCCTTGTTCCAGGACGCGGTGCGGAACATCACGTCCCACCACGGAAACAGCACGCCGAAGTTGCAGCCGTAGCGCGTGCCTTCGTGGCCGTAGCCGATCGCGTGATGGCGGCGATGAAACGCCGGGCTCACGAGAATGCGCTCCAGCACCCGGCCGTAGTCGAGCCGCGCGTTCACGTGCTGCACGGCCTGCAGGAAGTTGCTCACCGCGATCAACACGACGAACTGCGCGGGCGGCACGCCGATAAACAGCGAAATCGCCGCGAAAAACGCCGCCTGCACGATGTCGTCGAGGAAGTGATTGCGGTCGTCGCACCAGAGCGACATCTGCTGCTGGCTATGGTGCACCGCGTGCAATTCCCACCACACGCCGAAACGATGCTGCCAGCGGTGATACCAGTAGCCCGCGAAATCGAGCACGACCAGATAGACCAGGAACGAGACGTACGGCTTGTCGGTGACGCCGGGCCACAGGCTGTCCACGTCGATGTTCGGAATGTTGTGGATCGCCATCTCGCTTTGCAGATGGTTGAACAGCGGTGTGAGCATGAAGAAGAACGCCATGTTCAGAATGCCGAGCTTCGCGATCCACGTGTACCAGACGTCGGCGCGCAGCGCCTTGCGGTCCTGCCACGATTCGGCCGGGCGCAGCGCTTCGAGCGGGCGCAGCAGCACGTAAGTCAGCGCGATTTCGAGCACGCCGACGATCACCCAATAGAGCGCGTCGTAGGTGTCCTCGTCGTAGCCCATCAGGCCGACCTTGTAGAAGATCGGCTGCACGACGTCGACGTAGACGAGCGTCTGCAGCCACGAAACGAGGTTGTCGGCCTGCGAAAGCAGCGTGTCAAGCATCGGGACTCCCGCTCGTCAATCCGGATTCGGCGCGTAAAACGGCGCGCTGTTGGCGAAATAGATGCCGTGCGGCGAGCGGCCCACGGCGATCGTATCGATCAGCTTGCGCGTCGTGAGATCGATGATGCCCACGTGCTTCGCGAAGCGGAACGTAACCCACAGATAGCGTTTGTCGGCGGAAAGTTCCATGTCGTCGGGACCGGGGCGCAGGCCCGTGATGTCGGCGACCTTGGTGAGCGTCGTGTAATCGAGAATGCTGATGGTGCTTTCCACGCGATTCGACACGGCGATGTGCTTGCCGTCGTCGAGATTGCGGAAGTTGTGCGCGCCGCGCCCGGTCTGGATCTTTTTCACCAGCGTGCGGTTGTGCCAGTCCACCACGGCCACGTCGTCCTCGCCCGTCATGCCGACCAGCAGGTACTTGTCG
Source organism: Paraburkholderia tropica (assembly GCF_900109265.1). Taxonomy (GTDB): domain Bacteria; phylum Pseudomonadota; class Gammaproteobacteria; order Burkholderiales; family Burkholderiaceae; genus Paraburkholderia; species Paraburkholderia tropica. Next base: position 134,998 of record NZ_FNZM01000004.1, read on the forward strand.
CCGGGCGTCATCCACAGGCCCGCGGGCGTGTTGCCGATATGCAGCTTCCAGAGCACGGTCTGCGTCGGCAGGTCGATGGCCGCCACTTCGCCGGTGTCCTGAAGCGTCACGAACGCGGTCTTGTTGTCCGACGCGAAGGTGATGTGGCTCGGCGTCTTCGCGAGCGGGATGCGCTTGACGAGCGTGACATCATGGCCGTTGTAGCTGTAGATGTCCACGCGATCCAGACGCAGGCCGGCCGTCACGAACCACTTGTGGTCGGGCGAGAAGCCGAGCTGGTACGGATCTTCGATCCCTTCGACGCGGCGCTGCACCTTGCCGCTGTGCGGGTCGAGGAACAGCAGGTCGTTCGAGACGGAATCGGCGACGATCAGCGACTGGCCGTCGGGCGTGATCATCAGGTGATGCGGTTCCTTGCCGGTGGGCTCCGTGCCCACGACGGTGCGGCTCGCTTCGTCGATCAGCGAAAGCTGCGCCTCGCCGGAGTCGAGCACGATGACCTTGTCGTTCGGATTGACGTTGGCGTCGGCGTGGGCCAGCGCGCTGCAAGCGAGACCGCCCGCGAGGAGCGCCGCTGCGGCGCGTTTGCGGGTCAGGGAGAAAATCGGGAAATGGGACATTTCGTAAGGGCGTGAGGCCGGGGAATTGCCGGGAAAAGCGGCCGGGGAAAGCGCGCGGGGCCGGTTTGTGCTGAGATAGTTGCTGGTGCGCCGCAACGCGGTCGAAAGCCAGATGAAACCTCAATGAAACCGGGCAGCGAATCGCGCGCCGCGGATCATCTGCTTAACGCGTGAGCGATGCATTCCGATGACGCGCGTGGCACATTCTGACGCGCTTTTCTGCTGATTTCCGACAAATTGTGAGCCGCGGCGTGCGCGAGGCGCGTGTGTTCCGGCCCCGCAACCGCGACGAGGCGCCCATGCAGCATCGCACCCGCGACGACGATGTGCGCGACGTGCCCGACGGTCTCTCCGCGGGCACGGTGCGCAAGGTACGCGAAGCGCTCGAAGGGCGCCGGCGCGGCGCCGCGCTGCTGCTGCCGCTCGCGGGCCCGGCCGTGATCGTCTCGGTCGCGTACATGGACCCCGGCAACTTCGCGACCAACATCCAGGCGGGCGCGCGCTACGGTTACGCGCTGCTGTGGGTCGTGCTGCTCGCCAACGGCGTGGCGATGCTGTTCCAGGCCTTGTCGGCGAAACTCGGCATCGTCACCGGCCGCAATCTCGCCGAGCTGTGCCGCGAACGCCTGCCCGCGCCGCTCGTCTGGTGCATGTGGATCGTGAGCGAGATCGCCGCCATGGCCACCGATCTCGCCGAATTCCTCGGCGGCGCGATCGGCCTCGCGCTGCTGTTCCATCTGCCGCTGATCGCGGGCATGGCCGTCACGGCGCTCGTCACCTACGGGCTGCTGTTCTTCGAGCGCGCGGGTTTCCGGCCGCTCGAACTCGTGATCGGCGCGCTCGTCGGCCTGATCGGGCTCTGCTATCTGCTCGAACTCTTCATCGTGCCGGTTGCGTGGACGGGCGTGCTGCGCGGCACCTTCTCGCCGCGCCTGCCCGATGCGCAGGCGGTCACGATCGCGGTCGGCATCGTCGGCGCGACGGTCATGCCGCACGCCCTCTTCCTGCATTCCGGGCTCACCCAGGCGCGCGTGCAGCCGCGCAACGACGCCGAACGCGCACGTCTGCTGCGCTTTTCGAACGTCGAAGTGGTCATCGCGCTGGCGTTCGCGGGCCTCATCAACATGGCGATGGTGATCATGGCGTCGGCGTCGTTTCATCAGGGCCATGCCGATGTCGCCGAAATCGGGACCGCCTGGCACACGCTCGCGCCGCTGTTCGGCGTGGCCGCGGCGGGCATCTTTCTGGCTTCGCTGATCGCCTCGGGCATTTCGAGTTCGGTGGTCGGCACGCTCGCGGGACAGATGATCATGCAGGGCTTCGTCGGCTTCCAGATTCCGCTCTGGCTGCGCCGCCTCGTGACGATGGCGCCGAGCTTCGCGGTCGTGGGCCTCGGCGTGAACGCCACCGATGCGCTGGTCGCAAGCCAGGTCGTGCTGAGTCTCGCGCTGCCGTTTCCGATGGCCGTGCTGGTGGTGTTCACGTGCCGGCGCGACGTCATGGGCGCGTACGCGAATAGCGCGTGGGTGGCGTGGCTCGCGGTGCTGGGCGCGCTGACCGTGCTCGCGCTCAACGCGCTGCTGCTCGTGCAGGCGCTGGGCGTGAGCGTGCCTGGGCTCGGTTGATGCTGCGCCATGAGCCGCGCTGCGGGCCGCGCCATAAAAACCCTGCGCGATGCGGGGCTAAATGCAGCAAACGCCGCCGCCCGCGAGCGAGCGCTAAACAACGTTAGCAACGCTTCAGCGCGAAGCGAGCAACGCAGGGTGCGCCATCCCATCGATTCGCGATCGATTCGCGCAAGATCGCGCGTGGACGTGCGCGAACCGTTCATCGGCCCGTTCGCGTCGGCAGAGACGAATCGCAGTGAATCGGCGTGACGCGTGCAAACTCGCGCAAAACCATGCACCATTACCGTTTTCAACGCTCCGGCCCCCGCGCCGGCTGCACACTTCGCAACCTAGCGCCACACATCGCCACAAGCGAGCGACCTGCCATGACGAATCAGCCTGCCCAAGCCGCGCCCGAACAGCCCGTCGACATGATCATCTTCGGCGGCGGAGGCGACCTGGCCGCGCGCAAACTGCTCCCCGCGCTCTACATGGCGCACCTGCACGGCAACCTGCCCGCCGAGACGCGCATCATCGCCGTCGGCCGCAAGAACTGGACCATCGACGACTATCGCAAGTTCATGGAAGAGCAGTCGCGTCCGTTCATCGACGCCAAGGCCTTCGACCCGCAAGCGTGGGACCGTTATCTGAGCCTGTTCCAGTACGTGATCATCGACGTGAACGATCCCGCCGATTACGCGCATCTGAAGCAGGCTTCGCGCGAGCACGCGCTGCGCGTGTTCTATCTTTCGACGTCGCCCGAACTCTTCACGACGATCTGCGACAACCTGTCGGCCGGCGGTCTGCTCGACAGCCAGTCGCGCGTCGTGCTCGAAAAGCCGCTCGGCCACGACCTCGCTTCGGCGCAGGAGATCAACGAGTCGGTGGGCCGTCACTTCGCGGAATCGCAGATCTACCGCATCGACCATTATCTCGGCAAGGAAACGGTGCAGAACCTGATGGTGCTGCGCTTCGGCAATCCGATCTTCGGACCGCTGTGGCAAGCGCCGTATATCCGCAGCGTGCAGATCACGGTGGCGGAAACCGTGGGCGTGGGCAGCCGCGCGGGCTTCTACGATCACACGGGCGCGCTGCGCGACATGGTGCAGAACCACCTGCTGCAACTGCTGTGCATCGTGGCGATGGAGCCGCCCGTTTCGCTCGATCCGGACGCGGTGCGCGACGAAAAGCTCAAGGTGCTGCGCTCGCTGCGCCCGATGTCGCTCGCCGATATCGCGCGCGACACGGTGCGCGGCCAGTACGCGGCGGGCGCCGTCGACGGACAGCCGGTGAAGGGCTATCTGGAAGAAGACAACGTGCCGGCCGACAGCAAGGCCGAAACCTTCGTGGCGATCCGCGCGCACATCAACAACTGGCGCTGGGCCAACGTGCCGTTCTTCCTGCGCACGGGCAAGCGCCTGCAAAAGCGCCAGTCGGAAATCGTGATCGAATTCGCGGACCTGCCGTTCTCGATCTTCCCGAGCGGCCCGCGCAATTACGGCAATCGACTCGTGATCCAGTTGCAGCCGGAAGAATCGATCCAGTTGCAGATGCTCGCGAAGGAACCGGGCAGCGGCATGAACATGCTGCCGGTGAATCTGAATCTGGATTTGCAGCAGGCAATTCCGGAGCGCCGCGCGGAAGCGTACGAGCGTCTGCTGATCGACGTGATTCGCGGCCGTCTCACGCACTTCATGCGCCGCGACGAACTCGAAGCCGCATGGACGTGGGTCGAGCCGATTCTCGACGGCTGGAAGGAACTGAACGACCGCCCGCGCACGTACACGGCGGGCACGTTCGGCCCGGCGGCTTCGTCGGCGCTGCTCGCGCGCGAGAACATGTCGTGGGCCGAAGAGGCTTGATGATTTCGTGCTGAGATTCGAAGCATGAAAAAACGCCGCGCTTCATGCGCGGCGTTTTTGTTGGTGTTTGCCGATGTATCCGCTCTGGCGCCGATACATTCAACGCGGCAAGGCAGGCAACCCAGGCAACGACTCGCGCGAACGATCAGCGACGATCGTCGCCCGGCGACGCATTCTCCGCGCCCGCGCGCTCGGGATGAAACAGATCAAGACCGGCGAACACCACTACGCCGCTCAGCGCCATCATCGGCACCGAATGGCGCCCCAGAAAGAGAATCAACGCGGCCAGCCACGTCGAAATACAAAAAGCGCCAATGCGCCGCATGATGCCACTCCATTCACTACCCGCGCGGCGTTCGCCCTGAATCGCGAGAACGCGCGCGTGCTGCAGTTTCCTGCTGTTGTTTGCGATTGCCTGTGTTGATCGATGGCGGCTAGCCGAGCGTCGCGCGCGCGGTGCGCAGACGGCTCACGGTGTCGACGAACGCCTCGCCGCCCAGCGTGCGCTTGATGCGCCCCGTGACCGTTGCGCTCGCGTGATGCAGCGCCTCGCGAATGGCCTGCGCCTGCGCCGTGGGCACGATGGCCACTTCGCGCTGATCGCCTTCGGTGCGCTGGCGCTCGACATAGCCGCGCGCCTCCAGACCGTCGATGACGCGCGTGGCCGTGGGCCGTGCGATCGAGAGCATGTCCGAAAGCTCGTGCTGCAAAGAACCGGGCCGTTCCAGCACCGCGCGCAGCATGAAACCCTGGGGCGGCGTGAGGCCGAAAGGCTCGAAAGCTTCGGACCACTCGCGTTCGAGGCGGCGTGCCAGCGCCGACGTGTTGAAGTAAAGACACTGATCGAACATGGCCACAGGATAACCGTTTGTCGTTAGCCATGCAATCAATCGCCTGCGATCCGGGCCTTTTTTAAGGCACTTTCGAATTGGTCCGACAAGGTTTCGATGAGCTTTTCGCGTGCCTGGATCGGCTTCAATCCGCGAAAGAAAGCGCGCGCGAATGCGCCTTCGCGACCTGTTGCAACGCGCGCCGCAACGCACTGTGACGACGCAACAACTCTTCCATCAGCGCAATCGACACCGTGCCCGCCGCACCCTCGCCGAGCAGTTGCGCCTTGAGCGCGCCATACGCGCCCTCCATCGCCTGCGAGAGATTTTCGATCAGCGCGCTGTCCTCGCCGGGCGATCGCAGACGACTTTCGTTCTCCCGACTGGCGTGATCGACGGCCTCGATCGCATCGAGCAACGCGAGCGAGCGGCGCTCGAACTGCGCGTAACTCGCGGCGACGCCCGCATCGGGCAGCACGTTCGCGAGCGCCGCGGCCTGCATGGCCTGCTCCGCCGCGCTTTCGTGATAACGCAGCTCGCGCAGCGACTCAGCAAGCGCCGCCGCCGTGGCCGGCACCATCTCCTGGCGATTCATTCGCTGTACGAACTTCTGCGCCGCGTTGAACAGCCGCGTGGTCGCGCTCTGCTCATGCGCCAGCGCGTGAGCGTCGGCGCCCGCGAGCGTCATGCGCACCATGCGTCGCACGATCGCGCCGATGCGCCTGACTTCGAGGCGCAGCGCGTCGGCGGCGAGTTCGGGCACCACGGCCACGGTGTCGTCGAGAAATTGCGGCGCGCCCTCGTCGCCCTCGCGCGCGCGAAAACGGCTCTGCAGCCAGCGCGTGAGCCGCCCCGCCAACGGCACCATGATGACGAGACCCAGCACGTTGAACGCCGTGTGAAAGAGCGCGAGCGCGATGGCAGGATCGTGCGGCAGATGCAGCCAGTCGCCCACGCGCACGATGAAGCCGATCATCCACGGCAGCAGCGCGGTGGCGACGAGCCCCGTCACCACGTTGAAGATCACCTGCGCGACCGCCGCGCGCCGCGCGTTGGGCGTCGCGCCCACGGCCGCCAGCAGCGCCGTGGCCGTGGTGCCGATGTTCGCGCCGATGATCACGGCCGCGCCGCCCTGCGTGCTCAGCATGCCGCCTTGCGCGGCGGCGAGCGTGATGGTCATGGTCGCCGACGACGACTGCACGAGCAACGTGATGACAAGGCCCGCGAACACCTGCATCAGCACTTCGACGAGCCCTTCGCCCTGCGGCAACCGGTACTGCGCGACGAGGCCGGTGAACGCGCCCTGCAACGTGGCGATGCCGATGAACAGAATGCCGAAGCCCGCCAGCGCATCGCCGAGCGCGCCGCGCCGCTGCCCCACGCCCGTCAGCCGCAGCGCGATGCCGATGCCGACGAGCGGCAGCGCGAGCGCGTCGATCTTCATCTTCAGGCCGAGCAGCGAGACGATCCAGCCGGTGGTCGTCATGCCGAGATTGGCGCCGAACAGCACCCAGAGCGCGCCGCCGAGATCGAGCAGGCCCGCGTTCACGAAGCCGATCACCGCAACCGTCACCGCGCTCGACGACTGCACCAGCGCCGTGACCAGCACGCCCGACGCGAGGCCCGCCGCGGGCGTGCGCGTCGCGCGGCTCAGGATCAATTCGAGCGCGGGCCCGGCCGCGAGCTTCAGGCCGTTGGTCATCATCGTGATGCCGAGCAGAAACAGGCCGATGCCGCCGATCAGCACGCCCAGCGATTCGACGAGGCCGCTCATGCGCGCGCGCCTGCGCGCCCGCGCGATCCGATAGCGAACAGGAGGCAACGCATGAGAGCCTTTGCGCTTTGCACGGAGTGGACCGGCTCATGGTACGCGACCCGCTTCAAGCATGACCGCAAAGTGAACGCTCATGCGCACGCCACGCCTGCATTCCGGTTATCGCCCCATAAAAACGAACGACCGGACGAATTTATCCGCAATCCGTTATGATGCAGAGGATTCGACATCGCCCGCCTGCTTGACACAACACACACGGAGACATCGATGCAGATGCGTTGTTATTGCGTGACCGGTCACGGTCAACCGCTCGAACTCGTCCAGCGCGACACGCCGCAACCCAAAGGCACGGAAGTGCTCGTGCGCGTGAAAGCCGCCGGTCTGTGCCATTCCGACCTGCATATCTGGGAGGGCTACTACGACCTCGGCGGCGGCAAGAAGCTGTCGCTCGCCGATCGCGGCATCAAGCTGCCGCTCACGCTCAGCCATGAAATCTGCGGCGAAATCGTCGCGGCGGGCCCCGATGCCGGCGACGTGAAGACCGGCACGGTGGCCGTGGTGCATCCGTGGATCGGCTGCGGCGTCTGCGCGGCCTGCCAGCGCGGCGAGGAAAATATCTGCACGAAGCCGCAATCGCTTGGCGTGATGCGCGACGGCGGTTTCGCCGACTACGTGATCGTGCCGCATCCGCGCTATCTGGTCGATCTCGGCGGCCTCGATCCCGTGAAGGCCGCGCCGCTCGCCTGCGCGGGCGTGACCACGTATTCGGCGGTGAAGAAGTTCGGCGAGCGCATTCACGACGACGCGGTCGTGATCATCGGCGCGGGCGGCCTCGGCATGATGGCGATCGAGGTGCTCAAGGCGCTCGGCGCGAAAGGCGCGATCGTCGTCGACGTGGACGCCGCCAAGCGCGACGCCGCGCTCAAGGCGGGCGCGCTGGCCGCCATCGACGCACGCGCGCCCGACGCCGCGCAGCAGATCATCGAAGCCACGGGCGGCGGCGCGCGCGCCGTGCTCGATCTCGTCGGCGCGACGCCCACGGTGAAGCTCGCGCTCGATTCGTGCGCACGCGGCGGGCATGTGGTGGTGGTCGGCCTGATGGGCGGCGACATCACGCTCTCGCTGCCGATCATTCCGATGCGCCCGCTCAAGATCGAAGGCAGCTATGTGGGCACGCTGCCCGAATTGCGCGAACTCGTCACGCTCATGCGCGACGGCAAGATGCAGCCGTCGGCGGTGTCGCCGCGTCCGCTCGGCGAAGTGAACGACGCACTCCAGGCACTCGCGCACGGCAAGGTGGTGGGTCGTCAGGTGCTCGTGCCTTAGACGGTGTCTTAAGGCGTCTGCATTTCGATCGACGATAAAAAAGGCGAGCGCAACACGCTCGCCTTTTTCACACCCCGTCAATTACTTCGGATGCCTGATCAACGCGCCGCGTCGCCCATGCGGTACTCGTGGCTCGCTTCGTCGAGCTGCTGTTTGAGCGCGGGATCGAGCACGAGATCGGCGGCGGCAATCGACGCATCCAGTTGCTCGGGCCGGCTCGCGCCGATCAGCGCCGACGTCACCTGCGGATTCGCCAGCACCCACGCGACGGACGCCATCGTGAGCGACTGGCCGCCCTGCTCCACGATCGCGCGCAGTTTCTCGATGCTCGCGAACTCGCGCTCGTGCCAGTAGCGGTCCTGATACATCGAACCGGCCACGCCCACGCTCTGCGTGAAGCGGCCTTCCGACGGCGCACTGCCCTGCTGGTACTTGCCGGTCAGCAGGCCGCCCGCCAGCGGGTTATACGGAATCACCGCGAGCCCTTCTTCGTTCGCGAGCGGCAGCAGTTCGCGCTCGATCTGGCGGAACAGCAGGTTGTAGCGCGGCTGCACCGACACGAAGCGCGCGCAGCGCAGGAAATCGGCGCGGCCGAGCGCGCGTGCGAGGCGATACGCCAGAAAATTCGACACGCCGATATAGCGCGCCTTGCCCGAGCGCACGATCGTGTCGAGCGCTTCGATCGTTTCGTCGAGTGGCGTGTTCGCGTCGTCGGAGTGGAGCTGGTAGAGATCGACGTAATCGGTGCCGAGGCGGCGCAGCGAGGCGTCGATGGCATCGAGCAGATGCTTGCGCGACGCGCCCTGATCCCACGGCGACGGCCCGACCTTGCCGACCGCCTTGGTCGCGAGGATGAAGCGCTCGCGGCGTCCCTTCTCCGCGTTGAGCCAGCGCCCGACGATCTCCTCAGTGCGGCCCGCGCGCGATTCGCCGCCGCCCAGCGGGTAGACGTCGGCGGTGTCGATGAAATTGATGCCCGCGTCGGCGGCCTTGTCGAGAATGCGGCGGGACACGTCCTCTTCGGTCTGCAAACCGAAGGTCATGGTCCCGAGGCAAAGACGCGAAACGGTGAGGCCGGTCTGGCCGAAACGGCGGTATTGCATCGATGTCTCCTGTGGAAGCGGCGCGCAAGCGGCAAATGTGCGCGCGATCCCGAAGAGCATAGCGCGGCTTTGCAGCGGGCGCTGAAGACGCCCTCGACGCCTTACGAACCTGCAAGCGACCTTGCCGGATTTTTCCATTCCTTCCCGGGCTTTCGCAGGGATGCGGCGCGCACGCGGGCCGTAACCGCCGTGAAGGTCCGATCGCCCGAAAAACCGCAGTCTGTGCGCTCTTATCGCGACGTTGCGCGGGCCGCAGATAGCTTAAGCTCATACGGTCCTTGATTTCGCCCAGCACCACCGTGACCACGACGACGACCGCCGCGCCTCTTCGCCCCGATTGCCTGCAAGAGGCAAGCGCCCTGTGCGCGCAAGGCCGTTTCGGGGATGCCTATACCGTGATCGGGCCCTTCGTCGGCATGCAGCCGTGCGCCGACGACGCCGCGCGCGTCGACGTGCTCAATTTCGCCGCGCTCTGCGCGATGGGATCGGGCCAGGCCAACGCCGCCGAAGCGCTGTGGCAGCGCTGTATCGACGCCCAGCCGCAACACGTCGAGGCCTACAACGGGCTCGCCGCAATGCTCACGGCGCTCGGCAAGCTGCCCGCCGCGGAAGCGGTCTGGCGCAAGCTGCTCGCCCTGACGCCCGCGCACGCCGACGCCTGGAGCAATCTCGGCACCGTGCTGCATCGGCTCGGACGCCAGCCGGAAGCCGAAGCGGCCTACCGCGCGGCGCTCGCGCACAACCCCGCGCACGCCGACGCGCATTACAACCTCGGCCTCGCGCTGCACACGACGGGACGTCTCGACGAAGCCGAAGCGGCCTATCGCGCGGCGGTGGCGGCCAATCCGCAAGGCGCGCGCGCGCATAACAATCTCGGCAATCTGCTGCGCGAGTGCGGACGTCTCGCCGATGCAGAAGAAGCGTTTCGCCAGGCGCTGCTCGTGCAACCGCAGTATCCCGAGGCGCTCAACAACTACGGCGCGCTGCTCAAGACGCTCGGCCGGCTCGGCGAAGCGGAAATGGTCTGCCGCCGCGCGGTGCAGATTCGTCCCGATTACGTCGAGGCGGTCATCAACCTCGGCTGCGTGCTCGTCGACCTCAAGCGTCTGCCCGACGCCGAACAACTGTTCCGGCAAGCGCTCGCGCTACGCCCCGATCACGCGGAGGCGCATTACAACCTCGGCGTCGTGCTGCGGCAGCTCGAACGCTATCCCGAAGCCGAAACCGCCTATCGCCAGGCGCTGCGCCTCGCGCCGACGCATACGGAAACGCTCAACAATCTCGGCGGCGTGCTCGTCGCGCTCGACCGGCTGCAGGAAGCGCTCGCGATCTTCCAGGAAGCGCTCGTCTGCAATCCCGACTTCGCGCTCACGCATTTCAATCTCGGCAGTACGCACAAGGAACTCGGCGCACTCGACGAAGCGGAAGCGGCCTACCGTCGCGCATTCGCGCTGAATCCCGCGTATGGCGACGCGCAGTTCCGCCTCGCCACGCTGCTCATCGCGATGGGACGTTACGAGGAAGGCTGGCGCCTCTACGAACGACGCTACGACAACACGGGTTTCGTGCACTATCACTCGCGCGACATGCTCGACTGCCTGCACTGGCAAGGCGAGCCGATCGCGGGCAAGACGCTGCTGCTGTGGCAGGAAGACGGGCTCGGCGACATGCTGCAATTCGCGCGTTACGCGCGGCTGCTGAAGGCGCAAGGCGCGGCGCACGTGACGTTCGCGTGCGTGAACACGCTGCATCGCGTGCTCGCGGGCGTGGAAGGCGTCGACATGGTGATCGATCATCCCGAGGCCGTTTCGCGCGCGTCGCAATTCGACTACTGGGTCAGCCCGCTGAGCTTGCCGATGCATCTGGGCACGACGCTGGAGACCACGCCTGCACCCACGCATTTCCCGACCGACGCGGCGCTCCTAGAACACTGGGCCGCGCGCCTCGACACGCTGGCGCCGGGCACGCGCGTGGGTCTCGTGTGGCGCGGCAACCCGAAACATCACAACGATCATCATCGCTCGATCCGGTCGCTGGCCGCGCTCGCGCCGCTCTGGCGCGTGCCGGGTCTGCGCTTCGTGAGCCTGCAAAAAGGCGCGGGCGAAGACGAAGCGCTGCGCGCGCCGCTGCATCAGCCGATTCTGCCGCTGGGCAGCGAAGTCACGGATTTCGTCGATACGGCCGCGATCATCGCGCAGCTCGATCTCGTGATCTGCGTGGATACGTCGACGGCGCATCTGGCCGCCTCGCTCGGCAAGCCGTGCTGGATCATGCTGCCGCGTCGCGACCTGGACTGGCGCTGGTTGTACGAGCGCGAGGATTCGCCGTGGTATCCGCAGAACGTGCGGCTGTTCCGGCAAGGCAATTACGAAACGTGGGGCGCGGTCATCGAGCGCGTGCGCGAGGCGTGCGCGTTGGCGTTCGCCGGTCAGGTCGAAGAAGAAGCGGTGAAATAAACGATCAAAGCGACCCGATCGCAAAGCGCGGACGACGGTCCGCGCTAGTCCCAGAAATTACGGAACGCGACGGCGACGATCACCGGCACGCACATCACGAGCGGGATCGCGAAGTACGGAATTTCCATATCGACGATCCAGCTGCGGATCAGCCAGCCCACGCCGATCGCCAGCGTGAGCACGCCGACGAGCGCGGTCAGCGTATTGAGCAGCCAGGTCGGCGGGCGCTTGCGCCTGGGTTCCTGCGCGGAAGACGGTTTCATCGGGCTTGGGAGTTCGGAGCGTCCCGACTGGACGCCGATTAGCTTATTTTACTCTCGATGGATCGCCGCAACGGAAGCGGCAAGCGATGCGCGGGAAAGCGGGCATTACAGGCGTAATGCGCGGACGCAATAAGCGCATGCGATGCTCGAAGAACACCCGCGCAAAACCAGCGCACCAAAAGAAAAAGCCCACCTAAGTTGGCGGGCTGAATCCATATCAGGAGGAGACATGGAGGAGACGGTTCAACTATAGGGTTTTCCCCTAAACTTTGCAAGCGTTTTTTTGGGCATTTCAATAATTTTCTGCCGATTCAGCTTTCGTTTAATTCAGACGTTATTTAACGTTATTGTCACAGGTTTGCATTACCTGCCACGTAATCGCCACGCCGCCGCGCGCGCCCTATCCTCGCTTGCATCGCTTCACTGAATGCACCACTGAGCACACACCGCGAGGATCGCCATGACCGCTTACGCCATTGCCCATCTGCACCGCTGCGAAGCTTGCGCGGAGATCGTCGAGTATCTGGAGAAGATCGACGCCACGCTCGCGCCGTTCGGCGGCCGGTTCCTCATTCACGGCGGACGCGTCGAGCGGCTCGAAGGCGCATTCAAGGGCGACCTCATCATGATCGAATTCGACGATCGCGAGCGTGCCCGCGCCTGGTATCGTTCGCCGGCTTATCAGGCGATCCTGCCGTTGCGCACGCAACACGCGAGCGGCGACGTGCTGCTGATCGATCAGGTCGCGCAGCCGCATCGCGCCACCGATGTGCTGGCGAAACGCGGATAACCACGCATAGCCTGCATCACGCGCCGCGCCGCATGAATTCCACTTGTTGTGCAAATGCGACTCAATGGACCGCGCAATCAGTCATATCGGCGTGTCATGCGCGGCGCAAGTATTGACGGTGCATGACTTGCGCCGATTTATTTCAATTTTTTGAAACTATTCTTCCATATTACGGAATAGTCCTTGCGGACTGCCCGTCACCTTTCATCCAAGGTCGCTTCCTATACTCGCTCCCGTCTCAACCCGGCGTTTCTACAGGACTGGAGTCCCACAGTGAAAAAAATCTCTATCGCCGCCGCGTGCGTTACCGCATTCGCCGCAGCGTCCGCCCACGCTCAAAGCTCGGTTACCCTTTACGGCCTCGTCGATGCCGGCATCGCCTACACGAACAATGTCGGCGGCAGCGGCCGCGTGGCGCTCGCGAGCGGCAACATCAGCGGCAGCCGCTTCGGCCTCAAGGGCGCCGAAGATCTCGGCGGCGGTCTGAAGGCGATCTTCCTGCTCGAAAACGGTTTCAGCGTCAACAACGGCCAGCTCGGCCAGAACAGCCGCCTGTTCGGTCGCCAGGCGTATGTCGGCCTGAGCAGCAACACGTTCGGTACGCTCACGATGGGTCGCCAGTACGACGACGTCGTCGACTTCGTTGCGCCGCTCTCGGCCACGGCCGGCACGTTCGGCGACTCGGGCTTCGCGCATCCGTACGACAACGACAATCTCCAGCACAGCGTCCGCTTCAACAACTCGGTCAAGTACACCAGCCTGAACTACGGCGGCTTCAAGTTCGGCGGCATGTACGCGTTCAGCAACAACACGGACTTCGCCGTCAGCCGCGCATACAGCGCCGCCGCCAGCTACACGTTCGGTTCGTTGACGGCCGCCGCGGGCTACCTGCAGACCAACGGTTCGGGCGCGAAGACGGTGTCGGGCACGACCAGCGCGTTCACGAATACCGCCGGCGCGGTCGATCAGGCCGAAGTCAAGGGCAGCCTGACGTCCGACGTGCAGCGCACCGTGGCCGCCGGCCTGAACTACGGCTTCGGCCCGGCCGTCGTGGGCTTCGTCTACTCGCACAGCCAGTATCAAGGCACCAGCGCATTCGGCCTGAGCAACGGCTCGGTGCGCTTCGACAACTACGAAGTCAACGGCATGTACAACTTCACGCCCGCCTTCAAGGCCGGTCTGTCGTATGCGTACACCGACGCGCATCTGAGCGGCGCAACCTCGTATGGCGCCGATCCGAAGTGGAACCAGGTGAACGCGATCGCGCGTTACTCGCTGTCCAAGCGCACCGAACTGTACGCCGAAGCGATGTTCCAGCACGCCACGGGCAACAAGAACGTCGCGGTGATGTACAACGCGGGCGGCTCGTCGTCGACGGGCAATCAGGTCATGGGCGCGGTCGGCATGCTGACGCGCTTCTAAAGCGCGCCGATTCGCGCAATCTGATTCGCGCAAGCCGTTTCGCGCGAATCGGCGATACGAAAAGCCCGTCTCCGGACGGGCTTTTTTTCGTCCTGCGTTTTGCATCCGGTGCAATTAAACCCTTCGAAAGCATCGAGAAAGTTTTGTCGGCGATTAGAAAGAATTAACTCGCACGGCACGCATCTTTTACGCATTCCGCATTCGATCAATCCCGTTTGCAAAAGAAAAATCATCGCGCGCAAACGTTTTCACCCGTTTCACAATTCTTTCTTCTCCTTACCGGAAACTGTGCGCCGATCCATTCACGGGAGTGCAAGCGCACATGACTCGACGCTCTCTCGCCGTCACGCCGGCGACCGCGATTTCCGTTGTGCTCGCAACCATGGCGCTCGCTGCCTGCGGGCCGGGCGATAACGCGTCGTCATCGGCGCCGCAGCAGAGTGCGCCGAATCTCACCGCGAATGCCGCGAATGCCGCAAATGCCGCGGATACCGCCGCATACGCCAACGCCGGGAATGCAGGCAATGCCACCAACGCTGCCAGCGACACGCTCGCCGCCGCGCCCGCCGTTTATGCGAGCGATCCCGTGCAAAGCGTGCAAGCGAGTCTCGCGGCGGACAGCGAGCAGATCGCGCCCGTCATGAGCTACGCGCCCGGCGACGAGCCGCCCCAAACGAACAGCGCCATCAACGCCGACGCCAACTCCAGCACCGGCAACGAATCCCGCAGCACCGTAACGACGAGCCAGTAATACACCGTTGTGTGCCTATGCACACTTAATTCCATCCGCAAGCAGAAAGGTGAACAACAATGACGTCAACCAGCCGTCGCCGTTTCCTGCAAACCGTCGCTTCATCGGGCGCAGCCGCCGCCGCGATGACCGTGCTTCCCGAATCGATCCGTAACGCGCTCGCGATTCCCGCGTTCTCGCGCACGGGTTCGATCCGCGACGTCGAGCACATCGTCGTGTTCATGCAGGAGAACCGCTCGTTCGACCACTACTTCGGCCATCTGCGCGGCGTGCGCGGCTATAACGACCGCCTGCCGATTCCGTTGCCGGGCGGCCTGCCGGTCTGGTATCAGCCGTCGAAGGAAGACGCCACGAAGCCGGTGCTGCCGTTCCACCTCAACACGCAGACCACCAGCGCGCAATGCGTGGGCGACCTCGATCACTCGTGGTACCCGACGCAATACGCGATCAACAACGGTCGGCACAATCAGTGGCCGCAGTACAAGACCGACATGACGATGGGCTATTACATGCGCGCGGACATTCCGTTCCACTACGCGCTGGCCGATGCGTTCACCGTCTGCGACAACTACTTCTGCTCGCTGCCCGGCCCGACGCACCCGAACCGTTCCTATCTGATGACCGGCATGGTCGATCCCACCGGCACGATGGGCGGCCCGCTGCTCGACAACAACGATTACGTGGATGGCGACGTGCCGCCCGCGTATCAACTGCTCTCGTGGACGACCTATCCCGAGCGCCTGCAGGCCGCCGGCGTTTCGTGGCAGATCTATCAGCAAGGCACGAACGGCAGCGATCCGCTGAACGGCAACTACGGCACCAACATCCTGCAGAACTTCGCGAACTTCATCAACGCGCAGCCGGGCTCGGCGCTCTATCAGCGCGCGCAGACCGCGCGCACGATCGCCGATCTCAAGCAGGACGTGCTGGCGAACAAGTTGCCGCAAGTGTCGTGGCTGCTGCCGCCCGCCGCGTTCTCGGAGCATCCGAAATACACGCCCGCCTACGGCGCGGAATACACCTCGCAGATTCTCGACGCGCTGACCTCGAATCCCGAAGTGTGGAGCAAGACCGTCCTCTTTATCATGTACGACGAGAACGACGGCTTCTTCGATCACGTCGTGCCGCCGCAGCCGCCCACGACGTCGTCGCAGGGCAAATCGACGGTCAGCGTCGAAGGCGAAATCCATAACGTCGTCAATCCGGCGCGCGGCGGCTCGTACACCGCCGACGGCCTGCCCTACGGCCTCGGACCGCGCGTGCCGATGACCATCGTCTCGCCGTGGAGCAAGGGCGGCTTCGTCTGCTCGCAGGTGTTCGATCACACTTCGGTCATTCGCTTCATCGAAGAACGCTTTGGCGTGCAGGAGCCGAACATCACGGCATGGCGTCGCGCTGTTTGCGGCGACCTCACCA
Source organism: Paraburkholderia tropica (assembly GCF_900109265.1). Classification (GTDB taxonomy): domain Bacteria; phylum Pseudomonadota; class Gammaproteobacteria; order Burkholderiales; family Burkholderiaceae; genus Paraburkholderia; species Paraburkholderia tropica. The sequence goes on from NZ_FNZM01000004.1 coordinate 151,218, forward strand.
CGGCGTTCGATTTCCGCACGCCCGATGCATCGATGCCCGCGCTGCCCGACACCAGCAATTACATGTCGATGGCCGACAACCAGTGCTCGGCCAACGCCGCGCCCACGGTGCCCGCCACGCCCGGCCCGATCGATGCGCAGGAACCCGGCGTGCGTTACGCGCGCGCGCTGCCCTACGAGTTGCACGTGAACGCACACGTCGACCCGACGAAGAACGCGCTCTCGATCACGTTCGCGAACAAGGGCCGCCAGGGCGCGCACTTCTATGTGTACGGCACGAACCGCACGGACGGTCCGTGGCGCTACACGGTGGAAGCGGGCAAGTCGATCGACGACACCTGGGATCTGGGCTCGACCGACGGCGTCTACGGGTTCGAAGTTCACGGTCCGAACGGCTTCGTGCGCCGCTTCTCGGGCACGGTCGCGGCCACGCAGACGTCGCAACAGGGCAAGCACGGCGGCACGCCGCAACCCGAAGTCACGGCGCAATACGACGTGGCCAACGGCAACCTGTTCCTCAAGTTCACGAACACGGGCGGCGGCCTCGCGCGCCTCACGGTCACCGACAACGCCTACGGCGCGCGCGAGCGCCTGATCGTGGTCCCCGCGGGCGCGCGCATCGAAGAACCGTGGGTGCTGGCGTCGAGCCATCACTGGTACGACCTCACGGTCACGAATCGCGACGACACCAGCTTCGCGCGCCGCTACGCCGGTCACGTCGAAACCGGCAAGCCGAGCATCAGCGACCCGGCCGCCGTCGCGCCGATCACGCAGATCAGCTAAACCCCGCCTCGCAGCGGGCCTTCACCCGCCCGCTTCTCTTCTCTGCCCCGCTCTCCTCGCACGGCGCCTTCGGGCGCCGTGTGCTTTGGTGCGTCCGCGCCGCCATCGATCCCGCATTGCGCGCCGCCGTCATGTGCACAAAAGCGCAGCCCAGGCAAGCCGCTCCCGCCCAATTCAACACCTTTCAGACACCTTTATGCATTTTGTTGTAGATGCGAATCATTTCCATTACGATCTGGCCGATTCTTTCACTGCACTTTCATCGCACTTGCATGCGATGACACGCGTACACCGTCCAACCGGGGGCGCCCGGTCATCCGACTCATCAGAATAATATGAAGAATACTGCTGCCGCGCGCCGATCCGGCCCTGCCTTCGCGTCCCGCCCCGTCATGGGCGCCCGCACTTCGCTGAGCGCCGCGCTGCTCGTCAGCGCGGGCGTGACGCTCTCCACGCTGTCGACGGCCGGCTGGGCCCAGGCGATCGCGCAAACGGAGACCAAACCGGCAACCCAAAGCGATAACACCGGCGACGCGGCAACTAGCGCCGCCGCCGACGGCAAGGCGCTGCCCACCGTCAAGGTGAACGCCGCGCGCGACAGCGAAACGGCCTCGCCCAAGCGCGTGACGGCCGGCGCGCTCGGCAATCGCCGCCAGGTGGACACGCCGTTCTCGACCGATGTGGTGACGACGGAACGCGGCAAGGATCTGCTCGCCAACACGGCCAACGATCTCTTCAAATACGATCCGGCGGTGACGATCGTCGGCGACAACGCGACCGGCGAGAACTCCGCCTTCGCGATTCGCGGCCTCGCGGTCGACATGCTCAACGGCGTGAAAGTCGACGGCCAGAATTTCCCTTCCTGGGACACCGAACTATCGCTCGAACAGTTCGAGCAGGTGGAAGTGCTCAAGGGTCTCTCCGGCTTCATGTACGGCTTCAGCACGCCCGGCGGCATCGTCAATTACGTGCTCAAGCGCCCCACCGACGACCCGTACCGCAGCTTCTCGATCGGCTATCAATCGGCGGGCGTGTTCAGCGAAAAGATCGATCTGGGCGGGCGTTTCGGCAACGACAAGCGCTTCGGTTATCGCCTGAATCTCGTCAACGAAGACGGCAACACCGCCGAAGCGAACGGCCACGTGCGCCGCCAGGTGGCGTCGCTCGCGCTCGACTTGCGCATCACGCCCGATCTCACCTGGACCGCCGACGCGTTCTACCAGAAGCGCAAGACCAACGGCACGCTGTTCGGCATCTACGTGGGCGGCGGCCTCGGCATTCCCGACGCGGGCAAGGTCACGCGCGATCTCACACAGCCGCAGAACTTCTACGAGACCGAGATCGCTTCGTTCGGCACGGGCCTCGACTATCGCATTTCCGACACGTGGCGCGCGAGCCTGAAATACCGCTTCGCGAAGGAAAACCGCACCAACTCGGACAGCCTGCTCTACGTCTACAACGCGGCGGGCGATTATCAGAACACGCTGTATGCGGCGTTGACGCGCTATTTCTATCAGAACGTCGACGCGATGGTGCAAGGCAAGTTCAACACGGGACCGTTCAAGCACGACGTGGTGATCGGCGCGAGCTACCAGACCCAGCAAAGCGAATACGACGACAGCGAAGGCTGGAACGACGGCTATAGCCTCGGCACCGGCAATCTGTACCAGAGCACGCTGCTCACGAACGACGCGGTGCATATCGGCGAAAATCTGTTCCGCCACGAACGCACCACGCAGACCGCGCTCTACGCGAGCGACACGGTGCAGATCACGCCGCGTCTTTCGGCGCTGCTCGGCCTGCGTTATACGCAGTTCCGCGACCGCGTCTATAACGTCGATCAGTCGGTGCAGGCCGATTACAGCGCGAATCCCGTCACGCCCACCGGCGCGCTGATGTTCAAGCTCGATCCCGACACCACGGTCTACGCGAGCTACGTGGAAGCGCTGCAGCAAGGCGGCGCGTCGAGCAACACGAACGTGAACTATCCGCAGACCTTCGGGCCGCTCAAGAGCAAGCAATACGAAGTGGGCCTCAAGGCCGATCATCGCAACTGGGGCGCGAATCTCGCGCTGTTCCGCATCGATCAGGGTTACGAGTACACCAACTCGGCGAACGTGTTTACGCAGAGCGGCACGAAGCGTTATCAGGGCATCGATGCGAGCGGCTGGCTGCAGCTCGCCGCCGACTGGCGTCTGATGGGCGGCGTGATGTGGCTGAACGCGAAGGCCGTCGATGTCGACGATGCAAGCGTGGACGGCAAGCGCATCTACGGCGCGCCGCGCTTCACGGTCACGGGCCGCGTGGAATACAACCCGTCGTATCTGCGCGCGCTGACGGTCGCGTTCGGCGGCAAGTATGTCGGCAACATGGCGGTCGATGCGGCCAACACGCAGTTCGTGCCGGCGTACACCACGTGGGACCTGAGCGCGAAATACGCAACCCAGGTCGCGGGCAAGGACGTGACGCTGCGCGCGGGCGTGAACAATCTGTTCAACCGCCGCTACTGGACCGCCGCGTGGGGCTATTACGTGATGCCGTCGGCCACACGCACCTTCGTTGCGAACGCCACGCTCGAATTCTGATGCGGGACGTATAAACGCGCGCCGGCGCAATGCGCTTCAGCCCCTGAAACACGGGGCTATCCACAAGGCCCTTCGCATTTGCCGAAGGGCTTTGTGCTTTTGTGCCACATGAAGGCACTCCGGAGGCCGCCTGCAAGCCTCGCGAAGCGGTGGCACAATGAGCGGTCCCGCGGCCCACGCGACGCGCGTTGCCGAGCGCGTCGCCGGCTCCTCTCACCGTTGCATCGTTGCAAAGGATCGCCCCATCATGAGTTCCAGCGTGAAGCCCTATCCGGATACCCAGATCTACGTCGACGGCGCGTGGCGCGCCGGCGCAAAGACGATCGCCGTGATCGACCCGGCCACCGAAGCGGAAATCGGCCGCCTGAGCCTCGCGAGCGAGCAGGACCTTTCGGACGCAGCCGACGCCTCGGCGCGCGCGTTCAACGCATGGCGCAAGGTCTCGCCGCTCGAGCGCAGCAAGCTCATGCGCCGTGCCGCCGACCTGCTGCGCGAACGCGCAGGCGACATCGCCGCGATCATGACGCGCGAGCAAGGCAAGCCGCTCGGCGAAGCCAAGGCTGAAACGCTCGCGGGCGCCGACGTGATCGACTGGTTCGCCGAAGAAGGCCGCCGCACTTATGGCCGCGTGGTGCCCTCGCGCACCGACGCCGTCCGCCAGATCGTCACGCGCGAACCGGTTGGCCCGGTCGCCTGCTTCACGCCCTGGAATTTCCCGCTCAATCAAGCCGTGCGCAAGGTTTCGGCCGCGCTCGCTTCGGGTTGTACCGTCGTGCTCAAGGGACCGGAAGAAACGCCGGCCAGCTGCGCGGCGCTCGTGCAGGTGTTCATCGACGCGGGTCTGCCGCAAGGCGCGCTGAATCTGGTCTTCGGCGTGCCCTCGGAGGTGTCGTCGTATCTGATCGCGCATCCGGCGATCCGCAAGATCTCGTTCACGGGCTCGACGCCGGTCGGCAAGCTGCTGGCCTCGAAGGCCGGCGAGCACATGAAGCGCGCGACGATGGAACTCGGCGGCCACGCCCCCGCCATCGTGTTCGCCGACGCCGACGTGCCGCGCGCCGCCAAGCTGCTCGCGGGCGCGAAGATCCGCAACGCGGGTCAGGTCTGCATTTCGCCCACGCGCTTCATGGTGGAAGACGCCGCATACGATGAGTTCGTCGAGCACTTCGTGGCCGCCATCAAGACCGTGAAGGTCGGCAACGGCCTGCAGGAAGGCGTGCAAATGGGCCCGCTCGCCAACGACCGCCGCCTCGCCGCCATGGAGCGACTCGTGGCCGACGCGCGCGAACACGGCGCGAAGGTGCTCACGGGCGGCGAACGCGTGGGCCGCGAAGGCTACTTCTTCGCGCCGACCGTGCTGACCGACGTGCCGCTCTCCGCGCGCATCATGAACGAAGAGCCGTTCGGCCCGCTCGCGCCGATCACGCGCTTCTCGCGTTACGAAGACGCGATCGCCGAAGCGAATCGTCTGCCGTACGGTCTCGCCGCGTATGCCTACACGCGTTCGAGCGCGACCTCGGCGGCGCTCTCCGAAGACGTGGAAACCGGCATGCTGTCGATCAATCACCACGGCCTCGCGCTGCCCGAAGTGCCGTTCGGCGGCGTGAAGGATTCGGGCTACGGTTCGGAAGGCGGTACGGAAGCGATGGAAGCGTATCTGGTCACGAAGTTCGTCACCGAACATCGTTGATCGAGCGAAACGCCGCGGCGCTGTCAATGCGCCGCGGCGTTTTTTATCGGCTGGTTATTCAGGATTCCGTAGAACTTCGCGGATGGCGCGGAAGGCCGTCCGCCAGCTTCACCCACGCAAGCTGCTGCGACACCCACGAGTGCCGCTCGGGCGGCGCGGCATCGGGCTGATCGAGCGTGCCGGTCGCTACGTCGATCTCGTCTGCGAAGGCGGCGCTGTGGTAGGTGATCGGCGTGCCGCAGTCGGCGCAAAAGCCGCGCTCGACGTTGGGGCTCGACGCGTAGCGCTTCAGATTGCCCGCCGTCACGCGAAACGCCGTGCGCGCCACGCTCAGCCACGCCACGAAGGGCGCGCCCGAAGCACGGCGGCAATCCACGCAATGGCACGCCGTGTTGCCGATCGCCTCGCCCGCGATCTCGTAGCGGATCTTCCCGCATAGACACCCGCCCGTCAGCTTCAGCATCGTTCGCTCCTGTTGGTTTCGTTCGCCTGACACCGGCGCCGCTCGATCGCCGCAAAAAAACCCGCAAAAAAACTTCTGCATCGGGTGGAATAGACCGCGTGCCCGCCGTGTTGACGCCAGTAACAGCCCTTATTGGCCATCGACAGGACCGATCATGCCTCATCGTACCTCCACGCGGCGCAGGAGCGCGCCATGAGCCAGAACGCCATCTGCATGCCGTGCCGGCTCGCGGCCATCGCGGCGGTTGTCGTCGGCGCCGCCGGCGCGTTCGCCTGGACCGCCGGCTGGCTCACGCCCAAACGCGTGAACGCGCCGCACATCATCAACACCTTCGAGTCGAATTACGGCGTGCATGCGGGCTTCCGGCGCAATCACGCCAAGGGCCTCTGCCTCGAAGGCGAGTTCGAAAGCAACGGCAACGGCGCACGCGTCTCGCGCGCGGCTGTGTTCGCGCCGGGCGAGACGCCGGTGATCGGCCGCTTCGCCATTCCGGGCAGCAATCCGTCCGCGCCCGACGCCAGCACGCCGGTACGCAGCATGGCGCTGCTGTTCCAGTTGAAGGACGGCGAGCAATGGCGCACCGGCATGAATTCGACGCCCGTTTTTGTGGTTCGGACACCGAAGCAGTTTTATCAGCAACTGGTGGCCTCGAAACCCGACCCGGCTACCGGCAAGCCCGATCCCGCGAAACTCAACGCGTTTTTTGACGCGAATCCGGAAACGCTGCCGTTCCGGCAATGGTTGAAGTCGCATCCGCCTTCGTCGAGTTTCGCCAACACCGGCTTCTACGGCATCAACGCGTTCCTCGCCACGGATGCCGAGGACAACACGCGTGCGATCCGCTGGCAGACCGTGCCCGAGATCGCCTACGCGCCGCAAAGCGCCGCGCAGAAGAACGATCCGGATTTTCTCGCCGACGATCTCGAAGCACGCCTCGCGCAAGGTCCGCTGCTTTGGCGTCTCGTGCTGACGGTCGGCCAGCCCGGCGACCCGACCAACGACGCCACGCAGCAATGGCCCGCCGACCGCGAGCAGATCGACGCGGGCACGCTGGTGCTGCGCCGCGCGACGCCGCAGCGCGAAGGCGCTTGCCGCGACGTGAACTACGACCCGACGATTCTGCCCGACGGCCTGAAACCGTCCGACGATCCGCTGCTCGCGGCGCGCTCGGCCGCCTATGCCGTTTCGTTCAACCGCCGCACGCGCGAAGAAGCCGCGCAATCGCACGAACCGCACGGAGACACTCAGCCATGAAAACCGGCACCCATTTCAGCGGTCTCGCGCGGCTGATTCACTGGTCGATGGCCGTGTTGATCATCGCGATGCTGTTCGTGGGCGTCGGCATGGTCGCGACCGTTTCGCGCCTGCACGAGACGCTGATCGCGCTGCATCGGCCGCTCGGCATCGCGCTGTTGCTGCTCGTGATCGTGCGCGTGGCCGTGCGCCTCTCGCGCGGCGCGCCCGCCCTGCCCGCCGATATTCCCGCGTGGCAGCGCAGCGCGGCGCACGCCTCGCATCTCGTGCTGTATGCGTTGATGATCGCGATGCCGCTGATCGGCTGGTCGATGTTGTCGGCGGGCGGCTATCCGGTCGTGCTCGCAAGCGGCGTGCAGTTGCCGCCGATCGTGCCGCACAACGTCACGCTCTATGCGTGGTTGCGCGCGGCGCATACGTGGCTCGCGTTCGCGCTGTTCGCGACGGTGTTGATGCATCTCGCGGCCGCGCTATTCCATGCGCTGATCCGCCGCGACGGCGTGCTCGCGAGCATGGCGCGCGGCGCCGCACGAAACTGACGCGACGCGCGCGGATCAGGCGGAATTCAAGGCGCGAATCAAACGTGCACGTCCTGGCTCGCAACCGGCTGCACGGGCGGCCCCATGAACTCTTCGCGCAAAGCGTCGCGCGCGCTTTTCCTGCGCACCCACAGCGCCGTGAGGATCGGCACGAGGATCGCCGTGACGAGGCACGACGTGGCGACCATCGCGGTCGCGGCCGGCACGAGCGGCTTGAAGCGCGGAATCATCTCGCCGATGATCGCGGGGTTCGCCACCGCCGCGCCCGCCGTCGACGACGCCGCGAGTCCCGCCGCGCCATTGCCGCCCGCGAGCAGACGATCCGCGAGAATCAGCGGAATGCCGGTCACGACGATCACGCCGAGCCCCAGCATCACGCCCGCGAACCCGCTGTTGACGATCACGCCAAGGTCGATGCCGTTGCCGAGCGCGAAGCCGAAAAACGGAATCAGCGGATGCACGCAGCGTCCGAACAGATCGCGCAGATCGTGATCGAGATTGCCGAGCACGAAGCCGACGAGAAACGGCAGCACCGCGCCCGCGAACAGACGCGGCTCGAAGAAGGCCACGCCCGTCGCGCCCAGAATGAGCATGCTGACGAGCGGCCCCGATTCGATCGACATCAGCACGAACGCGCCCGCCTCTTCCTTCGTGCCGTATTGCTGCATGACGGCGGCGTAGAGGCCGCCGTTGGTCATGTCCATCGAGGTGGTGATGGCGAGCACCGAAAGCCCCGCGAACAGGCCGGCCTTGACGCCGTCGGCGGGCAGATAGCGCGCCGCGACCAGCGTGGCAATCCACGCAACCGCGGTTTTCGTCGCGAGCAAGGTGCCGGATTTGCGCAGCACCGCGCCGGTCGCGCGCAGATCGATGGTCGCGCCCATGCAGAAGAACCAGACCGCGAGGATCGGCACGGTCCCGGCGATCAGCCCGTTGGTAAACGAACCGAAGTACTTGCCCGCGCCGGGCGCGAACGTGTGCACGCAGGCGCCGAGCAGCAAGGGCACCAGCATCAGGCCGCCAGGCACGCGGTCGATGGCCTTCTTCAGCTTCATGCCTCCTCCTGGATGTCTCATCCACGCCGGATCGGCACGCACGCGCATGGCGTCCGGGTTCTAGTCGCGACTCCCTGACGAAAAAATATAGCAGCCTGAAAGGCGAGCGAATTCGATTTTTAATCGTTGCCCGCTCATCGTTTACCCCGCAAATTGAGGGCGATTTCCCACTATCTGGGGTTTGATGTGACGTGGATATTTTCGCGGCGCGAGCGCGCCGCCCGGTTCAGCTTTTGAGCGGACTTTGCGAAGCGCTGTGCCAGCCCAGACCCAGACTCTTCTGCAAGGAGACGAAGTCCTTGAGCAACTGCGCCTGCGCGGACACCACGTCCTGTTGCGCTGCAAACTCGGCGCGCTGCGTATCGAGCAGATCGACGAGGCTCGACGCACCCGCACGATAACGCTGACGCATCAGCGTGGCCGAGCGTTCCGCCGACGCCTGCACTTTCTGCAGCGTCACCACGTGCTCGCGCTGATAGCCATAGCGCGAGAGCGCGCCATTGGCGTCCTGCAACGCGGCGAGCACCGTTTTTTCGTAACGCACTTCGGCTTCGTCGCGCGAGGCTTCTGCGCCACGCACGGCACCGGCCGTGCGGCCGAAATCAAACAGATTCCATTGCAGATACGGCGCGCCCACCCAGCTGAAATTGCGCTTGCGCATCAGATGGCCCGGATCGGCGGCGGTGAAGCCAAGGTCGCCGAACAGCGTGAGCTTCGGAAAATAGTCGGCCACGTGCTGGCCAATCTGCGCATTGCTCGACGCAAGCCTGCGCTCGGCAGCGCGAATGTCGGGGCGCTGCGCGAGCACGGTTGCGGGATCGCTGACCGTGACGGTGGCGGGCAACGTCGGCAACGGGCTCGGCGCGGCCAGTTCCGCGTCGAGCGCGCCGGGCGCCTTGCCCGTGAGCACCGCGAGCTGATCGAGCGACATCTCCACTTGCGCGGCGAGCGGCGCAAGCGTCGAGCGCGTGTTTTCGACCTGCGTGGTCAGACGCTCGACGTCCACCTCGGCGGCCGTGCCGCCCGCGCGGCGCTGCTCGGTCAGCGTAAGCGACTGCTGCTGAATCTCCGCCGTGCGCTGCGCAAGCGCGAAACGCTGCTGCTCGTCGCGCAGATCGATATAGGCCTGCGCCACTTCGGCCGCGAGCGACACCTGCGTGTCGGCGAGATCGGCGGATACGGCGTCGGCTTCGTCGGTGGCCGCTTCCACCGCGCGGCGCGTGCCGCCGAACAGGTCGATTTCCCACGACGCGTCGAAGCCCGCCGTATAGAACTGCAGCGGCCCGCGTCCCGAACCCGAACTCCCCGACGACTGCGAGAGCGTACTGAGATCGGGTTCGCGCATGCGCGGCGCGGCGACCGCGGCCGACACCTTCGGCAATTCGGCCGCGCGCTGTTGCTGCAGTTGCGCACGCGATTCGCGCAGCCGCGCCTGCGCGACGCGCACATCGGGATTGTGTTCGAGCGCCGCCGCGATCAGCGCGTTCAGATGCGGATCGTCGAGCGCGGTCCACCAGTCGCTCGGCGCGCGCGCCGTCGTCACGCCCTGCGCGGGCGTACGCACGAAGTTCGCGGCGCTCGCGGCTTCGGGCGCGACCGCGGGCGCGCCGTGATAGTCGGGGCCCACGGTGCAGGCCGACAGCACGCATGCACCGGCGAGCAGCGTGAGGCGCGTGAAGGGCTTTGCCCGAGGAAAGCGGTAAGAACGAATGGCCGTCATGAGTCGAATATTGAAGCGTCAGTGGCCGGCGGACGGCGGCTTCGCGCCGGGCTGCGGTTTCTTGAGCATGAGCGCGAGCGGCACGCACGCCGCGAGCGCAATACCGAGCACCCAGAATGTTTCGGAGTACGTCATCACCATCGATTGCTGCTGGATCTGCGAAGCGATCTGGGCAAGCGAGATCATCTTCGAATAGGCCATGTCGCCGTTCTGCGCAAACCAGCTGGCCGCGCCGTTCGCGAGTCGCTCCTGACCGATCAGCGAATTCGCGCTGATCGACTCGCGCAACATGGCCGTGTGGAAGGTCTCGCGCCGATCGATCAGCGTGCCGATGATCGCGAGCCCCACCGAGCCGCCGAGATTGCGCGCCATGTTGTAGAGACCCGCCGCATCGCCGGAATCCTCGCGCGCGACCGCCGCCATCGAGGCCTGATTCAGCGGCATCATCGCGAGCATCTGCGCCACGCCGCGAATCAGCTGCGACCACACGAAATCGTGGCCCACGCTCTGCGCGGTCAGCGAAATATCGAGCATGCAGTTCAGCGTGAACAGCAGCAGGCCGCTCACCACCAGCACGCGGAAATCGACCTTCGCGAGCAGACGCGGCAGAATCGGCATCACGAGGAAGGCCGGCAGCCCGGACAGCAGCATGATCGCGCCCGATTGCTCCGCGTTGTATCCAGCGACGAGGCTCAAAAACTGCGGCAGCAGATACGAAATGCCATAGAGGCCCGCGCCCACCGCCGACACGATGACGATCACGCTCGCGTAGCGCGGGTTGCGCATGAGCGAGAGCCGCAAGATGGGCTTCTTCGCGACGAACTGCGAGATCGCGATCAGCACCATGCCCGCGAGCGACACGCAGCTCAGCGTGACGATCATGCTCGATTCGAACCAGCGCTCGCGTTGACCCTCTTCGAGCACGACCGTGAGCGTGCTCAGGCCGACCGCGAGACCGACGATGCCCAGCCAGTCGGCCTTGAAAAAAGCCTCCCAGTGCGGACGGTCGGCGGGCAGGCCCACGATCAGCAGCGTAATCAGCGCGATACACACGGGCAGGTTGATGAAGAAGCACCAGCTCCAGCTGATGTTCTCCGCGAGCCAACCGCCCACCACGGGCCCGAGCAACGGCCCGAGCAGCACGATGAGCCCGAACACCGTCATGCCCACAGGTAGCTGCGAAAGCGGCAGCCGCGTGCGGATGATGGTCTGCGCCGTGGGGATCATCGCGCCGCCGGTGAAGCCCTGGCCGATGCGGCCCGCGATCATCACGGCGAGCGTGCTCGACCAGCCGCACATCATCGAGAAGCCGATAAAGAGCGCGGCATTCGCCAGCAGAAAGTTTCGGAGTCCGAACACACGCGTGAGCCACGCGGCGAGCGGAATCATCACGATCTCGGACATCAGATAGCCCGTGGAAATCCACGTGCCTTCGGTGCCGGTCGCGCCGATTTCGCCCTGGATCTGCGGCAGCGCCGAGTTCGTGATGGAGATGTCGAGCGTGGCCATCAACGCGCCCAGCGCGCCGGCGGCCACCGCGATCCAGTCGGCGACGCCCGCGCGCTGCTCGCCGTGCGGCTGCGGCGCGGCGGGTGCTTGCGCGGCGTTGGGTGGGACGTTGGGTACGTCAGCCACGATGGTTCTCTGCGTCGATGCGGCGATCGTCGTCGCGCGCCGAACGCGTATCGACGTCGACATTCACGGACATGCCGGGCAGCAGCACCGAGCGCGTTTCCGGCCCGACGTCGAGACGAATGCGCACCGGCACGCGCTGCACGATCTTCGTGAAGTTGCCGGTGGCGTTTTCCGGCGGCAGCAGCGCGAACTGCGCGCCCGTGCCCGGCGCAAAGCTGTCGACCACGCCATGCAGCGTGTGACCCGACAAGGCGTCGACGCGCATTTCCACCGGTTGCCCCACGCGCATGCGGCCGATCTGCGTTTCCTTGAAGTTCGCCGTGAGATAGGTCTGCTGGACCGGCACCACAGTCAGCATGCGCGTGCCCGGCTGCACGTACTGGCCCACGCGCACGGTGCGATCGCCGACGCGGCCGGACAGCGCCGCCTTCACGACGGTGTTGTCGAGATCGAGCTGCGATTGCGCCGCGCTCGCGCGCGCCGCTTCGAGCTGGGCGCGCGCCTGCGCGAGTTGCGCCGTGAGCGCGGCAATCTGCGAACGCGCCGCCTCGACCGACGCCGAATCCGCCGCCAGCGTCGCCTGTGCCTGATCGCGCGTGCTCTTGAGTTCGGTGAGACGCTCGACCGTTTCCGCGCCCGTGGCCGCCAGCGGCGCGTAACGCGCGACTTCGTCCTGCGCGTGCCGCAAGCTCACGCGCGCCACGTCCTGCTGCGCCTGGGTCTGCGCGATGTTCGCGCGCTGCTGAACGAGTTGCGCCTCGGCGTGCTGAATGTCGGCCTGGCGCGCATCGACGGTGGCGTTGGCCTGATCGAGCGCGACTTGATACTGGCGCGCGTCGAGTTTCACCAGCGGATCGCCGGCCTTCACGGCCTGGTTGTCGGCGACGAAGACGTCGGTGATATAGCCGCTGACTTTCGGCGCGACGGTGACGCTGTCGGCCTGAAGATAGGCGTCGTCGGTGCTCTCGATGAAGCGGCCGACCCGCCACCAGTGACCGAGCCACGTCGCGCCCGCGAGCAGCGCCACGATGCAGAGGCCGATCAGGACGATGCGCTTCTTGCCCGACTTGTTGCCGGTCTTGTCGCCGGTCTTGTTATCGGCGGTTTGAATATCGCGCTTATCGGGTGAATGGGTGTCGCTCGACGCATCTCGTCCGGGCGCACCTGCGGTCGTTGACATGTTCTTATCAGTCTCAATTTATTCCAGTTGGCAAAATTATTCCATCCGGAAAAATTGTGTCAAGTGATATATTTCGAGAAATCCGATCGCTACCCGAATCACATGAACGACACGAAACCGCTACGGCGTCCCAAAGCGGGCGGCTACGCGCGCGGCGACGAAACGCGCCGCAAGATTATCGAAGCGGCCATCAGCCTGTTTGGCAAGCACGGTTTCGAAGGCGCCTCCACCCGGGATATCGCCGCGCGCGCGGGCGTCAATGCGCCGGCCCTGCAGTACTACTTTGAGAGTAAGGAAGGGCTGTACTGCGCGTGCGCCGAATCGCTCGCCGACGAGTCATGGCAATCCTTCGAGCCCGCCGTGCTGCGCGCACGCGCCGTGCTCGAACGCAACGGCGACACCGCCGAGCTGATCGACGCGTTTCTCGACATTCAGCGCGCCGTCGCCGATCGCACCTTCGTCAAGCGCAGCGACCCCGACCAGCGGCTCTTTTTCGCGCGCGAGCAAGGCGGCGGCGAACCGGAATCGGGCTCCGAAGTCCTGCGCCAGCGCGTACGCGCGCCGCTCAACGAGGTGAACATCACGCTGCTCGCCCGCATCAGCGGCATGAGCGCTGACGATCCGCTCACCGTCATGCGGATGCTCAGCCTCTACGGCCAGTTTCTGCTGTTCTACATCGCGCGCCGCGTGACGCTGTCGACGCTGAAATGGGACGATATCGACGCCGAAAGAGCCGAGTTTCTGAAAGCGAATATCGCCGATCAAACCCGCGTGCTGCTCGAGCACTGGAGCCGCCAGGGCGGCACGGACGGCGAAAAGCGCGTCGCCGAGAAAACGGATTCGACGCCCGCGAAAACCGCCACGCGCTGAGCGATCGCGCTTCGCGTTTCCTCACGGAAACGCGAACGACGATGCGACGCGTATCGGAAACTCGCGTGCATGCGCGAGTTTTCCCGGTTTCCGATCCGACACAGCCAACGCGCTACGCGCGCCCGGCGCCCGGCGCCCGGCGCTCAGCAATCCACAATCAGCAATCGGCCCACATGCGCAGCAGATTGTGATAACAGCCGGTGAGCTGCACGAGCGATTCGTCGCTGGCGTTCTGCATCGTGAGCCGCTGGATCGCGACGTCCATATCGAGCAGCAGCGCGCGCTGCGCGTCCTCGCGCACGAGGCTTTCGATCCAGAAGAACGACGCGATGCGCTCGCCGCGCGTGACCGGCTCGACTTTGTGCACGCTCGACCCCGGATACAGGATTATGTGCCCTGCGGGCAGCTTCACGCGCTGCTCGCCATAGGTGTCGCGAATCACGAGTTCGCCGCCATCGTAGCTCGCCGGATCGGCGAGAAACAACGTGGCGGACAGATCGGTTCGCACCCGCTCACGTGACGCGCGAATACCGCGCACTGCGTTATCGATATGGAATCCGAATGATTCTCCAATTCCATAACTGTTGAACAGCGGCGGATAAATACGCTTCGGCAGCGCCGCCGACATGAACACCGCATCCTTCGCGAGACGGTCGATAATCTCGTCGCCGATCTCGCGTGCGAGCGGATCGTCGCCACCGAGTTGGCGATTGTGTTTGACGCGCTGCGATTGCGCGCCCGCCGTCGCCTTGCCGTCGATCCATTGCGCCGCGCGCAACCGCTCGACCCGCACCTTCGATTCCTGCGGGCTGAATACGCCCGGAATTTCCACGATCATCGTTTCACTCTGTGCATCGTCTGAATGGGCGAGCGGCGGCGCCGCTCGCGAAAACCGCTAGAAACGCACGTCCGCCGACAGCAGCACGGTGCGTCCGGCACCCGGCACGCCATACAACTGGAAGCCGTCGAGCGACGCCCCCACCGCCGAGTAGTAGAACGTGTTGAACAGGTTCTGCACGTTGAGGCTCAGCGCGAGATTCTTGTTGACCTCATAGCGCGCCGCGAGCGAATGCAGCCAGAATGCCGGCGCTTTTTCCGCGTCGTACACATAGGCCGGATGATTGCCGCTCGCGCCGCTCACCGTGCTGCTGTTGTTGTTCTGGCCGCCGACGTATTCGTTGTCGGTATAACGGCGCGTGCCGACGTACTGCACGCCATAGCTCACCGAGAACTTCGGCGTGACCGCATACGAGGTCCAGAGATTGACGGTCGCGTTCGGCACGTTGGCCGGTCGCTGGCCTTCGTTGATGCCCTTCGTGATGCGCCCGCGCATCGCCGCGAAGCCCGCGAACGCCGACCACTTTTCGGTGATGTTGCCCGACACGCCCAGTTCGATGCCATCAACGCGTTTGGGCGGCAACTCGCGCACGACGCTCGACGTCGTGTCGCCGTAGTCCCACGAATCGCTGAGTTCGGTGCGGAACAGTGCGCTCGTGATCGACAGACGCCGGTCGAGCAGATCCCACTTGGTACCCAGCTCCCAGGTCTGCGCCACGGCCGGTTTGAGGCTCGCCGTGGCCGCCGAGGTCGCGCCGTAAATCGTGTTGTTGGTCGTCGCGCCCACCGCCGAAGGCTGCGCCGCACGCCCGTAGGTCGCGTAGAGGCTGCCGAACGGCAGCGGCTTGTACGTGATGCCGATACGGCCGCTGAACGCGCCGTCGCTCGTCGTCAGCACCGAGTGCGCGTTGGCCGCGCCGCTCACCTGCTTGACCCAGAAACGGTCGTAGCGCGCCGCGCCTTCAACGATCCACTTCGGCGTGATCGTCACGGTATCGCGGATATACACGCCCGCATCGTTGACCGCCGCGTAGTCGCCGGTCGTGCCTTCCATCGCGTTCACGCCGCCCATGCTCGTGCCATACGCGTTCGTGAGGTCCATCACCGGATTCGTCGATGGCGCGACCACGCTGCGCGGCAGATCGCCATAACGCTCGTGATAGAACTCCGCGCCGACGACGACATCGTGATGCAGCCCCGCCGTATCGAACGACGTGTTCACGTTGGTCTCGTTGGCGAGAATGTCGTAGCGCTTCGACGTGCCGTAGTTGTTGCCGCGCAGCACCGCGAGCGGCGAGAGATTAGGGTCCGCCGACACGCCGCTGTACGAGAGTACGCCCGAGGCGCTCGTCACGAGCGAGCCGGTGCCCACGTAGCCGTACGACGTGCCGCTCGTCGAATTGAAACGCGCGGGCGCGAGCACGGTGGTGCGATCGGTCTGCTCCCAGCGCGTCATGTTCGAGATGCGCAGGTTGTCGTTGAAGTCGTGCTCGATCTTCACGCTCGCGCGGTTGGTGGTCGAGTGATCCTTGTAGAGATTCGGGTCGCCATACCAGCCATTGCGCGGCACGCCGGGCATGCGCTGGCCGCCCGTGCCGCGCTCGATCGGCACGCCGGTGTCCGGCACGTTGTTGTCCTGCTGATGGAAATAGTCGAGCGTCACGCGCGTGGGCGTGCCGAGCCCCATCGCGAGCGAACCGGCCACGCCCCAGCGGTCGTCGTGCACGTTGGCGCGACCGTCCACGTCCTGCGTGTGGCGCATGAGATTCAGACGCAGCGCCGAGTGCTCGCCGATCTGCTTGTTGAGGTCGGCGCTCACGCGGCGATAGCGCGCCGAGCCGAGTGTGGTCGCGAGGTGATACGCGTCGTCGAGATGCGCTTCCTTCGTGACGAGATTGACGCTGCCGCCCGGCGCGGCCACGCCCGATTCGATCGTGCCGGTGCCCTTGAACACTTCCACGCGATCGACGTCGAAGGTGTCCGAGCGGCTCGCGAGGCCCGCGTCGCGCAGGCCGTCGATCGTGATGCTCTGCTCGCCCGAAAAGCCGCGAATCGTGAACATGTCGCCCCAGCCGAGATTACCCTCGCCCGACGTGAACGTGATGCCCGGCACGTTCTTGAGAATGTCCTGGAGACTTTGCGCCTGCTGTTCATCGAGCACGCGCTTGGGCACGATCGCGATGCTCTGCGCGATGTCGAGCAGCGGCGCCGTGAACTGATCCGACTCCACGTATTTCGTCTGATATGGCGAGTTCCTGCCGCTGACGTTCACGGCGGGCAGCGTGGCGCCAGCGGTTTGCGTGGCGCCGGTTGCGTCGGTTGTATTCGCGGCTTGTGCGGCTTGTGCGGCTTGTGCCGGTTGCGTCGTCTGCGCGGTTTGCGCCGACGTTTGCGCGTGCGCCGCCGTCAGCGCGACGCAACCGAACGTCGCGCCGAACAGATTGATCAGCAAGCCCGACGGACGGCCTCGCGTTCCCCGATTCAACTGCATGTTGTATTCACCCCAGTTTCCTGTTTTGCTGGATTGCCTGCCGGCATCGCCATCACAAATACGAATGATTGCGATTTGCAATGGTAAGAATGCAGGCATCAAGAAAACGTTAAGACCCGATTTCCGATCGGAAACCGTGCAGAAACAAGGGCTTTCCGGTGCGAAAAAATATTTCGCTTCGGAAACTTGACAATCTATCTTCCAGTAGATAAATTAACACCCATGGACACGCAATCAACCGTACGCGAGCAGCTTCTGGATCACGCCATCACGTTGATGATGCTGCGGGGTTACAACGGCTTCAGCTATCGCGACCTGTCGGAACTGGTCGGCGTGAAAACATCGAGCATCCACTACTACTTCCCGTCGAAGGACGACCTGGTGCTCGAAGCGGTCAAGCAGTACAGCGAAGAAGTCGTGCGGGCATTGCAGTCGATCGACCCGGCGTTGCCGGCGAACGAAAAGCTCAGCCTGTACACGCGCTTCTTCGGCAAGACCTTGGGCGACGGCAACCAGATCTGTCTGTGCGGCATGCTCGCCGCCGACATCGAGACGCTGCCCGAAACCGTGCGTGAAGCGGTGCAGGCCTTCTTCCGCACCAACGAAGCCTGGCTGGCCAAGGTGCTGGCGCAAGGCGTCGAGGAAGGCACGCTGGTCGCGAAAGGCAAGCCGGAAAGCGCGGCGCGCACGCTGTTCGCGGCGCTGCAAGGCAGCGTGATCGCGAGCCGGCTGTTTCACACGAAGTCGCGTCTGGAAGACGTGGAAGCCATGTGGCGAGTCGCGGCCTGAGGGGCATAGCAACGCGGCCACAGGCAAGGATTGCAGTACCGGGGCGGTTCACCGCCCCATTGTTGGACCCCGTTGTCTATCTAGTGATAGATAGGATTACGAGAATCACGATGACGATCACGCGTACGCCACGAATGACCGTTATCGTCGTTGCACAACAGTGGCACAACCGGTCGCGAAGATCCCTTCGATCTGGACGACTAACGAATCAACCTTGTTGCTTGACCTATCGTTACTCACACTGGAGAGTCAGTCATGTCGATCGAAAAAGTCCTCTACACCGCCGAAGCCACCGCAACCGGAGGCCGTGACGGCCGCGCCGTCGTGCCCGAGAGCAACCTCGACCTCAAGCTCACGACGCCGCGCGAACTGGGCGGTGCAGGCGGCGCCGGCACGAACCCGGAGCAACTGTTCGCAGCCGGTTACAGCGCGTGTTTCATCGGCGCGATGAAGTTCGTCGCGGCGCGCGACAAGATCGCCATTCCGGCGGACGTCTCGGTTACGGGCCGCGTCGGCATCGGCCAGATTCCGAACGGCTTCGGCATCGAAGTGGAACTGCGCGTCTCGCTGCCGGGCCTCGACCGCGAAGCCGCTCAGGCGCTGGTCGACAAGGCTCACATCGTGTGCCCGTACTCGAACGCCACGCGCGGCAACATCGACGTCACGCTGACGATCGTTTAAGGCCGCACGACGACCGGAAACGGGATCGGGAAAACAAAGGGCAACCCAAAGTTTTCCCGATTTCCGATCGGAAAATAACGGGCCGCGCCGGATCATCTGCATGATCCGGGGCGGCCCGTTTGTTTCGTCATGGGTTCAGATGTTTTCTCGATTTCCGATGGGAAACGCGCGCGGCGATCGCATGCAACAACATCGCAATGCCGGGTTTCAGCGCGCTTCGTCGAATAGCGCCGCCATCAAGCCGCTCGCGCGCTGCACGCGGGCGCAAACCGCGCGCTCCAGCACCGAGCGCCCTTCCGGCACGGCCAGCGTGAACCACGTGCGCGCGCGCGTGATGCCCGTGTAGACGAGTTCGCGCGTGAGAATCGGACTGTACGTATCGGGCAGCACGAGCGCCGCGTGCGTGAATTCCGAACCCTGCGACTTGTGCACGGTCAGCGCGAACACGGTCTCGACGCCTTGCAGGCGGCTCGGCGACACCCACTTCACGCCGCCCGCGCCATCGCCCGACGGGAACGCCACGCGCAGCACCGGCGGCGCGCCCGCTTCCACGGGCAGATCGAGCGCAATGCCGATATCGCCGTTCATCAGCCCAAGCTCGTAGTCGTTATGCGTGACGAGCACGGGCCGCCCCGCATACCAGTCGCCGAGCGGATCGATCAGACCGTCTTCCTGCAGCAACCGCGCGACGCGCCGATTAAGCCCCTCCACGCCCCACGTGCCGCGTCGCAACGCGCACAGCAACTGAAACTGCGTATGCGCCTGCAAAACCGCCGATGCCCACTTCGCCAGCGCTTCCGGCGACGCGCCCGCTTCCGGACGCAACGCACGCATGGTGTGCAGATAATGCCGATAGCCCCGGCGCTGCGTGGCGGGCGCGCTGCTGCCGCCGCCCGCTTCTTCGTTCACCACGCCGTCGGTGATCAGCGCGCGCAACGGCGCGTCGTCGCCCGCCGGACAGATGAGGCGCGCGAGATCCGCATAGCCGCGCGTCCAGATCTTCGCCACGCCCGTGGCATCGCCCGCGTTGACGAGTTCGGCCAGCGCGCCAATCCCGCTTTCCGATGCGAAACGATGGCTCTCGCGCAGCATCGCCACGGCCTGATCGAGCGGCGTGCCGTGCGTATCGAGCATGGCGGCGTCGATGCGCTCGCCCGTGGCCGCTTCGAGCCATGCGCGCGTCGCCTCCGTGTAGTGGCCGTCGCGCGCGCGCTCGCAAAGTTCGCCGAGCACCGCGCCCGCTTCGACCGAGGCCAGCTGGTCCTTGTCGCCGAGCAGGATCAGACGCGCATTCGACGGCAACGCATCGAGCACCGCGGCCATCATCTCCAGATCGACCATCGACGCTTCGTCGATCACGAGTACGTCGACGGGCAGCGGATTGCCCGCATCGTGACGAAAACGCCGGCTGCCGGGCCGCGTGCCGAGCACGCGATGCAGCGTGGTCACGACAGTCGGAATCGCGCTGCGCAGCGCAGCCGGATCGACGCGCTGCGCGAGCGCGTCGAACGGCAATCGTTCGACGGCACCCGCGATCGATTCGTTCAGGCGCGCGGCGGCCTTGCCCGTCGGCGCGGCGAGGCGAATGCGCAGCGGGCGTCCGCCTGTGCCGTCCGGATCGAGCGCCAGCGTTTGCAGCAGCGCCAGCAATTTGACGACGGTGGTCGTCTTGCCCGTGCCGGGTCCGCCCGTGATGATGCTGAACGCGCTGCGCGCCGCGAGCGCGCACGCGAGTTTCTGCCAGTCCGCGCCTTTTGCCGATGCCGAACGCGGCGCGAACAAGGCGTCGAGCGCTGCGCGCGCCGCCGCGGCGGGCAGCGCCGCTTCGAGACGCGGTCCGCGCGCAAGCCGCGCTTCGATACCCGCGCGCACGTCCTGCTCGTACTGCCAGTACCGGCGCAGATAGAAACGATTGCCGGCCAGCACGAGCGGCGTGCTGTCTTGCGCGCTGGCTTGCGTGCTGGCTTGCGTGCTGTCGTGCACATCGGCTTGCGCGTGCCCGACCAGTTCCGGCGCGTCGAGCGCCGCGCGCCAGCGCTCGAGCGTCACCCCCGCGAGCACTTCGGCGGGCGGCTGCGGCGGCTCGGCCGTGGGCGTTTGCGGACCGTCGGGCGGCAACGAGAGCGCGAAGGCGGGATCGTCGAGCGTCGCCTGCAAGTCGAGACACACATGGCCGCGCCCCAACTGATGACTCGCGAGCGCGGCGGCGAGCAGCAACAGCGGCGGCGCATCGGGCGTCTCGTCGAGCAGAAAGCGCGCGAACGCGCCGTCGAGCGTGCGCAGCCAGCCGCGCTCCACCCAGCGATCGAGCGTCGCGAGCATCTGCGCCGCCGACTCGCTGACGTTGGGACGCTGCGCGATGGACTCGGCCGCTTCGACAGGCGCAGGCTTCGCCTCCTCCTCGATCTCTTCAGGCAAGAACGTATCGAACAGATCGCCGGTCGTGCCGATCGCGCCTTTCGGCAAATCGTTGCGCGTGTTGCGTCGCGGGCTCATGCTGCATCCTCAAGCGCGTCGTGATGCGCGAACAGCGCATCGAGTCCTTCGATCAACTCGCGCGGCGGGCGCTCGCAATGCAGGCCCTGGCTCGGCGCACGGCCGCCGCGCAGGAACATATAAACGGCGCCGCCCACATGCAGGTCGTAGTCGTAATCGGGCAAGCGCGCCTTCAGCAAGCGGTGCAGCGCGAACAGATAAAGCGCGTACTGCAACTCATAGCGCGAGTGCAGAATCTGCGCGCTCATTCTCGATTCGGTGTACGAATCATCGTCGGCTCCGAGCCAGTTCGATTTGTAATCGGCGACGTAATAGCGGCCCTCGTGCTCGAAAAGCAGATCGATAAAACCCTTGAGCATGCCGTTCAAACGCGTCGCGTCGAGCGGCGGACGCGGCGCGCCGTCGAGCGTGAGTTCGGTGACGAGCGCATCGAGTTCGAGCGTATTCACCTTGTGCGCCGCGACCCAGAATTCCATTTCCGCCATATACGACGCGCTGTCGAGCTTCGCGAGCGTAAGCGGCGCCACCGCTTCGCCATCGATCGACGGCAGGCGCAGCGGCGTGCTGAGCCACGCCAGCATCCACGAGGTGAGCGTATCGATCCATTGCGACCAGCCGCGCACGTTGCAGCGCCGCGCGATCATGTCGCGCAGTTTCGTGGCGTCGCGCGCGACTTCCGCAAAGCCCTCGTTCGCCACCCACTCGATGAGTTCGTGCAGGAAGCTGCCCGCGTCCGCGCCGCGCTCGAAGCCGTGCATCGGCGCGCCCTCGGGCGCGAGTTCCGCCGATACGGGCAGCCCATCGTCCGCGTCGATATCGTCGATCACGCGCGCGTCGAGCAGTTCGCGAAACACGTCTTCACTGCGCGTGTCGGGCGCGATGTGTTCTTCCTGCGCCATCTGCGCCGCGTAGGCGAGTTGCGTGCCCTCCACGGTTTTCAGGCTCGAATAGCTCGCGATCCACCACGGTTCGCGCCCACGCCGCGGGAACATGCGCGCGTGACCGCGCACGACGCCCGGCCCGCGCAGCGCGAAGGTTTCGTGCGTGGGCACAGGCGCTTCCGCCACCGCGATATCCGCGCATGCGCCACGCAACTCGCCGAGCAGCGTCGCGCTCTGCTCCGCCGGCAACGGCGCGCCGCCGCTCACCAGATAACCGAATGCGCTGCCTTCGACGTTCTGCACCGGCGCATAACCGATCCACGTCGCGTAACGCGCGCGCGTGAGCGCGACGTAAAGCTTGCGCAGATCCTCGCCGAGCCGTTCGCGATCGGCCTGCGCCAGCACCTGCCTATCCGCTTCGAGCGTGACGCGCAGATTGCCCGCCTCGTCGTGCCATTTGAACGGCACGTCGTCGGCCTTCACCGCGCGATGCGCGCACGCGAACGGCAGAAATACGAGCGGATATTCGAGGCCTTTCGACTTGTGGATCGTCACCACCTGGACGAGCCCCGCGTCGCTTTCGAGGCGCAACTGGCGCGCGTCGCCACCGCCGCCCGCGCTCTCGTCTTCACGCTGTTCGTCGAGATAGCGGATCAATGCGTGTTCGCCATCGAGCTGCGTGCTCGCCTGCTGCAACAGTTCGGCCAGGTGCAGCAGATTCGTGAGCGCGCGCTCGCCGTTCAGACCCGCCGCCGCGCTCGCGCCGAGCAGCCGCTGCGGCACATGGAAGTCGTTGAGCAGACGACGCAGCATCGGCAGCACGCCCTTCTTGCGCCACACTTCGCGATAGCCGCGAAATTGCAGCACGCGCGCTTCCCATGCGATTTCGTCGCGACCGAGCGCATCGAGTTCATCCCAGCCGAGGCCGAGCGATCCCGTTGCGAGCGCGCTGCGCACGAGGCGGCCGTCGTCGGGTTCGGCGCACGCGCCGAGCCAGTAGCGCAATTCTTCCGCTTGCGGCGTTTGATACACGGAATCGCGATCGGACAGATAAACGCTGCGCACGCCACGCGCCGCCAGCGCTTCGCGAATCGCGCGCGCTTCGTCGCGATTGTTCACGAGCACCGCCATGTCGGCCGGTTGCAGGGGCCGCATGCCGTGCTCGCCTTCGAAGCCCGCCGTGCCCGCCTGGCCGAGATTCAGCAGGCGCGCCATCTCGGTCGCGCAACTCGCCGCCATGCTCGCGAAATACGCGGTCTTGCTCAAGGGTTTGCCGTCGGCCGAAGCGGGCAACCACCAGACGTTCAGCGCGGGCACGTCGCCGCCAGGCGCGACCAGCGAGTCGGGACGCCCGGCTGCATCCGCCGCGACGAAAGGCAACGCATTGGCTTCGCCTGGCGCGCCGCGAAACAGGAATGCGCCGCTGCCTTCGGGCCGCTGCTCCGCCGCCTCGAAACAGCGATTGACCGCATCGACCATCGCACGCGTCGAGCGGAAATTTTTCTTGAGCGTATAGAGCCGACCCGCACACGCCTCGCGCGCGCGCAGATACGTGTAGATATCCGCGCCACGGAACGCGTAGATCGCTTGCTTAGGATCGCCAATCAAGACGATAGCCGTCTCATTGCGGTTCGCCTGGATATCGTAGACCGCATCGAAGATCCGGTACTGCACTGGATCGGTGTCCTGGAACTCGTCGATCAAGGCCACCGGATACTGCTTGCGGATGATGTCGGCGAGACGCGGCCCATTAGGCTTCTTCAGCGCGTCGAGCAGACGCGTGAGCAGTTCGTCGAAACCCATCTGCGAGCGTCGCGTCTCTTCCTCTTCGAAGCGCCGCGCGATCCAGCGCGCCGCGTGGCAAAGAATCGGCAGCTTGGCCGTGGGCCGCGCGGCCAGCGCCTCCCGCAACGCCTCCATCGCCACGAAGCAATCGAGCGCGGGCGGCGGACCGTCCTTCCAGATTTCCGCGAGGCCGGCGGGCGTAAGACGCGTCCACACGGCAGCATCGTCCTTGAAACCGGGATGCAGACTCTCGGGATCGTTGGCCCATTGGCGCAGCTTGCTGAACCACGTTTCGCAATTGCGCGTATTCAGTTTCTTCGCGTCGAACAGCTTTTTCTCGCGCGCGGCCGCAATCAGCCCTTCCGCTTCGTCAATGCCCGTGCGCCACGGCGCTTTCAGCAGTTCGAGCGCGTCGTGCGCCTGCTTGCGGGCTTCGCTCAGCGCGGCTTCGGGCACGTCGGCGTCGGGCAGCAGTTCGGCGTGACCGAGCAGGCTGCGAATCGCACCGTGCAAGGCATCGGGACTCGCGAACCACGCGCGGACCTGCGCGGCGTCTTGCGCATCGAGCGGCGCGAGAAACGTGCGCCAGTAATCGCGCACGACTTCGGCGCGCAACTCGGTCTGATCGGCTTCGAGCGTCTGCGAAAACAGGCTGTCGCTGTCGAATGCGTGCTCGCTCAGCATGCGATTGCACCAGCCGTGAATCGTCGAGACCGCGGCTTCGTCCATCCATTCGGCAGCGAGTTGCAGACGGCGCGCGCACGCGGGCCATTGCGCTTCGGGATATTCCGCACGCAGATCGTGCAGCAGATCGGTGCCCGTCGCGCGCTGCGAATCCTCGTCGGGCTCGGCGCGGAAATACTCGGCCGCTTCGATCAGACGCGCGCGGATCCGCTCGCGCAGCTCCTTCGTGGCTGCGTCCGTGAAGGTCACGACGAGAATTTCCGGCGGCGTGAGCGGACGCATCGCGGGCTGTGCATCGGCAGCGGTTTCGCTGTGCGCGAGTGCTTCTTCGTCTTCGTGGGATTCGTCGAATTCGTCGAATTCGTCGAACTCGTCGTCGAAGTCGAATTCGTCGCGCTCCTGAGCGTCACGCGTGCCCGCATGACCGAGCACGAGCCGCACGTAAAGCATCGCGATCGTGAAAGTCTTGCCCGTGCCCGCGCTCGCTTCGATCAGGCGGCTGCCGTAAAGCGGAAACGAGAGCGGCTTCAATTCGTTGGCGATCATGTCGTCGGCCGGGGTCATGCGGCGTCTCCTGCGTTGTCGGCAGACGCGGCGCCGCTTTTCTTCTTCGATGAAGCGAGCGGCGCGCGCTGCACCGGCAGCAATAACGTGGCCGCGAGCGTCGCGAATTCGTCGTTCGCGATCAGCGTGTCGAAGTCGGGAAATGCGCGGCGCACGTACGGATTCGTCTCGCACTCGCCCGCCATGCGCGCCGCGCCCTCGAAGGCCGTGCGCGCCGCTTCCCACGCTTCGGCGGGCACCGCGCCCGACGCCGCGTCGTAGTCCGCCGGCAATTTGCGCAGCCAGGCGAAAGCCGTTTTCACCGCGAGCGGCAACGGCCGCCGCGCGCCTTCGTCCCACGCCGCCAGCAGCGCGAGCAGCCACGCGCGCGCGGTCTCGCGCGCGAGCGGCGCGAACTCCGCCACGCCCACCTTACTCACCACGACCGTGGTCACTTCGCCCACCGCGAGTTGCGCTGCAACGTGCGCGACCCAGTATGCGACGAGCCGTTCGCCGCGATACTTGTTGTCCTTCACGAGCGTGCCGGGTTCGAGAATCACGCGCCCGAGCGTGCCGTCCTCGCCTTCGCGAATATCGTCGAGCCAATCCTGCACGTCGATCGTGCGACCTTCGCGCGCGAGATCCAGACGAATTTCATATTGATCGGTACGCAGACGCGGCCAGCGCGCGAGCGCCTTGCGATATTCGATGAACAGTTCTTCCATCGGCGCGAGCAGTTCCTCGCCGATCACTTCGCCGAAGCCGCCGCTCGCGAGATCGCCGCTGCGATGCATGCGTTCGAGCCGCTCGCGCGCGACCGGTTCGAGATCGGTTTCGCCGCGCTCCATCGCCGCCACCTGCGCGCGAATCAGTTCGCCCTGCAACTGCCACGCCTGCAATGCATCCACTTCGAACGGCTCGTGGTTCTCGCTCGCTTCGTCCTGCATTTCGAGCGCGACGCGCAGACGCTGACGAAAAAAGCTGCGCACCGGATCGCGGAGAAACTCCGCGAGTTCACGCACCGAAAGCGGCTCGTCGCGCTCGGGCGCGGGCAGCGTAGGCGCGTCGGCTGCGCCGCTCGCCAGCGGCGCGGGACGGCTCCATTCGTGCGCATAGGTGTACAGCGGCGCGTGACGCGGATCGGCCGGAAAGTAGTCGGCGCTGAACGGCTGCAACCGATGTTCGATCGTGAGCGCGTCGAGTAGCGCGTCGGGCTTGCCGTCTTCGCTGTCGAGCCGCCAGCCCGCCTTGATGTGATCGCGCAACTGCCCGACCAGCACCGAAGGCGGACGCGGTGTGTTGTCGGTCACGCTGCGGCCGATCCACGAGATATGCAGATGCTCGCGTGCGGACAGCAGCGCTTCGAGAAACAGATAGCGGTCGTCCTCGCGGCGCGAACGGTCGCCGGGACGATAGTCGCGCCGCATCAGGTCGAAGTCGAGCGGCGTGCGGCTGCGCGGATAATCGCCGTCGTTCATCCCGAGCAGACAGACGTAGCGAAACGGAATCGCGCGCATCGGCATGAGCGTGGCGAAGGTCACCGCGCCTGCGAAAAAGCGCTGCGAAAGGCCGCCGCCGTCGAGCTGGCCGAGCCAGTTTTCGGCGACGATGGCGAGCGGCAGCGCGTCCGTGAGTTCGGCTTCGCTGCACGCGTCGCGCCACGTTTCGAGCGCGCTGTCGAGGCGTTCGAGCGTGTACGCGTCCTCGCCTTCGTCGGTGGCGAAGAAGGTGGCCTTCAACGCGCGCAGACGCTCGCACCAGACGTCCACGCTCGCCGGTTCGCGCAGCGTGCGCCATGCGTGGTCGAGTGCGTCGATCAGGCGTGTAAGCGGGCCAAGCAAGGCCGCGTCGAGCCCGCCGATTTCCGCATACGGCTCGATTCCGCGCCACGCGCTCGCACGATCTCCGGCCGCATAACCGAGCAGCATCCGGCGCAGCCCGAAAGCCCAACTGTTCGGCGCGCCGCTTTCGCCACGCGGCAGGCCGAGGCTCGCGCGCTGTTCGGCATGCAAACCCCAGCGGATATTCGCGCCATCGATCCAGTTGCGCAGCGTCGGCACATCCTCCGCGTCGATCTCGAAGCGCGTGCGCACGGCGGGCACTTCGAGCAGATCGAGCACGTCGCTCACGGTGACGCGTCCGTGCGGCAGCGCGAGCAGCATTTCGAGCGCGCCGATCAACGGATCGAATGCGCGCTGCGCGCGGTCCGCGACGCTGAACGGGATATAGCGCGGATCGTCGCTATCGACAAGACCGAACACGGCTTGAATATGCGGCGTGTAAATCTCGATGTCGGGCACCATCACGATCACGTCGCGCGGCCGCATCGCGGGGTCGGCCGCGAACGCCGCGAGCAGACGGTCGTGCAGGATCTCCACTTCGCGCTGCGCGCTGTGCGCAACGTGAAAGCGGATCGACTCGTCGGTCTGCGGATCGACGGCGGGCCAATGCTCGCGCGTCTCCGGCAGCGGACGCAGATCGCGAATATCGTCCTGCAACTCCTGCAGCAGCGTGTGCGCGTCGGCGCCGTCGAACAGATCGATACGCTGACCGATGCGCGTGAAATGCGGCGTGTAGGTTTCGCGCGCTTCGTCGCTGTCGTATTCGTCGAGCAGGCCGATGAAGTCGCGCCCCTGCTTGCCCCACGCCGCCAGCAAGGGTTGCGCGTGCAGATGCAGTTGCGATTCGTCGAGCACGGCGGGCGCGCCCGCGCGGCGGCGCTGACGCGCGTGACGCGCGCGCAGCAGATCCTGGTCGGCGACGATATCGGCCCAGTAGTGCATGCACGGGTTGTGCACGCAGAGCAGCACCTGGCTCCAGCGCGCGAGCGCCGCAAGCACTTCGAGTGACTGGCGCGGCAGACTCGAAATGCCGAACACCACGAGGCGGCGCGGCAGGCCACGCGGCCTCGGCTCGCCTTCCTGCCACGCCTGCGCGCGGCGCATGAAGAGATCGTGCACGGCGGCGCGGCCGGTTTGCGCGAGTGCGCTACCCGCAGGCGCGCGCTCGCTCACGTCGGCGAGCAGCGCGCGCCAGAGCGCGGCTTGCCAGCGCGCGTCGTCGGCGAGCGGCACGCGGTTGTTGCGCGCGTCGATCAGCACGTCGTCGTGATCGGCCCACGCAGCGAGCCAGTCGGCGCGATACACCTGGTACTGGTCGAACAGGTCGGCCACGCGTTGCGCGAGCTGAAAACACTTGCGCTGTTCCTCGTCGTTGGCCATGAAGCGCTTGAGCGGCTCGTAGCCCGGCTCGTCGAGCAGCGCGGGCAGCATGCGCATCAGCCGCCAGACGAGGCGCGATTTATCGAACGGCGAGACGGCCGGCACCGCGTCCTCGCCCAGCACCGCGCGATACACCTGCCAGAGAAAACGCGACGGCAGCGACATTTCGAGCGCCGCTGCGATGCCACACCCGCCGTCCTCGGGATCGGCGGCGAACGCGAGCTTGAGCCACTGCGCGATGCCGTTACTCTGCACCAGCAGCATTTCCTTTTCGAGCGGCGCGATGGGATGCTGACCGATCCACTGAACGATCAGGTCGCGCAGCCGTTCAGGCTCGTTGCCGTGAACGAGCATCAGGCCCGGAGGCAAGGCGCGCGCGTTCACATGCGGCTCCGTTGCGGCGCGCGGGCGGGCCGGGAAAGAAGATCGTGCGGGTGGAATGCGGCCATGTCGCCTGGTCGTAAATGTCGCAAATGTTGCCGATAGGAAACTCGGGCGCGAGGTGGCGGGGGGTGGTTCATGCTGCCCCGAGGAAGCCCGCGGCCCGATGCGATAGTTTACGACATTGGCGTGCTCAACGATGGCCGGCTTTGCGGCGCGGCCGGCGACGGCTCAGGCCGATTCAGGCCGCGCATACGTCCGGATCGGCATGGCGTCCACGTCGAGGATGACGTGGACCGCATGAAGGCTTTCGTGCGCGGATCGCGCGGTGTCGCGCGCGTTTGGCGCGAACATGCGCTGAAGTGATGGTCGCGAAGTCGCGGTCGAATCCGCGGTCGAATCCGCGCTTGAATTCGACCGCGCGCTTCGTTCTCGTCCGGCTGGCGCAGCCGCCGCGCTCAGGCCAGCGTGGCCGCCGCGAACTTGCCGATATCCGTCGCCGGATCGCGCAGCGCCGCCACGTCGAGCGTCTTGCCCGAACCGACCAGCTTCTTGCCGCACAGGAAATCGGGCATCGAACTGACCGCATCGACCGCCAGCAGCGTGCCGTTTTTCAGGTAGTAGACGGCAAAGCGACGCGCCGCCGGATCGCCGCGCACGACGGTCTCGTCGTAGCCTTCGAGCAGGCCGACGGTCTGCAGCTTCAGTTCGTACTGATCGGACCAGAACCACGGTGCGTCGCAGGCCGGACGCGGCTTGCCGACGATCGCCGCCGCCGCGAGCTTCGCCTGTTCGACCGCGTTGTGCACGCTTTCGAGGCGGCCCGTGCGGCTGTAGTGCGAAAGCGGACGGCTCGCGCAGTCGCCGATGGCGAATACGTCCGCGTCGGAGGTGCGCGAATCGTCGTCGACCTGAATGCCGTTGACGCAGACGATGCCCGCCGTCTCGGCCAGCCCCACGTTCGGCACGATGCCGATGCCGATCAGCGCCAGCGTGGCCGGCACGACTTCGCCGCCCGCGAGCTGCACGCCCGTGAGCTTGCCGTTTTCGCCGACCAGCGCCTCGATCTTCGCGTTCAGGCGCAGATCGACGCCCTGCGCGCGATGCAGGTCGGCGTAGAACGTCGACACGATTTCGCCCGTCACGCGGCCCAGCACGCGCGGCGCGGCTTCCAGCACGGTCACGTCGTGGCCGAGCTGACGCGCGGCGGCGGCGGCTTCCAGGCCGATATAGCCCGCGCCGATCACGACGAGCTTTTCGCCAGGCTGAACGCGTTCGCGCAGCACGTCGGCGTCGGCGAGCGTGCGCAGCGCGACCACGCCCGAGAGGTCGTGGCCCGGCACCGTCAGCGCGCGCGGCAGCGAACCGGTCGCGAGAATCAGCTTGTCGTAGTGCAGGCTGCTGCCGTCGCCGAGCGTGAGCGTATGGCCCGCGCGGTCGAGCGACTGCGCGCTCACGCCGAGCTTCAGCTCGATACGGTTGTCTTCGTAGAACTGGCGCGGCTTGAGCCAGAGGCGCTCGACGTCGGTCTCGCCCTTCAGATACGCCTTGCTGAGCGGCGGACGATGATACGGCGGCACGGGCTCCTCGCCCACCAGCACGATGCGCCCTTCAAAACCGTATTGACGCAGCAGCGCCGCGGCGTTGCCACCCGCGTGCCCTGCCCCGACGATCACCACCGTGCTGCCCTGTTCCTGCATGTCCGCTCCCTGAGGTCTGCGTGCGCGCGGCCCGCGCGCCGTGTTCGTGTTTCGTATCCGCGTCGCCTGTTTCGTTCAGGCACGCTTAAGCCCGCCATTTTCGCATCGGAAACACGCGGCTTGTGTCTTGCTTGCGCCTGCTTGCGCCCGCTTGCGCCGTGTTTCCGATCGGCAACGCGCGCTCGCGCCGCTGGCCGGGACCGAGATCATCTCACGATCGCGCCGGCTGCCCCGCAAAAGTCCCCGTTCGGCGCGGGGATCGGTATCGCCGCTCAATCGAGCGCGCGGTCGTTCGGCGCGGCGTAGAGCTTGCGCAGCGCGTCGCTCATCGGAAACCGCCAGTCCGCGCCGCTGCCGGGCGTCGGCTGCTCGAACCACTTCGTGTAGAGCTTGCCCATTTCGCCGCTCCTCATGAGCGCGCTCATCGCGTCGTCGACGACCTGACGGAAGGCCGGGTCGCCGTTGCGCATCACGAACGCATACGCCTCGGACGACTGCGGCGTGCCGACGATCACCCAGTCCGCCGGCTTCGCCATGTGGGCGCGCGTGCCCGCGAGCAGGACGTCGTCCATCATGTAAGCCACGGCGCGGCCCGATTCGAGCATGCGCCGTCCCTCGCCGTAGTCGTGCGCGCTGAGCACCTGCATGTTCATGTGGCGATCGAGATTCATGCGGCGCAACATGCGTTCGGACGTCGTGCCCTGATTCGTGACCACGGTCTTGCCCGCGAGGTCCGGAAAATCGTGAATGCCCGAGTTGCGGCGCGTGAGCAAGCGCGTATCGGCGATGAAAAACGTGTCGGAGAACTGCACCTGGCGCTGGCGCGCGCGGGTATTGGTCGTGACGCCGCAGACTAGATCGACGCTGCCGTTCTGCACGAGCGGCATGAGATTCTGCGACGTGACGGCGATAAAGCGCACGCCCAGCCCCGGCCGCTGCGTGCGCGCCTTGACCGCCGCGATCACGCGGTCGCATATGTCCTGCGAAAAGCCGACGACCTTGCCGTTCGCATCGACGGACGAAAACGGCACCGAGGTCTCGCTGTAGCCGATCGCGATCGCGTTGGCGTCGCGGATCTTGTCGAGCGTGGGCTGCGCGACCTGCGCGCGCGCCAGCCCCGGCCACGCCACGGCAGCCGCCGCCATCGCAACGAACGCGACGAACGTGACGGACACGACGGACCTGACGAGCGCGGTGCCGGCGGCGGCACGCAGACCTGACGGCGGGCGCCTCAATCGGCTCATAACAGTCTCTCTCCTTGTTGACGGGCGAACGGCAGCAAACCTTGCGCGCATCCCGAAATCCGATGCCGCCCTGCATCATGCCACGGCCATCGCTTCCCCTTGACGGACGGCAAGCCTGAGATAAAGCGGCGCGGCTATCCTTGCGCCCGGCTCGCACGGGCCGCCGCGCGCATCGGCCTCGCCGGCACGCCGCGCTCGCGCATTCCGCATTCGCGCTGTATTCGTTCGCACTCCCTCCTTCGGAAGCAATATGATCAAGGCAACCCTCACCGCGCTGGCGCTTGCTGCCGCATTCACCGCCGGCAGCGCATCGGCGCAACCGGCGCCCGCGCAAGCCGCGCCCTCCATCGATCAGTCCGATGTGTTCTACGCCGCCTGCCAGAAGCCCGAGAACCGCGACGCCTGCCTGCTGTACATGGCCGGCTACGCCAACGGCGCGCTCGTGCAGGCGCTGCTCGACCGCCAGCAGCCGCGCTACTGCCTGCCGCCGACGGCCACGCGTCCGCAGCAACTCGGCGCGGTGCTCGCGTATATGAAGGGCCATCTGGAAAATATGCTCGAGCCCACGGGCGCGGTCGTCTACAAGGCGCTGATCGCCGCGTACCCCTGCCAGGCGAAGCGCTGAACCTGCGCGGGCGCGGGCAACGGGGCTAGAATCGGCACACGCCCCAAGGCCCCGACTGGAGACGCCCCGCCATGACCCTCGCCGCCTCGCCCCGCCGCCCGCGCGTCTATCTCGCGGGCTTCGACGTTTTTCGTCTCGATGCGATCGAGCACGGCGCGCGACTCGTTGCCGCGTGTGCGGAGTTCGGCTTCGAAGGCGTCTATCCGCTCGACGCCCAGGCGCCCGCCGACCTCGACGGCCCGCGCCAGGCCGCCTGGATCTACCACGCGAACATCGAATCGATCCGCACCGCCGACATCGTCATGGCGAATGTCGACGACTTTCGCGGCCCCGGCGAGCCCGACTCCGGCACGGCGTTCGAGATCGGCTTCGCCGCCGCGCTCGGCAAGGAGATCTGGGCCTACACGACGGACGACGGCACGCTGGCCGAACGCGTGCCCTCGCGCGCCGATCCGCGCGGACGCGTCTGCGAACGCGGCTTCCTGGTCGAAGATTTCGGGCTCTCGAAGAACCTCATGATCGCGTGCTCGGCGCGCATCGTGCAAGGCGACGCGCGCGCGTGCCTCGCCGCGATGGCGCAAGGGCGCACGCTCTGACGCACGCCCTCGCGCTTCACGCGCGGCCGGCCATCGCGCTCAGTGATGCAGCGCGCTCATCGTGCTCATGCGCTGCAACGCGCGGATGCGCGCCACGGCCGGACGGTCGGCGACCGCGCTCTGGTAGAGCTTCGCGAGATCGGCCTTGAGCGCCGTGCGCGACGCGCCGTCGAGATACACCATATGCCCCGAGGGATAGAAGCGCGCGCTGAGGTTGTCGCGCACTTTCTGGTCGGCGAGCGGCATCTTCTGCAGATCGATCACGGTCTGATAGAACGGCGTGACGAAGTCGTAATAGCCGTTCGCGGACAGCACGCGTAGATCCGGATTCAAGGCCATCACCGCCGCCAGATCGCCGGCCGTGTAGAGCACGATATTGCCTTGCGCGTCGACGCCCTTCTGCGCGCCGGTCGGATCGATATGGCCGAAATTCCAGTTCTTGAACGCCTGATCGTTGAGGTCCGTGAACGACGAATTGGTGCGGAACTTGAGCGTCTCGTTCAGATAGCTGTTCCACATCGCCGTATAAACGCCGCTGACCGCCGTCATGGTCGGATCGTTGCCGCCCGCGTTCGGATCGACATTGCCCGCAATGCCCGTGTCGATCGCCGTCACGCGCCCGTCGTACGAACCGAGCGCCACGCCCTTGTCCTTGAGCAGCGTGGTGAGAAAGAGCGAATTGCCGCGGCTGTCGTAACCGGCGACATCGAGATTCCAGGCTTGCAGCGTTTGCGTGTCGATGCCCGTGTATTGCGAGAGCGTCTTGAGCGTGGCGGGAATCGACGAGTCTTTCGGATCGGGAAATTTCGCCAGCGCCTCGCGATAATCGGTGCGCGCGAATTGCGCGACCTGCGCGACGAAACTCTGCAGATCCTTCGGCGCGGGCTTCACGCCGAGCCGCTTGTGGAACCACGCGTCGGCGGCGGCCGTCGGCAAGGCGCCGATGGGATTGCCGCTCTGCGTGTAATCGAGTATCGACGATTGCAGCGTGATGCCGTTCAGGTCCACGCCGTCTTCGTGCAGCCGGTATGCGAGCACGCAGCTGCGCGCCGTGCCATACGATTCGCCGTACAGAAACTTCGGCGAATTCCAGCGATCGTTCGCGCTCAGATAGCGCTTGATGAACTGCTTGAGCGAGTCCGCGTCCTGATCGACGCCCCAGAAGTCGCGGTTGTGGTGCGGCGCGATGGCCGCCGAATACCCCGTGCCCACCGGATTGACGAAGATGAGATCGCTCTTGTCGAGCAGGCTGTCGGGATTGTCTTCGAGCGTATACGGCGCGGGCGGCGTGAAGCCCGGCATCGACGTCTTGATGCGCCGCGGCGCGAACGAGCCGAGCAGCACGAACACCGACGACGAACCCGGCCCGCCGTTGTAGAAGAACGTGACCGGACGGTCCTGCGCCTGCACGCCGTCCTTCGTGAACGCCACGTAGAAGATCTTCGCGTTGGGCTGCGAGCTGCTCGGATCGACGGTGACGAGGTGGCCCGCGGTCGCGGTGTAGGCGATCACCTCCTTGCCGATCTGGATCGCGTGATGCGTGATGGCGGCGTTCTCGGTCATGTCGGTGACGAAGTCGTCGGGACCGTTGCCGTAGGCGGTGGGATCGAAGCACGGCTGGTCGGCGGGGCTGCGGTGCTTGCCGTTGCTGCCGGCCGGACCGTGTTCTTGACCGTTGCTGGACTGAGCCTCTTCGTTCATGTCGTCTCCTTGCTCGTGGTACGCCGGTGGGTCGTTCAGCGCCGCGCCTGGCGACGGGCGCGGGGGCTGCAACGGTGACGCACCGCGTGCCGGGGCGCCGCGTCACGATCGACACGGCGCGGATGGCACGCGGTTTCGCTTCGGAAACCAGGAAAACTTTTGTGTACGCCCCGCATCGAGCCGAACCGGGCGGAGCGCGCAGGCACTCGATGCTACGCCGAGCCGAGCGCCGCCGCCACCTTGCCGCCCACCGGCGTGCCGAGTCCCGTGCAGGCGTCCCAGCCCGGCCCGGCGGTGTAATCGCCGTTGTTGCCGCTCGTGATGTCGTTGAACGCGCCGGGCTGCGCGTAGAGCTTCGCATTGACGAAACCCGCCGCCTTGCCGTTGGTCGCGTTGATGCGCGCGATCAGCGCGGCCCACAGCGGCGCGACCGCGCTCGTGCCGCCCACCACCGTATCCGCGCCGCCGATGTGCACGGCATAACCGCTGGCCGGATCGGCGTCGCCGGCCACGTCGGGCACGCCGCGCCGCACCAGCGCGCCCGCGCCGCCGCCGCTGCGCACGACGCGCAAACCCTTCTGCCAAGCGGGCAGCGCGAAGGTGGCGCTGACGCCGCCGCCGGTCGCGCCGTCGCCCTGCGCGGCGGCGCTGCCCCAGACGGACTCGCGCGTGATCTGGCCGTTTGCGGCCGTGACGTGCGTGCCGCCGCAGCCGAGCGCGTACGGGCTCGACGCCGGGAAATCGACGTGATCGGCGCCGTCGGTCAGGCCATCCGACGAGCCGCTGTCGCCCGATGCCGCGCACACCGTCACGCCCAGCGCGACGGCGGTTTGCAGCGCGTCGTTCAGCGCGCTGAGCGTCTGCTGCGACCACGCCGATTCGGGCGCGCCCCAGCTGATCGAAATGACCGTGGGCTTGCGCTGGCTGTCGTGCAGCGCCGCGCTCACCGCGTCGACGAAACCGGCTTCGCTGTTGGGCGCGAAGTACACCGCGATCAGCGCGGCCGGCGCGAGCGCGCCCACGATCTCGACGTCGAGCGTCACTTCGCCGTCCGGGCCGTTCGCGTCGCCGGTCGGCGCGTTCTTCGCCTGATCGACGGACACCGCTTCCACCTTCGGCATGGCCACGCCGAGCGCGCTGAAATAGGCCTTGAGGTCGGACTCCGTGTAGCCGCCGCCCATTTCGATCAGCGCGACGCACTGGCCTTTGCCGTCGCCGGCGGGGAAATCGTAGAGGCTCGCGAGTTCGAGCGGCGTGAACGAGCGATTCACGGCGCGCGCGGCGCGGATGGGCGCGTGGATCGGGTTATCGTTCTGGCCGCCTTGCGTCGAATCGATGCGAAAGTGCGGCCGCACCTTCGCGCGATTGTCGAGCCCGACCACGGCGGTGACGATCTCGTGCATGTCGTCGGGCAGATGCACCGGGCCGTTCGGTTGGCGATAGTGCTGCTTGAGCGTGCCGACCTGATGCTCGAAGCGCTGCAAATCGACGCCGAACGCCGCGTTGTATTGCTGCACGGTGCCCGAGAGCACCACGCGCCGCGCGCCCGCGTCGGCGCTCACGACACTCAGGCCATGCGCCTTCGCGAAGGTCTCGACGCTTTGAATATCGGCCTGCGACGCGCCGAAGCGCTTCTCGTAGTCCGCGCGCGAAACGGGCTGCGCGCCCGCCGCGCCCGAAGCGATCTTGTCGACCAGTTCGGTGAACGCGGCCTGCGCCTGGCGCCGCAAGATGAGGACGATGTCGAAATGCTCCGCGGGATCGCAAGCGCCGACGCATTGCGCGCCGGTCGGCGCCGGATGATCGCTGCCTGCCACGGGATGACGGGTCATGAACGGCTCTCCTGTTTTCGTCGTGAATCTCGGTCGTGCGTCTCTCCACGCTATGAAAGACCCATGGCCGGGTGATCGGGTTCCGCGCAACAGCGGCGCGTCGCGCGCCTTCATTCATCGCGCATGAATACGCACGTATTCGACGAGCATGCACTCGCCTGGCGTCATCCGACGCGCGGGCGAATCTTTGCGAATCGACGTCAGCCGCACGCACGAAGCCACGCTGAGCCAGGCCGCTCGGCGAGCGCATTCGGCATGCCCACGCGCCCGGTCTCCACTTTGCCGCCCCCGGCCTTTCATATCCATTCCGTTATACCCGCAATAAGGGACACAAATATTTCCCTTATATTTGGCTCGCGAACATGGTGCAAACACGACTTGCCCTTCACCGGAGAATTCATGAAAGTCCGCCTGCCCCGCGCGCGCCGCGTTTGCGCACCGCTCCTTGCCGCCCTGTTCGCCGCCCTCACGAGCGGCATCGGACACGCCGCCACCGCGCCGATGGGCGTGGCCTTCGTCTACCTCGGCAACCCCGGCGATGCAGGCTGGACCTACGCGCACGAACAGGGCGTGAAAGCCGTCGAAGCGCAGTACGGCGACAAGATCAAGGTGACGCGCGTCGAAGACGTGCCCGAATCGGCCGACTCCGAGCGCGTGTTCCGCGACCTCGCCGCGAAAGGCAACAAGATCATCGTCGGCTCGAGTTTCGGCTTCCAGGACTTCGAGCTCAAAGTGGCGAAGGACTATCCCGACACCGTGTTCATGCACGCGACGGGCTACAAGAAAGCGCCGAACTTCGCGACCTATGACGTGCGCACGTATCAGAGCGCGTACCTCGCGGGCGTGGTGGCGGGCTACACGACGAAGTCCAACACGCTCGGTTTCGTCGGCTCGGTGCCGGTGCCCGAAGTCGTGCGCAATATCGACGCATTCACGATGGGCGCGCGTTCGGTGAACCCGAAGGTTCGCACCAAGGTTATCTGGATCAATAGCTGGTTCGATCCGGGCAAGGAAAAGCAGGCCGCCGAAACGCTGATCGGCCAGGGCGCCGACGTGCTGATCCAGAACACCGACTCCACGGCAACGATGCAAACCGCCGAGCAGAAGAAAGTGCACGCATTCGGCTGGGATTCGGACATGAAGAAGTTCGGCCCGAACGCCCAGCTCGGCGCGTGCGTGAGCTACTGGGGCGTCTATTACTCGCATCTGATCCAGCAGGTGATGTCGGGTACGTGGACCAACGCGCCGGTCTGGTGGGGCCTCAAGGAAAAGGCCATCGATCTCGCCGATATCAACACGCAGGCCGTTTCGCCGACCGCGCAAAAGGCGCTGGCCGAGAAGCGCGATGCGATCGTCGCGGGTAAATTCGATCCGTTCGCCGGTCCGATCAAGGACCAGTCGGGCGCGATTCGCGTGGCCGCGGGCAAGGCGCTGTCGGACACCGATCTGCTGCGCCTGAACTGGTTCGTGGAAGGCGTGGACGGCACGGTGCCGAAGTAAGCGCGCAATTTATAAAATGCAGAAAAGGCCTGAAAATCAGGCCTTTTCTGCAATCAAGACGGAGACACGCAGCGATGAACCCGATCCATCAATCGTCCACTGCGCCGCCACGCACCGCGCCGACGCACGAACAGATCGTGCGCCATCTGCGGCGTTCGGCGGCCGTGGGCGAACGGGCCGCGTCGTTCGGCCACCATCCGTTCGGCGCGATCCTCGTCGGCCCCGATCACGAAACCGTGCTGATCGAGCAAGGCAACGTCGACACCGTGAATCACGCGGAATCCGTGCTCGCGCGCATTGCCGCGATGAATTTCAGCGGCGAGTATTTATGGGCGTGCACGCTCTACACCTCGGTCGAACCGTGCTGCATGTGCGCGGGCACGGCCTACTGGGCCAATATCGGCCGCGTGGTGTTCGGCATGACCGAAGCGCGTTTGCTGGAGGCGACCGGCAATCACGCCGAGAATCCG
Source organism: Paraburkholderia tropica (assembly GCF_900109265.1). Lineage (GTDB taxonomy): Bacteria > Pseudomonadota > Gammaproteobacteria > Burkholderiales > Burkholderiaceae > Paraburkholderia > Paraburkholderia tropica. The sequence goes on from NZ_FNZM01000004.1 coordinate 189,448, forward strand.
ACGATGAGCGTCGCGTCGCGCTATGTGTTCGATCACTGCCAGAAGCCCGTCGAACTGATCGGCCCCGTAGCCGATGTGGAGGACGACGTGATGCGTGTGCAGCGCGCGTTCTGGCAGGCGCGCGCCTGAATGGGCGAATCCAGCGTGAAAACGCATGGCACGCCTCACGCGCCATGCGTTTTCTGAACCGATTGCCGGATTACGCCGCCGCAGCCAGCGCTTGCGGCAGATGGTTCTGCAAATAGGCCTCGAATTCGTCCTTCACCTCAGGGTGACGCAGCGCGAATTCCACCGTGGCCTTCAGATAACCGAGCTTGCTGCCGCAATCGAAACGCGTGCCCATATAGCGGTACGCGAGCACCTGCTCCTCGGTCAGCAGCGATTGCAGACCGTCGGTGAGTTGCAGTTCGCCGCCCGCGCCCGGCTTGAGCGCACGCAGATGATCGAAGATCGTCGGCATCAGCACGTAGCGGCCCACCACGCCGAGATTCGACGGCGCGACTTCCGGCGCCGGCTTTTCGACGATGCCCGAGAGCTTGAACACGTCCTCTTCCCACTCGCGGCCGTCGACCACGCCATATTGCGCGGTGTGCTCGCGCGGAATGGCTTCCACGCCGACCACCGAGCTGTGATAGTGGTTGAAGGTGTTGACGAGCTGCTTCATCACCGGCGTGGGGCTGTACAGCAGGTCGTCGGCGAGAATCACCGCAAACGGGCTGCCACCCACGAGCTTTTCGGCGCACAGCACCGCGTGGCCGAGACCGAGCGCTTCGGCCTGACGCACGTAAAAGCAGTCCACGTTACTGGGTTTGATGCTGCGAACAAGATCGAGCAGCTTTTGTTTGTTGCGGGCTTCGAGTTCAGCCTCGATCTCGTACGATTTGTCGAAGTGATCCTCGATTGCGCGCTTGCTGCGCCCGGTCACGAAAATCATCTCGGTGATTCCCGCAGCGATCGCCTCTTCCACCGCATATTGAATGAGCGGCTTGTCGACGATCGGCAGCATTTCCTTCGGGCTGGCCTTGGTGGCAGGCAAGAAGCGCGTACCGAGGCCCGCAACAGGAAATACCGCTTTGGTAACTTTCAGCATGATGTCCATTCCCAGTTCGATCGTTTGAGTAACGGTCTCGCAGCAAGGCAAGCCGGCATCCCCGAGTGTTCTGTCACAGCAACTTTTTTATATTGAAAGATATCGGCCCGTCTTTTTTGCGGAAAAATAAAAAGACAAAAATCCGAATTAAATCTGACGCGGACTCAATGCTGCCGACTTATCGTCGGCTTATCGCCGATTTACCGCGGTTTCGCGGAAATTATTACCATGCGATGCGAATAACCGGCATGAATTTCCGGATCGGCTTATCGGCGAGTGGCGCTGTGCCAGAGCGACTGCGCGAAGCGTGGCGCAATGACACGAAATGGCACGAATGGCACAACGATGCCCGCGCAGTTTACTCCGCTTCGTCGGCGGGCGGCAATCGTGCCGATTGCGTGCGCGAGCGCCGGATAGGCTCATTGCGCAGCGCCTCCCGATACGCCGACACCGCGACGAGTATCAACAGCACGGCAATGCCGGCCAGTAAATGCAGGTTCATCGAAATCTCCAGCGACCATAGGCGATCCCCTTCACGCTAGCATTTCAAATTGCGCAAATAAATCGCTTTAAGGTTACAAGGTTTTATTTCCTGATTTCGACGCAACCGGCATTAATTCACCGTCCGCTTTCCCTCATTTCTCCCAATTTCCAGGAATACGCCAGGAATACTTTTCGAAAAACTTTTGCATAATTTCGTCGCGCGGGCCGCCTAAGATCGCGAAGTACCCTGGACTCCCTGTGCATACGATGAGCGATCCCGCACTCGAAACCGTTCTGCCGCCAGCATCCGCCATGCCCGCCGCCGCGCGGCCCGCAGCCGCCGTCGTCGCCGGCGATCATCTGATCGACGCGCTGCGCGGCTTCGCCGCCCTGCTCGTGGCCTATTTCCACTGCCGCCAGGTCACCTGGATCGGCATGGGCGCATTCCACCAGACCCACGCGAGCCTCGCGAGCCCCGGCACGATCGCCGCGTGGCTCACGCTGCCGGTGGCGTGGGGATCGGCGGGCGTGCCGATCTTCTTCGTCATCAGCGGCTATTGCATTCACCGCAGCGGCGCCGCGCGCCTGCTCGCGAATCCCGGCTTCCAGCTCGATGCGAAGCAATTCTGGCTGCGCCGTTTCGTGCGGATCTATCCGGTGCTGCTCGCGGCGCTCGCGCTCACCTTCGTCGCCGATTCGATCAGCCTGACGATGACGCCCGTGAGCCACAAGATTCTTGACATCGGCCCGCAGGCCTTTCTCGTCAATCTGTTCTCGCTGCAAGGCGTGGCGGGCAAGACCTACGGCTCGAATGGCGCGCTCTGGACGCTCTCGCTCGAAGTGCAGTTCTATCTGCTCTACCCGTTGCTGTTCGCCGCGCGCCGCCGCTTCGGCTTCAATGCGGTGCTCGCCGCGGTCGCCGCCATCAACGTGATGTCGGCGCTCACGCTCGCGCCGCACGACATCGTGTTCTTCACGTCCTACTGGTTCTCGTGGATGCTCGGCGCGTGGATCGCCGAAGCGCGTTTGCGCGGCTCCGAGGGTTTTCGCTTCGCCTGGCCCGCTGCCGCCGTGTTCGCGGTCGCGGGCTGCGCCGCGTTCCACTTCGGCCAGTACGGCGCGTTTCAGCTCTGGGCCTGCGCGTTCGCCTGCTATCTCGTCAAGGCGCTCGCGCGCCCGCTGGCGAGCGGCGGCGTGCTGCTACCGCTGTTCTCGAAGCTCGGCGAATTCAGCTATTCGCTGTATCTGATACACCTGCCGCTGTTCGTGCTGCTCGGCTCGCTGCTGTTCCGCTCGGAACTGCAAACGTCGATCTGGCCGTCGTTCGGCTTCACGCTCGCGGTGCTGCCGGTCGCGTGGGTGTTTTATCGACTCTTCGAACGCCCCGCGCTCAATGTGGCGGCGCGGCTGCGCAAGCGCGCGGTGTGATTCAAGCGCTTCACATCTCGCCATGAAGCAAGGGGCCGCATAGGCGGCCCCTTTCTTTTGCTCCTCCCACCTGTGCAGGCCGAAGCGTCCTCCCTGAATCTGCGTGCCGTCTTCCGGTCGATGCGCCGGCTATGTCCGCTGCGTCTGCTTAACGCGCGCGGGCCGCCACGCCGTCCAGTACGCGCTCGACGGCCTCCACATACTGTTCCTTGCCGAAGCGCTCGCGCGCCACTGCCAGGCCGTCCTGCGCGAGCCGCTCGCGCAGATTTTCGTCGTCGTAGAGCGCGCCCAGCGTCGTTGCGAGTTCGCGCGCGTCGCCCGGCGTGCAGAGCAGCCCGCTCTTGCCGTGCGTGACGATCTCGGTCACACCGCCGTCGCGCGACGCCACCACGGGCCGCTGCGCGAACATGCCTTCAACCACCACGCGTCCGAACGGCTCGGCCGTGATCGACGTATGCGCGATCACATCCATCGCGCGCATGCAGGCCGCGATATCGTGGCGGAAACCGAGGAAATGCACGCGCGATTCCAGACCGTTCGCCTTCACGAAGTCATGCAGTTCCTGCGCGTAGGCATCTTCGCCAAACAGCGGCGCGCCGACGAACACGGCATGCGCGCGCGGTTCGAGCAACAACGCTTCGAGCAGCACATGCTGGCCTTTCCAGCGCGCGAGACGGCTGAACGCACCGACCAGAAACGCGTCCTGCGGCAAGCCGATCTGCGCGCGCAACTGCGCTTGCGGCACCCGCGCGAGCGCGCGGAACGGCGATTCGTCGACACCGTTATGCACGACGTCGATACGACGCGCGTCGAAGCGCGTGAGATCGGCGAACACCTGCGCCGACGCATGCGAATTCGCGATCACGTGCGCGAGGCCGAGCTTCGCGCAGCCCTTGATGACCGTACGCTGCACGCGCCCGAAATGCTCATCGCTGACGATATCGCGCAGATGCCAGACGACCGGCTTGCGCGCAAGTTTGCCCGCCAGCACGCCGATCACCATCGCGCGCTGCGTGTTGGCATAGAGCACGTCAGCTTCGCGCGCGCGGCGGCGCGTTTCGCGCACCAGCGAAGCGATGCCGGCCAGCACGCCCAGCTTCGGCGCAGCGCCGCCGTCGCGCCGCACGTTTTGCAACGCGCCCGAATCGAGCACGTCGACGCGCGCGCCCGCGGCGTCGAGCGCTTCGCGGAACGGCCCGTCGTTGAACAGCAGCACTTCGATGCGCGAACGCAAGCCCTTCACCACTTCGAGCAAGGACAATTCGGCGCCGCCCAGCACGCCGCTCTGATCGATCGCCAACACGCGCGGTGCGTTGCTTGAGGCCGCATCGCCCCGCGTATCGGGCGGCGGCGCAACGGGCGCGCGCGCCAGTCCCGCTTCGGCGATCGCGGGCACGGCCCGCGCCACGCGCGCGAAAAACTGTTCGCGGAAATGCTGCGCCGAAAACTGCTCCGCGTTCGCACGGCACGCCTCGGCGCGGAATCGTCCGGGATCGCGCTCGAACGACGCCACCGCCGCGATGATCGCTTCCGCACGCTGCTCGTCGAAGAACAAGCCAGTCGGATGCGAGCCGGTATCGCGCACGGTTTCGAGCGCGCCGCCCTTGCCATACGCAATGACCGGCGTGCCGCACGCCTGCGCTTCCACCACCGAAATGCCGAAGTCTTCTTCCGCCGCGAACACGAACGCCTTCGCGCGGCGCATGCGATCGTGCAGCACCGCGAACGGCTGGTACCCCATCACTTCCACATTCGGTCCCGCTTTCGCGCGGACCTTCTGCATATCCGGACCATCGCCGATCACGACGAGTTTCTTGTCCGGCATCCGCGCAAACGCCTCGACGATCAGATCGATCTTCTTGTACGGCACGAGTCGCGAAGCGGTCAGATAAAAATCTTCCTTCTTCGTTTCCAGCTCGAACGCATCGACATCGACGGGCGGATACACCACCTCCGCTTCACGCTGATACACCTTGTGAATGCGCCGCGCGATGAATTCCGAATTGGCCACGAACTGGTCGACGGAATTCGCCGTGCGCACATCCCAATTGCGGATGTAGTGAAGAATCAGCCGTGCAAGCATCGACTTCGGTCCGCGCGTGAGCTTCGATTCCTGCAGATACTGATGCTGCAAATCCCACGCATAACGAATCGGCGAATGCACGTAGCTGATGTGAAACTGGTCCGGCCCGGTCAGCACGCCCTTGGCGACCGCGTGCGAGCTCGAAATCACCACGTCGTAATCGGAGACGTCGAGCTGCTCGATCGCGAGCGGCATGAACGGCAGATAGGCGCGATACTTCGTGCGCGCTTTCGGCAGACGCTGCACAAACGACGTCGTCGCGCGCTTGCCGCGCAGGAAGCCGCGATCCTTGTCCTCGACGAAATCGACCACGGAAAACAGATCCGCGTCGGGGAAACAGTCGATGATCTGTTCGAGCACGCGCTCGGCGCCCGCATAGGTGACGAGCCAGTCGTGCACGATGGCCACGCGCGGGCGGCGGCGCGCGGCACGTCCTTCGTGCGCGGGCCGCAACTCGGTGACCGTGCGCGATTCGCCGCGCGAGGAAGAAGAAGCGTCGCGCCGTTGGACAGGCGCGGCGGCGCGTTCGGACGACGCCGCTTCGTCGATCAGTTCATGACTCATGCGCTTTTCCGGGAGTTGAGACGAAACAAGAGGGAACGGACGTAGCCGCGCAGCAACGGCGTCGTGATCACCGACCACGCGCAGTTGGCCAGCGCCAGCACCACGCCCGCGCCGGTCGCGACGAGCGCGTCCGGCACCCACCACGCGATTCCGAGCGCGGCGGCGAGAAAACTCAGGTGTGCACACATATCGACGACGATCGCGCGGCTATGAATGCGTGACAGCCACAGCAGCACGACGTAATCGAACAGCGAGCGGAACAGCACGGCCGCCGCCGCGCCGGGCAGACCGAAACGGTCGATGCCGAGCCACAGCAGCCCCGCAAACAGCGGCAATTCGATCAGACCGACGCGCGCGGCCACCGCCGGGTTGTTCTGCGACTGGATCAGGATGCGCGTGACGCCCGCCTGCCCGATCAGCCACACGGCGACGATCAGGAAACGGCCCACGGGCGCGCCATGTCCGGCGATGACCGGCCCCACCCACACGCGCAGGAAGGGTTCGAGCACGACGATCGCGCCAATCGCAACGGGCGTGAAAATCGCGTTGAGAAATTGCAGCGACTGCGCGGCGATCTCGTCGGCGTGTTCGCGGCGCAAGGCGGAAAGACGCGGAAACAGCGTGCGCACCAGTGCGTTCGGCACCATGTTCAGACGCGTGACGAGGTTCTGCGGCACCGTGTAATACGTGACGAAACGCGCGCCGAGCCCCGCGCCGAGCATCATGCGGTCGAGCGAGTCAGCGACCATCGTCGTGATGCTCGCGACCAGCATCCAGCCGCCGAAATTGAACAGCGCCTTCGAGGTGTCCAGACGCGGACCGAGCACGCGGCGAATGCCGAGCACACGCAACGCGGAGCGGCCGAGCAGCAGGCCCGCGAAGAGACGCGCCATCACGGCGGCGGCGAGCACGGTCTGCAGATTCGGCGCGATGACCCAGGCCGCGCCCAGCGGCAAGAGCTGGAACAGAAAGGTCCCGAGCGTCTGGTTCGTGTTGTAGATGCCGAAGCGTTCCGCGCCGTTGATCGCGCCCGCGAACACCCACGAAACGTTCGCAATCGGAATCGCCACCGCGAGCCACGGCAGCGCGAGATAGACCTCGTGGCGCAGCTCGGGCGTCACGTGCGTGAAGTACGCGGTGTAGAACGCGCCGCCCGAATAGATCAGCAGGCCGCCAATCGCGCCCGTAATGAAGTTGAGCCAGAAGGCGCTCCAGAACACGCGCTCGCAGGCGTCGGCGTCTTTCGACGCATACGCCTTCGAGATCTGGTTCTGCGCGGCCATGCTCATGCCCAGATCGAGCACGCTGAAATAGCCGATCAGCGTCCACACCAGCGCAATCACGCCGTAGCGTTCGACGCCCAGCATCTTGATGTACGAGGGCACCGTGACGAGCGACACGAAGGTCGGCAGTATGAGCCCGAACAGGTTGATCGCAACGTTGCGCAGAATGCCTTTATCCATAGATTGTCCAGTAGCGTGGCGAGGCGGCGGACGCGCGCATCAAGCCGGTTTCCAGCGGTACATGAGCACCTTGCCGCGTGCATCCTCTTCCACGAAGATCAGGTATTCGCCATTGGGCTGACGATGCGCCGTGATGCCGAAGGGCACGTCGACCCAGCCCGACGCATTGCCCACTTCCGCGCCGGGGCCGAAGGTGCCGATCTCCTTCGCGCTCGTCTTGTCGAACACGTGGACGTTGCCCGCGGGCTCGACCACGAAGAGGTATTGCCCTTCCACAGTGAGGCCCGCGGGCGTAACCGGCGGCTTCGCCTTCGGGTCCCACGGCAGGCGCAACACGTAGCGCTGTTCGGGATGACCGCTCGACCATTTGTCGTAGCGCACCAGCACGCGGCCCGCTTCTTTCCAGAAGCCCGGATCGTGCGGCGCGTCGGCGGTATAGCCGGTCACGTAGAGCGTGTCTGTTTCGGGTTCGTAGATCGCGCGATGCACTTCGGTGAACGGCGCGGGAATCGCGTACTTATCGAGCTTGTCGTACGAGTAGATAGGATTGCCCTTTGCATCGAGGCCGCCGAAACGGAAGCGCCAGATGCCCTTCTCGTCGCGCGCGCGCCAGATGTCGCCGCGCGTGTCGATCCACCAGCCCCAGCCGCCGCCGAGTTTTTCGCGGCCCGGATTGCGCGTGTATTCGTCGGTATCGAATGCGCCGTTGCCGTTGACGTCGCGCCAGATCCAGTCGCCGCCGGGCGGCGCGTTCGGCACGTGCAGCACGGGACGCTCGCGGCCCGCGATAAAGCCCGAAGGAATCGCGGTCTCGCCGTCGCGTTGCGGATCGAAGCGATAGATCTTCAGGTGATCCGCGTACATGTCGGTGAGATACAGGAACGTGTGGCCGTTGAGCTGGCGCGCCGTCGGCAGGCCGGGCCACTGATCCGTGTGAAATACCGGGTCGTCGGGATACTTGAATCGATTAGACAGGAACCCTACATATTTCGAATCCTGCCCCGGCGGCTTCGACAGATCGAGTTCGAAACGCTTGTTGCCGGTGTAGACGCTGTTAGGCCGCGCCGGGTCCATCCAGGCACCATCGACGAACAGCAGCCCTTCCACGATCCACTGGCGCTTGCCGTCGGGCGCGTAGCTTTCGAGCGTCGCGCCGAGACCCGCGCCGATCGTGTCGTGCTTCGGGCCGATACCGTTGGTCGAGACGTAGATGTTGCCCTTCGCATCCGTGCCCACGCCCGTGAGTCCGTTGAAGCGACCCGGGCCGGGGCGTCCGGCAACGCCCGAGAAAATGCCGCCGCGCTCGCCGAGCGTGCCGCTTGCGGCGTAGCTCTTGCCGTTGCGCGCGTAGATCAGGATCTGCTGGCGCGGGCCGTTGTCGGCGACCAGAATGCGTTGCGAGGGGTCCACGGCGAGATCGACGGCCTGGGTATCGGCGGGCAGTTCGAGCGTGTCGCCGATCAGTTTGCCGTCCGGCGAATAATGCGCGACGCGCGGCGCGCGGTCGTTCACGGTGCCGGTCAGCACCCACAGCGACCCGTCGGCGGCGAGTGCAATGCGGCCCGGCTCGTGCACGTCGAATTGCGATTTACGCTGCATCGAGTTCGCGTCGTAGACCTCGATGCGGTTCATCGACGTGTTGCTCACGTAAAGCAGCGTGTCAGTGGCCGCGAGGCCGCCTACATCGGCGTGCTGACCTGTGGGCACATCAGCGATCTTCAGGAAGGCGCTGGCGAGCTGCGCATGCGGATTGAGCGGCTGCGGCGAGGCCTGGAACGCGGCGGCGCGTTTGGGTTCGTCGAGCGGACGACGCGTGATGCCAAACCACTGGCGGCCCTTGTCGGGCCACACGCCGCCGCCCACCAGATGCCCCTTCTCGTTGCCCACGCCCACGGCCGCGTACAGATAGCGGTGGTTGAGCGCCACGGCGTTGCCGCCCTGCCCGCCCCAACCATGCGTGCCGCCCGCGAAGCCGAGCGATTTGCCGTCCTGGTAGGCGCTGATCTCGCCGCCGCTTTCATCCCACGGCGCGTTCGTGAAGACCTTGCCGTCGGGCGTGACCGCGATCGCGGTGATATTGATCTGCGTCCACGTCCCCTGGCCATAACCAAAGGTATTGCCGATCCACGACGTCGTGACGTTCAGTGGGGGCGCGGCAAGCGTCTGCACCGACGAGGTACAGACGAACGCGCTCAAAGCGGCCAGCGCCAGCGCCCTGCGCATGCGGCGGTCGGGAATCGGAAACGGCAAGGCAATTCCTCCGGTCAGAATACGGCGATTCCGCTGGATCATGCCGTACATTCACGGTGAAAAATCACCCCACAAAAAGCGAAAATAATTCAAAAAAATTCAATCGAAACCCGTACCCGCGCGGTGTTTGCGAAATAAATACCCGCGCCGCGCGCAAAGCCCTGCCACATGGGCGATCAGCAAGATTTTCCCGATTTCGCAATCACGACTTCCGTGTGCGCCCATTCATATTTACCGATCTAAATCGGCTTTCATTTTAAAAATCAGGCCACCGATATATTTCGGCTTTTTGACCATTTAATTCTTTCTAGAATGATCCGGACTGTGCACGTATGAACCCACCGGATAACCGATGACCGTTAACAGCCTCGCCAGCCCGCCGCAACACGCCCACCGCATCGTCCAGCTCGACGGCCTGCGCGCCATCGCCGTGCTCGCCGTTTTCGCACAGCACGCGCTCAAGGCGCCGCTATGGATGGGCGTGGATCTGTTCTTCGTGCTGAGCGGCTTTCTGATCACGGGCATCCTGCTCGAACGCAAGGCGCGCGGGCAGTCGTACTTCAGCTACTTCTACGCGCGACGCGTGCGCCGCATCCTGCCGCCGTACATCCTGCTGATGATCGTTTCGTCGCTGCTGTTCGGCCTCGGCTGGGCGCGCTACTGGCCGTGGTATGCGTTCTTCGCGACCAATATCGGCGATGCGCTCGGCCAGAGCGGCCACGACAGTCTCAACATTCTCTGGTCGCTCGCCGTCGAAGAGCAGTTCTACATCTTCTGGCCCTTCGTGGTGCTGTTGCTGCCGCGCCGCCTGCTCGCCGTGGTGGCCGTCGCGCTCGTGCTGATCGTGCCCGTGCTGCGCGCCATCGCAACGCCGTGGTTCGACAGCTACTGGCCGATCTACTACCTCACGCCGTTCCGCATGGACCTGCTCGCCGCCGGTTCGCTGCTCGCCGTGATGGTGCGCCGCGACCGCAATGCGCTCGATCCGTTCAAGGTGCCCGCGGCGATTTTCTTCTTCGCGGCGCTCGCGGTGCTCGCGTGGCTGCATCTGCATTACCCGCGTTTTCGCGGCATGAACACGCCGCTGTCGAATGCGCTCCTCTATAGCGTGTCGCTCGTGCTCTGCACCTCGGCGGTCGTGGTCGCGCTGCAATCGAAGGGCATCGTCAAGCGTCTGCTCTGCAATCCGGTGCTCGTCTATGTGGGCACCATCAGCTACACGATTTACCTGATTCACCTCACGATTCTCTATGCGGTGTGGGAGCACCACTACAGCCGCCCGGTGAGCGCGGCCATCGCGCTCGCCATCACGCTCGCCTACGCAAGCGCCAGCTGGTTCCTGTTCGAAAAACGCCTCACGCGCGGACCGTCGCGCCGCTCGACGCCGGTTGGCGCGAGCGCCACGGTGCGCGGCGTGAGCGCGTCCAGCTCGCAGTCCTGAAAGGCAGTTTCCGTTTCCACGTTCGCTACTTCAAAGGTACACACATGAACGAACGACGCAAAGCGATCATCACCGGCGTATCCGGCCAGGACGGCGCGTATCTGACCAAACTGCTGCTCGACAAGGGCTATCAGGTGGTCGGCACTTACCGGCGCACCAGTTCGGTCAATTTCTGGCGCATGAACGAACTCGGCGTCACCGATCATCCTTCGCTCGAACTCGTCGAGCACGATCTCACCGATGCGGGCTCGACCATGCGTCTGCTCGAACGCTCGCAGGCGGGCGAGATCTACAATCTCGCGGCGCAGAGCTTCGTGGGCGTGTCGTTCGATCAGCCGGTCACGACCGCCGAAGTCACCGGCATCGGCGCGCTCAATCTGCTCGAAGCGATTCGCGTGGTGAATCCGCGCACGCGCTACTACCAGGCGTCGACGTCCGAAATGTTCGGCAAGGTCCAGGCCGTGCCGCAACGCGAAGACACGCCCTTCTATCCGCGCAGCCCGTATGGCATCGCCAAGCTGTTCGCGCACTGGTCGACCGTGAATTACCGCGAGTCCTATGACATCTTCGCGACCAGCGGCATTCTCTTCAATCACGAATCGCCGCTGCGCGGCCGCGAATTCGTGACGCGCAAGATCACGGACGCCGTCGCGAAGATCAAGCTCGGCAAACAGAGCGTGCTCGAACTCGGCAATCTCGACGCCAAGCGCGACTGGGGTTACGCCTCCGAATACGTCGAAGGCATGTGGCGCATGCTGCAGGCCGAAGAACCGGACACCTATGTGCTCGCGACGGGCCGCACCGAAACCGTGCGCGACTTCGTGACGATGGCCTTCGCGGCGGCCGGCTTTCAGCTCGAATGGTCGAGCCGCGGCGAACGCGAAACCGGCATCGACATTTCGAACGGCCGCACGCTCGTGCGCGTGAGTCCGCGTTTCTATCGTCCCGCCGAAGTCGATCTGCTGATCGGCAACTCGGACAAGGCGCGCACCAAGCTCGGCTGGGAGCCGCAAACGTCGCTGGAGCAGCTCTGCCAGATGATGGTCACGGCCGACCTCACCCGCAACGAACGACATGACACGTTCTGACGACACGCGCGCCCCGCGCGCGCTGATCACCGGCGTGGGCGGCTTCACCGGCCGCTACATGGCGGCGCGGCTCGCGTCGAGCGGCTATCGCGTCTGGGGCACGGTGCGCCCCGGCGAAACGCTCGCCGACACGCAACTCGCCGACATCGTCACGCCGCTCGCCGCCGATCTGCTCGACCGCGGCGCGCTCGCGCACGCGGTCGAAACGGTGCAGCCGGACGTGGTCGTGCATCTCGCCGCCGTGGCGCACGTGGCCGACAGCGATGTCGCGCGCACCTACGTGGTCAACGTCGTGGGCACGCGCAACCTGCTCGACGCGCTCGCGCATCAGCGCCACGTGCCGCGCGCGGTGCTGCTCGCGAGCAGCGCGAACATCTACGGCAACGCCACCAACGGCGTGATCGACGAAACCGTCGCGCCCCAGCCCGCGAACGACTACGCCGTGAGCAAGCTCGCGATGGAGTACGTCGCGAAACGCTGGGACGCGCAATTGCCGATCATCGTCGCGCGGCCGTTCAACTACACGGGCGTGGGTCAGTCGGCGGACTTCCTGATTCCGAAGATCGTCGATCACTACGCACGCGGCGAGAAAACGATTTCGCTCGGCAATCTGCACGTCGCGCGCGACTTCTCCGATGTGCGCGACGTGGTGAACGCCTACGCGAAACTGATCGAAGCGGCGCCGCGCGGCGCGACCGTCAATGTGTGCTCGGGCACGGGCCACACGCTCGGCGCATTGCTCGACGCGCTCTCGCGTATCGCGGGCTACAGCATCGACGTGAAAGTCGATCCGCGTTTCGTGCGCGCCAACGAAGTGCGTCAGTTGATCGGCTCGAATGCGAAGCTGCGCGGCATTGTCGGCGACAGCGCGCGCAAGCCGCTCGAAGACACGCTGCGCTGGATGTACGAAGAAGCACGCCAGGTGTGTCTCGATACGCGATGAGGCGACGCTTGTTTCTTCCGCTGCAAAAAACTGCCGCTCTTTCGAGCGGCAGTTTCATTTTCCGGCTTCGATTTTCCGGCTTCGATACGCGTGACGCTCAATGCGCCGCCGCGATCGCCTCGGCGTAGACATCCGCCACGCGCTTTGCGATCACCGCATTGTCGAAATGCTCGCGCGCGTAGGCCTTGCATGCGTGCTCGTCGGGCATCTTGATGCGGCCGGACAGCGCGCCGTCGATCCCTTCGGCAATCGCGCCCGCGCCCGTCGAAGGCAGCACGAGATCCTGCGAAAGTCCTGCCACCGCTTCGGGCAGACCGCCGACCGGCGTCACCAGCACAGGCGTGCCTGCGGACAGCGATTCCACCGTGATGAGGCCGAAGCCTTCGAGCGCGACCGTCGGCACCACGCTCAGCGTCGCGGCGCGATAGAGCGACGGCAGATGCGCGTCGGGCACGAAGCCGAGCAGCTTCACGTTGTCGGTGAGACCCGCTGCGTCGATACGCTGCTGGAGTTCGGATTCCAGACGGCCACGGCCTGCGATCAACAGCAACACGTCGGGATGACGCTGCTTCACCTGCTTGATCGCGTCGATCAGATCTTCGAGACCCATGCGGCGCACGAGGCGGCGCACGGCCAGCACGATCGGGCGATTCTGCGGCAGTTGCAGGCGCAAACGCGCTTCGCCTTGCGAGCAGGCCGGATCGAAATGCGCGGTATCCACGCAGCCCGGCACGATACGCACGCGTTCGGGCGAGATCGCGTAACGCTTCGTGAGGATGTCGCCGAACGCTTTCGACAGCACGATCAGACGCGACGAGCGCTCATATACCGACTGCTCCAGCGAATGCTTGATGCGCTGGCTCAGCGATGCCGCGCCTTCGACGAAGCTCTCGTCGGCCCACGGTCCCTGAAAATGCGAGACCTGCGGAATGCCGCGCGTGACGTCGAGGCCGGGGAACGTGTAGAGCGCGAAGTGCGAGGAGATCACGTCCGGGCGTTCGCGGCGCACTTCGCGGCGCAGCGCGCGGCGCGCGTCCATCAGACGGAACGGCAAGGCGCGCGCGGCCGAGCCGAAGCCCTGGATCGCGCCGCCGCTGTCTTCGGCCACCTTGGGCGAGCCGGCCACCACGCCGCGCACCTTCACGCCCGCGCCGGGCAGCGCGCCCACGAGCGAGTAATACATGCGGTCGAGGCCGCCCGCACGCTCCGGAAACCAGTGCATGCCGATCTGTAGCGAATGGATGGAATGTTTCGTCATCGCATGTCCTTGTTATGGCCGTCTGTGCCGTTGAATTGGCGTTGAGTCGTTATTTCAGGGAGTATCCGCGCGCTGCAGCGTCTGGCCGCCCGGCAGCGTCGCCGCCGCCGCGAAGGCTCGTTCGCCGCCGCGCGCGGCTTCGTTGGCGTCGCCGGCCAGTTGCCGGTAGAGCGCGATGTACTGTGCCGCCATGCGCGCCCAGCCGAAGCTGCACGCCAGTTCCGCCGCGGCTTCGCCCATCGCGAGGCGGCGCGGCGTGTCGTCGTCGAGTTGCTGGATCGCGTTGGCGAGCGCGGCCGCGTCGTCGGGATCTTCGAGCACGATGCCGCATTCGGGCGTGATGATTTCCGCGCCGCCCGCCGTGCGCGCCGTCACCACCGGCAGCCCCGCCGCCATCGCTTCGAGCAGCGAGAGCGACATGGCTTCGTAGCGCGACGGGAACACGTAGGCGTCGACGCTGCGCATCAGCATCGGCATTTCGCGCACGAGGCCGAGAAAATGCACGCGCGACTCGATGCCAAGCTGGCGCGCCATCTCCGGATACGGACTGCCCGGCAGATAACCGGCGACCGCGAGATGCACGTGCTCGGGCAATTGCTTGAGCGCTTCGAGCACGGTGCCGAGGTTCTTGCGCGGCGTGCGCAGATCGCCGACAAACAGCAGCAGGAATTTGTCCACGGGCAGCTTGAAGTGCGAGCGGTCCGCGCTCGCGCCCGAGAAGCCGCGCGTATCGACGCCGTTGTAGATCACGTCGAGTCGCTCGACGGGATCACCGCCGCACGCGCGGATTTCATCGGCGACCTTGCGCGAAACGGCGGCGATCACGCGCGAGCGGCGGTACGCCCAGCGTTCGAGCACTGCGTTCACGCGCGTATAGACGAACTGATACGCCGACCACGCGCCGCGCGTGAGGCCGAACGGGTAGTACTTGCTGCGCGCCCAGCCGCCGTGCACGAAGTGCGCGGTGTTCACGTCGGCATGCGCCCACGTGATGAAGCCGTTGACGTGCAGCACGTCGTAGTCGCGGCGATGGCGGCGCAGCCACCACGCGCTTTTCAGCGCGAACACCTGCTGGCGCAGCAAGTTGGTCGGCCACAGGCGCGAGGGCTGCACGGGCACCCACTTCACCCGCGGATGTTCGAGCAGTTCGGGCGCGACGTGCCGGGCCACCAGCGTGACCTCGAAGCCCTCGTCGAGCGCCGCGCGCGCGATTTCATGGTTGACGCGCCCCTGGCCGTCGTTATGGCGCACTACGTGCGTGACGATTGCGACTCTCAATCGGAGATCTCCGTAACAGGGGTAACAACGGGAGTGGCGCGCGAGGCCAGCCGGTTCATCCGGGTCCAGTGCCCCGCGCTGAGAATGGAAAACACGCTGGAAAACAGCAGCAGACCGCCCGTGCCGACCAGCGAGTTGGTGAACACCAGCATCGCGAAGATCGAGATCATCAGGCTCATGCACGCGCACACGTAGCGGTCTTCGGAGAGCCGCAGCGCGATGCGCAGCGCGCGCGCCATCAGCCAGATCACGCCCGACATGTAGAGCAGCGTGCCGGGCCAGCCGAGCACGAACGGAATGTTCATCACGCCGCTGTCGAAGCTGCCGTACTGGCCGAGCTGGCCGTTGCTGCTCGACAGCTTCGTCGATGCGCCGGTCGAGCCGAAGCCTTCGCCCGACACGTCGGTAAAGGCCTTCTTCGCGAAGTCGGCGTAGAACTGGTTGCGCGCTTCGTAGCTCTGATCGTCGCTGAGATTGACGAGCGTGTTCAGGCGCTGCTGCATGCGGTCCGCGACCGGGCCGAAGGTGAGCAACGGCACGCACACGCCCGCGAGCACGAATGCGCTCACGATGATGCGGATGCGCACCTTGTTGCTCGACTTCATCAGCTGGATCACCATCGCGATCGCCCAGCCGCCCCACGTCGATCGCACCAGCGACAGCGCGAACGAAAAGAAGCCGAAGGCCGCCGCGACCCAGCGCACGCGATGCTTCGCGGCCATCACGAGCACCATCGCGCCCATCATCGCGAATGCGAACGGACCCGACGAATTCATCGTGCTGAACACGCGCACGCCGAGCGGCACGGGGTCGCCCTGCGAATTCATGTCCGAGCCGATCATCCACATCGCGTCCCACGGCGGCATGATGAAGAACTGCACGAGACCGTACGCGCCCATCACGAACATGCCGTAGATGAAGGTGTTGATGATGGTGTCGCGCGCTTCGGGATACTGGCGCGTGAGCACCATGATGTGAAAGCCGATCAGCAGCGGATAGACCCAGTTCGCGAGGTCGTAGACAGCCGCTGCGGGGCCGCTCGCAACCACGCCCACCGCGAACCCATAGGCGATGCCGAGCAGCGCCAGCAGCAGCGGCAAACCGCGTCGTTGCGCGAGGATAGGGTAATAGCGGATCAGCGAAATGCCGCTGATCATGGTGACGGCGAGCGGCGCGACCTGAATCAGGCTCGTGGGCGTGAAGCCGCCTTTGCCGTAGTCGGCGAGACGGCGCACTTCGGGGCTCAGGAACCACAGCCACCACATGAAGCCGATATAGCGCACCGGATTCACGAAATAGAGCCAGAAACCCACGCCGATGGCGAGCACCGGAAACGCGAGCGTGAGCACCGAGCCCTGATGCGCGAGGATCAGCAGCGCGGTGAAGGTCCACAGCGCGATGACGGGCAGCGTGTCGCGGCCCATCGCGCGGCGCAGGCCCGAACGGCGCGCCGGTTCCGCCGGTGCGCGCGCGGACGCGCCAGGCAGGTTCGGCGGAACATTGGGCGGCCGGTTCGGCGGCAGATGCGGCGAGCGCGGCGCCGGATACGAAGGCACACGCATGCTTACATCCCGCGCGGCATCTGGCCGGCCGCATGAGCACTGCTCACCCCATCCGCGCGGCTCGCCGGCGCAACGCGCGGATCGCGCTCGCGCAGCATGTCGCGCGTGAGTTGCGCATGTTGACGGGCGAAGTTCTCGGTCGTCAGGTCGCGCGTCTGCAATTGCTCGCAGGCCTCGCGCGCCTGCGCCAGCGTGCGGGCCGGATCGTCCACGAGCGCGTTCACGGCGTCGCGCAACTGCTGCGTGTTGAAGGGCTCGACGTAATACGCGGCCTTCTCGTCGAAATAATCTTCGAGTGCGCCCACTTTTGTCACGATCATTGGCTTGCCGAGCGCGGCGGCTTCGAGCATCACCGTGATGCCCGAGGCGTGCGTGTTCGGACGCAGCGGCACGACGATGATATCGGCCCACTCATAGAGCGCGTGCTGCTGCTGAAGGCCCGAGACGCGCACGACTTCGACGTTCGGCGCGCGCACTTCGGCGGGAATGCGGCGGCGCGTGGCGATACGCACATGGTAGCGCGCGTCGTTGCCGAGCGCGGCGGCGAGCGTGGTCCAGTCGCGGTCGCGATCGTTGCCGATGCCCGCGATACGCACGGGCGTATTCGGCTTCCAGTGCGACGGCGGACGCAGCGGAAAGTCCTGCGTATTGAGGCCGTACAGCACATGGCGCGCGTCGCGGCCGAAGAAGTCGCCGCACAGCGCGGCGTTCTCGCTCGCGAGCGTGGTCAGCAGATCGGCACGCTTGAGCAGACGCTGGTACGCGGCGCGACGCAGCGCGCCGTAACCGGGCCAGCGGTCGAGCAGCCAGACGCTTTGCGCGAGCAGCAGCGGACGCGCGCCGCCCTTCTTCGCATGCATCAGCAGCACGGCGGCCACGGCCAGATGCTCCTGCTCGGTATGCGTCCAGATCACGTCCGCGTCGAGAATCGCGCGGCGATTGCGCCACGCGTGAATCAGATCGAAGCCGAGCGCCGCTTTCAGCGCGCGGCGCGCGAAACGCACCGGCGTGCCTTCGCGCGCGTCTTCGGCGTAATTGAGAGCGAATTCCGCGGATTCCGCGTGATGGTAGCCGTACAGGCAACCGATATTCTCGCCCTTTCGGTAACGGCGCGGATCGGCGCCGTAAAACAGGTGCACGTGGACTTGGGTACCGCTCATTCGAGGTCCTCCGTAAATTCGATTGCAGGCGCGCGGGCGAATCGGCGCTTCGATGCCGATGCATGTCTGCCGCGCGCCGCGTAGCGCGTTCCGTCTGCGCGTTTAGCGTTCGGTGCGTGTCGTGTCGTTCAGACCGGCGCGCGACGCGCCTCGCGCGCGCCGCCGCGCACGGCGCGCCAGCGCGCGAACGCGACGCCGGGCGAGCCCGCGCGCAACGCGCTCAGGCCCGTATGCAGCAGCCCAGGATAGACACGCGTGCCGACCAGCGTCCACCACCACCACGCCGTCTCGCGATGCAGCGGCGGCAGATGGCTGCGCAAAATCAGATGGAAATTGAACGCGGCATTGCGGATCGACGCGAGCGTCTGCGCATTGCGCGGATCCTCGCCCGGACGCGGCGCCGGATAATGGTCGACAGCCACGCGCGGGTCGTAGACGAGCTTCCAGCCCGCGCGCTTCACGCCCATGCTGAACGCCATGTCGTTGTGCGTCTGCGCGCCCGTGCCGCGCAGACGGCGGTCGAAACGCAGTCCGCCGATCGCCGCGCGCCGGTAGCTCATGTTCGCGCCCTTGAGCAGATCGACTTCGCGCGCCTCGCCCACGCCCAGATGATGATTGCCGACGATGCGGCCCGAGCGTTGCACGCGGCCCACCAGCGGGCGCTCGCCGTCGAGCACGCGGCCTTCTTCGTGAACCCAGTCGCGGCCGCCGAGCGCGCCGAGCTTCGCATCGGCCTCGAAATGCGCGGCGATGCGCGCGACCCAGTCGGCGTGCGGCGCGGCGTCGTCGTCGGTGATCGCGATCACGTCGCCCGTGGCCGCTTCGAGACCGCGATTGAGCGCGGCCACCTGGCCCGGTTCCTCGACGCTCGCCACGTCGACGTTGAGCACGCGCGGCGTCACATGTTCGGCGAGGCACGCGTGCGTCGCGGCATCGTCGGCGCGCGCCACCACCACGATCTGATCGGGCGCGCGTTCCTGGCGCAACAACGCCGAGAGGCAGCGCGAGAGATCTTCAGGACGCCTGTACGTCGGTACGAGCACGGTCACTTTCATCGCGTGTTCCCCTTTCATCAGGCGCTCAGATATTCCTGCACGGCGCTGTAGCCATAGCCGTAGCTGCCGCGCGCGCGCGCCGGCACGCCGTTGAAGACGCCGCCCGTCACATGCACGCCCGCGGTGCGCAGACGCTTGAGCGTATCGGCGATCTCGCCTTCGGTATGCATGCCCGAACGCAGCACGAGGAAGGTCGACCCCGCGTGACCGCTGATGATCGCGGCATCGGTCACGGCCAGCACCGGCGGCGTATCGACGAGCAGAATGTCGTAGCGCTTCGCGAGGCCGTCGAGATACTGGCCCAGACGCGGCGACATCAGCAGCTCGGACGGATTCGGCGGACGGCGGCCGCACGAGATGAAGTGCAGGTTGTCCACTTCGGTCGCGCGAATCGCTTCGTCGAGCGAGATCTGACCCGAGAGCAGTTCGGAGAAACCGTTGTCCTGCGGGCCGCCGAGATAGCGCTCAAGCGCGCCGCGGCGCATGTCACCGTCGATCATCAGCACGCGCTTGCCCGAATGCGCGAGCAGCACAGCAAGGTTGGCGGTCATGAAGCTCTTGCCGACGCCCGGCACCGAACCCGTGAGCACGACCACGCGATTGCGCGCGTCCATCACGCTGAACTGCAGCGAGGTGCGCAGCGAACGCAGGCTTTCGACCGTGAGATCCTTCGGCGCGGCGCTCGCGAGCACTTCGCGCAGACGCGTGCCGCCGCGCACCGGCGCGCGCTTTTCGAGCGCCGTCTGTTCGGCCGAGAGCGGCACGAGACCGTAGACGGGAAGCTGGAACGTGCGTTCGATCACGTCCGGATCGACGATGCCCTTGAACATGTTCCGGCGCATCAGCACGAAGCCGGTGCCGAGGATCAGGCCGAGCATCGCGGCCGCCGAAACGATCAGCAGCTTCTTGGGCTTCGACGGCTTGCCCGGACGCATCGCCGGATCGACGATATGCACGTTGCCGCCCGTGCCCACGCGCTGCACCGAGAGTTCCTGAATGCGGTTCAGCAGCAGCACGTAGATGTCTTCCGCCACCTTGGCGTCGCGCTGGAGCTGCACGGCCTTCACTTCGGTCGCGGGCAGATCGCGGAACTTGGTGTCGTACTTGGCGCGCTCGCCCTGCAGTTGCGCGAGCTGCTGGCGCGCCGCGATCAGCACCGGATGCTGGTCGCCGAAACGCTGTTGCAGCGAAGCGATCTGCAATTGCAGCGCGGAAATCTGCTGCTCGTACTGCACGCTGCCATCGAGATAGATCTTCGCTTCGTCGCTGGCGTTGATCGAACCCGACTTGCTTTGATACGCGGTCAGCGCGGCTTCGGCGTTTTCCAGATCGGACTTCAGGCGCGGCTGCTCGCTGCGCAGGAAGTCGAGCATCTTGCTCGCGTCGGCCTGCTTGGTGGCCACGTGCTCGCGCAGATACGACTGCGCAACCGCGTTCGCCACGGCGGCGGCGTGCTCCGGATCGTTGTCTTCGAGCGAGATGTCGATCACGCCCGTCTGCTTACCCTGCTCCTGCACCTTGATGGCGTTCTGGAAGGCCGTGACGGCGTCCAGATCGTTCATGCGCACGACCGTGAAGCGCGTGCCGGGACGCGCCTTCAGCGCGCTCACGAGCATCGTCACGCCGCCGCCCTGCACCTGCTGGCCGACCGTGCCTTCGACGAGACGGCCGCCGTCGGGACCGGAAATCACGAAGCGGTTGTCGTCGAGCGCCGTCAACGTGAGCTTCTTGCCTTCGAGTTCGGGCGCGACGTCGATCGAATCGACAGTCGCCACTTCGCCGCCCCATGCGTAGCTCGTCAGACCGAACCACGGACGCGCGGGGTTGCCCGGCGTCGCGAGACGCGCGGCGAGACTGCCGATCACCGGCAGCGTGACCGGCGAGACCGAGTAGTTCAGCTTGAACTGCTGCACCACCGGCTCGAGCACGCTGCGGCTCTGGATCATCTGGATTTCAGCGTCCGTCGGCAGCGAGCCCTGCTGGCCGTTGGTGATGTTGGCGCCCGACTGCGTTTGCGTGAGCGCCTGCGACGTGTAATCGGCCTGCTCCACGCGCACTTGCGTGTCCGCGGTGTAGACCGGTTTGGCCACGTAGCAGTAGAACACGGCGCAGCCGACCACCACGGCCGCGATCGCGATGAGCCAGCCGATGTCGTCGATGATGACGCGCAGCAACTGGCCGAGGACGACGTCCTCTTCCTCTGTGCGGGCCGCCGGGGCCGCCTGACTGTTGGCTTGAATGCTCACGTTTTCGATCCCGTTTTAAATCGTGTTGCGTGGGAGGAAAGACCTCACGCCCTTAGCGCGTGATCTGCTTCAGGTAGAAGACCGTCTGGACCGTTGGCAGGACCTGCTGCAGCAAGCGGTTGAAGGTCGTCGAGGCCGCCGTACCGACGTACACGACATCCATCGGCTTGAGCTGGAATTGCGACGACAGCATGATCGCGTCCGGCTTCGTCATGTCGAGACGATAGATCTCGGGCTGCGTCGGGTTGTCCTTCATGCCGCGCATCACGAAGATCTGGCGCGGATTCGCGTCGGTGTCGAGAATGCCGCCGGCGGACGTGAGCGCGTCGGCGATCGTCAGCTTGCCGCGAATCATGCCGGTCTGGATCGGCGTCTTCACTTCGCCCATCACGAATATGCGGCTGTCCGAACGGTCCGGCACGTTGATGATGTCACCGTCCTGGAGCATCACGTTCTGCGTCGCGTCGCCCGAATCGAGCATGCGGTTCGCGTCGAGCACATAGAGCTTGCCGTTGCGCGTGAGGCGCACGCGGTTGATGTCGGCGTTGTCGGTGGTGCCGCCCGAGCGCGTGATCGCGTCGACGAGCGACAGCGGCACGTCGCTCATGGCGAGCGGGCCCGGCGTCTTCACGTCGCCGGTCACCTGGATTTTCTGGCTGCGGTAGGCGAGCACGCGCACGTCCACCTGCGGATTCTTGATATACGGACCGAGACCCGACGCGAGGCGATCGCGCAACTGGCCCGGCGTCTTGCCCGCCGCCATCACGCGGCCGACGAACGGGAAGTAGATCGTGCCGTCCTTCGCCACGGTCTGACCGTACGGATCGGACTCGCCGGACAGCGCGTTGGTGTACGGCTGCGTGAGCGTCTGCCCCACGGTCTGCGTGGTGTTGCCGCCCTGCGAGAACGTCGAGCCTTGCGGCGTCGAGATTTCCGGGTGGTCGTAGACCGTCACGCCGAGAATGTCCTGCGGCGCGATGTGATACGTGTAATCGGCGGCATTGGCGTACTTCGCGGGCGGCAGATCGACCTGCACGCCCGCGGCGGCCTGGGCCTGCTGCAGGACGAGCTGCGAGGTGATCAGATGCACGTCGTACTGCTGTTGCGGCTGATTGTTCGGCTGCTCTTTCAGGCTCGACGTGTCGAGATAATTGCCCGGTGCGGTCGCGCACGCGGAAACGAAGGCGCTCAACGCCAGCACGGTCATCAGATTGAGTTTCTTCATTGGCATATTCGGCTTAGCCACCCCTTAACCAGACGATCCATCAATTCGAGACTCTCGCGATACGCGGCTTCGTCGAGGCCGTGCGGATCGGAAACGTCCGAGTTCTCCCAATTGCCCAGCGCGAACACCTTCCCGCGCGCGGTCGGCTCGATGCGCTCCACGGCCGCCACCTGGCGGCGCTCCGTGACGAGCACGAGATCGGCGGCGCGCACGAGCTGGCTCGTGAGGCGGCGCGAGCGGTGTTCGCCCACATCCACGCCGCGCTCCGCGAGCAGTCGCTGCATCACCGGATCCATGTCCTCGCCGTCGAGCGCCCGCAGGCCAGCCGAGTGAAACGCGCCTGCATGCGCTTTCGCGTGCTCGCGAAGGCCCGCGCGAAACAGCTGCTCCGCCGCCGGTGAGCGGCAGACGTTCGCGTGGCAGACGATCAATACGTCGTTGAACATGGCCGTATGGCTCCTTGTTGCTGCTTGTGCGCGTGCCGGCGATCAGGCCGTGACACGCGTCTGCGTGACGGCTTCGGCACGCGCGCGGCTTGCCTGCGTGGCACTCGCGCGACCCACCGCGTGATACTCGAAACCGAGTTCCTGCAGCGCGGGCGGGTCGTACAGATTGCGGCCGTCGAACACGATCGGCGTTTTCAGCTGCGACTTCAGCGTTTCGAAATCGGGCGCCTTGAAGACCTTCCATTCGGTCGCGACCACCAGCGCGTCCGCGCCGTTGGCGGCTTCCATCGCATCCTGCGCATAGCTCAGGCGTTCGAGCTGCTCGGGCGTCTTCGCGAAGTCGAGTTCGATCACGCGCTGCGCTTCCTTGATCGCGACCGGGTCGTACGCGACCACGCGCGCGCCGCGCGCGAGCAATTCGGCGATCAGCGTGCGGCTCGGCGCTTCGCGCATGTCGTCGGTGTTCGGCTTGAAAGCGAGGCCCCAGAGACCGAACGTGCGGCCCGTGAGATCGGAGCCGAAGCGCGTGACGATCTTCTGCGCGAGCACCTGTTTCTGCCCTTCGTTGACGTTCTCGACCGCGCGCAGGATCTGCAGCGGCTCGCCGAAATCTTCAGCGGTGCGCATCAGCGCCTTGACGTCCTTCGGGAAGCACGAGCCGCCGTAACCGCAGCCCGCGTACAGGAAGTCGTAACCGATACGCGGATCGGAACCGATGCCGCGACGCACCGCTTCGATGTCCGCGCCCACGCGATCGGCGAGATTCGCCAGTTCGTTCATGAACGAGATGCGCGTGGCGAGCATGGCGTTGGCCGCGTACTTCGTGAACTCCGCCGAATGCACGTCCATGTAGAGCGTGCGTTCGTGATTGCGGTTGAACGGCGCGTACAGGCGCTTCATGAGTTCGCGCGCGCGTTCGCCGGGCACGTCTTCGTCGCAGCCCAGCACGATGCGGTCGGGGCGCGCGAAGTCTTCCACGGCCGCGCCTTCCTTCAGGAACTCGGGGTTCGAGACCACCGAGAACATGTGGTTTTCGCCACGCTTGCGCAGCTCGGACGCGATCGCGTCGCGCACCAGCGCCGCGGTGCCGACCGGCACCGTCGACTTGTCGACGATCACCTTGAAGCCCGTCATCGAGCGGCCGATGTTGCGCGCCGCCTGCAGCACATATTGCAGATCCGCAGAGCCGTCTTCGTCGGGCGGCGTGCCGACGGCGATGAACTGCACGTCGCCGTGCGCGACAGCCGCTTCGACATCGGTCGAAAACGTCAGACGGCGCGCGCGACGATTGCGCTCGATGATTTCCTGAAGGCCCGGCTCGTGAATCGGCACGACGCCCTGATTGAGCAGGTCGATCTTGCGCTGGTCCACGTCGAGACAGAACACGTCGTTGCCGATGTCGGCGAGACACGCGCCCGTCACGAGACCCACATAACCGCTGCCAATGATCGTCAGATTCATGCCCACCTCAAATGTAATTGCCTGTTGGTGTTCGCGAGAGCCGCGGCGTCATGAGCACGCCGCGCGCCCGCCGCGCGTCAATATGCGTTCTGTCCTGCGAAGCCTTTCCACATGGTCATGGCGACGATGCGCAGATCGAGCGCGAAGCTCCAGTGCTGCATGTAATGCAGGTCGAAGCGCACGCGGTCGCGCATTTTTTCCACGCGGTCGGTTTCGCCGCGATAGCCGTTGACCTGCGCCCAGCCCGTGATGCCCGGCTTGATGCGATAGCGCGCCATGTAGCCGCGCACGAGGTCCTTGTAGATGTCGTCGTGCGCGAGTGCGTGCGGACGCGGACCGACCACCGACATCTCGCCCTTGAGCACGTTGATGAATTGCGGCAGTTCGTCGAGGCTCGTGCGACGCAGGAAGGCGCCCACGCGCGTCACGCGCGGATCGCCGCGGCGCGCCTGCGTGACCTGGCCCGCGACTTCCGCATGCACCTTCATCGAGCGGAACTTGTAGATCTCGAACTCGTTGCCGTCGAGCCCCTTGCGGCGCTGCTTGAAGAACACCGGACCGCGCGAAGTCAGCTTCACCGCGAGGCCGACCACCGCGAACAGCGGCGCGAGCGCGATCAGCACGCAGCCCGCGAACAGGAAGTCGAACACGCGCTTGGGCATCACGCGCAGATCCGTGACCGGCGAGGCCGCGAGATTGATCGCCGGCACGCCGAGCAGATCGACCACCGGCTGGCTGAAGAACGAGAGACTGCGCACGTCCGGAATGAAGCGGATGTTCACGAAGTCGTTGCGCAAGGCCATCGTGATGCGATGAATCGTGCGCTCCTTGGTGATGGGCAGCGCGAGCCACATTTCGCGCACGTCGTGTTCGCGTACGAACTCGATCACCGACTGCAGGTCGCGCGCGACCGGCACGCCGTCGAGGAACGCTTCGCCGTCCGCGTCGCTGTCCTCATCGAACACCAGCGCCGGATGAAAGCCCGCCTCGGGACGGCTCTTCATCTGCTCGACGAGAAAGCGCGCATACCGCGGGCTGCCCACCACGGCCACCGCCTTGTGGTTGTAGCCTTCGCGGCGCAGACCGCGCAGCACCATATGCACGAGCGCCTTCGAGACGATCAGGAACGCCACCGACGCGACCACCCAGTATGCGAGCCAGATGCGCGAGAGCGAATCGGCACGGTGGACGCTGAAGCTCAGCAGAATGCCCGTGCACTCCACCGCGACCCACGCGGCGCACACACGCGCGAACAGCACGTAGAGCGACTTGCCGCGCCACGACTGGTAGATGCCGAAGGCGGGGAACATCCAGATCGCCAGCACGCAGTTGAACGCCAGCGCCACGCTCTCCGGGTCAGACAGCGGCGCAAGCCTTCCGTGGTGCAAGGCAGCCGCCAGCAGCGCGCCTGCGGCGATGGCGGCAACGTCGATGATTCTCGCTAGAACGCTCAGCATGTCCGGCACCTCGGGTTGAAAAAAATAAACGACAGCCACGCGTTCTGCGCCATAGCGCACTGCGGGCTGCACGACGGGAATCAGGGAATTTCACGCCAGATTACCCCGGCGTCGATGAAACGGATCCGAATAAACCCTAATAAAGCGCGATAAAAATTCCGCGCGCAAGGTACAAAAGTATCTCCAAATGTTTCGTTGCTAACGATAGGATTTTTGGCGCATTTTTTCGGCAACGATTGCCGGATAGCCACGCCGGACGGGCCGTTGAGGGGTCGAATTCGCGGCAAAATTTGCCGCTCCGCGCGTCTTTTGCGTCGATTTATTTTTCTGTGCAACGCGCATATCGCCTCTTTTTATTCGAATTTTTGTGCGCAGCGATTTATGACGAATAGCCGACTTTTAATTTAATCCGAATATTTTTAATTTTCTTCTTTACGGCGTGATTTCTGTTGATTTTAAGCATGCTACAAATCGCAGAACCGAAACCCCTTTCAGGAGATCGAGATGACGGATACGGGTTCCGCAACGGCAACGGTGCGAGCGGATCAACCGCAGAATGCGGTACGCAGTGCGCTGCAAGTCTGCCCCGTGGTGCTTGCGGGCGGCTCGGGTTCGCGGTTGTGGCCGCTGTCGCGCGAGCAGTACCCGAAGCAGATGATCAACCTCGTCGGCGAACAGTCGCTGCTCGCGAATACCGCGAGCCGCCTCGATGCGCTCGCTGAGCGCGTCACGCTCGCCGACAAGTTGATGATCGTGTGCAACGAGGAGCATCGCTTCACGACCGCCGAGCAGGTGCGCGCGGCCGGCAAGGAAGCGAAGCTGATTCTCGAACCGCTCGCGCGCGACACCGCGCCGGCGCTCACCATCGCGGCGCTGTCCGTGGTGGCCGAGCAGCAGGACGGCATTCTCGTCGTGATGCCCGCCGACCATGCGCTAGCCGACCTCGATGCGTTCCAGGCCGCGGTCGCCGACGGCGTGCGCCACGCGGCCAGCGGCCAGATCGTGACGATGGGCATCGTGCCCACGCGCCCCGAAACGGGCTACGGCTACATTCACGTGGGCGAGCCGGTCGCGAACGGCGAAGAGCAAGGCGCGCGACGCCTGAACGGCTTCGTCGAAAAGCCCTATTTCGAACTGGCGCAGCAGTACGTCTCGTCGCAACGCTATTGGTGGAACAGCGGCATCTTCATCGTGCGCGCGAGCACGTGGCTCAAGGCCATTCGCCACTTCCACCCCGCGATTCACGAAGCGTGCACGGCGGCCGTCGAGCACGGCAAGTCCGATGGCGACTTCTTCCGCGTGGACCGCGAAGCCTTCGAGCGTTCGCCGGCGAATTCGATCGACTACGCGGTGATGGAGCCGCTCTCGGGCGATCCGAGCGTGGCGAGCGGCGTGGTCGTGCCGCTCACGGCGGGCTGGACCGATCTCGGTTCGTGGGACACCGTCTGGCAAGTCTCCGACAAGGACGACGCGGGCAACGTGGCGCAAGGCGAAGTGATGTTCGAAGGCGCCAACGACACGTTCGCGCATTCGGACGGCCGCCTGATCGCGTGTCTGGGCACCGAGAATCTGGTGGTGATCGAAACCGCCGACGCTGTGCTCGTGGCCGACCGTTCGCGCGCGCAGGACGTGAAGAAGATCGTCCAGCGCCTGAAGACGCAACGCCGCAGCGAAGCCGTGGCGCACCGCCTCGTGCATCGTCCGTGGGGTCATTACGACAGCGTCGACAGCGGCGAACGCTTCCAGGTGAAGCGCATCGTCGTCGAGCCGGGCGCGCGTCTGTCACTGCAGATGCACCATCATCGCGCCGAACATTGGGTCGTCGTGCGCGGCACGGCGCTCGTCACGCGCGGCGAGGAACGCTTCATCGTTTCGGAGAACGAATCGGCGTACATTCCGCTCGGCGTATCGCATCGACTTGAGAATCCGGGCAAGATGCCGCTCGAAATCATCGAGGTGCAGTCGGGCTCCTACCTCGGCGAAGACGACATCGTGCGTCTCGAAGACGTGTACGGACGCCAGTGATGCTCATGCATGGCCGGTGCTGCTGAAGCACCGGCCATGCGGCATGCGGTCAGGATAGCGACAGCAGCAACAGAAGTGACAGAAGCAACAGCGGCAGCAACGAGGACGGGGCGTCGGCAACAACCGAACGCCCTGCCATGGCGGAGACACGACGAAACGCTGTAGCAGCCCAACGAACGGAATCACGAACGGTCGTGCTGCTACGGCGTTTTGCCAAAGACGGTGATGCGAGACATGTACGCAACGCAGTGTGCTACGACACGCGCGACGCATTCCATTGCGGCGTCGATGACTGAGTTGATAGCAGCGTCGATTGCAGCGGCGATTACAGCAATGAAGCCAGGCGAACGCGCGGATCGCTCCGCGGTGGCGGCTGGCGCGCGGTCGAACGCGCGCCGGCGCCTGTCTGACACGGTACTAGCCCAGATGCGTGCGGTAACGCGAGACGTGCACGCGGCGCTCGGCGCTGGAATCGCAGGGATCGACGCTCGCACGCAAGGGCGTGCTCGCGGTGAAACGCTGCATGGGCGCCAGCCGCACACTGCCGGCCGCGCTGCGCGTGATCACGCCATTCGTGCTTCGCGTCGTGCTCAGCGCCGTGGTTTGCGCGCCCGCTTCGCTAGCCGCTTCCGATGCGACGCTGCTGCCCGGTTCAGCCGCGGACGTGGCCGCCTCCGGTTCGATTTCGCCTTCGCGCTCGACCCATTGACGGGCCCAGTCGAATGCGAAATTGCGCGCGCTATCGGCGTCTTCGAACGGCGGCCCGATCAACCCCGAACGTTCGAGACGCTTGCCATCCTTGAGGATTTCCACGGCCGCGCGGTACATATTGTTGCGCGACGTTTCCACGCTCAGGTGCATGGCGTAGCCGTCCCATTCCACGATCTGCGTGGCTTCGACGATGGCGTTGGTCCAGAGCGGACCGGCGTCGACGTCGAGACCCTCTTCGAAGCGGGCTTCGACGGGCATGGCGGCCTGGTTAGCTGTCCGAACGGCGCTCTGCGCGAGCGGCATGCTCACGCGCGTGGCCGTGGCGCTCGAGTCTGCCTGGGGCGGCACGAGGCCCGCGCCAGGCACGCGCGGACGCGTTGGCGCAGGCTGCGCCGCACGCGCCTGCTGGCTGCGTGTTGTGGCGTGCGTCTGCGCACTCGTGATCGCTTCGTCCAGACGCGCGAGCTGGCGCGTCATGCACTCGATCGGATTGGCCAGCGGCGTCTCGGCGATCGAAGCCGGCGCCTGCCAGGCCTCGGGGCTCTTCCAGTAGACGGCCGGCAGGCCGTCGTCCTCGACAGCTTCCTCGACCGCAACGGCCACGGCCTGAACGGCCTGGGCCTCCTGCACGACCGGCTGGGCCGGCACGGGCTCGGGCACATAGACGAAGTTACGCCCGCGCTGCGCAAGCAGTGCGACCAGTTCGCCCAGCGTGCCGGTCACGTGCCATTCCTCGAAACGGCGGCGGCATGTCGGTCCGGACGGATAACGCGCGGGCAGCCGCGACCAGGACTCACCTGTCGTGAGAATCCACAGTACGGCGTTGGCGACCACACGCGGCTCGGCGCGGGGGCGGCCGCGCCGGTTGAGCCGAATAGGCGGTTCATCGGATACGAGCGAGGACACCAACATCCACTCGTCGTCGCTCAGTTCATCGAAATTCATGCTTTTCTCCACGCAGCCGGACCGGGGCTGCAGTGACTGAGACGTCGCTCGCGAATCTTTGCTGTTCGCGTTGACGTGCTCGGTTGCACCATATGTTTATATGTCATGTCCGTTTGCGTCACCGACTGCACGAAGGCAGTGCGCGTGTTCACGGTATTGACGCAAAGAACGTGGTCTCACTCGTGCAAGGGAGAATTTGTGCAGGAAGCATACCACCTGAAACCAGCCGATGAGGAGGCCCGTAATAAGTGTTACGGTTAGAAACAAAGTATCGCTTTGTGCGGCAAATTGCAGCCTTACCGCTCGCTAAAAACGCCCTGTTTTTCTGCCATCGCACGCAATTTAGCGCCTCATCCGCGCATCGCGTGGCAGCCCCGTCGACCGGATTCTTTCACGACTCGCTTCGTGTGCCAATGCATTAATTCGAATTGAATCGAATTCAATGAATTCGAATTAAATCGAATCGAATTGCATCATCACCCGCTTTTCTCTTTTCGATGTTGTGCTCGCAACAAATGACATGGCGATGAAACCGCCGCGCTTGATGGGTTGCACCTGCGCACATCATGCCGCACAGATTGAAACACGGCACCCATCACCCTGATGCGAACGCGGTGACATGCATCCGGATGCAATCCGGAAGCAATTCGACGCGCCGGAATCATGCGGCCACGCTCGAAAAGCCGCGAAACGAATCCGTCTATAGTACGAAGGCCACGAACATCATGGAGAACTGGGTATGCAAACATCAGCACCGCGCAACGCCGGCTCGCACCGGCCGCTTCGACTGCATCGACTGCTGATACCCGCCGGCGTGGCCGTCGCCGCGCTGCTCGCGCCGTGGAGCGCCGCCCAGGCGCAGCTCGGCAATCTGCTCAACCAGGGCGGCAACAGCGGTTCGACTTCGGGCGCGCTCGGCAACCTCGGCGGCCTCGGCAGTTCCCTCTCGGGATCGTCGGTCACCTCGGGCAGTCTCGGCAACGTCACGGGTGTGCTGCAATACTGCATCAAGAACAATTACCTGAATGCCGACGCCGCGAGCAACGTCAAAGACTCGCTGCTCAGCAAACTGCCCGGCGGCGCATCCACCAGCGATAGCGGCTATCAGCAGGGCAGCAACGGCATTCTCACGACAGGCAGCGGTCAGAAGCTCGACCTGTCCGGCGGCGGCCTCAAGGACGCCGCCACGAAGCAGGTTTGCGACAAGATCCTGAGTCAGGCCAAGTCGATGCTCTGATCGACGCTCGTACGCCGGACGGCCGCGCTCATGTGCACGCACGAACGCGGCCGCCTGCGCCGCAGGACCTTCTTTGCAAGAATGTGCGGCGCGGCGCAGAAGTGCGCAATTAGTATGCCGCGACGGTTTGAAACGCTTGAACACCGGCCCGGTTTGGGTGTCGAATGAGTTGTACGGTTTTCAAGCGTCCTGAGCTCATGCCATGAATCCGCGCCTCGCCCGCCTCGCCCCTTTGCTGTCGTGGTTCGCCTTCGTCTGCGCCTTGTGCGCGGGGCTGGCCGCACTGCTGGTTCCGCTTTCCGTCAAAGCGCAGCCGCAGGACGAGCATTTCGACTGCAAGTCGAATCCCCACGCATTTATTGCATCGCTGATTGAAGAAAAGTCGATCGAAGCGCAGCCCAGCCGCGTGGAAGCCAATTCGGTGAATGCGTTCCGACCCGTGCACGGCAGCCGTTTGAGCGCGTTCGGCTTTCCGGTTTATGTCGTGATCGGTTATGCGCAGGACGATGATTTATTCCGCCGCGGCGCCGGAAAGGAAATCCCTGCGCCGCTCTATGGCGTCGTAGTGTCGGCGCCGGCGGAATCGGTACGCACGCGACTACGCGAAGCCGATAGCGACGCCACCGTGCATTCGGTCGTGCCGCTACTGCTCACTGCCATCGTGTGCGGCGGTTGAATAACAATCTTTCTTGCGTGAAAGGAATGCACGCGAAACGGCCGGGCCAAACCGCGCGGCTCGCGCGCGTTTTGGCATTGAGCTCAATTCAATCAGCCTGAAAAGAACGCCAGCGCGCCGAGCACCACGCCCACCGCGCCCACGCCGAGCGAGCCGCGCAGCAGCCATTTGCTGCGCGTGAGCAGCGTAATCGCCGTCAACGCGATGGAAATCTGAATCAGCGTGGTGGCCTGCGCCCAGCGATGATGGCCGTGCAGGAGTTTTTCGCTGCGCACATCGTCTTCTTCGACCTGCTTTTCCAGCGCTTCGGCTTTCGCGCGAATCGGTTCCTTTTGCTGACGATAACGATCCGCGTCAGCGGCGAAACGACGCTGCGCATCGCCCGCATTCGGCGCGAGCGCGGACAGCGACGCGCCGAGTTCAGCGAGATTCTGCTTTTCGCCCTTCGCCTGGTAATACGCCCATTGATTCGCCGCTTCGGTTTTGTGAATCGCCGCTTCGTTCTTGTAATAGAGCGCGAGGTTTTCGCTGTTGCCGCTCTGATACGCGAGAATCGCGCCGATCGAGGCGAGAATTGCGGTCATGACCGCCATGCGGCTCGGGAACGGATCGCGGCCGCCGTCGCCGTGGCTTTCGTGGCCGCCGTGCCCATGACCGGCGGCCGCATGCTCGACCGCGTGATCGTGCGGTCCATGCACTTCATACTCTTCAGACATCCAACGACTCTCCGGTGTGACTGGCTGCATGTTTTTCTGACGCGCTTGCGCGCGCCGGAGGCTCAATTATCGTGAGCGCGCGGCCGTTGTCCAGTATTCGAAATGCATGTCGATACAAGAAAGAGAAACGCATCATTTCGAAAGCTATTCGCAAGATCAATCGTCTATCAATAGACGATGCGTTTAGCATGCTGCGGCGCATTCATTATGTACGCCGTTTGCTAACGAAGCTGGCGCGTTGCGTTGAGGCATTTTTTTCCGCGCCGCCACATCCTTATCACGCTCTGGATTGCGTTGGGCGCAGCGGCCTCGCCGCGCGCCCGGAGCACGCCATGCCGGCAGACGACGCCGCCGATTCGCTCGGCAGCCTGATCGACGCGATCTACGACGCGGGGCTCGACGCGCGCCGCTGGCCGGCCCTGCTTGCGCGCCTCGCCCGGCGTATCGGCGCGACGTACGTGAACCTGAGCGTGCTCGCACCGGACGAGGCGCTGCCGCTCGCCGACTGGAACGGTATCGAAAGCGGCTTTGCCCGCCGTTACGCGCAGCATTACGGCGCGCTCGATCCGCTCGTGCCGCAGGTGCGCCGCTGGCCGGCGGGCACGCTCGTGACGGACACGATGATCCGTCCGCAAACCGCGCATGCCAGCAGCGAATTCGTGCAGGACTGGGTACGCCCGCAGCGCATTCACACGGTCGCGTTCGCCAGCGTGATGCGCGAGGACGGCGTGACGGCCGTGCTCGGCGCGCTGCGTCATACGCCGCGTTTCTACGCCGACGATGAACTCGACGTACTGCGCGCGCTGCTGCCGCATCTGCGCAACGCCGTCCGCGTGCAACGTCGCGTGACGCAGAGCCTGCAGAGCACGTCACACCCGCCAGCCGATCCGCTCGCGGCGCTCGACGCCTTCGATGCGCTCGACAGCCTTGCCCAATGCGTGCTGATCGCCGACCGCGACGCGCACGTGGTATTCGCCAACCGTGCGGCGAGCGCGCTGCTCGCGCAGGCGCGCGGCCTGCGCGAAGAACGCCAGGGGCTATGCGCGCCGACGCTCGATGCCACGCAGCGCTTGCGCGCGATGATCGCGCGCGCGTCGTCCAGCGAGTCGGGCACACGCGCGGGCGGCGCGATGCTGATTGAACGCGCGGCGCACGACGCGCCGCTGCAGGTGCTGGTCGCGCCGCTGGGTACGCATCGCGTCATCGAGGGCGCCACGGCCGTCTCGCGGCGCGGCACGGCCATGCTGGTGATAACCGATCCGCAGGCCGCGCGGCGCGGCGTGGAGCAGCGTCTGATCGCCCTGTTCGGACTCACGCCCGCCGAGGCGCGCGTGGCAGGCGAAGTCGGCAAAGGTCATGAGCCGCGTGACATCGCCGCGACCTTGCAGATCATGCCGTCGACCGTGCGCACGCATCTGCATCACGTCTTTGCGAAAACGGCCACGCGCCGTCAGGGCGATCTCATGCGTCTGCTCGAACAGATCGCGCTGACGCGCGGCGATTGAATAGCGCGATCGACCCTAAAAAAAGCGGCGTAAAAATGAAACCGGCCCGCGCAATCGCCGCTCGAAAGCAGCACATTGCGCGGGCCGTGATACGGCGAAATCGACTCGAATCCGCGTGATCAACCGCCCAGATAAGCGCGCTTGATATCGTCGTTGGCGAGCAGGTTGTCGGCGCTGTCCGCCAGCACGACGCGGCCCGTTTCGAGCACGTAGCCGCGATCGGCCACATGCAGCGCCTTGTTCGCGTTCTGCTCGACGAGGAACACCGTCACGCCTTCCTCGCGAATCGCGCGGATGATGTCGAAGATCTGCGCGATCACGAGCGGCGCGAGGCCGAGCGTGGGTTCGTCGAGCAGCAGCAGACGCGGCTTGCTCATCAGCGCGCGGCCGATCGCGAGCATCTGCTGCTCGCCGCCCGACATCGTGCCCGCACGCTGCTTCGCACGCTGATTCAGGCGCGGAAACAGCTTGAAGACGTGCTCGATGCCCGCTTCGATCTCGTGCTGCGAGGCGAAAAAACCGCCCATTTGCAGGTTTTCGAGCACCGTGAGGCTCGGAAACACGCGACGGCCTTCCGGCGAAATCGCCATGCCCTTGCGCATGATTTCATGCGTGGGCAGACGCGTGATGTCCTCGCCTTCGAACGTCACGCGGCCCGACGAGGCGCGCGGCGTGCCGCACACGGTCATCATCAGCGTGGTCTTGCCGGCGCCGTTGCTGCCGATCAGCGTGACGATCTCGCCCTTGTTCACTTCGATCGACACGCCCGCCAGCGCTTCCACCGCGCCATAGTGGGTATGGACCTGTTCCAGCTTCAGCATCAGTCCTCTCCGAGATACGCCTTGATCACGCGCGGGTCGTTGCGCACTTCATCGGGTTTGCCGATCATGATCGGTTTGCCGTGCTCCATCACCAGAATGCGATCCGACACGCCCATCACGAGGCTCATGTCGTGTTCGATCAGGAGTACGGAGATTCCGAACTCATTGCGCAAGCCGTCGACCATCTGCTGCAGCTCGATCTTTTCCTGCGGATTGAGACCGGCAGCCGGTTCATCGAGCATCAGCAGACGCGGATCGGTAATCATGCAGCGCGCGATTTCGAGGCGTCGCTGATGACCGTACGAGAGCGTGCCCGCTTCGCGATTGGCCACGTTTTTCAGGCCCACGCGATCGAGCCAGTACGCGGCGCGTTCGAGCGCGGCGCGTTCGGCGCGACGATAGCCGGGCGTGGCGAACAGGCCGCTCAGCATGTTGCGGTTGACCTTCAGGTGCTGCGCGACCATCAGGTTTTCGAGCACCGTCAACTGCTTGAAGAGGCGAATGTTCTGGAACGTGCGCACGAGGCCGCGGCGCGCCACCATGTGGCTCGGCTGGCCCGTGATCGCATGGCCGTCGAGCACGATGTCGCCCGCGGTGGGCTTGTAGAAGCCGCCCACGCAGTTGAACACCGTGGTCTTGCCCGCGCCGTTCGGCCCGATGATGGCGAACACTTCGTTCGGACGCACATCGAAGTCGATGCCGTCGACGGCCAGCAGACCGCCGAAGCGCATCTGCAAGCCCGCTACTTTCAACAGGTTTTGTGCGCTCATTGCGGCAACTCCACATGCGGACGGCTGGCAGGCAACAGACCCTGCGGACGCCACATCATCATCAGCACCATCACCAGACCGAAAATCAGCATGCGATATTCGGCGAAGCCGCGCGCCACTTCCGGCAGCGCCGTCAGCAGGATCGCCGCGAGCACCACGCCGAGCTGCGAGCCCATTCCGCCCAGCACGACCACGGCGAGAATCAGCGCCGACTCGATGAAGGTGAACGACTCGGGTGTGACGAGGCCCTGGCGCGCCGCGAAGAACGCGCCCGCGAGACCCGCGAACGACGCACCCAGCGTGAACGCCGAGAGCTTGATGCGCGTGGGATTCAGACCGAGCGAGCGGCACGCGATTTCATCTTCGCGCAGCGCTTCCCAGGCGCGGCCCATCGGCATGCGCAGCAGGCGGCTCGTGACGAACAGCGTGAACGCGACCAGCACCAGCGCGAGCAGGTACAGGAAGATCACCATGTGCTCGCCGCTGTACTCGATACCGATCAGATCGTTGAAGGTCTTCGCGCCATCGACGCTCGCGTGGCGCGCGAGTTCGAAACCGAACACGGTGGGCTTCGGAATCCCCGAGATGCCGTCCGGGCCGCCCGTGATGCTCGTGAGGTTATTGAGCAGCAGGCGGATGATTTCGCCGAAACCGAGCGTGACGATCGCGAGATAGTCGCCGCGCAGACGCAGCACCGGAAAGCCCAGCACGAAACCGAACGTGGCCGAGGCCAGCGCCGCGAGCGGCAGGCATTCCCAGAACGTGAAGCCGAAGTACTGGTTGAGCAGCGCGTACGTATAGCCGCCCACCGCGTAAAAGCCCACGTAACCGAGGTCGAGCAGACCCGCGAAACCCACCACGATATTCAGGCCGAGGCCGAGGATCACGTAGATGAGCGCGAGCGTCGCGACGTCGATCGAGCCGCGCGAGCCCATGAACGGGAACAGCGCGCCGAACGCGAGCAGCACCCAGATCGCCACGCGCTGCTGACGCGCGCCGAGCGCGGGCGCCGAGGGCAGCTTCAGGCCGCTCGTCGCGCGCTGGAACAGCGGCTTGACGAGCTGGAACACGAACACCACGGCGGCGGCGATCCACACCGGACGCCAGTGTTGCTGCAGCACGACCTGATAGCCGTCGAGCGTCAGTTGCAGGCCGAGAATCGGCGCGGTCAGGATGATGGTCGCGACGGCGGCGGCGAACGCGCCCTTCACCGTCTGCGCCGACGACTGGCCGTGCGCGCGAGTGTCGGCCGCGCGAACCGGAACAGATTGGCTCATATCGACCTCACACTTTTTCGACGTCCGGCTTGCCGAGCAAACCGGTGGGACGGAACAGCAGCACGAGCACGAGCAGGCCGAAAGCCACCACGTCCTTGTACTCCGACGGCATGTAGCCCGCCGCGAAGGTTTCCGCGAGACCGAGCAGCACGCCGCCGAGCATCGCGCCCGGAATGCTGCCGATACCGCCGAGCACCGCCGCCGTGAACGCCTTGATGCCCGCGATGAACCCGATATACGGATTGAGCTTGCCGATCGTCAGACCGATCAGCACGCCGCCCACCGCCGCGAGCATCGCGCCGAGCACGAACGTGAACGAGATCACGCGGTTCGTGTCGATGCCGAGCAGGTTGGCCATCTTCATGTCTTCCGCGCAGGCGCGGCACGCGCGACCCATGCGCGAACGCGAGATGAACAGCGTGAGCGCGATCATCAGCACGAGCGTCACGCCGACGATCAGCATGCGCGCGTACGGGATCGTCACTTCGAAGTTGCCGCCCATGTTGAAATCGAGCGCGCCGGAAATGAGTTCCGGCACCGACACGTCGCGCGCGCCCTGCCCGATCTGCACGTAGTTCTGCAGGAAGATCGACATGCCGATCGCGGAGATCAGCGGCACGAGACGCGGCCCGCCGCGCAACGGCCGATACGCCACGCGCTCGACCGCGAAACCGTAGAGCCCGGTGACCAGCACCGAGACGATGAGCGCCGCGCCCAGCACGAACGGCAGCGGATAACCCGCCGAGGTGCCGATGGCCGTGAGCGTGACGAGGCCCACATAGGCGCCGATCATGTAGATCTCGCCGTGAGCGAAGTTGATCATGCCGATGATGCCGTAGACCATCGTGTAGCCGATGGCGATCAGCGCATAGATCGCACCCAGCGTGAGCCCGTTGACGAGCTGCTGGGTGAACTGAGGAAGAAAATCATTCATGCGTAAGCCCCGCGGCCATGAAGCCGATGAGAGACCTTGGAGAAACTCTTGAAACCGTGACGATCCGTCCGCTGTTGCGCATCGTTGGAAAACGCCCCGCCCGCCGCGACGGCGAACGGGGCGTTGCGATGCGCGGCGAGAATCAGTTCGCGGCGGTCTTCGTGGCGTCCTTGTGCCACGTGTAGACGACGAAACGGAACGACTTCAGGTCGCCCTGCTTGTCGTATTCCACCTTGCCGATCGGCGTGTTGAACGCGTTGGCGTGCAGGTAGGCCGCGACCTTGGTCGGGTCCGTGCTCTTCGCGCCCTTGATGCCGTCGGCGATCACTTCGACCGCTGCGTAGGCCGGCATCTGGAACGGACCGTTCGCGTCGCGCTTGCCGTCGGCGAAGGCCTTCACGAGCTTCGCGTTGGCCGGGTCGGCGGCGAAGTCGGCCGGCAGCGTCACGAGCATGCCTTCCGAAGCCGGGCCGGCGATCGCCGTCACGTCCTTGTTGCCCACGCCTTCCGGACCCATGAACGTCGCCTTCACGCCCTGTTCACGCGACTGGCGCATGAGCAGGCCCATTTCCGGGTGGTAGCCGCCGAAGTAGACGAAGTCCACGCCCTGCGACTTGAGCTTCGTGACGACTGCCGAGTAGTCCGAATCACCGGCATTGATGCCTTCGAACACGACGACCGGAATGTGCGCCTTGTCGAGCGCGGCCTTCACCGACGTCGCGATGCCCTGACCGTACGACTGCTTGTCGTGCAGGATCGCGACCTTCTTCGGCTTGACCTTGTTGATGATGTACGCAGCGGCTGCCGGACCTTGCTGGTCGTCGCGGCCGATGGTGCGGAAGATGAACTGGCGCTTCTTGCCTTCGGTCAGCTGCGGCGCGGTCGCCGACGGCGTGACCATCACGACGCCTTCGTTCTCGTAGATGTCGGAAGCGGGGATCGTCGAGCCCGAGCAGACGTGGCCGACCACGTACTGGATGTGCTGCGAGACGATCTTGTTCGCGACGGCGACGGCTTGCTTCGGCTCGCAGGCGTCGTCCATCAGGACGGCTTCGAGCTTGTTGCCGTTCACGCCGCCAGCGGCATTGATCTGTTCGATCGCGGTCAGGGCACCCGCCTTGACCATGTCGCCGTACTGGGCGACCGGGCCGCTGAACGGACCGGCAATGGCGATCTTCACGGTATCGGCTTGCGCGGATGCACCAAAGGCGAGCAGCGCGGCAGCCAGGGAAACTGCGGTGAGGCGGGACAACGTCATCAGGAGCTCCTCGATTGTTTTCGGGTCAACCGGTCAGACGGATTGACCTGCGCAAACGAACAGCACCCCAATGGCGAGCATTGGAGAACGACAACGACGGGCCAGAAAAGAAAGACGCAACGGGGCCCGGCATATATCACCCGCTTTGTTGCGGTTGAGTTCGGAGAGATCACGTGGATACGTGTCTCTGTTGCGCAAGCGATCCGCCTGCCCCGTTCACTGCATTTCGCGCCGGGAAGGTGGTCCGGGCTCAATCAGCGACCCGCGGATGCTATCAATAAACCCTCCCACTCGCAAGCAAGGGTTTTTTCCGATACCTACAGGGGTATTGACTTGAGTCAATTGACGAAAATCATTAGGAACCGCTTGAAAACATTTGGAAAATGACCGGTGGCCGCGACGCGACATCGGCCGTTCACGCGCTGAGGCCCGGCTGGCGTGGCACGACGGATTTCATTTTCCGATCCGAAATAAATGGCGCGGTTTTTTCCTTTCGGAAACCGCCGTGATTTCCGAATCGAAACTATTTATCCGATCGGAAACTTACGTCATTCACATCAAGCAATATCAATACAATTCGCACATGCGCATACAGGAAAACCCTAAATGCAGAACGCGCCAAGTCGTTGATTCGATTCACAAAACTTACACAAACATTTCAATCGACTCGCGGAGTCGGATGGAGACTCCGAGAAAATCGCCGCACACACACGCTGCGGATATTTCCATTTGGAAACCAGGAAAATTTTCGGGCGCCTACGTATTTTTCTAAAAAATGGGCCAACGACGTTGATGAAAATCAGCGGACATACCGTCGCATTACCGCACCACTGCGCCGCAGCGTCGTTCCAGACGCGCGAACTCCGGTGTATGCTCGCTGCCTCGCCGCCGGTCTTATGCACCAACGCGGCGCACGGCGTGCGGGCATGACCGGGGCACCTTTGCGGGCCAACTTCCGGGGCACCACGGGCGCCGCGCGCCGCGCTGCGGCGAAGCCGCACACAGCGGCCCACACCCGTCCAGAACCGAACATTCGGGGGAGATCAAAGAGAATGAAGACCGTCAAACTGGCCGCCCGCGCCGCCACCCTTACCCTGATCGCCAGCGCCGCCGCGCTCTCGCTCGCCTGCGGCGCCGCGCACGCAGCCGAGACCGCCACCGTCGAAGTGCTCTCGATCGTCGAACATCCGGCGCTCGACGCGATCCGCGACGGCGTGCGCGACGAGCTGAAGGCCGCCGGCTACGACGCCGGCAAGAACCTCAAGTGGGAATACCAGAGCGCGCAGGGCAACACCGGCACCGCCGCGCAGATCGCGCGCAAGTTCGTCGGCGATAACCCGAGCGCGATCGTCGCCATCGCGACGCCGTCGGCGCAGGCCGTGGTGGCCGCAACGAAGTCGGTGCCCGTGGTCTATTCGGGCGTGACCGATCCGGTCGCCGCGCAGCTCGTCAAGACGTGGACGGCGAGCGGCACCAACGTGACCGGCGTGTCCGACAAGCTGCCGCTCGACAAGCAGGTCGCGCTGATCAAGCGCGTCGTGCCGAACGCGAAGACGGTGGGCATGGTCTACAACCCCGGCGAAGCAAACTCGGTCGTGGTCGTGAAGGAACTGAAGGCACTGCTCGCGCAGCAAGGCATGACGCTCAAGGAAGCCGCCGCGCCGCGCACCGTGGACATCGGCTCGGCCGCCAAGAGCCTGATCGGCAAGGTCGACGTGATCTATACGAACACCGACAACAACGTCGTCTCGGCCTACGAAGCGCTCGTGAAAGTCGCCAACGACGCGAAGATCCCGCTCGTCGCGTCCGACACGGACAGCGTGAAGCGCGGCGCGATCGCGGCGCTCGGCATCGACTACAGCGACCTCGGCCATCAGACCGGCAAGGTCGTCGTGCGCATACTGAAGGGCGAAAAGCCCGGTTCGATCGCTTCGGAAACCAGCAACAAGCTGCAACTGTTCGTGAATCCGGCCGCCGCGCAGAAGCAAGGCGTGACGCTGTCGGCCGATCTGCTCAAGGACGCGACTTCGGTCGTGAAGTAAGGCCCGCGCGCGCATGAAGGATCGACAGCCGAGCAGGTAGCGCGCGCCGCGTTTCCCATCGGAAACGGCCGCCCGCCGTCGATTCCGCAAGGCCCGCCAGGGCACCCTCGCACGCGCCGGCGTGCGGCCTCACCCGGGCCGCACGCCGCTGCGGCGACCGATCCGGCGACGTCGCCACAATCGACGCGCCGGAGACCGCAACAGGATTCCCCATGTCCCTCTATTCGCTGCTGGGCGCGCTGGAGATCGGCCTGATCTTCAGTCTCGTCGCCCTCGGGGTGCTGATCTCGTTTCGCATCCTCAACTTCCCCGACCTGACCGTCGACGGCAGCTTTCCGCTCGGCGGCGCCGTCGCGGCAACGCTGATCGCCAGCGGCCACGATCCGTTTCTCGCCACCGTCTGCGCGATGCTCGCGGGCGCCGCCGCCGGTTTCGTCACGGGTTGGCTCAACGTACGCCTGAAAATCATGGATTTGCTCGCCAGCATCCTGATGATGATCGCGCTCTACTCGATCAATCTGCGCGTGATGGGCGCGCCCAACGTGCCGCTCATTTCCGAAGCCACCGTCTTCACGATGATCCAGCCCGCGTGGCTGCCCGACTACGTGCTGCGCCCGCTCGCGCTGCTCGTCGTCGTGTGCGTGGCGAAGTTCGGCGTGGACTGGTTCTTCTCGTCCGAATACGGTCTCGCGTTGCGCGCGACCGGCGCGAATCCGCGCATGGCGCGCGCGCAGGGCATCGCCACCGGCCGCGCCACGCTCGCGGGCATGGCGCTGTCGAACGCGCTCGTCGCACTCGCCGGTTCGCTGTTCGCGCAGACCCAGGGCGGCTCGGATATTTCGATGGGCATCGGCACCATCGTGATCGGCCTCGCGGCGGTGATCATCGGTGAAAGCATTCTGCCTGCGCGCCGTCTCGTGCTCACGACGCTCGCCGCCGTGCTCGGCGCGATTCTCTATCGCTTCTTCATTGCGCTCGCGCTCAACAGCGACTTCATCGGCCTCAAGGCGCAGGATCTGAATCTCGTGACCGCCGTGCTCGTGACGATCGCGCTCGTGCTGCCCGCGACGCGCAAGAAGCTGTTTGGCCGCAAGAACGGGAGAGGCTAAGCCATGCTCAGCGCACAAGACCTTCGACTCACTTTCAATCCCGGCACGCCGATCGAGACGCGCGCGCTGCGCGGGCTCACGCTCGAGATTCCGACCGGCCAGTTCGTGGCTGTGATCGGCTCGAACGGCGCAGGCAAATCGACCTTCCTCAACGCGATCAGCGGCGACCAGATGGTCGACGAAGGCACGATCACGATCGACGGCCAGGACGTCACGAAGAAGCAGGCCTGGGACCGCGCGCATCTGGTCGCACGCGTGTTTCAGGACCCGATGGCGGGCACCTGCGAGGCGCTCACGATCGAGGAGAACATGGCGCTCGCGATGGCGCGCGGCAAGCGGCGCGGCTTCGGTTCGGCACTGAAAAAACAGGATCGCGAGCTGTTTCGCGACAAGCTGCGGCTGCTGAATCTGGGCCTGGAAAATCGTCTGACCGACCGCATCGGGCTGCTCTCGGGCGGCCAGCGCCAGGCCGTGAGTCTGCTGATGGCGTCGCTGCAACCGTCGCGCATTCTGCTGCTCGACGAGCACACGGCCGCGCTCGATCCGAAGACCGCCGCGTTCGTGCTCGAACTCACGGCGCGCATCGTCGAAGAAGCGAAACTCACGACGATGATGGTCACGCACAGCATGCGCCAGGCGCTCGATTACGGTCAGCGCACCGTGATGCTGCATCAGGGCCAGGTGGTGCTCGACGTGTCCGGCGAGCAGCGCCGCGGCCTCGACGTGCCCGACCTGCTGCGCATGTTCGAGCAGAATCGCCACGAGCAACTCGACGACGACGCTTTGCTGCTGGGCTGATTTTCCGACGCGACTCAACGCCATCGGCAAGATAAAAAGCCCGCTTCCCTCCGGAAGCGGGCTTTTTTACGCCTGACCGATTAATTCGGATCCCGAATCAACCAGCAATCCCGGCAATCAAGCCGATTTCGCGTACTTGAACGTGCCTTGCGCGCTCGCGATCAGCAGCGTGTCGTCCACCCAGGCTTCCGCGCGCGCGAAGAAAATCGAACGGCCGCCGCGTTCGAGAAAACCCTTCGCGCGGACGAACTGGCCCAGACCCTTGTCGAGATAATTGGTGGTGAGCGAGAGCGTGAAGCCGTGCCGCTTGGGCGCGTCCAGTTCGGCGAACAGGCCCGCATAGCCCGCGGCGGCGTCGAGCAGCGTGGCGATCGCGCCGCCTTGCAGCACGCCCTGGCGATTGAGCTTCGATGCGTCGATCGGCATCAGCAGTTCGGCGTAGCCTTCGCGCCAGGCCGCGACGCTCACGCCGAGCGTTTCGAGAAACGGATTGTCGACGGCGAATTGCGTCATGCGTGCTGTCCCCTCGGTGTTGTCGATGAATGCGGGCGCCGCGTTTGAAACGTCGTTTGAAACGTCGTTCGAAGCATCGTTGCAAAGCCGCGCCGCGCAGCCGATTATAGAACCCCGCGCCGCGCGTCGCAGCGCCGCATCCCGACTGTTCAGGCGAAAAGCGCACAACTGTACATGGTATTGCGCGGCGAGCCGGAGAACACTGTACGTTTCCCTTGCCGCCCGAGCGCGCGCATTTCTCCACTGTCCGAAAAGGAATCATCATGACCGACAACACGCGACCCACCGACTCCCTCACCCTGCAACGGGCGGCAGCGGCGGCCGCCGCCGCGTTGCCGGTCCCGTGCCCCGGCGTCGATCCGCTCACCGACATCCTGCCCGACGAGCCGCTGCTCATGATGGGCGCGGGCCCGGTGCCGATTCCGGACGCCGTCGCGAAGGCCAACTCGGTCGTCATCAATCACCTCGGCGACACCATGGCGCGCGTCATCGACCAGGTGAAAACCATGGCGCGCTACGTGTTCCAGACGCGTTCGAACTGGGTGCTCGGCGTGGCCGGCCCCGGCTCGGCGGCCATGGAAATGGCGATCTGCAACCTCGCCTGGCCCGGCACGCGCGTGCTCTCCATCGTCAACGGCTTCTTCAGCGGCCGCATGGCGGAGATGGCGCGCCGCATCGGCGCCGACGTCACCACGCTCGACGTGCCCGACCGCGAGATCGCGTCGCTCGAAGCCGTCGCGCAGGCCATCGAACGCACGCGCCCGGCCATCGTCACCATCGTGCACGGCGAAACCTCGAACACGGTCTGGAACCGCCAGCTCAAGGACATCGTGCAGATCGCCAAGGCAGCGGGCGCGCTCGTGGTGGTGGACGCCGTCTGCACGCTGAGCACCATGCCGCTGGAAATGGACGCCTGGGGCATCGACACGGTGATTACGGGCGGCCAGAAAGGTCTCTCGTCGATTCCGGGCGTCTCGCTGATCGCGTTCTCCGACGCCGCCTGGGAACGCGTGCGCACGCGCACCGCGCCGAACACGCACTGGTGTCTCGACGCCGTGCTCGCCGAAAACTTCTGGCACAAGGCGGGCTATCACTACACCGCGCCGGTGTCGGGCGTGCTCGCGCTGCACGAAGCGCTGCGGCTCGTCTGCACGGAAACGCTGGAAAAGCGCTTCGCGCGCCATCAGCGCTGCTCGCTCGCGCTGCAAAGCGGCGTGGCGGCGCTCGGCCTCGCGCTGTACACGCCCGAGCTTTGCCGCCTGAATTCCGTGGTCGGCATCGAGTTGCCCAACGGCATCACGCCGCGCGACGTGTGCAATCACATCTCGCAGCAGTATCAGGTGGAAATCGCTGGATCGTTCGGACTTCCAATCATTCGTATCGGACAGATGGGCGAGCAATGCCGCGAGCACCATC
Organism: Paraburkholderia tropica; assembly: GCF_900109265.1. Lineage (GTDB taxonomy): Bacteria > Pseudomonadota > Gammaproteobacteria > Burkholderiales > Burkholderiaceae > Paraburkholderia > Paraburkholderia tropica. The sequence goes on from NZ_FNZM01000004.1 coordinate 234,182, forward strand.
TGTTCCGCACCGTGCATGCGCTCGGCCGCACGATGCGCGATCTGGGCGCGAACGTCGATCTGCCCGCGGGGGTGGCCGCGCTCGAAGAGTCGCTGTCGGCGGCGAGCGCGCGGCGCTGATCGCCCGCTGCACTAACGGACGTTCGCCGCGCTTCGCGGCGCGTCAAATCACACGCGACGCGCCCGCACGCAGATAAACGCGGGCGCGATCATCAACTCCGCGTAGAGCGCGGGCGCGACGGCCTTCATCTCGGGCAAAGGCTTCGGCTCGCTGACGCGATCGATGCTCCAGCCCGTGTCGATCAACGCGTTGACGATATCGGCGAGCGGGCGGCGATACGCCTCCACATACGGCTTCGGTTCGCCGAAGCCGCCCCAGTGCAGGCCGAAGCGCGTGGTCTCGAAGTACGTGCGGCCGCCGCGCGTGCGCGTGTCGATCCAGTCGCGCATCGGGTGCGCCATCGAGAACACCAGTTGCGCGCCGGGCCGCGCCACGCGATGAAACTCCGCGAAGGTGTCCGCGAGATGCTCGACATAGTCGAGTGCGAGCGAGCAGACGATGCGGTCGAACTGCGCGTCTGCGAGCCAGTGGAGCGGCTGGCCGAGATCGCCTTGCGCGACCTCGACCGCCATGTCCGCGCAACGCACGCGGGCGAGTTCGACCATCGCCGGCGTGACGTCGAAAGCCTGCACGCGCGCGCCCTTGCCCGCGAGTTCGGCGCTGACGATACCGGGGCCGCACCCCGCGTCGAGCACCGCGAGGCCCGCCACGTCGCCGAGCAGCGCTTCGGTCGCCGGGCGCTCGTAGAGCGCGTTGTGCGGCTTTTCGGGCGCCATTTGCGCGTAGCGGTCGGCGAACTGCGTGTAGCTGGCGCGGCCCGGCAGTTCGGGGGCGGCGTCGGTCTTGTCGGCGGCGGAGTCGTTGTGCATGCTGGCGTGAACGGAAAAGCGAAACCGCCATTGTCCCGTGTTTCGTGCCTTCGACTCCAGTGCGCGCCGCGTGCCGGTATCATCGCGCTCTTGCCGCGCGGCTCGCGCCCGCCCATGATTTCAATCTGCTTTCACTTTTCCCACGCTCATTCGACGATGTCCGCACTTTCCGCTCTCCCCTTCGACGCCGTGCTGTTCGATTGCGACGGCGTGCTGGTCGATTCCGAACGCATCACGCATGTCGTGCTGGTCGAAATGCTCGGCGAACTGGGCTGGACGCTCAGCGTCGACGATGCCATGCGCATCTTCGTCGGCAAGATGGTGAAGGACGAGGCCGATCGCATCGAGGCGCACACCGGCTATCGCATCACCGAAGACTGGCTGACGGGTTTTCGCGCGCGCCGCAACGAGGCGCTCGCGCGCGACCTCGTGGAAATTCCGGGCGCGCCCCACGCCGTGCGCGCCGTGCATACGGCCTTTGGCGGACGAATCGCCGTGGCGTCGGGCGCCGATCGCCGCAAGGTCGAACTGCAACTGCGCAAGGTCGGCCTGCTCGCGTGTTTCGACGGACATATTTATAGCGGCCACGAAACGCCGCGCAGCAAGCCGCATCCCGACGTCTATCTGGCGGCGGCGGCCGGGCTCGGCGTGGACCCGCGCCGCTGCGCCGTGATCGAAGACACCGTGACCGGCGCGCGCGCGGGCCTCGCGGCGGGCGCGACGGTGTTCGGCTACAGCCCCGCCGAACCGGGCCACAGCAGCGCCGAGGCGCTGCGGGCCGAAGGCGTCGCCGACGTGATCACCGATATGGCCGCGCTGCCGGCCGTGCTGCAAGGCTGGTCCGCGCGCTGAGACCGCGCCGCGCGTCATCGCTCGTCGCTATCTGTATTGGCGTGTCGACGTGTCCGCGCCTGGCGCTTCGCTGCAAAGCAAGTAAGCGTGTGTGACAATCTGCACCCGCCGGGCTCCGGCAGCCGCCCGGCGTGGTGCGGGCGTCACACGAAGGGCGCGCGGCCGCCACGCGAACGCCGGCTCGATTACTATCCGAGGATGGCGTCGTCAGCCGGAAAAAGATAGTTTGCTACCAAATCGCTTTGGGCTATCATCCCGCCGATGTCGAATCTTCACACCTTACGACTGGCCGTCAGCAGTTCGCTCGTCCTCGCCGCCCGCAAATGGCGCCGCACGACGCATGGCGCGCTCACGGCCTATAACGTCTCCGAAGCCTGCGCCTCGCCGCTGCTGATCGCCGGCCGCCTGGGCGAAGGCGTGCGCCAGGTCACGCTCGCCGAACACGTGGGCATCGAAGGCCCGTCGCTCGTGCGTCTGCTCGATCAGCTCTGCGCCGCCGGCCTCGCCCGCCGCGACGAAGACCCGGACGACCGCCGCGCGAAAACGATTTCACTGACCGACGAAGGCCGCGCCGTCACCGCGCGCATCGAAGCCGATCTGCGCGATCTGCGCGCGCGCGTGCTCAAAGGCGTGAGCCGGGCGGATCTCGAAGCCACGCTGCGCGTGCTCACCGCGTTCAACGCCCCGGACCCGGCCGAGGGCGCGCCCCGGACCGAAAGCTGAAAGCGGCCTCATGACCTACCCGACCCTCCGCGACTGGCTGTTCTCGGTCAAGACGTTCGCCGCGTCGATGCTCGCGCTCTATATCGCGCTGATCTTCCAGTTGCCGCGTCCGTACTGGGCGATGGCGAGCGTCTATATCGTCTCGAATCCGTTTGTCGGCGCGACGCGCTCGAAGGCGCTCTATCGCGCGCTCGGCACTGCGCTCGGCGCGGCCGCCGCGATCGCGCTCGTGCCGCCTTTCGTCGAAACGCCGCTGCTGTTCAGCGTGATCGTGGCGACCTGGACCGGCACGCTGCTCTATCTCGCGATCATGGACCGCACGGCGCGCAGCTATGTGTTCATGCTCGCGGGTTACACGATGCCGCTGATCGCGCTGCCCACCGTGACCGATCCGGGCACCGTGTTCGACGTGGCCATCGCGCGGACCGAGGAAATCACGCTGGGCATCATCTGCGCGAGCGTCGTGGGGAGCAACATCCTGCCGAGCCGCCTCGCGCCCACGCTGATCGAGCGCGCCGACGCCTGGTTTCGCGACGCCGCCTTCTACGGCCGCGAAACGCTCTCGGGCCACATCACCGGCAAGGCGCTTTCGGCTTGCCGCCAGCGTCTCGCGGCCACGGTCAATCAGCTCGAATTCCTGCTCAGCCAATTGAGCTACGACCATACTCATCCCGAAGTGCTCGCGCGCGCGGAGAATCTGCGCGGCCGCATGCAACTGTTTCTGCCGATGATTTCGGCGCTCGCCGACCCGCTGCTGGCCTTGCGCCGCGACCTGCACACGTGGCCCGAAGGCCTCGACAAGCTGCTTGCCGACGCCGCCCAATGGTTCGACGCGCCGCTGCCCACGCGCGCCGCCGAGATGCACGACGACTCCGGCGACCCCGTCGCCGACAGCCTGCGCGCGCGCATCGTCGCGCTGCAGCCCGGCCACGACGCGCTCACGAGCTGGGAAGGCGCGTTGCTCTCGAACGCGCTCTGGCGGCTGGGCCAGGTGATCGACGTGTGGCAGGACTGCCGCTCGCTGCGTGCGCTGATCGCACACGAAGCGGGTTCGTGGCGGCCGCGCTATCGCCATTGGCGCCTGGGCGGCACCGAGCGCTTCTACGATCGCGGCATGATGCTGATTTCATGCGCCGTGCCGGTGAGCGCGATTCTCGTGGCCTGCTGGCTCTGGGTCAGTTCGGGCTGGCACGACGGCGCGGGCGCGGTGACGCTCGCGGCCGTGGCCTGCTGCTTCTTCGCCGCGCTCGACGAGCCCGCGCCGATGGTGTTCCGCTTTTTCGCCGCGACCGCCGCGAGCGTGGTGTTCGCGGGCCTCTATCTGTTCGTGGTGCTGCCCAAGGTGCACGATTTCCCGATGCTCGTGCTGCTGTTCGCGGGACCGTTCATCCTGATCGGCACCTTGATACCGCGTCCGCAGTTCAATATGGTGACGATGCTCGTGGCCGTGAACACCGCCACCTTCATCAGCATCCAGAGCGCCTACGAGGCCGACTTCCTCGTGTTCCTGAACAGTAATATCGCGGGCGTCGCGGGCCTGCTGTTCGCTTATGTGTGGACGCGCGTGACGCGCCCGTTCGGCGCCGAACTCGCCGCGCGCCGACTGCTGCGTTCGAGCTGGTCCGACGTGGCGCTCTCGGCCTCGGTCGCGCCGCTCGGCGATCAGCGCAATCTGGCCTCGCGCATGCTCGACCGCCTGATGCAGTTGCTGCCGCGTCTCGCGGCTTCCGACGAGCACCGCCATCCGTCGATCGAGAGCTTCCGCGATCTGCGCATCGCGCTCAATGCGCTCGATCTGCGCCGCTCGCGCCGCAAGCTCGACGGCGACGTGCCCGCCGCCATCGACCGCGTGCTCGCCGGCGTCAGCGATCATTACGCGCGCTGCGCGCAGGCAAGCGCGCGCCAGGATGCGCCGCCCGCGCTGCTCGCCACCATCGACGACGCGCTGCACCGCGTGGCCACGCGCGGCATCGCGCAAGGTCTCGGCAACGCGCAGACCGAAAACGCCGCGCCGCTGCGCATGCGCGTCTCGCAGCGCTGGCTGCGCGACACGCTGCACGCGCTGGTCGGGCTGCGTCTCTCGCTGTACCCGACGCTGGTCGCCCAGCGTCCGAGCGGCGATACCTCGGGAGGCAAAGCGTGAGCGCACAACCATTTTCTGTCTTTGTAAAACCCGCACCATGATCGGCGAAATCGATATCTTCGGCGTGTTCGTGCCGGCCGTGCTCGTGCTGATGCTGATCGCGTACCTCATCAATGTCGTGATCGGCAAGGTGCTCACGCGGGTCGGTTTTTACCGGCTCGTCTGGCATCGCTCCATTTTCGATCTCGGCATTTATGTATTCGTCCTGGCTGCCGTCATCATCGTGTCGCATCGCTTCGTGAACTAACGTGAACGTGAAAAAAACCTGGTTCTCCGCAGGCCAAATCCTGCTGACGCTCATCGTCGTCGTCGTCGCCGCGCTCGTGCTGTGGCGCATCGTCAACTACTACATGTTCTCGCCGTGGACGCGTGACGGCCACGTGCGCGCCGACGTGATCCAGGTCGCGCCCGATGTCGGCGGCCTCATTACGAATGTCGATGTGGTCGACAACGAGCAGGTCAAGAAAGGCCAGGTGCTGTTCGTGATCGACCAGGCGCGCTATACGCTCGCGCTGCGTCTCGCGCAGGCCGCGCTCGAACAGCGCAAGGCCACGCTCGCGCAGGCCAAACGCGAATTCGCGCGCAACATCACACTCGGCAACCTGGTGGCGAGCGAAACGCTCGAAGAGAGCCGCACGCGCGTCGAGCAGGGCGAAGCCGCCGCGGCCGACGCCCAGGTGCAGGTGGACACCGCGAAGCTCAATCTCGAACGCACGACCATCGTGAGTCCGGTTGACGGTTATCTGAACGACCGCGCGCCGCGCGTGGGCGAGTACGTGTCGGCGGGCCGCGCGGTGCTGTCCGTGGTGGACATGCATTCGTTCCGCGTCGACGGCTATTTCGAGGAAACGCGTCTGCACGGCATTCATATCGGCCAGCCGGTCGAGATCACGGTGATGGGCGAAACGCGTCCGCTGCGCGGTCACGTGCAGAGCATCGTCGCGGCCATCGAGGACCGCGATCGTCAGGCGAGCCCGAACCTGCTGCCGAACGTGAACCCGGCGTTCAGCTGGGTGCGTCTTGCGCAGCGCATTCCGGTGCGCGTCGCGCTCGACGAAGTGCCCGACGACTTCCGCATGATCGCGGGCCGCACCGCGACCGTCGCCGTGCGCGCGGACGCCAGCGACAAGCAGCGCGCGAAGGACAACGCCAATGGCGCCAGCAGTGCAAGCGGCGCAAGCGCAGCAACGGCCGCGAGCGGAGCCTCGCAATGACGCGCCGCCGCCTCTGGCGCTCGTCTGCACTTGCGCCGCTCACGCTCGCGCTCGGCGCGTGCATGAATCTGGGCCCGAACTACAAGTTGCCGAACGAAGCGCTCGTCAACGCGCCGCTCGCGCAAGGGCCGATCGCGGGCGCGGATAAAGCGCCGGTCTCGCAGGGCGACGTGCCCAACGACTGGTGGCGTCTTTACGACGATCCCACGCTCGATCAGCTCGTGCAGGATGCGCTGCAATCGAACGCGAGCCTGCGCGTGGCCGCCGCGAATCTCGCGCGTTCGCGCGCGGCGCTCGATGTGGCCAACGCGCAAGGCGGCTTCTCGGGCGGCGCGACCGTGGGCTTCCAGCGCGCCCAGGAATCGGCGGAACAATACCTGCTGTTCAGCAAGCTGCCGGTGGAAAACCTCGGCTCGCTCGGCGTGAACGTATCGTATGAACTCGATCTGTTCGGCAAGCTGCGCCGTGGCGTGGAATCGGCGCAGGCCGAAGACGAAGCCGTGCTGGCCGCCGCCGATCTCGCGCGCATCACCGTGGTCGCCGACGTCGTGCAGGCCTATGTCGAATCGTGCTCGGCGGGCGAGGAACTCGCCATTGCGCAGGAATCGCTGAAGCTGCAACAGCAGCGCGTGGCGCTCACCAAACGTCTGCGCGACGCGGGCCGCGGCAACCAGCCCGACGTGACGCGCGGCGTGACGCAAGTCCAGACGCTCGCCGCCGACATTCCGCGCTTCCAGGGACGCCAGCGCATCGCGCAATATCAGCTCGCGATGCTGCTCGCACAGCCGCCGTCGGCACTGCCGCCGGCCGTGCTCAGCTGCAACCGCCTGCCGAAGCTCTCGCAGCCGATTCCGGTCGGCGACGGCGCCGCGCTGCTGCGCCGCCGCCCGGACGTGCGCGAAGCCGAACGCCAGCTTGCGTCCGCGACGGCGAAGATCGGCGTGGCGATGGCGGAGATGTATCCGGATATCAGCATCGGCGCAAGCGTCGGCTCGGTCGGTATCGCGAGCGATCTGTTCTCGCCGATCACCAATAGCTGGTCATTCGGACCCCTGATTAACTGGACGTTCCCGGCGAACGGCCAGCGCGCCCGCGTGCGCGGCGCGCAAGCGGCAACGGCCGGCGCGCTTGCGCATTTCGACGGCGTCGTGCTCAACGCGCTGCGCGAAACGCAGTCGAGCCTCGCTACCTACGCCGCCGATACGCAACGCGCCGATTCGCTGCGCACCGCGTATGGCTCGGCGCAGCAGTCCGCCGACGAAACGCATCGCCTGTATTCGGCGGGCCGCGAATCGTTCCTCTCCGATCTCGACGCCACGCGCACGCTCACGGCGGCGCACTCGCAAGTGGCCGCAGCCGAAGGCCAGGTCGCGCTCGATCAGGTCAAGCTGTTCCTCGCGCTCGGCGGCGGCTGGCAGCCCGATCAGGAAAAGCCCGCGCCCGCCGATGCGGCTTCGGGCACGCAGGCCGCCGCGCCCGCGCAATAACGTCAACGTAGCCCGGGCGCGCAAGCAGACTCGCGCGCCCGGCTTCGACACTTCACGTTTGCTTACTTCGCTTCGGTCGCCGTCGCGCGATAGCGCGCCGCTGGCTTCGATTGACCGAAGTTCGCCGCCATCGCCTGACGCGCGGCCTCGAACGTCTTCCACTGCTGATCGTCGGGCAACGGCGGAATGGTGACCGTCTCACGCAGATCGTAGCCCGCGAGCGCCGCATCGACGAGATCGTCGACTTCCATCACGCCATTCAGTTCGTTCACGTCCTTGCCCGCGTGCGACCAGATATCCGTGCGCGTCGCGCCCGGCAGCACCGCCTGCACGTAGACGCCCTTCGGCCCGAGTTCGACGTGCAACCCTTGCGAGAGGAACAGCACGAACGCCTTGGTCGCGCCGTAGAGCGTCGCATGATATTCGGGCACGAGACCCAGCACCGACGCCACATTGACGATCGCGCCCTGCCCTTCGCGCGCGAAACGCGGCGCGACGGCGGCGGCGAGCCGCGCGACCGCCGTGGCGTTCAGCGCGATCAGCTTGCTCACGACCTCGGCGCCTTGCTCGACGAACGTGCCCGCCGCCGCGGTGCCCGCGTTGTTCACCAGCACGCCGATGCCCGCATCGTTCGCGAGGCGCGCTTCCACTTGTTCGAGGTCTGCTTGCTGCGTCAGGTCGGCGCGCAGAATCTCGACATTCACGCCATCTCGCTCGCGCAGCCGTGCAGCCAGCGCTTCGAGCCGCGGCTGATCGCGCGCGACGAGCACGAGATCGTGACCGCGCTGCGCGAAACGATCGGCATAGACCGCGCCAATTCCTGCTGACGCGCCGGTGATCAGAACAACGGGTTTTGCTGACATGGTGACACTCCTTTGTGTATCGATCGGTTTATACATGATGACAGTCATGTATTTGAATCGAATCATGATGAGCATCATGTATAATGTCAAGCAGAAAATCGGAGTCCGTGGAGAACGCGATGCGAGTCAGTCGTGAGCAGGTGGCGATCAATCGTCAGAAAATTCTGGAAGCGGCCAGCCGCTTGTTCCGCGAGCGCGGCTACGACGCCGTTACGGTCGCCGAGGTCATGAGCGCCGCCGGCCTCACGCACGGCGGCTTTTATGGCTATTTCAAGTCGAAGGACGATCTGATTGCGGAAACGCTCTCGCACGTGTTTGCGCAGGGCGAGGTCGGCGAAACGGATGTGGCGCGTTACGCGGCGCGCTATCTGTCGCGCGCGCATCGCGACAATCTCGCCGGCGGTTGTCCGACCGCGGCGCTGGGCGCGGAAACGGTGCGTCAAACGCCCGAAGCGCGCGCCGTGATGGCGGCGGGCCTCAAGAAGCAGATCGAGCGATTGAGTGCCGCGAAGGCGGCAAGTGGAGACGCTTCCACGGCGGCACACGCGCGGCGCGCGGCCATCGGCAGCTGGTCGGCGATGGTGGGCGCCGTGATTCTTGCGCGCCTGATCGACGATCCCGCGCTCTCGAACGAAATTCTCGACGAGACGCACGCATGGATCGACGACCGGGATCGCGATTCAATTCAAAACATTTAACGCGTCCAGCGAATACGCCGCAGTGAAAGCGCTTTCACCGCGATCGTATTGAATTATTCAGAACACGAAAACGCGGTGCGCCCCATCGGGACGCACCGCGTTTTCGCATTCCATTACGTTGTATCACGCTCACTTCATGATGACCGGCGGCGAATACGAGCTGGCCGAACCGCTTTGCGAGGTGCCATCGGTCGAAGGACCGTAGCCGCTGCGTGCGGCGAGGCGGGCCTGCGCGGCGCGGTAATCTTCAGGATAGTAAGGAGACACGACGTTCGGTCTCCAACCCACCGATTCCAGCTGTTTCAGCTCATTGCGCACCTGTGCGCGCGTGACGGGGCCGTTTTCCGGCTGCGATTGGGCGAACGACACAGCGGGCACCGCCAGCACGGCGGCCAGCGCAACAGCCTTGAGAAGCGACTTCATGACATAACCTCCGGTAACTTGACTTGTCGGTGCAGCGCTCGCTGCGAACCGTTATTGACAAGTCTAGAAAGTCCGGGCTCCAAGATAAATGTCAGCCAAACGAATTCACTGTTTTCGTGACTCGTATAATCGCGCGCCGATTTTTATCCCTGTTCGCATGATGGGAATGCGCTTCGTTTGTTAAGACATAAGCTTTTTCCCTTATGGAATAAGGCGCGGCGGGCAATCATCGCTCACCCACGCGAGTCGGCTCTGGTGCATCATAGCCACTCCGACTCGTCGAAGTGCAAGGAGGAGACAGCGATGGCAACGTGGAAACCGGACCCGACGTTTTACCCTTCGGCCCGTCTTGCCGCCGACGCGGCCCCCGAAAAGCTCGCGTGGGTCGCGAGTTTCGACCCTACTGGCGCGGTGCCGGACTCGCTCGACGTGGTCGATCTCGATCCTGCTTCGGCGGAATTCGGCCGCATCGTCCATCGTCTCGCGATGCCCCATACCGGCGACGAGCTACATCACTTCGGCTGGAATGCGTGCAGTTCGTGCCTGTGCCCGAACGCGCCGCACGCGCATACGGAGCGCCGTTATCTCGTCGTGCCGGGATTGCGATCGTCGCGTATTCATATTGTCGATACGAAACCCGATCCGCGTCGGCCGCATATCGTGCGCGTTCACGAGCCGGAGAGCGTCGCGCAACGTGCGGGCTACACGCGCCCTCATACGGTGCATTGCGGGCCGGATGGCATTTATGTCACCGCGCTCGCCAATGCTCACGGCGAAGCGCCCGGCGGCATCTTCCTGATGGATCACGAGAGCTTCGACATTCTCGGCCAGTGGGAAATCGAACGCGGCCCGCAGGAACTGGCGTACGACGGCTGGTGGCATCTGGGCTTCGACACGGTCGTGACGAGCGAATGGGGTCTGCCCGCGAACTTCGAAAACGGCCTCGTGCCCGAAGTGTTGCTGGGCGGTCAATACGGTCACCGCCTGCACTTCTGGGACCTGCACACGCGGCGGCACAAGCAGACGCTCGACTTCGGCGCGGAGAATCAGCTCGTCTTCGAACTGCGGCCCGCGCACGATCCCACGCGCCCGTATGGCTTCGTCAATTCCGTGATCAGCCTGAAGGATCTTTCGGCCTCGATCTGGCAGTGGTATCTCGACGGCGATCAATGGGCGGCGCGCAAAATCATCGAGATTCCTGCCGAGCCCGCCGATCCGGAACTGCTGCCGCCGATGCTCAAGGGCTTCGCCGCCGTGCCGCCGCTCGTGACCGATATCGCGCTGTCGCTCGACGACCGCTTTCTCTACGTGGCGTGCTGGGGAACCGGCGATCTGCGGCAATACGATGTTTCGGACCCCGAACATCCCAAACTGACTGGCAGCGTGCGGATCGGCGGCATCGTTTCGCGCGCGACGCATCCGCTCGCGGGCGGACGTGCGCTAAACGGCGGCCCGCAGATGGTCGAAGTGAGCCGCGACGGGCGGCGCGTCTATTTCACCAATTCGCTGTATGGCGCGATTGACGGCCAGTTTTATCCCGAGGGAATCGACGGATGGATGGTGAAGCTCGACGCCGGTCCGGACGGCGGCCTCGCCTTCGACGAGCGCTTTTTCGTGCAATGGCCCAAGACGCATCGACCGCATCAGATCCGGCTGGAAGGCGGCGATTGTTCGTCGGACTCGTATTGCTACCCGTGAGCGTGCGGTGCGATGAACGGCATCTTCGGCGGCTTTGACGCGCACTGGGCGGCGTGGAGCGCCGTGGTGGGCAGCGGCGTCTTTCACGGCGCGAATCCGGCGATGGGCTGGCTGTTCGCGACGGCGCTGGGCCTGCAACGGCGCAATCGCGGCGCGCTGTTGATGGCGCTCCCGCCGATCGCGCTCGGGCATGCGGCTTCCGTGCTGCTGTTCACGAGTTCGATTGCGCTGCTCGGCGCGTGGGTGCCGCGTCTCGCGCAAGGCGGCCTGCATTGGGTGCTGGGCGCGCTGCTGATCGGCTGGGCGATCTGGCAGCATATGTACGGGCATCGGCATCGCGCGCGCGTGGGCATGACCGTGAGATTTCTCGGCCTCGCGGCATGGTCCGCGTTGATGGCGACGCTGCACGGCGCGGGTCTCATGCTCATGCCCGCGATGTTGCCGTTGTGTGGCGCGGGCGGCGTCAATCCGTTGGCCGTGTCGTTTGGCTTCACCGCGCTGCATACGCTCGTCACGCTCGCGACGACGGCGGTCATCGCACTCGTCGCTTATGAATACGTGGGGCTGGGAATACTAAAGCGCGGCTGGATTAACTTCGACTGGTTATGGCGCGGCGCACTGGTCGCGACAGGGACGTTGGTGATGGCGACGGGATGAGCGAATGGGAATGCAGCGAAGGATGCCCCGAAGCATGCCTCACCAATTTTTGCAGCACCCTTATGGCGCAAACATCCCACCTTCATTCCCCCGCCGGAAAATCCGTCGCCAGTCCCGCCTCGCGCCACGTTTCGATATCGGCGAGCGCGGCGCGCAAACGCGCCGCCACCGCGTCCACGCCGAACGCGCCGAGCACGAAGTGACGCGGCGGCGACTCCACTTCCGCGATGCGGATAATCGCCTGCGCGGCGCGCGCCGGATCGCCCGGCTGATGGCCGCTGCCTTCGGCCGTGCGCTGCATGCGCGCGCCCGCGGTTTCCGCGTAATCGGCAATTCGATTCGGCGTCTGCACGAGCGAGCGCCCCGCCCATTCGGTGCGGAACGGTCCCGGCTCCACGCAGGTCACCTTGATGCCGAGCGGCTCCGCCTCCGCGAGCAAGGCGTCGGAGAAGCCCTCTACGGCGTGCTTGCTGGCCGCGTAATAGCCCGACCCCGGAAAGCCCGCGAGCCCCGCCACCGACGTAATGTTGATCACGTGCCCGCGTTTCTGCTCGCGCATGACCGGCAGCACCGCGCGCGTCAGCGCAAACAGACCGAACACATTTGCATCGAATTGCGCGCGAATCTGAGTCTCTTCACCTTCTTCAATCGAGCTTTGATAACCATAACCCGCGTTATTCACGAGCACGTCGATCGCGCCAAAACGTTCTCGCGCCTGCGCAACGGCAGCAGCAATCTGCGCCGGATCGGTCACGTCCAGCGAGACACACAGCAAACGCTCGCCCGCCTCGGGCGCGAGATCGTCGAGCGCGGCCTTGTTGCGTGCGGTCGCGATGCAGCGCCAGCCGCGCGCGAGCACGGCGCGCGCGAACTCGCGGCCGAAGCCGATCGAGCAGCCGGTGATGAACCAGACGGGTGTTGCGTTCGGGAAAGCATTCGAAGAATTCGCCGACATAACAGAGCCTCGCAGACGTTGACACTGCACGTGAACGCGCGCCAGCTCAGCGCGCGAAAGGCAATCGGAAGGCGTGCGCGGCCGGGCGGAAGGTCGAATGCCGCGGCGCGTGCGCGCAATGATGATAACGGCAACGCGCCGACTGTGCAGAGCGCAGCGCGCATGCCACCCACTCGCCCCCCAGCGCCAAATCGCGAGGCCATGTACCATACGGCGCTCGCGCCCACGCGCCCCGCTTAACCCGTCTGCATTCAACGTATTCGCCGGAGTCAAACCGATGTCCACCCTCAGCACGCCCGAGACCGCCGCCCAGAACGCCACCGAAGCACTCGACGCGCGTTACGGCACGCCCTGGAACGCGCCGCTGCCCGCCTGGAACGCCACGCTCGACACGCTGCTCGCGCATCGTTCAGTCCGCAATTACGCCCAAAAGCCGCTGCCCGAAGGCACGCTGGAAACGCTGATCGCCGCAGCGCAGTCGGCCTCCACGTCATCGAATCTGCAAACGTGGAGCGTCGTCGCTGTCGAGGACCCGGAACGCAAGGCGCGTCTGTCGAAGCTCGCCGCCGACCAGTCGCAGGTCCGCGAAGCGCCGCTCTTTCTCGTCTGGCTCGCCGACCTCAACCGTCTGGAAGCCGCCGCGCAACGCACGTCCGCGAGCGCCGAAGGTCTGCACTATATGGAAACGCTGCTGGTCGGCGTGATCGATGCCGCCCTCGCCGCGCAGAACGCCGTGGTCGCGCTCGAATCGCTCGGCCTGAGCTCGGTGTATATCGGTGCGATCCGCAATCAGCCCGAACAGGTCGCCGCCGAACTCGGTTTGCCGCCGCGCGTGATGCCCGTGTTCGGCCTCTGTGTGGGCTACGCGGACGAGTCGCGCCCGGCGCAGGTCAAGCCGCGTCTGCCGCAAAGCGTGGTGCTGCATCGCGAGCAATACGACGCGCCGACGCAAACCGAAGGCATCGCGCAATACGATGAAGTGATGGGCGCGTTCCAGACCGCGCAAGGCCTCAGCGCTGCCGGCTGGACCTCGCGTTCGCTCGCGCGCTGGCGTAGCCGCGAGTCGTTGCATGGCCGCGACCGTCTGCGCGACGCCCTCCAGGCGCTCGGCTTCGAACTGCGTTAAGCCGCGCTGCGCGGACGACCGTGCTGAAATCATCAGCATACCGAAGCATTTGAATGAAGGAGCCAGGAAGATGAAAGTCGCCATCATGGGTGCGGGCGCGGTCGGCTGCTATTACGGCGGCATGCTTGCGCGCGCGGGACACGACGTCGTGCTGATCGGCCGCGAGCAGCACGTCGAAGTGATCGCGCGCGAAGGTTTGCATCTGGAAACACAGACCTTCGACGAGCGCATCGGCGCGCCGCATCTGCGCGCCAGCACGCGCGCCGATGCGGTGGCGGGCGCGCAACTCGTACTGTTCTGCGTGAAGTCGCCCGATACGGAAAGCGCGGGCGAGTCGATCAAACCGCATCTCGGCGCGGACACGCTGGTGCTCACGCTGCAGAACGGCGTCGATAACGCCGAGCGTTTGCGCACGGTGATCGCGCAGGACGTCGCCGCCGCCGTCGTGTATGTGGCGACCGAAATGGCCGGCCCCGGCCATGTGCGCCATCATGGCCGCGGCGAACTCGTGATCGAGCCTTCGCGCAGCAGCGAAGCCATCGCGCAAACGTTGATCGCCGCCGACGTCCCCACCGAAATCTCGGCGAACGTACGCGGCGCGCTCTGGGCGAAGCTGATTCTGAATTGCGCGTACAACGCGCTCTCGGCGATCACGCAATTGCCGTATGGACGCCTCGTGGAAGGCACGGGCGTGCGCGACGCGATGCACGACGTCGTCGAAGAATGCAAGGCCGTGGCGCATGCCGATGGCGTGACGCTGCCGCCCGATGTGGAAGCCGCGGTGCGCCGCATCGCCGAAACCATGCCGGGCCAGTTCTCCTCCACCGCGCAGGATCTTGCGCGCGGCAAGCGCAGCGAGATCGATCATCTGAACGGTCTGATCGTGCGGCGCGGCACGGCGCTCGGCGTGGCCACGCCCGCGAACCGCCTGCTTCACACGCTCGTCAAACTTATCGAGGACAAGGCGCACGGCGCGCTTTGAGTGTCCCGCTCACGTCCTCTGCGCGGCCGCATCAGCCTGCGAACAAGCCAGGCGGCTGCGGCGGCAGCTTCACGCGAAAAATCGCGAAGCGCCCTTTGCGCGGATAGCCATTCGAAAAGTTCAATTCGTGCAGATGTGAATCCGCGAAATACAGATAATCGTTCTGAAGTGCGAATCCATCGGCCCATGACACCTTGCCGGGTTCATCGACGAGCGTGCGTTGAGTAAAGGCCGGCTTGCCGTTGCGCGCGACGAGCGTGAGCGCCACCACCGTGCGCTTTTCGAGGTCGCCGCCGTAGAGCGTGCCGTCCGCGCCCATTAGCAGACCACCGGTGAGCGCGTAATCGCCGAGATATTGCACGCGCTTCGCGAGCGCTTGCGGCGAGAGCGATTCGTCGATGAGCGCTTCAATCGGCGCGCGCCAATAGTGATGATCGGTGAGCGGGCGGTAATAGAGCCAGTCGCGCTGCGGCGACAGCGCGATGCCGTCGGTTTGCAGCACGAGCACCTGGCCGTCGAGCTTGCGCGCCACGCGGTCGCCGAACATCAGATGCTGCTGCGGATCGGACACGCTGGACCGGTCGCCCGCGAGCACGAGGCGCGCGCGTCCATCGCTCAATCGCGCAACCACCACGCCGCCGCGATTGCCCGCGTTGCTGATGAACGCGTAGCCATGCTGCAGATCGATGCGCACGTCGTTGATCGAATCGGCGGGCGTGATGGCCGACTCGAACGTATACGTGCGCACAGGCGTGGCCTTGCCGATATCGAACTGCACGAGTTTGGGCGGTTGCAGGCGCTGATCGACCGAGGGCAGCGACGAATCGAGCACCCACAGGCGATCGCGCTCATCCACCCAGAGCGCCTGCGCGGAAATCCACTGACGCTCACCCGGGCGATTCGGCTGGTACGTGTTCCAGCGCGTGTCGGGAAACGGCAGCAGACTGCCGCTGCGCAGATCGACTTCGACAACACTGAAACGCGAGCGATGCACCGAGGACGGCGCAGTCGCAAAGACGCGCCCCGCTTTCGACACACCAATACCGACGAGACGAAAATCGTCACCGAAGGTCGCGACTGTTTCGAGTTTCGCACCAGTGGGCGCGGGCTGTTTTGCATCCGCCGGATTCGCAGCGCTTGCTGCGTGCGCCGCATTGGCGGACAGCAAAGCGGGGAAAGCCGCGCTATAAACCGCGGCGCCCAGCCCGGCGACAAAGCGTCTGCGCGAACGCAGGAAGGAATGCACGGCGTCCATGCTGTCTCCTCGCGGTTGGGAAACCGTGCGCCTGCACGGCCCTCGCTGATCATGTGGCAGCCGCGAGGCCGTGTTGGTTCCCTTGAAATCCGCAATGAGCGAATGCCGTGCCCGTCTTTATCCGCGTGACATCAGTCCTTCGGCGTTTCACGTTCGAAAACAAGCAGCGTCGAGGTCGCCGATGCGTAGAGCTTGCCGGCCGCATCGGTAATCGACGCCTCCGCGAAGGCCGCGCGGCGGCCGATGCTCAGCACGCGCCCTTCCGCGCGCACCGGGCCTGTGTTTGCGGTCATGGGGCGGTGGTACGCCACCTTGAGTTCGAGCGTGGTATAGCCCTGATTCGGCGCGAGGCGCGAATGCGCCGCGCAACCGCAAGCGGAATCGAGCAGCGTGGCCGCGTAGCCGCCGTGCACCGTGCCGATGGGGTTGTACGCGTGCAGTCCCGGCACGCCTTCGAACACCACGCGGCCTTCGTCGACTTCGACAAGCCTGAAGCCGAGCGTTTCACCGATGGGCGCGCTGCGCCCGCTCGCGAGCATGCGCTGGAGTTGTTCGAGGCCGCTCAGGTCGGCGGGCAATTCAGCAACGAGGTTCATGGCAGTCCGGTCTCCGTCGGGTTGCGCGAGCTTATGCGTGCGTATGCACAGATGTGCCCAAAAAAGTGGACGGCGCGCGCCTGACGTATTGCATTCATTGCGCAATGCGATGCGCACGCCGCCGTCCCGACATCCTACCGCGTTGCGAACGATCGTGCACAAATCGTTTTCGACCTGAACCGATGCTCCATTCCAGGCGGCAACCGCCCTCCAATCCGTCAATACGTTTCGAGGTGCAGCCGCCCTTCCCGCTTGAGCCGCTCCCACAAACGCTCCCAACCGATGCCATGCGCCTCCGCGATCTCGGCGAGCGCCTGCAACACGCCGTCTTCCATGCCCTTGAGTCCGCAGACATAAACATGCGTATTGCCGTCCGCGAGCAGCGGCGCGACGTCGGTCGCCCGTTCGCGCATGGCGTCCTGCACATAGCGTCTCGGTTGGCCAGGCGTGCGCGAAAAAGCCAGATTCGTATCGATGAAATCCTTCGGCAAATTCATCAGCGGGCCGAAGTAAGGCAATTCCGCCTGGGTGCGCGCGCCGAAGAACAGCATCAGTTTTCCGGTCGCGCCCTTGAGCCGGCCGCGGCGGCGATACTCCGTCATCGCGCGCATCGGCGCAGAACCGGTGCCGGTACAAATCATCAGCAAATGCGAGTTAGGATGATTCGGCATCAGGAAGGTATTGCCGAATGGCCCGATGACGCTCACCACCTCGCCCTTTTTCAAATCGCAGAGATAATTCGAGCACACGCCGCGCGCGGCATTTCCAGCGTGATCGTGCGTCACGCGCTTCACGGTGAGCGAGACGTTGTTGTAGCCGGGCCGCTCGCCGTCGCGCGGACTTGCGATCGAATACTGGCGCGCGTGATGCGCGCGGCCATCGGCGTTCGAACCGGGCGGCAGAATGCCGATCGACTGGCCTTCGAGCACCGGAAACGGCAGCGCGCCGAAATCGAGCACGATGTGATGAATATCGCCCGGCGTGGAGTCGTCGGTGAGACGATAGTTGCCGACCACGGTCGCGGTCGTCGGCGCCTTGTGCGTGTAGAGATTTACATAAGGACGCGCCGCCGACCACGGCGGCACGGTCGAACCGCGCACGAAATCCGAACTGGCAGGCAGCGCCGCGGATGCTTCATCCACAAGGTCTCGTGCCGCATGGTCCGGCGACGCCGACGCGGACGCGCTGACCGTGGGATTCTGCGCAGGCAATTCGTCCCACGAATATTGCTCGTCGACGGTATACGCGTTCGCCTTGAACACGTTGCGCCAATTATCGATTGCGCCCGTCGGGCACGGCGGCACGCACGCCATGCAGCCGTTACAGACCTCGGCCTTCACCACGTAATTCGTACCGTCGTGCGTAATCGCATCGATCGGACAGGTTTCTTCGCAGGTATTGCAGCGAATGCAGATCTCGGGATCGATCAGATGCTGCCTGACGATGTCCACGGGAACCGGTCCGTTCATGATTGTCTCCCTGCCTGCCACGCCATCTTTCAGTTGAAGCGCACGTACTCGAAATCGACGGGCTGTCGATTGATGCCCATTGCAGGCGGCGCGATCCAGTTAGCGAATTTGCCGGGCTCCACCACGCGGCCCATCAACGAAGCCACATACGCGCGATCCTCCGCCGTGGGCAGCCAGTTCGCCTCGTTCGCCGCCCATTGCGCCTCGTCGATCACGCGGCCGTCGGGCGCCACGCGCAAGCCAGCGAATGTGCCGATCTGCCGATTGAACGCTTTGTGCGGCACGCTCAGGCGAAAGCCGATACCCGCCTTTTCCAGCACCTTGTTCCAGCGATTCACGCCCGCCACCGAGTCCTTGATGTAATCGTCGCGCAGCACTTCATTCATGGCGTTGAGCATCGGCACCTCGCGCTCGACGAGCTTTCCCTCCTGAACCTCGAGCAGACGATAATGCTGGCCTTCGAGACGGTGATCGTCGTCGCGCTTCGTTTCCTCGTAGCGGCCCTTGAGACCGGAGCTGTAGAACGTCGCGGCATTCGACGAATGATCGGCGCCGAACAGGTCGATCGTCACCGAATAATGGAAGTTCAGATACCGCTGGATCGTATCGAGGTCGATCAC
The DNA here is from genome assembly GCF_900109265.1 of Paraburkholderia tropica. GTDB lineage: Bacteria > Pseudomonadota > Gammaproteobacteria > Burkholderiales > Burkholderiaceae > Paraburkholderia > Paraburkholderia tropica. The sequence continues at coordinate 252,872 of NZ_FNZM01000004.1, forward strand.
ACCCGCCGCTCGCAGACGCGCCGCGTCGTCGGTGCCCAGTTCGTTGATTGCCTGCGCCGTGCGCTGCACCACGCGCGACACGCCCGATTCGCCGACGAACATGTGATGCGCTTCTTCGGTCAGCATGAATTTCGTGGTGCGCGCGAGCGGATCGAATCCCGATTCCGCGAGTGCGGAAAGCTGGAATTTACCGTCGCGGTCAGTGAAATACGTGAACATGAAAAACGCCAGCCAGTCGGGCGTTCGCTCATTGAATGCGCCCAGAATGCGCGGATTGTCGTCGTCGCCCGAACGGCGCTCCAGCAATGCTTCGGCTTCCTCACGACCATCGCGACCAAAGTAGCGATGCAGCAGATACACCATCGCCCACAGATGCCGTCCTTCCTCCACGTTCACCTGAAACAGGTTCCGCAGGTCGTACATCGACGGCGCAGTCAGGCCCAGATGACGCTGCTGCTCGACCGAAGCCGGCTCCGTATCGCCCTGCGTGACGATAATGCGGCGCAGGTTCGCGCGATGCTCGCCCGGCACCTCCTGCCACGCGGGCTCGCCCTTGTGCGCGCCGAAATGAATCTTGCGATCCGCTTCGCCCGGCGTGAGAAAAATACCCCAACGATAATCGGGCATTTTCACATGATCGAAATGCGCCCAGCCGCCCGCATCCACACTCACGGCCGTGCGCAGATACACGTCGAAACCGTGTGACCCGTCCGGCCCCATGTCGCCCCACCACGAAAGAAAATTCGGCTGCCATTGTTCGAGCGCGCGCCGAAGCGTGCGGTCGTCGGCGAGATTGACATTGTTCGGAATCTTTTCGCTGTAGTTAATGGTGGACATATCGGTTCCTTGCGGCGATCTGTTTCGAATCGGGCGTGAATAGAAGACGAATCACGCGCATGTCAAACACGAATCAAACGCGCGACGCATCGAACTGCGCCTTGCTGCCCTTGCCGTACACCTTGAGCGCGCCCTTTTCGCCCACCGCATTCGGGCGATTGAAGATCCAGTTCTGCCATGCGGAGAGGCGGCCAAAGATGCGTGTTTCCATCGTCTCCGGTCCGTTGAAGCGCAGATTGGCTTCGAGTCCCGTGAGCGCATCGGGCGACATCGCCGCGCGTTCTTCCAGTGCGATACGAATTTCGTCGGCCCAGTCGATATCGTCCGGCGCGGCGGTCACAATCCCGAGCCGCTCGGCGTCCGCGGGATTGACCGGTTGGCCGATCTTTTCGCGCACCGCATCGAGCGATTCCGCTTCGCCGTAGAAACGCCGCGCGAGCCGCGACTCATGCGTAATCATCGGATAGAGTCCGAAATTTGTTTCGGATACCGTAATAACTGGCTCTTCGTCTTCGTTCGACGGCAGCGCCGCCATATAGGTCCGGTCGGCGGCAAAAGCGAATTCCGCGAAGGTGCCCGCGAAACACGATCCCGGTTCGATCAGCGCGAACAGCGAACGCGACGACACGTCGAGGCGCGCCAGCGTTCTGCGCAACATGCCGATGGTTTCGCGCACGAACCAATGATCGCGATGGGCCAGCAGCGCGGCGTCGGCGGCCAGCACGGCGCGCGCATCGCCTTCGGTCTTGAGCAGCCACGTGCCGACGTCGAGTTCGTTGCTACGCATCGACAGGATTGCGTCGTCCAGTTCGCGCGCGAATTGAAGCGGCCACCAGGCCGCACCGGCCGCCACGATCGCATCGATGCCTTCTGGCAGCGGCTCAACCGGCGCTTTCGCCGTGAAGGTCGCCGTGCGTTTCGCGCGATCGATCGTCACGTCGAGACAGGCATAACTCAAGCCGTTCTCGTGCTCGACGCGCGCCACACGCGTCAGCGCGACGCCCTCGGCATCCACGGGACGATCACTCGTTGCGGCCAGTTCGAGCGCGCGCGCCTGCACGGCCTGGCGAAACTGGTTCGGCTTCACGACATCGTCGACGAGACGCCACGCTTTCGCACGCTCGCCGCGAATGCCTTCCACCACCGTGCAGAAGATATCCGCGCGATCATGGCGCACCTTGCGCTTGTCGGTGAGACGCGTGAGGCCGCCCGTGCCGGGCAGCACGCCCAGCAGCGGCACCTCAGGCAGCGCGACCGTCGACGAGCGATCATCCACGAGCAGGATCTCGTCGCAGGCGAGCGCGAGTTCATAACCACCGCCCGCACACGCGCCATTCACCGCCGCAATGAATTTAAGGCCCGAATGGCGCGACGCATCTTCCATGCCGTTGCGCGTTTCGTTCGTGAACTTGCAGAAGTTGACCTTCCACGCATGCGATGAAAGGCCGAGCATGAAGATATTCGCGCCCGAGCAGAACACGCGCTCTTTCAGGCTTGTGAGCACCACCGTACGCACTTCGGGATGCTCGAAACGGATGCGCTGGAGCGCGTCGTGCAATTCGATATCGACACCCAGATCATAGGAATTGAGTTTGAGCTTGTAGCCGTCGCGAATGCCGCCGTCTTCGGCAATATCAAGGCCGAGCGTGGCAATCGCGCCGTCGAATGTGAGCGTCCAGTGTCGATACTGCGAGGGATCGGTCCGGTAATCGACTCGCGCAGGGAGCGCGGCGTCTTGCGGGGCGAGGACGGTTTCGGCGGCAGCCATGGGCGTCTCCTGGGGTATTTGCCTCATCGTTTCAATGAACGATAGTGCAACACCCCACCCAAGTAAAGCACTTTACTGCATATTAAGACGCCACGATGGGTAAACCATGAACTACAATGCAGGATGAATACGCAGCTCGTGCGCGCCGCGCGACAGCGCCACTCAATCCTTCAATCGACGCGCACCGGCAACTCCGCACCCAACCGCGCCGCCAACCGGTCGCGCAGTTGCAGATAGGCATCGGCCAGCGTGCGTTCGCTGGTGTCGAAGCTCATGTCCGCGCGTCCATACAACTCGGCGCGGCCCGCGAGAATACGCTTGAGATCGTCCATCGCCTCGTTGTTACCCGCGTGGCCCGACATCGGACGCAGGTCGCCTTGCGCCACCACGCGACGCATGTGGTCCTCGGGCGCGGCCTGCAGCCAGACCGTGAAGCAATGCGCGAGCAACGCGTTGAAAGTCGCGGGCTCGGAAACGAGGCCGCCGGGCGAAGCGATCACCGCGCGCGGATGCTCCGCGATCACCGCCTCGAGCGCGCGCTGCTCGTAACGTCGGTACGCACTCGCGCCATAGAGCGAATGGATTTCCGACGGCGGGCAGCCCGCCATCTGCTCGATCACGCGCGTGAGTTCGACGAACGGCACCTTGCGCTCCTGCGCGAGCATGCGGCCGAGCGTGGATTTGCCCGCGCCGCGCAGGCCGATCAGCGCGATACGTTCATTGCGATGCGGGTCGGCGGGCGCCTGCGCAAACATCTCCGCGAGCGCGACGCGCGCGCGATGCAGCGCGGCCGGGTCGCGTCCTTGCAGCAGTTCGCGAATCAAAAGCCATTCCGCCGACGACGTGGTGACGTCGCCGGTCACTTCGGCGAGCGAGCAATTGAGCGTGAGCGCGATCTGGCGCAGCACCAGCACGGAGGCGTTGCCCACGCCCGACTCCAGATTCGCGAGGTGACGCTCGGACAAGCCGGTTTCCGCCGCCAGCGCCTTGCGCGTCATGCCACGGCGCGCGCGCAGCATGCGCACGCGCTCGCCCATCGCCGTGAGAAACGGATCGCGTTCCGCCCGTTCGCCGCGCGCGCCCTCCTGCGCCTCGGCAACCTCGGCGGCCTCGTCCGCCTGCGGTTCGGCAACGTATGTTTGCTTCATCTTCAGAACCTCTCAGCGCGATTTTATGTACTATAGTGCTTGACACAGACTTTGCTACCGGCTAATTTTCCGCCAAATGGCTCCGCGGCGATAGTCTGGTGGCTCGGACAGATCGTCCCGGGCGAGCGTCAGCGCGATTTCATGCAAAATTATGCACATCGAGTTGACCGACCGAGCAACGTGCGGAACGATGCGAGCGGCAGCATCGAAACGGCCGACACACGAAAAATCCGCACGGAAGCCAAAGCAATAGTTAGCAATCCACACCAATATAACGACCGATAGCACCACCGGCCAGCGGCGACGCGCAATCGAGCCGGACAGAGCGGAGACAGCATCGTGGACACTCAGGCAGCGTCATTCGAAAGCGCCGCGTCACCGGCACGGGCAACCGCATCGATCGTTCCCCCGCCCACGCAATTCAATTTCGCCGCGCATCTCTTCGCATTGAATGCCTCGCGCGCCAATAAAACCGCTTATATCGACGACGACGCCACGCTCGCTTACGGTGAACTCGAAACACGCGCGCGCCGCTTCGCTGGCGCGTTGCGCACGCTGGGCGCGCATGCCGAGCAACGCATCCTGCTCGTGATGCTCGACACCGTGGAATTGCCCGTGGCCTTTCTCGGCGCACTGCTTGCGGGCGTGGTGCCCGTGATCGTCAACACGCTGCTCACTGCCGCCGACTACGCCTATATGCTCACGCATAGCCGCGCGCGTGTCGTGATCGCATCGGGTGCGGTGCTGCCCGCCGTGACGACCGCACTCGAACAGGCGGGCTGCACGGATTGCACGCTGATCGTTTCGCATCCGCTCACGGATCAGCACGTCGATCATGCACTGAACGCGCTCATCGACGCCTCGCCACCGCTCACTCGCATCGCACCCACCCACGCCGACGATATCGCTTTCTGGCTCTATTCGTCGGGCTCGACCGGCAAACCGAAAGGCACCGTCCATACGCACGCGAATCTTTACTGGACCGTTGAAACCTACGCAAAGCCGATACTCGGCATCCGCGAAACCGATATTGTATTTTCAGCAGCCAAACTCTTTTTCGCGTATGGACTCGGCAATGGCCTTTCATTTCCGCTTTCGGTCGGCGCGACCACCGTGTTGATGGCCGAGCGCCCGACCGCCGACGCGGTCTTCGCACGTCTCGTGCAGCATCGCCCCACGGTCTTTTACGGCGTGCCCACGCTCTACGCCAGCATGATGGCCTCGCCCGGTTTGCCCGCACGCGCGGAGGTCGCGCTGCGTATCTGCACGTCGGCCGGCGAAGCGTTGCCACGCGAAATCGGCGAGCTTTTTCACCAGCATTTCGGCAGCGATATTCTCGACGGACTGGGCTCCACGGAAATGCTGCATATCTTTCTGTCGAATCGTCCCGGCGAAGTCGAATACGGCACCACGGGCCGCCCTGTACCCGGCTACGACATCGAGTTGCGCGACGAAACCGGCCAGCTCGTCGCCGATGGCGAAATCGGCGACCTTTATATTCGCGGCCCGAGCGCCGCGCTGATGTACTGGAACAATCGCGAGAAAACCCGCGCGACCTTTCTCGGCGACTGGGTCCGCAGCGGCGACAAATACCGGCGCCTGCCGGGCGGCTGCTACGTCTACGCGGGCCGCAGCGACGACATGCTCAAGGTCAGCGGTCAATACGTTTCGCCGATCGAAGTGGAAATGGTACTCGTGCAGCACGAAGCGGTGCTCGAAGCGGCGGTGATCGGCGTCGAACAGAACGGGCTCGTGAAAACCTGCGCCTTCATCGTACTCAAACGCGGGCGGCGCGCGGAATGCGCCGAAACCGAAGCCATGACCGCGACGCTCAAGGCCTTCGTGAAAACACGTCTGGCGCCCCATAAAACGCCGCGCGATATTCTCTTCGTCGACGATTTGCCGAAGACCGCGACCGGTAAAATCCAGCGCTTCCGTCTGCGCGAACAATTTCACGCTCCGCCTTGAACTCATGAACAGCAGCGAATTCGCCGTCTTGCCCGCCAGCGCCAACCTTGCCGCCCGACGCGGCACGCTGACCATCGAATATCGCCGGGTCGGCGTGCGCGATCCGCATGCGCCGCTCGCCGTGTTTCTGCACGAAGGACTCGGCTCGATCGCGATGTGGAAAGACTGGCCACACGAACTCTGCGAACGTCTCGGTCTGCGCGGGCTGCTGTATTCGCGACCCGGTTATGGCCGCTCCACGCCGCGCGCGCCCGCAGAAAAATGGCCCGTCGATTTCATGTCGGAGCAGGCGCGGGACGTGTTGCCCGCACTGCTCGACACGCTTGGCGTGAGCGAAGCCGAACGCGCGCGAATGTGGCTCATCGGGCACAGCGACGGGGCCTCGATCGCGCTGCTCTACGCGGCGTGTTATCCGCGTGCGCTCGCAGGCGCGGTCGTGATCGCTCCGCATGTATTCGTGGAAACGATTTCGGTCACGAGCATCGCCGAAACGAAACGTGCCTACGAAGCGACCGATTCACAATCGACTCTGCGTGCGAAGCTCGCGCGCTATCACGACGATGTGGATTCGGCGTTCTATGGCTGGAATGACATCTGGCTCGATCCGGCATTTCGCACGTGGAATATCGTCGAGACCATCGCATCCATCACCGTGCCATTGCTCGCCATACAGGCGCGCGACGATCAGTACGGCACGCTCGCACAAATCGAAGCGATTGGCGAGGCCGTAGCGCACGCCGAGGTGCTGACACTCGACTCGGGCGGCCATTCTCCTCATCGCGATGCCCGCGCCACGCTCGACGACGCCATCGAGCGCTTCGTGCGTATCCACATGGGCGCTGAATAACACGCTGAATAACAGCTGAACAACGCGCTCAATCTCATCGCACGGCTGCGGCCGGCTATTCATGCACCACGGCGCTGCAAAACGATGCGCCCAGCATCGAATGCTTACACCGCGCAAAGCCATCCGTTGAACGCCAACTGTTCGGACCCCGCACAGCCAGAACGGCGCATCGCAATGATGGTATCGTTTGCTCTGGCCGCGAGCGCCGCCTGACCGCCACGGGGACGCGGGGCACGGCGCGCGGCGCTGCAACACGCCGCAACGTGTGCACACGCACAGCCGCGCAGCCGGCGGTCCGGTACCCAACGATGAGCGACTCCACCCTGATGAACGTATCGAGAATCTCGCTGCGCGCGCGGCGCGAATGGGCTGCGCTGAGGGCGTTCATGGCGCACGCCTTCGCACCCGCGCTGCGCAACATGCAATACGTGAAGCGGCGCATGCGGCCGTTCGCCGTGGTCGCCACCCTCGGCTTCCCGCTTTATTACTATGTCTGGAAAGTCCTGTTTCCGCAGCCGTATGAAAATCTTACGCTGCGTCTGATTGGTTCCGCACTGTTCGCGCCATTTCTGTTTCCGGATCGCTGGCCCGCCGCGATAAAGAAATACCTGCCGTGGTACTGGTATTTCTGCACCCTCTACGGATTGCCGTTCTTCTTCACTTTCATGCTGTTCAAGAACAACGGTAATGAAGTGTGGGTGGAAAGCGCGTTGATCGCCGCCTTCGTCATGGTGCTGCTGCTCGACTGGCTGATGCTCGTGCTGCAGTTTCTCGTCGGCATCGGGCTGGCGCTGCTCGCCTATACGGTCACGAGCGACAGCTTCTCGCTGAGCGGCATTTACCTCACCCATCTGGCGATTTTCTCGTTCGCCGTGGCGATCGGCGCGATTGCCAATTACGATCAGGACCGCATCCAGATCGAACAGGAGCGCGCCATGCTGGCCACGGCAGGCAGCGTCGCGCACGAGTTGCGCACGCCGCTCGTCGCCATTCGCGTGGGCGCGGCCGGCCTCATGCGCTATTTGCCCGCACTGCTCGACACCTATCTGCTGGCCCAGCGCAACAGTCTGCCGGTGCCCAAAATACGCGTCGCGCATCTACATTCGATGCAAGGCGTGGTCGGCCGCATCGAGCAGGAAGCGCTGCATTCGAACGCCATCATCGACATGCTGCTGGCCACCGCGCGCTTTACCGGCGGACCGATGCAAAACGCAAGTCCGTGTTCGATCGCGCATTGCGTGGAAACGGCATTGGCGCGCTATCCGTTTCGCGAAGGCGACCGCGCGCGCGTGCATTGCAATCTGCGGCTCGATTTCGAATTCACCGGATCGGAAATGCTCACCGTACACGTGCTGTTCAATCTGATCAAGAACGCCTTCCGCCATATGGGCAGTATCGAAGGCGCGCATATTTCTATTCGTCTTGAATCAGGAAAACGTGCCAACCGCTTGATTTTCAGCGATACCGGAACGGGTATTTCATCCGAAGCCTTGCCGCACATCTTTACCCGCTTTTATACTTCAAGCACCATCACCGATGACGTATCGCTCGGCGCGGGAATCGGCCTGGCATTTTGCCGCGATGTCATGCAAGCGATGGGGGGAGCGATTACCTGCTCTTCAGTCAAAGGCCAATATACCGAGTTCGTTTTGACATTCCCAACGCCATGACGAAAGCCATTCAGCCATTTTCCTGGCCAACCACGGTCGCCTTCGTCGACGACAGTGCGGCATTCCTTTCGAATCTGAGCCTGCAACTCGACCCGGAGCTGGCGTTCCGGATGTTCAGCTCGCCCGGCGAGGGCCTGAAGTATCTCAACGCGCGCGCGGCGCAGGATCATCCCGTCTCGCCCATCTTCAGCCCCTATCTCGACCGCACCGAGGAAAACGATGCGCATCAGGTAATCGCCATGCGCGTGGACGCCATTCGCAGCCTCGTGAACCGGCCGGCGCGTTTCGAATCCATTTCGGTCGTGGTGGTGGATTACGATATGCCTGAACTCAACGGTATTGAATTCTGCCGCCGCCTCACGAATCCCGCGATCAAGAAAATCATGCTCACGGGCAAGGCCGACGAACACGTGGCGGTGAAAAGTTTCAACGAAGGGCTGATTGATCGCTTTATTCGCAAGCATGAAGCCGATGCAGTAGAAACTCTGAATCAGGCGATTCACGACATGCAGCTCGCGCATTTCGATAAAACCAGCGGCAGCGTGCTCGATGCGCTCGCGGTGTCGGAATATGCGTTTCTCAAGGACGGCGCGCTCGCCACGCATGTACAAGGCATTTTTCATTCGCTCGGCATTGTCGAGCATTATCTTTCATGGCAGCCGCACGGCCTCCTGATGTTCGACGCGGAAGGCACGGCCTATCTGCTCATCATCCATACCGAGGAATCGCTGCGCGGCGTGCGCGAGATCGCCGTCGAACAAAGCGCGCCCGCCAATTTCCTCGCCGAACTCGACAGCCACGGCAGCGTGCCCTACTTCTGGCGCACCGAAGGCTACTATCCGGCGCAATGCGCGGACTGGCGGCTCTACATGCATCCCGCATCGGTATTCGAAGGCGAGCGCCGCTACGTCTATTCCATCGTCAAGCAGCCGCCCGGGCTCACGCTCGACGGCATCGCGCCGTACGACGGCTATCTACAGCGCCTCGACCGCGAAATCCAGGCGGCGTGGGGCACGCACTGAACGCCCCACGCCGGTTTTAACGCGGTAGATCCCTAACGCGCCTGCGGCTGCATCACGCCGCTTCCGGCAACTCGATCAGCGCGGGAGCCTGACGCGTGCGCGAACGGCCTTCGCCACGCTCCAGCAGACGCCGCGTCGACGGCCAGTTCCACATCTGCACTTCGTCGCGTATCGCCTTGCACGCCTCCACGAGCCGTTCGAGATCCGCATCGCTCATGGCCGCGTTGATCGACAGGCGAATCAGCGAGCGATTCTGCGCCGTGGCGGGCGCGCAAAACACCGAGCCGAAAATACCGCGCGCCTCCAGCGCATCGCGCAGCACGATGGTCTGCGTTTCCGGCCCCGCTTCGAGCGCGACGATCTGCGTTTCGCTGCCGTTGAGGTTGTAGCCGAAGCCGGCCAGACTCGACCGCACGTAAGCCGCATTCGACGCGAGACGCGTGCGGCGCCAGTCGTCGCGCTCGATGACGTCGAGCGTGGCGGCAAGACCCGCGGTTTCGTGCGGCAGCAGGGTCGAGCTGAAAATGGCCGGCAGCGCCTCGAACTTGAAATACTCCTGAAAGCGCCGCGAGCAACTGATGATGCCGGCGCGCCCCGCAAACGCTTTCGCCAGACTCGCGGTGCGAAAATGCACGCGATCGCCGAGACCCAGTTCCGCCACGAGGCCCGCGCCATGCGGCCCGTGCGTGCCGAGCGAATGCGACTCGTCGACCACGAACACGCAATCGTGCGTGGCGCATACGTCGGCGAAAGCCTGCAACGGACAGACACTGCCGTTCGTGCTGTACACGGAATCGACCATCACAATCCCCGGCCCGTAACGGCGAATGCGCTGCTCCAGATGCTCGGCGTCGTTATGCATGAAGCTGATCGGCTTCGCGCCCGCGCTGCGAATGCCTTCCCACAGCGACATATGCGCCATCATGTCGACGTACACCGGCGTCTGCGCATTGGCGATCGACTGGATCAGCCCCGTATTCGCCGCGAAGCCGGACTGACACAGCACGCTCGCTTCCGTACCCATATAGCGCGCGAAACGGTCTTCGAGCAGCAATTGCGGGCACGCGTCGCCGTGCAGAAAAATGCCCGACATCAGCAGACCGTTACCGTCCGAACGGATGCTTGTGCACATCGCGTCGAGAATCTCCGGATGGCGCGCGATCGACAGATAGTCGTTGCTCGACAGATGCAGCGCCTGCGCGTCCGGCTCGCGGCCCATCATGATGTGGCCGCCCGCCCACGTCTGCTGCACGCGCGCCTCGTAATAGCGGTCGACGCGCGCCGCGAGAAACGCGGGCAGGCCCGCGTCGTTGTTGTGTGCGTCACGCCAGTTGTTATTCGTGTTATTCACTGCTTTCATCTCAGGCTCCTTGGTGGTGGATGGCCGCCCCCCGCGAACGACTTCTCGGTCGAGATCGACTGCGATAGCTGGCCGGTGATACACCCGAGCCTGGACACCACGCGCACAACGGCATGGCGAGACATCCAGGCAACAGGCTGGTAATGAATGGCGAATAAGAAGGCTGGCGCGCGCGTGGCGACGAGGGCGCGCGGCGGGCGCAAACGTGTGCGCACGGACAGCGCGTGGCGGCTGCGCCTCATGCACGCAAAACGGACACGAGCAGCCGCGGGCAGGCACGGGCAAACGTGCACGCGGCGCGCTGCGATGGTGCGCTGATCTCCCCGTGGCGCGACCTCCCGTCGACGCGCCACGCATCCCCCCGGACGCGCGCAAACGGCTGCGAATTGAAAGGCGGATACGGGCGCTTTACGCCTTGAACGAGCGTCCCGACACCCGCGCGACGGACGCTACGCGCGACCGCCACGGGTTCATTGAAAAGACGCTCGCCCGATGAATGGGGTGCCGTTCCGCACGGCGCGCGCACGATGGCGCACCGCAAGCTGGAACAAACGTTGCGAGGAACGTTTATCGCACCTTCGATAATTATCCTTTAAAAACAGCGGTGTGATGCATTTCACGGGCTTCGATGCGCTTTGCATTCCGAAATGGTTTTGCCATCGTCGAAACATCATCTCGACAGCAAAAATTTCATGCGGGCGGCATGAATTACCTGCTGTCGGCAGATAAAAAACTGCAACAATCGAATGGGGGAAAGAAAAAGAAAAACGCAGTGACGAAATAATTCGTCATTCGGGACGCAGGCATGGGCGATACGGCAAAAAATAATCTTGCCGATGCCGTTATGAAATTTTCGTGTCGTCGGCGGCGGAAATGGCGTCGCGCGGCACGGCGGCGCGTGCGCTCACGACCTGGTTGCGTCCGCGCATTTTCGCTTCGTAGAGCGCCGCGTCGGCGCGCGCCATCAGCGAAGTCAAGGTGTCGCCGTCATCAAGCGCGTCCACGCCCGCGCTGAACGTCAAACCGTCGTGCACCGGTTGCACGGCGTCGACACCGGGCATGTTGTGAACCGGCGCGGCATGATCCGCCGTGCGGCGGACCGAAAGCGCGGCCACGCGCAGCGCGTCGACGCGCGCGGCGGCGTGTTCGCGCACCGTCGCCGGAAACAGCAGCGCGAATTCCTCGCCGCCGAGCCGTCCGAATAAATCGGTTTCGCGCACACCCGCCGCCATCACGCGCCCGAAATGCGCCAGCACGCGGTCGCCCGCTGCGTGACCATACAGATCGTTGACGGCCTTGAAGTGATCGATGTCGATGATCGCGAGCGCGAGCGGCACGCGGGCCGCGCGCGCGGCGCCGAGCAAGGCGTCGGCTTGCGTCACGAAGGCGCGGCGCGTGAGCGCGCCGGTCAGTTCGTCGCGATTGGCGAGCCGTTCAAGCCGCTCCGCCATGCGGTCGTGCGCGAGCAGCACCATGCCGATCGACAACGCGGGCAACACCAGAATGCCGAGCGCCAGATACGCGACGTTGAACGGCGTGGAATCGAGCAGCGTGGTCTGATGCACGAATCCGCAGCCGTAGATGATGCCGCGCATGCCATGCGCCAGCGCGCCCAGCCATGCCGACCACGTAACAAAGCGATAGCTGTAGCGCGGCCGTCCCGACGGCCGGCCGTGCAGCGCGAGCCAGCCGATCGCGCCATAAATCGACGCATGAAACATCGATATGAGCGCAATGCGCGCGCCGAGATCCGGTTCCACCCAGTACCACCACGCGATGCCCGCCGCCACGGCCGCACATCCCGCCCACGCGAGCGGCACGCGCGGCGCAAGGCCGAAAAACTCGCGGCAGCCTTCGAGCGCACGCGTGACGGCAATCGCGAGCAGCGTGTTCGATACGAGCACCGTGAGGAACGGCATGCCCATGCGCTGCATGCCCGCGAGCACGATCGCGATGCTCGCCATCACATACGCGCCGATCCAGCGGCTCACGCCCGGAATGCCCGCGGGCCGCAGCGAACCGAGAATCGCGAGACTCATAATGCTCGAAAGCACCGTGACGAGAAGAATATTGACCGGATTGAGCATGGACTGCGCGCGGCCGCTACTGGCGTGTTGATCGATAAAGGGACACGTCAGTTTAGGGCACGAATTGCATAAAGCTTGCATGGTTTTTAGTCGCCGCCGTCAATATTCAACGCGGACAAGCTTTTATTCGGCATGACCCGCCGCAATTCGATGCGCCTGCACGGATCGACGGGAACGCCGTCTGCTGGAATAAGCGCAAATGAACTTGAGGGAGACTGCCATGCCCGCATCGATTCCGGACGTCGCTCGCGAGGCGCTGATCTTGCGCGTCGAGCGCGCGCTCGACGCCGTGACCTTTCCCGCCCATCCCGGCACGCTGCTCGACTGCGCCGAACACTCGGGCGCGCGCGCTGACGTAATCGACGCATTGCGCGCGTTGCCGGACGAAGCCTTCGGCAGCTTTTCGGAGGTGACGGCATCGATCGTCGCCTCGCATGACCGGCAGGCCCGTCCGCGCGCGCTGAGCGCCGGTTGAGCGCGGAGAAAGCCTATGCGCGGACAGACCACGACACCTTCGAGCCAACCGGGAACGAATCTTGCTGGGCCCGCCGGGCGTGCCGGACAGTCACCGGCAACGGGCCGCCCGGAGCAGGGGCGCAGCCACGGCAACAACAAGGGCGTGCGCGATGTGAGAACCGCCGACGCGGTCGCAGCGCGCAGCACAGGTAAACGACGTATGGCAACCGTATTACTCGTCGACGACGACAGCAACGCACTGGATGCGCTCAAGGAGCTGGTCGGGCAGGAAGGCTATCGGGTCAGAACCGCGGCCGACGGCTCGGACGCGCTCAAGAGCGCGCTCGCCGACCCACCCGACGTGGTGATTTCCGACTGCATGATGCCCCGCATGGACGGGCTCGAGTTGATGCGCGCGATGCGCCGCAACCACAAGCTCGCGGCCGTGCCACTCGTGCTCGTCTCCGCGCTCGTCACGCCGCCCGCCGACGCCGATGTGGTCGGCTTCCTGCGCAAGCCCTTCGCGGTATCCCAGTTGCTCGATATCCTGCGCCGCGTGGCCTCGCCTTGAGCCCTCGCCTTGACCCTCGTTATTTCGCCATCCTGATCGATTTCAGATGAGATGCGGGGCACGCGCATTGCGCCATGACGAAGCATGACGACGCCACTCAGGAGGCCATCATGACCGACTACGCAGGACGCTCGCAGGACGACCGGGTCGCGCAACGCAAGCAGCACAAGCAGCCTTCCCAGGAGCCGCCCGGCGGCGATATGGCCGTTCACGGCACCCAACCGGATGCCACGCACAGTAGCGGCGAACTTTCCGAGCAAGGCAAGGAAGTCTGGCGCAAGGGCGCGGGGCTCGACGGCGGCGGCAAGTCCGGCTGATTACATAACGCTGACGATTGTGAAGACGACGCGTGCCGCGCATTGCCGCACGCGTCGTCTTCGCTTTCACTCCCGTCCGGTTCTTTTACGCGCATTCAGCCGCGCCTGGGTTTCGCATTGCGGTTCGCCTGCGCGTCGTTTTGCGTGCGCGACTGATACGCATCGCCGCCCCTCCGGTCCGTATCCTCCAGACCGCGTTCGAGGTCGCGATGCCCCTGCACGCCCACGGAACGCGGCTCATGCGGATGGCGGCTGCCCACCGGCTCGCCTCCTTCGTGACGCGGATGCTTCACGCTCTGCGCCTCCTCCTGCGATTCAGGCGTCGCGGGCTGCGATGCCTCGCGCGCCCGTTCCTCAGTACGCTTGCAACGATCGTTCATGGCACACCTCCAGTCATGGCGCGCTTCGTGTCCTTCATGTCCTTCGTGTCGATGGCGCGTCTGCCCGATTAGCAGCAGCTTGCATGCCGCGTCGGCCGTCCGGTGGCTTAAACTTGCGATGTCGGCGGCTAAACCAGGCGCGACACGTCCCGCACACGCCCATCACGATCACCACACGCCGCACCATGACCTCGAAGGACCGCCGTCACTTTCTGCGCAGCGCCGCGGCCGGCGCCGCACTGAGCCTGTTTCCGCCCGCGATCCGGCGCGCGCTCGCCATCCCCGCGCACAACGCTACCGGCACGATTCGCGACGTCGAGCACGTCGTGATCTTCATGCAGGAAAACCGCTCGTTCGATCACTACCTCGGCACGCTGCCTGGCGTACGCGGCTTTGGCGACCGCATCACGATTCCGCAGCCGCAGGACGCGAGCGTCTGGCAGCAGAGCGACGGGGAACGCACGCTGCTGCCGTTCTACCTCGACAGGAACAAGGGCAACGCGCTGCTCGCGGGCGGCGCGCACGAATGGCTCGACGCGCACGCCGCGTGGGACGCGGGCCGCATGACGCACTGGCCGCGCGCGAAGGGCAACGTGTCGATGGGCTATCTGCAGGCCGCCGACCTGCCGTTTCATTTCGCGCTCGCGAATGCCTTCACGATCTGCGACGCCTACCATTGCTCGCTGCACGGCGGCACCAATTCGAATCGACTCTTCCTGTGGACCGGCACGAACGGCCCCGGCGGCGCGCCTTATGCGGTGGTCAACAACAATGACTGGGACTGGCTCGATAAATCCGCGAAGGGCCTGTCCTGGACCACCTACCCCGAGCGTCTGCAACAGGCCGGCGTGAGCTGGAAGGTCTACGAAAACAAGCCCGACAACTACAACGACAATCCGCTCGCGGGATTCGCGGCGTACCGCAAGGTGCACGAGTCGATCGAAGGCTCGCCGAACCGGCCGTGGACGCCGGAGATCGAAGCGCAATCGCCGCTCTACAAAGGCATCGGCAACACGATGCCCGACGGCGGCTTCCTGCAGGCGCTCAAGGACGACGTCAAGGCGAACCGGCTGCCGCAAGTCAGCTGGATCGTCTCGCCGCAAGCCTATTGCGAGCATCCGGCGATCTCCACGCCGGGCCAGGGCGCGTGGTACATCCAGCAGATCCTCGACGCGCTCACCGCGAATCCCGAGGTCTGGAGCAAGACCGTGCTGTTCGTGAACTACGACGAGAACGACTGTTTCTTCGATCACATGCCGCCGCCCGCCGTGCCCTCGCCGCTCGAAGGCGGCGGCTATGCGGGCAAGTCGACGGTCAGCACCGAGCACGACTATTTCACCGTGCCGAATCCGCCCGGCGACAAACAGCCGCTGCCGCCCGACGGCCAGCCCTACGGCCCCGGCCCGCGCGTGCCGATGTTCGTGATCTCGCCGTGGAGCACGGGCGGCTACGTCAATTCGCAGGTGTTCGATCACACGTCGGTGCTGCGTTTCATCGAGCAGCGCTTCGGCGTGCAGGAGCCGAACATCAGCGCATGGCGGCGCGCCGTTTGCGGCGACCTGACCTCCGCCTTCAATTTCCGTACGCCCAACGAGCAACCCGCCACGACGTTTCCCGCGCCCACGCGCGCCGCCGCCGATGCGCTCAACGCCCAGCAAAGCGCGCTCAAAACCGTGCGCGCGCCCGCCGAAAGCGAACAGACGATGCCGCATCAGGCGCGCGTCGTCCGCCCGTCGCGCGCGCTGCCGTATCGGCTGCATACGCATGCGAGCGTCGATGCGAAACATCGCGAAGTGCATCTCGTCTTCAGCAACGAAGGCAGCGCGGGCGCGGTCTTTCACGTCTACGACAAGCGTCATCTCGACCGCGCGCCGCGACGCTATACCGTCGAAGCGGGCAAGCATCTCGCCGATACCTGGACGCCCGTTTCCACCGACGCGGGCGCCTACGACCTCTGGGTGCTCGGCCCCAACGGCTTTCATCGCAGCTTCGCGGGCAACGTCGATCGCACGCAACACGATGCGAGCGTGGAAATTCAGGTGAGCTATGACGTGGCGACGAACGGCGGCGGAACGGGCATCGGCATCGCGATCGCCAACGCAGGCCGCGAGCCCGCCACCTGCAACGTGATCTCGAACGCCTATCGGCACGACGGACCGTGGGTTTTCACCGTCGCGCCCGGCGCGCGCGTCGCGCAGAACTGGCCGCTCGACGCGTCGGGCGGCTGGTACGACTTCACGCTGAGCGCCGCGAATGGCGCGGAGGCCACCGTGCGCCGTTTCGCGGGCCGCGTGGAAACCGGTCGGGACAGCATCAGCGATCCGGAAATGGGCACGCCAAGCTGAGCCCCCGTTTCATATCGATTGATCTAAAATGATGGCTTCCCCGCCACGGAGCCATCGATGGGCCGCCCTCGCGAATTCGACGAAACCGACGTGCTGAACGCCGCGTGCGACGCCTTCTGGTCGCGCGGCTACGAAGCCACTTCCACGCGCGATCTCGTCAAGGCCACCGGACTCACGCAGCCGAGCCTCTATAACGCGTTCGGCGACAAGCGCGCCCTGTTTTTACGCGTGCTCGATCACTATTTGCAGCAGTCGCTGCGCGAGCGCATCGCGCGCCACGAAGCCGCGGGCACGCCGGGCACCGCCATTGCCGGTTTTTTCGCGGAAACCGTGCAGCGCTCGCTCGACGATCCGGGCAAACGCGGCTGCCTGATGGTCAATTCCGTCCTCGAAGCCACGCCCGACGACGAAGAACTGCGCGACGCGCTCGCCGCCGAAATTGTGCAGATCCGCGATTTCTTCCTGCGCTGCGTGCAAGCCGGTCAGGCCAGCGGCGAAATCGCGCAGACAGTCGGCGCGCAAGAGGCCGCACAACATCTGCTGGCCGTCTTGCTGGGCCTGCGCGTGATCGCGCGAATTCGACCGGAGCGCGACTGGCTCGTGAATGCCGTCGCGCCCGCGCTCACGCTGCTGGGTTTATTGCCTGGCAAGACTGCCTGACGCGCGCCGCTCGCCTGTGTTAATCTTGTAACTCCGATTCAGTCAGTCGCGGTATCGTCATGTCTTTTATCAGCACCGGTGTCGAATACGGTTTGCATTGCCTGCTCTATCTCGCCAACCCTTCGGGCGTGCGCGAGGCGAGCGTGCGCGATCTCGCCGAGATGCAGGGCGTCTCGGTCGATTACGCGGCCAAACTGTTCACGCGTCTGTCGAAGGCGGGCATCGTCTCGGCCACGGAAGGTGTGCGCGGCGGCTTCGCGCTGGCGCGTGCGCCGGAACACATCACGGTGCAAGACGTGGTCGACGCCATCGACGGCGACAAACGTCTGTTCGACTGCCGCGAAATACGCTCCCAATGCGCGCTGTTCGAGGGCGAGGCGCCCGCCTGGGCCACGCGCGGAACCTGCTCGATCCACGCCGTCATGCAGGCCGCCGAGCGCAGCATGCGCGCGGAACTCGAAAAGCACACGCTAGCCGATCTCGCTTCCCGCGCGCATTCCAAGGCGCCCGCGAGCCACGCGCATCACGTCGTCGAGTGGTTCACCGACCGCGCCGCCAATCGCCGCAGCGATCGGGCTTAAATACATACCTCACTCGCGCGTTAATTTTCGCGTTGGCGGAAATCATGAAAAAGGCCCTTTTTCAAGGGCCTTTTTCGTTTCCTATATTCAGCGCAGCAGGCTCAGGCCACCACGATCCGGCGCGGATCGGCGGACGCAAACACCTCTTCACGCTCCGCACGCGGCGGATAGATCCATTCCGTGTTGATGCGATGCTTGAGCGCCTTCGCTTCCTGGCCGCTCATCTTCACTTCGCGCTCCCAGCCTTCCGTATAGACCGCGCCCCACGGGCCGAGATCGAGACAGGTCACGTATTTCGGCTGGCTGTACGGCAGCGCGTCGAGACCGAGCAGATCGGCGGCGGCATTATGCCCCGCCGAGCGGCCGAGATTCATCGCGTGCTGACACGACATGAGCGTGCGGTTGCCTTCGTCGTCGGTGGCCGCGCTCGCGACGTCGCCCGTTGCATACACGCCCGGCACGCCCTCGACCGCGAGATGGCGATCCACATACAGGCGGCCCGCCGCGTCGCGACGCGCGGGAATCTGCTCGGTCAATGCGCTCGCGCGGACGCCCGCCGTCCAGATCACCGTATTCGACGCGATGCGCTCGCCATCGGCCAGGGTCACGCCCTGTGCGTCGACCGCGCTCACGCCTTGCCCCAGTTTCCACTGCACACCGAGTTCGCTCAGCGCCTGCTCGATCACCGGACGCGGACCCGGGCCGAGATCCGGACCGATCGCCTCGTTGCGCTCCACGACGACCACGCGCACGTTGGCCTGCTCGCCTAACGCGGCGCGCAAACGCGCCGGCATTTCCGCGGCCGTTTCGATACCGGTAAAGCCGCCGCCCGCTACTACGACCGTGTTGCGCGCGGGCGTGTCGGGCTGCTGCGCCAGGTTGCGGATATGCGCTTCGAGCACCGCCGCCTCGTCGATCTGATCGACGCTGAACGCGTGCTCCGCAAGGCCCGCGATGGCCGGGCGGAACAGCTTGCTGCCCGTGGCGAGCACGAGCCGGTCATAGGACATCGTGAAGGCGCGCTGATTCGCGCCGGCGCCATGCACGGCATGAGCCGCGAGATCGATGCGCGCCACACTGCCCTGCACGAACTTCACGCCCGCTTCGCGGAAGATGTCCGTGAGCGGCGCCTTCATGTTTTCCGGCCCTTCTTCATACAGACGCGGACGCACGTGCAGATGCGGCTCCGGCGCGATCAGCGCGACTTCGACATCCGAGCGACCCGCTTCGTCGATCAAACGCGCCGCGCTCAGTGCGCTCCACATGCCGGCGAAACCGGCCCCGATAATCAAAATACGCTTGGACATGCTGCTGCTCCTGTGGATCGTTGCACCGTCGCAACGTGTAACTCGGATTCTATGAGTCGTAGTTTAACCCGACAATGCACGTTAACGAAACACACTGTTGTCCGGGCTGAGCGAAAACAAGTCCACGCACATTCATCCGATCAATCACACGTAAAAACGCCCGCATGCTTCAAAGCATGCGGGCGCATGGAATCGACGGCGCAGTTATTCGCGCATCATCGTCTGGATAAACGATGGGTCGCCAGATCCGCCATAAAAGCAAGTGCAAGCGCCGCCGCGCCGCACGCGAATATCAGTGCGTAGTTTTCGTGCGTGTGCGAAAAGACGAAGGAATAACCGTAGCCGCCCAGCGCCTGAAAGAGTGCGAATGCCGTCGTGGCGCGGCTCCATGCGGCTCGTTGCTCGAGATGATCGTGCGGCACCAGTTCGTGAATGCGGCCGAGCGCGAGCGGCACCACGCCCGGCGTCAACGCACCGAGGATCAGCGTGGCTACAAAAATCGCCGCTGTGTGATTCGACATGGCGAGCAACGCGACAGCAAACGTCTGAATCGCCAACGCGAAACGCCACGCGAGTTTGAAGCCGATGCGATCGGCGAGTTGTCCGCAAACAATCGGCCCCGCGATGGCCGCCATGCCATACAGCACCCAGATATGCGCGCCCGTCGACGCACCGCGCCCGAGCCCGCGCGCCACATAATCGACGAGCAGCACCATGGCCGGCACGAGGCCGAGCGCATTGGCCGCGTACTGCGCGTACAGCACGCGCAACGCTGCTTGCGCCGGCAACGCGGCACGATGCGCCGGCGCGGACGCGGCAGCAACCGGCGCGTCGGTGCGCGGCCAGCCGAACCAGCTGATCGCCGTGAGCAGCAACGCGAGCACACCCAGCCCGAACCACGCCGCGCGCAAACCATAGTGCAGCAACGAAGGAATGAGCGTGCCCGAGGCGGCGATACCCAAACCGAGCCCGAGAAAGATCATCCCGCTCACGAAGCCGCGGCGCGCGGGCGGCACGTGCGGAAGAATCGACGTGGCCACCAGCACCATGATCGCGCCGCCCGCCACGCCGGACGCGAGTCGCCACGCAAAAAACCACGCCACGGACAGCGGGAACGCGCACGCGAAAAACGCGATCGTGGCGGTCGCCATGAGCACGCGCAGCGCGTGCCGGTTCGTGAGCGCGTGCGCGATGGGCCGCCCGAGCAACGCGCCCAGCAAATACCCGGCGAAGTTGGCCGCGCCGAGCGTGACGGCCTGCGAAGCCGTGAACCAGTGCGCCTGGATCAATGGCGGAATCAGCGGCGTGTACGCGAAACGCGCGAGACCGATGGCGACGAAACTGCCACACAGGCCCGCAAGCGTTGCGAACAGGGCCGCGGCGTCGAGCCGCTCGGGCGCGCGGACACCGAGCGTGGAGGGCTGGGCTGACATGTTTGCTTTCCTTTCGGATGAATCCGTTTTATATCAATCGATACAGTAACGACGAATTCTATATCGATCGAAATAAAATGCAAGCCCTCAGCGCAGCCGAAAAATCCGCGCAGTACACTGCCCGTTCCGTTCATCCCCCATCGATTGCAAGGAGCCACGATGAAGATCGACCTGTCTGGAAAGCTCGCGCTCGTAACCGGCTCGGCGGCCGGCATCGGCCTCGCCACCGCCAAAGGACTCGCGGAGAGCGGCGCGAGCGTGATCGTGAGCAGCCGCCACGCCGGCAACGTGAGCGAAGCCGAAGCCGCCGTACGCGCCGCGGTGCCGGGCGCGCAGGTGCAGGGTTTCGTCGGCGACCTCTCGAATGCTCAGGGCTGCGAGGCGCTCGTGAACGCGCATCCGAAAGTCGACATCCTCGTGAACAATCTCGGCGTATTTCAGCAGCAGGACTTCTTCGAGATTCCCGATAGCGAGTGGCTGCGCTTTTTCGAAACCAACGTCATGTCGGGCGTGCGTCTTTCGCGCGCGTATGCGGGCGCGATGGCCAAGCAGGGCTGGGGGCGCATCGTGTTTATTTCGTCGGAATCTGGACTCAATATTCCCGCCGACATGGTTCACTACGGCATGACCAAGACCGCGCAACTCGCCGTTGCGCGTGGGCTCGCCAAACGTCTCGCCGGCACCGGCGTGACGGTGAATTCGGTGCTGCCCGGACCGACGCTTTCGGAAGGCGTGGAAGCGATGCTGAAGGACGAAGTGGCGAAGACCGGCAAACCCGTGGAAGAAGTGGCGGCGGCGTTCGTGCAGCAGCATCGCGCTTCGTCGATCATCCGCCGCGCCGCGAGCGTGGAGGAAGTAGCGAACATGGTCGTCTACGCGTGCTCGACGCAGGCTTCCGCCACCACGGGCGCGGCGCTGCGCGTGGATGGCGGCGTGGTCGACACCATCGCGTGAAATTGATTCGACATCCTGATTAAATTGCGTGGCACGCTCGCTTCGGTCGTGCCACGCGCGGTTTCATTTAAAACCGCTTGCGAATCCCCAGCCGCAACGCCACCTGATTAATCGAACTCGACGCGGACAGAACCGGCGCGAGATCCGCCACCGCGCCACCGCCCGCGCGCATATAGGTTGCGCTCGCGTAGACATCGGTACTCTTCGAAAGGTAATAATCCACGCTGGCATCGGCTTCGTGATAATGCGGCGCCTGCCCCGTGGCGGACACATTGCCTTCCGTGAAGCTATAAGCCGCGCCCAACTGCAAAGTCGGCGTGAGCATATAGCTCACGACGATTTCGCCGATATTGAAAGTCACGTGGCCGCCGATCTTCGCACCGAGCGTGGGATCGAGATCGGCGAACTGTGTATGCGTCCAGTCCGCGCTGAGTTTGAACGAGCCGATCGTATATGCCGCGCCAAGTCCAAACACCTTGTAGCTGCCCGCCGCGAGCCCGTAATTGCCGCTCACGGTATTCGATGCGGTCCACACGCCTTCCGGCACGGCTTGCGCGGGATGATCGATCGACGTGAACGCGCCCACCAGTTGCAGACTGCCGTTGATGTATTGCAGCGCGAACGACTTCGCACTGTTCTGCGCCATATTGCCCGCCACGCCGCCGAAGCTGTACGTGGCCATGCCGCTGAAACCGGCCACCGTCGGCGTGACGTAGCGCACCGCGTTGTTCAGGTGAAAATCGATGCCGTTGTTGTCGAGATCGCCCGGATGCGGAAACAGAATGCCGCCCGGCAAACTGCCGTTGGCCGACAGCGTGCCGATATAGTCGCCGATCGCCTCGCCCTGGCGGCCCAGCGTGAGCGTGCCGTAGTGCTCGTTCGCGAGGCCCACGTAGGCGAGTCGACCGAACAGGCGGCCGCCTTGGCTCATCGCACCGGTATTGACGTTGAAGCCGTTTTCCAGCCGAAATATCGCGCTCGTGCCGCCGCCCAGATCCTCGTTGCCACGCAGACCCCAGCGATTGCCCTGCGAGATGCTGCTGTGCAGTTGAACCGCACTGTGACCACCTTGATTGCTGCTCCAGGTCAGACCGTCGTCGATGATGCCGTAGATCGTCACGCTGCTCTGCGCGTGCGCGATTCCGGAGATTCCCGATAACGTAAGCATTCCGAAATACATGGTATAAGCGAACGGCTTCCTCACGACTTCCCCTTTGAACTGGTTAGCGGACTTGCGGGTTCGATGCAGAGCGCGTACGCGCCACGATACGGTGTTCGTCGTCGATGTCGAGCAAAACGGTGTCGCCCTCGCGCGCGGCCGAGTCGAGGCGGGCGATGACCATCGGGCCGGCGTCGGTCTCGACGCTCGCGAGATGAACCTCACCCGCTCCGGCGACGCCGACACGATGCGTCACCGTCGTGGCCGCGACGACCTTGCCGCGCGTCGCTGCCAGCGTCGCCCACTGCGCGCCGCCGCATGCGGGGCACCGATAGCGCGCGGGAAAGAGTGTCGTGCCGCACGCCGTGCAGCGAAATACGTCGAGTGTCATGGCGCTTCTCCTTGTGCTTCTCCTTGTGCTTCTCCGTGCACTTCGCCTTGCACGGCTTCGAGCACGACCGCGTTCGCGCACATGCCGTAGCGGTATTCGACCATGCCATAGCCGCTCACCAGCGCCAGCCGCGCACGCGCGACCTGGCGTTCGCCCGCCGCGCCCCGCAATTGCGTGATGGCTTCCACGAGTCCGTGCATGCCGCCCGCCGCACCCGCTTGCCCCGCCGACAACTGGCCGCCCGAGGTGTTGACGGGGAACGCATGCGTGGCAATGCGTGCGATCAGCGCGCGCAGATCGCCATCGGGCGCGAAGCCGAGATCGGCGAGTTGCACCAGCGTCATCACGGGATAATCGTCGTAGACACAGGCGAGATCCATATCATTCGGCGTGGCATTCGCCGCGCGCCAAAGCTCCGGCGCGAGCGTCGCGAGCGAAGTCTGCAAACCGTCTCCGGCCTGATGATCCGTGTTATAGCGGCACTGCAACGCGCGCACGGCCACATGATGACCCGGCTTCGCGAGATCAGCGCGCGCGACCACGACCGCATTCGCGCCGCACACGACCGGGACACAGTCGTAGCGGCCCAACGGTTCGGCCACGACAGGCGCGTGCAGATAGTCGTCCAGTGAAAGCGGCGTGCGATACACAGCCTGTGGATTGCGCGCGGCCCATTCACGCTGCGCCACGCAAAGTGCACCGTAATCGGCGCGCGACAAGCCGTGTCGTTGCGCGTGGCGCTGCGTGAGCATCGCGAACAGCGCATTCGGGCCGCCGCTTTCGAGCGGACGCAGCCATGTGCGCGTGGTCAGGTTGTAGTGTTCGACGAGGCGCTTGAAATCGGCAGGCTCGAAACGATCGCCCGACAACAGCACGATGACATTCGCATCGCCGCTCTGGATCGCGCGTATTGCATGCTGAAGCAGATTGATCGCGCTCGCCCCGCCATGACAGTCGTCCATGCACCAGCGCGGACTCAGGCCGAGACGCCACGCCATGTCGATCGCGTGATCGGGCGCGAGCGTGAACGACGCCACGCCGAGGCCGTCCACCTCGCGCGCCGTGAATCCCGATTGCGCGAGCGCGGCGTCGAACGCTCGCGCCAGCAGATCGCCGGTCGTGCCTTCCGGCGCCTGACGGCAATAAGGCACTTCCACGCCCGCACACAACAGCGCGCCATCATAAGCACTCGATCGCATTGATTCGATATCCTTATCGACTAGTATCATCGCGCGTCACGGCGCACGGTTTCGCGCGTGCAGATCAGTGCGATGACGGTAATCGCGCCCATCGCCATCAACATCAGCGCAACGGGCCAGGCGGCGTGATACTTCGCGAGCAGCGCAGTCGCGACGAGCGGCGAAAGACCGCCCGCGAACACCGAGGCAATTTCATGCCCGAGCGCCATACCGGAGTAACGCACCTCCGTGCTGAAGAGTTCGCCCATCAGGCTCGGTTGCGTGCCGATCATCGCGCCATGACAAACCGCATTGCCGAGCAGCAACGCGAGCCAGACGAGCGCGGGCACCTGGGTGTCGAGCAGCCAGAAGAACGGGAACGCGACCACCATAAGTCCCACCGCGCCGATCAGATAAACCGGCTTGCGGCCGATGCGATCCGAAAGCCGTCCCCAGAGCAGCATCGTGACGAGTTCGACCGTCATCGAGACCATCACGCCCGCCAGCATCACCGGGCCCGGAATGCCGATGAATTTTCCATAGACGAGCGAGAACGCGAGAAAGATATACGAGCCGCCGTTTTCCGCAACGCGCAGGCCCATCGCCACCAGAATCGCGCGCGGATGCTTGCGGATCGCATCGAGCACGGGCATATGCGAGGTCTTGCCAGCGGCTTCGGACTTCGCGAACTCCGCGCTTTCCGGCAGCGTCGAGCGAATATAGACGCCCACGCCGAAGATCACGATGGACAGCAGAAACGGCACGCGCCAGCCCCAGCTCATGAAGCTGTCGTGCGGCAACATCTGCACGGCGAAGAACACGGCCGCCGACAACACGAAGCCACCACCCACGCCAATCTGGCTCCACGACGCGTAAAAGCCGCGCTTTTCCGGCGGCGCCGATTCGCTGATCATGAGCACGCCGCCGCCCCACTCGCCGCCCGACGCCACGCCCTGCACCACGCGCAGCACCACGAGCAGCGCGGGCGCCCACATGCCGACCTGGCCGTAAGTGGGCAGCAGGCCGATCAGGAACGTCGCGCCGCCCATTAGCGAAAGCGTCCAGACGAGCGCGCCCTTGCGTCCATAGCGGTCGCCGATATGGCCGAACAACACGCCGCCGAATGGGCGCGCCGCGAAACCCACGGCAAAGCCCGCGAAAGCCGCGAGCGTGCCGATCAGCGGATCGGTGCCCTTGGGAAAGAACAATTCGCCGAATACCAGCGCGGCCGCCGTGCTGTAAAGAAAAAAGTCGTACCATTCAAGCGCGTTGCCCGCGACAGAAGCCATGACGATGCGACGCAGCGCGCGTGGATCGCGCGCGACGGCGTCGGCGTGAATGACGCCGTGTTCGTGTGCGTTTGTCTGTGAAGCGCCGGGCGCGTCCGCGCGGCAGGTCGAGGTGCTTGCCATGCTGCCTCCAGTGCCGAGTGACGGCACATCCGATGGGGTGCTGCATTTATGGGGCGCACATGTCCCGCGCGCCGGGATGATTCCGTTCTCGTTCGATGCGAGACGGGCGAACGTTCGCCGCTTGTTTAATGCGCTGTTTAGCGCCCGTTATGTGCGCTTCAATTTATAGCCCGACTTTTCCAGATCCCATGCGGTCGCGGTGATACCGCGTTCGCGCAGTTTGTATTTCTGGATCTTGCCGTTCTCCGTGCGCGGCAGGTCGCCGACGAAATCGAGAAAACGCGGCACGGCGAAATACGGCAGACGTGGCTCGCAAAAGCGAATCAGTTCGAGCGCTTCGAGCAGCGCGCCTTCGCGCAGCACGAGCGACGCCATGACCTCGTCTTCGGCGAATTCGGATTGCACCGCGAACACCGCCGCTGTTTCCACTGCGGGATGGCTCAGCAATACCTGCTCCACTTCATATGAAGAAATATTTTCACCGCGTCTGCGAATGGCATCCTTGAGGCGATCGACGAAACGATAGTAGCCGTCGGCTTCGCGCACCACGCGGTCGCCAGTATGAAACCAGAGATTGCGCCACGCTTCCACGGTCTTGTCGGGCATGCCGAAATACCCGCTCGCGAAAGCGAAAGGCGTATCGGCGCGAACGGTTAATTCGCCCGCGACGCCGTCGGGCAGCGGATGGTCGTTTTCATCCACCACGCGAGCGTCGAAACCCGCCGCGAGTTTGCCCATCAAACCGGGGCGCTGCTCGTCGATGCCGCCACCCAGAACAAAATTGGTTTCCGTCGATCCATAGCCGTCGAGCAAAGCAATGCCGCAACGGTCGGTGAATGCCTGCTGAAAATGCCCGGGTACGCCGGGCGCGAGCGCGATCCGCACACGATGCGCGCGTTCCTGCGCCGTCGCCGCGCGACCCAGCAATATCGGCACCATTGCGCCGAGCACATAGGTCACGGTCGCGTTCGTTTCAATGAGCGCGTTGAAGAACCCACTCGCTGAAAAACGACGATCGGCAACCAGTTCGGCGTCGTAAGTCAACGCCTGAAAAAAAGCGTTGAGCGCATTTGTATGAAATAGCGGCAGGCAGGTGTAAAGCACGTCGCCACGTACGACGCCGAGATTGGCCGCCGTGTAACGCGCCCACCAGAAGAACTGCGCGTGCGGGCAAATTACGCCCTTGGAGAGCCCCGAAGTGCCCGAGGTGTAGAGAATCGCCAGCGGATCGCCGTCCCCGAGATCGGCCGCGGCAATCGGCTTCGCGAGCGGCGGCAGCGTTTGTCGTTGAACCGGCGATGCGGTGCGTCGCGCTATTTCGTCTGCTTCGCCGTCTTCGTGACTGTCGATCAGCCAGATCGATTCAAGCGCGATGCGCGCGGCGTCGAGCGCGTACACGGCGCTCACTAACTGCGTTTCGGCGACCAGCAAGCGCGCGCCCGAATTGGCGAGAATGTGCTCCAACTGTATGCCGCGCGAAGCTGTGTTGATCGGCACCACCACCGCGCCGAGCCAGCCGCATCCCAGCACGATCTCCATGAATTCGCTGCGATTGCTGCACAGCAGGGCGACACGGTCGCCGCGTCGAATCCCTTGCGCCGCCAGCGATCCCGCGCGCCTGGCCGCAATCTCGAGCGCCTGCGCGGCGCTCCAGCGCGTGCGTCGATCCGAGAACAGCGGCGCGTCGCCATCGCGTGCGGCGCGTGCTTGCAGCAAGGCCGGCAACGCGAGACGCTGTGCCGACTGCCGGGCCTCGCTCGACAGCGCGGCACCCTGGTCCATGCAACCCATAAGACCGTCCCCTTGAAATGGATGAGACGAGTCTAGGTTTGGGCTAAGATATCTGTCAAATTCATCAATATTATCAAGTGCATAAATATGGCGGATTTCAACGATGCCGATCTGAACCTCGTGCGCGTGTTTCAGGCGATCCTCGAGGAACGCAGTCTCACGCGCGCGGGCGAACGTCTCGGTCTTTCGCAACCCGCCATCAGTTATGCGCTGGGCCGCCTGCGTGCGCTATTCGACGATCCGTTATTCGTTCGCTCTCCTGATGGCATGTTGCCCACGCCCACGGCGCAGCAACTCGCGCTGCCGCTCGGGCGCGCGATTGCCTCGATACGCGAAGCGTTGCGGCATGCCGAACCGTTCGATCCGGGCACCAGTTCGCGCGAATTCCATTTGTCGATGACCGATGCGGGCGAGCAATTTTTTCTGCCGCCGTTGTGCGAAATGCTCCAGCGAGTCGCGCCGAACGTGACGCTCGAAGCGCGCCAGTCGCCGGTCGCCGACGTCACCGAGCAACTGCGCCTCGGCCAGCTCGATCTCGCCATCGGCAATCTCCCGGCGCTCAAGCCGCATACGCGTCACGCGCTACTCTTCGACGAGCCCTATGTCTGCATGACGCGCCGCCGCGCCGGCCTGCCCGCGCGGCGTATGTCGCGCGAGCGCTTTCTCGACATGCAGCACATCATGGTCGTATCGAGCGAAAGCAGCCACCGCACGATCAACGATTCGATGCGTACGGCAGGCCTCAATCGCAAGATTGCGCTGCGCGTACCGCATTTTTCCGTCGTACCGCAGATTCTTCTGCGCACGAACTGGATGGTGACGCTGCCGCAACGCGTCGCGCGTTTTTTCAACGAACTCGATCAGTTCGCGATTTTTCCGCTGCCGCTGGAAATGCCTCAGGTCGAAGTCACCGTGCACTGGCACGAAACCTTCGACAACGACGACGGCAATCGCTGGTTTCGCGAACTCGCGATCGCCACGCTACGCAAGGTGTGACGCGAAGAAAAAAGCCCGCAGATTCTGCGGGCTTTTTTCTAGAACGAAGTGGCGAAAAAGCTTCACCCGCGCCGCACGACACCCAGCACCAGCGTAACGAGAAACACAACGATGAAGATGAAGAACAGAATCTTCGCAATGGATGCCGCGCCCGCTGCAATGCCGCCGAACCCGAACACGGCGGCAATGATTGCGATGATGAAGAAAATGACTGCGTATTGAAGCATGACGTCCTCCGGTCTTCGATAAAGCGATTTAGAAAGTCACCGCCGCGCAATCATCGCGGCGCAGAATGCATGGGCTCGACGGTTCGAGTCGGATCGAAGTCGGCCCATTTGCCTTGTTGCCAGCGGCCGTGCGCGCGCTCGACTTCCACGCCGCCCGCCGCGTCCAATACGTCGGCGGCTTCGCACTGCGTCTCCGCACTCACATGCACGGCCACGAGCACGCCCGATTCGCGTCCGCGTGGCGTGCCGTCCGGGTCATGACTGATGTCGGGACGCTTACCGCGTCCGCCGCCTCGCGTTTCCAGCAGCGCGCCCGCGAGCGTGCCCACATAGGCCCCCACGCCGGCCGCGACGGCCAGCACGAGCAGCGAACGTAAAAAGAGGAGCGAAAGCACGATGGCGATGACCACGCCTGCAAGCGCGCCTACGCCTGCTCCCGCTCCTGCGCCAAGCGAGGCCCAGCGTGACTGGGGATCGGCAAAGCGGTCGCCGCCCACGGGAAAGCGAGCGTGTTGACCGCCTGGATTCACGTAGAACAGCGAGACGTCGTCGTCGACGAAACCGCTATTGTGCAACCGTCCGATAGCCGCTTCGGCGTCGTTGAACGTCGTAAAGCGGCTTGCAACGATCAGAGACATGGCCGTTCTCCTTGCTCGATCAATCCGACATGCGGAAGCGTCCGCTATGCAGCACCACACTGCCGCCGGTCTGTTCGATCGCCTCGCTGCATACCGTGCGAATTCGCGCACGGCCGCGCGCGTAGGCGTCCTGCAGCGGCCCTTCGAGCGCCGACTCCGCGCCGAAGTGATCTTCGAGTGCTTCGGCGGTGATCGCGCAATCGAGCAGCTCGCCGTCCACTTCGGCGACGAAATGCATCAGCAGGTTCGCACCGTCGAATTGCGGCGCATCGTTGCGGTAGTGGATATTCATAACGGCATCCTTATCGATAATCAGCGATGCGACTTGCCGGCTTCACGGCCCGCTTGCCCGCGCGCGCCCTCGCTCTTGAGCGACGCGGTGAGGCACGCGATCAATTCGGCATTGAAGGCCGGCAGATCGTCCGGCTTGCGGCTGGTGACGAGATTGCCATCGCGCACCA
Organism: Paraburkholderia tropica; assembly: GCF_900109265.1. Classification (GTDB taxonomy): domain Bacteria; phylum Pseudomonadota; class Gammaproteobacteria; order Burkholderiales; family Burkholderiaceae; genus Paraburkholderia; species Paraburkholderia tropica. Next base: position 282,836 of record NZ_FNZM01000004.1, read on the forward strand.
CGCGCTGATCGACCCACGTGCCGCCCGCGTTGCGAATATCATCTTGCAGAGAAGGCCAGCTCGTCATGGTGTGCCCCTTCACGATGCCCGCGGACACCGGTAGCCAGCCGCCATGGCAGATCGCCGCGATGGGCTTGTGCGCAGCATTGGCCGATTTCACGAACGCCTGAGCTTCGGGAATCAGACGAATCGCGTCGCCGTTGATAACGCCACCGGGCAGCACCACGGCGTCGTAGTCGTCGGGCTTCGCCTGGGCAAACGTGCGATCGACTTTCACGCGCGTACCTTTATCGACGTGACGAAAGCCCTGAATTTCGCCAGGCTCGCTCGATATGACCTCGACCCGCGCGCCCGCTTCGGTCAGCGCCCTTTGCGGCTCGGTGAGTTCCACTTCCTCGAATCCATCCACGGCGAGTATCGCCACCTTGCAATGCTTCAATTCGCTCGTCATCACGCACTCCTTCGACGGTGTCGCCGGGGCATCGGCTCACGCCATCATGGATGGACTAGCGCAAGCCGGATGCCTGAGGTTGAGTGAGGCATTACGCGGATCACTGGGTCGTGTTCGGCGAGGTGCTTTGCGGCATCGACTGCATGTTCCCGCTGTTGCCGTTTTTGCTGCCCGGCGCTGTCGCGGGTGCCTTGTTCGGCGTCGAGCCCGTGCCGGTGCCCATGCCGCCGCCCACGCCCGTGCTGCCAGGCGAGCCGTAGCCGCTGGTGTCGCCGTTCGCGCCGGTGCTGCCCGTGGCGGTATTCGGCGCCATGCCCGCCGCGCCCGCCGCCGTGCCGCCGCCCGCACCCACACCAGCCCCGCCTGAACCGCCGGCGGCGCAGGCTGCGCCGGAAATCGCCATCGCAAGAATCCATGCTGCTGCCTTGATCGTCGGTTTGCTCATCATCGTTCTCCTTGAACGCGTTGTTTGCCGATGTTGTTTGCCGATATGCGACGCGCTGCCTGCCGATCAGAGACATTGCGCAACGCGACGCGCGGACACCTTTGCTAGCGCAAACGATGTGCCGCGCGAATCAACCCGGAAGCTCGCGGAGAAAATGAATGTTGAATGCGGAAATAAAAACGGGCCCGCATGACGGGGCCCGTTCGAGGACACATTAACAGCAGGAAGGATGAGTGTGCGAACGAATCAGATTCAGCGATTCACGCCAGATGCGCGGGCCCATGCCAGCCGTTCTGATGAAACGCGGTGGCGAAGAACAACACCTGATAACGAATCGAATTCGACCAGTAGGTCCAGGTGTGGCCCCCGGGCCGCTCCGCGTAATCGTGCGGCACGCCCAACGCAATGAGTTTTTCGTGCAGCGTGCGATTCGATTGCACGAAGAAGTCGCTGACACCGCAATCGATCGTGAGCGCGATGTGCGCGTGTTCGAAATTGCTTGCGTCTTCGACGATGGCATTGCGAGTCCAGAAGTCCGCATGATGTGCGGGGTTGCCGAACACGCGGTCGATGCCGGGTTCATCTTCGCTATTACGCGGATCGACCGCGCCGCTAATGCTGCCCGCCGCGCCGAAGGTGTCCTGCCGGTCGAGCGCGATACGCAGCGCACCAAAGCCGCCCATGCTCAGGCCCGTGATCGCGCGCGTTTGACGCGTGGCGATCGTGCGGAAATGCGTGTCGATCCACGACACGACTTCGGTGCCGATATAGGTTTCGTAGCGGCTGGCCTGATCGAAGGGACTGTCGATATACCAGCTTTCGTGACCGCCGTCGGGCATCACGAGAATGACGTGATAGCGGTCCGCGAGTTTGCCGATCTGTGTATTCGAGGTCCAGTCCGCGTAATTGCCGCCGGAACCGTGCAGCACATAAACGACCGGATAACGCGTGGTGCCGTTGCCGCGACCGTAATCGGCGGGGAGGACCACCGTGGCGTCGAACGCACGATGCATGGCGGCGCTTGGGATCGAGACGATTTTCGTCTGGAACGCCCAGGCAGGCGCACTGAAGAACACGACAAGAAACAGCCAGAACACACGCAGGGGCCGGAACGCGCGGGCTTTATTCATGAGGGGTCGCTCTTGTTCAGATAGCCACGAAGGGCACGACTTCAGCGACGACTCTAGCAACCGGCACTTACAACCAAATTTCGGCGAACCCTACGGCAACATTCGCAGCACTTTTCACGGCGCCCTGCACGCCCGCTCAATCGCCGTTGCGCCGCCGACGCCGTAAGCGCCCTTGTGATTCGCCTTCGTGCAGCAGCCCCTTCTGACGCGGCGTGAGCGGGTCGTTCAAACAGGGCTCGGCGTCGAGTTCCTGCTCGAAGCGCTCCCAGATACCCGCGGGCGTATTGGCCGTGCCCACGCGCGTGCCGATCATCATGCGGACCTGATTCGCGCGGCTGACGGTCGAGCGCAATCGATGAATCTCCCAGAGCAGCCGCAGCACCACGGGCAGCGGATGCCGGTCGTAAATATCGGCCAGCTCGGCTGCCGTGAGCGGAGGGAAATGACGATGATTTCGTCCCATGATTGCGTGTGGAATCCTGCGCCAGATACTGTATATATATACAGGTTAGCACACGCTTGGGGCGTCCTGGGAGCGTCGTCGAGTCGTTATTCACGACACGGAAATGGGTGCATTACGCCCTTTTAATGCATCGCGTGCGCGTCCTTATCGATCGGCGGATGATGACTTCCATACAGGCGCAACGCCAACGCACACACCGCCGCACCCAGGCCGCCCGCCACGCCGCCAAAAGTGCCGAGCCACGCAATACCGAAGTCGTTGGCAATATGGTTGCCCAGCAGCGCACCCGCGCCGATGCCCACGTTATAGAGGCCGGAGTAGATCGACACCGCGAGATCGGCGGCATCGGGCGCGAGGCGCAGCACCCACGCCTGCATGGCCAGCCCGAAACACACGACGGCGCCACCCCACACGGCCGTATGCACGGACAGCGTCACGATATTGAGCGCGCACGGAAACAGCACGAGCAGACAGACGCAAATTGCGAATACAGACGCTCGCAGGAATTGTTCGGGACGCTGCGGAAACACGCGATTGAAACCGATCGCGGCCGGAATGCCGGCAGCGCCAAACAGAATCAGCAAATAGGTAATACGGTCGTTGCTCTCGCGCCCCACATGATGAATGAACGGCTCGATATACGTGTACGACGTAAAGTGCGCGCACACCACGAGCACCGTGATCAGATAAAGCGATACCAGCATCGGTTTTTTGAACAGCACCGGCAGGCTTTTAAACGAACCGGTCTGCTGGCTTTCGAGTTTTGGCAACGCGAACCGCAGCATGAGCAGCGTCGCGGCGGCGGCGGCCGCAATCGCCAGAAACGTCTCGCGCCAGCCGAGCGTTTCGCCAATCACGCGGCCAAGCGGAATGCCCGCCACCATGGCGATCGATGTGCCCATGCCGAGCATGCCGAGCGCGCGACTTTTCTGACCGGGCGGCGCGAGCCGAACGACCAGCGAAACCGAAATCGACCAGAAAATCGCATGCGCGCACGCAATGCCGATTCTCCCGGCGACCAGCACGGGAAAATTCCATGCAACGCCGGTCAGGATGTGACTGGCAATAAATAAACCGAATACTCCGGTCAGCAACTTGCGGCGTTCGATATGGCGCGTCAGCAGCATCAACGGCAGCGAAGCCACGGCCACGGTCCACGCATAAATCGTCAGCATGAGGCCAACGTCGGTCGCCTTCATTTGAAGGCTGTCGCCGATCGCGCTGAGCAGCGCCACCGGGACGAATTCAGTCGTGTTGAAAATAAACGCGGATAGCGCCAGAACCAGCACGCCCCACCAGGCGTAACCGGATGCGCTCCGTTCAGGCGTCGACATAATCAATCTGGGGCGAGAAGCAAACAGCGGCAATTATCACGTAAAGCGCGTGCAAACCTGTTGCAGCGCGCAAAAATCCATCAAACGGACAAATTTACCGGTCTATAGCGCCCCAATAAACAGCCTTCATTTATTTCAGTTTGCGTAAGACGCAATCGCGAAAGCACGGGGGTTTGCGATCATTTTGTTACACCTCTTACCCCCGAACCTTGCATGCGTTACAGAGGCCTTTCAGGTTGGAAGTTATACTCAGCGCCGTATTAAAACCAATGAGCTCACTCATGAAGAAATTCTTCCCGATGATGGCGATTGCAGCGCTGGCTGCCACGGCTTCGATTCCGGCAATGGCCGGCGACATGAACAATGCGCTGGGTGGCGCGCTCGGCGGCGTGGCCGGCGCAGCGCTGGGCGGCGCGGTGGGCGGCAGCACGGGCGCCGTGATCGGCGGCGCAGTGGGCGGCGGCGCGGGCGGCGCAGTGACGTCGAACCGTCGCGAACGCACCGGCGCCATCATTGGCGGCGCACTCGGCGGCGGCGCGGGCACGGCGGCGGGCAACGCCATGGGCGGCCGCACCGGCGGCCTCGTTGGCGCGGCGCTCGGCGGCGGCGCAGGTTCGGCGCTCGGCGGCAATATCTCGCGCTCGAATTCGTACGCAGACGATTACTCGCGCGGCTATCACGGCAAGCGTCACCACGGCAACAAGCATCGTCATTGGGACTGATGCCGCGCGCTCCGCATTGAGCGCGCGGTGAGCATGCAGTGAGTCCGCCGCTATCGCATTCGCTTATTGCGTAATGGCGTGAATGCGCGGATCACTCGCCACACATACAAAACGGCAAGGCGAATCGAATCGCCGTGCCGTTTTTTTATTCGAACCGAACGTGTGCGGTATCAGGCGAGTCTGAACACGCCCACCGCCTCGCGCAATTCCACCGCCTGCTCGGCCAGTGCATGCGCGGCCGCCGACGCCTCTTCCACGAGCGCCGCATTCTGTTGCGTGACTTCGTCCATCTGCGTGACCGCCACATTCACCTGCTCGATGCCGGTGCTTTGCTCCTGCGAAGCCGTCGCGATTTCGTCGATGATCGTCGTCACGCGTTGCACGGCGCCCACCATGTCCTCGATCACGCTGCCCGCGTCGTTCACGAGCGACGATCCGGCTTCGATGCGCTGCGCCGACGCTTCGATCAACTTCTTGATCTCCTTCGCCGCCGCGCCGCTGCGCTGCGCGAGCGTGCGCACTTCCGAGGCGACCACGGCGAATCCGCGCCCTTCCTCGCCCGCACGCGCGGCTTCGACCGCGGCATTCAACGCGAGAATATTGGTCTGAAAAGCGATCCCGTCGATAACCGCGATGATATCGACGATCTCGCCCGAACTCGTCGAAATACCGCGCATGGTCTCGACCACTTCGGCCATCAGATCCTTGCCGCGCACTGCCGTGCCCGCCGCGTCGCTGGCCAGCAGCGCCGCCTGTTTCGCATTCGCCGCGTTCTGGCGCACCGTGGCCGTGATCTGCTCCATGCTCGCGGCCGTTTCCTCGAGCGAGGCCGCCTGTTCTTCCGTGCGCGACGACAAACCCTGATTGCCCGCCGCAATCTGCCCGCTCGCCGACGCCACGCCTTCCGCGTGTCCACGCACCTGGCTCACCACGTTCACGAGGCTGCGCTGCATACCCTTGAGCGCGCCCAGCAGCAGCGCCGTTTCATCGTGTCCGCTTGCCCGCACCTCGAACGCGAGATTGCCGTCGGCGACCGCGCTCGCACAATCGAGCGCGCGTGCGAGCGGCTTCGTTACGGTGCGGCTGAATAACCAGCTACCCGTCATCGACACGATCAGCGCGGCTACCATCAGCACCGCGCTGATCGCCGTCGCGCGGTGCGCCTGCTGCTCGGCATCGGCGGAAATCTGCGCGCTGTCCGCGGCGATCTTGCGGGCGGCCTGATCGAGCAGCGCAGCGGGCGCGCGGTCCACGCCGGCCACGGCATGATCGCCGGCCGTGGGATCGAAACCCGCCGCCTTGAATGCCGCGAAACCGTTGCGATAGCCCTCGCCCATCGTTGCGTGCGCGCTGGCGAATTGATCGATCAGATCGCGGCTTTCGCCTGCGGGCAGACTCGCCTTGAGTTGTGCGGCGAGCGTATCCACTTCGTGCTCGCGCGTTTGAAACGCAGACCAATGCTTGTCGAGCATCGCCGGGTCCTTACCGCGCAGCAGCGTGTCCTTCCATTCCTGAACCTGCACCTTGAACGCGAGCAGCGTGTTCGTCACGGCGCGCTCGTTCGCCACGCTGTTTTGCACCGTCGTGCCGTAAACGGTCAGCGACTGATTCAGCGAGTAGATTCCATAGAACGCGCCCGCGAACATCAAGAGCAGCGCCGCTGCAAACGCGAGCGGAATCTTCAGGGTGAGCTTCATCGTCTATTCCTTGCAGTTGCCTTGTGCGGCGCGCCGGACGTGAATCGCCAGACAGCCAACGCCACGCCATGCTATCGGCATGGCGTTTGCAAAACTGAAGGGACCCGCCCGCGCAAAAGACGACTATTTGCGCCATTCTCTTTGGTCAGACAAAACACTTTTCCTCAGTCGATAACAATCATAAAAAGGGCCGCAATTGCAGCATGAAATCAGGGGAAAAGGCGTGAAAAAAAGACCCGGCATCGCCGGGTCGGTTTGTATCGCACTGAATCGCGCGACGTGTTCCTCTAATCGATCTTTCAGAAATTGAAATTGTCGATGTTCGATGCGTCGAACGTGGTGGGCGGTCCGAGAATCACTTCGCCGCTCTTGCCGACCGTGCGCTTGCCGAGTTTGCCCGCCTCGAACGTATCGCCTTCCTTGCCGGTGATCGTGCCCGAGGCGAGATTCGCCGCCGCATAAGCCGCGAGATAACCGAGTGCGCCCGGGTCCCAGAGCTGGAACGCCTTCACGGTGCCGTTCTTCACGAACGCGCGCATCTGGTTAGGCGTGCCGAGACCCGTGACTGCCACCTTGCCCTTGCTCGACGACGACGAGATATAACGCGCCGCCGCCGCGATGCCCACCGAAGTCGGCGCGACAATCGCCTTCAGATTCGGATACGCCTGCAGCAGACCTTGCGTTTCGACGAAGGACTTCTGGTCGTCGTCGTTGCCGTACGCGATTTTCACGAGTTTCATCTTCGCGTATTCGGGCTTCTTCAATTCTTCCTGCATCCACTTGATCCACGTATTCTGATTCGTGGCATTCGGCGTGGCCGAAAGAATGGCGAATTCGCCTTCGTTGTTCATCAACTTCGCGACGAGTTGAATCTGGCCGCGTCCAATGCTTTCCGCGTTAGCCTGATTCACGAAGATCTGCCGGCCTTCGGGCGCCGTGTCGGAGTCGAAGGTCACGACCTTGATGCCTTGCGCCATCGCGCGCTTCAGATACGGCACGAGCGCGTTGGCGTCGTTAGCGGCAATGACGATGGCGTCCTGACGCTGCGTGGTCAGCGTATTGATGTACGAGACCTGCGACGATGCGCCCGCATCCGACGGGCCGACAACCTTGCCGTCGCCCTTGAACTCCTTGATGGCATCCATGCCGCCGTTATCGGCGATCACTTCATACGGATTGTTGATCTGCTTCGGCACGAAGGCGATCTTCAAGCCTTCCTTGATGCCGGCGGCGTGCGCGGTCAATCCCGCGCCCAACAGCGTCGCGCACAGCAGGGCCGTGCACATGTGACGTACTGGCTTCATCATGAACGTGTCTCCTCGATGGATGCCCGAAGCGATTCGGGCGCTTGTTGCTTCGCTTTTGCTTCGTGTTTTCCCAGCGGGTTTTGCTTGAATCAACAACCTCATAAACTACGCATGCGTGCTTGCAATCAGCGTTTCAGGCAGTCTGACGCGCAAGCGCGCGACGGTCTCGCAGCGTGCGCCAGCGCGCCGCCAGATTCGGAATCAGCACCGAGGCGAGCAGCAACGCGCCCGTCACAATAGTGAGCGTTTCGCTGGACACATCGGCGAGCGTCAGCGCATTCTTCAGCACGCCAACAATCAGCAGCGAAAGCAGCACGCCGTACATCGAGCCTCGTCCGCCGAAAATACTCACGCCGCCAAACAGCACCGCCGCGATGACCGACAACTCGAAGCCTTCACCGTTGTCGCCGCGCGCACTCGTAAAACGCAGCGTATAGACAATGCCCGCGAGCGCGCTCATCACACCGGACAGCACGAAAAGGCGAATCTTCACTTTCGCCACGTCGATGCCTGAAAACGAGGCGGCCGTGCTGTTCGCACCGATAGCGTAGAGGCTGCGTCCGAAAGCGGTGGCTTGCAGCAGCAAGGTGAAAATCACGGCGCATGCGGCAACGATCAAAAACGGCAGCGGAATAAACGTGCTGCCCAGATTGCTCATGCCGAACAACGTATAGGCCGGCGGAAAATCGGCAATTGCCTGGTCGCCGAGCAGCACATACGCCAGGCCGCGAAACAGCGCGAGCGTGCCGATCGTCACTGCCAGCGAAGGCAGATTCAGCTTCACGATCACGAGCCCGTTGAAGAGGCCCGCGAGACCGCCCGCCACGATCACGAGCACCATCGCGAGCGGCATCGGCACGCCCATGTGCCAGAGCACACCAAGCAACGCACTCGACGCGCCGAGCACCGACGCCACCGAAAGATCGACTTCGGCCGCCACGATAATGAGCGTCATCGGCAAGGCCATCAGCGCGACTTCGGTGAGATCGGCAAGCACGTTGCTCAGATTCGCGCCCGTGAGAAACACATTCGAGAGCACGCGCCCCGCGATCAGCGAGATCGCGAGTATCGCCACGAGCAGCGTTTCCCAACTGAGCGGCAGACCCGCGCGACGCGTGAGCAAGGCCGAATCGGGTTTGGAAGCAGGTTTAGCCATGATCGCGTTTCCTCATCATGCGTTTGGCGACGGAGCGGGCAAGCAGCGTGTCGGTGGTAATCGCCGCAACGATCAGCGCGCCCTGAATGGCCTGCTCCCAGAACGGCGAGACGTGCAGCACGACGAGCGCGATGCTGATGACGCCGAGCACCAGCGCGCCGAGCGTCGCGCCCAGTATCGTGCCCACGCCGCCCGTGATCGCCACGCTGCCCACCACGGCGGCGGCCACGACCTGCAATTCGATGCCCTTCGCCGTGCTCGCATCCACGGTGCCGAATCGCGCGAGCCACAGCGCGCCCGCGAGTCCCGCAATCGCGCCGCTGATCATGAAGCCCATCGCCACGCGGCGTTCGACGTTGATACCTGCGAGTCGCGCGGCTTCCGGATTCGAGCCGATCGCATAATATTCGCGGCCGGGACGGAATTGCTTGAGATACACCGAAAGCGCAATCAGCAGCACGACGGCAATCAGCGCGAGCACCGGCACGCCGAGCAGCGAGCCCGTCGCGAGACGCGAGAACGCATCGGGCAGACTCGTCGCGTTGATCTGTCCGCCATGCACCCACGCATAATCCGCACCGCGAAAGATGTACAGCGTCGAGAGCGTGGCGACCAGCGACGGCACGCGTCCCACCGCCACGAGCAGCGCGTTGATCGAACCCGCCACCACGCCGATCGCCAGCCCCGCGAGCAGCGCGACGATTACGGGCATATGCGGAAACGCCACGTACAGACTGCCGACCGCATACGCGCTCACACCCACCGTCGAGCCCACCGAAAGATCGATGTGGCGCATCAGGATCACGATGGTCATGCCCGCCGTGAGCAAGCTCACGATGGAGACGTTGAGCAATACGTCGCGCAGATTCTGCAAATTGAGGAATTGCGGTTTCGCGAGCGAGGTGCCGCCGATAATCAGCAGCAGCACCACGAACAGCGTGGTCTCGCGGCTTTTCGCGAGCGCTTGCACCAGCGCCGACGCACTATTGCGCCGCGCGCGCGGCTCGCCGCCGTGCAAGGGATGGGGAGAAGTGGAATGACCCATCATGCTGCATGCCCCAGATGAATGTTGGTCTGGCCAAGCGCCGCGCTCATGATGCGCTCCTCGTTGGCGTCGGCGCGCGCGATATCGGCCGTGATGCGGCCTTCGTGCATCACCAGCACGCGATCGGCCATGCCGAGCACTTCCGGCAACTCGCTCGAAATCATCAGCACTGCCATTCCTTCGCGCACGAGTTCGGCGAGCGCGCCATAGACTTCGGCTTTCGCGCCCACGTCGATACCGCGCGTAGGTTCGTCGATGATCAATACTTTCGGCCCCGTCGCGAGCCATTTGCCAAGCACCACTTTTTGCTGGTTGCCGCCCGACAAGGTGCCCACCGGCGCATTCAGATCGCTGGCCTTGAGACGCAGCCGCGTGCCCCACTGCCCCGCGAGCTGCACTTCGCGGCCCGCTGAAATCAGGCCAAATCGCACCAGACGACCGAGCACCGTGAGCGACGCATTGCGCGCGATGCTGAGTTCGAGCGCGAGCCCCTGCTGTCGCCGGTCTTCGGGCACGAGCGCGAGGCCCGCCTTCACGGCTGCCGCCGGCATGCCCATTTTCAGCGGCTTGCCTGCGATCTGCACCTGCCCGGCGTCGCTCGGATCGATGCCGAAAATCGCGCGCGCCACTTCGCTGCGGCCCGCGCCCACGAGTCCCGCGAGCGCGACGATCTCGCCCGCACGCACATCGAACGCGATGTCCTTGAAGACGCCGCGCCGCGTGAGGCCGCGCACGCGCAGCATCACGTCGCCGGGCTTCACCTCGGCTTTCGGATAGAAGGTCGCGAGATCTCGACCCACCATCTTCGCGACGATATCCTGCGTATTCAGCGTGGACGTGGGCGCGTCGAACACTTTCGCGCCGTCACGCATGATGGTCACGTGCTGCGTGAGCACGAACACTTCTTCGAGCCGGTGCGTAATGAACAGAATCGCCACGCCGCGCTCGCGCAGCTTGCGCGCGATCGTGAAGAGCCGCTCGACTTCGGGCAGCGAAAGCGCCGCCGTGGGTTCGTCCATGATCAGCACGTTCGCGTTGAGCGACAGCGCCTTCGCAATTTCGATTACCTGTTGATCGGCGATCGACAGACCGCGCACGAGGCGCTCGGCCTTGAGATCCACGCCGAGCGATGCGAGCAGCGCCGCGACCTCGCGATGCATGGTGTCGTAATCGATGCGCCCCACCTTGTCGACGGGCTGACGGCCCATGTAAATGTTTTCCGCGATCGACAGATCGAAAAACAAGGTGGGTTCCTGATAAATCACCGCGATACCCGCATCGCGCGCCTGCGCGGGCGAGGTGAATTCGCGCACTTCACCGTCGACGTATAACTCGCCACCATCGGGACGATGCACGCCCGCGAGTATTTTCACCAGCGTCGACTTTCCGGCGCCGTTTTCGCCGAGCAGCGCATGCACTTCGCCCGCCTTGAGCACGAGCGAGCCGTCGACGAGCGCGCGCACGCGCCCGAAGGATTTGCTCGCGCGGCGCAGTTCGAGACGTGGTACGTCTGCGGCCATGGCGGCCATGGTTTTCGATTCCACGCATGTCTCCTGATTCGCCGCTCGCGCCGGTTTGCGTGCGCGAGCGCGGCGTCGCTAGATGCGATAAATGCGTTCGGCGTTGCCGCGAAACAGCGCGGCTTTTTCGCTTTCGCTGGCGTCGTTCACGATCGCGGCGTAGGCGTGCCACAAATCGGCGTAACTACCGAACAGACGATCGACCGGGAAATTCGACGCGAACATTGCGCGCTGCGCGCCGAACGCGTCGATGGCTTCGAGCACGTAAGGGCGCAGGCTTTCCACGCTCCACGTGTGATCGAACATCGCGAGCCCGCTGATCTTCACCGATACGTTCGGGCACGCCGCGAGCAGGCGCAATCCGTCGCGCCACGCGCGCCAGCCCGCCACGCTGCTGCGATCGACGAACATGCCGCCATGATTGACGATGAGCGCGATGCCCGGATACGCGCGTGCGAGCGCGGCGGCTTCCTCCATCTGCGCCGGATACAGTTGCAGATCGAACGAGAAGCCGTGCTGCTCCAGTAACGCGAAATGCTCACGCCACGCGGCCTCGCGCATATAGTGGCGACCCACGTAGTCATAAAGCGGATTCGCGTGCACGTTGAGAATCTGGCGAATGCCGCGCACGCGTTTGAATACCGCATGCTGCGCGAGAATCGCCGCCGCATTGGCGGCGCTCAGATCGCAGGCGGCCACGATGGCGTTGGGCAAACCGCGTGCGGGATTGCCGTCGGCATCCGCGAGCGATTCGAGCCAGCGCGTTTCCTCCACCGGATCGGCGGGGTCGTGATTCGCCTCGACGTGGACCACTTTGAGCACGTCGATATCGCCGGCCTCGCGCACGAGATCGGCGGGCAGATAGTTATGCTTGAGTTCGCGCGCATCGCACACGAACGACGTGGCCGGCTTCGCGAGCCACGGATAGTGATGCGTGTCGAGGTCCCAGAAGTGGACGTGCGGATCGACGACCTGCATGGCATGCTCCTCAAGGCGAATCATGACGGCAGCGTGAAAATGGGCACGACGGGTAAGCGGCGCTAAGGCGCGAAGCCGCTACGCGCCGTTTCAAGGCAGATGAAACACCGGCACGAGCGGATGCGCCACGGGCACGTTGCCCTCGCCCGTCTGCATGATGTCGGCCATGTAATCCCACCATTTGCGCATGATGGCCGTTTCGGGCAAACGGTCCATGCCGTGATCCGCGGGCCGCTTGAGCACGGCAAACAGTGCATGCGTGTTTTCGTCGAGAAAGATCCAGTAATCGCTCACGCCCGCGTCGCGCAACGCCTGTGCGAGTTCCGGCCAGATTTCGCGGTGACGCCGCTCGTATTCGTCCCGTTTGCCGGGATTGAGCTGCATGCGAAACGCCATTGTTTCCATGATCGTGTCTCCGTCCAGCGTGCTTGCGCCGATCCGCTGTTCCGCTGTTTATGCGCGCGCCCTGGCGTTTGCCCTGGCCCGTCTTTATTCCATGTTTCGCAGCGATTCGAACGACTATAATTCGCCCATCGATAGCCAACCAATCCGATGTTGGGATCGGGCGATACTTAAACCGGATCGCAGGACCCATGAACCATCACACTGCCGTCGTCTCGCTCGTCAACCGACTCAAGTTCAAACATCTGGCCTTGCTCGTCGCGCTCGACGACGCACGCAACGTGCATCAGGCCGCCGACGTCATCAACGTGGCGCAGCCCAGCGCGAGCCGCATGCTCAGCGACATCGAAGAAGCCTTTGGCTTTCGCCTTTTCGAACGCAATGCACGCGGCATGCAGCCCACGGCGCTCGGCGTCGTCACGCTCGCCTACGCGCGCCGCGCGCTCTCCGACCTCACGCGTTTCGCCGAAGATCTCGACGTCAAGCGGCGCGGCGGTCACGGCCAGCTGACCGTGGGCGCCATCATGGGCGCTGCGCCCGATCTGCTCGCGCATGCCGTTGCCATGCTCAAGACCGAGCGCCCGCTGCTGCACGTGCGCATCCTCGGCGAAACGAGCGACCAGGTCGTACAACTGCTGCATCGGCGCGACGTCGATCTCGCGCTCGGCCGTCTCACCACGCCGTTGCAGCACAACGATTTCAGCTTCGAGCCGCTCGCGCGCGAAACGCTCGTGCTGGTCGTGCGCGCGCGCCATCCGCTCGCGCGCCATGAGCACATCACGCTTGCCGAACTGATGGACTGGCCGTGGGTCGCCCAGCCCATCACGAGTCCCGCGCGCGAATTGTTCGAAGGCGAACTCGCGCGCGCCGGTCTCGCCACGCCGATGAATCTCACCGAATCGGCCTCGATCTTCGCCACGCTGCAATTGCTCGAAAGTTTCGACGCCGTGGCCATGCTGCCCGAGTCCGTCGTGCGCGATCACGTGCGGGGCAAACTGCTCGTGGTGCTGCCGCTCGAAATCGGCAAAAGCCTGCCCGGCTTCGGCGTGCTCACGCGCAAGAACGAAGCGCTCGCGGAACCGGCCGAGCATTTTGTCGGGCTGCTGCGCCGTTTCTCGCAGCCGTTCAAGGTCGATGATCCCGTTCACGATACGCCGGCCGCAAAATCGGCGAAATCAACGAAATCTGCAACCGTCGCGGGCAATTCGTGATTCATACGGATTACTGAAGATTGACGAACAGACCGCCGTCCACCAATAGCGACGCGCCCGTGACATAGCGCGCGCGATCCGAAGCCAGAAACACCACGCATTCGGCCACGTCATCGGGCGCACCGAGACGGCCCAGCGGAATGCGTTTTTCAAAGTACGCGCGCTTCGATTCATCGGCGAGATCTTCCGCATTCAGGTCGGTGGCGATCGTGCCAGGCATGACCGAATTGCAGCGGATGCCGTACGGCCCGAGCGCAATTGCGCACGACTGCATCAGCGAATGCACGCCCGCTTTGGTCGGCGTGTAATGCGTCTGCATGCCGCCGCCCACGAGCGCGCTGATCGAACTCGTCGCGACAATCGCGCCGCCCGTGCCCTGCTCCTTCATTTGGCGCGCCACGGCCTGCGTGACGTAGAACGCGCCGTTCAGATTCACGCCGATGGTGCGTTCGAGCACCGCGGGCGGCAAGTCGAGAAACGAATGGAACGGGCACACGCCCGCATTGCTCGCGAGCACGTCGACCTTGCCGAATTGCTCGACCGTCTGCCGCACGAGATCGACGCCCGTTTGCGGCGCGGCCACGTTGCCTTCCACCGCAATCGCGCGGCGTCCCAGGCGCTCGATCTCGTCCAGCACTTCCGAAATCGCCGAACGCCGGCCATATGTGGCGTCGTTGTCGCCCCAGTAATTGATCGCGACGTCGGCACCCTCGCGCGCGCTGGCGAGCGCAATGGCCCGCCCGATGCCGCGCGAACCGCCGGTGACGATCACCACCTTGTCCTTGAGCAGCACGATGCATTCTCCTTTCGTTATGTCGAGCGAGGCGCGCTTGAACGACGCCTGAATGACGCCTGAATGCGCTCAGTGCGAGTAAGGGCGCGTCAGCTTGCAATCGGGATTCAAACGCACGCCGAAGCCCGGCGTTTCCGGCACTTTCAGGCGGCCGCGTTCGGGCACCGGTTCGTCGAGCAATAGCGGCGTGAACATCGGCACCACTTCGTCGGCCTTCGGCGCCATCATCAGGAATTCGGCGAAGGGCGAGTTGTGGCGCGTCACCACGAAGTGATAGCTGTACACCGAAGAACCGTGCGGCACGACCATCACGTTATGCGCGTCCGCGAGCGCGGAGATCTTGATGAGTTCCGTCATGCCGCCGCACCAGTTCACGTCCGGTTGAATGATGTCGCAACAGCCCATTTCGAGCAGCATGCGGAAGCCCCAGCGCGTGGCTTCGTGCTCACCCGTCGTCACCAGCATGCCGCGCGGCACGTTCTTGCGCAGTTCGGCGTAGCCCCAGTAATCGTCGGGCGGCAGGCATTCTTCGAGCCACTTGAGTTTGTGTTCCTGCGCGGCCTGCGCAAGACGCGTGGCGTAACGCACGTCGAGACTCATCCAGCAATCGTACATGAGCCAAAAATCGTCGCCGACGCGCTCGCGCATCGTCGCAAGCGTTTCGATATTCTTTCTGAGGCCTTCCTCACCTTCCGCCGGTCCGTGTTGCAAAGGCAGTTTGCCGCCGATAAAACCCATTTCCTTCGCGAGATCGGGGCGCGCGCCCGTTGCATAAAACACGAGTTCGTCGCGCACCGGGCCGCCAAGCAATTGATAAACCGGTTCCTGACGCAATTTGCCGAGCAAGTCCCACAGCGCGAGATCGACGCCCGAAATCGTATTGAGCACGACGCCCTTGCGGCCGTAATAAAGCGTCGCGTAATACATCTGATCCCACATCTTTTCGATGTCGGTCACGCGCTGGCCCTCGAGAAAGCGCGCGAGATGTTTCTCGACGATGAACGCGCCAATCTCGCCGCCCGTCGTCACCGCGAAACCCACGGTGCCGTCGCTCGCTTCCACTTCGACCACGAGCGTGCCGAGCACGTCGATGCCGAACGAGCGGCGGCTCTGCCGATACTCGGGATAACGCGCCATCGGCGTGGAAATGTGATCGTCGATCCAGTGACCGTCGGCTTGATCGTGATAATCGGCGCCGCCGCCGCGGACGGTGAACGCGCGCACCTGCTTGATGGTTGGCATGGCCATGTGACGTTGCTCCTGAAAGTGGATGTCCGTGCGTTCAGCGCGCGCGCCCGGCGGCCCGCTCGAAGGCAGCCGCGGTGCGTGCGCCCGCGCGAGGTACGACGATAAGTACGAGCACCGCCGCGGCGAGGCTCGCGAATCCCAGCAATACGAGGCCCGCCGCGTGCGAGCTGAAGTGCTTGTCCGCGGCGGCGCGCATCAGCGGCGCGATGAAGCCACCCAGGCCGCCCAGCGAGTTGATGAGCGCGATGCCGCTCGCCGACGCCGTGCCCGCGAGTTCGCGTGCGGGAAACGTCCAGAACAGCGGCTGCGCGGCGATAAAGCCGCTTGCCGCGCAACAGAGCGCCGCCATCGCCACGACGGCGCCGGCCGTAGACCCCACGCCGCCCGCCGCGCCCGACACGGCAATGCCGAGCCCGGACAGTACGAGCAGACGCACGGTCCACGCACGATGGCTGCCGAAACGATCGGCGCGGCGCGGCACGATCCACGTGAGCGCCACGGCGCACAGCCAGGGCACCGCCGCGAGCAGCCCGACTTTCAGGCCGACCTTCGCGCCCGCCAGCGAAGCCACTTGCTGCGGCAGGAAAAACACCACGCCGTAGACGCTCATCTGGATCAGCGCGTAAATCGCGGCATAAGCGAGCACGCGCCTGTCGACGAGTGCCGCGAGCGCATCGCGCGGACCGTGCGCCATCGCCTCGCCCGCATCGACGCGCAACGCCGCCACCAGCGCGCGCCGTTCGTCGATGTCGAGCCAGTGCGCGTCGTCGGGACGATCGGTCAGATACCAGAACGCCCACACGCCAACGACCGAAGCCAGCGCGCCTTCGACGAGAAACAGCCACTTCCAGCCCGCCAGCCCGCCGACGCCATGCAGATCAATCAGGAATCCCGACAAAGGTCCGCCGAAGATAAACGCCAGCGGTGCGCCGAAATAAAACAGGCCGATTGCACGCGCGCGCGACGACTGCGGAAACCACTGCGTGAGGTAATAAATGATGCCGGGAAAGAAGCCCGCTTCGGCGACGCCCAGCAAAAAGCGCAACGCGTAGAACGACGCAGGCGATTGCACCCATGCCATCGCGGCCGAAACCAGGCCCCACGTGACCATGATGCGGCACATCCAGATGCGCGCGCCCATGCGATGCAACAGCAGATTGCTCGGCACCTCGAACAGCGCATAGCCCGCGAAAAACACGCCTGCGCCGAATGCGAATGCCGCATCCGACAAACCGGTGTCGTGCTGCAACGCCTTCTGCGCGAAACCGATGTTCGCGCGATCGAGAAAGGCGAGCACATACATCAAGAGCAGGAACGGCAACAGCCTGCGCATGGCCTTGCCGATCGCGGACTGCGCGTGCAATGACGCCTGCGATGCTTCGCTCGACATCGAACTCTCCTGATCCGGCGGTGGGGTGATGCGCCCGAAAAAACTGGGCGCATCGGCTGGCGAGCTCAGCGCTTCAATACGTCGCGCGGCCGCCCGACAAATCGAATACCGACCCGGTGCTGAACGCGCAATCTTCGGAGCACAGCCAGACGATCATCGCGGCGGCTTCATCGGGCATCAGGAAACGGTTCATTGGAATTTTCGCGAGCATATAGTCGATATGCTCCTGTTTCATCGAATCGAAGATTTCGGTTTTCGCCGCCGCGGGCGTAACCGCATTCACGAGAATATTCTTCGTGGCGAGTTCCTTGCCGAGCGATTTCGTCAAACCGATCAAGCCCGCTTTCGATGCGCTGTAGTGCGAGGCATTCGGATTGCCTTCCTTGCCCGCCACCGAAGCAATATTGACGATGCGCCCATAACCCTGTTCGAGCATGCGCGGCACCACGGCGCGGCAGGTCAGATAGCTGCCGATCAGATTCACGTCGATCACGCGCCGCCAGACCTCGACCGGCAATTCCCACATCAGGCCATTGCCGCCCGTAATGCCCGCGCTATTCACGAGCGCGTGAATCCCGCCGTGATCTTTCACGGTTTGCTGCGCGGCGGCTTCCACGGAATGCTCGTCCGTGAGTTCGACTTTCACCGCGGAGACGCTGCCCAATTCCGACAATTCCTTGCGCGAACGTTCGAGCCGTTCGGCATCGATATCCCAGAGCGCGACGGCCGCGCCCGAGCGCAAGGCGCGCTGCGCCACCGCATAACCGATGCCGCGCGCGCCGCCGGTGATCACCATGACGCGGTTCTTCAGATCGAGTTGATTCATGACGCCCGCCCTTTATCGTGTGAATGCCGATGCCTGCGCCGTGCTTGCCACGGTGCGCTGCTGCTGCTCGCCGAGTCCTTCCACGCCGAGGCGCATAACCTGGCCCGCGCGCAGATAGACCGGGGCGGGCTTCTGGCCCATGCCGACGCCGGGCGGCGTACCGGTGGAAATCACATCGCCGGGTTGCAGGCTCATGAAGTGGCTGATATAGGACACGACGGTGGCCACGTCGAAAATCATCGTGCGCGTATTGCCTTGCTGATAACGCTTGCCGTCGACGTCGAGCCACATGTCGAGCGCCTGCGGATCGGGAATGTCATCGCGCGTGACGAGCCAGGGGCCAAGCGGCGCGAAGGTATCCGCGCTTTTGCCCTTGTCCCATTGACCGCCGCGTTCGATCTGCCACGCGCGCTCCGAGACGTCGTTCACGACGCAATAACCGGCCACATAATCTAGCGCCCGCTCGCGCGAGACGTAGCGCGCTTCTTCGCCGATCACCACGCCGAGTTCGACTTCCCAATCGACTTTTTGCGCGCCGGGCGGAATCACGACGTCGTCATTCGGACCGACAATCGAACTCGTCGCCTTGAAGAACAGCACGGGCTCGCTCGGCACCGGCAAATTGGATTCGGCGGCGTGATCGGAATAATTGAGGCCGACGCAAATAATCTTGCCGACCTGTCCCACGCAGGGACCGAGGCGCGCGTTGGCGGGCGCGAGCGGCAGGCTGTGCAGATCGAGTGAACCGAGTCCGGCGAGGGAAGCGGACGAGAGCGCGGCGCCCGCGAGATCGGGCAGCACGCTGGAGAGATCGCGCACACGCCCATCGCGATCGAGCGCGCCCGGCTTTTCACTGCCCTTACTGCCCCAGCGGACCAGCTTCATGCGGTGTCTCCTGATATTGGATTTGAGCATTGCTCAAGCAATATAGGCAGTCCGCGATAGCGGAACAATCCGGATGAAGCATGGGGCAATAACAAAAGCGTATCGCGCCGATGCGAGTTGAATAATCAGCACGAATTGACCGAATACTGCGCGTTGCTGCATCGCCGCAAAAAAAGGCGAACGAAGTCCAATAAAAAACGGCGCGCCCGGTTATTCACCAGGCACGCCGTCTTTAGAAACCGCGAATTTAAAAGACCAACCTCGATCAGTCGCGATTCGCTTGCAGCACCGTCAACGCCGTCATGTTGATGATGCGTCGCACCGTCGAGCTGGACGTGAGAATGTTCACCGGCGCATTCACGCCGAGCAGGAACGGACCCACGGCCACGTTGCTGCCCGCACCCGTTTTCAGCAGGTTATAGGCAATATTCCCCGAATCCACGTTCGGGCACACCAGCAGATTGGCCGCGCCCTTGAGCTTCGAATGCGGCAGGATACGCTCGCGCAGCGCTTCGTCCAGTGCGCAATCGCCGTGCATTTCGCCGTCGATTTCCAGATCCGGATTCTGCGCCGTGACGAGCTTGAGCACTTCGCGCATCTTCGTGCCCGACGCCGAGCTGCCCGAGCCGAAATTCGAGCGCGACAGCAGCGCGACCTTCGGTTGCAGATTGAGCCATTCCATCTGGCGCGCGGCGGCCAGCGTGAATTCGGCGATCTGTTCCGCGTTCGGGTTGTCGTTGATGTGCGTATCGACGATCGCGACCGTGCGCTTGTCGAGCAGCAGGATATTCATCGCCGCATACGTCTTCGCGTTGCGATGCATGCCGATCGCTTCGTCGACGAAACGCAGGTGGTCGTGATACGCGCCCACCGTGCCGCACACCATGCCGTCGGCGTCGCCGAGGCGCACCATCATCGCGCCGATCAGCGTGAGACGGCGGCGCATTTCCACGCGCGCCATTTCCTTCGAAATGCCGTCGCGGCAACGCAGTTCCCAATACGTGGTCCAGTATTGATGGAAGCGCTCGTCGTATTCCGGATTCGTGACTTCGACGTCTTCGCCGAGCTTCAGGCGCAGGCCGAACTTCTCGATGCGCGCCAGCAGCACTTCGGGGCGGCCGATCAGGATCGGACGCGCGAGTTTCTCGTCGACGATCACCTGCACCGCGCGCAGCACGCGCTCTTCCTCGCCTTCCGCGAACACGATGCGCGACTTCGCGCCGTCACGGACGAACTGCTTGGCCGCCGCGAAGATCGGCTTCATGAAGGCGCCCGAGTGGTACACGAACTGTTGCAGCTCGTTCGTATAGGCGGCGAAGTCGTCGATCGGACGCGTGGCCACGCCGTCTTCCATCGCGGCCTTCGCCACGGCCGGCGCGATACGCACGATCAGGCGCGAATCGAACGGCTTCGGAATCAGGTACTTCGGACCGAAGCGCAGGTCATACGCGCCGTAGGCGGCCGCGACCGAGTCGTTCAGTTCTTCTTCGGCGAGCTGGGCGATCGCGTGCACCGCCGCGATTTCCATCTTGCGCGTGATGGTGGTCGCGCCCACGTCGAGCGCGCCGCGGAAGATGTACGGGAAGCACAGTACGTTGTTGACCTGATTCGGGAAGTCCGAACGGCCCGTGGCCAGCACCGCGTCCGGACGCGCTTCGAGCGCGATCTCGGGGAAGATTTCCGGCGTGGGGTTGGCCAGCGCGAGAATCAGCGGCTTGTCGGCCATCTTCTTGACCATTTCGGCCTTGAGCACGCCGCCCGCCGAGAGGCCGAGGAACACGTCCGCGCCGTCGATCACTTCGCTCAGCGAACGCGCGGAGGTGTCCTGCGCGAAGCGCTCCTTGTCCGGGTCCATCAGCGTCGTGCGGCCTTGATAGACCACGCCGTCAATGTCCGTCACCCAGATGTTCTTGAGCGGCAGGCCCAGATCGACCATCAGGTCCAGACAGGCCAGCGCCGCCGCGCCCGCGCCCGAGGTCACGACCTTGACCGTCGAAATATCCTTGCCGACCACCTTCAGACCGTTGAGGAACGCCGCCGAAACGGTAATGGCCGTGCCGTGCTGATCATCGTGGAAGACCGGAATCTTCATGCGCTCGCGCAGCTTGCGCTCGACCGTGAAGCAGTCCGGCGCCTTGATGTCTTCCAGATTGATGCCGCCGAAGGTGGCTTCGAGGCTCGCGATAATGTCGACGAGCTTGTCCGGGTCGCTTTCCGTGACTTCGATGTCGAACACGTCGATGCCGGCGAACTTCTTGAACAGCACCGCCTTGCCTTCCATGACCGGCTTCGAGGCCAGCGCGCCGATATTGCCCAGACCGAGCACGGCCGTGCCGTTCGTGATCACGCCAACGAGGTTGCCGCGCGCGGTGTAGCGGAACGAGTTCTGCGGATCGGTGACAATCTCTTCGCAGGCCACGGCGACGCCCGGCGTATAGGCCAGTGCGAGGTCGCGCTGCGTGACGAGCGGCTTGCTGGCCGTCACGGAAATCTTGCCCGGCGTCGGGAATTCGTGATATTCGAGGGCGGCCTGACGATCGGTCTTGTTCATGTTCCTCACTCTGATAGTGTGCCGGGCGCGCGGGCGGCGCGGCGGTCATGTTCGAATGAGGCGATTCTAGTGAGCCGGCATCAGCTCCCCATTTTGATTTAGTATGGGGCCATTATTTTTTCCTGATACCTCCCCGGATACCCCTCCGGTAGCCCCGTGGATAAGCAGAACGTGTCTTTCAGCATCGAAGAAGTTACCCGGCGCCTCAATACGCGCCTGAAAATGCGTCACCTCGTGCTGCTGCTGCAGATCCGCCAGCACGGGTCGCTGACCCGCGTGGCCGAGCACATGGCCACGAGCCAGCCCGCCGTCACCAATGCGCTGGCCGAAATGGAGAGCATGTTCGGCGCGCCGCTGTTCGACCGCTCGCCGCGCGGCATGACGCCCACGCCGCTCGGCAACGTCGTGCTGGCGCGCGCCCAGGCCATGCTGCACGATCTCGACCACCTCGCGCGCGACATCGAGGCCGTGCATTCGGGCCACGCCGCGCGCCTGCACGTGGGCGTGATTCCGTTCATTTCGGGGCGCACGCTCGCCTCGGCGATCCGGCTCGCGCAGTCGCGCCTGCCGCAGCGCGTGACCATGACGATCCACGAAGGCACCAGCGACGCGCTGCTGCCGCAACTGCGCGATCACACGCTCGATATCGTGATTGGCCGCGCGTCGGCGACCGTCGACGTCGCGCAATTGCGCTTCGAGGTGCTGCATCAGCAGACGCCGCGTCTGATCGCGAGCCGCCGCCTGGCCGCGCGGCTCGGCCGCAGCAAGGCGAACTGGCAGAAGCTCGCGGAGCTCGACTGGATTCTGGGCGCGCCCAATACGCCCATCCGCGAGCAGATCGACGACCTGTTCCTGCACGCGGGCGTCTCGCCGCCGGTGCCGATCGTCGAAAGCTATACGTCGCGCCTGATCGGCGAAATGATCGTGGCCAACGACGACGCCGTGTCGATCGTCCCCGCGGATATCGCCGAGGAACTCGTGCATATCGCGGGCGTGGCGATCGTGCCCTACACCTTCGACTGGACGCTGCCGCCGATCGCGCTGTTCACGCGCGTGGGCGTGCCGCGCGAGGTCGATACCGTGTTCGGGCAGGCGCTGCACGAGCGTTATCTCGAAGTGGAGCGGGCGCGGCGCTGAATCGCGTGTTGAATTCGCTCGCTGGATGCGGACAGGGCGCGGTGTGAACCGTGCCCTGTTTGTTTTCGGGCGTCGCCTGCATTGCGGGCGAGCGAAATGTACTCACAATGAAAGCACGAATGTTTTCACCGAATCTTTCATCATGCTTTCATTTCGTCGGCGTCGCCGCTTAATGTGGCGAATAATTCTCATCAACGTATCAACACAGCGCCTCCAACGAGAGGCCGGTTCTCCATAATTTCCAACGAAATACCCTTGCATCAAAACGTCCAGACACTTCGGAGACAGACCATGAACGATCAAGCGATACTCGACGCCCTGACCGCGCACTGGCAAGCGTCGGCGGCCGGCGACCTGGAAACGGAACATCAGATCTACGCCGAGGATGCAATCTGCGACTACCCGCAATCCGGCGAACGCATTCTCGGGCGCGCGAATCTGCAGGCGCTACGCGGCGCGCATCCCGCCCGGCCATCGGGCTTCGATGTGAGACGTATGCAAGGCAACGGCGACCTGTGGATTACCGAATACACGATTACGTACAACGACCGCGACGCTTTGACAGTCAGCATCATGGCGTTCCGAAACGGCAAGGTCGTCCACGAAACCCAGTATTTTTCCGAGCCTTTCGACGCCCCGGCCTGGCGCAGTCAATGGGTGCAGAAAATGTCGTGACATGCGCGCTGCGCAGGCGCTGGATTGGTGACTGAAAGCGTTCACGCGTTTCGTTCAATCGTCAGCGGCTGGAGGCGGTCCATCGTCCAGATCACGCTCACGATGAATGATTAAACGGTGCGGCCGATTCAACCGGTCGACATCGCCGTTTCGATCGCCGACAATCAGCACCGAACAGCCATCGCTTCTGTTTCTACCTGGAGCCGTCTCCATGCAGCCTGTCCTGATTGATCTACCCGATACGATTTACACCGAGCGACTAATCATTCGCGCGCCTCGGCCGGGTGATGGTCAGCAAGTCTTCGAAGCGACGGTTGAATCACTGGAAGCGTTACGCGCATTTCCAGCGTCGTTGCCCTGGGCAATGGAGGAGCCTTCCGTTGAAGCCTCGGAAATCTTCTGCCGGACTGGGGCGTCGAACTTCATCGCGCGTCGCGATTTTCCTTTTCTCTTTTTGCTGCGTGATTCCGGTGAATTGGTCGGGTGTGGCGGGCTTCATAACCCGCGCTGGAAAGCCGGCACGTTTGAGGCCGGCTGGTGGGGCCGAACCGCCTGGACCAAACAAGGCTTGGTGAGCGAAGCCGTTAGCGCCATCGTCGATCTGGCCTTCACCGCGCTCTCGGCCCATCGCGTGGAAGTTTTCACCGACGACCTGAACCCGAATGCATGGCGATTGTGTGAACGAATCGGCATGGCGCTCGAAGGCATATTACGTCATTCGCGAATCGAGCCCGACGGGACGCTGCGCAATACGCGGGTCTATTCAAAAATTCGCCAATAGTCCAATAGTCCAATAGTCAGGCGCGTTTATAGACACTGAACATCAACCGCAGTCCAAGCGCAGCGATTGCAGCCGATGCGCAACGGTCGATCCAAACCCTGGATTTCAGGTAGCGGTCTCGAAGAACGTGGCCGGAAAAACACACGGCCACCGTGGCGTACCATCCGGCCTCTACGGCAAAGACGAGCGGCGGCAGCGCAACGTAGCACCACAACGGCGGATGCTGCGGCAATAAGGCCGCGAAAATACTTCCATAGACAATGGCGGTCTTTGGATTGGTCAGCTGTGTGGTCAATCCCGTCCAGAATGATCGCCCCAGACTTTGCGCCGCCTCGGTGCGAATACGGTCAATCACAATTGACTCCGATGAACCTCGCCAGATTTTCAGGGCGAGGTAAATCAGGTACGCGCCTCCGGCCATCTTGAGTCCGCCATATAGCCATTCCACGCTGTTCAACAGCGTATAGAGGCCCGCCAGCGCGATGCCGCTGAAGCAGACTCCCCCAACGCCCATCCCGATGGCGGTGGCAAGCCCGTCACGCCGCGACAATCCCAGCGAACTTCTGACAACGAGAATAAAGCTCGGTCCCGGACTTATCGCGCCGAGCAGAAGTGCCGTGAGTATGGCGATGAGAGCCGACGAGACATTCATGGAGCCTCCACACACTGGAAAAGGATCGAAGGCCATATTGTGTGGGCTGACGGCTCTGATAAGCTAGCGCACAGTTCGACAACGAGGTGTGAATTTGAAACACATCCCCAAAGCTCGTCCGCCGCTTGCCAATCTCGAGACTGTCTGCCTGGTTGCTCAGGCGGGATCTTTCAGTGCGGCGGCGACCGCCAGCGGCGTCACGCATGGGGCCATCAGCCGGCGCGTAGCCGCTGTCGAAAATTGGCTCGGCGTGCGGCTTTTCGAGCGCCACGGGCGCGGGATCGAGCTCACACCAGATGGGCAACGCTTTGTCGGACAGGTGCTCCAGGCTTTCGATATCATCGATGTCGCGGCCGACCAATGGCGTACACGCGCCGTTGCAAGACTGGTGCGAGTGAGCGTTGTATCCTCGTTCGCCCAGCTTTGGCTCTTCGATCGACTCGCTCAACTCGAAGCTGGCGCGAATCCACTCAAAATACAGCTCGACGTCGGGTCACGTCACGTTGATATTGCGGGCGGCGAGGCCGATCTGGCCATTCGCTATGGTCGCGGAAACTGGCCTGGGCTCCAGGCTGAATTGCTGTTGCCAGAAACGCTCACTCCGGTAGCACATCCTGATATCGCCGCGAAAATAAAGGCAAACGATCCCAATGGATTACTGGCTCACCCACTGCTGCACGATTCGGATTTGACGGGATGGCGTGCGTGGTTCGACGGCCATAACGTCTCGCTCAAGCGTCGGCAACACGACCGGCGATTCGAGGATTACACACTCGTCCTTTCTGCAGCGGAGGCAGGTTTGGGGATCGCCTTGGCCCGCCTGCCCATTGCGGCAACCCGGCTGCACGGAAGCCAACTCGTTCGATTGGACAGGCGTACTGTCGCGAATCCGCTCGCCAATTACATCGTCACAAGCAAGCAGGAGCGAAGGCCGGAGATACTTGAGCTTATCCAGCGATTGAAAGACAGCATCGATGAAAACGACCCGCCGATTCAACGCAAGCGTTTAGCGAGGAGCTAGTGGCGTCGATTTAGCGCGCACGCCACATATCAGAAAGCGGCGAATTCACGACATCAAACACCATGCCGTTCCCGCAGAATTGCGGCAGCCTCTGCCAGCGTCCGCAGTTTGGCTTCTGCAATCTGGGCGCCGCTCACGGGCGCGTCGGCGAATGTCGCAAAACCGCAGTCCGGATTGAATAGCACGCGCTCTTTGCCGAACAGGCCGATCGCCCGCTCCGCCCTGCGCAACACCTCGTCGAGCGGTTCGACGTGCGCGTGCTTCTGATTGCAGAGTCCCACGCCGATACGCTGCCAGTCGGGCAAGCCTTTGAGAAGCGCCATCTCTCCGGCGCGCGGCGTGCAGACTTCGAGGAAAAGCGTGCCGACATGCAACGCCGCCAGCGTATCGACAAGCGGACGATAATCCCCCGTCATGGCCTTGCTTTCGTCGGCCGTCCAGTTCCCCCGGCACATGTGGACGGCAACGCGATCGATCGGGAAGCCATCGACCACGGCATTCAGCAGGCTTCGCGCAAACGCCAGCTCGGATTGCGGATCGCTCTTTTCCGATAGCGCACCGCACATGAAACTGCGCTGACTCGTCGTTCCGGAAAACACCACCTCCGACAATACCGGCTCGTCGAACTGCACCAGCGCGGCACCCTGCGCGAGCAGCGCCGCCAGTTCTTCCCGCAGTATCCGCACGACATCGGCGGCGAGCGCTTCGCGGCTCGAATAGGCGCGGTCGGAAACGCACTCCATCCACATCGTCCGCGTCAGCAGATAGGGACCGGGCAGCGCGACTTTCACCGGCAGCGCGGTCAAGCTGCGCACGTAGTTCATCTCGTGCACCGCGAGTGGCTGGCTGCGCCCGAGCGGCCCGAACACGGCCGGATGCCGCACGTCGGCCGCCGGTACATCGAGCGCTCTCAATTCCTGCTCGAACGCCTGAGGATCATCCACATAGGGCAACAGATCGGTCAGCGGAATCAACTGGCAGTTGTCGAGCAGGCCGCCGACAAAGCTCGCGTAGCTATCGCGCCGCTGCTCGCCGTCGGTGACCACATCGACGCCCGCACGCAACTGCGCCGCGATCGCGAGTTGCACGGCGTCGTCTGCGCTGGCCTGAAAAGCCGCGTCGTCGAGCCGGCCCTCGATATGATCGTGCAGCGCCTGAAGCATCCATCTCGGTCGCGGCCAGCTCCCGATCCCCATGACCGACAAAGGACGGATCGACGGCGCGGGCGACGGCGCGGGCAAGGAAGCCGGAATCGCGACGGGCATGATCTGGATCGACGCACGCTGACGCGCTTCGCGCTCAAGCGCCTCGTCGATCGGCCCTGCTCGCATCGCACCGCTCGCGAACGCGCCCTTGCTCACCAGAAAGCTGCGGCGCTTGCCGTCTTTCGTCCACGACACAAGCTCGTTGCCCGTCATACGGCACCATGCGGGCAGGTCCGATTCGACCGAGGTTTCCGTCGACTGGATCTCCAGCAACTGGCCGCGTTCGAGCGGGTCGATATGTTTGCGAATCAGCAGCAGCAGGCCGTTTCCGCAATCGAGATCGCCGCCGTCGAAGCTGACGGCCGGTTCATACGCGTGTTGTGAAGACGATTCCATCATGCCGATGCCCCGCTATCCTTCGAAGTCGCTCGCCTGCACCGACTTCGGCGCAGGCGAGCGTGTCCCACCGTTATCGACAGGTACTCGCGCGGTGCGCATGCGCACCGGCCAGCGTCACTCGCTCTTGCCGGACGTCTGCGTGTAAGTCAGTTTGCGCGTCCAGCCGGTGTAACGCTTGCCGTCCACTTCGACGTAAAGCGTCGCCAGCGAATTGACCGGGCCGTCCTGTTGCGGCGGCTGCATCATCAGGTCGCGACCGGTCGACCACGAAAAGCGGCGATCGTCGAGATTGCCGAAGTAGTAGTCGATCTTGCTTTTGTCGAGTCCGTGATAGCCGGTCGCAGTGGTCCGCTCGACCAGCGTTCGGTTCTGGTCCGTGAGCGGAAATTCCTTGCCATAGACATTCGCGAGCGACACGTCGAGCGGAATCCAGCCGTAATTCGGCGCGTAAAACTCGATCCAGCAGTGATAGCTCGCATCGACTTTCACGCCGTCGAGCGTCGGCTTGAGCAGCGAGCCATACACCATCCGCGTTGGAATGCCGTCCGCCATCGCGAGCGACGAAAACAGCGAGTGGAAGTCCGTGCAATTTCCGCTCTTCGTCTGCAGGCAAAAGTCCGTGCTGCCGAAATCCGAGGGCTTCATACGGTCCGGATACTCCACCCAGTAGGTCACGTGATCGAGCGTCCAGTCGTAGAGCTTGCGAGCAGCGAGTATCGGATTCTGCTCGTCGCCGACAATCTGTTTCGCGAGGCCCTTGATCTGGTCGTTGACGATGACATAACTCGTCGGCAACAAATAACGCTGTAGCGCCGTGCGTTCCGCATCGGTGAGTGGACGCGTCTTCGACGGATCGAGACGCGTCTTGCGCTCGGTGAGCGTCTGGTCGAAATGCTCCGTGATGTCGATCGTCGCCGCATTCGGCTGCTCGACGTCGATATAGCCAACCCGATTGCCCCACGAATCCCGGTGATACTCAACGGGGTAAGCCGAGTCGACGCTAAATGACTTCACCTCGTTCCATGGCGTCTGCTGAGGAACGGGAAACCAGATGCGGACCTGCTTCGCACCGGCCGGCACCTTGACGACCAGCTGGTTCTCCGTGCGAAACGAAGCCTGCTGGGCGGGTGCGGAATCCGCCGCACGCGCAGCGAGTGGCGCAATCGACGCAAGGAGCGCCAGCGATGTGCAGACCTGCCACCAGGTTCTGCGTGAGCGGGGGCGTTTCGCTTCTGAATGCGCTTCGGACCGTGAAGCGAACAGGCGTGACGATCCGGCGCCGGCGACGCCGGCGAGCGTGTGGAGAGATGTCATGGGCGCCCTCAGTAGCTGAGACTGGGGCAACCTTCACTCATGAATTCGACAAGCATGGCGCCACCCACGATCTTCGCGCCAGGAATCAGCTTGTCTTCATCGAGCGAGCGTTTCTTGAAGCACGGCGAACAGACGTAAATCTTGCCGCCGGCTTCGACGAAGCTCGTGATCAATTCCTTGAGCGGCGCAAAGCCGGACTCGTGAATATCGTCCGCATAACCGGACTGCGAGAGACGCGTGCCTTCGATATTCAGAAAAACGACAACGTCTTTCTCGCTGGCAACGGCCGCGTTCGCCACGACAAAGGCAACCGTCGCCCTGTCGGTGTCGTCTTTGGCTCGAGTCAGACTGACCACGAATTTTCCAGACACGTTACTCTCCCGGTTTTCTTGCACTGTGGATAAACGAAGGCTAATGCTTTTCGATGACAGCCAGTATTAACCCTTCGCTTTGATGAAAAAAATTCCTTTCTCTGGTTCTGCACGCAGCAGTTGATGCCCGGTAATCCGGCAGTATGAAGGGATATCCTCGATCGCGCCGCGATCCCGTGCGATCAGTCTGATGATTTTGCCCGGCATGGTCCTCAGTCTCACACGGAGCTTGAGCAGCAGTTCGCCGCAACCCAGATCGCCCGCATCCCATTCCACGTCGAATGGCGCGCTGGAATTTCCGGTCGGTAGCTGCACGGTTTCTGTCATGGCGGTGAGCGGCAAAGGCTGAGAGCGTTTCCCAGCGACATAATACGGCACATCGCGCCGCTCGCGCGCTCAAGCGTCCGATCCAATGGAAATGAAAGGCAACAGGCGGGGATTGGCACAGGGGCGCGGTTTCCGCCGGATATCGGCTCCCGAAGCGCACAGACCTTAATGCGAGCCGCGCCAAATGACGCGACGTCCGCAATGCGTGTCCTCTTTTGCTTGAATCGTGCGCGAACCGATCTCCGCATTGGCCGCGCGTTGAACGGCGCGAGACCGGCTATCGACGATGCAAACGCACGCCAGGCTCCCGACGCCCTACCAATGCACGCCCAGTTCTCCGCGCGCGACAAACTGGCCTTGGCCGCTCGGGCCCACCCACTCGCCATCTTCAATCAGGCATTCGCCACGCAGCAGCACGGTCTTGACCTGCCCCGTCACGTTGCGCCCTTCGAATAGCGTGAAATCACACGCGCCATGCTGCGTTTCAGCGCTGATCGTCTGCGTGGCGTCGGGGTCGAACAGCACGATATCGGCGTCGCTGCCCACCGCAATCGTCCCTTTGCGCGGAAACAGTCCGAACAACTTCGCCGGCGCAGTCGACGTCAATTCCACGAAGCGGTTCAGCGAAATGCGGCCCGTGCCCACGCCGCCGTCGTAGACCACGGTCATGCGCGTCTCCACGCCCGGCACGCCATTGGGAATGCGCGAAAAGTCGTTCTCGCCGAGCGGCTTCTGATTCACGCGCCCGAGATGGCCCTCCTTCAAGCAATATGGACAATGGTCGGTCGAAATGAGTTGCAGGTCATCGGTCTTGAGCGCGGTCCACAGTGCGTTCTGCGACTCCATCGAGCGCAGCGGCGGGCTCATCACGTAACGCGCAACATCGAAGCTGTCGTCGGCGTAGGCGGAATCGTCGAAGAAAAGATAATGCGGGCAGGTTTCCGCGAACACGGGAATCCCCAGATCGCGCGCCTCGATCACGTGCTTGAGCGCTTCCTTCGCGGACAGATGCACGAAATACACCGGCGCCTCCGCAAGTTCCGCGAGCTTGATGCCGCGATGCGTGGCCTCGCCTTCCATCAGCGCGGGGCGCGTGAGCGCGTGATAACGCGGCGACGTGTGGCCTTGTTCGAGCGCCTCGCGAATCAGCAGGTCGATGACCGTGCCGTTTTCCGCGTGCAGCGCGATCATGCCGCCGTGCTGGCCGACCATGCGCATCGCGCGAAAGATCGCGGCATCATCGGACATGACCGTACCCGGATACGCCATGAACATCTTGAAGCTCGACACGCCTTCGTGACGGATCGCATAGCGCATGTCGCCGAGCACCGATTCGTCGACTTGCGTCACGATCACATGAAAACCGTAGTCGATATGCGAGACCGACCCGGCCTTGGCCTGGGCGCGCGCGATCGCGTCGAGCGGGCTCGTACCGGTTTCCTGCAACGCGAAATCGATAATGGTGGTCGTGCCGCCGAACGCCGCCGAGCGCGTGCCCGTGTCGAACGTATCGCAGGTGACCGAGGGGCCGAAGGTGTTTTCCATATGCGTGTGCGCGTCCACGCCGCCAGGCAGCACGAGCCGGCCCGTCGCATCGATCACGCGCGTGTCCGGCCCGGCTTCGAGCCGCGCGCCGATACACACGATGCGTTCGCCTTCGATCAGGATATCGCCGTGATAATCGTCGACAGCGGTGACGATGCGGCCGCCGCGGATAAGGGTTCGCTTCGCTTGGGTCATGAATGGCTCCGGTGGGAAACTGCGGAATCGGTGAGATCGGCTGAATGGGCTGAATCCTTGTGCAGCGCGTGCGCGAGCGCGGCTTCGAGCGCGTGCATCTCCTGCGCGTCGAGCGGCGCAACGGGCGGCCGCATCGCCGCCCCCGGCAGGTGGCCGAGCAGATGCAGACACGCCTTCAGGCGCGCATTCGCGAGAAAGCCCGGCGCGGTGCCGTAAATCGCTTTCGCGAGCGGATACACGCGCTCGTGCACCTTGCGAGCGGTCACGAGATCGTTGCTCTGCATCGCGCGATAAAGTTCGACGATCAACTCCGGCACCACGGCCGCGAGACTCACGAGCGAGCCCTCGGTGCCCACGGCGAAACAGGTCATCAGATGCTCGTCGCCCGACGCCATCACCGCGACGTGCGGCGCGAGCGCCTGCACCAGCCGCCGATTCGCCTCATAACGCGCGGTCTCCCAACTGCCCTCCTTGATCGCGACGACGTTCGGCAACGCGACCAGCGCCGCCAGCATCTCCGGCGTGTACGCCATCGCCCCCGTACCCACCCCGGCCTGATAGAGCATCAGCGGCAACTGGGCGTTCGCGTTCGTGATGCGATGGTGCGTGACGACCGTCGCGAGATCGGTGGAAAGCGTCCACGAATACGGCGGAAACAGCAGCAGCGCGTCGGCGTCCGCCGCTTTTGCGTCGTCGGCATGCGCCTGCGCCTGATAACTGTCCTCCGAATTGATACCGGCGACGATGATCGACTGCGCGCCGCACACCTCGCGTGCGATCTCCACCACACGACGCTTTTCCTCGCGCGAAAGCGCGAAGTTTTCTCCGGCGTGGCCATTGATCAGGAGTCCGACAATTCCATCGACCGACGCGACCTGCGCGAGATGACGGCGCAGCGCCGCTTCGTCGAGGTGGCGGCCCTCGGCGTCGAGCGGGCACAGCGTAGCGGCGTAGACGCCATGAAAGGGAAATTCTCGTGCGGGAATCATGGCTTCGGTTCTCGGTGAGCGCTGGAATGCGTGGACTGGGCACCCGGCGCGACGACGAGCCGCGCGGGATCGAAAAGCGGTAAATCGGGCTCGCTGCCGAGCATCGCCTGCGCGAGCAGCTTCCCCATGAACGGACCGCTCGTGTAGCCGGAATGCACGCAGCCGATCACCCAGGCGGCGTCGTGGCCCGGAATCGGCCCGAGCATCGGCATGGCGTCGGCGGTTTCCGATTCGAGGCCGAGCCAGATGCGCGCCACGCGTGCGTTCGCGAGCGCGGGGATCACGTGCTGCGCGAGGCGAAGATTGCCTTGCAGATTCTGCGGAATGGTTTCGACGGGGCCGTTCACGCGGTCGCCCACGCCTTGCCAGCCGCCGCCGATCAGCACCGTGCCGTTGTCGAACTGCTTCATCGACAGCAGGCCGTTGGCGATGCTCAACACGGTCCGCATCACGGGCGGCAGGCGTTCGGTGACGATCAACTGGTTGACGAGCGTTTTCACCGGCACGTGCACGTCCAGCATCGCGAGCATCGGTTCGAGCCACACGCCGCCGGCGAGGACGAGACGCGCGCCGTCGAGACGCTCAGGCGTGCCATCGCGGCGCTCGGCGTGCACGCGATACGCGCCCCGCTCGCGCTCGATGCGGCTGACCGCCGCGTATTCGACGATCTCGACATTCGCCGCGCGCAACGCCGCGCGATAGGCGCGGCCGGTCAGATACGCGCTCGCGAAACCGTCCATTTCGCAGTGCGCGGCTTCGAGCATGGCGGGATTGAGGCCCGGCTCGACAGCGAGCGCGGCGGCAGGATCGAGCAAGCCGATCTGCGCGCCGTATTCGCGCCGCGCGGCGGCCCGCGCGCGCAACAGTTCCTGCTCGGCGGGCGTGAAGGCCAGCGAGAGGCCTGGCGCCGCGGTCGCGGCCACGCCCGCGCCGAGCCAGCTTTCGGCGTTCATCCACATGGGCCATGCGCGCATGGCGTAAGGCACGAGTGCGGCGCGCGTCATATGCAGCGTGAGCGTGCCCGCGTTCACGCCGGACGCCGCGCGGCACAGCGCATCGCGTTCGACGAGCGCCACGCGCATGCCACCGCGCGCGAGAAACAACGCGGTGGTGCAGCCCATCACGCCGCCGCCGACCACGACGGCGTCGAAGTCGCGCGCTGCTTGCGCGTCGGT
This sequence comes from Paraburkholderia tropica, assembly GCF_900109265.1. Taxonomy (GTDB): domain Bacteria; phylum Pseudomonadota; class Gammaproteobacteria; order Burkholderiales; family Burkholderiaceae; genus Paraburkholderia; species Paraburkholderia tropica. The sequence goes on from NZ_FNZM01000004.1 coordinate 316,176, forward strand.
CGCTGCGTTCGAATTGATTGCGGTATTCACAGCGGCGCCGCCTTCGGAATGGGAATGTCGTCGTAGGTGTAGGTGCCCGTGAGCGCGGCGACGGAGACCGGACGCAACGGCGTGCGCGCCGACCATGCGCCCACGTCTTCGCGCGTTTTTCCAGGCACGCAATGCGTCAGCAATTCAGCGGCGACGTCGCCGCAACTGCGACCCTGACACGGCCCCATGCCGCAGCGCGTCCATGCCTTCAGTTGATTGGCGTCCTGCGCGCCGGCTTCGCAGGCGGCTTCGATGTCCGCGCGCGTGACGTCCTCGCATCGGCATACGGTCGTGTCCGGGCCGATGCCTTGCACATGTCCCTCGCGCAGCGCCATCAGACGCGCCATCGCACGACCGAAACGCGCGTCGCGTTCGTGCGCGGCGCGCGCCGACGCGAGCGCGGCATCGGAGACGCCGGACGGGTTCGCGCCGAGATCGCGCGCGCATGCGAGTCCGGCGAGCGTGCCGTGCGCGGCGGCGGCGGCCGCGCCCGCGATGCCCGCGCCGTCGCCGCAGACGTAGAGGCGTTCGCGCGAGGTGCGGCCATCGCGGTCGATATCGGCGATCCAGCCGCCCGCCGCGCGTTCGTATCGATGGCGCGCGCGCAGCAGCCGCGTGATCTCCGTCGACGGCACGAGGCCGTGCCCCACCGCGACACAGTCCACGTCGACGGTGCGCCGCGCGCCGGCGACCGGACGCCCGCTCGCATCGCAAGGCGCGAGCGTCGCGCGCAGGCGCTTGCCCACGGGTTCGACGCGCTCGAGCGTGTGACGCGCATAACGCGGCGTGCCCGCGCGGCGAATCGCGCGCCACCACGCAATACCTTGCGCGAGCAAGTCGGGACGCGTGACGAGCGCGGGCAGCGTGCGCAGCCAGTCCGCGCTGCTCGCGAGATCGGCGATGGCCACGACTTCGCCGCCGCCCGCGATCGTCTTGCCCGCAACCGCCGCGAGCAACGGACCGCAACCCGCCACCAGCGTCGTGCGCCCTGGCAGCACGCCCTGCGCCTTCAAGAGAATGGTCGCCGCCGCGAGGCCGATGACGCCCGGCGTGGTCCAGCCGTCGAACGGCACGACGCGCTCGGTCGTGCCCGTTGCGACGATCAGCGCCCGCGCGGTGCAATGCAACGGCCCGTCCGGCCCGACCGCATCGACGCGATAGTCGCCCGTCACGGCCCAGACCGAATGCGCCGCGAAGACACACACGGGGCTCGCGGCCAACGCGTGCCGCAGCGCGTCGCCGGCCTGGCGGTCGGCCTCGCCGTGCGCCGGGATGCCCCCATGCGGCGCGCGATACACCTGGCCGCCCGCCTGTGCGTTCTCATCGAACAAAGCGACAGCAAGGCCGCTCGACGATGCGGCGAGCGCCGCTTGCACGCCGGCCGGCCCGGCGCCGATCACGATCAGGTCGAACTCATTCATGGCGCGCCGGGCCCTTGTCCAGATCCACGGTTTCCACGCGCATCTGCGCACGCACGGGTGTTTGACACGCCAACGCGCGCCGGCCGTCCACCATCACGAGACACTCCTGACACGAACCCATCAGACAAAACATGCCGCGCGCGCCGTGCGCCCGGGGACTCGTGCGCAGGCGCCGGATACCCGCCGCGAACAGCGCCGCCGCGACGCTCTCGCCGTCGCGCGCGGACACGGGCCGCCCGTCGTAAATCAGCTCGACGCACGGCGCGGCGCGCAGACCGTGCACATGCATCCCATCGTCCGAAGCCATCTTTTTCACCTCGCTTGACAAGGAATTTAGGCGATGTTTTGATCCTATCGTATACGAACCGTATACGACAAATCGCCAAAAATAAGGCGCACGCGCAGACGGTTCGTCACCTCGATCCACCCTCACGCTTCTCACGGAGTCAGCAGATGAAACCTTCGATGTTGGGACGCATGCTCGCCGCGACGGTCGCGGCAGCCGCGTTGTTCGGTTCTACCGGCGCTCACGCGCGCACGCTCGACGAAATTCTCGCCTCGAAAAAAATCGTCTTCGGGATCAATCCGAACCTGCCGCCGCTCGGCACCTATGACGCCAAGAACAACATCGACGGCTTCGACGTCAGCGTGGCGCGCAAGATCGCCGACGGCCTTGGCGTGAAGCTGGAAATCGTGCCGGTCGGCTCGAACGACCGCGTGCCGTTTCTGATGACCGACAAGATCGACGCGGTGATGGGCGGCATGACGCGCAACGCCGACCGCATGAAGGTGATCGATTTCACCGACCCGGTGAACACCGAAGTGCTCGGCGTGCTGACGACGGCGGGCAAGCCGTACAAGGACTGGACGCAACTGAACGACCCGTCGGTGCGGCTCGTGCAGGTGCGCGGCACGACCCCGGTGAAGCTCATTCAGGACAAGCTGCCGAAGGCGCAACTGCTGCTGCTCGACAACTACCCAGATGCCGTGCGTTCGATCGCGCAAGGCCGTTCCGACGCGCTGATCGACGTGCTTGATTTCATGCTCAGTTATACGAAGCAATATCCTGTTAAGTGGCGCGTGGTCGATACGCCGATCGAAGTCGATTACGACTGCGTGGGCGTGAAGAAAGGCAATACGGCGCTGACCGAACGCCTGAACAAGGAGATCGCGGCCATGCAGAAGTCGGGTTACATCGCGTCGAGCTGGAAAACCTGGTTCGGCAGCCCGATGCTGTACGACCCGACCGCCGCGCCGCCCACCGTCGCCGCCGCGCAGTAAGCAACACGCTCGCGGGCGCTGCAAGGCAGCCTGCGAGCATTTCACTTTGATTGTTTATTTCCGCTTCCAGGGAGCGCCCACGACATGACGCTTCAATTCGGGCCCGTTCTCGAGCAATGGCCGTATCTGCTCGGCGGCGCGTGGCTCAGTCTGCAGATCGCCGTGCTGGCCTTCGCGTTCGGCATGCTGATCGGTCTCGCGTGCGCGTCGATTCAGCGTTTCGGGCCGGCGTGGCTGAGCCGCATCGTGCGCCTGTACGTGACGTTCGCGACGAATACGCCGCAACTCGTGCAGATATTCTTTCTCTTTTTCGCGCTGCCACAAGCGGGCATCACGCTCTCGCCGTACGCGGCGGTGCTGATCGGCGCTACGTTCAACGCGGGCGCCTATCTTTGCGAAATCCAGCGTGCCGGGTTTGCCTCCGTGCATCGCACGGAAATCGAGGCGGCCGAAGTGCTGGGCTTTTCCTCGCTGCAAATCGTTCAGCACGTGATCTTTCCTCATGTGGTCAAAGTCATGTTCCCCCCCTTGTCGAACCAGTTCATCATGATGACGCTCGGCACCTCGATGGCGTCGGTGTTCGGCGTGGAAGAACTCACCGGGCGCACGTACAACATCAGTTCGGAAACCTATCTTTCCGTTGAGGCATTCACCGTGACGGCAGGGATTTATATCGTCATCACGCTGCTGGCCACGCTCGCGCTCGCCATCTTCGGCCGATACGTGTGCCGCGCCAGAGTGAAGGTGTGGTGATGGCAGATTCGACCATTCAGGAAATCGCGCAGCTGTTTTCGCATTACAACCTCCTGCTGCTACTGGAGGGATTCGGCACCACGCTCGCGCTCTCCGCCATCGGTTGCCTCGCGGGATTCGCGGGCGGCTTCGCGATTGCCGTCGTGCGCGCGACGCGTTCGCGCGCGGCCGCCCCGTTGCGCGCGCTGGCATTCGTCTGGTGCATGCTGTTCCGGCGCGTGCCCTTTCTCGTCACGCTGATGCTGGTGTTCTTCGCGACGCAATCGCTCGGTGCGAATTTTTCGACATTCACGGTGGCGCTTGGCAGCGTGTGCCTGATCGCAAGCGCGTATCTCGGGGAAATCGTGCGCAGCGGTCTCGACGCGGTCCACCGCAATCAATGGGAAGCCGCGCAAACCCTGAACTTCAGTTTCATGCAGACGCTGCGCCACGTCGTCATGCCGCAAGCGTGGCGCGTAATCCTGCCGCCGACCTTCGCGTTCTTCGTCATGTTCATCAAGGACACCGCGCTGGCCTCGCAGATCGGCGTCATGGAACTGACGTCGGCGGGCAAAGTGCTCAGCAACAAGGGATTTTCCGCGACGTGGGTGTACGGCACGGTACTGGTGCTCTATTTCGCCATGTCCTATCCACTCTCGCGTCTTGGTAAGCGCCTGGAGAAGAATTTTGCCGCAACTCGAAATCGTTGATCTCAAAGCATCCTATGGCACGCAAACGGTGCTGGAGCGCATCAACCTGCGTGTCGACAAAGGCGAGATCGTCAGTCTGATCGGGCCGTCCGGCTCCGGAAAAAGCACGCTGCTGCGCGTGCTGATGGGCCTCCTGCCGCCCGAAGCCGGTGCGGTGCGCCTGAACGGCAAAGAAGTCGATTACGCCAGCAAGGCCGCCGTGCGTGCGCTGCGCTCGGACATCGCCATCGTGTTCCAGCAGTACAACCTGTTCCAGAACATGAGCGTGATGGACAACGTGACCATCACGCCCACGCGTATCAAGGGCTGGCCGCGCGCCGAAGTCGAGCGCGACGCGAAGCGGCTGCTCGAACGCGTGGGACTCGGCCATCGCCTGAAAGCGTATCCCGACGAATTGTCCGGCGGACAGCAGCAGCGCGTCGCCATTGCGCGCGCGCTCGCGCTCAAACCCAAGGTCTTGTTTCTCGACGAAGTCACCGCGGCGCTCGATCCCGAACTCGTGAACGAAGTGCTCGACACGATTCGCGAACTGGCCTCGGACGGCATCACGATGTTTATCGTCTCGCACGAAATGAGCTTCGTGCGCGAAGTTTCGTCGAAGGTCGTGTTCATGGCGGGCGGCCATGTGGTCGAAACCGGTACGCCGCAGCAGATCTTCGACGCGCCGCAAGAAACGCGCACGCGCGAGTTCGTCGGCAAGATCCTGCGCCATTAACGGCATGTTCGGGCGTTTGCATCAAACGCCCCTGTTTTCAAGGCAAATCGAATGACAGACGCACACTTCACAACTGCATTGTTCCAGGCCGTCGATCACAACTTCGACAACGAGATCGCATTTCTCGCCGACCTCGTGCGCCGCCCTTCCGACAATCCGCCCGGCTATTGCGCCGAGCACGCCGAACTCACCGCGCAGGCGCTCGACGCACTCGGCTTCGACGTCGAACGCCATCGCGTGCCGACGCCGGTCGTCGAGCGCGCGGGCATGATCAGCGCGACGAATCTCGTCGTGCGGCATCGCTTCGGCGCGGGCCCGGTGATCGCGCTCAACGCGCACGGCGACGTGGTGCCGCCCGGCGAAGGCTGGAGCGCCGATCCTTATGGCGCGGAGATTCGCGACGGCTGGATGTACGGGCGCGGCGCGGCCGTCTCGAAGTCCGACTTCGCAACCTATGCGTTCGCGCTCAAGGCGCTGATCGACGCGCGCGCGCCGCTCGCCGGCACGGTCGAACTGCACCTCACCTACGACGAGGAAAGCGGCGGCCTGATCGGTCCTGGCTGGTTGCTCAAGGAAGGCATCGTGAAGCCCGATTACGCGATTTGCGCCGGGTTTTCCTATGCGATCACGACGGCGCACAACGGCGCGATCCATCTCGAAGTGACCGTGCGCGGCAAGTCGGCGCATGCGGCCCGTCCGGACACCGGGCACGACGCGCTCGAAGCCGCCGTGCGCGTGCTCAACGCGCTGTACGCACATCGCGAAGACCTGCGCCAGATCCGCTCGGCCACGACCGGCATCGAGCACCCGACGCTCGTGGTCGGGCTGATCGAAGGCGGCATCAACACGAACGTCGTGCCCGACAAGGTGACCTTCCGGCTCGACCGCCGCGTGGTGCCCGAAGAATCCGCGCAAGACGTGCTGGCGCAGTTGCGTGCCGTGATCGAGACGGCCGCGGCGCTGCCCGGCATCTCGGTCGAGATTCGCGAAGTGCTGGTGACGTCGCCGCTGCGTCCGATCGACGGCGCGCAGCGTCTCACGTCGGCGTTGCAGGCGGCGGCGGAAGTCACGCTGGGCGCGCGCATCCCCGAGGAAGGCGTGCCGCTCTACACCGATGCGCGGCTGTATTGCGAAGCCGGCGTGCCGACGGTGATCTACGGCGCCGGTCCGCGCACGCTGCTGGAAGCGAACGGCCATCGCGCGGATGAGCGCGTCAAGGTCGAGGATGTGCGGCTGGCCACGCGCACGGTGGCGCTGGCGTTGACGAATCTGCTGGGCGTTTGAGCCATCGGGAAAGAAGCGGCGCGCAGGCGCCGCTTCTTGTGACGCGACTGCGCGGCGTGGCGACCGGATTCAGCCGACCGATCCTTCGGCAAGCCGTTCGAGCACGAAACGGCGCAGATTCTGAAGATGCGTGCGCATGGCGCTGCGTGCGAGATCGGCATCCTCCGCGAGGCAGGCTTCGAGAATCGCGACGTGTTCGGCGCGATCTTCTTCGATCCGGTTGAACGGCGTAGCAAGTTCGAACAGGCGGCTGTTCGTGCGCACGATGTCGATGGTGCGCGCCAGCACTTCGTTGCCGCCCGCGCGCGCCATGAGCGTGTGAATCTGGTCGTCGACCTGCCAGTGCGCCTGCTCCTGCTGGCCGCTGCTCAGGGCGCGCGTTCTCTTGATGAGCGCCTGAAGCTGCTTCTTGTCGATCTTGCCGACCGCGAGACCCACGGCTTCGACTTCGAGCATCTCGCGCACTTTCATCGCCTGAAAGTATTCCTGCACGCTCACGAAGCGCACGGAATAGGAACGCGCGCCTGCGCGCACGAGCAGGCCTTCGCCTTCGAGACGCAGAAGCGCCTCGCGCATGGGCGTGCGCGAGATCTTGAGATCTTCCGCGAGCCGCCCTTCGACGACGGCGCCGCCGCTGCGCAGGGCCTTGTCGAGAATCATGCGGCGCAGCGTCTGATAGGCGAGTTCGCCTAACTTCTCTGAACTGGAGGTGGACGGATTGGACACGATATCGAATGACAATGTTATGCGCTCAGTATACGGTAAGTATACGATCAGGCATAGAGCGCAGGACGAGCGCTCACGCTCCACGCCCTGAAATTTGAACGAGGAAGGTGACATGCCCCTGTACGACTATCGATGCGAGCGTTGCGGTGTCTTTGAATGCACGCGCAGCGTGGCCACGCGAGACAGTGCGCCGCCGTGTCCGGAATGCGGCGAGGCCACGCAACGCGTGACGGTGACGATGCCGCGACTGGCTCGCTCCTCGGATCAGGACAGCCAGGAGACCCCGCCCGAAGGGCGCTACGGCATGCGCCACGCAGCCGCGTGTTCCTGCTGTTGAACGCCGACTCCAACGCGTTCGCCGCGAGCGACCGGATCGGCACGCGCTGCCCTGCGGTCGCCCCACGCATCGGCTTCCAGCTGGCACTCCGGTCGTTTTAGGTGTTTACCCGTAAGCGTATTGTCAGACCACTATCTATATGTCGATAATGCTCTCATGGATGTGAAAACTGCAGTCCGCGTCTTCGACGTGATCAACCTCTTTGCCGAAGTCCGGCAACCGATGATCTACAGCGAAATTGCGCGTCGAACCGAGATCCCGCTTTCGAGCTGTCATGCCCTGTTGCAGACGATGGTGGCCAAGGGCTACCTCTACGCGCCGGGCGTGAAGGCGGGCTATTACCCCACGCAACGCCTGCTGCACGTCGCGCGCGACATCTGCAGCGAGGACCCGTTGACGCTGATGTTCCAGCCGCTGCTCTCGGCGCTGCGCGACGCGACCGGCGAAACCGCCGCGCTCGCCACGCTCGCGGGCAATCGCGTCGTCTATCTCGACGTGATGGAGTCGCGCCAGAAGATCCGCTACAGCGACGAGCCCGGCGGCTTCATGTCGATCGCGAGCGCCGCGGGCAAGGCGCTGCTCGGCGCGCTCGCGCCCGCCGCGCGCCGCAAGCTGCTCGACAGTTGCTCGCCGCCGCTGCTCACGACCGACGGCCGCGAGATCGACCGCGCGGTGTTCGAGCGCGAAGTCGACCAGGGCGTGATCGACGGCTGGCATCGCTCGACGGGCGAAAGCGTGGAAGACGTGGCCGGCCTCGCGCGCGGTTTCCTGATTCATGGCGAAGCGTTCGCGCTCGTCATCGGCGCGCCCAAGGCGCGGCTCTTGAAGAACGAGCAGCATGCCGTGCAGGCGCTGCTCGAGGTGTACGCACAAATCCCGCCGTCGCTGCTCGCGATCTGAGCGCGCCGCCGCGCCATATCGTGCGCCGCGTGCGCCGCGCGCGAAGGCGGGGAATGGAGGAAGACAGCATGCGTTGGAAGAATCGGCCGGACGGCTCGAACTGGGGCGACTTCGGTCCCGACGATCAATTGGGACGCCCCAACCTCATCGGCACGGAACAGGTGCTCAAGGGCGCGCGCGAGGTGCGTGCGGGCCTGAGCTTCACGCTCTCGCTGCCGCTCGACTTTCCGGGCGAGAGCAAGCTCAACGTGCGCCGCCATCCGCCGGTGCTGCGCCCCACGATGCGCGACGGCCTGCCCTACGTGAATTTCCCGTTCGCGCGCAACGAAGCGGGCGCGACCGATGTCGTCAGCGACGACCAGGTGCTGCTCTCGCTGCAATATTCGACGCAATGGGACGCACTCGCCCACGTGGGCGCGCGCTTCGACGCCAATGGCGACGGCGTGGCCGAAAGCGTCTATTACAACGGCTATCGCGCGAACGAGCACATCGTCGGGCCAATGGACTATCGCGCGGAAAACAACTTCGCGCCGCACGCCTGCGGCGGCGAACACAGCCACGCGGATGTGCTCGGCATCGAGAATCTCGCGGTCAAAGGCATGCAGGGCCGCGGCGTTCTGATCGATTTCGCCGCGCATTTCGGGCGCGAATTCCGCACGGTCGGCTATGACGATCTGATGCGCGTGATCGAAGCGGACAAGGTCGAAGTCGAACGCGGCGACATGCTGGTGCTGCGCACGGGCTTCGCCGAAATGGTGCTCGAAATGAATCGTCAGCCCGACGAGGCCGTGCTTGCGAGCCATTGCAGCGCGCTCGATGGCCGCGACGAAAAACTGCTGCAATGGATCACCGACACGGGCATCGCCGCGCTGGCCGCCGACAACTACGCGGTCGAGCGTTATCCCGCGCGCGCACCGGCCACGCCGGGCGAGCATCCGCTGATGCCGCTGCATCATCACTGCCTGTTCAAGCTGGGCTTGCCGCTCGGCGAGCTTTGGTACTTGCGCGATCTCGCGTTGTGGCTGCGCGAGCATGGGCGCACGCGCTTCATGCTCACCGCGCCGCCGCTGCGTCTGCCGGGCGCGATGGGCTCGCCCGTCACGCCGGTCGCCACGGTGTGATTCGAATTTCAATTCGATTCCTTTTAGTTAGCATTCCTGCTATTTTCGATTGACCGACATGGCTAAAGAACGAGTTCTGATCACCGGCGGCGCTGCCGGCATCGGTGCGGCATGCGCCGCACGCTGCGAAGCCGACGGCTACGAAGCGGTCGTGATCGATCGCATCGGCGACGGCATCATCGCCGATCTTTCGGATACGCAGGCGACGGCCGCCGCGCTCGAACGCGCGCTGCAAGGCGGCCCCATCACGCGCCTCGTCAACAACGTGGGCGTGGTGCTGCCCGCCGACGCCGAACATCAGACGCTCGACGAACTCGAACGCGCGTGGGCGCTCAACGTGCGCTGCGCGCAGCAGTGCATGCAGGCGCTGCTGCCGGGCATGAAGGCGGCGGGCTTCGGGCGCATCGTCAACATGTCGTCGCGCGCGGCGCTCGGCAAGGAATTGCGCACCGCGTACTCGGCGACCAAGGCCGCGCTGATCGGCATGACGCGTGTGTGGGCGCTCGAACTGGGCGCGTTCGGCGTGACCGCGAACGCCATCGGTCCCGGCCCGATCCGCACCGAACTCTTCGACCGCGCCAATCCGCCCGGCGCGCCGCGCACGCAGGCGATCATCGACGCCGTGCCCGTCAAGCGCGTGGGCACGCCCGACGACGTCGCGCACGCCGTTTCGTATCTGCTCGACGCGCGCAGCGGTTTCGTGACCGGCCAGGTGCTGTACGTGTGCGGCGGGATGACCGTCGGCGTCGCGGGAGTCTGACGATGTCACCGACTTCGTCGAACACCATCGCTTCCCCGCAAGATTCGCGCCGCGCGGGCATCGTCGGCGCAGGCAGCATCGGCGTGGCCTTCGCCGTCGTGTTCGCGCGGGCGGGCTGGCGCGTGCGTCTGTTCGATCCCGACGCGCAACGCCGCGCCGCCGCGCCCGCCGAAATCGCGCTGCGTCTCGACGACCTCACGCGTTTCGCGCTGATCGACGAAAGCGCCGCGCAAATCGCCGCGCGCGTGGAGATCGTCGATACGCTCGAAGCCGCGGCCGCCGACGCCGATCTCGTGCAGGAATGCGCGCCCGAGCGCGCGGAACTCAAGCGCGACCTGTTCGCACAACTCGATCGCGCCGCGCCGGCGCAGGCGATCCTCGCGAGCGCATCGTCGTTTCTCGCGGCGTCGAAATTCGTCGACGAAAGCTTGCCGGGCCATGCGCGCTGCCTCGTCGCGCATCCGGGCAATCCGCCTTATCTCGTGCCGGTGGTCGAGATCGTGCCCGCGCCCTTCACGTCGGCGGCGGCCACCACGCGCGCGATCGCGCTCTATGGCGAAGCGGGCCTCATGCCCGTGCGCGTGAAGCAGGAAGTCGCCGGCTTCATCTTCAACCGCCTGCAAGGCGCGGTGCTGCGCGAAGCGTATTGCCTCGTGCGCGACGGCGTGGCTTCCGTGGACGACATCGACACCGTGATGCGCGAAGGACTCGCGCCGCGCTGGTCGGTGATCGGTCCGTTCGAAACGGTCGATCTGAATACGCGCGGCGGCATTGCTTCGCACGCGCAAAAGATGGGGCCGTCGTACGAACGCATGGGCGCCGAGCGCGGCCAGCACGATCCGTGGACGCCCGAGCTGGTCGCTCAGGTGGAAGCCGCGCGCCGCGCTGCGCTCCCGCTCGATCAATGGGACGCGCGCGTGGCCTGGCGCGACCGTCAACTGATGCAACTCGCGCGTCAGCGCAAAACCGCTTCGAACAAGGACGCCGACACGCCCAACAGCCGCGACGATTGAACCACACGCTCGCGGCATGGACCGCGAGAGAGACCCAAGAACTACTACGAATTGAAAGAGACACAGCCATGCAAAGAGTCACCGCCTTCTTCACCGAGCTGATGCGCCGGTATCTGCCCGATCCTTTTGTCTTCGCCATCGGCCTGACGTTGCTCACGATGGCGCTCGCCGTGATCGTCCAGGGCCAGGCCGTCACAGCGCTCACCACGAGCTGGGGCAAGGGCTTCTGGGCGCTGCTCGCGTTCACCACGCAAATGGCCGTGATTCTCGCAATGGGTTACGTGCTCGCGACCGCGCCGCTCACGGACCGCTTTCTCGATCGTCTCGTCTCGCACGTGAATTCGCCGCGTATGGCGATCATCGTCGCGACGCTGGTGGGCGGCATCGGCAGTTATCTGAACTGGGGCTTCGGTCTCGTGGTGGGCGGCATCGTCGCGCGCAAGCTCGCGATGCGCGTGAACGGCGTGCATTATCCGCTCATCATCGCCTCCGCCTATAGCGGCTTCACGCTCTACGGCCTCGGGCTGTCGGCCAGCATTCCCGTACTGATCTCGACGAAGGGCCATCCGCTCGAAGCACAAATGGGCGTTATTCCGTTGTCCGAAACAATCTTTTCGCCGACGATGCTGATCACGAGCCTCGTGACCATCATCACGCTGCCGCTGCTCAATGCGTGGCTGCATCCGAAGGCCGGCCAGCCCGTGAAGGAAATCGACCGCGCGCGCGAAGCGCAGTCGAAGGCGGACGCACCCGCCATCGACGTGGACGACGGCAAAACGCTCGCCAACCGCCTGAACAACAGCCGCGTGCTGAGCTACGTGATCGGTCTGATCGGCATGGGTTATGTGGCGCTGCATTTCGTGCAGGGCGGCAGCATCGACCTGAATCTCATCAACTTCTTCATTCTGTTCCTCGGGATCCTGCTGCTCGGCACGCCGATCCGCTATGTGGAGAAACTGAACGAAGGCATTCGCACGATCAGCGGCATCATTCTGCAATATCCGTTTTATGCGGGCATTATGGCGATCATGGCGTCGTCGGGGCTCGTCAACACGTTTTCCGAAGCGTTCGTGAAAGTCGCCACGCCGGCCACGCTGCCGTTCTGGGGCTTGATCAGTTCGTTCGTGATTAACTTCTTCGCGCCCTCGGGCGGCGGCCACTGGGTCATTCAAGGCCCGTTCATGATCGAGGCGGCCAAGACCCTCGGCGCGTCGGTCGGCCATACGTCCACGGCGGTGATGCTCGGCAACGCGTGGAACGATCTGGTGCAGCCGTTCTGGATTCTGCCGGCGCTCGCGCTGTCGAAACTCAAGCTCAAAGACATCATGGGCTACACGGTCATCATGATGATCTGGATCGGCATCGTGTATTCGGCGGCGATTCTCATCTGGGGCTAACGCTCGAACCGGCATTTTTCTTCGCTCGCCTCATTCGAATCAACAGGAGTTCACGATGCTGTTTCTCGTTCATATGCAAGTCCAGATCCCGGCCGACACCGACAAGGCTTTCGCCGACGCGCTGAAGGCCGAGGAAAAGGCCTTTTCGCAGAAGCTCCAGCAGGAAGGCAAATGGCGCCATCTGTGGCGCGTGGTGGGCGAGTATGCGAATTACAGCGTATTCGACGTGGAATCGAACGACGAACTGCACACGATGCTTTCCGCGCTGCCGCTGTTCCCGTTCATGAAGATCAGCGTCACGCCGCTCGCGCAGCATCCTTCGGCCATTGCGCCCAATTAAGCGGAGTGCGATTGCCATGCCCTTTCTGATCGAAACCTTCGACAAGCCCGGTCACGCGCATGTACGCGCCAGCGAGCGCGAGGTGCATCTCGCGTTTCTCGAAGCCAACAAGGCGCTGCTGCTCGCCTGTGGCGCCAAGCTCAACGACGACGGCAGCAGCGCGGGCGGCGGCATTTATATTGTCGACGTTGAAACGCGCGACGCGGCCGAACAGTTCATCGCCCAAGATCCGTTCTGGAAAGTGGATCTGTTCGAGCGCGTGAGCATCGTGCGCTGGCGCAAAGCCTACGTGGACGGCACCTGCTACCTCTGAGCACGACGCTCGTTTAAAGCATCAACCCTCGGACGGCGCCGTGCCTGTACGGCGCCGCTGTTTGGCCCGGCGTGCGCCCCTCCTGCGCGTCTGGGCCGTTTTTTATCGGGCTTCGATACTGCCCGCCGCTTCCGGCAGGATCATCTGCTCGGGCACGTTCGAGCGGGCAAACCGCGTCGCGCAGTAATACACCGCGCCCGGCGCCACGATGCCGACGATCCACGAAATATCCACGCCGCCCAGCCGATCGACCCAGGGCCCCGTATAAAAGCCCGTGGCGACAAACGGCAACTGCACCAGCACGCCCAGCACGTACACCGCGATGCCCACGCCGTTCCAGCGTCCATAGCGGCCATTCGCGTCGAACAGCGCCGGGACGTCGTAGCGTTCGCGCGTCACGCAGTAGTAATCGACGAGATTGATCGCGCTCCACGGCGTGAAGAAGATCAGCAGAAACAACAGAAACGACGAGAACGCTTTCAAAAACGCGTGCTGCCCCGCGAGCGCGATCGCGCTTGACACGCTCACCGTGAGAATCACGAATGCAATCCGCGTGCAGCCCGAAATCTCGCGGCGCTGGCCGATGCCGGTAATGATCGCCGCCACCGACATCACGCTGCCGTAGGCATTGAGCGTGGTGATCGTGAGCTTGCCCAGCGCGATCGTCAGATAGAGAACGCCCGCGATCGCGCCCGTTGCGCCGAGCCCGACCACGAAGGCCACCTCGTGGCCCGCGAAGCGGTCACCCGCCAGCGCGGCGGCGAACACGCCGAAGGTCATCGCCACCTGCGCGCCGACCACCGTGCCGCTGAACACGGCGAAAAAGGTTTTCAGCGGCGACGTCGACTTCGGTAGATAGCGCGAGTAATCGGCCACGTAAGGACCGTAAGCGATTTGCCACGACGCCGAAAGCGACACCGCCAGCAGAAACGAAGCGGGCGTGAAATGCCGGTTGGCCGCCAGCGTCGCCCACGCGTGACCGTGCAACAAACTCGCGAACAGATACAGAAACACCAGCGTGCCGACCACGCTCGCCACACGCCCCATCGCATGTATGGTGCGATAACCGAGACCCGCCAGCAGGATCACGATAGCCGCGAAGATCAGGATGGCCGAGGTATTGCCCACGTTGAGCAATTCAGCAATCGCCTGCCCGGCCAGCACGGTGCCGCCCGCCGAAAATCCCACATACATCACGCAAACGAGCACGAGCGGAATAATCGCGCCGTACACGCCGAATTGCACGCGACTCGAAATCATTTGCGGCAAACCGAGTTGCGGACCCTGCGCGCCGTGCAGCGCCATCACGACACCGCCCAGCAATTGCCCGATGAGCAAACCGATAACCGACCAGAAAACGTCGCCGCCCAATACCACCGCGAGCGCGCCGACCACCACGGCGGTGATCTGCAGATTCGCGCCGAACCACAGCGTGAACTGACTGCGCAGGCTGCCGTGGCGTTCGGCGTCGGGAATATAGTCGATCGAGCGCCGCTCGACCAACGAGGCTTTTGCAGTACGTGTTGCGGTGCGAACCATGCTTCGCTCCTTGTGGGCAGAACTGCTGGGGTATGAGAGTGCGAATAAAACGGCTTAAAAAACCGGCTCGATGAATTTATATGAACAAAAACCGTGTGTGCCAGACTTGATAAACCCTGTGTGCGTCCGGCATCCGCAGCATTCAGGCGAGCACGGCGCGCGCGATCACCGTGCGTTGAATCTCCGATGAGCCTTCGTAGATCCGCAGAATCCGCGCGTCGCGCACGAGTCGCTCCACCCGCAGCTCGCGCGTAAAGCCGTATCCTCCATGCATCTGCAACGCGGCGTCGGTGACGAATCCCACCATTTCCGAGGCGTAAAGTTTCGCCATCGACGCGGCATCCGTGAACGGTTCGCCCGCGCCTCGCCGCGCGGCCGCCTGCAAGGTGAGCAACCAGGCGGCTTCGAGCCGCGTCTTCATATCGGCGAATACCCACTGCAAGCCTTGCTTGCGCGCGAGCGCTTCGCCGCCCACTTCGCGTTGCTTCGCCCATTCCACCGCGTCGGAGAGCGCCGCTTCGGCAATGCCGAGACTCGTCGCCGCCACGTCGAGGCGGCTGTTATCGAGCACTTTCATCGCCGTGCGAAAACCCGTGCCCTCTTCGCCCAGACGATTCGCCTCAGGCACAAAGCAATCGAGCGCGATTTCGTGCGCCGGTGCGCCGCGTATGCCCATCAGCTTTTCCGCGCCTGAAATGGTGACGCCCGGCGTGTTCGTATCCACCACGAATGCGCTGATGCCGCGCGTGCCCTGCTCGGGCGACGTCTTCGCATACACCACGATAAAGTGCGCCGCGCCCGCGTTTGAAATGAAATGCTTGGTGCCGCGCAGCCGGTAGCCGTCGCCTTCGCGCAGCGCGACGGTTTTCATGCCCGCGGGATTCGAACCAGCCTGGGGTTCCGTCAACGCGAATGCGCCGAGTTTGACGCCCGCCGCCGCGTCGGGCAAATAGCGCTCGCGCAATGCGTCGTCGGCGCCGATCAGCAGCGAGTCGGTGGCGAGATAATGCGCGCCGATCATCGACGATGTGGCTGCGCATGCGGCCGCGATTTCCGAAAGCGCGAGGATGATCGCGGCAGGCGTCGCGCCAATGCCGCCCCATCGCTCCGGCAGATTCATGCCCATCACGCCGAGTTCGGCGAGCGCGCTCACGTAGCGCGTCGTGGCGATTTCCTCGTGATCGACCTGTGCCGCGCGCGGCGCAAGTTCGGTTTGCGCGTAACGGCGGATTGCATCGGCGATCTCCAGATCGGCGTCGCTCACACCCAGTCGCTTAAGCATGCGTATTCTCCTCTTTTATTTCGTTATACGAATCTTTGTTCGCGTGATGATGTAGCGCGGTGATTGCACCGGCATCGCACAACGCGGCGATCTGTTCGTCGTCGAGTCCAAGCTTTTGCGACAGCACGGCCAACGTATGCTCGCCGAGGCGCGGCGCGCGCGTCGAACGCGTGTTCGGATACGCGGAAAATTTCACCGGCTGGCGCGGCAGACGCACGGTCTTACCGTTGCCTGAAGGCGCGTCGATCAACAAGCCGCGTTCGCGCGCCTGCTCGCTTTCGAGCGCCGCGCGCACGCTTTGAATCGGCGCGACAGGAATGCCGGCGTCGCTCAACGCCGCGTTCACCTGTGCGACGGTCAATTCGCTCGACCATGCTTCGATACGCTCGCGTAGCGCCGCTTCGTGCTCGCAGCGCAAACTGTCGCTCTCGAAGCGCGGGTCGCCGGGCAGTTCCGGCGCGCCGATCGCCTGCGCCAGCCGCGCAAACAGCCGGTTATTCAGCACGGCCACGACGAAGTGGCCATCGCACGCGCGGAATGCCCCGAACGGCGCCGAGGACGGATGGCGATTACCCACGCGCCGCTGCGAAGCACCGGTCGTGGCATAGCGCGAGACGAGCGTGGCGGTCAGGCTCAGCGTGGCGTCGAACATGGCAACATCGACGTGCGTGCCTGTGCCCGTGCGCTCGCGAGCCAGCA
The DNA here is from genome assembly GCF_900109265.1 of Paraburkholderia tropica. Taxonomy (GTDB): domain Bacteria; phylum Pseudomonadota; class Gammaproteobacteria; order Burkholderiales; family Burkholderiaceae; genus Paraburkholderia; species Paraburkholderia tropica. Next base: position 332,776 of record NZ_FNZM01000004.1, read on the forward strand.
GCGCGGCGAGCACGCCCCACGACGCGAAGATGCCGCTCACCACATCGGACACCGATTCGCCGATGACCGTGGGTTCGCCATCGGGCGCGCCGGTCGCGTCCATGAGCCCGCACATCGCTTGCAGGATGATGTCGTAAGCGGGTCGATGCGACTCCGGCCCGCTCTGCCCGAAGCCCGACACGCTCGCATAGACGAGCGCCGGATTGCGCGCCACCAGCGTCTCGTAGCCAATGCCGAGCCGCGTCGCCACGCCGGGGCGAAAGTTCTCGACCACCACGTCGGCCTGCGCGCAAAGCGACTGCGCGAGCGCGCGCCCCGCGTCGGTCTTCAGGTCGATCACGACGCTCTGCTTGTTACGGTTCATCGCGCTGAACAAGCCGCTTTCGCCTTCCGCGAAGGGGCCGATCGCGCGATAGTCGTCGCCGCCCGGCGGCTCGATCTTGATGACCTCCGCGCCCAGATCGCCGAGCAGCGCGGAGCACAGCGGCCCCGCCAACACGCGGGAAAAATCGATCACACGAATACCTTGCAGCGGCAACACGGAATCAGTCACGGCGGAGTCTCCTGAACATCCGGTCGAGTCGACCGGTGAGCCGATTCTGCACCGCGCCAGCCATAAGATAAAATACTGGAATAAATTAACGCCTATACGTTTTTTATATAGCCTCGCGCGCACCGATCCGAGCTAGCCGAATGAGCCTTTCACTGCGACTGCTGCGTTACTTCGCCACCGCCGCCGAAACCGGCAGCACGACTGCCGCCGCCAAACATCTGAACGTTTCGCAGCCGTCGATCTCGGTGGCCATCCGCGAACTCGAAACGCATTTCAGCGCGCCACTATTTTCGCGTGGCGCGGGCACGGGCATGACGCTCACGCAGTTCGGGGAGCGCAAACTCACGGAAGCGCGTGCGCTGCTCGCCTCGGCCTCGGCATTCGAAACCGACGACACGGGCGACGAAGACGGCGGCCACGTACAGGTAGGCGTGTTCCGCACGATTGCGCCGGTCTATCTGCCGCGCGTGCTCAAGATCGCACAAGCGCGTTTCCCGCGCCTGTCGATCCGGTTCGTGGAGGGCGATCTCGCCCAGCTCGACACCTGGCTGCACAAACGGCAGATCGACTTCGCGCTGATGTACGACGTGGGCCTGCCCGACGACATCGAACGCGAGTGTCTCGCCGAACTGAAGCCGTATGCGCTGGTGCCCGCCGACTCCGCGCTCGCGAAGCGCAAGCGCGCCGTATCGCTGCACGATCTCGCGAAAGAGCCGTTTATCCAGATCGACCTGCCGCAAAGCCGCGACTTCCTGATGGCGCCGTTCTGGCAATGCGGGCTGTCGCCCAACGTGCGTTATCGCGCGACCTCGATCGAACTCGTTCGCTCGATGGTGGCGAGCGGGCTGGGCGTTTCGCTGCTCATCACGCAAAGCCCCGGCGTGGCGCAGACGACGCTCATCGCCGAACGCCCGATCCGCGAATCGACCATCGTGCAGCCGCTCGTTATCGCGCGCCCTGCTCGCGCGGCGCACACGCACGCGTCCGATCTGCTCGCGGCATGTGTGCGCGAAGCCGTGGCGCAGGCCATGCGCGAGCGCACCGGGCGTTGAAGCGCCGGCGAAACCGCTCCGGGAACACCGTTTGCTCTCTGTCCGGAAGGTCAAACTGGCCTTGGCCGGGCGCCTGAAGCAATCAGGCGGTGTCCGGCTCGCCCACGCTCGTCAGGAGAAAACGAATGCTCAAGATGGCATTGTTCTTTGCTATTGTGGCCGTTGTTGCGGCCTTGTTTGGTTTTACGGGAGTCGCCGCCGGTGCGGCCGCGATCGCCAAGATTCTGTTTTTCATTTTCCTCGTGCTGTGCATCGCGTTTCTGGTGCTCGGTGTCTTCGTGGCTAAAAAGATCGTCGATTAGCCGTTCGTCGCGTTCGTCGATTAGCGCGTCAATCAGCGCATCAATTAGCGTCGCTCCCGCGCCACACATTCTGCAACGTGGCGCGGTTCGCCTGCCCTGTGCATCCGCTTTCAAGACCTTTCGGTGTGCTTCTCCGCGCACCTCGCCTCCCCTGTTCCGCGCGGTGTTCACGCCTGCCGTGCGCGATTCTAAATTTTCCGCATCAACAACTTAAACCATGTTTCATTTTTCAGGCCGTTTTCGACACGGACCTGTAATTGCATTTCCTTAAATTCTCGGTTCCCGCCGCACGGGCCCACAGATCCCCATCGGACTACTAATCACACGCTCTCCTGTCCGCGCGGCGAAATTCTTTTCATCTACGGAATCGACATGAAAAAAGCGTTGTTGAATACTCTCGCCCTCGCCACCGTGGCAGCGTCGTCGATGGCGCACGCACAAAGCAGCGTCACGCTGTACGGTACCGTCGACGCAGGGATCGACTACATCAGCAACCAGAAGTCGTCGGCGGGTCACGGCACGGCCTGGGCCGTGCAGTCGGGCAACCTGAGCACGAGCCGCTGGGGTCTGCGCGGCTCCGAAGATCTCGGTGGCGGCCTCAAGGCGATCTTCCAGCTCGAGAACGGCTTCTCGGTCGTCAACGGCAAGGGTTCGAACGGCGGCTATCTGTTCGGCCGGCAAGCCTGGGTCGGCCTCGCCAGCGATCAATACGGCTCGCTCACGCTGGGCCGCCAGTATGACGCGCTCGTCGACATGATCGCGCCGATGTCGGCAACGGGCTCGGGTTTCGGCGGCAATATCGCCGATCACCCGTTCGACAACGACAACCTGAATAACGACGTGCGCATGAACAACGCCGTCAAGTACCGCAGCCCGATCTACTCGGGCTTCCAGGTCGAAGGCGCCTACGCGTTCAGCAATCAGGGCGGCGGCTTCTCGATGAACAACGCGTACACCTTCGGCGCGTCGTGGAACGGCGGCCCGATCAACCTCGCGGTCGCGTACTTCCAGGGCAACAACCCGGGCTCGACCACGGGCGGCGCACTCTCCGCGGGCAGCAGCACCGACAACGATCCGATGTTTGTCAGCGCGCGTACGCGCACGCTCGGCGCAGGCGGCAGCTACACGATCGGCGCGGCCAAGGTGGGCGTGGTGTTCACGCGCACCATGATCGCTTCGCCGACGGAAATCGCGCAGGGCGGCTCGCTCAACACCTTCGACGCCGACTACCTCACGTTCAACAACTACGAAGTGAACGGCCGCTACCAGCTCACGCCGCAATTCAGCCTGGGCGGTTCGTACACCTACACCGACGGTTCGCTGAGCCGCGCGGCAGGCAATGCGTCGCCGCACTGGAACCAGTTCATGCTGCAGGCCGACTACGCGCTGTCGAAGCGCACCGATCTGTATCTTGAAGGCACGTATCAGCGCGTCTCGGGCGCGAACGGCATCGCCGTGCTGGGCAACGCGTCGATCTATAACCTCGCGGCTTCGTCGAGCAACACGCAAGCCGTGGTGGCCGCGGGCATGCGTCTGAAGTTCTAGGTCGCGCGCAGCGGTATAGCGGCTTGGTCGACAAGAAAACGGCGGCACGGTCATCGACCGTCCGCCGTTTTTTCACGTCCGCGTTTTCCGCGCTACACGTTACGCCTTGCGCACGACGAGTTCCATGAAGCCGGTTTGCGCATCGTGCTCGCGCGTGAACGCGTAGTCGGGCAACAGCATGAGCAGCACTTCGGCGGTTGTGCGCACGATGCAGCCGTGCGCGACGTGGCCGCCCGATACGCGGCCGTGTGCGTCGGACACGCTCGCATGCAGATGGGCGCCGTCGCGCGACAACGAACCGGCCAGCGTGAGAATTTCGAAATCGCCGCGCAGCGACGCCGGTGTATCGACGCCCGCATAGCGCAGTTCCACCGCGCTCAGGCTGCCGATGCCCTGCACCACGAACGCCGCCTGCACGCCGTGCCGGGCGAGCGCGGCGGCCAGTGTTTCGCGCAGATCGTCTCCGGGCGACAAACGTAAGGGCAACGCTTGCATCGGCGGACTCCGGTGTGAGATGGCGACTCACAGGGTAAAGCGGTTCCGTGCGCGCTGCAATAACTGACGATGCGTTCGTACGCACGATCGGGCGGCGCAAAAACATGCGCCACCAAAACAAACTGGCCCGCCAGCGAAACGCGCCTTGTGAGCGCGATCCGCATGACGGGCCAGTTCGATCGCCAGTCGAGCAGCGCGGGACCGGACCGGCCGATCCGGTTCGCGCGCCCTTCGTCTGACGATGAAGGCTTACATCAGGCTTCGATTAGAAGCGGTGACGCAGACCAACCGTAGCAGCGATCTGGTTCGGCGTCGTCGACGGCGACAGCGTGTTGATCATAGCCACGTTTGCCTGGTTGCCCAGCGAACCCGATGCGTGCTGGTAGACGCCTTCGACGTACACATCGGTACGCTTCGAGAGCGAGTAGTCAGCTTGCAGCGAAACGGTGTGCCACTTCGGATCCGTCGAGCCAGCCGAGTTCTTCAGCTTGCCGTCCGTGAACGTGTACGACGCGTCCAGGCTCAGAGCCGGGGTCAGCGCGTAACGGCCATTCAGTTCGAAGTTGTCGAGGTGCAGGTTCGTGTTGTTCGCGAACGTGTACAGCGTGTCGCCGCCTTGCGAGCCAGCGATCAGGCCTTCGTACTGCGTGTGGGTCCACACGAAGCCGACCGTTGCCGGGCCGTACGAGTAGTTCACGCCAGCGCCGAACGTGCGTTGCGTTTCAGCCGACAGGTTCGTGTTGTTGCCTGCGCCAGCCGAGTTCGCGCCGCTCGTGTTCGAGTTCGTGCGCGAGTTGTTCATTTGCAGGTAAGCAGCGGCTGCGTTCAGCGGGCCGTTGTTGTACGAAGCACCGACGCTCCATGCGCGGTTGTTCGAGAACTGGCCGGCGTCGTTGCTGAAGCCGTACAGGCCGCCGACCTTGAAGCCAGCGTAGTTCGCGCTCGTGTACTTCACTGCGTTCTTGATCGAGAACGAGTGGTCGAGGTTGTCGTTGTCGAACGGGTGAGCGGCCAGGTTGTTGCCGTAGCCAGCGCCTGCTTCCGACAGCGGCGACAGGTAGTCAACCATCGAGTCGTACTGGCGGCCCAGCGTCACCGTACCGAAGCGATCGCTTTGCAGACCAACGTAAGCCTGACGGTTGAACATGGTGTTGCTTTCCGTGTCCTTGCCGTTGTTCAGGTTAAAGCCGTTTTCCAACGTGAAGATCGCATGCAGACCGCCACCGAGGTCTTCGCTGCCCTTCAGGCCGAAGTACGTGTCGGACAGAGCGCCGCTGCCCTGGTTCCATTGCGAATGGCCGCCTGCGTTGTTCGCGTAGACGATACCCGCATCCAGCGAACCGTACAGCGTGACGCTGCTTTGTGCGTGAGCCGAAACTGCGAAGGCGCTCAGGACGCCCGCGATAATCAGAGTGTTCTTCATGACTTTCCTTAAATTGACATTCAGACTGACCTGAATGGATCCGGGTATTGGAGCCATCCCGGCAATCTCGCAGCGAAGTTTAAGTGCCAAAGTGCGCAAATCGCAGTACGCAAGTGCTGGAACAGATATTTGCGAAATCTGGAAATATCCGAAAATCGACGCTTAAAACCTTGTGCGCAAAGGGAAAAATCGAATCGCCCGCGTCATCTGTCTGTCACACGGCTGTGGCAATCACGCGACGCCACTGTCAAGATCACGAACTTGATTATTGTCAAAAGTGCGTTAATTCAAGGCTTGAGGCCATGGTAATATTTCCGGGTCTGAAGAAACTCCGGAACAGTTGCAACGGACAGGTGGGGTGGTCCGTTGCTGCGGGCCGCCCCATTTTTATTGGCGGCCCATGCGGCCAAACGTCGCGATTTCGCTGCGACAATGCGCTGTCAATTACGCCCGGCTTTCGCGTGCGTTTCAATCCCCGATTAAAAAACAACGGCCCGAAATATCGGGCCGTATTCATTTAAACGCAAAAAGTTCCCGTAATCAGTGGGCGCCGGCAGTATTTGAAGAATCTGCGGAACTTTTTGAAGGGCGCGTAATCCAGATGAGCGGAATAATGCCGATAAATATGAACGCCGAGATATAGAAAATGTCGTTCAGCCCCATTACCGCCGCCTGTGCGTCCACCGAGAAGTTGAACAGCCCATAGGCCGCGTCGGTGCTCACGTGCAGCGACTGGCGCGCCGACTCCACGCTCTGCATGAAGGCCGGATTGGTCACGCTGGCCTGCTCCGTGAGCCGCACGTGATGCAGGATCGTGCGGTCGTTCCAGGCGTTGCCGATCAGCGAGGTGCCCACCGCGCCGCAGAATGTGCGCGCGAAGTTCGAGAGCCCGGCGGCCGCCGGAATCTTCTCGGGCGGCAGCCCCGAAAGAATGATCGAGGTAAGCGGCACGAAGAACATCGCCATCGGAATGCCCTGCAGCAGCGTGGGCAGCACGAGGTCCCAGTGCGAGACGTCGGTGTAGAACTGCGTGCGCATGAGGAACACCGCGGCGAAGCCGATGAACGCGAGCGTGGCGATGTAGCGTGGGTCGCTACGCGGCAGAATGCGCCCGATGATCGGCGTGAGCACCACGGCGAAGATGCCGAGCGGCGCGGTGGTGAGACCCGAATCCACGGCACGGTAGCCGAGATAGCCCTGCATCCATTGCGGCAACAGCACGAGCGTGCCGAAGAACATGCCGTAGGCCACCGAGATCGAGATCGTGCCGCCCGCGAAATTGCGCTGCGAAAACAGGCGGATGTCGACCACCGGATTCTTTTCGGTCAGTTCCCACACCACGAAGAACGCGAAGCCCACCAGCGCCACGATCGCGAGCGCCACGATCAGCGGCGAATCGAACCACGCGAGATCCTTGCCCTTGTCGAGCATGATCTGCAGCGAGGCCACCCACACGACGAGCAGGATCAGCCCCACGCCGTCGATCGGCACGCGCCGCGTGGCCGACTCGCGGTCGCGATAGATGAACCACGTGACGGCGGCGGCGAACAGGCCCACCGGCACGTTGATATAGAAGATCCACGACCAGTTGTAGTCGTAGGTGATCCAGCCGCCGAGCGACGGCCCGGCGATCGGCCCGATCAGCGCGGTCATCGACCAGAGCGCGAGCGCCGTCGACGACTTCTGTTTGGGCCACGAGCCGAGCAGCAGCGCCTGCGAAAGCGGCGCGAGCGGTCCGGCCACCACGCCCTGCAGAATGCGCGCGGCGAGCAGCGTGGGCAGGTTCGGCGCCATGCCGCACAGCCACGAGGCCAGCACGAACAACAGGATCGAGGTGACGAACAGTTTCACCTGGCCGAAACGCTGCGTGAGCCAGCCGGTGAGCGGAATGGAAACGGCGTTGGCGGCCGCGAAGATCGTGATGACCCACGTGCCTTCGTCGACGGACACGCCGAGGTCGCCGGAAATGGTCGGGATGGCGACGTTCGCGATCGACGAATCGAGCACGTTCATGAACATCGCCAGCGACACGGCAATGGTGCCGAGCGCGAGCTTGCCGCCGCTGAGCGGCGCGGTGGATTGCGGTGCAGACATGGAGCGTGCGTGGAGTGATGGGCGGCGCCTCGCGGGCCACCCGGGAGCCTAACGGCCCCTCGCACGCCGATCAATGTCGCCGCGCGCATCAATCAATGACGCGGGCGGCAACAATGCGGCGCGCGAATCGCGCCGCGCGGCGCATGTTTCATCAGCAAATTACTTAGCGATACGAATCAACTCGACGCAGGCGATTCACAGGCCGCCAGGCTCGCCGCCCGTGAACTGCACGCTGCGCTTCGCGCGCTCGTCCACGTTCAGCGCGAACACGTCCGGACGGGCGTAATGGCCCACCACGTCGAAGTCGTAGCGCGCGCGGATCAGTTCGTCGGTGTCGATCTGTGCGACCACGAGGCCGGTCTCGCCGTGCAGCGGTCCCGCGAGGATTTCGCCGAGCGGCCCGACGATCACGCTGCCGCCATTGATCAGCGGACGCGCCGGATCCCAGCCCGGCACCTCGATGCCGAGCGCCGACGGCGACGGTTGCACCTGGCACGCGCTGATCACGAAACACCGCCCCTCGTGGGCAATATGTCGCATCGAGCATTGCCAGATCTCGCGCTCGTCGACGGTCGGCGCGCACCAGATCTGCACACCTTTCGCGTACATCGCCATGCGCAGCAGCGGCATGTGATTCTCCCAGCAGATCGCCGCGCCCGCCACGCCCGCCGCCGTGTTCACCACGGGCAGCGTCGATCCGTCGCCCTGCCCCCAGATCAGCCGTTCGGTGCCGGTCGGCATGAGCTTGCGGTGCTTCGCGACCAGCCCCGCCTGCGGATCGAAAAAGAGCGCCGTGCAATACAACGTGCTGCCCGCGCGTTCGATCACGCCGATCACGATCGACGCCCCGCAGCGCGCTGACAATTCGGCGAGCGCGGCCGTTTCCGCGCCCGGCACGTCGATGGCGTTCTCGTAGTAGGCCGCGAACGCCTCGCGTCCCTCGGGCAGACGGTAGCCCAGCCGCGTGCCGAAGATCTCGCCCTTCGGATAGCCGCCGAGCAGCGCCTCGGGCATGACCACGAGCTGCGCGCCCGAGTCGCGGATCGCCGCCTCGAATGACAGGATGTGCTCGAGCGTTGCGGCCTTGCCCTGCGCCGACGAGCCGATCTGCAATGCCGCCACCTTCGATTTCGACATGATGTTCTCCGTATGTGTGCGTGTCCGTATCATGGCGGGATCGCCACCGCGCGCCCACCGGCGCAGTCCATTTCAGCTATGCCTGCGAGTGATATCTCCGACGTCGACCTGAATCTGCTGAAGATCTTCGAAGCACTCTTCGAGGAAGGCGGCGCGAGCCGTGCGGCGATCCGCCTCGACATGACGCAGCCCGCGGTCAGCGCGGCGCTCAAGCGTCTGCGGGAACTCTATGCCGACCGCCTGTTCACGCCGACCGGACGCGGCCTCGCGCCGACCGCGCGCGCCCGCGAGCTGAAGCCGCTGATCAGCGAAGCGCTCGACAAATGCCGCCAGTCGCTCGCGATCGCCTCGCCGCACGCGACGCACTTTCACGGCCGCGCCGTCGCCATCGGCCTCTCCGACGACTTCGAACTCGCGCTCGGCCAGCCGATCATGATGCACCTCGCGCGGCACGCGCCGGGCCTGCGTGTGATCTTTCGCCAGACCTACAGCCAGATCGTGAGCGACAGCCTCGCCAATCAGGAAATCGATCTGGCGATCGCGGCGGGCGGCTTTTCCGCGCGCGGGCTCAGCCATCAGGCGCTCGGTCAGGGCGATTACGCGTGCCTGCTGGACGCCGCGTCGTGCCCGCCCGGCGACAGGAACACGCGTGAGAGCAACGGCCTGACGCTCGATGCCTTCGTCGCGCGCGGCCATATTCTCGTGTCGTCGGGCGGCGTGGTGGGCATCGTCGACGAAGCGCTCGCGGCGCACGGCCTGAAGCGCAACGTGATCGCATCGACCACGCATTTCGCGGCGCTGCCGCATCTGCTCGCGGGCACCCGGGCCGTGGCCACGATTCCGCGCCACGCCGCGCGCGCCATCGCGGCGCTCACCGGCCTGCGCATGGTGGCGTGCCCGCTCGCGCTGCCGGGCTATCCGATCGAACTGGGCTGGCGCGCCAGCGCGATGCGCGACGCGGCCATCGTGCGCGTGCGCGATGCCGTGGCGGCGTGTGCGCCGGCGTTGCTCGCGCCGTAATGCTCGCACCGTAAACCGAACGCAAGGATCGCGCTCGAAGCGCCCGAAAACCGGCCCGCACGCCACATCGAAAAAATTTTCACCTCTCCCGCGACGGATTTCTCCGCCTCACTCCGTTCAATTCGCACAAGGGCCACGCCAGCACCGCGCCCGTCACGAAAGAGGGAGAGTTTCCATGTCGAACCCGTCGCTTCGCACGCTCGTCAGCGCCGCCGTTCTGGCGCTCGCCAGCGTTTCGTTTGCCGTGCCGGTCACCGCATTCGCGCAGACCGTCATCATCGCGCCGCACGCGCCGCCGCCGATGCGCGTCGAAACCGTACCGCCGCCGCGTCCCGGCTTCGTCTGGGATCCGGGCCACTGGCACTGGGCGCACGGAGACTACGTCTGGCGTCCCGGTCACTGGCAGCCGGTGCGCGCGGGCTACCACTGGGTGCCGGGCCACTGGATCGCTCACGGTCCGAACTGGCGCTGGGTGCCGGGCCACTGGGCCTGAACCCGTCCAGGTGAATGACTCCGACCGAACCGGCGCACGATCATGAAGATCCTCATCCTGCTCACGCTCGCGGCGGCCATCCTGACCGGCTGCGTCGTGGTACCGGCCCGTCCGGCCTACTACCGGCCCGCGGTCGTCGTATATTGAACGTTCGCGAACCGGCCGACGCCGCTACGGCGGCGCACCGCGCACCGGCCCACGCCCTGGGAGGGGACGACGATGAGACTCGTGCGGCGCAGGCAGGCGGCACCGCGCCCGATGCCGCGGCGGCGGTTGCTGCACCGGCAGCGGCCCCATCCGCGCCACCCGCATCCGCCGCGCCGCGGCGTCGCGCCTTGAACGAGCGCGACCCCGACGCGGAACTCGTCGCGCGCGTCGGCGCACGCGACGCCGGCGCGGTGCGCACGCTCGTCCTGAGCAAGCTGCCGCGCCTGCTCGCGCTCGCCACCCGCATGCTCGGCGACCGCATGGAAGCCGAAGACATCGCCCAGGAGGCCTTCGTGCGCATCTGGAAACAGGCGCCTCACTGGCGCAGCGGCGAAGCGCGCTTCGACACCTGGCTGCACCGCGTCGCGCTCAATCTCTGCTACGACCGTCTGCGCGGCCGTCGCGAGGAGCCCGCCGAGACGCTGCCCGACGAAGCCGATCCGGCCGCCACGCCCGATCTGCGCATCGAAGCCCGCACGCGCGACGAACGCGTGCGCGCGGCGCTGGCCGCGCTGCCCGTGCGGCAACGCGAAGCGCTCGTGCTCACGTACTATCAAGAGCTTTCGAATCTCGAGGCGGCCGGCCTGATGGACATTTCGGTCGACGCGCTCGAAAGCCTGCTGGCGCGCGCCCGGCGCACCCTGCGCGCACAACTGGCCGGTGATGGCGCCGGCAAGGACTCCGCATGACACCCGAACGATTCCACACTCTCGTCGAAGCGTGGGGCGCCGACCCGCGGCGCTGGCCGCAGGCGGAACGCGCCGACGCGCTCGCCTGGGCGCGCACGCATCGCGCCGAAGCCGATGCCGCGCTCGATGCCGCGCTCGAACTCGACGCGTGGCTCGCCCGCGACATGGTCGCGCCGCCCTCGCGCGCGCTCGTCGAGCAGATCGTGGCGAGCGCGCCCGCGCCGGTGCCCCAGCGACCCGTTCGCGCCGATGCATCGTCGAAACGCCGGCGCTTCTGGTGGTCGGGCGCGGCGTTCGCGGGCGCGGGACTCGCGGGCGCCGTGGCGGGCGCGCTCGCGATGTCGCTGATGCTGCTCGGCCATCCGGCGGCGTCCGTGTACGGCCCGCGGGCCGCGTTCGAATCGCGCGACGCGGCCCGGGACGCCGCGCACGAATTCACCCACGAAAGCAGCTATCTGGGATCGAGTGTCGGCGATGCCGGCGACGACGGGAGCGACGAATGAACGGCCGTTCCTGGAAAGCGCTGCTGGTGGGATCGGTGCTGCTCAACGTGTTTCTGCTCGGCGCGATTGCAGGCGGCGCGTGGCGCTGGTTCGCCGCGCGCGGCGCGATCGATACGCTAACGCAGATGCAGACGCAAAGCCCGCCGACGCCGATGGCGCGCGCGGCGCTGCGTTTCGCCACCGACGGCCTGACGCCCGAGCGTCAACAACAGTTCATCGACGCGCTCAAGGCCGCGCGCCGCGCAGGCCGCGAGGATGCACGCGCCGCTCGCGAAGATCGCCGCGAGGTGCTCGATCTGCTTGCCGCGCCGCAACTCGACCGCGCCGCGCTCGACACCGCGCTCGCGCACACGCGCGAAGCGGACAGCGCCTTGCGCGCGAAGGTGGAAAGCGGCGTCGCCGACTATGCCGCGACGCTCACGCCCGACGAGCGCCTGAAGTTTGTCGAAGGTTTGAGGCGCAGCGGTCAATGGCGACTGCCCGCGCCGCGCAAAGCGCCGCGCGCCGCCGCGAGCGCGGCCAGCGAGGCGGGCGAGACGAACTGACGTCGCGCGGCATCGCGTGACAGAACCAGCGCAAAAAAATCGCGATCCTCGCGACGGATTCCCGACGCCACCGCGTTTAAGGGAAATACGCCACGTCACGAGGAGCGCGCATGAACAGCTTGCCGACCGCCCGCGCCGCCGCGATCGCCATGAATCGCTTCGGCCTCGGCGCGCGCCCCGACGAAGCGCCGCCCGACAATCCGCCGCATTGGCTGCTCGATCAGTTCGCGCGCTATGAAGCGCTGCCCGCCGCCTGGCGCGATCAGCCCGGCGCGATCGCGCTTACGACGCGCTTCGGCGAGGAGCGTCAGCAAGGTTTGAGCGGCGATATGGCGGCCAACAGCGCGGCCAACAGCGCGACGAACAGCGCGATGAAAGACGCCGCCAGCGACGCCGCGCCCGCCACATCGACTCAGGCCAAACGTCAAGCCGTGAATCGCACGATCCGGCGCGAAGGCGTCGAGGTCTATCGCAGCGCCGTGAACGCGCGCCTCGACAGCGCCTTGCAGACGGACACGCCCTTCGTCGAGCGCCTCGTCCACTTCTGGTCGAATCACTTTGCGGTTTCCGTCGACAAACCCGCGCTCGCCGGACTCGCCGGTTCGTTCGAGATGGAAGCGATCCGCCCGCACGTGCTCGGCACTTTCGACGCGTTGCTGGTCGCCGTCGAACAGCACGCGGCCATGCAGGTCTTTCTCGATCAGATCCGCTCGGTCGGCCCGAACAGCCGCGCCGCGCTGCGCGCCGATCAACGCGATCCCTCGCATCAACGCGGTCTCAACGAGAATCTCGCGCGCGAAATCATGGAGCTGCACACGCTCGGCGTGCGCACCGGCTACACGCAGGCCGACGTCACCGAATTCGCGCGCGCGCTCACGGGCTGGAGCGTGGCGGGCGTGCGCGGCCCGCAACCGGGCAACGCCGCGCCCGGCGCGTTCGTGTTTCGGCCCGCGCTGCACGAGCCCGGCACGCGCACCGTGATGGGTCGCCAATATGATCAGGATGACGAACGACAGGCGCTCGCGATTCTGCACGACCTCGCGCACGCGCCGCCGACGAGCCGCCATATCGCGTTTCAGCTCGCGCGTCATTTCGTGGCCGACAATCCGCCGCCCGCGCTCACCGACCGCCTCGCGCAAGTGTTCGAGCAAAGCGGCGGCGATCTGCCGAGCGTCTATCGCGCGCTGGTGGAAGCGCCGCAAGCCTGGTCCGCCGACGACGCCAAGTTCAAGACGCCGTGGGACTGGACCGTCTCGTCGATGCGCGCGCTCGGCTGGCGCGATCGCGGCGGCTCGGGCGGCCTGAACGCCGCGCCGCTGCTCACGCAACTGGGCCAGCCCGTGTGGCGGCCCGGCTCGCCCGCGGGCTACGACGACATCGCCGCAAGCTGGGCCGCACCCGACGCGCTCGTGCGCCGCGTCGAAGTCGCGCAACGCTTCGCCGCGCGTGTCGGCGACACGCTCGACCCACGCACGCTCGGTCAGAGCGTGCTGCCCGGCACGCTCGGCGCGCCCACGGCCACGGCCGTCGCGCACGCCGAAAGCGCGCAGACCGCCGTCGCGCTGCTGCTCGTCTCGCCCGACTTTTTGAGGAGATAACGCATGCTCTCCCGTCGCCACTTTCTGCGCGTCGCCGCCGCCGGCGCGGGCGCGATGCTCGTCGCGCCGCAACTCGTTTTCGCGAGCGCGGCCACCGATCGCCGCTTCGTGTTCGTGATCCAGCGCGGCGCCGCCGACGGCCTGAACATCGTCGTGCCCTATGCCGATCCCGCTTACGCGTCGCTGCGCGGCGCGCTCGCCATCGACACGGACAAGGCCGCGAAACTCGACGGCACGTTCGCGCTGCATCCGTCGCTCGCGCAGACCGCGCAACTGTATCGATCGGGGCAGGCGCTGTTCGTTCACGCGATCGCTTCGCCGTATCGCGACCGCTCGCATTTCGACGGCCAGAACGTGCTCGAAACGGGCGGGCGCGCGCCGTATCAGGTGAAGGACGGCTGGCTCAATCGCCTCGTTGCGCAAATCGGTCCGACGCGCGGCGACAGCGCCATCGCGCTCGCGCCCACGGTGCCGCTCGCTTTGCGTGGCGCGGCGCACGCAACGTCGTATGCGCCCTCCGCGCTGCCCGCCGCGTCGGACGATCTGCTCACGCGCGTCTCCGCGCTTTACGAGAGCGACGTGCAATTGCGCGGCCTCTGGACCTCGGCGATGAACGCACGCGGCCTCGCGGGCGACGCGAGCGCGAAGCAGGACCCGGCCAGTCTCGGCAAGCTCGCCGCCGATTTTCTGGCGCGCCCGGACGGCCCGCGCATCGCGATGATCGAGACCGGCGGCTGGGACACGCACAGCGCGCAGAACGCGCGGCTCGGCAATCAGCTGAAGGCGCTCGACACGATGCTCGCCGCGCTGCGCAGCGGGCTCGGTCCGGTATGGGACAAGACCAGCGTGCTGGTGGCGACGGAGTTCGGCCGCACCGCCGCCGCGAACGGCACCGGCGGCACCGACCACGGCCAGGGATCCGTGGCGATGCTGATGGGCGGCGCGGTCGCGGGCGGACGCGTGATCGCCGACTGGCCCGGCCTGCGCAACGCCGACCTCTACGAAGGACGCGATCTCAAACCGACTGCTTCGCTCGATGCGCTCATCGCAGGGGCCGCCGCGGAAAGCCTCGGCCTCGATCCGCAACGCACGGCTGCCGCGCTGTTCGCCGAAGCAGGCACGACGCGGCCGATGACGGGTTTGATCCGCACATGACAAGACGCCTGGCGCGACGCAATTCGCAGCGCCGGACGCATCCCCGCACGACCAACAAGCCAATCACACATCAAGGAGGAACCCGATCATGAAAACGAAGCCGATGCTGCTCACCGCTTTGTTCACGAGCGCCGCGCTGCTTTCGGCCTGCGTGGTGGAGCCCGCGCGGCCGCCCGAGCCGGCCCCGCGCGTCGAGGTCGTGCCGCCCGCGCCGTCGCCCGGTTATCACTGGGTGAAGGGCCACTACCGCTGGGAAGGCAATCACTGGGCGTGGATGCCTGGACACTGGGTTGCGGCTTATTGATCGCCACGAATCCGGACACGAAACAGGACACAAAACCGGACACAAAGCGATAAAAAGGCGCGCCACGCACGGCGCGCCTTTTTATTGGCATCGATCAGAACGCAACGACGGTCCTCACGCCGACCACCGCCTCGTCGCCGATACGACGGGACGTATTCTGCGGATCGGGCACGCCGCCGCCCGGACGGAACACGTACTGAAAGTCGGCCTGCACCTGCCACCACGGCGCAATCTGAAACTGATACGTCGCTTCCAGCACCGTTTCCGAACTGAGCGCCGGATAGCCTGGCGTCACAGCCGCCGTATCGTTCGCGAGACCTCGCGCGTGCGAGCCGATTTTCGCGTAGCTCACCGCGAGCCCCGCCACGTCGTTGTCGCGGCCGGTGAACGGCGCCTTGAGCGTGACGCCCGCATTGACTGCGAGATCGACGAGATTGCGATCGCCCGGCGCGCCCATCACGCGTGCGAACACGCCAAGCGATTGCGGACTGTCCGCCGAGGGACGCCAGACCATCTGATCGGCCACGGCGTACAGGCCGTAATCGCCGCGATGCGATTGCGCCATGCCCGTGCTCGCGGGATTGGCGAGCGAAACACCGCCGGTATCGAATTGCTGATCGGCGAAATGTTGCGTGTTGTACCAGAACCCCAGTTTGTAGGTACCTGGCAATCCTGATGATTTGGCATCGGGCGCAGATGTATCGGACGCATTCAACGCATATTGCACTTCGCCGATGAACAGCGCGCCATCGTGCAGATTGAAATTCGTGCCGTGCGCGTCGCCGTTGCTGTTGGCGCTTCCGCTGCCGATGCCCGAAGGATTGCCGTCGAATACGCCCGCGAGCACGGTCCACGCATTCGACGGCGTCACGCGCAACCGTACGCCGAGCGACGAAAGCGGATACGCGGGGCCGCCCGCGGGCATATCGACGGACGGCAGCACCGGCCAGCCGAACGTGGCGTTCATGAACGCGCCCGCGTACTCGCTGGCCATGAATTCCTGATCGGCGCTTTGCTGGCCGATCTTGATGTCGGCCTTGCCGCTCGCGAACGACTGCTGATACCAGAGTTCCCACAGACGCGTGCCGGCATCGGCTTCGACACCGGACACCGCCTGCAGCGCCTGAAGATTGCGTTGCGTGAGGCTCGTGCCGTGTATCTGCAGCGCGGAAACATTGAAGACGCCGCCAGGCCAGCCGAACGCTTTTTGCGTATCGACGCCGACGCTCAATTCCGTGAATCCGTCGTACGCGCCGCTCCGGTGCGTGCCGCCCGAGAGATTGTTCAGATACTCGCTGGTTTCCTGCAGCCCGAACGTCACGCCACGCGCATCGAGCCAAGGGCGCAGCCCGCCCAGATCGCCGAACAGCGTCGAGCGGCTCCACAAACCAGTGGGCGCATCCGCACTTTGCGCGAATGCGGACTGCGCGAGGCAAAGTGCGATCAGCGCGCCAAGGCGAACGGGCGTCGCTGCCTGCATCACTGCGCGTTTGCGGGGCATTTTCATGATTGTCGCGGCGAGTGCGTCCGGCGCAATCGCCTGGACGATTGCGAGGTCATTAAGCGATTTCTTTTTTAAAGCCGCGTGAAATACGGCAAATACATCTCGCGCGACCACGCCACGGTGCGAAACCGAAAAATTTTTGACGAACATAAGCCCACCTCCGTCCGGCCAGACGAGCCGGAACGGCGAATGATGACGCGACGGCGCAACGCAAAACGCGTGTGCGCGCGACACGATTCAATTCAACAAAGGGAGCGTGCTGATGGCGACACCAATGCGAGCACAAGCCCGACAATCGGCGCGACGATGAAGCGCGCTAACCCGACAAAGCGAGCTAGCGGCGAAGGACATGTCCTGTGCGACGAATTCGCGGCTAACTCGCGGCTGCGACGCCGGCGTGGACCGGCATCGAACTTCCACTGCTAGAGCTTGTGTCCACGAGGGACTCCTTTCGTTGTGACGCGGCGGATTGTATTCGGGTCTTCTGCAGAACCGCAAGCAAAAAAAGCAGCCGATGGGGCATCGCGTCCGCTTCAATCGAATTGATTCTCAATGCACAGGTTGGCTGTGCAATTCGCCGTACGATTCTCGCAATATTGCGTGCTCCGCCTACCACGTCCCTTTCAAACTCCCAGCTTCATACCGACCGGAAGTTTATTCGATGCGCGGCGTAAGACCGTGTTGACGCGCCATGTGCAGCCGCCGTCTCGTCGGCAGGCCGATCGAGCGCGCCGTAGCGATCTCTCTTCAGCACCTTTGAATCGCGTCTCCCGGATGCCGCTTTCGCACGTCCGTTCGCACGCATGCCGCCGCCGCAGCGGCATTTGCCGCCTTTCAAAACGCATCGGGATGGGCGTAATGCGTGGTTATCTTTTTGCTCGCGGCGACGCTCGTCTGCGTAAAAATCGCGCAGATACTGTTTTTTTGCCTGATTTTCAGGGCGCGAACGCGTAAAAACCCACGCATTTCGCATGCGGCCGAAAGTTGTCGCCGATGGCCACAACGCGGCGAAGTCGATCCGCGCGAAGCCACGTCGAGCAGACTCGCGCAAGCACAGGCACAATATCGGCTATTCACGCGGTCAAAACACGCGGCGTGCGCGGATCTCGCGCGCGCCGCGCGCCTGCATCCGGCCCCACCCCCGCCGCGCCGCCGCATTCCGCCTCTTCGACGCTGTGATGAACCACGATAACGCCAATCCGCCCGCCATTGCCCGGCGCGCGACGAATACGCCGGGCTTTTTGCTGTTCATGATCTGCCTGTTTTCCTCGGCCGGACAACTCGCAATCGATATTTATGTACCGGCGCTGCCCGCCATGGCGCACTTCTTCACGACTTCGCCGCAAGCGATCCAGTCGAGCGTTTCCGGTTATATGGCCGCGTACGCGCTCGGCCAGCTGATTTTCGGCCCCATTGCCGACGCCCACGGACGCAAGCGCGTACTCGCGTTCGGCATTGCGATCTTTACGATTGGCTGTCTGCTGTCGCTCGTCGCGCCGAATCTGGAAACCTTCGTGCTCGCGCGCTGCCTGCAAGGCTTCGGCATCGCGACCACGAATCTGCTGGCGAAAGCCATCATCACCGATTCGTTTTCCGGCACCGCGTTGCTGCACGCGTTCACGTATATGTCGATTGCGTGGGGACTCGCGCCGATTATCGCGCCCGTGATCGGCGCGCATTTGCAGACGTGGTTCGGCTGGCGTTCGTGCCTCGTGTTTCTGCTTGTTTGGGCCGTGGTGATGTGGGGCGTGCTGTGGCGCTATCACGATACGCTGCGCCAGCCGGTGAAGCTCGAAACGCGCACGCTCATCGCCAATGCGCGCAAGGTGCTCGCGAGCCCGGTGTTTCAGAGCTGTTTTCTTGCGCAAGGACTGTGCTACAGCATCTTGCTGGTTTTCAATATCGTCGGGCCGTTCATGGTGCAGAGCACGCTGCACAAACCGCCGACGTTTTTCGGCTATCTCGCGCTCGGCATCGGTCTGATGTATTTCCTCGGCGGACTTTCGAACCGTCTGCACGGCCCGCGTATGCCGACGCCCGAAGTGCGTTTGCGCGCCGGTTCGTTCGCGATGGCGGCGTCGGCCATCGTCATGCTCGTGCTCGCGCTGACCGTTGGCCTGCGCGTGTGGACGCTCGCCACGCCGGTGCTGTTCATGGGCTTCTGCGCGGGCGCGATGTACCCCACGCTGATGGCCAAGGGCAACTCGCTGTTCCCCGAAGTCGCCGGGCTCACGAGTGCGATTCTCGGCTGCGCGCTGCTGCTGGTTTCCTCGGCGATGATGGGACTTGCAGGTTTTGTCTCCGTGCAGATTCTCACGCCGCTCGCGGTGTTCTTCGTCGTGCTCGCGCTGACGGTCGTGATGATGGTGTCGAAGCTGTTGCGCCATCTCGCGCAGCTGGAGAACGTGCAGGCGTTGCAGCGCGAGGGGAAGGCGGCGTAAGGACACTCAGGCGGGCGCAACCGGAATCAGCTCCGCCACCCGCCTCCACTTGTGCGCGCCGGTCCCCGCGTGGCGCGCGAGCCGCGGCGCTTCGTCCACGCGGCACTCCACCGGAAAGCACGATGCGCCGTGCGCTGCGAGCCAAACCGTGCGGATCACACCGTCGCTTAACGCCACCCACGGCGTCTCGCCTCCGGCGCAGCGCACTTCGGCCAGCGGCACCGGATCGTACTCGCCGAAACTGAACCCGTCGGTCGCCAGATCGAAGCGCCCGTCGACGCGCCAGGTAAGCATGCTGCCGTCCGCATACGCGGCATGCAAACCTTGCGGATCGCGACGCCATAACGCGAAAAAGCGTTCGCGCTCCACTTCCACCACGGCGCGCTCCTCGTTGCCGTAATTCGAGCGAATCACTGCCATATAGACGTCGTCAAACGACGTGCGCACGCGAAACAGCGCGTGGCAGTGCTCCGCCGCGCCCGCGCGCAAGCCAACGAACGTTTCCATCACTCACTCCCGGTCAAAGCACCGCACTTCGCCTTTTAATCGTCACCGGACTAAAAAGCGGCAACGCGATAAAAAGCGACACCGTGCGACTCAAACACGACCTGGCGTTTCCATACGTGCTAAAGAGCGCAACCGTTCTATCTGTGATGCACCAAACAATGGCTTACTCGCGACATCGCCTTTCGCGTGCGATGCGAAAGGCGCACCACGATAACCGGAGAATCCGCATGTCCGCCGACGTTCGTCCGCATCAATACGTCCTCACGCTGTCCTGTCCGAGCGCCGCTGGCCAGGTGGCCGCCGTCGCGAGCTTTCTGGACCGGCACCACTGCTATATCGACGAGCTCACCGTTTTCGACGACGACATCAGCGAACGCTTTTTTCTGCGCTGCGTCTTTCACGAAGTCGTGCGCGACACGACGGCACGCTGCAATCTCGCAAGCCTGCGCGACGAATTCGCGCCCACCGCGCGCGAGCACACGATGACGTGGTCCATCCACGATCTTCAGGTGCGTCCGAAAGTGCTCATCATGGTTTCGCGGCTCGAACATTGCCTCGCCGATCTGCTGTTTCGCTGGCGCATGGGCGAATTGCCGATGGATATTGCCGGCATCGCGTCGAATCACCGCGATTTCGAAACGCTCGCACATCAGCACGATTTGCCGTTTCATTATTTGCCGATCACGCCCGACACGAAACGCGAGCAGGAAGCGGCGATTCTCGATCTATTCGATTCGACCGGTTCCGAATTGCTCGTGCTCGCGCGCTATATGCAGATTCTTTCCGACGAAACGAGCCGCCGCCTCGCGGGTCGCGCGATCAATATTCATCATTCTTTTCTGCCCGGTTTCAAGGGCGCGCGGCCTTATCACCAGGCGCATGTGCGCGGCGTCAAACTGATCGGCGCGACGGCGCATTTCGTCACCGACGACCTCGACGAAGGACCGATCATCGAACAGGAAGTGCAGCGCGTCGATCACAGCTTCGATCCGGAACGGCTACTGGCTGTGGGGCGCGACGTCGAATGCGTGGTGCTCGCGCGCGCCGTGAAGGCGTTTCTGGAGCGCCGCGTGTTCATCAACGACGGGCGCACGGTCGTGCTCTGACGCACCTGCCTGAGCGACCGCGGCAGACTCGTCGCGATGGCGCCGCTGCGCCTGCGCCGCGAGTGCCGCGAGGGCTCGATCGCTCATTTTTTCAGCCACGCGCCGCGCATAATCATGATGCCGCGGCTCCAGCGCGGCGCCCAGCCGGCGCGCCTGCCAATAGCGCAACAGCCCGATGCGCCCGTGGCCCCGACCGATGCTGTGCTCCAGCAGCGCGAGCGCCGCGGCGGCATCGCCATGGCAGGCGCGATCATTCAGCTCGACAGTTTGGGCACGCGGCACGCGGGGCTCCTTTCGGTGCAGGGAACACTGACCACGCAGTTGACCAAAGGCCGCTGCAAACCGATAGAATGAAAACGCCAGCGCGACGGTACGCCGTCGCCAGCACGCCCGCGATATGCGCTTTTGCGAAAGTCGATGGCGGAAAAACACAAGCGCGCGCCCTTTCGATCGGCGACGCTTGCGAAAACCGCCTCGCGCCTCCCACTTTCACGCGCCGCCATGTCTAACCCGCTCCCGATCGTTCCCTCGCCCGAGACCGCCGAGAAGGCGCGCATCCGCTTCGGCATCGTGCTGTTGCCCAATTTCACGCTGACCGCCTTTTCCGGTTTCGTGGACATGCTGCGCCTCTCCGCCGACGACGGCGATTTCAGCAAGCCGGTGCGCTGCTCGTGGCGCGTGCTGGGCGAAACGCTCGCGCCGGTACGCGCGAGTTGCGGCATTCAGATCACGCCATGGGAAACCTTCGACAACGCGGAGCCGGTCGACTACCTCGTGATCGTCGGCGGCCTGCTGCATTCCGGACCGCAGGCCAGCGAGGCCACGCTGCAATACATCCGCCGCGCCGCCGCGGGCACGACCACCGTGGTCGGCATCTGCACCGGCGTATTCACGCTGATGCGCGCGGGCGTGCTCGATGCGCACCGCATCTGCGTGAGCTGGTTTCACTATTGGGACTTTATCGAGCGCTTTCCGTCCGTCAATGCGGACGCGATCGTGGCCGACCGTCTCTTCGTGATCGACCGGCGGCGCATTACCTGTTCGGGCGGACGCGCGTCGATCGACGTGGCCGCCGCGATTCTGTTGCGCCATTTCGATCACGCCACCGTGCAAAAAGCGCTGCGTATTCTGCTGGTGGGTGAAATGCAGAAAGGCAACGCGCCGCAGCCGCATCCGCCGGGACTCGAACCCGCCACGCATCCGAAAGTCAAACGCGCGATCCTGCTGATGGAGCAACAGGTGGGACGCAACGTGCCGCTCGAAGAGCTGGCCTGCAAGCTCAATCTTTCCGCGCGGCAGCTCGAACGCCTGTTCAAATCGGAAACGGGCAAAAGCCCGCGCACCTTCGCCAATGCGCTGCGCCTGCGCACCGCTGCGTGGCTGCTCACGAGTTCCGACCGCACGGTGGCCGATATTGCATCGAGTTGCGGCTTTTCGGACGCCTCGCATCTCGGGCGAGAATTCCGCAAGCAATTCGGCGTGCCGCCGAATATGTTTCGCGAGCAACGCAGCGGCCAGGAACCGACGCAATTCCCCGATCTCGACGCATTCTTTCGCCCCGATTCCTCGCTGACAAGCGACGTGGAACCCGGCGCGTCGCTGCACTAGGCGCTGATCGTTAGCCCGGCGCGCGCCGCTCGTGACTAGGCGCGTGTCCGAATTGCACGCGATACGCCTTGCTGAAATGACACGGCGAATTGAATCCGCAAATCGACGTTACGCGTGCAATCGACGTATCGGTCGTACGCAGTAATTCGCGCGCGCGTTTCAATCGCAAACTCAAATAATAATGTGTCGGCGACACGTTCAAATATTCCTTGAACATGCGCTGCAAATGGCGTTGCGATAGCCGCACGAGGCGCGCGAGTTCTTCAAGCGAAAGCGGCTCCTTGATATTGGCTTCCATGAGGCGCACGACTTCCACGAGTTCCGCACGCGAAAATCCAACGCGCGCATCCACGGGAATCGGCTGCAGATCGGTCGAGCCGCGAATGCGTTCGAGGATGAATTGCTCGGAGACTTTTGCCGCAGCTTGCCGTCCGAGACGCGCGCCCACCAGTTCAAGCATGAGATCGAGCGGCGCGGTGCCGCCGGTGCACGTGAGCCGGTCGCGATCGATCACGAAGAGCTCGTCGGCGAATTGCACGTCGGGAAACGACTCGTAGAACGTCGAGAGATTTTCCCAATGCACGGCGCAACGATATCCGTCGAGCAAACCGCTCGTAATCAGCGCATAAGCGCCCGTGCAGATACCGCCGAGCGGAATGCCGCGCGCGGCGACCTCGGCCAGCACGGCGCGCACGCGCTCGTCCACGGCTTCCTGAATGCGAATGCCGCCGCACACGATCAGCACGTCGGGCAGCTTGTTCAGATCGAGGCGTTGCGCGGGACGTACCGCAATGCCGTTGCTCGCGCGCGCAGGTTCGCCGTCGAGCGTATAGACCGACCATCGATAGTGATCGCCACGGCCCACGTAATTGGCCATGCGCAAGACTTCGACCGCGCTGGAAAACGCGATCATTGAAAAGTTCGGCAAAGTCAGGAAACCGAAATGCTCGAACGTCGATTCAATCGCCGCTTGCACGGCGGTCGAGGCGAGGGCGGACGTCACATTGCGCTCCTGCTGGGCGCGCCGGGCCGATATTCACGTGCCCGCGACGGACAGAAATAAACCGGCTTTCGCACGCAATCGCCACAAGCCGGGCAAGCAGTCCGCGCGCCAACACCGCGGCGCGCGGAACGCCATACTTCAAGCCTCGGCAATCATCGGCCGCGGACGAAACAGTTGCTTGATGCCGGAGAACAGCGGCGCTCTCACGGCGCCGGGTGCGCGGCCAAAGCTCTCGGTAATCCGGTCTAGCATGATGGCGAGCAGCACGACCGACAAACCGCTCTCGAAACCGAGCCCGATATCGAGGCGTTGAATACTCGCCAGCACGTCGTTCCCGAGACCGCCCGCGCCCACCATCGACGCGATGATCACCATCGACAGCGCCATCATGATCGTCTGGTTCACACCTTGCATGATCGACGGCAGCGCATTGGGAAACTGCACCTTGTAAAGCAGTTGCCACGGCGTGCAGCCGAATGCCTGACCGGCTTCCACGATTTCGCGGTTCACGTGCTTGATGCCGAGGCTCGTGAGCCGCACGGCCGGCGGCATCGCGAAGATCACCGTGGAGAGAATGCCCGGCACGCGGCCAAGACCAAACAGCATCGCAGCGGGAATCAGATAAACAAAAGCCGGCATCGTTTGCATCAGGTCGAGAATCGGCCGCACGATGGTTTGCACGAGTTTGTTCTTCGCGGTCCAGATACCGAGCGGAATCCCGACCACGAGACTGATCAATGTCGACGACAACGTCAGCCCAAGCGTGACGACGGTCTGATCCCAGAAGCCGGTCGCGTAGATCAGCAATAGCGACGCCGTAGCGAACATCGCGAAACGCCAGCCCACGCGCCACAGGCCGACAGCAATGAAGAACGCCATCAGCGCCCACATGGGAATGGCCTGCAAGCCGTGCTCGATAAACGCGGCAAAGCTCTCGATGGCCTTGCCGACGGCGTCGAAACTATTCGCGTCGTGATCGAGCAGATAATGAACCGACTGATCGACCCAGCGGCCAAGGGGAATGATCTCAGACATGGGCACTCCTGTTACGCGTAATGACCTTCAGGACCGCAGCCTGATCGATGGACCCGCAATAGCGGCCCTCTTCGTCGACCACGGGCAACGCGGTGACGTTCGCGCATACGCGCGAGACGACCTGTTCGAGCGGCGCGGCGAGCGAAATGCATTCCACCTTGCGCACCGACGGTTGCGCCACGCCGATCGCATCGCGCGTGACAAAGCCGCTGATGCGGCGTTGCGCGTCGAGCACGAACGCGTAATCGGCGCTGCCGTTCAACGAAGCGGCCACGCTCTTCGGATCGAGCGCGTGGACGAGCGGCACAGCTTCGCGCTGCATGAGATCGCCTGCCGTGAGATAGCGGCTGGTATCCACGCCATCGAAAAACGCACGCACATATTCATCGGCAGGATGACTGATGATTTCCTGCGGCGTGCCGATCTGCACGATACGACCGCCTTCCATGATCGCGATGCGCGTGCCGATGCGCAGCGCCTCTTCCAGATCGTGCGAAACGAACATGATGGTGCGCTGCTGTTCCTTCTGCAATTGCAGCAACACGTTCTGCATTTCCTTGCGCTTGAGCGGATCGAGCGCGGAGAACGCTTCATCCATGATCATCAGCGACGGATTCACGGCCAGCGCGCGCGCAAGGCCCACACGCTGCTGCATGCCGCCGGAAAGCTCGGCGGGCAGCTTCTGCGCGAAGGCGGCCAGCCCGACCTGCTCCAGCACCGCGAGCGCGCGTTGCTCGCGCTCCTTGCGCCCTACGCCGGCCACTTCGAGGCCGAACGCGGCATTCGACAGCACCGTGCGTTGCGGCATCAGCGCGAATGACTGGAACACCATGCTCATGTCGGTGCGGCGCAGCGAAACCAGCTCGGAACGCTTCACCGCCGCAATATCGCGGCCATCGATCACGACTTTGCCCGCCGTGGGTTCGACGAGCCGGTTAATCAGACGAATCAGCGTGGACTTTCCGGAACCCGAGAGGCCCATCAGCACGAAGATCTCGCCTTCCTGCACCGAGAACGACGCCTTGTTCACGCCGAGCACGTAGCCGGTCTTTGCGAACATCTCGTCTTTCGTCGCGCCGCTCATGAGCAAATCGCGCGCGGTTTTCGGATTCGGTCCGAAGACCTTACTGAGTCCTTCGACTACGATCTTGGGGGCTTTCATCGATTCCGTCTCCTCGTGCCGCACGCGCCGCACACTGTATCTACATGGTTGCCAGAAAAAACCCCGCGGGGATGGCGATTTGCGACAGACGCTTACGCAAAAGCGACACGGCTATTCAACGCCTGCTGCAATCGGCGCAGCAAGCCGGCCGCGCCACCGCGCGCACCTGAACGGGGCACTGTGTGGGCGAAACACCGCTGAAAAACGAGCTGATTGAAAAACGAACCAAGGCGCGTTGCGCGCCTCGCGCATGCTGCATTGCACCCGGCGCGCCGTCGCGAAACATCAAGCCTGTTCGCTTCGCGACGCACGCACGGGGCGCTGGCTCACGCTTACTGCGCCGCAACCCAGGTATTCACGCGGTCGCCATGAGCGGCGATCCACGTATCGGCGGCGGCATCCGGTTTTTCGCCGTTTTGAATCGCGAGCATCACGCTATCGATTTCGCCCGGCTTCCATTGAAACTTCTTCAGGAACGACACGACTTGCGGCGCCTTCGTTTCCAGTTCCGGATTCGCCACGTTGTCGACATGCTCCGCCGCGCCATACACATTCTTCGGATCGTCGAGGAAGCGCAGTTTGTATTTCGCAAACATCCAGTGCGGCGTCCAGCCCGTGACGATCACCGGCTTTTTCGCATTCAACGAACGCGCGAGTTCCGCCGTCATCGCGCTGCCCGAACTCGGCATGACGGTGTAGCTCAGATCGTATTGCTTGACGGCCTGATCGGTCTTGGTCATCACGCCCGCACCGGCGTCAATGCCCACGATACGGCCACCGAATGCGCTCTTTTGCGCATTGAGATCGTCGATGCTTTTCGCGCCGACATAATCGGGCACGACGAGCCCGATTTTCGCGCCTGGAAAGTTCGTGCCAAGATCGACGACCTTGTCCTTGAACTGCGCCCAGTACGCGCCCTGGGTCACCGGCAGCCACGCGGAGAGCGTCGCGTCGAGGTCGCCGCGCGCCACGCCCTGCCACATGATGCCCGCGGCCACGGGCACGAGTTGCACCTGATAGCCGAAACGCTTTTCGATAATGCGCGCCGCGACGTTGGATGTCGCCACGCTATCGTCCCAGCCTTCGACGTAGCCGATTTTCAGCGTCGGCTTGCCGTCGGCCCACGCAGGGGCGCTCAGGCCCACCATCGCCGACAGCACGCCGGCCCACACATATTTTCCTGGCAGCTTCAAGGTCGATCTCCTGTAACCGGGCAACGCGCCCCGTGCACCTCCAGATTCCCCCGCCACAATTTGCCGATATCGTCGAATTCCGACGCAATCTTGTCGTCTAGCGACGCGGGCTTTTTCCCTGCTTTTATTTATCGACGACGAGATCCGAAAGCGGCTTCGAACAGCACAGCAACGCCATGCCCTGATCGATTTCGCGCTGACGAATGCCGCCGCTGTGCTTCATCTCCACCTGCCCGGAAACGAGTTTGACCTTGCAGGTTCCGCACATGCCTTGCGCGCACGACGAGGCGAGACGCACGCCGGCCTGGCGCGCCGCTTCAAGCACGGTTTGCTGCGAGTTGCAGGCAATCTCGCGACGGCTTTTTGCGAAGGTGATCGTGTACGTGGTCGCGTCGGCGAAAGTTTGCGTGGCAGCCTGCGCGAGTTCGTGCGTCTGCGTGTCGGGTTCGTCCGCCGTCAGTGTTTCGAACGAGAAACTTTCTTCGTGATAGTGTTCGCGCGCATAGCCCGCTTCGTCCAGCAGATTGCGCACGGCCTGCATATAAGGCGCGGGACCACAACAGAAAATCTCGCGCTCCATGAAATCCGGCGCGATCAATTTGAGCAGGGGCAGCGAGAGAAAGCCCGTCACGCCATGCCAGTCCGTCCGCGCGCCCACGCGTTCGCAGACGAACGCGGTGCGAAAATGCGCATGACTCGATGCAATCAATTCGAGTTCTCGCGCGAAGATAATGTCGTCCGGCGTGCGTGCGCTATGCGCGAATACGATATCGCGGTCCTCAGCAAGATCGTGATGCGCACGGCTCATCGACATCAGCGGTGTGACGCCCGAACCCGCCGAGAGAAATAGAAATTTGTTCGCCGGATGCCGTGCACACGTGAATTCGCCCGCGGGACCGAGCACGCGCAAGGTCGCGCCCGGTTGCAGATTATCGTGCAGCCAGTTGGAGACCTTCCCGCCCGGCACGCGCTTCACCGTAATGGAAATAGTATGCGGCCGCGCGGGCGAAGACGAAATCGTATAGCAGCGATTCACCGACTCGCCGTCTATTTCGAGTTCGAGCGTCACGAATTGCCCGGGTTCGAACGAGAACGTGCGCCCTTGCGGCGAGCGCAGAAAAAAACTCTTCACGTCGTGCGTTTCCTGCCGCACGTGACAGCACACGAGGGTTTCCTCGACGTCGCTCGTCCAGCGTTCGGGCAGCGTGCCCCAGAACGCCGGGCGCGTCACCCGGCTGTCCGTGGGATCGAATTGGGCCGCATCTCGCATCATGTCAGACTCTCCGCGTCATACGCGTTCTACGTTATGCGCCGATCTTCTCGGCAAGACGGCCGACATACCAGGCCGTGAACTTCTCCACCAGCCCTTCCGTGTACGGCGAATACGGGCCCGGCTCATACGCGCTGCTGGCCGCGCCGCGCTGCGAATATTCCACCAGCGTACGGTCCTGGTCGTTGGTCGCGTTCCATACCGCCGTGAGATTCGCCACGTCGTAATCGATCCCTTCGCGCGCTTCCTGATGGACGAGCCAGCGCGTACGTACGAGCGTTTCGCCCGCCGACAACGGAATCACCGAAAACGACACGATGTGATCGCTCATGAAGTGATGCCACGAATTCGGCTGCGTCCAGAACGACAGACCGCCCAGATCGGCATTGCGGAATTCGCCGAGCAGTTTCTTCGAGGCCACTTTCGCATCGAGCGTCTGCGATTCACCGCTGCGATCGAGCGGCAGTCGTTGCGTGCGAAATCCCGTGACCTCCAGCAGTTTTTCGATTTCCACCGACGGCAGATTCATTTGCTCCCATTGCTGCGCGCGTTCCGTGCAGGTGCGCTCGAACGCGTCCATGCCTTCGGCGTTTGCCGTCGTGCGCTGGTAGCCGAAGCCGTATTCATAGAGCGAAATCGTGAGTTCGGGATGGTTGGCAACGCAGTGATAACACTCGCGATTGTTTTCCATCACGAGCTTCCAGTTGCCTTTCTCGATGATGTCGACCTGCGCGGCGACTTTGCACGCCGGCAAATCGTGCGGCAACAGATACGGCTCCATGGCGGCGCGCATCATCGCGAAGTCGGCGGGCGGTTCGTCGGCGAGACACACGAAGATCAAGCCGGCCAGGTTTTGCACGTGCACCGGCTTCAGGCTGTGCTTGCAACGGTCGAATTGCTCGCCCATATGCTCGGCGAACATCAGTTCGCCGGTGAGGCTGTACGTCCAGCTGTGATACGGGCAAACGATATTGCCCACCGTGCCTTTCTGCTCGTTGCACAAACGCGCGCCGCGATGGCGGCAAACGTTATGAAACGCGCGCACCTGCATGTCGTCGTCGCGCACGATCAGAATCGAATCGCCACCCAGTTCCACGGTCACATAATCGCCCGGCTCCGGCACTTCCGGCTCCACGGCGACCTGAATCCAGTGTTGGCGGAAAATCGCCTCCATATCGAGCGCGAAAATTTCTTCGCTGCGGTAAAACGGTGCTTCGAGGCTATACCCTTCTTCGCGGCGCGCCAGCAGTGCGCGAATGTCTGCCGATACGTTCATCGTGTGCTCCGGATTTTGCATCCCTGGTTCTTGCCGACAGACCGGCAAATTCAGTAATCGATGAGTTGATGCTCGCGCAAATACGCGAGAATCACTTGTGCTTTTTCGACCGAACTCCCTTCAATTACGACGTTGCCGCCGCGGCTTTCGGTCGTGGTGGCGGAAAGCATGCGCGCATGGCCCGAACGCTTTTCGGCGGCGGCGAATTTCACCGGTTTGCGCTCCGCCGGCCCCACGCGCCACGCGCCCGATTCGTCAGACTTGAAACGTCCGATCACGGCAGGCTGGATCGTGCCGGCACGCATGCGCGCGTAGGCATAGCGCGGTTGCGCGTTCGCCAGTGGATGCACCGCAATCACGGCGGGCAGTGCGATCTGCACGCGGCGACGCAACCCTTTCGGCAAGAACTGGCGCACGATGGCGCTGCGACTCGCCGCGTCGACGTCGATGTCGACCGCACCGCCGACGATCGGCAACGCCAGCGCCGCCGCCACGCCATACGGCAACATGCCCGAATCGTGCGCGCCTTCCGCGCGCGTGCCGGTCAGCACAAGGTCATAGCCGCGCACGCGTTCGGCGAGCACGCGCGCCGCGTCGTCGTGTTCCGCACAGGCGAGCACTTGCACTTCGCGCGCGCCGAGCGCGAGATAGTCGTTCAAAGCGGGATCGTGCGGATCGCCCGCGTGAATCACGTCGATCAATGCACGATGGCGTTGCGCGAGTTGGTGCCCGAGTTCGAGCGCGAGCGCATCGTTACGGCTATAGCGCGGCGTACCGCTCACCGGATGGCGTCCTGTCGAGACGAGCACCGCGATGCGTTCGATCCGTCCAGGTGCGTTCATGCGGCCACTCCTGCGGGATGACGTTCGCGCGCGACGACGCGCGTTTCAGCGGGCGTCGCGCGACTCGCGCCGCGCGCCGCCTGCACCTGTTCGATCAACGCGGCGATTGTCGCCTGTGCATCGCCCACCACGGTGAGATTCGCGCGTTTGGCAATGGGCGCGCTGCCGTCGAGATTCACGGCGATCACGTGACGGCAATCCTTGATACCCTGCAAATGCTGCACGGCGCCGGAAATGCCGAACGCGATATACACACTGGCCTCCACCGTCTTGCCAGTCGCGCCCACCTGCTTGTCGCGCGTGAAATGACCGTTGTCGACCGCCACACGGCTCGCGCCGATCGCTGCGCCAAACACGCCAGCAAGGCATTCGAACTGAGCGACATCGCTTACACCGTTGCCCGCGGCGACGATAAAGTCCGCCTCTTCCAGCGCGACCTGCGCAGCATCGATCTCTTCGATGCCGAGATCGCGATACGGTTGAGAAAGATCGCTTGCCGGTCGAATGAAATCGCCAGCGAGGCGCTCGCCCGCACCGATAAACGGCAGCTTCGCTTCCACCGCATTGGGCGCCAGCAGCATCACATCCGGCAGGGCGCGCGTCGCGAATGCACGCTTCGCCTGCTCGTAGACCCCCACATGTTTCGCGTCGATTTCCACCACATGCGCGGCCACGCTCGCGCCGGTCGACGCGGCATAACGGCGGCCGAGATCGCCGTCGCCGCTCGCGTTGTCCGGCAGCAGCACGTGACGCGGCGCAAGCGCCGCAGCACACGCCTGCAGCGCGCGCAATTCGCTTTCCGGCGCGAACGTGCGGCGGTCGTAGTCCGTCAATTCGATCAGTTTGTCCACGCCCAGCGCGGCCGCGTCGTCCTTGAGTTCACCGAATACCAGCAGCGCGACTTCGGTTTGCGCATCGGCGAGCAGCGCGGCGGCCGCAATGACCTGGCACGCGTGATCGTCGAGCGCACCTCGCTCCGTATGGGCCGTGGCCAGAATGATTTGATTCGGACGCCTGATCGTTCTTTTGGGTTTGGCGATATCACCGTGCGCACGATGCGCGTCCCACTGACCATCGCCTGTATTGGCACTTCCGGTCTCGCCCAGCGTGATCCGCTTGAGCCCCGTCGCCGTGACAATAAAAGGCCGACGCGGATCGATCCGCTTGATTGCGTTCGTCGTTGCGTTCATCGATTTACTCCAGCGAAGCGGCTACGAGTTCGGCCACGTCAAGCACTTCCGCGCGCGGGCCCA
This sequence comes from Paraburkholderia tropica, assembly GCF_900109265.1. Lineage (GTDB taxonomy): Bacteria > Pseudomonadota > Gammaproteobacteria > Burkholderiales > Burkholderiaceae > Paraburkholderia > Paraburkholderia tropica. The sequence goes on from NZ_FNZM01000004.1 coordinate 364,091, forward strand.
CGACGCCTTCGAGCATTGCCGTGCAATTCGGGCACGCCACGGCGACGACGTCCGCCCCCACTGCGCGCGCATCGGCCATACGAATATCCGGAATACGCTGCTTGCCCGGAATATCCGTAAGCGGCGCGCCGCCGCCGCCACCGCAGCATCGTCCGCGCAGACCGTTGCGCTCCATTTCCACGACCTGAATGCCAATGGTCTTGAGCAATTTGCGCGGCGCTTCGATCTCGCCGTTGTAGCGGCCCAGATAACAGGGATCGTGGTACGTCGTGCGTTTCTCGCGCAGCGCTTCGGCTGCCTTCGGTGCGATGCGACCGCTCGCGGCCAGTTCTGCGAGCAAGGTCGTGTGATGCAGGACGTCGTAGCGCGCACCCAACGCGCGATATTCATTGCGCAGGCTGTGCATCACATGCGGATCCGCGGTGACGATGCGCGCGAAACTCAGCGTCGCCAGCGTGCGCATCATCTGCTGCGCCATGTGCTGGAACGTGGCCTCGTCGCCGAGACGACGCGCGACGTCACCCGTATCCGCTTCCTGCGCGCCGAGCACCGCATAATTCACGCCCGCCTTGTTCAGCACTTTCACGAACGCCCGCAGCGTGCGTTGATAACGCATGTCGAACGCGCCTTCGCCCGCGACGAGCAGCACGTCAACGCGCTGGCCCGCTTGCGCGATGGGTGCATTGAGATCGACCGACCAGTCGTAGCGAGCCGCCTTGTCGTAGCCGCCCGCCGTCCCCGTCTCGCGCAGATTCGCCAGCACTTCCGGGCCTTTGCCCGGCACGGTGCCGTGTACGAGCGTCTGATTGCGACGCATATCGACGATGGCATCGACATGCTCGATCAGCATCGGGCACTCCTGCACGCACGCGCGGCAGGTGGTGCACGACCACAGCGTTTGCGCTTCGATCAAGCCGGAGACGATCGGACCATTCGGCGTGCCGCGATGCTGGCCGACGGGAATGCCCGGCGTCGGGCTACCTGCATACGCGGCGTCCGTTCCGCCCGCCATGCCCACGACGAGATCCTGAATCAGCTTCTTCGGATTGAGCGGTTGACCGGCCGCGAAGGCGGGACACGCCGCCTCGCATTTGCCGCATTGCACGCAGGCATCGAAACTCAGCAATTGATTCCAGCGAAATTCCACCGCCTTCGCTACGCCATAGTCCTGTTGCTGCTCGACATCGGCGAGTTTCAGTGCAGTGGGCGGCGTGGCGATGCCATTGCCAGTCCACGCTTCACGTGTAGCGGCGAAGCGTTCCTGGCGCGGATGAAACGCGAGATGCAGCAAACCCGCCACGGCGTGTTTCATCGGGCCGCCTTTTGCGGCGCCAAACGTCATCGCGAACGCACCCACACCGATCAGTGCCGCACACAGCACCGCGAATCCGCCCGACATCGCGCTCGCGGGCACCAGTGTAAAGAGCGCGATGCCCAGCGCGAACGAACCCAGCAGCCACGGCAGTGCATTCCACGGACCGCGGGAAAGTCGTGCGGGCAGCTGCTTCGCACGACGTCGGCGCCACACGAACACCACGCCGATCAGCATGGCGATTGCCGCGAGAAAAATGAGCTTGTCGATCCACGGCGAATAAATAGCCAGCCCATAATTGATGAACACGAGCGCCAGCGCCGCAATCGCGCCGCCTGCCGTCGCCACGTGCGTCTTGGCGATATAGGGATCACGCGCGACCACATGATGCAGATCCACGAAATAACGCTTTGGAATGCTGAACAGCTTGTCGACGCCAGTAGACGAAGGCGCTGCTGCGCGTCCCACTCGCCAGTATGACGCGCGCCTCGCGACTGCGAACGCCAGCCCCGCCATCGACAGCCACAGTAGCGCGGTAATCAGCCAGGTCGGGTTCATGGTTCAGAAGTCCTTCGCGAGGCGCAGCGCGTCGTAAATTGCACCGTGGATGTTGTGCATCGAAATGCAGTCGCCCACGCGGAACAGCAGGAAACGGCCATTGCCCAGTTCTTCGGACAATGAGGGCTGCGGTTCGGCAGCAAACAGTTTGTGCACATCCACCTGGCCGCGATTGAGCGATTCGGGTTTGAGTTTCCAGTACAAAGCGTCATTGGGCGTGCTGCCGTTTTCGATCACCACCTGATCGACCGCGCGCTCTTCCTGCTCTTCCGTATATTCGTTGCGCAGTACGGCGATCTTCTTGCCGTCCTCCTCGTACACGCGGTCGAGCCAGTAATTCGGCGTGTGAATGACGCCTTGCGCGTAAAGTCGGCGATAGAAAATCGGGAATGTCGTGCCGCCCACGTCGTCGGCCACTTTCACGTCCGGCGTCACGATCTCCACCTTCGATCCCCGGCTCGACATGAAGTCGGCCACGCCCGCGCCCGCATGCGTGCTTACGCCGTCGTAGACGAGCACATTCTGCTTCGGCGCCACGCGGCCCGAAAGAATGTCCCACGAACTCACCGCAAGCCCCGTGTCGACGCTCCACGCAGGCACCTGTTGCGTGAAGGCCGAGCCCCCGGTCGCGAGCACGATGATGTCGGGCCTCTCAGCGAGAATGGTTTTATCATCCGCTTCCACGCCCAGGCGACGATCGACGCCAAGACGCTTCGTTTCCATATCGAACCAGCGTACGATGCCGGCCATCTGCTCGCGCTGCGGCGCTTTCGCGGCAAGCAGAATCTGACCGCCAACGGCGTCGCCCTTTTCGAACAGCACGACGTCGTGACCACGCAAACGCGCTACGCGCGCCGCTTCCAGTCCCGCCGGACCCGCACCCACGACGACCACCTTGCGCTTCGCTCGGCGTGATTTTTCGATCACATGCGGCATGGTCGCTTCACGCGACGTCGCCGCGTTCTGCACACAGAGCACGTCGAGCCCGTTGTACTGGCGGTCGATGCAATAATTCGCGCCCACGCATTGCTTGATTTCGTCTTCGCGGCCGTCGCGAATCTTGATGACCATATGCGGGTCGGCAATCTGCGCGCGCGTCATGCCCACGAGATCGACCATGCCGTTCGCGAGCAGGCGCTCGGCCTGGCCCGCATCGCGAATGCTCTGTGCATGCATCACGGGCAGACTGACCACCGACTTGATACCCGCCGCGAGATGCACGAACGGCTCAGGCGGCAAGGCCATCGGCGGCATGCAATTCGCGAGCGTGTTGTGCGTATCCGCGCCCGAGCCGATCACCCCGAGATAATCGATCAAACCGGTTTCCGCCATGGCCTGCGCGATCTCTTTTAATTGCTCGTGATCGAGACCGTCTTCGTGGAATTCGTCGCCACACATGCGCAAGCCCACGCAAAAATCCTTACCGACCGCTTCGCGCACGGCTTCGAGCACTTCCACGCCAAAGCGCAAACGGTTCTTCAGCGAACCGCCCCATTCGTCGGTGCGAAAATTGGTGCGCTGGCTCCAGAATTGATCGATCAAATGCTGATGCGCGGCGGAGATTTCTATGCCGTCCATCCCCGCGTCCTTCACGCGCTTTGCAGCCGCCGCAAAGTCCGCGATGATGCGGCGAATTTCCTCCACCTCGATGATCTTCGCATTGCCGCGATGCACCGGTTCGCGCACGCCCGACGGCGTCATCAGATGCGGCCAGTGCTCGCCATGAAACGCCGAACGGCGTCCCATGTGCGTGGCCTGAATCATGATCTTCGCACCGTGACGATGCATCGCCTCGGCCAGACGCGCGAGCGGATCGATAATCTTGTCGGTCGAGAGATTCACCGACTTCCACCATCCTTGCGGGCTGTCGATCGACACCGGACTCGAGCCGCCGCACACCGCGAGGCCCACACCGCCCTTGGCTTTCTCTTCGTAGTAGCGGATATAGCGGTCGCCCGGCAGCCCGCCCGGCTCGGCATAGACCTCGGCATGGGCAGTGCTCACGATGCGGTTGCGCAGCGTAAGCTGATTGAGCGTCAAAGGTTTGAACAAGTGGGGATAGCGCATCGCTGACGGCCTCGGGTATTCGGGTAATTCGTAATGCGGGCTTTTTTTAAGGCTGATGATCCGGTCGCGAGAATGCGTCAGGACGTGATTGGCGAAACCTCGAAGACGCAATGCGCATGACCTTCGGCGGCGCATTGCACCTCCCTGGATTGCGCACGCGGCGCATGCGCGCCGGCACCGGCCGTGTCGTTGACCCAGTCCATCGCACCTGCAAACCAGCCCGCGAACATGTAGCAGAGCTTGCCGTGCTTACCCGGCTGCGCGAGCACGAACGAGGAATGACGCAATTCGATGCGTGCGTGCGCCGTAGCGGGATCGGCTTCGACGATCGTGAAGAGGCCCCAGCCGCGTTGCGAGAGGCGCTTCAGATAATGCTCGAAGACGGCCATGCCGCTCATTCCGTGCTTTTCGGCTTCCTTCGCGCACCAGTGATACGCCGATTTATAGCCCGCCTTATAGAGAATCTCCGCGTAGGTCTCGCGGCCCAGCGCCTCTTCGACTGCCGTGTGATTGTTGGTGAAGAAGTGGCGTGGCACATACAGCATGGGCAGTGCGTCCGTGGTCCAGACGCCGGTATTCGCGTCGACGTCGATCGGCAATTGCGGTTGCATTTCGTGGGGCTCCGGAATAATCGTTTTATCGGTTTGCAGCTTTTAGGGTTCGGAATGGCTAAACGTATTTTTGTTTTCGCGTTACGAGACGTCTGAAAATCACGCGCCCCAGACGTCGCGAAACACTCGCACCCAGTTTTCACCCATGATCTTGCGGATACGCGATTCTTTCCAGCCGGCGCGTTCCATGGCCGCCGTGAGATTCGGAAACTCGCCGATCGTGCGAATGCCTTCCGGATTCACGACCTTGCCGAAATTCGTCAGACGGCGATAACGGCCCTTGTCGTGCGTGAGCCAGTCGAAGAAGTCCACGCTATAACCCTGCGTGAAGTCGGTGCCGATGCCGACCGTATCCTCGCCGATCAGATTCACCACGTAGTCGATCGCTTCGATATAGTCTTCGACGCTCGCGTCGATGCCGCGCTTGAGGAACGGCGCAAACATCGTTACGCCGACAAAGCCGCCCGCGTCGGCGATTTCCTTGAGCTGCGCGTCGCTCTTGTTGCGCGGATGTTCCTTCAGGCCCGAAGGCAGACAGTGCGAATAGCAGACCGGCTTCTTCGAAAATGCGATGGCTTCCGAAGACGTATTGCCGCCCACGTGCGAAAGATCGACCATGATCCCCACGCGATTCATTTCCGTGATCACTTCGCGGCCGAAATCGGAGAGGCCGCCGTCGCGTTCATAACAACCGGTGCCCACGAGATTCTGCGTGTTGTAGCAAAGCTGCACCACGCGCACGCCCATATCGGCGAATGCTTCGATATAGCCGATGTTGTCCTCGAACGCATGCGCGTTCTGGAAGCCGAGAATCACGCCCGTGCGGCTTTCCTTTTTCGCGCGCAGGATATCGTCGGTCGTGCGCACGAGCGTGAGCAATTCGCCGTTGTCGCGAATCTGCTGTTTCATCTGCGCAATATTATCGACGGTCTTCGTAAAGCTCTCCCACACGGACACCGTGCAGTTCGCCGCGGTAATGCCGCCTTTGCGCATGTCTTCGAATACCGAGCGGTCGAACTTGGAAATGTTCAGACCATCGATGATGATGCTGTTTTCGTGCAGATTGCTCATTGCTGACTCCGAAACGGGCGTGGGGTTTGAATGGGTAGGTATTGCGCGTGAAGCGAATGATGCATACGACGCCGGTTATGCGTGCGTGTAAATCGGGAAGCGCTCGCAGAGCGCGAATATCTCGCGGCGCACGCGCTGCTCCGTGGCGGCATCGCCTTCGGGATGCGTGCGCAGCGCATCGACGACCTCGAGAATCAGCCTGCCGATGTCACGGAATTCCGCCACACCGAATCCGCGCGTCGTTCCCGCCGGCGTCCCCAGACGAATGCCGGAGGTGACCGTGGGCTTTTCGGTATCGAAAGGAATGCCGTTCTTGTTGCAGGTAATGCCCGCGCGCTCGAGCGCCTGTTCGACCTGCGCGCCATTGAGGGCCTTGGGCCGCAAATCGACGAGCAGCAGATGGTTGTCCGTGCCGCCCGTCACCAGATCGACGCCGCCCGCCTTGAGCACCTCGCCGAGTGCGCGCGCATTGGCGAGCACGCTGTCGATATAGGTTTTGAAACTGTCGTGAAGCGCTTCGCCGAACGCCACCGCCTTGCCCGCGATCACGTGCATCAGCGGGCCGCCTTGCAGACCCGGGAACACGGCCGAGTTGATCTTCTTCGCGATCTCCTCGTCGTTCGTGAGCACCACGCCGCCGCGCGGGCCGCGCAGCGTCTTGTGCGTGGTCGACGTCACCACATGCGCATGATCGACCGGATTCTGATGACGGCCGGCGGCGACGATGCCCGCGATATGCGCCATATCGACCATCAGCTTCGCGCCGACGCGATCGGCAATCGCGCGAAAGCGCGCGAAGTCCAGCGCGCGCGGATAGGCGGAAAAGCCCGCGATGATCAGGCTCGGCTTGTGTTGTTGTGCCAGCTCCTCGACCTGGTCGTAATCGATCAGCAAGGTGTCGCGATTCACGCCGTACTGCACGGCGTTGAACCACTTGCCCGAGAGCGCCGGCTTCGCGCCATGCGTGAGGTGGCCGCCTGCGTCGAGCGACATGCCCAGCACGGTGTCGCCTGGCCTGGCAAGCGCAAGCATGACGGCGCCATTGGCCTGCGCGCCCGAATGCGGTTGAACGTTGGCAAAGCCGGCGTTAAAGAGTTTCTTCAGACGATCGATGGCGAGCGCTTCGATTTCGTCTGCAAATTCGCAGCCGCCGTAATAGCGCTTGCCCGAATAGCCTTCGGCATATTTATTCGTCAGCACCGATCCTTGCGCTTCGAGCACCGCGCGCGACACGATGTTTTCCGACGCGATCATTTCAACCTGCGACTGCTGACGTTCGAGTTCTTTCAGAATGCTGCCGCGCACGGCCGAGTCGTGCTGCGCGAGCGTTTGCGAGAAGAAAGATTCAGTGTGCGACATAAGGCGTCCGTGACGAATGGAACAGCATTTCCAGTAACGCGCAAGGCCCGCCCCGCCTGGCTTTGCAGCCGCTGCGCAAGGTTCTGGCCGACGGCTCTATTCTTGTCGTTCGAATTCCCCGCCGATGTATGAATTCAGACGCGTTCTTTTCCTTTTCCGCCATCCGCGTCCATTTTTCACAAGTCAGCGCGCAAGCCATTCAACGCATGGCGTGCGCAGGCGGTCGATGCAAGTGGACTTAAAGTGGATATGTCAAATCGAATATTTCCCGATCCGAAACAAGTTTTCGATGCACCGCGCGTGGGCGACGTGCAGGTGATGGTGCAAGCTGTCCATGTTTGCTCACGCTTTGCCAGTTAAGCGGGCAACGCTGCACCAGCTTCGCCGCACGTTCGTGTTTTTTACGCCTGAAGGATTTTTGACGTCGTGGACTTAGGGTTTTGCCGCATGGCACACTGCCCTTGCCCGATTCCAGAATTGCGGTAGCCTGGCCCGGGACCCCGGCCTTCTCAGGCTGCCGACTACAAGGAATGGCCCCCCACATGTTGCCCGACCGCACAGCGTCGTTAGCGCACTTCGCGTTCATGCCGCTGCCCGACTTCACGATGATCGCGTTCACGAACGCCATCGAAGTGCTACGCATGGCTAACTACCTGAGCGGGCAACCCCTCTACCGCTGGTCGATCATCAGCCCGGACGGCGGCCCGGTCGCATCGAGCAACGGCCTGTCCATCGACAGCGGCCCGGCCGAATGCGCGGGCCAGCCCGATATCGTGTTCGTCTGCGGCGGTGTCGACGTGCAGCGCGCGACCACCGCGGCGCATCTTGCCGTATTGCGTCGCTTCGCACGCTCGGGCGTCGTGCTGGGCAGCCTGTGCACCGGCACCTATGCGCTCGCCAAGGCCGGACTGCTGGCCGGCTATGCATGCGCGATTCATTGGGAAAACATGTCGGCGCTGAAGGAGGAATTTCCGTCTACGCGCTTTCTCAAAGAGCTATTCGTGATCGACCGCGACCGCGTGACCTGCACGGGCGGCGTCGCGCCGCTCGACATGATGCTCAATCTCATCACCACGCGCGTGGGGACGGCGCGCGTCACGCAGATCGCCGAACAGTTCGTGGTCGAGCACGTTCGCGACACCAGCGCGCAGCAGCGCATGCCGCTCGTGGCGCGACTCGGGTCCGCGAACAAATCGCTTTTCGAAGTCATCTCGCTCATGGAGAACAACATCGAGGAGCCGCTTTCGCGCGAGGACCTCGCGCGGCTCGCGAATATGTCGCAACGGCAATTGCAGCGACTCTTTCACGAGCATCTGGGCATGACGCCCACGCATTACTATCTGACCTTGCGCCTGCGCCGCGCGCGTGAATTGCTGCTGCAAACCGATATGTCGATCATGCAGATCACGATGGCCTGCGGCTTTCAGTCGGCGTGTCATTTCAGCAAGAGCTATCGCGACGCATTCGGCAGCGCGCCCACCGGCGAGCGTCGCAAGCGCCTCGCGCCGCTTTCGGGCGCGGATACACCGAAGCCCTTATTGCCGATGCTCAGCGCACACGTCTAGCGATGCCATGCGTTCAGGCAACGCAAAGCGGGCGACCGGCTTTAAACCGGTTGCCCGTTTTTTATTGCGCGAGGGCGAAAATAAATCGAATGCTTCCGATCACGCGGCCAGCAAGCCGTGCGGATCGATCACAAACTTGCGCGGCGCGCCGCCATCGAATTGCTTATAGCCTTGCGGCGCTTCGTCGAGCGAAATCACCGAGACGTTAACGATTTTCGCAATCGGCAAACGGTCGAACAGAATCGCCTGCATGAGATTGCGGTTGTATTTGAGCACCGGCGTCTGACCGGTATGGAACGTATGCGATTTCGCCCAGCCGAGGCCGAAGCGGATGCTCAGGCTGCCGTGCTGCGCGGCGAGATCGCGCGCGCCCGGATCGTCGGTGACGTAAAGACCGGGAATGCCGATCATGCCTGCGGGCCGCGTGATTTCCATCAGCGAATTGAGCACGGTTGCGGGCGCCTCTTCCGCATGCCCCGATGCGCCGTGACCATGCGCTTCGAAACCCACGCAATCGACCGCGCAATCGACCTCGGGTTTGCCGAGAATCTGCTCGACCTGCTCGCCGAGCGTGGCGTCTTTCGACAGATCGACGACTTCGAATCCCATCGCTTTCGCGTGCGCGAGACGTTCCGCGTTCATGTCGCCGACGATCGTGCAGGCCGCGCCCAGCAGGCGCGCCGATGCGGCCGCCGCCATGCCGACCGGTCCCGCGCCCGCGACATAGACCGTCGAGCCCGGCTTCACGCCCGCCGTCACGGCACCGTGATAGCCCGTGGGCAGAATGTCGGAGAGACAGGTGAGATCGCGAATCTTCGACATCGCCTGATCGCGATCGGGGAATTTGAGCAGATTGAAATCGGCATACGGCACGAGCACATATTCGGCCTGACCACCGATCCAGCCGCCCATATCGACATAACCATAGGCACCGCCCGCGCGCGACGGATTCACGTTCAGGCACACGCCGGTATTTTGATCCTTGCACATCGCGCAGCGTCCGCACGCGACGTTGAACGGCACGGAAACGAGATCGCCGAGTTTGAGCGTTTCGACATCGTTGCCGATCTCGACCACTTCGCCCGTGATTTCATGGCCGAGCACGAGGCCGACCGGCGCCGTCGTGCGCCCGCGCACCATATGCTGATCCGATCCGCAGATATTCGTGCTGACGACCTTGAGAATCACGCCATGACCGATCTTGCGGCCGCTCGGATCCACCATCTTCGGATAGTCGATCTTCTGCACGTCGACCTTGCCCGGGCCCATGTACACGACGCCTCGATTGCCACTCATCGCTTGTCTCCGTTTCGTTGTTGATGAAAAGCGCCGCTGCGTCTTTGCGCACGCGCTGCAACGGCGATGATTCGAGCGTAGCGCCGTGTGCCCTCTTCAAACCATGCAAAACCCGACGCGCGTTTGCACCACGCCGACACTCAACTGCACCACGAAGTGGCTATGCGTGCGCGTGCATCTGCGCTGCCGTTGCGTTCCATTGCAGATAATCCGCACGCGTCCAGTCGAGCGATACGCCCACGCGGCGCGTGCCGGGCCGGATCTTCGGCTTGTGCACGGCCAGCGTGAGCGTCTCGAGCGCGGGCCATTCGCGAAACGACAGCGCCGCCACATCGGCTACCAGCGTTTCGAGCAAACGCGTATGGGATTTGTGCGCGAGAAAGTCCGCGATGCGCGCACACCAACTTTCGTAATCGATCCAGTCGCCTTCCTCTTTCGGCGCGCGGCCATATCCGAGCTGCGCGTCGATCACGAGCGGCTGCGGCTGCCCGTGTTCATGCGGATGAATGCCGATACGCGCCGGCACACTGAGCGCGTCGACGAACACGCTCCAGCCGCGCCCGCATGCAGGCGCATTGTCGAAGGTGCCATCGACGATCTTCATGGCGCGAGCGATGCCGCGGCATCGAGCATGATGCGGCAGAAGTAATCGGCGAAACTGCGTCGCACGACCAGTTCGTAGCGATCCGCCGCAATCGGAATCAACACGATCGAGGCCTTGAAATACAGGCTCTGCGCGCATTGCCCCGGTTTGAACAGCGACGGATGCAGATCGAGCGGACAGCCGCGCGACAGCACGTCGCGCACACGCGTGCCTTCGACTTCGACCACGGTATAGCCACTGCCGACGTCGACGGCCGCCGCGTAGCATTCGCCAATTTCCGGCGCGAGTTTCGCTTCGAGCACACCCGCAGGCACAGGCGCACTCGAACGCACGAGCCATTCGTCGGGGCCGAGCCACAGCACGTCGTAATTGGCGCTGCGCGCAACGGTATTCGGCGCGGCGGGCGGACGGCAACCGACCGTCCGCTCGAATGCCTCGACAAAAGCTGCATCGCTCAATTCGCCGCGCACATTCACCAGATCGCGAAACGGCTGCTCGCGCATCGCGAAGGCCTTCGATCCGCGTGCATCTTGCACCTTCAACAGATCTTCCACGCCGATAAACGGCGACTCCAGATTCACGCTCACGGCACGCTCCGCGAGGGGCATCGGATCTCTCGTTTCATTCCACATGCTGACGCACCCCTTCGATGTCGTAGAAAACCGGGCTGACAATCTTCGCGCCCACACGCCGCCCATCGGCGAGCGGAATCACCACGCGTTCGCCCATCCTGTCCAAACCGCCTTTAATTACCGCGAGCGCAATCGAGCGATCGAGTATCGGGCTCTGATAACTCGACGTGACATGACCGAGCATGGGCGTCGTGCCGTCGTTTCGAGCGCGCGCGTTTTCGTCGACGATCTGGCTGCCTTCGGTCAGCACGAATTGCGGATCGTCGGTGAGCAGACCGACGAACTGCTTACGCCCTTCTTTTGCCGTATCGGAACGCTTGAGCGAGCGGCGGCCCAGGAAGTCCTTGGTTTGAGAAACCAGACCGCCCATGCCGAGATCGAACGGCGTCACCGAACCATCGGTGTCCTGGCCGACGATGATGTAACCCTTCTCCGCCCGCAGCACGTGCATCGTTTCCGTGCCATAAGGCGTGATGTCGAATTCGGCGCCCGCGGCCATCAACGCTTCCCACACGGCGCGCCCCGCATTCGCCGGCACATTCACTTCATAAGCGAGTTCGCCCGAGAAGCTGATGCGCATGACGCGCGATTTCACGCCCGCGACCGTACCATTGCGATACGACATGAACGGAAACGCCGCATTCTCGAAGTCGATATCTCCGCAAACCTTTTGCAGCACCTTCCGGCTCTTCGGGCCGACCACCGCGAAGGTCGCCCAGTGATCGGTCACGGAAGCGAGCCGCACCTTCATATCGGGCCATTCCGTTTGCAGCCAGCGTTCGAGCCACGTGAGCACGCGCGCCGCGCCGCCGGTCGTGGTCGTCATCATGTAATGCTGCGGGCCGAGGCGCACCGTCACGCCGTCGTCGAACACCATGCCGTTTTCATCGAGCATGAGGCCATAGCGGCATTTGCCGACTTCGAGTTTGCTCCACGGATTCGTATACACCCAGTTGAGCAGTTTCGCCGCGTCCGGTCCTTGAATATCGATTTTGCCGAGCGTCGACGCGTCGAGTATGCCGACGCCATTACGCACCGCGAGACATTCGCGCTTCACCGCCGCGTGAAGATCTTCGCCGCCCTTCGGGAAATACCACGGGCGTTTCCAGTTGCCCACGTCCTCGAACAACGCGCCGTGCTCGACGTGCCATTCGTGAACGCAGGTCTTGCGCACCGGATCGAAAAAGTCCCCGAGTTCGCGGCCCGCAAAGGTGCCGAACGTCACCGGCGTGTAATTCGGGCGGAACGTCGTCGTGCCGGTTTCCGGAATCGTTTTGCCGAGCGCCGCCGCGAGAATCGCCATGCCGTTGATATTGCCGAGCTTGCCCTGATCGGTGCCGAAACCCATCGCCGTATAACGCTTGACGTGTTCGACCGATTCAAATCCTTCGCGCGCGGCCAGCAGAATATCGGCCGCCGAAACGTCATTCTGGAAATCGACAAACTGCTTCGGGCCGCGCGACGCTTCCGTGCGGCTGCCGACGAGCCACAGCGGCTCGAGCGGCGATTCGCTCAATTCCGCCACCTTGGGCACATTCGGACGCGCGAGCTTGAAGCCGAGACTTTGCGCCGCGTCGAGCCCGGCATCGACCGCGAGCGTCAGGCCGCGCGCCAGACTGAATTCGCCGACCGCCGCGCCCACGCTGACTTCGGGCTGCACGCGCTTGCCCGGCATGAAGCACGCTTTCGTGTCGTTCCAGAGCGCCTTGCCGCCCGATTGCGCGAACAGATGCAGCACGGGGCTCAAGCCGCCCGACATCGCCACGAGGTCGCACGGAATCGTTGCCTGCTTCGCGCCGGTTTTGCCGTTCGCATACGCGACCAGGTCCACGGCATTCACGCGCAGTTTGCCGTGCGCCGTCATGATCGCGGCGTTGTTCATCACCTTCACGCCCTGGCGACGCGCAGCGCTTTGCAATGCGCCACTGCCTTGTGCGCGCGAATCGACGAGCGTCACGTTTGCGCCGCACGCCTTGAGATCGAGCGCGCAACGATAGCCCGCGTCGTTATTCGTGAACACCACCGCATTACGGCCCGGAATCACGCCATAGCGATGCAGATAAGTCGATACCGCCGACGCGAGCATGACGCCCGGCAAATCGTTATTGCCGAATACAACCGGACGCTCCTGCGCGCCGGTGGCGAGAATCACGCGCTTCGCACGAATCTTCCACAGCAGTTCGCGCGTGCCGTGACGCGTGGACACCGGCAGATGCTCGGTCAACCGTTGAGCAACGGTCACGAGATTGTGATCCTGATAGCCGAATGCCGTGCTGCGCGAGAGAATCTTCACGTCCGGCATGGCGGACAATTCGGCTTCGATCTTTTCGACCCATTGCAGCGCGGGCTTGCCGTCGATCTCCGCCTTGCAGCCGAGCAGGCTGCCGCCGAGTTCGCGCTGATCGTCGATCAGCATCACGCGCGCGCCGCTCAACGCGGCCGTGTGCGCGGCCGCCAGACCCGTCGGGCCGCCGCCGATCACGAGCACGTCGCAATGCGCGAAACACTTGTCGTAACGATCGCCGTCACGCACTTCAGGCGATTTACCGAGACCCGCCGCCTCGCGAATCTTTTCTTCGTATTTCGGCCACCATTTACGCGGCCACATGAACGTCTTGTAGTAAAAGCCCGCGGGCAAAAAGCGCGAGAACTTTTGATTGATCGCCATGCGATCGTTTTCGAGGTTCGGTTCGGCGTTCACGCTATTCGCCACCAGCCCCTGATACAACTCGATCTCGGTCGAGCGCGCATTCGGCACGGTATGCGCGCCGCGCTCGAGTTGCACAACGGCATTCGGCTCGGCCACGTCCGCCGTGACGATGCCGCGCGGACGGTGGTATTTGAAACTGCGCGCCACGAAATGCACGTCGTTCGCGAGCAGCGCGGAAGCGAGCGTGTCGCCCTGATAACCCTGATACGTGCGACCGTTGAACGTGAACGTCAGCGGAATCGCGCGGTTGATGCGCCCACCGGCGCCGAGGCGGTTCTTCTGGCTCATCGCTGTGCGCTCCCTTTTTCCAGATCTTTTTCGTTGCTCGCGTGATTGCCCGCGCCAAACTTCTCGTAGCTTTGAATCTCGTACGTCACCGTATCGCGCGTCGCCATGAACCAGCGGCGGCAACCTTGCGCATGCAGCCATTGCTCTTTATGCACGCCGCGCGGATTGTGGCGCATGAACAGATAATCGCCCCACTCCTTGTCGCTCAGCACGTCGGTATCGAGCGGGCGAGCGATTTCCGCTTCGCCGCCGCAGGTGAATTCGATTTCGGCGCGCGGCCCGCACCAGGGGCATTCGATCAGCAGCATGATGTGTCTATCCTGTGTGCGGTTAATGCGCCACGGCGGCAGCGCCGTGTTCGTCGATCAGATGACCGGTGTAGAAACGGTCGAGCGAGAACGGCGCATTCAGCGGATGCGGTTCGTCGTTCGCAATGGTGTGCGCAAAGACCCAGCCCGAACCCGGCGTCGCCTTGAAACCACCCGTGCCCCAACCGCAATTGAAATACAGGCCCTTCACATCGGTCTTGCTGATAATCGGGCAGGCGTCCGGCGAGACGTCGACAATGCCGCCCCACTGGCGATTCATGCGCACGCGCGAAAAGACCGGGAACATTTCGACGATCGCCTGCAACGTGCCTTCGATAATATTGAAACTGCCGCGCTGGCCGAATCCGGTGTACTGATCGACGCCCGCGCCAATCACGAGATCGCCCTTGTCGGACTGGCTGATATAGGCATGCACCGCGTTCGACATGATCACCGTATTGACGACCGGTTTGATCGGCTCCGAAACGAGCGCCTGCAACGGATGGCTTTCCAGCGGCAGGCGCACGCCGGCCATATCGGCGAGCGTGGTGGTATTGCCCGCGGCGACCACGGCCACTTTCTTCGCCTTGATAAAGCCTTTCACCGTATCGACGCCCGTCACGCGGCCGCCGTCGCGGCGAATGCCCGTGACCTGGCAGTTCTGGATAATGTCCACGCCGGCACGGTCCGCGCCGCGCGCGAAGCCCCACGCCACAGCGTCGTGACGCGCCACGCCCGCGCGGCGCTGAATCGACGCGCCCAGCACCGGATAGCGGCTATTCAGATTGATCGTCGGCTCGATTTCCTTGATCTGTTCCGGCGTGAGGAATTCAGCGTCCACGCCGTTGAGCCGGTTCGCATTCACGCGGCGCTCTGTATCGCGCACGTCCTGCAGCGTATGGGCGAGATTCATCACGCCGCGCTGACTGAACATCACGTTGTAGTTGAGATCCTGTGCGAGACCTTCCCACAGCTGCATCGCTTTTTCGTAAAGCGCGGCCGACTCGTCCCACAGATAATTCGAGCGCACGATGGTCGTATTGCGCGCGGTATTACCGCCGCCAATCCAGCCTTTCTCCAGAATGGCGACATTCTTCACGCCGTGCTCTTTGGCGAGGTAATACGCGGTCGCGAGACCATGTCCGCCGCCGCCGACGATCACCACGTCGTACTCCTTTTTCGGCTCGGGACTTCTCCACTGCCGCTCCCAGTTCTCGTGATACGACAACCCGTTGCGGAACAGACTGAATATCGAATAGCGGCTCATCTCGCAGACCCCTTTGCGTGTTTCCGTTTGCGCGTTTCCATTAGCATTCGATGACGTTCACGGCGAGTCCACCGCGTGACGTCTCCTTGTATTTCGTCTTCATGTCGGCGCCCGTTTCGCGCATCGTCTTGATGACGTTGTCGAGCGTGACGTAATGCTGGCCATTGCCCTTGAGCGCCATACGCGCGGCGTTCAGCGCCTTGATCGCGCCCATCGCGTTGCGCTCGATGCAGGGAATCTGCACGAGGCCGCCGACGGGATCGCACGTCATGCCGAGGTTGTGCTCCATGCCGATCTCGGCGGCGTTCTCGACCTGCAAAGGCGTGCCGCCCATTACGGCCGCGAGCGCGGCGGCGGCCATCGAACAGGCGACGCCCACTTCGCCCTGGCAACCCACTTCGGCCCCTGAAATCGAGGCTGTTTCCTTGTAGATGACGCCAATCGCGGCGGCGGTCAGCAGGAAATCGGCGATGCCTTTTTCGTTCGCGCCCGGCACGAATTTCACGTAGTAATGGAGCACGGCGGGAATCACCCCGGCCGCGCCATTGGTCGGCGCGGTGACGACGCGGCCGCCCGCGGCGTTTTCTTCATTCACCGCCATCGCGTAGAGATTGACCCAGTCGAGCATTGAAAGCGGGTCACGCAACGACTCCTCGGAGCGCGCGCGCAATTGCACGGAAAGATCGGCGGCGCGGCGCTTGACCTGCATCGGACCGGGCAATTGGCCGTGCATCTTGCAGCCGCGCTCCACGCACGCAGCCATCGTGCGCCAGATCGCCATCAAGCCTTCCCGCACCTCGTCCGGCGATCGCGTCGCGCATTCATTGGCGAACGTAATCTCCGCAATGGATAGCCCGCTCTCATTGCAGACGCGCAGCAGATCGTCGCCGGTGCGAAACGGATACGGCATCTCATGCGCCGTGCGCACGCCATTGACGCGATCGCCCTCGCGATTCACGACAAAGCCGCCGCCAACCGAGTAATACTCCTTCTCCACCAGCAACTGGCCGTTTTCATCGAAAGCCTGAAAGCGCATGCCGTTGGAATGCAAGGTATTCGCGCCGCCCATCGTGCGACGAAAGAAACCGATGCCTTCTTTTTCGTCGAAACGAATCGACTGCTTGCCGAGCAGCATCAGGGTCTTCTCGCGACGAATCGCGGCAAGGCGCGGTTCGATCTGATCGGGATCGATCACATCGGGCAGATGCCCTTCGAGACCGAGCAGCACGGCCTTGTCGGTTCCGTGGCCCTTGCCGGTGGCGCCCAGGGAGCCGTACAGCTCGACCTTCACGCGGCGCACGAAGGCCAGCAAATTGGCGTCCTCGATATGGGACACGAAGCGGCAAGCGGCAACCATCGGACCGACGGTATGCGAGCTCGACGGGCCAATCCCAATCTTGAACAGGTCGAAGACGCTGACATTCATCTGACTTCTCCGGCTTGGCGTGGCATGAGTGACGCTGGAATCAGTAGACCAAATTGGCGCCCGGATCAGATAGAACAAAAGCGCCATTGCGCGTGGACGGCCCCGCCAGACGGGGCGTCGGGGCGTCTGGCCGGACGGGTTGACGATGATTCGCGGTCGAAAAGCGCAAGCCGGCATGACGCCGGCCTGGTGCGGAAAATTCGATTTGCTGCACCGCGCAAACTGCGGCGAACGATTAAAGTTTCAGAACGAATGGCGCATACCGATTCGCACATCGGCCTGCGTCGTGGTCGAAGACGGCGTGAAGCTGTAGCCGATCACGGCATCGACGCCTTGCGAAGCCTTCAGCCAGTCGCCGGACAGATAAACTTCGGTGCGTTTCGAGAGCGCGTAATGCAGCCCCGCCGAAAGCTGATTCCAGTGATGGCCGTCGAAGTGCGTGTACTGGTAACCGCCAATCAGCGCGAGCGCGGGCGTGATTTGCCAGTCGGCGCCGCCTTCGGCCACGAGCATGTGTTCGCTTTCGCCAAACGCCTTGATTTGCGTATAGGTGAAATCGCTCATCAGCGTGACGTCGCCAATCACATAACTCGCGCCGATGCCGAATGTGCCTTGTTTATCGACGGGAAACGCGCTGTCCGCGTATAGATCGGTGACCGCGCCCGTGGTGGGATCGACGCTCACGGTCGGGCGGCCGAAGAAGGTATGCACGCCGATCATCGCGTAAGGATCGAAACCGTAAATTCCGGATGGATTATTCAACTGCGTATAAGCCGCGCCCATCGCGAATGCACCGTGCTGATATTGCGCGCCCACGCTCCACGCGCTGCCCGTGTGAAAATCGCCGGGCGTATTGCTGAATGAATACATGCCGCCGAACTGGAAACCGCCATACGTGTTCGACATGAACTTCACCGAGTTCGGCAGATGGTCGCCATTCATGCGGTCGAAGTCGCCCTGATTGATGGCGTAGCCGCTCGCCCACGCGGTAACGTTGAAGAGATAGACCATCTCCTGCGTCATGTCGATTTGATTGCCGAACGTGAGCGTGCCCCAATCGCTCTGCAGACCCACATACGCCGCGCGGCCGAATAGCGAGCCGCCATTCGCGAGCGTGCCATTGCCGAGGTGAAATCCGCTTTCCAGATCGAAAACGGCTTTCATGCCGCCGCCGAGATCTTCCGTGCCTTTGATGCCCCAACGGTTCGCGTACGAAATGCCGTCGTCGAATTTGACTTGATGCGAGCCGCCTGCATTGGTGACGTACGTCACCCCCGCATCGATGATGCCGTACATCGTGACGCTGCTCTGCGCATGACTCGAATTCGATAGTGCGGACAGCGCCAGTGCGATTGCGGTCAGTACCAGTGCGTTTGCTTTTCTCATGGTGTCGGTTTCTCTTGACTCGCGATACGGTTGAAAAGTGCCGCAATTCAGGGCCTGGCAGCGCGCCGGGCAGCAGTGCGGACGGAGCAAACGTAAGCGTCCAAATCGCGCGCAACTTGCGCACACACGACGCGCACTGGCGCTATCGCGACATGCCTGATGCGTGAGTACCCCTGTAAGCAGCGCTCGAATCCATACGCAGCAAGGCTCGCGAGACGATGCGCACGATCCCAACCATCGACAATCCGACGCGCGCTTTTGAAAATGCGCCGCAGCGCGCGCGCAACGTTTTTATTGATTGATCATTCAATAAAAAATAATTAGAGTGGAGTCCTCCCCGTGCGTCCTGAATCACCATGCCCAAGATCGGAATGCGCGACCTGCGTCGCGCCCAACTCATCGATGCCACCCTGCAGACCATCGACCAGTCTGGTTTGTCGGGTACGACGCTTGCGACCGTCGCGCAGCGCGCGAATATCTCGACCGGCATCGTGAGCCACTATTTCGGCGGCAAGGACGGGCTGCTCGAAGCCACCATGCGCCATGTGCTCCGCGATTTGTGGGAAGCCACCATGCGCCGCCGGCTTGCGGCGAAGCCCGAACCACGCGCGCGTCTGCGTGCGATCGTCGCCGCTAATTTCGATGTCTCCCAGGTCAACACGCCGGTCATGAAAACGTGGCTCGCGTTTTGGGCCGAGAGCATGCATCAGCCCACGCTGCGCCGTTTGCAACGCGTGAATACGCGCCGGCTGTATTCGAATCTGTGCGCGGAATTCGAAAAAGCCCTGCCGCGTGCCGCGTCGCGGCGCGCCGCCACCGGGCTCGCCGCCATGATCGACGGCCTCTGGCTGCGCGGTGCGACCACCGGCGAACCCTTCGACACGAAAGCCGCCTTGCGGCTGGCCAACGATTACATCGACTTGCTGCTCGACGCGCGCGCGAAGGCGCGCACGCGCAAGTCGGCCTGACTACGGAGTCCTGGCGATGCCCCATTACCCGCTCGAGCGCCTCTTCATTCACGGCGCGTACGTCGACGCCACCAGCGGCGAAACCTTCGAAACGTTCAACCCCGCAACCGGTGAAGCGCTCGCGACCGTGCAGCAGGCGAGCGCCGCCGATATCGAGCGCGCCGTCCAATCCGCGCGCGACGGTCAACGCGTGTGGGCCGCAATGACGGCCATGCAGCGTTCGCGCATCCTGCGCCGCGCTGTCGAGTTGCTGCGCGAACGTAACGATTCGCTCGCCGAACTCGAAACGCACGACACCGGCAAGCCCATCGCCGAAACGCGCGCCGTCGACATCGTCACGGGCGCCGACGTGATCGAATACTATGCGGGCCTCGCGCCCGCACTCGAAGGTCAGCAGATTCCGCTGCGCGAAAGTTCGTTCGTGTATACGCGGCGCGAACCGCTAGGCGTGACGGCGGGCATCGGTGCGTGGAATTACCCGATCCAGATCGCGTGCTGGAAATCGGCGCCCGCTCTTGCGGCCGGCAATGCGATGATTTTCAAACCCAGCGAAATCACGCCGCTGTCCACTGCGAAACTCGCGGAGATCTATCTGGAAGCGGGCGTGCCGCCCGGCGTCTTCAACGTGGTGCAAGGCGATGGCCGCGTGGGCGCGCTGCTCAGCAATCATCCGGGCATCGAGAAGATTTCGTTTACCGGCGGCGTGGAAACCGGCAAGAAAGTCATGGCCGCGGCGGCTGCCTCGTCGCTCAAGGACGTGACGATGGAACTCGGCGGCAAGTCACCGCTGATCGTGTTCGAAGACGCCGATCTCGACCGCGCCGCCGATATCGCCGTGACGGCCAACTTCTTCAGTGCTGGCCAGGTGTGCACGAATGGCACGCGCGTTTTCGTTCAGGCATCTATACGCGACGATTTCGAATCGCGCGTCCTGCAACGCGTGGCGCGCATTCGCGTGGGCAAACCCACGGATCCGTCCACCAATTTCGGTCCGCTCGCGAGCGCGGCGCAACTGGACAAGGTGCTCGCCTTCATCGACAGCGGCAAACGCGAAGGCGCACGGCTGATTGCAGGCGGCTCGCGGCTGACTGAAGGCGACTTCGCACGCGGTCAATACGTGGCCCCCACGGTCTTTGCCGATTGCCGCGACGAGATGAAAATCGTGCGCGAAGAAATCTTCGGCCCCGTGATGAGTCTGCTGACTTTCAGCAATGAAGAAGAAGTCATCGCGCGGGCGAACGATACGCTTTATGGACTCGCAGCGGGTGTCGTCACGGAGAATCTCTCGCGTGCGCATCGCGTGATTCATCGCCTGGAAGCGGGCATTTGCTGGATCAATACATGGGGAGAGTCGGCCGCCGAAATGCCCGTGGGCGGCTACAAGCAATCGGGCGTGGGCCGCGAAAACGGCATCACGACACTCGAACATTACACGCGCCTCAAATCCGTCCAGGTCGAACTGGGACCGTATCAGCCCGTCTTTTGAGGGAGCCCGGCATGGCAGCGCAAGACTATGACTACATCATCATCGGCGCGGGCTCGGCTGGCAATGTGCTCGCGACGCGGTTGACCGAGGACCGCGATGTTCGCGTGCTCCTGCTCGAAGCCGGCGGCCCCGATTATCGTTTCGATTTCCGGACGCAAATGCCGGCGGCACTCGCGTATCCGCTGCAAGGGCGGCGCTACAATTGGGCCTACGAAACCGACCCCGAACCGCATATGAACAACCGGCGCATGGAATGCGGGCGCGGCAAGGGATTGGGGGGCTCGTCGCTGATCAACGGCATGTGCTATATCCGCGGCAACGCGCTCGATTACGACGGTTGGGCCGAGCGAAAAGGCCTCGAAAACTGGAGCTATCTGGATTGCCTGCCGTATTTTCGCAAGGCCGAAACGCGTGACATCGGCGCGAACGATTATCACGGCGGCGACGGGCCCGTTCACGTCACCACCAGCAAGCCCGGCGTGAATCCGCTATTCGAAGCCATGATCGAGGCGGGCGTGCAAGCGGGTTATCCGCGTACCGACGACCTCAATGGCTATCGCCAGGAAGGCTTCGGCCCGATGGATCGCACGGTCACGGCAAAAGGACGGCGTGCGAGCACCGCGCGCGGCTATCTGGATCAGGCGAAGCAACGTTCGAACCTCGATATCGTCACGCACGCCGTGACCGACCGCATTCTCTTTAGCGGGAAACGCGCGAACGGTGTGGTTTTTCTGGACGGCAATGCGCGCATCACGCGTCGCGCACGTCGCGAAGTGTTGCTGTGTGCGGGCGCGATTGCGTCTCCGCAGATCTTGCAGCGTTCGGGCGTAGGTCCCGGTGCATGGCTGCGCGAACTCGATATTCCGGTCGTGCTCGACTTGCCTGGCGTTGGGCAGAATCTTCAGGATCACCTCGAAATGTATATGCAGTACGCGTGCAAGGAGCCCGTTTCGCTCTATCCCGCGCTACTGCTGCACAATCAACCGGCTATCGGTCTCGAATGGATGTTGCGCGGCACCGGCGTCGGTGCGAGTAATCATTTCGAAGCGGGCGGCTTTATCCGCACGCGCGATGACGATCCGTGGCCGAATATTCAATATCACTTCCTGCCGGTCGCGATCAATTACAACGGCTCGAATGCGATCAAGATGCACGGCTTTCAGGCGCATGTCGGTTCGATGCGATCGCCCAGCCGCGGCCGCGTGAAACTGCGTTCGCGCGATCCGCGTGAGCATCCGTCGATTCTCTTCAACTATATGGCGGAAGCACTCGATTGGCGCGAGTTCCGCGACGCGATTCGCATCACGCGCGAGATCATCGCGCAGCCAGCGCTCGACCGCTTCCGCGGACAAGAGCTAAGTCCCGGCGCGCAATTGAAAAGCGATGCGGAGATCGACGCGTTCGTGCGCAGCCGCGCGGAAACCGCGTATCACCCGTCGTGTTCGTGTGCGATGGGCTACGACAACATGGCCGTCGTGGACAACGAAGGCCGCGTACACGGGCTGGAAGGCTTGCGCGTGGTCGATGCGTCGATCATGCCCCGCATTACTACGGGCAATCTCAATGCGCCGACTATCATGATGGCCGAAAAGATTGCCGACCAGATTCGCGGAAAGCAGCCGCTTGCGCGTTCGACAGCGGACTACTTCGTCGCGAATGGTTCACCGGCGCGCGGTGGCGCAAAGGATTGCACGACCACCCGGCCCGTGAGACATGCACACGCGATGTCTTGAAGTCACCAACTCAATTCGCTGACTCAATCGTTCGTTAAATAGAAATGCCGAAGCTTCGCGAGAAGCATCGGCATTTTTTATGATGCTGAGGAAATAAAAAAACGCCGCGTCGAATCGGTGACAAAAACCGATTCGACGCGGCGCGATTCAATACGCCATTAACGGCGCAAAACAGTTCAAACGCTCGCGGCCCAATGATGCGAAAGCGCAATCGTCAACGCCGCCGCAATCAGCGCGCCATACGGTGCAAGATTGAGCCAGATGCTCCGCTTCGGCACGACCACTTCCATATCGAGTGCACTTCCCGCCGGAAATCGCCCGCGGTCCTGCAAATAATGACGAAACGCGAACACGGGCACGATCAGCAGCATCGCAATCAGACCATCGCGCAACGTGCCCTCGCCTTGCAGATTCGCGCCCGCGCCCACGAATACCAGATTCGCGTAGCCGCACAGCGCGCCCAGCGCGAGCAGCCATGTCGGACAGCGGAACGGGCGCTCCCATTTGCCGCGATCCATGCGGTGTATCCAGCCCGATTGCAGATTGAGAAACACGAACAACATATAGCAGACGTTGGAAATCGACAGCACCGTCATATAGTCCGACATGGCGAGCAGCACGAGATTGAAACCGAGATCAGTCCACATTGCGGCCGTCGGCGCACCGTGCTCGTTGACGCGCGAAAGATAGCGCGGCAGCCAGCCATCGATCGACGCCTGATACAGCGTGCGCGACGATCCCATCATCGACGTCATGACGATCAGCAGAATCGACAGCATCAACATGACGACCACGGCATTGCCGACCCATGCGCCGCCACCCACCATCGTGGCCATCGCCGTGCCTACGCCGGTGCCATCGCCAATGCGCGGATCGAGCATGGCCTGCATGCCCAGCGAGCCCTGGAAGGCGAGCGGAACGAGCGTCATCACGACGAGACACAGGGCGCCCGACCAGAAGATCGCGCGCGCCGTGTCGCGACGCGGATCGCGGAATTCGCGCGTATAGCACACCGCCGTTTCGAAGCCATACGAGGCCCAGCCGGCCATGAACATCGCGCCCAGTGCCATCACCACGCCCTGTCCGTTCCATGCACCGAAGGACGACGCCGTTAGATTGCCGTGCGCGTCGTGGCCGAGCGGCAGCAAGGGAAAGAGATGCGTGGCGGGCACATCGCCCGTAATGAACGGCACGAGACCGACGATCAATAACGGCGTGAGCGAAGCAATGCCGAGTATCTTTTGCGTCTTCGCGGCCTTCGAAGCGCCGCTATGTTGGAGGCGAAACGTGATGAGCAGAAACGCGGCGGCGATCAGAAACGTTGCGTTGATGCGCAGCGTGAGGCCCGGTTTGACGAAGTCCAGATGCGCGAGCGTCAAGCGCCATTGCAGGATCGCCGCATCGGGCGAGAACAGGGCGGCGAGCGCGTAATTCGCGGCGAGTCCGCAACCGAGCGCGAGCATGGGCGACCATGCGAGCCAGTTGCACCACACCGAAACGGGCGCAATCATCTTGCTGTAGCGCACCCAGCCAATCGCGCCATACACCGACGCGCCGCCCGATTTATGCGGAAAGAGTCCGGAAATTTCCGCATACGTCGCGCTCTGCACGAGGCCCATCGTGATCGACGCAATCCAGATCGCCCACGCGGGCTGACCGATGGTCGCGCACACACCGCCGATCGTGAACAGCACGCCCGCAGGCACGCCACTCGTCACCCAGAATGCGTCTTTCCACGTGAGGCCGCGCTGCAATGCGTGGCCCTGGGCGCTGCGAGCGCCGGCCTCGTCGGCCGAGCGCGGACGAAATCCCGCTTGCTCCATCTGCCTCCTCCTCTCGTTGAACGCTAAACAACCAAAATCACCGGGCCAATAGGGAGAAATCGGGAAGTACGGTCATGACACGGCGTGAAAGCGAATGCGCGAAGATGCAGACGCGCACGCTATTCAACATGTATTTGCAGGTGCTTTCACGCGCGTCGACTCCCTATGCCGCCGCGCGTACTCGCAAGAGGCGCGCCCGGCTCGATGTCTGGGCGAATCAGTTCACGCCGAGGTAGGCGCGTACAGCGGGCAAACCGGGCTTGCCGTCGAGCGTCGTGACGCCCGCCAGCCATTTGTCGAGCACTTGCGGATTGCTCTTGAGCCAGTCGGCCGCCGCCTTGTTGGGATCTTCCTTGTTGGCGATCGGCACCATCAGATGATTTTCGATGGCGGTGGTGAATTGCAGATTCGAAACGAATTTCGCCACGTTGGGGCAACGCGCGCTGTAATCGGGCGGTTCGGCCGTGAGCACGCGCGCCGCGCCGTAATTGGGACCGAACACGTCATCGCCGCCCGCGAGATAGTCGATCTTCATCTGCACATTCATCGGATGCGGCTCCCAGCCGAGAAACACAATCCACTGCTTCTCGCGCACGGCGCGATTCACCTGCACAAGCATGCCCGCTTCGCTCGACTCGACCAGCTTGAATTTGCCGAGGCCATATTGATTGCCGTCGATCATTTTCTGAATCAACTGATTGCCGTCGTTGCCCGGTTCGATGCCGTAAATGCGGCCCTGCAATTTGTCCGCGTATTTGGCGATGTCCTGAAACGAATGCAGGCCGCCTTGATAGACGTAATCGGGAACCGCCAGCGTGTATTTGGCGCCGGTGAGATTCGGCGTTTGCAGCACCTTGATGGTGCCCGCCTTCTTGAACGGCTCGATGATCGGGTCCATCGTCGGCGACCAGTAACCGAGGAATACGTCGATCTGCTTGCTCTTGAGTCCAGCGAACGTGATCGGCACCGAAGCGATCGTCTTCGTCGGCGCGTAGCCCAGGCCCGCGAGTATCGTCGAGGCGACGCCCGTGGTCGCAGCGATATCGGTCCAGCCGACATCGGCGAAACGCACGGCCTTGCACTCAGCCGGATCAGCGGCGAAGGCGCTCGAACAGGCGGCTGCGGCAAACAGGAGCGCGCAGGCTTGCAGTGTCTGGAATCGGCACATCTTGTTCTCCTCGAGATTGCACAGCGTCGGTCGGTTCCGCATGGACGGGCCGCCGCGACGCCGTGCAGCCCATGACACATGGTCGTCCGGCAAAAAGCCGGTCAACGTAGCAATTGCGACGAGCAATTGCGCGGAAACGACAAGACCTGCCGGCAATACGCGCGGAACAAGGGTTTATGTTGAGTGAACGATCAATTTACCTGTGGCGGAACAGGCGATGCTTTCAGAGCGATTTCGAAATCGGTGGCGGGACTCGATGCGCGATCGGACCGATTGCGGCGTAATCCGATATACACCGGATAATCATCAGGATATCGAAATAAATAAAGCGAATGGCTCGATAAGATTCATCGAGTCATTCGCTTTAGGGGCGCTTACAACACGGCAAATGCCGTATCCGACGGACTAGCCCGCTTGGCTTACTTCGTGACGTACCAGAGCGCGCTGGTGCCCGGGTTCGAGGCGGCCGGTTTCGAGGCGGGTGCGAGTGCGGAGTTCGACGGTGCGGGATTCGAAGGCGCAGTCACCGCCACCGGCTCGACTTGCGCCGCAACCTTTGACGACGCAGGAATCGGATGCGACATGGTCGCGTACCAGAGCGCGTCGGCCGATTTATCGGCTGCGTTGCGCGCGCCGGCTTGCGGCGCAGGCGACGGCGCCGCGCTGCTCGCCCCATTGGCCGCTGCCCCATTGGCCGCCGATTGCGTGGGCAATGGAGGCGGCGTGCCGGTTCGCTGCGCGGTCGCCTCCGCGCCGCCGATCTGGAAAATGAGCCGCTGCTCCGATGACACGATCACCGCATACGGCGGCTGCGCTTCCCAACGCAGCACGACACGCCCGCGCGGCGTATCGGCGAAGATCGCGGGCACACGCTTCATATCGCTGAACTGGACGTAGATCTTCGCGCCGTCGTCGAACACCTGCACGGGTTTCGCACCATCCGCGCCCGACACCGCCCAGCCGAAGTTGTACGCGCCAGGCGGCGCCGACGCGATCGCCGACGAGCCGGGCTTCGCCATCAACGCCGTCGGCACGCGCGGCGCGGCGCCCGCGTGCGGCTGGTTCACCTCCAGACTCGCAAACGGGTTGTAGTCCTGAGGCGGAATATATGAAGGCGGCAGAATAGGCATGGACGAATCCGGCGAACTGGAAAGCGATTGGGCAGCAGCATAAACCTTACGCGCATACGCGAGACGCTTATCCGCCGATGGGGAGTTATACGCGCCAATGGCATTCCATGTCGGGCCGAATTGGCGAATATTTTCCGCGAGTATCCAGGCGCCGACATAAGCATTGGTACAGGGATCGAACAGACTCTGCTCGGTAATACCCTCCTGCGCGAGCCGTGGCAGCCATGAACTGTTGATCTGCATGAGGCCGATATCGACCGTGCCGTTGCTGTTGGTGTTGATGACGCGCGTTTGCGTGCCCGACTCCACTTGCGCAATGGCGCGCATCAGGCTCACGTTGACGTGCTGAAACGCAGCGGCGTCATCGATGCAATCCGCGAAGGCGAGGCCCGGCATCGCGCAGGCGATCAGCGCGCACAGCAGACCGCGGCCGAATGCGGCCGCCATCGAAATGATTTTCTGGTACTGCATGTTCCTTGAATGCCCGGTTCGCGCGTGGGTGAGTCGCGCTTGAATCGCTGCGTCTCACTTGTGTTCAATCGTAATATCGGCCGATTTTAAAAAGGTTTGATGATAAATGCCAATCACGGGTAAGCGCGCTGATTCAGAACGCATCGAAATCGCGAAGAAAATGGCGAAATGAATTCGGGCGGGGTTGCGTGACGCGTGAATGGCGCTGAGCGGCGCCGAATGGTGGCCGAATGGTGGCCGAATGGTGGCCGAATGGTGGCCGAATCGACGAGGAAATAAAAAACCGGCCATGAAGGCCGGTCTTTTATGGGCGTGAATCCCACAGATTCACGCGTAATGCGAGTGCGTATAACCTGGTGGGCCGGGTGGGGTTCGAACCCACGACGTCCTTTCGGAGGCGGATTATGAGTCCGCTGCCTGCAACCAACACGGCGTCCGGCCCAACGACGCTACAACAAAGACAGCGTTAACAAAAAAGCCCGGTCTGCCAAAGGCCGGGCTTTTCGACGGCAGGCCGACATACTACACGAAACCGGGCCAGCCTGACCATCCGATCCCTGCTTTCGCTTGCGATAACTCCGAATCGCAAGCGCGCAAAGCGATCAATTGCCTTCGAGGAACGACTTGAGCTTGTCCGAGCGGCTCGGGTGACGCAGTTTGCGCAGCGCCTTCGCCTCGATCTGGCGAATCCGCTCGCGCGTCACGTCGAACTGCTTGCCGACCTCTTCCAGCGTATGGTCGGTGCTCATCTCGATACCGAAACGCATGCGCAGCACCTTCGCCTCGCGCGGCGTGAGCGAGTCGAGCACGTCCTTCACCACGTCGCGCATCGAAGCGTGCAACGCGGCGTCCGACGGCGCCACCGTGTTGGTATCTTCGATAAAGTCGCCCAGATGCGAATCGTCGTCGTCGCCGATCGGCGTTTCCATGGAGATCGGTTCCTTCGCGATCTTCATGATCTTGCGGATCTTGTCCTCCGGCATTTCCATCTTCTCGGCGAGCGTGGCCGGATCCGGCTCGAGACCGGTTTCCTGCAGGATCTGCCGCGAAATGCGGTTCATCTTGTTGATCGTCTCGATCATGTGAACCGGAATACGGATCGTGCGCGCCTGGTCCGCAATCGAACGCGTGATGGCCTGACGGATCCACCACGTGGCGTAGGTCGAGAACTTGTAGCCGCGCCGGTATTCGAACTTGTCTACCGCCTTCATCAGGCCGATATTGCCTTCCTGAATGAGGTCGAGGAATTGCAGACCGCGGTTCGTGTACTTCTTCGCAATCGAGATCACGAGACGCAAATTGGCCTCGGTCATTTCGCGTTTGGCCTGACGCGCCTTCAGTTCGCCCGCCGCCATCTGGCGATTGGTTTCCTTGAGGTCCTTGAGCGGCAGCACCACGCGCGCCTGCAGATCGAGCAGGCGCTGCTGCTGTTCGCGGATCGCCGGAATATTGCGCGACAGAATCGCGCTATACGCGTGGTTCTCGCCGACGATCTTCTCGGACCAGTCGAGGTCGGTTTCATTGCCCGGGAACCGCGCGATGAACTCCGAGCGCGGCATGCCGCACTTGTCCACGACCGTGTGCAGGATCTGGCGTTCGACCTGGCGCACTTCGTCCACTTGCGCGCGCAACGTGTCGCACAGACGCTCGACGGTACGCGCCGTGAAGCGGATCGACATCAGTTCGGTCTGGATGGTTTCCTGCGCCTTCAGGTAGGCCTTCGACTTGTAGCCTTCCTTTTCGAACGCGCGGCGCATCTTGTCGAACCATTCGCTGATGAGCGCGAATTTTTCGAGCGAGGCGCGCTTGAGCGCTTCGAGCTGCGCCGCGTTGGCCGTCGCCTGCGCCGCGCCGTCGTCGTCCTCTTCTTCTTCCTCTTCTTCCTCTTCCTCTTCGTCTTCCTCGCTTTCGTTCTCGATCTCTTCCGCTTCCTTGGCGTTGAAGCCGTCGGTGTCTTCGGCGTTCGGATCGACCAGGCCGTCGACGAGCTCATCGACGCGAATCTCGTCGTTCGCGACGCGCTCGGCCATGGCGAGGATGTCGGCAATCGTGGTCGGGCAAGCGGAGATCGCCATGACCATGTGCATGAGGCCGTCTTCGATACGCTTGGCGATTTCGATTTCGCCTTCGCGCGTCAGCAGTTCGACCGTGCCCATTTCGCGCATGTACATGCGCACGGGGTCGGTCGTACGGCCGAATTCGGAGTCGACGGTCGAGAGCGCGACCTCGGCTTCTTCCTCGACTTCGTCGTCGGAAGAGGCGTTCGGTGCGTTGTCGTTGAGGAGCAGCGTTTCGGCATCCGGCGCCTGTTCGTAGACGGCGACGCCCATGTCGTTGAACGTGCTGATGATGCCTTCGATCGCCTCGGTTTCCGTGAAATTATCCGGAAGGTGATCGTTGATTTCGGCGTAGGTGAGGTAGCCGCGCTCCTTGCCAAGCTTGATGAGCGCGCGAAGCTTGTTGCGACGTTCCTCGAGTTCCTCGACGGTACCGGGCTGCGACGACGCGAACGCGTCTTTCAGCAGCGCCTTTTCCTTCGCTCGCCGGTCGCGCGCACGGGTGGTCTTCTCACCCTTGGCCGCCGGGGTGGGCGTGCTTTCCTCGCTCTGGTTTGCGTCGTCATCGACGGGCACTTCATTCAGCTTTTTCGTCATGGAGTTCGCCGTACCGGCTGTAGTCTCGACTCGCGGCTGTTGGACATCAGCCTCTTGAACCGTGGATACTGGAGCCTCGCGCTCTGCCGCATCGTCCGCAACGGCAGGCACTTGCCTTGCACTACTCGGACCACCGGACCGCTTCGTTGCCGGATGAGTTGCAGCTTTCGCCGCACGGGTTGGCGCCGCTCGCGCGGCCGAAGCAGCCATGGCTTTCTTCCGGACTGCGGGTACTTCATGACTGGCGGTTGCCGCCTTGCGGCGGGAACTGGCGGATGGGGCGTCCTGGGCATTCGTGACCTTGCCGGTCGGCTCCGTCGAGCCTGTGCCTGTCGCCTTTTTTCCGCCTGTAGTCTTTGCCATTGCCATTCCGCCCCTTGCTGGAAACTGGACACCTTTCGGCATCACCCGGCGAAACGACCTCCGAGTGATACTTGAGCTGCCCGCCCGGAAAAAACAAAAACAAACCGCTGAAAACCTTTTATTATAGCACGCACGGTAATAATCACCCCCGCACACGCCTCCCTTACAGTCCGAGCTGACGTTTCATGTCAGCCCGCGTCTGATTCAATTTAACGTATTCGGCCAATTCTTCAGGCGTGTGCCTCGATTGCCGCGAAAGCACGTCCAGCCGTTCGCTGCAGGCGTCGAAGCGCATTTTGAGGATGGCAGCCGTCATTTCCTCGCTCACGAGCCGTTCCTGCTCGCGGCGCTCCTCCTGCACGGCACCGTCTTCTGGATTTTTCATCAGCAAATCCCGAACGTTTTCATCATAGTCCAGAATTTCGCGAAAAATCTCCTCGAACGTGGGGGCGTTGGCCCCATTGCGCAAGAGATCCGAAAGCAACTGGAACTCCGCCGCGTCGCCCAGCGCACGCGCATGGGTGGTCACTTCCTCGAACAGCTCGCCGTGGCGCGTGAGCGTGATGAGCGCCTGTTCGGCCTCCTCGTCGAGCTGCGCCACGATGCGCGGATACATCACGAGGTTGCGCAGCGCCTTGCGCTCGATACCGGTCACGAGGTGCCGGTCCTTGCGCGCGGGCGCCTGGCGCGCCGCCTGGGCGATGCGCGCGTCGACCTCGCAGAGTGCCGCCACTTCCTCGAACGGCACGTCGAGCCGGTCGGCGAACATGTGCATGATCTGCGCACGCAACGCGTTCGCCGGCAGCGCCTGGAGCAGCGGCTTGGCGTCGAACAGCGCGCGGGCGCGGCCTTCCGGCTGATCCAGCTCCTTGCCCGCCAGCACTTCGTTCAGCATGAACTGCGACAGCGGCATGGCGCGGTCGACCTGCGCCTTGAACGCCTCCGTGCCGAATTCGCGCACGTAACTGTCCGGATCGTGTTCCGTGGGCAGGAACAGGAAGCGGATCGTGCGGTTGTCGGCCGCATGCGGCAGGCACGCGTCGAGCGCGCGCCGCGCCGCGCGCCGGCCGGCCGAGTCGCCGTCGAAGCTGAAGATCACCGTATCGGTCTGACGCATCAGCTTCTGCACGTGGATCGGCGTGCAGGCGGTGCCCAGCGTGGCCACCGCGTTCTGAAATCCGAGCTGGGCGAGCGCGACCACGTCCATGTAGCCTTCGACCACCAGCACGTAATGCTGTTCGCGAATCGCGAGACGCGCCTCGAACAGCCCGTACAGCTCGCTGCCCTTGTTAAATAGAGGCGTTTCGGGCGAATTCAAATACTTCGGTTCGCCGCCGTCCAGCACGCGGCCACCAAAGCCGATCACCTGCCCCTTCACGTTGCGGATGGGGAACATCACGCGGTCGCGGAAGCGGTCGTAGCGGCGCGCCTGGCCCTGTGCGTCCTGCTTTTCGCTGACGATCACGAGGCCGGCTTCGACGAGCGAGTCGTCGCGATAATCGGTAAACGCGGTTTCGAGGTTCTGCCATCCATCGGGCGAATAGCCGAGCCCGAAGCGGGCCGCGACTTCGCCGGTCAGGCCGCGTTTTTTGAGGTACTGGATCGCATTGGGCGCGCTGCGCAACTGCTTGCGGTAGTAGTCGCAAGCCGTCTGCATGATGTCCGACAGCGCGTTCGTGACCGCTTTCGAGACACCGGGCGCATAGCCGCCCTCACCGCTCTGGCCGCCCTGTCCGGGGCGGCCGCCGCCAAAGCCACCGCGCATCGGCGACGGTTCCTGCGGCACGGTCAGGCCGACCGACTGCGCGAGTTCATTGACGGCTTCGGGGAACGTGAGCCCGGCGTGCTCCATCAGGAAGCCGATGGCGGTGCCGTGGGCGCCGCAACCGAAGCAGTGATAGAACTGCTTCGTTGGACTAACGGTAAACGATGGGCTCTTTTCGTTGTGGAACGGGCAGAGACCCATGAAATTCGCGCCGCCCTTCTTGAGCTGCACGAAGCGTCCCACCACGTCGACGATATCGACGCGGTTTAGCAGATCCTGCAGGAACGAATGCGGAATCATCGGGGCCTGGTCGCTCGGTTGGCGTAAAACGGGGGCGCGCTTGCGCGGCGCCCATGACGGGCAGTCGCCTCGCCGCGGCGGCAGGCTGTCATGCAGACGCCGGCGCCGCGCGAGAGCGTGCCGTTACTTCGAGAGCGCGGCCTTGACGAGACCGGAGACGGCCGTCATGTCGGCGCGGCCGGCCAGCTTCGGCTTGAGCACGCCCATGACCTTGCCCATGTCCTGCGGGCCCGCCGCGCCCACCTGGGCGACCGCGGCCTGCACTTCGGCGGCGATTTCGGCGTCCGAAAGCTGCTCGGGCATGTAGGCAGCCAGAACGACCAGCTCGGCCTGTTCCTTTTCGACGAGGTCCGCGCGCGCGGCGGCTTCGAACTGGCTGATCGAGTCCTTGCGCTGCTTGATCATCTTGTCGATGACCGCCGTAATGCCCGCGTCGTCGAGCGTCACGCGCTCGTCGACTTCACGTTGCTTGATGGCGGCGAGCAGCAGACGAATCGTGGCGAGACGCTCGCTTTCGCGCGCGCGCATCGCGGCCTTCATGTCGTCGTTGATCCGGTCTTTGAGACTCATCACTCACCTGAATTGCGTTGGTTGCAGAAACCCGGAAAACCGGGGCAGTGAGGTCGTCCTGCCGAAACATCGTAACGAAGCATCGGAGAAACGCAAAAGCGAATGCAAAAACCCGCCTGGAAGCGTTTCCAGGCGGGTCGGTGCGGATTCGGCTGGGTTGCGACCACACCAGAGAACAACACGGCGCGCGACGGGATCCTGCAGGAACCCTGCGGGCCGGCGCGCCGCGCTGCTTGCGCCGTCATGGATTTCCGCGGACGGAACGGCCATGGCGGCGCGGAAATCAGTACATCTTCTTCGGCAGCATCTGGCTGCGCAGACGCTTGAAGTGCCGCTTTACCGCCGCCGCCTTCTTGCGCTTCCGTTCAGCCGTAGGCTTCTCGTAAAACTCACGCGCACGAAGCTCGGTCAGCAGCCCGTTCTTCTCGATCGTGCGCTTGAAGCGCCGCATGGCGACTTCAAAGGGTTCGTTTTCTTTTACGCGGATGGTCGTCATTTTCCAATAACGGATCGGGGGTAAAGAGGATCGAGTATAGCAGAGGGTTTTTCAAAAGACAGGTAAACGTCGAGCCCGTTTTACCCGCCTCAAAACCCGCTCAAGCCGCGCCGGTAAAGGCTGCGGCGGCTTCGCCCGCCGCCACGCCGGAGGCCCAGGCCCACTGGAAGTTGTAGCCGCCGAGCCAGCCCGTCACGTCCACCGCTTCGCCCACGAAATAGAGTCCCGGCACGCGCTGGCTCATCATCGTCGCCGACGACAGTTCGCGCGTATCCACCCCGCCGCGCGTGACCTCGGCCTTCTTGTAGCCCTCGGTGCCGGTGGGCGTGAGCGTCCACTTCGCGAGGCCGTCGCCGATGCGGCGCAGCGTCTTGTCGGGCAGATCGGCAATACGCGCCTCCAGCGGCACCTGATGCGTCTCCAGCCAGGCGTGCGCAAGCCGCGCCGGCACCCACTCGGCGAGCAGATTGCCGATCTGGCGTTTCGTCGCGCCCTTCGCCTCGATCAGCGCCTCGGTGGCGTCGCGATCGGGCAGCAGGTTCACGCGGATCGGTTGCCCAGGCTGCCAGAAGCTCGAAATCTGCAGGACGCCGGGGCCGGACAGGCCGCGATGCGTGAACAGCAAGTCTTCGTCGAAGGCGCCGCCGGTCTTGCGCTCGCCCGTCGCCACGTTCACCTCCAGCGAGACGCCCGCGAGCGGCACGTACGGCGCCCATTCGTCGTGCGCGAAGGTCAGCGGCACGAGCGCCGGACGCGTGTCGATCAGCTTGTGGCCGAACTGTTTGGCGACGCGATAGGCGAAATCCGTCGCACCGATCTTGGGGATCGACAGGCCGCCCGTGGCGATCACGAGCGCCTTCGCCCTGATCTGGCCCTGCGGCGTGCCGAGCACGAAACCGGTTTCGTCGGCGTGGCCGACCTGTTCGACCGGCAGCGGACGGCGCCACGCGACGCGCCCGGCGTCGCATTCGGCGCGCAGCACGTCGATGATCGCCTCGCTCGACTGGTCGCAGAACAATTGGCCCTTGTGCTTCTCGTGCCACGTCACGCGATGCTGGCGCAGCAGCGCGAGAAAGTCGCGCGGCGTGTAGCGCGCGAGCGCCGAACGGCAGAAATGCGGGTTGTTCGAAAGATAGTTGGCGGGACTGGCGTGCAGATTCGTGAAATTGCAGCGTCCGCCGCCCGAGATGCGGATTTTTTCCGCGAGGCGCGGCGCGTGATCGATCAGCGCCACGCGGCGTCCCTGCTGGCCGGCCACCGCCGCGCTCATCATGCCGGCCGCCCCTGCGCCGATCACGGCGATGTCGAATGATTCCATGGCGCGCATTTTACCTGTGCGGCCGCTCGCCATCGCCCGCCAGCCGTCTTGCGCGTGCGCTGCTATACTTTCAGGCTTCCCTTTTACTTTGTTTTAGCGACGGTTCGCGCCTCTTTGGCGGCCGTTGCGCGCCCCACCATGCTCGTACTCGGCATCGAAAGCTCCTGCGACGAAACCGGCCTCGCGCTCTACGACAGCGAGCGCGGCCTGCTCGCGCACGCGCTGCATTCGCAGATCGCCATGCATCGCGAGTACGGCGGCGTCGTGCCCGAACTCGCTTCGCGCGACCACATCCGCCGCGCGTTGCCGCTGCTCGAGGAAGTGCTCGCGAACAGCGGCGCGGCGCGCACCGACATCGACGCCATCGCCTTCACGCAAGGCCCTGGTCTCGCGGGCGCGCTGCTGGTGGGCGCGAGCATCGCCAACGCGCTCGCGATGGCGTGGAACCGGCCGACGGTCGGCATCCACCATCTCGAAGGGCACCTGCTCTCGCCGCTGCTGGTGGACGCGCCGCCGCCGTTCCCGTTCGTCGCGCTGCTGGTCTCGGGCGGCCACACGCAGCTCATGCGCGTGACCGACGTGGGCGTCTACGAAACCCTCGGCGAAACGCTCGACGACGCCGCCGGCGAAGCCTTCGACAAGACCGCCAAGCTGCTCGGCCTTGGCTATCCGGGCGGCCCGGAAGTCTCGCGGCTCGCGGAGTTCGGCACGCCGGGCGCGATCGAATTGCCGCGTCCGATGCTGCATTCGGGCGATCTCGACTTCAGCTTCAGCGGCCTGAAGACCGCCGTGCTCACGCATGTGAAGAAGCTCGGCCCGAATATCTGCGAACAGGGCAAGGCCGATATCGCGCGCGGTTTCGTCGATGCCGCCGTGGACGTGCTGGCCGCCAAGTCGCTGGCCGCGCTCAAGCAGACGAAGATGAAGCGCCTCGTGGTCGCGGGCGGCGTGGGCGCGAACAAACAGTTGCGCGAAAAGCTCTCGGCGGCGGCGCAAAAGCGCGGCTTCGAGGTGCATTACCCCGACCTGTCGCTGTGCACCGACAACGGCGCGATGATCGCGCTTGCGGGCGCGCTGCGCCTGCAGCGCTGGCCCGACCAGGCCACGCACGACTACGCGTTCACGGTGAAGCCGCGCTGGGATCTGACCTCGCTCGCGCAGCAGTGAGCGCGACGTCGGCGCAATAAAAAAGCCGCCTTTTCAGGCGGCTTTTTTACGTCAGCAACACACGCTTTCGACCCGATCAGGCCGACACGCGCTTGTCGTGTTCGATCACGGCGTAGGCGCTGTGATTGTGGATCGACTCGAAGTTTTCGGCTTCGAGCGTATAGGCGATCACGCGCGCGTCGGCGTTCAGACGCACGGCCACGTCGCGCACGAGGTCTTCGACGAACTTCGGATTCTCATAGGCGCGCTCGGTCACGAACTTCTCGTCCGGACGCTTGAGCAGGCCCCACAGTTCGCACGAGGCTTCCTGCTCGGCGATGACGATCAGCTCCTCGACCGCCAGCTCGCCGTCGAACTCCACGTTCATCGTCACGTGCGAGCGCTGGTTGTGCGCGCCGTACTGCGAGATCTTCTTCGAGCACGGGCACAGGCTCGTGACCGGCACGAGCACTTGCAGGAACAGGCGGGTCACACCGTCGCGCACGTCGCCCGTCAGCGTCACTTCGTAGTCCAGCAGACTTTCGACGCCCGACACCGGCGCGACCTTCTTCACGAAGTACGGGAACGACACTTCGATGCGGCCCGCCTGCGATTCGAGCTTCGCGATCATCGCGGTCAGCATCGCGCGGAACGTCGACGGTTCGAGCGGCTGCTTGTTCTCTTCGAGCAGCGCCACGAAACGCGACATGTGCGTGCCCTTCTGGTCGGCGGGCAGATGAACGTCGAGATTCCACGTGCCGACGCTCGGCTGCACGTCGCCTGCCGCCGTCTTCACGGTCAGCGGATGGCGCACGCCCTTCACGCCGACGCGCTGGATCGGGATCTGGCGGGTATCGACGGAACTCTGGACGTCCGGCATCACGAAAGCCGGATTCATCTGATTCATGTTCTTATCCTCAGGCCGCGCCGAACTGCGGCGCGCAAATGGCAAGCGCCGGCATGAGCCGGCGCTGGCTGGCGGAGCGCGGGTGCAAGACCCGTCCGCCGGTTCAATTGTGGAGTGGGCGGCGGCGGCGCGCGCGACGGTTTTCCGATGAAAACCCGCGGCGCCGCTCAGCGCGATCCAACTCAGGCGACGCGCATCACCGACTTGCCGGACGCGTTCGCCGCGCGGTCGAGGAAGCGCTCGCGAATCGACTTCGCGATCCCTGCCGCGTCGAGACCACAGCCCGCCAGCAGCTTGGCCGGGTCGCCGTGATCGATGAAACGGTCGGGGAGGCCCAATTGTAGTACGGGCTTGATAACCCCACTTTCAAGCAGGGATTCCACGACGGCCGAACCCGCGCCGCCCATGATGCAGCCTTCCTCGACGGTCACGAGGTAATCGTGCGTCTCGGCGAGCTGCTTGACGAGCTCCGCGTCGACCGGCTTCACGAAGCGCATGTTCGCGACGGTGGCGTCCAGCTCTTCGGCGGCGGCCAGCGACGGCGCAACCATCGTGCCGAACGCGAGGATCGCCACGCGCTTGCCTGCCGGCGCGGCGCTTTCGCGGCGCACTTCGCCCTTGCCCACCGGCAGCGCGGCCATCTGCTTGACGGTCGCGACGCCCGTGCCCGCGCCGCGCGGATAGCGCACGGCCGTCGGGCAGTCCTGCTGGAGCGCCGTGTACAGCATCTGACGGCATTCGTTTTCGTCCGACGCCGCCATGATCATCATGTTCGGGATGCAGCGCATGAACGCGAGGTCGTAAGCGCCCGCGTGCGTTGCACCGTCCGCGCCGACGAGGCCCGCGCGGTCGATCGCGAAGATCACCGGCAGGTTCTGCAGCGCCACGTCGTGGATCAGCTGGTCGTAGCCGCGTTGCAGGAAGGTCGAGTAGATCGCGACCACCGGCTTGAGGCCTTCTGCCGCGAGACCGCCCGCGAACGTCACCGCGTGCTGCTCGGCGATGCCGACGTCGAAGTAGCGATCCGGGAAACGCTTCTCGAACTCGACCATGCCCGACCCTTCGCGCATGGCCGGCGTGATGCCGACGACGCGGTTATCGAGCTCGGCCGCGTCGCACAGCCACTCGCCGAACACCTGCGTGTAGGTCTTCTTGGCGGGCGTGGTGGACGGCTTGATGCCTTCGGCCGGGTTGAACTTGCCGGGACCGTGGTACAGGACCGGGTCGGCTTCGGCGAGCTTGTAGCCCTGGCCTTTCTTCGTCACCACGTGCAGGAATTGCGGGCCGCGCAGTTCCTTGATGTTCTGCAGCGTGGGGATCAGCGAGTCGAGGTCGTGACCGTCGATCGGGCCGATGTAGTTGAAGCCGAATTCCTCGAACAGCGTGGCCGGCACGATCATGCCCTTCGCGTGCTCTTCGAGCTTGCGGGCGAGATCGAGCACCGGCGGCGCGTGACGCAGTACGCGCTCCACGCCCGCGCGAGCGGCGGCGTAGAAGCGGCCCGACATCAGGCGCGCGAGATGGCGATTGAGCGCGCCCACCGGCGGCGAAATCGACATGTCGTTGTCGTTGAGGATGACGAGCAGCGGCACGTCGTCTTCGACGCCGGCGTTGTTCATCGCCTCGAAGGCCATGCCGGCCGTCATCGCGCCGTCGCCGATCACGGCGATGCCCATGGCGTTATCGCCCTTGAGCTTGCTCGCGATGGCCATGCCGAGCGCCGCCGAGATCGACGTGCTCGAGTGCGCGGTGCCGAACGTGTCGTACTCGGATTCGTCGCGTTTCGGGAAGCCCGAGATACCGCCGAACTGACGCAGCGTCGGCATCTGGTCGCGGCGACCCGTGAGAATCTTGTGCGGGTAGGTCTGATGGCCCACGTCCCAGACGATGCGGTCGCGCGGCGTGTCGAACACGTAATGAAGCGCGATCGTCAGTTCGACCGTACCAAGGTTGGACGACAGGTGGCCGCCCGTTTGCGAGACGCTGTCGAGAACGAAAGCACGCAGTTCGTCGGCAAGCGGTTGCAACTGGCGGCGATCAAGGCGGCGCAAATCCGCCGGGTCGTCAATGGTTTTCAGCAAGTCGTACATCGTCGTTCCATTGTAGGAAATCGGGCGCTCCCGCACTTCTGTCGCGCATTACTTCCCGTTCATGCGCGCGGGCGGGTTGGCGCAATCAGCTAACCCGGTTCACCACCAGGTCAGCGAGTTCGGCGAGGCGCTGGGCGCGCGCGCCGAACGGTTCGAGCGCCGCGTGCGCGTCGGCGCGCAACTGCTGCGCGAGGGCGCGGGAAGCATCCAGACCGATGATCGACACGTAGGTCGGCTTGCCGTCCTTCGCGTCCTTGCCCGCGGTCTTGCCCAGCGTGGCCGAGTCTGCGGTCACGTCGAGAATGTCGTCCACCACCTGGAAGGCGAGGCCCACGGCCGCCGCGTACTTGTCCAGTGCGGCGAGGGTGTCGGCGGACGGCGTTTCGCCCGCCACCGCGCCCATGCGGACCGAGGCGCGCAGCAGCGCGCCCGTCTTCAGGCGGTGCATCGTTTCGAGCTGCTCGCGCGTGAGCGAATGGCCCACGCTCGCAAGGTCGATCGCCTGACCGCCGGCCATGCCGATCGAGCCGCTGGCGAGCGCCAGTTCGCGCACGAGCGACGCCTGACGCGGCGCGTCGACTACATCCGACGTCAGCGTGATGAAAGCTTGCGATTGCAGCGCGTCGCCGACCAGCAGCGCCGTCGGTTCGTCATATTTGACGTGTACCGTGGGCTTGCCGCGGCGCATGTCGTCGTCGTCCATGCAGGGCATGTCGTCATGCACGAGCGAGTAGACGTGGATCATCTCCAGCGCGCAGGCCGCCGCGTCGAGCGCCTCGGGCGTCGCGCCGGTCAGTTCGCCGGCCGCGTGGCACAGCAGCGGGCGCACCCGCTTGCCGCCGCCGAGCACGGCATAGCGCATCGCGTCGTGCAGCGGCGCGGGCTGGACGTCCGCTGCCGGCAAATAGTGATCGAGCGCGCTTTCGACCCGGTCGAGCACCAGCCGGGTCCATTGGTCAAATGTCATAGATCGTCGTCTCCGCCCATTGCGGAGCCTGTCGTATTGAGGGGCACGGGCCGCAGCGTTTCGCCGTCCAGCACGCGCACCTGTTGTTCAACCTTTTCGAGCTGCTGCTGGCAGAACTTCACCAGCACGGCACCGCGACGATACGCGGCCAGCGATTCCTCGAGGCTCAGGCTGCCGCCTTCCATGCGCGCCACGAGCGCGTCGAGTTCGGCGAGCGCGGCCTCGTAGCTGTCCGGCAGAGCCTCGGCTCCGTCCGGTACGCCAGCTTCCTGAGCCGCGCCAGCGCGGTCTTTCGATGCCGTTTTCGCCATCAGTGGTCGCCAAAATGAAACAAGGCGGACATTCTACGGCAAAAGCCCCCCATGCGCCCCGCTCGCCGGCTTCTGTACCGTCACGACCACATCACGCGGGCTTACAGGAATCGGTGCCGGAAGGTCGCGGTCGCCGCGATATTGTCGCTTTTTCGTCGCCTTCCCGCCGCAATTTCGCCGCAAACCGGGCAAAAATCAGTCACTTAGCCACCCCACCCCGGGGTAAACCAGTTATACTAGCCGGCTCCCTAAATCGAATCTTCGATGGTTGGGTTGTTCACTGCTTTCACGTCTTCATCGGGAGTGGGAATGTCCAATCTGAGCAATGCATTGCAGCTGAAGTCCATTCAAAGCCAGCTGCCAGTCACGGCTTACTTTGACGAAGCGCTTCTCAAGCGCGAAATCGAAACGCTTTTCCAGAAAGGTCCTCGCTACGTCGGCCACGAATTGATGGTGCCCGAAGCGGGGAATTATTTTGCGCTGCCCGGCGAAAAAGAGGGCCGCGTGCTGGTGCGCAACAAGAGCAACGAGATCGAACTGCTCTCAAACGTTTGCCGCCATCGCCAGGCCATCATGCTAAACGGTCGCGGCACCGCAGACAACATTGTATGTCCGCTGCATCGCTGGACGTACGACCTCAAGGGTGAACTGCTCGGCGCGCCGCACTTCGCGGACAAGCCCTGCCTCAACCTGAACAACACGCCGCTGCAAAAGTGGAACGGCCTGCTCTTCGAGTCGGCCGGCCGTGACGTCGCGCGCGATCTCGCGCGCCTCGGCCCCGCGAAACATCTCGACTTCACGGACTACATGTTCGATCACGTCGAGGTGCACGAGTGCAACTACAACTGGAAGACCTTCATCGAGGTCTATCTCGAGGACTACCACGTCGTCCCGTTCCATCCGGGTCTCGGCCAGTTCGTCTCCTGCGACGACCTGAAGTGGGAGTTCGGCGAGTGGTACAGCGTGCAGACCGTGGGCGTGCACAGCCAGCTCGGCAAGCCGGGCAGCCCCACGTACCGCAAATGGCACGACGAGGTCCTGCGCTTTCGCAACGGCGAGCCGCCCGAGTTCGGCGCCATCTGGATGGTCTACTACCCGAATCTGATGATCGAGTGGTATCCGCACGTGCTCGTCTGTTCGTGGCTGATTCCGAACGGCACGCAGAAGACCACCAATATCGTCGAGTTCTATTATCCCGAGGAAATCACGCTGTTCGAGCGTGAGTTCGTCGAGGCCGAGCGCGCCGCCTATATGGAAACGGCCATCGAAGACGACGAGATCGCCGAGCGCATGGACGCCGGCCGCCGCGCACTCATGGAACGCGGCGTCTCGGAAGTCGGCCCGTACCAGAGCCCGATGGAAGACGGCATGCAGCACTTTCACGAGTTCCTGCGCCGCGAACTGGGCGACATCTGAGCGCGGCTTCGAGGTCGCGCGCGGCCACGCCGGCGCACACTTCATGCCATCGACGGCATCACGGAAAGACGGGCTTCGGCCCGTCTTTTTGTTTAGACTGACGGCATCGGGCCCACGCTGTGCACACGCACATCCGGCGGCCGCGCACGATACCAGGAGCCGTCATGCCCCACACTCACTACACCACGCTGATCTCCGCCGCCAACCTGCACGAGCGCATGAGCGCCGCGCCGGGCAGCGTGCTCGTCTTCGACTGCCGTTTCGATCTGCTCGATCCCGGCGCGGGTGAAACGGCCTACGCCGCCGGCCATCTGCCGGGCGCGCGCTATCTGCATCTCGATCGCGATCTGTCCGGCGCCAAAACCGGCACAAACGGCCGCCATCCGCTGCCGGACCGCGCCTCGCTCGTCGCCACGCTGGCGAGCTGGGGTTTGAACGCGGGTCAGCAGGTCGTGGCCTACGACGCGCAAGGCGGCTCGTACGCGGCGCGGCTCTGGTGGCTGCTGCGCTGGCTCGGCCACGACTCGGTCGCGGTGCTCGACGGCGGCCTGCAAGCCTGGGAAGCGGCGGGCCTGCCGCTCGCGAAGGACGTGCCGGCAGCCACGCCGGGCACCTTCAAGGCAGGCGCGCCGCTGCAGGTGACCATCGACGCCGCGGCTGTCGTGCGCAATCTCACGGCACGCGAACTGACCGTGGTCGATGCGCGCGCCAGCGACCGCTATCGCGGCGAGAACGAAACCATCGATCCAGTCGGCGGCCATATTCCCGGCGCGAAGAACCGCTTCTTCAAGGACAACCTGAGCGCCGACGGCCGCTTCAAATCGGCCCATACGCTGCGCGAGGAATTCTCGGCGCTGCTGCCGGGCGTGACGCCCGAGCATGTGGTGCTGCAATGCGGCTCGGGCGTGACCGCCTGCCACAACGCGCTGGCGATGGAAATCGCCGGCATGCATGGCGCGGCGCTCTACGGCGGCTCGTGGAGCGAATGGGTCGCCGATCCGTCGCGCCCGGTGGCAACGGGGGCGAATCCCTGATCCGCTGTCATCCTCGGATCGCCGCGCGAACGTTGTGCGACGAAAGGCGTCGGCCTCAACCGACGCCGTGTTCCTTGAACCACGCGATCGCGCGCTTCCAGCCATCTTCGGCATCGGCCTTGCGATAGCTCGGCCGGTAATCGGCGAAGAACGCATGGCCCGCGTCGTCGTAGACGACGAACTGCGAGCCGCGCGCGCCCTGCGGTCCCTGCGCGATCGCCGCCTTCATCTGCTCCAGCGTGTCCTGCGGAATGCTGGTGTCCTGCCGGCCGTACAGCCCGAGCACCGGCACCTGCAGCGTGCCGGCGAGATCGAGCGGATTCTGCGGCGTATTCGCGGTGTGATCGCCCACCACGCGCCCGTACCACGCCACTGCCGTCTTGATGCGCGGATTGTGTTCCGCATAGAGCCACGCGTAACGCCCGCCCCAGCAAAAGCCGTTGACGCCCACGCGCTTCACGTCGCCGCCATGCTGGCCCGCCCAGGCGATGGCCGCGTCGATATCGCCGAGCACCTGCGCATCGGGCACCTTGCTCACGATGTTTTCGTTGATCTGCTGGATCGTCGGATACACCGAGGCGTCGCCCTCGCGCACGAAGAAGTCCGGCGCGATCGCCAGATAGCCGAGCTTCGCGAAGCGGCGGCACACATCGGCGATATGTTCGTGCACGCCGAAAATCTCGTGAATCACGATGATCACCGGCAGATGCGTCTTGCCGCGCGGCTGCGCGCGATACGCCGGAATGAGCGTGCCGTTCGACTGGAACGCGACTTCGCCCGCGTCGAGACCTTCGCTATCGGTGTGGATGGTTTGCGCGGACACCGGCAGCACCGCGGCGGCGAATCCGCTGCCGAGCGCGGCCTTGAGAAAAGTGCGCCGATCGAACGGCACATGCGGGACGAGACTATCGACTTCGGGCTTGAGCATGCAACGCTCCTCGCGATAAGAACAACGCCATCAAAAAAGAATGCGCCCGCAGGCGCATCACAGGATCAATGCAGTTTCACGCGCGGCAGCGTCGTGCGCCGCAGCC
Organism: Paraburkholderia tropica; assembly: GCF_900109265.1. Classification (GTDB taxonomy): domain Bacteria; phylum Pseudomonadota; class Gammaproteobacteria; order Burkholderiales; family Burkholderiaceae; genus Paraburkholderia; species Paraburkholderia tropica. The sequence goes on from NZ_FNZM01000004.1 coordinate 407,701, forward strand.
AGTGCGCGACGGTGTCAAGCACCATGCGCGCGTAGCCGTGCAGCGCGGCGATATGCAGCCGGTACAGCGACATGTACATGAAGCGCGCGAACAGGCCTTCGATCAGCATGCTGCCGCCGATCAGGCCGCCCATCAGATTGCCGACCGCGCTGAAGTGACCGAGCGACACCAGCGAGCCGAAGTCGCGATAGGTGAATTCGGGCAGCGGCCGACCTTCGAGCCGCATGCCCATCGAGCGGAACAGGAACGACGCTTCCTGATGCGCCGCCTGAGCGCGCGGCGGCACGCCGCGTTCGTTGCCGGGCCACTCGCAGGCGGCGCAGTCGCCGAGCGCGAAGACGTTGTCGTCGAGTTCGGTTTGCAGCGTGCGGCGCACGATCAGTTGGCCCAGCCGGTTGACGGTCAGGCCGTCGAGTTCCGAGAGAATCTGCGGCGCCTTGATGCCCGCGGCCCACACCGTGAGATCGGCGCGCACGGCCTTGCCGCTCGCCGTGCGCACGACGCCCGGCGCGACCTCGGTCACGCGCTCGCCGCTCAGAATGCGCACGCCGAGTTTCTCCAGCAATTCGGTCGTCGCCGACGACACGCGCTCGGGCAGCGCGGGCAGAATGCGCGGCCCCGATTCGATCAGCACGATCCCCACGTCGTGGCTCGGATCGAGCTTGTGCAGACCGTACGCCGAAAGCACCTGCGCCGTGTTGCGCAATTCCGCCGACAGTTCGACGCCGGTCGCGCCCGCGCCGACGATGGCCACCTGCACGCGCGGCTCTTCCTTGCCTTCGTGATCCCGCGTGACGGGTTCGGGCGCCTGATGTTCCGCGCGCATGCACGCGGCGATGAGCTTCTTGCGAAAGCGCTCGGCTTGCCCGACGGTGTCGAGCGCGATGGAATTCTCCGCCGCGCCCGGCACGCCGAAGAAATGCGTCGTGCTGCCGATGGCGAGCACGAGCGTGTCGTAGTCGAGCACGCGTTCGGGCAGCAGTTCGGCGCCGTCTTCGTCGTTGACGACACCGAGCGTGATGCGCCGGGCCGCGCGGTCGATGCCGACGAGTTCGCCCTGCTGAAACTCGAAGCCATGCCAGCGCGCCTGCGCCGCGTACTCGAGTTCCTGCGTGAAGGGGTCCATGCTGCCCGCGGCCACTTCGTGCAGCAGCGGTTTCCAGATGTGCGTGGGATTGCGGTCGACCAGCGTGACCGAGGCGGTCGGGCGGCCGCGTTTCGCGCGCGTTTCGCCGTAACGGTCGCCCAGCCGCGTCGCCAGTTCGAGCCCGCCTGCACCTCCGCCCACTACGATAAAGCGATGCATAGTTTCTCCGTGCATGTCGATTGGCGATAGAACGTCCGATGCGCGCCGCTTGTCCGCATCGAGTTGGACACGATGCATACAGCGGCACGGCCATCGGCCGTCGGTTCATTGTCGGATGACGGAGCGCGCGGCGGCAAGACGGGCGGCACACATGCATCACATGTGCTCCGCCCACTTGCGCGTGGCCGCGCGCGCGGTTACGGCTTAGTTACGGTTCGACTACTGCGCACGCGTCATACGTAAGCTCAGTGCGCGTTCAGTGCGCCCTCAGTGCGCTTCTTCCCAGTTCGCGCCCACGCCCACTTCGGCGACGAGCGGCACCTTCAGCTTCGCCACCGAGCACATCAGTTCCGGCAGGCACTTGCGCACTTCGGCGAGCTCCGCCTCGGGCACTTCGAGCACCAGTTCATCGTGCACCTGCATGATCATCTTCGTGCCGATCTTGCGCTCGTCGAGCCACTTCTGCACGGCGATCATCGAGAGCTTGATGAGGTCGGCGGCCGTGCCCTGCATCGGCGCGTTGATGGCGGCGCGCTCGGCGGCCTGGCGGCGCGGACCATTCCCGCCGTTGATCTCGGGCAGCCACAGTCGGCGGCCGAACACCGTCTCCACGTAGCCGCGCGATTTCGCGTCCATGCGCGTCTCGTCCATATAACGCGCGACGCCCGGATAGCGCGCGAAATACCGGTCGATATAGAGCTTCGCGGCGTCGCGCGTGATGCCGAGATTCGACGCGAGCCCGAATGCGCTCATGCCGTAAATCAGGCCGAAATTGATGACCTTGGCGATACGGCGCTGATCGTTGCTCACTTCGAGCGGCGTCACGCCGAACACTTCGGCGGCGGTCGCGCGGTGAATGTCGTCGCCGCGCGCGAAGGCCGCGAGCAGCGATTCGTCGCCCGAAATATGCGCCATGATGCGCAGCTCGATCTGCGAATAATCCGCCGACACGATCTTGCAACCCGGCGACGCGATAAACGCCTCGCGAATGCGACGGCCTTCGCCGGTGCGCACGGGAATGTTTTGCAGATTCGGATCGTTCGACGCGAGACGGCCCGTGACCGCGACGGCCTGCGCGTAGTTCGTGTGCACGCGGCCCGTCTGCGCGTTGACCATGCGCGGCAGCTTGTCCGTATAGGTGGACTTCAGCTTGGCGAGGCCGCGATGTTCGAGCAGCAGCTTCGGCAGCGGATAATCTTCGGCGAGCTTTTGCAGCACTTCTTCGTCGGTGGACGGCGCGCCGCTCGGCGTTTTCTTCACGATCGGCAATTGCAGCTTCTCGAAGAAGATCTGGCCGATCTGCTTGGGCGAACCGAGATTGAACTCGCCGCCCGCGAGCGCATACGCTTCCTGCTCGAGTTCGACGAGACGCACGGCGATCTGCGCGCTCTGCTTTTCCAGCCGCTCGGTGTCGATCAGCACGCCGTTGCGCTCCATCTTGCGCAGCACGCGCGACGTGGGCAGCTCGATGCTGCGATACACGTAATCGAGGCCCTTCTCCGGCGCAATCTGCGGATAGAGCGCGCGATGCAGTTGCAGCGTGACGTCGGCATCTTCGGCGGCGTATTCGGCGGCCGTTTCCAGCGCCACTTCGTCGAAACCGATCTGCTGCGCGCCCTTGCCCGCCACCTCTTCGTACTTGATCGTCTTGATGCCGAGATGGCGCAGCGCGAGGCTGTCCATGTCGTGCGTGCGATGCGATTCGAGCACGTACGATTCGAGCAGCGTGTCGTGCTCGACGCCGCCGAGTTCGATGCCGTAGTTCGCGAGCACCTGCTCGTCGTACTTCATGTGCTGGCCGACTTTCTTGTGCTGGGCGCTTTCGAGCCACGGCTTCAAGCGCGCGAGCACCTCGTCGATCGGCAATTGCTCGGGCGCGTCGGGGCCACGATGCGCGAGCGGCAGATACGCGGCCACGCCAGGCTCCGTCGAAAACGACATGCCGACGAGTTTCGCAACCATCGGATCGAGCGCGGTGGTTTCGGTATCGAACGCGGTGAGTTCGGCGGCTTCGATCTTCTTGAGCCAGGCGTCGAACTGCTCCCACGTCTGAAGGGTTTCGTAGTGACGCGGCGCGTCGACGAACAAGGCGGGCTGCACGTTCGCGTCTTTCGCGGGCGCATCGCCTTGCGTGGCGGCAGGCACCGTTTCGCTCTGCTGGCTCGCTTCGGTCACTTCGCGCAGCCACGTCTTGAAGCCGTGACGCGCGAAGATATCGCGCAGTTCCTCGCGCGCTTCGGGGCGCGTGGCGAGCGACGTTTCGATCGATTCCAGATGCGGAGCGAGATCGCACGCCGTCTCCACGGTGACGAGTTTTTTCGCCATCGGCAGGAAGTCGAGCGCATCGCGCAGATAACCGCCCACGGCGCCCTTGATTTCGTCCGCGTGGGCAATCACGCCGTCGAGCGAATCGTATTGCGTGAGCCACTTCACGGCCGTTTTCGGGCCGCACTTGTTCACGCCGGGCACGTTGTCGACCGTGTCGCCGATCAGCGAGAGATAGTCGATGATGCGCTCGGGCGGCACGCCGAACTTCGCGATCACGCCTTCGCGGTCGAGCGTTTCGTTCGTCATCGTGTTGATGAGCGTAACGCGCTCGGTCACGAGCTGCGCGAGGTCTTTGTCGCCGGTGGAAACGATCACCTTCATGCCGAGCTTTTCGGCCTGCGCCGCGAGCGTGCCGATGACGTCGTCGGCTTCCACGCCGTCGACCATCAGCAGCGGCCAGCCGAGCGCGCGCACCGCCGTATGGATAGGCTCGATTTGTGCTGCGAGCGGTTCCGGCATGGAAGGACGATTGGCCTTGTACTCCGGATACCAGTCGTCGCGAAACGTCTTGCCCTTGGCATCGAACACGCACGCGCTATACTCTGCCGTAACGTCCTTGCGCATTCGACGCAGCATGTTGATGATGCCGTAAAGCGCGCCTGTGGGTTCGCCGTCGGGACCGCGCAGATCCGGCATTGCATGGAAGGCCCGATAGAGATAGCTAGAACCGTCGACCAGTAATAAGGTCTTACCTTCCAGCTCAGTTTGTAGCTTCGTTTCCACGCGTAGTTCTTCAGGCATTATGGACAAGAGAAAAGTGATTCCGAGTCTGCGTTCACTCGCAGATCAAGAGCGCGCAACGGCCAAGAAGGCGCGCGCATCGTGGCAGATGTTCACGATTATGGCAGAGTTTATCGAGGCGACCGAATACCTGTCCGAGATCCGGCCAGCGGTCAGCATCTACGGCTCCGCGCGCCTGAAACCCGACTCGAAGTACTACCAGCTGGCCAGCACGATCGCGCGAAAAGTGTCCGACGCGGGCTTCGCCGTGATCTCCGGCGGCGGTCCCGGCATCATGGAAGCGGCCAACCAGGGCGCGCACGCGGGCAAGTCGCCGTCGGTGGGTCTGAACATCGAGTTGCCGCACGAGCAGTCGGGCAATCAGTGGCAGGACATCTCGCTGCGCTTCCGTCATTTCTTCACGCGCAAAGTCACGTTCGTGAAGAACTCGGACGCGGTCATCGTCATGCCCGGCGGCTTCGGCACGCTCGACGAACTGGCCGAAGTGCTCACGCTCATCCAGACCCGCAAGTCGCGTCACGTCCCCATCATTCTGGTGGGCGCGGAATTCTGGGCGGGCCTGCTCGCGTGGTTCCGTTCGGCGCTCGTGCCGATGGGCCTCATCAATCCGGAAGACATGGATCTGATGCAGGTGATCGACGACCCCGACCAGGTGCTCGAAGCGGTGCTGAAGTTCTACGAGGACAGCGGCGAGGAGGCGGAGAAGGAACATCCCGCACGCGGCGACTCCGACGAAGACCGCATGTTCTATCTGTAATGGCTTGATGGAGCGTGCTTGACGCAACGGCGCGCGGGCCTCCCGAGGTCCGCGTGGCGCGGCGTAACGCTTTATCGCTATCGAGGCGCGATCGCTGCAAGGCATCGCGCCGTTTTTATTTCTGCGGCTTTCGGCGGCTTTCTTCAGGCTTGCAAGCGCCGATGTTGCGCATGCTTGCGCACATGCGCATCACGCCGTCACGGCCTGCGCCATCTGCGCCGGTTGCGCGCGCGCCTGCTCCTCCAGCCACGCGCAGAACTGCGCGACTTCGGGCACGTCCGCCACTTCGCGACGCGCCACCCACCAATAGCCGCGCGCATCCAGCAGCGGTCCCGCGAGCGGCGCGACGAGCCGGCCCGACGCCAGTTCGTCGTCGAGCAGCGGCAGCGGTCCGAGCGCGACGCCCAGACCATCGACCGCCGCCTGCAAGGCCAGATAGAAGTGATCGAACGACTGCTTCTTGCGGCAGCGCGCCTTCACGTCCGCCGCCGCGAGCCACGCGCGCCACGCATCCGGACGCGTATCCGAATGCAGCAAAACGTGGCGCGCGAGATCGTCGGCGTGCTGGATCGGCGCACGCTTGAGCAGCGTGGGACTGCAGACCGGCAACTCCATTTCGTCGAGAAAGTGGCCGCTCGCACAGTCGCGCCAATGCGCCGGGCCGCGCCGCACGGCGACGTCGAACGCCGCGAGCGTCTCGACCGGCGCGTTCGACGTCGACAGACGCAGTTCGACATTCGGCGCGAGCCGCTGAAACTGCGAAAGACGCGGCAGCAGCCATTTCATGGCGAAGGTAGGCAGCGCACTCACGCGCAGCACCCGCACGGCGCCCGTGTCGCGCAACTGCTCGGTGGCGCGCGCGATGTCGTCGAAGGCGGCCTGAACGGACGCGAGATAGCGCCGACCGTGCTCGTTGAGCGCGACGCGCTTGCCGTGCCGATGAAACACCTGCACGCCCACCCACGCCTCGAGTGCGGCAACCTGGCGGCTGATGGCACCGTGAGTCACATGGAGTTCGCCCGCGGCGGCCGTGAAACTGTTATGCCGCGCGGCGGCTTCGAACGCACGCAGCGCCGGAAAGGGAGGAAGCGATCGGGACATGCTTGTGATTCTAGATCACAAGAGACGCGCTAAAAAATCGTTTTGTGGCACAGCGATTCGGCGCTACCCTCGCTGCTTGCCACAGAGGTTCCCGCATGCATAAACATCCCGCCGATCCGCCCCACCACAACGAGCCCGCGCCGCAGAACGCGCTCCACCAACCGAGCGTGCGCGAAATCTTCCTCGGCTTCCTTGGTCTCGGCTTCACTTCGTTTGGCGGCGCGCTTCCGCTGGCGCGACGCGCCATCGTCGAGCAGAGACGCTGGCTCAGCGGCGCGGAGTTTACCGATCTGCTCGGCTTGTGCCAGTTCCTGCCGGGTGGCAACGTCATCAACCTCTCGGTGGCGATCGGTATGCGCTTTCACGGCTGGCGCGGCGCGCTCGCGGGACTGCTCGGGCTGATCGCGGGACCGTCGATCGTCGTGGTCGGGCTCGGCGTGCTCTACGAGCGCACGCAAAACGATCCGCACGTGCGCCATCTGTTCGTCGGTCTCGCGGCGGCGGCGGCCGGGCTGCTCGTGTCGATGGCGCTGAAAATCGTGCTGCCGCTGCGCCACGACAAGTCGGCGGCGGTCGTCGCGCTACTCGGCTTCGTGGCCATCGCCGCGCTGCGCGTGCCGCTACTGCCGACCATGCTCGTGCTGACGCCGCTCGGCGTCGCACTGGCCGCGCGCGCCGCGCGTCGCGAAGGTGGTGCGCGATGAACTCGACACTCGTTGCGCTCGCCGCGATCTTCAGCCAGCTCTCGCTGCTCGCCTTCGGCGGCGGCAACACCATCCTGCCGGAAATGCAGCGCCAGGTCGTCGAGGTGCATCACTGGATGCCCGCCAGCGAATTCAGCGCGCTGTTCGCACTCGCGCAGGCCGCGCCGGGCCCGAACATGATGATCGTGACGCTCGTCGGCTGGCACGTGGCCGGCTGGGCGGGCATGCTGGTGACCTCGATCGCGAAGTTCGGCCCGTCGTCGCTGGTGACGATCGCGGCGCTGCACGCGTGGGACCGCTTCAAGGACCGGCCGTGGCGCCGCATCGCGCAGCGCGGACTCGTGCCGGTCACGGCGGGCCTCGTCGCGGCGAGCGCCGTACTGATCGCCAAAGCCTCCGACCCGACGTGGATCGCGTGGGCGATCACCGGCGTTTGCGCCGCGCTGGCGTTCCGCACGAAGATCCATCCGCTCTGGCTGCTCGCGGCGGGCAGCCTGATCGGACTGACCGGATTCGGGCAGTGACGCGGCACAATGCTGCGGCCCTGGATTGATTCGGAATGCGATTTGAATCGACGGACACCGCATTGCAACGCGACGACCAACACCCGCCGCGCAATGCTTGTCACGATTTCTTCTGAAGATTATGCGCGCTGATTTTGCAGTGCAGCAATTCGTCGCCTAGAGTGAAACTTGTCTCACTCGTGCGTTTCACAGGCACGATTCGCGGGCCGCTGACGAGCGGCTCTTTTTTTGCGCGTTGACCGTTCGGCAGACTTGCGTGGCCTCATCGGCACGCGGACGGCGGCCGTGCGCATTCGCCACTGGCCGAACGGCTTGCTACACCGCTTTCCCCGCCTTTTCCGCACGCGATTTGAACGAACGCACAGCACGCCGCCTCGGCGTGTTGCGCGTATGCATCACGCGCTGCCACGGCGCCACGGCCTGACTAGATTGATGAGCAGGACAACAGGCGACGGCAGGTGACGAATTGGTGGAACCGCATTCCGACTGCACGATGACGCAGACGTTCGAGCCGCGCACATGGACATACGGCTGGAATTTGTTCGTGACCGCGATCGTGGTGATCGCGCCGCTCGCGCTCATCCTCATCGAATACAAGTTACGCGACGAGATCTGCGCGCTGCGCGGCCGCGAAGCGTGTCACGCGCTGGAATTCTTCACGCCGGCGATGATGGCCGCTGCGCTCGCCATGGTGCTGCCGTGCATGAATCTCGCGTTCACGCGCCCTCAATTGCAGCCCTTACCGCCCGCGCCTTCGTTCGCGCGATTTGCCGCGCGCCGCCGCTGGGCGCGTCGAAATTGCGTCGCCCGACGTCGAAACCGCGCGAATACTTTGATCTGGATACTCGATCACGGCATTGCCTTCTTTGCGCTAGTTTTATCGTGCGGCATCTTTGCGATGTGGCTGCTGAGCCTGCATCCCGAAGGCAGCCCCGGTGCGGGAGAAACATGGGGCACCCCTCACAAGCTGAGTTGCGCAACTTACGCACTGGCCACGCTACTCACCTTGTCCAAAATTACCCTGGAGCGGTACAGAAAATGAATGAATGGCCCGTAGAAGTCCTGTTCGGCATTCCGGCCGCGGCGATCGTCGTTGGCATCATCGGATCGTATGCGCTGCACCGCTGGCTATGCTCGGTCGACCGGATGAACGCGCTCTTCGCTCAGGCGGACGCCGCCGAGTTGGCGCTGCGGCGCGTGTCCTATCGACAACCTACAGCGGTTCCCGTGGATCCCTTCACGCGTATCGGCATGAACGTGAAGGCGCGCGACCTCGCTATCCGCATCGATGGCGGTCGCTATGCGCGGCTGCCCGCAAACGTCATGTATGCCGCGCCGGCGTGAACGGCGGGTGGCGCGATACGCATTCGCGCATCGCGCACAGACACCCGCCGCCGAATCGCGTCGTTACTGGAACGCCACTTCCGCGAAGCTGCGCAGCTTGCGACTATGGAGCTTGTGCAAGCCGTTCGTGCGCAGGATCTCCATCGCCAGCACGCCAATCTGCAAATGCTGATCGACCTGCGCGCGATAGAACGAATCGGCCATGCCGGGCAGCTTCAGTTCGCCGTGCAGCGGCTTGTCCGACACGCACAGCAAGGTGCCGTACGGCACGCGGAAACGGAAGCCGTTCGCAGCAATCGTTGCGCTTTCCATATCGAGCGCGATTGCACGGCTTTGCGACAGGCGCTGTACCGGTTCGCGATGATCGCGCAGTTCCCAGTTGCGGTTGTCCACACTCGCCACCGTGCCCGTGCGCATCACGCGCTTGAGTTCCACGCCGTCGAGCTGCGTGACCTGAGCAACCGCGCGTTCGAGCGCCACCTGCACTTCGGCGAGCGCGGGAATCGGCACCCAGAGCGGCAGGTCGGCATCGAGCACGTGATCCTCACGCACATAGCCGTGCGCGAGCACGTAGTCGCCGAGACGCTGCGTATTGCGAAGCCCCGCGCAGTGGCCCAGCATGATCCAGGCGTGCGGACGCAGCACCGCGATGTGATCGGTGATCGTCTTCGCATTCGACGGCCCCACGCCGATGTTCACCATCGTGATGCCGCTGCCGTCCGCGCGCTTGAGGTGATACGCGGGCATCTGCGGCAGACGCGCGGGCGTAGTGCCCTCGACATCCTGTTCGCCGAGATTCGCGTTGTACGTAACCACGTCGCCGGGTTCGACAAAGGAGGTGTATTCGCTGCGATAGTTGCGCAGATCGGCGTCGTCGGTGCGCGCCATCATGGCGCGGCCCAGCTTCACGAACTCGTCGATATAGAACTGATAGTTCGTATAAAGCACGTAGTTCTGGAAGTGCGTGGGCGCCGTGGCCGTGTAGTGCTTCAGGCGATGCAGCGAGAAGTCCACGCGCGGCGCCGTGAAGAGCGCCAGCGGAAACGGCTCGCCGGGCGCCGGTTCGTAGGTGCCGTTCACGATGCGGTCATCGAGTTCCGCGAGGTCGGGCGTGTCGAATACGTCGCGCATCGCGAACAGGCGCTCGCGGTCGAGATCGCCTTCGAGGTGGATGCCTTCGGCGAACGCGAAGTGAATGGGAATGGGCTGCTGCGAAACGCCCACTTCGATCGACACATGATGGTTCTTCGCGAGCAATCGCAATTGTTCGCGATAGTAGTTGCCGAACAGGTCCGGGCGCGTGATGGTGGTTTCGAATTCGCCGGGGCCGGCCACGAAACCGTACGAGCGCCGCGAGTCAATATGCGTATTGACGGCCGTGCGAATGCACACGAACGGATAGCATGCGCGCACGCGCCGCTCGAATGCCTCTCCGCGGCGGTAGCGCGCGAAGGCATCGCGCAGGAACGAGGTATTCGCTTCGTAGATGGCCGCGAGGCGCGCCACGGCGTCGGCGGCGTCTTCGAAGGCTTCGACGGGAAAGTCGTGTGGTGGCGTCATGAAGGCCCGCCCGTTGATGTCGTTTTTCATTGTCGTTTGCCCTGGTTCGTTTCAACGACATTAGCACGGAAGCAGGACAATCTGACATCGCCCTGTGCGCAAACGGGAGATTCTTCATCGCTGCGCGAGCCCCCGCCGCGCGGGGACGCGGACCGCCCCGCCGGCGCGGACCGACACGCGAATCGAGGCGCGAATTTGCTAGAATTGGAGGATCCCGGTCTGTGCCGGGACCAGATTACGGCGTTGACCTGCCAGGTCTGGTCAACAGGAGAATCACAATGAAGTCGCACCTTCTAGCCGCCGTCGCGGCGACGCTCGCGTTCAGCGGGTTCGCCATGGCTGCGCCGGCCGACGACGCCCAGACCGCCGTCGAGGCCCAGTCCGCCCAGCCTGCCCAGTCCGAGAACGAACGGGCCGGCTTGCCTAATCTGGAGAAGATCAACCGTCCGGCTGCGCGCGTCAGCTCGAAGGTCGACATCAATGACGTGCCGCGCACGCCGAGCTTTCATGAAGTGAGCCCGACCGGCACCGAAATCACCGAATACCGCGACAAGGGCAAGCCCGTCGAGATCAACGTGCATTCGAACTTCGGCACGCATTACACGATGAGCTCGAACCCCGACACCTCGCCGCAAGTCCGCCAGAACGGCCAGGCCAGCACGCGCCTGCCGTCGATCAACCTGCATTACTGATACGTCCCTTCGCGCGCGGGCGGCGTGCGCTGTCCGCGCCGCCTCCCGCCCGGCACGCCGCCCCTGAAGCTACTCTGGCGCGAGCGGCCACGTCCGCGAACCGGGCCCCGATTACGAACACCTCACGACCTCAGGCATGGCCGTCTTCACCGCTGTCACCGACACCCAGCTTGCCCATTGGCTGCACGACTACGATCTTGGCGACGTGGTCGATTTTCGCGGCATCCAGTCCGGCATTGAAAACAGCAATTTCTTTCTGACGACGACGCGCGGCGAATACGTCCTGACGATCTTCGAAAAGCTCACGGCGCAGCAACTGCCGTTCTATCTGGATCTGATGCGCCATCTGGCCTCGCACCGCGTGCCGGTGCCCGACCCGATGCCGCGCAAGGACGGCGCGCTATTCGGTCTGCTGCACGGCAAACCCGCGGCCATCGTCACGAAGCTCGACGGCGCGCCCGAACTCGCGCCCGGCGTCGAGCATTGCACCGAAGTGGGCCAGATGCTGGCGCGCCTGCACCTCGCGGGCCGCGACTTCAGCGGCGACCAGCCGAATCTGCGCAGCCTGCCGTGGTGGGAAGAAACGGTGCCGACGGTCGCACCGTTCCTCGACGGCGCGCAGCGCGAACTGCTCGAAAGCGAGCTGGCGCATCAGCAGCAGTTCTTCGCCAGCGACGACTACGCCGCGCTGCCCGGCGGCGCCTGCCATTGCGACCTGTTCCGCGACAATGCCCTGTTCGCGCACGCCAGCCCGGAAACGGGCCACACGGTGCGCCTCGGCGGCTTCTTCGACTTCTATTTCGCGGGCTGCGACAAGTGGGTGTTCGACGTCGCCGTCACCGTGAACGACTGGTGCGTGGACCTCGCGACCGGCGAACTCGACATCGCGCGCGCCGAGGCACTGCTGCGCGCCTACCAGACCGTGCGGCCGTTCACGCCCGAGGAAAACCGCCACTGGGCCGACATGCTGCGCGCGGGCGCGTACCGCTTCTGGGTCTCGCGCCTGTATGATTTTTACCTGCCGCGCTCGGCCGAGCTGCTCAAGCCGCACGATCCGGGCCATTTCGAGCGCATCCTGCGCGCGCGCCGCGCCGGCGTGCCCGACGCTCTTCACGCACACGCTCACCGTTCATGCAACTGATCGAAGTCCCCGCGAAACAGGGCTATGTGTGGTTCCGCCAGGGCATCTGGCTGTTCCGCCGCAATCCGCTCGCCTTTCTCACGCTGTTCTTCGCGTATCTGCTCGCGATGACGCTCATCTCCGCGGTACCGGTGATCGGCGGCGTGCTGCCGCTCATCTTCGTGCCGGGCATCGCCGTGGGTTTCATGGCCGCGTGCCGCGACACCATCGCGGGCAAACCGGTGTTCCCGACCATCCTCGTCGACGGCTTCCGCTCGTACGGGCAAACGGTCACGAAGCATCTGTTCGTGCTGGGCGGGATTTACGTCGTAGCGATGACGCTGGTGCTCGCGGCATCGGCGCTCGTGGACGGCGGGACGCTGCTGCGCCTCATGACGCTCGGCGGCAACCTCGACACCGAAACAATCGAGAACAGCAACATACCGCTCGCCGTGCTCGCCTCGCTGGCGGCCTACGTGCCGGTGTCGATGATGTTCTGGTTCGCGCCGGTGCTGACCGCCTGGCACGACGTGCCGCCAGTCAAGGCGATTTTCTTCAGCATCGTGAGCTGCTGGCGCAACAAGGGGGCGTTCGTGGTGTACGGCGCGCTGTGGTCGGCCGTGTCGATCGGGGTGTCGCTGGGACTGTCGACGCTGCTGCGCGCGCTGGGCGCCGGCGACTTCGCGCTGGCCATCCTGATGCCGGCGCTCATTCTGGTCACGACGATGCTTTACTGCTCGTTCTACGCGACCTACCGCGGCTGCTACGGCGTACAGGAAAAACCGGCCGCCGATCTGCCCGATTCGTCGAATTCGACCGGTTCGGGACGTTGACGCTGGCCGCGCGATGCGGCTGGTCACACCTGCGGGGCGCCATGGTGCGCCCTGTTTGCTTTTCAGACTACTAACGCACTGCCGACTGGCTTAGCCGTAGTGGTTCATCCACGACGGTTGACGGCCGGTCTTCTCGCGATCGAGCTTGCGCATGCGGAATTCCAGGTCATAGATGTCGGCCGATTCAGACAGATAGGCTTCTTCACGCTCTTTGCGCGAAGTTTCGGCGGATTTCGTGAGGAACAGGAAGAGGCGGCTGATCAGGTACATGGTCTGGCTCCGATAATTGGGCACATGCCCGCGGAAGGAATAGAGCCATTATAGGGAAAACCCTGACTAGGGTAAACCCTGAATGTGACACGGATTGTCGCATCTGTTCAACGAATTGCCCGGATCAGCCCGCGTCTTGGGCCAGTTCGCCGTCTTCGTAGTAATCGTCGCTTACGGCATCGCGGCGCCTGGATTCGAAAAAGTCCCAGATCATCGCGCTGGCGTCCGGGCCTGCTGACGAGTGGAACGGCACGCTGTCGTCGCCGCCGCTCCAGGCGTGATCGAGTGTGTTCACGCGGCACAGCCGCACCACGCTCGCGCCGTCGCGCGCGTAGTCGTGGAGCGTGTAGCCGTCGCCCTCGCTTTCGTGCGACACGACGCCCTGGCGCACGCCATGCGCATCGGCCAGATTGTTCAGACGCAGAAATTGCACCGCGAGTTGCTCCGCATTGACCGGCGCGACTACCGCGTCGGCGTCGCCCTGCACAATCAGCGCGGGCATGCCCGGATACGGACGGCCTGCCAGTTGCTCTTCAACGAGTTCGACGGGATCGTGGTGCAGCCCGCGCCGCATCACGTCGAGCGCGGAGACGCCCGAGCGCGCCTCGCCGAACGCCGGCCCCGAATGCAGCGCCACCGCCGCGAAGCGGCCCGGCGCACGCACCGCCAGCATCGATGCCAGCCCCGCGCCCGCGGACAGACCCGCCAGATAGACGCGCGAACGGTCGAAACCGTGGCGCTGCGCGAGCGAATCGACGAGCGAGATGATCGCCGTCACCTCGCCGCCGCCTGCGGGCTGACGCGCGTCATACCAGTGCCAGCACTGATGCGGGTGCGCCTGCGCCGATTGCTCTGGATACAGCACGGCGAAACCGTGCTTGTCGGCCAGCAGATTCATGCGCGTGCCTTCCGCGAACGAATCCATCGTCTGTTTACAGCCGTGCAGCATGACCACGAGCGGCATGCCCTTCGTGTCGAGGCCTGGCGGGAGATACAAGCCGTAGGCGAGCGGCCGCGTCATGCTTTTGGCGAGATACTCGTCGCGGTGCCATTCGCCCGCCGCCCACGCCGCAGCACGCGGCCCGACGCGCGATTCACGCACCGGCGGCCGCGCGGGCGCGGGCGACTGCGCCACGTGCACCGCGCGCGCCACCGCTTCGCCTGCGGCATGCGCGGCATGCTGGGCGTCGCGCCACATGGTCTGCACATCCGGCGCATGCACGCCGGCTTCTCGCAACGCCTCGCGGGCGGCGCGTTTCTGGATGGCGAGCAGACGCTGCATGCCACCCGCCCATAGCTTCGTCAGATTCTTCGTCATCAGCGGCCTCGTGAAAGGGGGTCGAACACCCGAGGCGATTTGCCACGGCGATTCGTTGTGCGATGCACAATAACACCATTCCGCGCTGCCTGCAGAAATGCTCATCCGGCTGTCTGGCCGCACCGATCGGGCACTTTCGTGCAGTGCACCGCACCGGCTCATTTCGCGACGCCGCTATACTGGAAGATCACGCAACGCCATGTCGGCCTACCCGGCCGCTTGCGCGTTAAACAATGGATACCCTCTAACGCCCGCGTCACGGCGCCATGCCATGCCCGACTTACCCGCACACCTCTGGATCTCGATCACCAACCTCGGCGGCGCAGGCCTGACGTTGCCGCTCGCGCTCGGGATCGCGCTGTGGCTGCTCACCGGCTATTCATGGCGCATGGCGGCGAGCTGGCTGCTGCTGCTGGGTGCGTCAATCGGACTCGTCACCGTCACGAAGATCGCGTTTTTGGGCTGGGGCGTGGGCGTGCGTTCCTACGACTTCACGGGCCTGAGCGGACACGCCATGCTCTCCACGGCGGTCTATCCGGTCGCCTTTTTCCTGATGCTGCAAGGCAGCCGCACGGCGCTACGCGCCACGGGCGTGGCGATCGGGCTCGCGGTGGGCATCGCGGTCGGGACGTCGCGCGTGGTGCTGGTCGCGCACTCGCCGTCCGAAGCCGTGACGGGCTGCATCGTCGGCGCGCTCACCGCGCTTGCCTTCGTGGTCTATTGGTGGAAGACGCCGTCCACGCGCATTTCGGCCGCCGTGGTCACGCTGAGTCTGGCCGTGCTCGCATTCGCCGTGCACGACGTGCGCGTGCCCACGCACCGTTGGGTGACGAATCTGGCGCTCACGGTATCGGGGCACAATCAGCCGTACGTGCGCGCCAAGTGGAAAGCCAATCGCAACAGGCTCGCGCCCGGTACGCCGAACGCGCCGGTCTCGCAAACCCGCGACACGCTCACGCCGACGCTGCAACGCGTCGCCTGAGTCCGCATCGGGCGTACGCGGCTGCGGCGCTCGCGCGAAGGCGCGCTCGAAACCGGCTCGAAACCGGCTCGAAGCCAGCTCAAGCCACCGCCAAACCACGCTATCCGGCCACGCCCAGCAGCACGCTCGACGCCTTGAACGCGGCCGTCGCGGCCACGCCCACTTCCAGTCCGAGCGCGTCCACGCTCGCCTCCGTGACGATCGCCGCGATCACCACGCCGCCCGGCAACGCCAGCGTCACCTCCGCATTCACCTCGCCGCGCCGCAGCGCGCTCACCGTCCCGCTCAGGCGATTGCGCGTGGAGAGCCGCGCCGCCTCGCCGTCCGCGCCACCGGCCACCAGCAGCACCGACGACGCCTTCACGAGCGCCACCACGTCCGCGCCCACGGCCAGCCCAAGCGACTCGGCGCTCTCGCGCGTGACGATGGCGGCGAGCGTCTGGCCGCCCGGCAGCGCGATCGACACCTCGTCGTTGACGGCGCCGCGCACGAGCGCCGTAATCGCACCGTAAAGCTGATTGCGCGCGCTGGTGCGCAGACCGAAGCGCCCGAGCACGGCGAGGTCGCCGCTCGCGCCTTCCAGCGCGCCGCCCAGCTCGCTCACGGCCTGCGCCGCGCGTTCGAGGAAACGGCGATGCTCGCGTTCGATCGCGCGATACGTGTCGATGAGGCGCAGCGCACGCGGCGTGAGCGTCGTGCCGCCGCCGCCCTTGCCGCCGGCCGCGCGCTCGACGAGCGTCTCGCCGGCGAGGTTGTTCATGGCGTCGATGGTGTCCCACGCGCCCTTGTAGCTCATGCCGACGGCCTTGGCCGCGCCCGTGATCGAGCCGGTCTCGCGAATCGCCGCCAGCAGCGCAATGCGCGCCGCACCGCCGAGCATCTGCGCGCCCGCCTGGAACCACACCGAGCCGCCGACGCCCAGCTCGCGCGCGTCAGCGTCGGGAACGGGCGGGGAAGGAAAATCGCTCATCGCGCCAACCTGGAAAGAGTTCGGATAGAGCGTCGATTATAGGTACCGCGGCAGACGCCAGGCGTCACGCGCCGCGCGACACCTTCGGCGGCGGCAACTCGCGCAGCAGCCGCTCGCCCTCCTTCGCCGTGTAACGCTTGACCGCCTCGCACCAGCCGCGCGCGAAACCAAGCTGATACGGCTCGGCATCCATGCGTTCGAGATAGCGCAGCGCGACGGCCGCGTCGTTGCCGTCGCCGAGCACGCTTTGCAGCCGCGACAGCGTGCGCGCGGTCTGCGTGCGCGTGCGGCGCGAGGTGATCGACGTGAAGAATTCGAGCGTGTAGCGCAGATATTTCGCGGCGATACGCACGCGATGGCGGCTGGCTTCGTCGATGGCGGTGAGCTTCTGCGTCTGCGCGAGCCGCTCGTAATAACGCCGCACGCGCTTCCTCGCATGCCGATACAGCGAACGTCCGTCCTCGTTCGACGCACCGGACCGACGCGCCAGCGCCGCCAGCCACTGAAGCCACGCGAGCGCCGCGTGGGCGTAACGCGGCGACGCCAGCGCCTCGCGCACGCGCGCACGCGCGGCGGCGCGTTGCGCTTCGGCCGCGTCGCGCAGCTCGTTCCAGCGCGCGGGTTCGGTGTCGGCGTCCGCGAGCGCGGGCAGCGTCGATTCGACGAACACATCGCGATCGCGCGCCTCGCCGAGCAGGCCGCCCAGCCATTTCAGCTCGGGCGCGATGTGCGTGTTCCAGACCGCGTCGCGCCAACGCGAAAAAATCCGCATCGCCGTGCGCAGTCGCCGCTGCGACACACGCATCTGATGAATGAACTCCGTGTTCGGCGAATCGCGCACACCCGCGTCGTTGCCGAACCATTGGGCGCTGATGTTCGCGCCAATCGCGAGCAGCGCGGCCTCGGCGGTCGCCGCACCGCGCAGATCGACGGGATCGGCGTGAACGGCGGCGACGTCTCCCGCCGCGCAGCCCGCCGCCGCGCGCTCGAGCGCATCGGTCACACGCACGAAGGCCGGCAGCACGTCGACGATGTCGTGCGCGCAGGCGAACAGCGCATCGACGAGCGGTGCGGCGTCGGCGCCCTCGTCCCACGCGACGCTCACGCGCAATTCGTGCAGTTCGTGCAGTTCGCGCAATGCATTCCGTTCCTCGGCCTCGCGCGAGGGCGCGAGTGCGTCGCGCACATCGGCATCGAGCACGACCTCGGTGCTCACGCCTTCGCGCGTCCAGCGCCACGCATGGCGTTCGCCCGCGAGCGCCGCCACCGGCTCCGGTACGCCCGCCGCCGCCAGCGCTTCGCGAAAGGGCGCGGGCGCGGCGTCGAACAGTGCGCTCTCGATATCTTCGGCTTCGAGCGGCGCGTCGAAAATCGGCTCGACGATGCAGAGGCCCGGCGTGAACGTGCGGCGACGCGACACCACCACGCCATGCACCGCGCCGCGCGTCTCGACGGCGAGCCGCCAGCCGCCCCGCGCGAGCGCGCCGCCCCGATCGAACATGACGCGGCGCATCGACGCACCTGCATCGGTGGCATCGGTGGCATCAAGCGCGCAGAGCTGCGGCAACGCGGCGCTGACGATAGCGGCGAATGCGCCGGGAGCCGAGCCGCGCGAAGCGGACGCATCAGGCGAAACAGCGGAACGAGGCGCAGTGGACGAGGCGCAAGATGCGGTAGATCCGGCGGACCGGTCGGCATGAGCGGCCGGAGCGGCTGGTGGGGCGGCGCGCACGACGTCGAGCACGATTTCCAGAACGCGGGTCATTGACGCTCCGAGTTGTCGGTGGGCGGCAGGTGGGGCGGCAGAGGGGACGGCATGCAGCAAGGTCGCCAGTCATTGGAGCGGCATCCTGCGGCGGCGGCGCTGCTGTCCTGATATTACACGCGCGCCGTACGCTCTGCGCCCGACGGCATCCCCCGATTGACTCACACGATTTGTACGACTTGATAACGGTCAAAATCGCAAAAACGCGACGGTGAAACAATGCTTACATAACCTGTCGATGTTCTCCGTTCCATAAGGAGTGTTGAGTGTTTCCCGAATTCCGCGAGCTTATCTCCCACCTCAAGATTCAGGACGATCATTTCGCCCGCCTCTTCAATCGCCACAACGATCTGGACCAGCAAATCAAGAATATGGAAGCCGGCATCGTGCCCGCGAATGGCATGGCCATCGAGCAACTGAAGAAAGAAAAGCTGCAACTCAAAGATTCGCTCTATCTGATTTTGCGCAAGGCAGCAGACGCGTAAGCGGCGGCCTCCGGCAGCGTGTCGCGCGGTTGCCGGTTACCGGTTGCCAGTTGCCAGTTGCTGGCAGCCGTGTCCCGGCGGCCAGCGCCGACAACACGCGCACGCCATCGGGCGCAACCTGGCCTGGCCGCCCGAACGGCCGACCGCCTGCCGCCCCGGGCATCCGTCCTTCGCGGTATCCAACGCTTTGTCGCTATCAAGCGTTGTCCAGCGCTTTCCAGCGCCGCCTTGCGGACTCCCGAACGCTTCGTTCGCACACGTCGCGCAAGCCGCACGCGTCGCGCCTCGCGAGTCTCACCTGTTGCGCCTGTTCAATGCAGTCGGATCGATACCGGCTCACCGTTTCCGTCGAGAGAACCTGACTTATGCCCAAAATCGTTCCCAACGTTTCTTCGCTGACGCCCGCTTCCGCAGGCGCCCGCAACCGCAGCGCGCGCAATGACGACGGCCCCGCCGCGCGCCAACCGGCACTCACGCCGCTCGGCGCGGAACGCCGCACCGTCGACGACGCCGTGGAAGCCGCGACCCAGGTCATCGCCGGCGCGATGCACGATCTCGTCGTGGCCAACGGCGTTGCGCCGCCATCGGCCAATGGCGATGCGCGCAACCATGCAAACGGCGCCGAAACCGACGCCGCAGAAGTCGGCGTCGACATGCCCGCGCCGCTGCTCGACTCCATCGCCGCCCTGATGAAAGGTCTGTCGCCCGACGAAGCCGTGCAATTGCGCAGCCTCATCCTCGAAGGCCAGCCGGCCGAGTGGCGCAAGCCGCGCGCGCGTCATCCCGACGAGGAACTCTCGAGCGGCTGGCGCGACGGCGAGTATCCGTATCGCAATCTCATGTCGCGTCGCGCTTACGAGCGGCAAAAGTACCGACTGCAGGTCGAGTTGCTGAAGCTCCAGGCGTGGGTGCGCGAGACCGGCCAGCGCGTCGTCATCCTGTTCGAAGGCCGCGACGCCGCCGGCAAGGGCGGCGCGATCAAGCGCTTCATGGAGCATCTGAATCCGCGCGGCGCGCGCGTGGTCGCGCTCGAAAAACCCACCGAGGTCGAGCGGGGCCAGTGGTATTTTCAGCGCTACGTGCAGCATCTGCCTTCGGCGGGCGAAATCGTGCTGTTCGATCGCTCCTGGTATAACCGCGCCGGCGTCGAGCGCGTGATGGGCTTTTGCTCGCCCGCCGAATACACCGACTTCATGCAGCAGGTTCCGGAGTTCGAGCGGCAGTTGATCCGCAGCGGCATTCACCTGATCAAGTTCTGGTTTTCGGTAAGTCAGTCCGAGCAGCGCCGCCGTTTCAAGGAGCGCCGCGTGCATCCGCTCAAGCAGTGGAAACTCAGCCCCGTCGATCTCGCCTCGCTCGACAAATGGGACGAGTACACGCAAGCCAAGGAAGCGATGTTCTCGCAAACCGATACGGCAGACGCGCCCTGGACCGTCGTGCGCTCCGATTGCAAGAAACGCGCGCGTCTGAACGCCATGCGCTACGTGCTGCACAAACTGCCGTATGCGAGCCGCGAAACCGAGTCGATTGGGACGGTCGATCCGTTGCTGGTGAGTCGGGCGCTTTGAGGGTTTGAGGGGTTGTCTCGGTCGAGAGGCCAGCCAGGAACGCGCCGCGGGAAACTGCGGCGCGTTTTTCTTTGGCGCGTAGTGCGACGCCTACGTCGCATACTGCGCCGCCCCGTTCCCAAACGACCAGTTCTCCCGCGCGACATCGACGAGATTGATGAACACATCTTCGCGCCGCACGCCCGGATCGCGCGCGAGGTTTTCCGCGATCTGCGCGAACAGCGCTTTCTTCTGATCCTGCCCGCGCGTATTGCTCACGGCAATCTGGATCATCACGATGTCGTCGCTGCGTTCGATGTCGAGGTAGTGGCGGCCGAACACGAAATTATCGGCATCGTGCTCGGTGACGATCATGAACTGGTCGTCCTCAGGCGCCTTGAACACTTCCATCAGCGCGAGATGCACGCCCTGCATCAAGGCTTTGCGATAGGTTGCGGGCTTGCCGGCGCGCACGGCGATTCGGGTGAACGGCATGTCAGTCTCCTTCGAGGTCAGTGGGAACCTGCGTCGGTGGCAACGGTGCGAACCACTCGCACCGTCACGTTCGACATGACATCAGCTTAGTCGCCGTCTATCATAATAAAAAGATATCACTCCATATTTCATCCATTTACGTTTGAAATGAAACCACTCGATCTCGACGCCGTGCGCGCCTTCGTTCTGGTCGCCGAATTGCGCAGCTTCACGCGCGCGGCCGACGCGCTCGACACCACGCAATCCGCCGTGAGCCTCAAGCTCAAGCGGCTCGAAAGCCATCTGGGCCGCCAGTTGCTCGAACGCACGCCGCGCGTGGTGCGGCTCGCGCCCGACGGTCACGCGTTCCTGGGTCCCGCGCGCGATCTGCTGGGCGCGCACGAGCGCGCGCTCGGCACGCTCAGCGGCGACGCGCGGCGGCTGACGCTCGGCCTCAGCGAGCATGTCGCCGACGCGCAGCTCGCGCGCCAGCTTGCGCTGTTGCGCGCGCACGATCCCGGCCTCGTGATCGCGCTGCATCTCGGTCTGAGCGCGCAGTTGCTGACGCAATTCGACGAGCGGCGGCTCGACGCGGTAATCGTGCGTCAGGAAGCCGACGAAGCGCCGCGCGGCGACGCCCGCACGCTGTTCGAGGAGCCGCTCGTCTGGCTCGCCGCGCCGGAATGTCCGTGGTCGCCCGGCACGCCGCTGCCGCTCGCGCTGCTCGCCGGTCCCTGCGCCGTACGCGCGGCCGCGATCGCGGCGCTCGATGCGGCCGATATCGCGTGGAACGAGGTGTTCGTGGGCGGCGGCGTGGCGGCCGTCGGCGCGGCGCTGGAGGCAGGACTGGCGGTATCGGCGCTGGCCCGGCGCGTGGCGCCGCGCACGCTCGTCGACGTGGGCGCGAAGTTCGGTCTGCCGCCGCTGCCGGTTTCGCGCGTGTCGCTGTTTTCGCGCGTGCGTGATCCGCGCTCGGCGGCGACGCTGCAATTGCTGGCTTCGAGTCTGGGCGCGGGCTGAGCGCCCGCAAGATGGATCGACGAGGCGAATTCAGGGCAGCGCCAACGCCGCCGCGCCCTGCTCGCGCGCCGCCTGGGTCGACACCGACCAGTTGCGCAGCGACAGCGCCTCGACCATCGTGAGCCGTCCTTCGGCGATGTAGGCGCCCGTGTCGATATACATCTGCGAGCCGATCTGGCGCGGCTCGCGCATCGGCGTATGGCCGCAGTAAGTCAGCGAAAGCGCGAGACTCGCGGGCGTGCCCGCGTTGAAGGCGAGTTCGCGGCCCCAGAGCATGCGCTCGCGCACGTGCTCGTTGAACTGGCCGGCGTCGAGTTCGGTGTCGTCGCCGAAAAATTCCGCGTGCAGCACGTTAAAACGCGCGCCGCCCTCGCCGACCGTGCGCACCAGCGGCAACTGGCGCAGGCGCTTCGCGTACAGCGCCAGCACGCGTTCCGGCACGTGCTGCGCCCAGCCGCCGCCAATGCCGTACCACTGATGGCGCGGCAGCCGCCCTTCGACGACCGCGCACAACGCGTCTTCGTGATTGCCGAGCACGGCGTAAAACCACGGCTTGTCGAGCAGCGTGAGCGCCTCTTCGCACTGCTCGCCGCGATCGATCAGGTCGCCGACCGAAAACAGGCGATCGGTCGTGGCGTCGAAATTCACTTCGCGCAGCAGGAAGCGCAAGGCATCCACGCAGCCGTGCAGGTCGCCCACGACAAAGTCGCGGCCGGCCTCGTTGCTGGCGTGATGCTGAACTTCGGTGGCGAGAGTGGGCGTCATCTTTTCATCATAGCGCCAGGCGCGCGCGATGTATGCGCGCCAATTATCGTTTCCTGGCGCTTTTTTTCGCCCGCCTTCGCGCACGGTCGGGCGTGATGCCGTCCGTCTGCCAGCCCGTCCCGCGTCGGCGCACCCTGGCCGCGATCCACGAGATCACAGCGCGACGCGCGCCTGGTTAGAATCGCGGCAACACCGCGCGTATTCCCCGCACATTCATCAGGGCATCGATGCCAATGAAGGTCTATCCGCAAGTTTTGCGTAATCGCCCGCACATGATGATCGGCCTCGTGCTGGGCGTGCTGATCGGCGCGCTCGTGCCCGCGTCGATCCAGCCGGTGGCGCGCGTGCTGGTCGGCTGGGACGTGGCGATCTGGACCTACCTCGTGCTGATCTGGATTCACATGATGCGCACCGACGAAACCAGCGTGCGCCGCAACGCGCAGCGCGAGGATCAGAACGCGGGCACGGTGCTCATCCTGCTGTGTACGGCGACGGTGGCCAGCATCGTCGCGATCGTGCTCGAACTCGGCTCGTCCAAGGACCTGCACACGGCCTCGAAGGTGCTGCACTCGCTGCTCACGGGCTTCACGCTGATTGGCGCGTGGTTCCTGATTCCCACCCTATTCACGCTGCATTACGCGCGCGTGTATTACGGCTCCGATCGCGAATCGCCCGCGCTCGCGTTCCCCGACGCCAAACTCCAGCCGGATTATTGGGACTTCCTGTATTTTTCCTTCACGATCGCCTGCGCTTCGCAAACCGCCGATGTCGGCCTGCGCGGACGCAGCGCGCGGCGCAGCGTGCTCGCGCAATCGATTCTGTCGTTCTACTTCAACGTCGCCGTGCTCGGGCTGTGCGTGAACATCGCGGCGAGCATGGTGGGGAACTAGACCGGCATCGATTGCAATCCCTGCGCAATCCATGCGCAATCGGTGCGCATTGGCGCGCAATCGATGCACGCGCGGCGCGCGCGCCGCCGCGCAGGAAACCGGCGTCGCCGCCAGCCGGCTTGGCGGCGCGGCGATCGCGCGTCACAGGCACATGCCTTGCTGAATCCCGCATCAAGTCGCCGCGCGTCGCCGACGCTTTGGTTCCGGCCTGCTCTTGCACTACATTGAACAGGACACGCGCCATCGCCCGGCCCCGCGCGGCCCGCCCCGGCAGCCCACGGGCAACGTGATCGCATCCGGTGGTATTTCGGCCCTGCATCCACGCTGTCCGACGTATCTGGAATACGACCGATGGAACCTCCTCACGCCTATGCGCCGCGGATCTACTTCGTCCATTCCGTCCTTGCCGGGCCGCTCGACGCGTGGCCCGCGCATTTCGCGCATGCGGCCTCACTGGGCTTCGATCATGTCCTGATCGGCGCCCTGTTCGCGCCAGGCCGCTCGGGCGACGACCGCATCGTCGCCGATCATCAACGTCTGCATCCCGCGTTCGGTTCGCCGGAGCCGGTGCTGGACGCCGTGCGCCGGCTCGCGAGCGCCGCGCGCGAACGCGGCCTCACGCTGCTCGCCGATCTGACGCTCGACCGCGCGGCCGCCGACGGCGCGCTCTATGCCGGGCATCCGGAATGGTTTCATCCGTTCGAGCCCGAGGACGCGCGGCTCGATCCGCGCCACGGCCATCGCGACGCGAACGTCGCCTATGCCGATTTCGAACGCGCGGGCGCGCCGCTCGCGGTCTGGTGGACGCAGTTCGCCACGCGGCTCGCCGATGCGGGCCTCGGCGGCTTTCGCATCGACTCGCCGCATCGCGTGCCCGCCAACGTGCTGCGCGCGATCTTCGACGGCGTGCGCGCGAGCCGTCCGCAAACGCGCTGGCTCGCCGCCACGCCAGGCCTCGCGCGCGACGCCATCGCGCAACTCGAACACGCGGGCTTCGACGCCGCGTTCACCTCGCTGCGCTGGTGGGACTTCTCGTCGAGCTGGATGGTCGAGGAGCACGAGGTGGTGCGCCGCGTGGGCTCGCCGATCGCGTTTCCCGAAGCGCCGTACGGCACGCGCTTCATCCACGATCTCGACGGCGCCACCGACGCGCGCGCGGTCGAGCGCGCCTACCGGCGCATGTTGCGCACGGCGGCGGCCACGGGCACCGGCTGGCTCGTGCCGATGGGCTTCGAATACGGCGTGGAAGAAGCCAGTGGCCACGGCGGTCCGCACGCGCACGATTACGGTGCACGCGAACCAGCGCTGAGCTGGCAGGAGATGAAAGCACGCGGACCGTTCGATCTCTCGGCCGACATCGCGCACGCGAACGCCTTACAGCGCGAAACCCTCATCCTTCAGACCAAGGGCGAACTGCGCGCGCTCAACGGCCCCGGCGCGCCGGTCGCCGCGTTGCTGCGCGGCGATCACGCCGATCTCCGCGACGCAGGCGAAGCGCTCCTCACGCTCGTGAATCCCGCGCTCGCCGCGCCGGTGCGCGTGAACATGGCGCACCTGCTGGCGGGCGCGCCCGGCGGCTTCACGCGCTTCGAGCCGCTCGACGCGCAGTCGCTGCGCGGCGTGCGCGAACGCTCGCCGCGCGACGCGAGCGCGATTCCCCCGACGTTCACGCTGCCCGCGGGCGCGTGCTGGATGTTCCGCGCGCTGGCGACGCCGCTCGTCGCGCTCGCGCCGCCCGAGGACCTCGCGAAGTCGCCGACGAGCGGCCACAAGAGCGTGATCGAAGCGATCGCCGCGCCGCGCATCGCGATCGAAAGCGTGTGGCCGTCCGTCGATCACGGACGCTTCGTCGCCAAACGCATCGTGGGCGAGCAATGCGAAGTGCGCGCCGCGATTTTCGCGGAAGGCCACGACCGCATCGACGCCGCGATCCTCTGGCGCGCCGCCGACGAAACCGCCTGGCACGAATCGCCGATGAAACCGCTGCCGCCCGCCGGCACCGACCTCTGGAGCGGCACGTTCCCGCTCGAACGCGTGGGACGTTACGAATTCGTCGTGATCGCGTGGCGCGACGACTTCGCCTCGCTCGCCGTACATCTGCAAAAGAAGCGCGACGCCAACCAGCCGGTCGATCTCGAACTCGAAGAAGCGAGCCGCCTGCTCGCGCTCGTGCTCGCGACCGCCGACACGTCGGACGATCACAGCGAAGCGCACGCGCACACCCGTGCGGCGCTCGACGCGCTCGTCAAACGCTTCGTGAGCGCCGACACCGACACGCGCTGCGCGCTGCTGGCCTTGCCCGCCACGGCCGCCGCCGTGCGCGCCGCGAATCACCGGCCGTTCCTCTCGCGCGACGCCACGGTGCAACGCGTGGACGCCGAGCGCGCCGCTGCGCGTTTCGCGAGCTGGTACGAGATCTTCCCGCGTTCGATGAGCGACGACGAAACGCGCCACGGCACCTTCGACGACGTGATCGCGAAAATGCCGCGCATCCGCGACATGGGTTTCGACGTGCTGTATTTCCCGCCGATCCATCCAATTGGGCTCGCGAACCGCAAGGGCCGCAACAACGCGCTGAACGCGCAGCCCGGCGACGTCGGCAGCCCGTACGCGATCGGCGCGGCCGAAGGCGGCCACACCGCCGTGCATCCGGAACTGGGCACGCTGGAAGACTTCTGCCGCATGCTCAACGCGGCGCACGCGCACGGCCTCGAAATCGCACTCGATTTCGCGATTCAATGCTCGCCCGACCATCCGTGGCTGAAGGCGCATCCGGGCTGGTTCGCGTGGCGTCCCGACGGCACGCTGCGCTACGCCGAAAATCCACCGAAGAAGTATCAGGACATCGTCAATCCCGAGTTCTACGCGCACGACGCCAAGCCCGAACTATGGCTCGCGCTGCGCGACGTGATCCTGTTCTGGGTCGATGCGGGCGTGCGCATTTTCCGCGTGGACAATCCGCATACGAAACCGCTGCCGTTCTGGGAATGGATGATCGCCGACGTGCGCGCGCGCCATCCCGACGTGATCTTCCTCTCCGAAGCCTTCACGCGTCCGCGCCTCATGTACCGGCTCGCGAAGATCGGCTTTTCGCAGTCGTACACATACTTCACGTGGCGCGAATCGAAGCGCGAGTTCATCGACTATCTGACCGAACTCACGCAGAGCGAAGTGCGCGACTTCTACCGGCCCAACTTCTTCGTCAACACGCCCGATATCAACCCGCGCTATCTGCAAAGCGGCGCGCGTTCGATCCACCTGATCCGCGCCGCGCTCGCCGCGCTGCTCTCGGGATTGTGGGGCGTGTATAGCGGCTTTGAATTGTGCGAAGCGCGGCCGCTGCCCAACAGCGAAGAATATCTGGATTCCGAAAAGTATCAGCTGCGTGCGTGGGACTGGAACCGGCCCGGCAATATCGTGGCGGAAATCGCGTCGCTCAATCGCATCCGGCGCGCGAATCCCGCGCTGCAATCGCATCTGGGCATCACCTTCCTCGGCGCGCACAACGACAACGTGCTGTGCTTCGAAAAGGCCACGCCGGCGCGCGACAACGTGATTGTCGTCGCGATCAACCTCGACCCGTGGAACGAGCAAGGCGCCGATATCGAACTGTCCTGGGACACCTTCCAGGCCTGGCAGATCGACGATCACGCGCGGCTCGCGGTCGTCGACGAAATGAGCGGCGAGCGCTTCGAATGGCAAAGCCGCTGGCAGCACGTGCGGCTCGATCCGCACGCGCGGCCGTTCGCGATCTGGCGCATCGCGCCGATCGACGGTCTGCCGCGCGACACCCCGCCCGACGCACTCGACGAACCGGTCGAAGGCCACCCCGAATTCAACGCGGACTTCCCTCCCGGAGGAGCCACATGAAACGCGATCCCGCTTCGCACGAGGCGCCGCCGAATCCGGACGCCGCGCCGGTCTCGGACCCGACCGCGCAGCACGACGACGAGCACGGCCATCGGGCGCACGCCACGCAAAAGCGCGGCAAGCCCTCGCCGCTCTCCGACGACCCGCACTGGTACAAGGATGCGGTGATCTATCAGGTGCACGTGAAGTCGTTCTTCGATGCGAACAACGACGGCGTGGGCGATTTCGCGGGCCTGCTTTCCAAGCTCGATTACATCGCCTCGCTCGGCGTGACCGCGATCTGGCTGCTGCCGTTCTATCCGTCGCCGCGCCGCGACGACGGCTACGACATCGCCGACTATCGCAACGTGCATCCCGACTACGGCCAGCTCGCCGACGTGCGCCGCTTCATTCAGGAAGCGCACGCGCGCGGCATGCGCGTAATCACCGAACTGGTCATCAATCACACCTCGGATCAGCATCCGTGGTTTCAGCGCGCGCAGCGCGCGAAGCCCGGCTCGAATCATCGCAACTACTACGTGTGGTCCGATACCGATCAACGTTATCAGGGCACGCGCATCATCTTCATCGACACGGAGCCGTCGAACTGGACGCACGATCCCGTCGCGGGCGCGTATTACTGGCACCGTTTCTATTCGCACCAGCCCGACCTGAATTTCGACAATCCCGCCGTGCTGCGCGAAGTGCTCCAGGTGATGCGCTTCTGGCTCGACATGGGGATCGACGGATTGCGGCTCGACGCCGTGCCGTATCTGGTCGAACGCGAAGGCACCAACAACGAGAACCTGCCCGAAACGCACGCGATTCTGAAGAAGATTCGCGCGACCATCGACGAGCATTATCCCAATCGGATGCTGCTCGCCGAAGCGAATCAATGGCCCGAGGACGTGCAGGAATATTTCGGCAACGAAGACGAATGCCACATGGCGTTCCACTTTCCGCTGATGCCGCGTCTGTACATGGCGATCGCGAGCGAGGACCGCTTTCCGATCATCGACATCATGAAGCAGACGCCGGATCTGCTGCCCAGTTGCCAGTGGGCGATTTTCCTGCGCAATCACGATGAACTCACGCTCGAAATGGTCACCGATTCCGAGCGCGACTATCTCTGGAACACCTATGCGAGCGACCGTCGCGCGCGGCTGAATCTCGGCATTCGTCGCCGTCTCGCGCCGCTCATGGAACGCGACCGCCGCCGCATCGAACTGATCAATTCGCTGCTGCTCTCGATGCCCGGCACGCCCGTGATCTATTACGGCGACGAACTCGGCATGGGCGACAACATTCACCTCGGCGACCGCGACGGCGTGCGCACGCCGATGCAGTGGTCGTCGGATCGCAACGGCGGTTTTTCGCGCGCCGATCCCGAACAGCTCGTGCTGCCGCCGCTGATGGGCTCGCTCTACGGCTACGATGCGATCAACGTGGAAGCGCAAAGCCGCGATCCGCATTCGCTGCTCAACTGGACGCGCCGCATGCTCGCCACGCGCCGCTCGAAGCAGGCGTTCGGGCGCGGCACGATCCGCTTTCTGCGGCCCGCGAATCGCAAGATCCTCGCGTATCTGCGCGAGATGCCGGGCGAGCCGTCCATTCTGTGCGTCGCCAATCTCTCGCGCGCGCCGCAAGCGGTCGAACTCGATCTGTCCGAATTCGCCGGCACCGCGCCTGTGGAAATGACGGCCGATTCGGTGTTTCCGCCGATCGGCCAGTTGCCGTATCTGCTGACTTTTCCGCCCTACGGTTTCCTGTGGTTCCTGCTGTGTCCGGGCAGCCAGCGTCCGTCGTGGAGCCAGCCGGCGTCCGAGCAGTTGCCCGAATTCGTGACCGTGGTGATCCGCGAAGGACAGACCGGCGCCACGCCCGAAAACGTGCGCCTGCTCGAATCGGAAGTGCTGCCGTCGTGGCTGTCGCGGCGTCGCTGGTTCGCGTCGAAAGACAAGCCGCTGCGCTCGGTGCGGCTCGCGGCGCTCACGACCATCACGGGTGCGGGCTTCGCGTTCACGGAGATCGAAGCCGAACTCGCCGACGGCGCGACCGAGCGCTACGTCCTGCCGATCGCGATCACCTGGGGCGCGGACACCACCACGCCGCTGCACATCCAGCTCGCGCTCTCGCGCGTGCGGCGCGGGCGCACGATCGGTTATCTGACCGATGCCTTCGCGCTGCCGTGGTTCGCCTACGGCGTGCTGCGCAAGCTGCGCGAGCGCGCGCAGGTGCCGACCGTGCAAGGCAGCACGATCCGTTTCGAGCCGACCGATCGCATCGAGGAACTCGATCTCGGCGATGAACCCGAGATCCGCTGGCTTGCCGCCGAACAGAGCAACAGTTCGCTGATCATCGCCGAAACGCTGGTGCTCAAGCTCGTGCGCCGCCTGATGGCGGGCGTGCATCCGGAAGCGGAAATGAGCCGCCATCTGACGAAGCTCGGCTATGCGAACACCGCGCCGCTCTATGGCGAAGTGGTGCGCGTCGATCCGCAAGGCGTGCCGCATACGCTCGCGATCCTGCAAGGCTTCATCGACAACCAGGGCGACGCGTGGGAATGGGCGCTCGATTATCTGCGCCGCACGATCGACGAACTCGCGCTCGCCGCCGACGACGGCGAAACCGGCGAGCAGGATCAGGCCCACGAAGACGAGGTGATGCAGAACTACGCCGCCGTGATCGGTGCGATCGGCAAGCGTCTGGGCGAACTGCACGCCGTGCTCGCGCTGCCCGACGACGACGAAGCCGATTCCGCCTTCGCGCCCGAGGCCGCGACGCCTGACGACGTGCGCCAGTGGGTCGGCGACGCGCGCAAGATGCTCGTGACGGCGCTCGACATCGTGGCGCAGCATATCGGCGACGACGACCACACGCTCGACGCCGACACGAAGGAACTCGCGCGCAGCCTGATCGAGCGCCGCGACGCGCTGCTGGCCAACGTGGACACGCTCGTGCCGCTCGACGCCGCCGCGTGGCGCATCCGCATTCACGGCGACTTCCATCTGGGCCAGGTGCTGCTCGCGCAAGGCGACGCGTATCTGATCGACTTCGAAGGCGAGCCCGCGCGTTCGCTCGAATACCGGCGCACGAAGCAATGTTCGCTGCGCGACGTCGCGGGCCTGTTGCGCTCGCTGTCGTACGCGAACGCCGCCGCGCAATCGACGACCGAAAGCGCGCCGCAGCAGATCGCCGAGCGCAAGCGCGCGCTGTTCGAGCGCTTCCGCGGCCACGCCGCCGAAACTTTCCTGAGCCAGTACCGCGCGGCGGTCGCCAACGCGCCGCTCACGCTCGTCGGCGCATCGCACGAACAGGCGCTGCTCGACCTGTTCCTGATCGAGAAGGCGGCCTACGAGATCCGCTACGAAGCGGCCAACCGGCCTTCGTGGCTGGGCCTGCCGGTGCGTGGCCTCGCCGCGCTCGCGAGCCGTTTGCTCGGCCAGACGCCAACCCATACTCACACCCACACGGGAGGAAGCGGACATGCCTGAGCGCGCCCCGGACGCCGGCCTGCATCATCACGACATCGACGCGCTGATCCACGCGCGTCATCGCGATCCGTTCGCCGTGCTCGGGATGCATTGGGTCGACGGCGCGCCATACGTGCGCGCATGGCTGCCGAACGCCTCGCGCGTGCGCGTGCTCGCGCGCGACCGCGCGCATACGCTCGGCGAACTCACGCGCGTGCATCCCGCCGGTTTGTTCGCCGGACCGATCGCGGAAGGCGTGGCGTATCGGCTCGATATCGACTGGCATGGCGTGGCGCAGGAAGTCGAAGATCCCTATTCGTTCGGCGCGCAACTGCCGCAGGAAGCGCTGCATCGACTCGCCGACGGCGACCCGTATGCCGTGCTCGAATGCCTCGGCGCGCGGCCGCTCGTCTACGACGGCGTGCCGGGCGTGCGCTTCGCGCTGTGGGCGCCGAACGCGCAACGCGTCTCCGTGGTCGGCGACTTCAACGCGTGGGACGGACGACGCCATCCGATGCGGCTGCGTCACGAAGCGGGCGTGTGGGAACTGTTCGTGCCGCGCGTGGCCGCGGGCGCGCGCTACAAGTTCGAGATCCTCGGCGCGCGCGGCGAGGTGTTGCCGCTCAAGGCCGATCCCTGCGCGTTCCAGACCGAAGCGCCGCCCGCCACGGCGTCGGTGGTCGCGCCCGTGGACGCGCTCGATCATTTCGCCTGGCACGATCACGACTGGCTGCAAGGGCGCGCCGAACGCCAGAACGCGCGCGCGCCGATCTCGGTGTACGAAGTGCATGCGTCGTCCTGGCTGCCCACGCAGGGCGCCGACGCGCCCGCGCCCGACTGGCGCGCGCTCGCCGACCGCCTGATTCCCTACGCGCAGGGCATGGGCTTCACGCATCTGGAATTGCTGCCGGTGGCCGAGCATCCGTTCGGCGGATCGTGGGGTTATCAGCCGCTTTCGCAGTTCGCGCCCACGGCGCGTCTCGGCTCGCCGCTCGACTTCGCGGCGTTCGTCGACCGCGCGCACGAAGCCGGGCTCGGCGTGATTCTCGACTGGGTGCCCGCGCACTTTCCGAACGACGCGCACGGCCTGATCGAATTCGACGGCACCGCGCTCTACGAACACGCCGATCCGCGCGAGGGCTATCACCCCGACTGGAACACGATGATCTACAACCTCGGCCGCCGCGAGGTGAGCGCGTTCCTGATCGCGTCGGGGCTCGCGTGGCTGATGCGCTATCACGTCGACGGCCTGCGCGTCGACGCCGTCGCTTCGATGCTCTATCGCGACTATTCTCGCGCGCAGGGCGAGTGGGTGCCGAACATGTACGGCGGCCGCGAGAATCTGGAATCGATCGCCTTCCTCAAGCGCCTCAATCACGAAACGCAGTACGTGCCGCAGCGGCCCGGCGTCATCACCATCGCCGAAGAATCGACCGCGTGGCCGGGCGTGACCGCGCGTCCCGAGGACGGCGGCCTCGGCTTCCAGTTCAAGTGGAACATGGGCTGGATGCACGACACGCTGCACTTCATGCACGAAGACCCCGTGCATCGCCGCTATCACCATCACGAGATGACGTTTGCGATGGTCTATGCGTGGTCCGAGCGTTTCGTGCTGCCGCTCTCGCACGACGAAGTGGTGCACGGCAAGGGCTCGCTGCTCGGCAAGATGCCCGGCGACCGCTGGCAGAAGTTCGCCAACCTGCGCGCGTATTTCGGCTTCATGTGGGCGCATCCGGGCAAGAAACTGCTGTTCATGGGCGGCGAGTTCGGCCAGATGGCGGAGTTCGATCACGACGGCACGCCGCACTGGAATCTGCTCGACGACCCGCTGCATCGCGGCGTGCAAGCATTGGTGCGCGACCTCAATCGTCTTTATGCCGACGAACCCGCGCTGCACGTGCTCGACACCGAGCCGGGCGGTTTCGAATGGCTCGTTTCCGACGACAGCGAGAACAGCGTGCTCGCGTGGCGGCGCGTCGACGGCGCGGGCAACGAGATCGTCGTCGTCTGCAATTTCACGCCGGTGCCGCGCCACGGTTATCGCATCGGCATGCCGCAGCCGGGGCAGTGGGAAGAAGCGCTCAACAGCGACGCGGAAGTCTACGGCGGCGCGAACATCGGCAACGGCGGGCTGGTCTCGACCGAACCGGTGCCGAGCCACGGCCAGCCGCAATCGGCGGCGCTCGTGCTGCCGCCGCTCGGCACGCTGATCCTGCGCTTGCGACGTTGACAGGGGCACACGCGAAATTCATCAGGAATCCGATGCAATACAAGAATCAGCAGAAGGAGCATCGATATGGCTAACGGCATGCCCGACCGGCTGCTGCCCGGCGCGCCCTACCCGCTCGGCGCGACGTGGGACGGGCTGGGCACCAACTTCGCGGTGTTCTCGGCGCACGCGTGGCGCATCGAGCTGTGCATTTTCGACCCGACCGGCCGCAAGGAACGCATGCGCTACAAGCTGCCCGAATGCACCGACGAAATCTGGCACGGCTATCTGCCCGACGCGCATCCGGGCACCGTGTACGGCTTTCGCGCGCACGGCCCGTATCAGCCGCACGAAGGCCATCGCTTCAATCCGCACAAGCTGCTGCTCGATCCGTACGCGCGCCGTCTCGTCGGCCAGATCCGCTGGTCCGACACGTTGTACGGCTATCGCGTGCATTCGAACCGCGCCGATCTCTCGCTCGAGCGGCGCGACTCCGCGCCCGCGATGGCCAAGGCCGTCGTCACGCACGACACCTTCGACTGGTCGCAGGATCAGCGGCCCAACACGCCGTGGAGCGAGACCGTCATCTACGAAACGCATGTGCGCGGCATTTCGATGCTCCGCCGCGATTTGCGCAGCCATCAGCGCGGCACCTTCGCCGCGCTCGGCTCGCCGTATTTCATCGAGCATCTGCACAAGCTGGGCGTGACCGCCGTGGAGCTGCTGCCCGTGCACGCGTTTCTTTCCGAGCGCTTTCTCGTCGAGCGCGGCTTGCGCAATTACTGGGGCTATAACTCGGCGGCGTTTTTCGCGCCCGAGCCCTCGTATCTCGCGGGCCACGACACCGACGAAATGCGCATCGCGATCCGCCAGCTGCACGCGGCCGGCATCGAAGTGTTGCTCGACGTGGTCTACAACCACACCTGCGAAGGCGGCGAAGTCGGCCCGACGATCTCCTGGCGCGGTCTCGACAACGCGAGCTATTACCGCTGCGTGCCCGGTGACGAACGCCATCTGATCAACGACACGGGTTGCGGCAACACGCTCAATCTGTCGCATCCGCGCGTGCTGCAGATGGTCGCCGACTCGCTACGCTACTGGACCACGTCGTATCGCATCGACGGCTTTCGTTTCGATCTCGGCGTCACGCTCGGACGCGAGCCGCACGGTTTCAATCCCGACAGCGGTTTCTTCGACGTGCTGCGCCAGGACCCCGTGCTCTCGCAGGTCAAGCTGATTTCCGAGCCGTGGGACGTGGGGCCGGGCGGCTATCAGCTCGGCAATCATCCGCCCGGATTCGGCGAATGGAACGACCGCTATCGTGACAGCGTGCGCCGCTACTGGCGCGGCGCGCCCGCGCAGCGCGCCGATCTCGCCGCGCGGCTCACCGGTTCTGCCGATCTGTTCGACAAGCGCAAGCGCCGCCCGTGGGCCTCGCTGAATTTCGTGACCTCGCACGATGGCTTCACGCTCGCCGATCTCGTGTCCTACGAGCGCAAACATAACGATGCGAACGGCGAGGAGAACCGCGACGGCCACAACGAGAACTGGAGCGCGAACTGGGGCGTCGAAGGCCCGAGCGACGATCCGGCGATACTCGACACGCGCGCACGCGTCGCGCGCTCGATGTTCGCCACGCTCTGCATCGCGCTCGGCACGCCGATGATGCTGGCCGGCGACGAAACCTGCCGCACGCAGCAAGGCAACAACAACGCGTACTGCCAGGACAACGAAATGTCGTGGGTCGACTGGGCGCTCGCCGCGACGCCGCAAGGCGAAGCGATGACCGCGTTCTGCGCGCGCGCGATCGCGCTGCGCCGGGATCATCCCTTGCTGCGCGAAGCACGGTTCCTGTTCGGCGACCGCGAGGTGATGCCCGACGTGCACGACATCGACTGGTTCGACGAACACGGCGAGCGGCTCACGCCCGCGGCGTGGCAGGACCCCGAAGCGCGCGCGTTCGCGGTGCGGCGCGCGGGCCCGGGACTCGACGGCGAAATCGAAGTATTGTTGATGATGCTGAACGCGTCCTCGCAGGCGGTGACGTTCAGCACGCCCGCGCCGCGCCTCGCGTGGAGCGCGCTGCTCGACACCGCGCACCCCGAGGACGCGCCGCACGCGCTCTACGACGCCAGCTTCGAAGTCGCCGCGCACGCGCTGGTGGTGTTGTGCGCGCGGCCCGCGCACGGCGCGCACGCGGCGCACGAGAGCGGGCACGACGGCGCCGCGTCCGCGAGGACGCCGCCGCCCGACCCGCGCCAGCCGCACGCCGCGCAGGAAAACGCAGCTCGATAGCTCTGGAATCTGCTACAGGAATCGGCCATGTCCCCGCTTTCGCATGATTCGCCCATCCGCCACTATTCGCATTGCCTGCCGTTCGGCGCGCAGTTGACGGGCGTCGCGCCGGGCAAACCGCACACGCGCTTTCGCTTCTGGGCGCCGTCGTGCAGCGCGGTGCAGATCGTCTTCGAGACGGCCGACGGCAGCGCCGCCGCGAGCGCGCCGCTCGACATGACGCCCTCGCATAACGGCTGGTTCGAGGCGCAGGCGCCGTGCGCGCCGGGCGCCTTGTACCGCTACCGGATCGACGGACAACAACTCGTGCCCGACCCCGCTTCGCGCTTTCAGCCGCAAGGCGTACACGGCCCGAGCCAGGTCGTTGATGCGCGCGCGTTCGCCTGGCGCCACGCGAACTGGCAAGGCCGTCCGTGGGAAGAAACCGTGCTCTACGAGCTGCATGTGGGCGCGCTGGGCGGCTACGCGGGCGTGATGAACCGCCTGCCCGCGCTCGCGGAACTCGGCGTCACCGCCATCGAACTGATGCCGCTGAACGACTTTCCCGGCGAACGCGGCTGGGGCTACGACGTCGTGCTGCCCTACGCGCCGCACGCGGCCTACGGCACGCCCGACGAACTCAAGGCGCTGATCGACGCCGCCCACGGTCACGGCCTGCAGGTGCTGCTCGACGTGGTCTACAACCACTTCGGCCCGGACGGGAACTGGCTCGGCCAGTACGCGAAGCCCTTTTTCAAGGCCGGAAAACGCACGCCGTGGGGCGATGCGCTCGACTTCGAGCGTCCCGAAGTGCGCGACTTCTACAGCGACAACGCGCTCTACTGGCTCAACGAATATCGCTTCGACGGACTGCGACTCGACGCCGTGCACGCCATCGACAATCCCGACTGGCTGCGCGAACTCGCCGACCACGTGCGCGCGCGCGTGGAGCCCGGCCGTCACGTCCATCTCGTGCTCGAAAACGAGCACAACGAAGCGAATCTGCTGGAATCGCATTTCACCGCACAATGGAACGACGACGCGCATCACACGCTGCACGTGATGCTCACCGGCGAATCGGAGGGCTATTACCGCGCGTTCGCCGAGCATCCGATCGCGCAGCTGGCGCGCGTGCTCGGCGAGGGCTTCGCCTATCAGGGCGAGCCTTCACCGGTGCACGACGGCCGGCCGCGCGGCGAGCCGAGCGCGCATCTGTCGCCCACCTCGTTCGTGATGTTCCTGCAGAACCACGATCAGATCGGCAACCGTGCGTTCGGCGACCGTCTGCGCACGCTCGCCAACGACGACGACGCGCTGCGCGCAGCCACGGCCTTGCTGCTGCTCTCGCCACAGATTCCGCTGCTGTTCATGGAAGAGGAATACGGCTCGACGCAACCGTTCCAGTTCTTCACCGCCTTCGAAGGCGATCTCGCGGATGCGGTGCGCGAAGGCCGTCGGCGTGAATTCAAGGCGTTTGCCGCCTTCACCGACGCCACGCGCCGCGAGCAGATCCCCGATCCGAACGACGTGCGCACGTTCGAGAACTCGTCGCCGCCCGTACAGTCGCCCGAGCAGTCGTCCAATGCGCCGCTCGACGGCGACCGGCTCGACTGGATGCACTTCTACAAGTCGGCGCTCGCGGTGCGCGCGCGTTTGCTGATGCCGCGTCTGCGTCACGCGCGCGCGCTCGGCGCCACCGTGCTCGCCGACGATCGCCATGACGGCGGCGGCGACGGCAACACGCCGCGCCGCGCGGCGCTGATCGCGCGCTGGCGTCTCGACGACGGCGAGATCTACACGATCGCGTTGAATCTCGGCCACGAATGCGTGCGCCTCGAACGCGCGCCCGAAGGCATGGTCGTGTTCGAAACGCCGCCGCGCGCACGCGATCTCACCGACAACGGCGTGCTGCCCGAGCGCGCGTGCGTGGCCTGGCTGACCGGCGACGTGCCCGATTACGCGCTGCATCACGATGCACGCGAAGTCCGCCGCGAGGAGCCGCACGCATGAGCACCGCGCGCCGCAGCGACACGCTGGAAGCCCTCGCCCGCCGCGCGGGCTTCGAGGTCGAATGGTCCGACGCCCACGGCGTCATGCAGCGCGTGCCCGACAGCACGCTCGCCGCCTTGCTCGAATGCGCGGGCCTGCCCTGCGCGAACGCCACGCAGTTGCGCCACAGCACCTCGCTGCTGAACGCCGAGCAATCGACGCGCCGTCTGCCGCCGCTCATCACCGCCGAGTACGAAAGCGCGATCGAGTTGCCGCCCTCGGCGGTGCGTTCGGGCAGCCACTATCGGATCGATCTGGAAAACGGCGAGCATATCGAAGGCCGCTTCACGATGCCCAAGGGCGAGCCCGCGCTGCTCGCGCCGCTCTCCGAGCCCGGCTATCACACGCTCACGGTCAACGATCATCGCCTGACGATTGCGGTCGCGCCGCCGCATTGCTGGCGTGTCGGCGACGCGTGGCGCGCGCATCGCGGCGCGGGCGCGCGCGTGCCGCCGCTGTGGGGCGTCGCCGCGCAACTGTATGGACTGCGCCGTCATGGCGATGGCGGCATCGGCGACTTCAGCGCGCTCGCGACGCTCGCGACGCAGAGCGCGCAGCGCGGCGCGCAGGCGGTCGCGGTCAGTCCCACGCACGCGATGTTCAGCGCCGAGCCTGGGCATTTCAGTCCGTATGCGCCGTCGTCGCGGCTCTGGCTCAATGTCGCGCATATCGATCCGGCGGCCGTGTTCGGCGCGCAGGCGGCGCACGACGCCATCGTCGCCGCGCACGCGGAGGACGCGTGGCGCGAACTCGAAGCGCTGCCGCAGATCGACTGGCCGCGCGCCCAGCCGCTCAAGCTCAAGATGTTGCGCGCGCTCTTCGACCGTTTCGACGCCGACGAGCGCAACAGCGGCTCGCCGCGCGCCGCCGCGTTCGACGCGTTCTGCGCGCGCGGCGGCCAGGCGCTCGACGATCACGCGCGCTTCGAGGCGCTGCAAGCCGCGATGCTCAGCGGCCCCGAAGGTCTGCGCCACTGGCGCGACTGGCCCGAGACGCTGCGCGATCCGCGCAGCGCGGCGGTCGCGACCTTCGCGACCGAGCATCGCCGCGAAGTGGACTTTCATCGCTTCCTGCAATGGCTCGCCGCCGAAGGGCTCGCGCGCGCGCAACGCGAGGCGCGCGAAGCGGGGATGTCGATCGGCCTCGTCGCCGATCTCGCCGTCGGTTGCGACGGTGCGGGCTCGCATGCGTGGTCGCTGCCGCAGGACATGCTGCAACGCGTCTCGGTCGGCGCGCCGCCCGACATCTTCAATCAGGCCGGACAAAGCTGGGGACTCACGACGTTCTCGCCCCGCGCGATGCACAACACCGGCTTTCGCGCCTTCATCGACATGCTGCGCGCCGCGTTCGCGCATGCGGGCGGCGTGCGCATCGACCACATTCTCGGCTTGCGCCGCCTGTGGCTCGTGCCCGAAGGCGAGAGCGCGAAACACGGCGCGTATCTGCGCTATCCGTTCGACGATCTCGTGCGCCTGATCGCGCTCGAATCGTGGCGGCATCGCGCGATCGTGATCGGCGAGGATCTCGGCACCGTGCCGCCTGGGTTGCGCGAACGGCTCGCGTCGCATGCGCTCTACGGCATTCGCGTGCTGTGGTTCGAGCGCGACGGCGGCGGCTTTCTCGCGCCCGCGCGCTACGATCCGCACGGCGTGGCGACCACCACCACGCACGATCTGCCGACCGTCGCGGGCTGGTGGCGCGGCGCCGATATCGACTGGCGCAACCGCATCGGCCAGACCTTGCCGCGCGCGGACGGGCGCGATCCCGTCGCGCTCGAACACGCACAGCGCGCCGCCGATCGCGACGCACTCTGGCACGCGCTGCAGGACACCGGTTTCGCGCCGCGCGAGGCCGCCGCGCCGCCGTCCGATGCGCCGCTCGACGCGCTGCCGGTCGCCGGCGCGCTCGGCTACGTGGCGGCGAGCGCGAGTCCGCTCGTCACCTGTCCGCTCGAAGATCTGCTCGGTCTCGTCGATCAGCCGAATCTGCCGGGCTCGATCGACGAGCATCCGAACTGGCGTCAGCGTTTGCCCTTGCCCGTCGATACGCTTTACGCCGACGCCGCCGTCGCGCAACGCGTGAGCACCATCGTGCACGCGCGCGAGACGGCGCCTGTATCCGCGCATGAATCGGCGCATGAATCCGCGGATTCATCGCCAGACGCATCGCAAACCGCTTCAACCGACACCCTCAGCGCCACGCCCTCCGGTCCGCCCACGCCATGACACTTCCCCGCGCGACGCTGCGCCTGCAGCTTCATCACGGCTTCACCTTCGACGACGCGCTCGCGCAACTCGACTATGTCGCCGCGCTCGGCGTGAGCCATCTCTACCTGTCGCCCGTCACGACCGCGCAGCCCGGCTCGATGCACGGCTACGACACGGTCGACTATCAGGCGGTCAGCGCGGAACTTGGCGGCGAAGCGGCGCTGCGTCGTCTCGCGGAGGCGGCGCACGCGCGCGGCATGGGCCTGATCGTCGATTTCGTGCCGAACCACATGGGCGTGGGCGGCGCGCACAACGCGTGGTGGCTCGACATCCTCGAATGGGGACGGCACAGCGCCTACGCCCGGCATTTCGATGTGGACTGGCACTCGCCCGACCCCGCGCTGCGCGGCAAGGTGCTGATGCCGTTTCTCGGCGCGCAGTACGGCGAGGAACTCGCGGCGGGCCGCATCGAACTGAAATTCGACGCGGCCCACGCGCGCTTTTACGTGCAGTACGGCCCGCACGTCTGCCCGATCTGCCCGACCGATTACGCCGCGATCCTGCAATCGGCGGATCGCGCCGATCTCGCCACGCTCGCGAGCGCGTTCCAGGGTTTGACCACGCAGCCCGAGGACCAGACCCGCGCGAGCGCCGCGCGCGACGCGCTGCGCGCGTTCGTCGAACGCGAAGGCACCGACCCGATCGAATTTGCTCTGGAATCCTATGCAAGCGCCGATCCGGTCCCGCGCGACAGGCTGCATCGGCTGCTGGAGCGCCAGCACTTTCGCCTCGCGTGGTGGCGCACCGCCACCGACGAAGTGAACTGGCGGCGCTTTTTCGACGTGACCGCGCTCGCGGGCGTGCGCGTCGAGCGGCACGACGTGTTCGAAGCCGTGCACAAGCTCGTGTTCCGTCTGTATGCGGACGGCGTGATCGACGGCCTGCGCATCGACCATATCGACGGGCTCGCCGATCCGCGCGAGTATTGCGAGCGGCTACGCCAGCGGCTCGCGTCGTTGCGCGCGACGGTGCCGTATATCGTCGTCGAGAAAATTCTCGCGCGCGGCGAGGCGCTGCGCGAAGACTGGCCCGTGCAAGGCACGACCGGTTACGACTTCATGAACGACGTAGGCGCGCTGCTGCACGATCCGGCGGGCGCCGCGCCGCTCGCCGAGAGCTGGGCCGCGATCTCGGGCGACGGCGCGCCGTTCGCGCGCGTGGCGCTCGACGCGCGCCGCGAAATCCTCACCGCGTATCTCGCCGCCGAACTCGATCACGCGGCACGCGCGCTGCATCGCATCGCGCGCGAGCAGCCGGGCACGCGCGACTTCACGTATGCCACCGTGCATCGCGTCGCCGCACAGCTTGCGATGCATTTCCCGGTGTATCGCATCTATCCGGTCAACGGTTTGCGCGGCGCGACCGACAACCGCTATTTCAACGTGGCGCTGGAGGCGGCGCGCGAGGCGCTGCCGCGCGCGAGCCGTCTCGCGCTCGATCAGGTCGACGCGTGGCTCGGTGCGCGCGCGCCCGATAGCGCGAATGGCAACGGCAACAAACCCGCACGGCCCAACGGTTCAGGCGGCGCCAACAGCCACGCGCAGCAGCATGCGTCCGGCGCGAAAAACGCCGCACGCAACTCGCCGAGAAACGCCGCGCAAAGCAGCGCGCCCGCGCCGCTCAGTCATGCGCTGATCGCCCAGCGCACCGCGCTTGCGCTGTTCTCGCAACTGAGCGCGCCGCTCGCGGCCAAGGCCACGGAGGACACCGCGCTGTATCGCTACGGACGGCTGCTTTCGCGCAACGAAGTGGGCGCCGATCCCGACGACTTCGCGATGAGCGCCGCCGACTTCCACGCGGCCAATCAGCAACGTCAGCGCCGCGTGCCCTACGCGCTGCTCGCCACGGCCACGCACGATCACAAGCGCGGCGAGGACGTGCGCGCGCGTCTCGCCGTGCTCAGCGAGATCGCGCCGGAATGGAACGCGACCTTGCGCGCGTGGTCGACGCTCAATCAGCCGCAGCGACGCAACGACGCCGCGCCGCCCGCGCAATGGTCGCCCGGCCCCACGGCGGAAGCGATGCTGTATCAGACGCTGGTCGGCTGCTGGCCGCCCGATCTCGATCCCGGCGACGAAACGGGCGTGCGCGCGCTCGCCGAACGCGTCGCGCAATGGCAGCTGAAAGCGCTGCGCGAAGCGAAGCTGCGCACCAACTGGCTCGTGCCCGACGAAGCCTATGAATCGGATTGCCAGGCGTTTTTATTCGATATTCTCGCGCCGCAGCGTCGCGAAGGTTTTCTGCATGCGCTCGCGGCGTTCGTCGCGCGCGTCGCGCCGGCCGGGGCCGTGAATACGCTCTTGCAGACGGTGCTGCGGCTCACGTCGCCGGGCGTGCCCGATCTGTATCAGGGCACCGAGTTCTGGGACTTCAGTCTCGTCGATCCCGACAATCGGCGACCCGTCGATTACGCGCGGCGCGCCGCGGCGCTCGACCACGACACGCCCGCCGCGAAGCTCGCGCAGTGGCGCGACGCGCACGTGAAGCAGGCGACGATCCGGCGCGTGCTCGCGCTGCGCGCTCGCGCGCCGGGATTGCTGCGGGAAGGGGAGTATGTGCCGCTGGAAGTGCGCGGCGCGCAGGCTGCGCATGCGATTGCGTTCGCGCGCCGCCACGGCGATGCGTGGGCCGTCGTGATCGGCACGCGCCACGCGGCGGCGCTGCTCGACGACGACACGCCGCGCGTCGCGCCCGAACGCTGGGAAGACACGGCCGTGGTGTTGCCGAAAACCTGCACGGCCACGGCGCTGCACGACTGGCTCAGCGACGCGAGTCACACGATCACGCACGATGCTCAGGAACCGCTGCTGTATCTGCGCGACGCGCTCGCCGCGTTGCCGGTCGCCGTGCTGTCGAATCTCGCGCGCGAGGACGCTTGAGGATGCGCTCAACCGCCCTCGTCTTCGAGATCCTTCGGATACACGCGCACGAGCACGATGCGCGGTCCCTTCATTTTCTTCACGACGATGTCGAAGCGATCGAACGACACGCGCTGACCTTCGGTCGGCAAGTCGTTGAGCGCGTGAATCACGAGGCCGCCCACTGATTCCGCGCGGCCTTCGTCGATATCGATGCCGAGCGCCTGTTCGAGCGACACCACCGGCAGGCTGCCGCGGCCCATCAGCGTGCCGTCGTCCATGCGGGTCCAGTCGGTATCGGCCTGATGGAATTCGTCGTGAATCTGGCCCACCAGCGCGCCCAGCAGATTGTCGAGCGTGAGAAAGCCGTTCGGCCGCTGGCCCTTGCGGCCCACCAGCGCGAAATGCGGCGCGCCCTTGCGAAAGCGGCGGAACAGCGCGAGCGCGGGCGTTTCGGGCTTCACGTACTGCACGGGGCGCACGAACTTGCCGAGGTCGTCGAGCGCGTGGCCGGCCTCGCGCGCGAGCAGCAGATCCTTCAGGTGAATCAGGCCGACGACTTCTTCGCCGCTGCCGTCCTCGAACAGCGGATAGCGGCTGAAGCGATGGCGCGCCACGATCTGCATGTTGTCCTTGAGCGGCACGTCGCGGCGCAGGCCCACCATTTCGTGCGTCGGACGCATGAGGTCGGAAACCGTGAGACGCGAGAAGTCGAGCGAATGCGCGAGCGCGTTCCACTCGTCGGCGCTCCAGTTGTTCGCGGCCTGCGCGAGCGACGCCTGCGAGCGGCGCGGCGAGCGCATCTGGGCTTGCCCCGTGGCCGCTTCGCGGCCTTGGGCGTGACCGTTCGCGTGGCCGCTTGCTTGACCGTTCGCGTTCGCGTGCGCGTCGGCTTCGGCTTGCGCGGCGGTGCGGCGGCTGCGCAGGATCAGCTTGAGTTCGTCGGTCGAATAGTGCGCTTCGGTGCCGTGTTCCGACGACAGGCCCGCGAGGCGCAGCACGGCGCTCGCGCTCGAATTGAGCGCCCAGATCGCGGGATACATCGTCCAGTAGAAGCCATAGAGCGGCGCCGCGCACCACAGCGAGATCTTTTCCGCCTGGCGGATGGCGAGCGACTTCGGCGCCAGCTCGCCCACCACGATGTGCAGAAACGAGATCACCGTGAAGGCGAACACCAGCGAGATGCCGTGAATCAGTTCGGGCGAGCGGATGCCGACGATGTCGAACACCGGCTCCAGCAGCTGCGCGAATGCGGGCTCGCCGATCCAGCCG
Organism: Paraburkholderia tropica; assembly: GCF_900109265.1. Lineage (GTDB taxonomy): Bacteria > Pseudomonadota > Gammaproteobacteria > Burkholderiales > Burkholderiaceae > Paraburkholderia > Paraburkholderia tropica. The sequence goes on from NZ_FNZM01000004.1 coordinate 451,448, forward strand.
AGGCCGAGCGAGGCGAGCGTGATGCCGAGCTGGCACGCGGACAGATAGGCGTCGAGCTGGCCGTGGACCTTGGCGAGCAGCCGTCCGCGCATGCCGTGTTGCGTCGCGAGGGACTGCACGCGCGTGGCGCGCAGCTTGACCAGACCGAATTCGGCCGCGACGAAGAAACCGTTGAGGGCAACGAGGAACAGCGCGCCGATCAGGGCGATAACCTGCATCAAGAGATAGGGCTCCGGAAAACGAAGCGATCAGTATAAGGGGTGCAAGCGGCCTGTAAGGCTAAGTCGGGCGTTTCGATCGGCGCGACGCCGGGTGGGATTGCGTCAGCTCACATGCCGTTGCGTATGACGCGAAGCGGGCCGCACAGGCGGCCCGGGTGTCGGCTGCTCGATTCCGGCGCGCCGTTCAGCCGCCGTTCAGCCGCCGGTCGCCGACACGCTGAGCGTGAGCGTGGCAGCCTCGCCCGCCACGAGCGGCTGCGCGTCGAAACGGCCGCCATGCGCCTCGGCCACGCGCTGGCACAGCGAGAGCACCCACGCGGCGCGCCCGGCCTCCTGCGGCTCGGCCGCCTGCGCGAGCGCGAAGGATTCGAGCACGTGCGGCAGCGCGCCGTCGAGGAGCGTCTGCGGGCTGGCCGTCCACTTGACCTCGAACTGCGCCGAGGTGGCCGTCGCGCTCACATTCAGCGCGATCTGCGCGCCCGGCTCGCTGGTTTCCGCCGCGAACACCAGCATCAGCCAGAGCGACTGGGCGAGGCGCTCGCGGTCGGCTTCGACGCTCGCCGCCGCCGGATCGACGGCCGCGCCGTGCACCGTGTAGCTCACGCCGCGCGCGTCGCCGAGCGCAGCGCGCGCGTCGTTGGCGGCTTCGTCGACGAGCGCATCGAGCGCGAACGGCCCGCGTTCGATCGCGAGCTTGCGCGTTTCGGCGCGGGTCGTATCGACGAGCGTTTCGAGCAGATGCACCTGCTGCTCGACGCCCGTGCGGATGCCTGACAGCGCGCGCTGCGCGGCGGCGTCGGCCGTGTCGATCTTGCGTTCGAGCACGTAGGCCCAGCTATGAATTGCGTTCAGTGGGCTGCGCAAATCGTGCGACACACGCGAGAGCACGTGGTCGCGCATGAAGCGCGCGGCTTCGGCGCACAGACGTGCCGTGCGTTCAGTACGGGTTTGTGAAGTCGACGCCATCGGATTCCTCTTCTATCGCCCGCTGCGGGCGGGCCGTCCCCTTCCGGTACGGCCAGGCCCCATTATAGGCAGGCAGCGGCGCGCCGGAAGCCGCGCATGCGCCATGCCCGAAGCGGCATGATCGCTGTGCGGCTTGCAACGCGACTCGCGGCGCGGCTCGCGACGTTGCCCGTCGCTATCGCCCGCCCCCTCTGCGCAACCTGCAAACCGCCTACAATACCGTTTTTACCCTTTCCGATTCAGGAGTCTTTCATGTCTATCGTGACCACCGCATCCGGCCTCAAGTACGAGGACCTGACCGAAGGCACCGGCGCAGAAGCCACCGCCGGCCAGACCGTCAGCGTGCACTACACCGGCTGGCTGACGGACGGCCAGAAGTTCGATTCGAGCAAGGACCGCAACGACCCGTTCGCCTTCGTGCTGGGCGGCGGCATGGTCATCAAGGGCTGGGACGAAGGCGTCCAGGGCATGAAGGTCGGCGGCGTGCGCAAGCTCACGATCCCGCCGCAACTCGGCTACGGCGTGCGCGGCGCGGGCGGCGTGATTCCGCCGAACGCCACGCTCGTGTTCGAAGTGGAACTGCTCGACGTCTAAGCACGTCGGCTTCGCGCGCCCACCGTTTTCGCCACCATGAATCCGCATCATCATTCGCCCGTTACCGCGCCCGGCGTCGAGCTGCGCCGGTACGGGGCCATCGAGGAAACCGATCTGCACGACTTTCACCAGATCGTGCTCGGTCTCGACGGTTCGATGGAGATGACGGTGGGCGGCGTGGGCGAGCGCATCGACCCGTGCTCCGCGTGGCTGATTCCGGCCGGCGCGCGGCACGACTATGCGGGCATCGGCGAAAACCGCCAGCTCGTGCTCGATTTGCCCGCGGCCTCGCTCGCGGTGCCCGAGCGTCTGTTCGACACGGCGCGCGCCGTGCGCATCGATCCCGCGCTCGCGGCGCTGGTGCGCCAGATCGCGCAGCGCGCGGTGCTGGCGGGCGCGAGTTATCTGTCGGCGTCGTCGTCGGTCTCGCTGGATACGCCACCGGTTTCCGGATCGTCATCGTCCGGCGACGACTTGCGCGCGCGGCGCTTTCACTGGGACGCGTCGGCGCGCCTGTGCGCCGCGGTGCTCTCGCAAACCGGCATCGCCGGCAATAGCGCATTCGACGCCGCCGCAGGCCTCGACTTCGCGCGCATCGACCGCTGGTTGCGCGCGCATCTCGCGCAGCCGCTGCGTATCGCCGATCTCGCCGCGCATTGCGGCTTCGGCATGCGGCGCTTTCATCAGTTGTTTATCGAAGCATTTGGCGAGACGCCGCATCGCTATCTGCAACGGCTGCGTCTGGATACGGCCGTCACGCTGCTCGCCGATCCGCGCCATTCGCTGACCGACATCGCGCTCGAAGTGGGTTTCGGCGATCAGAGCGCCTTCACGCACGCGTTCACGCGGCGCTTCGGGCTCGCGCCCGGACAGTGGCGCGCGCTGCCGCATTGAGCCGCGCGCGCTTCACCCACGGCAACCCCGTCACTCGAAGCGATATTCCCACTGCGCCTGCGCGCCCACCGCGAGACGTTTGCCCGCGCCCGCCAGCACCGTCGCGTTCTGGCCGAACGTGAGACCGCCGTCCACGCGCGCATCCGCGCGGAAGGTCTGCAAGGTGTCGAGCGGCTCGGCGGGCCATTGCGCATCGCGCTCGCCGCTTAGCTGATCGATCGTCGTGATCGGGCAGCGTGCGCACGGCTTCACGAAACGCAGCACCACGGCTTCGCCGCCGTCTTCGTCTTCGATCGACAGCGTGTCGATGAAGTCCTCGTCGAACGCCTCGCCGCCGTCGACCACGATGTTCGGACGAAAGCGGCTCATCGGCAGCGCGGGCGCGCCCTTGGCCGCGAGCCGCGCGTTGAGTTCCGCCAGCGACGACTCGCTCGTCACGAGAATCGGAAAGCCGTCGGCGAACTGCGTGGGCGCGTCCTGGTCGAGCGTCCACTTCTTGCTCGCGAGACGCGTGACGTCGTGCGCGAAACGCACGAGCCGCACCGGCACGCCGAGCGCGCGCGTGAACCATTGCGCGGCTTCGTCGCCTTCGTCGAGCGCCTCGAAGGTGTCGCCCCAGACCGTCGCCTGCACACGCGCCTCGTCGCCGCGCGGCGCGAACGGCAAGTGCAGGCCGCCGCTCACGCCGTCCATCGAGAGCTGCACGCCGTCCTGCGCGAACACCGGCACGATGCGCGCCATCGACGCGTATTCGCGCTGCGAAACGAAGCGCCCGTTCGCGTCGACGACCATCCAGTGACGGTCCCACGCGAGGCCCTGCGTTTCGAGCTGCGCTTGATCGAGCGCGATCGCGCCGCACGACTTCACGGGATACACGAACAACGCGCGGATGACGCTCATGACGCGCTCACTGCCCGAGGCCGCGCGCGAGATCGCCGCGCACGTCCTGCGGATCTTCGAGGCCCACGGCCAGACGGATCAGCCCTTCGGTGATGCCCGCCGCCGCGCGCGCTTCCGGCGAGATGCGGCCGTGCGTGGTGGTCGCCGGATGCGTGATGGTCGTGCGCGTATCGCCGAGATTGCCGGTGATCGAGCACACCCTGGTGTTGTCGATCACGCGCCATGCGTTCGCGCGCTGTTCCTCAGGCGTGTCGCCCTTCACTTCGAACGAGACGATCGCGCCGCCCGCTTTCTGCTGGCGCATCGCCAGTTCATGCTGCGGATGCGAGGCGAGGCCCGGATAGTAGACGCGCTTGACCGACGGATGCGCCTCCAGCCAGCGCGCGATTTCGAGCGCGTTGGCCGACTGCTTTTCCACGCGCAGCGAGAGCGTTTCCATGCCCTTGAGCAGCACCCACGCGTTGAACGCGGAAAGCGTCGGGCCCGCGCTGCGCACGAACGGGAACACCTTCTCCATGATGAACTGCTTCGAGCCCACCAGCGCGCCGCCGAGCACGCGACCCTGACCGTCGAGGAACTTGGTGGCCGAGTGCATCACCACGTCGGCGCCGAGTTTGAGCGGCTGTTGCAGCGCGGGGCTGCAGAAACAGTTGTCGACGACGAACAGCGCGCCCGCTTCCTTCGCGATCTTGCTGACGGCCGTGATGTCGGCGACTTCGGTCAGCGGATTCGACGGCGTTTCGAGGAAGAACATCTTCGTTTCGGGACGCACGGCGTTCTTCCACGCGTCGAGATCGGTCGGATCGACGAAGGTGGTCGTGATGCCGAACTTGCTGAAGATCTGCGAGAACATGCCGAGCGTCGAGCCGAAAATGCTCTGCGAACTGACGATGTGATCGCCCTGCTGCAGCGCGGACATCACCACCGACATGATCGCGGCCATGCCCGAAGCCGTGGCCATGCAGGCCTCGCCGCCTTCGAGTGCGGCCAGGCGGTCCTGGAACATGGTGACGGTCGGGTTCGTGAAGCGCGCGTAGGTGTAACCCGTTTCCGAGTTCTTGAAGCGCTCGGCGGCCTCGGCGGCGCTGCCGAAACAGAAGCTCGACGTGAGGTAGAGCGCTTCCGAATGTTCGTTGAACTCGCTGCGCAGCGTGCCCGAGCGAACTGCCAGCGTGTCGAAGTTGAGGTTGTCGTCCATGTTCGTGTTTTCCGTAGCCAGAACCGTGTTTCAGGTCTGCGCGCGGCGCGCGCAAACGCAAAAAAGCCCGCTTTGCGTCGGCAGAAGCGGGCTTTTCGGGAATTCGGGGGCGCTGTAGCAAATGAGCGGCGGCCAATGCTGCACCGTTCGCTTTAGCTGTTTTGGGTTGCCCCGCGTCCGCAAGCTGAGATCAAATCGACGCAAGCCCACATGCTAACACGGGAAACGCACAGGCGTTTCCCGTCGCGCAACTCATTCGACCGACAGTTGCAGATGCAATTGCGAGCGCGAGCCGCCGTCCTGCGCGTCGCTCGCGGCGTCGCGGTCGGATTGCGCCTGCGGCGCGAGGCGCGCCGTTTCGATTTTGTCGAGATAGGCGCTCGTGATGTCGCCGGTGATGTACTCGCCGTCGAAGCACGATGCCTCGAATTCCTCGATCTCGGGATTGATGTCGCGCACGGCCTGCTTGAGCGATTCCACGTCCTGATACACGAGGTAATCCGCGCCGATGATGCGCGCCACTTCTTCGTCCGTGCGGCCATGCGCGACCAGCTCGCCGCGCGTGGGCATGTCGATGCCGTAGACGTTCGGGAATTTCACCGGCGGCGCCGCCGAGGCGAAGATCACCTTGGTCGCGCCCGCATCGCGCGCCATCTGCACGATTTCCTGCGAGGTCGTGCCGCGCACGATCGAGTCGTCGATGATCAGGACATTCTTGCCCTTGAACTCGATGCCCATCGCGTTGAGCTTCTGGCGCACCGACTTCTTGCGCATCGCCTGGCCCGGCATGATGAAGGTGCGGCCCACGTAGCGGTTCTTGAAGAAGCCTTCGCGGTATTCCACGCCGAGCTTGTTCGCCACCTGCATCGCGGCGGGGCGCGACGAATCGGGAATCGGCATCACGACGTCGATCTTCACGTCGGGCAGTTCGCGCTGGATCTTCTCCGCGAGATAGTCGCCCATGCGCAGACGCGCGTTGTAGACCGGCACGCCGTCGAGCACCGAGTCCGGACGCGCGAGGTACACGAGTTCGAAGATGCAGGGGTTGAGCTTCGGCTTCTCGGCGCATTGCTGCGAATGCAGGTTGCCGTCGAAATCGATGAACACCGCTTCGCCCGGCTCCACGTCGCGCACGAACTCGAAACCGATGCCTTCGAGCGCCACCGACTCCGACGCCACCATCCATTCCGTGCCTTCCGGCGTTTCGATCTTGCCGATGCACAGCGGACGGATGCCGAACGGGTCGCGGAACGCCAGCAGGCCGTAGCCCGCGATCAGCGAAACGATCGCGTACGAGCCGCGCACGCGGCGATGCACGCCCGAGACCGCCTTGAAGAGCGCGGCCGGGTCGAGTTGCAGACCGGTGGTCGCGAGCTGCACTTCGTGCGCGAGCACGTTGAGCATCACTTCGGTGTCGGAGTTCGTGTTCACGTGGCGGCGGTCCACGCGGAACATCTCTTCCTTCAACTGTTGCCAGTTGGTGAGATTGCCGTTGTGGGCGAGGATCAGGCCGAACGGCGCGTTCACGTAGAACGGCTGGGCCTCTTCTTCGCTCGACGCCGAGCCGGCCGTCGGGTAACGCACCTGGCCGATGCCGCAGGTGCCGGGCAGGCTACGCATGTTGCGCGTGCGGAACACGTCGCGCACCATGCCGTTGGCCTTATGGAGGTGGAACGTGCTGCCGTTCGCGGTGGCAATGCCGGCCGCGTCCTGACCGCGATGCTGCAGGAGCAGCAGCGCGTCATAGAGGAGCTGGTTGACGGGAGAGCGGGAAACTACGCCTACGATGCCGCACATGGCAGGTCCTTCAAAAAAGCGAAATCGGTAACAGCTCGCGAACAGTCGGATCGCGGCGGCCGGTCGAGTCCGGCCGGAGTGCCGCGAGGCAGCGCCGCCTGACAATCCCGGGCCCTGTCACAACCGATCAGCTGATGATCAGACGTGAACGTAGGCCGCGAGCGTATCGGGCAACATGGGTTTCAGTTCGTGCACGCCCTGCACGGCATAAGGCCGCAGCAGCGCGTTGCGCCAGAAGTCCTGCTGGGGCAGCTCGGTCAGTCCGCCAAGGACGACGAGAATCAGCACCAGCACGACGCCTCGCGCGAGGCCGAACAACAACCCGAGCGAACGGTCCACGCCGGACAATCCGCTCACCTGCACCAACCGGCCGAGCAGCGCGTTCGCCACGCCGGCCACGAGCACCACGCCGATCACGATCAGCGCGAAGGCGATCAGCCATTGGGTGAGCGCCTGACCCGGCAAATGCGCCGGAATCCAGGGCACCACGCGGTCCACGTAGCGGCACGCCACGATAAACGCCGCAATCCAGCCGATCAGGCCAAAAATTTCGCCGATGAATCCCCGCCACGCACCGCGCAGCGCGGACAAACCGATCACCGCCATTACAGCGTAGTCGAATGCCGTGAACATCGGCGGCTTATTCCGCGTTCGCGTTCGAACCGGCCGTCAGACCCGCGCCGCGCACCTTCGCGATCGCCTCCGTGGCGGCCGCGCGGTCGGCGAACGGGCCGGCGCGCAGCAGCGTGCGCGTCGTGCCGTCGGCATCCTTGCGTTGTTCGGTATATGCGGGTACACCCGCGGCTTTCAACTTCGTGACCCATTTATTCGCGGCCGCGTCGCTGCTGAACGCGCCGAGTTGCACCGCGAAACGCGCGCCAGGCGGCGCGGCGGGCGCGCCGGAATCGTCGCTGCCGGCGGCGGATTTGGCGCTGCCGGTTGCGGTGTTGGTCGCGCTATTGGTCGCGTTATTGGCAGAAGATTGCGCGGTGGACTGCGCGGGCTTCGCGGCCGGCTTCGGCTGCGCTTGCGCGGTTTGGGCGGTTTGCTGCTGGGCGGGCTGGGCTTGCGTCTGCGCCGGCGCGCTTTGTGTGGTCTGCACGGACGGCGCCTTCACCGCCGGTGCGGCTGCGGGCGCGGACGCCGCAGCGAGGCTCGACGCGCCCGGCGCGGGCGGATTGTCGGGCGCGACGCCGGCTTGCGTATCGTCGTCGTCATCGCGCGCGGGGGCAGCGGCTCCCTTGGGCGCGGGATGGCTCGGAATGTCGATCGCGATGTCGTCGGTGACGGGCTTCGGATGGGAGTCGAGCACCATCGGGAGAATCACGATGGCGGCCAGCACCAGCGCGATCGCACCGACCAGGCGGCGGCGCGCGCGCTGCTTCTCCGGCAAGGTGGGATCGAGGAGCATGGCCTCGGCGTCGGCGGACCGGTCCGTGCGGCGGCTGCGCCGCTCAACGCGCGTGTTCTGGCTGCTCCGTCGGCTGGAGCCGGCATCGGCGCCGCGTCGGCGGGGCGCCTCGTCTTTCTTGCCGAACGAGAAAATTCCCATGTATGGCTGCTTTTGGCCTGTCTGCGTGGTGCTTGCCGTGGTGGCGTAGATTCGCCGCGCGTTCAGTGCTGCTGTGACTTTCGCCAGGCCATGACGCCGGCGACGGTCAAGAAACTCCCGAAAACAATAATTCTATCATTTTCAGTCGCTCGTTTTAGCGCATCTTGAAATGCAGCGGCGGGCGATTCGTAATGCGTGATGCTGCTGTCTGCGCTGTCTTCCACACCGGCCTCGCGCAGGGCGTCTTCGAGCTGTTGCGCGGACGCCGCGCGCGGCAGCGGCAGATCGGTCACGCACCAGTGGTCGATTTCGCCCTTCAGATGGCCGATCACGCCGGCGATGTCCTTGTCGCGCATGGCGCCAAATACCGCGTAAGTGTACGGAAAATAGCCCATGCTGCCGAGATTTTGCCCGAGCACGGCGGCGGCGTGCGGATTGTGGCCGACATCGAAAATGATCGCGGGCTTGCCCGGCAGCACCTGGAAGCGCCCCGGCAATTCCACGTTCGCGAGACCCAGACGGATGTCCTGCGCCGAAACCGGCACGCGGTCGCGCATCGCTTCGAGCGCGGCGAGCGCCGCCGAGGTGTTGATCAGTTGATTCGCGCCGCGCAGCGCCGGATACGCGAGCGCCGAACGGCGTTGCGCGCGGCCCACATAGCTCCATTGCTGGCGTTCGCTGCCCGGCGAGCCTTCGAAGCGGAAATCGCGGCCGAAGAGCCACAGATCGGCGCCGATCGACTCAGCATGGTCGATGAGCGTTTGCGGCGGCAGCGGGTCCGAGCAGATCGCGGGCTTGCCTGCGCGGAAGATGCCGGCCTTTTCGAAGCCGATCTTCTCGCGCGTGTCGCCGAGATATTCGGTGTGATCGAGGTCGATGCTCGTGACGATCGCGCAGTCGGTGTCGAGCACGTTCACGGCGTCGAGGCGGCCGCCCAGGCCCACTTCGAAGATCACGGCGTCGAGCCCGCGCGAAGCGAACAGATGCATGATCGCCAGCGTCGTGAACTCGAAGTACGTGAGCGAAACCGGCGTGGGCAGCGCGTTGCGCGCGGCTTCCACGGCCTCGAAGTGCGGCAGCAGATCGGCGTCGCTGGCCTGTTCGCCGTCGATGCGCGCGCGCTCGTTGAACGAGAGCAGATGCGGCGACGTGTGGCAGCCCACGTGATAACCGGCCTTGAGCAGAATCGTTTCGAGAATCGCGCAGGTCGAGCCCTTTCCGTTCGTGCCGCCGACGGTGAAGATCGGACACTCGAACTGGAGCTTCAGCGCCTCCTTGACCTGGGTGATGCGGCCGAGGCCCATGTCGATGCCGACCGGGTGCGCGGTTTCGAGATGCGTGAGCCACGCGTCGAGAGTGGGAAAGGTGCTCATGAATACGCGATGTGAAACGATTCGAATGGAAGGCCGGACAACTGCTGCTGTGCCATGACGGCGCAAACAACAAACAGCGGACACGCGGCGCGGCGTCCTGCCCGCGCGCACCGCAATCGAACATCCTCTATTCGACCGCGATCTCGCGCGAACGATCCGCCACGAAAGAACGGCATTATCGCGGAAATGACAACGCGCCGCTTGCTTTCGCTCGCGGCGCGTTGGCTTGAGTGCGGATGACGGCGCCTGGCGCCCGGTCGTTACGCCACGGCGTCGGCCGGCTGGCGCTGCAGCAGCGCCATGAGCTGGGCGATTTCCTCACGCAGCTTGCGGCGGTCGACGATCATGTCGATAGCGCCCTTCTGCAGCAGGAATTCCGCGCGCTGGAAGCCTTCCGGCAGCTTCTCGCGCACCGTCTGCTCGATCACGCGCGGGCCGGCGAAGCCGATCAGCGCCTTCGGTTCCGCGATCACCACGTCGCCGAGGAACGCGAAGCTCGCCGACACGCCGCCCATCGTGGGATCGGTCAGCACCGAAATGAACGGCAGCTTGGCTTCCGAGAGCTTGGTCAGCATGGCCGTGGTCTTGGCCATCTGCATCAGCGACAGCAGGCTTTCCTGCATGCGCGCGCCGCCCGAAGCGGTAAAGCAGATGAACGGCACTTGCTGCTCGAGCGCGGTCTGCGCGCCGCGTGCGAAACGCTCGCCGACCACCGACCCCATCGAGCCGCCCATGAAGGCGAACTCGAAGCAGGCGACCACGCAGGGCAGCGTGTGGATCGCGCCGCCCATGACGACCATCGCGTCGGTTTCACCCGTATCGTCCATCGCTTCCTTGATGCGATCGGGGTACTTGCGACTGTCCTTGAACTTCAGCGCGTCGACCGGAACGATTTCCTGACCGAGCTCATAGCGGCCTTCCGGATCGAGCAGGCCGTCGAGGCGCTCGCGCGCATTGATGCGCATGTGGTGGTCGCACTTCGGGCAGACGTGGAGGTTCGCTTCGACGTCGTTGCGGTACAGGACCGCTTCGCACTTCGGGCACTTGATCCACAGACCTTCCGGAATGCTCTTGCGGCTTTTCGGATCGGTTTGCTTGATCTTGGGCGGCAGCAGTTTATCGAGCCAGCTCATGTATTTTCTTCCTTGACCTTCGTGATGCGCGGGCGCGGCGGATCGAGCTGACCCGACCGGTAAAACCGACCGGGTTCCGACCCCGACCGCGCATGGCGAAAAGTGGATTTTACAGCACTCTCATTTCGCGTTGTCCGACAGCGCGTCGAGCGCCGCGCGGATGCCCGCGATGAACTGCGTGAGCGCCTCGGCGGCCGAGTCGGCGGGCGCCTGTTCGAGCAGCGTGACAATGCGGCTGCCGATCACCACGGCGTCGGACACTTCAGCCACCGCGGCGGCGGTTTGCGCGTCGCGAATGCCGAAACCCACGCCAACCGGCAGCGGCACGCCCGCCTTGATCGCCGGGATTTTACTCGCGATGCTCGCGACGTCCAGATTCGCCGCGCCCGTCACGCCCTTGAGCGAGACGTAATAGACGTAGCCGCTGGCCGCGCGGCCCACTTCGGCGATGCGCTCCGCCGTGGACGTGGGCGCGAGCAGGAAGATCGGATCGATGTCGGCCGCCTTCATCTTCGCGGCGAATTCCACCGATTCCTCGGGCGGATAGTCGACCACCAGCACGCCGTCCACGCCCGCGTCCTTCGCGGCGGCCGCGAAAGCGTCGGCGCCCATGCGCTCGATCGGGTTGGCGTAACCCATCAGCACGACGGGCGTGCTGTTGTCGGTTTCGCGGAAGCGCTTGACGTCGGCCAGCACGCTCTTGAGCGTGACGCCCTTCGCGAGCGCGCGCTCCGACGCCTGCTGGATCACCGGGCCGTCGGCCATCGGGTCCGAGAACGGCACGCCGAGTTCGATCACGTCCGCGCCGCCGGCGGCGAGCGCGTGCATGAATTCGACCGTGCGGGCCGGATCGGGGTCGCCTGCCGTCATGAACGGGATCAGGCCTTTCTTGCTGGCGGCGGCGAGCGCCTCGAACGTGGTTTTGATGCGGGACATTTCAGGGTCCTCAATCTCAATGGATACCGCGCGTCGCAGACCGACGGCGGCGGCGGCGCCTCAGGCGCCGGCCGCGACAGCCGTGGCGCGGGCAGCGGACGCGGGCGCGGCGGCTGCCGCGCTCACGCGTTCGCGCGCGATCGCGCAGTAACTTTCGTTGATTTCATAGCCGACGAATTCGCGCTTTTGACGCGCGCAAGCGACTGCCGTGGTGCCGCTGCCCATGAACGGGTCCAGCACGCGGCCGCCCGGCGGGCAGCTCGCGAGCACCATGCGCTCGACGATTTCCAAAGGCTTCTGGGTCGGATGATCGACACGTTCCGCGTGCTGCCGATGCAGCCGCGAGACCGACCAGACGTCCTTGGGGTTGTAGCCGAGCTCCAGCCACTTGCTGCCTTCGAACAACTTGCGCGAACGCGCCTTCTTCGTGGCGGCATCGTACGGGATGCGGACGGGATCGAGATCGAAGTAGTAATCCTTCGAGACCGCGAAAAAACCGATGTTGTCGTGCACGGAGGTAAAGCGGCGGGTGGTGCCGCCCATGCTGGGTACGCGACGATCCCAGACGATCTCGTTAATCATCGTCATTTTCGACTTCAGATAAACGAAGATCTCGGGCGCGTACTGCCACGTGCAAAACACATAGAGCGAGCCGCTGGCCTTGAGCTTGGGAATCGCCAGATCGAGCCAGCCATACGTCCAGGCGAGGAAGTCCTCACCCGAACGCATATCGGAGTCGTTGCCGTAGTCCTTGCCGAGCCCATAAGGCGGATCGGCGACGATCAGGTCGATCGAGGCATCGGGCAAATTCGCCGCATCGGTCAGAAAATCGCGGTTCAGGAGCCGGATGCCGTCGGGCACTGCCGGCGGCACCACGGACACCGCCGCCGCGGGCAAAGCGGCGGCGTGAGCCAGCGCCGCGGCGGCTTCCTGCTCCGCCGTCCGGCTGCTCACTTCGCCCGTCTCGCCTGTGGCGGCCGGCAGGGTCGGCTCGTCGAACTCGTCACGCATCGCTGGTGTCGCTCCCGGCGCCTAGAACTGGATGCCCGATCGCTCGGCGACCGTGTGCATGTCCTTGTCGCCGCGGCCCGACAGGTTCACCAGCAGAACCTTGTCCTTGGGCAGCGTGGGCGCGAGCTTCGCGGCGTACGCGAGCGCGTGGCTCGATTCGAGCGCCGGAATGATGCCTTCGATGCGGCAGCAGTCGTGGAAAGCCTTGAGCGCTTCCTCGTCGTCGATCGTCACGTACTGCGCGCGGCCGCTGTCCTTGAGCCACGCGTGCTCGGGACCGACGCCCGGATAGTCGAGACCCGCCGACACCGAATGCGTCTCGATGATCTGGCCGTTCTCGTCCTGGAGCAGATAGGTTCGGTTGCCGTGCAGCACGCCCGGCGTGCCCGCTGCGAGCGAAGCCGCGTGACGGCCCGTTTCCATGCCGTCGCCGGCCGGCTCGACGCCGATCAACTGCACCGAACTTTCGTCGATATACGGATAAAAGATACCCATCGCATTCGAACCGCCGCCCACGCACGCGATCACCGCGTCGGGCTGGCGACCGGTCATTTCGGGCATCTGCACGCGGCATTCGTCGCCGATCACGCGCTGAAAGTCGCGCACCATCATCGGATACGGGTGCGGACCCGCGACGGTGCCGATGATGTAGAAGGTGTTTTCGACGTTGGTGACCCAGTCGCGCATGGCTTCGTTGAGCGCGTCCTTGAGCGTGCGCGAGCCCGACTCGACCGGCACGACCGTCGCGCCCAGCAGCTTCATGCGGTAGACGTTGGCGGCCTGGCGGCGCACGTCTTCCGCGCCCATGTAGACGACGCATTCCATGCCGAAGCGCGCCGCGATCGTGGCGGTCGCCACGCCGTGCTGGCCCGCGCCGGTCTCGGCGATCACGCGCGGCTTGCCCATGCGGCGGGCGAGCAGCGCCTGGCCGATCACGTTGTTCACCTTGTGGGCGCCGGTGTGGTTGAGGTCTTCGCGCTTCAGATAGATCTGCGCGCCGCCGAGCATTTCGCTCCAGCGCTGCGCGTGATAGATCGGCGACGGACGGCCGACAAAATGCTTCAACTCGCGCTCATATTCCGCGCGGAAGTCGGGATCGTCCTTGTATTTCGCGTAGGCGTCGCGCAGTTCGTCGATCGCCTGCATGAGGGTTTCGGCAGCGAACACGCCGCCATATTGGCCGAAATGGCCACGTTCATCTGGCAAATTGTACATAAGTCACTCGCTCCGACCGGATGGTGCCTTGCGTTGCGCAAGGACTTGCCGGTCCAGAAAATTATCCCGCGTCCGCTTCGCGCACTGCGCGCACGAACGCCGCCATACGGGCGTGATCTTTCACGCCCTTCGCGCCCGGTACCTCGATGCCACTGGAGACATCGACGGCGTACGGACGCACCTGGCGAATCGCATCACCGACGTTTTGCGCGTTCAAGCCACCACTCAAAACGGCCCGACGCGCGAGCCCTGCGGGGATAAGTGACCAATCGAAGACCTTCCCGCCACCGCCGTAACCGTCGACATGGGTGTCGAACAGGAGGCCGCTGGCTGATGAATAACTATTCGCCGATTCTACCAAATCGGTCTGCCGAGTATCCGCCGCCACTCGCAACGCCCGCAACCAGGGCAAACCGGCAACCGCCGCCAGCGACTCGCACTGTGCGGGCGTTTCGTCGCCGTGGAATTGCAGCAGCGTGAGCGAGACGTTGCTCGCCACTTCGCTGAGCCATTGCGGCGTGGGGTTCACGAACAGGCCTACGACCGAGACGAACGGCGGAATGTCGTGCGTCAGCTCGACGGCCTGCGCGATGCTCACCGAGCGCGCGCTGGGCGGATAAAACACGAGACCGATCGCGTCCGCGCCGAGGTCGATCGCCCGGTCCACCGCCTCGGGCGTGGACAGCCCGCACAGCTTGATACGCGTGCGATGCGCGGCGCGCTCGGCTTGATCGACCTGATCGACTGGCTCGGCTTGCGTCATGACTTGAGGCTCGTTGAAATCTCGATGGTTAAAGGCAACTTGCGCGGAATTGACCGAATTTGCTTGCGATTGCGACGCTGCGGCATCAGGCCGGATCGTCCCAGATCGCGCTCCACGGCACGCTCGCCGTATGCGGCGCGGGTACCGCGAACTCGTCAGGATAGCCTACCTGGGCGAGATACAGGCCGTCCGGCATGAATGTCGGCGCGGCTTTGCCGCGGTCGAGTCCCGCCAGCACCTCGGCCATCCACGGGGCCGGATAGCGCCCGCGCCCGACCGCCACGAGGCAGCCCATCAGGTTGCGCACCATGTGATGCAGGAACGCGTTGGCGCGGAATCGGAAGTGGATGAAGTCGCCCTGCGGCCGGATGTCAATCTGGTACAAGTGCTTGACCGGCGTCTTCGACTGGCACTCCGAGGAACGGAACGCCGAAAAATCGTGCTCGCCGATCAGGCATTGCGCCGCCTCGCGCATCGCGTCGACGTCGAGCGGCGTATGAATCCAGCCGGAGCGGCCCGCCAGCATCGGCGAACGCACCGGGTGCACGTAGAGCACGTAGTAATAGGTGCGCTCGAAGGCCGCGAACCGCGCGTGGAAAGCCTCGGGCATGGGCTTGGCCCACTGCACCGCGACCGTCGACGGCAGGAACGCATTGGTGCCGCGCACCCACGAAAAATCGGTGCGATCGAGATCGGTGTCGAAGTGCACGACCTGGCCCAGCCCATGCACGCCCGTGTCGGTGCGGCCCGCGACCACCGTGGAGAGCGGCACCGTGGCGAACTCGCGCAGCGCGCGCTCGAGCGCGTCCTGCACGGTCTTGCCGTGCGGCTGCGATTGCCAGCCGCAGAACGCGGCGCCGTCGTACTGAATGCCTAACGCGATTCGCATGCGGCAGGCGTCAGGACAGCGGCGAGAGCGTCGACAGCAGCGCCTGCGCGTCGGCGCGCGTGGCGTGGTCGCTCGACTCGATCACTTCGTTGATCAGCGCACGCGCGCCCGACAGATCGCCCAGCGCGATGTATTCGTGCGCGAGATCCAGCTTGTTGCGGGCGATGCGCGCGAGTTGATCGGGCGAGAAAACCGGCAGCGGCTCGGCGGAATCCGGCGGCAGGTTCAGGTCGAAATCGAGCGAAAGCGTGCCGAAACGCGGCGCGCCCAGGCCCGCGATGGAGCCGATGCCCGCGGTACCGGCTTCGATCGCCTGGCCGGCGAGCGGCGCGGGCGGCTGGCCGAACGGCAGGGGCTGACCGAGCGTCGCGCCCGACGTGGCGGACGGTTCGGTCGTGAACGGGAAATCGGGCATGGCCGGCGCATCCGGCACTTCCACGCGCGGCGGCAACGACATTTCGATACTGCCGAGCGCATCGACTGCGGTTTTCGGAAACTCTTGCGGGACTTCTTGGTAGGGCATTGATTCTTCTGCGGAAACTGCGGGAACAACGGGTTCTGCGGGCGCAGCCGGCTCGGGCTCAGGATCGCCGGGCATGCGCAATTCGAGCGGCTGCGGTTCGCGCGCGTGCGGTGCGAACGGTGCGGGCTCGCCTTCCGCTTCGGTGGCTTCGGTCGCGAGCGGCTGGTCGTGAGTCTCGGAGTGAGTCGGGTCCTCGCCCGGCATCGTCATTTCGATGGGGTGCGGCTCGGCCTCGGCGCGGCGCGCGTGCTCGTCCATTTCACCGACCGTGCGCTGCGCGGCCAGACCTTCCGGCGGCAGCGCCGATGCGCCCAGTTCCGCGGCCGCGGCGAAGCTCGCGGCGTCGGTGGCGTCGGCGAGCGTTTCCGGTTCACCCGGCGCCACGCCTTGCGGATGCGTGCCGTGCTCCGCGCGGTCTTCGCGCAGCGCGTCGGGGCCGTGCGCTTGCGTGGGCTCCAGCTTGTCGAACAGCGTCGGCGGCAAGGCGTCGGCGCCCGGCTCCGCAGCAGCGGACAGGCTCGCAGCGTCGGTGGCGTGATCGAGCGCCGCGTCGGCGTCCGTGTGAGTTTGCCCGTACGCGGCCGCGCCGGCCGCCGCAGCCGCAGCCGCGGTGGCGGTGGCGGTGGGCGCGAGCGTCAGCGGCTCGTCGAGCACGGGCACGTCGGCTTCGGCTTCCGTGCCTGCGGGCGGTGCGACCGGTGCGGTCGGCGCGACCGGCGTTTCCGTAGCCGCCGGCGCATCTGCTGCCGCTGCGGGCTTGCGGCGCTTGCGCATCAACAGACGCACGAGCAGCGCGACGAAAGCCAGCACGATCGCCGCCACGATGCCGAGCGTCACCGGCGACACTTCCGGCTGTTGCGCATCCTGTGCGCCAGCGGGCGCGTGCTGCGCGCCCGATGCACCGTTCGCGCCACCGGCAACTTGCGCCGGCTTGCCGATGCCGTGCTGCAGGGCCATCAGCACGCGATTCTTGAGCGCGAGCAGTTGCTGGAGACTCGACACCGAAACCGGCGCGGATGCTGCGGACGCCGCCGAAGCGGCCTGAACCGATCCGCTGAACGAATGTTGATCGACGCCCGAGGCCCCCGACGCGAGGGCAGCCGAAGCGCCCGCAGCCGATGCCGCCGTCGCCGTCGCCGCCGATGCCGATGCCGTTTCGGGGGCCGAAGCGCCTGCCGCTTCGCTCGCAGCGCCAGCCACCGTTGCCGGGCTCGACGCGGCATTACTTGCGGTCGCTGCGGTCGCCGCCGTCGCCGCGCTCGCACCCGCGTTCGCCGTGGCCACCGCCGAAGCCGCAGCAGCAGTCGCGCCAGTCGCAGCCGCCGTATTCGGCGTCGACGTCGTGGCGGTTGCCGCGCTTGCGGGTGCCGTCGCGGCAGCCGGCGCGCTGGCGGTCGTGGCCGGGGCGGCCGGAGCCGAAGCCGCCGTCACGCCCGAAGCCGCGCCCGCCGACGCCATGTCGGGCGTACCCGGCACATTGAGCATCGCGCCAACCTTCAGGCGGCTCGGGTCATGCTTCATGAACGCGTTGGGATTGGCGTCGAACAGCGCCGAACTCGCACGCGCGAGCACCGCCTTGTCATGCGACTGCGTGAGATCGACGGCCACGTCGTGCAGCGACTGCCCCGGATGGACCGTGTACTGGCCGACCACGGGCAGCGCCGCCGGCGCAGCCGAAGCGCCCGCCGCCGCAGCGGCCGATGCGCCGATCGCGGCCGTCGCCGCGCTGCCCGCCTGGGCCGCGCCGCCTTGCGCGTGCGCCGCGCCGGTTGCCGCAGCCAGCGCGAACGCCGTGGCCGCGATGGCGGCACGCAGCGTCAGGCGCGCTTGCGGAAATGGAGTGGAAACAGAGTCGAGTCGAACGGTCATCAGTTGCCCTGGCACACCGCTCGCGCGGCTGTCGATGAAACGGGAATTCGTTGCGGATGGTCGCGGACGTCGCGCGAGCGCCGATCCGCGAAAATAAAAAAGCGCCGCGACTGGCGCGGCGCTTTTTCCACCTTCTACGCGTCATTAGCCGCGTAGTTTAAATGATTCACTTGTCGAGCAGAATGCGCAACATGCGACGCAGCGGCTCGGCGGCGCCCCACAGCAGCTGATCGCCGACCGTGAAGGCCGACAGATACTCGCCGCCCATTGCCAGCTTGCGCAGGCGGCCGACCGGCACCGACAGCGTGCCCGTGACCTTCGCGGGCGACAGATCCTGCATCGACGCTTCGCGTTCGTTCGGCACAACCTTCACCCAGTCGTTGGCCGACGCGAGGATGCCGTTGATCTCGTCGAGCGGCACGTCCTTCTTCAGCTTGATCGTGAGCGCCTGGGAGTGGCAGCGCATCGCGCCGATACGTACGCACAGACCGTCGACGGGGATCGACCCCGGCTGGCCCATGGCCGGCTTGCCGAGAATCTTGTTCGTTTCTGCGCCGCCCTTCCACTCTTCCTTCGACATGCCGTTGCCGAGATCCTTGTCGATCCACGGAATCAGCGAACCGGCGAGCGGCACGCCGAACTGGCTGGTGGGCATGGCGTCGCTGTTCATGGTGGCGAGCACCTTGCGGTCGATGTCGAGAATCGCCGACGACGGGTTCGCCAGATCGGTCGCGACGGCCGCGTTCAGCGCGCCCATCTGCGAGAGCAACTCGCGCATGTTCTGCGCGCCCGCGCCCGAAGCGGCCTGGTAGGTCATGGCCGTCATCCAGTCGACGAGGTTTTCGCGGAACAGGCCGCCGAGCGCCATCAGCATCAGGCTGACCGTGCAGTTGCCGCCGACGAAGTCCTTCTGGCCCTTGACCAGCGCGTCCTTGATGACGTTCAGGTTGACCGGGTCGAGGATGATGACCGCGTCGTCCTTCATGCGCAGCGACGAGGCCGCGTCGATCCAGTAACCGGTCCAGCCTGCCGCACGCAGCTTCGGATACACGTCGTTCGTGTAGTCGCCGCCCTGGCAGGTGATGATGACGTCGCACTTCTTGAGCTCGTCGACGCTGTTTGCGTCCTTGAGCTTCGTCTCGTTTTTGGCGAACGACGGAGCCGCGCCGCCTGCGTTGCTGGTGCTGAAAAACACCGGTTCGATCAGGTCGAAATCACGTTCTTCCTGCATGCGCTGCATCAGCACGCTGCCGACCATGCCGCGCCAACCTACGAGACCTACGTTCATGACTAACCCTTGATTTGGACACTTCCCCGCTTCGCTCGCCCGGCGTGGCCGCGCGGGGAAGATGAGCGGGCACGACGAGCGATCAACGCGTGATGATCGTTTTCGTAATGGTTTTCGTGTTGATGGCGAGCGAAATCGCACGGGCCGTTTTATCGCCGTGGATGTTCGAAACAATCGTGATCGGGGAGATCTTCGCCATCGGAACAATATACACGAAACAGTTAAATTGCGCGGCAAAAACCGCACTTTCCGCTATGTAGCGCCCGCGTTTCGCCAGCGCGAAACACGGATGCAAAACACGGGCGCGAAATCATGCGAAAGCAAAAAAGGGCACGCCACCGAAGGCCTGCCCTTTCGTTCTGCTTTACAGCGCGGCGAGCACTGCGTCGCCCATTTCCACCGTGCCGACCTTCTTGCAGTCCGGCGTGACGATGTCGGCGGTGCGATAGCCCTGCTCCAGCACCTTCTTGACCGCGGCTTCGATGCGATCGGCCTGCTCTTCGCGGCCGAGCGAGTAACGCAGCATCATGGCGGCCGAGAGGATCGTGGCGAGCGGATTTGCAATGCCCTTGCCCGCGATGTCCGGCGCCGAACCGTGCGACGGCTCGTACAGACCCTTGTTGTTCTTGTCGAGCGAAGCCGAGGGCAGCATGCCGATCGAGCCCGTGAGCATGGCCGCTTCGTCCGAGAGGATGTCGCCGAACATGTTGCCCGTGACCACCACGTCGAACGCCTTCGGCGCCTTCACGAGTTGCATGGCCGCGTTGTCGACGTACATGTGCGAGAGCTCGACTTCCGGATATTCCTTCGAGACATCGATCATGATGTCCTTCCAGAACTGCGAAGTTTCGAGCACGTTGGCCTTGTCGACCGAGGTCAGCTTCTTCTGGCGCTTTTGCGCGGCCTGGAACGCGACGTGCGCGATGCGACGCACTTCGGGTTCCGAATAGCGCATCGTGTCGAAGCCTTCGCGGGCGCCCTTGAATAGACCATCCGGCGATTCGCGCAGACCGCGCGGCTGGCCGAAATAGATGTCGCCGTTCAGTTCGCGCACGATCAGGATGTCGAGGCCCGACACGATTTCCGGCTTGAGCGACGACGCACCCGTGAGTTGCGGATAGCAGATGGCGGGGCGGAAATTCGCGAACAGTTCGAGGTGCTTGCGCAGGCCGAGGATGGCTTGTTCCGGGCGCAGTGCGCGTTCGAGCGAGTCGTACTTCCAGTCGCCGACGGCGCCGAACAGGATCGCGTCAGCGGATTTCGCGAGCGCGAGCGTGGCTTCGGGCAGCGGATGGCCGCTCGCTTCGTAGCCCGCGCCGCCAACCGGCGCTTCTTCCAGCTCGAACTTTTCGCCGAGCGCGTTGAGGACCTTCACGGCTTCCTTGACGATCTCGGGGCCGATGCCGTCGCCCGGCAACACTGCAATCTTCATTTTTTGATTCCTCGGGGGTGGTTCGGGGTGGCCTGGTTGGGGGATGTTTTTTGCGGTTTCGCGTTGCCTTTTTTCGCGTTTCCTTGTTTTCTTGTCGGTCTGCCAGCGTCGCCCCTGTGCGGGGCGGCACCTACTTTTCTTTGCAGCCGCAAAGAAAAGTAGGCAAAAGAAAGCGGCTCACACCGCCAGTGTGACGCAGTCCACCTCGCACCTTCGCAGGTAGTGACTCCGGAGCATCCGTCACCCCGCACATTCCCACTCAGTGACAAAGGACTCATCCATCCCGCCTCGCGCTACGCGCTCAGCGGAAGGGTTCACCGAAAACCCTGGTGATCCACCGTTTTCGGTTATGCCCCGCGGCGCGCGGCGCGCCGCCGGAGGAATGAGCCCTTTGTCACTCTGTTGGGTGGCGAGTGATGCCGGATGCTCCGGAACCACTACCTGCAAAGGTGCGGGGTGGACGGCGTCACATTGGCGGTGTGAGCGGCTTTCTTTTGCCTACTTTTCTTTGCCGCGGCAAAGAAAAGTAGGTGCCGCCCCGCACAGGGGCAACGCTGGCAAACCGACAAGAAAACAAGGAAACGCGAAAAAAAGCGCCTACCTCAAAAAAACATCCCCACCAACCAAACCCACTTAAATAACGCGATTCTTAAGCCACGGCTGACGCACAAGCCGCTCGGCTTCGTACTGACGAATTTTGTCAGCATGCCGCAGCGTAAGCCCGATATCGTCAAACCCGTTCAACAGACAGTACCGACGAAACGCCGCCACTTCAAACGGATATTCCTTCGACCCATCGGTTGTACGCACAACCTGCTTATCCAGATCGACAGTCAACTGAAACCCATTAAACGCATAAGTTTCGTTGAACAGATGATCGACATCCGCTTCGCTCAAAACGATCGGCAGCAGCCCGTTCTTGAAGCAGTTGTTATAGAAAATGTCCGCAAAGCTAGGCGCAATGATCGCGCGAAAGCCGTACTGATCGAGCGCCCACGGCGCATGCTCGCGCGAGCTGCCGCAACCGAAGTTCTTGCGCGTCAGCAGCACCGAAGCGCCCTGATAACGCGGCTGATTCAGCACGAAATCCGGATTCAGCGGGCGCTTCGAATTGTCCTGCCCCGGCTCGCCATGATCCAGATAACGCCATTCGTCGAATGCGTTCGGCCCAAAGCCCGTGCGCTTGATCGACTTGAGAAACTGCTTCGGAATGATCGCGTCCGTGTCGACGTTCTCGCGATCGAGCGGCGCCACGACGCCGGTGTGTACGGTGAATTTTTCCATGATCGTGTTGCCTTAACCGAGCTTGCGAATGTCGACGAAATGACCTTCGATGGCAGCCGCCGCGGCCATCGCCGGGCTCACGAGGTGCGTGCGTCCGCCCGCGCCCTGACGGCCTTCGAAATTACGGTTCGAGGTGGACGCGCAACGCTCGCCCGGTTCCAGACGGTCCGCGTTCATCGCGAGACACATCGAGCAGCCCGGCTCGCGCCATTCGAAACCCGCTTCCGTGAACACCTTGTCGAGACCTTCGTGTTCGGCTTGCGCCTTCACGAGACCCGAACCCGGCACCACCATCGCGAGACGGATATTCGGCGCCACGCGGCGGCCGAGCTTCTTCACGACATACGCGGCCGAGCGCAGATCTTCGATACGCGCGTTCGTGCACGAGCCGATGAAAATCTTGTCCGGCTGGATCGACTCGATCGGCATGTTCGGCTCGAGCGCCATGTATTGCAGCGCGCGTTCCATCGCGTCGCGCTTGACCGGATCCTTCTCGCGCTCGGGGTCCGGCACGCGGCCGTCGACCGACGTGACCATTTCCGGCGAGGTGCCCCACGTGACCTGCGGGACGATGTCGGCCTCCGACAGTTCGACCACGCGGTCGAAATGCGCGCCTTCGTCGGAACGGAACGTCTTCCAGTATTCGACGGCCTGGTCCCACTCCACGCCCTGCGGCGAGAACGGACGGTTCTTCAGGTAGTCGACCGTGGTGTCGTCCACCGCGACCATGCCGGCGCGCGCGCCGCCTTCGATCGCCATGTTGCAGACGGTCATGCGGCCTTCCATCGTGAGACCGCGGATCATCGAGCCGCCGAACTCCATGGCGTAGCCCGTGCCGCCCGCCGTGCCGATCTTGCCGATGATGGCGAGCACGATGTCCTTCGCGGTGCAGCCGCGCGGCAGCGTGCCTTCGACCTTCACGAGCATGTTCTTGCTCTTCTTCTGCAAGAGCGTTTGCGTGGCCAGCACGTGCTCGACTTCCGACGTGCCGATGCCGTGCGCGAGCGCGCCGAACGCGCCGTGCGTAGACGTGTGCGAGTCGCCGCAGACGATCGTCATGCCCGGCAGCGTCGCGCCCTGTTCCGGACCGACGATGTGCACGATGCCCTGACGCTGGTCGGTCATCTTGAATTGCGTGATGCCGAAGGCGTCGCAATTCGAATCGAGCGTGTCGACCTGGAGCTTCGAAACCGGGTCGGCGATGCCGTGGCTGCGGTCCGTGGTGGGCACGTTGTGGTCGGAAACGGCCAGGTTCGCGCTGATGCGCCACACCGGGCGCTCATGCAGCTTCAGGCCTTCGAAAGCCTGCGGGCTGGTGACTTCGTGCAGCAGATGACGGTCGATGTAAAGGAGCGTCGTGCCGTCGTCTTCCGTGTGGACCACATGCGAGTCCCACAATTTGTCGTAGAGCGTCTTTGCCATGATATGCGGGGAGTTAGTGACTGCGGGGGCAATACTTTGTGAATCGATTATGCCACGCGAAAGCCGCACCCCGCATCGTCACGATTCAAAAAAAGCGATAAAAAACAGTGAGTTGGGTGGTAGTGGCGATACCTGTATCGCTGTTACCCGGCGTGGCGCGCACGGGAAATCCGTCGCGTTTCCGGCGCAATTTCCGTGTGCTTTTCGTGAGCACCGAAGCGGAAGCCTTTGTTTTTCCGATTGATTTCCGGCGGCCCCTCGCTCGCGCGGAAACGATGACGCGAGTGCAGCACGGCGACCGTGAGTGCCATATCAGGCACGTCGTTTGCGAGATGTGCGCCGCCGCACGATGCCCGGTTCTGTGGTTCCATCACACTGAAATAACGGTCACGTCGCGGCAGCACAGGCAATCATGGAGGCCTCATGCCACTTGCAACCCGTACCGCGTACAAGAAAACAAGCAGAACAAGCCTGATCCCGCGGCGGCAACCGCAGGCCAACCCGGACCACCGCCGGCGCGGCGCGCGCCACGCATCGCTCGCCGTGGCGGCCACGGTCTGCGCATTCGCGTTCACGCCGCGCGCTCACGCACAGACGCCTTCGCCGCTCGGCGAGTGGCAGTACTCGGCGGGGATCCCGCTCGAAAAGCTCTATCAGCCCGACCGGCCCGACTTCGAGGCCCGCCTCGGCGTGGGCGCGACCTTCGAGCCGCGCTACGACGGCTCGGACCGCTATCACATGATGGCCGGACCCAGCATCGACCTGCGCTACAAGGACACCCTGTTCGGTTCGACCGGCGAAGGCTTCGGCGTGAACTTTCTGCAAGGGCAGAACTGGCGCCTGAGCATCGCCGCCGCCTACGATCTCGGCCGGCGTGGCAACGACGATCCGACGCGTCTGAACGGCATGGGCAACATCAATCCGGCGCCGCTGATGAAGATCGCGGGCGAATACGTGATCTCGAAGGACTTCCCGCTGGTGTTCCGCGGCGCGTTCACGCGCAGCTTCGGCGGCTCCAACGGCTGGACCGCCGACTTCGGCGCCTACATGCCGCTGCCGGGCAGCAGCCAGCACTTCTACTGGTTCGCCGGCCCGTCGGTCACGTTCGCGGATTCGAACTACATGCAGAGCTGGTTCGGCGTGACGCCGCAGCAGTCGGCTGCGTCGGGCTACCGGCAGTACGACGCGAGTCCCGGCCTGAAATCGGCGGGCTTCGGCATCACGATGGTGTACTTCGTCAACAAGCACTGGTTCGTGAGCGCGGACGGCGCGATCAAGCGTCTGCTCGGCAGCGCCGCGCACAGCCCGATCATCCAGACGAAGACCGAAGGCGTCTGCGACGTGTCGATCAATTACCAGTTCTAGTGGGTTCCATCGCCTTCCGGCCTGGCGGCCGGCACACGCCCGCCGCCAGATCGGTCGGATCAGGTCTGTCTTACCCTTCCTTCTTGATCCGATTCTGAATATGCTGCGCGCGGCTCGGCGACGACGGATGCGAACTCAGCATCGAACTCTGCCCGCCGTCCATTTCCGCCAGCTTCTGGAAGGCCGTGACGAGGCCCGCGCGGTTCATGCCTTTCTTCTTGAGCAGGTCGAAGGAGTAGTCGTCGGCGGCGCTTTCCTGCGACTGCGAAAACTGCGCGTTGATGAACTTCTCGGTGAGGTCGCCGAGCTGCGACGTGCTCAACGCCGATGCCATCGAATTGCCCGTTGCGCCCGCCGCCGTGCGCGCCGCGCTCACGGTGTACGCCGTCTGCATGGCCTTCTTCGAGTGGCCGAGCGCGACGTGGCCCATCTCGTGGCCGATCACGCCGCGCAGTTCGTCGTCGCTCATCTTGTCCATCAGGCCGCTGTAGACGCGCACGCAGCCGTTGCCCATCGCCCACGCGTTGATGTCGCTCGTCTCGTAGACCTTGTAGTCAATTTTCTGGCCGTTCAGCGTCATGTCGCCGAAGCCGCTCATGACCTTCGTGAGACGCTTGCCGTAAGCGCTGCTCGACGCGGCCACCTTCGACTGCGCGTCGCTCGCCTTGCAGGCGTCGTTCGAAACCGCGACGATGTCGCTGTCCGACAGCGTGGCCGCCTTGAACAGCGTCGCGCCCGCCGACACCGCCGCGTTGGGGTCCAGACTTTGCAGCGACGAACAGGCGCTCAGCGCAACCGCGAGCCCGCACGCGAAGCCAATCTTGCCAAATGTCATTCTTGCCATCCTTTCACTGTTGTAAGGATCGACGAATCTAGCACTGCCCCTCTTTCCCATATTTGCGCGGTGCGGCGTTCAAGCGCTGCGCCTGGATCTTCGTCAATCCGGCGTCAGTCTGCGCGCCTGCTCGTCCGCTGACTGACGCAAACGGACACAGGCCGACGCAAACGGACGCAAACGGACACGCCTCATTCCTCGCTCATTCTTCAGGATTAAGCTAGACCGTTGAGCCCCTCGGGCTCGCCCTTCCCCGCTATCCGATTCGAGGCCAAAGGACCTGACCGCCATGCTCACGCCGATCCTCTCCGCCAGCTTTCTCGGCCAGCCCGCGTGGCTGTGGGTCGCCTTCATCGTGGTCGTGATCGTGCTGCTCGTGCTCGATCTCGGCGTGCTTCATCGCGACGATCACGAAATCGGCATCCGCGAAAGCCTGTGGCTCTCGCTCGGCTACATCACCGTCGGCGTGCTGTTCGGCGGCTTCGTGTGGTGGCAACTGGGCGCCGAGCCCGCGACCGAGTACCTGACCGGCTATCTGATCGAAAAATCGCTGTCGCTCGACAACGTCTTCGTGATCGCGTCGATCTTCGGCGCGCTCGCGGTGCCGCGCGTGTACCAGCATCGCGTGCTGTTCTGGGGCATCGTCGGCGTGCTGGTGCTGCGCGCGCTGATGGTCGGCCTCGGTGCCGCGCTGGTCGCGCGCTTCGAGTGGATGCTGCTCGTGTTCGGTCTCTTTCTCGCGATCACGGGCGTGAAGATGCTGTTCGGCTCGAAGGAAGAAGCGCACGTGGAAGACAGCCGCATCCTGCGCGTGATTCGCCGCGTGCTGCCGGTCGCGCCGCAACTCGAAGGCGGCGCGTTCGTGGTGCGGCGCGCGCATCCCGTCAGCGGCAAGCTCAAGCGCTACGCGACGCCGCTGCTCGTCGCGCTGCTGATGATCGAATTCGCCGATCTGATCTTCGCGGTCGACTCGATTCCCGCGATCTTTTCGATCACGACCGATCCGTTCATCGTCTATACGAGCAATATCTTCGCCGTGCTCGGTCTGCGCGCGCTGTTCTTCGCGCTCGCGGCGATGGCGCACCGTTTCTACTACCTCAAGCACGCGCTCGCGCTCGTGCTGGTGTTTATCGGCGCGAAGATCTTTCTGGTGCATTTCATCGGCAAGATGCCGGCGCTGGTGAGCCTCGGCGTGACGGCGGCGCTGCTCGCGGGCGGCGTGCTGCTGTCGCTGGTGAAGACGCGCGGCGGCGATGTGAACGCCGCGCGCTAGCGCTCTGAACGCGCCACAAACGGCGCCTCAAACGCGCTCCTCATTTTTCGCTCATTTTCGTCTGCGAGGATGAATTCCATCGGGGCCGCGCAGCGTGCTACGGCAAGGCTCAGGCGGCGCCCGATGGCCTGTCCATTCATCACGGAGCGCATCATGAAATGCCCGAACTGCCCTGACGTGACGCTTGCGATCTCGGAGCGTCAAGGCGTCGAACTCGACTATTGCCCGGAATGCCGCGGCGTCTGGCTCGACCGCGGGGAACTCGACAAGCTGCTCGACCGCACAGCCGCCGCGCAAACCACGCAGTCGCGCCCACTCGACGACGGCTACAGCGCGCAGCAAGGTTCGCATCATCGCGCGCATCGCGACGAGTACGCGCCGCGCCGCCGCAAATCGTGGCTCGGCGATCTGTTCGACTGAAAGCGCGACCGACGGCGCGCCCCGTTCAACCTCAAGGACATCTGACCATGCGAACCTACACCAGCAACAGCCCGCAGGCCGCGGGCCGGATCGTCGCCATCGCCCTGCTCGCCGATGGCCACCTCAGCAGCAGCGAACTGAGCGCCGTGCATCATGCGCGCATCGCGGAACGCCTCGGCCTCGAACCGGGCGAATTCGGCGCCATCCTGCAGGGGCTCTGCGAGGATCTGCTCGTGAGCGCGCACCTGAACTGGAGCGACGCGTGCAAGCTCGACTCCGACGTCATGCAGCACGTCCTGCGCGAGTTGCAGGACCCGGTCATGCGCGCCGAGGTGCTCAATCTGTGCCACGTCGCGGTCTATGCCGACCGTCACGTGGCCGATAGCGAAGCCGCCTTGCTCGCAGCGCTCTCGCGGGCCTGGCAGGCGCATCCGTGGCAGCGTCTGCTGGCGTCGTAAGCGCGCCCGTCCGCCTCCATCGTTTCGCGCGGGCGACGCGGCTTTCCCCCCGCGTCGCGCGCCTCGCGGCGAGTCGTCCGCTCGCCGCGTTTTTCTTCGCGTTTGCGTCAGACGCACACCGCCCAGCCGAGCCCGCGCACGTTGCGGATAACCGCATGACCGAATTTGCGCCGCACGCTGTAGATCACCGCGTCGACCGCGTTGCTCTCCACTTCCTCGCCCCAGCCGTAAAGCCGCTCCTCGATCTGCTGACGCGAGAGAATCGCGCCGGGGCGTTCGAGCAGCGCGAGCATGAGCGCATATTCGCGCGCGGAGAGATCGTCGCTCTGGCCGTCGAACGTGAGGCGGCGCGCATTCATGTCGAGCGTCACGCGCCCGCTGCCCATCGTCGATGACGCGAAACCCGACTTGCGCCGCACCACCGCGCGGATGCGCGCGAGCAGCTCCTTGCTCTCGAACGGCTTCACGAGATAGTCGTCGGCGCCGAGATCGAGCCCTTCCACGCGCGTATCCACATCGTCGCGCGCGGTGATGACGATGACCGGCGTCGTGTCGTTCGACTCGCGCAGCCCGCGCAGCACGTCCAGACCGCTCATGTCGCCGAGCCCGAGATCGAGCAGGATCGCCGTGTACGACCCGTCGCGAATGGCCGCGCGGCCGCTTTCGCCCGTGCGCACCCAGTCGACGCTATAGGTCGCGTCCTTGAGCGCGCGCAGCAGCGCGGGCCCGATCAGCAGATCGTCTTCGATCAGCAGAATCCGCATCGCCCCATTTCCTCAGTATGCCTGTCGATATGTGCTCGACCCGCGCCCTCACGCGAGCGGCAGCACGATGCGCGCGACGATGCCGGTCTGGCCGTCCGCGCGGTTCTCCAGCGTGACGCGCCCGCGATAACCGTGCGCGAGCGCCTGCGCGATCGCAAGCCCGAGGCCGCTGCCTTCGGCGTCGTTCGCGCCCGCGCGGAAAAAGCGGTCGAAGATGCGCGGCAAATCGGTTTCGGCGATGCCAGGCCCGTCGTCGAGCACCTCGATCGTCACGCTGCGCGCCTCGCGCCGCACCGAGACGTCCACGCGACCGCCCGCATGCACGTAGCGAATTGCGTTGTCGATCAGGTTACGCGTCAGCACGCGCAGATCGGCCTCGGTTGCGTGCACGCTCGCCTCATCGAGACGCTCGACGCCGAGATCGACGCCGCGCGCGTCGGCGAGCGGCAGCAGGTCGGCCAGCACCTCGGTCACGAGCGGCGCGAGCGCGACGTCCGCGAGCGCGCGCTGCGCCCCGCCGATCTCCGCGCGCGCGAGCCCGAGCAACTGCGAGACGAGCGCGCCCGTGCGCGCCACGCCGCGCCGCAGTTCGTCGAAGCGCTCGCGGTATTGATCGGGCGGCGCGTCGTGCAGATTGTCGATCTGCAACTGCATCGCGGAAATGGGCGAGCGCAATTCGTGCGCGGCATCGGCGATGAACTTGCGCTCCGTGTTCACGAGTAGCGCGAGGCGCTCGATCATGCGGTTGATCGACTCGATGAACGGCCGCAGCTCGACGGGCGCTTTCGCCACGTCGAGCGGCTTCAGTTCGCGCAGATCGTGCAGATCGACCTGCGCCGCGCGACGCCCGACGCGTTCGAGCGGACGCAGCGACAGGCGCACCGTCACCGCAATGGTGAGCGCGAGCAGCGGCAGCAGCGCGAGCACCGGCAACAGGCTCCAGAACGCCACGCGCAGCGCGTTGCGATTGCGCATGCTGCGCGATTCGGCCACCTGGATGTGTTCGTCGCCGGCGGCGAGCGCGAAGACGTCCCACGTCTCGCCGTCGTAGTCGATCGATGAAAAACCGGCCTGCGCGCGCGGCAACGCGATATCGGCATCGCTCGTGCGGCTCGGCGCGGCGGCGTCGCTCGCCGACCAGATCTGCACCACGAAATCGTCCGACGGACGGCGCTCGCCGTTCGCTGTGGCCGCGTGGTGGCGCTGCGGCGGTGCGCCCGCCTGCACGTGCGCGGCGGCGTCGCGCAGGCTCGTGCTGAACTCGCTCGCAAGGCTGCGCACCACGAGGAAGGTGCCGAGCGCGCCGAGCAGGCCCACGACGATCGCGAGCGTGCCGATGGCGATGCTCAGACGGCGATGCAGGGAATTCGCGGCGAAGAACATGGAGCGGCTCGGCGATCTGGACGATGCGGGCGATCGTGGCAGAAAAGGGGGACGCGTCCATGATAAAGGATTCGCGGGGTGCGGCCGTGCGCGGATGAACGGCGGCAAGCGGATCGTCACGGCACACGCGAGCGCCGCGCGACGGTGCTAGATTCGTCTCACGCAGTGCCCGCGCAGTGCGTCCGCATTACGTCATTCGAGACACGACAGGAGACGATCATGAGCGACACCTCGCAACGCCCGGCCTTCGGCAGCGCGATCTATTACCGCGACCCGCGCGCCGCGCTCGCCTGGCTGGAGAAAGCGTTCGGCTTCACGACGCAGTTCGTCGTCACCACGCCGGACGGCAAAGTCTGCCACTCGGAAATGCGCTTCGAGGATGGCTACATCATGGTCTGCGGCGAGTGGCCGGGCATGCCCTCGACGAGCCCCGCCGCCGTCGGCGGCAAGAACACGCAGTCGGTGCACGTGCAGCTCGGGCGCGGACTCGACGCGCATTGCGAACGCGCGCGCGCCGCCGGCGCGACGATCGTGCGCGAGCCCGAGGACCAGTTCTACGGCGACCGCGTCTACGCGGCCTGCGACCCGGAAGGCCACGTGTGGAGCTTCGGCGAAACGGTGCGCCAGGTTTCGCGCGAAGAAGCCGAACAGGCGAGCGGCCTGAAGATCGACGGCTGGATTTGAGGGCGGACCAGGGCGGATCTCGAAGTCGAGGCCCGAAAAAGAAAACGCCCCGCCGGGACAAACCCGGCGGGGCGTTTTTCGCTTGCCGCACGACGCGCCGCAAAGGCACGCCGTACGAACAGGCGATGATGCTTAGCGTTGCGAGATCGGCTTCGCTTCGCGCGGCGTGTTGCCGATGAACAGCTGACGCGGACGGCCAATCTTCTGTTCGGGGTCGGCGATCATTTCGTTCCACTGGGCGATCCAGCCCACCGTACGTGCCATCGCGAAGATACACGTGAACATCGACGTCGGGATGCCCAGCGCGCGCTGAACGATGCCCGAGTAGAAGTCGACGTTCGGGTAGAGCTTGCGCGACACGAAGTATTCGTCTTCGAGTGCGATCTTTTCGAGCGCCATCGCGAGCTTGAACAGCGGATCGTCGTGCAGGCCCAGTTCTTCGAGCACTTCGTGGCACGTTTCGCGCATCAGCTTCGCACGCGGATCGTAGTTCTTGTACACGCGGTGACCGAAGCCCATGAGCTTCACGCCCGAGTTCTTGTCCTTCACCTGCTTGATGAATTCGGGGATGTTTTCCACCGAACCGATTTCCTCAAGCATGTTCAGTGCGGCTTCGTTCGCACCGCCGTGCGCCGGGCCCCACAGACACGCGATACCGGCCGCGATACACGCGAACGGGTTCGCGCCCGACGAACCCGCCAGACGGACCGTCGAGGTCGAGGCGTTCTGTTCGTGATCGGCGTGCAGGATCAGGATACGGTCGAGCGCGCGCACGAGCACGTCGTTGACCTTGTACTCTTCGCACGGGTTCGAGAACATCATGCGCATGAAGTTCGCGCTGTACGACAGATCGTTCTGCGGGTACACGAACGGCTGACCGATCGAGTACTTGTACGCCATGGCGACCAGCGTCGGCAGCTTCGCGATCATGCGGATTGCCGACACTTCGCGATGCTTCGCGTTATTGATGTCGAGCGAATCGTGATAGAACGCCGACAGTGCGCCGACAGCCGCGACCAGAATGGCCATCGGGTGCGCGTCGCGACGGAAGCCACGGAAGAAGAACTGCATCTGCTCGTGAACCATCGTGTGCTGCGTGACGGTCTTCACGAACTCGTCCTTCTGCGCCTGGTTCGGCAGTTCGCCCTTGAGCAGCAGATAGCAGGATTCGAGGAAGTCGGCGTTTTGCGCGAGGTTGTCGATCGGGTAGCCGCGATACAGCAGCTCGCCCTTGTCCCCGTCGATATACGTGATCGCCGAGTTGCACGATGCCGTCGACATGAAGCCCGGGTCATACGTGAACTTGCCGGTCTGACCGTACAGTTTGCGGATGTCGATCACATCCGGGCCCATGGTGCCCTTGTAGATCGGCAGTTCGACGCTCGGCGAATTGTCGCTGAACGATAGCGTGGCTTTTACATCAGACGGGGTCATAGCACATCCTCAATCGAAGATAAACACAGGATTCGATAGTTTGCACGTCCGGCGCGGCGCCTCCTGGCGTCACCGCGTCTCAGACGTTGCGAAGCAGCTCCAGCACCCGCTTCACGTCCGGGTCGGCAAGGTCGCCTTCTGGTTCCTTGCGCGCGAGCAGCAAGTCCATCAGGTCGTTATCGCTCAGCTCGAGCAGGCGCGTAAGAGCGCCCACGTCGGCGTCGCTGAGGTCATGCTCGTAGCGGTCGAAAAATCGCTCGAAAATAATGTCGTTTTCGAGCATACCGCGCCGCGCGCGCCAGCGAAGGCGCGCGCGGCGATGAGGGTCAGACTGGTGCGAGTCCATACGTTCTCGCCGTGGTCAAACCGCGCGGCGGACCATCAGTTCCTTGATCTTGCCGATCGCCTTCGTCGGGTTCAGGCCCTTCGGGCAGACGTCGACGCAGTTCATGATCGTATGGCAACGGAACAGACGGTACGGATCTTCGAGGTTATCGAGACGCTCGCCGGTGGCTTCGTCGCGGCTGTCCGCGATGAAGCGGTAAGCCTGCAGCAGGCCGGCCGGGCCGACGAACTTGTCCGGATTCCACCAGAAGCTCGGGCACGACGTCGAGCAGCTCGCGCACAGAATACACTCGTACACACCGTCGAGTTCGTCACGCTGCTCGGGCGACTGCAGACGCTCTTTCTCGGGCGGCGGCGTGTCGTTGATCAGGTACGGCTTGATCGAGTGGTACTGGTTGAAGAAGTGCGTCATGTCGACGATCAGGTCGCGCACGACGGGCAGGCCCGGCAGCGGGCGCAGCACGATCTTCGCCGGCAGGTCGTTCAGGTTCGTGAGGCACGCCAGACCGTTCTTGCCGTTGATGTTCATCGCGTCCGAACCGCACACGCCTTCGCGGCACGAACGGCGGAACGACAGCGTTTCGTCGACTTCCTTGAGCTTCACCAGCGCGTCGAGCAGCATGCGCTCGTGCGTGAGTTCCAGCTCGTACGTCTGCATGCGCGGCGCCGAATCCTTGTCCGGATCGTAGCGGTAGACTTCAAAAATACGTTTGGCCATTTCCCAATTCCTTTTGACTGGCGTGTGCCTTAGAACGTACGCGCCTTCGGCGGCACGGACTCGACGGTCAGCGGCTTCATGTGAACCGGCTTGTAGTCAAGACGGTTGCCTTCGCTGAACCACAGCGTATGGCGCAGCCAGTTTTCGTCGTCGCGGTGTTCGTAATCGCTGTGTGCGTGCGCGCCACGGCTTTCCTTACGGGCTTCAGCCGAGACCATCGTTGCCTGCGCAACTTCCACGAGGTTCGCCACTTCGAGCGCTTCGACGCGCGCGGTGTTGAACACCTTCGACTTGTCCTTCAGGTGAATGTGCTTCGCCTGTTCCGTGACCTGCGCGATGTCCTTGACACCTTCGGCCAGCAGCGCCGAGGTACGGAACACGCCAGCGTGCTTCTGCATCGAGCCGCGGATTTCGTTCGCGACGCTCTGGGCGTATTCGCCCGAGGTCGAGTTGTCGAGCTTGGCGAGGCGAGCGAGCGAGAAGTCGGCGGCGTCGGCCGGCAGCGGCTTGTGCTCCTTGAGCTCCTTCACGTGCTTGACGATGTGGTTGCCGGCAGCACGGCCGAACACCACGAGGTCGAGCAGCGAGTTCGTGCCCAGACGGTTCGCGCCGTGCACCGAGACGCACGAGCATTCGCCGACGGCGTAGAAGCCGTTGACGACTTCTTCGTGGCCCTTCGGCGTGCCAACGACCTGACCGTTGATGTTCGTGGGGATACCGCCCATCTGGTAGTGAATCGTCGGAACGACCGGGATCGGTTCCTTGATGCAGTCGACGTTCGCGAACTTCAGCGCGATTTCGCGGATCGACGGCAGACGCTTCAGGATGGTCTCGGCGCCGATGTGCGACAGGTCGAGCAGCACGTGATCCTTGTGCGCGCCCACACCGCGGCCTTCCTTGATTTCCTGGTCCATCGAACGCGAAACAAAGTCACGCGGCGCGAGATCCTTCAGCGTCGGCGCATAGCGTTCCATGAAACGTTCGCCATTCGAATTACGCAGAATGCCGCCTTCGCCGCGCACGCCTTCGGTAATCAGCACGCCCGCGCCGGCCACGCCGGTCGGGTGGAATTGCCAGAATTCCATGTCCTGCAGCGCGATGCCCGAACGTGCGGCCATGCCCAGGCCGTCGCCCGTGTTGATGAACGCGTTCGTCGATGCCTGGAAGATGCGGCCCGCGCCGCCCGTGGCGAACAGCGTGGTCTTGCCTTCGAGAATGTAGACGTCGCCCGTTTCCATTTCGAGCGCGGTCACGCCCAGCACGTCGCCTTCGGCGTCGCGGATCAGATCCAGCGCCATCCATTCGACGAAGAACGTGGTCTTCGCGGCGACGTTCTGCTGATACAGCGTGTGCAGCAGCGCGTGGCCGGTACGGTCCGCGGCCGCGCAGGCGCGCTGCACCGGCTTTTCGCCGTAGTTGGCGGTGTGGCCGCCAAACGGGCGCTGGTAAATCGTGCCGTCGGCGTTACGGTCGAACGGCATGCCCATGTGTTCGAGTTCGTAGACGGCGTTCGGTGCTTCGCGGCACATGAACTCGATCGCGTCCTGGTCGCCGAGCCAGTCGGAGCCCTTGATCGTGTCGTAGAAGTGGTAGTGCCAGTTGTCTTCGCTCATGTTGCCGAGCGAGGCGCCGATGCCGCCCTGGGCCGCGACCGTGTGCGAGCGCGTCGGGAACACCTTCGAGAGCACGCAGACGGACAGACCGGCGCGCGCCAGTTGCAGCGAAGCGCGCATCCCCGAGCCGCCCGCGCCGACGATAACCACGTCGAACTTGCGACGCGGCAGAGAATTCTTGATTGCAGCCATGCTTTTACACTCTCCAGAGAATCTGCGCGGCGTAGCCGAGGCTGCCCAGCAGCCAGGCGATCGTCAGCACGTCCAGCGCGATGCGCAGGCCGACGGGCTTGATGTAGTCCATCCAGATGTCGCGCACGCCGATCCAGGCGTGATAGAACAGCGCGAGCAGCGTGACGAACGTCGCGAGCTTCATCCATTGGGCGGAGAAAATCGACGCCCAGCCGTCGTACGAAAAGTCGTGTGCGCCAAAGAAGAGGACGAGCAGCACGACGGTGTAGATCGCCATGATGACGGCGGTGGCGCGCTGGGCGATCCAGTCACGCAGGCCGTAATGAGCGCCGACGACGAGGCGCTTCGGACCGATACCGTTTTTAGCCGACATTCTTAAAACGCTCCGAAGAGTTTTGCCGCGAAGGCGATCGTGAGGATCGTGGAGATGACGACGACGACGAGCGAGGTCGACTTGCCCTTTTCTTTGGCCGCGAGGTCATGGTTGAAGTCCATGAACAGGTGGCGCACGCCGGCGCAGAAGTGAAAGAGGAAGGCCCAGCCGAGCACGAGCACGACGAGCTTGACGATGATGTTCGAGAGGAAGCCCTTGAAGACCTCGAAGCTGAGTTCGGAGGTAAGGCTCTGGTCAAACAGGAACAGGATGAAAGGGAGGAACAGGAATAGAAGTGCACCGCTCACGCGGTGACCGATCGATACGCGACCGGCCAACGGCAGGCGGTATGCGAACAATATCTGCCCAATCCCGATGTTCCGGTA
>NZ_FNZM01000007.1 GCF_900109265.1 Paraburkholderia tropica
TCCTTGATCTGGGCGTAGAGCGCGTCGAGTTCGTTCAGCTTCGTCGAATCGACGCGTACGCCGGTCGCCTGGCCGCCGGCTTCGCGGATGCTCTTGACGGCGGCATCGAGTTCGGCCTGACGACGGCCCGTGAGGTAGACATGCGCGCCTTCGGCGGCGAAGCGCTGGGCGGTGGCGAGGCCGATGCCGCTGGTTGCGCCGGTGACGAGGGCGATCTTGTTGTCGAGTTTGCGTGCCATGGTGAAGCTCCTTTTGTTTCGTTCAGTGGATGTTTGGGTTGGGTGTTGCGTGCTGCGATGTGAGAAGAATATCGACGGGCCGGTCTTTTCGAAATAGAATTGATTGCAATCCAACGTTGCAGAAATGAAAAGATGAGGGGAAATGGCGAAGCTGCCTGATTTCGAAGGACTGGCGATGTTCGCGAAGGTCGCCGAGGAGGGCTCGTTCGCGGCGGCGGCGCGCGCGATGGGCGTGTCGGTGGCGACGGTCTCGCGCGGCGTGGCGCGTCTGGAGGACCGGCTGGGCGCGCGGCTCTTTAACCGCACGTCGCGCCAGCTGGCGCTGACCGAGTTCGGCCGCACGATCTGCGAGAAGGCGGGCGAGATTTACCGCCAGGCCGAGGAGGCGGAAAGCGCCGCGCGCGAAATGTCGGTGCAACCGCGCGGGCTGGTGCGGCTTGCCGTGCCGATGTCGTTCGGCTTGCGCTGGGTCGCGCCGCTGCTGCCGGGTTTCTTCCGCGCGTATCCGGCAGTGTCGATCGACCTGCATCTCTCGGATGCGTCGGTCGATCTGGTTGCCGATGGCTTCGACGCCGCGCTGCGGATCGCCGCGTTGCCCGATTCGTCGCTGGTGGCGCGGCGGCTGTGCGCGGTCACGCAGTTCGTGGTGGCGTCGCCCGAGTATCTGAAGCGCGAAGGGCGGCCCGCGCATCCGCGCGAGCTGGCGGATCGGCTGTGTCTCTCGTACGCGTATCGCGCGCGTAGTGATGTCTGGCGCTTCACGAACGACGCGGGCGAGGAAGAACCGGTCATGCCGACCGGCCCGCTGCGCGTGACGAACTCCGATGCGCTGCTGCCTACGCTTCTGGATGGGCTGGCGATTGCCGAGTTGCCGGAATTCATCGCGGGCGAATATTTGGCCGATGGCCGCCTCGAGGCGATTCTCACCGACTGGTCGCTGACCAGGGGCGGCCTGTACTTCGTCACGCCGTCGGCACGCGCGCGGCCCGCGAAGGTGGCGGCGCTGTCCGATTACTTCGCCGAGCATCTTTCCGATCCGACGTGGCGATGGCCCAAGCCATAAGGGGACGCCCATCATTGCATTTATGCAATGATGGGTTTTAAACACTTCTATTTCGCAAATATCTCCGGATCCGTATTCTCCTTTCCATCGGCTGCACGACATGAAGTCGCCGGCCACTCAACCACACGAAAGGAGAATCACGATGACCACGCAAGCCACCCCGAACACGCCCGACACCGCCACGGTCGCCTTCCTCGCGGCACTCAACAGCGGCACCGGTCCGGCCATCGAAACGCTCACGCCCGCCGAAGCGCGCGAAGTCCTGGCCGGCGCCCAGCGCAGTGTGGAAGTCGACGTCTCGGGCATCGAGGTCACGCGCCGCACGATCGAGCAGGATGGCCTGAGCGTGCCGCTCGTCGTGGTCAAGCCGCAGAATGCGCAAGGCGTGCTGCCCGTGTTCATGTTCTTCCACGGCGGCGGCTGGATTCTCGGCGATTACCCGACGCATGAGCGTCTCGTGCGCGACCTCGTGGTGCAGTCGGGCGCGGCGGCCGTGTTCGTCGACTACACGCCGTCGCCCGAAGCGCGCTATCCGGTCGCGATCAATCAGGCTTACGCCGCGACGAAATGGGTGGCCGCGCATGGCGAGGAACTCGGCGTCGATGGCGCACGGCTGGCGGTCGTCGGCAACAGCGTGGGCGGCAACATGGCCGCCGTCGTGAGTCAGATGGCGAAGGACCGCAACGGCCCGGCCATCCGCTTCCAGGGCCTCATGTGGCCGGTGACGGACCACGCATTCGACAACGCCTCTTACGAGGCTTTCGAGAACGGCTATTTCCTGAG
This sequence comes from Paraburkholderia tropica, assembly GCF_900109265.1. GTDB lineage: Bacteria > Pseudomonadota > Gammaproteobacteria > Burkholderiales > Burkholderiaceae > Paraburkholderia > Paraburkholderia tropica. Next base: position 2,086 of record NZ_FNZM01000007.1, read on the forward strand.
CCGCGACATGATGAAGTGGTTCTGGAACGCCTATATCACCGACGCGACCGACGCAGGCGAGCGCAAGCAGCGCTATGCCTCGCCGCTGCGCGCCACGCTCGACGAGTTGAAGGGCTTGCCGCCCGCGCTGATCCAGACCGCGCAGTTCGACGTGTTGTGCGACGAAGGCGAAGCCTATGGATATCGGCTCGACCAGGCGGGCAACGACGTCACGACCACACAGTACAAAGGCACGATTCACGATTTCGGCCTGCTCAACGTACTCGCCGCCGACGCCCCGACGCGCGCCGCCATGCAGCAGATGGCGACGGCATTGAAAACGCGTCTGCAATAACACGCCCCCACCAACACGAATATCGAGAGTCCATCATGAACAACGCTAAACAACTGCTTGCCGCTTACCTCGCATCGATTCGCGACCCGCATGCGGCCGCCGCATTATTCGCCGACGATGGCGTGCTGGAACTGCCGTATCTGAAATCGCTCGGCATCGACGGACGCGCGCAGGGACCGAAAGCGATCGAAGGTTTTATTGCTTCGCTGATTGCGAAAGTGCCGGATTTCCAGTTCAAAAACGTGCGCTATCTGATTGAAACGCCGGAGCAGGTTTTCGCCGAATATGAAGTGGAAGCGCTCGTGCCGTCGACGGGGAAAATCTATCGGCAGATGTACGCGGGGCGGCTCGTTGCGCGCGACGGCAAGATCGCGCTGCTGCGTGAAGCGCTCGATACGGTGGCGGCCGCCGATGCATTCTCGCCGACGCGCGCCGATTGATATACGCGCGGGAGTCAGGCCGAGGGTTTGTGAGCCACGTGCGCCGTTTGTTTTAATATCGGTCGACACATCTTTTGCGCATGCACGAATGCATGCGCAAATTCACGAACCCCGAACCCCGAACGCCGCTGACCGTGCATCGTGCGCATCACGCGGCCTGACTACCATGTCCATTCATCCCGATATCGTCAAAGCCTTTGCCCCCACCGGCACGCTGCGTGCCTCCATCAATCTCGGCAATCCGATTCTCGCCAATCGCGATCCGCAAACGGGCGAGCCGTTCGGCGTCTCCATCGATCTCGCCCGGGCGTTTGCGAAACGGCTGGGCACACCGCTCGAACTCGTGGTGTTCGATGCAGCCGGTAAATCGGTCGAAGCGGTCAGCGACGAGCGCGCCGATTTCGGCTTTTTCGCCGTCGATCCGAAACGCGGCGAAACGATCGCCTTTACCTCGCCATATGTGCTGATCGAAGGCTTTTATCTGGTGCGCGACGATTCGCCGATCCGCAGCAACGCGCAGGTGGACGACGTGCGCCATCGCGTGGCGGTGGGCAAGGGCAGCGCCTACGATCTGTTTCTCACGCGCGAATTGAAGGCGGCTGAGATCGTGCGCGCGCCTACGTCGCCGACGGTCGTGCAGACGTTTATCGACCAGCAGCTCGATGTGGCGGCAGGCGTGAAGCAGCAACTCGAAGCCGATGCCGCGAAGGTGGGCGGCTTGCGTCTGCTCGACGAGCGCTTCATGGTGATTCGCCAGGCGATGGGCGTGGCGAAGCATCGTGGCGAAGCGGCCGCGACGGAATTGCGCACGTTTGTCGAAGAGATGAAACGCTCGGGTTTCGTGGCCGATGCGCTCGCGCGTCACGGCATTCAGGGCGCGTCGGTCGCGCCGAACGAATAACGCGCGTTTAATGCGAAGCGGCGTTGCGCGTGCAAATACGCGGAAAAATATATAACTTATGGGAATGGTTTATTGAAAATTAAACAATAGACATTATGAATTCGTGGCGGAACAATGGCGGCAAATACACCACGGAGACAGCCATGATTGACCGGGTTCTTGCGACCGCTTCCGCGCCGTTGCGCACGCGGTGTACGCCATTCCGCAAGACTCGTTGCCGCGCCTGAGCCTGCCATGAGCGAGCGAGACGCCATTCAGGCCGGCATCGTGCCGTTCTCCGCGGGAACGGCCACGCCGCATTTCAAAGCGCCGGATCTTGCGTGCGATTGCCACATGCATGTCTATTCGCCGCGCTTCGCCGTTGCCGCCGATGCGCATCTGAAGCCGCCCGCCGCGTCCCTTTCTGACTACCGTTCGCTGCAGCGTCGGCTCGGCACCACGCGCAACGTTTTCGTGCAGCCTTCGACGTATGGATTCGACAATGCCTGCGTGCTGGACGCGATCGCAGATACCCGCGAAACCGCGCGCGGCATTGCCGTCGTGAGCAATACGGTGAGCAGCGCGGTAAGCAGCGCGGTGAGCGAACGCGACCTCGACGAACTGAGCGCAGGCGGCATCGTGGGCCTGCGTTTCAATCTGGTTCGCTCGGGCACGGATGCGCTGCGCGATGCCGTGTCGCTGGCGCCTGCGCTCGCGGAGCGCGGCTGGCATCTTGAGATCCACGTGAACGGCGCGCAATTGCCCGGGCTGGCGGCGACGCTCGCGCGTCTGCCGTGCGATGTCGTCATGGATCATTTCGGACGCGTGCGCTTTAACGAAGGCGCATCGCAGCCGGCGTTCCGCGCGCTGCTTGCGTTGCTCGACAACGGGCGGACGTGGGTGAAACTCAGCGGCGCCTATCTCGACGCGCAAGCGACGCGCGCCAGCATCGTTGAGATTGGCCGCGCGCTGGTCGAGCATCGCGCCGATCGCCTCGTCTGGGGAAGCGACTGGCCGCATCCCGCCGCCGCATCGTTGCCGGACGACGCCGAGCAATTCGACTATTTGCGCGAATGGGCGCAAGACGAATCCACACGCGTACGGATTCTCGTTGATAACGCCGCTGCGCTTTATCGCTTTTAGTCGACGAAACACGTTCATAAACAGGAGACCGGATGAAGTCCACTTCATCTTATGCGCTGCCCCACGCCGGGCGTGCCGATATGAGCGTCGCAGCGCCGGACGTGCAGGAACAGGCGCAATTGTGTGAGCGCGCCGTGCGAAAGGCGTCGATTCGCTTGCTGCCGGTTTTATTGCTCGGCTATATCTTCAGCTATCTCGACCGTATCAATGTGGGCTTCGCCGCATTGACGATGAATCACGATCTCGGGCTCACGTCGGCGCAATTCGGTTGGGGCGCGGGTCTTTTCTTTGTTAGCTACGCGTTGTGCGAAGTGCCGAGCAATCTGGCCTTGCATCGATTCGGCGCGCGTCTCTGGCTGTCGCGCATCATGGTGACGTGGGGCGTGCTCTCGGCCGCGATGGCGTTTGCCGTCGGTCCTCATTCGTTTTACGCGCTTCGTTTGATACTCGGCGTGGCCGAAGCGGGCTTCTTTCCCGGCGTTGCGTTCTATCTGACTTCGTGGTTTCCGCGTGCGTATCGCGTGCGCGTGCTTGCGTGGTTCACGCTAGGGATTCCGCTCGCGTCCGTCATCGGCGGCCCGCTTTCGGGTGCGCTGCTGAGCATTCACGCATTCATGGGGCTCTCGGGCTGGCAATGGCTGTTTATCGCGCAGGGTTTGCCGGCGGCCGTGCTCGGCATCTGGGCGTGGGCCGTGCTGTCCAATTCGCCAAAGGACGCCACGTGGCTCAGTCACGAAGAGCGCGGCGCGCTGGTGAATCAACTGGAAAGCGAAGTGACGGCGAGCAGTACGCAAAGTTTTCGCAGCGCCGTCGCCGATCCGCGCGTGTTGCTGTTGACGCTCGCGCTGTTCACGCTCTCGACCGGCATCGCGGGGATCGGCATGTGGCTTCCGCAGATCATCAATCGTGAAGGGCTGGGTCTGTTCCGGACCGGCATGCTCTCGACGATTCCTTATGCGTGCGCCGGGCTGGCGATGGTCGTGGCCGCGCGATGGATGGACAAGGGCCGCGATTACGCCGCGAGCCTGACGATGAGTTCGGCGGTGGCGGCGTTGGGTTTCGTGGTGTCGGCCGTTTCGGATTCGGTCGGCGTCGCGCTCGTCGGCATCACGATTGCGATGATTGGCGTGAATATCGCACGCACGGCATTGTGGGCGATTCCGCCGACTTTCCTCTCGGGCGCGGCGGCGGCGGGTTGCATCGCGGTCATCAACGCCGTGGCCAATTGCGCGGGTTTTGCGGGACCGGCGATGGTGGGTGTCGTCAAGGAAATGACGGGATCGTTTACGGCCGGGTTGATGACACTGGCTGTTGCGCTCGCCGTGACGGCGGGTCTCGCGATTGTGCTTGGCCGTATTCGACGATGACCGTTTGCCAGGCATCGCGCGCGAGTCAATCCGCGCTGCTTGCAACGAGGAATGATCCATCGACGTGGCTGGCGGTTCGACTCGCGACGCTCGAATCCTAGCCCCTGCGTGTTGCCGACAATGCTTCACGAAACGTCGCAATCAGCCGATTGTCGTCGCCCGCGCGCGTGATCATGACCAGCTTCGTGCGCAGTTCGAGATCCTTGACCGGAATGAAGCGCACATCGCGTCGATTGTTTTTCGCCGTCGACCGCCCGACCAAAGTCGCGCCCAAACCCGCACCGACGAGCGCGAGCGCCGTATGAATTTCGATCGCTTCGTGCGCGACGCGCGGATCGCCGCCGGCGGCCTTCAATGCGGCCAGCAGTTGCTGACCGAACGGGCTGCGCGAGTCTTTCGGGTAGTGAATGAACGGCAGACGCGAGAGTTCGGCCGCCGTGACCGAACGCTGCTTCGCCAGTGGATCGCCTACCGGCACGACGGCGACGAACGGCTCGTTGAGCATGACGGTGTAGTCGAGATCCGGATTGGGATCGAGCGGGCCGATAAAACGCGCAATGCCGAGATCGATCCGGCCTTGCCGCAAGCGCTCGGGTTGATATTCGGAGAGCGCTTCGACGAGATCGAGATGCACATCGGGACAGCTTTCACGGAAACGCCGCACGGCCGCGGGCAGGATCGAATACGCGACCGAACGCACGAAGCCGATGCCGAGCCAGCCTCGCTGCCCCGATGCGATGCCTCGCGCCTCGTCGTCGAGCCGGCCGAAATGCGAGAGCAGTTCCTTGGCGCGCGGATAGAAATATTTGCCGAGCGACGTGAGTTCCATCGGCCGGCGCGAGCGATCGAACAGTTCGCCGCCCAGGTGCGCTTCGAGTTGGGACAACTGCATGCTGATGGCGGTCGGCGCGACGTACAGGGCGTCGGCGGCGCCCGACGCGCTGCCCGCCTCGACCACCGCACAGAAGTAGCGAACCTGGCGAAGATTCATTTTTATTGAACTAAGGCTCAGAAAACGATGTTTGATGTTGCTGAAACTTTATCTAAAACTAGCAGCACGATCAAATTCCAAAAATCGAACATGAGCAGTCACGAGACATCTACCGACCTGATCGCGGCGCTGCGCGCCCTTGGCAGCGCAACCGTCTACGAAGCCCAGGGCGCCTATGGCGCGCTCGACAGCGGCATCAAACCCATCCATCCCTCAATGTGCGTGGCAGGCCCGGCCGTCACCGTGGACACGCGTCCCGGCGATAACCTGATGCTGCATTACGCCATGCTGAAAGTGAAGCCGGGCGATGTGCTGGTCGTCGACGCGAAGGGCTTTCTCGAAGCCGGTCCGTGGGGCGACGTGTTCACCGAACTCGCGCTGCAGAAAGGGTTGGCGGGGCTCGTGATTCACGGCGCGGTGCGCGATGCGCGCACGATCATCGAGCAGGGTTTTCCTGTATTTGCGCGCGGGCTCTGCATCAAGGGCACGGGCAAGAATCAGCCGGGACGGCTGAACGTGCCGATCACGATTGGCGACGTGCAGATTCAACCGGGCGACATCGTCGTCGGCGATATCGACGGCGTGGTGGTCGTGCCGCAGCACGATGTCGCGCGCGTGGTCGAAGTGAGCCGGGCGCGCGAGGAAAAGGAGCTGGCGTTCCGGGCGAAGATTCGCGAGGGCGCGACGACGGTCGAACTGCTGGGGCTGGAATCAACCTTGCGCCGTTTCGATCTGACCTAGTTCGAGTTGCACTTCGTCGAGTCGACAAAGCGGACCCGGACGGGTCACGCCAGAATAGAAAAAATGGAGCGAGACACATGAGAAAAGACACGGCATTGCCCGCGTCGAATGCCCTGGCGGCTTCGGCGCGTCCCACGCGCTATCGTTGGGTGGTCGCGACCCTCTTTTTCCTGATCTATACGATTGCCGCCGCCGATCGCGCGAACCTCGGCATTGCGCTGCCGTTTCTGCGCAAGGAATTCTCGATGACCAACGCCGAGGCCGGCGCGCTCGTCAGCGTTTTCCTGATCGCGTATGCGTTGGCGCAATTGCCGTCGGCGCTGATCATTTCACGCTTCGGCGTGCGTCGCGCGCTGCCGATTTCGATGATCCTGACTTCGATCGCGACGGCGATGACGGGCGTCGTCGGCTCGCTCTTTTCGCTCAAGCTGTGCCGTCTCGCGCTCGGTTTCGCCGAAGGCCCGCTGCCACTCGGCATTGCGGCGACGATTAATAGCTGGTTTCCGGCGAAAGAGAAAGGCACCGCGTCGGGTTTGTTTCTGTCGTCCGTGAAATTCGGGCCGGTCATTACGCCCATTCTCGGCGTGGCGATTATTTCGGTGTGGGGCTGGCAAGCGATCTTCCTGGTGTTCGCGATGCCGGGCGTGCTGTTTTCGATCGTCTGGTATTTAATGGTCGCCGACAAACCGGCCGACAGCCGCGGCGTGAACGAAGCGGAGCGCGAACTGATCGACGCGGCAAGCCCGAAGGCGGGGGCGGCCATGCGCATCGAGCGCACGAAAGCGATGCCCTGGCTCGACCGGATCACGCGCGTGCGCAGCGAGAAACCGCTCGAAACGACGCGTGCGGTCGTGACCTCGTGGAATATCTACGGCTGCGCGCTTGGCTATTGCTGCCAGCTCGGAATTTCGAGCGTGATGCTCGCGTGGATTCCGACTTATCTGCTCAACGTGAAGAAGTTCAGCGTGGCCGGTACGGGTTTCGTGGCGGCGGCGCCGTGGGTGGGCGCGGTGGTCGGTAACATTCTCGGTGGCTGGCTTTCGGATCGCGCGCTCGGCAAGCGGCGCAAGCCCGGCATGATGTTCTCCGCCGTGGCGACCGCGCTGATGATGATCGTCCTGATTCAATCGCCTGCTTCGCCGGTATTGTATGGATTCCTGATCTTTATGGCGGGTGTCGCGCTGAGTATTGGATTCTCCGCGTATATGGTCTACCCGACGTCGTTTGTCGCGAAAGAGAAGTTCCCGCTTGCGAATGCCATCGTCAATATGGGCGGCCAGCTTGGCGGTGCGGCCACGCCGTTTATCGCGGGTCTGCTGCTCGATCATTTAGGCTGGGACTACGTATTCGGCTTTATGTCGGTGATCTCGGCGTTCACTTTCGTGATTCTGCTGACGATCACGGAGCCGCTCGAAACGGTAGCGCGCGGCGCCGTGCAACGTACTAGCGATCCGAATGTGAATCACGCATGATTCAGGTGCGTGCGCGTCGAACGGAGCGGCGCGCAGCCGCATGACTACGACATCGAATATGAAAAGCGCGGGCGCGTTTCGCACCGGGACATGCATGGTCGCGCGTGGATCGCCTGGCAGAAGGTGTATAGCCAGGCGCACAAACCCGTCGCACGACAGGACGTGGCCGTGGAGCAGGCGGTGCGCATCTTGCGCGCGCGAGCGGCGGCGCCGCGAAACTGGAGGTGTACAAGACCATCGGGCGCAACATGGTGGCGCGGCAGATTGCGTCGCTCGGGGTGAATCGCGGCGAGGGCGAAATGCGCGTGTGGGCGAACGAGGATCGAGTCGTTGCGCGCGCAGCGAGCGCAAAGACGAAATTGGGCCTCGTACAGAGGCCCAATTCACGCGTTCGACAGCGTCATGCGGTGCAGGTCAGTGCTTGTGCACCTTTTCCAGCGCTTCGGGGCGATGGACCGCGTGCTCGCCGCTCTTTTCACTTTCGACCTCGTAACGCGGGTCTTCCTTCGACGCAGCGACGTTGTGTCCGTCAAGCTCCGTGTCGCGGATGATTCTGCGGACAACCGTGCCAGTCGTCATGCCTTGCGGGGTGTTCCACGTCACGCGATCGCCAGTCTTGAGTCGATGGGACATGATTTTGCGCTCCGGTAGTTGAAACCTCGTTATCGGCGCATTCTGCGTTCCCGAGGTTGCGCGGGCGGATTTCGCGGTCGTTGTCGCGCGGGGCGATCAGTCCCGATGCGCTGTGCTGGCGTAGACGTGGCAATCCCGCGCGATCTCGCCGAACGCCGGAAGCCGGAGCCATTTGCGCAACATCCCTTCGTGCTGGAATCCCAGTTTATCGAGCACGCGCTGCGAGCGCGTGTTTTCCACGTCGCATACGGTCCAGATTCTTTGCGTATGCGGCGCGCGCCACAGCGATGACAGCGCCGCCGCACCGGCTTCGGCGACGAATCCGCGGCCCCAGAAGCGCTTGCCGATGCCAAAGTGGATTTCGGTCTTGTGGCCCTCGGGAATCGCGAGAAAAATGCCGATTGCCTCGTCGTCCTCGCGTGTGCTGATGACCCACGAAAATGGCGTATCCGGCCGTTCCCAGTCTTGCTTGCACCAGTTGTCGATCATCGCCTCGGTGCGGGCCACGTCCGCGTGAGGCAGGCGCTGGAGAAAGCGCGAACAGTCCACGTTTCCCGTGTAGTTCTCGAATAGCGCGACGGCGTCATTGCGACGCGCCCGGCGCAGACGCAGACGCGCCGTGAGTATTTCAGTGCGATCCGCCACCAGCCGTTTCTCCTGTTTGTTTTTTCGTTGGTTGCCGCCAGAAGGTGACAGCGATGTGACCGGAACACCCTTCGATCAGCCTCATATTTTCATTGACCGCCACGATAGAAATATGCAGGTCGGCCAATTCTTACCATCGAAACACGGGGTAACGTTACGGGATTTTTCAGAATGCTGCCTGACATCGTGAAAGCCTTATTGTTCAAACGCTGACCGATTAGCTGTTTCGAACAAGAGGAAATCACACATGAAGAAAAACCTGTTTGCTGTCGCTTCGATCGCGATTGCGGCGGCCGTGTCGCTGCAAGCGCGCGCGGACGAACCGTTGCCGCCGCCGCATGGCGGTCCGGCCTTCGCGGGTGAGCCGGGCATGTACCCGCCGTTCCCCGGTCCGGGCTTCGATGTCATCAACGATCTTGAGCAACTGCGCCGCCTTTACAGCCTCTCGGGCCACCCCGATGAGATCGTGCAGGTCTATCACGAAGTGCTGGACAAGTCGCATGATCCGGTCGTGCGTCGCTTCACGTACGATGCGCTCGCCCGCGAGCAGCTGAAGCCGGCCGATCCGGCCGCCGCGATCGCGACGCTGCACGCGAGCCTCGAAGAAGACGTCGAGCGCGCTAATAAGCCGCCGCGCTTCGAAGGCGCCGACAAGAAGGGCGCGCCGCGTCCCTGAGCGTCACAGCGGCCGCGCACGTCGACAGACGCAAGCGGCCGCACGACCTGCAAGACCCCGCTGCGGACGCTTCCACCGCGACGCACGCCTTACCGTCCCTTATCGTTCCTTCCGGCGATCGTCGCCGTTACGCGCGTCACGCCTCGCCATTTCCCCGCAGTTCGCCGGGCCCTTTGCCTGTCCATCGCTTGAGCGCCCGCCGGAAGTTGGCCGTATCGCTGAACCCCAGCAGCATCGCAATATCGTCCGTGCTCAGCGGCGTCGTCTTGAGGTATTCGAGCGACAGCGAGCGGCGCACGTCGTCGAGAATCGCCAGAAATGAGGTCTCTTCCGCGAGCAGGCGACGACGCAGCGTGCGCGTCGTCAGATGCATCGCATTCGCGACTTCGTCCATGCCCGGAAACACGCCGGGCTTGCTCATCAGGATCTGATAGACCTCGCCGGCCACGCCCGAGGACGTCTTCGCCTGCCCGATCAGACGGTCGCAGGTTTCCTGCAGCAGCGTGGCCGTGAGTTTGTGCGCGAGCTGCGGCTTCTGATCGAGAATCGCGCTGTCGTAGACCAGTTCGCATTGCGGTTCGCCGAACAGGCACGGGCAGCCCAGATACTCGCGATAGAGATCGGCGTGCGGCGGCGCGGGATACGAAAAGCTCGCGCGCACGGGCGGGCAGTCGTGTCCGGCCACGTCCTGCAGATGCGTGACGTGCTGCATGTACTGCTGCTCGATGATGAACGCGCCCAGCTCGCGCGAGGGACTCGACACGAAGGCATCGGGGAAGGTCCAGACCATCCGGTCCGGGTATTCGGTCCAGTCGATCGTGACCGTGGGCGTGGCGAGGCGATGGTATTTCACGCCCAGCTTGAAGTAGTCGCGCAGCGAGAGGCACGACATCAGCGCATAGCCGTACATGCCGTAGGCGGACAGATGCAGCCGCCTGCCGACCTTGAACGGCGTAGCCGGGTCGCACGCGAGCGACACCGCATTCCGGCACACGGTCGCGTACTGGCCGATCGACGTCATGACCGACGCATCGTAGATTTCGCCGATCTCCACGCCCGTGCCCTTGAGGCTGTCGGCGGGCGCAATGCCCTGTTCCGAGAGCACTTCCACCAGCGCGGCGATTTTGTACGGCGCGTAGATGCGCTCGTTGAGCGGTGGCCGGGTCGATGCCATGTCCAATCCTCAGTGTGTCCAGTTTGTCCTCAAGGGACGGTGGGATGTCCGAAAATGACCTTATCGGCGCGATCCTACCCGACTACCATCGCTATCACAAGACAAGCACAAGACAAGCACAAGACAAGCCGTATCGAACCAGGAGACGCGATGAGCGAAGCGAGCCGAAAGGTCATCATTTCATGTGCCGTGACGGGCGCGACCCATGTACCGTCGATGTCCGAGCATCTTCCGCTGACGCCCGCCTCGATCCGCGAGCAAGCCATCGACGCGGCGCGCGCGGGCGCGGCGATTATCCATCTGCACGCGCGCCACCCTGAAGACGGGCGGCCGACGCCGGACCCGGCCATCTTCGCCGAATTCGTCCCCGATATCGCCCAGGCCACCGACGCCGTCATCAACATCACGACGGGCGGCAGCACGCGCATGACGCTCGAAGAGCGGCTCGCCTATCCGCGTTTGCTGAAGCCGGAAATGTGCTCGCTGAACATGGGCTCGATGAACTTTTCGATTCATCCGCTCGCGCAGAAGATGACGTCGTGGCGTTACGGGTGGGAAAAGGACTTCGTGGAAGGCATGGAGGACATGATTTTCCGCAACACCTTCCGCGACATCAAAAAGATCATGCTCGAACTCGGCGAGCACGGCACGCGATTCGAGTTCGAGTGCTACGACCTCGGGCATCTGTACAACCTCGCGCATTTCGTCGACGAAGGGCTCGTGAAGCCGCCGTTCTTCATTCAGTCGGTGTTCGGCATCCTCGGCGGCATGGGACCGGACCCGGAGAACATGAGCGTCATGCGCACGACGGCGGACCGGCTGTTCGGCCGCGATCAGTATCAGTTCTCGGTGCTCGGCGCGGGCCGTCATCAGATGCCGCTCGTGACGATGGCGGCCATCATGGGCGGCAATGTGCGCGTCGGTCTGGAGGACAGCGTGTATCTGTCGAAGGGCGTCAAGGCGGAGTCGAATGCGCAGCAGGTCGCGAAGATCCGGCGGATTCTCGAAGAGCTGTCGTTCGAGATCGCGACGCCGGCGGAAGCGCGAGCGATGCTGGGTTTGAAGGGCGCCGACAAGGTGTCGTTCGAGGCCGCGCTGGCCTGAGGCTGCGGCGCGGTCGTTTGGGTTGTTCAGCGTTTCATGGCAGTCAGACACAACAAGACAAGAAAAGCCGGTTAATCAGGAGACACGGTTATGACGAGCGCTTCCGGTATCGAAAGCGCCGATGCGTTGCATCGGCAGGCCACGCGCAAGGCAATGGCGCGGCTCATTCCCTTGATGTGCGCGATCTATTTCATGTCGTTTCTGGATCGCACCAACGTTGCGCTCGCGAAAACCCAACTCGCGATCGACGTGGGCATTCACGCGGCGGCCTATGGCCTGGGCGCGGGGATCTTCTTCATCGGCTATGCGCTGCTCGAAGTGCCGAGCAATCTCGCCGCGCACCGTTTCGGGCCGCGCCGCTGGATCGCGCGCATTGCCGTGAGCTGGGGCGTGCTCTCGACGCTCATGATGTTCGTGCAGGGACCGTGGTCGTTCTACGGGCTGCGCGTGCTGCTCGGGATCGCGGAAGCCGGGCTGTTTCCCGCGCTGATGTACATGGTGACGCTGTGGTTCGCGACGCAGGACCGGCCGGTGGCCGTGGGCTGGATCTACACGGCGCCGGCGCTCGCGCTCGTCATCGGCAGTCCGCTCGGCGGCGCGCTGATACAACTCTCCGGACTCGGCGGCCTGCGCGGCTGGCAGTGGATGTTCATGATCGAAGGCTTGCCGAGCATCCTGGTCGGCGTGCTGCTGTATTTCAAGCTGCCCGATCGTCCGCGCGACGCGCGCTGGCTCACGCCCGACGAGGCAGGCGTGCTTGAAACCCGCGCGGTCATCGATACGCACGGTCATGCGGACCTGACCTCTGCCGACTGGGTCGCCGCGCTCAAGCGTCCGAGCACGGTGCTGATCGGCCTCATCTACTTTCTGAATCAGGTGGCGTTCGTCGGCCTGTACTTCTTCGCACCGGCCATGATTCACCAGATGAACGTGACGTCGCCATTCATGGTCGGCGTGCTGTCTGCGAGCGTCGGCGTGGGCTTTCTGCTCGGCGTGCTCGTGCTGCCGCGCATCCATCGGCGCGTGTCGAGCGATTGCGGTTTTCTCGCCTGGCTCACGGGCGGCGCAGTCGTCGGCGCGGCTGCGTATATGAGCGCCCACGATCCGGCGGCGCGCATTGCGTGTCTCGTCGTCACGGCGTTCTTCGGCGGCGGTGTGCTGCCTTCGTACTGGTCGATCGCCATGAAGCGCGTGCAAGGCATCCAGGCCGCCGCGGCGCTCGCCTTCATCAACACGCTGGGCCTGCTGGGCGGATTCGCGGGACCCTATCTGTTCGGTCTCGCGGAAGCGGTCTCGGGCCGCAGCGACGCCGGCTTCACGGTGATTCTCGTGGCGTCGATCGGCGGACTCGCGCTCGTGCCGCTGCTCGCCCGCGTGATTCGCCAGGAAAGCGGCAGACCGTCACTGGCGGTGCCGGCCGGTGGCGCGCAGCATTGACGTCATACACACGCAATCCAGTATCAAACAGGGAACCAGTATGAGATTAAAGGGCAAGGTGGCGATCGTCACGGGGGCGGGGCAGGGGATCGGCGCGGCAACGGCGCGCAAGTTCGCACGCGAAGGCGCGGTCGTCGCGATCTGCGATCTGAACGCGGACGCCGTGGCGCAGGTGGAAAGCGCATGCCGCGAAGCGGGCGCGCAGGCCAACGGTTATGTGCTCGACGTCGCGAACCGGGACGCCGTGGGGGCGATGGTCGCGGACGTGATCGCGCGTCATGGCCGCATCGACGTGCTCGTGAACAATGCGGGCATCACGCGCGATGCACGTCTGCAGAAGATGACGCTCCAGCAGTTCGACGATGTGATCGACGTGAATCTGCGCGCGGTGTTCAACGCGACGCAGATCGTCGCCGACATCATGGTCGAGCAGGGCGCGGGCGTCGTGCTCAATGCGAGTTCGGTCGTCGGCATTTACGGCAATTACGGGCAGACGAATTACGCGGCGTCGAAGTTCGGCGTGATCGGCTTCACGAAAACGTGGAGTCGCGAACTCGGGCCGAAGGGCGTGCGCGTGAATGCGGTTGCGCCCGGTTTCGTCGATACGCCGATTCTGTCGACGGTGCCCGACGCGGTGCTCGACAAGATGCGCAGCCAGGTGCCGCTCGGCCGCCTCGCGCAGCCCGAGGAAATCGCCAACGTCTACGCGTTTCTCGCGAGCGACGAAGCCAGTTATATCAACGGCGCGGTGCTGGAAGTGTCGGGCGGCATGACGCTTTGAATCCGGCCGCGCGCCGGCGCGGCCCGGATGATTCACCAAAGAACACTGAACGAGGTCATGAATGGGTACGTTGGATCTTCTGAAACCGAGACCCGGTTTGCGGGTGCTCGTGTCGGGCGCGGCGGCGGGCATCGGCGCGGCGATTGCCGATGCGTTTCTCGAAGCGCAGGCGCAGGTCGTGATCTGCGACGTGGACCCGGCTGCCGTCGAAGCGGCGCAGTCGCGCCATCCCGCGCTGCGGGCGAGCGTGGCCGATGTGTCGAAGCGCGAACAGGTCGATCGCGTCGTCGACGAGGCGGCGAGCGCGATGGGCGGCATCGATGTGCTCGTCAATAACGCGGGCATTGCGGGCCCGACGGGAAATGTCGAAGATCTGGACCCCGAACAATGGGAGCGTACGGTATCGACGAATCTCGACAGCCAGTTTTATTTTCTGCGGCGCGCGGTGCCGGTGCTCAAGGCGTCGTCGGATTGCGCGAGTATCGTGGCGCTGTCTTCGGTGGCGGGGCGGCTCGGGTATGCGTTCCGTACGCCTTATGCGTCGACGAAATGGGCGATCGTGGGACTCGTCAAGTCACTCGCGGTCGAACTCGGGCCGAGCGATATTCGGGTGAATGCGATTCTGCCGGGCGTGGTGGAGGGCGAGCGGATGAACCGCGTCATCGCGGCGCGCGCCGAGGCGTTGGGGATTGCGTTCGAAACGATGCGCGAAGCGTATCTGAAGAAGATTTCGCTGCGGCGGATGGTGACGGTGGAGGATATTGCGGCGACGGCGTTGTTTCTTGCTTCGCCTGCGGGCCGCAATATCACCGGGCAGGCGATTAGCGTGGATGGGAACGTCGAGTATTTGTGAGGGGCGTGTGCCCCTCACGGGGGGCACGCTTCGATCAGGATGCGGCTCTGGCCCGGCCGTCGAATGCGCCGCCAGTCTGCACGTTGCCGGCCGTCGTGACGGCCTGCTTGCCGGGCAGCAGCGGGAAAACGAGTTCGGCGAAACGCCACGCTTCTTCCAGATGCGGATAACCGGACAACACGAAGGACTCCGCGCCCGCATCGGCATATTCGCGCAGTCGCGCCGCCACGGTAGCCGGGTCGCCCACGAGCGCCGTTCCCGCGCCGCCGCGCACGAGGCCCACGCCCGCCCACAGGTTCGGGCTGATCTCCAGCTTGTCGCGTCGGCCCTGATGCAGTTCGGCCATGCGGCGCTGGCCCACCGAATCCATATTCGCGTAGTTCTGCTGCGCGCGCGCGATGTCTTCGTCGGTGAGCTTGCTGATCAGCGAGTCAGCGGCGGCCCACGCTTCTTCATTCGTCTCCCGGACGATCACGTGCAGACGCACCCCAAAGCGCACCTTGCGGCCGTATTTCGCGGCGCGCGCGCGAACGTCCGCGAACTTCGCCGCCACCGCTGCGGGCGGCTCGCCCCACGTCAGATACGTGTCGATATGCTCGCCCGCGATTTCGTGCGCCGCGTCCGATGAGCCGCCGAAATACAAAGGCGGATGCGGCTTCTGCACCGGCTCGATGAGGTTCTGCGCCTTCTCGACGCGAATATGCCGGCCGTCGAAATCGACCTGCTTTTCCGCGAACAGCCTGCGCCACACCGTGAGGAATTCGCCGGCGTGCTCGTAGCGCTCGTTATGCGAGAGGAACACGCCATCGGCGGCGAGTTCCGAGGCATCGCCGCCCGGCACGACGTTCAGCAAAAGCCGGCCGCCGAGCGCTTCGTCGAGCGTGGCCGCCTGACGCGCGGAAGCCGTCACATTGCCCAGCGAAGTGCGCAGCGCCACCAGCAGTTTGATGCGTCGCGTGACCGGCGCGAGACTCGCGGCCGTGACCCACGGATCGAGGCAACTGCTGCCCGTGGGGATCAGGAGGCCGTCGTAGCCGAGTTCGTCGGCGGCGACGGCGATCTGGCGCATGTACGCGTTGGTCGGCGCGCGGCCGGAGTCGGATTTGCCGAGATATCGCGTGTCGCCGGAGGTTGGCAAAAACCAGAAGATGTCGAGGCTCATAATGATTCGCTTCCTTAGGAGGACGGGCTGCGTGTGCTTGAGCAGCGATGGCGATCATTACAGCAGACGCGGTGTTCTCTCCCTACCAATGAGCAGGAAGTAGCTTATTCCTGCGAGGCACATGCCAGACGGGGCGGGCGCTGGCGGACCGTTCGCGACGAATCGACGCAAGCGCGGCGGGGTCCGGCGCCCATCATGCAATCGAAATTGAATAGACAACTCATCGATTCGATGGCTGTCAATTTTGTCGGATACTTCACGGTTGTGAACGGGCGAAGGGCGTGCAATGAATAGCGCCTTGATCAGCGTTCGACCGCTATATCCCGATCGTCGCCCATGCCGTGATAGCCGCCCTGGAATATGACCGTCACGTTGCGAGGATTGTGCGCGCGATAGACGTTGGCATAAATCGGGGTGGACACGGTGCCCGTGCCACAGGGGAATTTCAGTTCTTTATCGACGCGTCCGCTTTTGATATCGACGAGCCGCAAGCGGGACATCGAAGGCGGGCAATTGCTGGCCGATTCGTACACGCCCAGCAATAGATAGTGTTTCGTGTGATGCCACATCGGAATTTCAACCGTGCCGCCAAGGCGAGGGGAATCGCCGGTGTCGTTGAGACTCCCAATCTGATGCAGCGAGATCGGCAGATTCTTTTTGCCGTCGCGCCACTCGCCCGATGCTTGCTCGCCGTTCACGCTGAGCGAGATAGGGCAAGGAACCGGATGCGTGGCCGATGCCTCCGGCACTTTGGGTGAATCGCCGAACGTGGCCGGCTCCCCGGCTTCGCACAGTTGCAGCGAGCCATCGGCGAGTCGTTTGCCTTGCAGCGGAATGGGCGTGCGATGCGCGTCGTAATAGTAACTGCCGTCCACGTGTGATTCACGCGAATTGTCGCTCATTTGAATCGACAGATGCACAGGCAGGTCGCCGATGGTTCCCGCGTAGTTTTGAACGTCGTACCATCCGGCATGCGCCGACGAAATGACAGAAAATAAAAGCACGCCCAAGGTCGCGCGAGAAAAGTCGGTGTTGTACTTCATCGGTTTGAATTCTTTTTCGAATTTTTCTGTGACGGATTATGCGTCGGTGTTTTTCACGGGTAATGCCGTGCCAGATGCCGTCGAAACGCGATGGTCGCGCCGATGCCACGAACGTATCGCGCACAAGTTTGAGCGTGCTGGCGATGCCTTGCGTCCACTTGCCGGCCAATGTCACGTCGTCGGCTTCCAGCGCGCCGGACCAGCTCGCGTTCGCTGCGGGCACCGTGAATTCGAGCGTGCGCCCAGGCGTATCGGCAATCGTGCACGCGAGATCGTATGCGCCCTGGTCGGGGCTGTCGAACGTGAGCGTCAACTGGCCCGCGTCGCTCCACGCGCAGTGCAGAACGATGGGCAGACCGGCGAGGCGGCCGTTGTACGAACCGGCTGGAATCTGTTGAGCCGCGGGCATAGGGGACGCTCTGCTTGGTCAGTGCGTTGCGGTTGCAATCCGTGACGCAGCGGCCGTGTGCGCGGGTCGCCGGCATCGCCACGTAACGTGGCGGGAATTGTAGCGTCGATCCGCCATTTATCTGCGCTGGAACGCCGGGCGCCCGCCGCTTCCTGTTAATCATGCTTCGCGCATGGGGCCGAATGGTTTTCCGACTCCCGGTCCGCCTGCAACGGGCTTTCCACGCGATCCTTTCATAGCTTTCAATCTCCGCGAGATCACCCGGAACAGTGCATAAAACAGTACCTTGCATAAAACAATACCGCCTGCTACATTGCAGTCCATGATTTCGCGGAAACACGTTGTACGCATCATGCGTGTATTGCAAGGTACTGTGTGATGCACACTATCGAAGACGGATTTGAATGAAGACCCAGCTCAAGAAGGGAACGCTCGACATGTGCGTGCTGGCCGTGCTGGCGCGCGGCGACAGCTACGCCTACGAACTCGTCTCGACGCTATCGGAAACCATGGAAATCAGCGAAGGCACGATCTATCCGCTGATGCGCCGCCTGCAGGCGGAAGCCTGGGTGTCCACGTATTTCGTCGAGTCGAGTTCCGGACCGCCGCGCAAGTATTACTCGCTGACGGCGGCGGGGCGCAGCAGCCTCGCGAGCATGGAAGAGGAATGGCGCAGTTTCGTCGATGAAGTCAACGGTGTGCTCGGGTTGCCGGGCGCGCCTCTCAAAACAGGGGGCAAGCAATGACGCAGGACGCATTCATCCAGCAGTTGCGGCATGAACTGCGAAGTTTGCCGAAGCATGTCGTCGACGACATCGTCGCCGACTATCGCGAGTACATCGGTGACGCGCTCGCGGCCGGACGCAGCGAAGCCGACGTGATTGCGGCGCTCGGCGATCCCGTGAAACTGGCGCGCGAACTGCGTGCGCAGGCGAGCTTCCGGCAGTGGGAAACGCGCCGCTCGTTCGGCAATCTGCTGCGCGTGATCGTGTCGATCGCGGGCCTCGGACTCGTGCAACTGTTTCTGCTCGTGCCGTTCATTTTCTACCTGACGCTGCTCACGTGCGGCTACGTGCTCTCGGCGACGATGCTCGTCACCGGGCTCGCGACCGTGGTGCTGCTCAGCAGCCATCACGCGTTCGGCTGGCCGTCGACGGACCGCATTCCTTTCAGTTTTCAGGGCAGCAGCCAGGACAGCAACGAGAGCGCGGACGACGGCGACGTATCGCAGCGTCGGGTGGATGGCGACGCCGCGATGCTCAAGCGCGTCAACGTGCCGGACTTTCGCGTCGACGGCGATCGCTTCGTGCTGCAACCGCAGCCCGGTACGCACATGTCGATCGTGACCACATCGGGCAACGTCGAATTGCGCAACGAAAACGGCAAACTGCACGTCACGTCGACGGGCGGCGCGACGGCCGGGTTCGACGTGAAGGGCGACGTGTGGACGATTCCGCGTGCCAACGTCGTCGCGCTCGAGATCGGCACCGGAAGCGGCGACACGCTCTCGGCCGCGCGAATGGGCGGCAGCGCGGGCGATATGGCGTGGGAAGTCAAGAGCGACGGCGAGCACGTGTCGTTTGTCGAGGGCGGCAAGGACGGCCCGCGACTCGCGGTGCACAGCGAAGGCGACTCGGTGGTGATCGACAAGAATCACGTCGCCATCGATAGCGGCGACGATCACGTGCTCATCGTCGGTCCGCATGGATCGAGCATCGGCGCGCTGCTTTACGGCGTCGCGATGCTGGCGGGCGGCGCGCTCGGTTTGTGGCTCTGCGTGTGGCTCACGCGCTTCACCTGGCGTGGCCTCGTGCGCTATGTGCGGCGTCACGCCGAGCGCATCGCCGAACGTCTCGAACACGGCGCGGCCTGACGCACGCGAGCGCAGTGAACATCGACAACGCAGTCTTTTTCTTCGAACAGGACATCGTCATGAATCTGCACTTTCTCTCCAGCACCGCGCCGGTTGCGCGCGCCGATCACCATCGCATTCGTCGCGTGCAGGCCGCGCGTTGTTTTGCCTGGCTTGCTCAAGGTTTTGCGGTCGCGCGTCTGCGGCCCGTGGCGTGGCTTTTCGCGCTGCTTGCTTGTGCCGATCTTGTCACGCTGTTCGAACTCGCGCCGCGTCTGAGCGTGCTGGCGCCGCTCGTCGCGCCGCTGGCGACGGCCATGTTCGTGCTGATGCAGGAGCGTGCCGATCACGCGCGTCCCTGGACGTTCGGCGAGACGTGGGGCGCGGTCGATGAGCATCGCGATGCCTTGCTTGCTGTCGGCGTGGCGGCTGCGGCGATGGCGAGCGCCGGTTATTTCGCGGCAACCATGCTGGCGCACATGCATGGGCTGCGCGCGTGGGCCTGGCTGGCTGCGCTGCCGTTCTATGGGGTTGCGCTCGCGTCGTTCTGGTTCGCGCCCGCGTTGATCGTGCTGCGCAACCGCACGCCGCTCGACGCGATGATGACGAGTGCGCGCGCCGTTGCGCGCAACTGGCCGGTCGCGTTGATTTACGCGGCGGTGATGGGGGCTTATGCGTTCGCGGTGTCGGCGATGCCGATGACGTTGAGCGGCGTGGTCGTTACGCCGGTGCTGGCTGTGTTGATCTTGCTCGGCGCGTATGCGAGCTATCGCGATCTGCTGGGTGAGTGAATGCGGTGTCGGTTTGCGGCTTCATGTCCTGTTGTGTTGAGCTGTCTTATGGAGGCGAAAGTCCATGCGTCTGATCGGAAAAGTTTGGAAAGAACATAAAGGCTTCGTTGCGTTTCTGCTGCTGATGACGGTTTTCCGGAGTGCCATTGCGGATTGGAATGTGGTGCCCAGCGGCTCGATGCTCCCGACGATTCAAGTGGGAGATCGAATTCTCGTGGACAAGATGGCGTACGACATTCGCTTTCCGCTGACGCATTTGAGTCTTGTGCGCCTTCATAATCCGCAGCGAGGCGATATCGTCACGATTCAGTCGGCGGCAGCGCACGAATTGCTGGTCAAGCGCGTCATTGGACTGCCGGGCGACACCGTTGCCATGCGCGATAACGTCCTCTTTATCAACGGTTCGCGCGTGAGCTACCGGGAGATTCAGCTCGATGAGCACGCGAATGATGCGACGTCGCGCGGCGAGTACTACACGGAAGTGATCAGCGGGGCTGCGCACACTATCCGTCTGTCACCGGATGCGCCGAGTCCTCGCGATTCATTTGGGCCGCTTGTCGTGCCACCCGGAAAATATCTGATGCTAGGTGACAACCGGGACAACAGCGCCGATTCCCGATACTTCGGTTTCTTCCCGCGCGAGGAAATCATGGGCAAAGCGGAGCGCGTCGCTTACTCGTTGAATCCTGCACATTATCTTTTTCCCGCGCTACGACCGTTTCGGCAGGCCGCTCGACGCACCACAAGGATGAACGTTGCGTGGTGGCAGTGTCCGGCGGCTGACCAATTAGCAGGAAGCGAGCTCACTAAACCACCTCACCGAGTCGCCCATCGCTTAAAGCCAATCGCCGATGCCATGCCGCTTCCCACATTTCACACCGACCGTCTGACACTCCGGCCGCGTACGCTACAGGACTTCGACGCGTGCCTCGCGATGGATCGCGATCCCGAAGTCGTTCGATTCGTCGTTGGCCCGTGGAGCGATCTTCAGGCGCACAAGCGCTTTCTTCACTCGCGCATTGAAGCGCGTTTCGGCGAGGGACTGGGTTACTGGTCGATTTTCGCGAAGCGCGATCCCGAGCGCTTTCTCGGCTGGGTCTTGCTCATCCCGTACGATGCCGTCGGCCCCGAGTTTGAAATCGGCTGGCGTTTAAACCGGGCGGCGTGGGGGCAGGGATATGCGACGGAGGCCGCACGTCCCGTCCTCATTCACGCGCTTCGCACGCTCGCGCTGCCGGAGATCGTCGCGGACATTCATCCGGAGAATCGCGCGTCGATCCATGTCGCGTCGAAGTTGCGGATGACGCATCGCGGCGATGGCATCGACGACGGCGTGCCGTACAGCCGCTACGCCATCACGCGAGACGAATTTCAACGGGAGAGCGACGGCGGCACGAACCGCCTTTAACTCAGCCGCACGATACGCCGATCCATCGATCTGCGCTGGAATCAGCGCTTCCCACGCCCACCGGCAGGTTTCCCCGAAGGCTTACCGCCGGTTTTCCCCACAGGCTTACGCGCCCCACCCGAACCCGCCGCAGACTTCTTGGCAGCAGGCTTGGCGCGCGGTTTCTGCGTGCTGAACGGATTCACCCAGCCCGGGCCCGGACCGTCGCCCGGCTGCGCCTGTTTGCCCGGCAGAACCCCGGCGACCACCTGCGGCACCTTGGCTTTCTTCGGTTTTTTCGGTTTCTTGAGGATTTCCCCGCTCGCGCTGGTTTCCGGCACGCGATGATCGGCGAGGAAGCCCGGTTCCTCTTCGCGACGCAGCGTTTGTCTAATCAGCGCTTCGATCGCGGCCAGTTGCGGCGCTTCATCGGCGCACACGAGCGACACCGCCACGCCGCTGGCGCCCGCGCGGCCGGTCCGGCCAATACGGTGCACATAGTCTTGCGTGACGATCGGCAGATCGACGTTGATCACCAGCGGCAGATCGTCGATATCGAGTCCGCGCGCGGCCACATCGGTGGCCACCAGCATCTGCACTTCACGCGCCTTGAAGCGCTCCAGCGCGCGCAGACGCGCCGGTTGCGGTTTGTCGCCGTGAATCGTATCGATCGAATAGCCGGCTTTTTCCAGCAAGGTCGCGAGGTAATCGACACCGTTGCGCGTCTTGACGAACACCAGCGCGTTCTGCCACTTGTTGCGCGCCACGAGGTGCATGAAGAGTTCGGGCTTGTTGCGCTTGTCGACCGTCACGACCCATTGCTTGATCTTGCTGGCCGTCGCATTGGGCGGGCTGACGCTGATATCGACCGGATTGCGCAGAATGCCCGCCGCCATGGTGCGGACTTCCTCGCTGAAGGTCGCGGAGAACAGCAGCGTCTGGCGTCTCGCGGGCACCGCTTCGAAGACCGCGTTCAGTTCGCGCGCAAAGCCAAGGTCGAGCATGCGATCGGCTTCATCGAGCACGAGCGTCTGCACCTGATCGAACTGCACGGCGTTCTGACGATGAAGATCCAGCAGACGGCCAGGCGTGGCGACGAGCACGTCCACGCCTTTGCGCAGCTTCATCATCTGCGGATTGATGCTCACGCCGCCGTAAGCGGCGAGGAATCGCAGGTCGAGGCCTTTGCCGTATTCGATAAAGCTCTGCACCAGCTGCTCGGCGAGTTCGCGCGTCGGCACGAGCACCAGTACGCGCGCGCGATTGCTCGACACCGCCGGGCCGTTCTGCACCAGCCGTTGCAGCAGCGGCAGCGCGAAACCGGCCGTCTTGCCGGTGCCGGTCTGCGCGGCGGCCACGACGTCCTTGCCGCTGAGCACGGCGGGAATCGCCTTGACCTGCACCGGCGTGGGCGTCTGGTAATTGAGATCCCGCAGAGTGCGCTGCAAGGGATCGATCAGGCCTAGCGTGGCGAAGGACATGGGGCAGTTTCCGGACTAAAACCGCAATTCTAGCGGTTACCGCGCCGATTGCGACGCGCGCCGCGTATCGACGCGCATCGCGCATGCCGTTTTTTGCGCCGTCGCCCTCAGAAGCCGAAGCCGCCGCCATCCACGTTCAGCACCTGGCCGGTGACGAAGCGCGCGTCGTCGGAAACGAGAAAGGCCAGTGCGCCGGTCAGGTCGTCGGGTTCCTCGGTGCGCGGAATGAACTGCCGCGCGCGCACGGCTTCGAAGGCTTCGGCGGGCAGATTCGCCGCGCTGCCGGGATGACGCGTCAAGCCCGGCGAAATGGCGTTCGCGGTCACGCCGTGCGCGCCGAGTTCGGAAGCGAGCGCGCGCGTGAGGCCGATCACCGCCATCTTGCTGCTCGCGTAGGCGCTCATGCCGGGCGGTGGTCCCCACACGGTGCTCGATGCGAGATTGACAATGCGGCCCCAGCCGCGCTCGACCATCCCGGCCGAAAAGGCCTGGGCGAGCAGGAAGGGCGCGTCGACGTTGACCGTCATGATCTGCCGCCACAGCGAGGCGCTGATGGTGGCGAGCGGCGCCATCGGCATGAAGGCCGCGTTGTTGACGAGCACGTCGACCTTGCCGGTGCGCTCGATGACTTCGGCGGCGAAGCGGGCGATATCGTCGGGTTCGCTCAGGTCGCAGGCGAGCGCGATGGCGCGGCCGCCGGCGGCGTCGATGCGCGCGGCCAGCGCATCGCACGGCGCGCGATCGGTCAGCACGAGTGTGTGGCCGCTGGCGGCGAGGCGCCACGCGAAGGCTTCGCCGAGGCCGCCGGCGGCGCCCGTGACGACCGCCACGCGGCCGTTGTCGGGTGAAAAATCGCTCATGGTGAATTCCTTGGTTTCAAGCGGGCAGATGACGTGATTCACAACGGATCGCGCAACGCCTGCTGCGCCGCGACCATGATGCGCGTGTGCTCGTCGCGCGAGCCGCCTTCGCGCTCGATCTCGCCCAGCCGCCCCGACGCCGACACAAC
This sequence comes from Paraburkholderia tropica, assembly GCF_900109265.1. Classification (GTDB taxonomy): domain Bacteria; phylum Pseudomonadota; class Gammaproteobacteria; order Burkholderiales; family Burkholderiaceae; genus Paraburkholderia; species Paraburkholderia tropica. Next base: position 25,891 of record NZ_FNZM01000007.1, read on the forward strand.
GAGCCGCGCGCGGTCGTAATGGCGGCCCGCGTAGGCGAGCAGCGCGCCTTCGAGCGAATGGCGCCGGCGCAGTTCGTCGGCGAGCACGAGCGCGCCTTCCACGGCGATGCCCGCGCCCGAGGCGAGATGCGGCGTGGTCGCGTGCACGGCGTCGCCGAGCAGCACCACGCGGCCGCGATGCCACGGTCCCTCGATCATATGCCCCGCGAGCGGACGATACAAAACGCGGTGATCGTCGAGCGTGCCGTCGAGCAGCCCTTCGCGCAGCCTCGCGAGCGGGCCGTCGAATTCTTCGAGCAGATCGGCGAGCAGTTGCGGCCACTTGTCCGGCGCGAGGAAATCCATGCCTTCGCGTTTGTCGAGCACGAACAGATAGCACTGCGTCGCGCTGATCGGATTCATGCCCGCCTTGGTGGTCTTGCCCATGTAGATCGTCGAGTTCTCGCGTTCGCGCGGCACCACCGCGCGCCACGATCCCTGGCCCGTGAAGCGCGGCCCCGCGAAATCGGGCTTGACGTGGCGGCGCACCGCGGAATTGACGCCGTCCGCGCCAATCACGAGGTCGTAACGCGCGCGCGTGCCGTCCGTGAAGACGACGTCGACGCCTTCTTCATCCTGCGCGAGCGTTTCGAAACTCACGCCGAGGCGCACGTTCGCGCCCGCGCGCTGCGTGGCGTCCGCGAGGATCGCGGCGAGCGCACTGCGCATGATGCCGGCCGCGCCCGGCAGATCGTCCGCGCCGTGCGCCGAGGCGATCGGCACGGTGGCCGTGAGCTGACCGCTTGCGTCGCAGATATCGACGGCGCGCCACGAACCGCCCACGCGCAGCACGTCGGCGACCACGCCGACTTCGCGCAGCGCCCGCAGCGTCGGTCCGCTGATGGTGATGCCCGCGCCGTCGGGCGCCCACTGCGGATTGAGTTCGACGAGATCGACCTCGATGTCCTGGCGGCGCAGCATGATCGCCGCGCACATGCCGCCGATGCCGCCTCCCACGATCAAGACCTTGTTGACGAGTGCCATGGTGTCTCTCTGTGTTTTATCGTTGCGTAATGACTGGATAGGTCTGAATGGAGCGACGAAGAACGCGCGCCTCAGGCGAGCGTGCCGCCCAGTTGTTCCGCGAGCCAGTCCGCGATGCGGTTGCCGGCGTTGAGCGGATTGTCGAGCGAGCTGTGTTCGACGCCGCCTTCGCGCGCGGTGAAAACGAAGAGATCCTTCTTCGGGCTGTTGATCAACTGATCGAAGGTTTCGTGCGCATATTTGAGCGGAATCTGGCGATCGTTTTCGCCGTGCGTCACCAGAAACGGCACGCGAATGCGATCGAGCACGCCGTTCAGATGCATGAATTCGGCCTTGGCGAAAAAGTCATCCTGATCCTTCGCGCCGAACACCCATTGCACGTGCTTCCAGTAATGCGGCACGGGATTTTCGCCTTCGCGTTTCAGACGTGCGTGCTGCACGGCGCGCCAGTCGTGATTGGCGCCCCAGACCGCGCCGCACGCGAAGCGCGGCTCGAACGCGACCGCGCGCGGACAGTAATAGCCGCCCAGCGACACACCGAGTGCGCCAATGCGCTGCGGGTCCACTTCCTCGTGCGCTTCGAGCCAATCGACGATCGGCGCGGCCCAGACCTCCGTGTTGTGCACGGCAGGCAGTTCTTGCAAACGCAGCGCTTCGCCCGTGCCCGGCTGATCGACGAACAGCGCGGAGAGGCCGCGTCGCGCGAACATCGTGCCCATCACGCTCTTTTGCAGCATCTCCTTGGTCGAATCGAGTCCGTTCATGACGACGACGATCGGCGCGCGCTGGCCCGCTTGCAGCCCTTCGGCGCGCACGTAGAGCGCGGCAAGATGCGTGTCGCCATACGGGATTTCGACGCGCACGCAATTCTCGCGGCCGAGCGTGCGGCCGCGTTCGAACTGTTCGAGCGAACGCTGATAGATCGCGAGGCGCGCTTCGAAACCGTGTGCCTGCATGCGTTCGGCGATGCCGTAATACAGGCCCGCACGCGCGTATTTTTCGCCGGCGGACAGCGTGTGGCCGCGCGCGAGATCGTCGTCGGCGAGGGCGCTGAGCTGATCGGCGCCGGCCTTCCACGCTTCATAGAAAGCCACCGTGCCGGGATCGTCGCCCGCGAGCGCCGCGTCGCGCAGCGGCGCGCACATGGCGTCGACTTCGCCGATATTGCCGCCGTGCGTGAGCGCGATCATCGTCGAAAGGCTCCACACGTAATTGGTCGGAAAGTACTGGAACATGGCGATAGTCCGTTTAAATGTCGAAGACCGAGGGCAGGTCGGCGGCGATCCATACTTCGCCGTCGACAACGCGCGCGGGTACCTTGATGAGCGACTTGCCGGTGCACGGCCCGGCGAAACACAGGCCCGTGCGGATGTCGAAATGCGCGGAGTGCGCGTAGCAGACGATGTGCTGTCCGTCGCCGGACAGAAAGCGGTCCTGGCGATATTCCATCGGCCGATGTTCGTGCGGGCAGTCGTTGAGCCAGACGAACACTTCGTCGCCCTGACGCACGACGCACAGACGATCGTCGAAGCCTTCGCGCAGCATGCCGCGCGCGCCGCCGTCGGGCAGCGCGTCGAGCGTGCAGAGCAGGCGCTCTCCGGCGTGCGTGGTCATTCGCCGGGCGCCCACTTGTTGCGGGCGTCGAACAGGAAGATCTGCGAGTTGTCGGAACCCGGATCGACGGCGCGCGGCGTCCAGCTCGCGTCGTGCAGGTCCATGTCCGCGTCGAACTCGATCGTCGCGCCGAACGGGCTGTTGAAATACCAGAAGAAGTTGCTGCCCAGAATATGGCGGCCCGGCCCCCAGAAGCTCTTGTAGCCCTTCTTCACGAAGTTCCAGCCGTGCTGCAGCACTTCGGCGGGCGAGCCCAGATGGAACGTGAAGTGATTGCAGCCGATCATGTGATCGTTCTGGCTTTCGATCATGAAGAGCGTGTGATGATCGTTCGTGCCCGCCGGCCGCATGAACGGGCCGAGATGATTGAAGCGGTCGGTCACGACGAAACCAAGGCGCGCATAGAACGCTTCCGCCTTCTGCACGTCGTCCACGAAATACACGACGTGCGAGAGCGTGCGCGGCTTGATGACTTCATCGGGATTCGCAGCGCAGTCGTTGGGCGCGCGACCGGCGGGTTGCCCCGGCACGTTGAAGCCCAGATAGCGCGCGTCATAGGCGCGGCGTTGCGTGACCATGAAGGCGACGCCGAAGCCCGCATCGTCCATGCAATGCACGGTGCCGTCGGCGTCCATGCGCACGTCGCGCTCCGCTTCGAGATGCGCGCGGATCGTGGCGAGCGTGTCCGCGTTGTCGACGCCGTAGACCGTTTCGCGCAAACAAGGCGTGGCGGCTTTCGGCGGCAGCGGCGGCAGGCGCGGGTCGTCGGCGGGGCGCATGACGAGGCCCGTGCCGTCGAGTGCGGTGAAGACGCCGCCGTGCGCGGGATCGTATTCGACTTCGTCGAGACCATAGTCGTGCAGGTACTGGCGGGCTCCCGCCATGTCGTCGATGCCGAAGACGAGATATTCGAGTCCAACGATCTGCATAATCAGGAATCCTTTTCATTGGTATCGCAGCGATTCAGTGGCGCAGCGATGCCGGGTATTCAATGGGCGATGGCGCGGGCGATCAGTTGTTCGACCGTGCCGTCGTGGCGCAGGCCGAGTTGTTCGGCTTCGGGCGTCAGCAGCGGCGGATAGGCGGCGAACAGCCGCTCGATGAACGGGTCGGGCGCGTAGGTCACGAGCGCCTTGCGTGACTCGCCGAAGCGCGCGGCGAGCGCGTCGACCACTTCGGCGATGGTGAGGCGCAGCACCGGCATCTGATAGCTGCGCCGCGCGTTGAAGCGTTCCGCGTCGACGGTCGCCGCATGCAGCAGATTGTCGACGCACGCGCCCACCGAGATCCACCACGCCACGCCTTCGGGCGAGACCGGCACCGTGATCGCCTCGTTGGCGGCGAGTTTCCAGAACAGCTGGCTCATGAACGCCGACATCATGCCCGCGCCGTCGCCCGGTCGCGCCACCACGCCGGGCAGGCGCAGCGAGCAGCCCTGCACCCAGCCGAGGCGCGTGGCGTCGGCGACCAGCGCTTCGCCCGTCAGCTTGTGCGCGCCGTAGCTCAATGCGGGCGCGGGCAGCGTGCGTTCGTCGACGACCTCGGGCAGTTGGTCGCCGTAGACCGCCACCGTGCTCGCGAAGACGAAGCGCGGCGGCCGGGCCTGACCGCGCAGATCTTCGAGCAGGCCGAGCGTGGCGTCGAGATTGATCGTGCGGCCGAGCGCGTAGTCGCGTTCCGCCGCGCCGCCGGGAATGCTCGCGAGATGGAACACGGCATCGACGGGCGCTGCGTAGGCTTGCGCGCGCACGCTCGCGTCGGCGATGCTGCCCGCGAGTTGCGTCACGCGTGCATCGGCGTGCGGCGCATCGAATGCGATATCGAGCAGCGTGAGTGTCGACACCGCGCGTGCGCCGAGGCCGTCGGCGAGCAGACGTTTGACGAGCGCGCGCCCGACGAACCCCTGTGCACCGGTAACGACGACATGGCTCATTGCGCGTCTCCCTTGCGGAACGGCAGCGTGGCGAGGAACGCCAGGCGCGTGGCGCCGAGCATCTTGAGGCCCGCGCGTGCGGAAGACGCGTCGAGGCGCGCTTCCATCGGCATGGTGCCGAAGCTCTTGCCCTTGATGACGAGTTCGTTGCCGACGCGTTCCAGCGACTCCACGTGCATCAGTTCCTCGTCGGAGGGACCGCGCAGCACCATGCCGGCTTTCTTCGGCGCGTGGCCGTTCGCCGTCGCGGGCACGCCGCTGTCCTGGCGCGCGCCCTTCGCCACGCTGCCGAAGTCCATGCCGAGCTGATCGAACATCTTGATGGCGGTGGCGCGGCCCGCGCCGTACACGCCGCCGCCCGGATGCTGGAACGGTCCCGCGAGATAGAGGCGCTCGACGCCCGGCACGGTGAACTGGCCGAGGTCCGGCGTGGGGCGATGCCCCGCGCTTTGATAGAAGTAGGGCGCCACGCCGTGCAGATCGCCGCGCATCATGCTGTTCGGGCTCGAGCGTTCGAGATCGACAGGACTGACGATGCTGCGCGCGACGATGTTATCGCTCGTCAGGTTCGAAACGAACCGGCGGTAATGCGCGAGCGAGAGATCGCCGATCTCTTCCTTGAACTCGTCCCAGTGACGCTCGGACCAGCGCGTGTCCTTCACGTTGTACGGCGCGAACGTGATGCCATGGAACATGCCCTTGCCCGCGGGCACGCGCGTCTTGTCGCCGATGCTTTCGTCGCCGCCCGCGCACAGACGGCGCTCGGTGATGAGACCGCGCTTGAGGTCGTCGAAATCGGCGAGCATCTCGTCGAGCTTGTCCGTGGCCATGAATTCGAGCATGGTCGCGTAGCCCACTTCTTCGCCCGCGTAATAGCGCGCGTTTTCCTTGAGATCGTAGTGGCTCACCATGATCGAGAACGGCGCGAGCGTGGCGCGTTCCGCGCGCTTCAACACGGGCTCGGGCACGCCTTCCACGAAGCGGCGGATCACATGCGGATGAAGCGCGCCGATCACGGCGTCCTTCGCCACGATGGTCTCGCCGCTCGCGAGCTGCACGCCGCTGGCGCGACCCGCGCTCGTGAGAATCTTCGCGACTTCGGCGTTGCAGCGCACTTCGCCGCCATACGATTCGATGCAGCGCACCAGCGATTCGGTGAGCTTGCCGCTGCCGCCGATCGGCTGCGAAACGCCGTACGTATGAATGATGCCGGGCATCAGCAGCACGCCCATGCCGGTGCCGAGTTCGTTGGGCGCCTGCAGGTTTTCGCTCACGAGACGCAGCAGATGAATCTTGATCTTGTCGCTCTCGTAGAGTTGATTGACGAGATCGAGGCAGTCGCGGTTCATGTAGTCGAGCATGAGGCGGCCTTCGTCGCTGCGGTCGAGCATGGCGACGAGTTCGCCGAGCGGCGGCGGCGGCGAGTAGAGGCCGGGCATGAACATCTGCAGGACCTGCTGGCTCATCTTCACGAATTCGCGGTACGTGTCGGCGTCTTTCTGCGAGACCTTCGCGAAGCATTCGCAGGTCTTGTCGAGATCCTTGTACGTGAACAGCACCGATTGATCGGGAAAGATCGTGGCGTGCGGCACCGGCGAATAGTGGTATTTCAGGCCATGTTCCGAGAGCAGGCCGAGTTCGTCCTGGCGCAACATCGGATTGCCCTGAATCATGATGTGCACGCTCGAGTGCTCGTCGTGCCAGTAGCCCGGCGTGTTCAGCTCGCGCGTGCTCACGCCGCCGCCCGGCCACGCCTTGCGTTCGAGCACGAGGACTTTCTTGCCGGCTTTCGCGAGATACGCGGCGGCGACGAGGCCATTGTGGCCCGCGCCCATCGCGACGATGTCGTATTGCGTGGTCATGCGCCTGCTCCTGCAATGGCGTGGTGGGCGGACTGCTGAACGTAGTCCGCCTGAATGTAGCGATGATCGATGGCGCCGAAGATCGATTGACCGTCGTGGCCCTTCATGTCGAAACGCAGACGTTCGCCGAAACGCATCCACGGCGTGCGCGATTCGCCGTGTTCGAGCATTTCGATCGCGCGTTGCTCCGCGAGGCAGGCGGAACCCGTCGCGTGATAATCGACGTTCGAGAAGGTGCCCGAACCGAGCAGCATGCCCGCGCGCAAATTGCGGTTGTACGCGATATACGCGATCAGTTCGTGAAAGCCGAAGCTCATTTCGCGGCCGTTCGGCGCGCCGAAGCGCTCGCCGTTGCGCGCGACTTCCATGTCGAGCTGCACGCGGCCGTCCTGCCAGGCGTCGCCGAGTTCGTCGGGCGTGACGGCGACCGGCGCGAACGCCGTGGCGGGCTTGGCGAGTATGAAGCCGAAGCCCATGCCCAGCTCGCGAAACAGATGCTTGCGCATGCTCACGTCGTTGAAGAGCACGACGAGGCGCACGTGGGAGAGTGCGTCGGCGGCGCGCGTGCCCATCGGCACGTCGCCGAGAATCACGCCCACTTCGCCTTCGAAGTCGCATTGATCGGCTTCGTCAGGAAACGCGTAATCGCCGTGCGGGCCCACGAAATCGTCGGCCTGTCGCTGGATCAGTACGGGAATCGACGGGTCCGACTTCTTCTCCGGATGGTAGGCCTGCGTCATGATGCGGCCGTGATTGAGGAACGCGGAGGCGTCGATGAACTGATGCGTGCGCGGCAGCGGCGCGCTGCACGCCTGCGCGTCGAAGTCGAACGCGTTCGCCGCGCGGCCGGCGTTGAGCGCGTCGTAAAGCGCCTGCAATGCGGCTTGCGTGTGCGCCCAGTCGTCGAGCGCGGCGCGCAGTGTCGGCGCGATGGCGTCGGCGCGAACCGCGCGGCGCAGATCGCGCGAGACGACGATCAGCGCCCCATCGGGATGACCGTTGTTGAGCGACGCGAGTTTCATGGTGTCTGTCTCCTTCGATGTCTTGTCGGTTGATGCGATCAGCGCAGCGGGCGGCCGCCGTCGACGGGCAGCACGCAGCCGGTGGTGAAGCGCAGATCGCGCGCGGCGACTAGCACCGCCTGCGCGATTTCCTGCGGGTCGGCGAGGCGGCCGAGCGGCGTGCGCGCGGCCTGCTCGTCGCGCCACGCGGTGTCCATCGACTTCACGAATTCGGTGTCGACGAGTCCCGGCGACACCGACACCACGCGAATGCGTGGCGCGAGCGCACGCGCCAGCGACTTCGTGAGATTGTCGAGCGCGGCCTTCGAGGCGCAATAGATCACGTTGCTGCCCATCGCGGTCTGCGCGGCGATCGACGAAATATTGACGACGACCGCGCCGCCCGCGAGCGTGCTGCGGTCGAGCAGCGGACGCAGCGCGCGCACCATCGCGAATGGGCCGCGCACGTTGGTGGCGAGCACGTCGTCGATGAGCGCGTCGGGCATGCCGTCGAGGTCGTCGTGCGCGACGAAGCGCGTGGTGCCCGCGCAATTCACGAGCACGTCGCAGCGGTTGTAGCGCGTGGCCACGTCGTCGGCGAGGCGCGTGAGCGCGGCGGTGTCGGTCACGGGCGCGGCGAGGGCGCTATGGCCTTCGCCGTCGAGTTGCGCGACGAGCGCGTGCGCCGCGTCGGCCGAACTGCGATAACCGGCGACGACGGCGCAACCGGCGAGCGCGAGCGAGCGGCAGATCTGCTCGCCGAGGCCGCCCGTCGCGCCGGTGACGAGCGCGACGGGGCGCTCGCCGTTAAGGGTGGTGAACTTCGTCATGACGTTGCGTGCTTGTCGTGTGTGTCGTGCGTTTCGTGCGTAGCGTTCGTCGCCGAACGGTTCCAGTGCGCGAGCGGCAAACCCGGCACCGGCGAGCGGAAGCTCGCGAGCGTCGTGCCGCCGAGGCTGCCGAGATACACCGTGCGCAGATCGGGGCCGCCGAACGTGAGGCTCGCCATCATCGGCGCGAGCGTGCCGCGGCACGCGCCCATCAACTCGGGCGTCGTGGTGCCGTCGCGATAGTGCGTTTCGTAGCGCGCGAAGGCCTCGGGATTGCCGTCGTCGAGCAGCGTGAGCACTTCGCCTTCGGGCGTGAGCGCGATGAGCTTCTCGTTGAGGATCAGCGTGATCCAGAGATTGCCGTGCGCGTCGAACGCGAAGCCGTCCGGAAAGCCGCCGAGATCGGGCGGCCCGTAGATCTCGCGGTCGGTGAGCGAGCCGTCGTCCTGCACGCGCAGACGCGAAATGCGGCGCGCGTTGGTTTCGACCACGTAGAGCCATGCCTCGTCGGCGTCGAGCCGGATCTCGTTGGTGCCCACGAAGCCGTCCGCGACGATGCGGATGCCGTGTTCGTCGATCAGGCCTACGTAACCGTCGGCGGTCTTCTCGTTGATCGAGCGCGTCCACGGCACCTGGCGCGTGGTCACCGTGAACCAGATACGGCCGCGCGAGTCGGTCAGCACGAAATTGGTCTTGCCGAGCGGCGCGCCGTCGAGGCGGTCGTAGAGCGTGCGCGAAGCGCCGTCGCGCGTCATCAGTTCGATGGCGTCGGTGCCGAAGTTGGCGATCACGATATGGCCTTCGGCGTCGAACGCGAGACCGTTGGGCAGCGTGCCGCCCATCACGAGTTGCTGGGCGTCGCCGGACGCGGGCGCGGTGTTCTGCGTGCTGTGCTGCGCGATCAGTGTTTGCGTGCCGTCGGGCGCGATGCGCATGACGCCGCCGCGCGCGTCGGCGGTCCAGAGCGTGCCGTCGGGTTCGGCGAGGATGCATTCGGGGCGCAGCAGATCGCGGCCAACCTGGCGAATCTCGTCGCGGTTGACTTGCCAGCCGTGCAGCGGATTAGTCGATGTCGTCATGGGTGCGTGAATACGTCAACGTGTCAGCAAGATTGGGTAAGGCAGCGCGATCCGGCCTGCAGTGTGAACGCCGGCGCGCATGCAAATTCAGCGTTCAGCACGCGTTACGATTGATGGCGATCGGGGGCGAACGGTTCGAGCAACTCGATCAGATTGCCGCCCGCGTCGCGAATAAAGGCCGTGGGATTGCCGTCGACGTTCAGTTCGAACGCGATATCCGCGCCCGCTTCGCGCAACGCGGCCACCGCGCCCGGCACGTCGGGTACTTCGAAACACATATGCTTGTTGCCGTGCGTGCGCAGATCGAGATTGGGCACGCGGCGATCGTCGGGCAGGGGCGCGGCGCCCGGCACTTCGAAGATCTCGATGCGGTATTGCTCGCGGCGCACGAAAGCGATACGCGCGGGAATCTTGTCGATGTAAAGCTGCTGTTCGAGCGTGAAGCCGAGCATGCGGCCGTACCAGGCGACGGCGGCGTCGAGATCGGGCACGCTGATGCCGAAATGATGGGGTCGCAACGAGGAAAGCAGCGGCTGCTGCGTGCACGGCGCGGTCTGCATGCGGGTTGTCTCCGGCTTGTTGCCGGCCGCTCGGGGCGGCACGGCGAATCGTTTGTATAGCCGTACTGTAGAGGGATTCAATTGTCGAAACCATCAATTCCTAGTGGAAACACGCATTGATGGGATCGGATGCTCGCGGGATAGTCACGCCCCATGAGACTGGGTCACTTCGACATGAATCTGCTGGTCGCGCTCGATGCGCTGCTCGACACGCGCAGCGTCACGCGCGCGAGCGAGCGGCTGCACATTGGCGCGTCGGCAACGAGCAGCGCGCTGGGCCGCTTGCGCGAGTATTTCAACGATCCGCTGCTGATGCAGGTGGGGCGGCGCATGGAACTCACGCCGCTGGGGCGCAGTCTTGCGCAACCGGTGCGCGAGATTCTGCTGACCGTGCAATCGACGGTGGTGGCGCGGCTCGAATTCGATCCGGCGCAGGCGCGGCGCAACTTCGTGATTCGCGCGTCGGACTATCTCACCACGGTCTTGTTGATCGACGTGGTGCAGCGTCTGCAACGCGAAGCGCCCGGCATTACGCTGCACATCGCCAACATGGCCGACGACGTGCCCGAGCGCCTCGATCGCGGCGAGGTGGATTTCGTGATTTATCCGAGCGTGTCGGTCAATCCCGATCATCCGTCCCAGGCGCTGTTCGAAGAGACGTTCAGCTGCGTGGTGTGGGAAGGCAATCCGCTCGTGGGCGAGACGCTCACGCCGCAGCAATACGCGGAATTGGGGCACGTGGCCGCCACCTTCGGCGACAGCCGCAGCGCGAGTTTCGAAGGCTTCGTGATGGCCAATCGCGGCATCTCGCGCACGATCGAAGTGACGACCACAAACTTCAACACGCTGCCGCAACTCGTGATCGGCACCACGCGCATCGCGACCGTGCATACGCGGCTCGCGAAAATCTACGCGCATTTCCTTCCCTTACGCGTGCTGCCCTTGCCGATGGAGCTGCCGCGTCTCGTCGAAGTCATGCAGTGGCACGCGATCAACAACGGCGACCCCGCGCACGCGTGGATGCGCCGCGTGTTGCAGGAACAGGCGCAGGCGAGTGCGGACGCGCCGGGCGCGGCGCTGCTGCAACGCGGCTGAAGCCGGTACGCGTCGATTCGACGGCATCAAATGGTCTTGTCGACGCAATCTGATTGTGTCGTAACGTCGCGGCCGGAATCATTCGTCTCACACAAACAGGAAGTTCGCGGTTCTGCCGGACGCGCCATGCGCGCACGGCTCGACATCGCGGACTCTATTCAAAGAGAAACGGAGACGACCCCATGCATGTGCAAACTCCAGGCCGCGACGGCGCGCCGGTGCGCCGCGAAGCCCACTTCCTTCATGCGCTGATTCTGCTGAGCACGGTGATTTGCGGCACGCTTGCGCCGACCGTGATTGGCCCCGTGCTGCCCGCGATGCAGCAGCATTTCGCCAACGTGCCCGGCATCGAAACGCTGGTGCCGGTGGTGGTGACCATGCCGATGTTCGTGCTCGGCGCGCTGGCGATGGTGATCGGCGCGGTCAGCGACAAGATCGGCCGCAAGCGCGTGCTGGTCGGCGCGCTGGTGCTCTACGCGATCGCGGGCACCGCGCCGCTGTATCTCGACTCGATCCAGGCGATTCTCGCGAGCCGCGCGCTGGTCGGCCTGGCCGAAGCGGCGGCGATGACCGTGAGCACGTCGTTTATCGGCGACTATTTTACGGGCGCGAAGCGCGACCGCTACGCGGCGTTGCAGGTCACGGTGGCCTCGACTTCGGCGTTCGTCTTCAATCTGATGGGCGGCGTGCTGGGCGCGTATGGCTGGCGTGCGCCGTTCGTCGCGTACGCACTGCCGTTGCTGCTCGCGCCGCTCGTGCAGATTTTTATCTGGGACACGCAGGGCGGCCGCGATCTGCGCGAAGCCCACGCGCATGCCGCCGACGAGACCACGTTCCGTCCGTGGCTGCTCGCGCTGATCTGTCTCGCGGCCTTTGGCGTGGGCATGGTGTTCATGGTCGTGCCGGTGCATCTGTCGTTCATGCTCGTGCAACTCGGCGTGCATTCGACGGGCGCCATCGGTTTTGCGTATGCGATGAACAGCGTTGGCATCATCGCGGGCACGCTCGGCTTCGGCTGGTTTATCGCGAGTCGCTTTTCGGTGCTGCAGCAGTTCGTGCTCGGCACGATCGTCTGCGGGCTCGGCTTCGTCTGCATGGGCACGGCGCACGACCAAACCGTGCTCACGCTGGGCGGCGCGATCAACGGCGTGGGTTGCGGCATCGTGCTGCCCGCGCTGGTGAGCTGGGGCCTGCGCTCGCTGCCGTTCTCGCGGCGCGGCTTCGGGACCGGCGCGTTCACGGCGGCGCAGTTCATCGGCTATTTTTGCAGCCCGATCGTCGTGATGGCGATGGTCATGCACTCGGGTTCGCGCTTCGCCGTCGTGCAGTCGTGGGGGCTCGCGCTGTTCGTGCTCGCTGCGGTGTGCGTGGGCGGCTCGCTGCTGCGCGTGCGTCGTCTGAAGCTCGGTTGAGCGATCCGGAGACGCGCATGACTACCGCTTTCAAACCGGCGCTGCCGATTCAGCGCGGCGAGCGCCTGCGTGGCAAGACCGCGCTGGTGACGGGAATCGGCAACGGCATCGGCAAGGGTTGCGCGATGCTGTTCGCGGCGCAAGGCGCGCGCGTGGTGGGCTGCGATATCGACGCCGACGCCGCGCAACGCACCGTGAACGAAGCGCGCGAACGCGGCTGGACGATCGACAGCCTGCATCCCTGCGATCTGACCGCGCCGCGCGAGGCGGGGCGGCTCGTGGAGTTCGCCGTCGAGCGTCATGGCGGCGTCGATGTGCTCGTCAATGCGGCGGCGTTCGGCGCGTTCGCGTGGATCGGCGAAATGGACTACGAAACGCAGTGGCGCAAGACGCTCACGGGCGAACTCGATATCGTGTTTCTGCTGTGCCAGGCCGCGTGGCCCGCGCTGATCGCGCGCGGTGGCGGATCGGTCATCAACTTCGCTTCGGCGAACGCTTCGCATGCGCTCGAAGGGTCGCCCGCGCTCGCGCACTGCGCGGGTAAAGGCGGCGTGCTGGCCATGACGCGTCAGCTCGCGATGGAAGGCGCGCAGCATGGCATCCGCGTCAATACGATTTCGCCCGCGCTCGTCGAAACCGAGGCCACGCGCCGTCACATGCAGGCACAGCCCGAACTGATGGCGCGCGTGCTCGGCAAGCTGATGGCCCGCCGCGTGGGGCAGCCCGAGGACATCGCATGGTGCGCGTTGTTCCTCGCGTCGGACGAATCCGCCTGGGTGACCGGCGCGGAATTTCCCGTCGACGGCGGCGCGACCGCCTGGTAGTGGTCAGGCGGCGATCAGCCTTTTCTAGAAGTTCTCATTGAATCCGGAACGCGCCCGTCACGAGGCGCGACGGAACGCGTTTTGCCACAAAAATCTGGAGACGATAATAATGACGATTCATCGGTTTGGAATCCTGACTAAACGAGAAATCAACGCATGGCGTCTTTCGTCGATGTCGCTCGCGATAGCGGCGATGCTGGCGAGCGGCGCGGTCTTCGCGCAGACGGCACCGACCACGTCAACCGGCCCAGTCAGTGCCGACGACGCAGCCCCTTCGGCCAATGCATCGAAGTCAGCGAAACAAGCGACGCCAGCGAAGCCCGCACTGACGCTCGCCGCCAGCGACGGCACGGTCAAGCAGGCGTCCACGGATCGGCCGTCGGTGCAGCAGGGCATTCCGTCGACCAATCAACTCGGCGTTTCGCACATCGGCGACGCGGCGCCCGCGCCGGCGTCGAGCCCGCGTCAGGGACCGCTCGCCGGCATCGGCCAGAAGCTCAACGACTGGGGCTTCACGCCCACGCTCAATCTCGTGCAGATGTATCTCACGAACCCGAGCGTCGGCCAGCAAACGGGCAATCACGAAGCGCTGACTTTCATCTCGGTGGGCGGCGATTTCGACATGGAGAAGATCGCGGGCTTTCCAGGCGCGACGATCCACTTTCAGCAGCTCTTCGTGCCGTTCACGAACAATCTCGCGTGGGGCACCCAGGTGGGCGACGTGCTCGCGGGGCAGCCCGGCCCGTACGTGCCGCAGGTTTCGCATCTGGGCATCTTCACGTGGGAGCAGAAGGCGTTTCACGACAAGCTTGATGTGGAGTTCGGCAAGACCAATGCGGGCGCGTATTTCGGCGCGCCGGTGTGCAATCAGGGCTTCGGTTGCCAGAGCGCGATCCTGCAGAACAGCGCGGGGATGAATCCGCCCGTCTACGTGAACTGGGGCGGCCGCGCGCGCTACAACATCACGCCCGCGTGGTCGGTGCAGGCGGGACTGTTCCGCTCGAATCCCGCGTATCCGTTCACGAATGGCTGGGAATGGACCAACAGCGTGCCCGACAGCAACGTGTGGCTCGCGAGCACTGCCTATCGCACGACTTATCAGAGCGATCCCTATCCCAAGAGCTATGAGCTGATGCTCTACTACAACACGCGCACGCAGACGGACCCGCTCACGGCGCAAACGCACAAGGGCACCTCGGGCATGTACTTCGGCGGGCGTCAGGTGGTGTGGCGCGCCGATGGCGGCCTCGCGGGCGCACCGGACCCGACGGCCGTCTCGCTGTTCGCGACGGCCACCGGCAGCTTCGATTCGCGGTCGAGCTACGGCATCGCGATGACCGGCAGTGCGGGCGTGATTGTGGAGGCGCCGCTGCGTAGCCGTCCGCACGACAGCTTCTCGCTTTCGCTGAACTGGGCGACGCTGACGCCGCACGAGCAGGAATATCTGAAACAGGAGAATCTCGCTGCGGGCGGCACGGGCTATACGGTCGGACGCACGCAGTACGGCCTCAAGCTCGACGCCAATATCGCCGTCACGCGCAGCATCATTCTGAGCCCCTATGTCATGCGGACGTGGAACACGAGCACGTGGGGCAATCCGGCCTACGCGGCGACGCCGAAGAACGGTTTCGTGGCGGGCATCGTCGCGGCCGTTTTCTTCGACAAGATGCTCGGCCTGACCGATCACTGATCACTCATCGCGGAGCGGTCTGAGTATCTGAGTATCGACGTATCGATGTATCGGCGGACAGCGGTGCGTGGTGGCGCGCCGGTTGTCCGCCTTGATTCTGCAATCTGCAGTCTGAATGGAATCGCAGAAGCGCCGCGCGTCTTGATCGGCTGTTCAGTCCGTATCCGGTCGCACGCCGTAGCTTTTCATGGCCGACTCGACTTGTCGCGCTTCGGACGTCTCGGGATAAAGCCGATAACTCGGCGCAATAATCGGCTCGACGCAATCAATCTCGATGGCGAAAAGCGAGCGGAAAGGAAAACGCGGTCCGGCGAGTTGCGTCAATGGCAACGCGAGCGTGGCGAATGCCTCATCGCTCTCGTGCAGCAGTCGGGCTTGCCCTTTTAGCTTGAATCCCTTTTGAACAAACGGATCGACAAAGCTCACGCAGACGTTCGGGTTGTGCGCGATGTTTTCCGCGCTGCCCGGCGATGCGAGATTGGCCATCAACACAACATTCGGCCCGTGCGCGCAGAATATTTCCTTGGGCGAGACATTCGGCGCGCCGTTGGCATCGGCGGTCGCCAGCCAGCAGAGCACGCTTTTTTTCATGGAAGCCAGAACCGCGTCGTTCAACATCGTCGACTCCTGTGGGGTGGAAATCGCATTGTCGGCGATACGGGTGGCGACGTCGACGGTTCGGCTGCGTTAGCGCCCGGACGGCCGTTCAGGCTGCCACTCGGGATAACGCGGGATGGCTTCTCCGTCGACCAGCCACGGCGCGTCGTGCGAGGTCCAGATATGCATGGCCGGTTTGTGGCCGGGGTCCTCGTCGAGCGTGGGCACGCGCAGGATCACATGCGGTTGCAGCGGCCGCTCGGCAATGAGATGCGTGCCGCAAGCCGAACAGAAATGGCGAAACTTGCCTGCGGACGATTCGAAACTGCGCAGCAGTGCTTCACCGGCGGTCCAGCGAAAATGATCGCGCGCGACGCGCGCCGTCGTGGCGAACGCGGCAGCGTGCGCCTTGCGGCAAGTCCGGCAATGACAATGTCCGATGGGCGAGTCGAGTGAATCGATTTCGTATTTCACCGATCCGCACAGACAGCTACCTGAAAATGGCATGAAGGCTCCACGTTGGGCGATTGAGTCATCAATCTTTGAATTGTACGTGGAGCGTAGCCGTCCTCGCTCAGTTGTACGCCGGCTGCTTGCTGACACTCGGCCGTTCGCGCATCCTCGCATACCACGCTCGCAGCGCTTCGCACTCGTCGGGTACCGGCAACTTGACGATCGACGCGAAAACCAGACCGCCGATCACCGTGATATCGGCCATCGAAAACGTATCGCCCGCGATAAACGGCTGCGTGGTCAGCACGTCATTGAAATAACGCATGCCTCTCAGTGCTTTGTCGCGCTGACGAAATCCCCATTCGGCGTTTTGATAGTGCTCGACGTCGGGCCCGAGTCCGGGCGTGGCGTGATGAAAATACACGCTGATGGCGTCGAGCAATTCCAGTTCGGCGCGCTTGCTCATCATGTGAATCAGGCCTTTCTCGCGCGCGGTTCTGCCGGTCAGGATGGGTGCTTCGCCTAGCGTATCGAGATATTCGGTGATGGCCGTGCATTCGGCGATGCAGGTGCCGTCTTCGAGTTCGAGAACCGGCAGCGTGCCCGAATAGTTCTTCGCGCGGATGAATTCGGGCCGCTTGTGTTCGCCCGTGTAGAGATCGACCATCACAAATCTTACCTGCGAATCGAGTCCTGTCTCGGCCAGCGCGATACGAACGCGCGTGGGATACGGACCTTTGGGGAAATCGTAGATCGTCATGGTGCTCGCCGTCATGCTTGCCTCTCGCTGAGTGGGGATAAGGACGCCATCGCTCGTTCTGAAACGATCGCTCTAAAATCTACCTAACGTTTGTTAGGTTTACGATAGAGAGTACAATGCGGCTTGTCAACGGGCATTTCGGATTGCGGAGGCAGGGTGGTGAAGATCGATTCAGGCGCGAATTCGCGGGAGCGCATCCTGGCGGCGGCGACGCAGATTGCACAGGCGCACGGCTACGGTGGGCTGAATTTTCGCGATCTCGCCGAGGCGGTCGGCATTCGGGCCGCGAGTATCTACCATCATTTCGAAAACAAGGCCGACCTCGGCGCGGCGGTCGCGCGGCGCTATTGGGAGGATTGCGCGGCGTCGCTGGAGGCGTCGCTGGCCAGCGCTGCCGAGCCGATCGATTGCCTGCGCCGTTATCCGGAAACCTTCCGCAAGGCGCTGAAGAACGACAATCGCATCTGCCTGTGCAGTTTCATGGCCGCCGAATCCGACGATCTGCCGGCAGTGGTGATGCAGGAGGTCAAGACCTTCGCGGACGTGAACGTGGCATGGCTCGGCAAGGTGCTCACCGCTGCACGCGTGGTCAGTCCCGCCGAGAGCGAGGCGCGCGCCCGCGCCATTTTTGCGGCCATCGCCGGGGCGCAATTGATTGCCCGCAGTCGCGGCGATATTGCCGTGTACGACGACCTGATCGCGAGTTATCGCGCCGCGGGTTTATTGCCTCGGTAATTGCCCGTGTAATAGCGTGCCCGTGTAATAGCGCTTTTATTTTTTCTTCGCGTCGATATCTTCGGCCAGCACGGCGCGCGACGTATCGCCCATCAGATAGCGCGCGCCGCTGCCGCGACGACGCGCGACGTCGTCCGGATTGTAGAGCGAGCACGATTTCAGCGAGAGGCAACCGCAGCCCACGCAGGACGCCAGCTGATCGCGCAAGGCGATGAGCCCGTCGATGCGTTCCTGAATGAGGGGCTGCCACGCACGCGAGAGACGCGTCCAGTCCGCTTTCGTGGGCGTGCGCTGATTGGGCAGCGCGTCGAGCGCCGACCGGATGTCCGCGAGATTCAGGCCAACGGCCTGCGCCGCGCGGATAAAACCCACCCGACGCAGCATGTCCCGTCGATACAGTCGGTGCCCACCGCCCGTGCGCGTGCTGCTGATCAGCCCTTGATCTTCATAGAAGCGGATCGCGCTGGCCGCTACGCCGGCGCGCTTCGCCAGTTCGCCAATCGTAAGCGTTGTTTCGGTCATGCGTTTTCCGCGCGGAGTTTCTTGACTTCAAGTGTACTTGAACTTTGACAATGCCATTTCCCTTCACGGTTCGAGAGACGTCCCCATGCGCAGCGATTCTGTCCGCAGCACCTTGAACGCATTGCTCGACGCCAATGCCCGCTTCGATCTCGGCGCGAAAGGCACGACCAATCATTGTCCGATGGCGCTCGTTGCGCTCGCGGAAATGGGCGCGTCGTCGGCGCGGCTCAGCGCGTTTTTCGACAGGTGGGCATCCACGTATGCATTGAGCGCGCCGCCGGTGGTGACGCGTATCGATCGGCGGGAATGGAAAACGCATCTGGGAACGCGCGCGGCATTCGGCGCATTGCGCCTGTGTTTTCTCGACTGGACCGCCGATACGGGTCCTGCGTCTGTTATCGCGAGTGTATTAAGCGAAGTGCGTTTCGCGCCTGCAACGCAGGCTTTTCATTCGATCATCCGGCTCGCGTATGGGATCGAAGCCGGGCATGCCGGCGAAATCGCATCGGGACTGGCGTCGTTGATTGCTTCGCATCTGCCGATCGATATTCGCGCCGACTCGAAACGTCGCGAGGCGGCAAGTATCGGCGAAGGATTCGATCAGGTCGGCGAGGCCTTTCGCGGCGTGTCGTTTGCGCAGAGCACGATTACCTCGCGCGTGCAGGCGGTTGCCGACGATCCGCGGTTTGCGTCGGCGGTTCTCGCGTTGCCGCTGCGCGCAGGCGTGCTCGATGAGATCGCGCGCGCGACTATCGACGCCTATTGGCGCAGGCCGGATTTCACGCTGCTGCACACGGTCACGGTAACGCGTGCGGCGCGCATCGTCTTTGCGTTGCTGGACGCACGCCTCGTCGAGAAATTAATGCCGGACTTCTGGCTCGCGCTCTGCGCCGCTTACGCAACAGTTGGCGAACGCGTGCAAACGGACACGCGCGTCGTGGATCCTCATATCGAATGGCGCGACGTCTGCAAAAAAGCAATCGCATCCGACGACGATCACGTGATCAAAATGACCTACACGTGTTGGTGCGAAGACCGGCGCGATCCCTCGCCGCTTTATCTTGCCTCGGCGGCGAGGCTGGTGTCGTAGCGCAGCGCGATGCGCCGCCTTCCTCACGTAATCAGTCGATGATCGATCAACAGCACGGCGAACAGAAGCGTCAGATAAATAATCGAATAGCGAAACATCGATTTCGCGAGCGCATCCGAATAGTGTCGATACAGACGCACGGCATACATGAGAAACGCCGCGCTCAAAATGATCGCGCAAATCAGATAGAGACTGCCGCTCATGCCGGTCAGCCAGGGCATGACCGCGACGGCGCACAGCAGGATCGAATAAAGCAGGATTTGCAACTGCGTGAAGCGGATGCCGTGCGTGACCGGCAGCATCGGCAGACCGGATTTCCGATAATCTTCGCGGCGATACAGCGCGAGCGCCCAGAAGTGGGGCGGCGTCCAGACGAACACGATCAGCACGAGCAGCCAGGCGTCGGCGGGCAGCGTATTGGTGACGGCCGCCCAGCCGAGCGCGGGCGGCATCGCGCCCGACAAGCCGCCGATCACAATGTTTTGCGGCGTCGCGGGCTTGAGGATCGCGGTGTAGATCAGCGCATAGCCGATGAACGTCGCGATCGTGAGCCACATCGTGAACACATTGGTGCAGGTCGCCAGCAGGAACGCGCCCGCTGCGCCGAGCGTGAGCGAAAACACCGCGATTTCGGCGGGCGCGATCGCGCCTTGCGCGGAGGCGCGATGACGCGTGCGATTCATGCGTGCGTCGATCTTCAGTTCGAGCAGGCAGTTGAACGCGAACGCCGCGCCCGCGAGCAGCCAGATGCCCAGCGTGCCGCCCACGAGCACGCGCCACGGCACCGATCCCGGCGTCGACAGAAACATGCCGATGACGGCGGAGAAAACGGCGAGGTTGGCGATGCGGGGCTTCGTGAGTGCGAGGAACTGCGAAAAGCGGGTCGGAGGGCGTTGGGCGATTGATTCAGATTGCATAGGCGTGGTGTCGACTTCGGCGCGGGTTCGCTTCGAGTTGCGGGTTCGGGACGCGCGGGCGGTCAGGGTCAGGAGGGTTCGGCGACGGCATCGCGATCAATCCTGAAATAGTAAGGAAGGCCGTCTCAAAAGTCTGCCGATGTGCTTTACGCTTGATATTCATCATGCTCAGGCATTGTTGTGGCCGAAAAAGATGAGCAGTTTTGTCGCAGTCGAAGAAAGCCGCACGAAACGCTCAAGTCCCGTCACGCTCCTGCCGATATGCCGTTTGGCCGCCTGCGCGTCGCAGGCCGCTCCCGTTTTATTTCCGCAGCGCACATTCGAACAACATGAAGCTAAAGACCAGACTTTCCGGGGCGATGTTGATTTTCACGGCGTTCAGCGCCCACGCGCTGGACATGCGCAGTGCGCAACCCGCCGCGCCGATATCGGCATCGGAAACGCAGGCCACGCCGACGATTGCCCAGGCCGCCCTGGCCCAGGAGCGTCTGCGCCAGATGCTCGTCAAGAACGGATTCGATCCGGACTCGCCGAAGGGCCAGTCGATGATGAAGTTCTTCGCGCGGCTCGCCACCGACGAAGCTTTCCGCGTCAAGTTCACCCAGTTCACGAAAGCGGGCGACCCGTTCGGCGGCCAGTTGTCGCCCGACGACCGCGTGCGCGTGCTGCGCCTGTTGAGTCACCTGGCGCAGGGTCCGAAGAACGACTGCGCCGTGTTGCAGGCCGACGGGAAGAACTTCATCGTGCTGGCGAACGCGCTCTCCCCGCAGGGTCTCCAGGATCTGCTCGACGCCTTCGAAATCATTGTCGCCGACGACGAGGGCACATCGAGCGACGAACACTACACGCTCGCGGAGCTACTCGACGCCGAAGCCGAAGTCGAATCGGTCCTCGACGCCAAATTGACAGTGCAGCCCGATGTGAAGGAACAGGCCGCCATTTGCCAGGTGATGGGCAGCGGCCTCGACGCAATCAACGACTTGCCTGGCGCATCGCGTGAGCGCGCGACCTACGCGATCTTCCATATGCTGGGCAGCAAGACGTCGCCGCGCGCGAGCGTGCAGGCCGACCCGTTCGCCTACCTCGACGACATGTTCGACGAGCGGCGCATGCCCGACGCCCTGCGCGGCAAACTGCCCGCGAACGGCAGCCATCCGATGCCGTACTCGCGCCTCGTGATCGACGGCGAATGGCGGCATCAGTCGACGCCCAACCAGCCGTCGCCGTTCACGGACACATACGTGAACCGCCGCAACAACGGCGTCGTGGCCGAAGTGGTGACACCGGTCGTCACGAGCGGTTCGCCGGGCTGGTCGCACTTCTACCTGAGCTACGGCGTTCAGGATCTGCTGACGCAAAACGTCGGCACGCGCGTACTCACGCGCCTCGGCACGCTCAAGGACGGCGCGGCCATCGATGCCGCGAGCCGGCCGATGCTCGAAGGGCGCACGCTGGAGATGCCCGTGCCGCTGCCGTCGGAGGACGGCGAGACCGCGCGCTCCTGCCAGGTCGGCAAGACGGTGCCCGCCTCGACGATCTTCAGGACGTTCGAAGGCGATGCCGTCGATCTGCACTGCCAGTACGTGACGAAGAAGGGGAAGACGACTCGCTACGATGCCGCGCTGCTGATGAGCTACGGCATTCAGTTGTGGAAGTCGTACGACAGCGAAGACGGCCACACCGACGTGGTCATCCGGAACGTGACGATCCAGCAACCATGAAGGCGCGACGATTGAGACGTAAAGCGGCGCGCCGCGAAGCGGGTGCGTTGGGGCTGACTGCGCTTTTTGCTGCGGTCGCCGCATTGGCCACGTTCGCCGGTCAGCCCGGCACGGCGGCGGCGTTGCCCGCGCCGCCGCGCGCGGCGTCGGCGGCGTGGCTGGCGGGCAGCGGTTTTCCGGCGCTCGATGCCGTGCGGGTGGTCGACGATCCCACCACGCCTTGCGTGCTGATGCTCGACTATCGCGCCTGGGCGGCGTCGCTGTTCGACAAGCCGAAGGACGAGCGCGCGCGCTGCATGCTCGAGGCGGCGAACGGCAATCTGTCCGCGCGGGCGATCTACGGCCAGATGGTGGCCTACGGTTACGGCGGACCGCGCGAGACCGATCGCGGTCTCGCGATGCTCGAATCGGCGGCGCTCGACGGCTCGGTGCTCGCGCGCCGCATGCTCGGCAATCTTTATCGCGACGGCAGCGTGGTGCCCGCGGATCTGCCAGGCGCGCGCCGCTGGTTCGAATCCGCCGCTGCGCAGGGCGATGCGATTTCAGCCGACGTGCTCGGCGCGATGAGCGCGAACGGCGAAGGCCAGCCCGTCGACAACGAAAAAGCGTATCGCTACTTCGTGCAGGCCGCGGAAGCAGGCTCGGCGAACGGCGCGGCCAACGCGGCGCAATTCGCCGCCATCGGGCGCGGCGTGCCGCGCGATCCCGAACTCGCGGCTTCGTGGATGATCCGCGGCGCAACCGGCGGCGATCCGCTCGCGCAACTGCTGCTCGGCCTCGCGCTGCTGCAGGGCAACGGCGTGCCGCGTAACCCCGAAAACGGCGTGGGATGGCTGCGCGAAGCCGTGCGTCAAGGCAACGTCGGCGCCGAGGCGGTGCTGGGCGATGCGTATCTGAGCGGCGTCGGCGTGCCGCGCGATGCGCGCCGCGGCTTCGAACTGATGGCGCGCGCGGCGGCTAGCGGCTCGGTCTACGCGCAGCGCCGCATGGGCAATCTTTACGCGGCCGGAACGGGCGTCACGAAGAATCTCGCGCAGGCGCGCGCGTGGTATCGCAAGGCCGCGCTCGAAGGCGATGCCGCCGCGCGCTTCGCCCTGTCGAATCTCTATCGCACGGGCGGCGGTGGTCCCGTCGATCTGGACGCGGCCAACGGCTGGATGCGCGGTGCGGCCGAGGCGGGGCTGGCGACGGCGCAGAACGACCTCGGCGTGATGTTGCGCGAAGGCTGGGGCACGCACAAAGACCCGGCCGAAGCGCGCGTCTGGTTCGAGAAAGCGCGCGCGCAAGGGCTGGGCGTGGCGTCGCTGAATCTCGCGATCTATGCCGCGCGCGGCGTGGGCGAGCCGGTCGATTTCGCGAAGGCGTACCGGCTCGCGAGCGAGGGCGCGGAGCGCGGCAACGCGGATGCGGTGGTCTCGGCGGCCGCGCTGGCATGGATCGGGCGAGGCACGCCCGTCGACAAGGCGCGCGCGATGGCCTGGTATCGCGAGGCGGCGGATCAGGGCAACGTCGAGGCCGCGCGCTGGATCGGCAATCAATATCTCGCGGGCGCCGCGGTGCCGCGCGACGAGGCGCTCGGCCTGCACTATCTCGTGCTCGCGGCGGACGCGGGCGATGCGGCGGCCAGCGTCTCGCTGGGCGCTTATCTGGCGCAGCATCGGCAGACCGCGTCGGGCAAGACGGGCGTCGAATGGCTCGAAGCCGCCGCGAAGCGCCGCGTGCCCGCCGCCTACGGCGCGCTGGGCTACACGTACGCCTACGCAAACGGCGGCGCGGTCAAGCCGGACCCGGCCGCCGCGCTGAACTGGTTCTCGCAGGGCGCGCGGCTCGGCGATCCGGCTTCGCTGGCCGGGCTTTGCAGTCTGTACGCGTACGGCGGTGACGGCGTGGACCGCCGCCCCGATTTTGCGGCGCGCTGGTGTCAGGACGCGTCGCGCGGCGGCAATGCGTTCGCGATGAAAATTCTCGCCGATGCGGACAACCGCATCGCCAGCGACACCAACCGCGCGTACTGGCAGTGGAAACTCGCGGCACAGGGCGATCCGAAATATCAGTCGATGCTCGGCGACAGCTACGATCTCGGCGATGGCGTCGCGCCCGATCTCTCGGCGGCGACGTACTGGTTCCGGCACGCGGCGGAGCAGGGCAATGCATCGGCGCAAGGCTCGCTGGCGTGGCATCTGCTGACGGGACTCGGCGGCCGTGCGGATGCCTACGAGGCGTTCGCGTGGGCGTCGAAAGCCGCGCCCGCGGATGCGGAAGCCAAGCGGATGCTGGGCGTCGACTATGCGTACGGACGCGGCGTCGATCGTGATCCGGCGGCGGCCCGCGTCTGGCTCGAAAAGTCGATGGCGGCCGGCGACGACTGGGCGGCCAGCGACCTCGCGACCTGGTACGAAATCGGGCCGCGCGCGCTGCGTGATCCGGCGCGCGCGCGGCAACTGCATCAGCGCGGCGCGCGCGGCGGCGCGGAGCAATCGCAGATCGCGCTCGCCTTGCAGGCGCTCGCGGCGGGCAACGAAACGCGCCTCGGCAACGACGAGCGGCGCTGGCTGGTGCCGGCGGACGCGGCCGCGAGTCTCTGGCGCGAGGACGGTCTCGCGCCCGCCGGTGCGCGGCGTCAGCGCTGGGATGGCTTGTCGAGTCTGAACGAGGCGCTGCTCGGCAATCCGCTGATGCAGTACGACATCGGCATGCGCTTTCTGACCGGCAATGGCGTCCCGCGCGATCGCGCGCTCGGCGCGGCGTGGATCGCTCGCGCGCGAACGGGCTTCGAGGCGCGTGACGGCGTCCCGGCGTACGCCGCTGCCATCCGCATCGTGGAGGCGCGACTGTCCGAACGCATGGGCGACGACGAGAAGCAACGCGCTCGCGAGATCGCCGCGAATCTGAATGCGACGGTAAGCGAGCTGCCTTGAGGTGACGGCCTACGCGCCGCCGCTGCTGAAGTTCAGCAAGACGATGCCCGAAATCGCCGTCACGAGCCCGATGGCTTTGACGGCGCTCACCGATTCGCCAAACCACAGCATGCCGATGATCGCCGTGAGGGCCGCGCTGCTGCCGGCCCACGCAGCGTAAGCCATGCCCATTTCGATGCTTTTCGTCGCGACCGCCATCAGATAGATGGCCACGGCATAGCACGCGATAGTCAATATCGACGGAAAAAGGCGGCTGAAACCGGCGGATAAATTGAGTGCTACGGTGCCGAGCGCTTCAGCGGCGACACTTGCAGCAAGGATGAGCCAGGCGGCTTGAGTGGAGGGCATACCCGTACCTCGCCAACTCCACGTTTATACCGAACGTTAGAGCAAGCGGAGAGGACGGTACCCCAAGACGAAAAAATACTCGCAAAACAGCGCCCCGTTGTCAACGTCATCAACGGGATTCGATGGCGATGGGGCGCTCAGGCAAGCATGCTTTGCTTTCCGAATCTTTCCGCCGATTCCGGCGACACGATTAGCGTGCCGGATTGCGTCGATTCACATGGTTGTCGAGAATCGCATCGGCCATGGCGCGCGACTTCGCGCTATTGCGGGCGTCGAGCATGGCAATCACGATGGACGCCCCGAAAATCAGCAGGCTGAATGTCACGACGATGCCCGCGAGCCAGGGCACCGGCATATTGCGCAGATCGGCGACCGAGTAACTGCCCGCTTCGAATTGCGCGGCGGCCATGCCGCAGTAATGCATGCCGCACACCGCGACGCCCATCACGATTGCCGAGCCGATCTGCCGGACGCGGCGCATCGTATGGCGGCGGCGCAGGTCGAAAGCCAGCAGCAACGCCGCACCGCTCGCGATGATGGCGATGATCACCGACGCGATCACGAGGCCGATGTTGTAATGAATGGCCGGGCAGATATCCATCGCCCACATGCCGAGATAGTGCATGCCCGCCACGCCGAGCCCCATGGCAACGGCGGCGCCCGAGAGCAGCGGCCAGCTCAGTTCGTAACGGCACAGCGGCAGAAAACCGATTGCGGACGCGACGATGGCAATCGCCAGCGAAGCAACGGTAATGGGAACGTTGTAGCCGACGGAGATCGGCAGATGGAACGCCAGCATGGCGATGAAATGCATCGACCAGATGCCGAGCCCCATGATGCATCCGCCGAATGCGATCCACGGAAGAAGCGGGCGTTTGCCGATGACATCGAGGCGATCGGAAATATCCAATGCCGTGAATGAGGCAAAGATCGCGAGCAGGCAGGAGAGCACGACAAGCGAGGGATCGTAGTAGCCGGTCATTTTCGTTCAACTCGTGTGAACTGCATGTGGCGAGACTTGGCGTGGACGCGGTTACCACTTCCCCGTGCGTCCATTTCCTTTTAAAAATTGCGTCGAGTATACATAGAAACGTTTGCGCGCAATAGCGAGGCAGAACCCGAATAAACCCGAAAAGGACGCCTAAGAAATGTGGAATGACCCTTGAATGGCGGCTGTAAAAAAATACTCGAATAGCGGCATTCGAATAACGATGCGAATTGCATTTAAATGGCTTTAAAACACGTATGAAAAGGCAAGGGCGCGGCATTTGTTTGCACGCAAGGCAAACTGCTCTGCCTACTTTCGCCGCAGATACTCGCTAGGCGGCATGCCCAGCACCTTGCGAAACATCGCCGCGAACGCGCTCGGACTGTCGTAACCATGCTCGAGCGCGAGTTCGAGTATCGACACTCCGGCGGACAACCTCGGCAAACTGAGCAGCAGGCGCGCGTGCCGCCACCACGCGCCGGGCGTCATGCCGGTTTCGCGCTTGAACGCGCGCGCGAGCGTGCGTTCGGTCATGTGCGCGGCGTGCGCCCAGGATTCGAGCGTGACCGGTTCGGCGGGCGAGCGGATCAGTTGCGTGCACAGCGCGCTCAACGCGGGATGGCGCGGCATCGGCACATGCAGGGCGAGCGGCACGGCGATTTCGACTTCGTCGAGGATCAGCGCCAGCACGCGGCCGGCGCGATGGTTGAGGTCGTAATCGGCGGGCAGGCCGTGCGCGGTCACGATCAACTCGCGCAGCAACGCGCTCGCCTCGATCACGCGGCAATCGCGCGGCAGACTCGGCCGCACTTCATGAGCGACGAACAGCGAGTGCATGCGCACGTCGCCGGCCATTTCGATTTCGTGGCGCGTGCCGCCCGGCACCCAGACCGCGCGTCCTGGCGGCACGACCCAACTGCCGGCCTCGGCGCGCACGATCATCACGCCGTCGATGGCGAGGATCAGTTGCGCCTGCGCGTGCGTGTGCGCCGGAAACGCAAGGCCCGCGGGCGAATCGGTGGCGATCACGCCGATCTGGCGCGCTTTGTCCTGCGCGTCGAGCGCCTCGAAGAAACCGTTCATGTGTCAATTTCCCGACGATGAATGCACATTGCGCGCGCGATTGACCAAAGGGGTCGACCCTATCATGACGTCGATGTTTCCGCCCGATCGTTTTCCCTTCATCGACTTCACGATGCCGTCCACGTCTGTTCCTCCCGTTTCATCGCGCGTTGCGAGCGCGCTGTTATTGACCGCCGCAGTGTCTGCGCTGGCTGCGCTGACTGCGAGTCTCGCCGCGTGCTCGACCGCCGAGGCTGATCGCGCGCCCGTGGCCGCCGCCGAGCGCACCGCGCCGTTCGACGCCGCCGCTTCGACGCCCGACGCCGTGAGCGCCGCGCCGCCCGATCACTGGTGGCGGCTCTACGACGATCCCGCGCTCGACGCGCTGATCCGCGACGCGCTCGCGCAGAACCGCGATCTCGCCGTGGCCGCCGCGCGCGTCGAACGCGCCCGCGCCGTGCTCGCGCAAACCGACGCCGCGCGCCTGCCCGCCACGGAGGCGACGTTCGGCGTCGATTACGGCCGCCACACCGACGACCAGATCGTGGCCGCCGCACGCAACAGCGGCAGCGCGCCGACGCGCTTCGGCTGGGCGCCGGGTTTCGCGCTGTCGTGGGAGGTCGATCTGTGGGGACGCGTGCGCGATCTCGTCGATGCCGCGCATGCCGACGCCGACGCCCAGCAAGCCGCCGCCGACGCCATGCGCGTGAGCGTCGCCGCCGAAACCGCGAGCGCCTACGCGCGGGCCTGTGCGTTTGGCGCGCGTATCGGCGTGGCGATGCGCTCGGAGCAGGTGGCCGAGCGCATCGCCGCGCTCACGGCGCGGCAGCAGGCGCTGGGCCTCGTCGCGCCGATGGACCTCGCCCGCGCGCGCGCTTTCGCCGACGACACGCGCGCGCGTCTGCCCGTGCTCGAAGGCGAGCGCCGCGCCGCGCTCTACGAACTCGCGGTGCTCACGGGTCAGGCGCCGTCCGAGATTCCGCCGGCCGCCGTGCAGTGCCGCACGCCGCCCGCGCTCGCGCAG
Source organism: Paraburkholderia tropica (assembly GCF_900109265.1). Lineage (GTDB taxonomy): Bacteria > Pseudomonadota > Gammaproteobacteria > Burkholderiales > Burkholderiaceae > Paraburkholderia > Paraburkholderia tropica. Next base: position 53,949 of record NZ_FNZM01000007.1, read on the forward strand.
CCGTTTCCGCTCGGCGACGGCGCGGCGCTGCTGCGCCGCCGTCCCGATCTGCGCGAGGCCGAACGCAAGCTCGCGGCGGCGCATGCCCGCGTCGGCGCGGCGCAGGCGTCGCTGTATCCGGCCATCTTGCTGGGCGGCTCGGTGAACTGGCTGTCGACGACGGGCAATCCCGCATCGATCGGCGACCGGTATGCGGTGGCGTGGGGTATCGGCCCGCTGATTAGCTGGCGCTTTCCGAATCTGGCGGCGAGCCGTGCCGAACTGGGCGCGGCGCGTGCCGACGACACCGGCGCGCGCGCCGCGTTCGATGCGAGCGTGTTGCGCGCCTTGCAGGAAACCGAGCAGGCGCTCGCGCGTTACGGCGCGGCGTGGCGCGAGCGCCATGCGTTGCAGACGGCGCGCGCCGAGCACGCTCGCGCCTTCACGCTCGCCGAGCGCGAGTTCCGCGCGGGCGCGCTCGATTCGCTCGGCGTGCTCGACGCGGAGCGCAGCCTCGTGGACGTGGACGCGGCGCTCGCGCAGTCCGCGCAGCAGGTCTCGCTCGATCAGGTGGCGGTGTTCAAGGCGCTCGGCGGTGGCTGGCAGCCCTGAGCGCGGCTTCATTCATTCTCGAAACAAGATCACAAGCATGAGTACGACTGTCGATACCCAAACTGAAACCGAAGTTAAAAAGATCAGGCATCCGAAACGTGTATGGATCGTCGCGGGCGGCGTGCTCGCGCTGCTGGCGGCCAGCGCGTGGGGCTGGCACTGGTGGCGCGTCGCGCGCTTCGTCGAATCGACGGACGACGCCTATGTGCGCGCCGATGTCGTGACCGTGAGCCCGCGCGTGTCGGGCTACGTGACGCGCGTGGCCGTCGACGACGATCAGCCCGTGCGTCGCGGCGACGTGCTCGTTCAGCTCGACGACCGCGATTTCCGCGCCAAAGCGCAAGCGGCTGCGGCAGCGGTCGCGAGCGCGCAGGCGGCGCTGGGCGAGGCGCAGGCGGCGTCGCGCACGCTCGATGCGCAGATCGCGCAGCAGGCGAGCGCGATCGACGAAGCGCAGGCCGACGTGGACGCCGCGCGCGCCGAATCCGCGCGCCGCAACGCCGACGCGGCGCGCTATCAGGCCTTGCTCGCCGACGAAGCCGCGAGCGGCCAGCGCTGGGAAGCGGCCCACGCCGACGCGCTCAAGGCGAACGCGCAGTATGCGCGCGCGAAGGCGGCGGCGCAGGCGCAGCGCGCGCAGACCGAGGTGTTGCAGCGTCGGCGTGCGCAGGACGATGCGGCGATCGACGCGGCGCGCGCGCGGCTCGCGGCGGCGCAGGCGCAACGCGTGCTCGCGGACCTCGATCTCGACCATACGCGCATCGTCGCCACGCGCGACGGCATGGTCGGACAGCGCAGCGTGCGCGCGGGGCAGTACGTGGAGGCGGGCACGCCGCTGCTCGCCGTGGTGCCGATGCGCGATGTCTACGTGGTCGCGAACTTCAAGGAAACGCAGCTCGAACATATGCGCGACGGCGAGCCTGTCACGCTAGACATCGATACGTTTTCGGGCCGCACGCTGCACGGTCGCGTGCGCGGCATCGCGCCGGGATCGGGTGCGGAATTCGCGCTTCTGCCGCCCGATAACGCCACCGGCAACTTCACGAAGATCGTGCAACGCGTGCCCGTGAAGGTCGCGCTCGATCCGCTGCCGCGCGACGTCGTGCTGCGGCCCGGCATGTCGGTGGTCGCGCATGTGGATACGCGCGAGGCGGCGCGATGACCCCGCAATCGGCGCAATCCGCGCAATCCACACCCGCCGCCGAAGAAACCGTCTCGCTGCGCGCGTGGGTCGCCGTGCTCGGCGGCGTGTTCGGCTGCTTCATGGCGGGCATGAACGTACACGTGACTAACGCCTCGCTGCCCGACATTCGCGGCGCGCTGGGCGCGAGCTTCGAGGAAGGATCGTGGATCACGACCGCGTATCTCGTCGCCGAGATCGTTGTGATTCCGCTCACGGGCTGGCTCGTGCAGGTGTTTTCCGCGCGACGCGTGCTGCTGGTCGGGGCGTCGGGGTTTCTCGCGTTCTCGCTGGCGTGCTCGCTCGCGCCGACGATCGGTTCGATGATCGCCGCGCGCGCCTTGCAGGGCGCGTTCGGCGGCGTGCTGATTCCGCTCTCGTTTCAGCTCATCGCCACCGAGTTGCCGGCGTCGCGGCGCGCGCTCGGCATGGCGCTGTTCGCCGTCGCCAACAACGTCGCGCAGGCGGCGGGGCCGTCGCTCGGCGGCTGGCTCACGGACGCCTATTCGTGGCGCTGGATCTTCTATCTGCAGATTCCGCCCGCGCTCGCGCTGATCGCGGCGATTGCATGGTCGATCAAACCCGTTTCCGTCGATCTCGCGCGCCTGAAGAACGCGGATTGGTTCGGCATCCTGGCGATGGCGGTTGGCTTGAGCGCATTGCAGATCGTGCTCGAAGAAGGCGGGCGCAAGGACTGGTTCGCCTCGCACGATATCGTGCTGCTGTCGTGCGTCGCGGCGCTCGGTCTTGTCGCGTTCGTGGCGATCGAATTAAAGCGCGCGCAGCCGTTCATCAACCTGCGTCTGCTGGGGCGCTACAACTTCGGCGTGGCGAGCCTGATGCAATTCATGTTCGGCGCGGTGGTGTTCGGCGTGGTGTTTCTGGTGCCGAATTATTTCGCGCAGACGCAGGGCTATAGCGCGCGCGATATCGGCATGACGATGATTCCGTATGGCCTCGTGCAGTTCGCCATGTCGTTCGCCACGCCGCCGCTGATGCGCGTCGTCGGGCCGCGAATGGCGATCGTCGCGGGCTTTGCGCTGGTCGCTGTGGGCTGCCTGATGAATATCCATCTCGACGCCGATTCCGCCGCGAACGTAATCGTGCCGTCGCTGATCGTGCGCGGCGTGGGGCAGTCGCTGGTGGTGATCGCGCTGTCGGTGATGGCGGTGGACGGCATCGAAAAGGCGCAGCTCGGGTCGGCCTCGGGCGTGTTCAATATGGTGCGCAACGTGGGCGGCGCGATCGGCATCGCGCTCGCGAGCCAGATCGTGGTCGAGCGGGAGAAGCTGCATGCCATGCGGATCGGTGAATCGATCACGCCTTACGCGAGCGCGTTTCAGGAACGGATGGCAGCGCTCTCGCGGCTCGTGGCGCAGAGGCATCTCGCGCACGCCGACGCGCTGCCGCGCGCGCGCTTGGACGGCGTGCACGAAACGGCGCTCGCGATCATCGAGCAGCGCGTGCTGCACGAAGCGCTGCTGATGGCGTATAGCGATGCGTTTCTGATCGCGGGCGTTGCGATGCTTGGCTGCATGGCCGCTGCGTTTTCGCTGCGCGGCGCGAGTCGATGACGCGGTTTAGCTCGCAGGTTCAGTTGGCAGGTGAAGGCGCGTTGCGCTGCCGTCGTCCTTCGAAAATGCCGAGCGTAAAAACCGTCAGCATGCCGCTCGCGATGGCGAGTGGCCAGAGCAGCACGTCGTTGCCGAGACGCGCCATCGCCGCGCCCGCGATCAGCGGACCGACGATCGAGCTGCCCGTGAACGCGAGCGACACGCGCCGCATGTTGCGCACGAGCGCGTCTTTCTCGCCGGCGGCGGCCGCGTACATGCCGAGCGTGATGAAGGCGCTGTTCATGCCGCCCGCGAGAAAGGCGCTCGCGGCGAAGCGCCAGGACGTGGGCGCGGCGAGCGCGAACGCGACCAGGGCGAGCGTGCTCGTCATCGCGCAGAGGACCACGGTTTTGCCGAGGCCCGCGCGGTCGGCCATCCACCCGACCGGGAATTGCAGCGCCATGCCGCCGAGGCCGACGCAGGCGAGCAGGACGGTGGTCTGGGTGCCGGTCATGCCGCGCGCGGCGGCGTAGAGCGGGAACAGGCCGTAGAGCGCGCCGTCGCTGAGGCCGCCGACGGCGACCACCACCATGCCCAGCGCGACGAGCGCGCTGACCGGCATGAAGCGCGCGTTGCTTTGGCCCGGCGTTTCGCGCGCGGGCGGCGCGACTGCTGGCCCGATGGGCGACCCGGAAGCGGTCAGCCACAGCGGAATCGCGGCGGCCAACGTGAAGGCCAGGCCGGCGACGATCGTCACGGAACCGGCGGGCCCGCACCACGCGGCCAGCGCGGGCGCGACGACGCCCGCCGCCGCGATCAGGGTTTCATGCACGCCGACCACGCGGCCGCTGAGCGCATCCGGCACGAGTCCGTAAAGCCAGGATTCGTTGGCGATCCAGCGCAGGCCGATCCCGAGACCCATCAGCATGCCGGGCGCGATCCACCACGGCCACGCCAGCCACGGCACCGACGCGAAGGCCGCGATGCTGGCCGCGAGCCCCAGCGAGACCGTGTATTTAGCGCCGACGCGTGCGACCAGCGCGGGCGCCGCCATCAGCCCCGCGAGCATGCCGATCCATTGCGACGCCGCGAACAGCCCGGCGCGCGGCGCGTCGAGCCCCTGATGCGCGAGCCAGACCGGCAGCACGATGAAGCCGAGGCCGAACTGGCCGATCTGCGCGAGCGTCGAGACGGCGGTCAGCGCGGCGATCGCGCGCCAGCGCACCGCGGGTGCGGCGGGTGCAGCTTCGTTCACGGCGCGCTCCCGGCGGGCATCGGCAGCCCGGTTTCGCGGCATTCGATCGGACAGCCCGCTTTGAGGCACGGGCCGTCGTCGCAGAAGCGGCAAAGCTGCATCGCCTGCGCGGCGTCGCGTGTTTCGTGCCAGAGCACCTTGATCAGCAGCGCTTCGAGTTGCTGTCGCTCGTTGCCGTCGAGATGGCCGACGATGCGCGTGAGCAGTGCGTCGCGCGCACGTTGCAGGGCCGCGACTTCGCGGCGGCCGGCGTCGGTCAGCGCGAGGGCGACGGAGCGTTTGTCGACACCGGGCCGTTTTTCGACGAGACCGGCGTCGACCAATGCCGCGACGGCGCGCACCGCCGCCGGATGCGAGAGCGCGACGGCGTCGCGCAACAGTTCGATCGATGCGTCCGGATACTGGCCGATGGCGTTCAGCATCGCCCGCGCGGTGGGGCCGGCGAGTGCCGCCACGGAATCGAGCGCGACCATGTCGTCCATCACCAGCACGGCGAGCGCGCCGAGCAGGTTTTCCGTGCGCTGAGTCATACGTCTCCCAATACATGCAATCTGCACATATGCAGTTTGCACACATTTCGGGAGAAAGACAAGCACAAACAAAAGCCGTCGCGCAAGCGGCGAACGACAGCCGCAAGTCCAATTTTGCACACTTGGTATTGATGTACGACAACTTTGTGGTATGGTCGCGATCCCAAATATTGAAGCGATGACCGACGCCCCGTTGTGCAGGGGCTTGTAGCGCGTCGGCAATCCGCTCAGACCACCCCGACTCTCGCGACAGCTGAACCAATCGACCATGTTGTCTGACATTTCTGCATCAAGACGTAAATTCCTCCTGACGGCCGTGCTCGCGCTGCCGACCATGGGTGTCTTCGTCAACACGCTGAGCGCCGCCGAGGCCGCCGAAATGGCCGCGCCGGATCTGAAAACCTATCGTCCGGCGTTCTTTTCGGCCGAGGAATGGGCGTTCATGCTCGCGGCCTGCGACCGTCTGATTCCGGCCGACGGACGCGGTCCCGGCGCGCTGGAAACCAACGTGCCGGTTTTCATCGATCAGCAGATGCATGGCGATTTCGGCCGCGAGATTTATCTGCAAGGGCCGTTCAATACGCAGGCGCCGAAAGAGCTCGGCTATCAACTGCCGTACACGCCGCAGCAGATCTATCAGCGCGGCATCAAGCTGACCGATGCGTATTGCCGCCAGAAATATCACAAGCGTTTCAGCGAACTCGACGCGGCGACGCAGGACGTCGTGCTGAAAGCGCTGCAGGACAACGACATCCACTTTGCCGACGGCGGCGAAAGCGCGCTCAAGGCCAGCCAGTTTTTCGGCGAAATGATTTCGGATTCGAAAAACGGCTATCTCTCCGATCCGATGTACGGCGGCAATAAAGGCATGAAAGCCTGGATTGCCATTGGTTTTCCCGGCGCCCGGGCGAGCTTCCTCGAATGGGTCTCGCAGCACAACGTGAAATATCCGCTCGGGCCCGTGAGCCTGAACGGACTTCGCGCTTGAGCGCAGGACTTTCGCGCGCGTGATCGCGTGACCGATCGCGAAGCACTTCGCGTATTCAGAATCAACGAGGAACACCGTGGCAAAAATAACCAATGACGCAGTCGACGTCGTCGTCGTCGGACTGGGCTGGGCCGGCTCGCTCATGAGCATCGAACTCGCGCAGGCAGGCCTGAAAGTGCGCGCGCTCGAACGCGGCGAAGACCGCAGCAATGCCGACTTCGCGTATCCGAAGCCGGCCGATCAATACGCCTATGGCGTGCGCAACAAGATCATGGTGACGCCGCGCGACGGCGCGCTCACCGTGCGCCATTCGGCGCAGGATACGGCGCTGCCCACGCGTAAGTGGGGCGCTTTCGTGCCGGGCACCGGCGTGGGCGGTTCGGGTCTGCACTGGACCGGCGTGCTGATCCGTCCGACGCCGACCGACCTCAAGCTCAAGACTTACGCCGATCAGGCCTACAAGAAAGGCCAGCTCGAAGACGGCATGCAGGTGCAGGACTTCCCGTTCACGTGGGACGAGATCGAGCCGTACTACGACTTCTTCGACAAGGTCTGCGGCCTTTCGGCGAAGACCGGCAATCTGCGCGGCAAGATCATGCCGGGCGGCGATCCGTTCGAAGGTCCGCGTTCGAACCCGGCGCCGCTGCCCGCGCTCGAAGACACGCTGAACAATACGATGTTCGCCGACGTGGCGCGCAAGCTCGGCTATCACCCGTTTCCGAATCCTTCGGCGAACGTGTCGCGCGCATGGACGAATCCGTACGGCAATCAGATCGCACCGTGCAATTACTGCGGCTATTGCAGCAAGTATCCGTGCCTGAATTTCTCGAAGGCGTCGCCGCAGACGGCGGTGCTCGACGCGCTCAAGCGCATGGATAACTTCTCGTACCGCGTGAACGCGAACGTGCTGCGCGTGGACATGCACGCCGACGGCAAGACCGCGAAGGGCGTGACCTACGCCGACGCGCACGGCAACGAAGTGTTCCAGCCCGCGAAGATCGTCGTGCTGGCGGGCTTCCAGTTCGTCAACGTGCGGCTGATGCTGCTGTCGGGCATCGGCAAGCCGTATGACCCGGTGAGCGGCAAGGGCACCGTCGGAAGAAACTACGCATTCCTGAGTAATGGCGGCGCGACGCTGTTCTTCAAGGACAAGAATTTCAATCCGTTCGCCACGGCGGGCGCGACCGGCCAGATGTTCAACGACATTTCGCCGGGCAATTTCGACGGCCCGTCGCTCGGTATTCTCGGCGGCGCGAAGATTCACAGCTCGCAGTCGAGCGGCGCGCCGATCGGCACCGCGCTGCCGCACGGCACGCCCGCGTGGGGCAAGGGCTGGAAGGAAGGCATGCAGGACTGGTACGGCCATTCGATGAAGATCAGCATCACGACGAGCTGCATGTCGTATCGCGATCACTATGTCGATCTGGATCCGACCTACAAGGACCCGTGGGGGCAGCCACTGTTGCGTATCACGTTCGACTGGAAACAGAACGAACTGAAGCTGCAGCAGCATCTGCGCAAGATCGTGCTCGATGTCACGAGGGAACTGAATCCGGACAGTTATTCGGAAAGCTTCCTCGCGATGGACTCGCACTGGGACATCACCAAATACGTTTCGACGCACAACGTCGGCGGCGCGGTGATGGGCGATTCGCCGGAAACGAGCGCGCTGAACCGCTATCTGCAAAGCTGGGACGTGCACAACGTGTTCGTGCCGGGCGGCAATGCGTTTCCGCAGAATTTCCAGGCCAATCCGACCGCGACCATCGGCGCGATCACGCTGTTCGCCGCTCGCGCGATCAAGGAACAGTACCTCAAGAACCCCGGTCCTCTCGTGCAGGCATGATCGTCATGAATTTCCTCAAGACCTTTACGTCCGCGGCGCTTGTGACGGCCGTGACGCTCGGCGCTGCGTTTGCCGCCGATTCGGCGCTGGCGCAAACCGGCGCGGCTGCGCAGAATCCGCAAAGCACGCAAGCCGCGCAAGCCGCGCTCATCAAGCAGGGCGAATATCTGGCGCGTGCGGGCGACTGCATGGCGTGTCACAGCGCGGCGGGCCGAAAGCCCTATACGGGCGGGCTGCCGATCGTGAGCAACATCGGCACGATCTATTCGAGCAATATCACGCCGGGCAAGCAGAACGGCATCGGCAACTACACCGAGGCGCAGTTCGCCGCCGCCGTGCGTAAGGGCATTCGCGCCGACGGTTCGCATCTGTATCCGGCGATGCCGTATCCGTCGTACGCGAAGGTGTCGGATGCCGATATTCACGCGCTCTACACCTACTTCATGCAGGGCGTCGCGCCGAGCGACGATGCCGCGCCGGAAACCTCGCTGAGCTTCCCGTTCGACCAGCGTTGGGGCATGGCACTGTGGAACTGGGCATTCACGTCGGATAAACCGTTCAGCGGCCCGGACGGCGCGAGCGATCAGGTGCGCCGCGGCGCGTATCTGGTCGAGAGCCTCGGTCATTGCGGCAGTTGCCACACGCCGCGCGGCTTCGCGATGAACGAGAAAGCGCTCGACAGCAGCAACGCGTTGTTCCTCGCGGGCGGCCAGCTCAACGGCTGGAACGTGCCCGCGCTGCGCGGCATGTCGCGCTGGAGCCAGCAGGACATCGTCGATTATCTGCAGACGGGTCGCAACAGCCAGGCGGCGGTCGCGGGCGAAATGACGTCGGTGGTCTATCACAGCACCTCGCATTTGAGCGACGCCGATCTCAACGCGATTGCGGCGTATCTGAAGACCTTGTCGGCGTCGGAGACCGCGCAAGCGGCAGCATCCACTGGCGCAAGCGCGACGACTGCTAAATTGACGGCGGCGCAGAATCTGACGCTCGGCGAGCGGCTCTATGTCGACAATTGCAGCGCGTGTCACTTCGTGAACGGCAAGGGCGCGCCGCGCGTGTTCCCGCATCTCGACGGCGCGACCGTGGTGAATGCGAAGGACCCAATCGGTCTTATCAACGTGATTCTCGCGGGCGCGCAAACGCCGTCGACGGCAAAGGCACCGTCGGTGCTGCCGATGCCGGGCTTCGCCTATCGTTTGAGCGACGACGAAGTGGCCGCGCTGGCGACTTTCGTGCGTGGCGGCTGGTCGAATCACGCGGGCGCGGTGGACGCCGGTCAGGTCGCGAAAGTGCGAAGCACAATGCACCACGATTGAGGTTTCAGCGATCCGCAGAAAGCGGCGCCGCGCGATGCGTGGCGCCGTTTTTTTTAAGGCTTTTCGCACTGTTTCAGGGCATCTTCTGGTTTAAAAAGTCTGACGAAAAGACTTTTTAAACGACCTCTAAAGCAGCGCGCGATTATTGCCGTTATTGCAAATATCTCAACGACCAATCGGCCACCGCCGGCACCCGCAGCATGCGCAATGTAACCGTACGGGCCAGCCTGCTGGCTGTCCTCGCCATCTTCTCGACGATGATTCTGCTGGGCGGGCTGATGGGCATCACTGCGCTGCATAGCGCGAATGGCAATACGCAATCGTTGCGGGAAATGGCGCGCCAAACCATTCTCGTCAACGATGCCTACAAGGACACCGCGCGCACGCGTTCGGCGCTGATGCGCGCCTACACCGCGCTCAAGGAGCGCAACGATACGGCCGGACGCGACGCCGCGCTCAAGAGCGCACAGCGCACGCTGGATCTATCCGCGAGCGAAACGCAGGCGTTTCAGAAGGCCGTGCCGTTCGACGGCATGGACGCAACGCTCAAGGCAAGCCTGATCGATTCGTCGGGGCAACTCGCGACGAATCTCGCGCGTGCCCGCGATGCGCTCGCGAGCGGCGATACCGGCGCGTACGCTACGCTCAACGACAGCGCGATCACGTCATCGGGTGCGGCCTATTCGGCCAATGTCGAGCAATTTCAGCAACTGGCCAATCAGCTTTCCGAAACCGGCCTCGCGAACGCCAACACGCAGTATCAGTGGATCGTCGGTATGGTGGTGCTGGGCGTGAGTCTCGCGATGGCGCTGATCGTCGCCACGCATTTCGCGCTGCGCCGCGTGGTGTCGCAGCCGCTCGCGCTCGCGGCGGACGTACTCGATCGCATCGCCTCGAACGACCTCACGGTGCAGGTGCCGCAAGCGAGCGGCAACGAAATCGGTCTGCTGTTCGCGGCGATGCAACGCATGAAGTCGGGGCTCACGCAGACGGTGGCCGGCGTGCGCGATAGTTGCGAAGCGATCCATACGGCCGCGCGCGAAATCGCGGCAGGCAATCTCGATCTGTCGAGCCGCACGGAACAGCAGTCGGCGTCGCTCGAAGAAACGGCGGCGAGCATGGAGCAACTGACGTCGACGGTGCGCCAGAACGCCGAGCATGCTCGCGAAGCCAGTACGCTCGCGGGCGGCGCGGCCGATCTCGCGCAGCAGGGCGGCGACGTGGTGAGCCGCGCCGTGCGCACGATGGCGGAGATCAGCGCGAGTTCGAAAAAGATCGCCGAGATCACGGGCATGATCGACAGCATCGCTTTCCAGACCAACATTCTTGCGCTCAATGCCGCGGTGGAATCGGCGCGCGCAGGCGAACAGGGGCGCGGTTTCGCCGTGGTGGCCGGCGAGGTTCGCACGCTCGCACAGCGTAGCGCAGGCGCGGCACGCGATATCAAGGAACTGATTGGCCAGTCGATCAACCGTGTGGAAAGCGGCAATGCGCTCGTGACGGAGGCCGGCAATACGATGGGCGAAATCGTCGGCGCCGTGCGTAATGTGGCGACGCTGATGGGCGAAATCACGACGGCCACGGCCGAGCAAAGCGACGGCATCGAACAGGTCGGTCATGCGGTGAGCCAGATGGATCAGGTGACGCAGCAGAATGCGGCGCTCGTGGAAGAAGCGGCCGCTGCGGCGGGGGCGCTGGAAGCGCAATCGCAGCGCATGCGCGAAGCGGTGTCGGTGTTTCGTCTTGCGCGTGCGTGATTACGCAAATCAGACGATGGCGGCTTAACGGGCTGCAATCGTCCGCGGTGTTTTACGTCGATTAATCGATACGTAATTCATTCGTGAGAAGTTTTAACAGCGCGTCCACTTTCGGAATCAGTTGCCGGCTCGCTGGCCAGACGAGATAAAGCGGCAAGCCTTCGGTCGCATGCTCGGGCAGAATCTCGACCAGCTCGCCGCTGTCCAGTTCGTGCCGGATCAGCCACGTTGCCAGTTGCGCGACGCCGAGTCCGGATTTCACCGCTTCGACCTGCGCTTCCGCGCTGCCGAGTACCATCCGACCAGGCCGGTCGCGGTGCTCGGCCCCTGCGTTTTCGCTAAATCGCCAGGCGGAAATACCGCCATCCGCGCGCCCGTATAACACGCGGTCGAGTTGCATCAGCGATTCAATATCGCGCGGCACGCCACAACGTTTCAGATACGCCGGCGACGCGCAGAAAATCAGGCGCTCCGTGCCGAGGTGTCGGCGCGCGAGACCATCGGGTCCGTTTTGCGCGACGCCGATACGCACCGCAATATCAATTCCTTCTTCAATCACGTCGACGAACCGATCGGTGAACGTGACGCGCGGCGTCACCGCCGGATAGTGCTGCGCGTAGCGCAGCAGCACGGGCATGACGCGGAATCGTCCAAACGCGACCGGAAGATCGATGCGCAGGCGCCCGATCGGCTCCGATCCATGTGCCGCGAGAACGGCTTCGGCATCGGCAAGCTCTTTGAGCACGCTCGAACAGGTGGCGTAGAACGCGGTGCCTTCATCGGTCAGCGCGAGACGGCGCGTGGTGCGCGTGAACAGCTTGCAATCCAGGCGCGATTCCAGCCGGGCGACGGCTTTGCTGATGGCCGATGTCGTGAGATTGAGGCGGTCGGCGGCGGCGGTAAAACTGCCTGACTCCGCAGCGGCGACAAAGGCTTCGATGCCTTTCAGGCGCTCGGTGGGCAACACGGCAACCCCTTATTGTGGACTCGATGGAAACAATCGATTGAAATATTGCCGCACGACTTTCTGGTGCGTCAATGATAGATTTCGAGGCCTTGAAACTGGAGGTGCTCGTGTCCACCACGTCGCGTACAACATCGGCCCAACACGGAACGGCGCCCGCACACGGCGCGCTGGCCGTGCTGCTGCTGGCTATTTCGGCATTCGTGATTGTCACGACGGAATTCATCATCGTCGGATTGCTGCCGGGTATCGCGCGCGATTTCGGTTTGTCCATTGCCAACGCGGGCCGTCTGGTCACGCTGTTTGCTTTCACGGTGATGTTATTCGGGCCGGTGCTTACCGGGCTCGTTTCGCATGTCGACCGAAAGAAGTTATTCGTCGCGCTGCTGTTTCTCTTTGCGTTTTCGAATGCGCTCGTCGCGATGGCATCGAACGTCTGGATCTTGGCCTTGGGGCGCGTGTTGCCCGCGCTCGCGCTGCCGGTTTTCTGGGGCACGTCGAGCGAAACCGCTGCACAACTTGCGGGTCCGGCGCGTAGCGGTAAAGCGGTTTCCAACGTCTATATGGGCATTGCGGCGGCGATGGTGTTCGGCATACCGGTTGGCACGCTCGTCGGCAATGCCGTGGGGTGGCGCGGTACGTTCTGGATTCTTGCCGCGCTTTCGCTGGCCATGGCGGTGCTGCTGTTGTTCGTGATGCCTGTGCTTCAAAAACCGGCGCGCCTTGAACTTGCCCATCAAATGCGCATTCTCAGGAATCCGGTATTTCTCGCCAATCTCGTTCTTTCAGTTTTCGTTTTTACGGCGATGTTCACGTCTTATACGTATCTCGCCGATCTGCTCGAACGCGTGGCGCACATTCCCCGTCACGCCGTGGGCTGGTGGCTGATGGGCTTCGGCGTCGTGGGGCTCGCGGGCAACTGGATCGGCGGACATATGGTCGGCAAGGACCCGTTGCGCGCGACGTTCATCGCGGCGCTCGTGCTGGCAGTCGGCATGGCAGCATCGACGCTGTTGATCGGCAATGCGTTCATGCTCGTGATCGCTCTCGGCGTATGGGGGCTGGCGAATACCGCGCTTTACCCGATTTGTCAGGTTCGGGTGATGCGGGCGGCGGCGCATTCACAAGCGCTGGCTGGCACGCTGAATGTGTCGATGGCGAATGCCGGGATTGGACTCGGTGCGATCATCGGCGGTCTGACGATCAATAAGCTCGGCGTAGCCGATATTGGTTACGTGGCGGCGGCTATTGCTGTCGTAGCGGTTCTAGTGGTGCCGTTGATTGCGCGCATGGGCGGCGAACGCGCTTATTAACAGCGCATCACTTTTAATAAGCGTTCCGATCGCGGTTTTCAATCATGGTTTTCAAGCGTGGTTTTCCATCGCCACGCCTCGGGCTTCTTCAAGCAGCCAGTGTGCAAATGCCTGGAGCGGCCCGTCACTCGATTCGATCGGCTCGGGAAGTACGAGGCAAAAGTTTTTCGCCACACTCCCGGCGTCGGGCCACGGCGCAACCAGACGGCCTTCGGCCAGCTCCGCGCCGATATACAGACGCGGCACCAGCGCTACGCCGAGGCCCGCAAGCGCGGCCTCGATCAGCATCGCATGCAGATCGTAGCGGGCGCCAATCGCCGAATTCGTCAGCTCGATGCCGGACGCTTGCGCGTAGACCTGCCACGCATCCGGATTCTGCCGTCTATGCAGGCGCGGCATCGCATCGAGCGACGCGTTGTCACCCGCCTCCGCGAGCAGCACCGGACTGCACACCGGCACCAGCACTTCTTCCAGCAAATGATGTCGATGCATGCCCGCCCACGCAGGGTGATCGAAATGAATCGCGGCGTCGAAACCACTGCCTGCGAGCAGAAAAGGCTCCATGCATTCGGCGATATGCACGGTCACATTCGGGTGGCGCTGCTGAAAACGCTTGAGGCGGGGAATCAGCCAGCGCGTGGCGAAAGTCGGAATGGCCGCGATATCGATGCTGGCGCCTTCGGCCGGTTGCCCCATCAGATACAGACTGTCGCGCTCCAGCCGATCGAGAATCTCCCGGACCTGCGCCGCGTAGCGCGTGCCATTGGGCGCGAGCCGAACGCGATTACCCACGCGTTTAAACAGCGACACGCCCAGAAATGTTTCCAGCCGGGCGATCTGGCGGCTGATCGCGCCTTCGGTGAGCGCCAGTTCTTCGGCGGCGCGGGCGAAGCTGCCGTGTCGGGCTGCGGCTTCGAAAGCGAGTAGCGCGGAATGGCTGGGAATCTTGCGGCGCACTGAGGTTCTCTCCGTTCTAGCGTGCTGAGGGTGTTGATCGTCAGCTTGATTAAATGTCATTGAAGGCTGACTTTATTTCGTTATCTATGCGGCAGACCCCAGATTACCATTACCAAACCGCAATGAATGCGCGCACGCTAATCCGTTTCGAAGGACCAACCGATGATCTACACCGTGGAATGCAGTTTCGCCGATCCGCATAGCGAGGCCGAGTGGAACGCCTTTTATAGCCTCGACAAATTGCCCGCGCTCATTTCGGTGACCGGCTTTCGCAGCTCACAACGATTCAAGGCGATGAGCGCGGGTTGCCCGGTTTATCTCGCCATGCACACGGTCGACAGTCTCGACGTGTTGACGAGCGAGGAATATCGCCAGAAAGGCGGCGGCAATTTCGCGAAGTGGCAGCAACACATTACGGACTGGCACCGGAATCTCTACAGCGATATTGGCCTCGCGCCCGCAGTGAAAGCCGATGAATGGCTCGTGCTTAGCGCAATCGGCCCGGATCCGCTGATTCAGTTGGGCCTGAAACCCTTGGCGATGCAGGCCGTGGCCCTGGAGAAGTTTCCGGAGAAGCGCTGGCTCGCGGTGCTGCCTCGGAGCAATGCGCCGCGCGCGGAGGATTTGCCCGCAGGCATCTATCTTTACGCACCGATGGCCGATCAATTGACCAGCGCGCGTGCGATATCGTCCGGCCAGAAAGACTGAGCATCGCGATGCCCAACCTGACTTTCCATATTCGCGCGGACCGGATGCCGTCCGATGCGCAGCTTGGCGAACTGTCGCGCGATTGCGTCGAACTCTGCACCGAGAAACTCGAAGTGGAAATCGGCAATGTTCACGTGATTTATTCCGCCGTTCGGAATGGATACGGTCAACCCGTTTTCGCGGAAATCCAGTATCGGCTCAACGCGTTTCGTACTGCAGCGGTCATGGACCGCTTCATGGAAAGTCTCGACGGCGCGATTACCCGGCGTACCGGCCTCAAGGCGCGTATTCGTTGTTTTGGCTATGCGGCTTCGACGATTCACGCACGCAATTAGGCAGTCTGGAGAATCAGGATGTCCACGCAATCTTTTCCCAGTCATCAAGCAGGCGATTTCACGATCCACGCCATCAGCGACGGCTATCTCAATGCCAGCCTCGATTTCCTTTCGAATATCGACGCGACCGAAGCGTCGACAATGCAGCGCGACGCCGGTGAGCAAACGCCGACTGCCGTGCATATCAATTGCTATGTGTTACGTGGAGCCGGGCGAACCATTCTTGTCGACGGCGGCGCTGGCGGCATCAAGCAATGGGGCGGACGCCTTCAAGATAACCTGTTGCTTGCCGGTATCGAGCCGTCGGCGATCGACACCATTCTGCTCACGCACGCGCACCCTGATCATGTCGGCGGGCTGGTGAATGCCGATGGACGCATGGTTTTTCCCAACGCTGAACTCGTGGTGAACACGCGAGAAATTCGCTTCTGGCAAGACGATGCGAATCTGGCACGCGCCAGCGAACGCGCGCGCGGAAACTTCGAAATCGCGCGCCGCGTATTCGACGCCTATGGCGATATCCGCACGTTCGACGCCGGCGAAGTGCTGCCCGGCATCCGCGCGATGCCGCTACCGGGGCATACGGAAGGGCATACGGGCTATATTGTCGAAGCGCGCGAACGCAGTCTGCTGATCTGGGGCGACGTGGTGCATTTTCCGCATATTCAGATTCAGCGTCCCGATGTGTCGATCGCATTCGATCAGGATGCTTCGCTCGCGGCGAGCACGCGTTCGCGTTTGCTGGACGTGGTCAGTTCGGAAGGGTTGTTAGTCGCCGGGATGCATCTTGGCGAACTCGGCTTTGCGCGCATTGCGCTAAAGAAACGGGGCTATGACCTGCGCTATGAGCGCGAAGCCATGCCCCCGCAAGCGGTTCGGTAAGACGCGCCGAACGCGCTTTAGAAGTTGAATTCCGCCGACATCAGCAACGTGCGCGGCGCGGCATTCGTCACATACGTGCCTTGCTGAATCCAGTAGCGGCTGCCGAACAGATTCTCGACATTCGCACGCAGCACCACGTCCTTGCCGAGCACCTGCATGCCGTAACGCACGCCGACGTCATAACGCGTCCACGCCGGCAGACGCAGCGTATTCGTCGCGTTGTAATACTGCGCGCCCGTATGAATGATGCGGCCGTTCACGCTCAGGCCCGGAATCCACGGCAGATCGTAATCGGCGCCGAGATTGAAGGCGAATTTGGGCACACCCGCCGGATCGTGGCCGTCGTTCGTGCCGCCCGCGGTGCCCTGGAGTTTCGGATCGTAGAACGTCGCGCTCGCCATCAGACGCAGATTGCGGAACACCTCGCCGTACGCGGCCAGTTCGAGACCGCGAACGCGTGTCGTGCCGTCGTAACCGTAGATGTTCGTGAGCGGATTCGTCACGCCATTCGGCTGCGAAATCTGGAACACCGACACCGAAGTCAGCACGCGTCCCCAATCGGCTTTCACGCCCGCTTCATATTGATTGGACTTGTAAGGCGCGAACGCCTGACCCGCGTTCGCCGTGCCGGCCGGTGCGGTGCCGCCGTTCGTCAGACCCGATGTGAAATTGCCGTATACGGAGATATTCGACAGCGGCTTGATGACAATGCCCGCGAGTGGCGTGATCGCCTGCTGATCGAGCGTGCTCGTGCGCGCGCCCGTCGACGTGTTGTAGTTGTCGAGGCCAATCGTTTGTCGACGGAAGCCGCCGGTAATCAGCAGCCGGTCGTTGAAGAACGACATCGTGTCGATCACCTGCTGGCTGTTCAGGCGCGTCTGGCTGCTGCGCTGCATGTCGCCGCGCGCGGTGGTCATCGCCGGAAGCGGAGTGGGGCTGTACAGATTCGACGGCACCGCCGAAGACGTTGCGCCCAGCGCGTAGAAATAGCCGATTTCCTGATTCAGGCTCGTGAAGCCCGTGACCAGCGTGTGCTTTACGCCGAAGGTGTCGAAGTGAAAACGCAGCCCGGCGTCCACCGATTTCGTGCGCGTGTATTGGTCGTAATAGCCGTTGCGCACGCTGAACGCGCCGTCGTTCGTCATGCCGCTCGCCGACGGGAAGTTCTGCTCGGAAGTGCCGTAATGCTCGCCCACCGCGCCATACACGGTCACGTGATCGTTGAAGTCGTATTCGGCGCGCGTCATCACGGCCGTGTCGCGCAGTTTGAGCTTCGAGCCGGGATACAGATTGTTGTACGCGGACGGCACGGCGGGCACGGCCGTCGCGGTGCCGAAGCCAATTTGCGAGCGCAGTTCGTCGGTGTTTTCGGAAACGTTATACGCATCGAGCGACCAGCGGAATTGTTTGCTGCGGTAATCGAGCGCCACGGAGCTATCGCCCTGAAGCTGATTGCCGTGCGCGATGCCGGTCTGGCCATCCTTGATCTGGCCGTTCACGCGAATGCCGAACTGGCCTTCGCTGCCGAAGCGGCGTCCAATATCCACCGCCGTGCCGAACTGGCTTTTCGACTGATAAAGCGCGGTGAGACGCGTAAGCGGTTCGTCGTCGGCGCGCTTGGTGACGATGTTGATCGCGCCGCCGACGCTGCCGCCCGGACCCATGCCGTACATCAGCGAGCCGGGGCCTTGCAGCACCTCGACACGTTGCAGCAGATTCACCGGCACGCGAGCGGCCGAGACCATGCCGTACAGACCGTTGAGCGCGACGTCGGTGGCTTGCACCGCGAAGCCACGAATCTCGAACACATCGCCGAAACCGCCGCTGCTCTGTTCGGTGCGCACCGAGGCGTTATTCACCACGAGATCGCCGATCGTGCGCGCCTGCGTGTCCTGAATGAATTGCTCAGTATAGTTAGTCGTGCTGAACGGCTGGTCCATGACATTGGACGTACCCAGCACGCCCAGCCCACCGCCGCGCGCGACCTGGCCGCCCGCATAAGGCGCGGGCAGCGCGCCCGGCGCCGAGCTGCTCTTGACGACCACCGCGGGCAGGACCGCGTTCGCGTCCGCTGAGGCGTCGTCCGGCTTCGTGGTGGTTTGTGCGTGCGCCGCGCCCGATAGCGCGGCCGTGGCGATCACGCCGAAAACGAGCGCGTGGACTGCGCGAGCGACTGCGGTGCGCTGGCTGCCCGGCGCGTGAAATTCCCGTTGAGACATGGTGTGTCGATTGTTGTTAGAGAAAAAGGGCGCGCCGGTACATCGCGCATCAGAATGCGAATCATTATCAATTGTAAGATAGATGCGAGATGAATGCAGCAAATGTTTACAAATATTGTTGTCGATACAACACCGTCGTATGCGCCTTCTTGATGCGCAAAAAGTTGACAATCAGGCGACAAAAGTTGCGTCCGAGTTTATTTTTGACAAAGGAAACTTTCGTGTACTATCAGGACACCTTTTCCTGAATCGACTCATTACGCATGCCGCGAAAACCCGCCACTGCTGCGAAGTCCACGAAAATCCGTGCCGAGGATGAACTCGCCGAAGCCGTGCGCCGACCCACGGGTCCGCTGCGGCCCGTGCGCGACGACATCAATCTTGGCGAGCGGCTGCGCACGCTGCGCAAGGCGCGCGGACTCTCGATCGAGCAGGTGGCCAACAGCGTCGGCGTGACCAAGTCGTTTCTGAGCCGGTTCGAGCGCGACGCGGTGTCGGCGTCCGTCGCCACCCTGCTTAAAGTCTGCGATGCGATCGGCGTGCGTCCGGGCACGCTGTTCGATCCGCCCGCGACCAACCTCGTGCGCGCGGGCGAAGGCCGGCCGATCAGCCTGGGCGGCGAGGGCATGCACGAGTATCTGATCGCGGGCGTGGGCAACGAGCATCTGATGGCGCTGTTGTCCGTCATCGAGCCGGGCGGCGGCTCGGGCCCGGAGCCGTACAAGCTCAACGCCGCCGTCGACTTCGTGCATCTGAAGGAGGGCGAACTCGACATGGTGGTGGACGGCGAACTGTATTCGATGAAAGCCGGCGACACGCTCACGTTTCCGCCGACGCTCGCGCACACGTGGCGCAACCCGTCGCAGACGCAGCCCGCCGTGGCGGTCTGGGTCATCGCGCCGCCGATCTGACGAGTCCGCCATGCGACGACACGCCCCGAGCGCGCACGAAAGCGCGAACCTCGACCGCATCGACCACGCGATTCTCGACGTGTTGCGTCGCGACGGGCGCGTGACGTATCAGCGGCTCTCGGAACTCGTCAATCTCACGCCGCGTCCGTGCCTCGAACGCGTGCGCAAGCTCGAAAAAATGGGCGTGATCGCGGGTTACGGCGCGCTGATCGACATGCGTCGCGTAGCGCCGTGCCTCACGCTGTTCGTGCAGGTGGCGCTGTCGAATCAGAGCGGGCGCGCCGCGCAAACCGCCTTCGAAGCCGCGCTCGCGAGCGCGCCGTGGGTGCTCGACGTCTATCTGGTGAGCGGGCAGTTCGATTATCTGATTCGTATGGAGTGCCGCGACATGCATCACTACCGCGAGCTGACCGAAACCTGGCTCGACAACGCACGCTTTCATATCGACAAGATCGCCAGCAGCCCGGAGCTGGCAGCAATCAAGCAAACGCTGGCGTTCTAAGGTTTTTATGGGGCACTCCATTTATTTTTCCGAAGTCATTGATTCGTCATCCGAATTAAATGGCGCGACGGAATCGGTCGTCATGCGCGTAACTGCGACGCAAATGCGCTGCCGTGACGACGTCCTTCGACATGACTCGCGGTTTATGCGCCGCAATAATTGACGCCGGATTCCAGCGAGAAACCGCTAAGCAGATCGATACCGTTAGCGCGCCAATACCTGCGCGGTGCGCCTTGATGCGCCGCCCCGAAATCCATCCAGCAAGCCACCTCACGAGACCGACGATGAAACGCTACGCCCGCCTACTGCTGATTACCGCCGCCTGCGCCACTTTTGGTGCGCCGCTCGCGCACGCGAAAGAATGGACCCAGGTGAATGTCGCCACCGACGCCACCTTCCCGCCGTTCGAATCCGTCGCGCCCGACGGCAGCCTCACCGGCTACGACATCGACCTGATTCACGCGCTCTGCGATCGCATGCAGGTGAAATGCAACGTCATCAACGCGGCGTGGAGCGGCATGTTCCCCGGTTTGCTCGGCAAGAAATACGACGCGCTGATCTCGTCGCTCAATATCACCGAGGAACGCAAGCGCGTGATGGCGTTCACCGACGTCTATGAATTTCCGGTCTATCGCTTCGTCGGCCCGAAGAGCGAACATCTGGCGATCACACCCGAGGGACTGAAGGGCAAGACGATCGCCGTGCAGACGGGCACGCCGATGGACAACTTCATCACGCAACGTTTCGGCAATGTGGCGACGATCAAGCGCTACGAGTCGGGCAGCGAACCGTATCTCGATCTCGCTTCGGGCCGCGCCGATCTGCACTTTTCGTATCAGGCGCAGATCGATTCGAGCTTTCTCTCGAAGCCTGAAAATGCGCAGCGCTTTGGCCTGATCGGTCCGGCGTACACGGGCAAGGACAGCCAGGCGCTGGGCGAGGGTGTGGCGATCGCCGTGCGCAAACAGGACGACGATCTGCGCCTGAAGTTCAACACGGCGCTCGCGCAACTGCGCAAGGACGGCGAACTCAAGAAGATCAACGACAAGTGGTTCGGCGCCGGTTCGAACGTCACGCAATAACGCTTACTCGTTTTCAGTTTTCATTCAGACCATGATTGCGGAATACACACGCTCGGTCCTGGCAGCCGGTACGGTGACGCTCGCGCTGGCGTTCGCTTCCATCGTGCTCGCCACCGCGTTCGGCATGATCGGCGCGCTCGCCAAACTGTCGGGCAAGCCACGCGTGGTGTGGTTGGCCACGCTCTATACGACGGTGGTGCGAGGTATTCCGGATCTCGTCATCATGTTCATCGTGTTTTACAGCTTGCCGGGCGCGATCAATCAGATGCTCACCGCGCTCGGCAGCGACGCCAATTTCGAATTGAATCCTTTCGTTGCGGGCACGCTCACGCTCGGACTGATTTTCGGCGCGTATATGACCGAGACGTTTCGCGGCGCGCTCCAGCGTATTCCGCGCGGTCAGTCCGAAGCGGGCTACGCCTACGGCATGACCGCGTGGCAGGTGTATCGCCGCATTCTGTTGCCGCAGATGGTACGTCTGGCGATTCCCGGTTTCACCAATAACTGGCTCGTGCTCGTGAAGGGCACGGCGCTGGTGTCGCTGATCGGGCTGCACGATCTGATGTTCCGCGCACGCGGCGCAGCAGAAGCCACGCGCGAACCGTTCACGTTCTACGTGCTGGCGGGCGTGTTCTATCTGATCGTGACGATCGTTTCGCTGATTGCGCTGCATTATGTGGGGCGTCGTTTCGCCGTCGGCGCACGCGAGGTGCGCGCATGAACTGGGATCTTATCTGGCTCAACACGCCGATGTTCCTGCACGGCCTGCTGCTCACGCTCTGGCTCGTATGTGCTTCGGTGTTGATCAGTTTCGTGATCGCGGTGCCGCTGGCGATCGCCCGCGTGTCGCGCAATCGCTGGGTCGCGTGGCCGGTTGCGGGCTACACGCTCGTCATGCGCGGTACGCCGCTGCTCGTGCAGCTTTTCATCGTCTATTACGGGCTCGCGCAATTCGCGTGGATGCGCGATTCGTGGGTCTGGCCGTGGTTTTCGAACGCCACGTTCTGCGCGATCTTCGCGTTCGTGCTCAACACCACCGCCTATAGCACCGAGATCTTCGCGGGCGCGATCCGCACCGTGCATCACGGCGAAGTGGAAGCGGCGCAAAGTTTCGGCATGAGCCGCGCGCTGGTGTATCGGCGCATCGTATTGCCGTCGATGTTGCGCGCCGCGCTTTCGCAATACAGCAACGAAGTCATCATGATGTTGCAGGCCACGTCGATCGCCAGCACTGTCACGCTGCTCGATATCACCGGCGTGGCGCGCTACGTCAGCATGAATTACTACATCTCGTTCGAGCCGTATGTGACGGCGGGCGCTTTGTATCTCGTGCTCACGCTTGCGCTCACGCGTCTTTTTCGACTCGCCGAATCTCGCTGGTTGCGGCATCTTGCGCCGCGTGCGCATTGAGGAACGGCCTTCATGTCTCCGTTGTTGATCGACAGAATCGGCAAGCGCTTCGGCACGCATACGGTGCTCGACAGCGTGTCGCTACGTGCCGAACGTGGCGACGTTATTAGCATCATCGGTTCCAGCGGCTCGGGAAAAAGCACCTTGCTGCGTTGCTGCAATCTGCTCGAACAGCCAAGCGAAGGGCGAATTTACGTCAACGGCGCGGAGCTGAAACTGCGCCGCAACGCCCAAGGCGATCTCGAAAGCGCCGACAAGGCGCAATTGCGTGCCGTCCGCACGCGTCTCGCGATGGTGTTTCAGCACTTCAATTTGTGGCCGCATATGACCGTGCTGCAAAACCTTATTGAAGCGCCAATGCGCGTGCTCGGTGTGAAACGTCAGGAGGCGGTGGAGCGCGCGGAACATTATCTTCAGCGCGTGGGCCTCTACGAGAAGCACGCGGCGTGGCCCGCGCATCTTTCCGGCGGACAGCAGCAGCGCGTGGCGATTGCGCGTGCGCTGGCCGTGGAGCCCGACGTGCTGTTATTCGACGAGCCGACTTCGGCGCTCGATCCCGAACTCGTCGGCGAAGTGCTGCGTGTGATGCGCGATCTCGCCGCCGAACAGCGCACGATGATTGTCGTGACCCACGAAATGGGTTTCGCGCGCCAGGTCTCGAACAAGGTGGTGTTTCTGCACCAGGGGCGCGTCGAGGAAAGCGGCGATCCGCACAGCGTACTCGCGTCGCCGCGCAGCGAGCGGCTGCGTCAGTTTCTGAGCGGCGCGCTCAAGTGAGTCGTGCCGCCATCGCGTGAACATCGCGTCTGTATTGCGTGCAGCACCGGGTTGCAAGCACGCTATTTTTTAAGGAGTTTCCGTCATGTCCTCCCAACGTTTCAAGCAGTGCGATCTCTGGGGCGTGCCGTTCGACGGCGAGTCGTCGCTCGGCTATCCGGGCTCGCGCTACGCGCCCGAGCGCGTCCGAAATGCCGCGCGCTGGATCAATATGCGCATTCAGGACGGCAAGGTCTATTGCCTCGAAACCGATGATTTTTTCGAAGTCGGCGAAAACCTGCTCGTCGATCGTGGCGATGTGGCGGTGTCGAACGATACGCTGGCGACGTTCGCAGCGACCGAAGCGGCGGTGCGCGAATCGCTCGGCAATGGCCGCATGCCGATTGTGATCGGCGGCGACGACAGCCTGCTTTATCCGGTTGCGAAGGGCGTGCACGACGCACTGCCGGGCAAGATCGCGATTGTGCACTTCGACGCGCATCTGGACCTCATGGATTCGAGCGAGGCGCAAGGCCGTTACAGCCAGTCGAGCGGCATGCGTCGCGCGCTCGAACTCGATCGCATCGACGCGCGCCAGTGCATTCAGGTTTGCGAGCGGCATTTCAATTTTCCGGCTTCCGGCCGCTTCAAGCACGATAACGACCTCGTGCATCTGTCGGCCCGCGAGGTACTCAAGCTCGGTGCCGCGGCCACCGTCGAACGCATTCTCGCGCGCACGCAGGGCGCGGATCATATCTTCCTCTCGTTCGATATCGACGCGATCGATCCGGCTTACGCACCGGGCGCTGGCGCGCACGAACCCGGCGGCATCAGCTCGGCTGAAGCGCTCGAAATGGTGGAAATGCTGGCGCCGCATTGCGTGGCGATGGCAATCACGGAAGTGAATCCGACCACCGATGTCGGCGACATGACTTCCACGCTCGCGGCTTATCTGGCGTTTTCGTTCGCCGTCTACGGCAGTCAGCGCCGCTAAGGCGCGTGAATTCGCGCGCATACAAGCGTATAAAAGCGCAGCCGAATCGGCTGAACAAGCGCGCGATAACGGCAGGGAAGGGGCGTGGCGGACGGCGAAATCGCAATGATCCGCACGCGGTATCTGGAAGAATAATCGGATCGTGGATCGTAAAACGATCTGGATTCCAAATTAATTTTCCGCTCCGCCATGTCTCAACAAACCACCGATACTGTCCTGATGGTGCGCCCCGCGCGCTTCGCGTTCAATCCGGAAACCGCGCGCGACAATCTCTTCCAGCACGATGCGCCGCAGCGTGACGGCGTGCATCGCGCGGCGCTCGCGGAATTCGAGGCTTATGTCGATGCCTTGCGCGCGCGCCGCATCAACGTGCTCGTGGTCGACGACACGCTCGATCCGCCCACGCCTGACTCGATCTTTCCGAATAACTGGTGGTCGTCGCATGCGGACGGTTCGCTGGTGCTGTATCCGATGCGCGCGCCGAATCGCCGCGAGGAACGTCACGGTCCGGTGCTGGGCGCGCTGGCGCGGCACGCGCAATGGCCGGTCACGGTCGATCTGAGCGGCTACGAGCGCGAAGCCGTTTTTCTCGAAGGCACCGGCAGCGTGGTGTTCGATCGCGATACGAGGCGCTGCTATGCGTGCCGTTCGCCGCGTACGCATCAGCAGGTGCTCGACGCGCTTACGCAATGGCTCGGCTACGAGACGATCGTTTTCGATGCCGTGGACGCGCGCGGCGCGCCCATCTATCACACCAACGTCATGATGTGGATTGGCACGGCGCTCGCGGGCGTGTGTCTCGATGCGATCACCGACGTGCAGGCGCGCCGCGACGTGCTGGCCAGTTTGCGCGCGGCAGGCAAGCACGTGATCGAACTGAGCGGCGCGCAACTGGCGGCGTTCGCGGGCAACATGCTCGAACTGCGCGACGGCGACGGCGCGCCGATGCTGGTGATGTCGCGCACCGCGTGGGCGTCGCTCGACGTCATGCAGCGCGCGCTGATCGAAGCGCACGCGACGCCCGTCGTGGTCGATATCGACACCATCGAGCACGTGGGCGGCGGCAGCGCGCGCTGCATGCTCGCCGAAGTTTTCGCGCCCACGGCGCACGCATGAACGGAGCGCGATCATGATGATGGTACGGATGGCGCACGCCGGCGACGCGCCCGCGTTGCTCGCGCTCGCGCGCAGTGCAGGCGTGGGCATGACGTCGTTCATGCCCGATCTCGCGATGATCGAGGCACGCATCGAGCGCAGCGTGCAGACGCTCGCGGGCACATTGCCGCTCGCGCAGCAAGGCTATCTGTTCGTGCTCGAAGACACGCTCGATGCGCGCGTGGCGGGCGTCTCGGGCATCGAAGCGGCGGTGGGGCTCGACGCGCCCTGGTACAACTATCGCATCGGGCGTTATCTGCATACGTCGCGCGGCGTGGGCGTGAGCAGCGACGCGTCGGCGCTCTTTCTGTCGAACGATCACACGGGGCACAGTGAATTGTGCACGCTGTTTCTCGCGCCGGAGTATCGGCGCGACGGCAATGGCGCGCTGCTGTCGAAGGCGCGTTTCATGTTTATCGCGGCGTTTCGCGAACGCTTCACGCAGACGCTCGTGGCCGAAATGCGCGGCGTCACCGATGCGCGCGGACGCTCGCCATTCTGGGACGCCGTGTGCCGGCCGTTCTTTCGCATGGAGTTCGCCGAAGCGGATCGCCTCGTCGGTTTGGGCCGCAAGTCGATCATCGCCGAATTGATGCCGCGTCATCCGCTCTATATGGCGCTGTTGTCGCGCGAGGCGCGCGCAGTGGTCGGTGAAGTGCATGTGCAGACTGCGCCTGCGCGCGCGTTGCTCGAATCGGAAGGACTGCGTTTTGCCGATTACGTCGATATTTTCGATGGCGGCGCGACCTTGCAGGGCGATATCGATCGATTGCGTATCGTGCGCGAAAGTCGGCGGCAATCAATTGACGATGTGATGGCGCAGCCGACGCAAACACTGTTGATCGCGAACGATGCGCTCGACGCGTTTCGTGTGACGAAGGCGGAGGTCGGCGAGTCGATGCGCGCGCATCGCTCGGCCTTGCTGGAGACGTTAAATGTAGCGGAAATGGGCGCGGTGCGAACCGTGGGTTTGCGCCCCGCGCCCGCTGCCTGTGCGTGATGCGCTCAAACGGTGCAAAGGGGCGGAAGGCGCGCTTTTACGTGCGCTGTCCGCGCCTTGTCAGCGCCTTGTCCGTTAGGGCGAGCCGGGCATGCACGGGTGGCGCGCTTTTTGCGTCTGCATCGACATGAAACGTGAATCCGTTTGAAGCCCGAAGGAGAAACTCATGTTCCGTTCGTTTTTGACGACGCCCGAAATGTTGCTGCTGCTTTCCGATGAACCCGAGCAGATTGAGTTCGAGACTTTCGAGCCACCACGCGAGCGCGGTTTGTTCGCGCGTCTGCTGCGCCTGACCGGCTGGCGATGAAGCGGTCCAACTAAAGCGCACGCGCCGTCCGCATTCACACACGAACGGCGCGACACTTTACGCTTCAGCCCATCAGAACTGATAACCCACGCGCACCTCGCCCTGTTGCGCCGAGGCATGCGTCGTGTTGATCAGCGCGTCGTAACTCAGCGACACGGTCAGGTTCTTGCGCGGATGCAGCGTCACGCCCGCGCCCGCCGTGAAATAGCCGCGCGGCAGGCTCGTGCCGGGCGCGGTGAACAGCGTGCCGTCGCTCGCGGCGACGCTTACGGCGCGGTTCGCGTCGAGCAGTTCATGCGCGTAGCCGATGCGCAATTGTGCGTTCACGGGCCGCAGCGCATCGCCGAATGCGCGATCGACGGTCACGCCCACATACGGTTGCAGGCTGCGCACATTGTCGCTGCCCACGGCTAGATCCTGGCCGCCCGCGCCGCCCTCGCTGAAATCGTTGGCGTGGAAATACGCATAGCGCAGACCGACGCGCGGCGTCACCGTGAAGCTGCCGAGCGTCATCGGCAAACTGGCCTGGCCGCCCACGTTGAATTCCTCGCCCATGTGATCGCCTTCGGCGGTGCCGATCGAGCCAAACGGGCGTTTCTGCGAGAGGAAGTCGAGCCCGAATCCGAGCGTGGCGCCCAGATTCACGGCACCGAATGCGCGGCCGCCGTAGAGTGCGGCGCGCAGCGTGTCCGTGGTGCCCGAGTCGCCCGTGTTCGATTCGTCGGTGTCGCTGTGGTCGTAACCCACCGCGACGCCCGCCGTGTACGCGCCGAGCGTCTGTTCGAGGCCCGCGAGGAAACCGTAGCGGTCGGCCTGGAAGCCCGGCGCGCCGCCGGTGCCGCCCACCTTGGTCTGGATGCCCGTGGCCGTGATCCAGCCCGCCGGATTGCCGGCGCTTGCCGTCGAACCATTCGTCGCGCCATTCATCGCGGCATTGCCGAGGCGGCCGAGCAGCGCCGCGCTTTGCGCCTGGGCGGCCAGAATCGCCGAGGTGCCCGTGGCCGTGTAAATGCTCGTGTTGGTCGGTGCGACGACGGTCGTGCCGGTGTTCGTCCCCGAGAGCACGAGTTCGACGTCGTTCGCGCCATACGTCACCGCCGAAGCGAGCGTGCCGATATTCGACTGGCCCGTGCTCGTGACGCTGCTGAACGTGCCGCTCACGCCGCCCGTCGCCGAAACGAGCGTGTACGTGTGCGCCGAGTAGGTGCCCGGATCGTAGGTGATGGCCAGCACGCCGTTGAGCGTGGCCTTGCCGTTGACCGCGAGTTGCGACGCGGCGCTCGGGCTCACTTCGATGGCGAGCGTCGCGCTCGACGCCTGCGTATAGTTGCCGCCGATCGTGAGCGTGCCGATCGAGCCACCCGGTTCGACCGTGCCGTCGTTGGTCACGCTGCCCGCCACCGTGCCGTGGCCGCGCAGCGTGCCCGCGGCGTCGACGCTCGCATCGCCGCCGAGCACGGCCGTGGCGTTGTCGATATCGCCCACTTCGAGCAGGCCCGCATTCACTTCGGTGGTGCCCTTGAACGTGCTGCTGTTGCCGTTGAGGATCAGCGAGCCGCTGCCTTGCTTGACGATCGCGCCGGTGCCGGTGAAGCTGCCGCCATAGGTGCCGTTCGCGTTGGCGAGCGTGAGCGTGCGTGCGCCGAGACTGACTGTTCCGGATCCCGAAATATTTTACAGCGTGGCGCCGGACGTCGTCGACGAGATATCGAGCGTGCCGTTCGTGGTCACGCCGCTCGACGCCGCGATGCTGCCCGCGCCGGAGAGTGCGAGCGTGGCGCCCGTGCCGATGACGGTGCCGCCGCTGTAGGTGTTCGCGGCCGTGAGCGTTTCCGTGCCGCCGTTCACGTTCACGCCGCCCGTGCCGCCGATCACGCCGCCGTACGTATCGGCGGCGTTAGTAAGCGTGAGCGTTTTCGCGCCGAGCGCGACCGCGCCGCTGCCCGACAGCGTCGTGATCGACGCGCCTGACGTCGTGCCCGAAATGTCGAGTGTGCCCGCGTTGGTCACGCCGCTCGACGCCGCAATGCTGCCGCTGCCCGTGAGCGCCAGCGTGGAGCCGTTCGTGATCGACGTCGCGCCTGTGTACGTGCTCGCGCCCGAGAGCGTTTCGCTGCCCGTCACCGTGACCGCGCCGCTGCCCGCCACCGTGCCGCCGAAACTGCCGCCCGAGAGCGTCACGCCGCCGCTGCCGACCGACACGGTGCCGGTGCCCGAGAGATTGCCGAGCGTGCCTTCCACCTGCAGCGTGCCGTTGTTGACCACGTTCGCGAGGATGATGTCGCCCGAGTCGGAGAGGATGAGCGTCGCGCCCGTCTGGATCAGTGTCGTGCCCGTGTAGGTGCTCACGCCCGTGAGCGTTTGCGTGCCGCTCGCGATGGTGAGGCCGCCCGTGCCCGAAATCGAGCCGCTGAACGTGCCGCTCGCATTGGTCAGCGTGAGCGTCTGGCCGCCGAGGTTGACCGTGCCGCTGCCCGAAAGACTCGCGATCGACGAACCCGACGTCGTGCCGGAAATATCGAGCGTGCCGTTCGCGGTCACCGCCGATTGGGCGAGGCTGCCCGTGCCGGTGAGCGCGAGCGTCGCGCCGCCCGCGATGGCGGTCGCGCCCGCGTACGTGTTCGTGCCCGAGAGCGAGACCGTGCCCGCGCCGACCGTCACCGCCGAGAAGTTCGAAATCGCGCCGCTGTACGTGAAGGCATTGCCCGAGCCCGGCGACATCGTCAGCGTGCTGGTGCCGGTGCCGCCGTCCATGTCGCCCGTGACGGAGGCCACGCCGCCGAGGATCTGCACGGCACTGTCGCCGCTGCCGAGGTCGATGGCCTTGCCCGAGTCGTCGGCGCGGATCGTGCCGTAGTTGACGATCGTCGCGTCGTTGCCGCCCGTCGAGACCACGGCCTCCGTGCCGCCCGATTCGAGCGTGCCGGCGGCCTCGTTCGTGATCGACACCGTGAACGCGTTGGCCGCGCCCGTGACCGCAATCGCCCCCGCGCTCTGGCCGTAAATCAGCCCGCTGTTGTCGATCACCGTGTCGGCGTAAATGCCTTGCGTGGCGATGGGGTCGCCCGTGGTCGGGTCCTTGTCGAGGCCCGCGAGCGTGATGCCGCGGCCGAGACCCGCGTTGGGCGAACCGTCGATGTCGTTGGTCGCCGAGTTGTAGCCCGCGATCGTCCCCGAGTTGATGATCGTGCCGCCGCCCACGGTCACGCCTTCGCTGGTGTCGCCGTTTGCGTGCAGCGACTGGATCGTGCCGGTGTTCGTGATGTTGACGATGCCGTCGACGTCCACGCCATCGCCGTCCGCGGTGCGGCCGTTGCCCGTGATCGTGCCGTCGTTCTTGACCGTCACCACTTCGTTCGCGTTGAAGCCGTCGATGTTGATGCCCGAGCCGTCGTCGCCCTGGATCACGCCGCCTTTGGCGTTGGTGACCGAGAGCGTGTACGCGCCGGAGGTGGTCACGTCGGTGTTGCCGCCCGTGATGCCGTGACGCGCGCCTTCGATCAGGCCCGTGGCTTCGTTGGTGACGACGACGCCCGTGTTGGTTTGCGCGTCGATACCGTCGCTGCCGTCGTCGATGGTGGCCGCCGCGTTGTACGAATAGATCGTGCCGGCGTTGTCGATGGTGCCGTTCACGCCGGGCCGCACGGCGTCGGCTTCGTACGCCTGGATCAGCGCGCCCGCGCCGTTGTAGACCGAGTTCGTGCCGGTGGTGATCGCATTGAAGTCGATCGCCTGCGCGCCGCCTTCGCTCGCGTTGTACGAAATGATCTTGCCGTAGTTGCTGAGCTTGACGCTGTTGTCGCTGTACTGCATCTGGATCGCGTCGTCGTCGGCGGCCGAGATTGTGCCGTTGTTGACGATCGTGAGCGTGAGCGGGTCCGACTTGTCGCGGATCGCGCGACCGTCCGTGCCCGCGGCAACGGTGCCGGTTTCCTCGATCGTGCCGTTGTTCGTGATGGTGCCGGTGCCCTTCACGGCGATCGCGTTGCTGCCGTCGCTCACGTTGAGCGTGACGCCCGCGTTGACGGTGACCGTGCCGTTGGCAGCGAGGTTCTGCGAACTGGTCGTATCGGTGGAGATCACGACGGTCGTGCTGGCAGCGTGGGCGTGGCCTTGCGCGATCAGCGCCGTGGCGAGCGCAACGATCTGCGCGATGCGCTGCTTGCGCAGCGTGTGCGACTGAGCGTCGAGCCATGATGCAGCGGGCGCGGCGTTGCCGATCTTGCGCGACGTTGCGCGACCCGCGCCGGCGCGCGTGCGGCCGTGCTCGGAGATCGCTTGCATGACGCCCAGCGCGCGGTTGAACACGACACGGTAGAGGTGATTCATCGCAGCCTTTTTCTCGTTCTGTCGACGCCGCGCGTGACGCGTCGTCGTGGTGGACGGGCCAATCCGGGCGTGGCGGCCAGGGCACGAGTCAGGCAGGGGGAAAACACAGGCGGGCAGTCGGCGCAGGCGGCGCCGTCCTTGCACGGGGCGCCGGGGCCGATCCGCTTTTGCGTCTCTGCTGGTCGATGACGTGGCCGTGCAAGCTTCCTTGCAGCCGGAGGCACGGGTTCTCGATACGAAGATATTTCTTGTAAGCACGCGCAGCGTGGCGGGCGGTAAGGCGTGAAAGCCTGGCGCAGCGCGTTGGGGCGCTATTCAGCCACGCGGATGTGACCGATCCGTGACGTAATGTGAAAGGTTGTGATTACAACGTATTACGAGGGAGAAAGTTTCGCGTGCGAGCGGGAAGGTAAAGCGAGGGCGCGGGAAGGATTCGTGACAGCCGCCGCGCCCGTGCGTTGCACACGGGCGGATGAGAGGCGGCTGCGGATTCCGGCTCACGCAAGCGTTTGCGCGTGCCGGATTCGAAGCGGATCGGCCTCGTGGCGAAGCCGATCGATGGAAGAGCGCGTCAGCGCGTTACGGCGCTACTGCGGGCACTACTGCGCGGCGATCACCGCGATTTCGACGAGCAGATGCGGCGCGGCAAGCCGGGCCTCGACGGTCGCGCGCGTGGGCGCTTGACCGGGCGTCACCCACGCGTCCCAGACTTCGTTCATGCCCGCGAAATCGCGGCCGATATCGGCGAGCCAGACTTGCGCCGAGACGAGCCGCGACTTGTCGATGCCCGCCTGGGCGAGAAAGCCGTCGATCTTCGCGAGCACGCTCGCGGTCTGAATCTTGACGTCGACGGTCGGATCGGCGGACGTCTGGCCGCCGACGAAAACGAGACCCGCCGCCTTGACGACGCGGCTCATGCGCTGACTGGTTTCGATGCGGACGATTTCGGTATCGGACATGGGTGCAGTGACTCCTGTGCGCTGCGCGAGCGCGGTTGAATGATGGGGAACGTGCGGGCTAGTGCGTGGCCGCGTGATCCACGGCGGCCGAAGGCGCTTCGCGTGTTTCGCGCCCGAACCGGTCGATGGCGAACGCGTCGAGTGGCACCGAAGGCGCGCCGTCGAGCATGAGTTCGCTCACGACCTGGCCGCAGGCCGGGCCAAGCTGAAATCCGCTGCCGCAATAGCCGAACGAGTAATAGAGGCCGCTCGCGGTGCGGCTCGCGGAAATCACCGGCAGCGCGTCGTCGGTGAACGCTTCGACGCCCGCCCACGCGCGGTTCACGCCCAGATCGCGCAGATGCGGAAACAGATCGACGACGGTCCGCGCGCTTTTCACGAGCCGCATGAAATCGACTTCGCCGTGCCGACCCGGCAGATCGGCGTGACCGATCAGCTTGCCGCCGATCACGACCGTGCCGTTGTCGAATTGCTTGAACGAGAGCGGCCGTCCGGTCGCGCCGAGCGTCGCGCGGCAGAACGGCGCAACGCGCTGCGTGACCATCAGCATCAGTCCTTCGGGATGCACGGGCACGGGCTCGCCCGCCTGGCGCGCGAGTTCGCCCGACCACGCGCCCGCCGCCACCAGCAGCTGGCGCGCCGCGAAGGTGCCGCGCGGCGTGTGCGCGAGCCAGCGTTCGCCGTGCGGCTCGATGCGCGCGACCGGCGTGCCTTCGATAAAGCGCGCGCCCAGCCGCTGCGCGGCGAGCCGAAACGCCGTGGTGGTGCGATACGGCAGCGCGTAGCCGTCGCGCTCGACCCAGATGCCGCCCGTCACGTGTCGTGCGAGCGCCGGTTCGAGTTCGAGCACGCGTTCGCGGTCGATCAGCGTTTCGTGCGTGAAGCCGTGCGCGTTCAGCAGCGCGACGCGCTCGCGGCATTCGTCGAGTTCCGCGTCGGTTTCGGCGATCTTCAGTTGGCCCGACGGCACGAAGCCGCCGTCGTCGCCGATCAGCTCGGGCAGCGTGTGCCAGAGTTCGCGCGAGCGCAGCGCGAGGGGAATTTCGGGCAGCGGGCGGCCGAGCGTGCGCACGCCGCCCGCGTTCACGCCCGACGAATGGCGCGCGACGTAATCGGCTTCGAGCACGATCACGCTCGCGCCGCGCCGCGCAAGATGGAACGCGCTGCTGGTGCCGTGCAGGCCGCCGCCGATCACGAGCACGTCGGCTTCCTGCTGCGCGCGGGCGGGTTGCTCATTCACCGGCGAGTTCTCCGAGCGTGATCGGTTTGATCGGCGGACGGATGCGGTAGTAGCCGACTTCGTCGGGCTGGACCTTTCGGGCGTCGGCGATCACTTCTGTCACGGTCAAGCCGCACAGGCGTCCCTGGCACGGTCCCATGCCGCAGCGTCCGAAGGATTTCGCCTGATTCGGCCCGACGCAGCCGAGCGCGACGAAGCCGCGCAGTTCGCCCGCCGTCACTTCTTCGCAGCGGCAGACGATGGTGCTGTCGGCGGGAATGCGGTTGGCGTCGCGCGGACGATAGAGGCTGTCGAGAAACGGACGGATGCGCATCACGCGTGCGAGCGCCGCGCGGTGCGCGTGGGCTTCGCGCTCGCGCGTGGCGGTGTCGAGCATGCCGAGTTGCGACGCGACGGCAAGCGCGGCGAGCGTACCCTCTTGCGCGGCCGCCTGCGCGCCGCCGATGCCCGCGCCGTCGCCGGCCACGAAAATGCCGGGCACGTCGAGTTCGCCCCAGGCGTCGGTCTGCGGCGTGAAGCAGAGTTGCACGGGGTCCCAGCGATGCGCCGCGCGCAGCGCCTGCGTGAACTGCGTGTTCGGCACGACGCCTTGATGCAGCAGGATCACATCGGCTTCGATGCGTTGCGCGCGGCCCTGCGACGTGAAGGTGAGCGCGGCGGCGCGCTGCGTGCCGTCCGCACCCAGCGTGCCTTCGATCGCGAGATCGTCGGCGCCTTCGTAGATCGGCACGCGCGCGTCGCGCAACGTGCGCAGCAATTGCAGGCCTTTGCTCAGGAACGGCCACGCGCGCAACGCCGCGAACAGATGCGACTTCGCGCGCCAGCGATCTTCGTGACGCGTGGTATCGACGAGCGCGCGGATCGGCACGCCCGCGCGCACGTACTGCCAGCCGAGCAGATAAAGCAGCGGGCCGCAGCCCGCGAGCACGGGTGGCGCGGCGGGCACTTCGCCCGCGCTTTTCAGGAGGATTTGCGCCGCGCCCGCCGTGAGCACGCCGGGCAGCGTCCAGCCCGGAATCGGGAAGGGCCGTTCGAGTGCGCCGCTCGCGAGGATCACGCGCTGCGCCGCGAAGCTGCCGACCTTGCCGTCCTTGAGGTAGTGGACCGAGCGCTCGCGCGTGACCTGCCAGACCGTCGCGCCCGGCAGATGGCGCGCGCCCGAGCGCACGAAGTCCTCGGCGATGGCCGCGCCTGCCGCGTAGTCGGGGCCGAGGATCTCCTTGCGGCGCGCGTCGGCGCGTTCGATCGCGCGGTAGATCTGGCCGCCGACGGCGTTCTGTTCGTCGATCATCACGACCGACAGGCCCGCGCGCGCGGCACGCGTGGCGGCGCTCATGCCCGCCGGACCCGCGCCGACCACGACGAGATCGACGGGTTCGGCGCGATGAAGATCGGCTTGCTGAGCGCTCGATGCGGTGTGGTCAACGGCCATCAGCGTTCTCCAGTGCAGGGGCGTTTTGTGTGGCGGCGGGCGTGGCGTCCTGCATGAGTTCGGGCGGCAGATCGCGCGCGCCTTCCTGCGAGCGGATGCGCATGCCGTCGCGTACCTCGACCATGCAGCTTTGGCGCGCGGGCACGCCGTCGATTTCGACGAGGCATTCGAAGCACGCGCCCATCATGCAGTAGGGCGCGCGCGGCGCGCCGGAGACCGGCGTCGAGCGAAAGCGCGCGACGCCCGCGGCCAGCAGCGCGGCGGCCACGGAGCGGCCGCCCGGCACGCGCAGAGGCGTGTCGTTGAACCAGATGTCGACGGGCGCTTCGGCGTTTGCGAGCGGTTTGAATAGCGAGGAAGTCGATTGAGTCGGTCGGGCGGTCATGGCGGATCCGGTGAGCGATATCTAGTAAGCGTCAGAGCGCGGCAACGCGCGGGGCCGCGTCGAGCGCAGCGGCATCGAAGGCGGCGGCCCACTCGCGCGGCGCGTCGGGAAAGCGGCGCGCCGAGAGCGCGGGCACTTCCTCGGGCATCGGCGCGCCCGTGATCCACGGCGCGATGCGCAGCGCGTGCGCGGCGGCGAGCGTCACGCCGCTGTGGCAGGTCACGACGAACGCGCCCGGATGCACGGGCGATTCGTCGTAGATCGGAAAGCCGTCGGGGCTGTAGACGCGCAGCGCCGCCCACATGCGCACGAGCCGCACGTGTTGCAGCATCGGAAACGCGCGCACGCCGCGCCGCGCGATGTCGGCGAGAATCGGCGTCGTCGTGAGATCGTCGAAGCCCGCTTCTTCCATCGAGTCGCCGAACTGCACGGTGCCTTCGTCGGTCTGCCGCACGTTGATGGTCGGATAGCGCAGAAACGGCGCGACGCGCTCGCTCACCAGCACCTGGCCGCGATTGGGCGCAACCGGCGCGAACAGGCCCGCTTGCGGCGCGAGCGCGCGGTTGCCGAGACCCGCGGCGAGCACGATACGGCCCGCGCGAAAGGTGCCCGCCGCGCTCTCGACCGCGAAGCCGCCGCGCTCCGGCACGATGCGCTGCGCGCGCGCGCCGGAGACGAGCCGCACGCCGCGCCGCTGCATCGACGTATGCAGCGCGCGCAGCAGCTTGAGCGGATTGACGTGGCCGTCCATCGGCGAATAGCTCGCGCCGACGACGGCGGGGCCGATGCCCGGCAGCCGCTCGCGCAGTTCGCGATGATCGAGCAACTCGAACGGGTAATCGCCGATCTCGGCTTGCAGCGCGGCGAGACGCGTCTGGCGCTCGGCCAGTTCGGCATCCGAAAAGCAGATATGGAAGCCGCCTGGCTGGCGCAGCGCGACATCCACGCCGCTGTCTTCGAGCAGGCTGGCGGCGAGTTGCGGCCAGCGCACCGCCGAACTGCGCGACCAACGCGCGTAAGGCGTGCGGCCATAGCCCTTGCCCTGAATCCAGACGAGGCCGAAATTGCCGCGCGAGGCGCGAAAGCCGCCATCGTCCTCGTCGAGCACGGTCACGCGCGCGCCCTCGCGCGCGAGTCCCCAGGCGACGGCGGAGCCCACGAGGCCGCCGCCGATCACGAGTACGTCGGGGCTGGCGCTGGGGGTGTGAGTCATCGGGCTTCTCCGATCAAAATGCGGTCCAGGCCGACCATGCGGTCGAGCACCAGCATCAGCGCGACCGTGCCGACGATCAGCACCGCCGACACCGAGGTGACGAGCGGATCGATCGTCTGCGCGATCTGGTTGTACATGGCGACGGGCAGCGTGGTCGTGCCGGGCGTCGCGACGAAAATGGTCATGGTCAGCTCGTCGAAACTCTGGATGAACGAGAGCACCCAGCCGCCCGCGACGCCGGTGCGGATCATCGGCAGCACGACGCGGCGGAACGCGGTGAGGCGGCTCGCGCCGCACGAGAGCGCCGCGCGTTCGGCGTCGCGGTCGAGGCCGATCGCGGACGAGAGCGCGAGGCGCAGCGCATAGGGCAGCACGATCACGACATGCGCGGCGACCAGCGCCCAGAACGAACCGCTCAGATGCAACAGCGAAAGAAAGCGCAGAAACGCAATGCCGAGCACGACGGCGGGAATCATCATCGGCGAGAGGAAGAAGCTCGTGAGCGCGCCGCGGCCCGGAAAGCGATAGCGCGCGATGGCGAGCGCGGCGGGCACCGCGAGCACGACGCCGATGGTGGCCGCCGCGAACGCGAGCCGCGTCGAGAGCCAGAACGCCGAGACGATGTCGGCGTTGTCGAGAATCGCGCGAAACCAGCGCAGCGAGGCGCCGTCGAACGGCATCGAGATGTAGCCCTTGTCCGTGAACGCGACCAGCATCACCACCGCGAGCGGCGCGACGATAAACAGCAGAAACAGCGCGTTGAAGGCGAGGCCGAGAAATCCGTTGCGTTGCATGGCGTCTCCCTCAATCGAAGATGTGCTTGAAGCGGCGTTCGGCGAGACGGCTGCAACCCATCACGATGGCCACGTTGGCGATCAGCAGCAGCACCGCGATGCTCGCGCCCAGCGGCCAGTTCAGCGTGCCGAGGAACTCGTCGTAGGCGGCGGTGGCGACCACCTTGAGGCGGCGTCCGCCGATCAGTGCGGGCGTGGCGAACGCCGAGGCCGAGAGCGCGAACACGATGATCGAACCCGAGAGCACGCCAGGCAGGATCTGCGGCAGCACCACGCGGCGGAACACGCGCCAGCGCGACGCGCCGAGCGAGAGCCCAGCCCATTCCACTTGCGGATCGAGCTTTTGCAGCGTGGCCCAGACCGACATCACCATGAAGGGCACCAGCACGTGCGTGAGCGCGATGATCGTGCCGGTCATCGTGAAGACGAGGCGCACGGGTTCGTCGGTGATGTGCAGCGCTTGCAGCGCATTGTTCAGCACGCCGTTGTTGCCGAGCAGAATCTGCCAGCCGAGCGTGCGCACGACCACAGAAATCAGCAGCGGACCGAGCACGATCAGCAGGCAGATCGATTGCCACGGTTTGCGCATGCGCGCGAGCACGATGGTTTCGGGCACGCCGAGGACGATCGAGAGCAGCGTGACCGCGAAGGCGAGCCCCGCCGTGCGCAGAAAGATCACACCATAGTAAGGATCGCTGATGACTTCGAGATAGTTCGATATCGTCCAGCCGCGCTGCACGCCCGCGAGATCGTTGAAGGTATGAAACGACAGCACCAGCGTGAGCAGCAGCGGCGCGAGCAGCAGTGTGAGAAACAGCACGAGCGCGGGCGCGGAGAGCAGCCAGGGCGCGGCGCCGCCGCGCGGATCGTCAAGCGTGGCCATGAGCGCTCTCCCGCGTGAGCACGCGCAGATCGTCGTCGGTCCAGGCGAGGCCCACTTCGTGACCTTCTTCCGGCGGCGGCGCGCCCGTGTTCGACTGCGCGACGTGCAACCGCCCAAGCTCCGTATCGACGACGAGCAGCCACTGGTTGCCGACGAACACGCGCGTAGCGATGCGGCCGTGCACGCGCGCGTCGCCGGCATCGCCATTCGCGAGCCGCATTTTCTCGGGGCGGATATAGACGTGCACCGATCCCGCGACCTCGCGGCCTTCGTGCGGTACATGCAGCGTCGTGCTCGCCACGGCCACTTCGGCGCAACGCGGATTGCGGCGCAGCACTTCGCCCGCGAGCGAGTTGGTGCGGCCGAGGAAGGTGGAGGCGAACGGCGTCGCGGGGCGCTCGTAGGCGTCGAATGGCGTGCTCAATTGCGCAATGGTGCCGCGATGCATGACGGCGATGCGGTCGCTCATCGTCATTGCTTCGACCTGATCGTGCGTGACGAGAATGGTCGTGATGCCGAGCCGCTTCTGGATCGCGCGCAGTTCGATGTGCATTTCCTCGCGCAGCTTGGCGTCGAGATTCGACATCGGTTCGTCGAGCAGCAGCAGTTCGGGCTGCATGGCGATGGCGCGCGCAATCGCCACACGCTGGCGCTGACCGCCCGACAGCTCCTTCGGATAACGCGCGTCGAGGCCGGAAAGGCGCACGAGCGCGAGCGCTTCGGCAATGCGTTCGGCACGTTGCGCGCGCGGCATCTTGCGCATTTCGAGCCCGAAGCCCACGTTGGCCGCCACCGTCATATGCGGAAACAGCGCGTAGCTTTGAAACACCACGCCGATGCCGCGCTTTTCGGGCCGCAATTGCGTGATGTCGCGGCCGTCGAGCGTCACGCGGCCGGTGCTCGGCGCGACGAAGCCCGCGATCATCTGCAACGTCGTGGTCTTGCCGCAGCCCGAGGGGCCGAGCAGCGAAAGAAACTCGCCGCGTTCGACCGAGAGGTCGAGTTGCTCGATCGCCGTGAAGTCGCCGTAGCGCTTCGAGATGCCTTGCAGGGTGAGAAAGCTCATGCGCGCAGTCCTTGAAAAGCCGTGGCCAGACGAATCGTTGCGTGCTCAACGCTCGACGGAACGGTTCCAGCGTTCGGTCCACTCGGTGCGATGCTGGTTGATGGTGGTCCAGTCCATCGCGGTGAGCTTCGCGACCTGATCGGGGCCGTAGGGCACGCGCGCGGCGACCTCCGGCGCGAGCTTGACGGTCTTGTTGACGGGGCCGAGACCGATGGCCTGCGCCTGCATCGCCTGCACTTCGGGGCTCAGCAGGTATTGGATGAACTGCTGCGAGAGTTGCGGCTGGGCGTTTTCGGCGAGCGCGCACGCGGCCACCTGGAGCGCCACGCCGCCTTCCTTCGGGTAGAT
Organism: Paraburkholderia tropica; assembly: GCF_900109265.1. Lineage (GTDB taxonomy): Bacteria > Pseudomonadota > Gammaproteobacteria > Burkholderiales > Burkholderiaceae > Paraburkholderia > Paraburkholderia tropica. The sequence goes on from NZ_FNZM01000007.1 coordinate 93,112, forward strand.
GAACTTGAGCGGGAAGCCGGTGTTTTGCAGCGCCACGGCGCGGCCGCTGCCATACGGCGCGGCGATCACGTCGCCGCCTTGCATGAGGCCGTCCATCTCGCCGGGCGTGGGCGCCCACGAGAGCACGTTCGGCGCGACCTGTTTCGTCATCGCCGCGAAGCCGGGGTCGATGTTCTTCTCGCCGCCGCCGTTCAGGCGCGCGAGCATCACGAGCGTGTGCAGGCCGTAGGTATTGGTGATCGGCGGCACCCCGAGCTTGCCCTTCAGGCGCGGGTCTTCGAGCGCCTTCCACGAATCGGGCGCGGGCAGGCCGAGCTTTTTGAACGCATCCGCGTTATAGCCGATGCCGGTCGCCACCATGCCCACGCCCACGGCGTTCGGGCCGAGCCGTGCGAGCGGGTAAAGGTCTTTCATGACGGGCGCGTCGTCGACCTTGGCGCACAGGCCGAGCTGCATCGCCTGATACATGGGGCCGTCGTCCATCACCGCCACATTGATCTGCTGATGACCCTTCTGCGCCTGCAGCTTGGCGAGCGTGTCGCTCGAATTGCCCGCGACGTAGACGATTTTCACGTCGTGCGCTTTCTCGAACGGCGGAATCACCTTCTGACGATAAAGCTGCTCGTTCGAGCCGCCCACATTGGCGACGTAGAGCGTGGTTTCGGCGTGGGCGAGCTGGGTGCTGGCGCAGGCGGCGCTGAAGGCCAGAAGGGCGGCCGCGCGGGGCAGGGCGAGACGATACGAGCGGCGGCGCAAGGCGTGATCCATGACGACGATCTCCATTCGATTGTGGGGGCCGGCGGCGTAGGACTCGTGCGCCGATGCGTTGCAGTCTCGCCCGCGTTATTCATATCGTCCAATACGAATAAAATAGCCATCTATGCACAGATGATATGGATCAGGGTTAAGCCCAGGAGGGTTGGCAATGAATCTGAAACACGTCGAGGCGTTCCGCGCGGTGATGGTCTCGGGCTCGATGACGGCCGCCGCGAAGGCGCTGTTCACCTCGCAGCCCAACGTGAGCCGCCTGATCGCGCAGCTCGAACGCGACACCGGCCTCAAGCTCTTTCAGCGCGTGGGCGTGCGGCTCATTCCGACGAGCGAGGGCGAGGCGTTCTTTCGCGAAGTGGAGCGCGCGTATGTGGGTCTGCAAGGGCTTGCGAACGCGGCGGCGCAGATCCGCAATCTGGGCAGCGGTCGGTTGCGCATCGCGGCGATGCCGTCGGCCGGTCTCACGCTTGTGCCGCACGCGCTCAAGCGCTTTCAGGACCGCTATCCGGGCGTGACGGTTTCGCTGCACGTGAACACGTCGGGCACGGTCAATCACTGGACCGCTTCGCAGTTCTGCGATCTGGGCGTGGCGGTCTATGTGAGCGAGGCGTCGAACTGCGAGGTCGAATTGCTCTCGAAGGTGGCGGCCGTGTGCGTGATGCCCGCGCATCACCGGCTTGCGAAGAAGCGCTCGATCCGTCCGGAGGATCTCGAAGGCGAATCGTTTATTTCACTGTGTCACGGCGACGGCACGCGTGCGCAGATGGACGAAGTGTTCGTGCGCGCGGGCGTGGAGCGCGTGCTCGCGATCGAGGCGCAATACACGGCGATCTGCTGCGAGATGGTGCGCAGCGGCATGGGCGTGACGCTGGCGCATCCGATCGTCGCGCGCGATTTCGCCGGGCCCGATATCGCGATCCGGCCGTTCGCGCCCGCCGTCATGTTCCCGATGTATCTGCTGTTTCCGCCGAACCGGCCGCGTGAGCGCCTCGCTTCGGCGTTCGTCGAGGTGCTGGCGGAAACGCACGATGCGCTTGTCAGCAAGCCGTCGGAGAAGGCGCGCACGCGCGGGTAGTGCGCGTGCGTCGCATGTCTACATCGACAGTTGCGGCAATGGCGACTCATTCGAACTCCGCAGGAATCGATCGAGTCGCTGATACGCCTCGATCAACGCCTGCCGTGGCGCGAGAAACAACTGCGTGTCGGCCTGCTGAAGAATGGGCTCGACCAGCGCGCTTTCGACCGGAGAAATGCGGCATGTTTCGTCGTCGCCCGCGCGCAGAATGCAGGTTTCCAGTGCGGCTTCGGCGTTCGCGAACTGCGCGATCTCGGTATCGCCGTAACCTTCGCATTGCACGTAGAAGGTGAGATAGACCATCCGCACCAGTTCGCTGACGAGGCGCGTGGTGCCCGCCCAGCTTTTGCAGGCTGCGAATGTAAGGTGATGCGCGAGCGCCATTTCGGTGGCCGTTTTTTCGTCCAGCGGGCGCTGCAAAAACTGGGGAGAAGCAGAGGGGAGCGGTGCGGTGGAGACGTTTTTGCTACGTGACATTAATACGGAAGTGGTGCGACGAAGAGTGAGTGTGAGTCCGAAGATAAAGCGGCTTCACAGCGATTATGCGTGAAACCGCTTGAACGTGACGCCGAACCCGCATGTCGTGCGCTCGCGGGTGATCGGCAACGTCGCGCACAAGCATATACCAGACCGTCTGACACGAAGATGTTGCTCCGCTGACAATTTTGTTAAGTCGCAGATCGATCGACGTGGCCGAAACCGAGGCTGGCCTCAGATTGTCGCGGCCAGTCGTGGAAGCATGCAACGCGCGCGAGTCCATGTTTTAAGGGCCAACGCGCGTGCTTATCGCCTCACGGTGCTTCAGTGATTCAGTTCGTCCAGCCGCATGCCGTTGGTGCGCGGGCCGAATAGTCCAATCGACAAGGCGACCACGAACATGCACGCCGTGATGCCCGTGAACGCGCCCGCCACGCCGAAGTCGCGCAGCAACGCCGCGATGAAGAAGCCGGAGAACATCGCCCCGACGCGGCTCGCCGAATAGACGAGGCCATTCGCGCGGCAGCGGATAGCGGTTGGAAACAGCTCGGCCTGGTAGGCGTGATAACACACCGAGATCGTCTGCCCCGCAAAGCTGATCAACACGCCGAGCGCGATCAGCATCGCCACGCTGCGCGTTTGCGCGAACGCGAGGCCGCACACGATCACGACCAGCGCGCCGCCGACGATCAGCCACTTGCGTTGCAAACGATCGGCGTACAGCATCGACAGCATCGGCCCGACCGGCAGCGCGAACGCGATGATGAACGAGTAAAGCAGACTCTTCGTGATCGTGATGCCTTGCCCGATCAGCAGCGTCGGCACCCAGTTCGCGAAGCCGTAATAGCCGATCGCCTGACACAGATTGAACACGACGAGCATCAGGAAGCGCGATCGATACGGCGGCTGAAGCAGCTCGGCGAACGACGCGCGGCGATGCTCGGGCTGCACGATCACGGGATGCGGCGTCGGCAGCGGCGCACGCGATTGCGTGGCAACGATCGTCTCGATGCGCGAAACGATCTGCTCCGCCGCTTCCGGTTTGCCATGCGAAGCGAGCCAGCGCGGACTCTCCGGCACCGAGCGCCGCACGAACCAGACGAGCAGCGCGCCCGCCGATCCGGCCAGCACGACGATGCGCCATCCGTCGATGCCGAACACCGCGGTCGGCACGAGCCAGTACGAGAGGATCGCGGAGACCGGCGCGGCGGCGAACATCACCATCTGGTTGAAGGCCATCGCGCGTCCGCGCATGTGTTGCGGCACGAGTTCGGTCACGTAACTGTCGATCGTGATGATCTCGACGCCCACGCCGATGCCGGTGACGAAGCGCCAGAACAGCAGCGCTTCCGGCGAGGTCTGGAACGCCATGATCGCCGAGCCGATCGAATACCAGAGCAGCGAAATCGTGAACACGCTGCGCCGCCCGAAGCGGTCCGGCAGCCAGCCGAAGCAGAAGGTCCCGACGAAGAGCCCCGCAAACGTCGCCGCGATGAAACCCGCTATGCCGTTCCAGCCGAAGAACGTGTGCGTCGTCGTGGCGAGCACGCCGCTTTTCGCCATGCCGGGTGCGATGTAACCCGTGAAGATCAGATCGTAGATTTCGAAGAAGCCGCCGAGCGAGATCAGCAGGACGAGCATCCAGAGATGCCGCGTCATGGGCAGGCGATCGATGCGCGCGGCGATTTCCGCGCCGGGTTGAAGGCCGACGCGCACGGCATGCGGGACGAGCGGGACGGCGCCCGCGGGGACGGTCTGCTGCATGAATGTCTCCTGATTTTTTCCAAGAAATGGCATTTCTGACGAATGCTCATGGATGGCGTGAGGCGTTAGTCCGTCATGGCGGCCGCCGGTTGTTGCGCGCGTGATCGTTCATGCGCTCACCCGCGCCTTGAGTCGCGACAGGATCTCCTGCGTGTGTTCGCCGACGCGCGCGAGCGCCTGGCGCACGCCCGGACGGCGGCCGCCCATCGTGATCGGCAGCAGCACGACGTCGGTCGTGCCGCCGTCGTCGGTTTGCATCGGCACGAGGCCGCCGCTCGCTTTCAGATGCGGATCGTTCATCAACTGATCGGGCCGCACGATCGGCGCATACGGGATGCCGGCCGCTTCGAGCTTCGGCGCAAGTTCGTCGACGTGGCGATGCTTGAGGATTTCGCCGAGACAGCTCAGCAATTCCGCCCGCACGGCGACGCGCAGCGCGTTGGTGGCGAAGCGCGGCGTTTCGGCGAGTTGCGGGCAATGCAGCACATCGCACAGCGTGACGAACTGTTTGTCGCTCACGGCGCCGATGAAAAGCTGCTCGTCGTCGGCGAGCGTGAACACGTCGTAGACGCTCCACGCCGAGACGCGCGACGGCATGGGCGGCGGCGCTTCGTTCGTCATCGCGAACTGCTGCATGTGTTGCGACGAGAGAAACACGCAGTTCTCGAACAGCGCGCTTTGCACCTCCTGCCCGAGCCCGGTCGACTCGCGTTCGCGCAACGCGGCGAGCACGCCGATCGCGCCGAACATGCCGCCCATGATGTCGTTGACCGACGTGCCCGCGCGCAGCGGGCGGCCCGCGGGTCCGGTCATGTACGAGAGGCCGCCCATCATCTGCACGACTTCGTCGAGGGCGAGCCGCTTCTCGTACGGCCCCGGCAGAAAACCCTTGTGCGAGACGTAGATCAGGCGCGGATTGCGCGCCGAGAGCGTGGCGTAGTCGAGGCCCATCTTCCGCATCAGGCCGGGGCGGAAGTTTTCGATCATCACGTCGCAGGTGTCGGCCAGTTCGGCGGCCGTTTCGCGGCCCTCCGGCGTGGCGAGATCGAGCACGACGCTTTTCTTGTTGCGATTGAACGAGCGGAAAAAGCCGATGCCGAGGCCCGGCAGCGAGCGCGTTTTGTCGCCGTCGGGCGGCTCGATCTTGATGACTTCGGCGCCGAGATCGGCGAGGATCATGCCGCACGTCGGCCCCATCACCATGTGCGTGAATTCGATCACCCGGACGCCGTCGAGCGGCAATCGTGTCGTGTTGGCCATGTCGGTTTCCTCAGGCGGTCAGCGCGTCGCGCTTCGACGCGCGCGCGAAAGTGTTGGGCAGACCGGCGCGCCACAGTGCGCCGTGCAGGGTTTCGCCGTCGAGCCAGCGGGCGACCTGCGCGCGCAGATCCAGCAGCGCGGGCAGGTCGAGGCCCGTATCGATGCCCATTTCGGCGAGCATGAACGCGAGGTCTTCGGTCGACGCGTTGCCGCTCGCGCCCGGCGCATGCGGACAGCCGCCGATGCCGGCGAGCGTCGCGTCGAAGCGGTTCACGCCGGTTTCGAGCGCCGCGTAGACGTTGGCGAGCGCGAGGCCGCGCGTGTCGTGAAAGTGGCCGCACCAGAGACGATCGCCGGCGATCCTGCGCGCCTTCGCGAACAGGTCGTGCACGGCGCGCGGTCCGGCGTAGCCGACCGTGTCCGCGATGCTCACGCGATCGACGCCGGCATCGAGCAGCGCCTGCATGCAGCGCAGCACCTCGTCGGGCGCGACGTGGCCCTGAAGCGTGCAGCCGAACGCCGTGCCGATGCCGCCTTCGATCAGCGTTTTCGCGCCCGACGCGTCGCGCGCCGCACGAATGCGGGCGACCTCGGCGATGACCTCATCGGGCGTTTTGCGCAGGTTGGCGAGGCTGTGTTCGAGGCTCGCCGAAAGCGGCACGAGCAGCAGATCGGCCTGTGTTTCGAACGCCTTTTCGGCGCCTTTCAGATTCGGCACGAGCACCGACACCGAGAGGTCCGGCAACGTCTTCGCGAAGGCGACGAGCGCGGCGGTATCGGCGAGCTGTGGCAACAGCCGGGCGGGCACGAACGAACCGACTTCGATCTCGCGTTGACCGGCCGCGTGGGCGGCGCGAATCCACTCGATCTTCTGTTCGGTCGCCACGATGCGCGGCAGGCTTTGCAGGCCGTCGCGAAGGCCGACTTCGCGGATCACGGCGTGGCGGGGAAGTGGGGGCATGAAGCTGTCTCCGGGAACTCGCCGGTCGTCGAATCGCCAGCGTCGTGCTAACTTTAGACATTCCCGAAAACTAGTAAAGCGGCATTCCGGAAGCACCAGGATTCCGATCCGGAATGTCACAGGAGACAAACACCTTGCGCGATCTCGACCTGAAAACCCTGCGGCTCTTCGTGGCCGTTTGCGATCATCACAACATCGCGCGGGCCGCCGAGGAGGCGCATATCGAGCCGTCGGCGATCAGCAAGCGGATCGCGCAACTCGAAGCGGACCTCGGCGTGCCGCTGCTCGACCGTTCGCGGCGCGGCGTGTCGCCGACCGGCGCGGGCCTCGCGCTGCTCGAACACGCGCGCACGGTGTTGTTCACCGTCGAGCGGATTGGCAGCGACATCGCGGCGTTTGGCGGTGGTTTGCGCGGTCGCGTAAGCATTTGCGCGTCGGCGTCGGCGATCGCGGAAACGCTGCTCGACGATGTCGCGTCGTTCATGCGCGAGCCGGCCAATGCGAATATCCGCGTGGACGTTGAGGAGCGGCAGTCGCACGAACTCGTGCGCCAGTTGCGCGAAGGCGTCGCCAGCATCGGCGTGTGCTGGGACAACGTCGATCTGCAGGGATTGCAGCATCGCGCTTACCGTCGCGATCGTCTCGCGCTGGCCGTGCATCCCGACCATCCGCTGGCGGGCAAACGCTCGATCGCGTTTCGGGAAACTTTCGCGTATGAGCATGTGGGGCTGCCGCCGACCACCGCCGTGCATGCCATGCTTCAACGCGCGGCGGCGAGCGAAGGCGCGGCGCTGATGTATCGCGTGATCGTGTCGAGTTTCGATGCGGGATTCCGGGTTGTGGCGGCGGGACTCGGTATCAGCGTGGTCCCGGAAGAAGTGGCGACGACGTACACCAGGGTGTTCAAGGTGAAGACGATTCCGCTCGTCGATGCGTGGGCGGAACGTCGCTTCGTGGTGTGCTTCAGAAGCTTCGACCAGTTGCAGCCCGCTGCCCAGCGCGTTGTCGATCATCTTGCGCGGCGTGCGGATGAGGCGGGTCGGACATCGAGACCGTGAGGCTTCGCTTACCGCGCCCGGGTGATCCGCCTCGCCGAAAGGATCGCTAACGGGGAGCACGTCACGACGAACCGATCGACGTAAAGACCGAAGCATCGATCGGTCGACGCCTCGCTCGATGATCGGGAATTCCGGCACAACATGGCTTCCCCGGTCATCGACTCTTCACACGTAATGTGTGCGGACATTGCAGGCGATCGCGCGCGGGCGAGTCATCAGCTCCTGTTCGGGCGAAATGGATTTGCCCTTGAATGGCGCGATATTCGGATTCACCGAGTCGTCAATGAAAGCGAATTGGCCCGCAGGAGGCAGTGCGGCCGTGATCTGCTGCCAGAATCACGGCGCAATTCATGCCGTATTACATCGGCGGGGCGACGCCATCCTTTTCGACCACGACAAGCTTGCCGTCAAACGTGCTGGACGTCTTCGGAATCGCCACGACAAAGACCTTTTTGCCAGCGATCAATTCCGCGCGCGTTGCCGGGATCAGCGTGACGACCGGCACGTTGGCGGGCACGTTGATGGTGTTGGATCCGCCTTTGTATGAGAGTGTGAGATCGCGGCCGCTGGTGCTTTGCACCACGGTGTCCACGTTGGCATTCGTCATGGTGCTGTTCGCACCGAGGTCCCACGCGTAGTGGCCTTCGCCCGTTCCGCGCGCCGCTTCAGGGAAGACCAGTACTTCCCTGGCCGTCAGTTTGCCGTCGGGGCCGGGAATCGCGGCCGCGCCGACATAAGAGCCGGGTTTGATGTCGGCAAGCTGGATCGCCTTCACGGCGTTGACACCGGCCGACTGCTGCATATCGATGGTTACGGTGTCTCCACTGCGCCGATGCACTTTGAGCGCGTTGCCGGCGAACGACACGATCTCGCCGCGAATGCGTTCAGGCTTATCGGCAGGCGTGCCCGCGAATGCCGCGCCGGCGAGCGTGAATGCTACAAAGCAAAAGGCAATTTTGAAATGAGTGGGCATAGTTGCTCCGAGAGCGGGTTGGGTTGAGAAGAAATCGGCTAATGGGCGTTCAGGATCCACCGAACCAGTTGTAGCCCTGGTTTTCCCAATAGCCACCGGGAAATTCGTTGCCGACGGTAATGGCGACGATGTGTTTGGGGTTCTTGTAGCCGAGCTTCGTGGGAATGCGAAGCTTCAACGGGAAACCATACTTTGCGGGGAGTGTGGCGCCGCCGTAAGTCAGCGTAAGGAGCGTCTGGGGATGCAGCGCCGTTGGCATATCGATGCTGGTCCAGTAGTTATCGGCGCAGTGCAGGGCGACATATTTCGCGGTCGTATCCACGCCGGCGCGCAAGAGAAAATCGGAGAACCGCACGCCGCCCCATTGACCTATCGCGCTCCAGCCTTCAATGCAGATATGCCGCGTAATCTGGCTCTGCTGCGGCATCGCGTGTAATTCGTCAAGCGACCAGATGCGTTTTCCTTTCGCGAGACCGCTGACTTCAAGCCGATAAGTCTGCCTGTCGACCTCCGGAACTTCGTCGATGTCATAGTAAGCATTGAACGGAAATGGCCGCGTAATCATCGATTCCGGATACGTCGGGGCCAGTGTGTTCGGATTGAACATGACGGCTTGTACGCGATCGTTGAATGAAGACATTCTGCGCAGCAGGGTATTGACTGATTCTTCGCTCTTCAGATCGCAACCCGACAATAAAGCGAGTCCGCCCAAAGTCAGAATGCGTTTGCCAAACAGGCGTCGTGAAGACGACGGGAGTGCTTTTCGCGCGTCTTTGATGATCGATGCGCCGTCGAGCTGCCGTACGGTTTTCCGCGAAGTCATGGTTAGCGTCCCCGGATCATGGTGAGCAAAGACCGCGGAACCAGCGCGACCATTGCGACATGGATGGCGAAGAAGCCGACCAGAACACTCATTGCGAAGAAGTGGACGACGCGTGCCTGATCGAAACCGCCCATCGACGCACACAGAAGCGGCAACTGCACCGGCTTCCAGACAGCCAGACCTGACAACACCACCAGCACGATGTCAGCAATCACGACGAGATAAGCCAACTTCTGCACGGCGTTGTATTGGCCGGGATCGCCGTGACTGAGCTTGCCGCGCAGTGCCGCAACGAGGTCGGTGACTACTGCACGAAGACTGAGCGGCAAGAATTTTTCACGCAGGCGTCCTGTGCTGAGATTCGCGACGAGATAAGCGCCGAAATTCGCGACCAGTATCCACATGAACGCGAAATGCCAGAGCAATGCTCCGCCCAGCCATCCACCCAACGTGATGGAGACGGGAAATCGAATGGCGCTGAAAATGGGCGAAGCCTCATACACTTGCCAGCCACTCAAACACATGACGATGACGGCGACAGCGTTGACCCAGTGGAAAATGCGGACCCACGCGGGATGGATTGGTGCATGCATCGAGACAACCTCGCTGTCGACGAAATAGAATGGGGAACGGGCGCCTGGAACTATCGCATCCGGGGACGCAGACCGTTATCGGTCGAATGACCGATGGATCGCCACGCCTCCAATCTTGCTTTCAGTAAATCCAGGCAGGAGCATGCGGCAACGTTGCGCTTTGCATCGTGTCGTGATTGATCCAGATTCTGGCCCCTTCCTTGCGGGCCAATTCCTCGATCTTGCGCATCGAAGCGACCGAAGCCTCACGATCAGTGCTGAACGAAGGGACTCGACGATATTGGAGGTCGAGGCAGTTGTGCGCGACGTCTCCACCAAGAATGACCGGGCCGGTACGAGGAAGTCGAACGAATAATGAGCAATGCCCAGGAGTCAGTCCGGGCGTGTGGATCAGGCGAATGGCCCCGTCGTCGAACAAATCGCAATCTCCTTGCAGGAGTTCGACCTCGTTGTCGCGCATCGCCGAATAGAACTCAGGCAGATAGCCGAAACTGTCCGTTTGTGTGCCGAACATCGCCTCGTATTCGTGCTGCTGAACGAACCATTTGGCGTTTCTGAATAGCCTGGAATTGCCGACATGATCATAGTGCGCATGCCAAAACATAATAATGTCGACGTCGTCAGGGGAGAGACCAATCATTTCGAATTGGGCGGCGATCGTACGAACCACGATGGCGCGCATACCGTCAGCAACGATTTTTCCGCCGGGATGGGCGTAGAAAGCGTCGGGCGTGCCGGTGTCCCAGAGCAGCCATTTTGCTTTGTGACGAATCAGGTAGGCATTGCAACTGAGCGTTGCTGGCACACCGACGCTCACGCCGGGCGAATAGATCGATCCGTCCTCGACTCGAGTCAGCCCGCCGTCGAGGATGCAGATTTTTTCCACGCTTTCCTGCATGTTGATCGTTCCCTTTCCCTTTATGCGGGCCCGCATGCCAGAACGCCGGAACGCCCGATTTCCGACATTGCGTCGCCGCTGGCGGCATGAAAAAAGCGTGTCCGCTGGCTCGCGATGGCCGCCGTGGAAGTCGCAAACGGCGTGACGGGTGAAAATCATCGCGGCGAAGTCGCGGCGGCGGTATCGGTCGAATGACCGATTCGCCCAGCAAGATCTGTTGCGTATATAGTGATCAACATGCATTTACTCGCGTTTATTTTTCTCCATGACGACCGCTGACCCGAAAAGCCAGACGCCGATTCGAGTATTTGATTCGGTAAAGGCACTCGCTTTCATTGGCGATCTGAGCATGGGGCAGCCAACCGATCATTCGTTGCGTACAGGTTGGATTGCCGCGCGTCTCGCGCAGGCAGCCGGTCTGAACGCGGACGAAAACGCAACGGTTCGCGAGGCGTCGCTGCTGCGATGGTCCGGCTGCACGGGTAACGCGGCGGGATTCGCCGAGGTGTTCGGCGACGACATCGCGATCCGCGCGAAAATGGTCGAAAACCGGCCAGGCTGGATCGAACCGCTCGGCGCGCTCGGGGGGGCCGCCGCGGTGCTCATGCCGCTCGCGCGGATTCATTGCGAGGTGTCGGGCGAAGTCGCGCGTTTGCTCGGGCTCGCGGGACCGACCGAAAACACGCTGCGCCACATCTTCGAAGCATGGGACGGCAGTGGCACGCCCCACGGTGTCGCGCGTGACGCGGTGCCGATGTCGGTCTACGTGGTCGCCCTCGCGGGTGATCTGGAGGCGTTCGGCCGCGTGTACGGCGTCGAGCGTGCAATTGCACTCATCAAGCAGCGCGCCGACGCGCGTTATCCGGCGCATCTTGTCGATATCGCGGTATCCAATGCGCCCGCCTGGCTGCAGGAAATCGAGAAAATGCGCGATGTCGATTTCGATCGTGCGTTGTCAACGCCGGCCATGCAGCAAGCTTCGTCGGCGGAGTTGATTGCTGACGTCGTGGATCTCAAACTTCCGTGGATGACCGGCTTCTCGCGCCGGGTTGCGGCAACCGCGGCAGCGTGTTGCGAGCGGCTGGCCCAGGACGAAGCGGCACAATCACGCGTCTATCGTGCTGGTTTGCTGCACGGCATTGGACGTGCCGCGGTGCCGAACAGCATCTGGAATCAGGACACGTCTTTGCCCGCGAGCGCGTGGGAAAAAGTGCGGCTGGTGCCGTACTGGACTGCGCGGGCTGGCAAGCAAACAGGCGTGCTCGCACAGGCGACCGAGCTTGCTTCATACGCGTACGAACGGCTGGATGGCTCCGGCTATTTTCGCGGTCTGAGCGGCGCCGCGTTGACGCTCGAGGCGCGCGTGCTGGCGGCTTCGGTGGCGTGGGTCGCGTTGCGCTCGCGGCGTCCATGGCGTGCCGAATTGCCTGCCGATGAAGCCGCGCAACAATTGCGTAACGAGGTGGCCAACGGCCGGCTGTGTAGCGAAGCCGTCAATGCGCTGCTGGCCGAAGGGCAGGCGTTCGCGAGATCCCCGATCATTCCGGTGAAAGCCGCGCAGCACAATGTGCATTTGACCGTACGTGAAATCGAGGTTCTGCGTGCGATCTCTCTCGGGTCGAGCAACAAGGAAGCCGCGCGTGAGTTGACGTTGAGTCCGAGTACGGTGCGTACGCATGTGGAAAGCATTTTCCGTAAGCTCGAATGTTCGACGCGCGCGGCGGCCACGCTAAAAGCATCGGCGATGGGCCTGCTCTGATGAAGGCAATGGCGTCTTCATAGTCATCGCGGCCACCAGGGCATTCCGAGGGGCGTTGTCCGCGCTCGTCTGCTTGACTCGAAGCCGATACAAAATATCACTACGGCGGTTTCGGCACGTTGATCGACCAGTTCGACCAGTCGGTCGCCGGCCTCAAGGATTGCGAGCAGGCCGTTGTCGCCGCAATTGGGCAGGATCTGACGAAGTCGCAGTAAGGGCTGCGATAAGTGCCGCCAGGTCCTCGGCATCGCGAAGCGTCGGCGCTTCGATATGGCCACGCGAGATCGCCGAGGACGGGCATACGAGGACTTATCGGCTGGCGACCGTCTTCTGCCGCCGCACGTCGGCATACATTTGCCTGACACCCGCACGTCGAACTTTACGAGTTCGAACGTCGCTAAATCTGCTTGACATGGGCAATTTGGCTTTTTACATTCGCTTCCACTGAGGCGCGAGGTCGACTTCGTTCGATTTGCGCTTCCGCGGCAGCGTTGCCGCGCTACATATGGAAGGCTACGTAGCCCCCGAACTTGCGTCGTATGACGCCGGTTTGGGGGCTTTTTTGTTTTCTGGAGATCCAACACGATGGAGTCGTACGTCAGTGCAGATCAACAACCCGGCCGTTTCGTCGTCGCGTGCGTGCAAATGGAGCCGCATGTCGGTGCCGCGCGCGAGAACGTCGAGCGCGCGTGCATGCTTATCGAAAGTGCCGCGCGCAACGGCGCCGCGCTCGTGGTGTTGCCGGAGCTAGCCAATAGCGGTTATGTGTTCGAGAGCCGGGAGGAGGCGTATGCGCTCTCGCAACCGTTGCCGGATGGCGAGGCGGCGCGGGCTTTCGATGCGCTCGCCAGACAGTTCGGAATCCATATCGTTAGCGGCGTCGCCGAGCGGGCTGGTGAAAAGCTCTATAACTCGGCGTTGCTCACAGGACCGGCGGGGCCGCTCGGCGTCTATCGAAAACTGCATCTCTGGAACGAGGAAAAGCGCTTCTTCGAGCCGGGCGACCTGGGCGTGCCGGTATTTGCCACGCCGCTTGGGCGGATCGCCATGGCGATCTGCTACGACGCCTGGTTTCCGGAGACCTTCCGTCTTGCCGCGATGCAGGGCGCCGATCTTGTCTGCGTGCCGACCAACTGGGTGCCGATGCCCTCACAGCCCGACGACCGTCCGGCCATGGCGACGACGCTGGCCATGGCCGCCGCGCACAGCAACGGCCTCGCGGTCGTCTGCGCGGATCGCGTGGGCACCGAGCGTGGCCAACCGTTCCTCGGCCAGAGCCTGATCGTGGGCGGCGACGGCTGGCCGATCGCCGGGCCTGCCAGCGCCGATCGCGAGGAAATCCTCTACGGCACGATCGACGTCGCCCGCACACGCGCGGGACGCACGCTGAATCCGCGCAATCACGTCCTGCTCGACCGGCGCGTCGATCTGTACGACGCGATGCTCGGCACGAAGACCGCGCGCGGCCCTGCTTGACAGGCGAGGCCGCCACCGACAAGACGTACCGGCAAGACCGCATCACGAACCCTCCACGCATCACCACAACTACGAGGAAGCATCATGACGTCGTTCAAACGCATCATCGCTGCCGCCGTCGCGGCGGCGGCTTTCGGCGCCTGGCTGGGCGCGGCGGCGGCCGAGCCGATCAAGATCGGCGTCGCGGTCGGCCTGTCGGGCGCCAACAGCGTGGTCGCGCCGGCTGTCGTTCAGTCGTCGCAACTCGCGGTCGCCGAGATCAACGCGGCCGGCGGCATTCTGGGTCGGCCGGTGGAGCTCGAAATCGCCGATGATGCGTCCGGCGCGGTCGGCGCGCAGAAGGCCTACGACACGCTGGTGTTCCAGAAAAACGTGGACGCGATCATCTCGATGGAAACGAGCGCCGCACGTAACGCCGCGCTGCCCATCGTCGCGCGCGGCAAGAAGCCGTTCATCTACACCTCGTTCTACGAGGGCCGCTCGTGCAGCCCGTGGATGTACGTGAACGGCTGGGTGCCCGAGCAGGTCGTCGCGCCGATCGTCGATTACTTCAGCAAGACGAAGGGCGCGAAGACGTTCTATCTTGTCGGCAACGATTATGCGTTCGGGCGCGGCATGCTCGACTTCACGAAGCAGTACATCGAGCAGCACGGCGGCAAGGTGATCGGCGAGGAATATCTGCCGATAGACGGCACGGACTGGACGCCGGTGCTCTCGAAGATCCGCGCGGCGAAGCCCGATGCGTTGATCAGCGCGACGGCCGGCGGCGCGCCGAACGTGGCGCTCGCCAAGCAGTTGAAGAGCGCGGGCCTCACGCTGCCGTACGGCAACCTCGCGATCGACGAGGGCACGGCCAAAGGCATGGGCGATGTCGCGAGCGGCGTCTATCTGGCGGCGTCCTATCTCACCAGCATCGATACGCCGCAGAACAGGAAGTTCAAGGCCGCGCTCGACAGCAAGTTCGGCGCGGATGCGAAGACGCCGAACGAGTTGTCGGAGCCGCAATACGAGGCGTTTTTTCTCTACAAGGCGGCGGTTGAAAAGGCCGGCTCGACGGATCCCGCGAAAGTCGTCAAGGCGCTCGGCGAGGTGTCGTTCGACGGGCCGCGCGGCACGGTGCAGATGAACCGCAGCCGCCACGTGCCGCTCGCGATGCGGCTCGGGCAGATTCAGCCCGACGGCTCGGTGAAGGTGTTGCAGACGTTCAAGGATGTGGACCCGGGCATGCAGTGCCCGAATCTCAAGTAACCGCAGGCGCGGTATCGGGCGCGCGCATTCCGTGTGGATGCGCGCGCCGCACGAGCAGGAGGCGACATGGCTTTGGCATTGGACATCGGCACGACGGCAGCGATGCTGTTCATCGTGACGGCGGGTTTGATGGTGATTTTCGGCGTCATGAAAATCGTGAATTTCGCCCACGGCGCGCTGCTGACGCTCGGCGGCTACGCGAGTTTCGTGGTCACGCAACTGAAGCTCGATCCGTGGTTCGGCTTGCCGCTCGCGATTGTCGTGGGCACGGCGGTCGGCATGGTCGTCGAGTGGATCATCGTACGGCCGCTTTACAAACGTCCGCTTGACGCGATTCTGGCGACATGGGGGCTCGGCATCGTCATCGGCCAGATTATCGTGATGGCGTTCGGCCGCGAAGTGAAGTTCGTGCCGACCTCGCTCAATGGCGCAATCTCGATCGCGGGCACGGAGTATTCGGCGTACCGGCTGCTGCTGATACCGGTTGCGCTCGCGCTTTGCGCGGCGCTGACGCTGCTGCTCTCGGGCACGCGTTTCGGCGTGAAGACGCGCGCGGTGATCATGAATGAAGATCTCGCGCGTGGGCTCGGCATTCACTCGGGGCGCATCCGTTTCATTACGTTCAGCCTGGGCGCGGCGCTCGGCGCGCTCGCCGGTGCGCTGATCACGCCGCTGTCGAGCGTGGACCCGGACATGGGCGTGGCGTGGATCGTCAGCGCCTTCATGCTGGTGATGGTGTCGGGCCACTCGATGGTCAGCCTGCTCGTGACCTGCATCGTGTTCGGGGCCTGCCAGGTGCTCGTCAGCACGTTCGTGAGCCCGGTGCTCGGCGGGCTGACCATTGCGGTGCTGGCGGCGCTGACGCTGCGTATCCGTCCGCGAGGATTCGCCCATGGCTAAGTTCGACGCCTCGTTGTCCAGTGATCACCGCGAAGCCGATGCGCACGCAAGCGAGGAGGCGCAGCCGCATCGCCGCCGGTCATGGCGCGATCTCACGATCGTGTTCGGCGGCGCGCTGGTGCTGCTGGCCGTCGGCCCATTCCTGTTCGGCTCGTATTTGCTCAACATCCTGATTCAGGCCTTTTTCTTCGCAGCCGTCGCCGTCACCGTCGATCTGTTGTGGGGCTACACCGGCTATCTGACGTTCGGGCAGTCGGCATTCTTCGGGCTCGGCGCCTACGCGGCCGGGCTGGTATTCACGCATGCGGGATTTTCGCCGCTGCACGCGCTGCTCGCCGCAGTTTTGGCGATTGCCGTGCCGGTCGCCGTCGCGGCCGTGGTCGGATGGCTGTCCTTTTATCGGGGTGCGTCGCCGTTCTTCGCCACGGTGATGTCGCTCGTGCTGCCGATCGTGCTGAGCCAGTTGCTGCTCTCGGGCGGCACGTGGACCGGTTCGAGTTCCGGTCTTACCGGCTTCGAGACCTTCGACCTCTCGCTGGGCGCGTGGTATGGCATCGCGGGCGGGGCGCTGCTGGCGGTGGTCGCCGCCGCGTGGTGCTTCGTGCGCAGCGACGGCGGCCGTCTGCTTGCCGCGATCCGCGATAACGAATCGCGTTGCGCCTACCTCGGCATCAACACGTCGCGCATCAAGATCGCGCTGCTGGCGGTGACGGCGGCGATCGCGGGGCTCGCCGGGTTGGGATACGGCGCGTTCAGCGGGGTGGTTGCGCCCGAACTGTCGGGCTTCGTGCTGGGCACGCAATTCATCATCTGGGTCGCGCTGGGCGGCCGCGGCACGCTGTGGGGGCCGGTGATCGGCGCGCTGCTCATCAACGTCGCCAGCGCTTATTTGAGCAGCAGCATGCCGTTCGCCTGGCAGTTGATTCTGGGCGCGGCGTTCGTCCTCGTGATCGTGCTCTTGCCGCAAGGTCTCGTGCCGCTGCTCGTCAAGCCGTTGCGCCGATTCACGGCGGCCGGCGCCCGCGCACCCGCGCTGACCGAAAGCGCACCGCGCGACGCTCACGCGCCGCAAGCGGGCGAACCCGCGCTGCAGATGCGCGGCGTGGCACGTCACTTCGGCTCGCTGAAAGTGCTGCAGGGCATCGACCTGGTCGCCGACGGCGGCGAACTGGTCGGTCTGATCGGCCCGAACGGCGCGGGCAAGACTACGCTGATGCGTTGCATGAGCGACGGGGCGGAACGCTCCGCGGGCAGCGTGGCGCTGTGCGGCAGCGACATCGGCACGCTGGCGCCCGAAGGCTGCGTGAAGCTTGGGCTCGGGCGCAAGTTCCAGAATGCCAATGTGTTCGAAACGTTGACCGTTGCCGAGTGTCTGCGCGTGGCGCGCACGCTCGTCGAGCGTCCGTCGTTCGTGCGTCGTTCGCCGACGCTCGCGCTGCCGCCGTATGCGCTCGACGTCATGCGCGCGACGCAACTGGAACGCAAGCTCGACGCCGTCGCGAAGGACCTTTCGCACGGCGAACAGCAGGCGCTCGAACTGGCGATGGTGCTCGCGCTGGAGCCGCGCATCGTGCTGCTCGACGAACCCACGGCAGGTCTGACGAAAGTGGAGCGCACCCAGATAGGCGGCGTGCTGGCGGCGCTGGCCCATCGATACGGGCTCTGCTGCCTGCTCGTCGAGCATGACCTCGATTTCGTGGCCGAGGTGGCCACGCGTATTGTCGTGCTGCATCAGGGCAAGATGGTGATGCAGGGAAGTTTCGACGAAGTGGTGAACTCGGATCTCGTCAAGACTATCTACGCGGGCAGCGCGCAGGAGGCGGCATGAGCGGCATGAGTGATATGGCGCTGGACGTTCGGGAGATTACCAGCGGCTACCGGAATTCCATCGTGCTGCGCAAGCTGTCGCTGCGCATCGCGGCGGGCGAAGCGCTCGCGCTGCTCGGCAAGAACGGGATGGGCAAGACCACGCTGCTCAAGACGATCATGGGCTATCTGCCCACGCGCGGCGGCACGATTCACGTGCGCGGCGCGGACGTGACGCGGCTCGCGCCGCATCGGATCGCGCGTGCGGGCGTCGCTTACGCGCCGCAGGAGCACGCGCTGTTTCATGACCTGAGCATTCGCGACAATCTGCGGCTCGGGCTCGAACAGGCGTCGACGTTCGACGAGCGCTTCGCGCAGATCGAGCCCGTGTTTCCGGTGTTCAAGGACCGCTTGCGGCAGGTTGCGGGCACGCTGTCCGGCGGCGAGCAGAAAATGCTGCTGGTCGCGCGTGCGCTGATGATGGCGCCGTCGATGATCCTGCTCGATGAAATCACCGAGGGGCTTCAGCCTTCCGTCATCGACCGGCTCGCGCAGGCGCTGCACTGGGAGCGCGAGCGGCGCGGCACGACGCTGTTGCTGATCGAGCAGAACGTGCCGTTCGCGCTGGCGGTGGCCGACCGCTACGCCGTGCTCAAGCAAGGGGCGATCATCGAGGAAGGGGACGCAAAGGCGCAGCGCGCCGCCCCCGCGATCTTCGCGCATTTGCGCGTCTAGGCATGTTCAGGCAGGTTTTGGTGTGTTCTGATGTGGCGGGGCGGTGTTGCGCCCGGCCGCCTCTAATCGGGAGAGAAGCGTCATGCAGTCCAGTTCACAGCAGTCGCCGGGGCAGCCGGTCACGGAGGCCGGCTGGCGCGTCGGCGTGCTGTACTCGCGCACGGGCGTGACGTCGGCGACCGAATCGGAGCACTTTTTCGGCACCGTGCTCGCGATCGAGGAAATCAATGCGGCAGGCGGCGTGGACGGGCGCTTGCTCGATCCGGTCGTCTACGACCCGCGCAGCGATCCCGACGAGTATCATCGTCTCGCTTCGCGGCTGCTCCAGGACGACGACGTGACGGTCATCTTCGGCGGGTCGACTTCGTCGAGCCGCAAGGCGGTGCTGCCGCTCATCGAACGCTACAACGCGCTGCTCTGGTACTGCTCGATCTACGAAGGTTTCGAGTATTCGCCGAACGTCATCTACACCGGCGCGGTGCCTAACCAGAACAGTATGCAGCTCGCCGCGTATCTGCTTCGCAATCATGGCCGGCGCTTCTTTCTGGTTGGCGCCGATTACATCTATCCGCGCGAGTCGAACCGCATCATGCGCGACATGGTCGAGCAGCACGGCGGCGAAATCGTCGATGAAATCTATTTGCCGAGCGACGCCGAACCGGCCGCGCTCGACGAAGTCGTACGGCAGATTCGCACGGCGCAGCCCGATGTGGTGTTTTCGACGCTGATCGGGCGCGGCGCGCGCAAGTTCTATCAGCTTTACCGCGAGCACGGCATCGACCCCGCGCGCATTCCGATCGCGAGCCTGACGATGACCGAGGGCGAAACGCAGATGATCGGGCCCGAGCTGTGCGGCCACCATATTGTCGCGGCCAGTTATCTGAACACGCTCGAACTCGACGGCAACCGGCGCTTTCTGGCGTCGTGGCGCGCGCGTTTCGGCGACCAGCCTGCCAGCATGTGGTCGGAGATGGCGTACAACCAGGTGCATCTCTTCGCGCTCGCGCTGGCGCGTACGAAGTCGCTCGACACCGCGAAGCTCGTGGAGGCCGTGCACGAAGTCGAATTCGATTCGCCCGAAGGCGCGCTGCGGATCGACCGCGAAAACAATCATGCGATCCTGACGCCGCGCATCGCGGTGTGCCGGCCTGACGGTGCGTTCGACATCGTCTGGGAAGGGCGCGCGCCGATCAAACCCGACCCGTACCTGATCTCCTACGGCTTCGGCGAGTTCTGGCTGGACGGAGGGCGACCATGACGACGTGGGCGCGCCGCCTGTTCGACGATTTGCGCACGCTGCGCGTGCTCGTCATTCATCCGCCTGGCGACGACCGCAACGTGCTTGACGAGCAGTTGCGCCGCATCGGTTGTCTCGTCACCGTGGTCTGGCCGTTTCCGTCGCCACTGCCGGCCGACGCCGATGTAGTGTTCTTCCTGGTCGGCGCCGACGCGCGCCGGACGGGCAACTGGTGCGCCGCCGACACGCAGGCAACGCTGATCGCGCTTTCCGATTACGAAAACCCGACCGCGCTGAAGATGCTGCTCGATACGCAGGCGCACGGCGTCATCACCAAGCCTTATCGCTCGACCGGCATTCTGAGCACGCTTGTGCTCGCGCGCGCGGCTTCGGGCTACCAGCAGCGGCTGCAAAGCAAGATCGGCAAACTCGAGGACGCCATCAAGGCACGTCGTCATATCGAACGCGCCATGCGGATTCTGATCGATGTGCACCGGCTGAGCGAAAACGAAGCGTACGAGCATATCCGTTCGCGGGCAACGCGCCTGCGTGCGACTATTGGAGAAGTGGCGACGATGGTGATCGACGCCCATGAAGCGATGGAGAAGCTCGGTCTCGACAAACGACCCGGTTGAGCGCGCCGAGGCGCTCCATCCTTTCCGGCCGTGCCTTGCAATGCTCCGGACATCAGGGACCGGCGAGGCATCCATCTGAAGAATGTGTCAGAAAGCGGACTATGGACAACCTTGCCAGACTTGTGTCGACGGTCAGTCGACGGACCTTCAGAGCGGAAGGTCATGTTTTTGCGGTCACGCCCGAGCGAGTCGGCCTGGCCGAAGGCGTGCGTGCCGCCGTGGCGATGGCGCCGATGCTGATCGCCGCGTTGCTGCTGGCGCGTCCCGAGGTTGCGCTCGGCGCGGTGGCGGCGTTCTGGAACTGCCTGTGCGATCCGCAGGGCGAGAAGTCCGATCGCCTCAAAACCATGGGCACGTTCACGGTTCTCGGCGTGGTTGTCCTGCCGCTCGCTGCGTACCTGGCGAGTTGGGGTTATCCGGCGAGCCTCGCCACGTTGTTCGCGCTGGTCTTCCTGTGCGGGCTGACGCGCTCCTATAACGCCTCGCTTGGGCCGATGCCCACGCAGGCCGGTCTGATTGCGTCACTTGCCGTCGTGATCGGCATCGCGCTTGCCCGGCCTTGGGCCGGCGCGCTCGAACTGGGCGGATACTTCCTGATCGGCTCCCTCTGGACCATGCTGTTCTGCGTCTTCCTCTGGCCCATCCCATTCCGGCAATCCGGCAATCTCACGCTCGCGACGATCTTCGGAAGACTGGAAGTCATGGCCGGTTTCCTGCAGGAGCGCAACTCGCTTCCCGGAACGGAAATCGCCGGTTGGGAGGGATTCGACACGGTGCATCGCCGCGGCGTACGTATGTCGATCGAGCGAGGCAGGGCGTTGGCCGCGCTCGACACGTGCAACGGATCGCGGCTCGGGGCGTTTATCGATGCCGCCGGCAGAATCTTTTCCGCGTTGATTGCGTTCGGCCACGCTCGACGGATGTCCGAAGTGCCGATGGACGCGCGATCCCGGTCGTTGTTGCAAGGATTGCAGCAGCTATTGGCGACGCTGGGCGCGCATGCCCTGCTGGATCGCCCCTTGCCGGAGGCGGTGGTCGCGCAGTCGAAAGCGCTTTTGCACCAGTGTGCCGGTCAGGAAGACGGCGAGGCACGCGCGCTGACTTTCGCCATGAGCGCCATTGTGCGCCTCGCCGATGGCGCGACTGCGCCCGTGGAGGCCGCAGCCGCAGCCGCAGCCGCTGCCGCTGCGGGGCAAGGCAGCCGCGGCATCGCTCCGCTGGTCTGGCGCCATGCGTTGAGGGTGGCGGTGGCTACCGTGCTCGCCTTCGTAATCGGGACGCGGTTGAACGTCGCGCTCGCCTATTGGGGAGCGCTCGCGGCAATCATCGTGACACAGCCGATTTCCGCGAATACATGGTTACGCGTGCTTGAGAGAGCGAGTGGCAGTCTCATCGGAGGCGTGATCGCCGCCGGACTGCTCGCAACGCTGGCGGGGCCGGGCGCCATGGTCTTCGCCATCTTGCCGCTGGCCGCCGCGGCCATTGCGTCGAGACTCGTGAGCTATGGATTATTTGTGGTTTTTCTCTGCCCGATGTTCATGCTGATTTCGGATTTCATTCACCCGGCGGGTGGTTTGATTGCGGCTCGCTTTGTCAATGAAGTCATTGGCGCAGTGGTCGGCGTGGCGGCCAGCTTTCTCTTGTGGCCCGAGCGCGGGAGCGACGCGCTGGCGGCGGCGACTTCGGCGGCGATTTCGGCCAATATGAAGTTTGCGTCGGAAGCGCTGCGCCAACGCAGCGGTTCGGCAGCCACGCTCGATCGATTGCAGCGCGAGGCGGGGCTTGCGAGCACCCGGCTGGAAGCGGCGCGAGAACGCATGCTGCTGGAGGGCCGTTGGCGATCCGCATCGCTCGAACGTCTGCGGGAGGTGATCGTGGCGCTGCGTTCGGTCTGCGGCGCAGCCGCCGTGCTTGAGGTGCTGCGGGAAGGCGAGCCGAGCGCATTGGATCGGCAAAGAGCAGACGGATACGAGGCGATGACGGCTCAGTTGCTCCAGGCGCTGGCGTCGCGCACCACCTGGCCGGTATCGGCGGCGCAACCGGCCGTTGCCGCCAACGACGACCTCGGGCAAGCGATCCGCAGCTTCGCAACGGCAGTCAATGCTTACGCGTCCGGCCAGGCGTGAAGCGGCGGCTCACTGCCGGACCGGCGCGTAGCTCGACAGACGGCCGCGAGTTGATGGCTGGACGTGAAGCGCGAGCTGCTCGCCTACGGCGTGGACGCGGGCGCAATAGTCCTGTGTGTCAATGACTTTCGCCGATAACCGGGTCTGCCCGTTTCTGCCATTCTCGTTCAGCGCGCTCGCGCGCTTTCGTCTACTCATTGCCAGACAGATACGACTATTAAAACAACTCATGCTCGGCAACCCGCAGACGCCTTACGCCGAATTTGTGCCGGCGCTTGCCCGGTCCATCTCGACGGTCTCATGTTCGGGCGCATCGTCGCCGAGGGCCGCAATGGCTCGCGTATAGCGGTTGATGGCCGGCAGCGCGGAAATACCGTGAGCCAGGATACTCAAGAGCACCGTCGCCATGACGATCAGCTTGATCGTTGTCTCGCCGGGCAGGTTCGTTTCGCCTTCGAGATAGACAAGGCCGAGCACGATCGACGCCAGCCCCTTCGGCCCGAACCAGGCCATGAAAAGCACGGTGGGCTTGCTCAGGTGCGTGCCCCGCAGTGCGAGCGCGACGGGGATCATACGGATCAGCGTGAGACTCAGCAGCGCATACGCGACGATCGCGAAATCGAACTGTTTCCAGACAAGCGTGATGAGTAATCCGAACAGGAAGAAGACAAAATAATTCAACAGTTGCCCCCAATCTTCCGTGAATTCGACGCTGTGCTTGCCGACTTCGCTGAAACCCGCCTGAGTCGCGAGGCCGGCAACGAAGGCCGCGATGAACATGCTCGCGCCGCTCGCCTCGGAAGCGAGCACGCAGGCTATGGGAAGGGCGACGACGCCGAGCTGCGTGAGCGGTACGGCCATCCACGCCTTGCGTTGCGCGAGCCCGAGCAGCCAGCCGCCGATCAGCCCGATGCCAACACCGATTAGCGTGCCGTAGCCGAGCTGTTCCATCAGGAACCGGGCCAGTACCGAGCCGCCCGCGCCAGTCTCGCGAGCCTGCGCCAACGCGATGAAAAACATCAGGAACGGAACCGACAGTCCGTCGTTCAGCCCCGCCTCGACATTCAGCGCCTGGCGAATGCGCCGCGGCACGCGCGGGCTGCTGACGATCGCCTGCCCAAGACCGGCGTCGGTCGGGGCCAGGATCGCGGCGAGAATGCCCGCTTCCCACCACGTGAGCGATCGCACGACGACCACCGCGCCGAGCATGCCGAGCACGATGGTGAGCAGCATGCCCACGGTCAGCAGGCGTACGGGCAAATTGGTGTCGCCCTTGAGCATGCGCGGGCGCACGCGGGCCGCATCCGTGAACAGTGTCATGACGAGGCCCAGTTCGGCGATCACCAGCAGGTCCTTACGGTCCATCGCGAGTTCGGTCAGCGCTTCGTGCGAAAACGACATCAGCACGCCGAGCAGCGTGAACAGGATGGGCGCGGTGATAACGGTCCGCTCAAGCCTTCGGGACACGAGGCTGTAGACAAAGACGAGCGCGAAGAATGCGGCGATGAGCATCATTTGATCGCCCCCTTGGCGAAGTCTGCAACGTGTTCGATGGCGGCCACGACCCGCGCAACCTTGCGTGCTCTGTGATTGATGGTTCCGCTGACGCAGAGAGGCAGGAGAGCCGGTATATCGACGATTCATGCCATTCGACTGCCGTAGTGCGCCGGAACGATTGACGTGCGTCAATCACTTCGCCGCCGCTTCGCCAAATGATTGTTTCGAGATCGCTGAGATGTAGTAGGCGGGATGATGGATCGATGGAGGCAGAGATGATCAAGAACGTACGTAGTGCTGACAAGATTCGGGCTGAAATTCTGCGCCGGGTTCAGGAGAACGCGGATCTTGGCGACAGCTATCGCGAATGCACTATTTCGATTCCGCGCGCGGTCGATCCGGCGAAGAACGGCGGTTGTAATTGGGTCGTCGACGACGTCCAGGGCGTCGCGCAGGACTGCGTGGCGCCTTTGAAGGCCGTGATCGCCGAAATGATGCGCGAATACGAGCTGGCCTGAGGTGGGATGACCTCGGTGTCGGGCGGTGCCGCGTAACCAATGCTTCGGCACAGACGGTCTGACTATTCAGCGCCGATTCATGAAACGCAGATAGAAATCACGCGACAGGGAGGGTGTGATCCAGGTCAATCGCTATGAATGCTTCTTCGCTACTGTCAATGCAGCGATAACGCGGCAAGGGCAGGCCAACTGAAGCCCAGGAGGGAACGGTGATCAAGGAAAACGAGGGTGACGGCAAGCTCCATCTCGACCGCCTCATGGCAACGCAGGCCTTGACCCGCGCTTTCTCGTGGATCAGGGGCGTGACGGCGCATCGCATGCGTTTTACCGGGGCATTTACACCGCTGCTGGCCGGCGCAGCCCAGGGACGCGGCGGCGAGGGCGAAACGCGGCTCATCGACGTTGCGGACGTAGCGGACGTTGCGCCGGCAGACGCGGAGAGCGAATTGCGGCGCGTGCGGCGGCAGAGGGCATCCGAGGTCGGCGACATGGCCGCTGCGCTTGCCCATGAGGTCTGTCAGCCGCTCACGGCGATTCTCAGCAACGCGCAGGCCGCACAACGCTTTCTCGCGCAGACCCCGCCCGCGGTCGGCGATCTGCAGGACCTGCTCGCCGAAGTCGTCGCCGACAGCACACGCGCGCACGCGATCATCCGCAAGATGCGGCAATCGGCACGATGCGAGCCGCCCGAAGCCAGTGTGATCGATGTCGGCAGCCTCGTGCACGACGTGATGCGCGTGCTGCGCCGCGAGACTCAGGTGTTTCGCGCGGCGATTGTCACGCGTATCGAGGATCACTTGCCGCCGGTGCGTGGGGACGCTGTGCAGTTGCAGCAGGTTCTCGTGAATCTGCTGCTGAATGCGCTGGACGCCGTGCACGACAGCGCTACCGAAGATCGCCGCATCAGCATCGTCGTGACGGCCACGGCCCGGCGCGACAGGGTGTGCATTGCCATTCGCGATGGAGGGTGTGGTGTCGACGCCGGCCAGTTCGTCACGCTGTTCAAGCCGTTTGTGACATCGAAGCCGGAGGGGCTGGGAATCGGTCTCTCGATCAGCCGCATCATCGTCATGTCGCACGGCGGCCAGCTCTGGGCCGAGCGCAACGCCGATCGCGGCATGACTTTTCATGTCGAGCTTCCGGCGCACGGCGAAAGCATGAGCGCATCAGTCTGAAACCGGAAAGGAGCAGACGTCATGGACAAAGCTGTTTCACGCAAGCACGCGCACAATGCAAAGGCCGCTTCGGTACCCTACAGCACGCCGGACGAGCGCGCGGCGCAAGGTCGGCTCATTCGCGATCAGGTATCGCGGTCGTCCCACTCGGGATGGAAGCTTCCAGAGCAGCGCCGCGATGTGATCGAGTTGCTCGAGGAGTCCAACACGGGCCGCTTGCCACGACTGATCCCCATCCGCTTTGGCCGGATGTCGGTCTCGCCGTTTGCCTTCTATCGAGGCGGGGCCGCCATCATGGCGGCGGATCTTGCCACGACGCCCACCAGCGGGCTGCGCGTGCAGGCATGCGGCGACGCGCATCTGATGAACTTCGGCGGCTTTGCGACGCCTGAGCGCCATGTGATCTTCGACGTCAACGATCTCGACGAAACGCTGCCTGCGCCCTTCGAATGGGACCTGAAGCGCCTCGCCGCGAGCGTCGTGATTGCAGCCCAGCATCTCGAACTGCCGTATAGCGATACCGTGCGTCTCACGACCGATCTCGTGCGCCAATACCGCGAGCGTATGCACGACTACGCCTATATGCGCGTGCTGGACGTCTGGTACGACCGCATCGATCTGCAGAAGTATCAGGACAGGCAAGGTGACCCCGATGTCATCGAGACCGCGCGCAAGCGCATTGCGCAGCGTATCGAAGCGGAGCGCCAGAAGACCGCGCCCGATTTTCTCTATCCGAAGCTCGTGACCGAGGAGGGCGGACGGCCGCGTATCAAGGACGAGCCTCCGCTTATTTTTCATCCCGATTCCGAGCTGGCGCCGGGCCTCGAGTCCGGCTATGCGGAGGCGATCGCCTCCTACCGCGAGTCTCTGGCCGAGCATGTGCGCACACTATTCGACCGGTTTCATCTGGTCGATCTCGCGGCCAAGGTCGTGGGCCTCGGCAGTGTCGGCACGATGTGTAGCGTGGGCCTGCTGCTCGCTTCCGACAACGACCCGCTGTTCCTGCAGGTCAAGGAGGCAAGGGCGTCGGTTCTGGAACCGTATGCGGGAAAGAGCGTGCATCCGAACCACGGCCAGCGCGTGATTGCGGGCCAGCGCATCATGCAGTCCGCAAGCGATGTGTTTCTCGGCTGGAGCCGCGGCAAGAACGGGCGCGACTTCTATATCCGGCAACTGCGCGACATGAAAATGTCGGTCGTGATGGAGGCGCTCGACGCGGGCATGCTGCGTCAATACGGCCGCATGTGCGCGCATGCGCTTGCGCGGGCCCATGCGCGTTCGGGCGACGCCGCGATGATCGCCGGGTACATGGGTTCGAGCGGGGCTTTCGACGACGCCGTCACCGAATTCGCAACCGAATACAGCGCGCAGAACCGGCGAGATTATCGCGCGTTCATTCACGCGATCCGCGAGGGCCGTATCGAGGCGATGACCGAGGACTGAAGTAGGACTTTGGTCCGATTGCTCCGGACCGTCCGCAGACACATTCTGAACATCAGGCGTGCGGTGGATGAAAGGATCGCACGGCGTGCACGACGGCCGGGCCGGCGCCCACGGCGCATCCCTGCGCCCGTCACCGCCGGCGCGTGCGTCTTCCGTGCGCGAACGATTCGTTCTACCTGGCGTAGCGCCAAGGAGGAACCGTGAGCATGTCAATCAAGCGTCGCCTTCAGGTGCTGATCGCTGCGGGTGTGTTGCCGGCGAGCCTGGCGAGTGCGGGCCCGATCGCCTATCCCGCGAAGGGGCAGAGCGCGCAACAGCAGCAAAAGGACGAAGGCGCGTGCTACAGCTGGGCGAAAAGCAATACGGGCGTCGATCCCACCAAGGTGACGTCGGCGCCGCCGCCATCCGGTCCGGCTGTCGGCGGCGGCGAGCGCGTTGGCGGTGCTGCGCGCGGCGCGGCGGGCGGCGCGGTGATCGGCGCGATTGCGGGCGATGCGGGCAAGGGCGCAGCGATCGGCGCGGTCGGCGGCACGATGGTGGGCGGCGCGCGGGCGCGCCAGAACCGGCGTGATGCGCAGGCCAATGCACAGGCGCAATCGCAGGGCGCGATGGATGCGTTCAATCGCGCCTACGCCGCCTGCATGGAGGGTCGCGGCTACACGATCAAGTGAAGCGCGCCGGCGCATGCGAGAGCAGGACAAAGGAGAGTCGTAGCCGCCGCGCGATCCGCGCGCGCGGGCAGGAGTGTGCCGCGTTCCGCTGTATCGATTTCTCTCGCGGCGTTCTGGGCGTTATAGGACCAAAGCCCGATAGGTGCTTGCGATCGCAGTCGACATAATGTCATCACGTGACGCATGGCTTTTGACGGTTGCCGGAGGACGATAATGAAGCGAAGGAGTTTTGTGCTTAAGGTCGCTGTGATGGCCGCCGCCGTGGGCGCGGCCGTATCGGGTTGCAGTGTGACGACCGGCAGCGGCAAGAGCGAGGAAACCGACGCCTCGAAGCGCCAGAAGATCGACGCCGAAGTGGACGGCACCCTGTCGCGGCTCTATGCGATGGTCGGCGGCTCTCAGGAACTGGTGTCCAAGGCGCGCGGCGTGCTCGTGTTCCCGTCCATCGTCAAGGCCGCGTTCATCGCGGGCGCGGCATACGGAGAGGGCTCGTTGCGCGTGGGCGGCGCGACCGTCGGCTATTACAGCTCGGCGGCAGGGTCGTTCGGCTTCCAGGCGGGCGCGCAATCGACGGCGATCATTTTCCTGTTCATGACGCAGGATGCGCTCGACAACTTCCGCCGTTCGTCGGGCTGGTCGGTCGGCGGCGACGTGCAGGTCTCGCTCATCAAGGTGGGCGCGAACGGCAAGCTCGATACGCGCACTGCGTCTGCGCCCGTGTCCGCGATCGTGATGACCAACACGGGGCTGATGGCGGACGCCTCGCTGTCGGGCACCAAGGTCACGAAGCTCAATCTGTAGCGGCAGCAGGCTGCACGTTCGACGTCGCGGCGCGTCTCGAACGAGACGGCCGGGCCCGCCATCGCGTGGCGCGGGCGGCGGCACGGCTCGCGACGTTCTCACTCCAGACGGAGGCATTCATGCCGAAGCTCAAACTGCTGGCAGCCGTGATGGTGATCGGGCTCGCCCAGCTTGGCAGTGCGCAGGCACAAACCGACGCCGGCGTGGTGAAAACGCCCGGCAGGGCGGCCGTCGCGGCCAGTCGCACGGTGACGGCCGAGGTGCTGAGCGTCGATCCCGCGACGCGGACCGTGCGGCTCAAGCGCGAAGACGGCAAGACCTTCGAAGTACAGGTCGGCGAGGAAGCGCGCAACTTCGATCAGCTCCGGATCGGCGACAAGGTCACCATGACCTATCGCGAAGGCCTGACGGTGAGTCTGAAGAAGGGCGGAGGCGGCGCGACCTCGGTCGAGGAAACGCCGTCGCTCGAACGGGCGCCCAAGGGCGCGAAACCTGGCGGCACCATCGGCAGGCAGGTGCGCGTGGTCGCCGACGTCGTCGCGGTGAACCACAAAACCAGAATGGTGACGCTCAAGGGACCCGAGGGCGACACGGTCGACCTGAAAGTTGAGGATCCCAAAGAATTGGCGAACGTCAAGGTGGGCGATCAGGTCGAGGCGGTCTACACGGAGGCGCTGGCCATCTCCGTTCAGCCCGCGAACGCGAAATAGTGAGTGCGCCGTGCCCGCGTGCGCGGCCCGCACATGGGCGGCACCGACCTGGCTGCGGCCGCCGTTCGTCAGGCGGTGATGGCTCGGGAGCGACCCATGCCAGCACCGGTTTTGCGGTCGGGTGGACCAAATGAGCGCTTCCAGTCAATCCGTGGCGATCGTCGACGACGAAGAGTCCGTTGGGCGGGCGATCCGGCGGCTGCTGAAGTCCGCGAACATCGACGCGGTGGCGTTCGCGAGCGGTGAAGCGTTTCTCGACGCGTTGCACGCCGCGGATCCCTATCGGCCCGCCTGCGTGATTCTCGACTTCCAGATGCCGGGAATGAGCGGCATCGACGTGCAGCAGCGTCTGGCGGGCACGGGTTTGCCGGTCATCGTCATCACCGCGCACGACGAGCCGAACGTGCGCGCTCAGGCGCACGCGGGCGGCGCGCTCGCGTATCTGTGCAAGCCGTTCGACGAACTCGATCTGATCGACGCGGTGCGCTCCGTGCTCGACCGGGATCGCGACGCGTGAGCGAGTAGCCGCCATGAAACGCCAGGCTGATTTTTTCCACCGTCATGCGCCGTGCGGCCCGCTTGCGCCGCGCGCGAGCGCAGGGGAGCCGACGCCATGAAGCACGCCGGTCTGCTCCTGTGCCACGAATGCGATCTGCTGCAACGGCGCGCGTCGTGTCCGCATCGCGGGGTGCTGCGTTGCCGCCGTTGCGGCGCGGAACTCGAACGCGATCACACCGACAGCAGCCGGCGTTCGCTGGCGCTCGCCTCGGGTGCGCTCGTGCTGTTCGTGATCTCGAATCTGTTTCCGATCGTGGGCCTGGCCGTCAACGGCAACCTCATACGGGCGACGTTGTGGGGCGCGGTCGAGGTGCTGTATCTCGATGGCATGTGGCCCATCGCGGGCCTCGTCTTCATCACGACGATCCTGATGCCGGCCACCCAGATCGTCACCTTGTTGTGGCTGCTCGTGCCGCTCGAATTCGGCCGCAAGCCGCGCGAGGCCAATCTGGTGTTTCGCGTGATGGGTGTCGCGCGCACCTGGGGCATGACCGAGGTGCTGATCCTCGGGTTGCTGATCGCACTCGTCAAGCTCTCGCATATCGCGACGGTGGTGACGGGCGTCGCGCTCTGGTCGTTCGGCGCGCTGATGGTGGTGCTGGCGGGCACGGGCGCGGCGCTCGACGTGCCCGCGCTCTGGCATCGCATTGCGCCCACGCCGGGGTTCGGGTCGTGGTCCGGCGCTGCGCGCGCGGCGCGGCCGAGGCCGGATCGCGGCCTTACCGGCGCGGCCTGCGGCCTCGCGCTGTGTCCGTGCTGCGAGCTGATCGTGCGCCTGCCCGCGAGCGGCGGCGCGCTTGCGTGCCCGCGCTGCGCGACGCCGCTGCATCTGCGCAAGGCCGGCAGCCTGTCGCGCACGTGGGCGTTCCTGATCGCATCGATCGTGCTTTACATACCGGCGAACGTGTTGCCGGTGATGGACACGAGTTCGCTGTTCGGCACGCAAAAGGACACCATCATGAGCGGCGTCGTCTATCTGTGGGTGTCGGGATCGTGGCCGCTGGCGGTGGTGGTGTTCATCGCGAGTATCGCCGTGCCGATGATCAAGATTCTCGGCCTCGGCTATCTGGCGGCCTCGGCGCAGCGCGCGTCGCGATGGCTGCCGCAGGAGCGCACGCGCATCTACCGGATGATCGAGCTGGTGGGGCGCTGGTCGATGCTCGATATTTACGTCGTCACGATGCTGGTCGCGCTGGTGCAGTTCAAGGCGCTCGCGACCATCAAGGCCGGTCCGGCCGCGATTGCCTTCGGCGCGGTCGTCGTCATGACGATGTTCGCCGCGAGCGCGTTCGATCCGCGCCTCATCTGGGACCCATTGGAGCGCGATCATGCCTGACTCCGGCCCTGACGGCACGCTGCCCGATCTGCCCGAGGCGAAGCCGGTGGCGGGCTCGCGCTGGCGCATGCAGATCGTCTGGCTGGTGCCGGTCGTCGCGCTGCTGATTGGCGGCTGGCTGGCCGCTAAGGCGATTCTCGAAGAAGGCCCGACGGTCACGATCAGCTTTCGCAACGGCGATGGCCTGGAGGCCGGCAAAACCAAGATCAAATACAAGGACGTCGATATCGGCATCGTGAAGTCGGTGACGCTCTCGCCCGACCACAAGCGCGTGATCGCCACGGGCGAACTCGTGAAGGACGCAACCAGCATGCTCGTCGCGAACACGCGCTTCTGGGTCGTGCGGCCGCGCATTTCCGGCGGCACGGTCTCGGGGCTCGGCACGCTGCTCTCGGGCTCGTACGTAGGCATGGACGAGGGCAATTCGAAATCGGTACGGCGCGACTTCGTGGGTCTCGAAGTCCCGCCGGTGTTTCCGAGCGATATGCCGGGCCGCGAATTCGTGCTCAAGAGCGCCGACATGGGCTCGCTCGACGTCGGCTCTCCGGTGTTTTTCCGCCGCCTCGAAGTGGGCCAGATCGCCTCGTACGAACTCGATCCGAACGGCAAGGGCGTGACCCTGCACGTGTTCGTGAATGCGCCCTACGACCGCTACGTGCGCGGCGATACGCGCTTCTGGCATGCGAGCGGGCTCGACGTGTCGCTCAGTCCCGACGGCGTGCAGATCAACACGCAGTCGTTCGTCTCCTTGCTGATCGGCGGCATTGCGTTCGAGACGCCGGACACCGACCGCAATCTGCCCGAGGTCGCCGACAACACGCCGTTCGATCTCTACGCGACGCGCGCGGAGGCGATGAAGCAGCACGACCGTATCGTCGATACCTATATCGTGACGTTCTTCGATTCGGTGCGCGGCCTGACCGTGGGCGCGCCGGTCGATTTCCGCGGCGTCGAGGTCGGCGAGGTCACGCATATCTACACGCGTTTCGATCCCGTGAAGCGGCAGTTCAGCATTCCGGTCGAGATCAGCCTGTATCCCGAGCGCTTCACGTTGCGCTACCGGAGCAACGCGCGCCAGGAACCTGGCGGGCGCCTCACGTCGTCGCCGCATGAACTCGCGGATTTCCTGATCGCCAGCGGCTTCCGCTTCCAGTTGCGCTCGGGCAATCCGCTCACGGGGCAACTGTATGTCGCGTTCGACATGTTCCCGGACTCGCCGAAGGCGAAGATCGACTGGAGCCGCACGCCGCCCGAACTGCCCACGGTGCCGCGCACGCTGCAGTCGTTGCAGGATTCGCTGACGCGGCTGCTCGCCAAGCTCAACGGCATTCCGTTCGAGCAGATCGGCACGCAGGCGCAGCAGACGCTGCAAAACACCAACGAGGTGATCGCGCGGCTCGGCAGCGACGTGGTGCCGGAAGCGCAGGGCACGCTGTCGTCGGCGCGCACGGCGCTCGACTCGGCCAACTCCGCCTTGCAGCCCGACACGCAGCTTCAGCAGAACACCAGCGACGCCATGCGCGAACTCGCCCGCACGGCCGCATCGATGCGCAATCTCACGGACTATCTGGAGCGGCATCCGGAAGCGGTGGTGCGCGGCAAACCCGGAGACAAGCCGTGATGCGCGCCACCGCACGGACCGGCTGCGCGAGCGCACTGATTGCGCTCCTTGCTTGTGCGGGCTGCGGCTCGCCGACGCCGGACTTTTACGCGATGCACGGCGACGCGCGCATGGACGCGGCGCCGGTGGCTGCGACGATGTGCATCGTCGTGAGTCCGGTGACGGTGCCCGATCTGGTCGACCGGCCGCAGATCGTCACGCGCACCGCCGACAACCGCATCGAGCTGAACGAGTTCGCGCGCTGGGCCGAGCCGCTGAAAGCCGATATCGCGCGCGTGATCGCCGACGATCTCGCGCAGCGTCTCGCGACGGCGCGCGTGTCCGTGTTCGATGCGTGCGCGGGCGCGTTGCCGCAGTGGTCCGTGCGAGTCGACATCGTCGGCATCGACAGCGTGCCGGGCGACGCGGTGACGATTGCCGCGCAATGGGCGGTGCGGCCGCCGGCGAAAGGCGCGATGGTGTTCGGGCGCAGCCTGGCCCGCGAGCCGCTCGACAGCCACGATTATGGCGCGCTCGTGGCGGCGCACGAGCGCGCACTCGGCACGATCAGCTCGGAGATCGCGGCGGCGATCCGCGCGGGCATGCGGCAGTGAGCCGCGCCGCTCCGCGTAGTGCCGCGTAGTGCCGTGTGGTGCCGTGTGGTGCCGCGCAGTGCGGTGTACAGCGGTCTCGCATCCTGTGCTGATTCTCGAACCTGAACTATTCTTGGCATGACCGTGATGCCGTTCAAGCGTGGCCGCACGCCGCATCGCGCCAACCTGCGCACCGATCCGGCTTCCGCGCAACGTCACGCCGACGCCGCGCGGCACGATCCATCCAGCCTATGCCCACTCAACCCTCAGGTCTCGACAACGAGCTTTCCGCAAGCGCGGCGCACGGCTGGGCAAAGTGGTTGCCGGGCCTCGTCGCGCTCAGGCGTTACCGCTTGAGCTGGCTGCCGAGCGACGTCGCCGCGGGGCTGGTGCTGACGACCATGCTGGTGCCGGTGGGCATCGCCTACGCCGAGGCGTCCGGCGTGCCAGGCGTCTACGGGCTCTACGCGACGATCGTCCCGCTGCTCGCCTATGCGGTGTTCGGCCCGAGCCGCATCCTCGTGCTCGGTCCCGACTCCGCGCTCGCCGCGCCGATCCTGGCTGTCGTGGCGGCGGCCGCGGGCAGCGATCCCGAGCGCGCGATCGCGGTCGCCAGCATGATGGCGATCGTGTCCGGCGCGTTCTGCATACTCATGGGCCTGTTGCGCCTGGGCTTCGTGACCGAACTGCTCTCGAAGCCGATTCGCTACGGCTACATGAACGGCATCGCCATCGCGGTGCTGATCAGCCAGTTGCCCAAACTGTTCGCGATCTCCATCGACGAAGGGGGGCCGCTGCGCGACCTGTTGAGCCTCGCCACGGCCATCGCCGGCGGGCAGGCCAACTGGGTCAGTTTCGCGGTCGGCGCGGGCAGCCTCGTGGTCATCCTCGTGCTCAAGCGTTTCGAGAAGGTGCCCGGCATCCTGATCGCCGTGGTGCTCGCGACGCTCTGTGTGAGCGTGCTGCATCTCGACGAGCGTGGCGTCAAGGTGCTCGGCAAGATTCCACAGGGCTTGCCGACCTTTGCGGTTCCGTGGGCGAGCGGCGTCGATCTGATCAAGATCGTGCTCGGCGGCTGCGCGGTCGCGCTGATTTCCTTCGCCGACACCAGCGTGCTCTCACGCACCTTTGCCGCGCGCTATCGCAGCCGCATCGATCCGAGCCAGGAAATGGTGGGGCTCGGCATCGCGAATCTGGCAGCAGGCTTTTTTCACGGCTTTCCGATCAGCAGCAGTTCGTCGCGCACGCCCGTCGCGGACGCGGCCGGCGCGAAGACGCAGTTGACGGGCGTGGTGGGCGCGCTGGCCGTCGCGCTGTTGCTGCTCGTTGCGCCGAACCTGATGCGCTATCTGCCGACGAGCGCGCTCGCGGCGGTGGTCGTGGCGGCCGCGATCGGCTTGTTCGAAATCGCCGATCTCAAGCGCATTTACCGGATCCAGCAATGGGAGTTCTGGTTGTCCATGGTGTGTTTCGCGGGCGTCGCGGTGTTCGGCGCGATTCCGGGCATCGGCATCGCGGTGGTCATCGCGATCATCGAATTTCTGTGGGATGGCTGGCGGCCGCATTTCGCCGTGCTCGGTCGTGTGGAAGATGTGCGCGGTTATCATGACATCGCGCGCTATCCGCAGGCGGTGCGCATTCCGGGGCTGCTGCTGTTTCGCTGGGACGCGCCGCTGTTCTTCGCCAACGCGGAGTTGTTTCAGGAGCGGCTGATGCAGGCCGTCGACGAATCGCCGACGCCGGTGCGCCGGATCGTCGTGGCCGCCGAGCCCGTGACGAGCGTCGACGTGACGTCCGCCGACATGCTGCGCGAATTGATCGAAGCGCTGAATCGACGCGGCATCGCGCTGCATTTCGCCGAGATGAAGGACCCGGTGCGCGACAAGCTCAGGCGCTTCGAACTGCTCGATCTGCTCGGCGATACGCACTTTCATCCGACCGTGGGCAGCGCGGTCGACGCCTGGCTCGGCGACGCGGGCCGCGATCCGGCCGCCGGACAGGTGAAGCAGCCCCCGCCGTGACTGGCGCGCAGGATGTGATCGGTGGGATCGCCGACGACATTACGGCGCGGCCTTCTGTTTCTGCGTGACGTCGCCCGCATCCTGCTCCGTGTCTTTCTCTTTGGCCCAGCCAGGGCCCGGATCGAACGACGTCATCGCTTCCGCTTGGGTCGCGGTATCGGGGCCCAGGTCGCGTCCGTAGACCTGGCCGTCATGGCTGACGAGGAGGGTCTTGATGCCGGTGTCGCCGTATCTGACCGGCCACGCCACCACGGCGAAGCCGCCGAACAACTGGCCGCGCACGAGGTAGCCGTAGGCGCCGCCTGGGGCGTGCGGTCCCTGCGAGGTGAGCAGCCTGTAGCGATAGCCGTAATAGCCCGTGCCGCGCACATTGCGCGCGCTGGCGGCGGCGAATTCCTCGCCGAGCGGGCTGGGTTCGGCGCCCGCGGCGGTCGGCCAGTAGAGGCCGTCCTGCTTGCCCGGCGAACTCGCGAGACGGCGCGCGTACACGTAGGTGTCGTTGCCGTCGTGATACGACGAGGCGTACTCGCGCTGTGCGTCGTAGATCGCGAGCAGGGTCTGGATCGCCGCGAGTTCGTTACGGCCAATGCGCCGGATGCGCATTTCCTCCGCGCAGGCGGCCATATCGAAATGCCAGCCGTGGCCGCCTTTGACGAGGGGGCAGGGGAAGGTCCAGCCGTCGTCGCCGACTGCGATATGCGCGCGGTGGCTGTCGTCGGTCCGGACCGAGTGGGCGACCTGCCATTCCTCGAGGAAGCGCGCGCGGATCTGCGCGCCTTCGGGTGGCACCAGACGCCGGAAATCGGCGCCGAACAACGTCTGCAATTCGGTTTCGTTGTTGCGGGAGACGGCCTCGCCGAATGCGTTCATGGCGGCTTCGGGCGAGGCGAACGAGGCTTGCGCCGCGGCAGCGAGCGGCTGCGTCGGCACGAGAGCGAGCGCCGCCGTCACCGACGCCGCCGCGAGGAGGCCGGGCAGGACGCGAAGGCTGGACAGGTCGTTCATGGCTGGTTTCATGGGAGGGCTCCCTGGCGTCTAGCGTCTGCCGCCACCACGACCGCCGCCGCGCATGCCGCCGCCGCTGCTGCGGGTGCTGGCGCCGCCACCGCGATTGAAGCTGGACGACTGCATGCTCGACGTGCCGCGGCTGATATCGCGTTGCGTGGCGCCGCCGCCACCGACGCCCTGAAATGCACCGTCGCGTCCGCCCGCGCCGCCGATGCCACCTGCATCGCCCGCGCCTCCCGGCCGCCCGGCGCCGCCGATGCCTGCTGCACCGCCTGCGCTGCCAGCACCGCCGACGCCGCCCGGCCGCCCTGCGCCACCGGCACCGCCGACGCCACCCGGCCGTCCGGCGCCACCCGCGCCACCGGCGCCGCCGACGTCTCCACGGCCGCGATAGTCGCGCCGTCCGGCGCCGCCCGGCACGTCACGCGAAAACTTCTCGCGCGTGGCGTTGTCGCGGTACGACACGCCCTGACGATGGCCGGGATCGTGTTTCCACTTGCCGCCTTCGACATTGGTGCGATTGAAACTGCGATCCACGTTTCTGGCCTTGTCGACGTTGATGTTGACATCGCCGCCGCCCCAGTTGCAGTTGCCGAAGAGCGCGCCCGCCGCCGCGAGACCGACGCCCCATGCGAAGCCCGTCATCAGCGCGCCGCCGGGGTAGTACATGGGCGAGGGCGGCCAGTAATACGGCGGATACGCCGGATAGCTCCACGCGCCGTACACCACGGTCGGGTTATAGGCCGGCACGTAGATGACCTGGGGATTGGTGGGCTCGATACGCACGATCGTCGGGCCGCCTTGCTGAGGCGGCTGCTCGACGATCACCTGCTGCTGCTCGCTCGACTTGAGGTTGCCCGCATCCCTGGCGCGCGCGCGCAATCGCTGCACGGCGGCCAGCACGTCTTTTTCCTGGGCGAGAAAAGCGTCGCCGAGTTTTTGCGTCCAGTCGATTTTTTCGTTCATCGGCTCGAGGATCTGCGGAAACGCCACGAGCGATTTCACGCTCGTGTCCCACGGCTGATCCTGAACCGCCTTGACGGCTTCGTTGCCCTTGAGCTTCGGGTGCTCTTTCGACCAGCGCGCGGCATGCACGATTTCCAGCGGATAAGTCGACGCCATCAGCACCTGCGAGAGCACCGAGTCGGGATAAAGCGCGATTGGCGCCACCAGCGCCTCGATCTCTTCGGGTTTGTATGGCGCGGGCGGCGCGGGGTTTTGCGCGAGCGCCGCGTATGGCGCCGCGCTCACGAACGCGAGCATCAGCAAGCGGATCACGCCGTAGATTCGTTCAGTCCACGAAGTCATCGCCGCTCCTCCCGATGCCCAGCCGAACCTGCCAATGCGAAGAACGCCACGCGACGCGGCCAGGAAGGGCTATTCGCCTAGTTTTGTCGTCGCGCGTGGCGGGGGCAATCGGACCAGAGTCCTATTGACTATTTGTGCGAGCACGCAAATGAATGTTGGTGTGCCAGCAGAGAAAAAGCGGAATGACGTTTCAGAATTCGGGTATTCGCCGGCCAATGGAGAGGTGTTTCAGAATGAGCGGTATTGAAGTTGTTTGCGTATAAACCCGGATTGCGCGGCGACAACGGTGCGGCGACTTAATGAAGCTAATAAAACGCAATGTGGTGTATCGCAATGTTCAACAATCGAGGTGAGAATCATGATCATGACCTGTACAAGTCGAAGACTGCTGGCGACCGTCGTCATTGCGTCGATCGGCATCGTGCCAGTCTATGGGCAGACCGGATCGCCGGGAATGAAACAAATGCAGGACGCACAACGAAAAGCGGGGGAAAAAGCCAGAACCAGCAAGCATTCGCAGGACGCGAATTCAGGTCAGCAGAAAGATACGGGCGGCAGCGTTCCAGCGTCGTCGCCGGGACAATCTCATTAGCGCGCAGTTAAATGGATGGCGGAACATGGTTTGCAAATATTTTATCGATTGCTCCATTTCCGTCATTTGTTCGTCATGTAAGCGCATCAGGTATTAATCGCCCGTCCGTAAAGTGATGCAATTAACACACAGAACTAAAAAAATTACCGAAATTTAAAATAAGTCGGTGGGTGGCATGATTTCTTTCGTATAATTTACCCGTACTGTCTCGATATAGTCAGTGCAACTCCCATTCAGGTGGTGTCGTGACGAGCGACATTCGCATGTCAAGCCGTGCCGGTTTCAGTACGTCATTTGCCACGTGCGGGCGACCGATTCACCGCACATCAAGAAGAAGCCGTTGGTCACCGTTGTGAACTCGTGAATATCGCGGCCAGCATGCAGGTTCTGGAGAGATCTCGCGCATCGTTGCATCGGGTATTTGCGTCAGGCTGAATTGCTGTCAGGACAGCTGATGAATTATGGGCGGCGTCGCAAATCCCATCCAGATCGCGCGTTCGGAGGGCACCATGTACGGAGAGAACGTGGGGAACGGAAAGCGCACATTCAGGCTCACGGGCCGGGGGCAGGGTCGCGATGACTGGCTTTCGTGGCTTTCCGCTGTTACCGGGCGGCTGACACAGCGGGCATTGCCGGACCAGTCGGCGCCACCCATGTTGCGCGGCATGATCGACGTGATGCCGTCCGCCGCGCTGGCGGTCGACGAGCAGGGAACGATCGTCGTCGCCAACGCGCGAGCCGCGCTGCTGTTCGGTTATTCGGCGGCGGAATTGAGCGTGTTGCCGCTGGACATGCTGGTGCTGCCGTCGCAAGACACGGATATCGCCGAGCCTGTCGGCACGTCGTGGGTGATGCGCGGCGCGCCCGGCAGTACGACGCGCCCGGCGGTCGTGCGCAAAAGAGATGGCAGTCAGCGCGCCGCGCAGGTCACCAGTTCCGTTTCGTTTGCAATCGAGCGCAGGCCGTACGCGGTGCTGGTGATCGACGCGCTGTGCGGCGAGGGCGATGAAGGCGACGCGGGCGACGTCGCAAGCGCTCAGGAGCCCGGCGTGCGTCGCGCCGGTCAGGCGCTCATGCATCACGATCAGGCGTCCGACGTCGGCGACATGGCGGCGGCGCTCGCGCACGAAGTCGATCAACCGCTCACCGCCATTCTGAGCAACGCGCAGGCGGCCAGGCGCTTTCTGGCGAGCACGCCGCCCAACATCGGAGAGATGCTCGAGTTGCTCGACGAGATTGTTTCCGATAGCACACGAGCGCACGCGATCATCCGCAAGATGCGGCAGTTCGGCAAGCGCGAGCAGAGCGAATTGAGCGCGATCGACATGGGTTGTCTCGTGCGCGATGTCATGCAACTGCTGCACCGCCGTGCGCGCGAACGCCACGTTGCGCTGAGTTCGCATATCGAGAATGGCTTGCCGATGCTGCGTGGCGACGCCGTGCAGCTTCAGCAGGTGCTCGTCAATCTGATTCTCAACGCGTTCGACGCCATGCAGGGCATGGCGCCCGCCGAGCGCACGGTGTTCGTCAGTGTCGGCGCGGCGCCGGGCGGGCGTGGCGTTCGTATTGCGATACGCGACTGCGGCGACGGTGTCAGCGACGAGCAGATGGCCACGCTGTTCAAGCCCTTTTCGACCTCGAAACCGAACGGTCTGGGGCTGGGCCTGTCGATCAGCCGCATTATCGTCATGGGGCACGGCGGCCACATGTGGGCCGAGCGCAATCGTGAACGCGGCATGACCTTTCAATTCGAGCTACCTGCGGAGGGCGCGACCACGAATAGCGGCGCGCACGAGCCTCTATGAACACACCCCAATCTCTCGTGTTCGTCGTCGACGACGACGAGCCGATCCGCAAGGCCTTCAGTCGTCTGCTCGGTTCGGCGGGCTACGTCGTGCAGACCTTCGGCTGCGCCGGCGATTTCCTTGCATGCGCCGATCTGACGAGCCAGCCCGCGTGCCTGTTGCTCGACCTCGGCTTGCCCGATCTGAGCGGCATCGCGCTGCAGCGCCGGCTGCCGTGCAGGGTGCCGACCATCTTCGTCTCGGGCCATGTCGGCGCGCGCGCCGCCATCGCCGCGATGAAGGCCGGCGCCACGGATTTTCTGCTGAAGCCCGTGGACGAGGCGCCGTTGCTCGAGGCGGTCGAGCGCGCGCTCGCGCTTGCGCGGCAATTGTTCGAACAGCGCGCGCAGAACGCGGAAATCCAGCGCCGTGTCGCGCAGTTGACGCCGCGCGAGCGCGAAGTCATGGCGCTGGTGGTCGCGGGGCGGCCGAACAAACTCGTCGCCGATGAACTGGGTGCGGCGGAGAAGACCATCAAGATCCATCGCGCGCGCGTCATGGAAAAGATGCGGGCCGGCTCGCTCGCGGATCTGGTCCGGCTTGCCGAGCGCGCCGACCTCGACAGTCCGGCGGCGGAGCGTGGCGACGCACTCGCGGGCTCTGCGGAAGGGCGTCGGTTCGCCTGAACGCACGGATCGCGTACAGGTGGCGCACAAGCAGCGCATGGGCGCGCGATGCGGCCAGTCAACCACCGCGTTGCCCGCGAGCGGTGTCACGTCACGCGGCATTCGTGCATCGCGCATTCAATCTTCGCGCTTCGGCGGCATGACCTGCACGACGATGGTCCGGTTGTTCCAGAGGATGTTGTGAATGCGCGGCTGAAGCTTGCGCAGGGCTTCGGCGCTGAGTTTGTTGAAAGTCAGGATCACGGCGGGACGCTCGCCGGTGCCGGGCACGCGCTGGATCTCGTCGAACGGCGGACAGCCGTATCGGCCGAGAAACGCGTTGATCTCGTCCGACGAAATGTCCGCGTCGACATTTCCAATCCATAGTTCGCTCATCTTCGGTCTCCGGATTCGCCGCGCGCGGCGCGTCTAGAACGCGTCCGGCACGCGCTTGCAGGGGTGTTCGGGATCGACGTAGCCCGACGCCTTCTGCCTGCGCGGCAACACCACCTTCTCTCGCGGCACCTTGCGATAGGGAATCGTGGCGAGCAGATGCGTGATGATGTTGAGCCGCGCCCGCCGCTTGTCGTCGGAGCGAGCCACATACCAGGGCGAAAAGTCGAGATCGGTCTTCGCGAACATCTCGTCGCGCGCCCGCGAATAGTCGTACCAGCGGCTATACGAATCGAGGTCCATCTGCGACAGCTTCCAGGTCTTGCGCGCGTCGTGAATGCGGCCTTCGAGGCGGCGCGTCTGTTCGTCGGAACTGACTTCGAGCCAGTACTTGATGAGTATGATGCCCGACGCAATGATGGCTTTCTCGACCAGCGGCACCGCTGCGAGGAATTCTTCGGCCTGCTTTTGCGAGCAGAAGCCCATGACGCGCTCGACACCCGCGCGGTTGTACCAGCTTCGATCGAAGATCACGACCTCGCCCGCCGCGGGCAGGTGAGGGAGATAGCGTTGCACATACATCTGGCTCTTTTCGCGCTCGGTGGGCGCGGGCAGCGCCACGATGCGGAACACGCGCGGACTCACGCGCTCGGTGATCGCCTTGATGGTGCCGCCTTTGCCCGCGCCATCGCGACCTTCGAAAACGATGCAGACTTTCGCGCCGCTCGCCACGACCCATTGCTGCAAGTGCGCCAATTCGACATGGAGCGGGAACAGCTCCTTCAAATAGGCCTTGTTGCTCATCTTTTCCGTTGCGCTCGCGTCCGGCTTTGCCGCGGATGTTGCCTCGCGCTTCGCTTCGGCCTGCCGTTGCGCTTTCGCTTCCGCCTTGGCAGTGCGCCGTTTTGCATGTCTCGACGATCCAGACATCGTGCGCTCCCAGAAAACCCTTCCTGTTCGACGGCGAGGCGTCGCGGCGACGGCTCGCGACGGTCATGGCTGAGAGCATGAACCGTGGTTCCGGGGCGGCACCATAGGACCTTGGTCCTATGGCCTGCCGCCGCGCGCTCGCGCGATGCCGTGCTGCCCGTTGCACGCTTGCGCGGGCTAGGACCAAAGTCCGATTGTTCGCGCCAGGGCGCGTCGCCATACTGAATCTGGTCGAATCGGCGACGCGTCCACGGCTTCGTTGGGCAGTGCCATTTTCCGGCGGCGGCCCATTGCCTGATCCGTCGTGCAGGCCATCACGGCGCGTCCTTTCCAATTCCAGCTCGAAAGCGGAACTTACGAGATCAACCTGAGGCAATCATGGCGCACGCTTGCAGGCATCAGAAGCCGCCGCTGCCATGGCGAACGGCGCCAGGCGGGGACGTGGCGAAAGGCGTCGGGTCGATGGTTGTCGTCGGTGCCGCGCTCGCGTTCGTCGTAGCCGGCGCCGGTTGCAGCAAGAAGCCGGCGGTGGCGGCCGCCGCGCCCGTTGAAGTCACGGTGACAACGGTGGCGCCCCACGATACGCCGGTCGATTTCGAATTTACCGCGCAGACCCAGAGTTCGCGCGAAGTGCAGATACGCTCGCGCGTCGACGGCTTTCTCGACCGCCGCATGTATGTGGAAGGATCGCTGGTCAAGGTGGGGCAGACCCTGTTCCAGATGGATCCCAAGCCGTTCGAAGCCGCGTTGCGCACGGCGCAGGGGCAACTGGCGCAGCAGCAGGCGCGACTGGAAGTGGCGAAGGCGAATCTGGCGCGCGTGAGACCGCTGGCGCAGGAAAATGCGTTGAGCAAGAAGGATCTCGACGACGCGATCGGCAACGAAAAGCAGTCGCGCGCCGCGGTGATTGCCGCGCAGGGCGAGGTCGATACCGCCGAACTGAATCTCAGCTACACGACGATCAAGTCGCCGCTGAACGGGCTATCGAGCTTCGCGCGGCAGCAAGACGGCAGCTATGTGACGTCCACGCAAAACGGCTTGCTGACTTACGTCTATCAACTGGACCCCATGTGGGTCAACTTCAGCATTTCGGAGAACCAGCAACTGCGCTACCGCGATCAGATCGCAGCGGGAACATTGCGCTTTCCGGCGAACCGTGCGTTTGCGGTGTCGCTGCAACTCGCGGACGGCTCGGTGTACAAGGGGCGCGGCGCGATCGATTTCGCCAATCCCGCGTTCAACACCGAAACGGGCTCCTTCCTCGTGCGCGCGGTCTTTGCCAATCCCGACGGCACGCTGCGCCCCGGCCAGTTCGTGCGCGCGCGGGTCTCGGGCGCGATTCGGCCCAACGCCATTCTCGTGCCGCAACGCGCGGTGCTTCAGGGCGCGAAGAGTCACTTCGTCTGGGTCGTGAATAAAGACGACAAGGCAAGCCAGCGCGTGGTCGAGGTCGGCGAATGGCACGGCAACGACTGGTTCGTGCTCGATGGCCTGAAAGACGGCGAGCGCGTCGTGGTCGACGGTGCAATCCGCGTGGTCGCGGACACGCCGCTGAAGATCGTGGCGAATCCCGCCGCGGCCACGGGGTCGGCGCCGGCTTCGGCTTCGGCTTCGGCGACCGCCTCGGCCAACTGAAAACTGAAGGGCGTTGACGATGAGCATCTCGCACTTCTGCATCGACCGGCCGATTTTCGCGTCGGTCATTTCGATCGTCATCACGCTCGGCGGCACGCTGACCATGCTGGCGCTGCCGGTCGCGCAATACCCGGACATCACGCCGCCGCAGATCACGATCACCGCGTCGTATCCCGGCGCGAGCGCGGACGTGGTCGCCAACAACGTCGCCGCACCGATCGAGCAGCAGGTGAACGGCGCGGACAACATGATCTACATGAACTCGTCGAGTTCGTCGACGGGGAATCTGACTGTCAACGCGTTCTTCGAGATCGGCACCAATCCGCAGCTCGCGCAGGTCGACGTGCAGAACCGCGTCAATCTCGCCTTGCCGCAGTTGCCGCAATCGGTGCAGGCGCAGGGCGTGCAGGTGCAGAAGAAGTCGTCGGCGTTCATGATGGTGATTGCGATCTATTCGCCCGACGAGCGCTACGACAGCACCTATATCGCGAATTACGCGAACATCTATGTGCTGGACGCGCTCAAGCGCATTCCCGGCGCGAACCAGTCGAGTATCTTCGGCACACCGGATTATGCGATGCGGGTCTGGCTCAAGCCTGACCGCATGGCGCAGCTCGGCATCACGGTGGCGGACGTGCAGCGGGCGGTGCAGAACCAGAACCAGCAGTTTGCGGTGGGACGTATCGGGCAGTCGCCGACGGGCTCGAAAGTCGAGCAGTCGTTCGCGGTGACCACGCCGGGCAGGCTGGCCCAGCCAGGCGATTTCGACAACATCATCCTGCGCGCGAGCAGCGAAGGCGCGGCAATTGTGCGGCTGCAGGACGTGGGCCGCGCGGAACTCGGGCAGAAGGATTATTCGATCCGCAGCCGCTACCAGGGCAAGCCGGCCACCATTATCG
Source organism: Paraburkholderia tropica (assembly GCF_900109265.1). Taxonomy (GTDB): domain Bacteria; phylum Pseudomonadota; class Gammaproteobacteria; order Burkholderiales; family Burkholderiaceae; genus Paraburkholderia; species Paraburkholderia tropica. The sequence continues at coordinate 137,824 of NZ_FNZM01000007.1, forward strand.
CGGTCTACCAGCAGCCGGGCGCGAACGCGCTCGACGTGTCGAAGCAGGTGCGTGCCGCGCTCGCCGAACTCAAGCAGTCGTTCCCCGAAGGGCTCGACTACAAGATCGCGATGGACACGACCGAGTTCACGCGCGCTTCGATCTCGGACGTCGTGCACACGTTCTTCGAGGCGCTCGTGCTGGTCGTGATCGTCGTGTACGTGTTCCTGCAAAGTCTGCGCGCGACGCTGATTCCGATTCTGGCCGTGCCGGTGTCGATCGTCGGCACGGCGATGGGCATGGCGCTGCTCGGCTTCTCGATCAACATGCTGACGCTGTTCGGCATGGTGCTGGCGATCGGTATCGTGGTCGACGACGCGATTGTCGTGATCGAGAACGTCGAGCGCAACATGACGGTGCACAAGCTCGGGCCGAAGGAAGCCGCCAAGCGCGCGATGGACGAAGTGGCCGGGCCGGTGATCGCGATCGTGCTCGTGCTCTGCGCGGTGTTCGTGCCGGTGGCGTTCGTGAGCGGCATTACCGGGCAGTTGTACAAGCAGTTCGCCATCACGATTGCGATCTCGGTGGTGATTTCGGGCATCGTGGCGCTGACCTTGTCCCCGGCGCTCGCGGCGATTCTGCTGAGTAGCTCGCACCATGAAAAGAAGGGTTTTTTCCGCTGGTTCGAGAACGCTTTCGGGCGCATGACGCGGGGCTATGTCGGGTTCGTGCATATCGCGATCCGGCGCTGGGTGCTCGCGCTGCTGCTGTTCGCGGGGATGATCGCGCTCGCGGTCGTGATGATGAAGACCATTCCCTCCGCTTTCTTGCCGCCCGAGGATCAGGGCTATCTGCTCGGTGCGGTGACCATGCCCGACGCCGCGAGCCTCGACCGCACGGGCGCGGTTTCGGATCAGGTGGCCGGGTATTTCATGAAGCAGGACGCGGTGAGCGGCATTGCCACCGTCGATGGCTACAGCCTGCTCGACGTGCAGAACAAGAACAACGCGAGCACGTTCTTTGTCGGGCTCAAGGGTTTCGACGAGCGCTATTCGTCGGGTCACGCGAGTACGCAGAATGCGCGCGCGGTGCTGGTCGACGCGTACAAGGCGCTGTCGTCGATCAAGGAGGGGATTGTCATTCCGGTCAATCCGCCTTCGATTCCGGGCCTGGGCACCACGGGCGGCACCGAGGTGTGGATCCAGAGCAAGGGCGACGCGACCATCACGCAACTCGCGGAAGTGGTGCGCGAGTTCGTCGCGAAGGCGCGGCAGCGGCCCGAGCTTGCGCGCGTGACGACCACCTTCAATCCGAATTCGCAGCAACTGCTCGTCGACGTGGACCGCGAGCGCGCCGAAACGCTCGGCGTGCCGGTGGAAGACGTCTATAGCGCGATGCAGACCATGTTCGGTTCGCTCTACGTTTCGCAGTTCAACCGATCGAGCCGTCTGTGGCAGGTGATCTTGCAGGCCGATCCGACGACGCGCCTGCGCCCGGACGATCTCGACCGCATTTACGTGCGCAGCAAGACCGACACGATGGTGCCGCTGCGCGCCGTGGCGAATTACCGCTACGTGACCGGGCCGGACCTGCTCACGCGCTTCAACAATTTTCCGGCGGTGCTCGTCACGGCCAACGCGGCGCCGGGCTACAGCTCCGGGCAGGTGATCGGCGCGCTGGAAGAAATCGCGGCGGCGATGCCCAACGGCTTCGGCGTGGCGTGGAGCGGCGAAGCCTACGAGGCGCGCAAGTCGGGCGGCACCTCGGGCTCGGTGTTCGTGTTCGGGCTCATCATGGTGTTCCTGATTCTCGCCGCGCAATACGAGAAGTGGTCGCTGCCGATCGGCGTGCTGATGGCCGTGCCGTTCGCGCTGTTCGGCGCCTTGCTCGCGATCCTGCTGCGCGGCCTTGAGAACGACATCTACTTTCAGATCGGGCTCACGATGCTGGTCGCGCTCGCGGCGAAGAACGCGATCCTGATCTTCGAGTTCGCGGTAATGAACCGCGAGGGCGGCGCCTCGGTGCTCGACGCGACGATCGTCGCCTCCGAGGAGCGCTTGAGGCCGATCGTCATGACCTCGCTCGCGTTCATTCTCGGCTGCGTGCCGCTCGCGATCGCCACGGGGGCGTCGGCCAACAGCCGCCATTCGATCGGGACCGGCGTGATCGGCGGCATGCTGGGCGCGACCGTGATCGCCGTGTTCTTTATCCCGATGTTCTATTACCTGCTCGAAACGATGTCGTCGCGCCAAAGCAAGGGCACGGCGGCGCCGGGCTCAGGCGATGCGTCGGGCGGCGCTTCGGGCAATGCCTCGGGTAATTCCTCGGGCAACCCGGCGGGCAATGCCTCGGGCGGCGCGGCGGGCGCGCCGGAAGGCACGCCGTCCGCGCCGCGTGGAGACGATTGACATGCGCGCGTCCGCTCATGGGCCCGTTCCTGCGCCCAAACATGCGCCCATCGTCGCGCGCCGGCTCGTGCCGCTGCTGGCGCTCGCGCTGAACGCCTGCCTGCTCGGCCCGGACTACGTGCGGCCCAACGTCGAGGTACCCGCGACATACCGGTTTGCGAGCGGCGAAATGCTCGAAGTCGCCGATACGGTCTGGTGGGAGCAGTTTCAGGAACCCGTGCTCGATCAACTGATCGCCACGGCGCTCGAACGCAATCGCGACGTGAAGATCGCGGCGGCGCGCATCGACGAATTCGCCGCGCAGGTGCAGATCACGCGCTCGGCGTTCTTCCCGCAGGTGGGCGCGGGCTTCACGGCTTCGCGTCAGCGCGTCTCGCAGATTGGCGGCTTGCCGTTGCAGCCGGGCATCGATCCGGTCTACAACGCGTTTTCGCCGACGCTCAGCGCGACGCTGAATCTCGATGTCTTTGGGCGCACGCGCCGGCTGACCGAGGCTGCGCGCGCCGATCTCGCCGCGACCGAGGAAGGGCGGCGCGAGACCATTCTCACGCTGGTGGCGGCGGTGGCGGGGTCCTATATCAATCTGCGCAGCCTCGACCGGCAACTGGAGATCGCGCAGGCGACGGCCGCGAGCCGCGCCGATTCCGTGCGGGTATTCACGCTGCGTTTCTCGCACGGCGTCGTCTCGCAGATGGAACTGGCACAGAGCCAGTCGGAATACGAGGCCGCGCAGGCGACCATTCCGGTGATCGAGATGCAGATCGGCCAGCAGGAGGACGCGCTGTCGGTGCTGCTCGCGCAGAACCCCGGTCCGATTCCGCGCGGACGCGAACTGCGCGCCATCGCGCTGCCCGCCGTGCCCGCGGGCGTGCCGTCCGATCTGCTGTCGCGGCGGCCCGATCTGCTCGCGGCGGAGCAGAACCTCATCGCCGAAAATGCGCGCATCGGCGCGGCGCGTGCGCTGTATTTTCCGGACCTTTCGGTGTCGGGGATGATCGGCTCGGCGAGCGCCGTGTTTTCGAGCCTGCTGACCGGGCCGGCCTATATCTGGTCGGTGGGCGGCGCGATCGCGCAGCCGCTGTTCACCGGCGGCAATATCACCGGGCAGGTGCATCTGGCCGAAGCGCGCGAGCAGGAGGCGCTGTACACGTATCTCGATACGGTGCAGAAAGCGTTGCAGCAGGTCGAGGACGCACTGATCGCCTTGCAGAAAAGTCAGGGCGAACTGGTCGCACAGGGACGTCAGGTCGATGCGCTGGCGGTCTACGCGCGGCTCGCGCGCAAGCGTTATGACGCGGGTTACACCAGTTATATCGAGGTGCTCGATGCGGAGCGCAGTCTCTTCAACGCGCAACTGACGCACACGCAAACCGAGTCGGCGGTGCTGACGTATTACGTCAGTCTCTACAAGGCGATGGGCGGCGGCTGGGTGACGCACGCCGAGCGCATGACGATGCCCGCGCCCGCAAGTGGCGCGTCGGCGACCGAAGCCGCGCAGACGCAGGCGGGCGCCCCGGCGCTTGCCGGTGCCGCGAGCCGCTAATTGCGGATTGCGGATTGCCGATTGCCGATTGCTGATCGCTATTCACACACGCGTGCGTGCCGGTTGCGCTCATATCGGCGCTTATCCGCTCGATGCTGCCCATGCCGCTCGCTCGCGCGATGGGCGGCTTCCTGCACGGCACGCACGGAGGCCGTCAGGAACAGGCCCGTCAGCACCGGATCGGGGCAGGCCGGGCACGACGTCGCCGATGCAGCGAGGCAGCCGGAGGTCGAGGTGGGCACGACGCCGTCATCGCGGTGAACGCATGGAAGTTGAGGGTTTCCACGCCGGGCAACATCGCCAGCGTGAATGGGTGCGCATGACGCGTCACCCGCCGTGGTCAGCGCAGCGTCACGGCTGCTGATCCGGCGCCTGTGGCGGGCGCGTTTGCGAGGCGCAAGGCGTCGGAGTCTGCGCGGGAGTCTGCACGGTTATCGGCGAGAGGTCCGGCGCTTGGTCCTCCCCGGCGTCCTGCGTCCGGAACTGCGGCTGATCCCTCACCCAGCGCCAGAAAAGCTGGTAGCCGACCGCGAGCATCACCGGCCCGATGAACAGCCCGATGACGCCGCCCGACACCATGCCGCCGAGCGCGCCGATCAGCACGACGGGCATCGGCACCGCAACGCCGCGCCCGAGCAACAGGGGCTTGAGCACGTTGTCGACGAGACCGGCGACGAACACGTAGCCGGAAAACACGATGGCCGCCGTGCTGACGCCTTCGGTGACGAAGACGAAGATGATCACGGGCACGGTAATCAGCGTGGCCGGCAACTGCATGATGCCGATCATCAGCACGGCGAGCGCGAGCAGCCCCGCGCCGGGAATGCCCTTGACGATGAAGCCGACGCCGATCAGCAGCATCTGGATGAACGCGATCCCAACGACGCCCTGCGCCACCGCGCGAATCGTGGCGGTGCAGAGATCGGTGATCTGCACGCCGTTGTCCGGGCCGGAGATGCGCGAGGCGATTTGCACGGCGCTCTCGTGGCCTTTCTCGCCATAGGCCATGAGGATGCCGGACACGATCAGCGCCGCGAAGAACACCAGCATGCCCATGCCCAGGCCGGTCACGGTGCCGAGCAGCGCGCGGCCGGCGTCCCGGAACTGCGGTGCGTACTTCTGCGCGAGGCCCGCGATGTCCGTGGACGCCTGGAGCCAGATGTCGTAGACCCGCTTGCCGACGAACGGCCAGTTCAGCACCGACTCGTCCGGCGGCGGCACGTGGACGCGGCCGCTCTTGAACACGGCCATCGCGTTGTCGATCGATTCGGCGACGGCCACGCCCAGCAGATAGGTCGGCACGATCACGATGACAAACGCGCCGAAGACGATCAGCGTGGCGATCAGGCCGTCGCGGCCCGGCATCGAACGGCGCAGCCGGATCTGCAGCGGATAGAGCGTGATCGCAAGAATCAGCGCCCACACCATCAGATTGAGAAACGGGACGAAGATGCGGAAGCAAACGATGGCCAGCACAGCGATGAGCGAGGCGCGAATCAGCACGTCGAGCAGCGCTCTGGACAGAACCCGCTGGGTGGACGGTGTTAGAAGCATCGGTTCTTCTCCTGCCGGGTCGCCACGGAATCGGTGCCGACGCAAGACGGCCGCGCCCGTTTCCCCGGTGGCGCGTCCTCACTTTCGGATCGTGCCGCGCGCGGGACAGCGGGGCAATTGGACTTTGGTCCCATAGCATTCCCGGCAATTCTGTCGGAGCACGGCGGCCGATCAGAAGCTCGTCGTAAAACCGAACGAGGCTGCCGGAAGCCTGGCGAAAGCCTGGCGGCCGGTGCGAGGCAATCGGACCAAGGTCCTATTTCGCCGGCGCCTGGTTGCGCGTAATCTGGATCGACGAACTCTGACTCAAGCTTCGGACAAAACCGCGATGCATGCCGTACTGAGTGGATTCGCCGCGCTGGTCGCCGACATCGCCGCGTTGACGGCGGCGCCGTTCGCGCCCAGGCGGTCGCCGCGCGAGGCGCTGCGCTTCAGAATGCACGGTCATATCGCCAGGATGCCCGGCCGGGCGCGCCGGCGACGCGTTCGAGGAGACCATTGATAACGATCGATACGATCGATCAGACGCGCCTCGCGCTTACAGACGGGTCAATTTCACGGCTGGCGCGGAGTCGTCTTTGGACTGCGTCATCCTCGGCTGCCCATCGATCGACGACTGCGAAGCCGTGGCCGCACTCGCGGCAGGTCGCATATCGGCGGCTGGCGCGGTTTCCTGCTGGGCAGGTCGGTTTATCGCGCCGCCGACGAGTACGCCCGTCGAGGCGAGAAAGACCGCAAGCAAAAGGGCGAATGCCATAAGACGTACCTCATCGAGTGGATGGCGGTGCTGGCGGCTCGCATCGACGGATGCCGTCACGCGTCAATCGATGCCCTGCTGGTGTATTCGAACGATTTCATCGGCATGCTCGGCGTGCAGAGGGGAGCTTGACGCAACACGACGCTCGACATGCACGCCGCAAACGCGCAGGAGGGCAACGGGAGCGATCGTGATGCGCGCCGTCGTACTCGCCGTCGTACTTTGACTCCCTTCAGCCTATACGCGCAGGCCGACCGCGTGTATCGGACTTTGGTCCGATAACCGGCGCGAGATCGCGCGTAAGTCGGCTTGACGCAGGCGACGCGGTCCCCGGCTTGGGTGCTGTGTATCATGCGAAAAACCTGCAAAACGCCAATCGTGTCGCGCGACGGCGACGACGCGAAATCGAAAAAAGCCAACCTCGAAAGCGCCTGCGCCGCTCGCGAAGGCGCGTAACGAAATGCCCGCCTTATCGGACGAAAGTCCCATAGCGCACGCCCTGTTTCGCGCATAGCCTGATGGTTCAACCCTCGTTCCCGCGCGGCAACGCCATGCCGGAGGTTGCTCGCTCCCCCCATGCAAGCGAGGCGATATGAAAAAGTACGAGAGTGCGGATAAGCTTCAGCGTCGCGAGACGATCCGCAAGATGGCATTTCTGCTGTCGGACAGCGGCGCGCTCGACGACTGGGAGGCGGTCAGACGCGCACTTGCCGCGCGCTTCGACGCGCTGGATGTCGATCGTGTGCTCGCCAGTCCCTTTCTCCGCCTGATTCTGGATCAGCGTTGTCGTGCGTGCAGCAATCGGGGCACAGATCACGAAAGTGCGTTCCTGGCGGATCAGGACGACGAAGCCGCCCCTGGCGCCGCTCCAATGGATGACTTCGCGTCCGCCGGCATGAGCACGCCGGTGCGCCATCAGCCGCCGGATGATGCGTGTGCCGCGGCGCGCTGGACGGCTCAGCCGTGCCTCGCGGGCGACATTGCCGCGCTGCTGGCGGACGGCCGCAAGCTAACGGCCGCGCAACTGGCGCGGGAAATCGGCGCCGCCTTGCGCGACATTCAGAAAGCCCTTCAGTCGATGCTGGCCTGCGAAGAGGTACACGTTGCGCAACGCACGCCACGCGGTGCCGGCGGCCGCAGCGCGCGGATCTTTGCGATCGGCGGCGATATGGTCGCCGGCTCGACATCGAGCTGGGCCAAGGCTGACCCGGTCGTGCTTCGCGCCATGGATGCCCTGGTTCGTCACGGAGAGCCGTGAAGCCGGATGCGCACGATCATCTGCGTTTGAGCGCGAATCAATACCTGATATCGTGCGTTGTCGGGCGTCGTCGTGAAGAGGTGCCGCGCCCGTGTGCCGATTGTCGTGCCGCTGATCGCAAAGAAGAAAAATGAAAGCGTCATTCGCGCACGACCGGCCGGCATGCACCGATCGAGCCACTTGAGCCGCGCTGATCTGCGTGGAGATACGCTATGAAAAGTTTGCCGAGATGCTGTTCGACGCTTGCTGCGTCGGCCATATTGCTCGCGGGCTGCGCAGCCGGCGGCGTGCAGCAGGGCGGGCCGCATCTGACGCCCACGGAGTGTCGCGACCTGGCCGCGCTCGGAAGCAGTGCGCCGCCGACGAAGGCACAACGCCAAAGCGAGCTTTCGGCGTTGAGGAAAGCGGGCTACGACCCCTCACCCTGGAATGACGACCCTTATTATCCGGACGACTTGCAGGAGGCACAACGTCTCGTCGCCCATTGGCGCGAAACGGACTGCCAGAATTTGCCGGCACAGTGAGAACCGCACCAACGGCACGCGTTGCCGCCCGGGCGCAAGGATGCCACGGGAGGTGGCTCGGCGTGACGGGGGAGACCATGAAAACTCAGGATTTCGAGGACGTGATTCGCGAAATCGCCGCGTTGACGGCAACGTCGGAGGAAGTCGTTGCGCAGATGTACACCGAAGCGTTAGAGCGTTTTCGCAAGGATGCACGGGTTTTCGACTATATACCGCTGCTCGCTGAGAAGCGCGTGCGCGAAGCTTTGAGGATCGCATCGAAGATCGCGGATCAATAGAGACCTTCGGGGCGATCTTCGTAGCGATCAGGCAAAAACCGGCGCGGCGATTTCGCTCAATAGAAAACGAGTCCGGATTTCCCGGTGCTCACGCGTGTGCCTGCCTTGCCCTCGGTAATCGCCACGATATCGGCCAGCGCGCCGATCACGGCGTCTTTGCCGGTGTTGCGCGCGAACTCCGCGGCCGCCATGATCTTCGGGCCCATCGAACCGGCCGCGAAGCCCAGTTTCTCCAGTTCGTCGGGATGCGCGCTCGCGATCGCCTTTTGTGACGACGTGTTCCAGTCGACGTACGCGGCGTTCACATCGGTGGCGATGATCAGCATGTCCGCCTGCAACTCCTGCGCGAGCAGTGCGGAGCACAAATCCTTGTCGATCACGGCCTCCACGCCGCCCAGCTTGTGGCCTTCGCCGTAGAGCGTTGGAATGCCGCCGCCGCCCGCGCAAATCACGATCGTGCCGCGCTCCAGCAGCCATTTCACCGGACGGATTTCGAAGATGTGCTTCGGTCGCGGACTCGCCACGACGCGGCGGAACTTGTCGCCGTCGGGGGCGATGGCCCAGCCGCGCTCGACGGCGAGTTTCTCCGCTTCCTCCTTCGTGTAGACCGGGCCGATCGGCTTGCTCGGATGCTGAAACGCCGGGTCGTTCGCGTCCACTTCGACCTGGGTGAGCAGGGTCGCAAACGGCACCTCGTACGGCAGCAGGTTGCCGAGTTCCTGCTCGATCATGTAGCCGATCATGCCCTCGGTCTGCGCGCCGAGCACGTCGAGCGGGTAGCCGGGCACGTCCTTGCAGGCCTCGCCTTGCAGCGCGAGCAGGCCGACCTGCGGCCCGTTGCCGTGGGCAATCACCAGTTCGTTGCCCGGCGCGATCTGCGCGATCTGGGTGGCCGCGAGGCGCACGTTCTCGCGCTGGTTCTCCGCTGTCATCGGCTCGCCGCGACGCAGCAGCGCGTTGCCGCCAAGTGCAATCACGATTCGCATGTCTGACTCCCAAAGTTACCTGTCTCGGTGAAACCGGGCGCGCGTGCGCCGTCGAGCGGTGAGGCTCAAATGTCGGCGAGCGTCGACACGAGAATCGCCTTGATCGTATGCATGCGGTTTTCCGCTTGCTCGAACGCCAGATTCAGCGGCGATTCGAACACTTCCTCGGTGACCTCCACGCCCCCGCTGAGCGCGGGATACTTGTCGGCGATCTGTTTGCCGATCACCGTTTCGCTGTTGTGGAAGGCAGGCAGGCAATGCATGAAGCGCGTGTGCGGCGTGCCGCTCGCCTTCATGAGCGCCATGTTCACCTGATACGGCAGCAGCGCCTTGATGCGTTCTCCCCACGCTTCCATGGGCTCGCCCATCGAGACCCACACGTCGGTGTGCACGAAATCCACCGCTTTGACGGCGGTTTTCGGGTCCTCGGTCAGCAGGATGCGCGCGCCGCTTTCCTCGGCGAACTTCTTGCAGTCAGCCACGAGATCGTCATGCGGCCAGAGCGACTTCGGCGCCGCGATGCGAACGTCCATGCCGAGCTTCGCGCCGATGAGCAGCAGGGAGTTGCCCATGTTATTGCGGGCGTCGCCGAGATACGAGTAGCTGATCTGCGTGAGCGGCTTGTCCGAATGCTCGCGCATCGTGAGCACGTCGGCGAGCATTTGCGTGGGGTGGTATTCGTCGGTGAGGCCGTTGAACACCGGCACGCCCGCAAACTTCGCCAGTTCCTCGACGATCTCCTGGCTGAAACCGCGATACTCGATGGCGTCGTACATGCGGCCCAGCACGCGCGCGGTGTCTTTCATGCTTTCCTTGTGGCCGATCTGCGACGAAGTCGGATCGATATAAGTGACGTTTGCGCCCTGGTCGTAGGCCGCCACTTCGAACGCGCAGCGCGTACGCGTCGAAGTCTTTTCGAAGATCAGCGCGATGTTGACGCCCTTGAGGTGCTGTTGCTCGGTGCCCGTGTATTTGGCGCGTTTGAGGTCGCGCGAGAGGTCGAGCAGATAACGCAGCTCACGGGTGCTGTGGTGCATCAGACTAAGCAGACTGCGGTTGCGCAGGTTGAAAGCCATGTCGTTTCTCCGTTTCGAATGCAGCGCAAATGCGGGTCATCAGGTCAAAGACAGTGGGTCGATATCGACCTGTGGGCCATCGGTTAATACTCCACGGCGTCGCGCATGATCGGGCAAGTCATGCAGTGGCCGCCGCCGCGCCCGCGGCCCAGTTCGCTCGCCGTGATCGTGATGACCTCCACGCCGGCTTTGCGCAGCAGCGTATTGGTATAGGTGTTGCGGTCGTAGCCGATTACCACGCCGGGTTCGACGCACACGACGTTGTTGCCGTCGTCCCATTGCTCGCGCTCGGCCGCGAACGCGTTGCCGCCGGTTTCGACGACGCGCAGCTTCTTCAAGCCCAGCGCTTCGGCCACGACGTCCACAAAGGGCTTTTCTTCGCGGCGCAGATCGAGCTTCGTGGGGCTCTTGTCGTCGGGGCGGATCGAGAACGGCACGATCTCGTTGACCACTTCCGGAAAGATCGTCACGAGATCGCGGTCGCAGAAACTGAACACGGTGTCGAGATGCATGGCCGCGCGCAACTTGGGCAGCCCTGCTACGACGAGGCGCTTCGCGCCGCCCTTGACAAACAGGTTCTGCGCGAGCGCGCCGATCGCCTGGCGACTCGAACGCTCGCCCATCCCGACCAGCACGACGCCATTGCCGACAGGCATCACATCGCCGCCTTCGAGCGTGGCCGCGCCGTGGTCTTCGTCGGGATCGCCGTACCAGACCTGAAAGTCCTTGTTGGCGAATTCCGGGTGATAGCGGTAGATGGCCGTGGTCAGCAGCGTTTCCTGACGGCGCGCCGCCCAGTACATCGGGTTGAGCGAGACGCCGTTATAGATCCAGCAGGTCGTGTCGCGTGTGAAGATCGTATTGGGCAGCGGCGCAAACACGAAACTCGAATAGCCGAGGTAGTTGCGGAACTCCTTGAGGATCTTGCTTTGATCGGTGTCCGGCAGATCTTCGGCCACCACGCCGCCAATCAGGAATTCCGCGATCCGGCGCGGCTCCAGACTTTCGATCCAGCTACGCACCTCGCCGGCGAGCGAGACGCCCACCATCTCGGGACGAATCTTGCGATCGAGAATGTACTTGAGCGCTTCCGGGTGCTGCACCGTTTCGGTTAGCAGGTTATGCATCTCGAGGACATCCACGCCGCGTTCGCGCATCTTCGTCACGAAGTCGAAGTGGTCGCGCTTTGCCTGACTGACCCAGATGACGTCGTCGAATAGCAGCTCATCGCAATTGCTGGGTGTGAGACGTTGATGCGCGAGGCCAGGGGAGCACACCATGACCTTGCGCAGCTTGCCCGCCTCGGAGTTGACGCCAAAGGCGACGTTATCCGTACTCATTTGAGACTCCTCGAATCAGGATCACAGGGAGAGAAAGCCCTTGTACAGGCCGAAAGCCGCGATCAGCGCGCCGAGCAGTACCGCGGCGAAGACGAATTTTTCGACGGTCGTGAAGACGGGCAAGCCGACTTCACGCTTCGCCCGCGCGAAGAGAATCACGCCGGGCGCATAGAGCAGCGCGGAGAGCAGCACGTATTTGAGGCCGCCCGCGTAGATGAGCCAGACCGCGTAGACCACGGCAATGAGCGCGACGACGAGGTCCTTGCTGCGCTCGTTGTTGCGCTCGCCGCCAGCGGTGTCATAAGTCTCGCCGCGCGCTGCGATGAGGAATGCGTAGGCCGCCGACCAGAAGTAGGGCAACAGGATCATCGAGGTCGCGAGATAGATGAGCGAGAGATAGGTGCCCTTCGAGAACAGCGTGATGACGAGGAAGATCTGGACCATGCCGTTCGTGAGCCACAGCGCGTTGGCCGGCACGTGCTTCGCGTTTTCCTTGCGCAGGAAGTTCGGCATGGTGTGATCGCGCGCCGCCGAGAAAATAATCTCGGCGCACAGCAGCACCCACGAAAGCAGCGCGCCGGCGAGCGAGACGACGAGGCCAACGCTGATGAGAATCGCACCCCAGTGGCCCACCACGCGCTCCAGCACGCCGGCCATCGAGGGATTCTGGAGAGCCGCGAGTTGCGGCTGGGTCATCACGCCGAGCGAAAGAATATTCACGAGCACGAGCAGCAGGAGTACGCCGACGAAGCCGATGACGGTCGCCTTGCCGACGTCGCTGCGATGCTCGGCGCGCGCCGAAAAGATGCTCGCGCCCTCGATGCCGATGAAAACCCACACGGTCACGAGCATCATGTTGCGCACCTGATTTGTCACGCTGCCGAGCTTGGGATTCAGTTGACCCCAGAAGTCGGCTGAGAAGGTGCCGGAGCGGAACGCAAATGCACAGAGGATGATGAAGAGGCACAGCGGCACGATCTTGGCCACCGTGGTGATCAGATTGACGTAAGCCGCTTCCTTGATGCCGCGAAGCACCAGAAAATGCAGCGACCAGAGCAGTACCGAAGAACAGACGATGGAGATCGGCGTGTTGCCCTCGCCGAACACCGGGAAGAAGTAACCAAGCGTACTGAACAGCAGAACGAAGTAGCCGACGTTACCGAGCCAGGCACTGATCCAGTAGCCCCAAGCCGAGCCGAAACCCATATAGTCGCCGAAGCCGGCCTTCGCGTACGCGTACACGCCGCCATCGAGTTCGGGCTTGCGCAGCGCCAGTGACTGGAACACGAAGGCAAGCGTGAGCATGCCGACCGCGGTAATCGCCCAACCGATCAGCACCGCACCGGCATCCGCACTGACCGCCATATTCTGTGGCAGAGAGAAGATACCGCCGCCAATCATCGATCCCACGACGAGGGCGGTGAGTGCGCCTAAACGAAGTTTCGTGGCGGCGGCGGGCGCTGCAACGCGCTCGGGCGTCGCGGCGGGGCGAGGTGTAGACGTTGAGTCGGACATGGATGCCTCCTGCGCGCTTGGCTGTTGCCGATTTCAATTGAGCGTGCCCGGCGTGGCGAATCGAAATTTCATGAGAGCACGAATCGTTTATTCAGCATGATGATTTGAGGTTGCCTCGGGTAATTGATCTTCATCAATCGATCTCGTTGATGGAACAATCCGGCTATTTCAAGCGCGCGCGGGAATATAGGCGGTAAAAGGCAAATCAATTTCGTTGCGCTGAATTATTGATTTATATAATTGAATCGGATTTGAATAACATGAAGGTTGCTTCGTGCGCGTAGATAGCCCGCTTTCGGATGTTCACATCGATCATCCACCCAACGCGATAATCGCAATCGTGAGCAGCACGCCAACCGCAACCATCAACAGGCCGGCTTTCATTCCGCCCCCAGCGGAGTAGCGTCCGAGTGCATATCCGGCGGCGAATAGCATCGCGAGTGTGAGCACGCGTGAAGTGATCAGCGCCGCAGTGATATCTTTGATAACGAGAAATGGCAGCGCAACCGGAAACGTACCCAGCACCACAAGCAGAAAGATACCGACCGCGCCGACGAGATCGTCACGCCCGAGTGACGCTCGCGACGGCACAGTCGGCATGCTCGCAAGGCGCGCACGAACGCGCTCGAGTTCGGCATCGTCGACCAGTGGCTGGACAGCCTTCGGCAACGCGTCGCGCAGCGTGTGCACCGCAATGGCGTTATCCCGCGTTTGCCGGATGGTCAATATCAGTTTCAGGCGCTGCCCTCGATCAGCGAGGGTGCGGATGAGGTACATGACGGCATCGGCAAGTCCCCATGCCAGATTGCAACCGAGCGCCGAAAAGAACATCTTGTGCCCTGCGGCTTCGCCGGCACTGACCGCCTTGACGGCGCCGACGAAGGTCAGGGCCATGAACAGACCAAAACACAGCTCGCAGACACGGTCGACGGTATGGAGAACGGGTTCGCGCTGTGCGGGCCTGGTTTCACTGGCCGGTGTGAGGGTGCTCATATCAGCCTCGGCTGACGTTGGATAACGTGATTTGCGCCGACGGTCGGCGTGAATCGCCGCTACAAAAGGTATCGGAAGGAGACGTTTCTCCATTGACTTATATCAATCGTGAGACCTCGCACGGAAGATCGCGATACGCGAGTGACAATTTATTTTCAGAAACCGGATTCGCGTGACTGAATTGCTAACGTCAAATGCGAATTGGAGCATTCGAATCGCGCACAGATACCGTCTTTCGGCGGGATCAATGATCAACTATTAACGATCAATGATCGAACCAGCGATACTGGACCGTGATCGAAACGATCTGATAAGACCCCGCCGCACGGGTTACGAAGCCGCGCGAATAGCCGAGCTTGGCAGACCAGCCGTGACCGATCGGCACTGCGAGCGTGACACCGCCACGCGCGTTCGCTTGGCTCGTGCCGCTCGATGCATCGTTGACGCTGGTGGCGCCTCCGAGGGCATAGCCGACATCGATGGCGAGCCAGAGCCCCGGCCGAAAACTGTAGCCGCCGTGCAGTTGCGTGACCGTGAGGGGAGACTGGCGCCTGATCTGGCCATTGAAGAAGTTCGTGTTGCTCATGAAGAACCAGACGCCGACCGAGGCTTCAAAAAACCAGTCACCCCACGGTTGCGATAAGCCAATTTCGGGTTTGAACGCCCAACGATTGTTGCCTACGTTTACGAGGTGCGAAGGCACGTATTGGCCGGTCGGCATCTGCACGGTCAGGCTCACGCCAAGCGACGTGGCAGGCGGTGTGCGTGCGAACACGTCTGGCTCAAGCGGGGGATTGCCAAACAGGTTCAACGCAAAGCGCACTTGCATATCGCCCATGCCGGCGCGATGGATTTGCGTCGGCGCGCCAATGACGAGTCCGCTCAGATTCCCGCTGACAAAAGGCTGGACAAGGCCGATCGACGCCGTGTGATTTGCCAGCGCAAACGTGCGGACATAGCCGAGCAGCCAATTGTTGATGCGTGCGCTGACACCGGTTATGGGCAGCGATGGGTCGGTCAGCACGTCGCCGCTCACATGCGAATAACCCGCGAGAATAAAGTTCGTACCCACCGGCGAAGGGGAATAGGTGCGTGGCTCCAGCTCTTGCGCATGCACCAGGGTCGCCTGCCAGAGTACGGCGGCGGCGCAGGACCAACCACAACTCCAGCGAGCTGAACGTCTGCTCATCGCGGTTCAATCGAAGATGCCGGCAGATGCACCGTAAGCACGGCCGCCTCTACCGCTAGCCCGCACTGTGCGGAGCCAGCATAGCAGTGCCAGGCTCGAGGCTGAATAGGACCTTGGTCGGACAGTCCGGAACCGCGATCGGATTCAAGCGAGCCGTGTGCGGGTTCTCGGCGTATGCGCTCGATTGATCAAGGTCAATTGCATGGCCGGGACCCACGCTAGAGTTGTTTGAGGAATCACAACATCGTTCCGATCTACCCACGCCGCGCGCCAGTCGGCGTTGCAGCGCGGGCAAGCCGACAAACGACACAAATGAACTCAACTACTCCGGTAGTGTTCGTCGTGGACGACGACGAACACGTACGCAATGCGCTGAGTCGCTTGCTGCGATCGGGGGGCTACGCCGTGCAAGCTTATGGCACTGCCGGCGACTTCCTGAACGACGCGGATTTGACCAGCGCCCCCGCATGCGTGCTGCTCGACCTCCAGTTGCCCGACCTGAGCGGCATCGAACTGCAGCGGCGTTTGCACGGCATCGTGCCGATCGTGTTTGTTTCGGCGCACGGTGACATGCAGACCGCGGTAGACGCGATGAAGGCGGGCGCGGCGGACTTCCTGACGAAACCGATTGATGCGGGTGTGCTGTTTGAAGCCACGACACGCGCAATCGAGCACGCGCACCGCCTGTTCGAGCAGCGCGAGCAACGCACGGAGCTTCAGCACCGTCTGGAAACGCTGACGCCGCGTGAGCGCGAGGTCATGGCGCTCGTGGTTGCCGGGCGGCCGAACAAACTGGTCGCCGACGAACTCGGTGCGGCGGAGAAAACGATCAAGATCCACCGGGCGCGCGTCATGGAGAAGATGAAAGTCAGATCTCTGGCCGAACTGGTTCGGCTCACCACGTCGACCGGCATCGACGCGCCCGTCCTGTTATCGACGCAGTCCAGCCGACCGCGTCCCTCGGTGCAGCCGGCCGGGCGTGAAGCCGCGCCCCACACAGGTTGATTGGGCGGCTGCAAGTGATCAGCGTGGCAATGCGTGGCAATGCGTGGAAGAGATCGGGAAGTTGCGCCAGCGGGAAGCCTAAACCGCATTGCGTCTTCGGTGCTCCCGGCAGCGCCGGAAAATGTCGGCACAGTCAATCAGATGAATAGCGGACTGATTAATTAGTTTCTCCCTTCCGTAAATGTGGCGTGGTTTAAGTCGCGTCGCGTGTGCCGCTACGCGGCCACTCATCCGCCAATGTGGCCGCCTTGGGCCGCGGAACGGCGATTGATCTGCATCAATCGCGCGGGCGGCCGCCTGCTTATCGTGAAGGGACGCAATCGTCGGCGAGTCGAGGTGAGCGTTCATCCGACCATCCAGATGATTGATACGGCGCCATTCCGGTTGAGCGGCGAGGGAAGGAGAACGCCATGGAAAATGAGCACGCGCCCGTCACGGGTACTGACTCAACCGCCCCTGCAAGCGGCTGGCGCGCGATATTCGTGCCGGCGCAATGGCTGCCGGCTTACAAAGTGCGATGGCTATCATCCGATCTGGTGGCGGGCGTGACGCTTGCGGCGTATGGCATACCTGTTTCGCTGGCTTACGCAACGCTCGCCGGATTGCCCGCCCAGTACGGGATCTACTGCTACCTCGTCGGCGGTCTCTTCTACGCGCTATTCGGCAGTTCGCGGCAACTTGCCATTGGCCCGACGTCGGCCATTTCGATGCTCGTTGGGGTGACCGTCGTGGAAATGGCGGACGGCGACCCAGCGCGGTGCGCCTCCATTGCCGCCTTGACCGCGATCCTTATCGCAATCATGTGCCTGATCGGCTGGATTTTGCGGCTTAGCTCGCTCGTCAACTTCATTAGCGAAACCATATTGTTAGGCTTCAAGGCGGGCGCCGCGCTGACCATTGCGCTTACCCAGTTGCCGAAGCTTTTCGGAGTAAAAGGCGGCGGTGAGCAGTTTTTCGAACGCATCTCGATCCTGATCGGGCAGCTACCCGACACCCAGCTCGTCGTGCTCGCCTTCGGGCTTGGCGCGCTAGCGCTACTGATTCTCGGCGAAAAATATCTGCCGGGTCGCCCGGTCGCCTTGTTTGTGGTGGCGCTTTCGATTGTTCTGCTTTCGCTGACACCCTTGGGTGCGATGGGCTTCAAGGTCGTCGGTGCCTTGCCGCGTGGTCTGCCCGCGTTTCACCTGCCATCGCTGCGCGTCCGGGACGTGGACGGTATTGTCTCGCTGGCGTTTGCCTGCCTGCTGTTGTCGTATGTGGAGAGCGTCTCGGCTGCCCGGGCCATCGCCCGGAAAAACGGCTACGAAATCGATCCGCGCCAGGAACTGCTGGGACTCGGCGCGGCAAACCTCGCGGCGGGTGTGTTCCAGGGCTATCCGGTCGCGGGCGGTTTGTCCCAATCGTCGGTCAACGACAAGGCTGGTGCGAAGACCCCGCTCGCGCTGGTTTTCGCTTCGATTGCGATCGGTCTATGCCTGCTGTTCCTCACCGGCCTGCTGGCCAATCTGCCGAACGTCGTACTGGCGGCCATCGTGCTGGTGGCGGTCAAGGGCCTCGTTGACATTCGCGAGTTGCGGCACGTCTGGCGAGTCAGCCGCTATGAATTCATGGTGGCGATGGTCGCATTCGCTGCCGTCCTGCTGCTGGGCATTCTCAAAGGCGTGATCTTCGCCGTGCTGGCGTCGATGCTGCTGCTGATCAGGCGTGCAGCGCATCCGCACGTCGCGGTACTTGGGCGCATTCCCGGCATGCAGCACTATTCGGATAGCGAGCGCCATGCCGACAACGAACAGGTTCCCGGCGTGCTGATGTTCCGTATCGAAGCGTCGCTGCTGTATTTCAACGTGGATCACGTGCGCGCGGCGATTATGGAGAAAATCCGGTCGACGAATCGTCCGGTCAAACTGGTGATACTGGATCTCTCGAACTCTCCCGTCGTGGATATCGCGGGCGCCAGAATGCTGGCGACGTTGCATACGGACCTCGATCGGCTGGGAAAGCGGCTGCGCGTTGTGGCGGCTCACGGCAGCGCACGCGACATGTTGCGCGCGGAAGGGCTGACGGAACTCGTCGGCGATATCAGCCGCCGGGTTTTGGTCGACGACGCGATCGAGGCTTACCTGCACGAGATGGATGCGAGCGCCGAAGCCGCCGGGCAAGTCGCGAGAGAGCCGCCGGGCACGGGCGCGAAGCTTCAAGGCTGAAGCGTTCCAGCCTGACGGCGGTATCCGGAAACCGGCTGCGAGTCTGACGTCGAGACCATCGGGCGGCATCGCAACGCACCAAAAGGAGGTTCATGTGTCGATCCCCTACAGGAAGCCATTTCTCCTGGCGCATTGCGCACGTTTGGCGTTGTCGACTGTGCTTTTGGTCGGCAATGCTGAAGCAGACGCCAGCAATCTGAATTTTCTCAACGACACGCCGATCTCCTACATGAAGCCGCGTGACATGGAATCCATCAAAGGCGCACTGGTTCAGGTGCTCAATACAAGCAAGGACGCTGAAACGACCGGGTGGACAAACGCGCAGACCGGAAATAGCGTACGGATCGACGCGACGATGACACCGGAAACCACGGTCCACGACGGTCCGAAGACGTGTCGGAGCGTCACGATCAATCTGCTGGCGAAGGGGCAGTCAATGACGCTTCATCCGGTCTTTTGCGGAACCGGAGGCAGGGACTGGAGTTTGCAAAAGCGGTGAGTGTCCCCAAAGGGCGCGCCGCTATGAACCGTTTCGCGAGATGCCTGCTCTCGTCCGATACGTTGTTTGACGGGTTGCCGCGCTAGATGGCGCGCATGGCCGCATCGATGTGCAATCCGGCAGGCAGCAGTTCGGCACGAGGGAAACGCACGAGCGCGAATGCGCGCAGGCGAGGCGGAGCGCCTGGAATGCGAGCGAGACGAAACTCGATTTCGCGGCTGGCCGGTGTTTCGTTGCTTCTCACGACGTTCATCAGATCGAGGCGCAAGAGACGCTTTTCCACATAGAGATATTCGGCCGGATGGGCGAAGACGTCGCAGACCCGTTTCATTTCCAGTTCGACCACGCCGGTCGGGACGCGAAGAGCGGCAAGGCTGTGCGCGTTCTCTTCAATCTCGCTCTGCAGCCGCAGCAGTTCTTCCGAACCGGCGTCCGGACTGTCTCCCACCACCGAGCGCATACCGACTCCCCGCCGCTCGAGCAATGCCACGCGCGCCTCCAGCAGTTCGCGTCCTTTTGCCACGAGTTCGCGGCGGTCCGCGGCAAGTCTTGCCAATCCTTCCAGTGCCAGTTGATCGATCAGCCGGCGCGCAATTTCCTGGCGCAGATCGAGGTCCGTTTGACCGCAGACACTGACGCGATGATCGGTGAAACAGATCGTCGTCTGGGGAACGTCATGGCATACCGAATCGCCGTCGAGCGCAACGCCAAGCACGTGTCGTTCGAACATCGCCATCCCGAGTGTCGCGTAGGCTTCGGTTGCCTCGGCATGCTGCGAGAAATAGGCGCGCAGTTCCTCCGAGCGGCTGAACGCCTTCGGCAGATCATCGGATGTCGCGAAGAATGCGCGAATCAAGGGATCGGTCGCCCAGGCGGCCCTATCGGCCTCGTGCGGAGGCGGCAACGAGCCGGTGAGGTCGTCGATATAGTCGAGTGAAACGGAAATGGCTTCCCCGAGGCGCTCCCGATAGCGCCGGGCCAACCGCAGACGAGGATTCAACGCGAGCGCGCGATCGATCATTTCGGCGAGGCGCACATTTTCCTCGCGATCGCTGCTGCCGTTCCGATGAAACAGCCAGGTAAGCAAGCCCATGTTCGAATCCTCACTAGCCAATCCGCGCCACGCAGCTTGTTCACTCCGGCAGCGCAGCCCGGCGAAAGAACGCGGTCGCATCCGCATCGAGTTTCCCGAATGACTGCTCGTACACAGCCACGAACGCAGGCGACCCGTAAAGCCGGCTGAGCGTGCGATCGACCAGCAGACGCAGATCGTCATCCCCGCGTGCCATGCCGATTGCGACGGACACGCTTGTGAACCGCCGGTCGAGAACGACCAGATCACTCGCAGCGGGACTATCGTGCGCCACGGCAACGAGAAGGGCGCGGTCCGCGAAGAAGACGTTCGACTGACGATCGATGAGCCTCTGCAAACCCGCCTGCATCGAGGTGACCGGAGCAACCGTTGCCGAAATCCGAAGCTCGCCAAGCTTTGCGGCAAGCCAGCGTTGGGCGGGCGAGTCGGCGATCACCGAAACCGTCTGCCGTGACAGCAACTGCGCGGGCGACGCCCGCCAGACGGCGTGAGACGGGTGCTCTCCGGACAGGATCTCGCGCAGTCCCGCAGGCGCATCGGTGCGCAGAACGGCGCCGATACCGCCCGGATAGACCGGAATGGAGACCGACATGCTCTGCCTGTTCGTCAGCGTGTCGAGCACGCCGCACACGAGATCGACACGGTTCTCGCGCAATGCGTGCGTGTCGTCGCCTGGCGCGAGCGGAACCCATTGGGTCTTGAGTGTCGTCAGACCGGTTTCGCTTCGGATCTGATCTGCAATCTTCTGGCACAGCGCCACGGTGTAGCCCGTCACGTGTCCGCCGGCGTCCTTGTAGGCGTACGGAGGCGCGTCGCTGAGATAGCCCATGCGGATCGTGCCGGACTGCTCGATGCGCGCGAACGTCGCGCCTTGGGGCCGCTGGTCGGCGTGCACGGGATGCGGCATGAAAGCGGCAAGCGCCAGTAAGCCGATGGCGATCGCCGCGGCAGCCGAACTCGCTGCCGTGCGCGGCGCGGAGGGCGACGGGCCGGTCCGGTTGGCGGCGAAGCCATATATCGCGTACCCGATCGCCAAAACCAGCATGCCGCCCATCACGGCATCCTTGCCGGACGCGTAGATCGCAAATACGGAGTAAGCCAGCGCCACGACCGCGATCGTCGCATTGAGGCGGTATTTCGTGATCGCGGTGCCGACGTTGCGCATCATCACGAACAGCGCCGACAGCGAAATGACATACGGAATGACATTGGTGACGACGGCCAGGTTGACGAGCGCGGCGAATTGTTCGCTCAGATTGGGGGAAATTGTCGACAAGGCCATCACCGACTGTACGAGCGCCATGATCACCATGCCCGCAACAGGTGCGCCGGAGCGATTCACCTTGCCGAAGACGGCGGGGAACATCTGGCTTTCGGATGCGTCCCTGGCGGTTTGGGCCAGCGTGAACTGCCAGCCCAGCAGGGAACCGACGCATGCCATCGCGGCGAGACCCATGACGACGGAGCCCACAACGGGATTGAACATTCGCGCAAAGGCGAGGCCGAAGGGGCCCGTCGATCTGGCGAGTTCCGCGTTCGGCACGATGCCCTGGATCACGGCCGTGGAGAGAATGTAGATCACCGCCGCGCCGAGGGTGCCGAACATGCAGGCCAGCGGAACATCGCGCTTGGGATTCTCGACCGCCGACGAGTTCTGTACCGCCGACTCCATACCGAGGAACGCCCAAAGCGTGAGAGAGATGCTCGAACCCATCCCTTCCATGATACGCAGCCCCTTCGGATTCCACGCCGCCGCGAAGGTATCGCTGTGAAACCAGAACCACCCCGCAATCGAAATGAAGCCTACGGGCAGGATGACGCCCCAGACGGTAATCGCGCCAATGCGTCCGGTAATTTTTGGGCCGCCGAAATTGGCCAGCGTGGTCAGCCACAGAAGTCCGATTACGCCAAGGCAGGTCGTCAGCGGGGACGCGGTCAGCGCAGGGACGAACGCGGCGAGATAGCCGAGCGCGGAGCTCGCGACCGCTACGTTGGCAATGGCGATGGAGAGGAAGTAAAGAAAAAAGACCTGAAAATAGCCGTCCTTTCCGTAAGCTTCTTCCGCGTACGCGGCCATGCCGCCGGCGCGCTGATTCAGCAGGCCCGCTTCGGCAAAGCCCCAGGCAATGGCGAGCGATCCGATTGCCGTAACGAGCCACGACAGCAACGAAATCGCACCGACCTGCGCCATATTGGCGGGCAGCATGATGATGCCCGATCCCATCATGTTCACGCTGACGATGAACGTGAGCTGTACTACGTTCATCTTTCTGGGCTGATCAGTCATGGCGATTCTCCTGCCCGTATCACCGTGCGAACGCCCAGCGAATCATCGAGAGCGATCCGCACGTACGGAGCCTGCGTCAAGGCTAGAGCGCGGGACGAGGATCAGATTGATTCAGGTCAAGTGGATTACCCGCCTGGCTATTCATGACCGATCGTCGATTGATTCTGAAATTCAACGATTTTCCGTAAAGATGCGGACTTCTGGTTGCAAAGCCTGGGGGATTGCCGGAGATGCCGTGTTTTTATCGCGCTTCTTCAAAGCGGGCCCGGCTGCCCCGCTCGCAGCTTCGAGGTATTAAACGGGGCAAGAGATTAAAGGACGCCCGCATATTGCCGTTAACGGATAGCTGTGACCAAGCAATGAGAGGGCAGGGAGTGGATTGCAACAGGAAGAGAACGGGGATTAACGCAGCGGTGTTGATCATGGGGTGCTCGATGATGGCTCAGGTCGCCTGTGCGATCACCGAGACCAGGACCCATCCCGGCGTTAAAACCCATAGCGTTGAGGCGCACCACGTCCAGCAATCCCGTCATTCGATGGACACGGCTCGTTCACACGAGCACCGGAGGCCTGCGCATTTGCGGCACTTGGGGCGCGCGAAACACGAGGAGCACGCCGAATACGAGGAACGTGCGAAACACACGCGAGTGGTGACAGCCAACCTGGGCGGCCGCAGATATTTTCATCGTGTGCGGTTTCACAAACACTCGGGGCACCACGTCGAGGGCCACCATGTTCAACGGGTGTCGACCGTGCAAGAGCAGTGGGCCACCCAGACCCAACACGCTCCGACCTGGGTCTTGCCGCAAGTCTGCGAACAGGTGCTGAACTACACGGGCGCGTGCCAACCGGCCGTGCTGGAGAGTTTGCGGGTTCTCGGTCTCCAGGTGCCGAATGTGGAGGACCGCGGGCAGATGGCCCAGCATCTCCAATCGATGCTGGATCGCGAGGGCTTGGAACAGGTGCAGGCTCAATGCCAGTCTGTGTTGCTTGAAGATCAGCGAAAGATCAATGGGCTTCAAACGTTATTGGCACGAGCCCATGTCGTTGCTTCGGATGACTGCTCTCAGCAGATCCAGAATCTGGCCGCCCAGGCTGCTGCCGGTCAAGGCGCGTCAGCGTCCGTTGCCACTGGAGCGTCTGATGTCGCTCAGGCACATGCGGGCGTTTCTGGAGAGTAGCGCCACGGTGGCGGGAACAGTTTTGTCGGGTTGACAGGGAAGCGACGGTGCAGGCAGGCGAAGCAATGAGCACTTGACGACCGCTTTCCGCCGTATTGCGGTCAATCGGGCGCGCGCGGCAGTGTCGATATGCGCAACGTTGCGTGGGCTCCCGGCAGATCGCGCACTCTGCCGGGAGCACGCTTTGTCAAACGACCGTAGCAGATGTATCGGCGACGACAAGCATCCGCTTGAGAGACGACGCCGATGCATCAGGCGCATCGACCAAAAAAAGCGACGCTTCAAGGGCATGTGAAATGTCGAAGCTTCCGCTTAGCCAGGCACGCAATGCCGTTTCCGATGTGACGATCACGCTGCTGCGCTTCGCATCATCCGTCGCTGTGACATCCGGCATATCGGGCACGATATCAGGATCGAAGCCATCGGTGGTCGCGTGGAAAAAGCCCCACGTGTCATTCTCGATCAGCAGGACGTAGAAGTCCGGCAAGGCGAGAAGATCGTCCGCCGCGTGGCCTGATTCAATTCGGGCCTGCAGCCGGTTGAGTGCGTCGACCGCGGACATTCGCTTACGCGCTGCTGCAAGCGCACCCTCGTCCGCTTCGACTTCGTCGACGAGACCTGCTTCGATCGCCTTGCGTGTGGCGACCGCGACACTCAGCGCGAGCGGATGGCCGATGCTGAAATCAATCTTGAATTCGCAGATTGCGCACATGGCAACACCTCAGGGCGTAACGATGTTGAACCAGAAATCGAACGTATCTAGCCACGACACGAACTCACCGAGTTTCTGGCTGTTGCCGTCAATCTTCGCATTTCCGGCCATCACGAGCTTTTGCATGTTGGTCTTGCCCATCATGATGTCGTTGAGATCGGCCCGCGCCATCGTGACCGTTGCATCGGCCGATTTTGAACGGGTGTCGGGTGAATAGTGCAGCGCGCTATTCTCGACGCCCAGTACATAGTTCTCTTTCGTGTCCGTCAGCACAAGGTTGAACGATGCCGTTTGGCCCGCCGCGCGGTCGCTGTTGAGGCGTATACCCAGATAATCCAGGAACATCGGGAGCGGCATGGCCTGGATGGTGTCAGGGCTTTGCGGGTTCGAAGCAGGCAGCTTTTTCACGCCTTCTCGCAGTTCCTTTGCACCGGTCAGGTAAAAGTTTCTCCACGAAGCCGATTCGGACTGGTAGCCCAACTGCTCATAGGTGTCTGCGAGAAGTTGCCTCGCCGCAGTGTTCTGAGGCTCGGCGAACACGACATGATTGACGACCTCTGCAACCCAGCGATAGTCGCCCTTGTTGAAATCGGCGTGCGCTTTGTTGAGTACCGCTGCCGAGCCGCCCATGAACTCCACATAGTGCTTGCCGGCTTCTGTGGGCTGCAGACGGTGGAGGTTTGCCGGCACGCCGTCGAAAAAGCCGAGCCGCAAGTTGTACTGCGCGACGGCGTCGTGATAGACCGTGCCGTAATAGCTACGGCAATACCAGTGCTTGGCGAGACTGTCGGGTAGACGCATTGCATCGCCGATCTCCAGGGGCGTCAGGCCTTGATTGGCCATTCGCAACGTTTGATCATGCAAATAGCGGAACATATCCCGTTGCGCACGCAGGAAGGGGACAATTCTGTCGTTTCCCCACGTCGGCCAGTAATGCGAAGCAAACAGCACCTGGGCATCGTCGCCAAACATATCGAGCGCTGCCTGGAGATATTTCGACCAGAGCAGGCCATCCCGCATCTTGGCACCACGAAGCGTGTACAGATTGTGCAGCGTATGCGTAGCGTCCTCGGCTGCGCAAAATGCCTTGTATTTCGGCAGGTAAAACATGAACTCTGATGGCGCCTCCGACTCCGGCGCCATCAGTACGACCAGCTCGACCCCATCGAGTGTCATCTTCTGCCCGGTCTTTTCGGCGAACATCGTGGGCACGGCGAGTGTGATCGTTCCGACGGACGTGGTTTTGCCGAGGCCCCCATCAACGATGCCGGTGGGGCTACGCGGAAGCAGCGAGCCATACATAAAGGTCGCACGGCGGCCCATTGCGTTGCCGGCGATGACATTTTCCCCCACTGCGGCTTCGGTAAAACCCGTTGGCGCCACGATCTGTACCTTGCCGGACTTCAGGTCGTCGTCGCTTGCGAGACCGCGTACCCCACCGTAGTGGTCAACGTGGCTATGCGTATAGATCACGTGGGTGATCGGCTTGTCTCCAAGATGCGGAATAACAAGCTGCTTCCAGACCGTCGAGGCCACTTCCGTCGTGATGAACGGGTCAACGACGATATAACCGTGATCGCCGCGAATGATGCTCATGACCGACAGGTCATAGCCACGCACTTGCCAGATGCCATCGACCACCTGGTAGAGGCCGTGGTTCATGTTGAGCTTGGCGTTTCGCCACAGGCTCGGGTTGACGGTGGACGGGGCATTATTCTCCGCACCGCCGTTCACGAAAGCGAACTGCTGAAGATCCCATGCGTTGACACCGCCCGGACCGGGAATGACAACGGGTTCAGGAAGTGTAGCGATCAGTCCACGTTTTGCATCCTCGAAATCCTGCGCGTCGGCAAAATTCAGGAAGTCGGCATACTGCTTGTTGATCGAGATTGTGGCGGCCGTCGCAGGTTTTGGCGCTGCTGTGGTCGGCCTCGGGGTGGAGCTGGATTGAGCGAGCGCTTCACTGACGACGCCTGGAAAGCCGGTTGCCGCGCCGGCAACCGCTACGTTCTTGAGAAATGCCCTTCTCCCGCCCACCTTTCCCGCGTCATTCGCGTCAGACATGACCGGCCTCCGATGTTTGTCAACTACAGGGTCACGAAACTGCAGAGAATCACCGCGACACGAGCATATAGAGAATTTAGACGCGGTGATTTGGCTGTGCGCAGTGTTCGCAACGCAGGTAGGAAAGGGCAGTGGATTGGCACAATCCAGATGCCGGCGAGGGAGCGCTCATGACAAGCATGCTTCGGTTTGCTCGTCCACTTCAAGAGCATCGTCTACCTTGATGCCGCTGCATGACCCTCGCGCGCGATCCGACGTGGCTGCCTTGCCAGACATCCTGCACGAGCAATCGAGTGAGGTCGCATGCGCGTAGTTTGCTATCAATTGCAGGATTGAACCCGTGGGCCGTTGTCCGGGCGCGTAGTGTTCACGTCTTCTCGATTGGCCATATCGTCCTCGCGAATGGTTTGCAGTCCAATGAAAGATTGCATACGTCGTCAATGCTCATGCAAAACCTGAGCAAGCTATCAGAAACGGCGCTCGCTCCGTTCGGGCGTGCACGTTTTCTCACGCTCGTTTCAATCAGACGTGACGTCACGTCAAATAGGAAAGTAGAACGAACGACTCGATGCTAGACTGATTTTTAACGTCCGACAGTGTGTGAAGACGTGGGCGTACGTACGGGGCAATTCTTCTCGTGCGATTGGGTGACGTATTCGAGCGAGGTGTGCAAATGGTGGCCACGCAGATCCTTGCAGAGAGACAGGCGGCGGGTCGAAAGGCGCGCGAGCGCGCGAAGCGATCCCGTCACGCGGAGATCGGAAATACGAAACGCGACCCGATCGAGCTTCTCGAGGCCAGTAGCGCGGGCCGGGTAGAGGCGCTCGTTCCTTTACGCTATGGCCGCATGTCACTTTCGCCATTCACATTCTTTAGGGGCACTGCAATAATTCAGGCCCACGACCTTGCGGGCACGGTCAATTCGGGTATCGCTTTCCCCATTTGCGGCGACGCACACCTCATGAACTTTGGCGGCTTCGCCACGCCCGAGCGACAACTGGTGTTCGACCTGAACGACTTTGATGAGGTCGCGCCCGGACCGTGGGAATGGGACCTGAAGCGGCTCGTTGGAAGTTTTGCGGTTGCGGGCGAGCATATGGGCTTCGGGCGTGGCGCGATTGGCGAATTCGTGTGGAGTGCGGTTCACGAGTACACCGAGCGCATGCGCGAATACTCGCAATACAGCTCTCTGGATTTATGGCACGAAATCATCAGCTTTGAACGCATGATGGAGCTGGCAAAGACCGAAGAGGGCCGCAGCCTGCTCGCCAGGACGTCAAAAAAAGCGGCAACGCGTACGCACGAAAGCGTGCTGGCCAAGATGGCGACGCAGCAAAACGGCAAATGGACGATTCAGGATGCGCCGCCCGCGCTGTTCCATCCCACCGGGCCTAATTCACTGCTCGGCAAGGAAAGCAACTGGACCGACACCGGGGCATGGCAAGGCAAACTCGCCAGGGCGTTCGACGCCTACCTCGACACGCTGCCGGCCGACCGCCGCCTGCTGATCGACCAGTACGAACTTCACGATATCGCGTTCAAGGTCGTGGGCGTAGGAAGTGTCGGCACGTTCTGCCTCGTGATGTTGTTCGTCGATAGCCACGGCACGCCGTTGTTTCTGCAAGTCAAGGAAGCCCGTCCTTCCGTGATCGCCCGATATTTCGATGCGAAAGCCCACGACCATCAGGGGCAGCGCGTCGTGGTCGGGCAGCGCTTGTTGCAAGCGGCGAGCGACTCGTTTCTTGGCTGGACGTCGGGACCTGCCGGACGGAATTTTTATTTCCGCCAACTGCGCGACATGAAGGTATCGGCGGAAGTGGAGCGAATGAACGCGACCATCATGCAAGGCTACGCCCGCATTTGCGGTTGGGCGCTTGCGCGCGCTCACGCAAAGGCGAGCGGGAAGGCGATTGAAATCGCAGCGTATCTCGGCAGCGGCGAGCGCATGGCCGAGGCGCTCACCGGTTACGCAACGGCCTGCGCCGCGCAGAACGAAGCCGACTACAAGGCGTTTATGAGCGCATGTCGGTCTGGAAGGCTTCAGGCGCGAAGCGACGAAGACATGGCTGCGGATTTCCGTATTTGACAATCACAATCGTGTGCGCGTTCGTTCAATGTTTCCAGTACGTCCGCTATTCGGCGGGTTGAGGGATTGGGCCGAAGAAGATTGACGAGAGCTTTCTGCGTCCGACAACCCGTGCGAGTTCGGCAATGACGCAATAGTTGAAAATCAGCGTCACGAGCATGATCTGCACGCCCCAGAAGCGCGGCCAGTTCATCTCGGCAAGCAGGTGCACGTTAGCCTGGAGGATGCTGTGCGTGTCTCTCCAGGATTCGAACAGCCTTTCCAGATAGTGGATGACGGTTGCGACCGCGGCGTACATCAGCGTTTTCCACGCAACATTCCAGATTAACGGCTTGTCCGGAAACCGGTTGATGAACGGCAACATGTCCGCGATCAGTACCGCTTTGCCCAGGATAAGCGAGGCGACGAGTACCGACGCTGAAGTGGGTATCGAAACGCCAGTCCCGAGGATCATTAGCGAGCGTACGACGACCACGATGTGCAGGATGACGAAAAAGAAAATCGTGGGCGGAAGCACTTTCATGAATTCGTGCTTTAGCGTGGCTGTCAGCGTCTTCATGACCTTAACCTCCGTCGTCTATGGACTGAATCGGTCAATGCGGGCATCGTGTGTTTCACACGATTTTTCACGAAAGGATGCGCAATCGGAAACAATGGGCCTCGTCATTTAAATACCAGATTTCAACCTGTTATAAGCGCGAGGGAGATGTGCAGATAGCGTAGCAAAGTTCGGAAATCATGAGATATTCGCGGCCGATTCGATTCGATTCGATTCGATTCGACGCGACGCGACGTGACGCGACGTGACGCGACGTGACGCGATGCGCTGCGCTGTAAATTGCCGCTCGCACCTCGTCGTCGCGAAGGTGATAAATGGCTGCAACTGGCCGACTACCGACTACCGGCTCACGCTTCGCGCATGAGATTACGCCACGCGGTGACGACGCCCAAGGCGTTTCGAACGTCCCTCGTGCCGACCCTTGCGCGCCCGCTACGAACCGACTGCCTTCTTGCCGATGGACGCCAGCTTCAACGACAGCCCCGCCGCATGAATGCCGGACGCCGCAGCCTCGGGCAGCGCCGAGTCGCTGACGATGTGGTCGAAGCGCTCCAGCCCGGCAATCTTGTACGTGCTGAAGGTGCCGTATTTCGCACTGGTGGCGAGCAGCACGGTTTGCTCGGCCACTTCCATCGCCGCGCGCTTCACATCGATCTTGGGCGGCGAGGGCGTGGTCACGCCACGGCGCAAGTCCCACGAACTGGCCGAGATAAACGCGACATCCACGGCAAGCTGGCGCAGCGTGGCCGCCGCGAGTTCGCCGACGCTCGACTGGTTCGCATGGTCCAGCAGGCCGCCGGTGTGAATCGCGGCAACATGCCCGGCGTTCATCAACTCCTGCATGATCGGAAAGTCATTGGTGATGACCGTGATGTCGGGCAGCGCGAGAATGTGCGGCACCAGCGCGAGCGTGGTGGTGCCCGCGTCCAGATACGCCGTCATGCCGGGCCGCAGAAACGACGCCGCGATTTGCGCGATGGCGCGCTTTTCCGTGGGATCGATCAGCGCCTTCGAAACATGGCTGGGCTCGGTCGCCAACTGGCTCGCCACGCGCACGCCGCCCGGCACCGAATGCACGAGGCCTTCGCGCTCCAGCAGCGCGATATCGCGCCGCACCGTCATGTGCGAGCAGCCCAGCGACTCCATCAACTGATGCAGCGACAGCACCTTGTCGCGCCGCAGCAGGCGCAGCATGGCTTCGCGCCGCTGATCGGGAATCAGCGGCGCCGTTGGGGTTTCGTCGGGTTGGGTCTTGCTCGGCATGCGGAATCTCTGGGGGGGCCGTTCGGTACGCCGCTATGTTAACCGATGTTAACGGCCGATCAATGTGCTCAGCAGCATCACGCCCGCGAGCCCGACCAGCGATTGGAGCGAGAGCATGAGCGACCACGTGCGCAGCGTCTGCGCGACGGAGAGCTGGAAGTATTCCTTGAACAGCCAGAAACCGGAATCGTTGACATGCGAGAGCATCACCGCGCCCGAGGCCGTCGCGAGCGCCATCAGTTCCGGCGAGACGCCCGGATGCGCCACGAGCAGCGGCGCGACGATACCGCTCGCCGCCACGGTCGCCACCGTCGCCGAGCCTACGCAGATGCGAAGCAGTGCCGCGAGCGCCCAGGCGAGCAGCAGCGGACTGACCGCCCAGTGCATCGAATGGTCGACGATGATCGTGTCGAGGTGAATCGACTTGAGCATCTGGCTGAAGCCACCGCCCGCGCCCAGAATCAGCAGGATCGTGCTGAGCGGCGCCACGCCCTTGTTGACCATTTTCTGCATCGCCGCCAGCGCGTAGCCGCCGCGCACGCCCAGCGCGAACCACGCGAACACCACCGCGGCGAGCAGCGAAAGAATCGGGTCGTTGAGCGCCTGGAAGAACACGAAGGCGCTACTGTCTCTCGCGGCGTGTCCCATGCCCACCGTGCCCGCCAACATCAAGCCTGGCGGAATCAGCAGCGAGATCACGGACAGCGGCAGCGAGGCCGTCGATTCACGCACGTCCTCGCCGCGCGTGCCGCCGGGGCCCGCCGCGAGATCGGGGGCCGGCCCGAAGAAACGCCGCGCCGCGAGCGTAAATAGCGGGCCGCAGAGAATCGCGCTCGGGATCGCAATCGTCAACCCATAGAGCAACGTGAGCCCGGTATTCGCGTGATAGGCAGACACCGCCTGCGTGGGCGCCGGATGCGGCGGCAGCAAGCCGTGCGACACGTACAGGCCGGCCGCGACCGGCAAGCCGATATAGAGCAGGTGGCTTTTCGTGCGCCGCGCGATCGTGTAGACGAGCGGCGCGAGCATGATGAAGCTCACATCGAACAGATGCGGCATGCCGACCAGCAGCGCCGCCGCGCAGATCGTCCACGGCGTGAGCCAGAGCGGCCGCTTGCCGACGAACGCATTGGCGATGCGATCCGCGCCGCCCGTACCGATCAGGATGCCGCCGAGCACGGCGCCCAGGCCGACGACCGGCCCGGTTCGCGCGAGCGCGCCGCCAAAGCCTTGAGTGAAACTTTCGATGCTGTGCTCCGGCGTGACGCCGGCCAGCAGGCCGAGCCCGAGCGCCGACAACGTCAGCGCCACGAACGGGCTCAGCCGTACGCGCACGATCAGCAAGATCAGCACGACGATGGCGCTCACTGCCATCGCGATGGTTGCGACCTCTCCCCGCATGGTGTCTCCCTGTATTTATCGCGCGTCGCTGTCCGGGCTCGGACGGGCGTCGGCGCAAGTGCGGAGGCGCCCGCGCTTGCCATGCCGCGCCGCGTCCACCGAACTCACTTCGCGCCGGCTTGCCACGCTGCCAGCAGCGCTTCGTCCGCGTTTTGCAGGTGATCGAGCGTCAGCAGTTCGCCGGCCGCCACGTCGCGCGCGAGCGTCGCGTGCGCCGCCAGATAGAGCGGCGCGACATTCGCGCCCGCCGCTTCGCGCGGCAGCAGCACGGCTTGCACGCCCGTCACGTCGTGATGATGACCGCCCATGTGGAGCACCGTGCCCGCCTTGATGTCGTCCGTCGCGCGGCCTGCGAGCACCGCGCATTGGGTCGGTTGCGCGGCGCCCGTCGGCCGTCCGTGCAGCACGGCTTCGAGCAGCGTGATCGGGGTCTCGACGCCCATGAAGTGATACGGCAGATAGAGGCACGCATAGCGGCCGTTGCGGCTCACCACATGGCCCTTCTGCGCGAGCAGCGCCCAGGTGGGCGCGTCGGTCGTGCGCACGACCACGAATACGCCGCCTGCGAAACTCGCCTCGTCCGGGCGGCGCAGCATGTTGAACACGTCGATGACGCCCGTGCGCGAGAGCACGCCGCCGTCTTCGCGCAGCGCGTAGATATCGGCGAGTTCGGTGGTGCGCGCGACCGGGTAGTGCAGCAGTTCGACGTCGGGCACGAGACCCGTGTTGGTTGCCACCACCGTCATCTCGCAGTAGTCGGCGGTGGCCGAGGTCTTGCGGCCGCGCAACGCCGCGCGGCGCGCGGCGAGCGTGGCGGCAACGTCGTCGCCGAGCGTCATCATGTTCGCGAGTTCCGGCGCGGCAAAGCGCTGATCGAGCTGCGTCACTTCGCCGGTGGCGTCGTCGAACACGAGGTCGTACTCGCTCGACTTGCCCGCCGCGACGATGTCGAGTCCCAGCGTGCGCGCCCACGAGACCCAGCCGATCAGGTTCGACGGCTGGTCGCCGTCCGCCGTGGTGTAGACCACGCCTTGCTGCGCCGCGAATTGCGCGAGCGACACGCCCGCCACGGCGTCGACTTCCTTGCTGACCATCGCGACATGGCGCTTCGCTTCGAGCGCGGCGCGCGCGGCGCGGTAACCGACCGACGGATTGCCCGTGCCTTCGACAAGAATGTCGAACGCGGCCGGATCGAGCAGCGCCACGTCGCGCACCAGTGCGATCTGGCCCGGCGCGAGCGAGCGCACGCTGGCGGCATCACTGCATTCGACGAGCGACGCCGCGTCGTAGCCGAGTTCGAGGCACAGCGCGCGCAGGCCCCCGAGATCGAGATCGCAGAGCACCGTGGGCGCGAGGCGGTCGATCAGGCGCGTTTGCGCGAGCAGCGTGCGCGCGAAACCGCCGCCCGCGCCGGTCAGCGCGTAGCGGATGACCGGGCTGGCGGGCGAGCGGGACGCGGAAGCCGCGCGGAAAAGCAGTTCGAAGTTCATAAAGGGTGTCCCCAGTGGTTGGGTGGCCGCTCGGCTGCGCACTTCGCCAGCGAACGGATGCGCGAGCTACGGATCGCACGTTGTCTGAACGCGAATTTAACTTTCATTACCATCGCAGTCAACTTTTCTATCAGGCTTTAACATATTAGAACATCGAGGCTATAATCGGTTGACATTGAGGAGAAGAAGGCAATGACCCCTAATCTGCAAACAGCCCCGAACGCGCCGCTGCTCGGCTGCATCGCGGACGACTTCACCGGCGCGACCGACCTCGCCAGCATGTTGGTCCGCGGCGGCATGCGCACGGTGCAGCTCATTGACGTGCCGCGCGGCGCTGAGCCCGTCGCGGCCGACGCCCTCGTGGTCGCGCTCAAGTCGCGCACGATTCCCGCCGGCGAGGCCGTCGCGCAGTCGCTCGCCGCGCTCGCGTGGCTTCAGGCGCAGGGCTGCCGCCAGTTCTATTTCAAATACTGCTCGACCTTCGACTCGACGCCCGCCGGGAATATCGGCCCGGTTGCCGAGGCGCTGATGAAGGCACTCGGGACGGATTTCGCCATCGCCTGTCCCGCGTTCCCCGAGAACGGCCGCACGGTGTATCGCGGCTATCTGTTCGTGGCCGACGCGCTGCTCAGCGAATCGGGAATGGAAAAGCATCCGCTCACGCCGATGACCGACCCGAATCTCGTGCGCGTGCTGGCTGCGCAAAGCACGCTGCCGGTCGGCCTGCTGCGCTACGACGCGATCGCCGCGGGCGAGCAGCCCACGCGCGAGGCGACGGCGAAACTGCGCGCGCAAGGCGTGGGCCTCGCGATTGCCGACGCCGTGTCGAACGACGATCTGCGCTCGCTGGGCCAGGCGTTCGCCGACGCGCCGCTGCTCACGGGCGGCTCGGGCCTCGCCATCGGTCTGCCGGACAACTTCCGCCGCGCCGGTTTGCTCGGTGCGGGCGAAGCGGCCGCGCAACTGCCCGCCGTGGGCGGCCGCGCGGTGGTGCTCGCCGGCAGCAGCTCGCGCGCGAGCCAGGCGCAGGTCGCGCACTGGCGCGCGAGCCGTCCCGCGCTGCGCATCGATCCGCTCGCGCTCGCCGCCGGCGAGCCGGTGGTGGACGCCGCGCTCGCGTTCTTCGATCAACACCCCGACGAAACCGTGCTGATCTACGCGACGGCCGCGTCCGGGGAACTGGGCGCGATCCAGTCGCAACTGGGCGTCGAACGGGCAGGGCAGCTCGTGGAAGGCGCGCTGGCCGCCATCGCGCGCGAACTCGCGCAGCGCGGCGTGCATCGCTTCGCGGTGGCGGGCGGCGAAACCTCGGGAGCGGTAGTGCAGGCGCTGGGCGTCTCGCGGCTGCGTATCGGCGCGCCGATCGATCCGGGCGTGCCCTGGACGATCGGTGACGGCCCGCACGGCCCCATCGCGCTCGCGCTCAAATCCGGCAATTTCGGCGGCACGGACTTCTTCACGCGCGCCCTCGCGCTTCAGTCATGACCAGGATCTCCATGAATCAGGAAAGCACGCTGCGCGAAGCGATCGCGCGCATCGGCAAAAGTCTCTTCGATCGCGGTTACGCGGCGGGCACGGCGGGCAACATCAGCGCGCGGCTCGACGACGGCTGGCTCATCACGCCCACCGACGCGTGTCTCGGCGATCTCGATCCCGCGCGCATCGCCAAGGTGAGCGCGGCGGGCGAATGGGTGGCCGGCGACAAGCCGTCCAAGACGCTCGCGCTGCACCGCGCCGTCTACGACCATCAGCCCGACATGCACGCGGTCGTGCACACGCATTCGACGCACCTCGTCGCGCTCACGCTCGCGGGCGTCTGGCGCGCGGACGATGTGCTGCCGCCGATCACGCCGTACTACGTGATGAAGGTCGGCCACGTTCCGCTGATTCCCTATTGCCGCCCGGGCGACCCGCAGGTGGCCGAGCGCGTGCGCGAGCTCGCGGGCAGCGTGCGCGGCGTGCTGCTCGAACGGCTCGGGCCGGTGGTATGGCATCGCAGCCTGCGCGAAGCGTCCGCGATGCTCGAAGAACTCGAGGAAACGGCACGCCTCGTTCTGATGATGCAGGCGCAGGGCAGGAGCGTCGAGCCGCTCGGCGAGGACCAGATCGACGAGTTGCGCACGACGTTCGGCGCACGCTGGTAAGCGGATTCGGCGGCGACGCCCGCCATGCGATAGACGAGACGATACCCGGAGGAGACCATGCAAACCGATACCGACGCTCATTCGCCCCACGCGCCCCACGCGCCTCACGCGTCCCCTGCGCTCCCGCCGGCGCAGGACAAGCCGCGCTCGCTGCGCGCGCTGCTCGCCACGACGCGCTGGCGCATGATCCTGATGCTGTTCGCGCTCTATACGGTGAACTGCATCGACCGGATGTCGCTCTCGGTCGGCATGCCGTCGATCGTGCATGAGTTCGCGTTGAGCCCGGCGATGCAAGGTCTCGTGCTCTCCGCGTTCTTCTGGACCTACAGCACGTTCCAGATTCCCGCGGGCTGGGCCGCCGACCGCTTCGGCGCGCGCCGCATGATCGGCATCGCCGCGGTGCTGTGGGGCGGTTTTCAGTGCGTCGCCGGATTCGCGATCAACGGCGTGATGCTGCTGCTCACGCGTATCGGCCTCGGCGTGTTCGAAGCGCCCTACATGCCTTCCGCGACCAAGCTCGCCGCCGCGTGGCTGCCGCCCGGCGAACGCGCGCGCGGTCTCACACTGATCGACAGCGGCGCGCCGCTCGGATCGGCGGTGGGCGGGCTCGTCATCAGCGCGCTGATCGGCGCGTCGGGCTCGTGGCGTACCGCATTCATCGTGGTCGGCATTTCGACCGTGGTGCTCGGCGTCGCCGTCTATCTGATGCTGCGCGAAACGCCGGAACAGCACGCGCGCCTCGACGCCGCGGAAGCGCACGAGATTCGCGAGGCCAAACGCGTGGCCGGCGAAATGCCTGGCGGCGCCGCACGCGCGCCGCTCACGCGCGGCACGCTCGCCGCCATGGTGATCGGGCGGATCGGCTGGGCCACGGTGTTCTTCGGTCTGGTCACCTGGGGGCCTAACTATCTTTCGGCGGGACGCGGACTCGATATCCGCAGTATGGGCATCGCCACGTTCGCGATCTTTCTCGCGGGCGCGCTGGGCGAAATTCTCTCGGGCGCGATCGCCGACTGGCTGCAACGCGTGATGCCGCGCGCGCGGGCGATGAAACTGCTGTTCGGCGTGTCGGGCGGCATGTCGTTGCTGTGCCTCGTGGCGCTGCCGTTCGTCGAAGACGTGCGCCTCGCCGTGGCCGTGCTCGCCATCGGCGTGTTCTTCCACCTGTGGGGCGGTCTCTACTGGCTGATTCCCGCGATGCTCGCGCCGCGCGAGCAAGTCGGGCTGGTGGGCGGCGTGATGAACTTCGCGGGCACGGGCGGAGCGATCGCGGTGCCGATCGTGGTCGGCGTAATCGTGCAGATGACGGGCGGCTATCACATGGCGCTGCTGTTTCTCGCGGCGAGCGCGCTGACCTATCTGATCGGCTCGCTGCTGATCGACTTCGGCGCGAAGCCGCTTGTGAGCCATGCAGGCAGTGCGAGCACGGCAAGCGCCGCCACGCATACGGCGGAACGCACATGAACACGAAGTACGACGGCCCCATCGTCGACGCGCACCAGCACTTCTGGGCGCTCGCGGGGCGACATCATCCGTGGCTCGCGCCGGGCGTGCGCGTGCCGCATCGCTACGGCGACTACGAGGCCATCAAGCGCGACTATCTGCCTGCCGACTATCGCCGCGACGCGGCCGCTCACGACGTGGTCGCTACCGTCTACGTGGAAGCGGAATGGGACCCGGCCACGCCGCTCGACGAAACGCGCTTCGTCACGGCGCTCGCGCGCGAGCACGGTTTGCCGAACGCGATGGCGGCGCAGGCCTGGCTCGACGCCGCCGATGTCGCCGAGGTGCTGGCCGCGCAAAGCCGCTTCGAACTCGTGCGCAGCGTGCGCCACAAACCCGCGCACGCGCACGCCTCGTCGGGCAACACGCTGATGTCGAACGGCCGCTGGCGCGACGGCTACGCGCAACTCGCGCAATACGGCCTGCATTTCGAGCTGCAAACGCCTTGGCGTCATCTGCGCGAAGCGGCGGCGCTCGCGCGCGATTTTCCCGACACGATGCTGATCGTCAATCACGCGGGTGTGCCCGGCAACCGCACGGCCAGCACGCTGCATGGATGGCGCGAAGCGCTCGCGCCGCTCGCGGCGCGGCCGAATACCGTCGTGAAGGTGTCCGGTCTGTGCGAAGCGGGCCAGCCGTGGAGCGTGGAAGCGAACCGCGACGTGCTCGGCACGCTGCGCGAACTATTCGGGGCGCAACGGCTCATGTTCGGCAGCAATTTTCCCGTCGACGGCCTGTTTCTTTCGCTCGACGCGCTCATCGACGGCTTTAAAACGCTGGTGTCGGCGTGGAGCGCCGCGGAGCAGCGCGCCTTTTTTCACGACACGGCGACGCGGGTGTATCGGCCCGTCGACCTGTCGAATCCTTCTACAAGGACTCCACGATGACTTCCACGGCAAGCAGCAACGCATCGGCCAATGCGCTCGGTTTCGATCTACCGATCTTCGATGCGCACCATCACTTCTGGGATCTCGGCGACGGCCATTTCCCGTGGCTCACCGACGACTACGACGAGCACTTCTTCCTCGGCGACTACCGCCGCATGTGCCAGAACTTCCTGCCGCCGCAATATCGCGCGGCGACGGCGGGTTTCGACGTGATCGGCACCGTGCATGTGGAAGCGGAACGCTCGCGCCGCGAGCAGGTGCAGGAAACCGAATTTCTCACGCGGCTGAACGCGGCAACGGGATTGCCGAGCGCCATCGTCGGCCATGTGTTCTTCGTGCAGCCCGACTGCGAAGCGGTCCTCGCGGGTCACGCGAAAAGCCCGCTCGCGCGCGGCGTGCGCTCGAAGCCGGAAATCTCGTCGGGCCCCGGCGAATCGGTGCGCGGCCAGCCCGGCACGATGCAGGACGAGGCATGGCTGCGCGGTCTCGCCATGCTCGAACGCTTCGGCTTTTCGTGGGATTTGCGCGTGCCGTACTGGCATCTGGAAGAAGCGGCCGACGTCGCGCGCGCGTTCCCGAATACGCCCATCGTGACGAACCATCTGGGTCTGCCGCTCGACCGCTCGGAAGCGGGGGTGGCGATCTGGCGGCGCGGCATGCAGGCACTGGCGGATTGCCCCAATGTATTTCTTAAGGTATCCGAACTGGGTCTGCCGAACGGGACGTGGGACAGCGCGAGCAACCGCCGCGTGATTCGCGAAG
Source organism: Paraburkholderia tropica (assembly GCF_900109265.1). Lineage (GTDB taxonomy): Bacteria > Pseudomonadota > Gammaproteobacteria > Burkholderiales > Burkholderiaceae > Paraburkholderia > Paraburkholderia tropica. Next base: position 176,364 of record NZ_FNZM01000007.1, read on the forward strand.
CCGTGGATCTGTTCGGCTTCGAGCGGTCGATGTTCGCGAGCAATCTGCCGGTCGGCAATCTCTCGGCGACTTTCACCGAAATCGTCGCCGATGTGATTGGCGCTTTGCCCCACGCCACCGAAAGCGAGTTGCGCGCGCTGTTCGCGGGCACGGCACAGCGCTTTTATCGCGTCGGCTGAGAAGGCAACAACCGGGCGACGCGCGAGCGACGCCCGACAAAGTCGCGCACGTGCTGCGCGCACAAAAAACATATCAGGAGACAAGTATGTCCATCGACGAAAACGCCCTGTTTCGCAAAGTGTCGTTACGCATCTTGCCGGTGCTGATGCTCGGCTTTTTCTTTTCCTATTTGAACCGCGTGAATGTCGGCTTCGCGAAATTGCAGATGGCAAACGAGCTGCAATTCAGCGACGCCGTTTATGGTTTCGGGGCGGGCATTTTCTTCGTCGGCTACTTCCTGCTGGAAATACCGAGCAATGTCATTCTGCATCGCGTAGGTGCGCGACGCTGGATCTCGCGCATCATGATCACGTGGGGCTTGCTGTCGTGCGCGACCATTTTCGTGCGCACGCCGATGCAGTTTTACGTCATGCGTTTCCTGCTCGGTCTCGCCGAAGCGGGTTTCATTCCGGGCGCGATTTACTACATGTCGCAGTGGTTTCCCGCCGCACGGCGCGGACGCGCCTGGGGCACGTTCTATATCGCGCTGGCTTCCTCAGGTGTGATCGGCGGACTGATTTCCGGCTCGATTCTCGAATTCTTCTCCGGGCTCGGCGGCCTGAGCGGCTGGCAATGGCTGATTCTCTGTGAAGGCGTGCCCACGATTGTGCTCGGTGTGTACATCTTCATGCGCATGAGCGAGCAGATTCGCACCGTCAACTGGCTGAGCGACGACGAGAAGAACTGGCTCAGCGACGCGATGGCCGCCGAAGACCGCGCGAAGGTGGCGCACGGTTTCGGCGGGCTGCTCGCCAACGGCTATGTGTGGGCGCTCGTCGCGATCTACTTTCTCTACAACGTCGGGCTGTATGCGATCAGCTTCTGGATGCCCACGCTCATTCAGCGCATGGGCGCGAAGGACGCGCTCGCGATCGGCCTGCTGAACGCCGTGCCGGGTCTTTGCGCGATCGTCTGCATGCTGGCGTTCGGGTATAGCGCCGACCGTTTCCGCGAGCGCAAATGGCACTTGATCGCGGCGTTTTCGATGGCGGCGGTTGGCTTTGTGCTGAGCGTCGTGTGGCAGAGCGAGCCGGTGCTCGGCATTGTCGCGCTGTGCGTGGCGAACATGGGCGTGCTCTCGATTCCCTCGCTGTTCTGGGCCGTGCCGACTTCGTTCCTCAGCGGCGTGACGGCCGCCGCCGGCATCGCGATGATCAATTCGATCGGCAATCTCGCGGGATTTGTCTCGCCATACATGATCGGCTCGCTCAAGCAGATGACGGGGCGCACCGATGTCGCGCTGTACGTGGTGGCCGGCGGCCTCGTGCTGGGCGCGCTGCTCGTGGCAGCGGTGATGCAGACGCGCAAGGGCCAGCGGGGGCTCGCGGCCAACGCATCCCGTTGAATCCTTGCCCTGTTTCGGGACGGTGACGGACCGACAGCGGGGAATGCGATGAGATGCTGGCGAGTTTTTTAGAGCGCGCGCATGGTTTTGAGGTTGCCTGGAGAGGAACCCGGTATCTCCGGAGAGGCGGCCCTCAGGTTGCGCGCAAGCTACGCTTGCCGCTGGATATCGCCACGTTTTCCGCGTCGCGCTTCCGGGACGTCGACGCAATTCTGGAACAGGATCGTGACGTCGCGGGCCGGCATCGGCTTGCCAAACAGAGACCCCTGAGCAAAATCGCAGGGGAGCGTACCAAGCCACCGAAACACGTCTTCGTCCTCGACACCTTCAGCCGTTGTCTTGATGTGCAGGCCATTGGCAAGTCCCAGGACTGCGGGGACAATTTTTTCGTGTCCCGCTATCTTCCGGTCAAGGAACGAGCGGTCGATCTTGATCTTGTCGATCGGAAGACGCGTCCGGTGATAGATGTAGGCGCCGTTGAGACGCAAGCGCCGGAAGGTTCGCCCCGCTGGTTCACGACCGCGTGATCTCCGGGGGCAGCCTGCAAATCGTCAAATCAATATATGACGAATGCACTATGACGGATTATGACTCGCCATTGGATCTTTCTCCAAAGGCCATTGCTGGACATCCTTGCTGGCTCACCGGGCAGGGCGCCTTCGCAAGTGGAGGGTCATCCGGCGACCAGCGTCCCCATTGCGTTGCCGCCGTCATGACGGGCGTCCACTTCGTGGCGAAACGCTCGATCGCTGAATGCGATAACCCGGAATCCGCCGGCTGGACTGCGCGGCACCGTAATGCCCCAATGCCACCCACCGTCCTGCTCGAACACGTGCAGTACATGTGGTTTTGACGTGAAGTCGTTGTCAAATGCAGTGATCATTGCCTGCTCCCGGAAAGATCGCCCACAACGGTTCGAGCTGCGAAACCTGTGCCGTAGCAATCGCCGAACCCGATTTTCCCGCGCGAAACCCGGAACCGGGTCGCCCGCAGCCGGCGTGGCGCGCAATTTGCTCATGTGCTCCGGCGCTGGGAGCAGCCCGCTCCCACTACCCGGTTGAGGTGTGCTTTGCTGAACGTAATGATGGTCGCCGCCGAAGCGGCCCCGTTGGCCAAGAGCGGCGGGCTCGGAGATATGGTGAGCGCTTTCTCTTCGGCGCTCAGTCTTTTCGACATCGACGTGTCCATCCTGATCCCCGGCTACGATTGCGCGTTCGACCGGGTCGTGGCGCCATCTCCCATCGGCTATCTGCGCGGACTGCCCGGCGGCGACGCGCGGCTCTGGCGCGCTGCGATGCCGGATGCGGATGTGACCGTGCTCCTGCTCGAAATGGATCACCTCTATGCGGGCCGTGGCCACCGGCTGTATCAGGATGAGCACGGGCGCGACTATCTGGACAACTTCGCGCGTTTCGCCTCACTCTCGGCGGCCGCCGCGCGCATCGCGACCGGCGTGCGCGGCGTCAAGCGGCCGCGCATCGTGCACGCACACGATTGGCACGCCGGCCTTACGCCGCTTCTTATGAAGCTCGCGGGCGCATCGGCGCGCAGTCTGTTCACGATCCACAATCTGGCGTTTCAGGGCAACTATCCGCCGGGCCTCGCGCCCTATGCGGGCATTCCGTCCGACCTGCTGTTGCCCGCACCGCGCGACCCGCGCAGCATCGAGTTCTACGACACGATGAGCTTCATGAAAGCGGCCATCGTCCACGCCGACGGTCTGAGCACCGTGAGCGAGCGCTATGCGCGCGAAATCCTCACGCCGCGCTTCGGCAACCGCATGGAAGGCGTGCTGGGCGCGCACGCCCACAAGCTGACCGGCATCGTGAACGGCATCGACGACGCGCTCTGGAATCCGCAAACCGACTCGATGATCGCGCAGCCCTACGGTGCGGACGATCTCACCGGCAAGCATGCCTGCAAGAAAGCGCTCCAGCAGAGCTACGGCCTGCCTGTCGACCCGTTCGCTCCACTCGTGGCGATCGGCAGCCGTCTGAGTACGCAAAAACTCGCCGACGTGGTCGGCGAAGCGTTGCCTGCCGCGCTGGCGCGCTGGCCGCGCGTGCAGTTCGCCGTGCTGGGGCAGGGCGACGCCGCGATCGAACAGCAGTTGAGCGCGCTGGCCGCCGCATGGCCGGGACGCCTGGGCGTGCATATCGGCTATGACGAAACACGCGCGCATCGCCTGCATGCGGGCGCTGACATCCTGTTGCACGCGAGCCGTTTCGAACCGTGTGGTCTCACACAGCTCTACGCGATGCGCTACGGCACGATTCCTGTCGCCTCCCGCGTGGGCGGTCTCGCCGATACGATTGTCGACTGCCCGACGCTCCCGAGCGATGTGGAGCGCCAGAACAGGGGGGATCTCGACGCGGCCGGATTCCTGTTCGACGGCGAAAGTCCCGCCGACATCTTCCACGCGCTCGGCCGCGCTCTGGACGCATACGGGATTCCGCCGCTGTGGCGCGTCATTCAGCGCAACGCCATGCGCCGCGACTCCAGCTGGTCGGTGCCCGCGCAACGTTATCTGAGCCTGTATCAGACGCTGGCCGGCCACGTGCGACGGCGTGAGTCCACGCCCGTCTGCCGCTCGGTTTCGCAGATCGGCCGGACGCACGCGCCTGTGCAGCGGGGTCGCCGGTCAGCCTGACAGGCCATCTTCGTCAGATTTTTGCGGGCAGCCTGCTGCGTGTTTTGCCCGAATGTTATGCCGGATGTTATGCCGGACGTTATGCCGGATGTTATGCCCGAAGAACACCGTGGCACCTTCGCGGACGCAGCGATTCGACGGTGCTCGACTCCATGTGCCGGCCGGGCGTGACCTCGTACGCAACCGCCGGGTACGCGACATGCGCTAGCGCGCCCTCCATACTCTGGCCTACCTTTACCGCTTCATGAAACGGATTCTCCTCGTCGACGACGACCTTGCCGCCCTGGAGTCGCTCGCCGCGGCACTCTCGGGAGAATTCCTTGTCGCCACCGCGTCGGATGGCGGATCTGCGTGGCGCTATCTGAAACACACTGACGTGAATATCGTCATCACGGACCTTCGCATGCCGGGCATGTCAGGCGGGGTGCTATGCGAGAAAATTCGGGATGACGTGACGCTCGCTTCGATGCCGGTCATCCTGGTTTCGGGTGAATACAGCCCACCGGCCTTTGTTCGATACGACTGTTATCTGCGCAAGCCATTGAACATCGGTCAGCTGGTGGCCGTGACCCGTCGACTGCTCGTTCCTGATCCTCATCGTGCAACGGGCGCGATGCAAAGCCGCGCCCCGAAATCGAATGACGGCGCGGAGGAATGAAAAGCGCAATGGGCAGCGGGACGACGGCGTTCAGTCTTCGCGACGATGGCGCGCTTCAGGGACGGCTGCGTTCAAGCGCGGGTGCGCCGTGATTCCGAGTCCGCAAAGGGACGAACCGGTGGCGCGCCGCGTCGTCCCGGTGGATGTGGGGCAGGGTGCGAGGACACCGCGTGCCTCGACGACGGTCTTTCGCCCGACCGTCCCGAACGACCGGTAGGTATCCCGTTCATTTTTCTATCGACCATGACGCCTTGTCGTGCAGACGCACGACGAGCACGACGAGCACGACGAGCACGACGAGCACGACGAGCGCGAAGCGCGCGCGATCGACGCTGTCGTCGCCTGGAGGCGACTGCCAGCGCACTTCGAGTTCGATCGAGCAAGCCACGCTGAAAACAGTCGATTCGCGCATCGGTTCGCGGCGCTCGTGTAGCCAGCGTGCCCATGGAAAGGCTGTCGCGTGTCCTGTGCCCGGCATGCCTATTTTGCCCCGGTATCGTCCGAAGGATGCGCTCGCGGCGCCGATGCTTCAACCGCCGACGCGCTCCGGCGACTGGCATGCCCATTTGATTTCGCCGTGTTTTTCTGCAGTTTCGCGCGGCGCTCCTGATCGCCCTTCGATCCGGGTGCGGTCGTGTGTTGCCCGAGTTCCGAACCGTACGGCGAGGTGCCCGTACCTTGGGCCAGCACGCCGGCGCTATGGCATAAGCCGGCGAGCAGGACGGCAGAAGTCGCGTATTGAAAAGAATTCATCGCATTCCCCTCGAAATTCGTCATGCGTTGTTAAGCGCCGAGCAAGCGCAATGTCGCACCGAACGCGCAACGCCTTCCCACCGCGTAGAGCGACGTCTGTCCGGGGGCGGCGTGCGAGCTGCTGGCGCTCGGCAACGCGCGGGTCCGTGAGGCATCTCCATCGCCCCGCTCAGGATCCGGGCAAATCAATGTCCGATGACAGCGCGCACGGTGCGTGTGAGCCATGCCGAAACGCCGACTCGCATGACGACAGGCACGACGCGCTTTGGACCGACGATTAACGAGCCGAGCACGATCGACGCTAACAGCGACACCATGGGCGCATCCAGCAAGGCCCGGCCGACATTGGACACGGTCAGTGCCCGCTCCGACCGCTGCGCTTTTCGGCTCTGCATGTCGCGTAGTTCCAGATTCGCAGCCAGCAGTTGCGCGCGCGCGAGCGCCAGTCGATCGAGGACAAGGGCTTCCCGCTCGCTGATATCGTTCATTTCAGTGCCTCCTTGAGCGTTTCCAGATCGGCGCGAAGCTCACGCTTCAGCACATTGAACGATTGCACCGGTCGCTGTGCCCGGTGCGCGAACCAGGCGATGAGCGATACGGCAAACCAGCCGATCGCGACTCCCCAGACCACCGCGAGAAAATACGGCGTGTTCCACGCGGAGGCAATCAGCGCGATGCAAAAGAACGAGAGGGTGAAAAGGCCGCTCACAGCGAGGGCCATCAACGCGATAAGTTCGCGGGTCAAACGCGCGCGGGTTTCGGCGAGCTCGACCGAAATCAGCTCGCCATAGTCACCGACACAGAGCAGCGCGAAGCGCGAGACATTACGCCAGCTTTCCAGTCTTGATTGAATCGACATGTTCGCCTCCTGCGTCTGCTCCGGTCGAGCATCAGTCGCGCGCCGACGCCCAGAGCGCACCGGCGACAAAGCCGATGGCGGCCGTCGCGGCGAGGGCCAGTAGCGGGTTTTCGGAAACGGCGTCGCGCGCGACCTCCGCGGCGTCGGCCATCAATTGCTTCGATTCGCCGCACAGTGCCCTGGCGCTGCCCGAAATGCGCATCGCGGGATCACCCAGCACGGCCCCCGCGGCGTCCTTCAACTTTCCTGCTGCCTCGTCAACAACCCCTTCTGCTTTCGTCGTCATGGTGTTCTCCTTTTCGCGCGGATTTGCGCCGTGTAGTGAGTCTCTGATCCGCTAGCAGCAATAGGTGTGCCGCCCTCGGCTGAACCGCTCTCAGGCAGGGAAAACATGTAGAAAATGCTGATGCGATTGCTGGGATGTCGGGGCTCGATGGCGCTCGATCCCTGCTTTGCCGGCTGACAGCCAAGCGGGGCCCGGCAGGAACCACGGCGTACGTGGCGAGCGCCAACGACCCGGCGACGCCCCGTATCGCTTCGCGGCGATGGATTAGCGTCGGATGACTCCGACGGTCGCGGCGAACGCAACACTCAAGGGGAATCGCACCGGATTCACGTTGTCAGCGGCGTATCGTTCGTGTTGTCACCGTGACTGCCGCACGCGTTTTTCAGCGTCGAGCCGCAGAGAAGCCACAGCGCGAGCGAGCCGGTCGACACGGCGCCGAGTGCCAGAAAGGCGCTCGCGTAGCCAAAATGCTGGGCAAGCACGCCGCCGATTGCGGGGCTCAGCGCGGCCCCCATTCCTTGCAGGGTCATGACGACACCCTGCCCGACATTGACGCGCCCCGTTCCCCGCAGCAATCGCACGACCAATGCCGGAACCGCGACGCTCTGCAGGCCGGCGCCAATCCCGTCAAGCGCCTGGACCGGCCAGACGCCCCATGCAGCGATAAACATCGCCGCGACGACGCCGCGCAAGGGCAGGGCGAAGAATGTGATCAGGATGACGCGCCAGTAGCCTATGCGCCGGATAAGGCGGTTCGCGAAGCCGGCCGCGACCAGCATGACAAGTTGCGCGATGACGATCGTCGCGGCGGTAAAGGCGTTGGGATCGCCCTGATGGGCGGAGACGACGGCAAGCCCGTAGAGCGGGAGCATTGCCGCATTGCCCAGATGGAACATCGCAAGCGCCAGGGCAAGCAGGAGCAACGGGCGACAGGTCAGCAGCACGCGAAACCCGCTCGCAGGTTCATGCGTCGTCCGCGAGGACGGCCCCAGACCTCGCGCGCTGTCATGATCGATCGCATTGCGCCGGATCAGCAGCGCCGAGATGACGGTCATCACGCCAAATACGCCTGTCAGCACGAACACCGCACTGAAGCCGTACTTCCATCCCAGGCCGCCCGAAAGCGCCGCGCCGACGACGTTGCCCGCGTGGTTGGCCACCTGATTGCGTCCGAACTGCCGGTCGAAGCCTGTTTCACGAGCGATACCGAGCGTCAGGCCGGCGATCGCCGGGCCCAGCGCTGCGCCTGTCACGGCGCTAACGATTTGTGAAGCGCCGACCATCCAGTCGTTCTGCGATATTGAGAGCGCGAGCGCTGCGAGCGTCGTCATCGCTCCGGCGACGACGATGACGCCGCGTTTGTGATGCGTTGCATCGATCAGCGCGCCGGCCGGCGAGGTCGCGAGCATGCCGGCAATGCCGCCCACCGTCATGACCGTGCCGATCGCCTGCGGATGCCAGCCCTGCGCCTGCAGAAACACGCCGAGAAATGGGCCGATGCCCGCCTGGACATCGGCCATGAAGAAGCTCAGCGCCTCCAGCGCATAGTGGGGGTTCATGGGGCACGCACGACGTCAGGCGGGCGACGGCGTATCGACCAGTTCAGCGATCTCGTCGACTTCGATCGTTCGCCCATGTCGATACCTGACGCCGTGCCCCCATGCCTGGATATGCGCGCCAGGAGCGAGGTAGGCTGCCAACTCGGCGGCGGCGTGCGGCGGCATACGCAACGACGTGCCGTCGTCGAGCAACGCGCCCCGCAGTTCGCCTTTCGGGCCGAACAGCGAAAGCACCACCTCACCGGCGGACTCCATGGGTTTGCGTTCGAGATGCGCCTTCGCAGGTTTCTCGCCGCCACGGTGCGGCCCTTCGTCGAGTATCACTACGCCGTTTCTGGTGGTGAGACAGACTGCGGCAAGCATGTTCGCGCCGCGAGGTTTCACGCCGCGAATCCTCACCACCTCGCCCGGTGTCACGTGTCGGGCCAACTTCTTCGCGAGATGGGGCGGAAAGTGAACCTGCTGCGAATCGAGCACGAAACCGTCGATTTCGCCGTGCGGGTTCAACAGAAAATGCACGATTTTTCCGCGGGTTTCAGGAAGGCTCTCGGGGTCGATCCAATGCATGATTTTTCTCCTTTATGAACGAACGCCAGCGCGACGGAAGACAAGGACGGCCGACAGCATCGTCGCGGCCCGCTCGCCATACGGCCCGAGTGGCGGCCGCGCGCGTCAATGTCCAGGCGAACAGGCCCGTATGGTGCGGCACGGGGCAGGCGATCGCGGCCACGGCATCGGCGCTGCTTGACACGTCGTCAGCCTTTGAATCGCAACCAGAATTGACAGCGCGAAAAGCTGCGTGGAGAACGAAGGTCTTGGCATGACGGTCCACTTACCGTGTCGGGATCCGACATGAAGCAAATTTCTCGCCACGGCAACCCGGTGGGGGATTGTGTGCAGATCTTCCGTGACCTGGCGCGCCAGTGCTGCGTTCGGGGCGATACAAGGAGGCGTCGCAGGCGCGCTTGTTAGCAAACACCTGAATGACAATATTTCCTGTAAAAACGGCAACACACCACTGAGAAGGCTTTTCTGGCAACACTATTAGCGTTTTTTCGCCCGGCATTACGGCGCGGGTGATTGCCGTCGTCGTCGTCGTCGTCGCTGTCGTCATCGCCGTTGCAACCGGAGTCCAACCTGGCGACAAGCGGCGTGCGCGCCAGCTTCGCCATTGCTGTCTGCTGGCGGCCGAAGGTGGAATTCACCGGATGCGCGCTGCCCGGCGCGAGATGGTTACATTGAGCCTCGACAACTTGAGCGCCGGCCTTGGCGCAGTGCGGCGTATCGCTCAATGCGGGTGATGGCAGCTCAAAACGGCTCACGCCATGGCCGCAGATCCAGTTCCTGAGTCCACGCGCTGCGACTCTGGCTGTGCAAATGCCAGTCACTGTCGGCGATGGCGTCGACGCGCTCAGCCGTGCGTCCGGTCAGGACCACCGTGAATGCTTCGCGCGCGAAGCGCCGGGGCAGCGCAGCACCGTGTCCGGCACTCGCGCCAACACCGGCGATCCACGCTAGCGGTGAGGAAGAGGAGGATAGTTCGCTCATGATGATTCACGCCAGTTGTCGCGCGCGATTGTTCAAAAGAGCGGACGCCATAGGGCGATTCGCGCGTACAACCCACGCCATCGCATTCTGGCGATGGTATCGACGCTCACCGGGGAAGGTCGCGCGCCCTTAGATCTTGCCGACCAGATCGAGCGACGGCGTCAGGGTTTGCGCGCCGGGCGTCCACTTTGCCGGGCACACTTCGCCCGGATGCGACGCCACGTATTGCGCGGCCTGCACCTTGCGCAGCAGTTCTTTCGCATCGCGGCCGATGCCGTTGTCGTGCACTTCGTAGAGCTTGATCTTGCCTTCCGGATCGATCAGGAAGGTGCCGCGCAGCGCCAGACCTTCTTCCTCGATCAGCACGTCGAAATGGCGGGCGAGGGTGGCAGTCGGATCGCCGACCAGCGGGTATTGCACCTTCGCAATGGTGTCCGAGGTATCGTGCCAGGCTTTGTGCGTGAAATGCGTATCGGTGGAGACGCCGTAGATTTCGACGCCGAGTTTCTGGAATTCCGCGTAGTGATCGGCGAGATCGCCAAGTTCGGTGGGGCAGACGAAGGTGAAGTCGGCCGGATAAAACACCACTACCGACCATTTGCCCTTGAAGTTTTCTTCGCTGACGGGCACGAACTTGCCGCCGTGATAGGCCGTGGATTTGAAAGGCTTGACCTGCGTGTTGATGAGCGACATAGGCGTTCCTTGAAGTGATCCTGCAGCGGGTATCGGCCGCATGAATTTGCGCCCGATGCGTGATCGGGCTCTAGCCGATATAGAGACTAGACGAGCGTGGCGCGCGCAGGAAGCGATCTTTTTTTGTATGGAATCCGCGAATGCAGAAAAGCGATTCGTTGCGGAATCGCTCGATTCAGGCGGGCTTTCGAGTCGGGTCGACGTGGGGCGTGCCGGTCAGCTTCTACAGCGTGCCGGGCCGCGGATCGGGCACAAAGCCGTCGCGATTGGGCATGCGCACGGCGGCGAGCGAGTGCGCATCCAGACGGGCGTCATCGGGCACAATGCCGTTGCGGTTGAGGATCCAGGCGCTCACGGCATACACCTCGTCCGCACTCAGCGATTGCGGCGCGTTATAGGGCATCGCGCGGCGAATATAGTCGAACAGCGTAGTCGCATAAGGCCAGTAGCTGCCGACCGTACGCTTGGGGGCGGTGCTCCTGAGCGTGCCGCTGCCGCCCACCAGCGGATCGCCGATCAAGCCCTCGCCCTGCGCGCCGTGACAGGCCGCGCATTTTTGTGCGAAGACCCGTGCGCCGGTCTGGACATCGCCGCTGCCTGGCGGCAGCCCCCGCCCGTCTGGCGCTATGTCGATGTCCCAGGCCGCGATGGCCGATGCGTCCAGCGGTGTGCCGATTCCGGCGATGGTGGACGGCATAGCGACGGTTTGCGTCGTCACGGCCGGCGTGCAGGCGCCCGTGACCAGCGCGCTCGCGACGACGAGTGGCGTGAGCAGCTTACGCATTGGCGACGCTCCCGTCAGCGCCGACTCGCCAGGATTGAATGCCGTTGTAGTGGTAGTACGAATTCAGGCCGCGTGCAGCGACGAGCGCTTCGCGCGTGGGCTGGACGTAGCCGGTGGAGTCGGTGGCCCGCGAGAGCAGCGTGGCCGGGCCGCCTTGCCATGTCCAGTCGAAGGTGAAGCGCGTGAGCGCGCGATCCCGCACGGGTGCCTCCAGGCGCGCGCTCTGCCAGTTGATGCCGCCATCGGTCGAGACTTCGACGCCACGGATCGTGCCGCGTCCCGACCATGCGAGGCCGACGACGGGATAGTAGCCGTGCCGCGTCAGACGTTGTCCCGGCGACGGCCGCGTGATGACTGACTTCGCATCCATTTCGAACGCGAACTGGCGCGCACGGCCATCGGGTAACAGCCCGGTGTATTTCGAGGTTTCCTCGCGGGTTTCGAGCGGGCCGTCCACCACCTTCAGGCGGCGCAGCCATTTCACGTGCGTGTTGCCTTCATAGCCGGGAACGATGAGCCGCAACGGATAACCGTTTTCCGGACGCAGCCGCTCACCGTTTTGTGCATAGACCACCAGCGCCCGATCGAGGATGGCATCGAGTGGCAGCGAGCGAGTCATCGCGGCGGCATCGGCGCCTTCCGCGAGAATCCAGCGCGGGGATGCACCCGGCGCGGCCGGTGTGCTGCCGCCGACCGCTTCGAGCAACGTCGAAAGCCGCACGCCGGTCCATTCGCAGCACGACAGCAAGCCGTGAGTCAGTTGCAGCGGCAGTCCACTCGGGCCTTTCCATTCGCTGGCCGTGTTGCCCGAGCACTCCATGAAATGGATGCTCGATTCCGAGGGCAGGCGCAGCAGATCGTCCATCGTGAACAGCTTCGGTTCCGTCACCAGGCCATGAACGGCGAGGCGGTGCGCGTCCGGATCGATATCGGGCACGCCGCCGTGATGGCGCTCGTACACGAGGCCGTTCGGTGTCAGCGTTCCGTGCAGATCGGCCAGCGGCGTGAGCGAAGAAGCTGCGCCTGGCATCGGCCACTGGCGCGCCGCGCGACGCACCACATGCGACTCGAACGAAGACGGCAGCCCGTAAGGGTGAGTCAGGATCGGCGCGCCCGGCGTGCGTGTCCAGGGTGGCACGTCGAGCGGTTCGAGCAACTGTGCCGAAGGAGCGCCGGCCATCGCGACCCGGGCCTGCGAGACGGCCAGAGCCGAAATTGCAGCACTGCCCAGCAGGCGGCGTCTGCGAGCCGATGTGGGCGAGCCGTCAGTCGAGGACGCAGGTTTGCGATCGGAAATAAAGCGCATGAGTCGTGTCCCGGCGAGGCCGCGCCGCCCGTTGAGGACGCTATCGGCAAAGGGGGCAGTATATGAGCTGCGTGCGCGCCGACTAATAGTGTTTAAAGCTACGTTTATATCTGAACGCGATTACGCGGATGCGACGTAGCAGCTAAAGCGACGCGTTCTCAGATAAGGTTTGTTCGGGTGTGGGGGAAAGCGGCTCGCGCGGCGCGGCAACTCCTGATGTTCGCGTGAAGTCGCGCCCGCACGGGGCGGAACGCGAACGCCGACGCTTATGGACCGGGGATCGACGCCTGTCGCGACGCGGGGACATGAGGCGCATCGTCATGACGAAGTGATGTCAGCGCTGATTTGCTAACGCAAAAGCCTTTGTTGGCGTTGCGTGCTGCGCGCACTAGCATGCAATGAGGCGGACGATTACGTCCGCGATTGTCTTTGCGGGGACATCCATGCGATACAAGGGCTATGAAGTCGAACCGTCTGCTTATGCGTTGCCAAGCGGACTCTATGCGGCGAATCTGATCATCGAAACGGCATTGCCGGCTGTTGAATCTTCATTCTCGTTCGAAGCGCTCGATTATTTCTTCGAGCCGGATCACGCCATCGCCTATGCCTCACGCTGGGCTCGCGTGTGGATCGATCAGCGGGCGAAGCGGGCCGCTCAATGATCCGCAGGCGAGTGCCGCCGGTGCCGTCCTCGGCACTTTCCACGTAACGACCCTGCCAGGCAGCAAGCACAAGACTCTCCGTTGTTTCAAGAGAGTCTTCGTGTTCTCAGATACGTGGCCCCGCTACCGTGGCGAGCGTATCTAGCAGGGGTTGCGCCAGATGCAGTATTTGCCAGGGCGTGCCGGCGTGCGTGTTCCGGGATTCGGGCTCTCGCTTCGATAACAACGTGCGCGTAATCACCCAGTTTGACACGTCAAGGCTAACGACGGAGGCGCAGATATCCGCGTGGGCCGCAGTCTCGCCGTTGCGAGTAATTTCATTTGCGATTGCCTCATCGAGATCTGCGTCGATATCGACGCGAATCGTCTCGATGTAGGCGAACCGCGCATGCCTGGCAGGACCTTTCGAAGCGTCCAGGACGCTATGTGCATCAATCGGTGCACGGCCGAAGCTATTGGTCACATTGCGGTAGCGTCCGGTGGCGAGGAAGTCGCGGAATGCCGCATCATGGCGCCAGAGGTATTGCGAAGCGTAACGGGTTTCTTTCGCACCGTGACGTCCTGCTTCGCGCAGGAGAAACGCTTTGTAGAAGAGGTCGGGCGCGTTGTCCCACAACGAGCCGCGCTCTTTTGCACGAAGGTGGATCTTGCTTGTATCGTAGTCGGACGGGAGGCGGTGGCCATAGAAAACGGTCAGCACGGTAAACGCTCCTTTGAATGATTTCGCAATCGGCTAAACGGCTGACACAAGCGTAGCAGCGGTCTTCCCGGTGATATAGCGATCACGCCCAGTTTCAGTGATTCGAATTCTTTATGGACAGGGAATGAAGGGTCTTGATGTAGAAGCCGTTCAGGCTTTTGTGCTGGTCGCCGATCTGAAAAGCTTTACCCGTGCGGCGCATGTGCTGGACACGACGCAGGCCGCGGTCAGCTTGCGCATCAAGCGTCTCGAGGAGCAGCTTGGGCGGCGGCTCGTGGAGCGGACTTCGCGTCACGTGCGATTGTCCGTAGACGGCGACACGTTTCTTTCTTCTGCACACGCGCTCGTAGCGGCGCACAGAGACGCGATGGGTGCGTTCGGCGAGCGGCGCCGAAAACTGGTGATCGGCATGAGTCACCATGTGGTCGGGGCAGAGCTTCCGCTGCTGCTGCGGCAACTGGGCTACGAAAATCCGATGGTGGTGATAGAGCTTCGCATCGCTGCCTCGCGCGATCTTCTCGACGACTACGACAAAGGCGTTTTGGATGCGGCTATCGTCTTGCAACACGATAGTCGGCGACTGGATGGTCAACAGATTCTGAAGGAGGCGTTCGGATGGATGGCGGCTGAAGATTTTCAGCATGACACGTCGTCGCCACTGAAGCTTGCAACGCAGGCCGCGCCTTGCAGCGTGCGCCAGATGGCAATTGATGCGCTCGACGAGGCGGGGGTTTCGTGGGAAGAGGTATTTGTCGGCGGGGGCGTGACCACAATCGGTGCGGCTGTCGCTGCCGGGATCGCGGTCGCAGCGCTCGGTCGTCGAGTCGCTCCTGCCGGCACCATCGACATCGGCGAGCGATATGGTTTGCCGCCGCTGCCTGGGCGTAATGTTGTCTGTTATAGCGCCCAACGAGACGAGCAAACCAAATGCATTTTGCACCGCCTGGGTGAAGCGTTGTGCGCTGTCCCTGTGCGATGAGCATGTGAAGGCCGCTCTTGCGTGATGTGCTGCGCGTGAGGCGATAAACGCTCACGCAGATCGCGTATCGCTCGTCGCGAACCCGTCACGCAAATCACCGCGTGGTGACGTCAGACCGCCAAAGCAACGCCGTCACTACGCGGATCGTGCGCGCCGCACGCAACGAATCCAGCGTCGTCGACATCGAGACAGATAACCCCCGCTTGTCCGCCGAGCGGACTGAGCGGCGGCAACTCGGCGATTTCGTGCCCGCGCGCGGCCAGCGCGTCGAACACCTCGCGCCCCGCGTGTGTTTCGAGCTTGAGGTTGTCGCGACTGTCCGAGAAAGTGCGCCCGAGCAGGAAACGCGGCTGCGCCAGCGCCGCCAGCGGATCCATCCTATAGTCGATCAGCCGCGTGAGCAGCGCGGCGAGCGTCTGCGGCTGACCGTCCGCGCCCTGTGTGCCGTAGAGCAGGCGCGCGCGTCCGTCCACGAGATACATGCCGGGATTGAGCGTATGGAATGGCCGCTTGCCCGGCGCGATCACGTTCGGATGCGCGTCCCGATGCGGGCCGCCGCCGGGCGCGCGGAAGGCCGCGCCGCGGTTGTGCCAGAGGATGCCGGTGTCGCCCGCCATCACGCCGCTGCCCCAGTCGTGGAAGATCGTCTGCAATACGCTTACCGCGCGACCTTGCGCGTCGGTGGCGGCGAGATAGACGGTGTCGCCTTCACGGAATCGATGCGGCCACGCCAGTGCGCGCGTGGGCTCGATGCGCGCCGCGCAGGCGGCGAGGTGAGCGTCGCCGAGCAGCCTGTCGACGGGCACGTCTTGCGTATCGGGATCGGCAAGATGCCGGTCGCGGTCGATGAAGGCCTGCTTCACCGCTTCGACGAGCCGGTGATAGTAGTCGGCGCTGCCGTGCGCGCAATCGCGCAGGCCCAGTTTCGCCAGAATGCCCATGATCTGCAGCGTCGTCATGCCCTGGGTGGGCGGCGGCAGCGTCGCGAGCACGCCTTCGCCATAACGCAGCGTGAGCGGCGGCTCGCAGCGTACGCGCGTGGCTGCGAGGTCGTCGGCGTCGAGCGGCGAGCCCGCTTCGCGCAGGCCGCGCGCAATGCGTTGCGCGAGCGCGCCTTCGTAGAAGTCGCGCGGACCGTTTGTCGCGAGCGTGCGCAGCGTGGCCGCGAGCGCAGGCTGGCGGAACGTCGTGCCGATGGCGGGAATCGCGCCGTCCGCCAGGAAGGTCTGCGCGAAGCCGCGCCAGCGTTCGGCGTCGCCGTATTCGTCGGCGCGATACGTTGTCCAGAAGTGCTGCGAGCGCGTTAGCGCGAAGCCGTCCTGCGCTAGCGCGATGGCGGGCGCGAGCAGCGCGTCCCACGCGAGCGTGCCGCCCCAGTGTTCGCGGCTCGTGCGGTACGCCGCCTCCCACGCGGCGACGGTGGCGGCGCTCGTGAGCGCGGACGCGGGGCCGCGCACGGGAATCGCGCCGTCGAAGTTCGGGAGATTGCGCGCCGCCTGGCCGATGCCCGAAATCGACTCGACGGGCTGGCCGGGCGCGGCAATCAGCCAGAAGCCGTCGCCGCCGAGACCGGTGAAATGCGGCATGGTCACGCACAGCGCCGCCGCCATCGCAATGGCCGCCTCGATCGCGTTGCCGCCGCGCGCGAGCACATCGCGTCCCGCTTCGCTGGCGAGCGTGTGAGGACTGGTGACGAGGCCCGCGCGGCCACGCGCGTTGGCGGTCGAGGTTTGCGTGCGTGTGTGGATTCGGGTGTTGATCGTCATGCGGTGACTTCGGCGTCGGCGTGGCCGCCCAGGTAGGCGGCGGACAGTTTCGGATCGGCGGCCAGTTCGGCGGCCGTGCCGCTCGCGCTCACGCGGCCTTCTTCGAGCACATAGCCGCGGTCGGCGATCGCGAGCGCCATCGCCGCCATCTGGTCGACGAGCAGCATCGAGAGCGACTCGCTGCGCAGATCGTCGAGCGACGCGAACAGTTCGGCGATGACCTTGGGCGCGAGGCCGAGCGAAGGCTCGTCGAGCAGCAGCACGCGCGGCTTCGACATCAACGCGCGCGCGATGGCCAGCATCTGCTGCTCGCCGCCGGAGAGCAGCCCGGCGCGCCGATGCTGGCGCTCGCGCAGACGCGGATAGCGCGCGAACATCGACTCGATGCGCGCATCCAGTTCGCCGCGCGGCAGTCGGCCCGACGGGAACGCGCCAAGCTTGAGGTTATCGAGTACCGAGAGTTCGGGGAAGACCTGGCGGCCCTCGGGCACGAGCACGACGCCGAGCGCGGCGATCTGCGCGGCGTCGAGGCGCGCGAGGTCGCGGCCGTCGAAGGTCACGCCGCCGGCCACCGGGCGATGCAGGCCCGCGAGGGCGCGCATGAGGGTCGATTTGCCCGCGCCGTTCGCGCCGAGCAGCGCGACCAGTTCGCCTTCGCGTACCTGCACGCTCACCGCGTGCAGAACGGGCGCGGCGCCATAGCCGGCCGTCACGTTGCCGACGCCGAGCACTTCGCGCGCCGGGGCATCGTCTTGCCGCGCAATGTGTGCAACGTGCGCGGGGCGCAGCGCATGCAGCGCGGCGTCGTTCGATGCGCCCAGATAGGCTTCTCGCACGGCGGCGTCGGCGCGAATCGCGGCGGGCTCGCCTTGCGCGAGAAAGCGTCCCGCGTCGATCACGACAATGCGATCCGATACGCCCATCACGAGCGACATGTCATGCTCGACGAGCCCGACGGTCACGCCCGAATCGGCGATGCGGCGCAGCAGGGTGCCGAGACGCGCCTTGTCTTCGCTGGACAGGCCCGCAGCGGGTTCGTCGAGCAGCAGCACGGCGGGGCGCGTGGCGAGGGCGCGCGCGATTTCGACGAGGCGGCGGTCGACGTGCGCGAGGCTGGCGGCTTCGATCTGCGCGTCGCCGTGATAGCCGCAGGCGCGCAGCAGCGCGAGCGCCTGCATGCGCGGCGCGTCGCCCTGCATGCGCGCGGTGCCGAAAAGCGCGCCGAGACGGCCGCGCGTGAGCGCGAGCGCGACGTTGTCGAGCACCGAGAGGCTGCCGAACAGCTGCGAAGTCTGATAGGTGCGCGCCACACCGGCGCGCGCGCTCCGGAACGCGCTGCCAGCGTCGAGTTGCAGTGCGCCCAGCTTGCGCGTGCCGGTTTGCGGGCGATAGAAGCCCGAGAGCATGTTGAGGACCGTCGATTTACCGGCGCCGTTCGGACCGATCAGGCTCGTCACGCGCGCGGCGGGCAGCTCGAACGACAGATCGCTGACGGCCTTCACGCCGTCGAACGTCATCGAGAGGCCTTGCGCGGCGAGCGAGCGGCGCGCATCGGCGCTGAGCGGTTCGAGGGCGACAGGCGCGGCGGCGTCCCGATCGTGCGGCGACTCGCCCGACTGCGCGCGCGACGGCGAGACCAGCCGACGCACCAGCGCCGCCGCCACGCCGGCCACGCCGTTGGGCGCGCTCCACAGCACGACGAGCAGCAGCACGCCAAAGCACAGCAGACGCAGGTTTTCGAGCCCGGCGAGCAATTCGGGCAGCAGACCGACCACCGCCGCGCCCACCAGCGGCCCGGCCAGCGATCCCGCGCCGCCGATCATCACGACGAGCACGAAGAGGATCGATTGGGAAAACGAGAACATGCCGGGCGTCACCATGCCTTGCAGCGGCGCGAACAGTCCGCCCGCGAAACCGGCCAGTGCCGCCGAGAACGCGAACGCCACGGTTTTCACCGTGAGCGCGTTCACGCCGATCGAGGCCGCCGCCGTTTCGCTGTCGCGCACCGCGCGCATGGCCGCGCCCCACGCGCCGTGCGAAACGCGCGCATAGAGCGCGAGCGCCACGGCGAGCAACACGAGCGCGATCAGGGCGACGGCGCGCTCGCCATCGGCGAAACCGCCGAGCGCCGGGCCGAACACGTTCATGATGCCGTTTTGCCCGCCGGTGAGATCGCCGCCTTCCACGGCGCTTTGCTCGATCACGAAGGTGAACGCGATCGTCACCATCGCGAGGCCCGGGCCGCGCACCCGCAGGGCGGTGAGCGCAAGCAGCGCCCCGGCGACGGCGGCGACGCCCGCGCCGAGCGCCCACGCGCTCCAGAAGCTCCAGCCGAACTGCGTGGTGAGAATGGCGACGGCGTAAGCGCCGATCGCGAAGAACGCCGCGTGGCCGAACGACACCTGGCCGGTCAGCCCGAGCAGCAGGTTGAGGCCGACGCCGCAGATAGCCAGCAACACCACGCCCGCCAGCACCACGACGAAATAGCCGTTGACGTTGCATGCGGCGAACGCGGCGGCGAGCAGCACGACGGCGAGCGCCGCGCCCTGCCAGAGTCCGCGCGAACGCGCCTCGCCTGAACGTGGCGCGGGCATTGCCTCGCGCGCGACGAGAGAAAGTCGGGAATCGCTCATACCTTGCGCACCTCCGCGCGCCCGAAGAGGCCGTTGGGACGGATCGCCAGCACGACGATCAGCAGCCCGAATGTGATGATCTGCGTGTAACTGGATCCGAGCGTGGCCGTGATCATCGCTTCGGCAGCGCCGAACAGCAGGCCCGCGATCATCACGCCCCACGCGCTGGACAGCCCGCCCAGAATCGCGACCGCGAAGGCCTTGAGCCCGAACACGGTGCCCATGTCCGACTGCACGTTGAACAGCGGCGCGATCAGCACGCCCGCGATGCCCGCAAGTAGCGCCGAAACAGCGAACGCTGCCGCGATGGTGCGCTGGATCGGAATGCCCATCAGACGCGCGGCGTCGCGGTTCTGCACCACGGCCAGCATCGCCACGCCCCAGCGCGAGCGGCGCAGCGCGTAATGCAGCACGGCGGCCAGCAGCAGGCCGACCGCGGGAATCACGAGCTGCAACGGATACACGCCGAGCCCCGCGTCGCCGATATGCAGCGACGACTGCGCGAGCGGCGAGGGCAGGCTGCGCGGCTCGGTGCCGAAGGTCAGCATGACGACGTTGTCGAGCACGATGCCGAGCGCCACGGTCGCCATGAGCCACGCGTTCGAGCCGCGCCGCGCGAACGGCCGCACGGCGAGGCGCTCGACGACGAGGCCGTAGAGCGCGCACGCGGCCAGCGCCAGCGCGATGGCGAGCGGCATGGGCCAGCCGAGCGTCTGCGCGAAGGTGTAGGCGAGCACGGCGCCGAGCATCATCGAGCTGCCCTGCGCGAAGTTGACGGTCGCGCTGACCGCGAACGTCAGATGAAAGCCGAGCGCCATCAGCCCGTACATGCTGCCGAGGCCAAGGCCCGCAACCAGCGCCGATATCCATTGCATGAGTAAATCTCTCCGGGGTTTTCCGCGTGTTGTGCCGGCTTTACTTCGCGGCCATCTGGCCGCCCGCGGCGCTGACCGGCACGATCCGGTTGTCGATGAACTGCGCCCACACATAGTCGCTCGCGCCCAGCGCGTCGGGCTGCTGCTCGCTGAACGGATGCACGTAGGTCTTGATCAGCCCGTCGTAGCGGTCGATTGCGTAGAAGCCCTTGCGGATCGCATCGCCGTCGGTGGAGCCGGCCTTGTCGATGGCGAGCGCGCTCAGATGCATCGCATCGTAGGCATTGGCGACGCCCACGGCGGGCGTGATGTCGTCGGCGCTCTTGATGTCGGGGTACTTCGCCTTGAGTTCGGCCACCACGCGCGCGCTGATCGGCGAGGTCGCGCCGAAGAAGCTATACGTCTGCACGAAATGCACGTTCTTTGCGTTCGGTCCCGCGAGTTCCGTGAAGCGGCCGCCCGCCGGGCCCCAGTGCGAGACGATCGGCACCTTCCAGCCCATGCGGTCGAGCGACTTCACCACCTGCGCCGAAGGCCCGACATTGCCGACCATCAGCAAGGTATCGGCGCCCGCGGCCTTCAGGCGGCCGAGCTGCGGCGTGACGTCGACATCCGTCGCCTCGATCTTTTCGATGCCGGCCGGCTTCATGCCCTTGGCGGCCAGCGCCGCGACGATGCCCTTTTCGTTCGACTGGCCCCACGGATTGTTGACGAGCACGAGGCCGAGCTTCTTCGCGCCGAAAGCCTGCTGCGCGTGCGCGACCATCGCCACGTCCACCAGTTCGTCGACGGCGGACACGCGGAACGCGAAGTTCGGCTTCGCGCCGTTGTGCGTGATCTGCGTGCCCGCGGCCCACGGGTCCATGAACGGCACTTTCTCGTGATTGGCGAGCGGCACGATCGCCATCGAAACCGGCGTATCGAGGCCGCCGAACAGCACCGCCACCTTGTCCTTGTAGATCAGTTCGCGCGCGGCCAGCACGCCCTTGGCGGGATTGCCTTCGTCGTCGCGGCGCACGAGTTCGAGCTTGCGGCCGCCGAGCACGCCGCCGCTTGCGTTGATCTCGTCGATGGCGATGGTCATGCCGCGCGTGAGCGCTTCGCCCGCGCGCGCCGACTGGCCGGAGAGCGCGGTGACGAGGCCGATCTTGATGGTGTCGGCGGCATACGCGACGCCGCACGACAGCGCGGCAGCGGTGAGCGCAAGCGCGACGGCACTCGTCTTGAACCACTGGCGGCGCGGCGAGGAAGCGGGGCGGACGGCCTGGTGGGCGGCGTGACGTAGCGGCATGAGACGGTTCTCCAGTGAGTGTGACGGACGCGGGCGAGGCCGCGGATGCGTCGCTTCACGCAAGAGCTATGCCATTTCGTTCGCGATTGGAGCAGATAGTTGCCGACGCCAGTAATCACAACGTGCGAACGATATGGAACGCCAATTGCATACGATCTGGCTATCAGATGGTTAACCATTTGTGGTGCGCCAAATCGGTTCGCGTTCGCACAACAGCGGTGCGCCGCGCGCGACGACAGGCACCACGACAGGCACCGCGTTATGGCTGCAAAGCGGTGCGCCCCATCGCCGACTGCAATCGCACACTACGCAAGGACACAATGAGCACAACCTTCATGGAAGCCGCGCCGATCGACGCGAACGCCACCCGGCGCGACGACCCGCGCTTCGGCGCGCTGCGCACGCACGGGCGCTTCGACTATCGGCCGATCGTCGCGCGCGATACGTATTGCTGGCCCAACGGCGCGCGCCTCGCGGTCTATCTCGGCTTCAATCTGGAGCACTTCGCGTTCGGCGAAGGGCTGGGCGCGAATCTCGGTCCGCTTTCGCCGCAGCCGGACGTGCTCAATTACAGTTGGCGCGAATACGGCAATCGCGTGGGCGCGTGGCGTTGCCTCGATCTGTTCGACGATCTCGCGTTGCCCGCGGGCATCGTCATGAACACGGCGCTCCTCGATCATTGCCCGGAGTTGATCGCAGCCTGCGTGAAGCGCGGCGACGAACTGATCGCGCACGGCCATTCCAACGCGCACCGGCAGAGCGACTTCGAACGCGCGCACGAGCGCGATCTGATCGTGCATTGCCGCGCGCGTCTCGCGGCGCTCACGGGGCAGGCGCCGGCGGGCTGGCTGTCACCGTGGATTTCGGAGACGCTCGACACGCCCGATCTGCTCGCGCAGGCGGGGTATCGCTATACGCTCAACTGGTGTCACGACGACCGTCCCGTCCGCATGCGCACCGGACATGGGCCGCTGTGGTCGATTCCGTATCCGCAGGAAGTGAACGACATTCCGATGATCGTTGGACGGCATCTGGACGGCGCGGCGTTCGCGGACATGATCGTCGATCAGTTCGACGAGATGCTTACGCAGGCCACGCATCCCACGCGCGGGCAGCCGCTGGTGATGGGGATCGCGCTGCATCCTTATCTGGTCGGGCAACCGTATCGCCTGCGCCACCTCCGACGCGCGCTTGCGCACATCGCGCAGGCGGCGCGCGCGGGCACGATCTGGATGACGACGCCGGGCGCGATCAGCGCGCATATGGATGCGATCGAGGCAGCGACCGAAGCCTCGAGTGAAGGCGCAATCGGCAGCGATCTGGCGGCCACGATCCGCTAAACTGGCTCACGATTCCCTCACCCGCTATCCCTGCTTGCGCCGAACGCGTTGCACATCATGCCCACCAGCCGACCGCCCCGACCTGACCGATCCCCTGCCGCGAAGAAAGCCGCCGCGAAGAAACCTGCCGTGCACGAAACGGGCGACGAAGCGCTCGCGAGCGCGCATGACGCCATGCAGACCGAAGCGGGTATCGAAACGCAGATGTACCGCACCATCGTGGATGGCGTGCTCGCGCATCGGCTCACGCCAGGCACGAAACTGCCTGAGCCGGAGCTGTGCCAGTTGTTCGATGTGGGCCGCGCGAGCGTGCGCCGCGTGCTCGAGAAGCTCGCGCATGATGGCATCGTCACGCTGCGGCCGAACAAGGGCGCGGTGATCGCCGAGCCTACGCCCGAGGAAACGCGCACGATTTTCGAAGCGCGCCGCGCACTCGAACGCGCGCTGGTCGAACTGGCGGTCGCGCGCGTGACCGATGCCGACCTCGCGCAATTGCGCAAGCAGCTCGACGACGAACACGCGGCGATGCACCGCTTCGATCAGCCTTCATGGGCGCGTCTGGCGAGCGATTTTCATCTGCGCGTGGCGGCGCTTGCGGGCAATGCGGTGCTGCAACGCTATCTGGTCGAGCTGGTGTCGCGCTGCTCGTTGATTGTCGGGCTGTACGAGCCGCCGGGCTATGCGCCTTGCGAGCACGACGAACACGCGGCCATCGTCGAGTGCATTGCGCAGCGCGACGCCGAAGGCGCGATTGCGCGCATGCAGGCCCACCTCGTCGATCTGGAGCAGCGCATCGAGACCACCCGCATGCGTGGCGAAAAGAGCCTCGCCTCGCTGCTCGGGCTGGCTGAAACGAAAGTGGCCGGCGCGCGCAAATGATGCACGCGGCGCGCCGCCGCGAACCCAACAAACGCCCATGAAGGGGCGCAAAACGCCATGGAAATCGACTTCAACGAACTCACGGCTTACGAGCGTTACAAGCTGATGGCGGGGCTCATCGTGCCGCGGCCAATCGCACTCGTGACGACCCTGAGCCCGGGCGGCGTGATCAACGCTGCGCCGTTCTCGATGTTCAACATGGTCGGCGAAGAGCCGCCGATCGTGATGCTGTCCGTGAATCGCCGCGACGACGACTCGCTCAAGGACACCGCCGCGAATATTCTGCGCGAGCGCGAATTCGTGGTGCATCTGACCGACGAAGCGATCGCTGCAAAAATGCACGCCTGCGGCGAAAGCCTGCCTGCGTCGGAAAGCGAACTTGCGCACGCGGGGCTGACGTCAGTACCGTCGACGCGTGGCGGCCCGCCGCGTATCGCCGAAGCGCCGGTGGCGTTTGAATGCACGCTCTGGGAGACGCTCGAAACACCGAGCCGCCATATTTTCATCGGACGCGTGGAGCGGCTGCATGCGCGCGACGATCTGATCGACCGCGAGCGCTGCCGCGTGCGTTTGCAGCATTACTATCCGGTCGGGCGTTTCGGCGCGAGCTTTTATGTCGATACGCGCAACCGCTTTTCGATGGAAGTCAACGAGGGCACGACGACTACGGCGACTTCCGTGGACGAAATGTAATTCAGCGACGATGCCTGCCGGGAAACTTGAGAGCAGGGCGACTGCATCTAACCTGATGTCATTCGATGATATCGGCCGTTTCACTCAACACAACCCGGCAGCCTGATTCGACGCGATCGAACGCCAAAGTCATGCCATGCATGACGGCGACCGCATTCGCAAGACTGAGCCCAAGACCGTTTCCGGGCGTATGGCGGCTGGCTTCGCCACGATAAAAGCGGCGCAAGACGGCTTGATGCTCGGATTCGGGAATGCCCGGCCCGGTGTCGTGAACGGACAAATAAACGTGCCCCTCAAGACGGGCGAGGCCGATAACAACCGTCCCGCCGACTGGCGAAAATTTGATCGCATTCTCGATCAGATTGGCGAGCGCTTCGAACAATAAATTCGGATCGCCTTCAAGCACGAATTCACCGCTGTCTTCGATTTCGCATCGGTAATTCAGTTGCTTTTCTTCAGCCGACGCCTCGTAGTATTCGTACACGTCTTTCACAATGGCGCCGAGATCGACCGCGACGAACGACTGCCGACGCACGCCGCTTTCAATTTCCGAAATGCGTAGCAGAGCGTTGAAAGTGTGATGCATGCTTGTTGCGTCGACGAGCGTATTGTCCAGCGCCTGACGATAATCGTCGACCGTCCGGCCACGCCGTTGCGCGCGCTCGAGTCCGGCGATCATCGACGTCAGTGGTGTGCGCAAGTCGTGCGCAATCGCGTCGCACACGCCTTTTACTTCATTCATCAGGCGCTCGATTTCGTCGAGCATGCCGTTGACCACGCGTACCAGACTCTCAAGATCGTCGTGACGCCGATGCGTCGGCAGACGTTGCGAGAGGTCGCCGCCAACGATCTGTTTGATCGTTGCAGTGACCGCATCGAGTCGCCTAAGCGAGCCGAGTCCGATCAACGCCGCGCCGATCAAGCCAATCGCCAGCGCGATCATCGCGCCGATGAGCAGCACGTTGACAAGCCCGCTGTTGAAGCTGTCCAGTTCCAGCGCATTCTGGCATCGCATGGCCATGCGATCGCCCGGCAGTTTCGCGGCAATACACCGGGCGGTCTGATTGATCGGTCCATCATGCAAGCGAATCGCGAATGGTTTTCCCACATATGGAATATCGCGAGGCAATGTCGTCAACGAACCGGCGATATAGCGCCCGTCATTGCCGAACAGGCCGTTCGGCCGTTGCTGGTCCGGATCGCTTTGACGCAGCACGTTGAACAGTGCGGACAAGCGTTCCGGCGAACTGCGTTGCATGGCGACATATTCCCGACCTAACCAGTCATCGACGCGTTGCGTTTCAAAACCGGTAATCGAAAAATACAGATAGGCGAATAGCGGCACCGAAATGCCGCCGAAGATGCCGAGGAACAGCACCGAAAGCCGAAAGCTCGTGGTGCGTCGAAGATCAATCAGGCGCACGAAGGACATAGCCGGAACCGCGAACGGTATGAATGATGGGCGCCGATCCCGTTGGGTCGAGTTTTCTTCTCAGGCGGCTGATATGCACGTCGATCACATTGGTGCGCTCGCCGACACGGTAATTCCAGACCGCTTCGAACAGCATCGTGCGGCTGATCACCTGGCCTTCGCGACGAATCATATATTCGAGAATCCGGTATTCGCGCGGCAGCAATTCAACTTCCTTGCCTGCGTACACGACGCTACGGCTCACCAGATCGACGTTCAGCGCTCCGACGCGATACGCCTGCTCCTGGCTGGCGGTTTGCGAGCGTCGCACCAGAGAATCGAGCCGTGCAGTCAGTTCGATATATTCAAAAGGCTTCACGAGATAATCGTCGCCGCCTGCGCGCAATCCCTTCACGCGTTCGTCGACCGTCGACAGGGCGCTGAGGATCAACACGGGCGTGGTCGATCCCGCCTCTCGCAGCGTGCCGAGCACGTCGAGCCCCTCCATGCCGCCGGGCAGCATCCGGTCGAGAATGATCGCATCCAGCTGGCGCGAAGTCGCCTGTGCGAGTCCATCCGCGCCGGTTGTCGCGATTTCGACCGCATATCCGGCATCCTCCAGGGCGACCTGGATTTCGTGGCGTGTTTTCGCGTCGTCCTCGACGACGAGTACTGTTGGCATAGCGATAACTCTTCAAAAATTCAGCAGACAGGCCCCGAAAAGCCCCCTCAAACATTAAATAAAGTTCATTAAACGCGGTTCATCTCATTGATTTTGCGAAGGAATTGCCAAATCTGAATTTTTAAAGTATAAATACGAACCATTCTCATTTTAGCAGCGAGCAGGCCTCCATGACAGCCCGAGCCAGGGCTCGCGACCAACGCGCCGGACGCACTGCCGGGCGCTGTCGTTGCGCATGTGTCGCTATGTCGACAGACAGGATGATTAGCATTCCTACTATAAATGGCAGCGCCTACACGGTGAGGATCGAGCAAAATCCTCAAGCGTTGGCCGATCTGCATCCCGCGCCTCGCGCTGTGCTCTACGTCATGTGTGCGTCCGGATAAACATCTACCGCTGGGCCGATAGCCACTTTTCGTGCATACATGAGTGGACATCGCTTCAGTATTCGCCGGATCAAATTAACTTCGATGTGTCGCCCCGTTCGAATGCCACCGCATTCGATGGCGCAGCTTTGCGCATTACTTTCTCCTCTCTCCGCCATGAATCGATCTTCCCGCCAAATTCGTCGCGCCGCCTCGGTCCGGCAACGCTCCGCCTTGAAACGACGCCGCTCCATTGCGGTCGCGCTGACCGTGGTCGCTTATGGCGGTCTCGCCGATTCCCGCGCATGTGCGGCTGAGCCGGTCGCGGCTTCCAGTGCGCCTGCATCGGCGTCCGCTGCTGCGAGCGAGCCGGAAAAGGGCGCGACGCTTGCGCCCATCATGGTCAAGACGGCGAAAGAGCCGGCGGCGAGCCCTTACGCGCCGAAGACCGTGCAGACGGGCCAATATCGCGGACTCGATGCGCTCGACGTGCCGGCTACCGTGAGCGTCGTGACGAGCGATGTGTTGAAAGCACAAGCTGCAACGGGGCTCTACGACGCGCTGCGCAATGTCGCGGGCGTCACGCGCCAACAGTTGAGCGGCATTTCGTATGACCAGCTTTCGATTCGCGGTATTGCGCTCGACAATCGTCAGAGCTATTACCTCGACGGCGTGCTGCCGATCGACAACAACATCTGGATGCCGATGGAGGACAAGGAGCGCGTCGAAGTGCTGAAGGGCGCTTCGGCGTTGTATTACGGCTTCGCGGTGCCGGCCGGCATCGTCAATATGGTGATGAAACGCGCGGGCGATACGCCGGTGACGTCGGCGTCGATGCTGGTCGATTCGCACGGCTCGGTGGGCGCGCATGTCGATATTGCGCGACGCTTTGGTGCGGATAAACAGTTTGGCATTCGCGTCAACGCAATGGCAGAGCACGTCGAGACGCCGATCAGCGGCGACCGCGGCTATCGCATGTTCGAAAGCGTTGCGCTCGACTGGAAGCCGACGAACCGCTTGACGTTCAAGTACGACCTCGAGCACATCGATCAGCGTGTGGTCGAGCAGGCCGGGATTACACCGCTTACCGCCGTCAATGGCGTTATCACGCTGCCCTCGCTACCCGACGCGTCGAAATTGCTGGTGCCGAATGACAAGCCCACGACATCGACTGCGATCGCACAGATCCTGCGCGCCGACTATCTCATCAACGACAACTGGAGCGCGAACGTTTCGATTGGTCAGTCGATCACGCAACGCAATCGCTGGCTGTGGATTTTCCAGAAGTACAACGTCGATACGGGCACAGGCCAATTGCAGGGCAGCAAGCAGAATGGTCAGTTCTATGAAAACAAGAACGTGCGCGCGGAAATCAACGGCCTCTTCAACACCGGGCCTTTCACGCACGACGTCACGTTCGGCGTCAACGAAAACTGGTTATTCCAGCCGAATTTCACGACGTACTATTACACCGCGACGCAGAACCTGTATGAGCCGATCAGTATCACCAGTTTGACGGCGGGCTCGTCGAAGGCCTTTTACGCACAGCACATCAGCAATCAGGGTGTGTATCTTTTCGATCGCATTGGCCTGACGAAGAACCTCGATTTTACGGCGGGCGTGCGTTATTCGTCGTATCACGCTACGCAGGCGTATACCGTCACGCAGGATGTGAATCACACGTCGCCTTCAGCGAGCATCGTGTACAAGATCACGCCGAAAACGAGCGTTTACGCGAGCTATATCGAAGGGTTGGAGTCGGCCGGTAGCGCCCCGGCGACGGCGACAAACGCGTATCAGGTCCTGCCGGCGGCGGTGAGCAAACAGGTGGAAGTGGGCGTGAGGCATCGATTCAACAATGGCGCGCTCGCGTCGATCGCCGCGTTCCAGATTCGTCAGCCGTCCGCGAGCACGGATGCCGACGGCGTCTACGCGCTGAATGGCGTGGGTCGCTATCGCGGCATCGAGTTCTCGTATCAGGGCGATATCACGCGAGATCTTTCGATCGTCACGACCGGCATGTGGCTCGATGCGACGCTCGTCGACAGTACCGATTCCACGACGCTCGGCAAGCGACCGGAAAATACGCCGCGTTATACCGGCAGCGTATTTCTGAATTATCGCGTACCGCATCTCTATGGATTCTCGATCAACGGCGGCGCCTATTTCGTCGGTCAGCGTCCGATCAACGACGCGAATCAGGCATATATCCCGGGCTACACGCTGTTCTCTGCGGGCGCTCGCTACGAGACGAGTCTGTTTGGGCGGCACGCCACATTCCAGTTGAACGTCGAGAATGCGTTCAACAAACACTACTGGGCGTCGGCGGGATCGAGCCAATTGGGCATCGGGCTCGAGCGGACGATTTCTCTGACCTCGACATTCGACTTCTGATAGGACGGCGACCATGAATGTGAATTTTCCATTGAGTTCGGACCGCGCTGTTGCGCACACATCGCGTCGTGTGCTGCGGCGCGCCGCCTCGCTATTGACCGCGTTGATCGCATTCAGCGCCGCGGGAATGGCTAGCGCCGCTGCGCCCCATGCAACGGGCGCGAGCGGTGACACGGTCACGGCCAACAAGCATGTGCTTTACGTTACTCGACTGGATCATCGCGATCGTGAAGAGGACGACAAGGTGATCGCGCATCTGGAGCAACGCGGGATGATCGTCAAACTGGTCAACGAAGACGCGCCGGTTTCGGCTGCGAAGGGCGAAGACCTCGTCATCATTTCGTCAGTGGTGAGTGCGCGCGATATGGTCGGAACGCCGTTTCGCGATGTCGCGGTGCCCATTTTGACGTGGGAATCGGATCTGTTCGATTCGCTGCGCTTCACCGGTCAGAAGAAAGGCGAGGACTTCGGCGAGGTCGCGAAGGAGCATTACGTGAATGTGGTGAATGCGCCGAGTCCGCTCGCAGGCGGCGTGCCGGCGGGTAAGCGTTGGGTTTATCCGCGCGACGATGAAATGGGTTGGGGCAAACCGGGGCCGGGCGCCACAATCATTGCGACGATCGCCGGCGAGCCGACGCATGCCGTGGTGTTCGCGTACGAGAAGGGCGCAACGATGGATTACGATTTCATTGCACCCGCACGCCGCGTTGCACTGTTTCTTGGCAACCGGTCATTCGAGAAACTCAGCGCGGACGGCAACGCTATTTTCGATGCGGCTGTGAACTGGGCCGTCAGTTCATCGGCCGCGGCGGAGTGTCCGTAAGCAGGTCATCGTGCCGCGATCGCGCGGGGAACGTCCGAGGCGGGTCGTGCGTGAAATCGAGCACGCGTGTTTCCCGCCTCATTAGCCGCGCTCTGCGAGCGCGCTATTCCATTGTCCGTCTTTCACGATATCCATCACCGCCGCCATATGCGAAGACGCCGACATCTTCACGATGCTCGGATAAAACGCAGCGAATGTGGACGAGATGGGAAACACGCGGCAATGCTTCCATTTTTCCTGATCGACCTCCGAGGCCGGCAGGATACTCGCGCAATCGAGCCCGGTCTCGATCCAGTCGAGAATAACCGACGGCTGCGATACCGACATGACCGCCTTCAGTTCGCCACTCGCGCGTTCGAGCCGGTCTTTCACCAGTTCATAAATCCCCGGACCTTCACCGCGACGCAACAGCATCAGCGGAAATTTCGCGATTTCGCACAGCGATAGTGCACGATCGGGAAGATCTTTTGCCAGCGTGGGCGTCATGACCGCGGCGGCGCTTATCGGCTGGAAATTGAGGCAGTCGTAGCCACTCGGGTTCGACGGTTTCTGGATCAGCGCGACGTCGATCAGCCCGTTGCGCAACAGCATTTCGATGTAGCTGGAGTCGGAGACCGTGAGGCGAATGTGAATGTCGGGGTGACGGTGGTGGATTTCCAGAATCAGTGATTGAAAGAAGCGCTGGTAGAGATGGGATACGCCGATACGGAGTGTCTGCGTTTCCGTCTTCGAGATGATGATGGTTTCGCGCGTGGCGTTGTCCACGCTCTGAAGAATCTCGCAGGCCCGGCGGTAGAGATGTAGCCCGGCGGGCGTGGCCTCGATGTGCCGGATGCCCCGCAAAAACAGCAGCGCCCCAATTTCCTCTTCCAGCTCGCTGAGCCGCTTGCTGAGCGCGGGCTGAGCGATATTCAAGAATCGTGCTGCCTTTGAAACATTTCCCTGCTCAATAACGGCACAGAAATAACGCAATCGCTTTAGGTCCATATTCCCTCCGCGGCCGATTCTAACAAATTGGGATCAGCAATTTCTGATTCGAATCAAATTCATCGGGCATATATTTTTTTGCTTAATGTGCCATATCGAAACGGTAATTTTGGCATCGGCCGTTGTTGCCTATATTGGCTCCGGGATAAAAATTTGGCTTACGAAACGTTCCACGAAGCAATCGAATCGATCGCCACGCCGGACGAAACGCCTGTGCAGACAGGCCTTTCTCCTGGCAGCGGGCGCCATGGGAACCGTGTGAATAAAGCGTCGAGCCAAAAGGAAATAAATATTGCGTAATGAAAATCAGGTGTGGTTAATCGTCGCATTTCTGAATGGGGAAGTGCAGAAGCGAAGAGCGTAAAGGTAGCGACGAATGAGTGTGATGAAACAATCAGGCGCCGCAATTCGGTTTAAAGGTTTAAATGGAGGACTGGCATGATGCGCCAGCGAATCATTGTCGGTATCAGTGGGGCTACGGGGTTTCAGTACGGCGTCAAGGCGCTGCAGTTACTGCGCGGCATGAATGTGGAAGTGCACATGGTCATGTCGCGTGGCGCCGAATTGACGCGCGAGCTGGAAACCGACTATTCCCGCGAGGAAGTTCTGGAACTTGCCGACGTCGTCCACCCGATCACCAATCTCGGCGCTTCGATCTCCAGCGGCTCGTTTCGGACCGTGGGCATGCTGGTCGCGCCCTGTTCAATGCGCTCGCTCGCGTCGATCGCGTCAGCGCAATCCGACAACCTGCTGACCCGCGCCGCCGACGTGGTGCTGAAAGAGCGCCGCCGTCTCGTGCTGCTGGCGCGCGAAACGCCGCTGAACCTCGCGCACATCGACAACATGCGTCGCGTCACGGAAATGGGCGGCATCATTTTTCCGCCTACGCCGGCGCTCTATCAGCGACCCACGACGGTGGATCAGATTCTGACCCACACCGTGGGGCGCGCGCTCGATCTATTTGGACTCGAAGTACCCGATTTGCCTCGCTGGGGTGAATCACACGCTTGAGTGGTCAACAACAAAGCTGATAACTGAAATTTACTTGGGGTAAAGAACATGCTGATTGGTCCATATTTCAACGGGTCGGCCGTGGTTGTCGGTGGTTGCGCGGGTGCGTTTTTGGGCACGCGGCTGTCCGAACGTCTGCGTCTCGCATTGCCGCAGACGTTCGGTCTCGCGTCGATGGGGCTGGGCATCACGCTGATCATCAAGGTCAAGTTCATGCCGGCCGTCGTGCTCGCATTGATTCTGGGCGCAGCCATCGGTGAAATCATCTATCTGGAGAAGTTCATCGGCAAACTGGCCGGTTCGACGCGAGGCGTGATCGACCGCTATTTACCGTCGAATTCAGGACTGGGACAAGCCGAATTTACCGAGCGATTCGTGGCCATTCTCGTCCTGTTCTGCGCGAGCGGAACCGGGATTTTCGGCGCGATGCACGAAGGGATGACCGGCGACCCGTCGATTCTCTACATCAAGACGATTCTTGACCTGTTCACGTCTGCGATTTTTGCAACGGCACTCGGCTATGCCGTGGCATCGATCGCGATTCCGCAACTCGTGATTCAGCTCTTGCTGGCCGCACTCGCTGCCATGATTCTGCCGATGACGACGCCGGACATGATGGCGGACTTCTCGGCGGTTGGCGGCTTGATCATGCTGGCCACGGGCTTCCGTATCTGCGGCGTCAAGGCATTCCCGGTCGCGAACATGATTCCCGCGCTTGTGATTGTCATGCCGATTTCGCATCTGTGGGCGCACTTCGTGCACTAATCGCCGAATGCGCTTTGCGCGTCAAATGAAAAACACCGCACTTCAAGTGCGGTGTTTTTCATTTCTCTATTGAAAAAACGATGTTTGAATCAATGCGCGCGCACTTCCACGATCGAGAGCGATTGCTGCAATCGAGCGATCGTGGAAGCGGGCGGATAGTCGGCAGGCAGCGGCGCATCGAGCGGACCGCCGGTTTGAACGCCGTCACGCCGGAAAGGCTGCAATACCAGTTTCGTGATGCCGCGCGCGACGAGTTCGGTCGAAATGGCGACCAGATCGTCCTCGGTGAGCAGCGCGGGGTGGATCGTCGTGCGGCATTCGAATTCAATACCGCTTTCGACGATGAGATCGAGTGAACGCCGTGCCGCGTCTCCGCTGCGTGCAATCTGCGTGACGTCCGCGTAGCGCTCGAACGGCGCTTTCACGTCAAAGCCGATCCAGTCGATCAAGGGCAAGCACGCCGCCAGTCGATCCGGATAGCCACCGCCCGTATGCAACGCAACGCGAAAGCCGAGCGCTTTCACTTCCGCCATCATCGACGGAAGAAAGCGTTCGACCAGCGGTTCGCCGCCGCAAAAGACCACTGCGTCGAGCATCCCTTTGCGGCGTTCGAGCCACGCCGCGATCGACGGCCATGAGGGCCGATCGGGCGCGCTATTGCGGGTTTGCAGGTGCGGATTGTGGCAATAGTGGCAGCGCCACGGGCAACCCGAGACAAACACGACGCACGCGAGTTTGCCCGGGTAATCGCAGCTGGAGAAGCGCACGACGCCGCCGAGCTTCGGCGAAGGTGTCGGCTCGTCGTGATGGCTCATGGGCGTTCGCGGAAGAAGCAGCGTTCGGCGAATTCACCTTGTTTGCCGATGTTGAAGGCGGAAACCGGTCGGTGATAACCCATGACGCGCGTCCAGATCTCGCAGCGCGTGCGTTCTTCTTCTTTCAGGACCGGCTGCGTCGATGTTGCGTGAAGCGTTGGGAGTTGTTGCTGGAACATAATGCCTCCTTGAGGCGTTGAGAAAGCGGAAAATGGAAGGGCGATATTGAATCGCCGAACGGTGAAATTGTTCAGCCGATCTCGGCTTCGGCTTTTTCGTGCAGCAAGGCTTCATCGCATTTCGGACAGAATTCGTGGCGGCCGCTGAGATAGCCATGCTTCGGGCACACCGAGAACGTGGGCGTCACGGTGATATACGGCACGCGGAAACCGGCAAGCGCGCGTTTCACCAATTCTCGGCAAGCCTTCGCCGACGACACCGCCTCGTTCATATACAGGTGCAACACCGTGCCGCCCGTGTATTTCGCCTGCAACGGTTCCTGTTGTTCGAGCGCTTCAAACGGATCGTCGGTCCAGGAGGCGGGCAGTTGCGTCGAGTTGGTGTAATAGGGCTGATCCAGCGTCCCAGCCTGGAGAATGTCGGCGAAACGGCGGCGGTCTTCCTTGGCGAACCGGTACGTTGCGCCTTCGGCGGGCGTGGCTTCGAGATTGAAGAGATGGCCGGTTTCCTGCTGGAATTCCGCGAGTCGCGTACGCACATGATCCATCAGGCGGATCGCGAAATCGTGTCCGCGCGAGGTTGTAATATCCTCCGTATCGCCGTAGAAATTGCGGATCATTTCGTTCACGCCATTCACGCCAATGGTGCTGAAGTGATTGCGTAAAGTCCCCAGATACCGTTTGGTATACGGATACAAACCTTTGTCCATCAGATCCTGAATCAAGGCGCGTTTCACTTCGAGGCTCTCCCTGGAGAGATCGAGCAAAGCGTTCACGCGCGCGTAGACGCGGTCTTCGTCGCCACGGCACTCATAGCCGATTCGTGCGCAATTGAGCGTCACCACGCCCACGCTGCCGGTTTGTTCCGCCGAGCCGAACAGGCCGTTGCCGCGCTTGAGCAATTCGCGCAAGTCGAGCTGGAGACGGCAGCACATCGAACGCACCATATGCGGCTCGAGTTCACTGTTCAGAAAGTTCTGGAAATACGGCTGGCCGTAGCGCGCGGTCATTTCAAACAGACGCTCCGTGTTCGGATGCGTCCAGTCGAAATCGCGCGTGATGTTGTAGGTCGGAATCGGGAAAGTAAAGCTGCGGCCGCGCGCGTCGCCGGCCGACATCACCTCGATATAGGCGCGGTTGATCATATCCATTTCCGCGCCCAGATCGCCATAGGTGAAGGGCATTTCCTCGCCGCCGACATAAGGCACCTGATGCTTCAGGTCGTCGGGGCAGGTCCAGTCGAAGGTCAGGTTCGTAAAGGGTGTTTGCGTGCCCCATCGACTCGGCACATTCAGGTTGTAAACCAGTTCCTGGATGCACTGTTTCACCTCGGCATAGCCGAGTTTGTCGACACGCACGTAAGGCGCCATATACGTATCGAACGAAGAAAATGCCTGTGCGCCGGCCCATTCGTTTTGCAGCGTGCCGAGGAAATTCACGATCTGTCCAACAGCGGCGGACAAGTGACGTGGCGGATTCGCCTCCACTTTTCCCGGGACGCCATTAAAGCCCTCTTGCAGCAAGCTGCGTAGCGACCAACCGGCGCAATAGCCCGACAACATATCAAGGTCATGAATATGGAGTGAGCCGTCGCGATGCGCCGCGCCGATATCGGCGGAATACACATTGTTGAGCCAGTAATTCGCAATGACCTTGCCGCTCGTATTCAGGATCAGCCCACCCAGGCTCCAGCCTTGATTGGCGTTTGCATTGACGCGCCAATCCGAGCGATTGAGATACTCGACGATGGTCGAGGCGACATCGACGGTGAGCCCCGACTTGTCGTCTTGCGGAGCTTGCGCGGGGTTGTGAGTCAACGCGTTTTGCATGTGTTTTTGCACCATATGTTGTGGTCGCTATTGATTTGTGCACTTTATATGGTGTGAGTCCGCGACGCTGAACGATGCCTTGGCAGATTGATGAGTGTCAAAAACCGATGCAGCACACTGCCGCAGTGCAGACGCGATTGTTGACGACGCGAATGCGCGAATGTGCGAAAGGAGACGAGTTCAGAGTGTTTTGAACGTACGTGCGATTCGACGTAAGTGAATCACGCACAGTTCGAGAAAAAGACGAAGCGATACCTACCGCAATAAGCTGCGGTAAATCGACTCAATGAAGACAAAAGGGGATAGCGATTCAGGAGCGATCGCTGTCATGACAACAGGCAAAGGCAAAAGCGAAGCGCGGAAAATCAATCGCAAGAACCGCGCAGCACAGAGGAACGGTCAATGTTATTCGTCGCGTTGCCAAATGGTTTTGCGCGCGAAAACCAGGCTGTTATCGGTGAGTTTGATGTGTTCGATCGACAGACGCCACAAATCGGTGGGACGCAGGCGCGCAACCGGGTGCCGGATCAGATAGCGATCCATTGCGGCTTCGAGCTCCGCACCGGAAAGCCGCGTCGCGAACGCCGAGAACTGCACGCCGCGTATATCGCGAAGGCGCTCGGGTTGTTCGGAAACCGTTGCCGAAACCATCGGGCGGCTTTGCATCGCGTGACCGTGGCGCGTTTTCAGGCTGGTCATCACGAGCACGCTCGCGTTGTTCGGTTCAAATGCGTAGAAGCAACTGGCCGACCACGGCGTGTCGCCGTCAACCACGGCAAGGCTCAAGACGTGATGCGTCGACATGAAGTCGGAGATGCGTGCGGGAAAGGCGTGCATGGGGAAAAACCTGTTGAATCTGCGGAATATCGTATCTGACGATTCTGCCGCCGGTGACGCGCTCCATGCTGGAACTCATCATCGGCGGCAGGCCGTTCAGCACGATTTCAGGCGGTTTTCAGCCGAATCGCCTGATCTTGCGTGTCTAGATTTCGTCCGGCACGAAGTCGGGCAGGAAACGACGCACATCGACTTCCTTGAATTTCGAACGCTCGAAATGATGCTTGAGTTTGAACGGCACCGTGCAGTCGAAAATCGTTTTGCACGATGCGCCCTGTTCGAGAATGCTCGGGCTGAATTCCGGAATCTGTGACGGATCGAGCGGATGGCAGCGCACGCCCGGAATGGCCACGTGGCTCACGTCGCCCTGATAACGCGTTTGCATGGCCCACAACACGTCGTCGGTGTCGAAGATATCCACGTCTTCGTCAACGAGAATCACGTGCTTGAGTTCCGGGAACGACGAGAACGCGAGCAGGGCAGCTTGACGTTGACGACCTTCGTCCACGGGCGCCGACTTCTTGAATTGCATCACGGCGAGCAGTTTGCCGCCGCCCGAGTTGTGCGCGTAGACGTTGAGCAGTTTGCCCGGCATGGCGCGTTCGACCATCTGCAGAATGCTGGCCTCGGTCGGAATGCCGGCCATGTTCACGTGCTCTTCGCCGGGGCCGACGGTCGTTTGCAGGATCGGATTACGACGATGCGTAATGGCCTTCACCTTGATAACGGGAATCGCGTCCTTCGCTTCGCCGGTATAACCGGGGAATTCCGGCATGGCCTTGCCGGTGTCGGTGTTCTGGTCTTCGCGTACGCGCACGATCGGCAGCAATTCGCCTTCGATCACGATTTCGGCGTGGGCGATGGCGCGCGCGTTGACGGTCAGACAGTTCGACAGTTCGACGGCTTTATCACGCAACGCGCCGGCCACGTTCAGTTCGTCGAAACCGAGCGGCGTCGTCGGCGGTTCGAAACACGCTGCCACGTAAATAGCAGGATCGACACCGATGCTGACCGAAATCGGCAGCGGCTTGCCGGCGGCTTCCGCTTTCTGGCGGAACGCGTCGATATGGCGGCCCGGCGTGAGCCACATCGAGAGCTCGTCCTTGCTCTGCACGCAGAGGCGGTGAATCGTCACGTCGTGCTCGCCCGTTTCCGGATCGGCCGCGTAGCAGAGACCCATCGTGACGTACGGTCCTGCGTCTTCCTCGGTATTGGTTGGCGCGGGCAGCAGCGTGCGCAGATCGAAACCCGGCTCCGTGGCGAGGTGCACGACCTCCTGGCACTGCGCCTTTTCCTTGCCGACGGTGACCGGCGGGATCGGATTGAGCACGGCGTCCTTGAGCAGGAAGCCGAGTTTTTTCGGCTCGCAGTTCAGCAGTTTGCCGACGCGCTTGCGCGAGCCCAGCAGGCCAATAGCGACACGGAAGTCGGGGAAGCCTTTGACCTTATTGAAGATCATGGCGGGACCGCCGCGTCGAGTGGGGCGTGAACAGGTACCGCCGGCGCCGACATAACGATAGACGCCCGAGAGTTCTGCGTGCGGATCGACTTCGACGCTGGTCTGGACCAGTTCGCCCGGGAGGTCGCCGAGGACCTGGAGGGCCGAGCGCAGGTCATGCACGCGCGGTTCTGTGTCACCGCTGTGATCGTTGTGTGCCAATTCAATTCTCCTTGGATTCGACGCTGAACGCGTCTGGGAAAAAATATAAACACCGGAGAATGAAGCGGGAATTACCGTTTTGTTATGCCTTCTAAAGCGAAACAATATGGCTTATCGAAATGATTAAGGTCAATGAAAAAAATGGATTTAGGAACCAGAATCCACTCGAATTTCATGTGGAGACCAATTTTTGTCTCGATGAATTTCACGTGAGTTGTTGAGTATTCCCGCAACCACGTGTGTAGCCGGCGTGTGCACGTAACGCGGGTGGCATGCTGGATTGTTCGCTACTTGAGCCGGGTCGGCAGGCGTAGCGAAATATCCGGAAAATTTTTTGATGGCAATAAGCTATTTATTCTGAATGGCGTGATTATTTGTCGCAGTGAAAGTGGGGTGGTCGATCGATTGACGCATCGAGTTTTCGATTGACCGGATTCAATCGCAGTGGATTGGCGGTAGAAAAATCTAGAACGAAGTCGTCGGTGGGTAGTGCGGTTACGCCTCGTTGCGCGGTTGGGGAAACCCGGGCGTAGTCCGCACGGTTGTGAAGAACTAACACAGGATTACTAATGACCAGGATCGTATTATCGGCGGCGCTCGTCGCGGCAGGGGTGCTGACGGCATCGGTCGCGCATGCGCAGAGCAGCGTGACGCTGTGGGGCCAAATGGATGTCGGCATCAACTATGTCAGCAACCAGGGCGGCACACGCAACTTCATGATGGACGACGGCGTCAACGGGCCGGATCTGCTGGGCCTGCGCGGCGTCGAGGATCTCGGCGGCGGCACCAAGGCCATCTTCGAACTGGTGGATCAGTTCTCGGTCGATACCGGCGAATTCACGGCAGACCAGAGTCTCTTTTCTCGCACGTCGCTGGTGGGCCTGCAGAACGACCGTTTCGGCAAGTTGACGGTGGGGAATCAGTACGAATTCATGACGGACACGCTGTTCTTTAACGGCGACGATCCCTCGGAACTGTCCGGCCACTTCTACGACTTCCGCGCCGGTCCGTTCCAGAAGCTCGACCTGCCCGGCAACCCGACGGGTTCGTTCGACTGGGACATGATGAGCGGCGGCACGCCGGTCACCAACTCGGTGAAGTATGTCTCGCCGCGATTCGGCGGATTCAACTTCGGCGCGATGTACGCATTCGGCAACGTTGCGGGTTCGGTGGGTGCGGGCAACGCGCAGAGCTTTTCGCTGAGCTACAAGGCGGCCTCGTTCGGTGCGGACGCGGCTTATACGAACATCAAGACGTACACGGCAGGCTCGCCGCAGATCAGCGTGCGTCGCTGGGGCGCGGGCGCGCATTACGACTTCGGTAACTGGCGCACCAATGCGCTGTTCACGACCGTGCATAACTCGGAGAACGGCGGCTCTGTCTGGGAAGTCACCGCGGGTGCTGAATACCACTTCACGAGCGCGTTCAAGATGGGCGCTTCGTACATGTATATGAAGGGCAATCAGACCGTCGATAACAACCACGCCAACCAGCTTTCTGGCATCGCCGAATACTCGCTCTCGAAGAACACGAGCGTGTACGCCATGGCGCTTTATCAGATTGCGAACAAGGGCGCGCAAGCGCAATTGAGCGGGCAGAACACCACCGAAGACGCCTCGAGCAGCAACGTTCAGACGGTCGCACGTATCGGTATTCGTCATCGTTTTTAAACGTGCCAGCCACGTGAATTTCCGGCGTGATTCATGTTCCGGAAATGCGCCCGTCGCCGCGTGGATAAAAAAACACCATGCGGCAACGGGCGACGAAACGGCGAATCAAGCACTCGCAGCACGAGGTCCAGACATGATCGATATCCAGAAAGGCTCGCCGTATGAATGACTATCTTTATCGCATTTCGGTCGCGCTCGGCGGCATGTTGTCGTGCATGCCGACGCTTCCCGGCTCCGAGGCGCTCGTCAACGTGCTGAACAAAACCTTGCGACACGATATTCCTGCGAAAACGCTCAAGTTACTCGAAGGTCGTGCGCTGCAGGCGCAGGTTGCCGACATTGGCGTGCGTTTCGATTTCGCGGTATGCGATGGCGTATTCGAAGCGCTCCCGGAGCCGCGCGAAGTGGACTTGAAAATGAGCGCGACGTTCGAAGATTTCCGCGCGGTAATCGGCGGCGAGACGCCGTTCGACACGCTGTTTTATAGCCGGCGGATCGTACTCGAAGGCGATCTCGACATTGGATTCGCCGTCAAGGAAATGTTTTCGGACATGGATTTCGGCACCACCTCGCTGGAGACCGTCATGCAATTGTGGCGCACCAATATGCCTCGCAATCTCGGCGCCTAGCGCCAACGTGTTCCCCGCGATCGTTTTCGCCGAGATCGCCAGTTGAAGATTTGCAGAAGCACGGCCAGCCGGGCCGTGTTGCATCATTTGTGAGGATTGTCTATGTTCGTCGCCAGCAGGACGGAGCTCGACTCCCTGATTGCGCGCGTGAAAAAAGCGCAGGAAATATTCGCCACGTTCCAGCAGAAGAAAGTCGATGAAATCTTTCGCAGCGCTGCGCTCGCCGCGTCCGAAGCTCGCATTTCCCTTGCACGCATGGCGGTGGAAGAGACGGGAATGGGCGTGCTCGAAGACAAGGTCATCAAGAATCACTTCGCGTCGGAGTACATTTACAACGCGTGGCGAGACGAAAAGACCTGCGACGTGATTGCCGTCGATGAAAGCGCGGGCACGATGACGATTGCGGAGCCGGTCGGGCTCGTTTGCGCGATCGTGCCGACCACCAATCCCACCTCCACCGCGATCTTCAAGGCGCTGATCGCACTGAAGACGCGCAACGGCATTATTTTCAGCCCGCATCCGCGTGCGCGCCGCTCGACCTGCGAAGCCGCGCGCATCGTGCTCGCAGGCGCGGTGGCGGCAGGCGCACCCGCCGATATCATCGGCTGGATCGATGCGCCGAGCGCCGAATTGTCCGATCACCTGATGACGCACGACGACATCAATCTGATTCTCGCGACGGGCGGCCCAGGCATGGTGAAGGCCGCGTATTCGTCGGGCAAACCGGCCATTGGCGTGGGCGCGGGCAATACGCCGGCCGTCATCGACGAAACCAGTGACATCAAGCGCGCCGTCGCCTCGATCCTGATGTCGAAGACATTCGACAACGGCGTGGTATGCGCGTCGGAGCAATCGGTGATCGTCGTGGATGAAATCTATGACGCGGTACGCGAGCGCTTCGCAAAGTCGGGCGCGTATGTGCTGTCGCCGGAAGAAGCGGGCGCAGTGGGCACCTTCCTGATCGTCGGCGGCCGCCTCAACGGCGATATTGTCGGGCAATCGGCGGTGACCATCGCGGATATCGCGGGTGTGAACGTGCCCGAGAATACGAAGATCCTGATTGCGGAAGTCACCTCATACGGCGAAGACGAACCGTTTGCGCACGAGAAGTTGTCGCC
Source organism: Paraburkholderia tropica (assembly GCF_900109265.1). Lineage (GTDB taxonomy): Bacteria > Pseudomonadota > Gammaproteobacteria > Burkholderiales > Burkholderiaceae > Paraburkholderia > Paraburkholderia tropica. The sequence goes on from NZ_FNZM01000007.1 coordinate 218,017, forward strand.
TACGCTCGCCATGTATCGCGCGCGCGACTTCGCTCACGCAGTGGAAATCGCCGAAGCGCTCGTCGAGCTGGGCGGCATCGGTCACACGTCGGTGCTGTATACGGATCAGGACAATCAGCGGGATCGTGTCGCGCTGTTCGGCAAGCGTTTGAAGACCTCGCGCGTGCTGGTGAATACGCCTTCGTCGCACGGCGGCATCGGCGACCTCTATAACTTCAGGCTCGCGCCGTCGCTCACGCTCGGCTGCGGTTCGTGGGGCGGCAATTCCGTTTCGGAAAACGTCGGTCCGCAACATCTGATCAACCGGAAGATCGTCGCGAAACGGGCGGAGAATATGCTGTGGCATAAGCTGCCGAAAAGTATTTATTTCCGCCGTGGCTGTTTGCCGTTCGCGCTAGAAGATCTGCGTGACAAAACGCGCGCGACGATCGTGACCGATCGCTTTCTTTTCACGCAAGGCTATGCGGGCGAATTGATTCGAACGCTCAAATCGCAGGGGCTGGAGGTCTCGGTGTTCAGCGACGTCGAGGCGGACCCGACGCTCGACATGGTGCGTCGCGGCGCGGTTGCACTGCGCGCGTTCAAGCCCGATGTGATCGTTGCGTTCGGCGGCGGCAGCGCCATGGACGCGGCCAAGATCATGTGGGTCATGTATGAGCACCCTGAAATTCGCTTCGAGGAACTGGCGCAACGTTTCATGGATATTCGCAAGCGTATTCATCGTTTCCCGCGTCTGGGCGTGAAAGCGGAGCTCGTCGCCATTCCCACCACCTCGGGCACGGGTTCCGAAGTCACGCCGTTCGCCGTCGTGACCGACGAGAAGACCGGACTCAAATATCCGATTGCCGATTACGAACTCACGCCGAATATCGCTATCGTCGATGCGGATCTCGTCATGCACATGCCGCGCGATCTCACGGCTTACGGCGGCATCGATGCGGTCACGCATGCGCTCGAAGCGTATGTCTCCGTGATGGCAAACGAGTATTCGAACGCGCAGGCGTTGCAGGCGCTCAAATTGTTGAAGGTGTATTTGCCGTCCGCATACGCGCGCGGCGCGGGCGATCCGGTTGCTCGCGAGCAGGTTCACAACGGCGCGACGCTTGCGGGTATCGCCTTTGCGAATGCTTTCCTCGGCGTGTGTCACTCGATGGCGCACAAACTCGGCGCGGAATTCGGTCTTGCGCACGGCCTCGCGAATGCGTTGCTGATCGCGAACGTGATTCGCTACAACGCGAACGATGTCCCGTCGAAACAGGCGGCCTTCAGCCAGTACGACCGGCCCGTCGCGCGCTGCCGTTACGCGGAGATTGCCGACGCGCTTTCGCTCGGCGGTGTTTCAGTGGACGAGAAGGTCGAGGCGCTGGTGGCGTGGATCGAGGAACTCAAGCAATGGCTCAACATCCCGGCGTCGATTCAGGCGGCGGGTGTGCCCGAAGCGCGATTCCACGCGTGTCTCGACGCGCTCGCGGAAAATGCGTTTGACGATCAATGCACGGGCGCGAATCCGCGCTATCCGTTGATTGCCGAAATCCGCCAGCTACTGCTCGACAGCTACTATGGGCGGGCTTATGTCGAACGCGTCGGCGACGTGGCTGAACCCGAAGTCACCGTTGCCATAGACGGACTGTAAACGTAAAAAACCCGGTCGCCCATCGGGCAACCGGGTCGTCGATTCGCGCGGGTCACTCGGCGTCACGCGCTGTGCAACACGCTCGACAAGCCCCGCGCCGAACGATGCGATCGTTCGCGCAGGGCGACTCTCATGGTGCGATCAAGACCGATCAGAAGCGGTGGCGGATGCCGACCGTGCCGACGACCTGCGAGCTCGACGACGACGCCGAGAAACCGACGATATCCGCGCCGATGCCCGAATCGCCCGTGCTGCCCACGTGCTGGTACGCAGCTTCGGCGTACACGTCGGTGCGCTTCGAGAGCGCGTAATCCGACTGCAGCGTGATCTGGTGGTACTTCGGATCGACGCCCTTCAGGCTCGCATCCGTGTACGTGTACGCGCCCGAGAACGACAGGGCCGGCGTCAGGTTGTAACGCGCGTTGATTTCATAGTTCGTGAAGCGCGCGCTGCCATCGAGGCCGATGCCCGACGACGTGCCCGAGTTCGACGAACCGATCAGCGTGGCGTTGCTCAGTTGCGTCTGCGTGAAGACGAAACCGACGTTCGCTGCGCCGAACGCGTAGTTCACGCCTGCGCCGTAGGTGCGTTGACGGCCTGCCGTGAAGGTGGCGTCGGTGCTGACCGCGCCGCTCGTGTTGCTCGAACCCGAGCCGTTGACCTGCAGGTAGCCGGCGCCGAACTTCAGGCCGCCGAATGCGTACGATGCGCCGACGCTGTATGCGCGGTTGTCGGCGAAGCCGTCAGCTTCGTTCGAGAAGCCATAGAGGGCGCCGAACTTGAAGCCGTTGTAATCGACGCTCTGGAACTTGACCGAATTGCTGATACGGAACGAGTTGTTCAGGTTGTCGTTGTCGTACGGGTGCGAGGCGATCGTGCCGCCGTATTGCGTGCCGTTGAGCGCGAGCGGGGCGAGATAGTCGACCACGCTGTCATACTGGCGGCCGAGCGTGAGCGAACCGTACTGGTTGCTCGACAGACCGACGAATGCCTGGCGGCCGAACATGCGGCTGTTTTGCTTGAGCGCGCCGCTCATGACGCTGAAACCGTTTTCGAGGACGAAGATCGCCTTCAGGCCGCCGCCGAGGTCTTCCTGACCCTTCAGGCCGAAACGGCTGCCGTTCAGCGCGCCGCTGGTGGCTGCGAATTCATGCGCGCCGCCCGAGTTGCTGCTATAGGCGATGCCTGCGTCGATCAAACCGTACAGCGTGACGGTGCTCTGTGCGTGGGCGACGCTGGCGAAACCGGCGGCAGCGACTGCGAGAGCGGAAAGGGTAGTCTTTTTCATCGTTACTCCGTGGAATTGTTATTCGCTCGATGAGAGCGAGCGCGGAGCATAACGCGATATCCAAAATTGTTTTTTACGCTTGTGGTCTGCACGCCACGATTCGAATCACCGATTGTTCTTTGTTATTCCCGTTTATTACGTGACCGGTCTGTTCGATCGAAATGTGCCGTAAAAAACGATGTATTTGCTCGTTGTCGACGCGCTTCGAGCACACTGTGGAACGCGATTATCACGAGTTTTCTGAAATATTCGTTAATCGAGATTACGAATTATTGCGAAAGTCGAATAGCGCAATGAAATGCAAGCTATTCCGAAACGTAATGTGCCAATCGACATTTACGGGGCGACTTCCGCAGACATTTTCAGCGGCGAATTGCGTCGTTGGGTGCGATTCGACGAGTGACATGAAAGCCACACGCAAGCGCGCAGTGTGACTACGGCGCAACAGTCTGCGACACAGCGCTTCACCACCAATTTTTACGGTTGTTTACCGGCATTGCGGCATGCCGATCTGCGCGGAGGCTTGTCGCGCAAGGCTGACACAAGCGCACGCATTCGGGCGCGCGATGGCCGCGCGAGTTCAATTCTTACTCGTCGTTACCGCAACCTTCCAATCTGACAGTTAGTAAGGAGAATCATTCTCATTTGCAGCTATGATCGCGGCCTTTGATGCACCTTGGGTCAAACGACCCGCTATTGGTTGATTACGCTGCGGAAACTCAAACATTCATGAACCGAACCACACACTCACCCGTGCAGGCGTTTCGCCTGGCTCCGCTCGCCGCTGCGGCTTTCGCGCTCGCCAGCCTGTCCGTCCACGCGTATGCCGCCGATGCCACGAGCGATAGCGCCACCACGGACAGTGCGAAGTCGTCGGTGTTGCCCGCCGTGAGTGTGAAAGCGGCTCGCGCCGCGCTGCCCGGCGACCTTGCGCCGGCGTATGCGGGCGGGCAGGTCGCGAGCGGCGCGTCGATCGGCGTGCTCGGCAAGCAGAAGATGCTCGACGTGCCGTTTTCGGTCACGAGCTACACGTCGAAGCTGATTCAGGATCAGCAGGCGCAAACGGTCGCCGACGTCGTCGCCAACGATCCGGCCGTGCGCACCGCGCTCGGCTACGGCAACTTCTCCGAGACCTATATCATCCGCGGCTTCCAGGTCTATTCGGACGACGTGGGCCTCGACGGCTTCTACGGCCTCACGCCGCGCCAGATGGTCGACACCGGCGCGATCGAGCGCGTCGATATCTTCAAGGGCGCGAGCGCGTTCGTGAACGGCGCGGCGCCGGGCGGCTCGGGCGTGGGCGGCACGATCAACGTGCAGACCAAAGTCGCGGACGATAAGCCCGTCACGCGCGTGACGGTGGAGGGCAGCGCGTCGGGCGAACTCGGCACGCACGTGGACGTGGGCCGCCGCTTCGGCGACAACGACCAGTTCGGCATTCGCGTGAACCAGACCGTGGTGGGCGGCAGCACGGCCGTGCAGAACCAGCACAGCCACTCGCAGCAAACCGCGATTTCGCTCGATTATCGCGGCGACAAGCTGCGTCTCTACGCCGACTTCCTCTATCAGAAGAACAACATCACGGGCGGCCGTCCGGGCGTGTTCGTGACGGGCGACGACATGCCGTCCACGCCGTCGGCGAGCTACAACTACGCGCAGCCGTGGACGTATTCGAAGCAGGAAGACACGGTTGGCATGCTGCGCGGCGAATACGACATCGCGCCGAACTGGACCGCTTACGCGGGCATCGGCTCGCGTCATACGACCGAACTGGGGCAGTACGAGACGCCCACCTACGATGCGGGCTCGACGACGGCGTATCGGATGAACACGCTGTTCAAGGAAAACGCGATCTCGGCGCAGACGGGTGTGCGCGGCAAGTTCAATCTCGGCCCGGTTTCGAACCAGGTCAATGCGGGCTGGCAGATCGAACGCATCGCGGAGTACGGCGCTTATAACTGGAGCTACGGCCTCCCGTGGTCGACGAGCCTCTACAACACGGCGACGGTTGCGATCCCGGGCACCACGTATGGCGCGGGCGACTTCTCCGATCCGGGCCTGACGAGCACGACGCTGATGCGCAGCTTCGTCGTGTCGGACACGCTCGGCTTCTTCCACGACCGCCTGCTGCTCACGGTCGGCGCGCGCCATCAGAACATCGTCGAAAACGGCTATGAATACGGTTCGGAAACGCAGGACTCGGCGTACAACGATTCCGCGACCACGCCGATTCTCGGCCTCGTCTACAAGCTTCAGCCGAATCTGTCGATCTACGCGAACCGCGCGGAAAGCCTCGTCGAAGGCGGCACGGCGCCGAGCGGCACGGCCAACGTCGGCCAGGTGCTCGCCCCGTTCCGCGCCAAACAATACGAAGCGGGCGTCAAGTACGACGCGAATCATTACGGCGCGGCGTTCGCGATCTACCAGATCAAGCAGCAGGTCGCGTACACGAACAGCGTGACCAACATCTACGCCGCGGACGGCATTCAGCGCCACCGCGGCGCGGAGTTCTCGATGTACGGCGAGCCGCTCAAGGGCCTGCGCGTGATCGGCGGCGTGTCGTATATCGACGCCAAACTGATGGACACGGGCGACGCCTCGGAGAACGGCAACCGTCCGATCGGCGTGCCGGCGTGGACCTTCAACGCGAACCTCGAATACGACGTGCCGCAACTGCCGGGCCTCACGCTGATGGGCCGCGCGATCTGGACCAGCTCGCAGTATCTCGACACGGCGAACACGCAGAAGATCCCGTCGTGGACGCGTTTCGACGTGGGCGCGCGCTACAAGACGCAGATCCTCAAGCACGACACGAGCTTCAACGTGATGGTGACGAATCTCGCCAATCGCTCGTACTGGTCGTCGGCGCTCGGCGGATATTTGACGCAGGCCGAGCCGCGCACGGCGTGGTTCTCGGTGACGACGGACTTCTAAAGGGAGCCATCGCGCATGCCGCGCATAGCTGCTATGCGGCATGCGCGCGCCCAACGCCATGCGCGGTCCGGATAATTTCAGGCATTCCGAAGCGCGTCCGGCCCAGCGGCTGAGTTCGCGCGACACCTTGCAACAGGGAGCCTGAACTCATGTCTGAAATCGCCCAGCCGCGCAACGGCGGCCGCATCCTCGTGGACGCGCTCGTGCGCAATGGCGTCGATACCGTCTACTGTGTGCCCGGCGAAAGCTATCTGCCGGTGCTCGACGCCCTGCACGACGCGCATGGCGTGCGCACGATCACCACGCGCCACGAAGGCGCGGCCTCGAACATGGCCGATGCCTACGGAAAGCTGACGGGTCGCCCTGGCATCTGTTTCGTGACGCGCGGCCCCGGCGCCACGCACGCGAGCAACGGCGTGCACACGGCGAGCGAAGATTCCACGCCGATGATCCTGTTCATCGGCCAGGTCGAGCAGGATTTCATCGGTCGCGGCGCGTTCCAGGAAGTCGATTACCGCCAGATGTTCGGCGGCATCGCCAAGTGGGTCACGCAGATCGAAAGCGTGGAGCGCATTCCCGAGATCGTCGCGAAGGCGTTCAGCGTGGCGCTCTCGGGCCGTCCGGGTCCGGTCGTGATCGCGCTGCCCGAAGACGTGCTGTTCGGTGCGGCCGCCGTGGCCGACGCACCCGCCGTGCGCATCGCGCATGCCGCGCCGGAACCGCAGGCGCTCGACACGCTGCGCGAATTGCTCGACGCCGCGACGCGTCCGCTGGTGGTGGTCGGCGGCACGGGCTGGGACGCCGAATCGGGCGCCGCGCTCAAGCGCTTCGTGCACGCCAACAATCTGCCGGTCGCGGCCTCGTTCCGCCGCCAGGATCTGTTCGACAATCGCGATCCGCATTACGTCGGCCAGCTCGGCCTCGGCGTGTCGCCGAAACTGTCGGATCGCGCCAAAGAGGCCGATCTGGTGATCGTCGTCGGTTCGCGTCTCGCGGAAACGACCTCGTCGGGCTACACGGTGTTCGAGAGCCCCGCGCCGAAGCAGACCATGGTGCATGTCCATCCCGACGCCGAGGAACTGGGCCGCGTGTTCCAGTCGCGTCTGCCGATTCACGCGTCGCTGCGCGCGTTCGCGCTGGCGCTCGACGGTGTGAAGCCGGTCGCGGCCGCCTCGCAGCAGCGCTGGCAGGCGTGGACGGAAACGGCGCGCGCCGACTACATCGCGCATTCAACGCCGCCGGCGCCGAGCGCGGAAATTCGTGGCGTGGATCTCGCGCAGGTCGTCGCGCATCTGAACGACGTGCTGCCCGACGATGCCGTGATTTCGAACGGCGCGGGCAACTACACGGTCTGGGTGCATCGTTTTTACCGCTATCGCAGCCCGGCCACGGAACTCGCGCCGACCAACGGCGCGATGGGCTATGGCTTCCCGGCGGCCATCGCGGCGAAAATCCAGAATCCGCAGCGTTCGGTCGTGTGCTTCGCCGGCGACGGCTGCTTCATGATGTATCCGCAGGAACTGGCGACGGCGGTGCAGTTCGGCGCACCGCTGATTGTCATCGTCGTGAACAACAATATGCTCGGCACGATCCGCATGCATCAGGAGCGCGAATATCCGGGCCGCGTGTCGGCCACGCAATTCGTGAATCCCGATTTCGTGGCGATGGCGCAGGCTTTCGGCGCACATGCCGAACGTGTCGAGCGCACCGAAGATTTCGCGGCGGCCTTCGAGCGCGCGCAGCGTGCCGGCGTGGCGGCGCTCATCGAGCTTCGCACCGATCCGTTGCAGATCACTCCCGCTAACCGTTTGAGCGCATGAGCATGACAACCGACATTCAAGGCATGATGATCATCGGCGGCACGCCGGTGAAGGGCGCCGATGGCGTGACCTACGCGCACGCGGCGCTGACCGGCGAGGCGCTCGCGCCCGCCTTCGGCTGCGCGAGCGCCGACGACGTCGAGCGCGCCTGCACGCTGGCAGCCGACGCATTCGACGCCTACCGCGCACTCTCCGACGAGCGGCGCGCCGCGTTTCTCGAAGCCATCGCCCAGGCGCTCATCGATCTCGGCCCGGCGCTCACCGAACGCGCGCATCTCGAAACCGCGCTGCCGATGGCACGTCTCGAAGGCGAGCGCATGCGCACGGTGAATCAGCTGAAGCTGTTCGCGGCGGTCGTGCGCGACGGCCGCTGGCACGGCGCGATCGTCGATCCGGCGCTGCCGCAGCGCGCGCCGCTGCCGCGCCCGGATCTGCGTCTGCGACGCATCGGCCTCGGACCGGTCGCCGTGTTCGGCGCGAGCAATTTCCCGCTGGCGTTTTCGGTGGCGGGCGGCGACACGGCGTCGGCGCTGGCCGCAGGTTGCCCGGTGATCGTCAAGGCGCATCCGGCGCACCTCGGCACGTCGGAACTCGTCGGGCAGGCGATCGCCCGCGCCGCGCGCGAAACCGGCATGCCGGACGGCGTGTTCTCGCTGCTGATCGGCGAAGGCACGGCGGTCGGCGAAGCGCTCGTGCGTCATCCGGAGATTCAGGCCGTGGGCTTCACGGGCTCGCGTCAGGGCGGTCTCGCGCTGCAGCGCATCGCGCAGGCGCGCCCCGAGCCGATTCCCGTCTACGCGGAAATGAGCAGCATCAATCCGGTCGTGCTGTTGCCCGCCGCGCTTGAAGCGCGCGGCGAGCAGATCGCCAGCGAGTACGCCGATTCGATCGTGCTCGGCACGGGCCAGTTCTGCACGAATCCGGGCATCGTGCTCGCGCTCGAAGGCGCGGCGCTCGACGCGTTCTGCGCGAAGGCTTCGCAGGCCATCAGCACGAAGGCCGCGACGACCATGCTGACGCCCAACATCCACGCCGCGTATTGCCGCGGTGTCGATCGCCTCAGCGCGCTGGCCGACGTGACGACGCTCGCGAACGGCCGTGAAGCGGCAGGCGCGTTCGACGCGGTGCCCGCGCTGCTGCGCACCGATGCGCGCGCGTTCCTCGCCGAAGCGGAGATGCAGGAAGAAATCTTCGGGCCGAGTTCGCTGATCGTGGCGTGCCGCGATCTCGACGAGCTGCGCACCGTGCTGCGCCGCATGAGCGGCCAGTTGACGGCCACCGTGCATCTCGACGAAGCCGATCACGAGCACGCCCGCGCGCTGTTGCCGACGCTCGAGCGCAAGGCGGGCCGCGTGCTGTTCAATGCGTTCCCGACCGGCGTCGAAGTCAGTCATGCGATGGTGCACGGCGGCCCGTTCCCGGCGACGTCGGATACGCGCACGACCTCGGTTGGCGCGACGGCCATCGACCGTTTCCTGCGTCCGGTCTGCTATCAGTCGGTGCCCGATACGCTGCTGCCGGACGCGCTCAAGCAGGCGAATCCGCTCGACATCTGGCGTCTTTACGACGGCGATCTGAAGCGCGATTAACGTCGGAATTAAAGCCTGAATTAAAGCTGGAAAGTACAACGCCCGCGAATGCATCTCACGATGCGCTCGCGGGCGTTTTCGTTGGCGCCGCGGTTTTTAAAAGCGCGGGCTGGATCGGTCAGCCTTCCGAAAGGTGCGGTTCGTCCGGCGTGCCGGGCGTGAGCGCCGTGCCGGGCCAGTCGCCGCTCGTCACCAGATCGGCGGCGACGTCGCGAATCATCTGCGCCACGCTCCAGACGCCGTCCGGCATCGTACGATTCTGCGGCCACGCAATCGCCACGTCGCGCATGACCACGGGATTGTCGAGCGGCACGCATTGCAGGCGGCCATCGGCGACTTCCTCGATCACGGAAGCGGCGGGCAGCACCGTGCAGCCGCATTGCGCGATCACGAGGCGTTTGGTCAGCGAGATCGAGCCGTCGCATTCGAGCACGATGCGCGGCGTGAAGCCGTGGCGCGCCGCGAGCGATTCGACCAGCACGCGCAGGCCGTGATGCGTGCTCGGCAAAATGAGCGGCACCTGGCCGAGCAGGCTGACGTCGGCGAGTCCTTCGGGCAGTGCGTAATTCGCCGGCGCGACGAGACAGATCTGTTCCGCGAGCAGCGTGTCGAACTGCATCGCGCCGCGATGCTCGGGCACGTACATGACGGCCAGATCGATTTCGCCGTCGCTCAGGCGGCCGAGAATCTGGCTCGCGAGACCTTCGATAAAGCGCACGCGCGTATTCGGATAACGCGCGCGCAGCCGATGGCCGAGGCTCGCGAACATGATGCGGGCAATCGTGGGTTGAGCGGCGATGACGAGCCGGGCGGGCCCGCTTTCGACGCCGCTGCGCATCGCGCCGCGCGCTTCGTCGAGCGTGCGTTCGAGCGTTTGCGCATAACCGAGCAGCTGGGCGCCGCGTTCGGTGAGCCCGACGCCACGGCCGCTGCGGCGGAAGAGACGCACGCCCAGTTCGGCTTCGAGCACGGCGATACGGCGGCTGACGGTGGACTGGTTCGCGCCCAGTTCCATCGCGGTGCGCGAAATGCTGCCGGTCTTCGCGACGTGGGCGAAGACGGCGAGGTCGTCTGAGTTCATGGGCGATTCACGAGCGGCGATGTACGCGCGAGTACCGGGGTGGCCGCGGGAGTGGCCGTGCGCATGATGGAGGCGCGGGCCGGTACGGATTGCGCAAGTGCTCGTTATATCACGTCATGACCCGGAAGCTGACGTTTTCCTTGATAGTGGAAAAGACGCGGCGCGTGACCGGGAATCGTTCGGAGACCCAGGCACGCGCCGCTTTCAGTCGAATTCAGGCGAATTCAGCCGAAGTGATCAAGCGTGAAAATCAGGCTTGCCCTTCGAGTTGCTTGTTGCGCGTTTCAGGCAGAAACACGGCGACGATGAACACCACCACATACGACGCCGCCGCCCACACGCCGATCGACTTCGCCAGCCCGACCGACGCGCTCGTGATGCCGACCGCAGCGGGCACCAGCGAACCGATGCCGCGACCGAAGTTGTACGAGAAGCCGCCCGCCGACGCGCGGATCTGCACCGGGAACAGCTCGGTGAAACACGCGCCCATGCCGGAGACGATGCCCGACTGGAACAGTCCGAGCGGAAAGCCCAGCACCAGCAGCGCGGACATCGGCAGATGCAGGTGCGTATACGCCAGCACCGTGAGCGTCGCGCCCGCCGCCGAGAGCGAGAAGGTCCAGCGTCGGCCGATCGCATCGCTCAGATACGCCATGCCGACGTAGCCGCAGAACGAGCCGAAGATATTGACGGCGAGATACATCGTCGTCAGGTTGATGGTCAGGCTTTGTGTTTCGCGCAGATACGTCACGAGCCACGTGAGAATCGTGTAGTTGCCGCCGAGCGCGCCGGCTGCCATCGCCGAGGCCAGCAGGGTGCGCGGCAACACGCTGGGCGCGAAGATGCGGCCGAAGGTGTCGAACAGACCGCTTTGCGCGCGGAATTCCGCCGCCGATTCGAAGGCCGCCGATTCGTCGACATTGCGGCGCATCCACAGCACCAGCAGGCCCGGCAGAATGCCCAGCAGGAACAGTACGCGCCACGCATATTGTTCGGGCAGCGCGCTGAACAGCACCCAGTAGAGCAGCGCGGCGAGCGCATAACCCACGGGCCAGCCGCTTTGCACGCAGCCCACCGCGCGTCCGCGAATGCGCTTGTCGACGACTTCGCCGATCAGGATCGCGCCCGCCGCCCATTCGCCGCCGAAGCCGAGACCTTGCAGACTGCGCGTGAACAGCAATTGATGGAAGCCGTTCGTGAAAGCCGAGAGGCCGGTGAACAGCGAGAACCACAGAATCGCCAGCTTGAGCACGCGAACGCGGCCGATACGGTCGGCGAGCACGCCCGCAATCACACCGCCCACGGCCGAGGCAACCAGCGCCGAGGTGCCGATCACGCCGGCCTGCGCCTTGGTCATGTGCCAGGCGGTCAGCAGGGTGGGAATGACGAACGCGAAGAACTGCACGTCCATGGCGTCCAGCACCCAGCCGAGGAAACACGCCCAAAAGGTGCGCCGCTGGGAGGAATTCATGGTGCTGTACCACGTCTGCATGAGGTTGATCTCCAGCGCAGGCTGCCGCCCGCTTTGTTCTATATCGAAGGTCGGGCAAAGGCTGCCGAACCGTGAAATAACTTGTGACAGTGATTATGCGGGCATGCCCGATTGCCGCCCTTGCGTATGACGCATAGCAGATATGCGAAAAAAGACTGAGTGCGCAAATAACGCTGTGAAATGCTCAACGTTCTCAAGTTTCGATCATTGATGCCGTAGACGGGGGCAACGGCTCGAATTTGAATTCCTCTGTTCTTTCAGCGATTTCACTCTGCGATATGTTTAAAAAAATTACAATCCGCGCGCGCCTGGCTCTCGCGATGGGGTTTCTCGGCTGCCTACTGGTCATTGGCGGCTCGATGGGGGTTGCAGGTGTGAGTTCCAGCAATCACGATCTGCAAACGCTGTATTCCAATCAACTCGGCTCGGCGGTGGCGCTGAGCCAGACGAGCGTCGCGCTGGCGCGCAGCCGTCTGTGGCTGTTCCGCATTGGTCTCGCGCCCGATGCACCCGACATCGCGCGCTCCGAGCAGAATTCGCGCGATCAGCTCGATCACGCGAAGCAGTCGTGGGAGGCTTATCGCAAGCTGCCCAGCTATAACGACGAGGAAGCGCGCAAGGCCGACGAAATCGACGCCAAACTCAAGCAGTTGTTGCAGGACGGCTATGAGCCGATTTATCGCGCGATCGAAACGAAGGATGGCAATCAGATTCGCTCGGCAGTCCAGAATACGTCGTCGGCGTTATATGGCGATGTGACGGGCAGCATCGACGCGTTGCAGAAAATGCAGGCCGGTTTTGCCGTCGCCAAATACGATCGCGCGCAGGAGCGTTTCCACTGGTTCGTGACCGTGGCCGTATTGGGCGTGCTGTTTGCGCTGTGCGCCGCCGCGTTCGCATGGATCGCGTTGCAACGCGCCATCGGCCGTCCGCTTGCGCAGGCGCTCGCGCATTTCAAAGCGATTGCGAATGGCGATCTCACCGCGCGTATCGAAGTCCAATCGCTCGACGAAATGGGGCAATTGCTCGAAGGCGTCAAGGCGATGCAAACCAATCTCGTCGACATGATTGGCCGCGTGCGCGATGGCGCAAGCGCGATCAATACCGCCGCGCGCGAAATTGCCAGCGGCAATTCGGATCTCTCGCAACGCACGGAAGCGCAAGCCGCATCGCTCGAAGAAACGGCGTCGAGCATGGAGGAATTGACCGCGACGGTGCGCCAGAACGCCGAGAACGCGCGTCAGGCCACTTCGCTGGCGGGTGCGGCCTCGGATACGGCGCAACGCGGCGGCGTGGTGGTGGGCGAAGTTGTCGAGACGATGCAGGGGATTGCGGACAGCTCGCGGCGCATGAACGAAATCATCAGCGCGATCGAGAGCATTGCGTTTCAGACCAATATTCTGGCGCTCAATGCGGCGGTCGAAGCCGCGCGTGCAGGCGATCAGGGTCGCGGTTTCGCGGTCGTGGCGTCGGAAGTGCGCACGCTCGCGCAGCGCGTGGCCACGGCGGCGGGCGAGATTCGCGGCCTGATCGGTCAGGCGACGTCGCGCGTGGACGCCGGTTCGCGACTGGTCGAGGAAGCGGGCACCACGATCGCCGATATCATTCGCGACGTCTCGCGCGTGAACGAAATCCTCGGCGAAATTGCCTCGGCTTCCGAGGAGCAGAGCACGGGTATCGGCCAGGTGAACGTTGCGGTCTCGCAGATGGATCACGCGACCCAGCAGAATGCGGCGCTGGTCGAGCAGGCGTCGGCGGCGGCGCAGGCAATGGCGCAGCAGGCGAGCGGTCTCGATGAAGTGGTCGGTGTTTTCCGGGTGCGCAATTAAGCACACATCGCATTGCGCCGCGCGATATTGCCTTCGCGCGGCGCAATGCGAATCATCAGAAGTCCGATCGAACCGTCAGCATCACATTGCGCGTATCGCCGAATACGCTGTAATACGTGCTCGGCGGACGAATGTAATACTCGCGATTAAACACGTTATTCAATTGCAGCGACGCTTCAACATGCTTGTTGAATCGATAACCGATCTGCGCATTGAAAATCGCATAACCGCCTTGTTCGACGCCGCGTGAAATGCGCGTTTGCGCGAGCATGCCGCCGCCCACCGAGAACCCGCGCAACGTGCCGCGCGAGAACGTGTACTTCGTCCACAGCTTGAACAGGTGCTTCGGATCGGTGCCGTCGGTGAGATCGGGCGAGTCGTTCTCGTAGTGCGCATTCAGATACGTGTAGCCCGCGTAGACGTTCCAGTCCGGCATCGGCTGGCCCGTGACTTCGAGTTCCACGCCCTGATCGCGTGCCTTGCCCGCCGAGACGTAGTAATACTGGTGCGCGGGATCGGCGACGGCGCGGTTGTTGTCGTCGATACGGAACAGCGCTGCGTTCGCATTCAGGCGGCCATTCAGGAAGCTGCCTTTCACGCCCACTTCATACTGCTCGCCCGAACGCGGCGGCAGGCCCGCGCCCGAATACGTGCTCTCCGTTTGCGCGTCGAGAAAGCGCGCGTAGTTCGCATAGGCCGTGATCGACGGCACGATATCCCAGAGCAGCCCGGCGGAGGGCAGGAAGCGGTGATTGATCTGCGCGTTGGTGGTCCAGTCGCCGACGCTCGGCAGCGTCGATTGCGTGCGGTCCTGCAGGAAAGCCTCGCGGCCGCCGAGCACCAGCGTGAGCGGATCGGCGAGTTTGATGCGCGCCTGCGCATAGACGCCGTACTGCACGGTGCGATGATTGGTGCCGAACGTGTAGGGCACATCCACGGCGGGCACGGCGTTCGGATCGTAGAGACTGAACGCGCCACCGTACGGGCCGCTCAGCGCCAGATAACCCGATTGCGCGCTCGACGTCATCACCGAGTAATTCGCGCCGATGGTCAGCGTATGCGTTCGCCCGAACAGATGGATCGGGCCCGAGACGTTGCTGTCCGCGCCGAACCAGTCGTAGCTCGTGCGCTGGCGCTGATCGCCGTAGAGCGCGAGACCGTTCGCGGTCGCGCCCGGACCCGAGTACGCGTAATACGCTTTCGAGAGTTCGTGCCGATAGAACAGCGTGGTCGACGATTGCCAGTCGTTTTCGAAGCGATGCACGAGGTTCGCGTTGCCTTCCTGCAGCGAGGTGTACGCGTAGTTCCAGCTCGGGCTGAAGTTCTGCGTGAACGAGCTCGGCACGCGGCCGGTGAGGGCGGTGCGCGTGCTGTTGAGCACGCCGCCCGCGCCGTAGTCGATGCCCGAAATCGGCGAAACCTGATAGCCGCCCGAGAGCGAAAGCGTCGTGCGCGGCGTGAGATCCCAGTCGAGCGCGCCGTAGGCCATCACTTCCTTGCTGCGCGTGCGGTCGATCGACTGCGTGCCGTCGCTGCCGACCAGCACCGCGCGTCCGCGCAGCGTGCCGTCCTTGTTCAGCGGCCCGGTCACGTCGATCATCTGACGCACGCTGCCGAACGAATCGACCTGCGTTTCGGTCGACAGATGGAATTGATCCTGCGGGCGCTTGCGCACGAGATTCACCACGCCGCCCGGCTCGCCCATGCCGTCGATCGAACCGGCCGGACCGCGCATGATTTCCACGCGGTCGTACATCGCCAGATCGAATTGCAGCTGATATTGCAGGCCGCTCAAGGTCGGCACGCCGTCGAACTCGATGCCGAGCTGCGAGCCGCGCGCGCGGAAATACGCGGTGCCGTCGCCGTAATCGATCGAGCTGACGCCCGTGACGTAGCGCAGCGCGTCCTGGATGGTCGTCACGTTCTGGTCGTCCATCTGCTGGCGCGTGAGCACGGAGACCGAGTTCGGCGTCTCCTTGATCGATTGCGCGACCTTGCCGCCGATGGTGGCCTGCTTCGCGGCGTAGGTGCCGCTGCCTTCGGTGGTTGCGTCGGCGTCGTTCGCGCCCGACACCGTCACGGCGGCCAGAACGTTACCGTTCGCGGCAGGCGCGGTTTGCGCGCGCGCCCACGGCGAAGCGAGGCTCAGCGCCGCGAAAGCGAGCGGCGTCATGGTGAGCGCGAAGCGCGGCGCGGCGCGCGTTACACGGCGAGGCGCCAGCCTCCACCATCCCGAAGCCGGTGCGCGCTGCGCACCACGGTGGTCTATTCTCGTTGTCATCGTCAATCATCCCACTGTTGAAAAAGGCCGAACGACTTCCTCCCGCTCAAAGGCGGGCTGTAAAAAAATGCGAGGGACGATCGTTATGGACGGGTGTTTTGAGGGCCCCGTTTGCCCTTGATTTGCCTACGCGCTTCGACGGCCGCGCAGCACCACGAGCGCGACGAGCCACGGCCCGCCGAGCAGCGTGGCGACGAGGCCCGCCGCCACTTCCTGCGGAAACGCGATTTGCCGCCCGAGCCAGTCCGCCGAGACCATCAGCAGCGCGCCGAGCGTCGCCGCGAGATAGAGCTGCGGCATCGGACGCCGCGCGCCGGAAAAGCGTGCGATATGCGGCGCGATCAAGCCGACGAACGACAGCGGGCCGACCACCACGGTGGCCGCCGCCGTGGCCAGCGCGGCGAGCAGCAGCAGCGCGAAGCGCGCGCGGCCCACCGGCACGCCGAGGCTCGCGGCGGCATCCGCGCCGAGCGCGAGCGTGCCGAGCCAGCGCGCGGTGAGCGGCGCGACGGCGAGCGCGAGCAGCGCCAGCGCGGCCATGCTCCACGCGATGCCGGGCGCGACGTAATACGTGGAGCCGATCAGCAGATCGACGAGCACGCCCGCGCGCGGGTCGCCGCTCGACATCAGCGCGCCGACCACCGCCTGAAACAGCGCGCTGATCGAAATGCCGACCAGCAGCAGGCGCTCGGGCGCGAAGCGCGCGCGCCGTCCGAACCACAGCAACAGCAGCAGTGTCGCGAACGCCCCGGCGACGCAGCCCGCGAACAGCGCGGCGGGAACAATGCGCTGGCTCAGGAACAGCACGACGACCATGCCGAACATGCCGCCCGATCCCACGCCGAGCAGGTCGGGGCTCGCCATCGGGTTGGCGGTCATGCGTTGCAGCAGTGTGCCCGCGGTCGCGAGCAGGCTGCCCGCCGCGAGCGCCGCGACGAGATGCGGCACGCGCCAGAACAGCAGCGCGTCGATATGCGCGCGCGTCGCGATGCTCCAGCCGTCGGCGCTGCGCGACACCATCAGCGAGAGCACGCAGACGAGCGGCAGCAGCATGGCCCACAGCAGCGGCAGCGCGCGCGGCGCGAGTGAATTGTGGTGCGGAGCGTGGGGCGCATGGGTGTCGGGCCGCGTGCGCAAACGCGGCAGCAACGCGATGAGCAAGGGCACGCCAACAAGCGCGGTCACGCTGCCGGTCGCGATCAGATGGGCGGCAAACACGTCGGCGCGCGCGGCGAAGCGCACGATTTCATCGGTGAGCCACAGCAGGGCCGCGCCGGTCAGCGGCGCCCAGACGAGCCGGTCGCGCAGACGCCGCGCGCCCGCCAGACGCGCCAGCAGCGGCGCAGCCAGTCCAATGAAGCCGATCACGCCGACTTCGGCGACCACGAACGCCGTGAGCGCCACCGCGACGAACAGCGCCGCGCCGCGCATCCAGCCGACCGCCACGCCGAGATTGCGCACCGTGGCGTCGCCCGCATCGAAGAGACTCAGCGGACGGTAGAGCAGCACCGCGCCGACAAGACACAGCGCGAGCCGCACGGTCAGATGCAGCGCCGCTTGCCAGCCGCTCTGGTCGAGCGCGCCGCCGCCCCAGATCTGCAGGCCGGCGAGCCGGTCGAAATGCACCACCGAAATCGCGAGACTGATCGCGCCGCAATACAGGTTGACCACCATGCCGCCGAGGATCACCCCGAGCGGCGACATGCCTTGCGCCCACGCCAGCGCGAACACGGCGAGCATGGCGATCGCGCCGCCCGCGAGCGCCAGCGTGTCGCGGCCCAGCGCGAGCCAGCCCGGCATCCAGATCGTCGCGATCGAGAGCGCGAGATAGGCGCCCGGGAACACGCCGAGCGTCATCGGTTCGGCGAGCGGATTGCGCAGCACCTGCTGCATCAGCGTGCCCGCGAGGCCGAGCGCGGCGCCGCAGAGCAATGTCGTCGCGATGCGCGGCAGCAGGCTGTCGTGGACCAGCACCGCGCCGATGTCCTGCGCGCTGATCGATGCGGGCAGCGTGAGCGCGCTCCAGAACGGCGCGCCCGCGAGCACGCGATGCACGTCCGCGGCGGCGAGGCACGCGGCGAGCGCGAACAGCGCGCCGACCAGCGGCCAACGCCAGTCGCGCGGCAGCGCGGCGCGCTCAAGGAAGGGACGACGCGCGAGGTTACGCAAGGCCGCCTCCGCCGTTGTCGAGCGTGGCCCGCGCCACGGGAAGGGCGGCGGCGAAGCGCTGCATCGAGACGAGGCCGCCGAACGCGGCGATCACCGGCAGCACCGACACGCGCCGTTCGCGCACGGCGGGCAGCGCGCGCCACAGCGGGCTCGCGCCCAGCGCGGCGCGCAGGTCGTCGTGCAGCGGACCGACCAGCAGAATGTCCGCCTGCGGCACGTCGAACAGGCGTTGCAGCGCGACGGTGGCCGAGCCCGCCGCGTTGGTTGGCCAGGGCGCGTCCTGTGGACGACCCGCCGCGTCACGCGGATTCGCGGCGTTGCGCAGGCCGATGCGCGCAAGCACAGCGTCGAACAGACTGCCCGCGCCGTAGACGCGAAAGTGCCGCTCGTCGAGCGCTTCGGCGACGATCACCGGGCGCGTGGCGCGCGTCGGCGTGGCCGCGATCGCGTCGGCGGCCGCGGTGAATCCGCGTTGCGTGGCGGCGATCAGCGCCATGGCATGGTCCGGCGCGGCGAGCGCGCGCGCCATCGTCTGCGTTTCAGCGCAGAGCGCCTCGAATGGTTGCGCGGCGCTCATGTACGCGCCGAGCGTGAGCGTCGGCGCGATGCGTTGCAGCGGCGTCATCAGCGCCGCGTGGGCGGGCGTGACGATCAGCAGGTCGGGCGCGAGCGTGAGCAGCACGTCGAAATTCGGCTGATAGAGCAGCCCGACGTCGACGACGCCCGGCGGCAGCGGCGGCGCGACGATCCCGCTCGCGTACCAGTCCGGCAGCGGAATGCCGACCGGCGCGCGGCCGAGCGCGAGCAGCGTTTCGGTCAGCTCCCAGTTGAGGACCACGATCCGCCGGGGTGAACGAGGCGAACGAGGTGCACGAGGCGGCGTCGCGCCGAAGCTTGATGTGGACGCCAGCGCGCCAAGTGCAGCGAGCACGCGACGGCGGCGCGGATTCGTGGTGTGCGCGCTCATGCCGGAAACCCCAGACGGCGCCCGCTCGACGGATCGACGCTCACGCTCATCGGCACGCCGTAAATCGATTCGAGCCGCAGCGGGTCGATGATGTCGGCGGCGCGCTCGCGCATCAGCAGGCGCCCCTCGCGCAGCGCGACGATGCGGTCGCAAAAGCGCGCGGCCATGTTCACGTCGTGCAGCACGACGACCGCGCTCGTCGCGCCCGAGGCGCACAGCGCGCGCACGAGGTCGAGCACCGCAAGCTGATGGCCGATGTCGAGCGCGGCGGTCGGTTCGTCGAGCAGCATGCAGCGGCAGTCCTGCGCGACCAGCATCGCGAGCCACGCGCGCTGGCGCTCGCCGCCCGAGAGCACATCGACGGGACGATCGGCGTGCGCGAGCACGTCGGCGGCGCGCATGGCGCGCTCGACCCACGCGGCGTCGTCGTCGCTGAAACGGCCCAGTGCGCCGTGCCACGGATAGCGCCCGAGCGCGACGAGTTCGCGCACGGTCATGCCGTCGGTGAGCGGCGTTTGCTGCGGCAGATACGCGACCTGGCGCGCGAACTCGCGGGCGCTCCACTGTGCGAGCGGCCGGCCCGCGTAACGGATCGTGCCGGCGGCGGGATCGAGCTGGCGCGCGAGCAGTTTGACGAGCGTCGATTTGCCCGAGCCGTTGTGGCCGACGAGACCGGTCACGCGCGCGTGCTCGATCGTGAGGTCGAGCGGATGCAGCAGCGTGCGGCCACCGGCGGCGAACGCGACGCCTTCGAGCGCGAAGGCCGTCTGCGTGCCTGCCGTGTCGTGCGCTGATTCGTGAACCGCGTTGTGCAGGATCGCGTTCATGCTGCGCTCGCCATGTTGTTGCCGCTGTGGCCGTTACCGTCGGCGAGGCTGGAATGCGTCGCGCCGATCCGCCCGCTGTCGAGCTTGATCAGACGATCGGCGAGATCGAAATACCGATCGTCGTGCGTAATCACGAGCACCGTTTTTCCCTTCGTTTTCAGCTCCGGCAGCAGCGTGCGATAGAACACGTCCTTG
The DNA here is from genome assembly GCF_900109265.1 of Paraburkholderia tropica. Classification (GTDB taxonomy): domain Bacteria; phylum Pseudomonadota; class Gammaproteobacteria; order Burkholderiales; family Burkholderiaceae; genus Paraburkholderia; species Paraburkholderia tropica. The sequence goes on from NZ_FNZM01000007.1 coordinate 238,122, forward strand.
AAGGCCGGGTCCTGATCGGCGGCCCATTCGTCGAACACGTAGAACGGCCGATCCTCCAGAAACGCGACCAGCAGCGCGAGGCGTTTGCGCTGTCCCTGCGAGAGCGCGAGCGTGGAAAACGCGCCGTCCTGAATCCGCACCTTGTGGTCGAGCTGCAGCGCGACGAGCAGCGCGCGCGCCGCGTTTTCGCGTCCGGCGCTCAAGCCGAGCAACGAATCGAACAGATGGAAGTCGCTGAACACCACGGAAAAATACTGTCGATAAGCGGCGCGTGTCGCGTCGTCCACGGCCGCGCCGTCGACGAGCAGACGGCCGCGCTCGGGCGCATACAGGCCGACGAGCAGTTTCGCGAGCGTGGTCTTGCCGCTGCCGTTGCCGCCGACGAGGAACACCGTTTCGCCCGCACGAAACGTCAGATCGATCGGGCCGAGCGTGAAGAAACCGTCCTCGTTTTCGCGCACGTAACGATGCTCGACGCCTTCGAGCGCGATGCGCGAAAACGCGGGCTGAGCGGCTTGCGCGACATTTGTACCGATATCGGCAAGCCGACCCTGTTCAGGTGGCAGCGCGGCTTCGAGCTTGCCGATCCGCTCGAACGCCACGCGCGCCGAACTGATCGCGGGCAGCGCCGCCAGCAGGCCTTCCACGGGCATGATCAGGTAGAGAAAGACGAGTGCGTAACCGGACATCACGTGCGCATCGGCGTCGAACAGGCGCGCGAGCACGAAGATCGTCAGGCCGACGAAGCCGAACAGCAGCAGATTGCCCCAGCTCGCCGCGAGCGCATGCAGCACGTAGCCGCGCGTGCGTTGCGCGCGCACCGCTTCGACGTGCGGCGCGAGCTGGCCGCCGACGAACGCTTCGGCGCGTGCGCGATGCAGCTTCAGTTCCTTCGCGCCGTCGAACAGCGCGCGAAACTGGCGCAACAGCTCGTCCTCGCGTTCGCGCGAAGCACGCAGATGACGCAGCGCGCGCGAACCGACGAGATGCGTGCCGAACGTCCCCACGCCGAGCACCGCGAGCGCGACGCCGAGAATCGGCAGCGACAGCATGCCCAGATAGGCGAGGCAACCGGCGATCACCGCACCCTGCATCGCAATCGACGGCAGGCTCACGAAGAACACGACGATGCTGTCGAGGTCCTGGGTCAGCGCGCCGAGCGCACGCGCCGCGCCGCAGCGCTCCAGATCGCGGAACGAGGCCGCGGCGATGCGGCCGATCGTCTGCATGCGCAGACGCGCTTTCACGCGCTGGCCGAGATACATGAAGAGCGTCTGCGAACCCACGCGCGTGGCGAGCACCAGCGCCGCGAGTAGCGCGAAGCGCACGCCCAGTTGCACGAGTTGCGCGCCCGACGCCTGTAACGCCTGGTTGATGAGCGCGACTAGCGCCGCATTCGCGAAGCCGCTCACGAGACTCACGAGCAGGGCGAGTGGCAGAAGCCAGCGCGAGCTGCGGATCAATGAAGCAATCAGGGGCATAAGCGGCGGAAAAGTCGTTCGTGCGCGTGGCGATCGTGTGTGTCGACCCTATCGACCACAGGGTCCACCGGGGTAATTCCACGAATGAGAAGCATTATTGATTTCGGGCGGGGTTCCGCCAGAAGCCTTGATGGGTAAGGAGATTACCGGCTTATGCGAATTAAAGGCGGACAGGAGATATCGATTTTTTGACAATTTTTTGTCAATTTCCAATATCATGGGCCACTTCCTTTCGCGCCCGTACGTCCGTCCGATGAAGTCGTTTCTGCTCAAGCGCTACCCGATGGCTCGCACGCCGCTGCCGCGCGAGGTCGCTGCGACGCTCGTGACCTACCGCCACGGCGAACGCGTGACATGGCATCAGCATCGTCATGGTCAACTGGTATTCGCGGTCAAAGGCGTGATTCGCGTGCTCACGCCCGCGCGCACGTGGACCGTGCCGCAGTCGCGCGCGGTGTGGCTGCCGTCGGATGTCGATCATGAACTGCACGCGGTCGGCGATACGGCGCTGTGCAGCGTCTATCTGGAACCCGATGTGTTTCCCTGGCCGTGGGAAGATCCCGCCGTGATCGGCGTGTCGGCCTTGCTGCGCGAACTCGCGCTCACGCTGGTCGAGGGCGCGGACAGCTATACGGCCACGAGTCGCGCGGGCCTCGCCGCGCCGTTGATGCTGAAGGTGCTGGCGGAAACGCCCAGCCTCGCGGAGCCCGGCGTGCCCTTGCCGCGCGACGAGCGCCTGCTCAAGCTCTGCGAGCACATGATGAACGACCCGGGCAGCGATCTCTCGCTCGATTTTTGGGGCGAGCAGTTCGGTGCGAGCGGACGCACGCTCGCGCGCCGCCTGCATGCGGAAACCGGGCTGACCTTCGTGGCGTGGCGTCAGCAGATGCGCGTGGCGGAAGCGATCACGCGCCTCACGCTCGGGCATTCGGTAGCGCAGGTCGCGAAAGATCTCGGTTATCGCAGCGCGAGCGCGTTTATCGTCATGTTCCGCCAGGTGACGGGCGAATCGCCGCAACGCTATCTGGCGTCGAGTTGACGGCGCGCGGATGATTGACTCACGTCGCCTTCACTGACCCGAAGGCTTGCCCCACACGATCGATTCCGGATGGCGCTGGAGATAATCGGCCAGCGCGTTCACGCTCGCGAGCGTCCGGCGCAGTTGCGTCGTGGCCGTGCGCACGTCGGTTTGCAAGGGCGAATCCGCTTCGAGCGTGGCGCGTGCAGCGGCAAAAGACGTCTGCGCAAAAGCCAGCGTGGACTGCGTTTGTGGAACGGTTTCATCGTTCAGGGTCTTGAGTAGCGCATTCGCGCCGTCGAGCGACGCATCGACGTTCCTTCCGATTTCGTCGAACGGCACGCGATCGAGTTTCGCGACGATATCGCCGAGCAGATCTTGCAGTTCTTCGATGGTGTTGGGCACCGTCGGCAGTTCGACCGCCGCGCGCTTCGCATCGAAATGAACGGGCGGCGCCTTGGGGAAAAAGTCGAGCGCGATATAGCGCTGGCCCGTGAGCACGCTGCCCATGCGCACCTGGCCGCGCAGACCTTGCGCGATCATGTCGCTCAGCAGCGTGCGTCCGCCCGGGCCGTCGCCTTTGCCGAGCGCCGCGCGATAGCGTCGCCCGAGACGGAACGGATAGAGATTCAGGCTGACGATCATGTCGAAGCCGCCGTGCGCGGTGTTGTTATCGACGTCGATCCGTGTGACGTTGCCGATCTCCACCCCATGAAAATCGACCGGCGCGCCCACAACGAGGCCGCGCAACGATTCGCGAAAGCGCATCTGCACGGGCGCGGCCGGGCCGTTCGTGCTGCGCAGCGCGTCGGTGCGGTTGTCGGCGAGGGTGAAGGTGCGGCTGTCGTGCGACGGCGGAGCGGCTTCGGCGGGCGAGTCGAATTGCACGCCGCCGCGCAGCATCGCTTCGAGCGGCTGCAGGTCGACGTTGAAGCCGCGCGAATCGAGTTGCACGTCGATTCCGCTGGCCTGCCACCAGCGCGTCGACGACGTGACATAGCGATCGAACGGCGCGTTCACGAATACGTCGACATCGACTTCCTGGCCGTTTTTCGGCAGCGTGTAGCCGAGAATCTGTCCCACGGCGACGCGATGAAAATAGACCGGCGAACCCGCCTGCAGCGAACCCAGCGACGCGGCGCGCAGAATGAAGCGGCTGCCGCGTCGATCGGCGCTCACCACGGGCGGCGTTTCCAGGCCGATAAAGCTGTGGCACGTTGTGCGGGCGGCGCCGATATCCACGTCGATATACGGCGCGGTGCGCAGGGTTTCGAGCCCCGAAATACCGCCGGCGTCGATACGCGGACGCGCCACCCAGAAACGCGTCCCGCAGGTGGCGAGGCGGGCGGCGTCCGCCATCAGCCGCACCACGGCGGTCACATGCGAGCGGTCGCGCGACAGATGCAGCGTTTCGAGTTCGCCCACTTCCACGTTGCGATAGCGCACGCGCGTCTTGCCCGCCTGCAATCCGGCTCCGCTGACGAAGTCGATCGTCAGTTGCGGGCCGCGCGGGAACAGCGTGTGAGCGAGCAGCAGGCCACCGGCCAGCAAGGCGATGAGCGGCGCGAGGCTCATCGGCGAAAACATCGTGCGCAACATTCAGAGCTTCCCTGCGATGACATCGCCGAGCGCGCGCCGGAACCGGCCGAATGCGTCGCGTGCGCGAATCCACAAGCCGCAGATGGCACTGGCTTTGCCGTCGACGGTCATGGGCGAAAGCCCAGTATCAGCGTCAGATAGGCGAGCGCCGCGAAGACGCCCGCCATCGTGCCGTAGTAGTCGCGCGCGCCCGGACCGAGCAGGCAATGCGCGGGAATGCCGACCGCGCAATACGCAGCCGTGAAGACGAGCGTGATGACCAGCGTAGGATGGCCCGCCGACCACGCGAATTCCGCCAGGTGTTTCATAATCAGGCATCCTGATTATTTAAATGATTCCGGGCGATTGAATCTCGCGTGGCCGGGCTGGTTGCTTCGGTGTTCTGTTGCGCGGGATTAATGCATTTGCGCGACGAGCGCTTCCGCACCTTTATCGAGGCCGGTTTTCGCGGCGCTGAGCGAGCCGAACGCCGCGGGCAGATTCATCGCATTCGGATATTGCTTGGTCACATAGGCTTTCAGTAGACGGCCATCGTTGCTGTCGTACACCTCGACCGCGTACGATACCGAGCCGCTGAACGCGCCCTGGCCGCCGCGCACCGCCTGCACGCCGTTGTAGAGATTGCCGGCGATATCGAAATGCATCGCCTGACCCACGAGCAGCGTGGTGCTCTCCGCGCCGGTCAGCGTCACCTTCACGCGCAGCACGCCGGGGCCGGTGTGGTTCGTCATCTGGAAGCGTTTGCCGAGGTTTTCGGTGAAGGCCTGCTGCGCGTAGCGGGCGAGCGTGGTTTTGTCGTCGTCTTTCATGTCGCCGAATTGCGCGTCGGCGCCGCGATAGACGGTGACGGGGTCGAGCACGACCTGCGTATAGCGCGACCAGGAGACGGGAATGCCGTAGGCGAGCGGCACTTTGTTGCGGTCGTCGCCGTGATTCGGCTGCAACTGGTGCGTGGCGTCGATGCCGGAGTAGGCGACCGGCTGAACGCCGGCGCAGGCGGCAAGAAGAAGGGACAGCGTGCCCGTGACGAGGGGAAGTGCGAGGCGTTGGCCGAACATCGGAAGGTTCCTTGGATGGATTAAGCGGGCGCTGAAAGAAAGCTGGGTGAAACAGTGAGAAACCGCTGTTCACTGCGGACGCAGCGTAACGGCAAATTCGAGAAATGTAAACCGTCTACCCGGTTTGTTTTTATGGCGAGGCGGAATTGGTTACAATCATGTCCGCAACCGACCGACCGTTCGCCAGGCGCCGCTTTTCACGCGGATCGGCGCGCGATTCCCTCGCCGACGCTGTCATGCCCGAAGTCACGCTGTCACGTTCTTAGTCACGCCCTCGAATCGACATGGATAACCCGACCCGCTCCGAACTGTCCCGCAAGAAAGCCATCGCCGCCGCGCTGGCGATTCTGACGAGGGAGGGCGCGGGCGCGTTGACGTTCGACGCGTTGTCGCGCGAAAGCGGCATCAGCAAGGGCGGGCTGCTGCATCAGTTCCGCACCAAGAACGGTGTGCTGGAGGCGCTGCTGGAGCATCAGCTCAGCGAGTTTCAGCGGATCGCGGCCGATTATCTGGGCAAGGAAGGCGCGAAAAAAGCCGAGCCCACGCTCAATGCGCAGATCGAAATTTTTCGCGAGGCCGTGAATCAGCCGAATTCCGTCGCGCGCGCGATGCTGGCGGTGATGGTGGAATCGCCCGAGATGCTCGGGCGCGTGCGCGACACCGACAATCGCGTGACGAAAACCATCGAGAGCGAAGCGCGCGACGAGGAACTCGCGCTGCTGCGGTATTTCGCGGCCAGCGGCATGGCGTTTCACACGCTCATCGGCTTGACCGAACTGGACGGCGCGCGGCGCAATCGCCTGTTTGACCGCTTGCAGGACGACGCGAGCTGGGCGCCGCTCGAAAAGAAACGCAAGACGGCGAAGTAGGCGCGCGTTTTTAATCGGGTTTTTAGTCGCCTTTCACGCGCGGGCCGGTTTCGCGGCCGATCCTGGCCTGACGACGCGCGCGCTCGTTGATGATCTGATGACGCCGATGATCGGTCATCTTCTTCCAGCCACGCGCTTCCTCGCGCGTGCGGTAACAGCCCGTGCACAAACCGGTTTTGCCATCGAACGCACAGAGTTCGATGCACGGCGATTTCACGGCCATGGCTTACTTGAAATAGCTGTGGACGACTTCGATCAGCTGCTCGGTGCCGCTGCCGTGTTCGTCGGCGGGTTCGGCATCGACGAGATGGGTGCGGATGTGATCCTCCAGCACCACGGCGAGCAGGCCGTTCATCGCGCCGCGGCTGCTGGTGATCAGTTGCAGCACGTCCATGCAGCCGCGCTCGTCTTCGAGCGCGCGCTCGATGGCCTCGACTTGCCCCTTGATGCGGCGCACGCGGTTGAGCAGCTTCTGTTTTTCGCGAATCGTGTGACTCATGCCTGACCTCGACGGATGGAAACCCGAGTATACCGCTGCCTATAGCGAGGGGGACTACGCTACGCGCCGCGACATCAGGCCGCGAGCGCCGTCAAACCCTGATAGCCGACGATCAGGCCGACGAGCAGGATCAGCGCGCCGGAGAAATACGGCGCTTTGCGTGCGAAATCGCCGAATCCGCTCCATTTTTTCGACACGTGCTTGACGCTCAGCGCCGCCAGCGTGCCGGAGACGACCATCGTCAGCGCAAGTCCGATGCTGAAGCAGAGCACGAGCGACGCGCCCAGCGCGAAACGCTTCAGTTGCAGGCACAGCAGCAGCACGGTGATCGACGCGGGGCACGGCACGAGTCCGCCGGTCAGGCCGAACATGACGATCTGGCCGGTGGTGACGTCGCGATTCGCGAAGCGGCGACGGATGTCGTTCGCGTGCGCGCGTTCGTGGGCGTCCTGGTACTCGGTGGAGGACGCATCGAGGTCGGCGTGGTGGTGATCATGGCCGTGATGATCGTGATCATGATGATCGTGATCGTGGTGGTGATGGCCGTGCGCGTGTCCATGCTCGTGCTCATGCGCCGCGCGCTGCTCGCGCCAGGTGCGCCAGATCATCCATGCCGCGACGCCGACGATCAGCACCGCCGAGGCCACCTGAAACCACGGCTCGCTGCTTGCGGCGTTCCAGTTGCGGCCGAAATACATGCCGATGAGCGCGATGGCCCACACCACGGCGGTATGCGAGAGCGTCGCCGACAAGCCCAGCAACACCGCCTGCCCAACCGTGCCGCGAATCGCCACGATGAACGCGGCCATCATCGTTTTCGAGTGGCCCGGCTCCAATCCGTGCAGCGCGCCCAGCAGGATCGCGCTCGGAATGAACAGCCAGGCGCTGGAGGCGCCCTGCGAAAGAAGATGCGAAAAGTCCATCATGCTGCGTTTTCCTGGATGACTGGCTAACTGGCTGCGGCGCGCGCCGCGTCACGTCTCATCGAGACGATTAATATACGGTAGGGGGGTATATTACCCAAATAGGGTGAGGGGGTATACTAATTCGCACTGGTTTGCGCTATTTCCCCGTGATTCTCGCGCCCGTTTCGTTGCGGGGCATTTCTCGATGCGCTTATAATCCAGGCTCTTTTCGGGCAGTCGCCGCGCCTCGCGCGCGCCTGCCGTCTGCTGACTCCCGAGCGCGCGCCGTGCCCTGACGCGAGGCCGTCACAGCTTGCGACGCGCGTCGCATCGATGTGAATTCCATGAAGAAAAAACGCTGGATTGCGCTGCTGTGCCTGATTCTTTCGGCGGCAGCGCTGGCGCACTTCCTGCGCCCGCGCTACACGCCCGCCGAGCGCGACTATTACACCGTGCTGTTCTGTCTGGTGAAGAACAACGGCATCGACGATCCGCGCAAGGACATGCGCGATATGGTCGAAAACGGCAACTCCGATTACGCGCTGCACAAGCAGGAATACAACCCGGCGGCCGCCAACGACGCGCTGGCGCGCTTCGACAAGCTCGGTAGCGAGGATCAGCGGGCGGCGGGGCAGAGCCGTGCGGAATGCCAGCGTTTGCTGGGCTTGAACGCCCAGCGCTAGACACGCCAGGCAAGCTGGACAAACGCGGCGGGAAGAGAGCAGGCGCTCGCGCGATGCGAGCGCCCGAAGTGCGGCACGTCGTGACTTATTCGTGCGCCGCGGATTGAAGCTTCGCCGTGGCATCGCCGAACTGCAACGCGGCCAGTTGCGCATACAGCGGCGAGCTTTCGAGCAGATCCGCGTGACGCCCTTGCGCGACGATGCGGCCATGCTCCAGCACCACGATGCGGTCGGCCTGCTGCACGGTCGCCAGCCGATGCGCGATCACCAGCGTGGTGCGATTCTGCGCGGCGTTGTCGAGCGCCGTCTGCACGAGCCGTTCGCTGGCGGCGTCGAGCGCGCTGGTGGCTTCGTCGAGCAGCAGAATCGGCGGGTCCTTGAGAATCGCGCGGGCAATCGCGATGCGCTGGCGCTGTCCGCCCGAGAGCCGCACGCCGCGCTCGCCGAGGAACGTGTCATAGCCTTCCGGCAATTGCTCGATGAACCCGGCGGCGGCGGCCATGTCGGCGGCACGGCGCACTTCGTCGAGCGTGGCGTCCGGCATGCCGTAGCGGATGTTGTCGAGCACGCTGCCCGAAAAAATCACCGATTCCTGCAACACCACGCCGATCGCCTGGCGCAACGAGGCGAGCGTCACATCGCGCGTCGGCACGCCGTTGATGAGGATGCGGCCCGACTGCGGATCGTAGAAACGCAGCAGCAACTGGAACAGCGTGGTCTTGCCCGCACCCGACGGCCCGACCAGCGCGACATGCTCGCCCGGTCGCACATCGAGCGAAAAGCCCGCGAGCGCCGCGATGCCAGGCCGCGACGGATACGAAAAGCCCACGTTCTCGAAACGGATGCCGTCGCCCTGCGCGGGCAGCGGCACGGGCTTGTCGGCTTCTTCCACCGGCGAGCGCGCCGCCAGCAACTGCAACAGCCGCTCGGTCGCGCCCGCCGCGCGCTGCAGATCGCCCCAGACTTCGGCCACCGCGCCCACGGCGCCCGCCGTGAACACCGCGTAGAGAATGAACTGCGAGAGCTGGCCGCCCGTCATGCTGCCCGCGAGCACCGCCTTCGCGCCGAGCCAGAGCACGAACACGATGGCCGCGAACACGAACACGATCACCACGGCCGTCAGGCTCGCGCGCGCCCGGATGCGCGTGAGCGCGGTGTCGAACGCGGCTTCGACCGCGCCGCCGAAGCGCTTCGTCTCATAGCCTTCCTGCGTGTACGACTGCACGGTCGGCATCGCATTGAGCACTTCGCCGGCCAGCGCGCTCGCATTCGCGACCTTGTCCTGACTCGCGCGCGAGAGCCGCCGCACCCGCCGCCCGAACACGACGATCGGCAGCACCACGACGATCAGCGTCGCAATGATGTAGCCGGACAGCACCGGGCTGGTGGCCACCAGCATCGTCACGCCGCCGACGGTCAGCAGCGCGTTGCGCAGGCCGAGCGACAGGCTGGTGCCGACCACGGCCTGGATCAGCGTGGTGTCGGTGGTGAGGCGCGAGAGCACTTCGCCCGTCTGCGTGGTTTCGAAGAATTGTGGGCTCATGCGCATGACGTGCGTGTAGACCGCGCGCCGCAGATCGGCCGTCACGCGCTCGCCGAGCCACGAGACCCAGTAGAAACGCAGCGCGGTGGCGGCCGCGAGGATCAGCGACACGACGAACAGCGCGATGAAATAGCGATCGATATGCGCGCGGTTGCCGCTGGCGAAGCCGCGATCGATCAGATACTTGAACGCGACGGGCAGCGCCAGCGTCGCGCCCGCCGAGGTCAGCAGCGCGAGAAAGGCGAGCGCCCAGCGCCCGGCATAAGGGCGCAGGAACGGCAACAGGGCGAACAGCGGGGCGACGCGCGACGAGCGGACGGCGGCTTCTGGCATGGCAAGTCTCGGAGTCGAGCGAATGAGAAGGAAAGCGTGACGATACACGCAGCGGCGCTGCGGGCGATGTCAGTCCGGCAGCGGCCCGTTGCGCAACTGTTCGCGCTCTTGCGGCGTCATGCTTTGCCATTGCTTCCACTGACGCCATTTGCCGCGCTGGCGGCAGCCGCCGTGGCCGCGGAATCCGCCGAACAGAATCCGGCAAAGCACGAGCAGGCCGATGGCGCGCGGATAGTCGATGGCGTGCGCATCGACGACGAGCGACGGCACGATCCAGTTCCACAGGCTCATGACGACCCAGCCCAGCAGCGCGACGATGGCCAGCACCACCACGATCCTGGCGAAAATCTTGCGGCGAAATTGCATGTTGTTCTCCTTCGGTTCAGATGTCATAGCCGTCCCACGACGCCCGCAGACGCTCGCGCAGATGCAGCACCGCGTAACGCTTGCGCGCCAGCAGCGTGTTCACGCCCACGCCGGTCGCGGCGGCCAGTTCCTTGAAGCTGCGCCCGTCCAGTTCGTGCGCGACGAACACCTCGCGCTGGCTGGCGGGCAGTTCGTCGAGCGCGTCGCGCAGCGTGTCGAGCAGCGCCGCGCGTGCGTACGCGGCCTCGGGGCCGCCGTCGGCCGAAGGCAGCGCGAGGTCGAGGCGGTAGTCGCTGTGATCGTCGCCGGGCTCCGCACCGCTTTGGCCGTCCCCGCCGAGATCGGCGAGCGGCACTTCCTTGCGTTTTCGAAAACGGTCGACGATCCGGTTGCGCGCGACGCGAAACAGCCACGCGCCGACCTGTTCGATCGGCTCGGGCAGTCGCCAGGCCTCGACGAGTTCCTCGAAAACGTCCTGAAGGATGTCCTCGGCTTCGTCCTGGTCGATCACGCGGCGACGGATGAAACTGCGCAGCCTCGGACGCTCGCGGGCGACGGTGTCGGCGATGTCGCGGTCCGGAAGGTCCGGATGGGACAGCGGGTTCGGGGTGAGCGGCGGTTCCATACCCGTGAAGACGATTCGGGAAGGGGAATATTGTGACACCCGCCGAAGATCGGGTTGGGCCGCAGGCGTGGCCCAACCCTGCGTGCGCGAAAGATTACGCGGGGATTACGCCGCCGCGAGACTGGCGGGCGCCAGTTGCGCCGCGCTGACGAGCTTGCGCGTGTAGGCGTGCGCGGGCGCGTCGAGCACCGCGAGCGTGTCGCCGGTCTCGACAATCTTGCCGCCGTGCATCACCACGAGGCGATGCGAAACAGCGCGCAGCACGTCGATATCGTGGCTGATGAACACGTAGCTCAGGCCGTGACGCCGTTGCAGCGTCGTGAGCAGCGCAAGAATCTGCTGCTGGATCGAGACGTCGAGCGCGCTCGTCGGTTCGTCGAGCACGAGAATGCGCGGATTCACCGCAAGCGCACGCGCAATCGCGATGCGCTGGCGCTGGCCGCCCGAAAACGCGGCGGGCAGCCGCGAGGCTGCGTCGGCGGGCAGGCCGGTTTCGGCCAGCAGCGCCGCCACGCGCGCGCGCCGCGCATCGGCGGGCAGATCCGGATGATGCAGCGCGAGTCCTTCCTCGACGATCTCGCCCACGGTCAGGCGCGGCGCGAGCGAGCCGAACGGGTCCTGAAACACCATTTGCACGTGGGCGGCGAGCACGCGACGTGGCGGTGATTGCGGCGCGCCATCGAGTCCATTCAGCCCCGCAAAGCGGATCGTGCCCGCCACCGGCTGCACCAGCCCGACGATGGCCGCCGCGAGCGTCGATTTCCCGCAGCCCGACTCGCCGAGCACGCCCAGCGTTTCGCCCGCGCGCAGATGCAGGTCGATGCCGTCGAGCACCGCGCTCGTCCCCGCACGCAGCACGCCGCGCCAGCCCGGCGCCCGCGCGCGATAGCCGGCGCGCAGTCCGTCGACGGCGAGCACGCGCGACGCGTCGTCGGCGACTGGGGCGAGCGTGCGGCGCGGCGCGCTGTCGAACAGCTTGCGCGTGTAAGGATGCCGCTGCGCCGCGAACAGCGCCTCGGTCGCGCCTTGCTCGACAATCGCGCCATGCTGCATCACGGCCACGCGATGCGCGAAGCGCCGCACCAGATGCAGGTCGTGCGTGATCAGCAGCACGGCAAGACCGCGCCCGTCCGCGTCGGCTTCCTGAAGCTCGATCAGCAGATCGACGATCTGGCGGCGCACGGTCACGTCGAGCGCGGTGGTCGGTTCGTCGGCGATCAAGAGGCGCGGGTTGCAGGCGAGCGCCATCGCGATCATCGCGCGCTGGCGTTGTCCGCCCGACAACTGGTGCGGATAGCAGTCGACTTTGCGCTCGGGTTCGGCAATGCCGGTGCGCCGCAGCAGCGCAATCGCACGTTCGCGCGCGGCCGCGCCGCGCAGATTCGCATGCAGACGCAGGCTTTCGCCGATCTGCCGCCCGATGCTCCAGAGCGGATTGAGCGCGGTCATCGGCTCCTGAAACACCATGGCGATGTCGCCGCCGCGCACGGCGCGCCATTGCGCCTCGCTCTTGCCGAGCAGTTCCTGGCCCGCCAGCCGCACGCTGCCGCTGACCTGCGCGGCGTCGGCGAGACCGAGCAGCGCGAGCGCCGTGAGACTCTTGCCCGAGCCCGATTCGCCGACCAGCGCCACGCGTTCGCCGCGCGCGATCGTCAGATCGATGCCACGGACGATGCGTCGCGATCCGATGCGAATGTCGAGGCCGTCGACTTCGAGAACTGGCGTCGTCATGAACGCTCCTGGGTGTTGTCGTGCGCGCGATGACGATCGGTCGACAGCGATTCGCGCAACGCATCGCCGATAAACGTGAGCAGCAGCAGCGTGACGACCAGCGCGGCAATCGCCGTCGCCGAAATCCACCACGCGTTGAGATGGTCCTTGCCTTCGGCCAGCAGTTCGCCGAGGCTCGGCGCGGGCGGCGGCACGCCGAGCCCCAGGAAATCGAGGCTCGCGAGCGAGAGAATCGCCGCGCTCATGCGAAACGGCAGCCACGTGATGACAGGCGTGAGACTGTTCGGCAGAATGTGCCGCCACATGATCTGCCAGTCGGACAGCCCGAGCGTGCGCGCGGCGCGCACGTAATCGAGCGCGCGCTTTTGCAGGAATTCGCTGCGCACGTAATCGGACAGCGTGATCCAGCCGAACGCGGCGAGCAGCACGAACAGCAGCGCGAGGCTCGGTTCGAAGATCGACGACAGAATGATCAGCAGATAGAGGTCGGGCAGCGCGTTCCAGATTTCGATCAGGCGCTGGCCGAGCAGGTCGACGCGGCCCGCGTGATAACCCTGCAACGCGCCCGCGAGCACGCCGATCAGCGCGCCGCTGAGCGTAAGCGCGAACGCGAACAGCACGGAGCTGCGCAGGCCGTAGAGGGCGCGCGCGAATACGTCGCGGCCATAGGCGTCGGTGCCGAGCCAGTTTTGCGCCGATGGCGGCGCGGGAAACGGTCGCGCCGAGTGATAGTTCACGGTGTCGTAGCGGAACGGGCACGGCGCGTAGAGCGCGAAATTGCCGTCGCGCGAGAACTGGTCGCGTATGAAGGGATCGAGATAATCGGCCTCGGTGGGCAGCGCGCCGCCGAAGTCGCGATCGGCGTAGACGTGCAGCGCCGGGAACAGCCAGTGGCCGTGATAGCGCGCGACGAGCGGCCGGTCGTTGGCGATCGCGCCCGCGCAGAGGCTGGCGGCGAACAGCACGGCGAACACGATCAGGCTCGCCCAGCCCAGTCGCTGGCGGCGCAGACGTTGCCAGAATGGCGTCGATGCGGGTGCATCAGGCGCGGCGGGCGCGGCGGCCGCAAGGTCCGGTGCGGCCGTTTTTTCATCGTCGAACGCGGGCTGCGCCTCGTCGCGCAGCGGTGTGATGGCTTCCATGCAGAACCCCGAAGTCAGCGGCCGTTGCCGCCGAAATGAATGCGCGGATCGATCAGCGCGTAGGCAAGATCGCCCGCGAGCCGCGCGACGAGACTGACCACCGTGAACACGAACAGCGAGCCGAGCACGACCGGATAGTCGCGGCCCACGATGGCGTCGTACGAAAGGCGGCCCACGCCGTCGAGCGAGAACAGCGTCTCGATCAGCAAACTGCCGCTCACATAGGCGGCGATGAACGCGGCGGGCAGGCCGGTCGCGAGCGGCAGCAGCGCGTTGCGCAGCACGTGCCGCCAGACCACCGCGCTGCGCGCCGCGCCTTTCGCGCGCGCGGTCAGCACATACTGGCGCGCGAGCTCGTCGAGAAACGCGTTGCGCGTGAGCAGCGAGACCACCGCGAGACTGCCGGTCACCGACGCAGTCACCGGCAGCACCAGATGCCAGAGCCGGTCGAGCACGCGTTGCGCGAATGGCAGCGCGTCATGGCCTTCCGAGCCGAAGCCGCCGAGCGGAAACACATGTAGAAACAGATCGCCGCCGAACAGCATCATCAGCAGCACGCCGAGCACGAAGCCGGGAATCGCATAGGCGGCCAGCAGCGCGGCGCTGGTCGCGAAGTCGAACGCGGTGCCGCGATGCAGCGCCTTCGCAATGCCGAGCGGCACGGCGATCAGATAGGTGAGCACGAGCGTGAAGCTGCCGAGCGTGACCGTCACCGGCAATTTGCTGCGAATCAGCTCCCACACCGAGCGATGCTGAAAGAACGACTGGCCGAGATCGAAGCGCGCGTAATGCGCGAGCATGCGAACGTAACGCGTGAGCGGCGGCTGGTCAAAACCGAATTCGTGGCGGATCGCCGCGATCTGCGCGGGATCGACGCCTTCGTTGCCGTGATAGCCGCCGTTGCGGCCGCCGCCCTCGCCATGCATCGACGTGCCTTGCAGGCGCGCCATCACCTGCTCGACGGGGCCACCGGGCACGAACTGCATGATGATGAAAGTGACGGTGAGCACGCCGAGCAGCGTGGGGATCATCAACGCGAGACGCCGGCCGATATAGGCGATCATGATGCGCTTACTCCTGTCGTTGCGCGAAAGCGGGCGCGTTTTGCGGCGCGGCGTGCCACCAGCCGATCACCCAGTCCATCCACGGATATTGCTTCGGCACCCGCGCGGGCGGCGCGATGCGGCGGTTCCACGCGACGCGCGCGTGCGTGATGTGCCACTCGGGCACCATGATGCGGTCGCAACGCAGCACGCGGTCGAGCGCGCGCGCCGCCGTCACGAGCGCGTGCTCGCTGTGGGCGTGCTGGACGTCGGCGATCAGCGCATCGACGGCGGGCGAGTTCACGCCCGCGTAGTTTTCCGAACCAGGCGTCTGCGCGGCCTCGCTGCCGAAGCGCCGCGCGAGTTCGCCTCCGGGCACGCTCGCCGCGCGATAGCCGAGCGTCGTCATGTCGAAATCGAAATGCTTGAGGCGCTCGTTGATGACCGTCTGGTCCATGATGCGCAGACGCGCGTCGATGCCGAGCATGCGCAGATTGCGCACGATCACCATCAGAATGCGCTGCATGCCGGTGCCGTCGTCGAGCAGTTCGATCGTGAACGGCGCGCCTGATGCATCGCGCAGCACGCCGTCGCGGTACTGCCAGCCCGCGCTGTCGAGCAGCGCTTCGGCGCGCGCGAGATTGCGGCGCAGGCCGTCGCGTCCCGTGGTTTGCGGCTGCGGCGGCACCTCGCCGAATACCTCGGGCGGCAGCTTCGCGCGCAGCGGTTCGAGCAGCGCGAGTTCGTCCGCGTCGGGCGCGCCGCGCGCGGCGAATTCGCTGTCGTCGAAAAAGCCCTGACTCCGTTCGTACTGCCCGAAAAACATGTTGCGGTTGATCCACTCGTAATCGAGCGCGAGACCCACGGCTTCGCGCACGCGCGGGTCCTGAAACTTCTTGCGGCGCAGATTGAAGAACAGACCCTGCGCGTCGCTGATGCCTTGCTCGGCGAATTCCTGCTTGTGCAGCGTGCCGGCGGCAAAACCAGGGCCGCTGTAATTGCGCGTCCATTGCTCGGCGCTGCCTTCGAACATGGCGTCGATATCCCCCGCGCGGAACGCCTGGAGCGGCGCGGAGTCGTCGCTGTAGAGGCGAAAGCTCACGGTGTCGAAGTTGAACATGCCGCGCCGCACGGGCAGATCCGCGCCCCAGTAATGCGGATCGCGCCGGTAGACGATTTCGCGGTTGCTCGCGCGCGAGGCGATCAGATACGGGCCGCTCGCGATGGGCGGCACGGTCGCGAGCTGGTCGAAGCTGCGTGTGCCGCCCGCGGGCGTGCGCGCCCAGTCGCGCGAGAACACGTAAAGGTCGCCCGCGTCGAGCACGGCGCGCCGCTGCGCCGAGCGAAAGTCGAAGCGCACGGTTTGCGCGTCGAGTGCGTGCGCCGCGCGGATCAGCGCGTAGCGGCCACTGTAGAACGGCGACGTGGGCGCGCGGCTCAGGCATTCGAATGACCAGACGACGTCGTCGGCGGTCACGGGCTTGCCGTTCGAGAATCGCGCGGCGGGATTCAGGTGGAAGGTCGCCGAGAGCCCGTCCGGTGCGATGGCCACGCGGTCGGCGAGCAGCGGATATTGCGTGCTGACGTCGTCGAGGCTGCGTTGCATCAGCGTTTCGAACAGCAGAATCGGCGCGGCTGGCGCGGCGTTGCCGCGCAGCAGGAACGGATTGAGCGAGTCGTACGATGTGACGACCGGCGTGGCGTCGATGTAATTCGCGAGCCGCAGCGTGCCACCGCGCGGCGGTGTGTCGTCGGCGTACGGCAGGCGCGCCGGGACGGCGGCGGGGCGCGCGTCGTCGAACAGGGCGAGGGTGGTTTGCCAGTGCCCTTGCGCTTCGTTGTTCGACGCGCCGTTCGTCGTGCCGTTTGCCTCATGACTCGCCGCATGCGCCATCGCCGTGACTTGCGCGAAGACGATCGCGCACACGCCTGCCCGGATGCGCGCGCGCCGCTTTGCGTTTTGCAGGAACGCGCTCATAGCCGCGCATTCCCGCGCGAGGCACCGGGACGGAGCAGGGCGGCGCTCACAGATCGAAGCGCGCGTTGAGCGCGAGCGTGCGCGGCGCACCGACGAACATATAGTCGGACTGGAGGAAGCCCCAGTAATGCCGGTTGAAAATATTGTCGACTTCGGCGCGCAGCGTCACGCCATGACCGGCCACCGTCGTGCGATAACTCAGCCCCGCGTTGAACAGCGTGAAGCTCGGCAGCACGTAGTTGTTGTTCGCATCGGCCATCATGCTGCCGTAGTAATGCGCCTCGGCGTTCGCGGTGAGGCCCGTCACGCCAGGAATGCGATCGCTCAGTTGCAGCGTGGCCTGCCAGCGCGGAATGCCCTCGATGCGCTTGCCGATCAGATCGGCCTCGGTCTCGCTATACGTGCCCGCTTCCCAGGCCGTGCTCGCGGCGACGCGGAAGCCCGCGGGCAGATCGACGTGACCGTCGAGTTCGAGGCCGTTGATGCGCTCCTTGCCGTTCGAAACATAGACGTTCTGCGCGTTGCCGTACTCCGCGCCGCGCTCGATGCGGAACAGCGCCGCCGACGCGCCCACATGGCGGCCGTCGTATTTCACGCCCACTTCATACTGCTTGCTCTTGATCGGATCGAGCACCTGGTTTGCGTTCGCATAGCCTTCGGCTGCCGTGCCGCCGTCTTCGAGCGCTTCCACGTAGCTCGCGTAGAACAGCAGGTCGCTGCGCGGACGGAACATCAGCGCGAGCGTGGGCGTGACCGGATTCTGCGTATAGCTGACCGGCGACGTGGACGGCGAGGTCCACGACGTCTGGTGATAGCTCGTGTAGCGAATGCCCGCGAGAATCGACCAGTATTTCAGGAAGCTCAGCGTATCGCTCGCGAAAATCGACTTCTGCTGCGAATTGAAATTGTTGTACTGCTGGCTGTAATCGTACGTGCCGTCCCACGTGTGCTGCGTGATCGTGTCGTAGAGATTATTCGAGCCGATATCCGTATAGAGCGACGCCGGCACGGTCTTCTTCGTGAGCCATTGCTGGGACACGCCCAGTACGACCTGATGATCGACCGGGCCGGTCGAGAACTTGCCTTCGAGCGTGGCCTGCACGACGTCGTAAATCGACGATCCGCGCGAACGGTTCAGATAGGTGTTGAAGTCGCCTTGCTCGTTGAGCAGGTCGAGCCACTGGCCGGAATAATTGCGCTCGTCCTTGCTGTGGCTATAGTCGATGCTCGCTTTCCAGACCGGATCGATCTGCCAGTGCAGGCCGCTGCTGACGAAATACACGTTCGAATTAAAGAACGTATCGCCGTAAGCAGAGAGGTTCGTGCGTCCGCTCGGCGCGCGCGGCAGGCTCGATCCGGTGTAGTCGCTGAGCATGACGTCCTGAATGCCGCCGTCGACTTTGCGCGACTGATAAAGGCCGTCGAAGGTCCACGTGAGCGAGCGCGTGAGGCGCGCATCGAGCGACAGCGACTCCGAATTGCGCAGCACGTGCGCATCGTTATAGGTGTCGCCCTGTTCGTGCGCGATGTTGAAGCGATAGCCGAACATGCTGTCCGGGCCGAAGCGGCCGCCCGTGTCGATGTGCTGGCTGAACACGGAATCCGAGCTATAGCCCACGTCGGCGCTGAACGTGAAGGTGTCGGTCGGCTTCTTCGTCACGAAATTGATAATGCCGCCCGGCGCGCCGAATCCGTACATAAAACCCGATGCGCCCTTGAGCAATTGAATCGATTCGAACGATTCGACCGGCAATTCGACCGTCGTCATATAGAACGGCAGACCGTTGATCTTGTAGCCGTTGTAGTCGTCGAGCGGAATGCCTCGCACGTTGATCGAATACGCGTTGAACGAATAGGTGTCGCCGAGCGACATCACCGCCGCGTCTTCCGAGAACACCTTGCCGAGCGATTTCACCTGACGGTCTTCAAGCTCCTGCTGCGCGACCACGCGCGTGGAGAACGGCGTTTCCAGATCGGAGCGCGTGCCGAGCGCGCCGCTCGATACTTTCGGCGCTTGCTGGCGCGTGCCGTTGATCGTCACCGTGGCGAGGCTGCGGACTTTGTTGTCGTTTTTATCTGCGCCTGACGCAGCATCGTTCGCGGGATTCTGCGCGCCGTTCGAGGTGTCGTCGGCGTAAGCGAGAGTGGCGGTCAACGTGCCTGCGCCAATCAGCAACGCCGGAATCACTCGCAAACGGAATATGATTTTTCTCATACGTAGTAGTCCGATATATTTATATTGATGGCAGCCAGGCACGCCTTGGCGAGAAGGTTAAATTGAAATCAAGCGAGACCGGGTATCAGGGAACAGGCAAGGCTTCGCGCGCGACCGTGCCTTCGATGTGCGCGCTCAGAATCTCGATGAAGTGATCGAAAGCCTGATCGGGAACCGATGCATCGCGTACGAAGAGTTCCTGCAGGCAGAGTCCGCGAATGAAGCACGCGATCACGTAACGCGTAAGCCACGGCGCGGGCGACTGGTCGATGCGCGTATTCGCCGGATGATGGCGCATGTCGTCGCCGATCGAATGCGTGAGCAGTGCCGCGTTGAAGCGTTCGCGCAGATCGGCGTCGCTGCGCAGCGCACCGTAGAATTCCTGCGTCATCGGAAACGTCTCGCGCATTTGCGCGCGCCAGACGCGGACTTCGTCGCGCACGCTCGCGCCGTTTTCGATGCGCTGTTCGAGTGTGTCGAGCTTGCCGCTGATCCACGCCACGTAGGCGGCCACCAGCAGTTCGTTCTTGTGCGGAAAGTGATGGAGCAGCGCGCCGCGCGACAGTCCCGCGCGCTGGCAGATTTCGCTGATCGACGCCTTGGCGAGACCGACTTCGGCAAGGCAGGCGAGCGTGGCGTTGATGAGCGCGACGCGCGCCGCCGTGCTGCGTTCGTGTTGTGTGCGCCTGACGCGTGGTGCGGTATTCGGAGTGGCGTTATTCATGGTGCTGGGCGAAAACGTCGTGCGGCGCACGTCGAGTGGCGGCGTATCGCGGACGTTCTAAAAACGTTACGGCGAGATACAGTACGGTTGGTATGTTATTGAGCACGCATCAACGTGTCCAAGAAAATTCCCTCACATGCTTATCTGCGGGATGTGCGGTGGCGTACGGTAATCCCCGCGGTTTGATTCGCGTGCGAGCGACTTGAGGCGCTCGCCACAATAACGCCGCTATAACGCCGACAAAGCCGACCCCACGCGCAATCGCGCTAAGATCGTTGCTTTCCTGATCCGATGTTTCGTGCCATGTCTTCGTCGCGCTCCATTCCACCGCTTCTTTCGCTGCGCGTCTTCGAGGCCGTGGCGCGGCATTTGAGTTTTACCGCGGCGGCCGAGGAGCTTCACGTCACGCAAAGCGCCGTGAGTCATCACATCAAGAAGCTCGAAGAGGAACTCGGGCGGCGCCTGTTCGAGCGGCGCGTGCGCGCGGTCGCGCTGACGAGCGACGGCGAGGCGTATTTCGAACACGTGCACGCCGCGTTCGATCTATTGCGTCGCGGCACCGACGCAATGCGCGCGCCACGCCACGCGGCGGGCACGCTGACCATCGGTCTGCTGGCCTCGTTCGCCACGCGCTGGCTCGCGCCGCGTCTGCGAGATTTTCATGCGGCGTTTCCCGATGTCGATGTGCGTCTGCGTCCCGATATCGCACTCGCGGATGTTTCGCAGGGCGACGTGGATGTGGCGATTCGATACGGGCGAGGCGTCTGGTCTGGCGTGCAAACGCAGAAACTGATGCCCGAGCGGCTTTCCGTGGTGGGCGCGCCGGAGCTGATTGCGGCGCACGGTCCGTTCACGTGCGCCGACGACCTGCTGCGGCTGCCGATTCTGTTTTCGCACAGCAAGCAGCCGTTCGAATGGGATGCATGGACCGCGCGGTTCGGCGTGGACCTGAGCGCGGCGCGCGCGGTGCATCTGCATGACTACAACATCGTCGTCGAGGCGGCGCTGGCCGGGCAGGGCGCGGCGATGGGCCGGCATCGCCTGATCGCGCCGCAACTCGCCAGCGGCGCGCTCGTGCCGGTGTTTCCCGAGATGACGCTCGACGATTCCGAGATCGGCTGGTGGCTCGTCACGCGGCCCGGACCGCGCAGCGAAGCAGCGAATGCGTTCTGCGACTGGCTCATCGCGATCGCCGAAAACGAAGGCGATAGCGACGACGGAAGCGACGACGCGGCCTCGTCCGCATCGACGCATTAGTTCCGCTCATGGCCGGGCGGCAAGGATTGATTGGTCGCGGGCGAGGCGAATGGCTAGGATCGGGTTCCCGAATCCAGCAACCCGCATCACGCCAGGAACCCTGCCATGAACACCGCCCTGAACACCGCGACCGCATCGCCCGACCCCCTCAACGCGCTCACCATTTCGGCGCGCGTCGCCGCGCTCGGGCTGACGCTCGAACCGGCCGCCGCGCCCGCCGCCAATTACGTGTCGTTCGTGCAGGACGGCCATCTGCTCTACATTTCCGGACAGATCGCGCGGCGCGACAACGCTGTGCCGTACGCGGGTCAACTGGGCGCCGACGTGACGGAAGCCGATGGCATCGAAGCGGCGCGTCTGTGCGCGCTCGGCGTCGTCGCGCAGATCGCCGCCGCGACGGGCGACCGGCTCGAGCGCGTCGCGCGCGTGGTCAAGCTGGGCGTGTTCGTGGCGAGCGCGCCGGGATTCAGCCGCCAGAGCGTGGTGGCGAACGGCGCGTCCGATCTGATCGTCGACATTTTCGGCGATGCCGGACGGCACGCACGCAGTGCGGTTGGCGTCGCGATGTTGCCCGCGGGCTCGGCGGTCGAAGTGGATGCCGTGGTCGCGCTGCGCGAACTGTGATCGCAGGGATTTTCGAGGAGACCGCATGACCACGAACACAATCCTGACCGACGCCGTCGTCGACGCACTGCGCGCCCAGACGCCCGGCACGCGCACGACGACGCATTTCAATCACGCGGGCGCATCGCTGCCTTCGTCGGCCACGTTGAGCGCGATCCACGCGCAGCTCGAACGCGAGGCGACGCGTGGCCCGATGGAAGCGGGCGTCGCCGCCAGCGCCATCACCGACGACGCGCGCGCGCTCGCCGCCACGCTGTTCAACGCACAGCCTGACGAGATCGCGCTGACCGGCGGCAATTCGCAAGGCTGGGGCGCGGCCTTTGCGGCGCTGGGCGGTTGGAAGGCGGGCGAGCGCATGCTCGTCGGACGGCACGAATGGGGCGGCAATCTGGCCGCGATGCAGTTTGCGGTGCAGCGGGCGGGCGCGACGATCGACGTGATTCCCTCGCGCGCAGACGGCACCATCGACACGGCGGCGCTCGCCTCCATGATCGACGAACGCGTGCGTCTGATCGCGCTCACGTGGCTGCCCGCGAACGGCGGCCTCATCAATCCGGCCGACGCCGTGGGCGCGATTGCGCGGCGCTTCGACATCCCGTATTTCGTCGATGCCGCGCAGGCCGCCGGACAGCTCCCGATCGACGTCCGGGCAATCGGCTGCGACGTGCTGTGCGCCGCGCCGCGCAAGGCGTTGCGCGCGCCGCGCGGCACCGGCTTGCTGTATGTGCGGCGCGCCTTTCTCGATCGTCTGACGCCCGCGTATGTGGATCGTTATTCCGCGCCGCTCGATGCGCGGGGCGAGCCGTATCTGCGTAACGACGCCGGTCGATTCGAATCGGCGGAAACATCGATGGCGCTGCGTGCCGGACTCGCGAAGGCGCTGAGCGAGGCGCTGGCGATTGGCGTGCCCGCGATCCGTCGGCGTATCGATCAGATGGCGACGCGGCTGCGGCAGCGTCTGGCCGGGATCGAGGCGGTCGAGTTGCTCGATGAAGGCGTCGAACGGTCCGGGCTGGTGGCGTTCAATCTCGCGGGCCGCGACCCGCAAGCGGTGCAGGCCGCGTTGGCGGCGCGTGGGATCTCGATTGGATTGAGCGGCGTGGCTTATACGCCGCTCGATATGCGCGCGCGCGGGCTGACGAACGTGGCGCGGGCGTCGGTCAGCTATCTCACGACGGATGCGGAAATTGCGCGACTGGTCGCGGCGATAGCGGAGATAGCATCGGTTGCGTGACGGCTGTTTTGCGCGTCCGGCCGGTTCGCGCTTCTTATAAGGAGCATTTCAGGCAGGATCCACCTCTTTGTGCTACATTTATGAGGCATATAGGAGGTGAGCGGTGGAATGCACCCTGCAGCTATTTCTGGACGACCGCTGGATCGACAGCGCTCAGGTGGAGTTCCGCGACGGCCGATGTCAGTGGGATTTCGAGGTCATGTACGCGGTCGAGCATACGCACGATCCGCTGTCGCTCGTCGAGCCCGTGGATACCGAATTCCGTTTCGGCCGCGCGCTGCCGGCGTTCCTGTACGACCTCGTGCCGCAGGGCGCGGGCCGACGCTTCCTGCTCGGCGAACTCAAGCTGCAGGACGGCCCGGACGCGGATTTTCCGCTGCTCTGCGCAGGCGCGTTCAATCCCATCGGCCGCATCCGCGTCGCCGAGGCGGTGGCGTATTTCGAGTCGCACGTGCGTCGACATCCCGATGCGCGCGGCTTGCCGGGCATGGCGATCGACGACGTGGTCGAGCGTAGCGCCGACTTCAAGGAACGCATGTATCTGCATGGCATGCTCGGCACCGGCACGACCGGCGTGCAGGGCGCCGCGCCGAAATATCTGCTCACGCGCGATCGAAACGGCCTGTTGCACGGCGACGCGGTCCTGCCGGACGCACAGGCGGCCCAGCATCTGATCGCGAAGCTGCCGCGCGGCAACACGGCCGCCGACCTCAAGGTTCTGCACAACGAGGCGGCCTATATGCGCGTGGCCGCCGAAATCGGCATTCGCACTTACGGGCAACTGCCCAGCTTGCACGGCGACGTGCTGCTCATTCCGCGCTTTGACCGGCGCGTGCGCGATGGCCGCGTCGAGCGGCTGCATCAGGAAAGCGTGGCGTCGTTGCTGGGTCTCAGCGGCTTCGATCAGCGTCCGGATCTTTTCGAAGTCGTGGCGGCGATCCGCCGGGTGGCGACCGATCCGCACGCCGAAACGCTCGAGTTCATCAAGCGCGATGTGCTCAACCTGGCCATGCGCAACACCGATAACCATGCGCGCAACACCGCCATGCAGCTTATCGACGGACGCCAGCAGTTGACGCCGTTGTTCGATTTCGCGCCGATGTATCTCGACCCCGAGCTGGTGCCGCGCACGCTCCGGTGGTATCGGCCGGATGCCACGCGCATCGAGCTGACCGAGTGGGGCGATGTGCTGGCCGCACTGCCGGTGGGCGCGGACGAAAGGCTGCGGCTCGGCGAGGCGCTCGGCCGCTTTGCCACGCAGGTCGAGCGCCTGCCCGACATCATGCTGGCGCAGGGCGTCGATCACGACATCGTGCAGTTCCTGACGCCCGCCATCGACACGCAGGTCCGGCAGCTTAAGGCCTTGAATCCCGATTCCCGTCATTCCTAGAGGACGCGTATGCCTCGTCGTAACCCTCTGAGCCGTGAGGAACAGAACGCCCAGCGCCGGGAATTCTATGAGCGCATCGAGCGTGGCGAGCTGAGCATCGCCGACGCAATGAAGGCGATGCGGAAAATGACGGGCCTGACGCAAGCGGAATTCGCGGCTCATCGCGGCGTGAGTCGGCGTGTGATTCAGGACATCGAGCGCGGCACGGGCAATCCGACCGTGGAGTCGCTTAACAGCATCGGCAAGCTGTTTGGGCTTCAGGTGGGGTTTGTTCGACGGCGGCGTGGCGAGGCGGCTGGAGGGGCGTCGGAATAAAACGTGTTGGGTGCGGGCGCGAGGCGATTCACTCTGCGACGAAGCGAATTTCAGATTGGACGACGTGGCCGGACGATGAGGCGCGCCAAATGCTATTTACCTTCCGGAGGGTGTGCGTGGGCTGCTCGTATGCCATGCGCCGATGCTGGATCACGCGTCGTTGGGTCGGATCGTGGTGGTTGAGCGTGTCACTGGAAGTGTTCAACCAGGCGCACGCGCTGTGGATTCATGATGGGCTCGCGCGGCTGCCGGTTGGCCAATGGGACCATGGTTACCTCCAGCACGGCGCGCTCGCCGTCGACCGTCGCTGCCGGCGAGGCCTGCGTGAACAGGGTGCGGATAATCCCATCGACCGTGCAGCCGCGAAATACCTGACCCACATCGATCATGCGCATCTGCGCAAGCGACTCGTTCACCAGCTGGAACGGCACCGTGAGCGGCCCCGTCAGGTCCAGATGCTGCCGGCTTGGCGAGAAGTCCATGTTCTGTTCGAGCAGGGGCGAGGCCTCGTCGATCAGCGTGGCGCTATGGCGCTCTGACTAGATCGCGCGCCCCGCATCGGCCGTGTCCGCGGCCTCCGTCATCGGCGCGCGCGTGAGCGTGATATCGATGGCGTCGTTGTGGGGATAGATTTCGCGCGCGTACTGGCCAGCGAGAATTTCCATCGTGACGATCAGCTCGTCGCCGAAGCGGTTCATGTAATCGCGATTGCAAATCGACGCTCGTGACCTTCAGAGGATTCACGATCCGGCTGGTCGCATCGACGAAGATCCTCGCTGACAGCGAGAAGTGCACCGGGTTTGCGCCGGCATTCAGGATCTGGTTGACGTCGAACATCAGGGCCGATTGTTCGAACTCCATCTCTCCTCCTTCGCGCTGGCGCTTCATCGGCGGCTCAGTTCAATGCACGGCGGCTACCTCCTCCGGCATCGCCGCGCCCTCTACGAGCCGATCCAGGTATGCCTCCGGTTCAAAACGCATGCCGATGACCGGCTTGCCGTCGGGCGACTGACCAAGCCAGCTCGACCACCCGAGTTGGTGCTCCTCGCCCAGCACTGCTGGAGGCGCGTAGTCTGGCTGGATCTGCAATTCCAGCAGCCATTCGTACTCAAGCCCGATGTACGCGCGCACCCATGCGACCAGCCGCAACAGATCCTCGCCGCGAGGCGTGAATCGGTGATACGTTTCGGTATCGAGGGGGCCGAGCACCATGCAAAAGCGGTGGCGCCTGGAAAGCACATGACCGCCGAGCGTGGCACCCAACCCAAGACAGGCCGAATCCCCTTCTTCCCCCATCCTGCAATGGAGTTCTTCGGGCAATTCGATCCAGTGATCGGCATACGGCTCAATTTGGACCGGCACGCCAAAATGCCACGCAACCGACATTGACAACGCGTCGAGGTTACGGGCCTCGTGCACAAGATGAGGTGACGATGCGAGGTAAGCGTGGGTAGGCAGTGAAACTGTGCGCGCGGGCAGGGCAGAGTGGCCCGACAGACAGCTGATGTAGAAAGAGAAGCGATCATCATCAGGGCGGTCGAGGCTGACTGTCGCCTGCGCCGAAGCCCAGGCGCGGTAGAAGAGCGTGAGTGCCCGATGATGGAAGATGTCGAGGAAATTGCTCAACGTTGGATCCCGACGCAACTCTTCGCGCTCGCGCGCGATCTCCGAGACGTGCAGCGGAAGCGGACCATTCGGCCCGAGCATTCCGAGGCTGTAGAGACGGGTATGCAGGCGTCCTCTCTTCATCTTCGCGTCCGCTATCTCCCTGGGCGCGAAGGTAAGGCTTGGTTTCTGACCGACACGAAACGGCTCGGCCGTGGGCAAGAGCGCGGTGCCGACCGGGTCGTCCGCTCCATTCGCGTTTATACGGCGCATGAGCGCCAGGAACCCAAAATTCCAAGGTTCTTCCTGCAATCGCTCGATCAGGTCAAGCGATAGTGCAAGCTTTCTGGATTTTCCATCCATCCAATCGTCCCCGAAAATAGTAAATGCAGGTTTGTTCGAACGCTTTCGATTGATGCCGCATAGAATTCGGCATCATCTGGGCCTTGAAACTGAGACCGCTACGAAGCTTTCGCAGAATATCTTGGCTCGATAAAATTCAAAACATATTCGTAAACAAGTCGCCACCAATAACTATCGCATCATCGATGCCTGATTAATTCGTTCACGGCTCGAACCTTCCTTGTCTTCAAACTTGATACTTCGCAGCACCTGGAGGACATAAGGAAGCATGTCACTCTTACTGTCCGCGAGCCGCTTCACTACGCCATCACCACATACAGCCGCCGCGCCTCGAATCAAACAGTACGAAATATGACGCATACGGCGCGATAACTCCCCATCAAGATCATCCTGAATCGTATAAAATCCTTTGGAATTTTTTGACGTGAGGGGAAATGTTTTCGTAACACGCTTCAGATTAACGACATCATGCGCCGAAGCATCCCCAAAATCAGGCACCCATCTATTCAGATACGCGTTAAATCGGCCTCCAAATCGTGCGGAAACTTCAACGTCATCGTCTTCAATTTTCTGACAAGAAAAATTAAGTCCGAACGATTTCACAACGTCAGCCACACGCACACTTGCGTCATAGCCAGCATATCGGAAGTCATTTTCCGGCTTTGGATCTGTAATAGATCCGTGAAATGAATCGCTAATTCTAAACCTACATTCCCCAATTTCTATTAGGATGGAAGTGTCTGCGCGTGCAGAACATATTTCAGCAAAAAAGAGAAGCACGATATATATATTTTTATATTTTCCCATTTCCATTCCTAATTTCGCCGTAAAACACAGCAATCGTGAAATTCAGGTGCAACCTTGAAGGTAAAGAAATTTTGGCTCACTGACGGGCGCGATCATAAACTGAACGCTATATCAAATGATCCGGAAAGATCAGGTGTCAGCGCCAACACTCGAAATCAATGTGCATCCACATGTCGTGCGAAATCCATGCCTCGCAATCGGAACTCCTTTATCGGAAATTTTCGGATCACCGTCGAGGATTACATTCGGATTCACATCGGGATGCAACGGACATTCAACAAGGTCTCCTTTCCTCGCCACCCGGACACCCCGATAACACATCGTCTTTGATGCGGTTGTTACTTTGCCACCGTGGTCCGTACGATCACCAAGCCTGACAAGATCGATCATTGCTTACCTTTCAGAGGAAACGGATTAACAAGTGACGATGTACGGATCCAACCTGACACAACCCGCTTTGGATCATCATCATCTATTTGAGAATCCGGGTCGACATATCGAACAAAGGAAAACCCTTTCTTTTTCTTTGTTGCGAGAACGAAGCTACCCGGAAGAAGATATTCTTTGGTTTTTACTTCATTTTCGATCCTATAGAAAAAGGCTTTTTTGCCAACAACAAAAATGCCTGATGCAGGTAGTTTCCCAACCTCTGCAAATACACTTGCTCCACGTTCCCCAGGAGGCGCGTCGAACATACCTGCGGCACTCTGACATCCGGCATGAGGTGAATCTGTTTTCAGCGAGATACTGCCGGGCGCCACATAAACTGTGCCATCAATGTCAGATCGTGGATCTCTCTTATCGTAAGTGTACGCGGGTACGTGAGGCACAAAATCGAATGTCTTTACCCTCACTAAGTTCACGCTGTCTGCGTTTTTCTGTGGGCTACTCAGAACACCAACAAATAGGAATCCACAGGAAAATATACCGCTTCTTGCGTAGTAGAACCCGTTCAGACTATCGTGACTTTGATAGGTCACAAAATTCAAGCCTTCAAAAATCGTGGCAACACCGGCAACTGACTCACGGGGAAATACCAGCACGAAAGAGAGGATCAGCAACCAAATCTTCGATTTATTCTTCACCCTCATTACGCAAGCATCGTGCGCATGAACCTCAATCATGATTCATTGGCCGAGGAAATGGATTTGCGATATCTGCAGACCGGACCCAGCCAGTCACAACCGGATCGCGATCAAGTGAAGCTAGCTTCGAATCGATAAATCGGATATAAGAATTACTTCCCTTCCTTGAAATGACCAACACCGCGTCACCGCCTACCAACATGGCTTTTGAACGGTTGGAGCCAATTTTTTCTCGGACTAGTGTTTTTCTGACGACCACCCCAATTTCCAGCGCGTTTAATTTTTCTACAATATAATATCTAGAAAAATTGGCGTCCGATGGGCTTTTACTAAAATCAGCACCGATTCCGTTGCACGCGTCAGGCGGGCTATCCGTTTTAATGACCCAGCCGTTCGAATCAGAAAACAACGTGCCGGGAATATCTGAGTACTTGCTTCTTCCCTGGTAGGCATACGATTTCGGGTCCAATCCGAACCCAAATGTGTCAATCTCAATTGATGAGTGATTCGAAGAGATTAGCATCGGTGAGTTGCTTTTTCCATAAAAGAAAAACACACATGAAAACCGTTCATTCTCAGAATCATAATAACCGTACAGATTATTTCCAGATTGGATTGCTACCAAAAATGGGTTATTGAACACAACTCCAATGCCGGCACTTACAACTGGGCTAGCAAGTGACAAAGCAATGCCCATCCAAAGAATAATGAGTTTACTTGTCTTCATTAAAGCCCTCTGAAACTGACAACATTAGTCATGGCCTAGACATCGGGGGAAAGGGATCGACCAGGTCGCGAGTCCTCACCCAACCGATAGTAACCTTGCCGGCAGGTACGACAAAATAGTCTGGATTGACGTACCTGATATTCGAATAGCCTCCACCATCAGATATAATGGAGACGATATCGTTTTCCGTCAGATATTCCTTTCTCTTGGATAATCTTCCCTTAATTTTATTATACAAATATGTTTTTCCATTAACCACGCGGATCCCTTTACCTCGGAACGTACTTTTTTCGAAGAATCGAAATGGCGGTAGTCCGGTGTTTTTTGAGAAAACGCCTACTCCGCCTCCGCATCCCGGGGGCTCAACATCTGTTTGTATAGACCATTCATCGGCGTTGTTTTTTATAACGCCACTTATATAAAAATCCGAATTCCTCTGGCTATGTTTCCTTTCGCCGAGCCCCAAAGCAAATGTACCTATTTCTGCGGAATTTACCTGTCCGCGTGTGGCTGGCCAAGATACTTGAGAATGGGTGTTAAAGAAAAACTCGCAGGATCGCCCAGCTTCAAGTGCGGAGTAGTAACCCTGTATTTGCCCTTCGGATCGGAAGACAACTAAGCCGGGATTGCTAAACACAGCTAGTTCCCCGGCCGACAAATTACAGGGAATTCCCAAACAAAGAATTATCGCCAAGGACAGTTTTTGGCATGGCGTATTAGTTGCTGTGGGTCCTTTTTCAGGGCTGCCCATGCGAATATCATGTGGAAGAATTTCAATCACGGCCGGCCGCTGTAGGAAATGGATTGATCAAATCGTCTGATCGAACCCAGCCAACCGTGACCCTTCCGTAAGACTGCGCATACAACCTCGGATCGGAGAAACGAACTTGCGAATACGGTCCTTGATTCTGGATTACGACAACAGAATTCATCCTTGTAAGATAACTGCTTCTCTTAAAAAATTTGCTATTCTTCCGATCAAAGAAGTACGTTTTTCTTTTCACCATGCGCACCCCGATCGAATCTATTGAACTTTCGACATTGAACCTTGAAGCCGCCAAGTCACTAGGCTCAAAAATAAATCCACCTGCCGCGTTTTCACAGCCAGCCTGCCCTTGATCCGTATGAATTATCCATTCACTCTCGTTTCGATATAAAGCACCTCTGATATCGAAAAATTTATCTCTAGATTCAAATATTAGAGATGCGCCGTCATGTGGAACGAATGTCATCAGACTGATCCTACTATAACCTTCGACGTCTGATTTCAACGTGTCTGACGAATTTTGGAAAAATAGAAAATAACATGAAAATCTCTTTGTTTCTGCATCATAGAATCCGTATATTCGATTTCCGTCTTTATAGACAATTAAACCTGGATTATCGAAAATCATTGCCTGACCAGCAATGGTGGTGGTGATGAACCCAACCAAGCACACCATGAATGCAACCAATTTACTTAAATTTTTCATAAAATATCTTTAAGTTTGCCGCGTAATCAGGATTGGTAGATTGCCAATATATTCCATTATAAGATTCCGCAACTTTTCCCCAATTATGTTGCCTCAGTCCTTGGACTGCCCCAGGTTTAATATTTTTCATAAATGCTATAAATATCTGAACCTGCCCTTCGGTTCCGGACATGAATTTATTGGCAAACTCAAATGCGGTGCTACAACCGCATTCTGAATAGTATTCTCCGAGTATCTGAAAACCGCCCCAAGAGCAAGCCTGTATAGCAATATCAAAATCTAATGCAGCAGCACGCACAAGTTTTTCGTACTGGTGCAAGCCTTCCGCCCCATAATTGCCTGACCCCTTTAAGCATAGATCCGGATTGCGAGGATACGGATTTGCTATATTCTTTTTCTTTCCCGCACCCTTTTTGGAACCACTTTCTATTTTTATTTTTTTTACCGAAAGGTCAAAAAAGTGCCCGCGCTCGTACAAAATTGGTGGCAAGCCATTTTCTAGAAACGGTTTGCCACCAGATTCTTGTTGAACGATGGCTTTAACTGCCGCAATCTCGACATTCAGTTCTGTCGCAATGTTCTTGTACTGGCTTTCACTGAAGACAGACGGGGAAGGGTAGTTCAATTTAGAACCAAGTATATTCAGAATAACCGTGCTTGGCTTCCCTGTATCGACCACCCGGTAGTGATGCTCGATAGTGGTTTTGGTCTTTTTCTGCCCCGATTTTTCGTCGGTAACGGTCTCTCTATGTTTTGTCGTGAAATGCTTTTTTATTTGTCCTTGCTCAGTCACCTTCTGAGACCACCCAATGTATGGGCCAAACTCACGCACAAGGCGCTCGATGGTCATCACTTCGCCTTCTTTCACCACTGGTACTTTGATGTCCTGTTCGAAAGATTCTTTCGGCGTGAGCTTCGTCGTCGCTTCAACGTGGTATTCGCTGCTCAGAATGCGGAAGGCGCTGTAGTCCTTTTTGGGTACTATCGTACCCGTGGGCATCCATAAGCACGAGCGTGTCGTTCTCCCAGTAAAAGCAGATACCCCATTCCTGCCACAGCAGATTGAGGTAGTCCCAGTCACTCATCCAGAACTGCCGCTGGTAGTCGCGCTTCGGATAGGGGCGGCTGAGATCGATGCCATCGAGGATCCGCAGCGGGAGTTCGAGCGGCCAGCGATCGATGCGCTGCTCTGAGCGTGCTGCGGACCACGCAAAAGCCTCAAGCAACCGTGCGACATGGGGATCTCGGACATCGCCCGCCTGCGCACCAAGCCGTGCGGCAATCTTGGGATGCTCTTGCGCGAACTCACTGAACGCCCCTTGAATGTATGTCAGTTGCCGTTGGTAATAGTCGATAAACTCGGGATCCATCGCTACCCTGTGATAACAGTTAGTATTACTTATCTATCGTATTGCATGGAATGAGTTGACGGCGTGATCCGTTTCGCAACGAAGCCGGGCAACGTGCAGCGGGACTAGAGCCAGAGCGGGCTCTTTCATTTGAAATCGGTGGACGAACAAAAGCAACCCCGCACCCCATAAGGCAATGGGATCTACTTGCCGGCTATCAAACGAAGCGCTTACCGTCAGGGGGCTGGGTATCAGGTCAAAGGCGCCTGATATTGCGACGCGAGGGTAGGGTCAACTTGACGAGCAGCAAGCACCTACAGACAAGAAGAAAAATGCTACAGCGACGCAGGAATCGCTCAGTCACTTCAAGCGGTATGTGCTCGCTGTAACGTTCAACGGTTGCGCCGGAAATCACCGTTATCGCCAGCAACAAATGGCGCATCAGCGATGATCATATTTCTTGGTCGTCGGGTTATCCGGTCGCGCGTTGGGCCAAGCTCATCGTGCGATTTTTGCAACCGGGTTCAGCGCCCCTGACGCCGGTCGAAGCTATCGCGAGAATGCTTCGGCAAAGCTCGCGCGCGCAGGCAGTGACTCCTGCTCAACGCCTTCGTCGTGAGGTTTGACAGGTGTCGGGCGTCTTCGCAGCAGACCGCCGGTGGAGAACGGAAACGGGCTGCGTGCCTTGCGTTCACAACGCTAAGAAGCGTCGTTGATCGACCACAAACTAACTTCTTTGGCAAAGGGCGGCGCCCATGTGAGATTTAGCAATCCCTCAAACCATCGAGGGCGCCAATTGAATAATTGATAAGAATTGTGATCGATATTTTAGATATTATTCAGGCCGAATATGTTCAAGTCAATCAGTTTTATTTTATCGGTTGCGCTCACATTCCAATTATCAGTTTTGGGGCTGAGTAGTGGCGATAATTCCGATTTCAATGAATGCGTAATGTGCGCATTGGACAGCAGCCAGTGGGGGACGCATTTACGGTCAGTGAGTCTTGTATGCGTTCCGACGCGAGAAGCAGAAGTAGGGCACCGATGAAACATCCATGCCAGCTCACGCGAACGTTCGTCGATATCCGCGCACTAGCCCGGTGCTCCTCTGGTCGCCTTGATTTGGTGTTCAATCAAATGGCATTGCAGTTTTAATTCCGCCTTGATTGATGCTATATATACTGCGTTCTATAAGCGCAAAGCAGGCGAGAAATTTTCTATCCAGCGCTGTGCGGTGGCCCAAGAGTTGCGGCGTGCCTTATCAATAACTACCAGCAATGAAGATTGTCCGATGACAGACGCTATCGTGAGCGAAAAAGTCACTTATGCCTTCAAGGCCGTGCTTTTCCTGCTGGTGGGGGCCGGACTCATGATCGCTGCCATCGCCACCACCTTTAATACACTCGATTTTCTTCAAACGTCGCTCGTCGCGCCCGGACACGTCACTGAACTCAATCACGGCGGCAGTCACCCGGAAGTCGCGATTACAACCCGGAGTGGTGAACGCGTTTCGTATCCGCAGAACGGGCTGATTTTCGGGTTGAAGCCCGGTGACGAGGTGCAGGTGCGCTATCTGCCAGACAGTCCTCGAACGAGCGCCAGGGCGGATCTCGTTGGCTCAATCTGGGGATGGTCAATCGTCACCGGATTAATTGGCTTTATCGCGTTGGTTGTGGGTCTCGATTGCCTTGAAAAATCTGGTTTGATTCAGAGAAAAAATGATACCAAGAAATAGTCAGTGGATTTGCGATACGGCTGCTACAGCCAGTGTGGGCCTCGGGCCGATCCTCATGGCAGGCGGGACCATTTATCTGAAACATCCAGCCGGGCAGGGGCAGGAATTGCATTACGGATCGCCTGGGTTTGGCTTCGGTGCGATAAAGAAGATTCCGAAGGTACCCAAATTACACCTGCCTAAAACCAGATTGCTGGCCAATGACCCGGGGTGACTGGTGCGGCCTCCACATTCACGGGAGGAGGCACCCTTTACATGACCTCGGCGTTTCACGGCAAGGAATTGAGTCGTTCCGATCTGACCGGCGGAACGGTCTGCTTTGATGTCGGAGCCGGGGTCATCGCGGAAGGTGCCAGCGCTACCGTCATGCTGCTGGGAATCAATACCGCGCTGCTCGCGATGGGCATCGTCATGCCGCAATTTTGTGGCCTGAGTGTGGCGGTTCATTCAGCACCTGCGCGCTCGTCATGTACGGGTTTAACGTTGGTACCCAGACGGGGGGCATTATCAGGGGCGACCTTGAGTGCCGGGATCGGATTCGGTATTAACGTGATGATCGGTCATCTTGGTTGAACGCCCACGTCGGCGCCTCAGTTCATAGCGCAATATATAGTTGTACTGTTTGATGCGATCAGCCACCCGGAGCGGGTGGCTGATCGCATTACTTGCTGCATCAACCGCTGACCGTCCCTGCCGCCGGCATCGGCACCGCTCCAGCAGGCGGCAGACCAACCGGCGGCCCGCTATCGGGCAGGCTAAGCATCGGCATCGAACTCGGGCAGCGGAAGGTCGTCAGCAGGTCGCTCGTGAGCGGGTTGGCCAGGCTACCGGCGCTTGCGATGTCGAGGACCGCCTTGCGACCGTCGAAGTCGAATGCGACGCGCGTACGACCGGGCGTTGCCGTCTGGATCACGTGTCCGCGTTGCATCAGGCGCATCAGCGCCCACGGGCCATCTACGGAAACGGTTGACGTTTCCATGCGAATGCGTGGATTGGCCGTGATCTCCGCATGTACCCCACCGCGCGGTCCAGGCCAGTTGATCGAGAATGGCTGCAGCGGGCCGTGCTGGTAGAGCATGCTTTGCCCGTCAATGTCGATTGAAAGGCCGAGGATTGTCGGATCCAGTTCCGGCACACGCACATCAGCCTTCCACGCCAACTGCTTGCCCTGATCGCCGAAGAACACCTCGCGGATCGCCTTCGCATGCTGGAACGGTTCGAGATCCGGACCCTGAACAGGCTCGGTCGCGCCCGGCAGCGTGCGGTAGCGCCAGGGTCTTGCCGACGTGTCGACGAACGGCGCGAGGTTCTTGGTGAAGAAGTCGTCGAGCACGCCGCCCTGGGCGAACACCCGTGTGAAATCATCGATGCTCACATCACGCTTGCTGTCGGGTGCGAAGGGATAGTTGCCCTCCACGGTGAGCCGGCAGGTGTCGTTGACCACGGCCTGCATCTGGCGCGAGAGCAGCTGGCCAATGCCCTGGTTGACTTCGCGCGAGCCCTGGATCGACAGGCCGAGCAGGACTTCACGGAATGGCGCTGGCATGGTGGCGGCAGCCATCTTCAGTTTGGCGGCGGCGTCGTTCGTCGGTGGCAGGCTATTGTTGGCGATGGCGTTATCTGCCACAGTCAACGACGTATAGTAGTCGTTGAGCAGGCTCGTGATAGCGTCGAGGCCGGTCTTGCCTGCCATGGAGCCGCCCTGCGCCGCTGCGGTGTCGCTCTGCACGTCAGCGCTGCCCGTGACGCTTTCGCGCAGCGCTGCAAAGTGACTGTCGACCAGTTCGCGCTCGATACGTTCTTCGGCGCGGATGCCGAGTGCCTTGTCGACGACCTTGCCCGCTGCTTTCTGAAGGATCGACGGATCGATGTTCACCACGGCGCGCGTAAGTGTCGTCTCTCGCACAGCGGCGCGCGCGAGTCGCCCAAGGGGCGAGTCGGGTGCCGCGAACTGGCGCAGCACCTGGAGGTTGAAAGCGAGGCTCGTACCCCTGACGGTACGGATGTCGCCAAGGAAGGCGTCCCACTGCTGGGCG
The DNA here is from genome assembly GCF_900109265.1 of Paraburkholderia tropica. Taxonomy (GTDB): domain Bacteria; phylum Pseudomonadota; class Gammaproteobacteria; order Burkholderiales; family Burkholderiaceae; genus Paraburkholderia; species Paraburkholderia tropica. The sequence continues at coordinate 273,933 of NZ_FNZM01000007.1, forward strand.
TACTCCGTCAGATACAGGCGACGGATGGCTTCGGTGACGGGATCGTCGGCACCGGTTGCGCCGGCGGCGAGCTCAGCCGTTTTTTTTTGAGCCTCGCCCAGATAGGAGCGCCCCATCACCCACGCATCGTCATCGCGCGCCGCGCTCGCGAACTCGCGCACCCGCTTGTCAAAGAGGTTGCGGTAGCCGTCGAAGGTGAAGAGCCCGGATACTCCGCGCGAAAGTGGCGCGCCGCTCGCACGCGTGAAGATCGTGCCGGCCTGGGGGCCGACCGCGCGCAGCAGCGTAAATTCATCCGGTGCCTCTTTGAGCATGTCCGCCTTGGCGCGCTCGTAGAGGCGCTGTGTGGCGTTGCTGCTGTCGAGCAATGCACGGGCCTGCTGGATAAGCGCGTCGTTGCGGATGAGCGGAGACTGCACGACTTCGTCGCCCGAAAAGAGCTGCTCCAGATGCGAGATCATCGACGCGCGCCCGCCAAATACCGAGGCGCTGTCAGTCCTCGCCCAGTCGTCCAGCACCCATGCCTTCACATCGCCGGCATTGAACTTCTGCCGGTCGTAGAGCATCAGGTAGACGCGCAGCGCGTCATAAGTTGCCTTGGCATCCTTGCCCGAGATTGACGCCGCCATCACGTCTTCGAGCCGGTGAACGATCTGTGGCAGCAGCAGATTGTTTTCGAGCGCACGATAGGTGTCGCGGCTTGCCTGTACGACGCCAGGCGGGGTGTACAGGCCGTAGCGCCACGCGCTGTCAGGATCGGACAGGTCGAGACCCGTGAGCGTTGGCAGATACCGGGCCTCAGCCAGCGTGTCCGGCACTGCATCGGGTTTGGGTTCGCGGTAGAGCGAGGTGACCTTCGCCGCGAGCGCCTGCGTCTTGCGCCCGATCGCGTCGAGGTAGTCGGTGTTGTGACCAAAGCTCATGCGCAGCCCGAACGCCAGCCACACGAACAGCAGCAGCGCGAGAACATGACCGAGCAGACGCAGGAACCGGAAGCGGTATTCCCAGCGCAGGTTGGGGCGCACGAGATGCGCCTCGGGAATCACGACGCGCGCGAAAAGGTCATGAAGGAAATAGCTGTGGTTGGCAATGATGCCCGACCCACCTTGCGCGGTATCTTCCCTGTCGGCGAGCGGGCGCGCCAGTCCCCGTCGCAGACGCTCGATGATCGTGAGCGGCTCCGGTGTCAGGGTTTCTCCGTGCTGCTGCGTCGCGCTGGTGAAATAGACCCCGCGCAGGGTGGCACGAAGCTGGGTGTCGTCGTAGCGTGAATCGGCAAAGAGTTCAGTGAGCAGATCGTCAAGCGGCGCACCGAGCGCGGCGAACGATTCGGCCAGCGCCGCGAGACTGCGGCGTCGCTCCGGATCGTAATCGTCTTCCAGGCGCGTGTTCACGCCGCCCGCCAGACGCGCGCTCAACTGCTCGAACTCCTGGCGGCTTTTGGCCACGAGGTCGCCGTGCGCGGTCGTGCCGCCCAGCGGAAGGGTGAAGCCCCACATCTGCCCGCGGCTTTCTTCCGTGAGCGAGCTGAAGTATTCGGCGAAGCCCGGCACGCGGTCCATCTGTGTGATCAGCAGATAGACCGGAAAGCGGATGCCAAGAACGGCGCGCAAATCTGTCAGTCGCGCACGCAGTGCTGCTGCTTCGGCGCTGCGCACACTCGCGTCGGGGTCCGAGAGCAGACCTGCGCTGACGGCGAGCAGTGCGCCATTGATCGGGGCGCGCGGACGCTGGCGTCGCAGCAGGGAGAGAAAGCCCTGCCATTCGTCTTCATCGATAAGCACACGCTGTGCCGCGTCTTCACCGAAGTCCGTGATGGTTTTGGCAATATCGGTTTTCTCGCCAAGCTTGTCACCGTCTTTTTCACTGCCCGATTGAGTGCGGGCGAGCGCGACTTGCGCCGGCAGCGACTGCGTCGAGGTGCCGTGCAGTGTGTAGTAACCGGCCGTATCGATCAAAACCGCGTCATTGGTCAGCCACCAGTCTACCTGACGGGTGTGGCCAGGGCTGCCCCCTGGGCGCGGTGCGGGCGCCCCTACGGGAAAGTGCAGCCCGGCATTGAGCAGGGCGCTGGTTTTGCCAGAAGCGGTCGCGCCCAGCGCGATGTACCAGGGCACTTCGTAGAGATAGCGCGTGCCCTGAAACAGCCGCCCGACGCCGCGTGCGCCTGTGCGCATCGCCTTGAGCCGAACCATGACGCTACCTGCGACGTTCTCGACTTCGCGAATGCGCCCGGCCGCCGGCGATTCCTCTTTCTTCTGGCCGAATGCCAGCGCCTTGCGCAGAAAGTCGTCATCGCGGCGCATGCGCTGCCAGAGCCGGTACAGGCCCCAGATCGCGAACAGGGCTACGACGACCACGATCGCGGTGATACGCGAGGCCACCGACGCAAATGGCTCGATCTGGCCGAAGGTGAGCAGTGGGGCGGCATGCCAGATCAGCAGACACAGCAGCGCGCCGAGCACGATACCGGCTGACCAGCCCAGCAGCCAGAGCAGTACGGCCGCAAACAGCAAGGCGATGATGAGCACGCGCATGCCGACAGTGGCCAGGGGCTTGAGGCCGCCAAAGGCGACGTAGGGACCGAAGGACCAAATCCCCACCGCCACGAGTATCAGGACGAAAAACGCGAGGAACCAGCGCGACGTGAGAAAGGACAGAAACGAAGACAGCTTCTTCATGTGAACCTTGAATTCCGGTTGGCCGTGACAGACCTGGCGTCAGGGCGTGACAGTGATTTCGACGCGACGGTTCTGCGCCCGTCCCTGCACGGTGGCGTTGTCTCCCACCGGATCCGATTCACCCTTGCCGATTGCCTCCAGACGGCCTGCCTGCACGCCGCTTGCCTGCAGCATCTGCATCACCTGCGTGGCGCGCTCTTCGGATAGAGCGTCGTTGGAGGCAAACTGGCGGCTGCGGATCGGCACGTTGTCCGTGTAGCCAGTCACGCTCACCTTGCCCGGTACCTTAATGATCTCGTTGGCTATCTTCGCGATGAGCGGTCCCATCGACGCATTGACGCTCACGCCACCAGGTGCAAACATCGCGTCGCCCCGAAAGGTCACCGAGCTGTGCTGCGAATCTTCGTCGACGCTCACCGTGCCCGCTGCGATCTCGGCCTTGAGCAGTTCCTTCAGGTGCGGCAGGCGCGGTGCTGGTGGGGGCGTCAGACGGCCAATATCGATGATCTGCTTCTCGACCTGCTCACTGTGATTGAGCAGGTGGTACTTGAACCAGCCAAATAACGCGAGCAGGATTGCCCCGAGCACGACGAAGGTGATCCAGACCGGGAAGTCATAGAAGGACAGGCGGTTGCCACGGGCGTCGGACTGTACGTGCGGGGAAAGGGCAATCGGCACGATGCCGCGCGCGGCCTGCAATTCGTTATAGATGCGCTGCCGTACACCGTCATGCTTGCGCTGGCCATCGGCTTCGTGACGGTAGCGGCCCATGAAGCCCAGACTCAGGATGCGATAGATCACTTCAAGCAGATCGAGGTGTTCGCGCGGCTCATGCATCAACCGGCCGATGAGCAGATACACCTTGTCGCCGCCCTGACGGTCCTCATGAAATTCCGTCGCGAGGCCCTTGCGCATCCATTCGACACCGCTCTCGCGCCGACCCCATGTGGTCTGCGTCGCGGCATCGTCGAGCGCCGTGCACAGGCAGTAGCGCGCCCCAATCATGTGGTCCCGCCGGATGTTGGTCAGCTCGCACAGACGCTGGAAGACGCGCACCTCCTGCTTGAGCAGCAGGTGCAACTGGTTGATGGCGACCTGATCGAGTTCGCGTGGCATGTCGGCGAGTGCGCGAAGCAGAGGGCGCGCGGCTTCCAGCAGCGGATTGGCGGCTTTCTCGATGGCCTGCATGCGCGCGGCCTGGGGTTCGCCCGCCGGAATGCCAGGCAGCAGCGAGACGGGCAGGTCGGTATTCTGGGTGCCAGATTGCGCGCGAGCGGAATCTCCCGGGTCTTGCGGCATAAAGCCGGTGCCGAACGACGGCATGCCCCTGTCTGGATTCACGATGGTCCCCTGGTGTGGTGTGAAAGGCGGCGCCGTATTCGCGCGCGCCAGATGAGATTTATGTCGTGGTGGGCTGCGTTATCCGCGAATGCCCCACAGTTCGAGCTTCAGCCCGGGGAAGTCGCCCGCCACGTGCAGCGCGATGCCGCCGTACTCCGCGACGGTGTCCCACAGTGGGCCAGTGCGCTCCAGTTCGTAGTAGATGTAGCCCGCGTTGAACGGGATCTGGCGCGGTGGGACCGGCATCGTGCGCAAGCCGATGCCAGGCAGGTGCGAGCGCACGAGATCGGGGAGTTGCTCGGACGGCCCCATCTTGGACTGGGTGGCGAAGGCCTGCGCCAGTGTGTCGGGCGGCATCTGCGCGGCAACGGCCAGCACGACCGAGCTGAAGCTCCGCATTTCCGTTGGATCGACCACGGCGTTGCGCATGCCATACCCCGCATCCTTGAGCGGAATACTCTGTGCGCTGCGTACGAGCACGGCATTGAGGAGCGCGTGCGTGTCGTCGACCACGGGTTTCAAACACAAATGTGGCTCGATATGCTGGTAGGCAGGATGAGAGTCGAGCGGGCGGCGCGTGGACGGCCGCACGTAGGTTGACAGCTCGCCGGCCATGCTGATGAGCAGTGCGTACAACTCTGCGGGCGACGTGGTCGGAACGCGTCGCAGATGTTGCAGCAGTGGTTCGTAACGGTTGAGTGTCTGCAGAAGCAGATAGTCGGAGACTTCGGCGACCGACCCGGCCTTGCCGTCGCTGCCGGTCAGGCGGGTGGCGAGCGCTTCAGCGCGCAGGCGCGTGAGATCATGGATCCTGGCGAGCCACCCCGAAATTAGCGTGCTTGCGCCATAGCCCGATACGGGCGGCACGAGCGTATCGTCGATCTCGATGCTGCCGTCGGCGCGCAGGCTCTTGACCTTCGTAAGCGGCAGACCGATCCATGCGTCGGTCATCTCTTTCTGGGGGACGAGGCGCAGGCGCAGATTGCAAAGCTGAACTGCGCGCGAGCCCTGACCGATCGAGTTCGTATCGCGCAGTTCCGTGTCGAATACCGCATAACGCGCGAGTGTGTCCGCCGCGCCATCGAATGTGGTTTCTTCGCCATTCGGCACACGGATCGGCACAGCAAGATAAATCACCTGCTCGAGATGCTCGGCACGTACGGTCAATGGCGTGGGCGGCGGCGTGTTGCCCGGCGCGTCGAACGGGGTGCCGTCGGCAAACACACCGCTGGCCGACTTCAGGATCACCTTGCCGAGCGCCAGCGCTTCGCTGTCGATGGTGTAATGGGAAAAGCCGAAAAAAAAGGGCGACAGGGGTGTGGTGCGCTTGTGAGTGAAGTATTCGAGATAGCGCTCCTGCTGCTGGAAAAGCTGCGGGCGCAGGAACAGTCCTTCACTCCAGGTGACCTTGTTGTACCAACTCATGGTGTTCGTCCGTTATTTCCTGCTCTGCGGTTGTTCGTCGGTGATCTTGATAGCGTTGGTATCAAGCCGGATGGTCAGCTTTACTTTCTGGCCCCACCGGTACCAGGCTTGCGGCGGCGCCGACGGCAGCGTCCAGGTCGCGCGCCAGACGGAATTGGGCAGGTCGCGGTAGGCGGCGAGCACCCCTAGCGTGGTGGTTGCCTGATCGGCAATGCGCTGGATGGTTTTGCTCTCACCTGGCCGAAGCTGGAACTGGTCGCGTACGACGAGATCGTCGTTCAGTACGCTCTTGTCCTTGTCCTGCAGCGAGAAGAAGTCACTCGCGTTGAATGCGTCAACGTTCTTCAGTTCGTAGACGCGCACAATGATTGGCGCGGCGCGCTTCTCGTCGTCCGGATTGACATTCGAGGCCGCCTCGACATGAAGATCGAGTTTGATCGGTTCGTGGACAACCTTGGTGCCAGTGTTGCTAACGCACGCGGCCTGAAGCAGCGCGCAGCCCAACACAAGGACGGATAGAAATGGACGCATCGGCGAACCGCTGAAAGAGACTGCCCCGAGGAACGAACCACGAGGCAGACAGGCAAAAAAGCCCGGATCGAGAGCCGGGCGCGAGACTTACGAAGCTCAGGCTTCCTTGTTGAGCTTGATGTCGTAGCCGGCGGTTACCGCGCCACCGCTGCCGCCTTGCGCGTTCTGCACAACGTATTCCTGCTTGACCTTCGAGAAGGACAGGCGGACCTGCTCGGTAATGCCGTTGTCGCTATTGCTGCCCGACGGAAAGACCTGCGTGACGATCACGTCGCTCATGGTGAGCTTGAGATACTCGAGCGGGTTGCCGCCTGCCTTGCGCACCGTCAGGACGGCCTGATCGATGTGCTTGCCGGTCAGGCAGTACTTCATGAGGTTCGGGCTTGCGCGATCCACTTGATGCACGAACGTCAGATCGTCGACGGTTGCCTTGCCTGCGCCACCACCCGAACCCATGTGCATGTTCGACTGCTGCGAAATGTGCCAGCCCCAGCTCGTGACCTCGATCTCGCTCTGGTGCGCTGCGTCCTTCGCTTCGCCGTCGATGCCGTTAATCTTGATGAAGATATCCTGCGCCATTTTTGACTCCTTGTTGTAGAAAGTTCTACCTTCACTTACGGACTGAAGTTCCGTAACCTGCCTTTGCTGCTTCCCTGTTTTCCTGCGCCAAAGCCTGACGCAGACTGCGCGTATCGTTCGGACTGCTGATGTCGTCGATTCGCCACTGACCGGACTGCCACAGGAGATTCAACTTCACACGTTGCTGCTCGCCGTTGTTGAGAAACGAAGCGTTTGCGTCGGCGCGGGTTTTGGTGCGCATGTGTACGTCGACATGCATGTCCTTGACGTCATGGTCCTGGCACTGACAGACCGGATCCATGCCGAGGTAACCGGCTTCGCCACGCAGAAGTCGCTGGTTCTTTCTGACGAGTGCGGCAAGCGACGACGATGTCACTGCATCGCGACCTTTTCCGGACAGATTGACCGTGCTTCCATCGGCGCTGTAGCTGGCATAGACTTTCTCGACGAAAGCCTGAGCGGAAGCGGCGGTTTGTGCGAAAACCGTCGGCGCGAGTGCGCACATGCTGATGAACAGTGCGATCCGGACAAGGTGCGCTCGCATCATTCAGCCCCCTGCGAGCGATAGATCTTGAAAGGAGGCTTGTTGGACCGGTAGCCCGGACCGCCCCACATGTCGATCTGCCGGAAATCGGAGACCCACTGGTGGCCGTTGTACATGGCGATGTGGCCAGCGATGTTTCCACCCGGGTAGGGCTGAATCACCACGATATCGCCCTTCTGGGGTGAGCTCGGCGCCCCACCGGTAACCTCGGTGAAGTTCTGGGCCAACAGCAACGGACCATAATTCTTCGCGAAATTGCGCGCGGCCACCGGGGGGATATCGACGCCGCCCGCCTGCAATGCGAGCCGGACATTCTCCGCGCACTTGCTCTGGGAAGCGGCATGCGCGTGAGCATTCAACCATGCGATTGAAGCGGTGAGATTCAGATTACTCATCCTTGATTCCTAGTGGAGTAATGCAGTGGTATCGCGCGCGCCGCAGAACATGTCCGGGGCCCGCGCAATACGGTGTCAAACTCGCTGTGTGTCAGCCTGGTCCGGATATCAGGCTGCGTCCTTGACGGACGGCAGACGTGCGACGAGTCGCAGCGAAACCGTCAGGCCCTCGAGCTGGAAGTGCGGGCGCAGGAAGAACTTCGCCGCGTAGTAGCCCGGATTGCCTTCGACGTCCTCGACCACCACTTCGGCCGCGGCGAGCGGGCGGCGCGCCTTGGTTTCCTGCGACGAGTTCGCGGGGTCCGCGTCGACGTAGTTCATGATCCATTCGTTGAGCCAGCGCTGCATGTCCTCGCGCTCGCGGAAGGTGCCGATCTTGTCGCGCACGATGCACTTGAGGTAATGCGCAAAGCGCGAGCAGGCGAAGAGGTACGGCAGGCGCGCCGAGAGGGCAGCGTTGGCCGTGGCGTCGGGGTCGGCATACTCGGCCGGTTTCTGCATCGACTGTGCGCCGATGAACGTGGCGTTGTCAGTGTTCTTGCGATGCACGAGCGGGATGAAGCCGTTCTTCGAGAGTTCCGCTTCACGGCGATCGGAGATCGCGATTTCGGTGGGACACTTCATGTCCACGCCGCCGTCGTCGGTCGGGAACGTATGGCAGGGCAGGTTGTCGACCGTGCCGCCCGATTCGACGCCGCGGATCAGCGAGCACCAGCCATACAGCTTGAAGCTGCGGTTGATGTTCACGGCCATCGCGTAGGCGGCGTTGGCCCACGCGTAGTTGCGATGGTCCGAACCGTCGGTGTCTTCCTCGAAGTCGAACTCGTCGACCGGGTTGGTCGACACGCCGTAGGGCAGACGCGAGAGGAAGCGGGGCATCGCCAGACCGATGTAGCGCGCGTCTTCCGTATTGCGCAGCGAGTTCCACGGCGCGTACTCGAGATTCTGCGAGAAGATCTTCGTGAGGTCGCGCGGGTTCGCGAGTTCCTGCCACGATTCCATCTGCAGCACCGAGGGCGATGCACCGGAAATAAATGGCATATGTGCGGCGGCGGCGATCTTGGCGATCGAACCGAGCAGATCGACGTCGGGCGGCGTATGGTCGAAATAGTAGTCTGCCACGAGGCAGCCATACGGCTCGCCGCCGAGCTGACCGTAGCCTTCTTCGTAGATCTGCTTGAAGAACGGGCTTTGATCCCATGCCAGGCCCTTGTGGCGTTTCATCGTGCGACGCAGATCGTCCTTCGAGACGTCCATGAAGCGGATCTTCAGATGCTCGTCGGTCTCTGTGTTCGAAACGAGGTGATGCAGCCCGCGCCACCTCGATTCGAGTTTCTGGAAATCGTCGTGGTGGATGATCAGGTTCGTCTGCGCGGACAGCTTGCGGTCGATTTCCGCGATGATGGCTTCGATGCTCTTGTAGGCATCGTCGCTGATCGTGACGGACTGACGCAGTGCCTGCTCGGCAAGCGTCTGAACGGCGAGTTCGACGGCGCTGCGCGCCGTCTCGGTCTTGGGGCGGAATTCCTGCGCGAGCAGCTGCGAGAAGTCGCTCTGGGTCTGTACCGCGCCGCCGGCGTTCTTGCCGGAAGTGTTAGCCTGCTGGGTTTGCATGGAGTACCTTTTCAGTCTGGATGCGAAGGGTTCAAGCAGGTGTGGGCAGATGCGTGCCTTACCTCACACCGGCCGCGCTCAGTTCAGCTCGCCGGCAGCGGGCGCGTCCGGGTCACTCGTCGGCGCCTGCGGCTTCGGAGCGGCCGCGAGCGACTTGAGCAGTGCAGGATCGGCCAGCACCTTGTTGATGAGCGATTCCGCACCGGACTTGCCGTCCATATAGGTTTGCAGGTTGGCGAGCTGCGTGCGCGCGTCGAGCAACTGACGCAGCGAGTCGACCTTGCCGGCGACGGCGGCGGGCGAGAAGTCTTCGATGCTCTCGAAGGTCATGTCGACCATGAGCTGGCCTTCGCCCGTGAGCGTGTTGGGTACGGAGAACGCGACACGCGGCTTGATGGCCTTCATGCGCTCGTCGAAATTGTCGATGTCGATATCCAGGAACGTGCGATCGGCGACAGGGGGCAGCGGCTCGACCGGTTTGCCCGACAGATCGGCGAGCACGCCCATCACGAACGGCAGTTCGACCTTCTTCTCGGATCCGTAGATTTCGACGTCGTATTCAATCTGCACGCGCGGCGGGCGGTTGCGCGCGAGAAATTTCTGGGAGCTGTTCGACTCGGACATGCATGACTCCGTGAGAGTGTTGGGAAAGCGACGGTTCTTCAGTCGGCCGGGCCGACGGGTGCGACAGGAACGGCGGGAGAGCGATCGGTTGACGCATCACTCGTGTGGCGCTGCCCAAAAACAAATGCGTCTGCGGGCGCTGCCTGCGCGTCGGCGATCGCGACATGCACACCTGCTGGGGTGCACTTCGCAGTCAGTGCGTCGAGCCAGAGCGACGCGAGACGCGGCAGGATGTGTTGCTCGATAAAGCCGATCAGTACGCGAGCGCCCGTCTCCTGCACGAGGCAGTGCGCCACGACGTATTCCACGACCGCATCGTCATAGGTGAGCGTGATACCGTGAACGTCGGCCATACGACGCACCACGCGCTCGAGATGCAGCCGTACGATGCTCGCGAGTGAATCGTGGGCAAGCGGGCGGTAGGGCACGATCGTGACGCGTCCGAGAAACGCGGCCGGAAAGGTCTTGAGCAGTTCAGGCGCCAGCGCGTGGCGCAGCTGTTCCTGATCCGGCGCGAGCGAGGCATCGGCACACAGACTGGCGGTGAGCTCCGACGCTGCATTGCTGGTAAGCAGGATCGTCGTATTGCGAAAATCGATGTAGCGACCGTCGCCGTCTTCCATGTACCCCTTGTCGAAAACCTGGAAGAACATCTCGTGCACGTCGTGGTGCGCCTTCTCGATCTCGTCGAGCAGAACTACCGAATACGGTCGACGGCGGACCGCCTCGGTGAGCACGCCGCCTTCGCCATAGCCGACGTAACCCGGCGGCGCGCCCTTGAGCCCGGAGACGGTGTGGGCCTCCTGGTACTCGCTCATGTTGATCACGATGGTGTTCTGCTCGCCGCCGTAGAGCGCTTCGGCCACAGCAAGCGCGGTCTCGGTCTTGCCGACGCCGGACGGCCCGGCGAGGAGGAAGACACCCAGCGGCTTCTTCGGATCGCTCAGGCCGGCGCGCGCGGTCTGCACCCGCTCGGCAATCTGGCGCAGCGCCTGCGTCTGACCGATCACGCGGGCCTGCAGCATGTCCGGAAGATTGCGCACGGTGGCCAGTTCATCGGTCACCATCCGGCCGACCGGAATGCCCGTCCAGTCCGAGACGATTTCCGCGACAATTGCTTCGTCCACTTCGGGGAACACGAGCGGGAGTTCACCCTGCAGATCGCGCAGGGTGCTTTTGAGCGCCTGGAGGGTTTCGCGCGAGGGCGGAGCCTCAGGCGCCGGCACCTCGTGAATCGTTCCGGCGCCCGACGCAATGGCCGAAGCGTCGATCGCGCCGCCGTGGGCAAGCACTGCGCCGCGGGCATCGACCAGAGCCTGCGCCGCCGCGCGCTGTGCGTGCCATCTCGCAGCGATGGCCGCTTCCTCGAGCGCAAGCGTATCAATTCGCGCCTGGATGCCCACCACGGCCGCCCCGGCGTCGAGCCCGATGCGTGCCTCCTGCGAGAGCAGATCCATTTCAACCTGCGCGGCTCTCAGGCGCTGACGCACATGGTCGAGCTCGCGCGGTACGGCGTGCTGGGAGAGCGCCACGCGCGCGCAAGCCGTGTCAAGCAGGCTGATTGCCTTGTCGGGGAGTTGGCGCGATGGAATGTAGCGATGCGAGAACAGGACCGCTGCGCGGATGGCTTCATCGCGCACGACGACGCCGTGATGGGAGGCAAACGCACCTGCGAGCGAGCGCACCATGTCGATGGCTGCAGCCTCCTGTGGCTCGGCCACCTGAAGCACCTGAAAGCGGCGCGTGAGTGCCGGGTCTTTCTCGATATGGCGCTTGTACTCGGACCACGTTGTCGCCCCGATCATGCGAATCCCGCCGCGCGCAAGGGCGGGCTTGAGCAAGTTCGCCGCGTCGCCGGTGCCAGCCTGACCGCCTGCACCCACAAGCGTGTGGAATTCGTCGACAAACAGAATGATGGGCGCGGGCGACTTGATAGCCGCCTCAATGACGCCTTTCAGGCGCGACTCGAATTCGCCCTTCATGCTCGCGCCTGCGAGCAGGGCACCAACATCTAGCGTCATGAGCCGCACGCTACTGAGTGCAGGGGGCACGTTGCCGTTTGCGATGGCAAGCGCAAGTCCCTCGACGACGGCTGTCTTGCCCACGCCGGCTTCACCGGTCAACAGGGGATTGTTCTGCCTGCGCCGCAACAGAATGTCGATGAGTGTGTGGTTTTCTGTTTCGCGACCGGTAACGGGATCGATCTCACCGGCACGCGCGCGCGCCGTGAGGTCGGAGCAATATTGCTCAAGAGGATTTGTCTTGCCTGAAGCGGAAATCGCCTGTGACGCTTCGCCGGGTGCGGCGCTGCCAAAGGCCTGATCGAGCGTTACGCTGTCGGCCGCCTCGGGCGAGTCGATCACCCAGGTACGAAACGTCTCCCCCGGATTGTCCGCGGGCAGACGGTTGAATTGCGGGGAGATCGAGGTGAGATGCCGGCGCAGTTCGGGGGAGCCGGCAAGTGCTGCAAATAGCCAGGCACCGCGAATGCGTTGCTCGTTGAACTCAAGCGTGGCAAGCACCCATGCGCGCTCGACCGCGGCCTCGATCAGGGTAGACAGATCGATGGTGCTGGCACCGGCAGGCAGGACGGCAAGCATGCGTGCGATGTCGCGTTCAAGCGCATCGCGCTCGATGCCGGCGTGGCGCACGATGCGATGCAGGTCGCTGTCAGGCAGCTGCAGCAGCTGATGCACCCAGTGGACGAGCTCCACGTACGGATTGCCTCGCAGCTTGCCGAACGAGGTGGCGGATTCGATGCTGCGAAAGAGGGTGGCCCCGAGCTTGCCGAATAACGCCTGGCGGGAAATCGTCATGAATTGTTCGCAAAAAAGACCTGACCGAGCTGCGCCCCTGTCAGGTCGTCCCCGTTTGCTTCACCGATATCGGACTACGATACGTAGGAGCCGGTGAAGCTCTTATCGATCCAGAAATGATTCGGAATGCGGGAGTGATGGAATTTAATATCCCGCATTCGTATTTAAATTATCATCTTCCTGACTTCAGTCGTTTTCATTATTGGCACGCGAACTCTGCGTCGTCAATGATGTAAAGATATTTTGATTTGCTGTGGAGCAATGTGAAGTGATCCGCGTGGATAGTATTCGCAAATCTCAATATTCAAGAATCCATCGCTTAATTTTCTATATCCAGCAAGCGATAAAAAACAACTGAATAGTAGTGATTGGTGAGTGAGAGTCGATGATGTTAAATTTGGGGTGAAAAGATTCCGACGTTTGTCAGAATTGCGTGGCTGGCATGTAGGAAATATGTGATTTTCTTGTTAATAATTATTCGGCCAGCTAGGAAATCACGAAAACCTTGTCGAAAATATATAGCCAGATACTGGTGGCCCATGTCCTAATCGAGTTTCTCGGGGACGCTGTACACCGATTCAATGCCGTCGAGATCTTATCTGTCCATTACACGTACACATCCACTACTCATGCGACTATCCAGCCTGTTTCGCAGGAGCAAGACTGCCCTCAGACGCGACGAATCTTTCGCCCGACTCGGGCAAGAAGTGCATACAACGACATCGAATCGCGCAGGGGCTTCGATCCGATCACGTGTCGAGCCATCCGGGCGTGCGAAGCACACCACGATATTTGACATGTTTGGCCAGTCGGGGCATGCGAATACGCGGGCGGAAGTGGCGAGCCGGCTCGGGAAGGATGAGTTGCTCGGCACGCTGTACGAACAGTATTGCGAGGCCGTGGTGTCGCCACAGGTGTTGTCTTCTTCGCAATGGCATATGCCGATGACGCGCGCGCAGGCCACCCACCGGTCGATATCGATTGTCCATGAAAGCGGGGCGTCCGGGCAGACGCATAACTCCACGATCCAGGACTGGATTAATCCGGAGGCCGTGATGGGTTTGCTGGGTGATATCGATCTGCTCGAAGAGGCCTTTGGTCCCCTGCAAAAGGGCGGCCCCCCGGAACCCTTGAGGATTGATGGAGTGCCGGAAGTCCTCCTTCTTTTCGCGCCCCCCGAGTTGCAGAGTCAGGTCGGGAATCGGTGCGCATCGATACCACCTGTGCTGGCCCAGCGAGAGCACCACACGCTATCGATCGACAGCCCGTTACCAGCACTTTCCTCGGTATCGGAAGACGCCCGACGAGACGCTCAAGTTACCAGAACGACGTCCGAATGAGCCAATTTCAAGACACAACCGATCTCACACACCTGAGTGAACTGGGCGAGGTCACCGCCGACCAGCTGATTGCCCGCGTCGAGGTGCTGATCCGCAAGTCTCCCACTAACGCGGATCTGCGCTGGGCGCTCTTTCAGTGGCTCTGCATCGTGCAGTCTTGGGGTCGCGCCGTGCAGCAACTACAGATCTATGCGCAGCTCAAGGGCACCGACCCACCCATGGTTCACGTCTACCGGGATCTGGTGCGTGCGGAGCGCCATCGCTCCAGTGTCCTCGCCGGCACGACACTGCCAGCGTTCGTGTTCGACGACGTTGAGCCGTGGATGCGCTCGCTGCTGGACGCACTCGCACTCGGGGCAAGGCAGGAGTGGAGCGCTTCGGATGATGCGCGCGGGAAGGCAATCGCGGCAGCTCCCCACATCGCTGGCCACAGCCGCGAGCATGCGTTTGAGTGGATTGCGGACAGCGATTCGCGCCTCGGGCCAGTGTGCGAAATCATCACGGCCGGGCGCTACCGCTGGATCTCGATGGCTGACATCAGCGCTTGGGACGTGATGCCGCCGGTGAGCCTGCTCGACCTGATTTGGGCGCCGTGCGTGGTGACGCTCAAGGACGGCACACCCATGCACGGCTTTATGCCCGCGCGTTATCCCGACTCGGGCCGTTCCGCTGACCCGGGCACTTTCGGCTTGCTGCTTGGGCGCAGCACGCGCTGGGAGGAGAGCGGGCGCACGATGGTGCGTGCTTCAGGGCGCAAGACCTGGGTCACGAGCGCAGGCGACGCAAGCGTTTTCGAACTGGCGCATGCGACCTTCGGTGCGTCGGGCACCGTCGCGGGAGTGCACTGATGCGCTGCCCGCACAAACCAGGCGCCGCGGCGCTCACGCAAGCGCCGCGGCGCGCCGACAATCATCTGATGCCGACGTTGCTGGACCGGCTGCGCGACGACGCGCCAGACCGGCCTACCGAGGCGCCCTCGGAATACACCGTCACGCGCGCCCAGCTTCGCGAAATCATCCAGCGCGATCTGGCGTTTCTGCTCAATGCGACAAATCTCGGCAACCTGATCGACGAAAAGCGCTACAAGCACGCCGCGAAGTCGACGGCTAACTTCGGTGTTCCGCCACTCGCGGGCGCCTTCATGGCCACGCGCAAATGGTCCGACATCGAGAGCGCAGTGAAGACGGCGATCATCAATTTCGAGCCGCGTCTGATCGCGGACACGATCAAGGTGATTCCCGCTGCCGGCACGCAGGGCAAGACGCTGTACAACAGTCTCGCCTTCGAGATCCACGGCATGATCCGCATGGATCCGTACCCGCTCGAGTTCATGGTCCAAAGCTCGCTGGATCTGGAGACTAGCCGTCTGCACGCGGACGCGCGCGCTCGCTAAAAAGGAAAAAGAAGCATGGACCCGCGGTTGCTCGAGTACTACAACAAAGAACTGATCTACATGCGCGAGCTGGCGAACGAATTCGCCCAGGCGCATCCGAAGATCGCGCGCCGCCTGGGCATGCAGGCTGGCGAGATGACCGATCCCTATGTCGAGCGGCTCATCGAGGGCTTCAGCTTCATGGCCGCACGCATGCAGATCAAGATCGACGCGGAGTTTCCCAGGTTCACTGGTCGCATGCTGGAAGTGGTGTACCCGAACTACGTGAGGCCCACACCGTCGATGGCGGTGGCGCGCTATTTCCCGGATCCGAAAAAGGGCAATCTGGGCGAAGGACTGACGATCGAACGTGGCGCGACGCTCATGAGCCGCATTCCACCGGGCGAAAATACGGCATGCGAATTTCGCACCAGTCAGGATGTCACGCTCTATCCGCTCGAGATTGTCAGCGCGCGGCTGACCGGCATCCCGCCTGACATCCCGATGCTCGACCGCTATGTGCCGCCGCACGCCCAGGTGCGCAGCGCGCTGCGCCTGCGTTTGCGTGTCACCGAGGGGGAGAAGATTTCGGAGCTCGCGGGGCTGGACCGACTGCCCTTCTATTTGTCCGGCGACGAACAGGTGGCTTCACACCTCTTCGAGCTGTTGCACGCCGGCGGGGTCGCGACCATTACAGGCGAACCTGGCGCATTCGGCGATCAGGACCGGCCGTTTGCCGCTGTCACGCATAACGCGGTGGTGCACGAAGGGCTGGGCGTCAACGAGGGACTTCTGCCGCTGAACTGGTCGAAGTTTCACGGCCACAATCTCCTGCACGAATATTTCGCGTGCCCGAGCCGGTTCTATTTTTTCACGCTGACCGGGTTGCAGGAGGGACTGCGCAAAGCTCGTGGCCGTGAAGCGGAAATCGTCGTGTTGCTCAGCCAGTCGGGCGATCGCCTGGCCGGGCTGGTCGACGCCTCGCGCTTTGCCCTGTTCTGCACGCCCGTCATCAATCTCTTTCCACGCAAGATCGAACGCGTTGAGCTGAAGGAAGCAGCGACGGAATTTCACATGGTGCCCAAGCGGCTTGCGCCGCTGGACTATGAAGTGTTCACCATCGACGCATTGCATGCGCAGGTGGGGGAGAAGTCGGCCAAGCTTGAGTTCCGGCCGCTCTACCAGACGCTGAACAACGACGAAGGCAATCACGGTCGATACTTCTGCCTGCGCCGCGAGCGCCGGCTGCTCTCCGATTCGGCGCGGCGCTACGGAACGCGAACGCCTTACATCGGCACCGAGGTGTTTGTCTCGCTCGTCGACCAGTTCGAGGCGCCGTACCACGAAGGCATGCGTTATCTCTCGATCGACGCCTGGCTGACCAATCGCGACCTGCCAAACCTGGTGCCGCGTGATGGTCTGGACGATCTGGAGCCACAGGAGAACACGCCGGTCGCGGGTATCGGCCTCATCCGGCCGCCCAGCACACCGCGTGCACCTTTTGCCGAGCGTGAAACGGCATGGCGCCTGATCCGGCAGCTGAACTTCAACTCCGTGCCGCTCGAAGACTCGGAGCATCGCCCCGGAGGACAGGGCCTGCGCGACATGCTTCGACTCTTCATCAGTGGCGATGACACGACCCATCAACGCCAGGTGGAGGGCCTGCTTGGCGTGAAGACCCGGCCGGTCTCAAGAAAGCTGCCGGGCGCGGGTCCGCTGGTGTTCGGTCGCGGTACCGAATGCCAGTTGACGGTCGACGAGAGCGGATTTTCGGGCGGCAGTCCGTTCCTTTTCGGACTGATTCTTGAGCACTATCTGGCGCGCCACGTATCGATCAATTCGTTCACGCAGACGGAGCTGCAATCCATGCAGCGCGGACGCATCATGCGCTGGCCCGTGCGCATGGGCACGCGGGGCGTCGTATGACCGATCGCGCTGTACAGGGCGCCTTGCTGCGCGACACGGGGCTGTCGCCAGAGATGCTCGAACAGATGCAGGCCGAACCGTGGCAGTTCGGCTTTCTGTCCCTGATGCGCCGCCTGGGCGCCAACCCCGATCTGGCTCCAATCGGTCTGGCGCAGCGCCCGCGTGCCGAGCCATTCCGGCTGGGCCAGCAGCCGAGTCTCACGTTCGCGCCGCGCGAGATCGCCTGCATCAGCGAGCGCGAAGGCCGCCTGCTGGTGCGTCTGTTCAGCCTGGGCATGCTCGGGCCAAACGGGGCGTTGCCGATCCACTTTACCGAAGTCGCGCGTGAGCGCGAAGAGAGCCGGCGCGACGCCACGCTCGTGCGCTTTCTGGACCTGTTCCACCACCGCTACCTCACCCTCTTTTATCGCGCCTGGGCGAGTGCGCAGGCGACCGCCGGGCTGGACCGACCGGGACCGGAGAACGAGCGATTTTCGTTCTACATCGCGAGTCTCTACGGACAGGATCCGGTCGAGCTGTCGCAACGTGTGTTGCCCGCACACGCCCAGCTTGCGGCATCTCCGCATCTGGTGCGGGAGGCGCGCAATCCGGATGGGCTTCGCCAGACGCTCGAACACTACTTCGGTGTGCCGGTGGCTATCCATGAGTACGCGTTTCACTGGATCGAGGTGGATCCGGATGACCTCAGCTATATGGCGCGGCCGGGCGACGCATCAACGATGGGCAGCGCGATGCTCGGTGAGCGTGTGCCCGACCGGCAGTACCGCTTCCGAATCGTCATCGGACCGCTCGACATTGAGGAGTATCTGCGCTTCACGCCACGCGGAAGGGATCTGCCGAGACTGGTGGACTGGGTGCGTACTTTCGTCGGTTGCGAGTTCGACTGGGAGCTGGAACTGCGCATTCGTGCGCACAGCGCGCCGCCGGCGGTCATGTCGGGAGCCCAGCAACTGGGCTGGTCGACGTGGCTCGGCAACTCGCCCGATGAGCAGCCTGTGACCGGCATGAAGTTTGAACCCGAGCGCTATGTAGATCAGTTCGTGACAACGAATGTGGCGGACACGGGCAGCGACGGCACCACCCGCCTCAAGGACGCGAGCTACTTCGAGACAACACCGTTGAAGGAACAAGATGGGGCATAACAGAAAGCACAAGAGCGCGGCAGCGGAAAAACCAGCCCGCATTGAAGCGCCGCCGCACGATTGGCTCACGCCCGTCAGCGTTGACGCGCCATGTGGCCCCGACCTTGAGTACGACCCGGAATTCGTCGTGCTCGAAGCTCAGGTTGCTGCCAGGGGCGACGCGCAGTACGGGGACTTCGTCGGCTCGCCCGAACCGGTTAACTGGAGCGACGTGGAGCGCGACTGCCGGCGTCTCATGATGCGTAGCAAGGACATGCGGCTCGCCGTGCTGTTCACGCGGTGCCGCACGCGCATGACGGGGGCGACGGGACTTGCCGAAGGACTGCAGCTGCTCACAGCGTGGCTTAACGGCCTGTACAAGACGGAACTGATTCATCGGCGCGCCCCGTGGAAAACGAAGGAATCCGTCGAACTGGCAACGCTGCAATGGGTGGCCTGGTTCAATCATCATCGACTGATGGAACCGCTCGGCTATATCCCGCCCGCTGAAGCTGAGGCAAACTACTACAGGCAACTCAGAAATACTGCGGATGCGCCTGCTTTAACTTAAACCCAATAGCCTCCACGATTCCCGGCTCGGTTCAGTACGGTTGCCATGCGCTCCCTTTAGGTCCGCTCGCACCGATACGCGTGAACGCTCGAAGATGAATTTCAGGGCAGGCAGGATTCGTCTGAAGGTGCCACGCCAACGCCGTCCCTTAACCGGGACCGCGGCCGGGTGGGGGTCTATCTGATGTCTCTGGTCTGCATGGATACGCCCAGGGAGCGCCGGCGGCGGGCATATCATCTGGCGTTGGTCGCTATTCCGGCAAGACTTGTGTCCTGCGGAATCCGTGCTATGTTTGATTCGCAACTGCATTGAACCGGGACATAATTAGCGGGGAGACACCGTGCTAGAGCGAAAGGACGAGGCAACCGTTGCACAACTGATCAAGCGTTTAATGTCTGATGGTTCCGGCTGGACGATCGCCGCGTTGAGGCTCAGGCTTGGTGCTAGCCGCACGGTTATCGAGAAGGCGCTGGACACCTTGCTGCGTCGCGGCGATGTGCTGATCGACGGACTCGATTCGGAGCTGCGTACGGGCCCACGTGCCAGAATATTTCGAGGGTGTTCGCCCGGGACGAAAGACCGTCACCTGAGTGCACATCCGGCAGCATCGGCCGCCCGAGATCCAGGCACCGAGATCATCAACGCGATGGTGCGCGGCGGCAGCGGTAAATAACCCTTTCCGACCGGGCAGCGCGCCACTCGCGTCAGAACGCGAGCGTGGCCGTGGCCATCACCGACGCGGTGCTGTTCAGGCGACTCTTGCTGGCGATGGTCGGCATCCAGCGCAGGCTCGCGGAAAACGGCACCTTGCCGCCGATCTTCGTGCCATAGGTGATGATCGGACCGAGTGCAGAATCATGGCCGCGAAAGCCGTTCAGCTGATCGGCAATCGGGCCGGTGTCGTCCGCAGAGCTGCTGGACGGTGCCCGCGACCAGACCCACCCAAGACCATGCCCCGAATCCTCCCATCCGGCGGTATTCGCCAATGCCCGTCAGCACGCTGGTGCCGGCGACCGGGCGGCCGAGCGCCATCTCGGTGGCCTGCGATGGGCTGGCCATGACGACGCCAGCCGAGATCAGCGCTGCGCACCGTATTGCGTGCATGCGGGGGTGCACGGACTCGCTCCGTGCACCCCCGCATGGCGCGGATCTTCGTTTTCTGCGGGTCTTCATCGCCGCCGTCTCCTGGAACGCGCAAGCTGCGCGCCGATCTTCGAAACCGATAGGAGGCGTTATCTCAGATTCGTCTGAGAACATTGCGCTATGTGGTCGGAACGCGCGAGCGGCCCCTGATGGCATCGTGACCTCGCTCGGCAATGCCGATGGATAAATATTATTACGTATAACGTTAAGTATCTAACTCTTCATCCAATAATGTTAGACATTATCGGTATAATGTTTGATAGATACAGATCGGGATCGTACGCACGCGGCTTCGATATCACTGCATCGACACCGCGCCGTCAGCCTGCTCGTTGAACAATGGCAGTCCCCGAATCCCTTGCCTGGCTACAACCAGTGCTGTGCTCGCATCTTCTCGGCTCCCGAAAACCTCGACAGCCGGAATGGCGATGGATCGACGATCGGCGTATCGCCGCAAACCAGGTCGGCCGCTAGCGCGCCCGCCGCAGGCGCGATGCCGAAACCGTGGCCGGAAAATCCCGTCGCCACGACCACGCCGCGCAGCGAGTCGACCTTCGAAATCACCGGAATCGCGTCGGGCATCGTATCGATCAGACCTGCCCAGCTTTGCGACACCTCGACTTTTCCGAACGCGGGAATTTCGCGCTTCAGGTTGTCCAGCATGCGAGTGATCGTCGGTCGATGCGGCTGCGGATCGAGCACGCGAATCGCTTCATAGATAGAAGGGCGATCCGATGTGCCCGGGCGCCAGCGCAGTGCTTCGTCGATGAAACGTTGGCCGAAACGCATTTTCAGCGAGTCGCGCTCGACCAGATAAGCGGGTAGAAATTTCGGAAAGAAGCGGATCGAATCGGGCGTCACGTCGGCGATATTGGCGGCCGACGTGGCGACGGTCCAGCCGCCGTCCAGGCGCTGACGAAACGCTACGCTGCCGAGGCTCACGCATGGCTCGATCGGCAGCGACAACGGGCGCGTCCGGACCACGTTCGACAGCACTTTCAACTGCGGTAGCGGCGTATCGAGGCCTTTTAGCAGCAGCCTCGACCAGGCGCCCCCGGCCACCACGACCGCATCGGTGCGAATGCGCCCTTGCTCCGTGACCACATGCGTGACGGCGCCGTTGGCGGTTTCGATTGCGCGCACAGCGCATTGCTGCTGCAAATTGACGCCGAGGTCCATCGCTGCCTGCGCCATCGCGGAGGCCGCTTTCTGTGGCTCCGCGCGACCGTCGCTGGCGGTGTAGAGGCCGCCGACGCACGAATCCGGCAGCACCGGCAACTGCCGGCGCAATTCGTCGCGACTCAACAGCCGGGTGTCGATGCCGCGCGCGCGCGCTTCCTCGGCCCACGTCTGATGACGCTCGAACTTGTCCTGCGACTTCGACGCGTACAGGATTCCGTGGCGACGAAAGCCGGTTTCCCGGCCTGTATCAACGTTCATGGTTTCCCACATGCGCATGCTTTCGACAATCAGCGGCAGCTCGCGCAAATCGCGGCCGGTTTGCCGGCACCAGCCCCAGTTACGGCTGGACTGCTCGCCCGCGATGATGCCTTTTTCGAGCACGACCGCGTTCACACCGCGCCTCGCGAGCGACAGCGCGGTCGCCACGCCCACGATTCCGCCACCCACGACCACCACGCCCGCTTCACTGGGAAACATCGTCGACGACGCGACCGCGTCAACCACTGGACCCATACGAACTCACCTCATTTCTGTTCTGAGATTGGAGAAGCACCGTCGGCCGCGGTGCGCATGCGCGCCGCGGCTGGTGGGGCTGGATTAGTCAAGCTACGCGCGTCCCGGAGCCGTTAAACGCCGGTCGAGCGGATTCAGATTGGGCGCGATGCGCCCGACTTCTTCCTTGAGAAGATTCACGTATTTGTCGAGCAACTCCGGCGTGAGCCGGGCCGACAGGAAGGTGAGGCCGAGCGAGGCCACGGGCCCCGATTCCACCGCGAAAATCGGCACCGACACGCCCGCCACGCCGACCAGCAATTCGCCGCGATCGAGCGCGAAACCCTGAGTCGACGTTTCGTCGATCAGTTCTCGCACACGCTTTTCCGTCATGCCGGCGTAAGTGCCGATGCGCGGCAGGTTGCGCGCCACGATTGCATCGCGTTCGTCGTCCGCGAGAAACGACAGCATCGCCAGACTGCCCGGCCCGACGCCCAGCGGCACGTAGCCGCCGATCGCGCCGGTCAACGTCTGCACAAGGCACTCGCCGTCGAGGCGGTCGATACATACCGAGTCGTCCTGGTCGCGCGCCATCAACACGACGGTCTCGCCGGTCAACTGCGCAAGCCGCTGCATTGCCGGTTGACACTGGCTGCGAAGCCCCGGTCCTTTGGCCGCCTTCGCGCCGTACACCAGCATCTTTGTGCCGAGCCGATAGCGGCGCCCTTTGTCGACTTTCGCGAGCAGGTTGTGTCCGACGAGCGTCGACAGGATGCGGTGACACGTGGCCTTGTTCAGCTCTGTGAGATCGCAGAAGTCCTTCAGTGTGATGCCTTCGTCACGGGCATTCGCGACCAGATCGAGGATCAAGACCACCCGATCGATCAGTTGAGCCCCGGGTTTTCCATTAGTTTGGGTCATCAGCGAACGTCCTTAAGTTCCATAATATAGAACTTATCACAGATAAGAACCATGATGTGAGATTTTTCTTGACGTGGCGTTTTTGATTTTTCATGATGCTTTCACCAGACCAGCGAGTGAGACGGGCCCGTGACGCGCTGTGAACAGGATCCCAGGTTGTCCGGAACCGGATGCCGGGGACTGAAACAGCGATCACTATGCGTGATGCCGGGCGTACGCGGCGCGCGATATCGCGCTGATCGGATACCGGCAAGGTGGTGCATAGCCGTAATCGACAGGAGCTCTTGATGAAGCAGTCGCTTTCGCTTGACAACGCAGCGCCCGAGCGCGAATCCGTAGCCGTCGAGGGAGCCGCTTCAGTGGATAAGGCGCGCTACCGCAAAGTCGTCATCGCTTCCGCGATGGGCTGGGGTCTCGACGGTTTCGATCACACGATGTTCGCGCTCGCACTCGGCGCGATTCTCACGTCGCTGAATCTTTCGATCGGTATCGGCGGCACGATCTCGACGGCCAGTCTGGTCGCGTCGGCGCTCGGCGGCATGTTCGGCGGCGCGCTGGCGGATCGTTACGGCCGCGCGCGGGTGCTCGTCTGGGTGGTGGTCGGTTTTAGCGTGACGACCGCGCTGACCGCGACAGCGCAGAACGCAACGCAACTGGTGATCTGGCGCACGCTGGAAGGGCTGTGCTTCGGCGCGGAGTGGCCGGTCGGCGTCGCGCTGCTGTCTGAATACGCCAAAGCCGAGAGCCGCGGTCGCGTGATGGCGTTCATGCAGAGCGCCTACTCGATTGGCTGGGCTGCATCGACGATCGCTTACTTCGTCGTATTTTCGATGGTGCCCGCCGGCGATGCATGGCGTTGGCTGTTTGTGCTTGGGTTGCTGCCGGCCATCGCGATCTTCTTCGTTCGACGCGGCATCAGCGATCGCATCAGTTCTGCCGGCGCGCACAAGCCGGCCAGTCCTTTCGCGAGCATCGCCCGGCTGTTCCATCGCGACCTGCGCCGCACGACGCTGTCGGCCACCGTGTTCCTTGTCGGCGCGCACGGCAACTACTACGCGATCGTGACGTTCCTGCCGCTCTACCTCGCCACCGAACGCGGCTTGCATGTCGCGGGTACGACCACGTTCATGCTGGTGCAGATCGTCGGCGGTTTCATCGGCTACGTATCGAGCGGCTGGTTTCACGATTGCTTCGGACGGCGTCCGACGCAGACCGGTGCGTTCATCTTTGCAATCTGCAGCGTCTTCGCGTTTCTCTACACGCCGGTCCAGTCGCCTGGCCTCGGCTATGTGCTGGTGTTCCTCGTGGGGATGAGCATTTCGTCGGTCGCGGGCGGCCTGGGCGCCATTCTCGCGGAACAGTTCCCGACGGTCATTCGCGGTGCAGGCGTGGGTTTTACCTATAACGTGGGCCGCGGCATCGCCGCGTTCGGCCCGATGTTGATCGGCTTCATGGCGAGCCGCTACGGCCTGGGCTGGTCGATGATGGTTGTGGGCATCTGCCTCGCGCTGCTGTCGACAGCAGCGCTCTGGACGTTGCCCGAAACGCGCGGCAAGGAAATCATTCGCGAAGGCGAGGTTTGACCGCGCGCCGTCACGCATCAAACCCGCCCGGCAGATCAAGCGGGACACGTGTCGATCCAGTCGACAGACATTTAACTTATGAGCAGGAACTGACCATGAGCTGGCGTATAGGTGTCGACTCGGGCGGCACATTCACCGATATCTGCCTCTTCAATAACGAAACCGGACAGCTGGAAATCTGGAAGGTGCAGTCCACTCCCGACGATCCTTCGCGCGGCATCATCGACGCCGTTCAGCAGGGGCTCGAACGGGTGGGCGCGGACGCCGGTTCGGTGTCTTTCCTCGGGCACGGCACGACGGTCGCGACCAATGCGCTGATCGAGCTGCGGGGCGTGAAGACCGGCCTCGTCGTGACTGACGGTTTCCGCGATTTGCTCGAGATCGGCCGTCAGAAGCGCCCGAGTCTGTACGACATGAACGCGGAAAAGCCGGACGTGCTGGTGTCGCGTGATCTACGTCTCGAGGTGCGCGAACGTCTCGACAGCGCGGGCCGCGTCGACATCGAGCTGTCGGAAGACGATGTGCGTGCGGCCGCGGCGAAACTGAGGGAGGCGGGCGTGGGTGCTGTGGCGATCTGCTATCTGTACAGCTTCCTGAACGCCGAACACGAAGAGCGCACCCGCGCGCTGCTCAGCGAGTTGCTGCCGGGCGTGTTCATCAGCGCATCGAGCGCGGTGGCACCGGAATTCCGTGAATTCGAACGTCTGTCCACGACGGTCGTCAACTGCTTCCTCGGACCGGTCATGCACCGTTATGTCGAAAGACTCAAGCATCGTCTCGTCGAAATCGGACTGCGCGTCGCGCCGTGTCTCACGCAGTCGAACGGTGGCGTGATCGGCTTCGATGCCGCCGCAAATCTGCCGGTGCGCACGCTGCTCTCCGGTCCGAGTACGGGAGTGGTCGCGGCGCAGGCCATCGCGAAGCAGGCCGGCTTTGCGAACATCATCACGTTCGACGTGGGCGGCACGAGCAGCGACGTCGCGCTGATGCAGAACGGCATCTGCAAGTTCACAAGTTCCACCGAAGTGCACGGCTACCCGATCAAGGCACCGATGTTCGACATTCACACGGTGGGCGCGGGCGGCGGTTCGATTGCAGGCATCGACAGCGGCGGTCTGCTGAAGGTCGGGCCGCGCAGCGCCGGCGCCGATCCGGGGCCGGTCTGCTATGGGCGCGGCAATACCGAGCCGACGGTCACCGACGCCAATATCGTGCTGCAAACGCTCAATCCGAAGGAGATTCTCGGCGGGCGCATGAAGGTGCATCGTGAACTGGCTGTCGAGGCGATCGGCGAGATCGCGCAGCGTCTTGGCATGGATACGATGCAGACCGCGCAAGGGATCATCTCGGTGCTCACCGCGAACATGGCGAAGGCGATTCGCGTGATCAGCGTGCAGCGCGGGCACGATCCGCGCGACTATGCGCTGATGGCGTTTGGCGGCGCGGGGCCGTTGCACGCCGCGCGTCTCGCGAAAGAGCTGGACATGTCGCATGTCATCGTGCCGCTCACGCCGGGCACGCTTTGCGCGCTCGGGCTGCTGCTGACCGACCTGCGCTCGGACTTCGCGCTCACGCGATTGTTGCCGCTCGCCGCCAGCTCGCTCGGCGCGCTGCGAGACGGCTATGGTGAATTGCAGGCGAAGGCGCGGCAATGGTGCGACGGGGAGCAGATCGCCGTGTCGGCCCGCGAGTACACGCGCACGATCGATCTGCGCTATGTCGGCCAGAACTACGAACTGTCCGTCGACGTGCCGGCAGGCGACATGTCTGAAGCGACGCTCGACGTAATGAAGCGCGCCTTCGAAGAGACGCACCGGCAACGCTACGGCTTCATCGCCGACGGCGAGGGTGTACAGATCGTCGCGATGCGGGTCGAGGCATTGGGCCGTGTTCCCAAGAACGAACTCCAGCCACAGGCCGACGCGGGTATCGACGCCTCGCGCGCGATGACCGGTGCGCGCAGTGTGTGGCTCGCCGAGGCGGGCGGTTTCGTCGACACGCCGGTCTACGAGCGCTCGCTGCTGCGCGCCGGCAATGTGTTCGAGGGCCCGGCCATCGTCGAGCAGATGGATACCACCACGGTCGTTTTGCCCGGCATGAGGGCCAGCGTGGATCCTTACCTCAATCTCATTCTGGAGTTCGTGTGATGCAGGCCACTATCGATCCAATCACCGTTGAAGTGATCGGCAGTTCGCTGACGTCGATCGTCGAGGAAATGGGTGAGGCACTCGTGCGCGCGAGCTACTCGACCAACATCAAGGAACGGCGCGACTGCTCGACGGCTATCTTCGACCGGCACGGTCAGGCGTTGTGTCAGGCCGAACATATTCCGATGCACCTCGGCAGCTTCATTGGCGTGATCCCCCACATCCTGAAGCGCAATGCGCTCGAAGACATTCATCCCGGCGACGTTTTCATCGCGAACGACGCATATGAGGGCGGAGCGACTCACCTGCCGGATATCGTGCTCGCGGAGCCGATTTTCTTCGACGCCAGGATCGTGGGTTGGGCGGTCAATACGGCGCACCATGCCGATTTTGCTGACCGTGGCCACGCGCATATTTATCAGGAAGGGCTGCGCATACCGCCGATTCGCCTTTATCGCGAGGGTGTGCTGCAAAAGGACGTGCAGGAACTGATCCTGCTGAACTGCCAGGTGCCGCACGAGCGTATTTCCGATCTGCGCGCGCAGCGCTCGGCCAACAGGCTTTGCGTGGAGCGGATGGAAGCGCTCTACCGGAAATACGGTGTCGAGCAGGTGCTGGCCACCGGCGATGCGCTTCAGGACTACGCCGAGCGCAAGATGCGCGCGGGTATCGCGCGAATTCCGGACGGGCATTATCGCTTCGCCGATCTGTACGACGGCTTGCAGTTCGACGGACAGATGACGCTTGGCGTCGAAATCGAGGTGGCCGGCGAAGCGATGCGTCTGCATTTCGAATCGCCCGCGCAGGTGCGTGCCGGCATGAACGTGACCTACACGGGCTTGCTCGCCACCGTGTATTACGCGGTGAAATCGGTTGTCGATTCGACGATCTTGCCGAACGCCGGCCTTGCGCGCCCGATCACCGTGACCGCCGAAAAAGGCACGCTGCTCAACTGCACGCATCCGGCCGCCGTCGACGGTCGCATCGGTGCTTGCCAGCGCGTGGTCGACGTGATCAACGGCGCGTTGGCGCAGGCAGTCCCCGAGTGTGTGCCGGCGGCGGGCAATGGTGCGTGCACCGTCGCGAGCTTCACCGGAATGCGTGAGGACGGCAGTCTGTGGGTGTATCTGGAAACCATCGGCGGCGGCGGCGGTGCCCGTCCGCACGCCGACGGTCTGAGCGGCATTCACGTGTCGATGACCAACACGTCGAATCTGCCGGTCGAAGCGCTGGAACTGGAGTATCCGCTCACGCTGCTGCGCTACGAACTGGTCGAGGATTCGGGCGGCGCGGGGCAGTTCCGCGGCGGGATGGGTTTGCGCCGCGTCTATCGCATCGATCGCGATTGCGTGGTGTATCTGGAAGGATCGCGGTTGATGTCGTCTCCGTGGGGCCTGCGTGGCGGTGCGAACGGCACGGGCGGCCGCTTCTATTGCGGCGAACCGGGCGCGTCGTTGAAGGGTTCCGTCGCGCTGAAGCGCGGGCAGATGCTCGACATCGTCACGCCGGGCGCGGGCGGTTATGGCGATCCGCGCAAACGCCCGACCGATCAGGTGGTGGCCGATCTTGCGCAGGGCCGCATTTCGCGGGAAACCGCGCAGCGCGTCTATCAGTACGCGGCTCAGGCGGCGTGTTCCTGATCCTGATTGCGCGGGAGTGCCGCGGAACAGCCGGCGTTGCATGACGCGCGGCGCGTGCCGTCGATCCCGTCGCTCCGGATAGTCGATCACACGGCGGGTGCAGCGAACGAAGCCGTCGCGCGGTGCGCGCACGGCGTGGATCGTTGCGCTCTTTTTCCGGCGCCCAAAAGGGGCCGGCTCGAGGGAGGAAACACTCTATGGCAACACTGCAAGTCGAAAAGCTCAAATCCGGCAGCGTATTCGAAGACACGTACAGCTACTCGCGCGCAGTCGTCGTGGACAACTGGATTCTGGTTGCGAATACGGCCGGCCGTCACTATCAAACCCGGGAAATTTCAGACGATGCAGCGCAACAGGCGCGCCAATGCCTGGCCAACGTGGAGGGCGCGCTGAAAGCCGTCGGATCAGGTTTCGCGGATGTGGTTCGCTCGCGCGTGTTTATTCCGAATCTCGCGGACAAGGACGCAGTCATGCACGTCATTGCCGAAGCGTTTCGCGGCGTCGATCCCGCCAGCACCATTACCGCGACGCCTCTTGCCGGACCCGAGTATCTGGTCGAGATCGAGGTGACCGCCTACCGCGGTGCTGGCGAGGCGCAGACCAAGCGGATCGACGTCACGCTTTAAGCACTCGACAAGAGCGCATGCCGCGCCGTTCAGGTAATGACCACGCAGGCCGCCCGGGGTCGGCGTGCTGATTCAGGAGACAAGCATGAACTCTGCTGTGCCGACGTTGCAGCACTTTATCGACGGCGCTTTTGTGCCGGGTACCGAGCATCTCGACGTGCACAATCCAGCGGACCACAAGCTGCTGTCGCGCATGCCGGTGGCGAGCGCGGAGCAGATCGAATGCGCACTCGATGCCGCCCGACGCGCGCAGCCCGCATGTGCAAAACGCACGCCGCAGGAGCGTGCGGGTTTTCTGCGCCGGATTGCGGCCGGCGTGCGCGAGCACGCGCCTCAGCTCGCGCGGACCATCATGCTGGAGCAGGGCAAGGTAGCCAGTCTCGCTGAGATCGAGGTCGCCTTTACCGCCGATTACCTGGATTACATGGCGGAGTGGGCACGACGTATCGAAGGGGAAATCATCACCAGCGATCGTCCGGGTGAAAACATTTTTTTATTCCGCAAGCCAATGGGCGTCGTCGCCGGTATTTTGCCGTGGAATTTCCCGTTGTTTCTGATCGCTCGAAAAATGGCGCCGGCGCTATTGACCGGCAACACGATCGTCATCAAGCCGAGTGAAGAGACGCCGAATAACTGTTTCGAGTTTGCGAAACTGGTGGCCGAAACGGATTTGCCGGCTGGTGTGTTCAACGTGGTCGGCGGGATGGGCGAGGTCGGCGCGCGGCTTGCCGCCAGCGAACGTGTCGATATGATCAGCTTCACCGGAAGCGTATCGACGGGCGCGAGAATCATGGCGGCCGCTGCAGGCAATCTGACGAAGCTCAATCTCGAACTGGGCGGCAAGGCGCCGGCCATCGTGCTCGCCGACGCCGATCTGGAACTGGCGGTCAAAGCGATTCACGCATCGCGCGTCATCAATACCGGTCAGGTCTGCAATTGCGCGGAACGCGTGTATGTCGAACGCAGCGTCGCGTCGTCGTTCATCGAACGAATCACCGCGGCAATGGCGGCAACGCGTTATGGCGATCCGGGCCGTGAGTCCAATCTGGACATGGGACCACTGATCAACGAACGCGCGCTGAAAAGCGTCGCGGACAAAGTCAGCGCCGCGATTGCGCAAGGTGCAACGGTGACGACCGGTGGCGCGGTCGCCGCGCGGGAGGCCGGTTATCACTATCAGCCGACTGTGCTGGCGGATTGCCGCGCGGACATGAACATCATGCGCGAAGAAATCTTCGGGCCGGTGCTGCCGATCCAGATCGTCGAAGGCCTCGATGAAGCGATCAGCCTTGCCAACGACTCGACCTATGGCCTGACGTCGTCGATCTATACGCGAAGCCTCGCTAGTGCGATGCAGGCGAGCCGCGAACTGGACTTCGGCGAGACCTACATCAATCGCGAGAATTTCGAGGCGATGCAGGGATTTCACGCGGGCGTGCGGCGCTCGGGCATGGGCGGTGCCGATGGCAAGCACGGCCTGTACGAATACACGCATACGCACGTTGTTTACATGCAGTCTTGATTTGACGCCTGTACGCGGTTTCGGCGTGCCGCGAGCCCGTTTTTTCCACACGTCCGGTGTTCGTCGCAAAGCGCGGCGTGTCCGTGTGAAGGATGGTTGATATTTCGCATGTCCTTCATTTATTTCGGATGACGAATTATATAGCGAGACTAATTTCTAACAGTTGCTTCAAGGTGAAGGGGACGTCGATGAAGAAGGTCGTGATGATGTTCGCGTGCGGGGCAGCAGCAGGATTGACGCACGCTCAGAGTTCCGTGACGCTTTACGGCGTCGTGGACGAGGGTTTCCAGTACACGAATAATCAGGGCGGCAAGACTTCTTATGCGATGTCGCAGGGAGGCCTTGGCAGCAGCAAGTGGGGACTGACGGGCAATGAAGATCTCGGCGGCGGGCTGCGCGTATTCTTCAAGCTCGAAAATGGCTTTAATCCGAGCAACGGCGCGCTGGGCAACAATGGCGCGCTGTTCGGACGGACGGCTTATATCGGGATCGGCAGCGACCGTTACGGACAGATCAGACTCGGTAAGCAATATGACCTGCTGTTCGATAGCCTTGTGCTGATGTCGGCCGCAGGGAAGTTCGCGGGCGGCCTGGGTGCACATGTCGGCGACGTCGACAACATTTGGGGCGACTTCAACTTGAACAACGCAGTGAAGTACCTGTCGCCGACGCTGCGCGGGCTGCAGTTTGGCGCCGCCTACGCGTTCGGCAATACGGCGGGGTCGATGGGCCGCAACCAGGTCGTGAATTTCTCGCTGACCTATGCGAACGGTCCTTTCGGCGCCGCCGCGGCTTACCTGAAGGTCAATAATCCAGGCACGGCCGTGTGGAACGCGAGCGCGTCGCCGGTCGAGGGCCAAGACTACACCAATCCACTCACCACGCCGATTTATCGCGGCTACGCGAGTGCTTCTTCCCTGCAGATCGCTGGCGGCGCAGTCAAGTATCAGCTGGCGGCGTCGAATTTCGGGATCGTATACACGAACGTGCAGTTCCATGATGCGGTGGTGACCAGTACGACTCCGCTCGGCGGCAATGCGCACTTCAATACGCTGGAAGGCAACTACACCTACAACGTGACGCCCGAGCTGTTGCTGGGCGCGGCATACAGCTACACGTGGGCGCAGGATGCGCGTTATGGGCAGTTGAATCTCGGCTCGACGTACCTGTTGTCCAAGCGCACGTTGTTTTATGTTAGCGGCGTCTGGCAACACGCGAGCGGTACGAACTCGGTGGGTACAGCGGCGATGGCGGCAAACAACAATATTACGGCGTCGAGTACGCCGAATCAGGTCGTGGTGCGCCTCGGAATCCGGCATAGCTTTTAATCGTCTTTGTGTAGTGTCGCCAGATTTGATCCGCCGGCGTCAATCATCCCGGTCTCTGGTTCGCTGTCGGCGGTGATTGCCTTTTCGATGCAACGCGACACCGCAACCGCGTCGTGATGGGTTCGCAGCATGAAATCAATTCTTGAAACGCGATTCCGTTCGTACCTTCACACGTATCTCTGGCTGAATCGCCCGTTCCGGTAATGCTCGAGCGTTGCAATTTCATATTTTTCTGTGGTCAGGCAGAGATTGAGTTCCGCACATTCTTCGATGTTGCAGTCGAACGCAAACGCCGAAAACTCTTCATTGGGATGTACTCGCAAAAAGTCCCTGACGCTGTACCTCACAAAATCCTGTACGCCTGCTCAAATATTCGTGAAGGTGAGCCCGCCATCGACCGCCATCCATTGCGCGGTCACGAATCCCGCGTCGTCGGACGCCAGATACGCGATTGCTTTGGCGATGTCATCGACAGTTCCCAGGCGGCCAAGCGGAGTCGTGGCCACACGCCTGGCATCACGCTCTTCATTGCGATTTCGAATCGTGCCTTCGGTCGGAACAGCGGACGGACACACTGCGTTGACGCGGATATGACGGGCGCCCAGTTCCGCCGCCGCTGCGCGCGTAATCCCCAGAATGCCGGATTTGATGCCCGAGTACACGATGGAATTCACGGCTGATCGCAGAGCGGCGGTCGATGCCACATTGACAATGGCCCCGCCGCGAGCACGGTCCATGACCGCCGTGGCAGCTTGAATGCCCCATATCACGGCTTTAAATCCGATGTCGAGCATTCGGTCCATGGTTTCGGGCGCGATATCCTGCACGGGTTGGTAACGAACCCACGCCGCATTATTGATCAAAATATCGAACCGACCGCCTTTTTCACATACCGTGTTAACGGCTTCGGTGACGCCTTGTCGGGTCGAGACATTCTTCACAACGGGGAATGCATGGCCGCCAGTGGCGACGACTGCTTCGACGGTGCCCGTGACCAATTCGTCCCTCAGGTCATTGACGCCAACGATCGCACCGCGAGCGGCAAGGCTGAGCGCGGTTGCTTTGCCGATTCCCGCGCCGGCACCCGTGACGAGGGCATAACGCCCAGCCAGGTCCTGTTGCATAGGGGTTCTTTCTCCGCGTTGTGAATTTAACGGCCTTTAAAGACGGGAACGCGCTTTTCCAGGAAGGCCGCGCGGGCTTCCTTGGCGTCTTCGGTCCTGGCCAGCATCATCGTTATGTCCTGCTCGTGGCGGTAGGCTTCGCGCTGGGGCATTTGATCGACAAAGTTCGCCGCTTTCTTTGCCTGTACGATTGCAATCGGGGACTTGCTGGCAATGCGTCGAGCCAGTTCCATGACGTGAGGCATAAGCTGCTCGGGCGGCAGGACGTCCTCCAGCACGTTACGGCGGAGGAGATCATGAGCGGTCAGCCTGTCGCCGGTAAAGAACATGCGCCGGACGGTCGATCGACCGAACAACGTACGCAACATCGAAGCACCGCCAGCTAGTCCGACATTGATCTCAGGCATCGCAAACACAGCGTTTTCCGATGCATACATGATGTCGCATGAGGCCATCAGGCCCAAGCCGGCACCGAGCGCCGCGCCGTTGACTGCCGCGATCACGGGCTTTGCGCACTCCTTGATGGCATTGCCGGTTTCACGAGTCCAGCGATTGTGATCGAGGAAGTCGCCAGGGAGGTCGGGGTTCGGGCGGTCACGAAGGTCTGCGCCGGCGCAAAACGCGGTACCGGCACCGCTCAGGACCGCGCAGTGAATGTCCTCGCGAGAGCTGATTTCGTCAAAGACCGCAATGAGCCGACGACGCATGGCGCGAGACAGCGCGTTCTTGACCTCGGGACGGTTGAGCAATACGAGTGCCACGCCGTTCTCGACTTCCAGTGTCACGGTATTTTGGGCGATCTCTCGTGCGTCTTCATTCATGCTTAGTCTCCGATTTTTAATAAAACTCGGCAATACGGAAAATTCTATCGCGTAATTAGCGGTTGATTCTCAATAGAAAACTACAGCAGATTCGCAAAAAACACAGTTAGTAAGCGTACCTGACGGGCGTATCATGCTCTTCACATCGTGGACTCATACGCGGAGAATCTGAGTTCCGATCCGGAGACCCGAGACGCTACGAAATCCAAAAACAAGCGGATCTTCGTCGGTATTGGCAGGGAGTCGATAATCGTTGCATACATGCCATCTTCGAACGACGAGTTCGTGACCTGATACTCCGGCAGCAGTCGCACCAGCCGCCTGCTTAGCAGATCCTTGTGAACGGTATAGTCGTCCAGCAGAACGATGCCTTCGCCCATCCGCGCGAATTCGAGTAGGGCAATGCCATTGTTGCTCACATGACTTGGCTGAAATGAGACTTCGGTTTCGACATTGTCTTTTCGGAATCGCCACGAGTAGCCGCTTCCGGGCATGGAGTACGCGACACACCGGTGAAGCTTCAGTTCTTCTGGCGAAGTGGGCGGGTTGCGGCCAATGAAGTAAGCGGGCGACACAACCAGGTACCGGTCGCTCCGGAAAAGCATTCGTCGCTTGATGCCAGCCTCGACGGGGGGTGCGATCCGAAAATCGATATCGATATGATCATTGCTCAGATCAGCAGGATTCTCGCTCAGCACCAGTTCGACCTGAATATCGGGGTAAAGCTTGGAGAATTCGCAGATCAGACTCGGCAATACGCCAAGGCCGAACATCACGCGTGAATGAACGCGCAACGTTCCCGAGGGAGATGAGGCGATTGATGTGATGCTCCGATGCGCGTCTTCAATGTGCCGTAGAATGCCCTCCACATGCCTTGCATACTCGATCCCCGCCTCAGTCAAGGTGACACTGCGAGTCGTTCGAGTGAATAGCTTGACCTTCAAATCCTCTTCGAGATCCAGAACCATTCTGGAAACGGACGCGGCGGCGATACCGAACTGGCGAGCAGTTTCTGAAAAATTTTTATTCCTTGAAATGGAAAGGAAAAATTCCATCGCACGTATCCGATCCACGATGTCTCACTCTTATGTAAGATTGGAAATGGGCCTATGATACTTTCCAAGTGTTTCGACATCATAGATGCAAACCCGAATTTACTTGACTGCTTATTTGCAAGTATTGCGAATTGAATCTACTGCTGATTCGATGGAATACAGGTTGGCACGCTATGATAGCGACGAAGAAGTCCTGGAATTTTCAATCCAATAAGGATTATCGAGACCGAAGCCACGACGGCGGGAACCGCAACCCAACTAACAATTGCGGTCATGGTCCAACCCAGCGAAAGCAGCACAGGTCCAAGGAATGTACCGGCAATGCCGCCGAAACGGCCCACGCCCAGCACCCACGCCGCGCCCGTCACGCGACTCGACGTTGGATACATTTGCGTTGCAAGGGTGGACATCGAGGAACAAGCGCCATTGTTGGTCATTGCAACGAGCATAAGCAGTGCCATCAGAATCTCTCCGCGAGCGCCTGTCACGCCAACGACCAATGCAGCAATGGTGCAAATCGCGAAGTAGCCGGAAATGATGCGCAACGGGCCAAACTTGTCCATCAGGATACCGGAGATAAAGATGCCAATGCCGGATATCCAGTTGAACCACATCATGGTGTTCGCCATTTTCTCGAGCTTATGACCATCCGCTTGGAGAATGGTAGGGAGCCACATACTGAGCACGTACAAGGTGACTGTGGAGCAGATGTAGGCGACCCACAACAGGAGGGTCGGGCCCCGTAGCTGTTCGGAGAATAATTCAGCAACGGAGAATTTCCTCTTTTTTACCTGAACCTCCGTGTCGGCGACAAATATAACGTTGGTGAAATCAGCTCCGGCGTCGATCCGCTTGAGTGCATGGGCAATTTTGTCTTGATGTTTTCCGGACGCCGCCAGGTAGCGAACCGATTCGGGTAGAAAGAACGCAAGCAGAATGCCGACAATGATCGGAGCGACGCCGCCGACAATCAGATAACCTTGCCATCCGTGCGTCGGGATGACCCATTTTGCGAGTGGGCCGGTGATGCCGCCGCCAAATGCAAAACCGCAGAGCATGAAGTTGACGGCGCGGCTTCGCATACGGCTGGGCAGGAACTCGCTCATCATGGTTGCGCAGTTCGGGATAGCAGCGCCGAGACCAATACCGGTCAGCAGACGGGCCCAAAACAGTTCTTCCACATTAGTCGAGTAGCCCGCGGCCAGCGAGAACACGCCGAAAAATACCACCGAGCACGCGAGCACGATTCGGCGGCCAATACGGTCAGCGGCTGGTGCGGCCACTGCGGCGCCAATGCCGATGCCGACGAGGGCCGCGCTAAGCACAGGGGCTAATTCAGCTTCGCTCACGCCCCATTGCTTAATCAGCGACGGCGCGATCAGGCCCATCGCGCTCGTGTCCAGGCCGTCGAGAACGATGGTCAGGAAACACAGAACAAACAAGATCACGTGGAAGCGGCCAAGCGGCCGCTCGTCGATGAACGACTGCACGTCGATGGTTTTCATGTTCAAATCCCGTTTAGCTGGAAAAGGAAATCACGAATTGCAGCGTTGGCAACAGGATTGGCAACGACGCTGCTAATGTGCACTGTCTATAGCCCTCTGGTCCGGGGAGGGCCGCAGTTGTAGAGCCTGGTGTAATTTCGATCAATTACTCAAGTCGAACTGGGAAAAAATTATCATTTCTCATATATCTCCAATTTATTTATAGTTTTATTTGTTCCAGAATTTTCGCGCCGTGTCTACATGACAGGCCAGGACAGCGGAGGAGAAACGTGACAATTCACAGATAGGCAATCGCGGATCCACCGTCAACGCGAATACACTCTCCGTTGACGAACGAGCTTTGATCCGAAGCCAGAAAACATGCAGCGTTTGCAATGTCTTCGGGCTTTCCGAGGCGAGGCATCGGAGTTTTAGCCAGGCGAACTTTGCGCGTTTCTTCGCTGACGTTTTTCGCCACGCCTTCGGTTTCCGTATAGCCCGGCGCAACCGAATTGATGCGAATGCCACGCGCGCCCAGTTCTGCTGCCGCGCTGCGCATCAGACCCAAAACGCCGGCCTTCACGCCGCAGTAGACCAGCGCTCTGGGTAAGCCAATGAAGCCAGACGCGGATGCGATGTTGACAACCGACCCACCTTCCTTCATGTATTGCGCAGCAGCCTGAATGCCCCACACAACAGAATTGAAGCCGGTGCCGGTCATCATCGAAACGTCTCTTTCCGAGATTTCCAGAACGGGCGCATAGCGAACCCACATTGCGTTGCTGACTACGACGTCGAGGCGGCCTGCCTGTTCGGCCAACGCCTCCGCAGCATTGAAGATCGTTTCACGTTTGGCTACGTCGCCACCGAACGCGAGGGCTTGGCCACCTTGAGCCATGATTGCTTCGGCAGCCTCCTGTGCCTTCTCCAGATCGCGATCCAGAATGCCCACCGCAGAACCTTCGTCAATGAATTTTTTAACGATGGCGCGACCAATACCCTGCGCTCCGCCGGTCACGAGTGCGACCTTTCCGTCCAGTTGTTTCGCCATTTCAATTCCTGATTAAAGATCGTTAAACCGGCACTCGACCAGGCCTTTTACGCCGGTGTCTTTGATTGCAACCACAGCGCCGGCGTTTGGATTCTCGCTGCGCAGCGCATTTCCACTGTTGCTGATCGAGGTTACGAAGATCGTATCGAGATCACGGCCGCCGATGCATGGGCAGCTCGGGTAGACAGTAGGCAGGTCGATCAGCATGTCTAACCTTCCATTGCGCCTGAATCGAGCGAGTTGCCCAGAAATCACCATCGCCGCCCAGAGATTGCCGTGTGCATCGATCGTTGCGCCGTCTGGACCGGATTTCAATGACGTGGTATCCACGAAGCGCGTACGCCCGCTGATTGATCCGGATGACGAGTCGTAGCGATAGCGACGCAGTTGGTCGCTCAAGCTATCCGAAAAGTACAGGTACTTTCCGTCGGGACTAAAGCAGGTCGAATTGGCGACGCAGATTCCCGTTTCCAGGACCTTCAGAGAGCCTTTGCCATCGAGTTGATACAG
Source organism: Paraburkholderia tropica (assembly GCF_900109265.1). Taxonomy (GTDB): domain Bacteria; phylum Pseudomonadota; class Gammaproteobacteria; order Burkholderiales; family Burkholderiaceae; genus Paraburkholderia; species Paraburkholderia tropica. The sequence goes on from NZ_FNZM01000007.1 coordinate 311,442, forward strand.
TTCGCCCACGGGCTCCCGTCGCCCGAGTGCCATCGAGCCGATAACAAAACGCCCTTCGCGATCGACACGACCATCGTTGAGCCGCATGTTCGGAGCAGGGTGCACCATGTCGACAAAATGAGTCACCTCGCCGGTCTCTGTATCAAGGAAGTGGAAACTGTCTGCTTCTGCGACGAGAAGGCGACCACTTTCGCACAGAGCAATCGCCCCGATCTGTGACGGCATTTTCCACGTTCGCACGCATGCCGACTTCAGGTCGGTAGACTTCACGAGATGTGCGTGGGAATCAATCCAGTACAAGATCTGTTTACGATCGTCCCATAGCGGGCACTCTCCCAACGCATCGCGGGATGAACCGATAATGTCGATAGAATGATTGATCATTTAGATTTCTTGCCAACGTTTTCCGCGATTTCCACATGTCGCTCGCTCGATTTCAGAACTTCGGCGCGCACTTCATAGAGCGTATCTCGCGGGTAGCGCGAACCCAGCGGACGACGTGCGGTTCCGAACATTTCGATTTCGGTCGTGGCCTCGACAGGTTTCGTGCGGCTCCAGTCGTAGACGACGGTGCGCGCTGCGACTTTCCACTCGCCAACTCGTTTTTCGAAGCGATCGATATAGCGCCCGTGAAGAACGACCTCCATGGGTACATCCGCTATCTTTCGATCCTCCTGAACGGCGTAGAAATAGCTTTCTGCTACGGCGTGATCGCCGTGAAGTTCGATCATGATGTTGCCGATCATATGAATCATGCGACCGGCACTCTCGCGTGAGCTCATTGCCCAATCGCAGAACCCCGAAGCCGTGCCCTGATAGGGACCATGGCGATCTGTTGCGTCGTCCCAATAGGTTGCGCGCAGCGCGATCTCGTCACCTCGATCCACGCCGCGACAGTAACGATAGAGGCATTCTCGAATAGCTTCGCGGTCCAACAGTGCCTGTATTGCCTGATTCGAAATTTCAGATTGACTCATGTTCATTCTCGACGTGGGTTGTTGCCGGGCCACGCGTCATGGCCGCTGTTCAGAAACTGGCTGCCGGCTGTTTGATGATCACCGCGTCCAGTACAGCTACACCGGATTCATGTACGACAAGCGGATTGACGTCCACGCTCACGATTTCCGGGTGACACATCGCGAAGCCGGAGAGTTTGATCATTGCCCTAACCAATGCGTCGGTGTTCCTCGGCGTGGAACCACGCCAGCCTTTCAGGAGTGCCGTCGCCTTAACCTTGTCGAGCGTTTGCCGCGCGCGCGTTTGCGTGAGCGGGGCTGAAGCAAGCGACACGTCCTTGTACAACTCGGTGTTGATGCCACCGGCACCCACGAGAAGCATCGGACCAAACGTCGCATCGTTGCTTACCCCGAGGATCATTTCGGTGCCGCCCACGATCATCGGGCAAACGAGGATGCCGTCAATCTGCGCGTGTGGAGCATGGGCATTCACTCTGTCCAGGATCTGCTGATGGGCCGCACGCACCGCGTCTGCGCATTTGACGTCGAGAACGACACCGCCCAGCTCTGTCTTGTGCAGGATCTGCCGACTTACGACCTTGAGCACGACGGGGTAGCCGATGGTGTCGGCGGCAACAACGGCGGCATCGGCATCGATAGCCAGAATCTCCTGTGGTACCGGCAGGCCTGCGTCGGCCAATGCCTGTTTGGCCAGCGCTTCCGTGCTCACGTCGCCCAGCTCACGGGCGCGACTCGGCGTGTCGGGAATCTCGTAGAGATCAGCCCAACGAGCGCGGATTGTTGCCGCCGCGCCCAGTGCGAGTGTGGCGCGCGTCGCGTCATTGAATACCGGTATGCCGATTTTCTCGAGTTCGCGGTCGACCTCGGGAACGGAAAGCGTGACGACGATGACGTCGCGCGCCGGATGCCGCGCTTTGAGTTCCTTGAAGGGTTGGGCGTAGTTGTTCTTGAATGACGCAGGCGTCAGTCCGGCCGACGCGAGATAGGCCAGCGTGGTGCCGTAACTGCTGCGGGAAAGCATGATGTCCAGTGCGCGAACCGTACCGTTCTTCACCGATGTGATCTGCGCGGTGACATCGAGCGGGTTGGCCGCGACAGCAAACGGCAGCAGATCAAGCATGGCCGTCCTGGCGGCTTCGGGCAGGGCCGGCATGGCGAGGCCGGAATCGCCACACGCGTCGGCAATCATCACGCCGATACCACCCGACGACGTAAGCACGCCCAGTTCATTGTTGACCGGCAGATGACCCGTGGTTGAAACCAGATAGGCGATGTCCAGCAGTTCCTCCTGCGACCGGGCACGATACGCACCGCATTCTGCAAAAACAGTGTCGTAGGCGGCGTCGTTACCCGCCAGCGAACCGGTATGGGTCGCGGCGGCCGCGGCACCCAGTTCCGATCGGCCGACCTTCATGATAATGACCGGCTTTCGAGCGTTCGCCGCTTTCAGAAGTGCGCGACGCAACTTCTGACCGTCCTTTGCCGATTCGAGCGCGGCCATGATGACCCTGGTGCCCGGATCGTCAGCCAGATAGTCGATAGCTTCCGCGACGTCGACGTCGGCCTCATTGCCGGTTGCAATGATCTTGCTGAATCCCATGCCCCGTAAAGTCGCCGCGCCGTAGAGGGCCGATCCGAAGGCGCCTGACTGCGTTGCCAGCGCAATGTTTCCGGCCTTGGGGTTGATGCCGTAGAGCACAACCGAAAACGTCGAGAACAGACGCGTTTCAACGTTCAGCAAGCCAAGCGAGTTAGGCCCAATCATACGAATGCCTGCGGCCCTGCACATTGCTGCCATACGATCCTGAACCGCACGGCCTTCCACGTTGGCTTCCGCAAATCCAGCAGTGAGGACCACAACGGAACGCACACCTTTCTGGATGGCTTCGCACACTGCGGCTTCCACGCCGCCGGTGGGAACCACGATGATTGCCTGATCCGGGACTGCGGGTACGTCGAGAATCGACGAGTACGCCGGAAGGCCCTGGATTTCCGAACCACTGCGATTGATGGGGAATAATTCTCCCTCGAAGCCGGATTCACGAAGGAATCGCAATACCCGTCCGCCGATGCGGTCGGGATCCGACGATGCACCAACAACGGCCACGGATTTTGCTTCAAACAGCGCGCAGAGAGTAGGAGAGGTCATGGTATGCGAAAGAATGCGAATGCGCCCCCCGGCAAAGCCAGCGAGACAGAATCAAGTCGGGTTCAGCGTTGTGCGACGAGCCAATCGAGACATTGGCTACGGTTGCCGAATCGCTCCGCTGCGGTGCGCGATTGCATGCAGAGTTGGGTAGCCGGCATTTCGACCGTCATTCCCATGCCGCCGTGCATCTGGATCACCGCATGGCCGACGTCTTTTGCGACGCCCGCGCAAAACATTTTGGTCAGCATAATCAGGCGGTCGATTGCGCAGTCATCGCTGCCGTTGAAGTCCTCGATCAGCCGCGCGACCTGGCCCTTGATGCCTTCGTAGGCAACGTAACAATCGACGACGCTGTGTTGCAGCACCTGGTGGACTGCCAATGGCTTGCCGAACTGCACGCGGTCGTTGAGATACTGGATCGTCTGTTCAATCTTGGCGCCGACAGCACCTACGATCTGAACGCATGAAAGCAGCGTGCCGATCTGGAGCGCCTGGTTGACCGCGACCGTCGCTGCGGCGCCGGTCATTACAATTTCGTCTTCATTGAGGCAAATGTTGTCCACCACGTAATCCACGGTGACCGTCCCGTCGATACCGCTGAAGTACTGGGCGCGGTCGGCGAGGCGCGAACGCTCGATGAGCACCAGCGCCTGGCCGTCCGCAGTAGTCGCGTTGAAGATGAGATGCGTTGCCGGCTCGCTCTCGTTAGACCCGCGGACGGCCCCACACAGGACGTTGTCTCCCAGGCTGACGGTAGCCGCAGGAAGCGGGGTGCCCGATTGCGATTGCAGGACCGGCGACACTGAGATTTCGCCGTTCAGCAACCGTTCGAGCACCGGACGAGCAGCCGGTGCGCCAGCCGCTGCTTCGATGAGAACCGGAGCGACAGCACAACGCTCGACCAGCGGCATCACGTTCGTATAACGCGAGGCTGCTTCAACGATGCCAGCGAGATCCATCAGCGTGGCGCCGACACCGCCGTTGTCTTCGGAAACCAGCACTGACTGCCATCCGAGTTCGAGGGCACACTGCCATTTCCCCGACGCCAGGGCTTCGACGGCGCGGCCCTTCAGCGTTTCGGCAGAAGCGGCCAACCGTGCCGACGAGTCGAACATGTCGCCCGGAAACATGTTGCTCACGGTGTAGCCCGCGCTCATGATCGATTTGGCGATGATGTTCTTCTGGATTTCGGTCGTCCCGCCCGCCAGCGTACGTGAACGATAGAAGAGGTAGGTATGAACGAAATTACGTTCGATATTCAGTTCGTCTTCCTCTGTTGCGGGCGGCAGCATTGGCAGCAGGCGGGCAGCGTATTCAGGCCCGAGCACGTCCATCGCAATCGACGTCACGTCCTGACTCTGCTTCGAGCACGCCAGTTTGAGCGCCGACGACTTGGACGATTGCAGCGTGCCTGCCATGTCCTCCCTGATTGCCGACAGCAGGATTTCACGCGTACCATACGCGCCTGCTTCGACTTCGAGCAGGCGGTCGAGCGCCTTCAGTAGCGAAGGCGTTGCGCCGTTTTTCTGGATGTTTTCCTGAACCAGTTCAGTCACTTGTTGAACGTGACGGAGCAGACGTGGCATCAGCGCCGGACTCAGACGCTCGCGGTCGAGCAGGAACTTGCCATAAGACCAGCCCTGTCCTTCGTTACCAATGCGATTCGAAACCGGAACCGTGACGTCCTTCAGGAACACTTCGTTGACGTGGTGCCACTGGTCAATCGTGTGAATAGGGCGAACCTCGATTCCCGGTGTGTTCATCGGAATCAGAAGCAGGGTGATGCCTTCCTGGCGCTTACCTTCGTTGCTCGTCCGCACGAGTGTGTACATCATGTCCGCTTCCTGGGCGTGCGACGTCCAGATCTTTTGCCCGTTGACGACATACTTCTCGCCCGACTGGTCCAGAACCGCGGTGGTTTTAAGCGCGGCTAGATCCGAGCCTGCACCCGGTTCCGAATAACCTTGGCACCACCATTGCGTACCGTCGATAATCGGCGGCAGAAAGCGTGCTCGCTGCTCGTCAGTACCAAATGCCTGAATCACGGGGCCGATGTGGCCGATCCCGTGGTGATAGAGTTGCGGGCAGTCCATTGCCGCCGTCACTTCCTCGAAAATCAAGCGCTGCATCCCGTCCCAACCCGGTCCGCCGAACGCTTCAGCCCAGCCCGGTGCGGAATAGCCGCGACCACCCCTCGCCATGGCGGCGGTGTATTGGCTCAGGAGTCTGCGGCCCGGTTTCTTGTTAGCGCGCGTTGCAGCACGCACTTCGGCCGGGACATTCGCTTCGATATATTCGGCGATTTCCCGGCGAAATGCCGTATAGAACGCTTCATCCCGTAGTTGATCCATTTCACTCATGACTAATTCTCTGCAATCCAGGAAGCGGCTAAACGAGTTGGGAGATTGACGCCACTGATCTGTTGACGGCGTGATCGACTAGCGGCCTACATAAACCGGTTCGCGTTTTTCGAGGAAAGCGCGCTGGGCTTCTTTCGAGTCTTCGGTTTGGGACAGGAATTCGGTGTTGCCCTGTTCGTATCGATACGCCTCGCGCAGCGGCATGCTTTCGGTCAGCCGTGCGGCTTCTTTCGCGAGACGCAACGCGATAGGCGACTTCGACGCGATTTCCCTGGCGATTTGCATCGCGAACGGCAGCAGTTCTTCCCTCGTCGTACACGCTTCCACGAGCCCGAGGCGAAACAACTCCCCACCGGTGACCTTCATGCCTGTGTAAAACATGCGGCGGGCTCGCGACTGGCCAAAAATCCGGTTCAGGAACGAGACGCCGCCAGCCAGCCCCACATTGATTTCCGGCATGGAAACATAGGCGTCGTCAGAGGCAACCCAGATGTCCGAATTCATCACGATGCCAAAGCCGGCGCCCATGGCCGCGCCGTTGATGGCGGCAATAACGGGCTTTGGGCACTCTCGGATCGCATACGCCGACTCACGAACGATACGATGATGTTTCGCGAACGCACCAGGCTGAGAGAGGCTCTTGCGGTCGCTGATATCGGCACCCGCCGAGAACGCGGAACCCGCGCCAGTCACAACGATGACCGAAACATCGTTGCGCGCACCGAGCACGTCGAAACAATCGATGATCTCATTGCGCATCTCGGCGTTCTGGGCGTTGCGCTTTTCCGGACGATTAAGCGTAACCAGCGCGATCTTGTCGTTGATTTCAACGAGCAGCGTATTGAATTCCATTTTTCAGATTCCTTTGTTGGGTGCGGGTACTTCGCATACGGCGAATCAAACGCGTGGAATGCTCGCCATGACAATCTGGCTCAGACCACCATCAATCAAAATATCTTCGCCATTGACGTAACCAGACCTGTTGCTAGCCACGAAGAGGATCGCCTCCGCCATGTCTTTTGGCGATGCAATCCGGCGACAGGGCACAGCCTCCCTGCGCGTACGCACGAGGTTTTCGTCCTCGTAATAGGATTCGCTCATCGGCGTCCGGACGAGGCCGGGGCTAACGCAGTTGCTGCGAATGCCAAACTGTGCAAGTTCCAGGCAAAGCTGCCTCGAAAGCATGAGAAGCCCGGCTTTGCTAACGCTATACGCGACGCTCTTGGGAATGGCGATACTTCCGCCAATGGACGCAACGTGGACCATGGTTCCGCCCCTGCCGGCATCGCGCATTTGGGTACCGAATGCCTGCGCGCAGAGGAATGCACCGGTGAGATTTATTGAAAGCTGGCGCTGCCATTCGTCGACCGATGCATCAAGCAGATCTACGCGGCCACCACCGCCGACACCGGCGTTGTTAACCAGAATCTGCGCCGGGCCGAGCTCATGGCATACCGTTTCGGCAGCGTGCGTCACGGATACCGCATCAGAAACGTCACAGCAGACTGCGATCCCGCTACCGCCAGCAAGACGAATGTCATTCAGGATCTCCGCACAGCATTCCATATCCCGATCCAGAATCGCGACTTTCCCGCCGGCGGTCGCAACTTGTCTCGCGGTTTCCGATCCAATACCACCGGCTCCCCCGGTGATTACGCAAACTTGACCAGAGAGACCCAGCCACGACATCGAATTTTCAGGCTTACTCATTGACCGGGCCTCGGACGGATTCAATATTCATATGCTGTACTAACGTATATGTCTGTGTCTCAGTTGCTTTCTGATAACTGCAAGCTAGGCGGCTAGCGTCCACGACTGGCCGGTCAGAAATTGCGCTGCCGCGCTTGCCATATAGCGAGCGATAGGCTGCACTGTGGAAACCAGCGTATGCGCGTGGACTTCGAGCGAGTTAATGCGCAGCCCCCTCGATCCCCATTCACAAGCCTGTGTCGCGACGAACATGCGTGCCGCCGCGTCGTCACCGCAGGTCCTCCAGTCCATGCTTTGCCTGGGGAGCAGGAGCGTCAGACTGGCGTTCTCTGCATGGGACTGAGCGAAGCGCTTCGCCGCTTCATGCACGGCGTTCAGGTGCTGGCCAACCGGTGCGTTCAACACGGAAGCATCAATGACGGATTGATAGCCAGTGCCTTTGTTCCCGGTCTGAAGCGACATCCAGTTCTGCATGGCGTCCGGAGCGGCCCCGGCAACGTCGATGGTCGTTTCCATGTCCATGGGCAAGACTTCGTAGTCGGCAGAGGCACACTGAATGGAGCCTCCGTAGACCGATGCGGCGCCGTCTACCGACACAATGGAGCCGGACAGAGGGCGAGCGCCTGCGCTACACAGGAAGAACAAAGCTTCTGCAAGTTCGATGGGCTCGGCAATACGACCGAGTGGTGTTGCGCCGGCAGCTCGCACCGCATCGAGACGGCCTGACTCGATCAGGCGGCGCACGATTTCCGTGCGGACGAAACCTGGGCACAGGGCGGTCACACCGAGATCGGGACGGTCACAGGCCAACGCTTTCGTGAATGCGATAACGCCGGCTTTCGTGGGTGAATAGGCGCCCCGAAACGGGATCGCATGCAGTCCGGCGCCCGACGCAACGTTGACAACACGGCCCTGCGGCTTGAGTTTCTTTTCCAGCGCCTGAAAAACCAGGCGAGGCGCATCCAGATTCAGCCGGACGAGGGGCTCGAACTGTTCCCTTGTCATGGCCGTGAGCGGCAATTGCGTGCTGTCCGACATGCCCGCATTGTTGATCAGCGCGTCGAGATACGGCATGTCGACAGCGAGTGCGGCTATTTCATCGGGCACCATCAGATTGGCGACTCGCTTCAAATGCGGCTCGCTCGCTTGCGGCATTATCTCGATCATGTCCTGCAAGGCTTCGGCCTGGTGATCGACCAGCACACAGCGCCAGCCATATTTGGCAAATTGCATGGCGCTCGCATAACCGATACCGGAAGCGGATCCGGTGATAAGTACAGTTTTCTGCGACTGCATCGGCTTATCCTCGCGTATTCTCGACATCGGTCGAGAATCTGAAATTCTCGAACTGCTTGCGCAGCGGAAGCTTGGAAAGCTTCCCGGTCGCCGTATGGGGAAGTGAATCGACGAAGACCACGTCATCGGGAAGCCACCACTTCGCGACCAGATTGCGCATGTGGTCCAGCAATGCGTCGGCCGTAACATCCTTGCCTTTGCGTTTCACCGCGATCAGCAGCGGGCGCTCCTGCCAATGCGAGTGGCGCAGACCAATGACAGCCGCCTCGTCGATGGCAGGATGGCTGAGCGCTGCGCTTTCCAGATCCAGTGACGAGATCCATTCTCCTCCCGACTTGATGACGTCTTTCGAGCGATCAGTGATCCTGATATAGCCGTCGGCGTTCAAAGTCGCCAGGTCGCCGGTCGCGAACCAGTTGTTCGCATCCCATGCGTCGTCCTCACGGTGGTAATACGCGCGGGCGACCCAGTGGCCGCGCACTTTCAGTTGACCGGCAGTATGGCCGTCGTGGGGAAGGCGGTTGCCTTCGTCGTCGAAGATAGCGACTTCGGTGCCGGGCAGTGGACGGCCCGAAAGCATCTGAAGGTCGAAGCGTTCATCGAGCGTCAGCGTTTCGTGCTTGCGCAGCGGGACGTTCACAGTCACGACTGGACTCGTTTCCGTCATTCCCCACGCCTGACATAGATAGACACCGAAATAGTGCTCGAATTTCTCGATAATGCGCCGTGGAGCCGCCGATCCGCCGGAGAGTGCGCGCGTCAAAACGATGTCTCTGCGCCGCTGCTCCGCGTCCACGTTTTCTGCATACTCGAGCAGCGACATCCACACGGTAGGGACGCCGCACGATACAGTGCACGCCTCATCGCGAAGCATCGCGTAAACATGCCCGCCGGAGAGTTCCGAACCTGGAAGGACAAGCTTGGCGCCAGCCATTGCTGACGAATAGGGGATGCCCCAGCCGTTCACATGAAACATCGGCACGATCAGAAGCACGCTGTCGCGGGCGCTGATGGCGAAGCTGTCGACCATGCAGGTTGACATGGCATGCAATACGGTTGATCGATGGCTGTACAGAACGCCCTTGGGCTTGCCCGTCGTGCCCGAGGTATAGCACAGGGACGAAGCGCTATTTTCGTCGAGTGACGGCCATGCATAGTCCTCACTGCAACCGGTGACCAGCGACTCGTAGCAGGCGAGGCCGGGAACGACGATGTCGGGCATCTGATCGGCGTCGCACAATGCAATGAAGCCTTTGATATCCGGACATTGTGGTGCAATCTCCGCCACAAGCTTCGCCAGGCTCACATCGAAGAACACATGCGAGCTGCCGGAATGATTCAGGATATAGACAATCTGCTCCGTGAACAGCCGCGGGTTGACGGTGGCCATCACGGCGCCGGTACCGGAAACCCCATAATAAAGTTCAAGATGGCGATGCGTATTCCAGGCCAGCGTAGCAACACATTGCCCCGTGGCCACACCCAGTGCATGAATGAGATTTGCGACACGCTTCGACCGGCCAAGTGCGGCCGACCATGTATAGCGATGGATATGGCCATTGCCCAGGTTTGAAACAATTTCTCGATCGCCGTGATTGTTAGCCGCGTGCTCGATCAAATCGGAGATCAGCAGCTGCCGTTGTTGCATGAGTCCGTTCATTGTTGCCCTGTTCTTATTTGTCTGAAGTCTCACTCCATGGGCTCGTCTACCGAATCAGGCAAACAGAGCTGAAACCGCGCCAATACAGGAAGCGAACTGCTGAACCATTGGGGTTAATCCCGAATATCGATCGAACCATTCCCTCAATGAACGAGACTACTTTACTACACAGAATCGTCGCTATCTCGTGATTATTGATGTCAAATTCGCAATACAGAACGCGACATATTCTTGATTGTGTGATGTTCGAGTAGCTGCCTAGAATCCGCTTCTGAATCCGCAGAAACGAGTAATCAGCCATCCGCTGACTGCAGCGGAGGCGGAACTCAAACAGATCGAGTTTTCGTCCGGCGGCGCGCAAGAAACTGAGGCGGAGTGAGACGATCGTGTCATGAAAGACAGGCAGGGCCATTCAGTCGCGTATCACGAGAAGCACGAGTCGGCAGCGGCCGTTTCGGCTGCGCAGTTTTTCTCGGATCCACTTGAGTCTCGATAGGCGATCCAGCAGCTCGAGATTCAGTCGGCCAGGCACTTCGCTCAGCCAAAATCATTTACGGTCAGACCGCCTCGCTGACATTGCGGTGGGCGGCAATAACAGATGTCGATTCTTGATGGTCCTGCGAGGTTCCCATGGCATTGAAGTGGTATCAATATTTCAATTTATTTTATCTACCGATCTGATGTAAATCAGATTTTTAAAAAATTAATATAAATAAATGGAGACATTCGATGAAGAAGACTTTTTCTGCTGCCGCATTGACCACGTTCGTCGCCGCGGCTCACGCACAAAGCTCGGTGATGGTGTACGGCATTCTCGATCAGGCAATTACGTACACGAACAACACCGGTACGACAAACGCAGACGGTACGGTGACTCCACGAGGTGCGCAATTCGCCCTGGACTCGCTTTCGGGAATGGCGGGTTCGCGCTGGGGTATTCGTGGTGACGAAGATCTGGGCGGTGGTCTCCACACGATCTTCACGCTGGAATCGGGCGTCAACATGCCGTCCGGCGGCTTGGGTCAAGGTGGACTGATGTGGGGTCGCCAGATCTTCATCGGCCTGCGGAGCGAACGGTATGGTCAAGTGACGGTCGGTCGTCAGTATGATTCGGTGAACAACTTCACGATGATGCTCGACGCAGGTGCGCTGGCCTCGAACGGCGCCGCCATGCACGCGGGCGATCTGGACAATGCCGCAATCAACCTGCGCCAGAATAATTCGATCCGCTACCTGAGCCCAAAAATCAAGGGCCTGACGTTCGGCGGCGGCCTGGCTATCGGTGGCGTCTCGGGTGACTTCACCAATGGCCTGCAATACAACTTCGGCGCGCAATACGATACCGGCGTTGGCCTGAAGGTTGGCGCCGCGTATGAGTTCTTCAAGAACCCGACGGGGCCCACGAACGGCACCGGCTGGTTCACGTCGAATGGCGCGGGCACGCTATTAAGCCATCAACTGGACGCGGGATATACAAGCGCGCAATCGTTTCAGATTGCGATGATCGCCGCACAATACACGAAGGGCGCCTGGACGTTCGCCGGTTCATGGTCGAATGCCCAGTTCGGCAAGATGACGGCATTCAACGGCGGAATGGCCACATTCAACACCTTCGATCTGGGCGCGCAGTATATGTGGTCGCCGTTTTTCTCCACAGCGGTAGGCTGGAATTACCAGACTTCGACCGGCGTGAACCGGCCCGATGGCACAAGGGTTGGCAATCAGCACTCGAATCAGTTCTATACGCGCACTTCCTACGATCTTTCGAAGCGCACGCTTCTCTATGTTGCGGTTGGCTACCAGGATGCGCGTGGCGTGAACTCACAAGGTGGTAGAGCGGTAGCCGACATCGACAACATTGCGGATAGCTCGACTGGCAAGCAGGTTGTCGCCCGACTTGGCATTCGTCACAGTTTTTAGGCGCGACAAGGGCCCAGCCGCTACGCATTGGCGCGATCCGGGACGGAGTATTCAGTATCCGGCTAGCGCACTTTACTACAGGTTAAAGACAGATTGTTAAATGTATTGATGTCAGATTTTGAATGCTGAAAGAGGATTTTTCGGATTGTCCGAGGGACGTTTGGCTGCCTAGAATTAAATCAAGTAGTGCAGCGTTCAGCAACCATCAATTCAATATCCATCATGGAGTCGAGATCGTGGAATTCGGTGTCTTTCTTTTAGCTCAACAACGCTCGTACGCACAGACTTCGCAGAGCGTCATTCGCAACACTATTGAGCAGACGGTCGTGGCGGAGCAGGCGGGCTTCGATACCGCCTGGTACGCGGAGCACCACTTCAACAACTACTCGCTCTCGCCGTCGCCTCTGATGACGATCGCCAACGCAGCAGCCCGAACGACGAAGATCCGTCTGGGGGCGGCAGTCTGCATTTTGCCCCTGTATCATCCCGCGCGCCTGCTCGCTGAAATCGGTCTTGCTGACACGCTCGCCGAAGGACGTCTCGAACTGGGTATCGGATCGGGCTATCAGCAATTCGAATTCGAGCGATTCGGCTGCAATCTGGCGAACAGCGGTGAAATCTTTCACGAAATGTGGGACATCCTCAACAAAGGGCTAAACGAAAAGGTTTTCGAGTATAAGAGCAAGCATTTCGATATGCTGCCGACGTCGGTTGCGATCCGCACTGTGCAGAAGAAAGTCCCGCTCTGGATCACGTCGATGAATCCTGGTACGCTGGGTCGAGCGTTCCGGGAAAACGTGAATCTGTTCACGACGGTTCTGCACGGCGGCACCGACGCGCTGCGCGATCTGCGTGGCCGGCTGGAAGCGTTGTCCTCCGAGCTGGGCACGGATCTCAGCAGCACCAAAATCGGCTTTCTACGGTGTGGCTTCGCCTCGGACAGCAACGCAGAAGTCGACGCATATCTGGATTCGGCACGCTGGTCGCGCCGCATTTCGGAATCGCTGAAGGATCGCCGGATGGACATGGACGACGGCTATCTGGTCAAGGAAACACCGTGCGCGGCCGATATGCCGCTCGACCAGTTGCGTCATAACCTGCCTGTGGGTTCGGTGAATGAAGTGACCGACAAACTTCTCACGGAAATTGAAATTCTGAAGCCCAATCACATTGCGATCCAAACTCAACTTGGCGATTGCGACCAGGCGACGATGCTCAGGCAGATCGAGATTTGGGGAGACAGGATCATTCCGGCTGTCCGCAGGGAGCTGGCGCGGAACGTCAATGTCGGCGTGGCCAATCAATAAGCGCGAAAGATGGAGGCCTGTTCATGCGTCTACATTTGACGAATAGCGGCGCGATTACGCTGATTGCGCCGTCGCGCCTGGATCAATTTGATATTTTGATAGACGACCAACCTGACTCCATGTTGAAGCAGGCCATTGCGCGTGTCGGTCAGCGTGCAGACGACGATCACATCTGGGTGAATCCCCAGATCATTCGATTCCTCTCCGGTAAAGCCGCGGATGCCGAATGGGAGACCGGCTTTGGATCGATGATGAATTTCGCCCGGAAATTCAACTGGGTCAACGAAGAGGGGCAGGTTCGCGCGCACGTTGTGCATAGTGGGAATCCGGCCGGTAGTTCGGTCGACGATTTCAAGGCGGCCATGCGCATGCTTCCTGCGGGCGTATCCGCGATCACGACGGGCGACATCAACAATCCGAACGGGATGGTGGTCTCCAGCTTGACGGCGATTTCGGCCGAGCCGCCGTTGGTCGGTTTTTTCGTGCACCGCGATTCGTCGATGCTCGACCCGCTAAAGACCCACGGCAGGTTCGTCGCCAATATCCTCGGCCAGGCGCACCACGACGTAGTGACGAAGTTCCTGAAAGAGTTGCAGGGTCGCCCGCGTTTCGCTGATGGGCAATGGGCTTCGGGCCTCGACGGCCTTCCGATCCTCGTCGACGCGTTGGCCAACGTCGAGTGCGACATCATCCACACGACGACCTTGGGCACCCATGAGATGTTCGTGGGCAAGATCCGCAAGACGACCATCGACGAGACAGGTTCGCCGATGGTGAACTTTAATGCGGGTATTCGCGCGCTGGCGCAGTAACCGGAGATCGAGATGGCGACACAGCGCTGGAATGTCAACGTGTCCCGGCATGCGGCAACTGCGAGTTCAGAACGTCTCCGAAAGGTGGCGGTGCCTGCGGTCGTGAGTCCGAGGGACTACGGATTCGATCTGTGCAACTACTTCGGTGACGATGTAGTAGAAGTCCTGAACCTCAGGGTTCAAGGGAAGGGCGGTCAATGCGGGCGATCACATCCCCATTTCATCGTCAATCCTGAGACGACGATCACCGGAAAGCCCGCAATTGCTTACAAGGTATCGCATACCATTCAATGTACGGAAAGTGCGTCGTCTCCAAACCTTCAGGATACGATCGAAGCCACGGCTAGCCTGAATTCAGAAATTCCGTAGAGACAGCACCGGCATCGGCTGTCAGTCTGATCGCTCCCTTCGACGGAGACCGACAATGAAGCGATTCACGAGCTTTTCCGCGCTGCTGTTTGCTGCGGCCCCATCGTTTGCCTCGACCTGCACCGAAGATATGCTGGTCAACCGCGACGAAGGGAATCAGCGCTTCACCATGCAGTCGGGCGCGATCTACGAAGTACTCGCCGGTTATGAGACGAAGGACATGCGCTGGATGACGCCGCAGGCTGTGACCACATGCCTGCTCGCGGTAGGCGTCTCGCAGCGCAACACGCCCGAGTACGAAATCATCAACAAGCACGATAACGAATCGATCAGGGCCGCACTGCGCCACGCACCGAATCCGGGCTGATCGCCAGCGCTGCCCGGAAGACCCCGCGCTGGCGTCAGTTTTATCGCCGGGCGCTATTTACGCTTCATCGAGCCACCGGCGATTCCACAGGGGAGCCGTTAAGCGCTGCCTTGATGTTCAGTACTGACGCTCCCTGTGCCGCGAGTCCGGCACGCGCCCCCGTCAAAGGCGTGCCGGTGCGAGCCATGAGATTGACCAGTGCATCGACAGACGGTCCCGTGCCGAATTTCTGGCGCAGGACGGCAAACGCCCCGGTCACCTGGGGGGACGCAAACGATGTGCCCCAGACATAGAAAGAGCCAGCGTTTGCCCACGGGGCAAGTACCAGATCACCGCTCTCACGGTCGCCTGTACCCACCGGAGCAAACAGGCTGACTCGTTGGGATATGTTCGTGTAGGTGGTGGGTGTTGCGGGCGTGGTTATACCTGTTGCACCGACAGGTATAACATTGCTGCCACAGTTCCATCTGCCGGTTCCGTTTACCGCATCGTTGCCCGCTGCCATCACCACGGCGACGCCTTTCTGCTTAAGCAGGCCTGCAACCGCGTCGATCCTGTCGCCGTCACCGCCCGTCGAACACGCCAGGGTACCCGCTATGGAGGAGCCGGAGGCAGAAATATTGACAGCGACAATTTTTGATCCAACGTCTCCACGAGGCAGCAACGCCGTGTAGACGTAATTCAGCGCATCCACGACTGAATTGATCGGCCACCCCATCGGACCATCGGAGCCCGTTCCGCCACCAATCTTGAGCGTGATGACATTTGCCCCCGGTGCCACGCCCGTGTAGGTCATTTTGGCGTCCCCATCCCACCGTATCGTGGGCTGGCCAACGACGATTCCCGCCGTGGCGGAGCCATGGTAGTAATGGCAATACTGGGGCGTTGACGGATTGTTCGTGTCGCGACAGAAGTTGTCGGGGGCGTCCATAGGCGTCGACGCGCCAGAAAGCGAACTAAAAAAATACCCAGCGGAAGGGTTGCCAGGCAAAGGGCGGCTTACCCAGGTCGTAGTCTTGCAAAGACTCGGCCAGGCAGCGCTCAGCGGTTCACCAAAACACGCTTCGAGAGGAATTTTGCTTTTACCATTCGCATCCCTGAACACTGGGTTGCCCGTGCCGAATGCCCCATCGATAACGACGACGACATACCCTGTCCCGTCGTATGTTTTGCCGCTGCTGTCGGTGTACCTGCCTTCCAGTGACCCTCCCAGGTTATACGGGATGGTCGCCGTCGAGGGCCATCCAGACGGATAGGCGAATGCACCGGTACTCGACATCATGGTTGCAACCAGCACACAGACGGATTTCACTGTCCGCATCCTGTCGCGCTGCGGAGAATTCACGGGAATTTGCATGACGTTCCTGATTTATTGTTGGACGTTTGACGGGGGAAGGCACGAGAAGTACCGGCGTCAAGGGTAGGGGGATCGTGTGCACACTCACCATGAGAGATATCTGAAATTGCGGCGCATATAATTGTGAGCGCAATGATTTCGCAAATCGGCATCGCATGTGTCGTCGCTGACGGAAAGCGCGATCCTATACTCTGGATTCCATATGAAAACTTGATATTGCCGATGAAACCGTGCTTC
Source organism: Paraburkholderia tropica (assembly GCF_900109265.1). Lineage (GTDB taxonomy): Bacteria > Pseudomonadota > Gammaproteobacteria > Burkholderiales > Burkholderiaceae > Paraburkholderia > Paraburkholderia tropica. The sequence continues at coordinate 327,963 of NZ_FNZM01000007.1, forward strand.
CAGACTGTGCGCCGTGGCGCATTTACTGTTCTCGCGACTATTTGCCTGAACGGCTGTGGCGATGGTGGCGGCGGTTCGACTGCCGTGGCCTCCAGTGCTTCCACGCAGGCCGCTTCGCCAGTTGCACATGCGTCGCCGGACGTCCGTGCGGGAAACGAGGTCCGAGGCACCGCAACGGCCAGCGCGAACGACACCAACACCGAATCGCGCAACGCCACTAATTCATCCAATACAACTACTGAACATAACTACGGCAGAGTCACTGCGGATGACGGCGTGCATACCGAACCATGACTGCCCGATCACGCGCGGTTGCTGACCTATACCCGTGGCGGATTCAACCGGTCGACGCAACACCTAGAATCTGCGTGAGCAACGGTTCAGCTCATACGCAACGCGCTGTCAACTTCATCAGCGGGAACGTGCAGATTTCAGGCCACCGGGGCGCGGCGAGCTGGTTCGAGGAATCGTCGTGCGGCAGACTCGGCAAATTCTCGGCTTCGAGATTGTGCCGATCGCGCGATCGTGCGTCGTCGGCCTCCACACCTTTCTCGTTGCCGCCGATCGCCGCTATGGCCGTTGGCACAAGTGTGCTCGTGTGTACCTTCGTGGCCGATCACGAAACGCTGGCCGAGAAGGGCATCGCGCTGCTGGACAGTGCGGGCATGGTCCCCGCGAGGCTGCGCCGGCGTTGACGTCCCTCCAATTTTTGACGATTTACAATTTAACATAAGATAAATTATCGCACTTTTCAGTGTGGGTCCTAAATAGAAATGTCGGGTTTCCGCTAAATAGAAATGTCGTGTTCTGTGTAGGTTGAGTGCCGGACATCCACATGGAGCGCCAGCGATGAACGCGACTGGGACGATCACGATGACGATGCGCGAAGTTGACCGGTTCAAGGTCATCCAGGCGGTGACCGAGGCGCGGCTCAAGCCAGGCCTGGCGGCTGAGCGGCTGGGACTAACGGTGCGCCTGATCGAGCGGCTGGTGATCCGATACCGGGAATCTGGCGCGGCTGGGCTGACGTCGCGCAAATCAGGGCGTTGTGGTTGAGCACAAACGGCTGAGTCATGTGCTTCAGGTCGCGCAAGCGATTCAGGCTCAGGGAGATAACCGTAGGGCCTCCGGCTCGCCTTCCCGCACGAATCAGGGCCAGCCAGTCCGCGCCAGGGATCGGATATGAGTCCGGCATCGGAACGGATATCAAGGTGTTCAGCCGCTGCCGGATCTGCTTGATGCCGGTCAGCCTGACTGTGCTTCGTCGTCGCCGAGCAAGTCCAACATGCCCGGCGCCCACGTCATCTTCAACAAGCTTGCGCGAGACTTCACCACATCGCGCCAGCCACCAACCTCAATGCGCCCAGCGCAGCACCTGCGCATCGAGTCGCCGGGCGATCTCGATCAGCCCCGCGCGCGTCGCCGGATGCAGTGGCACGAGCGGCCGGCGCACCGCATCGGACGCGATCACGCCCCCCTCCATCATCAGCGCCTTGCAGGCGATCAAACCGCACTGCCGATTTTCATAATTGATGAGCGGCAGCCAGCGCGAATAGGCCGCCACGGCCTCGTCGCGGCTCCCGGCGAGATGCGCTTTCAGGATCGGCTGCAGCCCGTCCGGATAGCCGCCGCCCAGCACGCTGCCCGTCGCGCCCGCATCCAGGTCGGCCAGTAGCGTGATCGCTTCTTCGCCGTCCCACGGCCCTTCGATCGCGTCGCCGCCCAGCTCGATCAATTCGCGCAACTTCGCCGCCGATTGCGGCACCTCGATCTTGAAGTAGCACAGATTGCGGATATCGCGCGCGAGCCGCGCCAGAAACGCCGCCGACACCGAGGTGCCGCTCATCGGCGCGTCCTGGTACATGATGGGAATCTCGATGGCGTCCGACACTTCGGTGAAGAAGCGCTCGATTGCGGCTTCGTTGCAACGGATCGTCGCGCCGTGGTAAGGCGGCATGATCATCACCATCGCCGCGCCCGCCTCTTGCGCCGCGCGGCTGCGCGCCGCGCAGATTGCCGGACTGAAATGCGTGGTTGTGACGATCACCGGCACTCGCCCCGCGACGTGATCGAGAATCGTCGTCGTCAGCAGCGCGCGTTCGTCGTCGGTCAGCGAAAACTGTTCCGAGTAATTCGCGAGTATGCACAGGCCGTCCGCGCCGGCGTCGATAATGAAATCGACACAACGTTTCTGCCCTTCGAGGTCGAGCGCGCCCGACTCGGTAAAGATGGTCGGCGCGACGGAATAGGCACCCGTATAGCGACGCTTGATCGACTTCGTTGCATTCATCTCGATTCCCTTCCTCGTTAGATTAGGATGACATACTAAATAATCGATTCCATTTTTTATTCATTCATGGATTCGGTGGAATCGGACCGAATCGCTACGACTTCACACGCGACCGTATTTACCCCGCAGACCGTCGCCGATACCGCAGAGAATCGCGTGAAGTTTCATGCGCTTTTGCTGGCCGTGCAGCAGCACGAACGCGAGATGTTTCAGCGTGATCAGATTGATCAGCGCCAGTGCCGGATAGCTGTGCCAGTAGTCGCGCGCGACCAGAATGCAGTTGCGCGCCGCGTAGTAATGCCTCAATGCGCTCTGATCGAAAATATCGACACGCGGCCAGTGCTGTCCCGGCGTCGGCTTGCCGAGTTCGTGCGGCAGCGACACATCCGCATTCACGCACACGGGTACGCCATGCGCCTGTGCGCGCATGCAATACTCCGCGTCGACATGGTCGATAAAGAAGTCTTCGCGAAAACGCCCCAGCGCCCGGAACGCTTCGAGTGAAATCGCCGTACCGGAAGAAATAATCACCGCGCACGGTTGCAGCCCGTGCGCGCCATCGCGAATCGGCTCGATCTGCGCCGACCAGCGGCGCACGGTAAAGAGCGGTAAATCGCGCTGAACATTCAGATTGAAAATGCGCGGGCCCACCAGAAAGCGCGGGTCGCCCACCGAGGCGCATCCGAGCAGCATGCGGTGAAAGTAGTCGTCGGGAACCGTCGAATCCTGATCGAAAAGGAAAAACACATCGCAGCCGCGGCGGATCAGAAATTCGACGCCAGCGTTGAATGCACCGGCAATACCGCCGCGATTGTGATTGGCAATCACGTCGACGCCCTGCGCGGCAAGGCGCGCATGCAGCGCGGTATCCGCGTGCGGAGAATTGTCGACCGCGACGACCACTGGACTCAGCGCAGGCAAACGGAGCAGATGGTCGGCCTGCTCCGCGCTCGGTTTGAACAGCGTAATCAACGTTCCATATTTCATGAACGTCTCCCGGTCAAAGTGACGGTCAGGCCGCCCGATGCACGGACGGCCGCTTCCTCCTTTTGACGACTGCTGTCTCGATGGAACGCGTCGGGCGCATTCGGTGCGCCCGTTATTTTGCGTAGAGCTTCACCACGCTCGCATGCACGACGCGGGTGATTTCCTCCATGCGCCAGCGGATATGCGTATCCGTCAGCGCCATGCAACGTGCGGCATCGCGCTCGGCGAGCGCGTCGAGAATCTGCAGATGCTCGGTGAACGCCTCGTTGCGGCGCTGATCGACGTCCACCCAGCGCACGTAATGAATGCGCGCGTTGATGCTTTGCAGTACCCGCCCGATCTCGACGTTGCCCGACATCGCGGCCAGTTCCAGATGGAACTGTTCGTCCTTCACCACCAGTTCGTCCGACGACATGCGCCCGGCGCTTTTCATCACCTGCTTCCAGAAGCGGCGCAGCGCCTTGATATCGTTGTCCGACGCGCGCTCGCAGGCGAGCATCACCGCCGTGGATTCGATCGAGCGCCGCAATTCGAAGAGATCGAACACGTCCTTACCGTCCAGTTCCCGAATGAAGAATCCACGGTTCGGCACGAACGCCAGCAGGTTTTCCGCCACCAGCCGGTTGAGCGCTTCGCGAATCGGCGTGCGACTCACATCCAGACGCTCGGCCAGTTCGAGTTCATTGACCCGTTCGCCCGGCCGGATCTCGTACAGCACCGCCATCTGCTTCAACTGCTCGTAAATCTCGTTGACCGTCATCCCCGTGCGCTTCGGCGCGACGGAGTCCCGCACACCGGGACGCAGGTTCCGCGTCATCACGGAATTCGCTGCCATTTCGTCTCCTGAATCGACCTGTAACCGCTCATTATCAACTACCCTGCCGGACTTCCCGCGCACCGCGCGTCAAACCGTGAACAAACGGCCGAACCTGGGCAGCGTGTCGTGCACGCCCGCAAGCCGCAGCGCGTGCCACGCCAATGCATGATTACTCGACAAAACCGGCTTGCCAAGCCGCGTTTCGAGTCCGGCGATCGCATCGGCCAGCCGCAGGCTCGTGCACGACACGAACACGGCATCGACCGCCGGATCGCTCGCCAGCCCGGCCACCGCCTGCTCCAGCGAGGCGCGGTCGATGCGTGCGACTTCGTTGTCGTCGCGATGCTCGAACGACCCCATGCGCACGATGTCGACGCCGCGCTCGCGCAGGTAACGGGCCATCGCCTCGTTGATGGGTCGTTCGTAAGGCGTGAGGAGCGCCACGCCGCGCGCACCGAGCGCACCGAGCGCCACTCGCGCCGCTGTGATCGGCGTCGTGCACGCAATGCCGGGGCGCGCTTCGCGGATCCGCTCGAAAACCCGCTCCTCGCCGAGCACCATCGACGCCGACGTGCAGCCGAATGCCACCACGTCGAGATGCTCGCCTGGCCGGATCAGTTCGACGCCAGGCGCGATCCGGCCGTCCATTTCCGCGAGCGTCTCGGGCGTGATCTCCGCCGAGTTCGCCACGCGGCTCTCGTAGAACGCCACGCCGTCGAGCGCGAGCATGTGCCGCCATTCGTATTCGATCGTGTGGTCGGTGGCGAGCACGACGAGGCCGATCGCCGCGCGCGAAGCAATGCCGGCGTCGAGCGTGAAGCCGAAGCGCGCGTAGGCCTCCACGCCGGGCTCGATGCGATTCGATAGAAGTTCGCTCACTGTAGTGTCATCCCTGTGATGTCGATCTCGGGCTGCCGTCCGTTCATCAGGTCGGCGAGGATTTTCGAGGTGCCGCACGACATGGTCCAACCCATATGACCATGCCCCGTGTTGAGAAAGAGATTGCGATGCCGCGTCGCGCCGATCAGCGGCGTGCCTTCCGGCGTCATCGGCCGCAGTCCGGCCCAGTAGGAAGGCCGCGCGTAGTCCGCGCCGTTCGGAAACAAGGCGCGCGCGGTCGCCAGCATGTGCGTGAAGTCGGCGGGCGTGTGCGCCGTGTCATAACCGCAGAACTCGGCGGTCGCCGTCAGGCGCAAACGCTGGCCGAAGCGCGCCCACGCGACCAGCTGGTTTTCCTCGACGCCGCCGAGCGTGGGCGCGTCGTGCGTATCGTCGACCGGCAGCGTGACCGAATAGCCCTTCACCGGATAGATCGGCAAGCGATAGCCCAGCTCGCGTGCGAGAAGCGGCGAGTACGAGCCGAGCGCGAGCACGTAGCGGTCGGCCTTGAGCCGTTCCTGCGCGGTTTGTACGTAGTCGATCGCGTCGCCGTTTGCACGGATGCCGTCGATGGCGGTGCCGAAGCGGAAATCGACGCCCATCTCGCGGCAACGCTGCTCCAGCGCACGCGTGAACAGATGCGCGTCGCCGCTTTCGTCGCTCGGGCAATAGATCGCGCCGGCGATATCGTCGCCGCCGCGTTTGAGCGCGGGTTCGCGCGCAATCGCCGCCTGACGGTCTAGCGTTTCCAGCGGCAAGCCGTTATCGGAAAGAATCGACATATTCGCGACGCCGCGCTCGAACGAAGCAGGATCGCGATACAGATACAGCAGCCCGCCGCTGATGCGGTCGTACGCGAGCCCTTCGTCGCGCGTGGCCTGTTGCAGTTGCTGCTGCGCGTAGCGGCACAGGCGAACCTTGATGGACGTATTGCGGCGCGAACGTTCGGCGGTGCAGTTTTGCAGAAACAGCCAGCACCACGCCCACATGCGCCAGTCGGCCTTCGGCTTGAGGCGCAGCGCCTGGCCTTCCATGAACAGCGACTTGAGCAGTATCTTCGGCGCGCGCGGGGACGCCCACGTGTACGAATGCCCCGGCGCGATCAAACCGGCATTCGCGAAGCTCGTTTCGAGCGCCACACCGTCACGCCGATCGAGCACCACCACTTCGTCCCCCGCCTTCGCCAGAAAGTAGGCCGTAGTCACGCCGACGATCCCGCCACCGAGCACGATGGTTTTCATGCGGGCGCTCCGGGAGCCGCTGCTCCGGGAGCCGCCGCTCCGATTGCCGCAATCGCTGCGATCTCGACCGTGTACGGCGGAAACGCCAGCTTCGACTCGACACAGGCGCGCGCGGGCGCCTGTCCCTTCGGCACCCAGGCGTCCCAGACGCTGTTCATCTCCGCAAAGCTGCGATGGTCCGCCAGCCAGATGCTCGCGGAGACGATCAGGCGCTTGTCGCCGCCCGCCAGTTCGAGCAGGCGGTCGAGCTTGTCGAGAATCTGGCGGGTCTGGCCCGCGACATCGAGCGATGTATCGTCCGCGACCTGCCCCGCGATAAACGCGAAACCGCCCGCGATCACCATCTGGCTCATCCGCTCGCCCGTTTCAAAACGCTTGATTTCCATCCGGCCATCTCCTTTCGGGACAGGTAAGTTGAGGCCGATGCTAGCACTCATAATTCAAAGCTGTATACACTTTTTCAATAAAAATCCGCCCTTGCTCCACGTCTGTGCAAGCCGTCCAGATCGGTGCGAGCAGGAATCCTACGAGTGCATAAAAGTGCGCTATTTAAGGGAATTTATGGATATTTCATAACGACATCGACGCGGGAATAAATTCCCGAAAAATTTCTCGCGCAAGTATTTTTGATCAGCAATTCTGTAGACACTTTTGTATTTTAAACAGCGTTCAATACTCAACCGGAGAAGGAGAAAACGATGAACCTGTTTCGCTGGAGTGTCGGAGCCGTCGTGGCGTGGCAGCTTTGCGCGTCGAGTGCCTGGGCGGACGTCGAACTCGGCGCCGTGCTGCCGTTGAGCGGATCGAGCGCGTCGATCGGCGAAGATCAGCGGCGCGGCATCGAACTCGCGGTCGCGAAGATCAATGCGCAAGGCGGCGTGCTCGGCCAGAAGCTCAAAGTGCGCGTCGAGGATTCCGGCGGCACGGCCAACACCGCGCTCGACGCCACGCGCAAGCTGGCCACCGTCGATCACGTGCCCGTCGTGCTCGGCGAGTTCTCCTCGTCGGTGACGATTCCAATCGGCCAGTTCCTTGTCAGACAGGGCGAGGTGCACGTCAATATCGGCTCGTCGAGCCAGCAGGTGCGCAAGATCGGCGCGGGTTCGTTCAGCGTGATCGGTCTCGACGATCTCTCGGCGCGTTTCGCCGCGCAGGACGTCTACGCGCGCAATCTGCACCGCGTGGCTTTCATCGCGCCGAACAACGGTTATGGCCAGGGGCTCGCGGGCGAGTTCAAGAAGCGCTTCGAGGCGCTCGGCGGCGCCGTGGTCTCGCAGGTGCTGTACACCGAGGGGCAATCGACCTATCGCCGCGAACTGGAACAGGCGGCGCGCGCGAAACCGGACGCCTACGTGTACAGCGCCTACGGCCAGGAAGCCGCGACGCTCAATCGTCAGGCTTACGAAATGCAGCTCAACAAGACGCCGTGGTACGGCATCTATCTGACGATGTGCACGAGCGATACGCCGCCGCAGATCGCGCAAGGCCAGATCGGTCTCGAAGTGGGCGCGCTCGGCGGCACCGCGAAAGCTTACGCCGACGCCTACCAGAGCGCCTACAAGGAAGCGCCGCGCTCCGCGTTCGGCAGCTACGCCTACGACGCCACCATGCTCGCGGCGGCCGCGATCAACAGCGCGCATTCCGCCGACCCGGCGAAGATCCGCACCGCGATGGCCGCGATCGGCAAAGGCTACGACGGCGTGACGGGCGACATCGCCTTCGACGGCGACGGTCAGCGCGCCGTCCAGCCCTACGAGAAAGTGGTCTTCAAGCAGGCGGTCGTCGCCCAGTAAGCGTCCACGCCCGCCTTCCACGGAGAACGCCATGCTGCAGTTTCTGCTCGACGTCCTGATCCGCACTTCCGACCTGCTGCTCGTCTCGATCGGGCTGTCCACGCTGTATTCGCTGATCCGCTTTCCCAACATCGCCCACGTGCAGTACGCGATGCTCGGCGCGTTCGCCTCGCTCGGCTTCGAACGCGCGGGCTTGCCGCTCGTGCTCGCGGCCGCGGCATCGTGCGCGCTGGTCGGCTGCCTCGCGGTGCTGCTCAACGTGTTCGTGTTCGCGCGGCTGCTGCGCTCGGGGAGCGCGGTCGCGATGATCGGCTCGCTCGCGGTGTCGCTGATCGCCGTCGCGCTCGTGCTCGGCACCGCGGGTTCGCGGCCGCTGCAATACGCGCAGGATCTGACGCCGCCGCTGCTGATCGGCGACGTCGCGATCTCGCGCGCGCAACTCGATTCGATCCTCTGCGGCGCGCTGACCCTGCTGCTGTTTTCCGTGCTGCTGTACCGCACGGATATCGGGCGCTCGATGCGCGCGCTGGCGTCGAACCGGCCGCTCGCGCTCGCCACCGGCATCGACGCGCAACGCGTCACCAACGTCATCACCTTCGCGAGCGGCGTGCTCGCGGCGTTGGGCGGCACGATGCTCGGGCTCACCGAAAGCGTGCACGTCAATCTCGGCAACAACCTGCTGATTCCGGTGTTCTCGGCGGCGATCCTCGGCGGCCTCGGCAATCCGCTCGGCGCGGCGGCGGGCGCGCTGCTGATCGCCCTCGCCGAAACCGTGATGCTCGACACCGACCTCGGCGCGCTGACCGGGCACGGATCGCTGGTCTTTCCGGTCACCTACGTCAGCGCGGTGTCGTTCCTGATTCTGCTCGTCGCGCTGATGTTCAGGCCGTACGGGATCTTCGACCGGGAGGTGCGGCGTGTCTAGTTTCCTGATCCATCTGCTGACCTCGGCGTGCCTCGCCGCGATGATGGCGCTCGGACTCAACCTGCAGGCCGGCTACGCGGGCATGGTGAATTTCGGCTTCATCGCGTTCGCGGGACTCGGCGCCTACGCCGCCGGGATCGCGTCGCAGCTCGGCTGGCCGCTGCCGGTGGCCGTGCTGCTCGCCCTCGCCGCCGCCAGCGTGCTGGCCGTGGCGATCGCACGGCTGGGCCGCATGCTGTCATCGGATTACTGGGGCATCGCCACGCTCGCGGTCGCGGAGATCCTGCGCACCGTCGCGCTCAACGAAACCTGGCTCACGGGCGGCGCGCAGGGCATCGGCGGCATCGCGCCGCTCTTTGGCGGACTCGCCGCGCCATGGGCCGATCTCGCGTTTCTCGCCGTGACGGCCGCGTGTCTCGCGCTGGTCTACGCGGGCTACCGGCGCATCGTGCGCAGCCGCTTCGGCCGCGCACTGAAGGTCATGCGCGAGGAACCGGCGCTGGCAGTGTGCTTCGGCTACGATCCGCTCTCGCTGAAAACGCGCGCGAGCGTCGCGGCGGCGTTGCCTGCCGCGCTCGCGGGCGCACTGCTGACCTGGTACATCAGCTATGTCGGGCCCGACACGATGCTTTCGTCCGAAACCTTCGCGCTCTGGACCATCGTGATGGTCGGCGGGCTCGGCAGCAACGCGGGCGTGCTGGTCGGCGCCGTGCTGGTGCAGGCGGTGTATTCGCTCGCGCCGTTTCTCAAGGACTGGTTCGGCGTGGGCAGCGATCTGGCGGGCGCGGTGCGGCTCGGCCTCGTCGGGCTGATGCTGCTCGCCTGTCTGCTCTGGCGGCCGCGCGGCCTGCTGCCCGAACGTCTGGAGATCCACTCATGAGCGCGCTCCTCGAACTGGATGGCATCGCCATCCGCTACGGCGGCAATACGGTGCTGTCCGGGCTCGCGCTGTCGGTCGGCCAGGGCGAAATCGTCGGCCTGCTCGGCCCGAACGGCTCCGGCAAGAGCACGGTGCTGAACGCGGTCACGGGCTTCGCGCCGCTCGCGGGCGGCGAAATCCGCTTCGACGGCCGCCGCATCGACCGGCTCACGCCACAGCGCATTGCGCAGCTCGGCATCCGCCGCACGTTTCAGTTGCCGTCGATGCCCGCGCGCATGTCGGTGCTCGAACTGACGATGGCCGCGTCGTCCGAGCGTCACGGGCTCGGCGCGGCGCTGCTGCGCGGGCGCACGATGCGCGCGCTCGAAGACGCGACCCGCGCACGCGCGCGCGCCTTGCTCGACGAACTGAAGCTGAGCGCCGTCGCGCAACTGCCCGCCGCGTCGATCTCGGGCGGCCAGAAGAAACTGCTCGGTATTGCCTGCGCGATGATGACCGAGCCGAAGCTGCTGCTGCTCGACGAACCGACGGCGGGCGTCCATCCGAACCTGCGCGGCGAACTGGTGGCGGAGCTGCGGCGCATCCACCGGCTCGGCGTGACGCTGATGGTGATCGAGCACGACATGCATTTCATCCGCGAACTGTGCGACCGCTGCGTCGTGCTCGATCGCGGCTCGGCCATCGCCAACTGCAAGCCCGCCGAGCTGGAGCGCAACCGGCGCGTGCTCGATGCGTACCTGGGCCGCGCGCACGCCGCCCGCCAGCCGCTGGAGGCGTCATGATCGAAGTCGATGGACTCGTCGCGGGCTATACGCCGGGCGTCGATATTCTGCACGGCGTGTCGCTGAGCGTGGGCGCGGTCGAGATCGTCTCGATCCTCGGCCCGAACGGCTGCGGCAAGTCCACGCTGCTCAAGGCGATCGCGGGCTTCCTGCTGCCGCGCACCGGCACGGTCAAGCTGCAAGGCGTCGACCTCGCGCGCGAGCCGGTGCATCGCAAGGTGCGTCTGCACGGGGTCGGCTACGTGCCGCAAACCGACAACGTGTTCGGCGCGCTCACCGTGCGCGAGAACCTGATGCTCGGCGGCCAGGGGATGTCGTCGTTTCCTCGCGAGGCGCGCATCGACGAACTGTGCGAGCAGTACCCGGTGCTGCGCCGCCGTTACCGCACGCCCGCCGCCGCGCTGTCGGGCGGCGAACGGCAGATCGTGTCGCTCGCGCGCGCGTTGATGCCGCGTCCCGCCATGCTGCTGCTCGACGAGCCCTCGGCGGGCCTGTCGCCGAAAATGGTCGACGAGGTGTTCGACGCGATCGTGCGGATGCGTGACGCCGAGCACATCGGCGTGCTGATGGTCGAGCAGAACGCGATCGAGGCGCTGCGCATCTCCGATCGCGGCATCGTGCTGACGATGGGCCGCGTCGCCCTCGAAGGCCCGGCGCGCGCCCTGCTCGACAGCGACGAGATGCGGCGGCTCTATCTCGGCGGGAGAGCGGCGTGAATCCGGCCTCGGCGAAAACGCCTGCCACGCCCGCAACGCTCGCGCCGACCGGCGCGCGCCCGGCGACGATCATGGTGGCGCTCGCATGCGGCTTCGTGATGGCGATGCTCGACGTCACCATCGTCAACGTCGCGCTCAAGGCGATGCAGACGAGTCTCGCGATTTCGCTGACGACGCTCGTCTGGATCGTCGACGCCTACGCGCTCAGCTTCGCCGCGCTGCTGCTGTTCGGCGGCGCGCTGGCCAACCGCTACGGCTCGAAGACCCTCTACCTGATTGGCCTGGCGCTGTTCGTCGCGGCCTCGGTGCTGTGCGCGAGCGCCACGACGCCCGCCGCGCTGATCGCCGCGCGTCTGCTGCAAGGCGGCGGCGCGGCGCTCTTCATGCCGAGTTCCCTGAGCCTGCTGACCCAGGCGTTTCCACCCGGTCCGCTGCGCACGCGCATGATCGGCATCTGGGGCGCGCTGGTGTCCGCGGCGATGGCGCTCGGGCCGTGCGTCGGCGGCGTGCTCGTCGATGCGATCGGTTGGCGCAGTATCTTCTGGGTGAATCTGCCGGTCGGCATCGCGGGCCTGTGGCTCACGCAGCGCCATGTCGCGCGCTCGCCGCGCCATGCCGGACCGCTCAACGGCGCGGGCCATCTGCTCGCCGCGCTCACGCTCGGCGCGCTGAGCCTCACGCTGATCCAGGGCCCGACGCTCGGCTGGACCTCGCCCGCCATCCTCGCCTGCGCGCTGACGACCGTCGCGGCCACGGCCGCCTTCGCGCTGCGCGAACGCTACGCGCGTCACCGCATTTTGTCGCGCGCGCTGCTCGGCGAACGGCGTTTCGTGGCGGGCAGCCTGCTCGGGCTCGCGATCAACTTCGGCATCCTCGCCGAGATCTTTCTGATCAGCCTCTATTTGCAGCAGGAACGCGGATCGAGCGCGCTCGTGACGGGCTTTCAGCTATTCCCGCTGATGGCGATGTTCGGCATCGGCAATCTCGCCTCCGCGCGCGTCAGCCGACGACTCGGTCCGCGCGGCACGCTGCTCGCCGGGCTCGGACTCGCGACGCTCGGCAGCGCCGCGCTCGTCGGCATCGACGCACTGCCTTACCCGGCCCTCGCGCTCATCATCGGTATCGCCAACTTCGGCGCCGGCCAGGCCATCCCGGCGATGAACCTCGTCGTCATGCACGCGGCCCGCCCCGAGGACGCCAACCTCGCCGCCGCATCGCTCAATGCGAGCCGGCAGATCGGTTCGCTCGTCGGCGTCGCGATCGCATCGGTGATCCTGCATGCGTTCGTCGATCCTGGTCACGCCACCGCCGCCGGCTTCGCCGTCATCGCAGCAGCCTACGCGGGCGGCCTCGTCGTCGTGGCGAGAGCCATCGAGCGCGATTGAAATCACGTCGCCGGCACCGGCCGGCCCGCTTACCGTTCTTCTCCTGGCAGCGAGGGCATCATGATCACAGCGACTGGCCGAAAAGGCCTCATTCTGGCGGGCGGCTCCGACACCTAGCGCTTTGCCGAGCGCCGCTCGCGATTCGGCCTTCGCGTATCCGCCAGAAGCCAAAGACGCAACGGCTCCGACCATGAGTCGACAACGCTGCTGCTGTCTCGTTTCGGATACTTCGGCTCACCGATTGATGGAGGCTCACGCAGCCATCGCCGTATGGTGTTGCGTGACAGGCCGGTACGCCGGGAGATGTCCCTCAGCGGGACGCCATCGCGGCAATGCATCCGCCGAACCTTTGCCAACATGCTCACCGTAATCACGTCGGTTCTCCTGCCTGGGCGTCCAGGCAGGTATGAACATGTGGGTCAGTTTTACACGCACCTCAACAGCGTGGCATCACGCTTCGACGGAGAGTTTCTCTAAGACGCTTAAAGTCGAAAGAATCTATCAGCTTCACTACGAAACAAGTGCCCAAGATCGCTTGGGCATCGTCGATTGGACCGAAGCCTGTTGCAATCGGCAACGCCTGCACACATCAATCGACTTCCATACGCCTGTCGACTGCGAGGCCGGATTGATCGCCGCATGACTTGCTGTACGTGGAAACAAGACAGGGACACTCGATCAATGTCCGGCTTCGCGTATATGCAACATGTTAGTCAGCTTCACGACGCCCGGAACGGATTGGGCGACCTCGCCAGCCAGCTGGATCTGCGTTTCGTCCGGCAGCGAGCCCACCAACGAGACGTTGCCGCTCTTGGACAGCACATTAATCTGAGCCGTCTGCAAACCCTTCGTATGAGTGAGTGCTTCGCGAACCGCTCTCGCCAGCTTTCGGTCGGCTTGACGTTGAGCCTTGCGTTGGGCTTTCGTGAGGGACGCCGGTTGTGACGCCGGTTGTGACGCAGCTTGCGGCGCTTGCGCACTGTTATCTTGAGCTTGCGCGTGGCTGCTCCAGGCAAAAACCGCAACCAGGCTTGCCGCACTGACTAAACCTCTGAGTTTCATCTTATGGTTCCTGCTCTTCTGAAATGACGTCGATGGTTTGCTGGCGCTACGCAAATTCGTGACGCGTCAATCGAACTACCGAATTCGATTTCCCTTTGAAAATCCCGCGATCAGCCAGAGAGATCATCTACGTGAGCGCCGACCGGATAAATGCGTGGCGCAGTAATTCACCTTTACGAAATCGCTGGCTATCCGTGCGGGCCACTTCGGCAATCGAACGATTCGGATCGTTCGCTTCGGCAGCAACCGCTTGCAGAAACTCTTTCGCGACCGCGCAGGCGGGTTCCCCCATTGCTTGCGTACAGATTCCCGTCAAGGCTTTAGAGGCGATACTCGAACGTGATTCACACCTGAACAGCGGCTTGTTGTGCAGACTATGCCATGAGCTGCGCTCGTCGCAGAGTCGCCGTTATCGTCTCCAGGCAGCATCCCGGCGCGCGGCGCGCGGGCGTCCTGTCGTGGGTCGAGCACGTGAGCGCGCAACCCGGTGGTGGCAAGGTTGACGATCGAAACGGTGAGCCGTGCGCTCAATGCGCTCGAAGCGGAAGGCGCGATTCCGCGCAGGGGCCCGCGCGCCATCGAACTCCTTGACGGCGGCACGCTGCGCGAGGCGGCGGGGCTGGTTTAGCTAGGCGGAGGGCGATCAATCGCACACCGAATGGCCATGCCTCTTGCGCCCTCTTGCGCCCTCTTGCGCCCTCTTGCGCCCTCTCGCGTCATAGCCGGCCATTCGCGCGCCGTGAAATCGGCGGCCAGCGTATATTCATGGCGCGAATGTCATGGGGCACATTCAACACGCTACGCAGGGTAGTTGATGAACAAGAAGCTTGTCTGGACGCTCGCAGCAGTCGCGAGTGTTGCGGCGATCGGTGCCGCCGTCGTCTGGCAGCGCAACCAGGGGCGTGGTCTACCTGATAACGTTGCGCAAGCGAACGGTCGGCTCGAACTCGCGCGCGTCGATGTGGCGGTGAAATACGGCGGCCGTATCGTCGACCTTCCGGTGCACGAGGGCGACGTGCTCGCAGCGGGCGCCGTTGTTGCCCGTCAGGACAACGTCGAGCTGCGCGCCCAGCTCGACGCGGCGAAGGCCATCCGCGAACGCGCGGCGGACGCCGCGACCCGCGCCGCCGCCCAGCTCGACGCAAGCGGCGCTCAGGTGCGCCTCGCGCAGCTCGAATCTTCGCAGGCCACCAAACTGTTCGACGATGCGCAGATTTCGCCAGTCGAGCGCGATCGCCGCCGTCTCGCGCTGGAAGGCGCGCAGGCGGGCGAAAGCGCCGCGCGCGCGGCACGCGCCGAAGCGCAGTCCGCCATAGCGGAGGCCGATGCCCAGGTCGCGCGGATGCAAGCCGTGCTCAACGACACGATCGTGCGCGCGCCGCTCGCGGGGCGCGTCGAATATCGCGTCGTCGAGGTGGGCACGGTGCTCCCAGCAGGCGGCCGCGTGGTGTCGATGCTCAATCCCGACGACATTTACTTCACGATTTTTCTGCCCGGCCCGCAGGCGGGCAAGCTAGCCATCGGCGCGGACGCCCGCATCGTGCTCGATGCGTTCCCTCGCGAGCCCATCGCCGCGCGCATCAGCTATGTGTCGGACGACGCGCAGTTCACGCCCAAGTATGTCGAAACCGATAGTGAGCGAGCGAAGCTCATGTACCGCGTGAAGCTCCAGTTGCCGCTCGACGTCGCGCGCAAG
Organism: Paraburkholderia tropica; assembly: GCF_900109265.1. Lineage (GTDB taxonomy): Bacteria > Pseudomonadota > Gammaproteobacteria > Burkholderiales > Burkholderiaceae > Paraburkholderia > Paraburkholderia tropica. The sequence goes on from NZ_FNZM01000007.1 coordinate 343,416, forward strand.
CTGGCCTCGCGCCTGAAAGGCGGCATGACCGGCGAAGGCTATGTGCGCGTCGATCCGTCGCGCCCGTGGCCCCAGGCACTCGCCGTACGCGGGAGCTAGGCGATGGCGCTTGAGGGCGAAGTCACGGCGCTTCGTAAGGATGGCGAAGCGATCTGCATCGCCGGCGTATCGCACCAATACGGTGCGATACGCGCGCTTGACGGTGTCTCGCTGGTCCTGCCCGCGCGTACGACGATCGGCCTGATCGGCCCGGACGGCGTGGGCAAATCGACGCTGCTCGGTCTCATCGCTGGGGTCAAGCGCGTGCAGCACGGCGAAGTGAGCGCGCTCGGCACGGACCTGCGCGTACGAGATGCGCGGGAGCGCGTGCTGCCGCGCATTGCGTTCATGCCGCAGGGGCTCGGGCGCAATCTCTATCCAACGTTGTCGGTCTACGAAAACGTCGACTTCTTCGCGCGGCTGTTCGGACTCGCGGACGCCGAGCGCGCCCGTCGCATCGCCCGGCTGCTCGACGCGACGGGCCTTGCGCCCTTCCCCGACCGGCCCGCGGGCAAGCTGTCCGGCGGCATGAAGCAGAAGCTGGGCCTGTGCTGCGCGCTCGTGCACAACCCCGACCTGCTGATCCTCGACGAACCGACCACGGGCGTTGACCCGCTGTCGCGCCGGCAGTTCTGGACCCTCGTCGACGACCTGCGGCATGAGCACGCAGGCATGAGTGTGATCGTGGCGACTGCGTATATGGAAGAGGCCCAGCGCTTCGAGCATCTGGTCGCCATGGACGACGGCCGCGTGCTGGTGAGCGACAGCACCGAAGCGGTGCTGCGCCGCGCGGGGACGCCGAACCTGGAAGCCGCCTATGTCGCGCTCCTGCCAGAACAAAAGCGCGGGGATGCGGGCAAGCTGGTCATCGCGCCACGCGAGCAGATTGCGGGGCCGCCCGCAATCGAGGCCGTCGGGCTGACGCGGCGCTTCGGCTCGTTCGTCGCCGTCGATCACGTGAGCTTTCGCATCGAGCGAGCCGAAATCTTCGGCTTTCTCGGCTCGAATGGCTGCGGCAAGACGACCACGATGAAAATGCTGACTGGTCTGTTGGACGCCACCGAAGGCACGGCCACATTGCTCGGCAAGCCCGTGAAGGCCGCCGACATGAGCACGCGTATGAAAGTGGGCTACATGTCGCAGTCGTTCTCGCTGTACGAGGAATTGAGCGTGCGCCAGAACCTCGAACTGCACGCCAAGCTCTACCGCATGGAGGGCGAGCGCGCGAGGAGCGCGGTCACACGCTCGCTTAATGACTTCGAACTCGCGCCGTATGCCGACGACCGGCCAGCCAGCCTTTCGCTCGGCATCCGCCAGCGGCTGCAACTGGCCGCCGCCTGCCTGCACGGGCCGGAAGTGCTGATTCTCGACGAGCCCACTTCAGGCGTCGATCCCGGCGCGCGCGACATGTTCTGGCGGCATCTGGCCAGGTTGTCGCGCGAAGCGCACGTGACCATTTTCATCTCCACACACTTCATGAACGAAGCCGCACGCTGCGACCGCATCTCGTTCATGCATCGCGGGCGCGTGCTCGCAGTCGGCACGCCCGAGGCGCTGCGCGAAGCGCGCCACGCGGCGACGCTGGAAGACGCGTTCGTCGCCTGGCTCGAAGACGCGCATCGCGATGCGGCGCAATCCACCGGCACGGCGAAGGGCGCCGCTTCGGCAGCCCCGATCGCCGATGCAGGGAAGGCGGCAAAAGCGCCCCGCCGCGCGTCCAGGATGGCGGGCGCGCTTGCCGCCGTGCCGCAGCTCGCGCGCATCTGGGCATTCGCGCGCCGCGAAACGCTCGAACTCGCGCGCGACCGGCTGCGGCTCGCGTTCGCGCTGCTCGGCCCGATCGTGCTGCTGCTCGCCGCCGCATGGAGCGTCTCGTTCGACGTGGACAACGTGCGCTTCTCCACGCTAGACCGCGACCGCACCGTGGCGAGCCGCGAACTGATCGAGCGGTTCGCGGGCTCGCACTATTTCGTGCCATCCGGCGAGGCGCGCAGCGCCGCCGCCGCCGGGCGACTCTTACAGACCGCCGACGCGCAACTGGTGGTGGAAATTCCACCTGACTTCGGCCGCGACCTGCTGGCCGGCCGCCGCCCGGAACTCGCCTTCTACGTGGACGGATCGAGCCCGTTTCCGGGCGCGACGATCGACACCTACGTGAACGCCGTGCTGCTGCAGTACGTGAGCACGCAGATGGCGCGCGCGCCCGTCGCGCAGCCCACGCTGCCGATGAGCGTGGAAACCCGTTTCGTCTACAACGAAACGTTCCGCAGCATCTACGCCATCACGCCGGGCATCATCATGCTCGCGCTGATCCTGATTCCCACCATGCTGACCGCGCTCGGCGTCGTGCGGGAAAAGGAAATGGGCTCGATCACGAACCTCTACGCTTCCCCAGCGAGTGTGGGCGAGTACCTGCTCGGCAAGCAACTACCGTATGCGGCGCTTGCGATGCTGAGCTATCTGATGCTCGTCATGCTGACAGTGACAGTGCTGCGTGTGCCGCTCAAGGGCTCGTTCGTTGCATTGTCCATCGGCGCGCTGCTGTTCGTTCTGGCGGCCACGGGGCTCGGCCTGCTCGTTTCGACGTTCGTTCGCTCGCAGGTCGCTGCGATCTTCGGCACAGCGATTCTCTGCCTCATTCCGTCCGTGAACTTCTCGGGGCTGCTCTACCCGGTTTCCACCCTCACCGGCACAAGCTACTGGGCTGGCATCGGTTTTCCCTCTTCGTGGTTCCAGCTCGTGAGCCTCGGCAGCTTCACGAAAGGGCTTGGCATGGAGAGCTTCGGCACAATGTATGTCGCGCTGCTCGGCTTTGCGCTCGCCTATCTGTTCGGCGCGTGGTGCCTGCTGCCGAAGCAGGAGGCATAGGCAATGCTGCAATGGTTCCGAAACGTCGCCCGCCTCGCGCACAAGGAGATCTTCAGCCTGTTCGGCGACGCCACGCTGATGGCGCTGATCGCGTTCGCCTTCACGTTTGCCGTGTACTCAGTCGCCAAAGGCATCAAGGCCGAAGTCTCGAATGCATCGGTCGCCATCGTCGACGCCGACCATTCGGAGCTTTCGCGGCAACTGCGCGCGGCGATCCAGCCGCCCTACTTCAGGCCACCCGTGGACGTCGAGCTGCGCGACATCGACGCGGCGCTCGATCGCGGCACCTACATCTTCGCGATCGAGATTCCGCCGCGCTTCGAAGCCGACGTGCTCGCGGGCCGCGCGCCCAGCGTGCAGGTGCTCGTCGATGCGACGGCGATGACCCAGGCGGGACTCGGCACCGCTTATCTCCAGCAGATCTTCGTTGCCGAAACGCTCGCGTTCCTGCACGCGCGCAACGCTCAGGCGCAATTGCCCGCGCAAGCGGTGGTGCATGTGCTGTTCAACCCGAACACCGAATCGTACTGGTTCACCTCGAGCATGCAGATCGTCGTGAATATCACGGTGCTGTCGATCATTCTCGTGGGCGCGGCCGTGATCCGCGAGCGCGAGCACGGCACAATCGAGCACCTGCTCGTGATGCCCGTGCGCGCGAGCGAGATTGCTGTGGCGAAGATCCTCGCGAATGGACTCGTCATTTTTGTCGTGTCGCTGCTCTCGCTCGTGCTCGTCGTCAACCTGTGGCTGCGCGTACCGCTTGAGGGCTCGCTCGGGCTTTTCGCGCTCAGCACCGCGTTGTACCTCTTTTCCGTCACGGCGCTCGGCATGTGGCTCGCCACGCTCGCGCCCGCCATGCCCCAGTTCGGCCTGCTCGCGGTGCCGACCTACGCGGTCGCGTATCTGCTGTCCGGCGCGGCCACGCCGGTGCAAAGCATGCCGGTGGCGATGCAACCGTTCGTGAAGCTGCTGCCGACCACCCAGTTCGTGTCGTTGACCCAGGCCATCCTGTTTCGGGGCGCGGGCCTCGACATCGTGTGGCCTCAGCTCGCCGGCGTGAGTGCCGCAGGCGCTCTCTTTCTGCTGCTCGCACTCGCGCGCTTTCGCTCCATGCTCGCGCAACAAGGCTGAACCGCGATGATTCGTCCACGTTATCCCTCGCCCCCTTCCATGACGCTGCGCGCCTGCGCGCTGTGCCTCGTGGCCGCGCTTGCGGGCTGCACCTCGCTCGTCAAGGTGGACGTGCCGCCGCAGCGCGAAGCTCCCGCCGCTTTCTCTCAAGTGCCTTCCGCGCACGCCGCCGCCGATCTCACGAACTGGTGGCGGACGTGGCAAGACCCCGAGTTGACGGGCTATGTCGAGGCCGCGCTGCGCTCGAACGACGACCTGCGCACAGCACAGGCACGCGTGCGCGAGGCGCGCGCGATCGCGTCGATGGCCGATGCGGTGCGCTACCCGTCGCTGTCCGCACAGGCGGGAGCCGCACACGGGTTTGGCAATCTGCGCGATCCGTCCGGCGCTCCCGACGATTCGCCTGACCTCGACGCCTGGGCGGACGGGGTGAGCGCGACCTGGGAAGTCGACGTGTTCGGACGCCACGCGAGCGACGCCGAAGCCGCCTCCGCGATGGCCGATGCGGCGCAGGAGCAACTGCGCGGTGCGCACATCGCGGTCGCCGGGGAAGTTGCGCAAAACTACCTCTCGGCGCGCGGGCTGCAACGGCGGCTCGCGGTGCTCGACCGCACTCTCGACACGCTGCGCGCATTGCGAAACTACGCCGACGCACGCTTCGCGGCCGGTCAGGCAACGCGCTACGACCTGGGCCGCGTGGACGACCAGATTGCCCGCACGGAGGCGCAGCGGCCACTCCTCGTGAGCGAGATCGCCGTGCGCGAACGGCGCCTCGCGGTGCTCACGGGCCGCGCCGCGCAGGACGCCACGCCGCTTGGAGCGCCCGGCACGCTGGAAGTCCCGCCCGTGCCCGCGGGCGAAGTGCCCTCCTCCGTACTCGAACGCCGTCCCGACGTGAGGGCGAGCGCCGCGCTCGTGCGCGCGCAGGCGGCCCGGCTCGGCAGCGCGAAGGCCGATCTCTTTCCGCGCTTCTATCTCACGTTCATCGGCCTCGACGGCCATGTGCATCTGGACGGATTGCCGGGCTTGTCAGGCACCGGCGGGCTCATCGGGGTTGGCGCGGACCTGCCGATCTTCAATGCGGGACGACTGCGCGCTAACGTCGCCGCAAACGATGCGCGCTTGCAGGCCGCGCTCGCGCAGCATGACAAGGCGCTGCTACAGACGCTTGAAGAAGTGGATAACGCGTACGGGCTACGTCACGGCTTCGATGCGCGCAGCGCGCGCCTCGAAGCGTCGCTCGACGTCGCCCGCCGCAACGCGCGGAGCGCCCGGCAATTGTACGAAGGCGGACAGCGCACGCTGGAGGATGCGCTCAACGCACGTATCGATGCGTTACAGCGCGAGGTCGAACTGGCGCTGGCGCAAACCGACGCCGCACTGGCAACGGTGAAGCTGTACCTCGCGCTAGGCGGTGGCTGGGCGGAAGGCGACGACGCAACTGCCGCCCCGACCGCCGACGCCAATGTGTTTGATTGATGCACGCACATGAGTCTGCGGGAACGGCGGGCAGGAAGCAAAACCGATGGCGTGCTCGAAGCATTGCCTTTGCCAATCATCCTCTTGCTTATCTTGGGGGAATCGCACTTCTCGTGCAGAAAATGCCAGTAGCAAGACGTGGATAAGCCTGTAACAGGGCGTCGCGCGACCGCGCATTTCGCACAATCGAACGCTTTGCACGTCATTTATCAATCGCCCCCTTCTCAGCCAAACCGCCAGAATTTGCGCGCGAAGTACTTCAAGGGCTTCCCCGCTAAGTGCAAGCACAATTGCGGATTTACTTTGGTGCTTTACCCGCGATCCGCTCATCCCGACGTCGTTGAGATTGTTGCCGACCGCGAGCACGACGTTGGGTGACGACGATGTCGACAGCCTCTTTCGTGAAATCGTCGACGACAGTCAGGCACTTCACGCGCCGGCCGTTGGCAAGTGCGTCCATCACGAAATCGATTGATCACACCTCGTTCGGCGCTTTCGGCAGCGCCAGTTGCGCGCGTTCAATCATTACGCCGTGGCGCCTGCGCCGCTGCCGCACAGTCAGCCTTGCTTCACCGTACAAGCGATAAATTCGCTGGTGATTGGCGTGTGTGCCTTCGCGTCCACCAGGGCGTGCAACCGGCGGTCGCCGAACCGATGACGTTCGTGCGCCAGCTACACCAGACGCACCGCTAGCACCTCGTTCTCGTGGTCAGGCTTCGTGTCGTAATGCAACTGCTGCGGGAAACCGCACAACACCCACCGGGCCGGCGACGGCGGCCACTGGATTGTCCGGGAAGAAAGCACGATGAACCCGTCCAACTGGATCGACCTGGGGTGCCGGCCGCCGCATTGGACACTCGCTGCGCTCATAATGGAGAACCAACCCCACGCAACACCATCCCGAAGATGCCAGGAATCAATATATTTTTATGATCCCAAAACCGCAACCCGCACAGTTCGTAAGTCTGCAACTCGCTGCACCCAAGCCCGACCAGCCAGCGAACCAGCCAGCCGAGCCCGAACACAGCCTCACCTAAACCATCAGAACTTATGCATGATCCCGACGCGGTACACCATCTGGTTCACGCCCGACGATGCACCGGCCGACGCATCGACAATCTGCGCCTCATCGAAGTCCGTACCCGTATGCGCGCTCACCACGTGCTGCCACGCGCCCTGAACATAAAGCGACGTACGCTTGCTCAGGTCATAGTCGAGCATGACGCTGATCTGGTGCCACTTGGGCACGTAGCTGCCGGCCGTCGACGAAAGATGCGCCATCGTGAACGTATACGCGGTTCCGAGCCACAACGTCGGCGTGAAGAAGTACTGCGAATTCAGTTCGAAGTTGTCGAACTTCCATGAATTCCAGTTCGCGCCGTTCGACAGACTCGTGTTGTTCAGCCACACGTTGCCGGTCGGATCGTAGACGTCGACATGGGACCACGCGGCGGCAACAGCGACCTTCGGGAAACGATAGCTCGCCGAGAGACCGATTGTCTGTTGCGACGCGCCGTCGAAGAGATCGCCGGTCGGAATCGCGCCGGTCGTCGTCAGGCCCGGATTGTTCATCTTCAGATACGAGGCCGCTGCCGTAAAGTTGCCGTTCTGATAGTTGAGCGTCGCGCCCCACATGCGGTTGTTGGCGAAACCGCCCGCCTCGTTGCTGAAGCCGTACATCGCTTCGCCCGTGAGGCCGCGCCACGTCGGCGACACGTATTTGACGGCGTTATTCACGCGGTAATCCCAATCCGCGTTGTCGTTGTCGAACGGATGCGCGGAGATGTCGCCGGCCCAGTTGCCCGCGGCGGTCAAGCTGGCGAAGCCGTAGTCGTCGACGCTCGTATCGTATTGGCGGCCCAGCGTGATTGTCCCGTAGTGGTCCGACGACAGCCCCACGTAGGCCTGACGCCCGAACATGCTGGAATCCTGCCCAAGCTTGCCCGTGTTGATGTTGAAGCCGTTTTCCAGTTTGAAGATCGCTTTGTAGCCCCCGCCCAGATCTTCACTGCCTTTCAGGCCCCAGCGGCTGCCTGCGGTGTCGCCGCTCGACATCGCCCACGCCGAATGCCCGCCCGCATTGCTGGTGAAATTCAGACCTTCATCGATGAGGCCATAAAGCGTAATGCTGCTTTGAGCGTGCGCGGCGCTCGCGAGGAAAAAAAGCGGCATCACCGCTGCTACCGCCATAACGGTCTTCTTGATCTTCATCGATAACCTTCCAAACTGACTGAATTAATAAGAATGATTGCCGGGGTGCCGCTATGGCGGTCTTTACCGGTTCTGCAGCGCGACTCGGCAGCAGCAGAACGGGCAGTCTAGGTTTAATCAAAAGTCGCGAGAAATCAGGGATTGAAATTCACAATTGAAGAAATCGGAATTCATCGTGCATCAGCCGCAAAACGCGTCTGCGCGGGGCTTACGCGTCGACGTTTAATTTTCTGATTCAGATGAAACTGTTGGAATTTCACCAAAAAGCTAACGTTATTTCAGTCATGGCAAGCTGAATTCAGGCAAATGTAATCGTCGCAATGGCAGCGCCATTCAACGCGCAACGACTGGACTGATGCGCGCCAACGGCCTCAAAATGACGCCTCGTTCATCAGGATTCACCGCGTGACCGCCCTGCCATTCACCATCCTTTCGGCCACTTTCGCGGCCTTTGTCGCGACGAATATGGATTCGGCCGCGCTCATTCTGGCCTTCTCGGCCTCCGCGAGACCGTTCCGGTTATTCGCGGCATTCGTCGCGACCGGCGCAGGCGTGGTGGCGCTGAGCCTGCTGGTTTTCCTCGCGGCCAACTCGGTGGCGATCCCGTCGCGCTACTTCGGCGTCGTGCCCCTGACGATCGGTCTCGTGCAACTCGCACGCGGCTCGCGCCGTGACGCCGCGTCTTCTCAGCCTGTCGTTCCGCTTACGCTTTCGATGGGCGTGATGGTGTCGGCGTTTCTTTCCGTGAGCACCGACAATCTGCTGATCTATTCGGCCGTCCTCGCGCGAAACGGTACGGACATCGCGCCGTGGATCTGCACGATGCTCGTCGTGCTCTACGTGCTGATGGGTTGGCTCGGCGTGTGGGCGGGCAACCGGCTCGCGCGCCTGACCGCCCGATTCCGCTCGCTCGCGCCCGTGATTACCGCCTGCGTCGGACTGACGACGCTGCTTGCCTGACGCCTGACGCCTGACGCCTGACACCCGATGCTTCGCGTGATGAAAGCCGCCACCCAAATACTTCGGATGCCAAATTAAACTACTTGAACGGCGACACAAATGCTCTCGCGCCGCCGCGCGTCCTCTACGGGCATACCCTGGCATTGACCCGCTTCCTTGATCTAGCTCAAAATCAACCATATCGTGGACTACGCGTCCATATTATGGACAAACAACAAGGAGCCCCCCGCATGTCGACCCAGGATTTTTCGCCGATGACGCCCTATCAGTTGCCGTTTCCGAAGGAAGCGCAACAGGAAATCGTCGTGCCTTCCGCCATTCCCACCGATGAACGCGTCTGGGTGCCGCAAGCCGAGAACGTGTGGTTCCGCCCGCTCTGCCTGAACGCCTCGCAGGGCTACTGGATGAACCTGCTGCGCGTGCGCAAGTCGGGCGTGCTGAGCCGCCATCGTCATCCGCAGGCGGTCCACGGCATGGTTCTCAAGGGCCGCTGGCGCTATCTCGAACACGACTGGGAAGCGACCGAGGGCAGCTACGTCTACGAACCGCCGGGCGAGACGCACACGCTCTACGTGCCGGACGACGTCGAGGAAATGATCACCTACTTCCAGGTGAACGGCGTGATGTTCTATTGCGATCCGTACGGCAACTACACGGGCTACGAAGACGTCTTCACGAAGATCGACATGTGCCGCAAGCACTACGCGTCGGTCGGTCTCGGCGAAGACTACGTGGACCAGTTCATCCGATGAGCGCGGCCCGCTACGACTTCAGCGGCCGCGTGGCCGTGGTGACGGGCGCGGCGGGCGGCATCGGCCGCGCGATCTGCGACGCCTTCGCGAGCTTCGGCGCGCGCACCGTCAACTGGGATCGCGTCGCGGGCGACACGTCCGCGCTGCATGCGCCGCGTCACGTCGAAGTGGACGTCACGCGGGCGCAGACCGTCGACGCCGCGCTGGCCGCCACGCTCGCCGAATTCGGGCGCATCGATTTTCTGGTCAACAACGCGGGTTTCGCCGGATCGACCGTGCCACTCGACGCTTATTCGCCCGACGAATGGCAGCACATCGTCGACGTGAATCTGCTCGGCACGTATCACGTGTGCCGGCATGTCGTGCCGGCGATGCGCAACGCGGGCGCGGGCCGCATCGTCAACGTGGCCTCGCTCGCGGGCAAGGAAGGCACGCCGAATGCCTCGGCCTACAGCGCCGCGAAAGCCGGTGTGATCGCGCTGACCAAATCGCTCGGCAAGGAACTCGCGCAGACGGGCGTGCTCGTCAACGCGATCGCACCCGCCGCCGTGGACACGCCGCTGCTCGCACAGATGTCGCCCGCGCACGTGCAGACGATGATCGACAAGAGCCCGCTCGGCCGCCTCGGCACCGTGCAGGAAGTCGCCGATCTCGTGCTGTGGCTATGCTCCGATTCCTGCACGTTCAGCACCGGCGCCACCTTCGACCTATCCGGCGGACGCGCGACTTACTGAGTTCGACGCAGGTTTCGAACCCGCAACGCGCGATCCGACCGGCACTTATTACAATTTTCAGGAGACGAGCCATGCCGACCAAATCGCCCCGGCTCAAACGCATCCAGACGGTCGCCGTCGCTTTCCTCACGGTGGCCGGCATCGTCAATTATCTGGACCGCAGCACGCTGTCGATCGCCAATCATTCGGTCGCGCAGGAACTGCATCTGAACGCGTCGGAAATGGGCCTGCTGCTCTCGGCGTTTTCGCTTGCCTATGCGTTCGCGCAGTTGCCGGTAGGCGCCCTGCTCGACCGTTTCGGCTCGCGCGTGATGCTCGGGCTCGGCATGCTGGTCTGGTCGGTCGCGCAAGTCACGGGCGGCTTCATCCAGACGCTCAATCACTTTCTCATCGCGCGCGTCGTGCTCGGCGTGGCCGAAGCGCCGCTCTTTCCCGCAGGCGCGAAAGTGATTCACGAGTGGTTCGCGGTGCGCGAGCGCGGCGGACCAACCGGCACCTTCATTTCCTCGTCGACGATTGCGCCGATGATCGCGCCGCCGCTGCTCACCGTGCTGATGCTGTCGTTCGGCTGGCGTCCGATGTTCGTCATCATGGGCGTGCTCGGCGTGCTGGTGTCGATCGGCTGGTATGCGGTCTATCGCAACCGCGATCAGGTCGCGCTGAGCGCCGACGAAACCGCGTGGCTCGAAGACGGCGCGAAAGAGCCGCCGCGCGCGAAAGGCATCAGCTTTGCCGAATGGGGCATGCTGCTCAAACTGCGCAACACGTGGGGCATGATTTTCGGCTTCATGGGCGTGATCTACATGGTCTGGCTCTACCTCACGTGGCTGCCGGGCTACCTGGAGAAAGAGCGCCACCTGAGCATCGCGCACACGGGCTGGCTGGTCGCGATTCCCTATGTGTTCGGCACGATCGGCATGGCGGGCAGCGGTTTTATCGCCGACTACCTGCTCAAGCGCGGCGTCGCGCCGATTCGCAGCCGCAAGTGGCCGGTGTGCGTCGGGCTGATCGGCGCGGCCGCGTTCACGGTGCCCGCCGCCTACACGCCGAGCACGGCGCTCGCCATCACCTACGTTTCGCTCGCGATGTTCTTCGTGAATCTCGCCAGCGGCAGCGCGTGGGCGCTCGTGAGCATCGCCGCGCCGCGTCATCTGGTGGCGTCGCTCGGCAGCATGCAGAACTTCGGCGGCTATCTCGGCGGCTCGTTCGCGCCCGTCATCACGGGCATCGTGGTCGATCAGACACACTCGTTCGTCAACGCGCTGCTCATCAGCGCGGCCATCGCGTTCGCTGCGGCCTTCGTCTATCTGTTCGTCGTGAAGGAAGTGAAACCCGACGACGCAACCCACGCCGCCGCCGCGCAAACCACCTGATTTCAGGCACTTTTCTCGAACATACCGATACACACCGGACATCATCATGACATTCCAGAGCAATCTTCTCGAAGGCAAAGTCGCGCTCGTCACGGGCGGCTTCTCCGGCATCGGCGCGGCGATTGCGAACCGCCTCGCGCAACTCGGCGCGCGCACGGTCGCGGCCGGCCTGCCGCCGCCCGCAGGCACGCCCGACGCGCTCGACGCCGGCGTGCAGCGCGCCAATCTCGACGTGCGTTCCTCCGACGACGTCGCCGCCCTGATCGGCACCTGCGATCGGCTCGACATCGTCGTGAACTGCGCGGGCGTCATCAGCCGCGTGGAAGAGCACGAAATCGAGGTGTTCGAGCGCGTGCTCGACATCAATCTGAACGGCACGATGCGCGTGTGTTCGAGCGCGCGCGCGTTGCTGAAGGCGTCGTCGGGCTGCATCGTCAATACGGCGTCGATGCTGAGTTTCTTCGGCGGCGGACTCGTGCCCGCCTATAGCGCGAGCAAGGGCGGCGTGGCGCAGCTCACGCGCTCGCTCGCGATTGCCTACGCGGCGGACTCGATTCGCGTCAACGCCATCGCGCCCGGCTGGATCGCAACGCCGCTCACGCAGGCCTTGCAGGACGACAGCAGCCGCTCGCAAGGCATTCTCGAACGCACGCCGATGAAGCGCTGGGGCCTGCCCGAAGAAGTCGCGAACGTGGCGGCGTTCCTGTGCTCGCCGGCCGCGTCGTTCATGACCGGCGCGATCGTGCCGATCGACGGCGGCTATCTCTGCGCGTGAGCGTGTGAACGCACGGGCATCGCGCGCGCATCGCGGCCCGGCGACGCGGATTTTCGCACGCCGGGTTTGCGGGCATAATGGCGCGACCCGTGGCCTCGCGGCCTGACTGATTGCCCGCATTTCCGCCTCCTCGTTCGCCGATGTCGAATTCCGAAAAGTCCGCTCCGCCCGCTTCATTCGCCTTGCCCTCTGCTGCCACGGCGGTGGCGGGCGCCGCCGCGTTTTCGAAGTTCATCGCGGTCCTGCAACTGATCGCCGACGCCGAGACGCCGCCCAATGTCGCGAAACTCGCGACGGCCAGCGGCTATCCGCGCCCGACCGTGCATCGCATCGTCGCGGCCTTACAGGCCGAAGGGCTGGTGGTGGCGCATGGCGGCGGCAATACGTTCGGGCTCGGTCCGCGCCTCGTCAATCTCGCGAGCCGGGCCTGGGAGCGCTCCGATCTGCGTATCGCGGCCGTGGACGCGCTCATGGAGCTGCGCAACGCCACCTCGGAAACCGTGCATCTCGCGGTGCCGAGCGACGGCGAAATGGTCTACATCGAGAAGCTCGAAAGCCCGCACGCGGTGCGCATGGCTTCGCGCATCGGCACGCGCGTGTCGCTGACGTCGAGTTCGGTCGGCAAAGCGTGGCTCGCGACGCTCACGGCCGCCGAGCGCGAACCGCTGCTCGAACGCGCGCCGCGCACGCGCTTCACCGAACACACGATGACCGATCTCGACGCGATCCGCCACGAAATCGAACTCACGGCGCAACGCGGCTACGCGGAAGACCGCGAGGAAAACGAACAGTCGATCTGGTGCTATGGCGCGGCGATTCGCGGCGCGGACGGACGCGCGGTGGGCTGCATCAGCATCAGCATGCCGATGTTCCGCCGCGAGGCGGACGCGCAACGCCATTACATCGAGCCGCTGCTTGCGGCGTGCCGCACGATTGCCGCGCGGCTCGGACCGGTTGCGGCGCGCTGAGCGCTGAACGCGCGCCTCTGCCACCAGATCTTCCGCTCCGATCAAACAAAATAACGCCCGCTCCGCCGTGTTCCAAACGGCGTCGCGGGCGTTTTTATCATCCGTCGTTTATCGTCAATGACCGCGTGACGGGCGATGCGCGTGCGCGTCGATCTGGCCGTCGAAGGCCTCCGCTTCGTCGCTGCCCGAAGGACCGCGCGCGCACAGGCTGATCAGCCCCGCGAGCAGCGCCGCGACGGCGAGCATCGCGAGACCGTAGCCGTAGCCGGAAGTCGTCGAGCGCACATAGCCGATCAGATAGGGCCCGGCGAAACCGCCCAGATTGCCGATCGAATTCGCCAGCGCGATACCGGCCGCCGCTGCCGTGCCCGAAAGGAACGTGGTGGGCAAGGCCCAGAATGCGGGCAGCGCGCCATAACCGCCTACCGCCGCGAGCACGAGGCCTGCGATCACCATGAGCGGTTGCGTCGACGATGCCGCGAGCGCCAGCCCCACCGCCGCGACCGTGCACGCACAGGCGAGGTCGATGCGGTATTTGCCGCGCCGGTCGGCGAGGCGTCCCCAAACCAGCATGGTGATCGCACCGACCACGAACGGAATCGCGTTCACGGGCCCGACCCAATGTTCGGCAAGACCGAGCGCCTTCATGATCTGCGGCTGCCAGAGCACGAGACCGTTATTCGCCGTCACGATCAGGAAATAGATCAGGCCGAGCAGCAGCACATGCGGATTCATCAGCGTCTGGCCAAGCGAGAGCTTGTGCCTGCGCGCGCGTTCCGCCGCTTCGCTGCTGATCTGCCGATCGAGCCAGTCGCGTTCGTCGGCGTCAAGCCAGCGCGCCTTTGAAGGCGCATCGCTGAGATAGCGCAGCGTGATGAAACCCATCACCACCGAAGGCATGCCTTCGAGGATGAACAGCCACTGCCAGCCCGCCACGCCGAGCAAGCCGTCCATGCGTAGAATGAAACCGGAGACGATCGAGCCGAGCGCCGTCGATACCGGATTCGCGAGCATGAACAGCCCGATAATCTGCGCCCGATAACGCGAGGGAAACCAGAACGTCAGATAGAGAATCACGCCCGGAAAGAAACCCGCTTCGGCTGCGCCCAGCACGAAACGCAGCGTCATGAAGCTGGCCGGTCCCTTGACAAGCGCGCCGCACGCCGAGACGATGCCCCACGTAATCATGATGCGCGCCAGCCAGATCCGCGCGCCCGTTTTGGCGAGCGCAAGATTACTTGGGACTTCGAACAGAAAATAGCCGATGAAGAAAATGCCCGCGCCCCAGCCGAACAGCGAGGCGGTCAGGCCGAGATCGCGGTTCATCGTGAGCGCGGCAAAGCCGACGTTCACGCGATCGAGGAACGCGAAGAAGTACAGCAGGATCAGAAACGGCATCAGACGCCGCGTGACCTTGCTCATGGTGCGCTTTTCGAGCGCGATATCGGTGCTCATGGGTGTCTCCTCACCTCTGTCCAGCTTGTGACGCTGCTTTATTCGTTGACGAAATTGTGATTGGCGCGCGCCACGTTCGCAGCGCGCGCCGGTCATGCACCGTTCAGTTTTTCAGCTGCGCGGCAATGGCGTCCGGACGCGGAATCGGCGCCACCGCACCGAAGCCTTGCGTCGAGAGCGCCGCCGCCGCGTTGGCGTAACGCGCGGCGTCCTCGGGCGTGTCACCGGCCGCGAGACGCGCGACGAAGGCGCCATCGAAGCAATCGCCCGCGCCCGTTGCATCGACCACGTTCACCGCATGGCCCGCGATGCGCGTGCGCTGCTCGCCGCGCGCGACCAGCACGCCGTCGCCGCCCAGCTTCAGGCACACGACGCGCACGCCCAGCGCGAGGTAATGCGCGACGATCGCCTCGGCGTCGTTCAGGCCGGTAAGCGTTTGCGCGTCTTCGAGACTCGGCAACATATAGTCGACTTCGCGCGCCGTCGCTTCGATCACCGCGCGCGCCCGCGCCAGCGGCCAGAGCTTGAGGCGGACGTTCGGGTCGTAGCAGATCGCCGCGCCCGCCTGCCGCGCGACGGCGATCGCTTCGAACACGGCATCGCAGGCACTCGCGCTGATGGCCTGCGAAATGCCCGAGACGTGCAGGAAGTGCGTGCCCGCCAGCAGGTCGCGCGGCAGCGTCCGCGGCGACATCCGGCTCGCCGCCGAATCCTTGCGCAGATAGCTGAACGCGTGGCCGCTCGCATCGTGCGTCACGAAATAGACGCCCGTGTGCGACTGCGCATCGCTCGCGACGCCCTGCACGTCCACGCCTTCGGCGCGCCACAGATCGAGGAACAGCTTGCCGAACGCGTCGTCGCCGAGGCGCGTGACGTAGCCGACGCTCGCGCCCTGGCGCGCCGCCGCCACGCAGAAGTTCGACGTGTCGCCGCCGAAGCCTTGCAGGAACTGACGCGCGTCGTCGGAGGCCGACTGGTTGAACTCGATCATCGGCTCGCCAAGCGCGAGGATCGCAGGCGTGTCGGCCGGCTTCACGTCAGATGCGGCCATATTTCGCGAGTCCCTTGCGCAGCGACTTTTCGCCGATGATCAGGCGCGCCTGCTCGAGTTCGCGCGCGTCGATCTCCTCGGACATCTTGAGCACGGCTTCCGCGTGCTCGCGCGGCACAACCACCACGCCGTCGATATCGGCCACGATGATGTCGCCCGCGTTGACCTTCACGCCGCCGCATTCCACTTCGATATTCGCCGCGAGTGTCGTGAAGCGGCCCACCGTCGTGCCCGGCGACACCGAGCGCGAATACACCGGGAAATCGTAGTCGCGGCGAATTTCCGTGATGTCGCGCACGCCGCCGTCGAGAATCGCGCCTGCATGGCGATTGGCCACCGCGCCTGCCGTCATCAGACCGCCCCACACGGCCACATTCGGCTCGCCATAGATGCCGATCACGATCACGCTGCCCTCCGGCGATTCGTCGATGGCGTCGAGCGCATGCTGCGGCGGGACTTTTTCGTGCGTGGGCGCTTCGAGGATCGTAACGGCGGGACCGACGATCTTGCGTTCGTTGATGCGCGGCTTGATCGCCTGATCCATAAAGCCGCGGCGGCCCGCGATCAGGTCCACCGCGTCGGCGACCGAGGCCGTCGCCACTTTTTCGAATCCGCTGATGAGCGCTTGCAGTTCCATAACCTTCACTCCTTGTTTCACACTTTCAATAGCATGACTAATTAACTGAATAACAGCCGCGCCTGAAAATCAGGTGCCGCCGTCTGCCTTCGTGGTGCGCGAATGCGCTTGAGTTGTGTGCTTGACGTGTACGCTTAAACAGCGCTCCACGGATTGACCCAGTGTTTCGGCTGATCGCCGCCCAGCACGCGCGCCACTTCCTGCGCGGCCTTGGTCTGCAATTCCGCCACCGAATCTTCGGAATACCAGCCGGTGTGATCGGAGAGCACGGCGTTTTCGCACGCAAACAGCGGATGATCGGCGCGCGGCGGCTCGTTTTCGAACACGTCGAGACCGGCGCCGAAGATCGCGCGGCGTTGCAGCGCGTCGATCAGCGCGGCTTCGTCGATCAGGCCGCCGCGCGCGGTGTTCACGAGTATCGTCGTCGGCTTCATACGCGCGAGACGCGCCGCGTTGATGAGCTTGCGCGTGTCCGGCGTGAGCGGCGAATGCAGCGAGATGTAATCGCTTTCTGCGCAGAGCGTGTCGAGATCCACGCATTCGACGCCCGGCGTTTTCGCGGGATCGAGAAACGGGTCATACACAAGCACGCGCGCCACGCCCATGCCGCGCATCTTGCGCTCGAACGCGCGCGCGATGCGCCCGTAACCCACGAGACCGAGCGTGCGTCCGGCGATGCGATACATCTTCTGCTCGCGCGACACATTCCACGCGCCCGCCCGCACCGCGCCGTCGCGGCGCACCGTGTAACGCGCGACCGCCATCAGCAGCGCGAGCGCCTGATCGCTCACCTCTTCCACGCCGTAATCGGGCACGTTCACCACGTAGATGCGCTTGTCGCGCGCGGCGTCGAGATCGACGTTATCGACGCCAATGCCATAACGCACGATCGCGCGGCAACGCTGCATCGCCGCGATCGCGGCAGCATTGACGGGCGATTCGCGCACCAGCAGCGCGTCGGCGTCGGCGGCCACTTCGCGCACGCGCGCAGCGTCGCCGCGACATGGCAGCACCACGACGTCGGCATTCACCGCCGCCAGAATCCGTTGCTCCGTTTCATACGAACCGTAGCCATCGTCGATCACGACCACGCGTTTGCGCGGCGCGCCGCGATCCTCTTCGAGACTTCTGCTTTCCACCCTTGCCTGCCTCCACGACTGCGCGCGACCGAAGCTGATTGAAGCCGATCACCGCCCGAACGCGCGCGAGTTTGCCTGGGCGCGCGCAACCGGAGTGCAAAATTCCGGCCGCGCGGCCCGCTTTACTGCGGTCACTGCAAATGCGTTAATGCCGATTTGCGGCGTCTTTACTGCGCGCTATAGCTGCGGCCGTGCGCCTGCACCTTCCAGATGCGGAAATTCGGCACGGCGGGATGATCGAAATCCATCGCGTTGTCGACCCACAGATTCAGATGGCCCGCGACCACGTAGAGATTGCCGTCCGGACCCCAACTCATCGTGTCGGGCCAGACCATCTCGGGATGAATCACATAGGTCGAAATCTTGCCGGTCTTCGCATCGCGATACATGATGCCGTTCATTTCGAGCGCGGTCATATAGAGGTTGCCCGCGCGGTCGGCGATCATGCCGTCGGTGTTCGACGGCAGCGTGGCCACGCGTTTGACCGAGGTCCGCAGCGCCGACTCGCTGGTGCTGAAATCGCGCAACAGCGCGGTGTCGAGCGAATACAGCGTGTGGCCGGACAGATTGGTCCAGTAGAGCGTTTTCTTGTCGCCGGACAGCGCGATGCCGTCCGCGCCCGTGCGCATCGGCGTCTTGCTCAGCACGTTCTGGTTGTCGATGCGGAACTGGAAGCCCGCTTCGTCCGTCGTGAAGACGGTCTGATCGAGCACGCGGCGCGCGCGATTGTGCTTGCGGTCGTAGACGATCAGGCCGCCGTGCAGGTGATCGCAGAAGATGCCCGAGTCGGTGATATAGGCGAAGTCGCGGTCGTTATCGACCACGACGTCGTTGAGGAACGAGCATTTCTTGTCGGAATCGGCGTCGCTAAAGTCGTAGCTCTGCAATTCGCGATTGGTCTTGAGGTCCCAGAGCACGAGTTTTTCCGCGCCCGGCGCCGAAGGCTGACCGGCAATATGGCCCTGGTCGAGAATCCACATCACGTCGTTGCGATCGATCTCGAAGCCCAGCACCGATTGCAGCGCCTGCGGGTCGCCGACCTTGTTCATCGCGAGGCTCGGGAACGGCTGCAGTTCCCACTGGCCGTCCTTCTTCACGAGCTTCGAGAGCGTGGCCGGCACTTCGGGGCCGCCCCAGCGCGCCGTGCTCACATACATATTGCCCTTCGAGTCGAGCTTGACGCCTTGCAGCAGCACCTTCTTGTAGGTCTGATTCGCGTCGTAGGCCTGCTCGGCTTTCGGGTCGCCGAGGTCGTAGGGCAAGCGGTTCCACTGCGCCACGACTTCGAGCTTCGGCACGGCGGGTTCCGTTTGTGCGCCCTGCCCGTCCGACGCGGCCTGCACGCCCGCCGCCGTCATCAGCGCCGCGCCGGCCAGCAGCGCGCTCATCCAGCGTCGGCTCGTCAACAGCCTCGCCGCTTTGTTGTTGATCTCCTGCATGAAGCATCTCCTCCGGTCTGTCTTTCTCGTTTGACTTCTTCGTTTGCTTTCTTCGGTCGCCGTGCGCGCCGCCTGCCGAACCCGGCCGGTTCGCGCTCCGGACAACTGATATCTTAGATTGCAGATCTCAATACCACAAGGGGGCGTGCTATATTTCGGATCATTGCGATGCGACGCCGGGTTTCGGCGGAACGCGACGCCCACGTCCCCGTCACGGCATCGGCGAGCAGCCTCCAGGCTGTCGCGCGCCGGTCCATACGCCCACTGGCTGACCATGAGTATCGAAAAACTGGGGGAGCGCCCGAAGTCCCTCACGGCTATTGCGAAAGAAAGCATCCGTCGCGCGATCGTCGACGGCCATCTGGCGTTCGGCAGCCAGCTGTCGGAGAACGTGCTTGCCGGGCAGCTCGGCGTGAGCAAGACGCCCGTGCGCGAAGCGCTGGTGCAACTGAAGCTTGAAGGGCTCGTGGAAGTGCAGCCGCAATCCGGCACCTACGTGTTCCAGCCGACCGTGGAGCAGGTGCGCGAGATTTGCCGCTTTCGCGAGATCGTCGAATCGTCGGCGCTGGAACTGGCGATGAAGGCCGATAGCGCCGCGCTCGCCGACGCGCTGGCGCAAGCGCTCGCGCCCGCGGGCGGCACGCAGGACGGACGCGCGCGCGATCACGACGCCGCGTTTCATGGCGCGATCGTCGCTGCATGCGGGAACGGTTATGTGCAGCAGGCGTATCAGCTCGTCGCCGACAAGATTCACGCGTTGCGCGCGCGCCTCTCTGTGGCCGACGAGACCGTCGATTCCTGCCAGGACACCCATGCGCATATCATGGAACTCGTGCGCGAGGGCAATGTGAAGAAGGCGTGCACGGAGTTGCGCACGCATATTCGCAGCACCGAGCATTCGTATATCCGCGCCAGTCTGGGCCAGACGCCCGCACCCGCGGACGCGCCGCAAGCGGCCCTGCACCACGCGATCGCGGGCCGTTAATCAGCGTTTATCAATCCGAGTGATTGACCGCTAGTCATGCCGCATCACGCATCTTCAGCGCTGCATCGCGGCGTGTCCAATCCGGATTGCTGATCAGCCCTATCACGCGCCCTGATAACAGAAAAAGATGCCGGCGCACGCGTCCTGATCGCGTGACGGCCGGCAAAGGGCACACTTCACATCACAACACAGCACACCGCTGCAAGCCTCAGCCTCCCCCGAGGCTCGGCGACAGCGCACGAAAGATGTGGATGAACGCCGGGCCCATCAGCACGGCGAGCAGCGTGGGGAAGATGCAGAACATCAGCGGAAACAGCAGCTTCAGCGCGATCTTCGCGGCCGATTCCTCGGCGCGCATGCGCCGCCGCGTGCGCAGCGTATCGGACAGCACGCGCAGCGAGGTGCCGATGCTGGTGCCGAAGCGCTCGGCCTGAATCAGCATGGTCGCGAAGCCGTCGATGTCCTCCACGCCGGTGCGCATCGCGAAGTTGCGCAGCGCCTGCTCCTTCGAAAAGCCGGAGCGCATTTCGAGCAGCATCAGGTCGAGTTCGGTGGCGACGACGGGGCTGCGCGGCCGGATTTCCTCGGCCACTTTCATCATCGCCGCGTCGAGGCCAAGACCGGCTTCCACGCACACCGTCATCAGATCGATCGCATCCGGAAAGTCTTCGAAAATCTGCCGGCGACGCCGCGCGATGCAGCGCCTGAGCACGAATCCCGGCAGGTAATAACCGAGTCCCGCGAGCGCTACGAGCGAGAGCGGCAGCACCGCCGTGTTCGGGCGCAACGTCGTGCCGACGAGCGAGAGCGAAGCCGCCAGCGGCAGCGCGAGCGCGAGCGCCGTGCGCGCGCCGAGGAACACCGCGACCGCGCCCGGCGAGCGCCAGCCGGCGTTCATCAGGCGCACGCGCAGCGCCGAGACGTCGCCGTTTTCGTCGGGCGCGGAAAGCTTCGAGAGCGGCGCGGACATCTGCGCGAAGCGCTCGACCCACACCGGCTTGTCGCGTTGCTCGCCCGCGTCGGCGGCATTGCCCGCGAAGCGTGCGCCCGCCGCCTGCTCCGCGCGCCGCTGCAACGTGCGCGGCATGAAGACGAACAGCGCGCTCAGCGTGAGCGCGAACACGCCGCCGAACAGCCCGATCAACACGAGCCATTGTTTGAGTTCGAGCGATTGCATGGTGATCCCCCGTCTTGATCGGTGATTGATATGGGCGATTGCTGGTGATGTGCGATCCGGCCTGCGCCCCGCGCTCACACGCGAATACGCACGATGCGGCGAATCCAGACGGCCCCGCAGATCATCGAGATCACGATGCCGTCGAGCAGCCGGACACCCACCGGGTCGTTCCAGAACACATCGAGAAACGTCGGATTGACAATGCTGATGAGCACCGCCGAGCCGATCGGCAGCATCCCGAGCACCCACGCCGAAAGCCGCCCTTCGGCCGACAGCACGCGCACCTTGTCGAACAGCTTGAAGCGCTCGCGGATCAGCCACGCGATGCTGTCGAACAGTTCGGCGAGATTGCCGCCGGTCTCGCGCTGGATCAGCACGGCGATCACGAGGTAGCGCAGATCGCGCACCGGCATGCGCGTCGCGAGACCGGCCAGCGCGTCGTTGAGCGAGACGCCGTAATTGATCTCGTCGAAGGTGATGCGGAATTCGCCGCCCGCCGGTTCGGCGAACTCGGTGCCTGCCATGTCGATCGCGCTGGAGAACGCATGGCCCGCGCGCAGCGCGCGCGCCAGCATGTCGCAGATATCGGGCAACTGACGCTCGAAGTGACGCAGGCGGCGGGCGCGATGGCGGCGCACGTAGAGCAGCGGCAGCAGTGCGCCCGCCAGCGCCGCGCCGAACGCGCCCGCGAGCGGCACACGCGCGATCGACGCGCCCAGCATCGCGATCAGCGCGAAGGCGGCGCAGGTCGCGCCGAGGCGCCCGAGCGACCACGGCAGGCCCGACTGCATGAGCCACGCGTCGAGCGAGCGCAGGAACGGCAGCGCGCGTGCGAGCGGCGTGGCCGCGCCGAGGCGGCGCGCCTTGAGGATCGACAGCGCTTCGCGGCGCGACGTGCTGCCCGCCGTCAACGCTTCGAGGCGCGCGGCGAGCCGTTTCGCGGCTGCGCCGTGGCGGCCGTTCCACCAGACCCAGGCGCTCTGGCAACTCATGACCACCGCGACGAACAGCAACACGGCGGCGGTGAGGAACGTAGTGTTCATAGCGTTCTCCTCGCGCTCAGGCCACGTCGAAACGGCGGCCCGGATCGAACACCGCATCCGGCAGATTCACGCCGAACGCCGCCAGCCGGTCGCTAAAGCGCGGCCGCACGCCGGTCGCGCAGAAGTGGCCCTGCACGTTGCCCGCCCCGTCGACGCCGGTACGCTTGAACGTGAAGATTTCCTGCATGTTGACGACGTCGCCTTCCATGCCGGTGATCTCCGAAATGCTCATGAGGCGGCGACGCCCGTCGGTCAGGCGCGCGACCTGCACGACCACCGAAATCGCCGAGGCGATCTGCTGGCGCATCGTGCGCGGCGGCAATGCGAGCCCGCCGAGATTGATCATGTTTTCGAGCCGCGTAAGCGCGTCGCGCGGCGTGTTCGCGTGGATCGTCGCGAGCGAGCCTTCGTGGCCGGTGTTCATCGCGTTGAGCATGTCGAGCGCTTCCGCGCCGCGCACTTCGCCGAGGATGATGCGGTCGGGCCGCATGCGCAGCGCGTTGCGCACGAGCGAGCGTTGCGTGATCTCGCCGCGTCCTTCGATATTGGGCGGACGCGTTTCGAGCCGCAGCACGTGGGTCTGGTGCAGTTGCAGTTCGGCGGCGTCCTCGATCGTGACGATGCGCTCGTCGTCGGGAATGAAGGCCGAGAGCACGTTGAGCAGCGTGGTCTTGCCACTGCCCGTTCCGCCCGAGACGAGCATGTTGATCTTCGCGCGCGCGAGCCCGTTGAGCACGTCGGCCATCGGCGGCGTCAGCGTTTGCAGCGCGACCAGGTCCTCGATCATGAGCGGCTTGACGGCGAAGCGGCGGATCGAAACGAGCGGCCCGTCGACCGCGAGCGGCGGAATGATCGCGTTCACGCGCGAGCCGTCCGGCAGGCGCGCATCGACCATCGGGCTCGATTCGTCGATACGGCGGCCCACGCGCGAGACGATCTTCTCGATCACCTTCATCAGATGGGCATCGTCGTAGAACGTAACGTCGGTGAGTTCGAGGCGCCCCTTGCGCTCGACATAGGTCTGGCGCGCGGTGTTGACGAGAATGTCCGACACGCCCGGATCGCGCAGCAGCACCTCGATCGGGCCGAAGCCGAACATCTCGTCGTAGACGTCGATGGCGAGCTGGCGGCGTTCGAGATCGCTGGCGGGCGCCTTCTGCTCTTCGAGCATGCGCGCGATCAGCGTGGCGATCTCCTGGCGGATCTGATCCTGCGGCAGGCGCGTGAGCCGTTCGAGCTCGACACGTTCGAGCACCGCCTGATGCATCTCGTACTTGAGCTTGCGATAGGCGTCCGACTTGATCGAGGCAGCCGCTGCGGCTGCGGCGACCGCCGCCGAGGCGGCCGATGCGCTGGCGACGCCCGCGCCGCTTTTCGCCGTCTCGGCGAGCGCCGGTTCGATGCGCTGGGAAAAAATCTGTTCACGAAGCGACATGACGGGTCTCCGTTAAAGGGTGCCGAGCTTCGGCGTGCCCTGGCGGCCGACGAAGCGGGCGAGCATCGACTCGCGCTTGACGCGTGCGCCGCCGTTCGCGCGCTGCGGCATGACGATGTCGGCGGCGAGCGTTTGCAGGCTGCGCGTGACGGCGCTGCTGCGTGCGGCTTCGGCAATCGGCACGCCGTGGTTGATGGCTTCGCTGACCGCGCGCGCGTCGTCGGCGATCGTCAGTTGCGGCTTGATGCCGAGCACGTCGGGCGCGGCCTCGCGCGCGGCGTCGTCGTAACGCGTGAGGCGGTTGAGCACGAGATGCAGGCTGTCCTGCGCATAGCCGAGTGCGTGCAGGATGTCGAGCAGACGCCGTCCCGCGCGCAGATGCGGCATGCTCGCCTGCAAGACAACATGAATCTCGCTGCTGCGATCGAGCGCCAGCATCGACACCGGATTGATGCTCGGCCCGAGATCGAGAATCACGAAGTCGTAGCGCGGCATGGCCACGCCGAGAATCCATTCCAGCCGTTCCGCGCGAATTTCGGCCGCCTTCACCGGATCGCCCGCGCCCGCGAGAATGTCGAAGCGCGGGCCGGCGTGCGTGACGCTCGCCTCGAAGAACGCGACGTCCATGCGATCGACCTGCGCGCTCAGTTGTTCGAGCGTCGACGGCGGGGTTTCGCCGGTGACGAGAAACGCGGCGTCGCCGTAAAGCTGGTTCAGGTCGATCAGCAACGCGCGCTGCTGATGCGCACTCGCGATCAGATGCGCGACATTGGCCGCGATGAAGCTCGCGCCCACGCCGCCCTTGCACGAAACGAAGGAAATCACGCGCGTGGCATGCGCGCCGGCCGCGCTGCGCTGCTCGCCCGCGCGCTGCAGCGCGTCGCCGATGGCACGGCGCTCCGGCTCGCCCGTGAGCACGTCGCGAAAGCCGGCGCGCATGGCGGCGAGCAGCGCCTCGGGCGACGCTTCGGGAATCAGCAGGATGCAGGTGAGGCGCTCGTGGCGGCGCGTGAGGTCCGCCACGGCGGTGAGGTCGGCGTCGTGCAGCGTGCGCGCGTCGACAATCAACACGTCGAAGGCGTCGAGTGTATCGGCGCGGCCCGCAAGCTGACCGGGCCGCACCGCCGCGCGCGTCGTGCGGTACGCGCCGCACTCGCCGACCAGCCGCACGAGGCTGCTCAGGCGCGCTTCGTCCGTCGAGGTAATGAGTAAATCGATCATGATCGTGTGGCTCCGCTGAGGGCCGCGTTCAGGCGGCCCGTGGCTTCATCGCGCTGTCCGGCTCACGTGCCGCGTGGGGTCAGTGAGTCGTGCCGTTCGTCACGCCCATCGTGAAGGCGTTGTCGGACACGGGCGGCTTCTCGTACGACTCGGTGTAGCGCTTGATCGACGCCGCCGCGGCCTTGCCGTCGATGCCCGGCGACACGTCGACGTGCTGCGCCGCATCCGGTTCGATGATCTGCGCGCGCATGGACGTGCGTACCGCTTCGCCGAAGTGCGCTTCCCAGATCGGCGAGCTGGTCATGCAACCGCCGAGCGCGGCGCCGGCCACGCTCATCGCCAGCAGGCGGCCAATGTGTGCGTAAAGTGTTTTCATGGCGTTCCCCTATCCCTGGATCACTGTGCGCCGGCGGCATGCGCCGCGTCGGCGGGTTCGTCGCTTCCCGTACCGGCCGCCGATGCCAGGCGCCGCGCGGACTGGCCGCTGTTCGCCGCGTCGGGCGTCGCCGCCGATGTTGCGGGCGTCGTGGGCGTCGCAGGCGCTCCCGGCAACGGACCGGGCGCAGAACCCGGTAACTGAGCAGGCATCGGCGCGGGTATCTGAGCGGGCGCTTGCGGCGCAGGCAGCAGGTTGTCGTTGTGCGGCGCATTGGCGGGCGCAGCCGGTGCGGCAGGCGTCGCGAAGCGTCCCGTATTGCGTGCGGCGCGGCCTTCCATGTTGCCGGTGGCGTAGACATCGGCTTCGTTCGGCTGCGAGAAGCTGTCGGTCGGCATCGGCAATTGGGCGAGCGACTTCACGGGCTTCACCAGATGCGGCGTGATGATGAAGATGAGTTCCGATCGGTCCTGCTGGAACGAGGTGCTGCGCAGCAGCGCGCCGAGCACGGGAATCTCGCCGAGCCCCGGCATCGCCTTGAGCGAGCCCGTGATGTTGTTGCGGATCAGCCCGCCGATCGCGAACGACTCGCCATCGGACATCTGCACCGTGGTCGAGGCGCGCCGCGTGGTAATGAGCGGCAGGATCGTCGCGCCGCTCACGTTGGCCGCCGTCAGCGTCACGCCCGTGGGCGACAGCTCCGACACTTCCGGCGCGACCCGCAGGTTGATGTGGCCGTTGCTGAGCACCGTGGGCGTGAACTTGAGCCCCACGCCGAACTCCTGCTGCTGCAGCGTGATCGCCGTCGCGCCCGTGCCCGAGCTGCTCTGCGGCACCGGGATGAACACTTCGCCGCCCGCGAGGAAGGTGGCTTCCTGACCGCTGATGGTGACGAGATTCGGCTCGGCGAGAATCTTCACGAGCTGGTCGGTCTTCTGCGCGTCCATGGCGAGCTTGAATGGCCGGTTATTCGCCTTCGACACGCCGAACACGCTCGACGCGCCCGCGAGCAGATTGCTCACGAGCGCGCCCTGCCATGAGCCGAAGCCCCCCTGGATGTTGACGGCCGCGCCGAGTTCGTCGAGCAGCGTCTTGTCCACTTCGGCCACCTTCACCTCCAGCATCACCTGCTGCGGCGTATCGACGGAGAGCATGTTGAGCACGCCGCCGTTTTTCTGGGCGTTGTTGCCCGACTGGTTCACGCCGAACACCTTGGCGATCTCCACGGCCTGCGCCGCCGCCTGCGCGCTCGACACATGGCCCGCGAGCACGAGATTGTCGGCGGCCGTCGACACGCGGATATCGCGCTCCTCGGGCATCAACTGGGCGAGCGCGGCTTGCAGGCCGCCCGCGTCCGCGCTCACGATCACGTCGATCACCTGACACGCGCCGCTGCGTCCCTGCACGATCATGTTGGTCGTGCCCACCGCCTGGCCGACGAGATAAAGCGTCTGCGGCGAGACCATCGTTGCCTGCGCGATCTCCGGATTGCCGAGCGTGCGGTTGCGCACCGGTTCGTCGACCGGCACCAGCATCGACTTGCCGAGCGGCACGATCACATTGCGCTCCGCACGGATCGAGCCGACGCAGTTCGGTCCGCGCAGCGGCCCCGCGACGGCCTTCGGCGCACCGGCCGCCGGCGTGGGCGCCATGCTGATGGTCATCTGCATCGGACCCTTGCCCATCGGCGCGGGCGCGGTGAGCGCGCCCCTGGAAAACGCCGCGCCTTCGACCAGTTCCTGCGCCACGCCGGGCGTACCGGCGAGCAGTCCCGAGCAGACCATCAAGGCCGTGGCGGCGAGCGCCGGAGCGCGGTCTCGCCCTTGCGCGCAAGCCGCGCGTTTGCTGTGCTTGTTCATGGCTTAACACCCCGTATCGAATCTTGTGGTTCGCGGGCCGCCTTGCGGGACTCGCGTCTGTGCGCCTTGCGCAATCGCGCGGCGCTTTACCGCTCGTACTCAACAACGCGCGCTCAGAAACACTCCTGACTGCCGGTCACGCCCGAGAGCACGCCGATGCAATCGCGTTTCGCTTCCTGATGCGCGGCGTACTTCACGTGCACCACCTTCGGCGCGGCGGGCGCGGGCGCATTGACCGGCGCGGGCGTCTTTTCGTCGAGCAGCGTCTGCTTGGTCGCGCCACCCGTGCTGCCGGTATCGCGATCGACCTGATTGCGCAGCACCAGCGACAAGGTGCCGACGCTGCGCGCGAGATCGAGCTTTTCGGCCTGTTCGGGCGTCACTTCGAGCGTCACCGCGTTGACCACCTTGGGCGCGGTGTCGTCGCGATTCACCTGCTGCGCGACAGCCAGCACGAGAATCTTTTCGAGCACGATCTTCGAAATGCTTTCCTGGTTGTCGGCGCGCTTGACGGCGCCGTCGGTCTGCTGCGTATTCACGATCACGTCGACGAAATTGCCCGGCAGCGCGAAACCCGCCACGCCGACCACGTCGTTGACGCGCACCGTGATCGCACGGCGCCCTTCGCCGATCACCGCCGACAAACCGCCCTTGGTGCCGACCGGCGCGAGCTTCGCCTCCAGCACGGGTTCGCCGTGCGTGAGACCGACGCGCACCACGCGGCCGTCGAGCGACCTGGGCGTGGCGAACGCGCCGGGCGGCACGCTGTCACGCGGCCAGTTGACGGTGCGCACCATCGCTTCGTTGAGTGGCTCGCCGAGATTGATGTCGTTGGCCGCGACCGCGACGGGCACGGTCGCGCCCGACGATGTCTGCACGAGCCAGCGCGACGCGAACACCACGGCGGCGAGGCCGGCCAGCATGGCGATCGCCAGCATGGCAAGAGCACGGCTGTTTTTCATGGTTGACTCCTCGTCAAAAACGCGTCGTCCGGCAGGGGGCCTCGCGCCGCTTGCATGCGGTCCGTCCACGCTGGCCGGGCACGCTCGAAAAAACGATGTCTGGAACCCGCTCGATGAAAGCCGGTTATGGGATGGAATGGCTGAGCACGATGAGCGTGCCGGCGGCAATCGCACCCGCGTAGGGAATCGTGCCCACCGAACCGCCCGGCAGATGCTCCAGCGAGCCGCGCCCGCGCGTGCCGTGCAGCATGGAGCCCAGCAGCCAGGCGACGTTCGCGCACAGCGCGCGCACGCGCCGTCGGGCAATCACCAGGGCGAGCGCCCAGCCGCCGCCGATCAGCCCCGCGAACAGCGCGACATCGAGCGTCGCGTCGGCGCCCAGCCAGCCGCCTACGAGCATGAGGAGCTTGACGTCGCCTGCCGCCATGCCGCCGAGCAGATACACCGGAAAGAGCAACGCGAAGCCCGTGAGCACGCCTGCGAGCCAGTGAAGGCCGCCGGTCTGCGCGCCGTCGAGCCAGAGCTGCGCCGCCAGCGAGGCGACAAGGCCCGCCGCGATGAGCCGATTCGGCACGCGTCGCGCCGTGAGGTCCGTGCTCGCCGCCAGGATGACCGACAAGGTCACGCCGAGCGGAATCGGCTGCACCGAAAAATGCGAGATGATCATGATGTACCCCGTTTCGATTGTTTTTGTTCGAGCGCTTTTGCGCCTTTCTTTGCGCCGTTTTTCGATCTGTTCTGCCCGCGATCGCGGCGCCTGGTCTGTGCACGTGAAGCCGTTTCCGGTTCCGTATCGTCCGGCTGATCTTGTGCCGGAATTTGATTCGTTATCCGAATCAGGGTGGGCGTTCGTGGCGCCCACCCGCATCACTTTCCCGTTACTTCGGCAGCGCGTTCGAGATCTTGGTGAACGCGGTGTTGATCTGCGTGCCGAGCGTCGTGACGATCGTCACGATCACCGCTGCGATCAGTGCGACGATCATGCCGTACTCGACGGCCGTCGCGCCGCGTTCGTCCTTGATGAAACCGTTTGCCGTAGCGATAAGCTTTTTCATGATGAACCCCGTTAATGTGGACATTGATTCGTTATCCGAAACCCGTTGGACGTTCGTGACGCCCACCGGTATCACGCCCGCGTTACTTCGGCAGCGCGTTCGAGATCTTGGTGAACGCAGTGTTGATCTGCGTGCCGAGCGTCGTGACGATCGTCACGATCACGGCCGCGATCAGCGCGACGATCATGCCGTACTCGACGGCCGTCGCACCGCGTTCGTCTTTGATGAAACCGTTTGCCGTGGCGATAAGCTTTTTCATGATGTACCCCGTAAAAGTGAACTTTGATTCGGTATCCGAAACCCGGTGAACGCTCGCGGCGCTCACCCGTGTTGCTTCCCGTTACTTCGGCAGCGCGTTCGAGATCGCGGTGAACGCGTTGTTGATCTGCGTGCCGAGCGTCGTGACCACCGTCACGATCACGGCCGCAATCAGCGCGACGATCATGCCGTACTCGACAGCCGTCGCTCCGCGTTCATCCTTGATAAAACCCTTTGCTGTAGCACTAAGCGTTTGCATGATTAACTCCATTGAGTTTGGTTGATACCCCCCGAATTGCCTGCGCGTTCCTGGCCGATTGCACTGTGTATTTGATTGCATCGTTCAGGCGATTCCGTTTTACGCGCCGCGCCATTCGTCTAATGTTCGATTTCGCACGTTAATCTCGATTTACGCGATTAAATCGGGTTTTCCATTAAAACCCAACTGCACTTTCGCACACTGAATTGATATTGATAGTAATTATCATCCGCAAACCGATGATGACGGATAAAAACATCGGGAATTCCCCGATTATTTACCCCAATCTGTTGCCGATAACCTGCCCTCGCCCTCAGGTCTCATGGCGCCGCACCCCAAGCCACACGAGCCTTCCGAGGCCACCAGGGCGTCTGACACAGTTGCATTGAATTGGATTTAATGGCGTGACCGTCATAGCATCGCTTATATAACGACACTCAATAGTATGATTATTTCAATATTTGATTATAAAAACATCGTACAAACCCGAATAAAAACACACGCTCAAGAATGAATTTTTTCCAAAATGGCGCGCCTTAAAAACTCACTTAAAATAAAACATCAAACCTTACAATTTAATTATATTCAATATATCAGCACCATCGGACGACTCTATAAAACCACCCCCTTAAAATCCGCGATTGGTTTGATGGCGCACGCAAGACGCTGGCATTTCGTAATAGATTGGCTCCGACTGACAGCCGTGCGCCCCCAGACCAGGCGGCGATGCCGGAAAACGGCAAGCCACAGCGCGTGCTTTCAGCCCAACAAGAAAGGAGACCTATCATGCACAAGCCCATGAGTGCAGCGGCGTTCAGCAAGGTTGCGGACCGGCGGGGGAACAGCGTTAACGGCGCGCGCAATCGAGCGCGGCCCGGAGAACGAATCAGTCGGGGACGACGGAGGCAGCGCGGATCGGCCATCGTCGAATTCGCGCTCGTCCTGCCGCTGTTGCTGACACTGCTATTCGGCATCGTCGAACTGGGCTTCGTGCTCTACGACAAGACCGTCATCACCAGTGCGAGCCGCGCAGCCGTGCGGCAAGGCGTGGCGTTCGGCGAGACTTCCACGGGCACGCCCTACTATATGTCCGCCACGTCGGTCGGGCAGATCGCCACCGGCGGCCTGTCGACCATGCTGATCAACTTCAGCTCCACGAATCAGCCCAGCGTCACGCTCACCAGTTGCACGGCGTCCAACAGCTGCACGACGGGCGCCGGATGCAGCGCCGGCAATTCGCTGACCGTGACCGTCAGCTACACGTTTCAGGGACTGCTGCTCGGCGCGGCGCTCAGCCCGTTTCCGGCCGCGTTCAACAACATCCTCACGCTGACCTCGTCGACGATGATGAGTTGCGAATAACGGCACGCGAGCCCGCTTTTCAGGAGTTCACAGCATGAACAAGATCTTTACGGGCCGCCGCGCACGCCGCCAACGCGGCGCGGTCGCCGTCCAGGTGGCGTTGCTTCTGATCACACTGCTCGGCAGCGCCGCGATGGCGATCGATATCGGACGCTGGGTCGTCGTGCGTCACCAGTTGCAGAACGCCGCCGATGCGGCCGCGCTCGCGGGCGTGCGCGCGTTGCCGGGTCAACTGGCCGCGAGCGCTGTGCCCGCGGTCTGGACAACGGCCTCGACAGCCGCGAGCGCGGCCGCCACGCAATATGCCTCGGCAAACACCGCCGACGGACAGGCCGCCGCCGCGAAAACCATCAGCGTCGGTTACTGGGACGTGGCCAACGTGCCATCGAGCGTCCCCGCTTCACTGCCGCAGACGATCACCTCGGCGACGGTCAAGCCCGCGGTGATCGTTACCGTGGGCCTCGCGGACGGCGCGAACCTGCCGCTCGTGCTCGGCGCACTGGTCGGCGTGCCATCGCTCTCCGCAAGCGCGACGGCGGTGGCGGTCGTATCCGCGCCGGGCGTGGCGCTGTCGGGCGCGCTTTTCCCGATCGCGCTGAACCAGTGCGTCTATCAGAATGCGGCGTACTGGAAAAACGGCCAGCCGATTAGCGGCGTCGAAATCGAAATCGGCAACGGTGCGCCGTCGAACTGCATCGGCGCCGCCGCGCAATGGACCGCGCTGACGCTCGACTCCAATTCGAGCGCCTATGGGCCGTGTTCGGGCATGAGTCCGAGCAGCGTGACGGCCGCCAAATGCCTGATGACCTCGGGCAACGGACCCGCGCTCTCGACCGGCGCGAAAATCTCGATCCAGCCCGGCGTGGAATCGTCGATCTACAACAACTTCCCGTTGACGCCGCCGCTGCTGGTGACGGTGCCCGTGGTGGGCGACAGCAGCATCATGAGCGGAAGCGGCAGCGGCGGCGACACGCCTGTCGTCGGTTTTGCCTCGCTTCAAATCGACTACGTGATTGGTGCGAATGGCAAGTCCACGCCCGCGTGCAACAACAACGCCGCGTGCTCCGGGCCGCCCTGCAAGAAGTGCGTGATCGCGCATCTGATCGCGGCGCGCGCGGGCAGCACCACCGCGGGCGGCACGACCTCGTCATACTATGGCGCGCTCACGCCGCCGGTGCTCGCGGCGTTGCCGTCAAGCGCGTGGTACTGAAGCCATGTTTTAAAGCCGTGTTTTCAAGCGGTTTTTGAAACGGCCATGGGCGCGCCTGCGTTCATGGCCATCACTCACCGAACGGCGTTCGTCAAGTGCATGTGCAGGAAAAGTCCCTTGCCGCGCCACGCATGAATACCGTTCGCTGAGTGCGCCGGCCCGGCGGCGCGCCTCGATTCCTCGCTTTCTCCCTCGCCGCGCCATTCTTCCGCGAAGTGCAACGCACTTCTTCGCGTGGCGCAATTTCTCGCACCTGGCCGAACCACTATGCTGCGTCCGCTCGTTTGCGCGAGCCGATCGATACGTCGATCGATACGACGATTGCTACGTTCGCAACGTTCGGTTTTGGACCTCACACCGTACTCAAACAATGAAAAATGTCGTCATTTCAGGGGCGATTGGCACGCTGACCGCCATCGCGGGCGCCTCGTCGGCCCATGCACAAAGCTCGGTAACCTTGTACGGCATCGTCGATACGGCGCTGCGCTATCAAACCAATGCCGCCGCCGACGGCAAGGACCTGATGAGCATGGCCGTCGGTCCAGAAACCCATAGCCGCTGGGGTCTGCGCGGCAGCGAGGATCTGGGCGGCGGCGTGTCCGCCATCTTTCGCCTCGAGAATGGTTTCGAGTTGAATAGCGGCGAAATGCACGTCGCCAATACGCTATTCAGCCGTCAGGCCTACGTGGGCCTGTCGAGCGAACGCTACGGCACGGTCACCCTCGGCAATCAATATGCGCCGCTCTACGACACGATGGGCGACATATTCGACCCGCTCACCGTGGGTAATTACTGGCAGGACAGCTGGATGTGGAACGGCATCGGCCCGTATCTGACGATCAACAACAGCGTCAAATACAAGCTGAGCAGCAACGGGCTGACCATCGACGCGATTTACGGCTTCGGCAATCACGCCGGATCGGTAGGCCTCGGCAGCAGCTATGGCGTCGAATTGAGCTATGCGCGCGGCCCGGCGATGCTCGGTGCAGGCTTTCAGCAGACCTCGGTCAGCAGCGCGTCGGGCAGCATCATTAATGGCGCGAAGATCAATCTGCTGCACGTCAGCGGCGCGTATCAGATCACGCCTGCCGTGCGTCTGCTCGCCGGCTGGATCCGCGCTCAGGATCAGACCGGCACGACCGACACCAACATGCAGCAATCGGGCGCGCCCAAACTGCCCGGCAGCAGCCCGAATCGTATCGACAACACGTTCTATATCGGCGCGAACTGGCAAGCGACGCGGCCGTTGCTGATTACCGTGGCCGGGTATTACGGCCGCACGCGCAACGCCGAACTGCTCGACGGCAAGCTCGGCTCGGGCGTCAACTATTCGGCGACCGTGCTGGCGGAATATTCGCTGTCGAAGCATACGGAGATCTACGGCACGGCGGACTTCTCGCGCGGCACAGGCGCGTTCGCCGCCGATTATCCGGGCACGACCGACACGCTCACGGGCACCGTCGACAAGCTCGGGCGCAGCAACAACGTCGGCGCGGCGATTGGCATTCGCAAGATTTTCTGATCGATGCATAGACGCGCGGCGCGGATCCGTTTTCGAATCCGCGCCGCGCAGTGCTTGACCGAAGCGCTATTTCGACGCCTGCGACTGGCCGCCGCCCTGTGCGGAAGGGTCGTCGTAATCGGGCAGCGCCTTGCGCTCGTCGAGCGCATTCGCGCGACTCTGCAAATAGCCGTCACGCACGAAACTGTATTTGTCGAGCGCCGCCATCTCCAGCAGATCGGTGGCGCCGAGCATATGCGAGCGCGTGCTCACCACGTTCACGCCGAAAAGCGGCGTACTCGCCACGAACGGCATGAACGTCGTCGGGTTGACCGCGCTCGACACCAGCAGACCGCCCGCATCGCGAACCGAACTCGGGCCGAACAGCGGCAACACCAGATACGGTCCGGACGGCACGCCGTAATGCCCGAGCGTGAGGCCGAAGTCCTGATGATGTTTGGGCAGACCGGCGGGCGTCGCCCAGTCGAGCAGGCCGCCGATACCGAAAGTCGAATTCATCGCGAAGCGCATCAGATCTTCAGTGGCGTCGGTGACTTTCAGCTGCATCAGGTCGTTGACGAAGTTGCCGACATCGCCAAGATTTGAAAAGAGATTGCCCACAGCCGTTTGCAGCGGCTCCGGCATTACGTGTGCGTAGGCGCTGGCAACGGGCTTCGCCACATCGCGGTCGAGGCCCTCGTTGAACGAGAACATCGCGCGATTCATCGGTTCGAGCGGATCGTCGGCTTCGCGGCGACCGGTCGTGGCGCACGCGCTCAATACCATCAGCGCGGCGAGACTCAAGGTCCGCGCGGCACGGCGCACGAGGGTGTTTGACTTCATAAACAGCTTGATAGGTGGAGACTCAGGCGGGTAAAACGCCCTTCCCTTTGTTGTTATCGGTACACAATATTGATGCGCAATATCGAGCGCAACAACCATGCGGATGCGTGCAACGCTAGCTGATACCGCCCGGCACGCCGTCCACCATGAACGCCAGCACGACTTCCTCGCAATTCACCGAACGCTGACCGCGCGTGCAAGGCCGATACACGATATCGCCGCGCCGCACGCGCAGGCCGCTCAGAACACACAGCGTCGAGCGCCGCGCCACGCCCCGGACCCACAGTTGCTCGGCGTAATGTCCGAGCGTGGCATCGCACCAGCAGATCAGAATCGAGCGATCGGAGACGCGATCGACAATCGTAAAGCTCGACGTATGCGGATTGCGCACGCCATGTCGGGCCGCCGCGCTCTTCTTCCACGCCTCCCAGCGCTGGTGCTGCCCGGAGAGAATGGCTCGCGCCAGTTCGTCGTCCGGCGACGAGATTCTTCCAAGCAGCGCAACAGTGCTTTCCCAAACGAGGTGGGTATTCGCGTCGTTCAAACTCATTCTCCGAAACGGGGAAAAAGCGAATCAGCTTCCGAAGTAGATATTGCAGAACGACACCGGACCGACGCATTCGTCTTTCTTGTCGCCTTGCTTGTGGTGTTCGACGCGGCCAAAACCATGATCGGACGACGCGTCCTGATTCACGGCGGCGTTTTCGGCAGCAGCGGACGGCTGCGCATGATTGCCCTGAGCATGGGCGGTAGCGGCGCACAACGAAACGGCAATCACGAGGCAATGCAGAACTTTCACGACTTTTCTCCTTACTGGCGGCGTCACAGTGCCGCAACAGTGCGAACTATAGTTCGGTGTTCTGCACCGATTAAGCCTGCCTGAAGCAAGGGTCCGTTCCATGCATTCCGCTGGCGAAACGCGTAAAACCAATGTTTTCGCCAGCGCACGATCGGCAATACAGCACTGCGCAAAGCGAAAAAATAACAACGTGAAAGCCAGGGCTATTCGCAGATAACCCGTAAAGGTCCATTTCCACACCGCGACTATATGTAGCAGGGTCGAGGCCGTAACATCGCTTCCGGCTAGACAGACGACACAGCGTGCTCGTCATATCTATTGAGCGGTTCTCACCGAATTCAGCGTCTTTGCGCGTTCCATTGCGTGTTATCGCCGACCGCGAAGCATGGATTCGATGAGATCAGGCAATGCGACGCTTCAGCGACTCGATGCCGTTGAAGCAATTGTGGAAATCATCTTGCGCTTAGGCGCCGGCGAATGACCATCTTGGAAAATTCACAACGTGACGCGCTAACGCGACCGGAACAGTCCGCACACTCGCGCGGCAAATCCGGAAACGACTTCGACAAGGTCGACGTTCTCTTCATTGGCGGCGGCATCATGAGCGCGACGCTCGGCGTGCTGCTGCACGAACTCGAACCCGGCTGGTCGATGACCATGGTCGAACGGCTCGACGACGTGGCCGCCGAAAGTTCGAATGGCTGGAATAACGCAGGCACGGGCCACACGGCGCTGGCGGAACTGAACTATACGCCACGCACCGCGTCCGGTTCGATCGACATCGCCAAGGCCGTGCGTATCAACGAGGACTTTCAGGTCTCGCGGCAATTCTGGGCGTGGGGCGTGAGCCGCGGCATTCTCAAACAACCGCGTTCGTTCATCAATTCCACGCCCCATATGAGTTTCGTCTGGGGCGACGAGAACGTGCGTTTCCTGAAAGCGCGCCATGAAGCGCTGCAAACCAATGCGCTGTTCCAGAGCATGCAGTATTCGGAATCGCATCGCGAGATCGCGCAATGGGCGCCGCTCATGATGGAGGGCCGCGACCGGCGCCAGAAAGTGGCGGCTACGTGGTCGTCGATTGGCACCGATGTGAATTTCGGCGAAATCACCCATCAATTCGTGCGCTATCTGGAAAGCCAGTCGAATTTCAATCTGCTGCTCAATAGCGACGTCCGGCAGATCTCGCGCAACGACGACGGCAGTTGGCGCGTGACCGTGGGCAATCATCAATCGCATGCGCAAACGCGCCGTATCGACGCGCGTTTCGTGTTCGTGGGCGCAGGCGGCGGTTCGCTGCCGCTGCTCCAGGAAGCCGGCATTCCCGAAGCGAAGGAATATGGCGGCTTTCCGGTGGGCGGCTCGTTTCTCGTCACCGAAAACAGCGACATCACGAGCCGGCATTTCGCCAAGGCTTATGGCAAGGCGTCGGTCGGTTCGCCGCCGATGTCGGTGCCGCATCTGGACACGCGCATTCTCGACGGCAAAAAGGCACTCCTGTTCGGGCCGTTCGCCACCTTCTCCACCAAGTTCCTCAAGAACGGCTCGTATAGCGATCTGCTCGCGAGCACGCGCATGAACAATATCGTGCCGATGGTGCGCGTGGGCCTCTCCGAGTTTTCGCTGATCAAATATCTCGCCGGTCAACTGATGCTGTCCGATGCCGATCGCCTGAAGACGCTGCAGGAATATCTGCCGCGCGCGCAACAACAGGATTGGCGTCTCTGGCAAGCGGGCCAGCGCGTGCAAATCATCAAGCGCGACAAGGTCAAGGGCGGCGTGCTCAAACTCGGCACCGAAATCGTCTGTTCGAAGGACGGCAGTATGGCGGGTTTGCTCGGCGCTTCGCCGGGTGCTTCCACGGCCGCACCGATCATGCTGAATCTGCTCGACATGGCGTTCAAGGAGCGGCTGCGTTCGCCCGCATGGCAGGCGAAGATCCGCCAGATCATTCCGGGCTACGGCACGCAGCTCTCGGCGAATCCGCGCAAGGCGCTCGAATCGTTGAATGCGACCAGCGAGGCGCTGCAATTGAGCGCGCCGCCGATGTGGACGCCAAAGGGCCGCGAAGCCGCGCATGCCGCAAACACGGCCAGCGCCGCCGCTTCTCAACGCTCGCTGGCTTGATATCCGCGTGCCCGTTTCACCGCGAAGTCCGAACTCCATGAGCGAATTGCAGAGGGAATTGCAGATGAATAGCGCGCAGCCTGCCGCTTACGTCATCCAGGGCGTGACCCACAAAGGCAAGACTTTCCGGCCGAGCGACTGGTCGGAACGCCTCGCCGGTGCAATGTCGAGTTTCGGTCCGCCCGCGCGCGGCGTGAGAAAGGAAGACACGCACCTGCGTTACTCGCCCTACGTGTGCCCGATGATTATCGGCAACCTGAAATGCGTGGTGCTCGACGCGCGGTTGCGCGACGTCGCGCCCTACGCGTTTGATTTCGTGCTGCGGTTCGCGAAAGACAACGATCTCGTGGTGGAGAGACAGGGCTAGCAACATTCCATCGAGGATTCCCCACAATCCCGTCGTTTTCAACATAGAAGTCGATTTTCAAGCTGCGAGAGGTCTAGCATGGCAGAAGCCGCAAAAAAACCGAGGCCGGAATACCGGAACATCGGGATTGGGCAGATATTGTTCGCATACCGCCTGCCGTTGGCCGGTCGCGTATCGATCGGTCACCGCGTGAGCGGTGCACTTCTATTCCTGTTCCTCCCTTTCATCCTGTTCCTGTTCGACCAGAGCCTCACCTCCGAACTCAGCTTCGAGGTCTTCAAGGGCTTCCTCTCGAACATCATCGTCAAGCTCGTCGTGCTCGTGCTCGGCTGGGCCTTCCTCTTCCACTTCTGCGCCGGCGTGCGCCACCTGTTCATGGACTTCAACCATGACCTCGCGGCCAAAGAAAAGGGCAAGTCGACCTCGCTCGTCGTCGTCGTCATCTCCACGATCCTCACGATCGCCTTCGCGGCAAAACTCTTCG
>NZ_FNZM01000005.1 GCF_900109265.1 Paraburkholderia tropica
GCACCGTAGTGCGCTGTTACTACCCGGCGTTTGCTGCGTTGCTGCGTCAGCAGCAGAGAAACGAGATTATGAAGTCTCTTTTTCGTTTCGTCAACATCTTTTTTTACGTTACCGTTTAAAAGCTTGTTGATCCTGCGAACCCGCTGGTTTCGTCGCGGGCTTCGCTGCGGCGTGTTGCTTGTTGCGTGCAGCGAAGGGGGCGAATGTTAGCGCCCACTGAGGTAAGGCGCAAGGGGTGGCGGAAAATTTCCTTACTTTCCTGCCAACGCGGCCAGCGGCACGGCATTGGCCATCACCGCGTAGCCCGCGTCGCTCGGGTGGATATGGTCGCCGCTGTCGTATTCGCGGCGCAGACGCAGCGGATCAGCCGGGTCGCGCAGCGCCGCGTCGAAGTCCACCACGCCGTCGAATGCGCCACTCGTGCGAATCCACTGATTCGCCCTGGCGCGAATCGCCTCGCGCTCCGGCGGCAGCGCCGCCGGCGTGAGCGTCGCGCCGAGAATGCGTACGCCGCGCGCATGCGCCATCGCGATCACACGCTTGTAGCCCGCGATCAGATCGTCGGCGTTCACGCGCGTGTGCGGGAAATCGCAGTCGAGACCCGAGCGCGGCGGCATCGCCTGAAAGTTGATGTCGTTAATGCCGATCAGCAAAACCGCCGTGCGCACACCCGGGCGCAGCGCATCGCGCTCGAAGCGGCGCTCGAGCGCCTCACCGTAGCAGGGCGAATCGCTCAGCAGACGATTACCGCTGATACCCATATCGATGACAGCGAGATTGCCGCGCGACTCGCGCGCGAGACGGCGCGCCAGTGCATCCGGCCAGCGACGGTTTTCGTTGAGCGACGAGCGCATGCCGTCGGTGATCGAATCGCCGATCGCCGCAACCGTCGACGCCCCCGGCGCCTCGACCGCCAGCCCCGTCACCCACAGATACTGCGTGAAACGCTGGTTGAATGCGCCGATCGACGGGTCCGTCACGTGGTTGCCCGGCCGCGAGACATAGTTCACCTGGCTCGCCACGCGGTGCCACGCAACCACGGTTTGCTGCGGCCCCATATACGAGCTGATCGCATACGGCGCGCCGCTCTTCAGCGCGATATGCACCGGATCGCTGTCGAGTTCCCCGCCCGGTGGCACCGATACGCTCTCGCGCCCGCCGAACGTCACCCGCGCCGTTTGCGCTTCGCTGGTCGCCGATCCGCCCGCAGACGGTGCGATCGCCATCGCGCCGATCATCAGCGGCGTCGTGCCATAGAGATTGCTGATGTGGACACGCGCCACCTCGCCGCCGAGCGTCGGATACACGATCTGCCGCACGGTGCGCCCCGCCACGTCCGGTGCGCGATACAGCGGCGGCAACGCGTTACGTTGGGGAATCGACTGCAGCGTGGTCGCCCAGCTTGTCACCCAATGGCCGCTGGCCGGCTGTTCGGCAAAGGCGGGCGCCGCGGCGCCGAGCGCGACGAGAAACGCGGCGCGGGCCGCAAAGTGTGCGAGGGAAATCTTCATCCGGGGAGCGAGTGCGCTGGCAAAGCGCCCATTGTGCCGCATGCTCCGCGGCGCAACCTTCCATCCGCCTGACAAAGCCGGCGAACGAAACCCCACCATCCCGCCGCGCACCGGGTGCCAATCCCGCCTGCAACTCAAGCAGCGCGACGTCGCATCCTTCGTATCGATCCACGCAACTTCGCGCCCTTTTATCCAGGCTCAAAATATTCATTTACCGACCGGTCGGTTGGTTTATACTGCGCACCATACCCAATACAGCGAGAGCGTCTCCATGTACACGCAATCCCTCGACATTCCCGGCAATGTCGCCCCGCTCGACGCGGGCGCCGACTCGCCCGAGCAAGTCCGGTTCGACGCCATCATGGCCGCCGACGGCAAGATCGAGCCGCAGGACTGGATGCCCGATGCCTACCGCAAGACGCTGGTGCGCCAGATCTCGCAGCACGCGCACTCGGAAGTCGTGGGCATGCTGCCGGAAGGCAACTGGATTTCGCGCGCGCCGAGTCTGAAGCGCAAGGCGATCCTGCTCGCCAAGGTGCAGGACGAGGCGGGCCACGGCCTCTATCTCTATAGCGCGGCGGAAACGCTCGGCGTCTCGCGCGACCAGCTGATCGACGCCCTGCACGCGGGCAAGGCCAAGTATTCGAGCATCTTCAACTACCCGACGCCCACCTGGGCGGACGTCGGCGTGATCGGCTGGCTGGTCGACGGCGCGGCGATCATGAACCAGATCCCGCTGTGCCGCTGCACCTACGGCCCGTATGCGCGCGCCATGATCCGCATCTGCAAGGAAGAGTCGTTTCATCAGCGCCAGGGTTTCGACGCCCTGCTCGCGATGATGCAAGGCACCGAGGCGCAGCGCGAACTCGTGCAGCAGGCCGTGAACCGCTGGTGGTGGCCGGTGCTGATGATGTTCGGCCCGAGCGACGCCGACTCGGTCCACAGCAACCAGTCGGCCAAATGGGGCATCAAGCGCATCACGAACGACGATCTGCGCCAGAAGTTCGTCGACGCCACGGTCGAGCAGGCCAAAGTGCTCGGCGTGACGTTGCCCGACGCCGACCTGAAATGGAACGAGGCGCGCGGCCACTACGACTACGGCACGATCGACTGGGAAGAATTCTGGCGCGTCGTCAACGGCGACGGCCCGTGCAACCGCGAGCGCCTCGGCACGCGCGTGAAGGCGCACAACGAAGGCGCGTGGGTGCGCGAAGCCGCCCTCGCCCATGCCGAAAAGCAGCGTCAGCGCGCCGAAAGCCGCGCCGCGGCCTGACCCGAACCCGGCGAATGAGCCAACAGAGACTCGAAGGAGACAGCAAGATGAACAAGGAATGGCCGATCTGGGAAGTGTTCGTGCGCAGCAAGCAGGGGCTCGATCACAAGCATTGCGGCAGCCTGCACGCAGCCGACGCCTCGATGGCGCTGCGCATGGCGCGCGACGTCTACACGCGCCGGCAGGAAGGCGTGAGCATCTGGGTGGTGCCGTCCGCGGCGATCACGGCGTCGGACCCGAGTGAAAAGGCCGAGCTGTTCGAACCGGCCGGCGACAAGATCTATCGCCATCCGACGTTCTACACGCTGCCCGACGAAGTCAACCACATGTAAGAGCGAGACCATGACGACGCCCACGCAAGAACACCTCGCGTACGTGCTGCGCCTCGCCGACACCGCGCTGATCCTCGGTCAGCGCAACACGGAATGGTGCGGCCACGGCCCGATCCTCGAAGAAGACATCGCGCTCGCCAACATGAGCCTCGACCTGATCGGCCAGGCGCGCCTGCTCTACACGCACGCCGCCACGCTCGACAAGGCGCTCACCGGCCGCGAGCGCACCGAGGACGACTACGCCTATTTCCGCGCCGAGCGCGAGTTCGCCAACTACACGCTCGCCGAGCTGCCGCATTTCGGGCCGCTCGCCGGCACGACGCATTCGGCCAACGACTACGCCGTGACGATCGTGCGCAACTTCCTTTATGCGTCGCTGATGGCGCATCTGTGGACCGCGCTGCTGCGTTCCGCCGATCCGCAACTGGCCGCCATCGCCGAGCGTTCGATCAAGGAAACGCGCTATCACGTGCATCACGCGCGCGAATGGCTGATCCGTTTCGGCGACGGCACCGAGGAATCGCACCGCCGCGCCCAGGCCGCGCTCGACTGGCTGATGCCGTACACGCGCGAGTTCTTCAGCACGGATGCGGTGGAAACCGCCGTGGCCGAAGCCGGCATCGCGCCGCTCACCGCGCAGTTCGAATCCGCGTGGCGCGCCGACGTGCAAGCAGCGCTCGACGAAGCCACGCTCGTCGCGCCCGCGCCGGTCAAGCACGTGAGCACCGGCAAGCTCGGCGAACACTCGGAGCACATGGGTTTCGTGCTCGCCGAGATGCAGAGCCTCGCGCGCCAGCATCCGGACGCGCGCTGGTAAGCCGCGCCCCGCTTCCAGGGAGATGACGATGCAAGCCACGGCAGACCGCGCGCTCGAACGCGCCTGGGCCGCGCTCGAAGCGGTGCCCGATCCGGAGATCCCGGTGGTGTCGATCCGCGAACTCGGCATTCTGCGCGACGTGCGACGCGCCGACGACGGCCAGCTCGAAGTGGTCATCACGCCGACCTATTCGGGCTGTCCGGCCATGTCGCAGATCGCCGAGGACGTCGCGCACGCGCTCGACGCGGCGCAGATCGCGCCGTACCGCATCGCCACGACGCTGACGCCCGCCTGGACCACCGACTGGATCACCGACGAAGCGCGCGAGAAGCTGCGCGCCTACGGCATCGCGCCGCCCACGGGCAACTGCGGCGGCGGCGCGGCGTCAGGTCCGGACGAAAAGCCGATCACTTTCATGCCGAAACTGCCCGCGCCCGTCTGCCCGCGCTGCGGCTCGAAGCACACCGAGCGCCTCGCGCAATTCGGCTCGACCGCGTGCAAGGCGCTGTACCGCTGCCTCGATTGCCGCGAACCCTTCGACTACTTCAAACCGTACTGATATGGCCACCCCGCAATTCCATTCGCTGCGCATCCGCGAAGTACGTCCCGAAACCGCGGACGCGGTCTCCGTTGCATTCGAAGTGCCGCCCGAGCTGCGCGACGCCTACCGTTTCACGCAAGGACAGTTCGTCACGCTCAAGACCCATATCGGAGGCGAGGAAACGCGCCGCTCGTACTCGATCTGCGTCGGCGTGACCGACTACGACCGCGACGGCGAACTGCGCATCGGCATCAAGCGCGTGCGCGGCGGGCGTTTCTCGAACTTCGCCTTCGATCAGCTCGCGCCGGGCCACGAAATCGACGTGATGACGCCCGACG
Source organism: Paraburkholderia tropica (assembly GCF_900109265.1). Lineage (GTDB taxonomy): Bacteria > Pseudomonadota > Gammaproteobacteria > Burkholderiales > Burkholderiaceae > Paraburkholderia > Paraburkholderia tropica. Next base: position 4,813 of record NZ_FNZM01000005.1, read on the forward strand.
GCCGCTTCTTCACGCACCTGAACGCCGATCACGGCAAGCATTACGTGGCGTTCTCGGGTGGCTCGGGCATCACGCCGGTGCTGGCGATCGTCAAGACGACGCTCGAAACGGAGCCGCGCAGCGCGTTCACGCTGGTCTACGGCAACCGCAGCGTCGACCAGATCATGTTCGCGGAGGAGCTTGAGGACCTGAAGAACCGCTTCATGGACCGCTTCCGCCTCTACCACGTGCTGTCGGACGATCTGCAGGACGTCGAGCTGTTCAACGGCGTGCTCGATCAGGCCAAGTGCGCGGCGTTCCTCGAAACGCTGCTGCCGCCGGGCGAGATCGACGAAGCCTTCATCTGCGGCCCCGCGCCGATGATGGACGCCGCCGAAGCCGCGCTCTCGGTCGCGGGCGTGCCCAAGCCGAATGTCCACGTCGAACGTTTCGGCTCGCCGCTGCCGCAAGCGGGCGTGCCGCCGGTCGAAATCACCGCGGATACGCCGGCCGCCGAGCTGGAAATCGTTATCGACGGCAAGAAGCGCAAGCTGCGTCTGCCCTATGAGGGCGTGAGCCTGCTCGACGTCGGCCTGAAAGCCGGGCTTGCGCTGCCGTATGCATGCAAGGGCGGCGTGTGCTGCACCTGCCGCGCCCGCGTGCTCGAAGGCGAAGTGAAGATGGACAAGAACTACACGCTCGAAGAGCAGGAAGTGAAGGACGGCTTCGTGCTCACCTGCCAATGCCATCCGGTCAGCGAGCGCGTGGTGGTGAGCTTCGACGAGCGTTGAACGCCGCAGTCCCGACGCACACGCCACATGAACGTGAAATTAAGGGCCCGAATGCGCAGAAACGGAAATTCGCGGTGACATATCCGCTCTAGAGCAACAGCACGCTTTCGGCCCTCAAGCGATCCGCTTACACTAGGGGCCGCCCGCGCCAGGCGCACTTCGCTGCGCCGCGCGGGCGGTCCCTTTTGTCTCTAGCGCGCTTGCTGGCGTTTATGGCGTTCATGGCGAGCGCAACGAGTTGTCGATGACCACGATCCACCTCATTCATGGCGAGCCGGCGGCGGCCGCACTGCGACAGGCTCTCGACGCGGCGGACCCGGCCGGGCGCGTGATCGCACTGAACGACGACCTCACGGTCGGCCCGCTGCGCGACATCGACGCGAGCGGCAATCCCGGCGCGGCACAACGCGCGGCGTTCTGGCAGCGCCTCGGCGACATGCCGGACGCGCTCGCGCAGCACGACTGCGCGGCGCTCGCCGCCGTCGAAGCCGACGACGCCCACGTGGTGATCTGGCACATGCACGACGCCGCCGATCAGCTCACGCTGCGCCGCGTCTGCTACCGGCTGCGCTGCGCACCGCAACGCCTGAACGAAGTGCGCCTCGCCGCCGACGACCTCGCCGGTACGCCGGAACACGCCGCCGAACGCCTGCGCGCGCGCCTGCCCGACGCGGCGCCGATCTCGGTGCTGCGCATCACGCGCCTCGCGCTCGAATGGCAGGAAGCGAAGTTCGCGAACGGCGAAACGCGCCGCTGGCGCGACAACACGTTCACCAGCGGCGCCTGGGCCGATCTCGACGCGCTGATCCTCGACACCCTGAACGCGCAGTGTCCGTCGAGCGCACCGTGGCTCGCCTGCGATACACTCGGCGCGGCGCTCACGCGCGGCGCGGGCTTCGCGGTGGCCGAACCGATCGTGCTATGGCGTCTGCGCGAGCTGGCCGGCGCGGGCGAACTGCATCTGCGCGACGACCGCTGCGCCGCGCCCGCCGAAGGCGCCAACGCGCGCTCGACGCGCCCGGTGCTGCCGCACACCGCTGCACACCTGTCGCTTTCTCGCTGAATCCGCCGATCTCTCGCCCCCCGCCCTCTCCAACTCCGCCGATCCTCGCCGATCTCCGCCGATCCCCAACATGGCACGCACCCGAGCGCCCGACCACGAAACCCAGCGCGACCAGATTCTCGAACTCGCCGCGGCCAAATTCGCGCAGACGAGCTATCCGAGCACGTCGATGTCCGATCTCGCGGCCGCCAGCGGCACGTCCAAAGCCCGCCTCTATCACTACTACGAGAGCAAGGAAGCGATCCTCTTCGATCTGCTCGACCGCTACACGAAGCGACTGATGCTGATCATCGCCGAGGTGGAAGGCGCGAGCCAGCGCCGCAACCTCGACGAGCGCGAGAGCTTCGCCGAGTTGATCCGCGCGTTTCTCGTGGAGTACGAGACCTCGCACAGCCGCCATGTGGCGCTGCTCAACGACGTCAAATATCTGGTGGACGCGCAGCGCGAGATCATCCTGAACCGCCAGCGCGACGTGGTCGCCGCCTTCACGCGCCAGCTCGCGCGCGCCTATCCGGGCCGCGTGACAGCCGACAACCAGACCGCGCTCACCATGATGGTGTTCGGCATGATCAACTGGACTTTCACCTGGTTGAAGCCCGGCGGCCGCATGGGCTACCGAGATTTCGCCGAGCAGGTGATCGCCGTGGTCGATCACGGACTGCAGTCGGCCTGACCCTTAAAACGAAGCGGATAATCGGCAATATTGCTGCTGCGCAACATGATGTGTAGTCACAACAGTTGACGCGTCAACGTATTCGCCGCACATATCCCATAAAAATCAATGAGTTGGAGCGTCTATTTTCTTAATTAGGCGCAACACTCAAATCTGTAATCCGGGTTTTCCCTAGCCCCACCCCAGGGTTTCCGCTAGAATCCGTTTTGCGCCGCATCATGCGCCCGCAGTCCGATTCTAAGGAGAACCCACCATGAACAAGCTTTCGACCCAAGCCCACGCGCCGATCCTGCCGACCGGCCGCACGCTGTCGTCCGGTCATTCGCCTGTCATGGTGCGCGTGCTCACCTCGGCCGACCGCGACCGCCTGCTGAGCCACTTTCTCGCGCTCGGCACCGACGACCGCCTGCTGCGCTTCGGCCAGGCCGCGCCGGACCATGTGATCGAGAACTATGTGCGCGGTCTGGACTTCACGCGCGACACCGTGTTCGGCGTGTTCGACCATCAGCTGCAACTCGTCGGCGCGGGCCATCTGGCCTATCTGCCCGCCGACGGCAACGGCCGCACCGCCGAATTCGGCGTGTCGGTCAGCGAAAGCGCGCGCGGCCAGGGCATCGGCTCGAAGCTGTTCGAGCGCGCCGCCATCCGCAGCCGCAACACGCACGTCACCACGCTGTACATGCACTGCCTGTCGCGCAACTCCACGATGATGCACATCGCGAAGAAGTCGGGTATGAAGATCGAATACGCCTACGGCGAAGCCGACGCGTATCTCTCGCTCGAACCGGCCGACCAGAGCAGCATCATCGCGGAAATGCTCCAGGAACAGGCCGCCGTGTTCGACTACGCGCTCAAGCGCCAGGCGCGTCAGGCCTCACGTCTGATCGAAACGATCCTCCCGCAGGCCGTGGCAGCGTGACTCCTGCCCGGCTGGGTTGAATGAGCACGAAATAAAAAAGCGGCTTCGGCCGCTTTTTTTACGTCTATCGCCGCGCGCCCGATAAGGCGTTCATAGAATTGGCAGCGCGGTCGTTTCCTTGAAGGTCTGCAGGGAAAAACTCGACTTCACGTCGATCACCGACGGATGGTGCAGCAACTGGTCCTGCACGAATCGCGAGAAATGCGCCATGTCCTCCACCTGCACGCGCAGCAGAAAATCCATGTCGCCCGTCATGGCGTGACACGCCACCACCTCGGGCCAGGTCTGCACGGCCGCGCGAAACAGCTCGGCGTGCGTCACGCCCTCGCGCCCCGACGCCGTCGGCCCGCGCTTCTCCAGCCGCACATTCACGTAGGCCAGCAGATCGAGCCCCAGCTTTTGCGCGTCGAGCAGCGCCACATACCCGCGGATCACCCCGCTCTCTTCGAGCCGCCGGATGCGTCGCAGACACGGACTCGGCGAGAGATTCACCCGCTCCGCGATCTCCTGATTCGAGAGCCGGCCATTCTCCTGAAGAATCGCGAGAATGCGACGGTCGATTGCGTCCAATTCGATGTCAGCCATTTTCTGCCACTCGGTGAAGTATAGAAAGCATTTTATAGCCCAGATTGTGAAAACTACGACCAAGATCGCAAGTTTTCTCCCATATTGGACAGCTAGACTGCCTGCACCAATCAATGATCTTGATCAACGCAGGAGACAACCATGCAGGTCCCCACCTGGGAAAATCCCGTCGGCACCGACGGCTTCGAGTTCATCGAATACACCGCTCCCGATCCCAAAGCGCTCGGCAAGCTGTTCGAGCGCATGGGCTTCACCGCCGTCGCGCGTCACCGCCACAAGGACGTGACGCTTTATCGCCAGGGCGAGATCAACTTCATCGTCAACGGCGAGCCCGATTCGTTCGCGCAGCGCTTCGCGCGCCTGCACGGCCCGTCGATCTGCGCAATCGCGTTTCGTGTGCAGGACGCCGCCAAGGCCTACCAGCGTGCGCTCGAACTGGGCGCATGGGGCTTCGACAACAAGACCGGCCCGATGGAGCTGAACATTCCGGCCATCAAGGGCATCGGCGACTCGCTGATCTATTTCGTCGACCGCTGGCGCGGCAAGAACGGCGCGCAGCCGGGCAGCATTGGCGACATCGGCATCTATGACGTCGATTTCGTGCCGATCGAGGGCGCCGAGCAGAATCCGGTCGGCCACGGCCTCACCTACATCGACCATCTCACGCACAACGTGCATCGCGGCCGCATGGCCGAGTGGGCCGAGTTCTACGAACGCCTCTTCAACTTCCGCGAAATCCGCTACTTCGACATCGAAGGCAAGGTGACGGGCGTGAAGTCGAAGGCGATGACCTCGCCGTGCGGCAAGATTCGTATTCCGATCAACGAGGAAGGCGGCGAAACGGCCGGTCAGATCCAGGAATATCTGGACGCGTATCACGGCGAAGGCATTCAGCACATCGCGCTCGGCACCAGCGACATCTACCGCACGGTGGACGGCCTGCGCGCCTCGAATATCGCGCTGCTCGACACCGTCGACACGTATTACGAACTGGTGAACCGCCGCATTCCGGGCCACACCGAGCCGCTCGACGAGCTGAAAAAGCGCAAGATCCTGATCGACGGCGCGCCCGAGGACCTGCTGCTGCAAATCTTCACGGAGAACCAGATCGGCCCGATCTTCTTCGAGATCATCCAGCGCAAGGGCAATCAGGGCTTCGGCGAAGGCAACTTCAAGGCGCTGTTCGAATCGATCGAACTCGACCAGATCCGCCGCGGCGTCGTGCAGGACAAGGCGTAAGCGTCGTCGGAATATCAAGCGGAAGAAAAGCAAAAAGGGCGGAGATCACACGATCTTCGCCCTTTTTAGCTGGTGAATCAGTCGATGAGTCCGCCGCCGCACACCCGGCCACGGTCTCGCATGAGTGGAATGCTGCGCGGATCAACGCGGCATTGCGCGCCGCTTCATGAGCGGCTGGTTGAGCGACTTAGCGCTCGGCCTTAACAGCCGGTGCGACGTTCGTGTCGACCTTCGCGCACAGCGAATACTGCGCGCACGACGTGGACGCATTCGCGCCGCCGCGGGTGCTGGCGTTCGAATGCAGCGGCGCGCTCATGGCGAAGAACGCTGCCGAGACCGTCAGGAAGGTCTGGATATGTCGATTATTCATGTGGTACTCCTTTTTTCAGACTGCCTGCCACTGCGCAAAAAAACGATCGCGCCCTGAATGTTTCGGGGCGCGGCGCGGATCGCACAGGTGAGGGAGTTAGACAGGATATTCAAGACCGGTTCCGCACAAGTGCAACTTTTACACGTTGTTACTTCACACGAAACTCGGATACATCCTTTGTTACACAGGTCTGACGAGTGCTAAGCACCATCTGATAATTTTGACAGACGGCCTAAGAACAGATGCTGCGATGCATCAGAAAACTCCGACATTCTGACGAGGAGCGGCGGGTTTATCCGAGTGCTACTATCGAAAAAAAGAAGCCAATATGGCGACCCCGGCCAACGCATTCACAAGATGCCGAGGCCCTGAAGTTCTGGCGATCCCACAACGGATTGGTTGGATGGAGGAAGACACATAATGAATGCCCCGCTAGACGCAGGTCAGCGCGCTTCGCTCGAAGCCGCACTCGCTTCCGTCACGCTCGACGACAAATACACCCTCGAACGCGGCCGCGCGTACATGAGCGGCATCCAGGCGCTGGTCCGTCTGCCGATGCTGCAACAGGAACGCGACAAGGCCGCCGGTCTCAATACCGCGGGGTTCATCTCAGGCTATCGCGGCTCGCCTCTGGGCGGTCTCGACCAGTCGCTCTGGAAGGCGAAGCAGCATCTCGCCGCACACGGCATCGTTTTTCAACCCGGCGTCAACGAAGACCTCGCCGCGACCGCAGTCTGGGGTTCGCAGCAGGTGAACCTGTATCCGTCCGCGAAACACGACGGCGTGTTTTCGATGTGGTACGGCAAAGGCCCCGGCGTCGACCGCTGCGGCGACGTTTTCAAGCACGGCAACTCGGCCGGTTCGTCGGCGCACGGCGGCGTGCTGGTGCTCGCCGGCGACGACCACGCCGCCAAGTCCTCGACGCTCGCGCACCAGTCGGAGCACATCTTCAAGGCCTGCGGCCTGCCGGTGCTGTTCCCTTCGAACGTGCAGGAATATCTCGACTTCGGCCTGCACGGCTGGGCGATGAGCCGCTACTCCGGCCTCTGGGTCGCGATGAAATGCGTGACCGACGTGGTGGAATCGTCGGCGTCGGTGGAAATCGATCCGCACCGCACCCGCATCGTGCTGCCCGAGGATTTCCTGATGCCCGAGGGCGGCCTGAACATCCGCTGGCCCGATCCGCCGCTCGTGCAGGAAGCGCGTCTGCTCGACTACAAGTGGTACGCCGGACTCGCCTACGTGCGCGCCAACAAGCTCGACCGCATCGAGATCGATTCGCCGCACGCGCGCTTCGGCATCATGACGGGCGGCAAGGCGTATCTCGACGTGCGCCAGGCGCTCACCGACCTCGGTCTCGACGACAAAACCTGCGCGCGCATCGGCCTGAGGCTCTACAAGGTCGGCTGCGTGTGGCCGCTCGAAGCGCAAGGCGCGCAAGCCTTCGCGCGCGGGCTCGAAGAAATTCTCGTGGTCGAGGAAAAGCGCCAGATTCTCGAATACGCGATCAAGGAAGAGCTGTACAACTGGCCCGATGCGCAGCGTCCGCGCGTCTACGGCAAGTTCGACGAGAAGGACGGTGCAGGCGGCGAATGGTCGGTGCCGATGGGCAACTGGCTGCTGCCCGCGCACTACGAACTCTCGCCCGCGATCATCGCCAAGGCCATCGCCACGCGTCTCGACAAGTTCGAGATGCCGTCCGACGTGCGCGCGCGCATCGCCGCACGCGTGGCCGTGATCGAAGCGAAGGAACGCGCGCTCGCCAAACCGCGCGTGCAGGCCGAACGCAAGCCGTGGTTCTGCTCGGGCTGCCCGCACAACACCTCGACGAACGTGCCCGAAGGCTCGCGCGCGATGGCGGGCATCGGCTGCCACTACATGACCGTGTGGATGGACCGCAGCACCAGCACCTTCAGCCAGATGGGCGGCGAAGGCGTGGCGTGGGTCGGTCAGGCGCCGTTCACGAACGACAAGCACGTGTTCGCCAATCTCGGCGACGGCACCTACTTCCACTCGGGTCTGCTCGCGATCCGCGCGGCGATCGCCTCGAAGGCGAACATCACCTACAAGATTCTCTATAACGACGCGGTCGCGATGACGGGCGGCCAGCCCGTCGACGGCGTGCTCACGGTGCCGCAGATCACGCATCAGCTCGCGTCCGAAGGCGCGAAGCAGATCGTGATCGTCACCGACGAGCCGCAGAAGTACGAAGGCGACATCGCCGCGAAACTCGCGCCTGGCGTGACGATCCATCATCGCGACCGGCTCGACGCCGTGCAGCGCGAACTGCGCGAGGTCTCGGGCACGACGATCCTGATCTACGACCAGACCTGCGCGACGGAAAAGCGCCGCCGCCGCAAGCGCGGCACGTATCCCGATCCGGCGAAGCGCGTGGTGATCAACGAGGCCGTCTGCGAAGGTTGCGGCGATTGCTCGGTGCAGTCGAACTGCCTCTCGGTCGAACCGCTCGACACCGAATACGGCACGAAGCGCCAGATCAACCAGTCGAGCTGCAACAAGGACTTCTCGTGCCTCAAGGGCTTCTGCCCGAGCTTCGTCACGGTTGAAGGCGGCCAGTTGCGCAAGCCGAAGGCGAGCAGCGTCGCGAACGACACGATGCCCGCCGTGCCGACGCCCGACGTGCCCGCCATCGCGCGCCCCTACGGCGTGCTCGTGACGGGCGTAGGCGGCACCGGCGTGGTGACGATCGGCGCGCTGCTCGGCATGGCCGCGCACCTCGAAGCCAAGGGCGTGACCGTGCTCGACGTGACCGGCCTCGCGCAGAAAGGCGGCGCGGTGATGAGCCACGTGCAGATCGCCAATCGTCCGGACGACATCCACGCGACGCGCATCGCGATGGGCGACGCGAAACTCGTGATCGGCTGCGATGCCATCGTGACCGCCAGCGACGACTGCGTCTCGCGCATGCACGAAGGCGACACGCATGTCGTGCTCAACAGCACGCCCACGCCGACGGCCGAGTTCATCAAGAATCCGCAGTGGCAGTTTCCGGGTTCGAACACCGAGACCGACGTGCGCAACGCGGTGGGCGCGGACAATGTGGCCACCGTCGACGCCAATCGCTACGCGCTCGCGCTGCTCGGCGACGCGATCTACACGAATCCGTTCGTGCTCGGCTACGCGTGGCAAAAGGGCTGGCTGCCGCTCACGCACGAATCGCTCACGCGCGCGATCGAGCTGAACGCCGTGCAGGTCGAGAAGAATCTCGCGGCCTTCGAATGGGGGCGGCGCGTCGCGCACGACCGCGCGGCTGTCGATCAGCTGATCCGGAAGCCGCTCGCGGAACAAGGCGTCAGCGACGCGGGCGCGAAGATCGTCTCGCTGCACACGCCCAAGGCGCTCGACACGCTGATCGAGAAGCGCGCGCAGTATCTGGCCGCGTATCAGAACGAGGCGTACGCGCAGCGTTATCGCGCGTTCGTCGATGCGGTGCGCCGCGCCGAAGCCCAGCTCGAACACGTCGACGGCCAGCAGCCGCTCACCGAAGCCGTCGCGCGCAATCTGCACAAGCTGATGGCGTACAAGGACGAGTACGAAGTCGCGCGCCTTTACGCCGATCCGGCCTTCGTCGAGAAGATCAAGGCGAGCTTCGAAGGCGACTGGAAGCTCAACTTCCATCTTGCGCCGCCGTCGTTCGCGAAGCACGACGACAAGGGTCATCTGCTGAAGAAGCAGTATGGCCCGCGCATGCTGTCGGCGATGCGCGTGCTCGCGAAGCTCAAGTTCCTGCGCGGCACGGCGCTCGATCCGTTTGGCCGCACCGAGGAACGCCGCCACGAACGCGCGCTGATCGGCGAATACGAGGCGCTGATGCGCGAAGTGAGCGGCGGCCTGCGCGACGCGAATCTGCCGCTCGCGCTCGAACTCGCGAACCTGCCCGACGCGATTCGCGGCTACGGCCACGTGAAGGAGATCAACCTCAAGGCCACGCGCGCGAAGTGGGCGACGCTGCTCGCGAAGTGGCGCTCGCCGGAAAACGGCGCGGCGCGGCACGCAGCTTGATGCGTTTTTGAGGCGGTTCTGAGGCGGTAAAAAACAAAGGGCGCTCCGTGTAAAACGGAGCGCCCTTTTCACATCATCATGAGGCGGTCAAGACGAAGACCGCCGCGACCTTACTTCGCCACTTTGGCGTTCGCCGAAGCGACAGCCGTCATGTTGATGATGCGTCGCACCGTCGCCGCCGGCGTGAGGATGTGCACCGGCTTCGACGCGCCCAGCAGGAACGGGCCGACCGTCACGCCTTCGCCGCCGATCATCTTCAGCAGGTTGTACGTGATGTTCGCCGCTTCCACGTTCGGCATGATCAGCAGGTTCGCTTCGCCCGCGAGCGTGGTGCCCGGGAACGACTGCTTGCGGATCATTTCCGAAAGCGCGGCGTCGCCGTGCATTTCACCGTCCACTTCGAGCTGCGGCGCGCGTTCCGAAATCAGCTGACGCGCGGCCTGCATGCGCGCCGACGTCGACGAACGCACGCTGCCGAAATTCGACGACGACAGCAGCGCGACCTTCGGCGTGATGCCGAACTTCTCGATTTCGCGCGCGGCGAGAATCGTCATGTCGGCGAGCTGCTCGGCGCTCGGCACTTCGTTCACGTAGGTGTCGCTGATGAACAGGTTGCGGCCAGGCAGCATCAGCAGGTTCATCGCCGCGTAGTTCTCGGCTTCCTGCGCCTTGCCGAACACCTGCTCGACGAACTTCAGGTGATAGTCGAAGCTGTTGAGCAGGCCGCAGATCATGCCGTCGGCGTCGCCCAGATGCACGAGGATCGCGCCGATCAGCGTGTTGAACTTGCGCATCGACGCCTTCGCCACGTCGGGCGTGACGCCCTGGCGCGCGCCCAGTTCGTGATACGCCTGCCAGCTCTTCTGGAAGCGCGGATCGTCTTCCGGATCGACGATCTCGAAGTCGGTGCCCGCGCGCAGCTTCGAGCCCATCTTCTTCAGGCGCATTTCCACGACAGCCGGGCGGCCGACGATGATCGGCCTGGCGATCTTCTCGGTCAGCACGAATTGCGCGGCGCGCAGCACGCGCTCGTCTTCACCTTCGGCGAACACGATGCGCGCGTTGCTGGCCTTCGCGGCCGCGAACACCGGACGCATCACCATGCCCGTGCGGTACACGGTTGCGCCCAGTTCTTCGCGGTACGCGTCCATGTCCTTGATCGGACGCGTGGCCACGCCCGAATCCATCGCGGCCTGCGCGACGGCCGGCGCGATCTTGATGATCAGGCGCGGATCGAACGGCTTCGGAATCAGATATTCCGGGCCGAATTCGAGCGTGTGGCCTTCATAGGCCTTCGCCACTTCGTCGCCCTGATCGGTTTCTTCCGCGAGTTCGGCGATCGCGCGCACGCACGCGAGCTTCATCTCTTCCGTGATGGTCGTCGCGCCGACGTCAAGCGCGCCGCGGAAGATGAACGGGAAGCACAGCACGTTGTTGACCTGGTTCGGATAGTCCGAACGGCCCGTGGCGATGATCGCGTCCGGGCGCACGCGCCTGGCCTCTTCCGGGCGGATTTCCGGCTCCGGATTGGCGAGCGCGAGGATCAGCGGCGTGGTGCCCATTTCCACGACCATTTCGGCCTTGAGCACGCCGGCGCTCGAGCAGCCGAGGAACACGTCCGCGCCCTTGATGGCGTCGGCGAGCGTGCGCGCGTCGGTGTTCGCCGCGTAGCGCGCCTTCGACGGATCGAGATTGCCGCGGCCTTCGTAGATCACGCCCTTCGAGTCGGTGACGAGGATGTTTTCCTTCTTCGCACCGAGCTTGACCAGCAGATCCAGACAGGCGATGGCCGCCGCGCCCGCACCCGAGCACACCAGCTTGATGCTGCCCAGATCCTTGCCCACGACCTTCAGGCCGTTGAGGATGGCCGCCGAAGCGATGATCGCCGTGCCGTGCTGGTCGTCGTGGAAGACGGGAATCTTCATGCGCTCGCGCAGCTTCTGCTCGATGTAGAAGCACTCGGGCGCCTTGATGTCTTCGAGGTTGATGCCGCCGAGCGTCGGCTCGAGCATCGCGATCGCTTCGACGAGCTTGTCCGGGTCGCTTTCGTCGAGTTCGATGTCGAATACGTCGATGCCCGCGAACTTCTTGAACAGGCAACCCTTGCCTTCCATCACCGGCTTGGCCGCGAGCGGGCCGATGTTGCCGAGGCCGAGCACGGCGGTGCCGTTGGTCACGACGCCGACGAGGTTGCCGCGCGAGGTGTACTTCTGCGCGTCGAGCGGATCGGCGTGGATCGCTTCGCACGCAGCCGCCACGCCCGGCGAATACGCGAGCGAAAGGTCGAGCTGGTTCGACAGCGGCTTGGTCGGCGTAACGGAAATCTTGCCGGGCTTCGGATTCTGGTGATAAGCGAGCGCGCTTTGCTTCAGTTGTTCATCCATTTTCAGGCCTGCCAGGACGTGAGAGACGAAAGGAGTTTTATGGTCGTATGCCGCCGGTCCGCGCGTAGGGATACGTCGGCGTCGAAAGCAGCATCGGCTGACGAAACCACCTGTGAAACAGGCACGCGAGAAATAGCGGGCGATTAGTGTACACCCCGCATCGTTTCAGGCGACTTGGGTCAAAGACTGATACCGGGAATTTGCATAACGCCTGTTAAGCGGCATTTTTGTGGCGGCGGCGCGGCGCGCGCGCGGCGATTGCAGTGCAGCAATCGGCGAATCAAAGACCGATCGGCGGCGAACGGCGACGTTGGCGAACGCGGGGCGCAAAAAGCGTGCGATTGGCGCAGGCCCGCCCGACGCGCAGGCGCCGCGTGTGGCGCAATTGTTGCGGCCACGCGGACGTTTTATTGCGCGACGCGCGGCGCAGCGCGCCTGTTCCGTGCAAACGCGTGCGGCGTTGCGCCGCAGTTTTTGCGCGCCGCGCTTGATGCACGCGCGCTCGATCTGCGCTGTGTTCGCGCGTTCGGTCAGCGTTTCGCGCCCGCGCTCAGTCGAGCGCCGCACCGCGCCGTTCAGGAATCAGAAAGAGCGTGGCGAGGATGTCGAGCACGTAGATCGACGCGAGCATGGCGAGTGCCGTCGAGAACGAATAGCGCGCGGCCACGGCGCCCACCGCGAGCGGCCCGAAGCCGCCCACCGCGCGGCCGATGTTGAACAGCACGTTCTGCGCGGTGGCACGTGCGGCGGTCGGATACAGCTCGGAGATCAGTGCGCCGTAGCCACCGATCATGCCGTTCACGAACACGCCCATTGCCGCGCCGCCGATCAGGAGCGCGAACGGCGTGGAAAGCTGCGCGTAGACGAACACCATCGCGACCGCGCCCGCCTGGTAGAACAGGAACGCCGGACGGCGGCCGAAGCGGTCGGCGGCCACGCCGAACAGCCAGATGCCGAGCGCCATGCCCGCGACGCTCGCCGCGGTCCAGAGCCCCGATTTCGTCAGCGAATAGCCGAACGACTTCGCGAGATACGCGGGCAGCCAGATCATCAGCCCGTAGTAGCCGAAGTTCTGCACCGAGCAGAGCACCGCCACGCCGAGACTCGCGCGCGCCGTGCGGGCGTCGGCGACCAGCAGGCGCAGCGCACGCGGCTTGTGCTGCGGCGCGGCCTGCGCCACGCGCTCGCGGTGCGCGACGAACAGTTCCGGTTCCTCGACGCGTCGGCGCACGAAGAACGACGCCACCGCCGGCAGCAGCCCGACCGCGAACATGCCGCGCCACCCGATCACCGGCAGCAGCCACGGCGTGAGCAGCGCCGCGGCCAGCACGCCGGCCTGCCAGCCGAGCCCGACATACGACGACGCCCGCGCACGCAGCCGCGCCGGCCACGCTTCGGCAACCAGCGCCATGCCGATGCCGAATTCGCCGCCGAGGCCGATGCCCGCGATGGTCCGGTAGACCAGCAGATCGGCGTAACCGCGCGAGAGCGCGCACAGGCCGGTGAAGACGGCGAACAGCAGGATCGTCCAGGTCAGCACGCGCACGCGGCCGAAGCGGTCGGACAGCAGGCCGAACACGATGCCGCCGACCACCGCGCCCACCAGCGTCCACGTGACGAGCGAGCCCGCCTGGGCGCCCGTCAGATGCAGGTCGGCGCTGATGGCGGGCAGCATGAAGCCGAGCATCAGCAGGTCGAAGCCGTCCATCGCGTAGCCCGCCACCGAGGCGATCAGCGCCCGCACGGCGTGGCCGCGCGGGGCTGTGTTCGCCGGGTCGCCCGACGGGTCGGGCGCGTTCACATGCGTGCTCGCGGCGGGCGCAAAGGCGACGTCGGCGGGGGTGGCGTCCGAGTCTTGGGGGGCTTGGGGGTTTGGGGAGACGGAAGCAGAACGTGGATCGGGCTGTGACCCGGAAGGCGAAGCAGGCGACATGGCGGACGAAATCCTGTGCTGGACGGGCGCGGGCGCGCGCGACGCGGCCCCGGCGAAAACCGGCGTGAGTTTACTGGCGTGGGTGCGCGGTCACAACTGCGATCAAAAGCCAGCGCGGTTTGCGCATCCGTACCGACGCGCACCCCGATCGCGCCCCACAAACGGATCCATCACTGTCAGACGCTGTCAGATCGACTCGGTCATACCGACTCGTCGGCGCCCGTCAAGTCGGGTAAAATACCGGCCTACGCGCGCAAGAGAAGCCGTCCGGAGCGAGCGGGCCGTCTGAAGCCAAACCTCAGACGATCGACGCCCTCCAGACCGCGCACCGCAGGTTCCGTGCACACGAACCCGCCGTGCCAGCGCCACCGGGCCGAGCGCCCACCCTCCTCCGCACTCTCACATCCAAGGATTCGCCCATGACAGGCAACGATCGCCAGACGATCTCGGACGCAACCGCGAAAATGCTGCTCGAAGTGAAGGCCGTTCACTTCAACGCGGAAAAGCCCTTCATCTTCACTTCCGGCTGGGCGAGCCCGGTCTACATCGACTGCCGCAAGCTGATCTCGTACCCGCGCGTGCGCCGCGGCCTGATGGAAATGGCCGAAGCGACGATCCTGCGCGACGTCGGCTACGAGCAGATCGACGCCGTCGCCGGTGGCGAAACCGCGGGCATCCCGTTCGCGGCCTGGCTGTCGGACCGCCTGATGGTGCCGATGCAGTACGTGCGCAAGAAGCCGAAGGGTTTCGGCCGTAACGCGCAGATCGAAGGTCTGCTGACCGAAGGCCAGCGCGTGCTGCTGGTCGAAGACCTGACCACGGACAGCCGCAGCAAGATCAACTTCATCAACGCGCTGCGTACCGCGGGCGCGCAGGTGAACCACTGCTTCGTGCTGTTCCACTACAACATCTTCAAGGAAAGCGTCTCGGTCCTGAAGGACATCGACGTCGATCTGCACGCACTTGCCACGTGGTGGGACGTGCTGCGCGTCGCCAAGGAATCGGGCTACTTCGAAACGAAGACGCTCGACGAAGTCGAGAAGTTCCTGCACGCACCGGCCGAATGGTCGGCGGCGCACGGCGGCGCGACGTCGGCACCGCAGTAAATCGCTGCAATAAATCGCTGGATCAGCGCTGATCGCTTCGCGCGATCAGACTAAAAAGGCCATCCGCTTCACGGCGGATGGCCTTTTTTCATGTGCGTCCGATGAGCGGATAACGCGCTCAGGTCGCCCCGCCGCCCGGCACGCTCTCGTCCGGCACGTGCGCCGACAGATTGAGCAGCCCGTTGCTCTGCGCGTACTGAAAGAGTTCGGAGTCGCGGTCGAGTCCGAGCTTGCGCATGGCCGTGTTCTTCTGCGTGCTGATGGTCTTGATGCTGCGATTGAGCTTTTCCGAGATTTCCTTGATCGTCATGCCCGACACGAACAGCCGCACCACCTCGAGCTCGCGCTTGGAGAGGATCACCTCCTCGCTCTTGCCGCCGCTGTTCATCCGCAGCGAATCGAGCGCGATCTTCACTTGCGGGCTCATATATTCGAGATTGCGGTGAACGTGCTGCACGGCGAGGCCGATATGACTGAGGTCGTCGGACTTGTGCACGACGGCGATCACGCCGAGTTCGCCCAGACGCTTGAGCAGCGCGGCGTTCTCGAGCATGGTCAGGACGACGATGGGAATCTGGGGATAGTTGCGGCGCAGATAGCCGATGAGCGGCAGGCCGTCACCGTACTGGCCGCCTGGCATCGCGAGATCGGTCACGAGAACGTCGCAGGGCGTGGTCTGCAGCGCCTTGACCAGTTCGGTGGACTGACGGGCGCGCGCGACGACCTGAATACCGGGAAACTTGAGCAGCGCATGCTCTGCGCCGAACAAGATCACCGGATGATCGTCCGCGACTACAACCCTGATTGGCTGCTGCTGCATCACCCCTCCTGTAGGCAGTCCTGCTTTGTGCTTGACTTCTGATTGCCTGCGCGCCTACGGAACTCCCCGTTCCCGACACTCTCCGACATCCATATCGACTCTTTCCTACAGCCTTGCATTGCGTTGCAGGCCACGCAGAAAAGCTCGCGACTATAGCCGATTTCCTCCTGCGCGAAGTGCTCGCGCAAGCGAAAGACATCGCAGGAATACCGTTATATTGAACGAAATTCGATCTGGCGCACAATTCAAATGCGCACTGTCGGAAATATCTGAGATGCACGCGTTCAACATACAGGAGAACCGGCTCATGCGTAATCGGCGTGTGACTGCTGCGCCCGCATTGACTGCAATCGCGCGCGCTTCCGTGATGGCCGTCAAGGCTGCGCGCGTGGGCGTCGCGCTGCTCTTGATCTGCGCGGGCGCTCGCGTGCAGGCCGCCGAGCACTTCGCCGTGAGCAGTGCGAACTGGCACGACGGCGCTCAGGTGGCCAGCGCGCAAATCTTCAACGAAAGCGGCTGCGAAGGCCGCAACCATTCGCCGCAACTGAGCTGGCGCAATGCGCCTGCCGGCACGCGCAGCTTCGCGGTCACCGTGTTCGATCCCGATGCGCCCGGGCGCGGCTGGTGGCACTGGGCCGTCGCCAACATACCCGCTCGCGTCGCCTCGCTACCCGAGGACGCGAGCGCGTCGGGTGCGCTGAAGAAACTCGGCGCGATCGAGGCGCGCAACGATTTCGGCGGCGACGGCTACGGCGGCCCCTGCCCGCCGCCTGGCAAACCGCATCGCTATGTCGTGACCGTCTACGCACTGCGCGTCGACAAGCTCGCGCTCGCCCCGGGCCGCCCCGGCACGATGTTCGAGCACGAGATCGAAGGCGCGGCGCTCGGCAGCGCAACGATCACCGTCACGTACGGCCGCTGAGGACAGCGAACCTTTGCAAACGTTCGTTGCGCGACGCCGCGCATAACGCGCATAACGCGCATAACCCGCATAACCCGCATTTCGCACGTTTCAGACACGCCGGTCATGACGCGACGCATGACACGCCGATTACGTCGCACGCCGAAAAACTCTCCTACCGCCCGCTACGCGCCGCGGCGCGCGACAGCGCCGCGGAACTGGTTACCATGATGCGACGCCGCACGCGCGTGCGGCCCGTCCTGATCTGCCGTTCTCCGTCGTTCAACTTCACTGGAGCCAGTCATGTCCCGGATCGTCATTGCGTATCACAGCGGCTACGGCCACACGAAGAAACTCGCCGAAGCCGTGCACGCGGGCGTACAAGGCGCGGGCGCGCACGCGACGCTCATTGCCGTCGCCGACATCGACGATGCGGGCTGGGCCGAGCTCGACGCCGCCGACGCCATCATCTTCGGCGCGCCGACCTACATGGGCGGACCGTCCGCCGACTTCAAGAAGTTCGCCGACGCCAGCTCGAAAGCCTGGTTCACGCAGAAGTGGAAGGACAAGGTCGCGGCGGGTTTCACCAACTCGGCGACGATGAACGGCGACAAGTTCTCGACCATTCAGTACTTCGTAACGCTGTCGATGCAGCACGGCATGATCTGGACCGGCACCGGCATGCTGCCCGCCAACACGAAAGCGGCCACGCGCGACGATCTGAATTTCGTCGGCGGCTTCACCGGCCTGCTCGCGCAATCGCCCGCCGACGCCTCGCCCGACGAAGCGCCGCCTTCGGGCGATCTCGAAACCGCGAAAGCCTTCGGCACGCGCGTCGCCGCGGTAACGGAGCGCTGGCTCGCGGGGCGCGCGGCGTCAGCCTGAAGTCCCCTCCGCGCCCGATCCCGTCGCGATTGGCGGCGGTTCGGCATGCGAACGTCTGACAGACGTTCGCGCCCCCTGACCGCGAATTGCCCTACTCGCTAAGCCAGATCCTCGGGTAAAGCCTGATTTTTTTCGGCCCGGCGTCACACGTGCGGCGGCATACGGTCTTAAAATACCGTTCCCGCGCCCCATCGGTGAGCGCGCAGCGACTCGCGCTGCGCGGCAGGCGGCGCCCGCAATCCCCGCGTTTCAGAGAGAGCGAGATGAGCACGAAAGTTTTTGTCGACGGACAGGAAGGCACGACCGGCCTGAAGATTTTCGAATACCTGTCGCAGCGCGCCGACGTCGAGATCCTGCGGATCGACGAGGCCAAGCGGAAGGACGTCGAGGAACGCCGTCGTCTCATCAACGCATCGGATGTGACCTTCCTGTGCCTGCCGGACGTGGCCTCGCGCGAATCGGCTTCGCTGGTCGAGAACGACCGCACGGTGCTGATCGACGCGAGCACGGCCTTCCGCACCCACGCCGACTGGGCTTACGGCCTGCCTGAACTGACCCGCGCGCAGCGCGAGAAAGTGCGCGCGTCGAAGCGCATCGCGGTCCCCGGCTGCCACGCTTCGGCATTCGTGCTGGCGATGCGCCCGCTCGTCGAGGCCGGTCTGGTCGCGCCCGGTTTCGCGGCGCACAGCTACTCGCTGACCGGCTACAGCGGCGGCGGCAAGAAGATGATTGCGGAGTACGAAGCAGGCGGCAATCCGAAGCTGATGAGCCCGCGCCCGTACGCGCTCGGCCTCACGCACAAGCATCTGCCGGAAATGGCGTTCCACGGCGGCCTCGAGCAGCCGCCCGTGTTCACGCCGATCGTCGGCCCGTTCTACAAGGGCCTCGCGGTCACGACCTATTTTTCGCCGAAGCAGCTCACGCGCCGCGCCGCGCCGCAAGACGTGCTCGCGCTGTACAGCGAGTACTACGCGGGCGAGCGCTTCGTGCGCGTGATGCCGTTCAACGCCGATGAGAATCTCGACAGCGGCATGTTCGACGTGCAGGCGAACAACGACAGCAATCGCGTCGACCTGTTCGTGTTCGGCAACGACGAGCAGTTCGTCACGGTCGCGCGCCTCGACAATCTGGGCAAGGGCGCCTCGGGCGCGGCGATCCAGTGTATGAACCTCGCGATCGGCGCGGCCGAAGACAGCGGCCTGAACGCATAAGGCCCCGGCAGCGCGGTTTTCGCGTCGCCAACAAAAAACCGGCTTCTCGGAGCCGGTTTTTTTACGTCCGCGCTTGGTCGACGCTTGAGTCCGCGAGTCGTGCGCAAGGCCGTGTGCAAAGTGCACAGGCGAAAAAAAGCCCGCCATGTTTGGCGGGCTGAATCCATATCAGAGGAGACATGGAGGAGACAAAGCGAAGTATATCGAACTACTTGGTGCGACGCAACATGTAAAGTAGTGTGGACCCTGAACGTTGCAATTTAGCAACAGAATACGCGTCCTGAATTACCCGCAGATGATCTGGATATCGGGGCAAATCGATGGATGAGTGCGTGCGCCAACGCCGGCTTATCCGCCGATCATCGAGAGGATGAAAGTGAGCTGATCGAGCCCGACCGGACGCACGAGGTGGACATCGAAACCGGCCGCGAGCGCCTCGTCGCGATGCTGAGACTCGCCCCAGCCGCTCAGCGCGATCAGCAGCGGCAAGCGCGCTGGCGCCGCTTGTGCGCCGGGCGCGCCAGGCATGGCGGGCGCGACGCGAGTGACGCACGCCTCGCGCAGCCGCTGCACCAGCACGGCGAAATCGTCGCCATCGGCCAGCGACAGCGCGACGATCGCCACGTCGGGCGCGAAACGCGACGCCGCCTCGACCGCGTCGTCCAGCGTGCGGGCCAGCGCCGTCGCGTACTGGAGGTCGGCCAGCAAGGTGCCGAGTCCTGCCAGCGACTTTTCGTCGTTATCGGCGATCAGAATGCGCGCTTCCATCCACCCTCTCCCGCGCCATTTCTCTCGCCTTCTCCCGGACCGCTCGTTTGCATCGACCTCGCCCCGATGGTGTGGTGAGCGCGGCGCGCAATCGCAAGTGCACGGAATGCACCGGATGCCGCCGCGTTCTGTCCCACATTCTGCATATGCGCCCGGATGGGCTTTGTGCGTCAGCGCGCGGTCGTCTGATGATTTTGACCTGCGCGGCGCGTCGTCGGCTCCCGTGCTTGCGCCCCGAATGGTGCTGCGTGGCGCTCAGTCGCCCCGCCCCGCGCGCCGCGCCGACACCTTGCCGAGCACGGCGAAATCGCGCTCGCCGTCGCCGTGCGCGATCGCTTCGAGCAGACTGTCGCGCACCACGCTCGCAACCGGCAGCGGCGTCGATACCGCGTCGGCGGCCGCGAGCGCGAGGCGCACATCCTTGAGCCCGAGGCGCGCCTTGAAGAGCGCGGGCTCGTAGCGGCCCTCGGCAATCATGCCGCCGTAGCCCGCGTAGACCGGTCCCGGAAACGGCCCGCTCGTGACGACGTCGAGAAAATCGCGCATCGCGACGCCGTGTCCGCCCAGCAGCGCCGCCGCCTCGCCGAGTGTTTCCACGGCCGCGGCCAGCATGAAGTTCGCCGCCAGTTTCATCACGTTGGCCTGCGGCGCCAGCGCGCCGATGCGCCAGGTTTTCTGGCCGATGGCGTCGAACAGCGGCTGCGCGCGGTCGATGGCCTCGGCCGCGCCCGCCGCGATGATCGTCAGCTTCGCCGCCGCCGCCGCGTCGGGCCGCCCGAGCACCGGCGCCGCCACGTAGTGCAGGCCGCGCTCGGCATGCTCGCGCGCGAGCGTTTCGGCGAGCGCGACCGAAATCGTCGCCATGTTCACGTGCACGAGGCCGCGCGCGGCGCCGGCGAGCAGCGCGGCATTGATCACGTCGCGCGTGGCCGCGTCGTCGGCGAGCATCGAGAGCACGGCGTCGCCCGCGAAAGCCTCGGCCGGCGTGGCGACCACGCGCGCGCCCGCCGCGGCCAGCGCGTCGGCCTTCGCCGCCGTGCGGTTCCAGACCCGCACCGTGTGTCCCGCCTTCAGCAGGTTGGCGACCATTGCGCCGCCCATTTCGCCGAGGCCGATAAAGCCGATGTCCATCTCATGCTCCTTGTAGTGGGAACCGGCAGTAGAGCACAGCGCGACGGCATCTGCAGCGCGCCGGGAGCAGTGCCATACTGGCCGGCATGACCACCGCCGTCACCGCCACCTTCCGCTTTTACGAGGAGCTGAACGACTTCCTCGCGAAACCGCTGCGCCGGCGCGACTTCCGCTGCGCGTGCGCGCGCGACGCCACGGCCAAGCACATGATCGAAGCGCTAGGCGTGCCGCATACGGAAGTCGAACTGATCCTCGTGAACGGCGAATCGGTGGGTTTCGAGCATCCGCTCGCGGACGGCGACCGCGTGGCCGTCTATCCGAAATTCGAGGCGCTCGACATCCGGCCGCTGCTGCGGGTGCGCGCGGAACCGCTGCGCGAGCCGCGCTTCATCGCCGATGCGCATCTGGGCGGCCTCGCGCAACTGCTGCGGCTCGCGGGCTTCGACACGCTCTACGACAACCATTTCGCCGACAACGCCATCGAACAACTGGCCGGCGCCGAGCATCGCATCGTCCTCACGCGCGACCGCGAACTGCTCAAGCGGCGCGGCATCACGCACGGCTGCTACGTGCGCGCGCTCAAGCCGCGTGCGCAACTCGACGAGATCGTCGAGCGCCTCGATCTGGCCGCGAGCGCGCGGCCGTTTCGCCTGTGCCTGATGTGCAACGCGCCGCTGCGGCGCATCGCGCGCGACGAAGTGAGCGCGCGCGTGCCGCCGGGCGTGTTCGAGCGCCACACGCGTTTCGTGACCTGCGACGTCTGCGAGCGCGTATTCTGGGAAGGTTCGCACTGGCGCCGCATGCGCACGCTGATCGACGATGTGACGGGCCGGCCGCCCGCGAAACCGCCCGCGAAACCGCCCGCGCCACCGCCCTCGCCCACGGACGCCGCCGCCACGCAAGCGCCGCTCACCAATGCCGACGGCGACATCGCCTCGCCTGGCTGAGTTGGCGCCCCGCCCGCTCGCCGCGATGGACGCGCGCCCGGGTTTGCGTACAATGCGCGCCACCGCCCAACTCCGGAGCCGCACACATGGCCATGAAGAAGTTCGACCTTGAGAAAAACAAGGCGCTGAAATTGATGCAAAGCACCCACAAGGCCAGCCCCGACCGCTTCGGCAAGGGCTCGTCCGACGCCCCGCTCGACCGTCGCGAGCAGCGCAAGCTCGATCAGGCTGCGGGCCTCGTGCCGTTCGCCTGCAAGCTGAACGCCGATCTCGTCGCGAAGCTCAAAACGCGCGCCGAGACGCATCCCGAAGGCATGACCGGTCTGCTGACCGAACTGCTCGAAGCCGCGCTCGCGAAGTAAGCACCGCCAGGCGCAAAAAAGGGACAAAAAAGCCAGAGCATTGCTCTGGCTTTTTTCTTTGCAGCAAGGACTGCGTCACGCGGACGAGCCGCGCAGCCGCTTAGTTCTGCGTGCCCTTGTCGCTCGTGCCGGCAGCCGAAGCCGCTTCCTCGACCTTGGCGCGCTTGCCGTGGTGCTTGAGCTTCTTGTGCTGCTTCTTGGCCTTGGCCGGTGCGCTGGCTGCCGGAGCGGCCGCGGCGGGCGCCGAAGCTTCCTGGGCGATTGCCTGAACCGAAATCAGTGCGACGGATGCTGCGATAAGCGAGGCGAGAATCTTTTTCATCTGATGTTCCCCAAACCTGACAAATATGACCGGCACGTTGTAAATGGGTACGGCATGAAGGCGATTCGCTCCGCTGGCCGATCTGGGCGGGCGTTTCGCGCGAAGCAGTATTACGCAGCGTAGGCGGTTTGTCATCCGCAAACGGGGCGGTGTATTTTCGGGGAGACAACTCGCTTTCAATTCGGATACGATCGGGATTTCGCACGTCCGTTTCATTGTGCTTTCCCGGGTTTTCCTGGCCGCGCCTGCCTGCGCGCGTGCTGTCGCCTGGGCATGCCTCGCCGTGCCTCGCATCGCCCGAACCGAGATTTCCGCTTGAACTCCGCCTCCCGCCAACACCTGCGCGCCAATCTGCTGATGCTGGCCGCCGCCATGATCTGGGGCTCCGCCTTCGTCGCCCAGCGACTGAGCCTCGACGCCATCGGTCCGTTTCTTTTCACCGGCATCCGCTTTTTGCTCGGTGCGCTGGTCGTCTCGGTGTTTGTGTTCGCGCTGCGGCGCGGGCGGCGTTCCGGCAGCGATCACAACGATCAGCGCGACGATGCCAGCGCCGCGGCTTTCATCGCTCGACGCCCGCTCTTCGACGCCGCCTTGCTGCGCGACGGCGCGATCCTCGGCCTCGTGCTCGCCGTGGCGATCTCCCTGCAGCAGATCGGCCTGCGCTACACGAAGATCGCCAACGCGGGTTTCATCAGCTCGCTTTACGTCGTGATCGTGCCGATGCTCGGCGTCCTGCTGCGCCATCACACCGGTCCGGGCACGTGGATCGGTGCGGCGCTCGCCGCCGTCGGGCTCTATCTGCTCAGCATCAACGAGCATTTCTCGATCATGTATGGCGACTGGTATCAGCTCGGCTGCGCGCTCGTGATCAGCATTCAGGTGATGCTCGTGAGCCATTACGCGCCGCGTCACGATCCGCTCGCGCTCTCGATTGCCCAGTTCGTGGCGTGCGGGCTCGTGTGCCTCGCGATCGGTCTCGCCGTCGAACCGCTGCGCCTCGCCGATCTCCTGCGCGCCGCGCCCGCGATTCTGTATGGCGGCGCGCTGTCCGTGGGCGTGGGCTACACCATCCAGGTGGTCGCGCAACGCGACGCCACGCCCGCGCACGCAGCCGTGATCTTCAGCATGGAAGGCGTGTTCGCCGCGCTCGCCGGCTGGGCCGCGCTCGGAGAAACGCTCAGCACGCGCGCGCTCATGGGCTGCGCGCTGATGCTCGCCGGTCTGCTCGCCTGCCAGTTATTACCTGCTGCGCGTAAAAACACTTTATCGGCTTCGGCAATAAAAGACGCGAATAGGCCAGTCGATAATCCCATCGATATTCCCGCTCATACACGGGAAACGCGCCACGCAGAATCGGCCTGAATACGCGGCACGCATTACGCCGCGTTAGCGTCACGCTTTCAAGCGCCTTGCCCGCTTGCCAGCGTATTTTAGTAACAACTCGTAAAATTATTTAAGCGTAATTTTAACTACGGGTTGATTGCAATGCGTTGGGCTGTTCTCTTTCTGTTTCTGCTGTGCGCCATCTATACGCACTGGCGCGGCAAGGCGCGCCACGGCAGTTTCTTTCGCCAGCTCGGCGACCATTCCACGTTCATGGCGCCGCTCAATGGTTTCGCGTACTTTTTCTCGAAAGTGCCGAATACGCCTTATATCGAGCCGACGCATTTTCCCGAACTTGCGTTGCTCAAATCGGAATGGCGGACGTTTCGCGCCGAAGCGCTCGCGCTTCAGGAAGCAAGCCGCATTTCCGCTTCGGACAAATACAACGACATTGGCTTTAATTCGTTTTTCCGCACCGGCTGGAAACGCTTTTATCTGAAGTGGTATGACCGGCCGCATCCGTCGGCGGCGCAATTATGTCCGCGCACGATCGAGATCCTGCAGCGGATTCCGTCCGTGAAGGCCGCGATGTTCGCGATGCTGCCCGCCAATGGCTCGCTCAATCCGCATCGCGATCCGTTTGCCGGGTCGCTGCGTTATCACCTCGGTCTGATCACGCCGAACGACGACCGTTGCGCGATCGTCGTCGACGGCATGCCTTATTCCTGGCGCGACGGCCAGGACGTGGTGTTCGACGAGACCTATCTGCATCACGCGCACAACACGACGCAGCACGACCGCATCATTCTGTTCTGCGATATCGAGCGGCCGATGAAGTATCGCTGGGCGCAATCGTTGATGAGCACCGTGGGCGGCGTTCTGATGCGCGCCGCCGCTTCGCCGAATGAAACCGGCGATCGCACCGGCGGACTCAATCGCGCATTCCGCTACGTGTATTCGGTGCGGCTTGCGGGCAAGCGTCTCAAGGCATGGAATCGCACCGTGTATTACGTGGTGAAGTGGGCGCTCTTTGGCGGCATCGCGCTGGCGATTTTCTGGCACTGAACGCACGCGCTCGAACACATGGCGCTGCCTGCGGGCAGCGCTTTTTTTATCCACGCGATTCACGCGGGGTTTCACAAGCTATCCACAACGCGTTCACGCTGGCGCAGAGTTATCCACGCCAGGCTCTGGACAAACTGGGGACGACCTGGCGAATCGTCTGTGGATCGATTCTTGATAACTTCGCTTGAGCGATCCAGGCTGAAAAAGTTATCCGCACGGTTCGGCAGGCATCCATCGATTGTCCGCATAGCTGTCCGTCTTGCATCGGATTGAACGCAAAAAGAAATACCGCGTTATCCACAGGAAATGCCAGGGCTTGTTAACTGTTACTACGTATACATATATTTATTGATATCCCTAAGAGGATAAAGCGCCGCCAGGCTGCGAATCGCGCGACGCACGCTTGCCGCTTCAACGCGCAAGGTTCAACGAATCGACAAAACGCGGGAGCCCGAGCAACGCGCGTCGCGCAATCGAGCGCTTGACCTCCGCACCGCGTCCCGCGAACAACACCGTCTCGCTCGCGCTCGACACACCGTCGCGATGCCTGCACGCCCACGCCAAACCGTGCGCCGCCGCCGCGCGCCCGTCCTGATCCGCGCTGAGCCAGCCCACGCTCGCGAACGCGACGCTCGCAACGCCCTCCACACCGCCCGCCCGCGCACCGAGCAGCGCTTCGGCCAACGCACGCGCGAGCGCCGCGTTCTGCGCCGTATCGCCCGGTTGCGCTTCTGCCTGGCTTGCCGAGACCGCTGCGATGCCCGGCAACCGCACCAGCGCGGCACGCGTGTGCGCGACGAGCGTGACGTCGAGACACGTCTCGGCGTCGGGCTGATCGGCGAGCATCGTCGCGATATGGCCGGCCGTGCAGGTTTCGAGACTCGCGAGCACGAGTCCGCGCGACTTCAGATAGCCGACGATCTGCTTCGAAATGTTCATGATCCGATTCCGCAATAAAAAAGGCGTGCGGCCAGAAAGCCCGCACGCCCGATGGCGTATGACACGCGACGCAACGTGCGTGCGTCAGCCGCCGTTCATCATGCGCGCGATGGTGTCGTGGAGATTGCGCAGGCCCACGGTCGCAGGCTCGCTTTCGACGACGCCGAAAAACTCCGTGCGCCGCGGCGAAGGATCGACGAGAAAATTGCGTGCGTGCTGACCGTAGCGCGCAGGCGGCAGCAGACGCTCGGGCGGAATCACCTCGAACGCGGTGCCGATGGCGATGAACAGATCGTCGTCGTTCATCGACTGCTGGATGAGCCACAGCGTTTCGTACTCGGGCGCGGCTTCGTTGAAGAACACCACGCCGGGCTTCACGCCTTCGACTTCGCCGCACGACGGGCACGCCGCGCCCGCGTCGAGGCTCGCGCCGCGCGCCGGGAAGCGATAGTCGCAGTCGGTGCAGAGCAGCGAGATCATGTCGCCGTGCAGATGCGTGACGTGGCGCGCGCCCGCCTGCTCGAGCAGCCCGTCGATGTTCTGCGTGACGAGATGGACGCGCTCGGTGCCCCACGTCTGCTGCCACTGCGCGAGCAGCGTGTGCGCCTCGTTGGGACGCGCGTCCGCGCATTCGGCGATGCGCTGGTTGTAGAAGCGGAACACCGCCGCGCGATTGCGCCGCCACGTGAGGTAGTTGCAGACTTCGTCGATGCTGTGGCGCGTCCAGATGCCGTCGCCGGTGCGGAAGGTGGAGATGCCGCTTTCCGCCGACAGTCCCGCGCCGGAAAACACGAACAGGCGCGGCAGGGATGATTGCAATTCGGGCACGTACGCCTCCTTGACTCGATGGCCGCCATTATGGCGCACGCTTTACAGACAGTTACAGCAGAGACCGCCGCGTTTCACCCTTGAATGATTTCACTTTCTAGTATCGCGCCATCACGGACGCATTGCGCGTCCGATTCCTACTAGACGATGGACAAATACACCATGAAACGCGCACTGATTCTGACCGCATTGGGGTTGAGCCTCGCCGCCGCATCGGGCGCGGCGGCGGCGCATACCGATTTCAACGTGATGCTGGGCGTGCCGGTCGCGCCGGTCTACGTCGCGCCGCCGCCTCCGCCGCCGGTGGTCTACCAGGAAGCGCCCGTTGCGTACGCGGCGCCCGCGTATGGCTATGGTTATCGCGACGACGGTTGGGATCGCGACGACGATCGCCGCTGGCACGATCACGGCCGTCATCGCGGCTGGGACAAGCACCACCGCGACGACGACGAGTAATGCGCGATTGACAGGCGATGGCTACGCCGCGGCTTATTGCGCGGCGCTTTGTGACGCCGCCCGGAGCGCGCCGGGCGACGAGAAATCGAGTTTCGGCGCGCTGGAAATCGCGGCCTCGTTCGCCACGCCGAAGTTCGGCCGCGGTTGATAGCCGAGCGTGCGCGCCACGATCACGCCGGGAAACTGGCGAATCTGCACGTTGTACTGCTGCACCGCGTGGATATAGCGTCCGCGCGCCACGGTAATGCGGTTCTCCGTGCCTTCCAGCTGCACCTGCAGATCCTGGAACAGCTTGTCCGCCTTGAGTTGCGGATAGTTCTCCGACACGACCATCAAGCGGCTCAGCGCATTGGTCAGGTCGCCCTGACGCGCATCGAACGCCGCGAGCGCATTCGGGTCCTTCGCCATCTCCGGCGTCATTTGCACGCTGCCGACGCTCGCGCGCGCCTGCGCGACCTGCGTCAGCACAGCCTGTTCGTGTGCGGCGTAGCCCTTCACGGCGGCGGCGAGGTTCGGCACCAGATCGGCGCGGCGCTGATACTGGTTCAATACTTCCGACCAGGCCGCGTTGACGTCTTCGTCCGACGACTGGATCGCGTTATAGCCGCAGCCCGCGAGCGGTGCGAGGATCAGACAAGCCAGCAGAATGCGCAGCCACTTCATGAGTTCGATTCCTGTCGAGAGCCCGTTGCGGGCGAGTTGAGAAAAATTCGCTTGTGCGTGTGCGTGGGAGCGCGCGTTTCACCAGTTGCCCGATGCGCCGCCGCCGCCGCTCGAACCGCCGCCACCGCCCCAGCCGGAATCGTCGTCCGAGGAGCGGGAGCTTCTGCTGAACCACGAGCCCGACGATGACGACGACGAGTTCGACGACAGATCGATGCCCATGATCTTCGCGACGATCCAGCCGATCACGACGAACCCCGCCAGCACGACGAACGCCGCGATGCCGAGCGCGTCGGCAAAACCGACACCGGTGGCGCACACGAAGCCCGTCACCAGCGCGTAGATGCCCCCACCGATCGCCGTCCATTTGCGCACGCCTGCCCAGCTGTACAGTGCCATACCGAGCGCACACGGCAGGAAGCCGACGAATGCGCCGCCGAGCAGCACCGTGACGAGATCGTCGGGGCCGGGCGGCAGCCAGACGATCAGCAGCAGTATCGTGGCGACCAGTCCGGTGACGAGCGGCCAGACTGGGAAGCCGAGGTCGAACTCGCGTCGCCGTCGGCGTGGTGGCCTGCCGTTGCCTGTCTCGTTAGCTATGTTGTTAGTTGCGTTTTTATCGGATTGATCGTTGCCCGCGCGCTCGGCTGCCGTTGCATCGGCTTCGGCCTTCGCCCGCGCTCGCCGGTTGGTGTCGATGCGACTGCCGATCACGCCCAGCAGCAGATTCACGAAAGCCAGTCCGAGCCAGAGAAGCGGCCCGTCATAGCGGGTAGGCGGAGCGAGCATGGGCGGCGTGCGCATCGATGCGGCGGAGGCGGAATCGGCGGTATTGGCGGTATTGGCGTCCGGACTCGCCGCGCTTTCATCCGCCGTCGCATCGGGCGTGGACGCGCCTGTCTGTTCGGGGTCCGTCAAGCGTTGCGTCAGCGAATCGACGGCCGCGCTGATGCCCGCTTCGATGTTGTTCTCGCGGAACGCCGGCACGATGCGTTCGCGAATGATGCGCCCCGCGATCACGTCGGGGATCGTGCCTTCGAGCCCGTAGCCCACCTCGATGCGCACATGGTGATCGTGCAGCGCGGCCACGAGCAGGATGCCATTGTCGGTCTTCTTCTGGCCGAGCTTCCATTGCTCGAAGATCTGCGTCGCGTACTGTTCGATGCTCACGTCGCCGGTGCTGGGCACGAGAAGCACGGCGAGCTGGTCGCCGGTCTGCTGTTCGAGCGCGGCGAGGCGGCGCGTCAGATCGGCTTTGCAAACGCTTGAGAGCGCGCCAGTGAGGTCGGTGACGCGTCCCTTGGGGTGCGGGAGCGAATCGGCGCTGAGGACCGTAGCGGCGAGCGGCGCCGTGTCGGCTTGCGTGCAGGCGTCAGCGTTTGCCTCGCTGTTCGCGACGACGCTTGCGGCGTCGCCGGATGCCGCACCGTTGTCGACGGCACTGCCCGCTCCATTGGCGCCATCGTTGACGCCCGCATGCGCCGCCACGCAGATCAGCAGCGCCGCCAGCCATCCCAGTCGAATCATTCCGCTTTGTCCTCGTCATCGCACGCTTCCCTATCTGTCAGAGGAAAGCGATTTGGCGCCAGTCTGCACCAAACCGGGCCCGCTGCAAACGATCTATGCCGATTGCATCAACGAGGCCTTTTCGCGCTGCACGAAGCGAAAAACCAATAAAAAAGCGCCGGATTTTCATCCGGCGCTTCTCAGACAGCAGAGCGCGGCCGCAGCCGCTCCCGCGTTACTCCACCGTCACCGACTTCGCGAGATTGCGCGGCTTGTCCACGTCGGTGCCGCGCGCGCAGGCCGTGTGATACGCGAGCAATTGCAGCGGCACCACGTGCAGGATCGGCGAAAGCAGACCGTAGTGCTCCGGCATGCGGATCACGTGGATGCCCTCTTCGCTCGTGATGTGCGTGTCGGCGTCGGCGAACACGTAAAGCTGGCCGCCGCGCGCGCGCACTTCCTGCATGTTCGACTTGAGCTTTTCCAGCAGCGCGTCGTTCGGCGCGACCGTGACCACCGGCATCGCTTCCGTCACGAGCGCGAGCGGGCCGTGCTTGAGTTCGCCCGCCGGATACGCTTCCGCGTGGATGTACGAGATTTCCTTGAGCTTGAGCGCGCCTTCGAGCGCGATCGGGTAATGCAGCCCACGGCCGAGGAACAGCGCGTTTTCCTTGCGCGCGAACTCCTCCGACCACGCGATGATCTGCGGCTCCAGCGCGAGCACGCCATTGAGCGCGGCAGGCAGATGGCGCAGCAGCTTCAGATACGCGGCTTCCTGCTCCGCGCTCACGTGGCCGCGCAGCTTGCCGAGCGTGACCGCGAGGATGAACAGGCCGACCAGCTGCGTGGTGAACGCCTTGGTCGACGCCACGCCGATCTCGCGGCCCGCGTGCGTGAGGAACTTGAGTTCGGTGAGGCGCACCATCGCGCTCGTCGCCACGTTGCAGACGGCCAGCGTGTGCTCCATGCCGAGCGATTGCGCGTGCTTGAGCGCCGCGAGCGTGTCGGCGGTTTCGCCCGACTGCGAAATGGTGACGACCAGCGCGCGCGGATTCGGCACCGACTCGCGGTAGCGGTACTCGCTGGCGATTTCGACATCGGTGCGGATCTTCGCGACCGATTCGAGCCAGTACTTCGCCGTGAGGCCCGCGTAGTAGCTCGTGCCGCACGCGAGAATCAGGATGCTGTCGATGCCCTTGAACACCTCGGCGGCGTTCTCGCCGAACAGGTCGGCGTCGAAGGTGTCGGCGGCCGGGATCGTGTCGGAAATCGCGCGCGGCTGCTCGAAGATTTCCTTCTGCATGTAATGGCGATACGGCCCGAGTTCGACCTCGCCGCCATAGCCGCCGTAAGCCTGCACGTCGCGCGTTTCGCGCGTGACGATGTTGCCCTGACGGTCGGCGATACGCACGCCTTCGAGCGTGATTTCGCAGACGTCGCCTTCTTCGAGGTAGCTCACGCGCTCGGCGCTGCCCGCGATCGCGAGCGCATCGGAAGCGATGAAGTTTTCGCCCTTGTTGCCGTAGCCGACCACGAGCGGCGAACCCGCGCGCGCGCCCACGACCGTATGCGGCTGATCCTTGTGCACGACGCCGATCGCATACGCGCCCGCGAGCTGCTGCACGGCTTCGCGCACGGCGGCGAACAGATCGCCTTGATAGAGGCTGTGAATCAGGTGCGCGATGACTTCGGTATCGGTCTGCGAGACGAACTCGTAGCCCTTGGCCTTGAGCATCTCGCGCAGCGCTTCGTAGTTCTCGATGATGCCGTTGTGCACGATCGCCAGCGCGTTGCGCGAGAAGATCGGATGCGCGTTGTTGACGGTCGGCGCGCCGTGCGTGGCCCAGCGCGTGTGCGCGATGCCGGTGACGCCTTCGAAGTGCGCCTCGCGCACCTGTTCGTCGAGCTCGGCCACGCGCGCGACGCTGCGCACGCGCTGCGGGCCTTCGGCCGTCACGATGGCGACGCCGCACGAGTCGTAGCCGCGATATTCGAGCCGCCGCAGTCCTTCGATGAGAACGGGGACGATGTTACGTTGCGCTACTGCGCCGACGATGCCGCACATGGAATTCGATCCTTTGCAATGAGAGGCGGGGCGCTGCGCGCGCGTTCGCGGCGCGGCGCCCGAAGTGTCCTGCCGTTCAGCTTTTTTTCTTCACCGGACGAACGTAGCCGGTTTTCGCGATCTGGGTTTTCTCGTTGAGCGCCAGCGTGTCCGCCGGCACGTCCTTCCAGACCGTGGTGCCCGCCGCGATGGTCACGCCGCGGCCCACGCGCACGGGCGCGACGAGCTGCGTATCCGAACCCACGAAGACGTGATCTTCGATCACGGTGCGATGCTTGTTCGCGCCGTCGTAGTTGCAGGTGATGGTGCCCGCGCCGATGTTCACGCCCGCGCCGATGTCGGCGTCGCCCACGTAGCTCAGGTGATTCGCCTTCGAGCCGAGCCCGATGTTCGCGTTCTTCACTTCGACGAAGTTGCCCACGTGCACTTCGTCGGCGAGCTTCGCGCCCGGACGCAGACGCGCGTAAGGACCGAGCACGGCCTTCGCGCCCACGCTGGCGCTTTCGATATGCGTGTAGGCGTCCACGCGCGTGCCCGCGCCGATTTCGGCGTCGCGGATCACGCAGTTCGGACCGATGTGCACGTTGTCGCCGATGGTGACCGTGCCTTCGAACACGCAGTTCACGTCGATGAACACGTCGCGGCCGCACGAGATCGAGCCGCGCAGATCGAAGCGCGCCGGATCGGCGAGCGTGACGCCGCCCGCGAGCAGCGTGTCGGCGGCATTGCGCTGATAGACGCGTTCGAGCACGGCCAGTTGCTGCTTGCTGTTCACGCCGAGCGTTTCCCATTCGGCGTCGGGCTGCGCGGTCACGACCGCGTGACCCGCGGCGATCGCGGATTCCACCACGTCGGTCAGGTAATACTCGCCCTGGGCGTTGTCGTTCTTGAGCGCGTCGAGCCAGCCCGCGAGCGGCGCCGTGGGCGTGACGACGATGCCCGTGTTGATCTCGTCGATCAGGCGTTCGTCGTCGTCGGCATCTTTCTGCTCGACGATGCGCACGACCTCGCCGGTCGCGCCGCGCACGATGCGGCCATAGCCGGTCGGGTCGTCGAGCGTGACGGTGAGAATGCCGTAAGCGTTTTCGCCCGCGGCGTCGGTCAGGCGCCTGAGCGTGGACGCGCGCGTGAGCGGCACGTCGCCGTAGAGCACGAGCGTCGGCACGGACGGATCGAGCAGCGGCAGCGCCTGCGCGAGCGCGTGGCCGGTGCCGAGCTGCTGTTCCTGTAGCGCGAACTGCACGTCGGGGGCGCCGACCGCGGCACGCACGGCGTCGCCGCCATGGCCGATCACCACGACGAGGCGCGTGGGCGACAGCGTGCGGGCGGTATCGATGACGTGCGAGAGAAGCGGCTTGCCAGCCAGCGGATGCAGCACTTTGGGCAGCGCGGAGTGCATGCGTTTGCCCATGCCTGCCGCGAGGATCACGATGTTCATTGCATCGGTGACTTGAGAGGGAAAGAAGCGATCGATTCTAGCATGGGGGGTATCCCCAAGACGCCTTGCGGGCAAGCCTTTGCCGCCGATTCCCCGTGTTTCGCACACACTTTTACAAGCGTGTTGCGCGCAGGCCGCATCGCATGAAAAAACGGCCCGCGTGAGAGCACGCCGGGCCGTTCGGGGTCGGAAGCGGATTGCGCAAGCCGCAGGTGCCGCGTTGTGTTGCGTTCTATCGCTTGGCACTGCGCCGTGCTGCGATCAGAGATCGTCGAACGGCGTGAACTTGAGCGTCGCGCCGTCGGTCGACGCGGGCGTGTCGGTCGAGCACGGTTCCTCGTCGAAGGCGATGTCGCCGTTCGGGTCTTCGACGCCCGTCGCGCGCAGATCCTTGAAGCCGAACAGCGAGGCGTCCATCAGATGCGAGGGCACGACGTTGCCGAGCGCGTTGAACATGTTCTCGATGCGGCCCGGGAAACGCTTGTCCCAGTCGCGGATCAGCGCCTTCATTTCCGCGCGCTTGAGGTTCGGCTGGCTGCCGCACAGATTGCACGGAATGATCGGAAATTCGCGCAGTTCCGCGTACTTTTCCAGATCGACTTCCTTCACGTAGGCGAGCGGGCGGATCACGATGTTCTTGCCGTCGTCCGACTGCAGCTTGGGCGGCATGCCCTTGAGCTTGCCGCCGTAGAACATGTTCAGCAGCAGCGTTTGCAGGATGTCGTCGCGATGGTGGCCGAGCGCGATCTTGGTCGCGCCCAGCTCGCCCGCCACGCGGTACAGAATGCCGCGGCGCAGACGCGAGCACAGCGAACACGTGGTCTTGCCCTCGGGCACGAGGCGCTTGACGATGCTGTAGGTGTCCTGGTTCTCGATGTGATACGGCACGCCGATCTTGTCGAGATACGCGGGCAGGATGTGCTCCGGAAAGCCCGGCTGCTTCTGGTCGAGATTGACCGCGACGATCTCGAAGTCGATCGGCGCGCGCTCGCGCAGGCGCATCAGCACGTCGAGCATGGCGTAGCTGTCCTTGCCGCCGGACAGGCAGACCATCACCTTGTCGCCCTGCTCGATCATGTTGTAGTCGCCGATCGCCTGGCCGACCTGTCGCACGATGCGCTTGTAGAGCTTGTTGTTCTCGTAGGCTTCTTTCTGCTCGCGGCGCGTGAGCGCGCGGCGGCCGCCTTCCTCGCCGTTGTCGGCACCGTCGGCACCGTCGGCACCATCGGCACCGTCGGCGTTATCGGCTTGTTCCGGGCTTGCGATGTGCTCGGCGGCGAGCGTGGCTTCGGCGGCCGAGGCCGTGGCCAGCGTATCGGGGGCGTTCATGAATCAGTCCTCTTTGATGCGAAAGACTTCGACGCCCACCGCGTCGCAGTCCGGATAGACGTCGGGCTTTTCGGTCGAGACGCGCACGGCACGCACCTGCTCGTGCGCGAGCAGCGCGGCGGCGAGGTCGTCGACGAGCGTTTCCTGCAGATGGATATGCCCCTGGCCGATGCGGGCCGCGACCGTCGCGCGCATGTAGTCGTAATCGACGACTTCGCGCAGCTTGTCTTCGCGCGGCGTGGTCGACGCGAGCGGCACGTACAGATCGACGTTGATCACGACGCGCTGTTCGCCGCGTTTTTCGAAGTCATGCACGCCGATGTTGATGTTGACTTCGTAGTTGCGCAGAAAAAGCCGGCGGCAGTCGGCGAGCCGGGGATGCAGGAGTACGGCGGACATGTTCGTTCCAGTCGATAAAAGCGTGCGGTTCAGGCACCTGCGCAGGCGCGCTGCGCCATGCGGGTCATTCAGGGTCGCGCGGTCGTTCTGCCAGACTGCCGGGGCGCTCGGGCGAGCGGCGCGACGAGGTGGGAAGGACCGCGATAAAACGTTTCGGGCGCGCGGGATTGTCTTGCAGTTAGTTGCAATTCAATGCCGGGCAGTCATGCTGCGCCCGCGACCGGTTTTTCGCGAACGCCGGCGGGCGCGCGGAGCCTCAGACTTCTCTGGCCGCTCAAGCGCCCGTCAAAAACATCACGTCGCGCGGCAGCGGCACGAGATGCTGGCCGCCGTCGACGACGAGCGTCGTGCCGGTCACGCCGCGCGCCTGCGCGAGATACAGCGCGGCGTCGATCAGATCTTCGGGCCGCGACGCCCGGCCCAGCGGCGTCACCTTATGCGCGGCCTCGAAGCCTTCCGGCGACTGATCGCCGGATTGCAGCGTGAGGCCGGGCGCGAGACCCGCCACGCGCACCTTCGGCGCGAGCGCCTGGGCCAGCGCGACGGTGGCGTTCGCGAGCGCCGCCTTCGTCAGCGTATACGACAGATAGTCCGGATTCATGTTGTACAGCTTCTGGTCGAGCACGTTGATGACGCACGCGCGCAGCGCTTCGTCGTCGATCGCCGCGTCGGGCGTGGCCTCCCAGAGCGTGCGCGCCAGCACGAGCGGCGCGCCCACGTTGATCGCCATGAGCTGCAGCAACTTCTCGTAGCCGACGTCGCGCGCCGTGTCCTCGCTGAAACGCGACGCGTTGTTCAGCACGCAGGACGGCCTGCCGAGCGCCGCCGTGCAATCGGGCACGAGTCGCGCCACCTGCGCCTCGCTCGCCAGATCGGCATGCAGCGCGATCGCGCGACGGCCGAGCGCGCGGATTTCGGCGACGACCTCGTCGGCTTCCTCGCGCGAGTCGCCGTAATGCACCGCCACGTCCCAGCCGTGCGCCGCGAAGCCCAGCGAGAACGCCCGGCCGATGCGCCGCGCGCCGCCCGTCACCAGCACCACGCGCGCGGACGCAGCGGGTCTGACGGGGTCGGATGCAAAATGATCCGCCTG
The DNA here is from genome assembly GCF_900109265.1 of Paraburkholderia tropica. GTDB lineage: Bacteria > Pseudomonadota > Gammaproteobacteria > Burkholderiales > Burkholderiaceae > Paraburkholderia > Paraburkholderia tropica. The sequence continues at coordinate 40,329 of NZ_FNZM01000005.1, forward strand.
CGCTGCGTCGCGTTCAGGCGCGCCGATGCCGGAAGTTGCGCTCATTTACAATGCCGGGATGAATCCGAAAGCTCACGAACCCGCTAGTTTACCTGTTCCCGAGCCGATCGCGCTCGCGCAGTCCGAGGCGCTCGCCGCGACCTTGCGCGCCGAACTCGCCGCGGCGGGCGGCTGGCTGCCATTCGACCGCTACATGGAGCGCGCGCTCTATGCGCCGGGCCTCGGCTATTACAGCGGCGGCGCGCGCAAATTCGGCTTGTTCGCCGACGACGGCAGCGACTTCGTAACCGCGCCCGAGATGTCGCCGCTGTTCTCGGCCACGCTCGCGCGTGCCGTCGCCGAAGCGCTGGAAAAAAGCGGCACGCGCAAGCTGATGGAGTTCGGCGCGGGCACGGGCCGGCTCGCGGCGGGCGTGATGCTCGCGCTCGAGGCGCTGAACGTGAGCTTCGATTCCTGGGATATCGTCGATCTGTCGGGCGAGCTGCGCGAGCGTCAGCGCGAGACCATCGCGAAGCTCGCGCCACATCTGGCCGAGCGCGTGCGCTGGCTCGACGCGCTGCCCGAAACGTTCGAAGGCGTGGTGATCGGCAACGAAGTGCTCGATGCCATGCCGGTGCGCCTCTTCGCCCGCAAGGACGCCGTGTGGCACGAGCGCGGCGTGGCCGTGAACGATGCGGGCGCCTTCGTGTTTTCCGACCGCCCCGCGCACAGCGGCGAAGCGAACTGGGCGCAGAGCGAGCCGGGCAACGTACTCGCGCAGATCGAGGGCAGCGAGGATTACGTCGCGGAAACGCACGAAGCCGCGCTCGCCTTCACGTGCACGGTCTGCACGATGCTCACGCGCGGCGCGGCGTTCTTCATCGACTATGGCTTTCCGGCCGGCGAGTACTACCACCCGCAGCGCGTGCAAGGCACGCTGATGTGCCACTATCGGCACCGCGCGCACGGCGATCCGTTCCTCTACCCCGGCTTGCAGGACATCACGGCGCACGTCGAATTCAGCGGCATCGCGCAGGCGGGCGTGGAAACCGGCGCCGATCTGCTCGGCTACACCTCGCAGGCGCGCTTCCTGATGAACGCGGGCATCACCGAGGTGCTCGGCGAAATCGATCCGGGCGACGTCGTGCGTTTCATGCCCGCGGCGAACGCGGTGCAAAAGCTCGTCTCCGAAGCGGAGATGGGCGAGCTGTTCAAGGTGATCGCGTTCTCGCGCGGCATCGACTCGACCCTCGCCGCGTTCTCGCGCGGCGACCGCAGCCACACGCTCTGACCACGCTCACTTCCCCCTCTTTCACGGCCCCGACATGATCCGCTGGTTTCTGACCACCTTCATCGCCGTCGCGATTCTGTCGGGCGCGCAGCCCTGGTTGCGCAAGCTCGGCATCGGCCGTCTGCCCGGCGACGTCACGCTGCGCCTGTTCGGCCGCGAGTATCCGCTGCCGTTCATGTCGACGCTGGTGCTGTCGATGGCCTTGTCGTTTCTCGTGCGCGCGCTTTGAGTCGATGAAATAAAAAACGGCGCACACGTGCGCCGTTTTCCGCTACCACGAACATCGATCAGGTCTCAAGCCGCCGCGAGCGCGCCCTCGACCGCATCGACGCGCGCGCGATGCACGGCGTCCTTGATTTTCTCCGCCACCGACGTGCCACTCTTGCCGTTCGCCTGACCCGCCGCCGTCACTTCGCCGGCGATCTTACCCGCATCCACGCCGCGCGCCGCCACCAGCGCCACGCGCAGGCGCTCGGCCTGCGGATACGGCGCATTCTCCCAGTTCAGCCGTCCGCGCAGATCGGACTCGCAGGCCTGCAACGCCTCGGCGAAACGCGCGGGCTTGCGCAACGCGTCGCTGCGCTCGAACAGCCGCACGAGCGCAGCCGCGCCCATATCCATCACGCGATGCACGTTGCCATGTTCGCGCGCGACCAGCACCGCGAGATCGCGGCAATCGTTGGGCACGCGCAGACGCTCGCACAGCGGCTTGAGCAGATCGACGCTGCGTCCTTCATGGCCGATGTGACGCGGCAGCACATCCTCGGGCGTGGTCGCCTTGCCGAGATCGTGCGTGAGCGCCGCGAAACGCACCGGCAGCGCGTAGCCCTGCGCGGCCGCGTGGTCGATCACCATCATCACGTGCACGCCGGTGTCGACTTCGGGGTGATAGTCGGCGCGCTGCGGCACGCCCCAGAGCGCATCCACTTCCGGCAGCACGCGCGCGAGCGCGCCGCATTCGCGCAGCACCTCGAACATGCGCGACGGCTTCGCTTCCATCAGTCCGCGCGAGACTTCCTGCCAGACGCGTTCGGGCACGAGCGCGTCGGCCTCGCCCGAACTCACCATCGCGCGCATCAGCGCCAGGGTTTCGGGCGCGACGGTGAAATCGGCGAAACGCGCCGCGAAGCGCGCCACGCGCAGGATGCGCACGGGATCTTCGAGGAACGCATCGCTGACATGACGGAACACGCGCGCGCGCAAATCGTTCGCGCCGCCGTACGGATCGACGATCGGACCGGTCAGCACGCCGCCCGGCTGCACCTCGCGCGCCATCGCGTTGATGGTGAGGTCGCGCCGCGCGAGATCCTCTTCGAGCGTGACGTCGGGCGCGTAGAAGAACTGGAAGCCGTGATAGCCCGCCGCCGTCTTGCGCTCGGTGCGCGCGAGCGCGTACTCCTCCTGGGTCTGCGGATGCAGAAACACCGGAAAGTCCTTGCCGACCGGACGATAACCCTGCGCGGCCATCTGCTCCGGCGTCGCGCCGACCACGACGTAATCGCGGTCGCGCACCGGCAGGCCGAGCATCTCGTCGCGGATCGCGCCGCCTACGACATAAATCTTCATGCTGCGGAATCGTCGAGTTCGTCGTGGCCAATGCGATGCGTCTCGCGGCGCGCGGCGTCGATCCACGCGGCCACGGCGGGCAGCGCCGTGACGCGTTGCGCGTAGGCGGCGGCCTGCGCGGACAGCGTCGGCTGATAGCTGTTGAAGCGCATCACCACGGGCGCGAACATCGCGTCGGCGATGCTGAATTCGCCGAACAGGAACGGGCCGCCGCTCGCGTCGAGACAGGCGCACCAGAGCGCGTCGATGCGCGCGACGTCGGCGAGCGCACCGGGCGTCGCGCCCGCGCCCGGCTTGATCGTGCGGATCGCCATCGGCATGTGCGTGCGCAGTTCGCCGAAGCCCGAATGCATTTCGGCGCTCACGCTGCGCGCCTGCGCGCGCACGTTGGCGTCGCGCGGCCACATCGCGTGTTGCGGAAAACGCTCGGCGAGCGTTTCGGCGATCGCGAGCGAATCCCACACCGCCACGGCTTCGTCGGTCACGAGGCACGGCACCTTGCCCGACGACGAGAACGCGAGAATCGCGTCCTTCGTGCCCGGCTGATCGAGTTCGATCAGCACCTCTTCGAACGGCAGGCCGAAATGCGTCATCAGCACCCAGGGGCGCATCGACCACGACGAGTAGTTTTTGTCTCCGATAACGAGCTTCATGATGACCATCGCAAAAATGTAAGGGGACGCCGCGCCGGCCAGCCTGCCTGCTTGTTGCCCGGCGGCCCTGCGCCGCGTCCGGCGCGCCGGTCTATCGTCCCGCGCTGGCGCGGAAGATGTTCAGGCGCGAGCGCAGCGAGGCGTCGGCGAGATAAAGCGGCGCGATCGTTTCGATGCTCGCGGGCTCCACGCCCAGCTCGGGCGCGAGCGGGCCGCTCAGCACGCTGTCGACTTTCATCGAATCGAGATTGTCGCGCGTGAGCACGGGTTCTCCCGGCGCCAGTTCGAACGAGAACGCCTGCAGCCGCGCGAATGCGTCGGGCAGCCGCACGATGCGCGCGTGCCGGCCGATCGCCTCGCCGCAATACTTCACGAGCTGCTCGAGCGTGTAGACGGTCGGGCCGCCGAGTTCGTAAGTGTGCCCGCTCGCGGCGTCGAGATCGAGCACATTCACGATCGCCTTCGACACGTCGCCCACATAGACCGGTTGAAATTTCGCATCCGGCATGCCCAGCGGGATCACCGGAAAGAGTTTCTGCAGCACCGCGAAACGGTTGAGAAAGTTGTCTTCGGGACCGAACACGACCGACGGACGGAAGATCGTGGTGGCCAGCGACGTGGATGCGTGCACGGCCTTCTCGCCGTCGCCCTTCGAGCGCAGATACATGCTCGGGCCGCGCGAATCGGCGCCCAGCGCGCTCAGGTGGATGAGCCGGTGCACGCCCTTGCCTTCGCAGGCCGCGACGATTTTGGTCGGCAGATCGACATGGAGCTTCGTGAAGCCCGGGCCGTAGGGCGTGCCGTGGCCGCCGTTGAGCGTGCCGACGAGATTGATGACGGCGTCCGCGCCTTCGAGAAAGCTCGCGAGCGCGACGGGATCGGTCACGTCGGTTTCGAAGACGTCGATGGGCAGCAGGGTGAGATGGCGGGCGTTCGCGCGGCGGCGGGCCGCCACACGCACGGTCTTGCCGGCCTCGACGAGCGCATTGACGAGGTGGCTTCCGATGAATCCCGAACCGCCGATGACCGCGATGGCTTGATGTCTCATCTTCGACCTCCTCGTGCCCACGGCGGCGAGGCGTGGAGAGGTCCGCGGATGACGGCTGGCGAGGCGGCGCGGCCCGCGTGGGAGCGGAACGCGCCGCGCGGCGCTTACGGCGAAATGTAGCCGAGACGCGCCTTCAGCGATTGCGGACGGCCCTCGAACAGCGCCGCGTAGTAGACGGTGTTGGACAACACGTTTTTCACGTAATCGCGGGTTTCCTGAAACGGAATGGATTCCGCGAAGATGGCGCCTTCGACGCCGCCCTGCAAGGTGGAACGCCACTGACGCGGGCGCCCCGGTCCCGCGTTGTAGCCCGCGGTGGCGAGCACGGCGGAACCGTCGAACTGATTGTAAATCATCGACAAATAGTTCGTTCCGAGCAGGATATTGGTGTCGAGGTCGTTGAGCTGATCGCGCGACAGCGGGCCGAGGCCGATCTTCTTCGCGACCATTTGCGCCGTGGCCGGCATGATCTGCATCAGACCGCTCGCGCCCACGCCCGACTTCGCGTTGAGAATGAAGCGCGATTCTTGACGGATCAAGCCGTAGGCCCATTCGACGTCGAGCCCGTTGGTCTGCGCGTCGCGCTCCACCACGTCGCGGAACGGCGCGAGATAGCGCAGCGAGAAGTCGTGTTCGCTTTGCGTACGGTCGGCCGTGTTCACCGTGCGGTCGAGCAATTGAATGCGCTTCGCGTATTCGGCCGCGGCGAGCAGTTGACGGTCGCTCATGCCGCGCAACGGCCAGTTCCATTCGCGATTGCCTTCGAGACGCAGGTTCAGCGCGTAGAAACGCTGCGCGAGCGCAAAGCCTGGCGTTTGACCGGCTTGCGTGACTTCGGCGTCGCTGACCGTGGTCTTGGGCGGAATCGTGATCTTCTGGCCGAGTTCTTCGGTGGCGAGCTGGCCGTAGAAGTTATAGCCCTGCGAGATCGAGGCGAATTCCTGGCTCGCCTGGCCGGTGTCGCCCGCCTGCTTGAGCGCGCGTGCGTGCCAGTAGACCCACGACGGCTGCGCGCGCAGCGCGGCCGGCATCTGCTCGATCGACCAGCGCACCATGGTCCAGTCGCCGCCGAGCAGCGCGGCGCGCGTGCGCCATTCGTAAGCCGGGCTCGACAGCGGCGCGTTGGCCGAGAGGCGATACCAGTCGAGCGCGCCCGGCATGCGCTTGAGCGCCGCCTGATAGCCGATCGTGCCCCAGCCGATCGCCCGCTCGGGCGAGGTGAGCGAGGGCGCGACGGCCGCATAGGTGGCCGCGGTCATGGCCGGATCGTTGCGTGCCATCACCGTGACCGCGAGCAGCGCGAGCTGATGCGATTGCGGGTCGGCGCCGACGCCGCGCGCGAGCATGAGCGGCGGCGTGCTGACGGCCTGGCTGAACGCCGTGGGGTCGGGACGCTGTGCGAGCGCGTCGAGCAGCTTCGAGCCGGTGGTGGTCTGGTTCTGTTCGTAAGCGAGACGGATCTGCTGCCAGACGTCGTCGCTCGAGAACTGGCCTTTGATGGCGAGCGCCGTAATGAGGTCGACGCAACCGTCGCCGTAATAACGCGGTTCGGTGAGCAGCGCGCGTGCGTCGTCGGCGACGTTATCGCCGCGTGCCGCGCGCGACTCCAGCGCGTAGCACTTCACCTGCGTGTCGTCGTTGAGCACGAAGCGCGGATACTGCTTGTCGAAATTCGCCCAGTCGTGACGCGCGCCCAGCACGAGCAGATAGTCGTTGCGCATGCGGTCGCCGATCGCCTCGCCGTCGTGGCGCTGCAGGAACGACAGCACGGGCGCGTCGGGCGCATCCACGCGTGCGTGGCCCTGCGAGTCGAACAACTGCGGCTTGAGCTGGAAGTATTCGAGATACGCCGGCGCCGGATAGTCGGGAATCATCGCCGCGAGTTGCGCGGCGCGCGCCGGGTCGTTGTTGCGCGCGGCTTCGCGAAGCTGGATGAAAGTCTGGTCGTCGGGCGTGAGGGTCGCCCCCACGGGCAGGGCGACGGGCCGCACGGCGTCGGCCGTGCTGCACGCGACGAGTGCAGCGGCGGTCAGTGCGAGACCGACCACGCGATATACTCGAACAAGGCGTTTGGACATCGTTATTTCTGGAGCGCGAGGTGAACCCAAGCATAGCACGCAACCCCCTTGCGGAATCCAAAAAGGACTGGCGTATCAAGCTGCGCGAGGCACGCCTGGCGGCGTCTTCGGACGCTGCTGTAAGCGCCGCTCTGACGGTTCATCTCGATGCGCTGATCTCGCGTGTCGCTCCGCTTTCGATTGGCTTTTATTGGCCGCTGCCTGGCGAGTTCGACGCGCGCGCGTGGATCGCTGCGTGGCTCGCCGCCGCCCCCTCGCGCCGCGCCGCGCTGCCCGCGATTCCCGAGCGTCATACTCCGCTGCATTTCTACGCGTGGACACCGGATGCGCCGATGCGCGAAGGCCATCACGGCATCCTCGAACCGGCGCAGCCGCTCGCCGTGGTGCCCGATCTGCTGCTCGTGCCGTGCGTGGGCTTCGACCGCGCGGGATACCGGCTCGGCTACGGCGGCGGCTATTACGACCGCACGCTCGCCGCGTGGCCCGGCGCGCAGCCGCCGTACACCGTGGGCATCGCTTACGAAACGTGTCGTATCGACGACGGCGTGCTCGAACCGGAAGCGCACGATCTGCCGCTCGACGCGATCGTCACCGAGACGGGAGCGCATCTCGCGCATCGCGGCGCGTAAGGAATTCGCAACCGCGCGTCCCGCGTCGCCGCCGTTTTTCGATCACTTCACAACGAAGCCGCCGCGCGCGCCGCCGTGTCATACAGTCCGGACGCGTTGCGCATCAGTTGCGCGGCATCGCCGATCTGCGCGTTGGACAAGCCGCTCTCCTTGAGCGTGGCGATCAGGCAGCTTTCGCGCACGTCGCGATATCGCAGACACAACTCGCGCCCCGCGGGCGTCACCGCGAAAAACGCCTCCTTGCCGTGCTTCTCGCTCGTCACATAGCCGCGCGCGACAAGCTTCTTCAGCGCGTAGGTGGCGACGTGCGTATCCTCGATATTGAGCACGAAACAGATATCGGCGAGCTTCTTGCGCCGGTCGCGATGACCGACGTGATGCAGCAGCGATACCTCGATCGGCGTCATGTCCTTGGCCCCGGCCGCCGACATGCAGCGCACCATCCAGCGATCGAACGCATTGCTGGCCATGATGAGCGCGTACTCGAGTTCGGAGAGTTCGGCGCTCGTCTCGGAAACGAGATGTTCGGACGATACGATCCTGGTCGGCTGGCGCGGCATGACGAAAGTCCCGGCGTGACAGTGGTGGCGCCAGTGTAGAGGCGGCCTGCTTGCGGCGCGCCTGGCACAAACGCTTGTTGAGAATTTGTCGATAATTTGTCGAGAATGTACGCTGACAGAAACGGGCTTGCCTGCAACCCGCCTGCAATCCGCTTGCGACCTGTTCGCGGCCTGTTCGCGGCCTGTTCGCGGCCCGTTTTCCCTCCATTTCCGGACACCATGCGCATACCCGTTCCACGCATCTACTTTCTCGGCGACGAGGCGCTCGTCTGCGAAGCGCCGCCGCCCGCCACGCTGGAAGTCCAGCGCCGCATCTGGGCCGTGGCCGCGCAGGCGCGCGGTTGGGACGCCGTGCGCGAGGTCGTGCCCGGCATGAACAATCTGACGATTGCCTTCGATGCGCTCGACGCCGATGCCGCCGCGCTGGCCGCCGCGCTCGAAGCCGCGTGGCACGCCGGTGAAAGCAACGACGCAAGCCACGCGCCGCCCGAAGGCCGCGACATCGAGATTCCGGTGAGCTACGGCGGCGCGGCGGGCCCGGATCTCGCCGACGTCGCGCGCCATACGGGCCTCGCGCCCGAGGACGTGGTGCGGCGTCACGCGGCGGGCGTCTACACGGTGTTCTTCCTCGGCTTCCAGCCCGGCTTCGCGTATCTCGGCGGCCTCGACGCGTCGCTGCACACGCCGCGCCGCGCCGAGCCGCGTCTGGCCGTGCCCGCCGGTTCGGTCGGCATCGGCGGAGAGCAGACGGGCATCTATCCGGCCGCCTCGCCCGGCGGCTGGCAACTGATCGGCCGCACCGCGCTCGCGCTGTTCGATCCCGCGCGCCAGCCGCCCACGCTGCTGCTGCCGGGCGACCGCGTGCGTTTCACCATTGCGGAGATCCACGCATGATCGAAGTCCTGCGCGCGGGCCGCCTCACCACGGTCCAGGATCTGGGCCGCCCCGGCTATCGGCATCTGGGCGTCGCGACGGGCGGCGCGCTCGACACGCTCGCGCTCGAAGTGGGCAACCGGCTGGTCGGCAACCGCCCCGACGCCGCGGGGCTCGAAATCACCTTCGGCCCGGTCGCGCTGCGTTTCGCGCGCGCGACGCGCGTGGCCATCACCGGCACCGACTTCGGCGCGACGCTCGGCGACCAGCCCGTGTGGTCGTGGTGGAGCCTGCCGGTCGCGGCCGGCGAGACGCTCGTGCTGAACGGCGCGAAGCGCGGCATGCGCGCGTACGTGTGCGTCGCGGGCGGTATCGACGTGCTGCCGATGCTCGGCTCGCGCAGCACCGACCTCGCCGCCGGTTTCGGCGGGCTCGCGGGCCGCGCGCTCAAGGACGGCGACCGGCTCGCCACGGGCGCGTCGTTCGCGCCGGGCGGCGAACGCGCCTCGCTCGGTCCCGAGGCGCCGCCGTTCGGCGTGAAGGCGCCGACGCTGTGCAACTTCGTCCACGTCGACGAGCCGTATCACCGGCGCGGGCGGCATCCCGACGGCATGCTCTGGGCGCTGCCCGTGCGCGTGCTGCGCGGACCGGAATACGAGCGCTTCACGCCCGAGGCGCAGCGCGCGTTCTGGTCCGACGAATGGCAGGTGACGCCCAACAGCAACCGCATGGGCTACCGGCTCGACGGCACGCCGCTCGCGCGTGTCGCGCAGGAGACGGGCGGCGCGCTGCTCTCGCACGCCGTGCTGCCCGGCACGATTCAGGTGCCGCCGAACGGCCAGCCCATCGTGCTGATGAGCGATGCGCAGACCACCGGCGGCTATCCGAAGATCGGCGTCGTGATCCGCGCCGATTTGTGGAAGCTCGCGCAGGTGCGGCTTACGGCCGGCGTGCGCTTCGTCGAGGCGACGCCCGCCGTGGCGCGCCACGCGCTCGAAGAGGAGCGCGCGTATCTGCGCCAGATCGACGCCGCCATCGGCATGCAGGAGGAACGCTACGCGAGCCGCAAGCGCAACGCCGCAGCTTGAGGAAGCACGCGCGCCACGACGCAGCGGACAGCGACACGCGACAACACACATCGACACGCATCGACAGGCAAGGCAAAGCAGCACCCCGCACCAGGCAACGACACGCCCGCGCGCGACGCGGACGTGAGGCAACACGGAGAGAATCACCATGACGACCATCGATCTGAACGCCGATCTCGGCGAAGGCTGCGGTTCCGACGAGGCGCTGCTCGACCTCGTGAGCTCGGCCAACATCGCGTGCGGCTGGCACGCGGGCGGCGCCAACGCCATGCGCGAATGCGTGCGCTGGGCCGTGGAGAAAGGCGTGTCGATCGGCGCGCACCCGAGTTTCAACGATCCCGAGAACTTCGGCCGCAAGGAAATGGATCTGCCCGCCGGGGACATCTACGCGGGCGTGCTGTATCAGCTGGGCGCGCTGTCGGCGATCGCGCAGGCCGAAGGCGGACGCATCGCGCACGTCAAGCCGCACGGCGCGCTCTACAACCAGGCCGCGCGCGACGCGAAGATCGCCGACGCGATCGTGTCCGCCGTGCACGACTTCGATCCCTCGGTGACGGTATTCGCGCTCGCGGGCAGCGGCCTCGTGGCGGCCGCGCGCGAAGCGGGCCTCGTGGCCGTGGAGGAAGTGTTCGCGGACCGCGGCTATCGCGCCGACGGCTCGCTCGTGCCGCGCAGTGAGCCGGGCGCGCTGCTCGATGACGAAAGCACCGTGCTCGCCCGCACGCTCGCGATGATCCGTGAGCAGCGCGTGCAGGCCGTCGACGGCGCGTGGGTGCCGCTCAACGCCCAGACCATCTGCCTGCACGGCGACGGGCCGCACGCGCTCGAATTCGCGCGGCGCATCCGCGCAGCGCTCGACGAAGCGGGCATCGGCGTGCGCGCGGCGGGTGCGCAGGCCTGAGGCGCTACGACGAAGCCCTACGACAAAGCGCGACGACAAAGCGCGGATGGCGGCGCGGGCGTGGCGCTGCGTGGCGCGGGCATCGTCCGGGCAGGAGAAAACGAACCGTGACCCGTCACGCTTCTTGACGATTCGCCGCGCTGCTTTGGGAGTTTTCTGATCGTCGCGCAGGGCACGGGCCGCTAACTTTCACGGTTCCTCCCTTCACGATCACGGTGGGTTCACGGATTCGCGCCGCGGCCCCGCCCCCGCCCCCTTCCATGTCCCCGACGCCCCCGCCCGATCCCGACGCCCGGCAGCCCGCCAACGTCCCCGATGCTTCGCCGCCGCAGATAACCGATCCCGCCGCCAGCTTCGCCGCCGCACTCGACGCCCACCGCGCCGGCCATCTGGACGCCGCACAGTCGCGCTACATGGCGCTCGTCGCCGCAGACGCCACGCATGCGGCGGCGCTGCATTACTGGGGCGTCGCGCGCCATCAGCTCGGCGACCATCGCGGCGCGCTGCTGCTGATGGACCGCGCGCTCGCCCACGCCGGCGGCGACGCGATCTGCTGGAGCAACCGCGCGCTCGCGGCGCACGCGCTGGGCGACAGCGCCGAGGCGCTGCGCAGCCTGCGCGAGGCGCTGCGGCTCGATCCGTCGCTCGCCGAAGCGCACAGCCATCTCGCGCTCGTCCTGCGCGATCGGGGCGATCAGCGGGATCTCGCGGCCGCCGTCGAGCACGGACGCGCGGCGCTGGCGCTCGCGCCGGATTATGTCGACGCGCACGTGAATCTCGGCAGCGCGCTCGCCGCGCTCGGCCGTCACGGCGAGGCCGTCGCGAGCTATCGCGCGGCGCTCGCGCTCACGCCAGGCGACGCGGGCATCCACTTCAATCTGGCCAACGCGCTGAATGCGCTGGGCGACGAGCCCGCCGCCATCGCCGGCTATCTGCGCGCGCTCGAACTGCATCCGGCTTACGCGGCGGCGTGGGTGAACCTCGGCACGCTGCTCGGCGGCACGGGCGACTACCGCAGCGCCGAAAAGTGTTACCGCCATGCGGTGGCGCTGGAGCCGAATCCGGCCAATCTCGTCTGCCTCGGCGCCGCGCTGGGCGCGCAGGGCCGCAACGATGAAGAGGAGCCGTACTATCTGCGCGCGCTGGCGCTCGACCCCGAGCATGCCAACGCGCAACAGAACCTCGTCTGGCTCAAGCTCAAGCGCGGCCAGTATCGCGAAGGCTGGGCGGCCTATGCGCGACGCTGGCGCGCCGCCGACTACGCGCCCTTCGACGTCGACGGCATGCCCGAATGGCGCGGCGAACCCTTGGCGGGCAAGCGCGTGCTGCTGGTGCACGAACAGGGTTTCGGCGACCAGATCCAGTTCGTGCGCTACGCCGCCGAGATCGCCGCGCGCGGCGCGAGCGTGGACGTCTGCGTGCCGCGCGCGCTGCTGTGGCTCGCGCAATCGGCGCCGGGCGTGCATCGCGCGTGGAGCGGCACGCCGTCGGGCGGCTACGACTACTGGATCTACATGATGAGCGTGCCGCCCGTGGTCGGCACGACGCTCGACACGATTCCGGCCACGGTGCCGTATCTGTTCGCGCGCAAGACGGAAGTCGCGGCGTGGCGTGCGCGTGTGCAGGCGGCCATGCAGGCCGATCTTGCGCGGCGCGCGGGCAAGAGCTTGTCCACGGCTAAGGCCGGGCAGGCGGCGACAGCGCGCAAACCCGCCGGGCATCGCTGCGTCGGACTCGTGTGGGCGGGCAATCCGGGCTTCTACAACGACCGCAACCGCTCGCTGCCGCTCGCGGCGCTGCGCGACTGGTTCGCGCTCGCGCACGTCAGCTGGTTCTCGCTGCAAAAGGGCGAGGCGGCGCGCGCCCAGTTGAGCGCGCTCGCCGATCCCGCCAATGCCGCCGATTCCGCCTCGAACACCGTGATCCACGATTTCAGCGACGATCTGCACGATTTCGCCGATACCGCCGCGCTCATCATGAATCTCGATCTCGTGATCGCCGTGGATACGTCGGTCGCCCATCTGGCGGGCGCGCTCGGCAAGCCGGTCTGGGTGCTGGTGCCCGCGAACGGCGAGTGGCGCTGGCTGGAGCATCGCGCCGATTCGCCGTGGTATCCGACGGCGCGTCTGTTCCGTCAGCGCGAGGTGGGCGACTGGCGCGAGGCCATCGACGAGGTCCGCGAAGCGCTCGCCGCCGCGCCGACGCGGGTACGCGCGAAGTCGCGGCCGGTCGCGCGGAAGCTGGAGACAGCGGAGAAGGAAAGCGCCGTCACGCCGCAGCCGCAGGCAGAGCGCAAGCCGGGACACAAGCCGGCACGAAAGCCGGCGCGCGTCCGCGCCGTCGCCGGTGAAAGCACCGCCAACACCGCAAGCGGCGATCTCGTCGATCAGATGGACAACCCCGCCGTACCGCCCACGCTCACCCCGGATCCACCGTAAACCCGCGCTGACGCAGCAACTGCAACACGCCCTTGCGCCCTCCCAGATGCAGCGCGCCGATCGCCACGAACAGCGGCTTGTTCGGCGCGGCGTACTGCTGCATCCGCGAGACGAAGCGCCGGTTGCGCTCGTAGACGATGCGGTTGTCCACCGAAGCCGCCACGCGCCAGTCGCGCGACAGCTTTTCGGTGCGCGCCGCATCCCACGCGGCGATGGCGTCGGCGTCGCCCACGCGCCAGAGGCGCAGCAGCGTCTGCACGTCGGCGACGTTCTGCGCGGGCGTCTGCGCGAGATCCTGCGCCAGCATCTCGCGCTGCTGCGCGAGGTTCAGGTTCGTGAACGCGCGCATCTGCTCCGACAGCGTCTCCAGCCCGACGATGCGCCGCCCCTTCAGACGCAAAAACACGTTCTGCAATTGCGCCTCGGTGCCGTATTCGGTTTGCAGCCCGGCGCTCAGCGAATCGTAGGTTTCGACCAGCAGCGAGGCGAGCCACGGTTTCATCTTGCGGATTTCCGCCAGCGCCTCGGGATTGCCGCGCATGCGCGCCGCGAGTTTCAGCCACAGCGGGTCGGGCAGCAACTGTTCGAGACAGGGCTTGCGGCAGACGCCGTACTTCGAGACGTCGTCCTGCGAGACGAGCAGATCGTCGGGGGAGAGTTCCAGCGCGAGCGTGGGCGAGGCGTTGAGCGCCGCGAGAATCGGCGCGCGAAACGGCTGGCCGGGCGGATAGTCGACCGGATCGCCCACATGAAGCGTGCCGAGCAGATAGATGGTGGTGCTGCCGCGCGTGGCGACATAGAACGGCATGCGCGCGGGCCGCGTGCGCACCGGGCCGCCGGCGGTCGTGCCCGATGCGTAGCTCGGCACGGCGGGCGGCGAATGGAAGCCGGGCAGGCCGCCGCCCGACGGCAGGCGGGAGCCGGAAATGGGCGGACGCACGTTGGGCGCGCCGGCAGTATTGGCGGCGGCGCCCGCCGCGAGCGCATCGCCCGCATACGAGCCGAGCACGACCGCCAGCGCCAGCGCCGCGCCCATTGCCGCACGCGCGAGACCCCGCCACGATGCGCGCCGCCCGTCCATCGGACCCGCACATCCCCACACCGAGCGAAAAACCATCCGCAAACCCGCGCGAGCCCTCCTCGCCAGCCACTGCGCGCGCGCTTGCCGGCGCGCGCGCGTCGTCATCGACATGGCGGAGCAGCCGCCTGAAAGCGCGCGCGCCAGACGGCGCGCCATCGCTGTATCAGGCCGAACTGCTGCTCCCATCCATTTCCCCCACCTCTTCCGCACGATGGCAGGATACCTGACGCCCATCAACTTCGCGAAGTTGCGGCACTTCCTGACGGCACCGCTCGATCGCGTAAGGGCAGCGCTGATGGAACGTGCAGCCCGACGGCGGATTGAGCGGCGAAGGCAGTTCACCCTCCAGCTTGATCTTCACGCGGCGGTCCGCCTCGAAGATCGCGGGCGTCGCCGAGAGCAGCGAGCGCGTGTACGGATGGCGCGGCCGGCCGATCACCGTGGCCTTGTCGCCGAGTTCCGCCACGCCGCCGAGGTACATCACCATCACGTCGTCGGCGATATGCTCGACCACCGCCAGATTGTGCGAGATGAACACGTAGCTGGTGCGGAACTGCTCCTGCAAATCCATGAACAGATTGAGAATCTGCGCCTGGATCGACACGTCGAGCGCCGACACCGGCTCGTCGGCGACCACGATCTGCGGATCGAGAATCATCGCGCGCGCGATCGCGACACGCTGGCGCTGCCCGCCCGAAAACATATGCGGATAACGCTTGGCGTGCTCGGGCCGCAAGCCGACGATGCGCATCATGTGCGCGATGCGGTCCGCGCGCTCGCTGGCGGTGAGTTTCGTGTTGATCGCGAGCGGTTCGCCGAGCGTCTGCTCGACGGTCTTGCGCGGATTGAGCGAGGCGAACGGATTCTGGAACACCATCTGCACGCGGCGGCGCAGCGCGGCGATCTTCTCGCTGTTCGCACTGGCCACGTCCTCGCCGTCGATCGTGAGCTTGCCCGAGGTGGGCGGCTCGATCATCGTGAGCTGGCGCGCGAGCGTGGACTTGCCGCAGCCCGACTCGCCCACCACCGCGAGCGTGCGCCCGCGCGAGAGCGAGAACGACACGCCGTTGAGCGCCTTCACGGTGCCCGTGCCGAACATGCCGCGCTTGACGCTGTAATGCTTCTTGAGATCCTCGGCGACGAGCACCTTGTCGTCGGGCGCGGGTTTCTGGACTGCGTTCATCGCGCGCCTCCGTTCGTGTGGTTCATCGCCTGAGCGGCCGTCACGCCCTGCACGTTCAGCGGTTTGATGCAGCGCACGCGCGCGCAGCCGCTTTCATCGGCGACCTCGGCGAGCGCGGGGCGCGCCTTGTTGCAGTCGTCGATCACGTACTTGCAGCGCGGCGCGAACAGGCACCCGCTCGGGCGGTCGTCACGGCCCGGCACCATGCCCGGCAGCGCGGCCAGACGCGCCGCGCCCTGGTTGTGCTCGGGAATCGCGGCGAGCAACGCCTCCGTGTACGGATGATGCGCACGCGCGAAGATATCCGGCACGCGGTTCGTCTCGATGATCTCGCCCGCATACATCACGGCCACGCGCTGCGCGACTTCGGAGACCACGGCCAGATCGTGCGAGATCAGCACGAGCGCCATGCCCCGCTCTTTCTGCAGACGCACGAGCAGTTCCATGATCTGCGCCTGAATCGTCACGTCCAGCGCCGTGGTGGGTTCGTCGGCGATCAGCAGCTTCGGATTGCAGGCCACCGCCATCGCGATCATCACGCGCTGGTTCATGCCGCCCGACATCTGGTGCGGGAAGTTGTCGATGCGGTTCTTCGCGTCGGGAATGCCCACCTGGTCGAGCAGTTCGAGCGCACGCGCATGCAGCGCCGAGCCGCGCAGACCTTCGTGCAGCTTGAGCACTTCCTTGATCTGATAGCCGACCGTGTAGCTCGGATTCAGGCTCGTGAGCGCATCCTGGAACACCATCGCGATGTCCTTGCCGACGATGCGGCGGCGCTCCTTGCCGGTCGCGTTGAGCAGATCGCGGCCGTCGAAGGTGATCGAATCGGCCGTGACCTTGCCGGGCGCGTCGATCAGGCCCATCAGCGCCATCATCGTCACGCTTTTGCCCGAACCCGATTCGCCGACGATGCCAAGCACTTCGCCCGGCGCCACGGACAGATTCACGCGGTCGACGGCGGGCAGGCCGTTGAAATTCACGGCCAGATTGCGGATGGTAAGAAGTTCTTGGGTCATGTCAGGCCTCGCCGGGCCGCCCCAAGAGGACTGACGCCCCCTCGGGGGGCAACGACCGAAGGGAGTGTGGGGGTCGTTTTCATGTCAGGCCATCCGCTTCAGCTTGGGATCGAGTGCGTCGCGCAGCCCGTCGCCGAGCAGGTTGATTGCGAGCACCGAGATCAGAATCGAGAGGCCGGGCATCGTGACGATCCACCATGCGCTGTCGATGTAGTCGCGCGCCGAGGCGAGCATCGCGCCCCACTCCGCGGCGGGCGGCTGCACGCCGAGGCCGAGAAAGCCGAGCGCGGCCGCGTCGAGAATCGCCGAGCTGAAACCGAGCGTGGCCTGCACGATCAGCGGCGCGGTGCAGTTGGGCAGCACCTGCGAGAACATCAGCCGCAGCGTGCCCGCCCCCGCCACGCGCGAGGCGGTTACGTATTCCTTGTGCAGTTCGCCGAGCGCCGAGCCGCGCGTGAGCCGCACGTAGCCGGGCAGCGCCACGATCGCGATCGCGAGCATGGTGTTGGTGAGGCCCGGACCGATGATCGCCACCACGGCCACCGCGAGCAGCAGCGAAGGCAGCGCGAGCAGCACGTCCATGAGGCGCATGATCGGCGTGTCGGCCCATTTCTCGAAGAACGCGGCGACGAGCCCGAGCACGATGCCCGGAATCAGCGCGAGCACGACCGACACGCAGCCGATCCACAGCGACAGGCGCGCGCCGAACATCAGGCGCGAGAGAATGTCGCGGCCCGCTTCGTCGGTGCCGAGAACGAACTTCCAGTTGCCGCCGTCGAGCCAGGCGGGCGGAATCTTCACGTAGTCGCGGTATTGCTCGATCGGGCTGTGCGGCGCGATCAGCGGCGCGAAGATCGCCACGAAAACCAGCAGCAGGACGATCACGCCCGCGCCGACGGCGCCCTTGTTGCGCGAGAAGTTCGCCCAGAATTCGCGCAGCACGAGCGCGCGCCCCGAAGGCGGCGTGACCGCGCGCGGCGCGGTGTTCTGAATGTCAGCCATCACGCCTCCTCGTTTCGATTGTGTTGTGGGGTGGTCTTGTTCATGTGCGGCTTACCTCGTATGGCGAATGCGCGGATTCAGCACGCCGTACAGCAGATCGACGACCAGATTCACGAGGATCACGAGCGTCGCGATCATGAGAATGCCGCCCTGCACCACCGGATAATCGCGGCGGCTGATCGCGTCGATCAGCCATTTGCCGATGCCGGGCCAGGAGAACAGCGTTTCGGTGAGCACCGCGCCCGCGAGCAGCGTGCCGACCTGCAGGCCGATCACGGTCACGACGGGAATCAGCGCGTTGCGCAGCGCGTGCACGACGATCACGCGCATGGGCGACAGCCCCTTGGCGCGCGCGGTGCGGATGTAGTCCTCGCGCAGCACTTCGAGCATCGACGAACGCGTCATGCGCGCGACCACCGCGAGCGGAATCGTGCCGAGCACGATCGCGGGCAGGATCAGATGCGAGAGCGCGGACTTGAACGAGCCTTCGTCGGTGCCCGGCAAAAGCGAGTCGATCAGCATGAAGCCGGTCACGTGCGGAATGTCGAATTCCACCGCGATGCGCCCGGAAACCGGCGTCCAGCCGAGCTTCGACGAGAACACCATGATGAGGATGAGGCCCCACCAGAAGATCGGCATGGAGTAGCCGGTGAGCGCCGTGCCCATCACGCCGTGATCGACCACGGTGCCGCGCTTGAGCGCCGCGAACACGCCCGCCGGCAGCCCGATCACGAGCGCGAAGATCAGCGCGCAGATCGACAGTTCGACGGTGGCCGGAAAGCGCGCCAGAAACTCGCCCATCACGCTCGTGTTGGTGATGATCGAGGTGCCGAGATTGCCTTGCAGCGCGTGGCCGACGTAGTGCAGATACTGCATCGGCAGAGGCTCGTCGAGCCCGAGGCGGTGCATCGCGTCGGCGTGCATTTGAGGATCGACGCCGCGCTCGCCCATCATCACTTCGATGGGGTCGCCCGGAATCAGGTGAATGAGCGCGAACGCCAGAATCGTGATGCCGATGAAAGTCGGAATCACCATGCCGATGCGGCGCAATACGAAGCGGAACATGTGGTGTTCCCCCCTAAAACTTCAATGAGCCTGAAATGAAACGCAACCGGCGACAGGGGCTCGTGACCCCGGTCGCCGGACCATTTTCCGCCTGTTTTCCCGGTGTGCGGGCGAAACGAGGAAACGGAAAGTCTTACCCGATGATCTTTACTGCATGCCCACGCCGTCGAAACGCGCGTAGCCCAGCGGCTCGATGCGCATATCGATTACCTTCTTGCTGACCGGCTGATAGACGGTCGAGTGGGCGATCGGCGAGAACGGCAGTTGCTGCGCGAAGATCTGCTGCGCCTGCGTGTAGATCTTCGTGCGCTCGGCCTGATCCGACGTCTGACGGCCCTTCTGGACCAGGTCGTCGAACGGCTTGTAGCACCACTTGCCGAAGTTATTGCCGTTCACGGCTTCGCATCCGAGCAGCGTGCCGAGCCAGTTGTCCGGATCGCCATTGTCGCCGGTCCAGCCGATCAGCATCGAATCGTCCTCGCCCGCGTGCGCGCGCTTGATGTACTCGCCCCACTCGTACGTGACGATCTTCGCCTTCACGCCGATCTTCGCCCAGTCGGCCTGGATCATTTCGGCCATCAGACGCGCGTTCGGGTTATACGGGCGCTGCACCGGCATCGCCCACAGCGTCATCTCGAAACCGTTCGGGAAACCGGCCTTCGCGAGCAGCGCCTTGGCCTTCGCCGGATCGTACGGCTGCGCCTTGAGCGACTTGTCGTAGGACCATTGCGTCGGCGGCATCGGATTGGTGGCCGCCTGGCCCGCGCCCTGATACACCGACTCGATGATCGCCTTCTTGTTGATCGCCATGTCGAGCGCCTGACGCACTTCGAGCTTGTCCATCGGCTTGCGCGTCACGGTGTACGACAGGTAGCCGAGGTTGAAGCCCGGCTGCGACGGCATGGCGATGTTCGGCTCGGCCTTCAGCGGCGCGATGTCGGCGGGACGCGGATAGCTCATCACCTGGCATTCGTCGCGCTTGAGCTTCTGCACGCGCACGCTCGCGTCCGGCGTGATCGAGAAGATCAGCTTCGAGATCTTCACCGCGCCCGGCTTCCAGTAATCCGGATTGCCGTCGAAGCGGATCGTCGCGTCCTTCGTGTAGCTCTTGAAGATGAACGGGCCCGTGCCGACCGGGAACTGGTTCATGTCGGCGGCCTTGCCGGCCTTGAGCAACTGGTCGGCGTATTCGGCCGAGAGAATCGATGCGAATTCCATCGCCATGTTCTGGATGAACGGCGCGTTCGGCTCGTTCAGCGTGAACTTCACGGTGTACGGATCGACCTTTTCGACCTTGGCGATCAGCTTGTCGAGGCCCATGTCGGTGAAATACGGGAACGACACCGGGTACGCCTTGCGGAACGGCTGGTTCGGGTCGAGCATGCGCTGGAACGTGAACACGACGTCGTCGGCGTTGAACTCGCGCGTGGGCTTGAAGAACGACGTGGTCTGGAATTTCACGCCATGGCGCAGATGGAACGTGTAGGTCTTGCCGTCAGGGGAAACATCCCACGATTGCGCGAGGCCCGGTTCGACCTTGGTGCCGCCGCGTTCGAATTCGACGAGACGGTTGTAGACGGTGAACGTGTTCGCGGTGAAGTCGACGCCGGTCGTGTACTGCGCCGGGTCGAAACCGGCGGGGCTGCCTTCCGAGCAGTAGACGAGCGTCTTGTTCGGGATGCTGCCCGCGGCGTGCGCGAACGGGGCGCCTGCAATCGATGCCGCTGCGAGCGCGACGAGAGACGTCAATCGTGCAGCACGCAACAGTTTGTTTTCTTTCATGTTTCCTCCAGTTCAATGCCGGCCGGGGCCAGCGTAGCGCGATCTTACCTGCCCTTTCTACGCCGTCACAAGCGAGCCAAAAAGTCCCACGGCTCGTGGAAAACGCTCGCTTGACAGGCGCGCGCCGAAGCGCCTCGCTTAGCCTCGGGGTGGCGACGGCTCAAGCATTCCGGGCGATTTCTTGCACGCTTTTGGTCGTTTTATCATCATTCGTGGGGCTTTTTTAGTTGTTTTGCGCATTTCACGCCGCGGCTTAATGCAGACTCAACGTGAGCGAAAGACGCGTTGCGCGACCGCGATCACGGTGATGTGGACGCATCCGCTGACGGAATCGCCGCCGGGACGGCGTCGCTCGCGCACCAGTCTCGCCACATCTCGCGCCACGCGGCTTCCATGCCGCGAGCAAATCGCGCGCCGTCCATCAGCGGCGAGGCCTGCATGCGCGCACGCAGACCGGCGCGCAGCGCGGAAAGGCGCGGCAGATCGCGCGCCAGCGACACGACGATCTCCGCATATTCCGCGTCGCTATGCGCGGCCAGATCCGGCAGCCCCAGATTGCTCAGCAGCGATAACCCGGCGCGCGCATGCGCCGTGCGACCGACGCGCGTGGGCACGGGCACGCCCATCCAGAATGCGTCGAGGCTCGTGGTGTGGCCGTTGTACGGAAAGGTGTCGAGCGCGATATCGATCTGCGACCACGTGCGCAGATAGTCGTCGCGCGACTGGAAGCCCACGTAGTTCACCTGCGCCGGATCGATGCCGTGCGCCGCGAGGCGCGCGTTCAGGCGTTCGCGCGCGCTGCCCGGCGGCGCCATCAGCACGAGACGCGTGCGTTGCCCCGCCTCGCGCAGCGCGGCGAACACGCCCGACCAGAGCGCGAAGGTGGCGTCGGTGAGCTTGCACGGATTGTTGAGACAGCCAAACGTGATGAGCGACGCCGAGAGTGCTGGCAGCGCGCTCACCGCGATGCCGGGCGCCTGCGCGTCGTAGCACCAGAACGTGTCGGGCAGACGCAGCGTGCGTTCCGTGTACTGCGCGTCGAGATTCGGTACGTCGCGCGGATCGAGCCACGGATCGCTGAACCGCCAGTCCATCGCCGGACTGCCGGTCGTGCCCGGATACGCGAGCCACGCCACCTGCACCGGCGCGGGCCGCCGCGCGAACACGAGGCGGCGCGCGCCGTCCATGTGCATCGTCAGGTCGACGAGGATGTCGATCTGGTCGGCACGAATCTGCTGCGCGAGGCTTTCGTCGTCGAGCTGGCTGACGTCGCGCCAGTGATCGGCGTAACGGGCGAGGCGCGCAGTGACCTCGTCGGCCTGCGGAACGAGCGAATAGCAGACGATCTCGAACGCCGCGTGGTCGTGATGCGCGAGCAGCGGCTGCATGAACAGCGCCTGGCAATGGTTGCGGAAATCGGGCGAAACATAGCCGATACGCAGCCGCCGCGCCGGCTCCGGCGTGTTCGCATAGGCGTGCGGCTTGAGTTGCATCAGCGGCGCAGGCTGCCACGCGCGCTCGTGCGCGGCGGCAAAGCGCTCGGTTTCCGCGCGGATCGCAGGACCGTCGTCGCTCGCGAAGGTCAGCGCGTAGACCAGATTGCTGTGCGCGCCCAGACTGCCCGGTTCGCAGCGGAGCGCGTGGCGGTAGGCGGCGATGGCGTCCTCGATGCGGCCCATGCTCTTGAACACGTTGCCGAGATTGCTGTGCGCATTCGCGAAGCGCGTGTCGATGTCGATGGCGCGCAGGAAGTGCGCGAGCGCGTCGTCGAGATGCGCGAGATCGACGTGCACATTGCCGAGATTGTTCCAGGCGGCCGCATTGCCGGGATCAAGTTCGAGCGCACGCGCGAGTGCGTTGCGCGCCTCGCCGTAGCGGCCGATCGTGCGCAACTGGCAGCCGAGATTTGTGAGCACGTCGGGCGAATCGGGCGCGAGCGTGCGCGCGTGCTCCAGCAGAGTCAGCGCGTCGCCGGTGCGATGCAGCGCGATCAGCACGTTGGCCAGGTTGTTCCACGCGTTCACGCTGCCGGGATCGATGGCCACCGCGCGGCGCAGCGGCGCCTCCGCACGCGCGGCCTCGCCGCTCCCCAGCAGCAGGCTGCCGTAGTTGTAGTGCGCGGCCGCGTAATCTGGAGCGAGCGTCAGCACGCGTTCGAACAGGGCCAGCGCGCGCGCCGTGTCGCCCTGCTGGGCGCACAGATTGGCGAGATTGTTCAGCGCGATCGCGAGGTCGGGCTGAAGCGCGAGCGCGCGTTCAAGCGCGGCGATCGCGTCGGCCGTCTGCGTCGCCGGATCGTAGGTGAGCGCGAGGCTCACGAGGAAATGCGGATCGTGGCGCACAGCGAGCGCGCGCTCGATCAGCGCGCGCGCCGCCAGCCGGTCGCCCGGCGTGGCGACGATGCCCGCCAGATGCAGCGCGTCGACGTCCTGCGCGTTGGCCGCGATCAGGCGCTTGCAGCGCGCGTGGGCGTCGTCGAGCGCGCCTGCGCGCCAGGCCGCGACGGCGTCGGCGAAGGTGCCGGCGGCGGAAGCGGGATCGGTGAGATCGACGGGGTTCATGATGGACGGGCTGCCGCCGCCGGCATCAGCCGGGGCGCGCGATCTGACGGATAGGCAGAAGGTGAAGAAGGCGCGTGAAAAAGCGAATCGGCAATTATCGGCACCGTCTCGATTCAGACCACTTGACCCACATCAGCATCCCGGATTGCGCGCCCATGAAAAAACCGCGCGGCGCCTTCGAAAAGAACGCCGCGCGGTTCGCGGATACAGCTTGAATCACCGCCTGTGCGCCGCCCGGCGCGCGGTTCGGACGCTCAGACGCCCAGACGTTCGCAGATCGCCTTGCTCGCGTTGGCCGCGTTGAGCGTGTAGAAGTGCAGGCCCGGCGCACCGCCGTCGACGAGGCGGCGGCACAGGTCCGTCACCACGTCGAGGCCGAAAGCGCGGATCGCTTCGCGGTCGTCGCCGAAGCTTTCCAGACGCTTCGCGACCCAGCGCGGCACTTCCGCGCCGCACATTTCCGAGAAGCGCATGAGCTGCGAGTAGTTCGTGATCGGCATGATGCCGGGCACGATCGGCACGTCCACGCCCAGCTTGCGCGCGTCGTCGACGAAGCGGAAATACGCGTCGGCGTTGAAGAAGTACTGCGTGATCGCCGAATCGGCGCCCGCTTTCACCTTTTGCGCGAACGCTTCGAGGTCGTGACGCGGCGAGCGCGCCTGCGGGTGATATTCGGGATACGCGGCCACTTCGATGTGGAACGCGTCGCCGGTTTCGGCGCGGATGAACGCGACGAGATCCGACGCATAGCGCAGCTCGCCCATCTCGCCCATGCCCGAAGGCAGATCGCCGCGCAGCGCCACAATGTGACGGATGCCGTGCGAGCGGTACTGCGCGAGGATGTCGCGCAGGCTGTCGCGCGTCGCACCGATGCACGAGAGGTGCGGCGCCGCGTCCACGCCTTGTTTGGCGATGTCCGCGACGGTGTCGAGCGTGCCCTGTTGCGTCGAGCCGCCCGCGCCGAAGGTCACCGAAACGAACCGCGGCTTGAACGCGAGCAGCTGTTCGCGCGTGGCGCGCAGCTTCTCGACGCCGTCCGGGGTCTTCGGCGGGAAGAATTCGAATGAGAGTTCGATCGGTTTCATGATGAGTGGGCCGAGGCGGCGAGCCCCGGCCTGGTCGTCAACTACATGTCAACTCGTCGTCAACTGGGCGCCAACTACGCGCCAACTGCGCGTCGATCAGCCGAGGCTGCGGTTGCCGAAAATCAGCGCCGACAGCAGCCACGACACGATGCTGTACAGGATCGAGCCGAAGAACGCCGACCAGAAGCCCGACACCTCGAAGCCCTTGAGCAGCGACGCGGCGAGCCAGAAGCACAGCGCGTTCACCACGAGGATGAACAGGCCGAGCGTGAGGATCGTCACGGGCAGCGTGAGGACAATGAGCAGCGGGCGCAGCACGGCGTTGATCAGGCCGAGCACCAGCGCCACGATGAGCGCGGTGCCGAAGCTGCGCACGTGGATCGACGGAACCAGCCAGGTGATGATCAACAGCGCGAGCGCGTTGATCAGCCAGGTCAGCAACACGGTCATGGTGAGTCCTCTTGCGTCGTGGTTATGTGGTGCGCCCGCGCGCATCGATGAGCGCGCGCGGGCGTAGTCACAGCATCGGGCTGGTCGCTTAAAGACGTCTTAAAAATAAGGGCCGTCTCGCTGCGGTTTTGTATCGACCCGTAACAGTCAAAGCAGACAACGTCGAGTCGACGCGAATCGACTTAATAGCGATAGTGGTTCGGCTTGAACGGACCGTTCTTGTCGACGCCGATGTACGAAGCCTGGTCGTCCGACAGCACCGACAGGTTCGCGCCGATGCGCGCAAGGTGCAGACGCGCGACCTTTTCGTCGAGATGCTTCGGCAGCACGTAGACCTTGTTCTCGTACTTCTGGCCTTCGCAGAACAGTTCGATCTGCGCGAGCGTCTGGTTCGTGAACGAGTTCGACATCACGAACGACGGGTGGCCCGTGGCGCAGCCGAGGTTCACGAGGCGGCCTTCGGCCAGCAGGATCACGCGCTTGCCGTCCGGGAAGATGATGTGGTCGACTTGCGGCTTGATGTTTTCCCACGTGTACTGGCGCGTCGAGGCAACGTCGATTTCCGAGTCGAAGTGACCGATGTTGCAGACGATCGCGTTGTGGCGCATCGCCTTCATGTGGTCATGGCCGATCACGTGGAAGTTGCCGGTGGCCGTCACGAAGATGTCGGCCTTGTCGGCGGCGTATTCCATCGTCACGACGCGGTAGCCTTCCATCGCGGCTTGCAGCGCGCAGATCGGATCGATTTCCGTGACCCACACCGTGGCGCCCAGACCGCGCAGCGATTGCGCGCAGCCCTTGCCCACGTCGCCGTAACCGGCCACGACCGCGATCTTGCCCGCGATCATCACGTCGGTCGCGCGCTTGATGCCGTCGACGAGCGACTCGCGGCAGCCGTACAGGTTGTCGAACTTCGACTTCGTGACCGAGTCGTTGACGTTGATGGCCGGGAACGGCAGACGGCCTTCCTTTTCCATCTGGTACAGACGGTGCACGCCCGTGGTGGTTTCTTCCGTCACGCCCTTGATGTGCGCGAGGCGCGTCGAGTACCACGCCGGATCGATCGCGAGGTGCTTTTCGATCGACTTGTACAGCGCGACTTCTTCTTCATTCGTCGGCTTGGCGATGACCGAGCGGTCCTTTTCAGCCTTCGAGCCGAGGATCAGCAGCAACGTGGCGTCGCCGCCGTCGTCGAGGATCATGTTGGCGAATTCGCCGTTCGGCCATTCGAAGATGCGGTGCGAGAACTCCCAGTATTCGTCGAGCGACTCGCCCTTGAATGCGAACACCGGCGTGCCGCCCGCGGCGATCGCGGCGGCGGCGTGGTCCTGCGTCGAGAAGATGTTGCACGAGGCCCAGCGCACGTCGGCGCCGAGTGCCGTCAGCGTTTCGATCAGCACGCCCGTCTGGATCGTCATGTGCAGCGAACCGGCGATGCGCGCGCCCTTCAGCGGCTGCTGCGCCTTGTACTCTTCGCGCGTTTGCACGAGGCCGGGCATTTCGGTTTCGGCGATGTCGAGTTCCTTGCGGCCCCAGGCGGCAAGCGACATGTCGGCAACGAGGAAATCCTTGGCTTGATCTTGCGGAATTGCGGCGTTCATCACGCCCTCCTTTCTAAAAGTGACTAGAAATTAAAGACGTGAGCGCCGTTTTTCAGTGCGGTGCGTTCGTGGCATGAAAACCGCGAACTGGCCGTATTGAGCGCCTTCGAGCCTGGCGGATGGGTGACATCCGTCGCAACGCTCCTCGAAGACGAGGCGTGATTGTAGCAAATCGAGATGACTGCGGCGCGTCGGAAAGACAGGGACGCATTCGACCGGCTCAGCGCGTGGGCGTATTCAACGCATCCGGCGCGATCTGCAGCGCGCGCAACTGCTGCACGCTGGCGCGCGCGTTGTCGAGCCAGGCGCGCGAGGCGCGCAACGTGGCGTCGTTGGCGACCGGATCGGCTTCGGTGTAACCGAGCTGGATGTTCAGAAAGCGCTCGGCGTGGATGCCCGTGTGCCAGTGCATGCGCACGCGTTTGGCGTCGATCAGGCGGCGCTGGCCGAAGATCTCGCGCAGCGCCCACGACAGCGCGCCGTCCTCGCCGCCGTAGCGTCGGAACAGTTCGTCGGTGGGAAAGCCGCCGAGCGCGAGCAGCACGTTGCGGCGGATCACGAGGCTGCTCGGCACCGTGTTGCTGAGCACGGCCGCGAATTCCGCAAACTGGGGATGCCGCGTGAGGCGCGCGGGAAAGCCTGCGTAATCGACGTCGAGCCGGATCACCGCTTCGTGCGGATGCGCGTCGAGATGCGCGCGCGCGGCGGCGAGCGCGCCGGGCAGGTATTCGTCGTCGGCGTCGAGAAAGGCGAGCAGCGGCGCGACGGTGTTCAGCGCCGCCCAGTTGCGCGCGCGGGCCGGACCGGCGTTGCCGGGCATCTGCAGCAGCCGCACGCGCGCGTCGCGCAGCGCGTAGACGCGCACGATGGACGCGGAGGCGTCGGTGGACGCATCGTCGACGACGAGAATCCGGGTGGCTTCAGGCTGCGCGAGGCAACTGTCGAGCGCGCGCGCCAGCGTGGCGGCGCCGTTGAAACAGGGAATGATGACGGAGATTTCAGACATGGAACGCAGCGCGTACTGGCCGCGGAAAACGCGGGGAATCGTGCGATGGTAGCCCCGTCTCAGAATCGCGGATCGCCGCGCGCTTGCGTCGCGGCGGTGCGGATCGTCGCAGATCAAATGCCGGTCGAAAAGGCGGTGTCGCGTGAAGCCGTCGCTCCGGATCTCAGATCGGCAGAAAGCCCAGCGCCGGTGCGAGCAGCACCATCACCACGCCCGCGATCATCATCGTCAGGCTCGCGACCACGCCTTCTTCGCTGCCCAGTTCGCGCGCCTTCGCGGTGCCCACGCCATGCGCCGCCGCGCCGAACAGCGCGCCGCGCGCAAGACGCGTGCGCAGCGGCACGAGCCCGAGCACCAGCTCGCCGAACAGCATGCCGCAGAGGCCGGTGGCGATCACGAACAGCGCGGTGAGATCGCGCGGCGCGTGGATCTTGTCGGAGACCGCGAGCGCGAACGGCGTGGAGACCGAGCGCGTCATCAGGCTGCGTTGCAGTTCGGGCGAAAGATGCAGCAGCTTCGCGAGCGCGAGCGAGCCGCCCACCGCCACCATGATGCCGACCGTCACGCCCACCGCGAGCGAAATCCAGTGGCGCTTGAGCAGCGCGCGGTATTCGTAGATCGGCACGGCGAACGCCACCGTGGCGGGCCCGAGCAGCCACATCAGCCAGCGCGTGTCCTGAAAGTAGACCGGATACGGAATATGCAGCAGCAGCACGATCGCGCCCAGCACGACCGGCACCGCCAGCAGCGGCGTGAGCCACGGCGAGCGCACGCGTGCGTAGAGCGCCTTCGAGGCGAAATAAAGCGCGACGGTGAGGATGAAACAGCCCGCGGCGATCAGCCGGGAGGCGTCGTCGGCGAACAGCGAAGCGTAGAACGTGTTCATGACGGAATCATCCTTGCGAGACGGGCGGAATCAGCGAAAACGGAATGGCGGGCGGCGCTCAGGCGCGCGCCAGATGACGCGCATCGCGCACGTGGCGCACGCGGCGCAGCGCGAGACGGCGTTCGAGGCGCGCGGCCTGTTCGACGGCGAACGCCACGGCCACCATCACCATCAGCGTGCCGCCGACCACCACCAGCGCGAGGCGCCAGCCGTCGGCGCGGAACAGACCGCCGTACTGCACGGCCGCCACGGCGGCCGGGATGAAGAACAGCAGCATGTCGGAGAGCAGCCAGTCGGCGCCTGCCTTGACCCAGCGCGGCGCCACGCCGCCGCAGAACAGCAGCACCAGCAGCAGCACGAGGCCGACCACGCCGCCCGGCACCGGCAGGTGCACGGCGCGCGCGAGTTGATCGGCAATAAACCAGACGCCGGCGAGCAGCGAGGACTGCGCCGCGATCCGGCCAACGCGGGCGAAACCGCCGGAGTGCGGGGCGCGTGCGGAAGTGGTCGAGGCAGTCATGGCAAACCCTAAGTGACATCGGAATGGAAGTCAGTATAGGGTGCAGCGCAGCATAAATATAATGACTTACGATTATCCGCTGCATTCGAAATTGGAATGCACCGGATGTGTGCGCACATGCGGCGCACTTGCAGCGTATAAGGAGGCAGAACCGTGGAATTGCGCGCCCTGCGGTATTTCATCGAAGTGGTGCGGCAGCAGAGCTTCACCGCCGCCGCCGAGCAGATGCACGTCACGCAGCCGACCATCAGCAAGATGGTGAAAGCGCTCGAAGACGAAACCGGCACCCAGCTGCTGCTGCGCGACGCGCGCCAGATGGTGCTCACCGACGCCGGTCGCATCGTCTATCAGCGCGGCCAGGACGTGCTCGCGGCGCACGCGCAGTTGCAGGCCGAACTCGCCGATCTCGGTACGCTCGGGCGCGGCGAACTCACCATCGGCATTCCGCCGATGGGCGGGTCGCTGTTCACGCCCGCGATCGCGGCGTTCCGTCAACGCTATCCGAAGATCGAACTGAAGCTGTTCGAGCAGGGTTCGCGCGCGATCGAGGCGGCGCTGATTTCGGGCGAACTCGAACTGGGCGGCGTGCTGCTGCCCGTCGATCCCGAGCAGATCGATCTCCTGCCGATCTCGCACGAGGTGCTGTGGCTGGTCGCGCAGCGCGGCTCGCGCTGGGACAACAAGCTCAGCGTGCCGCTTGGCGAACTCGCCAACGAGCCGTTCGTGTTCTACGGCGAGAGTCTCGCGCTCAACGACGTCGTGCTGAGCGCCTGCCGCACGGCCGGTTTCGCGCCGCAGATCGTCGGCCGCAGCGGCCACTGGGATCTGATGGCGGCGCTCGTGCTCGCGGGCGTGGGCATCGCGCTGCTGCCCGCGCCTTATGTACGGCGGCTCGACGCCGCGCGCTTCACCTGCCTGCCGGTGACCGAGCCGACCATCACCTGGGACATGGCGATCGGCTGGAAGCGCAACGGCTATCTCTCGCACGCGGCACGCGCGTGGCTCGCGGTGGCGCGCGAGGAGTACGGCAAGCCGTCTAATTTCCTCGACGATTTCGTCGGCCCGCCGGGCCTGGAGCAACCGGCCGCTCAAGGGTGAGACGCAACGGACGAAGCATGAAAAAAGCCGCCCGGCTCACGCCGGACGGCTTTTTGCGCTGTTGCCGATGACGCTGACCGACGCGTCGCGGCTTACTTCGCCACGAACTCGATACGGCGATTACGGAAGCGGCCGCTTTCGGTATCGTTCGCGGCGACCGGATTGGCGTCGCCGTAACCTTCGGCCTTGAGCGTGCTGCCCGCCACGCCCTGCGCGACCAGGAAGGTGCGCACGGCTTGCGCGCGCTGCTTCGAGAGCGCGAGGTTGGTCGCCGCCACGCCGACGTTATCCGAATAGCCCGCCACTTCGAGCTGCACCGGCTTGCCCTGCTTCGCGCACGCCTTCAGCGCCTTGGCCGAGTCGCGCAGATCCTGCGCGGCCGAGGCCGGAATCACCGAGCTTGCGGTCTTGAAGTTGATGACCTGCAGGTTGAGCACCTTCGCCACGTCGCTGCCCGCGCACGAGCTGTCGCTGACGAACAGGCCCTTCACGGCGTCGCGGAACGACTGCGTGGCGTCGGCCACGGCCTTCTGCACGTTGAACACGCCGATGTCGAAGCCCGAGCCGAACAGCGCCTTGAGCTTGTCGAGCCAGCCGAGCTTGGCGTCGGCGGCCGTCCCGCTCAGTTCGACGTGCGAGCCGTCGATCTTCACTTCCGCGCCGGGCAGCGCCATCAGCGGCAGCAGGCCGTCGAGGTGCGCGAGCCAGTCGGCGGGCTTCGTGGCGGCGTCGACCGTCACGTTGGCGTTGAACTTGCCGTCGCCGAACCGCTTCGTGAGCGCGTCGACGAGCTGCGCCTTTTCGGCTTCGGTGCCGACCGTGGCCGTGATCGTCGGCACGCCGTTTTTGTCAACCGCGAACGAGAGATGCGAATCCTGCGTGGGCGCGGGCGCAACAACAGCGCTGGCCGCCGATGCCGCCGACGCATCAGACGCCGCCGAGGTGATCGCGGGCGCCGACGCATTGTCGGCCGCGCTGGCTTCCGAAGCCGCGACCGCCGCGGGCGCCGAGGCCGCCTGATCGTCCTGCACCGGTTCCTCGCGATGGCACGAGCGCAGCGCGAAGAACGCCACGATCAGTGCGAGCGCGGCGAGCAGCCACCAGAGCCACGAATGCCCGCGCTTTTCGACGACGATCGGCGGCGTGCTGTCGCCGATCGTCTGCGGCGGCAGCGACGCCGACACCGGACGAGCCGGCGGCTGCGGATGATCGAGATGCGCCGACACGTCCTTCAGGCGCATGAGCACCGAGCCCGCGAACGCGCCCGCGCTGCCGAGGCCGACCGCGCTCGCGAGGCGGTCGGTGAGGCTCGCGTTGACCGACGAGAGTTGATGGCCGAGCAACGTTGGCAACTGGCCGACGAAACCCTGGGACGACGTGAAGTGCTGCTTGAGAATGCCCATCAGCGCCGCGCCGACCACGCCGGTCAGCGAGAACGCCGTGGATTGCGCCGCGCCCGTTTGCGCCGCGACTGCGTCGGCGAGTGCGCCGACGTTCACGCCCGCCGCCTTCTGCACCAGGTCGCGGCCCATCGTTTCGAGCTGGCTCAGGCCCGCGGTGCTCGACAGCAGTTCGGGCAACTGCTTGCCGATGCTCGCGTTCACGTCGGGCGACATGATGGTGGAGAACAGGCTGCGCGCGCCGTCGGCGGTGCTGCCGCGATGCATGATCGCCGCGACGAGCGCCGGCGCGACCGCGCCGGTGACCTTGCGCGTGAGATCGGGCGAGAGGCCGAAGCGGCCGGACAGGTTGCGGACGACGTCGTCGCTCAGGACCGTTTCCAGCAGGTGAAATACGTTGATGCTCATCGAGGCGGTTCCTCCCAGTTCGCGGACGCGCCAACTGACACGCCCAAGGTGCCGCGCGATTATAGGGACTCCGAAATCTCTAAATTGCGGATACCGCGAAGTTCACACAATCTTTAACGAAAAAGACGCTTTTTAAGCAATTTTCGTCAATTGAAAAAGCCAGCGAGACGTCGAGCGTCTCGCTGGCTTCGCGTGTCTTCCGAGTGCTTTGAGATTCGTCCGAGTGAGCGCACCACCGCTCGCTTGCGAAAAGAATGCGCGTGTCAGGCCGTCATTTGCGCGCTGTGCGTGGACGCGCTTTCGCGTCGGGCCGCGACGATCAGATCCGCCGCGCGCTCGCCGATCATCACGGTCGGCGCATTGGTGTTGCCGCCGATGAGCGTCGGCATCACCGAGGCGTCGGCGATACGCAGATGCGTCGCGCCGCGCACGCGCAACTGCGGGTCGACGACCGATTGCGCGTCGCTGCCCATGCGGCAGGTCGCGACCGGGTGATAGATCGTATCGGCGTGCGAGGCGATGGTCGCGCGCAGCTCGGCGTCGCTCTGCCCCGCCTGCGTGTAGATCTCGCGCCCGCCCATGCGCAGCAGCGCGGGCGCGTCGAGAATGCGCCGCGCGATGCGCGTGCCTTCGACGAGCAGATCGAGGTCGCGCGCATCGGACAGAAAGCGTGGATCGATCACCGGCGCTTCGCGCGCATCGGCGCTCGCGAGCGTGACGGTGCCGCGGCTCGCCGGGCGCAGCACGCAGACGTGCAGCGAATAGCCGTGTCCCCAGTGCAGGCGGCGGCTGTGATCGTCGACGAGCGCGGTGCAGAAGTGCAGTTGCAGATCGGGCCGCTCCAGCTCCGGACGGCTTTTCAGAAACCCGCCCGCCTCCGCCACGTTGGTCGTGAACATGCCGCGTCGCCCGCGCAAATAACGCACGAGGCCCGGCACCATCCTGGCCGCGCCGCGCAGCGAATAACCGACGGTCTCGCTCGAATGCACGCGCTTGTTATAAGTGAAGTCGATGTGGTCGATCAGATTGCGGCCGACATCCGGCGCGTCGTGCTGCACGGCAATGCCATGTTCTCGCAGATGCGCGGCCGGCCCGATGCCCGAGCACATCAACAGTTGCGGCGTGTTGAACGCGCCTGCCGCGAGGATCACCTCGGCGCGCGCCTCGATGCGCTCGCTGCGGCCCGCGCGCACGACGTCGACGCCGGTCGCGCGCACGCCGTCGAAGCTCACGCGCAGCACGGTGGCATCGGCGATCAGATGCAGATTCGGGCGCGGCGTCCCATAGAGATACGCGCGCGCCACCGTGCAGCGCTCGCCGCCGCGCTGCGTGACCTGATAGAAGCCGACGCCTTCCTGACGCGCGCCGTTGAAGTCGTCGTTGGCGGGGAAACCCGCTTCGAGCGCGGCCTGCACGAAGCGCTCCGCGACCGCGTTGCGCTCGCGCAGATCGGACACGCCGAGCGGGCCGCCCGCGCCGTGCCACGCATTCGCGCCGCGCGCGTTGTCCTCGGCGCGCAGGAAGTACGGCAGCACGTCGTCCCACGCCCAGCCCGTGCAGCCGAGCCGCGCCCATTCTTCGTAGTCGAGCGGATGGCCGCGCGTGTAGATCATCGCGTTGATGGCGCTGGAGCCGCCGAAGCCGCGGCCGCGCGGCTGGTAGCCGCGTCGTCCGTTCAGGCCCGGCTGCGGCACCGTCTGATAGGCGTAGTTGTTTTTGTTGCGAAACGGCACGAGCGCCGCCACGCCCATCGGCATGTTGACGAAGAGATTGCGCTCGGTGTGCGGACCGGCTTCGATCAGTGCGATGCTCGCGTCGGGACAGCGTTCGGCGAGGCGTCCCGCCAGCGATGCGCCGCCCGAACCGCCACCTACGATCACGTAGTCGTATTGCATGTCTCCTCCTGTTGGCGCGGCCCGGCGCTCGCGCGCGTGCCTTCAGCCCATGCAGCGGACGCTGCCTCTCAGTCTCGTGGATGTCTCGCGGACGTCGCGCGGACGTCGCGTTATCTCGCGTTGCAGCCGGGCGGCGCTTGAGGCACCCTAGTTGCACGCTCGTTCGATTTCACGTTTGTGGCCGATTGTAGGAAGTGTCAGGCACCGGGGTCAGCTTTTATCTCAGAGTGTTCCCTCTAATCCTGCCATTACACGATGTCTCATTGGCGACTAACATGAAGGACCGTCCGGCGCCCGGCGTCGGCGGTTACAAAAACGATTCCAGCAAGCAGCACAGGGAGCGCTGGAGCGCCCAGTAACCGGCCCGCCGCATGGGTCCAGACTGCGCATATAGTCTGGACGCGTGCGGCGCGGGCCGCCATCGGTGCGCATCACGAACGAGCATGACGGCCTCGCGCGCACGCCGCGCGTGGGCTTTTCGTCAGATCAGGCACGATGACACCGCGCGCCCGACGCGCGCCGCCGATGGAGACCGCCTCGATGAACCCAATCGCCCCGACGCACCCGGCCAGCGCACCTGACGCGACCGAGGCGACCGACGCCGCGTCGCGCCAGCATCGCTCCGGCACCACGCACGAAGTCACGAATCAGGCGCCGCCGCTCGCCGATTACAACCTTTTTTCCACCGATGCCGCGCTCGGCGAAGCGCTCGCGCGCGCCGGCGCGCAGTGGCATCGCGATGCGCTCGCGCGTCATGGCGCCAAGCTCGGCGAAGCCGAGGTGCAGGCGCTCGCCGATCTCGCCAACCGCCACGCGCCCGAACTGCATACGCACAGCGCGCGCGGCGAGCGCATCGACGCCATCGAATTTCATCCCGCCTGGCACGACCTGCTCGCGCTGCTGCGCGCCGAAGGCCTGCACGCGCTGCCGTTCTCCGAGCCGCGTCCCGGCGCGATGGCCGCGCGCTGCGCGGGCTATTTTCTGCACGCGCAGCTGGAATCGGGCTCGCTCTGCCCGCTCTCCATGACGTTCGCCAGCATTCCGGTTCTACAGCGCGAGG
Organism: Paraburkholderia tropica; assembly: GCF_900109265.1. Taxonomy (GTDB): domain Bacteria; phylum Pseudomonadota; class Gammaproteobacteria; order Burkholderiales; family Burkholderiaceae; genus Paraburkholderia; species Paraburkholderia tropica. The sequence goes on from NZ_FNZM01000005.1 coordinate 74,532, forward strand.
CGGCGCTGTTCGAGACGCTGCGCGACAAGCTCTACACGCGCGAGCACGACCCGCGCGACGTGCCGCTCGCCCACAAGCGCTCGATGATGATCGGCATGGGCATGACCGAAAAGCAGGGCGGCTCCGACGTGCGCAGCAACCGCACCGAAGCGCGTCCGGCGGGCGCGCAGAGCGGACGCGGCGCGCGCTATCTGCTGACCGGCCACAAGTGGTTCTTTTCCGCGCCGCAATGCGACGCGCACCTCGTGCTCGCGCGCACGACCGAACACGACGGCCTCTCGTGCTTCTTCGTGCCGCGCTTCCTGCCGGACGGCACGAAGAACGCCGTCAACGTGCAGCGTCTGAAAGAGAAGCTCGGCAACCGCTCGAACGCGAGCAGCGAAGTTGAATTCTTCGACGCCGAGGGCGTGATGATCGGCGACGAAGGCCGCGGCGTGCCGACCATCATCGAAATGGCGAATTTCACGCGGCTTGACTGCGTGATCGGCAGCGCGGCGCTGATGCGCGCGGCGCTCGTGCAGGCGATCCATCACGCGCGCCATCGCAGCGCGTTCGGCCGTCCGCTCGCGCAGCAGCCGCTGATGCAGAACGTGCTCGCCGACCTCGCGCTCGAATCCGAAGCCGCGACGGTGCTGTTCATGCGCCTCGCGCACGCATTCGAGCAGAGCGCGCAGGCGGCGCAGCCCGGCGAGGAAAGCGCCGAAGCGCTCGAAGCGCTCGCGTGGCGGCGCATCGTCACGCCCGCCGCGAAGTTCTGGGTCTGCAAGCGCACGCTCGCGTTCACCGGCGAGGCGATGGAAGTCTGGGGCGGCAACGGCTACGTCGAGGAAGGGCCGATGGCGCGCTTCTACCGCGAGGCGCCCGTCAACTCGATCTGGGAAGGGTCGGGCAACGTGATGTGTCTCGACGTGCTGCGCGCGCTCGAACGCGAGGCCGACGCCGCCCAGGCGCTCTTTCTTGCGTGGCGTCGCGAAGCGGCCGATCATCTCGTGCTCACAGCCGCGCTCGACCGGCTCGCGGCGCTGCTCAACGGCGCGCCGGGATCGCGCGAGGCGAGCGCGCGGCGCATCGCGCAGCAGATCGTGCTGATCGCGCAGGCGATGCTGCTGCGCGCCGGACCGCCCGAGGTCGCCGACGCGTTCATCGCCACGCGGCTCGACGAACACGCCGCCGACTGCGACCGCGTGTTCGGCACGCTGCCCGCGCGCTTCGACCACGCCGCGCTGATCGAACGCGCGCTGCCCGCCGACTATCTGGTGCGATGAGCAGCGATAACAACAACACGAGCGCCCGCGCGCCTCACTCCATCAAGGACCGACCATGAAGCAGGATCTGCCCGAAACGCTTGCTCCGCAGCCCGCTCCCGGCGCAAGTGCCGCGAGCACAACCGGCGAGCACACGCCGGACACGCTCGCCGCGCTGCTCGCCACGCAGCGCGAAGCCTTCCTGCGCGAGCCGTTTCCGGCGTGGAGCACGCGCGCGCGTCATCTGCGCACGCTGCGCGACGTGCTGTTCGCGAATCAGGACGCGCTCGCCGACGCGATGAACGCGGATTTCGGCCAGCGCTCGAAAGCCGAGGTCGCGCTCGCGGAATTCGTGGTGCTCAAGCAGGAAATCGACGCCGCGCTCAAGCACGGCGAGCGCTGGATGCGTCCGCAGCGCCGCCGCACGGGCAAGTGGCTCGCGCCGGGCCGCGCGAAAGTCGTGCCGCAGCCGCTCGGCGTGGCGGGTATCGTCGTGCCGTGGAACTATCCGCTGCTGCTGGGCGCGAGTCCGCTCGTCTGCGCGCTCGCGGCGGGCAACCGAGCGCTGATCAAGATGTCGGAGCTGACGCCGCGCACGTCCGCGCTGTTCGCCGATCTGATCGCGCAGGCCTTCGCGCCCGACCACGTGGCGGTCGTGAACGGCGACGCGGCCGTGGGCGCGGCCTTCAGCGCGCTGCCGTTCGACCATCTGCTGTTCACGGGCTCGACGCGCATCGGCCACGAAGTGATGCGCGCGGCGGCCAACCATCTCACGCCGGTCACGCTCGAACTCGGCGGCAAGTCGCCCGCGCTGATCGGCACGCAGGCGCGCTTTGACTACGCCGTCGACAGCCTGCTGCTCGGCAAGACGCTCAACGCCGGGCAGACCTGCATCGCGCCCGATTACGTGCTGCTGCCGCGCGGCAGCGAAGCGGCGTTCATCGCCCGCGCGCGCACGCGCTTCGAGACGCTGTATCCGCAATTCGCGACCAACCGCGATTACACCTCGATCATCTCGCCGCGCCATTTCGAGCGCCTCGAACGGCTCGCCGACGAAGCCCAGGCCGCGGGCGCGCAACTGCATCCGCTCGGTCCGCGCGACGCCGCGACGCGCCAGTTCGCGCCCGTGATCGTGACGAACGCGCCCGACTCGACGCGATTGATGCAGGAGGAAATTTTCGGGCCGCTGCTGCCGATCGTGCCCTACGACACGCTCGACGAGGCGCTGCGCTACGTGAACGCGCGTCCGCGTCCGCTCGCGCTCTATCTCTACGCCGACGACGCGCGCACGGTCGATCGCGTGACGCACGAGACCGTGGCGGGCGGCATGTCGGTGAACGAAACGCTGATGCATATCGCCGCGGAGGGGCTGCCGTTCGGCGGCGTGGGCGCGAGCGGCATGGGCGCGTATCACGGCTACGAGGGATTTCAGACCTTCTCGAAGATGAAACCCGTGTTCACCCAGGCGCGCCTGAACGCGCGCGGGCTGATCGCGCCGCCTTACGGCAAGCTGTTCAACACGCTGATTCGCGTGATGTTGCGGTTCTGAAGCCAGCGGCCTGGCGTCGCGTGCCTCACTCCGGCAAGGCCGGAAAGCGGAACGGATTGATCGACAGCGATTTCGGATCGGGCGTGTTGCGGGCCGCGCCCGCCGCGCCTGCGGCTGATTGCTGGCCATTCGCGGCGGCAGCGGCGGCGGCTTGCGCGTTGCCCGCGACTTCGAGCCCGTGCAGCCAGGCGAGCAGTTCCGCCACCGCCTGATAAAGCTGCGGCGGCACCTGCGAATCCAGATCGACCTGCATTAGCAGCGACACCATTTCCGGCGCCTCGTGCACATAGAGGCCGGCTTCCTTCGCGCGCTGCACGATCATCTCGGCGACAAGGCCGTAGCCCTTCGCGACCACGCGCGGCGCGGCGTCGGGCGAAGCCGCGTCGTCGTAGGCGAGCGCCGCGGCGCTCTTGCGGTTCGTGCGGCTCATCCCAGTTCCCAGTCGGTTGACGACGCCGGATGCGCATCCGACACCGCATCGGCGGACGCGTCCGCGTAGGCGTGCGTCGCCGCAGCGGCTGCCGCCTGTTCGGCCTGTTCGGCCTGCGCCGCATGGTGCGCGTAAGCGTCGGCGGCGCGGGCGGCCTGACCCGCGCCGCCTGCTCCACCTGCACCACCGGCGATGCCACCGCCGATTTCGCGGATCGACAATCCGGCCAGCGCGAGTCCGAGCGCCGCGATGCGTCCGCGCAGCACCTCGCTGTGCGCCGTCAGTTGCTGCGCGCCGCCGGGGCTGGCCTGCACGCGCACGGCGAGCGCCGATCCGGTGAGCGTGAGTTCCGCGTCGACGGTGCCGAGCGACGGCAGCGCGAGCGTCAGGCGCGTGCGCCACGGCGTGTCGTCGTCGGCGCTGCGGCGCGGGCCGCGCTGGTTGTGGACCTCGTGGGCGTCGTAGTCTTCCTGCTGGATGCTCCAGTCGAGACGCACGCCGGGCCACGCCTCGCCGGTCCAGCGGAATTCGCCGGTCGCGAGCAGATCGAGTTGCTGACGCACGATCGGCAGCAGCGCCTGATGGACGCCCGCCGCCGTGCCCGCCTGGGTGTGCAGCGCGGGCAGCAGCGTGTCGCCGAGCAAGGTGTTCGCGCGCGCGGCGTTCTGCGAGGCGGCGTTGCCCGCGTCGGCGCCCGTCGTGCCGGCGGTGTTGCGCGGCTGGGCGGACGCCGCATCGGCGGCGGCGCGCGCGGCCGTCTGCGAGGCGGACGGCACGTCGGTCCAGAACACGTCGTCGATGTCGTCGGCGGCGCTGCTCCAGTCGAGCGGCAATTGCGTGCCCGCGAGCCGGTTCTGCGGTTCGTCGGCGAGTTCGGCGGGCGAGCGCTGGCCTTGCAGCCATTGCGCGAGATGCGATTCGTAGAACAGGCCGCTCGACGCGACCGTCTGCGCGAGCGCCGCCGTCAGCGCGGCCACGGGGCCGGATTGGGCCGCGAGCGCGGCGCCCTGCGTGCCTTGTGCGTTGCCGGTGGCCTGCGCGGCGTTGCCTGGTGTGGCTTGATTCGCGGCATCGGCGGCGTTGGCCGCGCCGGTCGTTCCGGTTGCCCCAGCCGCCCCGTTCACGCCATTCGCGCCCGCTTGCGCCGTCGCCGCGAGATCCGCGAGCAAGGCGCTTTCGAGCGCGGCTTCGGCCTGCGCGAGTCCCGGCAGCGGCAAATTGGCGTTGGTGGCGGTATTGGCGGCCGCGCCCGGATCGGCGCCCGGATCGGCGCCCGGATTGGCCCAGACGGGCGCGCTGCCGACCACGGCGGGCGTGGCGTCGCCGCCCGAGCGGATGATCGCGTCGAGCGCGAGCGCGACGGCCGACAGCTCGGTTTGCGCCGACGCCTGCGGCGAATTGACGGCCTGCGCCTCGGGCAGCGCGGTGACGCCGCCCGCCAGCGCGGACACGCCCGCCTGCGCGGTGCCGGCGCTGCCTTGCGCGCCGGTCGGGCCCAGCGCGCCTACGCGGCTCGCGATCAGCGCGGCGGCGCTCGTGTCGATTCCGTTCATGCGGAGCGTGGGGCCAGTTCAGTGGCCGGGTTCGGCTCCCGGTCCGGGGCGCCGACGTCGTCAGCCGGTTTCAGGGGACGTTCCAGAATGGGCGGTGCCCGGCGCGCTGCGCCGGCAGGTCCGCCGCGGCCTGCGGCTAGCGCGCGCCGTACAGCTCCTGCAGGACCCGCGCGGGCTGCGCCGTGCCTTGAAAGAGCGCCGACAGGCGCGCCATGCACGGACTCGCGAGGTCGCGGATCGCTGCGTCGTCGGCGAGGATCTGCCGGATCAGCTCGTATTTGCGCGCGCGCTCGGTGGTGCTGAGCCGGACGCCGAGATCGGCGTCCTTGAGCGCTTCGACGAGGTGGCGGTATTCCTCCTGGAGGCCGATCAGATCGTTCCAGTGTGCGCCGCGCGCCGCGCTGAGCATCTGCCCAGACACTGCCGCGATCGCTTCATAGTGGGCGAAGTAGTCTGCTTTCGAACTCATCTCGTCAATGAGCCGGACGAAGGCCCGGATGCCCGCTGCTGCTGGGCCATCTGTTCCACCTCCGGCGCAATCCCCAACCAGGCTTCCTCGAGCGTTGCCAGCAGGCCATCGACTTCGACCAGCATGGACTCGCTCTGTTGAATATTCGCTTCGAGCAAACGTCGCGTCATGTAGCTGTAGAGTGCATTCAGGCGCTGCGCGATTTCCCCGCCCGCCTCGACGTTCAACGCCAGCTGAAGCCCGCTTTCGACGATCCGGATGGCCTTGCCGATCGCCTCGCCACGCGGCCCCACGTTGCCCATCTGCAGATGCAGGCGGGCTTGCGCAATCGCCTTGCGCGCGCCTTCGTACAGGAGCGCGATCAGCTTGTGCGGACTGGCGCCCATAATCCCCGTTTCGACACCGACGCGTGCATAGGCGTTGGCTCCAGATTGGGCAGGGGAAAACATCGGCGCTTCTCCTTCGAACGTGCGGCTGTGGAATCGGTGCGTCCGGACCCGCGCCGCCCGTAGGCGCGCGAACCGGTTCTAGCCGTGTTATCGGAAAGTATGAGGAGAAGCTTTAATGGGCTGACAGTCGGAAGGGGTTCGCGCGTCCCGGCTTACACCTGAATCTGCATGATGTCGGTGTAGGCCGCGACGAGCTTGTTGCGCACCTGCAGGCCGAACTGGAAGCCGATATTGGCCTTCTGCATGTCGACCATGACATCGTTGAGCGAAACGTTGCTGGCCCCCAATTCGAACGCCTGCGACTCGCCGACGGCCTTCTGCTGATCGTCGCTGATCTTGTCGAGCGACGCCTTGAGCGCCGCGGCGAACTCGCCGCCGCTCGCCGCACCCGAGCCGGATTCAGCCGCCGTGGCGCTGCCCGCGGCCTGGGCGGCCATGGCCTGCATCTGCGCTAGCGCCGACGTGAGTGGGTTGACTGGCACCGTCATGTTTGCTCCACGATAAAGAGAGTTGCGCGGCGGCGGCGGCCCGCGCAACCCCGGTCCGGGTGCGCGGGGGGCGACGCCCCCGGACCCGGTCCGCGTACGCAGGGTGCCGAGTCTGCGAGAAATATAGCAGTCGGACATTTTGAGCAGCCCCGAAACTAGGGGGAAAACCCGGCTCTATTCGCGCAATCGGCTTGCCACGGCTCTCGGATAATCCCTGTCGTGAAAGTCTCTGCCGCGCGCGCGCCGCAGGGACGTGCAAGTCTCCCGGAGAAACCCGTCGCATGGATTCGTCTGCCAACTCTTTGATCAACCCCGACGCCCGCATGGGCCTCGCCACCAGCGGCGCCGCCACAGGCGCCGGTGGCGCGGCATCCGGCGCCGCGGACGACCTGGGCGGCGGCTTCGCGCAGCGCCTCGGTTCGCTCTCGTCGCTGCGCAGCGTGCGCGGCAACCCGCGTGCGCCGCTGATCGTCGCCGTCGCCGTGCTCGTCGCGGTGGTCGCGGGCCTCGTGCTGTGGTCGCGCGCGCCGGACTACAAGGTGCTCTACAGCAACCTGTCCGACCGTGACGGCGGCTCCATCATCACGGCGCTGCAAGCCGCCAACGTGCCCTACAAGCTGTCCGACGGCGGCGGCGCCATTCTGGTGCCGTCCGAGCAGGTCAACGAAATGCGCCTGCGCCTTGCGCAGCAAGGCCTGCCGAAGAACGGTTCGGTCGGCTTCGAACTGATGGACAACCAGAAGTTCGGCATCAGCCAGTTCGCCGAGCAGGTCAATTACCAGCGCGCCCTCGAAGGCGAACTCGAACAGACCATCCAGTCGATCCAGAGCGTCAAGTCGGCGCGCGTGCATCTGGCCATTCCGAAGCCCTCGGTGTTCGTGCGCGAGCGCGAAGCGCCTTCGGCGTCGGTGCTCGTCAATCTGTATCCGGGCCGCGTGCTCGACGAAGGCCAGGTGGCCGCGGTCACGCACATGATTTCGTCGGCCGTGCCCGATCTGCCGGTGCGCAACGTCACCGTGGTCGACCAGGACGGCAATCTGCTCACGCAAAGCGCCGCCAGCGCGGGCCTCGACGCCTCGCAGCTCAAGTACGTGCGCCAGATCGAACACGACACCCAGTCGCGCATCGACGCGATCCTCGCGCCGCTGTTCGGCTCGGGCAACGCGCGCTCGCAGGTCAGCGCCGACGTGGACTTCTCGAAGCTCGAACAGACCTCGGAGAACTACGGCCCGAACGCCAATCCGCAGCAGGCCTCGATCCGCAGCCAGCAGCAGAACATCGCCACCGACATGCAGCAGTCGGGCGCGGGCGGCGTGCCGGGCGCGCTCTCGAACCAGCCGCCGCAGCCGGCCTCGGCGCCGATCAACGCGCCCGCGGGCGCGAGCGGCGCGGCCGCCTCGACGCCGATTTCGGATCACCGCGACACCACCACGAACTACGAGCTGGACAAGACGGTGCGTCACTTCCAGCAGTCGCCGGGCGACATCAAGCGCCTCTCGGTGGCCGTGATCGTGAACTATCAGCAGAAGGTGGACGCCAAGGGTCACGCCACGATGCAGCCGCTCGACGCACAGAAGCTCGCGCAGGTCGAACAGCTCGTGAAGGACGCGATGGGCTACGACATCAAGCGCGGCGACTCGGTGAACGTGGTCAACGCCGCGTTCCAGACCGACGTCGATCCGAACGCCAACCTGCCGTGGTGGCGCCAGCCGGACATGATCGCGCTGGCCAAGCAGATCGCAACCTGGCTCGGCATCGGCGCGGTGGCCCTGTTCCTGTACTTCGTGATGGTGAAGCCGGCGCTGCGCCGCGCCTTCCCGCCGCCGGAACCGGTTGCCGCCGCCGCGGGCCCGGCGCTCGGGGGCGACGCCGAGCCGCTCCTGCTGGACGGCCTGCCGCAAGTCGAGAAGATCGAAGGCACGGGCGGCGTGGTCGAGGGCGACAGCGATCTGCTGGCCCTCGAAAACGAGAAACAGAAGTTCGAACGCAACCTGGAATTCGCGCGCAACATCGCGCGCCAGGATCCGAAGATTGTCGCAACCGTTGTCAAGAGCTGGGTGAACGATGAGCGCTGAAGGAGCTGTCAAGAGCGCACTGCTGCTCATGTCGATCGGCGAGGAAGAGGCCTCTCAGGTCTTCAAGTTCCTCGGGCCGCGCGAAGTGCAGAAGATCGGCGCGGCGATGGCCGCGCTGAAGAACGTCAAGCGCGAAGAGATCGACGCGGTGCTGCACGAGTTCGTCAAGGAAGCCGAGCAGCACACGGCGCTGTCGCTCGACTCGAACGACTACATCCGCAGCGTGCTGACCAAGGCGCTCGGCGAGGACAAGGCCGGTGCGGTGATCGACCGCATTCTGCAAGGCGGCGACACGAGCGGTATCGAAGGCCTGAAGTGGATGGACTCGGGCTCGGTCGCGGAACTCATCAAGAACGAGCACCCGCAGATCATCGCCACGATCCTGGTTCACCTCGACCGCGATCAGGCGTCCGAAATCGCCTCCTGCTTCACGGAGCGTCTGCGTAACGACGTGCTGCTGCGTATCGCCACGCTCGACGGCATCCAGCCGCAGGCGCTGCGCGAACTCGACGACGTGCTCATGGGCCTGCTGTCGGGCAGCGACAACCTCAAGCGCAGCCCGATGGGCGGCATCCGCACGGCCGCCGAAATCCTGAACTTCATGACGAGCCAGCACGAGGAAGGCGTGATCGAAACGGTCCGCCAGTACGACGCCGAGCTTGCCCAGAAGATCATCGACCAGATGTTCGTGTTCGAGAACCTGCTGGATCTCGAAGACCGCGCGATTCAGCTGCTGCTCAAGGAAGTCGAGTCCGAATCGCTCATCATCTCGCTCAAGGGCGCCCCGCCCGCGCTGCGCCAGAAGTTCCTCGCGAACATGTCGCAGCGCGCCGCGGAACTGCTCGCCGAAGACCTGGACGCGCGCGGCCCCGTGCGCGTTTCGGAAGTCGAAGCGCAGCAGCGGCGTATCCTGCAGATCGTGCGCAACCTCGCCGAAAGCGGCCAGATCGTGATCGGCGGCAAGGCAGAAGACGCTTATGTCTGACGAAGCCTCACAACCGTTGCACCGTCAACTCTCGGCGTATCAGCGCTGGGAGATGGCGTGCTTCGATCCGCCTCCGCCTCCCCCGCCGCCGCCCACGCCGGACGAAACGGCGGAGTTCGAGGCGGAACTGCAGCGTATCCGCGACAACGCCCACCAGGCCGGTCTGACGTCCGGCCACGTGGCGGGCCAGGCGCTCGGCTACCAGGCCGGCTACGACCAGGGCCAGAAGCAGGGTTTCGAACAGGGACTCGGCGAGGCGCGCGCCGTGGCGGCGCAGTTGTCGGCGATCGCGCAACGTTTTTCCGACGCGCTGACGACCGCCGAAGCGGGCGTGGCCGAAACGCTCGTCGAGCTGGCGCTCGACATCGCCCAGCAGGTGGTCCGCCAGCATGTACAGCACGACCCGACGGCGCTGCTCGCCGCGGCGCGTGAAGTGCTCGCGCACGAGCCGCAGTTGTCCGGCTCGCCGCAACTGGTGGTGAGCCCGGCCGATCTGCCGGTGGTCGAGGCCTATCTCCTCGAAGATTTGCAGGCGCGCGGCTGGACCGTGCGCACCGACGCCTCGCTGGAACGCGGCGGCTGCCGTGCGCAGGCCGCCACCGGCGAGACGGACGCGGGCATCGGCACGCGCTGGGAGCGCGTCGCCGCAGCGCTCGGGAAGGCGCGGCCATGGTGAATTCGGCGCTGCATCAGACCGTGCATCAGGCGATCCACACGGGCGGCCTCACGCCGCTCGAACAGGAACTGGCGCTCGCCTCGTTCGGCCCCGGCGTGCACGACGCGGCCCAGACCGACGGCATGCTGGTCGACGGCGACTCCGAATTCGTGCTGCCCGACCTGCCGCACTTTCCCGCACCGAATTTTTCCGCCGACATGGGCGCGGCGGCCGAGCGTCTCGCCGGCCTGCCCGCCGCGCCGGACAGCCCGGCACCAGGCCTCGCGCCCGAACCCGTGCTTGCGCCCGCGCCGGCTCCGTACACGCCGCCCGCGAATTTCGACCCGGACAATCCGCATCACGCGAGCTGGAAGGCGCGCCTGAACAGCGTGCGCGAGCGCAACGCCCTCGCGCTGCCGCTGCGCGGCTGCGGCCGCCTCACGCGCGCCGCCGGTCTCGTGCTCGAAGCCGTGGGCCTGCGCCTCGCCGTGGGCGCGGAAGTCGTGATCGAACTCCCGCCGGGCAGCTCGCTGCCGATGGCCGAAGCCGAAGTGGTGGGCTTTTCCGGCGACAAGCTGTTCCTGATGCCGACCACCGAAGTCGCGGGCCTGCTGCCGGGCGCGCGCGTGTGGCCGCTCGAAAGCGCGCCGATCGCCGATCCGATGGCGGGCGCCAAGCGCCTGCCGGTCGGCTGGGGCATGCTGGGCCGCGTGGTCGACGCCTCGGGCAAGCCGCTCGACGGCTTCGGCCCGATCAACACGGAAGCCGACGCGCCGCTCACCGCGCCCGTCATCAACCCGCTGAACCGCGAGCCGATCCACAAGGTGCTCGACGTCGGCGTGCGCGCGATCAACGCGCTGCTCACGGTCGGGCGCGGCCAGCGCATGGGCCTGTTCGCGGGCTCGGGCGTCGGTAAATCGGTGCTGCTCGGCACGATGGCCCGCGCCACCAGCGCCGAAGTCATCGTGATCGGACTGATCGGCGAGCGGGGCCGCGAAGTGAAGGAATTCATCGAGCAGATCCTCGGCGAGGAAGGGCTCGCGCGCTCGGTGGTGGTGGCCGCGCCGGCCGACGTCTCGCCGCTGCTGCGCATGCAGGCCGCCGCGTACACGACCTCGCTGGCCGAATATTTCCGCGATCAGGGCAAGCACGTGCTGCTGCTGATGGATTCGCTCACGCGTTACGCGATGGCGCAGCGCGAGATCGCGCTGGCGATCGGCGAGCCGCCCGCGACCAAGGGCTATCCGCCCTCGGTGTTCGCGAAGCTGCCCGCGCTCGTCGAGCGCACCGGCAACGGCCCCGAAGGCGGCGGCTCGATCACGGCGTTCTACACCGTGCTCACCGAAGGCGACGACCAGCAGGACCCGATCGCCGACTCGGCGCGCGCGATTCTGGACGGCCACATCGTGCTGTCGCGCGCGCTCGCCGAAGCCGGTCACTATCCGGCCATCGACATCGAAGCGTCGATCAGCCGCGCGATGACGGCGCTGATCGACGACCAGCATCTGAACCAGACGCGCGCGTTCAAGCAGATGCTCTCGCGCTACCAGCGCAACCGCGATCTCATCAACGTCGGCGCGTACGTGAGCGGGCGCGACGCCGTGCTCGACCGCGCCATTGCACTTTATCCGCGCATCGAGGCCTTTCTTCAGCAGGGCTTTCGCGAAAGCGCGAACTACGATCAGAGCGTCGATATGCTCGGCGCGCTCATTGGACAGGGGAATAGATGATGACCCGGCAGACCGCATTGCAGACCCTGATCGGCCTCGCGCAGGACGACGTCGACGCCGCCACGCAGAAGCTCGGCCGCGTGCAGCGCGAACGCGCGGAGATCGAGAAGCAGCTGAAGTCGCTGATCGACTACCGCGACGAGTACCATACGCGCTTCACCGAGTCGGCCCGCAAGGGCATGGCCGCGGGCAACGTGCGCAACTTCCAGGCGTTCATCGACACGCTCGACGCCGCCATCGAGCAGCAGCGCCGCTTGCTCGAGCAGGCGACGCAGCGCGTCGAGGCCACGAAGCCCGAGTGGCTGCGCACCAAGCAGAAGCTCGGCTCGTACGAGGTGCTGCAGTCGCGCCAGGACGCCGTGCAGGCGCGCGTGGAAGCCAAACGCGAGCAGCGCGATTCCGATGAATTCGCCGCCCGCGCGCTGCGCATGCGCGCGTCGCAGCATCATTCATGAAGCGGGCCATCGAAGCCGTTAGCCGTATCCAGCCGTACCTATAACTCGCACAAAGATCCACCACGCGATCCACACCGTTACGTTATCCGGGGCAGACACCATGTCGCTTCTTTCCGCAGTCAGTTCGCTCTTCGGAGCCGTCGACCCCGCCTCCAGCGGCGCCGCCTCCGCGGGCAGCCAGGCTGATCAGGCGAGCCAGGGCTTCGCTCAGACGCTCCAGCAGAGCATCGCCGCGCAGACCGCGCTGAGCCAGCCGACGCCGCAGCAATACGCGCAGTCCAACGCCTCGCAGGCATACAACAACGCCAACGCGTCGAACAACGCGAACGCGTCGCAGAACGCGTCGTCCTCGCAGTCGTCGCAAGCGTCGCAATCGAGCCAGTCGTCGTCGCAATCGACTTCGGGCAGCAGCTCGTCGAGCGGCACGCACAGCACCTCGAAGACCGACCATCGCGGCGACGACGCCCGCACCAACCAGCAGCAGGCCGATGCCGCGGGCGCCCAGGCCGCCGCGCAGGCCCAGCAGGCGCAACAAGCCCAGCAGGCCGCGCAGCAGTCGGGCCAGCAGGCTCAGGACGACGGCAGCGGCGACGGCACGACGCCCGCCACCGACGCCACGCTCGCGGGTCTCGCCGCCGCCGCGGCTGGCACGGCCGCGACGGCCGCGGACGGCACCACCGCCACCGCGACCACCGATTCGAAGTCGGTCGGCGACGCGCTCACCGCCGCGCTGCAAAAGCTGCGCAGCGGCGCGGCCACGCTGTCGGCGCACGGCGGCGCGACCACGCAGGACGCGGCCACGACGGGCCAGGCGATCGCCAACGGCTTCGCGGCGCATCTGGGCGCGCAGGCGAAGGCCAAAGGCCTGAGCACCGCACTCGACGACAAGACCACCGGCGCGACCGGCGACGCCAAGGCAGCCACGGCCGTCACCGCGGACGCCGCCTCGCAGACCGCGGCCACCGCACTCACGGCGGCCGTGGCGCAGCAGGCCACGCCGGTCCAGCAAGCCGCCGCGAACGCGGCCACCGACGCGCTCGCGGCCACCCAGGCGGCCGCAGCCGCCGCGGCTCAGGCCCAGGCCACCCAGGCGGCGGCGGCGACCACCAATCCGGCGGCGTCGGCGGCGGCGTCGGCCGCGCTCGCGCCGCAGGTGGGCACGAGCGACTGGGAAGACGCGCTCAGCCAGAAGGTCGTGTTCCTCTCGAACGCGCACCAGAGCTCGGCGGAACTCACGCTCAATCCGAAGGATCTCGGCCCGCTGCAAGTCGTGCTGCAGGTCTCCGAGAACCACGCCCACGCGCTCTTCGTCTCGCAGCATCAGCAGGTGCGCGAGGCCGTCGAAGCGGCCCTGCCGAAACTGCGCGAGCAGATGCAGGAAAACGGCATCGGTCTGGGCAGCGCGAGCGTCAGCGACGGCTTCTCGCGCCAGATGAACCAGCAGGCGCAACAGGACAGCGGCAGCGGCTCGGGCAGCGGTTCGCGTTCGTCGCGTTCGGGCGGCAGCAGCCTCGCCTCCGGCAGCGGCGTCGACGACGCCATCGGCAGCACCACCACGGCGCCGACCACGCGCACCGTCGGCCTGATCGACACCTTCGCCTGATCGCAATCGCCGCCAGGAACGTCTGACGACGCCTGGCAACGGCGGGCAACGCCTGGCAATGGCGGGCGGCGCGCGCATCGCGCCGCCCGACCGGTCGCTCTTGCACCGCGCGCCGTCGATCGACTCAGATCGCCCCTGATCGGACCCCATCGCGCGCCCTTCTTCGGGCATCGCTCTCCAACGTGACGGCAGCGCGCCGCAACGCCCGGGATGCCGCGCGCATCGGCGCTTTCCGGCGTGCGCGCCGCACCTGCAACAAAACCACGAGATAGCCGGAAATCCCCCGTCTATTCCTCCCTTCGCTGTAAGGCAAAAGCCGGAACAATGCAGGCTGCCGGGATTGATGTCGCACGCGGCGCGCAACTTGCGCGACCGGCGGGCGTTTTCCCGACGGCCCCACACTCGGCCCCAACACCGCACCACCCAGGCTTACGACCGACATGGCGACCACGACCGCAAAAGATCAAGCTGCGCCCCAGGGCGCGAAACCCGGACCGCTCAAGCGGATCCTTCTCATCGTGATCATCGCGATCCTTGCCGCGGGCGCCGCCGGCGCGGGCGTGTGGTTCTTCATGTCGCGTCATCCGGCCGCCGCCACGGCGAGCGCACCGCCGCCGCCGCCCGTGCCGGTCTACTACGCGCTCGAACCGATGACGGTGAACCTGCAGTCCGACGACGGCGACACGCACTATCTGCGCATCGGCCTCACGCTCAAGCTCGACAGCCAGGCGACCCAGGACGCGCTCGTCGCGCACATGCCGGAGATCCGCAGCCGCGTGCTGCTGGCGCTCTCGAACAAGCATCCGTCCGATCTCGCGCCGCTCGACGGCAAGCGCGCGCTCGCCACCGAGCTGGCCGCGCTGATCTCGCAGCCCTCCGACCCGCGCGGCCAGCCCGCCAAGGTCGAAGACGTGCTGTTCACCGAATTCGTCGTGCAGTAACGCCATGCACAGCGCGAAGATATCCGGGAGCCTCGCATCATGAGCATGGGTGGTCACGACGAGTTCATGTCGCAGGAGGAGGTCGATGCCCTCCTCAAGGGCGTCACCGGCGAAGTCGACAGCGACTCCAGCTCGTCCGAAAAGCAGGGCGTGCGGCCCTACAACATCGCGACGCAGGAACGCATCGTGCGCGGCCGGATGCCCGGCCTCGAAATCATCAACGAGCGTTTTGCGCGTCTGTTGCGCGTGGGCATTTTCAACTTCATGCGCCGCACGGCCGAAATTTCGGTCGGTCCCGTGCGCGTGCAGAAGTACAGCGAATTCACGCGCAACCTGCCGATTCCGACGAATCTGAACCTCGTCCACGTGAAGCCGCTGCGCGGCACCTCGCTGTTCGTGTTCGATCCGAACCTCGTGTTCTTCGTGGTCGACAACCTGTTCGGCGGCGACGGCCGCTTCCACACGCGTGTGGAAGGGCGCGACTTCACGCAGACCGAGCAGCGCATCATCGCGCGCCTGCTGAACCTCGTCTTCGAGCACTACACGACGGCGTGGAAGAGCGTGCGCCCGCTGACGTTCGAATACGTGCGCTCGGAAATGCACACGCAGTTCGCCAACGTCGCGACGCCCAACGAGATCGTGATCGTCACGCAGTTCTCGATCGAATTCGGCCCGACGGGCGGCACGCTGCACATCTGCATGCCGTACTCGATGATCGAGCCGATCCGCGACGTGCTCGCCTCGCCGCTGCAGGGCGAAGTGCTCGACGTGGACCGCCGCTGGGTGCGCGTGCTGTCCCAGCAGGTGCAGGCCGCCGAAGTGGAGCTCACCGCAGATCTCGCGCAGGTGCCCATCACGTTCGAGCAGATCCTGAACATGAAGAAGGGCGACGTCCTGCCGGTCAACATTCCCGAGCACATCGTCGCGAAGGTCGACGGCGTGCCGGTGATGGAATGCGGCTACGGAATTTTCAATGGTCAATACGCGTTGCGGGTCCAGAAGATGATCAGCGCAGCCGACACGATGAAGGAAGGTGGATATGAGTGACGTGAACAGCCCGCAAGGCGAAGAGCCCGTGCTCGAAGCGGGTCAGGAAGCCGCGGCCGAGGTGCCGGGTTCGGGCGCCGATGAGGCGTCGCTGGACGACTGGGCAGCGGCGATGGCCGAGCAGAACAGCAACGACGCGCCCGCTGCGGCGCCCGCTGCCGTGTTCCAGCCGCTCTCGAAGGTCGACCAGAACTCGACGCGCAACGACATCGACATGATTCTGGACATTCCCGTCCAGATGACCGTCGAACTCGGCCGCACCAAGATCGCCATCCGCAACCTGCTGCAACTCGCGCAAGGTTCGGTGGTGGAGCTCGACGGCCTCGCCGGCGAGCCGATGGACGTGCTCGTGAACGGCTGCCTGATCGCCCAGGGCGAAGTGGTGGTCGTGAACGACAAGTTCGGTATCCGTCTGACCGACATCATCACGCCGTCCGAACGGATCCGGAAGCTGAATCGATGACTCGCGCAGCCGGGCCCGTCACGCGTTTCGCTCACGTCGCGCTCGTCACTCACGCGCGCCAGACGCTCCAGTTCGCGCTCGCGCTGGCCCTGTCGGGCGCAGCGGGCGCGGCAGTCGCGGCGAACGCCGCCGACCTCCAGGCCGTGAACAAGGCGGCGCAGTCCGCTTCGAACGCGTCGGCGGTCGTGGCGGGCAGCGCGGTGCCGGCGCTCGGTTTCGGCGCGGTGCTGCAAACGGTGTTCGGGCTCGCGCTGGTGATCGCGGTGGTGTTCGGCTGCGCGTGGCTCGCGCGGCGTCTCGGTCTGCAGCACGGCCCGAAAAATGCGCTCGTCAAAACCGTGGGCGGCGCTTCGCTCGGCGGCAAGGAGCGCGTGGCGGTCGTCGAGATCGGCGATACCTGGCTCGTGCTCGGCGCGGCGCCCGGCAGCGTGCGCCTGCTGCACACGATGCCCGCGGGCGAACTGCCCGCCGCCGGTGTGGCCAATGCGGCCGGTGTGACGGCGAGCGGCGACCCCGCCCTGCAAGGCAGCTTCGGACAGCGCTTTCGTGACGCGCTGAAACACGAAGCCGGCAAACGTTTCAAGCGTCACGACGGCGGAGCGCAGTAAATGCACGGCAGTTCCCTTCACGACGCGCACGCGGGCGACGCAAGCCGCGCAAGCGCGTCTTCCCTCCCGACTTCGGTGAAATTCTCGCGCGCGGCGCTGCCCGTCGCGCTCGCCTTTGGCGCGGGCGCCCTGGCGCTGCTGCTGCCGCATCTGGCGCACGCGCAGGCCGCCACCGGCCCGCAAGGCCTGCCGGCCTTCACCACGAGCCCCGGCCCCGCCGGCGGAACGACCTATTCGCTGAGCGTGCAGACGATGCTGCTGCTCACGATGCTGACGTTCCTGCCCGCGATGGTGCTGATGATGACGAGCTTCACGCGCATCATCATCGTGCTCTCGCTGCTGCGTCAGGCGCTCGGCACGACCACCACGCCGCCCAACCAGGTGCTGGTGGGACTCGCGCTGTTTCTCACGCTGTTCGTGATGTCGCCCGTGATCGACAAGGCGTACAACGACGGCTACAAGCCCTTCTCCGCCGGCACGCTGCCGATGGAGGAAGCGGTCTCGCGCGGCGTCGCGCCGTTCAAGACCTTCATGCTGCGCCAGACCCGCGAGACCGATCTCGCGCTGTTCGCGCGCATCTCGCACGCGCCGCCCATGCAGGGCCCCGAAGACGTGCCGCTCACGCTGCTGGTGCCCGCATTCGTCACGAGCGAGCTGAAAACCGGCTTCCAGATCGGCTTCACGGTCTTCATTCCGTTCCTCATCATCGACATGGTGGTGGCGAGCGTGCTGATGTCGATGGGTATGATGATGGTCTCGCCCGCGACGATCTCGCTGCCCTTCAAGCTCATGCTGTTCGTGCTCGTGGACGGCTGGCAACTGTTGATCGGCTCGCTCGCGCAGAGCTTCACCTGAGGACCCCACGATGACGCCCGAAATGGTCATGACGCTCTCGCATCAGGCGATGTACGTCGCCCTGCTGCTGGCCGCGCCGCTCTTGCTCGTCTCGCTCGCCGTGGGTCTCATCGTGAGCCTGTTCCAGGCCGCCACGCAGATCAACGAAAGCACGCTCTCGTTCATTCCGAAGCTCATCGCGATCGCGGTCACGCTGGTGATCGCCGGTCCGTGGATGCTGACCACCATGCTCGACTACATGCATCAGATGTTCACGAGCATTCCGTCGCTCGCGGGCTGAGGCGCGCCCAGCCGGGCGCCGCCGCGCATTCCTCACGATGTTCACCGTCACCTACGCGCAGCTCAATGGCTGGCTCACCGCGTTTCTCTGGCCGTTCACGCGCATTCTCGCGCTGATCGCGGTCGCGCCGATCGTCGGCCACCGCTCGGTGCCGATGCGCGTGAAGATCGGCCTCGGCGCGTTCATCACGCTGATCGTCGCGCCCACGCTCGGCGCGATGCCGCAGACCACGGTGTTTTCGGCCGAAGGCGTCTGGATTCTCGTCAATCAGTTCATGATCGGCATCGCGCTCGGCTTCGTCATGCAGATGGTGTTCGCCGTCGTGACGGCTGCCGGCGACCTGATGGGTCTCGGCATGGGCCTCGGCTTCGCCTCGTTCTTCGATCCGCAGGCCAACAGCAGCACGCCCGCGCTGTCGTCGTGGCTCAACATGATGGCGATGCTCGCGTTTCTCGCCTTCGACGGCCATCTGCAGATGATCGCCGCGCTCATGCAGACCTTCACCAGCGTGCCGATCTCGGCCAACGTGCTTTCCGCGAACGGCTACCGGCTGCTCGCGAACTGGGGCGCGACGGTGTTCAACGCGGGCTTGCTGCTCTCGCTGCCCGTGGTGGTGGCGCTGCTCATCACCAATCTGTCGCTCGGCATTCTCAACCGCGCCGCGCCGCAGATCGGTATCTTCCAGATCGGCTTCGCGATCACCATGCTCGTCGGCATGCTGCTGATCATGGCGATGACGCCGAACATGATTCCTTATTTCGCGCGCCTGATCGACGGCGGGCTGGAGCAGATGGGCCGCGTGGCGGCCGCGCTCAAGCCGGTGCCGTAGCTTTCGTCGCGGCGCTTTTCCGCTGATATCGGGCATGAAAAAACGGCGGTGCGCTTCTCGCGCACCGCCGTTTTTTTGCATCGAACAACCCGAAGGTGTTACGGGTTGATGTACTGGAACAGCGAGAGATTCTGCGTGGCCGCGAAGCTCTTCTGCGAAGCCGACAGCGCGTTCGAAATCTGCTCGTACTGCGAGATCGCCGCGGTCATGTCGGTGCTCGTCAGGTCGCTGAGGTTCGACGTCGTTTGCAGCGAGTTCGTCGACGTGACGGCTTGGAGCGCCTTCACTTCCTGCTCGCGGCCGCCCACCGAAGCCTGCGTCGTGATGACGTTCGACAGCGAGTTGCCGACCGAGGTCAGCGCGGTCGTCAGCGCATTCGTGAGCGTGGCCTTCGCGGCGAGGTCGCCCGTGACCGGCGTTTGCAGCGCGGCGATGGCGGCGTCGATGCTCGCGAACATGTCGCTGTTCTGCGAGTCCGTGGCGGGCGTGATCGAGAAGTTGTCGCCGCTCGCGGGCGTGCCCGTGATCGTCACGTTCATGCCGGTGCCGAGGCTGATCGCCTGGCCGTCCGTGTAAGCCTGATTCGACGACAGCGTCGTGGCGGGCGACGTCGAATTGTCGAGCACCGAATAGGTGAGCGAGCCGCTCGCGTCGCTGAACTCGATCGACAGATCGTGGTTGTTGGTCGCCTGCGTGGTGTCCGTCACCGTCACGCCGCCGATCACGCCCGTGCCGGTGTTCGCCGGGTTGCCGCGCGGCACGGCCGACGAGCCGACCGCCGACACGCTCTGGAACACCGACGAGCCCGTGTCGCTGATCGCGATCGTGCGCGAACCGGCCACCTGGATCGTGCGCTGGCCGCTGTCGCCGTTGTAGACCACGCCGCCGCCGCTCTTGTTCGCGAACACGGCCGTGGTGCTCTGGAAGCCCGAGAACAGGTAGTTGCCCTGACCGTCCGTGGTGTTGGCGAGCGTGAGCAACTGGTTGCGTTCGCCTTGCAGCTGCTGCGCGAGCGCCTGGCGGTCGGAGTCGTTGAGACCGCCGTTCACCGCCGACTGCAGCTGCTGGTTGATGCTTTGCAGCGTGGTCGTCACGCTCGACAGCGTCGAATCTTCGAGCTGCAGCGACGAAAGCGCGGCGGTCTGGTTCGACGCGTACTGCGTGAGCGTCGCGCCGGTCGCCGAGAGCTGCACGGCCTGCGCCGCGCCGAGCGGATTGTCGGCCGGGTTCGCAATGGCGACGCCGGTCGAAATCTGCTGCTGCACGTTGAGCAACTGGGACTGCTGGTTCTCCATCGTCGCCACGCTGGAGCTGTAGATCTGGGAAGTCGCGATACGCATGGTTCAGCGCCTCACTGGAAAATGCCGATCAGGGTCTGGAACAGCGACGCCGCCGTCTGGATCACCTTGCTGTTGGCCTGATAGAGCTGCTGGTACTGCAGCAGGTTCGCCGCTTCTTCGTCGAGGTTCACGCCCTGCACCGACTGCTGCTGCGAGGTGAGCTGCGTGACGAGCGAGGTCTGCGAGGTGCTCGACGCCTTCAACTGGCTCGCCGTATTGCCGATCGAGTTCACGTAGTTCGAGTACGCGTTAGTGAGCGTCTGCGAATTGCTGAACGCCGTGCCCGAGGTCAGGTTCGCCATCGCCAGCGCGTTGCGGCCGTCCTGCGCCGCGCCGGAATTCTGCGCGATGGTGAAGGTGTCGCCGTTCGCGGGCGCGCCGGTGAGCGTGAAGCTCACGTTGTTCATGTCGCCCGTCGTCGCCGACGAGATCGCGATGGTCGCGCCCGTGGTCGAGTCGTACGGAATCGTGGTCGTGCCGGTCGCGTCGATCGTGTAGGTCGTCGGCGTGCTGGAGCCCGGCACCGTCACGGTGACCGTCGAGTTCGGCGAGAAGCCCGAGAGCGTGCCCAGCGTCGAATCGTAGGTGAGCGTGGTCGGCGTCGAAGCGATCGTGTAGCCCGAGGTCACCGCGCCCTGCGTCACCACGGCCGTGCCGGTGTTGGTGGTCGGCGCCGACACCAGCACGGGCGAAGCCGCTGCGATCGCCGAGGGATCGCTCGTCGCCACCGAGAAGGTGTCGAGCGCGCCCGCCGTCGGCTGGATCGAGAACGAATCGCCGTCGGCCATCGTGCCCGTAGTTGTGACCGACAGGCCGCCGCCCGTGAGCGGGCTCGTCGTGCTCGGCTGCGTGGTCGACGAACCGACGACCGTGTTGGTCGTGGTGTCGGTCAGCGTCCAGGTGCCGCTCGAATACGAGACCGCGAAGTTGTCGGTCGGCGGGCTCACGGCGTTCGTGAGCGAGGCCGCCACCGTGGCGTTGCCCGTGTTGTTCAGATTGCCCGTGACGACCGGCGCGCCGACCGTGAACAGGTCGCCGCCCGCCGTGCCGCCTTGCGTGAGGCCCAGCGCGTTCTGCGCGTTGACCTGCGCGGCGAAGCTGGTCGCGATCGCGCCAAGCTGCGCTTCGGCCGGATCGAGCGTGCCCTGCACGAACGACACGAGGCCGCCCACCGTGCCGCCTTGCAGCGCCGCGCTGGTGAGCGGCTGCGCGGCGGTGGTCGAGCCCGGCAGACCTTGCCAGGCCACCGTCATTTCGGTCGGATTGGTGCTCGACGGCTGCGTCGTGAGGTTGTAGTTCTGGCCGCTGACCACGAGCGGCTGGCCGTTGCCGAGGAACAGGCTGTAGCCGCTGCTGTTCTGTACGACCTGCACGCCCACGAGCTGCGACAGATTCGACACCGCGAGGTCGCGCTGGTCCAGGAGCTGGTTCGGCTGCTGGCCCGACGCGCTCGCCGTGGCGATCTGCGTGTTGAGCTGCGCGATCTGCTGCGTGTAGGTGTTGATCTGCGAAACGGCGTTCGAAAGCTGCGTGTTCACGCTCTGGCGCAGCGAGTCGTACTGCTGGCCGGCCGCGTTGATCTGGTCGGCGAGCGACTGCGCGTCGGACAGCGCGGTCTGGCGCGTCGCCGTGCTGGCCGGCGAATTCGACACGTCCTGCAGACCCGAGAAGAAACCCGTGATCGACGATGCGATGCCCGACGTCGGGCTGCCCACGAGGTTCGAGAGCTGGGTCGCGAGCGTGTACGACGCCGTCAGCGCGCTGTTGGTCGACTGCGCGTTGTTCAGCGACGTCGTGATGTACTGGCTATAGGCGCGCTGCACCGTGGCCGTGTTGACGCCGGCGCCGATGTAGCCGCTGCCCGAATTTTGCCCGTTCGCCTCGGTAAACACCGCGTTTTCCACGTTGTAACCCGCGGTAGACGAATTGCTGATGTTCTCGCCAGCAGTGGCGATACCGATCTGGGCCGCCTGCAAGCCGCTCAGGCCGATCGAGAAAATGTTGGACATGCATGATCCTCGTGAACGGCCGTCGAGACGTTGATCGCTCGGGCCGCGTGGGTGAACCCCTTTTATAACGGCAGCGCGAGGCGAAAATTAAGCGTAAGGATCGGGAATTTCGCGTAGAAAACGTTTGCCCGGAATAGCGGCGAAACGCGCGCGGGCAGGACGATGCGCGAGGCATGCGCAGCGGCGATCGCGGCATGCGGCAACGTGATGCAAGAAGCGGTAACGCGCAACAACGTCCGGCAGTCCGAAACGACTGGCGCGAAGCGGCTTGCCGTGGCTCGCCACGTCTTGCACTGGCGCTTTTCAGGCGCGCTTTCAGGCCTGTTCGCGGCCCGTTTTAACGGTGTATTCCGATACGGCTGCCGCAGCGCTGCGGCGAGACGGACACGGCGCGCGCGAAAGCTCCGGCGCGCCGTGGACGCATCAGGCGCGCTGGAACGCGCGCCGCTTCATTTCGAGCTGCGTGATATAGCGCTGCAGGCTGTTTTCCGACGCACCGGGCAGCGCGTCGAAGCGGAAGCCCAGGTGATAGCGGCGGTCGCCGTTCGGCAGATCGATGAAGCGCAGCACGGCCAGCGCCAGATCGACGCGCAGCGTGCCGTGCGAGCGCAGATCGAGCTCCACGTCGCGGATCGTCAAGCCCATTTCGAATTCGGCCGCGCGCGGATCGGTCGTGCGCAGACCGATGCCGCCGAGCGACAGATCGTGCACTTCGAACTGGAAACGCAGGCCGTCCGCGGGCAGCGCGCCGCGGCACAGGCACGGCTCGAGCACCGGCGTATCGACGCGGAAATACTCGCGCCGCTGCACGTAGAACAGCACGTCGGGGAAACCGGCGACGAACGCCGGCCGCCCTTCGAACGTGGTCTCGCGCGGTGCGCCCGTGGAAAACTCCACGCGCACGCCGTCGGGCGAAGCGTGGAACTGACATTCCTGCGCCGCCAGCACTTCGGCGTTCTGCTCGGGCAACGCGCCCCAGTCGAACGTGAAGGTACGCTCGCGCGTGTCGACGTCGAGAATGCGCGTGACCAGTTGGCCGCCGCGATATTGCAAGGTGAGGAAATCGCCCCGGTTGGCGAGGTTGCGCAACTGCACCCCGACTTCCAGCGGATTGCGCCGGCCAAAGTCGGTGACTTCGCCCTCGGAGGCTTCCTGTTGATTCGACTGAACGGTATTCATCGGCCTGCCGGAATTTCGTGGAGATGCCGGCGCACGTCGGAGAGCCCGTCGTGCGCCGTCCGGGCGGTTCTGCCGCCCCTGAATCTTTTCGATCTCGCCTGCATTAGCGGCAGACGAACGAGGAAATTTAGGGGGCGCCCACAAAAAAACTGTGTTGCGGCGCACAGTTCGGCGCAATTGGCGCGCGGATCGTCGCTCAACGTGCGCGCATTGTGCGGCTATCGTCGGCGAGGGAACGTTTGCATGACGCTAACGCGCGTTATGCGATCGCAGCCGGACGAATGTGCGAAAAAACCGTGAAATCCGATGAAAACGGCCGCGAGAAGTGCACGGGAAACGCACGGGAAACGCACGGGAAACGCGGCCGGTCAAGACAGTGCGGGCCGGTGACGCCGCCCGCGCGCGTGAGAATCGCCAGACCGTTTGCCGCCGATCAGACCATCTGCTGCATGATCGACAGCAGCTTCTTCGCGTAGTGCGGATCGGTCGCATAACCGGCGCGCTGCATGCCGTGCGCGAAGCTCTCGGCGCTGTGCGAGCCGTTGATCACCGAGGCGTAGCGCGGATTGTTCTTGAGCATGCTCGCGTAGTCGGTCATCGCCTCTTCGTACGAGTCGTAGGCGCGGAACTTCTCCGCCACGCGCTGCGGCTTGCCGTGCACGTATTCGGTCGTCATGGTCGTGACGGTCTTGCCGGTCCAGTCCTTGGTCGCCTTGATGCCGAACACGTTGTGGCTCGTGCTGCCGTCCGCCTTCATGATCTCGCGCTTGCCCCAGCCCGACTCCAGCGCCGCCTGGCCGACGATGAAGCGCGCCGGAATGCCGGTCGTCGCGCTCGCCTGCTGCGCGCCGGTGGCGAGCTTGTTGACGAAGGCGTCGACCTTGTCGTCGCCGTTGCCGCGCACGGCCGGCGTGAGCGCGCTGTTCGCGTCCCAGCCCTGGCCCTTGCCGAGCGCGCCGTTGGCGGCCGCGTTGCCGTAGGCGCGGCCGAGCGCGTTGAGCATCGCGAGGTTGCCTTCGCTGCCGCTGCCGCCCGAACCCGAGAGGCCCTGCATCGCGCTGGCGATGCCGCCCGCGCCGCTCGAACCGCTCGCGCCATCCATGCCGCCCTGGCCGCCCATGCTGCGCATGAGCTGCTTGATCATCGCGTTCGCGACGCCGACGCCCTTGTTCGACATCTGCTGCGCGAGCTGCTGATCCATCATCGACGTGAACTGCGCGCCGTCCTTGGAGTCGAGCGGACCGTCGTCGGGCGTCGCATCGCGCATGCTCTTGAGCATCATCTGCGTGAAGACGGCGTCGAACTGCTTCGCGGCGGCCTTCACGCCCTGCTGCGGCGAGGCGTTGGCGGCGGCGCGCATGGCGTCGAAGCCCTGCACGTCCAGCGCGAAGCGATTGGTCAGGTCGAGGCCGCTGTTACCGCTGCTGCCGCCGATATTCGAGTTATCCATTCTTCACGTCCTTAGATAATTTCGAGGTCGGCACGCAAAGCGCCCGCCGCCTTCATCGCCTGGAGGATCGACATCAGATCCGCCGGCGTTGCGCCAAGCGCGTTGAGCGCCTTCACGACTTCCGCGAGATTCGCGCCCGCCGTGACCAGTTTGAGCGAGCCATTATCCTGCTTGAGCTGGATCTGCGACTGCCGCGCCGCTACGGTCTGCCCGTTCGAGAGCGCACCCGGCTGGCTCACGGCCGTCTGCGTGTTGACGACCACCGAGAGATTGCCGTGCGCGACCGCGCAGCTTTCGAGCGTGACCATCTGGTTCATCACGATCGAGCCGGTCCGCGCGTTGAGAATCACCTTCGCCGCCGGTTGCGCCGGGCGCACATCGAGATTCTGGATCTGCGCGATGAAACCCACCTGCGAGGCCGGATCGCTCGGGCCGCGCACCTGGATCGTGCGGCCGTCGACGGCCGCCGCCGTACCGTCGCCGAACAGGTTGTTGACGGCCGCCACGATGCGCTGCGTCGTGTCGTAGTCCATGTCGTTGACTTCCATCTGCAGGATGCCGCCCTGCTGCGCGACCGGCGAGGGCACGGCGCGCTCGACCGTCGCGCCCGCCGAGATGCGGCCGGCCGCGAGCTGGTTCACCTGCACGCGGCTGCCGTTGGCCGACGCGCCCGCGCCGCCCACCGCCACGTTGCCCTGCGCGAGCGCGTAGACCTGGCCGTCCGCGCCCTTGAGCGGCGTGAGCAGCAGCGTGCCGCCGCGAATGCTCTTGGCGTTCGCGAGCGACGACACCGTCACGTCGATCTGCTCGCCGGGACGCGCGAACGGCGGCAGCGTCGCCGTGACGATCACCGCCGCGACGTTCTTGAGCTGCATGTTGTTCAGCGTCTGCGAGGAGCCCGACGAACTCGACGTGTTGTTGATCGAGATGCCGAGGTTCGCGAGCATGTTCGCGAGCGTCTGCGTCGTGAACGGCGCCTGCGTCGTCTGGTCGCCCGTGCCGTCGAGACCCACCACGAGGCCATAGCCGATCAGCGGGTTGTCGCGCACGCCGGCGAAGGTCACGAGGTCCTTCACGCGTTCGGCGCGCGCGGGCGTGGCGTACGCGAGCAGCGCACCGCACGCGAACACGAAACCGGCCGCGACGCCGAAGGCGGCGAGCAGGTCTTTCACGCGCGAGCGGCGCGTGCGCTGGAAACGGATCTTCACCATGGTGCGAGATTCAGGAAAAAGCGTTGCAGCCAGCCCATCGTCTCGGCTTCGTCGATCACGCCCTTCGCGGAGTATTCGATCTTCGCGTCGGCGACGTCGGTCGAGAGCACGGAGTTGTCTCCGGCAACAGTGTTCGGATTCACGACGCCCGAGAAGCGCACGTACTCGTTGCCCTGGTTGATGAGCATCTGCTTTTCGCCCGACACCACCAGGTTGCCGTTTGGCAGCACGTTCGTCACCGTCACGGTGATCACGCCCGTGAACGTGTTGGACGCGTTCGCGCCGCCCGTCGCGTCGAACTGGTTCGCGCCCGTGGCCGAGAGGTTCGCGCGCGAGAAGAAGCCCGGCGCGAAGCCCGCGGTCGGCACGTTGAAGGCCGTGCTGCCGCCGCGCTTGGTGTTGGCGCCCGAGGACTTCGTCGCGTTGATGTTTTCGGAAATGACGATGGTGAGGATGTCGCCGGTGTTGCGCGGACGCTGATCCTCGAACAACGGACGGCCCACGTAGCCCGGGTTGTAGATCGAGCCCGGCGAGCTGTTGACGGGCGGCGCCGGCGGCAATGCCGTCATCGGCTGCTGCACGATCGGCTGCCGGTTGGGGATATAGGCGCAGCCCGCCAGCGCAGCGAGCGCGGCCGCCGCCACGGCGACACGCATCGCCTGACGCCGCGCGCAGGCGCGAGAGTTGAATTGAACGGACTGGCCCATGCTCCTCACCACTTCGATTCCGAATTACTGTTGCTACCGGTTTCCTGAACGCTGTGCCGCGGTCATCAGACCTGCATCTGGCTCAGCGTCTGCAGCATCTGGTCGGACGTCGTGACCGCCTTGCTGTTGATTTCGTATGCGCGCTGCGTCTCGATCATGTTCACGAGTTCCTGCACCACGTTCACGTTCGACGATTCCACGTAGCCCTGATTGAGCGAGCCCGAGCCGTTCAGGCCCGGCGTGGTGACCGTGGGCGCGCCCGACGAAGCCGTTTCCGACGCGAGATTCTGGCCGTTCGACTGCAGGCCGGTCGGGTTGATGAACATGGCGAGTTGCAGCGAGCCGATGGTCGTCGCGTTCGCCGAGCCCGGCGTCGTGATCGTCACCACGCCGTCGCTGCCGATGGTCAGCGAGGTGGCGTTGGCCGGCACCGTGATCGCCGGGATCACCTGGTAGCCGCTCGACGTCACGAGCTGGCCCTGCGAGTTGGTCTGGAACGAACCGTCGCGCGTGTACTGCGTCGTGCCGTCGGGCATCTGCACCTGGAAGAAGCCCGCGCCGTTGATCGCCACGTCCTTCGAATTGCCGGTCTGCTGCAGGTTGCCCTGCGTGTAGAGGCGCTCGGTCGCGACCTGCTGCACGCCGGTGCCGACCTGGCTGCCCGAGGGCAGTTCGGTGGTCTGCGTTGAGTTCGCGCCCGGTTGACGCAGCGTCTGGTACATCAGGTCCTCGAACACCGCGCGCGAGCCCTTGAAGCCATTGGTGCTCACGTTCGCGAGGTTATTCGAGATCACGTCCATCTGCGCCTGCTGGGCGTTCATGCCGGTGGCGGCGATGTAGAGCGATCGGTTCACGGTGTATTTCTCCCGGCGCGGCGTCTGCGGTAGAGCCTGCGGCCTTTAAATGTCTTAGCTGAAGTTGAGCAGCTGGTTCGCCGACTGCTCGTTCTGGTCGGCGTTCTGCAAGAGCTTCGTCTGCATCTGGAACTGCCGGGCGTTGGTGATCATCGAGACCATCGCGGCCACCGGATTGACGTTGCTGCCTTCGAGCGATTCCGTCGCGACCTGGACCGACTGGTCCGCGTCGGCCGGATTGCCGTCGCCGGTGTGAAACAGGCCGTCGTCGCCGCGCGTGAGCGCGCCGGCGGGCGGGTTCACGAACTTGATCTGGTCGATCATGGCGATGGCGCTCGCCGGGCTGCCCGGGGCGATTGCCGATACCGTGCCGTCCGAGCCGATCGTGACCGCCGAACCGGGCGGCACCGCGATCGGGCCGCCGCCGCCGATCACCTGCAGGTTGTTGGCCGTGACGAGCTGGCCGTTTTCGTCGACGTGCAGGTTGCCGGCTCGCGTGTACGCCTCATTGCCGTCGGCGGTCTGCACGGCGATGAAGCCGTTGCCCTGCACCGCGATATCGAGCGGATTGCCGGTGCGCGAGATTGCACCGGGCGTCATGTCGGAGCCAGGCGTCGCCGAGAGCACGAAGGTGCGCGTGGTCGAGTCGTTGACGGTCGAGCCGTCGCCGAACGACATCGGCACGGAGCGGAAATTCGCGAGCTGCGCGCGAAAGCCCGTGGTCGAGACGTTCGCCAGGTTGTTCGCGACGACGGCTTGCTGCTCGAGCGCCTGGCTCGCGCCTGTCATCGCGGTATAGATCAGTCGGTCCATGATGTGCCCGGTGCGTTAATGGCGTGGCGCGCTTACATCTGCAGCAGCGTCTGGTCGACGGTCTGCTGCGTCTTGATGGTCTGTGCGTTCGCCTGATAGTTGCGCTGCGCCGTGATCAGGTCGACGAGCTGGTTCGTCAGGTCGACGTTCGACGACTCCACCGCGCCGCCCGTGAGCGTGCCGTGGTTCGTGCTGCCCGGCACGGAAACCTGCGCGACGCCCGACGCCGAGGTCGCGGCGAACTGGTTGCCGCCGAGGTTCTGCAGGCCGTTCGGGTTGTTGAAGTTGGCGAGCACGATCTGGCCGAGCGTCATTGTCTGGCCGTTCGAGTAGTTGCCCGTGATGGTGCCGTCGGCGCCGATCGAGAAGTTCGACAGCGTGCCGCTCGGGTAACCGTCCTGGTCCAGGTTGTTCACGCCGTTGGCGCTGCCGTACTGCGTCGAGCCGGTGACGTCGAGCGTGATCTTCTGGTTGGTCGCCGAGCCGTCGGTCGGGTTGATCGTGAGCGAGAGCTGGCCCAGCGTGGTCGCGACGCCCGCGGCGTCGGTCGTGCCCGTCAGGTTGCCCGACGAGTCGTAGGTCATCGTGCCGATTTCCGTGGCGTTGCCCGTGGTGCCCGCGTAGACGTCCCACTGGCCGCTCGTCGCGTCCTTCACGAAGTACATGTTGACCTGCTGCTTGCCGCCGAGCGAGTCGTACGCCGTGACCGAGGTCGAGTAGTTGTACGTGTTCGAGTCGGTTTCCGAGAACGGCGTCGCGGTCGGCGTGGTCGATTGCGCGTTCAGGTTGACCTGCGCCGTGATGTTGCTGGTCGTGACCGGCGCGATGTTGGTCGTCGGCACCTGGATCGGCACCGTTTGCGCGGTGTTCACGACGCCGGTGCTGTCGGCGGCGTAGCCCATCAGGTCGTTGCCGGCCGCGTCGGTGATGTAGCCGCTCTTGTTGAGCTGGAACACGCCGTTACGCGAGTACGTGACGGTGCCGTTGTTCGACATCTGGAAGAAGCCGTTGCCGTTGATGGCGACGTCGAGCGCCTGGCCGGTCGTGGTGATCGTGCCCTGCGAGAAGTTCTGCTGCACTTCGGAGAGCGCCGCGCCCAGACCGATCTGCGTGTTGACCGAGGTCGCGATGGTGTTCGCGTAGACGTCCGCGAACTGCGCCGTGCTCTGCTTGAAGCCGACGGTATTGGCGTTGGCGATGTTGTTGCCGATCACGTCGAGATCGTTCGACGAAGCGGCGAGGCCGCTCAAACCTTGCTGGTAGCCCATGAGTTTCTACTCCGCGATGTCGTTTAGAGAATGCCGGCCACGCTCGAGAGCGCGACCGTCTTGCCATTGGCGAGCGACAGGCTCGCGGTGCCATCCGTCTGCTGGATGACGGCCTGCACCTTGCTCGCGACGAGCGCGGTGGCGGTGGCCGCCTGACCGTTGATGGTGGCGCTGGCGCTGACCGTGTAATCGCCGTCCGCGACCGTGGCGCCCGAGGCGTCCGTGCCGTTCCAGGTGATCGGCACGGTGCCGGCCGACTGCGCGCCGAGGTCGAGCGTGTTGACGACCTTGCCCGCGGAGTTGGTGATCGTGAGCTTGACGTCGGACGCCGCCGACGTGAGCTGCACGCCGAGCTGCGGCGCCGAGCCGCTCGACACCGTCGCGGTCGTGCCCGAGGCCAGCACCGTCGAGCCGATCAGCAGCGCGGCCTGGGCGTTCTGGCCCGCCGACAGCTGCGTCGACAGCGACGTCAGCGAGGTGTTCAGGTTCGCGATGCCCGAGACGGTGTTGATCTGGGCGAGCTGCGAAGTCATCTGCGAGCTGTCCATCGGATCGGTCGGATCCTGGTTCTTGAGCTGCGCGACGAGCAGTTGCAGGAAAGTGTTTTGCAGATCGCTGCCGCTGGTGCCGCTCGTGCCGCTCGACGAGGACGTCGACGAACTCGACGACGTGCCGTTCATGGTGTCGAGCAGGCTTTGCGACACGGTGGCGGAGCTGCCGCCGATGGTGGTGCTGCTGGAAGTCAACGCGTTCTCCTCGGATACGCCCGGCTAAACTGGGTAGCGTGTGGTGTGTGGTGTAGTCTCGCGCCGCTTTCGCCGCGGCGTCGGACGCCTGTTTCAGGGGTCTTCCTGCGTGCCTTTGCTGTGCGCTTCGTTACGTACCGATCGTGAGCGTCTTGAGCATCAGCGTCTTCGCGGTGTTCAGCGTCTCGATGTTCGCCTGATACGAGCGCGACGCCGAGATCATGTTCACCATCTCCTGCACCGGGTCCACGTTCGGCATGGTCACGTAGCCGTCCGCGTTGGCGGAGGGGTTGTCCGGGTCGTAGGTCTGCTTCATCGGCGTCGGGTCGTCGATCACGCCCGTCACCTTCACGCCGCCCACCTGCTGACCGGACGCGCTGCGCGCGCCGCCGAGCGGATCGACCGCGAACACAACCTGCTTGGCCTTGTAGGGCTGGCCGTCCGGGCCGGTCGTGCTGTCCGCGTTGGCGAGGTTGGACGCCGTCACGTTCAGGCGCTGCGATTCCGCCGACATGGCGGACCCGGCAACGCTGAAGATATTCATCAGGGATGGCATGGTTTCGGTGACCTCACAAAATGCTGCGGTGTGTTCTTGCGTAGCGTGCGGCGGTCGGCTTACGAGCCCGACTGGATCGCCGAGAGCATCGTCTTGATCTGGCTCGAGAGCACGGTCATGCCCGACTCGAAGTGCAGCGCGTTGTCCGCGAACTGCACGCGTTCGGTGTCGAGGTCGACCGTGTTGCCGTCGAGCGCGGGCTGCGTCGGGTTGCGGTACATCACCGGGCTCGAATACGCCTCGGTCGGGCCGCCCGTCGCGACGAGCTTCGCGTTGCCGGGCATGTGGCCGGCTTCCGTCGAGGCCATCGACATGCCGCTCGTCACGCCCGCGGGCTGCGCCATCACGAGCGGCTGGAAGTTGCCTGCCGCGCCGCCGGCCGACGAACCCGCTCCAGCGTGGCGCAGCGCGCCGGCGAGCGAGGACGAGAAGTCGACGTCGCGCGCCTGGTAGCCAGGCGTGTCGGCGTTCGCGATGTTCGACGAGATCAGCGCCTGGCGCGTCGCGCGCACATCGAGCGCTTCGCGTCCAAAGGCGAATTCGGCATCGAGTTTGTCCAGCATCGGGCGTTCTCCGTTACACGAAATGAAAGGCTGCGTTGGCGCATGCAGTGCGCATCCAACCGGTGGATCGGCCGCGCAGGCCTTTTCGCATGGAGAGGAATAGTAGGCGGGCGACGCAAGAACCAATCGGACGAATAGCCGGTAAAGCCCCCCTCTATTCGACGTTAGCGAGCGGGGGCCGACGCCTAGAATGCGATGCGTGTCAATGCAATAGAGGGAGAACGACGATGCCGCAGACTGCCAACCCGAACGCGCGACGCGCGACGGCGCACCGGCTCGCGGCCGTCACGGCGGCATGGTTCGGCGTGCTGGGCTTCGTTTCGGCGGCGCAGGCGCAAAGCGATGCGTCGGGCGCGTCCAGCCAGCAGATCTACATCGCGGGCCCCGGCGACCGCGCCGGTTCGGACGCCGCGAAGATGACCGCGATGCTCGCGCAGCCCGCGAAGGCCGCCGATCCCGCCGCCAACGCGAAGGCGTACGCCGATCGCGCGGCGCTGCTCACGCACACCAACGCAGAATCGCGCGCCGAAGCCGAGACGCAACAGCCCGGCATGATCACGATCCCCGGCGCGGGCGAGCGCGGCAACGCCGCCGCCCAGAACGACGCGCCCAGCATCGTGACCATCGGCGCGCCCGGCGCCGCGAGCACGCCGCAACGCGCCATCGCACCCGTGACGGTGCAGGCCGCGCCGCGTGTCGTGCAGCCGAATGTGCCGGCGGTGGCCAATGCCGCCCGGATCAATGCCACGAATGCCGGCGCGAACGCGAACGGCGCGATCATGCGCGCGAGCTACGCGCCGCGCGCCGCCATCAACGCGAATGTGAGCGTGAACGCCAATGCCGCCAACGCCGCGTCGATGAACGCCGCCGCGCAGGCGCAGGCCCAGGCCGCCGCGGTGCCGCCGGGTCAGGAAGACGGCGAACGAATCCGCGCCACCGCTCTCGCCTTCCTCCAGCAGCAGTCGGCGGGCTTGCCGGGCAAGGTCAGCATCACGGTCGCGCAGGTCTTCCCGCGCGGCCTCGCGGCCTGCGCCGCGCTCGAACCGTTCATGCCGCCGGGCGCGCGCATGTGGGGCCGCACGACCGTGGGCGTGCGCTGCGTGGGCGCGAAGCCGTGGACGCTCTACGTGATCGGCCGCATCGCGATCAACGTGACCTACTACGTGGCCGCGCGTCAGATCAACGCAGGCGAGGCGCTTTCCGCCGCCGACTACCTGCCGCGCGACGGCGACCTCGCGAGCCTGCCGCAGACCATCATCACCGATCCGCAACAGGCCAACGGCGCGGTCGCGCTCATGCGCATCACGCAAGGCCTGCCGCTGCGCTCCGACATGCTGCGCAGCGCTTCGTCGGTGGTCATCGGCCAGACGGTCAAGGTGGTCGCCGTGGGCCCGAATTTCACGATTTCCTCCGAAGGCAGCGTGCTCAACAATGCCGCGCCCGGACAGATGGTGCGCGTGCGCACGCCCAACGGGCAGATCATCAGCGGCGTCGTGAAGGACGCCTCGACGGTGGAGATCCAGATTTAGGGTCGAAATAACGGCCGGGACGGCGCAAAACGGGGCTGCGCGCCATGTGCGCCAGCACACGTAACAGCATGTAACGCCGGGACTTTTTCCGCTAAAGTTCGCGCCGCGCCCGCCGTTATCAAGGGCATACGGATCAGGAAGCCCCATCGTGAACATCGACACCTCCAATCGCAACGAAGCGCGCCCGCTGCAAGACAGCCTGGCGCGTACCGGCCAAGGCGATACCGCGAGCGCCATCGGCGCCGGCAGCACGGCGTCTCCCGCCGCGTCCGCCAGCACCGCGTCGACGGGCAGCACTCCCGGAGACGCCAACGTGAGCCTTTCCTCGCTTTCCTCGACGCTGCGTTCCGCGCCGTCGAGCGATAGTGCCGACATCGACATGGATCACGTCCAGTCGATCAAGGACGCTATCAAGAACGGCACGCTGCAGATCGACACCGGCAAGATCGCCGATGGGATCCTCGACACGGCGCGCGGTCTGATCAAGCAGCCGGCAACGGGCAACTGATCGCCTTCGCCGGCCCGCAATCCGCTTTGACTGGTGGTACCGATGAAAGACGACCTGCTCGCCACACTGATCGACGAACACGCCGCTGTTGAGGCTTTCGCGTCGCTGCTCGCCTTCGAAGAGAAGGCGCTCACCTCGGCCGACGGCATGGATTCGCTGCCGCAGATCGTCGAGCAGAAGTCGACGCTCACGCAGCGTCTGGCCGGGCTCGAAAAGGTGCGCGACGCGCAGCTGGCCGGTCTCGGTCTGCCGGGCGGGCGCAAGGGCATCGAACTGGCCTGCGACGGCGACACGCGTCTCACGGGTCAATGGGCGCTGCTCAAGGGTTCGACCGAGCGCGCGCGACGCCAGAATCTCACCATCGGCATGATGATCCGCACGCGCATGGAACATAACCGCCGTGCGCTGGCGATCCTGCGCGGCGAGACCAATACCGGCGCGACGATGCTGTACGGTCCCGATGGCCGTTTGCCTGCGTTCGGGTTGTAAAGCGGGTTGTGAAGCGGGCTGTGAGCCGGGATTAAAGCGCGCCGCACAACGCCGCGCAGCGATAGAAAAAGCCGAAGCGGATTGCTTCGGCTTTTTTGTTTTGGCGCGCGCTCCGTGCGCTTTTGTGCATCGCTTCGCGCGCGTCGCGAACGCCATCGGCGCAGTCGAGCGCCCATAAAAAAACCGGAGCGCTTGCACACTCCGGCTCTTCTCGCCCCGAACCCGCCGCCGCTTAATTCTCGGTGCCGGCCCAGGACATCTCGCGCAGACGCGTACGCAGACGCGCCACCGCCTGGCTGTGCAACT
This sequence comes from Paraburkholderia tropica, assembly GCF_900109265.1. Classification (GTDB taxonomy): domain Bacteria; phylum Pseudomonadota; class Gammaproteobacteria; order Burkholderiales; family Burkholderiaceae; genus Paraburkholderia; species Paraburkholderia tropica. The sequence continues at coordinate 108,768 of NZ_FNZM01000005.1, forward strand.
GGCACACGCGCGACTCGCTCACTTCCATCACCGCGCCGATCTCGCGCAGGTTCATGCCGCGCTCGTAGTAGAGCGACATGAGCAGCTTCTCGCGCTCGGGCAGGCGTTCGATCGCTTCGACGAGCGCGCCGCGCAGGCTGTCGTCGAGCAGCGCCGAGAGCGGATCCGAGTGATCGACGCAATAGCGGTCGAGGAACGGCTCGTCCTCGGCGGAACGGTCGAAGTCTTCGTAGTAGATCAGCTGGCTGCCATGCAGGTCCTGCAGCATCGACTGATACTCGTCGAGCGGCATGCTCAGATGGTCGGCGATCTCGGTTTCGCTCGCCGAGCGTCCGAGCCGCTGCTCCACCTGATGCACGGCGCTCTCCACCTCGCGCGAGGTGCGACGCAGGCTGCGCGGCAGCCAGTCGTTGCTGCGCAGCTCGTCGAGCATCGCCCCACGGATGCGCTGGCTCGCGTAGGTCTCGAACTGCGCGCCCTGGTCTTCCTTGTAGCGGTTGGCCGCATCCATCAGACCGATCATGCCGGCCTGGATGAGGTCGTCCAGATCCACGCTCGCAGGCATTTTCGCCACGAGCTGCAGACCCAGACGCCTGACCAGCGGCGCGTATTTCGCGAGGACATCGGCCTGCGAAATTTTTCCTTGAGCGTTATACATCATGCTCTCCTGCTTCTCTTTTCCCTTGCTGCGCCTGTCGTCCGCCGCACGTCATGCGTGCTGCGGCGCGGGGCGCTGCACGGGCGGGTCCGCCCGCCATCCGGCGTGGGCCGGCGCGGGCGCGGATGGGACGCCTGTGACGGTCGAAACGAATGATTCGGTTTGTGCTGCATGTGCTGCGTGCGCCGAGACGGCGGCGGCGGCCACGCCGGCAGGCGCGGTCTCGACGATCGGCGCGCGCGGCACGTTGGCGTGGCTCGCGGCCGCGGCGTTCATCTGCCCGGCCGAAGCCACTGCGGCCGCGCTCGCGCGCGCCGCCTTGACTTCGGCATCCGACGACGCCACCGCTTCGGCGAAATCCGCCGCATTGGACGAGCGCGCGGACAGCGCCGGGCGCATCGGCCAATGCGGCAGTTCGGCGGCCACATGGCGGAAATCCCGCGCGGCGGCCGTCGAAGGGAAGGCGTCGACGATGCAGCGCGACAGTTGCACCGCACGCGGCATGTGCGGGTCGGCGGCCACGCACCCGGCGTTCTCGAGCGAGACCGTCAGGTAGCGGCTGGCGACGCCCGCGAGGTTGTCGAACGCGGCGTGCGCGTCGGTCGCGCTCGCCACGTGGTTCGCGAGCACGCGGAACTGGCCGATCGCGTGCGCGAAATGCAGCCGTTTCATGCACGCGTAGGCGTCGGTGATCGCCTGCGCGGCGACGCGCATGACGATCAGCACGTCGTGCGCGTGCATCGCGAGCGGCGACAGTGCGCCGTCGGCGTCGAGCTGGGCGTCGATGAGGACGATGTCAGCCGGGCCGGTCAGCACCTTGTTCAGTTGCGCGCTGGTGTACTGCGAGCGATGCTCGCGCGAGACGGCCAGCACGCGAAAGCCGAGCGCGTGACGCCCCGCGGCTTCGTCGAGCCCCATCTCGCCGCGCATCACCGCCGCGAAGTTGCCCGCGCCGCGAATGCCGCCGAGCAGCGCGCTCACCGAGCGCGGCCCGAGACATTCGTCGATGACGAGCACGTCCTTGCCATGGCCGGTCAGCGCCGCCGCCAGATTGATCACGGCGGTCGTGCGTCCCGGCGCGCCGGGGCCGCCTGTCACCGCGATCACGCGCGAGCCTTCTCGCGCAAGCAGACGCCGCAGGCCTTCGGCCTGATCGATCACGAACTTATCCAAACCGGACCTCGGGTGCTTGCGCGTTCGAACGATTCGACAGCGCGGAGAGCAATGCAGGAATGTCGTCCTCGTGCGGCACGAACGGCGAGCGGTCGCGCGGCACGCAGAACGCGCTGCGAATCAGGAAGCGGCGCGTGGCCACGTACAGGTTCTCGGGCACCTTCTGGCCGGTCGAGACGTAGTGCACCGGCAGCTTGTAGCGCAGGACCGTGTCGAGCGTGCTGCCGAGGTTGGTCGCCTCGTCGAGCTTGGTGAGGATGCAGCCGGTGAGCGGCGAGTTGTCCGGACCGCTCTGGTAGGCCTGCACGACTTCGTTGAGCGTGTCGCCGTGGTTGGTCGCCGAGAGCAGCAGAAGGCGCCGCACCGGACGGCCCGCGCCGCAGAGCATGGCGATCTGGTCGGCCACGGCGCGGTCGCGCTGGCTCATGCCGATCGTGTCGATCAGCACGATGTGCTTGTTCTTGAGTTCGGTGAGCGCGAGTTGCAGATCCGCGCCGTCGCGCACCGCGTGCACGGACACACCGAGGATCTTGCCGAAGATGCGCAGTTGCTCGTGGCCGCCGATCCGGTAGCTGTCGGTCGTGAGCAGCGCAACCTTGCTCGCGCCGAAGCGCATCACGCAGCGCGCGGCGAGCTTGGCCGTGGTCGTGGTCTTGCCGACGCCCGTCGGGCCCATCAGCGCGAACACGCCGCCGCGCTCCATCAGCGCTTCTTCGTCTTCCAGCACGGGAAGATTCGATTCGAGCACCGACTGGAGCCATTCCATGCCGGCTTCCTCGGTCTCCACGTCCGGCAGGCGCTCGATCATCATCTTGACGAGCTGCGCCGAAAAACCGGCCGCGAAAAGCTGTTTGGTGAGCGCGCCCTGCACCGGGCTGCGGCGCTGGCGCTCGCCCCACAGCAGACCGGCGAACTGCTCTTCCATCATGCCGCGCATGGAGGCCAGTTCGTTCATCACCGTTTCGTTGACCACCTGCTCGATGCGCGCGCGAATCGCTTCGCTGACGGTCGCCGCCGTGGCGGACGACTTCGCGCCGTCTTCGTCGGGCGCGGGACCGGCGGCGTCGGCGCTCTGGCCGATGCTGCGGGCCGCGCGGCGCGCCGCGACGTGGGCGGCCTTGAGCGCCCAGTCGGGCTGCGTGGCGTCGACGTCGGCGGGATGCACGGGATCGGCGGTCGTGCCGAAGCCGCGCGCCATCGCGGCGGCGGGCGTGAGGCCCGGCGTGCGCGTGTCCTGGCCGTTCTGCTGGCTGGCGATGCGACGCGCGTGGTCGATCAGCCAGGGATTCGTTTCGGCCATCGTGCGCGGCGCGCCCGACTCCTGGAACGACTGCGGGAACGACTGCGACACCGCCTGTTCGAGCAGCGACGCGGCGTCGCGCGCCGACGTCTGGCTCGCAGCGGGCGCGGCCTTCAGCGTGCCGAAGGGCTGCGTGGTCTGCTGCGACTGCATGGCTTGCGCGGTCGGCGGCATCGTCGATTGCTGGGCGTGCTGGCCGGCGGCCGCACGCGACGCGGCGAACGGCTGCGCCGGGACTTCGGGCGCGTCGTTCGGAGCGGTCCTGGCTTGGATCGATTGCGCGAGCGAGACGCCTGCGTCGTCGCCGTTATCGGCGTCGGCGTGCTCGTCGGCGGCGGCTGCGGCAGCGGGGTCCGCGCCGACTTCCGGGCTCGCGCCGAACACCGACGAGAACACGTCCGGCACGCCGCTCGCGTAGGGATTGCCCGACACAGGCGTCGACGACGCAGCCGCAGGCAGCGCGAGACGCGCCGGCTTCTGCGCGAACGCGCCGCCGTTCTGCGACGGCGCACCGCCTTGCGACGACGAACCACCAAAGGGCAAACCGCCGAACGCCGCACCGAGGGCCGCTGCACCCGCCGCACCTTCCGCGGGCGCGATCGCCGCGAGGTCGCTGTCGGCGAGCGCGACGATCTCGACGCTGCCGTCGTCGAGCGTGCGGTTCGACAGCACGACGGCGTCCGCACCCAGCGCCTCGCGCACGAGGCGCAAAGCGTCGCGGCTATTGCCACCGATGAATTTGCGAATGTTCAAGCTATGCCCCTGATTGAGGTGAGCGGCCTGGCGCCGCCGGTCGATTGCACTGGATCACTGCGAGCCGCGCGTCGCGCATGCCCTTCTCCGATGTTGGAATTATTTCGAAGGTGAGCCTTCTACGATCGGTGGATCAGGACGGGGAAATGTGGGTAATTCGGGGGATGGGCCGCGGGCGCGGCGCACGGCGGGGTGCGCGGTGCATCGGACGACGGCGGTCGAGGGGGCGAGCGCGGCGTCGAGCGCGCGCCGAACGTGGCGAGAAGCTTGCCGACTCGCAGCGGGGGCGTCGCCGCACGGATGGATCGACCAAATAAGCGACTAACCATTTGACCTATAATCTGGTCGATTGATCGGCGTCACTGGGCGCCGGGAGCATTTTATTCGCCGCGCTTCAGGAGTCCGTACGATGGAAAGCATTCTGGCAAGAGCCTCGATAGGTATCAGCGAACTGAAGATGAATCCCATGGCTGCAATCGAGAAAGCCGACGGCCCCGTCGCCATCCTCAACCGCAACAAGCCGGTGGCCTACCTGATCCCCGCGAGCGAGTGGGAAGCCATCTGCGACCGGCTCGAAGACATCGAGCTGGCCGAACTCGTCCGCTCACGCAGCGGCGACGAAATCGTGAGCGTCAAGCTTGACGATCTATGACCTGAAGTTCTTCAAGTCCGCGCTCAAGGAATGGCAGCATCTCGACGCCACCGTGCGCGAGCAGTTCCGCAAGAAACTGGCGGAGCGTCTGCGCGCGCCGCACGTTGAATCGGCGCGTCTCGCCGGGCTGCCGGATTGCTACAAGATCAAGCTCGTGGCCTCGGGCTACCGGCTCGTGTATCGCGTGATAGAGGGCGAACTCGTCGTGCTCGTGATTGCCGTCGGCAGGCGTGAAGCGCGCGAGGCGTACCGCAAGGCGCATACGCGTCTGCGCTGAACCGCAGCCATGACGCAAAAAAGCCCGCCAGAAACCTCCCGGCGGGCTTTCCAGAAATTCACTGCAAACTCACCCTCAGTTCGTCCCCACCACGTTCACCACGCGCACGTTGCGCGTATCGGGCACCTCGGCATACGAGAGCACCTTGAGCTGCGGCAAGCTGCGGCGCAGGAAGCGCGAGAGCATCGGACGCAGCGCATGCTGCACCAGCAGCACCGGCGACAAGCCCATCGCCTGCTGACGCTGCATCGCCGCTTCGGTCTGCGTAAGCAGCGTGTGCGCGAGGCCCGGTTCCAGGCCCGGATTCGGGCCCGAGGTCAGCGTCTGCGAGAGCACGCGCTCCAGATTCGCATCGAGCCCCATCACCTGCATGTCGCCGCTGCCCGGGAACCACTGCTGCGTGATCGCGCGGCCCAGCGAGATGCGCACCGCCGCCGTGAGATCGTGCGCGTCGGTCAAGCGCGGCGTGTGCTCGGAAAGCGATTCCATGATCGTGCGCATGTCGCGGATCGGCACGCCTTCTTCCAGCAGATTCTGCAGCACTTTCTGCAGCGTCGTGATCGACAGCACCTTCGGCACGAGGTCGTCCACGAGCGACGGCGTGTCTTTCTGCACGCGTTCGAGCAGCGACTGCACTTCGCGGCGGCCGAGCAGTTCGGCGGCATGCGTCACCACGAGGTGGTTCAGGTGAGTCGCCACCACGGTGCTCGAATCGACCACCGTGTAGCCGAACACCTGCGCCTGTTCGCGCATGTTCGAATCGATCCAGATGGCGGGCAGCCCGAACGCCGGATCGGTGGTCGGCATGCCCGGCAGCACCGCGCTCACCTGACCCGGATTGATCGCGAGCCACTGGCCCGGGAACGCCTCACCGGTGCCCACTTCCACGCCCTTGAGCGCGATGCGGTAAGCGTTCGGACGCAGTTCCAGGTTGTCGCGAATATGAATGACCGGCGGCAGGAAACCGATTTCCTGCGCGAACTTCTTGCGGATGCTCTTGATGCGCTTGAGCAGTTCGCCGTCGGTGTTCTTGTCGACGAGCGGAATGATGCGATAGCCCACTTCGAGACCGAGCGTATCGATGAGCGTGACGTCGTCCCAGCTCGCCTCGGTGTTCTCGACCGGCGCGACGGCGGCCGGCGCGATATCCGCGAGCACGCTGCTCGCCTTCTTCGCCTCGGCGGCCTTCTTCATCACGCGGCCAAGCTGGATCGCGCCGCCGCCCAGCAGCAAGAACGCGAAGTGCGGCATGCCCGGAATCAGGCCCATCATCAGGATGATCGAACCCGTGATCAACAGCACGCGCGGATTCGTGAAGAGCTGGCCGGTCAGCTGCGTGCCGATGTCTTCGTTGGTCGCCACGCGCGAGACGATCACGCCGGCGGCCGTCGAGATCACGAGCGACGGGATCTGCGCGACGAGACCGTCACCGATCGTCAGCAGCGTGTAGGTCTCGCCCGCCGCCGCGAACGGCATGCCGTGCTGCACCACGCCGACGATCAGGCCGCCGATGATGTTGATCGCCATGATCAGCAGACCGGCGATCGCATCGCCGCGCACGAACTTGCTCGCACCGTCCATCGAGCCGTAGAACTCGGCTTCCTGGGCGATTTCCGTACGGCGCTTGCGGGCGGCTTCTTCGTTGATGAGACCGGCGTTCAGATCGGCGTCGATCGCCATCTGCTTGCCGGGCATCGCGTCGAGCGTGAAGCGCGCCGACACTTCCGCGATACGGCCCGCGCCCTTCGTGATCACCATGAAGTTGATCACCATCAGGATCACGAACACCACGATACCCACGGCGAAGTTGCCGCCGACGAGGAAGTGGCCGAACGACTCGATCACCTGACCGGCCGCGCCGGGGCCGGTGTGGCCTTCGAGCAGCACGACGCGCGTGGACGCCACGTTCAGCGACAGGCGCAGCAGCGTGGAGAACAGCAGCACGCTCGGGAACGCCGCGAAATCGAGCGGCTTCATGGTGTACATGCTGACGAGCAGCACCATCACCGAAAGCGCGATATTGAAGGTGAACAGCAGATCCAGCAGGAACGGCGGCAACGGCAGGATCATCATGCCGAGGATCATGCAGATCAGGATCGGCCCTGCCAGCGCGCGCAGATTCGTGCTTTGCAGCACCTCCGGGCGCCGCGACAGGAAACCGGTGCGGGCGTTCATTCTGTTGCTCCTTCATTGCCGCCGCGCGCGGTGTCGGCGCGGCCTGCGGGGTTCGATGCGGTGGTGTTGGCGTTGCGCGCGGCGTCGGCGGCTGCGCGATCCTCGGGCGAGAGCGCGTCGTCGGCCTCTTCGGCGGCGTCGTCGTCGCTCACGGCGCCCTTGTCGAGGTCGGCCGGCACGTCGAGATCGGTCGGCGCCATCGGCACGTCGCCGCCGTGTTCGCGGAAGCGTTTGAGCTGATAGACCCACGCGAGCACCTGCGCGACCGCGCCGTAGAGCGGGCCGGGAATCTCGCGGTTCAGATCGACGTTGTAATAGAGCGCGCGCGCCAGCGGCGGCGCTTCGAGCAGCGGCACATTGTGCTCGGTGGCCAGGTCGCGGATGCGCGCGGCCACGAGGTTAACGCCCTTGGCGATGACCTTCGGGGCGCGCATTTCGCCGTCGGTGTACTGGATCGCGACCGCGAAGTGCGTCGGGTTGGTCACCACCACGTCGGCCTTCGGAATCTGCGCCATCATGCGGCGGCGCGCCATCGCGCGCTGCTGCTGGCGAATGCGGCCCTTCACGTGCGGATCGCCTTCGTTCTCGCGATGCTCGCGCTTCACTTCTTCCTTCGTCATGCGCAGCTTGCGGTGATACGACCAGAGCTGATACGGCACGTCGAGGGCGGCCACCACGAACATACCCGCGACGGTCGTGCCGCAGCACACGGCGATCAGGTGAAACGCATCGGCGAACGCGCGCGGCGCGGGCTGCATCGCGAGGCCGAGAATCTCGTCGCGGCGATTCCAGACGGCCGAGCCGCCGATCGCGCCGACCATGATCGTCTTCACCATCGACATGCCGAGCTGGATCGGACCGTTGATCGAGAAGATGCGGCCGAGACCCGAAATCGGGTTCAGCCGGTCGAACTTCAATTCGAGCGACTTGGTGGAAAAGAGCCAGCCGCCGAGCGCCATCGGCGCGAGCAGCGCGGCCGCGCCCGTGAGCGCGAGCACCGGGAACAGCGCCATCAAGCCCTCGCGCGAGGCCACGCCGGCGCCCGTGAGCATGCGTTTGGTTTCGAAAGCGCTGTCGTGGTTGAACGTCAGCGCGCCGCGCAGCATCGCCTGCAAATGCTCGCCGATCGTGCCCGACAGCAGCCAGATGCCGAAGAATCCCGCCGACAGCAACGCGAACGTGGAAAGCTCCCGCGAACGCGCAACCTGCCCCTCCTCACGCGCCTTTTCGAGGCGCTTGGGAGTGGCTGATTCGGTTTTTTCGAGGTCGCTGTCCTCTGCCACGGATGCTCCGGTCGGCGCCGCGCGCGGTCCGCCACCCCAACGGTGACGGCGCACAGCCTTTTTCAGTGAGAGCGATTATTGCCGCGCGGAGCAAGCGGCGATTGGCGGAGTAAGGCGGTGAAACCGGGGTATTTCGCCGGATGGGCGGCCGGAACCGGCGCGGGAAGGCGCGCGGGCGGGTTTAGCGCGGGTTTGACGCGGGCGTGGTGGGTCGTCGCAATAATGAGGGAATGAACGGAATCGCCTCACGCCGCGTGGGGGCGGCGCGAGGCATTCGGGCGTTCAGGCATTCAGGGCGCTCAGGCGTTCAGAGCGCTCAGAACGCAAAGTAAGGCGTTTGCGTGCCGCCGGTGGCGGTCTGGTCGTATCCGTAATAGACGTAGCGGCCGTAGAAGAACGGCAGACCGAGGTCGAGGTTCGCGTTCGAGCCGAACTCGCCCGCGAGATCGTTCGCGACGAAATTGCTGCCGCTGCCGAGCAGGACCTGGGCGCTCACCACGTTGAAGTTCACGGTCGCCGACTTGTTGTTGAGATCGGTCAGCGTCGCCGAGAGCGCGAGCGGCGTGGACGGGCAATAGAAGGTGCCGAGATTGCCGCCGCACTGCGCGATCGAGCTGTCGTTGAAGAACAGGCCGTTCGAACCCGAATCGAGGAACGCCGCGAGCGAGCGCCCCTTGTAGTTGCCGACGACATCGCCCCACTGGTCGGTCGCGAAGCTCTGGCTGGCGCTCATCGTGTTGTTCGACTGCGTGCCGATGCCGAACACCAGCGTGCCGGTCGCGCTGGCCTGGCCCGTCTGCGACACGGGGGCCATCTGCAGGATCACGCCGTTGTTGTCGGTCGCGAAGTGCGCGACGGGATTGGCGACCTGCGCGCTGGTCGCGACCGCGACGGTGCTGCAATTGGTGCCGCCCGGGCAACTGTAGTAGCTGCTGCTGTTGCTGATGTTGGTCGCGCAGCGCGAGCCGCAATCCCACGGCGCCACGCCGATGCCGATCAGCCCGTTCGCGCCCAGATCCTGCGTCGAGTTCTGCGAACTGCCGTAGCTCGCGCAGGCTTGCGGCACGCTGCTCGTGCTGAGGTCGCCGATCACCTGGATCGCAATGTTGCTGGCTTTTTCGCCGCCGATCGTCACGTCGGCGTTGCGCACCGTGCCCCACGTGTAGCCGTCGGCGAACGCCGTGCACTCGGCGAGCGTGCCGCCCGAGGACGCGGTCGTGAGCGGCAGCGCGCTCGTCATCGTGTTGTTGAGCGCGGAAGCGGCGATGCGCAGCCCGTACGACGCCGTATCGACCTGAACGTTGTTGATGGTCTGGCAGGTGCTCGTGCCGGCCGCGCACACCGTCACGCTGATGGTGGGAATGTTCGGCATGTTGCCGGTGATGCCGGCATTGACCGTGACGCCCACGGTATTGGCGGCGCCGACGGCGATGGGCTGCTGCGTGGGGCCGGCGGGCAGTTGCGAGGTGTTGCCGGCGCTGCTGCTGCTCGAGTTGCTGTCCGATCCGCCGCCGCCGCCGCAGGCCGCGAGGTCCGCCGCGAGCGCGAAACACGCGGCCAGCAACGCGCCGCGGACGATGACGGGACTTTCGCGCAGGGCGCGTCCGACTGCCTTGGAGATGCCGATGGTGTACACGCGTCGTCTCCCGTTCGTCATTGAATGTCGGAGGCGCTGACGCCCGACGGCAGCGCCTGCGGCAGCCACGCCTCGCCCGAGAACGCGCCCATGTGGCCGCCCGAATGGACCACGAGCGCGCTGCTGTCGACCGCGCCCGGCCCGCGCACGCCCGCCGCGCGATTGGCCTTCACGCCGGCGACATATTGCGGAAAGTAGCTGCCGAGCAGCGAGGCGAGATCAGGCGGCTGCGGCCCGTTCCACGCGACGCCGAACACGGTGCCCGCCGACGAAAGATACTCGCGCACGACGGTGCCGTTGGCGAGCGTGGTTTCGCGCACCGTGTAGGCCGACGTACCGGAAGTCGTCGAGGTGGTGGACGCCGCCGCGGCGCTCGCCAGCACGGCCTGGCGCTTGACGGCGGACACGGCCGTATTCGCGGCGCTGGGCGCGCCGACGGTCGCGCCGGCCGGCGTGGCCATGGGCGCGCCGCCGAGCGCGGCGCTGGCCGGCTGGGCAACAAACAGCACACCCGCCGCGCAGACGAGCGCTGCCATGGCGTGTTGCAGTGCGCCAAAAACCGTTAATGCGGAATGGGAATGCGAAGCGGAAGCCGAATTCGCGGTCGGCTTGAACCCGGGCTTGAACCCGGACTTAAGCCCGCGTTGAAAAACCGAAGAACAAACAGACAGACGCGAGCCGGACGAACCGGCACGGCGGGTCGCGACGGAGGCGACGGACGAGGCTTGCGGATACAAGGCGGCCCTCCCTTTCTCTCGGTGGCACGCTCCCGCCTGTGGCGCGACGTCCCGGCCGAAAAGTCGAGCAGTCGAACCGGGGCGACGGCAAAACGGGAAGCGGCTGGCTGCGCTGTCTGACTCCACCGCGACACGCGCCGCGGCGGGACAACAGCGTTCGTTGTCTAGTATGCCTGTCGAAGATTACACACGACAGATGGCTGTTTGGCCAGACGCAGCCATGTTGCGGCGCAGCGCGCCGACATGGTCTCGTGCATGGCGGCGGGCGTTCCCCACCTCACCGCCGCGTCCGGCTGCCTGTGTATTCCGTTCTGTTGCGCCAGCCCTGCTTTCCCGCTTGTTCCGATTTGTTCAGCCTGTACTGCCTGTCCTTCCTGCCCCGGCTTAGAAACCGAGGCTTGCGAGCAGATCGTCGACCTGCGCCTGGTCCTGCACGACGTCGGTCTTGCCTTCCGGATTGATCTGCGGGCCGTTGAGCAGGCCTTCCGGGCTGCCCGTGCTGCTAGCCTGCGCCTCCGCCAGCAGCGCGGCCGTGGCCGCGAACTGCTCGCGCCGCTCGGGCGCGATGTTCTCGACCAGCACCGTCAGCAGTTGCTGCTCGATCACATAGACCACGTCCATGATCTTCTTGATCACCTGGCCGGTCAGATCCTGGAAATCCTGCGCGAGCATGATTTCGAGCAGTTGCTGATTCGTCGCCGTGGTGACTTGCGGCACGCCGTCGAGGAACTGGCGCGTGTCGTCCATCAGCGAGCGGACTTCCTCGCGGCCGATCGGCGCGTCGTACCAGGTCGCCCAGCGCGACGACAGCACCTTGGCGTCGGCTTCGACCTGTTCCTGCATCGGTTTGGCGACCTCGATGGCCGACAACACGCGCTCGGCGGCCTGCTCCGTCATGTTGGCGACGTAGCGCAGCCGGTCCCGCGCGTCGGGCACCGCTTCGGCGGCGCGCTCCACGTGCTTGTCGAGACCGAGCTCGCGCATCGAATCGCGCAACGTGCGCGTCAGCTGGCCGATGCGCGCGAGGATGCGGTCCGTCGCGAGATCGCCCGACTCCGCAGCGCCGTCGTGCGCCGCATCAATGGGCTCGTTCACGTCAGCTCCCGGTCTTCGCCATCTTTTCGAGAATCTTGTTGAGCTTCTCGTCGAGCGTCGCAGCCGTGAACGGCTTGACGACGTAGCCGCTCGCGCCAGCCTGGGCCGCGGCGATGATGTTTTCCTTCTTCGACTCGGCCGTCACCATCAGCACCGGCAGGTGCGACAGCGAAGCGTCGGCGCGGATTTCCTTGAGCATCGCGAGGCCGTCGAGGTTCGGCATGTTCCAGTCGGAAATCACGAACTCGTAGTTGCCGCCGCGCAGGCGCGCGAGGCCCGCTGCGCCGTCTTCGGCTTCGTCGACGTTCGCATAGCCCAGTTCCTTGAGCAGGTTGCGGACGATCCGGCGCATCGTCGGAAAGTCGTCCACCACCAGAATCTTCATTCCCTTGTCCATCTCGGTTCCATTCCTCCAGGCTAAAACCTGGGCAATTATCCAGACAAGCGCGACGCCTATCCAGATAAATTAATCGTGATCGATCGTGTAAGCCTTATAAAGCCACACGATCTCTCGTAAAAGTACGCGCCCGGTGCGGGCGGGCATATTACACGCGCTGGACGCGATCGCCCATCGAAGCGAGACGCGTCATCACGCGGCGGCTCATGTCGGCGAGCGAAGCGACCTCGTCGGCGGCCCCGAGTGCGATGGCTTCGCGCGGCATGCCGAACACGATGCAGCTCGCCTCGTCCTGCGCGAGCGTGAACGCGCCGGCCTTGCGCATTTCCAGCAGACCGGCCGCGCCGTCGCGGCCCATGCCGGTCAGAATCACGCCGATCGCGTTCTTGCCCGCGTGCTGCGCGGCCGAGCGGAACAGCACGTCCACCGACGGACGATGCCGGTTCACCGGCGGGTCGTCGGACAGATGCGCGATGTAGTTCGCACCGCTACGCGCGAGCAGCAGATGCGCGTGACCCGGCGCGATGTAGGCGTGGCCGGGCAGCACGCGTTCGCCGTGCTCCGCTTCCTTCACGGTGATGCGGCACAGCCCGTTCAGGCGCTGCGCGAACGACTTCGTGAAACCGGGCGGCATGTGCTGCGCGATCAGCACCGCGGGCGCGTCGGGCGGCAGCGGTTGCAGCACTTCGCGGATCGCCTCGGTACCGCCCGTCGACGCGCCGACGATGATCAGCTTTTCGGTCGACACGAGCGGATTGTTGATCATCGGCGCGGCGGCGGCCGGGGCGTGCGCGGCGCCATGCGCGGCGACCGGATGACCGGCGGCCGGCGCGGCGTGGGCACGCGCGGGCGCGGCCGGACGCACGCGGGCGCGGGCGGCGGCGCGCACCTTGTCGGCGAGCTTTTCGGCGTAGTCGAGCATGCCGTCGCGGATACCGACCTTCGGCTTGGTCACGAAATCGACCGCGCCCAGTTCCAGCGCGCGCAGCGTGATTTCATTGCCGCGCTCGGTCAGCGACGAGACCATCACGACCGGCATCGGGCGCAGGCGCATGAGCTTCTCGAGGAAGTCGAGACCATCCATGCGCGGCATTTCCACGTCGAGCGTGAGCACGTCGGGGTTGTGCTGCTTGATCAGCTCGCGCGCCACGAGCGGGTCGGGCGCGGTCGCGACGACGGTCATATCCGGCTGACTGTTGATGATCTCCGTCATCAGGCTGCGGATCAGCGCCGAATCGTCGACGCAGAGAACCTTGATTTTTTGCACAGCGTTCACGCCTCCTCTACTGTCCGGGCGTTGTCATGACCGGGAAGCCGCGTGGCCGGGGTCGAGCCCGCGCCGAACAGCTCGACGCGCGGCCGCGCCGGCTGCGGCGTGGATGTTGAAAAGTGGTTGCCGGCAGCGCCGCCCGCCGCGCCAGGCGCGCCCGGGCGCGCCGCGCCATTGAGTCCGAACAGCTCGACGCGGGCGCGCGCGCGTGCAAGACGCTCGGCGCGCGCTTCGGCCGTCTGCTGGGCGAGCGCCTGTTCGCGCTCGGCCACGCCCGTGTCCTGCGACAGACGCAGCTTCTTGACCATCACCTGACCCGTGCGCGGCAAAAACGCGACCTTGCGCGGATGCGAGCCCTGCAGATCCTCGGCGACGATGCGGATGCTTTCCGTCGCCAGATAACGGCGCACGAACGCGGCGTTGCGGTCGCCGATATTCATCGTCGTCATGCCCGCCAGCACGGCCGCGCCGCCGAACACCTTGGCTTCGAAGCGCTCGCGGCGGCCGCCTGCCTTGATCAGTTCGTTGATCAGCACTTCCATCGCGTAGGCGCCGTAGCGCATCGCGTCGGAGCCCACGGGCGCGGTGCCCGCGTCGGCGCCGTCGTCGGGGAGCATGAAGTGATTCATGCCGCCGATGCCCGCGGTGCGGTCCTGGATGCAGGCCGCCACGCACGAACCGAGCACGGTGACGAGCACCATGTCTTCGTTCGTGGTGAAGAATTCGTTCGGCAGCAGCTTCACGCCGGGGCGCTGGAAGTGCGCGTCGAAGTAGCGATTGGTCGCGATCGGCAGGCGTGTGCTCATACGCTCGCTCCTGCTTCGGACTTCGCGGGCGCTTTCGCGCTGCCGGTCGCGCTGCTTGCCGTGCTACCCGTCGCGCTTGCGGCGGACGTCGCCGCGCCGCGTCCACGCGTGAGTTCGTAGACGGTCTGGCCGCGCAGGCGGAAGGCCTGCGTCACGTAGGTGAAGTTCTCCGAATGCCCCGCGAACAGCAGGCCGTCCGGCTTCATCAGCGGCTCGAAGCGCGTGAGCACCTGCGCCTGGGTCGGCTTGTCGAAGTAGATCATCACGTTGCGGCAGAAGATCGCGTCGAAGTTCTGGCGCAGGCCGTAGTCCGCGTCGGTGAGATTGAGCTGCTCGAACTTGATCATCTGACGCAGTTCCGGGCGCACCTTCACGAGGCCCGCATGCGAGCCCGTGCCCTTCAGGAAGAAGCGCTTCAGACGTTCGGGCGTGAGGTGCTTGACCTGGTCGTAGGCGTAGACGCCCGCGTCCGCTTTCGCGAGCACCTGGGTGTCCAGATCGGTGGCCAGCACGCGCGCCTCGCGGGCGGCGCGGTCGCCGAGCGCCTCGATCAGCGTCATCGCGATCGAGTACGGTTCCTCGCCCGTCGACGCCGCCGAGCACCACACCGAAACCGGCTGCGGGCGGCGCTTCACGAAATCCGCGAGGATCGGGAAGTGATGCGCCTCGCGGAAGAACGCCGTGAGGTTGGTCGTGAGCGCGTTGGTGAACGCTTCCCACTCGCCCGCGTCGTTGCGCTTTTCGAGTTCGTCGAGATACTCGCGGAAGCTGTCGAGACCGAGCGCGCGCAGACGCCGCGCGAGTCGGCTGTAGGCCATGTCGCGCTTGTGGTCCGAGAGCGAAATGCCCGCGCGGCGATGGATCAACGAGCGGATGCGCTCGAAGTCCGCCGTCGTGAAGTCGAAGTCGCGCGCGGCGCCTTCGCCCGATGCGCCGGACGCGAGACGCGTTGCGTCGCCACGCTCGCCGCGATCGGCCTGGGTAGTGCTTCCGGTGCGGGAAAACCGCAGCGACTTCATGATCTTGCCCCTACGCGCGCTGCGCGCATTGCCGCGAGTGTCTGCGCACTTCCGAGCGCCTGCAATGCGTGCGCAAGCGCGGCGCGCGGCGCGGGCGCTGCCTTGCGGGCAGCGGCGCGGGGCGATTCTTGCCGTGATGATGCGCTCAGTTGCATTGCCGTTCTCGTCTGCGTGTGTCTACTTCTTGGTTGTTGCGTGGATGATTGCCGTGATGCGTTTTTGCTGCTCTGCTGCTTTAACCGTTGCCTCTGCCGCCGACCCTGCTCACGCTCAGAACGTTTCCCAGTCGGAATCGTCCTTCGCGGAAGCCGCCACCCTGACCGGCGCCGCCTGCGGCTCGGCGCGTACCGCCGCCTTCGCGGCCGGTGCCGCCTTCGCACCCGTCGCCGTGGCAGCGGCTGCGGCTGCGGGTTTGGCGGCGGCGGACGCCGTCGGCGTCACACGCTTCGCGGGCGCCGCTGCAAACTGCGCATCCGTCTTTGCAGCAACGGCAGGCGCGGCGGAAACTGAAGGCTTTGTTACGTTATGTGCGCGCGAGACGCCGTTCGACGCGCCGCGATCGGCACGATCCGCACGATCGCCACGATCGGCCCCGTTCGTGCGCCACGTCCCCAGCACGCCTTGCAGATTGCGCGTCTGCTCTTCGAGCGAAGCTGCTGCCGCCGCCGCTTGCTCGACCAGCGCCGCGTTCTGCTGCGTGACCGTATCCATCTGCGTGACGGCGCGATTGACCTGCTCGATGCCGCTCGACTGCTCCTCGGACGCCGCGCTGATCTCACCCATGATGTCGGTCACGCGACGCACGGCCTGAAGGATGTCGTCCATCGTCGTGCCCGCGCGGCCCACCAGTTGCGAGCCGCTCTGCACCTTCTGGGCGGAATCGTTGATGAGTTCCTTGATTTCCTTGGCCGCGCCCGCGCTGCGCTGCGCGAGCGTGCGCACTTCGCCGGCCACGACCGCGAAACCGCGGCCCTGCTCGCCCGCGCGCGCCGCTTCCACGGCCGCGTTGAGCGCCAGAATATTGGTCTGGAACGCAATGCCCTCGATCACGCTGATGATGTCGACGACCTTCGCCGAACTCGCGGCGATGTCCTGCATCGTGTGCACCACTTCGCCGACCACCTCGCCGCCGCGCGTCGCGATATCGGACGCGTTCACGGCCAGCTGGCTCGCCTGGCGCGCGTTCTCGGCGTTCTGGCGCACGGTGCCGGTGAGCTGCTCCATGCTCGACGCCGTCTCCTGCAGCGATGCGGCCTGCTGCTCGGTGCGCTGCGAGAGATCGGTGTTGCCCATCGCGATTTCGCGCGCGCCCACGTCGATCGAACCCGCGCCGTTATGCACGGCGGAGACGAGCGAAACAAGGCTGTCCTGCATGCGCTTGACGCCCGCGAACAGACGGCCGATCTCGTTGTTGCTGTAGACCTCGATGCGTTCGGTGAGATCGCCCTGCGCGATGCGCTCGAAGCTCTTCACCGCGTCTTCGAGCGGCTGCACGATCAGGCCGCGCATCGCGAAGCGGATCGCCACCACGAGCACCAGCGCGACCAGAATCACCGCGCCGATCAGCGTGCGCATCAGCGAAATCTGCGAGCGCGCGCTTTCTTCGCGCGCCTGCGCGCCGTCCTGCAACTGCTGCGCGATCGGCGCCGCCGAGTTGTCGTAATCGACGAACATCGGGCTGATCTTCGTGTCGGCGATCGCGTGATACGCCGCCAGATCGTTGGCCCGCAGCGCCGTGAATTCGGGCTGCACGCCGTCGCTGAGGAGCGACGCGCGTTTGGTGTTGAGCGTGTCGAGCGTGGCGGCGTCGATGCCGGCCTTCGGCGCGGACTGGAAGACCTTCCACGCGTCGTTCGACTTGCCGAGCAGCACGTCGGCGCGGTCGATGACCTTCTTCGCCTCGTCGTTCTGCCCCGCCGCGTAGAGCGAATTCGCGCGGTCGAGCGACACGCGCGAGCGCAGCAGATACGACGACGCGTCGTTGAGCGAATGCATCGCGACGAGATCGCCGCGCGCAATCGTCGCGAGCGAATCGCCCGCGTTGCCGAGCGCGACGAGTCCGAGCGCGCCGACCAGCACGGTCAGCGCCAGGAGAATGACCCCGACGCCCGTGAGCGTCGTGCGGATCGACCATCTGTGCAACATCGTTTGCTCCTGTCCTGTGCGACGTTGGCGGGCCGTTTCGCCGTGGTGCCGCGGGCGCGTCGAAGGTCATGGCGGTGCGCCGCTCTGACCGGTCTGATGCCGGCGGCTTTCCGCTCTTCCTCTAACGCGGGCCTTGCGGCCTCACCCCCGAAGCTACCTCGCCTTGTTGCCCTGTCGTACCTGTCCGTGCCTGTATCAACCGTGCCCGCTTGCGACTGCCTGCGACTGCCTGCGACTGCCTGCGATCGCTCGCGACCGCTTAAGCGCTGAGCGCCTCGATGAGTTCCATCTCGCGGCTCGTCATGAGCTTCTCGATGTCCATCAGGATCAGCATGCGGCCGTCCACGGTGCCGAGACCCGTGAGGTACTCGGTCGTGAGCGTCGCGCCGAACTCCGGCGCGGGCATGATCTGGTCGGCCTGCAGCGTGAGCACGTCGGACACGCCGTCCACCACCATGCCCACCACGCGATGCGCGACGTTCAGGATGATCACGACGGTCTGGTGGTCGTACTCGACACGGCCCAGGTGAAACTTGATGCGCATGTCCACGATCGGCACGATGATGCCGCGCAGATTGATCACGCCCTTGATGAAATCGGGCGCGTTGGCGATGCGCGTGACGCTCTCGTAGCCGCGGATTTCCTGGACCTTGAGAATGTCGATGCCGTACTCTTCCGCGCCCAGCGTGAAGACGAGGAACTCCTGACCGCCTGCGTCGGCCTGTTGCGCGTCGCGGCGGTGCGCGCCAGCGACTGCGCCCTGCGCGCCGCCGCCCTGGATGGATTGGACTTCTGCCACGTTAGCCCCTGAACGGTTGGGAAATGGTTGGTTGATGCGTTGTGTTTCGATCGGCTATCAATCGCACGCACGCTCTCAGGCGAATTCCTGGAACGAACCCGCGTTGGCGCCGCCCTTCATGCCCGCCCCCACGCCGTGCGACGCACGCGTTTCGCGGTTCAGCGCGGCCACGTCGACAATCAGCGCGACGCTGCCGTCGCCCAGAATGGTCGCCGCCGAAATGCCGTGCACCTTGCGGTAGTTCGTTTCGAGGTTCTTCACCACGACCTGCTGCTGGCCGACGAGTTCGTCGATCAGCATCGCGAAGCGGCGGCCTTCCGTCTCCATGATGGTGACGATGCCCTGCGTCGGATCCGTGCGCGCGCCATCGACGTTGAAGCACTGGTGCAGCGCGACGAGCGGCAGATATTCGCCGCGCACGCGCACCACGCGGTCGCCGTTGGTGACGGTGTAGATGTCTTCGTGGCGCGGTTGCAGCGACTCCATCACGAAGTTCAGCGGCAGGATGAAGATCTCGTTGCCGACCTTCACGGACATGCCGTCGAGAATCGCCAGCGTGAGCGGCAGGACGATGCGCGTCGTGCTGCCCTTGCCCGCGTGCGAGCTGATCTCCACGTGGCCGCCCATCGCCTGGATGTTTCGCTTGACCACGTCCATGCCCACGCCGCGGCCCGAGACGTCGGTGACCTGTTCGGCCGTCGAGAAGCCCGGCAGGAAGATCAGGTTCCAGACTTCCTCGTCGGTCATCGTGTCGCTGACCGTCATGCCCTGCTTGACCGCCTTGGCGAGAATCTTGTCGCGACGCAGACCCGCGCCGTCGTCGCTCACTTCGATGACGATGTTGCCGCCGTGGTGCGCGGCGGACAGCACCAGCTGGCCGGTCGCGTCCTTGCCTGCCGCGCGGCGCGCTTCCACGGTTTCGATGCCGTGGTCGAGCGAGTTGCGCACGAGGTGGGTCAGCGGATCGATGATGCGCTCGATCAGGCTCTTGTCGAGTTCGGTCGCCTGGCCGAACGTGACCAGTTCCACTTCCTTGCCCAGTTTCGCGGCGAGGTCGCGCACGAGACGCGGGAAGCGGCTGAACACGTAATCCATCGGCATCATGCGGATCGACATCACCGCTTCCTGCAGATCGCGCGCGTTGCGCTCGAGCTGCGCCATGCCGTTGAAGAGGCGGTCGTGCAGCGCCGGATCGAAGGCGCTGCTGGTTTCCGCCAGCATCGCCTGGGTGATCACGAGCTCGCCGACGAGGTTGATCAACTGGTCGACCTTCTCCACGCCGACGCGGATCGAGCTGCCTTCCGCCGATGCGGCGGCGGCCGGACGCGCCTTGCGTTCGTGGTCGGCGTGCGCGGCGGCGGCCGGTGCCGCCGGAGCGGGCGCGGCGACAGGCGCAGCCGGTGCGGCCACGGGCGCAGCCGCGACTGCCGGAGCCGCCGGCGCGGCTGCGACGGGGGCGACAGGTGCGGGCGCGGCCGGCATGGCGGGCGCCGGGGGAATCTGGGCGAGCGGCGCCGGTTCGGCGGGCGCGTCGTCCTGCGGCGCGGAACCCCGGCCGATCGAGATCTGGCTTTCGTCGATCACGAAGCAGCAGACCGCGACGATGTCGTCGGACGGCACGTCGGTTTCGAGCCAGAGCGTGATGTCGTCGCCGGTCTTGAGCTGACCGACGATGCGGCCCAGGTTGCCCAGTTCTTCGGCGAGCAGTTCCTGATCCTTCGCGTCGACCTTGCGCAGCGTGATGCGCAGATGCGGGCCTTCGGCGCCGGCAGCGGCCGGTGCCGCAGGCGCTGCG
The DNA here is from genome assembly GCF_900109265.1 of Paraburkholderia tropica. GTDB lineage: Bacteria > Pseudomonadota > Gammaproteobacteria > Burkholderiales > Burkholderiaceae > Paraburkholderia > Paraburkholderia tropica. Next base: position 128,738 of record NZ_FNZM01000005.1, read on the forward strand.
GGTGCCGCAGGCGCGGTCGGCGTCGCCTGCATCGCCTCGTCGACGACGTGCTCGGGCGCGCCGCCGGCCGCGACAGCCGCGGCCGGCGCGGCGGCAGCCAGCGCCGACGGCAGGTTCGCTTCGAACGCCGCGTCGAGATCTTCTTCGCTGTCCATCGCCGGTGCGGGCGGCGGCGCGATCGGCGCGGGCGCGGCCACCACGGGCGCCGGCGCCGCCTCGGCGGCGGGCAGACCGCGGCTTTCCGCGTAGAGACGCTCGAGCTTCGCGCACACGGCCGCTGCGGCCGCCGCGTCGGGCTCGGCGCTCGCGCGGTACGCGGCGAGCTGGTCGGAAAGCACGTCCTTGGTTTCAAGGAACGTGTCGATCATGTCCTTGCGCAGGACGAGTTCGTTGTTGCGCGCGCGATCGAGCAGCGACTCCAGGATGTGGGTCGTCTCGGTGAGCGCCGTGAAGCCGAACGTCGCCGCGCCACCCTTGATCGAGTGCGCCGCGCGGAAGATCGCCGCCAGATCTTCGGGATCGGGGCGGCCGACGTTCAGGTTCAGGAGAAGCTGCTCCATCTGCGCGAGCAGCTCGTCCGCCTCGTCGAAAAACGTCTGATAGAACTGAGTGATGTCGAGAGTCATTGCTCTTTCACCGCGATTAATGCGTGGGTGGCCGCTGCGTCTGCCGTTGGCAGTGCAAACCGACCGCCGCAGCGCGCCTCATGTCATGTGTTCGGTTCGCCGAGCGCGCTCGCCAGATCGACGAGCAGCTCCGGGTCCACCGGTTTTTCGATCCAGCCGGTCGCGCCTGCCTCGCGAACGGCCGCCTTGAAGCCTTCATCCGACTCCGTGGTCAAGACGAGGATCGGCGTTTCCTGGTACGACGGGTTGTCGCGCAAGCGCTTGATCAGGTCGAGCCCGCCCATGCGCGGCATGTACAGGTCGGTGAGCACGAGGTCGAAACGCTGCGCGAGCGCATGCTCGAGACCGTCCTCGCCGTCGTTGGCCACCGTGACCTCGTAACCCGCCGAGCCGAACGCCGCACGCAGGATCTCCCGCATGGACGCCGAATCGTCGATCGCCAGAATATTTCGGATCATCCGTTCCTCGTTCGCGCTTGCCACGCCGCCGTTGTCCCGTTGCTGTCGTTCCCCGGCCTCACGGCGCCTCCGACCTGGCGGGCAACGCAGGCGCCAGCTCGGGTGCGACCGCCGGTGCTACATTCGGCGCGGGCGGTGCGACGGCCGCCGCCGGCCTCGCCGCAGGCGCGGCCGACAGCAGCGGCGGCAGCTTCTGCATCGCCGGCGCGCTGCTGTTTGCCGAACCGGCCGCGCCGCCAGCCGGGCCGCCCGACATCAGCGCGCCCGCAGACAGCGCCTTGCCGGAGCCCGCCGCGTCGTCGGACAGCGTGGTCGTGGTCGAGTCGTCGTGCATCAACGCCTCTTCCGACTTCTTGTTCAACACAATGATGCTGATGCGCCGGTTCTCGGGATCGAGCGGATCGGCCTTGTTCAGGTTCTGCGTCGACGCAAGACCCAGCACGCGCAGCACCTTCGCCTCGTCCATGCCGCCCGCGATCAGCTCGCGGCGCGACGCGTTCGCGCGGTCCGCCGACAGTTCCCAGTTGCTATAGCCCTTCTCGCCGCCCGCGTACGGCACGGCGTCGGTGTGGCCTTGCACGACGATGCGGTTGGGCACGTCGTTGAGCGTCTTGCCGATCGCCTGCAGGATGTCGCGCATGTACGGCTCGACCACGTCGCGCGCCGTCGCGAACATCGGCCGCTTCTGCGAGTCGACGATCTCGATGCGCAGGCCCTGCAGCGTCGAATCGATGCGGATCTGCTGCTTGAACTGGCGCAGCACCGGATTCGCCTCGATCGCCGCCATCAGCTTCACCTGCAGATCGTGCAGGCGCACCTGTTCCTGGCGCTCGAGCGAGCCTTGCTGCGTCTTCGAGGCTTCGTCGTCGTTGTGCTTGACCGTGCTGCGGTCGGTGCGCGCGGTCATGCCGTCGCTGCGGCGCGTGACGCCGTCGTCCTGCGAGGAGATGTCGCGCCCGCCGCCCTTCACGATCGACGAGTCTTCCGCGCTGCGATCGCCGCCCCACAGCGTGACCTTGAGCGGCTGGTTGAAGTAGTCGGCAATGCCCTTCAACTGCACCGTCGAGGCCGAGCTGAGCAGCCACATCAGCAGGAAGAACGCCATCATCGCGGTCATGAAGTCCGCGTAGGCCAGCTTCCATGCACCGCCGTGGTGGCCGCCCTTTTTCGGGGCGACGCGCTTCACGACAATGGCGCGGTCCTTGTTGTTGCTCATCGGGCCGCCCGCCTTATTTCGCCTTGACGCGGCGCACGTGTTCTTCCAGTTCGGAGAACGACGGGCGCTCGGTCGAGAACAGCACCTTGCGGCCGAATTCCACGGCGATCGCCGGAGCGTAGCCGTTCAGGCTCGCGAGAATCGTCACCTTGATGCACTGGAACATCTTGGTCGACTCGGTCACGCGCTGCTCGGCGAGCGAGGCGAGCGGGCCGATCAGACCGTACGAAAGCAGAATGCCGAGGAAGGTGCCGACGAGCGCCTGGGCGATCATCTCGCCGAGCACCGCGGGCGGCTTGTCGGCCGACGCCATCGTGTGCACCACGCCCATCACCGCCGCCACGATACCGAACGCCGGCATCGCGTCGCCCACCTTCGAGAGCGCGTGCGCGGGCGCTTCGCCTTCGGCGTGATGCGTTTCGATTTCCTCGTCCATGAGGCTTTCGATCTCGAAAGCATTCATGTTGCCGCCGACCATCAGACGCAGGTAATCGCTCAGGAATTCGACGATGTGCTTGTCGGCCAGGATCTTCGGGTACTGCGTGAAGATCGGGCTCTTCTGCGGATCGTCGATATCCGCTTCGAGCGTGAGCGTCCCTTCCTTGCGCGCCTTCGCGAGCAGGACATAGAGCAGCGCGAGCAGCTCCATGTAGACGTCCTTGTTGTACTTCGCGCCCTTGAAGAGCGTCGGAAGGACGCCGAGCGTGGCCTTGATGGTCTTGATGCCGTTGCCGAGAATGAACGCGCCGACGCCCGCACCGGCGATCATCAGCACTTCCACGGGCTGCATGAGCGCGCCGAGATGGCCGCCCTCCATCGCATAGCCGCCGAAGACCGACAACAACGTCACGAGTGTTCCCACGATAATCAGCACTGCCGGACCCTCACTGGAAGAATGCGCCGCGGACCGTCATTGGCCCGCGCCCTTAGTTGGGTTTACGGCACCAGTGCGAAAAACTTTGGGATTGGATCCGCACGCGACCCTCGCAGACGCAAACGTTGGAGGGCCGGATCGCCGGAGCGCGCCGCGCGGCGCGGGCGGCGAGGGGCAATACGGCGCAAGGCGGCGGGGTGAAAGGCGCGGTGAAAAGCAGGACGCAAACCGCGACGATGCCGGACGTGGCGTACAGCGGCAATCTGTCGCCCTTTCTGGATGCGCGGGATCGGGCCGAAGCACGCGCGCACCCGCAATCAGGAAGCGTGGACCGCTTCGGCGTTGCGGCGCGTGCGCCCTGCGCGCGAAGGCGGCTGGCACAGTCCGCAGACGAAGCCGCGTTGCGGATCGTGCGCGTGCGCGACGAAACGGCCGCCGCAGCGCGAACACGACGTCAGCTGCAACAGGCCGGAGGCGAAGTAGCGCACCAGCGTCCAGGCGCGCGTCAGGCTCAGCGCGGGCTCTTCGTCGTGCAGACGCATGTGTTCGAGATAGAGCCGGTAGCTCTTCACGATCGCGCGCACGGTGTCGCAGCGTCCCTGTCCGCTCATGAACAGAAACGTGTTGTAGAACAGCGAGGAATGCACGTTGGGCTGCCACGTCATGAACCAGTCGGTCGAGAACGGCAGCATGCCCTTGGGCGGCGATTCGCCCTTCACTTCCTTATAAAGACGGATCAGGCGGTCGCGCGACAGCGAGGTTTCCGCTTCGAGCATCTGCAGGCGTGCACCGAGTTCGATCATTTCGATCGCCAGTGCGATTTCCTTGACCTCGAGCACGACACTGCGCGGCGCGCCGCGGCTTGCGCCCTTAGTGGTGCCCTTCGCTGCGCCCTTCGTCGCGGGTTGGGTGGACGGCTTCGCCGCGGGTGTGCCGCTGTCCTGCAGGGTGTCGCCGGTGCTGATGTTCGTATCCGCGGAACCGGCCGCGGAATCCAGCAGGGCGCAGGGCGCAGCCTGAGAGACTGCGCCTGCCGCGGCATGCGTCGCCGTTAGTGTCGCCATAGACCCCCGAATGGATCACGCGTGGATCCTGGATGGGCGCGGCACCAGCGGGCCGCGAGGTGAGCCGGGCGGCAGGTCAGTTGACCTGCTCGACGCCCTGGCCGGCCATGAGGATGGCGGAATGCGTTTGCGCGGCTTTGCCCTTGTCGGCGAGTGCGCCAAGGATGGCGTGATCGTCGAAGCGGAAGCGGCACAGCAGTTGATTCGATGCGGCGAGGCGCACCGTCTGCGCGAAGGTGAGATTGGCCAGCACGTCGGCCAGCTGCTCCGAGATGCCCATACGGAACATGCCCGTCGGCCGGTCTTCGCGCAACAGACGTTGCGCGAGCAACAGGTACGACAGATTCACTTCCTTGATCTCGCTGAGCATGTCGCTTTGCGTCGTCGCGCTCATGGATACCCCCGAATTCGAAACGTAGCGGCTGGTCAGGCCTGGTGCGGAAACGTTTGCTCGTTCGACGCAGCGCGAACAGCGCAAGGCGAGGCGAACGGCCCGTTTAGTGGTCGTCCCCGCATTGTGGCTAGGGTGGCCCCAAATGAAAATCGGAAGGATGCCGCGACGCGATGCAAGAAAAACACCGCTTAATGTGTAGGTGTTTTTCTGACAAAGAAGCAAAAGGGGCGAGAGGAAGGGCAACTAACGATGTTATTGGCATAACCGCCGCATTCCTCTGGAGATTATAAAAGCGAATTCATTGACGCGTAACAGAGATGTGCACGGTCATTCGCCTTTATTTCAGAGGGCCGGAACCTATTGATTTTTCGGGAATGCGGTTTGCTCATTCGCTGCGCCTCGCGCGTCACGCTTTGCAACGCGTCCTTACAGCCGGTGTTTCCCGCTGTAACAACATTAAGGGATTGCAAAACAACTCGTCACGCGTTCTCAAATCTTCATAATCGGACTCAGGGATAACCCCAAACCGCATGACCACCGCAGTGACCGCGTTCATCAAACGCCTTCCACGCGGTCTTTGCCAAGGAGATCAGACCTATGCGAATCGCCCAAATTGCGCCACTTTACGAAGCCGTTCCGCCGAAGCTCTACGGCGGCACCGAGCGCGTCGTGTCCTATCTGACCGAAGCGCTCGTCGACCTCGGCCACGACGTGACGCTGTTCGCCAGCGGCGATTCGGTCACCTCGGCAAAGCTGGAGGCCGCCTGGCCGCGCGCGCTGCGCCTCGACCCGACCGTGCGCGACGCGCTCGCGCCGCACATCGTGCTGCTCGAACGCGTGCGCCGCATGGCCCACGAGTTCGACGTGCTGCACTTCCACCTCGACTACCTGCCGTTCCCGCTGTTCTCGACGCTCGACACGCCGTTCGTCACCACGCTGCACGGCCGTCTCGACCTGCCCGAATTGCAGCCGGTGTTCGACTCGTTCCCGCAAGCGCCGGTGATTTCGATCTCGGACTCGCAGCGCCAGCCGCTGCACCAGGCTAACTGGCTGAACACGATCTATCACGGCCTGCCGAAGGATCTGCTCACGCCGCGCACCGACAAGAAGCCCGAGTACCTCGCGTTTCTCGGCCGCATCTGCCCGGAAAAGCGCGTGGACACGGCTATCAAGATCGCCGCGCTCTCCGGCCTGCCGCTGAAGATCGCCGCGAAGGTGGACAAGGTCGACCAGGACTACTTCAAGACGGAAATCGAGCCGCTGCTTTCGCAGGCGCACGTGGAGTTCGTCGGCGAAATCAACGAAGCGCAGAAGCCCGAGTTCCTGTCCGGCGCCAAGGCGCTGCTGTTCCCGATCGACTGGTCGGAGCCGTTCGGTCTGGTGATGATCGAAGCAATGGCGTGCGGCACGCCGGTGATCGCGTTCAACCGCGGCTCGGTGCCCGAGGTGATCGAGCCGGGCGTGACCGGTTTTATCTGCGAAGACGCGCAGGGCGCCGTGGCCGCGCTGCAAAACATCGACTCGCTCTCGCGCGACACCATTCGCGCGGAATTCGAACGTCGTTTCACTTCGCACACCATGGCCAGTAATTATCTCGAAAGCTATTCGACGCTGATCGAAGCGGCTCGCCGTCCGATGTTGCGCCGTGTCGCCGCGGGAGGCTAATCAGGCTGCATGCCCCTTTCTGAGATAAATGCCCGGAAAGGGGAAGAAACCGCAAAGTGAATCGTTTGCGCGCAGCGTAATTGCGATTTGCATCAACGATTGCCAACGAGCATTAGCATTGCTTTGCCGTCAGTCGAAAAAAGAGCCGCATGAATCATGCGGCTCTTTTTATTGGATAAGCAAATACGCGATGCGACGAAAACGACGCGCGCGCGGGCGACCGGACGCCCTCGCGATCAAGCGATCAGATATCGCTCGCGGTTCTTGCCCGCGATCCATTTCGGCGGCTTGCCGCGCCCGCTCCACGTGGCGCCGGACTTCGGGTCCTGATAGCGCGGCGGCAGCGGCGCCTTCTTGGGCGGGCGTCCGCGCCGGGCGGCCACGGCGAAGCCGAGGTCCTGCGCGGACAGGCCGTACTCCGCGATCTTCTCCCGGATCATGGTGATGACGTCCGAGATTTCGGTGCGCCGCGCCTCGTCTGCCTGCTCCTGCAGACGTGCGATCTGGGCTTTGAGTTCTGAATATTGCGACATTTTTCCCTCCCCCCTTCTTTGTCAATGTAACCGACTCGAACGGAGATTAGACGCAATGCGGCGAATTAGCAATCGCTATTAATACTGTTTTATAGCGATATTCGATAAATAGCCATTTGGCACTGTCGATGAAATTCGGAACGCATCTGTCGCAATAATGAGAACAATTACATCAGAATTGACAATCCTTGACACCCACACTTTACGCGACTGCCTAGAATCTGGCATTTCCTGGAGCCGGTGCAATAAGCGGCCCCATCAAATGACTTATTGAGGCGTCACACAATGCACTTATCCAAACGGCTTTTCGCCGAGATGTTCGGCACGTTCTGGCTCGTACTCGGCGGCTGCGGCAGCGCGGTGCTCGCCGCCAGCTTCGCCGGCCCGGTTCACGGTCTCGGCATCGGCTTCGTGGGCGTCGCACTCGCGTTCGGCCTCACGGTGCTCACAATGGCATTCGCCATCGGTCATATCTCGGGCTGCCACCTGAACCCGGCCGTCAGCGTCGGCCTCACGGTTGCGGGCCGCTTTCCGGTACGCGACCTCGTGCCGTACATCGTCGCACAGGTCATCGGCGCGACCATCGGTGCGGCGGTCATCGCGTGCATCGCCTCCGGCAAGCCGGGCTTCGACCTCGTCGCCAGCGGTTTCGCCACCAACGGTTACGGCGATCACTCGCCGGGTCATTACTCGCTCACCGCCGCCTTCGTCTGCGAAGTCGTGATGACCGCGTTTTTCCTGTTCGTGATTCTCGGCGCGACCGACAAGCGCGCGCCCGCCGGCTTCGCACCGATCGCGATCGGCCTGTGCCTCACGCTCATCCACCTGATTTCGATTCCCGTCACGAATACCTCGGTGAATCCGGCGCGCTCGACCGGCCCGGCGCTCTTCGTGGGCGGCGAAGCCATCTCGCAACTCTGGCTGTTCTGGATCGCACCGATCATCGGCGCGGTGATCGCGGGCGTGGTGTATCCGCTGATCGCGGGTCGCCGCGACGCCTGATCGAACGCTGTCACGCTACGTGCGAGCCTACGCCCGCACGCGACAATCACGGGCGCTGCGGCGCCCGTTTTCGTTGGCTCGGCTAGAATCGGACGACCCGATCACCCCGAAATCAAGGCGCCAGCATGACGCATTTACGATATTCGACGCTGGCGCACCGTGCGAAAAACTGCGCGATCGTCGCGGCCCTGGCTGTGACCGCGCTCTCGGGCGCAAGCAGCGCCGAGGCAAAAACCGGCCAGGACGTCGAGACGCTGATTTTCGTGCGTCACGGCGAGAAGCCCGACGCGGGGCTCGGCCAGCTCAATTGCAAAGGATTGAATCGGGCGCTCGCGCTGCCCGCGGTGATCGCCGCGAAATACGGCAAGCCCGACGCCGTGTTCGCGCCCGATCCGGGCGAGCAGAAAGACGATCGCGGCCACGCTTATTACTACGTGCGCCCGCTCGCGACCGTCGAGCCAACCGCCATCCAGTTCGGCTTGCCGATTCAAACGCCCTACGGCCATTCGCACACCGACGCGCTCGAAAAGACGCTGCTCGATCCGGCGTGGAACAAACGCACCGTGCTGATCGGCTGGGAACATCGCGAGATCGAATCACTCGTGCGCAAGATCGTGGCGGAGCACGGCGGCGAGGCGGCCGACGTGCCGAAATGGAAGAGCGCCGATTTCGACAGCATCTACGTCGTGCGTATCGACTGGAGCGGTGAGCAGCCGCGAGCGAGTTTCTCGCACGACCGCGAAGGTCTCGATGGACGCGCCGACGACTGTCCCTGCGCGATGCTGCCCGCGTCGCAATAACGGCTGTAAAGGCGCCGCATTCTTCAACGCCGCGCCTTTACCTCGGCAATGCCGACACCCGCGGAAATCGCGTAAAAAATAACGCGGAATGAACGCTGAAATGCGCGCCGGAATCAGCGCGCGATTTCGTCTTCGATTGCGAACAGCTTGCGCAGATGATGCGCCACGCCCGCTTCGAAGTTATTGCCGATGCGCGGCACCTGCGGCAGGCGCGTGATCAGATCGGGATTCGCGTTGTTCATCATGAACGGATGACCCGCCGTTTCGAGCATGTCGATGTCGTTCATGTTGTCGCCGAACGCCACACAACGCGCGGCCTGCTCATTGAGACGCTCGAGCACCACGCGCAGCGCACGGCCCTTCGACACGCCGGCCACCATCACTTCGAGACAGTCGGGCAGCGAGTAGGTGATGTAGAGCGCGTCGCCGAACTCGCGCTCGAGGCGGCTGCGCACATGCGCGAGATCGGCCGGCTCGCCGATATACAAGGCCTTCGCGATGCCCGCGCTGCCGAGCGTGGCCAGGTCGTCCGTCACGCGGTACGTGAAACCCGAGTCCTGATGGAATGCGAGCAGCTCGCGCGCGTCGCGGTCGATGAACCATTCCTTGTCGGTGTAGAGGCTCACGATCACGCGGCCATGCGCGCCGACGGTGTCCGGCGCGACGAGGCGGCGGATCATCGGTTCCGGCAGATTGCTTGCGTGAATCAGCGCGTCGTCGGGAGCGTGCACGCGCGCGCCGTTCGAGGTGATCAGGTACGCGGGCACGCCCAGCACGCCGCGAATGGCCGCGACATCGCAATAATGGCGGCCGGTCGCGATGATGAACCGGATGCCCTGGGCGTCGAGCGTTTGCAGCGTGGCAACCGTGAACGGATCGACCTGATGGTCGGCGTTGAGCAGCGTTCCGTCGAGATCGGTTGCGATGACCTTGTACATGGCGATTCTGGCGGTGAGCGGGGAAACCCTGAATGCTAGCACCTTGTGCCTGGCGGCGTGGCAGCGGCCCGGCGAGGACCGGCACGCTGCACGCGCCGCGCGCTGAACCCGGATCGAGCGGATTCGACCCGATTCAGGCGCATTCCGGCGCATTCAGGCACGCCCGAGCCGAACCGCTTCGCGCTGCGCAAGCCGCAACGCGCCGCTCGCGGAGTCGGCCAGCGGCGCACGCAGACGCTCGCGCACGGCTTGCGGCACCCATTCGCGCAACGGCTGACCGAGACCGCCCGCAAGCGCGGCGGGCAGCGACGCGGCAGGATCGAGCGCACCGATCAGGCGCGCGATGGCTTCGCCGGCTTCAGCGAGCAGTTTGCGCACGAAAGGATGCTCGCGATGCGCGAGCACGACGGGCGCGAGACTCGCGTAGGCGGTCTGGTTGGCCGCGCACTGCCAGACGATCAGACTCTCGCGGTCGCGCGATTGCGTCTGCGCGAGCAGCGCCTGCGACAGCGCGTCGGGCTCGACGCGTCCGTCGAGCGACTGCTGCGCCCAGACGATCGCGCGCAGACCGAACCACGCGCCGCTCGCCTCGTCGCCCGAAGGAAAGCCGAAACCGCCCGCGATACGGCAATCGCCGCACGCGTCGAGCGCCGCCGCGATGCTGCCGGTGCCGAGCGCGACCACCACGCCCGGCTCGCCGCCGTGTGCGCCGAGCAGCGTGGTGTAGGCGTCGCTCTCGACAGCGAGGCCCGCAACCGGCGGCGCCGAGCCGAGAAACGCGGCGAGCCAGTCGGGATTGTTTACGCCCGCGAGGCCACAACCGAGCACGCAATGCGACCAGTCGAATGCGGCACCGGCCTGCGCAAACGCACCGCGCGCGCCTTCCTCGATCGACTCCCACGCGCGCGCGATGCCGAGGCCCAGTCCCGACGGTCCCGCCGATGCACGCGCGACCTCCACGCCTTGTGCGTTGCCGAGCGCGACGCGCGTGCCGGTGCCCCCGCCGTCCACGCCGATCAACCAGGTATCTGTCTGCATAGTGTTTGCCGCGCCGCGCGCGCCGTTGAATGTCGAATCAAGGGTGAAGCGATGGACCGCGTCGCCGCAAAATCCCGCCGTGCCGCAGAGACTAACGGCTTGGCGCGGTTCGCACAATTAGCCGGATGGCCAGGTGGCGCGGCGAGCCCGATCCGCTATGCTTGGCGCGATCGGATATCACCGCACGCGCCACCGGCCAGGAGAATTCACCGTGACACACCGCTGCAACTGGGTGACGAGCGACGCACTCGCGCAATACCACGACGAAGAGTGGGGCGTGCCCTCGCGCGACGACCAGCACCTCTACGAAATGCTCATCCTCGAAGGCGCGCAGGCCGGGCTGTCGTGGTCCACGATCCTCAACAAGCGCGAGGGCTATCGCCGTGCGTTCGCCGGATTCGATGTCGACAAGGTTGCGCGCTTCACGCCGAAGCACGTCGAAACGCTCATGCAGGACGCCTCGATCGTGCGCAATCGCGCCAAGATCGAGTCGGCCATCCTCAACGCGCGCGCCGTGCAGCAGATTCGCGCGGAGCACGGTTCGCTCGCGCAGTTCATCTGGTCATTCGTCGACGACACACCCATTCAGAACGATCTCGCGTCGTATCGCGACGCGCCCACGTCCACGGATGTTTCGGACGCGCTCAGCAAGGCGCTCAAGAAGTACGGCTGCAAGTTCATCGGCACGACCATCTGCTATGCGTTCATGCAGGCAGTGGGCATGGTGAACGACCACGAACGCGATTGCTGTTGTCGGGACGCCTGCGCCGCGCTTGGCGGCGTAAAGAGCAAAGCGAAGGCCAAGAGCAAGACCACACCCGCGAAATCGCGCGCGCAAGCCGGCACCTGAGCGAATTCCGGGCGTGACGGTTAACTAGCGGGGCAGATAAAGCGGCGGCGTGACAGCGCGAGAAAAACCGCGCAGAAATGCAAACGGCGGCGCAGCTTCTTGCGAAGCATGCGCCGCCGTCTGGCGGAACGCCGAAGCGTTGAAAAAGCTCTTAGTGGAGCTTCTTCGGCAGCATCTGGCTGCGCAGGCGCTTGTGCAGGCGCTTGACTGCAGCTGCCTTCTTGCGCTTACGCACGGCCGTCGGCTTTTCGTACGATTGGCGCTCACGCAGTTCAGCGATCAGGCCGTTCTTTTCGATTGCGCGGCGGAAGCGGCGGATCGCCACTTCAAACGGCTCGTTTTCCTTCAGAAGAATCGTCGTCATGTATTTCCTAACTCAAAACACTTGATATGTTCAAAGGCGCGAATGTCGAATGACGTTTCGCGCGCCGGCCCTCCGGTCGTTCGCCACGCTGGGGCGGAACGAGAGGCAAGGCGGCCACGGAGGCCGGAAAAGAGAAGTAGGGGGTTCACAGCGGAACGCGATCAGGTTGACCTTGCTGCAACACACCTGACCGCCGGTTTGCGGCCGCCAACAGTAACGAACACGGCAACAAAACAGGCAAAGATCTCAATTCACTCTCAATGATATCAGGAAAATATCCAGCAGACCACACTTTCTTGATTCTACTCAGTGACTTGCGTGGCGGGCGGCCTCGGGCGCGCCCGCCATGTCCGTTAGGACACCTGGATTAACCGGCCGGCGCGGCCGGCGCGGCGCGCGCGGCTTTCGGCTCGGCACTGGACGGCCGTCAGGCGCTCGCTTCGTTGAGCGCCTGGATATCCGCCGGATCCAGCTTCAGGCGCACGGCGGCCACGAGGCTCTCCAGTTGCTCGAGCGACGTCGCGCTGGCGATCGGCGCCGTAATGCTCGGGCGCGCGATCAGCCACGCGAGCGCCACGGCCGCGAGCGTGCTGCCGTGGCGTTCCGCCACGAAATCGAGCGCCGCGAGAATGCGGATGCCGCGATGATCCAGATACTTCTCCACGCGCGAGCCGCGCGCGCTTTTCGACAGATCCTCGCGCGACCGGTACTTGCCCGACAGAAAGCCGCTTGCGAGGCTGTAATAGGGCACGACCGCAACCTGCTGGGCCAGCGCAACGGGCTCCAGATCGGCCTCATAGGCGGCGCGGTCGTACAGGTTGTACTCCGGCTGCATGATCTGATACTTGGGCAGATTGTGTTTCTGCGCGATGGCGAGGGCTTCCTCGATGCGCGCGCCCGTGTAGTTCGACGCGCCCGCCACCCGAATCTTGCCGGCCTCGATCAGCCGCTGATACGCGCCCAGCGTTTCTTCGAGCGGCACCTTCTGGTCGTCTTCGTGCGAGAAATACACGTCGATGTAATCGGTCTGAAGGCGACGCAGCGAATCTTCAACGGCGGCTTCGATATTTGCGGCCGAAAGCCCCGGATGACGCGGCCACTTGGCAACCTTGGTGGCGATCACGACCTTGTCGCGCTTGCCGCTGCGCGCGAGCCATTTGCCGATGATCGTCTCCGACTCGCCGCCCTCGTTGCCCGGCACCCAGGCGGAGTAGACGTCGGCGGTATCGATGAAATTCAGGCCCGCGTCGGTGAACGCGTCGAGAATCGAGAACGAGGTGGCTTCGTCGGCGGTCCAGCCGAACACGTTGCCGCCGAACATGAGCGGTGCGACCTGCAAGGCGGAAGTGCCGATCCTGCGTTGTTCCATGGTGGCTCCAGATTGAGGTGGGCAAACGGCTGCGGGCCAGCCGCGCGGGCGGACCCGAGACGGCTGAGCATACGCCGCCTTGTGTCGGCTTGCAGCGAGCCGTCGCACAACGCCTGGCACCGTCGCGCGGAGGTCATGACCGTCCGCGCCCGCGTCGATGCGCGCCGCCCGTGCGCTAGCCGCGCCTTGCGTCCTCACACCTCAACACGCGCACCGCCGCGCGTCCCATCAAGCCGAAACCCGGCTGCAAAACGCCAGCGCGGCCCCGACGATCTGGTGCATGTCGTAGTAGCGATACTCCGCGAGTCGTCCGCCGAAATGGACCTTGTGACCCAGCGCGTCCGCCAGCGCACGATAGCGTTGGTAGAGCCCATCGTTCGTGTCGTTGTTCACGGGGTAGTACTCGATCTGGCCGCGCTCCCAGGCCGCAGGATATTCGCGCGTCACCAGCGTCTTGTCGGCCTTCAGGCTCAGATCGAAATGCTTGTGTTCGATGACACGTGTCCACGGCACGGACTGCTCCGTGTAGTTGATGACAGCGTTGCCCTGAAAGTCGCGCACAGGGAGAATCTCGCGCTCGAAACGCAACGAGCGATACTCGAGCGTGCCCAATCGATAGTCGAAGAACGCATCGAGTGCGCCGGTGTAGATGACCAGGTCATACGCGCGCATCCACGCGTCGCGATCGGCGTTGAAGTCGACGCCGGTTTCCACCTCGGCACGTTCGAGCATCTTTTCGATGATGGCCGTATAGCCGCCGACAGGAATGCCCTGATACCGGTCATTGAAGTAGTTGTCGTCGAACGTGAAGCGCACCGGAAGCCGCTTCACCGCGGCGGCCGGCATGTCGCGCGGATGCCGCCCCCACTGCTTTGCCGTGTAGCCTTCGATGAACAGCGTGTAGAGCGTCGGCCCGATCGCGGAAAGACAGAACTCCTCCATATTCGCAGGGTTGTCGTTCGCCACGAGCTCGGCCGCGAGGCGCTCGCGCGCCGCTTCCGGCGTACGCGTGCCGAACACCTGGTACAGCGTCAGCAGATTGATCGGAAAGCTGTACAGCGCGTCGCCATGCGCAACCTTGACGCGATTGACGTAATGATTGAAGTCCGCGAACTGACGCACGTAATTCCAGATCTTCTCGGAATTGGTGTGAAAGATGTGCGCGCCATAAACGTGCTCATGGCAATCGGCGGCTTCTTCGTATCGCGTGAAGACATTGCCGCCAATGTGCTCGCGCTTCTCGATCACCTTGCACGTATGGCCTCGCCGACCCAGCTCATACGCGCAAATCGATCCATACAGGCCGGCGCCAACGATAAGAATATTCATCTGACGAGGTGCTTCAGGTGCGTGACTGTTTTTCGAAGAAGGCCGTCTTGACCTGCAGTGCGAACTCGTCCACTTCCAGCAGGACGCGCTGTCGATACAGCCGCTGCTTCGCGAAATGCTCGGCATGGCGGGCCAGCACCGTGGTGATCTTCGCGTGCAGCAGCCCGCTTTCGATGTCCTGTTCGCGGAACAGATAGAACGAATCGAGCGGATGATCCGCATAGCAGCTCGCGGCGCCGCGTTCGTGCAGGAACACCACCGCGCCGGAAACGGCCGCTTCGCGCGGCACGCGATCCTTGCCCGGATGGTGGCCGAAGTCGATATAAACGGCGCACTGCGCGAGCGTCGCGCGGACCTGCTCGCGCGACATGTTCTGGATCAGCGCAAACGGCAGATCGGGATGCTTGCCGACGAACCGCGATGCCAGCGCGCCGCCTTTGCGCGGAAAGAGCCCGATGAGTTTTCGCGGGGGCGCCGACGCGCTCAGGTCCGCGTCCAGATAGTCGCGATTGATGAAGTCGAACAGCGGAAGAATTTCGCGTGCGCCGTGGCGTTCGAGGAAGCGGCGCGCGTAATCCGACTGGTAAAGGTGGAGGATGCCCGGCTCGCTCAGCAGCTCCGCGGCATAGGCCGGGTCGGCCAGTTCAGGTATCGAGCCGATCGCGTTATCCACCGACAGCCACCAGACGGCACGCTTCGCGCCGGGGAACTTGCGCGCGCGCGCGGCCTGGACCTCGGGGAAGATGATCAGCGTGCTGGGCGTCAGCGGCGCCTGTTTCAGCGGAGTCGGCGCATAGCGCGCGTAAGCGGCCTCGAATTCGGCGTTGGGCGCATAGGCCGCGCGCAAGACGCTGCCGTCCTCGATCAGGCTCGAGCCCTGACCGTAGTACGCCATCTCCGCGTTGCCGCCGTTGGCGTTGATGACATGGGCCAACTGGTGCAGCGCTTCCGGGCCGCCCGTGGTCACGACGGGGCACAGCACCACGACCTGCTCGTAGCACGGTCGCAGCGCCGCTGGCTGGCTGGCCGGAACGGCGCCCGCCTGAGCGATGGCCGACGTCGCGGCAATCGCTTCGGCGACGGCAGCGGCCTGCACGCCCTCGGTGGACGTCGGACGCGCTTCGCGCGCGGGTGCGGGGACGGCGGTCGGCGCCGGGGCCAGTTCGGCCGGCACCGCCTCGACCACCATCGCAGCCGATGTCCGGTCGACTTGCGCCTCCACCTCGAAGTGCTCCGGCGCGAGGCCATCGCACCAGCGCTGCCACATGATGCGGAACGCCCGCGACGCGGCATGGGCGATCGCCTCCGCGTCGATCAGCACGGACTGGCGGCAATATTCGCGCAGCTCGCTGCGCACGATCGCGAGCGCGGTCGGGTCCGCGGCCAGCGCGGCGCACTTGCGCACGAAGTCGTCCTTGTCCTGCGCGACGAACGCCGCATCGAGACCGAGCAGCGACAGCCAGCCGGTGCTGCTGCGGCTCGCCATCGAGTCGCCAGGCAGCGTCATGGTAGGCACGCCCATCCACAGCGCCTGCATGGTCGTGGTCGAATTGCCGAACGGGAACGTGTCGAGACTGACGTCGATCAGATTGTGCTGCTGCAGATAGGTCGTGACACCCGCGCGCTTCAGGAAGCTGATGCGGCTCACCTCGATGCCTTCGTCGGCGAACATCTGCGTCAGTTTGATCATCTGATCCTTGGCCGCCACCGCGCCGATGATCATGCGCGAATCCGGCACTTCGCGCAGCACGCGCGCCCAGAGCGCCACGACGTCATTGCTGATCTTGACGATCCGGCTGAAGCTGCCGAACGTGATGTAGCCATTTTTCAGGGCCGGCAGTTCATTGACGTCCGGCGCGTCAGGGTGCGGCTTGAACGGCGCGAGCGCCGGCAGGAACACGAGCTTTTCCGAGAAACAACGCTCGAACGACTCGAACGGCGTGACGAAGCGGTCCGACAGATAGTAGTCGACGGAATCCAGACCCGTCGTCGACGGATTGCCGATCCAGCTTGCCTGCACCGGTGCCGGCTTGTGCGCGAAGGCGACCAGCCGGTTGCGTCCGGTATGGCCGGACAGATCGATCAGGATATCGATGCGATCGTCGCGGATTTTTTGCGCCACCGCCTGATCGTTCATGCCGAACACTTCGGTCCACGTCTGCGCGTGGCGGCGAATCCGGTCCGTAAACGCATCCGTCATCAGGTAATTCGAGTAGATGTGCAGCGACAGGCTCGAATCGCGCGCCAGATGCTCCAGCACCGACAGGAAAAAATACGCAACGGGGTGGTTGATCAGGTCGCCCGACACGAAGCCGATCCGGAGTTGCCGCGCCGGATCGCGATCGTTGGCGTGCGGGACGCGCTTGCCGAGCAGCGGCGCTTCGTGACGCGCGGCGAATTCGCGGAACTCCGCAAACAGGCTGGCCGCGTCGAAGTCGGGCTTGTGCATCAGATAGAACAGCAGGTTGCTGTGCGTCGACGCCTGCATCGGCGCCAGTTCGAGCGCGCGGCGATAGGTGGCTTCCGCTTCGTCGAACAAGCCGTGCTTGCCCAGCGCGGTCGCGAGCGCGTCGATTTCGATGGCATTGTTCGGCGCAAGCTCGACGGCGCGCCGCAGTTCGGCGAAGCCTTCGTCGATCCGGCCCAGTTCCAGCAACGCGGAACCCAGGTTGCGATGCAGCGCCGCGTTCTCGGGATGCTTTTCGAGCACCCGCTCACAGTGCGCCGCGGCGCGGCCGTACTGACGCGCCACCACCAGCCGGTCGGCCAGCACCAGCTGCGCGGCGAGATGATTCGGCAGCAGGCGGGCGGCGTGTTCGGCCGCCTCGACGGCCTCGCCATAGTGGCCCGTGCTCTGCAGGACGCGCCCCAGTTCGATCCAGCAATCGCCGTGCGACGGGTATTGCTGCGTCAGGCGACGTCCGGCCTTCAGCGCCGCGTCGAGCTTGCCGCTGCTGACGAGTTGCTGGAACTGGCGAATTTCCTTGGCGCTCGCGCGGCGAACGTCGAGTTTCACGCGCTTGTCCGCTTCGTCGGACTCAGGCGCGGCTTCTTCGGATGCGCTTTCGGCCACCGCCTCGGGCGCGCCCTCATCGTCGGCGCTCGCCTCGGCCTCGACGGCGGTATCCGGCGCAGGCGCAGCCGCGACCGGCGCTTCGTCTTCCCCTTCGATGCGCGCGCGCAGCGTCTGCACGGCCGGCTCGGGCAAACCGTGCTGCCGCGCGAGTTCGAGCGCCATGCGCGCCGCCTCGGTCTGCTCGCTGGCCACCAGGGCGTTGATGTAATAGACCCAGATTTGACCGTTCTTCGGCACCTGGCCGAGCGCCGCCTCGAAATGCGGCACGGCATCGGCGGGGCGCCCCGTTTGCATGAGCAGCACGCCGAGGTGATAGTGCGCGTCGGCGTAATCGCCCGCGATTTGCAGCACGGAGCGATAGAGCGCGGCGGCCGCGTCGTACTGCTGCTGGCGATGATGTTCGATCGCGCTCTGCATGGCGAGCGCCACGTCGCGATTGTGCTGCGCTTCGGCCGCAGGCGAGGCCGGGCGATCCGGAGTAAGGAAGGCGGTCATGACAAAAGGCGCACGTGCGTCGGAAAGTCGGAACCGTCAAATTATGAGGCGGGGGTTCGCGCGTCGATGGGCCGAGCTAGCGCCAAAACGGGCGCTAATTTGCCCTCCAGGCGCGTTTCGCGCGAGAAATCCGGCGAAAACACGCGGAGACCGAAGAGAATTGGGGAACGCCAGATGGCGGGCAGTCGCGACCCGCTTTTCTGCCGCGCCAGGCGCGCGTGCGGGCGGCTCCCGGACGGCACGAAAGACCCGCCCATTCACGACGGACGCAAAAAAGCCCGCGCAAGGCGGGCTCGATGACGATGCGTGCGCCGCGAAGGACGCAGCGGGCAGCGCTTCAGTAATGTCAGTAGCGCGCCATGCTCAGATAACGCCCCGCATTGCGGCTTGCCTGCATGCTCGCCTGGTACTCGCTGCCGAGCGCGACCTGCGCGGAACGCGCGGCTTCGACGATGCGTGCGTCGATCTCGTGGATCATCCGCAGACGCGCCATGAATTCCTGCGGCGGCTGCGCACCGAGCGACATCAGCAACGGGGAGCGTTCCATCGCAAGCTGCGTTGCACGTTCCCACTCGCCGACGGCGGCCGCCTGCTCGAGGTCTTTCGTCATCGCCCAGATGCGCTCGATCGTGCTTGCGTTCTGCATGGTTCGCTCCCTGCCGGGCATTAGCTCTTGTTGGTGGCCAGCGCACCTGCGCTGTTGGTGCCGCCGAACAATTGCGTGAGGTACTGCGAGTTGTTGTTCATCGTCGCCATCAGCGTGTCGAGCGCGGAGAACTTCTCCGTGTACATGCTGGTGAGCTGGGCCTGCCACGAGGTGAGCTGCGTCTGCTGGTTCGTGAGGCTCGTCAGATCGGAGTTGATGGCGTCCGTCCGGTTCTGGATGATACCGCCGGCCGAGGTGTAGTTCGTGATGCTGTCGTCGAGCTGCGCGGCGATGCCGGTCGTCGGATTGAACAGCGACGCCACGACCGACTGGTTGTTCTGCAGCGCGTCGCTGAGCGTCGTGTCGTCGACCGACAGCGTGCCGTCCGCCTGCAGCGTGATGCCGATCGCGGCCAGCGTCGACTTCGCCGTGCCGGTGCCCACGCCGCTGCCCACGATCTTCGCGAGCTGATTCTGGATCATGTTGACCGTCGAATCGCCGAGCAGCACGCCCTGCGAAGTCGAGGTCGACGAGTACGCCGTCAGCGAGTTCACCGTCGTGACGAGCGTGTTGTAGAGCGTGACGAAATTGTCGATCGCCGCGGATTCCGCGCTGGTGTCCTGCGCGATCGTCAGCGTCTGCGTCGTGCCGACCGCCGCCGACGTGAGATTCACCGTCACGCCGGTCAGGGCGGACTTCACGGCATTGGTGTCGCTGGTCACGCCCACGCCGCCCAGCGTGAAGTACGCGCTCTGGGCGGCCTGCGTCTGGGTCCAGCCCGAACCGGAAATGGTCGACTGGCTGGGGTTGTACGTCTTGCCGCTGCCGTCCGTCGCGGTGAGGTCGCTGGCGCTCGAAATCGTTCCGCCGGCGGTCGTCGTCACGGCGAGGTTGTTCAGCGCGTCGGCGTTGCCGCTCGAATCGGTATTGGTGTCGTTGACCTTGATGCTGATGCCGTTCGACGCGCCGGTCGAGGACGATTGCAGCACCAGGTGGGCGCCGTCCGAGCCGGTCACCACGGTGGCGATCACGCCAGGATTGTCGCTGGCCGAATTGATCGCCGACGCGATGCCCGCGATCGTGCTGTTCGAGCTGGTCAGGTTGATCGTGCTCGACTTGCCGTTGACGGAGAGCGTCATCGTCGCCGGGCCGGATGCGAGGCTCGTGGTCGCGGTGTAGCCCGCCGAGGTGAGCACCTGGGTCGTGGCGACCTGCGAAACGTTGAGCGAGTACGAACCCGCGATGGCGCCGGTGGTCGCCGAGGCGGTCACGCCGGTGCCGCTCAGCGTGGTGGAGAACGTGCCGAGCGTCGCGCCGTCGCTGAGCGGTTCGACGGCTGCCTGCAACGCGGAAAGTGCCGCGGAGAGCGTGCCGTAGGCCGAGATCAGCGTGTTGTCCTGCGTCTGCGTGGCGGCGATGGTCGCAGCCTGCCCCGCAGTCTTCGCATTGACGAGCGCGGTCACGAGCGAATTGGTGTCCATCGACGAATTGGTCGAGCCGCTGATGATCGACTGGGCGGCTGACTGCACCGTTGCGTTGGCGGCGGCTGTCGTGGTAGCGACGGCACTCGCGATCGC
The DNA here is from genome assembly GCF_900109265.1 of Paraburkholderia tropica. Lineage (GTDB taxonomy): Bacteria > Pseudomonadota > Gammaproteobacteria > Burkholderiales > Burkholderiaceae > Paraburkholderia > Paraburkholderia tropica. The sequence goes on from NZ_FNZM01000005.1 coordinate 149,052, forward strand.
GCTGGTGGTGGATCCGGTTACGGTGGACATGAAAAGGCTCCGTGCGTCGGCAAGGCGGGTTAGCGCGGTTTAACGTGCGGTTTGAAAACGGTAATGCTGGAAACGACAATCGGGAGGCGAGCCTCCCGACGGGTGCACGGCCGGCGCGCATCAAACCGCGCGCCGGGTGCCTGCAGCCGGAAGCGCCTTACTGGAGGAGCTTCAGGATCTGCTGCGGCTGCGAGTTCGCTTGTGCCAGCACCGAGATACCAGCTTGTTGCAGAACCTGTGCCTTGCTCAGGTTGGCGGTTTCCTGTGCGAAGTCCGCATCCTGGATCGACGACTGTGCGCTTGCCAGGTCGGTCGACTGAGCTTGCTGCGTCGAGCCGATCGCGCTGAAGCGGTTTTGTGCCGCGCCGAGCGTTGCCTGCAGGTTGTTCAGCGTGGTCAGCGCGTTGTCGATCGATTCCATCGCCATGCTTGCGCCGCTAGCGGTGCTGATGTTGATGTCCGAAACCTTCGACGTCGTGTTGAGGTAGTCGATCTGTGCGCCGACTGCGTCGTCAGCTGCCGACGTGAAGCCGACGCTGGTGCTCGCACCCGACATGGCGGTGTCGATAGCCGAAGCGAACGTCGAACCTGCTGCACCTGCCGAAGCTGCGCTCGAATCGATGACGGCGTTGCCGTTCGCATCCGACGTGACGCCTGCGCCCGAGAAGGCAGCCGAGACGTCCGCGTAGCTGACAGCCTGGTTGTTCTGGTCCGTCAGGGTGAAGCCGCCGCTGCCGTCCGACAGAACGTTGATCGTCGTGATCGTTGCCGGGCCAGCCGTCGTTGCGCCGCCAGCGTCCGAGCTCAGCGCGCCGGTCGAGTCGAGCGACAGGTTCGTGAACGAACCCAGCGTGTTGCCAGCTTGCGGAACGCCCGTGCCGAGGTTGGCCGACGACATGTCTTGCGACAGGTTCAGCGTGATCGACTGACCGACGTTTGCGCCGACCTGGAACGTGACCGTGCCCATCGAGCCGTCGAGCAGGTTCATGCCGTTGTACGTCGTTTGCGACGCAATACGGTTCACTTCCGAGATCTGCTGCGTCACTTCCTTCTGGAGTGCCGCGCGATCGTCGTCCGTCATCGAACCGTTCGCTGCTTGCGTAGCGAGCTGGCGGATACGTTGCAGGCTGCTCGTCAGCGAAGCCAGACCGCTCGATGCGGTTTGGACCATCGACGTACCGTCGTTCGAGTTCGACACGCCTTGATTCAGACCGTTGATCTGGGTCTGCATGATGTTCGAGATCGCCAGACCTGCTGCATCGTCCGCTGCGCTGTTGATGCGCTTGCCCGACGAGAGGCGCGTGATCGCCTGCGAAAGTGCGCTACCCGAGCCCGTCAGATTCTGCTGCGAGACGAGCGAGTTGATGTTGGTATTGATTCCAAGCATGGATATTCTCCAGATGGGGCCAGTCAGCCCTGGTAACGGCAGCGGTGCGATGGCCGGCCGCCTTGTTTGTGATAACGACCCTGGCCGGAAAATCTTTAGCACCTTCCTGAATCTTGCTTGCAGGGGAGCCGCGCCATCCCCGCCGATGCGCCGCGTGGCGGGCTTTCCCGGCGATCGCACCGTGCTCGACGAAGATGCGCGCCGATGGCTTCCTGATACGGTTTTATATGCGGCAATGCGAATTGCGTATTTGAAACGCCATTGCTCCGGCATTGCGACGGCATTCACCTTACAGCCTGAAAAGTGATTAATGCGCCCGCGCGATTGCCGGAATTGGGCGGTGCTCCGCGCTCAATTCCGGCCGCCGCGGCACGCGCGCTTCGCTTAATCTGGGCGTCCTGCTCCTGCCTCGACCACCGTGACCGCAACACGCACGCCCCTCCGCTCGCACGACGCCATCCTGCGCGACGCCACGACGCTCTGCGCCGGCCAGCAATTCGCCGATGCCCTGGCCCTGCTCGCCCCGATCGTCGGCGAAACGGCAAGCGCCAATGACGCCGCGCTCGCGCACGCGCTCCAGCTCGCCGCCACCTGCGCGTCGGGCGCGGGCGAGCCCGAACGGGCGAAAGCGTTCTGGGTGCGTTGTAGTGAAGCGGCGCCGGATTTCGCCGAGGGCTATCGCGGACTGGGCGCGACGCTGGCGCAACTCGGCCAGCTTGCCGAAGCGGAAGCCGCCTATGGACGCCTGACCGAGCTGCGCCCCGACGACATCGACGCTCACCATCATCGCGGCCTCGTGTTACAGCGTCTTGGCCGCTACGCCTCGGCGGAGGCCTCGCAACGCGCGGCGCTCGCACTGGAACCGGGACACGTCGGCGCGCGCTACCACCTCGGCGCGGTGCTGCACGACCAGCGCCGGCTCGACGAGGCCGAAGCGGCGTATCGCGAAGCGCTCGCCGCCGATCCACAGTGCGCGATGGCGAGCAACAGCCTCGGCAATCTGCTGTGCGAGCGCGGGCGGTTCGACGAGGCCGAAGAAGCGTATCGTCAGGCGCTGCTCGCGCAACCACAGTTCCCCGAGGCGCTGAACAATCTGGCCGCGCTGTTCAAGGCGCGCGGCCGTCTGCCCGAAGCCGAACTGGCCTGCCGCCTCGCATTGCAGATGCGCCCCGACTTCGCCGATGCACTCAACAATCTCGGCTGCGTGCTCACGGCGCTCAAGCGTCTGCCCGAAGCGGAAAACGCCTTCCGGCAAACGCTCGCGCTGCGCCCCGATTTCGCCGACGCGCACTACAACCTCGGTTGCGTGCTGCACACGACCGAGCGCGTGGCCGAAGCGGAATCGGCCTATCGAGAAGCGCTGCGGCTCGCGCCGAACCGCGTCGAAGCGGCCAACAATCTCGGCTGCACGCTGCTCGCGCTCGGACGTCTGCATGACGCGCTCGCCGCGTTTCATCACGCGCTCACGCTGCGCGCCGACATGGCCGAAACGCACTTCAACATCGGCAGCATCATGAAGGAGCTCGGCGAGCTCGATCACGCCGAAAGCGCCTATCGCCGCGCGCTCGTGCTGCGCCCCGATTACGGCGATGCGATGTTCCGGCTCGCCACGCTGCTCATCAGCGTGGGGCGTTTCGAGGAAGGCTTTCTGCTATACGAATGTCGCTATGGCATGCCCGGCTTCGCGCCGCACGCCACGCAGTCGATGCTGCCTTGCCCGCGCTGGCAAGGCGAGCCGCTGACCGGCAAGACGCTGCTGGTCTGGCAGGAAGACGGACTCGGCGACATGTTGCAGTTCGGCCGATATCTGCACGCGCTGAAGGCACGCGGCACGGCGCGCGTGGCCTTTGCGTGCGTTGCGCCGCTGCATCGCCTGTTCGCGGAAGTCGAAGGCGTCGACGTCGTGCTCAGCCACGAAGCCGCGCTCGCGCGCGCGAACGAATTCGATTGCTGGATCAGTCCGCTGAGCGCGCCGCTGCGACTCGGCACCACACTCGACACGATTCCGCCGCCGCTGCGCATCGCGCAGTGTCCGTCACGCGTCGAACATTGGCGCGCGCGCCTCGCCGATCTCGGCACGGGACATCGCATCGGTCTGGTCTGGAAAGGCAATCCGAAACATCACAACGACGCGCACCGCTCGTTGCCGATGCTCAACGCACTCGCGCCGCTCTGGGGGCTGCCGGGCGCCAAGTTCGTGAGTCTGCAAAAAGGCGCGGGAGAAGACGAGGCGCTGTCGCTGCCCGCCTGCTTTCCGATTCTGCCGCTCGGCGCCGATCTCGACGATTTCACCGACACGGCCGCGCTCATTTCGCAACTCGATCTCGTGATCTGCGTGGATACGTCGACCGCTCATCTCGCGGCCTCGCTCGGCAAACCGTGCTGGGTGCTGCTGCCGTCGTACGACGTCGACTGGCGCTGGATGCATGGCCGCGACGACTCGCCGTGGTATCCCGAGACGGTGCGGCTGTTCAGACGAGGACGCGAGGAGCCGTGGCCCGCGGTGGTGGAGCGCATGCGCGCGGCGTGTGCGCAGTGGCTGGGTGTGTGAGGGGAGCGCAAAAAACAAAGGCCCCAGGCTTGCGCCATAGGGCCTTGCTTGATGCGGGTCGGTGCGGCTTTGTGCAGTTTGATCTGCTACTCCGACGTGATACGCAAATTCTGGCGCGCCCGGCTGGGATCGAACCAGCAACCCCTGCCTTCGGAGGGCAGTACTCTATCCATTGAGCTACGGGCGCGTGACTCGCGCGAACTGGCGTGGAGGAGAAACACCCAGGCTCATTCGTGCGAAAGCGCTGCCAGCCAGACCGCAAAATACGGGGATAGCAGCGCCGTAGAGACCGAGAGGATACCCGGTTTCGATGACAACGTCCACCGCGCGCGGGCCGCCGGGACCGGGCCGGCAGCGGTGTACGCGCACCCCCAGGCAAACGCACCCACACGCGCAAACCCATGCGACGACACCCGCGCCCGATGCGCTATGATCCGACGCTTTTTAAGCAGCAGCCGCGTACCAAGGCCAACGCCCCACCGCGCCCAACCCCCGGTAAAGCAGGCAAGACAAGCGCAAAGATGCGGGTAAACGCCCGCTTAAGCGCCCCCGCGCACCGCCACCGGGCGCGAAACCTTGCGTCTATAATCGTTCCTGTTTGATCATTCGCAAGGCCGTTGCCGTCCTGCTGTACCGCTCACCACAATACCAACGGGAGTCGAGACAAGCATGAGCGAAGCACCCCACGGAGCCCCGATCAAAACGCCCGGCCAGTTGATCGCCGCTGTCATCGCCGGGTTTGCCGTCCCTATCGTCATCATCGTTCTGCTCGCCTACTACGTCGACAACACGACGCGCACCGGCGCGGGCACCGACGAACTCTCCGCCCAGCAAGTCGCCTCGCGCATCGCGCCGATCGCCCAAGTGTCGATCCGCGACGCCAACGCGCCGCGCGTCTACAAGACCGGCGAGCAGGTCTACCAGGCCGTCTGTTCCGCCTGCCACGCGAGCGGCGCGGCGGGCGCGCCGAAGTTCGGCAACGCCGGCGACTGGGCGCCGCGCATCGCCCAGGGCTACGACACGCTCTGGCACACCGCGCTCTCCGGCAAGGGCGCGATGCCGCCGCGCGGCGGCACCAGCCCCGACGACTACAGCGACTACGAAATCGGCCTCGCCGTGGCCTACATGGCCAATCACGGCGGCGCGAACTTCCAGGATCCGCCCAAGCCCGCGCCGGGCGCGGCGAACGCGGCGTCGGGCGCAGCGGCGGCAGCGCCGGCCGCATCGGGCGCCGATGCGAACGCTGCCCAGGCCTCCGCCGCCGCGGCCGCCATCGCCGCGATCCCGCAGGCCGCTTCGGGCAACCCTGCGGCAGGCGGCGCGACGCAAAGCGCCGACGCCGCGCAGGCCGGCAAGGCGCTCTACACGCAGGTCTGCCAGGCGTGTCACGCCGCGGGCGTGCTGGGCGCGCCGAAGTTCGGCAACAAGGACGACTGGGCGCCGCGCCTCAAGGACCCGATGGACACGGTCTACAACTACGCGCTGCACGGCAAGGGCGCGATGCCGCCCAAGGGCGGCTCGAACGCCTCGGACGCCGACGTGAAGGCCGCCGTCGATTACATGGTGAGCGCCGCGAAGTAAGCCGCGCGCCGCAAACTGCGTAACAAAAACAAAGGGCCGCATCGACACTCGATGCGGCCCTTTCCCTTTCAGCCGGACGCGTGCGCGCGGGCGATCAGATCAGCCCTTCTGCAACAGCGCCTTCAAACTCGCGAGCCGGTCTTTCGGCGACATCGGCGCTTCCTCGGCGGTCGGCGGCGGCGCTTCGTCGAGTCCCATTTCGGGGATGAAGCGCGACGGCTCGCACACCACCGTCTCGCGCGCCCGCTTGCGCTTCTTGCACCAGTTCAGATGCAGGCTGCGCTGCGCGCGCGTGATCGCCACATACATCAGGCGGCGCTCTTCCTCGATGCGCGAATCGTCGACGATGTCGTCTTCCGAGCCGCCGCGATGCGGCATGATGCCTTCCTCGACGCCCACCAGGAACACGTGCGGATACTCCAGCCCCTTCGACGCGTGCACGGTCGACAGGCGCACCGCGTCCGGGTCCTCTTCCTTGCCTTCAAGCATCGACATCAGCGCGACGGTCTGGATCAGGCCCATCAGATTCTTGCCGGTGTCGGCGAGACCGTCGGTGTTGTCGTAACCCGTCGCCTCGCTGTCTTCGCCGATCTCCTGCTCGGGCTTGGTGCCCTTGCGCTTGAGCCATTCGAGGAATTCGAGCACGTTCTGCCACTTCGACTGCGCCTGGCGCTCGTCGAAGGCGTCGTAGAGATACGCCTCGTAGTGGATCGCGTCCATCAGCTCGTCGAGCACGACGGTCGCCGGATCCTTCACGGCGCGCTCGGCCAGGCGCTGCATGAAGTCGCAGAACACGCGCATCGGCTCGACCTGGCGCGCGGACAGCCGCGCCTCGATGCCGCCCATGTACACCGCTTCGAACAGCGACACCTTCGCCTGCCCCGCGAACGAGCCGAGCGCTTCGAGCGTGGTGTTGCCCACGCCGCGGCGCGGCGTCGTGATCGCGCGGATGAACGCGGGATCGTCGTCGTGATTGGCGATCAGACGCAGATACGCGCAGATGTCCTTGATTTCGGCCTTGTCGAAGAACGACTGCCCGCCCGACAGCACGTACGGAATGCGCTCGCGGCGCAGCACCTGCTCGAAGATGCGCGCCTGGAAATTGCCGCGATAAAGAATGGCGTAGTCGCGGAACTGCGCGCGGCGCTCGAACTTGTGCGCCGAGAGACGGAACACGACCGATTCGGCTTCGTGCTCCTCGTCGTTGCAGGGCGTGACGGTGATCGTGTCGCCCATGCCGTGCTCGGACCAGAGCTTCTTCTCGAACAGCTTCGGGTTATTGGCGATCACGTTGTTCGCCGCCGTGAGAATGCGCACGGTCGAGCGATAGTTCTGCTCCAGCTTGACCACGTGCAGCTTCGGATAATCCTTGCCGAGTTGCGCGAGATTTTCGATGGTCGCGCCGCGCCAGCCGTAGATCGCCTGGTCGTCGTCGCCCACGGCCGTGAACGCCGCGCGCGGGCCCGCCAGCAGCTTGAGCAGCTCGTACTGGCAAGTGTTGGTGTCCTGGTATTCGTCGACCAGCAGATAGCGCAGCTTGTTCTGCCAGCGCTCGCGCACCGGCTCGTTCTTCGCGAACAGCTCGGCGGGCAGGCGGATCAGATCGTCGAAATCGACGGCCTGATAGGCGTGCAGCGTCGCCATGTAGTTGCGGTAGACGATGGCCGCCTGATGCTCGTCCTCGTTCGACGCCGTCGCGAGCGCCTGCTCGGGCATGACGAGACCGTTCTTCCAGAGCGAGATGATCGACTGGATCTTGCGGATGAAACCCTTGTCGGTCGAGCCCACCTGCTCCTGGATCATGGCGAAGCAGTCGTCCGAATCCATGATCGAGAACTGGGGCTTGAGTCCCAGATGCTCGGCTTCCTGGCGCAGGATCTGCACGCCCAGCGAGTGGAACGTACAGACGGTCAACTGGTTCGCCGGCACCTTGCGGCCTTCCTTGCCGGGCGTCGTGAGCGTCTTGCCTTCGAGCAGTTTGCCCACGCGCTCGCGCATTTCGGCGGCGGCCTTGTTGGTGAAGGTGACGGCGGCGATATGGCGCGGCTCGAAGCCTTTCGCTTCGATCAGATGGGCGATCTTCTGCGTAATGACGCGCGTCTTGCCGCTGCCCGCGCCGGCGAGCACGAGACAGGGACCGTCGAGATAGCGCACCGCTTCGTTCTGGGCGGGATTCAGGCCTGCGGACATCGTTGCTGGATTGGAAAAACGGGTGGTACTGCCGGGTAGCGTGCGGCGCAAGACCTGCGCATGATGCAGACGATGCTCATGGCGCGGCGGCCCTTCACGCGAGAGCCGCGATGTTAACACGATGCGGTGTCGCGCCGATGCCGCCCCGCTAACGGCGCGACGCCGCATCCCGCGCGCATCAGGTCACAGCGTCGTGTCACAACGACACGCCGCGTCGACCAGCCGATCCAGCCGCACGCCGATCCGTCCCCGCAGCGCCCCGCCACGCGCGCCGTCGTGCGTGCCACAATAACGGGCTCCCGCCACCCGCGGCATCGCTACCCGCCGTGCCGCTCCCACGCTGGAAAGAGGACGCGCTTACATGACAGCACCGCTGCAAATCGGCCTGATGGGCTATGGCTTCGCCGGCCAGACCTTCCATGCACCCGTGATCGCCCATAGCGGCACGGCGAATCTGCCCGTCACGCTTGCCGCCATCGCCACGAGCCAGGCCGAGCGTGCGCAGGCCGACTATCCGGACGCCGCAATCGTCCCCGATCTCGACGCGCTGCTCTCGCTCGACGCGATCGAATGCGTCGTGATCGCCACGCCCAACGACACGCACTACGAACTCGCGCGCCGCACGCTGGAGCGCGGCAAGCACGTGCTCGTCGACAAACCGGTCACGCTCACCGCCGAGGAAGCGCGCACGCTCGCGGCCATCGCGAAGCAGCGCGGCCTCGTGTTCGCGCCGTTCCACAACCGTCGCTGGGACGGCGACTTCCTCACCGTCAAGCAGCTGATCGCGAACGGCGAGCTGGGCCGCGTCACGCATTACGAATCGCACTTCGACCGCTTCCGTCCGCAGGTGCGCCAGCGCTGGCGCGAGGACGCGACGCGCGGCGGCGGCCTGCTCTACGACCTCGGGCCGCATCTGATCGACCAGACGCTCGCGCTGTTCGGCGCGCCCGAGTCGGTCACGGCCTTCGTGCACACGCGCCGCGACCACGCCAGCGCGCCCGACTACGCGCACCTCGTGCTGCGCTACGACGGCCTCGACGCCGTGCTGCACGCGAGCGCGCTGGCCGCGTACGCGCCGCGTTTCGCGATTCACGGCACGCGCGGCAGCTACCTGAAAAACGGGCTCGATACCCAGGAGGACCAGCTGAAGGCGGGCCTGCGCCCCGGCCAGCCCGGTTTCGGCGACGGCAACGAAGCGGGCCGACTGCACGTCATGGCCGACGACGGCCAGGAGTCCGACCGCGACGTGCCCAACGCCGCGGGCAATTACGCCGACCTGTACCGCGCGCTCGCCGCCGCGATCCGCGAGGGCACGCCGTTCCCGGTGAGTCCGCAGGACGCCGTCGATGTGATGACGATCGTCGAGCTGGCGATGCGCAGCGCCGAGGAAGGCCGCACGATCGCCTTCACGCGCGCTCAGTGAGCGCGCGCTGAGCGCGCGAACCTCGCGCGAACCGACTGCCCGGCGAGGCCGCGCGGCTTGCAAACCGCCGACGCGTCTGAAAGGTCCATACAAACGGTTACAAGTCTGCGCCGCCGTGCGGTCATCGCACGGCGCGCGCGACGCGTTTGCCGACGAACAACGCCAGAAACAGAGCGATAACGTTCTGCATCTTCCGGGGTGCAGGGTTCGTGGCGCGCGCCAGCCCGCCCCGGACCGACAACAAGGAGAGTCTCAATGACCCGATTGAATTGTATGAACCGTGCCATCCGCCTGAGCTGCGCCGCCGCGCTGATCTCGACGCTCGCCGCATGCGTCGTCACCCCGCCCGCGCAGCATTCCGGCTCGAATCCGCATGAACTGGCCGTCGACCGCCTGCATCAGGTCGACGCCCGCATCGACACCTTGGGCCGCCGCATCGACGCGCGCGTGAACCAGGGCTACTATCCGCCGCCGCAGGGCGCCGCGCTGCATCACCGCCTCGACACGATCCGCGGCGAGGCGCACGACATGGCTGCGCAGCACGGCGGCGGCATCTCCGGCGACGAGCAGCACGTGCTCAACCAGGAGCTCGATACGGCGGCGCGCGCCATCGGCGAATAAGCCCGCGCAAAACCACCGCGATCACATGGGCCGCCTCGCGCGGCCCGTTTCTTTTTTTGGCGCGCATGCGCGGTCGCGCGCGAGCGGTTCTTTCGGGGCCGCATGCGCGCAAGCCTTGCCGGGCGGCGTTCGGCGCATGGCCCGCCAGCACGCGCGGCCGGCTGGCGCAGGTTCCACTCCCGTTCCGCCGCCACGGTGCGCCTAATTTTTCCGCATTGACACAGCCCGCCGGCGTCCAGCACAATCGCTGCGCGCGCCGGGAGAGCGCGACGTTCGCGAGTCGAGTCAATTTCGAATCGCAACGCCGCCGCCGAAGGGGCAACCCACAAACTCTCAGGCAAAAGGACCGTGCGCGCCGGACCGCTGCTTCGCCTGTTTCGCACCCGCGTGCGAGACGCGCGAGACGGCACTCAGGTCCGCAACTCTGGAGAGCGGCAGTAGAACGGCGGAGGGATCGTAACCCTGGCGTTCAGGCTGCCCACCGAAGGGGCGCGCGTCGTTCGACGCAATCTCTCAGGTACCGAGGACAGAGGGGCCATGCAAGAACCGACCACGGGCATCGTGCCTGCGGCGAGTCCTGCATGGCCTTTTTCGTTTTCGCTCGAATTCCGGCGGGACATTCCCCCGGAGTCGCACGAAAACCCTCGCGACCGCCTGAGGCCTCATGACCGAACTCAAACGCACTCCGCTGAACGACACGCACCGCGCGCTGAACGCCCGCATGGTCGATTTCGGCGGCTGGGACATGCCCGTCAACTACGGCTCGCAGATCGACGAACATCGCGCCGTGCGCACCGACGCCGGCATGTTCGATGTCTCGCACATGTGCGTCGTCGACTTCTCGGGCGCGAAGGCGCGCGAATTCTTCGCCCGCGCGCTCGCCAACAACGTCGCCAAGCTGACGACGCCCGGCAAGGCGCTCTATTCCTGCATGCTCAACCCCGAAGGCGGCGTGATCGACGACCTGATCGTCTATTACTTCGCCGACGACGCGTTCCGCACCGTCGTCAACGCGGGCACCGCCGACAAAGACATCGCCTGGTTCGAGAAGCTCAACGCCGAAGGCGGCTTCGGCCTCACCATCACGCCGCGCCGCGATCTCGCGATCGTCGCCGTGCAAGGCCCGAACGCGCGCGAGAAAGTCTGGGCCGTCGCGCCCTCCTCGCGCAGCGCCACCGAAATCCTCAAGCCCTTCAACGCCGCGAAGATCGACGCCACGCCGTTCGGCGAGCTGATGATCGCGCGCACCGGCTACACCGGTGAAGACGGCTTCGAAATCGTGCTGCCCGCCGCCGCCGTCTGCGAGTTCTGGGACGCGCTGCAACGCCAGGGCGTGAAGCCCTGCGGCCTCGGCGCGCGCGACACGCTGCGCCTCGAAGCGGGCATGAACCTCTACGGCCAGGACATGGACGACAGCGTCTCGCCGCTCGACGCGGGCCTCGCCTGGACCGTCGACCTGAAGACGCCGCGCGAGTTCGTCGGCCGCGCCGCGCTCGAAGCGAACGGCACGCGCTCGACCTTCGTCGGCTTGATCCTGCAGAAGGAAAACGGCAAGGCCGGCGGCGTGCTGCGCGCTCACCAGAAAGTGCTGACGCCGCACGGCGACGGCGAGATCACGAGCGGCACCTTCTCGCCGACGATGCAGGAATCCATCGCCTTCGCGCGCGTGCCCGAGGGCGTGCAGCCGGGCGACGTCGTGCAGGTGCAGATCCGCGACAAAGCCCTTCCCGCAAGCGTGGTAAAACTGCCGTTCGTGCGCAACGGCAAGGTGCTGGTCGCCTGATCCGCAAGGATTCCGGCGCGCACGCCCACCCTCTTTTCAAGTCATAAACGAACCACGCACTGGAGCAACCATGAGCATCCCGGCCGATCTGAAATACACCGAATCGCACGAGTGGATCCGCACCGAAGCCGACGGCACGCTGACCGTCGGCATCACCGATCACGCGCAGGAAGCGCTCGGTGACATCGTCTTCCTCGAACTGCCCGAAGCCGGCCGCGCCGTCACGGCGGGCGACGCCATCGCCGTGATCGAATCGGTCAAGGCCGCCTCGGACATCTACGCGCCGGTCTCGGGCGAGATCGTCGAATCGAACTCGGCGCTCGTCGACGCCCCCGAAGGCGTGAACGGCGCGCCCTACGAGTCGTGGCTCTTCAAGATCAAGCCGGCCGCCGACGCCAAGCTCGACGCGCTGATCGACGCCGCCGCCTACGAGAAGGCCATCGGCGCCTAAACCCCGGGACGGCTTTCGCAGAAGGCCCGTCCCAACGCACAGGCGCGGCGGCATCGCGGCACTACGCGACGCGCCGCCCGCGCCGGCAGGAAACCTCATGAAGCTCGAACACCCGGATCGTCTGATGAACACCTCGCCCACGGCTCTCTCGCTCGCGGCGCTCGAAGCGCACGACGCCTTCGCCGCCCGCCACATCGGCCCCGACACGGCCGACCAGCAAGCGATGCTCGACGCGCTCGGCTTCGCGTCGCGCGCGGCGCTGATCGACGCGGTGATTCCGGCGAAGATCCGCCGCACCGAGACGCTGCCGCTCGGGCCGTTCTCGCAGCCGCGCTCGGAAGCCGAGGCGCTGGCCGCGCTGCGCGCGCTCGCGGACAAGAACCAGGTGTTCCGCTCGTACATCGGGCAGGGCTATTTCGACACGCACACGCCGGCCGTCATCCTGCGCAACGTGCTCGAAAATCCGGCGTGGTACACGGCCTACACGCCGTACCAGCCGGAAATCTCGCAAGGCCGTCTGGAGGCGCTGCTGAACTATCAGCAGATGATCGTCGACCTGACGGGCCTCGCCATTTCCAACGCATCGCTGCTCGACGAAGGCACCGCCGCCGCCGAAGCGATGACGCTCGTGCAGCGCGTGGGCAAGTCGAAGTCGAACGTGTTCTTCGTCGCCGACGACGTGCTGCCGCAAACGCTCGAAGTCGTGCAGACGCGCGCCAAACCGATCGGCATCGAAGTGAAGGTCGGCCCCGCCGCCGAGGCCGCGCAGGCGAACGCCTTCGGCGTGCTGCTGCAATATCCGGGCGTGAACGGCGACGTGCGCGACTACCGCGAACTCGCCCAGGCCGTGCACGCCGCAGGCGGCGCGGTGATCGCCGCCGCCGACCTGCTCGCGCTCACGCTGCTCACGCCGCCCGGCGAATGGGGCGCGGACGTGGCCGTGGGCAACTCGCAGCGCTTCGGCGTGCCGATGGGCTTCGGCGGCCCGCACGCCGCCTACCTCGCGGTGAAGGACGACTTCAAGCGCCAGATGCCGGGCCGTCTCGTCGGCGTGACCGTCGACGCGCAGGGCAACCCGGCGCTGCGCCTCGCGCTGCAAACGCGCGAACAGCATATCCGCCGCGAAAAGGCCACCTCGAACGTCTGCACGGCGCAGGCGCTGCTCGCGATCATGGCCAGCATGTACGCGGTCTATCACGGTCCGCAGGGTCTGAAGCGAATCGCGCAACGCGTGAACCGCGTGGCCGCCATTCTGGCCGCGGGCGCGCAGAAGCTCGGCTATACGCTCGTCAACGCGTCGTTCTTCGACACCATCACGTTCGAAGCGGGCGCGCGCACCCAGGCGCTGCATGACGCGGCGCTCGCGCGCGGCATGAACCTGCGCCGCGTGAGCGAAACGCGCGTGGGCGTCTCCGTCGACGAAACCACCACGCGCGGCGATCTGGCCGATCTGCTCGCCGTGTTCGCGCAAGCCGCGTTCGCGGGCGAGACGCCGTCGGTCGACGCGCTCGACGCCGAACTCGCCGCCGCCAACGCCGCCACCTTCCCGGCCGCGCTCGCGCGCGAAAGCGCTTACCTCACGCATCCGGTCTTCAACCGTCACCATTCGGAAACGGAAATGCTGCGCTATCTGCGCAGCCTCTCGGACAAGGACCTGGCGCTCGACCGTTCGATGATTCCGCTCGGTTCGTGCACGATGAAGCTCAACGCCACCTCGGAAATGCTGCCGGTGACGTGGCCCGAGTTCGGCCAGATTCACCCGTTCGCGCCCGCCGAGCAAACCGTCGGCTACCGCGAAATGGTCGATCAGCTCGAACAGATGCTCGTGGCCGCGACCGGCTACGCCGCCGTCTCGCTGCAACCGAACGCCGGCTCGCAGGGCGAGTACGCCGGTCTGCTGATCATTCAGGCGTATCACGCCTCGCGCGGCGATGCGCACCGCAACGTCTGCCTGATTCCCGCTTCGGCGCACGGCACGAACCCGGCTTCCGCGCAGATGGCGGGCATGCAGGTCGTGGTGGTCGCGTGCGACGCGCAAGGCAACATCGATCTCGCCGACCTCAAGGCCAAGGCCGAACAGCACGCGGCGAAGCTCGCGGCGATCATGATCACCTACCCGTCCACGCACGGCGTGTTCGAGGAAAACGTGCGCGAAGTCTGCGAAATCGTGCACGCGGCAGGCGGCCAGGTCTACGTGGACGGCGCCAACATGAACGCGATGGTCGGTCTCGCGGCGCCGGGCCAGTTCGGCGGCGACGTCTCGCACCTGAACCTGCACAAGACCTTCTGCATTCCGCACGGCGGCGGCGGCCCGGGCGTCGGTCCGGTCGCGGTCGGCGCGCACCTCGCGCAGTTCCTGCCGAACCAGCTTTCGTCGGGCTACAAGCGCTCGACCGATCAGGGTCACGGCATCGGCGCGGTCAGCGCGGCGCCGTACGGCTCGGCCTCGATCCTGCCGATTTCGTGGATGTACATCGCGATGATGGGCGCGGCGAACCTCACCGCCGCGACCGAAACCGCGATCCTCAACGCGAACTACGTGGCGAACAAGCTCGCGCCGCACTTCCCGGTGCTGTACAGCGGCCCCGGCGGCCTCGTGGCGCACGAGTGCATTCTCGACCTGCGCCCCATCAAGGATGCGAGCGGCATCACCGTCGACGACGTGGCCAAGCGCCTGATGGACTACGGCTTCCACGCGCCGACCATGAGCTTCCCGGTGCCGGGCACGCTGATGGTCGAGCCGACCGAGTCGGAGTCGAAGGAGGAGCTGGACCGCTTTATCGACGCCATGATCGCGATCCGCGAGGAAATCCGCGCCGTGGAAGACGGTCGCGCCGACGCCGAGGACAACCCGCTGCGTCACGCGCCGCACACGGCCGCCGTGGTGGTCGCCGACGGCTGGGCGCACGCCTACTCGCGCGAGCAGGCGGCGTATCCGCTCGCGTCGCTGGTCGCGCGCAAGTACTGGCCGCCGGTCGGCCGCGCCGACAACGTCTACGGCGACCGCAATCTGTTCTGCTCGTGCGTGCCGATCGACGCTTACGACGATCAGGCCGACGGGACCGCCGGCGAATGAGCGTAACCGTCGGGTAACCGGCCATGACCGCCGCCATGCCGCCGCACGACCTCCGGTCGACGCGGCGGCGCCGTGCGGCCGGCCCGGCGACCCGGCGTGCGCCCCGCCCTGCGACGTTACTTTCGTTACATTTGCCGCCGCGAAACTTCGCCAAAGCTCGCCAAACCGTTAACATCACACACCTGTCAGCCTTGAACCAGGGAGTCGCGCATGGCGCGGAAGGTGGGAACGGCCTTGGCCGGAAATCCGGCGATCACGCAGGCCAAGGGCCGCTTGGCGCGCGGCGGCGCGCGCACGCTCGCGGCGGCCTGTTTCGTGAGTGCGGGCCTCGCGGCCCTGAGCGCGGCGCAACCGGCGCGCGCGGCGATGAACTTCTGCGCGGCACCGGCCCTGCAGACCAGCGAACGCACCAATTCGGACCCCGGCGTGAAAGCGCTGGTGGCCGAAGTGCAGGCGCACGTGAACGACGTGCCGCATCCGCTCGCGCGGCTGCACACGGAAGGCACGCTGCCGCACGAGGGCATCTACGACCAGAGCGTCGAGGCCGAGAAGGAACTCGACCTGATGCGCAACGCGGCGCTCGCCTGGCGCGCCACGAGCGACGACCGCTTCCTGAAGCTCGTCGACCGCTTTCTGTACGCGTGGGTCACGACCTATCAGCCGAGCTTCAATCCGATCGACGAAACGCGCTTCGAAGCGCTGATCCTCGCGTACGACATGACCGCGAGCGCGCTGCCGGTGAAAACGCGCAACGCGACCATGCTGTTTCTGAACAAGTTCGCGAACGGCTACATCCAGCAGGTGGACGCGCAGCCGCGCCCGCTCAAGGGCACGTTCGCGAACAACTGGCAGAGCCATCGGGTCAAGCTCATTGCGATGACGGCGTTCACGCTCGACAACCGCAAGATGATCGCGACGGCGCAGCGTCTGTTCGTCGAGCATATCGGCGACAACGTCGCGCCCGACGGCTCCACGCTCGATTTCACCGAGCGCGACGCGCTGCACTACGTGACCTACGATCTGCAGCCGCTCGTGACGGCCGCGCTCGCCGCGCGCCGCCACAACCGCAACTGGCTGCCCGAACGCGCGGCCAACGGCGCCACGCTGGCGAGCGCGCTCGACTGGCTCACGCCGTACGCGCTCGGCGAGAAGACGCACGAGGAGTTCGTGCATTCGAGCGTGCCGTTCGACGCCAAACGCCGCGAGGCCGGTTTGCCCGGCTACACCGGCGCATGGGATCCGAAGAACGCCGCCGAACTGTTTCACCTGGCCGCGCGGCTCGATGGCCGCTATGCGCCGATCGCCCTGAAACTGGCACCCACGCCGCCCGCGTGGCTTGCCGTCTGCCTGCCGTTGCCGGCGCGCTGATCGCGCGTGACGGGTTGCAGCGGTGGCGCATGAATTCGATGTCGCGCACCACACCGCGCAGCATCCCCTGAAACCGACACGATCAAGCAGGAGCAGTACCCATGGCAGTCAGCGTTTTCGACCTTTTCAAAATCGGCATCGGGCCGTCCAGTTCGCATACGGTCGGACCGATGCGCGCGGCCCTGATGTTCGCCGAGGGACTCGAGCGCGACGGGCTGCTCGCGCCCACCGCCTCCGTGAAGGTCGAACTGTACGGCTCGCTCGGCGCGACCGGCAAAGGCCACGGCACCGACCGCGGCGTGATGCTCGGCCTGATGGGCGACGCGCCCGACACGGTCGATCCCGAGACCATCAACGCGCGTCTCGAAGCCGTGCGCGCCTCGCGCCTGCTCGCGCTGCTCGGCCATCACACGATTCCGTTCGTGATGAAGGAGCACATCGCCTTTTATCGCCAGGCGCTGCCCGAGCATCCGAACGGCATGAAGCTGCGCGCGCTCGACGCCAACGGCGAGACGCTGCGCGAAAGCACTTATCTCTCGGTCGGCGGCGGTTTCGTCGTGACGGCGGGCGCGCCGAACACCAAGGTGCTGGCCGCCGCGCAGCAGATGCCGCATGCGTTCACCTCGGGCGCCGAACTGCTCGCGCTGTGCGCCTCGACCGGCAAAAGCATCGCGCAACTGATGCTCGAAAACGAGCGCATCTGGCATAGCGACGAGGAAATCCGCACCGGCCTTCTGCGTATCTGGGACGTGATGCAGGCGTGCGTGTCGCGCGGCTGCGGCATCAACAATCCCGATGCCGACGGCACGCTGCCCGGCCCGTTCCAGGTCAAGCGCCGCGCGCCGCAGCTTTATCGCGCGCTGACCGCGCATCCCGAACGCGCGCTGCAAGACCCGCTCTCGATGATCGACTGGATCAACCTCTACGCGATCGCCGTGAACGAGGAAAACGCGGCGGGCGGCCGCGTCGTCACTGCGCCGACCAACGGCGCGGCCGGCATCATTCCCGCCGTGCTGCACTACTACGTGCGCTTCACGCCGGGCGCGAACGAGCAAGGCGTGATCGATTTCCTGCTCACGGCCGCCGCGATCGGCATTCTCTACAAGCTCAACGCGTCGATCTCGGGCGCGGAAGTCGGCTGCCAGGGCGAAGTGGGCGTGGCCTGCTCGATGGCGGCGGGCGCGCTCGCCGCCGTGCTCGGCGGCACGCCGCTGCAAGTGGAAAACGCCGCCGAAATCGGCATGGAACACAACCTCGGCCTCACCTGCGATCCGGTCGGCGGCATGGTGCAGATTCCCTGCATCGAGCGCAACGCGATGGCTTCGGTGAAAGCCGTGAACGCCGCGCGCATGGCGCTGCGCGGCGACGGCGCGCACTACGTCTCGCTCGATTCGGTCATCAAGACGATGCGCGAAACCGGCGCCGACATGAAGACCAAATACAAGGAAACGTCGCGCGGCGGACTCGCGGTCAACATCGTCGAATGCTGATGTGAGCGTGCGCGGCTGCTGACGTCACCCGAAGCGACTCGAAACGATCCACCTGATTCACGAAAAGAACGAAGGAGAGGGCATCGCCATGCAGCAGCCGAACGAAACGACCCGCAGCGATCACGACCACGATCACGACAAACCGGCGAGCGTGACCGGCGCGCGCCTCGTCGTCGATGCGCTCGTCGCCAATGGCGTCGAGCGCGTGTTTTGCGTGCCCGGCGAGAGCTATCTTGCCGTGCTCGACGCGCTCGCCGACGAAACCGCGCGCATCGACACGCTCGTGTGCCGTCACGAAGCCGCCGCCGCCAACATGGCCGAAGCGGTCGGCAAGCTCACGGGCAAACCGGGCGTCGCGCTCGTCACGCGCGGTCCGGGCGCGACGCATGCCTCGATCGGCGTGCACACCGCGTTTCAGGATTCGTCACCGATGATCCTGCTGATCGGCCAGGTCGCGCGCGAGCAGATGGACCGCGAGGCGTTTCAAGAAATCGACTATCGGCGCATGTTCGGCCAGATGGCGAAGTGGGTCACGCAGATCGACGACGCGCGGCGCGTGCCCGAATACCTGAGCCACGCCTTTCATGTGGCGATGTCGGGGCGTCCCGGTCCGGTCGTGCTCGCGCTGCCCGAGGACATGTTGAGCGACGCGATTCCCGCCGCCACGGCGCAGCCCACCGCGCCCGCCGCGCAGCGCGTGCAGGCGTCGCCCTCGCAGGCGCAGATCGAGCGCGTGCGCGAGCTGCTCGCGAACGCGAAGCAGCCGTTCGTGATCGCGGGTGGTCACGGCTGGACGCCGCAGGCGTGCGCCGATCTGCAACGCTTCGTCGAAAACTGGCAGTTGCCGATCGGGCTCGCGTTCCGCTTTCAGGACACGCTCGACAACGATCATCCGAACTACGCGGGCGACGTGGGGCTCGGCGCGAATCCGGCGCTGAGCGCGCGCATCCGCGAAGCCGACGTGCTGCTCGCGCTCGGGCCGCGTCTGGGCGAAGCCACCACGGCGGGCTACGCGCTGCTCGACATTCCGAAGACGAAGCAGACGCTGATTCACGTGCATCAGGGCGCGGAAGAACTCGGCCGCGTCTATGCCGCCGATCTGCCGATCGTCTCCGGTCTCGCGGAATTCACCGCGCAACTGGCCGCGTTGCCCGCGCCGGATTCGGTGGCCTGGACCGGCAGCGCGACGCAGGCGCACGAGGCGTATCTCGCGTGGCGCACGCCGCGCCCGATGCCTGGCGACGTGCAGCTCGGCGAAGTGATGCAGCAACTACGCGCGCGCCTGCCCGACGACGCCATCGTCACCAACGGCGCGGGCAATTACGCGACGTGGCTGCATCGGCATTTCGCGTATCGGCATTTCCGCTCGCAGCTTGCGCCCACCAGCGGCGCGATGGGTTACGGCGTGCCCGCGGCCATCGCGGCGAAGTCGCTTTATCCGCAACGCGCCGTGGTCGCGCTCGCGGGCGACGGCTGCTTCATGATGGCGTCGTCCGAACTCGCGACCGCCATGCAATACGGGCTCAACGTGGTGTTCATCGTCGTGAACAACAGCCACTACGGCACGATCCGCATGCATCAGGAGCGCAATTATCCGAACCGCGTCCACGGCACGCAGCTCACCAATCCAGATTTCGCGGCCTTCGCGCAGTCGTTCGGCGCGCACGGCGAAACGGTCACGAGCACGGCGCAGTTCGCGGGCGCGCTCGATCGCGCGCTGAATGCGGGCAAGCCGGCGCTGATCGAGATTCGCGTGACGAAGGAAGCGAGCACGCCCGCCGCCACGCTCGAACAGGTTCGCGAACAGGGACGCAAGGCGCGTGCGCAGTAACACGCCGGGATATCGTTAGCGATCCTGAATAGCCTCACCTTTCGCGCGACGCGATTCAAATGCAAAGAAAAAGCCCCGCAGGTTTAAAGCCTGCGGGGCTTTTTTTACAGCGTCGAACCGCGCGAAGCGGTCAGGCAGCGATTACTTGCCGCCCACGCTTTGCAGCGTCGTCCACTTGCCGTCGACGACCTTGTACAGCGTGATGCCGCCGTTCTTCAGGTCGCCCTTCGCGTCGTACGCGAGGTCGGCCGAGGTCACAGCAGGCATGCTGGTCTTCGCGAGGAACGGCAGGTACTTCGCCGGATCCGTCGAGTTGGCCTTCTTCATGGCTGCGAACATGGCCATCGCGCCGTCGTAAGCGTACGGCGAGTACGTCTGGACGTCTTCACCGAAGCGCTTCTTGTACTTCTCGACGTAGTCCTTGCCGCCAGGCATTTCCTCGAGCGGCAGGCCCGCCAGCGAGGCCACGGTGCCGTTGGCTGCGTCGCCCGCGATCTTCAGGAACGTCGGCGTGTGGACCATTTCGCCGCCCATCAGCGGCGCCTTGATGCCCAGCGACTTCATCTGCTTGACCATCGGCGCGGCTTGCGAATCGGCGCCGCCGAAGTAGACGAGGTCGGGGTTCATCGCCTTGGCCTTCGTCAGGACCGACTTGAAGTCGACGGCCTTGTCGTTGGTGTATTCACGGTCGATGATGTTGCCGCCCGCCGCCTTCGCAGCCTTCGCGAATTCGTCGGCGAGACCCTGGCCGTAAGCCGTGCGGTCGTCGATCACGACGATCTTCTTCAGGCCCAGGTTCTTCACCGCGAACGCGCCGGCCACCGAGCCTTGCTGCGTGTCCGAGGTCATCATGCGGAACGTGGTCTTGAAGCCTTGCTGCGTGTACTCGGGCGCGGTCGCCATGGCGATCTGCGGGATGCCTGCGTTCGCGTAGATGCGCGAAGCCGGGATCGTCGTGCCCGAGTTGAAGTGGCCGAGCATGCCCTTGATGCCGTCGTCGACGAGCTTTTGCGCGACCGTCGTGCCCGTGCGCGGGTCGGCCTGGTCATCGGCCGAATCCAGCACGAAGTGAACCGGCTTGCCGCCGATCACCGGCTTGGTCGCATTCATTTCCTCGACGGCGAGCGTGATGCCGTTCTGGAAGTCCTTGCCGTAGTGCGCCTGCGCACCCGTCATCGGACCTGCGAAACCAATCTTGACGTCCTCCGCCTGCTGCGCCTGCGCGGTCCCCGCCAGCGACAGGGCCGCAACCAGCGCTGCGCCTGCCAGCTGCTTCATCGTGTGTTGCATAGCTTCTCCTTGGTACCAGGTATCAAATGAGCGGCTTCGGCGCGAGCCTTGCCGCTTCCTTGTCTTGAGACGACCGACAGTATGGACTGTGCTTAGCCGATCGTCATCAGATTTGCATTACCGCCTGCCGCTGCGGTATTCACGCTCACCGAGCGCTCCGTGAGCAGTCGTTCGAGCGCGTAATCTTCGTCGCCGTTGGCGAGCGCATGCGCCGCCACGCCCTGCACCGAGACGATCGGACCGCCGCGCTTCGCCACTTCCTTCACGAGGCCGAGCAGTTCGTCGCTGTCACCTTCGAACAGCACGGCGTCGAATTCGGCATCGGCCGTCTTCTTGATCGCAACGTGCGCCTTCAGCGACGCGGGCAGCGCGTTCACCAGCGCTTCACCGGCCGCGCCCTGGAACAGCGCGCGGTTGCCCGTCGCCAGCACGACCGCGAGTTGCGCGCGCGCGCCGGTCGGCGTCGAGGCCACGCACAGCACCGTGCCGCGCGCGGACAACGTGTACGTATTGCGCTCGCCCGTCGGGCCCGGCAGCACCGCCGTGGCGCCTGCGAGCACGTATTCCAGATAGCCTTCGCAACGCGCCGCGAGCGCCGGTTGACGTTCGGCGATCAGCCAGTCGCGCAGCACCGCGAGATTGCCTTGCGCCGACTGCGGACGCTCGCCGTTCTCGCCTTGCGGCATGTCGACCACCAGCGCCTTCGTGAGCGATTGCGGCAGACCCGCCGGACGCTTGGCCAGCAGACGC
Source organism: Paraburkholderia tropica (assembly GCF_900109265.1). Lineage (GTDB taxonomy): Bacteria > Pseudomonadota > Gammaproteobacteria > Burkholderiales > Burkholderiaceae > Paraburkholderia > Paraburkholderia tropica. Next base: position 170,874 of record NZ_FNZM01000005.1, read on the forward strand.
GACAGATACAGCGCGCCACCCGCCTTCGGACCCGTGCCCGACAGACCTTCGCCGCCGAACGGCTGCACGCCGACCACCGCGCCGATCACGTTGCGGTTCACATAAATGTTGCCGACATGCGCGCGGCCCACGACGTGCGCGATCGTTTCATCGATACGCGTGTGGATGCCGAGCGTGAGGCCGTAACCGGTCGCGCGGATCTGTTCGAGCAGCTTGTCGAGCTGGCTGCGGCGATAGCGGATCACGTGCAGCACCGGGCCGAACACTTCGCGCTTGAGTTCGTCGAGGCTGTCGATTTCGATCAGCGTCGGCGGCACGAAGGTGCCTGCGCCGCAGCTGTCGGCCATCGGCATCTGCGTGACCTTGCGGCCCTTCTCGCGCATCATCGCGACGTGCGTGTCGATGCCGCGCTTGGCTTCCACGTCGATCACCGGACCGACGTCGGCGGACAGACGATCAGGATTGCCAATCGCCAGTTCCTTCATCGCGCCCGTGAGCATTTCGAGCGTGCGCTCGGCCACGTCGTCCTGCAGACACAGCACGCGCAGCGCCGAGCAGCGCTGGCCCGCCGAGTCGAACGCGCTTTGCAGCACGTCGGCGACGACCTGTTCCGCGAGCGCCGACGAATCGACGATCATCGCGTTCTGGCCGCCCGTTTCGGCGATCAGCGGAATCGGACGGCCCTCCGAATCCAGACGCTGCGAAAGCTGCTTGTTGATGAGGCGCGCGACTTCGGTCGAGCCCGTGAACATGACGGCGCGCGTGCGGTGATCGGCGACCAGCGCCGCGCCCACGGTTTCGCCGTCGCCCGGCAGCAGTTGCACCGCGCCGGCGGGCACGCCCGCTTCGCGCAGGATGCGCACGGCTTGCGCGGCGATCAGCGGCGTTTGTTCCGCGGGCTTCGCGAGCACCGTGTTGCCGGCGGCGAGCGCGGCGGCAACCTGGCCCATGAAGATCGCCAGCGGGAAATTCCACGGGCTGATACACACGACCGGACCGAGCGGACGATGCGTGTCGTTCGAGAATTCCTCGCGGATCTGCGTCGAGTAATACCGCAGGAAATCGATCGCTTCGCGGATTTCCGCCACCGCGTTCGGCAGCGACTTGCCCGCTTCGCGCACGATCAGGCCCATCAGCGTGTGCATCTGCGCTTCGAGCAGATCGGCGGCGCGCGCGAGGCAGTCGGCGCGCGCATCGACGGGCGTCGCCTGCCAGATCGGCGCGGCGGCCACGGCGTGCGAGAGCGCGGCGCTCACGTGCTCGCTCGTCGCTTCCACCACGGTGCCGACCAGATCGCGATGATCGGCCGGATTGCGTACATCACGTGCGGTGCCTTCGGCGAGGTCGATATCGGCGAGCATCGGCGCGGCGCGCCACGGATGATGCGCGCTCGCCAGCAGCGCCGACGACAGCGACGCGAGGCGATGTTCGTTCGACAGATCGAGGCCCATCGAATTCAGACGCTCGCTGCCGAACAGTTCGCGCGGCAGCGGAATCTTCGTGTGCGGCGCGCCCGGCGGCACGACCTTCGCGGCATCGTCGACGGGGTTCGTCACGAGTTCGGCGACCGGCACGGTTTCATCGGCGATACGGTTCACGAACGAGGTGTTCGCGCCGTTTTCGAGCAGACGGCGCACGAGGTACGCGAGCAGCGTTTCGTGCGTGCCGACCGGCGCGTAGACGCGGCACGGACGGTTCAGCTTGCCTTGCGCGAGCGGGCCGGTGACTTCTTCGTACAGCGGCTCGCCCATGCCGTGCAGGCACTGGAATTCGTACTGGCCAGGATAGTAATTGTTGCCCGCGAGGTGATAGATCGCGGCCAGCGTGTACGCGTTGTGCGTGGCGAACTGCGGGTACACCGCGTCGGGCGCGCCGAGCAGCTTCTTCGCGCACGCGAGGTACGACACGTCGGTGTAGATCTTGCGCGTGTAGACCGGATAGCCTTCGAGGCCGTCCACCTGCGCACGCTTGATTTCCGTGTCCCAGTACGCGCCCTTCACGAGGCGCACCATGATGCGGTGACGGCTGCGGCGCGCGAGATCGACGATGTAGTCGATCACGAACGGGCAGCGCTTCTGGTAAGCCTGCACCACGAAACCGATGCCGTTCCAGCCCGCGAGTTCCGAGTCGAAACAGAGCGCTTCGAGCAGGTCGAGCGAGAGTTCGAGGCGGTCGGCTTCTTCGGCGTCGATATTGAGGCCGATGTCGTAGCGGCGCGCGAGCACGGCGAGTGCACGCACGCGCGGCAGCAGCTCGTTCATCGTGCGTTCCTGCTGCGCGCGCGAGTAGCGCGGATGCAGCGCGGAGAGCTTGATCGAAATGCCGGGGCCTTCGTAGATGCCGCGTCCGCCCGCTGCCTTGCCGATTGCGTGGATCGCCTGTTCGTACGAGGCGTAGTAGCGCTGCGCGTCGGCTTCGGTCGTCGCCGCTTCGCCGAGCATGTCGTACGAATAGCGGAAGCCGCGTGCTTCGAACTTGCGGCTGTTCGCGAGCGCTTCCGAGATGTTCTCGCCGGTGACGAACTGCTCGCCCATCAGGCGCATCGCCATGTCGACGCCCTTGCGGATCAGCGGCTCGCCGCCCTTGCCGATCATGCGCGTGAGCGCCGACGACAGACCCGTTTCGCTATTCGTCGTCACCAGCTTGCCGGTGATCATGAGGCCCCAGGTCGCGGCGTTCACGAACAGCGACGGCGCGTGGCCGACGTGCGATTTCCAGTCGCCCTTGCTGATCTTGTCGCGGATCAGCGCGTCGCGCGTGGCGCGGTCGGGAATACGCAGCAGCGCTTCGGCGAGACACATCAGCGCCACGCCTTCCTGGCTCGACAGCGAAAACTCGTGGATCAGGCCTTCGACGCCGCCGCCCGTGCGCTTGGCGCGCAGCGTTTCGACGAGCTTCGTGGCGAGCTTGGTGACGTCGCCGGTGAGATTGGCGGGCAGACGCGCCTCGCCGATCAGGAACGGCACGCACTCCGGCTCCGGACGACGGTACGCCGCCGTGATCGCCGCGCGCAGCACCGACTGCGGTTGCACGTTCTGGGCGAACTCGAGGAACGGATGTGAGGCGTACTCGTCGGGGCCGTCGGTGGAACCGTCGCCCAGATCGGTAGCGCCGACGTGGCCATTCAGCTCCGGCGGCAGCTGGCCGTGCTCGATTTTTTCGAGGTAAGCGAAGATGGCCTGCTTGATGAGCCAGTGCGGGGTGCGCTCGAGGCGCGTGGCGGCATCTTTGAGCCGCGAGCGGAGGAGGTCGTCGACCTTGACGCCAAGGGTGGTGCTAGCCATGTTTCCTTCGTATGCCGGCTGACCCGCACCGGCCAAGACTAAAAAAGTTGGCGAATCGTACCCCTCCAATTAAAAAGGTGCAACCATTCAAAATGCCTGGTTGCACCCCGCGAGAAGGCCCGTGGGGCCTGGGTTTGCGCCAGATGCCCGCCAGCCGTGGCGGCGCGTCTGCACTCGGTATTTTCCCTGGCCCACACTTTCTGGGTAACCCTAATCGTTTCTGTCGCCGTGCCGTTATACAAAGAACAACGGGGAGCCGGACGTTCGAACCGGCGCGAGGACCAAAAAATGGAAAAGTGGCTGGTGGTGGCAGGTGTCTGGAGCATGTGCGCGCTGTGCGCCGTGCTGTTCATCCGTGGCGCGACGGCGCCGGAAACGCGCAAGCTGCGCGTCGTGCGCGCCAGTCAGGGCGACGCGGCGGGCGGAACGCAGCGATAAGACTTCGCGGCGTCGTATCGACATCGCGATCGGGCGGCGGGGGTTGCCCTCAAATATCGAGCGGATCGACTTCGAGATTCCAGCGCAGCACGCCGCGTAGCGCGCGCAGCGCGGGTTGCCACGCGTGCAGCGTGGCCTGCAGGGCCGCGCGCGACTGGCTCTCGATGAGCAACTGCGCGCGGTGCACGTTCATGACCTTCACGATCGTCAGCGGCACGGCGTCGTAGGCCATCACGCGCGAGGCGGCCGGAATGGCCGTGAGCGCCGCGGCCGCTTCGGCGAGAAACGCCAGCGCCGCTTCGAGCGTGCGCCCCTCGGCGCGCAGCAAGGCCTGATAGACGAACGGCGGAAGATGCGCGTCGCGACGCTCCTTGACCTGCGAATTCGCGAAACCCACGTAATCGTGGCGCGCGAGCGCGTGATAAATCGCGTGGCGCGGATAACGCGTCTGCACCAGCACCTCGCCGGGCAGCCCGGCGCGGCCGGCGCGGCCGCTCACCTGCATCAGTTGCGCGAACAGGCGCTCGCTCGCGCGAAAATCGTGCGAGAACAGCGCGTTGTCGGCGTTCAGCACGCCCACCAGCGAGACGCGCTGGAAGTCGTGGCCCTTCGCGACCATCTGCGTGCCCACGAGGATGTCGACTTCGCCCGCGTGCACATCGGAGAAAAGCGCCTGCGCGCTGCCTTTGCGACGCGTGCTGTCGGCGTCGATGCGCAGCACGCGCGCGCCCGGCACCGCGCTCGCGAGCGCTTCCTCGATCCGCTGCGTGCCGCGTCCCATCGGCGCGATATCGACGTTGCCGCACTCCGGACACGAATGCGGAATGCGCGATTCCCAGCCGCAGTGGTGGCAGCGCAGCGCGCGTTCGGGCTTGTGCAGCACGACGTAGGCGCTGCAGCGCGGACAGCCGGCAACCCAGCCGCAGGCGTCGCAGGCGAGCGTCGGCGCATAGCCGCGCCGGTTCAGAAAAATCAGGCTCTGCTCGCCGCGCTCCAGGCGCGCCTTCATGGCCGCGATCAGCGGGCCGGACAAGCCCTCGAACGACGCGCGCCCGCGCCGCCGCTCCTCTTCCAGATCGATCAGCTTGACCGTCGGCAGCACGGCGTCGGCCATCGCGCGGCGTGACAGCGTGAGGCGCGTATAGCGGCCCTGATCGGCCTGCCACCAGCTTTCCAGCGACGGCGTGGCCGAACCCAGCACGACCGGAATCGCGAGCTGTTTGGCGCGCCACACGGCCAGATCGCGCGCCGAGTAGCGCAGCCCTTCCTGCTGCTTGTAAGCGGGATCGTGCTCCTCGTCGACGACGATCATCGCCAGATGCGGCAGCGACGCCATCACGGCCAGCCGCGTGCCCAGCACGATGCGCGCGCGGCCCGTGTGCGCGGCGAGCCAGTGGCGCGCGCGTTCGCCCTCGGCGAGACCGCTGTGCATCGTGACAATGGCGCCGTCGGGCAGCACGCCCGCGAAGCGCGTGCGGAACGCCGCCTCGAACTGCGGCGTGAGATTGATTTCGGGGACGAGCACCAGCGCCTGCGTCTCGGGCTCGCGTTCGAGCCGCGCGGCCAGCGCGCGCAGATAGACCTCGGTCTTGCCGCTGCCCGTCACGCCATGCAGCAGGAACGGCGCGAAGCCGCTCGATTCGACAATCGCCTCGACGGCCGTTTGCTGCTCGTCGCTCAGGCGGTGCAGCGCGACCGGTTCTTTCGCTCCGTTCGCGCCGTTAGCCCCGTTTGTTGCGCGGGCATCGACGCTTCCATTCGTGCCGACGGACAAATCGGCACTGTCGGCGTCGTCGGTATTTTTTACGGTCGGGATTTGCCCGGATGCGCGCGGCGCGGCGCCGAACTCGACGCATTCGTACTCGACCCAACCCGCATCGCGCCACGATTCGAGCGTCGCGGCGGCCTTCGGATGCAGCGCGCGCGCGTCGGCGAGATCGAGCTCACCGGCGGCCACGAGCGCCTCAGCCAGACGGCGCAGCGCCGCCGCGCGGGCGGGCAGGGCTTCGGGCAGCGCTTCGCGGCCCGCGGGCAGCAAGCGGTAACGCTCCTCGGGCGCCAGCAGGCGCGGCCAGCGCGGCGGATCGCGCAACGCTTGCGGCAACGCCGGCAATGCGACTTCGCCCAGTCCACGCTGGTAGTAATCGGCGGCGAATTCCACCAGCGCGAGCCATTTTTCCGACAGCGGCGGGCACGACGCGCAGACCTCGATGACGTCGCGCAGCTTGTTCGCGGGCACCTCGCTGTGAGCACTCACTTCCACGATGAGGCCCACGGACTCGCGTCGTCCGAATGGCACGCGCACCAGCATGCCCGGACGCGGCTCGGGCCAGCCGTCCGGGTAGCGGTAGTCGTAGAGCGCGTCCAGCGGGTGATCGAGCGCGACACGCGCGAAACGCGTGCTCATGCAGCGCACCCGCTCGCGGCGGCAGCGCTACGTGTGCTGGCGCACCGACGCCCGAACTTAAAGTAAAACTTCACTTTGCGCGCTAAGTTTTGGATTCCGCAGAACAATCGCGCTCCCCGCCGTCTCGCCTGTGGATAACTTTGTTGAGAACTCGATGTCGACGCGCCGCGCCAGCCATTTTGGCGTGCCTATGTGGGAAACCGCACAAAACGCCATGGAGCGGCGAAAGCCTTATCTGTCAAGGGTCTGATTGATTCTTTCGAGACCGTTCTCGCTCGCTGCGGCAATTTTTCCCTCTTGCGCGCCGCAACGAGACAAGTGTGCATAAGTCAACGCTTGACAGACCCCGAAGGGCGTCTGGCTGGCCTCTTTAGCCCGGTCTTACCCTGATGCCCGGAGCCCAGGCCCCGCCCTGCGCGCTGCGTTGCAACAAAAACGTCACGCGGACGCGGCGTGCAGCGCGCGGCTATGACGATGCACTTCGTCGACGAGTTCGGCGACACTTTCAGGCGGCGTGAACTGCGAAATGCCGTGGCCGAGATTGAAGACGTGACCCGGATGCGCGCCGAAACTGTCGAGCACCGCGCGCGCCTGTTCGCGGATCGCCGCCGGCGACGCGAACAGCACGGTCGGGTCCAGATTGCCTTGCAGCGCCACGCGATCGCCCACGCGCTCGCGCGCGCGGCCGAGGTTCACGGTCCAGTCGAGACCGACCGCGTCGACGCCCGTATTGGCGATCTCGTCGAGCCACAGCCCGCCGCCCTTTGTGAAGGTGATCACCGGCACGCGTTCGCCGTCGTGCTCGCGCTTGAGCTGGTCGACCACGCGCTGGATATAGGCCAGCGAGAAACGCTGATAAATGCCGTCGGCGAGCGCGCCGCCCCAGGTGTCGAAGATCATCACGGCCTGCGCGCCCGCTTCGATCTGCGCGTTCAGATACGCGGCCACGGCCTGCGCGTTGATCTCGAGAATGCGCTCCATGAGGTCCGGGCGCGCGTACAGCATCGACTTCACGGTGCGGAAATCGTCCGAGCCGCCGCCTTCGACCATATAGCACGCGAGCGTCCACGGGCTGCCCGAGAAGCCGATCAGCGGCACGCGCTGACGACCCTCGCCGTCGGTGAGCGCGCGGCGGATCTCGCGCACGGCGTCGGTCACGTAACCGAGCGTCGCGCCGATATCGGGCACGGCGAGCTTCGCCACGTCTTCCTCGGTGCGCACCGGATGCGCGAATTTCGGACCCTCGCCCGCCTGGAACGACAGGCCAAGACCCATCGCGTCCGGAATCGTGAGGATGTCCGAAAAGAGGATCGCGGCGTCGAGCGGATAGCGCTCGAGCGGCTGCAGCGTGACTTCGGTCGCGTAATCGGGATTCTTCGCCAGGCCGAGGAAACTGCCCGCGCGGCTGCGCGTCGCGTTGTATTCCGGCAGATAACGGCCCGCCTGGCGCATCAGCCAGATCGGCGTGTACTCGGTCGGCTGACGCAGCAATGCGCGCAGGAAGGTGTCGTTCAGAAGGGTGTGGGCCACGTGCGGAGGCGCTTGCGCGCGAGATTCGGAAGCAGACCGCTATTTTACCGGACCGACGCGTACGGCATGGCGCCGATGGTCGGCATAAGTGCGACGCGAGGACTCAGGGGCGGCATCAGGGGCGGCATCGGCACCATGTTCAGCGCGACGCGGCATGCGTGCATCGGGCCGCCGCTCGCGGTTTGCCGCGCGCGATGCGGCGCGCTACCAGGTCTGTCCATGCTTAACGCGTGATGGCGAGCGGGCTATGATCGACCGGCTTTCCGGATCATGACATCGCATCCATCAAAGGACGAGGAGACACGCAGCATGAAGAACAACAAGGCGCTCGCCGCCGCCGGCGCACTCGTCGCCGCCTTGCTCGCCGCGCTCGCGGGCACGCCCTGCGCATTCGCACAATCGAACGCGAATCCGAATGTGAATCCGAACACGGCCGCCGCGCCCTCGCGTCTCGACGAGGTGCTCGCGCGCGGCACGCTGCGCGCCTGCACGACCGGCGACTACAAGCCCTATTCGTTCTACAAACCGGACGGCACCTTCGAAGGCATCGACATCGACATGACCGAGTCGCTCGCGAAGTCGCTCGGCGTGAAAGCGGAGTTCGTGAAGACCACGTGGTCCAATCTGATGACCGACTTCCTCGCGAAGTGCGACGTGGCCGTGGGCGGTGTCTCGACCACGCTCGAACGTCAGAAGCGCGCGTTCTTCACCGAGGCCTATCAGGTCGACGGCAAGACGCCCATCGTGCGTTGCGACGATGTGAACAAGTATCAGACCGTCGCGCAGATCGATCAGCCATCCACGCGTGTGATCGTGAATCCGGGCGGCACGAACGAGCGCTTCGCGAAGCAGTTCTTCCCGCACGCGAACCTCACCGTCTATCCCGACAACGTGACGATCTTCAAGCAGATCCTCGCGGGCAAGGCCGACGTGATGGTCACCGATGCTTCCGAAACGCTCCTGCAACAGAAGCTCAATCCGGGCCTGTGCTCGGTGCATCCGGACAAGCCGTTTCAATACGGCGAGAAAGCGTGGATGGTCCCGCGCGGCGACGTGGTGTTTCAACAGTACGTCGATCAATGGCTGCATCTTGCGCGTGCAAGCGGCGAGTATCAGTCGATCTCGGACAAGTGGCTGAAGTGAAACGCAAGTGATGCGCAGGTCACACGCAGATCGCGTCGCGCGCGCACGATGGATCGATGCAGCTTGCGTGATTTGCTGCATCCGCATCATTCGATGCCGCGCGCTCCGCGCGAACATTCGTTAAACGATATGACGAGTTGCAACGACACGTTGCATTTCAACATGTTCCGTCCGTGAACCGCGCATACACGGCCCTGTGCGGATGCTGCATGCATTCACGTGGCCGCGCGCGGCATTCATGTGACGAAAACGGCGTATCGCCCGCATGGCGGGACTTTCTTCATGCGATAAGAATTTTGCTTCACGCTAACGTTTGCGCGCGCGCTGACAGCACAGGAAAATGCCGGTAAAAATGACGGTCGAAAACCGCTCCGGATGGCAAAAAATCCCTCGGAGCCTTATCTGGCGGGCGTTACAACCTGAAACACTTTGTTACCGCCAAGGTTCATTAATTCGCCCACAATGCCTTCAACGGTTTCAACACGGATGTGGCTTGGTGCCAGTGTGAGCGGACACGATACACCAGCCGGTCGGCTTTATGCCGAAGCCCTCCTTAGGGGCATCCTTGCTGGAGCCGTGACCGGCGTCTCGTACGTTTCATCAGCCGGCTCCTCCTTTGGTCTCCTCGCGCTAACCCCGTAGCGTGTGGTTTTTAGCGGGCTCCAGGCCCGCTTTTTTTTCGTCCGCGTTTTTCCTTCCTCGCGTTTTTCCTTCCTCGCGTTTTTCCTTCCTCGCGTTTTTCTTCCGGTTTTCCTCGCGCTTTTTCCTGATTTTTCGCTGAGCGTTCGACTATTTGCGTCGCCGCACGCGCATCGTCCGGATTCAATTACTTCGGCATCCGGATGATTCAATCGCCCGCGGCCATGCGCCTGGCGCGCGACGGCGCGACTCGCCCTGTCGCGCACGCCCGCACGTCTTGCAGGTTCAGGCCGTCTTCTGTTCGTCGATCTTCAACTCGTCGATCATCTGCGCGCGCATCACGAACTTCTGCACCTTGCCCGTCACCGTCATCGGCAGTTCGTCGACGAAACGGATGTACTTCGGGATCTTGTAGTGCGCTATCTGCCCCTGACAGAAGGTCTGGATCTCCTCGGCCGTCGCACCTTCGCCCGGACGCAGCACGATCCACGCGCACACCTCCTCGCCATATTTCGCGTCCGGCACGCCGAACACCTGCACGGTCTGCACCTTCGGATGGCGGAACAGAAACTCCTCGATCTCGCGCGGGTAAATGTTTTCGCCGCCGCGTATCAGCATGTCCTTCAGGCGGCCCACGATGTTGCAGTAGCCTTCGGCGTCGAGCGTCGCGAGGTCGCCCGTATGCATCCAGCCGTCGATGATCGACTCCGCCGTCTTCGCTTCGTCGCCCCAGTAGCCGCACATCACCGAATAGCCGCGCGTGCACAGCTCACCCGTCTCGCCCACTGGCACGACGTTGCCGAGCGGATCGACGATCTTCACTTCGAGATGCGGCTGGATGCGGCCCACCGTGGTCGTGCGCTTGTCGAGCGGATCGGTGGTCGCGCTCTGGAACGAGACCGGACTCGTTTCCGTCATGCCGTACGCGATGGTGATCTCGGCCAGATGCATCTTCGAGACCACGCGCTTCATCGTTTCGATCGGACACGGCGAGCCCGCCATGATGCCCGTGCGCAATCGCGAGAGATCGAAGCTCGCGAAATCAGGATGATCGAGCTCGGCGATGAACATCGTCGGCACGCCATGCAGCGCCGTGCAGCCTTCCTCGGACACGGCTTCGAGCGTCGCGCGCGGATCGAAGGCCTCGCCCGGAAACACCATGTTCGCGCCGACCGACACGCACGCCAGCACCGCGAGCACCATGCCGAAGCAGTGATACAGCGGCACCGGGATGCAGAGCGAATCGTCCTCGCTCAAACGCATGGCCATCGCGATGAAGCGCCCGTTGTTGACGACGTTGCGATGCGTGAGCGTCGCGCCCTTCGGATTGCCGGTCGTGCCACTCGTGAACTGAATATTGATCGGATCGTCGGGCGAGAGCGTCGCGCCGAGCGCGTCGAGCCAGGCCGAACCGTCGCGCGCGAGCCGAACGCGGCCCATCTCGATCAGCTCGCTGAAATTGAGCATGCCGGGCGTCGCGGTATCGCACATGCGGATCACCGTGCGCAACGCAGGCAGGCGCGCCGCATGCAGATCGCCGGGCTGCGCGCTCGCGAGTTCGGGCGCGAGCGTTTGCAGCATCTCCAGATACTGCGAGGTCTTGAAGCGCTCCGCCGCCACGATGGCCTTGCAGCCGACCTTGTTCAGTGCGTATTCGAGCTCTGCGAGCCGGTAAGCCGGGTTGATGTTGACCAGCACCGCGCCGATGCGCGCCGTTGCGAACTGCGTGAGCAGCCATTCGACGCGATTGGGCGACCAGATGCCCACGCGGTCGCCCTTCTCGATGCCCAGTTCCGCGAGACCGGCCGCCATCACGTCGACTTCGGCCGCGAACTCGCGCCAGTTCCAGCGTATGCCCTGCTCGCGGAACACGACGGCGGGCCGCTCCGGAAAGCGGCTGACGGTCTCGTGCAGGAATTCACCGATGGTGGCGTCGGAGAGCGGCGTGGCGGCTGTCCCGCGCACGTAGGAAAGACCGTCCTGCGGCGCGATGAGCGCTTCGCGCGCGGCCGCCGCGCCTGCTGCGTCGATTGCCATGGTGGCTGTCTCCTGCGGGAGCCGCGCTCCCGGTTGAAATGATTTTGAAATCTATTCTCCACCGCGATGCGCAGCGGCGGCATCAAGTTTTACCCGCAGCGCACGCGGGCAGGACCGCTCGCGCCGCTTGGGGCGGCACGCTCGAAGGCATGATTTCGCATTACCTTTCCGTAAACGTCAAGTAGTTTGAACCCAGGTTTGTGCGGGGCGCGGAAGGCGGCCCGACGCCGTCTCGCCCGCAGCAGGTCGCGGCGGCGGCTTTATTCGCGCGCAAGCTTTGGCGCTTTTCCCGCGCCGCATCGCGACATCGCGTCGCGCACTCTCAAGCGTCTGATGGACTTCGGCACCGATTCGTAATGCAATCGCCGCTGCCTTACAGCCGTCTAACGAAGTTTTGACTTCCGCCTATTGATTCGTAGTTCTTATCAACTTGTCGCGTAGGAAATCTCCCAACCTGGAGTCCTGATGAACCCCACCGCTACCTGCCGTCTGAAACTCTCGAAAAAAATCTGGGCCGGCGTGCCCGGATCCGATGCCAACGGCTATTCCGATCCCGCCGATACGATCCAGTACGCGTTCGGCGTCGTGCCCGAAGGCACGCATTTCCGCGATTTCGCCCGTGCGGACGGCTCGGTCGACACGCATCGGCTGACCGGCGGCATCCTCATGGTGACGGGCGACAACACGACCGACGTTGCGCTCGCACCGGGGCGCTACTGGCTGTACGAGTTCGTGATCGGGCGCGATGCGGATGGCGTCACGCCGCGCTATTACCAGCGCACCGGCTGGGATTTCACCGCCGTGGTGGACGGCGAACGGCGTTCGCCCGTCGACGACAACGACGGCGCCGTGCTCTTCGAAGTCGGCGCACAAACGCGCGAGATGAGCATCGTCGCCATCAACAAGGCCGTGTGCGTCGAACTCGACAAGCGCTTGAGCAGCGGCACCGGGCGCACGAACGGCGTGCTGTTCTTCGGCACGAGTTCCTATCTCGGCCTCACGCAACTGGGCTCCGCGAATTTCGACGGTAACGCGGTGGTCCGCGTCGGCATCACCGGCATGGATGGCAAGGTGCGCCTCGACGGCTTCACGTCGGGCAACAACGTCTTCATCCACGAAGTCGTGCCCAAGGCGAGCTACGACGCGGGCGTGCGGCCACAGAAGATGGACGTGTACCGGCTCGACGGAACGCTCTGGTATAGCGCCGGATTCCCCGACGCGCACGAAGTCACGCAGGACGAACTCGACGCGCTGCTGCGCAATCCCAAGTTCACCGAAGCGGGACGCGCGCTGATCCACACGAATCTGCGCGTGGGCGACTGGCTGTTCACGAACCAGAACTACTTCTACGAGCGCCAGGGACTGATGCGCGTCGAGGTGACGAACAACACCGGCAAGAAGGGCAAGCTGCGTCTGTCGAAGAAGATCTGGGCGGGCGTGCCGGGCGCCGATGCCAACGGCTATTCGAATCCCGACGACACGATTCAGTACGCGTTCGGCGTCGTGCCGGCGGGCACGCATTACGGCGACTTCGCGCTGGCCGACGGTGCGGTCGATACGAGCAAACTGATCGGCGGCGTGTTGACGGTGGTCGGCGCGAACGTCGTCGAACTGATGCTGGAGCCCGGCCAATACTGGCTCTACGAGTTCGTGATTGGCCGCGATGCCGATGGCGTCTCGCTGCGCTATTTCCAGCGCACCGGCTGGGACTTCACCGCCTTGATCGACGGCGAGCGACGCGCCCCCGTGGACGACATCGACGGCGCGGTGGCCTTCGAGATCGGCGCGCAAACGGCGCAGGTCGAGATCGTCGGCATCAACAAATCGGTGAGCGTGCAGATCGACAAGCGCTTCACGCCGGGCGCGCAGGACAAGGAGAAGGCAGGCGTGCTGCTCCTCGCCACCAGCTCGTATCTCGGCGTCTTGCCGATCGTGAGAGACGCCATCGGCTCCAGCAATAGCACGGCGATCTTGCGCCTCGGCGTGACGGGTCCGAACGGCTCGGTGCGGCTCGACGGCTTCACGTCGGGCAATAACGTCTTCATCCACGAAATCGTGCCGCAGGATGCCTACGACGCGGGCATCATGCCCGTCAGCATGAGCGTCTACGGACTCGACGGCACGCGCGTCTTCACGTCCGAATTCAAGCTTCAGGGCGCGCTGCGCGAGGGCGAGAACTGGCGCGACGACGAGCATCAGCGCCGCCTCACCCAGGCGGATCTCGACGCCCTGCTCGCCGAACCCAAGCTCACGCGTGCGGGCCGCGCACTGATCCTCGAACACGTCCGCGCCGGCGACTACCTGTTCTCGAACGTGAATTACTTCTCGGAGCGTCAGGGCGTGCTGCGCGTCGAAGTGCTGAACGACAGCGGCCGCGGCTAAGCTGCCCGCTCGCGTCGGCCCATAAAAAAAGCTCCCCGGCACGATCGCCGGGGAGCTTTTTCGATTCGGTCACACGCGCCGCGAAGGCGCGTGCGGGAATCAATGCTGGTGTTGCTTGCGCAGACGCTGGATCGCCGCGAGTTGCGCGACGGCGTAGGCCAGTTCGGCCTGCGCGGTGGCGTACTCGAGGTTCGAGCCGGCGTTCTGCAGCGCCTCTTCGGCGCGCTTGCGCGCTTCGGCGGCCTTCGCTTCGTCGAGATCCTTGCCGCGGATCGCGGTGTCGGCGAGCACCGTCACGGCGCCCGGCTGCACTTCGAGAATGCCGCCTGCGACGAACACGAACTCTTCATTGCCGTCCGCGCCCACGATACGCACCGCACCCGGACGAATCCGCGTGATGAGCGGCGTGTGGCCCGGCAGAATGCCCAGCTCGCCCGCCTCGCCCGGAAGCGCGACGAACTTCGCCTGGCCGTCATAGATGCTCTCTTCGGCGCTGACGACGTCTACCTTGATGGTTGCTGCCATATGTGTCGAACTCCTGGGGTCAAGGGGTTGCGGCGGCGAGATCCGTCAATGCCGATAAAACCAGCGCGACACATCTCGCCTCGTTGCCTGCAACGCGACCCTTACTGGATCTTCTTGGCCTTTTCGAAGGCTTCGTCGATCGTGCCGACCATGTAGAACGCCTGCTCCGGCAGGTGATCGCACTCACCTTCCACGATCATCTTGAAGCCGCGGATGGTTTCCTTCAGCGGCACGTACTTGCCCGGCGAGCCCGTGAAGACTTCCGCGACGTGGAACGGCTGCGACAGGAAACGCTGGATCTTACGTGCGCGAGCGACCGACAGCTTGTCGTCCGGCGACAGTTCGTCCATGCCCAGAATTGCGATGATGTCACGCAGTTCCTTGTAGCGCTGGAGCGTCTGTTGCACGCGGCGCGTGATCGAGTAGTGCTCTTCACCGATCACGTTCGGGTCGATCTGGCGCGAGGTCGAGTCGAGCGGGTCGACTGCCGGGTAGATACCCAGCGAGGCGATGTCACGCGACAGCACGACGGTTGCGTCCAGGTGGCCGAAGGTCGTAGCCGGCGACGGGTCGGTCAAGTCGTCCGCAGGGACGTACACGGCCTGAACCGACGTAATCGAGCCCTTCTTGGTCGACGTGATGCGCTCTTGCAGCTTGCCCATTTCTTCAGCCAGCGTCGGCTGATAGCCCACTGCCGACGGCATACGGCCGAGCAGTGCCGACACTTCCGTGCCAGCCAGCGTGAAACGGTAGATGTTGTCGACGAAGAACAGCACGTCGAGGCCTTCGTCACGGAAGTGCTCGGCCATCGTCAGACCGGTCAGCGCGACGCGCAGACGGTTGCCCGGCGGCTCGTTCATCTGGCCGTAGACCAGCGCGACCTTGTCGAGAACGTTCGAGTCCTTCATTTCGTGATAGAAGTCGTTCCCTTCGCGGGTACGCTCGCCAACACCGGCGAACACGGAGAAACCACCGTGTTCCTTAGCGATGTTGTTGATCAGTTCCATCATGTTGACGGTCTTGCCCACACCGGCGCCACCGAACAGACCGACCTTGCCGCCCTTTGCGAACGGGCAGATCAGGTCGATAACCTTGATGCCGGTTTCGAGCAGTTCCGCCGACGGCGACAGCTCGTCGAACGCCGGAGCCTTCTGGTGGATCGCGCGCGTCGTTTCGCTGACGATCGGGCCGGCTTCGTCGATCGGACGGCCGAGCACGTCCATGATACGGCCGAGCGTCGGCTTGCCGACCGGCACGCTGATGGGCTTGCCCGTGTTCTTCACCACGGTGCCGCGGCGCAGGCCGTCCGACGCACCCAGACAGATGGTGCGCACGACGCCGTCACCGAGCTGCTGCTGCACTTCGAGGGTCAGTTCCGACCCGTCGAGAATGAGCGCGTCGTAGATCTTCGGCATGCTCTCGCGCGGGAATTCCACGTCGATCACCGCGCCGATGCACTGTACGATCTTGCCTTCCGGCAAAGCAGTTGTACTCATCGATTTTCCTTTAGATACCTGAATTCTTCACTCGCCTGGCGGCACACACCGGGTACGCCGGCGCGGATTCGCGTTCGCTATTCGGGTCAGACGGCTGCTGCGCCGCCCACGATTTCCGACAGTTCCTTCGTAATCGCGGCCTGGCGGCTCTTGTTGTACGAGAGCTGCAGTTCGTTGATGACCGTCTTCGCGTTGTCCGACGCCGCCTTCATCGCGACCATACGTGCCGATTGCTCCGACGCCATGTTTTCCGCGACGGCCTGATAGACCAGCGCTTCGACATAGCGGACCAGCAACTCGTCCACGACGGTTTGCGCGTCCGGCTCGTAGATGTAGTCCCACTGCGACTTCGGCGTTGCGCCATCGTCCTGACCGCCTTCGAGGCGCTCGTTCGACAGCGGCAGCAGCTGCTCGATGACCGGCTCCTGCTTCATCGTATTGACGAAGCGCGTGTATGCGAGATACACGGCCGAGAGCTTGCCTTCCGAGTACTGGTCGAGCTGCACCTTGATGGCGCCGATCAGCTTTTCCAGATGCGGCGTGTCGCCGAGTTGCACGACATTCGACACGACTTTCGCGCGCAGACGGTTCAGGAAACCGAGGCCCTTGCTGCCGATCGCCGTAGCTTCGACCGACGTGCCGGACGCTTCCAGATCCTTGAACTTCTGCAGCGTCGCGCGCAGCACGTTGGTGTTCATCCCGCCGCACAGACCCTTGTCGGTCGTGACGAGAATCACGCCGGCGACCTTCGCATCGTTGTTCTCCGTCATGAACGGATGACGATACTCGGGGTTCGCACGGCTCATGTGCGCAGCGATGTCGCGGACCTTATCGGCGTACGGGCGGGCGGCGCGCATGCGCTCCTGGGCACGGCGCATTTTCGACGCCGCAACCATTTCCATCGCCTTGGTGATCTTGCGCGTGTTTTGCACGCTCTTGATCTTGCCGCGAATTTCCTTCATTCCAGCCATTGCTTGCTCCTTTGTCGATCCGGGTCGGCGCTCGCGCCAACCCGGATCCCAGTCCGTTTATCTAGATTGATTCCCGGACGGATCAATATGCGCCGGACTTTTTGAAGTCCTTGAGAGCCGCGTGGAGCGCGTTCTCGTCGTCCTTCGACAGGTCCTTCTTGTCCTCGATGCGCGCGACGAGGTCAGCGTGCTTCGACTTCAGGTATTCGCGCAGGCCCTTTTCGAACGGCAGGACTTCGGCGACATCGATGTCGTCGAGGTAGCCGTTGTTGGCCGAGAACAGCGCCACAGCCAGTTCCCAGACTTGCAGCGGCTGGTACTGGGGCTGCTTGAGCAGTTCCGTCACGCGGCGGCCGCGCTCGAGCTGCTTGCGGGTCGCTTCGTCGAGGTCCGAGGCGAACTGGGCGAATGCCGCCAGTTCACGGTACTGCGCGAGGTCGGTACGGATACCGCCCGACAGCTTCTTCACGACCTTCGTCTGAGCCGCACCGCCAACACGCGACACCGACACGCCGGCGTTGATTGCCGGGCGGATGCCTGCGTTGAACAGGTCGGTTTCCAGGAAGATCTGGCCGTCGGTAATCGAGATCACGTTCGTCGGAACGAATGCCGTGACGTCGCCTGCCTGCGTTTCGATGATCGGCAGTGCCGTCAGCGAACCCGTCTTGCCCTTGACTTCGCCGTTCGTGAACTTCTCGACGTAGTCGGCCGACACGCGTGCAGCGCGCTCGAGCAGACGCGAGTGGAGATAGAACACGTCGCCGGGGTAAGCTTCGCGGCCCGGCGGGCGGCGCAGCAGCAGCGAGATCTGGCGGTATGCCCAAGCTTGCTTGGTCAGATCGTCATAAATGATCAGGGCGTCTTGACCGCGGTCGCGGAAGTATTCGCCCATCGTGCAGCCGGCGTACGGTGCGAGGTACTGCAGCGCAGCCGATTCCGAAGCCGAAGCGGCCACGACGATCGTGTAGTCGATCGCGCCGGTTTCTTCGAGCTTGCGCAGCACGTTCTGGATCGACGACGCCTTCTGGCCGATGGCGACGTAGATACAGATCAGGTCCTTGCCCTTCTGGTTGATGATCGTGTCGACGGCCACCGCGGTCTTGCCGCACTGACGGTCGCCGATGATCAGCTCACGCTGGCCACGGCCGATCGGCACCATTGCGTCGATCGACTTCAGACCGGTTTGCACCGGCTGCGAGACGCCTTCACGCCAGATCACGCCCGGAGCGATCTTTTCGATCGCGTCGGTCATCTTGGCGTTGACCGGGCCCTTGCCGTCGATCGGGTTGCCGAGCGGATCGACCACGCGGCCGATCAGTTCCGGACCCACCGGCACTTCCAGAATGCGGCCCGTCGTCTTGACGACGTCGCCTTCCGAAATGTGTTCGTATTCACCCAGAATCACGGCACCGACCGAGTCACGCTCGAGGTTCAGCGCGAGACCGAAGGTGTTGCCCGGGAATTCGAGCATTTCGCCCTGCATCACGTCCGACAGGCCGTGGATGCGCACGATGCCGTCGGTCACGGAGATCACGGTGCCCTGGTTGCGAACGTCTGCGCTCGCTTCAAGGCCCTGGATCCGGCTCTTGATCAGCTCGCTGATCTCAGAGGGATTGAGTTGCATTATTCGCTCCTGATGTTCAATTCTGTTGCGTGCCAGCCGCTGCGTTCGGTGCGTTCACCGGGACGCTCAAGCGGTCAGAGCCACCTGCATGCTGGCGAGCCGCGCGCGGACCGAGGTATCGAGCACTTCGTCGCCGACCGTGACACGCACGCCGCCGATCAGCGACTTGTCGATTTCAACGGTGGGCTTCAGCTTGCATTTGAACTTGCGTTCGAGGCTGGCGACGAGGTCGTTCAACTGGGTGCCTTCGAGCGGGAACGCGCTGACGATCAGCGCATCGGCCGCACCGGCCTTCGCGTTCTTGAGCGCTTCGAACTGTGCGTGGATTTCCGGCAGCAGTTCCAGGCGGTGATTCGCGACCAGCATCTGCACGAGGTTCTTGGCCTCGGCCGAATCCTTGAGCGGGGACTTCACCGCCGACAGCAGCAGCTCGACGACCTGGGCATGGCTCACTTTCGGGCTCGACGCGACCGACAGCACGTCGGGCATGGCCGCAACCTGTGCCAGCTCCGTAACGAGCGTGGACCAGGTGGCGGTGTCACCAGCTTCGGCCACGCCAAACAGGGCTTCTGCGTACGGGCGGGCGATGGTTGCAAGTTCGGCCATGATCAGAGCTCGGCTTTCAGTTGATTCAGCAGATCGGCATGCGCCGACTGATCGACTTCGCGCTTCAGGATCTGCTCGGCGCCTTGCACGGCGAGCGCGGCGACTTCGGCGCGCAGGACTTCGCGTGCCTTGACGACTTGCTGGTCCGCGTCAGCCTTGGCTTGCGCGATGATGCGCGCTGCTTCGGCGTGGGCCTGGGCCTTGATTTCTTCAGCGACGGCGAGAGCGCGCTTTTCCGCATCGGCGATACGGTTTTGGCCCTCGTTACGGGCCGTAGCGAGTTCCTCGCCTACGCGCTTGTGCGCGGCTTCGAGTTCCGCCTTGCCCTTTTCCGCAGCGGCGAGGCCGTCCGCGATCTTCTTCGAGCGCTCGTCGAGGGCGTTGATCAACGGCGGCCACACGAACTTCATCGTGAACCACGCGAGGATCAGGAACACGACCATTTGCGCAAACAGGGTTGCGTTGAGATTCACGGTGTTTCCTTAAACGTTGCTATTCCGGGGAATTGAAACGGCAAGGCGCTCATCGGTTGTGAAACTCGATCAGCGCCTCGTCTCCCGTTCCGCCATGCGCCCTTAACCGTTATAGGTCAGGCGCAACCTTCCAGGGAACTTAGCCCGCGAGCTTCGAGAGCAGCGGGTTAGCGAACGCGAACAGCATTGCAACACCCACGCCAATCAGGAACGCTGCATCGATCAGACCAGCCAGCAGGAACATCTTCGTCTGCAGCGGGTTCATCAGTTCAGGCTGACGTGCGCAGGCTTCGATGTACTTGCCGCCCATCAGGCCGATACCGATACAGGCGCCGATTGCACCCAGGCCGATGATGATGCCGATACCGATGGCCGTGAAACCCTGGATGTTGGCGATGAAAGCTTGCATGATCACTCCTTTGTGAGATTTTCTGGAACTGGGGATTTAAAACTTAAAACTGCAAATCTGGTCCGACCGCCGTTTAGTGGCTGTCGTGTGCCTGGCCGATGTACACCAGCGTCAGCATCATGAAAATGAACGCTTGCAGCAGAACGATCAGGATGTGGAAGATCGCCCAGACGCTGCCTGCAATCACGTGGCCGATGAAGCCAAGCACCGTCGAATCCGCGCCGAAGGTCCACAGACTGCCCAGCAGGGCGATCAGCAGGAACAGCAGTTCGCCTGCATACATGTTGCCGAACAACCGCAGGGCGAGCGAAACCGTCTTGGCGACGAACTCGATGATGTTGAGTGCAAGGTTCGGGATCCACAGCAGCGGATGCGAGCCGAACGGCGCCGACAGCAGCTCGTGGGCGAAGCCGCCGGGGCCCTTGATCTTGAGGTTGTAATAGATCATCAGCACGAACACGCCGAGCGCGATGCCGAACGTGCCGTTGAGGTCGGCCGTCGGGACGATGCGCTGATGCGGGAGTGCTTCGGACAGACCCAGCCAGCCGATCACGCGGCCCGGCAGGTCGACGGGGATGAAGTCGAGGGAGTTCATCAGCGCCACCCAGACGAACACCGTCAGGGCCAGCGGAGCGATGAATTTACGGTTGCCGTGAATGATGGACTTCGACTGGTCTTCGACCATTTCGACCAGCATTTCGATGGCGCACTGGAAGCGGCCCGGCACGCCCGACGTTGCCTTGCGTGCGGCGACGAACAGCAGCAGGATGGTGACGACACCACACAGGATCGACCAGAACAGCGTGTCGATGTTCCAGACGTGGAAATCGACGATCGACGTCTGATGCGAGGTGGAAAAATTCTGCAAGTGGTGCGCAATGTACTCGGACGGATCCAGAGCGCGCGTTCCTTCGCTGGCTGCCATATCGTTAAAACCACCCAAATTGTCGAAAATCGTTTCCGGCCGTTCCCGCGCCAACCAGATTGCGGGAACGCACCGCCGCGGATCGTGTCTTATTTGCTCCGCATGGGCCAGCTGATCTTCGCCTCCATCGCCTCTACGCCCGAAGGCGGCGCGATGTTGGCGGGATTCAGCGCCACGCGAGCGCGATCCAGTATGTCTTCAGTGCGATCAGGTACGTGATGAGCAGGGGAATCCACTGCACGTCGCGATACCAGAACGCGATGGCGACGAACATCGCAATCGTCGCCCCCATCTTGAATGCTTCACCGAGCATCCAGTTCATTACGGTGCCGGCGCCGCTCAACTGCTTGAGCCGCGCGGCGAACAACGCGCCGGGCACCCAGCAGATCGCTCCTCCCAGCAGCGCCGAGATCGGCACACTGCTCGGCGCAGCCGCACCCGGTGGCGTATAAAACAGCCACCACAACAGCGTAGCAACCAGGGACAAAACCACTTGCGCCGCCACGACACGAAACGGCGTGACGCGCGATGGGCGACTCACCTGCGCACCGAACAGCTGCTCGGCTTCAGTCCGGGTGAGCGGAACGATGTCGTTGTTATCTTGCTGATCGGCGTCCAGCTGGTCCCAGCGATCGTTGTGATCGACACGCGAACCCGCGGCTCCTGCTTTCTCCGTTCCCGCATCCTGCCCCCGGCGGGATGCTTCGATCGCGCTACGCGGACCATCGGGCCCTTCATGCGCCTGCGGCGCTTCGTCTGGCCTGTGACCCACCATCGCGTTATTCCGGATATTTGCCTTTCGCGCGCTTTATTACAACGTGCTTACGGCATCGCCAACCAAATAAATCCGGGCGATTGTAAGCGATAGTTGCAGCCAATTCAAGACTTTAGCCCGCTCAATAACCCCCGTGAAATGCTACTTCATCATGCGGAAAACGCACCATTACCCGAGGGGTAACGGAAAATGTAAGGGAGCGTTCGCCGCACGTTCTGCACTCAGGAGAGCCAGGCAAAACGGGGCGCGATTTTACCTTGTAACCACGTTTATGTCGCTGACCTGTCTCATTTCTGTCAGGAAAAATACAACACGAGACCGCCGCATATTGTCGCAGCCACCCAGAACGGGATCGCGATGAGGTGGAACTGCAGCCAGACGCCCCGCTCGCCCGACAGACGCACGGCGATCAGATTCGCCAGTGAGCCGATCGCGAGGCCGAAGCCGCCGACGCTCACACCGTACGCCAGCGCGCGCCAGTCGTGCGTGAAACCCGCGAGCACGATGGCCGCCGGCACGTTGCTGATGGCCTGAGAGAGCACGGCGCCCGCCAGATAGGCGCGTACCGGT
Source organism: Paraburkholderia tropica (assembly GCF_900109265.1). Classification (GTDB taxonomy): domain Bacteria; phylum Pseudomonadota; class Gammaproteobacteria; order Burkholderiales; family Burkholderiaceae; genus Paraburkholderia; species Paraburkholderia tropica. The sequence continues at coordinate 193,108 of NZ_FNZM01000005.1, forward strand.
GTCTGCAGCGCGAGGCCCTCCAGCGCGTGATGAATCCACGGCAGCGCCGCCGCGCTGCGCAGGACGATGAACATCAGCACGAAAATCAGCAGCAACAGCCAGTCGATCTTCAGCACGATGCGCGCGCGCCAGATCAGGAACCCGGCAGCCACGCCCGCGAGCGCAAGGCCGGCGCGGTGCGCATCGGCGAGCAGCACGAACGCGACAAACAGCACGGCGGCCACGCCCGCGAGCGTGCGATCGACGCCATGCGCCTCTGCGTCGCGGCTCAGATCGAGCGCGGTCGGCCGGAAAAGCAGCGCTGCGAGCGCAAACAGCATCGCCATCAGCAGCGCGCAGAGCGGCGCCAGTGCGACAACGAAGCGACCAAATGCCGCACCACTCAACTGCCAGAGAAACAGGTTTTGCGGATTGCCGAGCGGCGTCAGGATGGAACCGGCGTTCACGGCCAGCGCGATGAAAATCACGAGGCGCTTGAGCGGCAACGGCGTGAGCTTGTGCAGCGACAACACCAGCGGCACGACGACGAATAGCGCAACGTCGTTCGTCACGACCGTCGACAAGGCCGCCGCCAGACCGATCAGCAGAAACGCCAACGCGCGCTCGGAGCGAATTCGATGGACCAGCTTGTGCGCGACCCAGGTCAGGAATCCTGAATATTCGATCGCCTTCGTGAGGATGAGCAGGCCGGCCAGCGTCATCACCGTTTGCCAGTCGACGAGCCCGGGCAGCGTGCTCCACGCGCGCGGCGCGAAGATCTGCAGCAGCACGAGCGCGGCGACGAGTATCGTCAGCACCGGCTCGCCCGCCGCAAACGCGCCGATCCGGCGCAGCAGACTCAGGGGGCCGCGTTGCGCGGCATCAGATTCCTGCACCGTGTACGGAAACGTGCGTTAAACCGCAGCTTCGCCGCGCAAACGCAGCAAAATGCCGTCAAGTGCATCGAGATCACCGAAATCGACGGTGAGTTGGCCGCGGCCGCGTCGGCCGAGCTTGATCTTCACCGTCGCGGACAGCAGATCCGACAACTCTTCTTCGAGGCGGCGCGTGTCGCGCCCGCCATCGTGCGCAGCCTTCGCCTTCACCGCCGGTGCGGCTTTGGTCGTCGCCGAAACGAGCTTTTCGGTTTCACGCACCGACATACGCTTGTTGACCACCTGGTTCGCGAGCGTGATCTGCGTGGCGGCGTCAACGGCGAGCAGCGCGCGCGCGTGGCCCATATCGAGATCGCCCGCGAGCAGCATGGTCTGCACCGGCGCGGCCAGGTTCAGCAGACGCAGCAGATTCGACACCGCGCTGCGCGAGCGCCCCACCGACTCCGCCGCCTGCTCATGCGTGAAACTGAACTCGTCGAGCAGCCGCTGGATGCCCTGCGCCTCTTCGAGCGGATTCAGGTCTTCGCGCTGGATGTTCTCGATCAGCGCCATCGCGGCGGCGGCCTGATCGGGCACATCCTTCACGAGCACCGGAACCTCGGTCAGGCCGGCAATGTGCGCCGCGCGAAAACGTCGCTCGCCCGCGATGATTTCGTAGCGATTCGCGCTGACCAGACGCACGAGAATCGGCTGCATCAAACCCTGCGCGCGAATGCTCGCCGCCAGTTCCTGCAGCGCGCCTTCGTCCATGCGCGTGCGTGGCTGATACTTGCCCGCCTGCATCTGCGTGAGCGGCAGCGTGTTGGGCGCGCCCTCGATCTTCACTGCTTCGGTGATGTCCGCGCTACCGCCGAGCAGTGCTTCCAGTCCTCGACCCAGCCCCTTTTTTCGTGCTACTGCGTTCATCGTGCTTCTCCAGTCTGCGTCAGAGTGCGCGTACGCGCTCGATCATTTCCGCGCCGAATTGCACATAGGCCTGCGCGCCGCGCGAGGCGCGATCGAACACCACGCCCGGCAAACCGTAGCTGGGCGCTTCCGCAAGCCGCACATTGCGCGGGATCACGGCGTCGAACACCTTGTCGCCAAAGTGCTCCTTGAGTTGCTCCGAAACCTGCTGCTGCAACGTGATGCGCGGATCGAACATCACGCGCAGAAGGCCGATCACCTTCAGGTCGCGATTCATGTTCGCGTGCACCTGCTTGATGGTGTTCACGAGGTCTGACAGACCTTCGAGCGCGAAGTACTCGCACTGCATCGGAATCACCACGCCATGCGCCGCGCACAGGCCATTGAGCGTGAGCAGCGAGAGCGCGGGCGGGCAGTCGATCAGCACGAAGTCGTATTCATCGTCCACTTGCGCCAGTGCGTTCTTCAGACGGCGCTCGCGCTGTTCCACGGAGACCAGCTCCACTTCGGCGCCGGCGAGTTCGCGATTGGCCGGCAGCACGTCGTAGCCCACCTGCTCCGGGCTCGTACGCGCCTGCGGCACGGTAATACCGTCGACCAGCACTTCATAGACGGTGTATTCACACGCCGCCTTGTCGATGCCGCTGCCCATCGTGGCATTGCCTTGCGGGTCGAGGTCGATGAGAAGGACACGCTGTCCCTGCGATGCGAGGCTCGCGGCGAGATTGACCGTTGTCGTCGTCTTGCCGACGCCGCCCTTCTGGTTCGCAACGCAGAAGATTTTTGCCATCTTTTATGTGTCCCTTTACTGCCTTAAAAAGTTTGCATACGTTATAGCGCGAGCAACGCAGCCGCGCTATTCGACCGATCGGCCAACGATCCTGTGTGCGGCCGACTCAGGCGGCGGCAACCGGTTCGACCGTGACTTCCGTCAGGTGACGTTCCGCATCGAGCATCGGCACGGTGAGGCGAATCGTCTGGATTGCCTTCGCGCCTTCCGGCAAGCGCTCGATCTCGCCTTCGGGGCGCACACCCTTCATCGCCCAGATCGCGCCGCCGTCCGCAACGAGGTGACGGGCCAGTGTAACGAAATCGGACAGTTCCGCGAATGCCCGCGAGACGATCAAGTCGAATTTTTTAGGGACTTCGACACCAGGTCGCAGCGATTCGACTCGTCCGGTCACGACCGAGAGATTCGCGAGGCCGAGTTCGGCCTTCGCTTGCGACTGAAACGCCGACTTCTTGTGCACGATGTCGTTCAGCGTGACTTGCCAGTCGGGACGCACGATCGCGAGAACGATGCCCGGCAAACCACCGCCCGACCCCACGTCGAGCACCGCCGTGTTTTCACGTGAAGGCAGATGCGGCAGGATCGAAAGCGAATCGAGGATGTGCTGGATCAGCATCTGGCGCGGATCGCGAATGGCCGTCAGGTTGTAGACGGCGTTCCACTTCGCGAGCAATGCGACGTAGTCCAGCAGTTGTTCGTGTTGACGCTCGCTCAATTCGACGGAGAGCGCCTGAGCGCCCTCCTTCAGCATCTGCGAAAGTGCGCCGCGATCGGCGATACCGGGTTGACGTGCGCGGCCGCTCATTGAGCCACCGGCGTCGTGTCGTTACCCGCGTCGGCGGGCTTCTGGCGGCGACGGCCGAGGCCGCGCTTCAGATGCACCATCAGCAGCGAGATCGCGGCGGGCGTGATGCCCGAAATGCGCGAGGCCTGACCGATGGTTTCCGGACGGAACTGATTGAGCTTCTGGCGCGCCTCGAACGACAGACCACGCACTTCCGCGTAATCGATGCCCTCGGGCAAACGCGTGTTCTCGTGCGTGCCATTGCGCTCGATCTCGTCCGCTTGACGATCGATATAGCCCTGATATTTAACACCGATCTCGATCTGCTCCTTGATCTGCGCGAGCAGGACTTCGTCGTCGGCCAGCGGCGCTTCAGGACCGCATGTACCGCCGCGCAGACCGCACACACCGTCGTAGCTGACACCCGGACGTCGCAGCAAGTCTGCGAGATTGTATTCGTGGTCGATGGGCTTGCCGAGCAGCGCAGTCGCTTCTTCCGCGCCCAATGTCTTCGGATTCACCCATGTCGACTTCAGGCGTTCGGTTTCACGTGAAACAGCGTCGCGTTTGCGGCTGAATGCATCCCAACGCACGTCATCGACAACACCGAGTTCGCGGCCGATTTCAGTCAGGCGCATATCGGCATTGTCTTCACGCAGACTCAGACGATACTCCGCACGGCTCGTGAACATACGATACGGCTCCGACACGCCGCGCGTCACCAGATCGTCGACCAGCACGCCGAGATAAGCCTGATCGCGGCGCGGGCACCATGCATCCTTGCCCTGCACTTGCAGACCGGCGTTGATACCGGCGAGCAGGCCTTGCGCAGCCGCTTCTTCATAGCCCGTGGTGCCGTTGATCTGGCCCGCAAAAAACAGCCCGTTGATGACCTTCGTTTCCAGCGACGCCTTCAGGCCGCGCGGGTCGAAATAATCGTATTCGATCGCATAGCCGGGGCGCAGGATGTGCGCGTGCTCGAGGCCGCGCATCGAGTGCACCAGTTCCAACTGCACGTCGAACGGCAGGCTCGTCGAGATTCCATTCGGGTAGAACTCGTTCGTCGTCAGGCCTTCCGGCTCCAGATAGATCTGGTGCGATTCCTTCGACGCGAAGCGATGAATCTTGTCTTCGATCGACGGGCAATAGCGCGGCCCCACCCCTTCGATCACGCCCGTGTACATCGGCGAACGGTCGAGACCGCCGCGAATGATGTCGTGCGTGCGCTCGTTGGTATGCGTGACCCAGCACGGAATCTGCCGCGGATGCTGCTCCGCGCGGCCAAGGAACGAGAACACCGGTACCGGATCGAGGTCGCCCGGCTGCTCTTCGAGCACCGAAAAATCGATCGTGCGGCCGTCGATACGCGGCGGCGTGCCCGTTTTGAGGCGGCCTTGCGGCAGCTTCAGTTCCTTCAGGCGCGCCGACAACGTCACTGCGGCGGGGTCGCCTGCGCGACCGCCCGTGTAGTTATTGAGGCCCACGTGGATCTTGCCGTCGAGGAACGTACCGGCCGTGAGCACCACCGCGCGTGCGCGGAAGCGCAGGCCGACCTGCGTCACGGCGCCGACCACGCGGTCGCCTTCGACCATCAGATCTTCCACGGCCTGCTGGAACAGCCACAGATTCGGCTGATTCTCCAGGCGATGGCGGATCGCGGCCTTGTACAGAATACGGTCAGCCTGGGCGCGCGTCGCACGCACAGCGGGGCCCTTCGACGAGTTGAGGATGCGGAACTGAATGCCGCCCTCGTCCGTCGCAGCGGCCATTGCGCCGCCGAGCGCATCGACCTCCTTAACCAGATGGCCTTTGCCAATACCGCCAATCGACGGATTGCAGCTCATCTGACCAAGCGTCTCGATGTTGTGCGTGAGCAGGAGCGTCTTCACGCCCATGCGGGCAGCGGCAAGCGCGGCCTCGGTGCCGGCGTGACCGCCGCCGACGACAATTACGTCAAACTCTGTTGGGAAAAGCATGGCGGGACCTCACGCACGGACAATTTGACCGCGTGAGCCTTCTCAGAAAAAGTGGTATGCGCGAATTATAACGGTTTCAGGTTTTGGGCCGTTCACGCCCGAATTTCGTTCCACGCTTTGTCGAAAAAAAACGGCGTGTTTCACGTGAAACACGCCGCCGAGTTCTGCAGAAACTGACGAGATCAGACGGGCTTCTTGGCCAAACCCAAATACGTTTCGATCACGCGCGGATTCTCCGCCAGCTCGCTCGCCGGCCCTTCGAGCGCGAGATCGCCAGTTTCCAGCACGTAGCCGTAATCCGAAATTTGCAGTGCCGCCCGCGCGTTCTGCTCGATCAGCAGCGTCGCAACGCCCGTCTGGCGCAGCGCGCTGATGATGTGAAAGATTTCCTTCACGATCAGCGGTGCGAGGCCCAAGCTAGGTTCGTCGAGCATCAACAGATCGGGTTTGCCCATCAGCGCCCGACCGACGGCCAGCATCTGCCGCTCGCCGCCCGACAACGTACCGGCCGCCTGCGCACGCCTTTCCTTGAGGCGCGGAAACAGCTGAAAGACATGATCGAGCTGATCGAGGAAGTTGCGCTCCCCTGCCCGCTTGCGCCGATACGCACCGAGCACGAGGTTGTCCTCAACCGTCATCGACGCGAACAACTCGCGCTTCTCCGGCACGAGACACATGCCGCGCGCGACACGGCGCTCGATAGGCAACACGCCAATTTCCTCGCCGAGGTAGGCAATGCGGCCGCTCGCGTGCCCGGTCTGCGGCAATGCACCCATGATGGCGTTCAGCAACGTCGACTTCCCGGCGCCGTTCGGGCCGATCACCGAGACGATCTGCCCCGCGCCCACCTCGATGGCGGCCTGATGCAGCGCCTCGATCTTGCCGTAGCGCACCGCGAGATTGGAGACTTCAAGTACGGGCGACGTCATCATTCCACCCCGCCCAGGTAGGCTTCGAGCACGGCCGGATCTTTCTGCACTTCTTCCGGCAAACCCTCGGCAATGCGCGTGCCGAACTCCATCACGACCAGCCGGTCGGTGAGATTCATCACGAAATCCATGTCGTGTTCGACCAGCAGCACGCTCATCCCCTCTTCTCTCAACTTGCGCAGCAAAGCGGCCAACTGCTGCTTCTCCTGATAACGCAGGCCCGCCGCCGGCTCGTCGAGCAGCAACAAGGTCGGATCGCAGCACAGCGCTCGCGCGATTTCCAGGATCCGCTGCTGGCCAAGCGCGAGACTGCCCGCCTCGTCGTACATGTGCTGCTCGAGGCCCACGCGGCGCAGTTGCTTCGCCGCCTCGCTCATCAGCCGACCTTCCTCCGACGCATTGAGCTTCACCACGCTGCGCAGCACGCCCGAGTGACCGCGCAGATGCGCGCCGATCGCGACGTTCTCCAGTACCGTCATCGTCGGCAAGAGTTTGACGTGCTGGAAAGTGCGACCGATGCCGCGCGCGACGATTTCACGTGAAGTGAGCCGGTCGATGCGCTCGCCGCGGAACGTGATCGCGCCGCTTGTCGGCTGAAGCACGCCCGTCACGAGGTTGAAGGTGGTCGATTTCCCCGCACCGTTCGGGCCGATCAAACCGATGATCTGCCCCGCTTTCACCTCGAAACTCACGTCGTTGACGGCGACCAGACCGCCGAACTGCTTGCGCGCCTTGTCGACCGTCAGCAGCATCTCGCCCGCCTCGGGCTTGCTGCGCTGCGGCAAAGGCTCGGCATGCTCAGGCACATGCGCCTGCGGCCCGCGCGGGAAAAAGCGCGCCACGAACGGCCAGACGCCACGCCGCGCGTATTGCAGCAGCAGCACCATCAGAATCCCGAACACGATGATTTCGAAATTGCCGTTCTCGCCGAGCAGCTTCGGCAACAGCGCCTGCAGCCAGTCCTGCAGCACCGTGAGAATCGCCGCGCCCAGCACCGCGCCCCAGACGTGCGCCACGCCGCCCACGACGGCCATGAACAGATACTCGATGCCGTGATTCAGGCCGAACGGCGTCGGGTTCACCGCACGCTGCAAATGGGCGTACAAGAAGCCCGAGACGGCCGCCAGAACCGCGGCATAGACGAAGATCACCACGCGCATCCAGGCCGTGTTGACGCCCATCGCCTCGGCCATCAAGCCGCCGCCGCGCAGCGCGCGTATCGCTCGCCCGGTGCGGCTGTTGAGCAGGTTCTGCACCGAGACGACCGACGCCAGCACCACCGCCCAGATCAGGTAATAGATATGTCGCCCCGACTCCAGCTCGACGCCGAACACATTGAGTACCGGAATGCCGTTGATGCCGTCGTACTTGCCGAGCATGTCGAGATTGCCGAACAGGAAGAACAGCGCGAGACCCCAGGCGATCGTCCCAAGCGGCAGGAAGTGGCCCGACAGACGCATGGTCACGAGGCCCAGCGCGAGCGCCACGAGCGCCGTGATCAGCACGCCGACGATCAAGGCGAGCCACGGCGAGACGCCGTACTGCGTCGTCAGATACGCGGTCGCATAGGCGCCGAGCCCGACGAACGCCGCCTGCCCGAAGCTCGTCATCCCGCCGATACCGGTGAGCAGCACGAGCCCGATCGCGACGATCGAATAGAGGCCGATGTAGTTGAGCAGCGTGATCCAGTATTCGGGCACGCGCACCATACCCGGCAGCACCGGCAGCGCGAACATCACCACGAGGAACAGCCAGAAGAAGCGGTTATGCAGAACGAGTCGTTTCATCGCGTCACTCCTCTTCCTCTTCGGCGTGCGGCGTGGAAAGACTGCGCCACAGCAGCACGGGGATGATCAGCGTGAACACGATCACTTCCTTGTACGCACTCGCCCAGAACGACGAATACGACTCCAGCAGGCCCACAAGCACGGAGCCCGCAGCAGCCAGCGGATAGCTCACCAGACCGCCGATAATCGCGCCGACGAAGCCCTTGAGGCCGATCAGGAAGCCCGAGTCGTAATAGATCGTCGTGAGCGGCGCGACGAGCACGCCGCACAGCGCACCGAGCCCAGCGGCCAGCGTGAACGCGAGCCGCCCGGCCTGCGTCGTGCCGATGCCGACGAGGCGCGCGCCCAGCCGGTTCACCGACGTCGCGCGCAGCGCCTTGCCCGAGATCGTGCGGTCGAAATAGAAGTACAGCGCGACGATCAGCACCGCCGCCGTGCCGACCACCCAGAGGCTCTGCCCCGAGATCGACAGCGCGCCGAGGTTGAACGTGGCGTCCGAGAACGCGGTCGTGCGCGAGCCTTCGGCGCCGAACATCACGAGTCCGAGGCCGACCATCGCGAAGTGCACGGCCACGGCCACGATCAGCAGCAGCAGCGTGGTGGCTTCGGCGATCGGCTCATAGGCGAGACGGTAGACGAACGGCCCCATCGGCACGACGATCGCCAGCGTCAGCGCGATCTGCGCGAGCATCGGCAAGGGCTGCCCAGCCACGCCGCGCGTGAGCGCGTAGAGCGCGAGCGGAAACAGCAGATACTTGCCCGCGAGCGTGACCAGCGTGCGCGGCGCGTGCTTGCGACGCTCGGCGTGCCGCACGAGCCCCGCCGTCTCCACGACGAAGCAGGCCGCGCCCAGCGCGACCAGCAGCCAGCACGTCGCCGGAAATTTCTGCGATTGCAGCGCGGCGAGCGTGAGAGCGCCGTAGGAAACGAATTCGCCCTGCGGAATGAAGATCACGCGCGTGACGGAGAACACCAGCACCAGCGCGAGCGCGAGCAGCGCATAGATCGCCCCGGTGGTGATGCCGTCCTGCGCGAGGATTGCGGCAATCGATAAATCCATACCCTTCCAACCTCTCTTTCTGGAACGCGTGAAACTCGGAACGTCTGCGGTGGTGTCGGAAAAACGGCGATGCGGGATCGTGCGGGGCAAGCACGCGGCGCGGCCGCGAAGGCCACGCCGCGTCGAATCGGCGTGCCCGATCGACGAGAGGACGTGAGTCGGGCACGCAAGGCGAGCGACCAGCGGACATTGTCGGTGGCCGAAATGAAGCCGCGGCGGCGACACGCAACGCAACGGAACGCCCACAGCGTTTCACGTGACACCGCGCGCGGCGCGGCATCACGCGTCGGGCGCGCTTAGTCGCCTTGCAGCTTCCACTTGCCGTTGACGACCTCCACGATCACACGTGCGCGGTCGTCGAGACCGTTGTGATCGGTGGGCGTCGTGTTCATGATGCCGTGCGAGACCGGCAGATCCTTGATGTTCTCGAGCGCGTCGCGCAGCGAAACACGGAACGCCTCGGTGCCGGGCTGCGCCGACTTGAGCGCGACCGGAATGGCGCGCTGAAGCATCTGGCCCGCGTCCCAGGCGTGACCGCCGAAGGTCGCGACCGAACCCGCGCCGTAGGCTTTCTCGTAAGCGGCCTTGTAGGCGAGCGCCGACTTCTTGACCGGATTCGAATCGGGCAATTGATCGGCGACGAGAATCGGCCCGGCGGGCAGCAACTCGCCTTCGCAGTCCTTGCCGCAGACGCGCAGGAAGTCGTTATTCGCGACACCGTGCGTCTGATAAATCTTGCCCTTGTAGCCGCGATCCTTCAGCGTGGTCGCCGGCAGCGCCGACGGCGTGCCCGAACCGGCGATCAGCACCGCGTCCGGGTTCGCCGACATCAGCTTGAGCGCCTGCCCCGTCACCGACGAATCCGTGCGGTTATAGCGCTCGCTCGCGACAATCTTGACGTTGTGCTTCGCCGCCGCCGCGCTGAACTCCTTGAACCAGCTGTCGCCGTAGGCATCCGTGAAACCGATGAAGCCCACCGTTTTCACGCCGTGCTTCTCCATGTAGCCCGCGATCGCGTCAGCCATCAGGCTGTCGTTCTGCGGCGGCTTGAAGGCCCACTTGCGCTTGTCGTCCACGGGCTGCACGATCGCCGCCGATGCCGCGAGCGAAATCATCGGCGTCTTGCCCTGCGCGACGACGTCGAGCATCGCGAGCGAGTTCGGCGTGACCGACGAACCGATGATCGCGTCCACGTGATCCTCGTCGATCAGCTTGTGCGTGTTCTGCACGGCCTTGCTCGTGTCCGACGCATCATCGAGCACGATGTATTGCACGCTCTTGCCGCCGATCTCCTTGGGCAGCAGCGCGATCGTGTTCTTCTCGGGAATGCCGAGCGAGGCCGCCGGCCCCGTCGCCGAGAGCGTCACGCCGATCTTCACCTGCGCGACGGCCACACCCGCCACGCCCATCCATGCCGCTGCGAGTCCGGCATGGAAGGCTCTCGTGGACCACTTCTTCATCGCCAACTTCGTTTTCATTGCGCGTCTCCAAACGCTTTGTCTGCGTGTCGATTTATATCCCGGCGCCGCGCCGTGTGTTCGGTTCGCTAACGCCGGCCTTCGAGTGTAGTAATCGGGATCGCGCGTGTGATGCATGGTTTTCCCTTGTCCGCGCGTCCGCTTTATCCGCTGCCTGCTTCACTGCTCCCTGCCCTGCTCACCGCACGACTCACCACCACGCGCCTCGCCAATACAACGACGCTGCGAAGCCGTTGCACCTGCAACAAAAAAGGCACGTCGATTGAACGTGCCTTGTTATGTCGATGAGCCGATATCGCGTCATTTCCCGTGGAACTCAGTCGCCGGCCAGCTTCCACTTGCCGCCGACGATCTGCACCATCACCCGCGCCCGCTGATCGAGTCCCGCGTGATCGGTTGCGCTCATGTTGAAGATGCCGTGCGCGCCCGCGACGTCGTGCGAGTCTTCGAGCGCCTTGCGCAACGCGTCGCGGAACGCCTTCGTACCCGGTTGACCGGCCTTCAGCGCGACGGGAATCGCGTGTTGCAGCAACAAACCGGCGTCCCACGCGTGGCCGCCGAACGTCGAGATCGAGCCCGCGCCATAGGCCTTTTCGTACGCGCTCTTGTACGCGAGCGCCGACTGCTTCACGGGATTCGAATCGGGCAATTGATCGGCGACCAGCAGCGGCCCGGCGGGCAGCCAGGTGCCGTCGCAATCCTTGCCGCAGACGCGCAGGAAGTCATTGTTGGCGACGCCATGCGTCTGGTAGTACTTGCCCGCGTAACCGCGCTCCTTGAGCGTCTTCTGCGGCAACGCGGCCGGCGTGCCCGCGCCGGCGATCAGCACGGCGTCCGGGTGCTGCGAGATCATCTTGAGCACCTGCCCGGTAACGGACGCGTCGTTGCGCGCAAAGCGCTCGTTCGCGACGATCTTGATGCCCTGCTTCGCCGCCGCAGCGCCGAACTCCTTGTACCAGCTCTCGCCATACGCATCCGAGAAGCCGATGAAGGCGACGGTCTTCACGCCGTGCGCGGCCATGTGCTGCGCGATCGCGCCGGCCATTAGCTGATCGTTCTGCGGCGTCTTGAAGACCCACGCGCGCTTCGCATCCATCGGCTCGACGATCGAGGCCGCGGCGGCCATCGAGATCATCGGCGTGCTGCTTTCCGCGGCGACGTCGATCATCGCGAGCGAGTTGGGCACGACCGTGGAACCGATCAGCGCATCGACGTGATCCTCGCTCGTGAGCTTGCGCGCGTTCTTTACGGCTTGCGTGGAATCGGTCGCGTCGTCGAGCACGAGATAGTCGACTTTCTGGCCCCCAATCTCCTTGGGCAGCAGCGCGATGGTGTTCTTCTCGGGAATGCCGAGCGAAGCCGCCGGGCCCGTGGCCGAGAGCGTCACGCCGATCTTCACATCCGCGTGCGCGACGCCCGCCGTGGCGGCGAGCACTCCGGTCGCGACGCATGCCGCGTTCATCCAACGCCAAACCAACCGCATCTCCACTCCTTCGATCATCGTTTTCTTTATTGCTCCGGATTTTCAGGCGTTTTCCGGATTCGAATTCGGTAGTGCTGCCGCCGGACCACACATAATCGGCGCTGGCCCCACGCAGGCTGCATCGGCGATTAATGCTGACCGCATGGTCGGCGAATGGCGAGTGTAACGGAGTGACGTTTGGCGCGGCAAGCGCTTTCCATCGGCTTACAACGTCGACGCAACACGCGCAGAAATGGCCAGAAAATGCGTAACGCGCGCAGCCTTGTGGCGCGGGCTTCCGACGCATTTCGGGCGTTATTTGCGTAATTCAGTGAGGGGTAAAACAGACTTGCGCACGCCGATTAACACGCGACGCAGCACACAAAGGAGGGGGATAAAACGCGCAATGCGATGCAGGATGCAAACGCATTAACGGTGATTGATGAAAACCGAAAGTACAAATAAAAAGCGCTGTTGGATTCCCATCCAACAGCGCTTTCTTGTCCGGGCACTTTGTGCCTCAGTTGTCTCCTCGTTCTCCACCTGCAAATTCGGTGCATCAGAACTAAGTGAAACTTTAAACTTCGGCCCCCTGGCTGCCAACTAGCATTTACCCTAGTGGTGCAGTGCGGCACCGATTTGGGGCGCACTATCACAGCTTTGTCGCACGATACGCGCGTTTCAAGCGGCTTCCGGAAGCTCGGTTTCAGCATCTGAGCAAGGCTTGCAGCATACCATCGCGGCGACGCCTCGCCTACTGCATTTGACGCGTTCTTCAGGCAGGATTTGGCGCCGTAATTTACGCCCTGAGCGGCCGCACACGCGCCACGATCTCGCCGACGATACCGCGCCGGAACGCCAGCACGCAGGCGATGAAAATGAGCCCCGTGACGATCGTTGCGGACTCACCTAACGAGCGGAACCAGTCGACGCCCGTGACCTGCGCGAGCGCCGTGCCGATATCGCCCAGACGATCCTCAAGCGCGACGATCAGCGCAGCGCCCAGCAGCGGCCCGAACAGCGTGCCCATGCCGCCCACGAGCGTCATCAGGATCACCAGGCCGGACATGGTCCAGTAGGCGTCGCCGAGCGTCTCGAAACCGAGCACGAGCACCTTGAGCGAGCCGGCCAACCCCGCGAGTCCCGCCGAGAGCACGAACGCGAGTAGCTTGAAGCGGTCGGTGTCGTAGCCGAGCGAAATCGCGCGCGGCTCGTTCTCCTTGATCGCCACCAGCACCTGGCCGAACGGCGAATGCACGATGCGCACGATCAGCGCGAACGCCAGCACCATCACCACGAGCACGACGTAGTAGAGCGTGAGGTCGGAATCGAGCGACAGCACGCCGAACAGCTTGCCGCGCGGCACGCCTTGCAGGCCGTCCTCGCCGTGCGTGAACGGCGCCTGCAGAAACACGAAGTAGACCATCTGCGCGAGCGCGAGCGTGACCATCGCGAAGTAGATGCCCTGGCGCCGGATCGCGAAGATGCCGACGATCACGCCGAGCAGCGTGGCCACCGCCGTGCCCGCCGCTACGCCGAGTTCGGGCGTGAAGCCGAGCGACTGGATCGCGTAACCGGTGGTGTAGCCCGCGCTCGCGAGGAACATCGCGTGGCCGAACGACAGCAGCCCCGTATAACCGATCAGCAGATTGAACGCGGCGGCGAACAGCGCGAAGCACAGCACCTTCATCACGAAGAGCGGATACGCGCCCGCGAACGGCGCAACGATCAACCCGATCAGCAACAGCAAATAGAGCGCTTTTCTTTGCATCATCGTTCCTTGCCGAAGAGGCCTGCGGGGCGGATCAGCAGCACGATCGCCATGATGACGAACACCACGGTTGCGGAGGCTTCCGGCCAGAACACGCGCGTGAGGCCCTCGATCACGCCAAGCAGCAGGCCCGTGAGGATCGAACCCATGATCGAGCCCATGCCGCCGATCACGACCACGGCGAACACGGTGATGATCATCGGCTGCCCCATGAGCGGCGACACCTGAATGACCGGCGCGGCCAGCACGCCCGCGAACGCCGCGAGCGCCACGCCGAAGCCGTAGGTCAGCGTGATCATCAGCGGCACGTTGATGCCGAACGCTTCGACGAGTTTCGGGTTTTCCGTGCCCGCACGCAGATACGCGCCCAGCCGCGTTTTCTCGATCACGAACCACGTGGCGAAGCACACCGCGAGCGACGCCACCACGACCCACGCGCGATAGTTCGGCAGATACATGAAGCCGAGATTGGTCGCGCCAGAAAGCAGATCGGGCACGTCGTAAGGCTGACCCGACGCGCCATAGATCGAGCGGAACACGCCTTCGACCACCAGCGTCAGGCCAAAAGTCAGCAGGAGTCCGTACAAATGATCGAGCCGATACAACCAGCGCAGCATCGAACGTTCGATCACCATGCCGAACAGACCCACCACGATGGGCGCAATCACGATCATCGCCCAGTACGGCAGGTTGAAATACGCGAGGCCCATCCACGTGAGCATCGCGCCCAGCATGAACAACGCGCCATGCGCGAAGTTGATCACGTTGAGCATGCCGAAAATCACCGCGAGGCCGAGACTCAGGATCGCGTAGAACGATCCGTTCACGAGTCCGAGCAGCAACTGGCTCAGCATGGCCGGCAGCGGAATGCCAAAGATCGTCATGAAAGCCGCCATCTCCTCAAGATCGCATTCATACGGCGCGCGGCGCGGCGGCCCTCACCCATCGGGGCCACCGCGCCGCCTGCCGCTCAAGCGTCGCCGCACTGACTCACTTCCAGAGCGCGCAGCGGCTTTCCTGCTTCGTCGTGTAAGCCTGTTCGCCCGGAATCGTCTGCACGATCTTGTAGTAATCCCACGGCTTCTTCGACTCGGACGGCTTCTTCACCTCGACGAGATACATGTCGTGAATCAGCACGCCGTCCTGGCGGATATAACCGCCCTTCGTGTAGAAGTCGTCGATCTTGGTCTTCTTGAGCTGCGCCATGACCTTGTCGGCATCCGTCGACCCAACCGCCTGCACCGCCTTCAGGTAGTTCGTGACGGCCGAGTAATCGGCGGCCTGAAGCTCGGACGGCATCTTCTTCGTCTGGTCGAAATAGCGCTGCGCCCACTTGCGCGTCGCGTCGTTCTGATCCCAGTACCAGCCCGTCGTGAGCACGAGGCCTTGCGTGGTGTCGAGCCCGAGGCTGTGCACGTCGGGCAGGAACATCAGCAGCGCCGCGATCTTCATCGTCTTGGTGATGCCGAATTCCTTCGATGCCTTGATCGCGTTGACCGTGTCGCCGCCCGCGTTCGCGAGACCGAGGATCTGCGCCTTCGACGCTTGCGCCTGCAACAGGAACGACGAGAAGTCCGAGGCCGAGAGCGGATGACGCACTTCGCCGAGCACCTGGCCGCCGTTCGCCTTCACGACGTCGGCGGTGTTCTTTTCCAGCGACTTGCCGAACGCGTAGTCGGCGGTCAGGAAGAACCACGTCTTGCCGCCCTGCTTGAGCACCGCGAGGCCCGTGCCCTTGGCGAGCGCGACCGTGTCGTAGCCGTAGTGCACCGTGTACGGCGTGCACTGCTCGTTGGTGAGCGCATCGGTGCCCGCGCCGGTGTTGAAGTAGACGCGCTTCTTCTCCAGCGCGACCTGATTCATCGACAGCGCCGTGGCCGAGTTCGTGCCGCCGAGCAGCATGTCGAGCCCGTCACGGTCCATCCATTCGCGTGCCTTCGAGGCGGCGATGTCGGCCTTGTTCTGGTGATCCGCGTACATGATCTGGATCGGCTTGCCGTTGACCTTGCCGCCGAAGTCGGCGATCGCCATCTTGATCGCCGTGAGGCCGCCCTGGCCGTCATCGTCCGCATAGAGGCCCGACATGTCGGTGATGAAGCCGATCTTCACCGCGTCGTCGGCAGCGTGCGCGCTGCCTGCGCCAAGCACCGCTGCGGCCGCCGTGGCGGCAAAGAGCGCCGCGAGCCGCGCGAACGGGGTCTTCTTCATTGCAGTCTCCTTCCTGGGTTGCGTTGTTATTCAGCGCTGCGGATCAAACAAGGGACAAGGCAAACGCACCGCACGGCGCGTTCGACACGCGCGCGCGAGGCGGATTGAAACGGTCAGACTCCCAACAGGTCGTGCAGCACGGGCATCTTGCCTTCGAGCTCGGCAACGCCGAAGCGCTCGACGATGCGTCCGTGCTCCATCACGTAGAAGCGGTCCGCGAGCGGCGCCGCGAAACGGAAGTTCTGCTCCACCATCACGATGGTGTAGCCGCGCGATTTCAGCGTGACGATCATGCGCGCGAGCGTCTGCACGATCACGGGCGCGAGACCTTCGGAGATCTCGTCGAGCAACAGCAGATTCGCGCCGGTGCGCAGGATGCGCGCGACCGCGAGCATCTGCTGCTCGCCGCCCGAGAGCCGCGTGCCCTGGCTGTGACGACGTTCCGCGAGATTGGGAAACATCGTGTAGATCTCGTCGAGCGACATGCCCTGCGCGTCACTCTTTGATGAGCCGCTTTTTGCACCGATGGCGGGCGGCAACAGCAGGTTTTCCTCGCACGAGAGGCTCGCGAAGATGCCGCGTTCCTCGGGGCAATAACCGACGCCGCAATGCGCGATGCGATACGTCGGCATGTTGATGGTCTCGCGTCCGCCGATGCGAATGGAGCCCGTGCGCCGCCCCGTGAGGCCCATGATCGCGCGCAGCGTGGTCGTGCGCCCCGCGCCGTTGCGCCCGAGCAGCGTGACGACTTCGCCGCGCGCCACGTTGAGATCGACGCCATGCAGGATGTGCGATTCGCCGTACCACGTCTGCAGGCCCGCGATGTCCAGCGCGCTCTCGCCCGCCGGCGCGGCGAGGCTGGCGTCCTGGCCGCGTTGTTCGGTCACCGTGCTCATGCGTGCGCTCCCGCGAGCGCGGCATCGGCGCTGCCCATATAGGCTTCGGCAACGAGCGGATTTTTCGACACTTCCGCGTAGCTGCCCTCGGCCAGCACCTCGCCGCGCTGAAGCACGGTGATGGTGTCCGAGATGCCCGCGATCACGTTCATGTTGTGCTCGACCATCAGGATCGTGCGGCCCGCCGAGACCTTCTTGATGAGCGCCGTCACGCGGTCCACGTCTTCGTGACCCATGCCTTGCGTGGGCTCGTCGAGCAGCATCAGTTCGGGCTCCATCGCGAGCGTGGTCGCGATTTCGAGCGCGCGCTTGCGGCCGTACGCGAGTTCGACGGTGGGCACGTCGGCGAAATCGGTCAGGCCCACCTGCGTGAGCAGATCCATCGCGCGGTCGTTGAGTTCGGCGAGCGTGCGCTCGCTTTTCCAGAAGTGATACGCGCTGCCGAGCGAACGCTGCAAGCCGATGCGCACGTTCTGCAAGGCCGTCAAATGCGGAAACACCGCCGAAATCTGGAACGAACGGATGATGCCGCGCCGCGCGATCTGCGCGGGCCGCTCGTGCGTGATGTCGATGCCGTTGAAGACGATGCGCCCCGCGCTCGGCACGAGGAATTTGGTGAGCAGATTGAAGCAGGTGGTCTTGCCCGCGCCGTTCGGTCCGATCAGCGCGTGGATGGAGCCGCGGCACACGCGCAGGTTCACGCCGTTCACGGCCGTGAAGCCTTTGAACTGTTTCGTGAGGCCGCGCGTTTCCAGAATCGTGTCGCCGAGAATCATGTCCCCTTCCACGTGAAGTAAGGCGTAACACTTCAGATTGCGAGGCCCCGCACGACGTCCCGCGCGACTCGTCTTTCGCGCGCCATGTTGCGGCGCGCGCGTCGCCTGCTGTCGTTGCCCGCTGTAGTCAGTGAGCGCCATTGTCTCGCCAATGATGCAGCGCAATCATTGGGATTTGCACTTACGGGGGAATGACGATGTGCACCGATCGGACATGCGCCATTTAGCAGCCGATACGCGGCCGTTGACAGCACGATACGCGCACGTTGCGCGCACGACGCGCATGCGCCGGACGTGCAAAAACACGCACGCCGCGAATGCGGCGTGCGTCCTGGATAGTGGTCCGAAACACGTTCTCACGACGTTGCGCGACGCAATTAAGCACGCACTGAAGTCGGTGTTTCGAACCTTTTTACGCTAACGCTTTCACGCTGCCGCGACCGGCGCATGCACCTCCGTTCGCACCGACGAGCGCGCGCCCGCGCGACGATCCTCGCGCACCATTTCGGCGGCGCGCTCCGCGATCATCAGCGTCGGCGAATTCGTGTTGCCCGAGGTGATGAACGGCATCACCGATGCGTCGGCCACGCGCAGACCTTCGACGCCACGCACGCGCAAACGCGCGTCGACGACGGCGTCGTCATCGTCGGCGCGGCCCATTCGGCAAGTGCCCACCGGATGAAAGATCGTCGTGCCGATATTGCCCGCCGCTTCACGCAATTCGCTTTCACTCTGAAACGCGAGCCCCGGCAAGATCTCGTGCGGCTGATAGTGCGCGAGCGCCGGCGACGCCGCGATGCGCCGCGTGAGCCGCAACGCGTTCGCCGCCACGCGCAGGTCGTGTTCCGTCGAGAGATAGTTCGGCGCGATCACGGGCGCAACCGTCGGGTCCGCCGACGCCGCGTGAATGCTGCCGCGCGACGTGGGCCGCAGATTGCACACGGAAGCCGTGAACGCATTGAAGCGATGCAGCGGCTCGCCGAAGCGATCGAGCGACAAAGGTTGCACGTGATACTGCAGATCGGGCCGCGTGATGCCAGGATCGCCGGCGTCCGACTTCGCGAACACGCCGAGTTGCGAGGGCGCCATCGACATCGGCCCGCTTTGCATCAGCGCATATTCCACGCCGATCATCAGCTTGCCCCACCAGTGCGCCGATGCGGTGTTGAGCGTGCGCACGCCGTTCACGCGATACGCCATGCGCAGTTGCAGATGGTCCTGGAGATTCTCACCGACGCCGCGCAGATCCTGCACCACGTCCACGCCCAGTTGCGCGAGCCGCGCCGCCTGACCGATGCCCGAACGTTCGAGCAATTGCGGCGAATTCACCGCGCCCGAACACAGAATCACCTCGCAGCGCGCCCGCGCGCGATACGGCACGTCGCCGCGATACTCCACGCCTACGCAACGCTTGCCCTCGAAGATCACGCGCTCGGTCAGCGCGCCCGTGACCACCGTGAGGTTGGGCCGCTTCATCGCCGCACGCAGGAACGCTTTCGACGCATTCCAGCGCACGCCGCGCTTCTGGTTCACATCGAAATAACCGACGCCTTCGTTGTTGCCGCGATTGAAATCGCTCGTCGCCGGAATGCCCTGCTCTTGCGCCGCCTGCGCGAAGGTTTCGAGAATCTTCCATTTGAGGCGCTGTTTCTCGACGCGCCATTCGCCGCCCGCGCCGTGAAATGCGTTCGCGCCGCCGTGGTAATCCTCGCTGCGTTTGAAGACGGGCAGCACGGCGTCCCACGACCAGCCCGAGTCGCCGGTTTCGCGCGCCCAGCCGTCGTAATCCTCGCGCTGGCCGCGCATGTAGATCATGCCGTTGATCGACGACGAACCGCCGAGCACGCGCCCGCGCGGATACGACAGCGCGCGCCCGTTGAGCCCTTTTTCCTCGACGGTTTTGTAGAGCCAATCCGTGCGCGGATTGCCGATGCAATGCAGATAGCCGACCGGAATGTGTATCCAGTGATAGTCGTCCTTGCCGCCCGCCTCGATCAGCAACACCGAGACGTCCGCGTCCTGCGAGAGCCGGTTGGCGAGCACGCAGCCCGCCGTGCCCGCGCCGACGATCACGTAATCGAACTCGCCTTCGAGCCGGCGCGCAGTCGATGTTGCGCCCGGCGTGTCGCTCAATGCCGCCATGACCGCCTCACTTCGCCACGGGCATGGTGAATTCCGCGCCCTTCGCGATGCTGTCCGGCCAGCGCTGCATGATGCTCTTGTAGCGCGTGTAGAAGCGCACGCCCTCTTCGCCATAGGCGTGATGATCGCCGAACAGCGAACGCTTCCAGCCGCCGAACGAATGCCACGCCATCGGCACCGGAATCGGCACGTTGATGCCGACCATGCCCACCTTGATCTGCCGCGAGAACGCGCGCGCCACGCCGCCGTCCGAGGTGAAGCACGACACGCCGTTCGCGAACTCGTGCGCATTGATGAGCTCGACCGCGCTCGCGAAATCGGGCACGCGCACCACGCTCAGCACCGGCCCGAAAATCTCCTCGCGATAGATCGACATATCGGTTTTCACGTCGTCGAACAGCGTGCCGCCGAGGAAGAAACCGCGCTCGCGCTGCTGCACTTCGTGACCGCGTCCGTCCACCACGAGCTTCGCGCCCGCGGCCACGCCCGCATCGATATAGCCCTGCACTTTCGCGCGATGCGCGGCGGTCACGAGCGGCCCCATTTCCGAGGCCTCGTTCATGCCGTCGCCGATCTTGAGCGCCTTCACGCGAGGCGTGAGACGCTCGATCAGTTCGTCGGCGATATGACCCACGGCCACCGCCACCGAAATCGCCATGCAGCGCTCGCCCGCCGAACCGTAGGCCGCGCCGATCAGCGCATCGACGGCCTGATCGAGATCGGCGTCGGGCATCACGACGAGATGATTCTTCGCGCCGCCGAGCGCCTGCACGCGCTTGCCGTGTTTCGTGCCTTCCGTGTAGATGTATTCCGCGATCGGCGTGGAGCCGACGAACGACAGCGCGGCGATGTCCGGATGCGCGAGCAGCGCGTCGACGGCCACCTTGTCGCCGTGCACGACGTTGAACACGCCCTCGGGCAAGCCCGCTTCGTGCAGCAGTTCGGCGAGCCGCAGCGACGCCGACGGATCGCGCTCCGAAGGCTTCAACACGAAGGTGTTGCCGCACGCGAGCGCGATCGGAAACATCCAGCACGGCACCATCATCGGAAAGTTGAACGGCGTGACGCCCGCGACCACGCCGAGCGGCTGGCGCAGATTCCAGTTGTCGATGCCGCCGCCGATCTGGTCGGTGAAATCGGTCTTCAGCAGGTTCGGAATGCCGCACGCGAATTCGACGATCTCGATGCCGCGCATCACCTCGCCTTTCGCATCGGAGAACACCTTGCCGTGCTCGCGCGTGATGAGTGCGGCCAGTTCGTCGTGATGCTGGTCGAGCAGATCCTTGAACTTGAAGAGAATGCGCGCGCGCTTGATGGGCGCCATCTCGCTCCACGCGGGAAACGCGGCGTGCGCGGCGGCCACGGCCGCATCGACTTCGGCCACGCTTGCAAGCGGCACGCGCGCGGCGACCTCGCCGGCGGCTGGATTGAACACGTCCGCATAACGCCCGCTGGTGGCGTCGAGCGGCTTGCCGTTCACGTAGTGCGTCAAGGTGGCGGGCGTGCTGACGCCGGCCTCGCTTCGATGTGTCTCGCCCATGTTTGCCTCTTCGGTGGAGGTTGTTGTCTGCGCGCCGTGTCGGTGTTTCGCGCACGGCGGCTGGAATGCCGGCATTTAGCGTAATCGCGCGAGGCCGCGCCGATCCAATGATTAATCCTCAACAGCGATATAAGGCGAGTTAATATCAGTGGATGGACCTGACCTTGTTGCGGGCATTCGTGACGGTCGCGCGCGAGGGCAACCTCACGCGCGCGGCCACGCATCTGCATCTCACGCAGCCCGCGGTGAGCTTGCAGATCAAGCATCTGCAGGAGACGCTCGGCGTCACGCTGTTCACGCGCACCTCGCACGGCCTCGCGCTCACGCGCGACGGTCAGGCGCTGCTGCCGCACGCGGAACGCGCGCTCAACGCGGCCGGCGACGTGCAGCGCGCCGCTGCTGCATTGCGGCATGAAGTGCGCGGGCGCTTGCGCATCGGCACCATTCTCGATCCCGCGTTCCTGCGTCTGGGCGGCTTTCTGCGGCAACTCGTGGAAACCTGGCCGCAGATCGAAACGGCGCTGCGGCATGGCATGTCGGGCTGGGTGCTCGATCAGGTGCGCGCGCGCGAACTCGACGTGGGCTATTACATCGGCCAGCCCACGCCGCAATCCACGTCGCAAGCCGGCGCCGATTCCGACACCTTCCACACGCTCACGCTGACGCATTTTCAGTATCGCGTGCTCGCGCCGGCGGGCTGGAAAGAGCGCGTGAAGGATGCGCGCGACTGGCGCGCGCTCGCCGCGTTGCCGTGGATCTGGACGCCGCCCGCATCGGCGCATAACCGGCTGCTCTCGGGCCTGTTCGAAGCCGCGCAGGCGAAGCCGGTCAAGGTCGCGGAAGTGGATCAGGAGCCGTCGATGCTCGATCTCGTGAAGTCGGGCGTGGGTCTCACGCTCGCGCGCGACGCGACCGCCATCGCCGAAGCGCATGCGCACGGGCTGACCATCGTCGAAGGCGTGACGGTGCCGACCGAACTTACCTTCATCACGCTCGCGGCGCGCCGCGACGAGCCGGTCATCGCGGCGGCGCTCAAGTCGATCGAAACGCAGTGGGGTGTGTAAGCGTGCACGACGTACGCCGCAATGCGATATGAGCCGCGCTCATGACGAGCGAGGTTTCACACAGCCGGTTCATCCGACGAATCGATCGAAGACGCATCGACGCGCGCCGACTTGAGCGGATGTAACAGCGCCGTCACGCAAGTTTTGCTAGATTCGATGTTCGCCCGCGTTTTTGCACTCGACGCGAGGCGTTCGAGCCTCGCCCATCGTTCCCTCGTTCCACAGGAGCTTGCATGGCCCGCAACATCGAAATCAAAGCCCGCGCCCGTCAGTTCGACGCCCTGCGCGAGCGCGCCGCCCAGCTCGCCACCGATGCGCCGCTGATCTTTCGCCAGCAGGACTTCTTCTACGACGTGCCGCGCGGCCGCCTGAAGCTGCGCCAGTTCGACGACGGCACGCCGCCCGAGCTGATCTTCTACCAGCGCGACGACCGCGACGGCCCCAAGGCCTCGTACTACACGCGCAGCCCCGTGACGAACGCCGAAGCCATGCACTCGCTGCTGGCCACGGCGCTGACCACGCGCGGCATCGTGTCGAAGGAGCGCCACGTCTATCTCGCGGGGCGCACGCGCATTCATCTGGACCGCGTGGACGGTCTCGGCGACTTCGTCGAGCTGGAAGTGGTGCTCGCGCCCGACGACGACGAGCAAGGCGGCGAAGCCGAAGCGCACGCCGTGTTCAAGCAACTGGGCGTGGACGAGAGCGACCTCGTGGCCGTGGCCTACGTCGATCTGCTCAATACGCCTGCGCAGGCGGCCTGACGCGCGTCGATGCACGCCGCGCGCGGACGCCCATCAAGGCGCCGCCGCACCCGGCTCCAGATGCCCGAGCGGCAACGGGCCATTGCGCTTGAACGTCGTGAGCACGATGTTCGAGCGCACGCTGTCCACACCGGGCACGCGCATCAGCTTCTTCATCACGAACGACGACAGCGCGTTCAGATCCGGCGCCACGATCCGCAGCAGATAATCGGCGTCGCCCACCACCGCGTGACATTCGAGCACTTCCGGCAGCACATCGATCTGCTGCTGGAACTGCTCGATGATCGAATCGCCGTGGTGCTTGAGCTTCAGGCTCGTGAACGCCGTCACGCCCAGCCCGAGCTTCTCGGGCCGCAGCACGACCCGATAGCCGTCGATCACGCCCGACGCCTCCAGCCGCTGCAGACGCCGGCCGATCTGCGACGGCGACAACGGCACCTGCTCGCCCAGTTGCTGATGCGTGGCGCGGCCGAAGCGCTGCAAGACGTCGAGTAGCGCGAGATCGAAGTGATCGAGTTCCAGCATGAATGAATCCTGCATTGATTGACTGATTGATGCAGGATTATTGCATATCAAAGCGAAACAACACCGATTTTGCGCGCATGCCCCGTGTGCTTCGCTTTACACTGGTGCGTCAGCAAGCGCATTGAAAGGAGCATCACGCAGATGGCCGCCGCCGCAACCGCGAAACTGCAGGAGCAGTTCGACGCGGGCCTGGAAACCCGCCCCGATTTCACCATCGACCAGCCGCTCGAACGCTACGGCTCGGTCGATCACGCGGTGTGGGACCAGCTTTATCGGCGGCAAATGGCGCTGCTCGAGGGTCGCGCCGCCGACGCCTTCATCGAGGGCGCGCGGCGTATCGGCCTGAACGTGGCGCAGGTGCCGTCGTTCGAGTCCGTCAGCGAGCGCCTGATGGCCGCCACGGGCTGGCGCATCGTCGCCGTGCCGGGTCTGGTGCCGGATCGCATTTTCTTCGAGCATCTCGCCAACCGCCGCTTTCCGGTGACGTGGTGGATGCGCCGCCCCGATCAGCTCGACTATCTGCAGGAACCGGACTGCTTTCACGATCTGTTCGGCCACGTGCCGCTGCTCACCGACCCGGTTTTCGCCGATGCGATCGAGGCCTACGGACGCGCCGCGCTCGCCGTCGACGAACGCGCGCTGCCGCTGCTCGCGCGCCTCTACTGGTACACGGTCGAATTCGGCCTGATGCGCGACGCGAGCGCGCCGCACGGCGTGAAGATCTACGGCGCGGGCATCGTCTCCAGCAAGGGCGAATCGCTCTACAGCGTGGAAAGCGCGGCGCCCAACCGGCTCGGCTTCGATCTCGACCGGGTGCTGCGCACGCGCTATCGCATCGACACGTTCCAGAAGACCTACTTCGTGATCGATTCGTTCGCGCAGTTGTTCGACGCGCTGGGCGCCGGCATTGCGGCGCGTCTGGCCGACCCGGCCGCGCTGATCGCTACCGTTCCTCACGCGGCCGGCGACGTGCTGCAAAGCGACACGATCTATACGCGCGGCACGCGCGAAGGCTGGCTCGACGACGGCGACGTCTGAGTGTGCGGCGCCGCATGACGCGCGGCGCGCACCGCCCCACGCTTTCTTGTCCCGGCATCCGCGCGCGCTCGCACGCTGCCGGGCTCGCTCGCACGCGCCGCGCATCCGTGGAAAAATGGATTGGCGCATTTCCGCACAACACAGCTCAAACAGGTGCCACGATGATCAACCGACTCACATCCGAAGAGCGCGCCACGCAACTCGCCGGACTGCATGGCTGGCAGGCCGTCGCGGGCCGCGACGCCATCCAGCGCCAATTTCGTTTCGCCGACTTCAACGAGGCTTTCGGCTTCATGACGCGCGTCGCGATCAAGGCGCAGGAGATGGATCACCATCCCGAATGGTTCAACGTCTATAACCGCGTGGAAATCACGCTCTCGACGCACGAGGCCGACGGCCTCACCGAACGCGACATTGCGCTCGCGCGCTTCATCGATTCGATCGCGCCGGGGCCGCTGTCGGCGTGAAGCCCGCGCGTTCGGCGCGCGCCGCTTAAGCGCGTTCGCCACCTTCGCAACGTTCGCTGCGCGCAGCGTGTGTAATCGTCCAGGGAAAGTCCCGGATACGAATCAGGTAAACGCATTGTGCGTATCGCGCGTTAGTAAGAGGTGAGCACGACGCGCACCAGGCAAAACCACTGCAATGAAAGCATAATGCAGGGTATCAGGCGTCCAAACCTTCAGCTTTGAAGGCCATTCTTGAGGGACACGTAAGACTCCCAGGCAGCACGCGCGATGGGGTCCAAACGTTCCGGTGAGAAGACGTTCTGACGCTGTACAATCAGCAGCGCATACGGCCTGGAGAGCGCGCTTGCCTCCTTGCACAACGCGAGTTCGTCGCCGCTCGAAGGCGAACGGTTGCGCCAGAAGTTGATTGCGGCTTCGAGTTCGGTGATCGAAATATCGGACATGGAGTCGTGACCGTGCAATCGTCGCACGCGGTGCCGCTCAATCGCTGTGCTTTTGAACCAAGCGGCGCTTTGCGAACTGCGTGCCTGAACGCTAAACCCATTGTACTTGAGCGAAATCCATGCGACTCCTTCTGATCGAAGACGACCGCCCCATCGCACGCGGCATCCAGTCCAGCCTCGAACAAGCCGGCTTCACGGTCGACATGGTCCACGACGGCATCTTCGCCGAACAGGCACTCACGCAGAATCGCCATGAGCTCGTGATCCTCGATCTGGGCTTGCCCGGCATCGACGGCATGACGCTGCTCTCGCGCTTCCGTCAAAGCAACCGTCACACGCCGGTGATCGTCCTCACCGCGCGCGACGAGCTGAACGACCGCGTGCAAGGCCTCAATTCGGGCGCCGACGACTACATGCTCAAGCCGTTCGAGCCCGCCGAACTCGAAGCGCGCATTCGCGCCGTGATGCGTCGCAGCGGCCCGCACGGCGACGTGCCGCGTCCTGAAGTGTCGCTCGGCGGCGTGCGCCTCTCGGGCGTCGACCGCCGCATCTTCAACGACGACAAGCCGCTCGAACTCTCGCCGCGCGAATTCGCCGTGCTCGAAATGCTGCTGCTGCGTCATGGCCGCGTCGTGAGCAAGGCGCAACTACAGGATCACCTCACGCACTTCGGCGGCGATCTCGGCGATACCGCGATCGAAGTCTACGTGCACCGCGTGCGCAAGAAGCTCGAAAACTGCCGTGTCGAAATCGTCACGGTGCGCGGTTTCGGCTATCTGCTGCAGGAAATTCGCCAGGCCGCCTGAGGCCAGCCCCCGAAAAACGCGGCGCCGCACATCCTTGCGCACCGCGTTTTTTTACGGCCGGAATCGGCAGGTCTCCTGATTGTTTCGGTCTGCGCACCGGCCGGCGCCGCGCCTTGTGAACCTGGTGCGCCGCGACTCGCGCACGTCCCGTCAGTGCCCGCCGCATGCCCGGTAATTGGGCGCGCCGGCCCGACTCTGCCGCTTGCCGCCGCACCCGCGTAAAATGGTCCGGGTCTGCCCGGCGCGCCCCACGCGCCGCGCCTGTGAGACCCCTTTCGCCCGAACCGATCATGTCCCTTCCGGCCGCAACGAGCCTGCGGCGTACGCTGCTGCGGCGCCTCGCCGCCCCACTTTCGCTGCTCGCGTTGATGAGCGGCCTGATCGCCTATTGGCTCGCGTGGCAGTACACGCAGCACGTGGTCGACCGCTCGCTCGCCGACCTGGCCACTGCGATCTCCAAACAGATCCAGATCGCCGGTCCCGAAGCGCCCGTCACGGTGCCGCCGCTCGCGCAGGCCATGTTCTCCGATCCGGTCGAGCACCTCGTCTACCGCATCAGCAACGGTGAAACCGAAATCGCCGGCGACCACGATCTGCCGCTGCAAGGCACCAACGTGCGCCGCATGCACTACGCGTACGTGTTCGAGACCATTTATCACGGCGTGAGCGTGCGCGTCGCGCAGGTGCGCGTGCCGCAGCCCACCGGCAACCCCATCGTGGTCGAAGTCGGCCAGCCCGTGCATCATCGCTTCCGCATCGCCGCCGAGTTCCTCGTCGCGATCATGATGCCGCTGCTGCTCCTGCTGCTCGCGGGCTGGGTGATCGTGTGGCGCGTGGTGAACCAGCAGCTCAATCCGCTGACCGATCTCGCCGATTCGCTCAACCGCCAGACGCACACCTCGCTCGAACCCGTCGACGAGACCTTCGTGCCCGTCGAGATCCGTCCGCTCACGGGCGCGCTGAACGCCCTGCTCGGCCGCCTGAAAACCGCGCTCGAAGGTCAGCGCAAATTCATCGCCGACGCCGCGCATCAGTTGCGCACGCCGCTGACCGCCGTGAAGCTGCACGCCGAACAGGCCGTCAACGCACGCGAGCCGCAAAAGGTCAGCGACGCCGTGCGCGAGCTGCGCGCCGCCGCCGACCGAGCGGTGCGGCTCTCGAATCAGCTGCTCTCGCTCGCTCGCGCGGAGCCGGGCGAACAGGCGGCGCGTTTCGTCGATATCGACATGGCTGCGCTCGCGTTCGAAACGGGCGCCGAGTGGGTGCCGCGCGCGCTCGCGAGCCACGTCGACCTGGGCTTCCAGCGTCTCGACGATCCGGAGAACGACACGCCGCTGATGGTGCGCGGCAATCCCGTGCTGCTGCACGAAGTGATCGCCAATCTGCTCGACAACGCGCTCAAGTATCTGCCGCCCGCGCGCCCCGACGGCGGCCGCATCACGGTCACCGTTTCGCAGACGCTCGCCGAAGGTTTGCCGATGGCCGAAATCATCGTCGAGGACAATGGCCGCGGCGTGCCGCACGCGCAGCAAGCCGATCTGTTCAAGCGCTTCTTCCGCGGCGACGGTCAGAGCGAGAGCGGCGTCGATAGCGGCGCGGGCCTCGGCCTCGCGATCGTGCACGACATCATGGCGCTGCATCGCGGCAGCGTGCATTACGAAGATGCGCCCGAAGGCGGCGCGCGGTTCATCGTGCGCGTGCCGCTCGTGAATCGCCGCATCGTGAGTGGCGACCCCGCGCAGCGCCTGAATGCGCCGCAGCCGTCCGCACTCGCCGACGACCGCGCCGCGAACGACATCGCGAACGAGACCACGCCGACGCCCGCGAACAAACCCGCGCACGACGCGCCGGTCGATCTGTAGACGGCGGCGCAAGCGGAGCACCGCGCACATCGCGCATCGAAAATAACAAGGGCCGCATAAGCGGCCCTTGTTCATTGCGTCGTGTCGCGAAGATGCGTTGCGCGCGGCTACGCTGAATTCACGCTCACTTCTTTTTCTTGCCCTTCGACTTCTTGCCGCCCTTCTCTTCTTCGGGCGGCGCGAGCATCGTGCCGCGACATTTGCGCGCGCCGCAGCGGCATTCGTATTCGCGCTTGAGCTTCTTGGTCTGCTTCGCGTCGATCACGAGACCATAGTCGTAGAACAGCTCTTCGCCGCCGTCGATTTCGCGCAGCGCGTGAATGTACACGTGCCCGTCGATTTCCTCGGCTTCGCAGTTCGGCGCGCACGAATGATTGATCCAGCGCGCGCTGTTGCCGTTCACCTTGCCGTCGATCACGTCGCCGTCATCGAGCGCGAAATAGAAGGTGTGATTCGGCTCGTCGGGATTGTGCGGATGACGGCGCAGCGCCTCTTTCCACGAAATGCGCTCGCCCTTGTATTCGATCAGACGTTCGCCAGCCGCGATCGGACCAACCGCAAATACGCCCTTGCCGTGTACGCCCGACTGGCGCACGACGATCCTGCGTACACTCATTGATAAATCCTTGTGAAGTACTGGGGAGACGTTTCCCGCTCGCGGCATTCGCTGCCCGGCGCGTGCGTCCTGCGTTGAAGCGCGCGTGCGATTCAAGGCAATCGACATGCAACGCCAGGCAAAGCAATGTGCGCTTCAACGTGAATGCGGCGCCTTGTCGGCGCCGCGCTCGTGAACACGCTGCGTGGATCTCGAACCTCGATCCGGGTCGCCTGGCGCGTCACATCTGGAATCGTACACGTTCGCGGCGCCTTCGTTCAACCCGTACGCCGCATAGAGACTCAACGTTGACCGAGCGTCGTCTCGCCGAACAGGTGTTTCTGGTCGCGCGGCTGCGAGCGCCAGTACTGCGGCGGCGCGCTCACCGTTGCGCCGAGTTGCGCGGCGGCGTGCCACGGCCAGCGCGGATCGTAAAGCATCGCGCGCGCCATCGCGATCATGTCGGCTTCGCCATCTTCGACGATCTGGTTCGCCTGCAACGGATCGGTGATGAGACCCACGGCAATCGTATTCATGCCGGTCTCCTGCTTCACCTTGCGCGCAAACGGCACCTGATAACCGGGCTCGAGCGGGATCTTCTGCAACGGCGACACGCCGCCCGTCGACACGTCGATCCAGTCGCAGCCGCGCGCCTTGAGCGCCTGTGCGAACACGACCGTTTCTTCCGGCGTCCAGCCGCCTTCGACCCAATCGGTCGCCGACACGCGCACGCCCACCGGACGATCCTCCGGAAACACCGCGCGCACCGCGTCGAAGACTTCAAGCGGAAAGCGCATGCGGTTTTCGAGCGAGCCGCCGTATTCGTCGTTGCGCTGATTCGCGATCGGCGAGAGGAATTGATGCAGCAAATAGCCGTGCGCCGCGTGCACTTCGAGCGCGTCGATACCCAGTCGCGCGGCACGGCGCGCCGTCGCCACGAAGGCTTCCTTTACGCGCAGCAGGCCCGCGACGTCGAGCGCGAGCGGCGGCGTTTCATCGGCCTTGTGCGGCAGCGCCGAGGGCGCATGCGGCAACCATCCGCCATCGGCGACCGAAATCAGCTGGCCGCCTTCCCAGGGCACATGACTCGACGCCTTGCGGCCCGCGTGCGAGATCTGCATGGCGATGCGAATCGGCGAATGACGACGGATGGCGGCGATCACCGGTTCGAGTGCGGCTTCGGTGGCATCGTCCCAGAGTCCGAGATCGCCGGGCGTGATGCGCCCGACCGGTTCGACGGCGGTGGCTTCGATGCACAGCATGCCCGCGCCCGAGAGCGCGAGATGGCCAAGATGAATCATGTGCCAGTCGGTGGCTTCGCCGCGCTCGGCGGAGTACTGACACATCGGCGACACGACGATGCGGTTCGCGAGCGTCACGCCACGCAGCGCGAACGGTGTAAAGAGCTTGCTCATGGGGATGGCGCGCAGGAGGATGAGGAGCGATCGAGAATAGCACGCGTGTTTTTTCGGCGCTGGCTACTGCAAAACGCTTGCGCGGGGCGAACCGCTTGTCCTGCCGAAACGGATGCGCGAGCAAAAAGCGGGCGCGGCAAGCCACCGGACGCGGCGGCGCGTCAGTCAGCCCGTGCGAATCCCGCGGCCGTGACGGCCTGGATGGCGTGAATCAAGTCTTGCGGATCAGGGCTGCTTCGTGGCGGCCAGTTTGTCGACGGCGTCGAGCCACTCGTGCAGCATGCGGCTCGCTTGCGTTTCGAGCGTCGGCGCGTGCTGCGCCGTTTGCGCGCGCAGCGCATTGACGTCGACGCCCGCCGAAGCGATCTCGGCGGCATGACCGATCAACCAGGGCTCGAAGCGGTCGGCGCGCACTTCGGGGTGACATTGCAAACCCAGCACGTGATCGCCCCACGCGAACGCCTGGTTCTCGCACAGCGGCGTGGAGGCGAGACGCGTCGCACCCAGCGGCAGGTCGAAGGTGTCGCCGTGCCAGTGCAGCATCGAGGTCGCCGCGCCGTCCAGATGACGCAGCGGCGAAGCGCGGCCGGCGTCGGTCAGCGTGAGCGGTGTCCAGCCGATTTCCTGCTGACCCGAAGCGTAGACGCGCGCGCCGAGCACGCGCGCAATCAGTTGCGCGCCGAGGCAGATGCCGAGCGTCGGCAAACCGGCGGCAATGCGCCTTTCGATCAGCGCGGCAAGAGGAGCGAGGGTGGGATAGCGTGCGTCGTCGCACGCGTTGATCGGGCCGCCGAGTATCACCATCAGCGACGGCGAAACGGGATTGAGCGCGGCCACGCGGGCGAAGCCGACATCGACGTAACGCACGGGACGCCCGCGGTCGCCGAACACGCGCTCGAAGCTGCCGAGGTCTTCGAAATAGACGTGACGTACGGCCAAAACCTCGCGATTCATCGACAAATCCCTGGGTCAGCTACACAATCCGGTGCGCGGCGCGCGGCGTCTCCGCAGCGCGAACGCCGGGACACGCCAGCACCACACGCATGAACGCACAAGCGTACACACGCGGCGTGACAAGGTGAAGGGGGACAGGCAGAAAAGCGCGAGGCCGAAGGCCCGGCGCCGATCGCGGACGCGCCGTGCGGCCGCCGCAATCGAGGCGGCCGGTACGGTCGAGCCCGCACCCGCCACGGGCCGCCCTCGCTCGGGCGGCCATCCGGCATCAAGCCGCGAAGATCTTCCAGTTTTTCTTCTGGGTCGTCGCGTCCGCCTGTTCGTACACCGAGCAATCGAGACGCAGATCCGTGTCCGACATGTCGATGTTCAGTGCCGTGCAGTGATGCGGCGTCTTCTTCGGGTTCTTGCTCGGCTCGAAGTGCGAGCACGAGAGGCACATGCGGTGCTGCGGCATGGTGTCCTGGGCTTCGAGCACATAGACCGTCTTCAGCAGCGTGCGGTAGAGCGCCGACTGCTCTTCGGCCTTGAGGCCGCCGACTGCCTTCGAGAGAAAATCAGGCCATTGCGCGGCCTTCTTCGCAGCCGTACGGCCACGCGAGGTCAAGCGCACTGCGAGTGCACGGCCGTCGTCGAGCGCACGGCGCTTTTCGACGAGACCCTTGGTTTCGAGCGTGCTGACCGCATCGCTGGTGGTCGCTGCGGTCAGCGCCGTTTCACGGGCGATCTCGCCGAGGCGCATCGGCCCTTTACGCTGCATCAGCAGCACGAGAATTTCGCCCTGGGTCGGCGTGAGTCCTGCCCCTTCGGCCCAGTCCCACGCCTGGCTCCGCATAGCCGTGCTAAGTCGCAGCAGGCTATGGGTCACCCGCCCGGCTGCCTGCTCTCCGTATACGCCTTCGCTCATAGTCTTTCGCTGGTTATAGGCAGCTTGCGCTGCATCGTCAGCCGTCGATCATGCCGACGGCCTTGTGGGAACTTTGCGTTCGATCCCGAGGAATCGAGCACACCATCTCAAAAATTTCCTGCTTCGCATGCGCTGGAATCAGACCAAGCCACATCGCACACAGTCATTCGTTCTCACCAATCGCTCTCCCAGGCATCCTTCGTATCCCCGGTCCAGCGCGGCAAACCGACATTCTATGCGAGAGTGGCGAATCGCACAGCTAACTTATCCAACGCGAATTGTGGATAACCCGTTGGTAACTGCGCCAATACTATGTGGGTGAATTCTTGATAACGCGCAATACCTCTGAATTCAAGGCCTGGTTCACCTGAATTTAGCGGCTGCGCGCCAGTGGAATTCGTCGCTCCCGGTCAGGTTTTCCCCGACTTTTCCCCGACTTTTCCTTTCCGCAGGCCGTTGAGTTTTCAGGCATTTTTCACGTTACCCACAGGCCGCGCCCTCACACGTCAACTACTATCGGCCATTCAGCGGCAAAGATCAAAAAAAAGTAAGAACCCCCTGGTATCTTGCAACGAGCAAAAAAAATTTTTACGGCGTCTAACGCCATGCCGACTAACCGTTCCGAACGCGGGAACTCACGGCCTGCGCATTCGCCCTATATCGGCCGAATCACGCTACGTCTGACCGGAAAGCAAAAAGGGCAGCCCGTGGGCTGCCCTTTTTTTCGCGCCTGACACGCGTCGCATGCGTTGAGCGCGTCAGGCGCGAGTGCGGCTTCGCTTACGCTCGCCAGCGCAGACACTGCTGCCGCACCGCTTCGTGCAGGGACTTCTCTTCGGCGACCACACCGCGCAGCCAGGTCGCGTCATTGGTCTGCGCCCGCGCGATGGTGCCGATTTCGGTCAGCGCGCGCATCGAGCCCAGTGCCTCGCCGTGCGGCGCGATGGTCTCCAGCGTCGCGAGGATGTCCTCGGAGATGGTGCGGCGCTCGCCCGTCTGCGGATCGACGCAGGTGCCGCCCAGACCGAAACGGCATGCCTGGAAACGGTTGAACGTGTAGACGAGGTAATCGTCCTCGAGCGGCTGGATCGGCCGGTCGGTCAGCAGATGGCGCGCGAGCGTCTGGATGTAGCAGGCAATCGCGGCCGCGCGCTCGACCGACAGCGGCGTGTCCATCACGCGCACCTCGATCGTGCCGAAACCGGGCTTCGGGCGGATGTCCCAGTAGAAGTCTTTCATGCTGTTGACGACGCCCGTGTGCACCATCTTCGAGAAGTACTCCTTGAACTCCTCCCAGCTCAGCACGAACGGCGCGCGGCCCGACAGCGGAAACGCGAACACGGAATTCAGGCGTGCCGAGTGAAATCCGGTATCGACGCCCTGCACGTACGGCGACGAAGCCGACAGCGCAATGAAATGCGGGATGTAGCGCGACAGCGAATGCAGCAGGAACAGCGCGCTGTCCGCGTCCGGGCAGCCGATGTGCACGTGCTGGCCGAACACCGTGAACTGCTTCGCCAGATATCCGTAGAGCTCCGAAAGGTATTGAAAGCGCGGCGTATCGACGATGCGGCGATCGCTCCATTGCTGGAACGCGTGCGTGCCGCCGCCGCACAGGCCGACGTTCAGCCGGTCGGCGGCCGTGACGAGCACGTCGCGGATGCGGCGCAGATCGGCGACCGCCTGCTCGTGCGACGTGCAGATGCCGGTCGACAGCTCGATCATGCTTTCGGTGATTTCGGGCGTGATATTGCCCGGAATCTCCTGATCCTTGATGAGGCGCATGAGATCGCTGCCCGCCTTGGTCAGATCGTAATCGTGCGTGTTGACGATCTGCATTTCGAGTTCGATGCCGAAGGTGAACGGCTTCGAATCGACAAAAGTTTCCAGTGACATGACGTCCCCTCTTTCGGCCACGCCGCGCTGCGCGTCTCGACTGGCGAGGCGCGCGCGGCGGGCGGTGTTACGGTGCGGCGGCGAGCCGGCGCTCCGGATCG
Organism: Paraburkholderia tropica; assembly: GCF_900109265.1. GTDB lineage: Bacteria > Pseudomonadota > Gammaproteobacteria > Burkholderiales > Burkholderiaceae > Paraburkholderia > Paraburkholderia tropica. Next base: position 227,322 of record NZ_FNZM01000005.1, read on the forward strand.
TTCAGACGTTTGAAATCCGGCGCGCGCGGCGGCCACGCCGCTCGAATCATTCTTCGCCGCGTTCGCCGACGAGCGCGAGCGCGCGATAGACGAGCCACGGCCCGACCAGTTGCAGCACGACGATTGCGCACATCATGATCGCGCGCAGGCGCGGATCGAACGACGGATACAGATCGTAGGTGTCCTCGACCAGCAGCAGCGCGAGCGCCGACATCGGCGTCAGCGCCACGCCGAGCGCCACCCCCTGCTTCCATTCGAGTCCGCTCGGCCGCGCAAAGATCAGCACACCGATCATTTTGCCGACGAAGCGCGCGACGATCAGCCCGGCCGCGGCCGCGCCGCCCACGAGAATGTCGTGCCACTCGAAGGTGGTCATCGTCAGCACGAACAGAATCACGGTGAGCAGCCATCCGGCCGTGCCGAAATGCTGCGGCCACAATTGCGGCCGCACTTCGAGATTCTTCACGATGATGCCGGCGGCCAGCAGGCTCAGGATCGTCGAGAGCTTGAGCAGATGCGCGACCGCGATCGCGAGCAGCACGAGGCCGAACAGCGCGACGAACGAATGCTCGTCCTGCGGACTCAGGCGTCGATAGAACAACGTGCAGGCGCGCGCGAGCACATACGCGACCACGATCGAGCCGATCAGCAGATACAGCGGCTGGATGATCGTGGCGAACACGTTGCCGTAGATCTCCTGATGCAGCCAGCTCGACGCGAGCTTTTCGACCACCACGGCGTACATGCTGTTGAGCGCCGTGAGCGTGAGCAGACGCTGCGTGACCTGGCCTTCGGCGCGCAGTTCGGTTTTCAGCTGGATCACCATCGCGGGCGACGTCGCCATGGCGATCGACGCCACCACGATCGCCACCATCGCCGGCACCGAAAGAAACAGCAGCACGACGAGCACGAGCACGAACGTGAGCGAGGCTTCGGCGAGACTCGACAGAATGATCCAGGGATTGCGGCGGATCCAGCGCAGGTCGAGACGGCTGCCGAGTTCGAACAGCAGCAGACCGAGCGCGACATCGAGCAGCGGCCGCGCGGCCATGGCCGTATCGACGTCGATGACGCCAAAACCCGCCGCGCCCGCGATCAGGCCAATGATCGCGTAGCCCGAAATGCGCGGGAGCCGCCAGGCGCGATAGCAGAGTTCGCCGCACAGCCCGGCAGCGAGCAGCGCGAGGCCTGCCCAGAAAATGCCGTCTGGCTGCAAGGGCCAGTCGGGAAAGAACGAAAACGCCGACTTCATCGTGGAGGCTTCTCCTTTGGCAGAAGACAAACCGGCTGTCCGACGTCGAGATGCATCAACGCATCCGCTCGATGCTGCACAGGGCGCGACTGCGACTGGCGCGTGCGGCCAGGCAGACAGGCAAGCCGCGTGCCGCACCTCGCATGGCCCGGCGGCAGCCATGCGCGACGCATTGCGGGCGAGCGCCGCGCCCACGCCATCATGCCCGGCGGCACCGACTCCTGCACGGGGCGCGCAGGCGCGCAGCCAGACGAGGCAGCGGCCAGGGACGACGAACGGCGACGGGAAACTCAGCACCGGTGCCGCTTGCGCGGCGAACAGCCGGTACGGGCGCATTCGTGTGGAAGTCAGCGCCCGCGTTGGATGGACCGGACGCTGCGGGCCTGCCTGAACTCAGATTCAGGCGGGGCGGCATCCGTTCCGTGGAAAGCGTCGGCCGTCTTGCGCGGCGTGTAACGCGGAAATGAACGGCGATTGTGCCATAGCTTTTTTGCAATTGTCCCCGCCTGGCGGCAAAGGATCACGAAGGCGGTAATTGCGTCCGTAATCGCCGAGCTTTCACGACGATAAGGAAAAAATGACCGTCGCGGCCGGAACGGCCCAGACGGCGCGCAAGCGCCGCAGGCGTCCGGCTCGTCCGATGGCGATGGAGCTAGCCTCGGGTTTACGGTTTACCGTATGTATACGTAGTAGAAGTTAACAAAGGGGGCATTTTCCTGTGGATAACCCCTGTATACCTATGTGAATCATTGGCTTGGCGTCCGCACAACCGGATGCACAGCTTGTGCGGTGACGACCGGCAACAAAGAACAACTTTTTGGGGTCGCGAAAAAGTCGCCGAGTTACCCCGTTTACGTCCACATCGTGTCCCTGCGGAACTTACCCACAATCCGCGCGCTTATCCACAGGCTGGCGTGAATAACTGTATTGGTCGCCTAAGCAGTGAGCACGCGCGCTGTGTTGGCGTCGATCAGAGCGCGCGCTGACGCAAGGCGCGCTGAAGAAAGCGTGCCGGATCGAGGTGCTCGGCCAGTTCGCGCTCGATCGGCCAGGGTTCGCCTTCGATCTGCGACGCGATCAGTTCCGCACCGAGCGCCGCCCAGACGAGTCCGCGCGAACCGAACGCGAAGGCGCCGTAAAGCCCAGGCGTGCGCGGCAGATCGAGCGGCCAGGCGCCCGAGAGACGTTGGGCGTCGTGGCGGGCGGCGTATTCGTCGCCGAGCTGGCCGATCATCGGCAGGCGGTCGCTGGTCACGCAGCGCAGCGCGACGCGGCCGCGCCAGGCTCGATCATCCGATGCCGACGTGCCGGGTTTCGTGGCCTCGGCGGCGCGCAAGGCGTCGAGCGCGGGCAGCATCTGCGCGACGCGCTCGATGTTTTCCGTGTGGCCGTCCGCGCGCAGCGCCGTATCGGTATCGTCGACTTCGTAGGTGGCGCCGATGAGCGTCACGTCGTCGGGCAGCGGCACGGCATAACCGTCGCCGATCACGGGCACGCGCAGGGACGCGAGCGGGCTGGCGTCGAGCAGCGTGAGCTGGCCGCGCACTGGGCGCGTCGGTGCGAAGTCGAGCGCGGCGGCGCGCGAGGCGTCGTGCGCATTGGCGAACACGACGACGCCTGCCTGCGTAACGAGCGCATCGGCATCGTCGTAGATGCGCCAGAGACCCGCGTCGTTATCCCGCTCGATGCGCCCGACGGACACGCCATAACGCACGTCGATCTGCGCGCCCGGCAGCGCGCGCGCGGCGGCGATCTGCGCGCGGCACAGCGAAGCCGGATCGATTGCGCCGGCCAGCGGATAAAACCAGCCGCCCTGCGCGAGCGGCGTGCCGGCGATCGCTTCGGCTTCGGCTTGCGAAACGCCGCGCACGAATTGATCGGGATAACCAAACGATTCGAGCGCCGCGGCCACGGCTTGCGCTTCGTCGTCGGTGGCCAGATGCAGCAAGCCGGTGTGCGAGCGCGTCGGCGCATGACCCGCGGCGTCGAGCGCGGCCCAGCGTTGCAGCGCGTAGAAAAAGCCCGCGCGCGTGATGCGCGAGGCGCTGCTGTCGTCGCGCGAAATGAGCGGATGGAACACGCCGGCGGGATTGCCCGACGCTTCGCGCGCAGGTTCGGCGTGCCGCTCGATCAGCGTGACGCGCCAGCCGCGCGCGGCGAGCCGTTCGACGAGCGCGCTGCCCGCGAGGCCCGCGCCGATCACCACCGCATGACGTTCGCCGACCGTGACGGGCAGCGGCGGTTCGTGTCGACGCACGCGCCAGCGCGGCGCGAAGCGGCCCGTCAGCATCGTCCATTTGCCCGCGAAGCCCGCTTCCCGGCGGTATTCGAAACCGCTTTGCTCCAGCGCGCGTTTGACGTCGCCCGCGCTGCTCCAGGTGGCAATCGTGCAGTCTTCGCCCGCCACGCGCGCGAGCGCCTTGAAGATGGGCAGCGACCACAGTTCGGGATTTTTCGCGGGCGCGAAACCGTCGAGATAGATCGCGTCGGCGCGTAACCACAGTTTGGGCAGCGTTTCGAGCGCGTCGCCGAACGCGAGCGTGAGCGTCACGCGGCCGCCTTCGAATTCGAGCCGATGCGTGCCGGGCATGAGCATCGGCCAGGCGTCGGTGAGTTGCCGGGCGAGCGCCGCGAGGTCCGCGCGTGCCGTGCGCTCCATCACGACGGCCAGTGCGGCGCGCAGATCGTCGCGCGAAAACGGGTGCATCTCCGTCGAAACGAAATGCAGGCGCTCGCAACGTGTGGGATCGGCGCGCCAGGCGGCCCAGGTCGCGAGGAAGTTCACGCCGAGTCCGAAGCCCGTTTCCAGTACGGTGAACACGCGCTGGCTTTGCCAGCGTTCGGGCAGCCGGTTGCCGCGTAAAAACACGTATTCGGATTGTTCGAGCGCGCCTTGCGGGCTGTGATAGACGTCGTCGAAACGCGGCGAGAACGGCGTGCCGTCGTCGCGAAAGGCGAGCGTGGCGGGAATCAGGGTGGCGGTCATGACTTACGCGAAGGCTGGCTGCGAGGGCAATCGTAACGATCGGGAGGTGTCGGCCGGGCGGCGTGGCGTATGAAGGCGCGCGACGTTGCTTGTGTCGTTGCTTTTGAAGCGGGGTAAACGCCCGCCCACGCTGGGTTTGCGGGCAAAAACCGTTGGCTCGGCGCAACGCGGTGTGCAGCAAAAACGCGTTCGCGCGGGGTGTTCGCCGTGCTGCGCGCATCAAAAGCGCACGGCGATGCGAAAAAACCCGGGCTTACCCCTCGAAATCTACGAAACCCTTGTCGTTATTGGGTTTGCGCTGCGCTATCATAGCAAGCGCCGCCCAGGGAAGCGGCAGCACGGACGTCGCGGGTCGAGCCATACGCTTGCCACCGCACGCAAATCCCCGGGGTGCTCCGGGTCCGTCGCTGCTCGACGGCGCGGCACGCGACCGTATAATCGGCGCGTTCGCGCTGTTCGTGTCAACCTAAACACAGAAAGGAACTTCTCAATGAATAAACAGGAACTGATCGACGCCGTCGCAGCACAGACGGGCGCTAGCAAGGCACAAACCGGCGAAACGCTGGACACGCTCCTCGAAGTGGTCAAGAAGGCTGTGTCGAAAGGCGACGCAGTTCAACTGATCGGCTTCGGCAGCTTCGGCTCGGGCAAGCGCGCTGCGCGCACCGGTCGTAACCCGAAGACGGGCGAAACCATCAAGATTCCGGCTGCCAAGACCGTCAAGTTCACGGCTGGCAAGGCGTTCAAGGACGCCGTCAACAAGCGCTAAGGCATTACCGCTTTAAGTTGACACCCGCCCCTGGCGGGTTTTTTTTCGCCTGAAAAAGACAACGGCGCCGCGTCGAATGGATATCGACGCGGCGCCGTTTTTTCGTCATCGACGCGGTGAATCGAGCGCTTTTACAGCGCGCTCAATGGCGATGAACGATCTCGTCTTCGTGGTCGTGATCGTGTTCGTCGTCGTCGAAATCCCATTCCGGGAACGGGTCGTCGAAGGCTTGCCAGGCGTTCGGGCCGCCCGCGTATTCCTCGTCGGTCAGCAGGCAGGCGTCGAGCTTCGTCTGCCACGTGGCGTGGTCGAGATTCACGCCGATCAGCACCAGTTCCTGGCGACGGTCGCCGATGGTCGCGTCGTTGGCGTCGCCGTACCAGTCGGCGGCGATTTCCGCTTCGAGGCCGGCGTCTTCCGGCCATTCGTCGCGCGGCAGCGCCGCCCACCACGTGCCCGCCGGGCCGTGTCGGCACACGCCGCCCGCCTGCGAAAGCGAGCCGGTGATGTCGTTGCGCGTGGCGAGCCAGAAGAAGCCCTTCGAGCGCAGCACGCCCGGCCATTCCTGATTCAGCAGCGCCCACAGCCGCGCCGGATGAAACGGCCGGCGGGCGCGATACACGAAGCTGCCGATGCCGTAAGCGCCGCTCTGCTCGTGGTGCGCGTGCTGGCAGTCGGGGTCGCCGCATGCGCCGTGATCGTGGTCGTGGTCGTGGTCGTGAGCATGATCGTGGTCGTGCGCGTGGCGATGCTCGCGCAAAGACGCCTGCCAGCCCGGCGCGCTCGCCGCGTCGTCGAAATCGAAGCGACCCGTGTTCAGCACGATGTCGAGCGGCACGTCGCCGAAGCGGCTCACCACCTGCACGGCGCGCGGATTGATCTGCTTGAGAATCTGCTGCAGATGCGCGAGATCTTCGGCGCTCACGAGATCGGCCTTGTTCAGCACCAGCACGTCGCAGAACTCCACCTGCTCGATCAGCAGTTCGACGATCGTGCGGTCGTCGCCCTCGCCCACCGTCAGGCCGCGCTCGGCGAGCGGGTCGGCGCTCGCGTAGTCGCGCAGAAAATTGAAGGCGTCGACGACCGTGACGAGCGTGTCGAGGCGCGCGAAATCGGCCAGCGCGTGGCCTTCTTCGTCGGCGAACGCGAAGCTTTCCGCGACCGGCAGCGGTTCGGCCACGCCCGTCGATTCGATCAGGATGGCGTCGAAGCGCTGGCCCGCGCGCGCCGGATCGGCGAGACGGCGGACTTCGGTGAGCAGGTCGTCGCGCAGCGTGCAGCAGATGCAGCCGTTCGACAGCTCGACGAGCCGTTCCTCGACGTGTGCGAGCGCGGAAGCGTCGCGCACCAGTGCGGCGTCGATGTTGACGGCGGCCAGATCGTTGACGATCACGGCTACGCGCAGTCCGGCGCGGTTGGCGAGGACGTGGTTGAGCAGCGTGGTTTTGCCCGCGCCCAGAAACCCGGAGAGCACGGTGACGGGCAGTGGCGGCTGGTTCATCGCAGTGAGCAGTAAGAGAAGACGGGAAGAAGCGGGCCGCGCGCGGCGGCGCGGCGCAAGGCTCAATTGTGCACCATGCGCGCGAGGGGCGCTGCAGGCGTGGGCGCGGAGTTGAATACGGCAACGGAAGCGATGACGGGGCCGGATGAGCCGCTCAGTCCGCGCCCGAACGGCGTTCCGTTACTGCATCAGCTTCCACTTGCGCAGGATGGCGGCGATCTGCTGCGCATACTGGTCGCGCAGCGTGGGCGTTTCCGAGTGGTACGCGCCCACGGCGGCCCAGGTATTGCCGTACTTGTTCATCTTCTGGCGCAGATGCCAGGCCGCGATGTAGACGTTCTTGCACGGCTCCATCAGCGTGCTCTGCGAAATGCCGTATTGCGCGAGCGCCGGCAGATGGATCGAGTTGATCTGCATGACGCCGTAATCGACCGATCCGTTCGCATTCCTGTGCAGTGCTTCGGGTGTGTTGTGCGATTCCTGCCACGCGATCGCGCGCAGGATCAGCGGATTCACCTTCTGGTAGCGCGCCGCCTCGTCGAAACAATCGGCGCGCGCGCCCGTGCTGGCGCAGGCCAGCGCGAGCGCAAGAGCGGAGATCGTAGCGGACGCAACCTTTTTCATTCTGATGCTGAGCGAGGGCCGGAGACGGCATGCTAGCCGAAGTTTCCTCGGTGGCGAGGAAAAAATCGCAGGCGAATCTGGGGAAAACCCGTGTCTTTGGCTCATTTTCGAGCTTGCGGACCGCCCGTATCATACCGGCAGTCGATGACGCGTCAAGCCAGCCGGACGGGCTATGCGTCCCGGCTCAACACGATTTGTCGACCGTGCGATTGCCCGATCCTTACAAAATCCTTCAAATCGCTGCTTCTTTAGAAGAAATCCCCGGACCGCCTTTCTTTGTGACAAATTCGACACGAAAAGCTGCTACTGTTTCTCCTTTTGGTGTGCATCGGTTGCCGGGGGGAGGAGCGTCGGCAGTTCGAGGCGGGTCGATCGAAGGGGTCTGCGGCTTTCGCGTATACGGCAATCGCCACGCGCGGGCCGACCGTTCGGGCACGATGCACACGTTGAGCACGATAAGCACGACTAGCCGGCGGCGTCCGCTGCCGGCTTCGATATGACATCCATGAGAAGAAATCGTATGGCTTTGCGTCGCCTCGCCACGGCGCTGCTCGTGAGCGGGCTCATTTCGGCGCAGCTCGCGCATGCCCAGGTCACGCTCAACTTCGTCAATGCCGACATCGACCAGGTCGCCAAGGCGATCGGGGCGGCCACGGGCAAAACGATCATCGTCGATCCGCGCGTGAAGGGGCAGCTCAATCTCGTGTCCGAGAACGCCGTTCCCGAGGACCAGGCGCTCAAGACGCTGCAATCGGCGCTGCGCATGCAGGGCTTCGCGCTCGTGCAGGATCATGGCGTACTGAAGGTCGTGCCCGAAGCCGACGCCAAGCTGCAAGGCGTGCCCACTTTCGTGGGCAACACGCCCGGCGCGCGCGGCGACCAGGTCATCACGCAGGTTTTCCAGCTCCGCAACGAGTCGGCGAACAACCTGCTGCCGGTGCTGCGTCCGCTCATTTCGCCGAACAACACCATCGCGGCCTATCCGGGCAACAACGCGCTCGTCGTGACCGATTACGCGGACAACGTGCGCCGCATCGCTGCGATCATCGCCGGTGTGGACACGGCCGCCGGTCAGCAGGTGCAGGTGGTGCCGCTGCGCAACGCCAACGCCATCGACATCGCGCCCACGCTGCAAAAGATGCTCGATCCGGGTGCGATCGGCGGTTCCGATCCCACGCTCAAGGTCACGGTGCTCGCCGACGCGCGCACCAATTCGATCATGCTGCGCGCCTCGAATGCGCAGCGCCTCGCCGCGGCGAAGCAGCTCGCGCAGCAGCTCGACGCGCCCACGAGCATGCCGGGCAACATGCACGTCGTCTCGCTGCGCAACGCCGACGCGGTGACGCTCGCGAAGACGCTGCGCGGCATGCTGGGCAAGGGCGGCAACGATTCGTCGTCGTCGGGCAGCGGTGCGAATTCGTTCAACCAGAACGGCAACAGCGGCGGCTCGGGCAGCAATGGCAGCGGCTCGACCGGCATGTCGGGCACGCCGCCGCTGCCGAGTTCGCTGGGCGGCGGCAACAGCGCGTCGAGCAATCCGATGTCGGGCGGTTCGTCGTCGGGCAATAACAACGACTTCCTCGGCGACAACAACAAGGACAAGGGCGACGACAACTCGGGCGGCGGCATGATCCAGGCCGACGCCGCGACCAACTCGCTCATCATCACGGCGCCGGACGCGGTGTATCGCAACCTGCGCTCCGTGATCGACCAGCTCGACGCCCGCCGCGCGCAGGTCTATATCGAAGCGCTGATCGTCGAACTGAACTCGAACACCAACGCCAACCTCGGCATCCAGTGGCAGATCGGCAGCGGCAACGTGCTGGCCGGCACCAATCTCGCCACCGGCAGCGGCAACAGCATCATCAACCTCACGGCGGACGCCGTGACGGGCGGCGGCCTCGTGAGCTCGCTGGGTGCGCTCCAGCAAGGTCTGAACGTGGGCTGGGTGCACAACCTGTTCGGCGTGCAGGGTCTGGGCGCGCTGCTGCAGGCGCTCTCCCAGACGAGCGACGCGAACGTGCTCTCCACGCCGAATCTCATCACGCTCGACAACCAGGAAGCGAAGATCGTGGTCGGCACCAACGTGCCGATCCAGACGGGTTCGTATTCGAACCTCACGAGCGGCTCGACGAGTTCGGCGTTCAATACCTACGATCGCGTCGACGTGGGTCTCACGCTGCACATCAAGCCGCAGATCACCGAAGGCGGCATCCTGAAGCTGCAGCTTTACACGGAAGATTCGGCGATCGTGAACGGCACGACCAACGCCTCGACGAATCCGGCCGGTCCGGAATTCACGAAGCGTTCGATCCAGTCGACCGTGCTGGCCGACAACGGCGAGATCATCGTGCTCGGCGGCCTGATGCAGGACAACTACCAGGTCAGCAACAGCAAGGTGCCGCTGCTCGGCGACATTCCGTGGATCGGCCAGCTGTTCCGTTCGGAAAACAAGACGCGCGCGAAGACCAATCTGATGGTGTTCCTGCGTCCGGTGATCATCAGCGATCGCAATACGGCGCAGGCGGTCACGTCGAATCGCTACGACTACATCCAGGGCGTGACGGGCGCGTACAAGTCCGACAACAACCTGATCAAGGATAACGACGATCCGGTCGTGCCGCCGATGCCGGTGGGCCCGGCCGAAGGCGGTTCGGCGCTCAATCTGTTCGATCTCGACAAGATGCGTCGCGAGCAGGCAGTGCGCACGATCCAGGGCGCGCAGCCCGCGAGCGCCACGCAGATGCAGCCCGCCGTGCCGGTCCAGACGATCCCGGTTCAAACGGTGCCGGTGCAGACCGCGCCGGTGCAGCAGCAGCAACAGCCGCTCACCAGCCCGCAGCAGGTGCAGCCTTGAGCATGCCGGATACGCCTCAACCGGCTTCGGCGACCACGGCCGCGCGCGAGGCGCCCTCGCCGCTCGCCGCGCGTCTCGTGCCGTACAGCTTTGCCAGGAGCGGGCAACTGCTCGTTGCGCAGCAACGCGCGGACGGCCTCGAAGTGTGGATCAGCGAGCGCACGTCGGGCGCGGCGATCGCCGAAGTCGCGCGTAACTTCGGCGCGTTTTCGCTGGTCCGCTTGCCGGCCGACGAACTCGCGCTGGCGATCAATCAGGCGTATGCGCGCCAGGACGGCAGCGCCGCGCAGGTTGTGGGCGAAGTCGAAGGCGAAGTCGATCTTTCGCGTCTCATGCAGGACATTCCCGAAGTGGAAGACCTGCTCGAATCCGAAGACGACGCGCCGATCATCCGCATGATCAACGCGCTGCTCACCCAGGCGGCGCGCGAGCAGGCGTCCGATATTCACATCGAGCCGTTCGAAAATGCCTCGGTGGTGCGCTTTCGCGTCGACGGCACGCTGCGCGACGTCGTGCGTCCGAAAAAGGCCCTGCACGGTGCGCTGATCTCGCGTATCAAGATCATGGCGCAGCTCGACATCGCCGAAAAACGTCTGCCGCAGGACGGCCGCATCACGCTGCGCGTGGGCGGGCGTCCGGTCGACGTGCGCGTGTCGACCTTGCCCACCGGTCACGGCGAACGCGCCGTGCTGCGTCTGCTCGAAAAAGACGCGCAGCGCCTGAATCTCGAAGCGCTCGGCATGGCCGCGGACACGCTCGGCAAGTTCGACCAGTTGATCGCGAAACCGCACGGCATCGTGCTGGTCACGGGACCGACCGGCTCGGGTAAAACGACCACGCTCTACGCGTCGATGTCGCGGCTCGAAACGGCCACGACCAACATCATGACCGTGGAAGACCCGATCGAGTACGACCTCTCGGGCATCGGTCAGACGCAGGTGAACGAGCGTATCGGCATGACGTTCGCGCGCGCGTTGCGCTCGATTCTGCGTCAGGATCCGGACATCATCATGATCGGTGAAATCCGCGATCTGGAGACCGCGCAAATTGCCGTGCAGGCTTCGCTCACGGGCCACCTCGTGCTCGCGACGCTGCACACCAACGACGCGGCATCGGCCGTGACGCGTCTGACCGACATGGGCGTCGAGCCGTATCTGCTCGCTTCGTCGCTGCTCGGCGTGCTGGCGCAGCGGCTCGTGCGTCAGCTTTGCCCGCACTGCAAGGAAGAGCGCGTCGAGGACGACGGCCGCAAGCGCTGGCATCCGGTCGGCTGCGAGCGCTGCGGACAATCGGGCTATTCCGGCCGACGCGGCGTGTACGAACTGCTGCTGATCGACGAACCGATCCGCAACCTGATTCACCGCAACGCCGCCGACGCGGAGATCTTCAGCGCGGGCCGCGAACAGGGCATGCGCACGTTGCGCGAGGACGGCGAACGCTGGCTCGATGCGGGCCGCACGTCGCTCGAAGAAGTGCTGCGCGTGACCGGCGGCGCTTAAGCGGAGGCGATCAGCAACATGCCAGCATTTCGCTTTGAAGCGATCGACGCCGCGGGCAAGGCGCAAAAAGGCGTACTCGATGCCGACAGCGCGCGCAGTGCGCGTGCGCAATTGCGCGGCCAGGGACTCACGCCGCTCGTCGTCGAACCGGCGGCCACGCGTACGCGCGGCGCGCGCCAGCAGCGTCTCGCGCTCGGACGCAAGCTCTCGCAGCGCGAGCAGGCCATTCTCACGCGGCAGCTCGCGAGCCTGCTGATTGCCGGTCTGCCGCTCGGCGAAGCGCTTGCGGTGCTCACGGAACAGGCCGAACGCGATTACATCCGCGAACTGATGGCCGCGATCCGTGCCGAAGTGCTCGGCGGCCACTCGCTCGCGAACGCGCTCACGCAGCATCCGCGCGACTTTCCGGATATCTATCGCGCGCTCGTGGCGGCGGGCGAGCACACCGGCAAACTCGGCATCGTGCTTTCGCGTCTGGCCGATTACATCGAGCAGCGCAACGCGCTCAAACAGAAGATCGTGCTGGCGTTCACGTACCCGACGATCGTGACGATCATCGCGTTCGGCATTGTCACGTTTCTGTTGAGTTACGTGGTGCCGCAAGTCGTGAACGTGTTCGCGAGCACGAAGCAGCAACTGCCGTTTCTGACCATCGTGATGATGGCGCTGTCGGGTTTCGTGCGTCAGTGGTGGTGGGCGGTGCTGATCGCGGTGCTGATCGTCGCGTGGATCGTGCGCGCCACGCTCAGGCGTCCCGGTCCGCGCCTCGCCTTCGACCGCTGGATGCTGACGGCGCCGCTCGCCGGCAAGCTCGTGCGCGGCTACAACACCGTGCGCTTCGCGAGCACGCTGGGAATTCTGAGCGCGGCGGGCGTGCCGATCCTGCGCGCGTTGCAGGCGGCGGGCGAAACGCTTTCGAACAAGGCGATGCGCAACAACATCGACGAAGCCATCGTGCGCGTGCGCGAAGGCACGTCGCTGTCACGCGCACTCGGCAATACGAAGACGTTTCCGCCGGTGCTGGTGCATCTGATCCGCTCGGGCGAAGCGACCGGCGACGTCACGACGATGCTCGACCGCGCGGCCGAAGGCGAAGCGCGCGAACTCGAACGCCGCACGATGTTCCTGACGAGTCTGCTGGAGCCGCTGCTGATTCTGGCGATGGGCGGCGTGGTGCTGGTGATCGTGCTCGCGGTGATGCTGCCGATCATCGAGTTGAATAATCTGGTGCAGTAGCGGACGAGACGAACGCGCGCCACATAACGAAGGCGCGACGCCGCGGCGTCCGCCTTCGGGATGCGCCTCAGCGCACGTAGATGGTGGGACCGGCGGCGTTGGCGGGCAGCGCGACTTCCGAGCGCACGCCGTGGCGGTCGATGATGATCGAGCGCGCGCGCACTTCGGCGAGCTTCGTGTCCTGGCCGATCGGACCGCCGAGCGAGACGGCCTTGGCCGGTTCGCCGCCGATGCTCAGGATGGCCGCCGCGCCCTGTTGCAGCGCGAGGATGCCGAACAGGTGAATGTCCTGCACGGCGCTGCGGTCGAGCTTGCCGCCGAACAGCGTGCCGGCCTGATCGAGCGACACCGGCGCCTGCGCCGCCGCGGCCTGCGCGGGCGTGGCGCGCGTGGTGGCGATTTCGAGCGTCCACCACGCAGCCGTGGCGCAAAAAGCCGCGAAGGCGGCGAGTGACAGGAGGCGGATTTGCAGTGGGTTCATGCGCACCATTGTACGGAGTATTGTGGGCGTTTTGATGGCACCGCGAGGGCCGTTCCCGCAACCTGAGGCGCTCCTCGGTCACGCCGGGCAAGCGCGGCGCGAAAGGTGCCGAAAGGGACGCCGGAATCAGGTCGCGAAGGCGTCATCGTGTGACATTACAATGACCCGTCACAGTGGCGCGAACGTCGTGTTCGCGCGCAGGACGGAATGTGGCGCACGCTGTGCGCCGCGACGATTTTTAGCGAGGAGGGAAAGAAGTCATGTCCATGTGGGCCCAAAAACGGATGCAGCTCGGCCGTGCACAACTCGAGGGGCGCCGCCAGCGCGGTTTCACGCTGATCGAAATCATGGTCGTGATCGCGATCCTCGGCATTCTGGCCGCGCTGATCGTGCCGAAGATTATGAGCCGTCCCGACGAAGCGCGCCGTGTGGCGGCGAAGCAGGACATCGGCACGATCATGCAGGCGATGAAGCTCTATCGCCTCGACAACGGCCGCTATCCGACGCAGGACCAGGGTTTGCAATCGCTGATCCAGAAGCCCACCACCGACCCGGTGCCGAACAACTGGAAGGACGGCGGCTACCTCGAGCGCCTGCCCAACGATCCGTGGGGCAATCCGTACCAGTACCTGAATCCGGGCGTGCACGGCGAAATCGACGTGTTCAGTTACGGCGCCGACGGCAAGCCCGGCGGCGAAGGTAACGACGCCGACGTCGGCTCCTGGCAGTAAGCGTCGCCGCGCCACGCGCCCTTTTTTCAGGCATGCGTGGCGCGTCGGCGGCTCCTTCGACTACGCGAATCCTGTCTCATCCAGCCCGCTTTTTCCAGCCCGTCTTTCTCCAGCCCCATGAGCTCAAGCCCTTCCCGCCGCTGTGTCCGCGCGCCGCTTCGTGCGTCGTCCGGCATGCCGTCGCGCATGTCGCCGCGTGCGCGCGCGGCGGGCTTCACGCTGCTGGAAATGCTCGTCGTGCTGATGATCGCGGGCTTGCTGATCTCGCTCGCGTCGATTTCGCTCACGCGCAATCCGCGCACCGATCTCAACGAGGAAGCGCAACGCGTCGCGCTGCTGCTCGAATCGGCGGGCGACGAGGCGCAGGTGCGCGCGCAGCCCATCGCGTGGCAGCCGCTCTCGGGCGGTTTTCGCTTCGACGTGCGCACCGAGGACGGCTGGCGTCCGCTGCGTGACGATCTGCTCGGTCCGCGCCGCTGGGAAGGCGGCGTGACGGGCGTGGCGATCAACTATCCGGGCGCCGACGACGACTCGCAGGCGAGCCGTCTCGTGTTCGGCACCGAAGCCGTCGATCAACCCGTGCAGATCACGCTGTTTTCGGCCGTGGGCCGCGCGACCATCGTCGGCACGGGCACCGGCCGCTTCGAGGTGCGCTGAGATGCGCCGCCCCGCTCACTCCGGCTGTTCCTCGCCGCGCTCGCGTGCGTCGCGCGCCGCGCGCGGCTTCACGATGATCGAAGTGCTGGTCGCGCTTGCGATCGTCGCCATTGCGCTCGCGGCGTCGTTGCGCGCGGTCGGCAGCCTCGCCGCCAGCGAAGCCGATCTGCACGATCGCCTGCTGGCCGGCTGGAGCGCCGACAACGCGCTCGCGCAGCTGCATCTCGCGCATGTCTGGCCCGATGTCGGCCAGCGCAGTTTCGACTGCTCGCAGGGCAATCTGACGCTCATGTGCACGCAGCGCGTGGCGTCCACGCCCAATCCCGTATTCCGCCGCGTGGAGGTGTCGGTGACGACGCCGGGCCGCGCCGGCAATCTCGCGCAACTCGTCACGGTGATCGGCAATGAAACGAACCGGTCGCTGTGATCGCGCGCCGCGCCGCGCCGGCGGCTTCACGCTGATCGAACTGCTGGTCGCCATCGCGATCCTCGCCGTGGTCGCGATCCTCGCGTGGCGCGGGCTCGACCAGATCGTGCGCGGGCGCAACATCATCAGCCAGTCGATGGCCGAGGAGCGCGTGTTCGCGCAGACCTTCGACCAGATGCGCATCGACGTGCGCATGGCCGCCAGCGACGACGAAGCGGGCGGTCCGGCCGTCTCGGTCGACGGCGGCGCCCTGCAGATCGTGCGCGCCTTCGCGGTGCCGCCGGGCGCGCCGCCGCGTCTGCAGGTCGTGCGTTATCGCGTGTCGAATGGCCGCGTGGTGCGCTATGCGTCGCCGCCGCTGGCGACCGTGGGCGCGCTGCGGCGCGCGCAGCGCGGCGGCGAATCGGACGCCTGGAGCGCCCTGCCGATGATGCAGGGCGTCGGCTCGATCGACGCGCGCCTCTACGTGCCGAAGGTCGGCTGGACGACGAACATGGGCGACGTGCGCGGCCAGCTCAACGCGAACAACAACAACGTGAAGGTGCCGCAGCTCGGCAACGCACCCGTGCCGCGCGCGGTCACGGGGCTGCAGGTGAGCATCGGCTCGCGCTCGCTCGCGCGGCCCGTGACGCGCGTTTTCGTGATCGGAGAATGAACGTGCGCCGCTTTCGTTCTCTTCGTTCTCCTCGTTCTTCGCCTGCGTTGTCTTCGTTATCTTCGTTGCGGCTTCGCCGCAAACAGCGCGGCGCGGCGATCATCAGCGCGCTGCTCGTGGTGGCGCTGTCGGCGATCCTCGTCTCGGGCATGCTGTGGCGGCAGCAGGTGCAATTGCGGCGCATCGAGAACCAACGGCTGCTCGCGCAGGCGCAGTGGATCTCGCGCGGCGCGCTCGACTGGACGCGCCTCGTGCTGCGCTCCGAAGCAGACACCTCGGCGGGCGTGACCTATCTCGGCGGCGCGTGGGGCATGCCGGTCGCGAAGACGCGGCTCTCCGACTTCCTTGGCCAGATCGGCGACGTGCGCTCCGAACAGGGCCAGGACACGTGGGTGTCGGGCTCGATCGAAGATGCGCAGGCGCGCTTCAATCTGCGCAACCTCGTGTCGTCGCCGGCGCCGGGCGCGCTGCAGCTCAATCTCACGCAGATCCAGGTGTTCGCGCGGCTGCTGCAACTGCTCGGCATCGACGGCCAGCTCGCCAAGAACGCCGCCGTCTATCTGCGCTCGGGCCTGAACTATTCGGTCACGCGCTTTCAGACCAGTTCGACGCCGGGCAGCACCACGTCCACGCAGCAAGTGGGCGGCGGTGGCGGCGGCAGCAATTTCACCAACAATCCCGGCCTCTCGGAATCGGACGGCAACAGCGGCAACGCGCCGATCGTCATGACAAGCGTCGACGCGCTGCAGGACGTGCCGGGCTTCACGCCCGACATCGTCGCGAGGCTGCGTCCGTTCGTGACGATCCTGCCGACCACCACGCCCGTGAACATGAACACCGCGCCCGCCGAAGTCGTGGCCGCGACTGTTCAAGGCATGAGCCTGTCGAGCGCGCAGGCCTTGGTGGCGCGCCGGCAGACCGTGTTTTTCCGCAATCTCAGCGACGTGCAGCTCGCGCTGGAGGGCTCCGGTGTCCCGCAAACAGGCATCGATACCTCGCTCTGCGACGTCAATTCGAGCTATTTTCTGGTTCATGGGCGCGTGCAGCACGAACGCGCCGTGGTGGACCGGACCACGCTCGTCTGGCGCGATACGCTGACCCATACGACGCGCATCGTGCGCGTGCGCGACGAACCATGAAACCGTACCAGTCCAACATCGAAAAGAGGTGCGTTTGAGCACGCTGATCGTCCTGATGCCGCCGCGCGATCCGGCGGTTCACTCGCAGGAATGGCAGTTGCCGGAACTGCCGTTCCTGCTGCTCGACAAGGCGGGCAACACGCAGCGCGCGGGCCGCTCGGCGCTCGGCCTGTTGCCGAAAGCGACGGCCACCGTGCTGCTGATCGCCGCGCGCGACCTGCTGACCGTCTCCGCCACCGTGCCGCCGCTGAAGGGGCCGCGGCTGCGCCAGGCGTTGCCGAACGTCGTCGAGGATCATCTGATCCAGGACGCGCAGACCTGCCATCTGGCGCTCGATCCCGCGCGTCAGCCCGACGGCCGGCAGACCGTGGCCGCGATCGATCGCGGCTGGTTCCGCTTCCTCGTCGAAGGCTTCACGGGCGCGGGCCATCGCAACGTGCGTGCGGTGCCGGTGGCGCGCTGCCTGCCCGTGGCGCAGAGCGTCGTGGCGGAAGTCGCGACGGCCGAGGCGGCTGAGACTGCTGAAAGCGTCAAGGAAGCACCCGCTTCAGCCGCTCCCGCTGCCACTGCCGCTGCCGCGCCCGAGATCGTCCCGGTGACGGCCTGCGTATTCGGCCCGGTGATGTCCACCGCGCCCACGCTGCTGCCCGATGCGGCGCTGCCGGTGTCCGCGGCCATGGGCGCGAGCGGCCTGCTCGAACTCGCGATCGTGCGCGGCGCGGCGGCCGAGGGCTTCGCGGTGCCGGCGGGGAGCCTCGCGGCCACCGTTTCGGCGCTGGCCGGCGACGCGCCCGTGACGCGCTATGTGCTGACCGGTTTGCCCGGCGAGCCCGCGAGCGCGGCCAGCAAGGCCGCGGCGCTGGCTGTTTTCCCCGGCGCGCAGCCGCTCGCCTTCGAGACGCTCGCCAAGCGCGCGCTCGCCTGCAAGTTCGATCTGTGCCAGTTCGAGTTCGCCGCGCAGCCGTGGCGTCTCGACCGCGCGACGCTGCGCCGTCTGCGCGTGCCGATCGCGCTGGTGGCGGCGGCGCTGGTGGTGGCGATCGTCGGTGCGAATGTGCAGTGGCTGATGCTCTCGCGCCAGCAGGACGCCATGAACGCGCAGATGACCGAGCTGCTGCTCAACGCGTTTCCCAAGACGACCGTGGTGCTGGACCCGGCGGGCCAGATGGCGCGTCAGCTCTCGCAACTGCGCGTGGCGGCGGGCGAGCCGTCGCCCGACGATTTCCTCGCGCTCGCCGACGGCCTCGCGCGTTCGCTCGGCCCCGTGCCGGTCAACGGCATCGCGGCGCTCGACTATCACGACCGGCGTCTCGACGTGACCTTCAAACCCGGCGTGAACATCGACGCCGATCTGAACAAACGCCTCGCGCGCAACGGTCTCTCGGGCACGCAGGACAGCAGCAGCGGCAAGTGGACCATCAGGAGCGCATCGTGAAGACATCGGCTGTGGGCGGCGCTTGGGCCGACATGCTGCAGGAGCAGTGGAGCAATTTCTGGGACGCGCGCACGGTGCGCGAGAAGACCATGCTCACATGGGGCGGCGCACTGCTGGCCGTGGCGATCGGCTATTCGGTGCTGTGGGCGCCGGCCGCCGACGGCCGCGCGAGGCTGCGCGCCAACCTGCCCGCGATGCAGCGTCAGCTTGCGCTGATGACCGCGCAGGCTGACGAAGCGCGCTCGCTCGCGGGCGCGGCGGCGAGCGTCGCGCCGGGCGGACAGGCGCTCAAGGACGCGCTGACCGCGTCGCTGTCCGATCACGGCATGCCGGGCGCGCAGGTGCAGATCATCGGTTCGTCGGTGCAGGTGCAGTTGAAGAACGCGTCGTTTCCCGCGTGGTCGGCCTGGCTCGACGACGTGCGCAAACAGTTCAAGGTGCAGGTGGTCGAGGCGCACATCACGGCGCTCAAGACCGACGGCCAGGTCGATCTGACCGCGTCGCTGCAAAGCGCGAATGCACACTGAGCACGGCCGGGAGAACCGCTTCATGTCTTACTGGATGCGACGCGCGCGCGCCGCGCTGCCCTGGCTGTTCGTCGCCCTCGTTTCGGTGGCCGTCGTGCTGCTCGTGCGCCTGCCCGCGGCGTGGATCGCGCCGCAGTTCGCGCGCGCGACTCAGGGCCATGTCAATCTCGTCGATCCGCAAGGTTCGCTGTGGCACGGTTCCGCCACGCTGATGCTCGCGGCCGGCCACGACGTGCAGGGCGCGACGCTGCTGCCCGGCCGGATCGAATGGCGCGCCTCGTTCTGGGCGCTGCTCACGGGCCGCGTGCGTCTGCAGATGCGTCAGACGGAGGCGATGCCCGACCCCGTCGACGTGGAAGCGACGCTGCGCGGCGCGAACATCACCGCGGGCGCGATCGCGGTGCCGGCGTCGCTGCTCGCCGGTCTCGGCGCGCCGTTCAACACGCTCGATCTCGACGGCAACGTGCGGCTCGCCTGGACGCCGTGGCGCGTGTTCGGCACCGACGCCTTCGGGCGGCTCACGGTCACGCTCGGCGACATGAGTTCGCGCGTCTCGCTGGTCAAGCCGCTGGGGTCGTATGAGGCGGTGTTGCAGGCGCAGGGCGCGTCGTCGACGCTCGATCTGAAGACGCAGAAAGGGCCGCTGCTGCTCGACGGCCACGGCACCTTCTCGCGCAACGCGTCGATGTTCAACGGCACCGCGAGCGCGACGCCCGATCAGCGCGAGAATCTCGCCGGTCTGCTGAATCTGCTGGGACGGCCGGTCGGGCCCGGCACGGTGGCGCTGAACTTCATGCGCTAAACCTCGCGCACAAGAAAAAACGGCGGCTCAGGCCGCCGTTTCTCGTTGTAGCGCGCTTGATGACGTTACTGCGCCCGCGTGCTCGCGGCGCCCTGCGTGGCCGCTTCGGTGGCGGTTTGCTGCGGTGAGGCGGAAGCGGAGGCAGAAGCCGCCGCCGCCGCGCCCGACGCCGGCACCGCTGCGGGCGCGCTGACGCTGCCGGTCTCGCGATCCATCTGCGTGGCGTCCCAGCCGCCGCCGAGCGCCTTCACGAGTCCCACCGACGACACCATGCGCTGCCCCGCGAGGCTCGCGAGCTTCTGCTGCGCGGTGAACGCCGTGGTCTGCGCGGTCAGCACGTTGACGTAATCGACCGTGCCCGCCTTGTACTCGTTCGTGACGATGGCCTGCGCATGCACCGCCGAATCCACCGCCTGCTGCTGCACGACGATTTCCTGCGCGAGGATGCGCTGCGAAGCGAGGTTGTCCTCGACGTCCTGGAACGCGGCCAGCACAGTTTGCCGGTAGGTGGCCACCTGCTGGTCGTAGGCGGCGCGCGCCGCTTCGGTCTGCGCGCGGCGCAGGCCCGCGTCGAACACCGTGGCCGCGAGCGACGGTCCGAGCGTCCAGAAGCGCGACGGCATTTGCAGCAGTTGCGAGAACACCGAGCTTTCGAAGCCGCCGCTCGCCGAAAGCGTGAGCGTCGGGAAAAACGCCGCGATCGCCACGCCGATCTGCTCGTTGGCCGAGGCCGCCTTGCGCTCGGCCGAGGCGATGTCGGGACGCCGCTCCAGCAGCGCCGACGGCATGGTGACCGGCACGACCGGCGGCGTGGCCGTGAGCGGCGATACCGGAATCGAGAACGACGAGGCCGGCTGGCCGACCAGCACGGCGATCGCGTGCTCGTCCTGCGCGCGCGCCACGCCGTTGTCGATGGCCGACGCCTGCGCGGATTGCAGCTGCGTCTGCGCCTGGATCACGTCGGCGCGCCCCGCTACGCCCTGCGCGTACTGGTTCTGCGTGAGCTTCAGCGACTTCTCGTACGCCGCGACGGTGTCGTCGAGCAGCTTTTGCTGCGCGTCGAGCGCGCGCAGCGTGAAGTACGTCTGCGCGAGCGTGGCCTGCGCGGACAGGCGTGCGTTCGCGAGGTCGGCGGCCGCGCCCTGTTGGCTCGCCTCTTCCGAGCTGACCGTGCGGCTCACCTTGCCCCAGAGGTCGGGTTCCCAGGTGGCGTCGAGGCCCAGATTGACGTTGTTCGTGATGGTGCCGCTCGGGAAGCTGCCGCTCGCGTTCGAGACGCGCGTGGGCGTGCGCGAACGCGTGCCCGCGAACGAGGCGCTCACGACTGGAAAGTATGCGGCGCGCGCCTCGCCGACCAGCGCCTGCGCCTGGCGATATGCGGCGGCGTACTGCGCGACGGTCTGGTTGTTCGCGTTGAGCTGATCCATCAGGCCGTTGAGCTGCGCGTCATCGTAGATCAGCCACCACGGGCCGCGATCGGCGGCGTCGGCAGGTTGCGCGACCTTCCAGCCCTCCGGCGCTTCCTTGTAGGCCGCGGGCACGGCGCTGTCCGGCCGGTGATAGTCAGGCCCGACCGCGCAGCCGCTCAGGGCAAACGCGAGCGCCGCCGCCGCGCCCAGCAGCGCGAGCTTCGGCGTGCGGCGCGCACTGTGCAGATGAGCCGCGAACGTGGCGTCGCGGGCGGCATGAGAGGCGTGACGATCGATACGGCGGGACATGCAAGAAATTCCTGTCGATGCGGCTGGCGTGCAGGCGCGCGCGGCGATGAACGGTGTAATCGTTATGGCGACGTGGCCGCAGCGCGGTGGATCAGGCGGAACGGGCGCAGGCACACGGCGCGCGCGACGTTCGAGCGGTGCGGCCATGGTAGCGCACAGGCCGCGCGTCGCGCGCAATCTGTAAGGTTAAGCCGGGAACAGGGACGGATGTGTTACGGCGTGTGAGGTGCAGATTACGCGTCGTTACGGCAGCCTGCCGCGCAGAGCAGACGGCCGGTCGCCGAAGCCGGTGCGGCCTCGCTTTTCGCGCTGGCTGCGGCGGCCTTTGAAGCAGGCTTTGAAGCAGCGCCGCTGCGTGCGCGACGACGGTCGGCCCACAGCATCAGCACGACCGCGACCGAGCCGCCGGGCAGCAGGAACATGCCTGCGTAGAGCGCCGCCTTGCGCCAACGCGCCGCCGGCCTGCGCAAAGGCAATCCGGGCAGTGCTGCTCACCGAGCGGCCGATGCCGCCGAGCGCGTGTTTGAGGTACAGCATGGCGCGACCTACGTCGAAAAAAGTGAAGTGCGTGGAGTGTAAGTGGTTGCCTGTAATAATATTGACTATGCAATCAAATCACAACATACTTTGCGGCGCATCAATCCCGTTGTTGTTTTTACGCCGCGATAGCGACGAATCGATGACGAATGCTGCGACGCACTGACCGAATTTCCTGCCCAGGCAGAAAATTCTCAGGCTAGAATTCGCCCTGTTTTGCCCGTGTTTCGATTTGCCAGCGATGAGAGTGCTTTTCCCATGAACGACGGCTCCAACGTGTCCAGCAAGGTCGGCGTCGTGCCGAGTCTCGGCTACTTTCTGTCGACCGCCCGTAACGTGCTGGCCGCGCGCATGGACCGCGCCGTCGCGCCGCTCGGGCTGACCTCGTCGCAGATCGGCGTGATTCTGCTGCTCTGGTACGAACGCGCGCGCACGCCCAACGAAATGTCGCGCGTGCTCTCGTACGACACCGGCTCCATGACGCGTATGCTCGACCGCCTCGAGCGCAAGGGTTTCCTGTTGCGCCAGCGCAGTCAGGCGGATCGCCGCGTCGTCGAACTGGTGCTCACGCCGCTGGGGCGCGACGCAGCGCAGCAATTGCCCGCTGCGATTGCCGCGGTGATGGACGACCAGTTGCGCGGCTTCAGCGCCGAGGAAGTGACGACGCTCGTGCATCTGCTGCAGCGCTTTATCGCCAACGATGCCGAAACCGGGGCGGTTTGCACCGGCGGCGAATGCCCGGGCGGCGCGGCGGACGGCTCGTCGGGCAAGGACAGTAACGACAGCAACACTGGCAACGACTAAGGGCGAATCGACCCGGCGGCTGCCTTTCGGGCAGGCCGACCGCGCGAACTCAAGCCCGCACTACAACCAAATACCTGTCTGGGCAGAGAATGCCGCGACACGAAATCCCCAGCCGCACGCTCCGCCAGGCTGCTTGCACGCGGCAACGGTCTGCCTAACCGAAAGCACAGAAGCACCGAAAGCACCGCAAGGACACTGAAGATGGACGCCTCCACCGCAGCGCCCGCAGCACCCGCCGACGCGCCGCCCAAACCGCTCTCGGGCGGCACGCTCGCATTGCTCACCGTGGGCCTCGCCCTCGGCACCTTCATGGAGGTGCTGGACACCTCGATCGCCAACGTCGCCGTGCCGACGATCTCGGGCAACCTCGGTGTGGCCAACAGCGAGGGTACGTGGGTCATTTCCTCGTACTCGGTGGCGTCTGCCATCGCCGTGCCGCTCACGGGCTGGCTCGCGCGCCGCGTGGGCGAAGTGCGCCTCTTCACGCTCTCGGTGCTGCTGTTCACGATCGCGTCGGCGGCCTGCGGCTTCGCTTCGAACTTCGAGACGCTGATCGCCTTCCGGCTCGTGCAGGGGCTCGTCTCCGGCCCGATGGTGCCGCTCTCGCAGACTATTCTCATGCGCTCCTATCCGCCCGAGAAACGTGGGCTCGCGCTCGGTCTCTGGGCGATGACGGTGATCGTCGCGCCGATCTTCGGCCCCGTGATGGGCGGCTATATCACCGACAACTACACGTGGCCGTGGATCTTCTACATCAACGTGCCGATCGGGATATTTTCCGGCGTGTGCGCGTTCCTGCTGCTGCGCGGCCGCGAAACGAAGACCACGAAACAGCGCATCGACGCCGTGGGTCTCGCGCTGCTGGTGATCGGCGTGTCGTGCCTGCAGATGATGCTGGACCTCGGCAAGGACCGCGACTGGTTCAGCTCGAAGTTCATCGTCGCGCTCGCGATCATTGCGGTGGTGTCGATCGCGTTCATGCTCGTGTGGGAGGCGACGGAAAAAGACCCGGTGGTCGATCTCTCGCTGTTCCGCGACCGCAACTTCGCACTCGGCGCGACCATCATCTCGTTCGGCTTCATGGCGTTTTTCGGCTCGGTCGTGATCTTCCCGCTCTGGCTGCAGACGGTGATGGGCTACACGGCCGGCATTGCCGGGCTGGCGACGGCGCCCGTCGGGCTGCTCGCGCTCGTGTTGTCGCCGCTGATCGGCCGCAATATGCACAAGCTCGATTTGCGTATGGTCGCGAGTTTTGCGTTCGTCGTGTTCGCGCTGGTGTCGATCTGGAATTCGACTTTCACGCTCGACGTGCCCTTCAATCACGTGATCCTGCCGCGCCTCGTGCAGGGGATCGGCGTGGCCTGTTTCTTCGTGCCGATGACGACGATCACGCTATCGAGTGTTTCCGACGAGCGGCTCGCGAGCGCGTCCGGTCTCTCGAACTTCCTGCGCACGCTCTCGGGCGCGATCGGCACGGCGGTGAGCACGACATTCTGGGAGGACGACGCGATCTATCACCACGCGGTGCTGTCGGAGTCGGTGAATCCGTATGCGGCGAACACGATTGCGTACCAGGACGCACTGAAGTCGCTGGGCTACGCGGGCCAGAGCGTGACCGCGAAATTGAACGACGTGGTGACGTCGCAGGGCTACATGATGGCGACCAACGACTTCTTCCGCATTTCGTGCGCGGTGTTCGTGGTGCTGGCGCTGCTGGTGTGGGCGACGAAGCCGAGAAAAGGCGCGGGCGCGTCGATGGGCCATTGAGGTCCGGCCCCGCGCCTCGCGCGTGATGAACGGTCAGCGCGCCGTGATGCCGCTCGTTTCGATTTCGACGCGGCGGTTCTTCGCGCGGCCTTCTGCCGTGGCGTTCGACGCGACCGGCTTCGAGAAGCCATAGCCCTTCACGTCGTACTGGCCGGCGTGCAGGCCGTGCGACTGCAGATAGTTGCGCACCGCTTGCGCGCGGCGCATCGAGAGGCGGTCGTTGTAGGTTTTCGAGCCCTTCGAGTCGGTATGGCCGCTGATCACGATGGTGCCGATGTTCACGCCGTCGCTCTGCTGGATGAACTGGTCGAGCGCCTGCTTGCCGGCGGGCAGCAGGTCGGACTTGTCGAACGCGAAGTTGGCGTCGGCGTTCAGCGTGATGGTTTGCGGCTGCGTGTTGACGACCGGGGGCGGCGGAGGCGGCGGCGGAGCGGGCTGCGCGGCCGGTTGCGGCGTCTGGCAGATGAACAGGATTTCGCGCGGGTCGTTTTCGGGCAGGAAACCCGAGGCTGCACGGTCCACCGACGAGACGCGCAGCGGCTGCTTGTCGCCGCAGATCTCGTTGACCTTCTTCATACAGACCTTCGAGCTTTCGAGCAGGCCCAGACATTGGACGCGATAGGCTTGCGTGCCGTTGGCGAGCGTGACGATGTCGAGATTGTGCAGGGGCCCCGATGCCGTGGTGCAGCCGGCGGCCGCGACGAAGAGAGCGGCCAGCGGGACGGCCAGCGCACTAGCAGGCAGAAGTCGCATTTTCATTGTCGATTCGAGTGATGGAAGAGGAGTGAACTGCCCGGCGCGTGCCGAAGCAGCGCCAAGATACGAGTCCTTGGCGCTGCTGCTCCATCAGAAAGTGCTGAAATGCGTACTCGGAATGACGAGAATCGCGACAATCGATTCGGACTGCGTTCGATCTCGCGGCCTGACGGCGGGTCGATCGAACGTGGGGGCGTGAAATGTCGGCGGCGGCCTTATTGCGCCGCTGCTGCGGGCGCAGAAGCTGGCGAGGTCGCGGTGGTCTTGCCGGAGTCGTCCGTGCCGGCCGAGTCGTCGGCCTGATCGCGGACCGGCTGCTCGACGCCGGTGCGCACGTACTGCTTGAAGGCCGCGCCCGCGGCCCACGGATCGGGCTTGCAGCCGATCGAACTGTCGCAGTGTGCCGCGAAACCGATCGTGGCCGTGCCGTCGGCGTTCTTCGTCTTCGTGATCTCGTAGGCGAGCGCGCGCTTGCCGCCGCCGGGACCGGCGGTCTGGATCAGCGTGTCGGTCGCCGTCTGCACTTCATACTTCGAATGGCCGCGCACCCAGTCCTGGGCGCGTTGCCACCATGCGTCGCACTCGTTCTGGTCGCCGCAGGTGAGCGGCGCGGTGGCGATCTGCATCACGTCGGGATTGACCTGACCGCGCGGCGCGCAGGCCGCCGCCGTCACGCAGAGCAGGATCGGCAGGATTCGTTTCATCGCGTGGGTTCCTCGCAGAATGGGCGCGCGCCGTGCGCGCTCCGGTCGTTGTCGTTGGTGTCAGGTTCGTGTGGCAGGGCGGCGCGCTTCGATGCGAGACGAGACGAGACGCGCGCGGCGCCAATATGACATTGGACTGCGTGTGCGCGCCAGTGTTTCGAGCAAATGCAATACCCGGCGTCTCGGGCGCGGGTACGCGGACGGCGGAGCGTCCGCGTACCGGCCGCAGCCGTCATCGGGGCGATCAAACGCTGTAGCGATTGAGCGTGTAGGCGCGATAAGCGGCGACGAAGGCGTCGAACGAGCCGATTTCCTCGCGTTCGAGCTTCGCCTGCTGGTCGAGCGACTCGCGCGCGAGCGCTTCGAACTGCGCCGTGACTTGCGCGTCGAGCGGACGCGAGAGGAAGTGCGCCGCGTGGCGCTCGCTCTGCGCAAGCGCAAATTGCAGGAAGGATTGCTGCTGCTCGCGCATCGTCTGCAACACGCGCGCGGACGGCGTGAGCGACGCATCGGCAAGCTTCGCGCGCTGTGCGGCGAGCGAGCGCGCATGTTCGTCGCCACCCTTCGCCGCGTCGAGCAGCGCGGCCGCCTGCTCGATCTTCGCGAACAGTTCGGCGGCCCAGTCTTGCATCGCGACGCGCTGGCCGTCACGCGTGAGTTCGAGCCCGGGCTTGCGCCCTTCCTTCGTGACGATGCCGAAGTTCTCGTTCGCTTCCGCGTAATCGGCTTCCGGCAGTTGTGCGCTTTCGTCGAGCGCGCATGCGAGCAGATAGGCGTCGAGAAAACGCGCCGCTTCGAGCGAGATGCCGGTCGGCTCGAACGGATCGATGTCCATGCAGCGCACCTCGACGTACTGCACGCCGCGCGCGGCAAGCGCATGCAGCGGGCGCTCGCCCGGATACGTCACGCGCTTCGGGCGGATCGTCGAGTAGAACTCGTTTTCGATCTGCAGCACGTTGGTGTTGATCTGCACCCACTCGCCATCGCGATGCGTGCCGATCGCCTCGTAGGGCGGATACGGCTGGCTCACCGCCTGCGCGAGCGCTTCGAGATAACCGGGCAGCGTGTCGTAATCGGCGTGCAGCGCGGATTGACCCGTGGTGTTCGAATAGCCGAGATCGCTCATGCGCAGGCTGGTCGCGTACGGCAGATAGAGCGTGTCAGCGTCGAAGCTGTCGAGCGTGTGCGCGCGGCCGCGCAGGAAGCGCGCGTCGAGCGCGGGCGACGCGCCGAACAGATACATCAGCAGCCAGCTCGTGCGGCGGAAGTTGCGGATCAGCGCGAGATAACGCTCCGACTGATAGTCGGTCTGCGAGGCCGTGGACTGATCGTGCGCGTGCAGCGCGCGCCACACGTCTTCGTTCAGCGAATAGTTGTAGTGGATCCCCGCGATGCACTGCATCGTGCGCCCGTAACGCAGCGCGAGACCCATCCGGTAGACATATTTCAGACGGCCGATGTTCGAGTTGCCGTAACGCGCGATGGGAATGCCTTCGTCGCTTGCGGGCAGCAGGCCCGGCATCGATTCGTTCCACAGCATTTCGCCGTCGCGCGCGAGCACGGCGTAGACGAAGCGATGCAGTTCGTCGAGCTTGTCGAGCGTGATGGAGGCGTCGTGCTCGGCGGGCGTGATGATCTCGATCAACGCTTCCGAATAATCGGTCGTGAGCGACGGATGCGTGAGCGCAGCACCGAGCGCCGCGGCATGCGGCGTCGTGGCCAGATGGCCGTCGCGCGTCACCCGCAGGCTTTCCTTCTCGATGCCGCGCAGACCGCGCGTGAGCGCGTCGCGTTGCGGTCCGGCGCTCAGCACGGAAAGGCGCTGCGCGAGAACGTCGTTCGTGCGTGTGGAGGTCGTGTCTGGCATTGAAGGCAGGTCGGGCTCTGGCCGGCGAGACGGTGCTGCGCGCGCCGCCGACAGGGATATTTTCGGTAGCGGGCACTTTAACATCTCGCCGGAAGACCTGCTTGAGGCCGCCTCGGGCGGGGTTTTGCGGCCTGTGAGGCGGTTTCGGCGGCTGCGCCGCAGTGTGCGCTTCGGTACTGACGTAGCGCGGTTTCGATGGTGTATCGACGTCGAATTGCCGTAATCGCGGCGGTTTTTATGCGGTTGCAGAGATGCGTTTGCGAGGCGTTTCGCCGCGCGTTCGATCAGGCGTTGAACGACGCTTCAACCACCGCGCGCCCCACCCGCCCGATCGGCGATTTCGTTCCACAGATGCATCGCCGCATACGCGCGCCACGGGCGCCAGGTGTCGGTGCGCGCGCGCTGTTGCGTCGCACGCTCGAGCGACGGATCGCGTGCGGCGATCGCCTGCATCAGCACGAGATCGGTCGCGGGCCAGGCGTTCGGATCGCGCCATGCGCGCATCGCCACGTATTCGACCGTCCACGGGCCGATGCCGGGCAGTGCGAGCAGCGCGGCGCGCATGGCGTCGAGTTCGGCGACGTCGCCCGCCTGGGCCGCGCCCGGCAGATCGCTGCGTTCGATCGCGACTTCGCCGCTCGCCACCGCGCGCGCGAAGCCTTGCAGCGCCGCGACGCGCTTGCCCGGCATGCCGATTCCGGCGAGATCGGCGGCGCCGAGTGCGGCGGGCGTCGGAAAACGCCACGCGGTGTGGGCGTGCGGATGCCCATCGATACGCTCGCCCACGCGTTGCACCAGTCGCCCGATGATGGTCGTCGCCGCCTTCACGCTCACCTGTTGCCCGACGATCGCGCGCACCACGAGTTCGAATCCCGACCACGCGCCGGGCACGCGCAGACCCGGCACGGCTTCGACCAGCGGCGCGAGCCAGGGATCTTGCGCGAGATGCGCGCCGATCGCCGCCGTATCGGCCTGAAGATCGAACATGCGCGAGAGCGGCGCGGCGAGCGCCTGCGCGTGCGCGCTCACCGGCCCGTCGATCTGCACGACGAGGCAGCGCTTGCGCGCGTGACGGCGCACGGCGAGCGTGCCGCTCGCGCCCTGGAAGTCGATGGCGCGCAGCCACGCGCCGTCCTCGACGGCTTCGACGCCCGGCGTCGCGCGGCCGCCGAAAAAGCGCAGCACGCGCGGCCAGTCGTAGGGCGCGCGAAACGGCAGTTCGAGCGTGGCGGTTTGCGTGGCGGATTCGATGCCGGCCGCCGTTTTGGGCGGCGTCGGCGGGGCTTTTTTCGAGGTCGACTGGACGGCGCTCAAGCAGCGGTCTCCGGCGTGGCGGGGGCGCGTTTCGCGCGGGGCTTTCGATCGGCCTTTTCGGGCGATTTCGCGCTCGATTGTGCCGGATCGGCGCGCACTTCGCCCGCGCGCGCTTCCGCATCGAGCAGCGCGGCCTTGCGCGTGATCCCCCAGCGATAACCCGCGAGCGAGCCGCCCTTCTGCACGACGCGATGACACGGAATCGCCAGCGCCACCGGGTTCGACGCGCAGGCGCTCGCCACGGCACGCACCGCGCGCGGCGCGCCCAGCGCTTCGGCGATCTGCGTGTAGCTGCGCGTTTCGCCGTAGGGAATGTGCTGGAGCGCATCCCAGACGCGCTGCTGGAACGCCGTCGGCGCGACGTCGAGCGGCAGCTCGAAGCGCTCGCGTCGGCCGTGCAAATAGGCGTCGATCTGCGCGACGAAGGGCGCGAGCGCGGCGACGTCTTCCACGCAGCGTGCGTTTTCGAAGTCGGCGCGCAGGCTGGCCGTGAGCGCGTCGCCGTCGTCGCCGAATGCGATGCGGCAGATGCCTTTTTCGGTGGCCGCGATCAGCACGCGGCCGAGCGGCGTGGCCGCGTTCGCGAAGCGGATCGTCAGGCCCGCGCCCTTGCGCCGGAACGCCGACGGCTTCATGCCCAGCTCGCCCGCCACGCTCTCGTACAGCCGCGACGACGAGTTGAAGCCCGCATCGGCGCTGGCGCGCGTGACGTCGGCGCCCTGAGCCAGCGCGTCGCGCAGCACGGCGCCGCGGCGCGCGGCCTGATACTGGCGCGGCGACACGCCGAGCACGCGCTTGAACAGGCGCTGCAGGTGGAACGGGCTCAGATGCACGGCCTCGCCGAGCTGGGCGAGCGTGAGGCGCGATTGCGGATCGGCGTCGAGCGCGTCGCAGGCGCGGCGCACGATGTCCAGCTCGCGCGGCAGGCCGCCGGGACGGCAACGCTTGCATTCGCGGTAGCCGGCGGCGCGCGCGGCGTCCGCATTGGCGAAAAATTCGACGTTCTCGCGGCGCGGCAGCCGCGACGCGCAGGACGGACGGCAGAACACGCCGGTCGTGCGCACGGCGTAGAAGAACTGGCCGTCGGCGCTCGCGTCGCGTGCTGCGACGGCGGCCCAGCGTCCGGCGTCGGCGTTCGTGTCGACAGGATCCGACGAGGCTTGGCGGTCGGCGTTCGGAATGGCGTTCATATGAGGACTCCCGCAGGGTGCGCGTGCTTGACTCGATGGCCTCACTGTAAAGGCCGCGCCGCGGTACGGCGTGCCGGATCTTGCGCTGTCGTTCGGGCCCGTGGAATCGCCCGGAACGACGGCCACGCGAGCCTGTTGCGAGCACCATTCATGCGCGCCGATGCCCTGTCAATGTGCGACTGCGACAAAATGGCACCATTGCGGGTTTTCCCTTAAAAACTTGTTGCGTCGCGTCAGACCGCTGTGTATAGTGGTTCCTGTCTCCTCCATGTCTCCTCCTGATATGGATTAAGCCCGCTCACAGCAGCGGGCTTTTTTTCGTCCAGCGTTTTGGGGGCGCATCTTCTGCGGCCCGGCCGCACGCCTCGCGAGATGACAAGACGTCATTCTCCGCCCAACTTCCCTCCTACACTGCAATGACTTTGTTCGCACACGCCAATCGGCGGGGACCGTCATGCAGATCCAGATTCGCGAAATCGATCATGTCGTCATTCGCGCCGCCCATCCGGCCGCGATGACGCGCTTTTACTGCGACGTGCTCGGCTGCCGCGTCGAACGCGAGGAAACGCAGCTCGGACTCGTGCAACTGCGCGCGGGCCGTTCGCTGATCGATCTGGTGTCGATGGGCGGTCCGCTCGATCGCGAGAAACCGGGCAACGGCGGCGCGACGCCGACGGGCGCGGGCCGCAACATGGATCATCTGTGTCTGCGCGTGGAGCCGTTCGACGGCGCGGCGCTCAAGGCGCATCTCGCCGCGCTGGGCGCGCGTCCCGGCGACGTGGTCGAGCGCTACGGCGCGGAAGGCTTCGGGCCGTCGCTGTATCTGTTCGATCCCGAGGGGAACATGGTGGAACTGAAAGGGCCGCCGAACGGCTAGCCCTGGGCGCGTTCAGAAAAAGTAGAACCGGCGCTCAGACGTTCTCGGGCGCCTTGAGCACGGTCCATTCGACCGCGACCGGCTCGCTCGTCGTGCTGCCGATCCACGCCGCGCCGTCCTGCACCGTGCATTGCAGGCGCATCGTCCGTTCGGCCAGCTTGCCGAGCGCCGCAGCCACGTCTTCGCCGAGCGACCAGACAGTGACGTTGCGCAGCCGTTCGACCTTGCCGCGCACGCCTTGCCACCAGATATCCGAGGTGCGGCCGCCGTAGGCGATCACGATTACCTCGTCCGCGCGCCCCGCCGCCTTGGCGATGCGGCGCTCGTCGGGCTGGCCGACTTCGATCCACGTCTGGATTGCGCCCGTGTAGTCCTTGCTCCACAGATCGGGCTCGTCGGTGTCCGACAGGCCCTTGCAGAATTCGAGACGCTCGCCCGCGAACAACGCGAAGGCGGTGATGCGCACCATCATCCGCTCATTGGTTTCCGACGGATGGCAGGCGATCGTCAGCGCATGGTCGGCATAGTAGTGCCGGTCCATGTCCGCGATCTGAAGCTCTGCCTTGAAGATGGTCGATTTAAGTGCCATGCCGATTTCCGCCCCTCGATACCCGCCGCTGTCAGTTGTGCTGTCAGTCGTGCAACGTGCTGCGTCGCGGCGTAAAAGCCGCACATGATAGCGAGTTTCCAGCACGGGCTGTGCCGGTTTCATCAGACGGCGACGCAAGTCGAGCGCCGGTCATGTCGATGATCGGAAGCGAAAATGACGCGGCGATGAAGGGGGCAAAACAGGAAGCTCAAGCCGACAATCGTGACGCGCAAGCGTACGCACACACCGCGCGCCGGCGGTGAGCGCGCGTCTTGCGGCTGGGCTTATTGCTTGATGGAGCGGTCGCTGGTCCAGAGGCCCTGGTCGTCGGCGTTCGCGGCGTTCACGAACTCGACGTCGTGGCCCACCACGCGCACCACGCGATACGACTGGTTCTCGGGCGTCGAGAGGCAGCGGAAATCGGCGAAATATTCCTGCATCTGCTGATGCTCGCCCGCCTGCTCGTGCTGGGAGACGGCGTCGAGCTTGTCCCTGGAGAGGCAGCCGTAGGAGCCGGGTTTGAGCTGCACGGTCTGTTGCGGCTTGACCGAGACCGCTTGCGCCTCTTGCGCCTCTTGTGCCTCTTGCGCCGATGCCACGCCAACGAGACTCGCCGAGCAGACGGCAAGAACGGCCACGGCGGTTGCGGATAGCCTTCGCATGGTTCTGCCTCCTCGGCGGGTGGGTTGTCTTCGGTTAGCTATGTATTTAACGGCCACGATCGACCCGCATTTTTCAATGTAGAAGAGCGCGAATAGAGTGCAAGAACAACTTGTGTGCGGGCGCAACAGGCGTTGTCACCGGCCTGGTCGCACGATGCTTGCGCAAGCGCCGATGCGGCGTGCGAGCATGATGCCGCGCCGCACATAAGGAAGCGTCGCGCCGCCTTCATCGCGCGCCCGACAATTCGCAGGCCGCAGAATAAAAACGATGCCAGGCATGCCGTCGCCGCCCTTTTCCAGACCGCATCAAACCGACTTGCGCGCACGCCGTCTTCGTGGATAAATCGGGCATCCCTTTTGGAGAAATTCCATGACTCTCGCTCACTGGCTGCCGTTCGCGATCGCCTCGGCCATCCTCGTCGCCATTCCCGGGCCGACCGTGCTGCTCGTCGTTTCCTACGCGCTCGGTCACGGCCGCCGCTATGCGCTGGCCACCACCGCGGGCGTCGCGCTCGGCGACTTCACGGCGATGACGGCGTCCATGCTCGGCCTCGGCGTGATTCTGGCGGCTTCCGCCACGCTGTTTTCGGCGCTCAAGTGGGTCGGCGCCGCGTACCTGATCTATCTGGGCATCAAGCTCTGGCGCGCGCCCATCGCGAACCCCGAAGCGCCCGACACCAGCGAAACCCGCACCGGGCGCATCTTCGCGCACGCGTTTGCCGTCACCGCGCTGAACCCCAAGAGCATCATTTTCTTCGTCGCGTTCGTGCCGCAGTTCATCGATCCGCATATGCGCGCGCTGCCGCAGATCGTCGTTTTCGAGGCGACGTTCCTCGTGCTCGCCACGCTCAATGCCTTCGGTTACGCGCTGCTGGCCGCCGCGGCGCGCAAGGCCGTGCGCAGCCCGCGCGTGCAGCGGGCGGTCAATCGCACGGGTGGGTCGCTATTGATCGGCGCGGGTCTGTTCGCCGCCGTCTGGAAGAGGTCGGCGGCTTGATTAGTGGCGGATTCGGCAGCGGAATCGGCGTGCGCGCGGTCGATTTGCTCGGTGTTTTCCCGGCTTGCGAGGGCGGGCACGCGCGCTGCTCAAGCGCTTGCGTACGGCGGATCACGTTTGTTTCTGAATAAGTAGTCGTCCGGCGTGCAAACTGTAGCGTTCCAGCTACAATGCAATTGCTACCGCTTGACAGCCAGGAGGTAATCGTGATCGAGCACGTAATACTGGGCGCGTTTCTGGTCATCCCCCTCGTCATTGTCGTTTTCCTCTTCTCGGACGAGATTCTCGAGGAGCACCGGCAGCGAGTCCTCGCCGGGGATCATCACATCGACTGGCGTCATCCGTTACGCAGCATTCTTCATCATTGACGAAGCACGCTGCCGTTCCGCCCGGGCCAAGGGTCCGGGCGGAACGCATCCGTCTGCTGGCGGGCGCGCCGTCTCTTGCGCGGGCTCTTGCGCAGTCTCCCGGTGAGCGCGGTCACTGATCGCGTTAATTCATCATCCGCGTAATTAGTCGTTACCCTTTGCTGCACCTGTATCCGCGTATCAGGGCCACAATCGCTTGCATGTTTTCATACAGTTCTCGAGGAGAACGACATGCGTAAGATTGCTGCTGTATTGGTGCTGGCGGGTTGCGTGGTGGCGGCAGGTCCGGCCAGCGCCCATGATCGAGGTGGCGACGTGGTAGGCGCGCTCGTGGGCGGCGCGCTGATCGGCGCCGTGGTGGGTGCGGCTGTCAGCGGTCCGGCTGTCTATCAGGCGCCGCCGGTTTATGCCGAGCCGGCTCCGGTCGTGGCCGCGCCCGTGTACGCCGAGCCCGCACCGGTTTATGCCGCAGCGCCCGCGCCGGGCGGGTGCTACGACCAGTATTCGGGCCGCTACGTGCCCTGCGGCCCGCCGCAACCGGCGCCGCCCCCGCCGCCGTATGGCGCGTATGAGCAGCAGCCGGGCTGGTAAGCACGGTTTAAGCACGGTTCTGTCGATCGAAGCGGCCGCGCTCCGGTTTCCCGGAGGCGGCCGTTAGTCTTATGGGCGCGCGCTTTTGTGCGCCGCGACCACTTTCAGGACGTCTGCTCCACGGGCGTGATCTGCAGATTCAACTTCTGCGTCAAACGGATCACCGTGAATTCGACGACGCGATCGATACGCGAGGCGTCCAGCAGCCGTTGCAGCGCGTCGATGCTGTCCACGGGCAGGCCGTCGATCGCCACGATGGTGTCGTCCGCGCGCAGACCGCCTTGCGCCGCCGGACTGCCCTTCGCGCTCTCCATCACGCGCACGCCGGTCGTCGTCGCCAGTTCGAAATAACGCTGCACCTTGCGCGCGATCGGCACATTGGTCCCGGCGATGCCGACGTAGGCGCGGCGCACGCGTCCGTGCATGAACAACTGCGTGATGACCCACTTCGCCGTATCGATCGCCGTCGAAAAACAGATCGCCTGCGCGCCCGGAATGATCGCCGTGTTCACGCCGATCACCTGGCCCGCCGAATTGACGAGCGGGCCGCCCGAGTTGCCCGGATTGAGCGCCGCGTCGGTCTGGATGACGTCGTAGATCATGCGTCCGGAGGCCGAGCGCAGCGAACGTCCGAGCGCCGACACCACGCCCGTCGTAACCGTCTGCGCGAGTCCGAGCGGACTGCCGACGGCAATCGCGATCTGTCCGACGCGCAGTTTCGCCGATTCGCCGAGCGTGGCGTGCGGCAAGGCCTCGGACGCGCCGATACGCAGCACGGCGAGGTCGGTGCTCGGGTCGTCGCCGATCAAGTCGGCGTCGTGCGTCGAACCGTCGGCGAGCGTGACGCGCAGCGCGTTCGCGCCGTGCACGACGTGGCTGTTGGTGAGCAGATAACCGTCGGGCGTGAACAGAAAGCCCGAGCCGGTGCCGCCGCGCGCGGCAGCCTGGCCGCTCGGGCGATGCTCGACGGCAATATGGGCGACGGCGTGCTGCACGCGTTCGAGCGCCCCGATGACAGTGTGCGAATAGGCGTCGAGAATCGCGTCGTCGCCGGGCGCGCGCACGTGAGCGCCGTCGGGCGAGAGATCCCGGGCCAGATCGTCGATGAAGGCAGGTCGGCTTCCCACGATCGGTGTTCTCCGATGAAAGTGGGCCCTACATGCAGGGAGGCCGGCGAGATTTCAAGATGGTTTCGTCAGCGAGGAACGCGCTGGATAAAGGGACATACCGCACGGCGGGAACGCGGAATCCGTGGATGGTTAACGATTGTCAGATCGGACTCGCGGCCATTGAAGCGGCCGGAATCAGCCGTGACAATGGTTCGGCGGCGACGTCCCCTCGGCGCCGTGTTGTCAGTAGTGGCAAGCTCTTCGCCGCGGCCCCTGCCGCGGCTTTTTTTGTCCGCGCGAATTGAAGCGTGCATTCAAAAGCCGTCGCGCACGGCGTCCGCACGATGCTGCGGAATCCTTAGAAAGAAAGAAGCCCGCGCGAAGGCGGGCTAATCCATGCTCGGGTTACATGGCGAGGTAAATCGGCGGGACGTGCCGCTTGTCCGAATGCGGCATCGACCGGGACGACCAGACCGTTCAGGCGGCAGCGTGCGCTTGCAGGCGCTCGAGTTGCGTCATGAGCGAGTCGATCGTACGAAACTGGGCGTGGGAGAGTTGTGCCGTATCGAGCAGATTCGAGAGGCGCTTATGCCAGTACTCGAATGTGAGAATGGGTATCGCGCCCTCAGTCAGCAGCGACGGCACCATAACGCGCATGATGTGCGCAATTTCCTGATCGATGAACTTCACGTTTCTGCCCCCGGAAATCGTCGAAATCTCATTAACTGGATCTCGTGTAAGCACTGTAATTCGCCACTAAGAGGTGTATAGCTATCACATCTGATAGGGCGCTGGGAGGACGTGCCCGCTCCCGACGCGAAGCCTTGTCAGGCGGGCGTTTCAGCCATCCTGCCGTTCGGTTGACAGGCGCGGATCGGGGGACATCCTGGTGTTGCGTGCACGCCGTACACGCGCATTTCGCGGGATTTTCACGCGGTTCTACGGGAGTGCTTAATGTCGCCAGCCGCGCCCGTAATAGCCGCCGAAGCCGACGCCGACATCGACCGTAGGCGCCGCGTAATAGCCCGGCGCGTAGCCGTAACCGTAAGCCGGTGCGGGCGCGTAGGCATACGGCGGCGCCACGACACAACCCGTGAGGCTGGCCAACCCGGCGGCCAGTGCAATCGCGCAAAAGAGTTTGATCGTCTTCATCGTTTTCTCCTGATGCACGTATTGTCGGCGTGCATTTCGTTTGAAAACGAAACGATGTGTGACGATGGATTACCGCGCACAGGCGGCGCGGCGTCGGCGCGCGGGACGTGTTGCGAATCCTTACGTTTATGCGGAATTCGCAATCGTGGTCGGGCGATGAAAGCGCGCAGGCGCGCTATTTCACGCCTTATTTGCCGATGCAGAACCGGCTGAAAATCACGCCGAGCAAGTCGTCGGACGTGAACTCGCCCGTAATTGAATTAAGCAATTCCTGCGCGAGCCGCAATTCTTCGGCGAACAGATCGAGCGCCTGCGCGTTTTGATCGGCGTGCGCCGCGGCGTTCGCGAGTTGCTCGCGCGCCGCACGCAGCGCGATCAGGTGACGCTCGCGCGCGAGATAGACGCTTTGCGCGTCGGCCTGCCAGCCCGCGATACGCAGCAACTCGCCACGCAGCAGCGCCACGCCGTCGTTTTGTTTCGCCGAGAGCCGGACTTCGCAGACCTGCGTGCCGTTGTTCGCATCACGCGTGGCGACTTCGGGCGCCACGCCCGTGAGATCCGTCTTGTTGAGCACGCGCACGACCGGCACGCCCGCCGGAAAGCGCGCCGCGATGATCTCGTCTTCGGGCGTCATGCCCACGCGCGCGTCGAGCAGATGCAGCACCACATCGGCGCGGTCGATCTCGTTCCACGTACGCTCGATGCCGATCTTCTCGACTTCGTCCTCGGTGTCGCGCAGCCCCGCCGTGTCGATCACATGCAGCGGAATGCCTTCGATCTGGATGGTTTGCGAAATCTTGTCGCGCGTGGTGCCCGCCACCGGCGTGACGATCGCGAGCTCCGCGCCCGCGAGCGCATTGAGCAGCGACGACTTGCCGACGTTCGGCTGCCCCGCGAGCACGACCGCGAGACCCTCGCGCAGCAGCGCGCCCTGACGCGCTTCGGCCAGCACGTGGTCGAGCTGGGCGCGAATGTGCGTGAGCTTGCCGCGCGCATCGGCGGCTTCGAGGAAATCGATTTCCTCTTCGGGGAAATCGAGCGTGGCTTCCACGAGCATGCGCAGCGTGACGACGTCGTCGACGAGCGCGTGGATGTCGCGCGAGAACGCGCCGTCGAGCGAGCGGCCCGCCGAACGCACCGCCGCCTCCGTGCTGGCTTCGATCAGGTCGGCGACGGCTTCGGCCTGCGCGAGGTCGAGCTTGTCGTTGAGGAACGCGCGACGCGTGAATTCGCCCGGCTCGGCAAGCCGCAGGCCGAACGCGCGCCCCGCCTCGATGCAGCGCTGCAAGACGAGTTGCAGCACGATCGGGCCGCCGTGCCCCTGCAGTTCGAGCACATGCTCGCCGGTGTACGAATGCGGCGCCGGGAAATATAGGGCGATGCCGCGGTCGAGCGCGGTGTGGGCGCCGTCGAGAAACGGCACGTAGCTCGCATGACGCGGCGCGAGCGCCTGGCCGGTGAGCGCCTGCATCAGCGCCTCGGCGGCCGGTGCGCCCGCGCGCCCGAACGAGACCCGCACGACGCCGATCCCGCCGCGTCCGGGCGCAGTGGCAATGGCGACGATGGGATCGGAATCGGTGGCGAGCATGGCGGGATAACGGGACGTGGACTAAGCCGCAACGGGCAGGCCGGCGCCGCGACGGACGCCGGAAAGAAAGTGCGTGGATTGTAACGCGACGCGCACACGCGCCTCGGGCCTCCCCATTCTCGAGACTTATCTCAATTTATCTCGAATTAGCTAAGATTGATCTGATAGCCAGGTTGCGACATTCGGACTATGCGACCGAAAAACCTGGCCAAAACGCCGCATTAACAGGCCGCGGCGAATCGCGCCCCAATTCGCAACCATTTTATTGCGCTACCTGCGGATTCGGGCGAAGTGTAGCTTCGTTGAGCTAGATCTAGCTCAACTGGTTGTCAACTTCGACAAAAGCCGATTGCACAATCTGGCCCATGCCAACGCCCGAAGAAAAAGCCGCTTTCGCCGACCGCCTGCAACTGGCGATGCGGCGCTCGCCCGACAAACCGCGCGGCAGCACCGACCTGGCGAACAAGTTCAACCTGCGCCACCACGGCGAGCACCCGGTCTCGCCGCAAACCGCTCACAAATGGCTGAGCGGCCGCACCATTCCCACGCACGACAAACTGCAAACGCTGGCCAACTGGCTCGACGTGGATGTGCACTGGCTGCACTACGGACCCTCGCCGCATACGCCGCCGGCGGGCGCCACGCCGAAGCCGCGCAAACCCGACGAGCGCTACCCGCTTTCCGAGGAAACGCTCGAACTCGCTTCGAAGATCGAGTCGCTGAGCCCGCATCATCGGTATTTGCTGGAAGAACTCGTGACGCAGTTCTACGGCGGCCCCGAGAAACGCTGAGCGCCCAGTATCGCCTGAGCGCGCTTTGCGGCTGCAAGCGAAGAACGCGCCGACCTTGGCCACGGACAATAAAAAAGCCGCCCGGTTTGCACCGGGCGGCTTTTTTTCTGGTGATGGCCTGAGAGACCGGAACCCGCGCTTACGCGGCTTCCTTCTTCTTGCCCTTGCCCATCATGCGCGTGATGTAGTACTGCTGCGCGATCGACAGCACGTTGTTCACGACGTAGTACAGCACGAGACCCGCCGGGAAGAAGAAGAACATGACCGAGAACGCGATCGGCATGAACATCATCATCTTGGCCTGGACGGGGTCCGGCGGCGTCGGGTTCAGCTTGGTCTGCACGAACATCGAGACGGCCATCAGCACCGGCAGGATGAAGAACGGGTCTTGCTGCGAGAGGTCGTGAATCCAGAGAATCCACGGCGCGCCGCGCATTTCCACCGACGACAGCAGCACCCAGTACAGCGAGATGAACACCGGAATCTGGATCACCACCGGCAGACAGCCGCCGAACGGATTCACCTTCTCGGTCTTGTAGAGCTCCATGAGCGCCGCGTTCATCTTCTGCGGGTCGCTCTTGAAGCGTTCGCGCAGCGCCTGCATGCGCGGCGTGATTTCCTTCATGCGCGCCATCGACTTGTAGCTCGCGGCGGACAGCGGGAAGAACACGGCCTTGATCAGCAGCGTGAGCAGCACGATCGCCCAGCCCCAGTTGCCCACGTAGCCGTGGATCTTCTCCAGCAGCCAGAACAGCGGCTTGGCGATGATCGTCACCCAGCCATAGTCCTTCACGAGCTCCAGACCCGGCGCGACGCCTTCGAGCATGCGCTCTTCTTCCGGACCCGCGAACAGGCGCGCCTGCACGTTGTCGGTCGCGCCCGGCGCGATCGTGCCGAGCGGCTGCTTCACGCCGACGCGGTAGAGGTTGTTGTCGAACTTCTCGACGTAGATGTCACGCTTGACGCCCTGCTGCGGAATCCACGCCGTGGCGAAGTAATGCTGCACCATCGCGACCCAGCCGTTGTCGGCCTGGTTCACGTAGTCCGCCTTGTTCTTGTCGATGTCGCCGAACGTGATCTTCTGGAAGTGATGCTCGTTCGAGTACACCGCCGGGCCGATGAAGGTGTGCGAGAAACGCGGCGTTTCGACCGGCTGGCTGTCGCGCACGAGCTCCATGTAGAGCGTGGGCGAGACCGGCGTGCTGCCGACGTTCTGCACCTTCGTGTCGACGCCGATCACATAGCTGCCCTTCGTGAACGTGTAGGTCTTGGTGACCTTCACGCCGCCTTTTTCGGGCGACTCGAGCGAGATCTGGAACGACGTGGCGTCGCCGCTCAGGTCGCGCGGACCCGTACCGTTGGCGACCGTGAAGACGTCGGTGTGATTCGGGAAGTCGCCACCCAGCAGACCCGTACGCGCGAGGTACGTGTGGTCGTTGGTGTGGTCGAACAGCGTGATGAACTGGTCAGGCTGCTTGCCGTCGCCTTCCTTCACGAGCGAGAGCTTCGTGAGCGTGCCGCCGCGCGTGTCGATCACGCCGTCGTAGACATCGGTGCGGAAGTGCACGAGCTGCGCGGCGGCTTCGGCGGGCTGGGCCGTGCCGGTGGGCGCCGTGCCTGCGGCCGTGGCCGGCAGATCGGAGGCGGCGTTAGCCGCGCTCGCGGGCGTCGCGCCGCTTGCGGCGTTCTGCTGCGTTTGCGTCGCGCTCGGGAAGAACATCGACTGACGTCCGTGGTCGCGCTGCCAGTTGTCGTACAGCATGACCGCTGACATGAAGAAGATGACCCATAGGACGGTGCGTTTGATATCCATGCGTTGTCTCAGTGTCGATGGAAGGCGCGTCAGCGCTTTTTCGGAGATGCAGGCGGGACCAGGTCGACGCCGCCCGCCGAAAACGGGTGGCAGCGGCAAAGCCGCCGCGCGGCGAGGTAAGTCCCGCGCGCGGCGCCATGATACTGGATTGCCTCGCGCGCGTAATCCGAACAGGAAGGGTAAAAACGGCAGCGGTTGCCGAGCAGGGGACTCACGGCAAGCTTGTAGAAGCGCAGTAAAGCGATCAGTACCGTTTGCATGGCGTGGCGACCGGACAGCGCCGCTAGGAAAGACGAACGTCGTGCCCGGCCAGCGGGCGCGGCCTGCACAGCAATCGCGACGGACCGGCGCGCGGCCCTCACGAGGCAGCGCCCGTCTCGGGCGCGGCGCGCCGCCTGGCGACTTCGCGCGCGGCCTTGTCGAGCAACATCTCGATTTCGGTGCGACAAAGTGTCTTCAGCGGCGGCGACGAAGCGCACGGCATGGCCTTTCGGTCGAATTTCGTGTGCAGGCGCAGCAGCAGGTCGAAGCCTTCGAACTGCGCGCGGCGCACGCGAAACGCCTCGCGGGCGATGCGGCGCACCAGGTTGCGCGTGACCGCGCGCGGCGCGTACTTCTTGCCGATCACGAGCCCGAGCCGCGCCTCGTTGCCGGTGGCGCGGCCGTACACGACGAAGTGCGCGGCGCGGCGCCAGGGGCGCAAACGAAAAACGGATGAGAACTCATCCGTTTTCAGTAGCCTTGCGGCTTTCGGGAAAGCGGCCTGCGTTCGCGACGTGCCGTGAGGCACCTCGTTCGCGTTGTCCGCTTCGTCCGACAGTTTCACGTCTGGCCCGCTATCGTCGATCGTGGTCGATTGTGCTGATAGCGGTGCTATCGACAAAACTGGTAAGCGGCGCGCTTAGATGGCGAGACGCTTGCGACCCTTCGCACGGCGTGCGTTGATCACTTTGCGACCACCGGCGGTCTTCATGCGCACGCGAAAGCCATGGGTACGCTTGCGACGGGTAACGGAAGGTTGGTAAGTACGTTTCATGTTGCTCTCACTTATTGAGAAATGACCGCGGCGAGCATCGCGGAAAAAAGCAATGGCCGGTGGTACAAGGGATTGGTTTTCGCGGAACCCGCTATTTAATCCGGTTTTTCGTTGGCCGTCAATAGGTTAGGGCGTCGAAGCGCGCGCAAAGTGTGCTCGAAGGCAGCAAACCGTTCCGTCCCGCATTCGTGCGGAGCCTTGTTGCGCCACGCTCATCCACAGTATGAGAGAAGATACGGCACCTTGATCCGTCCCTGTGGATAACTTCCTGGCCAGGCCTTTTCGGCGTTAGAATCTCGCCTATCCCAAGAATCCTGCTTGCCGCTCCGGCCCGCCTGCTTGCCGCAACTCCTTGCCGCGCGGGCGTCCGGAGCATTTGTTTTCGCCCCGCCAGGGCCTTGTTGCATTTGTGCGACACGCGCGGCGCGAACGCATTTGCACGCAAACAAAACGACCACAGCATCTCGATGAACGAATTCTGGCAACACTGTTCCGCACTACTGGAGCGCGAATTGACGCCCCAGCAGTACGTGACGTGGATTAAACCGTTGGCCCCGGTTGCCTTCGACGCTGCGGCGAACACGCTGCAGATAGCCGCTCCCAACCGCTTCAAGCTCGACTGGGTGAAGAGCCAGTTCTCGGGCCGGATCACCGATCTGGCGCGCGACTTCTGGCAGACGCCCGTCGACGTGCAATTCGTCCTCGACCCGAAGGCGGGCATGCGCGCGCCTGTCGCCGCTCCCGCGCCGCGCGCGCCGCTGGCCGCCGCCGAAGCGGCGCCGACCGTTCACCACGCCGCGCCGAGCCACGCGGGCGCCGCGGCCGTCGCCGCCATGAACAGCCTCGCCGCCGCGCAAACCGCGCATGCGGCCCAGGCCGCCCAGGCCGATGACGCCGCCGACCTCGACCTGCCGAGCCTCGACGCCAACGAAGCCGCCGCCGGCCGCCGCAGCTGGCGTCCGGGTCAGGGCGCGGCCGCCGCGGCCAGCGCCGAGCCGGACCCGACCTACGAGCGCTCGAAGCTCAACCCGGTGCTCACGTTCGACAATTTCGTGACCGGTAAGGCGAACCAGCTCGCACGCGCCGCAGCCATCCAGGTCGCCGACAATCCCGGCATCTCGTATAACCCGCTGTTCCTGTACGGCGGCGTGGGCCTTGGCAAGACCCACTTGATCCACGCGATCGGCAACCAGCTGCTGATCGACAAGCCGGGCGCGCGCATCCGCTACATCCACGCGGAACAATACGTGTCCGATGTGGTGAAGGCGTATCAGCGCAAGGCGTTCGACGACTTCAAGCGCTACTACCACTCGCTCGACCTGCTGCTGATCGACGATATTCAGTTCTTCTCGGGCAAGTCGCGCACGCAGGAAGAGTTCTTCTACGCGTTCGAGGCGCTGGTCGCCAACAAGGCGCAGGTGATCATCACGAGCGACACGTATCCGAAGGAAATCTCGGGTATCGACGACCGCCTGATCTCACGCTTCGACTCGGGCCTGACGGTCGCGATCGAGCCGCCCGAACTCGAAATGCGCGTGGCCATCCTGATGCGCAAGGCGCAGTCGGAAGGCGTGAGCCTGAACGAAGACGTGGCGTTTTTCGTCGCCAAGCATCTGCGCTCGAACGTGCGCGAACTCGAAGGCGCGCTGCGCAAGATCCTCGCGTACTCGAAGTTCCACGGCCGCGAAATCTCCATCGAGCTGACCAAGGAAGCGCTCAAGGATCTGCTGACGGTGCAGAACCGCCAGATCTCGGTGGAAAACATCCAGAAGACGGTGGCGGACTTCTACAGCATCAAGGTCGCCGACATGTACTCGAAGAAGCGCCCCGCGAACATCGCGCGGCCGCGCCAGATCGCGATGTACCTGGCCAAGGAGCTGACGCAGAAAAGCCTGCCGGAAATCGGCGAGCTGTTCGGCGGGCGCGATCACACCACGGTGCTGCACGCCGTGCGCAAGATTGCCGACGAGCGCACCAAGGACGCCCAGCTCAACCACGAGCTGCACGTTCTGGAGCAAACGCTCAAGGGCTGACGGGGCGGGCCCCCGAGGTTCCCCCCTGTTTATTGCGTGGATCGCCCCCAATTTAGGGAAGCGGTCCGTTTTCAGGCACAATATGGGTTTAACCGTCCGGCGCTCCGGCCGACCGGGCGGATTCCACGCCACGGCCTGTGCTGCGGGACGGTGCCGGGATCGGGCGCACGACGCCCGGCCCGGACAGGGTGCGCAGACCGTCACATCAACGAAGGAA
The DNA here is from genome assembly GCF_900109265.1 of Paraburkholderia tropica. Classification (GTDB taxonomy): domain Bacteria; phylum Pseudomonadota; class Gammaproteobacteria; order Burkholderiales; family Burkholderiaceae; genus Paraburkholderia; species Paraburkholderia tropica. The sequence goes on from NZ_FNZM01000005.1 coordinate 271,380, forward strand.
CTCTATGCAACTGGTCAAGACCGAACGCGATAACCTGCTGAGGCCGCTGCAAACGGTGAGCGGCATTGTCGAACGCCGCCACACGTTGCCGATCCTCGCCAATCTGCTGATCACCAAAACCGGTTCCGACGTTTCGTTCCTGTCGACCGACCTCGAGCTGCAGATCACCACGACCGCCGACTTCGGCGTCGGCAGCGAGCAGGTCGCGACCACGGTCGCCGCACGCAAGCTACTCGACATCCTGCGCGCGATGCCCGACGGCCAGGTCACGCTCACGCTCGCCGACAAGCGCCTGACGGTGCAATCGGGCAAGAGCCGCTTCGCCCTGCAAACGCTTGCCGCGGACGAGTTCCCCACGGTGGCGCAGGCCAAGGACTTCGGCGCGAACCTCTCGGTGCCGCAGAAGACCTTCCGCCAGTTGCTCGGCATGGTCTATTTCGCGATGGCGCAGCAGGACATCCGTTACTACCTGAACGGCATGCTGCTGGTGGTGGACGGCGACCAGCTGATGGCCGTGGCCACCGACGGCCACCGCCTCGCGTTCTCGTCGATGAAGATCGAAGGCTCGTTCGCGCGCCAGGAAGTCATCATCCCGCGCAAGACCATTCTCGAACTCCAGCGCCTGCTCGAAGACATCGACGACACGCTCAAGATCGACATCGGCTCCACGCAGGTCAAGTTCACGTTCGGCCAGGTCGAGCTCGTTTCGAAGCTCGTGGAAGGCAAGTTCCCCGACTTCCAGCGCGTGATTCCGAAGGCGCACAAGAACACCTTCCAGATCGGCCGCGAAGAACTGCAACGCTCGCTGCAACGCGCGGCGATTCTCACGTCCGACAAGTTCAAGGGCGTGCGCTGCATCATCGAGCCGGGCCAGCTCAAGATCATGTCGACCAACGCCGACCAGGAAGAGGCGCAGGAAGAGCTGGAAATCGCCTATCAGGGCGATACCATCGACATCGGGTTCAACGTCACGTATCTGCTCGACGTCCTCGCGAACCTGAAGGTCGACACGCTGGAAGTGAGCCTCGGCGACGCCAGTTCCAGCGCGCTCATCACGATTCCCGAGAACGAGGAATTCAAGTACGTGGTGATGCCGATGCGCATTTAAAAAGCGCGACAGAAGAAGAACACCAGGGGGCGCTGCGCCCCTTTGGCGTTTTATGGCTTTTCAAAAAGTCTCGAGCAGTAACGCTGGCAGTACAGCAGAACCGGAAAAATTCCATGACTGATACGAACAACTCGCAACCCGACAACAGCTACGGCGCCTCGTCGATCCAGATCCTCGAAGGTCTGGAAGCGGTGCGCAAGCGTCCCGGGATGTACATCGGCGACACGTCGGACGGCACCGGTCTGCACCACCTCGTCTTCGAAGTGCTGGACAACTCCATCGACGAAGCGCTTGCCGGCTATTGCAACGACATTCACGTCGTCATTCACGCCGACAACTCGATCTCGATCACCGACAACGGCCGCGGCATTCCCACGGACGTGAAGATGGACGACAAGCACGATCCGAAGCGCAGCGCCGCTGAAATCGTGATGACCGAGCTGCACGCGGGCGGCAAGTTCGACCAGAACAGCTACAAGGTCTCGGGCGGCCTGCACGGCGTGGGCGTCTCGTGCGTGAACGCGCTGTCGAGCTTCCTGCGCCTGACCGTGCGCCGCAACGGCAAGAAGCACTTCATGGAATTCCACCGTGGCGTGCCGCAGAACCGCATTCTCGAAGAGCGCGACGGCGTGACGGTCTCGCCCATGCAACTGCTCGGCGACACGGAAAACCGCGGCACCGAAGTGCACTTCATGGCCGATGAAACCATCTTCGGCAGCGTCGAATATCACTACGACATTCTCGCCAAGCGCATCCGCGAACTCTCGTTCCTGAACAACGGCGTGCGTATCCGCCTGACCGACCAGCGCTCGGGCAAGGAAGACGATTTCGCGTTCGCGGGCGGCGTGAAGGGCTTCGTCGAGTACATCAACAAGGCGAAGACGGTCCTGCACCCGAACATCTTCTACATCTCGAGCGAGAAGGACGGCGTGGGCGTGGAAGTCGCCATGCAGTGGAACGACAGCTACAACGAAAGCGTGCTGTGCTTCACGAACAACATCCCGCAGCGCGACGGCGGCACGCACTTGACGGGTCTGCGCGCGGCGATGACGCGCGTGATCAACAAGTACATCGCCGACAACGAAATCGCCAAGAAGGCCAAGGTCGAAACCTCGGGCGACGACATGCGCGAAGGTCTGTCGTGCGTGCTCTCCGTGAAGGTGCCGGAGCCGAAGTTCAGCTCGCAGACGAAGGACAAGCTGGTGTCGTCGGAAGTGCGCGCACCGGTGGAAGACGTCGTGGCGAAGGCGCTGGAAGACTTCCTGCAGGAAACGCCGAACGACGCGAAGACCATTTGCAGCAAGATCGTCGACGCCGCGCGTGCGCGCGACGCCGCGCGCAAGGCGCGTGAAATGACGCGACGCAAGGGCGTGCTCGACGGCGTGGGCCTGCCGGGCAAGCTCGCGGACTGCCAGGAGAAGGATCCGGCGAAGTCCGAGGTGTATATCGTCGAGGGCGACTCGGCAGGCGGCTCGGCCAAGCAAGGCCGCGACCGCAAGTTCCAGGCGATCCTGCCGCTGCGCGGCAAGGTGCTGAACGTCGAGAAGGCGCGCTACGACAAGCTGCTGTCGTCGGAGCAGATCGTCACGCTGATTACCGCGCTCGGCTGCGGTATCGGCAAGGAAGATTACAACCTCGAGAAGCTGCGTTATCACCGCATCATCATCATGACCGATGCGGACGTGGACGGCGCGCACATCCGCACGCTGCTGCTGACGTTCTTCTATCGCCAGATGCCGGAGATGATCGAGCGCGGTTACGTGTATATCGCGCAGCCGCCGCTTTACAAACTCAAGGCGGGCAAGGACGAGCGTTATCTGAAGGACGACGCCGATCTGAACGCGCATATGCTGCGTCTGGCGCTGAACGGTTCGGAACTGGTGCCGACGGAAGGCGCGACGCCGATTTCGGGCGATGCGCTGGGCGAGCTGGCGCGGTCGTATCAGTTGGCGCGCGCCGTGGTGGATCGCTTGTCGCGTCTGTATGACGTGCGGGCGCTCGAAGCCATCATGGATGGCGTCGCGATCGATCTGTCGAGCGAGGAGTCGACGGAGGCTTCGGCTCGTGCGCTTGAGGCGCATCTGCGCGACGATCCTTTGAAGCCGGAAGTGTCCGTTGTGCCGATGTATGACGCGGTGCGCGAGCAGCGTTCGCTGCGCGTGGAGCGTCGTCATCATGGCAACGTCAAGGTTTCCGTGATCGATGAGGAGTTCCAGCTGACGGCGGATTATCAGCAACTCGTGAATACCGCGAATACGTTCAAGGGGTTGATCGGCAAGAATGCGCTCATCAAGCGGGGCGAGCGCAGCATGGCCGTGACGGACTTCAAGAGCGCGATGAAGTGGCTGATCGCGGATGCTGAGCGCAATGTCTCGAAGCAGCGTTATAAGGGGCTCGGCGAGATGAACCCTGAGCAGCTCTGGGAAACGACGATGGATCCGACTGTGCGTCGTTTGTTGCGCGTGCAGATCGAGGATGCGATTGCCGCGGATGGGATTTTCACTACGTTGATGGGTGATGACGTGGAGCCGCGTCGTGCGTTTATCGAGAGCAATGCGCTGCGGGCGGGGAATATTGATGTTTGAGGGGTTTTAGTCGGGTCGCGGTTGGCGATCTGGCTGGGATTGGGAGACCCACGAGTTGAGAGACTCGTGGGTCTTTTTGTTTTTGGGATTTGATTTGATTGTGGTTTATGGGTGGGGGTGGCGCTCAGATTGCAATCGCGTTCACAATGCGAAGGTCGGGAGTTCGATCCTCCTCCGCGCAATGCGAATAACAAAGCCTCTACGCCACCCACCTCACCCCATTCCCCCAGCCCCTCAACAAAAAAGCGCCCTCAAGGCGCTTTTTCTTCGCCCAAACGAAGCTCCGCAATCTATCCACATCCCCCTCTGGATAACCCCCTTACAACCCCCGGAACATCCGGTGCATGAAACCTGAACAACTCCGCCCCTGGATAAAACAGTGGAAAAGTTGTCAGCAACTACCTGGGATTGTCCCGTTAACGCCCGCAGGGTTATGAATTTTCCACAACCTTGTTTACTCAATAGTTTTCCAGGGTTATCCACAGAATACCCAGGGACTTGTTAACTATTACTACGTTTACGTATACATAGATTGAAAAACCCTAAGAGACTGCGCATCGGAAACGAAAAAGCCGCTGGACAACCTCTCCAGCGGCCTCGAAAAAAACCGGCAAGCCCCGAAACAAGCCCTCAAGCCAGCGGAATATAAAGCTCGGTTTTCAGATCATCAGGCGCGACCTCATCCGGCGTATTCAGATACACCTCGAACGAAGGCACCGAAAAGTCCGCATTCCGCCCGAGCTGCTTCAATCCCTCGTTGTAAAGCCACATCCACGCTTGCTGTAGACCCTGATACGGCCCGCTGTGCAGCACCATCGCGTGCTCACCGCCGCGCAACTGAAACTTCTCCACCGGCGCCACAACCTGCACATCGCGATCGTGCACAAGCTGCACCGCCGCCTTCGAGCGCAGCTTCGATTCCTCGACCGAATTCGGATCGTCGTAGTAAATGCCGACGAGCCTCGAACCCGACGTCCGCACTTTCCGCTCGCCGAGCCACTGTGCGAGCGTATAAAACGCATCGCCGATCTTCATATACGGGCCGGTATGGCTCACGGCGAGCAGATCCATCGGATCGAGCTTGAGCAGCTTCACGTCGCGGTTTTGCATGATGTCGTCTCCAGGTTCGGCGCGCGCGAATGCGCGAATGCGCGGATGCCGGCCAGGATAGCATCGCCCTCGAAATCCCTCCCGCTACCTGTCTCGGCTCAAAGTCACAAACTCACCCGCGCCACCGGATGCGCCTCAAGCCACGCGTTCTCCTCATCGTCATAAAGCCGCGAGCGCGTGAGAAACCGCAACCCCGTCGGCCGCTCAAGCGAAAACATGCCGCCATTGCCCGGCACCGCATCGATGATCAACTGCGTATGCTGCCAATACTCGAATTGCGACGCGGTCATATAAAACGGCACGCCGCCAATCTCGCCGAGCTGCACATCGGCGTTGCCCACGAGAAATTCCCCGGCGGGAAAACACATCGGCGCGCTGCCGTCGCAGCAGCCGCCGGATTGATGAAACAGCAGTGAGCCGTGCTCGCGCGCGAGTTGCTCGATCAGCGCGAGCGCGGCGGGCGTGGCGGTAACGCGTTCGACCATGTCGCGGCGCTCCTCGAAAAAGACGCTCGCCGGAACGCCCCACACGGCGCCCGGCGAGCCGGTACAACACCCGCAATCGATTAGAAGAAGATCACACGCCCATCAGAAGAAACCCAGCGGCTGGTCGCTATAGCTGACGAGCAGGTTCTTCGTCTGCTGATAGTGATCGAGCATCATCTTGTGGTTCTCGCGGCCGATGCCCGACTGCTTGTAGCCGCCGAACGCCGCGTGCGCCGGATACGCGTGATAGCAGTTCGTCCACACGCGCCCGGCCTGGATCTCGCGGCCGAAGCGATATGCGCGCGTGCCGTCACGCGTCCACACGCCCGCGCCGAGGCCGTAGAGCGTGTCGTTGGCGATCTCCAGCGCTTCCTCTTCGGTCTTGAACGTGGTCACCGAAACGACCGGCCCGAAAATTTCCTCCTGGAAGATGCGCATCTTGTTGTGGCCGCGGAACACGGTCGGCTTCACGTAGTAGCCCGCGCCGAGTTCGCCGGCCAGCGCGTTGCGTTCGCCGCCAATCAGGCATTGCGCGCCTTCCTGCTTGCCGAGGTCGATGTACGAGAGGATCTTCTCCAGCTGTTCCTGCGAGGCCTGCGCGCCGATCATCGTCTTCGTGTCGAGCGGATGGCCTTGCTGGATCGCCGCCACGCGCTTGAGCGCGCGCTCCATGAAGCGGTCGTAGATCTTTTCGTCGATCAGCACGCGCGACGGGCAGGTACACACTTCGCCCTGATTGAGCGCGAACATCGCGAAGCCTTCGAGCGCCTTGTCGAAATAGCTGTCGTCGTGATCGAGCACGTCGGCGAAGAAAATGTTCGGGCTCTTGCCGCCCAGTTCCAGCGTCACGGGAATGATGTTCTGGCTCGCGTACTGCATGATCAGGCGGCCCGTCGTCGTTTCGCCGGTGAACGCGATCTTGGCGATGCGCTTGTTCGAGGCGAGCGGCTTGCCTGCTTCGAGGCCGAAGCCGTTCACGATGTTGAGCACGCCCGGCGGCAGCAGATCCTGAATGATCTCGGCGAACACGAGCATCGAGGCGGGCGTCTGCTCGGCGGGTTTGAGCACGACGCAGTTGCCGGCCGCGAGCGCGGGCGCGAGCTTCCAGGCGGCCATCAGGATCGGGAAATTCCACGGGATGATCTGGCCGACCACGCCGAGCGGTTCATGGAAGTGATAGGCGACCGTGTCGTGATCGATTTCGGAGATGCCGCCTTCCTGCGAGCGCACGCAGCTCGCGAAATAGCGGAAGTGATCGGCCGAGAGCGGAATGTCGGCGGCCAGCGTTTCGCGCAGCGGCTTGCCGTTGTCGATGGTTTCGGCCACGGCGAGCTTGTGCAGGTTCTGCTCGATGCGGTCGGCGATGCGATTGAGGATGTTGGCGCGCTCGGTCGACGAGGTCTTGCCCCAGGCGGTCTTGGCTTTGTGTGCGGCGTCGAGCGCCAGCTCGACGTCGGCTTCGCGCGAGCGCGGAATCGACGTGAACGGATGGCCGGTGATCGGCGAGATGTCGTCGAAATACTCGCCGCCCAGCGGCGCGACCCACTCGCCGCCGATGAAGTTGCCGTATTGCTTCTTGTACGGGAACTCGGTCGTCAGGAACTGCATGTCCGCGTGATTCATCTACGTGCTCCTCGTTTTGTCTGTGTCGATATGGGTGGGCGCGTCAGGCCGAGACCGCGCAACCGGTGCTCGTCAATGCCAGAAGCGTGCCAATCGCGGATCGAGAGGAGTGCGGGCGCGAGGCGAAGGGGCGTGCAGGGCCGCTGCGGCGCGCGGACGCATGCGGCCCGGTCTGTGCGGGGCGCGGAGCCTGAACGGCTTAGCGAGACAGGCGAGGGCGCCGGTGCGGCCACATTGCGCCGCCACGGCACAGCAAAGCGCAGAAGGACGCGCACGCGTTGCTCAAAAACTGAACAACGCGCGGGAAAACGAGCGAGGGTGAAGAAAACGCGAGGAAAGGATGGCGGAAAGCGCGACGAATTGCGGCGCGCGGGGCCCGCATGCTGTAGGCTTTGCAGCCGTAACAGCAAGGAGAATCTGCAATGTCTGAAACTGAATCGTTCGTCTGCCGCAATCAGTCCTGCGGCACGCCCTGGGAACAAAGCGAAGTGGTCATCAAGAACGAGGGCCAGGGTCCGTTGTTCCGTTGCCCGCTGTGCGGCGCCCGCAACTATCTGGAGCAATTCGAGGACGACGAAGGCAACGTCGTCTACGAACAGGTCGACGGCAAGCCGTTCCTGTGAGCCTGTGAGCGGACGCGCGCCTCAGAAGTCCCTAGAGAATTTCCGAGGCCAGCGAAATGCCGAAAATGATGCCGCCGACGAGACCCAGCGCGCGGCCCACGAGCAACAGGTTCAGATCTTCGTCGAGCAGGCCCGGATCGCGCCTTTCTCGCAGCAGCGTGCGATGCAGAATCGGGCGCGGGAACAGCAGGAGGGCGGAGAGGGCGGCGGGCACGGCAAGCCGTACGGCCGCGCCATAGCCCCGGTCCGACGGAAAGTCGAGCCAGACCATCAGCACGACGAGCGCGGCGGTGAGAATGCCGCCGATGACCGCGCCGGCGACGAGTTTGTCGGTTGGATGCCCGTGCATGGCAATCACCTCTGGAGTGTTTTTCGATCACTCCATGATCTGATGCAGGTCAGAAAAACCCTATCGGATCAGTCTTAAAACGCGCGCGGCACGGCGCGTCGGGCCTGAGCATCGCGCGTGCCCGTCGATGCGTTCTGGCTGGATTTTCGCCCTATCCAATCGGGTAGGCTGGCGTCGCGCCCCGGTCGTCCTACAGTTACGTCATACGATAAGAAACACTGTCGGAAACGGGGAGTTCGCCATGACATTCGTTGAACAGGAAATCGCGCATATCGCGCGCGTGATGCCGGCGTCGCTATCGAGCGACTTCGAAGAGCCGATCATGGACGCCGACTACTGGCGCAAACGGCTGCACGCCTTGCTCAAGCAAAACCATTTGTCTCACGTTCAGCTCGCTACGGTCGACACGCTGCTGCGTCAGCTCGACGGTTTCGAGTCGCTCGGCCGCTGGCTGCCCCAGCCGCCGCGCGCGGTGCGTTTTTCGATGAAAGTGAGAGACCGCAGCGCCGACGTGCTGGTTTGAGCGGCGAAAGCGCAGCGCCACCGCTGCGCAGACAAGCGCGCGCAGGAAAAACGGCGGGAGAAATGCAAAAAGCCCGGTCAGAAGACCGGGCTTTTTGCATGACATTTATCGCACGAGGGACGCGGCGCGGGCCGACGTGTTCGATTACATCGAGCGCTTCTACAACCCGCATCGCCGACATTCAACACTGGACTTCCTTAGCCCGGTTCAGTTCGAGCTACGCATGACGGGCTAATTTACCTGTCCGGGAAAGCGGGGGAAAGCCAATCCGCGTATTCCTGAGGTAAGCCGGGACGAATGGACAGACGCCATCTGTCGCCCGGTTTAAATTTTTCGAATCGCAAAGGTAGTGACATGACGCGCGCGCTCAAACGTGAGCCGCGCCATTTGTCAACTTATCCGATTCAAAATACGGGGTGATCTACATCAAATTTTGATGTATTGATTATTCGATTTTTTAAAAATTAATGAAAATCAGATTGTTCTGATTTTCACCGTTCAATATTTCAGATCACTATGGTTGTGCAATAGGGCCTGCATCAATCATGCGGTTGCGGCAACATTTTTACGTAACGAACCAGGAGGCGAAATGGCCGATATTTTTCTGAAAATAAATGGTATTTCAGGTGAGGCGAAAGATGCAGTCCATCAAGATGAGATCGAAATTTCTAGCTGGCAATGGGAAATGGCTCAGCAATCATCAATGATGTTAGGGTCTGGCGGCGGTGCAGGTAAGGCAACAATTAAGGATTTGAAATTTATTCATCAAATTGATCGCTCCAGTCCTAATCTCATGCGTTATTGTTTGACGGGTCGCCACATACCAGAAGCAATCCTGTCAGTGCGCAAGGCGGGTGGTGTGCCACTTGATTTCTTAAAAATAATTATGGGAGACGTGATAATAACCTCTGTTAAGCCGATTGTACATGATGAGAGTTACTATGAGCACGTTGCGCTTTCATTTTCTCGGGTAAAGCAAGAATATATATTGCAAAGCGATATCGGTGCAAGTGCAGGTACTGTCACCGCGAGCTTTGATATCAAGGAAAATTTGGATCGTTGACGTTTAATTACTAGACACTCAACAATGGAGGGCACATGGCGGACTTATCCACCAAATCCACTATTTCAATCTACGCAGGCAGGATAAGCAAGCCGTGGAAGGCATCGAAGGAAGGCTTGTCATTTATAAGTGTGTGGGAGTCTGGGTTGTTGAACGGTGTAAATTTTCAAGGGCATCAAGTTATTGATGGATTTATTTGAAGGCATACCGTGACAATGTTGGAATTCCTACAGTCGCGAGCGGCCATCGTATCTTGCCTGCCGATCATATAGCATTGGGGCAAACTATTTCGCTAGAACGCGCCAGAGAATTCAAGAGGCGCGATCTTGAAAGAATGGAGCAGCGTTTAAACGGAGATGTAAACGTAGAGTTATATCAATTTGAATATGATGCGCTTGTAAGCATTGTTTTCAATTGTGGCCCCAATGGCGGTGCGGATGATATTATCGACAAAGTTAACGGTGGCCGCTACGGAGAAATGTTTGATTATATATTGGAATATCGAATCGGAAAGAACAAAAAATTAAGGACGAGGCGCTATGCCGAGGCGCGTCTCTTTGCTTCGGGAGTTTATGATGCGGAGCACTAAGACGCTATGTTTTATCGCAATGTTGCTGATGCTGGGTTCGTTCACGCCATCGCGCGTAAATGCGCAATCCATATATTCGGAGCGATTTGACTATAAGCTGTATCGATCCTCGGCGGCTTATTTTCTGGGGAAGTCAACGGCGTGGATTGATGAATTATGCAAAGCGCAGCATAATGCCTCACAGGAGGATATGGATCAGTGTGCCCATCGTGAATTTGAAGATGCCGATGATAAATTAAATAAGGAATTGCGATTATTTTCTGAAAAAGCAGCGAGAAATGATAAATCTTTGAAGGCTGATAATTATCCATTGGCATGGCCCTATTTCAAAAATAGCCAAGATGCATGGGTGCAGTATCGAGACAACTACTGCTATGGCGAGACGTATGGACTGGGGCAGGCATCCATGCGTTACATCGTTTTTTGGGGATGCATGGAGCGGATAACAAAGAGCCGATTGCAGGAACTGAAAGCCCCAGATGCGGGTTAGGCATGTTTTCATAGGCCCACGCTTCGCGTGCCCTGCTGTTGTGAGGGGGGGGGCGTGCGGGAGGAGCGGCAAGATCGCTTTGAGGTGGCGAAGATTGCGATTCGCGTGGATGCACTTCGCGCACTGAATAAGCTGCGACATTGCAGGACGAATGTTGCTCGAATTTGCCTACATAGTGCCTACGTGGAACCTGGAAAGCAAAAAGCCCGGTCAGAAGACCGGGCTTTTCACATAAATTGGCTGGTGGGGCGTGAGTGACTCGAACACTCGACCTACGGATTAAGAGTCCGCTGCTCTACCAACTGAGCTAACGCCCCCAACAGAAGAAAGATTATGCCCTGCCTTTTGAGTCTTGGCAAGTCCTTTTCGCAAATTTCCTAAAAAAGTTGCTGGCGGCCTGGAACGGCAAGCTGGCGCGTCGCGGCAGCACGGTCGCCTTATCTTCAATATCAACAGGACGCGGTACCACCCGGTATCATGTGGCCACGCTGGCGGGTCCGCGCTTCGGATCGCTTCCGATCGTTTCGGGCCGCGAGCCGGCGTGCCGCGCGCTACCCGCCGGGTCCGTCGCCACGAGGACATCCGCCACGCGGCACGCACTCCATAAAAGGCACAAGAGAGACGATGGACGACAAGGCAATCGACGCGCTGCTCGAGCGCGTGCTGGCGCCGTGGGTGAAGGCGCTCGGGTTGAAGCCGCTCGACGTGACGGAAGACAGCGCCACGCTGCGGCTGCCGTTTTCCGGCGAGCTGCGCCACGCGGGCGGCGTGATCTGCGGCCAGGTGTTCATGGCGGCCGCCGACACGGCGATGATCGTGGCGATCTCGGCGGCGCTCGGCGAATTCAAACCGATGACCACGGTCGCACTCAACACCAACTTCATGCGCGCGGTGCGCAAGGGCGACGTGAAGATCACGGCGCGCGTGCTGCGCATGGGCCGCAATCTGGTGTTCGGCGAAATAGAACTCTATGACGAAGACGGCCGGATGGCCGTTCACGCGACCTCGACTTACGCGCTACTCGACTAAGCTGTCGCATTCAGGACGAATCGAAGGAAAGAGGGCGCATGTTCGATCAGGTTGTCTTTGCCGGCGGCGGCAACCGCTGCTGGTGGCAGGCGGGTTTCTGGGACGTCGTTCAGCCGAAGCTGGATCTGCGCCCGCGCGTCATCACGGGCATTTCGGCGGGCGCGGCTACCGCGTGCATGATCTACACGCGCGATTCGCAGTGGGTCATGCGCTATTACGAGGAAGCGCTCAAGCACAACAAGCGCAACGCGTACTGGGGCAACCTGCTGCGCGGCGAGTCGGTGTTTCCGCACTACCGCATCTACCGTCAGGCGCTGCTCGACATCTACGGGCCGCGTTTCGAAAAGCTGCAGGACGCGCCCGAGATCCGCATCGGCGTGTCGCATCTGCCGCGCTGGCTCGGCGCGCGCAGCGCGGTGGCGGCAGGGCTCATCGCGTACAACATCGAAAAGCACATCCGCAAGACGCTGCATCCCATGCTTGGGCGCAAGCTCGGTTTTCATCCGGAATTCGTGACGGCGCAGGCTTGCCAGAGCGTCGACGATCTCGCCGACCTCGTGCTGCAATCGTCGTGCACGCCGCCTTTTACGCCGGTGCTGCGCCGTAACGGGCGCGCCGTGCTCGACGGCGGCATGGTCGACAACGTGCCCGTCGGCGCGCTCGACGACACGCCCGGGCGCGTGCTGGTGATGGTCACGCGGCTGTATCCGCGTCCGCAGATGTTCGTGGTGAAGCACCGCACGGGCGGCGACGGCGGCCAGCCCGGCGAGCAACTGCGCCTCTATGTGCAGCCGACCGCGAAGGTGCCGATTTCGAGCTGGGACTACACGAGCCCGCAGCAGATGCAGCACGCCTGGAACCTCGGCGCCGAAGACGGCGAGCGTTTTCTCGCGCGTCTGCCGGAGATGTTCGAGGCGGCCTCGCACGTCTGAGCCGCATCGCGCGGCGCGCGCATCGACGCAAAAAAGGCGGCCTGATGGCCGCCTTTTTGTTGGCTACGCGCGCAGCTTGCCGCCTTACTTGCGGCGACCGCCTTGCAGCGCTTCCGGATTCGCGACGTGCGAGAGATCGCCCGCATCGAACGACAGGATGTTGCGGAAGGCCGCGCCGAAATACAGCTCGTAGCTTTCGCGCTCCACATAGCCGATGTGCGGCGTGCAAATCACGTTTTCCATACGCAGCAGGCTGTAGCCCTGCAGGATCGGCTCGCTCTCGAACACGTCGATCGCGACCATGCCCGGCCGGTTGTGCGCGAGCGCGCCGAGCAGCGCGTTCTCTTCGAGCAGTTCGGCGCGGCTCGTGTTGACGAGCAGCGACGTCGGCTTCATGCGCAACAGGTCTTCCTGCTTGACGATGCCGCGCGTGTCGTCGTGCAGACGCAGGTGCAGCGAGAGGATGTCGCTTTCCTCGAACAGCGCCTCGCGGCTGGCGGCGGCTTCGTAGCCGTCGGCGCGCGCGGCTTCGAGCGAATGCTCGCGGCCCCAGATGATCACGCGCATGCCGAACGCCTTGCCGTAACCGGCGACCAGGCGGCCGATCTTGCCGTAGCCCCAGATGCCGAGCGTCTGGCCGCGCAGCACCTGGCCGAGACCGAAGTTCGGCGGCATCGCCGAGGTCTTCAGGCCCGACTGCTGCCACGCGCCCTGCTTGAGGTTGGCGACATACTGCGGAATGCGCCGCTGCGCCGCCATGATCAGCGCCCAGGTGAGTTCGGCGGGCGCGACCGGCGAACCGGTGCCTTCGAGCACGGCGATGCCGCGTTCGGTACAGGCTTCGATATCGATGTGCGGACCGGCCTTGCCCGTCTGGCTGATCATGCGCAGATGCGGGAGTTTGTCGAGCAGTTGCGAGGAGATGCGCGTACGTTCGCGAATCAGCACGAGTGCTTCGACTTCCGAGAGGCGGCTCGCGAGCTGACCGAGCCCGCGCACGGTGTTGTTGAAGACCTTGACCTCGTGATCGGCAAGCAGCTGGAAGCAGTCGAGCTTGCGGACGGCGTCCTGGTAGTCGTCAAGGATGGCAATTTTCATGGCGGCAAAAGTGATAGGCAGCGCACCGTACGTGGCGCGACTCGATGTTCATCTGGTGGTTATCCCACTATGCAGCGTTTGACAGGCTGGTATGAATACGGGGTCGCCTCACGTTGCATCGGCCGCAACGAAGAAATAGCGCTCGCGGGTACCGCAATTGCTGTTTCGTTCGATGGCGCTCAATGCGGCTGCACGAGGTTTGAACGAGAATTTTCCCCCTTTTATCAGCTTGTCGGGTCGCCATGCAAGCCGCTTTACAGACGGTTGCGAACCCCTGCTGATTGGGCCTTGACGACCTGCACAACTGCGCGGACCGCAGCCCCGGTTTCGCCGTTGAATCGCTTAAAAAAAGTGCCTCTCGCACGCAGCGTCGAAAGGGGCCTGAAACGATTTTTTATCAGCCCCTATGGAGACTTTTCGATGAATCATCCCGACTTCCCCGCCCAGGCCGCCATGCAGGCGCCGTCCTGGGTCCGGCACCGGAAACTGGTGGAATGGGTCAAGCAGATCGCCGCGCACACGCAGCCCGAACGCATCGTCTGGTGCGACGGTTCGCAGGAGGAATACGACCGCCTGTGTCAGCAGATGGTCGACGCGGGCACGATGCGCCGCCTCAATCCGCAGAAGCGCCCCAACTCGTATCTGGCCTGCTCCGATCCCTCGGACGTGGCGCGCGTCGAGGATCGCACCTTCATCTGCTCGCAGAAGAAGGAAGACGCCGGCCCGACCAATAACTGGATCGCGCCCGCCGAAATGCGCTCGACACTCGACGGCCTGTTCGCCGGCTCGATGCGCGGCCGCACGATGTATGTCGTGCCGTTTTCGATGGGCCCGCTCGGCTCGCCGATCGCGCATATCGGCGTCGAACTCTCCGATAGCCCCTACGTGGCCGTCAACATGCGCATCATGACGCGCATGGGCCGCGCGGTGTACGACGTGCTGGGCGAAGACGGCCCGTTCGTGCCCTGCGTGCACACCGTGGGCGCGCCGCTGGCGGCGGGCGAGCAGGACGTGCCGTGGCCGTGCAACAAGACCAAGTACATCGTCCATTTCCCGGAAACGCGCGAGATCTGGAGTTATGGTTCGGGCTATGGCGGCAATGCGCTGCTCGGCAAGAAGTGCTTTGCACTGCGCATCGCTTCGACGATGGGCCGCGACGAAGGCTGGCTCGCCGAGCACATGCTGATTCTCGGCGTGAAATCGCCGGAAGGGCGCAAGTATCACGTCGCGGCGGCGTTCCCGTCGGCGTGCGGCAAGACCAACTTCGCCATGCTGATTCCGCCGGCCGCCATGAACGGCTGGGAAATCAGCACGATCGGCGACGATATCGCCTGGATCAAGCCGGGCGCGGACGGCCGCCTCTACGCGATCAACCCGGAAGCGGGCTACTTCGGCGTGGCGCCGGGCACGAGCGAGAAGACCAACTTCAACGCCATGGCGACGCTCAAGGAGAACGTGATCTTCACGAATGTCGCGCTCACCGATGACGGCGACGTCTGGTGGGAAGGCATGACCGACACGCCGCCCGCGCATCTGATCGACTGGCAGGGCCAGGACTGGACGCCGGCCATTGCGAAGGAAACGGGTCGCAAGGCCGCGCATCCGAACGCGCGCTTTACGGCGCCCGCGTCGCAATGTCCGTCGATCGACGCCGAATGGGAAAACCCGAAGGGCGTCGCCATCGACGCGTTCGTGTTTGGCGGCCGCCGCTCGACCACCGTGCCGCTCGTGACCGAGGCGCGCGACTGGACCGAAGGCGTCTACATGGCCGCGACGATGGGCTCGGAAACCACGGCGGCGGCGGCAGGGCAGCAGGGCGTGGTGCGCCGCGATCCGTTCGCCATGCTGCCGTTCTGCGGCTACAACATGGCCGACTACTTCGGCCACTGGCTGAAGGTGGGCGGCCGCCTCGAACAGCTCGGCGCGACGCTGCCGCGCATCTTCTGCGTGAACTGGTTCCGCAAGGGCGACGACGGCAAGTTCGTGTGGCCGGGCTTCGGCGAGAACATGCGCGTGCTCGAATGGATGGTGCGCCGTATCGAAGGTCAGGGCGAGGGCGAAGCGCACGCGTTCGGCGTGTCGCCGCGTTATGGCGATCTCGACTGGCGCGGCCTGAACTTCACGCCCGAGCAGTTCGCGCAGGTGATTTCGGTCGACGCCGACGCCTGGCGCGCGGAGCTGGCCCTGCATTCGGAGCTGTTCGACACGCTTGCGCAAGGTTTGCCGCCGTCGCTGCGCGACACGCGTGCGGATCTGGAAAGCCGCCTTTGAACGGCGTTTTTCGATGAATGTGAGCGCTCACTATCGGTGTGAGCGGGTATGAGCGCTCGAATTGAACAAAAAGATCGCCTGCGGGCGATCTTTTTATTTGGGGTCGTACTTAGTTCGTGGAAAAAGGCGGGCAAAAATCTGCTCTAGAACGCGTGTTCTGTTCACGATGATCCGGGCTTTTCGCTGCGATGCAGAAAATTGTTTCGAAGCGGGAAACAATAGCGGCTGTGATACTGCGTAAACAGTGACAGTAGCGAAAATTTCGAAGAAATTCAGTGCTTCTTAGGCAACTTCTGCACGATTTCTCATGTCGTAGGAGAATTCGTGGTTTCCTCCGTCGGATTCCGACGGACAGTAACAGGCAGGAGTTGTCTCATGGATCATTTGCAGTCGATGCGAGTTTTCGTCAAAGTGGCCGACCTCGGCAGTTTTGCCCGGGCCGCTTCCGCGATGGATATCTCGAATGCGGTTGCGACGCGTCACGTGGCGGACCTCGAAGGTCGTCTTGGCACGCGTTTGCTCAACCGCACGACCCGCAGTCTTTCCCTCACCGAGTCCGGTCAGGTCTATCTCGAACGCGCCCGCCAGATTCTCGACGAGCTCGAAGATGTGGAGCAGATGGTGGTGGCGCGCAACCACGAACCCGTCGGCACCTTGCGCATCGTGGCGCCGGTGGTGTTCGGGCTGCACAATCTCGCGCCCGTGCTGCAGACCTACACGCAGCGCTATCCGCAAGTCATTCCCGATGTCACGCTGGTCGACCGCCAGGTCGATCTGGTCGAAGAAGGCTTCGATCTCGGCGTCGTGACCGCGCGCCAGATGCGCAGCGCGAGCATCGTGACGCGTCGTCTCACGACGGGCTGCATGACGGTGTGCGCGACGCCCGCGTATCTGGAAAAGCACGGCACGCCCACGCGTCCCGAGCACCTGATGGAGCATCCGTCGCTGTCGCTGCCTTCGGAATACTGGGGCGACGAGCGCGTGTTCACCGGTCCGGAAGGCGAAGTGCGCGTGCGCCCGAGCAACGTGATCGTCGCGAACAATACCGAAATGCTGCGTCAGTTCGCGCTGCTCGGCATGGGCATCGCGATTCTGCCGAGCTACCTGATCGGCCGCGACATGACGCGCGGACGCCTCGTGCGCCTGCTCGGCGACTACCGTCTCCCGCAGGTCGAGATCAACGTCGCGTACCCGAGCCGCCGCCATCTGCCGGCCAAGGTGCGTACGTTCATCGACCATCTGGTGGAGCATTTCAGTCAGACGCCGAACAGCCAGCTCGGCGAACAGTGGGTCAAGGACGGTCTCGCGCGCCCGGCTAACGCCCGCAACGGCGCGCCCGAGGCGTTCGACGGCGCGGAGCCGATCTCGGATCTGCTCGACGGTTCGCGCGGCGCGGAAGGCGAGCACAACGGCGCGGAAGAGCGCGCGCCGAAGGCGGGCCGCGCATCCGCCGGCCGCACGCGTTCTTCGGCGATTTCGCCGCTTTAATCCGCGTTTGGGATCGATCGTCGCATGATTGCGCCGGTCGATTCAGGCGATAAAAAAGGCGCAGCTTCGTGAGAAGCTGCGCCTTTTTTGCTGGGCGATGCGTCGAACGACGCCGCGCGCCGCTTGCCTGAATGGCGCACGGCGCGCGCGATGCGCGCCTAAGACTTAAGAACCCGTCTTGCGCGCGGCGGTTTTCTTCGCCGCGGTCTTGCGCGCAGGCGCGGTCTTCGCAGCCGCCGTCTTGCGTGCCGGCTTCGCAGTGGCTTCCGCGTCTTCGGCTGCGTCGTTGGCGGCGTCGGCGCTCGCGGTGGACTTCTTCGCCGCGGTCTTGGCCGCCGTCTTCGCGCTCGGTTCCTTCTTCTCGAACTCGAAGCCGATCTTGCCGTCGGGCTGCTTCACGAGGAACGCCTTGAAGTTACGCCCCGTGCGCGATGACTTGAAGTTCGTCAGCAGGTCCGTGCGGCCTTCGGACAGCAGCTTGGCCATCTGCTCGCGCGCGATCTCCTGCTGGAGAATCACCTTGCCCGAACGGAAGTCGCAGGTCTTCGGATTCGCCACCGAGTTTTCGCAGACATAGCTCATGCCGTGCTCGAACACGCGGCCCTTGCACTTCGGACACGCGCCCACGGCCTCCTGCTGCGAGAAGTCGGGCGCTTCGCCGTCTTCCGTGCCCTGATCCTGACCGAAGTCGAATTCGAGCTTGTAGTTCTTGATCTCGTCGTCGAACGACAGCTTGAGGATCGCCGAGAACGGACGGCCCATCTTGCTGCGGAAGCCCGAAAGCGGACCGATCGTCTTGTTCTGCAGCAGTTCCTCGACTTCGGGAATCTCGAACTGACGGCCGCCCGGAATCTTCGAAATCGAGAATTCGCACTTCGTACACGCGAAGCGTCGGTAGTTTTCCTTCACCTGACCGCCGCAATTCGGACACGGCGTTTCCAGCGTGGCGTAGTCGCCCGGAATGGTGTCCGAATCGTATTCCTTCGCGCGCTTGACGATGGTCTGCGTCATGCGGGCGATTTCCTGCATGAACGCGTCGCGCGGGAGCTTGCCGCGCTCCATCTGCGAAAGCTTGTATTCCCACTCGCCCGTGAGTTCCGGCGCGGTCAGTTCTTCCACGCCGAGGCCGCGCAGCAGCGTCATCAGCTGGAATGCCTTGGCCGTGGGAATCAGCTCGCGGCCTTCGCGCACGAGATACTTTTCGCCGAGCAGACCTTCGATGATGGCCGCGCGCGTGGCCGGCGTGCCGAGCCCCTTGGCGGCCATCGCCTCGCGCAGTTCTTCGTCGTCGACGAGCTTGCCCGCGCCTTCCATCGCCGAGAGCAGCGTCGCTTCGTTGTAGCGCGCGGGCGGCTTGGTCACGAGCTGGTGCGCGGCGATCTTGTCGGTCTTGACCTTCTCGTCCTTCTGCACCGGCACGAGGTTCGCGTCTTCGCCGCTCGTGTCGCGGCCATAGATCTGCAGCCAGCCCGGCTCGACCATCACCTTGCCTTCGGTCTTGAAGTGATGACCGGCGACTTCGGTGATACGCGTGGTCACGCGGTACTCGGCCGCCGGGAAGAACACGGCGAGGAAGCGCTTGACGACGAGGTCGTACAGCTTCTGCTCCGGCTCCGACAGATTCTTCGGCGCCTGCAGCGTCGGGATGATTGCAAAGTGGTCGCTGATCTTCGAATTGTCGAAGATGCGCTTGTTCGGCTTCACCCAGCCCTTGTCGAGCGCCTGCTTGGCGAACGGCAGATAGTTGTTGCTCTCCTTGAGCATCTCCATCGTCTCTTTCACGGTGCTGAGGTAGTCCTCAGGCAGCGCGCGCGAGTCGGTACGCGGATAGGTGAGCACCTTGTGCTTTTCGTACAGCGCCTGGGCGAGACCGAGCGTGTTCTTGGCCGAAAAGCCGAAGCGGCCGTTGGCTTCGCGCTGCAGGCTCGTCAGGTCGAAGAGGGCGGGCGAGAGCTGCGTGGACGGCTTCGATTCTTCCGTGACCGTGCCTTCGCGGCCGTGGCAGGCGGCGACGATGGTTTCGGCGGCCGGCACGCTCCAGAGACGCGAATCGCGCTTTTCCGGATCGTGCTCGTCCTTCTTGAATTTCGGGTCGTACCAGCGGCCTTCGTAGAAGCCGCCCGCGCAGACGAATTCGGCGCGCACTTCCCAATAATCGCGCGGCACGAAACGGCGGATTTTCTCTTCACGTTCGACGACGATCGAGAGCGTTGGCGTCTGAACGCGACCGACCGTGGTCAGGAAGAAACCGCCGCCCTTGCTGTTGAAGGCCGTCATGGCGCGCGTGCCGTTAATGCCGACGAGCCAGTCGGCTTCCGAGCGGCAGCGCGCGGCGTCGGCCAGCGGCAGCATGTCGTCGTCGCTGCGCAGGTTCGCGAAGCCGTCGCGGATTGCCTGCTGCGTCATGGACTGGAGCCAGAGGCGCTGCACGGGCTGCTTCGCCTTCGCGTGTTGCGCGATCAGGCGGAAGATCAGCTCGCCCTCGCGCCCCGCGTCGCAGGCGTTGATCAGCTTCGTGACGTCCTTGCGCTTGAGCAGCTTCGTGAGCACCTTGAGCCGCGATTCGCTCTTGGCGATCGGGTTCAGGTCGAAATGGGGCGGGATGACGGGCAGGTTCGCGAAGCTCCATTTGCCTCGCTTGACCTCGTACTCCTCGGGTGCGGCGATTTCCAGCAGATGGCCGACCGCCGACGAGAGCACGTAGTCGTCGCTCTCGTAGTACTCGTCATGCTTGGTAAATCCGCCCAGAGCGCGCGCGATGTCGTTCGC
This sequence comes from Paraburkholderia tropica, assembly GCF_900109265.1. GTDB lineage: Bacteria > Pseudomonadota > Gammaproteobacteria > Burkholderiales > Burkholderiaceae > Paraburkholderia > Paraburkholderia tropica. Next base: position 291,515 of record NZ_FNZM01000005.1, read on the forward strand.
GACGGATGGCTTCTCGGCGATGATCAGAGCTTTGGACATGACTGATTGTGTGTGGGTGTATCCGGTGGGCGCCCCGTCTATGCCATGTGACTCGCGGTGGCGGGGCCGTCGCGCCCTTGGGGCGCCTCGTTAACGACCGCTTTATAGCACATGGCGCGGCGGTGGCGATTTTCGTGTCATCGGTGCGTGCTGTCCGCGCGCCGCTGGCTGCGGCTTTTTCGGGCGCCAATCATAAGGGCGCGGCGCGGCGGCGAGCAAGCTGGCAGTAAGGCGGCGGCGCGGCGCATGCGGTCAAGCTGCGCGGGCGCAAGCTCAAGATCACGCTCAAGCGCACGACCCGGCGGCGTAGCGCCCGGCTAGCGGGGTGCGATCAACATGTGTGCGGGCCGACTGCGGGTGAACGGCAGCGTTCGCGTCACGCTTCGAGCAGCGCCGGGCGCAGCTTCGGCGCGTCGGCGACGCCCGGCAGCGCGGTGAGGTCGGCGAGCATGCGCTCGACCACCGCGCCATGCGGCAGCACCGTGCCGAAGAAGCGCGTGGCGTTGCCGTCTTCGATCAGGATAGTCGGGAAATTCTCCACGTCGAGGTCGTCGAAGCGGTCGGCGTGGGTTTCGATATCGATGTACGCGAAGCAGATGTCGGGATGCGCGTCGGCGATGCGGTCAAAGGTCGCCCGATAGTCGCGACAGGTGCCGCACCACTCGGCGCACAGACACGCGACGAACAGCGTCTCGCGGTCGGCGACGCGCTCGGCGATCTGGTCGGCGTCGGTGTCGAGGTCAAGCGCGGGCATGGTCGTTCCTTGCGTTCTCTTCTATATAGAGGCAATGCGTGGGGCGGTGCATTTGGCGCGAATGTAACACGGCGCGTCGCTAGCAGTGGGACGCCCGGGCGAACCAGCCGCCGGGCAGCGCGCTCACGTGGCCGGCCAGTTCGAGCCGCAGCAGCGTGGCCTGGAGCACCGCTTCGGCCATGTCGGTGCGCTGCGCGAGAATTTCAAGTGTGGCGGGCGCGTGACCGATTGCGACGAGCACGGCCTGGGCTTCTTTATCGTCGAGACGATTGGGCGCGGGCGGGCGGCCTGGCGGGGTGTCGAGCGGCAGGGCGATCTGGCTGGCAGCGCTTGCCGTTCGCGGATGCGTGGTTTCGTTCGAGTGCTGTTCTTGCCTTCCGTGCCGTGCGCGCTTCTGGGCGGGAGCTATCGCGACTGTTGCCGCCGCCGGCGCTGCGAAACCCAGCGCTTCGAGCACCTCCTCGGGCGTTTCGACCAGTTGCGCTCCCTGCTTGATGAGCCGATGACACCCGCGCGCCAGCGGCGCGTGAATCGAGCCGGGCAGCGCGAACACGTCGCGGCCCATCTCGTTGGCGAGCCGCGCCGTAATGAGCGAGCCCGAGCGCATGGCGGCTTCCATCACGATCACGCCTTCGACGAGCGCCGCGATCACGCCGTTGCGCTGCGGGAAGTTGGCCGAGCGCGCGGGCGTGCCGAGCGGCCATTCGGAGACGATCGCGCCGCGCGCGGCGATCTGCGTGGCGAGCGCGTGGTGCGCGGACGGATAGACGAGGTCGGCGCCCGTGCCGATCACGGCGACGGTGCCGCCGCGTTCGTCGAGCGCGCCGCGATGTGCGGCTCCGTCCACACCGAGTGCGAGGCCCGAGACGACGGTCACGCCCGCCGCCGCGAGCGTGCGGGCGAAGCGCGCCGCGTCCTCGACGGCCTGCGGTGTGGCGCTGCGGCTGCCCACCACCGCGACGCTGCGCGCATGCAGCAGGTCGAGCCGCCCCTTAACGTAGAGCAGCGGCGGTGGATCGGTCATCGCCAGCAAGCGCGGCGGATAGGCGGCGTCGGCGAGCGTCACGAGCGCGTTGCCGGGCTGCGCGCACCAGTCGCGCACCGCGTCGGCCTGTTGCGCGAACCCGGGTGGCGGTGCGGCGAGCGCGGCTTGCGCCGCCACGCTGCCCGCGACGGCTGCAAGCGCACTGAACGATTGCGCGAGCACCTGTTGCGGCAACCCGAACGCGCCCAGCAATGCGCGCAGCGCGGCGGGCTTCAGGCCGCGCGCACAGGCGAGGCGCAGCCAGGCGTGGAGTTCGTCCGATGCCAGCGGCAGCGGAGCCGGCGGCGGTGGCGCGAGCGACTGAGGACGCGACTGAGGACGTGACTCGGGAAGCGACGGCGGAAGCAACGGCGGAACGAGCATGGGCGATTCTCCCGTGGGCGGGCGAAGCGCAGCCCGTCGTGTTAAAATTTTCACCATCCGAAATTTGTTGGCGGCGCTCGTTGAGGTACGCACCGAGGCGCTGCTGCAACGCGCCGCAGCGAGGCATTGCCCTTGCGCGGCCGCGTTGGCCCGTGCGAGTGCGCGAGTGGCACGGAGCCGGCTGCCCGAGGCGGCCGGCGCGTTGAATCCGGCCGTTTTGTCCGTATATCCTCCGTATCCTGTACTGGGCCCGCAAGCTGGCCGAACGGCCAGTCCGCGCGCGATCCGCAACATCGGCGCGGCCTGCCGCCCAACGAGAAACCGTGAAATCATGGCTCTACTGAATATTCTTCATTACCCGGACAAGCGCCTGCACAAGGTCGCCAAGCCGGTCGAAGCGGTCAACGACCGCATCCGCAAGCTCGTCGCCGACATGGCCGAGACGATGTACGCAGCGCCCGGCGTTGGCCTCGCCGCCACCCAGGTGGACGTGCACGAGCGCGTCGTGGTGATCGACGTGTCCGACGCGCACGACGAACTGCAGGTGTTCATCAACCCGGAAATCGTCTGGTCGAGCAACGAGCGCGAAGTGCACGAAGAGGGCTGCCTCTCGGTGCCGGGCATCTACGACGAAGTCGAGCGCGCGGAGAAAGTGCGCGTGCGCGCCCTCAACGAGAAGGGCGAGAGCTACGAAGTCGACTGCGAAGGCCTGCTCGCCGTGTGCATCCAGCACGAAATGGATCACCTGATGGGCAAGGTGTTCGTGGAATACCTTTCGTCGCTCAAGCAGACGCGCATCAAGAGCAAGATGAAGAAGCTCGAACGCGCCATGTAAGCGCCGCGCACGCCAGCCGTGCGCCTCACTGTTTCACCCCGTATTCGCTTGTGCCCATGAGCCACTCTCTTCGCGTGATCTTCGCCGGTACGCCGGAATTCGCCGCCGCGGCGCTCGCCGCCATTCACGAGGCGGGCTTTCCCGTGCCGCTCGTGCTGACCCAGCCCGATCGTCCCGCCGGACGCGGCATGAAACTCCAGGCGAGCCCGGTCAAGCGTTACGCGCAGGAGCACGGCATTGCCGTGGCACAGCCCACTTCGCTGCGCCGCGCGGGCAAGTACCCGCAGGAGGCCGCCGAGGCCATCGACCTGCTGCGCGCCACACCGCACGACGTCATGGTGGTGGCGGCTTACGGCCTGATCCTGCCGCAGGAAGTGCTCGACATTCCGACGGACGGCTGCATCAACATTCACGCTTCGATCCTGCCGCGCTGGCGCGGCGCCGCGCCGATCCATCGCGCGATCGAGGCCGGCGACGCCGAAACCGGCATCACGCTGATGCAGATGGACGCGGGCCTCGACACCGGTCCGATGATCTCGGAAGTGCGCACGCCGATCACGCCCACCGACACCACGGCGACGCTGCACGACCGCCTCGCGAATCTGGGCGCGCAACTCGTGGTGGACTGGCTCACGCAGCTCGAACGCACCGGCCAGTTGCCGCTCACGCCGCAGCCCACCGACGGCGTGACCTACGCCGAGAAGATCGGCAAGCAGGAAGCCGCGCTCGATTTCCGCCGCCCCGCCCTCGCGCTCGCGCGCCAGATTCGCGCGTTCGATCCGTTCCCGGGCGGCGCGGCCACGCTCGACGGCGCGCAGCTCAAGCTGTGGGCCGCCGAACCGGCCGCCGGCGTGACGCTGCCCGAAGGCGCCGCGCCGGGCCAGATTCTCGAAGTCTCGCCCACGGGCGTGGTGGTGGCGTGCGGCGAGGGCGCATTGCGCCTCACGCAGTTGCAAAAGCCGGGCGGCAAGCGCCTGCCCGCGCGCGAATTCCTGGCCGGCATGCCGCTTTCGGCAGGCCAGCGTTTCGCGTTGCCCGACGAATCCGCAGCGTAAATCCAGGCGCGTTCGCGCGCCAGTCATCCGTTCGGCCAGGTGTCGCGCGCCATGCGGGGCGCGTTAGAATCGGTGGGTTGCTTCGAGGCCCGGTCGCGTCTCGATCGAGCCCCGCGCGACCGCGTTCGTGCGCTATTTCTTCACCGTATTTGCAGAGAAAGTCATGTTCGGCATCACCCATTTCGGCTTCTTCGTGGTCGCGGTTTTCCTCCTGAACGTCACGCCCGGCCCGGACACCGCGTACATCGTCGGTCGCAGCGTCGCGCAGGGCCGCAGCGCCGGTCTGGTGTCGGCGCTCGGCATCTCGGCGGGTTGCTGCGTGCACGCGCTCGCCTGCGCGTTCGGTCTCACGGCGCTGCTGGCGGCGTCGGCCACCGCTTTCACGGTCATCAAGCTGGTGGGCGCGTGCTACCTGGTGTATCTCGGCGTGCGCCTGATTTTCGCGAAGAGCGAAGCGAAGGCCAGTGAGCCCGAAGCCGGCGAAGCGCGCGCCGCCGCGCCGCGTCCGCTGCGCCAGTTGTTCCTGTCGGGCTTCTGGACCAATGTGCTGAATCCGAAGGTCGTGCTGTTCTTCGTCTCGTTTTTCCCGCAGTTCGTGAGCGTAACGAGCCCGCACAAGGTGATCGCGTTCCTCACGCTCGGCGTGGTGTTCGTGCTGATGAGCTGGGTCTGGAACAGCTTCGTCGCGTGGATCGCGGGCAGCGTCACGCAGCGTTTCTCCGGCAAGCCGGGCATCAAGAAATGGCTCGACCGCACGGTCGGTACCGCGTTCGTCGGGCTTGGCGTGAAGCTCGCGACCACCACGCGTTGAAGCTGGCGCTGAATACCGAGCTGAGCGTCGAACTGAACGCCGGGCTGAAACCGCGCGCCACCCGAAAACGGCGCGCGGAGATTGAATTTTTCGCACCCGCCCTTATCTAACAGATCGCTTACAATGCGCTCGCTGCCGCGGCCTGTCCCTTTGAGGGATGGCGCGCGGCGGGCGTCCAACGATTTGATCCCCACTGGGTTAAGGAGCACAGCACATGTTCAACTGGGTCAAGACCGCGATGTTGATGGCCGCGATTACGGCCCTGTTCATCGCGATTGGCGGTTTGATTGGCGGGCGCAGCGGGATGATGTTCGCGCTCGTGATCGCGCTTGGCATGAACTTCTTCTCGTACTGGTTCTCGGACAAGATGGTTCTGCGCATGTACAACGCGCAGGAAGTCGACGAAACCACGGCGCCGCAGTTCTACCGGATGGTTCGCGATCTGGCCACGCGCGCGAATCTGCCCATGCCGCGCGTCTATCTGATCAACGAAGATGCGCCCAACGCATTCGCCACGGGCCGCAATCCCGAGCACGCGGCGGTGGCGGCCACCACGGGCATTCTGCGCGTGCTGTCCGAGCGCGAGATGCGCGGGGTGATGGCGCACGAGCTCGCGCACGTGAAGCACCGCGACATCCTCATTTCCACGATCTCGGCCACCATGGCCGGTGCGATTTCGGCGCTCGCCAACTTCGCGATGATCTTCGGCGGCCGCGACGAAAACGGTCGTCCGACGAACCCCATCGCGGGCATCGCCGTCGCGCTGCTGGCGCCGATCGCGGGCGCGCTCATCCAGATGGCGATTTCGCGCGCGCGTGAATTCGAGGCCGATCGGGGCGGCGCGGAGATTTCGGGCGATCCGCAGGCGCTGGCGTCGGCGCTCGACAAGATCCATCGCTACGCGCAGGGCATCCCGTTCGCGGCCGCCGAGCAACATCCGGCCACCGCGCAGATGATGATCATGAATCCGCTCTCGGGCGGCGGCATCCAGAATCTGTTCAGCACGCACCCGTCGACGGAAGAACGCATCCGTCGTCTGATGGAGATGGCGTCGGGCCAGCGCTAAACCGGGAACGGTCGCGCACGCAGCGCGAGCGCATCACGAAAAACGCCTCTTTCCGAGGCGTTTTTTTATGCCTGCCTGATGCCGATGTGTGACGGCGGGCGCGCGTGACCGACCTTGCGCAACGCGCGCTGGCGCATCGAAATCGCAAGAAAGAGACCGTAGACGCTCACAATCCACATCAGGTCGAGGAAGAGGAAAACGTGCGTGAGCCGCGCCAGCATCCACGCGGCGGCGAACGCAACCGGAACGACATAGGCGATCAGCCGTTGCGCGCGATCCTCGGGCCGTGTGCTCTGAAAGAGCGAGATATAGCAGCATGCGAACAACGCGCCGATATCGTATTCCTTCAGGCGCGGATTCAGGATGATCGCGAACGCGATCACGTAGAACAGCTTGCCCGAGACCTCGTTGAAGCCGATCGTGCGCGGCTCGCGCAACGGGTTGATCCCGTAAAGAAATAGCGCGACGACGATGGCTTCGTGGATCAGCACGTCCTGAAGCGCCGAGAGGCTCGCGACGCGCTGCTGCAGGATGCCGGAAAGCACGAGACCCGAGTCGTGCTGCGTCAGCACCTGCCAGCGCAGGCGCGTCTCGAAACCGGCCCACAACTGCGGTTCGAGCAGCATTTGCGCGGCGTCCACGCACGCGACGCAAATCGGGATGATGAAAAAGTAGCGGATACCTTTCGGCAGAAATAGAAAGACGAGCGCATAGGCCGCGAAGTAAATCTTGATCGACGCGAACAGCACGATGACGAGCGTGGCGAGGCCGTAGCCGAGCGCGGCGCGACGCTCGCTGCGCGACGCCGAATAGAGCAGCATGACAATCAGCAAGTGCGAAAAGATCGCGAAATTCGCTGTGAGCAGCGCGCCGACGCCCGCGCCGCCCGCGAGAAAGCCCACGCTGGCGGCCCAGACGAAATCCGTCCTGCGCACGCGGTACACCACGTAGGCAAGCGTCGCGAGCGCGAACAGCAGATACACGGCGAGAAACGGCACGTTCGCGAACAGATTCAGAAAGATTGGCGGATAGACCAGCGGAAAGTCCGAAGCCGCGATGCCGTACGGATCGACGCCGAGGTGGTAGCGCGTGAGCGCGGACGTGTAACTGCTGTAGTCCCAGAAGGGCGCTAGCAGCTTGTGAGATCCCTGAGCGGCCACCGCGAACAGCGCGACAAAGACCAGGAACACGAGATCGAATCTTTTTCCGAACAGTTTCATGGCGGCCTTTACGGGGCGTAGCAGGGCGTTTGCCATTTTGCAGCGGGAACTCAGGCGAAATCGGCGGTTTTCTAGTACACGAGCGCCGCGTCTGCCGGCGGTTCGGCGCGGCGAAGCGTCGGCTTTGCTGCGCCGCATGGACAGCGTTGCGCCCACGCCACGCTACAATGGCTCGCTTGTGCTTTGCTTATGCCAGTACGCCGCGCCATGCGGCTCGCATCCGGTTTTTTCATGACATCCAGCCATTCCCGTCGCCCGTCGGGCACTGCCGGCAAAGCCGGCCAGACCCGCGCAGGCCGTTCCGCACGATCCGCTTCGCCTGCCCGGCAATCCGGCGCACCGGCGACGCTTGCGCCCGTGCATCTGGCCCCCGACTCGCTCGGCTTCGCGCTCGATCAGGCTGCCCAGGCCGTTGGCGCGGTACGGGCCGGCGCGGCGTTGCCCGCCGCGCTGTCGAACGCGTTCGCGTCCTTGCCGCATGAGCTTGCTTCGGTCGCGCGCGGCGCGGTGCAGGACATCGCGTACCGCACGATGCGTCGCCTCGGCACGGTCGACTGGCTGATCAAGCAGCGCGTGAGCAAGGCGCCGCCCGCCCATGTGACGAACCTGCTGGCCTGCGCGCTGGCGCTCCTCGTCGACGACGAAGCGCACGCCGCCTACACGCCGTTCACGGTCGTCGATCAGGTCGTGCGTACGGTGGGCGCGCGCCGCGAAATCGCTTTTGCGAAGGGCCTCGTGAATGCCGTGCTGCGCGGTTTCCTGCGCGAGCGCGATCAGGCGCTGGCCGCCGCGCAAGCCGACGACGTCGCGCGCTGGAACTATCCGCAATGGTGGATCGACGCGGTGCGCCGCGCGTGGCCCGCGCAATGGGAAGCGATTCTCGCCACGGGCAACACGCACGGTCCGCTGACGCTGCGCGTGAACGCGCGCCGCGCCAACGCCGCCGACTATGTGCAGCGCCTCGCCGCCGAGAACATCGCCGCGACGCAGATCGGCACGCACGCCGTGCGGCTGGCCACGCCGCTGCCGGTGGATCGCATTCCGGGCTTTCTCGCGGGCGACGTGTCCGTGCAGGATGCGGGCGCGCAGATCGCCGCCGAAATCCTCGGTGTTCGCGACGGCATGCGCGTGCTCGATGCGTGCGCGGCGCCCGGAGGCAAGAGCGGCCATCTGCTCGAACTCGCCGACATCGACCTGATCGCGCTGGAGAGCGACGCCTCGCGCGCGGGGCGTATCGGCGAGAACTTCGCGCGTCTGGGTTTCGCGCAGGACGACGCCGCGCATCCGTTGCGCCACGCGCGCGTCGTGGTCGGCGATGCGGGCGAGCCGCAAGCGTGGTTCAGAGCTGAAGGCGAAGCCGACGCAGAGCGCTTCGACCGCATTCTCGCCGACGTCCCGTGCTCGGCCTCGGGCATCGTGCGACGTCATCCCGATATTCGCTGGCTGCGCCGCGAGCGCGATATCGCGACGCTCGCCAAGGAGCAGCGCCGTATCGTCGAAGCCTTGTGGAGCCTGCTCAAGCCGGGCGGCGAACTGCTCTACGTGACCTGCTCGCTGTTCCCCGAGGAAGGAGAGGCGCAGGCGGCCTGGTTTGAAAGCAGCCGTGAGGATGCGGTACGATTGGATGCTCCGGGGCAACTGTTGCCCACCGCGGCCGATGGCGCGCCGGCCGATCGCCCCGCGGATCACGACGGATTCTTCTACGCGCGCTTCCAGAAACGGTGACCATCAAACGCTTCTTCCCGCTGCGCTTCGCGGCCCTGCTCTGGGTCGCGTTGTTCTTTGGCTTCATGGCCGCCGCGCCGGCGCGCGCCGATTCGATCTCGGTGCAGCGCGCCTCGTTGCAGGCCGACGGCTCCGGCTGGAGCCTCGACGCCCGCTTCGATTTCGATCTCAACAGCAGCCTGGAAGACGCGGTCAACAAGGGCATTCCGCTCTACTTCACCACCGATTTCGAACTCACGCGCCCGCGCTGGTACTGGTTCGACGAGCAACCCGTGAGCGTCTCGCAAAGCATTCGCCTCTCGTTCCAGCCGCTCACGCGCGAATATCGCGTGTCGAGCGGTGGTCTCCAGCTCGGCTTTTCGACGCTGGCGGACGCGCTCGCCGTCATCAAGCACGTCACGTCGTGGCACGTGATCGAGCGCAATCAGGTGCATCCGGGCGAGACCTACACGGCCTCGGTGCGCATGCAGCTCGACGTCGCGCTCATGCCCAAGCCGTTCCAGATCGACGCGGTCAACAATCGCGACTGGAACCTCGCTTCCGACTGGAAGCGCTTTAGCTTCACGGTGACCGAACGTGCTAAATAAAGTGCGCCGCGCCACCGGAGGCAGTGTCAGCAGCTTCGTCGTGAGGCTGCTGGTGTCCACCGTCGCGTTCACCGCGGCGCTGCTGCTCGTGTTGCTCGCCGCCGCGAGCGCGAACACGGAATTCTTCGACCGCTATTACGGCTGGCTCTACGCGGCCAACATCGGCGTCGCGATCATCTTCATGTCGGTGGTCACGGCGCTCGTGATCGTGATCGTCGTGCGTTTGCGGCGCGGCAAGTTCGGCACGCGATTACTCGCCAAGCTCGCATTCTTCTTCGCGCTCGTGGGCGTGGTGCCGGGCGGCATCATCTACATCGTCTCGTATCAGTTCGTCTCGCGCTCGATCGAATCGTGGTTCGACGTGAACGTGGAAACCGCGCTCACGGCGGGTCTCAATCTCGGGCGCGGCATGCTCGACGCCTCGCTGTCGGATCTGCAGACCAAGGCGCGCCTGATGGCCGAGCAGATCGCGAGCGGCGACGCGGCCGGCACGACGCTCACGCTGCTGCGCGCGCGCGACCAGTTCGGCGTGCAGGACGCGACCATCGTCGAGCCGGTGCGCAGCATGTCGGGCGCGGCGCCGGACATGCACGTGGTCGCGCAGGCGTCGAGCAACTTCTCCTCGCTGATGCCGGCGGACCTGCCCACCGCACTGATGATCGATCAGGCGCGCGGGCGCGGTTATGCGGCGATCGAAGGCGAAGTCGACGGCGATCCGCATCTGCATGGACCGAAGGGCGCGCTGAGGTTGCGTGTCGTCACGCGTATTCCCGACGGCAACACCACGGACCTGCAGCCCGCCGAACGCTTCCTGCAACTCGAACAGCCCGTGCCCGCCGCGCTCGCGCGCAACGCGGACGCCGTGCAGCGCGCCTATCGCGAATATCAGGAAAAGGCGCTCGGCCGCACCGGCCTGCGCAAGATGTACATCGGCACGCTCACGCTCGCGCTGTTCCTCGCGACCTTCGTGGCGATGATGCTCGCGCTCGCGCTCGGCAACCAGCTCGCGCGGCCGCTGTTCCTGCTCGCGCAGGGCACGAAGGAAGTGACCGAGGGCGACTACACGCCCAAACGCGAAATCAAGTCGCGCGACGAGCTGGGCTTCCTCACGCAGTCGTTCAACGCGATGACGCGGCAACTTTCCGAAGCGCGCCAGGCCGTCGAGAAGAACCGCGTCGCGCTCGAACATTCGAAGGCGTATCTCGAAAGCATCCTCGCGAATCTCACGGCGGGCGTGTTCGTGTTCGACCGGCAGTTCCGCCTGACCACGGCGAACCCCGGCGCGGAACGCATCTTCCGTCATCCGTTCCAGACGCAGGTGGGCTTGCCGATCGACCACGTGGCCGCGCTCGGCGACTTCGCGGCGATGGTGCGCAAGGCCTTCGCCGATCAGGAAGCGTCGCGCATGGGCGGCGACAACGGCGGCGTCGACCGCGGCCACTGGCAGCAGCAGTTCTCGGTGCCCGTGCCGGGCGAAACCGATCCGCTGACGCTGCTCGTGCGCGGTGCGCGTCTCGTCTCCGACACCGGCCGCGACGCGGGCGACATGCAGACTTCGGGCTACGTCGTCGTGTTCGACGACATTTCCGACGTGATCTCGGCACAGCGCTCGGTCGCGTGGGGCGAAGTCGCGCGGCGTCTCGCGCACGAGATCAAGAATCCGCTCACGCCCATTCAGCTGTCCGCCGAGCGTCTGCAGATGAAGCTCTCGGACAAGCTCGCGCCCTCGGACGCCGAAGTGCTCAAGCGCGGCGCGACGACCATCGTCAATCAGGTCGCGGCCATGAAGCAGATGGTCGACAACTTCCGTGACTATGCGCGCACGCCGCCGGCGGTGCTCGCGAGCCTGCAGTTGAACGACCTCGTGAGCGAAGTGCTCACGCTCTACGGCGCGGAAGAAGGCAAGAGCGCGATCAAGGTCGAGCTGTCGACGCTGCCCGTCATTCGTGGCGACGCGACGCAATTGCGCCAGGTCATCCACAACCTCCTGCAGAATGCGCAGGACGCCGTGGCCGATGTCGCGCAGCCTCGTGTAACGCTCGAAACGCGGGCCGTAGAATACGGCGAAGCGGACGCGCAGGGTCACACGCGCGTTGCGGTGCGTCTCACGGTCTCGGACAACGGTTCGGGTTTTCCGGCACGCATCCTCACGCGTGCCTTTGAACCCTACGTGACGACCAAGGCCAAAGGAACAGGACTCGGGCTTGCGATGGTCAAGAAGATCGTCGACGAGCACGGCGCGCGCATCGACATTCGCAACCGCATGAAAGCGGGCGATGTGATCGAAGGCGCGCAAATATCGATTCTCTTTCTCCAGCTCGCCGACGACGTCGACCCGGACGCCAACGCAAACGCACGTTCAAGCGTTACAGCGGAGCAGGGATCAAAAGCAACAGTGCAGACAAGGGCAGCGTAAATGGCAACCATCCTGGTGGTAGACGATGAAATGGGCATCCGGGAATTGCTCTCGGAGATCCTCAGCGACGAGGGACACGTCGTGGAGCTCGCGGAGGACGCGCAACAGGCGCGCGAATTCCGTCAGCGTCAGGTGCCTGACCTGGTGCTGCTCGATATCTGGATGCCCGACACCGACGGCGTCACGCTGCTCAAGGAGTGGGCCGCGCAAGGCCAGCTCTCGATGCCGGTCATCATGATGTCGGGACATGCGACTATCGACACGGCGGTCGAGGCGACCAAGATCGGCGCGCTCAACTTCCTCGAGAAACCGATCGCGCTGCAAAAGCTGCTGAAGGCAGTCGAGCAGGGCCTCGCGCGCGGCACCGCCGCGCCGGTGCCGGCGGCGGGTGCGCCTGGCGCGAAGCCGGCGGCGGGCGGTCCGGCCGTGGTGGCGTCGGCGGCGGCGCTGCCGGTGCTGGGCGCGGACGGCGCGCCGGGCGTCAGCGTGGCGCAGACGGCCTCGATCTCGTTCGACATTCCGTTGCGCGACGCGCGCGACGCGTTCGAGCGCGCGTACTTCGAGTATCACCTCGCGCGCGAGAACGGCAGCATGACGCGCGTGGCCGAGAAGACCGGCCTCGAGCGCACGCATCTGTATCGCAAGCTCAAGCAGCTCGGCGTCGACCTCGGCAAGAGCAAGGGCGAATGACTGAATGACTGAGTGAACGAGCCCTTTCCCAGAATCTTTTGAGAAAGGGCTTGCGCAAGTCGGAAAAGCTCTCTATACTTTCCCTTCTTCGTTGGCCCGGTAGCTCAGTTGGTAGAGCAGCGGATTGAAAATCCGCGTGTCGTTGGTTCGATTCCGACCCAGGCCACCAGAATGCAGAGAGCCCCAGGAGATCGTACGATTCCTGGGGCTTTTTCGTTGGAGGGCGCCGATCGCCCTGCGTGAGTGCCCAGCGTGTTGCGCGCAAAATGGGCCTCGGGCAGACGCCAGCGCGCGATCAGGGCTAATCAGCGGTATAAAGTGGCGCCGATATCCCCCGGGAGGGCGCGCCCTATACTGCTTGGGCCGGCGCCGGATCGAGCCGGTCCGCCCGGCGGGTTTCGACAGCTTGCGACCGCGCGGAACCTCATACACGGAGTTTCACGGTGACTCGAACAGAAACCAGAAACGGCGCGCTCGTGCTGTTTTCCGGCGGCCAGGACTCGGCAACGTGCCTCGCCTGGGCGCTCGACCGCTACGATACCGTCGAGACGCTCGGCTTCGATTACGGCCAGCGTCATCGCGTCGAACTGGAATGCCGTGAGGGCTTTCGCGCCGCTGTCGCGAGCCGGTTCCCAAAGTGGGGCGAGCGTCTCGGCGACGATCACATGATCGACCTCTCCGTGCTCGGTTCGATCAGCGACACCGCCATGACGCGCGAAATCGAGATCGAAACGGCCGCGAACGGCCTGCCGAACACCTTCGTGCCGGGCCGCAACCTGATGTTCATGCAGATCGCCGCGGCCATCGCGTATCGGCGCGGGCTCAAGGTGCTGGTCGGCGGCATGTGCGAGACCGATTTTTCGGGCTATCCCGACTGCCGCGACGACACCATGAAGGCGCTGCAAGTCGCGCTCAATCTCGGCATGGACAGCCGCTTCGTGCTGGAAACGCCGCTGATGTGGCTCGACAAGGCCGACACGTGGCGTCTGGCCGAAACGCTCGGCGGCGAAGCGCTCGTCGAGCTGGTGCGCGTGGAAACGCATACGTGTTACGTCGGCGAGCGCGCCGAGCTGCACGCGTGGGGCTTCGGCTGCGGCGAATGCCCGGCGTGCAAGCTGCGCAAGCGCGGCTACGAAGCGTACCTCGCGGGCGAGAAAGTAACGGAAGCGCCGGTCTGATCCGACGACGGGCGCGCAGCCGCGCAGGCAGTCTTCTCAGGACTGCGCGGCGTTGGAACGCGGCAAGAGCGAAGCGGCGCACGGGCGGCGCACTTCGCGACGCGACGAGCGAGCCGAAAGGCTCAACAAGCGCCCGCCATCATGACGGCTCCCCACGAGCCCCGAGTCGATATCAGGCAGCAGCATGACTTACGCGGTAAAGGAAATTTTCTACACGTTGCAGGGCGAAGGCGCGAACGCCGGGCGTCCGGCCGTGTTCTGCCGGTTCGCCGGCTGCAATCTGTGGTCGGGCCGCGAGGAAGATCGCGAGTCGGCACAATGCCGTTTTTGCGACACCGACTTCGTCGGCACCGACGGTGAGAACGGCGGCAAGTTCCGCACGCCCGAAGAGCTGGTCGCGAAGATCGCGTCGCTGTGGCCCGAGGGCGAGAACCACCGCTTCGTGGTCTGCACGGGCGGCGAGCCCATGCTGCAGATCGACCCGCCTTTCGTCGATGCACTGCACGCGGCGGGCTTCGAGATCGCCATCGAAACCAACGGCTCGCTGCCGGTGCTCGACACCATCGACTGGATCTGCGTGAGCCCGAAGGCCGACGCGCCGCTCGTGGTCACCAAAGGCAACGAGCTCAAGGTCGTGGTGCCGCAGGACAACCAGCGTCTGGCCGACTACGCGAAGCTCGATTTCGAGTATTTTCTCGTTCAGCCGATGGATGGTCCGTCGCGCGACCTGAACACGAAGCTCGCCATCGACTGGTGCAAGCGTCATCCGCAATGGCGCCTCTCGATGCAGACGCACAAGTACCTGAACATTCCCTGAATTTGCCCCGGAAGCGCCGTGCTGACGATCACCCGAAAACTCGAATTCGACGCGGGCCACCGCATCCCCGACCACCGCAGCCAGTGCCGTAACCTGCACGGCCATCGCTACGTGCTCGAAATCACCCTGCAGGGCGATACCGTCGAGACGGAAGGCGCGCCCGATCGCGGCATGGTGATGGATTTCGCCGACGTGAAGTCGCTCGCGAACCAGCATCTCGTCGATCTGTGGGACCACGCGTTCCTCGTCTTCGAAGGCGACACGCAGGTGCGCGGTTTCCTCGAAACGCTGCCGGGCCACAAGACGGTCGTGATCGACCGCATTCCCACCGTGGAAAATCTCGCGGCCATCGCGTTCGAGATCCTCGCCAATGTGTACGACGCGCATTACGGCGTGAACCTGCAGCTGCACAAGGTGCGCCTGTACGAAACGCCCAACTGCTGGGCCGAAGTCGTTCGCGACTGATCTCCCGCTGATCTCCGCCGGCGCCGTCGCGCGCCGCGCAAGACGGGTTTTCCGTCCGTCCCTGCAAACTTTTGTCGCGGTATGATCGCTCCGGCAAGGCCTGCGCAGCTCGCGCGGCCCGACAACACAACGGAGCGAGACTTGCCGGCTGCCGCACCGCCGGGCCACGCGGCCCGCGCGTGACGCGCATCGCGCACGCTCGCCGGGAGCACGGCGATGAGCACCTTCACCAATCCCCTCAAGGAACGCCTCAAGGACGCCGAGCCGCTGTTCGGGCTATGGCTGTCGATGGGCAGCGAAACGGCCGCCGAAGCGCTCGCGCACGCCGGTTTCGACTGGCTGCTGATCGACATGGAGCACACGCCCAACGACAGCGGCGACACCATCGCGCAACTGCGCGCGATCGCGGCGGCGCATCTGCCGACCGAGCCAGTGGTGCGCGTGGCGGCCAACGAGCCGTGGCTCGTCAAGCACGTGCTCGACGCGGGCGCGCGCACGGTCATGTTCCCGAATATCGCCTCGGCGGCCGAAGCGGCGCGCGCGGTAAGCACCACGCGCTATCCCGATGCGCAGTCGCCTGACGGCCAGCGAGGCGTCGCGGGCGTGGTGCGCGCGGCGGCCTACGGCATGCGGCGCGACTATCTGCACGGCGCGAATGCGCAGATCGCGACGCTCGTGCAGATCGAGTCGGCGGCAGCGCTCGCGGAAGTCGAGCAGATCGCGGCGGTGCCGGGCGTCGATTGCCTGTTCGTCGGGCCTGCGGATCTCGCCGCGAGTCTCGGACATCTTGGCGATTCGAAGCACCCGGATGTTCAGGCGGCGATGACGCGCATCGTTGCCGCCGCGCGCGCCGCGGGCGTGGCCGCAGGCATCTTCGCGATGGATGCGGCCCAGGCGAAGCAATATCGCGAGATGGGCTTCTCGTTCATCGCGCTGGCCGCCGACGTGATCTGGCTCGTGCGCGCCACGCGCCAGGCGCTGCAGGAGGCGCGGTCATGAGGCATCCGCAAGAGTGGAGCGCGCAGGTTGGGCGCGTGACGATGGCGTCGATGGTGGCGGCGGTGGTTGCCGTAGTCGCCATAGTCGCATTCACCGCCAACGCGGCTTACGCAGCCGATAACGGCGCGAAGCCAGCAACCAAACCTGCAACGACGGTCGCCGCTTCGAGCGCCGCCGCGTCGAACGCCGAGGACGATCCGCAGACGGCCAACGCCGTCGCCGACTACAACGCGGGCAATCTCCCGGCCGCGCGCAAGGAGTTCGAGGCAGCGGCAGCGCGCGGCAACCGGCTCGCCGAATTCAATTACGCGATGATGCTCGTGAACGGCGAGGGTGGCGGCGCCGACGTCGCCGAAGGCCGCAAGTGGCTGCGCAAGGCCGCCGACGCGAACATGTCCCACGCGCAATACGTGTACGGAAAAATGTACGACGACGGCGACTTCGTCGGGCGCGATCCGGCGCAAGCGCATCAGTGGTTTATGAAGGCCGCGAAGCAGGGGCACGTGCAGGCGGAACTTGCGCTCGCGAACCAGTTCCTCGACGGACGCGGCACCGCGCGCGACAACAAGCAGGCGTTCTACTGGTACAAGAAGGCGGCCGAGGGCGGCGACATGACCGCGCAATACGTGACCGGCTCGTTCTACGAACGCGGCGGCGACGGTGTGCCGAAGAACCTCAACGTCGCGCGCGCGTACTACGCGGCGGCGGCGGCCCAGGGCGATCCGGTGGCGCGCCTCAAGTTTCAGCAGTTGAGCGCGCAATTGATGAAATCCGCGCCCGCGCAGCCGCAGTGAGTTCGCGGTGAATCCACGCTAGATCGCGTGCCGAAATGAAAAACGCGCCGGTGAAAACCGGCGCGTTTTGTTTTGTGCGGCCTGCTGTGTACTAATGCAATGCCCGTCAGCTTTGCATCAGCCGCTTCTGGCGCCCCACACTCATGATCAGCCCGATGGCGATGCCGAGCGTCGTCAGCGCGGTGCCGCCGTAGCTCATGAACGGCAACGGCACGCCGACCACGGGCAGGATCCCGCTCACCATGCCGATGTTGACGAACGCGTAGGTGAAGAACGCCATCGTCAGCGAACCGGCCAGTAATCGCCCGAACAAGGTCGCGCCGTTGGCCGCGATATAGAGCCCGCGCGCGATCAGACACATGTAGAGCGTGAGCAGCACGATGCCGCCCGCCATGCCGAATTCTTCCGAGAACACCGCGAAGATGAAGTCGGTGTGCTTTTCGGGGATGAACTCCAGATGCGACTGCGTGCCCTTGAGCCAGCCCTTGCCGAGCGGCCCGCCGGAGCCGATCGCGATCACCGCCTGAATTGTGTGGAAGCCCTTGCCGAGCGGGTCGGACGTCGGGTCCAGCAGCGTGCAGATACGGTGCTTCTGGTAGTCGTGCATGAGCGGCCAGTTGACCTGCGGCTGGCAGATCTTGTCCTGGAACGCCGCGATCGAGGCCACGGCGATCACGCCCGCGATCAGCACCGGCACGATCAGCTTGAACGAGAGCCCCGCGAAATAAATCACGAACACGCCCGAGGCGAACACCAGCACGGCGGTGCCGAGGTCGGGCTGCTTGGCGATCAGGGCGACCGGCACGAGCAGGATGGCGAAACCCACCACGAAGTCGTACCAGCGCGTGACGCCTTCGCGGCGCTGGTAATACCACGCGAGCATCAGCGGGGTGGCGATCTTGAGAATTTCCGACGGCTGGATGACCACGCCCACGTTGATCCAGCGCTTCGCGCCCTTGCGGGTGAGCCCGAAGAGCGCGACCGCTATCAGTAACGCGATGCCGAAGGTGTAGATTGGCACCGCGAAGCGCATCAGCGTATTGGGCGGCACGTTGGCGAGCACCCACATCAGCACGAAGGTCAGCATGATGTTGCGCAGCTGGTCTTCGACGCGGCCCGGCACGTCGAGGCTCGCGCTGTAAAGCGTGACGATGCCCACGCACAGCAGCAGGAACACCGTGAGCGCGAGCGGGCGATCGAAGCCCAGGAACATCTTGCGCAACGTGTCGAGCACGGCGCGCTTGTCGATCTTGTCGAACTGGAGGAGAGGCATGGTGTGTCCTTACTCGTCGGCGTTGCCCGTCGCGGCCTTGGGCGGCGGCGCGAGCGTGGCGTTGCCGGACGCGCTCGCGGGGCGGCGCGGACGATGCGGGCCGGGGCCGAAATGGCGCGGCAGCGAGGCGGCGGCGGGACGCGCCGGGACGCCGTCGTCGCCGATCGCGGTGCCGCCGTTCACGGCGTCGGCGATGTCGGCGTTCATGCCGGCGCTGTTGTTCGCGGGTTTGGCTTTCGGTGCGGCAGGCGCGTGCGCGCCGCTCGCGGCTGAGGCGTTCGACGCCGCTTCGGCGTTCGCCGCCGCGGAGGCCGCCGCCGCAGCGGACGCCGCCTCGGCCGCCGAAGCCGCGCCGGGAAGCGGCAGCGGCGTGAAGCCCGCCGCAACCTTGACGCTCGATACGGGCGCGCTGGCGGGCGCGGGCGCCGAAGCGCCGCCCGTAGCCGATGCACCTGCGGCACCCGACGCACCCGCAGCACCCGCAGCACCCGACGCTTCCAGCGGCGCGCCGCCGATCACGGGCGCGGACGCATCCTGCGTCGCCGACGCGGCAGCGGCCACGGCCGCCTGTTCCGCGCCCGGCTTCAGACGGTCGACGAGCCAGTAATCGAGCACGCGGCGCGCGATCGGACCGGCCGCCTGTGCGCCCCAGCCGCCGTTTTCGACGATCAGCGCGAGCGCGATCGTGGGCTTGTCGGCGGGCGCGAAGGCGGTGAACAGCGCGTGGTCGCGCAGATGCTCGGCGACCGCGTGCGCCTGATACTTCGCGCCTTGCAGCGAGTACACCTGCGCCGTGCCGGTCTTGCCCGCCGACGTGTACGGCGCGTTGCGGAACAGCTGATACGCGGTGCCCGACGGATTCATCGTCACGTTTTCCATGCCGCGTTTCACGACGTCGATGTCGGACTGCTTCACGTCGAGTCGTCCGCTTTCGGCCGGCACGGTCAGATGCTCGGCCTTCGTGATCGGATTCTCGATGGCCTTCACGAGGTGAGGCTTCATGAGCACGCCGTTGTCGGCGAGCGTGGCCGTGGCGTGCGCGAGCTGCAGGATCGTGAACGAGTTGTAGCCCTGACCGATCCCGAGGCTGATCGTCTCGCCTTCGTACCACTTCTGTTGCTCGGGCTTGCGGTAGGCCTTCTTCTTCCACTCGGTCGAGGGCAGGATGCCGCGCGCCTCGCCCGCGATGTCGATGCCGGTGAGCTGGCCGAAGCCGAGCGGCTTCATGAAGTTGGCGATGGCGTCCACGCCCAGATCGTGCGCGAGCATGAAGAAGTAGGTGTCGTTCGACACCATGATCGCCTTGTTCATGTCGACCCAGCCCTGGCCGGAGCGCACGTCGTTGTTGAAGCGGTGGCCGCCGAACATGTAGTAGCCGGGGTCCGAGAAGCCCCACTGCGGCGTGCGCTTGTGCAGCGTGAGAGCGGCGAGCGCCATGAACGGCTTGTAGGTCGAGCCCGGCGGATAGGTGCCGTGCAGCGGACGGTTGAGCAGCGGGTGATCGGGCGAGTTGTTGAGTTCGTCCCAGGTTTGCTGGTCGATGCCGTCGACGAACGAATTCGGGTCGAAGCTCGGCGCGGAAACGAAGGCGAGAATGTCGCCCGTCGACGGCTCGATGGCCACGAGCGCGCCGCGCTTGCCCGCGAAAGCCTGCTCGGCCACCTGCTGCAAACCGATGTCGATCGACAGCACGAGGTT
Source organism: Paraburkholderia tropica (assembly GCF_900109265.1). Taxonomy (GTDB): domain Bacteria; phylum Pseudomonadota; class Gammaproteobacteria; order Burkholderiales; family Burkholderiaceae; genus Paraburkholderia; species Paraburkholderia tropica. Next base: position 311,345 of record NZ_FNZM01000005.1, read on the forward strand.
GTTGCCCGGCGTGGCCTGCGTGCGCGAGAGCGTGCGCACCGGACGGCCGCCCGCCGTCACTTCGACTTCCTCGAAACCGGTCAGGCCGTGCAGCTCGGTTTCGTAGCTCTGCTCGACGCCGATCTTGCCGATGTAGTCGGTGCCGTTGTAGTTGTTGGCATCGAGACGCGGATCGTAATGCTCGGTATCGCTGTCATTCTTGTCGCTCATGTCGTCGATCCGTTCCTGATCGCGCTGCGAGATGCGGCCGATATAGCCGATCACGTGCGCGGCCGTCGGACCGAGCGGGTACTGGCGGAACAGACGCGCGCGCACTTCCACGCCGGGGAAGCGGAAGCGCTGCGCGGTGAAGCGGGCGACTTCGTCGTCGGTGAGGCGCGTGCGGATCGGCAGGCTCTCGAAGTTCTTCGAATCTTCGAGCAGCTTCTTGAAGCGGCGGCGGTCGCGCGCGTCGATCGGAATCACGGTCGAGAGTTGATCGATCGTGTTGTCGAGCGTGTCGGTGAGCTTCGACGGCGTGATTTCAAGCGTGTACGCCGAGTAGTTCTTCGCGAGCACGACGCCGTTGCGGTCGGTGATGATGCCGCGATTCGGCACGATCGGCGCGACCGAAATGCGGTTTTCGTCCGCTTGCAGCGAGTATTTGCTGTGGTTCCAGACCTGCAGATAGAGGAAACGGAACGCGATCAGCCCGAAGCAGACGAACACGAACAGGCCCGCCGCCGCGACGCGCAGGCGGAACTTCGTGAGCTGCTGCTGGGTGTCCTTGAATTCGGTCATGCGATCAGGCGACGAGGCCCGCGCCTCGCGCGAGCGCTGCGGCGGGCCGGTAGGAAGAGTGAGTCATCGGGCGTCCAGCAACGGCGAGCGGCGCGCGGCCGCTCAGATGGGCCGCGTGTCGTCGGGATCGACGGGGCGGCGCTGCGGCAGCAGCAGCAGCACGCTCGTGACCGGCCACAGCACGGCTTCCACGAAACCGCTGATCAGATAGCCCCAGCCGGGAAACGACGCGCCCATCAACAGGCGGATCACGAAGGGCACGACCTGCGCGCCCACGAGCAGCGGCGTGACGGCGAACATTTGCAGCCCGATCGACATCCACAGCACGCGGCGGTGGATCGTGATCGCGCCGAACGAAAGCAGCGTGTAGGCGAGCGCGTGCTCGCCGAGCAGATTCGCGTTGTGCACGTCCATCAAGAGGCCGAGGCAGAACGCGATGCCCATGCCGACCTTGCGCGGCTGGTGGATGTTCCAGAACAGCAGCACGAGCGCGACGAAGTCGGGCACGCCGGGCAGCTTGCCCCACGGCAGCAGGTTCAGCAGGAACGCCGCCGCGAGACTGAACGCGATGAAGTACGGGTTGACCGGTTGAAGAATGTATTGCGGACGCGGCATCAGTGGCTGCCCCCTTGTGCGGCAGGCTTGGCCGGCGCGGGCGCCGGAGACTTCGCGGGCGCGGCGCTGCTCGCGGCGGCGGGTTTGGCCGCCGGGGCTGCCGCGCCAGGCGCCGCGTTGGTTGCCGCGTTGGTTGCCGCATTAGCTGCGGGCTTGGCGTCGGCTTTCTTGTCGCCCTTCTTGTCGCCGCCCTTGGCGGCCTTCTTCTTCGCGTCCTTGGCTTCTTTCGCTGCTTCGGCGGCGGCGGCGTCGGCGGCCTCCACCGGATTCGGCGGCAACTGCGCCGTGAAATGCAGCACCAGCACCTGACGCGCGCCGCGCACGGCCGCGAGCGGCACGCACACCACGCGCGCGAAAGCCGTGTCGGCCTGCTTGTCGACGCGCAGCACCTTCGCGACTGGCAGACCTTGCGGATACACGCCGTCGAGACCGCTGGTGACGAGTTCGTCGCCGGCTTGCACGTCGGCGCTGATCGGCACGAAACGCAGATCGAGCAGATCGCCGCGCGCCGTGCCGTAGATCACACTGCGCAGACCCGTGCGGACGATTTCCACCGGCACGGCCTGGTCCTTGTCGGTCACGAGCGTGACTTCGGACTGCATCGGGAACACGCGGGTGATCTGGCCGATCACGCCGTCTTCGGTCACGACGGGCGAGCCGTTCTGCACACCTTGCTGCGAGCCGCCGCCGATCACGACCTTCTGCGTGAACGGATCACGCGTGTCGTACTGGATTTCGGCGGGCGTGGTCTGCGCGCCGATGCGCTGCGACAGCTGCAGCAGCGCGCGCAGATGCGTGTTTTCCACCGCGAGCGAGGCTGCCTCGTTGGCCTGCTGGGCGAGCTGGAGATTGCGGGTGTGCAGTTGCGCGTTGTCCTGGCGCAGCGAGGCGCTCGTGACAGCGAGGTCGGCGGCGCCCATGAAGAGGTCGCGCGGCACGAGCGCGGCGCGCTGCAGCGGATAGAGACCGGCGCCGAGCACGCCGCGCACGACTTCGAGCGTCTTGAAGCGGGCGTCGGAGACGAGCAGCGCGATCGACAGCACGACGAAGAACAGCAGTCGTGCGAGTGCCGATGGGCCTTGTTTGAACAGAGGCGGCGGACTGTATTCCATGGTCGGCGCCGGGGGCGTGTGCGGTTCGGTGAAACTAACGGTGAAACTGGAGGCGCGAGGGCCGGGCCGCGAAGCGCGCCGCGAGCGCCGCCTCGACATGGGCGGCACGAACGTCACGAGCGGCACATTCGGCCTGAGCGGCGCGGGCGACGAGGCGGGGCGGCGTCTGCCGCCGCCGAACCGTCAACCGTTCGACAATCTCACCCACTGCGGCGCGATAAGTCGCACCAGATGTCGCGCCAGATGTGACACCACATTCAGCGCCAGGTTCCAGAGCTGGGGCGCCGGATTGCAAATGCACCGTTGCGCCCGCAGCGAAGGGCTGCTTACTCGTACGAGAAGATGCTGCCGAGCTTGTCCATGCGCTCGAGCGCCATGCCCGAACCGCGCACGACGCAGGTGAGCGGATCTTCCGCCACCAGCACCGGCAGACCGGTTTCTTCGGCCAGCAGGCGGTCGAGGTCGCGCAGCAGTGCGCCGCCGCCCGTGAGCATCATGCCGCGTTCGGCGATGTCGGCGCCCAGTTCCGGCGGCGTTTGTTCCAGCGCGATCTTCACCGACGAGACGATCTGGTTCAGCGGGTCGGTGAGCGCTTCGAGAATTTCGTTGCTCGAAATCGTGAAGCTGCGCGGAATGCCTTCCGACAGGTTGCGGCCCTTGACTTCCATTTCCTTGACTTCGGAACCCGGGAAGGCCGAACCGATTTCCTTCTTGATGGCTTCGGCGGTCTGCTCGCCGATCAGCATGCCGTAGTTGCGGCGGATGTAGTTGACGATGGCTTCGTCGAACTTGTCGCCGCCCACGCGCACCGAACCCTTATAGACGATGCCGCCGAGCGAGATCACGCCCACTTCGGTCGTGCCGCCGCCGATGTCGACGACCATCGAGCCCGTGGCTTCCGAAACCGGCAGGCCGGCGCCGATTGCCGCGGCCATCGGTTCTTCGATCAGGTAGACCTGCGAGGCGCCCGCACCGTGCGCGGCTTCCTTGATCGCGCGGCGCTCGACCTGGGTCGAACCGCAGGGCACGCAGATGATGATGCGCGGCGACGGCGAGAACATGCGCGATTCGTGTGCAGTCTTGATGAACTGCTTGATCATCTGCTCGGTGACGGTGAAGTCGGCGATCACGCCGTCCTTCATCGGGCGGATGGCCTCGATGTTGCCCGGCACCTTGCCGAGCATCTGCTTGGCTTCCTTGCCGACTGCCTGAATGGTCTTTTTGCCGTTCGGGCCGCCTTCCTGGCGGATGGACACGACCGAGGGTTCGTCGAGGACGATGCCCTTGCCGCGCATGTAGATCAGGGTGTTGGCGGTGCCGAGGTCGATCGCGAGATCGTTGGAGAAGTAGCTACGCAGAAAACCGAACATTCAAAAATCCTGTCTCGCTGGTGGCCGACCTGTGGAACGAGCGGGTCACGGGCGGCAGCGGAAAAAATAACAGCCTCAGGACGGGCGGAAAGTGCCGCCGCGAGGAGCCTGAAACTGCGGGAATGGTGACCGGAGGCAACCCCGTTGCGCGCCTGCTGAACGCAAATTGCTGCGATCAGGCTTGAAAGGCGGGTGCAAGGCGGTCCGGGTTTGAGTCGAACGCGTAATGATACCTTATAATTTTGCCTGTTTTGCAGGATCCGGAGGTCAGTTTTTGACCGCGTCGAAGCTTTCTTCGCTCCCCGGATCCGGCGCGATAAACCGCTGTTGCAGCACTGATTTTCTGCACTGCTTCAGCCTCATTTTCCGGTGACCGCATGGCCCTGACCCTGACCGATGTGAAGCGCATCGCGCATCTCGCGCGCCTTGAACTGGCCGAAGCCGAGGCCGGCAATACGCTCGAGCGCCTGAATAACTTCTTCGGGCTCGTCGAGCAGATGCAGGCCGTGGACACCACGGGCATCGCGCCGCTCGCGCACCCGATCGAGCAGATCGAGGACGTCGCGCTGCGCCTGCGCGAGGACGCCGTGACCGAAACCGTGGATCGCGAGGCCTTCCAGCGCCCCGCGCCCGCGGTACAGGACGGACTGTACCTCGTCCCGCGCGTGATTGAGTAAACACGCTCGCATTTACCGTTATTTTCGAAGAAATCCGAGTTATCGGACCTTAACTTCGCGGACTTTAATTTCGCGAACGGCGGCAAGACCGAACGGCCGGCGCCTCGCGCACCGGCGCGCAGCGCCCCTCGCGGCGGCGTGCGCAATTCGAAGCGCCGTCACGTTCTTCCAGGAATCACGCAATGCATGACAAAAGCTTGACCGAACTGCGCGCCGCGCTGGCTGCGAAGGAATGCTCCGCAGTCGAACTGGCCCAGCATTTTCTGGGTCGGATTGAGGCGCATCAAGACCTGAACGCGTTCGTCGACGTCAATCCCGAAGCGACGCTCGCGCAGGCCAAGGCCGCCGACGCGCTGCTGCATTCGGGCCACGCCGGCCCGCTCGCGGGCATTCCGCTCGCGCACAAGGACGTGTTCGTCACGCGCGGCTGGCGCTCGACGGCCGGCTCGAAGATGCTTGCAAACTATGTGAGCCCGTTCGATGCGACCGTGGTCGAGCGTCTCGGGCGCGCGGGCATGGTGACGCTCGGCAAGACCAATATGGACGAATTCGCGATGGGCTCGTCCAACGAGAACTCGCACTTCGGCGCGGTGAAAAACCCGTGGGACAAGAATGCGGTGCCGGGCGGCTCGTCGGGCGGTTCGGCCGCCGCCGTGGCCGCGCGCCTCGCGCCCGCCGCAACGGGCACCGACACGGGCGGCTCGATCCGTCAGCCCGCGTCGTTCTCGGGCATCACCGGCATCAAGCCCACGTACGGCCGCGTGTCGCGCTACGGCATGATCGCGTTCGCCTCGTCGCTCGACCAGGGCGGCCCGATGGCGCAGAGCGCCGCCGACTGCGCGCTCCTGCTCAACGCGATGGCCGGTTTCGACGAGCGCGATTCCACGAGCCTCACGCGCGACGACGAAGACTACACGCGCCATCTGGGTGAACAGTGGGGCGCGAACGCGAGCGCCGACAAGCCGCTCGCGGGTCTGCGCATCGGTCTGCCGAAGGAATACTTCGGCGCGGGCCTCGCCGACGACGTGCGCGCCGCCATCGACGCCGCGCTCAAGACTTACGAGTCGCTCGGCGCGACGCTCGTCGAAGTCACGCTGCCCAAGACCGAGTTGTCGATTCCCGTCTATTACGTGATCGCGCCGGCGGAAGCCTCGTCGAACCTCTCGCGTTTCGACGGCGTGCGCTTCGGTCATCGCGCCGACCAGTACACCGATCTGCTCGACATGTACAAGAAGTCGCGCGCGGAAGGTTTCGGCCCCGAAGTGAAGCGACGCATTCTGGTCGGCACCTACGTGCTTTCTCACGGCTACTACGACGCGTACTACCTGCAGGCGCAGAAAATCCGACGCATCATCGCGCAGGATTTCCAGCAAGCGTTCAAGCAGTGCGACGTCATCATGGGCCCGGTCGCGCCGAGCGTGGCGTGGGACATCGGCGCGAAGGGCGACGATCCCCTGCAGATGTACCTCGCGGACATCTACACGCTGTCGACCAGCCTCGCGGGCCTGCCCGGCATGAGCGTGCCGTGCGGCTTCGGCGCGGGCGCGAACGCGCAACGTCCGGTCGGTCTGCAGATCGTCGGCAACTATTTCAACGAGGCCCGCATGCTGCAGGTCGCCGACGCTTTCCAGCGCGCGACCGACTGGCATCGCAAGGCGCCGGCAGGGGTGTAAAGCATGAGCACGCAATGGGAAGTCGTTATCGGTCTTGAGACGCACGCGCAGCTGTCGACGGTCTCCAAGATCTTCTCGGGCGCATCGACGCAATTCGGCGCGGCGCCCAACACGCAGGCCTGCCCCGTCGATCTCGCGCTGCCGGGCGTGCTGCCGGTGATGAACCGCGGCGCCGTCGAGCGCGCGATCCAGTTCGGTCTCGCGATCGGCTCGACGATCGCGCCGCGCAGCATCTTCGCGCGCAAGAACTACTTCTACCCGGATCTGCCGAAGGGCTATCAGATCAGCCAGTACGAGATTCCGGTCGTGCAGGGCGGCCAGATCACGATCCAGGTGCCCGCCAATGAAAAGGCCGGCAAGGAAGCGTACGAAAAAACCGTCAACCTGACGCGCGCGCATCTGGAAGAAGACGCGGGCAAGTCGCTGCACGAAGACTTCGCGGGCATGACGGGCATCGACCTGAACCGCGCGGGCACGCCGCTGCTCGAAATCGTCACGGAACCTGAAATGCGCAGCGCGGCGGAAGCCGTGGCCTACGCGAAGGCGCTGCACACGCTCGTCGTGTGGCTCGGCATCTGCGACGGCAACATGCAGGAAGGCTCGTTCCGTTGCGACGCGAACGTGTCGGTGCGTCCGGTCGGTCAGAAAGAGTTCGGCACGCGTGCGGAAATCAAGAACCTGAACTCGTTCCGCTTCCTCGAAGAAGCCATCCAGTACGAAGTGCGACGTCAGATCGAGCTGATCGAAGACGGCGGCACGGTGGTGCAGGAAACGCGTCTCTACGATCCGGACAAGCGCGAAACGCGCTCGATGCGCAGCAAGGAAGACGCGCACGATTACCGCTATTTCCCGGATCCCGACCTGATGCCGCTCGTGATCGACGCGGCGTGGGTCGAGCGCGTGAAGGGCGAAATGCCGGAGCTGCCCGAGTCGATGCAGGCGCGCTTCGTCGAGCAGTACGGTCTGACCGCGTACGACGCGAACGTGCTGACGTCGAGCAAGGCGATGGCCGCGTACTTCGAGGCAGTGGTCGCGAAGGCCGGCGCCGCGCAGGCGAAGGCCGCCGCGAACTGGCTGATGGGCGAAGTGTCGTCGCAGCTGAACCGCGAAGACCTGGAGATCGGCGCGTCGCCGGTGTCGGCGGCGCAACTCGCGCTGCTGCTCGCGCGTATCGCCGACGGCACGATCTCGAACAAGATCGCCAAGGAAGTGTTCCAGGCGATGTGGGACGAGAAGGCCGCCGACGAAGGCGCGGCCGACCGCATCATCGAAGCGAAGGGTCTCAAGCAGATTTCGGATACCGGCGCGCTCGAAGCGATCATCGACGAGGTGCTCGCCGCGAACCAGAAGTCGGTCGAGGAATTCCGCGCGGGCAAGGAAAAGGCGTTCAACGCACTGATCGGCCAGGCGATGAAGGCCACGAAGGGCAAGGCCAATCCGCAACAGGTCAACGAGCTGCTCAAGAAGAAGCTCGGCTGACCGGCTTGCAGACGGGCGGCTGAAACGCGGGCGCATGGGCGAAGTCGACATCGCCCTGCGCCCGTCCTCGTTTTCGACGCTGCGCTTTGCGCGGCGCTGGCATGCAGCAGCGGTTACCCCGAACCAGGAGGAGAGCAGAGCATGACGAAGTCCCCGTCCCCGAGTCTCGACGATTACCGCGTGCCGCTATTCGGCGACAAGAAAGCCGGCAAGTTTGCGTTGGCTGACGTCGATCCGTCCGCCAAGCCGTTTTCCACCGGCAGCAAGGACGGCGACCGCGACCATCTCACGGAAGTCGGCCAGAAGATCGATGTGCAGCAGGAACGCCTGCACGCGCAGCGTCACGACCGCGTGCTGCTGGTTCTGCAGGGCATGGACACGAGCGGCAAGGACGGCACGATTCGCGGCGTGTTCCACGAAGTCGATCCGCTCGGCCTGCGCATCGTGGCGTTTCGCGCGCCCACGCCCATCGAGGCGTCGCGCGACTTTCTCTGGCGCGTGCATATGCAGGTGCCGGGGGCGGGCGAGCTGGCCGTCTTCAACCGCAGCCATTACGAAGACGTGCTGGTGCCGCGCGTGCTGGGCCAGATCGACGCGGCCGAGTGCGAGCGCCGCTATGCGCAGATCCGCGACTTCGAGCGCATGCTTGCCGAGACCGGCACGACCATCATCAAGTGCATGCTGCACATCTCGAAGGACGAGCAGAAGCGCCGCATCCAGGCGCGGATCGACGATCCCACGAAACACTGGAAGTTCGATGTGTCCGACCTCGAAGCGCGCAAGCAGTGGGACGCGTATCAGCTTGCCTATCAGGACGCGCTCGCGGCCACGTCGACCGACTACGCGCCGTGGTACGTGATTCCCGCCGACTCGAAAACGCATCGCAACGTCATGGTGGCCGAGCTGCTGCTGCGTCTGATGGACGGACTCAAGCTCGAATTTCCGCCCGCCAAACCCGAACTCAACGGCATGAAGATCGAGTGACGCTTCGAGTGAAGACTCGATGAGCGCCTCGCTTCACGCCGCTCGCGCGCGCCGCGTCGCCGCGAGCTCCCTGAAACGCAAACCACAAGGAAACACAACATGCTGCGTGTGATCACCGCGAACCTCAACGGCATCCGTTCGGCGGCGAAGAAGGGCTTCTTCGAATGGTTCGGCGACCAGAAAGCCGACGTGCTCTGCGTGCAGGAAATCAAGTGCTCGCAGGACGACATGACGCCCGAATTCCTCGCGCCGCACGACTTCAAGGGCTACTTCCAGCACGCGGTGAAGAAGGGTTATAGCGGCGCGGGCGTCTACACGCGTCACGAGCCGGACGACGTGATCATCGGCTTCGGCAGCGAGGAATTCGATGCCGAAGGCCGCTACGTCGAAGTGCGTTTCGGCAATCTGTCGGTCATTTCGGTGTACGTGCCGTCGGGTTCGAGCGGCGAAGAGCGTCAGGCCGCGAAGTATCGCTTCATGGACGCGTTCATGCCGCATCTGGCCGAACTCAAGCGCGAGCGCGAAGTGGTGCTGTGCGGCGACGTGAACATCGTCCACAAGGAAATCGACATCAAGAACTGGAAGGGCAATCAGAAGAATTCCGGCTGCCTGCCCGAAGAGCGCGCGTGGCTCACGCAACTGTTCGACGACGTCGGTTACGTGGACGTGTTCCGCACGATCGATCAGCGCCCCGAGCAGTACACGTGGTGGAGCAACCGCGGCCAGGCTTACGCGAAGAACGTGGGTTGGCGTATCGATTACCAGATCGCCACGCCGGGCATTGCGGCGACGGCGAAAGACGTATCGGTGTTCAAGGACATCAAGTTCAGCGACCACGCGCCGCTGACGATCGACTACGACTGGAAGATGAAGAAGTAAGGTCGATCCACGCAATTCCACGCAATTCGCAGGCAGAAAAATGGGCGCTCGGGCGCCCATTTTTTTCGTGCTTCGTTCGCGATTCGGCGCCGCGCGCCGTGCTTCAGGGCGACGCCACCACCTTGCGCTTTTGCACGGCCGGCATGCCCTCGTAGTCGGGCAACTGCGCGAGCGGCTTGCCGATCGCTTTCGCGTAGAGCGGCATCATGTCGGCGAGACGCTTGGCGATGTCGGCGCGCCGCGCGGGCGTGTACGGATGCACGTAGATGAAGCCCTGATCGCGATCGGCGCGCGTGGCCATCGCGAGCTTGTCCCAGAGCGTGAGCGCGGCGCGCGGATCGAAGCCCGCGCGCGCGGCGATATCGCTGCCGATCACGTCGGCTTCGGTTTCGTCGGCGCGGCCATAGTGCATCTCCACGAGCCGCGAGCCGATGCCGAGCGGGAACATGCCGAGATCGGCGAGACCGAACAGTTGCGGCACCGCGCCCGATTCGATCTGCGCGGCCTGCTGTTCGCCGAGACGCTCGCGCACGTGCTCGCGCACCGCATGCGCGATCTCGTGGCCGAGCAGCATGCCGAGTTCGTTGTCGTTGAGCTTCACGCGGTCGAGCAGGCCGCCGTAGACGACGATCTTGCCGCCCGGCAGGCAATACATGCGGATATCGGGCGAGCGCACCACGGCCACTTCCCACTTCCACGATTTCACGCGGTCGCTCCACTTGAGCGCGTAGGGCGCGAGCTTGTCGACGAGCTGGCGCACGCGCTGCACGTGCGGATCGCTATCGGGATAGAGGCGGTTCGAATGCGCGGCGCCGCGCACGATCTCGTTGTATTCCGCGGTGGCCTGGGCTTCGAGCATCGGCGACGGAATCAGGCTGCGGAACACGGCGATATTGCCGAAGCGCACCACGCGGCCGGTGCTCGGGCCGCTGCCTTGCACGCCGGTTTGCGCACTGCCGGAGATGGCGTTCGGCGCGGCGCTGCCCGATGCGCCGCTGGACGCGGCGCCCGTCGGGGCGCTCGACTCGGTGGCGGGCGTGGACGTGGCGCCGGCCGGGTTGGCGGCCGGATTTTCCGTGGCGTGCGCGATCTGGCCGACACCCGCCTGCAGCGTGGCGGCGAGGGTCAGCGCGAGCGCGCGCAACGCGGTGCGAAGCGGCGGACGAGCGGGCGTGCCTTTGCGCGGACGTTGCCGACCCGCCGCGCCGCCCGCATCGCTTCCCTCCGGACGGCGTCGCGTCGAACGGAAAGCGAAAACTGCTGGCTGAGGCGGGGTCACGACCGGTTTCTCCACGGGGCGATACGAATGAGCAGGAGCATACCCGGTACGGCGAGCAGCGTGCAGACGACGAAGTAATCGAACCAGCCAATTTTAGCGACGACATAACCGCTCGCGGCGGACGCGAGCGTGCGCGGAATCGAGGCGAGGCTCGTGAACAGCGCGAACTGCGTGGCGGTGTAGCGCGGATCGGTGGTGCTGGCGATATAGGCGGTGAACGCGGCGAGCGTGAGGCCGGTCGCGAAGGTCTCGAAGCCGTAGACGAGCGCGAGCGCCACCGCGCGCGGATCGAGCGTGAGCTGCGTGTGCGCGCCGAACACGCTCGCGATCTGCGTGACGCCGTGGCTCACTGCGAGCACGACGTCGTAGATCGCCGCGAGCGACGGCGAGCCCGGTCCGAGCTGCGCGAGCCACGCGAAGCCGAGCGTCGAAATCATCTGCAGGAAACCGAAGATCCACAAGCCGCGCCCGATGCCGATCTTTACCAGCGCGATGCCGCCGAGAATGCCGCCCGCGAGACTCGCGCCGAACGCGGTCATCTTGGCGATCACGCCGATCTCGGTGCGCGAATAGCCGATGTCGAGAAAGAACGACGTCGAGAGCGTGGTCGCCATCGTGTCGCCGAGCTTGTAAAGGAAGATGAACGCGAGCACGAACAGCGCGGCGGCGAGGCCGTCGCGGTTCACGAATTCGGCGAACGGCTGCACGATGGCTTCGCGCAGATTCTTCGGCGGCGCGCCGTGAATCTCCGGCTCCGTCACGACCAGCGAGAGGATCATGCCGGGAATCATGAACGCCGCCGTGACGACGAACACCGTGCTCCACGGCAGGTGATCGGAGAGGATCAGCGCGAGCGAGCCGGGCACGAGCGCCGCGATCTTGTACGCGTTCACGTGGACCGCGTTGCCCAGACCCTGTTCGGTGTCCTTGAGCAGTTCGCGCCGGTAGGCGTCGACCGAAATGTCCTGGCTCGCGCCGAAGAACGCCACCAGCGCGGTGAGCGCGGCGACGGTCCAGATCGACTCTTTCGGGGAGACGAAACCGAGCGCGGCGATCGCGCCCGCCACGAGTATCTGCGTGACCAGCATCCAGCCGCGGCGGCGTCCGGGCTTCCAGCCCGGCAGACGCGGCACGTAGCGGTCCATCAGCGGCGCCCAGACGAATTTCCAGGTATAGGGAAACTGGATCAGCGCGAAGAGGCCGATTTCCTTGAGATTGACGCCCTCGGAGCGCAGCCACGCCTGCACCAGATAGACGAGCGTGAAGAGCGGCAGCCCCGAGGTGAAGCCCAGAAACACGCAGATCAGCATGTGCGTGTTCAGGTACGCGCGCCAGCCCGGATGGTCTTCGTGAGCCGACAGGTCGTGCGCGTCGTGAGCGCCAACGTCGTGCGTGTCGTGCGCGTCGGGCGCGTGGCGCGCCTCGTGTGCGTCCTGCTTGGTGGCCTCTTGGGGCGGATTCGGCATGTCGTCGGGCGGCGGCGCGTGTGTATCGAGATGAATTCGGCGAGAAACGCGCGGCGCCGGTCCCGGCGTCAGCGTTTCTTCACGCGATAGACCGCAAGACTACCACGCCAGTTCACACCCCAACGCACGGTCTGGCCCCCATGCAGCACGGCGCGATCGAGAATTTCGATGCCGACTTCGGGCGCGAGCGCCTCGAAATCCTTCACCGTGAGCACGCGCACGTTCGGCGTGTTGTGCCATTGGTAGGGCAGCGACTTCGAGACCGGCATGCGACCGCGCAGGACCGAAAGCCGGTGCGGCCAGTAACCGAAATTCGGGAACGAGACGATGCATTCCTTGCCCACGCGCGCCGTCTCGCGCAGGATCGCGGCGGTCTGGTGAATGGTCTGCAGCGTCTGCGAAAGAATCGCGAAATCGAAACTCGCGTCTTCGAACAGGCGCAAGCCGTCTTCCAGATTCTGCTGGATCACGTTGATGCCGTTCTTCGTCGAGGCGAGCACGCCCGCGTCGTTGATCTCGATGCCGTAGCCCGTGCATTCGAGCTCTTCGGAGAGCAGCGAAAGCAGCGCGCCGTCGCCGCAGCCGAGGTCGAGCACCTTCGAGCGCGGTTCGATCCAGCGCGCGATGGTGCGGAAGTCGGGACGGGCGGAAAGACTGTCGAAAGCGCTCTGGTTCATGCGCCCACCTCAGCAGCAATGCGTTCGTAATAGGCGCGCACCACGTTGTGATAGCGCGCGTCGTCGAGCAGGAAGGCGTCGTGGCCGTGCGGCGCGTCGATTTCCGCGTAGGTCACCTGACGATTGTGATCGAGCAGCGCCTTCACGAGTTCGCGCGAGCGCGCGGGCGCGAAACGCCAGTCCGTCGAGAAGCTCGCCACGAAATATTTCGCTTTCGTGTGCGCGAGCGCGCGGGTCAGGTCGCCGTCGAAGGTGCGGGCGGGATCGAAGTAATCGAGCGCGCGCGTGATCAGCAGATAGGTGTTGGCGTCGAAGTAGTCGGCGAACTTGTCGCCCTGGTAGCGCAGATACGACTCCACTTCGAACTCCACGTCGAAGTTGAAGTTGTACTCGTTCTGCGCGCCCTCGGCGCGGCGCAGCGCGCGGCCGAATTTTTCGGCCATGTCGTCGTCGGAGAGATAGGTGATGTGCCCGATCATGCGCGCGACGCGCAGGCCGCGCTTCGGCTTCACGTCGTGCGCGTAGTAGTCGCCGCCGTGGAAGTCCGGGTCCGAGAGGATCGACGAGCGCGCCACTTCGTTGAACGCGATGTTCTGCGCGGAGAGCTTGGGCGTGGAGGCGATCACCAGACAGTGGCCGAGGCGGTCCGGATAGCGCAGGCTCCAGGCCAGCGCCTGCATGCCGCCGAGGCTGCCGCCCATCACCGCCGCGAACTTCTCGATGCCGAAGCGATCGGCCACGCGCGCCTGCGCGTCGACCCAGTCTTCGACCGTCACGACGGGAAATTTCGCGCCCCAGGGCTTGCCGGTGGCGGGATCGATGCTCATCGGGCCGGTCGAGCCGAAGCACGAGCCCAGATTGTTCACGCCGATCACGAAGAAGCGGTTGGTGTCGAGCGGCTTGCCCGGCCCGACCATGTTGTCCCACCAGCCGACGTCTTTGGGGTTGTCCGCGTAGACGCCCGCGACGTGGTGCGACGCATTGAGCGCGTGACAGACGAGCACCGCGTTGCTGCGGGCGGCATTGAGCGTGCCGTAGGTTTCGACCACGAGGTCGTACCCGGCCAGCGCCGTGCCGTTCTGCAGTTGCAGAGGCTCGTCGAAATGCAGTGTTTGAGGAGCGACGATGCCGATCGATTCCATTCGTTCCGCCTGTGTTTTTCGGGCGGCTAAACGGTGTCGGCGAGCGCGGAGTGCGAAGGAGTTGGCGCAGCTGACGACCTCTTTAGCCGCATTTATATCGAACTCCGGGCCCATGCCGTGGGAGTTCACGCGCCCGCAATCGAGTCAGCAAATCGGCGCGTGGGTGAAGCAAGTGAAGGCAGAGTATAGCGGAAAATGCCGGCGTCAATGCGGCGGACGGGTTGTCGCTGGAGCGGCGCGCGGGCGGGCGGCGTGCGATGCCGCCGCCCTTACGACGCTGTATCAGCGCAACCCCAACGCAAGCTCAGCCGCCGTTCGGATGCGTGTTGCGCCAGCGCCGCAGCCCGAAGGCGGCGACGATCATCAGGATGCCGTAGAGCACGGCGTAGGCGGCGATCACCCAGATCAGCGAGAGCGCGCCCGCGCCCGGAAACATGACGATGAAGAAGCCCACGGCGGCGGAGAGCAGGCCCGAGAGGCCGACCGCCCACGGATGCGCGATCGCGCGGCGGTACTGGAACGCGTAGATGATTTCGAAGACGCCGACCGCGAGCGCCCAGAAGCCGATGATCATCACCAGCACGATGGCCGTCTCGCCGGGCCAGAAGAGCGCCACGAGACCCGCGATCACGCCGATCAGCCCGACCACGACGTAGGTCCAGCGCCGCGTGCCGCCGCCGCGCGCGCCGTAGAGCAGCGCGAACGCGCCGTCGACGATCGCATAGGCGCCCCAGACGATGGCGAGCGTGATGACGGTGAAGCCGGGCCACATGAAGGCGAGCACGCCGAACACGATGGCGGCGATGCCGCGCGCGAGCAGCCAGCCCCAGTGCGCGGACAGGCCCGCGAGGATGGACAGGGCGGCGGGAGGAATGGGACGGGTGTCGGGACGGTTCATGCGTTCTTCTCCTTACGGGCGGAAACGAAGCGCACGGCCGCGACAGGCGATAAGACGCGCCGAACGTGCCGCAAAACAGGCGGAAAGAGCGGGCGCGGCCGCGCTACTGAAGAATCACGCGAATCTGCTCGTCGGCGTGCTCGCTGGGCGAGCGTGTGAAGCCGCTTTGCGCGTAACGGTGCCAGCAGCCGATCACGTAGCGCACCACCAGATTCGCGCGCACCGCCGGATCGTAACCTTTTGGCGCGGCCGCTGCGCCGGGGTTGGCCGACGCGCTCTCCGCGAGTTCGGCGATGCCCACGCGCAGGCACTGGCGCAGCGTGGCCTCGATGCGGTCGAGCATCTGGTTCACGCGTTCGGCGAGGCGCTCGTGCTCGCCCACCAGCGCTTCGCAGGTCAGCACGCGCGTCATGCCGGCATTTTTCGCCGAAAACTGGACCAGCATCAAGGCAATGGCGCGCGCCTGCAAAACGCCGCTCGGCTCCTTCGCGACGATCTGGTTCACGAGCGCGAACAGCGTCTGCTCGATGAAGTCGATCAGCCCTTCGTACATCTGCGCCTTGCTCGCGAAATGGCGATACAGCGCCGCTTCGGAGACGCCCAGCTTCGCGGCGAGCGCGGCGGTGGTGATCTTCTCGCCGCGCGGCGCTTCCAGCATGGCGGCGAGCGTCTGGAGAATGTGCACGCGGCGCTCGCCCGGCTTCGGACGGCTGGCGCGGCGCGGCGGTGCGTCGGCTGAGTCCGGTGATTCTGCTGCTACGACTGCGTCACGCGTTTCGGTCGGCTGCATGAATGTCGCCCCTGAGTCCGGATCGCGGCCCGCGGCGAGTCCGCCGGGCCGTCGAATCTTGCGGTGTGGTGTGCGTCCGGATGCGCGCTGGCGTCAGCGCCGGCTCCGGATTCGTGTGCTGCGTGCTGCATGACGCGCCCGTGGTCCGTCGGGCGCGGCGCGGTCGGCGTTCGCTGTTGGCGTTCGCGGTCAGTCTGTTACGTGCCGATACGTGCCGGTGAAGCTGCGCGGTGGCTTGCGCGATTGGCCCCGCAGTTGCCCTGTCCGCAGTCCGCGTCCCAGCGATTTTAGCGAACGAATGCGATGGTCGACATAGTGAGGCCGCCCGCCGCGTGCGAGCGCTGCGGGAAGGTGGCCGGTGATCCACACCGTCTGGATGCCGAGGCGGCGGTAGCGCTTCAGATGCCCGCGCGTGTCCTCGACGAGAATCGCGTCCTCGAAGGCCACGCCGATGTCGCGCAGCGTCTTGCGCAGCATCGACGCATCGGGCTTGGCGCGCCAGCGCTCGCGCGTGCGCATGTGCTCGATGGCCAGCACGCGCTCGAAGATCCGCTCGATGCCGAGCGCGTCGAGCACCGCGTGGGCGTACCCGGTCGGACCATTGGTTAGCACGATCTTGCGGCCGGGCAACGCGCGCAGGATGCGCGCGAGGCCGCGCTCCGCGTGCAGCATGGCGCTCAGATCGTCGAAGGTGTGGACGACCTTGAGGAAATCGTGCGGATCGATGGCGTGGTGGCGCAGCAGGCCGAGCAGCGCCGCGCCGTAGCGGTGCGTGTAGCTCGTGCGCAGATGGTTCGCGACGTCGCGGCTCACGCCCAGCGAGTCGATGATGTACTGCGTCATGCCGCGGTTGATGGCCGGAAAGACCGCGCGCGACGCGCCGTGCAGCGTGTTGTCGAGGTCGAACAGCCAGACGGGGCGGTGTGCGGCGCGCGTCGGCCGCCGCCTGGGCGACCTGGACTGCGGGCGATTCACGTTCATGGGGGAGACAGCGTTGGCGGCGCGCGAGGCGCCGCCAACGCAGAGGGGCGTCAGTGGGAGCGGATCATCGTGCCGAACGGCTGTTCGGTCAGGATTTCCAGCAGCACCGAGTGCTCGATGCGGCCGTCGATGATGTGCACCGAGCGCACGCCGCTCTTGGCCGCGTCGAGCGCCGACGAGATCTTCGGCAGCATGCCGCCGGAAATCGTGCCGTCTTCGAACAGCGCATCGATCTCGCGCGCCGAAAGATCGGTCAGCAGAGTGCCCGACTTGTCCATCACGCCGGGGATGTTCGTCATCATGACGAGCTTCTCGGCGTTGAGCACGACCGCGAGCTTGCCCGCCACGAGGTCGGCGTTGATGTTGTACGACAGACCGTCTTCGCCGAAGCCGATCGGCGAAATGACCGGAATGAACGCGTCGTCCTGGAGCGCCTTCACGACGGCCGGGTTGATCGCCTCGACCTCGCCCACCTGGCCGATGTCGATGTACTGACCGGGGTTGTCGCGGTCCGGCATCATCAGCTTGCGCGCGTGGATCAGGCCGCCGTCCTTGCCGGTCAGGCCGACCGCGTGGCCGCCGAAATGGTTGATCAGCGTGACGATGTCCTGCTGCACCTCGCCGCCGAGCACCCACTCGACGACTTCCATGGTTTCTTCATCCGTGACGCGCATGCCCTGGATGAAGGTGCCTTGCTTGCCGATCTTTTTCAGCGCCGTGTCGATCTGCGGGCCGCCGCCGTGCACGATGACCGGGTTGATGCCCACGAGCTTCAGCAGGATCACGTCGCGCGCGAAGCCTTGCTTGAGCCGCTCTTCGGTCATGGCGTTGCCGCCGTATTTGATGACCACGGTCTTACCGTGGTACTGACGGATGTAGGGCAGCGCTTCGGCCAGAATTTCGGCTTTCAGGGTGGGCGCGATCTGCGTGAGGTCGAGAGGCTCGGACATGGCGACGGAGACTGGACAGAAAACGGGACAAAAACGAGACGAAAAGCGCGAAGAATCCGGCGAAACCGGCCGCGCGGGTCTGTGCGGGTCAAACAGGCCGAATTGTACAGGACTGGCGCGGCGCAACAGGGTTTGCGACCGGGTTTTAGAGAAGGCGCCGTTGCAGTGCGGCAGGCTTACAGCCGCGCTCGTAATTTTGGGAAAATGCACTAATTCATCGTCGATATCGGGAAATTTATTCCTTTGAGCGGCGATGTCGCGGTGGGGAATGGGCGGCGGACAGTCCGCGATGCGTTGTCTGGAACCAACGGGCCGCGCGGCTGCCCGGACGCGCGCCGCGCTGTGGCATCATTTCCCTACCGCCGACGCCGGCACACGAGGAGCGCGCCATGACCGCCTCCAGGCCCCACGCCGCCACGCAGTCCGCGACTCGGGACACCTCTTCGGACACGACCCGCAGCGTCCGCTGTCCGCGCTGCGGCAACCGCTTCGACTGCGGCCGCCACGCCGAGCCGTTCGACTGCTGGTGCAAGTCGCTGCCTGCATTGCCCGCGAGCCAGCTCGATCCGCGCGGCCGCTGTCTGTGTCCCGAATGTCTCGCCGCCGCGGTCGCCTCGGGGCAGGCGCCGTCTGGAGGCGCGCAGCGCCGCTGACGCCGTGCGCCGGTTCGTCGAACCGGGCCAAATCGAGCCTCTGAATGGACCCCGGCCTAAGCGAGCGCCTCGCGATGCGCTCGCGCGAGCCCGGCCAGATCGGCGCTGACGGCGTCGAGCACGGGCTGCCAGTCGCGGAACTGCTTCTGCCGATACAGCGTGGTGTTCGGATACCACGGGCTGTCACGGCGATCGAGCTGCCAGACCCAATGCGGATTCACGTCGAGCAGCACCCACGCGCGCTTGCCGAGCGCGCCCGCCAGATGCGCCGCCGACGTACACACCGAAATCACCAGATCGAGTCCGTCGACGAAGGCGGCGGTGTCGTCGAAGTCCGGCCATTCGGCGCTGTAATCGGCGATCTCGAAGCCCGCCGCGCGCGCCGCGTCGACATCGGCTTGCGCGCCCGGCTGCAGCGAGTAGAACGCCACGTCGGCGTGCATGCCCGCGAACGCCTGCGCGAAGCGCTCCAGCCCGACGCGCCGGAACGGATTGCGTTGATGCGTGAGGCTGCCGGTCCAGGCGAGGCCGACTTTCAGGCGGCGCTCGCCGGCATCGTCGGCGAGCCGCTTGCGCCAGTAAGCGGCGCGCGCCGGATCGGGCGCGAGATAGGCGGCGGGGCCGGGAATGGTGTCGTCGCGCGTCTCGAAGAGGAACGGCAGGCTCAGCAGCGACACCTCGCAGTCATACGGCGGCAGCGCTTCGACCGGACCGCCCGCGCAATAGAGATCGCAGTGGGCGCCGAGGCTGCGCGAGAGCAGCGCGCCCATCTGCGGAAACGAATTCCAGACCAGTTTGCCGCCTTCGCGATGCACGCGTTCGGCGAGCATCGGCACGTAGCGGGCGAACTGCAGCAGGTCGCCCATGCCCTGTTCGCCCCATAGCAGCAGCGTGCGCCCGGCGAGCGGTTCGCCACGCCATTGCGGTTTCGGAAACGCGGGCCGTCCCGCCGCGAGTTCGCGCGAACCTTGCCAGCGCAGTTCGTGTCCGGCCCAGCCTTCGGCATACCCGCCGCGCACGAGCCGCAGAATCGCCAGATTGAAACGCGACGAAGCCCCGTTGGGCGCATACTCGCAGGCGGCGCGCGCCATGCGTTCCGCTTCGTCCCAGTCTTGCGCTTCCTTGCATACCATCGCGTAGTTGTTGAGCGCGAGCGGGTCGTGCGGCGCGAGCGCGACGGCCCGCCGGGCTGCGTCATGAGGTCGCGCAAGATCGATGTCGGTCGGACGCAGCAACGCGAGGTTGACCCATGCCCGACTGTCGTTCGGATCGGCCGCGACGGCTTCTTCGAGAAGCCAATCGATCTCGCTTCTCTCAGAATTGATAAGCATCAAAGAGATTGCAAGATTGTTGCGAAGATTTGGAAACGTTTGGTCGATTGCAAGCGCGCGGCGGTATGGTTCGACGGCATCGGCATGACGATTCGCGAATTGCAGGGCCAGTCCGGCGGCGAACTGCGCCGCCGCGCGAGCGGGTGCGAGACGGGCCGCGGCCAGCGCAATCCGCAGCGCGGCGTGGGCTTTGGCGGGATCCTTCACCTCGGCGGCGATGCCGACCAGCGCGTCGTCGCCGAGCGCGAGCAGCGTGGCGCGCGTATTGGTTAGCAGTGCAATGGCTTCTTTGGAAGCCGTCTGTGCCGGGTCCGCCCGCACGGCGGCATCGACGAAATCGAGGAAGAGATTCCTTACCGGCTGAAGCGGATCGTGAGTATCCGTTTGCATGTTTTATTGGCCTTAGATGATTAACGCGGCTTCAGGCAAATCTATTTCGAGCAGATTCGACTATGAGCAATATTCAAACAAAGCTGCTCAGGTTAAGGAATCGGACAAGTACGAACAGGTAAACTGACAGCATGCATCGAATAACCGTCAGTGCTCGCGTCAATCTCAGCCATCTGTTCTGGCTGCGCAGTCTCGCCATCATCGGCCAGCTCTGCACGATTGCGTTCGTGCAATTTTTCTTCGGCGTGCAATTGCCGCTGCCTGCCATGCTGTTCGTGATCGCCCTCGAAGTGGCGTTCAACGGCGTCACCTGGCTGCGCGTCACGCAGGATCGTCCCGAATCCAATCTCGAACTGTTCGGCCAGATCTGGGTCGACCTCGGCGCGCTCTCGGCGCTGCTGTTTCTGTCGGGCGGCACGACCAATCCGTTCGTCTCGCTCTATCTGCCTTCGCTCGCCATCGCGGCGGCCGTGCTGCCCTGGTATCTCACGGCGTGGCTCGCGTGCTTCGCGGTGGCCTGCTATGTGCTGCTCGGCTTCGACAACGTACCGCTCAATCTCGACAACCCGTCGAACCTGTTCGATTACTACCGCGCCGGCACGTGGGTGAACTTCATGGTGAGCGTGGCGCTCATCGTCTGGTTCGTCGCGCGGATGTCGCGCGCGTTGCGCCAGCGCGAATACGCGCTCGCCGACGCGCAGCAGCGTCTCCTGCGCGACGAACGCGCGGTCGCGCTCGGCGTGCAGGCGGCCACGGTCGCGCACGAGATCGGCACGCCGCTCTCCACCATTTCCATGCTCACCGAAGAGCTGCGCGACATCGCGCGCACCGACCAGGGCCTCGCGCCCTACGGCGCCGACCTCGAACTGCTCGACAAGCAGATCACGCTCTGTACCTCGGCGCTCGCGCGCCTGCGCAGCCGCGCCTCGTCGGCGGGCAGCCGTCAGTTTGTGGGCGAATGGCTCGGGCCGTTCGTCGAGCAATGGCGGCTGCGCCATCCGCACGTGAAGTTCGAGCTGCAGGGCGAACCGCCCGCCGACCTGAGCCTCGACGACACCGTTGCGGTCGGCCAGATCCTCACCATTCTGCTCGACAACGCCGCGCGCGCGAGCCGCGACTTCGTTTCGCTGCGCGCGTATCCGTCGCCGCGCCTGAACGACTTTATCGATTTTGAAGTCTGCGACGCGGGGCCGGGCATTCCGGCTTCACTGCGCGCCTCGCTGGGCGCCGCGCCCGTTGACAGCACACAGGGCGGTCACGGCGTCGGGCTCTATCTGGCGTTTTCGTCGGCGGCGCGGCTGGGCGGTTCGATCGAACTGACCGACGCGACGACGGCGGGCGCGGCGTCCGAGGGCGGCGCGTCCGAAGGGAGCAGTGGAGGAGTCGCAGCGAGTGCTGCGGCCGCGGTGGGCGGCGGCACGCGCGCGCGCAAGGCGCGCGGCACGCGTGCGGTGCTGCGGGTGCCTGTGAAAACGGGCGGCCCGGCACAGGCGCCGGCATCGCCGGGCGAGACGGACCAGGTTGCGGGCTCGCGCGATGGCGCGGCGGCCAAGGGTCCGGATATTGAATCAGGCGAGGGGCCGGCCCGGCCCGACGCGGCCTAAACAACACGGAGAAAGTGGCATGAGCGATATGAATTTTCTGGTGATCGACGACGACGAAGTCTTCTCCGACATCCTGACGCGCGGTCTCACGCGACGCGGTTATCAGGTCCAGCAGGCGCACAACGCCGACGAGGCGGTGCGTTTCGCCAACCAGCAGAAGTTTGCGCAAATCACCGTCGACCTGCATCTGGGCAACGACTCGGGCCTGTCGCTGATCGCGCCGCTGCGCGACCTGCAGCCCGACGCACGCATGCTGGTGCTCACGGGTTACGCGAGCATCGCCACGGCAGTGCAGGCGGTGAAAGACGGCGCGGACAACTATCTGGCCAAGCCCGCGAACGTCGAAATGATTCTCTCGGCACTGCAAAGCGACGCGAGCGCGCTGCAAGCCGAAGCGGCCATCGAGCATCCCACGCCGCTGTCGGTTGCGCGCCTCGAATGGGAGCACATCCAGCGCGTGCTGGCCGAGCACGGCGGCAACATCTCCGCCACGGCGCGCGCGCTCAACATGCACCGCCGCACGCTGCAACGCAAGCTCGCGAAGCGCCCGGTCAAGCAGTAAGCGTCACGGCGCAGCCATGAAAAAAGCCCTGCATCGCAGGGCTTTTTTCGTTGGCGAGACGCTTGAAGGTCAGAGCACGTAGCGCGACAGATCTTCGTCCTGCGCCACTTCGCCGAGCGCCTTGTCGACGTAGGCGGCGTCCACCGTCACGCTCTGGCCCGCGTGGTTGCCGGCCGCGAACGACACGTCTTCCAGCAGCTTTTCGATGACCGTATAGAGGCGGCGCGCGCCGATGTTTTCGGTCTTCTCGTTGACCGAGTAGGCGATTTCCGCGAGGCGGCGAATGCCGTCTTCCGCGAAGTCGAGCTGCACGTCTTCGGTCGCGAGCAGCGCCTGATACTGCTTCACGAGGCTGGCGTCGGTCGAGACGAGAATCGCTTCGAAGTCCTTCACGGACAGCGATTCCAGTTCCACGCGAATCGGGAAACGGCCCTGCAATTCGGGGATCAAATCGCTCGGCTTCGACAGATGGAACGCACCGCTCGCGATGAACAGGATGTGATCGGTCTTGATCATCCCGTACTTCGTGTTGATGGTGGTGCCTTCCACGAGCGGCAGCAGATCGCGCTGCACGCCCTGGCGCGAGACTTCGCCGCCACCGCTGCCTTCGTTGTTGCGCGAGGCGATCTTGTCGATTTCGTCGAGGAACACGATGCCGTTCTGCTCGACGTTCTGCACGGCCTTCTGCTTGACCTCTTCGTCGTTGAGCATCTTGGCCGCTTCTTCGTCGGTGATCAGCTTGAGCGCTTCCTTGACCTTCACCTTGCGGCGCGTTTTCTTGCCGCCGCCGAGGTTGGCGAACATCGAACGGATCTGCTCGGTCATGTCTTCCATGCCCGGCGGCCCCATGATGTCCATGCCCGCTTGCGGCATCTCGACGTCGAGTTCGATTTCCTTGTCGTCGAGCTGGCCTTCGCGCAGGCGCTTGCGGAAGGTCTGGCGCGTGGCGTTGTCGCCGCCGTCGGCCGGCGCCGACGCCGACGCATCCGACGAACCGAAGCCGACCGGGCGCGCGCTCGGCAGCAGGATGTCGAGAATGCGGTCTTCGGCCTGATCGGTGGCCTTGCTGCGCACCTTGCGCATTTCCGTTTCGCGCGTCTGCTTCACGGCGATTTCGATCAGGTCGCGCACGATGCTGTCGACGTCGCGGCCCACGTAGCCCACTTCGGTGAACTTGGTGGCTTCGATCTTGATGAAGGGCGCGTCGGCGAGCTTCGCCAGACGGCGCGCGATTTCGGTCTTGCCGACGCCCGTCGGCCCGATCATGAGAATGTTCTTCGGCGTGATTTCCTGGCGCAGCGGGTCGGCGACCTGCTGGCGGCGCCAGCGGTTGCGCAGCGCGACGGCCACGGCCTTCTTCGCTTTCGCCTGGCCGATGATGTGCTTGTCGAGTTCCGAGACGATCTCGGCGGGGGTCATGGTGCTCATCCTGATTCCTTCTCGTCGGTTCGGTCTGGGTACGCTTACTCGATCGTCTCGATCACGCGGTTGTGATTCGTGTAGATACACATGTCGCCGGCGATTTCGAGCGACTTTTCGACGATCTCGCGCGGCGAGAGGTCGGTGTTCTGCATGAGCGCGCGGGCCGCGGCCTGCGCATACGCACCGCCCGAACCGATGGCGCAGATGCCTTCTTCGGGATCGAGCACGTCGCCGTTGCCGGTGATGACGAGCGTGGTGCTGGCGTCGGCGGCGATCAGCATCGCTTCGAGACGACGCAGCATGCGGTCGGTGCGCCAGTCCTTCGCGAGCTCGACGGCCGCGCGGGTGAGATTGCCTTGATGCTTTTCGAGCTTGGCTTCGAAGCGGTCGAGCAGCGAGAACGCGTCGGCGGTGCCGCCGGCGAAGCCGACCATGACCTTGCCGCCGTAGATGCGCCGCACCTTCTTCGCGCCACCCTTCATGACGATGTTGCCGAGGGTGACCTGACCGTCGCCGCCGAGGGCGACCTTGTCGCCGCGTCGCACCGATACGATGGTCGTGCCGTGATATTGCTCCATGTGCGTTCCTTTTTACCGTTGATGCCAGCGTGTTGCGTGGACTTCGCGCGGCGGCATGTGCGCCGCGCTTGCGGATCCGGTGACGCGCCGTACGCGGCGCGAGGCGCGCGAGCGGGCGTGTCGGTAGAAGTTTAGGGCGGCAGCGGGCAGTTCAAGGTCTGACAGCGCAGAAAAGCCGTGTCGGCATGCGATCCGGCGTGGCGCTCAGGTCGTTCGCGAGGCGCAAAGCAATGAGGGAGGGAACGGGAAAGCGCGGGCGGGGAGGAAGCGAAACGCAAATGAAAAAGCGCACGGGACTCCGTGCGCTTCGAAAGAAGGCAGTCGATCCGGCACGCGCCACGCGGCGCCGCCGGCGGCCAATCAGTCGCCGAACAGCTTCTGGCGCAGTTCGCGGCGCTCTTGCGCTTCGAGCGAGAGCGTGGCGGTCGGGCGCGCGAGCATACGCGGGATGCCGATCGGCTCGCCCGTTTCCTCGCACCAGCCGTAGTCGCCGGAGTCGATGCGCGCGAGCGACTGCTGCACCTTCTTCAGCAGCTTGCGCTCGCGGTCGCGCGTGCGCAGTTCGAGCGCGTGCTCTTCTTCGATCGTCGCGCGGTCGGCCGGATCGGGAACGATCACGGTTTCGCGCAGATTCTCGGTGGTCTGGCCCGCATTGCGGAGGATTTCCGCCTGCAGCTGTTCGAGCCGGTTCTTGAAGAAGGCGAGCTGATCCTCGTTCATGTAATCCTTGTCGCTCATCTTCAGGATTTCGGCTTCGGTCAAGAGTCGTTTCGTCGTCATCTGGCTTGCTTCTTCAATGAGTGAGGCAAAACTGGCACATCTTGCCTGCACTTGGGTGTTGCCCGCAGTGGCTTTGACCACGTTTGGCGCGCGCTGCTCGCGCGCCAAACTGCGCGCTGGCGGGCACGACGGTGCATTGTCGGTGACGCCTGAGCGCCGCTGCGGGGCCGAACTCCTCTGGAAACCGTTCTTCAGATGCTCCTGAGGCATATTTCGTACCGGCTGCGCGCTGCGACGCGATGCGCGGCCGGGGAGGCGCGTTTTTTCCGGATAGCTTATCGAGCTATTTCCGGCGGGCGCCCTGTCTTCCAGTGGGGCCGTATTGTAACCGAACCGCAAACTCGCGCCGCAAGCGGGAAATCCCTGCGTCGGCGGCATTCGTCTGCCGGTCGATATCCAGAAAATATAACGCGCCAATCGTGAAAAAGCGATGGTCGGGTACGTTATTTGACGCTCGATGCGTGAATCGGCGCCGGAAAGGCGCTTTTGAGGCCGCCAGGAGGCGCGTTAGGCGCACTTGCGAGCGGGTTTTCGCTGGCGCCGGCCGTGAACTCGCGCGCTGTCAGGCCTTCGTTCGCCAGACGATCGTGGCGCGCACAAACAAAAACGCCCGGCGCGAAGCCGGGCGTCGCATTCAGCGCGCGTCGCTTACTTCACGAGGCAGGCGTCGAGGCCGTCGGTGATCAGGTCCTGCGGCAGTTCGATGCCGATGAACACCATCTTGCTGGTCTTCTTCTCGACCGGCAGCCACTTGGCCGCGAGGTCGCTGCCCATCATCTGGTGCACGCCCTGGAACACCACCTTGCGGTCCACGCCCTTCATGTAGAGCACGCCCTTGTAGCGCAGCAGGCGCTCGCCGTAAATCTGCAGGATGCCGCCGAGGAAGTCCTCGAGGCGGTTCGGATCGAACGGCTTGTCGCTGCGGTAGACGAACGACTTGATCTTGTCGTCGTGGTGCGCGTGGTGGTGGTGATGGCCGTGGTCGTGGCCTTCGTGCGTGCACTTGCCGTGGTCGTGATCGCAATCGGCGTGGTCGCCGTGATCGTGACCGTGGCCGTGTTCATGGCCGTGATCGTGATGATCGTGCGCGTGGTCGTGCTCGTCTTCGGCGAGGAAGTCGGGATCGATTTCGAGCTTGGCGTTCAGGTTGAAGCCGCGCAGATCGAACACTTCCTTGATGTCCGCTTCGCCGAAATTCACCTCGCGCACCTGCGCCTTCGGGTTCATGTGCAGCACGCGGTGACGCAGGTCGGCGACTTCCTTCGCGTCGACGAGGTCGGCCTTCGTGATGAACAGGCGGTCGGCGAAACCGACCTGGCGCTGCACCACTTCGTGCTCGTCGAGCTGCTTGTTGCCGTGCTTGGCGTCGACCAGCGTGATGATCGCGTCGAGCAGGAATTCGTCGGCGATCTCGTTATCCATGAAGAAGGTCTGCGCGACCGGACCCGGATTCGCAAGGCCCGTCGTCTCGATCACGACGCGCTCGAAGTCGAGCTTGCCGTCGCGCTTTTGCTGCGCGAGGTCGGCGAGCACGCGCGAGAGGTCGCCGCGGATCGTGCAGCAGATGCAGCCGTTGCTCATCTGGATGATCTGCTCGTTGCTGTCCTGCACGAGAATTTCGTTGTCGATATTCTCTTCGCCGAATTCGTTCTCGATCACGGCGATCTTCATGCCGTGGTTTTCGCCGAGGATGCGCTTGAGCAGCGTGGTCTTGCCGCTGCCGAGGAAGCCGGTCAGGATGGTGACGGGAATCATGCTGTTTGCCATGCTCTTTGCCTGGTAAGTGTCTCGTATGGGCGGCGCGGCGCAAGCGCCCGCGTGCCGGAATCTCGCGGTGTTACAACATAACCAGCTATTGAAACATATCTGCGGCGAGGGCGCTGGCGCGGCTTCGATTCAATGGACACGCGAAGGCGATTCGGGGTCGAATCCGCGCTTCGCATCCCGACTTCGAGTGCATAGCGATGAACAGCGCCGCTCGCGAACCCAGCCGCAGATAAGGCCGCTTCAGGCGATTTGCAACAGCAGGCCCTTCAGATACTCGCCTTCCGGGAACGCCGTGAGCAGCGGATGATCGACGCCCGCGCCGAGGCGCTTGATGATGCGCGCATCGACCTTCGCGTCGGCGGCCGCGCCCGCGACGATCTTCTTGAACAGCTCCGCGTCGATCGCGCCCGAGCACGAATACGTGAACAGCAGGCCGCCCGGGCGCA
Source organism: Paraburkholderia tropica (assembly GCF_900109265.1). GTDB lineage: Bacteria > Pseudomonadota > Gammaproteobacteria > Burkholderiales > Burkholderiaceae > Paraburkholderia > Paraburkholderia tropica. The sequence continues at coordinate 338,630 of NZ_FNZM01000005.1, forward strand.
GCAGCTTGAAACCGGTCAGATTGATGTCCTTGTAGGCACGCGCGGCGCGGTCCACGTGCTCGCGCGACGCCGCGAACTTGGGCGGATCGAGCACCACGAGGTCGAAGCGCTCGCCTTCTTCGTGCAGCCGGCGCAGCGTCTTGAACGCGTCGGCGTCGAGCCAGGTGGCGCGCCCGGCGTCGAAGCCGTTGGCCTGCACGTTCTTCTGCGCGGTGTTCAGCGCCTCGCCCGACGAGTCGATCGACACCACGCGTTTCGCGCCGCCCTTCATCGCCGCGAGCGAGAAGCCGCCCGTGTAGCAGAAGCAGTTGAGCACGTCGCGGTCTTGCGCACAGGTCTGCACGAGCGCGCGGTTGTCGCGCTGATCGACATAGAAACCGGTCTTGTGGCCGTTGCGCACGTCGACGTGATAACGCACGCCGTTTTCGTTCGCGATGATCGTTTCGGGCGGTTCGTCGCCGGCGAGCAGGCCGGTGATCTGTTCGAGCCCTTCCTTGTCGCGGATCGAGACGTCCGAGCGCTCGTAGACGTTCGGGCAGCCGGTCGCCGAGGTCAGCGCGTTGACGATCGCGTCCTTCCACGCCTCGACGCCCGCCGCCATGAACTGGCAGACCAGCTGGCCGCGCGGGTTCTGCGCGACGTCTTCGGTGTACCAGTCGACGATCAGGCCGGGCAGACCGTCCGCCTCGCCGAAGATCAGACGCACGGCGCCGGTGTCGCGCACCATCGCCTGACGATGGGCGAGCGCGCGCTGCACGCGGCGCTTGAAGAACGCGTGGTCGATGGGTTCGTTTTCGTCGAAGCTCCAGACGCGCGCGCGGATCTGCGAATGCGGGCTGTAGGCGGCGCGCGCGAGGAAGCGGCCGTCGTGGGCGCGCACGATCACCGTGGCGCCGGACGCGGGCTTGCCTTCGACGCGGTCGATCGCGTTCGCGTAGACCCAGGGATGGCGGCGCAGCAGGGATTTTTCTTTCGACGGCTTGAGGGTGACGATATTCATGATGGCTTCGCTAAAGGTGATGCGGCGGCGGGCGTTGCGCCTGCCGCTTGCGGGCGCGCCGCGTGTCGCTCAGGATCACGCGCGCGCCGGAGTGTTCGGGCCGGTCGCGGCGGAGGCCGCTTGATTGCCTCCGTCTGATTGCCCCTAATCGCGCTTCTTCGCGCGTGGATGGGCGTTGTCGTAGACCTTGGCGAGATGCTGGAAATCGAGCGACGTGTAGACCTGCGTGGCCGAAATGCTCGCATGGCCCAGCAGTTCCTGCACGGCGCGCAGATCGCCGCTCGATTGCAGCAGATGCGTGGCGAACGAGTGCCGCAGCACGTGCGGATGCACGTTCGCCGGAATGCCCGCCGCGAGCGCCGCGCGCTTGACGCGCTCGCGCACCACGCCCGGCGCCATGCGGTTGCCGCGCACGGAGACGAACAGCGGCGCGTCGTCGTGCTTGATCCAGGCGTCGCGCACCGCGAGCCAGGCGTCGAGCGCGGCGAGCGCCTTACTGCCGACCGGCACGACGCGATGGCGGTTGCCCTTGCCGTGCACTTCGACTTCGGCGGCGTCGCGCTTGAACCAGCTCGACGACTCGTAACCGTCGCGGCGGATGTAGCGCACGTCGAGTCCGACCAGTTCCGCGAGGCGCAGGCCCGACGAGTAAAACAGTTCGAGCATCGCGTGGTCACGCAGCGTTTCGAGGCTGTCCGCGCCTGTGCTCGCGGGATTCGGCGCCTCCATGAGGCGCGTGGCGTCGTCGACGGACAGCGCCTTGGGCAGCGTCTTCGCGCGCTTGGGCGCACGCACGGCGGCGACGGGATTTGCGTCGAGCTCGACACGCCCCGCATACCAGCGATAGAACGCGCGCCACGCCGACAGCCGGTGCGCGATCGAGCGCGCCGCGAGGCCGCCCGCGTGCGCGCGCGCCACCGCGCCGCGCACCTCGGCGGCTTCGACGCGTTCGAGCGGCCGGCCCTTGGCGAGCTTCTTCAGCTCGTCGAGTTCGTGCGCGTAGGCGCGCAGCGTGTGCGCCGACAGGCGGCGCACGTGCTCGAGCTCGGCAAGGTAGTCGGCGATCGGATCGGGCGCGTTCACGGCTTCAGTGCGAATTCAGTGCGGCTGCGTCAGTGCGGCAGCAGGCGCGAGAGCGCCGCGCTCGCGAGCGTGCCGATCTGGCGCAGGAAATCGGTGGCCATGCCGTCGTGGAAGCGGCGCGGATCGGGCGAGCCGAGCACGATCAGCCCGAACGCGTCGCCGCTCGGGTCGCCTTCCTCGTCGTTCGCGCGGCGGCGCAGCGCGACGATCGCGACCGACTGCGTCGGCTGCTCCTCGCCTTCGGCGCCCGGCGCGGCGGCGAGCCACTGCGCGGCTTCGAAGCCGGTGTTCGCGCCGCAATACGGCACGTCGAGGCTGTTGGCGAACAGGCGCACTTCCTCGCCCGTGTGCTTCGCGAAGTCCGCTTGCGCATAGGCGTCGGCGACGTCCCAGACGCGCAGGGCCGCGAGCGGCACGTCGAATTCGGCGCGCAATTGCCCGGCGATCGTGCGCGGCAGCGCATGCGGATCGCGCTCGGCGACCACCTGCGAAGTCCAGCGCACGAAGCGCGCGGCGATGCCGTCGTTCTCGTGGCCGTAGCGCAGCAGCTCGGCGAGGCGCAGTTCGAGGTGCTTGTTCTTTTCGCGCAGCATTTCCATCTGGCGCTCCTGCAGCGACACGGCGGCCTTGCCGTGCGGATTGCCGAGCTTGATCGTCGCCAGCAGTTCGGCGTGCTCGACGAAGAAATCGGGGTGGGCGAGCAGGTAGTCGGCGACTTCGCGATCGTTCATGTTGTAGACGCTTTCGGTGAAGAAGCGGCGCGCGGCGGCGCGCCATGCGTGATGCGATGCTGCGGTGCTTCTGATGTGTACTGCCGATGGGTGTTGCGTGTGCCGCAGTGGCTCGGGCGGCCCGAGCCGACTCAGACCGTCAGCTCGATCTCGCCTTCGAAGACGGTCGTGGCCGGACCGGCCATGAAGAGCGATGCGTTTTCGTCGCGCGCGCCGTCCCAGTCGATCGTGAGCGTGCCGCCGTGCGTGTGCACCTTCACGGGCGTATCGAGCAGACCGCGGCGAATGCCCGCCGCCACCGCCGCGCACGCACCCGTGCCGCACGCGAGCGTTTCGCCCGCGCTGCGCTCGAACACGCGCAGACGCACTTCGGTGCGCGACACGATTTCCATGAAACCGGCGTTGACCTTGTTCGGGAAGCGCGCATGCGTTTCGACGAGCGGACCTTCCGTGAGCACCGGATACGCCTCGACGTCATCGACGACCTGCACCGCATGGGGATTGCCCATCGACACGGCCGAGATCCAGCGCGTCTCGCCGTTCACGTCGATCGGCCAGAGCGTGTCGTTGCCTTCGCGGCGGCCTTCGAGACCGCTCGCGTCGAACGGCAGACGCGCCGGTTCGAACACCGGGCTGCCCATGTCGACCACGACTTCGCCGTTCGGCTGCATGGCGGGCGAGATGATGCCGTTCTGCACCTGCACGCGGATGCGGTCCGCCGTGGTGAGCTTGCGATCGCGCACGAATTTCACGAAGCAGCGCGCGCCGTTGCCGCAATGCTCGACCTCGCCGCCGTCGCAATTGAAGATGCGATAGCGGAAGTCGACGCCGTCGACGGTCGGCTTTTCGACCAGCAGCAACTGATCGGCGCCGACGCCGAAGTGGCGGTCGGCGAGCGCGCGCACGCGCTCGGGCGTGAGCGCGAGGTCTTCGCTGTAGCCGTCGAGCACGACGAAGTCGTTGCCCGCGCCGTGCATCTTGGTGAATTTGAGTTTCATGCCGTTATTGTAAGCGACGCGCGGACCCGCGCCCGCGCGCCTTCGGTCGTGGCGAGACGCTTACGAGTAGACGCTCGGTTCGCCGGGCGGCCGCGTCTTGAAGCGCTTGTGCACCCAGTAATACTGCTCGGGAATGCGCGGAATCTGCTCTTCGAGGAAGGCGTTCATGCGGCGCGCGTCTTCCTCGTCGTTGCCGGTCGGGTAATTGTCCCAAGGTTTGAAGATTTTCAGCCGATAACCTTTGTAATTGGGCAGCACCTCGCCGATGAACGGCACGACCTGCGCATGGCCCACTTTCGCGAGACGCCCGACCGCCGTGAGCGTGCACGCGGGCACGCCGAAGAAGGGCACGAAGGTGGAATTGCGCATGCCGTAGTCCATGTCGGCGCCGAGCATCACGGGCTTGCGGTCGCGCAGCCAGCGCAGCACGGCGCGCGCGCTGTCCGCGCGGCTGACCATTTCGGCGCCGAAGCGGCTGCGGCCGGCTTTCGCGGCGGCTTCGAACTCGGGGTTCGAGAACGGCTGATACAGCGAGCCGCACGGGCGATGCAGCGAGTAGTTCAGGAACATCGACCCCGCCTCGATCCCCACGAAATGCAGGCCGAGGAACAGCGTGGGCGGCAGATCGGGATCGGTGAGATCGACTTCGCTGTCGAGCTGGATCAGCTTTTCGAGCTTCTTCGCCGAGCCGAACCACTGCACGCTGCGCTCCATATAGCTGCGGATGGCCTGGCGGAAATGCTTGCCCGCCACGTCCTCGCGCTTCTCGTCGCTCCACTCGGGGAAGCACAGGCGCAGATTGGTGTGCACGACGCGCTTGCGGCGGCTCGGGATCTGATAAAGCAGCCAGCCGAGGCCGTCGCCGAGGCGCGCGACGAAGCCATAGGGCAAGATCGCGAACAGCTTGAGCAGGCCGATGGCGAAACGGGAGCCTAGCTTGCCGAGCATGATGCGGCTCCCAAGACTGGCGTAAACGAACTGGAGAAGGCGATTGACAACACGCGCGGCGACTCTGCGACAAATTAGGGAAGTCGCTATAATACGGGCTTCGCCGAGTTAACTGACAACTTGCGGGGCGAAGCCGGTTTGCCGCACATCGTTCTTTTCGACCGATCTGCAGGCGCGCCGGTCTGGTAATCCGCTAAAGCGTCGCCGCTTCGAGGCCCGAAGCTGGCAACGTGAGTACCACCGTCACCAGCTACAAGGAGCCTTACACGTGGCAAACGATTATTTCTTCACCTCCGAATCCGTTTCGGAAGGCCATCCGGACAAGGTCGCCGACCAGATCTCGGACGCGATTCTCGACGCCATCCTTACGCAAGACAAATACTCGCGCGTTGCAGCGGAAACGCTCTGCAACACGGGTCTCGTCGTGCTCGCCGGTGAAATCACCACCACGGCCAACGTCGATTACATCCAGGTCGCGCGCGACACGATCAAGCGCATCGGCTACGACAACACCGACTACGGCATCGACTACCGCGGCTGCGCGGTGCTCGTCGCCTACGACAAGCAGTCGCCGGACATCGCCCAGGGCGTGGACCGCGCGCACGACAACAACCTCGATCAAGGCGCCGGCGACCAGGGCCTGATGTTCGGTTATGCATGCGACGAAACGCCCGAGCTGATGCCGCTGCCGATCCACCTTTCGCACCGTCTGGTCGAGCGCCAGTCGAACCTGCGCCGCGACGGCCGTCTGCCCTGGCTGCGTCCGGACGCGAAGTCGCAGGTCACCGTGCGCTACGTCGACGGCAAGCCGCACGCGATCGACACGGTCGTGCTGTCCACGCAGCACTCGCCGGACATCGACCTCGGCACGCTGCGCGAAGCCGTGATCGAAGAAGTCATCAAGCCGGTCCTGCCGGCCGACCTGATCAAGGGCGACATCAAGTTCCTCGTGAACCCGACCGGCCGTTTCGTGATCGGTGGCCCGCAAGGCGACTGCGGTCTCACGGGCCGCAAGATCATCGTCGACACGTACGGCGGCGCAGCTCCGCACGGCGGCGGCGCGTTCTCGGGCAAGGATCCGTCGAAGGTCGACCGTTCGGCTGCCTACGCCGGCCGTTACGTCGCGAAGAACATCGTGGCCGCCGGCCTCGCGTCGCGCTGCCTGATTCAGGTCTCGTACGCGATCGGCGTGGCCGAGCCGACCTCGGTCATGGTCAACACGTTCGGCACCGGCAAGGTTTCGGACGCGACCATCACGAAGCTCGTGCGCGAACACTTCGACCTGCGTCCGAAGGGCATCATCCAGATGCTCGACCTGCTGCGTCCGATCTACGAAAAGACCGCTGCTTACGGCCACTTCGGCCGCGAAGAGCCGGAATTCTCGTGGGAAGCCACCGACAAGGCGCTCGCGCTGGCTGAAGCCGCCGGCACGGAACCCGTCGTCGCGCTGGCGTAAGCACGCTGCGTCGTGCGATGCCGCTCGCGCGGCGTCGCACGCGCCATGAAAAACCCCGCAGGGCTCGCGCCCGTGCGGGGTTTTGTTTTTCTGCGCGTGTCTTTTAACGCATCGCGAAACCGAACCAGCCTTCGCTGCTCGCGCCCATGCGGCGCGGCCGGCGCGTGTTGCGCGCCGTATGGACGGTCGAGGGCGCGGCGAGCGTGCGCAGCGTCGTGTTCGGACGATAGAGCAGCGTGCGCAGCGAGAAGTGGCGCGAACCGGCGCGCTGACGCAGCACCGAGAAGAACGCGTGGAACCAGGCGCGCATACCGTCGACGGGGCGCGCTTCACGCACGTGCTGGGCGAGCGCGTGCGTGCGTGCGGCGTGATGGCGCAGCGCGCGGACGACATGACGGCGGGGGCGCGCGGCCTTCAGTGCGGCGCGAGTCATACGGCGAGTATCGAAAAGGGTATGCATGGCGTGTGCGGAATCGGGTTCGGTGTGCGCCTCGCGCGACGTGATGCTTCGAGCACCAAACGTGCCTGTTTGCAGGGAAGTCACGATAGCGGAATTCGCGCGGCGAGACGCTGGGCGTGCGCAAGGCGAAAGAGTGAGCGCGGGGATCGGCCCGAAGAGGCGAGCGCCTTGCTGGGCAAGGTCTGGCTGGCGGTCCGTCCGCGCATTGGAGGTGAAGTGCGATGAAACTGCATGCGCGCAGACTACACGCGAATCGTGACGCCAGAAAGTCGGTTAATACCCGCGTGTGCTCAATAAAGAGGCATGTCATCGCGCCCTTTCTCGCCATCGCGGTGCGCGTGCGCCATCGGCGTGCTCCGGATACGTTCGCCGCCGGCGCGGGATTGCGCACGCACTCATATCATCCGGATGGCTAACGCTTGTCTCCGCCCGAGCCCGCACGCTTTACAATCGAGCGAACGGCGCAGGCTCGGGCAAACAGGCCTCGGGGCGCCGCTGCTGCGCGCCTCGCGCGTCATCGGAGCCGCTTCGGTGCGCAGCCTTCGCAGGCCTCGAATAACGGAAGTCTCATGTCAGTTCAGTCAAAGAAAGAACAGGTGCAGGCGCTGCGCGAGCGCGGCTTCGTGGTCGTGCCGGGCCTCGTCGCGCCCGAGCGTTGCGACGAGATCAAGCGCATCGCGCAGGAGCAGTTGAAGGCCGCGCAGGCGCCGGTCGAATTCGAAGCCGACCTGCGTTATCCGGGCGCGCCCGACTCGAAAGATGCGCCGGGCGGTCATACGGTGCGGCGGCTGCTCGACGCTTATGGGCGTCATCCGCAATTCGCTTCGTGGGCCACGTCGCCGGAAATCGCGGGCTGGATGGAGCTGTATTTCGGCGAGGAGCCGATGCTCTCGCGCGTGCATCACAACTGCATGATGACCAAGCATCCCGCGTACGGCAGCCTCACGGGCTGGCATCGCGACGTGCGCTACTGGTCGTTCGAGCGCGACGACCTCGTTTCCGTGTGGCTCGCGCTCGGGCCGGAAACGGTCGAGAACGGCGGCCTGTGGTTCGTGCCGGGCTCGCATACGGCGCCGTTCACGTCGTCGAGCTTCGACGCCGCCAAGTTCTTCCGCTCCGACGTGCCGGAGAATCAGGCGTGGATCGAGCAGGCCATGTCGCCCACGCTGCAAAAGGGCGACGTGGTGTTCTTCCACTGCAACACGCTGCATTCGGCCGGTCAGAACCAGAGCAACGACGTGAAGTTCTCGCTCGTCTACACCTACCACGGCGCGAGCAACGTGCCGCTGCCGGGTTCGCGCTCGGCCTCGAAGCCCGAGGTCAAGCTGGTTTGACGGTGCAGGTTCGACGATAAAGGGCGCGCGCGTCACGCATCGCGCCCTTCGTGAAACAGACGTGCCGCCGATGTAAAGCCGATGCGCTAGCGGCGGCGGCCGCTGAGCGCGAGACCGGTGAGGCCCGCAATGGTCGCGGCCACGCCGGCCACGATCAACGTCATCGTGCGGTCGGTGGGCGCGCCCGTCACGAGGCGCGAAACGTCGTTCGAGAACGAGTGAAACGACTGGCCGCCGAAGTAGAGCAGCACCACGCCGCAGGCGATCAGCGCGAACGAAACCGCTTTCATCATAAGAGACCTCCCGGGGTTGGACGGACGCCGCAGTGTAGGCGAGCCGCGCTTTGGCGTCCATGTTCGCATCCCACATGATGGGCCTCTGCACGCATCGCGCGGATTGGCTAACATGGCAGCCCGCGCGGCGTATCGAGCGGGCGCAAACCGCTGCTGGAGCGGCATTCGCGTGTATCGAGCGCCGCCGCCGGACTTCCTGAAAACCTGTTCTCGTCGAGGATTCAAACGATGGCCTACGAAGCAGCTGCTGAACGCTATTCGGAGATGCAATACCGCTTTTGCGGCAAGTCGGGACTCAAGCTGCCGGCGCTCTCGCTCGGCCTGTGGCACAACTTCGGCGACACCACGCCGATTTCGACGCAGCGTGACATTCTGCGTACGGCCTTCGATCTCGGCATCACGCACTTCGACCTCGCGAACAATTACGGCCCGCCGTACGGCAGCGCCGAAACCAATTTCGGCCGTATTTTCAAGGACGATTTCCGTCCGTACCGCGACGAGCTGCTGATCTCGTCGAAGGCCGGCTGGGACATGTGGCCGGGTCCGTACGGCCAGGGCGGCGGCTCGCGCAAGTACGTGCTCGCGAGCCTCGACCAGAGCCTGCAGCGCATGGGCCTTGATTACGTCGACATCTTCTACTCGCACCGTTTCGATGTGGAAACGCCGCTCGAAGAAACCGCCGGCGCGCTCGCCACGGCCGTGCAGCAGGGCAAGGCGCTGTACGTGGGCATTTCGTCGTATTCGGCGCAGAAGACGCGTGAAATGGCGAAACTGCTGGCCGAGTACAAGGTGCCGCTGCTGATTCATCAGCCGTCGTACAACCTGCTCAACCGCTGGATCGAGCACGATCTGCTCGACACGCTCGAAGACATCGGCACGGGCAGCATCGCGTTCACGCCGCTCGCGCAGGGCCTGCTCACGAACAAGTATCTGAACGGCGTGCCGGAAGATGCGCGCGTGAACCGTCCGGGCGGCGGTTCGCTCAAGAGCGAGCATCTGAGCGCGCAGAACATCGAGCACGTGCGCAAGCTCAACGAACTCGCGCAGCGTCGCGGCCAGAGCCTCGCGCAGATGGCGATCGCCTGGACGCTGCGCGGCGGCCGCGTGACCTCGGCGCTGATCGGCGCGAGCCGCGCGGAGCAGGTGCGCGAGAACGTGGCGGCGCTGAAGAACATCGAGTTTTCGGCCGAAGAGCTGGCCGAGATTGATCGTTTCGCGACCGAAGGCGGCGTGAATCTGTGGGAAAAGCCGTCGACCGATCAGCACATCTGATCGCGCGCGTCCGGTGTGCGGACGCGTGAAGATGGACGCCCGACGCCTCGCTTCATGCGAGGCGTTTTTTATTCGGCATCAACGTTGTCATGCGCGGTGACAGGCCTTGCGACGCCGAAGGCTGCGCGTCCTGGGGCTGTCACGGAGCGCTGCTAACGTCGCGGCAGTCTTTGCACTGAGGATTGCCGATGGAGTCGACGAGCGCCGTTCGTACCCTGGGCGAGGCAGTGTCCGCACCGCCTGCCGCTGCGCCGCGCGCGTCCGCCGGCACGGCAGGCCGCCGCATGCCCGGGCGCACACCCGCACGCAAACCCGATCTGCGCGCCAACACCGCGCTCATCGCCGTCGCCACGCTTGCGCTCGCGTATCAACTGTTCGGTTTGCCACTGCTGTTGCGCGCGGCGGGCGGCCCGACTTTCGCGCTGATGGCGTCGCTCGTGCCGGTCGTGCTCGCCACGCCGATCCACTGGGGATTGATTCACGAAGGCATCCACGGGCAATTGCTGCGCTCGCGACGCGCGAACGAAATCGTCGCGCGCTTGCTGGCCATCGGCATGGCGATGCCGTTCGACGCCGTGCGTTTCGGACACCTGATGCATCACCGCTTCACGCGCGAGGCGTTCGATCGTCCCGACGTCGATGATGCACACGGCCCGCGCTGGCTGCGTCGCCTCGCGTGGTACGTGCGGCTGCTTGGCGGCCTGTATGTGGGCGAACTGCTCGTGCCGCTGCTCGCGTTTCTGCCAGTGCGGCTCGCGCGCACGCTCGTCGCGCGCGGCGTGGGCACGCCCGGCGAACGCGCGAGCGCCGAGGACGTTCAGGTGCAGCGTCTTTTTGTGAATCACGCGACCGATCCGCAAAAGCGCCGCCGCGCACGGCGCGACTGGCTCTGCTCGCTGGCGCTGTATGCGTGCGCGTTCGCGCTGTACGGGAAGGCGTGGCCGGTGCTGGCCGCGGCGATGTTCGCGCGCGGCTTGTGGCTGTCGCTCGCGGATAACCTGCCGCATTACGGCGTCGCGCTCGACGAGCCGGGTCGCTCGCGCGACTTTCGGGTGCCGCGCGTGATCGGCTTGATGCTGATGAATCATCATCTGCATCGGCAACATCATCTGTATCCGACGCTGCCGTGGGTCGCGCTGCCCGCGCTCGTCGCCGACCATGATGATGCGGACGATGCCGCCGCATCCGCGACGACGCGCGAGGCGTACTGGCGCGCGGCCGCGCGTCAGCTCAAGGGATTGCAGCCGGGTGTAGGGGAGTGCGGTTTGCGCTGACATGCGCGGCAAGTAGCGCGGCACGCCCAGGCGTCCGCGCATGACGGCGCGCCTGCATGCGCCTGAGCGGACTCAAGCGCACGTCAGCCACGCCAGACAACCTCGCAGACGACGCGGAACCCCCAAACGTCCGCAGTGTCCGCGCCGTTGCGCGCCGTCTGAATCGCTACATCAGCGCCGGCAACGTTTCGACCAGCGCGACCGCGACCATGGCGCCGATCAGTGCGCCGATCACGCGCAAGGTGTTGTGCCGGAATTCGGTCGCGCAGGGCAAGGCGCCGAGAAAGAGCGCGCCGGCAAGGGCCATCGGGATGATCATCACGAAATCGCCGATCGTGAAATATCCTTCCATGCTCGTCTCCTTTTTTCGTGGGGCGGCAGGCGCGGCGCGTTCAAACGGCTTTCTTCTGTCGCACGGCGTGCGGCGCTGCGGCTGCGGGCCTGAATCGAGTATAGGTGAGGCTTGCAAACGAGACGCCTCCCACGCGTGCCGCGTGTGCGCCGCCGCACGGCCGCGCAGGCCCGTGTGGCGGGACCTCGCGGCGTCGCGACGGACACCGTGCGGTGCGCGCGCGCAGCGACTTCAGGTTACGAACAGCTTTCGATTCGATGCGTGCTGCGTCGAATGTCGCTTCGAATGCAGCTTCGAATGCGCGCTCGAATGCATCCGGGCTGCGCCGTTTGATGCACCGTTGATGCACCCTCAGCCGCCCCGCCGGACCTGACCGATCAAGCCGCGCCTTCGCGTTCGCGCGCGCGCAACACGCTTGCCAGCGCCAGCCCGGCCACCAGCAGCACGGCGACCAGACCCGCGACGCCGCTCCAGCCCCAGCCGGCCCAGAAGTGGCCGCCGACCGAACCCATGATGCTCGAACCCAGGTAATAGGCCAGCAAATAGAGTGCCGCGGCCTGGCCCTTGGCTTCGCGCGCGAGCCGGCCGACCCAGCCGCTCGCGACCGCGTGGCCCGCGAAGAAGCCGATCGTCAGGCACGCGATGCCCGCGGCGATCGCGTAGAGCGGCGTGAACATCGTCAGCACGACGCCCGCGAGCATCAGCGCGAGGCTCGCGATCAGCACGCGTCCGCGACCGAAGGTGTCGGCCATGCGGCCCGACCACGGCGAGGCCACCACGCCGGTCAGGTAGACGAGGAAGATCGCGCCGATGGCCGCCTGGCTCATGCTGTACGGCGGCGCGATCAGCCGGTAGCCGATGTAGTTGTAGAGCGTGACGAAGCTGCCCATCAGCACGAAACCCATCACGAACAGCACGGGCAGGCCGGGCCGTCCGAAGTGGCGGATGAGCGCCGCGCGGTGATGCGAGAAGCCGAGCCCGCGTTTGGGCACGAAATGGCGCGACGGCGGCAGCAGCGAGCGGAACGCGAACATCGAGCAGAGCCCCAGCACGCCGATCACGGCCACGGCCACGCGCCAGCCGAACAGGTCGGTGCAGATGCCGGTGATCACGCGTCCGGCCATGCCGCCGATCGCGGTGCCGCCAACGTAGAGACCCATCGAGAGGCCGAGGCCCTCGGGATGCATTTCCTCGGCGAGCCAGGCCATCGCGACTGCGGGCACGCCGCCGAGCGCGATGCCTTCGAGCGTGCGCAGCACCAGCAATGTTTCCCAGTGGGGCACGAACGCGACGGCGAGCGTCAGCAGCGACGAGGCCGTGAGCGAGGCCGTCATCATCGCGCGTCGGCTCCAGCCTTCGGAGAAGAAGCCCGCGACGAAGATCGCGCCCGCGAGCGCGGCGGTGGAAAACGAGAGCGAGAGACTGCTTTGCGCGGGGCTCACGCCGAACGTCTGCGAGAACGCGGGCAGGAGCGGCTGGACGCAGTAGAGCAGCGAAAACGTGGCGTAGCCCGCGAACAGCAGCGCGAGACTCGCGCGCCAGAAGGCGGGGCTGCCGCGCTCGATATAGGGAAGGGTCGCGCTCGGGGAAGCGGCGGAGGCGCTGCTGGGCGCGGTCTTGCGGTCGGCGCCCGGTGATGCGGTCACGACTGGAACTCCTTGCGGAAAATGGCAAAGGCGCAACGATACGCCTGTTGCACGATCGGTGCCGCGTCGATTGGCAGCGTGGGGCGGGTTTTGCGTGCTGCGACAGCGTCAGTTGTGCGAAGGAGCGGACGAAGCAGAGGAAGAGGCCGCGTCGCTGGTTGCGCGAGCAACCGAAGCCGACGCCGAAGCCGACGCCGAAGCCGACGCCGAAGCCGACGCCGACGCCGACGCCGACGCCGACGTCGGCGCGCCCCCATCGACCGAATCCAGCGCCGCCGCGCGCCATCCGCCGCCAAGCGCCTTCACGAGCGCGACGCTCGCCGCAAGCCGCCGCCGCGCGATCGCCACCGCCTGCCGCTCGTTGGACAGTGTCGTGGTCTGCGCGACCACCACATCGAGATACGTGATCGCACCGTTCTTGTAGCGATCCTCGACGATCGCCAGCGTGCGCTTCGCGGCGTCCACCGCGCGATCCTGCGCCACGGCTTCCTGTTCGAGCACGCGCAGCGCCGCGAGGTTGTCCTCGACCTGGCCGAACGCGTCGAGCACGGTTTGCCGATACTGCGCGACGCTGGCGTCGTATTGCGCGCGCGCCTCGTCGCGCACCGCCTCGCGTCCGCCGAAGTCGAGCAGCGTGCCCGCGAGCGCCGGGCCGAGCGACCAGAAGCGTGCGGGCGCGACGAGCCATTGGCTGTAGTTCGTCGCCTCCAGACCGCCCGTCACCGCGAGCATCAGGCTCGGGAAGAACGCCGCCGTGGCCACGCCGACCTGCGCATTGGCGGCGGCCACGCGACGCTCGGCGGCGGCGATGTCGGGGCGGCGCTCCAGCAGCGTCGACGGTACGCCGGGCGGCGAGGCGAACGGTTGCGCCGAGAGCGGCGCGCCGCGCAGCACAGCGAGCGTGAACGTGGAAGGCGGCTGTCCCGTGAGAATCGCGATGGCGTGTTCGAGCTGCGCGCGCTGCACGCCGAGATCGATCGCCTGCGCCTCGGTGGTCTGCAATTGCGTCTGCGCCTGGCCGACATCGGCGTCGGTGGCGATGCCGCCGTCGTAGCGATGCTGCGTGAGCGCGAGCGACTCGCGATAGGCGGCGAGCGTGTCGTCGAGCAACTGGCGCTCGCGGTCGATGCCGCGCAGTTCGAAATAATCGGTCGCGAGTTCGGCCTGCATCGAGAGCAGCACGGCCTGCATGTCCGCGGCGCTCGCCTGCGCGTTGGCGCGCGCGCTTTCGACGCTGCGCGCGACGCGTCCCCAGACGTCGGGTTCCCAGGTGGCGTCGAGGCCCACGCTGTAGTCGTTGATCGTGCGCCCGGCCTTCGAGGTGTACGCGAGGTTCTCCGAGGTGCGCGCGCGCGAAAAGTCGCCGCCGGCGGTCACGACCGGAAAGAAGCTGGAGCGTTGCTGCGCGACGTTCGCGCGTGCCGCGCGAAAGCGCGCCTGTGCGGCCTGCACGTTCTGGTTCGCTTCGGCGACGCGGGTTTCCAGTGCGTCGAGTTCGGTGTCGCCGTAGATCTGCCACCACGCGCCGCGCGGCGCGCCGTCGGCGGGCTGCGCGAGCGCCCAGCCGGTGCCGTCGAGCGCTTTTGCGTCGGCGTCGGTTTCCTTGTAAGTGGCGGCGACCTGCGCCGTCGGCCGTACGTAGTCGGGGCCGACCTTGCAGCCGGCGACGAGCGCGCTCACGCCGACGATGCACAAGGCCCGCGCGGTGAGATCGAGAAAGCGCCGCGTCATGATCCCTCCGACTCCGAACCGGCGGGCGCGGCTTTCTTCGCGTTCGGCTCGACGATGCGCACCGGCGTGCCGTCGACGATCGAATCCTGCGGATTGACGATCACGCGCGCCTGCGCGCCGAGTCCGTCGGCGACGGCCACGCGCGTGCCGAAGTCGGTGCCGAGCGTCACCTTCACGAGCTTCACGCGATCGTTTGCATCGACGGTCGCGACCATCACGCCATGCGGCCGGAACAGAAACGCATTGCCGGGCAGCGTGAGCGGCGTCGCCGCGCCGTCGAGCGCGAAATGCACCTGCGCGTAGGCGCCGGGCAGCAGCGTGCCATCGGCGTTGTTCACGTCGACTTCGACGAGCATCGTGCGCTGCTGCGGATCGACCGCGCCCGCCGAGCGCGCAATCACGCCCGGATAGCGCGCGCCCTGCGTTTCGTTGAGCGTCAGATACGCGTGCGCGCCGGGCCGGATCTGCTGCGCGTACGCTTGCGGCACGTTCGCATAGACGCGCAGCCGGTCGGCCTGCGCCACATGAAACAGCTCCTTTTGCGGACCGCCCGAACTGCCCGCGTCGATCAGCGCGCCGACGTCCACGTTGCGCGCCGTGACGATGCCGTCGAACGGCGAGGTCACGCGCTGATACGACTGCAACTGCGTGAGCCGCGACACGTTGAAACGCGCCGCGTCGAGCGTGGCTTTTTTCGCCAGCATGTCGCCGACCTTTTCGTCGGTTTCCTGCTTCGAGACCGAGCGGTTTTGCAGCATCTGCGTCCAGCGGTCGGCGGTGGTTTTCGCGAGCGCGTAATTGGCCTCGGCGTTCGCGAGATCGGCGCGCGCCGCGCGCAACTGATCGTCCACTTCGGGCGCGTCGATTTCCGCGAGCAACTGACCCGCCTTCACATGCGCGCCGATATCGACGTACCACTTGCGCAGATAGCCGTTGGTGCGCGCGTAAATGGGCGTGTCGAGAAAGGCCTGCACGTTGCCCGGCAGCACGAGATCGAGCGCGTGTTGCGAACGCTGCGGCGAGACCACCTGCACGCTCAGCACGCTTGCATGCTGCGCGTCCTGTTCGAGCGCCGCGTGCGCGCTGTGGCGCGACCAGATGCCTTGCGCCGCGAGCGCGATCACGACGAGCGCGGCGACGGCCAGCGGCCAGCGGCGCGTGCGGCGATGTTCGCGAGGTTCACGAGAATCGGGAGGCGGCGCGTCAGCGTGCATGATCGGTCGGCGTGAAAGTGAGAAGGGGAGAAGTCGTCATGGTTTCGGTACGACGTGTTCGATGGCGCGCTGACGGCGCGCGGCGAGCTTGCGATAGACGAGCGAGAACACCACGGGCACGAACACCAGCGTCGCGAGCGTGCCCACGAGCAGGCCGCCGATCACGGCGCGCCCGAGCGGCGCGTTCTGTTCGCCGCCTTCGCCGAGCCCGAGCGCCATCGGCACCATGCCGATCACCATCGCGAGCGCGGTCATCAACACGGGACGAAAGCGCGTGAAGCCCGCTTCGATGGCCGCGCGCGCGGCGTCGCCATGTTCGCGCAACTGCTCGCGTGCGAAGCTGATGACGAGAATCGAATTCGCAGTGGCGATGCCGATACACATGATCGCGCCCGTGAGCGCGGGAATGGAGAGCGTGGTGTGCGTGAGGAACAGCATCCAGACGATGCCCGCGAGCGCGCCCGGCAGCGCCGTGATGATGATGAACGGATCGAGCCACGACTGGAAATTCACCACGATCAGCAGATAGACGAGCACGATCGCGAACACGAGTCCGCCGAACAATCCGGAGAACGAGTCGTTCATCGTCTGCACCTGGCCGCGCAACTCGATGGCCGAGCCCTTGGGCAACTGGGCGCGCGAGTTGTCGATGATCCTGCGGATGTCGTCGGAGACCGCGCCGAGATCGCGGCCGTCGGCGCTGCCGTAAATATCGACGGCGGTCTGCGCGTTGTAGTGCGAGACCACGGCCTCGCCCGCCTCGCGCTGCATGCTCGCGAGCGAGCCGAGAATATTGCTGCGGCCGTTCGCGGTGAGCGGAATGTTGGCGAGCGACTGGAGCGAATCGATCGTGTATTGCGGTGCTTCCGTGACCACGTTGTAGCTCACGCCGTTCATCGGATTGAGCCAGAACGTGGGCGTGGTCTGCTGGCTGCCCGAGAGCGTGATGAGCAGATCGCTCGCGATGTCCTTCTGCGTGAAGCCCGCCTGTTGCGCGCGCGTGCGATCGACGTCGATGAAGATGCGCGGCAGGTCGGCGGGCTGCTGGATGCGCGCGTCGGCGAGACCGGGCACGCTGCGCAGCTTCGCGAGCAGGCGCGCGGCGAAGGCGCGGTTGGCGGTGGCGTCGCGGCCCGTGATCTGCACGTCGATAGGCGCGGGCATGCCGAAGTTCAGCGTCTGGCTCACGATATCGGCGGGCAGAAAGGCGAACTGCACGCCGGGGAATTCGTCGTTGAGCGTGCGGCGCAAGCTGCGCACGTAGTCCGCGGTCGGATGATGGTCTTCGTTCAGCGAGATCAGCACGTCGGCGTCCGAGGTGCCGATGGTGCCGGTGTTGCTGTACGAGAGATTGATGCCCGACACCGGCAGGCCGATGTTGTCGATGATCGAATGCAGCTCGCGCGCGGGAATCAGCGCGCGAATGCGCGCGTCGACGCGGTCGGTGAGCACCGCCGTTTCTTCCACGCGCATGCCGGTCTTCGCGCGCAGATGCAGCGCGATGGTGCCCGCATCGACTTGCGGAAAGAAGTCGCGTCCGAGGAAAGGCATCAGCAGCAGCGAGGCGCCGCAACAGGCCAGAAAGAGCGTGACGAAGCCCACGGGATGCGCGACGCGCGCCGCGAGAAACGCGCGATAACGCCCGCGCGTGCGCTCGAAGCCGCGTTCGAACGCGAGGTGCACGCGCATGAACGGATTGCGCGTGGTTTCGTGATGAAGGTCCGCGCTCTTGTGATGGCGCAGCAGGTATTTCGCGAGTGTCGGCACCAGCGTGCGCGAGAAGAAGTACGAGGCGAGCATCGCGAACACCACGGCTTCCGCGAGCGGAATGAACAGATAGTGCGCGACGCCCGTGAGCAGGAACATCGGCACGAACACGATGCAGATCGAGAGCGTGGACACCAGCGTGGGAATCGCGATCTGATGCGCGCCGTCGAGAATCGCCTGTTCGAGCGTCTTGCCCTGTTCGAGTTGCTGGCTGATGTTTTCGATGGCGACCGTTGCGTCGTCAACGAGAATGCCGACGGCGAGCGCGAGGCCGCCGAGCGTCATGATGTTGATGGTTTCGCCGAGCGCTGCGAGCGCGATGATCGAGGTGATCATCGAGAGCGGAATCGACACGGCGATGATGAGCGTCGCGCGCCAGTTGCCGAGAAACAGCAGGATCATCAGCGCGGTGAGCGCGGCGGCGATCAGCGCCTCGCGCAGCACGCCCTTGATCGAGGCGCGCACGAACAGCGACTGGTCCGCGACCGGGTCGATGTTCAGCGACGACGGCACGAGGTTGCGCAGTTGCGGCATCATCGCCTTGATGCGGTCGACGATGTCGAGCGTCGAGGTGTTGCCGCTCTTGTTGATGGTGAGCAGCGCGGCGCGCTGGCCGTCCACGCGCACGATGTTGGTCTGCGGCACGAAGCCGTCGCGCACGTGCGCCACGTCGCGAATGTAGACCGTGCCGCTCGCCGTGGTTTTCACGGGGATGTCGTTGAGGCCCGCGATGGTGTCGGGGCTCGCGTTCATCAGCACCGAATACTCGGTCGCGCCGATCTTCGCGGTGCCCGACGGCAGAATCAGATTCTGCGTGCTGATCGCGCTGACGACGTCCATCGGCGAGAGATTGTGCTGCTGCAATTCGCGCTGGTCGATGTCGACCATGATCTGCCGCTGCTTGCCGCCATACGGCAGCGGCGCGCTCGCGCCCGGCACGGTCGCGAGCTGCGTCTTGAGGAAGTTGTTGCCGTAGTCGAACAGTTCCTGCTCGGTGAGTTGCTGCGAGGACAGCGAGAGCCGCAGGATCGGCACGGTCGAGGCGTTGTAGCGCAGGATGTTCGGCGGCGTGATGCCGGGCGGCAGCTGGCGCAGTTGCGTCTGCGAGAGCGCGGTGACTTCGGCGAGCGCTTCCTGCACGTTCGCGTGCGGCTGGAAGAAGATCTTCACGATCGCGATGCCGTTGAGCGACGTCGATTCGGTGTGCTCGATGTCGTTCACGGCCACGGAAAGCCCGCGCTCGTAGTTGAGCGCGATGCGCCGCGACATCTCGTCGGCGGGCAGGCCCGTGTAGGTCCAGATGACCGAGAGCACGGGAATGTCGATGTTCGGGAAGATGTCCGTGGGCGTGCGCACGATCGTCAGCGGCCCGACGATCAACAGCAGCAACGCGAGCACGACGAACGTATACGGGCGCTTGAGTGCGAGCCGGACGATCCACATGGAACAGCGATTCCTTCGCTCAGGGCGATGCGCCGCGCCGATGCGTGCGCAGCGCGCGCGCCTGGTCCGGACGGCTTGTGTTTATCTGGTGGTGGTCCGATCGCTATCGGGGGTGGTCGGTGGCGGCTCGCCCTTGCGGCGCGCCGTTTGTCTCCTTGGGACTGGACTATAGCGCCTGCGCGCGCCCGTGTGCACCCGTGTTGCAGCCTCGCTGCATGTGGGTTTCACGCGTGGCGCACCGGCTTCGGCGGCTGGGCGCGTGCTCGCGTATGGGGCTGCGTGTGTGCTTGCGCGTGCTTGCGTGCGCTCGTGTGCGTGTTCTTTCGCGTGGACGTGTGTGCCGGCGCACTTCGCGTGCCGAACGCGAAAGGGTGGAAAGACGGGCGCCGGTTCACCATCTGGTACAGTCAGCGTCTCGTAAGTGTTGTGGGCGACGCAATCGCGCAACGCGAGACGGGTCTTCGCGACCCGGGCGGGATTCGCCGAACAGCGCCACGGAATACGCTGTATTCGACGCTGCACGAAGGCGCGCGGCGTGCGAAAGTAACAGCATGCCCGTCTGCGGCGGGCTTTGCCATTGTTCGGCCCCCCTATTTTTTTGCTTTGCGGGCGTGCCCAAACAGGCAACAATGGGGAAACCGGTTGGCCCAAAACGCGCTTGCACAGCGAATCCGAAGCTGCATGCCGTGGTGAACGCAATCGTGCATGCCGTCGTGCACGCGGGCCGTCGGAGCAGGTTGGATGCATGCGCAACCTGGTGGTGTGCGCAGCGGTTTTTGTCAGTACAGTGACCGGTCTTTCCTGCGGGAAAGCCGGCAATGGGAACGGGGAAACATCATGCAAATCGGTTCTATCGTCCGCACCGTCCATATCGCCGTGCCCAATGGGGCGCGCGGCATCGTGCAACGTATTCTCGGCGACATGGCCATGGTCACGTGGTACAGCGGCGAGCCCGGCGCGTCGAAAGAGCTCAATACCGAGCCCTTTTTTCTCGAAGATCTGATCGACACGGGCGAGCACGTCATGCCCGCCGGCGCGAAAGTCCACTGAGCGCCACTGCGCCTCGCGGGCCGATCCCCGGCCCGTCTGCGCGCGCGCCGCTGTCTGTCGCTGTCTGCCTCTGCCTGCGCGCGTTCCACGCGCGATCTACGCGAGATCTACGAAAAGGGGCTTGCCCCCGCTGCCTGCCTGGCCGTCCGGTTTAACGTTTGACTGCGCGGCCGCGCGGCAACCAAACCTTCCCAGGCCCCCACGTTTGCGGCTCGCCGCCGCGCTCCGCAAGATGCACAATGCGGGGATGAACGACGATACCTCCTTCCCCTCCGACGAGCCGCAACCGGCGGATTCGGCCGATTCGGCCCAGGCCGCACCTTACGCGCGCCTGACGCCCGAGTGCGTGCTCGACGCCGTCGACAGCGTGCTGATGCCCGCGGGCGAGCGCACCGATGGCCGCATGCTCGCGCTCAACAGCTACGAAAACCGCGTCTATCAGGTCGGCGTCGAAGACGCGCAGCCGCTGGTCGCGAAGTTCTACCGCCCGCAGCGCTGGAGCGACGAAGCGATTCTGGAGGAGCACGCCTTCGTGGCCGAACTCGCCGCGCGCGAGATTCCGGCCGTGCCCGCACGCGTGCTGGAGGGCCGTTCGCTGCATGAATTCGAGGGCTTTCGCTTCGCGCTGTTCGAACGGCGCGGCGGCCGCGCGCCCGAACTCGACCGCAGCGACGTGCTCGAATGGATCGGCCGATTCATCGGACGGATCCACGCCGTGGGCGCGACGCAGCCGTATCGCGCGCGGCCGTCCATCGACATTCAGAGCTACGGCTACGAGCCGCGCGACTGGCTGATCGAGCACGACTTCGTGCCCGCCGATGTGCGCAGCGCGTGGCAGGCCGCGATCGGGCTCGCGCTCGAAGGCGTCGAAGCGGCGTTCGAGCGCGCGGGCGACGTGCGCCAGTTGCGTCTGCATGGCGACTGCCATCCGAGCAACGTGCTCTGGACCGACGCCGGCCCGCATTTCGTCGACTTCGACGACAGCCGCATGGGTCCCGCCGTGCAGGATCTGTGGCTGCTGCTGCCCGGCGACCGCGAAGGCGCATCGCGCGCGCTCGCCGATCTGCTGGCAGGCTACGAGGATTTCAGCGAATTCGATCCGCGCGAACTGCATCTGATCGAAGCGCTGCGCACGCTGCGCCTCATCCACTATTCGGCGTGGCTCGCGCGCCGCTGGCACGATCCCGCGTTTCCGGCCGCGTTTCCGTGGTTCAACACGCAGCGCTACTGGGAAGAGCGCATTCTCGAATTGCGCGAGCAGATCGGCACGATGCAGGAAGGGCCGCTCTGGCCGGTGTGACGATCGCGCCTAGTCCGCGCCCGTTTCGGGCGTCAACAAGGGCTTCGACGCGGGCTTCACGATCAACTGCGCGCGCAGGTCGCGCGCCATCGTTTCGAAGGCCGGACGCATCTGCGTGAATTCGTCGGCGCTGCAGACGTCGCTTGCGAAATGCGTGCGTCCGGTGCGCGTCACGCGCAACACGTTCGCCTGCGCGTCGAGCCGATACTGCGAGCGGTAATCGACGAAGGCATTGCCCGCCTGTTGCGGCGACGGCACGTCGAGCACGCGCAGGCTCGCGGGCAGCGCAATGCGCGCGCGTTCGGTCATCTCCACGTTGCGGCACACGAACGGCTGCGTGCGGCGCGTCTCGCCGAGCCAGTAGCGCAGATTCGCGTCGAGCCCGCCCACGAGGCTCGTGAGCGTCGGCACCGGCGTGGTCATCTGCGGATCGACGAAGCCGTCCAGCGTGCCCGTGAGCGTGACGACGAGCGGGCCGCCCGTCGCGTCCAGCGGACTCGACGCGAGCGTGGCGCTGCCGCGCAGATTCGCGTTGCGCAATTCCCATTGCAGCGATTCCTCGCGCTGCGCGGGCGTTTGCAGACGCAGCACGCTGCGCGTCTGCTCGGCGGCCCAGCCTTCCGATTGCAGGCGATAGACGAAGCGCGCCGAGCCGTCGGCCGCCACGGTGATGTCGAGATCGCTGTCGCGCGTGGTGGTGGCGGTGGTGGGCGTGCTCATCAGCGAGCCGTCGCCGGCCAGCACGGTCTGGCGGTTCATGTCGGTCGACGGCAGATAGCCGAACTCGACGTTGCTCGCGGTGGAGTCGGCGAACATCTGCAAGCCCGGCAGCCACGTGATGACGTGATTGATCACGCCGAAGCCGGGCACGGCGGGCAGCGTGTAGATCGTGCCGCTGTTGAGGAGCGCGGGCGTGTTGCGCACGCCCACGGCGTCGAGCAGCGCGCCGTAGAGCGCCACGTGGTCCTTGCAGTCGCCGTAGCGGTTCGCGAGCACCTCGCTCACGCGATGCGGCACGATCTCGCCGCGCCCGATGTTCATCGCCACGTAGCGGATATTGCGGCGCACCCAGTCGTAAAGCGTCTGCGCTTTCGCACGTTCGGTGGCGTCGCGCGCAGTGAGCGTGCGCGCGAGCTGCACGACGACGGGGTCGCGCGCGCTCGCGTCGACGGCCGCTTCGCGATAGACGCGCGCGAACGCCGCGTAGTCGGGGAAGGTGGAGACCATCAGCCGGTCGCCGTAGCTTACGTAGGAAACCGAACCATATTCGAGGCGGCCGAAATTGCGCTTGTCGTAGCGGAATTCGTAGCGTGTGCGGCCGCGCGCGGTGACGGGTGCAATCGACGTGAAACCGCGCGCGTCGGCGTAGAGCGGCACGTTCGCGGGCAGGTCGTAGATCACGCGGAAGTTATGCGTGGGCGCCATGTCGGGCGGCGTGAAGTCGCTGAACCAGCCGGGCACGAGCGGCACGCGCTGCGTCTTGCGCCAGGTGAGATGCACGCGCGCGCCGGGCTCGACGGCGGGAAACACGATCACCTTGTCCTGCACGTCCTGGAACATCGGCGCGTCGAACGAGCGCACTTCCTGCACATCGCGGATCTGGTCGGGACGCACGTCGTGACGGCCGCCCCGGGCGTCCTCGGTCCACGCGTCGAGAATCTCGACGTGCGCCATCTCGCGGTTGAACCACACGTAATACTGGCCCGCGCGCGCGATGCCCGCTTCGGTGTTCACGCGCAGCGTGAGCGTGTCGGTCTTGGTGTAGGAGCCGTCGGCGTTGATCGTGAAGGTCTGGGTTTCCGCCTCGTTGGTGTAGGGCGCCTGCTCGGCGGCGTCGGATGCGGCGACGGTCGCGACAGTCGTCACGGTCGCCACCGCCGCGCTCGCGGCCGGTTCGAACGGCGAGCGCAATTCGGCCGCTCTCGCGCCGCCGGGCGTCGCGAGCAGGACAAGGCAAACAACGAGGACGTAGCGCATGGCGGCCTTCTGGGGGCTTCGCTGCGGTTGATGGGGGCGTGCCGGGTCGATTGTGCGTCGCCTGCTCGATGGGCTTTTTGCGCCGGCCATGCGCGTTTTTGCGCCATCCCCTCACTTAAAAGTCATGCTATTCGCTTGTCAAGCGCCGCCGCCGTCCCAGCGTGCGGACGGCCGCACGGCGGGTTTCGCGGCGGCCCGGCTTTCGAATATGTAATAATAACTATTCTCATTTGTAAGCTTGGCTGCGGCGCATGGCGCGGCGCCGTGTCTGGAGTGCTCCCGTGAATGCCCGTGTCGACGAGATCGCGATCGAATCGCCTTCCGCCCGCAATGCCGCCAATCCGTCCGCTAATGCGTCAGGTGGTGCGTCCACCAGACCGCTCGACGCTGCCGATCGCGCCGCGCGTCGCCAGCGCTCGCGCCGCGCGACTTTCATCAAATGGCTGCGCAAGGTGCACGGCTGGGTGGGCCTGTGGGGCGCGGTGCTCGGTCTGCTGTTCGGCGTGACCGGTTTCCTGCTCAACCATCGCGCGGGGCCGATGAAGATTTCGTCGGGCGCGCCGCAGGTCAAGGAGATGCAGGTGGCGCTGCCCGGGGAGCGGCCGCCGTCGCCCGAGGCGCTCGCGCACTGGCTGCAGCGCGAACTCGCCTTCGACGGCAAGCCCGGCAAGATCCGCCGCGAGAAGGCGCATCCGGTCGCGTGGGGCGACCGAAGCGTGGTGCAGCCCGAATCGTGGCAATTCGCGCTGATGGGGCCGCGCCAGAGCCTCGCCGTCGAGTACTGGGTGGGCAACAACACGGTCTCGGTGCGGCGCACGCAGAGCGCCTTCTTCGCCACGCTCAACAATCTGCACCGCGGCGTGGGCATGGGCATCGGCTGGGTGCTGTTGATGGACACCATCGCGGGCAGCCTGATCCTGCTCTCGCTGACGGGCGTGCTGCTGTGGACCGAACTGAACAAGCGCCGCACGATTGGCGTGGTGCTGGTCGCCGGATCGGTGGCCGCCGCCTTCGCCGTCGGGTTGCTTTGACGCCACGCCTCGCTAACGATTTACCCTGAGCCGCGCGATCCACGCGCGGCGCAAATATCGCGCGATTCCCGTTCACAGGGCCGCAGTCAAGCGCTTTTCTTCGCTCTCATGTCCTCCGTCATGGGCCTGTTCGGTCCATATGCACTTCTGTCTCATATTGCCAACACTCGCGCCGGGCACTAACGTTCGGGCGTGCCGAGCTTTCGGCATGTAAGCGCTTCGTGCGCGCACGCAGGAAAACCATCGCTACGGGGACCCATTCAGCGATTGCCGGCCGCCTTCGAGGCGGCGCCGGCACGTGCGCGCACGGCATGACGTATTTAGCTTCCCAAGGAGACCGACCAATGAGCAGCGTTGCGGATTCGACGCGCGGCACCGCACCCGCACCCTTCTTCTCTAAGGAGGCCACCATTGCACCGCCCGGCTTTTCGCGCTGGATGGTGCCGCCCGCCGCGCTCGCGGTGCATCTGTGCATCGGCCAGGCGTACGCCTTTTCGGTGTTCAACTCGCCGCTGACGAAAGTGATCGGCGTGACGCAGTCGTCGCCCGACGACTGGACGCTCACCTCGCTCGGCTGGATCTTCTCGCTCGCGATCGTGTTCCTCGGCCTGTCCGCCGCGTTCGGCGGCAAGTGGCTCGAACGCGTCGGCCCGCGCCGCACGATGTTCACGGCGGCCTGCTGCTTCGGCGGCGGCTTCCTCGTCTCGGCGCTCGGCGTGTATCTGCATCAGATCGTGCTGCTGTATCTCGGCTATGGCGTGATCGGCGGCATCGGGCTGGGCCTCGGTTATGTTTCGCCGGTTTCGACGCTGATTCGCTGGTTCCCGGACCGCCGCGGCATGGCGACCGGCCTCGCGATCATGGGCTTCGGCGGCGGCGCGATGATCGCCGCACCGCTCTCCGTGATGCTGATGAAGCACTTCTCGAGCGACACGAGCGTCGGCGTCGCGCAGACCTTCGTGGTGCTGGGCATCGCCTACTTCATCTCGATGACGATCGGCTCGATCGCGATCCGCGTGCCCGCGCCGGGCTGGCAGCCCGCAGGCTGGACGCCGCCCGCGACCAGCGGCAAGCTCGTTTCGCGCTCGCACGTGCATATCGACCAGGCGCTCAAGACGCCGCAGTTCTACCTGATCTGGCTGGTGCTGTTCCTGAACGTGACGGCCGGCATCGGCATTCTCGGCCAGGCCTCGGTGATGATCCAGGAAAGCTTCAAGGACACCGTGACGGCGGGTGCCGCGGCGGGCTTCGTCGGCCTGCTCTCGCTCTTCAACATGGGCGGACGTTTCGTCTGGGCCTCGGCGTCGGACTGGGTCGGCCGCAAGAACACGTACTTCATCTTCTTCGTGTTCGGCGCGGTGCTGTACTACGCGGTGCCGCAGTTCGCGCAGAGCGGCAACATCGTGTTCTTCGTGCTCGCGTACTGCCTGATCCTTTCGATGTACGGCGGCGGTTTCTCGACCGTGCCCGCGTATCTCGCGGACATGTTCGGCACGGCGTTCGTCGGCGGCATTCACGGCCGTCTGCTGACCGCGTGGGCGGCGGCGGGCGTGGCGGGTCCGGTGCTCGTGAACTACGTGCGCGCGTATCAGGTGGCGCACGGCGTGGCGAAGGCCGACGCCTACACGATGACCGTGCACATCATGGCCTCGCTGCTGGTGGTCGGTTTCATCTGCAATCTGCTGGTGCGCCGCGTCGACGAGAAGCATCACATGAGCGACGCGCAACTCGCGGCCGCCGGTAAATAAGGAGCGACCATCATGACGAATGCAGCCGTGCAAACCACGAAGTCCTCGAACAAGGCGCTGATGGCGGTGTTCTGGCTTTACGTGCTGGTGCCGCTCGTGTGGGGCGTGACGAACACGCTCGCGCAGGCGATGAAGCTGTTCGGCTAAGCCGCCAATCGGCCTGGTTTAGCGACAAGACAACGATGACAGGCGCCCGCCGAGGGCGCGCAATTCGCTGCATCCCGCAGCACTCTACGGGCCGCCGACGCAAGTCGCGGCCCGTTTTTCATGCGCGCGCCGCGGTGTCGCGCGTGCTGCGTCGAGCCGAACGCGGCCGAAACCGCGCGCGCCTCACACGTGACACGAACCGGCACTCGCAGCCTGCTCGCGCGCGGCCTTCGCGCCTTCGACCTGCAGGATCGTCGGCAGCGAGACGCCGTTCTTCGCCGCCGTGACTTCCGCGAGGATCGACACGGCGATCTCGGGCGGCGTGCGGCTGCCGATATAGATGCCCACCGGCCCGTGCAGCCGCGCGAGTTCCGCCTCGCTCAGATCGAATTCCTTGAGCCGCTCGCGCCGCGCCGCGTTGTTGCGCCGCGAGCCGAGCGCGCCCACGTAGAACGCGGGCGTTTTGAGCGCTTCCATCAGCGCGAGGTCGTCGAGCTTCGGGTCGTGCGTGAGCGCGATCACGGCGCAGCGTTCGTCGAGCTTCATGTCGATCACGGTGTCGTCGGGCATGGTGCGCACGAGCGTCGTGCCGGGCACGTCCCAGACGTCGGTGTATTCCTCGCGCGGATCGCACACGGTCACCTGATAGTCGAGCCCCACGGCGATCTGGCAGAGATAGCGCGACAGCTGCCCCGCGCCGATCACCAGCATGCGATAGCGCGGGCCGTGAATGGTCAGCAGGCGGCGCTCGTCGAAATCGATGCCGTCGGTGGCGCTCGCGGGACCGAGCGTGGCCTGGCCGCTTGCGATGTCGAGCGTGCGCGCGACGAGTTCGCCGCGCTCCACCGCGTCGAGCAGCGCGCGGATGCCCGAGGCCGCGCTGAGCGGTTCGAGCACGAGCTGGATCGTGCCGCCGCAAGGCAGGCCGAAGCGATGCGCTTCTTCGGCGCTGATGCCGTATTTCACGGCTTCGGGTTTCGCGATGCGCACGCCTTCGCGGCGCACGCGCTCGATCAGATCGTCCTCGATGCAGCCGCCGGAGACCGAGCCGGCCACGAGGCCGTCGTCGCGTACGACGAGCATCGCGCCCTCGGGCCGCGGCGACGAGCCCCACGTCTTCACCACCGTCACCAGCAACGCGCGGTGGCCTTCTTCGAGCCAGCGCACGCTGGATTTCAGGACTTCGAGATCCACGCTGTCCATGATCGTTTCCTCTTTTGCGGTTCGTCGCCGGTCGCCGCGGTGTCGTCGGCGCTCGCGGCTGGCGGGTCGGTTGCTGTGCTGTCGTTTTCGTTGCTGGCGGTTTGCTCCGCTTCGTCGCCGAACTGCTCGCCGAAGCGCTTGAAGAACTCGGCGGCGATCTTGCGCGCCGCGCCGTCGACGAGCCGCGAGCCGATCTGCGCGAGCTTGCCGCCGACCTGTGCGCGGGCGGTGTAGCTGAGCGTCGTGGCGTCGTCGCCGGCCGCTTCGAGCGTCACGCGCGCGTCGCCCTTGCCGAAGCCCGCTGCGCCGCCCTGGCCTTCGAACTGGATCGTGTAGCTGCGCGGCGCGTCGATATCGGCGAGCTGCATGCGGCCTTTGAAGCGCGCCTTCACCGGCCCGACAGCGGCGGTCAGCGCGACAGCATACGCGTTTTCGCCGTCGGGCTCGATGCTCTCGCATCCCGGGATGCACGTCTTGAGGATGGCCGTGTCGTTGAGCGCTTCCCACGCGCGCTGCTGCGGCACCGGCAGCGTGTGAGTTTCGGTCAGCTCCATCGTGTGGCTCCTTGATGTGGCGCGCGCGGCGGCGTCTCGCGCAGACTGCGCCCGAGCGCTTCGAGGCAGTCGAGGTTGTGGACCGGATAATGCGCGTCGACGTGCGGCAGCATCGCCTGCACGCCGCGCGCCTTCGGTGCGAAATCGCGGTAACGCAGCAGCGGATTGAGCCAGACGACGCGATGCGCGAAGCGGTGCAGGCGCGCCATTTCGTCGTCGAGCGCGGCGGTGGCGTCGTGGTCGAGGCCGTCGGTGACCATCAGCACGGTGGCGCGGCCGCCGAGCATGCGGCGCGCCCAGCGGCGGTTGAATTCCGCGAGCGTTGCGCCGATGCGCGTGCCGCCCGACCAGTCCGCCACCTGCGCGGCGAGTTGCGCGAGCGCGATGTCGGGATCGCGTTCGCGCAGCGCGCGCGTGGCGTAGGTGAGGCGCGTGCCGAACAGGAACACCTGCAGACGTTCGCGCGATTGCAGTAGCGCGTGGCAGAAGTAGAGCACGGCGCGCGAATAGGCGCTCATCGATCCGGAGATGTCGAGCAGCAGCACGAGCGGCAGCTTGCGCTCGACGGGCGCGCGGTATTTCCACACGGTCCAGTCGCCGCCCGCGCGCACGGCATGACGCGCGCTCGCGCGCAGATCGGCGTGCGTGCCGCGCGACGAGGTTTTCAGACGCCGCGTGCGCTCGGTCGCGAGCGGCAGCCGGCGCGCGCGGATCAGGTGGCGCAGCGTGCGCCATTCGTCGGCGGTGAGCGTGTCGAAGTCGCGCTGGCGCAGGCGCTCCTCGGCACTGAAGGTCGCGTGCGCGCGCAGTTCGTGCTGCTCGTGCGTCGGGGGCGGGTGCGGCGCGTTCGCGCGCGTGGCGGCCCGCGCGGCGAGCGCGTCGGCGAGACGGTTATTGCGGCGCGGCGGCGGCAGCGCGCCGCGCACCTTCGGCAGCAGCAGCGCGCGCAGCTTGCCTTCCCAGTCGGGATCGCGCCAGAACAGCGCGAACGCGGCGTCGAACAGTTCGCGCTCGTCGGGCGCGGCGGTGAGCAGCGCGGCCAGCGCCGCGCGCACGTCGTCGCGGCGCGCGAGGTCGATGAAGGCGAGCGCGTCGATGGCTTCGGCGGCGCGCGCGCCCGACATCGGCAAGCCCGCGCCGCGCAGCACGCGCACGAAGTGCACGACGTTGCGCGCGAGCATGGGCGGGCCGCCGTGCGCGTCCGATGCGCGGGAAGCGGCGGTGAGCGAAGTGGCAAGCGCGGGCGCGCGCGGCATCGGCATCGACATTACTCCGCGAGCGCGAGCGTGTCGGCGATCCGTTGCGCGTCGAGCTGCGCGAGATCGTCCTGATACTTGAGCAGCACGCCCAGCGTGTCCTGCACCGATTGCGGATCGAGTTCGGTCACGCTGAGCGCGTGCAGCGCGCGGCACCAGTCGATGGTTTCGGCGATGCCCGGCGCCTTGAACAGATCCATCGTGCGCAGTTGATGCACGAAAGCGACGGCGCGGCGTTGCAGATCGGCCGAGGTCTCGCTCGCTCGCGCCGCGACGATGGCGAGTTCGCGCGCGCGATCCGGGTAGCCGAGCCACTGATAGAGACAGCGGCGCTTGAGCGCGTCGTGCACTTCGCGCGTGCGGTTCGACGTGATGACGACGAGCGGCGGCTCGCTCGCGCGCACCGTGCCGTATTCGGGTATCGACACCTGGAAGTCCGAAAGCAGTTCGAGCAGGAAGGCTTCGAACGGCTCGTCGGCGCGGTCGATTTCGTCGATCAGCAGCACGCGGCGCGCGCCCGGATGTTGCGGATCGGGTTGAAGCGCCTGCAACAGCGGACGCTTGAGGAGGAATTCGTCGCGATAGAGCGTGTCGTTGCGCGGCGTGTCGCCGGCGGCTTCGGCGAGGCGCAGCGCCATGATCTGACGCGGATAGTCCCACTCGTAGAGCGCGCTCGCCGTGTCGAGACCTTCGTAGCATTGCAGGCGCAGCAGCGTCGTGCCGCAGAGCGCCGCGGCGGCTTTCGCGAGTTCGGTCTTGCCCACGCCGGGCTCGCCTTCGAGAAACAGCGGGCGCTGCATCTTGAGCGCGAGAAACAGCGCCGTGGCCAGTTCGCGGCTCGCGAAATAGCCCTGCGCTTCGAGTTGCGCGAGCGTGTCGTCGATGGTGGCGGGGAGCATGGCGGCCTTTGACTGCGCGAGCGTTTTCCTTGGTGGCGGGCGGAAGGTGGGCGAGAAGCACCGGCGTCCGCGCGCGCAGAAAGTCGCGCGAACGGACGCCGATTCCCGCACGCGCCTAACCGAGCGCCTTCGTCACCGCACGCGCCGCGAGCACCGGAATCAGGTGCGCCCGATACTCGGGGCTCGCATGCAGATCGCCGTTCAAGCCGTCCGCGCCGATCGTGACCGCGCGCGCCGCCTGCGCCGTGAAGCTCGCCGTGAGCGCGGTTTCGAGCGCCGTCGCGCGAAACACCGACGGCGCCGCGCCCGTCACGGCCACGCGCACGCCCGAGGCGAACTGCGCCACGAACACGCCCGTCAGCGCGAAGTGCGAGGCCGGATTGCGAAACTTTTCGTAGGCCGAACGTTCCGGAACCGGAAACTCGACGGCCACGATCAGCTCGTCGGGTTCGAGCGCGGTCTCGTACATGCCGAGGAAAAAGTCGTCGGCGGCGATGCGGCGGCGATCCGTCACCACGGTCGCGCCGAGACCGAGCACGGCGGCGGGATAGTCGGCGGCCGGGTCGTCGTTGGCGAGCGAGCCGCCGAGCGTGCCGAGCGCGCGCACCTGGCGGTCGCCGATATGCGCGGCCAGTTGCGCGAGGCCCGGCAGCGCGTTCTGGATCGGCGCGTTCGCGGCGACGTCGGCATGGCAGACCGCCGCGCCGATCTTCACGACCTTGCCGTCGACCGAGATCGTTTTCAGCTCGGGAATGCGCGTGACGTCGACGAGCGTGGACGGCTGCGCGAGCCGCAGCTTCATCGCCGCGAGCAGGCTCTGTCCGCCCGCGAGGAATTTGGCGTCCGCGTCGGCGGCAATCGCTTTCACGGCGCCTTGCGCGTCGCCCGCGCGCTGGTAGTCGAATGCGTACATGGTGGGCCTCCGCTCAAGGTTGCTGCGACGTGGATTGCGATGACGATTGCGCCGTGGACGACGAAGCGGACGACGAAGCGGACAACGAAGCGGCCTGCATCGCCTGCCACACGCGATGCGGCGTCGCGGGCATCTGCAGGTCCTTCACGCCGAGCGGCGCGAGCGCGTCGAGAATCGCGTTGATGACGGCGGGCGGCGAGCCGATCGCGCCCGCCTCGCCGCAGCCCTTCACGCCGAGCGGATTGTGCGTGCAGGGCGTCCCTTTCGCGGTTTCCACGTTGAACGAGGGCACGTCGCTCGCGTGCGGCATCGCGTAGTCCATGTACGAGCCGGAGAGCAACTGGCCGCTTTCGGTGTCGTAGACGCAGCGCTCGAGCATCGCCTGGCCGATGCCCTGGCCGAGTCCGCCGTGCACCTGGCCTTCGACGATCATCGGATTGATGACGTTGCCGAAATCGTCGACTGCGGTGAAGCGCTGGATGCGCGTCTCGCCGGTGTCGGGATCGATCTCCACTTCGCAGAGATAGGCGCCCGACGGATAGGTGAAGTTGGTCGGGTCGTAGAAGGCGCTTTCGTCGAGGCCCGGTTCGAGCGTTTCGAGCGGATAGTTGTGCGGCACGTAAGCGGCGAGCGAGATTTCCGCGAAGGTCTTGCTGCGGTCGGTGCCCGCGACGCGGAACACGCCGTCGGCGAACTCGATGTCTTCCACGCCCGCTTCGAGCATGTGCGCCGCGATCTTCTTCGCCTTCGCCTCGATCTTGTCGAGCGCCTTCATGATCGCCGAGCCGCCCACGGCGATCGAGCGCGAGCCATACGTGCCCATGCCGAACGGAATGCGCGCGGTGTCGCCGTGCACGATGTCGATCTGCTCGATCGGCACGCCGAGGCGGTCGGAGACCACCTGCGCGAAGGTCGTTTCGTGACCCTGGCCGTGGCTGTGCGAGCCGGTGAACACCGTCACCGAGCCGGTGGGATTCACGCGGATCTCGCCCGCTTCGAACAGGCCCGCGCGCGCGCCGAGCGCGCCCGCGATGTTCGACGGCGCGAGGCCGCACGCCTCGATGTAGCACGAGTAGCCGAGGCCGCGCAGCATGCCGCGCGCCTTCGACGCGTCGCGCCGCGCGGGGAAGCCCTTCACGTCGGCGAGTTCCAGCGCGCGCGAGAGACAGGCTTCGTAGTCGCCGGTGTCGTAGGTGAGGCCGACGGGCGTGGCGTACGGAAACTGCGTGATGAAGTTGCGGCGGCGGATCTCGGCGGGATCGATCCGCATCTCGCGCGCAGCGGTTTCGACCAGCCGCTCGACCACGTAGGTCGCTTCGGGTCGGCCCGCGCCGCGATAGGCATCGACGGGCACGGTGTTCGTGAACACGGCCTTCACCTCGGCGTAGATCGCGGGCGTGGCGTACTGGCCCGCGAGCAGCGTGGCGTAGAGGATGGTCGGCACGCTCGACGCGAACGTCGAGAGATACGCGCCCATGTTCGCCGTGGTGTGCACGCGCATGGCGAGGAACTTGCCGTCCTTGTCGAGCGCGAGTTCGGCCTTCGTCACGTGATCGCGGCCGTGCGCGTCGGAGACGAAGGATTCGCTGCGTTCGGCGGTCCATTTCACCGGACGGCGGATCTGCTTCGAGGCCCATGTGAGCGCCACGTCCTCGGCGTAGAGGAAGATCTTCGAGCCGAAGCCGCCGCCCACGTCGGGCGCGACGATGCGCAGCTTCGTTTCCGGCAGCCCGAGCACGAACGCCGCCATCAGCAGACGCTCGACGTGCGGGTTCTGGTTCGACACGTAGACCGTGTAGCTGTCGTCGTGCTGCGCGTAGCTCGCGTTCACGGCGCGCGGCTCGATCGCGTTCGGCACCAGCCGGTTGTTGACGATGTCGAGCGTGGTGACGTGCGCGGCCTGCGCGAAGGCGGCGTCGGTGGCGGCCTTGTCGCCGTGGCCCCACGTGTAGCAGGTGTTGTTCGGCACGCCGTCGTGCACGAGCGGCTGGCCGTCGTCGGCGGCGCGGGCGGTGTCCGCGGCGGCCGGCAGTTCCTCGTAATCGACCTCGACGAGTTCGGCGGCGTCCTTCGCTTGCTTCCACGATTCGGCGATCACGAGCGCGACCTGGTCGCCCACATGCAGCGCTTTCTCGTGCGCGATCACGGGATGCGGCGGTTCGTGCATCGGCGAGCCGTCGATGCTGTGGATCAGCCAGCCGCACGGCAGGCCGCCCACGCCCGCGGCGGCCACGTCGGCGCCGGTGAACACGGCCACCACGCCGGGCGCGGCTTTGGCGGCGGCGGTGTCGATGCTGCGGATGCGCGCGTGCGCGTGCGGCGAGCGCACGAACACGGCGTAAGTTTGCTGGGGAAGGACGACGTCGTCGGTGTACTGGCCCGCGCCGGTGAGGAAGCGATAGTCTTCCTTGCGCTTCACCGAGGCGCCGATCATGCGCGGCTGGGAGTCGGGTGCGTTCATGGCGGCCTCCCTCGTCACGCCGCCGAAGCGGTGGCGGGTTGCGCGGCGGGCTGCTCCGCGGCCTGCATGGCTTCGGCGCCCTGGAGCACGGCCTTCACGATGTTGTGATAGCCCGTACAGCGGCACAGATTGCCGTCGAGGTTCGCGCGCACGTCCGCTTCGGTCAGGCCCGGACACGCGTGCGCGAGCGCCACCGCGCTCATCACCATGCCGGGCGTGCAGAAGCCGCATTGCAGGCCGTGGCAGTCGCGGAAAGCGGCCTGCATCGGATGCATCGCGCCGTTGGCGGCGAGGCCTTCGATCGTCGTCACGTTCATGCCGTCGCACTGCACGGCGAGCGTGTTGCACGATTTGATCGCGCGGCCGTTCAGATGCACGGTGCACGCGCCGCATTGGGCCGTGTCGCAGCCGACGTGCGTGCCGGTGAGGCGCCGCTGCTCGCGCAGAAACTGGACCAGAAGCGTGTGAGGTTCGATCTCGGCGGTCACGGGCTGGCCGTTGACCGTGAGGCTGAGGCTGATCGCCATGGGCTGTCTCCTGTCGCCCGGAGCGACGCGCGCGCATCGCGCCCGGGTACCACACTCGGTGAGGATCAGGGACCGGCCTGGCCCGCGTTCACCACTTGCCCCGAGATGCCGCCTGCGATCTTTCGTCCGGCGCGCGTCCGAATCGGAAGACGGCGCATGCCGCGGCGCGGATTGGGCGCGCGCGACGAGGACAAAAGCGAGGGCGAAAGCGGGGACGAGGGTCCGGCTGGTGCTGTGCTGTTCAGTGCGTGGAATGCGTGCTGCTGAATTACCGATGCCGTGCTGCTGTATTGCCGTTCTTCCGGCTGCCGCGATGATGCTCGGCACAGTAAAGCACACTTTGCCGATTTACGCTGCGCGGGCTTTTACCCGCCATAAGCGGCGTTTTTCAGCGTTTTTGCAAGTGTTTCAGGCGTTTTTTGCACTGCGGCCATGCCGGGCGCGCGCATGAAAAACGGCCCGTCCGGACAAGCCGGAACGGGCCGTTGCAGCGCAGCGAAAGCGCGCCGGGAATGTCGGGCGCTTACTGCTCGTGCGGCTGATGCGCGAGGCGCGAATGGCGGCGCGAGTAGCCGAAGTAAATCGCCATGCCGATCACCAGCCAGACGATGAACGCGATCCACGTCACGCGCGCGAGGTTCAGCATCAGGAACAGGCACGACGCCACGGCGAGGACCGGCACCACCGGCACGCCGGGGCAGCGGAACGCGCGCGGCAGATGCGGGTGCGTCTTGCGCAGCACGAGCACGGCGATCGACACCATCGAGAACGCCGCGAGCGTGCCGATGTTGATCAGCTCGGCGAGCACGTTGAGCGGCACGAGCGCGCCGATCAGGCCGAAGAAGATGCCCACGAGCCAGGTCGTGAAGAACGGCGTGGCGAAGCGCGGATGCACCTTCGAGAGCTTCGCGGGCAGCAGGCCGTCGCGCGACATCGCGTAGATGATGCGGGTCTGGCCGTAGCTCATCACCAGAATCACGGTGAGCATGCCGAGCACGGCGCCGAGGTCGATGAAGCCCGCGACCCACGGCTGGCCGGCGACCTGCAGCGCGTACGACACCGGATGGCCGATGTTGGCGAACTGCGCCGACGGCACGATGCCCGTGACCACGGCCGCGACCGCCACGTAGAGCACCGCGCAGACGGCGAGCGAGGCGATGATGCCGGCGGGCAGATCGCGCTTCGGATTCTTGACTTCCTCGGCGGCGGACGAGACCGCATCGAAGCCGATGAAGGCGAAGAACATCACCGCCGCCGCGCCGAACACGCCGTTCCAGCCGTTGGGCATGAACGGATGCCAGTTCTCGGGCTTGACGTGGAACGCGCCCACGGCGATCACGAGCAGCACGACCGTGACCTTGATCGCGACCATGATGTTGTTGATGCGCGTGGATTCGCGCACGCCGATCGCGAGCAGCGCCGTGATGCCCATCATCACGAGGAAGGCGGGCAGGTTGAACAGCGTGTGCACGCCCGGCACCGCGCCCGGCGCGGCCGTGAGCGCGGCGGGCAGATGCACGCCGAAGCCGCCGAGCAGCGATTGCAGATAACCCGACCAGCCGACCGAGACCGCCGAGCTGGCGAGGCCGTATTCGAGCATCAGATCCCAGCCGATGATCCACGCGATCAGTTCGCCGAGCGTGGCGTACGAATAGGTGTAGATCGAGCCGGCGACCGGGATCGTCGAGGCGAATTCGGCGTACGACAGCGCCGCGAAGCAGCAGGCCACGGCGGCGATCAGGAACGAGACCATCAGCGCGGGGCCGGCCTGCACGGCGCCGGTGCCGGTCAGCACGAAAATGCCGGTGCCGATGATCGCGCCGATACCGAGGAAAGTGAGGTCCAGAGCGCCGAGAGCCTTCTTCAGGCCGGCGCCCTGCGCGCTCGCCTTCAGCATGTTTTCGACGTTCTTCTTGCGAAAGAGGGACATTTGGCGGGGAACTCCAGGTAGAACGCGCGAGGCGCCGATCGGATGGGATCGCGCCTGCGTGCCGTATGTCGGGGAAACCTGCAATTTTATCCGATCGCCGTGTCGGAACCGGCTCAATCGGGTCGGAAGCCGCCGCAAGGCGCAGTCGATTCCGCCGCAAACGGGCGCGGCTGCGCGCGATCCTTGCCGGGCGTTTCGCGAATCGGCGAAATCATTTCCGGATCAAGGGCTTATGGCGAGAAGGTTGCCTGAGTGGGACGGCGCACGCTTGCATGCGCCGGGCGTGCAGGCGTGCGGCGCGACGGCGCGCAGCCGGGTGCGGCAAGAGGACGCCGCACGCCACCGCCCGTCCGGGCGCGAATCCGCGCCGCTCAGAAGCTCGCGGTGGGCGCGAGATCGACGAGCTGGTTGCTCATCGCGTAGAAGGTCAGCTCTGCGTTGTTGTTGAGCTTCATCTTTTCGAGCAGGCGCGTGCGGTAGACGCTCACCGTCTTCACGGAGAGCGAGAGCGTGTGCGCGATGTCGGTGAGGCGCTTGCCCGAGGCGAGCATGCACAGCGTCTGGTATTCGCGGTCGGAGAGCTTTTCGTGCGGCAGCTGCTCGGCGTCGACCAGCACGTAATCGGCGAGCGCCTCGGCCATCGCCGGGCTCACATACTTGCGGCCGCTCGCGACCTGCTGGATCGCGGCCGTCATCTGCGCGGCGTCCACGGTCTTGGACAGATAGCCCGACGCGCCGGCCTTCAGCGCGCGCACCGCGTATTGATCCTCGCGATACATCGAGAACATCAGCACCGGCACGCGCGGCGCCTTTTTCTTCGCGCGTTTGAGCACCTCGATGCCGCTCATGTCGGGCAGCGAGATGTCGAGCAGGACCACGTCGCAGGCGTGGCGCGCGAGCGCGACGAGCGCCTCGCTGCCGGTCTGGGCTTCGATCACTTCGCAGGCGATGCCGCGGTCGAGCAGCAACTGGCGCACGCCCTGGCGCACCACGGCGTGATCGTCGACGAGCAGGATGCGCAGGGTCATGAGCGGGCGTCCTGAGCGGAGTTCGGAAGAGAAGACGGGGCGGTGTCGGCGCAGAGCGTGTCCCAGAGGAAGCGCGCTTCGACGTTCGTGCCGGGGCGGGCCTGGCCCGGTTGCGCGGTCGCTGCGCGCAGCGTGCCGCCGAATGCGGCGCAGCGCTCGCGCATGCCGGAGACGCCGTAGTAGCTGCGGCCCGTGGCGCCGGCGGCGTCGTCGTGTACGAACGCGAGCGACGCGTCCTGCTGGCGGCTCTGGCGCTTCACGCGGCGGGCGGCTTCGCGCGACAGGCCCACGCCGTCGTCGACGACGGTGAGGATCAGCTCGCGCTCGGTGCTGTCGAGACGGACTTCGACGCGCGTCGCCTGGGCGTGGCGCGCGACGTTGGTGAGCGCTTCCTGCGCGACGCGGAACACGGCCAGCGCGGCTTCGCCGGGCAGCGCCGCGAGGCGTGCGTCGCAGGTGCCGCCGGTGAATTGCGCGCTCAGGCCGGTGCGCGACGCGAAGCCGCGCGTCCAGCGCTTGAGCGCCGGCGCGAGGCCCGCGTCCAGTTCGGGTGCGTGCAGGCCGTCGAGCACGTGGCGCACGGCAGTGGCGGCGGCGTCGAGCGAGCGGGCGACCAGCGCGAGCGCGTCGGCGCATTGCGGCGGGGCATCGGCGGGCAGCCAGGTGTAGACGTTGGCGATGGCGAAACGGGTCGCGGCCAGTTCGGCGCCCACGCTGTCGTGCAGCTCGCGGGCGAGGCGATGGCGCGCGGCCTCGTCGGCGTCCACGCGTGCGGCGCCGGCCGCGACGATCTGCCGCTGCACGCGCGCGATGGCGTCGAGCGCGGCGCGTGCGCCATCGGCGTTGGCCAGCAAGGAGAGGCCGCCGCCCGCATGGCTGGCGCGCGCCGCGGACGCATCAGCGCCAGGCGCGCGCGCGTTGCCCGCGGCGTAAGTCGACGTATCCATCCTTCCCCCGTTGAGGAACCGGTCCCGCCTGGTTCCTGGCTCCGCGCCGGCTGAATCGGTGGCCTTTCCGCGTCGGAAAGCGGGACCCCGAATTCGCTCGGCGCAGCGTAACGAAATTTACATCCGGTAACAACCTGACCGAGACTCTGCCAGGCATTCCGAAATGGCCGATGTTGCGCCGCGATAATATCCCAAAATAAGAAAAGATACAGTCGGGAAAGGCTTTAGCGGCGAAACCTGAGAGCCGGCTTGAAGTTCGGCTCGCGTGCGTCTTCTCGATTTCTGTCAGAAAAACACTGACAAAGAAGCTACGCGAAATCGGCGAAAAATGTAACTGTCCGGGCAGTTTATGCGTGTTGTTGTTGCGTGCATACCGCGAAAAAAAACCGGAGCGCGGGGCTCCGGTTTTTTGGGCGTGGCGTGCTGCGGCTTTTCGCCGCCGCCGGCGAGGAAATCAGCCGACGAATGCCTTTTCGATCACATAGTGACCCGGCTCGTTGTTGCTGCCTTCCTTGAGGCCGGCCTTTTCGAGCAGTTCGACCGTGTCGCGCAGCATGTGCGTGCTGCCGCAGAGCATGATGCGGTCGCGCTCGGGCGTGAACGCCGGCAGGTCGAGGTCGGCGAACAGCTTGCCGGTGTCGATCAGTTCGGTGATACGGCCGCGGTTGTCGAACACTTCGCGCGTGACGGTCGGGTAGTAGACCAGCTTTTCGCGGACGATCTCGC
The DNA here is from genome assembly GCF_900109265.1 of Paraburkholderia tropica. Taxonomy (GTDB): domain Bacteria; phylum Pseudomonadota; class Gammaproteobacteria; order Burkholderiales; family Burkholderiaceae; genus Paraburkholderia; species Paraburkholderia tropica. The sequence continues at coordinate 377,329 of NZ_FNZM01000005.1, forward strand.
CCAGGTATTCGTGCTCGCGCAGTTCTTCGGTGATGAATTCCTTGTACGCGAGTTCATCGACGAAACGGCAGGTGTGCGTGAGGACGATCTTGTCGAAGCGGTCGTAAATGTCCGGATCCTTGATGATCGACATGAACGGCGCGAGGCCCGTGCCGGTCGACAGCATCCACAGCACTTTGCCGGGCAGCAGGTTGTCGGCCACCAGCGTACCGACGGGCTTCTTGCCGATCAGCACCTTGTCGCCGACTTTCAGATGCTGCAGGCGCGACGTGAGCGGGCCGTCCGGCACCTTGATGCTCAGGAATTCGAGGTGTTCCTCGTAGTTCGCGCTCGCCAGCGAATAGGCGCGCATCAGCGGCTTGCCGTCCACTTCGAGGCCGACCATCGTGAACTGGCCGTTGTCGAAACGCAGGGCCTGGTCGCGCGTGCAGGTGAAGCTGAAAAGCGTGTCGGTCCAGTGATGGACGCTCAGAACGGTTTCTTCGGTGTGTTTGCTCATGGTTCCTGATGATGCGAAACGAGGTCCGCCGGACGGGGCGTTCCTTCCGGCCGCATGACGATGCATGACTGGCCCGGTATGACGATGCGCGGCGCGCGGCTCTGACATCCGGTGGCTACGTGGCTTTGCAGGCGCTGACCGTGCCGCTGCGAGCCCGCAGCCTCGATGCGAACGAGGCGCAATCCGCCATTTTACCGCGTGCGCGCCTCATGGGCGGCGCCGCGCTGCAAGGGGAGGGAAGCTCGCGTGGGCCGAGGCATCGTGCTGGCGCCCGTACGCGGCTGGCGTGACGGGTAGCGCTGGCTGCCGATCGGCGGAAAACGGCTGGCGCCGGCCGGGCCGTGCCGGACTTTGTGCTCCGGGCCGCATGCGGCCCCGATTGCGTCCGGTTCAGCCCGATTTCGATTCGATTTCGCTCAGAGCGACTCGAATCCGGCCGTCCTGCCCGTTCCACCAGGGAGCGGGCGTGCTTGCCGCGAGCGGCGCGCGTCGCGAACGAGGCGCGCCTGCGAATGTTCGCCCCAGATAATACCGGATCGTCTGACAGGCCGCACCATTGACCCTGACGGCGGGGCAGTTTCGCGGCGCGCGAACAACGCTTGAAACTGCTCAGGATGCCTCAGCAGACATCGGCGGGTTTCAGCAGACGCCGAGCGGGCTTCATCGGGCAAAGGTCGGCGGTCAAAGGTCAAAGGTCAGCGGTCAAAGGTCAGCGGTCGGCGGCGAGCTTGGCGGCGAGGCCGATCAGCGCCGTGCCGCAGAACGCGTCGATCGGACGGCGCAGGCGCTTGTAGCCGCGCTGCGTGCGTTGATCGGCGAACAGGAGCGCGAGGCCCGCGTGCCAGCCGAACGACATCGCCGCCACCAGCGCGAGCGCCGCGCCGTAGAACCACGTCGGCGGATGCGCGGGAAAGACCGCCGCGAACACGCTGGTCCAGAACACACACGACTTCGGGTTGGTCAGGCAGGTGAGAAAGCCCGCGCGCCAGGTGCGGAACCACGCGCGGCGGTCGGGCGGCGGCAGCGGCTCGACGGGCGCGCTGGGCGCGGCGTTCTGCGATGCCGTGTCGCGGCGCATGCCCGAGCGCAGCAGCTTGATGCCGAACCACAGCAGATACAGCGCGCCGCCGATGCGCACGCCCTGATACAGCCAGTCGATGTGCTGGAGCACGGCGGCGAAACCGAGCATCGCAAGCGCGGCCCAGAGCGTCGAGCCCGTGCCGACGCCGAACGCCGACGCAATGCCGAGACCGCGCCGTCCGGCGAGCGAGAGTTGCGTCACCATAAAGAAGTTCGGGCCGGGACTGATCAGCGCGAACAGGTAGACGACGGCGATCTGGAGCAGGGTGGCGAGGTGATGCACGCGGGCCTCGGAGCAAGAAAAGCGCGCCATCGAGGCGCGCGACGCGACATATTAACGCGCTTGCTTCGCAGACCCAGGGCGTTTTTCAGCGGTTCCGACGCCGTTTTCGCGCGGCGTGGGAATCATCGGCGGGAAGGATGAAATCGGCGGAATCGGCAAAATCGGCGAAATCGGCGCGCGAGCCCGCCGTCTCGCGTCACTCCAGCCGCAGCCGCGCCATATAAGGAAGGTGATCGGAGAGCCAGGCCGTTTCCTGCGGCGGCGTGATGAGTTCGACGGGTTGCAGGCCGCGCACGAACATCTTGTCGAGCGCGAGCGCGGGCGAGAACGCCGGGAAGGTGCGGGCGGGCTCGCCGAGCAGCGTCGCCACTTCCTGCAGGCCGTGTTCGGCGAACAGCGGCACCGAATCGTTGCGCCAGTCGTTGAAATCGCCCGCAAGCACGAGCGGTCCTTGCGGCGCTTCCTTGGCGATCCAGTGGGCGATCCAGTGCATCTGTTTGAGGCGCGCGCTGCGGGTGAGCGCGAGGTGCGCGCACAGCAGCGTCACCTGCTGGCCCGCCACGCTCGCGCGCGCCACCAGCAGACCGCGCCGCTCGAAGCGATGCGCGGAGATGTCCCAGCGTCCGCCCAGGTCGAGCGGATGCGGCGACAGAATGGCGTTGCCGTGCCGCCAGGACGGCTTGAACACGTTCGGCCCGAGGGCGATCTGCAATTCGAGCGCGTGGGCGATTTCGGTGGCCTGGCACTGCCAGACGTCTTCGAGCGGATCGCCGAGCGGCGCGCCGAAGGTCGACGAAAGCACCGGCTGCGGCAGACGCCGCGCCATCGCTTCCTGAAGAAACCAGGCGTCGGCGTGGGTCGACTGCACCCATCGTCGCATGGCCTGCCAGGCCTGAAAGCCAAGCGGTGAGCGGCCCTTGTGCAGGTTCCAGCTCACCGCGACGAAGTCCCCGGCGTGGGCCGGGTCCATGTCGATGAGAGGTTGTTCGAGATTTCGCATGCGTGTGTTGCTACGTGTTCTGACGCGGGGTGGACGGCGTCGGCCGGTGGGCCGCGCTCCGGTTCGTGGTCGACCGGTGCGCCGTCAGGGCCCCGCGGCGGGCGGCGCGAGGTTCGCGCGCACCCGGTAGACGAGCTTGGGATCGTGATCGACGATCGTCCAGGTCACCCACTGGCCGGCGGGCACGTTCAGGCCCGGATGACTCGCGCTCACCTGGCGCGGCTGCGGCGGCAGCTTGCAGCCGTCGGTCGTTTTCGGCGCGACGGGGTTCTCCAGCGTTTCCTGGGCGTCGATGGCGAGAATCGCGGCGCTGGCGTTCGCTTGCAGCGGCGACACCGTGATCGTGCGTTGCAGGTCGATGCTGCCCGCGGGCTGATCCTTGCAGCCCACGTTGTGCGTGACCACCTTGTGATGCGTGTCCGTGCGCGCCTGGCCGACCGTGGTCGAGCCCTCGAAGCTGTCGATCTTCTGGCCGTCGCGGTCGACTTCCAGCGTCCAGTTGACGACGCCTTGCGGCGCGAGCGGCGAAGCCGGCGCGGACGTGCCGGACGCCGCAACGGCCGCCGCCGCCGATGCAGCCGTGGGCGCGGGATTCGTCACCGTGATCGACGCTGCTGCGGGCGGTGCGGTTTCCTGAGCCCGCGCGCTCGCAGCCAGCGCGCAGGCGGCGACGAGTGCGGTGCTCAGGGCGGTCTTCCATAACGTCATCTCGACAGGCTCCATGCTTGGCAGGGTTCGTTATGACCATCGATCCTATACCGGGTTCGCAAACGCCGCGTTTGCGGCCGCCGGATCGCGGCGAAGCCCGGCGTCGCGGCAAGGACGAAAACCCCTTTGTTTTCAGGATGTGGGGACAACCCCGCCCGGTTTCCATCGCGTAGGGCGAGAAAACTATTACAGCAAATGTAATGCCGCCTCGCGCCGCGTGCGCGTTAAATCGATTCGACCCCGGGAAAATCGTGTCCCGAAGCCGCCCGGCGCGCGCGTCATGCGTGTACGCCAGCGCGCCTTCGCCCGCACTCGCGCCGGTGGCTTGCCGATGCGCGGCGTACAATTTTTGAAGGATGCCGGAGCGAGCGGGAGGCGAGCGCAGCGTCATGGACCAGATCGAATGTGTGGTGATCGGCGCGGGTGTGGTCGGCCTCGCCGTGGCGCGCGCGCTGGCGGCGCGCGGCCGCGAAGTGATCGTGCTCGAAGCCGCCGAGGCAATCGGCACCAGCACCAGTTCGCGCAACAGCGAGGTCATTCACGCGGGCCTCTACTATCCGCGCGGCTCGCTCAAGGCGACGCTCTGCGTGCGCGGCCGCGAGATGCTGTACGACTACTGCGCCGAGCGTCACGTCGCGCACGCGCGCTGCGGCAAGCTGCTGGTCGCCACCGCGCCCGCGCAGATCGCGCAACTGGACGCGATCCTCGCGCGCGGCAAGGAAAACGGCGTGTTCGACCTCACGCGCATCAGCGGCTCGGAGGCGCTCGCGCTCGAACCGGCGCTCGAATGCGTGGCGGCCGTGTATTCGCCGCAGACCGGCATCGTCGACAGCCATCAATTGATGCTCGCGCTGCAAGGCGACGCCGAGCGCGACGGCGCGGTGGTCGCGCTCAAATCGCCGGTCGAATCGATCGACGCGAGCGCGAACGGCTTCGTGATCCGCACGGGCGGCGACGCGCCGACCGAAATCCGCGCGGCCTCGCTCGTCAACAGCGCGGGGCTTCAAGCGACGCGGCTCGCCAAACGCATTCGCGGACTCGATCCGCGGCACATTCCGCCGCTCTATCTGGCGCGCGGCAATTACTTCAGCGTGACGGGGCGCGTGCCGTTTTCGCGGCTCATTTATCCGATGCCGAACGAAGCGGGGCTGGGCGTGCATCTCACGCTCGATCTCGGCGGCCAGGCGCGTTTCGGTCCCGACGTGGAATGGATCGAGTCGATCGATTACGACGTCGATCCGCGCCGCGCCGACAGTTTCTACGCGCAGATCCGCAGCTACTGGCCCGCGCTTCCCGACGGCGCGTTGCAGCCTGCGTATGCAGGCATTCGTCCGAAACTCTCGGGACCGGGCGAGCCGGCCGCCGACTTCGTGATCCAGGGCCGCGCCTCGCACGGCGTGCGCGGGCTCGTGAATCTTTTCGGCATCGAGTCGCCTGGGCTCACGGCGTCGCTTGCGATTGCGCAGCGCGTCTGCGAGATGGCCGGGCCGGGTTGAGCGCGCGTGCGCGTCGTGATGACGCGCTTCTCTTATCTCCGGAATTGCAGGCTCACGCGGTGGGGCATCGTTGCTATGCTTCTCGCGCGCCGTCGTCAGAACGGTGTTGCCCACAATACTGGAGTAAGTCCCATGAAATCGTCCCGCCGCAGCTTTCTGATCACGAGCCTTGGCGTCGCCACGACCGTTGCGCTGTCGCGCCAGGCCTTCGCCGATGCCCCGAAGGCATCCGAAGCCGATCCCACGTCCCAGGCGCTCGGCTACAAGCTCGACGCCGCCAAGGTCGACAAGGCCAAATACGCGAAGTACGCCGCCGGCCAGGATTGCAGCAACTGCACGTTCTACCAGGGCAAGGCCACCGACGCGTTCGCGCCGTGCCCGATGTTCGGCGGCAAGCAGGTCGCGGGCAAGGGCTGGTGCAGCGCGTATAACAAGAAGGCGTAAGCGCCTTTCGCGGCACAAGCCGCACTGAGCCTGAAAGCGGCGCGCGAGTCTAGACGCGCGCCATCAGCAGAGGCGGACGCCTGCCGAACCACGGCCGCGCCGCCTCCAGTTGCGCGGCGAGGCGCAGCAGCAACGCGTCGTGATTCTCGCGCGCCGCGAACTGCACGCCGACCGGCAGACCGCGCGCATTCCACGCGAGCGGCACCGTCATCGCCGGCTGGCCGGTCATATTGAAGATCTCGGTGCAGCCCGCCCACGCGAACGCCTTGTTCGCGGCTTCCGTCAGCAGTTTTCTCATCAACGCTTCGACCGGCATCGCGGTGACGGCGCGCATCTGCAGGCGCTCCGACTGCGTGGGTTTCAGCTCGCCGATCTTCACGGGCGGCGCCGCGAGCGACGCGCACAGCATCACGTCGAAGCGTTTCATCAGATCGTCGAAGCGCGCCGTCACGCGCTGCTGCTCGGCGAGCGCGGCGGGCAGTTCGCGCTCGCCGAACTTGCGCCCGATGTGCGCCATCGCCCACGTCGGGATCTCGAAGTCCTGGCGGCGCGGCTTGTTGCCGGTGATGGTGTCGGCGTTCAGCACGTATTGCTCGGCGACGACCGACCAGATCATCAGAAAGGCTTCGCGCGTGGCCGTGAAATCCATGCCCAGTTCGATCGGCTCGACGATATGGCCGAGCGAAGTCAGCAGCTTCGCGGCGTCGTCGAGGGCGTCGCGCACGTCGGGCGAGAGCGCGTCGGCGAACAGCGGATCGGTGATGTAGGCGATCGTCAGCGGCTTGCCGCCGTCGAGCGGCGCGCGCGCGGCCGCGAGAAAGCTGCCCGGCGCGCCGGGCGCGAGGCCAGGATCGCCCGCGAGCAGATCGAGCATCAGCGCGCTGTCACGCACGCTGCGCGATATCGCGAGATCGACGCCCAGTTCGCCCGGCGGGCGCGGCAGGTCCGAGGTCGGCTGGTTGCCGCGCGAGGGCTTGAAGCCGAACAGGCCGCAGCACGCGGCCGGAATGCGGATCGAACCGCCGCCGTCGGACGCGTGCGCGAGCGGCACGATGCCGGCCGCGACCGCCGCCGCCGCGCCGCCGCTCGAACCGCCGGGCGTGTGATCGAGATTCCATGGATTGCGGCACGGGCCGAACAGCTCGGGCTCGGTGTACGGCATCTGCCCGAGTTCCGGCGCGCTGGTCTTGCCGAAGATGTTCAGGCCCGCCGCGCGAATGCGCTGGACCACGGGCGCATCGGCGGTCGGAATGTAATGACGATAGTGACGGCTGCCGAGCGTCATGCGCAAACCGGCGACGGCCGCGCCCAGATCCTTGACGAGAAAGGGCACGCCCGCGAGCGGCCCTTGCGCGAGTGCGTCGAAGCCGTCGCCGTCGGGCGCGACGTGCTGGGCGCGTTTGCGTGCGCTGTCGTAATCCTTGAGCACGATGGCGTTGATCGCGGGATTGGCCGCTTCGGCGCGCGCGATGGCGGTGTCCAGCAACTCGCGCGGACTCACGTCGCGGCGCTGCACGAGTTCGGCGAGGCCGATGGCGTCGTATTCCAGATAGTCGGACTGCAAGGCGCGCGCTCCCTGTTGGCGTCGTGAGTGAATGCCGCGGCGAGTTTCAGACCCGTCTCGCGGCTCAGCGGGCGAACGCATCGCCCAAAAAACAAAACGGCCATTGCAGCGATTCTGCCGCAATGGCCGTTGTCAGGTGATCGAGGCGATCGACGCGATCGCCATGATCCGGGAAACCCGCTTAGAGATGCTCGGCGAGGAAGCTCAGCGTGCGGCCGTGCGCGAGCACCGACGCGTTCTGGTTGTACGACGCGCGCACCGAGCAGTTGAAGCCGTGATCGGCGCCCGGGTAGATATAGACGTCGGCGTTGTCGCGGCCCGCGAAGCGCTCCTTCACCTGGCCGACCTGATCGAGCGGAATGCCGTGATCGAGTTCGCCGTAGTGGAACAGGATCGGCTGCTTGATCTTGTCGGCGAGATCGAGCTGCGTGTGAATGCCGCCGCCGTAGTACGACACCGCCGCGTCGACCGAACCGCTGCCCGCCGCCATATAGGCGAGACGGCCGCCGAGGCAGTAGCCGATGGCCGCGACCTTGCCCGTGCACTCGGGCAGCTTGCGCAGCGTGTCGGCGGTTGCCGCGATGTCCTGTACGACGAGATTGAAGTCGGTGGCTTTCATCAGCTCGATGCCGCGGTCGCGGTCGGCACCCGTGTATTCGAGTTCGACGCGCGGGGCGCTGCGCCAGAAGATGTCCGGCGCGATCGCGACGTAACCGTCGAGCGCATATTGCTCGACCACGTCACGGATATGGCCGTTCACGCCGAAGATCTCCTGGATGATGACGATGCCGGGACCCTTGCCGCCTTTGGGCAGGGCGAGATAGGCGCCGAAACTGTCCTTGCCGGCGGGAATGTCGATCCATCGAGTCGTTACGCTCACGTTGCTCTCCTTCTTCGCGAATGGGTGTGCGGCCTGGGCCGGTAAAACGGGGAGCCAGTTTGCCATAGGCGCCGCCCTGCCTGCAGCGTGCGTCGTGCTCGCAAGCGGATCGTAATATTTTCGTTTATTCGAAGCGTGCCTCACACGCGCCTCGCACGCGTCGAGCGCGTTCGTTTCGCGCGGTCGATGCGTGCGCGGACAACATGAATTGATGCATCCAGTTCGCCGATGACCGAGGCGCAGCGAGTGAATCGGTGAATACGCGCTCATAGCCTCGGTATCAATTAAACGAAAGCTGACTTTAAAGGCGCGCGGTTATCGAGGAATCCGAACTCAATTGCGGCGCGCTGAAAATGCGCAAACGTTGGCGGTTGTTCCAGCGTGAAAACCGATTGCCGTCAAGCAGTAAAAAATACGCCGAGGCTGATTCACAAAAAATCTCAAAAAAGAGTCGTGAGCTGCCTGGATTCAGCTTTCCGAAAGATTGCAAACGTCTTGTAGAAGCCTTGCAGAGCAAGGCGCAGCGGGCTTCCGGCGGGGTTTCCGCGGGGCTCGGGTGAAAGCCTATTGGTACTCGCCCCGATATCTGAAAAAAGTCCCCCAAATTAATTTGATCACCTACACTTGCGCGCAAGTATGGTGCGCGAACGCTGTCACAAACGGCATTCGAAACCATACTGGCCAGGTGCATCAAGGATGCATCCTGCGTGGTCGTCCGACGGGGAGCGACACGTTCGGGGCGCGGGGGCACAGGGCGATTACGTTGCTTTTGGGTTCGAAACTGGAGACTTACATGAATATCAAGCTTCACAAGCTGTTGCCGATCAGCGCAGCAGCCATGCTGTTCGCGTCGTTTGCAACGGCGGCGAGCGCCGACGTCACGGTCAAGATTGGCCACGTTGCGCCGTTGACGGGCGGGATCGCTCACCTGGGCAAAGACAACGAAAACGGCGCGCGTCTCGCAGTCGAAGAGATCAACGCGAAGGGTCTGACGATCGGCGGCCAGAAGGTCACGCTCGCACTCGACGCGCAGGACGACGCGGCTGACCCGCGTACGGCCACGCAGGTCGCCCAGAAGCTCGTCGACGACAAGGTCGTGGCGGTCGTGGGTCACCTGAACTCGGGCACGTCGATTCCGGCTTCGAAGATCTACAGCGATGCGGGCATCGTGCAGATCTCGCCGTCGGCAACGAATCCGGCATACACGCAACAGGGCTTCAAGACCACGTATCGCGTGGTGGCAACGGACGCGCAACAAGGTCCGGCGCTCGCGAACTTCGCGTCGAAGACGCTGAAGGTCAAGAGCGTTGCGATCGTCGACGACTCGACGGCGTATGGCCAGGGCCTCGCAAACGAATTCGAGAAGACCGCCAAGGCGCTCGGCATGAACGTGCTGTCGCATGACGCGACGAACGACAAGGCCGTGGACTTCCGCGCAATTCTCACGAAGATCAAGGGCGAAAACCCCGACGCGATCATGTACGGCGGCATGGACGCCACCGGCGGCCCGTTCGCCAAGCAAGCCAAGCAGCTCGGCCTGCGCGCGAAGGTGCTGGCAGGCGACGGCGTCTGTACCGACAAGCTCTCGGACCTGGCTGGCGACGCGACCGACAACATCGTCTGCTCGGAAGCCGGTATGGCGCTCGAGAAGATGCCGCTTGGCAAGGAGTTCGAAGCAAAGTACGAGAAGCGCTTCGGCCAGCCGATCCAGATCTACGCGCCGTTCACGTATGACGCGGTGTACATCATCGTCGACGCGATGAAGCGCGCCAACTCGACCGATCCGGCCAAGATCCTCGCGCAGATGCCGACGACGGACTACAAGGGCGTGATCGGCGAGACGACCTTCGACTCGAAGGGCGACCTCAAGCACGGCGTGATCTCGCTGTACAACTACAAGTCGGGCAAGAAGTCGCTGCTCGACGTGGTGAAGATGTAAGAGCGGCGTGCGCGGCGCGGCCTTCGGGCGGCGCTGCGTGACGTGCCGTTCATCGGCATCGATGAAAAAAGCCCGCGGGTCTTTCGACTCGCGGGCTTTTTGTTTGGGCGTTGCCCGAGGCTGCCGGATGTACCGGCGATGCGAGGCGCCTCGCTCAGATGCCCAGCCGCCGCAACACCTTCGGCGCGGCGAACGCCACCAGCGCGGCGCACAGCGCGACTACCGACAGGCCCACGGTGAGATTCGTCACCTGCGTAATGCCGCCGATCACCACCGGCCCGAACAGCAGCCCGAAGTACGCGATGCCCGCGACGTGCGCGAGCCCTTCGGCCGCGTGGATGCCCTTCACGCGCGCGGCCGCCGCGAACAGCACCGGCATCATGTTCGCGAGGCCGAGACCCATCAGCGTGAAACCCGTGAGCGCGGTGAACGAGAACGGCAGCAGCAGTGCGCCGATCATCCCCGCGCAGGCGAGCGACGCGCTCACCATCACGAGCTGCGGTGCGCCGAAGCGCGCGCGCACGGCGTCGCCGGCGAAGCGCGCCACGGCCATGCCGCCCGAGAACGCGGCGTAGGCGGCGCTCGCGAGCGCGGGCGTCGACAGCACGACGTCGCGCATATAGACAGTCGCCCAGTCGTACATCGCGCCTTCGGCGATCAGCGCGATCAGCGCGATCGCGCCGAGCGCCCACAATGCGGGCGTGCGCCAGCGATTGCCGGTTTTAGCGTGCTCGCCGTGCGCGGCATGCGGCACGTGCGGCAGCACCGCCGGACACGACACGGCCAGCACCAGCGCGGCCAGCGCCGAAGCGAGCAGCAGATGCAGCGCGGGCGCCATGCCGCGCGCGAGCAGCGCGCCGCCGATCGCCGCGCCGGCCATGCCGCCCAGACTGAACATGCCGTGCAGCCCCGACATGATCGGCTTGCCGACCGCTTCCTCGACGGCGCTCGCCTCGGCGTTCATGGCGACGTCGAGCGTGGCCATGCCGATGCCGAACGCCGCGAGCACGACGATCAGCATCCAGTAGTACGGCACGACGAGGATCAGCGCGCCGCAGACGCTCATCGTGATGCCGCCCGCGAAGCAGGCGCGGCGCGAGCCGACGCGCGCGATCCAGGTGCCGATCGACGTCATCGCGGCAATCGAGCCGCCCGCCACCGCGAACAGCGCGTACGAGAGCATGGCCGCGTTCAGGTGGAACTTGTCGCGCACGGTCGGCACGTGCACGCCCCACGAGGCATACATCATCCCGGCGACGAAGAAGAGCGCCATCGTCGCGATGCGGGCGCGGTGACGCCGGGCGGCGGGCAGGGCGCGATGGACGGCGGCGGGCTGCGCGTCGAGCGCGGGATCGGAGGCGTGGTTGGACACTGGGAAATTCCGGCGAAGGATGGCGGCTGGATATAAGCGAAGCGGCGGCTGTGGTGGCGGAAATCAGCGAAAGCGGACGGCGGCGGCCCGGATCGATGTCGGCCAGGCCGGGCGAATAAGCTGTCTGAAAGCCAGGCGACGATTTTAGCCAACGCGCGCGCAGGCTGCTCGCCGCGCCGCGGCCTGCTCTAATAGTGGCATCGCGGAATGCGGGTTTGCCGCCGCCGGCCTGCTTCGCTTCCGCCGTTTCCATCGCCCGAGGACGCTGCCGTGAAGATTCCCGCCCATGCCCCGCTGCATCTGCTGCATCAGGTGTCCGTCGGCGCGCTCGCCACGCACGCGCGCGAGCCGCACGGCTTCCCGTATCCGACGCTGCTGCCGTTCGCTGTCGACACGGAGCACCGGCCCGTGATTCTCGTGAGCCGGCTTGCCGAGCACACGCGCAACCTGCAGGGCGATCCGCGCGCCGGGTTGCTCATCGCGCAGACGGGCGCGCGCGGCGAGGACGTGCTGAACGCCCCGCGCATGACGCTGCTCGGTCTTTTCGAGCCCACCGACGCCGACGCGCACTCGCCGCTCGCGCGCCGCTACCTGCGCTATCAGCCCGACGCGGCGCGCTATCTCGAACTCGGCGACTTTACGTTCTGGGTGATGCACGTCGAGCGCCTGCGCTATATCGGCGGTTTCGGCGCGATGGGCTGGCTCGACGGCAACGATATCGACGACCTCGATCCGCTGGACGCCGGCGAGGAAGATGCGCTGATCGCGGCCTTCGAGGCGAATCCCGCGCGCCGCGCCGGACTGGAGTTACTGGGCGTGGACCGCTATGGCGCCGATCTCGCGCTAGACGGACAGCGTGCGCGCTTCGTTTTCGAGGAGCCGCAGGCCGATACGCCATCCTTGCATGCCGTGCTAATCGACTGCATTGAGCGCCACGCTATCTGAATAATCCCTCTAACTGGATGCCGCCATCTGTGGGATTTTCTCGATTGTTGCGATGCGCCATTCCCTGATAAATGACGCATCGCATGCAAAGTTCTCATCGCATGAAATGTTTTGCGAATTCTTACCAATTAATTTTCATAAGTTGCCAGTTGTGAGAATCGGATTTATCTGGAAAAAGCGGCATTCAGTAAAAATACTGATTTGCACGCAATGAAAGCGTCTTTATGACTTGCGGGGCTGCGGAACAGTTGGAAATCTGTTTTAATTATTTTTATTGCGCGCGCTTTTCCGGGGATTCGTTTCTGTGTTAATCTCGCCACCAATTTCCGAGGCGAATCATCTGTCAATCGGCATACTGGCGCAAGATCGGTAGCCATTATCAACGAACCATCAAGGCACCTTTACTCATGTCGTCATACAAGGAACTTCTCGCACAGCGAGAGAAGCTGGAGCAGCAGATTGAAGAGGCGAAGGCGCGTGAATATGCCGAAGTCCTCGACGAGATCAAGCAGAAAATGGCCGACTACGGCATCACGCTCGCCGAACTCGGCGGCGGCCGTGCAGCCGGCAAGGCCGCCAAGCAGGCCAGCCGCTCGCGCGCCAGCGTCGCGCCGAAGTATCGCGACCCCGAGAGCGGCAGCACGTGGTCGGGCCGTGGCAAGCCGCCGCGCTGGATCGCGGGCAAGGATCGCGAGAAATTCCTGATCCAGAAGTAAATCGCCAGACAGTGTTTGCCAGGCGGACCTCAAATGTCCGTCCAGCAGAAAAGCCGCGCAGTCACGGGGAAATGACGCGCGGCTTTTTTGCGTCCGCATTTTGCGATCTATTGCGTCTACCTTACGTATTCTTACGTTCGGATGCCATATTCTGTTTCCCCAATCGGCCGTCGCGGCGGATTAAGCCAGGCCGTTTTGAACCGGCTCTTCGGGTTCATATTTGAATGCGAATGCGACGCTTTCTCGTAGTCGCCTGATTTAAAAGAAGATTCCAGGGTTATCTACAATTAGGGACGGCGTGGCCATTACAATCGGGATATTGTGACCTCGCTGCCCTGAGCATGGCTTCCTCTGTCGCCGAGACGTTTTCCGATAAACAGCGCGTGGCGCGCAAGACCACGCTGGTCAGTGTCGCCGTGAATGCGGTGCTGGTCGTGCTGCAAATCGTCGTGGGTGTGATTGCGCATTCGCAGGCATTGATCGCGGACGGCGTGCATTCGCTTTCCGATCTGGTCTCCGATTTCGTCGTACTTATCGCCAATCGCCATAGCGGCGCAAAACCGGACGCCGATCACAATTACGGCCACAGCCGTTATGAAACCGTTGCTTCATTATTTCTCGGCGCCATATTGATTACGGTCGGCGTGGGTATGCTCGCGCGCGCCGGCACCCGCATCGCGAATCTCGACGATATTCCGCCCGTCCATGCCAGCGCGCTCGCCGTGGCCGTGCTCGTGCTGATGTCGAAGGAAGGGCTGTTCCGCTACATGCTGCGCGAAGCCCAGCGCGTGCGTTCGGCCATGCTGATCGCCAACGCGTGGCATGCGCGCTCGGACGCCGCTTCGTCGCTGGTGGTGGCGCTCGGCATCGTCGGCAGCTTGATGGGCGTGCGGCTGCTCGACCCGATCGCGGCGGCCATCGTCGGCTTCATGGTCGCGCGCATGGGCTGGGTGTTCGGCTGGGATGCGTTGCAGGATCTCTCCGACCGCGCGCTCGACGAAGCCGCCGCGGCCGATCTGCGCGCGCTGCTGCTCTCCACGCCGGGCGTGCTCGACGTGCACGAAATGCGTACGCGCAAAACCGGCGACCTCGCGCTGGTCGACGCGCACATCCTCGTCGATCCGCTGATCTCGGTGTCCGAGGGGCATTACATCGCCGAGATGGCGCGCGAGCGCGTGCTCACCGATGCACGCGTGCTCGACGCGCTGATCCACGTCGATCCCGAGGACGACATGCTCGCGCGCTCGGTCGCGAGCCTGCCGCCGCGCGACCGCGTGGCCGCGGCGCTGCGCGAGGCGCTCGCGGCGCGCGGCGTGCAGGTGGAATCGGTGACCTTGCATTACCTGAGCACCGGCCTGGAAATTCAGGCCGTGCTTGCGCCGGGCGGCAACCCGCGCGCGCTCGAGGCCGTCGATCTCGACGCGCTCAGGCGCGAACTCGGCGCGAGCCGGCTCGAGGCGGTAAAGTCGCTCGCCGCGCACACCTGACGCCGAAGCGCTCGTCTGCGCCTCAGGTGCGCGCGAGTGCGCTTAAAGCGGCAACTGCGTATCGAACTTGATTTCGCGCAGCACGACGCTTGTGCGCACCTGGGCGACCGCGGGGATGCGGAAGATGCGCTCGTGCAGGAAGGTGTCGTAGGACTTGATGTCGGGCGCGACGATCTTGAGGATGTAATCCGACTCGCCCGTGGTGCTGTAGCACTCCGTCACCTCGGGGCAGGTGGCGATCTCGCGCTCAAACGCTTCGACGCCGCCTTCCGTGTGACGCGTGAGGTGGATATGCGCGAGCGCGCAGACATGCAGGCCGAGCTTCTCGCGATCGAGCAGCGCCGTGTAGCGCTGGATCACGCCCGACTGCTCCATGTCCTTGATGCGGCGCCAGCACGGCGTGCTGGACAGGCCCACTTGATCGGAGATTTCCTGCACCGAACGGCGCGCGTCGAGCTGCAGCAGGCGCAGGATCTTCTGGGAGAAGGTATCGAGTGTCAAATGCGCCTCCATGTGCGTCGCCGGATTCCCAAATGGTAGAGGCCGGGAAAACGAAACGCAATGCAAACCACAGATGACGAGGGAATTTCCCTAACTTAACGCTCAGACGGCGGTATTTTGCCTTGAGGCGGTACCTTCTTCGGCGGCGGCGGCCTGCTGCGCGCGCAGGTCGGCGAGCATGTTGCAGAACAGGGCGCCTTGCTCGATGGCGTCGTCGAGCGCGACGTGCGTGTGCGGGTGATCGTCGAACCAGTGCTTCGGAAAACGCGGCTTGATGCACTTGCGGTACGGCAGGCCCGTCATCGCGAAGGCCAGCGTCTTGATGTCGAGCGCCGACCACGAGAACGGGCAGCGGCCCGCAAAGCGCATCATGTACCAGAACATGAAGGTGAAATCGAAGCCCGCGGGCATCGCCACGAACACGGGCTTGCCGGGCAGCTTTTCCACCCATTCGACGTAGGCGACCAGCGCGGCGGCCGGGTCCTGCAGATCGGTGCGGCACGCGGCCCACGCCTCGGGCTGGGTTTCCCACCATGCGGCCTGCACCGGATGCGGCGCCGCGCCGTCGAGCGTGGCGAGATTCGCCGAGAACGTGGCGATCAGGCGCTTGTCGGCCGTGTAGGCCGCCGACGCAAAACTCAGCATCGAATGGGGACCGGGGATCGGACCGTCGGCCTCCACATCGGTGCTGACGTAAATTTCCTCTATGGCTGCTTGATTCATTGCTTCGCCTGGTTGATTCAATCTGTCTGGTGCTGGGTTCGCAGCGCTTGGCCCGACATCAGCCCACTTCAGCCCCACTGCGCCTGGCCCGTTGCGCCGGGTACGCCGTCCGCGACATACGGGTTCGAGCGGCGCTCCTCGCCGAAGGTCGAGACCGGTCCGTGGCCCGGCACGAACGTGACGTCGTCGCCGAGCGGCCAGAGCTTTTCGCGGATCGAGCGGATCAGGTCGGCGTGATTGCCGCGCGGGAAGTCGGTGCGGCCGATCGACCCGGCGAACAGCACGTCGCCGACCAGCGCGAGCCGGTGCGCGCGGCTGAAGAACACCACGTGGCCCGGCGTGTGCCCGGGGCAGTGATAGACCTCCATCGCTTCGTCGCCGAAACGCACGGTGTCGCCGTCGACGAGCCAGCGATCCGGCTCGAACGCCTGCGCATGGCCGAAGCCGAAGCGCACGCTCTGCTGTGGCAACTGCTCGATCCAGAACCGTTCGTCTTCCTGCGGACCTTCGATGGGCACGCCGAACTTCTCGGCCAGCGCCTTCGCGCCCGCGCAGTGATCGACGTGGCCATGCGTGAGCAGGACTTTTTCGAGCTGCACGCCCTGGTTCGCGATCTCGGCTTCGATGCGGTCGAGGTCGCCGCCGGGATCGACGACGGCGGCGCGGTTCGTCGCTTCGCAGACAAGCAGCGAGCAGTTTTGCTGGAACGGCGTGACGGGAATCAGCGTGACTTTCATGCGCTAACGCGGGGACGGAAATGTTGTTGGGACGGCGGGGCGCATCGAGGCGGGCTGCGGACGGGATCGTCCACGTCCACGACGTCAGGAAACGTCGCGAGCGAACCGCGGCCGCCTCGGCGCCGGCCAAAGATTCGATTGTACCGGCGCGCAGGGAGCGCCGCCCGAGGCGCGCAGCGATCGGCTGAATCCCTTGTCAGACAAGGGATCGAGGTGAGTAGGGTGATCGTCCTTTATTACATCAATGGTGAGAAATGGTCAGGATTTCTATGGGAAACGGATGACAAGAATAAGTTTTAGGTATAATGCGACCCATCACGCACGTTCTACGTGCATTCACTGGGCGATGTGACCCGCGGTAAAAAATGGGTCGCGATGCATCGCCGTCAAGCAGTGCCGTCCGTCGAGGCTCGCCCAACAGGCTGCCTTACAAGACGGCAAATCAGGTGTCGATCCGTTCGGCACCGCACGTCTTGCCCAGCCAGGTGCCACGCGCCTGCCACGGTCTTGCTGCCGTGACGCTGGGTGGGGCCTACGCCGCCGTTCCTGTGCGCCGTGTTGTTCCGGCGTGCCTGAATGCAGCCCATCGCGTTCGATGGCGGCATGTGGGGTCTGGTCAGGCTGCCGGGGACAGGTTGCGCCAGACGTGAAAGAAAACCAGCGGTAGCGGCTCAGGAGCTGCATCCGGGTATCGGCTTTCGTCCGCATTTCGCGGGCGGGGAGTCCTTTTACCTGCGACCGCCGAGGCTATCCGGCAACGCGCAACCAAGGCGCGGGACGGCCTTGAAACGTGATGACTAGCTTATGAAATTCGGACTTTCTCGACGACGATTCGGGAGTCTCGCAGCCGTGTCCGTGCTGGCCGGTTGTGCCATGCCGCCGGGTCCGCAAGACCAGGCGCAGGGCAACGCGCTCAGCACCAAGGACGCGCACACCGCGTTTGCCACGCCGCAGAGCTACGGCTCCGCGCTGGCCGCGCTGCCGGCTTCGGGCGCGAACAACGACAAGTCGCTCGCCGACGCCCAGCCGATCGACAGCGACAGCCCGGACGTCGGCTCGTTCCACCAGACGGGCCGCGCCTCGTGGTACGGCCGCGCGTTCCACGGTCGCAAGACCGCGAGCGGCGAGCGCTTCAATATGGAAGCGCTGACCGCCGCGCACCGCACGCTGCCGCTCGGCGCGTACGTGCGCGTGAGCGTGCCCTCGACCTCGAAGTGGGTCGTGGTGAAGATCAACGACCGTGGCCCGTACGCTCGCGGCCGCGTGATCGACCTGTCGTACGCGGCGGCGAAGATGCTCGGCCTGCAGCACGCGGGCACCGCCAAGGTGAACATCGAAGGCCTCTCGCGTCAGGAAGCGAAGGTCGCGCAGGCGGAAATGCTGGCCGCCAACTCGAACTCGGGCAGCGACCGCTGATCGGCTGAGCGGATCGTCCGCTGATTCGACCGTGTTGGCGCGTGGCGCGCACCGGTCGAGATCCGTACCGATCCGCAGATTGATTCGGGCCGAACCCCGGCAAAACACGAAGGGCCGCACGCTGACGCGTTGCGGCCCTTTCGTTTTTCAGGCCACGAGCGCCCAGGCGGACGCGCGCAGCCGTGTGGCGATGACGGCTCAGTCCGGCTCGCCGCCTTCTTCGTCCTCTTCCCCGCCTTCATGCTTCAGTTCGAGCGCCCGCGCGTAAAGCGTGTTGCGCGAAGCGCCCGTGAGCGCCGCCGCGAGCTTCGCCGCGCCCTTCACCGGCACTTCCTGCAAGAGCACGCGCAGCAGCGCGTCGTGATTTTCGTCGCCCGACGTCTGCGCGGGCGCGCCTTCCACCACCAGCACGAACTCGCCGCGTTGACGATTCGCATCCTCGGCCAGCCACGTTGGCCCTTCGGCCAGGGTGCCGCGCCACAGCGCTTCATGTAGCTTGGTCAACTCGCGGGCGATCAGGATGCGGCGCGCGGGACCGAACGCATCGGCGAGCGCCTGCACCGTCTCCACGATTCGGTGCGGCGCTTCGTAGAACACCATCGCGTGCGCATGCGCGGCGAGCGGCTGCAACGCGCTCGCGCGCTGCTTCGCCTTGGGCGGCAGGAAACCGAGAAACGTGAACGTGGAGACCCAGTCGCCGGCCACGCTCAGCGCGGTCGCGAGCGCGCTGGCGCCCGGCATCGGCACGACCTGGAAGCCGGCTTCGCGCACGGCGTCCACGAGTTTCGCGCCCGGGTCGGAAATGCCGGGCGTGCCGGCGTCGGACACGCAGGCCACGCGTTCGCCCGCCCGCAGATGCTCGATCACGCGCTGCGCGGCTTCGCGCTCGTTGTGTTCGTGCACGGCGATCATCGGTTTCGAGATGCCGTAGCGCGCGAGCAGTTGGCCCGTGTTGCGCGTGTCCTCGGCGGCGATGCGATCGGCGAGCCCGAGCACGTGCAGCGCGCGCAGCGTGATGTCGGCGGTGTTGCCGATCGGCGTCGCCACGACATAAAGCGTGGCGGCGGGATAGTGCTGGGCCTGGGCGAGTTCGAAGGGGGACGAGAGGGACGTCATGACACGGAACGCGCGAACGCAAGCAAAGAGGCCGACATTGTGCCATGTGGGGCCGGCCGCGACGCCGCATCGGGCGGATCGCGGCGGTGCACGGGATGAACGCGAGGACGAAGGCGGAGGCGAAGGCAGGAGCGACAACTTTTCCACACGGGCGCGGTCGAACGCCGGAACGCGTGCGGGCGAATGCCGCACGCGTCGCGAGATCGGCGCGCGTTTCGAACAGCACGCGCTCGTCTATCTGCAACGTCAGCGACTGGTGCTGGTGGCGCGCAACGTGCATTGCCGCGGCGGCGAACTCGACCTCGTGATGCGCGATCGCGACGGCACGCTGGTGTTCGTCGAGGTACGCGCCCGCGCGCGGCGCGGCTACGGCGGCGCGGCGGCGAGCGTCGGCTGGCACAAGCGGCAACGTCTGCTGCTCGCGGCGCGCGACTTTCTCGCGGCGCGCGCGCAGGCGCTCGAAGCGATGCCGGGCGCGTGCCGCTTCGATCTGGTGACGTTCGAAGGCGGCCGGCTCACCTGGCTGCGCGATGCATTTCGCGCCGACGACGAATGAGCGTCTGCATGCCAGCATTGCCGCTTCACTCGTAAGCAGGTGAAAAAAGGCGCGAAAGAAGCGATAAAACGCGCGAAAATCGCGCGCAGAGAAAAAGAACGCCGGAAGACAACGCGCGCGATTGCGCTAAACTTGCGGCACGCCGCGACCCAGCGGAATTTTCGCGATACCCGCAGTACAGATTAGAGAGTCGATGTCCGTCGAACGCATTCAACAGCACTTTCGCGATAGCGCAGCGCTCCAGCTCGCCGCGATGGAAACCCTGGCGGTGCCCATTGCCGCCGCGGTCGATACCATGTTCGCCGCGCTGGCGAACGGCAACAAGATCCTTGCTTGCGGCAACGGCGGTTCGGCCGCCGTGGCCCAGCAATGCGCCGCCGAACTGATCGGCCGGTTCGAGCGCGAGCGTCCGGGCCTGCCCGCGATCGCACTCACCACCGACGCCTCGGTGCTCACCGCCGTCGCGAACGATTACGCGTACGAGCAGGTGTTCGCCAGGCAGGTGCGCGCACTCGGCCAGCCCGGCGATGTGCTGCTCGCGATCACCACGTCGGGCAATTCGGCGAACGTGCTGGCGGCCATCCAGGAAGCGCACGAGCGCGAAATGATCGTGATCGCGCTGACCGGCAAGGGCGGCGGCCAGATCAACGGCGCGCTCGCCGACACCGATATTCAGCTGTGCGTGCCGTCCGGGCGGACCGCGCGCATTCAGGAAGTTCACCTGTTGACGATCCACTGCCTGTGCGACGGCATCGACGCGATGCTGCTGGGCGACGACTGACACCCGAAGGACGAAGGAGAGGCACTTGATGATCAGAACCGGCATGACGCGCGCGCTGGCACGGACCACGCTGACGATCGGCTTCGCGGCTTCGCTGTGCGCGAGCCTGCAAGGCTGCTTTCTCGCGCTCGCGGGCGCGGCGGGCGGCACGGCACTCGTGGCGACCGACCGCCGCACCGTGGGCTCGCAAACCGAAGATCGCGAGATTCAGGTGAAGGCGCTCTCGAACGTGAGCAACGCGCTGCCCGACACCGCGCACGTCAACGTAGCGGTGTTCAATCAGCGCGTGCTGCTGACCGGCGAAGTGCCCGACGAAGCGTCGAAGCAGAAGGCCGAGAGCATCGTGCGCGGCGTCACGAATGTGGAATCGGTCGTCAACGAACTGGCGGTCATGCCGGCGAGTTCGTTCTCGTCGCGCGCCAACGACTCGTATCTCGAAGGGCGCGTGAAGGCCGAACTGGTCGCGTACAAGAACATCTCCGCGAACAACTTCAAGGTCGTGTCCGAGCGCGGCAACATCTATCTGATGGGCCTCGTCACGCCGGAGGAAGGCCGTATCGCCGCCGACGCATCGAGCACGGTGATGGGCGTTTCGCAGGTCGTGAAGTGCTATCAGTACATCAACCCGCAGCAGGCGATGGCCGCGAATGCGTCGGCTGCGTCGGCGCCGCAGGCACCCGCCGCGACGGCCGATGCGCCGACCGTCGGCGCGATTCCGGATTCGGGCGTGAGCTCGCGTCCGATCGAGCAGCAGGCGCCCGCGCCCGTGACGGAATCCGCGCCGCATTCGGCCAACGGCGGAGCGACGATGTGATGATGGGTCGTTCCGTGGTGGAAATTCGACGTGGCGTGATGGTGTTGGCCATGGCGGCGGGCGGTGTCGCCGCCCTGTTCGGCGCGGCTCCGGCATTCGCCGCGGGCGACGGTCAGAGCATCGCGCGCACCAACGCGTGCATGGGCTGTCACGCGGTGGATCGCCGTCTCGTGGGTCCGTCGTTCAATGACATCGCCGCTAAATACAAGGGCGATAAACTCGCGCAGGCCAAGCTCGAAAAGAAAGTCCGCGACGGCGGAGCGGGCGTGTGGGGCGCGATTCCGATGCCCTCGCATCCCGCGATGAGCGCCAGCGATATTCACGATGTCGTTGCGTGGATCCTGGCGGGCTCGCCTTCGAAATAGTTTTGCGTCAGCTCAAAAATGACGCTTGGCACAAGCAAATTTAGCTGTGCTAGAATCATTTTCGTTGTGGGGGGGTAGCTCAGCTGGGAGAGCGTCGCGTTCGCAATGCGAAGGTCGGGAGTTCGATCCTCCTCCTCTCCACCAAACGAATTCAAAGGGTTACAGGCGCTTGCCTGTAACCCTTTTTCGTTTTGGGTTTGCCTTTCAGGTTTGCCTTTCAGGTTTGCCTTTCAGGTTTGCCTTTTCGCGTTGTCGCCGCACAGGCTCGTCACGCTACGCGCGAGCTTCCGCTTCGACCAGCATCGCCAGCAACGCAAGCGAGTCCTGCCATCCGAGATAACACGCCTCGGCCGGAATCATTTCCGGAATGCCTTCCTGCGTGACGTCCATTTCCGTGCCGCAAAACACCGCGCGCAAGACGACCGTGGTGTGCATCACGCCAGGCAGATTCGGATCGTCGAAGGTGCCGGAATACTTCAGCCGCAGGCCGGGCGTCAGCTCCAGATACTCGCCGCCGAACGCATGACTCGCGCCCGTCGCGAAGTGCGTGAAGGACATGCGATAACGGCCGCCGACCACGGCATCGAGTTCATGCACGGTGCCCGTGAAGCCATGGGGCGGCAGCCATTTCGCGAGCGCGGCGGCATCGAGAAACGCGCGATACACACGCTCGGGCGTGGCGCGCAGCACGCGATGAAGGCGCACGGTGTTCGTCGGCATAAGGGTCCTCCGTTCGGCAATGTCCGTCGGGTCGTCGGCTAACCGGTTCATCCCATTCTAGGCGACGCCTCGCGCAACGCGATTCGCGCGGCCGCGCATCGCCTACACTTCTTCCATCACCGGGCCACGAGCCCGGCACATCCGGAGAAGGGAGGCCATCATGCCCGCCGCCGCACAACCGACGCTGATGCCGTCGACTCAGAAAGTCGATTACGAAGGCTTCGAAATTCATATCAAGGCGATGCCCGCGGACGACGTCGGCACGCGCTACACCTACACCGCGTATGTCTGCCATCCGGGCGCGAATGCGGCGCTGCCGGGCCACACGGTCCCGTATCACCCCGACGGCGACGAAACTTTCCGCAGCGATCAGGACGCGAAAGACGAAGCCACGCACGTCGGAAAAAGCATCATCGACGGCACGCATCCGGATCTTTCGGTGCTGGGGCTCGTGACGCAGGGGTTTTGAGTGGCGGCGGCGATGGTCGGTTGAATCGCAACTAACAGCCAGACGCAGCCGCGCTGACACACTGCTCCCGCAGACAGCCCGGCCCGGCACGACCACGCAAACTTGCGTCGCGGCGCTGTTACCATCGGCGCTTCCCATCACGTTGCCGCCGCCCGTCCGATGCTCGCGCTCAAGCTCACGCTCGTCCCGCTTTTTTTGTTGTTCGTGTCGCTGTCGGGCAAGCGTTGGGGGCCGAAAGTGGCCGGCTGGCTGGCGGGACTGCCCGTCGTCGCCGGGCCGATTCTCTGGTTGTTGACGATGGAGCACGGCGCCGCGTTCGGCGCGCGCGCCGCGACGCTCTCGCTGTACGCGATCCTCGCTTCCGAATCCTTCAACTTCGCCTACGCCTGGACCTGCCGCGCGCGATCGTGGCCGTTGGCGCTCGGCGCGGGTCTCGTCGCGTGGTTCGCCGCCGCTTGCGTGCTCGCGCAGTTGCCGGTGTCGTGGCCGTGGGCGCTCGGCGCGGCGCTGGCCGCCACGCTGTTCGGTCAGACTTTCCTGCCGCGCAGCGAGGTGGTCGCGGCGGGCGCGCCGCTCACCCGAACCGATCTCGCCACTCGCATGGCCGCGGGCGCGGCGCTCACGCTGGCGGTCACAACGCTCTCGTCGCGTCTTGGGGCGGCGTGGAGCGGGCTGTTCGCGGTGTTTCCGCTGCTGGGCAGCGTGCTGGCGGTGTCGTCGCATCGCGCGCACGGGGCGGCATTCGTGATCGCGCTGCTGCGCGGCATGGTGCTGGGGCGCTTCGGTTTCGCGGCGTTCTGTCTGACGCTGACGCTCGGTCTCGCACGCCAGCCGACGGCGCTCGCGTTCGCCGAAGCCGTGCTGATCGCGA
Organism: Paraburkholderia tropica; assembly: GCF_900109265.1. Taxonomy (GTDB): domain Bacteria; phylum Pseudomonadota; class Gammaproteobacteria; order Burkholderiales; family Burkholderiaceae; genus Paraburkholderia; species Paraburkholderia tropica. The sequence goes on from NZ_FNZM01000005.1 coordinate 400,811, forward strand.
TGCTGGTTCAGGTGACGAGTGCGCGTCTCGCGCGTTTGCGGCGCGCGTCCACGCAAGAGCGCGAGGTCTGCGCGAGCGTCGTCGCGCCGGACTGATCGGCGAAAAAGTGTTCCGGGGAAGCGAGAAGAGGTGCGATCCGCGTCCCCGGATGGAGGAGGCGGATCGAAGCACAGGAAGAGGAAAAAGGCCCGGACGCCGGAGCGCCCGGGCAAGCCGCCGGAAATCCGACGGCGGAGGTTGCTGTAGACGCCTCGCACAAGCTGCGCGGCGTCGATGTCTGTCGATGGCGATGTCGGTATCGCGGTCGAAGCACTCCTAGTGCACGTTGTCCACGCACAGCGCAACGACCGACGGGCCCGCGCTCGAATCGAGTCGAGCGCGGGCCCGTCCGGGGTACTTACGCGGCGTGCCGTTTCACGAACGGCAGGGCGCGTGAACTTGCGAACTTACTGGCCGAAGTAAACCGGCTTGATGTTCGGCTGCGTGTGGCTGCCGGCTTGCGTCGAACCGTTGGTCGATGCGCCGTAGGCCGTGGCTTCAGCCGTGGCGTTCTGTTGCGCCACGCGCGCTTGCGCGGCTTGCAGGTCTTCCGGGTAGTACGGGCTCGACAGGCCCGGGCGATAGCCGGCCTTTTCGAGCTGCACGAGTTCTGCGCGCACTTGAGCGCGGGTCAGCGGCTGGTTCGTGCTCTGTTGAGCGAACGAGAGGGCCGGAGCGGCGAGAACGGTCGCAGCGAGTGCTGCAGCAATCAGGGACTTCATGGTCAACAACCTCCAAAGATTATGTTTCGGACCGTAACAATCGTCTTGCTCGATCCGTTGATGGCACTTTATTGCAGTGCACTTCAAAGATAAATATTGAGATGTGGCAAACATCGTTGCGAAAATTGAAATAGTTTTCGGAATTTCGGTGCCAGATCCGACGTTTTTCATCGGATTCCATGCACCGGGGGCAACGGCGCCCTGCGGCCTGCGCGGCGAGCTTTTCGGTGAGGCAAAATAGTGCGCGGCCGGTCGTGCACTGCAGCGACGGCCTCGACAATCACCGATCCCCATCTCTGTTCGCATGCCGATCGACATCGGCACGGACATCGACATCGAATTCGCTCAAGGAGAGTCCTCATGAAAAACGCACTTAGCCGTCAGGCGGTGATCGCCGCCGCGCTCGCGGGTCTGGCGACGGCGGGCGTCGCGCACGCGGACGACACCGTCAATTGCTACGGCGTCGCCAAGGCCGGCAAGAACGATTGCTCCAGCAAGACCGGCGTGCACGACTGCGCGGGCCAGGCCAAGGTCGATCACGACAAGGGCGACTTCAAGACCATGCCGAAGGGCACCTGCGAAAAGCTCGGCGGCACGCCGGAGCAATAAGCGTGAGCCGGACCGCAAAGCCGGCGCGGGGCGTCGGCATCGGCTTGCGGCATGCGCATTTCGACGCGTTCATGCGCGCGTCGGCGCAGGAAGACGTCGGCGTGCGCGGTGTGCGTGACGTGGCCTGGCTCGAAGTGCACAGCGAGAATTATTTCGGCGACGGCGGCTACGATCTGCACGTGCTCGACACGGTGCGGCGCGATTGGCCCGTGAGTCTGCACGGCGTCGGTCTCGGGCTCGGCAGCGCCGCGCCGCTCGACGAATCGCACCTCGCGCGTCTCGCGCGGCTCGTCGAGCGCATCGAACCGGCGCTCGTCTCCGAGCATCTGTGCTGGGGCGCGACGCCGCATGCGGCGCTGCACGATCTGCTGCCGATGCCGCTCAATCAGGCGTCGCTCGATCATCTGAGCGCGCGCGTGTCGCGTCTGCAAGACACGCTGCGCCGCCGCGTGCTGATCGAAAACGTCTCGACGTACGTGCGTTTTCGCGATGACAGCTATGGCGAGACCGCGTTTCTCGCGGCGCTGTCGCGGCGCACCGGTTGCGGCGTGCTGCTCGACGTGAACAATCTCTACGTGAACGCGCGCAATCACGGCGAAGATGCTTCAGAGGCGATGGCCGCGCTGCCGCGCGAGGCGGTCGGCGAGCTGCATCTTGCGGGGCATCGCGTGACGCCCGCCGCCGTCATCGACGATCACGGCTCGCGCGTCGCGCCCGCGGTGTGGTCGCTGTACGCCGCTGCGTTGCAGCGCTTCGGCGCGGTGCCGACGCTGATCGAGTGGGACACCGACGTGCCGCCGCTCGACGTGCTGCTCGACGAGGCGCGCCTCGCGCGCGACCACATGACGCGCGCGGAACGCGAGGCGGACGCGCATGCCGGCGCGAGCACGGCGGAGCGACCATGAGCGCCGATCGCCACGATGCCGATGATTCGCTGGCCGCGTTGCAAGCGGCGTTCGCAAACGCACTCGACGATCCCGCCGCCGATGTCGCGCTCGCCGCACATCTGCGCTTCGCGAGCGGTGTGAATGACGCGCGCCTCGGCCTCTATCGCGGCAACGTGCGCGCGGCACGCCGTCAAGCGCTCGCGAGCGCGTATCCGGTGCTCGCGGCGCTCACGGGCGATGTGTATTTCGACGCGCTCGCGCTCGCCTACGCGCGTGCGCATCCGTCGCGCGAGGCCGATCTGAATCGCTTTGGCGCGATGCTGCCGACGTTCGTCGAGCGCTACGAACGCGACGCGCGTTACGCGTATTTCGGCGATGTCGCGCGCCTCGAATGGGCGCTGCATCGCGCGGCCTATGCTGCCGACGCCACGCCATTGAGCGCCGCGCAATGGCAGGCCATCGGCGCCGATCGTCTGATGGGCGCGCGCCTTGCGCTGCATCCCGCCTGTACGGCGTTCGCTTCGCGCTACGCCGTGCTGGCGATCTGGCGCGCGCATCAGCACGATCAGCACGATCAGGAAAACACCGCGCCAGACGCCTGGCCCGCGCGCATCGACGAGCCTGGCTGGACGCTCGTTGTGCGCCCGCGCTGGCATGCGCGGCCGCTCGCGCAGACGCGCGCGGCGCACGAAGCGTTCGTCGCTTTGCAGCATGGCGCGACGCTCGACGAAGCGCTCGAACGCGCGTTCGATATCGACGCCGATTTCGATTTCGGCACGCAATGGCGCGTCTGGATCGAGGCGGGCGCGATCACCGGTTTGCTCGATTCGAATAGCGGCTAGCGCACATAAAAACGCCGATTTTCTGGCGCGCAAAATAAATGCAGGAATCCGAATCAAGTGACGCTGCGCCATTGTTCAGTCAATACGTAATAAACGAACAAGCGAGACGACCAGGCGAGCTTCATGCGACGCCATGCGTGGCAAACCCCACACGTCGTGCGATTCGCGGACTACACTCGATTGCAAACCGCCTCGCACGCGCCACCGTCATGATGACCCGCCGACCGAACGTGATGATCGTCATCAGCATCGTGCTGGCCGCCGTGCTTACGGCGGTGGCGGGCTGGGTCATGGCGCAGATGCGCGAAGACGCGCTCGCGAGCGCGCGCGCCGCCGCGTACAACATGGCGCTGCTGTTCGAGCGCGATGCGGCGCGCAATCTGGAGATCTACGAGCTGTCCTTGCAGGCCGTGATCGACGCGCTCGGCGATCCGCGCATCGCCGAACTGCCCGACGATATCCGCCAGAACGTGCTGTTCGACCGCTCGGCCACGGCGAAGCATCTGGGCGTGATTCTCGTGGCGAACGAGGCCGGCGACGTGATTTTCGACTCGCGCGCTTCGCCGCCGCGCGAGGTCAACGTCGCGGACCGCGACTACTTCATCGTGCAGCGCGACACACCGAACATGGGGCTCTACGTGAGCCGCCCCTTCATTCCGCGCGACGGCGCCGCCAACGCAACCATCGGCCTGAGCCGCCGCCTTTCGAAGCCCGACGGCACGTTCGCGGGCGTGGTCGTCGGCACCATGCGGCTCGACTATTTCCGTCAGTTGATGAGCGGCGTGGAGATCGGCGCGAACGGCGTGGTCACGCTCACGCTCGCCGACGGCACGCTGCTGATGCGCCGCCCCTACGCGAGCGCGATGATCGGCAAGGATCTCGCCGATTCGGCGCTGTTTCACCGGTTCGAGCACGTCGAGGCGGGCGGTTTTTTCGGCGTCGGGCCGCTCGACGGCGTGCGGCGCTGGTTCGCGTTCCGGCGCGTGGAGGGCTATCCGCTCGTGTTCAGCGTCGCGGTGGCGGCGGGCGACATCTATTCGGAATGGCGCGTGCGCGCGTGGATCATCGGCTCGCTGACGGCGCTGCTCGATGCGTCGCTGATCACGCTCGCGCTGGTGCTCACGCGTCAGTTGCGCCGCCGCGAACGCGTGGAGGACGAACTGCGCGCGCTCGCGGGCACCGACGCGCTCACGGCGCTGGCGAATCGCCGCGCCTTCGAAGCGCGCGCCGACCACGAATGGTTGCGCGCGCGGCGTTCGGGTCAGCCGCTGGCGGTGATGATGATCGACGTCGATCGCTTCAAGCGCTTCAACGACCGCTACGGCCACGCGGCCGGCGACGGCGCGCTCGCGGCGGTGGCGCGGGCGATCGGCGCGCATGCTCGGCGGCCCGGCGACTGTGCGGCGCGTTACGGCGGCGAGGAGTTCGTGCTGCTGCTGCCCGAGACCGGCGCGGCGCAGGCGCTTGCGCATGCCGAGCGGCTGCGTGCGGCGATCGAGGCATTGGCGGTGCCGCACGAGGACAGCCCGAACGGCGTGCTGACGGCCAGCGTGGGCGTGGCGAGCACCTCGGAGCGCGGCTTCGAGAACTGGCGCGCGCTGATCGAAGCCGCCGACGCCGCGCTCTACACGGCCAAACGAGCGGGCCGCAACCGCGTGGCCGTCTGGCAGCCGAGCGTCGCGCGCGAGCCGCAGGACGCCGGGCCGGACCTCTGAGCGGATTGCGCGTTGTCGTTCGTCATTAAATATTACCCGGGTGATATTGCGCTCCATAATTTACCCGGGTAATATTCGCTGCACGATTCGAACGGAGCAATCGACATGGCAGCGATTCAACACATGGTGGTGCAAGGCGTCACGGCTTTTGCGGGGACGCGCTTGCTGGCGCGCGGCGCGGCGCTCGACGTGGCGCTCGCGGTGAAGGCGGAACTGGAGCGCGATGCATCGGCATCGGTGCTGATCTTCGACGACCGCGACGCGCGTCCGGTCGAATTCGATCTGCGCGGCCGTCCCGCCGACGTGGCCGCGCGCCTCGCCGCCGACGCCGCCTGGCAGGCGCGCGCGCAGGAAGCCGCTCAGGAAGCGGCGCAGTCCGCAGAAGCATCCGCCGATCAGGATTCCGCCGACGACGCGCCGCGCGGCCGCGGCCGTCCGAAGCTCGGCGTGGTGGCGCGCGAGGTCACGCTGCTGCCGCGTCACTGGGACTGGCTGGCGGCGCAGCCGGGCGGGGCGTCGGTGGTGCTGCGCAAGCTGGTGGAAACGGCGCGGATCGCGGGCGAGGAAAAGCATCGCGTGCGCGCTTCGCGCGAAGCCGTGCATCGTTTCATGACGGCGCTGGCGGGCAATCTGCCGGGTTACGAGGAGGCGTTGCGCGCGCTCTATGCGGGCGAGCGGGCGCGGTTCGAGGCGTGGTGCGTGGACTGGCCCGAAGGCGTGCGGGACTACGTGCGCGAACTCGCGCAGGACGCGTTCGCCTGACGTGGCGCGGCGTTCGCGAGCGTTCGCACAATTTCCGCGAATGACCGCGCACGTTCGCATGGCTGCATCAAACGGCCGCACAAAAAAAACCGCTCAGGCCAGAACGGCATGAGCGGGAAGTCGGAGAGTTTACAACTTACAACCTCTGCATGAACTGTCATGGGGTCACGCAGAGATTTCAGTCTATGCCCGGCCCTTCCCGCTCGATATAGGATTAGTCCGAAACTCGTATCGGAGCGAGGCGGGTAAACGAGCGCCGACACAGCGGAGAAATAACGGAGCAATAACGGAGCAATAACAGAGAAATAGCGGCGAAGTCGATCGCCGCCGCCTGTTTCGTCCGGCCCACATGCGCGGATGCCCGCCTTGCCACGCCGATTGCGGCTCCGTACACTCGCGCCTGATTTCCATCAAGGGCATCAGCGAATCCCGGCGCGTGCGACGCACGCCGCATCCGGCTCGCGCCCCGTTCCGATAAACAGAATCCGATCCGGCCCGCGCCGCGCCCTGTCGCGCGTGTGCGCCGGCCCGTTACGGCAAAAAATCACGGCACACAAGGAGCTCCCGATGTCCGATTCCTATTTCCCGCGCTGGCGCGCGCAGACAGACGCCAAAACCGTCGTCGCGCCCGACGAGCGTCTCGCCTGGCCGCAGATGTTCGCGATGGGCGTGCAGCACGTCGTCGCCATGTTCGGCTCGACCGTGCTCGCGCCGCTGCTGATGGGCTTCGATCCCAACCTCTGCATTTTCATGTCGGGCATCGGCACGCTGCTGTTCTTCGTGGTCGTGGGCGGACGCGTGCCGAGCTATCTCGGTTCGAGCTTCGCGTTCATCGGCCTCGTGATCGCGGCCACGGGCTATAGCGGTCACGGCGCGAATCCGAACATTCCGGTCGCGCTCGGCGGCATCATCGCGTGCGGCGTGGTCTATGCGCTGATCGGCGTGCTGGTCTCCGCCATCGGCACCAAGTGGATCGAGACGCTCATGCCGCCGGTCGTGACCGGCGCGATCGTCTGCGTGATCGGCCTGAACCTTGCGCCGATCGCCGTGAAGGGCGTGAGCGGCTCGCAGTTCGATTCGTGGATGGCGCTCGTCACCGTGCTCTGCGTCGGCGGCGTGGCCGTGTTCACGCGCGGCATGCTGCAACGTCTGCTGATTCTCGTCGGCCTGATCATCGCCTACGTGATCTACGCGATCGTCACCAATGGCATGGGCCTCGGCAAGCCGATCGACTTTGCGATCGTCGGGAACGCCGCGTGGTTCGGCATGCCGAAGTTCAGCGCGCCGGTGTTCGACCCGCACGCGATGGCGCTGCTCGTGCCGATCGCCGTGATTCTCGTCGCGGAAAATCTCGGCCACATCAAGGCCGTCTCGGCGATGACGGGCCACAACCTCGACCGCTACGTGGGCCGCGCGTTCATCGGCGACGGCCTCGCGACCATCGTCTCGGGCTTCGCGGGCGGCACGGGCGTGACGACCTACGCGGAAAACATCGGCGTGATGGCCGTCACCAAGATCTACTCGACGCTGGTGTTCGCCATCGCCGCGGTGATCGCGCTCGTGCTCGGCTTCTCGCCGAAGTTCGGCGCGGTGATCCAGACCATTCCGGGTCCGGTGCTCGGCGGCGTGTCGATCGTCGTGTTCGGTCTGATCGCGGTGACGGGCGCGCGCATCTGGGTCGTCAACAAGGTCGACTTCTCGGACAACCGCAACCTGATCGTCGCGGCCGTCACGCTGGTGCTCGGCGCGGGCGACTTCTCGCTCAAGCTCGGCAACTTCGGTCTCGGCGGCATCGGCACCGCGACGTTCGGCGCGATCGTGCTTTACGCGCTGCTGCGCAAGAAGCCGGTGCAGGACGCGGCGGTCTGATTCACCGTCTCGCGCGCGCGGCGTAACCCGTGCGGCGCAGGCGAAAAAAAACGCGACGGCCCGCAAGGGCGTCGCGTTTTTTTGTTTGCGCAGCGTGATGCGTTAGCCGCGATTGCGTCCGCGCGTGGTCATCGCCGTTTCCGAGAGGTCGACTTCGCGCATCAGCTTCGCGAGCGTTTCGTCGTTGATCGTCTGCCGGTTGCGCAGATCGAGCAGCGTCGCGCGTTCGGCGCGCATGGCCGCGAGGCGCATCTGCAATTCGAGCGATTCGGCTTCGCGCGCGTGCTTGCTGAGATCGCGGTCGGCGTCGAGCGTCGCGAGGCGGCGGCGATAGGTGTCCATCACGCGCGCGGTGGTGTCGGCGGCATAGGCGGACTGCGATTCGTTCATGTCCTCCGTGGCGGTCTCGTGCAGCGCGTCGACGGCGCGGATCGCAGCCTGCGCGGCCTGCACACGCGCGGCGCGTTCCTCGGCCACGTGCGCCGGATGCGCGCCGCGCCGCACGCCGCGCAACAGCAAGGGCAAGCCGACGATCGCCACCAGCAGCGACGCGAGAATCACGCCCGTGGCGATGAAGATGGCGCTGTCGCGGCCCGGCAGCGGCTTGCCGCTTGCGAGCGCGACGGGCAGCGAGAGCACGCCCGCGAGCGTCACCGCGCCGCGCACGCCCGCGACCGTGGTGATGGCGACGGTGCGCAGCCCCGGCACCGCATTGGCCACGCCGTGACGCGCCGCGCCGCGGCTCGCCACCCAGCGCAGCAGCCAGACCCAGCCGAAGCGCATCGCGTAGAGCGCGATCAGCACCGCGCCGATATAGCCGAGCAGACGCAGCATCTGCACGTTGCTCGTGTGATGCGCGTCGAGCAGCGCCTTGCCGAGAATGCCGGGAAATTGCAGGCCGAGCAGCGTGAACACCATGCCGTTGAACACGAACTCGATCATCGACCACGTGCTGGTCGCGCGCACGCGCGCCGACACCGGGCCCATGTGCGCGACGCTCGTGTAGTTCATCATCATCCCGGCGGCCACGGCGGCGAGCACGCCCGAGACTTCGAGATGTTCCGCGAACAGGTAAGCCGCGAACGGAATCAGCAAGGTCATGACGACGCCCGGCGCGGGGTCGCCTTCGGCATCGACGTTCAGGAAGCGCGACGACATGAAGCTGAAGAACCAGCCGATCGCCGCGCCCACCGCGAGCCCGCCCGCCGCGATCAGAAAGAAGCTCAGCGTGGCCTGGCGCAGCGAGAACACGCCCGTGAGCGCCGCCGCCACGGCGAATTTGAGCGCGACGAGGCCCGACGCGTCGTTCATCAGCGCTTCGCCTTCGAGGATGTGCATGAGCTGCGCGGGAATCTTGTCCTTGCCGGCGATGGCGGAGAGCGCGACGGCGTCGGTCGGCGAGAGCACGGCGGCGAGCGCGAAGGCCACGGGCAGCGAGATCTGCGGCACCAGCCAGTGCACGAAATAGCCGACGGCCACCACGGTCAGCAGCACGAGGCCGAGCGCGAGCAGCAGGATCGCGCGGCGCTGCATGAAGAACTCGCGCTTGGGCATGCGCCAGCCGTCGGCGAACAGCAGCGGTGGAATGAACAGCGCCATGAAGACGTCGGGATCGAACGTCACGTGCGGATTGATGCGCGGGAACGTGAGCAACGCGCCGATGGCGATCTGCAACAGCGGCAGGGGCAGTTTGACGGGCAGCAGCCGCACGATGATCCCCGAAAGGGCCACGGCGAGGAGCAGAATGAGAACGGTGAAAATGGTTTCCATCGATGAGCGGCGAGACGAGCGGGGATGCGGGGGCGCGCGGTGCGGCCCCAATCATCCGTTGAATGCGGAACGTGCCGCGGTGTCGCGGCGAACGATGCGGAGCATGCCTGACGAGGCAGGCGGCGGTTGGCGGTAAGTGTAGCCCGAGCGCGGCTGCGCACGCCGCGAAGCGTGCAAGGGACTTGTAGGGCGCTCGCTGCGGCGAGCATGGCGGCAGCGGTCGTATGCACGATTCTGGTGCGTGCAGGGACGCATCATGCCCGCCGCGCGCGCACGCGCACGGTGCGCGGTGCAGGCTTCGATGCAGGGCGGGTCGCAGCGTGCGCACGGACCTTGCTTTATCGCCTGCCAACGACGCAACGCATCGGCCGCCGGTACGCACGCCCGCGGCGATCAACTTGCGCGAAGAGGAAGGCATGATCACAGAGCAGCAGGACAAGATGGCCGCGGCGCCGCTCGGGTTCACCCTGAGCGTTTCGTCGGGGCTGCAGCGCTATAGCGCGCAACATGGCGAGCTTGCGCTCACCAGCGTGTTTCAACCGGTGTTCAGCCTTTCGCACATGCGTGCGATCGGCTACGAAGGGCTGCTGCGCGCGCACGATGCGCTCGACCGGCCCGTCTCGCCGCTCGACGTATTCGGCGCGGCCGCGCGCGTCGGCGAGGCGCTGCAGGTCGACCGGCTCGCTCAGGGGCTGCATCTGGAGAACTTCTCGCTGCTCGGCGCCGAGCGCGAGTGGCTGTTTCTCAACGTGCATCCGGGCACGCTGATCGAGCCGTATCACGCGGCGGCGCTGCTTGCGAATCTGCGGCGGCTCGGGCTGCCGCCCCGGCGCGTGGTGCTCGAAGTGCTCGAAGCCGAGGCCACCGATCTCGACGCGCTCGCGCACGCCGTGGCCGAGTTCCGCGAACGCGGCTTTCTGATCGCGCTCGACGACTTCGGCGCCGGTCATGTCGATATCGGCCGCGTGTGGCAACTGAATCCCGACATCGTGAAGCTCGACCGCATCATGCTGATGCACGCCGCGCATCGCGCCGACATGGCCGCGACGCTGCCCGCGCTGGTTTCGCTGCTGCACGAGGCGGGCAAGCTCGTGCTGATCGAGGGCGTGGAGACGGAGCACGAAGCGCAGATCGCGCTCGCCTGCAACGCCGACTTCGTGCAGGGCTTTTTCTTCGCGCGTCCGGCGCCGGGCTTGACCGACGCCACGCACGCGCAGACCGTGATCGCCGAGGCGACCGAGCGTTACCGCGAGCAGACCGAGGCGCGCGAGCGCGGCACCACGAGCCGTCTCGCGCCCTATGTGCGCGCGTTCGAGCGCGCGGCGGAGCGGCTGGGCGCGGGCGAGCCGCTCGAAGAGGTGTGCTGGAATTTTCTCGCGCTCGATCACGCGGCGCGCTGCTTCCTGCTCGATGCGAGCGGGCGTCAGGCCGGGCGCAACGTCGTGCTGCGCGTGGATCGCGCGGACCAGGGCGCGCGCTTCCTGCCGCTCGACGACGCGCAGGGCGCGAACTGGCTGCGCCGGCCGTACTTCCGCGCGGCGCTGGTCTCGCCGGGACGCGTGCATGTGACGTCGCCGTATCTGTCGATCAACGAGGCGCTGCCGTGCGTGACGCTCTCGATGGCCGTGCAGGTCGGCGACCGCCTGTGCGTGCTGTGCGGCGACGTCGACTGGATGGCGGAAGAACTGGCCTGAACGTGAGTGTGAGCGCTTCGCTCACGTCGATCGAAGCGCAATGGAAAACGGCGCGAGCCATGATGAGCCCGCGCCGTTCGCATTGCATCATTTCACCTCTGAAAACAGGGCTTATTTCGCCACGACCACCGGAATGCCGCGCAGTGCGCCCGCGCCCTTGAACGAGGCGAGCGCATCGCTCACGGCCGCGCTCGTCTTCACGTCGATACCCAGACGCGCCGCGAGTTCGCGCTCGCCGCGCTTGACCGCCGCGAGGTTCGCGAGCTTCACGTGGCCGTAGCCGCGCACGCGCTGATGCAGGCTCGCGAACTTCGCGAGGTCGGCGGCGCTGTCCGTTGTCGTGTGCGCGTGTTGAATCAGCGCGCCGCGCAACGTGGCCTCGTAATCGTCGGCGAGCGCGCGTTCCATACGGCGTTCGAGCGTGTGGCCGAACGGATCGAACCACGTGCCGCGCACGCCGCGTCCCTTCGCGAGCAGCGCGAGCGCGCGCCAGAGCCATTGGCCGAACTGCATCTTGCGCGGCGGCTGGCCGTGTTTTTCGCGCGCGATCAGCGGCGGCGCGAGGTTGAACTTCACCGTGAAGTCGCTGCCCGCCTGGCCTTCGAACTGCGCTTCGAGCGCGGCGCGGAACGCCGGATCGGCATGCAGGCGCGCCACTTCATATTCGTCCTTCACCGCGAGCAACGTGTAGAACGTGGCGGCGACCGCGCGAGCAAGCGCCTGATCGGCTGACTTGTCGGCGAGACGCGCGGCGTCGGTCAGCGCGCGATAGCGCTTCGCGTAGCCCGCGCCGCCATACGCGAGCAGACGCGCTTCGCGATCGGCGATCAGTTCGTCGAGCGTTTGCGTGAGCTTGCGCGCGGTGAGCGCCGCTTCGCTGGCCACACTCGCGCGCCGAAGGTCGAGCGCTTCGAGCGCGGCCGGATCGGCGGCGGCGAGACGGCCGATCGAGAGCGCGAACAGATTCGCCTGCACGGCCACGTTGTTCAACTCGATCGCGCGCGTGAGCGCCGCGAGCGACACGGGCACGAGGCCAAGCTGCCACGCGAAACCGAGCATCAGAATGTTCGCGCCGATGGTGTCGCCGAGATAGCGTTGCGCGAGCGCCTGGGCATCGCAGGTCGACAGCGGATCCTGCGCGGGCGTCGCGCCGTTCGTCGCCGCGTGACGCATCTTCGCGAGCAGCGCGCCGGCGTGCAGATTCGCGTCGGGGTTCTGCACGAACGACGCGTTCGGAATCTCGTGCGTGTTCACGACGATGCGCGTGCGGTCGTGGCGCACCGTTTGCAGCGCGTCGGCGCTCGCGCCCACCACCATGTCGCAGGCGAGCAGCAGATCGGCCTGCTGCGTATCGATGCGCACCTGGTTGAGCAGCGCGTCGGTCACGGCGAAGCGCACGAACGACAGCACCGAGCCGCCCTTCTGCGCGAAGCCCATGAAATCGAGCACCGATGCGCTCTTGCCTTCCAGATGCGCGGCCATGCTGATGAGCGCGCCCACCGTCACCACGCCCGTGCCGCCCACGCCGGTCACGAGAATGTCGTAGGGCGCGTTGTCGAGATGCGTCGACGGCAACGGCAGCGCACTCACGCGCGCGGCCAGCGCCTGCGGATCGAACGCCGCGCCCGCGGCCTTCTTGAGCTTGCCGCCTTCGATCGTGACGAAGCTCGGGCAAAAGCCGTTCACGCACGAATAGTCCTTGTTGCACGACGACTGATCGATGCGGCGTTTGCGGCCCAGTTCGGTTTCCACCGGCTCGACCGAGAGGCAGTTCGACTGCACGCCGCAATCGCCGCAGCCTTCGCAGACGGCTTCGTTGATGAACAGGCGCTTGTCCGGATCGGGGAACTCGCCTTTCTTGCGGCGGCGGCGCTTTTCGGCGGCGCAGGTCTGGTCGTAGATCAGCACGGTCACGCCTGGTGTTTCGCGCAGTTCGCGCTGCACGGCGTCGAGTTCGCTGCGATGATGGAACGTCGTGCCCTTCGGAAACTGGCCGTGATGGCCGTCGTATTTCTCGGGTTCGTCGCTCACGACCACGAAGCGCGAGACGCCTTCGGCTTCCACCTGGCGCGCGATCTGCGGCACGGAAATGCTGCCGTCCACGGGCTGGCCGCCCGTCATCGCCACGGCGTCGTTGTAGAGGATCTTGTAGGTGATGTTGGTCTTCGCGGCCACGGCCTGGCGAATCGCAAGGATGCCTGAATGAAAGTAGGTGCCGTCGCCGAGATTCTGGAATACGTGGCGCGTGTTCGTGAACATCGAATGCGCGGCCCAGTCCACGCCTTCGCCGCCCATCTGGATCAGGCCGGTGGTGTCGCGCTCCATCCACGACGCCATGAAGTGACAGCCGATGCCCGCTTGCGCGATCGAACCTTCGGGCACTTTCGTCGAGGTGTTGTGCGGGCAGCCCGAGCAGAACCAGGGCGTGCGCTTCACGGCATCGGCGACATTCGAGAGGATCTGCGGCGCGACGAGGTCGACCACACGCTCGCGGCGGTCGAGCATCGGCTTGTGCTTCGCGAGCCATGCGGCGAACACCGGCAGGATGCGCGACGGGCGCAATTCGCCGAGTTCGGAAAGCAGCAGCGTGCCGTCCTCCGCATGCTTGCCGATCACGGCCGGGCGCGCGCCGTCCGTGCCGCTGTCCCTCCGGTTGTAGAGATGGTCCTTGATCTGCTGCTCGATCACCGGGCCTTTTTCCTCGATCACGAGCACGTCGGTGAGACCGGAGACGAAGGCGTCGAGACGCGACATCTCCAGCGGAAACGAAAGCCCGACCTTGTAGATGCGCACGCCCGCCTGTTCGAGATCGGCGACGGTGAGGTCGAGCCGGCGCAGCGCTTCCATCAGGTCCAGATGCGCCTTGCCGCAGGTGACGATGCCCACGTTCGCGTGCGGGCTCGGCGCGATCCATTTGTCGATGCTGTTCGCGCGCGCGAAGTGGCGCACGGCGTCGAGCTTGGCCGCGAGACGCTGCTCGATCGCGAGGCTCGGCAGATCGGGCCAGCGGTTGTGCAGACCGCCGGGCGGCGCAGCGAAATCCGCATCGGCCAATTCGGGCGCTTGCCAGTCGGTCTTGAGCGCGTCGAGATCGACGGTCGAGCCCGATTCCACGGTTTCCGAAATCGCCTTGTAGCCGACCCACGCGCCCGAGTAGCGCGAGAGCGCCCAGCCATAGAGGCCGAATTCGAGCATGTCCGCGATATTCGACGGATTCACCACGGGCATGTGCCACGCCATCATCGCGAAGTCGCTCTGATGCGGCATCGACGACGACACGCAGCCGTGATCGTCGCCCGCCACCACCAGCACGCCGCCGTGCGGCGACGAGCCGTAGGCGTTGCCGTGCTTGAGCGCGTCGCCGGCGCGATCGACGCCCGGGCCCTTGCCGTACCACATCGCGAACACGCCTTCGACGGTGCGTTCGGGGTCCGCTTCCACGCGCTGCGTGCCGAGCACGGCCGTGCCGCCCAGTTCCTCGTTGATCGCGGGCAGGAAGCGCACGTCGGCGGCTTCGAGCAGTTTTTTCGCCTTCCACGCCTGCTGGTCGACCATGCCGAGCGGCGAGCCGCGATAGCCGCTGATGAAGCCCGCCGTGTTCAGGCCGTGCGCGCGGTCGAGCGCGCGTTGCATCAGCGCGAGGCGGATCAGCGCCTGCGTGCCGGTCAGGAAGATGCGGCCGCGCGTGGCGGTGAGGTTGTCGGTGAGCTGGTAATCGGCGAGGGGCGGCGAAAAGGGCGGCGAAGCAGGCTGATCGCCAAACGCGGGACGCGCGGTCATGGGGGAAGTCTCCGTTCTTGTGTGGCGAGCGCTGCGTCTCTGCGTCTTTCTGTGCGCTCGCCGAAGACTCCATTTTTTCGCGTCAATAGCGGAAGTTTTTTGCTAACTCTGCGGGCGCATGCGCCGAATGCGCCAAAGCCTGCTCGCAATGGCGAGCTTTGGAGGGAAATTCTCTTTCGTCGCGCGTCCGGCGCGCGCGGCGCGGCTGCGCGCGGTTTTGATTCAGATCACACGCGGTCTGTCAGGCCGGGTCCGATCGAAGGGCTCGACGTCGTGAAAGTGCGTGTAGTCCATCCGGCTCACGCCGCCGTCTTCGCTCATCAGATCGACGTAACGATGGCCGAACCGCACCTGGCCGTCCGGCCAGATGTAGCGCGCCTGCATGGTCTGCGCGGTCGATTCGTCCGAGCCTTCGATCACCACGTGCAGCGTGGCGGCCTCAAGCGCCAGCGACTCGGGCGTCGCGCCGTGCAGCGGGCTGGTTTCGTCGATGACGTGCATCAGGTTCCAGCCGAGCGTGAAGAGCGGATGCTGGTCGCGCACGAGCTTGAGGTCGTGGATGCGCCGCGCGGTGTAGCCGTCCGACGAGGTTTCGATGCGCACGAGGCGCAGCTTCGCGCTGGCTTCGGCGATCACGTTCTGGCGCGCGTTGGCGGCGCGCACCATCAGCGTCAGGCGGCCTTCGATCGGATGCACGACCACCTGGCGCGCGAACAGGATCTTCGCGCGCGGACGAGAGAAACGTGCGAACACGATGCCCGTGGCGAGCGCGATGCTCGACATGCCCACGAAGATCTCGAAGGTGGCGACGATGTGCGCGTAGACGGTTTGCGGATGCATGTCGCCGTAGCCGACCGTCGCGAGCGTTTCGACGCTGAAGAAGAACGCGCCCGCGAAACCGTGCGGATACTGGTTCGCGATGGGTGCGGTGCCGAGCTGGTAGAGGCACGCGAAGAACGCGTTGGCGACCACGAACAGCGCGGCGAGCGAGGCGAAGAAGGTGGGCCAGCGCATGGTGAGCGCCGTGTGATAGAGATCCTGCCAGCCATGCACCGGCATGCCGTAGACGAGCACTTCGCGCGAACCGATGTGCAGGCGGCGCGGCGCGGGGCCGCCGCGCGTTTGCCAGGCGTCGGTGCGGTCGCTGCCGGGGCGCTTGCGGTCTTCGTCGGTGGCGGCGTGCGCGTCGGCCTGGTCGGCGGCGCGCGCGGCTTCCTCGTTCGCGGTGCCCTCCGGCGAATCGGGCGTCATGGCGGTCCTTCGGGGTCGGAATGGCGAGAGCGTAGCAACGCCGCGCGTGCAGGACAAGCGCGATTCATGCGGTGCCGCGCGTGCGCGCCGGGAAGCGGCGGCGGGCGGTTGGAAAGGGCGGGGGAAGGGCGCAGAAAAGGGCGCAGAAAAGGGCGCTGCGCGGTCGCGTGCAAGCCGCGCGCGACCGCGCAGCGCTACGCGTGAGCGATGAGCAAGTCGTGCGCGCGGCCTGCGGACCGCCCATGCGCCGCGTCTGCGGTTCGTGCAAGGAAGCGATTCAAGGAACCGCGGGCCTGTCGCTTACGAAACCGCGTTCCGCGTGCAGAACCGCGTCCCGCCGAAGGAACCGCATCCCGCTTAAGGAAACGCGCGCGGCTTCGGAATGCCCGCGCCGTGTTCAATATCGGCGATGGCCTGGCGGTGCGCGGCGTCGATCGCTTCGGCGCTTTGCGGAAAGCCCGCGTTGCCGCCGATCGTGATCCACGGTTGCACGGCCTGGTCGCGATGGGTGATCTGATACTCGGCGTCCCAGCGCGCGCCCTGCAATTCGAGCGGATGCACATGGATGGCGTAGACGCCGTAGAGAAAGAGCTGTTCGGTCATGTCGACCCTCCATTCGACCGCAGCGGCGCAACGCAACGCGCCGCATGCGATCCCGGGCAGCGGCGCAGTCGCCGTTGCGGCCCGCGCACGCACGGTTGCGTGCCGGACGCGGGAAACCGTCCGGCGCGGGATCGCCTCGCCGGACGGAACACAGGAAGTGGAGGACACGGGTTCGACGCGCTAAACGGATCGCGCTAATCCATCGGCCGATTCGAATACGTCGCGAGTACGGCGCTGAAGACGGCTCGAATACCGTGCGACTGCGGCGCGCTTACAGTTCGAGTTCGCCGAGCAGCCGGTGCGCGAGCGCCTTGGCTTCCTCCAGCGCTTCCTCGGGCGTGCCGGAAGCGGCTTCCACTTCGTAGATCGCGTTCTCGAGATCTTCGCCGTCGTCGCGCGCCAGGGAGACCAGGCCCTGGTACTGGCCGGCGTTCATGGGTCGCACGGAGGCGACTGCCGTGTAGATCCCCTTGGTGTAGGTGACGTCGTCCATAGCGGGCTCCAGCGTGCTTCTCGAGGAAGGGAATCCCATGCTAGCACGTTGACCGCGCGCCTGCGGGGCACGCATGTGACGCTCGCGCGGCGCTTGCGTGTCATGCCTCGTAACGGTGCAACGCCCGCGCGTTTCAGTCTTCCAGCAGCGCGACGACCTCGTCGAGCGTCGGCGAATGCGCGCCCGCGCGGCGGCAGGCGGCGGCGCCCGCAGCCAGCGCGAACGCCAGATGCTGACGCCAAGTGCGCTGCGGCGTGCTCATCAGGCTGAACAGCAGACCGCCGATGGACGCGTCGCCCGCGCCCACCGTGTCGGCCACCTGCACGCGCGGCGGCGTCGCGTCGATCACCTCGTCGCCCACGTAGAGCGTCGCGTGCTGCGCGCCGCGCGTGACCAGCAGCGTCGCGGCCGGATTGAGCGCGCGCACGGCGGCGATCGCGTCCGGCTCGCTCTTGTCGGCGAACAGCATGCGCAGGTCCTCGTCGGAGACCTTGATGAGATCGGCGAGCGCGGCCATGCGGCGCAGGATCGGCTCGTAACCGTGCGCCATCAGGTTGCGGTAGTTCGGATCGAAGCTGATCTTCACGCCTTGCGCGCGCAGCTCGGCGGCGAGCGTCGCGAGCGTTTCGCCGAGCGGCTGGCGCACGAGGCTGATGCAGCCGAAATGCGCCCACTTCGCGTGGCGTCGCCAGCCCTCGGGCAGCTTCGCGGGATCGAAGGCGAGGTCCGCGCTGTTGTCGCCGATGAAGTAGTACGCGGGCGGATGCGTCTGGTGCACGATCGCGAGCAGCGGCGCGCGCTCGACGCGCTGCATGAAGCGCATGTCGAGACCGGCGGCGACGCTCGCGTTCCAGAGTTCGTCCGAAAAGTTGTCGGTGCCGAGCGAGCCGGCGCAGGCCGTCGGCAGGCCCAGACGCGCGACCGCGCGCGCCACGTTCCAGCCCGCGCCGCCCGGATGCGCGCGCCAGCTCGAATCGGTGCCCGGCGCGCCGGTGTGCGCCGAGCCCTCGGGCGCCGCGCCGCGCACGAGATCGGTGAGGATGTCGCCCGCCGAAATGAAGGCGGGGAAGCCGGTCGAGAAGTCGGGGCCAGTGCTGCAGGTGCTCATCGCATGTTCCTTCGCTGAATCGGTCGCGGGTGCGTTGCTTGTGCGTCGCCGGTGCGTTGCGGGTGCTTTGCGGTTATCTCTTGCCGTGTCGCGCGGATCAGGCCGCGCCGTCCGTGCCGTTGGCACTGACGTTCGCGTGCTCTTCCTCGCGCCCGACGATCGGCGCCATGCCGCGTCCGGGCAGCGCGTTCAGGACTTCGTAGCACGCGCCCATGGTGTGATAGTCGGTCTTGCCGGCCGGGCTCTTTTCGTCGCTGTACTTGCGGTTGTCGCAGGTGAGGATGCGATACCACGCGCCATAGCGATGATCGACGAAATGCTTCCAGCTGTAGCGCCAGATCTCGTCGTACCAGTCCCAGAAGCGCTCGTTGCCGGTGCGCTTGCCGAGCAGCGCGGCGGTGGCGAATGTCTCGGCCTGGACCCAGAAATACTTGTCGTGATCGCAGACGGTGTAGTCGGGCCCGAAGCCGTAGTAGAGGCCGCCGTGATCGTTGTCCCAGGCGTGCATCATGGCCGCGTCGAACAGCTCGATCGCGCGCGGCAGCAGCCACGGCAGCGGACGATGACGTTCGAGAATCAGCAGCAGCTTGGCCCACTCGGTCTGGTGGCCCGGCTGGAAACCCCACGGGCGGAAGATGTTCGTGCTGTCTTCCTTGTTGTAGTCCCAGTCGACCGACCAGTCGGCGTGAAAGTGCTCCCAGACCAGCCCTTGCGAGAGCCGCGCCTGACGCAGCGTGATGTTCGACGCGACGCGCTCGGCGCGGTCGAGATAGACCAGATGGCCGGTCGCCTCGTAGGCCGCGAGCAGCGCCTCGGTGGTGTGCATGTTGGCGTTCTGGCCGCGATAGCTGGAGACCTCCCAGTCGGCGCTCGCTTCGTCGGCGTAGAGGCCCGCCGCGCCGTCCCAGAAGCGATGCTCCATCAGCTCGAAGGTGGCGGCGATCATCGGCTTCGCTTCTTCGATGCCGGCCATCGCGGCGTGCGCGTAAGCGAGCAGCACGAAGGCGAGGCCGTAGCAGTGGCGCGTGGCGTCGAGCGTGCGCTTCTGGCCGTCGCGCCAGTCGATCTCCCAGTCGTAGCCCTCGAGCTGCGGGTCCCAATGCACGTCGCGCAGGAATTGCAGGCCGTGGCGCGCGTAGTCGAGATGCTGCGCCTCGCCGGTTTCGCGGTACGCCATCGCGTAGTTGAACACGTAGCGGCAGCTGCTCACGAGATGGCGCGAATGCGCGTTGTAGATCGAGCCGTCGTCGCGGAAATAGTGGAAGAAGCCGCCCGACGGGTCGTACACGTTGGGCGCGTAGAAGCGCAGCGTGTCGGCGATATGGCCGAGCAGGAAGGCGCGGTCCCGAAAGCTCGCGACGGCGGGCGCGGCGGTCTGGGCTTCAACGGTGAGTGCGGTGTCGGATGGCTTCGTCATGGCTTTCTCATCTCGGCTGCGTGGGTTCGGCTTGATTCGGTTTGCTACGTTGTTCTGGCGATGCGGCGTGATTCTGCGACCGCTTCAGGACGCTTCGGGTTGCGTTTTGCCGCGACGCGCGGCGGTTTCCAATGGCGGCGGCGCGGTGAGTGACGCAGCGGATTTCGGCGCTGACTTCAACCCGCCGCTCGTCGTGCTCGCGCGCTCGACGAGCCGCACCGGCAGCACGATCTCGTTCGCTTGCGGCGTTTCTTCGAGCAGCAATTCGACGCCGCGCCGTCCGAGCGCTTCCTTGTCGACGGCGAGCGTCGTGAGCGCGGGCGTGGCGTGCGCGGCGGCGGCGATATCGTCGAAACCGACGATGGCGATGTCCTCGGGCACGCGCAGGCCGTTCGCCTGGCACACGCGCAGGGCGGCGAGCGCGGCGGCGTCGTTGTAGGCGAACACGGCGTCGGGCGCCGCCTCGCCGCGCTGGCGCGCGCCGTCGAGCAGACGCTGCATTGCGAGCGCCGCGCCGGTGTCCGGATCGAGGCCGCCTTCGATGGTGGTTTCGAGCGACGGATCGAACAGCAGACCGGCTTCGAAGAACGCGCGCCGGTAGCCGAGCGCGCGCTGCGCGATGCTGTAGTGCGCGAGCGAGCCGCCGATGAACGCCACGCGCCGCCGCCCCATGGCGAACAGATGATGCATGGCGAGCGCGGCGCCCGCGGCGTTGTCGATATTCACCGAGCGCAGGCCCTCGGACCACAGGTCGATCAGCACGAGCGGGCGTTGCAGCGCGACCAGCGCGGCGAGCGTTTCGGGCTCGACGAAGCCCGCCACGGCGACCGCGTCGGGCGCGTGCAGGCGCAATTGCTGGATGGTGTCGTCGGCGGGACCGGCGGTGAGCAGCGCGGGCACGATGCCGTGTTCGCGGCACGCGTCTTCCACGCCGTGCAGGACGTGCGAGAAGAACGGGCTGGCCGCGAAATTGTTGTGCTGGCGGTGCAGCAGGAAGGTGAGGCGACGGATGCGCGGACGCAGCTGCGCGCTGTCATAGCCCATCGACTGCGCGATCTCGACGATGCGCGCGCGCGTGGCTTCGGAAAGCCCCGGCTGGTTTTTCAGCGCGCGGGACACCGTGCCGATCGACACGTTGGCCGCCTGCGCGACGTCGCGAATGGTTGTCCCCATGATTCCTGTTAGCCCTGGCTGGTGTGGTCAGGTGTGCGGCGATTGTATAGTAAAAACTGTGGCACACAACGTTGCATCGGGCTGAAAAACCCCCGTAAATACCCGTAATAAAGGGAATAAACGTAAATTGACATGTTTAGTAAAACTTCCTAAACATCGTCGGTCGTGCGGACGACGGGCACGGCGTTTGCGCTATGTCGCAGGTCATCATTCGAAACGGAACGGAGGCATCATGCTCGGCACCTTGCTTCTCGTCATACTGATCCTGCTGCTGATCGGCGCTTTTCCTGCATGGCCGCACAGCCGGTCCTGGGGCTACGCGCCGTCCGGCACGCTGGGCATCGTGGTCATCGTCGTGGTCGTGCTGGTGTTGATGGGGACGATCTAGCGGCGCGTGGGTTAAGGGTGCGTAACCTGCATGACGCACCCAGAGCAAAAAAGGCCGGCGCGGATCACTCCGCGCCGGCTTCGTTTTTTTCGTCTGCGTTCGGTTGTCGATTGCGCTTTCTTCGCGTCCTGCGCGCTAGGCCGGTGTCGCGTTCGCGTGAGCGCTCGCCGTCGCCGCGAGCGTGGGCAGCAGCGTCGCGCTTTCGCCGCCGTCGATCACGACGAGTCCGCTCGCTTCCTGCTTCGCGCGGCGCTTGGCGATGGCGGCCAGCGACGCGATCGCGTCGCTGCCATGTTGCGCGCCGTGTCCCGGCGCGATATGGACGCAGCCGACCGCCATCGTCACGAAGGCGAAGAAGGCCGGATGCCCCTGGCGGTCCTCGCCGTGGATGCCGCCCGCGAGCCGGTCGGCGGGCGCGTAGAAACGCTGCGCGCCCGCGTTGAAGGTCTCGATCGCGTGGCGCACGCGCTCGCGCCAGGTTTCGCTCTGGAACAGCAGCAGAAAGTCGTCGCCGCCCACGTGGCCGAGAAAATCGCGCGTGGGATCGCACGCGTCGGCGAGCACCTGCGCCGCGAACTTCAGCACCTCGTCGCCCTGCCAGTAGCCGTACTGGTCGTTGAACGGCTTGAAGTGGTTCAGATCGACGTAGCACGCGTGAAAGCCCGCGTCGTGTGAAAGCAGCCGGTCGATGTGCGAACTGATCGGAATGTTGCCCGGCAAAAAGGTGAGCGGATTCGCGTAACGCGCGGCCTGGATGCGCACTTCGGTGACCGCGCGCACGAGGCTCTCGCCGGTGCCGAGCCCGGCGTAACGGCCGCTGTCGGTGATCACGAAGCCATCGGCGAGATAGCGCTGGTCGTCGCTCGCGAGCAGCGTCGCCATCTGCTCGACGCTCATGGTCTGCTCGATCAGCACCGGCGACGCATTCGCGAATTGCAGACACGCCTTCTTGCCGAACAGCTCGCGGTGATAGGGCAGCGCGTAGCGGTCCATGAAGGCGCGCCGGTTGATCAGCGCGATGGGCGTCTCGCCTTCGACCACGGCCACCGCGTGCAGATCGGGCAGGCGGGTGAAGAGTTCGAGCACGTCGTTGTTGGTCGCCTTGCGCGGCAGCGCGGGTGCGTGCACGCGCATTTTCTCCGCGGGCGCGCTGCCGTTGCCGCTCGCGCCCGTGTGTCGCGTGGCTTCCGGAAACACGGCGATGTGCTGCGCGCGCAGCGCGTCGCGCGCGCGTTCGGCCAGCGCGCGCGGCGGCTGCGCCTCGGGCCGTCCGAGGAAGAAGCCCTGACCGGTCGCGATGCCCATATCGCGCAGCACGATCAGATCGGCCTCGTTCTCGATGCCTTCCGCGACGAGCCGTGCGCCGCTCGCCTGCGCGAAGTGCTGCATCGCGCGCACGGCTTCGAACTTGAGCGCGTCGTTGGCGATGTCCTGGATGAAGAAGCGGTCGATC
This sequence comes from Paraburkholderia tropica, assembly GCF_900109265.1. GTDB lineage: Bacteria > Pseudomonadota > Gammaproteobacteria > Burkholderiales > Burkholderiaceae > Paraburkholderia > Paraburkholderia tropica. Next base: position 423,386 of record NZ_FNZM01000005.1, read on the forward strand.
TTCACGACGTCGGGCTGCAACTGCACCCACACATTCATGCTCGCGTTGGCGCTGCCGTAGTCGTCGAGCGCGAATTGCGCGCCCGCCGCGCGCAGCGCCGCGACCACGTGCTTGAAGCCGCGTACGTCCTCGACCGCGCATTGCTCGGTCAGCTCGATGACGACGCGGTGCGCGTCGAGCGTGCCGTCGAACAGCGCGAGCATGTCGCGGCCGTGATCGGTCAGGTCGCGCAGGGCGTCGGCGCTGAAATTGAGAAACAGCTTGCCCTGGCAGCCGAGCTGCGCGAAGGCGGCGATGCAGGCGGCCGCCGCGGCGCGTTCGAGCGCGAGCGTGCAGCCGGCGCGGTTCGCCTCGGCGAACAGGGCGGCCGGGGATTCGAGCGGCGAATCGGCGGGACCGCGCACGAGGCCCTCGTAGCCGAGGATCGCGCCATCGTCCAAATCGACGATCGGCTGGAAGACGGCGCGCAGCTGGCGCTGGGCGATCAAGGCTTCGATGCCGGCCGGGCTGGCGGCGGACAGCGGAATAGCCATCGGAGCCGCAGTTCTCTGGACCGGCGGCGTGGACGCGCGTGCAGACATGGAAAGAGCCAAGACAGGCTTTGACGACAGAAATAACGGCAGCAGCGTCTGCCAATTGAATGAACTTTTAATGACAGTCAGACGAAAAGGGGGCGCGGACCGGGAGGCTAACGTTTGCGCGGCGATTTGCGCGGCGCGGCGCTGTGGCCGGGGAGCGTCAGGGTCGCGATGAAGGGCGGATGCAGCGGAGGAAGACGAGCGCGCGAGCGAGTGGCGCGGGTCGGTCGGTGAGGATGGGGTGGCTGCGCGAAGAACCCGGCAGCGAGAGGAAGAAGGTGGGCGCAGCCGCGCCCACCGAAGGCGTTATCGACGCGCCGCCGCCGTGCGTTCGCCGCCGGCGCGCGATTCGTCGCCGGCATCGGCTGCGCGCTCGGCGCTCATGTCGCGTGCGCCCCAGCGCTGGGCGAGCGCCGCGCACACCATCAACTGGATCTGGTGGAACAGCATCAGCGGCAGCACGACCGCGCCCACGGCGTTCGACGCGAAGATCACCTTCGCCATCGGCACGCCCGCCGCGAGGCTCTTCTTCGAGCCGCAGAAAATGATGGTGATCTGGTCCGCGCGCGAGAAGCCCAGCTTTTTGCTCGTGAACATCGTGATGCCGAGCGCCAGCGCGAGCAGCACCGCGTTCACCACCACGAGCCCGCCGAGCGCGGCGAGCGGCGTGTGGTGCCAGAGCCCTTCGTTGATGGCTTCCGAGAACGCGCCGAACACCACCAGCAGGATCGAGCCCTGATCGACGAATTTGAGCACGCCGCGATTGCGCTCGATCCAGCGTCCGATGACGGGGCGCAGCAACTGGCCCGCGACGAACGGCACGAGCAGTTGCAGCACGATGTTCCAGACCGTGTGCCATGCCGAGGTGCCGCCGGCCGTCTGATTGGTGACGACGAGGCTCACCAGCGCGGGCGTGACGAAGATGCCGATCAGGCTCGACGCCGACGCGCTGCACACGGCCGCCGGCACGTTGCCGCGCGCGATCGAGGTGAACGCGATCGACGACTGCACGGTGGAGGGCAGCGTGCAGAGGAACAGCACGCCCATATAGAGCGCGGGCGTGACGAGCGGCGAGAGCAGCGGCTTGAGCGCGAGGCCGAGCACGGGGAACAGCACGAAGGTGCTCGCCAGCACGACGAGGTGCAGACGCCAGTGCGTGGCGCCCGCGACGATTGCCTCGCGCGAGAGCTTGGCGCCGTGCAGGAAGAACAGCAGGCCGACGGCCACGTTGGTGAGCCAGTTGAACGGCACGGTGGCCGCGCCGTGCACGGGCAGCAGGCTGGCGAGGATCACGGTGCCGACGAGGCACAGCGTGAAGTTATCGGGCAGGAATTTCGGACGAGCCATTACACAATCTCGGGTGCGCGCAGCAGCGCCTCGCCGTGCGCGGTTCGATGGGCGCACAACGGATCATCGGGAACGCTATTGTCGGCGCAAGGCCATTGAAAATGCAAATTCATTTGAAGAATTGATTAATGAGCAGTGCGCATGAAGTCGCGGCTTTCAGGCGCGATTTTCGCGACGGCCGGAAGGGCGTCGACGGGTGTCGCCGGCGCGAGACAATGCGCTTGCCCATCACCTTATTCCTCTGGCGAAAGGCGCATCGCGAAGCACGCCGAACGATCCCGCCCTTCTGCCCGCAAAGCCACGCCGGACGGGCTTTCAGGAGCACGAACCGGGCCTGGCCGAAGCGCGCCGGAAAGACCGGAAATCCAGCAGTAACATGGTGTTACAACCCTTCCGAGGGCATAACATTTTTTGGCTCGACACCCCTTCCGGGCGCCCATAAATTACCGTCAAGGAACGTCAGGGCGACCGTTGCGGCGGCAATCGTTACGCGCCGCGCACGCTTCCCGGAATTGGCCCGCCATGGCCCGAGTGGCTGGACGCCATGCTGATCGTCGGGCAGGTGATCGACACAATGCGTGCAGGGTTGTTACGGATGGGGCAGTGGATACTGGGGGCCGGTTTGGCGGCCCTCGTTGCGCTCGCCCATGCACAACCCGGCTTCCACGGCGGCGGTGGGTTTCAGCGCGCGCCCGTGGTGCGCGAAGCGCCGCGCGGTTACGGCGGCATGCAGGGCATGCGCTATGTCCCGCACGGCGGCGTCGCACCCGTGCCGATGCGCGTCGCCGACCAGGGCGGCTGGCGCGAGCGCGGCGGTGGCCGTCAGGCTTCGCGCCGCGACAATGGCGGCTCGCGCGGCTACGGCGGCAATCCCTACGCCAACCCTTATGGCAACGGCTTCGGCACGGGCGGCGGCTATCACGGCCCCATCCAGCCCGTGAGCGCGGAAACGCGTCAAGTGCCGCATCCGCCCGCCGATTCGCCGGTGCGCGCCGGTTCGATCCGCGAAGACGTCGCGCGCTATAACGAAGAGCGCGGTGGCGGCTTCCGGCCGTACGCGCGCGGCGGCGGCGACGTGCCTCGTCCGCCGATGTCGTCGCCGTATCGAAACTGAAGCCACGCAACTAACTGACGGGCAGGGCCACCGCCAAGGCGCGCTCGGCGACCTCGGCTTGGTTTATCGCAACTAACTGCCACGGACGCCGACCTGCCGATCACCCCGCGCGCACCCTCCGCCCACGCACGCGCCCCCTTCTTCCCGCCCGCGCGTCTCACCCTTCCCCGCGCAACCCGTCCCACTTCACTTCCGATCGTCTTTCAAGCGCACTTTCGGCGCGCTTCCCGCTGTCTTGCGATTCGCCCGACGCGCCGCATTTCACGTCGCGCGAAATCGCCGAAAGCGCTTCCACACGCCGCTTGCGCCTTCATCACACGAAACTGACGCGTGGATACCACACTTTTTTGGAAATCACTCGTCATACAGAACCCTTTCGTCATCAAATCTCGCCTTCGCTACGGCGGTGCGTCATCGGAAGCGCCGGTGCACGTGAAAACCGGGTCAAAGCCCCGCAGGCAAAGGTCGCGCAGCGAGCGAAGTCGATGCTGCGACGCAGCGCACGAGGCGCCAAAAACCGACCAGGCAGGTTTCACGGGCGACAAACTAATCGGGCCGATATACCGGCGATAACAACCGATATTTTTGTCCATAAAAATGGTCCGCAAAGATGGATCCGCCCAGAACGGCCACGCCTGCGGCCGACGAAAAACAAACGGTTTGCGCGAGCGCCATAGCCGCCAGTCTCACTTTTTTGACAAGGACAGGAGAACTCATGAATACAGCCGTCAGCCGCGCGCTGCGCACGCCCTTGCGCACGTCTCTCAAGGCGTGCGCCATCGCCGCCGTTCTCGCCGGCGCTTCGTCGTCGGCGTTTGCGCAATCGAGCGTTCAGCTCTACGGTCAGGTCGACGAATGGGTCGGCGCGACGCGCTTCCCCGGCAGCCAGACGGCCTGGAACGTCGGCGGCGGCGGCATGTCGACGTCGTACTGGGGCCTGAAGGGCTCGGAAGACCTCGGCAGCGGCTACAAGGCGATCTTCGCGCTCGAAAGCTTCTTCCGCGCGCAGAACGGCCAGGACGGCCGCTTCTCCGGCGACACGTTCTTCGCGCGTAACGCCTACGTCGGCCTCGAATCGCCGTACGGTACGTTCACGGCGGGCCGCCTGACGACGCAGCTGTTCGTCTCGACGATCCTGTTCAACCCGTTCATCGACTCGTACACCTTCTCGCCGATGGTGTACCACGTCTATCTCGGCCTCTCGACCTACCCGACCTACACGACCGATCAGGGCGTGGTGGGCGACTCGGGCTGGAACAACGCGGTGCAGTACTCGACGCCGAACTTCAACGGCCTGTCGGGCTCGGTGATGTACGCGCTCGGCAACCAGGCCGGCGACAACGGCAAGAAGAAGTGGAGCGCCCAGGCGCTGTACTTCCACGGCCCGTTCGCGGCCACGGCCGTGTATCAGTACGTGAACTTCAACAGCACGCCGGGCGACATCGGCAGCATCGTCAGCGGCGAGGCGACCATCGTCGGCCTGCGCAGCCAGGGCGTGGCGCAGGTCGGCCTGTCGTACGACCTCAAGTACGTGAAGTTCTTCGGCCAGTACATGTACACGAACAACAACAGCGACATCAGCAGCTGGCACGTGAACACGGCGCAGGGCGGCGTCTCGGTGCCGGCCGGCCCGGGCACGGTGATGGCGTCGTACGCGTACTCGCGCGACAGCGGCGGCCTGAACCAGACGCACAACACGGCGGCGGTCGGTTACGACTATCCGCTGTCGAAGCGCACCGACGTCTACGCGGCCTACATGTACGACCACTACGACAACATGTCGTCGGGCATGACCTACGGCGTGGGCCTGCGCGCGAAGTTCTAGGCGCGCGCTTTCACCCGCCGGGGAAAAAACCCCGCGCTGTTCGCAGCGCGGGGTTTTTTATTGCGCGCGCAACGGCGAAGCCTGGGTGTTTGGCTACCAGGATTTGATAAAGCGCGCACAATATCGCCGATTATTTCCTGATTTGTTTCCTGATTAACCTGATTTTTGCGGGAAGAAAGACGCGATGGATACCCTCGTCAGCATGAAAGTGTTCCGGCAGGTGGTCGAGGCGGGGAGCTTCGTGGCGGCGGCCGAGCGCATGAGCATGTCGGCGGCGATGGCGAGCAAGCATGTGATGCACCTCGAACAGCAGCTCGGCGCGCGCCTCTTGAACCGCACCACGCGCCGCGTCGCGCCGACCGAGGCCGGGCGCGAATATTACGAGCGCGTGGCCCAGGCGCTCACCGAACTCGACGAGGCCGGTCAGGCCGTCGGCGCCGCGAGCGTGGTGCCGCAAGGGCGGCTGCGCGTGTCGTCGCTGACGGCGTTCGGGCTGCGCCACGTGATGGGCGCGGTCGCCGACTACGCCGCCGATTTCCCGCAGGTGACCGTCGATATCACGCTGTCGGACCGCGTCGTCGAATTGATCGACGAGGGTTTCGATGTGGCGATCCGCGCCTCGCCTTCGGGCCTCAAATCGTCTTCGCTGATCGCGCGGCCGCTCGCCACCGCGCATATCGTGCTGTGCGCCTCGCCCGAGTATCTGCGCCGCCACGGCGTGCCGAAGACGGTCGCCGATCTCGCGAAGCACAAGTTCGTGCATTACGCGGGCGCGTCGGCGGCCGAGCTGGCGCCGTTCTCGGAGGCGGGCGCGCGGGCCAAGCCGGCCGGCAACCTGATCGTCAATCACCTGGAGGCGCTGCGCGTGGTGGTGTTGCAGGGCGGCGGGCTGTCGATGCTCGGCACCGAAGTGATCGGCGACGACATCGCCGAGGGCCGCCTCGTGCCGCTGCTCGTCGACGCGCTGCCGCCGCGCGAGCTGCCGATTTACGCCGTTTACGCGAGCCGCCGCCATCTGTCGGCGAAGGTGCGTTCGTTCGTCGATTTCCTCGCCGAGCGCTTCGGCTCGCGCGCGCTCTGGCCGGGCGTGGAGCAGATTCGCGCCGCGGCCTTGCGCACGGTGGTCTAGCGGCGCGGGCGGGCGCGAGCTGGCTGCGCGCCGCCCGCTTTTATCGTTCGCTTTTATCGCCCGCTTGACTTCCCGATACCCAGCCGCGCCTTCGCCTCGCCGTACTCCTGCTTCAGGCGCTCGACCAGTTGCGCCACCGACGGCACGTCGTCCATCAGGCCGACGCCCTGGCCCGCGCCCCAGATGTCCTTCCACGCCTTCGCCGCGCCGCTGTCGAAGCTCATCTTCGACTTGTCCGACTCGGGCAGCGCGTCCGGATCGAGCCCGGCGTTCACGATGCTTTCGCGGATGTAGTTGCCGTGCACGCCCGTGAACAGGTTCGTATAGACGATGTCGGCGGCCTTGGCTTCGAGGATCGCGTGCTTGTACGCCTCGACCGCGTGCGCTTCCTGGGTCGCGATGAAGCGCGTGCCCATGTAGGCCAGATCGGCGCCCATCGCCTGCGCGGCGAGGATCGAGCCGCCGTTGGCGATCGCGCCCGAGAGCACGATCGGGCCGTCGAAGATGCGCCGCACTTCGCCCACCAGCGCGAACGGCGAGGTCGTGCCCGCGTGGCCGCCCGCGCCCGCCGCGACGAGGATCAGCCCGTCCACGCCCGCTTCGAGCGCCTTGCCCGCGTGGCGCAGATTGATGACGTCGTGCAGCACGATGCCGCCATAGCTGTGCACCGCGTCGAGCAGTTCTTTGGGCGGCGCGCGCAGGCTCGTAATGAAAATCGGCACGCGATGTTCGACGCAGACGCGGATGTCGTGTTCGAGCCGCGCGTTCGACTGATGGACGATCTGGTTCACGGCGATCGGGCCGATCACGGCGTCGGGGTTCGCGGCCTTGTGCGCGGCGAGTTGTTCCTCGATCTGCGTGAGCCATTCGTCGAGCAGTTCGGCGGGGCGCGCGTTGAGCGCCGGGAACGAGCCGACGATGCCCGCCTTGCACTGCGCGAGCACCAGCTCGGGATAGCTCACGATGAACATCGGCGAGGCGACGACGGGCAAGGACAGGTTCTGCAGGACGGCGGGCAATGCCATGACGGGATCTCCTTACATCGCTTATAAAACGGTCGTTCGATTATAGGTGCGCGTCCTCGCGCGCATGCCGCGCGCGCCGCCGCATCGTCTGGAGGGAGTGTTCGGTTTCTAGGGAAGGTCTGCACAACACTCTTTCAGAGCGGTGATCTTTTTTCACGTTGGGCGTATCAGCCGTAAGCGTCTGCTCGCAGGTTGGTCGTCCGGCTTTTGAAGCATGATGATCTTCGTTTTCCGAGACTCACGGCCTGACCCGAGCGTTTCACACTTTGGCTAGAGCCCTGCGCGACATCCAGAGGTTGCCCAGCGCAAACAGTGTCGTGATCTGCGCGGTGTTCTTCACCAATCCCCGGTACCGCGTCTTCGTATAACCAAACTGCTGCTTGAGCACGCGAAACGCATGTTCAACCTTGGCGCGCACGCCAGCCTTCAGAC
>NZ_FNZM01000020.1 GCF_900109265.1 Paraburkholderia tropica
GCGCCGAACAGCGCCTTGACGCGGTCGATCGCGAGCTGCTCGACGATATCGACGTTTTCGCAGCCGCCGTAATAACGCTTACCGGGATAGCCTTCGGCGTATTTGTTGGTGAGCTGCGAACCCTGCGCGGCCATGACGGCGGGCGAGGTGTAGTTTTCCGACGCGATGAGCTCGATGTGCTCTTCCTGGCGGCGGTTCTCGAGTTCGATCGCGGCGAAGAGTTCGGGATCGACGTTGGCGATGGTGCTTTCGGCTCTGTCAAACATACGGGTTCCGTTAAGTGTGTTCAGGTTGACCGGGTCTCGCGCGGAACGCGTAGCGGGTACGCGGCGCTGCTGGCGAAGTGGCCAGCCTTGACGTGGCGGAAGAAGGTGCCGCACACGCGAGGCAGGACAGCCCGTGCAGCGCTCATTGAAGCGCGCGGATCTCGGCTGCCCAGGCGAACGGCAAAACGGCACCCTGCGCTTCACGGTGGGTCGTTCCACCTTGAGTTCCTGATCGAGCCGCGCCAGACGCAGCATGACGCGCGCTTGTTACAGCGGCCTTTACAGCGCCTTTTTCGGCATCGCGTGCAGCAAAACATGCACGCGCCGTCATTCAGGAACCCTATCGCCAGTCACGCAGGGATTGAGCGCGTAAGTGTATTGGAACGGCCCGGAATAGGCAACCGAGGCGACCCGCGCGCGGGCGTCGGCGACGGTGGTGAGGCGTATCGCGGTTATCGCGCGCAGGCGGCCGCGCAGACAGGCGCAAAGCCGGTCGCGGCATGGCGCCGACATGCCGACACGGGGCTGGCGCGCGTTCTGACCCTTCCTTGCCGCAGCGCCGCAATGGAAGTAGGCTTTCCCCTTTCTTCGCCTACCACCGACCAGGGAGCAACCATGATCGTTTTCGTCACCGGCGCATCTGCGGGATTCGGCGCCGCCATCGCGCGGGCCTTCGTCAAGGGCGGCCATCGCGTCGTCGCCACGGCACGCCGAAAGGACCGCCTCGACGCGCTGGCCGCCGAACTCGGCGACGCGCTTCTGCCCTTCGAACTCGACGTGCGCGACCGCGCCGCCGTCGAAGCCGCGCCCGCCGCGCTGCCGCCCGAATTCGCCGACGTTGACGTGCTCGTCAACAACGCGGGCCTCGCGCTCGGCGTGGAGCCGGCGCAAAAGGCCGACCTCGACGAATGGGAGACCATGATCGAGACCAATTGCACCGGTCTGGTGCAGGTCACGCATGCCTTCCTGCCCGGCATGGTGGCGCGCAACCGCGGCCATGTCTTCAATCTGGGCTCGGTGGCGGGCCGCTGGCCGTACCCGGGCGGCAACGTCTACGGCGCGACCAAGGCTTTCGTGCGCCAGTTCAGCCTGAACCTGCGCGCCGACCTCGCCGGCACCGCGCTGCGCGTGACCGACATCGAGCCCGGCCTGTGCGGCGGCACCGAGTTCTCGAACGTGCGCTACCGTGGCGACGACGCCAAAGCCGCCAATGTTTACAAGGACGTACAGCCGCTCACGGCTGAAGATATCGCCGACTCCATCTACTGGATCGCCACACGCCCCGCGCATATCAATATCAATACGATCGAGCTCATGCCGGTCGCGCAATCGTTCGCCGGACTGAGTATCCACCGCGGATAAATTTGCTTTCAATTTTCCTGCGTATGTCAGTCGTCCGAACGGCGTTCGCGCCGCACGTTCCGGTAGAATGCGCGGCATGGAAATCTCCACCAGCAAGCCGGGTACGGCCCCAAGTTCGGAGGCCGCGTCCGGTTTTAGATGGCCGATACGCGTCTACTACGAAGACACCGACGCCGGCGGCATCGTGTTCTACGCGAACTACCTGAAGTTCTTCGAACGCGCGCGCACCGAATGGCTGCGAGCCTGCGGCGTTGATCAACGCAGGCTTGCCGAGGAAACCGGCGCCCTCTTCGTCGTGCGCAGCACCGCGCTCGACTACCGGGTGCCCGCCCGTCTCGACGACGTCGTGACGATCGTGAGCCGCCTCGACAAGCTCGGCCGCGCGTCAGTCGATTTCATGCAGGAAGCGTGGCGCGGCGACACCTTGCTGGCCACGGGCAAGATCCGCGTTGGCTGCGTGGCGAGCGTCGACGGCACCATGCGCGCGACCGCCATTCCCGACCACGTTCACGAGGCTTTGGAGCGTGGCATGAAGAAAGTCTTACCAACCGTGTCAACGGCATCCGCTTAATTGCCGTTGATACGACGCCAGTGAACTCGCGCGGGTCTTTGCAGGACCAAGCTGGGTTCGGCCGCGACGGCGCGCTGCCTTGCCGTTTGCCTTCGGGAAGCTTCGCGTTGACTTGCAGCCGCTCGCCCCTTCCGGGACGTTACAACGAACCTCTATGAACACTACACAAGATCTGTCGATCATTTCACTCGTTCTTAATGCGAGCATACTGGCACAGGCGGTGATGGGACTTCTCCTGTTGCTGTCTCTGATCTCCTGGACCTTCATCTTCCGCAAGTGGTTCGCCATCCGCCGCGCACGCCGGCAGACCGAGCGCTTCGAACGCGACTTCTGGTCGGGCGGCGACCTGCAGGCGCTCTACCAGAGCGCAGCGAACAACCGCCACACGATCGGCGCGCTCGAGCGTATCTTCGAGTCGGGCATGCGCGAATTCCTGAAGGCCAAAGAGAAGCGTCTGAACGATCCGAGCCTCGTGCTCGACGGCGCCCGCCGCGCCATGCGCGCGGCCTTCCAGCGCGAAATGGACGCGCTCGAGGCGAATCTCTCGTTCCTCGCCTCGGTCGGCTCGGTCAGCCCGTACATCGGTCTGTTCGGCACCGTGTGGGGGATCATGAATGCGTTCCGCGGTCTCGCGAACGTGCAGCAGGCCACGCTCGCGAACGTCGCGCCCGGCATCGCCGAAGCGCTGACGGCCACCGCCATCGGTCTGTTCGCCGCGATTCCGGCCGTCGTTGCGTACAACAGCTACGCGCACGACATCGACCGTCTGGCGATCCGCTTCGAAACCTTCATCGAAGAGTTTTCGAACATCCTGCAGCGTCAGGCCCACTAATCTTCACGAAGCAAGGAGTCGAAGATGGGAGGCTCAGTCCGTTCGAGCATGCGAGGCAGCCGCTCGCGCCGCGCGATGGCCGACATCAACGTCGTGCCGTACATCGACGTGATGCTGGTGCTGCTCGTGATCTTCATGGTGACCGCGCCGCTGGTGGCGCCGTCCATTGTCAATCTGCCGACCGTCGGCGGCGCGTCGCAGCAGCAGCAGGTTCCACCCGTCGTGGTCAATATCCGGCCCGACGGCAATCTGAGCGTCAAATATAAGGACGACTCGGGCGCCACGCAGCAGGAAACCATGTCGCGCGCCGACCTCAACGGCTTCGTCGCCGACCGCGAGCAGAGTCATCCCGACCAGCCCGTCGTGATCGCCGCCGACAAGTCCGTGAAGTACGAGACGGTGATGAACGTCATGTCCGATCTGAAGGCGCATGGCGTCAAGCGTGTCGGACTGCTCGTCAAATCGCAATGACCGGCAAGAAAGACACTTATCCATTGCAGCCTCCGCGCGAGCGTGGCACGGGACGTGCTATAGCGCTCGCCGTGGTCATGCACGTGCTGCTCGGTTTCTTCCTCTACCACGGCATCCACTGGCAGAACAGCACGCCGGCGGGTGAAGAGGCGGAGCTCTGGACCGAGGTGCCGGACCTGTCGACGCCGAAGCCGCTGCCGCCGCCCGCGCCGGTGGCCCCTGCCCCGCCGCCGCCGCAGACGGAAGACGCCGACATCGCGCTGCAGCAGCAAAAGCGCAAGCAGCAGGAAGCGGCGCGCGAGGCGCAACTGGCCGAGCAGCAGCGCATCAAGCAGCAGCAGGAAGCCGATGCGAAGCGCCAGCAGCAACTGGCCGCCCAGCAGGCGGCGCAGCTCGCCGCGCAGCAAAAGGCCGCGAAGCTCAAGCAACAGCAGCAGCAGCAGGAACAGCAGCAGCAGGCCGCCGAGAAGCTCAAGCAGCAGCAACAGCAGCAGGACGCGCTGAAGAAGCAGCAGGAAGAAGAGCAACAGCAGAAACAGGCGAAGCTCGACGCCCAGAAGAAGGCCGACGCCGAGAAGGCCGCCAAGGCCAAGGCGCAAGCCGACGCCCAGGCCAAGAAGCTCGACGCCGAGCGGCGCGCGCGCATCGCGCAGATGCAAGGCTCGATGGGCGGCGGCGAAGGCACGAGCGGCAACGGTCTCGCGAAGAGCGGCACCGGCAGCGGTTCGGGCGGCAATGCAGCCACGCCGGGTTATGCCGACAAGGTGCGCCGCCGCGTGCGTCCGAATATCGTCTGGGCCGGCGACACGTCGGGTCTCGAGACGGAAATCGCGGTGCGCTGCTCGCCGAGCGGCACGCTGCTCTCGGCAACGGTCACGCGCAGCAGCGGCAATGCGTCCTGGGACGACGCCGCGTTGCGCGCGGTCCAGCGCTCGGACCCGATGCCGCAGGACACCGACGGCAAGACGCCGTCGAGCTTCAAGATTACCTTGCGCCCGGCGGGTTGACGGCGCAAGTCAGAGTGCAAAAACGCTGGCGCGCGGCGGCAGGCAGGAACGATTCGATGCTTTTCGGGTCTGTCTGCTGTCGCGCGGTGTGACAAATATCGCTTTTTCAGGAAACATCACAGCATGAGTCTGATGACGAAAATTGGCCTGCGTACCCTCGTCGCTTCCTGCCTGATCGCAGTGGGCGGCGCCGCGAACGCCCAACTCAACGTCCTCGTCACCGGCGTGGGCTCCACCCAGTTTCCGATCGCCACGGCGACCTTCGCGGGCGAAGCCAATTCGCCGCAGCAGGTCGCCGCGATCGTGCGCGCCGACCTCGCGCGCAGCGGCAAATTCACGAACGTCGACGCCGGCAGCGCGCCGGTCTCGGAAACCGACTCGGTCGACCTCGGCGGCTGGAAGGCCAAGGGCGCCAACGCGTTCGTCGCGGGCAGCGTCAACAAGCTGCCGAACGGCCAGTACGAAGTGCGCTTCAAGCTCTACGACACCGTCAAGGGCGAAAGCCTCGGCGGCCTCGTGCTGCAAAGCCCGCCCGCGGGCCTGCGCATGAGCGCGCACAAGGTCGCGGACTACATCTATCAGAAGCTGATGGGCGACCGCGGCGTGTTCGCCACGCGTCTGTCGTACGTGATCCGCACGGGCGGCCGCTATCAGTTGCAGATTTCGGACTCCGACGGACAGGACGCGCACATCGCGCTCTCCAGCCCCGAGCCGATCATCTCGCCGGCCTGGTCGCCCGACGGCACCAAGGTCGCTTACGTTTCTTTCGAAAAGAAAAAGCCCATCGTCTACGTGCATGACCTGCCTACTGGGCGGCGCGTCATCATCTCGGACCAAAAGGGCAACAACTCGGCACCGGCCTGGTCGCCGGACGGCCGCACGCTCGCCGTCGCGCTGTCGCGCACGGGCAACACGCAGATCTTCGCCGTCAATGCCGACGGCTCCGGTTTGCGCCGCCTGACGCAAGGCACGACCATCGACACCGAACCCACCTTCTCTCCTGACGGACGCTCGATTTACTTCACGAGCGACCGCGGCGGCCAGCCGCAAATCTACAGGATGTCCGCACAGGGTGAGAGCGCAGGCGCAGCACAACGCGTGACGTTCACCGGCAGCTATAACACGAGCCCGCGGGTCAGCCCCGACGGCAAACAGCTGGCGTACATCTCACGCACGGGCGGCGGATTTAAGCTGTACATTCAAGATCTGCAGTCCGGCGTCGCAACCGCGCTCACCGACACGACACATGACGAATCGCCCAGCTTCGCGGCGAACGGTCAGTACATTCTTTACGCCACTCAGGTGAACGGCCGTGGCGTGCTGGCTGCTGTATCGACCGACGGTCGTACGCGGCAAATCCTGTCCGTTCAGGGCGGCAGCGTACGCGAGCCGTCCTGGGGTCCTTTTATGCAATAACACTTCAGGAGAGCAAAAATGATGTCGAACAAATTCCGCCTGGCGCTGGCCGTCTTGATGATCGGTGCACTGGCCGCGTGTAAGTCGGCTCCGAAGACCGACGAAAACGCGAACGCCGGCTCGATGAGCACGCAGCCGAACCCGAACGCCGTCGCGCAAGTGAACGTCGACCCGCTGAACGATCCGAACAGCCCGCTCGCCAAGCGCAGCGTGTACTTCGACTTCGACAGCTACGCAGTCAAGGACGACTACCAGAGCGTGATCCAGGCTCACGCCCAGTACCTCAAGACGCACCCGGAACGTCACGTCCTGATCCAGGGCAACACCGACGAGCGCGGCACGAGCGAGTACAACCTGGCACTGGGCCAGAAGCGTGCTGAAGCTGTCCGCAAGGCGCTGTCGCTGATGGGCGTGCCCGATTCGCAAATGGAAGCTGTGAGCCTGGGCAAGGAAAAGCCGGTCGCACAAGGTCACGACGAAGCCTCGTGGGCGCAAAACCGTCGTGCCGACCTCGTGTACCAACAGTAATCTGAGCATTGGATGAAGGGGCGTATGTCGCACCGTTTCTCCCCGCTGCGGGTAGCCGCAGCCGCCTGCGTGGCCGGCGTCGCCTTTGCGGCGATCCCGGCCCACGCGGGTCTCTTCGATGACGATCAGGCGCGCCAGGCGATTCTCGACCTGCGCGCCAAGACCGACAATCTGTCGAGCCAGTTGTCCGCCGCACAGCGCACGATTCTCGATCAGTCCAACCACATCGACCAGCTCAACCAGCAGGTCGCCACGTTGCGCGGACAGACCGAGGATCTGGCGAACGAGCTCACGACCCTGACGAAGCAACAGAAGGACTACTACACGGATCTCGATACGCGTCTCAAGAAGTTCGAGCCGCAGCAAGAGACCGTGGACGGCGTGCAGGGTACCGTTCAGCCGGGCGAAATGGATGCGTTCAACTCCGCTTCCCAGCAGTTCCGCAACGGTGACTTCAAGCAGGCCGCTTCGTCGTTCCGCAGCTTCATCTCCAAGTATCCGCAGAGCCCGTATCAGCCTACGGCGCAGTACTGGCTCGGCAACGCGCTGTATGCGTTGAAGGACTACAAGGGGTCGACGGCGACGTGGCAGGGCGTGGTCAAGAACTATCCGCAACATCCGCGCGCAGCCGAGTCGCTGCTGGCGATCGCGAACAATCAGATGGAGCAGGGGCAAAAGGCTGCGGCCAAGCGCACACTCGAACAGATCGTTTCGCAATACGGCAGTTCGGAAGTTGCCCAGACGGCACAGAGCAAGCTGTCACAGCTCAAGTAAGCGCCGCTGGATCGATGTAGCGTGAAGCGAATGCGGCCGTCGTTGCGATGTCGACGACCACCGGTTCGCCAAACGCGCCTCTCGCACTCCCCGAAAAGCCCGGAATACGCTGTATTCCGGGCTTTTTCTTTTGGGATGTCTTGCTTATGCGCTCCCGAGCGCCGAATGAACGCTCGGCTCAGGGTTGACACGTATAGGATGTCTGCTATAATCCCGCTTCTTTCGGGTCGTTAGCTCAGCTGGTAGAGCAGCGGACTTTTAATCCGTTGGTCACAGGTTCGAATCCCGTACGGCCTACCAAAGCTTGAAACAAAAAGCCCAGTCCTCGCGACTGGGCTTTTTGCTTTGGCGCGCCGCTTTCTGATGGCGGCGGCCTGCGTTCCCCGGCAAGCCTCGCGCAACTCAGCGTGTATACTTCCCTACCCCGCCGTTCCCCCGCCGCACAGGCCACGTCAACATGAAGTTCTCGACTCTCGCCTGCGTCATGCTCGCGCTGCTCTGGATCAGTCTGCGCGTCCAGGCCCAAGTTCAAGCCCCGCCCGAAGACTACGAATATCTGCGCCGAATGAAGGTGCCCGACGCCGTGGTGAACTGCGTCGCCGCGCTCGATCAGTGGGTGCATGGCGCACCGCGCTACGATTCGCTGATGGTCCCCGACCGCCGCGCGCTCACCGCGAAAGTCGAAAGCCCGGTGCCCGCGGGTGCGCTGCCTGACGGCGCGTCGAGCCCGGTACCGCAGGCCTCGCCCATCGACACGCTGATTCACCTGCGCGGCTTCGCGAAACTGCGCGGCAAGTACGCATGGGTGCCCGTCAAGGCGACGTGCGGCATCTGGCATACGCACGTGGTCGATGTCGCGCTCGCGCCGCACGGCACGCACGGCGGCGATTCGCCGATCCACTAACGCGCCTCATCAGTTGCGCGATCCACGCGAATCAAACGATTCGCAAGATTCGCACGCATCGCGCACCGCCGCTCTCAGCGCTTGTCGCCCGCCGCGGCGCGCCTGCACATCGCCTCGTTAAACAGAATCGCCTTGCCGACGCTGCGATAGTTATCGGCGTCGCAGGGCGGCAGTTCGTCCGTGCCATTCTGGATCGCGACGGTTTGCGCGAGCGTCGCGACGCACTGCGCGCTCTGCCCAAGGTGATACTGCGCGAGCGCGAGATCGCTGCGCGCGCTGTCCCGCTCGATCCAGTTCATGAACGTCTGGCACTCGCCGACCAGCGAACCCAGCGCCGCGCTCGCGCCCGCGTAATCCTTCTTCGCATACAGCGCACGCGCCGACTTCAGACGCGTTGCGCGCGCCGCATCGCGGCACGCCTCGGGCGGCTTGCGGTATTCGCCCTGGAAGTCCGCGCGCATGCCGCAGAACGAGCGGCACGCGTCCGAATCGCCGGTATCGAGTTTCAGTTGGCCGTTCGCGCCCGTCATGCTGATCCGGCAGGTGGTCTCGCCATCGGTCGCGACGCCGGTGCGGCCCACGATCTTGCCGTCGACCTGGCATTCGTGGCAATTCCCGCCCAGCGTCTCGATGCTGAAGCGGCCGTTCTTCACGCTCAGCGAGCCGTGGCCGCTGCCGCCCTCGACGAAGATGTAGTCGCCTGCTTCGACGACAGGCGCGGCCTGCACCGCCGACGCGCCGAACACCGCACACAGTCCCGCGACGCATGCAGCAACGCACGCCGCGCCCTGTGCGCGCCGAACCCACGCACGCGTCCATGCGAGTCGCGACATCGCCCTTCTCCCTGTTTCGAGCCTGAGATTTCCCGGCGATGCGCGGCGAGCACGCCCCGCGCCGGACGAAGCGAGATCATCCCATAGTCGCGCCATCGCACGAACGGACCGTGCCGCGCCCATGAAAAAAGCCCGCGCGCATCACGCGCACGGGCTTTTTCGTCGAGCCTCAGCGGCTCTGGATGAGCGTCGCGAGACGCGCGCTCATCGGCTCAAGTCGGCAACAACTTAGTCGGCCTTGATGCCTTCGACCTGGATCTGCAGCGTCGTGGCCATCTTGAAGCCATACGCCTGGCCGTAGTTCACGCCGTAGTCCGAACGATCGAACGTGGCGGTCGCGTCGGCGCCGCACACTTCACGCTTGAGCATCGGGTTCTGGAAGCACTTGAACGAATCGATCTTCAGGTTCAGCGGCTTGGTCACGCCGTGCAGCGTGAACGTGCCGATCACTTCGACGGGCTTGTCGCCGTCGTACTTGATCGACGTGCCCTTGTAGACGGCCGTCGGGTACTTGGCTGCGTCGAGCATTTCCGCCGAGCTGACGTGCTTGTCGAGCGCCTTGTTGCCCGTGTCGATCGACGATGCGTCGATGGTCACGTCGACCGTGCCGGTCTTCGCAGCCGGGTCGAGCACGACCGTGCCCGAGCTCTTCGTGAACTTGCCGCGCCACACCGAGACGCCGCCGAAGTGGTCGGTCTCGAAGCTCGGGTACGTGTGCGTCGGGTCGAGGTTGTAGGTGGTCGGCGCAGCGACGGCGGGCGTGGCGATGGCGGCGGCGAGTGCAGCGGCGGCAGCCGCAGCGAAGATCGTGTTCTTCATGTGAGCGTGTGTCCTGATGCTGGGGTTAAGACGAAGCGAATGCGATTTGCGATGAAAACGGTCAGCCGGTGCGCGTCAATGCGCGGCGGCCACGATGTGAAACTTGATCTGCACGTCGTCGGCGACGATCGAGGTGTCTTTCCACTCGCCCGTGCCGATGTTGTACGCGAGGCGCTTGATGGGCAGCGCGCCGTCGAACACCTGGTTAGCGCCGTCCTTGTGGTACTGCACCGGCACGACGACGTCGGTCGTCTTGCCCTTGATCGTGAGCTTGCCCGCGACCGAATACGCGCCGTTCGCGCCGGCCTTGATCTGCGTGGAGACGAAGGTCGCGTGCGGGAATTTGCCTGCGTCGAACCACTCGTCGCCGGCCACTTCCTTGTTGTAGTCGGGCGAGCCGAGGTCGAAGCTCGCGACCTCGACGTCGAGCTTCGCGCTCGATGCGGCGGCGTTGGCCGGATCGAAATGCACGTCGGCGCTGAAGTGGTTGAACTTGCCTTCGACCGGCACGTTCATCTGCTTGAACACGGCCGAGACGGTGCTCTTGCCGGCTTCGGGCGCCGCATCCGCGTTCAGGGCGAACGAAGCGGTGAAGGCCGCGCCGGCGGCGAGCGCCGCGCCGAGCGCGACGACGGAGGCTTTCTGGACGAGACGGTGGATCATGATCGGTTCGCTATTTACGCTGGAAGCGGTGAAAAAGACGTCGAAAAGGAACGCGGCGCGCGAGGCGCGGCGCACGGGGTGTTCAATCGCGCGGCGTGCCGAACGGCAGCATGCGCGCGAGGATGTTCTGCCGGTCGAGCAACTGATGCTTCACGACCGCGAGCACGTGCAGCGCCACCACGGCCAGCAGCGTGTAGTTCAGCGACACGTGCACGAGGCGCAGCGTGCCCTTGAGCGCGGTGTCCGGATCGATCAGCGTGGGCAGCGGCCAGATGCCGAGATACACGACCTGAATGCCGGCCGCCGAGCTGTACAGATAGCCGGTCACGGGGATCGCCACCATCAGCACGTAAAGCAGGAAGTGGCCGAGATGCGCGAGCCCCTTCTCCCACGCGGGCGTCGAGGCGGGCAGCGCGGGCGCGGCGTGCGTCGCGCGCCAGATCAGGCGCACCAGCACGAGCACAAGCACGGTCACGCCGATCCACTTGTGCCACGAAAAATAGCGCAGCTTGGTGGGCGTGATGCCGGGAATGTCGGTCATGATCCAGCCGAGCGCGAAGCCCCAGACGATCAGCACGGCGACCAGCCAGTGCAGCAGCATGGCGACGCCGCTGTAGCGGCCGGCGGACTTGACGGTTCGATTCATCGGCATGGTTATCCTTGACGGGGAACGCGCACTTTACCCCGATGCGAGCTATTCAAACAATCGTCTAAAATGGATCGTTACCATCCAATTTTTCGATAGATCGCCCATGGACCGCTCTCCGAGCCTCGAACAACTGCGCGCGCTGATCGCGGTGGCGGAAACCGGCAGCTTCTCGGCGGCGGCCCGCCAGCTCGACCGCGCGCAGTCGGTGGTGAGCTACACGATCGCGAATCTGGAGGCGCTGCTGGGCGTGGCGCTGTTCGAGCGCGGCAAGCGCAAGCCCGAACTCACGGCGGCGGGCCGCGCGATTCTCGCCGACGCGCGCCGCCTCGACCTGCTGATGGGCCAGCTTAACGCCAAGGCGGCCGGGTTGCAGCGCGGACTGGAAGGCGAAGTTTCGGTGGCCGTGGACGTGATGTTTCCGTCGGGACGGCTGGTGCAGGCGCTGCAGGCCTTCGCGCGCGAATTCCCCACCGTCGCGCTGAATTTGACGATGGAGGCGCTCGGCGGCGTGCTCAAGCTCGTGCTCGACGGCGACTGCGCGTTCGGCATCAGCGGGCCGAACCAGAACTGGCCGCACGTGATCGAGGCGCGCGCGATCGGCACCGTCGAACTCGTGATGGTGGCCGCGCCCTGTCATCCGCTCGCGCAGGCCGCGCAGCCCGTGCGCATTTCCGACGCGCGCGAGCACACGCAACTCGTGCTCACCGACCGCAGCCGCCTGACGGTCGGGCAGACCTTCGGCGTGTACAGCAACCGCGCGTGGAAGCTCGGCGACCTCGGCGCGAAGCACCGCCTGCTGCTCGCGGGCCTCGGCTGGGGTTCGATGCCGCTCCATCTGGTGGAAGCCGATCTCGAAGCGGGCCGCCTCGTGCGCATCGCGCTCGCGGACCGCAGCTCGGTGAATTACAACGTCACGCTGATCCACCGCACCGACACGGGCGCCGGTCCCGCGACCCTGTGGCTCTGCGAATATCTGACGAACGGCACGCCGCCGCAGGCGCCGCTACCCGATGCGCCCTGACATCGTCGGCGGCATACGCTGACAGCGTCGGCTGAAGTCGCGCGCAGACTTCGCCGCCCGCCCAGTTGCGCCGATACAACCCGCCCGCCCACCTGACAAAGCTTCACAAACCCGCCTGAGCCGCGCCACGCGGCGCGCCGCGGCCATTACTGCGCGTCGGACGACGCACCGGGCGCGGCAATTCACTCATCCGCGCATTTTTCGAGAAAGACCCTCGTGCCATGATCGCGCCGCTCCAGAAGCCGGCGGCGCGCGACCTCGCGCCGCGACGGTCCGCGCGGTGCCGTGTTCCACCACGCGCGTCGTTCGACCTTGCTCGATACGTCACATGGATAACTTCGTCTACTGCCTGGTTTCGAATCTCGCCCTGCTTGCCGCCGTGCAACTGGTCTGCTGGTTTATCCGCGCGATGCGCCCGGACCTGAGCGTGCGCGGCGCGCGCGTGTTTGTCGGCATGATGGTGCTCGCGTGCGCCTTCGACGCCGCACTCACCTTCCTCGTGTTCGCCGATGCGGGCGGCCCGTGGCGCGAGCGTCATCCGGTCGAAGCCTTCTTCCCGCGCGCGGCCGCTTACGTGTTGAGCGCGCTGTTCGCGCTTGTTGCCGGCGGTCTGGCTAGCCGGCGCGCGGCTGATCGCAACGCTGAGCGCAGCAATGAACGCAGCAATAAGCGCAGCAACGAGCGCAACGCCGCGCGCGACGGCCTCGTGATCGAAACGTCGCCCTACAGCAAATCCACCTTGCCGATGTAGGCCGCGCTCCCGACGCCCTACTTCGACGCCTTCTTGCCCTTGCCCGCCGCCATATCCGCGCGTTCCGCCACTCGCACCGCCTGTGCGTTTTTCGCGGATTTCGCGCTCTGCGCCGCCGGCGGCACCACGCCGGACCAGCCCGGCAGATAACGCGCGTCCGGATCGTGCGCGTGGGCGAGCGCCTCGCTGAGCGCATCGTCGAAGTCCTTGCGCACGCGCGCCGCCGACACCTTGCTGCGCAGATAGTCAGCCCAGAGGAATTCGCTGAACGGCGTGGTGTCCTTGGCGTAGCCGCCTGCCATGCGCAGCTCGCCCGCGAGGCTGCGGTACGGATCGTCGGCGAGACCGAGCAGCTGCTTCGGCAGATTCCCGTAATCGCAGCGCTCGCCGGACGCGTCGAACGGATGCACCCACTGGTTGTGCTCCATCATCCGCCAGAAGATCGTGGCGTCGAGCCACGACAGATCCTTGAGCACCGTGACCTTCACGCTCGGCACGCCCTCGTGCAGCCACGCGAGCCCGAGATGGTGATGATCGACCACGTAGTGACGCCCCTTCGGCCCGAGCACGGCCGGAAACCAGTGCGAATCGATCGCCGCCGCGCGGCCTTTCTTGTCGAGCGACGCCCAGTGCTCGCGCTTGGCGTTGACCTCACGAAAGCCGACGGTAAGCTGCGTCGGACGCAGTTCGTCGAGCTTGACGTCGATGAGATGCAGATCCGTGTTCTGCAGGTTCATGGCTGGGCTCCTGATCGGGCGTGCTGAGGTGACGGGGTGCGGCGAACGGGCGTCGCGCAACGATACAACCGAACCGATATGCAGTGCGCATGAATCGAGGCGACGAGCCGCGCGGCCTGCGTCGGGTCAACCCCGACCGAGCCGGGCACGCAGGATGCACGCGATCGCCACTTCGCCTATAAATGCACGGATATGACGCGAAGGCGCGGCGCCCGGCCGGTTTATCGCCCTTTCGTTCAAGCGTCGGCGTCACCGACCGTTTCGCAGACTTGCCTCAATGTCGTCGCAGGTTTGTTTCAGGCAGTCGCATCAACTCGCAGTGCTCTGCAGTTCGCGCGTCTTTCCGGCTCAATCATCGACTCAAGCGAGGGCATCTTGGATCTCGAAACCATCCGCGTATTCATCATGACCCGAGGCATCGACTTCGGGACCAAGGTGCTGGCGGCGATCGTGCTGTGGATCGTCGGGCGCTGGGTCATCAACCTGATCGCCGGCTTCCTGCGCAAACTGCTCAGCCGCAACGAACGCGTCGACCCCACGCTCGCGCACTACCTCAGCTCGATTCTCGCCGGCGTGCTCAACCTGCTGCTGGTGCTCGCGATCCTGCAGGTGTTCGGCGTGCAGACCACCTCGTTCGCGGCGCTGCTTGCCGGTCTCGGCCTCGCCATCGGCACCGCGTGGGGCGGTCTGCTCGCGCACTTCGCGGCGGGCGTGTTCATGCAGGTGCTGCGTCCGTTCAAGGTCGGCGACTTCGTGACGGCGGGCGGCGTGACCGGCACCGTCAAGGAGCTGGGCATCTTCGGCACGACCATCATCTCGCCGGACAACGTCATCAACATCGTCGGCAACAACAAGATCTTCTCGGACACCATCTCGAACTACAGCGCGACGCCCGTGCGCCGCGTCGAGCTGACCGCGAAGATCGCCAACGGCGTCGATCCCGTCGATGCCGCCAACCGGCTGCGCGCGGCCCTCGCGAAAATCCCGAACGTCGCGCAGGAACCCGCGCCCGACGTCGAGATTCTCTCGTTCACGCCCGAAGGTCCGTTGCTCGCGGTGCGTCCGTACACCAACAACGACACCTACTGGCAAGTGTATTTCGACACCAACCGCGCGATCGTCGAGACCTTCCGCGACGCGGGCTATCCGACGCCGGAAACGCCGTCGATCATCCGGCGCATCGGCACGCAGGGCGCGTAAGGCGTCCGCGCAAAGAAAAACGGCATCGTCCTCGCGGGCGATGCCGTTTTTGCGTGAAACGCCGCTCAACGACGTTCTGTGACCTTCAATTGCCGTCAGTGGCCATTCGGCCCGCGCACGGCATTGCCGCTGCTGTTCTTGCGCATCATCTTCCAGAGGCCGCCGAGCACGACCGGCACGATCGCCGCGCCGATGCCGACCAGCACGATGATGTTGAGGTACTGGCGGATGAACGGAATGTTGCCGAAGAAATAGCCGAGCAGCACGAGCAGCAGCACCCAGAACAGCGCGCCCGCGACGTTGAAGAGCTGGAAGCGCTGCATGCTCATCTGCGAGACGCCCGCGACGAACGGCGCGAACGTGCGCACGACCGGAATGAAGCGCGCGAGCACGATGGTCTTGCCGCCGTGACGCTCGTAGAAGTTATGGGTCTTTTGCAGTGCTGCGCGGTCGAGGAAGCGTTCCAGCCCGCGTATGCGCGTATTGAACACCGCCGGTCCGATCGCCCGGCCGATCATGTAGTTGAGCGTGTTGCCCGTGACCGCCGCAACGATCAGGAGCACGAGCAGCAGGCCGAGATTCATCTCGTGCGTGGCCGCGAACGCGCCGCCGATAAACAGCAGCGAATCGCCCGGCAGGAACGGCAGCACGACGAGCCCGGTTTCGCAGAATACGATCAGGAACAGAACCGCATAGACCCAGGCACCGTACTGGTGGATGAAGACTCCGAGAAACTTGTCGATGTGCAAGACAAGATTGACGAACTGCAGCAGCGTATCCAAAAGTGTCCCTTATTGGTCGAGGACGGAGCGCTTGCAGGAAGCGCCCTCGCCCGGTGTTGCGCGAGAAGGAAAATTGACCGCGCCATGATACAGAAAGTGCCCCGCCGTCACGAAAAATTCCCGTGAACGGCGGCAAAAATGCGTCCAATAGATCGCATATTGGCGCTTAACGGATACTTAAGGGGCGCGAGTCGCACGCCAGGCCGGCGCGTCGCGACTCGCTATAATTGCGCGCATGTCTTCGAATTCCGATCCCACCGGCGCCGCCGCGCCCGACGCTCCCGCCTCCGCCGACGCCCAGGAGGCCAACGCGGCCAACGCAGCCACCGCGGCGCCCGAATCCGCCTCGCGCGGCCCGCGGCCCGCGCGCGCGATCCAGGCGCTGCCCGATCAGCTGATCAGCCAGATCGCCGCCGGCGAAGTGGTCGAGCGCCCCGCCTCGGTCGTGAAGGAACTGCTCGAAAACGCGCTGGACGCGGGCGCGAGCACGCTGCGCATTCTGCTCGACGAAGGCGGCGTCAAACGCATCTCGATCGCCGACGACGGCTGCGGCATTCCCGAAGGCGAATTGCCGCTCGCGCTGATGCGCCACGCCACCAGCAAGATCCGCTCGCTCGCGGAACTCGAAAGCGTCGCGACGCTCGGGTTTCGCGGCGAAGCGCTGGCCTCGATCGCCTCGGTCGCCGAAATGTCGATCACGAGCCGCACCGCGCAGGACGCGCACGCCGTCAAGATCGACGCGCATACGGGTGCGATCTCGCCCGCCGCGGGCGGCCAGGGCACGACCATCGAAGTGCGCGAGCTGTACTTCAATACGCCCGCGCGCCGTAAATTCCTCAAGAGCGAGCAGACCGAACTCGGTCATTGCCTGGAAATGATCCGCCGCAGCGCGCTCGCGCGTCCGGACGTGGCGATCTCGGTGCTGCACAACGGCCGCGCCGTCGAGCACTGGAATGCAAGCGATCCGGGCACGCGCGTCTCGAAGATTCTCGGCGAGACCTTCGCCACCGCGCATCTGCCGCTCGACGAGCGCGCGGGTCCGCTCGCCGTCTACGGCTGCGCGGGTCTGCCGACGGCGAGCCGCAATCGCGCCGATCAACAGTACTTCTTCGTGAACGGCCGCTTCGTGCGCGACAAGCTGCTCACGCACGCGGTGCGCGCGGCCTACGAGGACGTGCTGCACGGCGACCGTTATCCGTCGTATGTGCTGTTCCTCGACCTGCCGCCCGAGGCCGTCGACGTGAACGTGCATCCGTCGAAGATCGAGGTGCGTTTCCGCGATTCGCGCTCGATTCACCAGTTCGTGTTCCATGCCGTGCAGCGCGCGCTCGCGCGGCACGCGGGCGCGTCGCCGGAAACCACGGCGGGCGGCCACGCCGCGATGATCGAACCGCGCGCGATTCCGGGCGCGGGCGTGCTCGGTGGATCGGTGGGACTCAGTTCGGGTGCGTCGGGGTCGGCGGGGGTGTCGTCAGGATCGACGGGATCGCTCGGCGACGGCGCGGGCCGCTTCGGCACCGCGAGCGTCGCGAGCAGCTTCGGCGGTTCGTCGAGCGCTTTCGGCGGCGCGGGTAGCGCTGGCAGCGGCCGCTCGTCGGGCTTCGGCGGCGGCTCGGGCGCTAGCTCAGGCAGCGGTTCGAGCAGCGGCAACACCTGGCTGCGCCAGTCGCGCATGCAACAAGGCTCGCTGCCCGTCGCGCAGCCGCTCGCGCTGTACGACGCGCTGTTCGGCCGCAAGGACGTCGGCGCCGGGCAAGGCTCGACCGTCACGCAAGCCGATGGTGCAGCCGACGGCGCCCGCTTCGACAGCGCCGCGCAACCGGCCTTCGATGCCCGCGACGACCATCCGCTCGGCTTCGCGCTCGGCCAGGTCCACGGCATCTACGTGCTCGCGCAGAACGCGCGCGGCCTCGTGATCGTCGACATGCACGCGGCGCACGAACGCATTCTCTACGAGCAGTTCAAGACGGCGCTGGCCGAGCGCTCGCTCGCCGTGCAGCCGCTCCTGATCCCGATTTCGATGCAGGCCGATCCCGTGGAAACCGGCACCGTCGAAGAAGAAAAGGCCACGCTCGAAGCGCTGGGCTTCGATCTCGCGGTGCTCTCGCCCACCTCGATCGCGATCCGCGCCGTGCCCGCGCTGCTCAAGGACGCCGATCTCCAGGCGCTCGCGCGCGCCGTGCTCACCGACCTGCACGCCTACGGCGGCTCGCGCGTGCTCACCGAGCGTCAGCACGAAATGCTCGGCACGCTCGCCTGCCATCACGCGGTGCGCGCCAACCGGCGTCTCACGCTCGACGAGATGAACGCGCTGCTGCGCCAGATGGAAACCACCGAACGCGCCGACCAGTGCAATCACGGCCGCCCGACGTGGTATCAGCTCACGCTCGCGGACCTCGACCGCCTGTTCATGCGCGGCCAGTAAGCGAGCTTCGATGAGCATGACGCAACACGCACTCCCTACGCCGGTCGCCTGCCTGCTCGGGCCGACCGCTTCCGGCAAGACCGCCGCCGCACTCCGCTATGCGGCGCAAATGGCCGCGCAGGGCCGCACGGTCGAGATCGTCAGCGTCGATTCGGCGCTCGTCTATCGCGAGATGGATATCGGCACCGCGAAACCGAGCGCGGAAGAACGCGCGGCGGCGCCGCATCATCTGATCGATATCGTCGATCCGGCCGATGCCTATTCCGCCGCCAACTTTCGCGCCGACGCGCTGCGCGTAACGGGCGAGATCGTCGCGCGGGGCAACGTGCCGCTGCTCGTGGGCGGCACGATGCTCTACTACAAGGCGCTCACACAAGGTCTGAACGATCTGCCGGGCGCCGATCCCGCCGTGCGCGCGCAACTCGACGCCGAGGCCGCCCGCGACGGCTGGCCCGCGCTGCACGCGCGCCTCGCGCAAATCGATCCGGCCACGGCCGCGCGCCTCGCGCCGAACGACTCGCAGCGCATCCAGCGCGCGCTCGAAATCTGGATGCTGTCCGGGCAGCCGATGTCGGCGCTGCTGGCCGCGCCGTCGAGCCGCGACGACGAGGCCGCGCGCTACCGCTTCGTGCCCGTCGCGCTCGAACCGTCGGACCGCGCGGTGCTGCATCGGCGCATCGAGCAGCGCTTCGACGCAATGCTCGCGGCGGGTCTGATCGACGAGGTGAAGGCGCTGCGCGCACGCGGCGACCTCGACGCGAATCTGCCGTCGATGCGCTGCGTCGGCTATCGGCAGGCGTGGGAGTATCTCGACGGCGACATCGACTACGACACGATGCGCGACAAGGGCGTGTTCGCCACGCGCCAGCTCTGCAAGCGCCAGCTCACGTGGCTGCGCGCGATGCCCGAGCGCATCGTCGTCGATTGCTGTGCGGCGGACGCCACCGCGCAGGCCGTGTCGGCGATCGAGCGGATTCACGCTTAGACCGCTTCCCCCCACTTTTCCGTTGTGCATCACAGCATCGCGCGCGGCGCCTGCCGCGCGTGCGTGCACACGCCCGCTCTCACGCACGCCCCGCCCTTGCGCGCCGCAGCGCGCCACCAAAACCCGCGCGTGTCGTCTTGACTTTCCCTCGCCCGAATACGATCATTCGTTCATCAATCGGGCAAATGCTCCGTCTTTCCCGCCCGTCGATTCGAACACCCAAACCAGCCAGACGCGCACGCTCAATGCGCGCACATCGCCCTAGACAGGCGAACACGGAGACACCTTATGGCCAGCGAACGCAGCGACGCGAACGTGATCCTGCACATCGGCGCCGGATCGTTTCACCGCGCGCACCAGGCGTGGTATCTGCACCGCGTCAATCTCGCGCGCCAGCCGGACGAGCCGCAGTGGACGCTGAGCGTCGGCAACATCCGCGCCGATATGAACCCCGTCATGGACGCGCTCGCGGCGCAGCACGGCGTCTACACGCTGGAAACCGTCACGCCGCAGGGCGAGCGCGCCTACGAGCAGATCCGCTCGATCACGCGCGTGCTGCCGTGGTCGGCGGACCTCGCGAGCCTGATCGACGCGGGCGCGGACCCGGCCTGCAAGATCATCGCGTTCACCGTGACCGAAGGCGGTTATTACCTCGACGAGCACGACCGTCTCGACACCGCCAATCCCGATCTCGCCGCCGATCTGAACGGTGCGCGCACCACGATCTACGGCGCGCTGGCCGCGATCCTCGACGCGCGCAGGACGCGCGGCGGCGGCCCGGTCACGCTGCAAACCTGCGACAACCTGCGCAGCAACGGCAAGCGCTTTCACGCGGGCATGCGCGAATTTCTCGCGCTGCGCGGCGAGACCGCCCTGCGCGAATGGTTCGACGCGAACACCGCCTGTCCCGATTCGATGGTCGACCGCATCACGCCGCGTCCGACGCCCGACGTGCGCGAGCGCGTGAAGGCCGCCACCGGCGTCGACGACGCCTGCCCGGTGATGGGCGAGGCCTTCATCCAGTGGGTGATCGAGGATCACTTCTGCGCGGGCCGCCCCGCGTGGGAGCGCGCGGGCGCGGAGATGGTGGAATCGGTGATGCCTTACGAGGAAGCGAAGATCCGCATTCTCAACGCGACGCATAGCTGCATCGCGTGGGCGGGCACGCTGGTCGGTCTGTCGTATATCCACGAAGGCACGAACGACGCCGATATCCGCACGTTCGCGCACGCCTACGTGAGCGAGGACGTGATTCCCTGCCTCACGCCGAGCCCGCTCGACCTCGAAAAGTATCGCGACGTGGTGCTCGAACGCTTCAGCAATCCGTATATCCAGGACACCAACCAGCGCGTGGCCGCCGACGGCTTCTCGAAGATCCCCGGCTTCATCGCGCCGACGATCGCGCAACGCATCGCCGCGGGCGCGACGCCTGCCGCCACCGCCGTGCTGCCCGCGCTGTTCCTGCGCTTCCTGCAACGCTGGAACAAGGGCGTGCTGCCGTATCAGTATCAGGACGGCGTGATGGACGGCGTGGCCGTGGCGAAGCTGTTCGAAGCCGCCGATCCGCTTGCCGCGTTCGCCGCCGACAAGCTGCTCTGGGGCAGCCTCGCGGGCGGCGCGCCGCTCGAAGGCGCGCTGCGCGAAGCGCTCGCGCGCGTCGATGCGTGGCTCGCCCGGCGCGGGTCCGCGGCTTGATCGCGCGCTTGTCGCGCTTGTCGCCGCTCGTCGCTGCTCCCGACACTCCGCTTTCGCGCGCGGCCGCCGCCGCGCCGTTGTTCCACCCGCGCGTCCCCGGGTCGCCGCGCATGGCGCCGCCGTGCGCGCGCGGCTAAAGTAGCGCCTCCACCTCTGAACCTGCGCGCGCCATGTCCACGTATCTCGGCATCGACCTCGGCACCTCCGAAGTGAAAGTCCTGCTGCTCGCGCCCGATGGCCGCGCGATCGGCACCGCGGGCTCGCCGTTCACGGTTTCGCGTCCGCAGCCGCGCTGGGCCGAACAGCATCCCGACGACTGGTGGGACGGCACGCGCCGCGCGCTCGCCGCGCTGCGCGCGCAGCATCCGCACGAATTCGCGCAGGTGCGCGGCATCGGCCTCTCGGGGCAGATGCACGGCGCGGTGCTGCTCGATCGCCACGACGCCGTGCTGCGTCCCGCGATCCTCTGGAACGACATGCGCGCCGTCGACGAGTGCGCCGAACTCACCGCGCGCGCGCCGCAACTGCATCGCGTGGCGGGCAATCTGGCGATGCCGGGCTTCACCGCGCCCAAGCTGCTGTGGGTCGCGCGCCACGAGCCCGAGCTGTTTCGCCGGACCGCCTGCGTGCTGCTGCCGAAGGACTGGCTGCGCCTGAAACTCACGGGCGGCAAAGTCTCCGATCCGTCCGACGCGGCCGGCACGCTCTGGCTCGACGTCGCGAAGCGCGACTGGTCCGACGCCCTGCTCGACGCCTGCAACATGACGCGCGCGCAGATGCCCGCGCTCGCCGAAGGCAGTGCGCCGTCCGGCACGCTGCTGCCCGAGGTCGCGCGCGAGTTCGGGCTGCGCGAGGACGTGGTGGTGGCGGCCGGCGGCGGCGACAACGCCACGAGCGCGATCGGCATCGGCGCGGTGCAGCCCGGCGACGGCTTCGTCTCGCTCGGCACCTCGGGCGTGCTGTGCGTGATCGGCGACCGCTTCGCGCCCAATCCGGCCTCGGCCGTGCACGCGTTCTGCCACGCGATTCCGGACCGCTGGCATCAGATGAGCGTGGTGCTCTCGGCGGCGAGCTGCCTGCGCTGGGTCTGCAAGCTCACGGGCACGCACGAGCCCGAACTGCTCGCCGAAGTCGAAAAGCTCGACGCGCGCACGCTAGCGCAGGCGCCGCTCTTTCTGCCCTACCTCTCGGGCGAGCGCACGCCGCACAACGATCCGTACGCGCAGGGCGTGTTCTTCGGCATGACGCACGCAACCGACCGCGCGCTGCTCGGCTACGCCGTGCTCGAAGGCGTGACGCTCGCGCTCACCGACGGCCTCGACGCGCTCGCCTCCGCGGGCACCACGGTCGGCCCGCTGTCGATGCTCGGCGGCGGCGCGCGCAGCGCCTACTGGGCGCAACTCGTCGCCGACGCCTTCAACACGCCCACGCGCCAGCACGGCGGCGGCGAGACCGGCGCGGCGCTCGGCGCGGCTCGGCTCGGCTGGCTCGCGGCGGGCGGCTCGTTCGACGAGGTGCTGACCAAGGCGCCCGTGGCCGCCGAATACGCGCCCGACGCCTCGCGCCACGCGGCGCTGCGCGAGCGGCTCGACGCGTATCGCGCGCTGTACCGGCACGTGCGTCCGCTGTTCGATCCGTCGCGCGAAAGGTTGGCGTAAGAACGGCGGCGTATCCAGTACACTTCGCGCGTTCGCGCCGTTTTGACGTCAGCGCGCAAAGACCGAACCGCCCGACCACGTCCCGACACGTCCGCAGAAACCCGCTCCGAAGCGAAGACCACCGTGCCCAAGTCCACCGAAAAACTCGATCTCGCCACCCGCGCCGCGTGGCTCTACTACGTGGCCGGCAACACCCAGAACGAGATCGCCGAAAAGCTCCAGGTCTCGCGCCCGGTCGCGCAGCGGCTCGTCGCCTATGCGGTCGAGAAGAACCTGATCCGCGTGCGCGTCGATCATCGGCTGGCCGACTGCCTCGCGCTCGCCGACCGGCTCTCGAAGCGCTACGGCCTCTCGGTGTGCGAGATCGTGCCCATCGACGGCGACACCCAGGACGCGATCGACCGCAAGCTCGCCGTGGCAGGCGCGCAGGTGATGGAGCGCTATCTCGCCGAGGAGCGGCCGATGGTCGTGGCCGTGAGCAGCGGGCGCACGCTCAAGGCCGCCGTCGATCAGATCGCGCAGCTCGACCGTCCGCAGCACCGGCTCGTTTCGATGGTCGGCGCAATCGCGCAGGACGGCTCGTCGAATCGTTACGACGTGGCGCTGCACATCTCCGAGAAGACCGGCGGCAAGCACTTCCTGCTGCCCGCGCCGCTGATCGCCGACAACGAGGCCGAGCGCGCGCAATGGTGCAATCACCGGCTCTATCGCATCGTCGAGGGGCTGTCGAGCGAGGCCGATGTGGCCTTCGTCGGCATCGGCAATATCGGCGAGCACTGCCCGCTCTACGAGGACGGCTTCCTGACGCTCGACGAAGTGCACGGGCTGATGGAACTGGGCGCGATCGCGGAAATGCTCGGCTTGCCGATCGACGCGAACGGCAAGCGCGTGGAATCGGCCACGGGCCGCCGCGTGACGAGCCTGTATCTGGATTCGCCGCCGAAGCGCCCGACCATCGGCTTCGCGGGCGGCGAACGCAAGCGCGACGCCGTGATCGCCGCGCTCAAGGGCGGCTGGCTCTCGGGCCTCGTCACCGACGAGAACTGCGCGCGCGCGGCGCTCGACGGCGCGGACTGAGCGCTTGGTTTAGCGCGTGTTTTAGCGCTTACTTCTCCGGGAAGGTTTCGGCGAGCGCGTTGCGGATCGCCGTCGCGTTCGGATAGCGCGCGTGTTGCGTGCGGCCGTCGCGGAAACCGCATTGGCACTGCCCGATGAACGGCGCGCTCGCGTCGCTCTGCAAGCCCACGAACACCGCGCCCTGCGCCGCCGTGCCGGTCAGCTTGTAGACGTAGCCGTCGTAGGCATCGCCGCCGTAATCCTCGTGCTGCTGCGGCGTCTTCACGAGCACGACGAGACTGCGGCTGTGCGCCGTGTGATCCGCGTGTGCGAAAAACACCGACGCAATCTGCGGAATGCCGCCGTCTTCCTCGTAGCGGTCGAACAGCTGGTCGTGCCAGACGTGATCGGCGTCCTGGTAGATCAGGTGCGCGTCGAGCGTGTAAGGCCGTGTGCTGTCGGTCTGGCCGGGGCGCTTCGAGGTATTGTCCGTGAAGTAGACCCACGCGCCTGGCATGACCGGGCTTGCGTCGATGATCGGCGGCTGCAGCTCGTGCTGGCTGTCGAGCCGCGAATCGACCTGCTGCACCACCGCGACGGGCACGTCGGCGGCATGGGCGCTCAGGGTGGTCAGGGCGGACAATGAAAGCGAAGCGGCAAGCGCACTCGCGATCGACACAGTCGACACGATCTTACGAATCATGATGGCACGCGGTCGGGGTTCGGACGCAGGATGATAGCGCCCGATTTCGTTTGTTCGCCTGCATGCGTGCAAAAACGTGCGCAAAAAAAGCCCGCTCGAAAGCGGGCGTCCCTCGTTGGGGCAAGGCAACCTCAGACTACGACAACGACAACAAACTTCTCCACCTACAGTCAAGCGAACACTCAGGCGGCCAGTTCCTGCGCGAAGCGCCGCTCGAACGCCTGACCGTTCGCATCGAACAGATGGCAATGATCGGCGGGCGCGCCCACTTTCAGCGCTTCGCCGCGCTCGTGCCGTTCGAGCGGCGGAATGCGTGCGATCAAACCGTCGGGCGCGGCCGCGCATTCGGCGTAAAGATAGGCCGCGTCGCCGAGCGATTCGACCGTCATCGCCTTCGCGCTCACGCCGTCCTCCGTCACGCCCACGTGCAGATGCTCGGGCCGGATGCCCACGGTCACCTTGTCGCCTTCGCGCGCGCCGCGCGGCTCCACCGCGACCTTCTGCGTTTCGCCGCTGTCGTAACGCACGACGATGCCGTCACTCGCGACCTGCGCGATCGTGCCTTCGAGAAAGTTCATCTTCGGCGAGCCGATGAAACCCGCGACGAAGCGGTTCGCCGGCGCGTGATAGAGCCGGTTCGGCGTGCCGACCTGCTCGACGTTGCCCGCCGAGAGCACGACGATCTTGTCCGCGAGCGTCATCGCCTCGACCTGATCGTGCGTCACGTAGATCATCGTGGTCTTCAGTTCGTCGTGCAGGCGCGCGAATTCGAGGCGCATCTTCACGCGCAGCGCGGCGTCGAGGTTCGAGAGCGGTTCGTCGAACAGAAACACCTTGGGCTTGCGCGTGATCGCGCGCCCGATCGCCACGCGCTGACGCTGGCCGCCCGAAAGCTGCTTGGGCTTGCGATCGAGCAGATGGTCGATGTGCAGGATCTTCGCGGCGTTCTTCACGGCCGCGTCGATCTCGGGCTTCTTCGCGCCCGCGAGCTTGAGGCCGAACGCCATGTTGTCGTACAGCGTCATGTGCGGATAAAGCGCATACGACTGGAACACCATCGCGATGCCGCGCTTGGCGGGCGGCACGTCGTTCATGCGCGTGCCGTCGATCGTCAGGTCGCCGCCGCTGATGTCTTCGAGACCGGCGATCATCCGCATCAGCGTGGTCTTGCCGCAGCCGCTCGGGCCGACGAACACGACGAACTCGCCGTCACCGATATCGAGGTTCACGTCGCGCAGCACTTCGGTTTCGTCGTAGCGCTTGAGCACGTTTCTCAGGATCACGCTTGCCATGATGTGTCTCCATTCGTTGCGGCGGCCGGGGCTTCATCGCACCCGCCGCGATTGCACTCTTGATTCGTTTGCCGGAACACGCGCGCGCTCACTGCGCGCCCGCTTCCGCCTTCTGGATCCAGTCCGCCACGAGCGCGGGCAGCGCGCGCATGTCATCGAAAATCTCGCGCGCGCCGACTGCGCGCAACGCCAGCGCGTGCGCCTCGCCGCCCACGTGCGCGCCGCCCACGAAGCCGAGCACGGTCATGCCCGCCGCGCGCGCCGCGCTCACGCCGGCCACGCTGTCCTCGATCACGAGGCACGCCGCCGACGCGACGTTCATGCCGCGCGCCGCCGCGAGATACACGTCGGGCGCGGGCTTCGGTTTCGCGACCGTATCGGCGCAATAGAGCCGCTCGCCGAAAAAGCGCGCGAGGCCGTTGCGTTCGAGCACGCGGCGCACCACCGCCGTGTAGCTGTTGCTCGCGCAGCCCTTGGGCAGTTCGATGGCGTCGAGCGCCGCCGCCACGCCCGGAAAGAGCGGCGCGTCGGCGGCTTCGGTTTCGGCCACCGCGCGGATCGCATCGACATCGGCGCCGCTCAGCGTGCGCGCGAGCGCTTCGCCGGCGCCCGCCAGCACGCGCTCGATGCGCTGGCCGAGCAGCGGCATCAGCACGGGCGCGACGTTCGTGCCGGGCCAGCGCGCTTCGAGTTCGCGCACCAGCACGCGCGCGGCCACGGCTTCGCTGTCGATCAGCACGCCGTCACAGTCGCAGATGAGCGCCTGGATCGTCATCGTGTTTTGCGGGTTCGTCATGACGTTTGCGGTTCGGTTTCGATTATTTGACCGCGCCGAACGTGAGGCCGCGCACCAGTTGCTTCTGCGAGAGCCAGCCGACGATCAGCACCGGCGCGACCGCCAGCAGCGAAGCCGCCGAGAGCTTGGCCCAGAACAGCCCTTCCGGACTCGAATACGACGCGATGAACACCGTCAGCGGCGCCGCGTTCGAACTCGACAGGTTGATGCTCCAGAAGGCTTCGTTCCACGACAGAATGATCAGCAGCAGCGCGGTGGACGCGAGGCCGGGCACCGACATCGGCATCAGCAGATAGACGATTTCCTGCCACGTGGCCGCGCCGTCCATGCGTCCGGCTTCGAGAATGTCGCGCGGAATCTCGTTGAAGTAGGTGTACGACATCCACACCGCGATCGGCAGATTGATCAGCGTGTAGACGATCACGAGTCCGCTCACGCTGTCGAGCAGGCCGGTGTTTTTCCACAGCAGATAGATCGGCACGAGCACGCCCACCGACGGCATCATCTTGGTCGAGAGCATCCACAGCAGGATTTTCTGCGTGCGGTGATTCGGGAAGAACGCCATCGCGTAGGCGGCGGGCACGGCGAGAATCAGGCAGACGATCGTCACGCCCGCCGAGATCAGCACCGAATTCCATGCGAACGCAAAGTAGTTGCTGCGCGCGAACACCTCGCGGAAGCTGTCGAGCGTCGGCATGAAGAACAGCGACGGAACGTAAGCCTGCTGCTCGGTCTTGAACGCCGTGATCGTCATCCAGAAGATCGGGAAGAACAGCGCGAGCGCGATAACCCACGCGAGCAGCCCCGGCACCACGCGGCCGAGCAATTGCAGCGGCGAGGCGCGATTGACCGCGTGCGGCGAATTGGGCGCGCTGGCGGGCGTAGCGGTAACCTGACTCATTTTTCGTACTCCCCTTTGAGGTTGCGGGCGAGCATGCGCACGAGGAAGAACGACACGATGTTCGCGAGCACGACGGCCAGAATGCCGCCCGCCGAGGCGATGCCCACGTCGAACTGCTGCAGGCCCATCGAGTAGATCAGGTACGTGAGGTTGGTGGTCGCGTTGCCGGGACCGCCGCCCGTGGTCGTGTAGATCTCGGCGAAGATCGACAGCAGGAAGATGGTTTCCATCATCACCACCACGGCGATCGCGCGTCGCAGATGCGGCAGCGTGATGTAGAAGAACATCGAGATCGCGCCCGCGCCGTCGATCTTCGCGGCTTCCTTCTGCTCCTGGTCGAGCGACTGGATCGCCGTGAAGAGAATCAGGAACGCGAACGGCAGCCATTGCCACGCCACGATCATGATGACCGCGAACAGCGGATAGACCGCGAACCAGTCGATCGGCGTGAGGCCGACCGCGCGCATCGCCACGGCCACGAGGCCGTAGACCGGATGCAGGATCATGTTCTTCCAGATCAGCGCGCTCACCGTCGGCATCACGAAGAACGGCGCGATGGCGAACAGGCGCGCGATGCCCTGGCCGATGAACTTGCGGTCGAACAGCACCGCCATCAGCACGCCGCCGATCACGGTAATCGCGAGCACCGAGACGATCAGCACGATCGTGTGGACGATCGACGGGATGAACGCCGGATCGGTGGCGAGAAACTTGTAGTTGTCGAGGCCGGCGAAACCCTTGAGGTCGGGATTCAGCAGGTTGTAGCGCGTGAACGAATACCAGATCGTCATCGCGAGCGGAATCGTCATCCAGAGCAGCAGGACGGCGACCGAAGGCGAGACCAGCCAGCGCGACGCCGAGCGGCGCTGTTCCACCTGTTGCACGTTCGGTTTGGGTGCGCGCGTTCGATTGAATAGAGGCATGTGGAGATGGAGATGACGCATGAGGACCACCCTTCTCTGTAGCGCGCCGCGCGGGGGCACGGCACCACATCTGCAGCGCGAGGCGGCCCGTCGTGGACGCGCCTCGCGGCGTTACTGAACTGCGTTACTGCGCTGCGTTACTTCTGATACCCGGCCTGCGCCACGGCGCGATCGGCGGCGGCGTTGCCCGCGCTGAGCGCCTGATCGACGCTCATCTGACCGGCGACGGCGCCGGAGATGCTCTGACCGACCACGGTGCCGAACGACTGGAACTCAGGAATCCCGACGAACTGCACACCCGTGTACGGCACCGGCTTCAAGGTCGGGTGATTCGGATCGGCGGTCTGGATCGCCTTCAGCACGAACTCCGAGAACGGCGCGGCCTGCTTGTACTCCGGACGCTGATAGGTCGAGATGCGCGTACCCGACGGCACCGACGCCCAGCCCTCGTCCTTCGCCACGAGCTCGACGTATTGCTTCGAGGTCGCCCATTCGATGAACTTGCGCGCCGAGTCCTGCGACTTCGACGACTTCGGCACCGCCAGCGCCCACGACCAGAGCCAGTGCGCGCCGTTCGGCGTGACGGCGGTCGGCGCGGCCGCGAAGCCGATCTTGTCGGCGACCTGCGACTGCGACTTGTTGTACAGAATGCCCGCGGCCACCGTCGCGTCGATCCACATCGCGCACTTGCCCGACGACATCAGCGTGAGGTTTTCGTTGAAGCCGTTCGAGCTCGCTCCCGGAGGGCCATCCTTCTTCAGCATGTCGACGTAGAAGCCCACCGCCTTCTTCCACTCGGGCGTGGTGAGCTGCGCGTGCCACTTCTCGTCGAACCAGCGGCCGCCGAAGGTGTTCACCACCGTCGTCACATAGGCCATGTTCTCGCCCCAGCCGGCCTTGCCGCGCAGGCAGATGCCGTAGGTGCCGGACGCCTTGTCGGTGAGCTTGTCGGCGAAGTCCTTGATCTGGTCGTAAGTCGGCTGATCGGGCATCTTGAGGCCCTTCGCGGCGAACAGATCCTTGCGGTAGTACGTCATCGAGCTTTCGACGTAGAACGGCAGCGCGTACAGCGTGCCGTTGTACGAAAGGCCGTCGCGCGCGGTCTTCACCACGTCGTCGATGTCGTAGGAGGCGGGCAGGTTCGTCATCGGCGCGAGCCAGCCGCGCTTGCCCCACTGCGGCGCTTCATAGGTGCCGATCATCATCACGTCGAACTGGCCGCTGTTGGTCGTGATGTCGGTCGTGGCGCGCTGGCGCAGCACGTTTTCCTCGAGGATCACCCAGTTCAGCTTGATGCCCGGATTGGCTTTTTCGAAGGCCGGCGAGAGCTTCTTCAGCTCGAGCATGTCCGGGTTGTTCAACATCGCGATCGTCACGGTCTGCGCGTGGGCCGCGCCCGCGGCAGCGATCATTGCACCCGCGCTCATGGCACGCAGCACGGTCTTCAAAACGGGTTTCATGACGTTGTCTCCTTGTTTGTTACGTTATGCGTCGTAGTGCGTTGCGTGTTGCAATCTTGATGCGACGTGACGTCGTGCTGCCGGGTCCTGCGTTGCTGCGTGTCGCGGCGGTTCAGCTCATCCAGTTGCCGCCGTCGACGTTGAGCGTCTGCGCGGTGATGTAATCGGCGTCGGCGGACGCGAGAAAGAGCGCCGCGCCCGTGAGGTCGCCAGGCAGGCCCATGCGGCCGAGCGGCACCGCCTCGCCCACGAGCCGCTTCTTCTCGCCCAGCGGCCGATGCTCGTAGCGCGCGAACAGCGCGTCCACCTGCTCCCACATCGGCGTATCCACCACGCCCGGCGCGATGCCGTTCACGTTGATCCGGTGCGGTGCGAGCGCGAGCGCCGCCGACTGCGTATAGCTCAGCACCGCCGCCTTGGTTGCGCAGTAGTGCGAAACCAGCGCTTCGCCGCGGCGCCCGGCCTGCGACGACATATTGATGATCTTGCCGCCCTGCCCCTGTTCGACCATGCGGCGCGCGACGGCCTGCATCAGAAAGAACATGCCCTTCACGTTCACCGCGAAGAGCCGGTCGTAGACGTCCCAGGATTCGTCGAGCAGCGGGCGCATGTCGAACAGCGCCGCGTTATTGAAAAGAATGTCGATGCGGCCGAAGCGCTCGACCGCCGTGAGCACGATGCGCTCGATGTCCTCGCGGCGCGTGACGTCCGCGCTCAGCGTGAGCACGCGTTCGGGATGCGCGGCGGCCAGTTCGACGGCGATGGCGTCGGCGGGCTTCACGTCGACCAGCACGCAGCGCGCGCCTTCGTCCAGATAGCGCTGCGCGACCGCTTCGCCGATACCGCTCGCCGCGCCGGTCAGCACCGCCACCTTGTCCTGCAAACGTCCAGCCGCCGGGTTTGCGGAATGTGCCACAGGGTTGTCTCCGAGTTCGTCCGTGCCGCCGGCGCGCGCTGATGAACACTCGCCCGACACATGAACATTTGCTCTATTAGTGGTCGAATGATCGGATACGGACGCGGACATGTCAAGGCGGACAAACGCTTGGCCGTCGGATTTCGATGGTGCGCCGCGCAAGCCGGCGCGCCGCGCGCCCGATTCTCCCGGCGCTCCCGGCATCGGCCGTCCGGCTGACTCGCCATCCTGCGTGATACGTTATATCATCTCGCCTTCACGGATTTTCACCATTTGGCCCTTCCGGTCGTGCTTTCCGTCTTTAATCGGCCTCGCCTCTCGTCCAAGGATAGAACCATGCTCGCAATTTCCGGCGCGAAGCTGCGCACGCGCAGCCGCCTCGCGCAGGCCGCCGCCACGCTGACGTTCACCACCCTCGCCGCCATCGCGGGCCTGCTCGGCCCGGCGCGCGCGGCGCAGGCCGACACCGCCATCCCCGTGGTGGCGGCGGAGAACTTCTATGGCGACGTCGTCAAGCAGATCGGCGGCGCGAACGTGAGCGTGACGAGCATCCTGAGCAATCCGGACCAGGACCCGCACCTGTTCGAAGCGAGCCCGAAGACGGCGCGCGCGCTCCAGCACGCGCGCGTGGTGGTCTACAACGGCGCCGACTACGACCCGTGGATGAGCAAGCTGCTCGGCGCGACCCAGGGCGGCCAGCGCACGACCATCGTCGCGGCGGACCTCGTCGGCAAGAAGGCGGGCGACAATCCGCACCTCTGGTACGACCCGCAAACGATGCCCGCCGTGGCGCGCGCGGTGAGCGCGGCGCTCGGCGCGGCGGACCCCGCACACAAGAGCGTGTACGATGCGAACCTGGCCACGTTCCTCGGCTCGCTCAAGCCGATCGACGCGAAGGTCGCCGCGCTGCGCGCGCAGTACAAGGGCGTGCCGGTGACGGCCACCGAACCGGTGTTCGGCTATATGTCGGATGCGATCGGTCTCGACATGCGTAATCTGCGCTTCCAGCTGGCCGCGATGAACGACACCGAGGCGAGCGCGTCGGACATCGCCGCTTTCGAGCGCGATCTGCGCGAACGCCGCGTGCACGTGCTGATCTACAACAGCCAGGCGACCGAAGCGCTCACGCGGCGCATGCTCGGCCTCGCGCAGCAATCGAAGGTGCCGACGGTGAGCGTGACCGAGACGCAGCCCGCAGGCGTGAATTTCCAGCAGTGGATGCTGGCGCAGCTCGACGCGCTCGGCAAGGCGCTCGCGCAGCACTAAACACGAAGTATTCAGGGAACAGAAGCAATGACAGAGGCCGCGCCCTCTCCGCAACACGCACAGGACGTGCATCACCACCGCGCGCCGCAGCCGGTGCTCACGCTCGCGGGCGTGACGCTCACGCTCGGCGAACGCACGATCCTGCGCGACGCCAACTTCGCCGTGAACCAGGGCGAATTCATCGGCGTGCTCGGACCGAACGGCGCGGGCAAGACCACGCTGATGCGCGCGATCCTCGGCCTCGTGCCCGCCTCGCGCGGCGCGATCCGCGTGCTCGGCGAACCGGTCGCGCGCGGCAATCCGAAGATCGGCTACATGCCGCAGACGCGCACGGCGCTCGCGAGCCGCCGCGTGCGCGGCCGCGACTTCGTGGCGATGGCCGCCGACGGGCACCGCTGGGGCCTGCCGCGCGCCGACGCCGCCACGCGCGCCGACGTCGCCCGCGTGCTCGATCTCGTGGGCGCGACGAAGCTCGCCGACCGGCCGCTTTCCGAACTCTCGGGCGGCGAGCGCCAGCGCCTGCTGCTCGCGCAATGTCTGCTCGGCGACCCGAAACTGCTGCTGCTCGACGAGCCGCTCATCAGCCTCGACCCGCACCATCAGCGCGGCGTGGTCGAACTCGTGCGGCGCGTGCAGCGCGAACTGGGCATCGCCGTACTGTTCTCGGCGCACGAACTCAATCCGCTCCTCAACGCGCTCGACCGCGTGCTGTATCTGGGCAACGGCGTGGCGGCGCTCGGCAGCGTGGACGAAGTGATCACCGCGCCCGTGCTCTCGCGCCTCTACGGCTCGCCGATCGAGGTGATGCGCATGAAGGGCCGCATTTTCGTGATGTCCGGCGACGTGGAAGTCGAAAAACACGACCACGAACACGAGCACGATCATGGCCACGACCACGGCCATTCGCACGGCGCGCACGGCCACGCACACGCCCACAACAACAACGACGCACACGGCCACTCGCACGATGCTTGAATACGATTTCATGGTGAACGCCTTCGCGGCGTCGGGCATCGTCGCCGTACTTGCGGGCATCGTCGGCTATTTTCTGGTGATGCGCGGACAGACCTTCGCGGGTCACGCGCTCTCGCACGTCGGCTTCACGGGCGCGACCGGCGCCGTCCTGCTGGGCGTCTCACCGATGTGGGGCATGGTGGGCTTCACGCTCGCGGCGGGCGTCTCGATGGGCGCGCTCGGCGAAAAACTCGCGGGCCGCGACGTGGCGATCGGCGTGATTCTCTCGCTCGCGCTCGGCTTCGGCCTGCTGTTCCTGCACTTCTTCACGTCCTACGCCACGCAGGTCACGGCGCTGCTGTTCGGCAACGTGCTCGGCGTGAACCGCGACACGCTCGGCGTGCTCGCGGCGCTCGCGGTGGCGAGCCTCGGGGCGCTCGCGGCCATCATGCGTCCGCTGCTGTTCGCCTCGCTGCAGCCGGAGCTTGCGGAAGCGAAAGGCGTGTCGCTGCGTCTCGTGTCGATGCTGTTTCTCGGCATCGCCGCGCTCGCCGTGGCTGCGTGCACGCAGATCGTCGGCGTGCTGCTGGTGTTCACGCTGATGGTCGGCCCCGCCGCCGCCGCGCAGAACCTCACGACGCGGCTCTCGGCGGGCCTCGTGCTCGCGGCGCTGCTCGCGCTCGCGCAGGCGTGGATCGGCGTCGCGCTCGCCTACTACACCGACTGGCCGACGAGCTTCTGGATCACCGCGCTCGCCGCGCTCGTCTATGGCGCGAGCCTGATCGGCAAGCGGCAGTCGTAAGCGGCGCCGCGCGCACTCCAACGAAAAAAGGCGTTGTACCCGCGAGGGACAACGCCTTTTTTATCGCCTTCGGTGGCACGCCACGCGTGGCCGATGCCGCTACACGGCCTCGCCGTCGCCCGTGATGAAACGCAGCCGCCGCGACTCCTCGGCGTCCGCGAGCAGCGCCTCGAAACGCTGATCGGCGAGCCGCGTGAGCGCCGCGCTGGCATCGGGCGTGGCGACGTCGAGATCGCGCAGGATCTGCTGATCGCCGCCCGCCTCGCTGTTCAGATGCAGATAGCGCTCGCGCAGCTCGCGCGCACAGGTGGCGCGCGCCATGTGCTCCTGCGCCTCCATGCTCAGATCGAGCGCGGGCTGCGCCCATGCGAAGCCGCGCAGCGGCAGACGGCTCGGCACGCTCTTGTGGCGCACGCCCGTGGTGCCGACGCTCAGCATGCGCACCGGCGCGCCGCGCCGCTGGGCCTGGACGAGCGCGTGCGCGTCGGGGCAATTGGCGGCGAGGCCGCCGTCCACGTGCCAGTCGTCGTCGAGCATCACGGCGGGGAAATGCGCGGGCGCCGCCGAGGTCGCGCGCGCGGCGGCGAGCAGCGAACAGGCATCCGCTTCGTCGCCCGCGAGACCGCGGCTGCGCAGCAGACGGATCTCGCCGAGCGACCAGCTCACGGTCGTCAGCATGAGCGGCTTGTCGAGTTCGGAGAGCGGCGTGTGCGCGCGGCCGTCGAGACACGCGACGATCGCGCGTTCGAGCGGCTCGGCCGCGTACACCTTCTTGCTGAAGAGTTTCTGGAGCGTGCGCAGCGAGAGCTTTGGAAAAATCGACGGCCCCCACTGCGCGAGCATCGCGTGCAGTTCGCGCGCACTGACGCCCGCCGCCAGCCCCGCCGCGAGAATGCCGCCGACCGAGGTGCCCGCGATCAGGTCGAAACGCGCGCCGATCGGGCCGTCGCCGAACTTGCCGCTTTCCTCGATGCGCGCGAGCAGGCGCGCCGTGTAGAGGCCGCGAAAGCCGCCGCCCGACAGGCTCAGCACGCGGCAGCAGGCGGGCGCGGGGGTGAGGCGGCCGCCAGGCACGCGGAACTGGTCGTCCAGCGGATCCAAGGGCTTATTCCTCGAGCAGCGACACCACGCTCACCTGCAGCTTGCGCAGTTCGCGGTGGTACGCCTCTTCGGGCTCGACGAGCGTGCAGCCGTTCGCGACGGCCGTGGCGATCACCATGCGCGTGTCCTGACCGACCGCATGGCGCTTGCCGCCCTTCTCGATTTCGAGCGGCTGATGGCCGCGCCACTGTTCCCACTCGGCGGCCTCGGCCTGGTCGAACGGCAGCAGCACCGAGCCGTCGTCGACGAGCGCAGCCAGCCGCGCTTCGAGCGCCTTCCTGAAGGCGGCGCGGCGCGGCTCGCTGGTCTTGTGCTGCGCGATCACCTGGCGCGCGGCGGCCACGCTGATCACGCTGAGGTTGATGTCGCGCGCCTTCACGCCGCTTTCCATCCATTTGCGCGACGCGGTGTCTTCGATGCACATGTCGATGAGCGTATTCGTGCCCAACAGGAATCTCGGCATGGACGGCCTTTGTCTCGTAATGCCCCGAATGTCGATCGGTTGTTGTAATGAGGTGCGTGCGGCGCGAAACCGCGGCCGCTCAACGCGGCACGCGGTAGTGATCTTCGGCGTCGATCGACACGTCGCGCGGCAGCTTGCCCGTGGCCGGCACCGAGGGCAGCCCGGCGAACACTTCCGCCACGGTGCGGTCGCTGACCGTGTTGGACATCAGCGCGACCGCCTGATCGAGACCGAGGATGATGAACGGCTCCTGGCCCTGGTTGACGATCTCCACCGATCCCGACTTCACGCGCTTGAGCACGCTCGAATAATTGGTCTTGAACGCGGAAATGGGCGTGCCGGCCGCGTTGATGTCGGTGGCGCCGACGCGCGCGGCGATCGCCTTCACGGCCGCCTGGAAATCGACCATGCGGCGCTCGACGGTTTCCTTGCCGGCTTCCGGTTCGACTCGCAGTGCTCGCATGATCGTGGCTCCAAAAAATAAGAACTAACAGGTTCAACCTGACCAGATTCTAGTACCAACCTGACCAGATTTCCAAGTTTTGCAACGGGGTCGAATCCTCAGAAGCCGGACGCAAAAAAGGGCCGCGACGCGTTGCGTGACGGCCCTTGCGCTTTTGCACGGCTTTTGCCGCGCTCCGCTCCGTGCGCCTTACTTCAGCAGCACGCTCGCGTGATGCGCGAGATGGTCCTCGATGAAGCTCTGGATGAAGAAGTAACCGTGATCGTAGTCTTCGTGACGGCGCAGCGTGAGCGGCTGGCCCGCCGCCGCGCAGGCGGCCTCGAACACGTCCGGGTTCAACTGGTTCGCGAGGAACGCGTCGGCGAGACCCTGATCGACCAGAATGCCCGCCTCGAACTGGTGCGCGGCCGTCGCCACGAGTTCGCTCGCGTCGTACTGCTTCCACGCTTCGCGGTCGTCGCCGAGATAGCCGCTGAAGGCTTTCTCGCCCCACGGGCAGCGCGTGGGCGCGGCGATCGGCGCGAACGCCGACACCGAGCGATAGATATCCGGATTGCGCAGCGCGAGCGTCAGCGCGCCGTGTCCGCCCATCGAGTGGCCGAAGATGCCGAGGCGTTCGCCGTCGATCGGCAGATGTTCGGTGACCGCCGCGCGCAGCTCGTCGCGCACGTACGAATACATGCGCCAGTGCGTCGACCACGGCTCGCGCGTGGCGTCGACGTAGAAACCCGCGCCCACGCCGAAGTCCCACGCATCGGCTTCGCCGGGCACGTTCGCGCCGCGCGGGCTGGTGTCGGGCGCAATCAGCGCGATGCCGTGCTGCGCGGCGAAGCGCTGCGCGCCCGCCTTGATCGGGAAGGTTTCCTCGGTGCAGGTCAGGCCTGCGAGATAAAAGAGCGCGGGCACCTTCGCGTTGCGCGCCTGCGGCGGCAGATAGACCGAAAAGCGCATCGGCAGGCCGATGGTTTCCGACTCGTGCTTGTAGATGCGTTGCACGCCGCCGTAGCAGGCGTGTTCTTCAATCAGGATCAGCATCCCGTTTTTCCTCCGCTCTCAGTCAGGAACTGGCCGGTGCGAACCAGCTTCGCACCCGGCCATATAAATCGATAAAGCGCGCGTGGCGCTGCGCAAGCGCGGCGTCCTCGCGCGGCTGCGCGACGCGCGCCGATGCGGGCGCGAGCGCCGCGAGTTCGTCCATGCGCCAGTGTCCGCACGCGACGCCGCCGAGCAGCGCCGCGCCGCGCGTGGCCGCGTTCGGACAGTCGATGGCGTGCAGTTCGGCGCCGAGCGCGTCGGCGAGCAGTTGCCGCCAGCGCGGATCGACGGAACCGCCGCCCGCGAGTTTGAGCGAAGCGAGCGGCGCGGGCTGGACCTGCGCTTCGCGCAAGGCGTCGAGCCCCGCGCGCAACGCAAACGCCACGCCCTCGAACGCCGCGCGCATGAGCGTGCCGCGCGTATCGCCGAGTCCCGCGCCGAGCCAGCCGCC
This sequence comes from Paraburkholderia tropica, assembly GCF_900109265.1. Taxonomy (GTDB): domain Bacteria; phylum Pseudomonadota; class Gammaproteobacteria; order Burkholderiales; family Burkholderiaceae; genus Paraburkholderia; species Paraburkholderia tropica. The sequence continues at coordinate 36,932 of NZ_FNZM01000020.1, forward strand.
GCGCGCCGACGGATCGAGCCACGGCGAACGCTCTCCGCTCAGATACGGCAGGAACGCGAGCGTGGACGACGCGGGCGCGGCAAACGCCTCGTCATACGCGGCGCGCCAATCGTAGACCAGCCAGCCACGCGCCGCTTCGAGCGCCACCCCCACGTTCTGCATCGCGGCCATCGCATACCAGCCGCCCGACGCCGAACGATAGCGATGAATGCCGCGCCGCGCAGGCGGCTCGCTGCGCGCCGTCACGAGAATCTGGCCGCCCGTGCCGGTGGTGACGAGCGCGTCGCCGTCCTCGTGCAGACCGCTGCCGAGCGCCGCGCACGGTGTGTCGCCCGCGCCGGTCGCGAGCACGATGCCCACCGGCAGGCCGAGCGCGCGCGCCGCGTCGGCGCTGAGCGTGCCGCTCGCCGCGCCCGACGCCGCCAGCGGCGCGAACCAGTGCGACGGCAAACCGAGACGCTCGATCAACGCGCGATCCCACTGGCCGTCGGGTGCGGCAAGCGCGGTCGCGCAGGCATCGGACGGATCGGCGACGAAGGCCTCCGGCGCGCCGCCTGCGAGCGCCGCGCGCAGCCAGTCCTTCGGTTGCAGCGCCCAGCGCGCGGCGTCGGCGACGACGCGCTCGTGCTGCATCGTCCAGCGCAGCAGCGGGCCCGCCATGCCGGGCGCGACGGGATTGGGCTGCGGATGCGCGTCGCTGTCGGGCCAGGCGTCGAGCAGATCGTGCGCGCGCGTGTCGGGCCACAGCATCGCGGGACGCAGCGCCTGACCGCGCGCATCGGTGAGCACGACGCCGTGCATCTGCCCGGAAAAACCGATCGCCCGCACCGCCGCGCGCTCCGCTTCGGGCAGCTTCGCGCAGGCCTGCACGAGCGCGTCCCACCAGCGCCGCACGTCGATTTCGGCCCAGCCGGGCTGCGGCGTTTCGAGCGCATAGGCGATGCTCGCCACGCAGCGCTCCGCGCCTTCGTCATCGACGATCGCGACTTTGAGGGAACCGGTGCCGAGGTCGATGCCGAGAAAACGCGCGGACGATGCGTGCATGCGAAGCGTCTGGAAAGAAGAGGAAGGGCTGGCCGCGAACCGCAGACGGCGAAACGAAACGGGCCGAATGGCGGCTGGTGTAACGGCTCATGATACCGGCGCGAGGGTCAGGCGGCGAGTCCGCGCACATATGCGCCGAGCACGCGCCGAGCACGCCACGAAATCACGCGAAACCCCACGGACCGCCCGCGCTCGCGGGTAAACCCACCCGCACCGCGCGCAATGCAAAACGGCTCACATGCGGAAAGCGAAATAGAGATCATAACCACGCCGCCATGCGTGCGCGCATCCGGCCGGCGTCAGCCGCGCCGCGACAGCGTCGCTTTTCGCTGCGTCGAACGCGTCCGGCGCGACGCACGCCGTCACTGCGCGCGCGCCGCCGAACGCCGCAAACCGCCTGAAACATGGGACGAACGGCGCATGCGCGCGTCGCGGCCACCTCGACGCGACGCGCCCCGGCCTCGCCGCGCGCGCCATCGCGTTCATGCGCCGCGCACGATCGCGCCCTCGTGGCGCGCGCTGCGCGGCCCGCGCGCATATCGCCCCCGGAAAGCACGGAATAGTCCCCAGCGGTCTTGTTGCATATTTTTTGCGCGCATACCTTGGAGTCCATATTCCCAAACGAAGACGGAGAGAGACGACATGCATCCCCAGGGTATGGAACGGGAGCCGGCCCAGTCCCGACAGCGTGGCGGCGCCCAGGTTCACCCGTGCGACGAACGTCTGCCGTTCGGCCAGTTGCTGACGCTCGGCATCCAGCACGTGCTCGTGATGTACGCGGGCGCGGTGGCGGTGCCGCTCATCATCGGCGGCGCCATCGGTCTGCCGAAAGATCAGGTGGCCTTTCTCATCAGCGCCGACCTGTTCGCGTGCGGCATCGCCACGCTGATCCAGACGCTCGGCCTGTGGATCTTCGGCATCCGCCTGCCCGTCATCATGGGCTGCACGTTCGCCTCGGTCGGCCCGATGATCGCCATCGGCACGAATCCGTCGCTCGGCATCCTCGACATCTTCGGCTCGACCATCGCGGCGGGCGCGATCGGCATCGTCATCGCGCCGATGATCGGCAAGCTGCTGCGCTTCTTCCCGCCCGTCGTGGTGGGCACGGTGATCGCGGTGATCGGCCTCTCGCTGATGGAAGTGGGCATCAACTGGGCGGCCGGCGGCGTGGGCAATCCGAATTACGGCGACCCGGTCTATCTCGGCCTCTCGCTGCTCGTGCTGATGCTGATCCTGCTGATCAACAAGTTCGGCCGCGGCTTCATCGCCAATATCTCGGTGCTGCTCGGCATCGTGGCGGGCTTCGCGATCGCGCTGGCGCTCGGCCGCGTGAACCTCGACGGCATCACGCACGCGCCGTGGGTCGGCTTCGTGATGCCGTTCCACTTCGGCATGCCGAAATTCCACGTGCTGCCGATCGCGACGATGGTGATCGTGATGTTCGTCACCTTCATCGAATCGACCGGCATGTTCCTCGCGGTGGGCGACATGGTCGAGCGTCCCGTCGATCAGGCGACGCTCGTACGCGGCCTGCGCGTGGACGGTCTGGGCACGATGATCGGCGGCATCTTCAACTCGTTTCCGCACACCTCGTTCTCGCAGAACGTCGGGCTGATCGGCGTGACGGGCGTGAAAAGCCGCTACGTCTGCGCGATGGGCGGCGTGATCCTCGTGCTGCTCGGCCTCTTTCCGAAGATGGCGCAGATGGTCGCCTCGGTGCCCGCCTTCGTGCTCGGCGGCGCGGGCATCGTGATGTTCGGCATGGTGGCCGCGAACGGCATCAAGGTGCTGGCGAAGGTGGATTTCGTGAAGAACCAGCACAACCTGTTCATCGTCGCGGTGAGCGTGGGCTTCGGGCTCGTGCCGGTGGTCTCGCCGCACTTCTTCGCGCAACTGCCGCCCGCGCTCTCGCCGATCCTGCATAGCGGCATCCTGCTCGCCTCGGTGTGCGCGGTGGTGCTCAACCTGATCTTCAACGGCGTGAAGAGCGAACGCGCCGCCGGCCGCGACATCCGCCGCGCCGGGCACGATTTCGACGGCCGCCATGCGCACGACGCGCCTGGCGGCCCGGAAGCCGGTCATGACATGCCGCGCACCGCGGCACACTGAGTCGACGCGAGAGGTGCTCCGGCCGCCTGCGCGAGACGCATCGGCCGGGGTCTTTTGCTGGTTTGGCGCCACGGGAAACCGTGGCGTTTTTTTCGTGGCGTCGTGAGCGAACGCGCTCACGACGACCGTCGGCACTACGACAGCACTACTGATCTTCCCGGCTGATGCCCGCCGTGATGCGCGCGAGATCCGCCTGGTCGAAGGCGATATTCGACGTATCGCCGCGATCGTCCAGAATCTTGCGGGCGATCGCATCGGAAACCGGCGCGACGATCGAGAAGTGATCGCCCTCGGCGACCTTGAATACGTGCAGCGGAATCTTGTGGTTTTGCGCCACCGTCTGCACGGCATCGAACTCGTGCCAGTAGTTCGACTCGCCTTCGAAATAGAACGTGGGCGATTTGATCGACGTGACGAACGTCATCGGCGAGCGCAGGCGGAATTCGTCGGGACGCGTCTGATCGAACGGCACCGCCACCTGCATCTCGCCCGCGTCGATGCGCAACTTCAGATCCGGCACGCCACCCAGCGAAAAAACCGCGCGGAAGCGATCGTTCAGTTCGCTCGCGAGCAGCGCGCGCGTGCCACCGGCGCTGTGGCCGACGAGATAGATGCGCTGGGGGTCGACATAAGGCTGCGCGGCCAGCCACGCGCGCGCCGATTCGATATCGTCGATCTCGCCGTAGAACATCTCGTACGCGCCGGGATTGTCGTTCTCGCCACGGAAGCTCGGCATCATCGTCACGATGCCGGCCTTGCGAAAGGCTGCGCCGCTCTGGTCGTTCGCGCGCGGCTGGGGCGTCCAGAAAAGCTGATCCGTCGGGCCGCCGATGCCGCCATAGCCGCCCACAACCCAGATCACGGCCGGATGACGCTTGCCGTCGTGCGGATCCGGCGTGACGTAGGCTGCGAGCTTGCCGTCCCTGGCCGGATAGCGGATCAGATCCAGCACGCCGGCCGGTGGCCTGGCGGGCGTCCCGTCGGGCTGGAACGAGTGGTCGACGATATGCGTCTGGAACTGCGAGCGCGCGCTTTCGAGACTGCTGCTCACTTCATAGGGGTCTTTCGCCTGACACGCGGCGAGCACGAGCGCCGCCGCGACGCCGGCGAAACGTCGAAGATTCATGGTCATGATGCGTAAGCGAGAAGCGCCGCCGCCGTCATCGAACAACGCGCGGCGGCATCGGAAAATTCACGGGAAACCGGGCGAACAACGCCGGCGATCAGATCCAGCGGATCAGCTTGAAGAAGTTCCAGCGCTCGGCTTCGCGCTTCACTTCCTTGCGGTAAACGGCGTAGTTCGCGACCTGCGCGCAGATCAACGCCACGGCCAGTCCGGCCATGCGCGCGATCATGTCGGCGGCACGGTCGCCGGGCACGAACATCATGAGCACGGCGGCGATGACACAGGCGGCGCAGGTGAGCCCCAAGGTCGCGATCGCGGTACGCCACAGGCCGCAGACGAGGAAGTAGATCGGCCCGAAGAAGAACGCGAAGAAGTTACCGCCGATCTTGATGCGCTGGAGAAAGGGAATCTGCTTGAATGCGGCCTTGTAGGCGGGCGAACCCGGCGCGCCATGCGCATCAAAGAATTCGAAGCGATCGACCCAGCGTTTGGGCAGGCCGTGGTAGGTCGAGGAAGTCGGTTCGGTTTGCATCAGTTGCCTCACTAGCTGAAAAAATTCGTTGCCGGCCTTTGCCTTGCGATTCTTTGCCTTACTTCTGGTCGGTCCATGCTAGTGACAGCAAATCGTAATAAAAATAGGATAATTACTAAATTGTCCTTAGGTTGATTGAGAAATCTCCTGGCGGCGGTGCGCTGCTTCGCCCCGCTTTTAAGACGCATCGCGCAAAAAAAAACGCCACGGTCACCCGTGGCGTTTTCACTTCAGGACGCACTGAAGCGTCGCTGAAATATCGCTCAACCCGCCGACACAGCCGACGCCGCCGGAGCCGAAGCCGCCGCCGGCGCGCTGGCCGAGCCGTAATCGGCCGGCGCATCCGGCGCGCGCGGCGTTTCGCCCGCGTGCTGGATCCAGCCGCCGCCGAGCGCGCGATACAGATCGACGAGATTCGTCATGCGTGCGAGGCGTGCGCTGATCAGCGTCTGCTGCGACGTGTACAGGCTCGTCTGCGCGGTCAGGACCGGCAGATAGCTGTCCACGCCGTTCTTGTAGCGCAGTTCCGACAGCGACAGCGAACGCTGGTTCGCGAAGGTGTTGCGCTCGAGCGCCGCGATCTGCTGATCGTAGGTGCCGCGCGCCGCCAGTCCGTCCGCCACTTCGCGGAACGCCGACTGGATCGCCTTCTCGTAGTTCGCGATCTCGATCCGCTTTTGCACGTTGGCCAGTTGCAGATTCGCGATATTCGAACCGCCCTCGAAGATCGGCAGCGTGACCTGCGGCACGAAACTCCATGCCGCCGTGCCCGCCTTGAACAGACCGCCGAGCGACAGGCTTTCGGTGCCGAACGCCGCCGTCAGCGAGATCTTCGGGAAGAAGGCCGCGCGCGCCGCGCCGATGTTGGCGTTCGCGGCGAGCAGCGTCTGCTCCGCTTCCATGATGTCCGGACGGCGCGTGAGCATGTCCGACGTCAGTCCGGCGGGGATGTCTGCGAGCAGATCCTGGCCGTCGAGCGGCAGGCCTTGCGGCATCTCCGCCGGCAGCGGCTCGCCGATCAGCAGCACGAGCGCATTCTCGGCCTGCGCGCGGGCGCGCAGTTGCGCCTGCAGGTTGGCCTGCGCCGTTTCGACCACGGTCTGCGCCTGACGCAGATCGAGTTCGGTGCCGGTGCCGTTGTCGAACTGCGCCTTCGTGATGTTGTACGAGTCCTGCGCCGTCTTCAGCGTTTCCTGCGTGACCTTCAGCAGGTCGTCGTCGGAAAGCATCGTCAGGTACTGGTCCGCGACTTCCGACACCAGCGTGATTTCCGCCGCCTTGCGCGCATACGCCGTCGACAGATACTGCGCGAGCGCCTGATCCTTCAGGCTGCGAATGCGGCCCCAGAAGTCGATTTCCCAGGACGCCTGCAGGCCCACGTTGTAGACGCTGTACGGATTGGTCGGATAGCTCGTCGCCAGGTCCTGCGGCAGGCGCGTGCGCGTGTCCGTGCCCACGCCGTTGATGGCGGGGAACAGCTCGGCGCGCGTGATCTGATACTGCGCACGCGACGCTTCCACGTTGAGCACCGAGACACGCAGGTCGCGGTTGTTCTTCAGCGCGATTTCGACCAGTTGCTGCAGACGCGGATCGACGAAGAAGTCGCGCCAGCCGATGTCGGTGGCCGCCGCGCCGTTGGCGCTGCGGCTGCTCTTCGCGGTGGTGCCCTCGCCGCCTTCGCCGGCCTGGCCGGCTTCGGTGCCGGGCTGCGTCGCGTAGACGCCGCCCTGCGGGAAGGTCTGCGACACCGGCGCATCCGGCCGGTGGTACCACGGCGCCATCGTGCAACCTGCCAGTAGCGCAGCGGCCCCTGCAATTACGGATAGTTTATGCATCTCAATGTCCTTCCTTACCCGGGCCGCCGTTGTCACCACCGCTGCCGCCGTTGCCGCCGTTGCCGCCGTTGCCGCCGTTGCCGCCCGCGCCACCGGCGTTATCGTCGTCATGGTCGTGCGCGTGGTGCTCTTCGTAGTGCTGGAGCGCGACGTCGGCGTCTTCCTTCTCGCCTGCGAACTTCGCGCGGATCACGACGAAGAACATCGGGATCATGAAGATCGCGAGGAACGTGGCCGTGACCATACCGCCGATCACGCCCGTGCCGATCGCGTGCTGCGATGCCGAACCCGCGCCGTTACTGATCGCGAGCGGCAGCACGCCGAGAATGAACGCCATCGACGTCATCAGGATCGGGCGCAGACGCAGTCGGGAGGCTTCGAGCGCCGCCTCGATCGGTCCCATCTTGCCGTCGGCCTGCAGGTCGCGGGCGAATTCCACGATCAGAATCGCGTTTTTCGCCGACAGACCCACGGTGGTCAACAGACCCACCTGGAAGAACACGTCGTTTTCCAGACCGCGCAGCGTGACCGCCAGCAGCGCGCCGAGCACGCCGAGCGGCACCACCATGATGACCGCGAACGGAATCGACCAGCTTTCGTACAGCGCCGCAAGACACAGGAACACGACGAGGATCGAGATGCCGTACAGGATAGGCGCCTGCGAACCCGACTGACGTTCCTGGAACGACAGACCGGTCCATTCGTAGCCGATGCCCGCGGGCAGCTTCAACGCGATCTGCTCCATGGCCGTCATGGCCTGGCCCGTCGACTTGCCCGCGCTCGCCTGACCCTGGATTTCCACCGCCGAGATACCGTTGTAACGCTCGAGCTTCGGCGAACCGTAGGTCCACTCGCCGCTGGCGAACGAATTGAACGGCACCATCCCGCCCGCGCTGTTGCGCACGTACCAGCTGTTCAGATCGTTCGGCGTCATGCGGAACGGCGCGTCCGACATCACGTAGACCTTCTTGATCCGGCCGTCGACGTCGAGGAAGTTGTTCACGTACGACGACGCCCAGCCGATCGAGAACGTCTGGTCGACCGACGCCGCCGTCACACCGAGCGCTTCAGCCTTCTCGCGATCGATGTTGATCTTGTACTGCGGCGTGTCGTTCAGGCCGTTCGGACGCACGAGGGCGAGCGACGGATCCTTCGCAGCCATGCCGAGCAGCATGTTGCGCGCTTCCATCAGCTTTTCGTGGCCCACGCCGCCGCGATCCTGGAGTTCGAAGTCGAAGCCCGAGGCCGTGCCGAGTTCAGGAATCGACGGCGGATTCACCGGAATCACCATCGCGTCCTTGTAGCCCGCATAGTGCGCGAACACGCGGCCCACCAGCGCCTGGACCTTCTGGTCCGCGTGCTGACGTTCCTTGTAGTCCTTCATGCGCACGAACACGAGACCCGAGTTCTGGCCGCGACCGGCGAAGCTGAAGCCGTTCACCGTGAACGTCGACTCGACGATCGACTTCTCGTCGTTGAGCAGATAGTTCTGGATGTTGGCCAGCGTGCGCGCCGTGGTTTCCTGCGTCGAGCCCGAAGGCGTCTGCACGATCACGAACATCGTGCCCTGGTCTTCATCGGGCAGGAACGACTTCGGCAGGCGCACGAACAGCAGGCCAACCGCGACGATCACCGCGAGATAGATGATGAGCCAGCGGCCCGAGCGCTTGATCACGTGATAGACGCCGCTGTGATACTTGTCGCGGCTCTTTTCGAACGTGCGGTTGAACCAGCCGAAGAAGCCCTTCTTCTCTTCGTGATGGCCCTTCGGGATGGGCTTGAGGATGGTCGCGCACAGTGCGGGCGTCAGAATCAACGCCACCAGCACGGACAGCACCATCGCGGCCACGATCGTCAGCGAGAACTGACGGTAGATCGCGCCCACCGAACCGCCCGAGAACGCCACCGGCACGAACACCGCGGAGAGCACGAGCGCCACGCCCACGAGTGCGCCGGTGATCTGGCCCATCGCCTTGCGGGTGGCTTCCTTCGGCCCCAAGCCCTCTTCCACCATCACCCGTTCGACGTTTTCCACCACCACGATCGCATCGTCCACCAGCAGACCGATTGCGAGCACGAGGCCGAACATCGACAGCGTGTTGATCGAGAAGCCCACCGCCGCCATGATCGCGAACGTACCCAGCAGCACCACCGGCACCGCGATCGTCGGAATCAACGTCGCGCGCAGGTTCTGCAGGAACAGGTACATCACGAGGAACACCAGCACGATGCCTTCCAGCAGCGTCTTGATGACTTCCTCGATCGACAGGCGCACGAACGGCGTCGTGTCGTACGGGTACTTCACGACGAGACCGTGCGGGAAGTACTTCGAGAGGTCGTCGATCTTCTGGCGCACCAGCTTCGCGGTTTGCAGCGCATTCGCGCCCGTGGCGAGCTGAATACCCAGACCGGCGGTCGGCGCACCGTTGTACTTCGTGTCGAAGTTGTAGTTTTCGCCGCCCAGACCGATACGCGCCACGTCCTTCAGACGCACCTGCGAGCCGTCCTGGTTCACCTTCAGCAGGATGTTGCCGAACTCTTCAGGCGTGTGCAGCAGCGTCGATTCGGTGATGGTCGCCTGGAACGACTGACCCGCCACCGACGGCGTGCCGCCCAGCTGACCGCCCGCGATCTGCACGTTCTGCGCCGTGATCGCCGCCGTCACGTCCGAAGGCGTGAGCTGGAAGTTGGTGAGCTTGTTCGGATCGAGCCAGACGCGCATCGCGTACTGCGAGCCGAACAGCGTGACCGTACCCACGCCGTCGATACGGCTGATCGGGTCTTCCACGTTCGACGCCACGTAGTTCGCGAGGTCGTACTTGGTCATGCTGCCGTCTTCGGAGACGAACGCCATCACCAGCAGGAAGCTGCTGCTCGATTTCGTGACCTTGATGCCGAGCTGCTGCACCACCTGCGGCAGAATCGGCGTGGCGAGCTGCAGCTTGTTCTGCACCTGCACCTGCGCGATGTCCGGGTTGGTGCCCGCCGCGAAAGTCAGCGTAATGGTGGCCGTGCCCGAGTCATCGGACGTGGACGACAGATACAGCAGGTGGTCGAGACCGCTCATCTGCTGCTCGATCACCTGGGTGACCGTGTCTTCCACCGTCTTGGCCGACGCGCCCGGGTAGGTCGCGCTGATCTGGATGGACGGCGGCGCGATGGTCGGATACTGCGCGACCGGCAGCGTGAACACCGACGCCACACCCGCCAGCATCAGGATGATGGCGACCACCCAGGCAAAAATCGGGCGGTCGATAAAGAACTTTGCCATGAAGCAGGCTCCCTGTTATTGCGCAGCGGAAGCAGCGGGGGCGGAGGCAGCGGACGCGCCCGATGCGGCGCTGGCGCTGGCGTTGCCCGAAGCCGTCGCTTCGTCGGCCGACGGCGCGCCCGGCGGCGGCGGCGGCGGCAGATGCGCGTCGACCGGTTTGACCTCGGCGCCCGGCTTGACCTTCTCGGTGCCTTGCACGATCACGCGGTCGCCCGCATTGATGCCGCTTTCGACGATCCAGTCCTGGCCTTGCGAGCCCGACGTCACGATCGGACGCAGTTCGACCTTGTTGTCCTTGTTGACGACGAGCACCGTCGCCTGACCCTTCTGGTCGTGCAGCACACCGATTTGCGGCACGAGGAAGGCGCGTTCGTTGGTGCCTTCGTCGATGCGCGCGCGCACGAACATGCCCGGCAGCAGCACGTGATCCGGATTCGAGAACAGCGCGCGGATCGTCACCGAGCCGGTGGTCTGGTCGACCGTGACGTCGGTGAACTGGAGCTTGCCCTGTTGCGCGTAGGTGCGGCCGTCTTCGAGCACGAGCGAAACCTTGGCGGCGTCCGGACCGTTGGTCTTCAGACGGCCTTCCTGGATTTCGCGGCGCAGTTTCAGACCGTCGAGGCTCGACTGCGTGAGATCGACGTACATCGGGTCCATCTGCTGCACGGTGGACAGCAGCGTGGCGGCGCTCGCCTGCACGTAGGCGCCCGGCGTGACCTGCGAGATGCCGACCTTGCCCGTGATGGGCGAGACGACGTCCGTATAGCCGAGGTTGATCTGCGCGGTGTCGACCGCGGCCTTGCCCGCCGCGACATCGGCGGCGGCCTGGCCCTGCGCGGACACGGCGTTGTCGTAATCCTGCTTGCTCACCGCGTTGGCCTGCACCAGCACCTTGTAGCGCGTGACGAGCGCGTTCTGCGTGACGAGGTTCGCCTGCGCCTTGGCGAGCGTGGCCTTGGCGTTATTGAGCGTGGCGATGTACGGCGCCGGATCGATCTTGTACAGGCGCTGGCCTGCCTTCACGACGCTGCCTTCGGTGAACTCGCGGCGCAGCACGATGCCGTCGACCCGTGCGCGCACTTGCGCGACGAGGAAGGCATTGGTGCGGCCCGGCAGTTCGGACACGACCGGCACGGCGGTGGGCTGGAGGGTGACGATACCCACTTCGGGAGTTTGCGGCGGCGGCGCCGACTGCTTTTGCCCGCACGCTGCAAGCACGATTGCAGCCGTCGCGAAGCTGATTAGGCGGAATGGAACCCGTTCGACGCGCATGGAGCGACCTCTGTCTATAACTGACGATTAAAAGCGTGCGGCGTCCTCGCGAGCGGGAGCAAGCAGGAGGACAACATCGCACGCCAGCATCTGGCAATACCTGACGGATGACCCGGTACTTCAGGAAAAAAGCGCGATACCGGTCAGCTACATCCGTCCGGACGGTTCTTCAGCGCGCCGCCGCGTCGGGCGCCGCGCATGGGGGTTTCTACGACCACCAAAGGGCCAGTGACGGATATTACCGGACATCACCACTTGAGGTACCCAGGTGGTGGGGTGCTATTATAGATACATTCGCGAACGAATGTAAAAGAACGAATCATTCCTCATGAACGGTTCGTCAAGAGCGTTTTGCGCATGACATCTATATTACAAATCAATACGTTGCCGATTGCGCCCCTTTGCATCTCTTGCCGAATAGTCCTTCGGTTTTCAGGGCTTTTGTTCGCGTAAAGCGCCCTTATTAACTCCTTACCACAGCCCTTACGCCGGTATTCCAACGATCATGGCCCGACGCACGAAAGAGGAAGCGCTGGAGACGCGCAACCGCATTCTCGACGCCGCCGAACACGTCTTTTTTGAAAAAGGCGTTTCGCGCACATCGCTCGCCGACATTGCGCAGGCCGCCGGCGTGACGCGCGGCGCGATCTACTGGCATTTCGAGAACAAGGGCGATCTGTTCACGGCGATGTTCGACCGTGTGATCCTGCCGCTCGACGAACTCAAGGCCGCCTCGGTCGATCCGGGCGAGCCCGACCCGCTCGGGCGCATCAAGGATCTGTGCACGCTCTGTCTGTGCGATACGGCCAGCGACGCGCGCCGCCGCCGCGTGTTCGAGATCCTGTTTCTGAAGTGCGAATTCGTCGAGGAAATGGGCCCGGTGATGGCGCGCCATCAGGGCAATATGCGCGAGGGGCTGATGCGCATCGAGGAAGGCTTGCGCAACGCGATGTCGAAGGGCCAGCTGCCCGCCGACCTCGACGCGCCGCGCGCCGCGCGCGTGCTGCATTCGTTCATCACGGGCGCGCTGCGCGACATGGCGATCCTGCCCGACGCGTTCGACGTGGCGAGCAATGCCGAACGGCTCGTCGAAGCGGTGTTCGACGCGCTGCGCTTCAGTCCGGCGCTGCGCGTGACGGCCGCACCCGCGTAATCGCGCGCGGGCGTTTTCGTTCGATATCGTTGTCCTGGCGAGAGCGGCGGTCGCCGCCCTCTTCGTCTCGGCGCTGACTCGCCGCTGATCGCTTACGCCGCCACGCGCGCCTTGCGCGCACGCTGATTCGACAGGTAGATGTTGTCGCGCGGCAACGGCGCGCCCTCGGCCAGCGCCGCCAGCCAGGCGTCGGTGCTCGCGACCGCGGCGAAGCGCGACTGCATCACCACGCTGAACACGCGATGGATCTCCGCGGCGCTCGCCGCACCCGCCGAATTCTCATACGGCACCGCCCCCGTCGCATCCTCCAGAAACTCGACCGCGAGCCCCGCGTGCGTGGCGTCGAAGGCCGTCGAGGCGTCGCAGTTGTGCGTCATGTAGCCGACGATCGTGAGCGTGTCGATCCCGCGCGCGGCCAGCCACGCGCCCAGATCGGTGCCCGCGAAGGCGCTCGGCAGCGACTTCTCGACGTAGTGATCGCGCTCGCGCGACGCCACCACGTCGTGCAGTTCGGCGCCCGCGCTGCCGCGCGCGAACAGCGGCGACTCCGCAGGCGCGAAGTTCTGCACGACGACGACCGGCACGCCCGCGGTACGCGCGGCGTCGATGGCGCGGCCGATGTTGGCGAGCGAGGTGTGGACGTCCGGATATTCGATCGGCAGATCGCCGCTCACATATTCGTTCTGCACGTCGATGACGACGAGCGCGCGGCGCGGTTGTGCGGACATGGTGAGGCCTCCTGATTCGAGCAGTGTGAGCGAAGGTTCGCGAAGGTTCGAAAGAATTCGCGATGGTTTGGAATGCTTGGGATCAACATCGCCGGGCCTGGCGGCACAACGACGATGGCGCATTGTTGCGTGGCGGCGCGAGCGCGCACAGTGGCCCGAATGACAAGTTTCGCTAGAATCGGGCCAAACATCGGCGGCATGTTCAAGTCGCGCCGATCTCCCCGAACGTCCCCAAAAGCGAGTTAGCGATGTCCACCGCCGCCGTTCTGCCCGAGCCGTCCGATTCCGCGCCCGCGCCCTCCATTCGCCCGACGACGTCCACGTCAGCGCGCCGCATCGCCGTGGTCGCCTTCGACCGCATCATCCCATTCCATCTGTCGGTGCCCTGCATCGTGTTCGGCGAGGACCGCGCCGAAGGCGGCGTGCCGCCGTTCGAACTGCGCGTGTGCGCAGCGGAAAGCGGCCCGCTCGCGACCACGGCGGGCTTCACGCTCGGCGCGACGCACGGCCTCGACGCGCTCGCCGACGCCGACGTCGTCATCGTGCCGAGTTGGCGCGATACCGAGGAAGCGCCGCCCGAGGCGCTCTGCGCCGCCTTGCGCGACGCCCGCGCGCGCGGCGCGGTGCTGGTCGGCCTGTGCCTCGGCGCTTTCGTGCTCGCGCAAGCGGGTCTGCTCGACGGCCGTCCGGCCACCACGCACTGGGCCGCCGCCGACGCCTTCGCACGCCGCTTCCCGCGCGTGCGCTTCGATCCGCACGTCCTTTACGTCGACGACGGCGACATCCTCACTTCGGCGGGCACGGCGGCGGGACTCGACTGCTGCCTGCATCTGCTGCGCCGCCTCGCGGGCACCGACGCGGCCAACTACGTCGCGCGCCGCCTCGTGGTCCCGCCGCATCGGCAAGGCAATCAGGCGCAATACGTGCAGCAGCCCGTCGCGGCGCGCGGGCGCGGCGACCGGCTGTCGGGTCTGCTCGACTGGGTCCGCGCGAATCTGGACACGCCCCACACGCTCGACACGCTGGCCGAACGCGCGCTGATGAGCCGCCGCACCTTCACCCGCCAGTTCCGCCTGACGACGGGCGCGACCGTGGGCGCGTGGCTGCTCGGCGAGCGTCTCGCGCGTGCGCAGCAGTTGCTCGAAAGCACCGATCAGCCGATCGACGCCGTCGCCCAGCGCGCGGGCTTCGGTTCGGCGGCGTCGCTGCGACAGCATTTCGTGCAGGCGTTCAGCACCTCGCCGTCGGCATGGCGGCGCGAGTTCCGGGGTCAGTGAACGAAGGACGGGAAGCGGATGGCGCGCCGGCGCGCGGCGTGAGCATGCCGGCGCCGGAACGCCGCGACGACTGCGGGCGTCAACCGCCCGTAAAGAAGCGCGCCGCGTAGAGCAGCAGCGCGACGAAGAAGATCATCGCCGCCCACGCCCAGCTCGGCATGGCGTGCGGCGCGGGTTCGTGATGGAGCGTGCTTGCCGCACGGCCCGAGAGTGTGCCGCCCGCATGCGGCAGCAGATGCGCGCGCCGCGCGACCGCCGCGAGATTGATCGGCCGCAGGAATACGTGCTGACGGCGCGGTTCCTTGCCGCGCGCGCGATTGGGCGCCCGGCCGTGCTTGGCGGCGACCACCGCGCAGAATTCCGTGAAAAATTCGTCGGCCAGATCGTGCAGCGCGTGCTCCATCTGGCGCGGCGGCAATTCGCCGAGCGGACCGGTCAGCGTCGCCCACACCGAATAATCGATACGTGTGCTCGGCGGCTTGCCCGCGGCCACCTCCTCCTCGCGCAGCGCCACGTCGATCTGGCCGCGCATCGAACCGATGCCCTCGGCGCGCGCCCGAAAACTCAGCACGCGGCGCGGCGTGAGCGGCACGGTCGCCACGTCGCTGGCGATATGCGCGCGCACTTCATAGCGCGCGCGCAGCGGCCCGAGCGGCACCGTCAGCGTGAGCGCATACTCGCCCGCGCCCAGTCGCCGGAACATTTCGCAATGCTCAAGGCTCGCGCGCACCAGCGCGGCGTCCTGCAGCGCCTGCCAGACGGCAAGCGGCTCGAGCGGAATCCTCAGTGCGTCGTTCAGTTCCATGGCGGCTCCCCGGTCGCGTTTCGAGAAGGTCGTAGGTCGTAATCGTGTGTGTCGTAGGCGGTATTCGCGCGCGGATCAGGAGGTCTGGTCGATGCGGTCGACGCGTTCGGCGTCGAAGGCCAGATAGCCCCCAATTTCGCGCACGGTGTCGTGCGGCGCTTCGTAACTCCAGGCGGCGTCGTCGATGCGTCCGTCTTCGGTGCGCAAGTGGTAGTAGACCGCCTCGCCCTTGTGCGGGCACGCGCTCGTGCGCACGGAACGTTCGAGGCGCGCCATGTTCACGTCGGCGCGCGGGAAATACCAGGTATCGATAGCGCCGGGTTCGGAGAGCGTGAGCGCGGCCAGCGTGTCGGCGATCGTGATCCCGCCGTGTATCACGCGCACGCGATGACGATTTACGACGATCTCGATGCGATGGCCGGCATCCGGTTCGACCGTCATGGTCCGCTCCCTGATCGATGGGCGGCGCAGCCGGTGCGGCGCGCAGCCTCTTCCGGCAACGCGTGCCGGTCGTTGTGGATGGCTTCAGGCTCCCTGGGGGCTCGCGGCGCGGCGGGCCCGTCACTTCATTATCGGCGAAACTTGCCGCACTTGCGCGACTTCCCGCGCAGGGCGGCCGGCGCGCTGCGTCGGCTGGCGCACACTGGCCTGGCGTCGGCGCAACACCGCCTCGCACTTCCTGCGCGCGGTCGGGCACGATGCACCCGAAACGAACGCAAAACTCGAACGCAAAACGGCCCGCGCCTTCCCGCGCGGGCCGTCTTGCAACACGCTGCAAGAGCCGGCGGACTTCCCCGCGCGTTACCAGACGAACGCGGCGCGCGCGCTGCCGTTCGAGCCGACAGTCACCGTGCTGGTCTTCTCGACGCCGTTATGGCTCGCGTGCACCGTGTAGCGGCCCGGGCGCACCCGCACCAGCATGTACGGCCCGCGCGACGTGGTGTCGAGCACGCTCGCGCCGTGGGCGTTCGTGAGCTGCACGCGCACGTCGGCGAGGAACTCGGCGTTACGGCCCGTGAAGCGCAGCGACAGCGGCCACGAGCGTTGCGCCGCCTGCAGCGCCTTCGACTCGTCTTGACCGACGCCGCCCGAGACATACGAGACGTCGCCTTGCTGCTGCACTTGCGGCATGCCGCCGCCGTTGGTGTTGCCGGCGCTCGAATCGTCGGACGACGAGCCGCCGACCGTGGCGTTGCCCTGCGTGCCGTTCATGTCTGACGAGCCCGCGTTGCCGCCTGGCGGCATGGCTTGCTGCGCTGCCGCATTGCCCGCGTAGCCGAGTGCCAGGGTGGCCGCGAGCGCGGCGGCCGACAGGACGGGGCGTGCGTTTCGGAACATCTTCATCGTGACGACTCCTTGGAAGTTTCTCCGGTATGGCGGATAGCGCAAAGCGCGTGCCCATGAGAACAGGTATAGGAGATCGGCCGATGACATGACGCATGTCTGTGCACAAAAAGCGCACAAAACGCGCGCACAAAAGAAAACTGCCGCCGGGCACAAGCCCCGGCGGCAGTGAAAAAGCGGTCCGGCAATCCCGGTAGACGAAGCGTAAAGCGCGTCGGACCGCTGGAGCGAATCGTAACGACGGTTGCCGCGCCTAGCCGAGATCGACCGGCACGAAGATCTGCGCGTCGTCGCGCTGGATCAGCAGCGCGATGCTGTTGCCCGCCTGCGCGATCATCTGCTTGAGCTGTTCGGCGCTGCCGACCGGACGGCCGTTCACGGCAAGGATCACGTCGCCGGGCTGGATGCCCGCGTTTTCCGCCGCGCCGCCCGCCTGCTCGACGAGCAGGCCGTGATCGACCGAATCGTTGCTCTTCTCTTCCGGCGTCAGCGGACGCACGGCCACGCCCAGGCGCCCCTGCATCTGCGACTGCGGCGTATCGTTCGACGCCACCTTGGCGTCGGAGAGCGTGCCGATGGTCGCGTTCAGATCCTTGGTGGTCTTGTCGCGCCAGATCTGGACGTCGGCCTTGGTGCCCGGCTTCATGCCCGCGATCAGCGACGGCAGGTCCGACGAATCGCCGATCTGCTCGCCGTTCACCGCCACGATCACGTCGCCCGGCTTCAGGCCCGCCTTGGCGGCCGGGCCGTTCGCGTCCACCGAGCTGACGAGCGCGCCGTGCGGCTTGTCCATGCCGAACGAATTGGCGAGCGTCTGGTTCATCGACTGCACCGCGACGCCGAGGCGTCCGCGGCTCACATGGCCGGTCTTGACGAGGTCGTCCTTGACCTTCATCGCTTCGGTGATCGGGATCGCGAACGACAGGCCCTGGAAGCCGCCCGTCTGCGAATAGATCATCGAGTTGATGCCGATGACTTCGCCCTGCAGATTGAACAGCGGGCCGCCCGAATTGCCGGGGTTCACCGGCACGTCGGTCTGGATGAACGGCGTGTAGTTCTCGTCCGGCAGCGAGCGCGACTTCGCGCTGATGATGCCCGAGGTCACGGTGTTGTCGAAGCCGTACGGCGAGCCGATCGCCACCACCCACTGGCCGACCTTGCTCTGGCGCGGATCGCCGATCTTCACGGTCGGCAGATCCTTGGCGTCGATCTTGAGCACGGCCACGTCGGACTGCTTGTCCGCGCCCACGACCTTCGCCTTGAATTCGCGCTTGTCGGTGAGCTTGACCGTCACCACGTTCGCGCCGTCCACGACGTGCGCGTTGGTCAGGATGTAGCCGTCCTGGCTGATGATGAAGCCCGAACCGAGGCTCGTGCTCGGCGTGTCGGGCTGCGCGCCGCCGCCGCTGCCGTCGCCGCCCATGCCGGGCATGCCGCCGTAGAAGTGCTTGAAGAACTGATAGAACGGATCGCTCGGATCGATCGGCAGTTGCTGCGCGCCGCCACCGGCGCCGCCGCGCATCGCCGTCTGCTTGACGACGTGCTTCGCGCTGATGTTCACGACCGCCGGACCGTAGGTTTCGACAAGGCCCGAGAAGTCGGGAATGCCGGTCTTGGCCGCGGCCTCGGCGGGCATCATCGCGGCCTGTGCCGGCGTGATGACCTGCGGCGGCGGCACGTCGCGGCGACCGGCAACGTAACCGGCCGACAACGCCACGGCCACGGCGATCGCCACGGCACTACGGGTAAAGACTTTGGTATTCATAGCGGACTCCTTGCGCGGGATGCTGTCACGACGTAACGAAGATTAAGCGGCGTCGCTTAAAGGAGTCTTAATTTGGGAACTCATGCGCAAAGCCCCGTCCGGAGGGGCTTTGCGGGCGCGCGAGGCGAATAAGGGGCGAATTGAAAGCTCGATTAAAGCTTCGCCGGCACGTCGATGCGCAATGATTCAAACGCCCCCGCGCAATCCTTGCGCGCGCATCGATCGGAGGAAAGCGGGCCGACGCGCGGCATGCGGCCCGCGCGCCCGATCAGAAGCGCAGATCGACCTGCAAACCGCCCGCCGGCGAGTCGCCGAGCGAGATGGTCGCGCCGTGCTGATCGGCGATCCGCCGGACGATCGCCAGCCCGAGTCCGGTGCCCGCGACATCGGTGCGCGCGCGGTTCGCGCCCGCGCCCACGCGATAGAAACGGTCGAACACGCGCGCGCGTTCGTCGACGGGAATGCCCGGCCCGCTATCCGCGATCCGCACGAGCGGATGGCCGTCGTCGAGCAGCAGGCTCACGTCGACGCGGCCGCCCGCGGGCGTGTATTTCGTGGCGTTGTCGAGCAGATTGTTGAACATCACGCGCAGCGCGTCGGCGTCGCCGTCCACGTGCGCATCGGCGCTTTCCTCGATGCCGAGATCCACGCCGCGCTGCTGCGCGAGCGGCGCGTAGTTGAGCACGCAGTCGTCGAGCAAGGCGTGCAGGTCGACGCTGCGCGCGCGCGCATGGCCGTCCGGTTCCGAGCGCGCGAGCGCGAGCAGTTGCTCCGCGAGACGCGTCGCGCGCGTGACGCCCGCCTGCAGATCGCCGAGCGCTTCGCGGCGCGCGTCGTCGTCCTTTGCGCGCGCAACCAGTTGCGCCTGAATCTGCACCGCCGCGAGCGGCGTGCGCAGTTCGTGCGCGGCATCGGCGACGAAGGCCTTCTGCGTGTCGAGCGCGTGCGCGAGCCGTTCGAGCAGCGCGTTGAGCGCATGCACGAGCGGCATCACTTCGCGCGGCAGACGCTCCTCGGGCAGCGGATCGAGCGCCTCGGGATGCCGCGTGTCGAGCGCGCGCGCGACGCGCGACAGCGGCTTGAGGCCGCGCCCCACCACCATCCACACGGCGAGACCGAGAAACGGCAGCAGCACGATCAGCGGCCAGAGCGTGCGTAGCGCGACGTTCGCCGCGAGCCGGTTGCGCACCGACACCGGCTGCGCGAGCTGCACGACGTTGTCGCCGACGATCGCGCCGTACACGCGCCAGTCGCCGCGATCGGTCTTTTCAGTCGAGAAGCCGAGCTCCGCGCGCGGCGCGAGCGGCGCGCGCGGATGCGAGTAGTACATCAGCACGCCGTTGCGATTCCAGATCTGCAGGACGATGCCTTCGGTGCCGGTATCGCGCGATGACAGAATCTCGTTGAAGGGCTCGGACGGCAGCGCCGAAGCGATTTCCTGAAGCTGGTAATCGAACAGTTCGTTGGCTTCCGCGAGCGCCTGGCGGTAGATCAGCCAGCCCGCGAGGCTCACGCCCGCGACCACGATCGCGAGCAGCCAGAACAGCAGTTGTCGTCGAATCGAACTCATTGGTGCGCGTTCGTCCTCACGCGTCTTTCGCGATCATGTAGCCGAGGCCGCGCACGTTGCGGATGAGATCGGCGCCGAGCTTCTTGCGCAGCGCGTGGATGTAGACCTCGACCGTGTTGCTGCCGATTTCCTCGCCCCAGCCGTACATCTTCTCTTCGAGCTGGCTTTTCGAGAGCACCGCGCCGGGCCGCGCGAGCAGCGCTTCGAGGAGCGCGAATTCGCGCGCCGACAGCGCCACGGGCGTGCCGTCCTGCGTGACCTGGTGCGAGGCCGGATCGAGCGTGATCGAGCCGTGACGGATGGTGGATTCGCTGCGGCCCGACTGGCGGCGGATCAGCGCACGCATGCGCGCGCCGAGTTCGTCGAGATCGAAGGGCTTGATGAGGTAATCGTCGGCGCCGGCGTCGAGCCCTTTCACGCGGTCGGCGATGGCGTCGCGCGCCGTGAGGATCAGCACCGGCAGCGCCGTGCCGCGCGCACGCAGCGTGCGCAGCACGTCGAGGCCATCGCGCTTGGGCAGCCCGAGATCGAGCAGCATCAGGTCGTAGCTTTCGCCACTCGCGGCCGAGAGCGCGGCTTCGCCGTCCTCGACCCAATCGACCGCAAAGCCCTCGCCGCGCAGCGCCTTGCGCACGCCTTCGGCGATCATGCGGTCATCTTCGACTAGCAGTATGCGCATCGTAGTGAAATAACGAAGCGGCGCGCGTGGCGCCGCGTTGCAGGATAACGATGGTGCATTCTAGCGCGGCGCCGACAGCACCACGCCGATGTGGCGTGCGAATGGTTCGCCCTGTGCGCTCAAAGATTCGTACGCGCGATCTGCTTGCATCTCGCCTGCTTCGTCATTACTTCTCGATGACATGCGTCCGTATCGCGTTTTTATTGCGCCTTTCGCCCCTGCTTTCATCACTTTTGTCGCCGATGATGCGCGCGCACCGCACGAGGTCTTTACAATGGGCGCTTTTGCGGCGCGCGGCGCCGCGATGCTGATGCGCCGTTCAGCCGGCTTTGCGCCCGAGCGCGAAGCCCGCGCGACGGCCGCGCGCATCGCCACCGCTTCGCGCCCCTGAATCCGCGTCCGCGCGCAAACCGGCGAAGCCGCCCTCGAAGGCGCTCGCCGCGCGCGCGGCCCTGCACTGCCCGCCACTGCCCGCACTCGCCAACGCATTTCATGCCGCCCGTTTCGTCGTCCCCGCGCCCTCTTCGCTCCCTTCGCCGCTTCTGGCGCCTGCCGTCGCGTCAAGCCGCCAGCCTCGCCTCCGCAGGCACGCCTGCACGCGCGCGCGCCCGCACCGCCGGCCGCACGCTCTCTCTCACGCTCGTCTGCGCCGCGCTGAGCGCCGCGTTCTGCGCCGCGCCCGCCGCCTACGCGCAACCGACCGAGGGCCGCACGCCGACCGTCAACGTCAGCACCGTGCTGCCGCCTTCGGTCATGACGGGGCTCGAACGCGCGCACGTGCCGCTTTCGTCGATGAGCGTGGTGATCGAAAAAGTCGGCGACCGCTCGCCGAGCGTGGCCGTCAACGCCGGCCAGCCGATGATGCCCGCCTCGACGATGAAGCTCGTCACCACCTGGAGCGGCCTCGCGATGCTCGGCGCCGACTACCGCTGGAAGACCTCGGCCTACACCGACGGCGAAGTCGATGCGAGCGGCACGCTGCACGGCAATCTCTACATCAAGGGCACCGGCGATCCGAAACTCGTGCCCGAAGAACTGATCGACCTCGTGCAGAAGATCCGCGCGTCGGGCATCACGCGCATCGAAGGCGCGCTCGTGCTCGACAAGAGCGAGTTCGATCCGTCCACGCGCGACCTGCCCTCGTTCGACGGCGACGACAGCGCGCCCTATAACGTCGGCCCCGATCCGCTGATGTACGCGTTCAAGTCGGTGTCGTTCACGTTCTCGCCGTCGCGCGAAGGCGTCTCGATCGACGTGGTGCCGCCGGTCGCGCAATGGCAGATCGACAACCAGATTCAGGAGCGCCCCGGCGCGTGCCGCGGCATGCTGCCGAGCCCGCAGGTCACGCCCGGCGCGAACGGCGTCGTCACCGCCAGCTTCGACGGCAACTACGCGATGCGCTGCGGCGCGCGCACGCTCAACATGGCCGCGCCCGTCGATCACTCGACGTTCTTCGCCGACGGCTTCCTCGCGCTCTGGCAACAGGCGGGCGGCAGCTTCTCGGGCGCGACGCACGAAGGCGTCGTGCCGCCGCGCGCGCGCCTCGTGGCCGTGCACCAGAGCCCGCCGCTCGGCGACGTCGTGCACGACATCAACAAGTTCAGCAACAACGTGATGGCGCGCAATCTGTTCCTCACGCTCGGCGCGGTCGAGGGCAAGCCGCCTTCAACCACGGCGAAGGCCGCGTCGGCGGTGACGAACTTCCTGCACCGCAACGGCCTTGCGATGCCCGAACTCGTGCTCGACAACGGCTGCGGCCTGTCGCGCGAAGAGCACATCAGCGCGCTCTCGCTCGCGAACCTGCTGCAGACGGCCAACGCGAGCCCGGTCGCGCAGGTCTTTATCGACTCGCTGCCGGTCGCGGGCGTGGACGGCACGATGCGCAACCGCCTGACCAACGCGGGCGTGGGCGGCAACGCGCACATCAAGACCGGCACGCTGCGCGACGTGCGCGCGATCGCGGGCTACGTGGCCGCCGAGAACGGTTCGAGCTGGATCGTCGTGAGCCTGATCAACGATCCGCGCGCGGAAGGCGCGCGCGCCGCTCACGATGCGCTGCTCGAATGGGTCTACAAGGGCATGCCCGAGGAGCATCCGGTGTATGTCGATCCGCATCCGCGCAAGGCGTCGAAGGCGTCGCGCGCGGGCCACGGCGTGAGAGTCGAGCGGATCAGCGAATCGGTCGGCCGCAAGCCGGCGGAAAAGGCGCCGGAAAAAGCATCGGAAAAGGCGTCGCCCAAAGCCTCGGCGAAGGCGCCTGCGAAGACGTCGGCCAAGGCGTCCGGCAAGGCCACGAAGAAGCATCACGCCGCGCATTGAGCGTGACACTCGCACACGCGGACGGCACGTCGTCATGACGTTTCGTCCGCTGTGCTGAGCGCCTGGGCTCGCGCGTTTCTGGCGCGTTTCTGGCTCGTTTCTGGCGCGTTTATGGGCACGGCTTCTGTGCGCTCGCATCCGCCTCCGCGAACGCGCGCCGCCCGGCCGCTTTTGCCGCGTTTCACCCTCGCCCCAAGCGCCCCCCGCGCATGCCGATCCGGCGCGCCACCTCCCCGCATCGCACGCCGCGCAAGGCTCGCCCGGCGGGCCGCCTCGAAGATTTCCTCTAGCAAAGCCCCGAGCGTCGCGCGTCGCGGACGTGTACTCTGACGGGCAAAGTCCGGTAGCGCGTCAGCGTATGCATCGCGCACCGGCAGCCGCGCGCACGCCCTCTTGCACCGGGAAGGGCACGCGACGGCGCTCTGGAGACGAGACACACAACAACGCGGCGCCAGCGCCGCACACGGGACGAGGAGGACGACGTTCGTGCAGTTCGACGCGCAATGGCTGCTGCTCGCGCTCGCGCCCGTATTTCTCGCCTGCATCGGCTGGGAAGCCTGGCATCTCGCCCGCACGCGCCCCGACACGGCCCTCTACAGCTGGCCCGACACGCTCTGCAACGCCGCGCTCGCGCTCATGCACCAGGGCGCAGACAAGCTCGCGTGGCTCGTCGCGATTCCCGTTTACGCCTGGGTCTGGCGCCACGGGCGTCTGACAGACTGGCAGCCCGGCTGGCGCGCCTGGCTCGCGCTGTTCGTCGCCCAGGACCTGCTCTACTACGTGTTTCACCGCGCGAGCCATCGCGTGCGCTGGCTGTGGGCCGCGCACGTCGTCCATCATTCGTCGGGACGCCTCAATCTTTCCACCGCCTTCCGTCAGAGCCTGATGTATCCCGTCGCGGGCATGTGGCTGTTCTGGATTCCGCTCGCCGTGATCGGCTTCACGCCGATGCAGATCGTCGGCATCGTGCTCGTCAATCTCGCGTTTCAGTTCTTCGTGCATACGCAGGCGATCGGCAAGCTCGGCTGGCTCGAATACGTGTTCAACACGCCGTCGATGCACCGCGTCCATCACGCGCGCAACGAACGTTACATCGACCGCAATTACGCCGGCGTGCTGGCGATCTGGGACCGTCTGTTCGGCAGCTACGTCGAAGAAGATGCGCTCGAACCGCCCGTGTACGGCATCGTCAAGCCGCTCGATACCTACAACCCGCTGAAGGCGAGCTTTCACGAATGGATCGCGATGGCGCGCGACTGCGCGCGCATGCCGGACTGGCGCACGCGGCTTGCTGCGCTGTTCGCGCCGCCCGATTGGTGCGCGCGCCACGACCTCGCGCTTGCGCCGCAGGCCTCGCAGGCGGCCGTGACGGAAAACAACACCAGGGGTGAGTGCGGGTCGCGCGAACCTTAGGAGATTGCGTAGGCTGTCGGCCAGAGAACGGGGAACGAAGTACACAAGCCAGATCCGCACCGGCAGTTTGCATTGAAGCAGTGGCCATCAAGCCACACACCGAGGAGATGAAGTGAATATGAAGCACCAAGGAACGAGACACCGTACGCTGCTGCGCGCCTCCCAGATCGCTCTCGCGAGCGCCGCTTTCGCCCTCCTCGCCGCGTGCGGCGGCGGCAGTGGCGACAACAACAGCAGCGCCAGCACAACGCCGGCGGGCGGCGTGAAACTGCAGGTCGTGTCGTTCGGCGACAGCCTCTCCGACGTCGGCACCTACTCGCCGCAAATCCTGCCGGGCTTCGGCGGCGGCAAGTTCACGACGAACCCTGGCGAGATCTGGGTGCAGAAGATCGCGGAATACTACGGCGGCACCATCACGCCGGCCTACGAAGGCGGCTTCGGCCTCGCGCTCACCGCCACGGGCGGCATGGGCTACGCGCAGGGCGGCTCGGACGTCAGCGCGGCCTTCCCCGAAGGCGAAGGCTGGGCGCCGAACAACGCGGCGGCGACCACCGTGCCGGTCGAGACCCAGGTCAGCAATTACCTGAGCGCCTACAAGAGCTTCAACGACGGCCAGCTCGTGCTGATCAACGGCGGCGCGAACGACATCTTCCAGTACGCGACGACGGCGAACCTGCAGGCGCTCGGCGCGGCGCTGCAAACCGATTTCCCGGCGCTCGTGGCGGCCGGCACGCTGCCGAACACGCAGGCGGGCCAGGTGCAGTTCATCGCCGGCTACCTGAAGCAGAACAACGCGCAGGTCTACCAGGCGGCCGTGGCAATGGCCACGCAGGTGCAGACCATTCTGCAGGCGGGCGGCAAGCACGTCGTCTTCATGACCGTGCCCGATATCGGCCAGACGCCGCTCGGCGTAGCGGCGAATGCGCAGTCGGCCGGCGCGGCCGCGCTGCTGACCGGCATCACGGCGGCCTACAACGGCATCGTCGAAACGGCGCTCGCCTCGGCCATCAGCTCGAAGGCGGTGATTCTCGCCGATGCGTTCACGTGGCTCGACACCGTCGTGCTGCCGAACGCCCAGGCGAACGGCTTCACGGTCACCAACACCGGCACGGCCTGTAACCTGACGCTGATGGCGCAGAACGCCACCGCCTACGCGCAGAAGTATCCGCAAGTGCTGCAAAACGGCATGACGGCCGCGGAATACGGCGCGCAGTTCCAGTCGTCGCTGTTCTGCTCGCCGCAGAGCTACACGGTGGCGAACGCGGACCAGACCTACGTGTTCGCCGACACGGTCCACCCGAGCACGCACACGCACGCGCTGTTCGCGCAGTACGTCGAGCAGACGATCGCGGCTTCGGGGCTCGGGAAGTAAGCTTGCGGCCCAGCGCTGTTGCGCTGCGCTGCGCTGTGTTGCGCTGCGTTGCGTAAGGGCGAAAAAAAGCCCGGCCTGGAAAGGCCGGGCTTTTTGTTTGGATCGGCGTAAGCCGCGATGAGCGCCTACGTGCCGGTAGCCTCCGCCTCGGGCCACAAACGCGGAAACAGCCAGCGAAAAAGCGAGAGCGGCAAAGCCAGTTCGAGCGGACCGCGCGGCGTGGGCGAATCCACGATCCCGATCTTGAGCAGTTCAGCCAGCAAGCGATCGGCCGTGCGCGGCGCGAGGCCGGTCATCGCCTTGAAACGCGCGCGATCGATGGAATCGACCGTTCCGAGCATGGCGAGCGGCATGGCGGCTTCCGCGCGAAGGAAGCGCGTGTCGGCGGACTGCGCGAGGGCCGCGAGCATCTGCGCGAGCCGCATTTCGAACGCGCCGAGATCGAGCATGCCGCGCATGAATGCGATCTGATCGAGACAGATATCGAGAAAGTAGTCGATGAACTGCACAAGACCAGCCTCGCTGAGATTGCCGCGTCCATCGAGATCGCCCTTGCGCGGCTGATCGGCTTCGACGAGCGCGGCGTAATACTGCGGCTGCGAGCGCGCAAAACCGCGCATCGGCGACCACAAGCCATGCGTCAAGCCAAGCCCGGCGAGCCCAACATGGGTATGCAGCCGCGCAACCCGGCCGTTACCGTCGAGAAAAGGGTGAATCCAGGTTAAACGATGATGCGCGGCGCCCAAAGCGATCAACGCCGTTTCACCGGCGCGCGCGTATTGATATCCGGCTTGCCACGCGCCCATAAAGGCGGGAATCGCGGCGGGATCGGGCGGGATATGGCGTCCGACCTGAACGCCCTGATTACGCCACTCTCCCGGATCGACGGCGATCAGGCGGTCTTCGTCGTCCTTTTGCTGAAGATCGTCAGGGTGAAGCTGCGCGTGCAGATGGCGATGGATCGCGCGGATCGTGTCCGGCGCGAAGTGGCGCGCGGAATCGAAGTGTGGCCATGCCGCCTCGCTCCAGCGCTCGGTTTCGATATGCGCCAGCGCAATGCGCTGCCGCCGCGCCTCATCCGGCTTGCTGGAAAAGTCGCGTTGCATCGCCTGCTCGATCAGCAACGGCTCGGTATGCTGCCCTTCGATCTTGTTGGTGTAGTACGAATTCATCGGCCGCAGCGCCTCGCGCAGCAAGGCACGCAACCGGGGCATGCCCTGCGCCGCGAGTCCCGCCGATTCAGCGATGACTTGCGCCGCGCGCGGGCGTAACGCGTCGAGCCGATGCTCGCCGGGCATAAGCGGCTGCATCTGGTGAGGCTGGTCGTAGGCGTAGCGGCTGGCGGTCGGATGCATGAGACGAAGCGGTGACGTGGCGCGTGTCGTGGCGACTATCAGAGATGTATTCTATCCGCAGAAATCCTTTAACCACAATGAGATAGCACAACCATGGCGACTGTCGTGGCGACTAATTCCGCGACCGCCTGCGCCCCCGCCCCGCCCTACTCCTGCGCTTCGAACGCCGCCGCCGCGCGGCCGAGCCGGTCGTTCACGGCGATCCATTCGATTGTCTCCGGCAGCTTCTCGATGAGAATGCGCGAGACATTCGCCCGATCGAGCGCGCGCAGCAAGCCATACAGCTCGCGCGCATAAGCCTGCGGTTCTTCCGGCGCGGCCACGAAATGCACGTTGGCCGCCTGCGCCCACGCACCCGCGCGCGAGGCACGCGCCACCAGCGCCACCGTCTCGCCCGCGTCGCGCGCGGCGGCGAGCTGCGGCTCGAGCGCCTCGAACGGCTGCAGCGCCAGCGGCGTGCGCGGCGCGTAATGCGCCTTGAGCGTGCCCGACGCGCGCGGCACCGTGGCATCCGAACCATCGGGCAGACGCGGCGCCTCGCCGAGCACGCGCGCGATATCGTGCGGGCTCACATGGCCAGGACGCAGCAGCGCCGGGAAGCCACGCGACAAATCGAGAATTGTCGATTCGATGCCCACGTCGCACGCGCCGCCGTCGAGCACATGCACCGTCGCGCCGAACTCGTCGCGTACGTGCTGCGCCGTGGTCGGGCTCACGTGGCCGAAGCGGTTCGCGGACGGCGCCGCGACGCCGCCATGCCCGCCGCGCCGCGCCGAAAACGCCGCCAGCAGCTTCTGCGCGACCGGATGCGACGGGCAGCGCAGCCCTACCGAATCCTGACCGCCGCTCACCGCGTCGGGAATGCGTGCGTGACGCTTGACGATCAGCGTGAGCGGACCCGGCCAGAAGGCGTCGACGAGCTTTTGCGCGTCTTCCGGCCACTCGGCGGCCCAGTACTGCGGATCGCCGCCCGGCGGCAGATGCACGATCACCGGATGGTTGGCGGGACGCCCCTTCGCGGCGTAAATACGCGCGACGGCTTCCGGGCTCGCCGCGTCGCCGCCGAGGCCGTAGACGGTCTCGGTCGGAAACGCGACCAGTTCGTCCGCATCGAGCAGCGCGGCGGCGTGCTCGATGTCGGCGTCGGTCAACGGCGAAGCCACGGATGAAGCGGCGGAATGCGGCTGTTCGGACATGATGCGCGGCGTCCTCAGCTCGTGACGATATGCAGCAGACGCGCGCAGTCGCGTGCGGCCGTGCGGGCTTCGTCGAGCGTCGGCGCGGTGAAGTTCACGTGGCCCATCTTGCGGCCCGGGCGCGCGTCTTCCTTGCCGTACAGATGCAGACGCGCGGCAGGCATCGCCGCGACCTGGTCCCACGGCGGCGTGACGGGCGCGGCGCCCTTCTGCGCCTTCGCCTCGCCGGCGCCGGCCGGGAACCACACATCGCCGAGAATGTTGAGCATCACGGCCGGCGAGTGCTGGCGCGTGTCGCCGAGCGGCATGCCAGTCATAGCGCGCACCTGCTGCTCGAACTGGCTCGTCGCACAGGCATCGGTCGTGTAGTGGCCCGAGTTGTGCGGACGCGGCGCCATTTCATTGGCGACCAGCGAACCGTCTTCGAGGATGAAAAACTCCACGCACAGCACGCCCACATAGCCGAGCTTCGCCGCGATCTGCAACGCCGCCTGCTGCGCCTGCTTGACGAGCGCTTCGCTCGCGTCCGGCGCGGGCACGATCGTATGCGACAGCACGCCATTGCGGTGCGTGTTCTGCGCGAGCGGATAGACCACGGCCGCGCCGTTCGCGCCGCGCGCGATCAGCGCGCTGACTTCGAACTTGAGCGGCAGGCGCTTTTCCAGCACGCACGGCACGCCGCCGAGCGATGCATGCGCCTCGCGCACTTCGTCGGCGTTCGTCACGCGGATCTGGCCCTTGCCGTCGTAACCCATGCGCGCGGTTTTCAGGATGCCGGGCAGCACGGCGGCGATCGTGGCGTCGTCGAGCGCGGCGAGCGCCTGCGACGATTCGATCACCACGTGCGGCGCGACCGGCACGCCCGACGCCGCGATAAAGCGCTTCTCGGCGATGCGGTCCTGCGCGACGGCCACGCAACGTCCGGCCGGGCTCACGAAGGTCGATTTGGCGAGCGCGTCGAGGCTCGCGGCGGGCACGTTCTCGAACTCGGTCGAGATGGCCGCGCACAGGCGCGCGAGTTCGGTCAGTGCGGCTTCGTCGTCGTAGGCCGCGCAGATATGGCGGTCGGCGACCGCGCCTGCGGGACTGGTCGCGTCCGGGTCGAGCACGGCAACGCGATAGCCCATCGCCTGAGCGGCAAAGCAGAACATGCGGCCAAGCTGGCCGCCACCCACCATGCCCAGCCAGGCGCCGGGCAGGATCGGTGAAACCGGAGAATTGTCAGGAGTCATCTTCGTGGTCGGTCGCGGCTGGCCGCGGCGCGTGGGGATACGTCGCGCGGTCCAGACCGGGGTTTAACGTCGAAGGCAGGACGCGGTGCCGGCCTTCGACGGTGTCGCTTCAGGCGGCGTCCGATGGGTCAACTCAACTCGAAACAACAGCAAGTGACATCGATCGTCGCCAAACTGGCGCTTAACGCACCACGCTTAGAGCGCCGGCAGCACCATCGCATGCGCCGCTTCGTTCTGGCGCACGCGGAACGCCGCGAGCTTGTTCGCGTATTCCGGATCGGTCACGCTCAGCATCGAGACGGCGAACAGCGCCGCATTGGCCGCGCCCGCTTCGCCGATGGCGAAGGTCGCGACCGGCACGCCCTTGGGCATCTGCACGATCGAATGGAGCGAGTCCACGCCCTTCAGATACTTGCTGACCGCCGGCACGCCGAGCACGGGCACCGTGGTCTTGGCCGCCAGCATGCCCGGCAGATGCGCCGCGCCGCCCGCGCCCGCGATGATCGCGCGCAGGCCGCGCTCGCGCGCTTTCTCTGCGTACTCGAACATCTCGTCGGGCATGCGGTGCGCCGAGACGACCTTGGCCTCGTACGCCACGCCGAACTCCTGCAGGATCGCGACCGCGTGCTTCATCGTTTCCCAGTCGGAGCTGGAGCCCATCAACACGCCGACGAGGGGCGCCGCATGCTGGTGAGCCGTCTGAACTTCGCTCATTGTGCTTCCTTTTTCCTTCTATTCACTGCGATGGCGGCCTTTTCCGACCGCCAGTCGCCTACACCATCCGCTTTTCAGGCCAGCTTCTGGCCGGTCAGGCGCTCGAGCGCTTCCTGATACTTGGCCGAGGTCTTTTCGATGACTTCTTCGGGCAGCTTCGGCGCCGGCGGCTCTTTCGCCCAGTCCTGGGTTTCGAGCCAGTCGCGCACGAACTGCTTGTCGAACGACGGCGGGTTCGAGCCCACCTGGTACTGGTCGGCGGGCCAGAAACGCGACGAGTCGGCGGTGAGCGCCTCGTCCATCAGGAACAGCTGGCCGTTGGTGTCCAGACCGAATTCGAACTTGGTGTCGGCGATGATGATGCCGCGCGTGGCCGCGTAATCGGCGGCTTCCTTGTACAGCTTGATCGAGATTTCCTTGATCGTGCGCGAGAGTTCGGTGCCGATGCGGCGCTCCATCTCGTCGTACGTGATGTTCTCGTCGTGATGGCCCATTTCGGCCTTCGCGGCCGGCGTGAAGATCGGCTCGGGCAGCTTCTGCGCGTTTTGCAGGCCCGGCGGCAGTTCGACGCCGCACACGGCGCCCGTTGCCTGATAGTCCTTCCAGCCGCTGCCGGCCAGATAACCGCGCACCACGGCTTCGACGAGGATCGGTTCGAGACGCTTCACCACCACGGCGCGGCCCTTGACCTGCTCGACTTCGTCGGCGGCCACCACGGTTTCGGGCGCGACGCCCGTGAGGTGGTTCGGCACGACGTGCTTGAGCTTCTCGAACCAGAAGTCGGCCATCTGGTTGAGCACCTCGCCCTTGCGCGGAATCGGCTCGCCCATGATGACGTCGAACGCCGACAGACGGTCGGTGGTGACGATCAGCAACTTGTCGTCGCCCACGGCGTAGTTGTCGCGGACCTTGCCGCGGCCCAGAAGCGGCAGCGAGCGGAGCGTGGATTCGTAGAGGGTAGACATCGTCGTGATTCGCTAAAAGAACAATCGAAACGGAAGCGGGACCGGCGCGGACGGCCGGAATCCGGAAAGTAATGCGAGGGTAAACCAAAAACCGCTAAAAAGCTCATCGCCGTTCCCCCGAAACTGGCGGAAACGGCGACGTTTCAACTCGCTGCAGGCGCGTTCCGGGCCAGCCGGCGCGCCTGGCGCGACCACCGCTTAGCGGACGATCTGCGCGAGTTCGCCCGACTTGTACTTCTCGGCGATCTTGTCGAGCGAGACCGGCTTGATCTTGCCGGCCTGGCCTTCGCAGCCGAACGCGAGGAAGCGGTCCACGCAGACCTTCTTCGCGGCTTCGCGAGCCGGCTTCAGGTAGTCGCGCGGGTCGAACTTCGACGGATTTTCGTACATATAGCGACGGATCGCGCCCGTGATCGCCAGACGCAGGTCGGTGTCGATGTTGATCTTGCGCACGCCGTGACGAATGCCTTCCTGGATCTCCTCCACCGGCACGCCGTACGTTTCCTTCATGTCGCCGCCGAATTCGCGGATCTCGGCCAGCAGTTCCTGCGGCACCGACGACGAACCGTGCATCACGAGGTGCGTGTTCGGAATGCGTGCGTGAATTTCCTTGATGCGCTGGATCGACAGGATGTCGCCCGTGGGCTTCTTGGAGAACTTGTACGCGCCGTGCGAGGTGCCGATGGCGATCGCCAGCGCATCGCACTGCGTGAGCTTCACGAAGTCGGCGGCCTGCTCCGGATCGGTCAGGAGCTGCTCGCGCGTCATGGTGCCTTCGGCGCCGTGACCGTCTTCCTTGTCGCCCTTCATGGTTTCCAGCGAACCGAGCACGCCCAGTTCCGCTTCCACCGTGACGCCGATCGAGTGCGCCATTTCCACGACTTTACGCGACACATCGACGTTGTATTCGTACGATGCAACCGTCTTGCCGTCGGCTTCGAGCGAGCCGTCCATCATCACGCTGGTGAAGCCGCTGCGGATGGCTGCCATGCAGACCGCCGGCGACTGGCCGTGATCCTGGTGCATCACGACCGGAATATGCGGATACGACTCGACCGCAGCTTCGATCAGATGACGCAGAAACGGCTCGCCCGCGTATTTGCGTGCGCCCGCCGAGGCTTGCATGATCACCGGCGAACCGACCTGGCTTGCCGCTTCCATGATCGCCTGGACCTGCTCCAGGTTGTTCACGTTGAACGCCGGCAAACCGTAGCCGTGCTCGGCCGCGTGGTCGAGCAATTGACGCATTGAAACGAGAGGCATTGTCCTACTCCTTTGATTTGAAACGAATTGCTTCGTGCCGCCGGCCGTCTTGCGCAGCCGGTCGTGGGCGGCCTGGCAGCCGCCGCCCCGCGTGTCGCGACGCGGGCTCAATGCCGTGATTTTATCGCGAAGACACTGCAATTCCCGCGCCGATCGCGTAACTGGCATGAAATTGGCGTATCGGAACGTCAGATCGGCGAGAAGATGCAAAAAGAATTGACAGCCCGCGCGCCGCCTCACCGGCGCGCAGACTGCAATTTCGGGGAAAATGCGGGGATTTTGCTGCGATTTAGCGCTTATCCAGCACCTATCTAACGCCGATCTGATACCAATGTGATACCAGTCGGCGCCTGTGCAATTTTTTATTTTTCGCGCCTCGGGAACGGCGCGGCATCGGTGAAAAACCGATGGAAACCGCGCAATCCCGAAAATAAAGCGAAAAAAATGGCGGCGGATTTACAGCACGTCGCCGACGCGCACGATCTTCAACGTGTTCGTGCCGCCCGGCTGACCCATCGGCTCGCCGACCGTCAGCACGACCATGTCGCCGCGCGCCGCGTAGCCCTTGCTCACGACCACTTCGATCGCTTGCTGGAGCGCCGTGTCGCGGTCGCTGCTGGTGTCCAGATGCAGCGGCGTGACGTTACGGTACAGCGACATCGCGCGCTCGCTGCCCACGCGCGGCGTGAGCGCGAAGATCGGCACGTGGGTCCAGTGACGCGACATCCACAGCGCCGTCGAGCCCGACTCCGTGAGCGCGACAATCGCCTTCGCGCCCAGATGGTAGGCCGTGAACAGCGCGCCCATGGCGATCGACTGGTCGATGCGCGTGAAGGTGCGGTCGAGGAAATCCTTGTCGAGCTCGCTGTGCTCGGACTTCTCGGCTTCCACGCAGATCGCGGCCATGGTTTCGATGGTCTGCACCGGATACTTGCCCGCCGCCGATTCGGCCGAGAGCATCACCGCATCCGTGCCGTCGAGCACGGCGTTGGCGACGTCCGAGACTTCGGCGCGCGTGGGCACCGGCGCGTGGATCATCGACTCCATCATCTGCGTGGCCGTGATCACGAGCTTATTCGACTCGCGCGCCATGCGGATCATGCGCTTTTGCAGCGCCGGCACCGCGGCGTTGCCGACTTCCACGGCCAGGTCGCCGCGCGCGACCATGATGCCGTCCGACGAATCGAGAATCTCCTGCAGCGCCGGAATGGCTTCCGCGCGCTCGATCTTCGCGATCATCTTCGGCTTCACGCCGTAGGGCGCGCCCGCGATATTCGCGAGCTGGCGTGCCATTTCCATGTCGGTGGCGTTCTTCGGGAACGACACGGCGACGAAATCCACCGCCAGCGACATCGCCGTGCGGATATCTTCCATGTCTTTCGCCGTCAGCGCGGGCGCCGTGAGGCCGCCGCCCTGGCGGTTGATGCCCTTGTTGTTCGACAGGTCGCCGCCGACCTTCACGATCGTGTGGATCTCGCTGCCGATCACACGCGCGACGTCGAGCACGATCAGGCCGTCGTTGAGCAGCAGCACGTCGCCCGGCTTCAGGTCGCGCGGCAGGTCTTTGTAATCGAGACCGACGCGCTCGTCGTTACCGAGTTCGCACTCGGCGTCGAGGATGAAGGGCTGACCCGGCTCGAGCGTCGTCTTGCCGTTCTCGAACTTGCCGACGCGGATCTTCGGGCCTTGCAGATCGGCCATGATCGCGACTTCACGGCCGGCCTGACGGGCGCACTCCCGCACGGTTTCGGCACGCTGACGGTGGTCGTCGGCGGTGCCGTGCGAGAAGTTGAGGCGCACCACGTCCAATCCCGCATGGATCATTTTCAGCAGGACGTCCGGCGTGCTGGAAGCCGGACCGATGGTGGCGACAATCTTGGTGGCGCGATGCATGAGTCTCCTCGTCTGGAAAGGATCGCTGGAAAAACCGTTGCTGCGAGAAGAGCTGGCCGGCTGCGCCGCGAGGGCGGGCATGCCGGGACGCGCACCGGTCGAAGCCGGCGTCGCTTTCTTTGACGACGCCGCTGCCGTCGCAGGGACGGTGGCGGCGCGATTCATGTTCATTTTCCCGGCGGACGTGGCTGTGCGTCCGGCGGGGGGAGTCGGTTCGCTCACCGGCGTCGCGCGCGATTCAGCGGTCGGCGCTGACGACGGTTCGAGAGCGGCATCGGTTGCGGGCGTCGCGCCCGCCCGCACCGTGCTGGCGAGGGGCGTGCCCCCCGCTTTCGTCGGTTTCTGTCTGGCGGCGGCCCCGGTTGCGACGCGCGGCTTCTGCGCGTTGGCACGAGGAAGCTTGTTGGCGGCCTTCCCGGCCGGGGCGCGCGGCGCCATTTAGCCAGCCGCCCGGGTTTCGAGCACTTCCACCGCCGGCAGCTTCTTGCCTTCCAGGAACTCCAGGAAAGCGCCGCCGCCGGTCGAGATGTAGCTGACCTTGTCGGCGATGTTGTACTTCGCGATGGCCGCGAGCGTGTCGCCGCCGCCGGCGATCGAGAACGCGCCCGAGCTGGCGATCGCGTCCGCGAGCGTCTTCGTGCCGTTGCCGAACTGGTCGAACTCGAACACGCCGACCGGGCCGTTCCAGACGATCGTGCCGGCCTGCGCGAGCTGCGCGGCGAGCGCGTTGGCCGTGACCGGGCCGATGTCGAGGATCATGTCGTCGTCGGCGACATCCGCGACGTTCTTCGTTTCGGCCTTGGCCGTCGGCGAGAACGCCTTGGCGGTCACGACGTCGGTCGGGATCGGCACCGAAGCGCCACGGGCGCGCGCCGCGTCGATGATCGCCTTGGCGTCGTCGACGAGATCGACTTCCGCGAGCGACTTGCCGATCTTCAGGCCGGCGGCCAGCATGAACGTGTTGGCGATGCCGCCGCCGACGATCAGCTGATCGACCTTTTCGGCCAGCGACTTGAGGATGGTGAGCTTGGTCGAGACCTTCGAACCGGCGACGATCGCCACCAGCGGGCGCTTGGGCGCGCCGAGCGCCTTGCCGAGCGCGTCGAGTTCGGCGGCCAGCAGCGGGCCTGCGCAGGCGATGCCCGCGTACTTCGCGATGCCGTAGGTGGTGGCTTCGGCGCGGTGCGCGGTGCCGAACGCGTCGTTCACGTAGATGTCGCAGAGCTTCGCCATCTTTTGCGACAGCTCGTCGGAATTCTTCTTCTCGCCCTTGTTGACGCGGCAGTTTTCGAGCAGCACGACGTTGCCCGGCTCGACGTTCACGCCGTTTTCCACCCAGTTCGCGACCAGCGGCACGTCGCGGCCGAGCAGTTCGGCCAGACGCTTCGCGACTGGCGCGAGCGAGTCTTCGGGCTTGAATTCGCCTTCGGTCGGGCGGCCCAGATGGGACGTGACCATGACAGCGGCGCCCGCATCCAGCGCGGCCTTGATGGCCGGCACGGAGGCGCGCACGCGGGTGTCTTCGGTGATGTTGCCGTGGTCGTCCTGCGGCACGTTCAGGTCGGCGCGGATGAACACCCGCTTGCCCTTGAGCTTGCCTTCGGAGATCAGATCGGAAAGACGCAGAACCTTGTTCATGGACATGTCATCTTGATGGTGGGAAGGCGGTGACAAGACGATGCAGGTCCGCGGGCCGTCGAAGCGGGGCTTCGGGCAGCCAGGGCGGCTAAGGCGCGACGGGCGCGGCGCGGGATCCGCGCGGCTGCCGTCTCCAGGCGCCGCCGCGGGTCGCTTGCTCGGCGCTCGGCACGAGCCGGCATCGAATTGCGAGATCGGTATTTTAGCCGATAGCCAGGACGATCCGGGCGTGCATCGGCGAATCTCCCGTATTTGGGAGAACGCTGAGCGCGCCGCCGCGACGGACGGCCCGGCGCATCGGCAGAGCACGCGGGGCATCGGCGGATGCTGCGCCGCAACATCCGCGCTCACATGTCCACCGGATGATTTTTTTCGCGGATTCTTCGTGCGAATCGTGGCCTGCACAAGCTGGGTACGGGCCGAAAACGGGTCGAAAACGGGTCGAAATCACGCCGAAAGCCCGTCGCAAGCGCCAGCGGGCGCGCTGGCGGGCGTTAAATGACGTTAAAATAAATCTCTTTGCCACCCGCCGGCTTCGCGCGCGGAGCACGATGTGCGACGCGATCATCACGCTGGCGCGCAAACAGGGTTCGGGCTTCCCGCGATCGGCGAGCGGCAAGCGCTATTCGGCACGCTTGAACGGGGTGTCCGGCAAGAACGAGAATTACGTGCACGGGTTCGCGAAGGTCTGACGCGAAGGTCTAACGCTGTCGCGCCAGATCCCACGAAGCCGCGCCCCCACTGCTACACAGAGAATTATCCTCATGAGCGAACTCAAGGAAATGCCGCTGGTCGAGCTGAAAGCCAAGGACCTGCCGGCCTATTGCCCGAATCCGTCGATGCCGCGCTGGAGCAACCATCCGCGTGTCTTCATCGACGTGACGCACGGCGAAGCGAAGTGCCCGTATTGCAGCACGCGCTACAAGCTGAAGGAAGGCGAGGTCGTGCACGGCCACTGAGGCCCGCGCATGGCGGCGGCGCGGGTCGCGTCGCCCAGGTCTTGACCCGGACCTCGACGCACGCGGCCGACGTTTGGGATTCCTCGCGGTTTTTCGCCACGCGCCCCAACCTTCGGACGCCGCTCGCCGCCAGCCCCGTCTTATCGCACAATGACGCCGGACCGCGCCGCGCCCCGATTTCACCGGGCGCCGCAGCGGCGCCGGCGTTCACACTCATCGACGCGCTCGACGCGTCGTTTTTTTAACCGCGCTACGCGCGCCTGGCCCGTTTGCCGGTTTCGATCGGCACGGCCCGCGCTCGCAGCCTTTGTAATTTCCGGACTCTGACTCCCGATGCGCCGCGCGCTGGTAATCGCACCGAACTGGATCGGTGACGCACTGATGGCGCAGCCGCTGTTTTCGCGGCTCGTAAAACTGCACCCGCGCATTCAGATCGATGCGCTTGCGCCTACCTGGGTTGCGCCCGTACTCGAGCGTATGCCCGAGATCCGCGACGTCTACGCCACCGACCTCGCCCACGGCAAGCTCCAGATGCTGCGCCGCTGGCAGCTCGCGGGCGATCTGCGCGCGGAGCGCTACGACGTCGCCTACGTGCTGCCGAATTCGCTCAAGTCCTCGCTGATCCCGTGGCTCGCGAACATTCCGCTGCGCATCGGCTACACGGGCGAGAGCCGCTACGGCTTCCTGAACGTGCGCCACGCGAATCCGCCCAAGGACACGCGCCCGCCGATGGTCAAGCACTACGCGGCGCTCGCTTACGCGCCCGGCGCGAATCCGCCCGACGATCTGCCGCTGCCGCGCCTGGAATCGGATCCGAACGAAGCCTCGCGGGTTTCCGCGCGTTTCAATCTGGATACGCGCGTGCCGCTGCTGGTGTTCTGCCCCGGCGCGGAATACGGCCCCGCCAAGCGCTGGCCGCCCGAGCATTTCGCGGCGCTCGCGCGCATGGTCGGCCAGTCGTTCCCGTACACGCAGATCATCGCGCTCGGCTCGCCCAAGGACTCGCCGCTCGCACAGGCGATCGCCGACCAGGCGCCGAATGTCCGCAATCTGTGCGGCCAGACGGCGCTCGGCGAAGCCTGCGCGCTGATCTCGCGCGCCAGCGCCGTCGTCACCAACGATTCGGGTCTGATGCACGTGGCCGCCGCGCTGCGCCGCCCGCTGGTGGCGATCTACGGTTCGACGGATCCGCGCCACACGCCGCCCTTGTCCGAGCTCGCAAAGGTACAATGGCTGCATCTCGATTGCAGCCCCTGCTTTGCGCGCGAGTGTCCGCTCGGGCATCTGAACTGCCTGCGCGAACTGAGCCCCGAACAGGTCTTCGACGATTTGCGCGGCATGCTGGTCGCCCAGCGCTGAACCCCGCGCCGCGTTCGCCTCGGGCGCAACGCGCCGCGTGTGTGCGGCACGCCACCGACGCCGCGCCCCGCCGGCGCGCCCAATTCAGGTATTGCGCCGGTGCGCGCGGCGCGTCGAAGCCAACGCCAACCCGCGCGTGAAGCGCATCAGATCAACGAGCCATGCCACGTTTTGCCCACATCTTCGAAGCCGCCGCTGACACGCTCAACGCCTACTACCAGGCTGTCGCCGAGGTCAACATCGACGCGTTGATGGGCCTGTGGATCGACGAGGAGTTCGTGAGTTGCATTACCGCCGAGGGCGCGCATCTGCACGGTCTGCCGGACATCCGCGCGGGCCTCGCGGCGGAGCTGGAAGCCGCGCCGGTGTCGATCGAACCGCTCGACATCCGCGTCTACGACAGCCTCGGCACCGTGGTCTACGCGATCGTGGAAGCGCATCGTCCGGTCGATCCGAACGCGATCCCGGCGATGGTGTTCACGACCTATGTGATGGTGCATGAACGCGGCGAGTGGCGCATCGCGCACATTCACGCGAGCCGGATGCCCGACGACGCCGCGAGCCAGTTCTCCGCGAAACTGCGCCACGGTCAGGGCGCACTGCACTGAGCCGATCCGGCGAGGCCGGGTCGCGCGGGTGCCGTGAAACGGGCGAGCAGCATGCAGTCTCGCGCGAGTTCGGGCGCGCTCGAACGACAACCGGCGTCGACCGGCATTGAGGCCAAACAAGCGGCCCCGATAAGCGAAAAAGAGCGAAAAAGAGCGGACAAAAGCGGCAAAAGAAAGCAGCAGTCGAAAGAAGGGGAAGGCCATGAGCACCACCGGCGATGAAGCGGCGAACTACGACGCGGCCAGCAATGCGGCCGTCACGGCCCTGAACGGCATGCTCCCCTCGAGTTACCGCGCGCCGTTCTGGCTTGCGGGCCCCCATATCGAAACCATCGTTCCCGCGCTGTTCTCGCGCCTGCCCACGCCGGCCTACCGGCGAGAGCGCTGGGATACGCCCGACGGCGACTTCATCGAACTCGACTGGGTCGATGCCCCCGCCAGCGCCGGCGCGCACGCCCCCCTTTTCGTCCTGTTCCACGGCCTCGAAGGCGGCTCCGGCTCGCACTACGCGCGCGCGCTCGCGGCCGAGGCACACGCGCACGGCTGGCACGCCGTGATTCCGCACTTTCGCAGCTGCAGCGGGCCGATGAACCTGCTGCCGCGCTTCTACCATCTCGCCGACGCCGCCGAAGTCGACTGGGTGCTGCGCCGCCTCGCCGCGCGCCACGCCGGACCGCTCGTCGCGGCGGGCGTCTCGCTCGGCGGCAACGTGCTGTTGCACTGGCTAGCGCAACAGCGCGAGGACGCGCGCATCGTCCGCGCCGCCGCCGCGATTTCCGCGCCGCTCGACGTGCATGCGGGCGGCAAGATGCTCGCGAGCGGCTTCGGCATGATCTACACGCGCAGCTTCCTCAAGACGCTCAAGGTGAAGGCGCTCCAGAAGCTCGACCAGTTTCCGGGCCTGTTCGACGCCGACGCCCTGCTCGCCTGCCGCAACATGTACGAATTCGACGGCGTGGTCACCGCGCCGCTGCACGGCTTTCGCGACGCGCACGACTACTGGACCCAGGCGACGGTGCGTCCGAAGCTCGGCGAAATCACCGTGCCGACGCTCCTGCTGAACGCGCGCAACGACCCGTTCCTGCCCGGCCACGTGCTGCCCGCGCGCCACGAAGTCAGCGACGCCGTCGAGCTCGACCAGCCCGAACGCGGCGGCCATGTCGGCTTCATGACGGGCCCGTTCCCGGGCCGCAGCCAGTGGCTCGCGCAACGCGTGACCGGTTATCTTTCACCGTATCTGCCGGCGTCGCGCGCGGCGTCCCACGCTCATGGATGACATCGTCAAACAGGCGCTCGCGCGCTGGCCCAACGTTCCCAGTTGCACCGGCTGGCTGCGCCTCGATGCGCGCGGCCACTGGCGTCTGCGCGACGAAGCCGACCAGGCCGCCGGCGCGCCCGGCACGCCGATCCGCCACGAAGCGCTGATTGCCTTCATCAACCGCAATTACGAGCGCGACGACCAGGGCCAGTGGTTCTTCCAGAACGGCCCGCAATGCGTCTACGTCGAGCAGGAATACGCGCCGTGGGTGGTGCGTCTCGCGAGCGTTCCCGACTCGGCCGTTCCCGATGCGAACGGCACGCTCGCGCTCACCGACCACACCGGTCACGCGTTCACGCCCGTGGCGGCGTTCATCGACGAAAACGGCAGCGTGCTGTTCGCCGATGCCGCCGATGCGAACCTCCACGGCGGCGTGGCACGCGTGGCGCTGCTACACGATCACGATCTCGGCCTGTTCGCCGAACACGCCACGCTCGCCGACGACGGCCAGAGCGGCACCTTCCACTGGCGCGCCGACGCCGCGCTGCCGCTGCAAGCCATCGCGCGCGTAGACGTGCCGTCGCGTTTCGCCTTCGTCCCGAGTCCCGAGCACGCGGAACAAGCCGCCCGCGCCGCCCAATAGGCGCGCGCGTTCAGATCTTGCTGTCCTTCTCCTCCGCGCGCTCCTCCTTGTAGCGCGCCTCGAAGTCGTGCAGGCGCGCGTCGATCGTCGACAGATCGTAGAAGCCGACCGACTTCATGTCGCGCGCCTCCTTCAACTGCCGGATCGCCGACGGCCACGCGCCGTCCAGCGCGAACTTCTCGGCCAGCGCGCGCCGTTGGGTCAACGCATCGCCGCTGCCCGCGCTCGCCTGCGCGAGGTACTGCCACCAGGCGGCCTGACGCGGCTCGCTCTGCGTCTCGGCGCGCGCGAGCGTCTGCGCGTCCTGGAAGCGCCGAGACGCGATCAGCGCCTGCAGCAAGCCGTCGGTCGCCGCGTGTGACGCGGGCCACGCCGTGTGCGCGGCCTGCGCGAGGCGGATGGCCTCGTCGGTGCGGCCCGCGCGGCGCGCGATCTCGGCGGCGAGCACGTCGAGACTCGGCGAGCTGCGCGGCTTGCCGCGATCGTTGCCCTCGGCGGCCTCGAAGCGCACGAACGCCGCGCGCGCCGTGGCAAGCGACTGCGCCGCATCGTCGTAGCTTTCGAGCAGCGTCTGCGCGACGGCGATCCCGTACCAGTTCGCGGCCACGTTGAGCGCCGTGCGGTCGTCGATTTCGGCACGCAGACGCGCGATCTCATCGAGATATTCGTGACGCGAGCGGTCCTGCAACACCCGCACGCGCGCCCGCACGAAACCGTACTCGGGCGCCTGACGCGGCTGCCGGTAAGGCGCGCGGCGCGCGCGGTCCTCCATGTCGGCGATGCGCTCGCCAGTCAGCGGATGCGTACGCGCATAGGCGGGCACGCCCGCCTCGCTCATCGACGCGCGTTCGAGCCGCTCGAAGAACGCCACCATGCCCCACGTGTCGTAGCCCGCGCCGCCGAGCAACTGGAAGCCGACGCGGTCCGCCTCGTGCTCGGCTGCGCGCGAGAAGCGCAACTGGCTGTCGACGGCATAGGCTTCGCCGCCGAGCGCGATCGCGCTGCCGAGGTCGCCGCTATGCGCGAGCACGCCCGCGAGAATGCCGAGCAGCACGCCCGCGAGCGCCGCGTAACCGCTGTGCTCGCTCTGCGTGAGCATGCGCGCGATGTGCCGCTGCAGCACGTGGCCCATCTCGTGACCGAGCACCGAGGCCAGCTCGGATTCGGTCTGCGTCGCGATGATCAAGCCCGAGTTCACGCCGATGAAACCGCCCGGCAGTGAAAACGCGTTGATCTGGTAATCGCGCATCGCGAAGATCTCGAAGTCGGGCCGATAACCGCCGATGAATTGCGCCGACGCCGATGCCGCAAGCCGCTCCGCCACCGCGTTCAGATAATCGAGCACGAGCCAGTCGCCGATGTAGTCGGGATCGCGACGGATATCGCGCATGACGCGCACGCCCACGCGCCGTTCGGCTTGCGGCGTGAGCGCGCCGCCCGAACCATCGCCGAGATCGGGCAGTTGCGGGACCCAGGCGGGCGGGCGCACACTCGAACTGCCGTAGACGCCGGGGCCCGACGGATGCGTCGAGCCGACTTCGCCGAAACGCGACTGCGCACCGCCGTAGGTGCCGAAGACGCCCTGTGCAATCGAGGCGGGTAAGGCGACGTCGCCCGCGTCGTCGAGCGGGCCGCTGACGAGCGCCGGCGCGTTGGGCGCGAGCGTCAGGTTGGTCGTGGGGCGTGCGGCGGAGGTGGCGCTGGAAGCGGATGCGGATGCGGGCGCGGTGGTGGACACTGTGGAGCGCGCGATGTCGGCCGCACGCAGATCGAGCACCGCGGCGGGCGGCGAGCCGCCTGTCGACGACGCTTGCGCGCCCGACGCCGACGCCTGCGGCGGAACCGCGAGCGAGACGCACAGCCAGACAGCCAGGAGCCGTTTCAGGGGCATCGATCTGAAGGTCGCAAAGCAGGGTCGCAAAGCAGGGTCGCAAAGCAGGCGTGCAAAGCGGACGCTGGCGTGACAGTCAGCCAGCCACGCGCCGATTGTAGCCCGGCCCGGCACGCGATTCCGCCCTCGCGGCCGCGATGACGCGGGCACGTCCACGCGCATCAAAGCACGGCATGGCGCATCGTGCCGCGCCCGCGCTGCTAAGATAAGCGCCCTTCTTCATCGCACGTTTTGCGCGCCGGTCTTGCGCGCACGTTATTGGCCAGCCGCGCCGGCACGCGTCGCCGGCGTCATGCAGCCAGGAGCCCACCATGTCCGAACTCACGCATTTCGACGCCGCAGGCGACGCCCACATGGTCGACGTCGGCAGCAAAGCCGAGACCCAACGCATCGCCGTGGCGAGCGGCACGATCCGCATGCTGCCCGCGACGTTCGCGCTCGTGCGCGACGGCAACGCCAAAAAAGGCGACGTGATCGGCGTCGCGCGCATCGCCGCGATCCAGGGCGCGAAGCGCACCGCCGATCTGATCCCGCTGTGCCATCCGCTCGCGATCACGCGCGTCAAGGTCGACTTCGCGCTTGATGAATCGCTGCCTGGCGTGCACTGCACGGCGCAGGTCGAAACCTTCGGCCGCACCGGAGTCGAGATGGAAGCGCTGACCGCCGTGCAGGTCGGGCTGCTGACGGTTTATGACATGTGCAAGGCCGTCGACCGCGGCATGACGATCACCGATGTGCGCGTGCTCGAAAAGCATGGGGGGAAGTCGGGGGATTGGGTCGCTCAGCCGCTCGCCCGCTGATCGACGAAAAAAAAGCGGCGAACCCAAGTCCGCCGCTTTTCTCTTCCACTACCGGACGAATCGCTTAATCGTCCGAATCGTCGTCGTCCTCTG
This sequence comes from Paraburkholderia tropica, assembly GCF_900109265.1. Lineage (GTDB taxonomy): Bacteria > Pseudomonadota > Gammaproteobacteria > Burkholderiales > Burkholderiaceae > Paraburkholderia > Paraburkholderia tropica. The sequence goes on from NZ_FNZM01000020.1 coordinate 80,413, forward strand.
TCGCGAACGCCGGCGGCTTGCCGTACTTCTTCAGCAGCGCCGCCTTGAAGCCATCGAGCGTGGGTTCGTTTTCGCAGAGACTGTAGAGCGCGGCCAGTTGCGTCGGCCAGTCGTGCAGTTCCTGCGCGAAAATCTTCAGCCGCTCCACCGTGTCGAACGCACCTTCCGTATTGCCGTCGAGCGCCTGCAACACCGCATAGCGGCGCAGCACCGTCTCGCCCGGCAACAGCGCGATCGCACGCTGATGCGCCGCGAGCTTCGCGGGCAGATCGGCGGCGTTCATCGGCATGAGCGTGGCCATGCCGTAATCGCCCCACGCGCTGAACAGGTGCGACGGTTCATCGGCGTATTGCTGCGCCGGGTGCGAGCCGTAGTAAAGCACTTCGGAGCGGTTGTAATCGCGCATCACCGGCCACAGCGACGCAATGCCGCCGAACACGATCACCGTATACACACCCATCACGACCGGCGGCGGCACGGCACGCAGCCGCTTCGTTTCGAACAGACCGAACACGAACATCGCGGGCAGCAGGAAGAACATGTACTGCTGCGGATATTCGACGAGCGCATGCATGACGAGCGCGCCGATCAGCATGAAGCCGAAAATGCGCTCGGGCGTATGCGGCGCGAGCAGCGAGCGCACGAACCACGCCAGCAGCCCGATCACGACGATCCCGCAGCCCACCACGCCGGTCTTCGCAAGCAGGTCAATGAAGATGTCGTGCGAGTTATTGGCGATCTCGACGCCGCCCAGCGTGCGGGCGAGTTCGAACTGGTGGATCGGGAAATCGCCCCAGCCCACGCCCAGCAGCGGATGCGCCTTGAACATCGCGAGGCCGTAGTGCCACAGCGCGAGACGCGGCGCGATCTGGCTCGCGTCCTTCATGCGGTCGGCGGCCGACTGGTCGAGTTGCAGCTGATAGTGCACGTTGGCCCAGCGCACGAACGCGTTCATGCCGACGAAGATCACCGCCAGCACGACCGGCACGAGCCACGCGCGCGCGCCGCCCTTCAGGCTCGCCGAGCCGTCTTCGCCACGCACGCCGCGCGACGCCGACAACGCCATCCAGAGCCCCGCCACCACGATCACCGCCATCTGCAGCCACGGTCCACGCGACACGGTGAGCGCGAGACCGCCTGCGTAGATCGCCGAGAGCACGCCCCACAGCAGCACGTTCAGACGACGCGTCTGCACGAGATAGAGCGCCGCGGCCATCGCGAAGGAAATATAGGTGGCGAGGTGATTGGCCTGCGCCATGTTGCCGAACGGCCGACGCTGGAACTGCACGTTATAGGCGACGACAAGCGGCGTGACCTTGGTTTCCAGATGCAGCAACTGGATGACCTGGCAGAACACCGAGAACAGGCCGCCGATCACGAGCGCCCAGGAACCCCACACCACCGCCGTGCGCGCAAGGCCAACGCGCGTGATGCTGTAGCCCGCGAGCGTGGCCATGAAGGCCGCGAGCAGATAGCCGACGCCGAGCCAGTTCATCGACGGTTGCGCGAGGTGCAGCACCGCGGTCTGCACGGCGAGCAGCAAGCCGAAGCCGAGCGGCACCAGCGCCACCATGGGCACGGCGAAGTCGACGGCCGGCCGCGCGGAGCGCACCAGCAGCCAGACGCCCGCGCCTACCAGCAGGTAGAGCGCCAGCGCGGTGAATTCGGCATAGAACGTCGGGATCGGATAGGTGTGGTTGACGACCGCATAAGGCAGCGTCAACGCGAGAGCCAGCAAGACGAACGTAAGGTAGCGCGCAAATGGAGAAGGCATGGGGATCGGGGGCGTCAGCAACCGGCGCACTATACAAAACTTTTCCCTCCCTGTGCGGGCGGCGTCGAAGCAAATGCCGCCCGCGTGCGTGCGGGTTCGCACGCGGAGTCACAAGTAAAGTTGCAAGCAAAGTCGCAGGCAAGGTCGATTCATGCCCGCAGGCACGGTTGCCCGCTCACGTTTTTCGCTCGCACCGGCGCCTCACCGGCGCAAGTCTCATGCGCGGCATTCGGGCGGTGCGAGCTTGCCTGGCAGCGTGGCCGCTTCAGACGGCGCCGGCCCCGCGCCCGGCTCACCGAGCGACGAAGCCGTCTTGCCGCCCGCGAAACATTCCCACGTGAGCGTGCCGCCCTGCACGGTGCCTTGCGCGAGCGCCACGCGCGCCGTGGGCGCTTCCGCGTTGTCGGGCACCGAAGGCACGAGCACGAGCGTGTTGCTGCCGTCGGGTGCGATGCGCGTGGTGAAGCTCACGGTGATCTGCCCGGTTGCCTCGTCCACCAGCACCGAAGTCACGTTGCGCGTGCCCGGCGGCGCCGTATAACCGGCGTCGAAGGCGTTGCCGCTCGCGGCGTTCTCCGCCACCGCGAGGCGCGCCGCGGCCGCGAGCGCGAGGCCCTCGCCCACGCGGCTGCGTGCGAGATAGTCCTGATAGGCGGGAATCGCATACGCCGCGATCACGCCGACGATCGCGAGCACGATCATCAGTTCGATGAGCGTGAAACCGCGCGCGGCGCAGGTGCGTACGAAGCGGATGAGGCACGCGAGCCGCGTGATGGGCGTGATGGGCGTGATGGGCGTGATGGGCGTGATCGGCGTGATGGGCGTGATGGGCGTGATCGGCATGAATGGCGCGAATGGGCGGGTGGCCAGCGCGTTGCGCGCGAAGGCCGTCGAGGCAAGCAGGGAAACGATCATCGTCAGGGCTCCTGAAACGGGAAACGCCCGCCACCAGAGGGTGAACAGGCGTTTCGATCGTATCGGCGAGACCTCGCGCGGGGCAGTCGGCCAGATGGCTTAGGCGCGGCGCTGTCGGTGCGCGCTGTCAGCGAGTGATGTCAGCGCTGAATGTCAGCGGCGGTTGCCAGCATCAGCCGACGGACGCAGCGCACGCCTTCGCCCCATTCTCAATGCGAGCCCTGCGCGCGCCGCGCGTTGCGACGCCTGAGCACATGGCCGAGCACCACCACGAACACCGCGCCCGCCACGCACATGCCGTATTCGGCGAGCGGCGTATCGAGCAGCGGCCAGCGGTCGCCGGCCGGATCGTTGACGATCAGCCCGCCCGCGATCCAGCCGAGCAGCGCCGCGCCCAGCGTGACGATCACCGGATAGCGGTCGAGCAGTTTGAGCACGAGCTGGCTGCCCCAGACGATCAGCGGAATGCTGACCATCAGCCCGAACACCACTAGCGCGATGCGATGACGCGGATCGGCGGCTTCGGCCGCGCCCGCGATGGCCACGACGTTGTCGAGGCTCATCACCGCATCGGCGACGATGATGGTCTTGATCGCGCCGAGCAGCTTGTCGGAGGGCTTCACGTCGGCATGTTCGAGATGCGACGGCGCGAGCAGGCGCACGCCGATCCACAGCAGCAGCAGGCCGCCCGTAAACTTGAGCAGCGGCACGTTGAGCAGCACGACCGCGAAGGCGATCAGCACGACGCGCAGCGCGATCGCGCCGACGGTGCCCCAAAGAATGCCGCGCAGACGCTGCTGCGCGGGCAGATCGCGGCACGCCAGCGCGATCACGACGGCGTTGTCGCCACCGAGCAGAATGTCGATGACGATGATCTGGATGACAGCGCCCCAGTGGAGCGTCGTGAAGAACTCGAGCATGAATGCGGGAAGTTAAGCTGCGCGCGCCGCAAAGACGCACGCCAAATAAAAAAGCGAGGCAGCCATGACTGGCTCCCTCGCTTCTGTTCGGAAACCTCGTGAAAGGATTCCGCAAGCATAGCAAAAAACGCCAGCGCCCCGCGCATACGTGATGCGCACGACGCCGCGTTATCTGCAAATTACAGCACCGACTTCAGCAGACGGCCCATTTCCGACGGGTTGCGCGTGACCTTGATGCCGCACGCGTCCATGATTTCCAGCTTCGCTTCGGCCGTATCCGCACCGCCCGAGATCAGCGCGCCGGCGTGGCCCATGCGCTTGCCCGGGGGCGCCGTGACACCCGCGATGAAGCCGACGACCGGCTTCTTCATGTTGCCCTTGATCCACTCGGCTGCCGTGGCTTCGTCCGGACCGCCGATTTCGCCGATCATGATCACGGCGTCCGTATCCGGATCGTCGTTGAACATCTTCATGACGTCGATGTGCTTCAGACCGTTGATCGGGTCGCCGCCAATACCGACTGCCGACGACTGGCCGAGGCCGAGTGCCGTCAGCTGCGCAACCGCTTCGTACGTCAGCGTGCCCGAACGCGACACGACGCCGATGCGGCCCTTGCGGTGGATGTGACCCGGCATGATGCCGATCTTCAGCTCGTCCGGCGTGATCGTGCCGGGGCAGTTCGGGCCGAGGAGCAGCGTCTTGCGGCCTTCGCGGCGCATACGGTCCTTCACTTCGATCATGTCGCGCACGGGAATGCCTTCCGTGATGCAGATCGCGAGATCGAGGTCGGCCTCGACGGCTTCCCAGATCGCTGCGGCTGCGCCCGCGGGCGGCACGTAAATGACCGACACGGTCGCGCCCGTGGCTTCCTTCGCATCGCGCACGTTCGCGTAGATGGGAATGCCTTCGAAGTCTTCGCCGGCCTTCTTCGGGTTCACGCCCGCGACAAATGCTTCGCGGCCGTTGGCGTATTCACGGCAGGCACGGGTGTGGAACTGACCGGTCTTGCCGGTGATGCCCTGCGTGATGACCTTGGTGTCTTTGTTAATCAGAATCGACATGTATTGACCTCTGTTCGCTTGGCGCGATGCGTCGCGTCTTCCGCACGGATGCGGAATTCGCGCCGGCACGCACGCCATTCGTATCCGGTGAAAATTACTTGCCTTCGGCAGCCGCGACAACCTTCTGCGCGGCCTCTTCCATGCTGTCCGCCGAGATGATCGGCAGGCCCGAGTCGGCCAGCATCTTCTTGCCGAGGTCCTCGTTCGTGCCCTTCATGCGCACGACGAGCGGCACCTTCAGGTCAACGGCCTTCGATGCAGCGATCACGCCTTCCGCGATCACGTCGCAGCGCATGATGCCGCCGAAGATGTTCACGAGGATCGCCTTCAGGCCCGGATTCGTCAGCATGAGCTTGAACGCTTCCGTGACCTTCTCGGTCGTCGCGCCGCCGCCCACGTCGAGGAAGTTCGCCGGTTCGCCGCCGAACAGCTTGATCGTGTCCATCGTGGCCATCGCGAGGCCCGCGCCGTTCACCAGACAGCCGATGTTGCCGTCGAGCGAGATGTAGGCGAGGTCGAACTTCGACGCTTCGATTTCAGCCGGATCTTCTTCGTCCAGGTCGCGGTAAGCGACGATTTCCGGATGACGGAAGAGCGCGTTCGAATCGAAGTTGAACTTGGCGTCGAGTGCGGTGACCGTGCCGTTGCTCGACACGTTCAGCGGGTTGATTTCGGCCAGCGACGCGTCGGTTTCCCAGAATGCCTTGTACAGGCCTTGCAGGATCACGCGAGCTTGCGGAATCGACGCAGCCGGCACGCCGATCTTCGCGGCGAGGTCGTCGGCTTGTGCATCGAGCAGGCCCGTGTTCGGATCGACGATGACCTTGTGGATGAGCTCCGGATGCTTCTCGGCCACTTCCTCGATGTCCATGCCGCCTTCGCTCGAACCCATCAGCACGATCTTCTGCGAGACGCGATCGACGACGAGGCTGACATACAGTTCCTGCTTGATGTCGGCGCCTTCTTCGATCAGCAGACGGTTGACCTTCTGGCCTTCCGGACCGGTCTGGTGCGTGACCAGTTGCATGCCGAGGATCTGGCTCGCGTATTCGCGCACTTGATCCAGCGTCTTGGCAACCTTCACGCCGCCGCCCTTGCCGCGGCCGCCCGCGTGAATCTGAGCCTTGACGACCCACACCGGACCGCCCAGCTCTTCAGCGGCCTTGACCGCGTCATCCACCGAGAAAACCGGCGTGCCGCGCGGTACCGCGACGCCGAACTTCCGGAGGATTTCCTTACCCTGGTACTCGTGAATCTTCATGCGTGATTCCCTTCAGTCTGAGAGTTGGAGTGAACTTCGTTTCCGCTGTTGTTATTCATGCGCGACGGCGTCGGCCTTGCCCTCTCGGCCCGGGCCCAGGTCTTCGCGCACGCTGGCGACATCCGCGCCGCGCTCTTTCGAACGCGGCACGTGTCCATACCAGCGCGGATAAAACTGCTTGACCGCTTCACCGTCGAACCGCAGCGCGTGGCAGCGGCCGAGCTGGAAAGGCGGTTGTTCGCCGGCGGCTTCGCCGTCGGCGGTCTTGCCGAATTCCGGTCCGGACGCTTCGCCCGGAGAACCGTTAGAAGAATCCCACACTGCTCCGACAAACGCCTGGATAGCGGCCGTCGGCAACACGCCCAACATTTCGGTGAGATGCGTGCAGCCAGCCGTGCCGGCGAGGAGCCGGCCCGCTTCGCGGCGGAAGTTCTGGAGGAGGTTGAGCCCGATAAGGGCCCGATAGGCGGGATTGGCGTTCTGGCACTGACCGTCGTAAGGCACCCAGTCGGACGACGCGTGAGCGTCGACGACATTGAGCTTGCGATCGATCGTGATGCGGAGCCAGAGTTCATGGATCGGCAAACCGTTGGGCCGGACACCGGATGCAAGCGGCACGTCGCGTGACTTATGATCCGTCAGACACGCGTCGATGTCCCACAGACCGTCCTCGCGCTCATAGGCGACCGCCCTGATCGCGCGCTGATGACGCAACTGACGGGGCGCTGGCGGGGGAAGCGGCATGCGTTGGTAAGACCGGATTGGAAAACTTCTCGAGTTTAGCATACCGGGTATTTGAGACAGCAGCGATCTCGCCCGCCCCATGCGCCCCGGATATCAAGCTATTTTTGAGCCAGGCGGTTCAATTTTCCGGCTAATCGCCGTCGAAGCCGTCCTCGAAGCTGTCTTCAATGCCTTTGAGAATTTTGCCGATGATCGACATCGAAAAACCGCGCGCGGCGAGAAAACGCGCCTGACGCGCGCGCTCGGCGGGCGTCTCGGGCAACTGGCCGTACTTCTTCTTCCAGACGGCGCGGGCGCGCACAAGTTCCGTCTCGCGCAACTGCGTGCTCACTTCCTCGATGAGTTCCTCGCCCACCGCATGACGTTTGAGTTCGCTGACGATGCGTCCCGCGCCGACCCGCGAGGCCCGGCGATAAACGACGCTTTCGGCGAAGCGCGCGTCGGAGAGCCAGCCGTCGCGTTCGAGCGTGTCGAGGAGTGCCTCTAGTTCATCGGCGTTGTCGGTGTACGCCATGAGCTTGCGCGAGAGTTCCGCCCGGCTGTACTCGCGACGCGAAAGGTAGCCGAGCGCGCGGCCCTTGAGCGAGCGCTCGGGGCGCTGGCGACTGTTGGCGGCGGCGTTGGCCTTGCGTGCGGCGCGCATCGTGGACGTGCGCTCGTAGCCGTCACCGCCGTCTTCGAGCGCTTTTTCTACCGCGCGCGCCCTGTCGTGCGCGTCGAACGATTCGCGCTCGTCGACTTCGTCGCGGCGGACGGCGGGACGAGCGAACGACTGCCTGGCTGCGCGCAGCGCGCGGCGCGGTTCGGAATCCAATAGGGAGTCAGATGCGGATTCGGGTGCGGAGGCGCGGCGCACAGCGGTCGGTTCAGACGATGGCGACGAGGAAGCGTTAGCGCTGCCGGCATCGACGGGCGCGTCGAAAAATGCCTCGAACGGCACTTCGAACACCGCGCCGCCTTCGTCGTCGAGATCGGGCGTGGAAGAATGGGACAAAAGCTGAGGCTCGGAATGCACAAAGCCGCGATCGCCCGAATGGGCGTCGCGGCTTTGCGAGGTAGTACCAGATGAAACGCGGGCGGACTCGCCGGAATGATCAGGGGCGGATCCGGACGCAGACCCAGAAGCAGACCCGGACGCGGAAAGGGAGCGCCGATTCGCGCCCCGCGCACCACCGCTGGCTTCACGCAGATGCTCCGCCTCGCTCGAAGTCGAGGACGAAGCCTTCGCGGCCTCAGACGGCGCCGAGGCGAACCCGCGCTTGCGCATCACAGTCGTGCCACCCTTCGCGGGCCCGATTCAGAACTTATTCTTCGTCTGCGATTTCGACTTCGCCTGTGTCGGCAACACCGTCCGGCATGGCGTTCACGCCAAGCGATTCGCGGATGCGGTTTTCAATCTCGCGGGCGATGTCTGCGTTTTCGCGCAGGAATTCGCGTGCGTTGTCCTTGCCCTGACCAATGCGTTCGCCGTTATAGCTGTACCACGCACCTGCCTTGTCGACGATCTTGGCCTGCACGCCCAGGTCGATGATTTCGCCCTGACGCGAGATGCCTTCGCCGTAGAGAATGTCGAACACGGCTTCGCGGAACGGCGGCGAGACCTTGTTCTTGACGACCTTCACGCGCGTTTCGCTGCCAATGACTTCGTCGTTCTTCTTGATCGAACCGATACGGCGAATGTCCAGACGCACCGACGAGTAGAACTTCAGCGCGTTACCACCGGTGGTGGTTTCCGGATTGCCGAACATCACGCCGATCTTCATACGAATCTGGTTAATGAAGATCACCATGCAGTTCGTCTTCTTGATCGTGCCGGTGAGCTTGCGCAGCGCCTGCGACATCAGACGTGCCTGCAGACCCGGCAGCGAGTCGCCCATTTCGCCTTCGATTTCAGCCTTCGGCACGAGTGCCGCGACCGAGTCGATGACGATCATGTCGATCGAGCCCGAGCGCACCAGCGCGTCGGTGATTTCGAGCGCCTGTTCGCCCGTGTCCGGCTGCGAGATGAGCAGTTCCGGCACGTTCACGCCGAGCTTCGCGGCGTACTGAACGTCGAGCGCGTGTTCCGCGTCGATGAACGCCGCCGTGCCGCCGAGCTTTTGCAGCTCTGCGATCACCTGCAGCGTGAGCGTGGTCTTACCCGACGATTCCGGACCGTAGATTTCGACCACACGGCCGCGCGGCAGGCCGCCGACGCCGAGCGCGATGTCGAGACCGAGCGAGCCGGTGGACACCACCTGAATGTTTTCGACCGCATCGCCGTCGCCGAGTCGCATGATCGACCCTTTGCCGAACTGCTTTTCGATCTGCGCGAGCGCGGCGGCCAGCGCCTTGCCCTTTTCAGCAGTCAGCCCAGCCGAGCCTTTCTTGCTATCTTCCATGAATCGTCCTTTGCTATGATGAACGGCGTCTCGTGACGATGCGGGCGTGCTTTTGCACACACACGCATGAACGCAGACACTGTATAAAAAAACAGTGGTTTTGGCAAGCGCGTTTTCGCACGCTTTTTCGTACGCGCCCGCCTGAACCGCAAATTGACCAGGAGACCGCCGCGCGCCGCCCGCCCCTCGTGCGAGATGGCACAGGCGCGGCGATGCCTGACTCGACGCAGGCGCATCATGCGAATTCTCATTGCCGAAGACGACAGCATACTCGCGGATGGTCTGGTCCGATCACTCCGCCAATCGGGCTATGCCGTCGATCACGTGCCGACCGGCGTGGACGCCGATACGGCCTTGTCGATGCAGTCGTTCGACCTGCTGATCCTCGACCTCGGCCTGCCCAGAATGACGGGCCTCGAAGTGCTGCGCCGTTTGCGCGCGCGCAATTCCAACCTCCCCGTCCTGATCCTCACGGCCGCCGACAGCGTCGATGAACGCGTCAAAGGACTCGACCTCGGCGCCGACGACTACATGGCCAAGCCCTTCGCGCTCAACGAGCTCGAAGCGCGCGTGCGCGCGCTCACGCGGCGCGGCGCGGGCGGCGGCCCGACCGTCGTGCGCCACGGCGCGCTCGCCTTCGATCAGGTCGGGCGCGTCGCGCGCATCAACGAGCAGGTGCTCGATCTGTCGGCGCGCGAACTCGGCGTGCTCGAAGTGCTGCTGCAACGGCTCGGGCGGCTCGTCTCGAAGGAACAGCTCGTCGATCACCTGTGCGAATGGGGCGAGGAAGTGAGCAACAACGCGATCGAGGTCTACGTGCACCGCCTGCGCAAGAAGCTCGAAGCGGGCGGCGTGCGCATCGTGACGGTGCGCGGCCTCGGCTACTGCCTCGAGAAAGAAGCGAACGGCGCGAAGGACGCGGGCGCGGCGAACGCAGCCAGTACGGCCGGCGCATCGACGGCGGCGCCCGCGATGCCCGCCAGCCACTACTACAAGTAAGCGGGCGCCATCATGGCCGGGCCCGCGCGCTCCGCGTCCACCGACGGCACGCCGCCGGACGCCTCGCCACGCTCGACGGCCGCCGCCAACGACGACACGCTCGACGACGCCGCGCGCGACGCCCGCTACGCCAATCCGTTCGCCCCGCCCGACGAAGCCGAAGCCGCCGACGCCGTCGACAAGCGTCCGCGCTCCCTGTTCGGCGAGATTCTCGACTGGATGCTCGCGCCGCTGCTGCTGCTCTGGCCGATGAGCATCGCGGTGACGTATCTGGTCGCGAAATCGATCGCCAACGGGCCGTTCGACCGCGCGCTCGAAACCGACGCCTACGTGCTTGCGCGCCAGATCCATCCGGTCAACGGCGTCGCCGAACTCTCGCTGCCCGACTCCACGCGCGACTTCCTGCGCGCCGATAACGTCGACAGCGTCTATTACCAGGTGCTCGGCACGCGCGGCGAACTCGTCGCCGGCGACCGCGAGATGCCGCTGCCGCACGACGACGACCGGCCGCCGCCCGGCCTCGTCGAGTTCCGCGACGACACGCTGCACGGCATCGACATCCGCGTCGCCTATACGACGGTCGAACCCGCGCATCTGAGCGGCGGGCAGCCCGTGCTGGTTCAGGTCGCCGAAACGCTCGACAAGCGCCGGGCGCTCGCCAACGACATCATCAAGGGCGTGATCCTGCCGCAGTTCGTGATTCTGCCGCTCGCGATCCTGCTGGTCTGGTTCGGGCTCTCGCGCGGCCTCGCGCCGCTGCACGCGCTGCAGTCGAACATGCGCACGCGCCGTCCCGACGATCTTTCGCCGCTCGAAGCACGCCGCGCGCCGCCCGAAATCGAGCCGCTCGTGACCTCGTTCAACGACCTGCTCACGCGCCTCGAACAGAACATGCAGCTGCAAAAGCGCTTTATCGCCGACGCCGCGCATCAGATGAAAACGCCGCTCGCGGGCCTGCGCACGCAAGCCGAACTCGCGCTGCGCCACGAGGCGCCCGCCGAGGTGCATCGCTCGCTCGAACAGATCGCGACGAGTTCGGAGCACGCCGCGCGGCTCGTCACGCAGTTGCTCGCGCTCGCGCGCGCCGAAAACCGCATGACGGGGCAGATTTTCCAGCCCGTCGATATCGCCGAGGCGGCGCGGCTCGCGGTGCGCGACTGGGTGCAGCCCGCGCTCGCCAAGCGCATGGATCTGGGCTACGAAGGCCCCGACAATCCCGGCGCGGATGAGCGCGAAACGGACCCCGGCACACAGGACAGCGAAGCGGACATCGCCGCGGATCAAGCACCCGTGCTCGTCGACGGCAATCCGGTGATGCTGCGCGAAATGCTCTCGAACCTGATCGACAACGCGATCCGCTACACGCCCGCGGGCGGGCGCATCACCGTGCGCGTGCGGCCCGAACCGGCGGCGCGCGCCGTGCATCTGGAGGTGGAGGACACCGGCATCGGCATTCCGGCGGCCGAGCGCGAGCGCGTACTCGAGCGCTTCTATCGCATCCTCGGGCGCGACGGCGACGGCAGCGGCCTCGGCCTCGCGATCGTGCGTGAAATCGTGACGATGCACGGCGGCGCGCTCACTATCGGCGACAACGTCTATCAGGACTCGCCGCGCCTCGCGGGGACGCTCGTGCGTGTGACGCTCGCGATGCGCGGCGCGGTCTGAACGTCGATTACGACGCCGAAACTGACGGCATCAGGTGAAATCCTGGGCGTCAGGCTGGCTGGGACTTTCCCTTAGCGGCACGCGGCGAGAGCACGCACGGAAAATCGATTTGACGAATTTAGCGTTACGTTGAATCAAAATTGGACGATCTTGGGCGACGTTATCACACCACGCCCACCAGATCAGCCCACTCGCACAGCCCGCTCCCTCGTCAGAACCCCGTAAGTTTCCGTTCGAATAATGCATCGCAGGACCACCGCGCCCGCGTCTGCGGGGCGGCCCCACACGCATATCAATACTGGAGACATCTATGGCAACCGTTGGCGGACAAGTCTCGCACGCGCCGATGACCAAGGACGAAAAACGCGTGATCTTCGCGTCGTCCCTCGGCACCGTGTTCGAGTGGTACGACTTCTATCTGGCCGGCTCGCTCGCGGCCTTCATCAGCAAAAGCTTCTTCTCGGGCGTGAACCCCACGGCGGGCTTCATCTTCACGCTGCTCGGCTTCGCGGCGGGCTTCGCCGTGCGTCCGTTCGGCGCGATCGTCTTCGGGCGTCTGGGCGACCTCGTCGGCCGCAAGCACACGTTCCTCGTCACCATCGTCATCATGGGTCTGTCGACTTTCGTGGTCGGCTTCCTGCCAGGCTATGCGTCGATCGGCATTGCGGCGCCGGTGATCTTCATCCTCATGCGTCTGTTGCAGGGCCTCGCGCTCGGCGGCGAGTACGGCGGCGCGGCGACCTACGTCGCCGAACACGCGCCGCCCGGACGCCGCGGCTTCTACACTGCCTGGATCCAGACGACCGCCACGCTCGGCCTGTTCCTCTCGCTGCTCGTGATCCTCGGCGTGCGTACCGCCGTGGGCGAGGAAGCGTTCGGCGCCTGGGCCTGGCGCGTGCCGTTCGTCGCGTCGATCCTGCTGCTCGCGGTCTCGGTCTGGATCCGTCTGCAACTCGACGAATCGCCGGCGTTCAAGCGCATCAAGGCCGAAGGCAAGATCTCGAAGGCGCCGCTCTCGGAAGCGTTCGGCCAGTGGAAGAACCTCAAGGTCGTGATCCTCGCGCTGATCGGCGTGACGGCGGGCCAGGCCGTGGTCTGGTACACGGGCCAGTTCTACGCGCTGTTCTTCCTCACGCAGACGCTCAAGGTCGACGGCGCGAGCGCCAACATCCTGATCGCGCTGGCGCTGCTGATCGGCACGCCGTTCTTCCTGTTCTTCGGCTCGCTGTCGGACAAGATCGGCCGCAAGCCGATCATCATGGCCGGCTGCCTGATCGCCGCGCTGACCTATTTCCCGCTCTTCAAGGCGCTCACGCACTACGCGAACCCCGCGCTCGAAGCGGCCACGGCGCGCGCGCCGATCGTCGTGATCGCGAACCCCGACGAGTGCTCGTTCCAGTTCAACCCGGTCGGCACCTCGAAGTTCACGAGTTCGTGTGACATCGCCAAGAGCGCGCTCTCGAAGGCCGGCCTGAACTACTCGAACGTGGCCGCACCGGCGGGCACGCTCGCGCAGATCAAGGTGGGCGACACGACCATCGACACTTTCGACGGCAAGGCGCCTGGCGCGAAGGAGGCCGGCGCGGCGTTCGACAAGACGCTCTCGGGCGCATTGAAGAGTGCGGGCTATCCGCTCAAGGCCGACCCGGCGCAACTCAACTGGCCGATGAGCGTGGTGATCCTGACCATCCTCGTGATCTTCGTGACGATGGTGTACGGGCCGATTGCGGCGATGCTGGTGGAGATGTTCCCGACGCGCATCCGCTATACGTCGATGTCGCTGCCCTATCACATCGGCAATGGCTGGTTCGGCGGCTTCCTGCCCGCAACGGCGTTCGCGATCGTGGCGGCGCGAGGCGATATCTACTCGGGCCTCTGGTATCCGATCATCATCGCGCTGGCGACCTTCGTGATCGGCATGCTGTTCGTGAAGGAGACGAAGGACTCGGATATCTACTCGCAGGATTGATTCTGTGTCGATCCGGTCGATTTAGCCCCGGCCCGGCGGTCTCGAAAAAAGTTGAAGATAGCGCTTGACAGACCTCAGGGCCGCCCGCATAATCTTTCTTCTTAGGCGAATTAGCTCAGCCGGTTAGAGCGACGGAATCATAATCCGCAGGTCCGGGGTTCGAATCCCTGATTCGCCACCAAATGCGAAAGCCGCTGACCCACAAGGTCAGCGGCTTTTTCTATTTGCGCGCCGCGTTTATCTCGCCGCCGCTTTTACAGACTTCGCGCCGCAACTTCCTCAGCGCGAAGCCCAGTCCCTCACTCCGCGCCCTTCCCCCGCTTCGCCACGTACATCGCCTGATCCGCGCGATCGAGCAGCCGTGTCATTTCCACGCCGTCTTCCGGCAGCACCGCCACGCCCACGCTCACGCCCAGTTCGATCGTCTGCCCTTCGAATTCGAACGGCTCGCCGACCTTCTCGCGAATCCGCCGCGAATACACTTCCGCGTCGCTGCGGCCATCGATGCCCGGCAGAATCATCGCGAATTCGTCGCCGCCCACGCGCGCGGCCGTATCCACGCGGCGGCTGTTGCTCGCGATGCGCGCCGCCGTTTCCCTGATCGCCGCGTCGCCCGCGCGATGGCCGTAGCGGTCGTTGATCGGCTTGAGGCCGTCCATGTCGAGATTGAGCACGCCCAGTCCGCCTTCCGAACGCACCGCGAGATCGACCGACTGACGCAGACGGTCGTAGAACAGCGCGCGGTTCGGCAGGCCGGTGAGCGCGTCGTGCGTCGCACGCAGATAGAGTTCGCTCGTTTCGTGGCGCGCGGCGTGGAACATCGCGGCCGCGATCAGGCCGGACATCAGCGAGAGCGTTTCGATGTCGTCGTCGTCGAAGGCGCCGACTTCGGGCGCCACCACCTTCAGCACGCCCACGGTCGCATCGAGATGCTTGAGCGGCGTGACGATCATCGAGCGCAGGCCGACGCGGCGGCACGCTTCGCGGTCCACGCGCGGATCGGCTTCGGAGTCGTCGCAGCGCAGGATTTCGCCGCTGCTCACGCACAGCCCGGAGAGGCTCGATTCGCGCGCGAGGCGCAAGCCGAGCATGCCGGCCACACTGCCCGACGCCGCGCGATAGACCATCTCGCCGCCTTCGGCGAGTTCGACGGCCGCGCCCTGCGCGCCGGTCAGATGTTCGGTGCGTTCGGCGACGAATGCCATCACGCCGCCGAGGTCGAGGCCGAGTCTCGCGATGTCGGATTGCGCGCGGATGATTTCGAGGAGCGTGGCGTTGTCGAGCCGAGGGCCGCCGAGGTCGTTTTTCATGGCGTCAAACGTTTGCGTAAGAGCCCTTTTCGCGCAGATCGGCGCGCCACGGGCAGGACGCGCAAGCATAGCAAACTCGCGTCCCTGCTTTCAGCGTTGTCTTTTTACACGCCGTTTCGGGCCCGACGCCGCGCGTCTCAACCCTCGATCCGCTCGCGCGTCACACGCAGCAGCGCGGCCATCGCTTCGCGCGCCGTGCTGGCGTCGCGTCGCGCGATCGCGTCGAACACTTTCGTGTGGTCCGGCAGCGCCGCGTTGAACACATCGGCGCGCTTGGCGTTCACGCGCAACTGCCCTTCGAGCGTGCGCTCGATCAGCGTGCCGAGCGGCACCAGCAGTTCGTTGCGGCAGGCGGCGAGCACGGCCAGGTGAAAGCGCAGATCGGCGCGCACCCATTCGTCGACGTTGCGCGCGTCGGTCATCGCGGCGTGGGCGTCGGCGAGATCGGCGAACGAGACGTCGTCGTGCGCGCCCGCCGCGAGCTGCGCGGCGTAAGGCTCGATCATCTCGCGCATTTCCTGCAGCTTGAGCGCGAACGCGAGCGGCGGCGCGACGCGTGCGTACCAGTCGAGCACGTCGGCGTCGAGCAGGTTCCACGCTTCGCGCGAGCGCACGCGCGTGCCGACCTTCGGCCGCGATTCCACGAGTCCTTTCGAGGTGAGCGTGCGCAGCGCTTCGCGCAGCACCGTGCGGCTCACGTCGAAGCGCTCCATCAGGTCCGCTTCGCGCGGCAGCGTCGTGCCGGGCGCGTAGTCGCCGCGCAGGATCGCGCTGCCAAGTTCGAAGGCGACGGTGCCGTGCAGATCGCGCTGAATGACGTTCTCCTTGTATTCGCGGGGGGCGATCGCCCAGATAATGGGAACCGATGCAAAATAATACTATTAATAGCACTTAAACGCGAATTTTGCAGTAGCATGTGCTCCGAGACGCGCCGGGCCCGCCGCTCGCGCCGTGCGCCCATCGAACCGTTCTGGAGACACCGCATGAAAATCACCAAGCTCGAAACCTTCGTCGTGCCGCCCCGCTGGCTCTTCCTCAAGATCGAAACGGACGAAGGCATCATCGGCTGGGGCGAGCCCGTCGTCGAAGGCCGCGCGCACACGGTTGCCGCCGCCGTCGAAGAACTGTCCGACTATCTGATCGGCAAGGACCCGCTGCTGATCGAAGACCACTGGCAGGTGATGTATCGCGCGGGCTTCTACCGCGGCGGTCCGATCACGATGAGCGCGATCGCGGGCGTCGACCAGGCGCTCTGGGACATCAAGGGCAAGCATCATGGCGTGCCGGTGCACGCGCTGCTCGGCGGCCAGGTGCGCGACAAGATCAAGGTCTATTCGTGGATCGGCGGCGACCGTCCGAGCGACGTCGCGAACAACGCGCGCGCCGTGGTCGATCGCGGCTTCAAGGCCGTGAAGATGAACGGCTCGGAAGAACTCCAGATCATCGACACCTTCGACAAGGTGCAAGGCGTGATCAACAACGTCGCGGCCGTGCGCGAGGCCGTGGGCCCGAACGTCGGCATCGGCGTGGACTTCCACGGCCGCGTGCACAAGCCGATGGCGAAGGTGCTCGCGAAGGAACTCGATCCGTTCAAGCTGATGTTCATCGAAGAGCCCGTGCTCTCGGAGAACGTCGAGGCGCTGCGCGACATCGTCAACCAGACGAGCACGCCGATCGCGCTCGGCGAGCGTCTCTACTCGCGCTGGGATTTCAAGCACATTCTCGCGGGCGGTTACGTCGACATCATTCAGCCCGACGCTTCGCACGCGGGCGGGATCACCGAATGCCGCAAGATCGCGTCGATGGCGGAAGCCTATGACGTGGCGCTCGCGCTGCACTGCCCGCTCGGTCCGATTGCGCTCGCCACCTGTCTGCAGATCGACGCGGTGAGCTACAACGCGTTCATCCAGGAACAGAGCCTCGGCATTCACTACAACCAGGGCAACGACCTGCTCGACTACATCAAGAATCCGGAAGTCTTCAAGTACGAAGACGGCTTCGTGTCGATTCCGCAAGGTCCGGGTCTGGGCATCGAAGTGAACGAGGAGAAGGTGCGCGAGATGGCGAAGGTCGGTCATCGCTGGCGCAATCCGGTGTGGCGTCACGAGGATGGCAGCGTCGCCGAGTGGTGATGTGTGCTGGCGCACAGATCGCGGCGCGATCATGTCGGCAATCGAGGCTGATCGTCGATGAGTGCGCGTATCGCGGAGCTTGCATCCGCGATACGCCCAGCGCGCGTCACCTGCGTTACGTGACGTGTTTCGCGCACCACGTTTCAGCGCCGTAACGTTTCAGCCCGGTTTGGGCCCGCAACGCCGCGTCTCGCCTTCGGGCGGTCGCGGCGTTCGTCGTTTTCGCACATAGCGCGCGTGTTCGCGTGTGTCGCTAAAGCCTTGGCGCGCAAGGCAAAAACATCGTATCGCCGGCATCGCGTTCGCGGCGCGCGGCGCACCAGGCGCAATACCGACTCGCATTGGCCTGCTCCTTGCTGAATCCCCTGTACGACAAATCGAACGATACGGGGATACACATGGACGCGATGCTGCCCGACTACCTGATCCGAGAGCAGGCCGCCGTAGGCGCGCTCGTCACTTTCGGCCTGACGCGCGTGATCGCCGCCGCCGTCGCCTGCACGCGCGGCTGGCGCATTCTCATGGTCGAGCAGAGCTTTATCGGGCTCGCGGTGCTCTGGTGCGCGCCGCAACTGTTCGATCTGATCGCGCATCCGTCATCGGTGCTCGCGCTCGCGGAACTCGAAGGCAAGGCAATCGGTTGCGCGATCGCCCTGTTCTTCTCGCCGATTCTCAGTCATCGGCTCGGTTACGAATAAGGGTTACGAATCAGCGCGATCACGCGCGTAAGCGCGGCGTGTTTCAGCCCTGCAACACGTAGCCCGGCACGCTATGACCGAGCACGGCCGCGATCACGAGGATGGCCATCATCACCAGCGCTTCGAGATGCAGCACATTGACGAAGCGGCGCGCCGCGCCCGTCGACGCCGCGCGGCGCAGTTCCGGCATCACCATCACGCGGTTGACGGCGCCGAGCGCGAGTGCGAGCGCGACCAGCGCGAGCTTGGCCAATAGCACGCGGCCCCACTCGCTGCCCGTGAGCGCATCGAGCGAGCCGCCGGTACCGCGCAGCGTGTTGAACACGCCGGTCGCGAGCACGAGTCCCACCGCGAACAGCGCGACGTTCGAGAGCTGGCCCGCCGTGCGGATCAGCACGCCGCGCGCCGTCGACGCACCCAGCGCCGGCAACACCGCGAGACCGCCCGCCATCACGATGCCGCTCCATGCGCTCGCGCTCAGCACGTGCAGCGTGTTCAGGCCGAGCGCGGCCGAGGCGAAGCCCGCATCGGCGGCGTGACCGAGACCCGCGCGGCCCGCGGCGACGGCGATCAGCGCGAGCCACAGCACGCCGTCGCGCAGCGGGCTCGCGCCCGCGAACGCGGCGAGCAGCACGACGAGCGCGCCGCCGAACGCCACCGACCACGCATGGCCCACGTGCGTCTGCGAAAGCACCGTGGGCACCACGCCGAACGACGCGGGCAAGGTCGCGCCGCTGATCGACGCGCTCTCGTAGAGCAGCCACATGACGAGCGCGATCACGAGCACCAGCGAGCCCGCGCGCAACGAACGCTGCGCGCGCAGCCACGCGGGCCTTGCGGGCGCGATCGCGCTGCGGGCGTCCTTCTCCAGCCACGCGCCGTAGAGCGTCGAGCCGAGCGCAAAGGCGTAGGCGAGATTCACCAGGGCGGCCATCGCGACCTGCCCGATCCAGAGCCAGTCAGCTTTCATCGGCGCGCGCCCTCCAGACAGTCGGAAGTTCCGGCACGCGGGGACGGGGACGGCGGTTGCATCGGCGGGGTAAGTGCAATTGGAGTCATCGAGACGAGTGGCAAGGAAACAACAACAAAACGGCAACAAAACAGCGACGAAACTACGAAGCTGCGGTGAGCGTTCGAAACAGGATTGAAACCGGCGGTGGCGACGTTTGCGCGCCCCGGACAAGCGCGCACGCGATGCGGCGCGACTTTCCGGAAAGGAGCCTGCTTCGATAGCCGCGACGCCGTTCGGTTCAATACCGGATCTTGCATGCGGCGCGCAGCCACTCCCTGCGCTTCGTCAAATCGCCATGCGGATGGCATGGAAGCGAGGTCAAGCAGGGTCAATCCCGAGTCACGAATCGGCTAACGGGTGCAGAATCATAACCGGCGACGCCGCGACCTTCGGCCGCAATCCTGGAGATCGGATACGGGCCGGGTCACTGTGCGTCTCCGGGCAAGCCCGCGTTGGCGGCCCGGAGCGCATGTGGCAAAAAGTCACTGTCGAGGCGATGCTAGAATCGGCTGCGTCGCCGCAGCGCGCACGGGTCGTCTGCTTTTATCGCGCGCAACCTGGAAGCCGGGTCGCTCGAAGCCTGGCAGGTCCACGATAAAGAATGGAGTCACGCGTGTCCCCAAGACGTCTCGTCCGACCGCTCATTCCGCTCGCCGCGCCGCTCCTGGCTGCATTGCTGTTCGGCACGTCCGGAATCTTCAGCGCCGCTTCCGCCCAGACCCCGCAACCCAAAGCCCCCGACACGATCGAATCGCGCGTGCAGGGCTGCACCGCGTGCCACGGCTCGCACGGTCAGGGCACCGACAACGACTACTTCCCGCGTCTCGCCGGCAAACCGGCAGAGTACCTCTACAACCAGTTGATGAATTTTCGCGAGGGTCGCCGCAAGTACCCTCCGATGAATTATCTGGTCACCTATCTCTCCGACGATTACCTGCACGAGATCGCCACGTACTTCTCGCAGCAGCGGCCGCCCTACCCGCCGCCCGCGAAAGCCACGGTCAGCGACAGCACGCTCGCGCGCGGCCAGGCGATCGTCCTGCGGGGCGACCCGGCGCGCCAGGTGCCCGCCTGCGCGGCCTGCCACGGTGCGAAGCTGACCGGCATGGAGCCGGCCATTCCCGGCCTCGTCGGGCTGCATGCGGACTACATCAGCGCGCAGATCGGCGCCTGGCGTTCGGGCTCGCGTCACGCCAAGGCGCCCGACTGCATGCACGAGATCGCCACGCGTCTCACCGACGACGACGTGAACGCCGTCGCGGCCTGGCTTGCCACGCAGAACGCGCCGCAAAATCCCGTGCCGGCCGCGGCTGGCTCGTTGAAGACGCCGCTCGCATGCGGCAGCGAACCGCAATAAGGCGCCGGGAGACAGCCCTATGAACCGCAAGTCCCTGTTCGCTCTGTCCGCAGTCATGCTCGCCGCCGTCGCGGCGCTGGTGCCCGTGCTGTGGACCGGCAACACCTATCTGCACAGCGCCTCGGCGCAGGCGGCCACGCCCGCCGACCAGTCCGAGCTCATCAAGAAGGGCGAGTATCTGTCCCGCGCTGGCGACTGCGTCGCCTGTCACACCGTGCGCGGCGGCAAGACCTTCGCGGGCGGCCTGCCGATGGCCACGCCCTTCGGCACGCTCTACACACCGAACATCACGCCCGACGACCAGTACGGCATCGGCAAGTGGAGCAGCGACGACTTCTACCGCGCCATGCACACGGGCCGCTCGAAAGACGGCAGCCTGCTCTACCCGGCCTTCCCGTTCACGAGCTACACCAAGGTCACGCGCGCGGATTCGGACGCGATCTACGCCTATCTGCGCTCGGTGCCGCCGGTACACGTGCCGAGCCGTCCGCATGAGCTGAAATTCCCGTTCAACAACCGCAACCTGCTGATCGGCTGGCGCACGCTGTTCTTCCGCGAGGGCGAGTACAAGCCCGATCCGACCAAATCGGTCGAATGGAATCGCGGCGCGTATCTGGTCGAAGGACTCGGCCACTGCGGCATGTGCCACACGTCGATCAACATGATGGGCGCGCCGGTCAATTCGTCGGCGTTCGCGGGCGGGCTGATTCCGCTGCAGAACTGGTACGCGCCCTCGCTCACGTCGAGCGAAGGCGGTCTCGGCGACTGGGAGATCAAGGACATCGCCAGTCTGCTGAAAACCGGCGTCTCGGAGCGCGGCGCCGTGTTCGGGCCGATGGCGGACGTGATCCACAACAGCCTGCAATACGTCTCCGACGACGACATCAAGGCGATGGCGACCTATCTGAAGACCATCCCGCAGCGCAAGGAAGCGCCCGAGACCATGCAGATGGAAACCTCCGAAGCGTTCGGCGGCGAACTCTTGCAGCAAGGTCAGAAGATCTACCATGACCAGTGTGCGAAGTGCCATGCGGAGAACGGCCTCGGCATGCCGCCGAACTTCCCGCCGCTCGCGAACAACCAGTCGATCCAGATGAAATCGGCGGTGAATCCGATCCGGATGGTGCTCAACGGCGGCTATCCGCCCAGCACGCAGGGCAATCCGCGCCCGTACGGCATGCCGCCGTTCGCCCAGGCGCTGTCCAACCAGGAAGTGGCGGCGGTCGTGACCTTCATCCGCATGTCGTGGGGGAACAAGGGCACGCCGGTCTCGCCGCAACAGGTGTCAGATCTGCGCTCCGCACCGCTCGACTGAGCCACGTTTGTTATAGTGGCGTTTGCCTGACAAGGGCGCAGCCGGCAAAACGCCGCCGGCTGCGCCCTTCGCTATTTGGCCGCGCGCCGCGCGTTGATTGCGGCACGAGGCCGCGCGGCGCGAGCCGCACGCTGTCGAATTCGCTGTCGAACTGATGGTTTTGAAGCTGGTTTTGAAGCAAACACGCAGGGCAAGAAGAACAAGGAGTGGTCGTCATGCACGCTGGTGAGCGTTTGAACAGCATTACTCACCTGGTGGGCGCGATGTTGTCGATTGCGGGGCTGGTATCGCTCGTAACGCTCGGGGCGCTCGATCACGACGCATACAAGGTCGTGAGTTTCGCTGTGTACGGCGCGATGTTGTGCGCGCTCTACACGATCTCCACGCTGTATCACGGCGTGCGCGGACCGCGCCTGAAAGCCGTGCTGCAAAAGTGCGACCACGCCGCGATCTATCTGCTGATCGCGGGCAGCTATACTCCGTTCACGCTTGTCACGCTGCGCGGGCCGTGGGGCTGGTCGCTCTTTGGCGTAAGCTGGGGGCTCGCCGCGCTCGGCATCGTGCAGGAGCTCACGCTCGGGCGCCGCACCCGCATGCTGTCGATGGTGCTGTACGTGGTGATGGGCTGGCTCGCGCTGGTCGCGGTCAAGCCGCTCCTCGGCGCGCTGCCCGCCGCGGGCACCGCCTGGCTGCTGGCCGGCGGCATCATCTACAGCGTCGGCATCTATTTTTTCATCAACGACGAGCGCATCCGGCACGGACATGGAATCTGGCATCTGTTCGTGCTCGCCGGGAGCGTCTGTCAATTCGTGAGCGTCGCGGGCTACGTCGCCTGACGCATCCCACCGGGAATCTCCACGAAATCGTCGCGTGGCGGCCGCAGTGTCCGCTGCCGTGCGATGCAACTTTATGCCAGCCGACGGGTCTGCAAGAACCGTCGACAAGCGGCGCGCGCACTGGCGTGCCGTCCGAATACACGCGAGCACCCGCGCTCAGCCTTGCGCGGCGCGCCGTCACCGGCAGCGCCCCTCCGCTCGCGATACTGCAATACAACAGGTATTTATGTCTTTCGATTCTCTCGGCTTGTCCGAACCGCTGGTCCGCGCTGTCAACGAACTGGGCTACACCACGCCCACGCCCATCCAGTCGCAAGCGATCCCCGCCGTGCTCGGCGGCGGCGACCTGCTCGCAGGTGCGCAGACCGGCACGGGCAAGACCGCCGGCTTCACGCTGCCGATCCTGCAACGCCTGACCGACATGCCGGCCGCCGCGGGCGGCAAGCGCGTCGTGCGCGCGCTGATCCTCACGCCCACGCGCGAGCTCGCGGCGCAGGTGGAAGAAAGCGTGCGCGCCTACGGCAAGTATCTGAAGCTCAAGTCGACCGTGATGTTCGGCGGCGTGGGCATCAATCCGCAGATCGACGCGCTCAAGCGTGGCGTCGATATCGTGGTCGCGACGCCTGGCCGTCTGCTCGATCACATGCAGCAGAAGACCATCGACCTCTCGCAGCTCGAGATTCTCGTGCTCGACGAAGCCGACCGCATGCTCGACATGGGCTTCATCCACGACATCAAGCGCGTGCTCGCGAAGCTGCCGCCGAAGCGCCAGAACCTGCTCTTTTCGGCCACTTTCGCCGACGAAATCAAGGCGCTCGCGGACAGCCTGCTCGACTCGCCCGCGCTGATCGAAGTCGCGCGCCGCAACACCACGGCGGAAACGGTCGCGCAGAAGGTGTATCCGGTCGATCGCGACCGCAAGCGCGACCTGCTCACGCACCTGATCCGCCAGCACAACTGGTTCCAGGTGCTCGTGTTCACGCGCACCAAGCACGGCGCGAACCGCCTCGCGGAACAGCTCACGAAGGACGGCATCAGCGCGCTCGCGATCCACGGCAACAAGAGCCAGTCGGCCCGCACGCGCGCGCTCTCCGAATTCAAGGACGGCACGCTGCAGGTGCTCGTGGCCACCGACATCGCGGCGCGCGGCATCGACATCGATCAGCTGCCGCACGTGGTCAACTACGATCTGCCGAACGTGCCCGAGGATTACGTGCACCGTATCGGCCGCACGGGCCGCGCGGGCGCGACGGGCGAAGCGGTGTCGCTCGTCTGCGTCGACGAACACCAGTTGCTCAAGGACATCGAGAAGCTCATCAAGCGCGCGGTGCCGCAGGAAGTCATTCCGGGCTTCGAGCCGGATCCGAATGCCAAGCCCGAGCCGATCCAGCGCCGTGGCCAGCAGCAAGGCCGTGGCCAGCGTCAGGGGCAAGGTCAGAGCCAGCAAGGTCAGGGACGCGGTGCGTCGAACGGCGGTGCGCCGCGCGGCGGCCAGCGTGACGGCGGTAATCGCGGTGAAGGCCGTGGTGAAGGCCGTGCGAACGCTGGTGGAAACAACGGCGGCAACCGCGGCGAACAACGCCCGGCCAAGCCCGCGCAGAACGGCATCCGCACGGCCAAGCCGGTGAAGCAGCAAGCGGCGACGAATCACGGCGCACAAGGCGCGCGCGGCGAACATACGCGTCGCGAAAGCCAGCGCGGCGTGTCGCATGAAAGCGCGCTCGGCCGTACGCAGCGCAAGCCGCAATCGAATCCAGGCGCCCTGCTCGGCGGCCGTCCGGGTGGCAGCTCGCGTCGCGACGGCCAGCGCGGCGACCGCTAAGCCGGTCCGCCAGCCCGCGGCGCCTCGCCGCGCGGCGCGGCGCTACGCCATGAAAAAGGCCCGCTTTGCAGCGGGCCTTTTCTTTTGTGCGGCTCGACCGCCGGCGCTTAGCGGAAGAACACGTGCTGGGTGATCTTCGCGAGCGGATACAGCACGCTTGGCTGGATCTTCGCGGGAATGTCGAGCGGCTTGAGCAGCATCTTCACGCACATGTCGGCGGACAGATTGTGGCGCACGAGCTTGTTCACGCGCGCCGTGAGTTCACGGTTGTACGCCGAATCCTTCACGCGATCAGGATAGCGAATCGCGAACACGTGACGCAGCGCGATCTCCGAGTCCTCGTTCTTGATCTCCATCACGCGACGCATGAGCGCGCCGAGCACCGCGAGGCGGCCATGCCCCTCGACCTGGTTGTACTTCTTGAAGTAGCGGAAAAAGTGCTTGTAGTGGCGCACTTCGTCCGAACGGATGTTGTCGGTGATTTCCTTGAGCACGGGCTCGGTCGAACATTCGCCGATCGCGCGATACAAGGTGGCCGTGCCCGTTTCGACGACGCAGCGCGCGACCATTTCGAGCGCACGCGTCTTTTCGAATTCCTCGAACGAGCAGGTCTTCGAGTATTCCTCGAAGAAGTTGTTGAACGCCGTGTCCCAGTCGAACTCGGGCCAGACGTAATTGATGTAGGTCTTCAGCGCGCGGCCGTGCTGAAGCTCCTCGTGTTCCCATTCGTTGTTGAGCCACGCGGACACTTCCGGGTCGCCATTGAAAAACACGCTCAGATTGCTCGTGTAGAGGTCCGAGCCGCTCTCGATGAACGATGCCGCACACAGCAGCAGCAGCAGATCTTCGTTGGCAGCCGCGAGCTTGCGGTCGATCCGCGTGAGATCGATGTCTTCGATGCGCCAGGGCATCACGTGGCCAGGCTCACTGTCGTTACGCATTGTGTCGTACTCCGAAAGCGGTATCTGCTCGCGCGGCGCTTCGCGCCCGGTCCCGGCGCGACTGCACGCCGGTGCCCTGGATTGGCGCTTTCGCCGCGTGGTGAAAGGTACCAGCCATATCTAATTCATATTAGCCGTTGTTTCTGGAAGCTGCAGTCTGAGAGCACAGACCGGTCCCGCAAGCGCCAGTTCCGGGAAGAGTCGACTTGTAAGCCTGTCGTAGCGCAGATTTTGTTACGCAGCAATACTCCGTGCCGCCAGCCAAACGCCGGGCGCACGCTACGCACTGCGCTGCCTCGATAGCCCCGAAGGTGCAAGCCACGGGCCTGACAGCGGTACGCGACAGGACCACAAATAATCGGAAGCTTCGCGAAGTGAAGGCTTACACGCGGCACCTGACGCAAACCGAAGAAATCCTCCAGGTCGTCACATTGACGGCGCGCAAGTCGTGCGTGAATGAGAAAGATGCGCAAGCAATGCGCGGTGAATCGGTGAACGGGCTCGGAGGTAAATCGACCCCGACTTGCCCTGTGAGTCACCACGCATTGCGCGACGCGCCATGAACTTCAAGTGATTTCGCGGATTCCCGGGCGCGGCTCGACCGCCGCCGCAGACAGCGAATGTCAAAGGGAATATTTTCGGCATGTGGTTTGTACAACGCAAAGGCGTTGACTACACTCCAGTTCCCCGGCGCCGCGTCCGGGCTGGATGCTGTTTGAGTTGCCTGGGCGACGTCTCCCGACGTTCGCGAACACTGTTTCCAGGCAGACGCGAACGGACCGCCAACCGTCCAGCCGATCACCGACCGCACCGCCGCAGGCTTTCGCTCACGCCCACCGCATGACTGTCGCCGCGCTGCCCAACGAGGGGCCGCGAACGTCGACCTCTGATGCGGCAACATGGAGAGAACGATGCTGAGTCCGCATGAATTCGCCACTCTGCTGCTAGTGAAGGACGCCCCCAACCAGCTCGATATGGAACGCGAAGAACTGGACGCCCTGCTCGAACGACAGCTCGTCCAGCTGGAACGCCTGGCCTCCGGCCTCCAGCGGTGGCGACTCACCGAAATCGGCGACTCGGCGTTACGCGCCATCAAACGGTTTTCGTGAACCAGAAGTTTTCGTGAACCGGACGCCGCGCGGCTTGCGCGCGGCAACGGCCTGACACGCCGGCGCGCGCAACCACGCTCTCAGACACGCGCCACACGACCACGACCGACCTTTTCTCGACCTGCGCGGACGCCGGGATCGTCCGCCAGAACGTGGTGTCGAGCCCATCCCCGATGCAGGCGCACGGCTGTAGACGTTCGCGCCTGCAGTGCATGGTCACGCGGACCCGCGCGCTTCATGCCCGCGTGACCATTTTTTTCGCGCTTCGCCTGGGCGCTTCGCCTTGGCGCTTCGCCTCGTCATTAGGCCTCGTCCCTACGCCTGGCCACTACGCTGCACCAGGCCCCACCCCGCCTACGGACGAACCGCGCGCGCTCAACCGCCGCGCAAAGTCGGGTCGGCCGAGGCGCGCCAGTTCAGCGCCTGTGCGCGCTGGTCGTTGAGATACGCCACCCACTGATTGCGCGACTGCATGTCGCCGCTTGCGCCATGCGCCGTGTACTGCTGCGCGAGCCCCGCCTGGAAGCTGCAGAAGCGCTCCTGCGGCAGCTTGCCGTGACGGTTGGCGACATAGGCGTCGTAGACCGCCGAATAGACGGCCTGGGTGTCCGCGCCGTAGTCGGGCGCCTGGCCGCCGCACATCTGCTGAAGCGTGGCGAAGGGCGGCGGACTGCTCCACGCGCCGACGAGGCCCGACGAATTGGCACATCCCGCGACGAGCATCGCCGCACCGATCATCGCAAGTCCACGCATTGCGTTCTCCCCGTGTTCGACTGAGTGTTCCAGCGCGCATTGTCGCATCGCGCGGCGCGCCTCACACCCTGGCCGTACGGCCAACGTCGCATCGACGCGTGAAAGCCGGCGCAGTCGGGACGGCATCGCAGCGGCAAGCGGCACGCGAAACCCCGGCCGCGCACGCAAAAGCACGTATCATGAGGCTTTCAACGTCCTGCCTTGCCGGTTTGCGCGCGTGGCGTCCGTCTTCCGCGCGACCGTGCGCCGCCCTGTGTTTTCGTCCGCCCATACAGCCTTCATGGCTGCTTTTTCGTCTTACGCATGATCGACCATCTCATCTGCGACTGCGACGGCGTGCTCGTCGACAGCGAAGTCATCGCCGACCACGTGCTCTTCGATACGCTCAGCCGCACCTTCCCCGGCGTGGATTTCCGCGCCGCCGTGGCCTCCGCCTTCGGCCAGCAGACCTCGCGCTTTCTCGCCGACGTCGCCGAGCGCTTCAACCTCACGCTGCCCGAGCATTTTCTCGAGACGATCGACCACAACTGCGAAGTCGCGATCGCCGATTCGGTGAGCCCGATCAACGGCGTGCGCGACGCGCTGCGCCAGATCGCGCTGCCCGCCGCCGTGGTGTCGAACAGCCGCCTCACGCGCGTGCACGCCTCGGTGCGCCGCGCCGGGCTCGCCACGATCTTCGGCGAGCGCATCTTCAGCGCCGAGATGGTCGCGCGGCCCAAGCCTTATCCGGATGTCTATCTGCATGCGGCCAAAACGCTCGGCGTGGAGCCGGCGCGCTGCCTCGTGGTCGAGGACAGCCTCTCGGGCCTGAACGCCGCGCGCGCGGCGGGCATGAAGACCATCGCGTTCGTGGGCGCGAGCCATATCCCGTCGGGCTATGCCGACGTGCTGCGCGAGCTGGGCATCACGCGCATCATGGAACACATGGACGAGTTGCCCGCGCTCGTGGCAGCGGGCGTGCGCGGCGAGTTCGGCGACGTGCAGTCGTAAGCCAACCTGGCGCACTGCCGCTCGCTTCGTCGATAAAAAAACGGCGCGTGAACCACAAGGCTCACGCGCCGTTTTTCATTGCGGGCCGCGCGGGAAAGGCGGCCTGCGGCACCTTCACGTTTCGAACGCGCCTTACACCAGTTCGGCGCTGCGTTCGCGCACCTCGGCGAGCGAGGCGCGGAATGCCGCCAGCTCGGCGATCGTCAGCATCGGCAAATTGTGCAGCTTCGCGAAGTCGTCGACCTGCTGGCCGCGCGCCATCGTGCCGTCCGGATTCATCAGTTCGCACAGCACGCCGGCGGGCTCCAGACCGGCGAGCGCCGCCAGGTCGACGGTGCCTTCGGTATGGCCGCGGCGCGCGAGCACGCCGCCCGGCTGCGCGCGCAGCGGGAACACGTGGCCGGGGCTCACGATGTCGGCGGGCTTCGCGCCGGCCGCGATGGCCGCGCGGATCGTCGTCACGCGGTCGGCGGCCGACACGCCCGTGCTCACGCCCTCGCGCGCCTCAATCGAGACGGTGAAGGCCGTGCGGTTGCGGCTCTCGTTGCGCGCGACCATCGGCGGCAGTTCGAGCGCGCGCACTTTCTCGTCGGAGAGGCACAGGCAGACGATGCCGCTGCATTCGCGGATGAACAGCGCCATCGTTTCGTTAGTCAGGTTCTCGGCGGCGCAGACGAGATCGGCTTCGTCCTCGCGGTCGTGATCGTCCTGAAGGACGACGGGACGGCCTTCGCGCATGGCCTGCAGCGCGGCGGCGATGCGCGGGGGCACCGGCTCGGTGTCGAGCAAGGGAAGATCGGCGATGGCGTCGAGCGGCTGCTCGACCGGGAGATTGCGGGTAAAGGACATGTGAAACGCTCCTCGCAAGAGTTGGGCGAAAAACGTTTCAGGGCATTGCAAACAGACAGGAATCCCCGGCACGCGGCATCTCGCGAGCGCCGCGCGCGGCACCCGGCTCAAGGCCGGACGACGCCACGCGCACGCAGGCGCTACGCCGCGGCGGATGGGCAAACATGACCATCTGCACATCTTCTCTCATCCGGACTATGACCGTCGGCTCTGGCTTCGCACCAGATCTGCTGACCCTGCGCACGAGACGAAAACAGCTTGCAGCGACTCACGCACAGGCGCTCGCGGGCTCACCGGCTGGCCTTTCGGCCCGGCCGGCATACCGCCGGTGGGGAATTGCACCCCGCCCTGAAGACGCACTGATTACCGGTTGAACCGGCGGAAGAAGCATACCGCGTCGCGCCCGATCGTGCAGCGCGGCAAAGACCCACTGGACAAATGCGCGCACCGGGCGCGCACCGATCTCAGAGCGTCTGCGGCGCGGCTTGCGGCACGTCCCAGCGCGGCGGCGTCTCGGCGTTGCGCGTCACGCGGAACACGCGCGCCTCGGTGTCGCCCGGATTGCGCAGGCTGTGCGGCTGGTCGGCGTCGAACACGATGGCGTCGCCGGTCGCGAGCAACTGGCGGCGATCGTGCACGCTCACTTCGAGCGTGCCTTCGCTGACCACGAGGTTGACGGTCGTGCCCGGCGCGCGGCGCGTGCCCGGCTCGGTGTGCAGCGGCGCGATGCGCAGTTCGTGAAACTCGGCGGCGGCGGGCTCGTCCTCGGGATAGAGCGCGCGAGCCGAATAACGGCCGTCGGCGCTTACGCGGCGCGGCGCGCGTTCGGCGGGCAGATGCTCGAAGCCGTTCACCGCATGACGGCGCAGGAACGCCGACACCGATACCTTAAGCGCCGCCGCGACCTTGCAGAGCACCTTGATCGACGGCACGCTGCGCGCCGACTCCACCTGGGCGAGCATCGCGCGCGACACGCCCGAGGCACGCGCCAGCGCATCGAGCGAGAGTTGACGCTCGGCGCGCAGCCGCGCGAGGTTCACGCCGACGAGATGTTCGAGTGCATCGAACGCGTTGGCGGCGCTGTCGTGCGCCTCGGTTTGTGCTGTCGCTTGTGCAAGCGGCGCAACGGCGAATGCAGAGCGTTCGTCGACGCCGCGAACAATCGCTTCGTGATCCGAAACAGTGTCGATGTCGACGGCGAGATCGTCGTCGCGGCGATGCGTCGTACCGCGATGTGCGGCCGGACGATCGGCCTGCGCGTGGCTCACGAGCGCGAGCGGTGAATGCATGGCAGCCTCCCAGACGCGCCGCGAACCGGCGCAATTGCTTGAATGGAGGCAAGACTAGCATCGCGTCCCGCCGCGCCCAACGAAGTTATCTTCACACTGATATCAGCATTGCAGAGCGCGTTTTCGGGAATGCTTGTGCGCGTATGCGATATGCCCGGACTGTGCGCCACGCGGGTTCAGCAGGCGTCCTGACTCACCGCCACGCGCGCCGCCGCGCCGCCGGTTTCGCGCGCGTCGAGCCGCGCCGCCAGCCAGGTCAGCGCGAGCGCCGCGATCGAGACGGCGGCGGCCACCCACGGCAGCGCATCGAGCGCGAGACCACGCGTGATGACGAGGCCGCCGAGCCACGCGCCCATTGCGTTGCCCACGTTGAACGCGCCGATATTCAGCGTCGAGGCCAGATTCGGCGCGGCGGCGGCCTTCGCCACCACGCGCATTTGCAGCGGCGGCACGGTCGCGAACGCCGCGATGCCCCAGACGAATACCGTGATCGCCGCCGGAATCGCCGCGTGGCTCGTCTTCGTGAAGATCGCCATGACCACGGCGAGCGCGATCAGGATGCCCATCAGCGACGGCATCAGCGCACGGTCCGCGAGCTTGCCGCCGAGCATGTTGCCGAGCGTGAGCCCCACGCCGAACAGCACGAGCATCAGCGTCACGCCGCGCGGCGAGAAACCGCTCACCTGCTCCAGAATCGGCGCGATGTAGGTGAACACGACGAACACGCCGCCGAAGCCCAGCACCGTCATGCCGAGCGCGATCCACACCTGCGGATCGCGCAGCACGCGCACTTCGTGGCCGAGTCCGGCGGGCGCGTGATCGTGCAGATTCGGCACCAGCGCGGTCACGCCGAGCAGCGAAATCACGCCGAAGCCGCTGACGATCCAGAACGCCACGCGCCAGCCGAACTGCTGGCCGATCGCGGTGCCGAACGGCACGCCGAGCACGGTCGCGAGCGTGAGGCCCGTGAACATCATCGCGATGGCGCTGGCGCGCTTTTCCTGCGGCACGAGCGAGGCCGCGACCACGGCGCCGATGCCGAAGAACGAGCCGTGCGCGAACGAGGCCACGACGCGCGCGACCATCAGCAGCGAGTAGTTGCCGGCGACCGCGCACATCACGTTGCCGACGATGAACACGCCCATCAGCAATTGCAGCGCGAGCTTGCGCGGCATGCGGCTGGTGAGCACGGCGAGCAGCGGCGCGCCCACCGCGACGCCGAGCGCGTAGCCGGTGACGAGCAGGCCCGCGGCGGGAATCGTCACGCCGAGATCGCGCGCGACGTCGGGCAACAGGCCCATGATGAGGAACTCGGTGGTGCCGATGGCAAAAGCGCTGATCGCCAGCGCGAGCAAGGGAATAGGCATCGAAATCTCCAGAGGACAGCCAGGGTGTTGCGTTGTGTTGGTGCGCGTTTCAGGGCAGAGGTCGGAGTGCGAAGGTCGTCGATCAGGCCGCGTCGTCCGCCGACGTCACGAACTCGACCACCACGCCCGGCGCGAGCGCGACGAACGCCTGACGCTCGCCGCTCAGCGGCACGTCGGCGAGTTGGTACGGCACGCCATGCGAGCGCAGCCGCGCGAGCAGCGCGCGCCATTCGTCGCCGGGCGCGACGCGCAGCGCGAAATGATCGAGACGCGGCGCCGTGCGCGTAGCCGCCAACGCGCGCGTCGCAGGCACGGTCGCCTCGACGAGATGGATCACCGCGCGGCCTTGCGCATAGAGCCAGTGGCCGCCGACGGAAAACGGCGGACGCGGGCCGTCCACCAGCCCCGCGATCTCGCAGAAAAAACGGCGCGTGCCGTCCAGATCGGGCGTGACGAGCGTGACGTGATCGAGTTGCATGGCGGCGTCCTTGCGTGGTTCCCTGCGTGGCGAATCCTGAAAACACGCGCATTGTCCAGCTTCGGCGCAGACTTGATAATTGGCGTAGCATTTGAAGGATTTTCAAACGCTGTCTAATAATCTTCCCGGTATCGACATGGACAATCTCGGCGACGTGCGCCTTTTCGTGGAAGCCGCGCGGCTCGGCAGCCTGTCGGCGGCGGGTCGCAAGCTGGGCCTCACGCCGGCGGCGGCCAGCGCCCGGCTCGCCCGGCTCGAAGCGGAGCTGCGTGCGCGCCTGTTCGACCGCACCACGCGTCAGTTGCGCCTGACCGACGAAGGCCGCGCCTATCTCAATTGCAGCGAAAGCGCGCTGCGCTCGCTCGACGACGCCAAGGCCGCGTTGCAGGAGGGCCAGAACGCAGTGCGCGGCAAGGTGCGCATCTCGGCGACTTCCGACTTCGGCCGCAATCTGCTGATGTCGTGGCTCGACGAATTCCGCTCGCACTATCCCGAAGTGCGTTTCGCGCTCACGCTGACCGATTCGATCTCGAATCTCGTGCTCGAGGACATCGATCTGGCGATCCGCTTCGGCACGCCGCAGGACAGTTCGCTGATCGCGCGGCGGCTCGCACCGAACCCGCGCGTGCTGTGCGCCGCGCCCGATTACATCGCCCGCCACGGCGAGCCGCACGAGCCCGCCGATCTGGCGCGCTTCGATTGCATCGTCATCGGCTCGCCGGCGGGCCCCGTCAACGAGTGGCGCTTCACGCGCGGGAACGCGTCGCAGACCTACGTCGTGCCGTTGGAAAACGCGCTCGAAAGCTCGGACGGCGAGGCCGTGCGCCAGTGGACGCTGTGCGGCTACGGTTTATCGGTGAAATCGATCTGGGACGTGGCCGACGACCTGCGCGCCGGGCGGCTGCGGATCGTCATGCCGGACTGGCGTTACGCCGAGCAGCCCGTGCACGCGCTCTACCATCGCAACCGCTATCTCGCGCCGCGCGTGCGCGTGCTGCTGGATTTCCTGTCCGAGCGTTTCGCCCAGGCGGCGCACGAGTTGAGCGCGCTTGTGCCCTGGGCGGAAGACCCGAAACACGCGAAACAGGCGGAACACGCGCAAGGCGCGAACGGCGTGGAAGTCGTGTCGGGCACGGCGGCCGGCGCCGCGCCGGCCCGCTCGCGGGGCCGCAAGGCCGTCAGCGCATAAGGCTATAATGTCGGATTAAGCTGAACGATGGTTCGCGTAGTCATCCGGCGGCATCAGAAGCCAATGCGCACGCAAAAAACGCGCGCCAGGGCACCAGACAAACCCGCCAGCGAACCGCCCCACTGTGCGCCACAGCCTTCGCAGGCCGGCCACTCGCTTCAGCCCCAATTTTCACCGTAGTCCCGACGTGCATTTCGTGCATCAACCGGACGACGCCCCCAGGTGAACCACTGCGAACGGCGAACCCCGATGACCAAGAAAGTTTATGTAAAGACGTTTGGCTGCCAGATGAACGAGTACGACTCCGACAAAATGGTCGACGTACTCGGCGCCGCTGAAGGCCTCGTGAAAACCGACACGCCCGAAGACGCGGACGTGATCCTGTTCAACACCTGCTCGGTGCGCGAAAAGGCCCAGGAAAAAGTCTTTTCCGACCTCGGCCGCGTGCGCGAACTGAAGGAAGCGAACCCGAATCTGTTGATCGGCGTGGGCGGTTGCGTGGCGAGCCAGGAAGGCGCGGCCATCGTCCAGCGCGCGCCGTATGTCGATCTGGTGTTCGGTCCGCAAACGCTGCACCGCCTGCCGCAGATGATCGACGCGCGCCGCGCCTCGGGCCGCGCGCAGGTCGACATCACCTTCCCCGAAATCGAGAAGTTCGACCATCTGCCGCCCGCGCGCGTGGAAGGCCCGAGCGCATTCGTCTCGATCATGGAAGGCTGCTCGAAATATTGCAGCTACTGCGTCGTGCCCTACACGCGCGGCGACGAAGTCTCGCGTCCGCTCGACGACGTGCTCACCGAAGTCGCCGGTCTCGCCGACCAGGGCGTGCGCGAAGTCACGCTGCTCGGCCAGAACGTCAACGCCTATCGCGGCCAGCTCACGCAAGGCGCGAGCGAAATCGCCGACTTCGCCACGCTGATCGAATACGTCGCCGACATCCCGGGCATCGAGCGCATTCGCTACACGACCTCGCATCCGAAGGAATTCACGCAGCGCCTGATCGACACCTACGCGAAGGTGCCGAAGCTCGTGAACCACCTGCATCTGCCCGTGCAGCACGGCTCCGACCGCGTGCTGATGGCGATGAAGCGCGGCTACACCGTGCTCGAATACAAGTCGGTGATCCGCAAGCTGCGCGCGATCCGCCCCGACCTCTCGCTCTCGACCGACATCATCGTCGGCTTCCCGGGCGAGACCGAGGAAGATTTCGAAAAGACCATGAAGCTCGTCGAAGAGATGAGCTACGACACGAGCTTCTCGTTCATCTACAGTCCGCGTCCGGGCACGCCCGCCGCGAACCTGGAAGACGACACGCCGCGCGAAGTGAAGCTCAAGCGTCTGCAACATCTGCAGGCGACGATCGAAGAAAACGTGCAGCGCATCAGCCAGTCGATGGTCGGACGCGTCGAGCGCATTCTGGTCGAAGGTCCGTCGCGCAAGGATCCGAGCGAACTGTCGGGCCGCACGGAAAACAACCGTGTGGTGAACTTCCCGGCGCCGCTCGCTTCGCACGCACGCCTGATCGGCCAGATGATCGACGTGAAGATCAACCACGCGTACCCGCACTCGCTGCGCGGCGAGCTGGTGCTCGCGCACGAGGGCAATTCGGCGCTGTCGCACTAAATCGCCATCCGGCACCTGCAGCGCGCCACTCACGGAACACGGGAGTTCAGAGACACCTTGAAGCCGAATCAGCAGCATCTGGAATTCACCGCGCCGCACGACGACAACGCGCGGCTCGCCAACCTCTGCGGCCCGCTCGACGAAAATCTGCGGCAGATCGAGCAGGCGCTCGACGTGACGCTCGCACGGCGCGGCCATCGGATTTCGATTCGCGGCCGCGGCGCGAAGCTCGCGCTCACCGCGCTCGAAAACTTCTACAACAAGGCACGCGATCCGCTTTCCGTCGACGACATCCAGCTCGCGCTGGTCGAGGCGCGCCATCTGGCGAGCCGCGCGAATGCGCGCGCGAACGGTAACGGCGGGAATGGCGGCAACGGCAAGTCCGACGACGGCGCGGAACTCGATCCGCGTTTTCGCGGCGATCCCGACCATCCGTTCGACGAACCGGCGCGCGACGATATCGACGTCGAAGAGCAAGGTCCGAAGCTCTACACGCGTCGCGCCGACCTGCGCGGCCGCACGCCAGCGCAGCGCGAGTACCTGAAGCAGATCATCTCGCACGACGTGACCTTCGGCATCGGGCCGGCGGGCACGGGCAAGACCTATCTCGCGGTGGCCTGCGCGGTCGACGCGCTCGAACGCGATCAGGTCAAGCGCATCGTGCTGACGCGCCCGGCCGTCGAAGCGGGCGAGCGCCTGGGCTTCCTGCCCGGCGATCTCGCGCAGAAGGTCGATCCGTATCTGCGCCCGCTCTACGACGCGCTCTACGATCTGCTCGGCTTCGACAAGACGGCGAAGATGTTCGAGCGCCAGATGATCGAAATCGCGCCGCTCGCGTACATGCGCGGCCGCACGCTCAATCACGCGTTCATCATCCTCGACGAGGCGCAGAACACCACGCCCGAGCAGATGAAGATGTTCCTCACGCGTATCGGCTTCGGCTCGAAGGCGGTCGTGACCGGCGACACCACCCAGGTGGACTTGCCGCGCGGCCACAAGAGCGGGCTGATCGAGGCGCAGCATGTGCTCGCGAACGTGCGCGGCATCGCCGTCACGCACTTCACGAGCGCGGACGTGGTGCGTCATCCGCTCGTCGCGCGTATCGTCGAGGCTTACGACGCGCATTCGAAGAAGGACGACAGCGGCGCCGACGCACGCTGATCAGTGCTGAATCCGATCGACAGCTCAACATGTCCCGCGCACCGAAACTCAAACTGAACCTTCAGTTCCCCGCCGCGAAGGCGTTTCCCGAGCACAAGGCCGCGCTGCCGCGCGCGACCGTGGCGGCCTGGGTGAAGGCGGCGCTGTTCGCCGACGCGGAGCTGACCGTGCGCTTCGTCGACGCCGAGGAAGGCCGCACGCTCAACCGCAGCTATCGCGGCAAGGACTACGCGACCAACGTCCTCACCTTCGCCTACGCGGAGAGCGAGGACGACCCGGTCACGGGCGACCTGATCCTCTGCTGCCCGGTGGTGGAAAAGGAAGCCGCCGAGCAGAACAAGCCGCTCGCCGCGCACTACGCGCATCTGCTGGTGCACGGCGCGCTGCATGCGCAAGGCTACGATCACGAGGACGACGCCGAAGCCGAAGAGATGGAAGGCATCGAGACCGAAGTCCTCAACTCGCTCGGTTTTCCCGATCCGTACAAATAAGGACCTCCACGCGCCGCGCACCGCGCGCCCTCCGCCATGAACGACAAGAGCACGCCCGCCTTCGACGCCCCCTCCGCGCAACCTCAGTCGGAGGGCGTCCCCGGCGCGCGTGATGCCGGCGTTGCGGCCTGCCCCGGCTATCCGCCCGCGCTCGGCGATCCGCGCCTGCTCACCGAAGACGATCTGCGCGCCTCGCTCGACTGCACGCTGCGCGACTGGGACCGCGAAAGCGACCTCTGGCTGTTCGGCTATGGCTCGCTGATCTGGAACCCCGGCCTGCCGACCGTCGAGAACGTGCGCTCGCGCGTGCATGGCTACCATCGCGGCCTGTATCTGTGGTCGCGCGTGAATCGCGGCACGCCCGAGCAGCCGGGCCTCGTGCTCGCGCTCGACCGCGGCGGTTCGTGCGCGGGTGTGGCGTTCCGCCTCGCGGCCGAAGGCGTGATGCCGCATCTGGAAGCGCTCTGGCGACGCGAAATGCCGATGGGCTCGTACCGGCCCGCGTGGCTGCCGTGCGCGCTCGAAGACGGTCGGCGCGTCACCGCGCTCTCGTTCGTGATGCGCCGCGACGTACCCACCTACACCGGCAAACTCGACGAAAACACCGTGCGCACCGTGTTCGGCTGCGCCACGGGCCGCTACGGCACGACGCTCGACTACGTGCGCCGCACCGTCGACGCCCTGCGCGAGACGGGCATGCCCGACCGCGCGCTGGAGCGGCTGCTCGCGCGCTGCGCGTGAGCCCCGTCCCCGAATCCTGAATTTCGTCCGACGCGCGATGGTGCCGCATCTGCGTTAGGATGGATGCGAAGGCGCGCCGCTTACACGGTGACGCCACGCGCATGTTGTATCCTTTCCCTTCCGCAACAGCGCGCCCGCCCTCCGAGGGCAGACGGGCGCACCACCATGAACGACTCTTATCCCAGTCGAAGACAAGCCGACAAACCGCAGGAAAAGCGCTCGCTCCTCGAGCGTCTGACCGACTTCATCTCGCCCGAGCCCGACTCGCGCAGCGAGCTTCTCGAAATTCTCCAGGACGCGCACGCGCGTAATCTGATCGACGCCGATTCGCTTTCGATGATCGAAGGCGTGTTCCAGGTGTCCGAGCTGTGCGCGCGCGACATCATGGTGCCGCGCGCCCAGATGGACGCGATCAACATCGCCGAGAGCCCGGACGAATTCATCCCGTACGTGCTGGACAAGGCGCACTCGCGCTATCCGGTCTACGAAGGCAATCGCGACAACGTGATCGGCGTGCTGCTCGCGAAGGATCTGCTGCGCTATTACGCCGAGGAGGAATTCGACGTGCGCGGCATGCTGCGCCCGGCCGTGTTCATCCCCGAGTCGAAGCGCCTGAACGTGCTGCTGCACGACTTCCGGCAGAACCGCAATCACATCGCCATCGTCGTGGACGAATACGGCGGCGTGGCCGGCCTGATCACGATCGAGGACGTGCTGGAGCAGATCGTCGGCGACATCGAGGACGAATACGACTTCGACGAGGAAAGCGGCAACATCATCGCTTCGCCCGACGGCCGCTTCCGCGTGCGCGCGCTCACCGAACTCGTGCAGTTCAACGAGGCGTTCGGCACCCATTTCCCCGATGAAGAAGTGGACACAATCGGCGGTTACGTGACGAATCATTTCGGCCACGTGCCGCATCGCGGCGAGAAGGTGCGTCTCGGCGACCTGATTTTCGAGGTGCTGCGCGCCGACGCCCGCCAGGTGCACATGCTGCTGGTGCGCCGCGACCCGCTCGCGGGCCAGCGCGAAGCCGCGCTGCAACCGCCGGCCTGAGCCAGCGGCGTCACGCCACACGCGTGACGCGCCGCGCCCGACCAGAACGCCGGCCTTCGCGCCGGCGTTTTGCTTGATCGTCGCCGAATTCGATCGCGCCCGAAATCCGGCGAAAGCTGCCGAAACCCGCGCACCCCGAAACCGACGCGCGAAAATGCTATCGTTGCGCACGCTGCACGCACGCCGTGCCAGCGAACGTTTCCGGAACCCGCGCCTCGCGCGCCGCCCCAGCCGCACGGCTGACTCCCGCATATTCATGGCTGAACCGATCGACTCCCGCTCGCGCAACGGCGCACCCGCCGCCGCCGCCGGCAAAGACAGCGCCGCACGCCGCGCGCTGCCCGCCTGGCACTACCTCGCCGCCGCCGCGCTGGGCGCGCTCAACACGCTGTCGTTCGCGCCGACGCCGCACGGCGGCTGGCTCGAAATCGCGATCTTCGCGGGCTTCTACTTCTGGCTCACGCGCACCACCGGCTGGAAAAGCGCGCTGTTCACGGGCTGGGCGTTCGGCTTCGGCAATTTCGTGACGGGCGTCTGGTGGCTCTACGTGAGCATGCATTTCTACGGCGGCATGCCCGCCGTGCTCGCGGGCGCGGCGCTCGTGCTGTTCTCGCTCTATCTGGGGCTGTATCCGGCGCTCGCGTCGCTCGTCTGGTCGTTCTGCGCCGGACATGCGCGCAATGGACGCAGCAGCGGACGCAGCGGCGATCTGCCGTTCTCGCCCACGTGGCACGGCGCCTTTGCGTTCGCCAGCGCGTGGGCGCTCGGCGAATGGGCGCGCGGCTACGTTTTCACGGGCTTCCCTTGGCTCTCCAGCGGCTACGCGCAGGTGGACGGCCCGCTCGCGGGCTTCGCGCCGATCGTCGGCGTGTACGGCGTGGGCTGGGTGCTGGCGCTCGTCGCGGCGCTGGTCGTGCAGGCGCTCGTGCGCGCGGTCGGGCGTCGGCAGGCGCCGAAGCATGATGTCGCGGATGCAAGCGGCAACGCGCATGCGGCATCGAAGTCAGCATCGACGTCAGCATCGACGTCGGCGTTCGCGGTGCCTGCGGTGGCCGCTGTCGCCGTCATCGTCGCGGGTCTGCTGCTGCCGCTCGTGCCATGGACGCATCCGGCCAACGCGCCGCTCAACGTGCGCCTGCTGCAAGGCAACGTGAAGCAGGAAATGAAGTTTTCCGAGTCCGGCATGATGGACGCGCTCAACGAGTTCCAGAAACTCATCACCGAAAAGCCCGCCGATCTCGTCGTCACGCCCGAAACGGCGGTGCCGCTGCTGGTGCAGCAGGTACCGGAGAAGTTCGGCCGCGACATCCGCGCGTTCGCGGACACGACCGGCACGGCGATCCTGTTCGGCGCCGTGGGCGCGACCATCACGCCCGACGGCCGCGTAACCGACTACACCAACAGCCTGTTCGGCATCACGCCGGGCCAGAACGGTCTGTACCGCTACGACAAGCATCACCTCGTGCCGTTCGGCGAGTTCGTGCCGTGGGGCTTCCGCTGGTTCGTCAACCTGATGAACATCCCGCTCGGCGACTTCGCGCGCGGCGCGCCCGTGCAGCCGCCGTTCCTCGTGCACAACCAGCCGGTCGCCGTCGATATCTGCTACGAGGATATTTTCGGCGAGGAAATCGCGCGCACCGTGCGCGAGAACCCGGTTTCGCCGGGCATTCTCATCAACTCGACGAATCTCGCGTGGTTCGGCGACACCATCGCGCTCGACCAGCATCTGCAGATCGCGCGCATGCGCTCGCTCGAAACCGGCCGCCCGATGCTGCGCGCGACCAATACCGGCGCGACCGCCGCGATCGACGCGCACGGCAAGGTGATCGCGCGCCTGCCCACCTTCACGGCGGGTTCGCTCGACGTGCGCGTGGAAGGCACGAGCGGTTTCACGCCCTACGTGACGAGCGGCAACAACACGGTGATCGCGCTTTCGCTGCTGTTGCTGGCGTTCGGATTCGCGTTCGGACCGGGACGGCCGGGGCGCAAGAAGGCGTGACGGCGCATCGCTGAACAGGCCCGATCGCCATGCCGAAGCCGGTCCAGGTCTCAACGCCCCGGCAATCCGGTAAAATTCAGCGTTTTAGCACCAGGTTTTAGCACCAGGCGCCTCCAGGCCGGGGCCGCAACCCGCGAAGGGCGAGCGGCGGCGCATGTCGCCGCGCACCGCCCGCCGCGGGCTCGCCAGGCCGCCAACCGCCGGAGCCCGCGCCTCCCGCCCTAAAAGACACTGCAGGCACACATGCTCACGTTTCAGCAAATCATCCTGACGCTCCAGTCTTACTGGGACAAGCAGGGCTGCGCGCTGCTCCAGCCGATCGACATGGAAGTCGGCGCCGGCACCTCGCACGTCCACACCTTCCTGCGCGCGATCGGCCCCGAGCCGTGGCGCGCGGCCTACGTGCAGCCGTCGCGCCGCCCGAAGGACGGCCGCTACGGCGAGAACCCGAACCGCCTGCAGCACTACTATCAGTATCAAGTGGTGCTCAAGCCCGCGCCGGAAAACATCCTCGACCTGTACCTCGGCTCGCTCGAAGCGCTCGGCTTCGACCTGAAGCAGAACGACGTGCGCTTCGTGGAAGACGACTGGGAGAACCCCACGCTCGGCGCCTGGGGCCTCGGCTGGGAAGTCTGGCTCAACGGCATGGAAGTCACGCAGTTCACCTACTTCCAGCAGGTGGGCGGCATCGACTGCAAGCCGGTGCTCGGCGAAATCACCTACGGTCTCGAACGCCTCGCGATGTATCTGCAGAAGGTCGAGAACGTCTACGACCTCGTCTGGACCGAGTGGGAAGAACAAGGCCCGAACGGCCCCGAGATCCGCCGCCTCACGTATGGCGACGTCTATCACCAGAACGAGGTCGAGCAATCGACCTATAACTTCGAGCACGCGAACGTCGACCTGCTGTTCACGTTCTTCAACGCGTACGAAAGCGAAGCGAAGCGCATGATGGAACATCAGCTCGCGCTGCCCGCCTACGAACTCGTGCTCAAGGCCGGCCACACCTTCAACCTGCTCGACGCGCGCGGCGCGATCTCCGTGACGGAGCGCGCGGCGTACATCGGCCGCATTCGCGCGCTGTCGCGCAACGTGGCGCAGTCGTACTACGAATCGCGCGAAAAGCTCGGCTTCCCGATGCTCGGCAATCCGGTGCACGGCGTGCCCGGCCTGACCACCGACGAACAGGACGCCGCGATGCCCGCCTGGGCGCCGCCGCTGAAGGTCGAACGCAAGTTCGCCGAGGAATGACCGGATCTCCAGAACAATGACCCAAGCTCATCACGCCACTCTCCTCGTCGAACTGCTGACCGAGGAACTGCCGCCGAAGGCCCTCGCGCGTCTCGGCGACGCTTTCGCCGAAGGCATCGCGCAGCGCCTCGCCGCGCGCGACCTGATCGAAGGCGATCTGTCGTTCGAACGCTTCGCCACGCCGCGCCGTCTCGCCGTGACGATCAAGAACGTGCGCAGCGTCGCGCCCGAAAAACAGGTGCGCGAGAAAGTGCTGCCGGTGTCGGTCGCACTCGACGCCAACGGCCAGCCCACCGCGCCGCTCGCGAAGAAACTCGCGGCGCTCGGCTTCCCCGACTTCCCGGTCAGCGACCTCGAACGCGCGAGCGACGGCAAGAACGAAGCGTTCTTCCTGCGCTACGCCGCGCCGGGCGTCACGCTCGCCGACGGCCTGCAGGCCGTGCTCGACGAAGCGCTCGCCAAGCTGCCGATTCCGAAGGTCATGAAGTACCAGCGCCCGGACGGCAGCGACGTGCAGTTCGTGCGCCCGGTGCATCGCCTCACGGTGCTGCACGCCGACCAGATCGTGCCGGTGAGCGCATTCGGCATCGACGCCGGCGACACCACGCGCGGCCATCGCTTCCTCTCGGAAGGCCCGATCGCCATCACCCAGGCCGACGACTACGCGC
Organism: Paraburkholderia tropica; assembly: GCF_900109265.1. GTDB lineage: Bacteria > Pseudomonadota > Gammaproteobacteria > Burkholderiales > Burkholderiaceae > Paraburkholderia > Paraburkholderia tropica. The sequence continues at coordinate 122,539 of NZ_FNZM01000020.1, forward strand.
ACACGCTCCAGCACAAGGGCCGCGTGATCGCGAGCTACAGCGAGCGCCGCGAATCGATCCGCGCGCAGCTGATCGAAACCGCCGGCGACGACAAGGTGGTGATGCCCGACTCGCTGCTCGACGAAGTGAATTCGCTCGTCGAATGGCCGGTCGTGTACGCGTGCCAGTTCGAGGAAGAATTCCTGCAGGTGCCGCAGGAATGCCTGATCCTCACGATGCAGACGAACCAGAAGTACTTCGCGCTGACCGACGACGAAGGCCGCCTGCGCTCGCGCTTCCTGATCGTCTCGAACATCGAGACGGCCACGCCGGTCGAGATCGTCGAAGGCAACGAGCGCGTCGTGCGCCCGCGTCTGGCGGACGCCAAGTTCTTCTTCGAGCAGGACAAGAAGAAGCCGCTGGCCGACCGCGTGCCGCTGCTCGCCAACGTGGTCTATCACAACAAGCTCGGCTCGACGCTGCAACGCGTGGAGCGCCTCGAAGCACTCGCGGGCGCCATCGCGCTGATGTGCGGCGCGAACATCGCGCTCGCCGAACGCGGCGCGCGCCTCGCCAAGGCCGACCTGCTGACCGACATGGTCGGCGAATTCCCCGAGCTGCAAGGCACGATGGGCACCTACTACGCGCGCCACGACGGCGAAGCGGAAGAAGTGGCGATCGCCTGCTCCGAGCACTATCAGCCGCGCTTCTCCGGCGACGAGCTGCCGACCACCGCCACGGGCACGATCGTCGCGCTCGCGGACAAGCTCGAAACGCTGGTCGGCATCTGGGGCATCGGCCTCGCGCCCACCGGCGAAAAGGATCCGTTCGCACTGCGCCGCCACGCGCTGGGCGTGCTGCGCATCCTGGTCGAGAAGCAACTGCCGCTCGACCTCGTCGAACTGCTGCGCACGACGTACTCGCAGTTCGCGGGCGTCGAAGCCGCCGCGGAATCGACTCAGGCGATCTACGAGTTCTGCATGGACCGTCTGCGCGGCCAGCTGCGCGAACGCGGCTACGCGGCCCAGGAAGTGGACGCGGTGCTCGCGCTGAACCCCACGCGCTTCGACGACGTGATCGCGCGTCTGGACGCCGTGCGCGAATTCGCCGCGCTCAACGAAGCGGCCTCGCTTGCGGCGGCCAACAAGCGCATCTCGAACATCCTCAAGAAGTCCGAGGGCACCGAAGATGCGGGCGTGCAGATCGCGCTGTTCACGGAGAGCGCCGAAAAGGCGCTCTACGCGCAGCTCGAACAGGTCGCGCCGCGCGTGGAATCGCAACTGGCCGCGCGCGATTACACGGGTGCGCTCACGGCGCTCGCGGCGCTGCGCGAAACCGTCGACACGTTCTTCAACGACGTGATGGTCAATGCCGAAGATCCGGCGCTGCGGGCCAACCGCCTCGCGCTGCTCAAGGCGCTGCATCGCCAGATGAACAGCGTGGCCGACATTTCGCGCCTCGCGGCGTGATCGCCGGCACGGACATCCGCCAGACCCAACCAGACGCGACGCCATGCCGACCAGCACCAGCCGCAAGATCGTGATCCTCGACCGCGACGGCGTGATCAACGTCGATTCCGACGCCTTCATCAAGTCGCCTGACGAATGGGTCGCGCTGCCCGGCAGCCTCGAAGCGATCGCTCGCCTGAATCAGGCGGGCTATCGCGTCGCCGTCGCGACGAACCAGTCCGGCATCGGACGCGGTTTGTTCGACACGACGGCGCTCAACGCCATGCACGCGAAGATGCACCGCCAGGCCACGGCCGTGGGCGCGCGCATCGACGCCGTGTTCTTCTGCCCGCACACCTCGCAGGACCACTGCGACTGCCGCAAGCCCAAGCCCGGCATGCTGAAGATGATCGCCGACCGCTTCGAGATCGATCCCGCCGATACGCCCGTGGTGGGCGATTCGCTGCGCGACCTCGAAGCCGGCGCGGCGCTCGGCTTCGCGACGCATCTCGTGCTCACGGGCAAAGGCAAGAAGACGCTGGCCGCGGGCGGTCTGCCCGAAGGCACGAAGGTGCACGACGACCTGCGTGCCTTCGCGCTCGACTTCCTCGCGAACGACAACGCCTGACCCCGGCGAGCGCACGCATGAACGGCGTACGCTCGACCGAATCCGCATCGCCCGGCGCAAGCCGGTGCCGATGCCTGCTCCCCACCGCGCGGCGGCGCGTCTGACGACGCCCGCCCTGCCGCGCACGCTTCACGAACGGTCCAACCGATGCGCTTCATCCGCTCCCTGCTGTTGTTCGTCTACCTGATCGTCTACACGATGCCGTACGCGACCGCGTGCTTCATCGCGTTTCCGTTCCTGAACGCCACGCGGCGTTACTGGATGGCGGTCGGCTGGTGCCGCTCGACGCTGTTCGTCGCGCGCTACCTCAACGGTATTCGCTACCGCATCGAGGGCATGGAGAACCTGCCCAACGGCCCCGCCGTGCTGCTCTCGAAGCATCAATCCGCGTGGGAGACGTTCGCGTTTCCCGCGCTGATGCCGCGCCCGCTGTGCTACGTCTTCAAGCGCGAACTGCTGTACGTGCCGTTCTTCGGCTGGGCGCTCGGCATGCTGAAGATGGTTCACATCAACCGCAAGGAAGGCAAGAACGCGTTCACCTCGGTGATCCGCCAGGGCAAGCAGCGCATGGCCGAAGGTGCATGGGTGATCATGTTCCCCGAAGGCACGCGCATTCCCGTGGGCAAGACCGGCAAGTACAAGACCGGCGGCCCGCGCTTCGCCATCGAAACGGGCGCGCCCGTGGTGCCCATCGCGCACAATGCGGGACACGTCTGGCCCCGAAACTCGTTTATTAAATATCCGGGTATAGTCACGGTGTCGATCGGCAAGCCGATCGAGACGACCGGGCTCTCGCCCGACGAAGTGAATACCCGCGTGGAAAACTGGATCGAAGCCGAAATGCGCCGGATCGATCCGGATGCGTATCGCGAAACGGATGGCGCCAAGGCAAACGCAGCGAAAGCCTGACGCGCGGCGCGAGCGCCGCAAGCGTCACGTTGCGCAGACAGCCATCGCGGCGGTGCTGCGTGCGCTGTCTGTCCTGTTCGCGGTGCTGCGGGCCGTATTGCGTGCGGTGTTTGTTCCGCACGATTCGCACGATTCGCATGTTCTGCCGCAGCGCGATTCGGCACGCGGTTCGCCGGCACGCACACGCGCTCCTCGCCGCACACGCAATCCCGCTCCAGGCCTGACGATGCAGAAGCCCCCTACGCAGCGCCCTTCCGCGGCGCTCGACAACCGGCAACTCGATCTGCCGCTCTTTGCCGAGCCGGCGCCTGCTGCCACACCGACGGCCGATTCACCTTCGCCGTCGGCCCAGTTTGCACCGCCCACTTCCAGCGCGCCGCCCAAGGCGCCGCTCGCGCCCGACGGCACGAAGCTGCGCACGCTCGTGCTCGGCTCGCGGACCCTGTATTACCGGCTCAAACGATCGTCGCGCAAGTCGATCGGCTTTGCCATCGACGGATCGGGGCTCACGATCACCGCGCCGCGCTGGGTCACGATCGCCGATATCGAAACCGCTATCGCCGAGAAGCAGCGCTGGATCTTTGCGAAGCTCACGGAGTGGCAGACGCGTGTGGAACAGCGCGCGCTGCCGCGCGTGGAATGGCGCGATGGCGCGGAGCTGCCGTATCTCGGGAAGCCGATGCGTGTGGCGCTCGGTGCGTCGATGCTGGCTTTCGATGAGGAAACGCGCGTGCTCGCGTTGCCGCTGCCGATGAACGCCGACGCGCAGCAGATCAAGGATCGCGTGACGGGCTGGTTGCAAAGCGAGGCTACGCGGATTTTTGGCGAGCGGCTGGCTGTGTATGCGGAGAAATTGGGGGTGGGCTTTCGCTCGTATGCGCTTTCGTCGGCGATGACGCGTTGGGGCAGTTGTTCAAGCGAAGGACGGATTCGGCTCAACTGGCGGTTGATTCATTTTCCGCTTTCCATCGTGGACTATGTGGTGGCGCATGAGCTCGCGCATTTGCGCGAGATGAATCATAGTCCGCGGTTCTGGCAGACAGTGGAGTCGATCTTTCCGGAGTTTCGCGAGGCAAGGAAGCAGTTGAAGCAGCATCCGCCGGAGATGGTGCCGGGGATTTGAGGGGGGCACAGAGCCGCAGACACCCCGATTGTTAGCGCAGCTAGCCCTCTTTGTGCGACCAGCAGCTAGCAGGTCAGTCTCTCCTTTCGACACTCCTCCAAACTGCCGGCGGCCCTCCCGCTGGGTAGCAAGCATCATGCAGAAAGTGCCGCACCGTGGTACCTCATTCGGCTCACGATTCGCGTAACGCGCATGCGCGCCCTCTCGGCCTTTTCGCAAACCGCTCGCAAACGAACGTGCGCGCCCCACACCGACCACTTAAGCAACGCGCCACCGCTTCAAACAGCAGGCGATTCATGCGACCCGATCTCTCCTACACAAAGCACAGAAAAATCCGTCATTAAAATAAAAACTGACATCAACAATAATTAACAACGACAAATATTTTATATATCAAAAAAATACAAACAATAATTTAGGAAAAGTCCGATATCAGAATACTCCGATGACATCATAAAATTTGCTCCCTCGACAGGCTTCCGCGACATCTTTAAGCGATTTCTGATTCAGTTATCAGTGAAATAAATGGATGCTCAGGAATGATGAACATGAATGAGTTGACTCCAAGATCGATAATCACGCTCAATGGCAGGATTTTCTGGCCTCTTTCGTGATCACGCAGCTCGCTTTCGCAATATACGTCGATCAAAGGTTTCCGACATCCGGAGAAACCTTTCGTCTTATTGCGCATCTCCAGCCAATGCGTCATTGACAACTGAAACTCAAGGCGCACGCATCAGATCAACACCACGGCATTAATGGATTTTCAGGCGCACTAATCGGGAGTTTTTCCATGTCAAGGATTTTACCGCGCACGATTGACGTAATGCTTGTCATCTTGGGCGCCCTATTACCGGTATGGATCAATACCTCGAACGGTAGTCGCCATGACACATTCGATGGATTGCTCGTCGCATTTGCCGCCGCATTTGCTCTCTCAGTCTTTCCAGCTTGCGGAATCTACCGTGCGCTCCAACGCAGTTCGGTCGTCCGCCTCATAGCCAAGACGTTGCTCGGCTGGATCCTGGTCCAGTGTGGCAGCCTCTTGCTATTGCAGTTGCTTCGTCGCCCCGACGTCCTTTCTGGCCAGTGGTTCTACCACTGGACCATCGCTAGCGCCTGTTGCCTCGTTGCGTGGCACACGCTCACCTTCGTTGCACTGCGCGTCACCGCCAAGAGACCCGTTACCGGCCCGCACGCTTCCGCAACGGGTCAGTCGGCGACCGGCGCGCTACCTGTATACGGGAACAACGTCGGCCGCAGCCTCAAGCGCGTGTTCGATATCGTCGTCGCCTCGCTTTTACTGTTCCTGCTCTCGCCCATCCTCGTCGTCCTTGCCGTGCTCGTCCGACGTGATGGCGCCCCCGCAATCTTCGGACACCTGCGAGTTGGATACGACGGCACGCCCTTCCGTTGCTTCAAATTTCGCTCCATGGTGCCCAACGCTGAAGCCGTCTTGCAGGAGCTTCTAGCCAACGATACCGAAGCGCGGATCGAATGGGACCGTGAGCACAAGCTCAAAAACGATGTACGAATCACCACGGTCGGAAAATTTCTGCGGCGTACGAGCCTCGACGAGCTTCCGCAATTGCTCAATGTCTTGCGCGGCGACATGAGCCTCGTTGGCCCTCGCCCAATCGTGGTTGCGGAACTCCCCCGCTATGGACGAGACGCCGAGTACTACCTGTCCGTGAAGCCCGGTATGACGGGCCTCTGGCAAGTCAGTGGACGCAACAACACGGACTACCCGACGCGCGTCCGCCTTGATGTTTCCTATATCCGAAACTGGTCGTTCTTCAGGGATTTGCACATTTTGCTGAAGACGTTCGATGTCGTCTTGCACGGCCGCGGCGCCTACTGACCGGCACCGGCCTTCTTTTGAATCTGCGCTCCTTGCTCCTGACGGAGCAAGGAGCGCGTACGAAGTTGAAGATGATGTTTTCAAAGACTGCCCCGATGGTATCGGTTCGCGCAGGACGGCAAGCTGCAGTACGTCCTGTCCAGTTGCGCATCCGCCATTTTTCTCCCCGTGCGACTGCTCGCGTAGCCGTGATGCTCGCGCTATGTACGACACTCAGTGCGTGCGCGATCGTGCCAGGGATGCGAATGGAGACTTCAGCGCATCGCGCCGGGGACGAAGTGAGCAGTGGCGCGGCGGCACAAGCAGATGCTTCTTCGGCTGCGTTACCTCCGATCCCCATCAGGGAGGTCACACCGGCACTCGTGCAGGAGCTAATCGCCTCGGAATCCGTCGGGTCGAGTAGGCCTACGCGCATGGAATCGGGACCACGCGCCTACACGCTTGGACCGGGTGATGTTCTGCAAATCACAGTCTGGGATCACCCTGAATTTGCGGCCGCGGCTGGACCACAAACTGGCGCTGTCGCCCGCCCGTCCGACGCACCTGCCGGCTTTGTCGTCGATCAGAACGGCAAATTGCAATTCCCGTACGTTGGGCAAATGCCTGTCGAAGGATTACGCCTGGATCAAGTGCAACTCCAGCTCACGCGCGCGCTAAGCAAGCTCTTTCAGTCTCCGCAGGTCACTGTCCGTGTCGCATCGTATCGTTCCAAGCAAATCTATATAGAAGGCGAAGTCCGCAACCCTGGCACGCAGCAGGTCAACGACGTCCCCATGACGCTTTATGAGGCTGTCAGCCGTGCCGGTGGCTTCCTGGATAGCGCGGATCAAAGCCGCGTCACGCTGGTGCGCGACGGAATTACCGAGTCGTTCAATCTGGCGGATTCACGGGCGCAGAATAGCCTCGGCGGCGGCATCATCCTCAAGTCGGGAGATCGCGTACACATAGGCGCGCGCGATGACAGCGCCGTATTTGTCATGGGTGAAGTCAACAAGCCGACAACGGCGCTCCCGCGACGCAACGGTACGCTCACCCTCAGCGAGGCACTCGCCCAGGCCGGCAGCATCAACAACGGCACTGCGGATGCAGCGCAGCTCTATGTGATCAGGGGTGCACGAGAAAGTGAGCCGGAGGTTTTCCATCTCGACGCGCGCTCGCCGGTCGCCATGTTGCTCGCCAACCAGTTCCCCCTGCGGGCGAATGACGTTGTCTACGTCGACGGCAATGGCCTTGTTCGCTTCAGCCGCGTGCTCAATCTGCTTCTTCCGGTCATTAACGCCAGTGTCGCTGCAGCAGTGGTGGCGAAATGATCGGTCAAATCCTCGTCGTCTGTGAAGGCAATATCTGCCGCAGTCCGATGGGCGAAGCGATGTTTCGCAAACACGGGTATCGCGCCGCGTCGGCAGGGCTCAGCGCCCTTGTCGGTCACGGCGCCGCCGAACACGCCTGTGACGTGATGAGCGCTCGTGGCATCGATATCAGCGCGCACCGCAGCCAGCAGATTACCGAAAAATTGTGCTCGGAATCCGACCTCATTCTGGTTATGGACCTCGCACAACGCCGGCGGCTCGAATCGCGCTACCCAACGGCGCGCGGCAAGGTTTTCCGCCTTGGCGAACATGTAAACGTCGACATCGTCGACCCATATCGGCTTCCCCGTCCGGCATTCGCCGAATGCGAAAGCGTCATCGCTTCTAGCGTGGATAGCTGGCTCGCCAAGCTCGCTGCGCTCTGAACGCCATTCACCTCGACAGAACACGTTTTACGCCGGAAACGGCGACATGAGCGATTCCATGCATTGGCCCACCGAAAATCCGAAAAGCAACGCCGAGTCCGCTAGCAACAACGACTTTGTCGCCACGCTCGACATGCTGTTCGACAGTCGTTGGCTCATCGCGATCACTGCAATGTGTTTCCTGTTGCTGGGCGGCGCCTATGCGTTTATTGCCCAGCCGATATACCGTGCCAATATTCTCGTTCAGGTGCAGGACTCGCCTGACTCAAACGCAACGCGAGGTTTGCTCGGCGACGTTTCCTCGCTGTTCAACGTCAAATCTTCCGCAGCCGCAGAAACACAGATCCTTGCGTCCAGGCTCGTCATTTCGCGCACGGTAGATAACCTCAACCTTCAGATAACCGCGGAACCGCACTGGCTTCCAGTGTTGGGGCAATGGATCTCGCGGCACAACCAGAAGCTATCATCCCCCGGTCTCTTAGGCTTCGGCGGCTATACATGGGGTAACGAATCGATTGCGGTCTCCCGCTTCGACGTTCCGGTGAAATTCCAGGGCGACAAATTCTGGGTAACGATGCTGGGACCAAACCACTATCAGTTGTCCGGCGCAGACCTTGATCGAGCGTTCGAAGGCAAGACTGGCAGGCTCGAAACCTTCATGACCGCCGATGGTCCGATCCTGCTGTCCATCGATTCGCTCTTCGCTCGCAGCGGCGCAAAATTCAAGCTCATCCGTCAATCTCGCCTGGAAACGATCGAGGACATTCAGAAGGCACTCGATGTTCAGGAGCGCGTCAAACAATCCGACGTCATGGTCGCCAGCCTTGAAGACACTGACCCGCAACGTGTCGCAGACACGCTTAACGAAATTGGCAGCCAATATTTGCGGCAGAACGTCGAACGCAAGTCTGCGGAGGCCGCGCAATCCATTCGCTTCCTCAATGAGCAGATCCCCCATCTGCGCGATCAGCTCACGGCTGCGGAAGACAGCCTTACGTCTTTTAACATTGAACACGGTGCAGTCGATCTCACAGAACAAGCGAAACTGACACTCGCCAAATCGGCGGATGCAAGCGCACGCCTGCTCGAACTGCAGCAGAAACGTCAGGAACTGCTGAGCCGCTATACGGCTCAACATCCCGCTGTAGTTGCGCTTGACGAGCAGATCAGCACTCTCAACGCGTATAACGGCGAAGCAACCCGCGAGATCCGTGATCTGCCCCAGCTTCAGCAGGAATCCGTACGCAGAATGCTCGACGTAAAGGTCAATACCGACCTCTACACCGCGCTCCTGAATAATGTCGCGCAACTCCAGCTGATCCGCGCAGGAAAGGTCGGTGACGTCCGCCTCGTCGACCGCGCGGTAGTTCCAGAAAAGCGGGTTAAGCCGAAACGTCTGCTGATTTGCGTCGCTGCGCTCATGCTCGGCGTGCTGGCCGGATGTTGCCTCGCGATCATTCGCTCCATGCTCTTTCGCGGCATCACCGATCCGCACGAAGTCGAACAATTTCTCTCGATTCCTGTTTGCGCAACCGTACCGCGCAGTGTCGTGCTGAAAAATCTGATGAAAATGCGCGGCCCCGGTGTACTACTCGCGAGCGCAGTGCCCGACGATCCGGCCGTCGAGAGTCTGCGCAGCCTTCGAACCTCGATCCTCATTGGCATTCAGAGCGCAAAAAACAATGTGCTCCTCGTGACGGGACCGACGCCGGGTATCGGCAAATCGTTTATATCGGCCAACTTGGCCAACGTAATCGCACAGGCAGGTAAGCGCGTCATTCTCGTCGACGCGGACCTCCGCAAAGGCCATCTCCACAAAACACTCGGCATCGAACGAGGCGTCGGTCTGTCCGAGCTCGTACTGGGCAGCGCCAGCGAAGCTAGCGCGATTCATAGGCAGGTTTGCGACCGACTCGATTTCATCTCGACCGGCGCACGGCCATCCAACCCAGCAGAAATGCTCGCAAGCAAGCGCATTGCGCAACTGATTGCGCGACTGTCCAGCGAGTATGACATCGTGCTGATCGATTCGCCGCCTGTTCTCGCCGTATCCGATACGGAGGCACTCGCGATCAATGCCGGCACGACGTTAATCGTTGCCCACTCCGGCATCACTCGACTTGGCGAAATCGCGGAAACCGTCAAACGCCTGACGACAAGTGACATCCGTGTGAGCGGGATTGTTTTCAACGGTGTCAACCCGCGCTCGCCACTCTCGCTCTATGGCTCGAAGCATGGTGCTTACCGTTACGTCGCGTACAAGTACGACACGGATGGCGATGAATAACGCATCGCCATCAGCAGTTGGAACGGTCACATGATTCGCGCAAGGGACTCCATCGTCTCGCTAGCTGGCGTTCTGGGTGGTCAACTCGTCTTCTTTCTATGCGTGGCATTGATCGGACGAGAAGGTGGCCCGGACGTTCTCGGCAAATTCAATACATCGGTCGCTGTCGGCATGTTCGCCGGCACGCTGCTCGCGCTGCGCTTCGAACTCGCGTGCGTCGATGACGACCCAGTTCGCGCATTCGGCAGTTACCTCCATGTCCTCGCGCTCGGCTTCTCGATGTTTGTCGTACTCGAGGTGATGACGGTTCTGTGCGGTTACGCGACCTATCTGTCGCTCGGTATCTTCGCGCTGGGCTACTTTATCCAGCAGGCATCGAATTTCTATCTCAACAGCCTGCGCCGCTATGGCTTGATCAGTCTCTACCGCATAGCGGTCAATCTGGCTTTTCTGCTCCTGCTGCTCGCACATTTCCAGCTTGGCTTCCTCAATGACACTTCACCGTTCACGATCTATACAGCGATTAATCTTGTCGCGGCAATCGCGACGGCTGCGATGATCGCCGCGCAAGGCAACCGGCAAAGCCGCTCGTTCGCCTTCTCACCCCTTTTCTTCGTTACGAATCGACGATTTGCGAAGTTCATTCTGCCGTCGACGCTATGCGGATCAGTGCTCACCTATTCACTCACGATCGTCTTCCCGCTCTGGTTTGGTGCAACCAATGCTGGATACTTTGCCGCTGCCTATCGCTTCGGCTTTTTTCCCGTCTCGCTCATCGGACAAAGCCTCGGCGGCGTATTCAGACGCGATTCGCTCAGTGCGGCCACGCACCGTGACGCCACCGCTTCGCTCAAAAGCGTGTACGTAACGTACGCGCGTGCGCTCGCTGCACTGTCGCTTATCTATGTTGCAGGCTCGTTACTGCTGTTCCCTTTCTTCGTCGACATTCTGTTCGGGCGCCAATGGTCAATAACGGCGACTTTCTTCCGTTGTCTCGTACCACTTTTTGCCCTGCAAATCCTCTACATCCCGCTATCCCAGATCTTCCTCGTGCTGAAAGTACAGCGCACGGATTTCCTCTTTCAACTCCTGACTGCGGTTGTCCTGCTGGTTGCGCTTGCTACAGCGAAGACTGCGGCACTTTCGGCTCAACAGAGCGTTCTCACATTCGCGCTCGCTGGAAGCGGCGTGATGTTGATCGGCATCGCACTCACAGTGCGCGCGGTCCGTAACCAGTCACCAGCAATCTCCCGAACCGGTCAACCAGATTTATCGCAAACATGATTGTTATTGTCATCGACTCGCTTGAGCGCGCGCGATTCTTTCTGCGCGTTGCTGCAGCGGCGCGAAATCGTGCCGCGTTGCTCTTCCTGACTAGCGAACCCCTTGCCTTTCTGATGACCAGAGCATCAGGCTATCAATCAATTTATCTACATCGACCGGCTCTGAGTTCGGAGCTCAACCACGAGGCGATCGACGCTTCGCTCTATGGGACAGCGATTGAAGTTCTCAACGGCGACCTGCCGATCGAACGCGCCCAACGCGACGCTTCGGCAATGCTAGCCCGCGTCACTTCTGAGTTTGCCCGCTTCGAGGTTGAGCGCTGTCTGATCTGGAATGGCCAACAATTGGTCGGACGCGTTGTCGCCAGCGTCTGCCGCTCGCACTCGATTCCCGTACGTTTTCTCGAAATCTCGAATCTGCCGGACAAGCTCTTCGTAGATCCACTCGGCGTGAACGCACAGTCGAGCATTGCAAATGACACGTCGATCATCGATCGCTTTCCCGCAGTAGATCGCGCGGAACACGATGCCTGGCTCGCGCATTACGAGTCCTACAAGGCTCGCCCCTTACCCCAAGCTCGCCGTCTGACAACGCATCGTATTGCATCGACCGTGAACTACGCCATCAAGTCGATCACATCCGGCGTCGTGCTTAGACAGCGTGTCTCGCGCGGCATGGGATTGGTGTCGGGATTCGCTGACGCACAGAGAATTGCGTTACAAGAATTGCTGACGCGCAATTACGTCTTTCTGCCACTACAAGTTTCGGGCGATACGCAAATACAACTGAACTCTGACGTCGACAATCTCCAGGCAATCGAGCTGGCACAGACAATCGCACGCCAGGAAAGCAGGGAACTGCTCGTCAAACTCCATCCTGCCGAACGCAATCGCCAAAGTATTGCCGATGTGATCGCCAAACGCGACGCACTCGGATTCCAACTCGTCGACAACCCAACGATCGAACTGCTCAAACATGCGGCGCGGGTGGTGACCATCAACTCGACTGTGGGTCTCGAAGCGCTCCTGTACAGCAAGCCAGTCACGTGCCTCGGACGAGCCGTCTATCGTGACTTTGACGAAGCACGTCTCCTCAAATACATCCACCGCTTTCTCGTGGACGGTATTGATTACTTTGGCCACGGTCCGATCCCGCCTGCTGCTGCCGTCGCGCTACTCGGATTACCTACCGATTAAGCCAATTTGTAACCGCGAAGGTATTTCCTTTCCGGACACCCAAGAAAGCACGAGGCTACATGAACGCCAAAGAACAATATCCGAATCCAATCTTCATCGTCCATCCGGGAAAGGCTAATTACCCTGAGCTCGCTGCGTACACGAGTTTCTTTTCTGCGCGAGGACACCAAGTCCTGACAGGAACGATCGAGCAATATTTGAAGCGCCCGCTCGGTGAGCGCCGTGAAACGATACTGTGGTGCATTATGGGCTTTTATTGGCGTAGTGCCGTGGCGCGCTGCGTCATTCACGACTATCGCTCACTATCGGTCGGCAAGCATGTCGTACTCAAGGACATCATCAAACGCCGGCTCCAGTCTCGCCCGGACATCTGCATTTACCAGACGCCGGAGATGATGGAGTTGATGCAACCAGGCGACGAGGACACACTGATCCTGCCAATGGGCGTTCCCGACTGGATCTTCTCGCTCAATGACGATCCAATTGACGAGAGCGTGCCTGCAGCGACTTATTGCTATATCGGTGAAATTACGCAGGAGCGCCGAATCGATCGCATGTTGTCGGATTTCTCCGCATCCCGTTTTGCAGACGAATCGATCGTTCTGGTGGGCGATGTCGAGAGAGATATTGCGAGTGCATTCGGTTCATCTCCCTGGATTACGTTCACAGGGAAACTCTCTCAACGCGAAGCATTGTCTTTTGTCAGGAGAAGCACATTCGCTGTCTCGACGATACCGTACTCACGGCCTTATAACGTTCAAGCGCCTACGAAGCTGCTCGAATACGCCGCACTCGGAAAACGCATCGTCTGTAACGACTCACCGTCGAACATCACGACCGCCCGCGCGCTTGGCATCTCATGCCATGTCACGGGTCCTTACGTTTTCCGCAATCTCGATCGCGACGCACTGAAGCGGCTTGCGCCCAACGACTCGCGCGTAATGGAGAGTTTTCGCTGGGATCGAATCATTGAGCGATCGGGAATTGAAGCACGAATTGTCGCCGCACTCGCCTGTGCACGCTAACGCGTCTCAGCGTAGAACTTATATATTTAGCGATATTGAATCTACATTTTTATGTTCTTTACTATTCGTTATGCTTATTTATTTTATTGAATTTTTCTCTCCCGATATCATCAATGGACCACCTACCGCGTGGATTGGTGGTCTCGGTGTTAGCTGGTAGCAGCATGGAAGTACGCCCGCTCAAGGTTGTGCACGTTGTCGAATCGACGGCAACCGGCACCCTGTCAATGGTGTGCCTTATCGCAAACCGGCTCGCTCGCGAAGGCCATGTCGTCCATATCATCTACTCAATTCGAGAAGACACGCCGAAGAACTTGCGAGAACTGTTTGATTCACGCATCACGTTGACGCGCATCCAGATGAACGGTTCCAGATCGTTCAAATCGATTATGGAGCTACGCGCGTACTTCTCCCGTCTCGATCCGGATATCGTGCATCTCCATTCGTCGTTTGCCGGATTCATTGGCAGGATGGCGCTACTTGGGATGCGCTCGCGTTCTACCTGTTTCTATAGTCCCCACTGCATCTCGTTCATGCGTCGCGACATTTCGCCCATGAAGAAGTTTGCCTACGTAATGCTGGAGCGCATCGGATGCCTGAAACGTGCAACGTATATCGCTTGCTCGGAAAGCGAACGTGACGAGATTTGGAGAAGCCTGCGTCAGCGAGCCACGGTCGTCGAAAACGCTGTCGATGTTGCGGCGCTCTCTCAACCGGAAGCCAAAGAGAATATTCAGGCAAATCGCCGCGTCGTCGTGACAGTTGGCGGCATTCGCACGCAGAAGAATCCACGCCTCTTTGCCGATATCGCGCGCAGACTGATTGGGCGCGGGTTGCAATTTCTGTGGATCGGCGAAGGTGACGCGATCTTCGAGAAAGAATTGCGTGAAGCTGGCGTGGAAGTCACCGGATGGATGAGCAGACAGAGCGTCTTTGAGCGCGTGCGCCGAAGTGGAATCTATCTGTCGACTTCGTCGTGGGAAGGCATGCCTGTATCGGTTATCGAAGCCATGGTCGTCGGGACGCCGCCAATCGTCTCAAGCTGCGCGGGCAATGTCGATGTCGTGCAGCACATGCACGACGGAGCCATCTATACCGACGCAAGTGAAGCAGCGATCCTCATTACGCGGATCCTCGACGACAGAAAACTCTACGCTGACATGGCCTCGCATGCCAGTTCAGTTGCGCGCAGGCGCTTTTCCGAGGACCGATTTTTCGCCGATCTTCTGACGACCTATGCCACGGCCTTTGCGTGCCGCCCTGTCTGAACGACGCGCAATCGCGCCGAAGCACACCATCCCCGTCGCCCAATAATTTAGGTGAAAACTTGAGAACACGCGTTAACGCACATATCGAAGTAGCCAACGATCTTCCCTTCGTGCTCTTTGGCGGCTTAAACGTACTTGCCGATCGCGAACAGGCGTTCGAAGTATGTAGCCATTTTCAGGAGGTGACGCACGCACTCGGCATCCCTTATGTGTTCAAAGCATCGTTTGATAAAGCCAACCGCTCTTCGATGGACTCGTTTCGGGGTCTCGGTCTCGAAAAAGGCCTGCAGTTGCTGGCCGATATCAAGTCGCGATTCGACGTTCCGATCATTACGGACATTCACGAGCCGCTGCAGGCTGATGTGGTCTCGCAAGTTGCCGATGTGCTGCAAATTCCTGCTTTTCTTGCACGCCAGACCGACCTGGTTGTCGCTGCAGCGCGTACGGGAAGCGCAATCAATTTCAAGAAGCCGCAGTTCATGAGCCCGCCGCAGGTGAAACATCTTGTTGGCAAATGTCGTGAAGCCGGTAACGACCGAGTCATGATCTGCGAACGCGGTGCTTCGTTCGGCTACGACAATCTGGTCGTCGACATGCTGGGATTCCGGCAAATGGATGAGGTGACTGGCGGCGCGCCGGTGATTTTCGATGTGACACATAGTCTTCAATGCCGAAATCCGCTTGACGACGCGTCCGGTGGCCGGCGAAGGCAAATCGTCGAGTTAGCGCGTGCGGGTATGGCGGCTGGAATTGGTGGCCTTTTCCTGGAGGCGCACCCCGATCCCGACAACGCTTTGTGCGATGGTCCCAGCGCGCTTCCGCTGCACAACTTGCAGGCGTTCCTGGAGCAAATGAAGCAGATCGACGACGTGGTCAAGCGACTACCGAAAATCGACATCAAATGAATAAACAAGCAGCGGCAAGGACCTCAAGCATGTCAAAGCTCGACTACACATCAATTGCGCGGGAGGTGCTTTCACTCGAAGCAGAAGCAATCGAGGCGTTGCGCCAGAGACTCGGCACTGAATTTGAAGTCTCTGTTGACGCGATTCTTCGATCGTCTGGTCGCGTTATCGTGTGTGGAATGGGGAAATCCGGGATTATTGGACGCAAGATCGCAGCAACGCTTGCTAGCACAGGCACGCCTGCATTTTTCATGCATCCTGGCGAGGCTTACCATGGCGACCTGGGCATGGTAACGCCCACCGATATCTTTCTTGCGATATCGAATTCCGGAGAAACCAAAGAAGTTGTGAAGTTACTTGCCTTTCTCAGAAGCAACGGCAATTATCTGATCGCAATGACCGGGAATGCAGAGTCAACACTCGCTCGCGCCGCGCGCTCGCATCTGGATGTTGGCGTCGAACGTGAAGCTTGCCCTTTTCAGCTTGCGCCAACATCGTCGACAACAGCATCTCTCGCTTTGGGCGATGCTCTAGCAATCACGCTAATGCGAGCGCGAGACTTTCGACCCGAGCATTTCGCTCGCTTCCATCCGGGTGGATCGCTCGGTCGTCGCCTGCTCGCGACAGTCGATGACGAGATGGTCACGGAAAATCTTCCGTTCGTCGACGAGAACACAAAAGCGATCGAGGTCTTTCGCGCGATGACTCAAGGTCGGCTCGGGTTAGCGATTGTCAGACGCGGGAACAGTTGGGGAATCATCACCGACGGAGACATTCGCCGCGCCATTGAACGCTTCGGCGATCAGCTGTTTGCGCGTCGAGCTGCCGACATTATGTCCATCGATCCAGTAATGATTCCGCGCGGGACTCGTGTCGAAGACGCACTGGATCTGATGCAGAGACACAGTATCGGGGCGCTGCTGGTTTCTCAGGATGGAGGGATTGTTGGGGTGTTCAGGAAATAGTTCGAAGCATTGCAGGCGAAGACATCGGCGATGCCATAGATCACATTCGCTAGCTTCCTCCGCGCCCTGCCGAAATCCTCAGCCGGAGCACAACACGTTGTCACCGGCACGGTGCAGATCGAAACTCGGACACGCGCAAAAAGGTAATGTAGTTCGAATCATGCGACGAGTGTGCGCCCCCAGTGTCATCATCAAATGCGGTGCGAACGGCGGCGACGATATCGTCCCCGTCGACAACCCAATCGGCGTATTGAAATCCGTGTTTCTTTTCGTCGTCGCTATGCAGGACGATACGACAAACGGTCCACGCACGGAGGTCACGTGACGATACGAGCGCAAGCGTATTCCGCGCGCGTTCGAAGTTCGTTCCACTGTAACTTGAATCTGTTACCGCATTCGTTAGCGACCAATAGCTTCGAGAAGTGGCATCGTAGCGAACTGTGAACTTCTTCCCTCCTCCAGGCATATCTATAAAGCCGCCATCGGAATCAAATACCAGTGCCTTGCCGTTGCTATCGATTGAAATAATTGCAGCCTTTTCTGGAAGTGCATTGTAGTAAACCCGCAAGAGATCGATCAATTTGCCTGAAGGGTCTACGACAACGTTACCCTCCAGCCAGCCGTGAAAATCTCCACCCAGCCAGTTTGGATCTGGACCGAGTCCTTCGCTAAAAGTCCAACTGCTCGCCTTCATCAAATCACTATTTACACTCGCCGACATCACGCCTGCCCAAACACCGTTGGAACGGATCGTTTCCATTGGGTGCCAGATGCGATTGTTCGCGACTACAACCGGAACTGCAGCTGAGAAAAATTTGCCCCCACTTGCGAGAAGACCGTGGTCTGCGTCGACCGGATTCGACCACGTCCGTCCACCATCCATCGAGCGCCGAATCACGGGGACCCCTTCGTAACGGCTAAGCCCTACGATATAGGGGATACCGTGGCTCAAAAAAAGGGACGAATAATATTGATCGTGCAATTGCGCGACCTTACTCCAGCTCTTGCCTCTGTCTAGGGATTTATAAATCGCAACACCGTTACGCTCTGAAATGGGGCCAAAACTATCATGTGACACAAGATAATCCCCTTTCTCTAATACGAGAATTGCGGGCGTACCAAGATAAATCCCAGTACGAGCTTCGCTATGTGCAATAGGAACGCCGGGGAAATCGACTGGCACCAGAAATCGCTGAGCCGCACTTACGAACTCAGGAAAAATCCATAAAAAAATGATTAACAACTTAAACAAAGAAGATCTTGCTTCAAAAAACGAATTCATATATTTCAATCAAATTTCCGGTAACATATTTATCCGTCTGCCCGCCGTACAACAAGTCTTGAGCCAGAAGATTTTTTGATATTCCGAATGCCGAGTACGCGACGATTGCCAGACATGCCACGAATTTCCACATGTCGCTGCGAATTTTAGGGATCGCGACCGACAGATAAAATATAGAAATAACGAAGAAATATATATATACGCGCTCAACCACCTTTGACAGGCTCAACGTTGCAAATATCGGGAATAGGCAAAAATTAGAAAAACAAAGAAGTTGATAAACAAGCCCCCTCCCAATGCTTTCGTCATCAAATTTATGACTTCCTAAAACTCTCTTCCAAACTATATTATTAACCAAGGCAATCGCCAGGGTCATAATCACAACGCCGATGACGCTGAACGAATTCCAGTTAGTATATATTTCCGCTTTTTTTGACAGATAGCCGCCTCCGTCTCCTCCAAGTACGGACAATCCTTGCACAAAGAATTTTGAAAAAATAAATATGATTCCCGATAAAACCCCAATCGGCCATATCACCAAACGCCCGAAAAATCGGTACAGAACATATGGCATTGTGACCATCAGACTCGGTATATGTGCAATTGTCGCTAGGAACGCGAACATCAACATGTATTTCCTTTTTTTCTCCTGAGCCAGAAGGAAAATAAATGGAAATGCCATCGCTTGACGAATTACGTTTCCGTAAGACGAGTAAAAAGCTGATGATGCCAGAGTAATTATAAGGAATAGTGGAACTGCACGATAATCGGCTCGCCATACTGCTAACAGCGCAAGCAAAAAAAACACCACGAACAGTAGAAAGAATGCCACATCCGTGGGCCCTGCTATTTTCCACGCCAAAAATATTGCAGAGAATGAAAGTAGCTCTGGCTGGACTTTCAAAAACTCCCGAACGCCAGACGCGCCCATTATATTCATGAAACTGAGATATTGAGCCTTGTCATTTCCCAATCTATCCAATGGCAATTTGGTCGCTATTAACGGCGCAAGAACAACAGCCGAAAGAAGACAAAAAGATAGATTCGCAACCCTGCCCGATTCATACTTGGCCGATAACAAGACCAATATCGATAAAATCAGGCAAAGCGTCAAGAATGGAAAAGTCAAAAAAACCGACAAGATGGATATCAAAAAACACCACCTTATAGATTGACGACTCCAAGCACAATCGATTAGTCGATAGTCCAACATCGCATTTTTAAAATTCTAATTTTGTTAAAAAAGATCACATCAACTTAGGCATCGCCAAGAGAGAAATTTTATTCAAGAAGCCACCTTGAAATTTGACTGGAAATTATAAACGCCGAACAAATCTCATAAAACACGTTAAGAATCGAGGAAAAATCGAGATACTGACGGTGGAACTCCGAAGACAACGCTTGCTCTCTACGCCAGACCTGACTTGCATAGCAGCCTTCTTGCGTACCGCACGCTTTAGCGGGAGGCAATCGACACAATCAATTTAATTAGGATCTCGAATCATATGGATCACAAAAAAGGAGGCAATCGCCTCCTCCCGAGCACCCTCATTTCTTCTGAATAAACTCGATCTTGTACCCATCCGGGTCGGTAACGAACGCGATGACCGTCGTGCCGTGCTTCATCGGGCCGGCTTCGCGCACCACGGTGCCGCCCTGCTCCTTGATCTTCGCGCACGCGGCATAGGCATCTTCGACTTCAACGGCCAGATGGCCGAAACCCGTGCCGAGGTCGTACGACGGCGTGTCCCAGTTGTGCGTCAGTTCGATGACGGTGCCGTCGCGCTCATCGGTGTAACCGACGAACGCCAGCGTGAACTTGCCATCGGGATAGTCTTCGCGGCGCAGCAGTTTCATGCCGAGCAATTCGGTGTAGAACTTGATCGAGCGGTCGAGGTCGCCGACCCGGATCATCGTGTGCAGCAGGCGCATTGTGGTGGACTCCGTTTTTTGCCAACGTCAGAACCCGGACTGTACCAAAATCCCGCCGCCCCTGCCGACGCCGCCCCACCCGCTCCCCCCGCTCCCCCCGCTCCACCGCGCCAGGCAAGCCTGTCCGATTTGCTCTAGCATGTTCGCCATCCCGATTTCACCGGACGCCGCAGGAGTGCGGCGTCCGGTCTGGCTTGCGTTCAACGAGAGAATAGAAAGGAGTCGATATGCGGATTCTGGTGGTAGGTGCGGGGGCGACTGGGGGCTATTTCGGCGGGCGGCTCGCCGCGGCCGGGCGCGACGTGACGTTTCTCGTGCGCGACGCGCGCGCGGCGCAGATGCGCGAGCACGGTCTCGTGATCCGCAGCCCGCACGCGGGCGATCTCACGCTGCGCGACCCGAAGACGGTCACGCGCGAGGCGCTCGAAGCGCCCGGCACGCAGCCGTTCGACCTCGTGCTGCTCAGTTGCAAGGCCTATGATCTCGACAGTGCGATCGACTCGTTCGCCGCCGCCGTCGGTCCCGAGACCGCCATCCTGCCGCTGCTCAACGGCATGCGTCATCTCGACGTGCTGCAGGCGCGCTTCGGCACCCAGGCCGTGCTCGGCGGCGTCTGCCTGATCGCGTCCACGCTCAACGAGCAGCGCGAAATCGTGCATCTGAACGACTCGCAGGCGATCACGTTCGGCGAGCTGGGCGGCGGCATCTCGGCGCGTGCGCAGGCCATCGCCGATACCTTCGGCAACGCCGGCTTCATCATCAAGGCGAGCGAGCGCATCCTTCAGGAAATGTGGGAAAAGTGGGTATTTCTCGCGTCGCTCGCGGGCAGCACTTGCCTCTTTCGCGCGCCCATCGGCGCAATCGTCGCGACGCCCGACGGCGCGGCGACCATCGAGCGCATCTTCGCGGAGTGCCGCGCGATCGCGGCCGAGCACGGTCACGCGGTGCGCGACAGCTTCCTCGAACGCTCGCGCGGCATGCTGTTCGCCACCGGCTCGTCGCTCACGGCGTCGATGCTGCGCGACGTGCAGAACGGCTCACGCATCGAAGCCGATCACATCCTCGGCGACCTGATCCGCCGCGGCGGCGCGGCGCAGCGCGCGTCGAGCGAGCTGTCGGTGCTGCGCATCGTCTATAGCCAGCTCAAGGCCTACGAGGCGTTGCGCGGCGAAGGCTGAGCCTCGGCCCGCACTGCGCGCAAAAACGTCACACCAGGACCGCGTGGCAAAACGCGCGGCAAAACAAAAGGCGCGGTGGCCAGAGCCATCGCGCCTTTTTTATCGGGACCGCGGCTGGGTCAGGCTTGCGCGTTGCCGAGCGCCTGCGCCACGCGCACGTATTCGTCCACCGGCACGTCTTCCGCACGGCGTTGCAGGTCGAAACCGAGCGCGTCGAAATCCACGCGATCGCGATAGTCCGACAGCGTATTGCGCAACATCTTGCGACGCTGTGAGAAGGCGGCCGTCACCATTTCGCCGAGCAGCGCGGCGTCGACCTTCGGCAGTTCGTGCGGCGCGAACGGAATCATGCGCACGATCGCCGAGTCCACCTTCGGGGGCGGCTGGAACGACTCGGGCGGCACGTCGAGCATTTTGTCCATCACGTAGCGGTACTGCAGCATCACCGTGAGGCGGCTGAACGCCTTGGTGCCCGGCTCCGCGACCATGCGCTCGACCACCTCGTTCTGCAGCATGAAATGCTGGTCGATCACGCGCTCGGCGAACGTGGCGAGGTGAAACAGCAGCGGGCTCGAAATGTTGTACGGCAGATTGCCGACGATGCGCAGCGTCGGCTTCTCGCCCGGCGCGGCAAGCGAGCCGAAGTCGAAGGCGAGCGCGTCGCCTGCGTGCAGTTCGAGCAGCGGCCCGAACTTCTTCGTGAGCCGTCCGATCAGGTCGCGGTCGAGTTCGACCGCGTGCAGCGGCGCTTCGGGCGTGGCGAGGCGTTCGATGAGCGGCGCGGTGAGCGCGCCGAGGCCTGGCCCGATCTCGACCATGCGTTCGCCACGCTGCGGGCGAATGACGTCGACGATCGAGTCGATCACGCCCGTGTCGACGAGGAAGTTCTGGCCGAAGCGCTTGCGCGCGAAGTGGCCCTGGTGCTTGCTGCTGCTATTGGACATCTTCGTGAAATCAGTGACGGCGGTCAGACGGTGCGCCGGTGGCGCGCCATCGAAACCGCCGTGTCGATGGCGGCGATCAGGCTGCCCGCGTCCGCGCGGCCCGTGCCGGCGAGGTCGAGCGCGGTGCCATGATCGACCGAAGTGCGCACGATCGGCAGGCCCAGCGTCACGTTGATGCCCTCCCCGAACGTCGCGTATTTCAGGACCGGCAGGCCCTGATCGTGGAACATCGCCAGCACGCAGTCGGCGTCTTTCAGATAGCGCGGCTGGAACAGCGTGTCGGCGGGATACGGACCGCGTGCATCGATACCCTCTGCCGCAGCCTTGGCCAGCGCGGGCGCAATGGTGTCGATTTCCTCGCGGCCCAGATAACCGTTCTCGCCCGCGTGCGGATTCAGCCCAGTGACGAGAATGCGCGGCGCGGGCACGCCGAAATGGTGGCGCAGGTCGTGGTCGATGATGCGCAGCGTTTCGACGAGACCGTCGATCGTCAGCGCCGCCGAGACGTCCTTGAGCGGCAGATGCGTGGTCGCGAGCGCCACGCGCAGCGGCCGCGCGCCGGTGCCCGCGAGCATCATCACCACGCGCGGCGTGTGCGTGCGTTCGGCGAGATATTCGGTGTGGCCGGTGAACGGCACACCCGCGTCGTTGATCGTGCTCTTTTGCAGCGGCGCGGTGACGATGGCGTCGTAATTCTGTGCCACGGCGCCGTCGATGGCGCGGTCGAGCAAGGCGAGCACATAGGGACCGTTGGCGGCGTCGAGCTTGCCGGCCGGCGCGGGCGCGGCGAGCGCCACGTGTTCCACGCTGACCTTGCCGCCCGCCAGCACGGCTGCCCAGTCGACGCCCACCGCGGCGGCGCGCGCCGCCATGAGGGTTTGATCGCCCAGCACCACGAATTCGGCGCCGGGCCAGTGCGCCGAGGCGCCCGCGAGGGCCGCGGCGGTGAGTTCGGGACCGACGCCGGCGGGCTCGCCGGTCGTGATGGCGATGCGGAGCGGCCGCGGCCCCCGCGGAGCTGAAGTCGAAGAAGCGGGGGCGTTCACGGCGTGCGTCCTTGATCGATCAGTGTTGCTGCGGCGGCGTCATGCCGCTGATCTTGTAGTCGACGTAGGCGCTGTCGCGCAGCTGGCGCAGCCAGTCGGCGTAGGCCTGTTCCGCCTTGCGCTGGCCAATAGCCTGACGCGCGAGGTCCATCTGCTGCGCAACCGAGCCTTCGGCTTCGCGGCGGCCCAGCACCTGGATCAGGTGATAACCGTATTCGGTGCGCACCGGCTCGCTGATCTGGCCGTCCTGCAGCGTGTTCATGGCGCGCTCGAATTCCGGCACGGTCTCGCCCGGGCTGATCCAGCCGAGGTCGCCGCCCTGCGAAGCCGAGCCGTCCTGCGAGTAGGTCCGCGCGAACTTGGCGAAGTCGCCGCCCGCCGCCACTTCACGGCGGATTTCCAGCAGCTTCTGGCGCGCTTCCGGTTCCGACATGCCGTCGCCCACGCGCAGCAGGATGTGGCGCACGTGCGTCTGCACCAGTTGCGGCGCGGACGCGCTCGTGCCCTGGCCCTGACGGCGCTCGACGAGGCGAACGATTTCAAAGCCGTCGTTGGTGCGGATCACCGAAGGGTTGATCTCGCCCGGACGCAGCGTGGACGCCGCGGTCACGAATTCCTGCGGCAGCTTCGACGGTGCGAGGAAGCCCATGTCGCCGCCCTTGCTGGCGTCCGGCGCCTGCGAGTTCGACTTCGCGAGGCTCGAGAACTTGCTGCCCGACTGCGCTTCCTTCAGGAGCGCGTCGGCCTTCTTCTGCGCGGCTTCGATGTCGGTTTCCGACGCGTTCAGCGGCGCCTTGATGAAGATGTGCTCGAAGTGCAGGTCGCTTTGCTGGCCCGCGTTCGGTCCGCGCTGGCTGGCGATGTAGTTCGCGACTTCGGCGTCCGACACCGAGATCTTGCTGTCCACTTCCTTCTCGCGCAGCTTCGAGAGCGTGAGTTCGGTGCGCGCGTCGCGCGTGAACGTCGACCAGGGCACGCCGGCGGCTTCGATGCGCGCGCGATAGGTCGCGAGATCCATGCCGTTGGCCTGGGCGAGGCGCTCGAGCGTGCGGTTCACGGAGGCGTCGTCGATGGAAATGCCGTCTTCCTTCGCCTTTTGCAGCTGGATGCGTTCGAGCACCATCTGGTTCAGGACCTGCGCGCGCAGCTGGTCGGTGGGCGGCACCGGCGCGTTCTGCTGGGTCAGGCGGCGCGTGATGAGCGCGGCGCGCTCGTCGAGTTCGCGTTGCGTGATCACGCCATCGTTGACGATCGCGGCAATCGTGTCGACAGTCTGGCCGCCCGGGGCCGACAGTTGCTGTGCTTGCGCCGGCGCGGCCGGCAACAGTCCTGCGACGGCGAAGAGGCTCGCAGCGTACGCTGCCAGTCGAAGCTTTTTCATGATTCCCACAGATACTCCAAAGTTGGCGGGCAGCTTCGCCCGTCTCTAAGCAACCCACTGCGCGCCGTGCCGGTCCATCGGACCGGATGGCGCGTCATTGATAGTCCGTGAAGCGCGACGGCAACGGCGGCTGTCCAGGCAGCGCCGTGTAACCCGGCACGCTGGCCTTGAACGCCGCCACCAGCCCGTTGTCGACGTTCGACAGCCCCTTGAGCGTGAGCTGTGCGAGAAAACGCGTGGCCGAATTGTTGCCGCCCGTCGTGTTGACCCCGTTCGCGTAGCGCTGGATACCCACGCCCAGCGCCCAGCAATCTGCGTCGTACTGCAAACCCAGCAGACCGTCGACGATCTTGTGACCGTTCAGATCGTAGTTGAAGCGGCCCACCGCGTACACCCGGTGCGAAAACGGCCATTGGGCCGAGATCAGGATCTGGTTGATCGGCTGGTTGTCGAGCGTGGTGTTGTTCTCGCGCGTGTAGCGATACGCAACGTTGAGCACGCGGCTCGGACCCGGGCTGTAGCCAAAACCGACGCTCGCCTTCTCCAGACGATTATCGTCGGCATTATATTGGAACGCAGTTTCCGACGCGAAACCGCCCCCGACCTTCAGCGACATGCCTGCGATCAGGTCGGAATGCGCCGCGCCCGTGGTCGTCTGATCCTGCGTGAGCGTGACGCGCTGGTCGCTGAAATAGTACTGCTGCGCGAGCACGAAACGCGCGCGCTCGTCGCCCGTGGCCGGGTCGAGGAAACGCGTGGTGATCGCGGCCGTCAGGCGGTTCGCGTCGGCGATGCGGTCGTTGCCGACGAAGGTGTTCGGCGTGAAGATCTCCGCGAGCCCGAAGTCGGCCTCGGCGGTATCGAAAAGGGGCGCGAACTCCTGGTTGCGGTAAGGCGTGTACACATAGTACAGGCGCGGCTCGAGGGTCTGGATGTAGTCCTGGCCGAACAGATGCACCGAGCGGTCGAACACGAGACCCGTGTCGAAGCTGAAGGTGGGAACCGATTCGGTGAAGCTCTTGGGCGTGCCGACCGGCGAGCCGAACGTCGTGCCCGGCGTGCCGATGTTGCTCAGGTTGTACGACGCGAAGTGCCACTGCACCTTCGGCGTGACGAAGTAACCCGGCCCCATCAGCGAATACGACAGGTACGGATTGAAGACGACGCGGTCGCCTTCGGTCGCGTCGTCCTCGGTGATGCGGAAGCGCGAGTAGTCGGCTTCCATGCCGTAGTCGAAGCCGCCGACGTTGTACTTCGCGTACTTTACGTTCAGCTCGGGCTCGCGGCCATACGGCGCGACCGACGGATACAGCGTCTGCCAGTGCTGGTAGCGGCCGAGCACGGACCACGGTCCGTTGTTGTAGGTGACGCCGGCTTCCTGCTGGTACAGCAGCTGGGTGCCGTTCAGGAACTGGTTGGCCGGCGACGCCAGGTCTTCCGGATAGGTGTTGTCCGAGACCTTGTTGTAGTAGATGTAACCGCCGAACCCGTTGCCGAAGTTCTGGTTGTGCTGGATGAACAGCGCGTAGCGGTTGGTCTTCGTGATCGCGTCGTCGGGCAGGAACGTGCCGGTGATCGAGCCCGAGTAATTGGCCGACAGATACCGGTAGTTGCCCTGCAGGAACACGCCGCGCTTCGTGATGAGCTCGGGCGTGAACGTGAAGTCGCGGTTCGGCGCGATGTTGAAGTAATACGGCAGCGCGATTTCGTAGCCGTTCGTCGAGCTGAGCGAGAACGTCGGCGGCAAGAGGCCGCTGCGGCGGTCGCCCGAGAGCGGGAACGAGATCCACGGGCTCGCGAAGATCGGCACGTTCTGGAAGAACAGCACGCTGTTATGCGCAACGCCTTCGTCGGCGCCCGTGTCGAAGTCGAACTCCGTGCCCTTGATGTACCAGGCGGGATTCGTCGAGCACTGGCAGGCCGTGTAGGTGCCGTTCGTGAGCACCGAGCGCTCGTTGTCGAGCAGGTCGGCGCGCTCCGCGCTGCCGGAGCCGCCCGTCATCGAAAAATGGTACTTCGGCGTCGGCATGAAGCCTTCGCTCGCGCCGATCTGCAGATGCGCTTCAGGGCCGGTGAAGCTGGTGCCGTTCTCCACGACGGTGACATTGCCATATGCGTTGGCCATGTCGGTGTCGACGTCGTAATGCAGCGCGTCGCCCTTGACGATGTTGCCGCCCTGGCGCAGCTCGGCCGCGCCCTTGACGGCCGCGTCGGTGCCCGAGGTGCCGGTGGTCGAGTCGCCGAGGATGAACGTGGCGGGACGATGGCCGGGAACGGCCGGAACGTCCTCGAGCTGCGGCGCGAGGCGCAGACTCCACGCGCCGTCCAGCGGCACGGCCTGCGCGGCGTCGCCCGCGAGCTGGGCGTGCGCGAGCACAGGCACGAGACCCGGCATGGCCACGAGCGCCGCGATGAGCCGCCGCTTGCCCGGCACGCCGTCGTCACTATTGGAGATCGTCTGGAAAAACTGTCTGGGCGGCATGTATGGTTTTGGCGTATCGGCCCGGCCGCCTGCCCGCTGTCCCGGCCGCCGCCTCTCGCGCCCCGGCGCCGCTCCGGGCGAGAAACCGGACCGGCGGCAAACGAGGCGTACAAGGCAACTGCACGCACCAATATTCACAATTCATCGGACGATGGACTGGGCATCAGTGCGGCGGGGGCGAACCGTCATGCGGGCTTTGGCGCGAGTCGCGTCAAAAAAGTCGTGGGGTATTATATGGCAAGACGTTGTTCCACTGATTTTGCTTCCGGTTACATGACCTTCCCTGCTCCGCCAAACGCCGCGCCGTCGTCCCCCGACGGCCGCCGCGACCTGCTCGCCGCCTGGCTGTCCGGCCATGCGCAACAGTACGCCCTCGACCTGTCCACGCTCGCGCCCGCCTCCGCCGACGCGAGCTTTCGCCGCTACTTCCGCCTCGCCAGCGCGGGTGCGCACGGCGCGACGCTGATCGCCGTCGACGCCCCGCCGCCCGAAAAATGCCGCGAATTCGTCCAGGTCGCGCAACTGCTCGAACAGGCCGGCGTGCACGTGCCGCGCGTGCTGGAGGTCGATTACGATGCCGGGCTGATGCTGGTGACCGATCTCGGCACCGCGTCCTATCTCGCCGCGCTGACCGAAGCCGGTCCCGGTCCGCGCTCGCGCGCGCTGATGCACGACGCGCTCGACGCGCTGATCCGCTTCCAGCTCGAAACCAAACCGGGCGTGCTGCCCGTCTTCGACGAAGCCTTCCTGCGCCGCGAGATGGAGCTGCTGCCGGAGTGGTTCCTGGAGCGCCATCTGGGCCGCAAGGTCGACGACGCCACGCGCGCCATGCTCGACCGCACCTTCGCGCTGCTGATCGCGAGCGCGCGCGCCCAGCCGCAGGTGTTCATGCTGCGCGATTTCATGCCGCGCAACCTGATGATCGCCACGCCGAACCCCGGCGTGCTCGACTTCCAGGACGCCGTGGAAGGGCCGATCACCTACGACGTCGCCTCGCTGCTGCGCGACGCGTTCCTGGGCTGGGACGAGGAGTTCGAACTCGACTGCTTCGCGCACTACTGGGAGCGCGCAAAAAAGGCCGGCCTGCCCGTCGATCCCGACTTCGGCGAGTTCTACCGCCAGCTCGAATGGATGGGCCTGCAACGCCACATCAAGGTGCTGGGTCTGTTCTGCCGCATCAACTATCGCGACGGCAAGCCGCATTACATGGCCGACCTGCCGCGCTTTCTCGATTACGCGAGCAAGGTCGCGCACCGCTACCGTCCGCTCGTGCCGTTCGCGCGCTTCATCGACGAGCTGCGCGGCACGGCGGTCGAAACCGGCTATACGTTCTGAGCCTGCCCCTCTTCATTGCAACTTCATGACAAGGCCGATTCCATGACGCGCGCCCGTTTCGAGCGTACGGCGATGATCTTCGCCGCCGGACGCGGCGAGCGCATGCGCCCGCTCACCGACACCTGTCCGAAACCGCTGCTCGCAGCCGGCGGCAAGCCGCTGATCGTGTGGCAGATCGAGCGCCTCGCGGCGGCGGGCTACACGCGCATCGTCATCAATCATGCGTGGCTCGGCGAGCGGCTCGAAGCGGCGCTCGGCGACGGCGCGCGCTTCGGCGTGCGTCTGCTCTACTCGCCCGAGCACGAGGCGCTGGAAACCGCGGGCGGTATCGCGCAGGCGCTGCCGCTGCTCGAAAACGGCGCCGAGCCGTGCGTGTTTCTGGGCGTGGCCGGCGATATCTACAGCGATTTCGATGTCGCGCGACTCGATGCGCCCGCCCAAACGCTCGCGGCGGCCGCGCAGCCCGGCATGCATCTGGTGATGGTGCCGAACCCGCCGTTCCACGCGAACGGCGATTTCGCACTGGGCGCCGACGGCGTGCTCGCGCTGGACGGCGCGCCGCGCTACACGTTCGGCAGCATCGGGCTTTACGACACGCGCATGTTCCACGACCTGCCGCGCGGCACGAAGCGCGCGCTCACGCCGTACTACCGCGAAACCATCGCGGCGCGGTGCGCGAGCGGCGAGCTGTTCGAAGGCCGCTGGGAAAACGTCGGCACGCCCGCGCAACTCGCGGCGCTCGACGAGGAATTGCGCGCAAGAACGCCGCGCTGATTCTTCATTGGCATCAACACGCGCGCGGGACGTGCCGAGGCACGAACGGCGCGCGCTGCCGCTTCATCCCGCTTCAATGCGCCCCGTTCGCGGGCGCCGCCACGCGTGGATCGACCTGATCAGCCTGATCGCCTTGCACAGGCTCGCTGGCCTTCTGCTGCTGCAACGCCCACATCTGCGCGTAATGCCCTTGCGTGCGCAACAGTTCGTCGTGCGTGCCGCGTTCGACGATACGTCCGTGATCCATCACGATAATCTGCTCGGCGTGCACGACGGTCGACAGCCGGTGCGCGATCACGAGCGTCGTGCGGTCGCGCGCGATCGAATCGAGTTCATGCTGAATCGCGCGCTCCGAACGCGAATCGAGCGCCGACGTCGCCTCGTCGAACAACAGGATCGGCGGATTCTTGAGCAGCGTGCGCGCGATCGCCACGCGCTGCTTCTCGCCGCCCGAAAGCTTCAGGCCGCGCTCGCCCACGGGCGTGTCATAGCCCTTCGGCAAGCTCTCGATGAACGCGTGAATATGCGCCGCGCGCGCCGCCGCGATCACCTCCTCGCGGCTCGCCGACGGCCGCCCGTAGGCGATGTTGTAGTAGATCGAATCGTTGAAAAGCACGGTGTCCTGCGGCACGATGCCGATCGACGCGCGCAGCGAATCCTGCGTCACGTCGCGGATATCCTGGCCGTCGATCGTGATCGTGCCGCCCGCGGCGCGATCGAGATCGTAGAAGCGGAACAGCAGGCGCGCGAGCGTCGACTTGCCCGAGCCGCTGTGGCCCACCACCGCCGTCGTCGTGCCCGCGGCAATCGTGAAGCTTACGTCGTGCAGGATCTGGCGCGACGGCTCATAGGCGAAGTCCACGTGCGTGAAGCGCACCTCGCCGCCGCGCACCGCGAGCGCGGGCGCGTTGGGCACGTCGGGCACTTCGCGCGCGACCGTGAGCAGCGTGAACATGCGGTCCATGTCGGTGAGGCTCTGCTTCAGTTCGCGATACACCACGCCGAGAAAATTCAGCGGAATGTAGAGCTGCAGCATGAAGGTGTTGATGAGCACGAGGTCGCCGAGCGTGAGCTTGCCCGCCATCACGCCCTGAGTCGCGCGCCAGAGAATGAACACAAGCCCCGTGCCGATGATCGCCTGCTGCCCGAAGTTCAGCGCCGACAGCGAATGCTGCGACTTGATCGCCGCCGCGCGATAGCGGTGCAGGTTCTCGTCGTAACGCTTCGTCTCCCACTCTTCGTTGCCGAAGTATTTCACCGTCTCGTAGTTGATCAGCGAATCGATCGCACGCGAGTTCGCGCGCGAATCGAGTTCGTTCATCGTGCGGCGAAAATGCGTGCGCCACTCGGTCACCTTCACGGTGAAGACGATGTACGCGGCCAGCGCGCACAGCGTGACGATCGCGTAATACGCCTCGTATTTCACGGTGAAAAAGATCAGCACGAGGCCCACTTCCACGAGCGTCGGCAAGATGCTGTAGAGCGAATACGAAATGAGCTGCGTGATGCCGCGCGTGCCGCGTTCGATGTCGCGCGACATGCCGCCCGTCTGCCGCTCCAGATGAAAGCGCAACGAGAGCGCGTGCAGATGGCGGAACACCTTGAGCGCGAGCTGGCGCACGGCGCTCTCGGTGACCTTCGAGAAAAGGATTTCGCGCAGCTCGGTGAACAGCGAAGTCGACAGACGCACCGCCGCATACGCCACCACCAGCAGCCCGATGCCGCCCATCAGCACGATGCCCGGCGCGTGCTCGGCGCGGCCGAGCGCGGTCAGATGCTGCACGGGCGCGAGACCGTCGACGATATGCTTCATCACGACGGGCACGCCCAGATTGGCCACCTTCGCGCCGATCAGGCAGGTGAGCGCGAACGCCACACGCCACTTGTAAGCGGTGAGATAGGGCAGCAGCGAGACGATGGTCTGCCAGTCGTTGCGCGGCCCGGTGGCGAGCGGCGCGGGTTCGTTGGAAGCGGAAAAACGGCGCATGGGCGAACGGCGATGAGCGTGCGGCGCGACGCAGGACAGCAGGTCGAGGCGCGGCGCACGGCGAGATTGGGGGACGCGTTTGATCGCGTGAACGACGGGTTCGGCATTGGCCTCCAGCGGGGCCGATTCGGGGCCGACGCGCCTTTCTGGCCGCCCGCCCCACCTGCTGCTTTCCCGTACAATTCCTGATCACCGTATTGTCGCAGAAGGCGGCACGCGCCGCTGAGGGCACCCGGTCTGCACGGGCCGTCGATCCATCGGCCACGCCGTTCCTTCCCCGCTTTTATTCTTTGACGGACACCCGATGACCGATTCCTTCCCGCTCCCCCAGAAGTCGCCCGCGCTGCGCGTCGTGCCGCAACCTTCGGACGCCAACGTGCATGGCGACGTGTTCGGCGGCTGGATCATGTCGCAGGTCGACATCGCCGGCTCGATCCCGGCAAGCCGCCGCGCCAACGGCCGCGTGGCAACCGTCGCCGTCAACTCGTTCGTATTCAAGCAGCCGGTGTTCGTCGGCGATCTGCTGAGTTTTTACGCGGATATCGTCAAGACCGGCAACACCTCGGTGACCGTCGAGGTCGAGGTGTACGCCCAGCGCATGCGGCTCGCGGAAGAAGTCGTCAAGGTGACCGAAGCGACGCTCACCTACGTGGCGACCGGCACCGATCGCCGTCCGCGCGCGCTGCCGCCCGTCGAACCCGCGGCCTGACGTCGCGCGCGCAAGCCTCGCACGACGCCGGGCTTGCGCTGCACCCGCTTCAAGAGCCCCGCGTTACTGCGTCCACGCGAGCGCCGCACCTTCCTCGTACGACGCGCTCGCACCCAGCAGCGCGGCCACTTCGGGTCCCGGCAACGGCGGCGCGAAGAAGAATCCCTGCAACTCGTCGCACGCGCGCTCGCGCAGGAACGCGAACTGTTGCGACGTCTCCACGCCTTCCGCGATCACCTGCAGCCGCAACTCGTGCGCGAGCGCGATGATGGCCGCCGTGATGGTCTCGTCGTCGCCGCTCGTGCCGATATCGGACACGAACGAGCGGTCGATCTTGAGCCGGTCCACCGGCAGGCGCTTCAGATAGCTCAGGCTCGAATAGCCGGTGCCGAAGTCGTCGATCGCAATCCCCACGCCCTGCTCGTGCAGCGCGTTGAGCATCGACACCGCCTCTTCCGCATTGCGCATCAGCGTGCTTTCCGTGAGTTCGAGTTCGAGCCAGCACGGTTCGAGCCCCGTCTCGTCGAGCACGCCCTTCACGAGTTCGGCGATGTCGCGCTGATGGAAGGTCTTCGCCGACAGATTCACCGACACCCGCACGTTCGGCAGCCCGGCGTCCTGCCACGCGCGATTCTGGCGGCACGCCTCACGCAGCACCCAGTCGGACAGCGGACCGATCAGCCCGCTTTCCTCGGCGATCGGAATGAACTTCGCCGGCGAGATCAGCCCGGCTTCCGGATCGAGCCAGCGCACCAGCGCCTCCATGCCGACGATGCGCCCGCTGCCGATATCCACCTGCGGCTGATAGTGCAGCAGGAACTCGCCGTCACGCAGCGCGCGGCGCAGACGCCGTTCGAGATCCATCCGCGCGCCCGCGGCCGCGTTCATCTCCGGCTGATAGAACTGGAACGTGTTGCGGCCCAGTTCCTTGGCGCGGTACATGGCGACGTCGGCCTTCTTGAGCAGCGCCTCGGCGTCGTTGCCGTCCTGCGGGAACACGCTCGCGCCCAGGCTGCACCCGACGTAAAGCTCGGTGCCGTCGATCAGCACCGGCTCCGAGATCATCGAGCGCGCGCGCTCCATCCAGTTGATCAGCGATTTTTCGTCGATGGTGTCGGTCAGCACGATCACGAATTCGTCGCCGCCGTGGCGCGCGACCGTGTCGCTCGTACGCGTGCAGCGCGTGAGCCGTTCGGCGACCACGCCGAGCAGCCGGTCGCCGACGCTGTGGCCGAGACTGTCGTTGACGTTCTTGAAGCCGTCGAGGTCGATGAACACCACCGCCACGCCGCGCTCGTGCCGTTGCGCCGACACCAGCGCCTGCTGCAGGCGGTCGCGCAGCAGATTGCGGTTGGGCAGCAGCGTGAGGCTGTCGTAATTCGCCTGATATTCGAGCTGCTCCTGATAGCGGATCAGCTCGGTCACATCGTTGATGATGCCGATGTGATGCGTGATGCGCCCGTCGAGATCGGGCACCGGCGCGATCAGCAGCTGATTCCAGAACAGCGCGCCGTCCTTTCGGTAATTGCGCAGCACGGCGCTCACCTCGCGGTTCGACATCAGCGCCTGGCGGATCGCCACGAGGCCGTCCTGATCGCGGTCGTCGCGTTGCAGCAGACGGCTGTCCTGACCGACCACTTCGGCGGGATCGTAGCCCGTGATGCGGCGAAACGCCGGATTCGCGTACTCGATCAGATTGCTGCCGCCCGGCCCCGGCCCGGTGATCAGAATCGCGTTCACGCAGGCGTCGAGCGCGCGGCTTTGCAGACGCAGCGCAAGATCGGCGCGCTTGCTTTCGGTCGTATCGGAATAGGTGCCGAGCACGCCCATCACGCGGCCGTCGCCGTCGAGCAGCGGCAGCTTGCTCGTGATCGTCGTGCGATGCAGACCGTCGATCGTGAGGTCCTCTTCGAAGTTCAGGCGCGGCAGGCCCGCGACGATCACCTCGCGGTCCTGCGCGCGCATCGACTCGGCGTAGGCTCGCCACGGCAGTTCGTCGTCGGTCTTGCCGACGATCTGCTCGGGATACGCGAGGCCCGCGTCGCGCGCGAACGTCATGTTGCAACCCAGATAGCGCGACTCGGCGTCCTTCCAGAAGATGCGCTGCGGAATGTTGTCGATCACCGTCTCGAGCATCTGGTTCGAGCGCTGCGCCTCGACTTCGGCCTTGATCTGCTCGGTCACGTCGTCGGCGAGCACGAACACGGCCGCGCGGCCCTGAAACGTCAGCGAGTGATGCGAGATGTCGGCGCTGATGAGCGTGCCGTCGCGACGCACGTGATGCCAGATGCCGGCCATCGTGCGGATGTGCTGCGTGAGCGTGTCCGAGCGCGCGAGATGCTGTTCGAGCCGCGTGACGTCGTCTTGCGGACGGATGTCGCGAATCGTCATCGCGAGGAATTCCTCCTCGCTGAAACCGTACTGCTGGATCGCCGCCGTGTTGACGGCGAGAAAACGCAGCGTCTCGCGATCGAACACGTACATCGGCACCGGATGCGCGTCGAACAGGCCCTGAAAGCGCTCGTTGCGCTGACGCAGCCCGGCAAGCGCGCGCAGCTTTTCGCGCGCCGCGTTCTCGCGCACGCCGAACGTGTAGATGAGCAGCGTCGCGCCCGCGAGCATCGTCACGATCAGCAGGATCGAGGCGCGGCTGCCCGCGCGCGCGGATTCCGCCAGCGTGCCCGCCAGCGCGAGATCCTGCTCGCCCTGCAGCGCGGACAGCTTCGCGTCGATGCGGTCGGCGCGGCCGTCGAGGCGGATGTACTCGCTCGCGATCCACGCAGCCGTGGACGCGAAAGCCGGCGTGGCGGCGAGCGGCTGCGCGACGACCTGCGCTGAATTGGGCGCGGCGGCGAGTTGTGTGGCGGAGGCGCTGGTTTGTGTGCTTGTTGACGCGTTCGTTGCCGCGTTCGTTGCCGCGGCATAAGGCTCGGCAAGATTCGACGGACGGGGCGACGACGCAGCCGCATACGGTTCGGCCAGGCTCGCGGCGCGCGCGGAAGACGCGCCCGCTGCGGCATACGGCGACGTCAGCGTGCGCGCCGGCGTAATCGTGCCCGACGTCGCATACGGCGCGGCGAGGTTCGCGGCGCCCGCCACCTCGCCGGACGCGTAAGGCGAAGCAAGACTCTGCGCAGACGCGGCGACGCGCATCGCGACGACGCCTGGCGTCGACACGAACGCCGAGGCCGGATCGTCCTCGCTCAACGTCGCAGCAATCGGGCGGATGTGGCCCGAACCCGGCGCGCGGGCGTGCGGCTTGTTCGCATTCGTAGCACGTCGATGAACGTTGGCCGCAGCCGGAGCACGCGGCGTGTGCGCCACGACCGGTGCCGGAGTCGGCGCGGCGGCAAGCAGCGCCGCGCTGGCCGCAGCCGCAGAAGCCGCAGAAGCCGCGACGGCCACCGCAGAACCGGCAATCGCCGCCGCCGCCCCACCGCCGTCTTGCGGCTCCAGCGCCGCCGCGCTCACCTGCACGCGCGCATCGGCGAGACGCTGTTCGGCGCGCGCGAGGGTTTCGTCGATTTCGCGGGCGAGCGCTGCCGCGTCGGTCGAGAGCGCGTCGAAACGGCTCGCGAGCGGCGCATTGTCGGCCAGTTCGGCGCGCAGCGAGCGGGCGGTATCGTCGAGTTCGTCGGCGCGGGCGTCGCGTGCGGCGGGCGATTCGACCACACCATCGGTCTGCAGACGGCCGAGCGCCACGAGACCGCCGCCGAGCGCGCTCCGATAGCGATCCAGATCGTGGCGCACGCGCGCGGCCTGCGCGGCCCGCTGGTCGATTTCACGCTGCGCGCCGATCTGCGTCCAGGCCACGAAAGCGTTTGCGCCCACGGCTGCCGCGACGACCGCCAGATTGATGAGGTGCCGCTTCGAAAAATGAAGATTCATTGAAAGCCGAACGTCGTTCGTCCCCGCGCGGAGGCACGGGCTGTCCGATTACGACCTGCGCGCGACAGGCTGGCGCGCGAAGCGCCATTCCGGATAACGGCAGACGTCGGCAAGGCTTGAGGGGCAATCGCGCGTGAATTCGCTCGAATCGGCGCAAACCGAGGAAACGCTCAAAAGCCGCGTCCCGCCTGGGGTTGCGCGCAAACGTTTCACTCGCCAAAGGGCGGAAAAATCGCCCGGAAAACCCAAAAACGCGGCGCGGAGAACCGTGCGCTCAGCGCGCCGCGTTGCGCGGCACCGCGAGACCGAATTCGCGCATCGCCGGAACGAAATCGTGATTCGCCTCGGGCTTGCGCGCGAGCTTGGCGAGCACGTAGCGCTGGAACGGCGCGAGTTGCGCCCAGTCTTCGATATCGGGCGTGCGCAGATCGGCGAGCCCCGCCTGGTTGGCGACGCCGCCCGGCACCGCGCTGACGTTGCGCCACGCGGGCGCTTCTTCGGGCGCGAACCATTCGGGTTCGACGTTCGCGTGCGTGCGCAGCATTTCGAAGAGCGCGTGATCGAAGTTCGGCTCGATCTCGGTGTCGTCGTCCACGGGAAAGCGCGCGAGCAGGCGGCGATCCTCGTAAGGCAGCAGTTGCCACTGCGCGAGCGAAATACGCAGCCCGAAACGATCCAGATTGAAACGCACGCACATGGGGATGAAGGTGAGGTCCTCCGACGATACGACCTCGAATTCAAACAGCAGCGGAGTTTCAGTCAATGCCATGGCGTTATCCTCGCGAAACGGACGGCGGCAAACGGCGCCCGCTTGAGGTATTTTAGAACCTTATGTGCGCCGCGCAGCGCGTCCGCGTGTCTGCCGCGCGTGCGCCGATACTGAATATCGGCGCGCGGCGCGGACCGCCGCCAACGCACCGGCGCGGATAATGGCCGTTGCGGCGTGTGTCGATTGTGTCGATTGCGTCGTTCCGCCCCCGATACCGCGCGCCTCTGCCTCGTTGATGGAGTCCCTTCGTTTGAATCCCGCGTCCCCTTTGCATCCCGTCGCTGTCGCCGATACCGCCCAGCCCGCCCATCCCGCCGAGCCCCACGCGCCCGACACCGGCGAGCAGCCCGGCGCCGTCGAATTGCGCGTGCACCGCCATCGCGGCGAGAGCGTGGAAACGCGCACCGATCACGTCGGTCAGGAATGGCCCGTCGCGCTGGTCTTCAACGGCATTTCCCACGCGGTCATGATGTGCACGCCGCGCGACCTCGAAGCATTCGCGGTGGGCTTTGCGATTTCGGAAGGCATCGTCGGGCGCAACGCCGACATTCAGGACATCGAGGTCCACTGGCACGCCGAGGCCGAGATGCCGCACGCCGAAGTGCATCTCACGGTCGTGCAGCAGGCGTTCGTCGAGCTGAAGGAAAAGCGCCGCGCGCTCGCGGGTCGCAGCGGCTGCGGCGTGTGCGGCATCGAGAGCATCGACCTGCTCGATCTCGAACCGGAAATCGTGCCCGATACCGGCTTTCTCGCGCGCCTCGCGCCCGACGCGATCGCGCGCGCCGCCCGCGAATTGCCGCAACACCAGGCGCTCACGAAACTCACGGGCGGTCTGCATGCAGCCGCGTGGTGCGATGCCGACGGCCAGATCCTGCGCGCCTTCGAGGACGTGGGCCGTCACAACGCGCTCGACAAACTGATCGGCCAACTGGTGCTCGATCGCGCCGACACGCAGCAAGGCTTCGTGTTCCTCTCCAGCCGCGCGAGCTACGAGCTGGTGCGCAAGGCCGCGCGCGTCGGCATGCCGATGGTCGCGACGATCTCGGCGCCCTCCTCGCTCGCGATCACCATCGCGAAGCGCGCCGGACTGCGGCTCGTGAGCTTCTGCCGCGAGACCGGCTACGTCGATTACGACACGGCGGCGAGTACGACGACAAACGCAGCCTGAACGCGCTAGCGCTCAGTCGAACTGCCGGAAGTCCGGCTTGCGCTTTTGCAGGAAGGCCGTGAACGCCTCGCGCGCTTCAGGCGCGAGCAGCATCTTGCCGAAATGCACCGACTCCTCGCTCATCTGCGTCTTGATCTCGTGTTCGCTCGCGCGCTTCATGAGCGTCTTGGTCGCGCGCAGCGACGACGCGGGCAGCGCGACCAGCTTCGCAAGTTGCGCGCTCACGAAGGCATCGAGTTCGGCGGCGGGCAGCACGCGGTTCACGAAGCCGATGCGATGCGCCTCGGCGGCGTCGAAGGTCTCGCCGAGCAGCAGCTTTTCGGCCGCGCCCTGATAACCGGCCACGCGCGGCAGCAGCAGCGACGAAGCCGCTTCCGGGCACAGACCGAGCTGCGCGAACGGCATCGCGAACCTCGCCGTATCGGCGGCATACACCATGTCGCAATGCAGCAGCATGGTCGTGCCGACGCCGATTGCCGCGCCCTGCACCGCCGCAACGAGCGGCTTCTCGAAGGTCGCGATCGTGGCGAGAAAGCGCATCACGGGCGAATCGCCGCCGGTGGGCGGATTCTTCAGGAAGTCCTCGATGTCGTTGCCCGCCGTGAAAATCTCGGCATGGCCGCGCAGCAGCACGGCGCGCACCGCCTTGTCGTCCTGCGCCGCCATCAGCGCGTCGCTCATCGCCTGATACATCGCGGGCGTCAGCGCGTTCTTGCGCTCGAGCCGGTTGATGGTGATCGTCAGCACGCCGTTGTCGCGTGCGGTCAGAATGTCGTTGCTCACTGTACTGTCTCCTCAGTGCGAGGCCGGCGCGCCTCGTTCACCTGCCGAATAGTAAAAACGGTTCGCAGACCGCGAAGTCTGCGAACCGTGTCGATCACGCATGGCATCTGCGTGCGCCAAAGAAGCGCTTACAGGCGCTCGATGATGCCCGCCGCGCCCATGCCGGTCCCGACGCACATCGTCACCATGCCGTACTTCAGGTTGCGGCGGCGCAGACCGTGCACGACCGTCGAGGCGCGGATCGCGCCCGTTGCGCCGAGCGGATGGCCCAGCGCGATCGCGCCGCCGAGCGGGTTGATCTTCGACGGATCGAGACCGAGATCCTGAATCACCGCCAGCGACTGCGCGGCGAACGCCTCGTTCAGCTCGATCCAGTCGAGGTCGTCCTGCTTGAGACCGGCGGCCTTGAGCGCGGCCGGAATCGCTTCCTTCGGACCGATGCCCATGATTTCCGGCGGCACGCCACGCACCGCGAAGCTCACGAAACGCGCGAGCGGCGTGAGGTTGAACTGCTTGAGCATCTTCTCGGAGACGACGATCAGCGCGCCCGCGCCGTCCGACGTCTGCGAGCTGTTGCCCGCCGTCACCGAACCCTTGTTCGCGAACACCGCGCGCAGTTTCGCGAGGCCTTCGAGCGTGGTGTCGGCGCGCGGGCCTTCGTCCAGCTCGATCAGACGTTCCTTCACCTTCACTTCGCCGCTGGCGAGATCGGGGAAACGCTCGACAATCGTGTACGGCGCGATTTCGTCCTTGAACTCGCCCGACTGCTGCGCGGCCAGCGCGCGGCGATGCGACTCGACCGAGAACGCGTCCTGCGCCTCGCGGCTCACCTTCCAGCGTTCCGCGACCTTCTCCGCCGTCAGGCCCATGCCGTACGCGATGCCCACGTCTTCATTGCGATCGAAGATGTGCGGCGAGAGCGACGGCTTGTTGCCCATCATCGGCACCATGCTCATCGATTCGCAGCCGCCCGCGATCATCGCGTCGGCTTCGCCGACACGGATGCGGTCCGCCGCCATCGCCAGCGCCGTGAGGCCCGACGCGCAGAAGCGGTTGACGGTCACGCCGCCGACGCTTTGCGGCAGACCCGCGAGCAGCGCGCCGATACGCGCCACGTTCAGGCCCTGCTCGGCCTCGGGAATCGCGCAGCCGATGATGGCGTCTTCGATCACGCTCGTGTCGAGCCCGGGCACCTGCGCCACCGCCGACTTGATCGCGTGAACGAGCAGCTCGTCGGGGCGGGTGTTCTTGAACACGCCGCGCGGCGCCTTGCCGATGGGCGTGCGGCTCGCGGCGACGATGTATGCGTCCTGCAACTGTTTGCTCATCTGTAACTCCAGTCCGTTATGTGCGTACGCCGTGCCGCTTAGTTGCGCACCGGCTTGCCGGTTTGCAGCATGCCCATGATGCGTTCCTGCGTCTTCTGCGTGCCGAGCAGATCGACGAACGCGCGGCGTTCGAGCGTGAGCAGCCATTCTTCGTCGACGAGGCTGCCCGCTTCGACGTCGCCGCCGCAGACGGCTTCCGCGATACGTCCCGCGATCAGGTAATCGTGATCGCTGATGAAGCGACCGTCGCGCATGTTGACGAGCGACGCCTTGATGGTCGAGATCGCCGAGCGGCCCGCGACCGGAATCTGCTTCGCGCGCAGCGGCGGACGGTAGCCCGACGCGCTCAGCGCGCGCGCTTCCTTCTTCGCCGTGTCAAGCAGCTCGAACACGTTGAAGACGATCGTGTCCGTCGGCTTCAGATAACCCATCGTGCGCGCTTCGAGCGCCGAGCCGGAGACCTTCGCCATCGCCGCGTTCTCGAACGACTTCTGCAGGAAGCGCAGCAGATCGCTCGGCACGGCGCCGATCGCCGCCGCGCCTTCGGCCGCGCGAATCGCCGCTTCCTTCAGGCCGCCGCCCGCGGGCACGAGCCCCACGCCCACCTCAACGAGACCGACATAGCTCTCGATATGCGCGACGCGCTTCGCGCTGTGCAGCATGATTTCGCAGCCGCCGCCGAGCGCGATGCCCGACACCGCCGCCACGACCGGCACGTTCGCGTACTTCACGCGCAGCATCGTGTCCTGGAACTTCTTCACGAACGGCTCGATGCCCTTCGCACCGCCCATCATGAAGGCGGGCATGGCTTCTTCGAGGTTCGCGCCCGCCGAGAACGGGCCGCCCGGCGCGCCGAGTTTCAGCGACGTCGGTTGCCAGATCACGACGCCCTTGTAGCCGTCTTCGGCGATCTCGATGGCCTTCACGAGCGAGTCGAGCACGCCCGGGCCCATCGTGTTCATCTTGCTTTTGTACGAGACGATCACGACATCGTCTTCGCCCGCGCGATCGTCGACCCACGCACGCAGATGCTCGTTCTCGAACAGCGTCTTGCCGAAGCTCTTCGGATCGCGTGCGTTCGACTCGCCGAACAGCGCCGCGCGGAACACCTGGCGCTCGTAGACCGGCAGATCCGGACGCGGCACGAAGCGCGACTCAGCCGGCGACCACGAACCGTCCGCGCCATGCACGCCGCCGTTGTTCGCGACCGCGCCCTCGAACACCCAGGCGGGCAGCGGCGCGTTCGACAGCGTCTTGCCCGCGTCGATGTCTTCCTTCACCCATTCGGCGACCTGCTTCCAGCCCGCGGCCTGCCAGCCTTCGAACGGACCTTCGTTCCAGCCGAAGCCCCAGCGGATCGCGAGGTCGACATCGCGCGCGTTGTCGGCGATCGATTGCAGATGCACGCCGATGTAATGGAACACGTCGCGGAAGATCGACCACAGGAACTGCGCCTGCGGATGCTCCGATTCGCGCAGCAGCTTCAGACGCTCGGCGGGCGGGCGCTTGAGGATGCGGCCCACCAGTTCGTCGGCCTTCGCGCCGCCGTCCACGTACTCGCCGGTGTTGCCGTCGAGCACCTTGATCGCCTT
The DNA here is from genome assembly GCF_900109265.1 of Paraburkholderia tropica. Lineage (GTDB taxonomy): Bacteria > Pseudomonadota > Gammaproteobacteria > Burkholderiales > Burkholderiaceae > Paraburkholderia > Paraburkholderia tropica. Next base: position 163,730 of record NZ_FNZM01000020.1, read on the forward strand.
GCCTTCCTTGCGATAGAAACCGCCGCCGGTCTTCTGGCCGAGCGCGCCCTTCGCGACCAGACCCGCCAGCACGGCCGGCGTCTCGTAGACCGGGAAGAACGGATCGTCCTTGAGGTTGTCCTGCATCGTCTTGATGACGTGCGCCATCGTGTCCAGACCCACCACGTCGGCGGTGCGGAACGTGGCCGACTTCGCGCGGCCCAGACGGCTGCCCGTGAGATCGTCGACTTCGTCGAAACGCAGGCCGAACTTCTTCGCTTCGGCGATCACCGCGAGAATCGAGAAGATGCCGACGCGGTTCGCGATGAAGTTCGGCGTATCCTTCGCGCGCACCACGCCCTTGCCCACGACGCTCGTGAGGAACGATTCGAGCTGGTCGAGAATTTCCGGCTGCGTGTGCACGGTCGGGATCAGCTCGACCAGGTGCATGTAGCGCGGCGGATTGAAGAAGTGCACGCCGCAGAAGCGCGCCTTGAGGTTGTCGTCAAAACCTTGCGACAGTTCCGTGATCGACAGACCCGAGGTGTTCGTCGCGAAGATGGCCTTCGGGCCGATGTGCGGCGCGACCTTCTTGTAGAGGTCGTGCTTCCAGTCCATGCGCTCGGCAATCGCTTCGATCACCACGTCGCATTCCGCGAGCTTCGCGATGTCGTCTTCGTAGTTCGCGGGCGTGATGTACTGCGCGTCGTCCTTCACGCCGAACGGCGCGGGCGAGAGCTTCTTCAGCGTCTCGATGGCTTTCAGCGCGATGGCGTTCTTCGGACCTTCTTTCGCGGGCAGATCGAACAGCAGCACGGGCACGCGGGCGTTGATCAGGTGCGCGGCGATCTGCGCGCCCATCACGCCGGCGCCGAGCACGGCCACCTTGCGAATATTAAGATTGCTCACGTTGTTCCTCCAGCGGATATGCAATGTCGAGCGGATAGGAGATGTCTCGCGGCGCGCACCGGTGTGTCGTCGGGGTGGCGTTATTCTGGCCGGTGCGCCGCTTGAAGATTGTGTTGATGCAGTGGCGATGCGCTCGCGTCAGCACGCGGCGCATCGCGCAAGCGCTTAGAACAGCGCTTCGTCGACTTCCATCAGCGTCTTCGAACCCGCGCGCGCCTGGCGGATCGAGGTCGCCGTTTCGGGCAGCAGCTTGGCGAAGTAGAAACGCGCCGTGGCCAGCTTCGACTTGTAGAACGGATCGCCCGAGCTTTCCTTGTCGAGCGCGATGCGCGCCATGCGCGCCCAGAAGTACGCGAACACCAGATGGCCCGCCGTGCGCAGATACGGCACCGCGGCCGCGCCCACTTCGTCCGGGTTCTGCATGGCCTTCATGCCGATTTCCATCGTGAGCTTCTGCATCTTGTCGCCGATGTCGGCGAGCGGATTCACGAACTCCTGCATCTCCGTCTTGATGCCTTCGGCTTCGACGAATTCCGTCACGAGCTTGCCGAACTTCTTGAGCTTCGCGCCCATGTCGCCGAGCACCTTGCGGCCCAGCAGATCGAGCGATTGAATGGTGTTCGTGCCTTCGTAGATCTGGTTGATCCGCGCGTCGCGCACGTACTGCTCCATGCCCCACTCGGAGATGAAGCCGTGGCCGCCGTACACCTGCATGCCGAGGTTGGTGCTCTCGAATGCGTTGTCGGTCAGGAAGGCCTTGATGATCGGCGTGAGGAGCGCGACGAGGTCGGCGGCTTCCTTGCGCTCGGTTTCGTCGCCGTGCGAGAGTTCCTTGTCGATCTGCAGCGCCGACCAGTACGTGAAGGCGCGCGCGCCTTCGGCCCAGGCCTTCTGCGTGAGCAGCATGCGGCGCACGTCCGGATGCACGATGATCGGATCGGCGGCCTTTTCCGGCGCCTTCGGGCCCGTGAGCGAGCGCATCTGGAGGCGCTCCTTCGCGTACACGAGCGAGTTCTGGTACGCGACTTCCGTGAGACCCAGACCTTGCATGCCGACGCCGAGGCGCGCCGCGTTCATCATCACGAACATGGCGTTCAAGCCCTTGTTCGGTTCGCCGACGAGCCAGCCCGTCGCGCCGTCGAGATTCATGACGCAGGTGGCGTTGCCGTGGATGCCCATCTTGTGTTCGATCGAGCCGCACTTGATGCCGTTGCGCTCGCCCACGTCGCCCGAGGCCGTGGGGATGAACTTCGGCACGACGAAGAGCGAGATGCCCTTGGTGCCTTGCGGTGCGTCCGGCAGGCGCGCGAGCACGAGGTGGATGATGTTCTCCGCCATGTCGTGCTCACCGCTCGAGATGAAGATCTTCGTGCCGGTGATCGCGTAGGAGCCGTCGCTGTTCGGTTCGGCCCTGGTGCGCAGGATGCCGAGGTCGGTGCCGCAGTGCGGCTCGGTCAGACACATCGTGCCGGTCCACACGCCTTCGACGAGCTTCGGCAGATAGGCCTGCTGGAGTTCGGGCGTGCCGTGCGCGTGCAGACATTCGTAGGCGCCGTGCGACAGACCCGGATACATGGTCCACGCCTGGTTCGCCGAGTTGAGCATTTCGTAGAGCGCGTTGTTCACGAACGCGGGCAGGCCCTGGCCGCCGTATTCGGGATCGCAGCCCAGCGCGGGCCAGCCGGCCTCCACGTATTGCCTGTACGCTTCCTTGAAGCCAGTGGGCGTGGTGACGACGCCGTCGCCGGCATACGTGCAGCCTTCGCGGTCGCCGACCTGGTTCAGCGGAAACAGCACCTCCGAGCAGAACTTGCCCGCTTCTTCGAGCACCTGGTTGATGGTGTCGGCATCGAGGTCGGCGTGCTTCGGCATCTGCTTGACTTCGCCTTCCACGTTCAGCAGCTCGTGCAGCACGAATTGCATGTCACGCAGCGGCGCGGTGTACTGTCCCATGTTTTTCTCCCTTGATAGAGCCTTAGAGTGTCGGGCCTTCGCGTACCGCCGCGGCGCTGTGCGCGGCGTGGGCTACTGGCTCACGCTCTGATACGAAACAATCAGTTTTTCGAACGCGGCCCACGTATGGTCGACTGCGTCCGGCAAGTGCAGGAAACGGCCGTCATGATGCAGACCCAACGTTACGCTATACAGTTCGAACAACATCAGCGCGGGATCGGTGTCCCCTCGCAGATGCCCTTCCTCGATCGCCTGCGAAATGGCGCGCAGCAAGGCCGCCCGCCACATCGTCACGCTCGCCACCAGCTGCTCGCGCACCTGGCTGTCCGCGCGGTCGTCGTACTCCACCGCACCGCTGATGTAAATGCAGCCGGTCGTGACCTCGTGGATGCGCTTCTCGAACCATCGTGACAGCATCGCACGCAGACGGGGCAAACCACGCGGTTCGCGCAAGCTCGGAAAGAAGACTTCTTCCTCGAATCTGCGGTGGTACTCGCGCACGACTTCGACCTGGAGATCTTCGCGCGAACCGAAGTGCGCGAAAACACCGCTCTTGCTCATCTGCATGCGCTCGGCCAGCAAGCCGATCGTCAGCCCTTCCAGGCCGTCGCGGCTCGCGAGGTCGAGTGCTGCATCCAGAATGGCGGCGCGGGTCTGTTCGCCTTTTCGCATAGCTTTATTTACCGTAACGATGTGGCCGCGATGTTGGCTTTAACTGCTGGCATCTGGGCCTGAATGAAATCGAACGGCCGTACTATTGTTGAGGACAGCCGTTCGCGAAACAAGGACTTTATTAGAAACCGATTTCTAACCGGTACTCTAATTTTCAGCCTTGGCGCGTCGCGCACAAGGGAACATTTCTCGATTGCACGCGAGGCGATTCGTGTGGCAGGCAAACGCCGTGCGCAGCGGCGTTGCGCGCGCCCGGAAGCGGCTGCGGCGCCTAGTCATAGCCGCCCACGGTGAGCATCTTCATGACCACGCGATATGAGTTCCACGCGAGCCAGTTCACCGCGCGCACGTGCCACGGACGCGCCTCGTAGCGCGCCCGGTCGATCATCGGCGACTCGTCGAAGGCGCTCAGGATCGCGCCGCGCAGCTCGCCGATCTGCGGATGCAGCACCAGCAGCACGTTCGCCTCGTTGTTGAGCACGAGGCTCAGCGCGTCGAGATTCGACGACCCCACCGTGCCCCAGCTCGAATCGACCACGGCCACCTTGCCGTGCAGCATGGTCTTTTCGTATTCGGCGATCTGCACGCCCGCGCTCAGCAACTGGTGATAGAGAAACGGCGTGCCGTAATCGAGCACCTTGAACTCTTTTCGTCCGATCAACAGCTTGACCGTCACGCCGCGCGTGGCGGCTTCCAGGAGCGCACGGCGCAGCCGCCGCCCCGGCATGAAATACGGATTGGCGAGCAGCACTTCCTTGCGCGCCTCGCCGATGGCGTCGAGATAGGCCTTTTCGATCGCGCGCCGGTTCACGACGTTGTCGCGCGCGACGAAGGCCACGCACGGCACGCGCGCCGTGCGCGGATCGGGCACGCCCGCGCGCAGACGCTCGCGCAGCCGCGCGATGATGCGCTGCGCGCGGCTCGTGCGCACCACGGGCGCGAGTTCGCGCAGCACCTCGTTGACCGCCTTGGCGGGCTGCATGACCGTGTGGCCGGTGGGATGCGGCGCCATGAAACCGGCGCTCGCGGGCACGCCCGGCGACAGCGGCAGCGGTCCGCCCGGCAGCGCCGGCGCGCCGAGCGGCGGACGATGGCCGAGCCGGATGCGCCGCCATTGCATCTCGATGGCCTCGCGCACGTCCACGACCACGGGACCGGCCAGCTCGACCGCGAAATCCCAACGCGCGAACGGCAGCGGCTTGCCGTCGTTTTCCATGTCGTCGACGATATTGATGCCGCCGCAAAACGCGTAGCGGTCGTCGATCACCGCGAGCTTGCGGTGCGTGCGCGAAAAGCCGAAGCGTCCAAAGATATGCGGGTTGTAGACGCGATGCTCGATGCCCGCCGCGGGCCACGCGTCGAACAGCGCCAGATGCGGCGAGCCGATGCCGTCGGTGATCACGCGCACGCGCACACCGCGGCGCGCCGCGCGCATCAGCGCCTCGGACACCGCCTGACCGGTGCCGTCGCTGCAAAAAATATAGGTTTCGAGCGCGACGTCGCGCTGAGCCGCGTCGATGCGCTCGATCATCGCGCCGAACAGGCCTTCGCCCGAATGGAACAGGCGCACGTCGTTGCCGCTCGTGAAGCGGTAGCGCGAGCGATAACGCTTGCCGAGCAGCGCCTCGCGCAGCCGCATGACGCGGCGCGGTTCGATCCCCGAATCCAGCTCGGCCGCATCAGCGCCGGGATGTTCGCCGGGATGTTCGCCGGGATGTTCGCCGGGTTGATCGCGGTGGCCGGGGTCGGCGCGTCGGGTGTCGCTCACGGTTGCGCTCCGGCCAGACGCGCGGGCAATTGCAGAATGGCCTCGCGATTCGACGACGAAAAGCACTTCGCCGCCGCCTCTTCATACGGCAGCCACAGATACGCCGTGTGCTCGCGCGGCGACAGCGTGACCGGCGTGCCGTCGGGCACCTGAAGGCTGAACCAGTGCTCGGTGTTGCGCGTCACGCCCTCGGCGTAGCGGTGGCGCCAGACCGGATAGATTTCGTACTCGATCCGATGCCGCCAGTCGAGCAGCGCCGCCGCCGACACGCCGTCCGCGCCCACGATGATGCCGGTTTCCTCGCCCACCTCGCGCACGGCGGTTTCGGCGAGCGGCTCGTCGAGACGGTCCTTCGAGCCGGTCACCGACTGCCAGAAGCCGGGCCGGTCGGCGCGCTCGATGATCAGCACGTCGAGCCGGGGCGTATGGATGACGACCAGGACGGATTCGGGAATCTTCGGCGGCTTCTGCATGATGGGGAACGCGAGTCGTGGTGCGCGGCCTGCGGCACTGCCATTACCGCTGAGCAGTGTGCGGCGCTCTTGTGAAGGAATTTAACGCAAAAAGCAAAAAAGGCGCACGATGCGCCTTTTTTGTTGCGTTGCAGGACGACGCGCCGGGGCGCGCCGTCTGCACGATGCTGCTCGATACCGACTGCCGCTTACTGCGCCGGCTTCTGCTCGGGCTGACGCAGACGGATGTGCAGTTCCTTGAGCTGACGCTCGTCGACCGGGCTCGGCGCCTGCGTGAGCAGACACTGCGCGCGTTGCGTCTTCGGGAACGCGATCACGTCGCGGATCGAGTCGGCGCCGGCCATCATCGTGACGATGCGGTCCAGACCGAACGCGATACCGCCGTGCGGCGGCGCGCCGTACTGCAGCGCGTCCAGCAGGAAGCCGAACTTCGCACGCGCTTCTTCCGCACCGATCTTCAGCGCGCGGAACACCTTGCTCTGCACGTCTTCCTGATAGATACGGACCGAACCGCCGCCGATTTCCCAGCCATTCAGCACCATGTCGTAAGCCTTCGCGAGGCAGCGGCCCGGGTCCGTTTCCAGATATTCCAGGTGCTCGTCCTTCGGGCTCGTGAACGGGTGATGCGCGGCCACGTAGCGGTTTTCTTCCTCGTCGTACTCGAACATCGGGAAGTCGATCACCCACAGCGGCTTCCAGCCCTTCTCGACCAGACCGTTGGCCTTGCCGAATTCCGAATGGCCGACCTTCAGACGCAGCGCGCCCAGGCTGTCGTTCACGACCTTCGCGCGGTCTGCTGCGAAGAAGATGATGTCGCCGTCTTGTGCGCCGGTGCGCTCCAGGATGGCGGCGATCGACGCGTCGTGCAGGTTCTTGACGATCGGGCTTTGCAGACCGTCACGGCCCTTCGCGACTTCGTTGACCTTGATCCAGGCCAGACCCTTCGCGCCGTAGATGCGCACGAATTCCGTGTAGCCGTCGATGTCGCCACGCGAAAGTTCAGCGCCCTTCGGCACGCGCAGTGCGGCCACGCGGCCGTCCTTGCTGTTGGCCGGCGTGCTGAACACCTTGAAGTCCACGTCCTTCATGGCGTCCGTCAGTTCCGTGAATTCGAGCTTCACGCGCAGGTCGGGCTTGTCCGAACCGAAGCGGCTCATGGCTTCCGAGTACGGCATGATCGGGAACTTCGCGTCGAGTTCGACGCCGATCGTTTCCTTGAACACGTGACGCGCCATATCTTCGAACAGGTCACGGATTTCCTGCTCGCCGAGGAACGACGTTTCGCAGTCGATCTGCGTGAATTCCGGCTGACGGTCTGCGCGCAGATCTTCGTCGCGGAAGCACTTGACGATCTGGTAGTAGCGATCGAAGTTCGCGACCATCAGCATCTGCTTGAAGAGCTGCGGCGACTGCGGCAGCGCGAAGAACTGACCCGCGTTCACGCGCGACGGCACGAGGTAGTCGCGCGCGCCTTCCGGCGTGCTCTTCGTGAGCATCGGCGTTTCGATGTCGATGAAGCCGAGCGCGTCGAGATACTTGCGCACGGCCATCGTCACGCGGTAACGCAGACGCAGGTTGTGCTGCATCTGCGGACGGCGCAGGTCGAGCACGCGATGCGTGAGGCGCGTGGTTTCCGAGAGGTTGTCGTCGTCGAGCTGGAACGGCGGCGTGACCGACGGGTTCAGCACCACGATTTCGTGGCACAGCACTTCGATCTTGCCGCTCGTGAGGTTGGCGTTGACCGTGCCTTCCGGACGATTGCGGACCAGACCCTTGACCTGCACGCAGAACTCGTTGCGCACGCCTTCGGCGATCTTGAACATCTCGGCGCGATCCGGGTCGCAGACGACCTGAACGAGGCCTTCGCGGTCGCGCAGGTCGATGAAGATAACGCCGCCGTGGTCGCGGCGGCGCTGCACCCATCCGCACAGCGAAACAGTTTGGCCCAGCAGCTGTTCGGTCACCAGACCGCAGTATTCAGATCTCATCGACATGATGTTCGTCTTTCGTTATGCGTGAATTAAACGGGAAGCGCGCGCACGGTTGCGGCCGAAGCGGCGTCCGGTATTTAAAGCGGGGGATCGATGGGGCGGCGTGCATTCGCGGCCGGCGCGACGACGCCCATCGAAACAATATACTTGAGCGCGGCATCGACCGTCATGTCGAGTTCGATGACTTCGCTCTTCGGCACCATCAGGAAAAAGCCCGATGTGGGATTGGGCGTGGTCGGCACATACACGCTCACGTGATCTTCCTGAAGATGGTTGACCACGTCGCCGCCGGGAATGCCGGTCAGGAACGCGATCGTCCACGAGCCCTTGCGCGGATATTCGATCAGGAGTGCCTTGCGAAAGGCATTGCCGTTGCTCGAAAGCAGTGTATCGGAAACCTGCTGGATGCTGCTGTACAGCGGCCCCACGATCGGAATGCGGCGCACCAGCGCGTTCCACCACTCCACCAGTTTCTGGCCGATGAAGTTGTGCGTGAGCACGCCCACGACAAAGATGAACGCCAGCGTGAGCACCGCGCCCAGACCCGGCAGGCGCATGTGGAACAGGCGCTCGGGCCGCCACGATTCGGGCAGCAGCAACAGCGTCTGATCCATCGTGCCGATGACGAGATTCAGCACCCACAGCGTGATGGCCAGCGGCACCAGCACCAGAAGGCCGGTCAGGAACACCGATTTGAAGGTCGCTTTCTTGATCTTCATGTACACGCCATCCAGGCCGCGCGCGGGCGCGGCGCTTGCGCGGCCCGGCTTCACTCAGGAGGTCTGCCGGACCACAGGGTTTGTCAGGTCGAGCCCGAGGTGCCCGACGCCGCAGGCGCCGCGCTGGTCGTTGCCGCGGCGGCCGGTGAGGCCGGGCTTGCGCTCTCGGACTTGCCGCCTTCCGACGACGACGCAGCGTCGCCGCTCTTTGCGTCCTTCGCGCCCGTGGCGGCGGCGCTCGTGCCGCTGTTATTGCCATTACTGCTGCCGCCACGGAAGTCCGTGACGTACCAGCCCGAGCCTTTCAGCTGGAAGCCGGCTGCGGTGACCTGTTTGCGATACGCGTCCGCGCCGCAGCTCGGGCACTGCGTCAGGGGCGCATCGCTGATCTTTTGCAGCACGTCTTTGGCGAAGCCGCACGATTCGCAGCGATAAGCGTAGATCGGCATGATCTCTTTCCTGATGAAACGGATGAAATTCCGGTAAATGCTTGCAAAGCCTTGAATTATAGCCGCAAACGCTCCCCTGGCCTGGTAATTGCCAGGCCGGGTCGTGTGACCGGGGCTACGCAGCAGTTTGGGGCGGATTGCGCGCGATCAAGGGCGTGATCGGCGAGACCGTGCGCGCGCGCGGGTTGAGCGAGTATCAGGCGGCTGTCAAACGCCTGTCGCGCGCCGATTCAGGCCGGCGCCGACGCGTTGCGACGCCAAGTGAGCCAGCGCTCGCGGCCCGCGAAAACCGGCAGCGATGCGCTCACCTCGTGCTCGTCGAGCAGCGTGAAATACGGCGTGAGCAGCACGTCCAACTCGGCGCGTTCGATGCCGAACGGCGGCCCCTTGGGCGTGTCGGCGAAGAAGAAAAAGCCCGCCAGCAGCGCGCCCGGCGCGAGCAATTCGGCCATGCGGCGCGCGTAGGCGGGCCGCTGCGCCTTGGGCAGCGCGCACAGGAATGCACGCTCGAAGATCCAGTCCGGCGCGAACGGCGGACGGTAGGCGTAAAAATCGGCTTCCTCGACGACATCGGCGTAATGGCCCAGCGCGGTGCGCGCGTGGGCGACGGCAGCAGGCGAAAAGTCGATCGCCCGCACGGTGCGGCCGTGCTCGGCGAGCCAGCGCGCTTCCCATGCGTTGCCGCAGCCCGGAATCAGCACGCTGGCTGCGGCGTGCGCCGTGGCGAAGGCTTCGAAGTCCGGCTGCACGCCCGCCTGATCCCACGGGGTGAAGCCGCGCTCGAAGCGCTCGTCCCAGAATGCGGGCGCCGCGGGGTCGCGCGTGGCGAAGTCCGCGGCCGCGCCGGTTTCCGGCGATGGCGTGGATGGTGCGGCTTGATCCGGTTGATCCGCTTGATCCGCTTGATCCGGTTTTGTCGTCATGTCTCGCTCCTTGTCTGCCGCCCCGCTCAGCCGCCGTAGGCGAACGCCAGCCACATGCGCGCGGCGAGCATGCCGACGCCCACCGCCACGCCGAACACCACGAGCCCCTGCAACAGGCGGTTGGTGCGGCGCTGCTCGGCGAGAATCTGACGCAGCGCGTCGTCGCTGCCGAGGTGAGTGGGATCCTGGCGATGCAGCAGCGCCTGATGCACGAGACGCGGCAATTGCGGCAGCGTCTTGCTCCATTGCGGCGCCTCGATCTTGAGGCGCTCGAACCAGCCGCGCAAGCCGATCTGCTCGGTCATCCAGCGTTCGAGATACGGCTTCGCGGTCTTCCAGAGATCGAGTTCCGGGTCGAGCGAGCGCCCGAGCCCTTCCACGTTCAGCATGGTCTTTTGCAGCAGCACGAGTTGCGGCTGGATTTCCACGTTGAAGCGGCGCGAGGTCTGGAACAGGCGCAGCAGCACCTGACCGAGCGAAATATCCTTGAGCGCGCGGTCGAAATACGGCTCGCACACCGCGCGGATCGCGCTTTCGAGTTCCTCGACGCGCGTCGTGGGCGGCACCCAGCCCGACTCGATGTGCAGCGTCGCCACGCGATGATAGTCGCGCTTGAAGAACGCGAGAAAGTTCTGCGCGAGGTAGTTTTTGTCGAAGTCCGACAGCGCGCCGACAATGCCGAAATCGAGCGCGATATAACGTCCGAAATGCGCCGGATCGAGGCTCACCTGAATGTTGCCGGGGTGCATGTCGGCGTGGAAAAAACCGTCGCGGAACACCTGCGTGAAGAAGATCTCCACGCCTTCGCGCGCGAGCTTCGGAATGTCCACGCCCGCCGCGCGCAGCTTGTCGACCTGGCTGATCGGCACGCCGACCATGCGCTCCATCACCAGCACGTTGGGCGTGCTGAATTCCCAGTACATCTCGGGCACGAGCAGCAGGTCGAGGCCCGCGAAATTGCGGCGCAGCTGGCTGCCGTTGGCGGCCTCGCGCATCAGATCGAGTTCGTCGTGCAGGTATTTGTCGAATTCGGCCACGACCTCGCGCGGCTTCAGACGCTTGCCGTCGGCCCACAGCCGCTCGGCCCACACGGCGATGTCGCGCAGCAGCAGCAGGTCGGAGTCGATCACGGGCCGCATGTTCGGGCGCAGCACCTTCACCGCCACCGCCTTGCCCGCGTGCTGCCCCGACCTCACCTTCGCGAAGTGCACCTGCGCGATCGAGGCGCTCGCCACCGGCACGCGCTCGAAGTCGTCGAACAGTTCGTCGACGGGCGCGCCCAGCGACTTCTCGATGATGTCGATGGCCACCTTCGAATCGAACGGCGGCACCTGATCCTGCAGCTTGGCGAGTTCGTTGGCGATGTCGAGCGGCAGCAGATCGCGGCGCGTGGAGAGCACCTGGCCGAACTTCACGAAGATCGGGCCGAGGCTTTCGAGCGCGAGACGCAGCCGCACGCCGGGCGGTTGATCGAACTTGCGTCCGATCGTGGTGATGCGCAGCAACAGCCTGACGCGCCGGTCATTGATCCGGCTCAACATCATTTCGTCGAGACCGAAGCGGATGACCGTAAAGAAAATCTTCAGGAAACGCAGAAAACGCATGTCTTAGTTGCCTTGTAGCGGGCCGGTTGTCTGGCTCGGCGCGCGCGGCGCCGCGCTCGAAGGCGTCGATCCCGCGCTGCGCGCTTGTGATTTTTGTTCAAGGCGCTCGATGCGCTTTTCCACGCGCGCAAGTGCATCGCGCGCGCGTGACAGCTCCGTGTTGAAGCCGTCCAGCTCGGCGTGCCGCACGAGTTGCGGATTTTCGTCGAGCAGATATTCGGTGACGGAGCCGAGCACATTGCGCCCGGTGCGAAGGGCCTGCTGGTGCGCGGCGCGCGCGAATGCGGCGACGCGAAACGCACTGGCGTCACCGATCAGCTTCGCGAGATCCTCTTCGGGCTCCCAGCGCAGATGTTCGGCGAGCTTGCCGATGATCTGCGCAAACTCGGCGTCGCCCTCGATCTTCACGTGCTTCATGACGGCCGACTGACCGCCCTGCACGTACGAGGAGAGCGCGCCCGCAGGCACGGAAAGCGCGACGTCGGCATGTTGCGCCTCGTGCTCTTCGACGGCGGCGATATAGCCGTCGGGCTGCACGAGCAGCGTGAGCACGACAGGCGGACACGACAGACGGGCCGTCTTGCCGGCGTAAGGAGCGAGGCGGTCGCGGGCCCACGATTCGCGGGCGAGCAGGTGATTGACAGCGGCGGCGAAGGGCTTGGCGGCGAGAGTCATCGGCGTGGAATCAAAAAAACCCGCGCGGGCATCGAGCTCGCGCGGGTTCCTATTGTAGCGTTCGCGCCGCCGGATCGCCCCACGCCGCGGCTGGCCGGCAGGCCAGATTCGCCTGCACGCGCGCAGCATCAACCACGCGCGCGTTTTGCTCAGCGCGGCGCGATGCCGCGCATCAGTGCGATTCGACCTGCTGGATACCGGCCAGCAGCCAGCCCTCGCCCGAGCTGCGCGACTTCGAGAGATTCCAGATCTCGACGAACGGCGCGGCCGCCGCGCCCGCTTCCTCGCGGATCAGGCCGGAGAAACGCACGCTCGCGAGGTACTCGTTGCCGCGCTCTTCCACGGCGAGCAGGTCGGCGTTGAGCTGCACGACGTCGGTCTGGTTCGGCTGCGCGCCGCGGCCCGCGAGGTCCACGCGGATCTCGGCGAACATCTCGGGCGTGGTGAATTCGCGGATGTCGTCGATATTGCCCGCATCCCAGGCCGCTTGCAGGCGCACGAAGTAGACCTTGGCGTTGCGCAGGAACGCTTCGCTGTCGAAACCCGCCGGAATGGCGGGCGGCGTGTCGATCTGCGGCGTGCTCAGCGCATTCGCTTCGGGCGCGAGGTACTGGCCCGTGGGCGGCGCCGTGTAGCGCGGCTCCTGCGGGTTGTAGCCGCCCATCTGGCTCAGGTTAGTGTTCAGATTCGCACCGCCCGTTTGATACGCGGGCTCAGCCGGACGGCGGCGGTTCATGAACTTGCGGATCAGCCAGATCGCCACGAACGCGATCAGCGCGATCACGATCATGTTGGCCATGGCGCCCGCGAACGCCTCACCGAGGCCGAAGTGCGAGAGCAGCGCCGCGATGCCCAGACCGGCCGCGAGACCGGCGATAGGACCGAGCCAGCGATTGCGCGCCGGAGCGGCGGCGGGCGTGGGCGCCGGCGAGCCAGGTGCGCGCTGCGCGCCGGCCTGCTGGGCGGGATTCGTGGGGCTGGGCTGCGCGGGCGGCGGCGTGGTGCTGCGCTGCGACGCGACCGAGGATTGCTTGCCGAAGCTGCGGCCGCCACCCATGCGACGGGCTTCAGCGTCGAACGATGCGAAGCTGCCCGCCACCAGCGCGCCGATCACTGCCAGGGTGCCAATCCGCCTCGCCCAAGACATTGAAAGCTTACTGGAAGCATTGTTACGGGTCTCAGGCATGGCGGTATTTCCTTTAAAGACAGATAGTTAGGAACACTAGTACTTTGTCCCGACGTGTAAGGCTACCACGCCAGCTGACAAATTGTAATATTTGACGGCATCGAGGCCGATTTGTTCCATCATCGTCTTCAGGGTTTCCTGGTCCGGATGCATGCGGATCGACTCCGCCAGGTACTGGTAACTGTCCGCATCCTGGGCGAAACGCTTGCCGAGCCACGGCAGCACCTTGAAGGAGTACACGTCGTACGCCTTCTTGAGCGGCTCCCAGACCTTCGAGAATTCGAGCACCATCACGCGGCCGCCCGGCTTGATCACCCGGCGCATTTCCGCGAGCGCGGCGTCCTTGTGCGTCATGTTGCGCAGCCCGAAAGCCACGGTCACGAGGTCGAAGTAGTTGTCCGGAAAGGGAATTTTCTCGGCGTCGCAGAGCAGCGCGGGCGTGATCACGCCTTTGTCGATCAGACGGTCGCGGCCCACGCGCAGCATCGACTCGTTGATGTCGGTATGCCAGACCTCGCCCGTCGGACCGGCCTTCTTCGCGAACGCCATCGACAGATCGCCGGTGCCGCCCGCGATGTCGAGCACCTTCGCGCCCGGACGGATATTGGCCTGGGCGATCGTGAACGCCTTCCACGCGCGGTGCAGCCCGCCCGACATCAGGTCGTTCATCAGGTCGTAGTTCGAGGCGACCGAGTGGAACACGCCGGCCACCTTCTTCGCCTTGTCCTGTTCGTCGACTGTCTGATAGCCGAAGTGGGTTTTGCTCATCGCGCTCGTCCTTTCGCGGTCTTGTCCGGCTCGCAGCCGGACTTTTTGAATGAAATTCGCCGCGTCGTGGCGCGGCGGCAGGATCGTAACAGGAAGCGTCAGTGGCAGTGGCCGTGCGCGGCAGCGGGCGGCGCCATCGGCGCGTCCCGCTCGACGCCCGCGGCCTTGAGCTTCGCGAAATAGTCGGCCCAGAGCGTGTCCTGCTGCGTGGCCAGTTCGTAGAGCTGGTCCCACGAATAGATGCCGGTATTGTGGCCGTCGGAGAAGGTGGGCTGCAGCGCGTAGTTGCCGACGCCTTCGAGCGCCGTGATGGTCACTTCGCGCTTGCCGGTCTGCAGCGTTTCCTGGCCGGGCCCGTGGCCGCGCACTTCCGCCGAGGGCGAATAAACGCGCATCAGCTCGAACGGGATGCGATAGCTCTGTCCGTTCGCATACTGCAGTTCAAGCACGCGCGACAGCGCATGCACCACGACGCCGGTCGGCACCGGCGTATCGGATTTGAGTCCGCTCATGTTCTTTCCTGTTCGCCCGTCAAGTCCGGCAAGGCTGCCCCGCCGGTCCGGCTCACGCCAGCGCCTGTTCCATTTCCTGCCGCACCGCCTCGCGCAGCAGCGTGGCCTGGGCGCGGCGTTGACCGAGCATCGCTTCCGACACCGTGCGCTGCCGCGGCGCCCACACGGGCAGCGGGAAATGCGCGTCGTTGCTGAAGCGCGGGATCACGTGCCAGTGCACGTGCGGCACCTGGTTGCCGAGACTCGCGAGATTCACCTTCGACGGCTGCATGACGCGGCGCTGTGCCCGCTCGACCGCATACACCGCGCGCATCAGATGTTCCCGGTCGGCGTGCTCGAGATCCGAGAACTCGGCGACGTGCGTATTCCAGATCACCCGGCAAAAGCCCGGATAGTCGATTTCAGCGCTCGCGAGCACGACGCGCAGACGCTCGTCCTCCCACAGCACCTCGCCGCCTTCCTCATTGCAGAATACGCATGCCATCGTCGTCCTCGAACCGTATTACGGAAAAATTAGCCGTGCCATTAAACCAGCACGCGCTCGATTCCGCCATTGTTCGCCTTCTGCACGTAGTCCGCCATCCAGTTCTCGCCGAGCACGTGACGGGCGATCTCCACCACGATGTAGTCGGCTTCGATGTTGGCGTCCTCGTTGTAGCGCGACAGGCCCTGCAGGCACGACGGGCAGCTCGTCAGAATCTTGACGTCCTGCGTCGTGCCATGCCCGCCCGCTTCCTGCTGCGTGGCCGGCTGCACGCCGTTCGCGCCGTTGCCGACGACCGGAATGTCGCGCAGCTTCGCCGCGCCCTTGCGGATTTCCTCTTCCTTGCGGAAGCGCACCTGCGTCGAAACGTCCGGACGCGTGACCGCGAGCGTGCCCGATTCGCCGCAGCAACGATCGTTCTTCTCGATCTTGTAGCCGTCCTTTTCCGAACCCATGAGTTCGTTGACGAGCTTGACCGGGTCGATCGTCTTGATCGGCGTGTGGCACGGGTCGTGATACATGTAGCGCGTGCCGCTCACGCCATCGAGCTTGATGCCCTTCTCGAGCAGGAACTCGTGAATGTCGATGATGCGGCAGCCCGGGAAGATCTTGTCGAATTCATAACCGGCGAGCTGGTCGTAACACGTGCCGCACGACACCACGACGGTCTTGATGTCGAGGTAGTTGAGCGTGTTCGCGACGCGGTGGAACAGCACGCGGTTGTCGGTGACGATCTGCTCGGCCTTGTCGAACTGACCCGAGCCGCGCTGCGGATAGCCGCAGCACAGATAGCCCGGCGGCAGCACGGTCTGCACGCCGGCTTCCCACAACATCGCCTGGGTGGCAAGCCCGACCTGCGAGAACAGACGCTCCGAGCCGCAGCCCGGGAAGTAGAACACCGCTTCCGAATCGACGCTCGTCGCCTTCGGATTGCGGATGATCGGCACGATCTTGTTGTCTTCGATGTCGAGCAGCGCGCGCGCCGTCTTCTTCGGCAGGTTGCCCGGCATCTTCTTGTTGACGAAGTGGATCACCTGCTCGACCACCGGCGATTTGCCCGTGGATGCGGGCGGATGCGACGTCTGCTTCTTGACGAACTTCTTCAGCACGTCGTTGCCGAGGCGCTGCGCCTTGTAGCCCACGCCCATCATCGCGGTACGCGCGAGGTTGATGGTCTGCGGATTGGTGGCGTTGAGGAAGAACATGCCCGCCGCGTTGCCCGCGTTGAACTTCTTCTTGCCCATCTTGCGCAGCAGGTTGCGCATGTTCATCGTCACGTCGCCGAAGTCGATCTTGACCGGGCACGGCGTCACGCACTTGTGGCAGACCGTGCAGTGGTCGGCCACGTCGTTGAACTCGTCCCAGTGCTTGATCGACACGCCGCGGCGCGTCTGCTCTTCGTACAGGAAGGCCTCGACCAGCAGCGAGGTCGCGAGAATCTTGTTGCGCGGGCTGTACAGCAGGTTCGCGCGCGGCACGTGCGTGGCGCACACCGGCTTGCACTTGCCGCAGCGCAGGCAGTCCTTGACCGACTCGGCGATCGCGCCGATGTCGGATTGCTGCATGATCAGCGACTCGTAGCCCATCAGGCCGAACGACGGCGTGTAGGCGTTGCGCAGGTCGGCGCCTTCGAGCAGCTTGCCCGCGTTGAAGCGGCCATGCGGATCGACACGCTGCTTGTAGGCGCGGAAGTCGGCGATCTCGTCCTCGGTGAGGAATTCGAGCTTGGTGATGCCGATGCCGTGCTCGCCCGAGATCACGCCGTCGAGCGAACGCGCGAGCTTCATGATGCGCGCGACCGCGACGTGCGCGTCCTGCAGCATCTCGTAGTTGTCCGAGTTCACCGGCAGGTTGGTGTGCACGTTGCCGTCGCCGGCGTGCATGTGCAGCGCCACGAACACGCGGCCGCGCAGCACCTTCTTGTGGATCGCCTGGGCTTCGTCGAGGATCGGCTTGAATTCGCCGCCGTTGAAGATCTTGCGCAGTTCGGCGCGGATCTCCTGCTTCCACGAGATGCGCACCGTGCGGTCCTGCGTCACATGGAAAACGTTGACGTCGGGCTGCGCGTCGCAGCGGTCGGCGAACTTCTCCGCCAGCGCTTCGTAGCCCAGTTGCACGAGATAGTGCTGCGCCTCGCGCAGCGGCATGTCGAGCTTGTCGCCGACGAAGGTCCAGCGCTCGCGCACGCGCTTGAGCAGATCGAGCGCCTGCTGCACGCGGTCTTCGAGCAGTTCCGCGCTGGGGATTTCGTTGGCGTCGTCGCTCTTGCCGAGCGGCAGCTTGCCGCCCTTGAAGAACGCTTCGAGCGCGTCGACCAGTTGCAGCTTGTTCTTGATCGACAGTTCGATGTTGATGCGCTCGATGCCGTCCGTGTACTCGCCCATGCGGTTGAGCGGAATCACGACGTCTTCGTTGATCTTGAACGCGTTGGTGTGCTTGGCGATCGCGGCCGTGCGGCTGCGGTCGAGCCAGAAGCGCTTGCGGGCCTCGGCGGAGACGGCCACGAAGCCTTCGCCGCTCTTGCCGTTGGCCATGCGGATCACTTCCGAGGTGGCGGCGGCCACGGCATCGGCGTCGTCGCCGACGATGTCGCCGATCAGCACCATCTTCGGAAACGCGTTGCGCTTGCTCTTGGTCGCGTAGCCCACGGCGCGCAGATAGCGCTCGTCCAGATGCTCCAGACCCGCGAGAATCGCGCCGCCCTGCTTCGACGTTTCGAACAGATAATCCTTGATTTCGACGATGCTCGGGATCGCCTCGCGCGCCTGGCCGAAGAACTCCAGACAGACCGTGCGCGTGTGCGCGGGCATCTTGTGCAGCACCCAGCGCGCCGACGTGATGAGACCGTCGCAACCTTCCTTCTGGATGCCCGGCAGGCCCGCGAGGAATTTATCGGTCACGTCCTTGCCGAGACCTTCCTTGCGGAACACGCGGCCCGCGATGTCGAGCGACTCCGTGCGCAGCAGCTTTTCGCCCGGCGCGTACTCGCCGTCGAACCACTTCAATTCGAAGCGCGCGACTTCGATGTCGTGGATCTTGCCCATGTTGTGGTCGAGGCGCGTGACTTCGAGCCAGTTGCCCTCGGGGTCGACCATGCGCCACCAGGCGAGGTTGTCGAGCGCCGTGCCCCACAGCACGGCCTTCTTGCCGCCCGCGTTCATGGCGACGTTGCCGCCGATACACGACGCGTCGAGCGAGGTCGGATCGACCGCGAACACGAAGCCCGCCGCGTCCGCCGCTTCGGTCACGCGGCGCGTGACCACGCCCGCGCCCGAGAAAATCGTCGCGACCTTGCGGTTCACGCCCGGCAGATCGGTCATTTCGACCGGCCCGAGTTGTTCGAGCTTTTCGGTGTTGATGACGGCCGAGAACGGCGTGAGCGGCACCGCGCCGCCCGTGTAGCCCGTGCCGCCTCCGCGCGGGATCACCGTGAGGCCCAGTTCGAAGCAGGCCTTGATGAGGCCCGCGATCTCGGCTTCGGTGTCCGGCGTGAGGACCACGAACGGATATTCCACGCGCCAGTCGGTTGCGTCGGTCACGTGCGAGACGCGCGCAATGCCGTCGAAGCGGATGTTGTCCTTCTGCGTGCGCTTGCCGAGCACCTTGGTGGCGCGGCGGCGCAGATCGGCCATCTTGTCGAATTCGGCGGCGAAGTCCTCGATCGCGCGGCGAGCCGCGCCGATCAGCGTTTCCACGCGCGCGGCGCGCACGACGCCGTCCTGATCGCTATGTTCGACAAGGTCGGCGCGGCGGCGCTTCTCGATTTCGGCGATACGGTGATTCAGCGCATCGATCAGCATCGCGCGACGCTTCGGGTTGTCGAGCAGATCGTCCTGCAGATACGGATTGCGGCGCACGACCCAGATGTCGCCGAGCACTTCGTACAGCATGCGCGCCGAGCGGCCCGTGCGGCGTTCGCCGCGCAGTTCGGCGAGCGCGTTCCACGCCTCTTCGCCGAGCAGGCGAATGACGATTTCGCGGTCCGAAAAGGACGTGTAGTTGTACGGAATCTCGCGCAGGCGCGGTTCGATGTCGGCGGCCACGGCTGCGGCGGCGCCGTGAGGATCGAAAACTTGAGGTGCGTTCATGGTTGGACGACTCTTTGAGCCAGATCCGCGCGCGGCTTACGGAGCCGATCGGACGGATGCTGACGGGGCGCGTGGGGCGCTATTCTGAAATCGTGTCCGCCGGGGGCACGCTCGTGGCGCGGATGGCTGGGCGGACGAAGGGGTGGGGAAGCATGGCGGCAGCGCTCACGCCGATGGTTCCCCGGCGCTCGGACTTAGCGACACGATCGTGCGTGGCGGGCGTGCCGCTGCGCCGCGGGGCGGGTTTCGCGCCGTGCGGGCATCAAATGGGCTGTCCGAGGTTGCCAGTGCATCTTCCGATCCTTGTTTCAAAAAGCGATTTTAACGCATGATCCGCGCGTGCGCTGACCCTCGGTGGGAAGCCCGCTGACACGTAAGGTTGAATTTCACCCGCCGGCGGGCACGCCTGCGCTCTGCCCTGTGACAGGGCGTCGCGGCGCGGATTAACCGTCCGGGTAGTCGGGAAATGACGCCGATCAACCTTACCGCTCCTTCGTCGCTTCTGCGTCGCCTCTGCGTCACTTCTGCGTCGCCGCTTCGCCACGCCTTCGTCACCCGTTCGCCGCCCTGCCCGGCCCGCCAGCGCTGGAGCGGTTGGCGCTATCATCTACGTTTTCCCGTCCCGACCCGCGCCCCCGCGCGCTCCCCGCATGGCTTCCCACGACGATTACCTGAAGAAAGTCCTCACCGCGCGCGTGTACGACGTCGCCCGCGAAACCGAGCTCGAACCCGCGCCGAACCTCTCCGCGCGCATCGGCAACACGGTGCTGCTCAAGCGCGAGGACAACCAGCCGGTCTTCTCGTTCAAGCTGCGCGGCGCGTACAACAAGATGGCGCATCTTTCGCCCGAGCAGCGCGAACGCGGTGTGATTACCGCGTCGGCGGGCAATCACGCGCAGGGCGTCGCGCTGTCGGCGGCGCGGCTCGGCGTGAAGGCGGTGATCTGCGTGCCGGAAACCACGCCGCAGGTGAAAGTCGACGCCGTGCGCGCGCACGGCGGCCAGACCGTCGAAGTCGTGCAGGCGGGCGAGTCCTACAGCGATGCCTACGCCCACGCCGTGCGTCTGCAGGAAGAACGCGACCTGACCTTCGTGCATCCGTTCGACGATCCGCACGTGATCGCCGGCCAGGGCACCGTCGCGATGGAAGTGCTCAGCAAGCATCAGGCCCCGATTCACGCGATCTTCGTGCCGATCGGCGGCGGCGGTCTGGCCGCAGGCGTGGCCGCGTACGTGAAGGCCGTGCGCCCGGAGATCCGCGTGATCGGCGTGCAGACCGACGACTCGTGCGCGATGGCGCAGTCGCTGAAGGCAGGCAAACGCGTCGAGTTGAGCGAAGTCGGCCTGTTCGCGGACGGCACGGCCGTGAAGCTGGTCGGCGAGGAAACCTTCCGGCTGTGCCAGCAGTATCTCGATGAAGTCGTGACCGTCGATACGGACGCGCTCTGCGCCGCGATCAAGGACGTGTTCCAGGACACGCGCAGCGTGCTCGAACCGGCGGGCGCGCTGGCCGTGGCGGGCGCGAAGAAGTACGCCGAGCGCGAAGGCATCGCGGGCCAGACGCTGATCGCGATCACGTCGGGAGCGAACATCAACTTCGACCGCATGCGTTTCGTGGCCGAGCGCGCCGAAGTGGGCGAGGCGCGCGAAGCCGTGTTTGCCGTGACGATCCCCGAAGAACGCGGCAGTTTCAAGCGTTTTTGCGAACTCGTCGGCACGCGCAGCGTCACCGAATTCAACTACCGTATCGACGACGCCGAGCGCGCGCATATCTTCGTCGGCGTGCAGATCCGCAATCGCGGCGAATCGCGGCAGATCGCGCAGACCTTCGTCGAGCACGGTTTTCCGTGCGTCGATCTCACCGGCGACGAACTCTCGAAGCAGCACATCCGCTACATGGTCGGCGG
>NZ_FNZM01000046.1 GCF_900109265.1 Paraburkholderia tropica
ATGGTGGGCGCTCCCGCTGTTCGAGTGGTTGACGACACCTCCACTCTGGCACATCAATGCCTTTATAGGTGGGGGCGTCCATCCCATTGCTTACCTAGGACGGTTCATTGACCCGGACACCGGGGCCGGCTGGGGTCTCCTTGCATACCCGCAAGTCCCTTGGGAAAAGACTTTGCCCCCAGTGGAAGTGGAAAGCCCTTGGGAACTTGACCGAGGAAAGAAGGTGATATTCGTTACGCTGTCTCACTTGGCGAAAGAGGCAACTGAAAAACTACGCGACCTGATTTCCACGATGGCGCAATGAACGGCGCAATAGCGTAGCCGCCCAAGGCTTGGAACGGCTGCAGCAGAAATCGGGGAACAAGAACTGAACGACTGACCGCTATACGTTGAGAAGCGGCTACTGATGAAATGCAGACCTGATTGGCCGAAGTGGGTCGACACCAGAAGTTCGCGCGGCATGTGCTTGCCGCAGTCGCGCCTCTGCGCCCTCCGGTTGGCACCGGATCGGCTGTACCGCGCGCGGTGACACGATTAATGTCGCAACGGACACTTTCAATGCGGTCTACGCTTGCCAACGGAAAAAACGCCGGAGGAACTAATTTGCGCCGCTGATTCGTGACAGCGGCACCTTCGCGGCAATTGTCACCCCGTTGCCGGGTTTGCCCTCAACGAACAGGTTTCCGCCCAGCTGAGCGATTCGTTCCCGCATGCCGCGAAGGCCAAATGCGTCAGGCCGGAGCTTCCATTCTTTCGGGAGGCCGACGCCATCGTCCCGGATGCACAGATGACAGTCCTGGTCGTCCGCAGATAGCGTCACGGCCACTTGCATGGCCTTGGCATGCCGTGCGACATTCGTCAGCGCCTCCTGCACCACGCGGAAAAGGGAGATTTCAGCCAGGTCGTTGAGGTGCAATTCGTCAACGCTTATCTGACACTGTGCCGGCACACCGTAGCGCTGCTCAAAGTTCTCTGTCATCCACTCGAGTGCTGCTTCGAGTCCCAGATCATCCAGAACTGGCGGACGCAGATCAGCCGCGATACGTCGCATCGCGGCGGCCATTCCGTCGAGCTGGGTGGCGAGTTCCCGGGTTCCTGTCAAACAATCCAGAACTGCCGCCGGAACATGCTGTGAGATCTCCGCCTCATAGAGTGCAAAGGTCATTTTCAGTGCGGAGATCCGCTGACCAAGATCGTCGTGAAGTTCGCGCGCAATGCGCTTCCTCTCGTTTTCCTCAGCGCGCTGCACGAGTGCCGAGTCGGCGGCCACCCGTTCCAGCTCGTTGAGTCGCCGGGTCTCGGTCAAATCGCGGGTGATCTTGGCGAAGCCCACCAGCTCGCCAGCCTCGTCGCGGACTGCGGAGATAACAACGTTTGCCCAGAACCGACTTCCGTCCTTTCGAACGCGCCACCCCTCGTCCTGTGCTCGGCCGTGATCTCTCGCAGCAGCCAGGAATCGCGCGGGCTTCCCCGCGCGCGCGTCTTCTTCGGTATAGAAAACGGAGAAGTGCCGCCCTAAGATTTCGTCTGGCAAATACCCCTTGGCTCGTTGCGCACCGGGGTTCCAGCTGGCAACGTTTCCGGCGTGGTCGAGCATGAAGATCGCGTAGTCATGAACTGCATCAATCAGGAGCCGATAGCGGTGATCAATCTCAACCGCGCTGAGATTGGCGAAACCTTGAGGCAAAAAGCAACCTTGGACCACAAAAGTCTCCCTTGACATCGGATTGGCACGAGCGACCACGCGGCAACGGCGACGACAGCCGCGGAGAGAAACTAATTACCGTGGCGCCATGCCGGTCCGAACGAAGCGGTAGTAGCTACAGCAAGCCTACGTAAATCAGGGTAGAACGTGGACGAAAAAAATAAAAGCGCTCGCTAGCCCCCGACGAGCCAACCGGCGCATTTGCGCCAATGGCCGAAATGGGCCGGTTATGCCTGTTGCACGAGGCGCGGGGCTGGGCGCGAGCGGTGTGCCCGGTTGTGTGGCGCAGTGCGGCCAGAAGCAGCCCTCCATCCTAACCGTTGCGCAGACATGGGGACATCGGTTAGATCGCGTATAACGGCCCTTCACCGGACGTACCTAATGCCGGTGTCCAGACATGTTCACGGCGTAGACTGAAGAAGGAACAACCTGGTATTGCGAACCGGACATAGATTTCGCACGAAGAGGGTTGGGACGCGTGCAAACGTGATTCCATGAACTCTTGAGGGAAAATGTAGTGGCAATGATTCAGGTTTCGCATCAACAGGCAGTCAACCCTTTTTAGCCGGTGCCAGCCATTGGTCGAGACTGACGCAGCCGATCCTCGCGTCGCCAAGCGGCACGAGCGACTGTTCCTCGACACGGCCACCGTAGTACCGGGCTTCGCGATCCATCACCACCGGGCGTGGGTCGCCTACTGATTGCAGATAGCGCGTGACGATCTCCGCGAAGGGCGCGCGGTCTGGGCCGGCGATCTCGACCGTGCCGTTCAACGGCGCGGCGAGCGCGACTTGTGCGAGGTTCGCCGCGACGTCGTCTGCGGCGATCGGTTGAAACAGTCCGTCGCCGATGCGCACCGTGCCGCCGTCCGTGCCAAAGTCCGCGATGCCGCCGATGAACTCCATGAACTGAGTCGCGCGCACGATCGTATACGGCACGCCCGCCGCTTCGATTGCCTCTTCCTGCGCGACCTTGGCAGTGAAATACGCGTTCTCCTCCGTGCGGTCGCAGCCGACGATTGATAGCGCGACGTGATGGCGCACCCCTGCGGCCACTTCGGCCTTGCCGATGTTGCGTGCCGAGGTGCGGAAGAAGTCGAGCACCGCCTGCGGCTCCCATGACGGCGCGTTCGTCACATCCACTACAACGTCCGCACCTGCCAGCGCACGGCTCAGGCCCTCGCCCGTCACCGCGCTTACACCGGTACGCGGCGACGCAGCAAGTGCCTCATGACCCGCCTTGCTGAGCAGCTTGACCACACGTGAGCCGATCAGGCCGGAACCACCAATCACGACGATCTTCATTGCAGATTCTCCAGATGAAAGTATTTGAACGTGCGGTGCGCCGGCGGGCCTCGTATTGCGTGAAAGTGTTCACCGCAGTCGCATCGCGAGAGACTATTGTGGAAGAATCATGTTCTAGCGAAAAGTGACAAGAATCGTCGAGCCGACTAGTCCAAGTCGGTTCTGTGCCGCTTGCCCGCGAGACCGCCATCACCGTGCCGACTCCCTCATTGACCATCGAAATCGACCGGCAGCAGCAATTGCCGATCTATCTGCAGATCTGCGAGCGTTTCAGGACCGCGATCGCAGCAGGGCATTTACGGCCCGGCGATCGCGTGCCCGCGCTGCGCAGCCTCGCCACGCAACTGAACACGGCACGGGGCACGGTGGAACTGGCCTACACGATCCTCGTCGACGAGGGCTACCTGCAAATGCGCGGTGCGGCAGGCACGTTCATATCGCCGTCGCTCCCGGCATCGGTGATGCACTCGTTGCGTGCGCAAGGTGTTCAGGACACACACGATAGCCAGAGCGCCGAAGGAACTGGCACGCCGGAGGCGCCTGGCGATTCGCGCGGCGGTCAACCGGCGCCGCCGCGTCGGTTGGCCATCGCCGTCGCCATGAGCGGCGAGCCGCGGCCGTTGCAACCAGGGCTGCCGGCGCTCGATGCGTTTCCGAGCAAGCTATGGAACCGGCTCGTTTCGCGTCGCGCGCGCAGCGGCGAACTTGCGATGTTCGCGTACCCCGACCCGGCCGGCTACCGGCCGCTGCGCGAACATATCGCCACCTACCTCGGGCTATCGCGCGGCGTGACCTGCCTGCCGGAACAGGTGTTCGTTACTGGTGGTTACCGTGCGACGCTTGAGCTCGTGTTGCGCAGTCTCGCCCGTCCGAACGATCGCGTGTGGTTCGAGGATCCCGGCTATTTGTTCGCGCGCGGTTTTCTAGCCGAGACCGGTGTCCAACTGGTGCCTGTGCCGGTGGACGACTCGGGGATCAACGTCGAGCGCGGTAAGCTGCTGGATGCGCAGGCGCGCTTCGCACTGGTCACGCCGTCGCATCAGAGCCCACTCGGCCATACGTTGTCGCTCACAAGACGCATGGCGCTGCTGGACTGGGCAGAGAAAGTATCCAGCTGGATCGTCGAAGACGACTACGACAGCGAGTTTCGTTATCTGGGCCGGCCATTGCCGGCGTTGAAAAGCATCGACAAGCACGATCACGTGATCTATTGCGGCACATTCAGCAAGGTGCTGTTTCCCGGTTTGCGGCTCGCCTATACGGTGGTGCCGGAGCGGGCGGTCGAGCGCGTCGAACGGGTGGCGCACAGCATGAACGCCGGATCGCCGACGCTATTGCAGGCGACCGTGGCGGATTTCATTGAGCTGGGGCATTTTGCGCGGCATCTGAAGCGGATGCGTGCGTTGTATAGCGAGCGGCGCACGCTGGTCGTACACGCGCTGGAGCAGGTGTTTGGCGAACGACTGGTTGTCGACTTGCCGGCAGGTGGAATACAGTTCACGGCGCAGTTCGCCGAAGGCCCCGATGACCCCGTCGACGACATCGCCGTCGCCGCGCGCGCCCGCGAGGCGGGGCTCGCGGTGCTGCCGCTTTCGATCTGGTACGCGAATGGCCACGCGCGGCGCACGCCGCGCGGCCTCGTTATGGGCTTCGCGAATATCGCCAATGCGCGTGAAGCAGATCGTCTCGCACGAAAGTTGCGCACGTGTCTGGACAGCTGATGCGTGGAAAATGTGTCCCGATCGCCAATCAGCACCTCGCTTTCGTGCGACAGACGCCAGCTTCCGCATTCCGCGCAGGCTGGCGTCTGTCGTCAGCAGCCTGAGCGTCCCCTTTGCCTCAAGATGCGACACTCAGCGGGCAGCGATAGGCGGCTGAAACTCAACAAGTTTCAGCCACCCAAGTCGGAGCGTTTGCCAGCCTGCCGCCGCAGCTTAACTCGTCAACTCTTCGTCAGGATGATTTTCCCAACGTTCGCCGACGACTCCATGCGTCGATGGGCGTCCGCCGCACGCGCGAGAGGAAATGTACTATCAACCACGGGCTCGAGGCGCCGACCGCCAGAGAAGCAGTTGAGCCAACGTTCACCGAAACGCCGGACCATCGCGTGCTTTTCCGCCTGGGCGCGCGACTTCATGACCGTGCCGATAATCTGGATGTGGTGATACAGAATGGTCTCCAGGTCGACACTCACCTGCCCGCCGCCACCCAGAATCCCGACTTGCACGAGACGCCCCCCGTGCGCGAGGGAAGCAATATTGCGCGCAAAATACGGCTCCCCGACGAAATCAATCACGACATCGACGCCCCGCCCACCAGTCTTCTGAGCAACGACAGCTGCGAAGTCCTGCGTGCGGTAGTCGATGACATGGTCGGCACCCAGCTGAACAACACGTTCCAGCTTCGTCGCCTCGGCAGTCGCAAATACAGTCGCTCCAGCCGCGTAGGCTAGCTGGACGGCGGCCGAGCCGACGCCGCCCGCCGCCGCATGAATGAGTACGGAATCGCCCTGCGTGAGCCGCCCGAGATGCATCATCGCTTCATGTGCCGTGACGAATACTTCAGGGATGGCAGCCGCGTGCACATAGTCGAGCTGCTCCGGAATCGGCATCGCCATGCGCCAGTCGATGCGCGCGAGTTCGGCATACGCGCCGCCGCCGACCACACCCATTACGCGGTCGCCCACTTGATAGCCTTCGACCGACGCGCCCACCTCGAGCACTTCGCCCGCGATTTCCAGCCCCATGATGGTCGAGTCGCCGAAATTCGGCCGACCGTAACCGCCGCGTCGATGCGTGAGGTCAGCGCGGTTCACGCCTGCAGCATATACACGGACCAGCAGGTCGTCGGGGCGCACTTCCGGGTCTGGAACGTCGGCTAGTTTGAGAACGTCGGCATCGCCGAACTCGTTGAATGTGATGGCTTTCATGATTGCGTGTCCTGTTATGCCTGTACGTCGCCGAGCGTCGATTGCGCGGCGGCGGAAGCCGAGATAGCGGCCGGAAAACCCGCGTAGAACGCGAGGTGGGTAATGGTTGCCGCGAGCTCTTCGCGCGTGACGCCGTTGCTGACGGCACGCCGCAGATGCGCGGGAAGCTCATCGAGATGCCCGCCAACAATCAAAGCGGCAACAGTCACAAGACTTCTGTCACGCGGCGACAACGCCGTGTCTGCCCAGATCTGCGGAAACAGCACGTCGTCGACGAGTGCTGCGAGCTTCGGCGTGAACGCGCGCGCGGCTTCACGCGGGCTGTCGAAATTGGCTTTTGACATGATTGGGTGCTCCTCAGATCTGGCTGATGAATTTGTTGGTGAGATAGAACCCGATGCCTTCGGTGCCACCTTCCGAGCCGATGCCGCTTTCCTTGAGGCCGCCGAACGGA
Organism: Paraburkholderia tropica; assembly: GCF_900109265.1. GTDB lineage: Bacteria > Pseudomonadota > Gammaproteobacteria > Burkholderiales > Burkholderiaceae > Paraburkholderia > Paraburkholderia tropica. Next base: position 6,393 of record NZ_FNZM01000046.1, read on the forward strand.
AGCTCGGTGGACACGATGCGGTATTGGTTGATGCCAATCATGCCGGCCTCCAACCCGTCGCCAACGTCGATGGCAGTGCGGGCGTTGTTAGTGAACGCGTAGGCCGAGAGACCGTACGGCAGGCGGTTCGCTTCGGCGAGGCCGTCTTCCAGCTGGTCGAAACGCATCAGCACCGCAATCGGACCAAACGGCTCCTCGTGCATCACGCGAGCGTCCATCGGTACGTCGGCGAGTACGGTCGGTTCGAAGAAGTAGCCCTCGCGCTCGATGCGCTTGCCGCCGGCGAGTAGTTTTGCGCCGCGCGCTACGGCATCGGCGATGAGTTCTTCCATCTTGGCGATCTGGCGCGGATTCGCGAGCGGGCCAACCTGCGTGCCAGGTTGCATGCCGTCGCCCACCTTGAGCGACTGGGTAGCAGCCACGAAGTGCTCGGCGAACTCGTCGTACACCTCACGCTGAATCAGGAAGCGTGTCGACGAGATGCAGACCTGGCCGGTGCCGCGGAAGCGGTTCGCAGCGCCCTCGACAGCAGCACGTTCGACGTCGGCGTCCTTGAACACGAGCACGGGGCCGTGGCCGCCAAGTTCAAGCGTAATAGGCTTCACGCCTTCGGCGGCCCGCGCGGCGAGCAGTCGACCGATGGGAACGGAGCCCGTGAACGTCACCTTGCGGATAATCGGCGACGCAATCAGCGTCTTCGACACCTCATCGGGAACGCCGAAGACCACCTGCAGCACGCCCTTGGGCAAGCCTGCGTCGTCGAGTGCGCGGGCAAGCGCGAGCGCCGTCGCGGGGCTCTCCTCGCCCGGCTTGATAATGACGCTACAGCCAGCGGCCAGTGCCGCCGAGAGCTTGCGGGCGGGGGTGATGGCCGGGAAATTCCACGGCGTGAAAGCGGCGACCGGGCCGATGGCCTGCCTCTTCACCAGTTGTTGCACGCCAGGGCGATTAGACGGCACAACGCGACCGTCGATACGACGCGCTTCTTCTGCGAACCACTCGAAGTATTCCGCCGCACGCAGGACTTCATCGCGGCTCTCGGCGAGCGGCTTGCCCTCTTCCAGCGTCAGCAGTTCGGCGATGTGTGCGGCGCGCTCGCGAATCAGGTTCGCACCATCTTTGAGAATATGTGCCCGCTCCGCCGGCACCGTATTGCGCCATACGTCAAACGCGCGCTTCGCGGTTTGCAATGCCTGCTCAAGGTCAGCTGCCGTTGCAAGCGGCACGTGGCCCAGTTCCTGCAGCGTTGCGGGATTGACGACCGGAGCGGTATTGCGTTCGCTGGCAGCAATCCATTCGCCGTTGATGAAAAGATAGAGGGCGTCGTAGTGAGCGTTCATTTTCTCAACCTCAATATAGTTAGTGATCCAAAGCAATCAACCTTCATGCCCAGCCAGATAACGGAGCTTCTCCGACGTGGTCAGGTCAAACCAATCTGGAGAAAGCGGCTTTGGCTTACGGCTGTCAGTGAGAGCCTGTCTTCGGAACCCAGTCTAGGCGGGATGACCCCGCGGTTTTAGCCAGGGCAGAAAGAATGATTCTTTCGGTGGGAGGGAAAATCCGATCGACCTGCCAGGTTACGCTTACCGACACGCAATGCGGCTCTCGCCTATGATGGGCGGGTGCCCGCGCACCGTGGCACGTGGACCGCCCGGCGGGGTATCGAGACGAAGAATTCAGACGAACGGGACAGGTGGGATGGACAAGTTATATAACATGTCGGTTTTTGCAAAAGTTGTCGAAATGGGGAGCTTCACTGCGGTTGCTAACCACCTCGACACGACTGTAGGAAACATTTCTCGCGCTGTTTCGGTGCTTGAGGAGTCGCTGGACACCCGGCTCATGCAGCGCTCGACGCGCCGTCTTGTCATCACCGACGCAGGGCGGCGGTTCTACGACCGGTGTGTCGCCATTCTGGCCGACGTGGAGCACGCGGAGGCCGAGGCGCGAGACGCTCTGCTGGAGCCGCGCGGCACCTTGCGCGTGCACTCGGTGCCCGGCCTAGGACGCAATCTGGTAACTCGCGCTGTTATGGCGTACCGCAACTCGTATCCGGAGGTCTCGGTCGACCTCCTGCTGTCACAGCGCATGCCGAATCTGCTCGAAGAACAACTTGACGTCGGTATTGTGATTACGCGAACGCTACCCGATTCCGCCTACGTCAGCCAGAACATAGGCACGAGTCATTGCATCCTCGCAGCATCACCCGAGTATCTGGCAGCGCATCCGGCGCCGACGTACCCGGAAGACCTGATCGACCATCACTGCGTTCTGCTCGGGACCGTCGATTACGCGCCCGACGAGTGGCATCTTCAGAGCGCCTCCGGCGACGCAACCTTTCGCCCAACCGGAGCGCACTTCAGCGTCAACGACATGGACTCGATGTCACAAGCCCTGCGAGACGGGGCCGGCATCGGCCTCCTCGCGGCGTTCTCCGCGATAGAGGACCTGCGCAGCGGCTCGCTCGTTCGCGTGCTGCCGCAGTACCATACACACGTCCGCAATGTCTACGCTGTCTATCCGTCGCGCCAGTTCGTTGACGCGAAAATTAAGCGATTCATCGAGACGTTAAAGGCCCACGTCGGGGAACACCTGGACGCTTACGCGAGAGAACTCAACCTCGCTCCGGCCGCAATTCTGCCAGCCTGTCGCTAAATTTGGGTACGGCGAGACTGTGCGAAAGCGGCCGAATCGCTGCATCTGTCAAGCACTCACTCGACGGTGCGAACAGACTGCGCGATCTCTGCTCCGTTGAGTGGTGCAGTTTGACCTTTTCCGGAGACCTTCCTCAGCCGATCGCAAGTCCGATTTCGATAGATCGTCGTGGGGTAGCGCTCCGCACCGTATAAAACTGCGGGCGAATCGTTTCATCTGTCGGCTAGCAGTACTTCAGCCGACATTCGTGCCGGAGCGGCGGCCGACCGCTTCGGGTCGTTTTATGCCTTTTGCATCGAAAACGCGGGCGGGGTGATCGCTGCGCACGGTCGTGGGGCTCTGGTCGGCCGATTCCGTTGAAAAACTCGTTTCGCAGCATCGCTGCGACGGTGCTTTGGCCGGTCGGCCTGGTTTGTCGAAGCTGCCGGTGCCGAAGCTAACGTCGGGGGCATACCCCGATGCCATCAAGCGGGCGTCGCCTCCGCCGGTTCGGTCATCGGCATCAACCACTTCGCCATTCTCCGCAGATTCTGCGCTGTCGCCGCCAACAGGAACTCGTCTTGCGCACCGCTAACGCCACGCAATCGCAGACGATCAAAATCGACGACAATCCGAGAGCATCGCCAAATCCAACATTTTCGGAGAGCCCAATGCCAGTGCTTATGTCCAGGTTGATACTTTACGTCCGTGATGTTGGATTGCTGAAGTCCTTCTACCAGACCCATTTCGAATTTTTAGTCACGGAAGAAATCGAAAACGAATGGGCAGTGATGAAAGCCGGTGGAATTGAGATTGCTTTCCACAGAGTGGGGGCGCCGTATCGCGGGCTGCCGAAGCACACTAACACGTCGAATGCAAAAATGGTCTTCTCTGTCGAGTCAGGGCTGTCGGAGTTACGCGATAAGCTATTGGACGCGGGTGTTCGAATGCGTGAGTTGAAACGCTATGACGGCTTCGCTCAGTTGATGTGCGACGGAGAGGATCCCGAGGGAAACGTCTTTCAGCTTTCCCAGGCTGATTAGCTGACGGACTTTCGCCTCGCCGGACACCCGAGACGTCGAATGCTTCCCCCCGTACAATGCTCACCCCACCTCTCGGAATATCCGGTATCGAGCGACTCGACGGTCCCTTGTGGGTGGCGGATTCAACCGGTCGAGGCGGTGGCCGCGCGGTCGTCGGGCACTAGTCGGGCCAGGAGCGGTCACTCGACATCGCATTTATGATCGTCAACAATCGTCTGGGCTCAACCTCGCTCACGAATTCGACGTTATGACTATCGATCCGACGGCCGCACGAGATGTGATTCACGAGTTTTGGCGACTTATGGCCAAAAACGACTTTGACGCCGTCGGGGCGGTGCTCGCGGATGATTTCGTCCTTGATTGGCCTCAGTCTAAGGAGAGAATTCGAGGTGCTGAGAATTTCGCTCGGTTCAACGCTGCGTACCCAGCGAAAGGTCCGTGGGCCTTCACGATAAATCGCGTCGTCACAGCCGGGTATGAGGCCGTTTCGGACGTATCCGTCACGGATGGCGCAGTGAACGCGAGAGCAATTTCGTTCTTTACCGTCGAATGCGGAAAAATCACCCGCGTGGTCGAGTATTGGCCAGAGCCATACGACGCACCATTCGATCGGACGCAGTTCGTCGAGCGAATTGAGTGAATCGCTGGCGTCCGACGAAGTGAAAGCTGATCCAGTCCGGAAGTGAAATTTGTACCGGCCCTAACAAACGACCCGGATCCGCAGCTCAGAAACCCGCCGCAGTTACTCGCATTCTTGATCCAGTTCGCCCCGGGCCCTGGCCCGACCAAGTTGCCCCCGTCGTCGTCGGTTCTCTGTAGCTCGGCGGCGCAGAACTTCCGGCCGGCTTCCTTGGCCTACCCCGTCCGCACCCCAGGATGAACGGCTAGAAGAAAAGTCCCTGCTGTCGCTCATCCCGTTGGGGCGGCAGCGAGACCTTCGCGCGGCGTGCGGTACGACGGCGCGCGAGACGGCGCACGTGCGCCACGAGCTCGGCGCGGACGCCCTCCGCGACCAGCACCAGCGAATACAGCTGCAGGCCGCCGGACCCGGCTTCAGGTCGCGCCCGCAACGACATGCGCAGGGCCAGGCGCCGCGCGCGATCAAGCAACTGCGCGCGGCTCATCCCCGGCCAGCACGCGGCGACCAATGCCACGACCGGTGGTGGAAGCGATTCGGGGGCGCAGCCGGGGGGCAGCGCAAGGGCAACGAGTTCGAAGCGGACGGCCATGTCGTGGGGAAATGCTGTCTGACCTGCAGGGAACACCGGGCGACCTGCCCCATCTTGGCGCAAATCGCGCTGCGCTGCAAACCCCTTCCGCAGGCTTCATCGCTCTATGCACCCACTGTCTCAGAAGCTACCAGAGAACCGAGGGGCACCAGACTTCATGATCGAGGCCTCATTGCTCATCCTGTCAACAAAGCGAAATACGTGGTCTTCACGGACGCAGGAGTGCGGGAATCCGAACGTCTTTTTAAGCTGTATTTCGTTGACGGCTACAGAAGGCCGGATCGATAGACACAAGTTTGCTTGCCGTTTAGACACAACTTTCCTTGCGTGAACGTTCACGTTTTTTCCAAAAAAGTGCGGCACGGCCATTCCATTAAGATAAGTTTTCTTATCATAAGGTGCATATTTATAGATTAAACTCGGATGTATGAAAACGTGCCACACTGCCCTGCCCGCCCCGGCCGAACCTGTTCATCCTGAAACGTCCGGCTTCCCCGATGCCGCGGAGCTCGCCGCGCTGCGCGCGTGGTACGCCGGCGTCGCCGTGCGTCCCGCGGTCGAGCGTTACCTGCCCACAGCGCTGGGTGACGGCAAATCGGCACGCGGCGTGCTCGGCCGGATCCGGCGCCGGCTGGTCACGCTCGCGCGTGCTGCGCACCGTGACGATCTAGCCACTCTGCTCGATCATCCGGCGGAAGAGCGGACGCAGCAAGCGAAAGCGGTCGCCCAGGCGATCGAAGCTCTCCGCACCACACGCCCGCCCGAACCCCAGATCGCCGACGACATCGCCCAGTGGTTCGCGCCGCGGGCCGTGCGGGCGCTGCAGGCGTATGGCATCACGACGCTCGCCGATCTCACCGTGCGCATTCCGCGCCGCCGTCAGTGGTGGAAAGTCGTGCCGGGGCTGGGCGCGGCGAGCGCGCAGGCAATCGAGGCGTTCTTCGCCGCGTGGCCGGCGCTCACCGAGAAGGCGCGTGCGTTGATCGTCGCCAGCCGGCAAAGTCCCATCGTGCCGTGGGAATCAATCAGCCTGCCAAACGAGGTCGATGGCTCCGAAGGCACCTTCCGTGCCCCCGCCGCTACCTGCACGCTCGATGCGACCAACGACTATCAGGCCGTCCAGACCTGGCTTGCCTTGCACGAGTCACCTGCGACGCAACGCACCTACCGCAAGGAAGCCGAGCGGCTGATCCTGTGGGCGATCGTCGAGCGCGGCCGGGCACTGTCCTCGCTCACGACCGAGGATGCCATCGCCTACCGTGCCTTCCTGCGCCATCCATCTCCGCGCGGCCGCTGGGTCGGGCCGGTGCGCCCACGTAGCTCGCCCGACTGGCGGCCGTTCAACGGGAGCCTTTCCGCACGCTCAGTTGCGCACGCGCTGTCAATCCTGGGCGCCCTGTTCCGCTGGCTCATCGAGCAGCGTTATGTGCTGGCCAATCCGTTTGCGGGCGTCAAGGTGCGGGACGCGACCGGATCGAACGTGCTTGATACCTCGCACGCCTTCAGCGAAGGCGAATGGGCGCTCGTGCGGACGATCGCGGACGGCCTGGAATGGTCGTACGACTGGACAGCGGCCGCTGCGCGGCGGCTGCGGTTCCTGCTGGACTTCGGGTACGCGACGGGACTGCGTGCCAGTGAGCTCGTCGGCGCGGCGCTCGGCCATGTCGAGACCGATCCGCGCGGCGATTACTGGCTGCGCGTCACCGGCAAGGGGAAAAAGCTGGCGCGCGTCGCGCTGCCGCCGCTTGCCTGGGACGCGCTCGCGCGCTATCTGGCCGAACGCGGGCTACCGGTCACGCAGTTGCACTGGCGCCCGGAAACACCGGTCATCGGCAGTCTCGAAGCGGATAGCGCGGGTGCAGCGGGCACGAGCATCAGCAGCGTTCGCCTGTGGATGGTGATGCGTCGCTTCTTCCTGCTGGCCGCCAACGCAATCGAGGCGGACCACGCGCCGCTCGCGGAGAAGCTGCGTCGCGCGAGTCCGCACTGGATGCGGCATACGCATGCAACGCATGCTCTAGGACGTGGTGCGGAGTTGACCACTGTTCGAGATAATCTGAGGCACGCCTCAGTGTCGACGACATCTATCTATCTGCACAGCGATGAGGTCAAGCGGTCGCGGCAGATTGGGGAGGCGTTTTCAGGCCGAAAATGACAACGCACGCCCCGGATCGGCTCACCCGTCTCTTCTTGACGTGCGCGTAGGTGGAGCTTTGCCCGCCTTAGCGCTGCGAGACCACCACTTTGCCGACGGATGTCGCCGTCAGGCGCTCGCAAAGTGAATGTGCGATTGACCGTTAGATGCGTTTATAGAGAGCCTGCTCTGAAGCGACGGGACAGACCGAGTTCGGTCGAGGCTGTGTCAAAACGTGCGAATTCGACATCGAGCGAGGAAGTCGCCCCACCAGAACGCTCTGTATCGGCTTCGCGGCACACCGGAAGGGAAAAGCGACACCCGACAACCCCGTAGTTTCGAGTTTTGACACAGCCTCGCCAAGATGCGACTTTCAATCGCCAGCGATAGGTGGCCGAAGCGCGACGAGTTTCAGCGATCCAAGTCAGAGCGGATCCTGCAGCCTGCCGTCACAGCTCAACTCTTCGTCAGGATGATCTTCCCCACGTTCAAGGCCGATTACCCTCGATTACCGCTCCCGAAGAGTCTGCATTCAAGCGGACGTCCGAGCCTTTTGTCGTTTCGGTTCTTCGGATCTAGTGACGAGGTGCCTGCCAAAATTCGCGCATACGAAATCCACAAATACCCGCACCTTTGGCGTCATTTTCCGGCCGCTCGGCCACACCACGTGGATACTGTTGGAGTCCGCCACGTACGGGTGCAGTATGGCTTTCAGCCGTCCATCGGCCAGCGCGTTCTTGACAGAGAAATCGGGCACACATGCGATCCCGCGTCCTGACAGAGCCATATAAAGCAACATGTCCAAGCTGTTGCACACCGCCGTCAAAGGCAGCGACGCTGCCTGGCACTGTGAATGTCGATTGGCGCAGCGGCCATTGGTACAGTTTTCCAGTAGGTGTCCAGCGATAGTGTAGACACGCATGATTCAAAAGATCGTCCGGGTTCTTAGGGATTCCCCTTCGTTTCAAATATTCTGGCGCGGCGACCAGACAGGCGCGCCAGGAGCCCAGCGGACGAGATACCAGCCGTGAGTCCCGAAGCACACTCCCGCGAATGACGACATCAAATCCTTCATCGATAACATCGACCAGCCGGTCAGTGAAATCAAGATCGAGTTCAATCTCGGGATGTTGCTCCATGAAGGCGGAAAGTACTGGAAATGGTAGTCCCGCCGAAAGCGACAACCCTACCCGATGGAAATACGTAAGCGGCTCAGCTGGGCCGTTCGTCCATTCGCGTGCGCGTAAGGCAAGATGGTGACTGGAA
>NZ_FNZM01000013.1 GCF_900109265.1 Paraburkholderia tropica
CATTCTGCGTAATTCGAATGGCGAACGTTTCATGGAACGCTATGCGCCGACGCTGAAGGATCTCGCGCCGCGTGACTTTGTTTCGCGTTCGATGGGGCAAGAGATTATCGAAGGCCGTGGCGTGGGTCCGAAGCAGGATCATATTCTGCTCGACCTCTCGCATATCGGCGCCGAGACCATCATGAAGCGCCTGCCGTCGATTCGCGAAATCGCCATTCGCTTTGCCAACGTCGATCCGATCAAGGAGCCGATTCCGGTCGTGCCCACCATCCACTATCAGATGGGCGGCATTCCCACCAACGTTCATGGCCAGGTCGTGGGCACGTCGAAGGGCTTCAAGGATCCGATCAACGGCTTCTACGCCGTGGGCGAATGCTCGTGCGTCTCGGTGCACGGCGCGAACCGCCTGGGCACGAACTCGCTGCTCGATCTCGTGGTGTTCGGCCGCGCGGCCGGCAATCACATCATCGATCATGTGAAAACCATTCGCAGCCACAAACCGCTGCCCGCCGATGCCGCCGACTTCGCCCTCTCGCGTTTGAACCAGCTGGAAAAATCGACATCGGGCGAGCACACGCAGGCCGTGGCGCGCGATATCCGCTCGACCATGCAGAATCACGCGGGCGTGTTCCGCACCGAAAAACTCATGGCCGAAGGCGTCAAGATGATCGGTGAGGTGGCGCAACGCGTCGGCGATCTGCATCTGAAAGACAAGTCGAAGGTGTTCAACACGGCGCGCGTGGAAGCGCTCGAAGTGGCGAACATGATCGAGGTGGCGCGCGCGACGATGGTCTCGGCGGAAGCGCGCAAGGAAAGCCGCGGCGCACACGCGCCGAGCGAGCACAAGGAACGCGACGATCAGAACTGGCTGCGTCACACGCTGTGGTACAGCGAAGGCGATCGCCTCGACTACAAGCCGGTGCAGATGCAGCCGATGAGCGTCGCGTCGGTGCCGCCCAAGCCGCGTACGTTCTGATCGCGCACGCCTGTCACAAGGAACTGGAAATGGCTAAACGCATTTTTGAAGTCTATCGCTACGATCCCGACAAGGACGCCGCGCCGCGCATGCAAACCTACGAGCTGGATCTCACGCACGAGCGCATGCTGCTCGACGCGCTGGTGAAGCTCAAGGAAGTGGACGAAACACTGTCGTTCCGCCGCTCGTGCCGCGAAGGCGTGTGCGGTTCGGACGCCATGAACATCAACGGCAAGAACGGTCTCGCGTGCCTCACGAACCTGAACGATCTGCCGCAGAAAATCGTGCTGCGCCCGTTGCCCGGCCTGCCGGTCGTGCGCGACATGATCGTGGACATGACGCACTTCTTTAATCAGTATCACTCGATCAAGCCGTATTTGATCAACGATACGCCGCCGCCCGAGAAAGAACGGCTTCAAACACCGGATCAACGCGACGAACTCGACGGCGTGTACGAATGTATTCTGTGCGCGAGCTGCTCGACTTCGTGTCCGAGCTTCTGGTGGAACCCGGATAAATTCGTCGGCCCGGCGGGTTTGTTGCAGGCTTACCGCTTTATCGCGGACAGCCGCGACGAAGCCACCGGCGAGCGTCTGGACAATCTCGAAGATCCGTATCGCCTGTTCCGCTGCCACACGATCATGAATTGCGTGGACGTGTGCCCGAAGGGTTTGAATCCGACCCGTGCCATCGGCAAAATCAAGGAATTGATGGTGCGCCGCGCGGTGTAACGAACGAGACGGCAATAAAGAACGCCCCGGCAGGTTGATCCTGGCGGGGCGTCTTCTTTATGCGACGTAAAACTTCAAACGGCGCTTCAAACGGCGATTTCGCAGGCGGGAATCACCGAGCAGCCGCTATCCATCACGAAGTTCAGCAGATGAGCGCACGACGATTCATAGCGCTGCGCGGGAACGGTTTGAAGCTGCCAGTCGTGCAGGCTCAGCACCGTCTTGAGCGCTTCGATTTCCGCGTCGTTCAGGTGCCACGCGCCCTGATCTTCCGCGCGGCTGCTGCAACGGCACAATGCGGCTTCGGCTTCCTGAAACACCTCGATCTCGCGGCTTTGATCGTTCAGGTCGCTCATCAGATAAGTCAGGTAGACGGCGCGAAACAGAAACGTCACATGCAGGCTCGCACCGTGGCGGCTACGCAGCGCTTCGAGCGCGAGATGGTTTTGCAGCGAGGTGGCCTGCACCATCGCGCCGGAGAGCGGCAACAGCTTGCTGCGGGTCACTCCCTGGCGATTGTTTTTTCTGGATCTGGAGTGGCCCATGCATTGGCTCCCTGCTTCTGAAATGAGCCTGTATTGTAGAGAAACCCCTATTATTCAACGCCATCCGATTGTGAAAGGTGAATTTCAAAACACTCAACGATCCGGACGTGAATTGAGTTCACGGAGCACTCGGTTACACGCCGCGTTACGAATGTAATCCACGCGCACCGGCGCGAAATTCCCTCGCAACCGCGCACCGGCACACTGCTCGTTCCCCTGCATCCGGGCGGCCCGACGGCTCGCTCTCCGCAGGTTCAGTTCGAGGAGCCGATGCCATGAAAGTCGCGCTGTTTATACCGTGTTTTATCGACGCCTTCTTCCCCGAAGTGGGCGTCGCCACCCTGCAATTGCTGGAGCGTCTGGGCTGCTCCGTGGACTATCCGCTGGATCAGACCTGTTGCGGTCAGCCCATGGGCAATAGCGGCTGCGAAAAGCAGGCCGCCGCCACCGAAAATCTCTTCGTGCGCAATTTCACCGGCTACGATTACATCGTCTCGCCGAGCGGCAGTTGCGTGCATCACGTGCGCGACCATCTCACGGCCGCCGATCAGACGCGCGACACCCACACCGTGCGCCGCAACACCTACGAACTCGTCGAATTCATTCACGACGTCTTGCAGGTGCGCGAATTTCCGTGGGCGTCGTTTCCTCACAAGGTCGGGCTGCACAATAGTTGTGGCACGCTGCGCGCGCTGCGGACCGCGAGCATGTCGGAAATCGACGAACCCTTCTTTTCGAAACCGCTCGCGCTGCTGAACAACGTCGCAGGCATCGAGTTCATCAAACCCGATCGTCCCGATGAATGCTGCGGTTTCGGCGGCACTTTCTGCGTTTCCGAAGAACCCGTCTCCGCGCGCATGGGTGGCGACAAGGTCCGCGACCATCAGCGCAACGGCGCCGAATATATCGTCTCGGCCGATTCGTCGTGCCTGATGCACCAGAAAGGCTGCTCGGATCGTCTCGGTCTCGGCCTCAAGTTCATTCACATCGCCCAGATTCTCAACGGAGCCACGGCATGAAGCGCGTCGATCATGCAGCGTATTCGAAAACGTTTATCGCCGACGAAAAACACATTGCGTTTCACGACAAGCGTCTGTGGGATTTGCGTTCCGCGCGCGATGTGGAAGTGCACGGCATTCCCGAATGGGAGGCGCTGCGTTCGCTCGCTTCGGCGATCAAGGAGCATACGCTCACGCATTTGCCCGATTATCTGGAAGAATTCGAGCGCAACGCCACGGCTAACGGCGTGACCGTGCATTGGGCCAAGGATGCGGAGGAACATAACCGCATCGTTCATCAGATTCTGCGCTCGCGCGGCGCGCGCCTGCTGGTCAAGAGCAAGTCGATGCTGACCGAGGAATGCGAAATGCGCCCGTATCTGGAGGCGCGCGGCATTGCGGTGGTGGAAACCGATCTTGGCGAACAGATCCAGCAACTCGACGACCAGATGCCCTCGCATATCGTCGTGCCCGCCGTGCATAAACTCGCCACCGACGTAGCCAAAACCTTCGCGAACAAATTCGGCACCGACCCGAACGAAAGCGATATTCCGAAGCTCGCCGAAGCGCAACGCCAGGCCACGCGCCCGCGCATTCTGCGCGCCGACGCGGGCATGACCGGCTGCAATTTCGCGGTGGCGGAAACCGGCGGCATCACCGTCTGCACCAACGAAGGCAATGCCGATCTGAGCGCCAACGTGCCGCCGCTGCATATTGCGTCGATCGGCATCGAGAAACTGATTCCCAAACTCGAACATCTGGGCGTATTTGTGCGCATGCTCTCGCGCAACGCGCTCGGTTCGCCGATCACGCAATACACCTCGCATTTTCGCGGCCCGCGTGACGGCGGCGAAATGCATTTCGTGCTCGTCGATAATGGCCGCTCCGAACGTCTCGCGATGGACGACTTCTGGTATTCGCTCAAATGCATTCGCTGCGGCGCGTGCATGAATACCTGTCCGGTGTACCGGCGCAGCAGCGGACTCAGTTATGGCGGCGTGTATTCCGGGCCGATCGGCGCCATTATCAATCCCACCTTTGATCTGAAGAAGTACAGCGCGCTGCCGTTCGCGTCCACGCTCAATGGCAGTTGCACCAATGTCTGTCCCGTGAAAATCAATATTCACGAGCAGATTTACAAATGGCGGCAGATCATTGCCGAGCAGCACGAGCTCCCGTTCGTCAAACGCGAGGCGATGAAAGTCGCCGGTCAGGTGCTCTCGCATCCGACGCTCTATCGCGCGGCCATCAAGGGCGCGGGCAAAGCCGTTGCGACATTGCCGCGCGCGGTGCTCTACAATCCGCTCAACGCATGGGGCAAGCAGCGCGAGCTACCCGACGCGCCGAAGCAGACCTTCCGCGACTGGTATCTGAAACACAACAAGAGGAACAAGTCATGAGTAGCCGCGACGCCATTCTTTCCCGTCTGCGCGAAGTCGGGCGCGCCGCGCGTCCGCTGCCGACGGTGCCGACCTACGACACACCGCCCGAAGCGGCGCTCGACACCTTCAAGACCTCGCTCGCGCGGCTCGGTGGCGTCTGGTGCGAACCGCCTGCCGACGGCGATCTCGACGCCTTCATCCGCACGCGCTTTCCCGAGGCGCGCGTGATCTGCTCGGCCACGCCCGAAGTGCGCGGCACGCGCGAGCTCGACGCCGTCGCGCGGCCGCACGACCTCGCGGACGTCGACGTCGGCATCGTGCGCCCCGCGTTCGCGGTGGCGGAAACCGGCTCGATCTGGCTCAGCGAGCACGAGTATCGCGTCAATGCGCTCGGCTATCTGCCGCAGCATCTGGTGGCGCTGCTCGATCCCGATCAGATCGTCGGCAATCTGCATCATGCTTACCGGCGGCGCGATTTTTTCGAGGCGCGCTATGCGGTGCTGATGAGCGGGCCGTCCGCGACCGCCGATATCGAGGGCGTGCTGGTTCGCGGCGCGCAAGGCATCCGTTCGCTGACCGTCGTGCCGGTGCGCCAGCCGCGCGTGGCCAGCTAGTTCGACGAGGACGCGCATGATCTTTTCGATGGCCGGGCGCGCCGCGCTCCTGCGTTCCCTCTCGCATGGCCGCCACCGGCTGCCGTTCTCCGAATCGGTGCGCGGCGGCCTGATCTGCGCCGCGCCCGCCGTGCTCGCGGCGGCATGGCACGCGCCGCTGCTCTGCTGGTCGGCGATCGCGGCGTTCTGGACCTGTCTCTGCGACGACTCCGGCACGCGGCCGCGCGAGCGCATCGTCCAGGGCTTGCTGTTCGCCGTGCTCGGCGGTCTCGCGGCGGGCTGCGCGATCGCGGCGGGCGCGGTGCCCGGCCTCGCCATCGTGCTCGCGGGCGCGAGCGCCTGGCTCGGCGCGCTGGTGCGTTGCCGCGGCGCGTTGCCGGGCCTGCGCGGCCTGCTGGTGGCCACGGCCTTCGCCGTCTGCGCGGCCTTTCCGGTCCACGGATTGCAGGACGCGCGCGAGTATGCGCTGTACTTCATCGCCGGCGGCGTCTGGGCCACCGCCTGCAATCTCGCGCTCTGGCAATACAGCGCCGATACCCGCGTGCGCGCGGCAACCTTCGCCTGGCTCTATGGGCTCGGCTCCTACGTCGGCAAGCTCGCGCAGGCGCCCGACAGCCGTCACGGCGCCGCCGCGAGCCGCGCCCAGTTGCGCGCCTCGCTCGACACGATGAGCGCCGCGATCACGGCCGCGCCCGGCGCGGTCGCGCCCGCCTGCCGCCGCTGGCTGGCCGATGCGGAACAGGCGATGGCGCTGCTCGCGGGCATCGAAAGCCTGTTGCACAGCCGCCGACGCGCGCCGCAGGCGGAGGCCGAAGCGGCCACGCTCGACCTGATCCGCGCCGTGCTCGAACGGCTGGCCGAAGCCATCGACGCCTGCGCGGCCGACCTGCGCCGCGCCGCGAAGCCCGACGCCGCGCTGACCGCCGAGCGTCTGCGCCCGTTCGCCGAACATGCGGAACTCGCGCGCGAATCGGCCGATGCCGAAGCGCCGTCGAGCGATGCACGCGCGTGGCGCGAGACGTTCATGACGCTCTGCGCGCGCCTCGCGACGCTGGCCGCCGACGCCGATCCCGACAGCGACACGCGCGCCGCCGCCCGTGCCGCGGACGCCGCCGCGTCGCGCGCGAGCCAGCCGTGGCGCAACGCGCTGCACGCCGTGGTCGCGCAAGTCCGCACGCATGGCGTGTTCGCGCGCTACGCTGCGCGCCTCGCCGTCGCGGCCATGATCGCCGTGACGCTCGCGCGCTGGCGCAGCGCGGAGCAAGGTTACTGGCTCGCGCTGACGACCATGTTCATCGTGCAGCCGACGTTTTCGCAGACGGTGCGCGTCTCGAGTCTGCGCATCGGCGGGACGATGCTCGGCGCGGTGCTCGCTTCGGCGCTCGCGCTGGCGATCCACAGCCCGATCCTGCTCGCGCTCGCGATCCTGCCGCTCGCCACCGGGACGCTCGCCGCGCGCGCGGTCAGCTATGTCTCGTACATCCTGTTCCTCACCTCGCATTTCGTGCTGGTCGCGCATTTGGGCACGCCCGTGGGCGAGCCGTGGGATCTCGCGGTCTCGCGCGTGCTCAACAGCCTCGCGGGCGTCGCGGTCGGCGTGGCGGCGAGCTTTCTGGCGTGGCCCGAATGGGAGCAGCACAAACTCGGTCCCGCCGCCGCGCACGCGCTCAAGTGCGTGAGCGAGTACGTGCAGGCGGTGTTACGCGGACGCGCCTCGGAATCCGGCGATGACACGCAGCAGGAACAGCACGCCGAACAGCAGGCCGAACGCAACGCACGCGAGATCGCCGCGCTGCGTCGTCAGGCTTGCCTCGCCGTCGATACGCTCGAATCGGTGATTTCGGCCACGCGGCTCGAATCGCTGAGCTCGAATCATCGCGCGGCGCATGCGAGCGTGCTGATGCTGCGTCTGCGCAAGCTCGTGGGCGTGGTCTCGCCGCTCGAAGGCGCGGACGCCGCGCTCGACCACGCGGACCGCGCGCGCCTGGCCGCGCTCGCGCAATCGGTGGGCGCGCTGCTGCGCGCCACGCGTGAGCAGCGCGCCGGTCTGCGCGCGCAACTGCAAGCTGCGGATTCCACCGAATCCATTGAGTCCATTGCATCCGCCGATTACGCCACGCACGCGCGCTCGTTCTTCGCGCGCCATATCGAACATGAGGTGATCGACGGCGCGCTGGCCGTCTCGATGGTGGTGCCCGACGTACTCGATGCCTGATCGAAGCGCTCGTCGCCGCGCGTATCGGCGTTAAAGTTCGCCGCTCCAGCCCGTCGCGTGAGTGAGTTTCTCGACGGGCGCCGCGAACACATAACCCGCGCCGCGCTCGGTCTTGATGAACTCGGGCCGCGCGGGCACGGCCTCGATCTTTCGACGCAAACGCAGGATCTGCACGTCGATCGAGCGGTCGTAGACATCGGCGTACAAACGGCTCGCTTCGAGCAGTTGTTCGCGCGCGAGCACGCAGCCCGGCGCGGCGAGAAACGCCTGCAGCAGGCTGAATTCGCCGTTGGTCAGCGGCACGGCCTCGCCGCGCGGCGACGTGAGCTTGCGCGTGCCGAGGTTCAACTCCCAACCCGCGAATCGATACGCGCGCGCATCGGTCTGACGCCCCGCGCCCGCCGCCGACATCGACGCGGATGCCGACGCCAGCACCGCCGACGCGGCATTCGCACGCCTGAGCAACGCCCGCACGCGCGCGAGCAATTCGCGCGAGCTGAACGGCTTGGTCAGATAATCGTCGGCGCCCAGTTCGAGCGCCATCACGCGATCGGCTTCCTCGCGCAAACCCGAGACCACGATGATCGGCAGCGCCGATTGCACGCGAATCCGCCGCGCGATCTCGATCCCGTCCTCGCCCGGCAGGCGCAGGTCGAGAATCACGAGGTCGATCGCCTGCTCCGCGAGCGCGGCCGACATGGCCTTGCCGCTGGCCGCTTCGCTCACGCGCATGCCGTTCTCGCCGAGATAGGCGGCGATCAGTTCGCGGATGGCGGGGTCGTCGTCGACGACCAGAATGTGGGGGGCGTTGGGCTCGTTCATGACGGCAAGGGCAGCAGCGCGGATGGCGATAGTCGATTCATCGCGACGGAAAATTATAGCGGCAGCGCCGCGCGGATCGCGCGCCCGAGCGCGGCGCGATCGACGGGCTTTTTCAGCACCGCACGCACGCCCGCCGCGCGCGCCGCTTCGTCGAGCAGCGCCGTGCCGTAGCCGCTTACGAGCACGGCGGGCAGATCGGGGCGCTGCGCGTGCAGACGCTCGATCAATTCGATGCCGCTCATCTCCGGCATGGTCTGATCGGTCAGCACGAGGTCGAAGCGCTGCGGATCGGCGAGAAACGCATCGAGCGCGTCTTGTGGCGACGCGAAACCCACCGGCTCGTAACCGAGTTCGGCCAGCCATTCCTCGCCCAGTTCGACGAGCGCGCGTTCGTCGTCGACGAGCAGGATGGTTTCGCCCTGGCCTTGCGGCGCGTGCATGCTGTCTTGCAGCGTGGTTGATGCATCGATCTCACGTGACTCACGTGACGCAATGCACTGAATCGGCAGATCGATCAGAAAACACGCGCCTTCGCCGGGCGCGCTGCGCACCTCGATGGTCCCGCCGTATTCCTTCACGATGCCGTCGACGAGCGACAGGCCGAGGCCCGTGCCCGCGCCGCGCCGCCGCGTCGTGAAGAACGGATCGAAGATGCGTTCGCGCACCTCGGGCGCAATGCCCGCGCCGTTATCGGCCACGCCGATGCGCACGTGACGCGGCGCGTGCCTAGCGTTCGCATCGCCCGCTGCCACTTCATCGACCGACACCGTGATCGCGCCGTCGCCGTCGAGCGCATGCAGCGCGTTGCTGCACAGATTCATCACGACCTGATGCAGATGCGTGGGATCGCCGAGCACGACGGCGTCGGGCGCGTCGATGCGCAGTGTCACGCTCACGCCGGGCGGCACCTGCGCCTTGAACAGATCGACGGTTTCCTCGACCACCGACGCCACCTGCACCGGCAGACGCGCCGCCATGCCGCTGCGGCTGAACGCGAGAATGCGCTCGACGAGTTGACTCGCGCGCGTGCCCGCGTTGAGCACCTGCTGCGCATCGCGGCGCGCGGGCGAGTCGGCAGGCAGTGCCGCGAACACGCGCTCGCCATAGCCGAGAATCGCGCTGAGAATATTGTTGAAGTCGTGCGCGATGCCGCCCGCGAACGTGCCGAGCGCTTCGAGCTTCTGGGCCTGACGCAATTGCGCTTCGAGACGCAGACGCTCCGCTTCGGCGGCGCGGCGCGCGCTCACGTCGTCGATGACGGCGACCAGCATGCCATCGAGTTCGCCCGAGCCGGACAGCCGCGAAATGCTCATCTCCGTCCAGATCACCGAGCCGTCTCGATGCACGTAGCGCTTTTCGAACGTCACGTGCGCGCGCGCGCCGCGTTCGAGTTCGGCGACCTTCGCGCGCGTGAGCGCGACGTCGTCGGGATGCGTGATGTCGTCGGGCGCGAGCGCGTGCAGCGCGTCGAGCGGATAGCCGACCATGCGGCAGAACGCGGGATTCGCGACCATGTACGGCTGGTTCGGCAGCAACATGACGATGCCGACCGGCGCGTTGTCGAACACGGCGCGCCAGCGTTGCTCGCCCGCGCGCAGGTCCGCGTTCGCGCGATCCTGGCGGCGCGCCTCGCGCATCAGCAGATAAAGCAGCACCAGCACGAACGCCGAGATCGCGACCGTGCGGGCGAGCGTGGCGTGGGTCGCGCTGCGCCAGCCGCCCAGCATGGCGTCGCGCGAGCGGCCCACCGCGACGACGAGCGGATAGCCGGGCACTTGCGCGCGCACGGCGATGGTGTTGGCAATGTCGTTGGCGGCGTCGGCATCGGCATGGTCTTGAGCCGACGTCGTGCAGTTGAACGCGCGCGCCTGGCCGCTGCCTTCGATCGCGAGCGTGACGCGTTCGTCGCGCGCGACATCGCCGAGACCGGCCAGCAGCGCGGCGCATTCGCCCGCCGCAAACTCAGGCGACGCGGCAGGCGCATGCCCGAGCGTCTGCCCGATCTGCCCGGCCAGCACGCGCGCCACCAGTTGCAGCGTGCGTTGCCCTTCGGCGAGCGTCGCGCTGCGGCTTTGCCAGACGTTCACGCAGGCCGCCGCACAGAGCACGAACACCACGAGCAGACCGCCCGCGAGCGTGCTGCGATGAAACGAGCGTGTTGGCTTGATCACGGCGCCGACGCCATCAATTGCCGCACGCCCGCGACCAGCGCGGCGCAGTCGAGCGGCTTGGCGATCACGCGGTCCGCTCCGAGCTGACGCGCGACCGAGGCCGCCGTCGCCACGTTGAAGCGAAAACGTCCCGAGATCGCGACGACGCGCGCACGCGGAAACCGCTCGCGCAGCCGCAGCAGACGCGCCGCGCCGTCGCACTTGGGCTCGCCCAGATCGACGACGATCACCGCGACGCCGCCGAGCGACGCCTCGCCCGAACCCTCGCCCGCCGCGGCATGCGCGACGAAGCCCGCATCGCGCAAGGTCGACGCGATCAGCTCGCGCGTGCCGGGATCGTCTTCCAGCACCAGAATCGAATCGGACATGAGCGCCTTGATCCGGCCACCTGCCCGGCCGCGGGGCTGCGGCCCCGAAACGGGCCAGCGACGTTAGTTTACGGGAGCGCGGTTACGCGCGGGTTTCGGGCGGGCAAGCGGCGGATTACAAATGCAATCTCGGGACGGCAACCGGCGCACGACGCCGCCCGAACGGCGTTCCCGACGCTTCAAAAGCATTTCACGCCCGCGCAACTATCCTTAGCTCGATTCGATACTTCGCATCGCGGCCCTCGCCGCTTAGATTCGTAGCGCAACGCTCCTGCGCCCGCCCGGGCGACCGCCATAACAACGAATCGACGACGACATGAACCGCGAGACAACCCGCCCCTTCGCCCTCAAACGCGCCGCCACGGCGATCGCCCTCGCGCTCGGCGCGTTCACGGCGCTGGCCGCTTCAAGCCCCGCCGCGCACGCTCAAGGCGACGCGCTCGCCAGCCCGCAGTCCAATCCGCAAGCCAGCGCCGATGTACCCTCGCTCAAAGGCAAGCGCATCGGCATCACGGCGGCCGGCACCGACCATTACTGGGATCTGAAGGCCTATCAGGGCGCGATCGACGAAGTGAAGCGCCTCGGCGGCACGCCCATCGCGCTCGACGCGGGCCGCAACGACAATCGCCAGATCGCGCAGATTCAAACGCTGATCGCGCAAAAGCCCGACGCCATCGTCGAGCAGCTCGGCACCGCTTCGGTGCTGGAGCCGTGGTTGCAGAAAATCCGCCAGGCGGGCATCCCGCTGTTCACGATCGACACGGCCTCGCCGTCGAGCATCAACGACACCACCTCGGACAACTTCTTCATCGGCGAACAACTGGCGCTCAAGCTCGTCAACGATATTCACGGCGAAGGCAATATCCTCGTGTTCAACGGCTTTTACGGCGTGCCCGTGTGCGCGATCCGGTACGACCAGTTGAAGGCCGTGCTCAAGTACTACCCGAAGGTGCACATCATTCAGCCCGAACTGCGCGACGTGATTCCGAACACCGTGCAAAGCGCCTATGCGCAGGTCAGCCAGTTGCTCGCCAAGTATCCGAAGGGGCAGATTGCGGCGATCTGGTCGGCGTGGGACGTGCCGCAGGTCGGCGCGACGCAGGCGGTCGACGCGGCGCATCGCAACGAGATCCGCACCTATGCGGTCGATGGCAGCCCGGACGTCGTCACGCTCGTGAAGGACCCGAAATCGAGCGCCGCCGCCGTGGTCGCGCAGCAGCCCGCGCTGATCGGCAAGACCGCCGTGGACAACGTCGCGCGCTATCTGGCCGGTCAGCGCGATCTGCCGCCGTACACCTACGTGCCGTCGATTCTCGCGACCAAGGAGAACGCCGGCGAGGTGCAGAAGGCGCTCGGTCAGGCCGCGCAAACCGGCCAGCTCGCCGCGAAATGAGCACGCCACGCGACGACGCGCGCGGCGAGCCGCCCACGCCGCAAGCGTACGAAACGCCGGCAGCACCCGCGCTCGAACTGCGCGGGCTCGTCAAGCAGTACGGCGGCGTGCAGGCGCTGCGCGGCGCGTCGTTGAGCGCGGCGCGCGGCACCGTGCACGGTCTGATCGGCCAGAACGGCGCGGGCAAGTCCACGCTCATCAAGATACTCGCGGGGCTGGAGCGCGCGGATGCGGGCGAGATTCGCGTCGATGGCGTGAAGCGCGACGGCGGTGCGCCTGGCGAGATCGCGTTCATTCATCAGGAGCGGCTGCTGTCGCCGACCTTCACCGTGGCCGAAGCGCTGGCGCTCGGCGACGAACCGCGCGTGCCCGGCCTGCGGCGCCTGCGCGCCTTGCGCTCGCTGCTGCCGCTCGATCTGCGCCGCATGCGCCGGCGCGCGAGCGAGGCGCTCGCCGAACATTTCGACATCGCGCTGCCGCCCGACCGGCTGATCGGCGAACTGAGCGTGGCCGAACAGCAGATCGTGCAGATCACGCGCGCGCTCATGCGTGCGCCGCGCATTCTCGTTTTCGACGAACCGACCGCCGCGCTCGTGAGCCGCGAAGTCGAGCGCCTGCTGCAGATCATCGACCGGCTGCGCGCGCGCGGCCTGACGATTCTGTACGTCTCGCACTATCTGAACGAAATCGCCTCGCTGTGCGACCGCGTGACCGTCCTGCGCGACGGCATCGACGTGGCGCAGGTCGACGCGCGCACGACGCCCGTTGAAACGCTGGTCGAAGCGATGATCGGCACGCCGCCCGCCGCCCGCGCGCGCCGCGTCTCGAACGCGCGGACCGACGCCCACGACACGCAGAACACGCACGAGGCGGTGCTCGAAGCCCGCGATCTGCACGCGCCGGGGCGCTTCGGTCCGCTGTCGTTCGCGCTGCGGCGCGGCGAAGTGCTGGGCGTGACCGGGCTGGTGGGATCGGGCGGCAAGCCGCTGGTGCGCAGCCTGTTCGGGCTGGAGCGCGGCGTACTCGGCGAACTGCGCCTGAACGGCAAGCGCGTGCGCCTGCGCCGCCCCGCCGACGCCGTGCGGCGCGGCATCGCTTTCGTGCCCGAGGACCGCCGCCGCCAGGGCGTCGCGACCGCGCTGCCCGTGCGCGAAAACCTGTCGCTGGCGAGCCTCGCGCGCTTCAGCCGCTTCGGCCTCGTCGATACGCGCCGCGAGACCGCGGCCGCGCGCGCGCTGATCGACACGCTCGGCGTGCGCACGCCCGGCCCGCACGCGCCCGTGCGCCATCTCTCGGGCGGCAACCAGCAGAAGGTCGCGCTCGGCAAATGGCTGGGCCGCGCGCAGGCCGGAGGCGGCATCTACATCCTCGATGAACCGACCGTGGGCGTCGACGTGGGCGCGAAAGCGGACATCTATCGGCTCATCGACGAACTCGTGGCGCAAGGCGCGTCGGTGCTGATCTTTTCGAGCGATCTGCACGAACTGCTCGACGTGACCGACCGCGTGCTCGTGCTGGCACGCGGCGCGATCGTGCAGGACGTGGGCTCGCAGACGGCCAGCACACAGGATCTGCTCGCGTGGGCCACGCTCGCGCGCCGCCGCGCCGGGGCCGCGCCAACTCAGGAGAACGCCGCATGAACGGCAAGGTGATCGAGCGCCTCGACGCGCTGGGCGACAAGCCCGACGCAACGCGCGATATCGACGCGACGCGCCAGCCGGCCGGCGCGCAATTCTGGCTGCGCGGCGGCGCGGTGCTCGCGTTCGCGGTGGTATTCGCGGTATTCGCGCTGACGTCGCCGCTCTTTCTCACGGTGGCGAATCTCGCCAATATCGTGCAGCAATCGGCGGTGGTCGGCGTGCTCGGGCTGGGGCTGACGGCCGTGCTGATCGGCGGCGGCGCGGATCCGATCAAGGGCGGCCTCGACCTCTCCATCGCCGCGAACATGGGCCTGTGCGCCGCCGTTTACGCGGTGACGCTGCGCGCCGGCGCGACCAGCGCCGAAGCCGTGGGCCTCACGCTCGCGGCGGGCGTGGCAGTCGGCGCGCTCAACGCCTGCGCCGTGCTCGGCTTGCGCATCCTGCCGCTGCTGGCCACGCTCACGACGATGAACCTCTGCGCGGGCCTCGAACTCGTGCTCACACAGAATACGTCGGTGCCCGCGTCCTCGCCGCTGCTCGGCTGGTTGATCGACGAAGGCGCGTTCGGCATCCCGCATATGGCGACGGCGCTGATCGCGGTCGCCGCGCTGTTCACGCTGCTGGTCCACTACACGCCGTTCGGGCTGCGTCTGCGCGCGAGCGGCGAGCACGCGCAAGCCGCGCGCGCGGCGGGCCTGAACGTGCGCGGCTACGTGGCCGCGAGCTATCTGCTCGGCGGATTCGCGGCGGGACTCGCCGCGCTCGCCTCGTCGGCGTTGCTGAGCGGCAGCTCGCCGGGCGCGGGCGAAAATCTGCTGGCGGTGGTGGCGTCGGCACTGCTCGGCGTGGTGTTTTCGCGCCGCATGGTCCCGACCATGCCCGGCACGCTGCTGGCCGTGCTGTTCATCGGCGTGGTCAGCAACGGCTTTCAACTCGACAACGTTTCCAGCTATTGGGTCAACGGCGTGGAAGGCGCGCTGATCCTGTTCGTGGTCGCGACCACGGCGCTGCTGCGTCGTCGTCATCTCGGAACCCATGCTC
This sequence comes from Paraburkholderia tropica, assembly GCF_900109265.1. Lineage (GTDB taxonomy): Bacteria > Pseudomonadota > Gammaproteobacteria > Burkholderiales > Burkholderiaceae > Paraburkholderia > Paraburkholderia tropica. The sequence continues at coordinate 14,897 of NZ_FNZM01000013.1, forward strand.
ATGACTGACTGGTTCGCGCGCGTTCAGCGCTTTTCGCTGCCGGGCGCGCTGGTCGCCGTCAGCGTGTTCTTCGCGGTGTGCTCGCCGGGCTTCGCGCGTGCGGCCAATCTCGCCGACGTGCTGCTCAACAACTTCGCGTTGCTGGCGATTGCGTCGCTCGGCATGACGCTCGCGCTCTCGATCGGCGCGGTCGATCTCTCGCTCGGCACCGCTGTCGATGTGGGCAGCCTTGTGTTCGTGCTGCTCACCGCGCATCACGTGGGCGTGCCGCTGGCCGCGTTCGCGGGACTCGGCGCGGCCTTACTGGTGGGCGCGTTCAACGGCGTGCTGGTGGCGGGACTCGGCATCGCGCCGTTTCTGGCGACGCTCGGCACGCTGTTTATCGGCCAGACCTTGCAGCAACTCGCCACCGATGGCGGCCAACCCGTTTATCTGCTCGGCATGAGCCTCCCGCCGCTGTTCAGCGCGCTCGCGCACGGCAGCTTCGCGGGCGTGCCGCTGCCCTTGTGGATCGTGGCGGCGCTTGCGCTGGTCGTGCATGTGGCGCTAGCGCATTCGGTGTTCGGTCGCTACAGCGCCGCGCTCGGCTCGCAGCCGGGCGTCGCGCGCTATTCGGGCTTGCCGGTCGCGGCCGTGGTGGTCGCCACCTTCGTGGCGGGCGCGCTGATCTATGGCGTGGTCGGCCTGCTGCTGGCGTCGATGGTGAAAGCCTATGTGCCGCAAGCGGGCAACGGTTATCTGCTCAACGCGATCGGCGCGACCTTTATCGGCACGACGCTGTCGCGCACGCGACGCCCCAATGTGCCTGGTACGCTGCTGGGCGTGTTGCTGCTGAGTCTCGTCGCGAACGGATTGCTGCTGATCGGCTGGAACTTCTATTGGCAGCAGGTGGCCACGGGCGTGCTGATTTTCGCGGTGCTGGCGCTGAGTTTCGCCTCGCGACGCGCGGAATTCGCGTGAGGTGGTGCGCTTCGCTTACGCGAGCAGGCGCAGCGCCTCGTCGAGTGACAGCACCGTGCTGCGGGTTTCAAACGCGGTGGCGAACAGATGCTCGTGCACGACCTCATCCGGGTCGTAGCAACAGTCCTTGACGGTATAAAGGCGGAAATCCGCGTCGCTCGCGTGAGACAGCGACGAGAGCACGACGCCCGTCGACGCAATGCCCACCATGATCAGCGTATCCACGCCTTGCGCCGTGAGTTGCGCCTGCAAACCGGTGCCGGTGAATATGCTGGCGCGATGCGCGGCGATCAGCGCTTCGTCGGGCTGTTGAGCCAGTTCCGGCGCGGTCCGGTCGTCGATAAACAATCCCAGACTTTTAATGCCCTGCCCGTTCTTGTTCAACGGACTGACTTCCGGATAACCGGCGCTGAACCGCAGATTGGCGAACACCACGCGCACGCCTTTCGCTCGCGCGGCATCGCATAACGTGCGCGTATTCGCGAGCAAACCCGGCCCAACCGCTGGAAACAGCCCGAGAATATCGGTTTGATAGTGCATGACGAGCAACGCGGCGCGTGCGGGCTCGAAAGCGGTAAACACTGAATGCGCGTGAGCGGTCATGACGTCTCCACGGGGAAGCGGAACGCCACACGGTAACGCGGCGGTCCGATCCCGGCAAGTGTCATGCTCGCGCGCACACGCGCATCATGCGGGCTTATTGCAACGCAGCAACCACCGCCGCGCCCACGTCCGCCGTCTTCGACGTGCCGCCCATATCGGGCGTGCGCGGACCTTCCACGAGCACCTTTTCGATCGCCTGCATGATCGCGTCGTGCGCCGCCTTGAATTGCGCGTCGCCGTTGCCGAGGAATTCGAGCATCATCGCGCCCGACCAGATCATCGCGACCGGATTCGCAATCTGCTTGCCGAAAATATCGGGCGCGGAACCGTGAACCGGTTCGAACAGCGACGGAAATTTGCGCTCCGGATTCAGATTCGCCGATGCCGCGAGGCCGATCGTGCCCGTGCACGCAGGTCCGAGGTCGGAAAGAATATCGCCGAACAGATTGGAGGCCACCACCACGTCGAAACGATCGGGCTGCAAAACGAAGCGCGCGCACAGAATGTCGATGTGCTGCTTGTCCCATTGCACTTGCGGATACTGCTGCGCCATCTCAGCGACGCGTTCGTCCCAATACGGCATGCTGATCGAAATGCCATTCGACTTCGTGGCCGCCGTGAGTTTCTTGCGGCCGCGCTGATTCGCGAGTTCGAATGCGTATTTGAGAATGCGATCCACGCCCTGGCGCGTGAACACCGATTCCTGCAGTACGAATTCGCGCTCGGTGCCTTCGAACATCTTGCCGCCCACCGAGCTGTATTCGCCTTCGGTGTTTTCGCGCACGACGAAAAAGTCGATATCGCCGGGCTTGCGGTTGGCGAGCGGACACGGCACGCCCGGCAGCAGACGCACGGGACGCAGATTCACATACTGGTCGAATTCGCGGCGGAATTTGAGCAGCGAACCCCACAGCGAAATATGGTCGGGCACCTTCTCGGGCCAACCCACCGCGCCGAAGTAAATCGCATCGAAACCCTTGAGCGTGGCGAACCAGTCGTCGGGCATCATCTTGCCGTGCTGCAGGTAGTAATCGCAGCTCGCCCAGTCGAAATGCGTGAATTCGATCGAGAGGCCGAATTGCTTCGCGGCGGCTTCCACCACGCGCACGCCCTCGGGCATCACTTCCTGACCAATGCCGTCGCCGGCAATGGCCGCGATCCTGTAAGTCTTGCTCATTGTTTCGGTTACCTGTTCGTGTGTGAAGAGACCATGGGGCAGGAATGGCGATGATCCATCCTGCCGCGCCGCCAAACCGCATCGAATATCGCCGCATTGTAGACGCGATTTGGCGAACCGCGAAGCGCTCCGGCACACGCGGCGCGGCGTTCGAACGCCCCAGCAGAAAATGCTGAAAAGCCCGCAAAAAGAGTATGCCGCTGCTGTTTGCGTGATTTTTTCCCTGCACGCCAATGCACGCGCGGCGCTACCATCGTGCGATCCACTTTGTCACTCACCGTCAATCAACGGGACCGTCACGTCATGTCCAATTCGCCGCTGATCGAAGCCGATCGCAAGCATCTGATTCACCCTGTCATCAACTATCGCGCGCATGAAGCGCGAGGGACGACCGTGCTCGAATCCGGTCACGGCGCGTATCTGCGCGATATCGACGGCAATGAATTGCTCGACGCGTTTTCGGGCCTCTGGTGCGTGAACGTCGGTTACGGTCAGCAGAGCATCGTCGAAGCCGCCACGCGCCAGATGACGCGCCTGCCTTACGCGACCACGTATTTCCATTTCTCGTCGGAACCGGCCATCGAACTGGCGCAGAAACTCGTCGAACTGACGCCGGCTTCGCTGCAACACGTGTATTTCACGCTCGGCGGCTCCGATGCGGTCGATTCGGCAATTCGTTTTATCACGCATTATTTCAACGCCACGGGCCGCCCGGGCAAGAAGCAGATGATCGCGCTCGAACGCGGTTATCACGGCTCGTCGTCGGTGGGCGCGGGCCTCACGGCGCTGCCGGCCTTTCATCGCCATTTCGATCTGCCGCTGCCGAACCAGCACCATCTGCCCTCGCCGTATGCGTATCGCCGCGAAGACGGTGCCGACGACGCCGCGCTGATCGCGGCCTCCGTCGCGTCGCTCGAAGCGAAAGTCGCGCAGCTCGGCGCGGAGCATGTGGCCGCGTTTTTCTGCGAGCCGATTCAAGGTTCGGGCGGCGTGATCGTGCCGCCGCGCGGCTGGCTCAAGGCGATGCGCGACGCGTGCCGCCGTCTCGACATTTTGTTCGTCGCTGACGAAGTCATCACGGGTTTCGGCCGCACCGGCCCGCTATTTGCCTGCGAAGCCGAAGATGTCGAGCCCGATCTGATGACGGTCGCGAAAGGCCTGACCTCGGGTTATGCGCCGATGGGCGCGGTGCTCATGTCCGACGCCGTGTATCAAGGCATCGCGGGGGACAAGAACGATACGGCGATCGTGGGCCACGGCCAGACCTACTCCGCGCATCCGGTGAGCGCCGCGATCGGTCTCGAAGTCTTGCGCCTCTATCACGAAGGCGGTCTGCTCGCGAATGCGCAGGCATTGGCACCCCGTTTCGCCGCCGGTCTCGACGGCCTGCTCGATCATCCGCTCGTAGGCGATTCGCGTCATCGCGGCCTGCTTGGCGCACTCGAGCTCGTCGCGAACAAAACTACGCGCGCGCGTTTCGATGCCTCATTGAAGCTCTCGGATCGCATCGCGGCTTCGGCTTATCGCAATCGCCTCGTGTTCCGCGCTTTCGGCGACAACATTCTCGGTTTCGCGCCCGCACTCTGTTATGGCGAAGCGGAATTCGAGCAATTGTTCACGCGCCTGAAACGCACGCTCGATGACGTGCTCGAAGACCGCGAGGTACGCGCCGCATTGTCGTAAAGGGATTGCTGAATTGCACGCGCTTTCTGAAAAGATACGCGCGCAAGCATCGCCTAAGTTCCGGCTGCGAGATTCGCCTTGAGTCTCGCGGCTTTTTTATTGCGAGCACGGATCAAGACGCGCCAGGCGCGCCGTGCGTAAAGAACGGCGCGCCGCCAGAAGCGAAGTTGAATTCGGAAGCGTGGTGATATGAGGCGTTTTCAGCCGTTGGGCCCGAACGGCGCGCCTGCATTGAGCCATTCGACCGGCGTGCAGCCCAACACACGCTTGAAATGACGGCACAAATGGCTTTGATCGAAGAAGCCCACTTCCGCCGCCACGAGCGAGGGGGATACGCCACGACGCAGCAAACGTTGCGCGTGACGCACGCGCACGATGCGCACATATTGTTGCGGCGACACACCCATTTCGCCGCTAAAACGCGCCGCGAAACGCGACACGCTCAGTCCCGCGATTTCCGCGAGTTCAGTCAGGCTGATCGGCTCGGCAAAACACGACTCGATGAAATCGAGCGCGCGTTGTATGGCGCGCGTCGTTTCCGTGGTGCGGGTTTCGCCGCTGCGCCGTGAAGTCGGCGCGGTCTGCAAAGTCGGAGCAATCAACATGGCATGCCTGCGAATCTTTGAATCAGGTTGCCGGAACCGATTGTTGCGCGGACTGCGAACTACCCGCGGGCGGCCGAAAAGCGGCAAAGCGACGAATGTCGAACGGCTCGATCGGCGTCGAGGTGGCGCCCGTGTCGATCAGTTCGGCCATCGTATCGCCCACGCCCGGTCCGAGTTGAAAACCGTGCCCGCAGAATCCGAATGCGTAGAACAAGCCGCTCGTCGTCCCGCTTGCACCCATGATCGGCCGATCGTCGGGCATATAGCCCTCAACACCACTCCAGACGCGAATGATATTGAGCCGTCTGAGCGCGGGCGCGACGCGCTGCGCCTGGCGAAATTGCAGCAAGGTGCTGTGCGGCAGCACTTTCGCACGGCGCGCGTCGAGAAACGCGGGCCCACGTGCGCAGCCGCCAATCACGATATTGCCGCGCGCGACCTGGCGGAAATACACGACCTCCGCGATCTGCGGCGACGACACGCCGACTGCCGGCGCGATGCTATACGGCACCGGTTCGGTCACGGCCATTTGCGGACCGTGCACGGCAATCGGCACCGGCTCGCCGAATTGCTCGCTCAAGGTGCTGCCCCATGCGCCCGCCGTAATCAGCAGAACGGGCGCATGAAACGTGCGGCCGTCGGCGCTGGTGGCGCGAAACTCATTGCCTTCTTTTTCGACCGAGACAATATCGGTGTTTTCAAAGATTTGCGCACCGAGTTTCGCGGCGGCGCGTCCGAACGCAGGCGCGGCGAGACGCGGATTCGCATGCCCGTCGATGGGCGCATACGAACCGGCCAGCACTTCAGGACCGATAAACGGAAAGCGCTTGCGCAAGGCATCGCCGTGCAGCATTTCCAGATCGAGGTTGTAATGCTTCGCCTCGCGCGCGTAGGTCTCGAACATGTCGGCCTGCTCGGAGCGATAGCACACGCGCAAATGGCCCGACATCAGAAACTCGGCATCGTGACCGATCAATTCCGGCATGCGCAGCCAGATTTCCCGCGAGCGGTTCGCGAGCGGCAATTGCGCCAGCAAACGCCCTTGACGGCGCACGTTGCCGAAATTGGTGCCGCTCGCCTGCTGGCCGATCAACTGGCGTTCGAGCAGAATCACCGACTTGCCACGGCGACGCAGAAAAAACGCGGTGGCGGCACCCATGAAGCCGCCACCCACGATCAATACATCGGCTTGCGCGCGCTTCACTCCGTCTCCTCCACAGTCGCGATGGCCAGCGGCTTCACGGGCGCCTGCCCGCGCAAACGTCCGACTTGCTCGAGCGGCACGCGCGCGGCGTCCGCGATAATTTCCGCCGCCGCGTGGCCGCAATAGCGCCCCTGGCAACGGCCCATGCCGACACGGCTCAGCGCCTTCGCGCGATTCGCTTCCTGCGCGCCCTCGTCGTGGATCACGCGGCGCAATTCACCCGCCGTGATGCCTTCGCAGCGGCACACCATGGTTTCGTCAGGCAGCTTCGCGGCCTGTTGCGCGGGCCATTCGAACGCCTGCGCCAGCCCTTCGCGAAAGCGGTCCATGCGGCGCTGCTCGCGTTTGAGCGCATCGAGCACGGCCGCTTGCGCGCCGCGGCCCAGATCGATCAGCGCGGCATGCGCGGCGAGACGCCCCGCGTTCTCCGCACCATCCGCGCCGAGCACACGCACGCCGTCGCCCGCGAGATACACGCCCGGCACGCTGCTGCGGCCGAGTTCGTCGATTTGCGGGAGCCATTGGCGCGTCAGCGTATCGAAGCGGAACGCGCAGCGCGCGAGATCGGCGAGTTGCGTTTCGGGACGCAAGTGATAGCCCATGCCGATGGCGTCGCAATCGATCTGTTCGATCTTGCCGCTCGCGGTGCGAAAGCGCACGGCGCTCACACCCTCGTCCGGCGTGCCGACGATTTCGACCGGCTCGATGCCGTTGTACATTTGCACGCCCGCGCGCTTGAGCGCACCCACGAGCGCACTGCCTTTGCGCAAGACATCGAAACGCGCGAGCAGCTTCGGCAACGCACGCAGACGCGCGCCCGCCGCCGACGTGTCGAGCACGGCGGCGACTTTCGCACCCGCCTGCACATATTGACTCGCGACCAGATACAGCAGCGGCCCGGTGCCCATGAACACCACGCGCCGCCCGATCGAACAGGCCTGCGATTTCAGCGCGATCTGCGCCGCGCCGAGGCTATACGTACCCGCGAATTGCCAGCCCTTCACGGGAATCAAACGATCGGTTGCGCCGGGACACAGAATCAGCGCATCGTAATCGAGCGCGCTCGCGTGACCGTCGCGCACGATATGCAGTTTTTTGTCCCAGATATTCCACGCGAGCGTTTGCGGCCGATAATCGATCTGCGCGCGCAAGCGCGTGAACGTCTCGTGCAGATCCTGCGCACGCAGCGCTTCGGTGCCGTAGAGCTTCGCATAGGGGCGCGTAAAACCATCGGGCTGACGCCGATAGATCTGGCCGCCGTCGCGGCGGCCTTCGTCGATCAGCGTCGGGCGCAGCCCCGCGGCCAGCAGTGTTTGCGCGCAACGCACGCCCGCCGGCCCCGCGCCAACGATCACAATGCGAGGTTCGCCCATTGCGCCTCCGGTTGAGTGGTCACGAGGCGCATGCCCGCTTCGACCACGGTCGTGCAGGCACGCAGGCGTTCGCCCGTATCGGTCCAGACCCAGCAGTCCTGGCACGCGCCCATCAGGCAATAGCCCGCGCGCTTTTCCTCGCCGAATTCCGACTGGCGCACATATCGCACGCTGCACAGCATGGCCGTGAGCAACGTATCGCCTTCGAGCGCCTCAACGCTGTGTCCGTCGATCACGATCGACACGTTGGCGCGTGCGGTTTCGCCGAGCCGCACGAATCGTCCGTTCATGCCGCCGCTCCCGTCGCGCCTTCCGGCGCGCTTTGCGCCTCGCCGCGATTGCCGAGCACGTGACGCAGGAATTCGCGCGTGCGGGCTTCGCGCGGCGCGCACAACACCTGCTGAGCGCTGCCCTGTTCGATGATGTGGCCGCCGTGCAGGAAGCACACGCGGTCCGCGACTTCGCGCGCGAAACCCATTTCGTGCGTGACCACCAGCATCGTCATGCCTTCCTTCGCGAGCGTGCGCATGACGCTGAGCACTTCGCCGACGAGTTCGGGATCGAGCGCGGAGGTAGGTTCATCGAACAGAATCGCTTTCGGCTTCATCGCGAGCGAACGCGCAATCGCCACGCGCTGCTGCTGACCGCCCGAAAGCTGATGCGGATAGTAATGAAGCTTGTGGCCGAGCCCGACCTTGTTGAGCAATTCCTCAGCGTCGCGCTTGGCCGAATGCAGCGGTTCCTTCTTCACATGCACGGGCCCTTCCATCACGTTTTCGAGCGCAGTGCGATGCGGAAACAGATTGAATCGCTGAAACACCATGCCCACTTGCGTGCGCAGATGATTGATATGACGCGAGCGCTGTTCGACACGCTGATCGAGCAGTTTGATTTCGCCCGCGTCGTACGATTCGAGCGCGTTAATGCAGCGCAGCAGCGTCGATTTGCCGGAGCCGGACGCGCCGATCAGACACACCACTTCGCCCTGTTCGATCTTCAGCGAAACGCCGTTGAGCACGGGCGTGGCGCCAAAGCTCTTGTGGACATCGGTAATTTCGATCATCGCAACCTCACTTCTTCGCCTTGTGCTTGCCGAAACGGCGCTCGAGATGCCGCGTCATGCTCATGAGCGGCAGGCTCATCAGCAGATAGCCGATCGCCACGAGCGTATAGACGGTGATGTTCTGGAACGTCGATGCCGCGATCAACTGACCTTGCCGCGTCATTTCCGCCACCGTGATGGTGGACGCGAGCGACGAGTCCTTGAGCATCATCACCAGCGTATTGCTGTACGGCGGCAGCGCGACCTTCACCGCTTGCGGCAGGATCACGCGCACCATCGTTTTCACGCGGCCCATGCCAAGCGATTGCGCCGCTTCATACTGGCCCGGATCGACGGCCTCGATACCCGAGCGGATGATTTCCGCCACGTAGGTCGAATAACCGAAACTCAAGCCGATAATGCTCGCCTGCAATGCCGACACTTCAATATGAAAGTCCGGCAAGACGAAATAAATATAGAACAGCAGGACAATCATCGGCAGGCCGCGCACCACGTTGATCATCGCGCTCACGGCCGTCACCACCGCCGGATAACGCGACATCTTGAGCAGCGCCCACACGAGGCCGAGCGCAGTGCTCAGCAGCAGGCAGCCAACCGTGATGATGATGCTCATCACCGCGCCTTGCAGCAGGATCGGGACAAAATCGACTATGTCGTGCCAACGCATGGTGTGCCTTATGCTTTCATTCGCGAACGGGGGAATGCCCGCGAGTCATACGCCGCGCCGCAAAGGCGGGCCGGGCCGGAACGCGGCGCGGAGCAAACCGTCTCGCCGCTCCGCATTCCGGTCGTTCAGTGGCGGATCAGCTCGCCAGGTGCCACTTCTTCAGGATCTTGTCGAGCGTGCCGTCGGCCTTCATCTTCGTGAGTGCGTCGTTCACTTTCGCCAGCAGCGCCGTGTTGCCCTTCTTCACGCCCACGGCGATGTCGAACTTCTCCATCGGCACGTAATCGTCGTCCACGCGCGTACCGGCCATCGCGCCCGCGGATTCCTGCGCCTTGAGAATCGGGTAGTCGTTGAAGCCCGCCACGATGCGGCCGATCGCAACGTCGCGCGTCATGTCGGCCGGGCTGTCGTACATCTTCACTTCCTTGAAGATGCCGAGCTTGACGAGCTGGTCGCCGTAGTCGGTGCCCGTGGGCGCGCCGACCGACATGCCCTTCATGTCCTGCACCGACTTGTAGTTGGTCTTGTTCGTCGACTTCACGATAATGCCTTCGCCGAACGCCGTCACCGGCTGCGAGAAGTCCACCACTTCGGCGCGCTTGGGCGTGGGCGTCATGCCCGCGACGATGATGTCGATCTTGCCCGAGACCACGGAGGGAATCAGCGCGGAGAAGGGCACGGCCTGATACGACACGTCGAAGCCCTCGCGCTTGCCGATTTCGCGCACGACGTCGGGCATGATGCCTTCGATCTTCTGCGTCTTGACGTCGAGGAAGGTGGTCGGCGCGCTCGACGGCGGCGAGCCCGCGGTCAGCGTCGGGGTATCGGCATGGGCAGCGCCGCACAACAGCGAGAACGCGACGGAAGCGGCGGCGAATGCAAGGGTGGTACGCGACATGGTCTGGTTTCCTTGTGGAGAGTCTTGACTATTTGCGCTGCGCCGTGAAAGGGTCGGCGCTCGGCATCGGCTCAATGAAGCACGTCCTGCAACCGGTAATACGCGCCGACGAGCGGCAGAAACCACGCGCGCCCGAAGTGTCCGGGTATCGCAGGCCATTCGAGCGCTCGCCACGGGTTGCGCGTGGCGGCACCGAACATCACGTCGGCCATCACGCGGCCCATGTGCACCGACATCTGCACACCGTGGCCGCTGTAGCCCATCGAATAGAACAAACCTTCGTGCTCGCCCGCGCGCGGCAGCCGGTCGGCCGTCATGTCGACGAGACCGCCCCAGCAGTAATCGAGGCGCACGTCGGCGAGTTGCGGAAAATACTGAAGCATGCCGTCACGCAAAATACGGCCGCTCTTTTCGTCCGAACGCGGATTCGACATCGCGAAACGCGCACGGCCGCCGAACAGCAAACGGTCGTCGTGCGTCGGACGAAAGTAATTGCCGATCTGGCGCGTCGTCACATACGAACGGCGCGTGGGCAGCAGCGCATCGAGACGCGCCTTGCCGAGCGGCTCCGTGACGACGATAAAACTGCCGACCGGCGCGATGCGGCGGCGAAACCATTGCAGCGGACCGCTCTGCGAAGCACCGGTAGCGAGCAGCACGCGATCGGCGCGCAGCGTGCCGCGTTCGCACTGCACTTCGTAGGCGTGGCCGCCGAGCGGCTTGAGGCCGACCATCGGCGTTTCTTCGAAGATCTGCGCGCCGTGACGCGCCGCCGCTTCGGCCAGACCGACACCGAACTTGCCCATATGCAGCTGCATGCCGTTGTGCTGCACGAGGCCGCCATAGAAACCGTCCGATGCGATTTCGTCGCGAATACGTTCGCGCGAAATCAGCTCGACATCTTTATCGACATCGCGCTTCAACGCTTCGAAAGTCTTCGCCAGCGATGCGTAGTGATGCGGCTTCGCAGCGAGCTTGATCTTGCCGCTCTTGCGCAGATCGCAGGGAATCTGTTCTTCCTCGACGATCTGCGCGACCGACTTCACGGCTTCGGCATAGGCGCGATAGAACAGCGAGGCGCGCTCCGTGCCGAGCTTCGCCGAGAGCGCCGCATAATCCTGCGCGACGCCCGTATTGCAGTGCCCGCCGTTGCGGCCCGACGCCTGGCCTGCGATGCGCCCGGCTTCCAGCACGGTGACCGAGTAGCCGCGCTTCGCGAGCGCCAGCGCCGCCGACAGCCCGGTAAAACCGCCGCCGACCACGACCACGTCCACGCGGCCGGCGAGCGGCCCCTGGGCGGGCTTCGTAAAGCGCGGCGCGGTATCGAGCCAGTACGAATCGAGCTTCATCGTGTTGCGTTCCTGATGACCGACGGTAAGTGCAAGTGGGCGAATGAACGGGCGGCCGAGACGCTTAGACGCCGAGGAGTTCGGCGAGCTGCGGCAGCTGCTTCACTTCGTTGACCTGGTAATACGGCGTGAGCGGCTCATGGTTGCGATTCACGAAAGCCTTGTGCTTGATACCCATGTCATAAGCCGTCATCAGGTCGTAACGGAAACTCGACGACACGTGCAGCACGTCTTCCGGATTGCAGTCGAGCTGGTCGAACATGTACTCGAACGCCTTGCGCAGCGGCTTGTACGCCTGCGCCTGCTGAGCGGTGCAGACCTTGTGGAACGGCGCGCCAAGCTTTTCCACGTTGCTGTGGATCTGCGAGTCGTCGGCGTTCGAGAGAATCACGAGCTTGTACTTCGTGGCGAGGCGCGACAGACCTTCCGGCACGTCCGGATGCGGGCCCCACGTGGGCACTGCCTCGTAGAACTTCAGCGCCGTGGCTTCGTCGAACGGCACGCCGGTGCGCTCGCAGGTGCGGCGAATCGAATTCACCACGACGTCGCGAAACGGCTTCCACGCGCCCATCACCTCGTCCAGACGATAACCGCGGAAGAACTCCACGAACTCGTTCATCCTGGCGGCATCGAGCTTGTCGCCGTAAAGCTGGCGCGCGGTCTCGGCCATCTGGAAGTTGGTCAGCGTGCCGTAGCAGTCGAAGGTGATGTACTTCGGCTCGAAATCGATCATGGTCTGCATCCTGTCGTCGTGGCGAACCTGTTTTCAGGCTCGAATCAAGTGAGAACGGCGCGCTGCGCATGCATGCCAATTAATCAGTCATGCTGACGAACTTGGCGCGGCCCGCGGTGTCGAAATTACCTGTGAAGCGTTGCGCGCAATCCGTGTTCGCTGAAATGAACGCGGCACGGATCGTGCATCTATACGGCGAAGCTGGAACCGAAGTTAAAGCGTGAGTTGAAGCGAATGCGGTAATACTCAGGCCGTGTCGAAATCGATCAGCACGCTCTTGTGGCGCATGCTGGCTTCGAGCGCCTGGCGTCCGAGATCCTTGCCGATACCCGACTGCTTGAAGCCGCCGGTCGGAATGATCATGTCGCCGCTGCGGCCATAGCGATTGATCCAGACCGTGCCCGCCGCAATGCGCCGCATCGCCCGCATGGCCTGGCCGATATCGCTCGTATGCACGCCTGCCGCGAGACCGTAGGTCGGGTGCGCCGCGAGCGCGATGCCCTCCTCTTCGTCCTCGAAGGTTTGCACGGTGAGCACGGGGCCGAACAATTCTTCGCGCACGGCGGGCGTGTCGTCGGTGACGTTGGCGAGCAACGTCGGGCGATGAAACCAGCCGTTTTCGGTGTCGTCGAAAAAGCCGCCGCCGCACAGCACTTCCGCGCCTTGCGCACGGCTCTCGTCGATCAGCGTGGCAATGCGTTGCGCCTGTGCGGGGCTGATGATCGGCGAATAACGCGTCGCGCTCGACCACATCGCGCCCGGCGCGATGCCCGCGAGTTCGCGTTGCACGGCGTCGATCAGCGGTTCGGCAATGTGCTTATGAACGATCAGGCGCGTACCCGCCACGCAGGCCTGGCCGCCGTTCGCAGTAAAGCCGCGCGCCACGCAGCGCGCCGTGTGCGCGAGGTCCGGCACCTGCGCGAACACCAGTTGCGGGCTCTTGCCGCCCAGTTCGAGCGTGACCGGCTTGGTGCCGTGAAAAGCGGCTTCGCTCATGATCGCGGCGCCCGTGCGCGTCGATCCGGTGAAGCTCACCTTCGAGATATCGGGGTGACGCGTGATCGCCGAACCGGTGGTCGCGCCGCGACCGTTCACGACATTGAAAATGCCGGGCGGCATGCCCGCTTCAATCGCCAGTTCAGCAAGACGCAACGTGGAAAACGGCGTCATTTCCGAGGCTTTGAGCACGACCGCATTGCCGGCCGCGAGTGCCGGACCGCATTTCCACGAACACATCGAAAGCGGAAAATTCCACGGCGTGATCGCGCCGATCACCCCATAGGGCTCCGAGGCGACGAAGCCGAGACTGCCTTGACGCGTCGCCGCGATGTCGCCGCCGAGCTTGTCCGCGAGTTCCGCGAAGAAGCGAATCGCTTCGGCCGTGAACGGCACATCCGACGCATACGCTTCCGCAACCGGCCGCGTGGAGCTGACTGCTTCGAGCTGCGCCAGCGCGACCACGTTTTCGTCGATCAGTTGCGCCCAGCGCGTCAGCACCCGGGCGCGTTCGCGCGGCGAGCGCGTGCCCCAGCCGCTCGTCTTCCATGCCTGCAGCGCATTCGATACCGCGTAATCGACGGTCTGCGCCGTGGCGTCCGGCACATAACCCAGCAGACGGCCGTCCGAAGGACGATGCACGGCGATCGGCGTTTCATCGGTCTGGTAGTACGCGCCGCCAATGAAATGGCCTTGCGGCAGCGTGATTGCGGACGGATCGAAATCCAGCGACGGAGTAGTCATGCTCTGCCTGTTCGAAAACCGGTTAGCCCGGCGATGGCGCGCTCGCGAGTCGTCACGTGCGCGGCTTCGCCGCTTCAGCAAGTGGTGGTTCGATGCCTTGGCGGCAAAATGAACAACCACGCGTTGAAATTCATTATAGTGAACAGAAGAGGCTTGGCTAGTGATCAAAAATAATTCTGCGAAAAGCATGCTCATGCGCTTTGCTTACGCGAGAAACGGGCCAGGGCGAACCCGTAGCGGCGAGTTGACACACGCGCGCTTCATTAATGGCGCGCAGGTGACACGCAGTCGGCACGCAGGCAATCGGCAGAAGAATGAAACAACAAGGCGTGCGCGTTCATCCGCGCGATACAGGCCAGTATCGCGGGCATCAACAGGAATGAAAGCGTGGGGAGATCGCGCGTGAAGCGCGTTCAGAAAAAAGCGAGGAAGAACAACCGGGATGCGGCGCCGATACCGGCGAAAAGCGGCGCCGCCAGAGATACTTAAAGATGAATGACCGGCGGGCGCGTGTTCATGATCCACAACAGCCGCGCCGTCTTGCTACTTTCATTGCGCACACTGTGCGGCACCGTGCTCTTGAACTGGAAACTGTCGCCCGCGCGCAGTTCGGCGCGCTGATCGCCCACGTTCAGGATCACCGTGCCCTCCATCACGAGGCCACATTTTTCGCCGACGCCCACCAGCACTTCCTCCGACCCCGAGCCCGCCGGCAGCATGATGACCATCATCTGCAAATCGTGCTCGCCGTGCGGCGAAAGCAGCTCTTTCTGCATGCCGTTTTTGCCCACCTCGAACAGCGGGCGCTCCGCCGCGCGCCGCACGAAATCGCCCGTGAGCGGATCGGACGGCGCGTCGTCTTCTTCCAGCAACGCGCTCAACGGCACGTCGAGCGCCTGACGCAGACGCTCCAGAATGCGCACGGACGGATTGGCCTTGTTGCGCTCGACCTGGCTCACGGTGCCGACCGACACGCCCGCGCGCAACGCGAGTTCATTGACGGACAGGCCGCGAGCATTGCGCAGCGCGCGCAGCCGCGCGCCGACATCGGCGTGGCTCGGCAACACCGCGATTTTCTTGCTGGACTGGGTTCGCATGAGTTTCCTGTTGAATTCGGTGCCGGACGCGCAAAACCGGTTCGTTCCCCAACGCCGGCGCACGATTTCGGTGCATGGCGACGGCGCGGCGCGCCCGCTGCGTGACATCGAGGCACGCACACTGCCACTCATTATATTGAAACTTTTCTGAATGCGATGAACAATAAAAAAGCCGCGCGCTGCCGCCGCTTGTGCTCGCTCAAGTCAGGAAGATCGTCCTATGAAGCCTGTGAGCCGCATGCGACAGTCGAATCTGAACATGCCGTCCACGTCGTTATCCAGGAGTCCGCTGTGTCCGAATCCGCCGTCAAGCCCGACCTTCACTATCGCCGTTTCAGCGCCGACGACATCGACGCCGCCCACGGTCTTTCCGTGGCCGTGCGCTGGCCGCATCGCCCCGAAGACTGGCGCTTCGCCGTCGAGGCGGGCGAAGGCTTCGTCGCCGTCGACAACGGCGTCGTGATCGGCACGGCGCTGTGCTGGAAATTCGGCGCCGACCGCGCCACGCTCGGCATGGTGATCGTCTCGCCCGATCAGCAAGGACGCGGCATCGGCCGCAAGCTGATGGAACTCGTGCTCGAGGCGCTCGGCGAGCGCGTGACTTTCCTGCACGCCACGCCCGCCGGTCAGCCGCTCTACGAGAAGCTCGGCTTCGCCGCGTGCGGCGGCCTCACGCAACATCAGGGCACGGTCGAACAGGCGCCCGCCGTCGTGCTGCCGCAAGGCGAAACGCTGCGCGCCGTCACGCCCGCCGATCTGCCGACGCTCATCGATCTCGCCTCGCGCGGCTGCGGTCTCGACCGCAGCGCCACGCTGCCCGCCCTGCTCGCGGTCGCGCAAGGCGGCGTCGTGCTCGAACGCGACGGCATCATCACCGGCTTCGCGCTCGCGCGCCGCTTCGGCCGCGGCTACGCCATCGGCCCGGTGGTCGCCGCGACGGCGGGCGATAGCGGCGATCAAGACGATCACGCGCGCGCGAAAGCCCTCGTCTCGCACTGGCTCGCGCAACACGTCGGCGACTTCGTGCGCCTCGACGTGCCGGGCGGCGCGGGCATCGAAGCGTGGCTGCCGGGCGTCGGCCTCGTGCCGGTGGATTCGGTCGTCAAGATGGTGCGCAACGCGAGCGCGGCGCAGCACAGCGGCGAGCCCGACGCGGCCTGGCGCGCTTACGGCATCATCAATCAGGCGATGGGCTGACGTGCCATGACGGTGCGCATCCAGCCCGCCCTGTAGCGGACTGGATGCCGCCCGCATTCGCCAAGGAACCCGAATCAACCGGCCCCGACTCGACGCTTCTCCGTCGATCAACTTTCTCAGCCAGGAGGTCCCGCATGAGCATGGACGCCTATCCGATCGAAGTCGCGTTCCCCGACATCGCCGCGCACGCCGAAGGCAACACCGGCATCGCCTACGTGCATACGTTCGACTCCGGCGCGCCCGGTCCGCATGTGATGGTGAACGCCCTCACGCACGGCAATGAAGTGTGCGGCGCGATCGTCGTCGATGCCTTGTTGCGCGCGCAACTTCGTCCGCGCCGCGGCCGTCTCACGCTGGCGTTCGCGAACGTCGATGCGTACGCGCGCTTCGATCCCGCGCAACCGGACAAGGCGCGTTTCGTCGATCAGGATTTCAACCGCGTCTGGACCGCCGCCACGCTCGACGATACGTCGCGCCGCTCGTCCGAACTCGATCGCGCGCGCGCCATGCGCCCCGTGATCGACAGCGTCGATCTGCTGCTCGATCTGCATTCGATGCACGAAAAAAGCGCGCCGCTGATCGTCGCCGGGCCGCTCGACAAGGGCATCGCGCTGTCCGCGCAACTCGGCGTGCCCGCCACCGTGATCTGCGACGAGGGCCATCCGGAAGGCCGACGCATGCGCGACTACGAAGGTTTCGGCGATCCTCAAAGCGCGAAGAACGCACTGCTGATCGAGTGCGGACAGCATTGGGAAAAGCGTGCCGTCGATGTCGCGCGCGACAGCACCGCGCGCTTTCTGCTGCACGCGGGCGTGATCGACGCGAGCGATCTGCCCGGCGGCTGGCTCCTGCCGCTGCCCGCGCAGATGACCGTCGTGCGCGTAACCGAACCCGTGGTCGCGAGCAGCATGGATTTCCGTTTCGCCGGTCCTTATACGGGCCTCGAAACTTTCGATACGGCGGGCACGGTGATTGGCTGGTCGAACGGCGAGCCCGTGCTCACGCCCTACGACGACTGCATGCTCGTCATGCCTTCGCTGCGTCAGTTGCGGCCCGGCGTAACCGTCGTGCGGCTCGGCCGCATCGAACAACGACTCGATCACACTTCACGTCAACAGGAATTCATTCAGTGAAAGTTCAGCAGATTCAGCAGGCCGCCCAGGTGGCGGGACTCGAAGACTGGGGTACGGCGGGCCTGCCCGGCACGCAGCCCGCGCGCGTCACGGGCCGCCAGGTGGTGATTCCCGGCGCGGAAGCCGTCGATACGGGCGTGTTCGAATGCTCGCCTGGCACCTACCGGCGTTCGGTGAAGGAAGCGGAGGTGATGCACTTTCTGTCCGGCTCGGGGAGCTTCACGCCCGATGGCGAAAAAGCGCTGCATTTCAAGGGCGGCGACACGATGTTCTTCGAAGCCAATACCGAAGGCCTTTGGGAAATCAACGAAACGCTGCGCAAGATCTACGTGATTTTCTGATGCTGCATCGCACCGCGCCAAATCTCCGGCGCGGCGGTGCGTGCTAAAAGGGATTCATCAGTCCGACATTTCACGCCCACGTTTTTTTGCCACCTGATAGATTGCACGAACGCTCAGCTAAGGAGACCGTGCAATGGCTGGCAACAACACCTCCCCACCTTCGAATTCGAATCACCTCGGCGCGCTGGCGCTGATCGGCGTCGTCGTGCTGGCGCTGGCCGCCGCGTTCGCCTGGACCGCCGGCTGGCTGTCGCCGCATCGGCTCACGCCCGCCAAACTGGTCGACCGGCTCGCCCCGCCGGGCGGCCCCGCGCTGGGCTTCCGGCGCAATCACGCGAAGGGCATCTGCTTCACGGGCCGCTTCGAATCGAACGGCGCGGGCGCGCAACTGTCGAGCGCGCCGATGCTCGCCGCCGGCACGTTCGCCGCCACGGGCCGCTTCAATCTCGCGACCGCCGACCCGAATGCGCCCGACCCGAGCGTGCACGTGCGCGGTCTCGGCCTGCTCATCGGCTCGCCCGGTGGCAGCGAATGGCGCTCGGCCATGATCGACGCGCCGTTCTTCCCCGTCGCCACGCCGCAAGCGTTCTACGAACTGCTCGGCGCGGCGGGCAACAAGAGCGATCCGGACGCGATGAAGCACTTCATCGCCGCGCATCCCGAGTTCGCGCACTTCGGCGCGTGGGCGTCGACGACGCCGCTGACCGCGTCGTTCGCGCAGGACCGCTACAACAGCCTGAACAGTTTCATCTTCACAAACGCGGCGGGCGAGGCGCATGCCGTGCGCTGGTCCTTCGTGCCGGCGGCCGCGCCGCAACCGCTCTCCGCCGCCGACGCGGCACACCTCGCGCCCAACTTCCTCGAAACCGATATCGTCCAGCGTGTGCAGTCCGCGCCGCAACGCTGGACGCTGCGCATCACGGTCGCGAATCCCGGCGACGCGACCGCCGATCCGAGCCAGGCGTGGCCGGACGACCGGCGCACCGTCGACGCGGGCACGCTCATCGTCACGGCCATCGAGCCGGAAGCGGACGGCCCGTGCCGCAACCTCAACTTCGACCCGACGGTACTGCCCGCCGGCATACACGTCTCGGACGATCCGTTCCCGGCCGCGCGCTCGGCCGCCTATTCGGTATCGTTCAACCGCCGCACCGCCGAAGACAAGGACTACCCGCGCGGCAACGCGCAAGGAGTCGCGCCATGAACGCCGTCCACCCCCGCTTCAGTCCCGCGCAGCGCGTCCTGCACTGGCTCATGGCGATCTGCATTCTCGCGATGCTGTTTATCGGCGTGGGCATGGTGTCGACGGTGCGCCCCGACTACCTCACGCTCGTCTCCATCCACAAGCCGCTCGGCATCGCGATTCTGGTGCTCGCGCTGATCCGCCTCGTGCTGCGGCTCGTGCGCGGCGCGCCGCCGCTGCCCGCGGCCATGCCGGAACCGATGAAGCTCGTCGCCCGCCTCTCGCACGTCGTGCTGTACGCGCTGATGATCGCGCTGCCGCTGATCGGTTGGGGCATGCTCTCGGCGGCGGATTATCCGGTGATGGTGCTGGGCGTGCGCCTGCCCGCGTTCCTGCCGCACAGCAACGCGCTGCATTCGGCGCTCTGGAACGCGCATCGCTTTCTCGCGCTGTGCTTTTTCGCGCTGATCCTGCTGCATCTCGCGGCGGCACTCCTGCATGCACTGGTGCGCCGCGACGGCGTGTTCGAGTCGATGGCGTCGTGGCGCTGAGCATCCGCCAGCAGAGGTTGCGAGGACGATAAAGACGTCGCGCGCATCAACGCCGGACGCTGAAAATACGCTTCGCGGCCACCACGTACACGCTTTCCGGCCCGCGCTCGCCGGTGGCCTCGTAGCCGCCGGTCAGCGCGCCGAAGGCCGGCAGCACGCCCACGCGCGCGCCGAAGCGAAAGCACGGCAAACGCACACGATCGACGCCCGTGCGCAGCGTATAGACCGGATGCTCGTGACCGGCGAGCACATAGCCGTCCGCGTGCGGCTGCGGATGATGGCACAGCGTCCACGGCCCGAGTCGATATGGTTCGAACACGGTCTCGATGCCGAATTCATCGGCAAGCGCGCCCGCGTGACGATCGTGATTACCCTCCACCAGCACGAGGCGCAGCCCGCGATGCGCGGCGCGCCAGCGGCTCAATCCGTCGAGCACCTCGGGCGCGTGCGATTCGCGCGCGTGCAGCAGATCGCCGAGAAAATACAGCGATTGCGGCGCGAACTGCGCGATCACGGCATCGAGGCGCGCGAACGTGTCGGCCGTCGCGCCCGTCGGCACCGGAATGCCGCGCGCGCGAAACACGGCGTCCTTGCCCAGATGTACATCCGCGACGAACACCGCGCGGCTCACGGGATCGAACGCCGCGCGCTGCGCCGAGAGCGTCAGCGGCGCGCCGTTCACGTCGATCGGGTAGGTTTGCGCGGCCATGTCAGTCGGCGCGACGCGCGGCGGTTTCGAGTTCCGCGAGCATGCGCTCGACGCGATCGGCCAGATGCTCGGTGGTCACTTTTTCGCGCAGCCTGGCGACGATCAGCGGGAACGCAAACGGCGTCGGCCTCGGCGGCCGCGCGAGCGCGAAGCGGCTTGTGCTCATGCGCGCGAGCGCCGCGCGGATACGCTCGAACTCCAGCTCTTGCCGCACGACTTCCTGATCGGCCTGCGTGAGCAACAGGTTCGCGCTGTCGTATCGGCGAAAGACTTCGTAGAACAGTCCGCTCGACGCCTGCAACTGGCGCGCACTCTTTTGCTGGCCCGGATGCCCCTGAAAAACCAGCCCCGAAACGCGCGCGATCTCGCGAAAGCGTCGCGCGGCGAGTTCCGATGCGTTGAGGCTCGCGAGGATGTCGTCTTCGAGATGGGCGGCGGAGAACAGGCCGTCGTCGACCAGCGCCTGCCAGTCGAACGGTTGCGCGCACAGCAGTTCGAAGCCGTAGTCGTTCACCGAGATCGAAAACGTGCTCGGCTGGTCGCGCGCCACGCGCCAGCCGATCAACGCGCCCAGCCCGATATGCGCCATGCGGCCCGCGAACGGAAAGCAGAAGAAATGATGGCCTTCGCGCGTGCGCACGCTTTCGGCAACCAGCACGCCCGGTCCGGGCAGCGCCGACCAGCGCGCCTGGAGTTCGAGCAACGGCTGGATCGCGCGCATTTCGGGTTCGTCGTAGATGCCTTCGCTGGCGCGCGCGAGCATCACGAGCGCGGCGTCGGCCAGTTCGGACGACAACGGCATCTTGCTGCCCGCCCATTGCGGCATCGCGCCGCGCGAGGAATTCGCGCGCTTCACGTAGGCGGTCATGTCGCGCACGCGCACGAGTTCGAGCGCGCGACCGCCGAACGTAAAGACGTCGCCAGGTTTGAGGCGCGCAATGAACGATTCCTCCATCGCGCCGATGCGGCCGCCCGACAAAAAGCGCACGTCGATGGTCGAGTTGGCAACGATCGTGCCGATGTTGTTGCGATGGCGGCGCGCGAGGTCGTCGCGCGGCACGCGATAGACGCCGTCGGCGTCCGCCGCGACGCGGTGATAGTCGGGATACGCGCCGAGCGACGCGCCACCGCGTTCGACAAAGGTCAGCGCCCAGTCGAATTCGGCTTGTGTGAGATCGCGATACGCGTAGGCGCTGCGAATCTCGTCATAGAGCGCGCCCGGCGTGAAACCGCCGCCGATCGCCACCGTCACGAGATGCTGCACGAGGACGTCGAAAGGTTTGACCGGCATGTCGCGGCCTTCGATGCGGCGCTCGCCGATGGCCCAGCGCGCGGCGGCCGCCTCGACCAGTTCGAGCGCATGCGTGGGCACGATGGTCACGCGCGAGACGCGGCCCGGCGCGTGGCCCGAGCGCCCCGCGCGCTGCATCAGCCGCGCGACGCCTTTGGGCGAGCCGATCTGAAACACGCGCTCGACGGGCAGAAAGTCCACGCCGAGATCGAGACTCGACGTGCAGACGACCGCTTTCAGGCGGCCGTGCTTCAGCCCGGATTCGACCCAGTCGCGCACCGACTTGTCGAGCGAGCCGTGATGCAAGGCGATGAGCCCGGCCCACTCGGGCCGCAGTTCGAGCAGCGACCGATACCAGGCTTCGGCCTGCGAGCGCGTGTTGGTGAACACCAGCGAGCTTTGCGCCGCGTCGACCCCCGCGGCGACCGCGCCCACCTGGCGCGTGCCCAGATGGCAGCCCCACGGAAAGCGTTCGATGGTGGCGGGAATCAGCGTATCGACGATCAGGGTTTTGGGTTGCGCGCCGCGCACGTTCACGCGCGGCGTGCGCACGCCATGCAGCAGCGCGTCGTGTGCGAGCGCGAGATTGCCGAGCGTCGCCGACAGCCCCCAGACCTGGAGTTCGGGCCGCCAGTGCGTGAGGCGCGCGAGCGCGAGCTGCGTTTGCGTGCCGCGCTTGTTGCCGAGCAGCTCGTGCCATTCGTCGACCACGACGAGCCGCAGATGCGCCAGCTCCTCGCGCGCCTGGGCGCGCGTGAGCATCAGCGTGAGGCTTTCGGGCGTGGTGACGAGCGCCGACGGCATGCGGCGGTTCTGCCGCGCGCGCTCGGTCGACGAGGTGTCGCCCGTGCGCAGCCCGATGGTCCACGGCGCGCCCAGCGCTTTGGCGGCGCTCTGTAGCGCCCGCGCGCTATCGGCGGCGAGCGCGCGCATCGGCGTGATCCAGAGCACCGTGAGCGGCGCGGGCAACGGCGCGCGCCGCGCGGTTCCTGGCGAAGACGCCGAAGCCGAAACCGAAGCCTCCGCCCACGCCGCCAGCGCGCCAATCCACACCGCCCACGTCTTGCCCGCGCCGGTCGTCGCGTGCAGCAGGCCGCTCGCGCCGCGCGCGATCTCGCGCCAGACCGTCTGCTGAAACGCGAACGGCTGCCAGCCCTGCGCCGCGAACCACTGCGCGATGCGCGTCTCGATCGGCGTCTGCGCGGCGTATGCGTCATATGCGAACGGCTCGGGCGTGAACGCGTCGGCGCTGGCCGCGTCGAGTATTTCCTGCGCCGCGCGCGAACGCGGGATGCGGCGCGGACGCGCTTTGCGCGGCGCGGCTTCAGGGCTCTCGTCGGCGTCAGTGTCGGCGTCCGCGTCGGCGTCCGCATTTGCGTTATTCGGCGCGCTCATGTTAGCGCCTCGTTCAAAAAGCCTTTGAGCATGTCGAGCGTGTCGGCGTCGTCGATCGACTTGTCGGTGCGCCAGCGCAGCATGCGCGGAAACCGCACGGCGATGCCCGATTTGTGGCGCGGACTCGCCTGGATTCCCTCGAAGCCGATTTCGAACACGAGCGTCGGCGTCACGCTGCGCACCGGACCGAACTTCTCGACCGTCGTCTTGCGCACGACCGCATCGACCTTGCGCATTTCCTCGTCGGTCAGGCCGGAATACGCCTTGGCGAACGGCACAAGCGTGCGCGTGCCGTCGCGCTCGTCCCAGACCGCGAAGGTGAAATCGGTGTAGAGACTCGCGCGACGACCGTGACCGCGCTGCGCGTAGAGCAGCACGGCGTCGATCGAATACGGCTCGATCTTCCATTTCCACCACGTACCCGACGCCTTGGTGCGCCCCACCCCGTACATCGACGCGCGCTCCTTGAGCATCAGCCCTTCCACGCCGCGCGCGCGGCTCTGCTCGCGCAGCGCGGCGAGCGCGGGCCAGTCCGGCGCCTCGACGATCGGCGACACACGCAGCAGATCGAGCGCCAGCGTCGCCGACATCGTCCGCGCCAGCGTATCGAGCCGCGCGCGGCGGGCGTCGAGCGGCTCGCCGCGCAGATCGCGGCCGTGCTCTTCCAGCAGATCGTAGGCGAGCAGCGCGGCCGGCGAATCGGCGAGCACTTTGCGGGTCAGCGTCTTGCGCGTGATGCGCGGTTGCAGCCGCGCGAACGGCAGCGGCGCGGTCGCGCCCGGCTCCCACGCGAGAATTTCCCCGTCGATCACGGTGCCGTCGGGCAGCGCCTCGCCCAGCGAAGCCAGCTCGGGAAAGCGCTCGGTCACGAGATCCTCGCCGCGCGACCAGATCCACACGCGCCCCGCGCGCTTGACGATCTGCGCGCGAATGCCGTCCCATTTCCATTCGGCGATCCACCCCGCGACCGCGCCCAGCGTGGCGGGATCGCTCTGGAGCGGATGCGCGAGAAAGAACGGATACGGCAAGCCAACGTCGCTCTCGTGCGGCGTATCGACGTCGTCGCCTTCGGCAGCCGGCGCGATCAGACGCAGATAGCGGGCCGCGCTGGGCGCCTGGCGCGAATCGGTCCAGCCGACCATGCGTTGCGCGATGCGTTTGTGATCGACGCCCGCCACGCGCGCGAGCGCGCGCACGACAAGCTGCCGCGACACGCCCACGCGAAAGCCGCCGCCGATCAGCTTGGTCAGCAGAAAACGCTCGCTCCAGTTCAGTTCGTCCCAATACTGCGTCAGGCGCGCGCACAGATCGGCGGGATCGCTGCCGCGCAACGGCAGCACGCGCTGCTCGATCCATTGCGCGAGACCCAGCTCCGTTTCGCGCGTCGCGGGCGGCAGCACGTGCGCGACGGTTTCGGCGAGATCGCCCACCGCCTGATACGACTCCTCGAACAGCCAGTCGGGCAGCCGCGCCCGGTCGCGCGCGCACTCGACCAGCACGCGCGTCGGCACCGCCTGGCGCGGCTTGCCGCCGGCCAGAAAATACGCGGCCCAGGCGGCGTCCTCGGGTTCGGCGGCGGAGAAATAGCTCAGCAACGCGTCGAGCTTGTCGTTCGTCGAGGTCGTGGCGTCGAGCGCCGTATAGAGGGCCGCGAACTGTCTCATGGCTGCGCGCTCGCGGCGTCGGGCGCGGCGCTGTCGTCGGCGTCGGCGGCGCGATCGGCGGCACCGGCTTCGATCGCCTCGTCGCCGTATTCGGTGGCGAACGCGCCCGCGTCGAGCCCTTGCGACGCGAGCCAGCGCACCATCGGCTCGATCTGCCCATGCGTGACGATCACGCGTTGCGCGCCCGTCGCGCCGATCGCCTGTTGCAGACCGGGCCAGTCGGCGTGATCCGACAGCACCATGCCGCGATCGACGCCGCGCCGACGCCGCATGCCGCGCACGCGCATCCAGCCGGACGCGAAGGCATCGCTGTAATCGCCGAAGCGGCGCATCCACGCGCTGCCCTGCGCCGAGGGCGGCGCAACGATCAGCGCGTCCCTGAACGCCGACTTGTCGCGCGCCGCGATCTCGCTGACGAGACGCGTCGGCGGCAGCGCGACGCCCGCCTCGCGATACGCGCGGTTCAGCGTTTCGACCGCACCGTGGCAGAAGATCGGGCCGATGCCGCAATCGACGCTCGCGAGCACGCGCTGCGCCTTGCCGAACGCGTAGCAGAACAGCACCGACGCGCGGCCCGCCGCGGCGTTGTGACGCCACCAGGCGTCGATGCCCGCGAAGATATCGGCGGACGGCTCCCAGCGATAGATCGGCAAGCCGAACGTGGATTCGGTGATGAAGGTATCGCAGCGCACCGGTTCGAACGGCGCGCAGGTCGGATCGGGCTCGACCTTGTAATCGCCGGACGCGACCCACACGCGGCCGCCGTGCTCGACGCGCACCTGCGCCGAACCCAGCACGTGTCCCGCCGGATGCAGCGAGACGCGCACGCCGTTGATCTCGACCTCTTCGCCGTAACGCACGCCCTGCACGCTGATGCCCGGCAGCCGCGCAAGCAGCACGCCGAGCCCCGCCTGCGCGGCGAGATAGCGCGCGTGGCCACTGCGCGCGTGGTCCGCGTGCGCGTGCGTGATGATGGCGCGCTCGACCGGCCGCCACGGATCGATATGGAAATCGCCGGGCGGGCAATACAGTCCTTCGGGGCGCGCCACAATCAGATCGGAGGAATGGATCACGCCTGCCTGCTCCCTGTCGAGGTCGAACGTTCGCCTCGCTCGCGTGACGCAAGAAGCGGTCCCGAGACGGGCGGTCCCGAGACGGGCGCGTTCGCGGTAAAAAATTTCAGCCGACGCTCGCCAGGATTACATCGGCCTCATCGCGCGGTAGCGGCCGCCCACAGGAAGCCACAGACAACGGCTCGAAACCGCGCGTTCGCACGCCGCGACGCAGCATGGCCCGAGCTTTGCTTCAACCGCGTGTTGGTTTGAATGAATGCATCGTCGCCTGGACAACAGCCTGTATGTCGGGGCGTGTTTTGCTCGCTGCGGGTCCGCGCCCGCCGAGCGAGAATGCCGCCACTATCATCGGAGATCACCTGCATGCGAAAGAAGATTCTCGTTACCGCACTCGCCGGCGCCGCGCTATTGCTCGGTGCCTGCGCGTACATACCGCGTCCGGGGCCGGTCGGTAATCGCGCCGTGCCCGAGCCCGCCCGATCCGTCGACCTGACGAAATACATGGGCCGCTGGTACGAACAGTTCCGCTACGAAGCCTCGTTCGAAAAGGACATGGATGCGGTGACGGCGGACTACTCGCTCAACGAAAACGGCACGGTAAAGGTCGTCAATCGCGGCCGCAAAGGCGGCGTGACGGGTGACGAACACGAATCGACCGGCAAGGCCAAGGTCGTCGATGCCGCGACGAACGCCAAGCTCAAGGTGTCGTTCTTCGGGCCGTTCTACGGCGACTACTGGATTCTCGATCACGGCGACGCATACGACTGGTCGATCGTGGGCGAACCATCGGGCCGTTATCTGTGGGTGTTGACCCGCGCGGCCCACCCGTCGTCCGCGCTGCTCGACAGCCTGCGCGAACGCGTGAAGGCGCTCGGTTACGACTGGTCGCTCGTGAGAGTGACGCAGCAAGCGCCGGATTGACGCGGCGTTTTTGTATGGTTTTGTACGGCGTCGAGGCGGCGGCGGCGAGCGCGCAGCCTCAACGCGCGTGCACCGTCCACGCCACCAGCCGGGCGACGATCGGGCGCACGATCAGCACGCAAATAAACGCCGACGGCATCGCCACCCGATACGCATTCATCACATTTTCCATGTAATGCCCGTTAATGCCGAATTCGGCGACGGTAATCACGAGACACATCAGAAACGCCATGATGGTCGCCATATAAAGCGCAAAGACATAAGGCGTCGTCGAGATGGGAAAGCGAATGCGGCGGTTTTGCGGTGTTCCGGCTGGCATGAATGCGACCTCGTTCTTGTGGGCTGTTTAACGGATCGCCAGCGTAACAAGGCCGCGAATACGTGCCCAGCCGTCCAGCGCTTGATTCATTTTTAAGTAAAATTTACGAAATGACCGATCAGCGCGACGTAAAACAAGAGACATAAAACACTGAACACAGGGCAATGGATATTCTCGGCTTGATCAACTGCTTCATCCGCGTCGTGGAAACCGGCAGCATCGCGGCGGCGGCGCGCGCACAAGGCGTGAGCGCGGCGGCCGTGAGTCAGAGCATCGCGCGGCTCGAAACGCACCTGGGCGTGCGCGTGCTGTCGCGAACGACGCGCAGCATGGCGCTCACCGAAAGCGGCGCGCGTTATTACGCCAGGGTCCGCCATATTCCCGGCGACATCGATCTCGCCTCGCAGGTCGCCACGGCCGAGGCGCAGCCGCACGGCGCGCTGTGCGTCGCCACCACGGCGGCGTTCGGCCGCCACGTGCTCGCGCCGCTGATGCCGGGCTTCAAGACCGCGTATCCGCGCATCGATCTCGAACTCATCAGCACCGACCGGGCCGTCGATCATCGGCTCGAGGGCGTCGACGTCAGTATCCGGATCGCCGCGCAACTCGATGAGCGGCTGATCGCCCGGCGCATCGCGTCGAGACCGTTTCTGGTCTGCGCTGCGCGTGCGTATCTGGATCGCGCGGGCGTGCCGCTCACGCCCGAAGACCTCAAGCATCACGCATGCGCCGTGTTCCGCTATCCAACGGACGGCCGCTTTCTGCCGTGGGGATTCGTGCGCGAAGGCAAGTGTTTCGACGCGCCGATCAACCCCGCCTTCGTCTGCGACGACATCGACATGCTGGCGCAGATCGCGGCGAACGGCGGCGGCATCGCGCGGCTCGCGAGTTTCGTGGCGCAGCCGCTGATCGACAGCGGCAAGCTGGTCACGCTGTTCGAGCCGCACGACGAAGGCACCGTCCACGCCGAACCCGAGCCGATGGAACTCTATGCATGCGTCGCCGAGCGGTCGGCGATGAATGCGCGAGCGCGAGCCTTTATCGACTATGTCGAGCAGGCGTTGCAGAGCGAAACGGATTCATGCGATACAGCGGTCGCACGATGACCCGCGACGCGCGGCCAATTCCGGCGCCCGAGGAATGAACGCGGCCAGCATGTCGGCACGCCGCCGCACCACGCCGTGACACGGCGCGCGATACGATGCGATGCGATGACAATGCCGATAACCACGCAATGCCGATGCGCCCGGACATCCTCGATGTCCGGGCTCACCATTAAACCAGGTCGAATCGATCCAGATTCATGACCCTGGTCCACGCCGCGACGAAGTCGTTCACGAACTTCTCCTTCGCATCGGCGCTCGCATAGACCTCCGCGAGCGCGCGCAGCACGGCGTTCGAACCGAACACCAGATCGACGCGCGTGCCGGTGTATTTCACTTCCGCGCTCTTGCGGTCGCGCCCTTCGAAACGTTCCGACGACGCATCGGCCGCTTTCCACGCCGTGCCCATATCGAGCAGGTTGATAAAGAAGTCATTGCTCAACACGCCCGGCCTGCCGGTCAGCACGCCGTCGCGATTCCCGTGCGCATTCGCGCCCAGCACGCGCAGGCCGCCGACCAGCACCGTCATTTCCGGTGCGGTCAGCGTAAGCTGCTGCGCCTTGTCGATCAGCAGCATTTCCGCCGCCGGACCGTCCTGCACGCTGCGATAGTTGCGGAAGCCGTCGGCGCGCGGTTCGAGCACATTGACCGACTCGATATCGGTCTGATCCTGGCGTGCGTCCACACGGCCCGGCGCGAACGGCACGTCGATCTCGACGCCCGCCGCGCGCGCGGCCTGCTCGACACCGACCACGCCGGCCAGCACGATCACATCGGCGAGCGATGCCTTGCCCGACGCCTGCTGGATTGCCTGAAGCGTCGGCAGCACGGCAACGGCGTCCTTGTTCACGTCCCAGTCCTTTTGCGGGGCGAGCGCGATGCGCGCGCCATTTGCGCCGCCGCGCTTGTCGCCGCCACGGAACGTCGACGCCGACGCCCACGCAACCGACACCAGTTCGCTCACCGACAGCCCCGACGCCGCGATTTTCGCCTTGAGATCCGCAATGTCGGCCGCACTCGGCTGATGCACCGGCGCGGGCAGCGGGTCTTGCCACAACAGATCCTGCGCGGGCACTTCCGGACCGAGATAACGCGCCTTCGGCCCCATGTCGCGATGGGTCAGCTTGAACCACGCACGCGCGAACGCTTCGTTGAACGCCTGCGGATCGCCGAGGAAGCGGCGCGAAATCTTTTCGAATTCCGGATCGAAACGCAGCGTGAGATCGGTGACCAGCATGGTCGGCTTGCGCTTCTTCGACGCGTCGAACGGATCGGGAATGATCTCAGGCGCGTCCTTCGCTTCGAACTGGATCGCGCCCGCCGGGCTGCGCGTCTGCACCCACTCGTACTTGAACAGGTTTTCGAAGAAGTGATTGCTCCACTGCGTGGGCGTTTGCGTCCAGACCACTTCGAGACCCGACGTGATCGCATCCGCACCCGCGCCCGAGCCGAATCGGCTCTGCC
This sequence comes from Paraburkholderia tropica, assembly GCF_900109265.1. Classification (GTDB taxonomy): domain Bacteria; phylum Pseudomonadota; class Gammaproteobacteria; order Burkholderiales; family Burkholderiaceae; genus Paraburkholderia; species Paraburkholderia tropica. The sequence goes on from NZ_FNZM01000013.1 coordinate 44,393, forward strand.
AGCCCAGACCCTGCGCGTCGAGCGACGACGCTTCCGGGTCCGTGCTCACGTTCTCCGCCGAACCCGCGCCGTGAGTCTTGCCGAGCGTGTGACCGCCGGCGATCAGCGCGACGATTTCCTCGTCGTCCATCGCCATGTTGCCAAAGGTCGCGCGGATGGCCGCTGCCGCCGACGCCGGGTCGCCGCTCGCGTTCGGACCTTCGGGATTCACGTAGATCAGGCCCATTTCCGTGGCCGACAACGGGTTCTTCGCGAGCGTTTCCGGATCGCGGTGCGTCAGCCATTTGGCTTCGTCGCCCCAGTTCACGTCCATATCCGGTTCCCACACGTCTTCGCGGCCAGCCGCGAAACCGAGCGTCTGGAAACCGGCGCTTTCCAGCGCGACGTTGCCGGCCAGCACGATCAGATCGGCCCACGAAATCTTCTGCCCGTACTTCTGCTTGACCGGCCAAAGCAGGCGACGCGCCTTGTCGAGGTTGACGTTGTCGGGCCACGCGTTGAGCGGCGCGAAGCGCTGCTGGCCGCGGCCCGCACCGCCGCGGCCATCGATCATGCGGTAGGTGCCCGCGCTATGCCAGGCCATGCGGATGAACAGACCCGCGTAGGTGCCCCAGTCGGCGGGCCACCACGGCTGCGAGTCGGTCAGCACCGTGCGCAGGTCGGCCTTCAATGCGTCGTAATCGAGCTTCTTGAATTCCGCGCGATAGTCGAATTGCTCGCCGAGCGGATTCGAGCGCTGCGAATGCTGATTGAGCAGATCGACGCGCAACTGATTGGGCCACCAGTGAAGATTGGCGGTGCCGCTGCCGGCAATGGTCTTTGCAGCGGCGTGGAACGGGCACTTGCCTTGTTCGGGCGTCGGTGTATCGATGGGCGTGCTCATGTCGATCAAATTCGGGTTGGGGATTTTTAAATATAGCAGTGATCAATTACCTACCGGCGACCATTTTTCTTCTCTACGCATTACGCCGAACCGCGCAACAAGGCGTAAACCCATGATCGCAAAAGCGTTACGCCGGGTTGACATCGAACCGTGTGCGCAAATGCACAATCGGCTTTTAATATCCGCATGATGAATTAAGAATAATTCAGGTTATGCCCATCACCTTAACGGCGCGCTCGTTCCGCTTTATTTAACCGATGGCTTGCCCCGAACACCAGGCTTAAGGTAAAGAATCCTGTACGCTTGCGCATTCGGCATGCGCTTCAGCAATCGATCCTGCAAAAGGATTTTGCAGAAAATTCAGAAAATTCAGGCCCGGAGGGCGATCGGCATGAACCAGGCAGTGGCATCAGAGCAGGCAACAAAGCAGTCAGCAGTCACCGTGGCGGGCGTGGTCGGCTCGGGTTTGATGGGCGTGGGCATCGCGACGCAATGCGCGCTGCACGGTCTGCGCACCATCGTCCACGATGTCGATCCCGCGCGCCTCGCAGGCGTGACGGCAAAAGCCGAAGCCGTGCTCGACGAACTGATCGACGCGGGCCGTATCGACGCGAACGCGCGCGCCGCCGCGCTCGCGCGCATCGAAACGAGCGTCTCGCTCGACGTCATGGCGCACGCGCAGTTCGTCTTCGAAGCCGTGCCCGAAGTGCTCGAACTCAAACATCGGCTCTACGCGCAACTCGGCGCGGTGCTCGCGCCCGATGCGATCCTCGCGAGCAACACCAGCGGCTTCGAGCCCGATCTGCTCGCGAGCGCGCTGCCCGCGCCCGAGCGTTTCGTGATCGCGCATTTCTGGAATCCGCCGCACATGATCCCGCTCGTCGAAGTCGTCCCCGGCAGCGCCACGCGCGCGGACGTCACCGCGCGCACCGAGTCGCTGATGAGCGGCATCGGCATGGAGCCGGTCGTGCTCGCAAAGTCGATTCCGGGTTTCGTCGGCAACCGGCTGCAATTCGCGGTGCTGCGCGAGGCGCTCAATATCGTGCGCTCGGGCGCGGCGAGCGCCGAAGTCGTCGACCGCGTGATGAAGGCGTCGCTCGGCCGGCGCTGGGGCATCGTCGGTCCGTTCGAGGGCGCGGACATGGGCGGGCTCGACACCTTCGTCGATATCTCCTCGCATCTGATGCCCGAACTCGCCAAGGACGAAGGCGTGATCGACCTGCTGCGCGAGAAGGTGGCCGCCGGACGCGTCGGCGTGCGCAGCGGCGCGGGCTTCTACGACTGGGACGAGGCACGCCTCGCCCGCGTGAAGGCCGCGCGGCGCAAGCTGATCGCGGGCCGTTAAAGCCCGAAGCGGGCGCGGCGCCGGCTCGGCGCGGCCCGCTTCGCGGCTGACGACGGGCTTACCGAAACCGTTCAATTGCCTCATCGGAATCGCCCTCATCCGTTATTAACGGCACTTCGCCGACGAAAAAGAGCCCGATCACCACGCTTTTCGCTGGATTTAAATCGCCGCGCGTCGCGGACAATACGGTCATAGCCCAAAAAGCGGCTACTTCAGGGGTGCACGTCACGGCGTCAACCCGAAGATCGATGTCAATAAAAAAGGGGTGACCGCCTTGTTTGTCCGGATCGTGCTGCTATCGATTGCGTCCTTGATGCTGGTGCAGGTGGGCTTGCGCCAACTCGACGCGAACGCGCCGTTCATGTCCGGCGACGCGCCTTTCGAACAGGCGTCCGGCGCGCCCGCCGCGTGGCAGGACGATCCCGCCGCCGATCTCGCCGCTTCGAGCGAGAGCGCGCACGGCATTGCACCGCGTGTGTCGATCCGTCCGCACATCGTCGATCTGCGTGCGCGCGTGAAACCGCATCTGCGCGACGCCGTCTGGGAAGCCGACGCCGCGTTCGCCGCTGTCGGCAGCGATGCCGATGCGCATTGCACGGCGGCCATCTCCTGCATGCAGGCGTTCGCGCGCTCGATCGATGCGCGCTTCGTCGCGCGTTTCGCGGTGCTCGCGCTCGCGGTGTGCGCGTTTCTGCTCGCGCTGCGCGCCTGGTGGCTGCGCCGTATCCGCGACGATCTGCACGCATTGACGGCGGCCTTGCGCGCGGCGGTCCGCTGTCCCACGACCACGGCGGGCGATGCGTCCTCGTCGTCATCCTCGTCTTTGTTATCAGCCCCGCCCTCGTTCGACGGCCGCCTGCGCGAACTGCACGGCGTCGCCCGCGCGCTGGGCGATCTGCTGTGCCGCCGCAGCGGCGCGGATCAGGACCGCTCGACGTTTTTCCCCGCATTCCTTCGCCAGATCGAATCGCACGCGGCGCGGCTGCGCGCCTACGCGACGAACGGCGCGCGCTGGCATCTGCGCGTCGCGCTGGTCGAGGACATCGATCTCTTTCAGGATCTCGCGCGCCAGTTCGTCGAAACGGTGGGCGGCGGCGCGGATCATGCGCCCGTGGGCGTGGAAGCGTATCTGAGAGACCGCTTCATCTTCGGCGCGAATACCAGCGACGCGCGCATCGTGCTGCACCTCAATGCCGGCGAGGCGTTCGAACTGCCGCGCACCGCGCTCGTGCGTCTCGTCGACAACCTCGTCGGCAATGCGCTCGCGCACGGCGCGCCGCCCGTCGAAATCTGCACGGCGCGCGGCCCGCGTTCGTGGACCTTGAGCGTGCGCGATCACGGGCAAGGCGTCGGCGCGAGTCTGCCCGACGAAGGCGCGCTGGCCGCGCCGTCACTCGCCGCGCGCGCGGCGCGGGCCTCGACGCTCGGCCTCGGCAAGCATTGGGGCATGGGCATGTCGATCGTGCGCCGCCTCGCGCGGCTGTGCAACGCGAAACTCAAGATCGGCGATCACCCGGAAGGCGGTTTGTGGGTGCGCGTGATCGTGCCGATGGAAAAGGAAGCGCGCGCTTAAGCGCGCCGGGAGCGAACGGAAGCGAACAGCAAACAGCGAACGCACAGCGGGCCGGTCGAAGTCTCCGCTTCGACCGGCCCGCTGTGCTTTACACCGACGCTCGCCCGTGTTCAATACCCGCGCGCCGCATCCACGCAGGGCGGAATCGCCCCGCTTTCGCGATACGCCGCGAGGTTGGCCGCCACGATGCGCGACGCCGTCGAACGATCGGTCGGCGCGGAAATATGCGGCAGCACCGTCACGCGCGGATGCGCCCAGTGCCAGCTATCGGCGGGCAGCGGCTCGACCGCGAACACGTCGAGCACCGCATGCGCGAGCGCCCCGCGTTCGAGCGCCGCGCGCAAGGCCGTATCGTCGACGATCGCGCCGCGCGCGAAGTTGATCAGCGACGCGTGCGCGGGCAATTGCGCCAGCACCTGCGTATCGACGATCCCCGCCGTCTGCGGCGTCAGCGGCAGCAGGCAGACGAGGATATCGGTCTGCGCGAGCATCGCGCCGAGTTCGTCCTCGCCCGTATGACACTGCACGCCGTCGATCGCCTTGCGCGTGCGGCTCCATCCGCGGACCTTGAAACCCGCCGCGAGCAGACGCCGCGCCGCCGCTTCGCCGAGCGCGCCGAGCCCGAGCAGCGACACCGTCTTGTCCTGCGCGCGCACGTAATCCTGCGCGCGCCACTCGCGCGCCGCCTGCTGCGCCGCGTAGCGCGGCATGTCGCGGTGCAGATAAAAGGTCCACGCGAGCACGGCTTCGGCCATCGTGTCCGCGAGTTGCGGATCGACGAGGCGCACGATTTGCAGCTTCATGTCGGCGAGATCGGCGACGAGGCGCTCGACGCCCGCCCACACGCTATGCACCCAGCGCAGATTCGGCAGCCGCCGCAGATCCTCCGGACGCGGATTCGCGACGATCGCCACCGTGCATCCGGCGCGCTCGGCCTCGCTCATGTCGTCGAGCGCGACGAGCGTTTCCTGCGGCATCGCCGCCTGCAACGCGGCGAGCCATGGCGCCGTGAACGCGTAATCGGGATTGGCGATGAACGGCAGCACGCGCCTCATTTCGCGTACACCTTGCCGAGATTCGCGAAGCCCTTCACCTCGATCGGATTGCCGCACGGATCGAGAAAGAACATGGTGGCCTGCTCGCCGGGCTGGCCTTCGAAACGCAACGTCGGCGCGATCACGAATTCGAGTCCGCTGGCGCTCAGGCGGTCGGCGAGCGCGCGCCAGTCGGGCATGTCCATGACGAGGCCCAGATGCGGCATCGGCACCCAGTGATCGCCGACGCGTCCCGTGTTCGTCACCGGAAACGGCTCGCCCAGATGCAGCGAGATCTGATGGCCGAAGAAGTCGAAATCGACCCACGTTTCCGTGCTGCGGCCTTCGCGGCAGCCGAGCAGATCGCCGTAGAAAGCGCGCGAGGCGTCAAGATCGCGGACGTGATACGCGAGGTGAAAAGCGGTGTGCATGAGCGTTCCAGTGTTCCGGTGTTCGAGTAATCGGGGCGAAGAATGAAGCCGAGCGTAGCAGCGCCACTTCAAAAGAGATAGCATGGATTTTTTTATGCATCGAAAGGAAAACTTTTGGAGACGCGCTACCTCAAGAGCCTGATCGCCATCGTCGATTGCGGTTCGATCGCCGATGCCGCGCGCACCGAGCACGTCACGGCCGCGGCCATGGGCCAGCGCGTGCAGGCGCTCGAACGCGAACTCGGTTTTGCGCTGCTGTCGCGGCGCGGCCATACGGCCCAGCCCACGCCCGCGTGTCTCGCACTGCTGCCGCGCGCGCGCCGGCTGGTGCGCGAGGCGGCGCTGCTCGGCGGCGACGCCGATCGCGACGGCCTGAGCGGCACGCTACGAGTCGGCGCGATCTCCACGGCGCTCACCGGCATGCTGCCGGCCGCGCTGCGTGCGCTCACGCGCGACGCACCGAAAGCCCGGCTGGCGATCGCGCCCGGCACCTCGCAGAGCCTGTTCCAGCAGTTGCAGGCCGGCCAGATCGACGCCGCCATCACGGTCGCGCCGCCGTTCGACCTGCCGAAAACCGTGCGCGCCACCGCGCTGCGCCGCGAACCGCTCGTCATGCTCGCGCCGAAGAAAGCGCGCGGCACGCCGCTCGCGCTGCTGGCCGAGCGCCCCTATATCCGCTACGACCCGAACGCGTGGGGCGGGCGCTTCGCCACGCGCTGGCTCGCCGATCAGGGCAGGGAACCCGCCGTGCTGTGCGACCTCGATGCGCTCGAAGCCATCGCGATGCTGGTCGCCGACGGCATGGGCGTCGGGCTCGTGCCCCGCTGGTCGGGCATCGAGCGTTTCGCGGGCGACTGCCGCGTGATCGCGCTGCCGGGCGCGGCCTACGAGCGCGAAATCGTGCTGCTCGCCGACGCCGATCCCGAGCGTCCGAATCTGCTCGCGGCGCTGGCGAAGACGCTGGCGCAGTGAGCGGCGAGTCGGCGCGCTGGGTCGTCGATTGTTCTTTTCTGCGCCCCACTATGTACAACTGTGCAATAAAAATACAAACAGGCGATCACATCGCGCATAAAAAATTCATGTGATTTCAAGGCCACACGCGGACGGGCTTTTTTATTCTCGCTTGACGTACATTTTTCACGTTTGTATAAATTTGTACAACTCAAGCAAAACACACCGCCCGCCAACAGGACCCACCATGAACGCACGCTTGCCGATTTCCGCCCTTTCCTCGCTCCGCGCCGTCCCCGTTCTTCCGGCCCTCGTGGCCTGCGCCGCGCTGTGCAGCGCACTCGCCGCGCCCGCCGCCTCGGCGGCCGACGCCGTCAAGACGCTCGACTCGGGCAAGCTCACTTACGGCGTCGCGGCGAGCTTCGCGCCGTTCGAATTCACGCGCAGCGGCACGCTGACCGGCTTCGACATCGACCTCGCCCAGGCCGTCGCCAAGGAAATGAAACTCGAACCGGCGCCGCAGAACATGCAGTTCAACGGCCTGATTCCGGCGCTGCAAGGCGGCCGCATCGACCTCATTAATTCGGCGATGTACATCACGCCCGCCCGCAGCGCGCAGGTCGATTTCGTGCCCTATCTGCGCGTGGGCGACCGCATCATCGTGCAGCAGAGCAATCCCGCGAAGATCACGGGCCGCGACGACTCGCTGTGCGGCAAGAACGTGGCCGTCACGCTCGGCGGCATCGAGGAAACCTACGCGCGCGCCGACGCGAAGCGCTGCACCGCCGAAGGCAAGACCGCGCCGAACGTCATGACGCTGCCGACCGCGCAGGATGCCGCGCTGAGCCTGCGCCAGGGCCGCGCCGACGCGATCTACAACTCCACGCCCGGCACCGTGCAATTGCTCGCCGAAGTGCCCAACACGTACAAGGCCGTCGGCCCCGAATTCGAGCAGACCACCACGATCGGCTTCGCCGTCGCCAAGGGCAATACGGCGATGGCCGGCGCACTCAAGGACGCGCTCGCGAAAGTGGTCGCGCAAGGCACTTATCGCCAGTTGATCGCCAAGTGGAAGCTGCCCGCTTCCGTGTCGATCTTCGACGGCGCGGGCACCGTCGCGAAGGCCGATTGACCGACGCGCCTCGCGCGCGCTTCGCTCACCCTCCTGTTTCGTTTTGTGGTTCGCGTTGACGGTTCCGGAGCGGCCTGACCGCTCCGGCGGGCGCGCTCGCGCCTGCTTTGCGCCTGCTCAGCCCGATACCTCGACGTCCGCTTGATCGCTTTCATCCGCCGCACGCTTCTCGCACATCACCTCAATCACAATTAATTCGCACAACAGATGAAAACCCTGAAAGCACGACTCGCACTCACCGGCGCGGTGCTCGCCGGCGCCGGCATCGGCAACGCTCATGCACAAAGCAGCATCACGCTCTACGGCATCGTCGATGCGGGCATCAGCTATCTGAAGACCCAGAACGGCAACCGCTTCAGCCTGCTCAGCGGCGGTCTCTCGGGCAACCGCTGGGGCCTCAAGGGCAGCGAAGATCTCGGCGGCGGACTGAAGGCGATCTTCCAGCTCGAATCGGGCTTCGCGATCGGCACCGGCAAGTCGCTGCAAAGCAGCCGCGAATTCGGCCGCCAGTCCTTCGTGGGACTGTCGGGCGACCGCTGGGGTTCGCTCGTCGCGGGCCGCATGTACGACCCGATCGTCGATCTCGTGCAGCCGATCACCGCAGACGGCGCAGGCGGCAGCGTGCCGTTCGCCACGCCCGGCGACGTCGACAACAACGACTTCAGCGCGCGCGTTTCGAACGCCCTGAAATACACCTCGCCGAACTTCGGCGGCCTCCAGTTCGAAGCGCTCGTCGCGCCCGGCGGCGTGGCCGGCTCGCTCGGCCAGGGCTACACGCTCAGCACCGCCGCGCTCTACGCGAACGGCCCGCTCAAGCTCGCGGCGGGCTACTTCCAGGCCGCCAACGCCAACGCATCGACGGGCGCACGCACGGGCTGGACCAGCGCCACCACCGACGCGCTCTTCGAAGGCGGCTCGATCAACACCGCCTACCAGAGCGCGCACGTGCTCGGCATCGCCCAGGCCGCGGCGCAGTACCAGCTCGGCGCGTTCCAACTTGGCGCGGGCTACAGCAACGCGCGCTACACCGCCGACGGCGAGTCGAGCTTCGCGCACACGCAGCGCTACAACACGGGCCGCGTGTACGCGTTCTACCGCGTCTCGCCCGCGCTGCGCTTCGGCCTCGGCTACGTCTTCACCGATGCGAGCGGCGACGCGTCCGCGCGCTACAACCAGGTCAGCACGGGCGCGTTCTACACGCTCTCCAAAGCCACCGACGTCTACGCCACCGCCGCCTTCCAGCACGCGAGCGGCGAGCAGCGCACGAGTTCGGGCGCGCTCCAGGACGCGCGCGCGACGATCTCGTCGTATGGCGTGGACGGCACCAGCACGCAGGCGATCGTGACAGTCGGCCTGCGGCATCGTTTCTGATCCGGTTCACGCCGGATCGCCTGGCGCGGCGCACCGATTGCGTTCGCCGCGCGTTTATCGAGGATCGCAACATGTTGTCTTTCCAGACCCCCGCCGCCCGCGACGTGCTCGACGCCGCCGCGCGCCTGCACAACGTCGCCGTCGATACGCCGCTCGTGCGTTCGGATCTGCTCGACGCGCTCACGGGTGCGCGCGTGGTCGTCAAGCTCGAATCGCTGCAACACACGGGCGCGTTCAAATTTCGCGGCGCCTATAACTGCCTGTCGCGGCTTGACCGCGCGCTCTGCCCCGACGGCGTGGTCGCCTACTCGACCGGCAATCACGGTCAGGCGATCGCCACGGTCGGGCGCATGCTCGGTCTCGCGACCACGGTCGTAATGCCGTCGAATGCGCCTGAAAACAAGGTCGAAAAAGCGCGGCTCGCGGGCGCGCGCATCGTGCGCTACGACCGCGAGCGTCAAAGCCGCGAGGAAGTGGCCGCCGAACTCGCGCGCGAAGGCCGCTACACGGTCGTGCCGCCCGGCGATCATCATCATGTGATCGCGGGCCAGGGCACGGTCGCGCTCGAATCGCTCGAACGCCTCGGCGCGGCGGAAGTCGATGCGATCGTCGTGCCGTGCGGCGGCGGCGGACTCGCGGCGGGCACCTGTCTCGCCGTCGAGGCGGCCGGCTCGCACGCCGAAGTCTGGGCCGCCGAACCGGCAAGCTTCGACGATACGCGCCGCTCGCTCGCGTCGGGCGCGCGCGAAACGAATCCGGCCGGACGCGTATCGATCTGCGACGCGCTGCTCGCCCCCGTGCCCGCCGAACTGCCGTTCTCGATCAACCGTTCGCGCCTCGCGGGCGCGCTCGTCGCCGACGACGAAGCCGTGCGCCGCGCGATGGCGTTCTGCTTCGAAACCTTCCGCGTGGTGGTCGAGCCCGGCGGGGCGACCGCGCTGGCCGCGATGATGGCCGATCCGGCCGCCTCGGCGCTGCGCGGCAAGCGCGTGCTCGTGGTCGCCTCGGGCGGCAACGTGGATGCGGAATTGTTTGCGCAGGCGCTGGCTTCGCAGGCTGCGTGATCGATCGATATCGATGGGCGTAAAAAAGGCGCGCCAGAGCGGCGCGCCTTTTTTCGTGACGCGGCTGCGTGCGTTCAGTGCCCGCGCGCCGCCTGCAACCACGCGATCAGCAACGGATGCGGCGCACCCTCGCGCGACGACAATTCCGGATGCCCCTGCATGCCCGCGAAGAACGGATGATCGCGCGCCTCGATCGCATCGGCGATCTCGCCACTGGCGTCGCGCGCGGCAATCGTCACGCCGACACGCGCCAGCGGCGCTTCGAGCGACTTTTCCAGCCGATAACGATGATTGCAGCGAATCGGCGCTCGCGTGCCATCGAGCCAGTGCGCGAGCTGCGAATCGTGCGAGATCGATACCGCTTGCACGCCCGCGCGATGCGCGAGACTGCCATCGTGCTCCTCGCGAATCGGCACGAAACTCGGCACACGCGCGTGCGGTTGCGCTTCGAGCATGCCGACATCGTCGCGTTCGAGCGCCACGCGGGCGAGCGCCGTCGCCATCGACTGCATGCCGAGACACAAGCCGACCACGGGCACGCGCGCGCTCCACGCATGACGCGCCGCCGCGATCTGCCCGGCCACGCGCGACATGTCCGCGCCGCCCGGCAACAAGATCGCCTGCGCGCCACGCAACTGCGCGGCCACGGTCGACGCGTCGAGCGATTGCGCGGCCACGAAGCGCACATCGAGGTCGAGCGCGAGCGCATCGGCGGCGTCGCCGAGCGCGGCGAGCGTCGCCGGATATTGCGCACGCTGCTCGCTTTCGCTGCCGATCAACGCGACGACGAGCGACGCGCGCGATGACGTTTCAAGGTCGACATCGGCAACGGCATCGACGTCAGCATCGCGCCATCGGCCAAAGCGGTCTTGCGTTGCGGCATCGCACAACACGCGATGCTCGTCGATCACCCGCGCGACGGACGACGCGCGTTCAACCACGTAGCGCGTCGACGTCACGCCTTCACGTTCGGCGCGCGACGCAAACGCCTCGCGCAGCGCGGCCGGCTCGCCATTGGCGGGATGCACGGGCACGACCACCTCGGCGTGCCGCGCGCGCATCACGATCTCGTCGATGTCGAGTTCGCCCTGCACGCCGCCGGGACACGCGCGGTCGCGCCAGAGCAAACCGCTCGCGACCAGCGCGCCTTCCGTGCAGACGTGCTGCATCGCATCCGGAAAGCGCGTCGTGTCGAATCGCGCGGGCAGATGCGCGAAGATCGCCTCGCCCGCGGCCAGCCGCATCGCCAGCCGCGCCGCGAGCGCGCCATATTGCACGGGTTCGCTCGCGGCGTCTTCGATCAGATGCAGCATCGCGCACCGCCTGGCAGGATCGCGTGACGAAGGTCCACGCTCATGCGCCCGCTTCCAGCGGCGCGAGCGTGAGCGTCGTGCACGCGGCTTCGATGCGGCGGCACGCTTCCTTCAGCGTCTCGACCGGCACCGCATACGCGATGCGCACGTGATCCTCCACGCCGAACGCGCTGCCGTGCACCACGCCCACATGCGCCGATTCGAGCAGCCACGTCGCCACGGCGAGGTCGTCGCGCAGGACCGCGCCATCGGGCGTCGTCGCGCCGATCAGGCCCGCGCAGTTCACGAACGCATAGAACGCGCCATCGGCGGGCTCGCAATGCAGCCCCGGACACCGCGCGATGGTTGCGTTCACGAGATCGCGGTTCGCGCGCAGCTCCACGAGCCAGTCGTCGAGAAACGACAGCCCGCCGCGCAGCGCCGCAACGGTCGCCGCCTGCGAAATCGTGCTCGGATTCGAGGTGCTTTGCGATTGCAGGATCTGCATCGCGCGCACCAGCCACGCCGGGCCGCCCGCGTAACCGATGCGCCAGCCCGTCATCGAATAGCCCTTCGAGACGCCGTTCACCGTGAGCGTGCGCTCGCGCAGACGCGGCTCGACTTCGGCCGGCGTGCTGAACGCGCCGCCAAAACGCACGTGCTCGTAGATGTCGTCGGCCATCAAGAGGACGTGCTCGTGGTCGAGCAGCACGTCGGCGAGCGCGCGCAATTCCTCGCGCGTGTAGACCGCGCCCGTGGGATTGTTCGGCGAATTCAGGATCAGCCAGCGCGTTTTCGGCGTGATGGCGGCGCGCAGCGTCGGCGCGTCGAGCTTCCAGCCGTTCGACGGATCGCCGCTCAGCACGCGCGCGCGGCCTTCGGCCAGCGCCACCATATCCGGATACGACACCCAGTACGGCGCGCAGATCAGCACTTCGTCGCCGGGCGCGAGCGTCGCGAGCAGCGCGTTGAAAATCAACTGCTTCGCGCCCGTGCCCGCGATCACTTCGTCCATCGCGTAACGCACGCCATTCTCGCGCTCGAACTTCTCGACGATCGCCGCGAGCAGTTCGTTCGTGCCCGCCACGGCGGTGTACTTCGTGTCGCCGCGCTCGATCGCTTCGATGCCCGCCCGCTTGATGTGCGCGGGCGTGTCGAAGTGCAATTCGCCTTCACCGAGATTGATGACGGACTTGCCGGCGGCAAGCAACTCGCGCACCTTGTCGGAAATCGCGGCCGTGGGCGAGGGGCGCACGCGGCTCATGCGCGGCGCCAGTTGGGAAAAAGACATAGACACCTCTTGATTCTTTGGACTGCGCGTTCGCACGCGTTCGGGCACGCTCAGGCGGCCACGCGCAGCAGCGGACGCGCGATATTGCCAAGTGCGCGATAGCCGGTTTCGGTCACGACCACGGTTTCGCTGACACCGACGGTGAACTCGCCGTAGATGCGCAGCGCGGGCGGAATATGGAACGTCATGCCCGGACGCAGCGGCGTCGTCACGCCCGTGTAGAGGCTCAGGATCGAGCCTTCGCCCCAATCCGGCGCGAACGAAATACCGACCGAGTAGCCGGTGCGCTTCTTGAAGTTGTCGGTGTAACCCGCGCGGTCGATCACGGCCTGGCAAGCAAGGTGCGGCGCTTCGCACGGCGCGCCCGGCACGATGGCGTCGAGCGCCGCCTGCAGCGCTTCCTGGCAGACCTTTTCCATATCGAGCGCTTCGGGACGCACGTCGCCGATCCACGCCGAACGCATCAGCGCCGCGTGATAGCGGTCGTGGCACGCGGCCATTTCGAGGAACGCGGGCGCGTTCGCTTCGAGCGCGCGACGACGCCACGTGCCGTGCGGCACGCCCGTGCGCGGACCGGCCGAGACGAGCGGCTCCATGCCGACGTATTCCGAACCGGCCGCGATCGCCGCGCCCATCATCGCCGCGACCAGCGTGTTTTCCGTGTTGCCCACATGCACCGCGTCGAGCCCCGCGCGCATGCCCGCATCGACATAGCTCGCGGCTTTTTCGAGCTTGGCGATTTCGGCGGGCGACTTCACCGCGCGCAATTGCTCGACCACGCCCGCCGCGTCGGCGATGGTGCCGAGCTTCGCGCCCAGCGCCTCGTAGACCGCGATCGGCAGGAACCAGCCGCGCTTGTCGATCGCCACGCGCTTGCCCGCCAGACCTTTCTGCTGGATCACGCGCACGAGCACGTCGACGGGATTGTCGCCGTCGCCGTACACCTGCGCATCGGAAATAAAGGTATTGGCGATGAAGTTGAAATATTCGAGCTGGCGGATCACGAACACCGGATCGCCCTCGACCGGCAGCACCAGCGCCTGGAAGGTGTAGTAGCCCGGCGTCTGCTGGCCCGTCAGATAGAAGATGTTTTCCGGGCCGGTGACGACCATCGCGTCGATCTGGTTGCGCGCGAGCAGCTCGCGGGCGCGCGCGACGCGATGCGCGTATTCGGCGGCCGTGAAGGCCGATTCGCTGCCCTGTGCGGGGCCGTGATTCGCTTGCATGCTGTCAGTCCTTGTGTCGTTCAAAGTGTCGTGGTGAGGGCGGCGTCGAAGCTCACGCCCAGTCCGTGCGGATCGGTGACGTTCACGCCGCCGTCGCGGTAGACGATGCCGCGCGCGGGGTCGTCGACGAGACCGTCCGCGCCGTAGAGTTCCGCCCAGCGCGGCCCGCACGCGCAGCACGCCTGGAGCGCGGCCGCCGTGGCGAGCGCGCCTTCGTTCATCTGGCCGATCATCAGCGCCACGCCCGCCGCCTGGAGCTTGCGCGCCGCGGCCACCGTCGCCGCGATGCCGCCGAGCTTGAGCAGCTTCAGATGCGCGGCGACCGGCAGGCCCGCGAGTGCGCAGAGCGCGTCGATATCGGCGGCCGATTGCAGGCTCTCGTCGAGCATCAGCGTGATCGGGCTGGCGCGCGCGACGTCGCGCAGCGCGTCCCAGTCGCCGGCTGCGATGGGCTGCTCGACGTAGTCCACGCCGCGCGCGGCGAGCGCCGCGAAACGCGTCGCGCAGTCTTCGGGACGCCACTGGCCGTTCGCGTCGACGGAGAGCGTGAGGCGCGCGCCGAAGCGCGAATGCAGCAGGTCGATGCGGCGCAGGTCGTCGTCGAAATGGGCGACGCCCACGCGCAGCTTCAGGTCGCGAAAGCCGCGGTCGAGATACTGCGCGGCGCGCGCGAGCATGGCGTCGTCGCTGGACCAGAACAGCGTCTGGTTGGTACGCCACGACGGCGCCTGCGCGCGCTGCGCCGCGCCATACAACGCGGCCACGCTGATGCCGAGCTGACGCGCGCGCAGATCGTGCAAGGCGCTGTCGATCAACGTGCGCACCGGCGCACCGTAAGGCGCGATCAGCGCGCCGAGCGAGTCGAACAAGGCATGCGCGCCTTGGGACCAGTCGATTTGCCCGATCGCCTTGAGCGCTTCGTCGACGATCTGTTCCGCCGCGTAACCGTTGAGATACGCGCAATTGATGCGCACCTCGCCGGTGCCGCACTGCCCCGCTTCTTCGAGCCGCAGATAAAGCGCCTCCAGACTCGCCACGCTGCCCGACGACGCCGTATGCAGCACGAGGCCGCCGCCGTAATGCAGCGCCGCGCGATGCAGGCTCGCGCGAATGCCCGCGGCGCGCGAAAGCGTCAGCGCCGCGTCGTTCATTGCTCCGCCTTGAGCATCTCGATCGCGACGTCGCGATAGATCAGGCTCGACGCGAGGAATTCGTCGATCGGCACGAACTCGTCGGGCTTGTGCGCGACTTCGAGCGTGCCCGGGCCGATCACCACGCCCGCCGCGCCCACGCTGCGGAAATGCACCAGATCGCAGCCGCCCTGGAAGCCGAACGGACCCGGCTCGCTGTTGCCGTGCGCGCGGCACGCGGCGAGGCTCGCCTGCACGATCTTCGAGTCGGCGGCGGTTTCGGTCGCGCCGCCCGTGGTCGGCTTGTATTCGAGCACTTCCGCGCGCACGCCGAACTGCTCGCGCGCCGTTTCCAGCAGTTGCTCGATTTCGCGCTTGACGTCCTCTTCGAGTTCGCCGGGCACCATGCGGCGGTCGAGCAGCAGATCGCACGCGCCGGGCACGACGTTGTCGGCGTGACCGCCGAGCGCGCGTGTGACCGTGAGACTCGCCGAACCGACGAGCGGATGGCAGCGGCAACGCACTTCGTTTTCGTGATGGCCTTCGACGAGCTTGAGCAGTTGCGCCGCGCGATAGATCGCGTTGTCGCCGAGATGCGGCGTGCCCGAATGCGCCGTCACGCCGTGCACGCGCACAAGCGGACGCAGGCTGCCCTTGTGCGCCGAGAACGTTGCGTTCGAGGTCGGTTCGCCGACCACCACGAAGTCGACGTGCGGACGGCTCGCCGCGTAGAACTTCGCGCCTTCGCTGGCGATTTCCTCGTCGGCGGTGAACACGCCGAGCAGCGTGCCCGACCAGCGCGAGCGGTCGGCCGCGAGCATGCGCATGGCTTCGAGCATGGCGGCGAGCGGGCCCTTGGCGTCGCACGAACCACGTCCGTAGAGGCGGCCGTCGGCTTCGCGCAGCACGAACGGATCGGACTGCCAGCCGGTGCCGGCGGGCACCACGTCGAGGTGCGTGTTGAACGCGAAGGTCGGGCCCGGCCCGTTTTCGAGGCGCGCCATCACGTTGGCGCGGCCCGGCTTGTATTCGCTCAGCGACAGATCGAAGCCCGCTTCTTCGAGCAGACGATGCACGAGTTGCGCGGCCTCGATCTCGCGTCCCGGCGGGTTCTCGGTATTGATGCCGACGAGGGCGGCGAGATCGCGCTTCATGCGCGCGAGATCGGGTTGCATGGCGGGTTGCGTGGCGGATTGTGTAGCGGATGCGGCGGAAGACGGCGTGGAAAGAATCGCGGACATGCAGGGGGCTCCGGTCAATGCAGGATCTGGTCGAGAAAGCGGCGCGCGCGCTCGTGCGTCGTGCCGCTGAAAAACTGTTCGCTGGACTCGGTGAGAATCACCTCGCCCGCTTCCATGAAAACGATGCGGTCCGCCGCGCGGCGCGCGAAACCCATCTCGTGCGTGACGACGAGACTCGTCATGCCTTCGGCGCTCAGCTCGGCCATCACCTCGGTGACTTCGTTCACCATTTCGGGGTCGAGCGCCGAGGTCGGCTCGTCGTAGAGCATGACTTTCGGCTTCATCGCCAGCGCGCGCGCAATCGCCACGCGCTGCTGCTGGCCGCCGGAAAGCTGGTCGGGATAGTGATCGGCGCGTTCGCGCAGATGCACCTTGTTGAGCAGCGCGAGCGCGAGATCGTGCGCGTCGAGCCGCGAGACGCCCGCCACCGACATCGGCGCGAGCATGATGTTTTCGATCGCCGAAAGATGCGAGAACAGCTCGAAGTTCTGGAACACCATGCCGATCTGCTGGCGCACCTGATGCACGCGCTTAAGTTCGCGCGTGAGGTCGCGGCCTTCGAACAGGATGTTGCCGGCGTCGACGGATTCGAGCAGATTCACGCAGCGCAGCAGCGTCGATTTGCCCGAGCCCGACGGCCCGACGATCACGATGGTTTCCTTCGGCGCGACTTCGAGCGAGCAACTTTTGAGCACCTGGGTGCCGCCATAGCTCTTGTCGATGCGGTGAATCTTGAGAAGCGGCGAAGCGGGTACGGTCGACATGAACAAGCCTTTAGCGGACGACGGGTTGCGAAACACCGAGCAGACGTTCGGCGAAGGACGTGCGGCGCACGGCGCTCTTGCGGCGGCGGTTCAGCGCGCGCTCCATCCAGCCTTGCAGCAGCATGAACAGCGTCGTGAACGCGAGGTAATAGATGCCGGCGGCGCTCAGCGCCTCCAGATAGCGGAAGTTCGCGCTGGCCGCCTGATTGGCCACGAGCAGCAGTTCCTGCACGGCGATCACCGACACCAGCGCGCTCAGCTTGAGCATGCCGATCATCTGGTTGCCGATGGGCGGCAGCACCACGCGCAGCGCCTGCGGCAGCACGATGTGGCGGAACACCTTGGCGCCGTTCATGCCGAGCGCGAAGCCCGCCGTGCGCTGGCCCTGCTTCACCGCATGCAGGCCCGAACGGAAGATCTCGGACATGAACGCGCCTTCGTTGAGCGAAAGCGCGAGCACGGCGCACACGAAGGCGCTGAAGCGGATGCCGAACGACGGCAGCACGTTGTAGATGAAGATGATCTGGAACAGCACCGGCGTGCCGCGGAACAGCCACAGATAGAGGAACGTGAAGGTGCGCGCGACACGGTTACGGCTGCCTTGCAGCAGCGCCAGCACGAGGCCGATCAGCATGCCGCACAGCAGGGAGACGACGGTAATCGCCAGCGTCATGGCCGCGCCGCGCACGAAATCGGCCGAGATGAGGTAGTCGAACAACAGGGATAGAGACATTCGCAAACTCCGTTCTTTGCATCACGTTTGTTTCAATTGTCTCAATTTATACAAACGACAAAAACACGGGTCAAGCAATAAAAAAGCCCTCTTGCATGGTTTTTTTTGGCGAGCGAGGATGTTTGCGCCCTCTTTGTGGCACCCAGAATTTGTATTTTTTGTTATTCTTCCGCCATCGACTGGAGGAATGCGGAAATGATCAAGCGCCCGGGCAAAGCCGCCCATGTGCTGGCCAAACAGATCATCGACTTGATTCAGGAAGCGCACTTCGAGGTCGGGCATCATCTGCGCGAGCAGCAGCTCGCGGATCTGCTCGGCGTCTCGCGTACGCCCGTGCGCGCCGCGATGGCGCTGCTCGAATCGTTCGGCGTGATCGAGTCGCGCGAGAATCGCGGTTTTTTCCTCGCGAAGCCCGCCGACGGGCTGCATCGCATCGAACTCGAACTGCCCACTTCGGGCGACGAAGACCTGTACAACCGTCTCGTCACCGACCGGCTCGCGGGCACGCTGCCCGCCTCGCTCACGCAGACCGACATCTGCCAGCGTTACGGCGTCGACCGCATGACGATGACGCGCGCGCTCTCGCGGCTCTCGGAAGACGGGCTCATCGTGCGCAACAAGGGCCATGGCTGGAGCTTCCAGCCGTCGCTCGATTCGGCGCTCACGCTCAAGAGCAGCTACGACTTCCGTCTCACGATGGAACCGGCGGGCCTGATGCTCGCCACCTTCTCCGCCGACCGCTCGGCGCTGGAGCGCTGCAAGCGCGAGCATCTGTTTCTGCTTTCGCAACTGGGCGGCGAGAGCGTCACGCCGCGCCAGGTGTTCGACACCGACGCGAACTTTCACGAACTGCTCGCCGAGTACAGCGGCAACGTGTTCATGCATCAATCGATGCAGCAGCAGAATCGTTTGCGGCGTCTGCTGGAATTTCAGGGCTATGTGAACCGCAAGCGCATTCGCGAGTGGTGCAACGAGCACATCGAGATCATCGACGCGATTCTTGCGGGTGACATGGAAGTGGCCGCGTCGCGCATGCACGAGCATCTGCGCCACGCGTATCACACGACCGGCGCCGCCGATGCGAGCGTGAAACCCGCGACCAAAGCCGTGCGCGCGAAGAAGCCGGTGACGGCCTGAGCGGCGTCGTGTGTTGCGGATTTCGGGCGTGCCAGGACGTGCATGACGGTGCCTGAAATCCGCCGCTTACATTCCTTAATATTGCTGAAAGCATACGGAAATCTGCATCCGCGAAATTGGCGCGCGTTTGCCCCTTTGCTCCGCTCCTCATCGCACCTGCGGGCTTGTTAGTCTTGAGCGTCACTGAAACTGGCGTCTGACGCGCGTATTCGCGACTCCGCGGATCCACGCTTCGGCGCGCCGCCGCACAGACGCTCACACGCCCGATGAAGTCCAACGCTCTCAATTTTTCCGGCGGTCCCGGCGCGTTGCCGGCCGCCGTACTCGACGCCACGCAAACCGCCATCGCCGCGCTGCCGGAAACGGGGCTGTCCGTGCTCGGCATGAGTCATCGCTCGGACTGGTTCGAGCAGATCGTCGACGAAGCCGAGCGCAATCTGCGCGCCCTGCTCGGTTTGCCCGAGCGTTTCGCGGTGTCGTTTCTGCAAGGCGGCAGCAGCCTGTTGTTCGCGACGATTCCGCTGAACTTCGCCACGCGCGCCTTCGCTGCGCCCGATTACGTCAACTCCGGTTACTGGAGCAGCCGCGCGAGCGCCGAAGCCCAACGCGTGGGCCCGTGCCGCGTAGTGTGGGACGGCGCGCCGTCCGGCTTTCGCGAGTTGCCGTCGCTCGATCGGCTCGCCGTCGCGCCGAGCGCCGCGTATCTGCATTACGTGTCGAACGAAACCGTCGAGGGGCTGCAATTCGCCGCGCCCGACACGACGCCGCGTGTGCCGCTGATCGCCGATATGTCGTCGGACTTTCTGTCGCGTCCGTTCGACACGGGACGCTACGGCATGATCTACGCGCACGCGCAAAAGAATCTCGGCCCGGCGGGCGTAACCGTCGCCATGATCGACCGCGCATTGCTCGAGCGCATTCCCGAGGGCCTGCCGCAGATTCTCGACCTGCGCACGCAGATCGCGCATCGCTCGAACTACAACACGCCGCCCGTCTTCGCGATCTACGTGCTCACGCTGGTCACGCGCTGGCTTCGCGACACGATCGGCGGACTCGACGCGATGCAGCGCATCAACGCAACGAAATCGACGCGTCTTTACGACACGCTCGACGCGATGCGCGATGCCGTCGATGTGCATGCGCTCAAGCCGTGGCGCTCGCAGATGAACGCGGCCTTCACGTTCCGCGACGCGCGTCTCGACCGCGCGTTCCTCGACTTCGCGGACGAGCGCGGCATGGTGGGACTCGAAGGACATCGCTCGATCGGCGGGCTGCGCGCGTCGCTCTATAACGCGGTCACGCTCGAAGCCGTCGAGACGCTGTGCGACGCGCTGCGCGAATTCGGAGCACGTCATGGCTGACACACTCGTGGCAACGGAAGTGGATTCGATCGAAGCGGATTCGATTGAAACAATGTCGCGAGCGCTCGACGCCGCGCCGCTCGATCTCGGCTTGCATACGCGCATGCTCGCGGCCCTGCGCGCGGCTCACGACGTGGCGGGCAGCGCCGCGCACGAACTGGCGCTCGCCGCGTTCGGCATGCTCGGCGCGACGCACGGCGATCATTCCACGCATCAGCCCACCCTGCAGCCCACCCCGCAGCACGCGCTCGTGCTCTACAACATCGCGACCGTCTACGCGATGAACGGACGGCGCAAGGAAGCGATCCGCTGGTATCGGCTCGCGCTGGAGATCGATCCGGCGCTCGCCATCGCGCATCAGAATCTGGCCGCGACGCTCGACCGCGAAGGGCTCGCCGATGAAGCGCGCGTGCATCGCGAACGCGCGTACCGGCTGCAACGCGTGTTCGTCGATCGGGCGCTCGGCACGGAAACGCTGCGCGTGCTGATACTCGGCGTGGGTCACGGCACCGGCAACGTGCCGATCGACGCGCTGCTCGATGCGCAAACGACCACGCGCATCCGCTATGCGATCGATTGCGCCGGCGACGCCGAAGACGCGCAGTTGCCGCCGCATGACGTGGTGTTCAACGGTATCGGCGACGCCGATGTGGCCGCGCCGCTCGCCGCTCGCCTCACGCGTTTCGCGGATTTCGCGGCGCGTCGCGAACGGCCGCTGCTCAATGCGCCGGACGCGATTGCGCGCACGCATCGTCATCGGCTGGGGGAATTACTCGACGGCGTGCCCGATGTGATCGTGCCGCGCTGCGTGCGTCTGGACGCACGTCCGTCGAACGAGGCCGCGCTCGCGGCGCAGCTCGCGCAGTCGCAACTGACGCTGCCGCTCCTGCTGCGCCCGCTCGCCGCGCACGGCGGCGAAGGCGTGACGCTGCACGCCTCGCTCGATTCGTTGTGGCGCGCGCTCGCCGATCTCGATGCGCCGTGCTATCTCACGGCCTTTCACGATTTCCGCGCCGCCGATGGGCATTACCGCAAATACCGCACGCTGTTTGTCGCGGGCGAGCCGCATCCGTACCATCTCGCGATTTCGCGTCACTGGATGGTCCACTACTTTTCCGCCGATATGGCGGGGAGCCCGTGGAAGCTCAACGAGGAACAGCACTTTCTGGCCGATCCGCGCGCGGCGCTCGGCACGCGCGCGCACGAAGCGATTCGCGCCATCGGCGCGCGGCTCGGGCTTGCGTATGGTGGCGTCGACTTCACGCTTACGGCCGATGGCCGCGTGCTCGTATTCGAAGCGAACGCGACCATGCTCGCGCACCGCGAAACGCCGCATGGCCCGTTCGCGCACAAGAACCGCTACGTGGAGCGGATCATCGACGCGTTCGGGCGCATGCTACGCGACGCGGGCGACGCGGGCGCCGCGCGTTGACGCCTGGCACGTCAACGAAACCGCGTCACCAGAACTGCGGCAACACGATCGCGTCCGTCTTCGGCGCGCTCTTGCGGCGGCGGTGCAGTTTCACCTGCGTCTGCGCGATGCCGCTCCACGCCTGCTCCGCGCGGCGCACGGCGCAATCGAACGATTCGTCCTCGACCGTGCAGCGGTTGTCGACCGTGATCTGCCAGCCGTGACGCGTGCGCGTGCAGCGCACGCGGTCGTCTTCCATCAGATCGGCGTACCAGCGCCAGACGCGCGCGTCGTCGGCGTTGGCGCGCGCGGCGGCGGACAGCCGCGCGACTTCGAGACTATGCGTCTGCGTGACCATATCGTTCCCCTGTCTTCATGACGCTCAGCGTCCTCATCGTCGAATCTTTGCCCGGCGGACTTCACCAGCCGAGCTTCGCTTCGACGCCCACATAATCGGCATTGCGCGCGCCCAACGCGCGGATCGAGCTGCCCACGTTGAAGTGCACGGCTTCGAGCGCGAGCGCCACGTTGTCGTTGACGATCCAGTCGGCGCGCACCTGCGCATACATGCCCGTGTAGCGATTGCCCTTGCCCGCCGTGCCCGGCACCGTCGCCATGCCCTGGCCGTAAACGGCGTCGGCAGTCGTTTCGCGCCACTGAAAACCGAGCGCGGTCAGCAGCGTGAGCTTCGGCGTGATCTTGAACGTCAGCGAAGGCTTTACGTGGATCAGGTTGCTATAGCCGGTGTAGCCCGCGAGCGTGAAGTAATAGCCGTTCGGAAACAGCGGATTGAAGGTGCCCACGCGGCCGTCGCCGGGATGGTGATCGCCGGATGCGCCGTCGATCTGCAAGCCCGCGCGCGGCGTGCCCGGCAGCGAAGCGAGCGTGTAGCCGCCGAGCGCGCCGAACGCCCACGCGCTCACGGTGTCCGCGCCCACGTGGCCGGTCTGGAACATCGTTTCCACGTCCCAGTCGAAGGGCGCGGATTTGCCCGCGTAGCGCGCGTCGAACACATCGCGCCGCTCGTTGCCGCTCGCGTCGATGAAGCGCGCGTTATCGCGCTCGTAGCGCGACCAGTACGCCGAGAGATCGCCGGGACCGACGCTCGCACGCTCGACGCGCACGCCGTCGAAGGTCAGATGGCCGTTGGAGACATCGTCGAAATCCGAGTTGTCGCGATACTGCACCGGCTGCGTGAGATAGCCAATGAAGCGCCACTTGCCGATCTCGTAGTCGGCCCAGAGCGCGTCGAAGGCCTGGCGCACGTTCGGGCCGTCGCGCACGGACACGAAACGCTGCAAGTCGAACGCCATTTCCTGACGCCCCACGCGCGCCTTGAAGGTGCCGCCGCCCACGCCGTAGACGAACGCGACAAACGCCTGCTCGATATCGAGCGGATTTTTGTCGACGGGCGTGACCGAGTCCTTGCCGTACGGACGCGCGTCCTCGAGTTGAAAGAACGCCTGGACGTGCTCGCCGAAATGCGCATCGGCGTGTACTTCGACGCGCTGGATCAGCCAGCTGTCGGGCTTGTTCGCGCCGAGGCCGAACAGCGGCGTGTTGTTCAGTTCGAAGCGCTCACGCAGATTCGCGCCGAGCGAGAGATACCACGACGGGTCGCTCGACAGCGGCAGGTACTTGAGCGCATCGAGCGGCTTGCGCGGCACGCACGGATTCGCGAGCGCGCTCCAGTCTTCCTGCCAGCGGTTGAACGACGGAATCGGACGCTGCGCGTTGCAGGCCGCCGATGCCGACGTTGAAGCCGCCGCCGCAGCGGGCGCAGTCGAAGCCGCATCCGCTTGCGCATCCGCCGCATTCGCCGCGCCCGCCTGCAACCCGGCGAACGCGGCGCCCGCGAGCGCCGCGCGCCGCCATCCCTGCGCCTGGCGGCGCGATCGCTTGCTCGTGAGCATGCTGCTTACTTCGCGCGCTGATGCAGTTCGGCCACGTAGCCGCCGGGGAACTCGACCATCGCCGTGCGCCCTTCCACGTTCTGCGCGACGGGCACCAGCACCTTCACGCCGGCCGCCTGCGCCTTGGCGAGCGTGGCATCCAGATCGGGCACGTCGTAGCCGGTCGTTTCGCGGCCGTACGGGAACGGCAGCTTGCCGTCGGTCACGAACACGAGCATGTTGCCGAAGCCCGATTGCAGGCGCACGCGACGGATCGTTTCGCCCGGCTTGCCGATCTCGGCGCCGTCCGCGTGGTGGTTGTCGGAGACGATCTTGCCGTGCGAGAAGCGCAGGAAACGCTTGATGAAATTCTGCGCCTCGTACTTCGAAACATAGACGCGGTTGTCCGGCACGTACGCGAGCGGCGCGTACG
This sequence comes from Paraburkholderia tropica, assembly GCF_900109265.1. Taxonomy (GTDB): domain Bacteria; phylum Pseudomonadota; class Gammaproteobacteria; order Burkholderiales; family Burkholderiaceae; genus Paraburkholderia; species Paraburkholderia tropica. Next base: position 68,088 of record NZ_FNZM01000013.1, read on the forward strand.
ACGGCGCCTTCGTGTGCCAGTAGAGTTGCATCGTCAGGCCGCCCGGCCATTGAATGATGGCGTCCTTGCCGATCGGATCGTCGAACGATTCGACCAGCACGTCGGCGCCCGCTGCACGCGCGGCGCGCACGGCCGTGTCGATATCGGTGACCAGATAGCCGGTGCGTTCGTTGCCGAACGGGTACGGCACAGGCGTCTGGAACGCGAACACCGAGAGCATGCCCACCGGCGTCTGCACGTATTGCGAGGCGGTCTTGCTCGGCGTCGGCGTGACCGTGAAGACGGCGCGCGGCGAAGCCTTGCCGCCGAAGGTCGCGAGGAAGCTGTTCACGAACGCGTCGATGTCGTCGTTGGCGACGTAGACGTGCGTCGTGTCGTATTGCGGACCGACCGAAACCACCGGCAATTGCGCCGATTGCTTCGCTTGCGCGGATTGCGGATATTGCGCGTCGTCGGCGAAGGCGCTCGACGCGGGCAGCATGACGCCAAGCGCCGCAAGCGCGACGACGAGCGCGCGCACGGGTCGTTGAAAGGCGGAAAGATTCACGTAATGCTCCTGATGAAAAATCGAAACGATGAAACGTTGAAAATCAAGCGGCGGATCCGGCCGGTTCCTCGCGCCACGCCGACGCGGCCAGCATCGCCAGCAACGCGAGCGGCACGACCAGCGCCCAGAACGAAGCCGTCAGCCAGCCCAGCGCGCCGCCGCCCGCGCCCAGCGCGAACGCGAGCACCGGCGGCAGCGTGCGGGCGAGCCGCTCGCGCGTGTCGGCCGGGTCCACGTGCGTGCGGCCCGGAAACAGCAGATCGAACACGTCGATCACGGCCTGCGTGACGTTGCCGGTCATGACCGTATTGGCGACCACGCTGCGCGACGCGAGCCGCGCATGCGCGTTCTGCACGCCCATCCCCGCCGCGCCGAGCAGGCCGCAGGCGATCGTGAGCGGCGCATCGGCATTCGTGATCGGCGCGGCCAGCACGCCCGCGATCATGAACGCGGCGAGCAATGCGATCTGCAAGGCGTACAGGCCGCCGGCGCGGGTGCCGTGCGCGGAATCGCGCAGCGCGTTGTCGAGCACGCGCGCCGCCACGATGCCCGCGATAAAGGCCGGAAACGCGAGCCACTTGATCAGCAGCCCGCTGCCCGCGCCCGCGAGGCCCGAGCCGATCAGAATGAAATTGCCCGTGACGTGCGCCGTAAACAGTCCGAACAGCGCGACGAAGCCGAGCGTATCGACATAGCCCGCGACGAACGCGAGCGCCACGTTTTCGCCGCGCAACGGCGCGAGCATGGCGGCGGGACTCAAGGCTCGTTGCTGCATGACGGTTGCGCCGCGGCGACGGTGGTGGTCGGGTTGACTTCCTGCGGCGCGGTCTGCGTCTGTGACTGCGCCACGGGCGGCTTCAACTGCGCCTGCACGAACGGAATCGCATGCTCGCCGATCACGATGCCCAGCAGGCCCACGAGCGCGATCAGCGGCGGCGCGGGCGACTGCACCCGCGAGAAGTAATAGAGGAAGCCGACCACGAGGCCCGCTCCCAGCGAAATCAGGTATGACATGTCTGCTTCTCCTTGCTGTGCTGCTGTAGCGGACCGCGTCAGGCGCGAGGCGCCGCGCGGGAATGCGGAGGCGTCCGGCCATCGGCTGCCTGCGCGCCCTGCCAGCGCGAGCCCAGAATCTGTCCGCAAAAATTCACGCGGCAATAGTCCGGATCGACGCGGTCGAGCACGTCCGCGCTCGCGGTGCCGAAGGTCGTGTGCGGCCGGTGCGCGACGCCGCGTCCAATCGCGCCGATGATCTCCTCCTCGAAGCCCTTGCCGCGCGGATACGCGGCCAGCACGCCCGAGCGCTCGCCGCCCGTGTAATCGTCGAACTGCGCAGCGACGAGGTCCGTGCGCACCGCGGCCGCGAGCATGTCCGCGAGCGGCGACACGCGCGCGGACACACCCGGCGTGGTGTGCAGCGCGATCGCGAGCCATGCCTCGTCCTGATCGCGCGCGCTCGCGCCATAGTGATGCAACAGGCGGCGCGCCGCGTCGGCGCTGTCGAGTTCGTAGCGCGCCGTCGAATGTGCGTAGGCGGCGCTCAAACCCATGTTCGCGTACATCGAACTCACGTAGAGCGTGCCCTCGTCGCAAGCCACGCCGCCGCGCCGCGCGTTGAGCGCCGCGAACACGAACACGCGGCTCGCATGGCCGAGCAGCACCGGCGGCAGCGCCGCGTGCGCGCTCTCCGCCGCGGCGATCGCGACCGGCGTGCACGGAATGCGTACGCCCGCCACCTCTCCGCCTGCCCTCCATGACGCTGTTCCCATGCCCCGTTTTCCTGTGCGTTGTTGTGAGTGACGTCGATGACGCGCGCCGCCGGTCAAGCGCGATGCGTCTGCGCGGCGAGCGGCGCGCCAAGCCGGTAACGGCCCGGTCCGCCGATCGCCACGGTGCCGAACAGGATCAGCAGCATCCATGCGAACTGGCCTTGTTCGAGCGTCCAGTCCGGATGCACGAGGCCGAGCGCGACCACCGTGACGACGAGAATCGGCAGCGCGGCGAGCCGCGTGTAGATGCCGAGGATCATCAGCACCGGACAGACGACTTCGGCGAAGATTGCGAATCCGAGCGTAAAACCACTGCCCAGATGCAGCGGATCTTCGATCGCGCCCAGTTGTGCGTGCACGTGCAGCGCCTTCGGCAGACCGTGCACGAACAGCACGAGCAGACTCGCGGCCACGCGCAGGAACAGCAGCGCGGCGTCGGTAGTGTCGATGCGTTTCATGATGGCGCGCTCCCCGATCAGAACGCGAAGCAGCTACAGCCGAGCGCGCCCCAGAAACCGTTCTGGTCCGAAACCGGCGCGTTGCTGCGCCACGCGCGGCCGTGTGCGTGCTGGTGCACGCCGCACAGGTTCACGCAGGCGTCGCTGCACGATTGCGCAAGCGATGCCGCATTCGCCGCCGAATTCGACACCACCGGCCGATAGCGCGCATAACCGCCGAACTCCGCAACCGGCGACCACGACGGGCTGACCGGCAACGCGGGCGGCGCGAGCGTGTCGAACTCCGCATCGGCATACACCACGCGGCCATTCACCACGGTCAGCACCGAGGTCAGATGCTTGATCGCTTCTTCCTCGACCGTGAAGAAGTCGTCGCTGAGCACGGCGAAGTCGGCGTACTGGCCCGGTACGAGCGCGCCCTTCTTCGTCTCGTCGTTCGAGAACCACGCGCTGCCCACCGTGTAGCGGCGCAGTGCTTCCATGCGGTCGAGACGGTCGCGCTGCGCGTACATCGGCGTGCCGCCCACGGTGCGACCGGAGGCCAGCCAGTAGAGCGACACGAACGGGTTGTAGCTCGCGACGCGCGTGGCGTCGGTGCCCGCGCCCACGGGCAGGCCCGCTTCGAGCATCTTGCGCACCGGCGGCGTTTGCGCGGCGGCTTCGGCGCCGTAACGCGCGATGAAATATTCGCCCTGATACGCCATCCGATGCTGCACGGCGATGCCGCCGCCCAGCGCCGCGATACGCTCGATATTGCGCTCGGAAATCGTTTCGCAGTGGTCGAAGAACCAGCGCAGACCGTTGAACGGCGTGTCGGCGTTGACGCGCTCGAACACGTTCAGGAAGCGGTCGATCGATTCGTCGTAGGTCGCGTGCAGACGCCACGGCCAGCGGTTTTGCACCAGCAGGCGCACGACGTCTTCGAGTTCTTGCTCCATGCCTTCGGGCAGGTCCGGGCGCGGCTCGAGGAAGTCCTCGAAGTCGGCGGCCGAAAACACCAGCATTTCGCCCGCGCCGTTGACCTTGAGGAAGTCGTCGCCGTCGCCGGGACGTGTGGCCTTGACCCACTTCGCGAAGTCTTCCACCTCGCGCTTCGCGTTCTGCGTGAACAGGTTGTACGCGATGCGGATGCTCAGCTGATCGCGCCTGGCCAGCTCCATGATGACGGCGTAATCGTCGGGATAGGCCTGATAACCGCCGCCCGCGTCGATGGCGCTCGTCACGCCGAGCCGGTTCAGTTCGCGCATGAACTGGCGCGAGGAATTCATCTGATCGTCGAGCGCGAGCTTCGGGCCCTTCGCCAGCGTGGCGTAGAGCAGGCCCGCGTTCGGACGCGCGATCAGCATGCCCGTCGGGTTGCCGCGCCGGTCGCGCTGAATTTCGCCGCCCGGCGGATTGGGCGTGTCGCGGTCGTAACCCACCGCGCGCAGCGCTGCCGCGTTGAGCAACGCGCTGTCGTACAGGTGCAGGATGAAGACCGGCGTGTCGGGCGCGATCGCGTTGATCTCTTCGAGCGTCGGGCCGCGCTTCTCGGCGAACTGGAATTCGTTCCAGCCGCCCACCACGCGCACCCATTGCGGCGCGGGCGTGCGCGCGACCTGCTCGCGCAGCATGGCGAGCGCGTCGGCCAGCGACGGCACGCCGTCCCAGCGCAATTCCATATTGAAGTTCAGACCGCCGCGAATCACGTGCAGGTGCGAGTCGTTGAGACCCGGAATCACGGTGCGGCCGTTCAGGTCGATGCGGCGGGCGTCGTCACGCGCCCATTGCATGACGTCGCGCTCGTTGCCGGACGCCACGACCTTGCCGTTCGACACGGCCAGTGCGGTGACGAACGAGCGGCGCTCGTCCTGGGTGGCAATCTTGCCGTTGTAGATCACCAGGTCGGCGACGCGGGCAGGTTGATCGGGTGCGCTCATCGACGCCCTCCTGTGTTCTCGATGCGGTTGATGTATTTGCTGCTGCGCGCGAAACCGGCCTTCAGGTTTTTTCAGGCGGCTTCGCGCGCGTCGTTCTGCGAGGCTCGCGACAACGCGAGCCCTTCAGCTTCAGCCCGCCTCGCTCGCGTGCTCGCCGAGGATCTGCTTGGCGTAACGCACGCCGATGCCGTACGCGCTGTGCGCCTTGAAGATGTCCATGCAGCCTTCGTAGGTCTCGCCGCGTGCCCAGTCGCGTTGCAGTTCGCACATGAACTGCAGCGAGTTCATCGGCACCGCGCCCGCCTGGACGATGCGCTGCACGGCGCGCTCGTGCGCTTCTTCCGTGATGTCGCCGCATGCGTCGGTCGGCACGTAGATCTCGAAGCCTTCGTTGAGCATCTGGATCGTCGGGAAGGTCACGCAGACTTCGGTCCACAGGCCGGCGATCACGATCTTCTTGCGGCCCGTGGCCTTGATCGCTTCACGGAAGCCCGCGTCTTCCCACGAATTCATCGACGTGCGGTCGATGGGCTTTTGCTGCGGAAACACCGCCTGCACTTCCGGCAGCAGATGGCCGCTGAACGAGTCGGCGGCGATGGTCGTGAGGACCGTCGGCACCTTGAAGAGCTTCGCGGCCTTCGCGAGAATCTGCACGTTGTGCAGCACCGTGGTGCGCTCGTGCGAGTGCGTGCCGAAGAACATCTGCGGCTGGTGGTCGATCAGCGCGAGTGCGCAGGTGTCGGGGGTCAACAGTTCTTTTGCCATGAGAGGCTCCGTTTAAAGGTTGGGTCGGCGACGTTGAGATTAGGGCTCGCGCGTCGCCGCGTCCTTGTCGTTGCGCTGAAATATCCTGAATTCGATCAGGATCGCTTACGATTTCAGGAAGGCGAGCAGATCCGCGTTGACCTTGTCGACGTGCGTGCTGCACATGCCGTGCGGTGCGCCTTCGTAGATCTTCAGCGTGGCGTTCTTGACGATCCTGGCCGACAGCTTCGCCGAATCGTCGATCGGCACGATCTGGTCGTCGTCGCCGTGCAGGATCAGCGTCGGCACGCTGATCTTCTTCAGGTCGTCGGTGTAATCGACTTCCGAGAACTGCTTGATGCACTCGTACTGGCCTTTGATCGAACCAGCCATGCCCTGACGCCAGAATTCCTGAACGAGACCTTGCGAGACCTTGGCGTTCGGACGGTTGAAGCCGTAGAACGGCTGCGCCAGATCCAGATAGAACTGCGAGCGGTTCGCGGCCACGCCCGCGCGGATGTTGTCGAACACCTGCATCGGCAGGCCGTTCGGGTTGGTCGGCGACTTGACCATCTGCGGCGGCACCGCGCCGATCAGCACGGCCTTCGCCACGCGCTTTTCGCCGTGACGGCCGATGTAATGCGCGACTTCGCCGCCGCCCGTCGAATGACCCACGAGCATCGCGCCCTTCACGTCGAGTGCGTCGAGCACGGCGGCGAGGTCGTCGGCGTAGGTGTCCATGTCGTTGCCCTCGGACGGCTGACCCGAGCGGCCATGGCCGCGGCGGTCGTGCGCGATCACGCGATAGCCCTGGTTCACGAGGAACAGCATCTGCGCGTCCCACGCGTCGGCGCACAGCGGCCAGCCGTGCGAGAACACCACCGGCGTGCCCGTGCCCCAGTCCTTGAAGTAGATCTGCGTGCCGTCCTTCGCGCTCACGTAGCTGCCGCCGTGATGGTGGCCGGTGCCGTGCGCGTGGGGCGCGGCGCCTGCCGTCGTCGCCGCGTTCGCGGACAGGCTCGACATGGCGGCCATGGCGCCGGCCATGCCCGCGCTGGCCGAAAGCATCCGGCGACGCGAGGCCGAGGGAATGGTCGTGTCGATTTGCTGCGTGTTCATGCTGGATCTCCGTCGTTGCATCGCTGCGTGTGCAGGGGGCGATGAGGTTGCGCGTGTGAATCAGGCGCAATGCGGCGGGCGAGAAGTCATGAAGTTGACGCCGCATGCGTGAGCGCAGATTACGGAGACGGTCCTGCAAAGTCCTTGGCGCGATCTGAAAAGTCCTGAATTCAGATGCGGATTGACTCGATGACGGGCAACGGGCGAGCGGCATCGGCGGCCGGGGCGAGGCCGCGATGCATCGTCGAAGGGAAGAAGGAAATGAACGCCTGAACGATCGTGCGCTCGGGCGCGAGCGGATCAGCGCGGGTTCAGGCGCGCTTCGAGAAAACGCAGCAGCGCGCGTACTTTGGTCGAATGACGCCGATTCGGCAGATATGCGGCGTGCACGACCACATCGCCGCCTTGCGGACTCACGTGCCAGCCTTCGAACGCGCGCACGAGCTGACCGGACGCGAGCGCGTCGTGCACGAGCCATGCGGGCAACAGCGCGAAACCGTGCCCCGCGTGCACGGCGGCGAGCAGCATGTCGATGCTGTCCGAGACGAGGCGGCCGCGCACGTTCACCGCCTCCTGCGTCTCGCCTTGCGTGAAGGTCCAGACCTGGCGCGCGCGATAGCCGCCGCCATAATTCACGCGCAGACAGTCGCGCCCGGCGAGATCGGCGGGCGCGTCCGGCATGCCTTCGCGCTTGATATAGGCGGCGCTCGCCACCACGATCCGCGCATTATCGGCGAGCGTCTTCACGACGAGTTGCGGATTCGCTTCGGGCACGCCGATGCGCACCGCCAGATCGATGCGCTCCAGCGCGAGATCGACATAGCGGTCGGCGGCCACCACGTCGAGCGCCATGCGCGGATGTTCGCTGAGAAACGCGGCCAGATGCGGCGCGAGCACCACGCGGTTATAGGTGGACGGCACCGCGATGCGCAGCATGCCCGCCGGTTCCGCGCCGCTGTCGAGCACGCTTTCGTCGGCTTCCGCGAGATCGTCGAGCACTTTGGCGACCTGCTCGACATAGGCCGCGCCCGCATCGGTCAGGCTGACACGGCGCGGCGTGCGCGTGAGCAGCACCGCGCCAACGTCCTGTTCGAGCGCATCCATCAAACGCGTGACCGACGAGGTCGCCACGCCGAGACGTTGCGCCGCCTTGGCGAAACCGGCGGCGTCGGCCACTTCGAGCAGGGTCTTCAAGGCGAGTAGCTTGTCCATGGCGGGCATTATGCCAGCGCTGAAACGACCATGAGCGCTGACGACGCGAAGCCGTTGCGCGCCACGCAACGCGGGATTGCGCCGCCGCCCCATTCCGCCGCCGCGACGGCGCGCCTATGCTCGTCGCACCGATTCATCGTTCAAGGAACGCCCATGTCCACGCCTTCGCGCATGCACGGCGGCACGCCGCACGCCGTGCACCTCACTCAGGGACTCATCGCGCTGTTCGCATTCAGTTGCGGCGCGATCGTCGCGAATCTCTATTACGCGCAGCCGATCATCGAACTGATCGCGCCGTCGCTGCACATGACGGGCGGCGCCGCGAGCCTGATCGTCTCGCTCACGCAGATCGGCTATGCGCTCGGCCTGTTCTTCATCGTGCCGCTCGGCGATCTGCTCGAAAACCGCCGTCTCATGATCGTGACCGCGCTTGTGTCGATCGCGAGTCTTGTCGCGGCCTCGCTCGCGCAGTCGGCCGGCGTGTTTCTGGCGATCTCGCTGCTGATCGGTTTCAGTTCGGTGGCGGTGCAGATCCTGATTCCGCTCGCCGCGCATCTCGCGCCCGATCATGCGCGCGGACGCATCGTCGGCACGATCATGGGCGGCTTGCTGCTCGGCATCCTGCTGTCACGGCCGCTGTCGAGCGTGCTCGCCGATCACTTCGGCTGGCGCACCGTGTTCGCAGGCGCGGCCATGCTGATGACGCTCGTGACCGCCGTGCTCGCGCTGACGATTCCGCGCCGTCAACCCGAGCATCGCGCGACGTACTTCGCCCTGCTCGGCTCGCTGATCACGCTCGTGCGCACGCTGCCGGTGCTGCGTCATCGTGCGCTCTATCAGGCGCTGATGTTCGCCTCGTTCAGTCTGTTCTGGACCGCCGTGCCGATCGAACTCACACGCCACTACGGCCTCTCGCAGACCGCCATCGCGCTGTTCGCGCTCGTCGGTGCGATTGGTGCGACCTCGGCGCCCGTCTCGGGACGACTCGCCGACGCCGGGCATTCCGTGCGCGCGACCGTGGTGGCGCTGATCGTCGGCACGCTGTCGTTCCTGCCCGCGCTCGTGCATCCGGCGTTCGGCGTGTTCGGGCTCGTGGTGACGGGCGTCGCGCTCGACTTTGCCGCGCAGATGAACATGGTGCTCGGCCAGCGCGAGATCTATGCGCTGCACGCGGCGAGCCGCAATCGCCTCAATGCGCTCTATATGACGAGCATTTTCGTGGGCGGCGCGTTCGGTTCCGCGCTTGCGGGCCCCTTGTACGAACGTGGTGGCTGGACGCTGGTCGCGTGCGTGGCATTGGTGTTTCCGCTCATCGCATGCGTGCATTTCCTGCTGATCGGCAAGCCACACGCGGCGGCCCAGCGCTAGTTGACTTGCAGAACCCGCCGCGCCGCGCGCGCGGCGTTCACTGTGGCGCAAGCCGCTCCGTGCGCTGCGTGCGTGCCGACTGCAGCGTCTGCCTGAGCGCGGCAAGGCGCTGAAAATCGGGCGCATTCGACGTGCGATCCCACGCCGAATCCTCCAGACCGTCGATCAACGCTGTCGCGCGCGCCGTCTCGCCCTTGTCGAATTCGTACGTCGCGAGATCGAGCGTGGCGCGCAAGGCCCACAGCGGCGCGCCGTCGGCACGCGCCATCGAGATCGCCTCGTCGAGCAGACGCCGCCCCGCTTCCTCGCGCCGCGCCACGTCGTCCGGCGGCGTGCCGCGCTGCGCCGCGCGCCGCAATTCCAGCCAGCCGCGCGCGCGCTGCAACTCGGGCGCGAAGTAACGCTCGCCATTCGCCCGCGCACTCGCAAGCGCTTCGTCGAGCCGCGTGCGCGCTTCCTCGAAACGACCCGCGTGCGCGAGCGTCTGCGCGTGCAGCACGACGAACGGCGTGACCACGCGCCGGAAACCACGCGACGCAAGCCGCGGCAACGCGTTTTCCAGCCGTTCGAGCGCGACGTCCGCATGACCCGCGAGCATGTCGCGCTTCGCCGCCAGACACTCGGTGTAGTCGAGCCAGATCTCCAGCCGATGGCTGGCCGACTGCGAGCGCAGCAGCGCCAGATAGTTGGCGGCCAACTGCCGCTCGCCGCAATCGAGCGCGATCGGCACGGCCACGCAGGCCAGCACGTGACTCAGCGAGGGCTCCAGTGCATCGCCGTGAATCAGATCGAGCGTGCTTTCCACGAGCTGCATCGCTTTCGCGGGCTGGCATTGCAGCAGCGCGATGCGCGCGAGCGTGCCGCGCGCGTAGATCAGCGGATACACCGTGAGCCAGCCGCGCGACGGCGCCGTGGCGCCGAGCGTCGTGAAGGCTTCGACCGTGCGTTCGAGCCGTTCGCGCGCCTGGTCGTGTTCGCCGCAACAGTGCAGCGAAATAGCGAGTGTCTGTTCGGCCAGCCAGCGGCGCCACGGCGAATCGCAAGCGGCGCTCGCGTGCTGAAAACGCGTGGCGTAACGCAGCGACGTGTGAATGTCGCCGCTCGATTGCATGGTGTTCCAGAGACCCCAGAGCGCGTCGGCGGCAAATTCGGCGTCGTCGGCGGCGCGCGCAAGACGCAGCACGCGTTCCCACAGCGCGACGGCGCGGCCCATGTCATCGCCCACGTGCAGCAGCGAGGTCGCGTAGGCGGCGCACAGCTTCATTTCGCAGACGACATCGACGGAGCCCGCGGGCAGCGTGTCGAGCACCGCGAGCGCGCGTTGTGCGCGCTGGCAGCATTCCTGCACGCGCGAGGCGCTGAGCAAGGTGCCGACGAGCGCGCCTGCGAGCGCGACGCCGAGCACCTTGTCGCCGTCGTCGGAGAAGGCCCAGTCGTAGGCGCTGCGCGCGTCGTCGAGCGAGAGACGCGTGCTCACATCGGCGCCCTCGTGCTCCGTCTGCGCGACGAACGGCCCGCTCTCCTCGATGCGCTTGCGCATATAGCGCACGTGGCGCGTGGCGATGATCTGCGATTCGCCTTCGTCGCGCAGCTTTTCGAGCGCATAGGCGCGCGTGCTTTCGGTCAGCCGGTAGACCGCGATCGCGCCGCGAAACTCCACATTCAGCAGCGATTTGGTCGCGAGTTCGGAAAGACTCGACACGATCACCGCGATCGACATGCCGGGCTCGGCCGTCACCGCGCAGACCGCCTCGAAGGTGAACGCGCCCGCGAAGCAGCCTGAGCGGCGAAACAGAATGCGCGACGCGGCGTCGAGCAGCATGTAGCTCCACTCGAAGGTCGCGCGCAAGGTCTGATGGCGCGGCAAGGTCGAACGCAATCCGCCCGTCAGCAGATTGAGCCGGTCGTCGAGGCGCGACGCCACGCCTTCCACGCCGAGCGTGGCCACGCGCGCGGCGGCCAGTTCGATGGCGAGCGGCAGGCCTTCGAGGCGACGGCAGATTTCGGCGACGAGCGCGATGCTCGCCTCGTCGCGCGCACAGTCGGGCGCGAGCGCGCGGGCGCGGCATAGAAACAGCGCGACCGCGGAATGCGCGAGGATCGCCTCGGTGGATGCGCCGTTGGCCGGCACCGCGAGCGGTTCGAGGCGCAGCACGGATTCGGCCCAGATGTGCAGCGGCTCGCGGCTCGTCACCAGCAGGCGCGCACCATGATGGCGCGCGACGAGGGTATCGACGAAACCGGCCACGACATCGATCACATGCTCGGCGTTATCGAGCACGAGCAGACAATTCGACGCTGCAACAGCCTCGCAGATCGCGTCCTCGCACGACACGCCCGGCTCGCCTTGCAGATCGAGCGCCTCCGCGAGCGCGGCGAACACGGTCTCGCGCGAACTGGCCTTGTTCAGTTCGACGAAGCACACGGCGCGGCCCTGGCGGCGCTGCATTTCGCGCGCGGCGTGACGCGCGAGACAGGTCTTGCCGATACCGCCCGCGCCGACGATCGTGGTCACCGGCACGTGCTCGAACTGCTCGACGATGCGTGCGATTTCGGTTTCGCGGCCGATCAGCGGCACGACGCGCAGCGACGCGAGCGAAGGCAGCGGCGCGGCCTCGCGCACTGCACCGCCTGCGTCCGCACCGGCCGTGCTCGACGCATTCGGCATGTTCGACGCCGTCGACTGGTTCGGCACGACCAGCACATAGCCGCGCCCCGCCACGGTCTTGATGAGGTCGCGTTCCGCGCCGAGCAGCTTGCGCAGCGCGGCCACGTGCACCTGCAGGCGGTTTTCCTCGACGATCGCGCCGGGCCACACGGCGTCCATGATCGCGTCCTTCGAGAGCATCGTATTGTTCGCGCGATACAGCACTTCGAGCACGTCGAACGCGCGCGCGCCAATGCGCATCACGAGTCCGTCGCGACGGATCTCGCGCTGCTCGAAACTGACCCGCAATGTGCCAATTTGGATCATGGTCATCTCCAGGACATATTTGCGTGCTCGCACGTGACCCGACACGCACCTGGTTGAACACCGTCATTCGAAACGCCATTGCCGCCCGGTTTCGAACCCAATATCGCGCCTCCTCTCATTGAACGTCGACTGCCCCCTCTATTTTCTGGGGCGAAGTGTAATGATTAGAAATAAAGCCGTCTTGAAGAATAATTCGCGGCATGCGAGGCGCAACGCGCCGCCGGAGCCGCTTGAAGCCGCCCGGGCGTCGAATTCCGGGGCCAGTGCGCCGGACGATTTTCAGCAGTTGCTGACTCCGGCGATTGTGCAAATCATTTCCGGATCGGGTCCAATCCGCAGCCAGACGGGCATTCAGCGATTCCGGAAGCGCCATTCACGCCGCATTGCAGTCGATAAGCACAAGGCATGGCACGCGTTGCCGCTATTTCTGACCGATGGTATAAATGTCACCTCGATTCTGTCGAACCGGTTACAGCGGTGTTTGATCCGCGCCGTTCAATTCATCCGGAGAATCCGGCACGAGGTCACCGTCCATGATTTCGCGAGCAATATCAGCGCCGGTCAAGGCCGCGCCCAAAGACAATCTGGGCTGTGTTGCCAGTAAATTGCGAGTCGATGTCCATGTCGACAACGGGGATATCGCGTTCTACCGCAAATGCATGGCGGAGCCGGACCTCGAACGCATTGCCATGCCGGCCAGCGAACGCGGATTTTTGACGGGTATTTCATTAGGCAATGCCCATCGCCGGAAGATATTCCGGGGGGCACGCGCTTTAGACCGGCATTTCGATACCGATTCGATCTATATCCGCGATTTTTCTGAAGATTATCAGGCGGATATGTATGGCAATTTCGATTTCGTGCTTGTCGAATTGTCACGCCCTTTTCTCGACCGGCTGGCCGACGAGCAGAATTTGCCCGCCATCAGCGGCCTGACCTGCGGCGCGCACCAGAAGGACGCGGTGCTCGGCCATCTGGCCCGCGCGCTCGCCGCGAATCTGGAACTCGCGGGCGACATCAACACGGTGTTCATCGAACAGGTCGGTCTGGCGATCGGCTCGCACGTCGCGCGCCAGTATGGCGGCTTCAACGCCACGAACGAACGCGCCAAGGGCGCGCTCTCGGCGCTCAACGAAGCTCGTGCGAAAGAACTGCTGCTGGAGCGCACGCGCGACGGCGTGTCGATTGCCGACATCGCGCGCGAGTGCAATCTGTCGCGCGGCTACTTCATCCGCGCGTTTTCGAAATCGACGGGACGCACGCCGCATCAGTGGCTGCTCGAACAGCGCACCGAGCAGGCGCGCCGGCTCGTCGAACGCACGGCCATGACGCTCTCGGAGATCGCCGCGCAATGCGGTTTCGCCGATCAGAGTCACCTGAGCCGCGTGTTCCTCAAGCTGGTGGGCGTGTCGCCAGGCGCCTGGCGGCGGCACGCCCTGCGTGCCCCGGATGCTTCTGAGGGTTAACGTACCGCAGTCGCCGCGGATGCCGCCGACGCTGAAGACGCCGCGTTCGACGTTTCCATCGCCGTGCGATCCGAGTCGGCATTGCGCGGCGCGTCGCCGGTCTGCGCAATCCAGCCACCGCCCAGATACTGATACAGATCCACGAGATTCGTGAGTCGGCTCAGATTCGCGCTGATCAGCGATTGCTGCGCGGAATACAGATCGGTCTGCGCGCTCAGCACCGAGAGGTAGCTGTCCACGCCGTTGCGATAACGCAGATCGGACAGCGTGTAACGGCGCTGCTCGCTTTCGGTGTACGCGCGCAGATCGCTGATCTGCGTATCGTACGTGCCGCGCGCGGCGAGCCCGTCCGCCACTTCGCGGAACGCCGTCTGAATCGCCTTCTCGTACGCCGCCACGTCCTCGTCTTTTTCGAGCTTCGCCACGTCGAGGCTGGCCTTGTTCGCGCCGCCTTCGAAAATCGGCATCGTGATGGTCGGCCCGAAATCCCACGCAAGCTGGCCCGGCTTGAACAGCGAGCCGAGGCTCGCGCTCGCGTAACCGAACTGCCCCGTCAAACTGATGCTCGGAAAGAACGCCGCACGCGCCGCGCCGATGTTGGCGTTGGCGGCCTTGAGCGTTTCCTCGGCTTCGAGAATGTCGGGGCGACGCGTGAGCAGATCGCTGGGCAGGCCCGCCGGAATGTCGGCGAGCAGCGCCTGCGAATCGAGCGGCAGACCCTCAGGCAGATCGGCGGGCAACGGCGCGCCCACCAGCAGCACGAGCGCGTTTTCCGCCTGCGCGCGCAGACGCACTTCGCTCTCGTAGTTCGCATGCGCCTGCTGCACCACGCCCGCCGCTTCACGCAGATCGAGTTCCGAACCGGTGCCGGTGTCGAATTCCGTCTTCGTCAGCTCGTACGATTTCTGCGCGGCGTCGAGCGTCTGCTTCGTGACCTTCATCGTGTCGTCGTAGGCGAGCATCGTCAGATACTGATCGGCGACTTCGGAGACCAACGTGATCTCCGCCGCCTTGCGCGCCTGCGCCGTCGACAGATAGGTGTGCAGCGCCTCGTTCGAGAGGCTGCGCACCTTGCCGAAGAAGTCGAGCTCCCACGACGCGCCCGCAGCCGCGTCGTAATCGCTCGCGACCGTCGCGCGGCCCACGTACGAGAGGTCGGCCGGCGTGCGGGTGCGCGTGCCGGTGCCGGTCACGGAGACCGTCGGCATCAGGTTGGCGCGCTCGATGCGGTACTGCGCGCGCGCCTGCGCAACCTTCAGCACGGAGACACGCAGATCGCGGTTGTTCTGCAGCGCCAGCTCGATGAGCCTCTGCAGGCGCGGGTCCTTGAAGAAGTCGCGCCAGCCGATGTCGGCGGCCGAATGACCCTGCGCGCTGCGCGCGTCGGCACCCGGCTGGCTGTCGTAGGCCGGACCCGTGGGATAGGCCGCCGACACCGGCGCGGCGGGTTGCGTGTAGTGCGGCTCCAGCGTGCAGGCGGCGCTCAGGAACGCCGCCGCCACGCCGAGCGCGGTCAGCGAGAGCTTATTCATCGTGGCTCTCCTGCCTGCCGTGAGCCGCATCGGTGCCGCTCTGCGGGTTGTCTTCGGAGCGGCTGAATTTCGATCGAATGACCACATAGAACATCGGAATCATGAAAATGGCGAGGAACGTGGCCGTGAACATGCCGCCGATCACGCCGGTGCCGATCGCGTGCTGGCTCGCCGAGCCCGCGCCGTTGCTGATCGACAGCGGCAGCACGCCGAGCACGAAGGCCATCGACGTCATCAGGATCGGGCGCAGACGCAGACGCGCGGCTTCGATCGCCGCCGCCACCGCGGTCATGCCCTGCTGCTCCTGCAGTTCGCGCGCGAACTCGACGATCAGAATGGCGTTCTTCGCGGACAGACCCACGGTGGTCAACAGCCCCACCTGGAAGAACACGTCGTTTTCGAGGCCGCGTAGCGTCACCGCGAGCAGTGCGCCGATCACGCCAAGCGGCACCACCAGAATCACCGCGAACGGAATCGACCAGCTTTCATACAGCGCGGCGAGACACAGGAACACCACGATGATCGAAATCGCGTAGAGCAGCGGCGCCTGCGAGCCCGATTGCAGTTCCTGGAACGACAGACCCGTCCACGAATAGCCGATGCCCGCCGGCAGTTTCGCCGCCAGTTGCTCCATCGCGCTCATCGCCTGGCCGGTCGACTTGCCTGCCGCCGCCTGGCCCTGGATTTCGAGCGACGAAATGCCGTTGTAGCGTTCGAGCTTCGGCGAACCGAACGTCCACTTGCCCGTGGCGAACGAGGTGAACGGCACCATCGTGCCGCTCGTGCCGCGCACGTACCACTTGCCCAGATCGTCCGGGTTCATGCGGAACGGGCCGTCGGCCTGCACGTAGACGCGCTTGATCCGGCCGTCGGTGTCGAGGAAGTTGTTGATGTACTTCGAGCCCCACGCGATCGAGAACGTATCGTCGATGTCGGCGGCGGCGACACCCATCGCCTGAGCCTTCTCGCGATCGATATCGACCTTGTACTGCGGCGTATCGTTCAGGCCGTTCGGACGCACGAGCGCCAGCGACGGATCCTTCGCCGCCATGCCGAGCAGCTGATTGCGCGCGGCCATCAGCTTCTCGTGACCGAGCGATGCGTTGTCGGTCAGTTCGAAGTCGAAGCCCGACGCGGTGCCGAGTTCGGGAATCGACGGCGGATTGATCGGGATGATCATCGCGTCCTTGTCGCCCGCGAAGTGCGCGAACACGCGGCCCACCAGCGCCTGCACCTTCTCGTTCGACGCGCGGCGCTTGTCGAAGTCCTTCATCTGCACGAACACCATGCCGGAGTTCTGGCCGCGGCCCGCGAAGTTGAAGCCGTTCACCGTGAACACCGACTCGACGATGTTCTTCTCGTCAGTCAGCAGATAGTCGGTGACCGCCTTGAGCGAGCGCGCCGTGATTTCCTGGGTCGAGCCCGCCGGCGTCTGCACCTGCACGTACATCGTGCCCTGATCTTCATCGGGCAGGAACGACTTCGGCAGACGCACGAACAGGAAGCCCACCGCGACGATCACGCCCAGATAGATCACGAACCAGCGCGACGAACGGCGGATCACATGCTGCACGCCGCTGTGATACTTGTCGCGGCTCTTGTCGAAGTTGCGGTTGAACCAGCCGAAGAAACCCGTCTTCGCTTCGTGATGGCCCTGCGGAATCGGCTTGAGGATGGTCGCGCACAAGGCGGGCGTGAGAATCAGCGCGCAGAGCACCGAGAGCACCATCGCGGCCACGATCGTCAGCGAGAACTGACGATAGATCGCGCCGACCGAGCCGCCCGAGAACGCCACCGGCACGAACACGGCCGAGAGCACGAGCGCCACGCCGACGAGTGCGCCGGTGATCTGGCCCATCGCCTTGCGCGTGGCTTCCTTCGGCGGCAAACCTTCTTCCGCCATCACGCGCTCGACGTTTTCGACCACCACGATCGCGTCGTCCACCAGCAGACCGATGGCGAGCACGAGCCCGAACATCGAGAGCGTGTTGATCGAGAAGCCCGCCGCCGACATCACCGCGAACGTGCCCAGCAGCACCACCGGCACGGCGATCGTCGGGATCAGCGTGGCGCGCAGATTCTGCAGGAACAGATACATCACGAGGAACACCAGCACGATGCCTTCGAGCAGCGTCTTGACCACTTCCTCGATCGACAGACGCACGAACGGCGTGGTGTCGTACGGATACTTCACGATGAGGCCGTGCGGGAAGTTCTTCGACAGTTCCGCGAGCTTCGCGCGCACCAGCTGCTCGGTTTGCAGCGCGTTCGCACCGGTCGCGAGCTGAATGCCGAAGCCCGCTGCGGGCGCGCCGTTGTACTTGGTGTCGAAGTTGTAGTTCTCGCCGCCCAGCTCGATGCGCGCCACGTCTTTCAGGCGCACCTGCGAACCATCCTGGTTCACCTTGAGCAGCACGTTGCCGAACTCCTCGGGCGTGCGAAGGAAGGACGCTTCCGTGATGGTCGCCTGCATCGCCTGGCCCTTCACGGACGGCGTGCCGCCGATCGAACCGGCCGCCACCTGCACGTTCTGGTTCGTGATGGCCGTTTCCACGTCCACCGGCGTCAGCGCGTACTGGTTGAGCTTGTCGGCGTTGAGCCACACGCGCATCGAGAACTGCGTGCCGAACAGCGTGACCGTGCCGACGCCGTCGACGCGGCTCAGCGGATCCTCGATGTGCGACGCCACGTAGTTCGAGAGGTCGTAGCGGTCCATGCTGCCGTCTTGCGAGACGAACGCCATCACCATCAGGAAGCTGTTGCTGGACTTCGTGACCTTGATGCCCGCTTCCTGGACGACGGTCGGCAGCACCGGCGTGGCGAGTTGCAGCTTGTTCTGCACCTGCACCTGCGCGATGTCGGGATTGGTGCCCGCCGCGAAGGTCAGCGTGATGGTGGCCGCGCCCGAATCGTCGGACGTCGACGACATGTACAGCAGATGGTCGAGACCGCTCATCTGCTGCTCGATCACCTGCGTCACGGTGTCTTCGACGGTCTTGGCCGATGCGCCCGCGTAGCTCGCGCTAATCTGGATGGAAGGCGGCGCGATGGTCGGATACTGCGCCACCGGCAAGGAAAAGATGGAGGCCACCCCCGCCATCATCAGGATGATCGCGATCACCCAGGCGAAGATGGGCCTGTCTATGAAAAATCGAGCCATTTAACGCGTCACCTCACACTGCGCCAGCGGACGCCGCTGCGGGCGAGGAAGCCGAAGCCGAAGCCGCTGCCGAATCCGAAGCAGCGTCGGCGGCGGCAGCCGTCGCCGAAACCGGCGTCGCGCCCTGATCGACGGCGTGCACGTTCTGACCCGGCTGCACCTTCATGCCGCCCGACACGACCACGCGATCGCCCACGTTGAGCCCCTTCTCGATGATCCAGTTGTTATCCGTCACGCCGCCCGTGGTGAGCTGGCGCAGTTCGATCTGGTCCTTCGCGTTGACGACGAGCGCCGTCGGGTTGCCCTTCTGGTCGTGCTGCACAGCGGCTTCGGGCAGCAGCACGGCCTGCTCGTTGAAGCCTTCGTCGATGCGCGCGCGCACGTACATGCCCGGCAGCAGCACGTCGTGCGGATTGTCGAAAGTCGCACGCACGGTGACCGAGCCGGTCGTCTGATCGACGGTCACGTCGGAGAATTCGAGGTGGCCCGTGCCCTTGTAGGGCTGGCCGTCTTCGAGCACCAGTTGCACCTTCGCGGCGTGCGGGCCGGTCAGCGTGATCTTGCCGTCGGCGGCGGCGCGGCGCAGCTTCAGACCGTCGACGCTCGATTGCGTCAGGTCCACGTACACCGGATCCATCTGCTGCACGGTCGCGAGTTCGGTCGCGCCGCTCGACTGCACGTACGCGCCCGGCGTCACCGACGACTTGCCGATGCGGCCCGTGATCGGCGAATAGACGGTCGTATAGCTCAGGTTGATCTTCGCGGTTTCCACGCTCGCGGCGTCGGCTTCGACATCGGCTTGCGCTTCGTCCGTGGCGGCCACGGCGTTGTCGTAATCCTGCTTGCTGACCGCGTTGGCCGCGACCAGCACCTTGTAGCGATCGGATTGCGCCTTCGCGGCGACCAGCGTCGCGCGGGCCTTCGCGAGCGCGGCCTTGGCGTTGTCGAGCGTCGCCACATAGGGCGCCGGATCGATCTGATAGAGCAGCTGGCCGGCCTTCACCTCGCTGCCTTCGACGAAGGTGCGCTTGAGCAGGATGCCGGTGGCGCGCGCCTGCACTTCGGCGACGAGATGCGCGCTCACGCGGCCCGGCAGATCGACCGTCACGGGCACGGCAGTCGTCTGCACGCGCATCACGTTGACTTCCGGCGTGGCGGAGGCCGCTTGTTGCGGTTTATCGGAGCAGCCTGCGAGGCCGATGGCGGCGCAGATCACCGCGCACTGCGCGGCGAGCGTACGGAGTGACGGCGTTCCCGGTGTGATGGCGTAGTTTCCTGAGTGTCTTGTCATATTCGCTAGAGGCGCGCCGGGCCCATGCCCGGCTGGCTTACCAATCCCTTAACCATTGCTTCACGCGGAATTTACGCAAACTGCAAGCGCGCCGGGTTACGCGAAAAACGCTCCGTAAGATTCACTAAGCAAACGCGGCGCGGGCGTTGATAAGATCGGCGCGAATTGATGTCCTGATGTCCTGCGCGGATGTCCTGCCCGCGCTCGCGCCGTATCGTCGCGCCATCGGGTGTGAGGGCCGGATGCCATGACGGTGCGGGACGCACGGAATTTGAAGGGCCGATTGATATGAGAAGGACGAGGGAGCAATCGCTCGCGCAGCGCCAGACGCTGCTCGATTGCGCGGAGCAGATCTTCTACAGGAAGGGATTCGCGGCCGCCACGCTCGAGGAAATCGCCGGCAAGGCGGGCGTGACGCGCGGCGCGATCTACGTGCATTTCCGCAGCAAGGCCGCGATATTCGAGGCGCTGTTCGAGCGCCCCGACCTGTCGCTCGCGCCCTTCGATCTGCCCGCGCGGCCGGCGACGGCGCGGCCGATGGACTGGCTCGCGCAGGAGTTGCGCGCGCGCCTCAAGCGCATGCTCGGCAATCGCTCGGCGCGCCGTCTTTACGGCATCGCGCTCGCGGACGCCGAATCGGTCCGCCGCAACGCGCCGCTCGCCGCGCGCATGCAAAGCGCAGCCACGCACGCCGAAACCACCATCGCCGCCGTGCTCGACGACGCCGCGCATCTCGGCGAGATCGAGGGGCCGCTCGACGCGCTCGGGTCCGCGCGCTTCATCTATTCGGCGCTCACGGGTTTCTTCTGCCGCCAGCTATCGAGCGGCCAGCCCGCCGCCGACGATCTGCTCGTCGCGCGCGTGGTGGAAACGGTGTTGTGCTGCGTGCAGTTGAGCGTGTCCGATCACGTGCATCACCCGGCGGCGATGCGCGAGACACCGGCGCGCGTCAGTGGCGCGCCGACGTCCATCGGCAGCGCCGATCAACCCGCCTTGCGCGGATAAGGAAAGCTCATCGTCACGACGAAGCCGCCGCGCGGATCGTTGGCGACATCCATCGCGCCGTCGTGATGACGCACGAGGCGGCGCACGATCGCGAGACCGAGGCCGCAATGCGCATCGCCGCCGCGCGCCGCGTCGAGCCGCACGAACGGACGCTGCACGCGATGCAGATCCGCTTCGGGCACGCCCGCACCGTGATCGCGCACGCGCAGCACGTAACGGCCATCGGCGAGCTTCGTCGACACTTCGACCGGCGGCTCGCCATACGTGAGCGCGTTTTCGATCAGGTTCGAGAGCATGCGGTCGAGATCGACGGCGGGCAGCATGAAGCCGTCGCCTGCGTGGAGCGCGAGCTTGACGAGTGCGCCGGCGTCAGCGTCTTCCGCTGCTGCCGTTGCGCCCGTATCGGCTGAATCGCCCGCGTGCGCGCCGTAATCGCGGCGGCAATGCGCGTCGACGCTCACGAACGCCGAATCGCTGACGTTCTCGCGCGCGAAGTCGAGAAACTGCGTGACGATGCGCGACATCGATTCCGTTTCGCGCAGGAACGCCGCGCGATCTTTCGGCGTGGCGAGCAGATCGGCGCGCAACTGCATGCGCGTGATGGGCGTGCGCAGATCGTGCGCGATGCCCGCGAGCATGACCGAGCGCTCGCGCTCGCTTTCGGCGAGTTCACTCACCATGTCGTTGAAATCGCTGACCAGTTCGCGCACTTCGTGCGGCCCCGCCTGCGCCACGCGATGCACGCCGCGCCCGATGCGATACTCGCGCGCCGCGCGCGCCAGTTCGCGCACGGGACGCTGCACCTGCCACGCGAAAATCACCGCCGTGACGATCGCGAACACGAGCGTGAGCGCCGAAAAACCCATGAAGCGGCTGAGCGGCGGCATGAAGCCCGGCATCACGATCCAGTATTTCGCGTCGCGCTGACGCACCCACACGCTGCTGGTGTCCGGCTCGACCACGACGTGACTGCCCTCGCCCAGACGCGGACGCAGACTCTCTTCGAGCGGACCATTCGTATCCGTGCACGGCGCGGGACAGCCCGCCTCGATCGCATGCGCCACACCGACGTAATGAATGCCGAGCGTGTCCGCGACGTGTTCGGCGAGCACCGGGTCGCGCTCGCGCACCTGCGCCGCTATCACGAGATTGTTGAGCGAGCGCTGCGCGTCGATCTTCGCGCGCTCCTTGTCGATCAGCAGTAGCGCCATCACATGCACCAGCACCACGAGGCCGACGATCATCAGCGAAAGGCGGCCGAACAGCGTGTCAAGCGGACGGAAGGGAAGCTTCATCGGCGTCATCGTCGGGAACGAACATATAGCCCACGCCGCGCATGGTTTGCAGGCGGCGCGGGTTGGACGGATCGACTTCGATCAGACGGCGCAGACGCCACACCGGCACGTCGATGCCGCGCTCGGTCACGGCCGCGCCCGGCCCGTGCAAGAGATCGAGCAGCTTCGCGCGCGAGAGCGTTTCCATCGGATGCTGCGCGAAGATTTCGAGCATCGCGTACTCGCTGCCCGTGAGCTTGACCGGCTCGCCGTCGCGCAGCAGCGTGCGCGTGGCGAAGTTCAATTCGAACGGACCGAAACGGCATGGCGCGCGGCGTTCGGGCGCACCGCGATCGGGCTCGCCCTGGCGGCGCAGCACGGCGCGAATGCGCGCGAGCAGTTCCTGCGGCATGAAGGGCTTGCCGAGATAGTCGTCGGCGCCGAGTTCGAGGCCGATCACGCGGTCGGCGCCATCGGCACGCGCGGTGAGCATGATGACCGGAATACGGTCTCCGCTCGCGCGCAACTGCTTGAGCGCCGTGAGGCCGTCGACGCCCGGCATCATCACGTCGAGCACGATGACCGAGGGACGCTCGCGTTCGAGGCGGCGTTCGAGCTGGGTGGCGTCGTGCAGCACCGAGAACGCGATGTTGCGCTGCTGGAAAAATTCGCGCAGGAGGTCGCGCAGCGATTCGTCATCGTCGACGAGCAGGACCTGGA
Organism: Paraburkholderia tropica; assembly: GCF_900109265.1. GTDB lineage: Bacteria > Pseudomonadota > Gammaproteobacteria > Burkholderiales > Burkholderiaceae > Paraburkholderia > Paraburkholderia tropica. The sequence continues at coordinate 90,646 of NZ_FNZM01000013.1, forward strand.
ACTCAGGATCGGACATCGTGGACGCCTCCGGGTGAAGCACAACAATGGGCGGCGGAAGGATGGCGCTGGGTCACGGCGGGTCTTTGCAAATCAGGGTGTGGCGGTTCGAATGGCGAAATGGCGCGGTGCGGTGTCGAAGCGGTTCGACACGCGGCGCATGGGGGTATTGTGCCTGTGTTGGCGGGGATGTGGCGGCGAGGGATGTTGCGGGGGATGAATGCACGGCGGACCGCGTGATCCGCAACGGCCGGTTCGCAACGGCCTTTGCCTGAAGAATATCAGTCAGGCAAAAGGCCGCGCGAATTTCACCTGCATCATGCAGCCGTCGCCTTCACAGGAAGTCACCAGCGGCTGGTCCGGCACGACCTTCATCGGCGTCGAATTCGCGGCGGCAGAACCGTTCCGCTACCCGGCCTCACGGTTCTGCTCATTAAACTTGGCGCCTGCGCTCAGCCAAGCGTCGGATAGTCGGTATAGAACTGCGCCGTCCCGCCAAAGAAACCTTCGCGGCGCGGCTCGTTCATCGGCGCGTGGGTCTTGATGCGCTCGACGAAATCCGGATTCGCCAGCACCATCGCGCCGTACGATTCGAGATCGGCCACGCCCGACGCCACGTCGGCGCCCACCTGCTCCCGCGCACGCCCCGCGCGGTTCACCATCAGCGTGCCGGTCCAGCGCGCGCGAATGTCGGCGAGCAACGCCTCATCGCCCTGATGCGCGATGTGAAGATACGCGAGGCCCAGTTTGTCGAGCGCCGTCACCAGATAGCGGTACAACGCGGGACCTTGCTCGCCCTCGTCGATGCCCCACAGCGCCATGCCCGGCGACAGACGGATCGCCGTGCGGTCCGCGCCAATCTCCTTCGCGATGGCCGTCGCGACCTCGATCGCAAAGCGCGCGCGATTCTCGATCGAACCGCCGTATTCATCGGTCCGCACGTTCGCGCTCGGCGCGAGAAACTGCTGCACGAGATAGGCATTCGCGCCGTGAATCTCCACGCCGTCCGCGCCCGCTTCGATCGCACGGCGCGCCGCATGCGCGAAGTCGGCGACCGTGGCGCGGACTTCCTCGGTCGAAAGCGCGCGCGGCACCGGAATGTCCTGCATGCCCTTCGCCGTGAACATGCCGGAGCCCGGCGCGATGGCGGACGGCGCGACACCGGCGCGATGATGCGGCGTGTTATCCGGATGCGACATGCGCCCCGCGTGCATCAGCTGAATGAACAGGCGGCCGCCTTTCGCGTGCACCGCGTCCACGACCAGCTTCCAGCCGGCCACGTGCGCATCGGTGTAGATGCCCGGCGTGGTCAGATAGCCCTGGCCGTCGGCGCACGGCTGCGTGCCTTCGGTGACGATCAGGCCGACGCTCGCGCGCTGCGCATAGTAAGTCGCGGCGAGATCGCCCGGCGTGCCGTCGAACTGGGCGCGCGAACGCGTCATCGGCGCCATGACCAGGCGGTTGCGCAGCGCATGACGGCCGACGCGGACGGAATCGAACAATTGCTTCATGACCAGCTCCTCGAATGGGTTGAACGCAGACGGTTCGGACCTGCGATGGCGCCATCATCGGATGCTTCATGAGGAAGATAAAGACGGCTAATCGGATATCATTGATCCACTCATGGAGCAATGAAGATGGACGATTACCTCAATGACATGGCCCTCTTCGTCGAGGTCGTAAAGGCCAAGGGCTTTCGCCACGCCGCCGACGCACTGGGCATCCCGAACTCCACGCTCTCGCGGCGCATCAGCGCGCTGGAGAAGCACATCGGGCTGCGGCTGCTGCATCGCACGACGCGCAAGATCGAGCTGACCGAAGCCGGGCAGATCTATTTTGAGCGCTGCAAGCGCATCGTCGACGAGGCGCGGCTCGCGCACGCCCAGCTCGGCACGCTGCTCGCACAGCCCAGCGGCACGCTGCGCGTCTCGCTGCCGGTGGATTTCGGCGTGACCTATCTCGCGCCGCTTGTCGTGGAGTTCGGCGAGCGATATCCGGGCATCGGTTTCGATCTCGATCTCACGCCGCGCCGCGTCGATCTCGTGAGCGAGCCGTTCGACGTGGCGATCCGTATCGGCGAATCGGAAAACTCGCAGTTGATCGCGCGTTTGCTGGCAACGCTCACGCCCTCGCTGTTTGCGTCGCCCGCGTATCTGAAACGTTCAGGCGTGCCGGAGAAACCCGCCGATCTCGAACGGCACGAATGTCTGACGATCCTGAAGGCTGCTTCATGGACGCTGCACGACGGTCAGCGCAAACGCGCGGTCACGGTGCCGGTCGGCGGACGCTATGCGCTCAACAGCGTGGGCATGATTCGCCGCCTCGCCACGCTCGATCGGGGCATCGTGCTGGTGCCGCGCGAAGTGGTCGCCGACGATCTCGCGATTGGCGCGCTGGTGCCCGTCATGCCGCAGTGGCACGGCACACCCACGCCGATCTACGCGATGACGGAAACACGCTTGCTGCCCGCGAAAACGCAGCGGTTTATCGAGTTCCTGCAAGCGCGACTGGCCGAGCAAACGCAGCGCGCCTGAACGCCGCATTCACGCTTGCTTGCAAGGCGCGAAGATCACTTTGCACACTTCGGCGAGGTGTTGCGCGCGTGCATCCTCGGTCGTGATCACCGCCAGTGCGCGCCAGCCCATTCACCTACACCCCGCCCCGCAACGCATCGGCGACAACCGTAAACGCCGGTGTCGGCTGCCGTCGGCTCGGGTAATACAGATAGAAACCGGGAAACGGCGCGCACCAGTCGCTCAGCACGCGCAGCAGTTCGCCGCGCTCGATATGCGCCAGCACGCGCGCCTCGGGCACGCACGCGAGTCCCGCGCCCGCAAGCGCGGCGCGCACCGCCAGCGTCGCCGTATTGAAGATCAGCCGGCCTTCCACACGCACCTTGAGCGCGCGCCCGGCCTTTTCGAACTCCCACGCGTAGAGGCTCCCGGCGGTCGGCATGCGGATGTTCACGCAGTTATGCGCGGTCAGATCCTGCGGCGTTTTCGGCTTCGGATGGCGCGCGAAATACGCCGGCGTACCGACCACGGCCATCCGGATGTCCGGCCCGATGCGCACGGCGACCATATCGCGCGCGACCTGCTCGCCGAGCCGCACGCCCGCATCGAGCCGCTGCTCGACGATATCGGTCAGCCCGTTGTCGATCACGAGTTCGATCGTGATGTCCGGATACGCAGGCAGCAGCTTTTCGATGGCGGGCCAGAGCAGCGATTCCGCCGCGTGCTCGCCCGCCGCGATGCGCACGATGCCCGCCGGTTTCTCGCGCAGCGCCGTCAACGCGGCCAGTTCGGCCTCGACTTCGTCCAGCCGCGGACCGACCGACTGGATCAGCCGTTCGCCCGCTTCGGTCGGCGAGACGTTGCGCGTCGTGCGCGCAAGCAGCCGCAAGCCCAGACGCGCCTCCAGATTGCGCACGGTCTGGCTCAGCGCCGACTGCGAGACGCCCAGTTGCGCGGCCGCTTTCGTGAAGCTGCCCTCGCGCGCCACGGCGAGAAATGCGGTGATATCGGCAAGATCGGAACGCGCCATGATTAATAAGCCCAGCTTCTAACTTCATCCCGATTCTAGCGCTTAATCGCAAGACGCCGCGCTGCTACATTGATCGTCGTGCCGCTGTCGGAGTCGCGACGGCAACTCAACGCATAAGGAGTCGACGATGAAAAAACGTGTTCTCGGGAAGAGCGGGCTCGAAGTGTCCGCGATCGGTCTGGGCTGCATGGGCCTGAGCTACGGCTACGGCCCCGCCACCGACAAGGCCGACGCCATCAAGCTGATCCGCGCCGCATTCGAGCGCGGCGTAACCTTCTTCGACACCGCCGAAGCCTACGCGCAAGGCGCGAACGAGGCATTGCTCGGCGAGGCGCTCGCGCCGTTTCGCGACGAGGTGGTGATCGCGACCAAATTCGGCTTCGAAGGCGGCGACGTGCAGAAAGGCGTCAACAGCAAGCCCGACAACATCCGCGCCGTGACCGACGCCGCGCTCAAGCGGCTGCGCACCGATCGCATCGATCTGCTGTATCAGCATCGCGTCGATCCGGACGTGCCGATGGAAGACGTCGCGGGCGCGGTGAAGGAGCTGATCGCGCAAGGCAAGGTCAAGCATTTCGGCATGTCGGAAGCGGGCGCGCAGTCGATTCGCCGTGCCCATGCCGTGCAGCCGGTCGCGGCGCTGGAAAGCGAATATTCGCTGTGGTGGCGCGCGCCCGAGCAGGAGATTCTGCCGCTGCTCGACGAACTCGGCATTGGTTTCGTGCCGTTCAGTCCGCTCGGCAAAGGCTTTCTGACCGGCGCGATCGACGCGACGACGAGCTTCGACAAAACGGATTTCCGTAACGTCGTGCCGCGTTTTTCGGAGGAAAACCGCCGCGCCAATCAAGCGCTCGTCGATGTGCTCAAGCAGATCGCCACGGACCTGAACGCGACGCCCGCGCAAATCGCGCTCGCCTGGCTGCTCGCGCAAAAGCCGTGGATCGCGCCGATTCCGGGCACGACCAAGATGCATCGAATGGAAGAAAACGTCGGCGCGGCGGCCATCGAATTGACCGCTGAAAATCTGCGCGACATTGAAACGGCGTTCGCGAACATCGCCGTGCAGGGCGACCGCTATCCGGCGCATTTGCAGGCGCGCGTCGGCAAGTAAGCGGCCGGGCGCGCGGCTGAGGATCGCCCGCGCCCGCCACCCGTTTAAAGGATCACTATGTCGGACAATATCGCAGGAAAAGTCATCGTCATCACAGGCGCGAGCAGCGGGCTCGGCGAAGCCGCCGTGCGCCGTCTCGCCGCCGCCGGCGCGAAGCTCGTGCTCGGCGCGCGGCGCGTCGATCGCCTCGTGGCGCTGGCCGCCGAACTCGGGTTGCCGGAGAACGCCGCCGTCGAAACCGATGTCACCGATGCGAGCCAGGTTCAGGCGCTCGTCGATCACGCAGTTGCCACGCATGGCCGTATCGACGTGTTGATCAACAACGCCGGTCTGATGCCGCATTCGCCGCTCGAACGCGGCAAAATCGCGGACTGGGATCGCATGATCGACGTGAACATCAAGGGCGTGCTGTACGGCATCGCCGCCGCGCTGCCGCCTATGACGCGGCAAAAAAGCGGTCATATCATCAACGTGTCGTCGGTCGCGGGGCACAAGGTCGGCAAGAACAACGCCGTGTATTGCGCGACGAAAACGGCGGTGCGCGTGCTCTCCGAAGGGCTGCGCCAGGAAGTGAAGCCGCACAACATCCGCACGACGATCATCTCGCCGGGCGCGGTGCAATCGGAGTTGCCGCAGAGCGTGACCGAAGCCGATGTGGCGGCCGGGATCGCCGACTTCTACGAGAAGTTCGCGATTCCCGCCGACAGCTTCGCGCGCATGGTCGCCTTCGCGATCGAGCAGCCCGACGACGTCGACGTCAACGAGATCCTGTTCCGGCCGACGGCGCAGGAGGTCTGAAGCGTGGTGTAGCGCGGCGTGCCTCAGTGCACGACCATGCCGTTGTACTGCGCGTTGCCCGCGCCCGCCGCGATATTGATGCCGATATTGCCGCTGACGTTGGCGAGCGCGCCCGCGCCGAGTGCGGCCGTGCCGCTGCCCGTCATGTGCGCGGTGCCCTGCACGGTCTGCTGCGAGACGATTTCCGCGCGCGACGTGCCGACGAGCGCGATCTGATTGGCCTGCACATTGAACGCCCCGGCGACGAGGTTCACGCCCGCGTTGCCGGTCGCGCCGCGCAGCACGTCCGCGCCCACCGAGGCCGATGGCGCGGCGAGATCCGCGTTGCCTGCCGTGCTCTGCACCGCGGTGAGCTTCACCGGCGCGAAGACGGCGGCGCTGTCGTCGTCGCTCGATACGGAGACTGCGGAGATCGCGGACAGTGGCGTCGCGCTATCCGCGAACGCCGACGTCGCGCCCGCGCACGTGGCCGCGCACAGCGTCGCGGCAATCAACAAACGTAGCTTCATCGGTGGCTCCCCGGCGTGGTCAAGTGAGTGGGATAGCTGCGATATCGACCTTTACGGGCGCGCTTGAAGTGCGGGTTTTCCCTGGGCATCGAGGGCAAGCCTTCGGGCGGGATGACGCCCTGTTTTATTGCGCCAACTCACGCTGATTCAGCCCTTTTCACCGGCGCTTCAACCGTCCCTTTCACCGGCAGCAGCACGATCACCAGCACGGCCAGCGCCGCCACCGCCGCGCCCGTGACGTAGTTCGCGCCCAGACCGCGCGCATCGACGATATAGCCCGCCAGCACCGTGCCGCAGCCGATGCCGACCTGAGTCGTGAGCGTGAACATCGCCGACACCGTCTCGTCCTCGATATCGCGAATCTGCCGATGCCACATGTTCAGCGCGAGCGGCAGCGCGCCCCACGCCACGCCCCACAGCGCGACCAGCGCAAGCACCGCGCCGCGCAGGCCCGTCGCCGCGGGCAGCGCCAGCAGCGTGACGGCCATCAGCACAGTCGCGCCGAGCAGCGTGTGACGCAGGCTGCGCGCCACGTAGCGGCTCGCGAGCGCATTCGAGAGGAAACCGAACGCGCCGTACGCGAGCAGCACCCACGTCGCGTCCTTACCCGCGATCCGGCTTCGTTGAGCAGCGGCACGAGAAACGTGTAGGTGCCGAAGTGCGCGGCGAACAGCAGCGTGATCGTGGCCATGCTGCGCTGGGCCATGCGGTTGCGCGCGAAGGCCAGCAGGCGCGCCGCGCCGGGCGTCGCCGAGGACGTGGCCGCAAGCGCGGGCAGCGCAACGATCTGCACGATCAGGGCGATGGCCGAGAGCGCGGCCGCCGCGAGAAACGCGCCGCGCCACGAGGTCAGATCCGCGACGAAGGTACCGAACGGCACGCCCACGATCATCGCCGTCGTCGCGCCGCCGAACACTGCCGCCGCCGCGTAATGCACGTGATCCGCGCGCACCAGCCGCCCGGCGACCGCCAGCGCCATCGACCAGAACGCGCCGAGACTGGCGCCGACCATTGCGCGTCCGAGCAGCATCCAGCCGAATTGCGTCGACACCGCCGACGTGAGCGCCGACGCCAGCAGCAGCACCGAAAGCGCCAGCAACAGCGTGCGCCGGTCGATCCGCTTGCCGACGAGCAGCACGCCCGGCGCGGCCAGCGCGGCGAACAGGCCCGGCAGCGTCATCATCAGACCGCCGTGTCCGGCGCTCACGCCGAACGATTTCACCACGTCCGGCAAGACGCCGACCGGCAGAAACTCGGTGGTCACCGAAGCGAACGAACCGAGCGCGAGCGAGGCCACGGCGGGCCATGCATCGCGCGAGGTATCGGGGGCGGATTGACGAAGCGGAGAATCGATTTCAGACATAAAGCGCCAGCCGGCCGAACGAAGCGCATTCAGCCGACGATGGATGAGGGGAGCGGGAGGCGGACGCCTCGCAATGAACGGCGCCGATGAATCCAGCACGAACGCCGGCACAGTCCAACGACAGGGACACATCGCGTGCAGCGAAGCGGCCGTCGCGGTTCACGAACGCACAAACGCAAAAACGCACAAACCAACGCAAACGCGAATGTTAGCGCGAGTCAGCCAACACTGGAAGCCGCGCGTAAGCTGCACGCCCGACTTCCCGCGTGCATTCAGCGCTTCGCCCTGCCCGCGTTTTTACGCGCCGGTTTGCGCACCGTCTTGCCTTCCGGCGCGGCCTGGCTCACGTCCACGGGCACGAACGGCGCTTCGAAATGCTTGACGAGAAAGTCGATGAAGGCCCGCGCGCGCGGCGACTCGTTGCGCTGACCCGGATAGTAGACGTACAGATCGGCGGACGGCAGCACCACCTCGGGCAGCACGAGTTTGAGCCGCCCGCTCTGGATGTATTTCGCGAGATCCCATTCCGAGCGGATCAGAATGCCGTGGCCGTCGAGCGCCCATCGCAGCACGATATCGCCATCGTTGCTGGACAGCGCGCCGCTCACCTTCAAGGCTTCCAGATGATCCGCCTGCATGAAGCGCCACACGCCCGACGCGTCGTCGTTCTGCGTGTGAATGATGCAGCGGTGATCGACCAGATCTTCCTTGCGACGCGGCACGCCATGTCGTTCCAGATATTTCGGCGATGCGCACAGAAAGCGCCGGTTGCTCATCAAGCGTCGCGCGCGCAGACGCTGGTCCGGCAACTCGCCGAAACGGATCGCCATATCGAACGCGCCTTCGACCAGATCGACGGGCCGGTCCGTCACCTCGAACTGGATATCGACACGCGGATAGCGCCGCGCGAACTCCGACACCAGCGGCGCAATCGTGGTGCGCCCGAAACCCAGCGTCGCGTTGATGCGCAGGCGTCCGTGCGGATCGGCGGGCGAACCGGCCATCGCGTCCTCCATCTCGCGCACCTGGTCGAGAATCTGCGCGGCGTAACGCGCGAAGGTCTCGCCTTCCGGTGTCAGGCTCACGCTGCGCGTGGTGCGGTTGACGAGCCGCGTGCCGAAGCGTTCTTCGAGGATCCCGAGCCGCTTGGTCGCCGCCGGCGGCGTGATGCCGATCGAGCGCGCCGCGCCCGAGAGACTCTTGAGCCGCGCCAGCTGCACGAAGAACGCGAAGTCGGAAGTCGAATCAGTTCTCACTTTGGGTAAAGAATGAAATGAATTGAGGTGAAGTATAGGCGGCCCGGCGACGGCTATGCTACTTCCCATTGCACCACGCTACTTGACCCGCTCAACCCACATTGCGCGCCCACGCATCCATCCAGGAGACCGCCTCATGAGAATCGTCGAGATTCGCGAGCAAACGCTGCCGATCAGTTCGCCGATCCGCAACGCCTATATCGACTTCAGCAAGATGACGCTGAGCCTCGTCGCCGTGATCACCGACGTGATCCGCGACGGCAAGCCGGTCGTCGGCTACGGTTTCAATTCGAATGGCCGTTACGGTCAAGGCAAGCTCATGCGCGAGCGCTTCATTCCGCGCCTGCTCGAAGCCGATCCCGCCTCGCTCGTCAACGACGCGGGCGACAATCTCGACCCGCACAAAATCTGGGCGACGATGTTCACCAACGAGAAGCCCGGCGGCCACGGCGAGCGCTCGGTGGCGATCGGCACGATCGACATGGCCGTGTGGGACGCGGTGGCGAAGATCGCGGGCAAGCCGCTCTTTCAACTGCTCGCCGACCGCTACGGCAACGGCGAGCCGAACCGCAAGGTGTTCGTCTATGCGGCGGGCGGCTATTACTATCCCGGCCAGAATCACGACAAGCTCAAGGACGAGATGCGCAGCTATCTCGATCGCGGCTACACGGTGGTGAAGAAGAAGATTGGCGGCGCGTCGCTCGACGAGGACCTGCGCCGCATCGACTCGATTCTGAGCGTGCTCGGCGACGGCCAGAAACTCGCGGTCGATGCGAACGGCCGCTTCGATCTCGACACCGCGATCCAGTACGCGAAGGCGCTCTCGCAATACGACCTGTTCTGGTACGAGGAAGCGGGCGATCCGCTCGACTTCGAATTGCAGGCCGCGCTGCGCAACTACTACGACAAGCCGATGGCGACCGGCGAGAATCTGTTCTCGATGCAGGACGCGCGCAATCTGATCCGCTACGGCGGCATGCGCGCGGACCGCGACTGGCTGCAATTCGATTGCGCGCTGAGCTATGGTCTCGTCGAATATCTGCGCACGCTCGACATGCTGCATCAGCATGGCTGGTCGCGCAGCCGCTGTATTCCGCACGGCGGCCATCAGATGTCGCTGAATATCGCGGCGGGTCTCGGGCTGGGCGGCAACGAGTTGTATCCGGATCTGTTCCAGCCGTTCGGTGGCTTCCCCGACGGCGTGAAGGTCGAGAACGGTTTCATCACGATGCCGGATCTGCCAGGCATCGGCTTCGAGGGCAAGGCCGATCTCTACGCGCAAATGCAGAAGCTGCCCGCCTGAACAAGCGCGCGTTTAACGAAAAAAAGCCTCACGAATGTGAGGCTTTTTTGCATGACGTGTCGCTCGATCAGGACACCGCGCGCGCCGGCAGCAGCTTGCCGTCCCACAGCAGTGCGGCCGTCTTGAAGAACAACAGGCCGATCACCAGGTTCGAGGCCGCGAACAGCACGAACGCCAGTTCGTGTTCCCAGTGCGGTGCGCCGCCTTGCGCGATCAGCATCGCCAGCGTGGGCAGCGCGGCCGTGCCGAAGCTGAAGGCCCAGTACGACGGCGCGAAGGCTTGCGCACGGATCCACGGCAGCAGACGCAGCAGCAGAAGCGCCTGATACAGACCGTAGCCGAGCAGCGCGTAAGCGATCAAACCCGTCGTGCCGGTCAGCCCCGTCGTCAAACCCGTATGTGCCGCCGTGCCGGTAATCGCCATCCACGCCACGCCGCCGACCACCGGCGGCGCGAGTTGCACGCCGAAGCCAGGGCGCAGCGCGGGCGCCGTCGGGGCGGCATGCGCGGCGCGGTTGAGCAGCATCGATTCGATCGCGAGCCACGAGAGCGCACCCGCACCGAAGAACAGCATCGCGAGTTCGGGCAGACCGAAAGCGGCGGCCGTGGTCGCGGCCACGAAGCCCGGCGCGACGGTCGGCAGATAGATCGCCGGCGTGACGAGTTCCGCATTGCGCGCGCCCTGCCAGAGCCGTCCGTGCAGCATCACACCGACGCCGAGTTGTGCGACCGCGCCCACCGCGAACAAGGCCAGCGCGAGGTCGGGCGACCAGAGCTTGATCGCCTGCGCCGCCAGCATCGCCGAAACCGGGCCGAGCGCGACGAACGACGACTGCACTTCGTGCGCCCACTCCTTGCGCGCGGCCTCGCGGTGCGCGATCCACTTGATTGCATACATTGCCGTGATCGCGCCCCACACCACGAGCGCGGCGACGGTCAGCACCTGCGCCGCCACCGTCGGCACTTCCCAAAGCTTCGCCGCGACGCGCCACGCGCCCGCCAGCGCCAGCGCGCCCACTGCGATGCCGAAAAAGCCCGCCGGCATCGGTTCATGCTTGGTGATCCATGCGTTCATGATCCACTCCAGACTTGAGACGGCGGATGCCGTCGTTCGATGGAGTGACTTTAGGCGCGCGGGCGTCTGGCGCGAATGCCGGGGGCGCTCAGGAATATGCCCGATCGTCTCAAGCGTCGAAATCCGCGCCGAAAGCGCGCGCCATGCCGCGTCACGACGCCGTCTGCGCGAAGTCCAGCACGGCCTTGAACCAGCCCGACGTCGTATCGATGACGAGCAGCGCGCCCGTCGACGGATCGACCTGACTGCTCGAAATCCACAGGATGCAGCCGTCCGCGCCCGCCGCGCGCAACGCGTCGAGACGGAAGGTCATCTGGTCGTAGGTAAGTAGATGTTCCGTCCCCGCGCTGTCGGTCCAGATCGGCGTGATGTACGGCAGTACCTTTTTCGACGTGCCGTTGAGCGTATCGAACGCGCGCGACTGGGACACGGCGAAGCTCGCGGCCGAACTCCAGTTGGCGTCGCCGGTCGCGGTGCCGTCGTAGTTGTAGTTGTACAGCGACGGGCTGTAGTAATCGACCAGCGCGGCCACGCTCGCATATTGCGGATTGAGCGCGCTGTACGTCGCCTCGGTCGAACTGCTCCAGCCGAAGGTGTTCTGCGGGACTTCGCCGTAAAGCCCGACCACGGCGCCCGGATTGTCGGCCTTGAACAATTGCAACGCCTCGCTCAGATTCTCGACGATGGTCTGGCCGTTGCCCGTCGCCACGCTCGGGTAGAAGCGCTTCGTGTCCCACACTTCGAGGTCGAGCGAAACGGGCGTCTTGCCGGTGCTGTCGGCGGCCTCGGCGGCGGTCGCGATCTTGGTGCTGTCGACGTCGTATTCGTCCGTGCAACTGGACAGCGGACACGTCACGAGCTTGCTCGAATAGATCAGGTTGAGCGGCGCGATGCGCTCGCTCCCGAACCACGCATCGGTGATCGAGTGCGTGCCGCTCGCGTCCTGATACTGTTTGAGCTTCAGGAACTCGTAGATCGAAAAGGGCTTCGCGCAGGTCACGGCGATCGTGGCCGTGTGACCGTCGGTCGTGCTCACGCTGATCGTGGCCGCGCCCGCTGCCACGCAACTCACCGCGCCCGCCGACGAAACCGTGGCAATCGACGTGTCGCCGCTCGACCACGCGATCGTGCTGCTCGCGGGCAGCACGGTCGCCTGCGCCGCCGCCGATTTGCCGACCACCAGCGCGAGCGTGGTGGGCGTGACGCTCAGGCTCGTGGTGACGGCGGTGCTGGCAGTGGCGCTGGTCGTGGCGGTGTCGCCCGGCGTGCCGCCGCCGCACGCGTTGAGGGACACCATCGCGGCGCCGAGCAGCGCCGCCCTTACAACCCGGCTTGAAACCTGGCGTAAATCCCGGCGAAAAAGCCGTAGCGGGATTCGGCTCGAAAACGTCATGTACAACCTTTATGAAATGCAGGGGATCGCAGCGGCGCGCGCGTGCTGGCGGCGCCTTTCTCCTTGTCGGCCAAATGGGGCGCGACTTGAGGGTGCGAGTTGAGCGCGCAACGATGACGAAGCCGCCCAGGCACCGCACTCACCGCGCGAATTCGCTGTCGCGCACCGCCTCGATCAGATAGTCGACGAAAGACGCAATGCGCGCTGAAATCGCCGTATTGCGGTAGTAGACCGCGTTGATCGGCTGCAGCACCTCCAGCGTCTGCGCTGTAAAAAGCTGCACGAGCGCGCCTTCGCCACGGTCGCGCGCCGTCATGAAATCGGACAGACAGACGATGCCTTCGCCCGCCAGCGCGAGTTGCCGCAGCGTCTCGCCGCTGGACGAACGGATGCCCGGCGCAATGCGATACGGCGCGTTATCCGGCCCCGCGAGCGGCCAGACGTTGAGCGCCTCGGGCTCGGTGAAACCCAGCAGCGTGTGCTTCGCGAGGTCCGCGACGCGGCGCGGCTGGCCGTGCGTCTTCAGATACGCGGGACTCGCGAGCACGCGCACGCGGCTACGCCCGACCGGCTTGCTGTGCAGCGTGGAGTCCTTCAACTGGCCGATGCGGATCGCGACGTCCGTGCGCCGCTCCAGCAGATCGATGATCCCTTCGTTGCTGTTCAGCTCCAGCTCGATCTGCGGATAGCGCGCACGATAGCCCTGCACGAGCGGCACGATCACATGCAGCATGAACGGTGTCGCCGCGTCCACCCGCAGGCGGCCCGAAGGCCGTTCGCGGCGCGCGGCCATCTGCTCCTCCGCGCCCTCCACCGACGCGATGATCGCCCGCGCGTCGCGCAGAAACGCGCTGCCCTCCTCGGTCAGTTCGAGACGCCGCGTCGTGCGCCGCAGCAACGTGGTCCTGAGCTTGTCTTCCAGACGCCCCAGCGTGCGGCTGGTGGCCGAAATCGTCAGCCCGAGCTGATGCGCGGCAGCCGTGATCGAACCCGTATCGACCACGCTCACGAAGGCTTGCAGTTCATCCAGTGTGACTTTCATTCTTGATTTGAAATCAAAACTCTTTCGTTTATAGACGACTTTTTCTGCAAAAGTAAAGCGGGCACACTGCGTCCTGTTCAAAAAACCGCTGGAGCCCCTTTCGCCATGACCCCGCCCCTCACTTCCGCGCCCGCACGCGAAGGCCACGCCTGGCTCTCGCTGCTGGCGCTCGCCATCGGCGCATTCAGCATCGGCACCACCGAGTTCTCGCCGATGGGCCTGCTGCCCGTGATCGCCGAGGGCGTACACGTGTCGATTCCCCGCGCTGGCATGCTGATCACCACTTACGCGATCGGCGTGATGGTCGGCGCGCCGCTGATGACGCTCGCGCTCTCGCGCTGGTCGCGCCGCAGCGCGCTGATCGTGCTGATGAGCCTGTTTACGATCGGCAACCTGCTCTCGGCGTTCGCCTCGGACTACACGACACTGCTGCTCGCGCGCCTCGTCACGAGCCTCAATCACGGCGCGTTCTTCGGCCTCGGTTCGCTGGTCGCCGCGAGCGTGGTGCCGCGCCACAAGCAGGCGAGCGCCGTCGCCACCATGTTCATGGGCCTGACGATCGCCAATATCGGCGGCGTGCCCGCGGCCACCTGGCTCGGCCAGACCATCGGCTGGCGGATGGCGTTCGCGGCGACCGCGGGGCTCGGCGTGCTGACGATGCTGATCCTGCGCGTCGCGCTGCCCCAGGGCGCAGCGGGCCAGGCACCCAACCTGCGCGGCGAATTGCAGGTGCTCACGCGCCCGGCCGTGCTCACGGCGATGGCGACCACCGTGCTGGGAGCGGGTGCGATGTTCACGCTCTACACCTATATCGCGCCGACGCTCGAACAGATCACGGGCGCCTCGCCGACCTTCGTCACGGCCATGCTCGTGCTCGTCGGCGTGGGTTTTTCGATCGGCAACGCGGCGGGCGGCAAGCTCGCGGACCGCTCGCTCAACGGCAGCCTCGTCGTGTTCCTGACGCTGCTGGTCGCGATCATGCTGGCGTTCCCGCTGCTCGCAAAAACGCATCTGGGCGCGGCGTTCGCCGTGGTCGTGTGGGGCCTCGCCACCTTCGCCGTGGTGCCGCCGCTGCAGATGCGCGTGATGCGCGCCGCCGCCGAAGCGCCGGGCCTCGCCTCCTCGGTCAACGTGGGCGCCTTCAATCTCGGCAACGCCGTGGGCGCGGCGGCCGGCGGCGCGGCGATCTCGGCGGGCTTCAGCTACGCCGCCGTGCCGGTGGTCGGTGCGCTGATCGCGGTCTCGGGCCTCGCGCTGGTGCTCGTGCAGATCGCCCAGAATCGCCAGCCCGCGCCAAGCGCCGCGCGCTGATTTCACGCTGCTTTTTCAATCGATTACTTCACGGAGTCCAACATGAGCAACATTCCCGCATTCGGTCTCGGCACGTTCCGCCTGCAAGGCCAAGTCGTCATCGACTCGGTGCGCAACGGTCTCGAACTCGGCTATCGCGCCATCGACACCGCGCAGATCTACGGCAACGAAGCCGAAGTCGGCGAAGCCATCGCGGCCTCGGGCGTCGCGCGCGACGACCTCTTTCTGACCACCAAGATCTGGGTCGACCACTATTCACGCGAGAAGCTGATCCCAAGCCTCAAGGACAGCCTCCACAAACTGCGCACCGACGCCGTGGATCTCACGCTGATCCACTGGCCCGCGCCGAACAACGGCGTCTCGCTCGACGAATTCATGAGCGCCCTCGCCGAAGCAAAGCAGCAAGGTCTGACGAAGCAGATCGGCGTGTCGAATTTCAATATCGAACTGACGAAGCAGGCCATTGCCGTGGTCGGCAAGGACAACATTGCGACGAATCAGATCGAATTGAGCCCATACCTGCAAAACCGCAAGCTCGTCGACTTCTTGCAGCAGGCAGGCATTCACGTGACCTCGTACATGACGCTCGCGTATGGCAAGGTGCTCGGCGACCCGGTGATCCGCGCCATCGCCGAACGCCGTCACGCGACGCCCGCCCAGGTCGCGCTCGCCTGGGCGCTGCGGCTCGGCTACTCGGTGATTCCTTCGTCGACGAAACGCGAAAATCTCGCGAGCAACCTGCTGGCGCAGACGCTCGAACTCAGCGACGACGACATGGCGCAGATCGCGGCGCTCGAACGCAATGGCCGCGAAGTGAGCCCCGAAGGTCTCGCCGCACAGTGGGACTGAGGCGCTGAATCGACCGCTTTTCGAAGCTTCGCGGCGTGCGCGCCGCGAAGCTCGCAACACGTATTTTCAAAGGAAAAATGATGGCAAGCGTGAGCGTATCCGTCGATATCGACGCGCCCGTGGAATCGGTCTGGGCCTTGCTGGGCAACTTCGACGGCCTGCCCGGCTGGCTTGAATTCGTGCGCTCGTCGCGGCTTTCGGACGACGGGCGTCTGCGCCACCTCGAAGCGATCGACGGCGCGATCATCGTCGAAGCGCTACTCGAGCACAGCGACACGGAGCGCTTCTATCGCTATGCGATTGTCGAAGGCCCCGATCCGGTGACGGGCTATGAGGCCGAGGTGTCGGCGCGGCGTATCGACGCAAACCGTACGACCGTGACGTGGGCCAGCCGCTTCGAGCCGATCGATGCGCACCACGCGGATTCACTTGTTGGGCATTACTCAGTGCTCTACCGCGCGGGGTTGAACCGGCTGAAGTCGCTGAGCGAAAAATAACGCTGCAATAATCCCGCGCTGCGACTTTAGCCACAAAATCGCAGCGCAGCATCGCCGCCCGCCTGCGGACCCGCTATTTCCCTTAAAATGGTGGTTTATCCACCCCACCCCGCAAGGCGACGCGCTGATGGAACAAGAGCGATACAAGGGCTATGTCCTGTGGGGACATGCCATCGCGCAGCAGGAAGAACTGCTCGCACCCGAGCGCTATGCGGGAAGCGGCACCATCACGCTCGACCTCAAGCTGGTCGAAGCGTCCGGCATACTCGGCACCTTCGACACCGAGCAGGAAGCGCAGGACGCCGGGCTCTCCTGGGCGCGCGCGTGGGTGGATTCGCACGGATAAGCGCACGGATAAGCGCACGGATAAGACCAGGCATCAAAACAAGCGGCGCGCTCAGGCCGCCGCTTTTCCACGCGCCCGCTCGCGTGCACGCCGTGCATCCTCATGCCGATAGTAGCGGCCCAGCACATAGCCCGCCGTCGATCCATGCAGCAACACGGAGATGACGATGGCGTCGAGCGCCGCGGGCAGCACGGGGCGCAGCACATCGCCCGCTTCGGCCAGTCCCCAGACCGCGTAATAGAACGCGCCCACGCCGCGAATCCCCATCCAGGCCATCAGGCAGCGCTGCCGCGAGTCGGCACGCGCGCCGATCATCGACACCAGCACGGCAAGCGGACGCACCACGAACACCAGCACGAGCGCGAACGAGACCGCGCGCCAATCGAGCATCTCGCGCCAGTGCGCCGACACCACACAGCCAATAATCAGCAGTACGGATAATTCGGCGAAGCGCTCGATTTCGAGCGTGAAACCCGTCATGCTCTCCGCGAGCAACACGTGCGCACGCTGCGGATCTTTCGCGGCCTCCACGCGCTCGCCAAGCTGAATGGTCTCCAGCGTCTCGGCGGGCCGTCGCTCGCCGGTCGCGCGCAATTCCTCGTGGCGCAGCGCCACGCCCGCCGCGAACACCGCCACGAACGCATACGCGTGCAGCAGCAACGCGGTGCCATACGCGACCGACATGAGCCCGATGGCGATGAAGCCATCGAGACCCACCGCTTCGCCATAACGCGTACGCAGATGAAAAACGAGGCGCACGCACAGCGTGGCCAGCACCGCGCCGACCAGCAGCGCCCCCGCAACGCCCCAGACGAGCGAGAGCGCGAAGGTCGCCGCGTTCGCCATGCCCGTGACGTGCACGCCGCACAACGCGAGGCCGAGCAAGGCGAACGGCAAGGCCGCGCCGTCGTTGAGTCCGCCTTCGCCGGACAGCGCGAAGCGCACGGGTTCCGCGTCGCCCGCTTCCTGCACGCGCAATTCGTTGGCAAGCACCGGATCGGTCGGCGCCAAAGCGGCGGCGAGAAATAGCGCAACGCCAGGCGCGGCGCCCATCGCAAGGCCGAAGCCGAACATCAACGCGACGCTGATCGCCATCGCGACCACGCCGAGCCGCAGCGGCAAGATCCAGAGCGGATCGAGCAGACGCACGCGCAAATGCATGCCCACCGAAAACAGCGAGATCACGAGCCCGGCTTCGGCCAGCACCGCAAGCGTGGACGCGTTGTCGGCAAGATCGGCGTGAACGAGACCCAGCACGCCTGGTCCGACCACGACGCCCACCGCGAGATAAATCATCGCACCCGTGAGCGGCAGGCGCGCGATCGGCCCGCGCGCGAGCGCCACGAACATCAGCAGCACGCCGACCAGTAAAAACCACAATGCTTCGTCCGACATCGCTCGTGCGTTTTCCTTTTCCTTGTGTCGATGAGAACTGCCTGCGCGTCATCCGTCGAGGCTAAATGTCTTCCGGACCTTCGATGCGATCGGGCAACACATCATCGTCGGGACGCAGGGTTTCGTCGCCGTCGGCGGACGCGCGTTCGCCCGTGCCGCTTCGGTCGGTGTCGCTGCGTTCTTCATCCGCGCCTAATTCGAGCGCGTGATTGTCGAGCTCCGTATCGCGGTCGAATTCGTGGCGCTTCGCGCCGAGCGTATCGCTGCCGCTATCCGAGGAGTCGCCGGGTCCGAGCGATTCGATATCGTGTCCGGGCGCGACGGGCGGCGTCTCTTCGCCTGCGTTGTCGTTGTCGGGGTCGAGTGTGCTGGTCATGATGTCCTCCGTCACGGTTGTCGTGCATGGCACACACTCACCTGTGCAAACGCCGAACCCGGCTCGAACCATAATGAGCGCCGCTATGTTTGCCGGTATGTTTTTACCGACAAAGTCGAAATTACCTTCATCGATAAAAACTGACATATGCCGCGCGAACGCCTACGATTCGTAGAGCTGAAAGACACGCAGTGCGCGATTTTTTTTCTCGCGCATAATGAAGTACACCGAGGACGTAACAGCGTTTCGCGTGGCAAGTCATGCAAGGACCGGCAGGACTGCACCTTGCTGCGCCAGACAGGCCCGGCCAATCCGCAGAGGATTGGCGCCGGGCATTTTCACTACGCCAAACTTCACGGAGGATCGAGATGAGAATCGAGTTTACGAATCGACGTCATAGCGTGGCGGCTGCGCGCATTGCGTTCGAAGCGCACGTCGACGACAGGCCGGTCTGGTGCAGCGTGTCGATGGACGCGCTCAATACACGCTTCGGCAATGAAGGCACGTCGTCGAGTTCGCTATTGAGTGCGTTCGACGCCAATCGGCCCACCATTGAGCGCGCGGCACGTCATGCGCTCTCGAAGAATGGCGGTCAGTCGCTCGAGCTCGAACCCGGCGATTTCTCGTGAATCGACGCGCCGCGCGCCGGGATGCGCGCGGCGCGCTCGCTCCCTTCCCCACATTCGCGTGATTCGGGTCATTCAATAAAAGTCGCGAGAAAACAGCGGACACCGTCCCGCCGCGAGACGCTGCGGAATGACGCGTTGCGCCACCGCTTCGATGCGGCTGCGATGACGGTCGAACGCGGCGATCATGCTGTCGCGACGCGAACGGCTCGCACCGAAATGCTCTTCTATGGCTTCGAGCGACAACTCGCAGATCACCTCGACGCCATCGACGAATGCCGCGAACGCAATAGTCCGGTTCGTCGTCCAGAATGCGGGTCCGGATGGAAAATTTATTAGCAACGTAGTTCTCCGACGAAAGCGCACCGTATGCGCGCTGGGCAAAAGCGCATTTTTCGCGCCCGCGCTGCCCGATCGAATCAGGTGCCAATCATCTCCGGAATGCGCGCCCTCAAGGCGTCGATGGCCACGCGCGTCTTCGCGCGCAGGTTCCGCACCTGCGGCCACACCGCATAGATTTCCTGCGAACGCACGCGATAGCTGTCGAGGACCGGCACGAGCGCGCCGCTCGCCAGATGACGCGCGACCAGCCAGCAAGGCAGCCACGCCAACCCATGACCGTCGATGGCGGCGCTCGCGATCGCCTGCACATCGTCCATGCTGATCTGCGTGCGGATACGCACGGGCTGCGTCTGCGCGTTCGGGCCGCGCGCGTCCCACGGTGCGATCACGCCCGCGCGCGAATAGGCGATGCCGGTGTGATCCGCGAGATCGGCGAGACTGGCGGGCGTGCCGTGTTGCGCCAGATACGCGGGCGCCGCGGCGATCACGATGTGCTGCGTGCCCAGATGGCGCGCCGCCAGCGTGGTGCTGTCGCGCAACTCGCCGATGCGCACGGCAAGATCCACCCCCTCTTCGATCAGATCGGTATAGCGGTCCGTGAAAGACAGATCGATCTGCAATTGCGGATACTGCCGCGCGAGATCGAGCAGCACCGGCGCGACGCACCAATGCCCGAACGCCTCGGGCACGCTCACGCGCAGCCGCCCGCCCGGCTCCACGCGGCTGATGTCGAATGAGGCTTCGGCGTCGTCGAGTTCCGCGAGCGCGCGCACGCAGCGCTCGTAATAGCACTGCCCTTCGGTCGTCAGCGTCTGGCTACGCGTGCTGCGATGAAGCAGGCGCACGCCCAGCCGCGTTTCCAGCCGCGTAATGGCCTTGCCGACCGCCGAGCGCGTGAGATTCAGCCGCTCGGCCGCCAGCGCGAAGCTGCCCGCCTCCACGACCTGCACGAAGGTCGCAACACCATCCAGTTTGTCGTTCATTGGTTCCTCACAGGAATCATGACAGGGACACAAACGCGTCAATACGGGAATTCCATTCCCATAAACTGAGTGTAGCCGATTCGACGACATGCGAATCTCCCCCGCTCACCTGGAGTCCCCACATGCAGCTATCCGAACTCGGGCAAGACCTCGCCCGCGAAACCCATGACCCGCTGCGCCCCACGCAGATGCGCCGGAACGCCCTCGCGCTGATCGCCGTCTGCCTCGCGGCCATGATGTTTTCGCTCGAAATTTCGAGCGTGCCGATGATTCTGCCGACGCTCGAAGTCGTGCTGCACGGCGACTTCAAGCAGATGCAATGGATCATGAACGCCTACACGCTCGCGTGCACGACCGTGCTGATGGCGACCGGCACGCTCGCCGACCGCTTCGGCCGCAAGCGCGTGTTCGTCGTCACCATCGTGCTGTTCGGCGCGGCGTCCTGGCTGTGCGGACTGGCGTCGAGCACGACGGCGCTGATCGCGAGCCGCTTCGTGCAAGGCGCGAGCGGCGGCGCGATGCTCATCTGCCTCGTGGCCGTGCTCTCGCATCAGTTTCCGCAAGGCGCGGCGCGCGCACGGGCATTCAGCGCGTGGGGGATCGTGCTCGGCATCGGCCTCGGATTCGGCCCGCTGGTGGGCGGCGCGATCGTGGCGCTGTCGAGCTGGAAATGGGTGTTCTGGGTGCATGTGGCGATCGCCGTGGCGACGCTCGGCCTCGCGCTCGCCGGCGTGCGCGAATCGCGCGACCCGCAGGCGCGCAAGCTCGACATCGCGGGCATGGTCACGCTGTCGGCGGCGGTGTTCGGCTTCGTCTGGACCATCACGCAAGGCGCGGATATCGGCTTTTTCAGCGTGCCGGCGCTGAGCGTGCTGGCCGCGAGCGCCGCCAGTTTCGCGGCGTTCGTCGCGATCGAATTGCGCGCCGCGCATCCGATGTTCGACTTCTCGGTTTTCAGAATCCGCAGCTTTTCGGGCGCGCTGCTCGGCTCGGTCGGCATGAACTTCAGCTTCTGGCCATTCATCATTTATTTGCCGATCTATTTCCAGAGCGTATTGCACGAAAGCCCGCTCGCTTCCGGACTGTCGCTGCTCGCCTACACGCTGCCGACGCTCGTGTTCCCGCCCATCGGCGAGCGCCTCGCGCTGCGCTTGCAGCCCGCGCGCGCGATTCCGGCGGGCCTCTTCACGATCGGCTTGGGCTTCCTGCTGATGCGCGCGGGCAGCGCCTTCGGCCACGGCCACGCGCTGGCCGTGCTGCCCGGCTGCCTCGTGGCGGGCGCGGGGCTAGGCATCACCAACACGCCGGTCACGAACACGACGACCGGTTCGGTCTCGGCGGACCGCGCGGGCATGGCCTCGGGCATCGACATGAGCGCGCGCATGGTGACGCTCGCCATCAACATCGCGCTGATGGGATCGCTGCTTGTCGCGAGCGTCGCGCGCCATCTGCAGGACGCGCTCGGCGGCGCGGCGCAGACGGTGTCGTGGCAGGCGCTGGCCGCGCGCGTGGCGGCGGGCAATCTCACGCCGGGCGATGGTTTGATCGACCCCGCGCATTTTGAACCGCACTTTGAAACGACAGCCCGCGCCGCGCTCGAAGCCGGTTTCAACACGCTGATGCTGTACGGCGGCCTCGCGGTCTGCACGCTTGCGGTGCTCAGCTATCTGATTTTCTCGCGCAGCCCAACGCGTTGAAGATGGCGTCTTCCTGCAAACGCGCCGCCGATCTATGTCATATTGGCGGTCTTGCGCGCGGCGACCGTCAGGCGAGCCGCGCGCCGCCGCACTTCCCGACACGACCCACTACCTCATGGAGCGATGAAACCGTCCCGGGCGATCGCGCGTAGCGTTCCTTTCCACGCGGCCGCCTGCGCGGCGCTCACGTTCCTCGCGAGCGGCATCGCGCACGCCCAGCACGCGCCCGACCTGCCGCTGCACTGCGCCGATCTCGCGGGCGCGCTGCTGCCGCCCGCCGCCATCGGCCTGCCGACCAACGGCGCGCTCGTGCAAACCGCCACGATGATTCCCGCCACGGCCAACGGCAACCTCAACGGGGACTTCTGCCGCCTGACCGGCGTGATCCGCGCACAGACGGCGGGCACGCCGGACATCCGCTTCGAAGTGAATCTGCCGAGCCGCTGGAATGGCCGCGCGCTGCAATTTGGCGGCGGCGGTTATAGCGGCGTAGTCGTCACCGGCACCGGACCGATGCCGTTCTCGCCGTACCGCGCGCCGCTCGCGCGCGGCTACGCCACGTTCGGCGACGACTCCGGCCACAACGGCGACGCCTCGGTCGCGACCTTCGGCCTGCTCGACGAAGCCGTGGTCAACTTCGGCTATGCACATCTGAAGAAAACCCACGACGTGGCGCTCGCGCTGATCGAACGCGGCTACGGACGCGCGCCGGAGCACATGTATTTCGCCGGCGGATCGACCGGCGGACGCGAAGGCTACACGGTCATCCAGCGCTATCCCGACGATTACGACGGCGTGATCGCCAATTCGCCTGCACTGAATTTTTCGGGCGTGAGATTGATCGGCGTGGAACTCGGGCGGCTCGAATATCGCGTGCCCGGCGGCTTCGTGCCGCCCGCTTTGCTCGAACGCGTCTACGAGCGCACGATGCAGGCGTGCGACACGCTCGACGGCGCCAGCGACGGCATTATCAGCAACGTCGAAGCCTGCCGCGCGCTGGAGCCGAAAATCATCGACTCGCTGCGCTGTCCCGCCGATGCTCTTGCATCGGCCGCGCCGTCCGTTTCTGCCGACGATTGCCTCACGCCGCCGCAACTCGCGACGCTGCTAAAACTGCGCGACGGCCTGCATCTGCCGTACGCGCTCGCCTGGAATGTCGACCGTTATCGCGGCTACAACGTGTTTCAGGGCACGCGCTTCACGAGCCTGCTCGGACTTGCGCATTCGCCCGAGCGCTCGCCGCAACTCACGTTTCGCGCGAACGGCTATCTCTACGCGCAAGGCGACGCCTACCTCAAATACTTCGTGACGCACGACCCGACCTTCGATTCGTCGAACTTCGACGTGATGCATCCGGGCCGTTATCAGCAGCGGCTCGCCACGCTTTCGGCGACCATCGGCGCGATGAATCCGGACATCGCGCATTACATCGCGCGCGGCGGCAAACTCATCACGCTGCACGGACTCGCAGACGAAGTCATCAGCCCGAATCAGACCATCGCCTCGTATGAAGGTCTCGTCGCGCGTTACGGCCAGGTGCGCGTGGACAGTTTCATGCGGCTTTACATGGTGCCGGGTTATCAGCACGGCAACGGCGTGTTCATTCCGTCCGTCGATCTGATCGGCGCGCTCGACGACTGGGTTTCGCGAGGCAACGCGCCGGATACGCTCGTGACCACCGATATCGCGCAAGACACGAACGGACGCACGCGGCCTTTGTGCCGCTATCCCGCGTATCCGCGTTATCTCGGCAAGGGCAATCTGAATCTCGCGAGCAATTACGCGTGCGCAACGCCTTCTTCACCCTGAATTACGCACGCGCGTCGTGCCCGCGTTAAACCCTGTCCGAACTGCAATGCTTACTGACGCTGCTGCTTTTGCAGATACGTCCGTATATCGCTCATCGACACGCGGCCCGTATGCGCCGTGTCGATCTGATCGAAATGCTGCGCGATATAACCGAGTCCGCTGTCTTGCGCCTGGGTTTTCGTAATCGACGCGCCGTTACTGAGCGAGGCATTCGCGCCGAGCCGCGCTTCGATCCGAGACTGCGCCTCGTCCTGCAATTGCGTGCCCGTGGTGGGCGTCACAGGCGCGGGACGGTTCGACGGAAAAAACGGCCCATCGACGCCATGTGCGCCTTGCGGAAGCTGCACGGGCGCCACGGATTGCGTGGCCGCCTGCGCGTTGACGGCGGCCGCGCACACGACGAGCGGCACGATGCAGCAGAGCTTGTCGAATAAAGACATGATCACTCGCTTTCAATAGATGAAGAACCGGTCCTCGCGCGTGCGCGCCGACGACCGGTGCTGAGCGTTACTGCAACGTAGCGGTTTGCGCCGTTTCGGTAGCCGTCGTTGTGGCCGTGGTAGTCGGGGTACTGCCTGAACTTTCATCCGACCACGGCGCGGGCAACGTCCAGAGCGAGAGCGCCAAAGGAATCGGCTGCCCCGCGTAGTAATTGACCAGATCGGCTTTCATTTTCGGCCGCGCAACGTCGTCGAGATAAATCATGTGGCCGCCGGGGAAAAAATTCACCTGCAAATTCGGGCTCAAACCCGCCACCGTCTGCAATCGCGCGAGCTGCTTTTCCGTATTGAAGAACGGCGTCGCGAGATCGTGATAGCCGTTCTCCGAGAGCACCTTCAAGTTCGGATTCAGTTTGATCGCGCCGACCAGATCGGGCAAGGTGTCCGGCAAGGTCTCGCCGTCGTGCGAAAAATCCCAGACCTGAATGATCGCGTCGTTCAGCGGCATATAGGTCGCGTTCGGCGCGGTGTAGCCGAGATAATCGGGCATCTGCGTCGCGAGCGCGGTGGTGAACGGCTGCGAAATCAGAATATCCGACGGGTCGCTATCGGCCTGCAGACGCGGATCGGAATTCGGCAGCGAAACACGTCCGTCGTAACGGCCGATCGTGGTGCCGGGAATCATCGCGTTGTTAAAGGGGTTCGTATTGAAGTAACCCTGCAAGCCCTGCATCGTCAGACTCGACGGCCACTGCCACGACTCCAGTGTGCGCGTGGGCGGCAAGACCGGTGTGCCCAGCGCATCGGGAATGCCCAACTGACTCAACACCCAGGTTTGCGCGTACTTCTTGAAATGGTTGTACTGGCCGGTTGCGAAAATTTCCGATTGCTGCGCGAACAGTCCCTGATCGATCAGACGTGGTGAAGCCAGATTGAAATACGCCGCCACTTCCGCGTAGCCGGGGTAATAGCCCGCGAGCGTATCGGTGTCGAGCGCCAAACCCGCGGTGGAATTCTCGATCGCCGTGGCTTCGATGGCATCGGCGTAATAGTTGAGAATTGCCGATTGCAGCACGATGCCCGTCAATTTCACGCCCGACGCCTCCAGCGCAAGCGCGAGCATGTCCGTCCGCGGCGTACCGTACGATTCGCCGTAAAGATATATAGGCGACGCGCTGCGATTGTTCACCGCCAGATAGCGCTGAATGAAATCGCGCATGACGTTCACGTCCGGATCGCAGCCCCAGAACTTCTGGTTCGTATTCGGCAGAATCGCTTCCGACAAACCCGTTCCCGGCGGATCGATAAAGACCATGTCCGTGGTGTCGATCAGGCTTTCCGTATTATCGACGAGCGGATAATTCGGCCAGTTCGTCATGAGCGGATCGGGCGTGGCCACGCGCGTGGGCGCGAACGAACCGAGCCGCAGCCAGATCGACGACGAACCCGGGCCGCCGTTATACACGAAGGTCACGGGGCGCGGCGAACCGTTGGTGCTCGGCGCGGTGTACGCCACGTAAGACATGCTCGCTTCAGCATTGCCTTTTGTATCTCGCGCCGTTAAGTGGCCGGTTGTCGTGGTGTAGTTGATCGTGGTGCTGCCCGAGGTCCACTGGTAATGCATGACCGCGGACCGTTCCGCGACTTGCGTCGGCGCGAGGCCGTCGCCCGCGTTGAGCGAATACGCAACGGGATCGGAATAAGGCCGGTTGGCCGCGGAAGATTGGCTTGCATCCTGCGCATTCGCCGACACCTGTTTAAAGGCCGTTGCGGATGCACCCGAACCACTATCGCCGCCGCATCCCGCGAGCATCAGCGCGGCGATACATAACGCGCTCGCACTGCGCATGGCAAAAATACGGGAGTGAAGCAAGCCGGAGCTGCCGTCTGATTTCATTATTGCCCCTTCGAATATCAATGCGCTACGCGAAAGCCGCCTGCGCCCGGCAGGCGTGTGAGAGGCGCCTCGTATTCGCATGGAAGCGAGCGGTGCGCGGCGGCTGACATTCGGCTTTCCATCCCTGACGCTATTCATTCAATTAATTGAATTGAATATCATCAGGAATACTATGCATCTGCAATGCATAGCACGGGCAAGGTCATTGCCTGTGGAAATCTTCCCCGGATGAAATATTTTGTAATGAGGATGGCAAGGGAAAAATAGAAGGCACCAGGGGGCTTTGTCAAGGCGTAGATTCGCGCCATGCGCCGTGAATGCGCATGGCGGTAACGATGGGATCGAACAGCGAAAAGCGGACCGCGAGGAGGAAAGAATTACGCAGAGGGAGAACGGTTTGCGGCACGCTGCGGAATGAAGGCCACGCAAAGCACGATAAAGACCAGCAAAATGACGGAAGCGTACAGCCGGCTAAAATGCAGGCCGCCTTGCGCCACCGGTTTGTCGAGCAGATCACCGAGCGTCGCGCCAAGCGGGCGCGTCAGCACGAATGCGGCCCAGAACAACGCGGTGCGCGACACGCCACGCCACAGCCACAACAATCCCACGACGACCAGCGCCGCGCCGAAGATGGCCGCACCGACTTCGAAGCCGAGACCGAGGCCACCGCGATCGTCGCCCGCAACCCAGTCGCCGAGCGCGGTGCCGAGCGTTTGCGAAAAGAGAATCGTGGTCCAGTAAAACCATTCGACGCGGGGCGTATTCACGCTCTCGATCGACACGGTGCCTTCGCTGCGATACCAGATCGCGAGACTCAAGACGAGCAGCGCCACGATAATCGCCACGCCGCCCGGATAGCCGATGCCGAGCGAGCGATCGCAGAAGTCGGCGAGCGTCGTGCCCAGCGTCGTGGTCGCCACAATCGTGGCCCAGTAAAGCGCAGCGCTGAATTGATACGCGCGTACCTGCGCGGAAACGAGCACGACGAATGCCGCGAGAAAAATCAGCGTGCCCACGAGATAACCGAGATTCAACGACATGGTGACCCAGTCGCCGCCCGTCTCGCCCAGCGTGGTTGCAGCGATCTTGATGATCCAGAAGCCCAGCGTGAGAGCCGGAACCTTGCTTGCCGCTTCCAGCAGCGGTTTCTCGGTGGTGGTAGTCAAGAGGAGCCTCCAGGCGGACGCAACGTCCATGGAAACGCTCTAAGCTATAGGGGCCCGACTTAAGAGAACCTTACGGCAAGGCAGAGTCATCATTGCAGTCGTCGATGCGAGACGATTATCTTGACACGAAGAAAGGTCGCTGTTTCGAATAGGCCGAAACCACCGGCAGGCTCAAGTTTTCGATTTATTTGCCGATACGTGCAGTGATGAATACAACAATCGCCCACACACAAGCTGGCAGCATCATCCGCACCGCAACGAAACTGTTCGACCTTGTGGTGGAGTCACGACAGATCGATGCACGTTCCCCCGAAGGCATCGAGCTATACAGCGAGATCGTCTATGGCGCACTCTGGCGAGCGGCGCCGCGAGCAACCATGCAAGAGTTGCTCGAACTGTTTGACGAGCCGGTCAGCGCGGTCGCCTGACACGCTGACCTGAGCGGTTCGAGACCACGCGGTCTTGCGCGACGTCTCGATCCCGCCAGCCCCAACATCCGTGCGAACGGTTTCCGACGGCACTTACTGCCGGGCGTCGCGCACACTTTGCTCCTGCACCGTCACTACCGCTTCGGGCAGCGCTTTCAGCCGCTCGATGGGAATGGGATCGCCGCTCTCATCGGAAAAGCCATACGTGCCGTCGGCGATTTTTTCCAGCGCGCGTTGAATATCGGCAATACGCTGCTGATTCACATTGCGCAGCGCCTGATTCGCGATATCCTGCTCCATCTTCTGGGCGTCGTCTTCGTATTCCTCGGCCTCCGCACCAGTCGCTTCTTCCCTGTCGCGTTCCGCGCCAATGGTGTTTTCCTCGCTGCCCAGCACGTCGCGTTGCATCTCCAGCAAGCGCTTGCGTTGCTCTTCGATGAACGCTGCGCTCAGTGTCTGTCCGGTCATGTCGATTCTCCGAAGAAAAGACCAAGGCGGTGGTTTAGTGCGTCACGCGATTGAACGGCGCGCTCACTACGCGGCCATCCATTCGACTGATCCATAGCCGAAATTCATCCTACAAATTGCTTTCAATCGATGAACACGCACTGCACATACGCCGCTTGATTCGCTGATCGAGCATAGCACCCGGCATATAAAGCGCTGAGCCTCGACGCAAAGCTGCAAAAGCCGCCGTTCAAACTGTACTCTCATCAACCGCCCGGATTTGTGCATTCCGCGACTCACTGTGTCCTTTTAACCTGTGACACATGATGGCGTCGCATCCAGTCGCGCGACGCCCCGAATCAGGAGCGCAACGAATGAAAGGATCGATCTGTCGATGGTGTCAATGGTGCCGATGGCCGGCGCGCACGCGCGCCTTGTCGCCGCAAACGGCAAGGAGCGGCGCGTGAACCTGCTGGAAGCCATGCGGATCTACGTGAGAGTGGTCGAACGCGGCAGCATGTCGGGCGCCGCGCGCGATCTGGACATCGGTCAGCCTGCCGTGAGCGAACGGATCGAACGGCTGGAGAAGTATCTCGGCTGCCAATTGCTGCTGCGCAATGCGCGTACGTTTCAATGTACGCCGGAAGGCATCCTCTTTCTCGAACGCAGCAAATTCGTGCTCGGCGCCGTGGAGCAGGTATTAGCGGAAGTGGCCAACGACGAGCACATTGTCAAGGGCACGATCCGCATTGCTGCGCCGCACTGCCTCGGTGAAACGATCTTGCCGGAAGGATTGAAACGCGTGCGCGATCTGTATCCGCGCCTCGATATCGAACTGGTGCTGAACGACAAGATCGCCGATCTCGTGACCGAAGGCGTGGATATTTCGTTTCGCGTCGGACCACTTGCGGACGGCGCGTATATTGCTTGGCCGCTCGGTCAGATCCGCCGTCTGCTGGTGGCCTCGCCCGACTATCTTGAGCGGCACACGGCCATCGAATCGCCGGCCCAACTCGCGGAGCACAATTTCATTCGCGTGAAAGGCACGTTCGACGCCAACCAGTTGCCGCTCGCGCTCGACAGCGACATCGTCGACAGCGTGCCGATCCGCACGACGATCAAGACCACGCATTGGCGGCCGATGTACGAAATGGTGCTTGCGGGCGCGGGCTTGTGCGTGCTGGAGGAACCGGCGGCCACCGCCGCCATCGAAGCAGGTCGTCTCGCGCATGTGCTGCCCGCCTGGGAAGTGCCGGCGCTCGCGCTCAATCTGCTGATTCGTCCACAACGGCCCGTACCGGCGCGCGTGCGCAAAATCGTCGATACGTTGAAGGATTTTATGGCCGAGACATTCGAGCACCGCGAGAAAGCGGAAGTCTGATAAATCATGCGACCCGGAAAGCGGCAACCTGATCAATTAATCAGGAATGCAAATAGTGATTGCATTGAAGGTTGCCGTCTTCCGCTCCGTTTCGCTCGTGTGCATCGCCCTGAACCGCGTATTGATCGTCGGCGCAGGGCAATGCCAT
Source organism: Paraburkholderia tropica (assembly GCF_900109265.1). Lineage (GTDB taxonomy): Bacteria > Pseudomonadota > Gammaproteobacteria > Burkholderiales > Burkholderiaceae > Paraburkholderia > Paraburkholderia tropica. Next base: position 120,174 of record NZ_FNZM01000013.1, read on the forward strand.
AATGCCCCTGCAGACCTTCAAAGGGAGTCGGCCATGAAACGTGAGTCGCGGAATCGCCGCCAGCGCTTTCTGCACGATCTGAAGTGGATTGCCATTCTCTGGGGCATCGGTTTTGGCGCCACCGTCCTGCTGACCCTGCCGTTTCACTTCCTGGTCATGGCGATGATCCACAAATAGCATCGCGCGCAGCATTTCATCATATGAATCAACGTGGTTCGGCACGTATTTTTTACACGTCCGCCGCACTCGGGCACTCAAGTTTGCGTGGAAAATGCCGTTGACCCGTGCTTGACGGCACACCACGGAACCCGCATTGGCCTTTTCCCCTGACGAACGCCTCGCCGCCGCCCTCACCGGCGCGGAATTTACTGGCGCTAGCGAGTCCGGCGACTCGCCGATTATCGAGTGGCTCCTGCACGACGATCAGGTCATGCGCGAGTGTTTCCGTCACGCCGCTGCCATTCTCAAGACCGTCACGGGTGCGTCGATCACCGCGGTACTGCTGCTCGACGCCGAGCATCAGCACTATCGCGCCGAAGCCGGCGTGGTGCTGCATCCCGTGCCGCGCAAGCAGTCGTTGAGTAACTACGTGATCGAATCCGACCAGTTGTTCGTGGTGGAAGACACGCGCGGCGACCCGCGCTTCACGCAATGCCTGCTGGTCAGCAACGCGCCGTTCGTGCGCTTCTATGCGGCCATTCCGCTGCATGCGCCCGGTGGCGAGCGTGTGGGCGCGCTCTGTGCGATGGACCCCGAACCGCGCCTGCTGACCGACGCGCATCGCGACGTATTCGAGCATTTGCGCGCGATGATCGAGAACGATCTGAAGCTACGCTGCGCGACCGCCACCGACCCCGTGACACGCCTGTTCAACCGGCGCTTCATGCTGGAGAGCATTCGCCAGAAATGGCACGACGCCCAGCCCGGCGACTGGCTCACCGCCGTCATGGTCGATATCGACTGGTTCAAGCAATTCAACGACACCTACGGTCATCCGGCGGGCGACGTCTGTCTGCAGAAAGTCGCCGCGGTTCTGCAAGACGTGGCGGACGAATATCAGGTCATCGCGGGTCGTATGGGCGGCGAGGAATTCGGCATGCTGCTCAGCGGGCAGCCGCGCGGCGAGGTGCCTGCCATCCTCGAAAAATTGCGGCGTGGCGTCATGCAACTGGATATTGCGCACCGGCACTCCACGGCGGGCGTGGTGACCGTGAGCGTCGGCGCGGCGCTCACGCAGCGCTCGGCGCTGGAAGGCGCAAACAGCCAGGCTGCGTTCGCCGCCGCCGACCTCGCGCTTTACCGCGCGAAGCACGCGGGCCGCAATGCGGTCGTCATCCATTAAGCCGGTCGGCGCGCTCACTTTGCGCAAAACGCCGCGAGCTTGCCGACCGTGATGATCGCCTGTTCGATTTCCGGCGACCACGGGCTGCTGTAGTTGAGGCGAATGAAGTTGCGATAATGGTTCGAAACCGAAAACATATAGCCCGGCCCGATCGTAATGCCCTGCGCCAGTGCAAGCTGATAAAGCTTCATTGAATCGACTTTCGCGGGCAGCTCAATCCACAGCACATAACCGCCCGCCGGACTCGACATGCGCGTGCCGGCCGGAAAGAAACGCGTGACCATCGCCTTCATCAGATTGGCCTGCTGCGCGTAATTCTTGCGAACGCGCCGCAAATGATGCTCATAGCCGTCGCGTTCGAGATATTCGGCGATTGCGAGTTGCGGAACGACCGAGGTCGTCAGCGTATTCAGGAATTTCAGTTTCTCGACCTGATCGCGATAACGTCCCGGCAACGCCCAGCCAATCCGATACGCGGCGGTGAGGCTTTTCGAAAACGATCCGCAATGCAGCACCATGCCTTGTTTATCATACGATTTCAGCGTAGTGGGATGCGAGTCGCCAAAATACAGCTCGTTGTAAACGCCGTTTTCGATCACCGGAATCTCCGCTTTGGCGAGCAGTTCGACGAGTTCGCGCTTGCGTTCGTCAGGCATCAGAAAGCCGAGCGGATTCTGGAAATTCGGCATCACCATGCAGGCGGCCACTTTTTCCGTTTCGAGAATCTTCGCGAGCGCGTCTACGTCCATGCCGTACTCGGGATGCGTCGCGACCTCGATCGCCTTCATGCCCGATCGCTCGATGGCGTGCAGCATCGCGTAGAACGTGGGCGATTCCACGGCAATCACGTCGCCCGGTTTCGCCACGGCCTGCAAACATAAATTCATGGCTTCGGTCGCGCCCACGGTCACGATGATCTCGTTGGGGTCCACCGCCATGCCATTCTCGAGATAGCGCCGGGCAATTTGCCGAAGCAACTCCGGGCTTCCCGGCGGCAAGGCGTTGTTCACACCCCACAACGCCTTCCTGCGCCCAACGGCCGACGCATAGCGATTGATCTTTTCATACGGAAACAAGAACGGATCGGGATACGGCGAGCCAAGCGGCACGGCATCGTCGGCGCCGATCGAGCGTAGCGTCGAGAGCACGAGGCGGCTCACGTCCACCGTGGCCGACACGGCAATCGGCTGGCTCGGACGCAATTCATCGGATTGCACACTGCCTTCGCTCACGCGCACGCTCACGAAATAGCCCGATTGCGGACGGCTTTCGAGCACGCCACGGCTCTCCAGCCGCAGATACGCGCGAATCACGGTAGTAATGCTGATGCGGTGCTGCTGGCTCGCCTGGCGCACCGACGGCACGCGATCACCCGGCCGGTACACGCCCTTGCGGATCAACGTTTCAATGTCGTCCGCGAGCTTTTCATAGAGTTTCACTGCCTTCTCCCCGGTAGACGCTCACAACGCGCCTCGCGCAGTGTAATGCGGCGGCGCGGCGCAACTGTACTCTAAGTGCTGAATGGATTTTGTGCGTCATGCACATCGCCCTGACCTTTTACGCTTTCGGCTATGCAGTTAGCGCGCTTGACGCCTCGCGGATCGACCCCGGGGCCGCGCAACGTCAACGGAGCGAAGGGCAATGGACAAGGCGAAATCAAAGGGAAAAATCGAGGCGTATCACCACCCCGCCGCGGGTTGGGGCGCACTCAAATATGTCGCCATCAATCTGATCAAGGAGCGTGTATCGGGCGGCAATTACCGCACGCTGTTCAAACAGAATCAACCGGATGGCTTCGACTGTCCCGGCTGCGCATGGCCCGACCGCGAGCACGCCTCGACATTCGAGTTCTGTGAAAACGGCGTGAAAGCCGTGGCCGCCGAAGCCACGAGCAAACGCGTCACGCCGGACTTCTTTGCGAAGCACACTGTCGAGTCGCTGATGAAGCAGACCGATTACGAACTTGAACAGCACGGCCGCCTCACCGAACCGATGGTCTACGACGCGATCACTGACCGCTACCAGCCCATCGCATGGCACGACGCCTTCGCGCTGATCGCCGAACAATTGAACGCGCTCGATTCGCCCGACGAAGCCGCGTTCTACACCTCGGGCCGCGCGAGCAACGAAGCCGCGTTCGTCTATCAGCTGTTCGTGCGGATGTTCGGCACCAACAATTTTCCTGATTGCTCGAATATGTGTCACGAAGCGACCAGCCGCGGCCTGCCGACGACGGTGGGCATCGGCAAAGGCACGGTCACGCTCGACGATTTCGAAGCCGCCGACACCATCATGATCTTCGGCCAGAATCCGGCGACGAATCACCCGCGCATGCTCGGCGAATTGCGCGAGGCTTCGCGGCGCGGCGCGACGATCGTGTCGGTGAATCCGCTGCGCGAGCGTGGTCTCGAACGCTTCACGAGCCCGCAGCATCCGTTGGAAATGATCACGTTCGGCAGCACGAAAATTGCGTCGATGTTCATTCAACCGAAACTCGGCGGCGACTTCGCGCTGATTAAAGGCGTGGCCAAGCGGCTGATCGAACTCGACGACGAAGCGCTCGAAAACGGCACGGAACGCGTGCTCGATATCGACTTTATCCGCGAGCACACGCTGGGCTTCGCGGCCTTCGCCGAAGAGCTGCGCAACGAAAGCTGGCCGCTGCTCGAAGCGGAATCGGGCGTGGCGCGCGAAGATATCGAAGGCCTTGCTCGCGTCTATGCGAACGGCAAACGTGTGATTGCTACGTGGGGCATGGGCATCACGCAGCACAAGCACTCGGTGCAAACCGTGCATCTGCTCTCGAATCTGCTGATGATGCGCGGCAATATCGGCCGCGAGGGCGCGGGCTTGTGCCCCGTGCGCGGCCATTCGAACGTGCAGGGCAACCGCACCGTCGGCATCGAGGAAAAGCCTTCGCAAGCGTTTCTCGATCGTCTCGGCAAAGTTTTTGATTTCGCGCCGCCGCGCGAGCATGGACTCGACGTCGTGGAAACGGTCGAGCACATGATCGAAGGCCGCCTCAAGGTGTTCATCGGCCTTGGCGGCAACTTCGCGATGGCGACGCCGGACACGCTGCGCACCTTCGACGGCCTGCGCTCGTGCAGACTCACCGTTCACATCACCACCAAGCTCAATCGCAGCCACCTCGTGCATGGCGAGCGCGCCCTCATTCTGCCGACGCTCGGGCGCACCGAAATCGACATGCAGAACGGCGTCGCGCAAGGCGTGACGGTCGAGGATTCGATGAGCATGGTGCATATCTCTTACGGCATGAACAAGCCGGCCTCGCCGAACCTGATGTCGGAAACGGCGATCGTGGCGAATATCGCCCACGCCACGCTCGGCGACGGCAAAGTGGATTGGCTCGGCTATGCGAACGACTACGCCAAAGTGCGCGACGCGATCGAGCAGACTATCGAAGGTTTCGACCGGTACAACGAACGCATCCAGCACCCCGGCGGCTTTCATCTGCGCGTTGCCTCGCGCGAGCGCGACTGGAAAACCGACACCGGCAAAGCGAATTTCATCGTGCACGCGGTGCAGCAGGACACGCCGATCGCGCGCGCGAAGGCGCAGCACGGCGACCGCCTGATGACGCTGATGACGACGCGTTCGCACGACCAGTACAACACCACGGTCTACGCGCTGGACGACCGTTATCGCGGCGTATTTGGCCAGCGCCGCGTGGTGTTCATCAACCCCGCCGATATCGCGATGCTGGGCTTCAAGAATGGCGACTGGGTCGATATGAGCACCGTCTGGGAGGACGGCATCGCGCGCCGCGCCGATCATTTCCGCCTCGTGGAATACGATATTCCGCGTGGCTGTATTGGTGCGTATTACCCCGAAACCAATCCGCTCGTGCCACTCGCGAGCGTGGGCGACGTCTGCAACACGCCGACTTCCAAGTCGATTCCCGTGCTGTTGCACGCTTCCTCCGAGCCCGCGGAACTGCCCGCTTTCTAAAGCGCATGTGTGTTCATCGCTTTTCCAGTTTTCATGATGCACGAACGCGCCCAATGCGTGCGCCGATAGCTAATATCGGCCAGTACACGTTCACGCCCTGAATGCTCATCTCTAGAATAGAATGGCACGCTTCAATTCCCTCTGCTTGCAAGCCGCTTCGGTCGAATTCACCATTTTGAAGCGCACATTCGTCATTGGAAATCGATATATTCAATTAAACACAACGCAACGGAATCGGCGAGTCAAGCAAGGCGAATCGGAGTATTTCATTCTTGTCTCCATATCGGGATTTCCTAAACTGAATCCTGATAACGGGGATGAGCTTTCATCGCGATGCGGTTGCGGCGCCGTCATGCTCGGCGACTTCGGCGCGTAAGCGAAACACCGAATGGAGTTTCCTATGACGAAACTACGCGATGTGCCAGGCGTCCATCCCTACACCGGACCGGCGGGCGGCTGGGGCGCGCTCAAGGCCACGGCGCAGGCGATTCACGACCAGATGGAAAGCATCGAGGCGCCCATCACGCTGATGCGGACCAACCAGCCCGACGGCTTCGACTGCCCCGGCTGTGCGTGGCCCGACAAGGAGCACCGATCGACGTTTCAGTTCTGCGAAAACGGCGCGAAAGCGGTCACCTGGGAGGCCACCAGCAAACGCGTCACGCCTGAATTCTTCGCGGCCAATACCGTCAGCTCGCTGCTGCAAAAGACCGATTACGAACTCGAAGACATGGGGCGGCTCACCCATCCGCTCGTCTACGATCGCGCGACGGATACATTCCGCCCCGTCGACTGGGAAGACGCCTTCGCGCGCATCGGCGAAATTCTGCGTTCGCTTTCGCCGGATCAGGTGGAGTTTTATACGTCGGGACGCGCATCGAACGAAGCCGCATTTCTTTATCAATTGTTCGCGCGTGAATTCGGTACCAACAATTTTCCCGATTGCTCGAATATGTGTCACGAGCCGACCAGCGTTGGCCTGCCGCAATCAATTGGGATCGGCAAAGGCACGGTATCGCTCGACGATTTCGATTCGACCGAACTGATTATTTCCATTGGTCATAATCCCGGCACGAATCATCCACGCATGATGGGTACGCTGCACGAGGCCGCGCGCCGCAACGTGCCCATCATCGTGTTCAATCCGCTGCGCGAACGCGCGCTCGAACGTTTCGCCGATCCGCAAAGCATGATCGAAATGGCGACCTTCGGCTCGACGCGCATCGCCTCGACGTACTTCCAGGTCGATGCGGGCGGCGACGCCGCCGCGCTCAAAGGCGTAATGAAAGCGCTGCTGCAAATGGAAGCGGAGCAAAGCGGCGTGCTCGATAATGCGTTCATCGCGCAACATACCGACAATTTCGATGCTTTCGCGGCAGACCTCGAGGCGACCACGTGGGACGACATCGAGAAAGCCAGCGGCCTCGCGCGGGCCGATCTCGAACACGTGGCGATTGCCTACGCAAAATCGAATGCCACCATCGTCACGTATGGCATGGGGGTCACGCAGCACAACAAGGGCACGGCCAACGTGCGCCTGATCGCCGACCTGCTGCTGATGCGCGGCAATTTCGGCAAGCCCGGCGCGGGTATATGTCCGCTGCGCGGCCATTCGAATGTGCAAGGCAATCGCACGGTGGGCATTACCGAAAAGCCGTCGCCAGCCTTTCTCAAGCTGATCGAAGACGCCTGTGGCTTCACGCCGCCCGCCGGCCACGGTCACGACGCGGTGCAAGCCATGCAGGCGATGATCGACGGCAAGGCCAAGGCGCTGCTGTGCCTCGGCGGCAATTTCGCGGTGGCGTTGCCCGACGCCGAGCAATCGTTTCCTGCGATGGCCTCGCTCGACCTCGGCGTGCATATCGGCACGAAACTCAATCGCACGCATTTGCTGGTGTCGAAGGAAACCTATCTGTTTCCGTGTCTCGGCCGCACGGAGCTCGACATGCAAAGCAGCGGGCGCCAATCGATCACGGTGGAAGATTCGATGTCGATGGTGCATGCGTCGGCGGGCAAGCTCACGCCCGCGTCCGACCAGCTGCGCTCCGAGCCCGCCATCGTGGCCGGCATGGCGCGCGCCACGCTGCCCCATACCAAAGTGCCGTGGATGGAACTGATCGCCGATTATGACAAGATTCGCGATCTCATCGAGCGCACCGTGCCGGGCTTCGAGGACTTCAATCGGCGCATCCGCGCGCCGGGCGGTTTCCGTCTGCCGCTGCCGCCCACCGAACGGCAATGGCACACGCCCTCGGGCAAAGCCGTGTTCTCGGTGTATGGCGGCGTGAAGGAAGACGCCGACGTGCTCGGCGCTCAAAACGTGTTGCGGCTCATCACGATACGCAGCCACGACCAGTACAACACGACGATCTACGCAATGGACGACCGCTATCGCGGCGTGTTTGGCCGCCGCGACGTGCTCTTCATGAACGCCGACGATATGGCGGCTTACGGCATCGAGCACGGCGATCAGGTCGATATCGAAACCGTCACGTCATCGGGACGCACGCTTCGTCTGAAGAACATCACGGCGATTGTGTACAGCATCGCGCGTGGTTCTGTCGCTGCGTACTATCCTGAAGCCAATGTGCTCGTTCCGCTCGACTACATCGACAAGGAAAGTGGCACGCCCTCGTATAAATCCGTGCCAGTACACGTCGTGCGCGCGGCGGGAAATTAGTTGTGTGCAATGCCGCCGGGCGCCGCGCAGCCGCGTCCGGCCGCTCTGGGCATGCGCATGCAGTCGCCAATGGGAGTTTACAAAAATCATGGATATTTTCGACGCCTTTCATCTCGCCAGGCTGCAATTCGCGTTCACCGTCTCCTTTCATATTGTCTTTCCGGCAATCAGCATCGGCATGGCGAGTTTCCTGGCCGTACTCGAATGGCGTCTGCTGCTCACCGGCGACCCCGCCTATAAAGACATGTACCGCTTCTGGGTGAAGATCTTCGCCGTGGGGTTCGGCATGGGCGTGGTGTCGGGCGTCGTGATGGCTTACGAATTCGGCACGAACTGGAGCGGCTTCTCCACCATAGCGGGCAATATTACCGGACCGCTGCTGACCTATGAAGTCTTGACCGCCTTCTTTCTCGAAGCCGGTTTTCTCGGCGTCATGTTGTTCGGCTGGAATCGCGTGAGTCCGAAAGCGCATTTCTTTTCCACGCTCATGGTGGCGGTCGGCACGCTCATTTCCACTTTCTGGATTCTTGCGTCGAATAGTTTCATGCAAACGCCGCAAGGCTATGCCATCCAGAATGGCCGCATCGTGCCGGTCGACTGGTGGAAAGTGATCTTCAATCCGTCCTTCCCGTTCCGGCTCGCGCATATGACGATTGCGGCGTTTATCGTCGCCGCGTTTATCGTGGCCGCGTGCGGCGCATGGCATTTGCTGCGCGGCCGCCGCGACGTGCCGGTCAAGCGCAGCTTTTCGATGGCGCTCTGGATGCTGCTCGTGCTCGCGCCCGTGCAGATTTTCGTCGGCGACGCGCACGGGCTCAATACGCGCGAATATCAGCCCGCGAAAATCGCGGCCATCGAAGGGCTTTGGGAAACCGAGCACGGCGGCACGGCGCTCAATCTCGTCGGTCTGCCCGATATGGACGCCGAAGTCACGCGCTACGCAATCCAGGTGCCGCATTTAGGCAGCCTGATTCTCACGCATAGCTGGAATGGCGAAATTCGCGGTCTCAAGGAATTTCCGCCCCAAGACCGGCCGTATTCGCCGATCATTTTCTGGACGTTCCGCATCATGGCCGGGCTAGGCATGTTGATGCTGCTGACTGCCGTGCTGGGCCTGCTGCTGCGACCGCGCGGCCGGCTGTACGAATCGCGCGCGTTTCAGCGGCTGGTGTTCTGCATGGGCCCCTCGGGCATTCTCGCGCTGCTCGCAGGCTGGATCACCACCGAAGTCGGCCGCCAGCCGTGGACCGTTTATGGCGTGGTCCGCACCATCGATTCGGTTTCGCCTATTGGCGCACAACAGGCGGGCGTGTCGCTGCTGATCTTCGTGATCGTCTATTTCCTCGTGTTTGGCACGGGCGTGTATTACATGCTCAAGATGATGAAAAAAGGACCGGCGACCGGCGTGGAAACGAACGAGTCGCTGAAATATCCGGGCTTGCATAATCGCGCGCTAGACGCCGTGGTGGGAGAGTAAGGCCATGCAAATCGACCTTCCTGTAATCTGGGCCGCCATTATCGGGCTCGGCGTGTTTATCTACGTGATGCTCGACGGTTTCGATCTCGGCATCGGCCTGCTCTTTCCGTTTTTCGAAGGCAAGGGCGAACGCGAGGTGATGCTCAATACCGTCGCGCCGGTCTGGGACGGCAACGAAACGTTTCTCGTGCTCGGCGGCGCCGGTTTATACGGCGCGTTTCCCGTGGTGTATTCCACTTTGCTGCCCGCCAATTACATGCCGCTGATCCTGATGGTGGTAGGCCTGATATTCCGTGGCGCGGCTTTCGAATTGCGCGCAAAAGCCACGCGCACGCAACACGCATGGGACCTCGCGTTCATTGGCGGTTCGGCGCTCGCGGCCATGTGCCAGGGCGTGACGCTCGGTTCGCTGCTGCAAGGCATCAAGATCGTCGACGATAAATTCGCGGGCGATCCTTTCGACTGGTTCTCGCCGTTCAGCGTGTTCTGCGGCTTCGGCGTGTTGCTCACCTACGCCACGCTCGGCTGCGGCTGGCTCATCATGAAAACGGACGGCGACCTTCAGCGCAAGATGCGTGAAGTCATGCGCCCGCTCGTGGCGGTGCTGCTGCTGGCGATTGCCATCGTCAGCCTGTGGACCGTGCTGGGTTTGCCTTCGGTGAGACATCGCTGGTTTCTCAGCGGCAATCTCGGCTGGTTTCTGCCGGTGCCGATTCTCGTGGTCGCCAGCGTGTGGGGCATTTTCCATGCGCTGCGTGCGCGCCACGAAACCACGCCTTTCGTGCTGTCGCTGGCAATCTGCTTTCTGGGCTACACGGGGCTCATTATCAGCATCTGGCCGTATATCATCCCGCCTTCGCTCACGATCTGGGAGGCCTCGTCGACACGTTCGAGCCAGCTATTCGCGCTCGTCGGCACGGTGATCGTCTTGCCGGTCATTCTCGTCTACAACGCGATGCAATACCGCGTGTTCCGGGGCAAGGTGCGCGAAGGCGACCCAGGTTATCACTGACCGGCATGACGCCGCGCCGCGCCCGCGAGAACTGCGAGTAAAACTGCGCGGGCGCGCGCGGCATCCGCATCGTGTCCATAATAAACAAGCATCATGATTGTCCGACCGCGCGAAAACTGGTTCCGGTTGCTGTTCATCTGGAACGGCTCGGTACTCTCGTCGATCATTCCGCAGCTGATTTTCATGGCCGTGGTCAGCACCCTCGCCGTCTTCACGCACGGGCGCGTGTTCGGCGAAAAGATTCCGCTCAATACGGCGCCGTTTACCTTATTCGGCGTAGCGCTCGCGATCTTTCTCGCGTTTCGCAATAACGCGAGTTACGAACGCTTTAACGAAGCGCGCCATCTCTGGGGCAATCTGCTGATCGCTTCCCGCACGCTCACGTCGCAAATGCTCTGCTACGTGCCGGAGCGCGCCGACGCCCAACGCATCGCGCAGCAATTGATTGCCTTCATTTACGCGCTCAAACACGAATTACGCGGTTCCGATCCCTCGCAGGATCTTTTGCGCCTGCTTGGACGCGAACGGGCCGATGCGCTGAGCGGCCAGTGCTATAAACCCATGTCGATACTCAACGACATGCGGCATGAACTGGCGATCGGCCAACATCGCCTTCACGCCTCCGATACGCGTCTGTGGATGTTCGACGCGCAACTCGCCGAACTCGGCAAGTCGCTGGGCGGTTGCGAGCGCATTGCCTCCACGCCCATTCCGTTTGCGTACAACGTGCTGCTTCATCGCACGGTCTACGCGTATTGCGTGCTGCTGCCGTTCGGGCTGGTCGACTCCACGGAATTCTTCACGCCGCTGCTGTGCGTATTCATTTCCTACACGCTGATTGCGCTCGAAGCCATTGCCAGCGAAGTTGCCGATCCATTCAGCCTGACGCCCAATGCGCTCGCCCTCGACGCCATGTCGCGCAATATCGAGCGCTCCGTGCTGGAACTCTGCGGATGCGCCCTGCCCGAGCCGGTTGCGCCAGTCCGTCCCTATCAATTGACCTGAGGGTTCGCCCTCGCGGCCCAACTGTACTGCTGCGTTCCATCACCGACTGTGCACCAGCGTCGTGCGCCCGCGGCACTATGCTGCACACACGCTCGCGATATCGCTCCAATTGACCGCTGATGGAGCCTATCGACGTATTCCAATCGCCTTTTCGCCCTACCCCAACCGATCGTGAACGCCGTCGCCGAAGCTATTACCGCCCAATCCGCCGTGACTGCCCGCCCCGTCGATGCGTCCGCCGCTGCGGCACGAGACCGTCACGACCGGCCGCTGCGCGATTTGCGCCTCTCCGTGATCGACCAGTGCAATTTCCGTTGCACCTACTGCATGCCGCGCGAGGTCTTCGACGAGCACTATCGTTTTCTGCGCGCTTCCGAGCGGCTCTCGTTCGATCAGATGATGAAAATCGCGCAGGCATTCGTTGCGCTCGGCGTCGAGAAAATCCGCATCACGGGCGGCGAACCGCTGTTGCGACGCGGACTCGAAACGTTCATCGAACGTCTCGCCCGACTCACCACGCTCAACGGCAAGCCGCTCGATATCGCGCTGACGACGAATGGTTCGCTGCTCGCCGCGCGTGCGCGCGGTTTGCGCGACGCGGGCCTCTCGCGCGTGACGGTCAGCCTCGACGCGCTCGACGACACCGTATTCCGCCGCATGAGCGACGTGGATCTGCCCGTCGCGCGCATTCTCGACGGCATCGAACAGGCGCAGGCTGTGGGCCTCGCGCCGGTGAAAGTCAACACGGTGATCGAGCGCGGCGTGAATGACAATCAGATTCTGCCGCTCGTGCAGCATTTCAAAAGTAGCGATATTGCGCTGCGCTTTATCGAATTCATGGATGTGGGCGGCGCGGCGGGCTGGTCGAATTCCACGGTCCTGAAAGCGCACGAGATGCGCGCGATCGTCGAAACGGCATTTCCGCTCGTCGCTGCCGATCGTGCCGATGCCGCCGCCACGTCGGTCGATTATCGCCACGTGGACGGCCAAGGCACGGTCGGGTTCATCGCCAGCGTCTCCGAGCCGTTTTGCGGGCAATGCTCGCGCGCCCGCGTGTCCGCGGACGGGCAGCTCTATACCTGCCTGTTCGCGACGCAAGGCGCGGATCTCAAACCGTGGCTCGGCGAAGCGGTGCCCGGCGAGCACTTGCAGGACGCCATTCACGCGCGCTGGAACGCCCGCGACGACCGCTATTCGGAATTGAATGCCGACCGCCGCCGCGCCGGTACGGGCAAGAGCTGGCCCACCGTGCGCATGTCGCTGGTTGGCGGCTGAACCGCGCGCGCCGCTTTGCGCCTCACGAATCCCGCATCGCGGACGTATCGAGGACCCCAGAGGAAATAACGCAATGACACAGCCTTCGGATCGAGACGAGCGGCACGCCGATGAAAAACCGCCGGCTGAAGATCTGCGCTTGTTCGCAAGCGGCATTGCAGCGGGCTTTGAAGTGCGCGTGCAGCACGCACCCATCGACGTGGCGGCGGAAGTCACACCGATCATGCGTAACCCCAACGTGGGCGCCGTGGTGGATTTCGTCGGCATCGTGCGCAATAGCGGCGATGGCGACGACATTGTCGCGCTAGAACTCGAGCACTATCCGGGTATGACCGAGCATTCGCTCTGGAGCATCGTCGAGGAAGCGGCGGCGCGCTGGTCATTGGATGCGGTGAAGATCGTGCACCGGATAGGACGTATTGCGCTCGGTCTTCCGGTGGTGATCGTCGTGGTGGCTTCGCCGCATCGCGCAGCCGCATTCGAAGCCTGCGAATTCATCATGGATTTTCTGAAAACGCACGCGCCGTTCTGGAAAAAAGAAATATGCCGCGATGGCGAATCGCATTGGGTCGAAGCGAAAAGCCAGGACGAGCAGGCCATGCTTCGCTGGGGATGAAATCCGTTTATCGCAACACGGTTGAACATTCCCTCGCACGATTGTGCATCAGGACACTATTCATGCAACTCACTATTAAATATTTCGCGAGCATTCGCGAAACACTCGGCGTGTCCGAAGAAACACTGCAAGTCGACGACACACCGATCACCATCGACGCGCTGCGCAAACAACTCAGGCAACGCGGCGCAGGCGCGGCCGAAGCACTCGACAGCGCCCGGCCGGTACGCGTGGCGGTGAATCACGAAATGGTCAGCAACGACTTCGTGGTCAGGCAGGACAGCGAGATTGCGTTTTTCCCTCCCGTGACGGGGGGATAAGCGACGGGTCGAGCGCGGAAGCCAGCACAGCCCAGTCCGCGTTGATCGGCGCCACACCGCGCGTAAAAGGCCGATAGATCTTGTCGCCGCGCTGAATCGGCGCGCCCGTGAGCGCGCACAGCCCACGCTTTCTCGCGATGCACAGCCGCCACGGCTGTTCCGCATAACGCCCGCTGGTGGGATCGCTCCACGATACCGAAATCAGGTTGTCCGACCACGCTTCGACAAACGCAAAATGCGCGCGCAAGGCGGGCACGGGCCGCGCGATGGGAGGATCGATCCGCGCGGCTCGACTGGCGCACGCGCGACGCGAAGCGCGCACCGCATGACCGTGAGGAACCGGGCCGCCGCTAAGCAGATTGAGCGTGTATTGCCACGCATTGCCGCCGCTGAGTTCTCGCATCGTGTGCCTCTCCTGAAAGACGGGGGTTTATCTGTTTAATTCATACCGTATTACGATTCTTTTATTGAGCACGGAACGATCCCCGATTCATTTCCATGCTAGCACTCGATGCATGGAAATGAGCCATTTCAAACCGATACGATGAATCGGTCAATATCCATCGGGCAGAAGCCGGCCTGAGCAACGCGCCCGGCCCCGGCTCTCTTATCGAAATCCTCACACACCGGCGTCGTTAGCAGCGCACCGTTTCGCGCGTTTCACGCGCTTGCCGCCGCCAAGCACGTTTCCGCACCGCCCGCATCCCCATCACGGTGCATCGTGCCTTCTATGCGGTGCACATCACGGCATCGCTCACGCTCGCGGTGCACGCCGCGTCCGCACCTTCTCGCCCCCCGCCTTGTGCAGCGGCGTTTCCAGCCGCTGGCACGCATCATGCTAGTTGAACATCATTCAAGTTACTTGAATACGATTCCTGTCACTTTCACCACTCGCCACGGTCTTCCAGGGAACATCATGCATAAGTCAGTCCGCCGTTTCGTCCTCGCCCTGAGCGGCGTCTTCACGCTCGCCGCCGCCGCGCCCGTGCTCGCACAGGACGATCTGCTCGCGCGCATCAAATCGAACAAGGAAATCACGGTCGCGACCGAAGCACGTTACGCACCGTTCGAATATGTCGATAACGGCAAGATCGTCGGTTATGACGCCGACCTCATGGCCTATGTGCTCAAGTCGCTTCCCGACGTTAAGGTGAAGCAGCTCGATCTGCCGTTTCAGGGCCTGCTGCCGGGCCTCGACGCGAAGCGTTTCGACATCGTTGTGACCGCCGTCACCGTCAACAAGGATCGCGCCGATCACTTCGCCTTCACGCTGCCGGTGGCGGACGCCACGACGGGCGTGCTGCTGCGTGCGAACGAAAGCGCCATCAAATCGCCGAACGATCTGAACGGCAAGGTGGTCGGCTCGCAAACGGGTTCCGCGCAATTGCAGGCGCTCGTCGCGCTCGACAAGAAGCTCAAGGAAGCAGGCGGCCCCGGCATCAAGCAGATCAAGCAATACGTGTCGTTCGACGAAGCGTATGCGGACCTCGCGGTGGGCCGTCTCGACGCTGTTGCGCAATCGGTCGCGAATCTCGGGCCGCTGATGAAGTCGCGTCCGGGCGTGTTCACGCTGCTGCCGCAAACCATCGGCCCGAAGAGCTACTTCGCGTGGGTTGCACGCAAAGACGCAGACAGCGCCGCGCTGCTCAAGCTCTTTAGCGACGGCATCGCCCGCGCAAACAAGGACGGCACGATGAAGAAGCTGCAGGAGAAGTGGTTCGGCTCGACCATGGACGTGCCCGCTGACGCGCTGCCCGCTCCGACGCTTTAAGTCACGTTTCATCCCGCGTTTTCACCCACGATTTACCGGACCTCGCGCAACATGAACGCACCCGATCTGCTCACGCGCTGCGCCGGCTATCTGCCGCAGCTTCTCGACGGCGCGCTGACGACGCTCTGGCTGTCGGCTGTCGCCGTGGGCTGCGGCTTCTTCGTCGGTGTGTTCGTCTACACCATGTCGGTGAGCCACAGCCGCCTGTTGCGCGGCGTCGCACGCGTCTATGTGAGCGTGCTGCGCGGCACGCCGGTCCTTGCGCAATTGCTGGTGTTTTACTACGTGCCCTCGGCGCTCGGCATCGAACTGCCGGGCGTCGTGGCCGCCGCGATCGGGCTCTCGCTCAACACGGGCGCCTATCAATCGCAGATTCTCGGCGCGGGTTTTCGCGCCATCGCGCCCGGCCAGATCGAGGCCGCGCTCACCTTCAACCTCACGCGTCGCCAGGTGCTCTGGCATATCGAGGTGCCGCAGGTCGTGCGCGCCACGCTGCCCGCACTTGTTTCCGAAATGATCGACATCGTCAAGGCATCGGCGGTCGTCTCGGTGATCTCGGTGACGGACCTGATGCGCGTGGGTCAGCAACTCTCGTCGTCGAGTTATCGGCCGCTGGAAGTCTATTCGCTCGCGGCCGTCTTTTATCTGGCGATCACCTCGCTGCTCGCCTGCGCAGGCCATGTCTTCGCTCGCCGCACGGCGCGGCGCGCTTAAGTCTGCACCGATCGTCTGCACGGATGCCCCCATGGACTCGCTGATTGCCCTCGTTCCCCGCTTCGCCGCCGCCACGGCCGTCACGCTCGAAGTCAGCGTGCTCGCCGCGCTCATCGGCATGGTGGCGGGTTTCGCGCTCAATGCGCTGCGCCTCGCGTTCGGACGCGCCTTCGCGCTGCCGTATGGCGCATTCATCTGGCTGATTCGCGGCACGCCGTATCTCTCGCAACTCGTCATCGTCTATTTCGGATTGCCAATGATTGGCGTGACGATGAGCGCCGTGGAAGCCACCGTCGTTTCGCTCGCGCTCTACGCCAGCGCCTATTTTGCGGAGATTTTTCGCACGGCGTGGGCCAGCGTGCCGCGCGGCCAGCTCGAAGCAGCCGCCGCGTTCGGCGTGAGCCGGCGGGCCACGTTCCGCGCGATCGAACTGCCGCAGGCGCTCGCCTTCGCGCTGCCGCTCATCGCCAATCAAACGATTCTCGTGATCAAGGAAAGCGCGGTGGCGTCGATCATCACCGTGCCCGAACTGACGATGACGGCGAGCGACGTGGTCGCCTCGACCTATACGTATATCGGCCCGTACGCGCTGCTGATCGCGTGCTACTGGCTGCTGACCCAGGCCGTCTCGCTGCTCGCACAGCGCGCGACGGCACGCATTCCCCTTCTGCGAAAGACCTCATGAGCGCTCTTCCGATTCTCCAGCTGCGCGCCGTCGGCAAGTCATACGGCGCAAACCGCGTGCTCAAGGGCATCGACCTCGACATCATGCGCGGCGAAATCGTCACGCTGATCGGGCCGTCCGGCTCGGGCAAGACGACCGCCCTGCGCTGCATGAATTTTCTGGAAGCCTATGACGAAGGCGAAGTGTGGATCAAGGGCCAGCTGCTCGGCTATCGCTCCTCGGGCCGCACGCCGCGCGATCGTGACAGCGAAGCGAGCATCGCCGAGGTGCGCCGCCCCGTGGCCATGGTGTTTCAGCAATTCAATTTGTGGCCGCATATGAGCGTGCTCGACAACGTCGCCGCCCCGCTCGTGCTCGCGAAGAAAATGCCGAAGCGCGACGCCCGCGAGAAAGCGCGCAAGGCGCTCGAACGCGTCGGCATGGGCCACAAGGCCGACGCCTGGCCCGCGAGCCTCTCGGGCGGCCAGCAGCAGCGCGTGGGCATCGCGCGCGCGCTCGCCATTGAGCCGGAAGTGATGCTGCTCGACGAACCCACCTCGGCGCTCGATCCCGAACTCGTCGAAGAAGTGCTCAACGTGATCCGCTCGCTCGCGCAGGACGGCATGACGATGGTGATGGTCACGCACGAAATGAGTTTCGCCGCGAAGATCTCCGACAAGGTCGTGTTCATGGAAGCGGGCGCGATCGTCGAAGCGGGACCGCCCGCGCAACTGTTCGGCAACACGCGCACCCCGCGCCTGCAGCAGTTTCTCAAACCGTGGCTCGAACGCAGCCTGACGTTCGCCGCCGAACCCGCGCTCGCCGCGCAAGGAGCCGCATCGTGAACGCGCCGCATGAACTCGCGACCCGTGTCGCGCAGCACGTCGATGCCGAGCGTTTGCTCGCCGCCGTTGAAACGCTCGCGTCGTTCGGCGCGCGCGACGACGGCGGCGTGAACCGCCCCGCCCTGAGCGCCGACGATCTCGACGCGCGCCGTTATCTGATCGAGCGCGCGCATGCGCTCGGCTGCACGGTGTCCGTCGATGCGTGCGCGAATCTGTTCGTCCGGCGCGCGGGCACCGAAGCGCTCGCGCCCGTCGTCACCGGCAGCCATATCGACACGCAGCCTTCGGGCGGCAAGCTCGACGGCTGCTACGGCGTGCTCGCGGGTTTCGAAGTGCTCGAAGCGCTCAACGATGCGAACGCGCAAACGCGCCGTCCGCTCGAAGTCGCGATCTGGACCAACGAGGAAGGCACGCGATTCGCGCCGGGCGCGATGGGTTCAAGCGCGTTCGTCGAACCGGCGCGCATGGCGCGCTATCTCGACGCGCGCGATGCGCAAGGCGTGACGCTGCGCGAAGCGCTCGACGCCCATCAGCAGGCATTTCCCGAACTCGCCGCGCACGCAGCGCGCGAAGCCGCACACGCCTTCGTCGAATTGCATATCGAACAAGGCCCGCAACTCGAGAATGCGGACCTGCCGCTCGCGGTCGTCAGCGGCATTCAGGGCGTGCGCTGGTACGCGTTTCATTGCACCGGCGTGGCGGCCCACGCGGGCACCACGCCCATGCCGCTGCGCCGCGATGCGATGACGCTCGCGCTCGCGCTGCACGCCGAACTCGACGGCATCGCGCGCCGCCTGGGCGCGGAGCACACGCGCGTCACCTTCGGCCGCTGGAACGTCGAGCCGAATTCGATCAACACGATTCCTTCGAACGTGAGTTTCACGGTGGATTTCCGCCACCCCGACTCAACCGTGCTCGACGCCTTCGACGACGCCGTGCACGCGCTCGCGAAGCGCCACGAAGCACGCCTCGAAGCGCTGTTCTCGCACGCGCCCGTTGCTTTCGACGCGGCCGTGCTCGCGACGCTCGACGCCGCCTGCCAGGCGCTCGATGCGCCCGCCACGCGGCTCACGTCGGGCGCGTTTCACGACGCCATGTATCTCGCCGGCCATTGTCCGAGCGCGATGCTGTTCGTGCCGAGCATCGGCGGCATCAGCCATAACCCGGTCGAAGCCACGCATCCGCATCACCTCGTGCTGGGCGTCCGCGCGCTCGCCCACAGTTTGACCACGCTCTGCGATGCCTGAGCGATTGACCCACTTCACCCGCACCACACCAGGAGTCCCTATGAATTTCCCCGCAGCCACCGCCACGCACGCCGACGACAACGGCACCGAGAACGGCATCAACGCCACGCTGCACGAGCCGATTTCGGCGGATGGCACGCCCGAGCTCGGCAAGACCTACACCGTCCCCGCGCGCTGCGGCCGCGCCGTGCGCGTGAAGGCGGGCCAAACCATTCGCATCGCGAATCCGCACGGCACGCAGGTCTGCGATACGTGGATCT
Organism: Paraburkholderia tropica; assembly: GCF_900109265.1. GTDB lineage: Bacteria > Pseudomonadota > Gammaproteobacteria > Burkholderiales > Burkholderiaceae > Paraburkholderia > Paraburkholderia tropica. Next base: position 139,371 of record NZ_FNZM01000013.1, read on the forward strand.
TCAACGCGCAGCATCTGAACGAATTCCTCTCGTTCGAACACACGCGCGCGTATCTCGACAAGATCATTCCGCAGCCGGGCGATCCGCTCGTGACCAACCAGCGCCGTCCGATCGCCGAACTCGTGACGGACACGTCGCCCGGCGTGCACGACACGCTGATCGCCGCGTGCGATCTGTATCGCTATCGCAATCTCGGCGTGGAGGGGTATCACGACAATTGCGCCGACAATCTGCGTCTCGCGCTCAAGGCCATCGGTCTGCGCACGCGTGAAGTGCCGCAGCCGTTCAACCTGTGGATGAACATTCCCGTGAAGCCCGATTATTCGATCGACTGGCTCCCGCCCGTTTCGAAGGCCGGCGATTACGTGGAAATCAAGGCGGTGATGGATTGCGTGGTGGCGATGTCGGCGTGCCCGCAGGATATCATTCCGATCAACGCGCTCAACCCGCTCGAAGTCGAGTTCACGGTGTTCGCGTAACACACGCTATGCCGGTGATAGTGGCGACGTTGCCGTCGCCCTGATCTCTCCGATCGACGGAAACACACACGTGGCCAACGACAAACGTTCTTCCTCGACGGGCACCGCCCGTCCTTCCCGCGCGGGCACGAATACGCGCGCCGCCGCCGGCGCCGTCGCCACTGCTGAGCCGGCGCAGAAAGCCGCTGTGAAAGCGGCGGCGAAAACCGCCCGCAAAACAGCGGTCAAAACGGCCACGGCCGCCGCGTCCACGGGCACCGACGGGCTCGGCACGCGACTGCGCCACGCGCGCCTCGTGCAGCAGATGACGCTCAAGGCGCTCGCGGAACAGGCGGGCTGCTCGGAGAGTCTGCTGTCGAAGGTCGAAGGCGGCCACGCCACGCCGTCGCTCGCCACGCTGCACCGGCTCGCGCTGGCGCTCGACACCAACGTCGCGGCGCTGGTCTCGGGTCCGGTTGCATCGGCCTCGCCGGTGCAGCGCGCGAGCGAGCGGCCCGCCGTGCGCTTTCCCGCTGCGCAGGGCGCGCGCGGGCGCTCGGCGCAACAGACGATCGTGCTCGAACGCCTCGTCGTGCCAGGACCGGGACGTCTGCTGCAAGGCGACATTCACGTGCTCGAACCGCAAGCGCGCAGCGACGAGCAGATCAGCCACGCAGGCGAGGAACTCGGCTACGTGCTCGATGGCGAACTCGAACTCACGCTCGGCGACGAGACCTGGCGTCTGCAGGCCGGCGACTCGTTCTACTTCCCGAGCACCGAGCCGCACAGCTATCGCAATCCCGGCGACACCGTCACGCGCGTCTTGTGGATCAACACACCGCCGACCTTCTGAGCGCTTGCGCCGATGACCCAGACCGACCTCTCGCAGATGCAGATGCCGCGTTTCGCCGGCATTCCCACCTTCATGCGCGTGCCGTTCGCGCGCGACCCGCAGGACTACGACATCGCGCTCGCCGGCGTGCCCTACGACGGCGGCGTGACGGCGCGGCCCGGCGCGCGCTTCGGCCCGCGCGAGATCCGCAATATGTCGACGATGATGCGCGCGATCCATCATGTCACGCGTTTCAATCCGTTCGAGGCGTGCCGCGTGGCCGATATCGGCGACGTGCCGTTCGAGCATCTTTACGACATCGAGCGCGCACATGCCGATATCCGCGCGTTCTTCGAGCCCGTGTTTCGCGCCGGAAAACGCGCGCTGATTGCGGGCGGCGACCATTCGATTACCTTTCCGATCTTCCAGGCAATCGGTGCGGCACAGGCCGCAAAGACGCCGCTCGCGCTCGTGCATATCGATGCGCACACCGACACCTGGGACGCGTACAAAGGCTCCAAATTCACGCACGGCGCGCCCTTCCGGCGCGCGGTGGAAGCGGGCCTGCTCGATCCCACGCGCACGATCCAGATCGGCATACGCGGCGCGCAGAACACCGACGAAGGCTGGCGCTATTCGCTCGACCACGGCATGCGCGTGGTATTCATCGAGGAATTCGAGGCGCTCGGGCCTGCCGCGATCGCCGCCGAGGCCAGACGCATCGTGGGCGACATGCCGGTCTATCTTTCCCTCGACGTCGACGGACTGGACCCGGTCTTCACGCCTGGCACCGGCACGCCCGAAATCGGCGGCCTCACGACGCGCGAAACGCTGGCGCTGCTGCGCGGACTCGATGGCTTGAACTGGGTGGGCGGCGACGTGGTGGAAGTCTCGCCGCCTTACGATCCGTCAGGCAATACGGCGCTGGTTGCGGCCACACTGATGTACGAAATGCTATGTCTATTCGCGCGCGGCCACGCCACCGAAAGCGCCGACCACACTTGATTCACATCGGCCAGTTCAATTTATGAATGAATCTATTGCTGAATCCGCACTAATTACGATTTTTTGATGCCATACAATGGCGTCAACTGTTTTGAGTTTCAAACAGTTATCCACGCTTTGTAGCCCCGCCTGACCGGTGGGGCTTTTTTTCTGGCGCGAAGGTTCTCTTCTGCGGCTAAAACCCCTTGAAATGTGGCGTTAAATCACTTTCAGTGAGTGCCGCATACGCTTTTTTCTTACCATTTATTTCATCGATTTCAATACGTTGGCTTAATCCGCGCCGCGGCGTCGCATACGTATTCGGATGAATTTTCTCTCCGTGTTGTCACAAATTTGCTACGGCTTTTTTAATTGCTTGCGCATCAATGAGAGCACGCGATAGCCTTCGCTTCTCGTTTCAAAAGCCGTACAACAACAACGGAGTTACAGATGAAATCACGCGCCCTTACTCTTGCAGCACTGGCCTCGTTCGGCATCGCCGGCGCCGCCCACGCTCAATCGAGCGTCTCGCTCTACGGTGTGATCGACACGTCGATCACCTACGTCAGCCACGCAGACGGCAGCAACAATCTGTGGGCCCTCGGCAACAGCAGCGCCGGCAACCTGTCGGGTTCGCGCTGGGGCGTGAAGGGTTCGGAAGATCTGGGCTCGGGCCTCAAGGCGATCTTCCAGCTCGAAAACGGTTTTAACCCGTCGACGGGTGGTCTGGGCCAAGGCAGCCGCATGTTCGGCCGTCAGGCATTCGTTGGCCTCGCCAGCGACCGCTTCGGTACGGTTACGCTCGGCCGCCAGTACGATCCGCTGATCGACCTGGTTCAAGGCATCACCGAAGACAACTACTTCGGTTCGGTGTTCGCAACCGCAGGCGACGTCGACAACTACGACAACAGCTTCCGCGTGAACAACGCAGTCAAGTACACCTCGCCGGTCTACCGTGGCCTGCAAGTGGAAACGATGTACTCGTTCGGCGGCGTCGCCGGCTCGACGGGTTCGGAGCAGTCGTACTCGGCAGCCGTTTCGTACACGAACGGCCCGCTGGCAGTCGCAGGCGGCTACTTCTACGCAGCCAACAGCGCAGGCGACCGCTCGACGTGGACGAGCACCTCGGACGGCACGTTCGACGGCGCGATCAACAACGGTTACCAGACCGCTCACTCGCTGCAGATCGCACGTATCGCCGCACAATACACGGTCGGTTCGTTCAACCTGGGCCTCGGCTACAGCAACGCGCAATACGCGGCTGATGCTGACTCGGCGTTCAACACCACGCAGAAGTACAACACGGCGCAAGGCTTCGTGAACTACCAGCTGAACCCGGCACTGCTGCTGGGCGTGGGCTACAGCTACACGCACGCAAGCGGCGACACGTCGGCGAACTACCACCAGATCTCGCTGGGCGGCGACTACAACCTGTCGAAGCGCACGGACATCTACCTGACGGCGGCTTACCAGCACGCGAGCGGCAACACGCGTGACGAAGACGGCAATGTCGTCGCAGCACAGGCTTCGATCGGCTCGTACGGTTACAGCGGCACGGGGTCGCAGACGATGGTCAACCTCGGCCTGCGTCACCGCTTCTAAGCGCATAGCCGACGATTGCGCCGGTTTGGCCGGCCACTCGCGTCGTACCCGAACCGCCCGAAACGCCCCGCGTTTCGGGCGGTTTTGCATGATGGGCCCGATCGATGCGGGCTATACTCGACCGCTCGATGCCGTCGACCTTCGCCCGCCCGTTATGAGACTCGCCCTCGACCGCCGCACCGCGACCGCTCTGCTCGTCGCCGCCGTGTTCTTCATGGAAAACCTCGACGCCACCGTGATCGGCACCGCGCTGCCCACGATGGCACGAGACTTCGGCACCGCTGCCGCGCATCTGTCGATCGGCGTCTCCGCGTACCTCGTCGCGCTCACGGTGTTCATTCCGATCAGCGGCTGGATGGCCGACCGCTTCGGCGCGCGCAACGTGTTCTGCGCCGCCATCGTCATCTTCACGCTCGCCTCGCTGCTCTGCGCCGCGAGCGGCGATCTGGTTGCGTTCACCGCGGCGCGCACGCTGCAAGGCGTGGGCGGCGCGATGATGGTGCCGGTCGGCCGCCTCGTCGTGCTGCGCCATACGCCCAAGGAAGAGATCGTGCGCGCGATCGCGATCCTCACGTGGCCCGCGCTCGTCGCGCCCGTGCTCGGTCCGCCCGTCGGTGGCTGGATCAGCACGCACTGGAGTTGGCACTGGATCTTTCTGCTGAATCTGCCGCTCGGCATCGCGGCGCTGATCGCGGCCCTCGCGCTCGTCGACAACGAGAACGCGCGCCGCGCGCCGTTCGACGTGACCGGTTTCGTGCTCACGGGCGCGGGCTTCGGCCTCTTCATGTCGGGCCTCGAAGCGGCGAGCCGCGCGGATGTGTCGCGCTGGCTCGCGCTCGCCATGCTCGCGGCTGGCCTCGCACTGCTGGCGATTTCCGCGTTCCATCTCAAGCGCGCCGCGAATCCGCTCTTCGGTCTCGCACCGCTTTCCATCGCCACGTTTCGCGTAACGGCGCTCGGCGGCTCGCTGTTTCGCATCGCCATCGGCACGGCGCCGTTTCTGCTGCCGTTGATGTTTCAGCTCGCGTTCGGTTATAGCGCGGTTGAAGCGGGCACGTTATTGCTCTGGCTGTTCGCCGGCAATCTGGCGATGAAACCCGCGACCACGCGCATCATGAATACGTTCGGTTTTCGTCAGGTGCTGATCGGCAATGGCGTGCTGGTGGCGCTGGGCTTCGCCGCCTTCACGTTGCTGAATGCGGATACGCCGCGCTGGATCGTATGCGCGCTGCTATTCGTGAGCGGCATGACGCGCTCGATGCAGTTCACGGCGATGAACACCATCGGTTTCGCCGACGTGCCGCAAACGCAAATGAGCCATGCAACGACGCTCTTTTCGGTCCTGCAGCAGATGAATGCGGGGATGGGGATTGCGATTGGCGCGCTCGCGCTATCGGTCGCGCAATTGCTGCACGGCACGCCGCAGGCCACGCCGGGCACCGCCGACTTTCATCTTGCGTTCGGCATGATCGCGGCCATGGCGGCGCTGGCGATCGTCGATAGCGTGATGCTCGCGCACGATGCGGGCGAACGTGTGCTCGCGCGCGAACGGTCCTAGCAGAAAGCTTGCGATCGAGGCATGAGGGAGCGCCTCATGCCTGAACGCGCACGCCCTATACAGAAGGCTTCAAATACGGATTGCCGCCTTCGTTTTCTCGACGCTGCGCCTTCACTTCCATACGCGCAATGCTTTGCAGATGCACTTCGTCCGGACCGTCGGCGAAACGCAGTGCGCGGCCCCACGTCCAGCTATCGGCGAGCGGCGTATCGGGCGTCAACCCCATCGCACCGAACACCTGCATCGCGCGATCGCACACGGCGGTATGCACGCCAGGCACGAGCGCCTTGATCATGGAGATTTCCTTGCGCGCGTCTTTTGCGCCCACATTGTCGATCATCCACGCGGTCTTCAACACGAACAGGCGCGCCTGATCGATTTCTATGCGCGACTTCGCAATCCATTCCGCGACCGTGCCGTGCTCGAGCAGCGTCTTGCCGAACGCGGTGCGCGACTGCGCGCGTTCGATCATCAATTCGAGCGCGAGTTCGGCTGCGCCAATCGAGCGCATGCAGTGGTGAATGCGGCCCGGCCCCAGACGCGCCTGCGCAAGCGCGAAACCACTGCCTTCCTCGCCGAGCAGATTCTCGCGCGGCACGCGCACGCCATTGAATTCGATCTCGCAGTGGCCTTCGGGCGCGACGTGATTCAGCACCGGAATATTACGGACAATCGTCACGCCCGGCGTGTCGCGCGGCACGAGAATCATGCTTTGCTGACGATGCGTAGGCGCGTCGACATCGGTCTTGCCCATCAGGATAAACAGCTGGCAATTCGGATGCGCCGCATTCGTGATAAACCATTTTCGACCGTCGATCACATAATCGTTGCCCTCGCGCCGGATCGACGTCGTGATATTCGTGGCATCGGAAGACGCCACCGCCGGCTCCGTCATCGCAAACGCCGAGCGGATCTTGCCGTCGAGCAGCGGCTCGAGCCACTGCTTGCGCTGCGCGGGCGTGGCGAACATATGGAGCAATTCCATATTGCCCGTGTCCGGCGCATTGCAGTTAAAGACTTCCGACGCCCACGACACGCGCCCCATGATTTCCGCGAGCGGCGCGTACTCCAGATTCGTGAGCCGCGTGCCCGGCTCGTCATCGCGCAGATGCGGCAAGAACAGATTCCAGAGCCCTTCCGAGCGCGCCTTGTCCTTGAGTGCCTCCATGAATGAAACCGGATATTTTCCGGCGTTCACTTCTTCATGCCATTGATGAATGCACGGCACGATATGCGTGTCCATGAACGTGCGCAATTGCGTGCGCAGCGCGTCGACCTTCGGGCTAAAGGCAAAATCCATTTCATTCTCCTTGCAGGACATTCATGCAGCAACCGGTTCAGATCGTCTGTCCGCCATCGACAACGATGCATTCGCCGGTCGTAAAGCTCGCGGCGTCCGACACCAGATAGAGCACGGTTCCGGCCATTTCGCGCGGCTCGGCATGACGGCGCAGCGGAATCGTTTTCAAGAAGCCTTCATAGAGCGCCTGATTGTCGAACAGCGCGCCGGCGAAACGCGTTTTCGTCAGCCCTGGCAGCAAAGCATTCACGCGAATGCCGAGTGGCCCGCATTCCTTGGCGAACGCGCGCGTCATGTTGACGATGGCGGCCTTCGTGATCGAATAGACCGCTTGCTTGTCGCCGGGCTGCAACGCATTCACCGACGCCGTATTGACGATCGCGCCACCGCCGTTTTCGCGCATCATCTTGCCGGCCTCGACCGACATGAAGAAATAGCCGCGTAGATTGACTTCGACGGTTTTCTCGAATGAAGCCAGATCGGTATCGAGAATATGGCCGTAATACGGATTGGTCGCGGCGTTGTTCACGAGAATATCGAGCCGGCCATGTTTTGCGCGAATATGCTCGAAGATTGCGTGAATATCGTCCATGCGGCCCACATGGCACGGATACGCCTCGGCGCTGCCGCCCGCCTCGCGAATCGCACGGGCCACCGTTTCGCAGTCGTCGCGCTTGCGGCTCGACACGATCACATGCGCGCCCTGTTCCGCGAACAGGCGCGCGATTTCTTCGCCGATACCGCGGCTCGCGCCGGTCACCAGCGCGATCTTTCCCGTCAAGTCGAAGAGATTCGTCGTCACACTTCACCTCGATGATTGTTAATGGATACGTTCCGTGGCGCAACGCCGACGCGAATCAGCCGTAAGTCACGAACTCGCGCCGGTCGGTCTGCTCCAGATGCGGCAAGACGTTGAAGCTCACGAGCGACATGGCCTGTTCGTTGAACACATACTGGCTCACGCTGCTATTGCGGATCTGCATATTGAGCGCAATGGAGGCGGCGGCAGGCGCCTGCAGGATTTGCTGCGTGAATACGGAAATGGGTCCGCCCGAACTCACGACCAGCACGCGTTTGCGGCCCATGCGCTGAATCGCCTGACGCGCGCGTTCGACACGCGCCTGAAACTGCGCCCAGCTTTCGGGCAGCTTGCCGGGCAAGCGGTCTTCCGACCAGAGATGCAGCGTCTGTTTGAGGGCTTTGTAGAAGTCTTTGGGCGAACTTTCTGGCGCGGCATCAGACGTAGACGCGCTTTGTTCGCGCGCCGCAAACAGTGCGCGAAAATCGTATTCGTTGAGGTCGGCGTCGCGCACGACGTCGGTGCGCAGTCCGCGCATGGCCCAGAGAATCGCGTCGGCGGTCTGCTCGTGGCGACGCATCGTACCGATCACCACGCGGTCGAATTCCAGCGCCTGCTGTGCGAAATATTCGCCGAGCCAGCGCGATTGCGTGCGCCCGGAAGGAGAAAGCTCGTCGTAGTTTTCAGCGCCGAACGACGCCTGTCCGTGCCGCACCAGATAGAGTTCCGCCATGCCATCCTCGTCTGAACATGGCAGTCACGATACCGGCCCGCGAGGCATTCAGGAAATTTATTCTATTTATACCGGCTCATAACCATTGGTGACACCATGGCGCATCACCGTGCGTCGAAAATCAAGGTTTTCGCGAGCGCATGAGTCGGCCGATCTGCTCACGCAGCCAGCGATGAGCAGGATCGCCGGACACGCTGCGATGCCAGTAACCATGCGACTCGAGTTCCGGCAATTCAAACGGCAAGGCGAGAATACGCGCGTCGTAGCGGCGCAAAAGTGCGAGCGGCGCGGTCAATACGAGGTCGGTGCGCATGGCGATCAGCGGGGCGACCAGATAATGCTGCACGCGGGTTTGAATCGTGCGCCGCATGCCGAGTTTGTTCAATTCCGTATCGACGAGACCCGGCCCCTGCCTGCGGCTGGACACGTGAATATGGCCGAGCTGCAGATAATCGTCGAGCGTGAGTTTTTTCTTCGTGAACGGATGATCCTTACGCAGCAGACACGCATAACGGTCGCGGCCCAGCGCCTGCTGTTCGAGTTGCGGATCGTCAATCAGCGGCGCGTCGATCGCGAGATTCACCGCCCCGCTCGCCAGCGCCTCGGGCACTTCGCGGCGCGTGGTGAAATAACTTTCGATGCGGATGCCCGGCGCCTGACGTTGCAGCACCTCTTCGAGCGCGGGCAGCAGCAAGGCTTCAGTGAGATCGTTCATGCTCAGGCGGAACGTGCGCTGCGACGTCGCCGGATCGAATTGCTCGCCCGCATGCGTGCTCGAATCGAGCAATTGCAGCGCCTCGCGCACGCGTCCGATGATGTTTTCGGAAACGGGCGTCGGCATCATGCCCGCGGACGTGCTCACGAAGAGCTGATCGCCGAAGGTTTTGCGCATGCGCGCGAGCGCATTGCTCACGGCAGGCTGCGTGATGAAAAGCAGTTCCGCCGCGCGCGTGAGATTACGCGTGCGATAGACGGCTTCGAAAACAATGAAGAGATTGAGGTCGATCTTCGTCAGACTCATGGGTACAAACTCAGGGGCTCAGCCTCGTAGACGGTTTTATTCGGGCTCGCACGAGACTAACCGGCACGGCGCGCTGCCGTCAATCGCACCGCACTATTCCACTCACTGCAGATACGCGGGCCACAACAACGGCACAAGCAGCACGTTGATCACGAGCGCCGCGAGCGAAGCGGGCAAACCAACGCGAAAGAACTCGCCGAAACGATAGCCGCCCGCCGTGCTCACCAGCGAATTCACAGGCGTGGAAACCGGCGACATATACGCCGCCGAAGCGGCCACGGCCACCGTCATCGCAAACGGATACGGCGACGCGTGCAAATGCGCGGCCATCGCAATCACCACGGGCGCCATCAGCACGGCGGTCGCCGTACTCGAAATGACGATGCCCACCACCAGCGTCAGCACGAAAATCGCTGCAAGCAAGCCATGCACGCCCCAGCCGCCCGCAATCCGCAGCACCGCATCGGCGGCCATGTCGATACCGCCGGTGCTTTGCAGCGCGATCGAAAACGGCAACATGCCGACGATCAGCACGAGGCTGCGCCAATGAATCGCGCGATAGGCGCTGTCGAGACTCACGCAGCCCAAGGCGCCCATCAGCAGGCAGCCGATCAGGCCCGCAAGCACATTCGGCACCCACGGCGTGAGCAGCAACGCGATCACCAGCGCCATACAGGCAATCGCGTGTGGCGCCTTGTGCGGCACGGGCACGAAAGCCTCGCTCTCCACCGGCATCGCGAGACAGACGATGTCGCGCTCGACCGAATCCATCGTGAAGAGACTGAGCCACGGCCCGACCACCAGCAGCGTGTCGCCGACCTTGATCTTGCTGGTTTGCAGGCTGCGCGCGAGCGGCGCGTCGCCGCGCCGCAAACCCACCACGGTCACGCCGTGACGACGCAGCGCCACCGAACTGCGCGGCACGCTGCCGACGAGATTCGAATCGGGCGGCACGATCACTTCCGCCATGCCCACGTCATGCGTCTGATCCGTGAAATACGCACCCGACATGCGCATCGGCACCAATGCGAAACGCGTGCAGAACGCCTGCACGTCGAAGTCCTCTTTCTCCACGTCAAGCAACAAGACGTCGTTGGGCGCCACATTGCTGTCCGAAGTCGCGAGCAGCACCGTCGTGCCCATACGCGCGCGGCGCTCGATGGCGACCACGTGCGCGTCGGGATTATCGTCGAGCCCGCATTCGCCGAGCGTCTGCCCCACCAGCACGGAATGCGCGCGCACGCGCAAACGAAACGCGCGCCCTTCGAGCGAATAGCGCTGCACCCAGTCGTTGATCGTCGGGCGCACGAGCGTCGTGCCGCGTTCCGCACCGCGCAAATGGCGCTTCGCGAACAGCATCCACGCAATGCAGGCGAGCAGGATCGGCACGCCAACAGGCGTGATTTCGAAGAAGCCAAAACCGTGATGGCCGCGATGCACGAGCGCGCTGTTCACGACCAGATTCGACGTGGTCGCAACGAGCGTGAGCATGCCGCTCGTCAGCGCCGCCATGCTCATCGGCATGAGCAGACGCGCGCGCGACACGCCCGATTGACGCGCGATGCGCAATACGATGGGAATGAAGATCGCGACGATGGCCGTCGAACTCATCACCGAGCCCATCAAGCCGACCACCGCCATGATCAGCACCACGAGCCGCTTTTCGTTCGAGCCGCCGCGCGCAATCAGATAGTCGCCCACGCGCTGCGCGACGCCGGTACGCACTAGTCCGTCGCCGAGCACGAACAGCGCCGCGATCAGCACGATATTGGCGTCGGAGAACCCCGCCAGCGCCTCGGGCACGGTGATCACGCCCGCCAGCGGCAGCACGACGATCATGATGAGCGCCACGGCATCCGCGCGCGGACGGCCGATCAGGAACATCGCGATGGCGCTCGCGAGACTGCCAACGGTAATCAGGAGTTCGGTGGACACGTTAAGCGCGAGGCGAGTCGAGTTTGGCCGGTCTGTCGCTGCTTCGCGGAGTGTGCCGGATTATCGCGGCGCGTGAATCGAATGGTAGTAAGTAATTGTTTTAGCGGGAGATTTCAGGCGATTAAAAAGTCTGGAGAAAAGCTGGCCGTTCAATACCACGGCACGTCTTTCAAGGTCGCGCCCGTGATGCCGACGATGAAGTCGAGAAACGCCCGCACTTTCGCGGACGGCAAACGCCGCGACGGATAAAGCGCGTAAAGCGGAAAGCGCTCGTCGGGCCAGTCGGGAAACAGATCGACGAGTTTGCCGCTGTCGAACAGCGGCTGCGTGCCGAGCGCCATGATCTGCGCAATGCCGTGGCCCGCCAGACACGCGCCGTGCATGGTCGAGACATCGTTCACCATCAGCCGTCCGCGCGCCGCAATCACGAGTTTCTTGCGCGGCCGGTGAAACTCCCACACGAACGGCCGCCCCGTTTCCGGGTCGCGATAGTGAATGCACTGATGCGGTTCGCGTTCGAGATCTGCGGGTTTGAGCGGGCGTCCGCGCTTCTTCAGATAAGCCGGCGACGCCGCCGTGACGATGCGCGTGTCCAGCAGCTTGCGCGCAATGAGCGTCGACGGACGCGGCACGCCGAAGCGCACCGCGAGATCGAAACCGTCGGCCACCATATCGCCGAGCGCGTCGCGCGTGAAGAGATCGACGTCGAGTTCGGGATAACGCTCGATGAACTGGCCGATGCACGGACTCAGCACGATCTTCGAAAAGAACGGATCGACATTCACGCGCAGCCGCCCGCGCACTGCGCTCGCCCCACCTGCCGCCGCCGACGCCGCGTCTTCGAGTCCGTCGAGCAGCGGCACCACTTGCGCGTAGAACCGGCGCCCTTCGTCGGTCAGCGTGACGGTGCGCGTGGTGCGATCGAACAGGCGGATGCCGAGCCGCGCTTCGAGCCGCGCGACCGAGCGGCTCACGCCCGATTGCGACATGTCGAGGCGCTCGGCCGCGCCCGCGAAACTGCCGCTGTCGACGATGGCCGTCATCACGCCCATGCCGTTGAGTATGCGTTCGTCGAAAGACATCGTGAATCTCCTGCCACGCTCGTCGTGGATTGATGCCATTGTGTCATGAGTCCCATGCCTTCCATGTCATGGTGTAACGCACACGCCGCGCCCACAATTCGAAGCGTCGAACACTTTCCTCGCACCACTGAACGGGAGCATGCAGATGTACGCCATTACGGGAATCACAGGTCAGGTTGGCGGCGCACTCGCGCGCACGCTGATCGCCCAGCAACAAGCGGTGCGCGCGGTCGTGCGCAGCGCCGAAAAAGGCGCGTCGTGGGCGGCGCAAGGCTGCGAAATCGCGCTCGCCGATATGAACGACGCCAACGCACTGCGCCACGCATTCGAAGGCGCGCGCGGCGTATTCGTGTTGCTGCCGCCGGTTTTCGATCCTTCGCCCGATTTCGCAGAATCGAAGCGCACGATCGAGGCGCTGCGCGTGGCGTTGAGCGCGGCGCGACCGGAACGCGTGGTCGTACTGTCGACCATCGGCGCCCAGGCGCGCGAATCGAATCTGCTCACGCAGCTCGGCCTGATGGAGACCACGTTGCACACGCTGCCCTCGCCGGTCGCCTTTCTACGCGCGGCGTGGTTCTACGAGAATGCCGCGTGGGATGTCCAGCCCGCACGCGAATCGGGCACGATCGCGAGCTTCCTGCAACCGCTCGACAAACCTGTGCCGATGGTCGCGACCGAGGATATCGGGCGTGCCGCGGCGCAGTTGCTGCAGGAAACGTGGGACGGCGCGCGCGTGGTCGAACTCGAAGGTCCACGCCGCGTGACGCCGAACGAGATCGCCGCCGCCTTCGCGCAAGTGCTGGGTCAACCGGTGCGCGCGCACGGCGTACCGCGTGAAAGTTGGGAAGCGCAATTTCGCGCCCAGGGCATGCTCAATCCACTGCCGCGCATGCGCATGCTCGACGGCTTTAACGAGGGCTGGATCAAATTCGAAGCCCCGATTCAAGCGTGGAGAGGCCGTGTGACATTGCAATCCGTCATTCAACGCCTTTGCGAGCGCGATCAATTAGCGTGACTTCGATCTTCTTACATTTCACAACGCACGCCCCATCTCGTCGAATTGCGCAATGATGCAATTCATTCCCTTATTTTTGCTCAGATAGCAATAATCAGAGGAATTCGCGGCATTTCATGTAGCGGAAAACACCAATTGCAAACCTCAATGCGTCATCGTGCCCAAATTTGATACGATGCGCGTGAGGCGGATGGCGCGCGTGTTCGCTCACCCGGCGTCCGCCTGTTCAACCCGTTTCAACGAAAGGAGTTCCGCCATGTGGACCAAGCCCGCTTATACCGACCTGCGTCTCGGTTTTGAAATCACGATGTACATCTCGAACCGTTAATTCGCAGCATCGACGGTCACGATAGCCCCGGCCCGCCGGGGCTTTTTCTCTTGACGCGCTTGACACGCACAGCGGCGTCGCCTTTCATCAAGCATGCATATTCAAATTCTCGGCTCCGCAGCCGGCGGCGGCTTTCCGCAATGGAACTGCAATTGCGCCAATTGCGCGGGCTTTCGTAGCGGCCGCATTCGCGCCCAGGCGCGCACGCAATCGTCGATTGCCGTTTCCGACGACGGCGTTTCGTGGGTGCTCTGCAACGCCTCACCGGACATCCGCGCGCAATTGCAGGGCTTCGCGCCGATGCAGCCGAACCGCGCGCTGCGCGACACCGGCATCGCGGCCATCGTGCTGATGGACAGCCAGATCGATCACACGACCGGTCTGCTGAGCCTGCGCGAAGGCTGCCCGCACGACGTCTGGTGCACCGACATGGTCCACGAGGATCTGAGCACGGGCTTTCCGCTGTTCACCATGCTGCAGCACTGGAACGGCGGATTGCGCTGGAACCCGATCGTTTCAGGCGAGGCGTTCCAGATTCCCGCGTGTCCCAATCTGCGTTTCTCGCCGTTCGCGCTGCGTAGCGCCGCGCCGCCGTATTCGCCGCATCGTCACGATCCGCATGAAGGCGATAACATCGGCCTCGTGATCGAAGATCTGCGCACGGGCGGCAAGCTGTTTTACGCGCCTGGCCTCGGCGAAGTGGACGCCGCGCTGCTCGAACGCATGCATGCGGCCGACTGCCTGCTCGTGGACGGCACGCTCTGGACCGACGACGAAATGCAGCAACGCGGCGTGGGCACGCGCACGGGCCGCCAGATGGGCCATCTCGCACAAAGCGGCACAGGCGGCATGCTGGAAGTGCTCGAACAGTTTCCGCGTGCGCGCAAGATTCTCACGCACATCAATAATACGAATCCGATTCTCGATGAAGATTCGCCCGAGCGCGCCGAACTCGCGCGCCGCCAGGTGGAAGTCGCGTTCGACGGCATGAGCATCGAGATCTGATGATTGCGATGCGCCCGTCACGCGCCCCCGACTACGCCGATTACAGCGCGCGCTGAGCGCGCTTTCCTGAGCCGCGCGCGATTTCGCCGCGACGCCATTGGACCGAACCATGAGCCAACCCGCCCTCACTCCCGAACAATTCGAACAGGCCCTGCGCGCCAAAGGCGCGTTCTATCACATTCACCATCCGTATCACGTGGCGATGTACGAGGGCCGTGCGACCCGCGAGCAGATCCAGGGCTGGGTGGCCAACCGCTTCTACTACCAGGTCAACATTCCGATGAAGGACGCGGCGATTCTCGCCAATTGTCCCGATCGCGAAGTGCGTCGCCTCTGGATTCAGCGTCTGCTCGACCACGACGGCGCGCCGGGTGAAGACGGCGGAATCGAAGCGTGGCTGCGTCTGGGCGAAGCGGTCGGGCTCGATCCCGAGCAATTGCGTTCGCAGGAACTGGTGCTGCCGGGCGTGCGTTTCGCGGTCGACGCTTACGTGAATTTCGCTCGCCGCGCGAGCTGGCAGGAAGCCGCGAGCAGCTCGCTCACCGAGCTGTTCGCGCCGCAAATTCACCAGTCGCGCCTCGATACGTGGCCGACGCATTATCCGTGGATCGACCCGCGCGGCTACGAATATTTCCGCTCGCGTCTAAGCCAGGCGCGTCGCGACGTCGAGCACGGTTTGCAGATCACGTTGCAGCATTACACGACGTTTGAAAGCCAGCAGCGTATGCTGGAGATCCTGCAATTCAAACTCGACATTCTGTGGACCATGCTCGACGCGATGTCGATGGCTTATGAACTCGGCCGCCCGCCCTATCATTCGGTCACGAACGAGCGCGTCTGGCATAAGGGCGTTTAAAAGGAACCACACTGTGAATTTCGACCGCAATCTGAAACCGGTCTGGCGCCGGGGGTATCGCTTTCAATACGAGCCCGCGCAGAACGCGCACGTGCTGCTCTATCCCGAGGGCATGGTGAAGCTCAATGAAAGCGCCTCGGCGATCGGCTCGCTGATCGACGGCGAGCGCAGCGTCGCGGCCATCATCGACCAGTTGAATACGCAATTCCCCGGCGCGCCGGAACTGGCCGAAGACGTCGAGCAATTCATGCTCGTCGCGCGTGAAAAGCACTGGATCGATCTTGTCTGAACTCACGCTTTCGCCCGCCGCCTCGACGGGCTCCGCCACCACGGCGGCGCCGAACGTCGGCCTGCCGCTGTGGCTGCTCGCCGAAGTCACGTACCGTTGCCCGCTGCAATGCCCTTATTGCTCGAATCCCGTGGATTTCGCGCGTCAGGGCAACGAACTGAGCACGCAGGACTGGATTCGCGTGATGACCGAAGCGCGCGCGATGGGCGCGGCGCAAATCGGTTTTTCCGGCGGCGAGCCGCTGGTGCGCCAGGACCTCGCCGAATTGATCGGCGAAGCGCGCAAACTCGGCTATTACACCAATCTGATTACGTCGGGCATTGGCCTCACTGAACAGAAGATCGCCGATTTTCAGCGGGCGGGACTCGATCACATTCAGATCAGTTTTCAGTCGAGCGACGAGCAGGTCAACAACATGCTCGCCGGTTCGAGCAAGGCTTTCGCGCAGAAACTCGCGATGGCGCGCGCCGTGAAGGCACACGGTTACCCGATGGTGCTGAACTTCGTCACGCACCGCTATAACATCGACGACATCGACCGCATCATCGAGTTGTGCATTGCGCTCGAAGCCGATTTCGTCGAACTCGCGACCTGCCAGTTTTACGGCTGGGCCAAACTCAATCGCGCGCAATTGCTGCCGACGCGCGAACAGCTCGAACGCGCGGAACGCATCACCAACGAATACCGCGCGAAACTTGAAGCCAGCGGCAATCCGTGCAAGCTGATTTTCGTGACGCCCGATTATTACGAGGAGCGTCCGAAGGCCTGCATGGGCGGCTGGGGCGCGATTTTTCTCACTGTCACGCCCGACGGCACCGCGCTGCCGTGCCATGGCGCGCGCCAGTTGCCGATCCAGTTTCCCAACGTGCGCGATCACGATCTGCGCCACATCTGGTACGACTCGTTCGGCTTCAACCGCTTTCGCGGCGACGCGTGGATGCCCGAGCCGTGCCGCTCGTGCGACGAAAAAGAGAAAGACTTCGGCGGCTGCCGCTGCCAGGCTTTCATGCTGACCGGCGACGCGGCGAACGCGGACCCCGTGTGCGGAAAATCGCCTGAGCACCGCATCATCGTGCAGGCGCGCAGCGAGGCGGCACAGCCGGTGCCCACGACTCAACCGCTCATCTTCCGCAATGACCGAAACTCCCGCACGCTCGGCAATCCCTGAGCGCATGACCGCCGAGCAGGCCGTGGCGGCCGGCAAGGATTTCATCGAACTGGCCGCGAGCGAGCGCGGCGCATTCTGGTCGGCGTACGATCCTGCCGATGCCGTGTGCCGGATCTGGCACGCTGTGCCGCGCGAAGCGGGCAACACGCCGCGCTGTTTGACGCCCGATGGTTTCAGCGTGCGTGGACGCGTCTACGAATACGGCGGCGGTTCATTTTGCATTGCCGCTGACGCGATCGTCTTCGTCAACGAGAAAGATCAGCAGCTTTATCGTCAGCCGATCGACGGTCATAGCGCGCCCGTTACACTCACGCAAGGCACGCGACGCTATGGCGATCTGCGCTTCAGCCACGGCGCGATTCTCGCAGTGGAAGAAGACGGCGGCACGCATCGCCTCGTGTCGATTGCACTCGATGACGGCGCGCGCTCGGTACTCGCGGAAGGCGGCGATTTTTACGCCGCGCCCTGCCTGAGCCCCGACGGTTCGCGACTGGCGTGGATCGAATGGCAACGCCCGCATCAGCCGTGGACGTCGACGCAATTGCGTCTTAGCGAACGCAGTGCGCAAGGCTGGAGCGCGCCGCGCACACTCGCCGGCGACGCACGCGAAGAAGCGTTGCAACAGCCGCATTTCGACGCGCACGGCCATCTGTTCTGCCTGAGCGATCGCGCCGGTTTCTGGCAGCCCTGGCGCGAATCCGGCGGCACGCTCGAAGCCCTGCCGAGCACGCCCGCCGACCACGCTGCCGCGCCGTGGCAACTCGGCGGACGCAGCTGGATCGCGCTCGACGACGGCACGAATCTGGGCGCATGGATGGAGCACGGCTGGGGCAAACTCGGCCATCGCGACGCCGATGGCGCATGCCACGAACTCGCCGCCGAATACAGCCGCTTTCGCAATCTCGCCGCCGACGCGGAGCATCTTTATTGCATCGCCGCTTCACCGAGTTGCCCCGCCGCCGTGCTCGCGATAGGACGTCGCGATCATCGCGTGCGTGTGCTCGCCGAAGTGTCGCCGATGATGCCGGACGCGCGTATTCCGCAGCCGGAGATTCTGCAATTCCCCAGCGGCTACGACGACGAGCAGCACGCGCATGGCGAATCGCACAGCAACGCGCATGGCTATTTCTACGCGCCCGAAGGCGACGTGAAAGCGCCGCCCGTCGTGCTGTTCATTCACGGCGGTCCGACTTCGGCCTGCTATCCCGTGTTCGATCCGCGCATTCCGTACTGGACGCAGCGCGGCTTCGCCGTCGTCAATCTGAATTATCGCGGCAGCACCGGCTATGGCCGCGCGTTTCGCGAAGCGCTGCGCGAGAACTGGGGCGTGGCCGACGTCGACGACGCCTGCAATGTCGTCGCCTGGCTGGCCGGACAACAGCGTATCGATCCCGCGCGCGCCTTCATTCGCGGCGGCAGCGCCGGCGGCTACACGGCGCTCTGCGCGCTGGCGTTCCGCAACGTATTTCGCGGCGGCGGCAGCCTGTATGGCGTGAGCGATCCGCTCACGCTCGCCGAGCACACGCACAAGTTCGAAGCCGATTATCTCGACTGGCTGATTGGCGACCCGGTTGCCGATCTCGAACGCTATCGCGCTCGCACACCGCTACTGCACGCGAGCGATATTCGCGTGCCGGTGATTTTCTTCCAGGGCGAACTCGACGCCGTCGTGACGCCCGATCAAACGCGCAGCATGGCCGCCGCGCTGGAAGAAAACGGCGTGCGCGTGGAAGCGCATTATTACGCCGACGAGCGGCACGGTTTTCGCAAGGCGGTGAATCAGGCGCACGCGCTCAAGGCCGAATACGCGTTTTACTGCGGCATTCTCGGTTTGCCCGTGAAATAAGCGGCGCGCCCTGCATCGATTCATCAGATTTCGAGCAGAATGCGGCCGCCCTCCACTTTCGCGGGCCACGTCTGGAGTTTTTCGCACACGGGCGCACACAACGGGCGCCCGTCTCGCACGTCGAAACGGCCATTGTGTTTCGGACATTCGATCACATGGCCCATCACGAGTCCCTCGCTCAAATGCACCTGCTCGTGCGTGCAGAGTCCGTCGCTCGCATACACATCCGCCCCAATGCGGTAGATCGCGTAGGTATGGCCCGCGTGATCGAAACGCATCACGTCTTCGTCTTCGATATCGTCGAGCGCCGCGGCGTCGATCCATTGCGTCATGTTCGTCTCCTGATTGTCGTGTCGATGATTGTTGTCGTGCTTTATGCCTGTGCGGCGCCCGCTTCCGGAATGGGCCGCGCGACCGCATAGGACGGATCACGCGTCTGGCGCACCAGCGCCGGAATGATCTCCGCGTATGCCGCGAGCGTGCTGGTATACGGCGTGGGCATATCGGCTTTCACCACGTCGTGCAGTTTCGGCAGCGCATGAAACGGCACCATCGGAAACATATGATGTTCGACGTGATAATTCATGTTCCAGTAAAGAAACCGAAAGAGCGGATTCATCTTCACCGTACGGCAATTGCGCCGATGATCGAGCACGTTCTCGGGCAGGCCCGCGTGTTGTGTTAGCCCGAAATACAGATAGAGCCACGCGCCATACAGGCTCGGCAGACCGATGTAAAGCAACGGCAAGATCGAGCGAAAGCCAATGCACGCAGCCAGCACGAGCGCGTAAATACCCAGTGAAATGCGCGCCTCGCGCGTCGCCTTTTTCCATTCCGATGCGGGAATAAAGGTCTCTTCTTCCGCGCCGATCCGCCCGAACGCTGCGCTGATCATGCGCGGCAATTCGTGCGCCACGTGTTTGATCGCGAAGATATTGAGCGCGAGCGCGAACCAATCGGTGGGACGTTGCGCGCCGATTTCCGGATCGCGCCCGACCACAAGCGTATCCGTATGGTGGCGCGCGTGGCTCCAGCGCCAGACCGTGGCGCGGCGGAAAACCTGAAACGAAGCGACCTGATACAGCGCGTCGTTCATCCAGCGCGTTTTGAAAGCCGTGCCGTGTCCCGCTTCATGCCAGCGCGAATCCGCGGGACTGCAATAGAGCGTGCCGTAAAGCAGAAAAGCCGGAATCGCCCAGAGCGAATGCAGATACCACGCGTAGCCCGCCACGGCAGCACTCGCGATGATCGATAGATACCAGAGCACGGTGTCGCGAATCGCACGACCGTCGCTGCGCTGCATCAATTGCTTCATCGTGGCGCGCGGCACGGGGCATTTGTACCAGTCCGCGTTGACGAGACCGGCGGCCTGCGCGCGCTCGCCCGCACCGCCAATCAAGCGATACGCCTCGCGCGCCGGATGCGCGGCCGTCTCCATGGTTTTTTCCGCAGTTTGCCTGTGCGCCACCTGTGCCACCTTGTCCGGTATGGCGCCGTGTCGTATGCGCGGCGCTCATGTGACGAACATAGGTGAGCGCGCGACGCGACTCAATGCGAAGATTGACGAAATTTCGTCTTTCTTCTAGCGTAGCCGGAGCGATCGCGCAATCAGCGTGCACCGCAGCATGACAAAAGACGACAACGAGGAGACGCAACGTGCCGAAGGCAACGCCATCGCCGTCACCAACGCCATCGCACTGGCGTAAGCGCACCGCGCGCTTCGTCGAAATCGCGGAGCTTGCGGGCGTCAGCACGACGACCGTCGACCGCGTGCTCAACGAACGTGGCAGCGTCTCGGCGCAGGCGCGCGAGCGCGTCGTGGCCGCCGCGAAACAGCTTGGCGTGCCGCGCCTGATGCCCGACACGCATCACGGCCTCGTGCATATCGACGTGCTGCTGCCGGACAGCGATCTCCCCTTCTTCCATCGCTTGCGCCAGGCCTTGCAGCGCGCAATGCAGATGCTCGACCGTCGCGTGGTCGTGCATCGCACGCTGTTGAGCGCCGCCGACGAAGCGCGTCTGACTGAATCGATCGGCCACGCCCGTCACCGCCGCGCCGCGCTCATCGTTACCGCGCGAGACACGCCCGACGTGCGCGCCGCACTGGCCGCCGCGATCGCGCGCGGCGAAACCGTCGTAACGATGGTCACCGACATCGGCGGTATCGAGCGACAGCATTTCGCGGGCATCGACAATCGGCGCGCAGGCCGCACGGCAGGCTATTTTCTCGGCCGCCTCGCGAAACCGGGTCGCGTGCTGTTGTTGCCGGCCCGACTCGACTATCGCGCACACACCGACCGCATTGAAGGCTGCCGCGAGCAGATCGCGGAACGCTATCCGCAGTTCGTCTGCGAAGTCTCGCCCAACGAATCGCAAGACGCCGACGACCGCTGCTATCGCGCCGTGAACGCCGCGCTGCGGCACGGTCCACTCGCGGGCATCTACAACACCGGTTATGGATCGGCGGGTATCGAAGCCGCACTGCGCAAAGCGGGACTCGCGGGCGACGTGGTGTGGATCGGCCACGAAATGCTCGACATTCATCGGCAATACATCGACGCCGGCATCATGGATATCGCCATTGATCAGGACCCGGACGGTCAGGTGATCGCCGCGCTCCAGCATGCGCTGCACGCGAGCGGCATCGTTGCCGACTCACCTGGCACGGAGCCGGTCGAATTTCGCGTATTTTGCCCGGCAAACGTGAGGCGCAGTCCGTACCTCGTTGCGTAGGCATGGATCGACGCTTTCCGATTCATCCGCTGATTCGTTTGCATTCGTCTGTCGAACCAGGCACCGAACCTGCTGAGATGATCCCGCGTCTTGCATTGTTGGACGCATGCAAGTCGGCGGGCATCGCCCGAGCCGGCGTGTGTCTTGAAGGCCGCCGTTGACCGGCGGCCGTTTTTTGCCAGGCGCAAATGAAAGTATTGGAAAGTTATCGTAATGAATCATGTGAATCTTTCACGATGAAAAGTAGACGACATAAAGCCGACATACATCCGACTCAATTGGTTTGCTATCCTGATCAATCGTGAAGATATTCACAGTCATTGCGACGGCAAATCGTAATGAAAATCGATATCAAAAAACGTACTCGCGCACGTGCTGTAACGATTCGTCAAATATAAGTGACGAGAATCTCCGTCGCACGACGTTGCCTTAAGCATGCCTTCAGCTAGTAGCTCGTACGATCGCGGGATCTCGAATGCGGCGCGTTGAATGGCGCATGTTTTACCGCAATCGAAATGAATGGTTCCGCATGGAATTTGAAACCCACACATGTCCGTCGTGGCATGGACCGCTGGAGTCGCACACGTGAAATTCTGGACGATTCGCCAGTGGCAAGCACATATTCTGGTTGCTGCTCTCGCTGCACTCGCAATTCAAGGCATGGTCTTTATTGGCGTACTGATTCTGGGCGCGCCGATCGAACGCTTCGACAATCCCACCTTTCATCTGGCTGCCGCGGTATCGATCGTTTTGATCGCACTGCTCGTGCGCACAATGGCGCACGCGGCGTTTCGTCACGCGGCGAGCCGCGGCTTTCTGCGTGATGCCAGCCACGCGCCGGGAATGGAGTGGATGTCACACGATTGCCCTCATCGTGTGCTGGTCAGCCTGCATTGCCTGCTTTGCGAGCCGAAACTCGACGATGCACACGGCGCATTCGCCGGCCGTCACGATGCGCCCCATTATTCAGACCCGAAGTTCTGACTTCGCTGCGTCACCATCTTCACCGACACTATGTCCGGGCATAGACCCGTGCAGGGCGACACTCAACCTATGAAAACGCTGTTCTGGCTGGCTCCGTCGAATAAGAGATTCGACGGCGGCGCGCGCTCGCTCACCTCGGTGCGCGCAGCATGATGCGTACGCCTCGTACACACGACGACCATTCGCTCAAGGCGCTGACCATTGCGTGCGTCGGTCTTTCTCTGCTGGCGATGATCGCCATCGACAAAGCCACCACGCATACTGTCGCGCATTTCCTGGCGTGCCTCGCGACACTGGCCTTTTCCATGCTCGCGGCGATCGGCATCGCTTATACCTTGTTCGCCGCGTGGAACGTGGACCGCTTTTTCCAGCGCAACGCGGCAGTGCCGGCACATTTTCCCGGCGTCACACTGATCAAGCCGCTGCACGGTACGGAGTGGCAACTCGAGGATCACCTTGCGAGCTTTTTCGATCAGGATTATCCGGGGCCGGTGCAGCACGTATTCGGCGTACACGACGCCAACGACGAAGCCCTGAACGTGGTGAATGCGCTGCGCGCGCGCTTTCCCGAAGCGGATATTGCGGTAGTCGTCGATTCGCGTCTTTATGGCCCCAATCGCAAGGTCGCGAATCTCGTCAACATGCTCGATCATGTGCGCCACGACGTGCTGTGTTTCGCCGATAGCGACGTGAGCGTCGATCGCGGTTATCTGCGCGCAATCGCGGGCGAACTCGAGCAGCCGGGCGTGGGCATCGTCACCTGCGCCTATCGCGGCATTCCTGCGCCCGGTTTCTGGACGCGCGGTTCGGTCGCCGCCACCAATTACCATTTCCTGCCCGGCGTGGTGACGGGACTGGCTATTGGCCGCGCACGCCCGTGCTTTGGCCAGACGATCGCCATGACGCGCGCCACGCTCGACGCCATCGGCGGACTCGCGCAGTTCTCGCATCATCTCGCCGAAGACCACGCGCTTGGCGAAGCCGCGCGCCGCATCGGCACGACCGTCGCGGTGCCCTCGCATCTTGTTCGTCACGCCTGCACCGAGGCCACGTTTTCCGCGCTGTTCACACATGAATTGCGCTGGAGCCGCACCATCCGCGCCGCTGATCGACTCGGCCATCTCGGCGCGTGCCTGATGCATCCAATGCCCTACGCGTTGCTGGCGCTGCTCGCGTCGAGCGGCACACTGGCTTCGTCGGGCGTGCTGCTGCTCGCCCTCGCGGCACGCCAACTGCTGCGCTGGCGCATCGACCGCGCGACGGCGCAATCCTCCAAAGGCTGGTGGCTGCTGCCGATGTGGGATATCGTGCAATTCACGGTGTATCTCAGCAGTTTTCTTTCCTCGCATGTCATGTGGCGGGGACGCCGCTTTCGCGTGAACAGCGCGGGCATGCTGACGCTTTCCTCCGATGAATGAGCCATTGGCCGCATCGAAAACGCGTGAACTTCCTTATACAAGCTGGACCAGAATGAATATGAAGCACGTCGGTCGCGTCGCCGCGCTATGCGGTTTGCTCTTCGCGATCTGGCTCGTTTGGCGAGACAATCCCGCAACCATCGTCGAATTGATGCGCAAGGCCGGCTTCGGTCTCGTGCTCGCGGCGCTCGTTCACGTGCTGCCCATGCTCGCGAATGCGTGGGACTGGCGTCTGCTGATCCGGCGCGCGCAGCGCCCTACGCTCGCGTTCATGCTTAGGCTCGTCTGGATACGCGAATCGGTGAACGGACTGCTGCCGGTTGCCCGCATCGGCGGCGAACTGGTGTCGTTCCGCCTGCTCGGCCGCCAGGGCGTGCGCCCTGCCGCCATCGTCGCGAGTCTCGTCACCGATATACAGCTCACGCTCATCAGCCAGGTGATTTTCGCGCTGCTGGCCATCGCGTATCTACTGGCGCAAACGAGCAGCATGGGCGCACGCGTGGCCGCGCATTTCGCGCTGGGCATTGCGCTCTTCATGCCGATCCTGTTGCTGTTCGCGCTCGTGCAACACGCGCGTCCGTTCGAGCGTGCGGCGAATCTCGTCAATCGCGTAACGGGTGGTAAGGTCTATGGACTGATGGGTAATTCGCGGCGTATCGACGATTCGATTAAATCGGTCTGGCGCCAGACGTCCGTGGTGATGCAATACCTCGTGATCTGGCAAACGCTGCAATGCCTCGGCCTCGCGCTTGAAATCTGGATTGCGTTGCACGCATTGGGTGTGAATGCAACGTTCGCACAGGCCTTCGTATTCGAAGCGCTCATTCAGCTTGCCAGCAGCATTGCGTTTCTCGTGCCCGGCAGTCTGGGCGTACAGGAAGGCAGTTTCGTGCTGATCGGCTCGGTGCTCGGCATCGACGCACCCACCTGCCTCGCGCTCGCGGGCGCGCGCCGCCTGCGCGATCTGCTGTTTTATCTGCCCGGACTTGTTGCCTGGCAGATCGAGGAGAACGCACCCAAGGCAGCCGCTCTCGCGAATACAACCACTACGGTGGATCGCGCCGAGACGGAGAATGTAAGCCAGACTGCACCCGACCGGCTGGATTCGCGATAATACGCAGCGTTCGATTCTCCGCTTCGTTGGCAGGACCCTTATGCGTATTCAGATCGCCTCCGATCTGCACCTCGACGCGCTCGACGCGCGCTTTGCCGAGGCGCCCCCTTTTCCGCCCACTCCCGGCGCCGACGTGCTGGTGCTCGCGGGCGATATTCATCGGGGCACCCAAGCCCTCGACGCCTTCGCGAACTGGCCCGTGCCGGTCGTCTACGTCTGCGGCAATCATGAAGCCTATGGCGGCGCATGGCCCGACGTGACCGCGGCGCTGCACGCGCGAGCCGAAGGCACGCACGTGCATTTTCTGGAACGCAGCGCGACCGTGATCGGCAACGTGCGTTTTCTGGGCTGTTGCCTGTGGACCGATTACGCGCTGTATGGCAATCGCGCGCGCGACATGCAATATGCGCTCGACACCAATTCGGATCACAGCGCGATCACGCTCGACGGCCGCGTGCCGTTCAGCCCCGAAGACGCCTTGCTCGAACATCAGCGCTCGGTTTCGTGGCTCGTACGCGAACTCGCTGCACCGTTCAAGGGCAAAACGATCGTGGTCACGCATCACGGTATTTCGCCTGATTCGATTCACGACCGCTTTGCCACGCATCCCGACAATCCCGCCTTTCTCAGCGACCTGCGTTATTTGCTGCCCTACGCGAATCTCTGGATTCACGGCCATGTGCACGATTCGTTCGACTATCGTGCGAATGGCGCGCGCGTCGTGACAAATCCGCGCGGTTACCCGCTCAATGCCGGCGAGGCGCAACGCGCCGACGAACTGGTCTGGGAAAACCGCGCCTTCGATCCGCTGCGCACCATCGAGGTCTGATCCGCCTCGCCACATGACGATTTTGTAATCCGACGGTCACCCTGCGGCAAAGCCCCCGACGTCAGACTGCGGACTTCTGCCCGCTTTGCGCGCGCGTTGCTCTGCACACCGCGCCCGCTCACCGTCAAACAGGTTCGTCATGTGGATTGTCCGGCTCGCCCTGCGCCGCCCTTATACGTTCGCCGTTCTCGCGATTCTCATCTTGATCGCGGGACCGCTCGCGATTCTTCGCACCCCCACCGATATCTTTCCGAACATCGATATTCCGGTGGTCAGCATCGTCTGGTCGTATAACGGCTTTTCGGCGCAGGACATGGCGCAGCGCATTACGTCGAATTACGAACGCGCGCTGACGTCCGACGTCGACGATATCGAACACATCGAATCGCAATCGCTGAATGGCGTGTCGGTCATCAAGGTGTTCTTTCATCCGGGCGCGGATATCAATCGCGCCATCGCGCAGGCGGCGAGCAATTCCGCGTCGATATTGCGCGTGCTGCCGCCCGGCACACTGCCGCCGAATATCATCACCTACAACGCCTCGACGGTGCCGATCCTGCAATTGGGCCTGTCGAGCGCGACCCTCGCGGAACAACAGCTTTACGACCTCGGCAACAGCTTTATTCGCACGCAGCTCGCGACCGTGCAAGGCGCGTCGGTGCCGCTGCCGTTCGGCGGCAAGGTGCGCCAGATCATGGTCGATCTCGATCCGCACGCCTTGCAGGCCAAAGGTCTCGCGCCGCTCGACGTGGTGAATGCGATCAACGCGCAGAACCTGATCCTGCCGGGCGGCACCGCGAAAATCGGCGCGCGCGAATACAACGTGCAGATGAACGGCAGCACCGACACGATCGCCGCGCTCAACAACCTGCCGGTGAAGACGGTGAACGGCAGTGTGATTTACGTGCGCGACGTCGCTCACGTGCGCGACGGTTACGCGCCGCAAACCAATATCGTGCGCAGCGACGGCAAGCGCGCGGCGCTGCTCACGATCGAAAAGACCGGCAATACGTCGACGCTGACGATCATCGACCAGGTGCGCGCGCTGCTGCCGCATATCGCGGCGGGCCTGCCGAAAGCGTTGAAGATCACGCCGCTCGGCGACCAGTCGGTCTTCGTGAAGGCCGCGATTGGCGGCGTGGTCCGCGAAGCGCTGATCGCCGCCGCGCTCACCGCGCTCATGATCCTGCTGTTTCTCGGCAGCTGGCGTGCGACGCTGATCATTGCCGTCTCGATTCCGCTTGCGGTGCTCACGTCGATACTCGCACTCTCCGCGCTCGGCCAGACCATCAACATCATGACGCTCGGCGGCCTCGCGCTCGCCGTGGGCATACTCGTGGACGACGCCACCGTCGCCATCGAAAACATCACACATCACCTCGAAAACGGCGAACTGCTTTACGACGCCATTCTTAATGGCTCGGGCGAAATTGCGGTGCCGACCTTCGTTTCCACGCTGTCGATCTGCATCGTCTTCGCGCCGATGTTTCTGCTCACCGGCGTCGCGCATTATCTGTTCGTGCCGATGGCGGAAGCGGTGATCTTCGCGATGTGCGCATCGTATTTCTTTTCGCGCACGGTTGTGCCGACGCTTGCGCTTTATTTGCTGAAAGAACGCACGACTGGGAATAAAACCAGCAAAACGCGTGCAAACGCTTTCGTTGCGAAAGTTACGCGCTTTCAGGCCGCATTCGAAGCGCGCTTCGAAGCGTTGCGTCTGCGTTATCGCGCGACGCTCGCCGGCGCCATCGCGCAACGACGCCGCTTCGTGCCGATTTTTCTCGGCTGCTGTTTTGCTTCGCTCGCACTGCTCGCCTTCACGGGCCGCGACTTTTTCCCGAGCGTGGATACCGGCGAGATCCGTTTGCATCTGCGCGCGCCCACAGGCACGCGTATCGAGCAAACCGCGCGTCTCACCGACGAAGTGGAAGCACGCATTCGCAGCGTGATTCCCCCCGCGGAACAAGGCGCGATACTCGACAATATCGGCGTGCCGGTCAGCGGCATCAATCTCACGTATGACTCGTCGGACCCAATCGGCACCGAAGACGCCGATGTGATGGTGTCGCTCAAACCGGACCACCGGCCGACCGCGCAGTATGTTGCACAACTGCGTAACGAACTCGCGAAAGCATTTCCCGGCGTGAGCTTCGCATTCCTGCCCGCCGATATCGTCAGCCAGATTCTCAACTTCGGCTTGCCCGCGCCGATCGATATTCAAATCGTCGGCAACAAGCTCGCGGCCAATCGCGTCGTCGCAAACGATCTGCTCGCGAAACTGCGTGGCGTGCGCGGCCTCGTCGATGCGCGGCTGCAACAACCGGGCGACGAACCCGCGATCAATATCGACGTGGATCGCACCAAGGCGATGCAATCGGGGCTGCTGCAACGCGACGTCGCGCAGAACCTGCTGATCGCGCTCTCGGGCAGTTCGCAAACCACACCGAATCTCTGGCTCGACCCGAAGAACGGCGTGAGTTATCCGCTGATGGTGATGATGCCGCAGTACGACGTGAATTCGCTGCAGGCGCTCGCGAATCTGCCGCTGACCGGTTCGGCAACGAGTGACACCGCTGGCCCGCAAAATGCCGCGAATGGCGCGCCGCACGTGCAGAATCTGCTCGGCTCGCTCGGCACGTTTACGCGCGGCACGCAACAAGCCGTCGTATCGCATTACAACGTACAGCCTGTGCTCGATATCTTTGGATCAGTGCAAGGCCGCGACCTGGGTAGCGTGGCGAACGACGTCGCCGCCATCGTGAAGAGCGAGGAAGCGAAACTGCCGCCGGGTTCGTCCATCGTGATTCGCGGCCAGGTGCAGGCCATGCACGAGGCATTCTCCGGACTGCTGAGCGGTCTCGTGTTCGCGGTTGCGCTCGTCTATCTGCTGATGGTCGTGAACTTCCAGTCGTGGCTCGATCCGCTCATTATCCTGAGCGGCCTGCCCGCCTCGCTCGCGGGCATTGCGTGGATGCTGTTCGCCACCGACACCACGATCAGCGTGCCCGCGCTCACCGGCACGATTCTCTGCATCGGCATCGCCACCGCGAACAGCATTCTCGTGATCACCGCCGCGCGCGAGCGGCTCGCCGAAGGCCTGGCGCCTGCGGAAGCCGCCGAACAGGCCGGGTTCACGCGCTTTCGTCCCGTCATGATGACGGCGCTCGCGATGCTGATCGGCATGTTGCCGATGGCGCTCGGACTCGGCGACGGGGGCGAACAGAATGCACCGCTCGGCCGCGCCGTGATCGGCGGTCTCGCGTGCGGCACGCTCTCCACGCTGATGTTCGTGCCGGTGGTGTTCAGCATCGTCCACGGCTGGCTCGCACGGCGCAAAGCACACGCTCAGGCGCGCGAGGCGAAAGCGGCCCAGGAAGCCGCCGCGCTCGATGCGCAATCCGCCGAAGCCGACCAATAACGCCGCGCCTGGCCGCTTCAATCGACACTCCTTATTTCTCGCTCGATTCACGATCATGAACGACATCGACAACTCACAAGAACGCGGCGGCAGCACCAAGCGCCGCTCGCGCTCCTTTGCATTGCCCTTGCTCGCCGCGCTCGCGCTCGCGTTGCTCGCAGCGGGCGTCGTGCCGCGCCTGCGTGCGAACCAGGCGCTCGCCGCGCAAACGTCCGCGCAAAACACGCTCACCGTTTCGGTCGTGCAACCGCAGCACGCGCCGGCAAGCGAAGACCTCGTGCTGCCAGGCGCGGCCACGCCTTATTCGGATGCTTCGATTTACGCACGCACGAGCGGCTATATCGCGCACTGGTACACCGACATCGGCACGCACGTGAAGGCGGGCCAGGTGCTCACCGATATCGCCGCGCCCGATCTCGACGCGCAATTGCGTGCGGCCCGCGCCGACGAAACCTCGGCGCAGGCCGCGTATGCCTATGCGAAAACCACCGCCGCGCGCTGGCAAACGATGCTGCAAAGCCAGTCGGTCGCGCAGCAGGACGCCGACGCCAAAACCAGCGACATGCAGACGAAACAGGCCGCGCTTGCCGCCGCGCAAGCAAACGTCGCGCGCCTGACGCAACTCGTTTCGTATGAAAAAGTCACCGCGCCGTTCGACGGCGTGATTACGTCGCGCGACGTGGACGTGGGCGCGCTCGTCACCGCGGGCGGCACGCCGGGCACGCCCAACGCCGCCAACGAGTTGTTCCATCTGTCGCAAACGCAGACGCTGCGTGTTTTCGTGGACGTGCCGCAGGACGACGCGGCGAGCATCACGCCCGCGACGCAGGCGTGGCTCACGACGCAGCAATATCCGGGGCGTCGTTTCAATGCGCGCGTGGCGCGCACGGCAGGCGCGCTCGATCCCACCAGCCGCACCTTGCGCGTGGAAATCGACGTCGATAATGCCGACGGCGCGCTGTTGCCGGGCGGCTATGTGCAGGCGCATCTCGCGCTCACGACGGCCACGCCCGCGCTGGAGATTCCCGTGAGCGCACTGTTGTTCCGCCCCGATGGCGTGTCCGTCGCCATCGTCGATGCGAGCGGCAAGGTGCAGATCAAGCTCGTGCATCTGGGCCGCGATTTCGGCACGCATGTGGAGATCACGTCGGGTCTCGCGGATAGCGATCGCGTGATCGACAATCCCGGCGACAGCATCACGAATGGGCAAGCGGTCAGCATCGCCACGACCACGCATGACGCGGGAGCGAAGCAATCATGAGCATTTGCACGCTGCCCAAACGCGCGCTCGCTGCGACGGTGATCGCCACGCTTGCCGCGTGCTCGACAGTCGCGCCGTATCAGGCGCCCAAGGTCGAAATTCCCACGCATTTCGCGGGCGCGTCCGACGCTTCGGCGCAGCAGTCCGCGTGGCAAGTCGCCACGCCCGCCGATGCCACGCCGCGCGGCGCGTGGTGGACCGTCTTCAACGATTCGGAATTGAATACGCTTGAAGCGCGCATCGACGTGTCGAATCAAAGTGTGCGCAAGGCGCTCGCCAATCTGAATCAGGCACGCGCGCTAACCGATTATCAACGCGCGGGGTTTCTGCCGACCATTACCGCGGGCGTCGCGCAGGACCGCTATCGCACGTCGGCGAATAAAGAAGGTTCATCGCTTGCGGGCAAGACGATTCCCGATTACGCCGTGGGCGTTTCCGCGACGTGGGAGCCCGACGTATTCGGCCGCATTCGCGACGAGGTCACTAACGCCAGCGCGAATGCACAGGCGAGCGCCGCCGATCTTGAATCCGTACGGCTGGCGATGAGCGCGCAACTCGCCGTCGACTATTTCGATTTGCGTACGCTCGACGCGCAAAAGCAATTGCTCGATGCGAGCGTACAGGCTTATGCCGACGCGCTGCGTATCGTGCAGAACCAGCAGCGCAATGGTGCGATCGACGCTTCGGCAGTAGCGCAGGCGCAAACGCAGCTCGACAGCACGCGCACGCAGGCCCGCGATATCGACGTCAATCGGACGCAACTCGAACACGCGATCGCCACGTTGATTGGCGAGCCGGCGTCGATATTTTCGCTGCCTGCCGCACACACGTCATTCACGTTGCCGACAATTCCGCCGGGGCTGCCTGCGCAATTGATCGAGCGACGTCCCGATATCGCTGCCGCCGAACGTCGCGTTGCAGCCGCCAATGCGCAGATCGGCGCGGCGCACGCGGCGTTCTTTCCGAACCTCGTGCTGAGCGCGACGGCGGGACTCGAAAGCTCGTTCTTCGCGCCCTGGCTCAGCGCGCCGAGCCTGTTCTGGTCGATCGGCCCGCAACTCGTCGGCACGTTGTTCGACGGCGGCAAGCGTACGGCCACCTTGCACGGCGCGACCGCGCAATACGACGGCACGGTGGCCGATTATCGGCAAACGGTGCTCGTGGCGTTCGAACAGGTGGAGAACAATCTTTCCGCACTGCAGACACTCGCCGACGAATCGGTTACGCAGCAGCGCGCCGCCCAAGCCGCGCAGCAGGCGCTGCAACTCACGACGAATCGCTTCAATGCGGGCGCGGTCAGTTATCTCGACGTGGTCACTTCGCAGACCATTGCGCTCACGAACGAGCGCGATGCCGTAGTGATCGAAGGACGAAGAATGGATGCCAGCGTGCGATTGATTCAGGCGCTAGGCGGCACGTGGAGCGACATGCATTGAAACGCGCGGACGCATTTCACGCCGCATCGTCCACAAAGCGGAGAATGAAACGGGTGCTGCGTGCGTCGCTTTCCGCGCGCACGCTGCCGCCGTGCAGTTCCATCACGGTGCGCACAATCGCGAGCCCGAGACCCGCCGATGCGCCCGAGCCCATCGCATCGGGCGCGCTGGTGCGCGACGGATCGGCGCGATAGAAACGCTCGAAAATACGTTCGAGATGTTCGGGGGCAATTGGCGTGCCGGGATTGTCGACGACGACATCGAGCGCATGCGCAGACGGCGTCGCTGTCAACACGATCGTGCCGCCCGCCGGCGTATAGCGCAGCGCATTCGCAATCAGATTGTTCAGCGCACGACGAAACAATTCGACGTCGACATTCACGGTGCCGCCGCCATCGACGCGAATCGCCAGCCCCGCCTCTTCCGCAAGCCCTTCGAAATAGCCTGCGATGCGTTCGAGTTCGTCGTGCACGTTCACGGCGCGACGACGCGTTTCAAAGCGAGGATGCTCCGCGCGCGCCAGAAAAATGACGTTCTCGATCATGCGCGACAGTCGCTCGCATTCCTCGAGATTCGACGCGAGCACCGTTTGATACTCCTCTTCGGGACGCGGACGCGCGAGCGCGATTTCCGTCGCGCCGCGAATATTGCTCAACGGCGTACGCATGTCGTGCGCGAGATCGGCGGTGAATTGCGAAAGCCGCTGAAAACCCGCGTGCAAACGTTCGAGCATCGCGTTCAGCGAGGCCACCAGCGTCGCCAGTTCGCCCGGCACGTGCTTCACGCGAATAGGTTGATCGAGCCGATACGCGGTGACTTCGCGCGCCTGCTCGGCAATCTGGCGCAAGGGCCGCAGCGCGAGACGAATCCACGCGTAACTGCCGAGCAGCACGACGAGCGTGCCCACGCTACCCGCGAACGCGAGCGTGTCGCGATACGAATCGAGCAGGCTCAACGGCCCGCGCATGTCGCGCGCGATGGCCACGCGCACGGTCGCGCCATCGCGCAGCGTCACGTCGAAGGCGATGCTGCGCACGGGTACGCCATGCGCGCTGCGCCATTCGCGAATCGCGCTATCGGTAATGCGCGCGTCGGGCGCGAGCACGAGCGCGCCCGCATGTGCGGGCGAGAGATCGACGTCGGCCGACGCGATGGCGTTGGAGAGCGGCGTGGGCGGTTCGTCGAACGTTTCTCCCTCGTCGTGCGCGGCGAGTTGGCGGCCCTGCGCATCGACAATCTGCAGAGCGAGCGCGGGATTGCCGAGCACGGCGCTCGAAAGGCGCTGCGCGTGCGCGAGCGCATCCTGCGGGGAGCCGAGTTCGGTGGCGAGACGGCGCACATGGCGCGCGGCGAGCACGACGTCCTGATCGTCGTGCTTGCGCACCTGCTGCGCGAGCGCGAGATACAGATACCAGCCCACGCAGACGAACACCGCGAGCGTCGTGGCGCTGAACGCCACTGCGAGCGTGACCGCGAGCGAGCGGCGCGGCATCAGTCGGCGTCCTTTTCTTCCATCACGTAGCCCACGCCGCGCACCGTGTGGATCAGCTTGACCGGGTAGCCTTCGTCGACTTTCGCGCGCAGACGGCGAATGGCGACTTCGACCACATTGGTGTCGCTGTCGAAATTCATGTCCCAGACAAACGAGGCAATCTGCGTACGGCTCAGCACTTCGCCCTGGCGGCGTGCGAGCAATTGCAGCAGGGAAAATTCGCGCGGCGTGAGATCAATACGTGTGGTGCCGCGCTTCACGCGGCGGCGAATCACGTCGATTTCCAGATCGGCGATGCGCATGCTTTCCGCTTCGCGCGGCGGACCGCGCCGCGCCAGTGTACGCACGCGCGCGAGCAGTTCGACGAAGGCGAACGGCTTGACGAGGTAATCGTCGCCGCCGAGTTCGAGCCCTTGCACGCGATCGGCCACGTCGTCGCGCGCGGTCAGGAACAGCACCGGGGTGGGCTTGCTGGCGCGCAGGCGCTTGAGCACGGCCCAGCCGTCGAGCACCGGCAGCATCACGTCGAGCACGATCACGTCGTACTCCTCTTCCTGCGCGAGCAGCAGCCCCTGAGCGCCGTCGGTCGCGAGGTCCACGCTGCAGCCCGATTCCTCCAGGCCTTTTTTCACGTAGGCGCCCGTTTTGGGCTCGTCTTCGATAACGAGGACTCGCATGTGTTTTCTCCGGCTGTATCCCGCCTCCCTGATGGCGCGATTCTACCGGGTTCGCGCACGCGTAGCGGTCAAGCGGATAACCGCCCCATTACATTTTCGACATCTTCGCCACGGCCCGTGGCGAAAACGTCGAATGGCGGTGAATAGCAATGAATGGCGCGCTTCAATGGTGTTCGTAAATCGCTTTGACGGATTGCGGCGCGACGGCGCCGCCAGACTGCGAATAGCTCGCGGGCGTCATGCCGTATGCGCTGTCGTTCTGCGTATGCGTCCGGGCGTGGATTGCGGGGTCGGGGAAACGCGTATTGGACGGATGCAAGGTGCCGTCGTGTTCGGCCTGAACGATTTGCGCCTTGACCTCGGCACGCGAGACCGGATCGTGCGACGGGAATGACGATTGCGCAAAAACCACACTCGGCAACATGGCGGCGGCAACGATCATCGAAACAAACAATTTGGCTTTCATGGATTCATCCTCGAATAAGTAAATCGGATTGACTACGGGTGAAGGCGAATCCATTTTGTGTCTCGCTGGCTTAAGCGAACATGAAACGGAATGCAGATAACGAATTGGTAATCCGGGGGTTATGTGCGTGCAATGTCACGCCAATGTCGCTCATTCGATCGCGAGCGCGTAAACCCAACGCCCGATCGGGCTCGCGAAAAAACGCTGCAATCGCGGCCGGATCGCGCGAAATGTCACGATGTGAAATACCTTCAGATCGTAAGAAACGTATAATGCAGGTTGAGAGCCCGCCGATGCGGGCGTTCGGCGTGGCATGCACGAGCTTGCGCGCACCGTGTCGAACGCAGTCTTGATTCAGCAGAGGAAACCCATGAAGCGACTTTTCCTTGCCGCGTTGGCCGGCGTCTGGACGGCGAGCGCGTTCGCGCATACCTGCACCGAGGGTCCGCAAGTGCGGATCGAGGGCGACGCGCCGGGCGCGATCAGTTACGACATCTATAGCCATCTCTACCCGCTCAGCGCGCAGAAGCTCGCGCGGCTCGCGAACGCGCAGCAGGTCACGATGATTCCGGACGGCACCATTGCGTGCACCATCGCGGACGACGGCGTCGACGATCCGCGCGCGGTGCTCATCAACGGCCCGCACGGTCAGATGAGCTACTGGCTTTCGGAAGATTACGTCAAGCCGCTGAGCTGACCGGTACGGCAACGCTTCATGACATCGCCACGCCGCAAGGCCACGGAGCCGATATCGCGCGCCGATCTGGAGGAGCTTTCCGAGTTCCGCTATCGTCTGCGCCGCTTTCTGCGCTATTCCGAAGAGATCGTGCACGCCGAAGGCGTGACGCCGCTGCAATACATGCTGATGCTGCACACCCGCGCCTTTCCAGACCGCGACTGGGCCACCGTGGGCGAACTCGCCGAACGGCTGCAGGCGTCCTCGCATGGCACCGTGGCGCTGGTCACGCGTTGCGAAGCGGCCGGTCTGGTCGAACGCGTGCCGAGCGCGCACGACCGGCGGCAGGTTCAGGTACATCTCACGGCGGAAGGCGAGCGCTGTCTGATGAAGCTGGCCGCCCTGCACAAGTCGGAAGTCCAGGCATTCGGCTGGGCGTTCCGCGACGAGCAGGCCTGATGTCCGCCGCGCCGTTTAAGCGTTCTTTTAAGTTTCCTTTAAGTATCCCGGCTTAAATTGATCGATATGTCACATCGTGATCGTTCATCGCAGCGCACCGGTAATGGGTGCGCCGCCGGGTCGCGTGACATGGTGGTGTCCTCAGCTTGCCGGACTGTACGTCCAGTTGCCACCGGCGCCAACTGGTGGTGGCTTCCCCTGACCCAGCGTGATCGCTGGGTTTTTTTTCGATCATCGGAAACGACGCGCGCGACGGCGCTATCCACACAACAGCAATCAACAACAGGAGAGACGGCACCGTGCGCATTTTCGGGCTGATCGACCGGCGCGCGATGCAGCGCGCCAACCGGCTGTGGCTGCACTACGGCGTGTTCTGGCTGGGCGCGGTGGCCGTGGGCCTCGTCGCCGTGCTGTACGCCAAGCTCATCGACTTCGGCTACGCGCTCTTTCTGCGCTACGCCGCCGAGCACTTCTGGTTGCCGCTGCTGATTGCGCCCGCGATGGGCGCGTTGACGGTCTGGATCACGCGGCGCTTTTTCGACGGCGCGGAAGGCAGCGGCATCCCGCAGGTGATCGCCATGCTGCATGGCCCCGACGCGCTCGGGCCCCGGCTGCTCACGTTGCGCATTCTCGTCGGCAAAATTTTCGTGTCGTTTCTCGCCATTCTCGGCGGCTTCACCATTGGCCGCGAAGGCCCGACCATTCACGTGGGCGCGGCGCTCATGTTCAGCCTGCGGCGTTTCTATCCGCAGCGTTTTCGCGCGATCAGCCACGGCGCGCTCGAACGCCGGCTCGCACTCGCGGGCGCAGCGGCGGGCTTGTCGGCGGCGTTCAATGCGCCGCTCGCGGGCGTGGTGTTCGCCATCGAAGAACTGATGCGCAGTTTCTCGGCACGCACCAGCGGCGTGCTGATCACGGCGATTATCTTCGCGGGTATCGTTTCGCTCGGCCTGCAAGGCAATTACGTGTATTTCGGCACCATCGACATCGGTTCGGGTTTGCCGAAGTGGCTCACGCTGGCCGTCATGCTGATCGGCATAATCGCGGGCGTTCTCGGCGGCTGCTTCTGCTGGCTGCTGCTCAACACGCGGCGCTGGATGCCCGCCCGGCTGCTCGACATGCGCGCGAAACAGCCGGTGCACTTCGGCGCGCTGTGCGGGCTGATCATCGCGGTTGTCGGCGTGATCTCGCACGGTCACGCGTTCGGCAGCGGCTATGCCGAAGCGCGCAGCATGCTGGAAGGCAACGCGCACGTAAGCGCGGCGTATCCGCTGTTCAAGATCGTATCGATGGTGGGCTCGTATCTGCCCGGCGCGCCGGGCGGCCTGTTCGCGCCGTCGCTCGCGATTGGCGCGGGCATCGGCAATACGCTGCATATGGTGTTTTCGCAGATGCAACTGTCGATGCTGATTGCGCTCGGCATGGTCGGTTATCTCGCGGCGGTCACGCAAAGTCCGATCACGGCGTTCGTGATCGTCATCGAAATGATTAACGGGCATGCGCTCGTGCTGTCGCTCATGGCGACAGCACTGATCGCGAGCCGCGTCTCGCGTTTTTTCGCGCCGCCGCTTTACGAAGCGCTTTCGGAACGTTATCTACGCGAGCCCTGACACAGGCGCTCGCGCACAATCGCACGCTATTTACGGGGTTGAAATGAGGCTCGCGGACAATCTGGAACGGCGCCTGCTGGGTACGGCGCGCGTGTTGTGCATCGTGGCGCTCGTCGGCGCGGTGCTGGCGATGATGGCGGTGATCGCCGCCCTATCCGCCTCCGGCAACGCGAACATGAGCGCCGATCCGCCCGTGAGCGCGAGCGCGGTGCTCGCCTCGATTCCGGGCACGGAGGCGGCCAACGACGCCATTTCGAACAACAACGTCAACAGCGCGAACGACGACGAGGCCACGCTCGAGCTTCCCGCCGCCGCCGGGCTGGCGTTGCCCGCGCCGTTGCGCGCCGTGCTCGATCAGCACAATGCAAGTCAGCCGATGCTCGACGCGTGGCTCGACAACGTGCCGCTCGCCGACCGCCAGCAATTCGTCGATGAACTCGGCCAGGTCATCGCGCACGCGACACACCATGCGTCGGCCTGGGAATGGGACGATCGCGACCGCTACGTGGCGACGGCGATGAATCAATACGCGCGCTTCAAGATCGAGCGCATCGCCTCGGCGCAATCGCTGATCGAGGCGGCCCAGGCACGCAGCGCGCAATTCCGCTCGTCGCTGGGCACGCTGCTCGCGTTGGCGGGCTTCCTCACCGTGCTCCTGCTGCTGCTCGCCATCGAGCGCAATACGCGCGCGTTGCGCACGCCGCAAAACGGCTGAACGCGGCGTCATCGGCGGGTCACGCGAGATCGGCACGAAGCGTGTATCCTGCACGCTGCGCCGCTGCAAGGCCACGGCGCAAGTCATGCGTGTCCGTACTCCAACCTCGATCTGGAGCATGCCGATGCATCGCGTATACAACTGGACGGCGGCCGTTGCGCTCGCCGCCGCGCTGAGCGCTTTCGCGCCCTTCGCCGCCGCTCAATCCACGAACACGGCGGAAAACACCAACGCCGTACCGCCGGGCATGCCCGTCACGCCCGCCGGCGACGGCACGTTCCTGCTGACCGTCGTCCTCAAACACGACGAATCCAAACCGCTGCCGAAGATCAATCAGCAACTCGCCGAACAAGGCTTTTACAAGGCCTTTCCGCCGCCGGGCATCGAAGTGGTGTCGTGGTACGTGATGATGGGGCTGGGCCAGGTCGTCACGTTGCGCGTGCCTGCCGCGCGGCTGCGCGAAGTGAATCGCGCCATCGAAGAAACCGCCTGGGGCGGCTATCGCACCGAGTTCTATCCGACCTACGATTACAAGGCGCTCGCCGAACAGGCCCGCGCGCGCAACGGCCATTAACGTCGGCTCATCGACACGCAACGTCCCTCGCCCTTCCATGAATCCGACCTCACTCGATCTTTCGATGTTCCCCCGTTACGCGCTGCTCGAAGGCCCGACGCCCATTCAACATTTATCGCGGCTCAGCACGCAGCTTGGCGGCGCGACTATCTATGTGAAGCGCGACGATCTGAACGGGCTCGGCGGCGGCGGAAACAAGCTGCGCAAACTCGAATTCCTGATGGGCGAAGCGCTCGCGCGTGGCGCGGATACGATCATCACCGTCGGCGCGCGGCAGTCGAATCATGCGCGCTTGACGGCGGCCGCCGCCGCGCGTGCGGGACTGCAATGCGAACTGGTGCTCACGCGCGCGGTGCCTCGATTCGACGCGGAGTACCTTGAAAACGGCAATATTCTGCTCGACGATCTGCTCGCGGCGCACGTGCACGATCTGCCTGCGGGCACCGACGCGCTGCCATTCGCCGAGGCGCGCGCCGATACGCTGCGCTCGCAGGGCCGCAACGTCTATGTGTGTCCGCTCGGAGGATCGAGCCCGGTCGGTTGCCTCGGCTATGCGGAGGGTGCAGCGGAAATCGCCGCGCAATCGCGCGCGAGCGGGATCGCGTTCGATCACATCGTCATGCCCAACGGCAGCGGCGGCATGCACGCGGGCTTCGTGGCGGGCATGAAGGCACTCGGACTGAATCCGCCCAGCGTGACGGCGTTCGCGGTTTACGCCGGCGCGGAGAAAGCGCACGCCGCGACGCTCGACAAGGCGAATCACACCGCGTGCCTCATCGACGCCAGTTTGCGTGTTGAAGCCGGTGATATCGTGATCGACGAATCACAGCTCGGTGACGGCTACGGCCTCCCCACCGATGCCATGCGCGCCGCCGTGCGCCTGCTCGCTTCGACGGAAGGTCTGCTGATCGATCCCGTGTATGGCGGCAAGGCGTTTGCGGGTCTGCTGGAGAACGTGCGGAGCGGCCGCTATGGTGCGCACGAGAACGTACTGTTCGTGATGACGGGCGGCCTGCCCGGTTTGTATGCGTATCGCAGTGCGTTTTAGTTTCAGGTGCCGCTTTAAACGCAACGTCACGCGTCGTCGATAGCGGAAAGCGGCGTGGCCACATGTTCGAGCGATTTTCGTTCGGCGTCCACGCCCCAGATCGCGGCGATCAGCGCCGCGCCCAACATCAGCGCGGAGCCGACGAGATAACCCGTGAACACTTCGCTACGCTGATGCGTATCGATCAGTCGTCCGAAGAATGCTGGTCCGATCATCCCGCCGAGTCCCGTGCCGAAGGCATAGAAAACGGCGATCGCCAGCGCGCGGATTTCGAGCGGAAACGATTCGCTCACGGTCAGATACGCCGAACTCGCCGCCGCCGAAGCGAAGAAGAAAATCACCATCCACGCCACCGTTTGCTGCACGACGGTGAGCCAACCGTGCGCGAACAGATAGCCGCTCGCGCTCAACAGCACACCCGACAGCGCGTAAGTAGCCGCGATCATCTTGCGGCGGCCCAGCACGTCGAACAGTCTGCCGAGCACGAGCGGCCCGAGAAAATTGCCGAGCGCGAACGGCAGCAGATACAGGCCCACGTCGCCGCCAGGCACGCGATAGAACTCGGTGAGCACGAGCGCGTAGGTGAAGAAGATCGCGTTGTAGAAGAAGGCCTGCGCCGTCATCAACGATAAACCCACGAAGGCGCGACGGCGATGACGCACGAAGATCGCGTGCATCACTTCGCTCAACGGCGTGTGACGGCGCGCGCGCAGACGCAGTGACGACGTCGCGTTGTCATTGAGCGTGTGACCGGCTTCGCGAAAGCGCGTTTCGATGCGTTCGACGATCGAGCGTGCTTCGTCGTGCTCGCCATGCGTAAGCAGCCAGCGCGGGCTTTCGGGAATCCAGCGGCGCATCGGCAAAATGATCAGCGCAAGTACCGCGCCGATGAGGAAGCACGCGCGCCAGCCCCAATCCGGCGGTAACCAACGCGGATCGAGCAGCGCGTAAGAGCCCAGCGCGCCGATGCCCGCGCCCACCCAGAAGGTGCCGTTGATGCTCAGATCGGTCCAGCCGCGCACGCGTGCGGGCGTGAATTCCTGAATCGTCGAATTGATGGCCGCATATTCGCCGCCGATGCCCGCGCCGGTCAGCGCGCGAAACACCATGAAGCTCGCGAAGCTCCACGAGCACGCCGTGGCGGCCGTCGCGAGCAGATAGACCGCGAGCGTGATGAAGAACAGCTTGCGTCGTCCGAGCCGGTCGGTGAGCCAGCCGAAGCCGAGCGCGCCCAGCACTGCGCCCGCGATATACGCACTGCCCGCAAGCCCGACTTGCGCGTTGTCGACGTGCAGCACCGGACTCGTCTTCAGCGCGCTCGCTACCGCGCCCGCGAGCGTCACTTCGAGTCCGTCGAGCAACCACGTCACGCCGAGCGCGACCACGATCAGCACGTGAAAACGGCCCCACGGCAGGCGGTCGAGACGCGCCGGAAGATCGGTTTCCACGATCGCGGCTCGCTCGTTTATGTCGGCGCCGATCGTGGATTCGGAAGACTGAGTGGACTGGCGGGTTTCTGTCTCGCTGGGCATGGCCGCGGCTCGCATCGCACGAAAGCGTGCGCAATCGTGACATCGGCAGCAGGTTGCGTACCCGGCCG
Source organism: Paraburkholderia tropica (assembly GCF_900109265.1). Classification (GTDB taxonomy): domain Bacteria; phylum Pseudomonadota; class Gammaproteobacteria; order Burkholderiales; family Burkholderiaceae; genus Paraburkholderia; species Paraburkholderia tropica. The sequence goes on from NZ_FNZM01000013.1 coordinate 180,692, forward strand.
CGCTGTGTGCGCGTCTAGTTCGCGGCGAGCAGGCGCGAGCGGTTCGCCTCCACGGCATCGACGATTTCCGCAGTCGTGGCCGCCGAAACCGGATAATCGGCAGCCCGCGCCGCCAGTTCGCCCGCCACATGCGCCGTGCGATCGATGATGCGCGCCGCGCTCGCCTCCTTCACGCCGCTCTCTTTCGCGAGTTTCAGCAAATGGGCGCGCGCGGGCGCTCTCGCCTCGCCGCCGATATCCATCTGATGCTGCCCCGCCGGGCCGCGATTGAACGTGATGTCGTACGCGGGCGCGATGCGCCAGTGATCGTTGCGATCGAGCCGGAACGAGAAGTTCTTCGCGTGATCGTCGCGATTATTAAAGAGCACGTTGAATACGCAGCGCGCGTACAACGCCTCGACTTCGCGCACATCGCGCGTCACGAAGCCCGCGAGGCGCAGCAGATTCGTATAGTCGAGCGACGGCAGCCGAAAGTCCACATGCGCCACGCCCGCCGCCGTGTGAACGGGCACGCGCTGACCCTCCTCGCGATCGAAGCGCGCGATGCCGAACGCAGCGCCCTGTGCGCCGAGATCGAAATACGCAGTGGGCGGCATCTCGATTCCGCACGCGCGCACGAGATCCGAATAAAGCATTTCGATCGCGCACACTTCGGGCGCTTCGTTTTGCGCGGGAAACTTCACGAGCCACGGCGTGCCGGGCGCGTCCTCCGAGTTCCACATGCGATTGGCCGCGTGGTCCACGTTGACCAGCACTTTCGGACGCGCGCCATGCGGCGAGCCGCCCATCAACACCAGTTCGCGCAGCACGGATTCGCTCGCGCCGGCCATCGCCTGCTGCACTTCGTCGGCGATGGTGTGGAGATTCACGTCGGCGACTACGATGGGCGCTTCGCTCTCGGGCGCGTAGCTCAGCGCACCCATGCCGCGATGCCCCACCACGGCGAGGCGATCGAGCGGCGAAACCGAATACGGGTCGATGCCGCGCACGCGAAACAGACGGTCCATCAGCAGCATGCCCCAGCCGTCGGGCAGGCTGTCGGCGACAAGGCCGGGCAAGCGTTGCTGATGCTGCGGGAAGTCGCCGAACGCCGCGGTTTGCAGCGGGAGTTTGAAGCGTGAGAGTTCGAGGCCGCGCTCGCGCGCCGCCTGCGTGTATTCGAAGAGGAGATGCTGGCCGTCGTCCGCGAGCACGCCCAGGTCGAACTGCTCGCCCCAGCCTTCGTAGATCACGCGCAGGCGTTTCATTGGCCGGTTCTCCCGGACGACGTTTTGGCGGACGCGCGGCGCGGTGCACGCTGCCGGTTCGCGCTCGCCTGCTCCATCGCGCGAATCGAGCGCAGCTTGAGCTCGAACAGCGCCTCCAGATCGGATGCCCGCCCGAGCGCCTGCGTCACGCGCAGGAAGGTCTCCAGCGTCGCCTGCCCGCTACGCTCGAAATTACGCAGCGCGCGCTCGGACACGCCCGCACGCGCCGCCAGCTCGGCTTGCGTGAGGGACTGCTGAAGCCTCAGGGCGCGCAGCTTCTGAGCCAGTGCGCCCGCGATTTCCTCGACTGTCGCGAGATCGAACAGCATCGCCTGCTCCACGGTCTGTAAAAGGCATAATTATACCGCTTATTACGCAAATAGATCTATAAACGGCGGAAAATTACCGGTTATATGGAAATACGCGCCGCATCTTCGTTAACCGGCATAAATATGCCTTTTATAAGAAATTTTTGCCATTAAAAGGTACATTTACGCCGATTAAATCAAAGCGGCGAAATGCTCAATCGCGATCAGGCGCGCCCAGCGGAAGCAGGTGCCGATACGGTCGCGCTTCCTCCACCGCGCGCGCAAACGAAGGGCGTGCGAGCAACCGCGCGCGATACGCCCGCAGCGCGCTGAAGCGCTCCGGAATACGATGCGTCCAGTCGGCGTAAAAGAGCGAAGGCGCGGCCGCGCAGTCCGCGAGTGTGAAGTCCTCGCCCGCGGCCCAGGTTCGGTCCGCGAGCCGATCGTCGAGCCACGCGTAGGCCAGATCGAGCTTGCCCGCCGCGTACGCGTGCGCCGCTTCGCGCCGTGCCGCGTCGCCCGTCAACGCGCCTTCCACCGCGCACTGCACCGGCGTCATCACGTGCAGGTCGAAGAAGCGGTCGAGAAAGCGCACGTCCAGCGCGGCCATCGGCTCGGACGGCAAGAACCGCTGCGCCCCGCCATGCGCGAGCTGCAGATATTCGATGATGATGCTGGTCTCCGCCACGCTGCGCTCGCCGTCCACCAGCACGGGAAACTTGCGCAGCGGCCAGAGCGTCAGCCACGCCTGTGTGTGCTGCGGCGTTTCGGGCCCGATCGTGCGAAACGCGAACGGCGTGTCGTTCTCGTAGAGCGCAACGAGCACCTTCTGCGTATAGGAAGAAAATGGATGACCATAAAGCGCGAGCGACATCGTGAGACCTCCCGGTTCGAAGCAAACCGCGCAATGACACAATCACAATGCGTTGAACGAAGGATGCACGATGCGCCAGACGCGCGCGCATGGCAAGCGCGCGCGACGGCGGAGTAGCGATGGGGAGCGCAGCCAGGACACGAGCGCGGCGAGGAGCGCGCGGTCGAGTCTTTTTATCTTTTGTAGTTGGCTGGCGCCGGCGTTCGGGCAAGAACCCGGCCCGCCAGCACACCGGAAAATCAGTCGAGCGACGCGCCGCAATTACAGTCGAGCGACGAGGCCGCCGCCGGACGCGGACGCTCCATCGCCGCGAGGCGCTGCAACGTGATGAGCCCCAGCACGGCCAGCCCGCAGCCGAGCACGAAGTCGGCGCGCACGCCCGCATGATCGACGATCGTGCCGCCCACCGACGAACCGAGCGCGATCGCGACCTGAATCACGCTGACGAACATCGCCGAACCGGCTTCGGGCCGATCGGCCGTGCCGCGCTGAATCCACACGCTGAAGCACAGCGGCAGCGCGCCGAACGCGACGCCCCACATCAGCATCGCCGCGATTTCGCCGATGCGCACGTGATCGAGCAAGAGCATCGACGAAAGCGCGCACAGCAGCAGCGCCGTCATGGCCGCAACCGATGTTTTCAAACGATTCGCCACTACCATCGACAGTAGCGCATTCGAAAAAAAGCCAATCACGCCGAATGCGAGCAACAGCAGCGTAATCGCGCCCAGCGAAAAATCCTGCTGCAGCAACGGCGCAATAAACGTATACGTCGAAAAATGCGCGCCGAAAACCAGTGCGACCATCAGCATGCTCAGACGCGTGTGCGGACGGCGCATCAATTCGACGAAACTGGCAATACGCAGCGCCGTGGCGGACGGCAGCGACGGCACGAGCAGCGCCTGCGCAATCAATGCGACCGCGACGAGTCCGCCCGTCGTGAGGAACGACGCGCGCCACGACGCCAGGCCTGCGATAAAGGTGCCAAGCGGCACACCGATCACCGTGGCACAGGTCACACCCGTGAGAATGATGGCGGTGGCGCGCGCGGCGTCGCTGACTTGCACGAGACGTCCGGCCGCGGCCGTCGCGAGCGTCCAGAAACCGCCGAGCGCTGCGCCGAGCATCGCGCGGCCGATCAGCATGACGGCGAAATTCGTCGACATGGCCGATACGATATTGGACGCGAGCAGCATGGCGGTGAGCAGCAGAAACACGCGTCGACGATCCATACGGCCCGCGAGAATCAGCATGCCGGGCGCGAAAATCGCGGCCAGTACGCCGGGCGTCGTCACCATCAGACCCGCCGTGCCCGGCGTCACGCCGAGATCGCGCGCAATCTGGGGCAGGAGCCCAACCGGAAGAAATTCGGACGTGACGAAAGCGAATGCGCTAATGGCGACGGCAAAAACCGCGAGCCATTGACGCAATGTCGTTTCGGCGCCGGGGCGTAGCGACGCCGCATCGACGGGTTGTTCGTTGATGTGCATGGAACTGTTTTAGAGAGGCGAATAATAAAATCGATTGTTCGGTCAATCCGCGCTAAATAGCGGAGAAAATACGGATAACCGCATTCGCTGCGGGGTTCTTTCTAACTTAACATCGCAGAAAGAAAATTGTTTGAGTGTTTTAAAAAACCGAATACGTCAGTAGGGTCTTGAAACGCATTCCAAACGCATGCAGCGCCCGAAATCTGCGTCAAATGGACGCAAACATCAGGCGCGAATCGCAGTCATCGGTAAAAAAGAAACGGCGAAAAAATAGTGACGCTGGCGTAGCGGATCAGAAGGGATGCTTCAGCCGGATGCGGCGTGTGCGTATTTTACCAACGGTCGCCCACGCCCGCAAAAAAAAGTCTCGACGTTGTGGGTTTCACGTTTTAGCGCGCATGCGCACACGACATCATTCGCGCCTTCTGCGCTTCACATTCTGAAGCGCAATCGGCCCCAGATCGTGCGTCCCGGCTCCATGATGGCGACGCCGCCGGAATAGCCGAATCCCGCGTTGCCCGCGAGATTCAGATGCTCGCTATAGGCCTTGTTAAACAGGTTGTCGACACCGATCGAGAATTGCGTGCGCTTATCCAGATCGTATTGCGCATGCAGCGACACCACGCCGAAACCCGCGCTCGGCCCGAAGTCCTGCCCGACTACATTGCCTTCGTGCAGCGTATAACGCCGTTGCGGCGCGACGATACGCCAGAGCGCGCCGACCGACCACGCGCGCCACGTATAGTCGGCATTCAGACGCACGTCGAGCGGCGGAATTTGCGGCAGCGGTTCGCCGCTGTTGGCGTTGCGTCCCCACGCATAGGCCGCCGACATGCCCAGTTTCCATCCCGCGCCCGCGCGCCATGTCCCGCCCAATTCGCCGCCCATGATTTGCGCATTCACGTTGCTGGCCTGCGAGACATTCGATTGCGTCCCCGTGCCGTAGTTGAACAGAATGAAATCTTCGACATAGCCCGCATAAGCCGAAATCCATGCATCGATCGCGTCGTTACGATAATGCGCGCCGACATCGAATTGCGTCGTTTTTTCCGGCTCGATACCCGCGAATGCGTTGGCGGAATTCGCGGGGCCGCGTGTGGGCGAAAACAATTCCCAGTAATCGGGAAAGCGTTCGGTATGACCGATGCCGGCGTACCACGTCAGCGGCATCGTGCGTGCGGTTTGTTCGTAGCGAATAAATCCGCCGGGCAACGTGCGCGTGCGGGTGGCATTCGCGGTGGGATTGGGCTGCGCCATCGACATCATGGAAGCGCTAACGGTAGCGCGCTCGTCGGTGGCGGCCGCGCGATCGAGACGAAGGCCCGCCACTACGCGCTGCGTTTCGCTCGCGTCCCACGTGACCTCGGAAAACAGTCCGTAATTCGTCATTTGCGCAGAAGGCGTCCACGACAAAGCCGACGGACTTTGCAGCCCCATCGCAGAACGCGAATCCAGCCAGTTCGTCTGCGCGTCGAAACCCACGATCCATTGCAGATTGTCGCCAGTATCGAGCGTCGCCGCTACGCGGCCGCCCGCCGTTCGACGACGCACATCCGAGGCCATCGCCATGCTGCCGGACGGCGTCGCGCGCAACGTATAGTTATCCATACGATGTTCGAAAGCGTTGTAGTAAACCTGCGCTTCGATCTTCCGGATCACGCTACCGAGATGCTGTTTCTCGAATCGCAATGCAACGCTGTCACGCTTGAAACGCACGCCATCCATGCCGCGGCCGGCGTAACGCGCGTGACCGTTTCCCGTCCCCGCATCGAGTTCGATGCGTGTATCCGCATCGGGCGTCACGCCGAGCGCGATATCGGTATTCCATTTATCCCAGGCGGAAGGCACCGATTGACCGTTGCCGTCACGATAATCCTGCGCGTGCGATTTGTTCGCGTTCACGCGTGCGTAGACATCGGGATTGCCTGCCGTGAGTTCGAGATTCTCGTCGTTGCGGCCGTTCGTGCCGCCCATTACGCTTGCATCCACGTGCGCGCCGGCTGTGTCGAAACGCGGCGCTTCGCGCTCGAACAACACCGTGCCCGCCGATGCGCCAGGACCGTACAACACCGTTTGCGGCCCTTTGATGACCGTGACCTTGTCGTAGCTCTCCGGCGCGACGTACGACGATGGCGAGTCCATGCGCGCCGGGCACGCGCCTTGTGTCGGCGCGCCGTTCGCAAGCAGATTCAGACGCGAGCCGAACATGCCGCGCAAAACGGGATCGCCGTTAGTACCGCCACTGCGAATAGCCGTGAAACCCGGCACGGTTTTCAGATAGTCGGCGCCGTCACTCGCGGGCAACGGCTGACGCGGCGTCTTTGGATCGGTCTCGGAGATAAAGGAATTCTTGAGCGGACGCGCGACGACTTCGACGCGGGGAAGCACGAATTCCGCCTCAGGGACGCCGCCGCTCGATACATCGTCCTGAGAAGCAGCTTGTGCATCAAACGACCGGCACAACACCGATCCGAAAATAAACGCCATACGTGCCGCGATGTGAATCGCGGAAGAAGCTTTTGAAATGAACATTCGACCCAACCCATTCGACAAACCAATAGGGCCACCCGCGCGATGCAGAGCAATCGCACGGTGAGGCAATGACTGGCAGCAGGAAAGCGATGAAACGCGATCAGGCGTCGAATGGCGGCGCGCGCAGTGGGCGGCGCAGATAGCGCACACGTGGGAGATCGACACGAACCATCGCGGACACGGATAAACGCGCGCCGGGAATGAAGCGAATGATCTCGTGAGAAGCGGTGTTTAATGCAGGCGAGTGCGCGAGCAGACTGCAATAGCCGCACGCGTCGAGATGCGCGGCTAAAGATTTTCCGGTTTGCGTGCTCGCGCCGTTCGCGCCATCGTGAGCGGCGGCGCTGCAAAGCACATCGGCAGGCACCTGCCCGCGTTCGATCAGTTGCGTGACGAGCGGCGCGAATACGGCCAGCAGGATCGCAAGGATCCCAAGCCAGGCGGTAAGGCGGTTCGATCGGCGGAACATCGGGCGAATGCAGGCTTCGTGGTGCGGGCGGATTCAGGTCGGAGCCTTAAGCGCGATCAATCAACGAAATGCGTGCGGAGTTTCGCGCGACGGGCGCGGCCATTTTGTTGTCATAGCGCGCGAAAGGAAACCGAAGGCTCTGCGAGAATTGATATGCGTCACGGTGGCGCGCAATGTGATGGTCGGCGCTGCGACGTGTTGTCCGCGTTGGTGCTGGCCTTCACGCGCGAAAAGCAGCAAGCGCGGAAAACGCAATAAGGCCTGTGCGGATTTTGAAACCAGCAGAGCGGAAATGGAAAAGCCGAAGCATTGTTTGCGCCGAAAACAACGGCGTAAATGCTGGCTGATCGAACAAGAAGTGCAAAAGACCCGTGGGTCTTTTACCTTCTTCGATCATTAGTATCCTCGAGAAAAGGATACTCTCTGGTGCTCAGGGCGGGACTCGAATGTAAACCCAAAGTCCTTTCTCCATATAGCATTGACGCTAACACAACAGTCAAACAACCCCCATAAGAACCCCCGGAAATCAAGTGCGCCGCCGTGTTGCGTCGTTGATACACGCGACACTAAGCGCATGGATCTCTCGGACGATTGGTGATCGATAGTCGAGGAACCATCCTGCGTTTAGGTTGAACAGCCTCATGAGCTGCTCCTCATCCGTCGGGTAGGGCTTTGCTATGACCTGACCAAGCACTTCGCGCGAAGCTTCCACAATTTTCGCGCACTCAAACCAATCGCACTCGCCCCCATTTGATTGAAGCCAAAGGCGCGACGCCTCAATGAGATGGTCAGTCCGGAGTTGCTCACCGGACCGCGCTATCGCTACCAGATGCCCGACCACCAAAAAAGTTAGGAGCTCGGCCTTCGATTCTTCATCGATCCGCACCACTTTGTATCCTTTCGAGCAAATATGACCGAAGGCGGTCATATGATCGTTACCGGTCTTGCATCTCCACTACAGAATCATGAAAATCGAATCATTGCGAGCAAACCACACTTAGTCTTCAAGACAGCTCCGACGTCCATGGAGCGAAATCCCGTAAGGGCGTGTCTCGGACAGCAAGCCTCTTGGATATGAAGATATTTTCGACAAACGATGTAGCGTCATCGATCCGTCGAGCACACCAATCGTTCACCCATATTCTCGTCAACAGAGGGTACACGACCATCAAGCCCGTGTTCTTCAGATCGTCTCTGATTGGAGACCTTCCAGTGTACCAATGGGCATGGTGGAACAAGGCCACGTATGGACAGCTGGATCGATGGCGTGCAAATGGTGGCGTACTGCTGGACCAATACACGTTTTCGGATCGCTCGGGACCGGCAGATGTACTCGTGTTCGTTGAGTGCCCAATGACCATGGAGAGAATCACACGATCAGGTAGGCATGTGGCCGAATATACGGTTTTACCTCGGCCTCACACGTGGTCGGTACATGAGCAGTGCATTGACCTGCGAACACCGTCTGTGGACCGCCTGAGAGATCTGTGGGCGGCTTGCGGCGGAAAACGCATGGCCGACGATGAACTAGCAGACGCCGTCGATCTCCCGAAACAGCACGTCCAGTACATGAGATCCAGCTTGAAGCCTGTCGAGCAATGGGAGATAAAACCTCGTCTTCGACCCGATTCCGCTGCACTCATCCCCGCATGGGAGTGGATTGGCACCGGCCGATGTGCCGAAAAAAAGGAAATTCGCGTATGCGGCCACAAGGCGGCCGTGAAGGAGATGGCGAGGCTCGGTCACATCCGTCTGCAAAAAATCCAGATCTATCCCGAAATAGAGCCGGATTGGAGACGGCTTGATAAACGTCGCGCCAAAGCTATCACTGATCTGGCGTCAGTTCGATCACTCGTTGAGTCGCTTCCCGACCATCTTCAAGCTTGATGACGGTCTGGCGTATTTCCTTTATACGCGGGGCATTCTGATGGTAAAGCTGGTTGAGTTCCGCTAGAGCGTGCTCAATTTCTCGATCGCCACCAGAAACTGGAGACCCACCGCGCAGCGCTATTGCAGCCTGAAGCTTTACCTTTGCCATCGCGGCGCTGTCCTTGTGATTCATCGTCGCCAGACCGTGCAATTCTTCAAGACCTACGACACGATACGCTCTCGACAAATCAGCCAGGCGACTTTCAAACTGCTCTGCACTCATACGTGCATAAGTGGCATCTGACTTCACTGTATCGATCGCCGCGGCAAACTGCTGGAGATCAGCGGACGCCCGAATGTATCCGTCAAGCTCACGCGCGGTGCAGTCAAGCGCCGTCGAGGCGAGGAAGATATCTCCCTTGGCCTCGGTTAGAGCATCCTTGATAGATTGCTCCGAGATCAAACCAGCACGTTTAGCTCTCTTCACACTCTCGCTCCGCTTTGTGCGACAAGCTTTTGCTCGGCCGACATAGGTTCGATGGTGAACACCCCAAGGTAAGCGTGGTCCTCAAGGTCGAAGGAGCTCTTTGGCGGAATTTCGTCGCTCGACCACATCACAGCTACCACGTTGCTATCCGGATCAGCGCGCACGCCTCGGCAAGGCTTCACCCAGATATGAACGCGGTCGAGACCATTTTCTTCTGCTTGTGAACGAGCCAATTCGATCGCACGGTCGATGAAGCTGAGCGGCAGCGATCCATCCGTCCCACGCACCATATAAATTGCATCTTTCACCTTTTACTCCTTTTCTTTTCCGGCAGGATCTTTACTGACTTGCCGTGCTGAACCTTGGCGAATTCCTTCCCGACTTTCTTCGGGATACCGAGGTTCGAATGCCCTTCGGCTGCCGCGTGCATGGCGCGGTTCTGCGCCTTCGACTTCATCGGCATGATCAATCACTCCTGTTGATCAGGTTCCACTTTAGAAATTCCAGGACACCGACGAGCACAGCCACGGATAAGTCTCCGAATTTCTCTTGCTCTATTACGGCGAGCAATTCATCTTGCAACAGCCCAGCAAACGGATCGCGATTACGCAGCTTCACCACTTCGCATTTGTCAGTAGGCATGTCAGTACCCCAATCCTTTCGCGTAGCCCATGCGCTGCAGATCCGGCAGTTGCTTCTTGAGCCGCCCCACTCCAATGTCCGTGCGGTAGAACGGGCTGTTCGGGATCTTCACCTTCTTGATCGCGCTGTACGCGCTGCGGCGTGCGCCCGTGATCGTCTCGCCAGTCCCCGTCGCGATCAGCACGTAATCGCCCGCCGTCACCGGCCCCGGCAGGTCGACAACCTTGCCGTTCACCTCGCGCGGTGCGGTGCCGAGCATGACCTCGGAAAAGTGCAGGTGCTCCATGTCCTCGGCGCCATAGATCGGGATGCCGCAGAGCTCCTTGTTCGTGATCTTCGAGTACGGGAAGTCCGGCAGCGCCATCAGCACCGAGATGCACACCTCGTCCATGCGAATGCGCAGCGTGTCGCGCCCATCGAGCTTGTCCTTCATCCACTGCGCTGGGTCACCTTCGATGAGCGCGGTCAGGTTGTGCCGGATCGGCCAGCCGTCGCGCATCGTCCACTCGAGCGGGAACGGTCCCTTGCCGTCGGTTGGGATCATGCAATTCACGTCGACGTAGCCGACGTAACCGATCTTGCGCAGATGCTCGGTCGCAGGCTTGAGCACTTCATCGGCCAGCTTCGACTGGCGCACCACACGCACGGTCGTGCCCATCTCGCCCGTGTTCACGCCGAGATCGCCATTCATCAGCTTCTTGTTTTCCCAGTTCTCGACCCAGCCGCGCGACCAACCGCCAGGCCCGAAGAAGCCGCCTACGGCCATTTCGATACCGTCGATCTTCTCCTGCAGGATGAACCCGTCCTGCTTCGCCGCACGGCGGTATTTGTCGATCTTGTTCCAGCGACCGAGCATATAAACCATGTCTGCGGCACTGTTCGCGACGTAGGACATTGCGCGTTCGCCGTCGCCAGAAGGTTTCGAAACGAACGCCTTGGCCTCTTTCTTTACGTACGCGATCGCACTGTCGTAATCGTGGAAGGTCTTGCCAGGGATGATGCGCATGCCGCACTCTTCCATTACCTTCTGCCCAACTTCGCGATCAAGTTCCCATTCGACGGCCGCCAGATTGCAGCCGTAGATCGGGTAACCGATACGTCGAAACGGCTCAAGCATTTCGAGGTAGCTGACGTTATCGGGGGTATAGATCAGGTCGGCCCAGCCGAGCCATTTGCGGCGCAGTTCGTCGTAGTCGCGGATCTTCGGCACAAGGCCCTCGCCCGCGTGCCGGTCCGTGCCGTCAGGGCGCGGTTTGTCGTACCATCGGACCTGATGCCCCCACTGCTGGCACCGCATGAGCCAGTCCAGACAGTTCGAGCCGACGTCGATTGCCAAAATTCGCATGGTCGTTTTTCCTGTGAGACCACAATGAATACGTTAAAAGCAATAGTTAAAGCATTCCCCGTCATGCTGCGTCTGCGCCTCGATGGCGAGGCGAAAGACTGGAAAACGGCTTGGGAAATGGCGCTTATTTACCTGTTTCTGAAGAATCAAAACCAGCAGACTCATTGAGGTGGTCGGTCGAGTAGCATCTGCGTCACGCTCGGACTGAATCGGTTGTAGGCAGCCGCAACGGGCGCGGTCAGCGCGGCAGTGCCGCCGGCCGCCACGGTCCCCAGCGGGTGTGACATCAGGTTCTGCATCAGCGCTCGCTCGGCCGTGCCGCTCGAGGGGCGTTCCTTCATGAAGCGCTGCCCAATGTCTGCGAGCGTGCCGAGATCTCCCGCCGCGCCGCGCGCCATCGCCGAGCGCCCCGCCTGATTGCGTGTCACCGCCCCGAGCAATGCAGCCGGCGAAATGTCGCCCGTGGGAGACTTCGCGACGAGCGGCTCGACAGTCTTACCGATCGCATATTGCCGCCGTGCCTGGTCATAGGCCACGCGGTCCCGGCTGTCGAGATACTGGCTGCGCTCCTCTAGCAGATCGTCCTGCAGGTTGCTCAGCGCCGAGCGCAGATCACCATTTCCGGTTTCACGCATGCGCTTTGAAATCGCGCTATTGATGCGGCGGAAGGCTGCGCCGGGGAGTTCGCGCGGCACATCCGACTTTCCGCCCACAGTCAGGGGCGAGAAGTCGCGCCCGGCCATCTTGTCGATCTGGTCCACGTAACCGTTGACGACGCCCGCTACCTCCGGCAACTGATTTGCGCTGTGCGAGCGCAGCTGGTCGACAAACTGGCGGCTGATGGGCAATGGCGTTTTCGCGGCGATGTCGCCGATCGTCTTGCCCGATTCGTTCATCGCTTCGCTATATGCCTTGCGCGTGAGCTTGTCGCCCGTGCCACCGATCATGGAAACGAGGTTCCGGTTGAACGTCGCCTGATTCTGCTCACGAACAGTCTTGCCGACGAACGGATTGTCTTGTGCCAGTTCGCCCGCGTATTTCGCATATTTGTTCCCGAACACCTGATCTGGTGTAAATCGAAAACCCATCGAATGCCCCTGCCGTAAGAGCTGCGCGGTTTCCGCATCCAACTCCGGCAGCGCATTGGCTGCCACGCGCGTCGCGCCACGCCCCACGGCATTCGCGCCGGCGCGCGCGGCACCTGCAGCACCCTCACCCGTAGCGAGCACCCCGCGCGGCACTTCGGGAATGCGCGCGAACATCGGCCCCTCAACGGGCAGACCCTGCAGGCGGCTCGCATCAAGCGCGCGCCCGGCCGTGTCTAGCATCTCGCGTCCGGCCTGCGTGCGCGGCTGATAGGTCAGCCTGTCAGCCAGCTCGACGCCCGCTTTCTCGCCCGCGCGAATGCCCTGCTGCGTGCCGTATTTCCCGCTCGCGAGCGTCTTGCCGACGCCGTACGCCGCGCCGATCGGCGCAGCGAATGCGCCAGTGGCTGCCGAAAGCCCGGCTTCGCCGATGCCGAGAATCTTGTTCGCAATGCCGTCGGCGTGCTCCGGCTTCATGTCCTGCGCCGGTCCCGTATCGCCTGGAAGACGATCGAGAGGCGCGACAGCGCGGCCTTGCGCTGCCGGTGCAGCGCCTCCAACTGCGCCAAGTCGCTGCTGGAGAATCCCGAACGCCTGCTCCTTCGTAGCGCCGTTAGGCCCCTGCACGTCATAGGTTTTCCCGTCCGGAGAAGTGAACGTAAAGGTCGGCATGTCAGTGCTCCGTCACAGACCATCCGGCCGGCAGACCGCCACCCGGAGGAGGCGGATTAGCCATTGGCTTGCCGCGCGTCACGGCTTCGCGAAACTCGCTGCGCACCTTGCCAGGCGATTGCTGGGCCGCCTCCATCTCACGCTTCATCATGGAGATCACGGACTGGTATTGCTCTGGCGTTTGCGCGGTGTTCAGCATCTCGCGCGCGTGATCCTTGTCGCTCACCGTCGGCGTGCCGCTCGGCGACACTGCGCGCGCGTAAGCATTGATGAGCGAATTCGTGGCCGCGCCGAATGCGACGATCTTCGGATCGCCCGTATTCGACTGATACGCCTGCAGCGCCTTGTTGGCAGGCACGAACTGGCTGCGTGGCACCTGCTGGGACGCCGTCGACGCGATGTCGGCGAACTGGTCCGCCTCGTTGACGGCCATGCCAGCCTGCGCCGTACGCGTGCCGAGTGCTCGCTCGCCGGACTTCACGCCCTCGAACTCGGCTACGGCCGCCGCGAGATCTGCGCCAGTCATGCCGTTTGCCTGCGCCTGCTTGCGCACTTCATTGCGCAGAGCGACAAGGTTCTTTGAGCCCTGTGCGCCGCGCCCGAGGTTCTGCAACACGGTCCGGTCCCCGGCCATGTATTGCTGCGCCATGAATTTCAGGTCATCCGGATCGAGCGCAGCATTCGGATCGCCCTGCGTGCGCGCATTCAGCGACGCGCGGCGCAGTTCGAGCATCTGTTGCTGGATGCCAAGGGAATCCTGATGCGCCTGCATGCGATCGGCGCGATTTGCCGCGTTGTCATCAGCGCGTTGGCGCAGCGAGTCATAGCGCTCCTGCAACTGCGCCATCTGCAGCTCGCGCGTGAACTGTTGCTGCATTTGAGCGGCCTGCGATTTCGCCTGCGAATCGAGGATGGGCATGAGCTGTCCGAGCCCCGCCATCAGATCAGCGCCGGAAAGGCCCTGATCCTTGAGCACCTTGATCGCGCTCTCGAGCGTAAGCGGTCCCGACTGCTGTTGCTGCGGTGCAGGCGAGGCCGCCATCGGAGGTGACTGAATCTGCGGCGCGGAGCCCTGCGCAGGCGAGCCGGTCGTCGGCATCCCGCGGAAAGGCGGCAGCGGAGGCTGCACGCCACCGGGCGCCGGGCCCATTCCAGGAAGCGGCACCCCACCGCCAGCCTGTTGCGCAGGCTGTGCGGGCTGGGACGCCTGACCGGGCATGGGAGGCTGCGGCGGAGGCGGCATTTGCGATGGCTGCCCCTGAATCAGCTGTGGCAGCGCATTGCCCGCCGCGGCGAGCGCGGCCTGCTGGCGCTGACGATCCTGTTGCGCCTGCTGGTACATCATCATCCGCATTGCTGCCTGCTGGCGCGCATCAATCAGATTCTGATTCGCCTGCGCACCCTGCATGGTCGCGAGGTAGTAGTTCACTGGCTCCATGTCTCACCTCACATCGTGAAGCCGTACGAATTCCCGCCGCCCGAGTAATACGGGCTCGACGTGAACGCCCCGCTGAAATCGCCGCTGCCGTACGAACCCGTCGTGCCGCTGAACAGGTTGCTCAGGCCTCCCGCGTTCTGGATAGAGTTCCCGACGCCGCCGATCGCACTGGACAGGCTCTGGCCGTAACTCTGGGCATTCGACGTGGCGTTCTGGTATGGCAGGGACTGCGCGCCGTTCCCGTAGTTCATGTACGGGATGATCTGGCTCATCATGCTTTCCGCAGGGCCATACACGTTCGAGTTCAGGAACGATCCATACGTATTCGCGAGATTGCCCGGCGTCGCGGCGATGGTCTGCGCGGTCTGATACGGAACCTGCCCGCCGAGCAGCGCGTACTGTGGCGCGGACGTGAGCGCGCTGGCGCCCTGCTGGCCGTAGCTGCCCGCGGCGTTCGCCGCGCCCGTGTAGGCAGACAGCCCCTGCGCGGCGCGGGAGAGCTGATTGTTCTGCCAGTCCAGATTGAAATTCGTGAGCGCCTGATTCGCGACGCCCGCACCGGCCGCCGACGACCCGAGCCCATACATCGAGTTCGTGGCGCCGGTCTGCTGCTGGACCTGATTGAGCGTCGAGTTGTAAAGCGCGCTCTGCGGATCGAGGCCCATGTTATAGACGTTCTGGCCCGCGGAGAGCAGCTGCTGTTGTGTCGCGAGATCGCTGTTGCCGAGATTCGTCAGCGCGGTGCCCGCGTTCGTGTAACCTTGGCCCGCGGCATTTGCCGCAGCCATATAGCCCGGTTGATACTGCTGGGCCGCCTGCACCCCGCTCTGCAGCGAAGCCAGTCCGTACTGGTTGAGATCGAGGTTGCCGTAATAGTTGTTGAGGGTCGACAGCAGGTCCTGCCACGTCGTATCGGACGTGCCGAGGCCCGTCGGCACGTAATAGCTGCTGCCGCTCCCGCCGGACGTGCTCGGCGACATCGCGCTCGAGACCGCTGCTCCGGCTACGCTACCAACGACACCTGCGGCGACTCCCCATGGCATGGCTTACCCCTTCATCAAGGTTTCAACGTCGGCCACGCTGTCTGCGTGGATACACAGCCACGTCAGATCGGTGACCGCCGTGATGCGGTGCGACTGTCCAGCCTTCACTTCGAGCATGCACGGGCCGTGGATCACGCTTAGCTCGCCATCGACATCGAGCATCGCGGTACCGCCCGCGAGATAGCTCATGTGGTCGTAGTCGTGCGCGTGCTTCTGCACTTCCTCGCCAGCGAGCAGCGTTTGCTCACGCGCGTACACGCCCCCTGCAGAAAAGTGATGCTTGATCATTTCTCGCACCGGATCGAGACGATCAGCGTGATGCGGTCGTCCTCGCCTTCGTTCACTACTTCGTGCTCCTTCGTGTTGTCGAAATACCAGACGTCGCCCGGCGCCATACGGACGACCTCGTCTTCGACGCGGTTCCAGCACTTCGGGTTCGATTGCAGCGGTACATAGAGCTTCGTGTTGTAATGCTTCACGTGCCAGCCGTCGTCCGCATGAGGCGTCACGCGCCCGCCCGGCGGGATCTTTGTGATTAGAATCCCGCCGAGACGCGTACCTTCGACGCGCGCCATCAGTCCGAAAACGATCGGTCGCACCTGCGGCAATGCAAACCATTCCGGATAAAAAACCGGATCGTGCGGATCGTTGAATCCGGTGTAGTCGCCCTTTTCCTTGAACGGCTTCTCGTCGTTGTAGCGCAGCCAGATATCAGGAATCCCTGCGTGTGGGCTGCCTTCAACATCCTGCCGGATGGTATGGCGATTCCAGAGACCCGGCTGGCGCGCGATGGCGAGCAGCAGCGGCGCGGTGTCGATGCCCTGTCCGATCTTTACGAAATTCCTCACGAAGCACCCTTGATTCGTTCTGCCACGTGCAGGCCTCCGAGACCGAGCATGCCGAGCGTGAGCGTCGACAGCTCGCTCAGATCGAGCGGTGGCATGTTGAGCGGGTGGCCGAACATCGCCGTGCCCGCGTTCAGAAGCGGTTGAAGAACGAAATTCCACGCGTAACCCGCGACGCAGACCCAACCCATACCGCCGCGCCAGTGCTGCAACGGATCGCTGCTCTGCGCCTCGGCCTGGTTGATCTGAAGCTGGCCCTGCACCATCGCGAGCACCGCCGCGAGCTGCTGCTGTTCCTGCTGCGTCTTGTCCGGCCAGATGCGCTGGACAATGGTGGTAGCCAGATCGGATACCGCCGTGATCGGATCAAGTGCCGCCATTTTCTGCCCCTTCCGTTTGCGCTTCGGGCGCCGGCTCATCAACTACGCCCAAGGCCGCCTTGGCGGTCTTCCATAGCGCTTCGCGCTCTGCGAGACCATTGACGCCACCATTTATCCGGCGTGTGATCGTCTCGAAATCGCCAGCGTCGGCCAGATCGTTCAGGCCGTGCTCATTCCAGAACCACGCAGCCGATAGCGCCGCATTCGACGGCGTGGCAAGCAGTTCCGGCGACGAAATCAGATCCATGCCGAGCGCGTCGCCGCACTTCTGGTAGTTCGCGCGCCCGGTGATCTGGATGAGACCACGCCCGCGATACCGGAATCCGTCCCCGCCGTGCGTATTGCCCAGATCGCGCGCCTTCACGGACGGCGGCTCATACCCGGCCTGCGCGGCAGTCGGCCCCCATAGCTCTACCAGGAACACGAACTTGCCTGACTCGTGCCCGATCTGCGCGACGAACGCCGCCAGTCGCGCGGGCGTATCGATCGCGTACAGCGCAGTGGCCGCGCTGAGCGGCCCGGACCACGTTTCCGCGCGCGTGAAAGGAATGTCCAGACACTGCGCAAGGATGTCGGGCGTCACAGCTTTCCCACCGCCTGCATGATCTCGGTGACCTTGTCGGCGGTGGCCTTTGCCGTGTCCTCGATAATCGTGGTGACCGTGCTTTCGATCGTCGAAAGGCTCTGTGCCTTGCCGTGCAGATCGACCAGCGCGGCGAGCTTTTCGGGAATCGAGCGCGCGTCGGTAACGATGGCGTTGAACTCGCTTTCGATGGTGGTCCAGATGCTCATGGCCTTCTCCTAGAAAAACTTCTTGAAACCACCACCGGCCCCGAAGGCAGCAGTGGCAATCAATGCGTACAAAATCACGCGCCACACCATCGCGAGTACGCCGCGTCCCACATTCAGCTGGAAACGCTGGGTAATCCCGTTTTCGATCTCTTTAGCGATCGCTTTAACGTCGTCTTCGGTGAGCGTCCGGTTACCCATGGTTTCCCCGTGTTTAGTGTTGGTGGAAAAGATACGTTTGTTTCCTGGTCCATCAGGGGCCAGCAAATTCGAAGACAAGCACGTACCCTTGAGAGCCAGAGCCGCCCGCATAAGCATTCGTGCCGTTGGAAGAGGCCGCACCCGAGCCGCCCGATCCATAACCAGTGCCAGTCAACCCCGGGCCATAGTTGAAGATTGCGGCCGCGCCCACGCCAAAGCGCGAGCTCGCGCCGGGTCCGGAAATAAAGTTCGAGACGTTCAGTGCGATCGCCGGAACGCGCGCCGTATCGCCGCCGCCGGAAACGATGATGTTGCCGCTGCCGGTCACCGCCGCCGCTGCCGTGTTCTGGCCGCCGACGAAACCACTTGACGGACCGGCGTACGTGCCGCCAGCCCCGCCGGCGCACTGCATGAGCAGACCGAACGACGTCGCGCCGCCGCCATTGCCAGCCGCTCCGGAGACGCCAGTCCCACCCGCGCCGATCGTCACGGAAGTCGCTGCAACGCCAGTAGGCACATAGAGCACCCCGAATGCGCCAGCGTTGCCGCCAAGACCCAGCGTGATTGCACCCGTCGCCGCAGCTGGCGCGCCACCGCCCGCGCCACCGGCACCTTGCCCGATCACGAGCGCGGAATTCGCATTGGTCGACGGGTTATACGTGCCCGTCTGGGTAAATGGCTTCACGCCCACCAGAGAACCGAGCGACAGGTTCTCCAGCATCTGCCCGGGCAGATCGGCGAGCGCGAGCCCATACGTATTGATCGCGTTGATGATGAAATTCAGATTGGCCATCACCTGCGAAGCGTCGGCAGTGGTGCCGTTCTGCAGGTTGTCCGGTAACGGGCCGACGATGTTGGTCATGGATTACCCCTGATTCGTGTACCCGGTGTCCTGATACCGGGCGAAGAAGGTACCGATCTGCGTCTTTTCAGTCGGCGTCACCATGACGTCGATCGACATCTTCTGAAAGACGAGTGCCTGCGGCCACGGGATCGAATAGACGTGAGGAATGCTGGTGTTCGTCGACCAGTTCGCCTGCCCCCAGATGAAACTGCCCCAGAGCGTCCCGGAGCTCATCGTCTGCAGCGCGGTCGCGGCGAGCGTGTTGTTCTGATCGTCGGTGGCGGTCAGATTGAAAAGGACCGGTGCGCCGGTGGTCGCGAGTTCAATCGTTGATTCGACAACCTGCACTTCCTGCATGTGACCGGTCTTCGGAAAGTTCGACGAGCGCAGATGGGCCGAGAAAGCGCTGCCCGCGTCGCTGTATGCGCTGTTCGATGTGGGAATCGTCGTGCTCACGAATAGCGCCGCGCCCTGCGACGACGAAGACAGCGCGAACGATGATCCGTACTGCGCGGCACAGTCATAGATGAACGTGTGCGGCCCGGTCCAGCGCTTGCGCCTGATGTCGTACCAGTAGTCGTTTGTCTGCGCCTGCCCCTGAATCAGCGTCGGCACGCACACCCGATAGATGTTTCCGGCGAACGACGCGCTGATGCGCGAGGGCTGCGTGGCGTTCTGGAACGGCACCTGCAGGTCGGCCGGGAAATCGGTGCCCGGGCGACTGGACAGCGGCACCAGCGTGCCGAGGAAATTGAGGATGTAAGGCGCGTCGACGCCAGCGAAGAAAATACCGAACGGCCCCTGCACAACGCTGCGCGGCGCGGGGCATCCCGTCGTGAGTGAAATGTAATTGAGCGCGAGGTTGCTGGTCGACGGATCGCCCGTCACCTGCCACACCTGCGACTGCTTGAACACCACCAGCGCACCGATGACGCCGCCAGACGTGGTCTGGATCGGCAGGCCCGATTGCGCAGTGATCGGCGTGGTATCGCCGATCGTCACCGCCTGGCTGGCGTTCGTACGCGTGAGCGGCACCAGCGTGTCGCTCATGTTCAGCACGTTGCCCACGGAGAAATAGGCGCGGTTGTTGAAGTTCGCAACCGACGTCGGCACACCGGTGAGCGGGTTCGTCGCCAGATTGCTCGAGGACCACGCGGGCGAACCCGGCGTGGTGATATCGATCACGCCAAAGAAGTTTGATCCCGTGCCACTGAAACCCGGATGCGTGACAAGGATCTTGGTGCTCACCACGGCCATCGTTGGCGGCGTCCACGCACCACTGGTCGACGGCGAGGCGGGCACGTTCGACGACGTCACTCCGCTGATCGTAATGAACGAGTTCGTCAGCAGGTTGTATGCGAACGGCTCGTCGTATCCCGGATTGCGCGCGGTCGACACCATGCCGTAAGCGATGGTACCGATCACGATGAAAACGGAAACGAAGGTCGGGGTATTGAAGCTGCTGAACGTCGTCGCGGCTGTTCCTACACCCGGACGCGCGACGATGATTTCAGGATTGCCCTGATCAAAAACGAGATTTTGAAGCAGCTCACACGCGCCCGAGAACGCGTCAGTCGCGTCGAAGGCATCACACAGACCCTTCGGCGTGAAGCGGACCGGCTTCGCATTGCGGATAGCCATGTCGCGCTCCTAGTCCGTGATCTTCGTCGGCTTGAGCGTGCGATTCGAATGGAAGCGCCGCGGGTCGAGCCGCACCGACTTGACGACGGCCTGCTCGTCGCCTTCCATGATGAGGTGCGTGTAGAGCATCTTTTCGCACTCGACGATCAGCGCATCGTGACGCGTATCGTCGGTCTCGACCATGAGCTCGGCCGCCGTACGCTTGATCAGATACAGGCTGTCCGGAAACCACGGAATGAGCGTCGACGATTCGGGCGTCACAATGTCCGGCTGCTTCACCATGTACCGGTGCGTGAGCGAGATCTGCCCCGACGATTGCGGGTAGATGAAGATCTGGCCGGCAGACTGGTTAGCCTGCGCCGTCGTCTCGTCATAGAGCAGCGTCATGAACTCGTACGGGTAGTTTGCGATCGAGGGGTCTTTGAACTCCTGATCCCACTCCTCCGGCGAGATGGGGTGCAGAAAATACGGCAGGTTGTTCTGCAGGAAGAACAGGTCGTACGTGCGCAGGTAATTCAGCGGCAACGTGAACGGGCCGTAGTTGTTGGCCTGCACGACAACCTGCTCAACGACCCGGTTGATCTTGAGATCGCGGTGCAGCCAGAGATCCTCCAGGACAGCATTCAGGTAGATCCCGCCCTGCGTGATCCAGCCGGGAACCTTGGCGATCGCGCAGGCGCGCTGCACGATCTGCTGTGCCTGGAGGTATGCCATGATCAGACGCCCGCGCGCGCGTCCGCGATCTTTTTGCGCGCCTTTTCGAGCTCGGTCTGAATACCCGCGATCTGGGTCGGCGCATTGGACAGGCTCTGCTGCTCCTGGCTCGTCAACGCCTTCGCTTCCTTGTCCCCTTTCTTGCGCTTGTTGTTGCGCTCGAGCAGATCCGCGTAAGCGCGCGACATGTCGTCGTGCGCCTTCTGCCACTGCTCGATGTGCGCCTCGAGCACGGGGATCTCGAGCAGGCGCTGCTGGCGCTGGAGCGCTTCGCGCACCACGTCCATGCGGTTATCCAGCGAGGCTTTGTCCTCGCCTTCGATCAGATAGCCGCTGGCCGAGAGCTGCGCCTGATTCGGCGCGGGGAGCGTGATCGAGAAGTTGCCGATCACCGTGGCAGCCGTAACTTCCTTGGAGGCTTCCATGCTTTTCCTTTGGAGGGTTGAAAGATTACTGATATGCCCACGACGGAGCAGCACCACCGCCGAGCACCTTGTTCTGGTGTTGCTTGTAGGGGTTGAACGCATGGCCGTTGATGTCGTTCTCGTGGACCCACGTACGCGCGACCATCTCCTTGACGCAGCGAAGCGTGTCGGTGTCGAACTTGTACGTGTGGCCGTGCAGATACGGCTTGCCGTTGATCTTGAGGTGGTCACCACCGGCCGGCGCGAGGTCAATGCGGTAGAACCACAGATCGGTTTCGCCGTCTTCGGCCTTCCCGGCGAAACGCTCGATGACGCCCGAAGTCAGCAGCGCCGATTGCGCCTGCGCGGACAGACGCGCTGATTCTTCTTCGGCGATTTCCTTCGCAGCGGTGAGCGTTTCCTTTTCCGCTTCGAGCAGGCGGATTCGCTCGAGCAGCGCCTCGCGGCTTTCTTCCGCGGGCGAGCCCTCGCCGATCAGTTCTTTTTCAGCGGCGTTAGCCGCCTCCGGAACCGGCTTGCCGGCCGGTTCCTGGGGAGTGCGTGCGACCATCAGTTACTCCTTACGGGGTCGTAATCGTGCCGCCCTGATAGCCCGGCGAGAATGCGGAGCCGCATTCGACGCGAGCCAGGAAGGCCGTGTTGAGCAGAATCGAGCCGTAGAAAACCTTCCACGACACGACACGCGTTTGATTGAGCGGATCCGACTTGTCGGCGCCCGTCAGGTAGTGGAACTCGGGATTCTCGAGCAGTACCTGACCGTAGCTGTGGTTGCCGATGTAGATCACCGGGAACACCGACACGCCGTTCGCGGGCGCGGCCGGCGGCGTCTGCATGACGCCGATGCCCGTCAGCGTGACGGTCTGGTTCGGCTGCAGCTGCGTGGCCTGCCCCGCCAGCACGCCGGTAACGGGCACGCCGTTGCCGATTGCGGTTGCGAGGTTCGACGGATTCGCGGTCGTGCCGATATAGACGTTGAAAACGTAGTTCGGGAACGACGGCAGCGTGACGGCGATCGACCCCGTCGGGCCGGTAACGCTGACCGACGTCGAGACCTGATAGATCGTCTGCTCGACCGACGTCAGCGCGGGCGCGGCGGTGACCTGGATGTAATACGTGCCGGTCGCGAGCTGGCCGCCCGACGTCGACGCGGTGCCGTTGATCTGCGGGCCGCCCGTCCAGTACGGCATCATGTTCGTTTCGCAGAAACGGATGCCGCCGAAGTCACCGAGCTCGTTGTTGTAGAGCCGGTTGACGTCGCTGTAGGCCCACGCCTGCTGGACCGACGAGTTTTCGCGCATGTCCTGCGCCGAAAACGGGCTGATGAGGGCCACGTAGTGCTGCTTGACGCGCGGCGTCTGCGACGGATCGCGATAGGCGCCGGCCTCGATCATCATGTCTTCGCGCTCGTCGCCATTGAAGCGCGGCACGCCGTAGGCGGCCATCGAGGCGAAGATACGGTTCGATTCGTGCGGCGACATCACGTTCGAAGCCGTGAGAGCCGCACGATTCGCAGCGCCGCCTGCATAGTTCACCTGCGGCGCGGAAAGCAGCGTGTTGAGCGTGTTGCGCTCGAGCGTTTCCGGCATCTGGATCGCCACCAGCTCGCACGCCTGCTGGAACAGCGGGTGCTTGATGGTGAGATTCGCGACGTCCGTGATGATCACACGGTCGCCCCACTGCTGCGCCGTGGCGCTGACCTGTTGCAGGGTCATCGCTTCGCCCGGAGGCGCAACTCCTTCCTGCAGTGGCGCGTACGGCAGCGGCAAGCGCTGGTAGCGCGACGCGGTGTACGTCGTGCCGCGGTTCGTGTCCAGTTTCAGCGGCTTGCCGAACTGATACGCGACCAGCTGGCGCCGTGCCAGCGGCTCGACTTCTTCCTGAATGTACGCTTCGACGTCAGCCGTGAAGCTCGTGGACTGGTTCGTCACACCCGGAAACAGGAGGCCCACCAGAAGGGCCAGAGTTTTGGTCAGCATGGTGTCCTCGTGCTGGGGTTAGATATTCACGCCTTCCAGACGCGCCGCGCGCTTCTGGTGATCGGTCTGGCCACGGCCGTTCGGCACATTCGAGCGAACGGCCGGCGACTTGCCGCGCGGAACGTCCGCTGCGGGTGCCTTCGCCTTGGCCTTCGGCTTCAATTTGCCGTCGGCGATGTCTTTGCCGAGCATGTGGTAATAGACGGCCTCGCGCGAGACATTGCGACCTTGCGCGCGCTCGGATTGCACGGCCTGCTCGACGCGGTCGCGATATCGCGCGCGATGCGGATCGCTCGTGAATTTGGATTCGAACGCGGTGCGATCGTTGAGGTCTTGCGCCTGGAATAGCGCGTGCGCCGCAGCCTGCTGGCTTTGGCGCATCGTGCGGTTCGACTGGATCTGCCAGCGCTCGAGCTCGGTCGTGTCGGGATTACGCAGACGCTCTTCTTCGCGCTCGAAGTCTCGATCAGGCGGAGGAGCTACTGGCGATGCGGTTCGGCTTGCGTCTGCCAGACGACCGCGTCGTTCGACTTCCGCCTCCAGCGCCGCGATCCGATCTGCATCGGACGACGAGCGACGCGTGGCCGGGGTCGGTTCCACGAAGTCGAAATCGAAGTCATCATCCTCGGCGCCGCCCGTCGGGTCGGATGACGCAGCGGGGTCGCCGCCGGTCGCTGGATCTCCAGCGGAACCGGGATCGTCCGCACCGGGATCTCCACCACCTGAATCATCAACGCCAGGAAAAAGGAGACCAAGAAGTCGGCGAAGCAGTGCACTCATTTAGACCTCTTACGATTGCGTGCCCGTACCGACCGACTGGATCGTCGCGGTCGTCGCGCTGGTGATGGTGATGATGAAATCGCGCCACGTGTTCTGCGCGATCGACTGAGTGCCGCCGAGCGTCCAGCCGGTGTTCGTGGTCAGCGTCCAGGCGAACGCGCCGCTGGAACTGTTGATCACGCGAAGCTGGAAGCTGATGCCGGTGGGTGCACTCTGAACGACCTGGGGAAGAGCGGCGATCAGGCTTGCGACCGTCGGAAGCTGCGCATTGGCAGCAGCAGTGAGGGTGCCTGTGAGATTCAGGAAGTTCTGTGCTGCGCCAGCGATCTGCTGGGCCGTCAGCGTGAACGCCGCTGTGTTGGTTGCCGCGTTGTAGCCGGTTTCCTGAAACGGGTTCATGCCCAGAATCGCATTGACCAGACCGATCTGATCGGGCATCGAACCGTTGTCGGGAATGTTCGGCGTATTGCCGGCGCCGACGGCCGGAAAGATGAGGCCGATGAGGTTGGCCAAAATGGTTTTGCGCACGATGATCTCCTGATCAGGGTTGCGCAAAAGGTACAAATATTTCCCGCCTTATCAAAGCGTTTGAATTACGGCTCTCCGGCGGGCGGCTGCGGCGGCGCGCCAAACACGCCATTCGAATAGGTCGAACCAATACCGACGTACGTGCCAGTCGGCACTTGAACGGCTGCAGATCCCGATGGCGGTTGCCACGAAGAGACGCCGTCCCATTCAACCGTATTCACGACCAAACCGTTTTCTACGATGGCATAGATCATCAGTTGTACTCCCAAACGATCACAACACCTTTCGCACCCGCGCCGCCGATGTTCGCTGCCTGACTGGCGCCGTTCGCTGTACCGCCACCGCCGGCACAGTATCCCGTTCCTGCTGTCCCGGCAGTTCCGCTGAATCCCGGATAGCCTCCAGCGCCAAGAGGTGAGTCGCCACCGATACCGCCGATGATTGCGGTGTTGCCGAATGCCGCAGTACCGAGTTGCCCGTTGAGATTGATGATCGTGCCGCCCGAAGCGGTTCCGGCGTTGCTGTTGTTGTTGGCGTTGAAGGTAGTCCCGGGACCCTGACTGACGCCGCCCGAGCCGCCATTCGCGGTCAATGTGCCGAAGACAGTGTTTCCTCCAGCACCACCAGCCGCTCCAGACGCCGCTACCCCGCCTGCACCAATGGTGACCGTAACGCCAGAGAAACCCGATGTGAGTCTGCTCTTGATGTACCCGCCAGCAGATCCGCCAGCACCACCAGAAAGCTGCCCGGTCGACGTGGCCGCTGCACCACCGCCAGCACCGCCACCCCCGCACTGTTCAGTGATTACACTATTCGTCCCTGTATCGGGTGTGTACGTGCCGGACGTCGTGAGAACCTGAACGCCAATCAGGCGCCCCGTCCCTGCGTTGGCGATTACAAACGCGGTCGTCGCGATCTGCGTCGTGTTCGTTCCGACACTCGCTGTGGGTGCAGCCGGTGTGCCCGTGAAAGTCGGCGATGCGAGCAGCGCATACGATGCGGCAGCAGTGCCGCCCAGGCTTGAGGCATTGATTGCAGTGTTGCACCCGAACCCATTGGCAGATGTCCAGATCAGCGCGCTGGACGCAGTGCTGCAGCTCGGCACCGTGAGGGCCGAAACGTTCGCTGCTGCTCCGGTCGAGTTGCCCAGCACCGTGTTTGCGGCCGCCTGCGCAAGGTTCGCGTAGGTGATGCCGTTCGTCAGACTCTGGAATGCGTAAGTTCCGGTGCCGGTACGTGTCAGAAAACCAGTGCTTGAGAAGCCTGTGATGTTATCGAGCGCGGTCCCGCTCGCGCTCGCCGCATTCGTGCCGCCAGACGAGACAGCGAGCGGGTGATTCGTGAGCGTCGCCGTACCCTGAACCGTGAGGTTGTTGTAGGTGGGCGACGGGTAGCTCTGCGCGAACACGCTGGCAGAAACCAGCGCGAGCAGCGCGGCAAACAGTTTCTTCATGATGACCTCTACGATTGGGCGAGCGTGCCGCCGTTGTTCCAAAGCACGCCAGCGGTCGCCGGCAGAGAAGTCGGCAGACTGTTGAACCAGGCGAGCATCGCCGCAGCGAATTGCGGGCTTGCGCCGTTCGCCAGCGTGTTCAGCGCCACGTTTAGCTGGTTCGCCATGCTGATGAACCCGGCATTGATTTGCTCGGGCGGCACGTCGGTGCCGGCGGCCAGCACCTGCGGCGGGATGATCCGGAATGCGTCAGCCATTGAGCGCCTCCAGTCGTTTATGCAGACACGGGTAGCCGAGCTGCTTACGCCGGTGCCCGTGCGCGATAAGGAACATCCGAAGCGCAAGACCATGCCCCATCTTGCGGGCATACCGATCAGCCTCCAGCTCCTGCTCTTCGCACATCTGCAGGAAGCCTTGCCAGTCCCATAGCACGCGCAATGTCAAGAACCACAGCAGCCGCTTCTCGGCGTGCCAATGCCTGAGATGTCCGCGTTCGTGTGCGATCACGGCTGCGCGGACCGATGGAATCAGGCAGTCCATCAGGTCTCCTGTCTGGATCGTGTGCCATGGCGTAGTACGTGCGAAGAAGCGTTTCATCGCGCCCCCGCCGTCGGTGAGGCCATCTGATCAGGGTGGATCATTCCAGCGGGACCTTGGGGCCGAGGCATTCCCGGTTGCGCTCCAGGGCGCGGGGTTCCCGCCACACCCGATCCTGCTCCACCCGGCACGCCTGGCAGTCCAGGCTGCTGCGGTTGCTTGGGCGCCATCTGCGCCTGCAGCTTGGCCTTCATGGCCTGCTGATGTTGCTGGATGTGAGCGCGGAACAGGCCCGCCTGATCGCCAGTAAGTTGCGCAGCGCGCAGGTGCGATGCAAGATGGGCGCGGTCGTCGTCAGCCTGATGCACCTCAGCCTGCAGGCCGTTATGCATCATCAGATTCTCGTCCTCGGGGTCGAGGTGGAACATGTTGCGTTCGTCGATCAGGATCCGCGGCGCGACTTCCGGACCGAAGATCTGCTCAGTGCCATACTCGAGGATCGGGCCGATATTCAGGCGGCGGCCGTCGAGCTGCTGCGGCGGGATCCCGCGCAGCACGTTCATCCACGCGATCATCTGCTGCATGCGCTGCATGTTCTGCTGGTACGACGTGCCGCACCAGCGGAAGAAGTAGCGCTCGCCGAATGCCTGCACCGGAATGACCTGCAGATTGGCGCGCGCGCCGACCTCGCCGAGCACCTCGACGGTGAGTTCTTCGGTGCGGAATTGCCGGTCCAGCTCGAACATCCATTCGAGCAGCGGATTGAGGACCACTTCCTCGTACCGCTTCGCGTTGTCGATGATGTTCGATTCCTGCGCCTGCGCCATGGCTGCCATCTGTGCCTGGCTCTTCCGGCCCGCTGGCGCCTTGCCCATCATGGCGTCGTTCACGTCCATCGACTCGTTGATCTGCTGCTTGAGGTTCTCGCACAGCGGGATCGCGTCTTTGTAGATGGCCGGGAAATTCGCGAATTTCGTCTTGTTCGGATCGGTCAGCCACACCGCGGCGAGGCCCACCACCATCGACTGGTAGTTCGGGCTCGAAAGCGGATCGACCATCGTGATCGGCAGCAGGCTGTACTGCGCCGAGTCCTGCCCCATGTTCCAGTAGTCGTTCAGGTTCCACTGCAGGAACTTGACCGGCTCGATGTTGGAGACGCCAAAGAACGAGCCGGTGATCCGCTCGATGGGGGCGCTGATGATGGGCCGTTTTCCAGACCAAAATGGATTGCGGATAATGCCAAGAATGACGTTCTCACCCGCGTAATAAACAAAGCACGGCTCCTTGCCGTTGCCGAGGTCGAGATTCGTGTGGGCTTCATAGATCAGCGCGTATTTGTAGGTGCCCTCGGTGCGGATGCCCGCATCGCCCGTACGGCGCTTGGGCGGCACGTACTTTTCGCGCCCGCCGCTCGGCTTCGCGAGCGTCTCGACGAGGTCTTTGGCGTCATGCCCGACGAACACGCCTTCATCGATGAACTGCTGCACCGCGTCGATGTCGAGGCGCAGCCGGATGCACGTGGCCGTCGCTTTCTCGACGCTGCTGCAGGTGGGCGGGTAGACGGCCAGATCTTCGGTCGCAAACGGCACGACGTCCGGCCCTTCGGTCGTGACGTCTTTTTCCTCCGGCTCCCAGTCCCAGTCTTCTTCGGCCGCCGCCACGTCTTCGACCTCACCGCCCAGCTCGGCATCCTCGAGGATCGGCGGCTTCTTGATGAGCTCGCGCACGCGGCGCTGGGTCTTCGACCAGTCGATGTACAGGTTCCACTGCCCCGTCACGTCGCCCGCGATCAGATCAGCGCGCACGGCTTCCTTCACGCCAGCCGAGCGGATGTAATGCTCGAGCAGGCTGATCTGCTGAAACGGGATATTGCCGTCGGGGCCCGTCGCGCCGACGTGCTTGTGATTGACGGGGAAAAGTTGCGCGATGGTGCGCTTCACGCGCGCCTTGATCGCGTTGCGCACAGCCGGGATATAGCACTGGCTGTTGCCGGAATACTGCTGGTTTTCGTCAGGCTGGGCGTTGAAGATCGACCAGTATTCCTCGCACCGGTCCATCTGCTCCTGCTTGTTCTCGTAGCACTTCGCGAGCTTCGGATAGAGCTTGGCCGCGTCGGTGAAGGCGTCGGAATCGGGCTTTTCGGCCCAGTTCTCGATCTCTTCGCCAGTCCTCTCAGCATCGATGGCCCGCGCGTCCAGGGTTTCGACGGCGGGCTTCCTGTCCTCTTTTTTCTCTTTCTTCGCGCGGGCCATGAACGATTAGCCGATCACCTTGCCGCGGAGCTTGCGCTCGAGCGACGTGCCGGTGTTCCGGTCGCGCGGCGTGCGCTTCGGACGGTCGTCGACGTTGGACTTGTACGGTCCTTTGCCGAAGAACGTGTTCACGTCGCGCGACTCCGAACGCGTGCCCTGAAATTCGCGGGGCTTTTTCATGATTTACCCTTCTTCGGCGGCTTGTTGATGCCGCGTCCACCTACCGTGGTTCCAGAAGCGCCGCGATGGCGCGCCGGAGTAGTGGACTTACTGGCCGCACTACGCTCTTCCGCGCGGATGGAACGAATCTTCGACATCATGTCCCAGGCCGAACCCCCAGCCGATTTTTTCGTCGCCATGATCACAGACCTTCGCGACGCAGCTTTTCACGCATCGGGCCGCCCTGCAGGCGCTCGCCGACACGTTCAGGCTTGCCGTATGCGCCGCCCTGCTGCTTGCCCTGGTAAAAATCCGTGGGGCGCTGGGTGGGCGCCTTGGGGGTGATCTTGCGATCGACGGCCATGGTTATCTCCGCGGCAAAGTGGTCAGGTAGCTCACACCCTGCGGATTGGTGCCCATGTTCACGCCTTCCGGCAGGACGTCCGCGCGTTGAGAGCCGATAACTTGAATCGCCGCTTCCAGACCTTCGATCAAGGTTCTGTGCGGACCAGTCTCGGGGAGACTACCTTTATTTCCTGATCGGTCCATCGGAAAGACATAGCCGCCAGCCATCGCGTTGAGGGTGTGGGTTGCGCCATCGCGATCGACCAGGAACAGGCGCCGTCCCTTCGATTCGGTGCGAATCAACGGAGAAAGCGCACCACGAGCAACGTTGATGTAGGCCCCGCGCATCGGGTGCATGTTCGCAGCGCGCAATGCGGGAACGATCGGCATACGATCGGACTGATCCATCACGTCGGCGGGGAGCCAAGCGGTGATCCGCGCGCGCGGGAACGCCGCGCGAACCAGCTGGGCGATATCGGGCACGGCATCTTTCGGCGGAACGGATGATACCCAGTCGGCAACGACCACCGCCCGTTGACCCTCGATGCACACGAGTGCCGCGGTGGTTTCAGTTCCGCTCGCATTGAAGGCAAGCGCCAGCGGGTTCTGCTGAGTGGGCTCGTATTCGCTGGTGAGATTCCATTCGCCAAAGTCTTCGTAGACCGGAATGCCGGCGAACACCCGCTGCACGTACGCCAGTGCGTTCAGGATGTCTCGCTTGCCGCTCGGGAAGTTGAGGATTTCAGACACGAGTTTCGGATGCGCGCCGCGGCCGCCGACGAGAACAATGTCGCCTGCCTGAAAGAACGGTTGCAGGCCCATAATGAACTGGACCTTGTCCCGATCCTGAGGAGCGGACAGCGCACGCAGCACGAGTGTCGTGCCGCGACGAAGCATCTCCGCGCGCATCGGCTGCAGCAGCCATTCGTCGAGCGAATTCTTTTCGATCGCTACCGACGCGTTCCCATGCCGGCCGGAAGACTTGAACGCGTCATCGATGATCTCGTCCGGCTTCCAGTACTCGCCCGACGAGTCGTGCACGAAAATCCGCGTACCAAGACGGCTCACCACCACACGCCCCGTACGGTCGCTCTTTTTCACGTCCGTCGTGCGCGCCGGGTCGGTGATCACCACCTTCGGCAACCATGGCGCAGGATCGAGCGCGCATTCGCGGATGTGATCCTCCTCGAACGGCTTGTCCTGCGAGCCGATCGCCTCCAGCATGTATTCCTGCATGAACCCGCGCAGTTGCCCCGCCCGCTCCATCTCGTCGCGCTTCTTGCGGATCCAATCCATCGGATATCGCTCCGGCCACGTCGCCTTCGTTTCCGGGTCGTCAATGTCGCCGTCGCAGATCGGATAGCGCCGGCTGGTCCAGTCGGGGTTCGCGCGCAAGCGCGTGATCATGCAGTCTTCGGCCAGTGGCGTGCCCGTGATGCGGATCTTGCCCTTGACCTTGTCCATCGCCGGCATCAGCTCAAGGTAGAGCTTCTTCATCGACGCATTGACCGCCGCCGCGTCCTTCACCCGTTCCTTGTTCTCGATATCATCGAGATACGCGCGGTCCGGCCGCAGGTCGTGCCATTTGAACCCGCGCAGCTCTTCCTCCCACCCGTGCGCCTCGAGCAGAACCCCATTCGGCAATTCGATCTGATGCTCGTTCCACAGTCTGCCGGCCGCCTTCAGCCGTCCAAAGAGGCTCTGCAGCTTCATGTTGCGCGAGGCCTCGAACTTGATCGCCTCAAGCCGCTGACATGCCTTCGTGTACGTTTCGCCGATGATCAGGCAGTAACCGAAGTTGCCGAAAGCCGCCTCCAGCAACAGGAATTCCTCCGAGAGCGTCGACTTGGCGCCCTCCCGGAACGCCTCGATCATCGCGAACTCGTCGACGCTGCGCCAGAGATCCATCATCTCGACGTGGAAAGCCGGAGACGCCTGCGGGTGACGATGCGGAAACATCATCGACGAGGCGAGCGCCCGGTCTTCCGATATC
Source organism: Paraburkholderia tropica (assembly GCF_900109265.1). Taxonomy (GTDB): domain Bacteria; phylum Pseudomonadota; class Gammaproteobacteria; order Burkholderiales; family Burkholderiaceae; genus Paraburkholderia; species Paraburkholderia tropica. The sequence continues at coordinate 212,055 of NZ_FNZM01000013.1, forward strand.
GCCTTCAGCAGCGCTGCGTTGGTGAGTGCCATGCAAAATCCTCCTCGCGGAAGATCATCGGCACTTTTCCTGACCCTATCCGGGCGGGCCGGGAGATCCTCAATTTTGAGGACGCCCGCCTCGACTGACCGACTCAAAAACGGTCTCTGACGCGGGCGCGGACTTCATGCGAAAATCCCCGCAAAGCCCGTCCAGCAAGGGTCCACCGTGGGCGCAACGGTGGGCACCGAATGTTTTTTTGATGCGCGGATTGGAGAGAGGGTCTGGCAAATTTATCCACCCGTCCGGCGGGGCCATGGGGTGGTCCCAGAGTTGCGAATCGTTCTCATCGACGGGCGAATCACATGATATATCAGTCCAAACTGCCGATAAATACCATTATGTTAAATTGTTGTGCGCCACACCAATTCAATATAATCAATGATTTACGCGGCATCGGCCGTGATATTGGCCCGTTATCTGTGTTTGTGCAGTGCATCAACACATCAGCGAATGGTTGATGTAAGGTCAATTCAGGCGATGAAACGCATCGCTGATGGATGTTTTTGGCGTGCGCTAGAGACCTTCCTCCGCCACCCTTCCCTCCCCAATCACACTCGATGCTGAGCCTTTCCACGCGCGTGCATACGCGTGCGCGCGAGACGAATTTGCGACTATCTCTGAGCGAGTCACACTGTCCAACGACTTACGCTCAGTCCTGCGGGGAAGTGGTCGACCTGCACTTATCCCATCGCCCTGCGCCACCCTATCCCGTCAGTGCCGTTCAGATCCGATGCTGATTTGGCATCTTCATTGACGTCACTTACAGTTCGGGGGCAGCCGTTTTGGCTGCGACACGCTACGGAGCAACGATGGATTACGAGACCAAACTGATCCAGGCACGACTTGACGCGATCGAGGCTGTGCTGCTGAGCATCGCCGTTCAGGACGCGGATGGCATGGAGAAAGTGCGAGACGCGCTCTCGAAGGGCTATCGCGACGCCAAGGCTGCGCATGAGGCGCCGAACGTGACGACTATCCAGCAGGCAATCCAGTTCGAGATGCGACCTGCTCGCGATAGGCTTGGCGAACAGGCGAAGGTGGAAGCATTCAGGCGCTTGTGCCGGTCCTACGGAGCGTCGATGGACGAGTGAGAGGTTAGTGCACGGGCGCGTAGGCGATCTGGTCGATACGCGCCGCGACCATCCATTCGTCTCGATCAGCGAAGCCTTGCACGGCCGCACAGTGGTCGGCCATCTGTTCGAGCGTGGGCGGCGTGGCCGTGGTGAGTCGCGCCAGCATCGTTCCGTCAGTCGTGAAGATCGCGTAGGTCATCATGAGTTGGTTTCCTTCTGCAAACGCTTGACCGATGGAAAGGGCGTGACTTCCCACCCGCATCGCGGGTCCACGCGCTTTTTGATTCTCTGAAAATGACCGTCAAATGACCATCAAACAGAGAATGGTGCGCTACGTCGCGGGCGGTATATCCGGATTCGTCGGGCTGCCGCGGCTTGGTCCGTTCGGCCATTCCACCCGGTCGTGGCAGTGCGACTCCGCCATTCATCCACGTTTATTGAGCCGGCGCGACACCGGTTATTCAGGGCTGGGCTAATGGCCCCCGCTCGGCCTTCCTTCTACCCCGCTTGACCTATTCGCGGCACCGTCATCGGGATGTCTCCTGATGGCCTCGGCAAGCCGTTCATCCGCCTTTTTCACGCACGCGTCACACCAAAGCGGCGCGCGGCGCCGAACGAGTGCGATCGTGGAGATTTGCCATTCAGCGCGGCAGATTGGGCAGAAGACGGATTCAGGCTTCATCGAAAAAAGAGCCCCAGGTGACTGGGGCTAGCTCTCATCTTTAGGAGACGCCTCGATTGCAGGCGAACTCACTGTACGAACATTTCCTGCTCCGATGGAAGCTTGCCGCCGGATAATCTGGTTCATGATGTCGCGCAATTCATTGGCCGTGGGCGCTGGCAGCATCTCTCCTGTTCTTACGTCCGGCAACGGCTTGATCGTGCGCGCGTACAGAAACGGCAGCTTGCCGTTCGATACGCCTTTGATGTTGTTGGTCTGGCCAACGAGCCGCACATAGCGCTCATCGCGCAGCAGCTTCAGGCATTTGCATGCGCAGCTGATCGTTACCTCGATTTGGCGTGCCAGTTGCGCTTGCGTGCGCGGGCCCAGACGCTCCAGCGCGTCGCAGATGAGCCGCGTGCTGGAGTCCTCGCGCACCAGATCCCTCTCAGTTGGCATATTCACCTCCACAACGTTGCCATGTCAGGAAGATGCGCTCAAGCTCGCCCGGCGCCGGAATGCAGAAAGTCGTCGATGCGCGCTCTTTTTCTCGCCGCCGACGCTGCTCGATCTTTTCGGATTTCTGCGTGCGCGGAACCACCGCCGGCAACGGTCGACCAGTGCGATACCACCGCTTCGGGTATCCCTCTGAGCGCACGACATCAAGGTCCACGAGACGATCGAGCTGCCGGGCGATTGCACGCTCGTTGACGCGCCTCATGGCAGCGATATTTGCGATGGTGATGCCCGGATTTTCGTCGAGGATCGTGGCTATCTCACGCTGTGCCGAGCCGCTGCGTTCGATCTGCTTCACGATTGGCTACCGCGTGGTTTGTAGGCACTATACGAATAGACCTCGTTTGCGTGCACGTGAAGATGTTTGCCCTCTTCTGTTTCAACCTCCAGATAGCCTTGGCGCCCAGGTTCAGGTCCGAGAATCCGCGCACGTACTTTCTTTTGGCCGGAGGCATCCTTCACCTGACAATTGAATTTTTCGGTTCCGCGGCCGCTGTTTAGTGCAAGCGCTCCCTCAAGCATCTTCTTAACGTCTTCCCGTTTGGGATGCTGAGAGAACAGGCCGGTTTTGACGCCGATATCCATTGCGGCATCAATCATCGAGTTTGTCACATCGGTCTTTGCCATTTTTATCTCCGGTTGAGAAAGCCGAACCAACACTCCATCAGTTATGCCAATTAGCGGATCCTTGCACTTGCTGATATAAGCGCATGCCGGAGATCCTGAATCGTGCCCGCCAGCGTCTCGGTGAGGTACTGCGCCCTATAGTGGTCGCTAACCTCGCCTTCGCGCTCTACGACATCGCTGGGCGTATCCATCACGCGCAGGCAGTTCTCGAAGGGAACACGGAAGACGCGCCAGCCGATCTGCGTGAGCCAGTGATCGGCGCGCAGCTCATCCGCCGAAATACCGTCGTATTCGGTGCCGACCTGGAGTGCGACCTTCGCCTGGGGATTGCCGAAGCTAACTGTGAATTCGCCGACGGGCAGACGAGGCCACAGTGGCAAGCCGCACGAGCGGATGTCCTGCCATGCGCCGAATTCCGGCACGGTCAGTACCACCGCCCAATCGGCGATTTCGTACGGACAGAAGCCTTTCCAGTCGTCCACCCCGAGTCGGACGCGAGTTTCAAAAGTCGCGTAGTTGCGTTTGATGGCTTCACCCTGCTCCGCCCGAGGCATCGAACCTGACACCGGCTCGAACGTGTGGGTTCCGTTGACTTCGAAGCGCCGAACCAGCGCATCACGAATATCGGAAAATCGAACGGTTCCGGGGATCGGGTTCATGCGGGATGCTCCTGGTTGACGTTGCTGAACGAGAGATAGACGTATGGCCGGCGCGCGATGCTCGTGCTGTATTGCTGCGCCTCGTTGTTAAAAAACAGTGGGATTGAACGGCGTTGGGTCTCTCCGTTTCGTTGCTTGTGCAACGTGAGAAATCCATCCGGCGTGTCGTCGTCGGGCATTGCTTCATCCTTCTGGGCCGACCAGACCGCGAAGACGTTGTCAGCGGCGTCCGTGAGTACACCAGCGCCGGAAACGTCCTGCTTGCCGGGCGTTTTCTTCTCGTCCAGCCCCTTGCGTGGATGAGCCACCAGATGCACATGTGTGCCATTGGCACGCGCCCAGTTAGCGAGCTTGCGCATCGCCTCCTTCTGCGACGTGATGGCACCAGACCCATCCGACTGGACGTCGGTCATCATCAGGCTGTCGATCACGCAGTGGCGAATGCCGTAGCGTTTGAACGCGTAGGTGAACACCGAAATCAGTCGGTCGATGGACGCAGTGCCGTTGAGGTTGAACAGCCACAGGCGATCGCGGAGCCATTCGCCCATGTGGTCGAGATAGGCAGGCGACGGACGATCAAGTCCGCCCATCTGCTTCGACATCCGCTCCCCTTGCCTGGCTGGCGGCAACTCGCCGGAAAACACAACAGCGCGCTCTCCCTGATTCATGAGTCCCAGCAAAACCTGGTTGAGCAGCAGCGACTTCCCGTGACCGTTGTATCCGGTCCAGACGGTTACTTCGCCGCCACGAAACTCAAACCACACCTGCGAAACACCGCACAGCGTGAGAAACGGCTCATGAAAATCTTCTTCAGCCGGATAGAACAGCGCCTTTACAGCCGGCCAGAAGTCCGCGATCGAGCGCAGCTCGTCCGGATCGAAGCCGCGGGCCGCCGAGCAGCAGCGTTTGAAGTCAGCAGGCTGCGCGCCGCCCATCAGGAACTCGTTCGCGTCCTTTGCTTCGTCAAAGGTGACGACACGACACCGTTCATTGCCGAGGCGGTTTGCAGCCTCGCGCGCGCCCTTGCGGCCAGGCTCGTCGTTGTCGTAGCAAAGGAGAATCTCGCTGAAGCGTTCGAGACGCTCCCAGTCGTTGTCGATCCACTGGTGATTCCCTGCGCCGGCGTTCACCGACAGCGCGGGAATGCCAACCTGATGCAGCGTCATCGCGTCGAGCTCGCCCTCGGCGATCGCCACCGTACGACACGACGGGTCGATCAGATCCCAGCCGTACAGGCACGGCTCGGCGCCCGCCTCCTGCCGCATGTCTTTTTTATCGGCGATGTTGCGGTACTTCGCGTTGATCAACTCCGCGCCCCGGAAGTATGGGAACACGGCATACAAGGCGTCACCGCGAGGCTGTTCTGCAACCTTGAACGCGTTCGCCGTTTCCATCGTCACACCGCGCGAGGCGAACCACTCTTCGAGGAGCGACGTCGCGCGACGCGCCTTCGGGCGCTCCGGGCGCTGGTACGTCGGCGCCTGACGCTTCGGCATCTCATCGCGCACGCCGAGAAACTGCTTCGCCTCGCGCATCGCCTCAGCGACAGACAGCGCGCGGCACGCGCACCAAAGGTCAAGCAGGTCGCCTGCATCGCCACTGTCGAAATCCTTCCACACGCCGCGCTTCGCGCCAGACAGGCACACAGACATGCTGTTGCCTTTCTCGCCGGCGACGCTGCCCACCTTCCATTCCTTCCCCGACTTGCGGCCATTGGGCAGCAGATGCTCGACGACCTGCTGCGCGTTGTCGGCCATAAATACGGCCAGTTCCCGTGCATTCATGCGGTGGTCTCCGGCCAGGGCTCGACGTTGGAGCCAGCGAGCCTGCGAGTCGGGCGGCCGTCCCGCCACAGGACCGAATTCCGCTCGGTGCAGCCAGCGTTCATCGCGTCCCACTCGTTGCGGAACCCGGCGCGAGTCCACCAGTTGTCGGCGAGTTCGGCAGCCTGGAACAGTCCGTCCTGAGTCTTGCCGGTTGTCGCAAACTCGTCAAAGTGACGATCAGGGCCAAAGAACGTCGACGCCTGCCGGACGTATCGCGTCCCGACGTTTCCCGCCTTCTGCATTGCAACGGCGTATGCCTTCGTGGCCGACACAAGTACATCCGGATCGACGCCCTCACGGACTCGTGCAGTCCATGCCTTCAAAGCTGCCTGCTTTGAATTTCCCCCTTCACGTTTCGGATACGACTTCCATGCATCATCGAATTTCGAATCGCTCAAGAGAGAGAGTTTCTTTTCTGTTTTAACTTCATGTTTTGTAGTGCTGTCAGCACCCACCCCTCCCTGCTGTGAGCACCCACCCTGGGTGCTATCAGAACCCACCCCATAGGGGCTATCAGCACCCACTGCCCCTACGGATGACCCCACCCTAAGCGTGTATTGGTTCGGCAGATTCACGCCGTTCTGAGCTTGTCGACGGATGTCCAGCAAGCCCTTATCAGCGAGTTCGGCTATCGCGCGCTTGACGGAATCCTTACTCATGCCGCAGTCGGCCGAGAGCTTTTCGTGACTCGGATCACACCTTCCCGTGTCGGGATTCGTCCGGTTCGCGAGCATCAATAACACCAGTTTCTGGAGCGCCGGGAGATCCTGCACGACGGCCCATGTCATCGCCTGGAAGCTCATAGCATGGACTCCTGCAACGCCAGCTCCATAGCGAGCCGTCGGCCCGGCGATCGACGACGGATCTCCTGGGCCATCTCGTAGCAACAGACCCGGCGCCAGAGACGCGTTGCGCATGAGGCCTCGATCAAAGAGCCGATAGCACTAATACGCAGTTCGCGCTCGTAGTCGGCGCGGGCTTCGCCGTCCACCTGTGCGGGATCCGCCTGATGGATAGACCATGTGCGAAGGCGTGGTCGAGTAAAGACGCGCACGGCGCGCGCGCGTACTTGGACTGTCGGCATGGCAGACCTCAAGCAGCAAGGGTGCCGCAGACGACCGCTTCGGCGGTGTAATTCAGGGGATCTGCGAGGAACTTATGGATTTCCTCGTTCCGGTAGGCGCTGCAGGTGCCGGAAAAGCGGATCGGCTGGGGAGCCTTCCCGGCGCGCACCATCTTGCGCCACGTCTCGCGGCCGAACGGGAGGAAGGGAGCGATCTGAGGCCATTTCGACAGGCCCATCGCGGGGAGGATCGGCGGGGCAGCGGGCTCGGTCGCCCGAGTTTCGGCAATGTTTTTCATTCGTTCACCCTGTTGGGTACATTTGGTGAACGAATGCTATGCGTCGACTACCCTTATAAATCTCAATTGAGGTAACTTTCGACTCAATTGAGGAACTAACTACTTGTATGCATCACGTCGGCGCTCAACGGCCGAATCAGTCTGCTTGAGAATCTTGTCTACTGTGTTGACAGAAACCGATGCGCCGATCTGGTCCGTGAACCGCGCCACGGCTTCCGCACGCTTGTAGCCGTTTGGCAAGCGTCCATCCAACGCATTCACAAGGGCGGCAATCACCGTCAGAAGAGAATTCTTCTCCTTTGTATTGATAGGCGATTCAGCCTCCGTTCTGCGGGCATGCGGCACCTCAGCTCGAAGCCTTTGCACTTCTTGCAGCAAACTCCGGAATAGCTCCTCTCGGCGGCTCTCCTCCGACGATTTATAAGCCTCTAGAGCGTCGAAATCGAAGTCATCGGTTCTCGCGAGACTCGGCATGTAGTAGTTCGCAATTTCGTGGGCCGTTTCGCTGGTAAATTCAATATCGGATTCCTCGTGCTGCATGAGCCAGTCGCCTGTATCGACATCACGTTCCTGACACCATTCACGAATTGCCTCAGTCGGCACCAGGGTATAGATTGGGTCGATCTCGTCGTCGAGGTTCCGCGCAACGACCGCCGCGCTCAAGCGACCTGTGCCCAAGGATTTCAACAGAGCGCGCTCAAATCTGTCGCGCGAGGTTTTCAATTTGCCGCTTGGCTCGAGTTCAGGAGACATCCAATGCGCGTAATCTCCATTATTCGGGAGTTCAGCTTCGATTTCTGACTGATCCCGAACGTCATTGTCCAAGGCGACCAGAAGAGCCGCCTTCCGGATGCAGATCGTTTGGAAAAGCGAGCCATGCAGCGCATGCGCCAGGTATAGATCTTTGTATGGCATTTCGCGCCCCTTGAAACGCGCCCTTTCGAATTGGAACCGCGCCAACAGGGTAAGGGACTCCCTGCTTTCGCCCCGTCGAGCTAGGCGCGGTTGTAACCTTTATATCCCGTTCAGGCGAACGGGCTGTCCTCGTCCAACGCAGCCGGTCTGATTCCCATGAGCCTGTATAGCTGGTCCGCAATTTCCTTTGCGCAATCAACCGGGAAGCGCACGGAATCGATCTGAACATCCTTGAAATTGTCGGCAATTCCGGCCGTAGTAATCATCACTTCTCCGTCGGCCAGTAGCTCAACCGAAATCTGCGGTCGCATCGAAACGACGAGCCCACCACTGACCACCTTGTTGCCATCCTGTTCAGACATCTGTGCCCCCTGTCGTTTAGGCAATTGCTATTGCAATATACGCCCAAAACATCCCAAAAATAACCACTTCACTGTAAGCGAGGCAGCGCTCTGTTCAGCTTTAGGTGAGTGAACGTCGGGCGGCGTCCGGCCTTACGCCCCACAGGCAGAGCGCGCGTTACTGTCCATGGCGGTCGTCCTGGCGAGCCTCTTCGGCGACTTGCTGCGTGACTAGCAGGCATTGCAATCGACTTGCCTTGACCAGGAGCGCCGCGGAATCCGCCTGTAGTTGCTTGATCTCCCGCCAGATTTCGTCATTGCGCCCCTCAAGCAGGTCAAACGCGTCGCTCCGTTGCTTCTCTTCGCGAATCTGGTCGAGGGGCCAACACGCGTTAGCGTGGTCCCGCCCCCAAGCACGCAAGCGCGCCTCGTCGTCACGGCGCTCGCGTCGCACATCGCAGAGCCGAACGACTGATTTCGGATATCTGCCCCGCCGACGCACGTTTTCGATGGGAACGCGAGCGAATTTCTCGTGCGTAAGGACTGGAATAGAAGCCGGCTTATCCACGGCGCACCTTCCAGGCGAGATTCATGATCGACGAAGCGAGCTTTTCGACATCGTCGCGGAGTTCTGTTACGGCGCACCGAACAGGAAGCTCACCAGCCCTGTCATCATCCAAGCCTGCCGCCATAAACGCGAGCACGTTGAATATCCGCCACGCTTTCATAGACTCGTCGGACAGAAGCGCGTCGAACTGTTCGATGACATCGGGCCCGCTTCCGACTTTCTGCGCGCATAGATAGGTCACGACGCCTTCGTTTAGGCCGACGAAGAATTCATCATGCGCGGCGTCGACCAGCTTTCCGAACTCATCCTCAGTCTGGCCAGCAGAGCTCGGCATGTGGACGTTCACCCAGTTCAGAAACATCTGGTCCGCGAATGGCTGGAGAGCCTCGGCATCTCCGAGACTTTCGCGGCCCGCGGCACGGGCGCGCGTGAACAGTTCGTCGCGCGGCAGGGAAGCGAGATTGATTTGCTCAGGACGAGCAGATGCTTTGGAGGACATGGTTTGGACTCCTAGAACATGTAGGAGCCTGCCGCCGCTGCTAAACGGGTGGGCAGGCACATAGCGGGGTTAGCAGACCGGCGTTCTAGGAAACCGGCAGGCGCGAGCGCCTCCCCACCATGGCCCACCCATAAACTGGGTACGCGATGATACTACGGACGAAAAAATACCGCCTTTCGGCGGTTCGTCCGCCCAGAACTCTCGGGCTGCTAAACCCGTTCGCTGTTGTCTCAGCGACGATTAAAGCGTAGTTATGCGAGAGGATTTCGTCAAGAGGAATTTGTAAACATGGTGAGAAGTGGCAATATATGGGCATCCCAAACAGAAGGGAGGCGTCATGTCAGATTCGCTAGCCGATATCCGGAACGCTGCATTGCGCCTGCAGCGGGACGCAGAAGCGCTTGCAAAGGCGGCACAGCACTGCACCCACGACGAAGTGCCTGAAACGAGTCCAGCGGGACTTAGCGATGCGGAGATCCTTCGCATCGCGCATAGGGCTCTGGAGCTCCATGCCGCTCAGCACCCGCGGCCGCCCCACGTGACGATCAGCCAGGCCGCTGAAATGCTCGGCTTAAGCCGCCGTACGGTAAGCAAGATGCTTCACGCCGGCCAGTTCAGATTGAACCGCTGCGGCCGCATTCCGATCGAGCAGATTGATCTGGTTCATTCTATGGAGCGGTAGTGGTGGCTACCGCGACGACTTTCTCGAACCAGAGATTCCAGAGAAAAAATCGATGAGAACCGACTTGCCCGCTGATCTCGCCGAACTCACATCTCGGCCACCCGTCTTCAGACTTCTTGGTGTGGCTGAAAAAGTTCACGGCAAACATCTAAACCATGTCTGGAAAGGCTTGGCAGGGGTGCCGTGGCTCGACGAGCCAGCAATTCCGGTGTTCGCAAAATTCCTTCCGCGTCCGACCCAGATCGACATCGAGCTTGCTTGCGGCTTAGCCTCTCAGGCCTTACGACTCCCTGTGCCTAGACCAGCGCTCGTAATCGCTGAATTGGAAGATTTGCAATCACCTCCAGCGAGTTTGAAAGACGGTCCGATAATCCTCTTTGGAAGTTTGTTCCAACCACCGGACCCATTTTTCGCTCGGAAAGCAGATGACGATGCACTCGCCACGGAATTCATCTGGCAAAAGGTATGCGACGACGAGGTCGCACCTAAGGGCGCAGCTTGGGATGAATTGGTGGCGAATCCTGACCGTCACGCGCAGAATCTACTCTTTGACGGTTCTAAGTGGTGGCTTTTCGACCATAACCTAGCACTGCAACCTCTCGCTCGCCTATATCAGACACTCGATAAGGACAGCACCCAGCGCACAATCATTGGGCATATCGCCAAAGTGAACCAAATCCTTGCTCAGTTGACAGAGCGCCGTCGCGCTGATCAAAGCGTTCTCGCGGAGGCCGATAGAATGCTCAGGCAGGGAAAAAAGCTTACACTGCTGGCCCGAGAAGTTCGAAAGTGGAAGGTCGATAGCCGGATCGATCCTATTTTCACAATATCCGCAACAATCATCGATCTGATCGCATTACGGCTCCAACCTCTTGCGTTGTATATTGAACAGCGCCTTGATGTCCCGGCTGGAGAGTCCCTTTGGTCCAATTCATGAATTTCTGGGATGTGCCCCCATTCGCAGCAAAAGCTGCTCCGGTCCTGTGGACGCCGAATGCGTCTACTGGAGAGCGGTTTGTAGCTCTTATTTTGCTCAAGTACGAAAGCCCGGAACGAGGCGAAGTCGCGACGCCGCTATCGTTCCACCCCAAACAGATGAAAGCGATGATGGGGACCAAGCGTGCGGAGTCTGCGCTAGGTATCATCCAGCACGTCGCGGATTTCATGCGTCAGCAACTGCTCTCCGGCGTTGCACTCGGTGAAGTCATTGCACCGTTCGACGGTTTCCAAGTCGGCAATCAATCCAGTGTCCGCGGCTACTCCGCAAAGCAGGTGATTGATACGGCAATCAGAACCCTTTCAGCTTTCGGGACAAGAACGTCATTTGACGATGGCGAAGACGCAGCGCAGCGAAATTCCATCCCTACCAGACAATTTCTTCGGTCTTTGCGTTCGGCATTCGCACGTGACGACGATGAACGCCGAGCTCGATTCAACCGTTCAATTACGGTGTCGGGATCCGCTGAGATGACTATTGATTACGCACATGATAAGCAACTTGTGCAGGTGACAAGTCTCCCCCAAAGTGCGCCTCATCTGATCACACTTCAAAAAGAAGCCGAAAGCAAAATTCTTGAACTGGATATTACGGCATCCCTACTACGTTCAGAGTCTGCTCCAGCACGCTCCTCGTTGCTGATCAACACGGCGTCACTCACGCATGCGGAAACGAAGGAGGCGCGCCAAATCGCAAATGAGTTGCTTGATCGACTTCGGTTCATGAGCGAACAAAAAGGCATCGATCTGCACCCCGTGGGTAACCCGATTGAAGCCGCGCATATCTTAGAGAGTCTAGAGTTAAAGCAGAGGCTGCTAAGCGCCTAAGATATTTGCATTAGCAACGTCATTTTGAGACACGTCTTTTCGGTCTGCCTTTCTTGACCTCGGCGAGATTTTTTTAATTCGGCTGTTGCCTCACGGGCAGAGAGGCGCGCTTCACGTCTTGCCGTGTCGCGCGGCCACGGGGTCGCCCTGCGCGCCCGCTTACTGCGGCACAGGGAAGGAAGGCGCGATCGTGCCGACCTTAAGTCGATCCAGATAATCCGCCCATGTCTGCATCATCGCGCGCCTGTCCTTGATGAACTTTGTACGGTTGTATGCGCGGCCAAGGTTATCCGGAACCGAGTGCGCGAGCTGATGCTCGATCACTTCCGGCTTCTGCTCAAGCTCCTCATGAAGAATAGTGCGCGCCATTGCACGGAAGCCGTGGCCGGTAATCTCAGTGCGCGTATCGTATCCGAGCCGACGCAGCGCGGCATTGATGGTGGCATCGCTCATAGGACGCTTACGATCGCGCGCACTGGGAAACAGGTATTGGCCCGAGCCGGTCAACGCATACAACTCGTGCAGAATTGCGACAGCCTGCGTCGAGAGCGGGACGAGATGCTCGGTTTTGGTCTTGCTGACGTGGTAACGCCATTCTGCCTTGTCGAGATTGACCTCTTCCCATTCCGCCTTGCGTAGCTCTCCTGGTCGGACGAACAACATAGGCGCCAACTTCAAGGCGCAAAGAACAGGGAACGTCCCAGAGAAACCGTCGAACGCTCGTAGCATCTCGCCGACCTTTTCTGGATCCGTGATCGAAGCAAAATGAGTTGTTTTCGCGGGCGGAATAGCGCCTTGCAGATCTCGCGCTGGGTCATGTTTGCAGAAGCCTTCCTTGATCCCATATCGGAATACACGGCTGATTTCGCTGCGGATACGGTGCGAGGTATAGCGCGCGCCGCGGCTATCGATGCGCTTCAGCACGTCGAGTATTTCGGGCGCTTCGAGTTCTGAGATCGGCCGCCGGCCGATCCAAGGGAAGATATCGTTTACGAAGCGAGACAAGGTCTTCTCGTGCTGCGCAGCCTCAACATATGACTGACGCTCCTTCATCCACGCTCGCGCGACGGCCTCGAAAGAGTTGCCGGCGGCGAGCTTTGCTGCCCTCTTCTCAGCCTTCTTCGTCTCACCCGGATCGGTCCCGTCAGCCAGCTTTTGACGCGCGGTCTCACGGCGCTTTCGCGCCTCGGAAAGCGACACCTCGGGGTAGGTGCCGAGGGCAAGGCTTTTCTCTTTTCCGTTGAAGCGATATTTGAGAACCCAGCGGCGGCCGCCAGCAGGTGTAATCAGCAGAAACAGGCCACCGCCATCGAACAATTTCTGCTGCTTATCCGTCGGCTTCGTATTGCGAACTGCGAGTTCCGTGAGAGCCACGCGCGCTCCTGTCTTTGTCGACAGGGCGGGGGTTGTTTTCAGGAGAGACCAAGCACAAGGGTGGTAAGCCCCCGAATAAACCCCCGCCCGGGGGTTGTTTGTGCTGGTAAGTGCTGGGAATATTTTGCAACAAAAAACCCCGCGGAGCCAAGCCCGGCGGGGTTTTATGGCAACACCTGGGAAGTGTTGGGAAAGTCTCTGGTGCTCAGGGCGGGACTCGAACCCGCATGCCTCGCGGCGCTACCCCCTCAAGATAGTGCGTCTACCAATTTCGCCACCTGAGCAAGAGGGTCGCCATTGTATCGACAAACTTTCGATTTGCGAAGTCTTTTTTCATCAATTTTTCACGACCCGATTGAGGACTTCGCAAACGCTCTGTTTCAGGCGCGTACAACGAGCTCGATCATTCCGGCCAGGACTTGAACGGCACGACCTGATAACGCGGACCGTCGTCCGCCGTCCCGCACAGATGGCCTCTAAAACGCGCCGTCAATGCGCCTTGCCCCACACGCAGCCGCACATAAGCGGGATCGATACACTGGGTGTTGTCGAACACTTCGCCGGACACCCAGCGCAAACTCCTTCTCACCTCGCCCTTCGCCGCCACCGTGACGGGGCGCACCACGGGCCCGGGATGCATGCCGGGCATCGGTTGCACCGATGCGCGCAGCACGCGCCTGTGTGCATCGAGAAACGAAACCGGAACGCGTCCGGGCAACACGCACGCTACGTTGCCGCGATTGCGCAGCACGATATACGTGCCGCTGTGCGACATGCCATTGAAATCACCGCCACCGTCGTCCAGACGCAAGGCGAGCTGATCTGCCCGGCAAAGCACAGCGGCTCGATTGCCGGTTGACTGCGTTGTCTGAACGGTTTGCGCTGCATCGGCTGCATCGGCAACGCCGCTCGCGAGCAGCAATGCGAAGCCGCATGCCGTGGCCGCGCGTAATTGAATGCGGATTGTCATCGTTTTACTGTGCGCCTCTGTGGAATTGACCCCAGTAAATAAGGGGGCCAACCGCCCGAAAAGTTCCAACGTGGTTCCAGCTTCCTGAGTGCGCGAAAGCCGGCAAACCGCCGACGTCGGCCATGATCCCCACCAACCCGGTAAAATCCCGCCTTTTCCTTTCCACCCGCCTTCACCGCCTCGCCGATGCAACCCGCTTCCCCCGCCCCACGCGCCACCCAGAGCAGCGACGACACCGACCCGACGCACGACCTCGTCTACGGCCCCGACGACCGCCCCGCCCCGACCATTGCTTTCATCGCCGCGCTACAACATCTGCTGGCCATTCTCGTGCCGATCGTCACGCCCGGTCTGCTGATCTGCCAGGCGCTCAACGTTTCGAGCCGAGACACCACGCTGATCGTTTCGATGTCGCTCGTAATCTCGGGCATCGCCACCTTCCTGCAGTGCAAGCGTTTCGGCCCGCTGGGCGCGGGCCTGCTCATCGTTCAGGGAACCAGCTTCAATTTCGTCGGTCCGCTGATCGCGGGCGGCAGTCTGATGGTCAAGCAAGGCACGCCGGTCGAAACGGTGATGTCGGCTATTTTCGGCGTCGTCATTGCAGGCTCGTTCGTGGAAATGGGCGTCTCGCGCATCCTGCCCTTCGTCAAGCGCCTGATCACGCCGCTCGTTACGGGCATCGTGGTGCTGCTCATCGGTCTCACGCTGATCAAGGTCGGTCTCATCAGCATGGGCGGCGGCTACAGCGCCATTGCGAAGGGCAATTTCGCAAGCCCGCAGAATCTCGCGCTTTCATGCACCGTGCTGGGCACGATCATTCTGCTCAATCGCGTGCCCGTGGTGTGGGTTCGCAGCACGGCGCTTGTGATCGCACTCGCCATTGGCTATCTCGTGGCAGGCGCGCTCGGTCGCCTCGACTTTACCGGCGCGCGGGAAGCCGCCGTGTTTCAGATTCCGACCCCGCTGCATTTCGGCATCGGTTTCTCGTGGTCGCTATTTGTGCCGATGCTGATCATTTACCTCGTTACTTCGCTCGAAGCGATCGGCGACGTCACGGCGACCAGCAAGATTTCGAAGCAGCCTGTCGAAGGTCCGCTGTGGATGCAGCGCATTAAAGGCGGCGTGCTTGTCAATGGTTTCAATTCGCTGCTGGCCGGCGTGTTCAATACGTTCCCGAGTTCGGTGTTCGCGCAGAACAACGGCGTGATTCAACTCACGGGCATTGCGAGCCGCCACGTCGGCCTCTGGATCGCAGGCATGCTCGTGCTGCTCGGTTTGTTCCCGCCGGTCGCGGGCGTGCTGCAAGCCGTGCCGGAGCCGGTGCTTGGCGGCGCGGCGATGGTGATGTTCGGCGCGGTGGCCGCGTCCGGTATCAACATTCTCTCGGGCATTACGCTCGATCGCCGCGCGCTGCTGATCATCGCCGTTTCGCTGGCGCTGGGCCTTGGCGTTTCGCAGGTGCCGGAGATTCTCACTAGCCTGCCGCATGCGCTCAAGAACGTGCTGGAATCGGGCGTCGCGACGGGTGGTATTTGCGCGCTCGTGATGAACTGGTTCCTGCCTGAACGAAAATAAACGTTGCGAATGGCGGCGCATCCGCTTGCGTCGCCATCCTGCGCATCGTTACAAATGCACGGGAATAGCGTGCGTCCCATGACGGTATAACCGGTGCAGTCTCTTTCGCACCGGCCGGACATTCTCTTCCCGCCGAATTCTTCCCCGTCCTGAGGAGTTCGAAATGAAATTCCCCCGCACACTCGTCCTTTCGCTGTCCGTATGTGCCTCAATGGGCGCATCGATCGCCGCCTCAGCCCAAGGTCTCACGCGCGAACAGGTTCGCGAACAACTGATTGAAGCGCAGGCCAACGGCTCACGCTTCGTCACCGATGCATCGTATCCCGACGTCAGCCCCGTCTTCGCTCAACAGGTCGAGCACAGCCAGCCCGCGCACGCCAGCGGCATGGGCGCGCCGATGCAAGGCACGAGCGAAACCGGCTCGCCGCAGACCGTCTGCGTCGGGCCGGTGAGTTTCTGCAATCTCTATACGGGCGGTTAGTCCACGGTCAGGGCGGCGCGCGCTTGGGCTTTTACTGCGACTGCGCGATCGGCACGGTCACGTCGCTGCCGAACCAGTGCATCGAGATTTTCTTGAGCGTGCCGTCCTGCTTCAATTGCGTCAGCGCGTCATTGATCGCCTTCTCGAACTTGGGATTGTTCTTGCGGAACGGAATGCCCATTTCCTGGTTTGCGCCCTGGAGGACCGCACCGGGGCGCAGCGGCAAATGCGAAGTCTTGATCATGTAGGGCAGCATAAGCCGGTCGTCGATGGTGGCATCGATTCGTTTAGCCGCAAGATCGCGCAATTTCTCCGGCGCGCCCGGATAAGTCTGCACGTTGATACCGGGCACCGCACGCGCCATCTGATCGTAATTCGTGCCGAGCGTCACGCCGAGTTTCTTGTCGCCCTTGAATTCGTCGAGCGCTTTGAATTCGCGTTTATCGTCGGCGCGCTGAATCAATTGCGCCGCCGAATACGTATAAGGCTGACTAAAATCCACGGCCTGCTGACGTTGCGGCGTGATGGTCACCTGATTGACGATCACGTCGAATTTACCTGCCTGCAGCGCGGCGATAATGCCGCTCCATTCCGTGGGAACGAACTCGGGTTTGACGCCGAGCTTCGCCGCCACGGCTTTCGCCACGTCAACGTCGAAACCCTCGAGCTGTCCCGCGCTGTTGCGCGAATCGAACGGGGGATATGTGCCCTCCAGACCGACCTTGAGCGCGCCAGACTGCTTCACGCTGTCGAGCAGATCTTCCGCATGCGCGGCAAACGGAATTGCACCCCATGCCGCGGCGGCAAGCACCCCAGTGAACAGCAGCTTCGCAAGATTCATTCGACGTCTCCTCCTGAGCGGATGATTCGCTAATTGAAAAACGCACGGCGCAATGATTCACAACGGCCACGCGATTACGTCGACGCACGCAGGGGCGATGCGGCACCGTTTCGCGCAAGCATACTATGAACAAGAATGCACGCTGGCGATATCAGGCGAAGCGCTAATCGTCAGGTAAGCGCGTGTTAAATCACGCGTCCTTCGCCGTCATTCGCCGTATGCGGCCATCACGATCCACATGGCGCGGTCGTCATTACAGACTTCGGCGGCCAACGCATAGGCGTCTTCTGGGCGGCACGCGCGCTGGAGCGCCTTGCGGGCTTTTTCCGTGTCGTCGTAGCACTGGCCGGACAAGGGACGAACCTCGCTGCGCCCTTCGAACATTTTCTGATTCAGGCGATAAACAAGCGGTTCGCTTTTCCAGGTGGCAAAGCATTCGCAGACGTGACGAAAATCGCCGCGGCAAATGTTCACCTGGTAATGCGGGCGTGCGGATTGGGCGTTCATGATTCACTTCCTCCTTGCATCGGCTGCGCCTGCATGCCGGTCGCTTCGACGCCTCCATGCGCAGCTGATGTTTGAAAGCGTGCATACACCATGCCCGCCCGCGCACCAGCCGAACCACCATCAACTGCACGTCGCCCGGGAGCCCATCAACTGCATGAATTACATCTGAAAGAAAAAAGCGCCAGAAATCGAGCCGTTATCTTTCAAAACATCCAACTCAAATATTACAAATTAAATTCGTTTGCTGACGTTTTTATTTCCGTAGAATATTCTGGAATTTCTTGAATGTTACGTTATATCATTCCACACAATTTTCTTGATGTCCGACGCGAGTTCCATGTCGTCGCACAACGCTGCCAGCCAAAAATAACCTACGCCCAACGGCACCATGAACCACCACCGCACACTCCTTGCTCGCGCGGCACTCGTCGCGTTCGCCATCGTCGCGGCCAATCCGGCCCGTAGCGCAGAGACCGACACCGCGACCGACGGCACAACGAACAACGCCGCCACAGCCAGCCCGGCGAACTCAAACACGCTCGACGTGGAAGTCAATGCAAAACGCCTCGACGAAGCGCGCAACGGTCTGCTTCCGGAAACGGGCAGCAGCATTTATCGCATTACCCAAAGCGATATTCAGTCGATGCCGCAAGGTGCTAATACACCGCTGAATCAGGTGCTTTTGCAAGCGCCCGGCGTCGCGAACGACTCCTATGGGCAATTGCACGTGCGCGGCGATCACGCCGATCTGCAATACCGTATCAACGGCATCATGATTCCCGAGCCCATTAGCGGTTTTGGCCAGTCGCTCGATACGCGCATCATCGATCAGGTCAATCTGCTCACGGGCGCGCTGCCCGCCGAATACGGCTATCGCACCGCTGGCATTGTCGATATCCGCACGAAGTCGGGCGATTTCGGCAATGGCGGGTCGGTCAACGTCTACGGCGGCAGTCACCAGACCTTGCAGACGAGCGCCGACGTATACGGCAGCAAGGGCGATTTCAGTTATTTCTTTAGCGGTTCGCTGGGAGAAAACAATCTGGGCATCGAAGCGCCCACTGCGTCGCCGAATCCGATTCACGACCATACGCGCCAAGGTAACGCGTTCGGCTATATGTCGTACATCATCAATCCGCTCACGCGCGTGAGTGTGATGTTCGGCACCGCGGCCAATCAGTTTGAAATTCCGAATACGCCGGGTCTCACGCCGAATTTCATGCTGGCCGGTACGCCGACATTCAATTCCGCGAATCTGAATGAAACGCAGTCGGAATTGAATAACTTTGCGGTGGTGGCGCTGCAAGGCACCAATGGCGGCGCGCTCGACTATCAGGTCGCGCTGTTCACGCGCTACACGCGCACGCAATTCAACCCGGATCCGGTTGGCGATCTGATCTTCAACGGCGTAGCCTCACAGGACTTTCACAGCGACACCGCCAACGGTCTGCAAGCGGATACCACCTACCGGATCAACGAACATCACACGTTGCGCGCGGGCGTGTTGTTCCAGCAGGAGCATGCGAACTTCTGGGACAACGTCTCGGTGTTTCCGGCCGACGCCGACGGCAATCAAACTTCGGACGTGCCCTACACGCTCTCCGACTCCAGCAGCAAGACTGGCTATCTATATAGCGCCTATGTGCAGGACGAATGGAAGATCACCGATCGCCTGACGCTCAACTATGGATTGCGTTACGACGGCATGGACGAATACGTGCAGGCAAGCCAGTTGAGTCCGCGTATCGGCGCGATTTTCAAGCTCACGCCCACGACTTCGTTTCACGCCGGTTACGCGCGCTATTTCACGCCACCGTCATTCGAACTGGTGTCGAATTCAACCATCAGCCGCTATAGCGGCACGACAAATCAGAGCGAGGTCATGCAAAACGACCCCGTGCAGCCCGAGCGCGACGATTATTTCGATCTTGGCGTCACGCAACAACTGGGCTCGGATCTTACGCTCGGGCTCGATGCTTACTACAAGAAAGCGCACAACCTGCTCGATCTCGGCCAGTTCGGCACCGCGCTCATTTATACGCCGTTCAATTACCAATACGGGCGCGTATATGGCGTGGAATTCACGGCCAATTACAAGCACGACAACGTTTCTGCCTATCTGAATCTGGCGTTCAGCCGTGCGCAAGGCAAAAACGTGGATTCCGCGCAATTCAATTTCGGCGCGGATGAACTCGCGTTCATCAGTAATCACTGGGTCTTTCTCGATCACGACCAGCGCATAACCGCCTCGTTCGGCGGTGCATACAACTGGCACCGCACTACGTTCACGATGGATGGCACCGTGGGCAGCGGCCTGCGCAACGGCTTCGCCAATACCGGCAAGCTGCCGCTCTATGCACAGTTCAATCTGGCCGTGATTCAGCACTTCAATTTGCCGATGATCGGCAAGGTGGATGGACGCTTCGTGGTGGAAAACGCATTCGGTCGAACCTATGAATTGCGCGACGGTTCCGGCATCGGCGTATTCGCGCCGCAATACGGCCCGTATCGCGCGTTCTACGCCGGTCTCACGAAATACTTCTGACGCATATCTTCGCGTACACACTCATGCAAAACTGGCAAGGCATCATGGAAGCGGCGCGTGTGGGCGGCTGGGTGGTTTATCCGCTCACGCTGCTAGCCGCGATCGCGCTCGTCATTATTCTCGATCGCGCCTGGGTATTCTGGCGCTTCGCGTCCATGCCCGGACGCGCCGTCATGCAAGACGAGACCTCCCCCACCGCGTTGCGCGACGAGACGTTGCGTCATCTGCCCGCGCGTCACGCGCTGCGCAGACTGCTCGAACCGTTACTGCGTAACGCCACGAAACCCGCTTGGTGGATCGAAGCTCGCGCCGAAGGCCTCGCACTCGAAGTCCAGCGCGACATGTCACGCGGACTCTGGATGCTCGAAACGATCGTTACGGCCGCGCCGCTGCTAGGCCTGCTCGGCACGCTCGTCGGCATGATGCAGGCGTTCAGACTGATCGGGCATACGGGTCTCGTCAACCCGGGCGGCGTGACCGGCGACGTTGCGCAGGCGCTGGTGGCCACCGCCATCGGCATCGTCATCGCGCTCGTCTCGCTGTTCGCGTTCAACTATTTTTCGCGGCGCATCGACCGGCTCGTGGATGAGCTCGAAATGCAGGCGAATGCATGGCTCAGCGACATGCGTCTTGCCAACGAGGTCGCCAATAAAGTCGCGAATGAAAGCGAGGCGAATACGCTATGAAATTGCGCCGCTCCCGCGCATCGAAACGCGGCCGCATCGAAATCATCCCCATGATCGATGTGATGTTTTTTCTGCTTGCCACCTTCATGCTGGCGTCGCTGACGATGCAACGGCTCGATGCGGTGAAACTCGAATTGCCTCAGGGTAATGCACAGCCACTTGCCTCGCAGCAACCGCTCACGCTGAGTATCGACCGTAACGGACTGATCGCGCTGAATCGCCGAACCGTGCAGTTGCAGAACATTTCTGCGTCAGTCAAACGTCTGCTCGGCGCCGATGGCAACGTGGTAATCGCTGCGGATGCCGGCGCGCCGAATGGACTCGTGGTGCAGGCCATGTTGCGGGCACGCGAAGGCGGCGCCGCTCACTTTCTCATTGCGGTTCGACGTGAGCACGAATAACTCTGTGCGCCTCGTCACGCTGCTCGATGCACAAGGCCCGCGAACGCTGGTGTGCTGCGTGCTCGCCGCCGTGTTGTGTGCGCTGTCGCTCGATTGCCTGATGGACAATTTCAAACCAGGCGCACAAGGCGCTGCGCCGCCGCCAACGCTCGATGCGCGCCTCGTGGAAATCGCGCCACCGCCGCCTGCGCCCTCACCTTCCACGCCCGTGACGCACGCGACACGCCCTGTCGCGCCGAACCCTCCCGCGCACGTAGCGAGGCACCCCGTTACGCCGCGTACGCCGCCCGCACGCGGGGAGCCTGTTGCGCCGCGGGTCGCCGCTGCGCCAACCCAGCCAGACGGTGCAACTACGCCGTCGGCCTCTCCCGCAACGGACGAAACGACACCATCAACTCATGCCACATCCGCCATCGCCTCCAGCCCTTCTGGCGATGTCGCCGCGCATCCGCTCGTGCAACCGCTGCCCGAGATTCCCGACGATCTGCGCGCCTACGCCTATCGCGCTATCGCGCTGGCACGCTTCACGATTCACGTCGATGGCTCGGTCGACGTCGCGCTGATTAAGCCAACGGCTCATCCGCGATTGAATCAATTGCTAATGGAAACCTTGAAAAGCTGGCGATTCTCGCCCGCATTGAAAGACGGCCGCGCGATCGAATCCGAGCAGGACATACGCGTGCATTTCAATATCGGCTAACGTTTGCGCAATGGGCGAAACGTCAGTCGATCTCAATACCATGCAGAATCAAAAGGCCACCTCGCGCGCGCCGCGCGGCCAACCCGCAATCGATAGCTATGCCGTGGCAGCGCCTCGAAGAATCGCCAGGTTCAGTGCACGAAGCAAGCGCTAAATTGCACGCACTCAAGCGGCCGCATAAAGCGCTGTGAACTGCGAATCGCTCAATGCCCGCGCATTGCCGGTTTCGTCCGTGAGAATCCAGTCGCCGGGTTCGACTGGCCACCAGCCATCGGGCGTAGCGATCGCCCAGCCATCCTCACGTGCCTCGACGCGCGTATGCCCGCCTGGACCGAACCAGCGCTCGGCATCGACTGCCAAGCCTTTCCTCAAAAAACGCATCAAAGCTTTCCTAAGTTTTTTTACTTCGATATCGCGAGATCGTATGTATCTGACTTCCACACCGTATCGAGACCGTATGCAGAGCGCAGGAAGCGGCTTGAACGGTTCCAGTGAATATGTGGCGATCTCCGGGATGCAACTCGCTTTCCGGAAGACACACATCCATGCCGCAAGATGTGCAATGCCTCCGCACGCGTAAACGTTTCCATCCCATCGGTTCGCTCACGCCGCACGGCGACGCGAAAGTCGATACGGAAACGCATGGTGAGCAAGCGCAGCAATCTCGTCAAGCGAATCGTGTTATCGACCGGCCGTATATCGGTTATTACGACGCCGATCGTCTTTGTCGGTTTCGATTTGCCGAGGCGGATTTACGCCTGCGTTTAAGATCGCGATGCCGACGGGTGTCGGTCATTTCCCCGGTTTTTGCGCGAGGTGATTAAGGAATCGCTCGTTGCATGACGATTAGTTCGCCGGTGAATTTCGCATTGCTCGCGCGCCGAATCTCAGCGAAACCTGACGTCCGCGCAGCCGATCATGTTTCGCCCGGCGTAGAAACCGAATACCGCTTTATCGGCGAATTCTTTGCTCACTGGCTTGCCGAAGATCGCGGTTGCTAGCCGATTCGTTGCTGAGAGGCAGTGCGGTGAGCATCGAGTGTTCGCGACAAGTTAGCCCCTTATTCCAAGCGCGTTGACGAGACCGCATTGCTGCGCGCGCAAACGTTTCCCAGCCGCTTCACGCTGAGATCAAACGCGTCACACCGCGTGCGAAGCATGCCGGATCACCGGAGAAACCGTTCGCGGCGTTTCGAGCAGTTTGTTCAAACGCTGAATGGCGCCGCAATAGTCACGCGCCGTCACTGAAGCCAATTGTTGGTCGTACACCTTGAGCAAAGCCTCAATCGCAGCGACCTCGCAAGAACCGATCATCCACTCTCCGCTGAGCTGCGCACGCTCGACGGCGGCATTCAATGCATCTTCCGCGCCGGCATAAGTATCATCGTTTGCGTGTCCCAGGCCGGTCTGCCACAGAAAATACGAGAGATACGTGAGGCGCGTGAGTTCGTTGAGCATCGCTTGATTGCCGCGTTGCTTGTCACGTTGATTGTCGCGTCCCTCGCGGCACGCTTCCAGCGCGAGATGCGCATTCAACGACAGGCTGCGGACCGACTCGTGCGGCATCGGCAGCAGCCACTGCTTCGACCCGCGCGGCGGTACCCGGCGGCGATTCAAGGCGGTCATGACGACGCCTCGGCGGCCGTGCGAGTCTTTTCCATCGTCCACTTCGCCGTCGCCAACCCCTTCATTTTCCAGTTGCCCGATACCCGCTTGCGCTTCATGACATGCGCTCCTTATTCGATCCTTATTCGATTCCGATACGTTCGAGCGCCACAAACGCCAACATGACGACGCAACGAATTGAGTGCCAGATTTAGAGTAGAAACTCAGGCTGATTGCGGCTGTGCACAAAACCGTGTTTCGTGCTACCGTACAACCCGTTCGTTAATCAACACGCTAACGAACACGTTCTCGGGGCGGGGTGCAATTCCCCACCGGCGGTAATCGGCGTTAAACACGACGTAGCCCGCGAGCGCTCTGCGATTGCAGAGGTCAGCAGACCCGGTTGGATTCCGGGGCCGACGGTCATAGTCCGGATGAAAGAGAACAGAATGGCCTCCGTCTTTTCGCGTTTCGTGAAAGGCGCAGCCGTTCTACGCCCTGTTCACACAAAACAGGCTGAAGTCCATGAACACCACTAGCACCATCGAATCCCAGGCTGTCGCTGCATCCGCCGACCAACGTCCGCGTCTCGCTTTCATTCAGGCTTGCTGGCATCGCGACATCGTCGATCAGGCCAAGCATTCCTTTGTGCAATCGATCCAGAAGTACGGCTACAGCGCCGACGACGTCGATCTGTACGAAGTGCCGGGCGCCTTCGAAATTCCGCTGCACGCCAAACGCCTCGCGCAAACGGGCCGCTATGCCGGCATCGTGGCGGCGGGCCTCGTGGTCGATGGCGGCATCTATCGCCACGATTTCGTCGCGACGGCCGTCATCGACGGCCTGATGCAAGTCCAGTTGGAAACCGGCACGCCGGTGTTTTCGGTCGTGCTCACGCCGCATCATTTCCACGGCGAAGAACACGTGAAGTATTTCCGCGAGCATTTCGTCGTCAAGGGCGCGGAAGCCGCGCACGCTTGCGCCGATACGGTCAGCAAGCTCGCCGCCCTGCCGGTGCGCTAACACGCGCCGTGGCGACGCCCGTGCCTCGCACGGCGTCGCCTGTTCACGCCCGCGCTGTGCTTTACGACATGAACATGCCGCCGTCCACGTTGATCGTCTGGCCGGTGATATAGGACGCGTCGTCCGAAGCGAGAAACGCCACGAGACCGGCCACATCCTTGCCGCTGCCCGCGCGTTTCATCGGAATGTTGTCGACCCACTCCTTCATGAGCTCGCCCGGCTTGTAATCGCCGAGCAGTTTGCCCCACGCCTCGTCGTTGTACGCCCACATATCCGTGGTGATAATGCCCGGACAAAACGCGTTGACCGTGATGCCCGTGGGCGCGAGTTCTTTCGCGAGACTCTGCGTAATGCCGAGCACGCCGAATTTGCTCGCCGCGTAATGCGGCGTATAGACGAAACCCTGACGCGCCTGGCCCGATGCCGTATTGATCAGTCGGCCGCCCTTGCCCGCACGCAGCATGCGCGTGGCCGCTTCCTGGCAGCACAGAAACACGCCTTTGGTGTTCACGGCCATCACCTTGTCCCACTCGGCTTCGCTCAGATCGGGTAGCTTCGCGATCGTAATCACGCCCGCGTTCTGCACCGAAATATCGACTTCACCGAGTTTCGCGGCCACTTCGTCGTAGAGCGCCACGACTTGCGCCTTGCTCGTCACGTCGACCTCGACGGCTATCGCTTCGTAGCCGGCGTCGCGCAAACCGGCCGCTGCATCATGCACACTCTTCTCGTTCGCCGACACGCACACCTTCGCGCCTTCCTGCGCGAAGCGTTCCGCGATGCCCAATCCAATACCGCGGCTTCCGCCCGTCACGACCACCACCTTGCCTGCGAACCGCTTTGCTTCGTTACTCACGGTGTATTCTCCGGAAACCCTGCGTTTAAAGACGGCCGATCCACTTCAGCCATTGTTCGTGATTGCGCGCGGCGGCCTCCACGCCCGCGCCCGGTTCCACGCGGCGCGCGATCACGCGGTTCGCGCGATGCGCGTCGAGCGACGGAATCAGCCCTGTTTCAAGCAGCGCCAACGCGGCTGCGCCGGCCGCCGATATTTCGCTGAGCGCCAGCGTGCTGACCGGCCGGTTCAAGGTGTCGGCCAGGTATTGCAGCAGGAAGGGCCGCTGCACGAGGCCGCCATCGAGATGCAGTTCGCTCAGGCGCACGTTGGCCGACTGCTCCATCACCGTAATGACGTCCTTGATCTGATAGACAATCGATTCGTACGCCGCGCGCGCAACGTGCTGCCAGGCCGTTGAAAACTGCAACCCGACGATCTGCGCGCCGCCCGGGTATTTCCAGTGCGGGCAGCCAATGCCGGAAAACGCCGGAATCAGAAACACGCCGCCGTTGTCGTATTCCGTGAATGCGCGCTCGGCCTCGGCAAAATCGCCGAATAGATTGAGCTTCTCCTTGAGAAAAGCCGGCGTCGAACCCGCGCTGATGATGATGCCTTCCATCGCATAGTCCACGCGCGAACCCGTGGCGAAGCACAAGGTCGAGACGAGGCCGTGCGCGGGCGCTTGCGGTTCGCGCCCCACGTTCATCATGATCGACGAGCCCGTGCCCATCGTGGCCTTCGCGACGCCCGGCATCAAACAGCCCTCGCCCACGGCCGCCGCGTGCGAATCGCCGATCATCGACACGATCGGCACCGCGTGCGCCAGCAAGCCGTTGAAATCCGTTTCGCCAAAATGCGAGGCCGACGGTTTCAGTTCCGGCAAACGCAACCCGCGCAAGCCGAATTCCTCGACCAGTTCCCGATCCCATTCGAGCGACGCGAGATTGAACAGCATCGTGCGCGACGCATTCGTATAGTCGGCACAATACGCGGCGCCCTTCGTCAACCGATACAGCAGCCAGCTATCCACCGTGCCGAAATACGCGCTGCCGCGCTGAATATGTGCCCGCGCGTGCGCATCGTTTTCATTGAGCCAGATGAGTTTGGTGCCTGAAAAATACGGGTCGATCAGCAAACCGGTTTTCGCGGCGATGCGTGGCGCGAGGCCGTCGCGCTTGAGGCGCTCGCAGATTGGCAGCGAGCGCTGGCATTGCCACGACACGGCAGGCACGATCGGTCTGCCCTGCTCGTCCCACAACACCACTGTTTCGCGCTGATTCGAAATCCCCACGCCGACGATATCGAGCTGCTCGCCCTTGAATGCGGCGAGACACGACGCAACCGCCTGCAGGACGGAATCGTAAAGTGCGTCGGCGTCCTGCTCGACGAAACCCGCCTGCGGATGCATGCACGAAACCGCGACGAAGCCGCGCGCATGAACTTGCCCCTCGGCATCGAAAACGAGCGCCTTCGTGCCACTGGTGCCTTGATCGATGGCCAGTACGTATTGCATGTTTTTATCCCGGTATCGATCAGGCGGTCATCGCAACCATGCGCGACTGGAGACGCTGCTGCAACTGGTCCACCACGACGGCGAAGATAATCACGAGTCCCTTGATCACCATCTGCCAGAAGTCGCTGATGCCGCACATCACCATGCCGTCGCCGAGAATGCTGATCACGCACGCGCCCACCACCGAGCCGAACACCGTTCCGCGTCCGCCCATCAACGCCGTGCCGCCCAGCACCACGGCGGCGATCGCGTTCAGTTCGTAGGTTTCGCCCGTGAGCGGGTGCGCGGTCTGCAACTGCGCCGTAATCACCAGCCCCACGATTGCCCCGCAAAAACCGGAGAACGTGTAGACGAACAGCTTCACGCGATTGGTGCGAATGCCCGAGAAACGCGCCGCCTGTTCATTGCCGCCGATGGCATAAATGCGCCGACCCAGCGGGGTTTTACGCGCGATGAAGATGGTGACGGCCGCCAGCAACAGCATGATCCACACGGGCACGGAAAGACCCATGATCGTGCCATTACCGATGAATTCAAAGCCGGTATTACCGAGCGCCGGATTGCCTTCGAGGTCGGCATACGTGCTGCCGTTGTTCACCAGCAGCGCGGCGCCGCGCACCACATACAACATGCCCAGCGTCGCGATGAACGGCGCGACGTTGAGCGCGGTAATCAAATAACCATTCACGGCGCCAATCAACGCCCCGAGCACGCACGCGAGCAACGCCACGCCAAGCGGATTGAAAAACACCACGTAATGACCGATGTGTACGCCCTGAAGCAGCAGATAACCCGCCGCCATGCCGCTGATGCCGACAATCGAGCCGACCGAAAGATCGATACCGCCGGTCAGGATCACGAGCGTCATGCCGATCGACAGAATCGCCACGACGGTCACGTGCTTGGCCATGATCAGCATGTTGCTGGCCGAGAGGAAGTTATCCGCCGTGAGCGAGAAGACAATGAAAATCACGAACAGCGCGATGAAAATGCGCAGCTTCAGCAGATTGACCGTGAAGCGCGCCACCATATAGGCGCTCTGCCGGTTGTGCTTCGTATGCACCGGATGCAGCGAAGGATTGCTGCTATTGGGAGTATTCATGGTGTCTACCTCGGTTGCCTCAGACCACTGCCGTGGCCGGTGTCGATGCGCGCACGATGCGTTCGCTGTCAAACTGTGACCGCTCCATGATGGCCGTGAGCTTGCCGCTCGCCATCACGAAGACCCGATTGGAAACCGCTACGGCCTCGTCGAGTTCGGAGGTCGCGTAAATGACCGCGATGCCGGACTTCGCGAGCAGGCTAATCGTCTTGTAGACGTCTTCCTTGGCGCCCACGTCGATACCGCGCGTCGGTTCGTCCATCAGCAGCACTTTCGGCGACGTCAGCAGCGCCTTGCCGATCACCACTTTCTGCATGTTGCCGCCGGAGAGCGATGTGATCGGCGCGTCCACCGAGGCGGCCTTGATGGCGAGCCGCTTGACGATGTCCTTGGCCGCTTCAACCTGCTTCTCGCGCTTGAGCGCGCCGAATTTCAGCCGGTTGACGAACTTGCCGAGACTCGACAAGGTCATGTTCTCGAGAATCGACATCAGTTGAATCATGCCCTGCTTCTGGCGATCCTCGGGCACGAGTGCGATGCCCGCTTCGATACGCTTCGGAATCGGCAGATCTTCGATCGCCTTGCCCGCCAGTTCGATTTCGCCCAGCGCGTGTGGCTGCGCGCCCAGCAGCGTTTCGAGGAGTTCGGTGCGGCCCGCGCCCATCAGTCCGTAAATGCCGATAACCTCACCGGCACGCACCGAGAACGACACATGATCGACGGCGTAAATGCCATTCGAGCGCTTCAAAGCCAGATCGTTGACCTTCAGGATTTCTTCGCCGATCGCGTGCTGTTCGAACGCGAAGCGCTTCTTCGACGAACCGACCATCGCTTCGATGATCCACGGAATATCGATGTTCGCGATCTCGTCTTCGGCCACAAGCCGCCCATTGCGCAGCACCGTGATGCAGTCGCCGATCGCCATGATTTCTTCGAGGCGATGCGAGATATAGATGACCGTCACGCCCTCTTCCTTGAGCTGACCGATGATCTTGAAGAGAATCTCCACTTCGTGGCGCGAGAGCGCGGAAGTCGGCTCGTCCATGATCAGCACCTTGATGTGCTTGGAGAGCGCTTTGGCGATTTCCACGAGCTGCTGCTGACCGACGTAAAGATCGCCCAGACGCGTACGCGGATTAATCGGAATCTGCAAACGGTCCAGCAGAATCTTCGCCTGATGCACTTCGTCTTTCGAGCGGATCACGCCGCCGCTCGTCAACTCGTTGCCGGTAAATATATTCTCGGCAACGCTCAGGTCGGGAAAGAGATTCAGCTCCTGAAAGATAATGCCCACGCCGTGCGCTTCGGCGCTGCGCACATCGGTAATCGCAGCGACTTTTCCGTCGATGCGAATCTCGCCCGACGTGGCCGTTTCCGCGCCCGCGAGCAGTTTCATCAGCGTCGACTTGCCCGCGCCGTTCTCGCCGATCAACACGTTCACCTTGCCTCGGCGAACCTTGTAATCGACCTCTACGAGCGCAGCCGTGCCGGGATAGATTTTCGACAGGCCGCGCGTTTCGATGACATTCACGGCGTTTGCGAGCCGTGCCTCATTCGCTTCGATCGCTTCGCTCATTTCCATGCCACCGGTATCGCCCGAATTTCGCCTGCCGGTTCGCTCCAGCTGCTATAAACCGCGGCCACATCCACGGTCTGACCGATCTTGAGCTTGAGCGATTCCTGCGCATGCGCGACGACGAGCTTGTTGATTTCCTGGCCGAACACCGCGAACTTCGATTGATCGTCGAAGTCGCCATATTTCACGCCGGGAAAACCGTCGCGTACGCCGGTGCCGATCACAACGGGACCGGTTTCCAGCGCCACATGAACCGCTTCGCCACCGCCCGGCGGCGTCACGTCCACGTAAGCGCGGCCCACGCGCGAAGTCGTGTCGATACGCGTGACCTTGCCCGCCACGCGAATCCAGAAATTGCAGGGAAACGCCGAGCTTTGGCGGAACCCGTACTGCTTGCACGCATCGTCGAAATTCTGGCTGAGCGCGCCGATCACCTGCGCCGCGGGCTTAGCGTTCTTGTCGGCATACGGAATCATCTGGTCGTTGAACATCTTGACCGGATCGGGACCGTGATGCTGGCCTTGCGCGCGAATCGCCGCCAGCTCCTGATCGGTCACGACATGACAGCCGCCCACGGCGACAACGACGCCCACGCCCAGCACAACCCGCAAGCTTTTCGCAGCGCCGCCGAATGTGCGTCGAACCACTGCGCCAATCGAATCCACCATGACGACCTCACTTGAAGACTTCCACGGGCACGGCGCACGCCGTGCCCGTTTGACACCGGCAATCCGTTACTTGGTGTAGTAGAAATCGTTCACTTTCGAGGCGTTGTCCTTTGTGATCAGGATGCCGCGCGTGAGTTGACGTTCGGGTTCGCCCGTCGAGCCGGTGCGAATGTATTTGTCGAGCAGATCGACGCCGTGCTGCGCAATACCTTGCGCCTGTAGCATGACAGTGGCTTTCAGCTTGCCCGCGCGGATCGAATCGCGTTCGTCGTTGCTGCCGTCGATACCCATGACGATCACGTCCTTGCGGTTCGCCGAATCGAGCGAAGCAATTGCGCCGAGCGCCGCCGGACCGTTACCCGCAATCACGCCCTTGATGTTCTGATGTTCCTGAAGAATCGAGTCCATCGCCTGCTTGGCCGGCAGCAGCGCGCCCTTCACGTCCTGACGCGCGACCATCTTCAAATCCGGATACTGGTCGAGCACCTGATGAAACGCCTGCGAGCGCGTCACGCAGTTTTTATCCGCGAGATTGCAGGTCAGCTCCACATAGTCGCCCTTTTCGCCGATCGCTTCGACAAAGCGTTGCGCGACTTCCGAGCCGGCTTCCAGATTGTTATGGCTGAGCTGCGCGATGGCGATACCGTCTTTCGGAATCTCGCGATTGATCAGCACCACCGGCACATGTTTTTCTTTCGCCGTGCGCACCGTCGCCACGCTCGCATTCGAATCGGCATTATCGAGAATGATGCCCTTCACGCCCTTGCCGATGACGAGATTCACCAGTTCGTTTTGCTTGTTGACGTCCTCGCCATGCGAAAGCACGATCGTGTCGTAACCGAGTTTCTTCGCTTCCTTTTCCGCGCCTTTTGCTTCGGCCGCGTAATACGGATTGTCGAGCGCGTTCACGAGAATCGCGATCGTGCCTTTACTCGCCGCGAGCGCGTCGACCGGTTGCAGTGCCGCTACGCAAGTGGCAGCGACCGCGGCCGTGAGTGCAAGCTTCTTCCACATGTTTTGTCTCCGGATTGAACTTCTTTTTCTTCAAGAAGCGGCTCGCGTTGCGCGATGCCGCACCCGCACTGCCATGTCAGCAAATGGTGTAGCCGCCGTCGATCATGATGTCCGCGCCGGTGATCATGTCCGCGCCGTTTGAGAGCAGAAACAGAATGGCGGCGGCAATTTCGTCGGTATAGGCGAAACGGCCCACCGGAATCAGCTTCTTCATGTTCTCGCCTTTTTCACCGTCCCAGGCCGCCGCGCCCATCGGCGTCAGCACCACGGTCGGCGACACCGTATTCACGGTAATGCCGCGCGCGGCCCACTCCTTCGCGAGCACCTTGGTCATGCCGATCAAGCCCGCCTTCGCCGACGTATAGGCGCAGTGCTGGTCAATGGCGACGGTCGCCGCCTGCGAGGCGATGTTGACGATCTTGCCGCGATGCCCGCGCGCCAATACGTGACGCGCGAAGTGCTTTGAACAGAGGAAAGGACCGGTGAGATTCACGGCGATCTGCTTCTGCCATTCGTCGAAGCCGATATCTTCAGCGGGCGTGAGCGTGATGCAGCCCGCGGCGTTCACGAGCAGATGAATGTCGCCGAAATGCTGGACCGCGGCTTTCATGGCGCGCTCGACGTCGGCTTCGTTGGCGACGTCGCAGGCGAAAGCTTGCGCGTTGGCTGCGCCGAGTTCTTCGACGGCGGCCTGCACGCGCGGCTCCTCGAACGCCGGATAAAGGATCGCAACGCGCGCGCCTTTCGCGATCAGCGCCGCGTTGGTCGCCATGGCGATGCCGCCGAGGCCGCCGGTCACGACCGCGACTTTGCCGTCCAGACGAAAGTCGAAATCGACGCCGTGGCGCAGCGACACGTCATATTGAATGCTCACTTTTCTGTCTCCTTCTTGTGCCTCTGGGGGCGGCGATTAGATGCTCGACGATGTGTCGCGACACTCAGCGTCAGCGCGCGGATTGTGCCTGTATGGCTTCGGCAATGCCATCGGCGTCGATACCGTAATGGCGGCGAATGCCTTTGCGCGTGCCGTATTGCGCGAATTCGCCTTCGGTCACGCCGAGCGTGGTCAGGCGGCGCGGAATCTGGCGGCGCGCCATCAGCATCGCGACCATCGCGCCGATTCCGCCATGCAGCGAATGTTCTTCGACCGTGACGATCGCGTCGTGGCGTTCGATGATCGTCGCAAGCGCGTCCTGATCGAGCGGACGCAGCGAGGAGAGATTCACGAGCGTCGGATGCACGCCTTGCTGCTGCAGACGCTCGCACGCTTCGAGCGCTTCGCCGACCACGGAACCCAGCGCGATCACGGCCACACCGCGGCCTTCGATCAGCACGTCGGGACGGCCCGGCTGGAAGCGGTACGACGCGTCGTGAACGACGGGAAATTTCGCGTTGTCGAGACGGATGTAGACCGGGCCGTCGACGGCGGCCGCATAGTCGATCATCTGCACGACTTCGGCTTCGTCGCACGGCGCGAAAATCTGCACGTTGCCGAAGCCGCTCATGATCGAGATGTCGTCGATCGCATGGTGCGTGGACGCCAGCGGACCGTAGGCCACGCCCGCGTTCAGGCCCAGCATCTTCACGTTGGTGGCGCTGTAGCAGATGTCGTTCTTGACCTGCTCGTTCGCGCGGCCCACGAGGAACGGCGCGGCATTGGCCGTGAACACAATATGTCCGCCCAGCGCGAGGCCCGCCGCCATGCCGACCATGTTCTGCTCGGCAATGCCCACGTTAATCACGCGCTCGGGATAGGTTTCGAGAAACGGGCCGATCTTCGAGGTCGAGGTGGAGTCGGCCACCATCACGATGATGTCCTCGCCCGCAGCCGTCAGGCGGCTCAGCGCGCTGACCGCACCGTCGCGCAAATCGGCGGAATTACGCATGGTCCAGCTCCTCCAGTGCCTGCTTGAGTTGTTGCTCGTCAGGGAATTTGTGATGCCAGGCCGGCACGTTCTCCATGAACGACACGCCACGGCCCTTGATGGTGTGCGCGATCAACACTTTCGGCTTTCTATTTCCGGTGTCGAGACTTTCGATTAGTTTCCAAATTGCGTCCGAATCATTTCCATTGACGTCGTGCACCTCGAATCCGAACGCGCGGAATTTCTCGTCCAGCGGGTCGAGATCCATGATGTTGTGGGTGAAGTCGGCGAGTTGCAGGCGGTTGCGGTCGACGATCACGACGAGGTTCGACAGCTCGAAATGCGCCGCCGCCATCGCGGCTTCCCAGTTCGATCCTTCCTCGAGTTCGCCGTCGCCGGTCAGCACGAACACGCGCCCGACCGGACCCTCCGACGCTTGAGCATGGCGCTGTTTGGCCATCGCGAGACCCGCCGCGATCGGCATGCCGTGACCCAGGCCGCCGGTGTTGACCGTCACGAGCGTCGGCAGCTTTTGCCGCACCGGGTGGCCCGGCAGCCGTGAATGGTCCTGCAGATAGGTAGGCAGTTCGCTGCCTTCGAGCCAGCCGAGTTCCGCGAAACAGGAATAGAGACCGCCCACGCCGTGGCCCTTGCTGAGAATGAATTCGTCCTGCCACTTCACGGTGCGATCGCCCTGCACCTCGTAGCGGAGCACATGGAAATACAGCGCCGCGAGGATGTCCGCTTCCGACATGTCGCCGCCCGTATGGCCGCTCTTCGCCGCCGAATTCATCACGCAGATCTTCTTGCGGATCTCCTGCGCCCGCCTGTGCAGCGGCTCGCCAGACTGCTTGTAGGGGTTTTCCATTCCCTGCTCCCGAACTTCCTGTTTGCGTGGAATGCAGTTTCTGTTACTTTCTTTAGAAAGTCAAAGAGAAATCAAAGCAAAGAGGGAAAACACCAGGTCGGTCGCGATACGGCCGCGAATCGGGCAAAATACAGGCCATAACGTCCGGGGTTGCGGGCGCGGGCGGCTTGCAGGGAAAAAACATGGACCAAAGGACCAGAACAGAGAAGATTTTCGAAAAGGTGCAGGCGGCCAAGCTGGTCAAGCTCTCGGAGCTTTCCAGCGAATTCGGCGTTTCGATGCCCACCATTCGAAAAGACATTGACGAGTTGCAGCGCCTCGGACACGTCGAGCGCGTTCATGGCAACGTGCGCCTCAAGACCGCGCAAGCCGAGCCCGCCCCCAAAGTGCCGAGCGCCAGCATTCTGCCGACGAGCGAGGAAAAAGCGCAGATTGGCCGCAAGGCGGCGACGCTCATCGCGAACGGCGACGCCGTCATTCTCGACTGCGGTGCGACCACGACCGAACTCGCGAAGAATCTGCTTGACCGCCAGAATCTGCGCATCGTCACCAATGCGCTAAACATTGCCATCCTGCTCGGCGCGGAGCCGACCAACCGCGTGATGCTCACAGGCGGCATCTTCAAGGCGGAAACGATCGCCGTGTCGGGCGAAAAGGCGTCGACTTTTTTCGAGGGCATGTTCGTCGACAAACTCTTTCTCGCGGCGGGCGGCGTCGCCATGGAATCGGGTATTTCCTATCCCGACTTCATCGACCTGCACGTGAAGCGCGCGATGATCGACGCGGCGAAAACGGTGTATCTGCTCGCCGATTCGAAGAAGTTCGGCAAGCGCGAGTTCGCGACTTTCGGCGCGATGGACCAGATCGACTATTTGATTACCGATGAAGGGCTCGATGCCGAATTCGCGGACTGGATCACCGGTCTCGGCATCAAGATTCTGTACGCGTAGTGGCAAACGCCGCCTCATAAACATATGAGGTTTCGTTCGTTCTAAAAACCTCGGCCGGCGACTAGCTTTGAATGATCTTGAACGTATGTTCTGATCATCGGAGCACTCATGAGCACCGTGTTAGCCGCCCCGCCAGCCCACCCGGACGCGCAGGCGCTGCCGTTCGCCGCCCCGTCCGTCGAAGCGGAACTCAACTATCTCGCGCCGGGCACGGTCCGGCCCGTCAATTACACATTCGAACCGCCTGCGGGCATACCGTGGAGTTCGGGCACGCTCGATCCACGCCGCGTAACGATTCATAATGCGCGCCCACTCGCGCAAAACGGCGGCATTTCGCTCGACAAGCAAGGATTCCAGCACGTCGCGCACGCAAGCGCGCTGCACGATTTCAGCGACGAGGCGCAAATCCGCGACGTCTACCTGCCCGAAGCCGAAGCGCTGCTGCGCACGATTACGGGCGCCGCGAAAGTCGTGTTCTTCGATCACACGCTGCGCGACAGCGCACGCGGTTCACGCGCCAACGCCGCGCTGCGCGAACCAGTACGCCGCGTGCATAACGATCAGACTTTCGTTTCGGGGCCGAGGCGCGTTCGCGATCATCTGGACGCGGACGAAGCCGCGCAGCGTCTTCAGCGGCGCTTCGCGATCATCAATCTGTGGCGGCCTTTGAACGAAGTCGAGCAATTGCCGCTCGCACTCTGCGACGCACGCTCCATTGCGCCCGACGATCTCGTACCCACCGATCTCGTCTACCGTGACAAAACCGGGGAAACGTATTCGTTTCTCGCGAACGCGCGACATCGCTGGTTTTATTTTCCCCGACTGCGCGCCGACGAAGTGCTGTTGCTCAAGATCTACGATTCGCGCGAGGAAGGGACGGCGCGATTCACCGCGCACACGGCTTTCGACGATCCGCACACGCCGGATGACGCCGCGCCGCGTCGCAGTATTGAATTGCGCGCACTCGTTTTCTGGCACTGAAAAGACGTGGCGCTTGCCGACGCACGAGATTAAACGCGCAGGCAAGCGTAGGGAGGATGATCGCGCTTATTCGAGCGGGATTTCCGGAACGAAGGGATAAAGCAGCGGCGTATAGCTCAGGTGAAAGTATCCGTGCCGCGCATAGAGCGCGGCGCGCTCCACGCGTTCGTGCGTTTCCTCGCGCGCATTTTTCGCTTCAACGATGTCGCGTGAACGCGCAGGCTCGCTGCGGAATACCTTGAAAAACAGGGCTGAAATCGGAATCGACATAACGACGCCTCCGTGGCATTGCATAAGGTCCAATCTATTCCCCGATATTTCATCGGACAACCAAGCATTTCAGGAATACTTATGCAACACGCAGCCGGATCACAGGCATTGACGTCGTCACGTCGTCACGTCGTCACGTCGTTACACCGTTACGTCGACCCGCGTCGGCCGCTCAAGACCGAGATGCGAGCGCAAGGTGCGACCCGCGTATTCGGTTCGAAAGAGTCCGCGCCGCTGCAGAATCGGCACCACGCCGTCGACGAATGCAGCGAGACCGTCCGGCAACGCGTCCGGCATCAGATTGAAACCGTCGACGGCTTCGCCCTTGAACCAGTGCTCGATATCGTCGGCGATCTGCTCGGGCGTCCCGACGATCACGCGATGCCCCCCGCCGCCCGCAAGCGCGCGAATCAATTCGCGCACCGTATAACCGCCACGCCGCGCCTGAGCCAGCGTCGCGTGAAAGAACGTGTGATTGCCGTTGCCGCCGTTCGGCAGCGCGAGATTCTCGGGCAGGCGCGCGTCGAGATCGAGTTGGTCCGGCGTGATGCCCAGCGTGCCGGCCAGCCGCGCGAGACTGTAGCGCCACGGAATCAGATCGACGAGTTCATCGCGGCGCTTTAACGCTTCCGCTTCGGTCGCGCCGATGATGGTCGTGAGCCCCGCCAGCACCTGTACGCCATGCGCACGCCCGTAACCCGCGGCGCGAACGTGAAGATCGCGCCGGTACGCAACCGACTCCTCGAACGATTGCGACGCCGAGAACACCGCCTCCGCATGGCGCGCGGCGAGATCGCGGCCATCGCCTGACGCACCGGCCTGCACCAGCACCGGATGCCCTTGTGGCGAGCGCGGCAGATTCAGCGGCCCCTGCACCTTGAAAAAGCGCCCTTCGTGCGCCACGGGCCGCACCTTCGTCACGTCGATAAAACGGCCGCCCTGTTTGTCGCCAACGAAAGCATCATCGTCCCAGCTATCCCAGAGCGCCTTGACCACCTCGGTGAACTCGGCCGCGCGCGCATAGCGCTGCGCGTGGTCCGGCACCGTATCGTGGCCGAAATTGCGCGCCGAGGACAGATCGGCCGTCGTCACAACGTTCCAGCCGGCGCGCCCGCCGCTCACATGATCGAGCGTGGCAAAGCGGCGCGCGATGTTATACGGCTCGTTATAACTCGTCGACGCCGTGCCGATCACGCCAATATGCGTGGTCGCCGCCGCGATGCTCGCGAGCAGAATCGTCGGTTCGAGCGCGGTGATCGGACGAAAGTCGATCTGGTCGACGATAGCCGCATTGTCAGCGAGAAAGACCGCGTCGAACTTCGCTCGTTCGGCGAGTTGCGCGACGCGCACATAATGCGCGACATCGACGAACGCGCGCGGATCGGCATCGTCGAGACGCCATGCCGACGGCACGAAACCCGAATGCAGAATATTGACGTTCAGATGCAACTGGCGCGGTGTATTGGCCGCCGAAGTTCTACTCATCTCGCTCGCACTCCCGAAACGCGAAATTCACCAGGAGAAAAAGTATAGGGAGACAGCGGCATGCATCTAACCACCGAATTGGCATGTGGTTATGCCTGCGCCTGCGTTGGACTCGCACGTCATGGCGCGCGCTGCGTAACCGCTGCGTAACCATGGCGTCGAAGCAAACCACGCGCGCACGATCGCATTGCACTTTTCGTTGTTTGACCGCGCGCCCGGCGCTTACGAATAATCGATGACTTCATTCAGCCCACGTGGAAGGAGCCATCATGCGGCATCGATTATTCACACGAACGTTACTTGCCACGATTGCCCTGTTCGCGCTGCAATCGCCTGTCACGCACGCAGCCGACACCGCGCCGCGCGTATTGCGCGTGGGCTTCGTTCCCGGTCCGTATGCCGATGAATTCCGCGAAGGCGTGGAGCCGCAACTCAAACGCAAGGGCTACACTGTGCAGTACGTGAATTTCAGCACTGGGCTCGAAGCAAATCAGGCCGTGTGGCACGACGAAATCGCCGCCGACGTGATGCAGCACAGCGTCTATCTGAAAGCCTATAACGATCGCAATGGCACGGATCTCGTGGGCGTGGTGCAGGTGCCGACGCCGCCAATGGGCCTCTATTCGACGCGCCATCACGCGCTATCGGATGTGAAGCGCGGCGCCACGGTGGCGGTGCCGAACGACCCCGTCAATCTCGAACGCGCGCTGAAGATATTGCAGGCGGTGGGATGGGTCCGCATCCGCGAGAATCCCAATCCCGTGGATGTGTCCGAACATGATGTGATCGCCAATCCCGCCGGGATTCGCATCGTACCGCTCGATACGGCGCAGGCGCCGCGTGCGCTCGAAGACGTGGATTTCGCGGCGATTCAGGGCAACTTCGCCATTTCCAGCGGCCACAAGCTGACTGAAGCGCTGGCGCTCGAAAACATGCAGTCGCCGTATGTGAACCAGGTGGTCGTGAAAGCATCGAACCGAAATTCACAGGCAACCGCCGATATTGTGGCCGCCTATCGCGCCGACGCCTTTCGCACCGCCATCCTTCACAACGCCACTTATCAGGGCTATCGCCTGCCCGATTACTTTCCGCCGCAGACCGCCAGATAGCGGCGAAGGCTGTCGAGCCAGGGCGTTCGACAGCACCTGACCAACACCCGGCCACCATTCTGCATGCACATGTTTTTCACATTTAATCATGCAACATGCGCATGAGGCAAGTGTGAATTCCAGCGCAGCATTTCCGAAAAGCAAAGCATAAAAAACCGTTTGTCAGCGCCATGCCTATGCGCTTTTAATAGCCAGCTTCATGGCGCACAAACGCGGATTTTTGCAATACAGCGTGCGGACAACCGCCGCACCCCCCGAATGTCGGGCGAACCCTGCCTCGCGAAGTCGTGCAAGCCATCCTGCCATGCGTCGCGCCAGGTAGGCCACGCAGCCAACCGCATGGAAGGCTTTTTACCCACGGTTATCTCCGTCCATCTCCATCACGGAACCGACATGGCTGACGTCACCTCTTCCTCGCACCGCGACTTCTCACCGTCGCGGGCCGCCTCGCTGTTCAGCGGCGATCGCTTCTATAACCGGCTCTCGTGGGCCATCCCCATTCTGATTCTCGCGATC
Organism: Paraburkholderia tropica; assembly: GCF_900109265.1. Lineage (GTDB taxonomy): Bacteria > Pseudomonadota > Gammaproteobacteria > Burkholderiales > Burkholderiaceae > Paraburkholderia > Paraburkholderia tropica. Next base: position 251,112 of record NZ_FNZM01000013.1, read on the forward strand.
TGGGAGTTCGCCGCGCGCGTGGGCTGGATCGAACCGCAAGTGCTCCCGTCGCCCAGCAGCGTCGCCGAGACCGCCTGGAATCTGGCCCGCAGCGGCGACCTGTTCGTGCACCTCGGTGTTTCGCTGCTGCGCGCGCTGACCGGCTTTCTGATTGGCGGCACGATCGGTCTGGCGCTGGGCGTGCTCGTCGGCTTTTCGCGGCTCGCGCAGGCGCTTTTCGACCGCTCGATCCAGATGGTGCGCGCCATTCCGTTTCTCGCGATGCTGCCGCTGGTCATCGTGTGGTTCGGCGTGGGCGAAGGCGCGAAGATTTTTCTCGTCGCGCTCGCCGTGCTCTTTCCCGTCTATATCAACACGATGCTCGGCATTCGCCAGATCGATCCGAAGCTGATGGAACTGGCCAAGGTGATCGGCATGAAGTGGCCCGCCGTCGTGCGACGCATCATTCTGCCGGGCGCGATGCCCGCCATCCTCACCGGCGTGCGTTATGCGCTCGCCCACGCATGGCTCGCGCTCGTGATCGCCGAAACGCTCGCGACCACCAAAGGCATCGGCTTTTTCGCGATGGACGCGCGCGAATTCCTGCAAACCAACGTCATTGTGCTGACCATGATTATTTACGCGATCATCGGCGTGGTCGCCGACGCGCTGGTTCGCGCGCTCGAAACGCGCTTCCTGTCGTGGCACGCGAATTACACGAAGGGAGAAAAAGCATGAGCGCCTCCGCCACCTTGTCGCCGCGCGCGAACGCTGCTATTCAGCGCAACAACGACATCGAAACCGCATCCGCCGACTCGACGCTGGCCGTATCCGTGCGCGGACTTCAGCGACGGTATGGCTCGCGCGTCGTGATCGACGCACTCGACCTCGAGATTCGCAAGGGCGAATTCGTCGCGTTGCTGGGCGAAAGCGGTTGCGGCAAGACCACGCTGCTGCGCGCGCTCGCGGGTCTCGACACACCGGATGCGGGACAGATTCGCGCGCCCGCGCGTCCTTCCGTGGTGTTTCAGGAGCATCGTCTGCTGCCGTGGGCGACGTTGTGGGAGAACGTCGCGCTCGGCCACGAATCTTCCATCGGACGCAGCGGCGCATCGCGCGCGCTGGCCGAAGTCGGCCTCGCAGGTCGCGAACTCGACTGGCCGCGCCATCTCTCCGGCGGTCAGGCGCAACGTGTCGCGCTCGCGCGCGCTCTCGTGCGCGATCCCGCGCTGTTGCTCCTCGACGAGCCGTTCGCCGCGCTCGACGCGCTCACGCGCCGCAAGATGCACGGGCTCGTCAAGGAACTGGTGGCGCGCCATGCGCCGGGCGTGCTCATCGTGACGCACGACGTGGACGAAGCGCTCGTGCTCGCGGACCGCATTCTCGTCATGCGCGCGGGCCGGATTGCGGCCGCGTTTCAACCTGAAGATCACACGCCGCAAGCGTTGCGGCAGACGCTCCTCGCGGAACTCGGCGTGCAGGAGCATTGAGGCTTTGACGCACCGAAACACGCTACACAATTAACAAGGATACCGAATGAATGATGCTTCACTGACTCGCCGCCGCCTGTTGCGCGCGGCGGGTGGACTGCTGGCCGGCGCGGCCGCCGCGCGCCTGCTTCCTGCGGCTCAAGCCGCGCAAGCCGCACAAGCCGCGCCAGCCAAACTCACCCGCAACACCGACACCGTGCGCATCGGCTGGGGCTATGGCGCGCTGCCCGATATCGCGAAACAACGTGGCGTGTTCGAGAAAACGCTGGCCGCGAAGAACATCAAGGTCGAATGGGTCGGCCCCTTCCCGAACCACGCGCCCTAGATCCAGGCCGTGGTGGGCGGCAGCGCCGACTTCGGCTTCTGGGGATCGACTACGCCCGCGCTCGCCGCGATGCTGGCCGGTTCGCCTATCGTCTTCACCGGCTTCGACGTGTACTCGCCGCGCTCCACCGCGATCATCGTGAAGAAGAGCAGCAAGATCAATTCGGTCGCCGATCTCGCGGGCCGCAAGGTGGCGGTGAACCGTTCCGGACTCGGCGAGTTTCTGCTGATCGCCGCGCTCGAAAAAAATCATGTCGATCGCAGCAAGGTCGAGTTCGTCTATCTGAATCCGCCCGATGCGGCGCCCGCTTTCGCGCAAGGCCGCGTCGACGCCTGGTCGATGTGGTCGCCCGCCGTCGATATCGCGCGTTATGCGAACGACGCGAAAGACATCTTCAACGAAGGTCGCGATCTCGACTTCCTGATCGACTACAGTTCGCTGGTGTCGCGCCGCAAGTTTACGGAAGAAAACTCCGAACTGGTGCGCGCCGTGCTCGATGCGTATTACGTCGAAGGCGCGTGGCAATCGCAGCATCCCGAGGAATCGGAGCGGCTCGTGCAACGCGAAGCGAAATATCCGGATCAGGTCCGCGACTATCTCGCGAGTCTCAAACGCGTGAATCAGTTTCACGAACCCGACGACGCAGCCTTCATGGCCCAGTTCCAGCGCGCGGCCGACTGGCTCGCGCAACGCAAGATCATCAGCGCGCCGATCAAGGTCGCCGATTACAGCGTCAAAGTCTGAGGCACGACCCGGCGCAGCCCGCTGCGCCATGAACAGGAAAATGTATGGCTGAAACTTCCACGCAGGCCGCGAACCCGAACGCGCAGGTCTCCGCGTTGTCCGCCTCGCTCGGACTCGCGGCGACGATCGACGAGATCGCCGCGACGGCGGCACAACGCGAACGCGAGCAACGTCTGCCGCATGAAGCCATCGCCGCGCTGAAAGCGCTCGGCTTCGGCGCGCTGCGTCTGCCCGTCGAAGACGGCGGCCACGGCGTGTCGCTGAGCGGACTGTTCACGGTCGCGCGCGATCTCGCCGCTGCCGACTCGAACATCGCCCACGCGTTTCGCAATCATCTTTGGCAAGTCGAAGCGGCGTTGCAGCGCCGCGAGCATCCGTTCCATGCGCACGTGCTCGATCTCGCGCGACAGCGCAAGACCGTCGGGCTCAGTTTCGTCGAGAACGACGCGACGGCCGCGGGCGCACGCTCAAGCCGCGTGCTCAGCCGGCTCGAATGGGATGCGGGCAAGCAGGTCTATCTGGGGTCGGGCGACAAGGTCTATGCCACGGGCAACCTCTACAACGACGCCTTTGTCGGCCAGGCGATCGAAAGCCGCGCGAACGCGACCGTGCAATACGTGCTCGAACGCGGCCCGGGCGTCGCCACCGAAGACGACTGGCGAGGCTTCGGCCAGCGCCTCACCGGCTCGGGCACGGCACGGTTTCGCGATGTCGTGGTGCGGCCCGAGCACGTTTATCCGCCCGACCCGCCCAAAGCGCCCGACGCCGCGCCCTGGGGCTTCACGTTCCACCAGGTGTATCTGACCAACTGCATCGCGGGGATCGTGCGGCGCGTGGTGCAGGATGCCGTCGACGTGCTGCGCACGCGGCAGCGCAACTTCTACCACGGCGAGGCCGCGCAGCCCGCCGACGAGCCCGCGTTGCAGGCCTTGCTCGGCCGCATCCGCGCCTACGCTGCGAGTATCGAAGCCACGGCGGACCGCGCGGTGCAGACGTTGCAGGACGCCCTCACGCACCACGGCACGCCCGACGAGTATGCGAGCACGCTGGCCGCGACGCTCACCGCGTCCGAAGCGAAGGTCGTGATCGACGATCTCGCGCCGCAAGTGGCGAGTTGGCTCATCGATCTCGGTTCAGGCTCGGCCGTGTCGAGCGTCGCCGCGCTCGACCGGCACTGGCGCAATATCAAGGTGATCGCTTCGCACAATCCGCGTCTCTACAAGGAGCGGCTGCTCGGCCAGAATCTGCTGAACGGTCAACTACCGCCAACGGGCGCGTTTTTCTGACGAAGTTCTGACGAAACCGCGCGCCCCGCTCCGCAGTCATTCAACGCGAGAAAAAACGGTTTGCGGGGCGCGGCAGACCGAGGTGATCGCGCAACGTTTTCCCCGTGTATTCGCGCCGGAAAATACCGCGACGCTGCAACTCGGGCACGACCTTCAACGCGAAATCGTCCACGCCCGCAGGCAAAAACGGAAACATCACGTTGAAGCCGTCGCTGCCTTCCTGCACGAGCCATTGCTCCATCTCGTCGGCGATCGACTCGGGCGTGCCGACCATCTCCAGTCCCGAATAGCCGCCCACGCGCTGCGCCAGCTGGCGCACGGTCAGGTTCTCCTCCCGCGCCCAGTCCACCACGCGCTGACGCGCCGAGCGGCTCGCATTGCTTTCGGGAATATCCGGCAGCGGGCCATCGAGATCGAAGCGCGAGACATCGTGACCCAGCGCGATCGACAAGGACGCAATCCCGCTTTCCGCATGCACGAACGTATCGAGCAGCGCGCGCTTCTCGCGCGCCTCGTCGAGCGTTTCGCCGACCACCACGAACGCGCCCGGCAGGATCTTCAGATGATCGCGCTCGCGGCCGTAGCGCGCGAGACGCCCTTTCACGTCCGCATAAAACCGCTTGCCCGTCTCCAGATCCGGCTGCGCCGTGAACACAGCCTCGGCGGTTTGCGCCGCGAGTTCGCGACCGGCTTCGGACGATCCCGCCTGCACGATCACGGGCCAACCTTGCGGCGGCCGCGCGATATTGAGCGGCCCGCGCACCGAGTAGTGCTCGCCTTTGTGATCGAGCACGTGCATTTTCTCGGGATCGAAATACTCGCCGCTCGCGACGTCGCGTATGAAAGCGTCGTCGTCCCAGCTATCCCAAAGGCCGGTCACGATGTCGAAGAACTCGCGCGCGCGACGATAGCGCTCGTCGTGCTCCACATGTTCGTCGAGGCCGAAATTCAAGGCGGCATCGGGATTCGAAGTGGTGACGAGATTCCAGCCCGCGCGTCCGCCGCTCAGATGATCGAGCGAGGCGAAACGGCGCGCGACGTGGTAAGGCGCGTCGAAGGTCGTCGATGCGGTGGCGACGAGGCCGATCTTCGACGTTACGGCCGCCAGCGCGGAAAGCAGCGTGAACGGCTCAAACGAGGTGGCGGTGTGGCCGCGCTTGAGCGCGCTCACCGGCATGTTCAGCACGGCGAGATGATCGGCCATGAAAAACGCGTCGAAGCGCGCGGTTTCGAGCGTTTGCGCAAGACGTTTCAGATGTGCGAAATTGAAATTCGCATCGGGCCATGCGCCCGGAAAACGCCACGCGCCGGTATGCAGGCTGACCGGGCGCATGAAGGCGCCCAGGTGCAATTGACGCAATTGAAGACTGTGGGCCATGACGTTCTCGCGGAAACGAAAAGGCACACCTTAGCGCGAATCGGCGCAACGCGCTGAGCGCCGATTCGCCTGGAAACCCCTTAAATTACGCAGTGGAATAAGCAAACCATCCGGCGTAAATTGCCCCGCGTGTTTTCGTCTGCAAAAGCAGATCGAATGACGAAGAAGATTAACCCGCGCTCGCGAGTATCGAATGCAGCAACACATTCGCGCCCGCTTCGGCCCATTCGGGCGTGATCGCTTCGGCTTCGTTGTGGCTCAGGCCGTCGATGCAGGGCACGAAGATCATGCCCGTGGGCGCAACGCGCGCGAGATAGCACGCATCGTGGCCCGCGCCGGAGACGATATCCGCATGCGAGAGATCGAGCGCTTGTGCCGCACGACGCACCGTCTCCACGCATTCCGGCGCGAACGGCACGGGCGCGTAATCGAAGATCTGCTCGATGCAATGCCCAAGCTGCTCCTCGTGCGCAACGCGCGCAAGTTCCTCGCGCAACTTCGCGTCCATTTCAGCGAGCGTCGCCGATTCGGGATGACGAAACTCCACCGTGAAAAAGCAGCGTCCCGGCACCGTGTTGCGCGAGTTCGGCTTCGCCTCGATCATGCCGACCGTGGCGCGTCCGAACGGCGCATAGCTGCGTCCGAGCGCCGACACGAAGGTGATGATGCGCGCCGCGCCCACGAGCGCATCGCGGCGCAGATCCATCGGCGTGGTGCCTGCATGCGCATCCACGCCGTCGAGTTCGATCTCGTACCAGCGCTGTCCTTGCCCCGCCGTGACGACGCCGATGGTCTTGCCGCTGCGTTCGAGAATCGCGCCCTGCTCGATGTGCAGTTCGTACGCCGCGTGCACCGGCGTGCCGCCCACGGGCACGTCGCCCGCATAGCCGATCTGCGCAAGCGCCTCGCCGATCGTCGTGCCCGACGCATCGCTGCGCGAAAGCCCGTAATCGAGCGGATATACGCCCGCGTAGACGCCCGACGCGATCATCGCGGGCGCGAAGCGCGAACCTTCCTCGTTGGTCCACACGACCACTTCGATGGGCCGTTCCGTTTGCACGTTCGCGTCGTTGAGCGCGCGCAGCACTTCGAGCCCGCCGAGCACGCCGTAGATGCCGTCGTAACGGCCACCGGTCGGCTGGGTATCGGCGTGCGAACCGGTCAGCACGGGCGAGGCGTTCGCATCGCGGCCCGCGCGCCGCGCGAAGATATTGCCGATGCGGTCGATGCGAATTTCGCACCCCGCTTCGCGCGCCCACTGCACGAACAGATCGCGGCTTTCGCGGTCGAGTTCGGTCAGCGCGAGACGGCAGACGCCGCCTTTAGGCGTTGCGCCGATCCGCGCCATGCGTTCGAGCGAGTCCCACAAACGCGGGCCGTTCACGCGCAACGCGGCGCGCGTTTCAAGCGTGCCGATCTCAGCCATGCGTACCACCTTGCGCATCGCGCACGCGATAACGGAAATCGCAGCGCTTGCCGCCCTGCATGATGGTGCTCGTGCGCGTGAGCTCGACGCCCGGCTCGTAGCCCGCGATGAACTCGCTGTCGCGCGCGCAACTGAGCAGATGGCCGATTTCGCCGAGCCCCATCGCGTGATACATCTCCGCGTAGCTGCAACGCTTCACGTCGTAGTCGTAGGCTTCGTCGTCGGCGCGCAGCGTTTCGACATCGAGCGCATCGTCCTTTTCCCAGAGCACCTGCAAGGCCACGAACGACGCGATGCTCGCACCATTCGGCTCGCGCGCCGCGAATTCGCGACCTGCGTTCACCGCCGCGCCGCGCACCGCTTCGCCGATCACGGCCTGCGCGCGCTCCACGCCGAACTCGCGCTTCATGATCTCGTAGATCGGCTTGATGATTTCCGCTTCGATACGGCGGCGCTCGAGAATGCCGAGCGTCACGCCGTTGACGTTGACTTCCTGCGAGCTAACTTCTTCCGCGCGGCCTTCGTGATGAGTTTGCGTCATGCTGTGTTCTCCTCGCTCCGCTCAGCGCGCCGCGGTCTTTGCGGCGGTCTTCGCAACTGCGGGCTTCGCAGCCTGCGCCGACGACCCGCCGCCCAGCACATCGACCACGACCCACTTACCGTCGCGCACCTGATAGATCGTGTACGCCGGATCCTTGAGATTGCCTTGCGCGTCGAAGGCGATCGTGCCGGTCACGCCTTCGCGGCGAATCGAATGCAGCGCGGCGACGATCTGCTTCGGATCGGCGGAATTCACCTGCTGCGTGGCTGCGATCAACGTCGCGGCCGCGTCATAGGCGAACGGCGCGTGCAGTTCGATCGGCGCATGCCAGCGCGCGCGGTACTGCGCGTCGAAGGCGGGACCGCCCGGCATGCGGTCGAGCGGACGGCCCGGCTCCAGCGCGGTCACGCCCTCGCCCGCCGGACCGGCGAGCTTCAGGAAGGTCTGGCTGACGAACCCGCCCGCGCCCAGCAGCGGCGCCTGAATATGCAGCTGACGCATGCGGCGCACGAGCGGCGCGGCTTCCACGTCGATGCCGCCGAGGAACACCAGATCCGCGCGCTTGCCCTTGATTTCCGTGAGCACGCCGCTGAAGTCGATGGTCTTGTCGGTCACATATTGATGATCGACCACGGTGCCGCCGTTGGCCTGCACGCCCTTGATGAACTGATTCGCGAGGCCAGCGCCGAACGCGGTCTGATCGTCGATCACGGCGATGCGCTGCGCCTTGAGCGTCTTCACGGCGTAAGCGCCGGTGTAGGCGCCGCTGTCGTCGTCGTGACCCATGATGCGAAAGGAGGTGTCGAAGCCTTGCAGCGTGTACTGATGGCCCGTGGAAGCCGGCGCGATCTGCGCGATGCCGGCGTCGCGATAGACGCGCGCGGCAGGCACGCTGCAACCGGTGTTCCAGTGGCCGACCACGCCCACCACATGACGCTCGACGAGTTGCTGCGCGACCGTCACGGCCGTACGCGGATCGGACTGATCGTCGGCGCTCACGAGCTTGTAGACCACGGGCTTGCCGCCGAGCGTGGGATGCTTCGCGTTGGCATCGTCGATGGCGAGCTGTGCGCCGTTTTCCAGATCCTTGCCGATCCGCGCCGATGCGCCGGTGAGCGGCGCGGCCAGGCCGATCAGCACGACCTGTTCGTCCTGGGCGCGCGCGCCGGGCGCGAAAGCGGAGACAGCGAGCGCGGCGAGCGGCAACAACAAAGCGTTCTTTTTCATGAGCGTGTGGGCGTGTCTTATACGTTGAGTCAGGAAGCCGGCGTCTGTTACGCGAGCTCCGAAAGTTGAAAAAGATTAAGGTTTGGCCCACGCACGCTTAAATGACCTTTCGTTCTATCGTTATGTCAGCCTGCTCAGTTAGCGATTAAACCAATGATTTATCGATACAAAATAAGGAATGCCCGACGCATCGTGCGTTCGATATAATTCGATACATGAAAAAAATTCAGCAACTCTCCGACGATCCGCCGCTGCGCGCGGTGCGCGCCTTCGAGGCCTTCGCGCGCCACGGCTCGGTGAGCACGGCGGCGCAGGAGCTCGACATCACGCCCTCGGCCGTGAGCCACCAGCTTCAGTTGCTCGAATCGTTCGTGCAAACGCCGCTCACCGTGCGCAGCGGCCGCTCGCTCGTGCTCACCGACGAAGGCCGCGATTATTACCGCTCGATCAGCGCGGCGTTTTCGGTGCTGCGCAGCGCGACGGGGTTCGTGCGCGAACGGTCGTCGCGGCGGCAGATCACGATCAGTCTGATTCCGCTGTTCGGCATGGGCTGGTTCATTCCGCGCCTGCACGACTTCCTGTCGGCGAATGAAGACGTGGATGTGACCGTGCTCTACGCGAATCACCGCAATTACCGCAGCGACGCGGCCGATCTTTCGATTCGCTTCGGCACGGGCGACTGGGTCGGTTATACGAGCACGCCGCTCATGTCGGGCGCGGTGGTGCCGGTCTGCACGCCGCGCTTCCTGCAGCGTTACGGGCCGCTGCGCAAGCCCGCCGATCTCGCCGGCGTGCCGCTCGTGCACGACGAAGACCGCAGCACCTGGGTCAACTGGCTGCAAAGCGTGGGCGCGCGCCACATGACGCGCGTCGAAGGCCCGCTGTTCGAAGACGGCCAGCTCACCTTGAGCGCCGCGCTCGCCGACCTCGGCGCGGCCTTGCTGCGCGCGCCGCTGATCTCGCGCGAACTGGCATCGGGCGCGCTGCGCAAGCTGTTCGACCACGAACTCGACGACGGCCGCCATTACTATCTCTGCTGGCGCGCCGACGCCGAATTGCCCGACGGCGCGCAACGGCTCGCGAACTGGCTGCTGGCGTCGCGGCAGAGCGCTTAGGGGTTGGATGCGGCGGCGTTTTTGTCCGCGTTCTTGTCCGCGTTTTTGTCCGCATACGTGTCCACGTCGAGCCGCAGCGCGTCGTACATCACCTGGCCCGGCGTGGTGTTGGCCGGCACGCGCTGGTCGGTGCCCGCGAGCGTGAAGCGCGCATAGGGCACGCCGTCGGCATGATAGAGGCTCACCGTGTTCTCGCCCGCCTTCAGCAACGCCGCGTCGAACACGATCGCGCGCACGTTGTACGGCGAATCCTGCGCACTGCCGCGATAACCCGCCGTGCCCGTCTTGGGCAGACGGATCTGCGCGACCTCGGTGCCGTTCACGGCCACGCGCAGATCGGTCAGCGTCTTGCCCTGCTCGGGCTGCGCGGATGCAAAGCCGATCGTCAACGTGGCCTTGCCCGATTGCGCGCGGTCGAGATCGAAATGAATGCGCCAGTCCGGACGTTCCGCGTAGACGGTCCACTGCGCGTAATTCCAGTCGCGCGCGGGATCGCTCTTGCCGATCACGAAATCGACATCGTGCGGAAACTGCTTCGGATAGCGGCGGAACATCTGATAGTTGCGCGCGTCGTCGCCATTGCGGAACTCCGCGGCCGAGCGATCGAAGCGGCCGATCTGCCAGAGGCGCACGCCCGGCTCCTCCACGGGCCACGTTATCGCACCGAGATCGAGATGCTGGTCCGCGCCCACGCGCACGTTGTGCACGACGAGGTCTTCGGGTTGATCCGCGCCGCTCACATGCAGGTCGTAGACGCCGGGAATCACGTGATGCAGATCGAAGTGGCCCGCGTCGTCGAGTGCGCTCCAGAACGCGTAGCCTTTGTTCTGCGCGCTCCAGGGCACGCCGGGGTCGGACAGGATCGCCCACGCGTGCGTCACGGGCTTTGATGCGGGCCTGGATGCGAGCTTCGATGCGTCATTCGCCAGACTCACGCTACCACTCACTTCGCCGCGCGTCTGCCGATACGCCGGCGTATCGACCCACGTGTACGGCCACGCGGCGACTTCGCGCGCGTGTTGGCGTTCGGCGTCGGCCCAGAGTGCGGCCGGACCGTCGGCGCGATTGGCATAGACGAGGAACGGACCGTAGACCTTGCGCCAGTCCTCGCCGTCCTTGAGCACGACCGCCGACGCGCCGAAGTGCACCGACTGCAGCACCCGCAGCAGCACGTTGTCGTGCAGCGTCTGGCCCTGCTTGACCGGGCCGCCGTTGTGGTACTCGGGGCTCGCCTCGATCATCCAGAGGCCGCGCTGCGCGCCCACGTAACCGTACACCGGCACCTGCGACCAGAACACCGAGTTCATGTACTTGGTCTTGATCGTGCCGTCGTCGAGCTGGAAGGTCGCGTCGCTCAGTTCGCGGCTGATCGCGCCTTGCGGAATCGGCACGAATTTGCTGTCGCCCACGGCCCAGTGATCGAAAGTGCCGTCCATCACCGTCTTCACGACGAAGCGGTTTTGATAGAAGGTCGCCGCAGGTTGATCCGCGCCGTGATGCACCTCGGCCTGCGCGTAGAAGCCGCTATGGCCGCGCAACAGCGTGTAACGCACGTCGATATCGAACGGAAACACGGGCGTCGGGCGCGAACGCACGCTGACTTCGGCGCGCTCGGGCGTGTTCGCCACCACGCTCACCTGCGCCTCGCCGGGCCGCATGCGGAAATAGCCTTTCTTGTCTTCCTTGTAGCCCGGCGGCACGACCGCAACGTCGGCGTTCGCATCCCAGTACATGGCTTTTTCCGGGTCGTTTTCGAAGTCGTCGCCATGCGCTTCGTAGGCCGCGCGCTGCGCGGTCACGCCGAGGTCGTGCCAGCCCGTGGCGTCGTGTTGACGGATCGCGGCGAGATAGCCGTCGTCGCGCTCGACGCGGATCTCCACGATGCCGTTGTCGAGCGTGATCGTGCCGGCGTCTTCGCTAACCGTTACGGGGGCGTCGTCGGCATGCGCCGTTGCGGCGAACAGCGCGAGCGCGGCGAACAGCAAAGAGGAAAGACCCGCACGGCGCGGGCGGAGGGAATGCGGGAAGGTCATCATCGGCGTCATACAGTGAAATGCAGTGGCAACGCGCGACGCCGTCAAGGCAGCGCGCGAATGGAGAAGTCGCGGATGGTCTGGCGCGAGGCCGTCGAGCGAAAACCGAACCAGCCCGCGTCGGGCAGCGGCGGCGAGGCCGCGAAATACGGCTTGCCGTCGAGATAGAAACGCGTGCCGCGCCTGTCGACGACGATGCGCACGCGGTACGGATGATTCGCGCGCAGCAGCCAGGGCGGCGTCGTGTATTGCGCGAGCAGCGGACGCGCGCTTGTGCCGTCGTAGCGGCGAAAGCGCGTCGTGGTATTGCCGTTGCCGCCGATGCCCGCGTAGAACAGATCGAGCGCGTCGTAATCCTCGAAGCGACCCGAACCGCCGAACGGCGCGACGCGACCGTTCGAGCCGCGCGCGCTGGCCAGCCAGAACTGGTTCAGATCGGAGACGCGGTCATGCGGCCCGCCCGCATCGAGCACGGTGCGCGTATAGGTGATTTCATAGTGGCCCGTGAGCCGCCGGTCGAGCCAGACGGTCAGGCCGCGCGCGCTGTCGAGCACCAGCGCGTGGTGATCGGTGTAAACCGGCGGCGATTTGCGTGACGAATGCGAGTCAATACTCGCTTTCGTCGATGGCACAGTCTTGGAATCAGGCTCGGCCTCCACAATCCAGCGACGCGCGTCGAACGACGCAAAGTCTTCGCGCAGGATCGCGCGCGGCGCGGCGTGCAACGGAAACGCGGCGAGCAGCGCCAGCAAGGCTGGCAGCACGCGCACGGCGAAAGAAGGTCTGCGCACGGCGGGGACTCCGTCACGTTGCATCGGTTAGGGGAACAGCCGCGCGAGCGGCTTCTGCCCACCTTGTGCAACGAGACGCGCAAAGCGTCAGCGCGTACGCGAAAAAATCTAGCTGAACACGCTCAGATACGGACCGACGCGCGTGAGCTGGACCGGCGCGCTTTCCGCGACCTGCGTGAGCGCGCGCGGAATGTCGCCGAGCAGGAACACGCCGCTCACGCGCGCCTCGCGGGCCTCGCCCGTCACGCGGATCACGCCCGGCTCGTAGCGGTTGAAGACGTCCACGAGCGTGTCGAGCGAGACGTTGTCGGCGACGAAGATGCCGCGCGTCCACGCGCTCACCAGATCGAACGACTGCGCGAGACGTCGCGCGCCATCGGACGAGAACGCGACGCTCTCACCCGCCGCCACGCGCAGCGCCGGGCGTCCCGGCTGCAGGACCACGGCCTCGCCCTTGCCCACCGCGACCACGCTATGCCGATAGATGCGCCCCACGTTGATCGTGCCGCCTTCGGTCTGCACGACGCCATGTTCGGTTTCGATGCTGCGCAGAAGTCCCGCATGCGACGCCCGCATATGCACGAGCACCTGCCCCGCCGAGACGCGCAGCACGCGGTCGCCAGACGCCGCGCTGCGATCGCTACGATCGACGCGATAAACCCGGCTGCCCGCGTCGATCGTCATTTGCGAGCCGTCGGCGAGACTCACGGTGCGCCGTTCGCCGATCGCGCTCTGCCAGTCCGCGTCGAGACCGAGCCGATGCACGCCCTCGCGCAGCGCCACGCCCGCAAGCGCCAGCGCCACGCCGCCAAATCCCGCGCGCAGCAGCTTGCGGCGCTGCGCCGACGGCACCCGCAACGCCTCGGCCGCCGCCGCGCGTTCAGCCGCGCCGCCGGGCCGCATGCGCGCGAGCCGCGTCTGCAGCGCGGCCCACGCGCGGCCGTTCGCTTCGTCGCGCTGCCACGCTTCGAATGCGGCGAGTTCACGCGCATCGAGCTCACCTTCACGCAGGCGCACTTCCCATTCGACAGCGCCCCGCGCGCTGCCCGCCTCGGTGCCCCTCATGACGCGCGCCGTGCTCATGCCGCCTCGCAACACAGCACGAGCGCCTGCGCGACGTATTTGCGCACCATGCTCACGGACACGCCGAGCCGCACCGCGATATCGGCGTATTTCATGTCTTCGAACTGACTCAGGATGAACGCCTCTCGCGCGCGTGCGGAAAGCTGCTGCAAGGCCGCGTCGATCAGCAGGATCTCCTGCACGGCTTCGAGCGCGACCTCGGGCGCGGGCGCAACCGGTTCGGGTGCGAGCGCGAGCCGCGCGAGATAGGCGCGTTCGATATCACGTCGACGCCAATGCTCGAACGTCAGCCGGCGCGCGATTGTCGTGAGCAAGGCGCGCGGCTGCCGGATCGCGCTGACGTCCGGATGCGCGGCCAGCTCGGTGAACGCGCTCGCGGCGAGATCCTCGGCGTCGCTGCTCGATCCGACGAGACGGTGCATACAGCCCGTGAGCCAGCCGTAGCTGCGGCGGAATTCGTCGGACAGGAAACGCTCGCGCGCCGGATTGGTGAGCGCCTCGGCGTCGGCGGCGCGGCCGGCGGACAGGCTTTGGGATCGGATCGCCATGACGGTCGGACTGAACGCGTTGCGCGCAACGCGTGAGCAGGCTAGTTGGGCTGAGGCTGGAGCGGCGATTCTAAAGTTGCGGGCGCAGCCGTCCAAAGCACGGATTCTCGAATCGATATGACGCGCACGGTGCTGCGCATTGCATAAATGATTCGGAGCGCCACACAAAAAAATCCTGCCCGACTGCACTGTTTCGCTGACGCTTTTCGATGCTCGTTGCACATGGCCATCGTTCACCCGCGCATCGGCATGCCGCGCATCCCGAACGCTTCGATCATCGACATAACGACAGGCTTAACGTGAAACGACCCCGTACCCCGGCATCGCGCCGCAGCGCGCGCCGTCCGGCCAGCGCCCGCAACACGCTCTCAATCGCGCTTTCGGCCGCGCTCTTTCTTGCAGCCGGCGCCGCGCTCGCACAGGACGCCTCGACGCACACTTTCCATCTCGCGGCGCAACCGCTCAACCGCACGCTGCTGTCCATCGCGGCGCAAAGCGGCGTGCCGCTCAGCTACGACCCGCATCTCGTCGAACACGTGCAGGCCGCGCCCGTGAGCGGCGCGCTCACAGCGCAAGGCGCGATCGCCCAGGCGCTCAAGGGCACCGGTCTCGAAGTCGTGACCACGGACAGCCACGCGCTCGCCGTGCGCCGCGCCGCGCCGGCCGCCACCGCGACGGAGGACGCGCGCCCAAAAGCTGACCGGCCGCAGCGGCCGGTTCCCCCGCCCGCCACCGCCGACACGACCACCACCACGCAACTGGGCACCGTGACCGTGAGCGCCACGCGCGCGCGACGCGACGACCCGCAGCGCACGCCGACGTCGAGCTACCGCGTGACCGGCCGCGAACTGCAACAGCAGCACATCACCTCGCTCGCGGATCTTCAGCAGCTCGTGCCCGGCCTGAACGTGCAGACCACCGATCCGTCCGACACGCAGATCACGATCCGCGGCGTGGGCGACGGCGGCGGCCAGACGAGCGGCGAGCAGAACATCGGCATGCCGAGCAGCGTGGCCGTGTATCTCGACAACGTGTACCTGCCGCGTCCCGGCATGCTCGCGGGCGCACTCGCCGACGTCGATTACGTCGACGTGCTAAGCGGCGCACAAGGCACGCTGTTCGGCGCGAACTCGACGGGCGGCGTGATCGACATCCACACGCCGCTGCCGAGTTCCACGCTGACCGGCTCCGAAAGCCTCTCGTTCGCCTCGCGCGGCACGGTGCTCAATCACACCATGCTCTCGGGGCCGATCGCGGACATGCTCTCGGGCCGCATCGACTTCGTGCACAACAGCACCAACGGCGACGTCAACAACATCACGAACGGCCACACGCTCAACGGCAATTCGAGCAACAGCGTGCGCGGCCAGCTGCTTTTCAAGCCCAACAATCAGTTCAGCCTGCGCCTGAGCGCCGACTACAGCAACGAGAACGACTCGCCCACGCCGGTGACGTATTCGTCGAATTCGGTGAATGGCGTGAACAGCTTTCTCACGCATTCGTCGTTGATCGGCAATCGCGTGGTGTATGGGGGCGACGATCACAACGTCGCGCTCGACGACGAAAACAGCATGCATCTCGTGCAGGGCGGCGGTTCGGCCGAGGCGAACTATCGCTTCGACAACGGCTACAACCTGCGGTCCGTGAGTTCGTATCGCTACTTCAATTACGTGCCTTCGGTGGCCGACAGCCTGAGTGTTCCCGTCTACGCGAACAGCGGCACGCAGTTTCTCGACCGTTCGTGGTCGCAGGATTTCCGCCTCGATTCGCCGCACGGACAATACTTCGACTGGGCCGTGGGCGCGACCTACATGGGCGAGAACGAAGCGACGCAAGCCTTCACGCGTTACGCCGACAGCAAGCTGCCGGGCCTCTATTACGGCAGCACGGCTTACGACGGGCTCGACATCATTCGCTACGGCACACTGCACGACGAAGTGTGGTCGGGCTTCGGTCAGGGCACCTTCCACGTGACGCCGCGCTTCGACATCACGGCGGGCGTGCGCCTCACCTACGACAAGAAAGGCGGCCAGTTCATCCGCTATAACAAGGCGCCGTTCAACTCCGGTTACCTTGTTCAATACAACACGCTGCCCTCGGCCACGCTCGCGTTCAAGTATCTGCTCACACGCGATCTGAGCAGCTATCTCGCGCTCTCGTACGGCGAGAAAGCGGGCGGCCTGAACGTCTCGGCGGGCGCGGCATCGAAGGCCGGCGACAGCTCACTTGTGATCGCACCCGAACGCACCAAGAGCGCGGAACTGGGCATCAAGGGCACGTTGCTCGACGGCTCGCTGAGCGCGAAAGCCGACGTGTTCCTGACCTACGTGAACGCGTTCCAGACGCAGAGCTACGACCCCAGCACGCAATCGACCTACCTCGTGAACGCGGGGACGTTCCGCTCGCGCGGCGCGGAATTCTCACTGCAATACACGCCCGACGATCATCTGCTGCTGCAGACATCCGCGGTCTATAACGACGCGCGCTACCTCAACTATCACCACGCGATCTGCCCGCCCGAAGTCACGCTCGGACCGGCCGGTTCCACCGCGATCTGCGACCTCACGGGCAATCAGGTCTTCAACGCGCCGAAGCTCACGTTCAATGCGACGGCGCGCTACACGTGGCACACACTCAACGGCCTCACTTCGTTCGTGAGCGCGCGCTATTCGTATCGCACGTGGATGTACGGCACCGTCGACGACTCGGCGTTCACGCGCATTCCGGGCTATGGCCTCGTCTCGCTTTCGGCGGGCACGGGCGGCAAATTCAGTCGCGGCAGCTGGACCGCCTCGCTCTGGGTCAACAATCTGTTCAACAAAACCTACTATCAGCGGCTCGTGGAAAGCGATTACGGGTCGGTGCTCGGCTGGATCGGCGAACCGCGCACGATCGGCGGCACGCTGACCTATCAGTTCTGAGGCCGCGATGAGCAACGGATTCGATCGCCGCACCTTCTTCAAACTCGCTTCGCTGGCCGTAGGCGGAACGCTCGCCGATGCGTCCACGGCGGCGCGCGCGCATTCTGCTTCCTACGCCGACAGCATCGACGATGCCAACGCGAACGAAGCGCGCGTGCATTGGCTCGACGGCTCGCTGCGCGCCACGCCCGAATCGTTCATCGGCGCGACGTGGGGCGTGCCGTGGCCGCGCGGCGCGGTCGATGCGCACAGTGCGTTCGACTTGCGCCTCGCGCACGCGGCAGCGACGCCAACGTCTGCGTCCGGGCGCGTCGCGCTGCAATCGTGGCCGCTGGCTTACTGGCCCGATGGCTCGCTGAAATGGTCGGCGCATACGCTCGCACCACAAGCGCTCGCAGCGCTGCAAAATGGCGACGAAACGCCTCGAGACTTCATCGTCGAACCTCGTGCGGCGCGCGCCGACGAAACGAACAATGCGCCCGCCATCGCGCATCTCGACGGCGACCTCATCCGCATCGATACGGGCGTATTGCAGGCCACGCTGCCACTCAATGGCGCGCGCGTGTTCGACACGTTGAGCCGCAACGGCCAGGCGACGCTGCGCGACGGCCGCCTCCTTGTGCTCACCGACGAAGCGCCTACCGCACAGCACGACGACGAAGCTCAAGCGACCGCACGCGAACGCTACACGGGCCGCATCGAGCATGCCACGCTCGAACAAAACGGCCCGGCGCGCGCCGTCGTCAAGCTCACCGGCACGCACGCGCAGGAAGGCAGCAACGCCACGTTGCTGCCCTTCGTGCTGCGGCTTTACTTCTATCGCGGCTCGGACGCCGTGCGCATCGTGCACAGCCTCGTCTACGACGCCGATCCACAGCGAAGCTTCATTCGCGGCGTGGGCCTGCGTTTCGATATGCCGCTCGACGGCGAGCCACACGAACGCTTTGTGCGCTTCACGGGCGACAACGGCGGCGTCTTCGCCGAGGCCGTGCGCACGCTCACCGGCCTGCGCCGCAGCCCCGGCGCGAGCGTGGAAGCCGCACAATTCGCGGGAGAGGTCACGCCGCCCGCTTCCGCGCTCGGCCCTGTATTCGCGAAGGATTTGCGCTTCGTGCCCGCCTGGGGCGACTACACGCTGCTCCAGCCGAACGCCGACGGCTTCACGATTGACAAACGCACACAAAGCGGCTGCGGCTGGATTCGCGCAGCGAGCGGCACGCGCGCGGCGGGCACGGCTTGCCTCGGCGCGCTTTCAGGCAGCGTGGCGTTCGGCATCCGCCACTTCTGGCAGAGCTATCCGGCGCAACTCGACATTCGCGGCGCGCACAGCGAACGCGCCACCGTCACGCTCTGGCTCTGGGCGCCCGACGCGCCCGGCATGGATCTGCGCCCGTATCACGACGGCATGGGCGAAACGAGTTACGCGCTGCAACGCGACGCGCTCGACATCACCTACGAGGACTACGAGCCGGGTTTCATGACGCCGTATGGCGTGGCGCGCACGAGCGAAATCGAACTGCAGTTGCTGCCGCGCACGCCGACCAACACCGAACTGATCGACATCGCGCGGCGCATCGAAACGCCGCCGCGTCTGATGCCTTCGCGTGCGTGGATGCATCGCGCCGAAGCGTTCGATCCGTACTGGCGTCCACGCGCGTCGCGCGTCGCCGCTGCGCCCGTGATCGCGCGCACGCAACGCGCGCTCGACTGGAACTACGACTTCTATCGCGGCCAGATCGAGCAGCGCAAGTGGTACGGCTTCTGGGATTTCGGCGACGTGATGCACACCTACGACGCCACGCGTCACGTCTGGCGCTACGACGTCGGCGGCTTCGCGTGGGACAACGGCGAGCTGAGCAGCGGCATCTGGCTCTGGCACTACTGGCTGCACTCGGGCCGCGCCGACGCCTTCCGCACCGCCGAAGCCATGACGCGCCACGGCAGCGAAGTCGACGTTCATCACATCGGGCCGTTCAGTCCGCTCGGCTCGCGTCACGACGTCCAGCATTGGGGCGACAGCGCGAAGCAACTGCGCGTGTCCACGGTTGCGAATCACCGCTTCTACTATTACGTGAGCGCGGACGAGCGCATCGGCGACCTCATGCGCGCGCAGATCAACGCGGTCGAGCGGCTGCGCGACGTGCTGCCGGGCCGCAAGATCGGCGAGCCGTTTCCGCCCGACGATCGCGCGCATCACGCCACCGTTTCGTTCGGCACGGATTGGGGCGCGGTGGCGGCGGCCTGGCTCACCGAATGGGAACGCACGGGTGATCCTGCCTGGCGCGACAAACTCGTCGCCAGCATGACGACCATCGCCGCGCAGCCGCATGGATTCTTCACGGGCTACGGCGTGATGGATCTGCGCACGGGCGCGTTCGCGCGCGACGCGAGCGGCGCGTTGTCGGTCTCGCATCTGAGCGCCGTGTTCGGTCTGCCCGAAATCTGCGGCGAGCTGTTGCGCGTGCTCGATGTGCCAGCGTTCCGCACGGCCTGGCTGCAATACTGCACGCTGTATTCCGCGAGCGCCGACGCTCAGCGCGCGGCGCTCGGGCAACCGCTCGGCAAGCTGAATCTGAATCAGGGCCACGCGCGACTGCTCGCCTACGCGGCGAGCGAAACCGGCGACCGCGCACTGGCGCATCGCGCGTGGACACAGTTCCTCGCCGGTCACGCGGGCAGCACGTTCGAGGACTTCGTGATCGAGCGCGTGCGCGTGCCGACCGTGCTCTACGACGTGGACGAAGCGCCGCGCGTTTCGACCAATTCCACCGCGCAATGGGGACTCGGTGCGATCGGCCTGCTCGCGCTCGTCCCCGACGACGTGTAAGCCCATCGAAGGCGCGCGCATCGCAATCGAATAAGGAATTCGTTTTTCCCTCTAACGATTGCGAGCGCGCGCGCAAACGCCTCGTAGCGTGATATTCCGCCCGGGCATATGAATAGCGCATCATCGCTTTTGTGGTCGAACGCGCGGTCAGTAGAATCGTGCGGCTCACGCATCGAGCCCACTATTCAGCAGCATTCACACGCGAGTTACCACCATGAAAGCTATCCGCTCCGTCTTGCTCGCCACACTCCTTTCGGCGGTCGCCGCCGCGCCCGCGTTCGCCGCCGACGAACTGGCCCAGGTGAAGTCGTCCGGCGTGTTCCGCGTCGGCACCGAAGGCACTTACGCGCCGTTCACGTATCACGACGAAACGGGCAAGCTCACGGGTTTCGATGTCGACATCGCCAGCGCCATCGCGCAACGTCTGGGCGTCAAACCGGAATTCGTCGAAGGAAAGTGGGACGGACTGATCGCCGGTCTCGACGTGAATCGGTACGACGCCGTCATCAACGAGGTGTCGATCACCGACGCGCGCAAGGTGAAGTACGACTTTTCGACGCCGTATATCGCCACGCATGCGGTGCTGATCGTGCGCGACGACAACACCACGATTCATTCCTTCGACGATCTGAAAGGCAAGAAGTCGGCGAATACGCTCACCAGCAATTTCGGCAAGCTCGCCGCGTCGCACGGCGCCGATGTCGTGCCGGTGCAAGGCTTCAACGAGTCGATCGATCTGCTGACCTCGGGCCGCGTGGACGCCACGGTCAACGACTCGCTGTCGTACCTCGATTTCCGCAAGCACAAGCCCGACGCCAAGCTGAAGATCGTGGCCACCGACACGTCGAGCGCCGGCGATCAGTCGGCCGTGCTGCTGCGCAAGGGTAATCCGGCGCTGGTCGCGGCCATCGACAAGGCGCTCGCCGACATCAAGGCCGACGGCACCTACGCGAAGATTTCGCAGAAGTATTTCGGCAAAGACGTCTCGCAATAAGGCGGGCTGAACGATGCCGGCATGGCTGCATTTAATGGCGCAATCGCTCTGGCCGCTGCTTTACGCGGGGCTCGTGTTCACTGTGCCGCTCACGCTCGCATCGTTCGCGATCGGCGTCGCGCTCGCGTTCTGGGTAGCGCTCGTGCGACTGTTCGGTCCGCGCTGGGCCAGCGCCGCCGCGCGCTTTTATATCTGGCTGTTTCGCGGCTCGCCGCTGCTCGTGCAGCTATTCGTGATCTTTTACGGCCTGCCCAACGTGGGCATCGTGCTCGATCCGTTGACGGCGGCAATCATCGGCTTTTCGCTGAACGTGGGCGCGTATAACGCCGAAGTGATTCGCGGCGTGATCGAATCGATTCCGCGTGGACAATGGGAAGCCGCGTATTCGCTGAACATGACGCGCGCGCAGGCGCTGCGTCGCGTGATTCTGCCGCAAGCGATTCGCGTGGCGTTGCCCGCGTTGTCGAACGCTTTTATCGCGCTCGTGAAAGACACGTCGCTGGCCGCCGTGCTCACGGTGCCCGAGATTTTTCAGGCCGCGCAGCGCATTGCGGCCGTGACCTACGAACCGCTCATTCTGTATAGCGAGGCCGCGTTGATTTATCTGGCGTTCAGTTCCGTGCTGTCGCGCGCGCAGTTCCGGCTCGAAGCGCGCTTCGGTCGCCACGCGCTCTTTTCGCCGGGCCGCTGATGATCGAATTCGACAGCATCGGCAAATCGTTCGGCGAGCATCGCGTGCTGATCGATATTGCACTGACACTCAAGGCGGGCAGCGTGACTGCGCTGATCGGCCCGTCCGGCAGCGGCAAAAGCACCCTGCTACGCTGCGTGAATCTGCTCGAAGTGCCGGACAGCGGCACGCTGCGTGTTGGCGATGCGCAGATCACGTTCTCGCCAGGACGGCGCATTGCGCAGGCGGAGATTGCGAAAGTGCGCCGCCATACCGGCATGGTGTTCCAGAACTTCCAGTTGTTCCCGCATCTGAGCGTAATCGAGAACGTGATGGCGGGGCTCGTGATTCTGCCGCAATGGGATCGCGTACGTGCGCGCGAACGGGCCGCCGCGCTGCTCGACAAAGTGGGCCTCGCCGCCAAAGCCGAAGCATGGCCCAGCACGCTCTCGGGCGGCCAGCAACAGCGCGTGGCGATTGCACGCGCGCTAGCGCCGTCGCCGCAAGTGCTGCTCTGCGATGAACCGACTTCCGCGCTCGATCCCGAACTGTCCGCCGAAGTCGTGGACGTGCTCCGCCAGCTCGCGAACGAAGGCACGACCATGTTGATGGCGACACACGATTTGCGGCTCGCCGCGTCGGTCGCGCACGATGCGATCTTTCTCAAGGACGGCACAGTGGTGGAAGCCGGTCCATCGAGCGAACTGTTTTCGCGCCCGCGCGACGCGCGCACCGCGCGCTTCATTTCTACGCTTACGCAAGCCGCGCCTATCGTTTGAGTGCCTTTTTTACGGACTAAATCGCGCTTTCTACGCGACCGCGACCGCAACCTCGCCGACGATTTCGGGCTTACGCGGCAGCATGCAATACGGCTTTGGCGCGTGACGGGCAGCCTGAAAAGCGGCTGCCCGGCATGAATTATCCGAATGTCCTTGATCGACCAGGCGGACATTCGCTTTTCACCGATACCGCCGTGTTCAATACCTATGGCGCTGGCGAGTTATCGCATCAGCGCGCCATTCGAAATTTCGGGCGGCTATCGCGATACGCGCGCGTCGTCGGCCGATGGCATTCAGGATGCGGCCCGCTATCAACAGGTCTCGTTGCGCGAGATGTATCACCTGTCCAGGAGCACGACGCTCCATACGTTGCAGGCATATCAGCACGCTTCGGAACAGACGCCCGGCGCACCTTCCAGTCTCTAACACGCGCGGCACGGCATTTGCTGGCTCTCCGTTGACATTCAACACCAAACGGAGAAACCTATGCCGACGATCCGCAAACCCGCACGCGGCCTCGCTGCCGCCCTACTCGCTCTTTCGGCGGCCGGCGCCATGACGATCGCCACCGGCGCAGCCGCGCAGACGAACAACGATCCGAACGCCGCGCCGCCCACGCACGCCGACAAGAAGGCCGAGAAGGAGCAGGCGAAGGCCGACAAGAAGGCCGCTGTCGCCCAGGCCAAGGCCGACAAGAAAAAGACCGACGCGCAAGCCGACGCCGACAAGGAAAAAGCCGATGCGCGCGTGAAGGACGCGAAGGATCAGTAATCTGCTTGCGGCGGTTTATCGCCGTCGTCACGGTCATTCAAACTGACCTTGGCGATAAAGGCGCGCTGAAAGCAAATGCATCACACGCGCATTCAGCGCGCCTCATTTCACGCTGCGATCTCGTCGAGCTTGCGCCCGCGCGTCTCAATCGCGAATGCGCCGATCACGATCGCGCCAAGCAGCGAAACGAGCGCGAAATAGCCGAACACCGCTTCGACACGCAGATACGTCAGCAACGTGCCGATCACGAGCGGACCAATCACCGACGCAATCCGCGTAATCGCCGAAGCCGCGCCCGCGCCGGTCGCGCGAATACGCGTGGGATACACCTCGGGCGCATAGACGTAGATGCCGCATTGCACGATCGCGATCATCGCCACGCTCATCGAGGCCAGCACGAGCACCTGGCCGGCGGGCACCCGCGTGCCGCTCAGCGCGAGCCAGCACATCGGCAACGCCGCGCCGAGAAACGCAATCGCGAACGTCTTTCTGCGGCCGAGCCAGTCGATCGCAAAGGTGCCGATGAACGTGCCCAACAGCGTCGCGATCATGCTCACCATCCCGTAGCGCAGCGCCACTTCCAGCGGCAGGTGATAGACGGTGCGATAGAGCGACGGCAGCCAGACCAGAATCCCATAAGTCGTCAGGCTGCCGCAACCCGCCATCAGCCAGACCACCAGCGTGCGCCGCGCGAAGCCGCGCGCGAACAACGCACGGAACGATTCCTTCTGTTCCTGCGTGCCGTGCGCGACGACTTCGGGCGTGCTTGCGTCGGCGAGCCGCGCGGCGGGCGCCGTGCGCTCCATCTCGTCGACGATGCGGCGCGCGGCGTCGGCGCGTCCGTTGATCGCGAGCCAGCGCGGCGACTCGGGCGCGACGCGCGGCAGAATCGCCGCCAGCACGATCGGCAAGCCGCCGACGAGAAACATGATCTGCCAGCCGTAAGCCGGAATCAGCCAGAGCGCCGCGATGGCCGCCACCAGATTGCCGAGTGCGAAGGTGGATTGCAGCACGAAGATCACGCGGCCGCGAATGCGCGCGGGGCACACTTCGTTCATATACGTGGCCGACACCGGCGATTCGCCGCCGAGCCCGATGCCCTGAAACAGACGCAGCGCGATAAACACCGCGTAACCCGGCGCATAAGCCGACGCCACGCTGCCGAGCGCCAGCAGCACGAGCAGCCAGCGCAACACGCGCAGACGCCCGAAACGCTCGGCGGCGGCGCTGAACAGCAGCGCACCGATCGTCTGCCCGACATAGCCGCTCGACACCAGCAAACCCGCCTCGGTCGGCGTGAGATGCCAGAGGCCCATCAGCACCGGCATCACGAACGCGATGGTCAGCGCGTCGAAGGCATCGGTCATATGCACGAGCCCGATCATGCCGAGCACGCGCGTATGCCAGCGCGTGAACGGCAGACGCTCGATGCGCGCGGAGATCAGCGCGGCTTCATGCCGACCGGCGACGCGCGCGTCGTCGATCGTCTCGTACTCGTTCGCAAGACGTGTCAGTTCCATCGTGTCCTCGAAGGAAACGTTTGTGGGGAAAGCATCGGAAAACAGCGGGAAAATCGCGCGGGTCAGCGCGCGATAGATGAACAGTCAGACGACGTCAGGCAAGATCGAGCACCAGCGTGCCGCTTTGCGCACCGGACACGCAGATCATCATGGCGTCGTTCGCGGCGCGTTCGGATTGCGTCAGCACGCTGTCACGATGATCGACGCAGCCGCCGAGCACGCGCGTCTGACACGCGCCGCACAGCCCTTCGCGGCAGCTGTATTCGACATCGACGGCGGCGTCGAGCAGAACGTCGAGCAAGGGCTTGCCCGCGGGCACGAACAGCGTCCGGCCGCTGCGCGCGAGTTCCACCGTGTAGCCGGTGCGCTGCGTGCTCTCGACCGGCGCGCTCGCCGCGAAGCGTTCGATATGCACGTTCGCGATGCCCGCGTCGGCACACGCTGCCTGGAACGCATCGAGCATCACACCCGGGCCGCAGCAGTACGCATGCACGTCCTTCGGCTGACGCGCGAGACACGCGGCCAGATCGAACGGCAGGCCGTCGTGTTCGTCGTCGAAATGCAGCAGCACGTCGCCGCCCAGCGCGGCCAGTTCGTCGAGAAACGCGGCCTGGCCGCGGCTGCGCGCGCAATAGACGAACTGCACCGTCTGCCCGCGCTCGCGCAGCTTGCGATACATGCACAGCATCGGTGTCACGCCGATGCCGCCCGCGACCAGCAGCGTCGACGACGCCGCTTCGTCGAGCGCGAAGTGGTTGCGCGGCGCGCCGATCGACAACGTCGCGCCGCAGCGCAGCTCCTCGTGCAGCCAGCGCGAACCGCCGCGGCTCTTTGCGTCGTGCAGCACGCCGATCACATAGCGGCCGCGTTCTTCAGGCGCGTTGACGAGCGAATAGCTGCGCGTGAGGCCGTTGGGCAGATGCACATCGAGATGCGCGCCGGGCGTGAAAGGCGGAAACACGTCGCCTTCCACGGGCACCAGTTCGATGCTCGCAATGCGCTGCGCCTCGTGGCGCAGCGTGCGCACGCGCGCCTGCAAGCGGGCTTGCAAACGGGCCTGCGAGCCGACATTCGCGTCGTGAGTGGAGTCGTTCATCATGTGACGAGGCTTCCGGAAAATCCTTCGGTTGGCGTCAAGCGGCGGCTTCGTCGTTCTCGTTCGCTTCAGCACGCACGCCATGCACGGAGAAAAATTGCGCGCGCTCGACCTTCTGCCCGATCGCGGCTTCATACGCCTCGCGCACGGCTTCCGGCTGACCATACTGGCCGATGAAATCGCGCAGATACGCACCCAGCAGCGGATGCGCCGCCAGCGCCTCGCGCGACAGCCCGTTCATCATCTCGTCGCGGCACGCCGAAGGCAGGAACACGTTGTGGTTCGCCTGCGGATCGGTGATGAGCCCCTTCGGCGCGTTGCCCGCCGCCACCGCTTCGAGTTCCTCGAAGAAGCGCCGGCGCAGCATCACGATGCCGCGATCGCTCGCCCCGAGCGTTTCCTTCGTGCGGTCGGTAATCGCGCCCTGCCCGACCCACGCGGCGAAGTCCTGATTCGCGACGTGCGAGGTGATCCACTCGCCCTGCTCGTCGCGCAGCGGCCCGTACCACGCGGGAATGTGCTCCTGCACGTAGGGCTCGCGCTCCTTCGGCACCTTGTTGAGCACCCAGAGAATGCTGAGCGTGTTCTGGTCGTCGATCGGCACGCGCCATTCGAAGTGATGCCCGAGATAGAAACCGTTCGGCCAGAGCGTCACGCGGCCCGTGGTCCACATCGGGTTCGCTTCGTTTTCATGCGCGCGCAGACGCTTGTAGATGAAGCCATGCTCGAACTCCTCGTACTGCGTGCGCAGATGCGTGGGCACGTGTTCGGCGTGACTGTCCTGCTGACGCGAGGTCCAGTTGTTGTGCGTCCACTCGAAATGGATCGGATCGATCGAGTTTTCCTGGCACTGAAACCAGTTGCACGGAATCTCGGCCATCACGACCTGGGCGAAACCGTTCGCGTAGTTGAACGGCTCCCAGTCGGGCAGTTCGGGCGCGGGCGCGGCGCCCATGTACGCCCAGATCATGCCCGCCTTCGCGCGCACTTCGTACGCCGTGATTTTCGTCTTCTGGCGCAGGCGCGCATCGACGTCGACGATCTCCTCGAACGGCTGATGCGTGCATTGCCCACTCGCATCGAACTCCCAGCCGTGATACGCGCAGCGCAGCCCGCACTGCTCGACGAAACCGAACGCGAGGTCGGCGTTGCGATGCGGACAGCGACGCTGCACCAGCCCGAACGTGCCGCTCAGATCCTTGAACAGCACGAGGTCCTCGCCGAACAGGCGAATGGGACGCACCGCCTTGTCGTCGAATTCCGCGACGCCCGCCACCGGATGCCAGTAACGGCGCAGATAGTCTCCCATCGGGGTGCCCGGGCCCACCTCGGTCAGCAACCGGTTTTTTTCAGCGCTCAACATGTCTTGTGTCCTCACTCGTTGGAAACGCGGCGTCATGCGACTGCAGTGCATGGCCGTCGATGAGTGCATTTTTGGCGACGGCCTGCGCGCTTACAACTTCCTCAAAATCCAAAAAAGTCGCCGATCGTCTCAAACGTGATCGCGTGCCCTGACCCCATCCTGTCGCGTCGATCGCTGCATTTTTTGCTTGATGTCAAAAATCTTCCGCCGCAGAATGTCGGTTCATTTATGTTCTATGTGTTCATTTTTGAACATGTGAAGACCTATCGAGCAACCGGACGGACGAGACAGACATGCTGAAAATTGGAGTGGTGGGCGGCGGAATTGGCGGACTGGCCGCGGCGATCGCGCTGCACCGCGCGGGACATCGCGTGACGGTGTTCGAGCAGGCGGAGCGCTTCGGGCGCGTGGGCGCGGACATCAATCTCACGCCGAACGCGGTCCGCGCGCTCGACGGACTCGGCGTCGGCGAACAACTGCGCGAGACGGCCGCGCGGCCCAACGCCCGCATCAGCCGCATGTGGGACACCGGCGAGGAAACCTCGCGCCTCGCCATGTCGGACGAAGCGGAACGCCAGTACGGCGCGCCGCAGCTGACGATGCATCGCGCCGACGTGATGAGCGCGCTCGAAGCCGCGCTCGCGCCGGGCGTGCTGCACCTCGGCCAGCGCACGGTCTCGTTCGCGCAGGAGACCGATGCGGCCACGATCACGCTCGCGGACGGCACGACGCACGCGTTCGACCTCGTGATCGGCGCGGACGGCATTCACTCGGGCGTGCGCCGCCATCTGTTCGGCGCGGAGCATCCGCAGTTCACAGGCATCGTCTCGTACCGCGCGGTCGTGCCCGTCGAGCGCCTGAGCGGCATCGACACGGGCGCGTTCGTGAAATGGTGGGGACCGAGCGACGACCTGCAGATCGTCACGTTCCCGCTCAACCGTGGCCGCGATGTGTTCATTTTCGCGACCACGTCGCAAAGCGACTGGACCAACGAATCGTGGACGCTGCCCGGCGACCCCGACGCGCTGCGCCGCGCCTATGCCGCGTTTCACCCGGAAGCGCGCGCGCTGCTCGACGCTTGCGACACGGTGCTCGCGTCGGCGTTGTATATTCGCGATCCGTTGCCGCAATGGAGCGGCGCGCGCATGACGCTGCTCGGCGACGCCTGCCATCCGATGATGCCGTTCATGGCGCAAGGCGCGGGCATGGCGATCGAGGATGCCGTGGTGCTCTCGCGCGCGCTGACCGACGTCGCGCCCGCCGGACTCGACGACGCGCTCGCACGCTATGCGCGCGCGCGCCAGGAACGCACGGCGCGCGTGCAGATTGGCTCGCGCGGCAACAACTGGCTCAAGAGCGGCGGCAACGCCGACTGGGTCTATGGCTACGATGCGTGGACGGTGCCGCTGCAATAACGGCACGCTTTTCAACAGGATCAGATGCGTACGGATACGTCTTCCCCCTCATCCGCCGAGGCGGCCAGTTCTCCCGTCGAGCGGGCGTTTCGCCTGCTGCGCTACATCGCGGAAGGCGGCTCGACGGCCAACCTCAGCGACGTCGCGCGGCAGATCGGCGTGAACCGGGTCACGGTGATGCGGCTCATCGAGTCGCTCAAGGCGGCGGAGCTGATTCAGGAGCGGCCGGCGGGCGGCTCGCATCGGCTCGGCCTGCCGTTTCTGACGCTCGCCGCAAGCGCGCTCGGCGCGTCCGATCTCACGGCGCGCGCGCGCCAGATTCTGCCTGGGCTCGTCGAACAGACCGGGCTGTCGGCGTTTCTCGCCGTGCTCGAAGGTGCGGAGATCGTCTATCTGATTTGCGAAACGCCTGATACGCCGCTCGTGACGCGCATTCGCGTGGGTAGCCGTCTGCCCGCGCATCGCGCGACGCCGGGGCTGGCCATGCTTGCATCAGCCGACGGTGAAGCGCTGCGCGCGCGTTACGCGAATCAGCCGGGGATCGACGCGCCGCCCGACTGGAACGCGCTCGAGCGCACGCTCGATACCGTGCGCGAGAAAGGCTGTGCGTGGAGTTTTTCCGGGCTGGAGGCGGGTATCGATTCCTGCGCGGTCGCCGTGCGCGACACGCGCGGCGACGTGCTCGCGGCGCTGAGCGTTGCCGGGCCGAATACGGCGTTTTTGGCCGATACGGGCTTGCGGGCGAAGGTTGAGAACAGCGTGAAGGCGGCGGCGAATGCGCTTGCGGGGTCGGTGTTTTGAGGGTGAAAGCGATCGGTGAGATTGGTGATTTCGGGGGATGTGCGAGCTTGTAACGGCGCTGAATGGCTGAGATCGTTTCCCGATCGCCGTAGAAATGAATGTTTGCTGCGAAACCCGAGGCCTGGACGGAAAATTGAAATGTCGGCATGCCGTCGTGATCTCGTCATAACGGCTCAAGAATAAGCGCGCCAGCTACGACCGCGTGTCCATGGCCGTACTCCGCCGACGACGCCGTTACTCGCAGTTGGCCGTTTTCATCGCCATCACTTGCTGCGAGTGATCGAGGCAGCAGCGTCGAGTCGCCTGGCACGCCCGCTGTTAAAATAACTGCCTTTTTCTGGGAGAGAAAAGTGTCCTGGTTTATCTATGAAGTGCCCGAATACAATGAAGACGGGGCGCGCATCGAACCCTTCATCGACCTGCGTAGCCGCGTTATGAAACTCAGTGGGCAATCGATGGCCGACGAACTGGAAAGCGTCCGCGAAAACGCCGCAACAACGGCGGACACGCCCACGCGCCCGCTACGCGCCGCAGAAAATCCTCACGTATTTCCGATTCCCTATGCCGACTCCATGATCCTGGTCGGGTTCATTTTTGAGCTGGAGCGTGAGTCCCGGCAATTGGTGGTGTCACCTGTGGAAATGCCCTGGCTGAAAGACGCATAGAAAACGACACGAGCGAATCTGGCCGTGACGCAATCCGCAAAAATCGGCTAATTTTTGATGTTTGCCTCGCAATCGCTCCAGTAGCGCAGCGGATCGCCATGTTGCGGGTAACGTGAACCGAGCCACAGTGACAGCTTGCCCCAATCCGGATGATGGGTGCCCGTTTTAGCGGACCAGATTGACGATCTCTCGAGAATCTGGCCGTTTTCTCTATCTCTGACAAGCAGGCTGCCCAGTCCACTCGAACTGTTCGTCTGCGACTCGACCTGATACCTCGGCAGAATCCGGAGTTCGGCGTCTTCGGCCCATCCAAAAAGGGCGCGGACTACGCCGGCCGAGTCGCGCAACTCAATGGGGCCAGTCTGCGGACGAACGGCAGTCCAACCCTCGGGAAATTCGGCGACCACGAGCTTTCCCTCCTCCCGCACCCACCTCACGCGCCATGCGCGTACCATCGCCTCGCGCAAGGCGGATACCGAGGCATATCCCGCAGGCAATGTGATCGCCAGTGGGAACGTGATGAGGTTGTCTTTCCAGAGTCTGGCTTCGTCGTCGACGCGTTTGCTCTTGGTGAACACCGCTGTATCGAATGGGTTCTCGGGCCGGCTCGACACGCGTGCGCTCGAGGCGGGAAGTCCCTCGAAAAGTCGTTCAGCATCAAGACGCGTGAGTTTCGTCTTTCCTTTCTTCATTTGCCTCTCTCCAGCATGATTGATGTCTCGCGAATGGCCGCCCCTGACGACCGAAATCGCACCTGTTTGAGCGGTCGGGTGTCGTGTCTGGGGCGATTCGCTGGTGCGCTAGTTCGCTAGTTCGAAGTGTCTGGCGCGGCTTGGGTCGTCATCGATGCACCCAAAGCGTGGTGTGATCGATCCATGGTGGATCGGATGAAAGTGACGGGTAGCGCTCGATTACGCGATGACGTTCGTGAATCGACGCGGTTGGCGAGTTAGCGCCGAGCTTGGTCGATTACGCTTTTCGCCTGCGTCAATCGACGGAATTAGCCACCGGCGCGCTTCACCCGATGACCGGACTTTTTGAGCTCTTCGATAATACGGTCACAGTGATCGCCCTGTACTTCAATCACGCCATCTTTGACCGTTCCACCCGAACCGCAGACGGTGCGCAATTGTTTGCCCAGCGAGGCAAGGGCAACGGGGTCGAGCGCCAATCCTCTCACGACCGTCACGCTCTTCCCGCCCCGGCCTTTGGTCTCGCGAACGACCCGCGCGACGCCGTCCCCTGGTGGTTGTGTCCGGGCAATCGCCTTGCATATACACTCCGTGACCGCGTGGCGGCACTCGGGACACATGCGTCCGCCGTCTGTTGAGTAAACGAGGCCACCCTTCGAACTGCTCTTGACGATAGACATGCACAAAGACATAAAGGCCAGCAATCAGCTAGTTTAGCAGGTTGCGGTTGTTGCTCCTGGGTGCGTTCTGATTCGTTTGATGTCGGAGTTCGACACAAAGGAGACATTGCAGTGACGCGAAAGCGGTCACCCGCGACACCATCGCGCTAAGCCAGCACTTCGTCTATCCAATCCAGTACACGCCGATTGACGAGGGAGCGATTACGCATCTCGCAATGCTCGCCAGCTCCCTGATTGCTGCTAAATCGAATCAGGGTTTTGGGGCAGCGTAGTGCATCGAAAAAATTTTGCGTTCCAGCGGCGAGGGTATCGTGTTCGGCCATGGTGAACAGAGTCGGACAGTGAATGTCTCCGATACGCCCATCCATCGTGTAGTGTTCAACCGATGCGAGATAGTCGCGCAGTGCCCCGGCGCCATTCACCCAGTAACCGCGCTTCGCGATACTCCAGGTCAATTTCCTGTCGTTTGCCACGATGTGGGTGAGGCGTTCCATGAGCGCCTCCGGCAAATCGCCGAGGTTTGCTGCCTCGTCAGGTGTCGCGCCCAACTTCATCACATACGTGCGGAATCCATCCGCGACGGAAGCTAGCGCGGGGTCCGCGACACAGGCTGCAAGACGACGCTCGCCAGACGCCGCACGCGGCGCAAGGTAGCCGCCCAGACTCCAACCGCACAACACGATCTTGAGCGGATCGACATTCGACAGCGTTAATGCGAAGTCCATCACCGAACTGATCACGTTCTCCCAATCCGGCCTGAGCGTGATGCCGTGATCGATCAAGGTCGTACCTTGCCCGGGACCATCGAAGATCAATGAATGGTAGCCGCGCCGGGATGCGGCGACCGCAGCTGCAAAGAAAAGGTCGGTAATCGTGCCGTCGTATCCGTTGTTGAAGATCAGGAGCGGTCGAACTTCGTTGGCGCATCCCTGCGCGGGGATGACATAAGCGAGCAGCGAGGTCCCTTCAAAGGGAATATGCTGGCGCACAATGGCCGGCTCGCTTAATGCGAGCGCGCGCTCGAATGCCGCGATTTGCTTTTGAGAACCCAACCTCACACGGGGATCGACTGGTTGTCCGAACAAGGGATGAAAAGATTTGCCATAAAAGCACGCGGCCCTTAGAAAACACTCTCTCGCACTAGCCCGATGGCCTTGGGTTTCAGCTTGTCGACCGTCGACCATCATGCGATCAGCGGCTGCGCTCCAGGCGTCATAAAAGAGGGCGTCGTCTCCGTCTCCAATCGTCCGGGCGATTGCCTCGACCTCGCCATAGTCAGCGCCGCCGTAAGGAATGTAGGCGAGCGGCCAGGTTCCGAGTTGTTCGTGAAGTTCGTCTTTGAAGATCGCAGACATGTTTCACTCCCGTGGGTTGGCATCGCCGATGGGCTGATTGTCAACGGTTTGGCACGAGGTGTCGACTGACAGCGTTTGGTCGACTCCCCCCTCCCGCACAGCACTCTCCGCCGAGCGCCAGCCTTTCCGCATTGCCGCCCCACTGCCGCCACAACATCGCATTTCACAACACAACATCATTCACCGATATCGCGCGAAATAGATATCTGAATTAGTTGGTTTGTCGCGGATAAAAGTCAAAGTAGTCTGCCTCACATCTTGTTATGACAAGCGATGCATGTTGCCGACGAATCGGATGCCGCGCGCCAGCCGACCGGTGATCGTCTCACGGACGCCCACCTGCGCTCCCGACGAGGAGCCAGGAATATTTCCACACGCCACCACCCACACTACTTGCCCGATCAGCCATGAAAACACGCCAACGGCTCATTCGTCTTCTCGCCGCGCCGCTGCTGCTCTCCACTGCCGTGACAGCCCACGCCGAGACCATTCGCGTTGCAATCGGCACGCAGGACACCACCATTAATTGCGCGACCGGCGGTCTGCTGATCCGTGAATTGCATCTGCTCGACAAATATCTGCCGCACACCGGCAAATACGCGAACGTGAAATACGACGTGGAATGGAAAGACTTCACCTCCGGCGCGCCGCTCACAAATGAAATGGTGGCAGGCAAGCTCGACTTCGGCGCGATGGCGGATTTTCCGGGCTCGCTCAACGGCGCGGCGTTCGAAAAGGCAGGCCGTAAAAGCATTTTCATCACCGTGCTCGAAGGCAGCACGGATGGCAGCGGCAACGGCATCGTCGTGCCCGTCAATTCTCCGGTGCACTCGCTCGCCGACCTGAAAGGCAAGACAATCTCCGTGCCGTTTGCATCGACCGCGCACGGCATGCTCCTTCGCGCAATCAAGGCGCAAGGCTGGAATCCCGATACTGACGTGAACATCATCACGCAAGCGCCGGAAGTGGCCGGCAGCGCGCTGAAGGCCGGCAAGATCGACGCCCATGCCGACTTCGTGCCGTTCGCCGACCTGTTCCCGTATCGCGGCATCGCGCGCAAAATCTACGATGGCGCACAAAGCCATACGCCGACTTTTCACGGCGCGCTCGTCGACGCCGCCTACGCGCAGAAATACCCCGAGGTCGTGGTCGCGTATCTGCGCGCCACCATTGAGGCAAATCGCCTGATCGGAGAAGACCCCGAGAAATACAGCCTCTTGATCGAAAAAACGACGGGCGTCGATGCGCCGGTCGATTATCTCTATCACGGTCCGCTCGGCCTGCAGACTCGCGATCTGACATGGAAGCCCGAATATCGCCAGGCCGTGGCCACGGCGATCGACACGCTGAGGCTGCTCAAGAAAACGGACGTCAATCTCGACGCCAACACGTTTATCGACGACCGCTACATTCGCCAGGCGTTCAAGGATTCGGGACTCGACTATGACGCCGCGTTGAAGAACTACGCGCGTCAGCCGCTGGTTGCAAACGACGCGATTACCGGCAAACCCATTCGCGACTTCCACGCAGTCGCGCAAATCTGGCTCGGCAATGAAGCGCACGTGCGCAATTACGCCAGCGCCGCGGAAGCGTTCGCCGCGCTTGCCAAGCTCGAACAATCCGGCAGCAAGCCCCGCGCGGTCTACGTACAGGATCACGACAGCGGACAAAAGCTCTTTGCGTCCGATGCGTGGTATGTGCGCGATGCGCGCGGCGGCGTTACCGCCTTTCTGCAGAAGTCGGGCGCCGATACCTACGCGCAGCAAACGTCGGGCGCGGTCGTCGATTACACCGCGGCCGTTTCCGGCGCGCAGCAAGCCATTGCGTCCCGCTGACCGCGTCGGTTTCCGTCCCCGTCGAACATCTTCATTTACGAGGAATCCGCATGTCCGCCATGCTCGACCTCACGGGCCGACAACGCCCGGTCGCCACCGACTCCGCGCAGAAGGACTCCGCTACGGTACGCGGCGCGCCGACGCGCCGCTATACGCGACGCGTGGCCGCGATCCTGCTATTCGTCGCGCTCTGGCAAGCGGCCGTGCACATCCATCTTTCGCTGGGCTTCGTCACCTTCGCGAATGTGCCCTCACCCGCCGACGCCATTCCCGCGCTGTGGACCTTGCTCCACTCGCCGAAATTGCCCATGCATCTGGCCGCGAGCATCACGCGCGTGCTGGCCGGCTTCTGCGCGGCGGCCGTGGTGGGTCTCGGACTCGGTCTCGCGATTGGCCGGTATGCGCTGCTTGAAGATCTTCTGATGCCGCCGCTCGAAATGCTGCGTCCCATTCCTGCCGTCGCCTGGATTCCACTCGCCATTCTGATGTTTCCGTCTTCGGAAATCAGCATGATGTTCGTGACGTTCATCGGCGCGCTGTTTCCGATTCTGCTGAACACCATTCATGGCGTGGAAGCCGTGGATCAGCGGCTTATCGCTACGGCACGCGGTTTGGGTACGAACTCGCTGTCGCTCTATACCGAAGTCATATTGCCGGGCGCTGCGCCTTCGATTTTCACCGGTCTTTCTATTGGTATGGGCACCGCCTGGTTCTGCCTCGTGACTGCGGAGATGATCGCGGGTCAATATGGAATCGGTTACTACACCTGGGAATCCTATACATTGCAGAATTACGCCGATATCGTCGTCGGCATGGCGCTGATCGGCGTGCTCGGGATGGGCAGCAGCATGCTCATCAAGCGCATGGGCGCGGCGTTGACACCGTGGTATCGACGCAATGGAGCACGCCGGTGAGCACCGTATCCGCCATTCAACCTGAAACTCTCGTCAGGACGCCAGCGGCGCACGCAGCCGGGCGTATCGAGGTGCGCGCATTGACCGTCGAAGTCGGGCCGCCGCATGCGCGTATTGCCGCGCTCGATTCACTCGATGTCGACATCGCACCCGGCGAATTCGTTTGCATACTCGGCCCCTCCGGTTGCGGAAAGTCCACACTACTTGGTGCGATTGCAGGACACATTGCAGCCACGCGTGGCGAAGTCGCGGTCGATCATCTCGCGGTCGACCGTCCACATCCGGATCGCGGCCTTGTGTTCCAGCAGCACACGCTGTTTCCGTGGAAACGCGTGATCGACAATGTGGCTTTTGGGCTGAAAATGAAGGGCGTCGGCGCGCGCGAGCGGCGACGCGAAGCCGCCGAACTGCTCGCCCTGGTCGGCCTTTCCGGCTTTGAGTCGCACTATCCCGCGCAGTTGTCGGGCGGCATGCAGCAGCGCGTGGAGATTGCGCGCGTGTTAATCAACCGCCCACGCATTCTGCTGATGGACGAGCCGTTCGGCGCGCTCGATGCGCAAACGCGCCGCATGATGCAAACGTTGCTGCTCGACATCTGGGCGAAGATTCGCACGACCGTCGTGTTCGTCACGCACGATATCGACGAAGCGCTATTTCTCGGCGACCGCATCCTGATGCTGTCTCAACGCCCCGCGCGCCTCGTCGCCGATATCGCCGTGCCGCTCGCGAGGCCGCGTAACGACGAAAGCACAACGGAAGCGGGTTTCGTCGATACCAAACGCCGTTTGCTCGCCTTGCTGCGCGAAGCAACGAACTAGGCTGCGCGCGCGTTCGGGTGGCGGCCTGCATCCGCATCCAGACCGTCGACTTTCCGTTAAGATTTCCGCAATGGGACAATATGTGTCCAGACAGGAAATCGACATGAAATTGTTGGCCATCTCGGGGAGCGCGCGCCGCGAGTCCACGAATACCGCGCTCCTTGTAGCGATGCAGGACCATTTGCCGGCAGGCGTAACGTTATCGGTCTTCGCATCGCTCGACACGCTACCCGTTTTTTCTCCCGACTCGGAGCGCGCGGAATTGCCCGCGCCAGTAGCCCGATTCATTGACCTCGTAGCGGACGCCGACGCAATCATTATTTCAAGCCCCGAATACGTCAGGGCGATTCCCGGCGGACTCAAGAACCCAATCGACTGGATGGTGTCCCGATTCGAAGTGATCGGGAAGCCGATCGCGCTTGCTCATGCGTCGCACCGCGGCAATGACATGCTGGCGTCGCTACGGCTCGTTCTCTCTACGGTCAGCGATGGTTTTATCGACTCGGCTTTTCTGCGCGTTCCGCTGGTTGGCAAGTCGCCGTCGGAAATGTTGACCGTGCTGCGCTTGCCCGAAAATGAAACGGCAATCGCTGCATTTCTCGCCGATGTCGTTGCGTTTGTTCGTTCGAGGCAGGCTGCGGAGGCGGTGTGAAACGCGATTGCCATTCATAGAACAAGCGGCAGAGATTCACACATCGGCCCATAGAAATTACCCGTTCGTGCTACGATTCGCGCTGCTACAAAGACGTAACCAGACGGGCGTTAAACCCACGCCCAGCAAACCGGAAACACCTACACTCCACGCGAAACGCGAAAATGTACGCAGCTGCCTGGCCTCCCGCGAAAGCGCACTGAAAGCCCCTATCGATGCAGTCACTGCATCGGCTTGGGCATTCGCCCCGGACCTGTCGTGAAAGACAGTCCGGCGATATCGCATGAACCGATCTTCCGGATCGCGATTCATGCGGTTGCGTTTTCACGAGACCACAACATGCGTATTCTCAATACGATGGCGGCGCACGCCATCCCGCTCGTTCCGCGTTCGCTCATCCGCAGGATTTCCCGCCGCTATATTGCCGGCGAAACGCTCGACGAAGCTCACACGCGTATTCACGCGCTCCACACGGCAGGCTTTCTCACCACCATCGACGTGCTGGGCGAAACGGCCTCCACGGCCGATGAAGCAGAGTCGATGGCCCGCAGCTATCTCCAGCTCATCGAGGCGCTCGGCACCGGTAATGAAACCACCGAGCTATCCATCAAGCTCACCGCACTCGGATTGTTGCTCGACGACGCCGCGTGCATGTCGCGCGTTTCCCGCATATTGCGCGCAGCAGCGTCGAAAGGCATTCGTGCGTGCATCGATATGGAGGACATCCATTGCACGCAGAGAACGCTCGACGCTTTCGCGACGCTCGAAGCGAGCGGCTTTCCAGTCGGAATCGCGTTGCAGGCGTATTTAAAACGCACGAGCGACGACATCATTGCGCTTCAGGCGCGCAAAAGCCGCATGCGTATTTGCAAGGGCATTTATGCAGAGGCGGCCGCGCATCTCGTTGATGGCGCATCGAGCGACCGCGCCGCGATCAATCCGCATTTTGTTCGGCACGTCTCGAATGCCATTCAGGCCGGATCGTTCGTGGGCATTGCAACACACGATGCGCATTTGATCGATGCGCTATCCGGCTGGTTGCAACGCGAACAGATCGCCCGCTCGCGATTCGAGTTTCAGATGTTGCTGGGCGTATGTGAATCGCAGCGCGACGCGTTGCTCGCGCAGGGATTCAACGTGCGGGTCTATGTACCCTACGGCCGCGACTGGTACGGCTATAGCACAAGGCGAATCAAGGAGAATCCGCGTATCGCAGGTTATATTCTCGCCGCGATGATATCGGGCGAGCGGGCTCGCTAAGGGTGACGGAAGCCGTTATCGACAAGGACCGACTCAATAGTCGGTCCCGATTCGATTGACGGCTTTCGCGCAACTGGCGCGTATTACCAAAACAGCGGCGCACGTCAACCAACGTACGCCGCCCGCCAGCCATTCAGCACTCAATAGCGCCAGGTAAGATTGACGCTGCCATTAAGCGGCGCAGCGTAGGTGCTATAGCTGTATTCCATCGTCGACCAGTATTTCTTGTCGAGCGCGTTATTCAGCGTGCCGGTAATCGTGAAGTGCTTGTTCACGTCGTAACGGGCCATGAAATCCAGCACCGTGTAAGCGCCCTGACGCGCCATGCCCACACCTTCGTCGACATAGCTCGTGGCGCTCTGCCAACGCACGCTCGTGCCCACCGTCAGCTTGTGATCGAAGTACGGCAGACGATAAGTCGTCGACAAATGCGCGGATTTGCGCGGCACGAACAGTTGTGTCGCCTGGCCGTTGTCGTCGGTGACACGCAGGATTGTTGCACCCGCGCTGACGTTCCAGTCGTTCGTGATTTGCCCGGAAACTTCCGCTTCGATACCTTCGGACGTTGCGTCGCCGCCCGAGTAATAGTATTGCCCCGTGTCCGCGTTGAATCCCGCTTCCGTGGCGATATTCGACTGATGAATGCGATACACCGTCAACGAGGTATTCAGACGGTTGTCGAAGAATGCGCCTTTGATCCCGGCTTCCGCGCTGCGGCCGCGCGCCGGCCCGAGCAATTGATTATTCGCGTTGAGCTGATACTGCGGATTGAAAATCTTGGTGAAGCTGGCATACGCGGTAATGTCGCGCGTCAGATCGTAAGTCAGGCCGATATACGGCGCCGATCCGGACGACTGCTGGTTATAGCTGGTGCCGGCGGAATCGCCGCTGCTGGCCGCCTGCGTATAGTTGATGCCGAGCAGCAGATGCGCGCGATCGGTCAGGCTCCATCGCGACGATGCATAAAGCGAGCGGCGCACGTCGAGATAATGCACGCGCGTCGCGTTTTCGCCCCACGATGTCGGTTCCGGATACGATCCCGCGAGCAGATCGGCATAGCTGACCGGCACGCCATCGCCCTCGCCTTCGGAAGACGGATTCGTAAATTCCGAGCGCGAGAAGTTGGCGCCGAAGGTCAGTTCATGCGTGCGTCCGAACAGATCGAATTTGCCGCTCAGGCTCGAATCGAGCACGATCTGCCGATTCGACGACTCGTAATTCGACGTATACGAATTGACGCCCGATCCATCCGATTCGAGCGAACCGTAGGGATAAAAAAATCGCGCGTTGTTATAAATGTCGCTCCAGTTGGCCGATGTTTTCCACGTCCATCGCGAGCCGATCTGTTGCTTCAACTCCGCAAAAGCGCGCTGCTCCTGCGTATTGAAGAACGCCCATTTCGGCGCCATGCTCGCGTGCACGTCGTAATTGAGCGCGTTTCCCGATGCATCGAGCAGCGGCAAGCCGCCCCAGCTTGCGCCGCCCAGGCGGTTGTACTCATAGCTGAAGCCCGCGGTTGCGAGCGTGCTCGGCGTCAGGTTCGCTTCGACCACGCCGTAAATGCCATCCTTGCTCGGCTTAAGACGGTCGGTGTACGAATTGCCGTCCTCGTGAAACGCGACCAGTCGGCCCGCCACCGTGCCCGCCTTGTTCAGCGGCCCGGAAATATCGACGTCAACGCGCTTCTTGTCCCACGATCCATATGAAATACCCGCCGATGCCTGGAAATCATAAGTCGGGCGCTTGCGGATGAAATTCACCGTCGCGGAAGGGTTGCCGGTTTCAGCGTTCAGGCCGTCGGCGCCGCGCAGCACTTCGACGCGGTCGTAAAACGCCATGTCGATATCGCCATATTGTGACGTATAGACGAGCGGAATGCCAATGCCGTCGAATTGCAGATTGGTGATCTGAAAACCGCGCGACGTGAAATCGGTCGCGTACGAATCGTACGGCTCGACGGTCACACCCGTGATGTGGCGCAGCGCGTCGTTCACGCTATTGATCTGGAAATCGTTCATTTCCTGGCGCGTGAGCACGGACACCGATTGCGGCGTTTCTTTAGGCGATAACGCGATCTTGCTGCCCGCCGTCGTCGTCTTGATCGTGTACGAGTGGGTCTGCTCGGTCGGCCGCTGCTCGTCGGGGCCCGCCGAGACCACCACCGCCGGCAGCGTGTTGTCCGTTTCGCTGACCGGCGCGGCCGGCGCGGGGGCGACGGTCGCCGTGCCGTCGCGAACGTCGGCGGACAGACCACTGCCCTTGAGCACGCTCCCGAGCGCCTGGTTCGCCGTCATGCGCCCCTTCACGGCGGGCGAGGTTTTGCCCGCCACCAGCGAGGATTTGACCAGCAACTGCACGTTGGCCTGACGTGCCACTTCCTTGAGCGCGTCGCCCAGCGGCTGAGCCGGAATCGAGAAGTCGGCAAGCGCCTCGGGCGCCGCGGCGGTGGGGGTTTGGGCGCGCGCGGCAGGTGCCTCGAGCACGGCGACGGCCAGGATGACGGCGGCCGCCAGCGTGGCGAGCGGAAAACGGGGGCACATCATGAAAGACATCTCCAACGGGTAACGAAATAAGAACCATTACCGAAGAAGACGCACGACTTCACCAAACCCTGACATCGATTCTGAAAATTTTTTAACGTCCGGCGAGGTTGCCCGATGCCAGGCTCGGTAGCGCACGACGCCCGCCCGGCGGGCCAGACGGGCAATCGATGAAGCGCCGATGACGCGTGCTCAATGAACCGGCGGCGTGCGCTTTCGATTCGGCCGCCGCACGTTCGCCGTCATCAAGGCAAACTGCGCCTTACACCGCAAACACCGCCACCGCGCCTTGCAGACGCACGGCCTGCTCATCGAGCGCATGCGCGGCGGCCGCCGCCTCTTCCACCAGCGCGGCGTTCTGCTGCGTGACCTGGTCCATCTGCGCGATGGCCTGATTGACCTGTTCGAGCCCACGGCTCTGCTCGTTCGAGGCCTGCGCGATCGTCTCGAACACGTCCTTCGCGGTGGCGATATCGGCGCGCAAACGCGTCATCGTTGCGCCGACGTCGTGCGCGCGCGTCACGCTGCCCGAGATCGACATCGTCGATTGTTCGATCAATTCCTTGATCTCTCTCGCCGCCGTCGACGAACGCTGCGCGAGCGAGCGCACTTCCGAGGCGACCACCGCGAAGCCGCGCCCTTCCGTGCCCGCTCGCGCCGCTTCGACTGCCGCGTTGAGCGCGAGAATGTTGGTCTGGAACGCGATGCCTTCGATGATCGCCGTAATCGTCGCGATCTTTTCCGCGCTGCCCGACGCCTCGTTCATCGTCTCGATCAGATCGCTCGACAGCGTATTGCCCGCATTCACCGCGTTCATCGCGCGCACGATGACATCGCAGGCGTGACGCGCATTGTCGGCGTTCTGACGCACGGCTTCGGTCAGTTCATGCGTGGTCGCCGACGTTTGTTCGAGCGCCGCCGCCTGCTGCTCGGTGCGCGACGACAGGTCCGTGTTGCCCGCCGCGATCTGCGCGGCGCCGACCTTCACGGCTTCCACGCCCTGCGTGACCGACCCGACGATGGTCTGCAACGAT
Source organism: Paraburkholderia tropica (assembly GCF_900109265.1). Classification (GTDB taxonomy): domain Bacteria; phylum Pseudomonadota; class Gammaproteobacteria; order Burkholderiales; family Burkholderiaceae; genus Paraburkholderia; species Paraburkholderia tropica. The sequence goes on from NZ_FNZM01000013.1 coordinate 292,680, forward strand.
GTCTGCATCGCATCCATCGCCGCGAGCAGGCGGCCGGTCTCGTCGGTGCGATTGCGTTCGATGCGGCTGTCGAGACGTCCGGCGGCAATCGCCTGCGCGGTATCGACGGCGCGCGACAGCGGATCGCGGATCGCCGTCACGAGCCAGCGCCCGGCCAGCCCCGCGCACACCACCGCGAACGCGGCGGCCAGCGCCACGCTCAGATAGATCGTGTGGCGCAGCGACGCGAGTTCCGCGGTGCGCGCCTCGATGCGCTGGCTCTCGGCCTTGTCGAGCGCATCGACGGCGGCAATCATGTCGCCCGTGCCCAGATAGCTGCCGAAGCTCTCGGTCAGCGCGCTCAGTTGCGCGAGCGTGGCGCTGCCCTCGTTCACCTGCGTGCGCATCGCGAGCATCGGATCGACGACCTTCGCTTCCCACGCGTCGTACTGCGCGACGGCGGTATCGATGAGCTGATTGCGCGCCGTATCGGCGGGATCGAGCGCCTTGATCGCGGCCATGCGCGTACGGAAATCGCCGATGTGATCGACCTTCCACTTCATGTGGCCAGGCTGACCGTCGAGGTTATAGGCGAGCAGCGCCCAGATGATGTTCAGGTAATCGGCGCTCGCGTCTTTCACGAGCCGCTGCGCCTGCACGGAGACGGCGTTTTGCTGCTGCTTCTGGTCGATGGCGTCGAGGCCGTACCAGCACACGGCCGAGCTGACGAGGAAAAACGCAATGACGACGCAGAACGCCGAGGTCAACTTCTTGCCGATCGAAAGGTTCTGCATCTTCATGTTCAGGTGGGGAATCGAAACCCGGCCGCGAGCGTCGGCTCATCGGCACGGTCAAAAATCGTAATACGGTATACCAACAATAATTCGCCGACAAGCGGTTTTAAGAAGCTGTTGCGGCGGTGTTAAAGAGGCGGCAGCGGCGGTTTAGACGGCGTTGCGGGGAAATGGGGGATGGAAGGAAACGCGGGAGAAACGATCGTTCGCCCGATTGAACACTTTCGCGTGCGTCACTTTCAGAGCATGCGAACCGACGATTACGCCGATCGACGCATTCAGGTTTACAACAGCGCCGTGCCCATTGCGGTGCAAAACGGCGCTGACGACAGAATCATTCAATGTGCAATGAAGACGTGCGTCACGCCACGGCTACGTACTCGCGGGCACCGGCGCTTTCGCCTCCATCAGCCCTGCTTCCTTGAGATCGGCCCACAACGCGACGGGAATCGGATGCTGCATGAACGCCACGTTTTCTTCGAGTTCGGCCACGCTGCGCGCGCCGGGAATCACGCTCGACACGAGCGGATGGCCGAGCGGGAATTGCAGCGCCGCCGCGGCCAGCGGCACGCCATGACGCTGACACACCTGCTGGAGCCGGCGCACGCGATCGATCACGAACGGCGGCGCGGGCCGCGTATTGAACGTGGCGCTCTGCACCGGCCCCGATGCGAGAATGCCTGAGTTATACGGTCCGCCAATGATGAGCTTCGTATTGCGCTGCTCGCACAGCGGCAGCAGCGTGCGCAACGGCTCCTGCTCGAGCAGCGTATAGCGCCCGGCGAGCAGAAAATAATCGAAGTGCCCCGCCACCACGAAATCCGAAAGCATCTGCCATTGATTGATGCCGACGCCCACCGCGCCAATCACACCTTGCGAGCGCAATTCGTCGAGCACGACATACGCGCCGTCCATGGCCTCGCGAAAATGACTGCGCGCATAAGGATCTTCACCGGGACCGAATACGATCGATTCGTCGGGATCGTGAATCGCGATCATATCGATGCGATCCACACCCAGCCGCTGCAAACTCTGCTCGATCGAGCGCAGCACCGCGTCGCGCGAATAATCGAATTCCGGCCTGAGTGCCGGTGCGTCCGCCCATAAAGCGGGCGACTTCTCGCGCTCGGAAATCGGCACGAGGCTATAACCGACTTTCGACGAAATCACGATCTCGTTGCGCGGCAGCGTTTTAATCGCTTCGCCTAGACGCGTTTCGGCGAGACCGTAACCGTAGACCGGCGCGGTGTCGAAATAACGCATGCCGCGTGCGAAAGCGGCATGAACGGTCGCGGTCGCCACTTCGGGATCGGTCGCGCGATACATATTGCCCAGCCCGGTGCCGCCGAGGCCCAGGGTGGTCACGGCCAGCCCATTGGCCGACACGGTTCTCGTTGCCATTGCATTCATAGGGGTGTGTCTCGCTGAAGGAAAGGCAAACGTCATTTGATGATCGGCGTTTTCTTGCGGTCGAACGTGACCGCCACGCCGAAAATAATCATGGCGCCGTAAATCGCCTGCTGAAAATACTGGTCGACGCCAATCACGTTCATGCCGTTGTCGAGCATGCTGAGAAACAGCGTGCCGAACAGCACGTTGAGCACGCCGCCCGCGCCGCCCGTGAGCGCCGTGCCGCCCACCACCACGGCCGCGATCGAGTTGAGTACGTACGAGGTGCCCACGACCGGATCGCCGCCGAATCGCACCGAGGAAATAATGATGCCGACGAGCGCCGCGCACACGCCGGAAATCATGAACGGCACGTTACGCGACTGTGCGATATCGGTGCCGGACATCCACGCCATGCGGATATTGCTGCCGACGAAATAGATATTGCGGCCCGTGCGCGTGAAGCGCAGAAACACAGCAACGGCGCAAAAAACCAGCGCGCCGATGATGAACACGTTGCTGATCGAAAACACGTTGCCGTTGACAATATCGAGCATCGAATAATCACCGGGCGCGGCGCTAACAGGCCGTGGCGACACCAGATAAGCGAGACTCGTGATGATGCCGCCCGTGCCGAGCGTGGCGATGAACGACGGAATTTTCACGCGCGTGAGAATCACGCCGTTGATATACCCGAGCGCCAGACCGAGCGCGAGACAGCACGGATACGCCCAATAACCGATGCGATGCACGAGCGTAATAAACACCACCGAAACCAGCGAAATCGTCCCGCCCACCGAGAGATCGATTCCGCCAATCAGAATCACGAACATTTGCCCGAGCGCGGCAATCAGCAGAATGGCGCCAAAATCCAGAATCGTATTGATGTTGTACAGCGAGAGAAACTGGTCGTTGCCGATTGCCATGAATGCGCCCACGACCACGATCAACGCGAGCGTCAGATGGATCGGCTTCAACCGGCTCGTCAAATGCTTGATGCCGGTACGCGAAGCGGCGCGCCGGGCGCCGTCAAAAGAAGGTGCGTCCAATTTGCGGTTCCTTGTCGAGAGCTTCGTTCAGACGATCAGTTTGATCAGATCCTGCGGCGTCGGCTTGGCATGCGCCGACGCCTCCAGTTCGCCGATCAAACGCCGCTCGCGCATGATCAGCAGACGGTTGGCCAGCCCGATATCCTCCTCCAGCGTGTCGCACATGATGATCATGGCAATGCCCGCATTCGCGAACTTGCGAATGAGCCGATAAACCTCGTCCTTGGCCTTGATGTCGATACCACGCGTCGGGTGATCGAGAATCAGCAGACGCACATCCGAACTCAGCCATTTCGACAGAATGATTTTCTGCTGATTGCCGCCGCTCAATCCCGCACAGGCTGCATGAATCGAAGGCGTCTTGACGAGGCATTCCGCGACCCATTGCTTCGCGTGCTCGTGCTCTCTGCGCGTGCTGATCATGCCGCCGACCTTGAGCTTGTCGAGCACGAGATAGTTGATGTTGTCGGCCACGCTCATATTCAGCGCGAGCCCTTCCTCTCGCCGTTCGATGGGCACGTGTCCCACGCCATGCAGCACGGCCGAGCGCGACGAACCGTTCACAGGCGTCTTGCCTTCGATCGCGAGCGTGCCCGCGTCGTAGCGCTCCAATCCGGCAATACAGCGGCACAGCGCCTCTTTCCCCGAACCGACCAGACCGACGAGACTGACGATCTCGCCTTCGCGCACCTCGAAACTCAGCGGCGCGAACGCCCCCTGTTTCGCGAGTTGATCGACGCGGAACGTCACCTTCTCGCCCGGCGCGCGCTGCTCGCTTTCGCGAAAGCGGTCGCCGGCGAAATCGTGACCCACGAGCAGCTTTTCGACATTGGCGATATCGAGGCCGGACGTGGGCATCTCCGTCACGTTGCGGCCGTCCTTGAGCACGACAATGCGATCGCAGTTTTCCAGCACTTCCTGAAGCCGGTGCGAGATGAGTATCATCGACGCGCGGCTTTTCAGGCGATTGAGAATCTCGAATAGCGTGTCGCGCTCGCCGTCGTTGAGCACGGTGGTCGGTTCGTCGAGAATCACAATCGGATTCGAGGCGCCATATTGCTCGCAGAGCCAGACCATCCGCGCGATTTCCACCATCTGCCGCGCCGCGGGTGAGATCGAGGCAACCGGCAGATCCACGTCGATATCGAGGTTCATCGGTTCCAGCACGCGCCGCGCCTCGGCGGCCATCTCGCGCCGCGACAGCACGCCAAAGCGGCGAAAGCGCGCTTCGTGGCACAGAAACAGATTCTCCGTGACCGAGAGATTCGGAATCAGCGAGCCCTCCTGAAACACCACGCCAATGCCTTTTCGAATCGCATCCGCGGTGCCCTTCATGACGACCTTTTTGCCGTCCAGCATCAAGCGGCCTTCGTCAGGCTGATAAATGCCGGTCATGATCTTCGTGAGCACCGACTTGCCCGCGCCGTTTTCGCCGACCAGGCCCAGAATCTCGTTCTTGCGCACGGTCAGCGCAACATCGTCGAGCGCAATCACGCCGGGAAATCGGCGCGTGATACCTTCGAGCGAGAGCACCACGCCGGTATCCTGTTCGATAAGCGTTTCCATAGTGCGGCCTTATTTAATGAAGCCGAGCTTGCGGCGGTCGAGCGTGAGCGCCACGGCAATGATCAACACGATGCCGTTGACGGCCGTTTGCGCATACGGATTCACGGCCATCAGCACCATGCCGTTGTTGAGCACGGCGAGCACGAGCGTGCCGAGCAGCGCATTCTTCGCACCGCCGAGGCCGCCCGTGAGCGACACGCCGCCCACCGCCACCGCCGTGATCACCGGAAACAGCAGATTGAGACCCGTGCGCGCGGTCGCGCTGCCCATCCGGCTCACGAGCAGCAGCGCGCCCAGGCCGTAGAGACACCCGGCGATCGCGAACGCGACCACTTTCATACGCGGCACGTTCACGCCCGCCTGACGCGCGAGCGCTTCGTCGCCGCCGATGGCGTAGAGATAGCGCCCGGTGCGCGTGCGATCCTCGAAAAACTGCACGGCGATCACAATTGCCAGCGCCACCAGCACGATATTCGCAACGCCGAGCGGCTTGTCGTTGATAAAGTTTTGAATGCGGTTATCGAGCAGCGTAATCAGCATCGCCTTGTTCACGTAGACGGCCACGCCATAAAGCACCCAACTCACGCCCAATGTCGTAATGAACGAAGGAATTCTGAGTTTCGTATGCAGCACGCCGGTCAGCATGCCCGCCGCGCCGCCGATGGCGAGACAGATCGGCAGAATCCAGAGCCCGACATCGTGATCGTTGTAGCGATTCTTGCTGAGCACGCCGACGAAAACCGCACACAATGCAACCGTGCCTTGCAGCGAAAGATCGATCCCGCCGATCACGATGGTCAGATGCAGACCCACGGCGAGAATCGCGGGAATCGCAGCGAGACTCAGCACGACCTGCACGTTGTCCCACGAGAGACTCGCGCCGCGCGTGCCGATGGCGAACACCGCCACGATCAGCGCGAGCGAGAGCAGTTGCGCGCCGACGCCACTGCGACGCAGCCAGCGGCGCGCGCCCTGCATCCACGCGGTGTGTGCGGGCTGGCGCGAGAAATTCGCGTCGCCCATGCTTTCCACAGGTTCCATGAACTGCCGTCCCTCCTGATGGTTCCGGCCGCGAGCGCACCGGTTTCGCACGCCCGCGCCGAAGCTTGCTTGAATACCTGCTACGCGGTGTTATTTGATCGGCGCGACCCAGCGTGCGTAGAAGTTCTTCAGGTCGTAATCCGGCATCTTGCTGACCGTGTCTTTCACGACTTTCTCCACGTTCGAGCGATCGACTTCGATACCCGGAATCAGAAACGCGCGGTATTTGGCGGGCGTGGCCTTCACGTCGAGCGCGCCCTGTTTGGCCGCAAGCGCCATCGACAAACCAAGTTGCGCCTGATAACGCGCGTCGTCGTATTCGGTCGAGGACATCGTGCCGTCCTTGATCGCATCGAACGCGTCGGGCACGCCGTCCGTGCCGCTCACCTTGACCTTGCCTGCGAGGCCCGCCTCCTTGAGCGCGGCCACCGCGCCGAGCGCCATGTTGTCGTTGGCGGACCACACGCCCGCGGTATCGGGATGCGCCGCCAGCAATTGCTTGGTGATTTCGTAGGCCTTGTTGGTGTCCCAATCGGCGGCTTCCCACTGCACGAGCTTCACGCCAGGCGTTTCTTTGAGCGCCTTTTGCAGGCCCTGGAAGCGCCCAATGGCCGCGTTATTCGACAACATGCCCTGAATCGCGATGATCGAACCTTTGTTCGGCGTCGGCATGTTTTTGAACAGGGTCTTCGCATTGAAATAACCCTGCCCCACAGCGTCGAAACTGATATGCGCGACCCAGTGCGGATAGTCCTGCACCTTGATGTCGTCCGGTTTGTTCCACCAGCTCACCCAGTAAACGCCCGCACTTTCCAGCATCTTCGCGATCGGCACCACGTCGGGCGCCTCGTTCGGATCGACGTTGACAACCATGTTGCCGCCGGTCTTCGCAATCTCCGCCTTCAGATCGGAAAACTGCTTCTGGCTGTTGCCCTCGCTGCTCAGCACATCGACGGGCAAACCCAGCTTCTTGCCGAGCGCCTTCGCGCCCGCCGCATAGTCGGCGTGATACGGATTGTCGAGCCCGCGAATCATGACAACGAGCGTGGTCTTGTCGGAAGCCGCCCATACCGGCGACGAAATGCCAACGCCAATGGCCGACGCCACCAGCGACGCGGCAAGCAGACGAGTCGTGCTGTTCAATTGCTGTCTCCTCTCTGGATTGAGAAGCGGATGCCTCATTATTCCTGGCCCGCTTCAACTGATACGGATACCTAACATTGTGTTCTGCATGAATCTCACTCTTGATTCGACAACCGAACCGTCTCTATCCGGTTCGGCTTGCTTCACGCCATGCTTTTCGCGTATCTAAGATGCCAGTTAAAAAAAGAAAATTTTTTCGCGCGCATGGCGATGTGTGCGACTCATACGCAACTCATGCACGATTCCACGGCGCAAACGGCGGATTCGCGTTGCGCGCGCCGCAATCGAGCGCGTCGATGCTGGCGAGTTCGTCATCGCTCAAACGCACGTCCAGCGCACGCAGATTCGCACGCTGATGCTCGACGCTGCGCGACGCGGTAATCACCAGCATGCCGCGCGCGAGCAGCCACGCACAGGCGATTTGCGGCGCATCCACGCCATGACGTTCGGCAATCGCGGCGATCACAGGATCGCGCTGCACGCGGCCCTCACCCAGCGGCATATATGCCGTCACCTTGATGCCGTGCCGATGCGTCGCGTCCACGTCAGCGCGATTCGCGAAGAACGGATTCACCTCGATCTGATTCGTCACGATTGCATCGCCGCCTGGCACCCCAACGGCTTCGTCGAGCAGCGGCCCGGTGAAATTCGACACGCCGTAATGGCGGATCAAACCTGCGTCCACGGCTTCGCGCATCGCACCGATCGTCTCAGCGACCGGCACGCCGTCGACCGACGGCCAATGCACCAGCGCCACATCGATCACACCGACACCGAGCCGCTCCCGGCTCGCTTCCAGGCTGTCGAGTACCGCGCGATGGCGCAGGCTGTCGAACCACACCTTGGTCGTCACGCAAATCTCGTCGCGATTCACACCGCTCTCGCGAATGCCGGCGCCCACCGCCGCTTCATTCTCGTAGTGGACCGCCGTGTCGATATGGCGATAGCCCAGTTCGAGCGCGGTGCGCACCGATTGCGTGGTGATGTCCGGGGCGACGCGGAATGTGCCGAGACCCAGCGCGGGAATAACTGACATCAAGCTTGACTCCAGTTCGATGGAAACTGCGTTGCAGTTGAATCGAAGCACCGCTTTAAAACACGGCCTTCGGGTTGTAGAACTTGTCGATATTGCCGCGATCGATCACCGCAGGCGGCGTATAAGTCATCTTCGGCAGATCACGCGCCTGGCCATTCGCGGCCTTGAATCCGAGGTCGACGGCCGTGCGCGCGATCAGCGCCGGATCGTTGAGCGCGGTCGCGCCATACTTGCCCTGTTTGATGAGCGCGAGCGCTTCCTTCTGACCATCGGCGGCCGCCACGAGCGTGATGCCCTGACGATTCGCGCTCTCGATCGCACGACGCGCGCCCAGCACCATGCTGTCGTTTTCGCCGAGCACGAGGTTGATGTCCTTGTTCGCGACCAGCAGATCTTCCATCGCCTTCAGGCCGCCTTCGTCGGTCCAGTTGCCCCAGCCTTGCCCCACGATCTGCAGATTCGCCTTGCCGAGTTTTTCGAGCTGCGCTTCGACAATGCCTTCGAGTACGCCATCGCGGCGCGCCTTGCCCACCGGATTGCCCTTGTCGCCCGACACGAGCGCGATCTTCAGCGGCTTGTCGCCGAACGTATCGACAACCCAGCGGCCGACCAGCGCACCGTTTTGCCGATTCGACGATTGCACGAGCGTGAGGTAATTCGCCTTCGGATCGAGATCGGCATCCATCACGATCACTTTCACACCAGCTGCCGTCGCTGCGTTCACGGCGCTCACCAGCCCTTCGGGATCGGCCGGATCGATGATCAGCACTTTCACGCCGCGCGTCACGAGGTCTTCGACATCGGCGATCTGCTTCTGCATCGTGCCCTGCGCATCGGTAACGATCGGCTCGCCGCCGAGTTCCACCACACGCGCTTTCGCGGCTTGCATGGCCGCCGAGAAATACGGCGCGTTCAACACCTTCATGGAAATGCCGACCTTGAGTTTGTCGGCAGCAAAAGCATGACCGGCGCACACTGCGCAAACGAGCGCGGCCATCAACACATTTCGTAGTCTCATGACGCACTTTCCTGTTTATTTGTTTTGCTTGGCTGGATTGCGATTCACATCGTCACGACAACATTTAACGCCTTCCGCACGCACGCTGGCGCGAATTTTCGACGACTGTGCAAGCGCAGAATAACGATAGTATTGCTATCGTTACATAGGTGTATACGTGAAATCACACGCTACTGAACTCAAACATCATTACAAATGATAATGTTTAATAAGCGTCGCAATAGTGCGCTGTTCTGCATAGAGCGATAGCAAAATGCGGGCATGGCGAAGCACGCCAATCACACCCATTCACAGCATTCAGGAGCGAGCGATGGATTTGAAACTGCGTGGAAAGGTCGCGGTCATTACCGGCGCGAGTGTCGGCATTGGTCTTGCGGTCGCGGACCGTTTCGCGGCCGAGGGGACACATCTCGTGCTCGCCGCGCGTCAGCGCGAACGTCTGGAAACCGCGGCGCAATCGCTCGCCGAACGGCACGGCATTCAGGCCGTACCGGTTGCGTGCGATATCGCAACGGTCGAAGGCGTGACGCAACTCGTCGACGCCACGACTGACGCCTTCGGCGGTGCGGACATTCTGTTCAACAACGCGGGCACGGGCAGCAACGAAACGATCATGACCGCTCCCGACGACAAATGGCAAGCGTACTGGGAACTGCACGTGATGGCCGCCGTGCGCCTCGCGCGCGGGCTTGTGCCGCTGATGAAGCAGCGCGGCGGCGGCGCGATCCTGCACAACGCTTCGATCTGCGCCACGCAGCCTTTGGGCTACGAGCCCATTTACAACGTCACGAAAGCCGCGCTGATGATGTTTTCGAAAACGCTCGCGAATGAAGTGGTGAGCGACAATATTCGCGTCAATACCATCAATCCGGGGCTCGTGCTCACGCCGGACTGGATCAAGACGGCCAAACAACTGAGCAGCGAAACGGGCGGCGACTGGGAAGGCTATCTGCAGCAGGTCGCGAACGAGCACGCGCCCATTCAGCGCTTTGCTTCGCCCGAGGAACTGGCCGATTTCGTCGTGTTTCTGTGCTCGGAGCGCGCGAGTTACAGCGTGGGGTCCACGTATTTCGTGGACGGGGGAATGTTGCGAACCGTGTAGGTGCGCAAGCGGTGCGGCCCTGCTGTCGAGAAGCAGGGCCGCTGAAGATTACGCGTGATGGCGCTCAGGTCAACGCAACGAGTTCCGGCACCACGCTGAACAGATCGCCGACGAGACCGTAGTCGGCTACGGTGAAAATCGGCGCTTCCTCGTCCTTGTTGATCGCGACGATCACCTTCGAATCTTTCATGCCCGCGAGATGTTGAATCGCGCCTGAAATACCGATGGCGACGTAAAGCTGCGGCGCGACAATCTTGCCGGTTTGACCGACCTGATAATCGTTCGGCACGTAGCCTGCGTCCACCGCCGCGCGCGATGCGCCGAGTGCCGCGTTGAGTTTGTCCGCGAGCGGTTCAAGCACCTTCGTGTAGTTTTCGCCGCTGCCCAGACCGCGTCCGCCTGACACGATAATCTTTGCGCTGGTGAGTTCGGGACGATCGAGTTTCGTGACTTCGCGATTGACGAATTGCGCTTTGCCGTTATCCGCTGCCGCTTCGATTTTTTCTACCGATGCGTTGCCGCCTTCCGCAGCGACCGCGTCGAACGCCGTGGTGCGAACAGTGATGACCTTGATCGCGTCTTGCGATTGCACCGTCGCAATCGCATTGCCAGCGTAAATCGGACGCTCGAACGTATCGGCACTAACAACAGCAGTGATATCGCTGATCTGCGCAACGTCGAGCTTGGCGGCAATACGCGGCGTAACGTTTTTACCGCTTGCCGTAGCAGGCGCGAGAATATGCGAATAGTTCTTCGCAATTGAAAGCACCGTCGCTTCAACGTTTTCCGCGAGACCGTGTTCGAGTTGCGGCGCATCGGCGAGCAGCACCTTAGAAACGCCGACGATTTTCGCCGCTGCATCCGCAGCCGCTTTCGCGTTGTGGCCAGCAATCAGCACATGCACATCGCCGCCAATTTTCTGCGCCGCTGCAATCGTGTTCAGCGTTGCGGCTTTAATCGACTCATTGTCGTGTTCTGCAATTACCAGGTTCGTCATTTTCGATTCGCTCCTCACAGCACCTTGGCTTCGGTCTTCAGCTTTTCGACCAGCGTTTTCACGTCAGGCACTTTCACGCCTGCGCTGCGCTTGGGCGGTTCCGAAACTTTCAGCGTCTTCAAACGCGGAGCGACATCCACGCCGAGATCTTCCGGCGTGATCGTTTCGAGCGGCTTCTTCTTCGCCTTCATGATGTTCGGCAGCGTGACGTAGCGCGGCTCGTTCAAACGCA
>NZ_FNZM01000027.1 GCF_900109265.1 Paraburkholderia tropica
CGTAGCGTCACGAACATCTCGTCTAAATGCCAGGTGTTGGCTGGCTTGCGCCGCGCCGCCTTGGCGCACTTAGCGAATCCAGCGCCGAACTTGTCGCACCAGCAACGGATGGTTTCGTATGTGACCACGACGCCACGCTCGAGCAACAACTCTTCGATGTCGCGCAGGCTCAGGCTGAACCGGAAGTACCAGCGAACGGCGCAGCTGATGACGATAGCGGGGAAGCGATGGCCGTGATAAAGCGATTTCGTCTTCTTCATCGCTTCATTCTACTGCCACACCTCCAGCAACCTGACAGTGCCCTGCCGTGATATCAGCACCCATCATGCCGGCACCGATTCCGCCTGTGCCGCGCGCGTCCAGACGCGATGCTGTCCGGCCGACTCGATGAACGCCTTGAGCACGGCCTTGAGCTCCGACGCGTCGCCTTGCGCCACGCCGTCCGCCTGCGTGGGCAGCTGCGCGGCAGCAAGCAGCAAACGCCCCGTGTCGATCGCGGCGAGCGCTTTCAGATGACGGAACGCCTCAGCCACGAAATGGCGCGCGTCGCCCGATTGCGCGAGCGTTTGCGACGCGACCTCGCCGCCCGTCACGAACACCGCATCGAACATCACCGACGGCATGCCCGCGATCGTGGCGTCGGGCACGAGGCCGTCGATAGGCGCGAGCGTCGGCGCGACGATCAGCGCCGTTGCGCCCTCCTTGGCCAGTGCGTCGCGCACGGCAGTGATCGTGGCGGCATCCGCGCCCGGCGCCGCCAACAAAGCGATCTTGCGTGTCTTGATGCCAGGCTTCACGCGATTGAGCAGACTGAGCGCAGGCGAAACGGCCGGATCCGGCTTGCTTTGCTTCTTGCCAGCCTTCGCCTTTGGCATGCCCAGCGCCAGTGCGACGCGGGCGGCGAGGTCGACATCGATATTGGCGAGAATCTCGTTGACGACGCGCTCACGGATTTCCGGCTTCGTCACCTTGCCCAGCTCGAACGTATAAGCCGCCGCAATGTGCTCCTTCTCGGGCGTCGACATGCTCTGATAGAACATCGTCGCCTGCGAGAAGTGATCGGAGAACGACTCGCTGCGCACACGGATCTTCGTGCCTTCCACGCGCTCCTGATAACTTTCGAAGCCGCCTTTGGCCGGCGGCGTTTCCTTCGGCCAGCCATCGCCGACGGAATTGGGCTCATAAGAGGCCTGTCCGACGTTAATCGTCTGCCGGTGCATGGCGTCGCGCTGGTTGTTCGCATACGGGCACACGGGTCGATTGACAGGAATCTCGTGAAAATTGGGGCCGCCAAGACGGCTGATCTGCGTGTCGGTGTACGAGAACAAGCGCCCCTGCAAAAGCGGGTCGTTCGTGAAATCTATGCCCGGAACGACATGACCCGGATGAAACGCAACCTGCTCCGTTTCCGCGAAAAAATTATCCGGATTGCGGTTGAGCGTCATTTTGCCGATGATCTTCACCGGCACCAGTTCTTCCGGCACGAGTTTGGTCGGATCGAGCAAATCGAAACCGAATTTGTGCTCGTCGGCCTCCTCGATGACCTGAACACCTAATTCGTACTCCGGATAATCTCCGCGCTCAATCGCCTCCCACAAATCGCGCCGATGAAAATCCGGGTCCTTGCCCGCGATCTTCTGTGCTTCATCCCAGATCAGCGAATAGGAACCGAGCACCGGCCGCCAGTGCCATTTAATGAAACGCGCCTGCCCTTTCGCGTTAACCAGGCGGAACGTGTGCACGCCGAATCCTTCCATCGTGCGCAGGCTGCGCGGAATCGCACGATCCGACATGGCCCAGATGACTGTATGCGCACTTTCTGGCACGAGCGAGACGAAATCCCAGAACGTGTCGTGCGCGGTGGCTCCCGTCGGCATTTCGTTGGGGGCCTCGGGTTTGACCGCGTGAACGAAATCGGGAAACTTGATCGCGTCCTGAATAAAGAACACCGGAACGTTATTCCCGACGAGGTCGAAATTACCTTCATCGGTATAAAACTTGGTTGCGAAACCGCGTACGTCGCGCACGGTATCTGCAGAGCCGCGCGGACCTTGCACAGTCGAAAAACGGACATAAACGGGCGTCAGCTTCGCGGGGTCCTGCAGAAAGCCTGCGCGCGTGAGATCGGCTTGCGATTCGTAGACCTGAAAAACGCCGTGTGCGGCGGAACCGCGTGCGTGTACGATCCTTTCGGGAATGCGCTCGTGGTCGAAGTGCGTGATCTTCTCGCGCATGATGAAATCTTCGAGAAGCGATGGACCACGGGGACCGGCGCGCAACGAGTTCTGGTTGTCGGCGATCTTCACGCCCTGATTGGTGCGCAACGCTTCGCCCTCTGCGCGCGTGCGGAACGACTCCAGACTTTCAGACTTGGCATCCGTGTGGCTGGCGCTGCGGGTTTGTGCGGGTTCCTTGCTATTGGGACGATTGCGATGTGGCATGGATGTCTCCTGAAAGTGAGCCTGGAAAGTGAGCCTGCTTTCAGCGCAATCCCTATGCCATGCGGCACGAAATCGGGATGCCGGGTTCCCGGTTCAGCTCGCTTCGTCGAGCTTTGAAGGCCGTTCAAGCGGCAGTTTGCACGACCGCCTTTGCATGCTTGCCGAGAAACATCACGAGCGCAGCTTCATCGCGCTTCAAACCGCGCCGGCGCGAAATGCACATCGCTGCGGCGAGCTCACCGGCCTCGAATGCCGCGATAATGGCCGGATGCACGTAACACTTGCGGCAGACGGCGGGCGTATTGCGCAGCAGTTGCGAGACCGCCTTGATGGTGCTGACCAGTTGCGCGCGCGCCTCGATCACCGTCGCCCACTCCAGCTTCCGTAGCGCCGCGAGCGCGAACACGCTGCCGGCCCATGTTCGATAGTCCTTCGCCGTGAATTCCGCGCCGGTTGCCTCGCGCAGGTAATCGTTGACGTCCGACGAATCGACGACGTGTCGCGTGCCGTCCGCATCGAGATACTGAAACAGTTCCTGGCCCGGCAAATCCATACAGCGCTTCATGATGCGCGCTACGCGCGGATCGCTCACGGCGACGTCATGCTCGATGCCGCTTTTGCCGCGAAACCTGAAGCGCAGCCCAGCTGGCGACACGGTCAGATGCCGCTTGCGCAGCGTCGTCAATCCGTATGAGCGATTGTCGCGCGCGTACTCTTCGCTCCCGATCCGGATCAGCGTCGTATCGAGCAGACGCACCACGGTCGCGAGCACCTTGTCACGCGGCATGCCGTCGAGCGCGAGGTCGCGTTCGACGCAGGCGCGCAGCTTCGGCAGCGCCGCGCCAAACGCGAGCAAACGCCCGTACTTGTCGGCGTCGCGTGTCGCGCGCCACTCGGGATGATAGCGATACTGTTTGCGCCCGCGCGCGTCTCGGCCCGTCGCCTGAAGATGGCCGCGCGCATCCGGGCAGATCCAGACATCGGTATAGGCCGGTGGAATGGCCAGCGCTCGGATGCGGCGGATTTCCCGTTTGCCGTCGATGCGCTTGCCCTGCGTATCGAAATACACGAATCCGCCATGGCGGCGTTTTCGCGTATAGCCACGGCGCGAGTCATCGACATAGCGCAGCCCCCAAGGAAGCTCGCCCGCCAACGCCTTGCGCGAGCCAGCAATCCGCTCGGAGACCTCGATCAGTGGCTGCTGCCTCGCCATCGCCGCCTCCCGCGCCAGCTTTGTTCGCCAGGACGCCAGCAATTGACATGCCGCCGGTATCGATCGATCTCACGGGCATCGTGCTTGCGCTTTGGAGCATGCAGCTACCTCAAACGGGGCGCCGCGCCCCTCATCTCCGGGAGTCTTCATGCAGCCAGCCGTCCGTCGCCGCTCGCGCCAGAACTCGGCCCTCGCCGCGCTCGTTTGCGCCGCCCTGTTGATCACCACCTTCGTGCTCGCCGAAATGAAACCGTGGTCCCGTAAGCCGACGGAAGCCGGCCTGTGTGCCGACCATCCGCCGCAATGGCGCGAGAAGGCGCTCAGAGGCAAGATCGCCGCCGCGACTGCGCCCGCGTTCGCCAGCAAGCAGTTCGCAATCCAGCCTGGCAGCCACTGGGATGACGAAGCACGTCACTGGGTCGTTCCGTTTCGGACTCCAGATCAACGTGCCGCGTCGCCGAATTTCAGCGCGCTGATCGACTGCACGGGCGCCGTTGTGGTGCAAGGCGGAAACGGAGCCTGACCGCCCACGCGTGCGCAGCTCACGGCGCGGGTCGTGCGGCGATTTACTACGCGCAACGGCGACATAACGCGCAGCGGCGTCGTGGCGCGCGCGGCGCGGACGGAGAACGCTGGCCGTATCGTCGCCGGCATCGACGGCGTGGCGAACGCACGCAACGGCCTCAGCACTGACTAGACCGTGCGGTGATCGCGAGTAGCCAAACTTTATTCAGACATCCATATCGATATGCGACTCGGGAGCGAGCCTTGCGAGACTATTCACGCAACGCACCCCGCTGCTCTCATAGCATTCAAGGAGGCCAACATGGCAATCCAGTCGCAATCCACTCAGACCGGCGCACGGATCATCGGCAATGGCAGCGAGACCGCTGCCGGTCCCGGCCCGGACATCATGGCCGCCAACACGCTGGAGGGAAATCGCGTGTTGAGTTCGGACGATCAGGATCTCGGAAAAATAAAGGAAATCATGCTCGACGTGCAACGCGGTCGGATCGCTTATGCCGTCCTGTCGAGCGGCGGTTTTCTCGGTATCGGCGATAAATTGCTGGCGCTGCCGTGGTCCGCGCTCACGCTCGACACCACGCAGAAGTGCTTTCTGCTCAACGTTACAGCGGAACACGTCAAGAACGCGCCGGGCTTCGACAAGGAGGCGTGGCCGAGCATGGCCGATATCGGCTGGGCCACGCAATTGCACGAGTACTATCACGCCGAGCCGCACTGGCTGAGCGATCCGCTCGCGCACGCGGAGCGCATCGAATCCGGGGCGCCTATTGACGAGCCGCGCGAACCACCCGAAGCCGGGGGCGTGAAGCTCTGAATGGCGCTGGCGTCGACTGCAGGGGCCACACGCTTGCGGCCCCATTCGCAGACGAGATGCTAGCGCGCACTACATTCGCGCACCATCGACAACGCGCGCTCAGTTCGCCTTCACGCCCACCTTTTGCGCCAGCGTCTGCGACATGCGGTAATGCTCCTCGATCGTCGGCAGCGCCTTTTGCGCGGCGCTCTTGAGCTTGTCGTCCTGCCCTCCGGTGATCTCCTTCTGGAACGCCTGAATCGCTTCCTTGTGGCCCTCGACACCCACCTTTTGCGTGTAGGCCTTGTCGAACTCCGCGCCCTTGAGCGAACGCAGCGCATCGAGCACGGAGGTGTCCGAGTTGTCCTTCGGAACCGTCACGCCGTGCGGCGCGGCAATCTTCAGCTCGGCGGTGAGCTTCATATGGTCGAGCATCATCTTGCGCGCGAAGGCGTGCACGTCCTTGTTCTGCGTGTTGTGCATCGCGAGCTTCGCGGCGTCGATCTCCGTGGACGACGCCGACGAGGCCGCCTGCACGAAATCGCGGTCGCTGGGCGCGAGCGGATTGGACGCGGTCGTCGAAGCGGCTTCGGTGGGCTGCGGTTGCGATTGCGAGCGCGCGGTCAGCGGCAAGGTGCAGGCCAGCGTGCAGGCGAGTGCTGCGAGTCGTGTCTTCATCACTTATCTCCCGATGGGTTCGCCGCCTCCGCGTGCGGGCAGCGGCATGGTTCCACTGGCCTTCGCGCAATCGACATGCCGTGGGGACAACCCATTGAAAACTCCGCACACCCGCGCATCGTGCAATGCGGCGACCCGCGCAAGATGACCGCAATGGGCATCCAATTGACCGACGCCGAAATCCCCCACGATCGCGCGTTCCATGCGCAACGCGTGGGCAAACGACACCGCGCCCGTCGCGGCCGGGACGTCATGCGTCTGCGCGAAGCGATCCCTCGATAGACGCGCCTCTGACTCCCGAGCTCATGCCGACGATTCGCTTTCAGCACTCGCATGGGCACGCGCTTTGCGCCGTCCGGACGTCTGCTCACCGTCGACACCCCGTCCTCCTCATTCGAGCACCGCATGCCCTCTCTCTTCGTTGCTTTGGCCACCGCACGCCTCCAGGGAGCCGCCCATGGCTGACCGAGAAGCGCCCGGCGGCATCGGCGCATGGTCGCGCGCCCACAAGGACAAACCGCGTCGGCTCGCCGCCCGGCAACACAGCGACGGCGAACAGGACGGCAGGAACGACAAGAGCGAAAAAAGCGGCAAGAACCCCGACCGCAAACGGCCGGGCAAAAAACCACTGATCATTCTTGGCGTGGTGGTGCTCGTCATCGCGATCGGTGCGCTGATCTGGTGGTTCGCCACGCGCAACGAAGTCAGCACCGATGACGCCTACACCGACGGCAACGCCATCACCATCGCGCCGAAAGTCTCCGGCTACGTCACGCGATTGAACGTCAACGACAACGTGTTTGTGCACAAGGGCGACCTGCTCGTCGAGATCGACAAGCGCGACTACGCGGCCCAGGTGGATCAGGCGCGTGCACAACTGGGTCTTGCGAAGGCGCAATTGCTCTCCGCGCAGGCACAGCTCGATATCGCGCGCGTCCAGTATCCCGCGCAGTACGAACAGGCGCGTGCGCAGATCGAAACGGCCAACGCGAACTTCGCCCGCGCGCAGGCAGACTACGAGCGGCAGCATGGCGTCGATCCGCGCGCGACCACGCAGCAAAACATCGATACCGCCAACGCCCAGCAGCGCAGCTCGCACGCCGACGTCATGAGCGCGCAGGCGCAGTTGAAAACCGCCGCGCTCGTGCCGCAGCAGATCCGCCAGGCGGTGGCCGCTGTCGAGGCGCGTCGCGAGCAGGTGGCACAAGCGCAGGCGCAGCTCGAATCCGCGCGCCTCAACCTCGCGTGGTGCGATCTGCAGGCGCCGTCGGACGGCTGGATCACGCGCCGCAACGTGCAGTTCGGCAGCTTCCTCCAGGCGGGCACCTCGCTTTTTTCGATCGTCACGCCGCAAGTGTGGATCACGGCCAATTTCAAGGAGTCGCAACTGACTCGCATGCGGCCCGGGGACAAGGTCAAGATCAGCGTCGATGCGTGGCCGAAGCTCGATCTGCGCGGCCATGTCGACAGCATGCAGCTCGGCAGCGGCTCGCGCTTTTCCGCGTTTCCCGCCGAAAACGCCACGGGGAATTTTGTGAAAATCGTGCAGCGCGTGCCGGTCAAGATCGTGATCGACAGCGGCCTGCAGGCGAATCAGCCCTTGCCACTGGGTATTTCCGTCGTGCCGACGGTGTACCTGAGCCATTGAGCCCACCTCCATGACCGACGCTTCCCGCACCTGGCGCCCCGCCGGCAATCCGTGGCTGACCGCGATCGCCGTCACGCTCGCGGCCTTCATGGAAGTGCTCGACACGACCATCGTGAACGTCGCGCTGCCGCATATCGCCGGCACGATGTCGGCGAGCTACGACGAGGCGACCTGGGTGCTCACGTCCTATCTCGTCGCCAACGGCATTGTGCTGCCGATCTCGGCGTTCTTTGGCCGCGTGCTGGGACGCAAACGCTATTTCATGCTCTGCATTGTGGCGTTCACGATCTGCTCGTTTCTCTGCGGTGTCGCGTCGAGTCTCGGTCAACTGGTGATTTTTCGCGTGCTGCAAGGGTTTTTCGGCGGCGGTCTGCAACCAAACCAGCAATCGATCATTCTCGATACCTTCGAGCCGAGCCAGCGCGGCCGCGCCTTCTCCATTTCCGCCGTGGCCATCGTGGTCGCGCCCGTGCTCGGCCCGACGCTCGGCGGCTGGATCACCGACAACTTCACCTGGCGCTGGGTATTTCTGCTCAACGTGCCGGTTGGCGTGATCACGACACTGGCCGTGCTGCAACTCGTGGAAGATCCGCCGTGGGTCAAGCGCGAGACGCGGCAGCGCCTGAACTGGCGCACGGTTGATTTTCCGGGCATCGCGCTGATCGCGATTGGGCTCGGCTGCCTGCAGGTCATGCTCGACCGCGGCGAGGACGACGACTGGTTTTCGTCGCCGTTCATCGTGACGTTCGCGGTGCTGGCCGCGCTGGGCATTATCGGCGCGATCTGCCGTCTGCTTTACGCGAAGCATCCCGTGGTCGACCTGCGCTGCATGCGCGACCGGAATTTCGCGCTCGGCTGCGTGATGATCGCCGCGTTCGCGACCGTCCTGTACGGCAGCGCCGTGATCGTGCCGCAACTCGCCCAGCAGCAGCTCGGTTACACGGCCACGCTCGCGGGTCTCGTGCTGTCGCCCGGCGCGCTGCTCATCACGCTGGAGATTCCCATTATCAGCCGCTTGATGCCCCATGTACAAACGCGCCTGCTCATCATGACGGGATTCATCCTGCTCGTGGCCGCGCTGATCTATGCACGCACGCTCACGCCGGATATCGACTACACGACGCTCGTGAAGCTGCGCAGCGCGCAGTCGATCGCCATCGGCTTCCTGTTCGTGCCGGTCACGACGCTCGCCTATCTCACGGTGCCGACGGCCCTCAACAACGATGCGTCCGCGCTCTTCACGATGTTCCGCAACGTGGCGGGATCGATTGGCATTTCGGTGTCGACGGCGCTGATCCGCGAACGCTCGCAAGCGTGGATGGCGCATCTCTCGGGGCACATGTCGCCGTTCTCGCAGAATTATCAGGACACGCTCGCTCGCAACGCCCAGTCGATCATGGACAGCACGGGCGAGCCGCTTGTTCAGGCCATGCAGACCGCGAGCGGCCATCTCTACGAGACCTTTGTTTCCCAGGCGACGATCCTGGCCTATATCGACGTATTCGGCATCCTCGCCTGCTTCTGCGCGCTGTTCATCCCGCTCGCGCTGCTATTCTCGCCGGTGAAAGCGTCCGGCGCGGCGGGAGGACATTGAGATGCGCCCGCTCATGCCCCGCAACCGCGCCAGCTTGTCCACTACGCTGCTGCCCGCGTTCGCCACGCTGTTGGCGCTCAGCGCCTGCACGGTCGGCCCCGATTTCAGGCCGCTGCAAGCAAACGCGCCCGACCAGTGGCATGCGATGCAGACGAACGGTCAGTCAGACGCCCGGACTGCATCGAGTCCCACCATCGAGTCCGATCCCGATCCGGCCTGGTGGCGCAGCTTCAATGACCCCACGCTCGATTCGCTGATCGCGCGTGCCGTACAGGGCAATCCGGATTTGCGCATCGCGGTCGTGCGCATTGCCGAGGCGCGCGAGCAGACCCAGCAGGCCGCCGCACAAGGCTTGCCGAACGTGCGCGCGAGTGCGAGCTACAAACGCGAGCAACTGGGCGCGAAGGGCTTACTCGAGTCGGCGGGCGTGTACGACAAGGTCGATGGGCTCGGCGCGCCGGACTCGCCCGTGAACAGCTTCGCGCCGGGCTCGGGAGCGAGCGTCGAGCGCGGCGTGCAAAGCGCGCTCGATCAGCTGACCGCGCCGGTCAATCTCTGGCAACTGGGTTTCGACGCCTCGTGGGAACTCGACCTGTTCGGGCGCGTGAGGCGCTCCGTCGAGGCGGCCAACGCGCAAGCCGACGAAGCCGTGGAGTCACAGCACGACGCGCAGGTGTCGCTCGAAGCCGAAGTCGCCGAAACCTATCTGCAACTGCGCGGCGCACAGATGCTGCGCGCGACCACGCAGGCGCTGATCGCCCAGCAACGCGAGGTGGTGGCGCTCGCTCAAAGCGCCGCCGCGCACGGACTCGAAAGCCAGCTCGACGTGGCGCGCTCGCAGGCGCAGCGCGCCCAGACCGAGTCGATTCTGCCGCAATACAACCAGCAGATCGCGCAGTCGCTCAACGCGCTCGCAGTGCTGACCGGCGTGGCGCCGGGCGCACTCGATGCCGAACTTTCTCCCGCTGGCACGCTGCCCGCCACGCCGCCTTCCGTGCCCGTCGGCCTGCCCGCGACGCTCGCCCGCCGCCGCCCCGACATCCGCCGCGCCGAAGCGTCGCTGCACGTAGCGACGGCCAATGTCGGCGTGGCGGTCGCGCAGTTCTATCCGGACATCTCCCTCAGCGCCCAGGCGGGCACGCGCGCGACCACGCCGCACGATCTCGCGCACTGGGCGAGCCTCTTCTGGTCGTGGGGACCGAGTGTGTCGCTGCCGATCTTCCAGGGCGGCGCGCTGGTGTCGAATCTGCGGCTGTCGAAATTGCAGCAGGTGGAAGCCGCGCTCGATTACCGCAAGACGGTGCTCGCCGCGCTGCGCGACGTGAACAATGCGCTCGTCGTCTATCGGACCGATCAGCAGCGTCTGAGCTCGCTCGACGAAAGCGTCGCCGACCAGCAGCATGCTTTCGACCTCGCGCGCGACAGCTACCGCAAAGGCATCGTGACCTTCATCGATGTGCTCGACGCCGAGCGCCAGCTGAGCACGGCGCGGCAGAACGCGCAGCAAGGGCAGCTTGAGGTCTGCACCGATCTCGTCTCGCTTTACAAGGCGCTGGGCGGCGGATGGAACGATATCGAACCAGCTGCGACGGGCACGGCAGCCCCGGTTGCACGCGCCACCGACGCAGAGCCGTGAGAGCGCGCCAACAATCGGGCATTTCGCGCCCGGATCAAGCGCGCCCCCGTCAAAAAATCTCCAGCAACGTATGAGCAGTCAGCGCCGCGCCGGTAGCCATCACCGCAAACCAGCTCAGCAACTGCACGACGACGTGCGTTTTCAGCGCGCCCACGGCCTCGCGATGCCGGCTCAGGAGCACAAGCAGGAAAAGCACAGGCGTCACTGTCATGCCGTTGGCGAGCGCGCTCCAGTAGCAGGCCCTGACTGCGTCGACGCGGCACGCATGAAGCAGTATTGCGATGAGTGCGCCGCCTGTCATGAGTCCAACCAGCGTGAGGGCGATCCGGCGGTCGCGTTCGGCTCCGCGCGTCCAGCCGAATGTGCTTGCCGCCGCGTGCGCCGCCGAACCGGCCAGCGGTGGCAGCGCGAGCATCGCCGTACCGAGCAGCGCGATGCCGAGGATTTGCGTAGCGTAGCCGTGCGCTACTGGCGCAATGCTTTGCGCCGCGTCGCGCGAAACGGCGAGGGATGCGTGCTGTACATGCAACGTCACCGCCGCGGCACCGAGAATCAGCGCGCCGAAGACGTTGGACAGCATCGTTCGAATCAGCGTCTCGCGGCGTGCCGTTTGGAGTTGCACAGAGTCGGCGGCCAACGGCGCGCGGCCGGGTTGGACAGCCGCACTCCCGCGCGGATGCGCCTCAACTTCCTGCTCCGCCTGGGAAAACAACAGATAGGGGCTGACGGTCGTTCCGAGCACAGCCAGCACCATGGCGAAAAAATGCTCCGACCAGGTAATGTGCGGCACGAAGGCATCCCAGAGCGCCGCACGCCAGGGCGCATCCGACACGAGCAGCGTACCCGCGTAGCAGAACAAGGTGACGCAAAGCCACTTTCCGACGCGCGCATAACGCGCGTAAGGCACGCACCATTGCATCGCAAGCGATAGTCCACCAAACACGAGCGCGAACCAGCCAACCGGGCCGTTAAAAATCAACTGCGCGGCCTCGCCCATCGCCAGCACATCGGCTGCAATATTGAGCGTGTTGGCGAACAGGAACCGGGCGACCGCGAGCAGGAACAACCAGCGCGCGTAATGCTCCCGCATGTTCTCCGTCAGTCCCCGGCCCGTCACCGCGCCAACGCGCGTGGCGATCCATTGCAGCGCTACCATCGACGGCACGGACAGCACGCAAAGCCACAAGAGATCGAAGCCGTACTGCGCGCCCGCCAGCGAGTAAGTCAGGATGCCACCCGGATCGTTGTCGGCGCCGACAGTGGCGAGTCCCGCCCCCACATTTGCCGCCCACGCGTGAGCCGGACGGTCTTCATGCCTTAGCGGGCGTAAGCTCCACGGCCTGATGCGCACCATCGCTCAAAGCGGCCGCTTGCGGCTGCCGCACTGCCACGCATGTCGAGGGCTCGCGTCCATGAGCGCTTCAGGCCGCTTCGGGCGCGGCAGCCGATTTATCGACCGCGACTACGCGCACGGGAATCGACTTCGCCGCTGGCACCTTGCTTTCCTTCGCGTAATGCCAGAGCGGCAGCAACGGATTGCATTCCGGGTAGTAGCCGCCAAGACACCCGCGCGGAATGTCATACGGCATTGCCGCGAGTCCCGGCACTTCCCGCACGACGCCATCGCTTGAGATAGTGCGCAGCGTGATGCGATCTCCCGCATCAATGTCGCGCGCGTTCATGTCGTCCTCGTTCATCAACAACACCATGCGCGAACCCCTCACGCCGCGAAAACGATCGTCGTGGTTGTAGATCGTCGTGTTGAACTGCCCATCCGCGCGCAGCGTCATCAGGCGTAGAGCGCCGGGTTCGCTTTCCGTCATGTCGGGATCTTCGCTCAATGATTCCGGAACCTGAAATTCCGCCTTGCCGCTTTTCGTTTTCCATTTGCGCCCGCGCGCGGGCAGCGGACGCTCGAAGCCGCCGGGCGTCCACATCCGCGTTTCGATATCGCCGAACATCTCCGGCCAGGTCTTTGCGATTTCCGCGCGCACGTGAGCGTAATCTTCGCTCCATGCGTTCCAGTCGACGGTGGAACGCTCGCCGAGCGTCGCCTGCGCTATTCCAGCCACGATAAACGGTTCGGAGCGGATGTCCGGCGAAGCTGGCTCCGCCACCCCGCGCGAACCATGAAAATGCGCTGTGCTGTCTTCCATCGAAACGCATTGCTCCTGCCCTCCGGAGCGATCGATTTCGATGCGGCTTAAACACGGCAAAAGCCAGGCGTCGCGTCCGTGCTCGAGATGGCTGCGATTGAGCTTCGTGGCGATGTTCACGGTCAACTGTAAGCTGCGCCATGCGGCTTCGGTTCGTGCGCGGTCAGGCACTGAACGCACCAGATTACCGCCCAGATTCACCACGGCACGCACGCGCCCATCAATCATCGCCTCGAAGGCTTCAACGGTGTTGAAGCCGGCCTCACGCGGCGGCTCGAAACTGAATTGCCGCGCCAATTGATCGAGCGGCGCAAGCTCGGGTTTTTCCGTGATGCCGACAGTGCGCTGCCCCTGCACGTTGGAATGCCCGCGCACCGGTGACGGCCCGGCGCCAGGTTTGCCGATATTGCCGCGCAGAAATAGCAGATTGCAAAGCATGCGCACGTTCTGCACACCAAGACGATGCTGTGTGAGGCCCATTCCGTAGTGAGCAATCACGGCATTCGCCTGCACATAGACGCGCGCCGCCGCTTCGATTGCAGTACGCGACAGTCCACTGACG
This sequence comes from Paraburkholderia tropica, assembly GCF_900109265.1. Taxonomy (GTDB): domain Bacteria; phylum Pseudomonadota; class Gammaproteobacteria; order Burkholderiales; family Burkholderiaceae; genus Paraburkholderia; species Paraburkholderia tropica. Next base: position 13,247 of record NZ_FNZM01000027.1, read on the forward strand.
CGCTCGATCTCGCCCCAATTGGTACAGCGCAGATATCGCGCGAAGTCTTCGAATCCGATTGTGTGCTCACGGATGAACGCCAGGTCGAGCACCTCCGGCGCGCCGCTCGCGAGCGCGCTGTCATGTGCTTCGAGCGCGGCCTTGCACATCCCGGCAATCGCCGCACTATCTCCGCCGGGACGGACCTGGTGATACTGCGTGCTGATCCGGGTATTGCCGGGCAGCAACATATCGTGCGGCGACTGTGGATTGGCAAATGACACAAGCCCGGCTTCGCGCAGCGGATTGAATGTGATGATGGGCACCCCGCGGTTGCGCGCGTCCTGCAACTGGTGAAGCATGCGCGGACTGTTGGTGCCGACGTTTTGTCCGAAGAAAAACATCAGATCGGTATGTTCGAAATCGTCGAGCCCGATCGTTCCCACGCCTATGCCAATGCCCTGCGTCAGTCCCACACTTGTACTCTCGTGGCACATATTGGAGCTGTCGGGCATGTTGTTCGTGCCATACATACGCGCGAATAACTGCAGCATGTACGAGGTTTCGAGCGACGCGCGGCCCGACGTGTAGAACACAACACTGTTGGGATCGAATGCGCGCAATTGCACTCCGATTGAATCGAATGCCGTCGCCCACGCAACCGGCACGAAACGGTCGCTCGCGGCGTCGTAGCGCATTGGCTCGGTCAGTCGACCGGCTTCTTCCAGATCGTGGTCGTGCCAGCCGAGCAGCTCGGTCACCGTATGGCGCTGGAAAAATGCACGGTTCGCACGTTTTGCCGTGGTGTCCCATGCCGTCGCCTTCGCACCGCTTTCGCAGAACTCGAACGCGTGCGGATGGGCGGGTTTCGCCCACGAGCAACTGACACACATGAAACCGTCGGGCTTGTTCTGGAGCGGCAGAATTTTCGCGTCGCGCAACACCGTCTTTTCCTGCACCAGGATCCGTGTCACCGCCTTGACTGACCCCCATCCCCCCGACGCATAGGGGTAATCGTGGGGATGCTGCTTCGAACGGGCGCGAGCACGTTGCCCGGCGTGTCGGGGTTTTTCCATGAGAGGCCTCATTTGGAACGGTGCGTCTGTGCAACAAGCGCAATCTACGTTCCATCACACCGTGAGCAGTCAGACCGCCGGCGCTTCCCTCCTCTCAACACGTTTTCCCTGCCCGGCAGCTTTTCCGCGCAGAGCGGCACACCTATTGCTCCTAGCGACTTTGAGCTATCACATGGCGCAACTGTGCGCGAAGAGGAGAACACCATGACGACGAAAGTGGAAGGGGTGGTTGACGAGGCAGCGGGCAAACTGAAAGACGCTGCGGGAGCCGTGCTCGGTGATCCCGCCATGCGCATTTCAGGCAGCGCCAAGGCGCTGTGCGGAGAGTCGAAGCAATTGATGGCCGACGCCGCGGAAGTCGCGCGCGACGCTGTTTCGGAGAGCCCACTGCTGGTACTCGGCGCGACAGCCGCCATTGGCTTCCTGGCAGGTGCGCTTTGGGCGTCGGTGCGCGACTGAGGTTCGACTGACGTTCGACCGGCGCAGACGCGGGAGGTGAAGCATGTCAATTCACTCAAGGCTGGAAAGCTGGCGCAATGTCTCGCGCTTCGCGCTGCTCTGCGTCGGTGAATATGGCGAACTGATCGCCGTTGAGCTCGCAGAAACACGCGCGCGTCTGACCCGCGAACTCATCGCGTTGATGGCGCTCGCCGTAAGCGGCCTCTTCACCCTCTCGTTCTTTTGCATCGCGCTGATTGCCACCGCATGGAACACGCCGCATTTTCTCGCGGTGGTCTGGGGCGTGGCCATCGGCTGGTTCGCCGTCTCCCTCGTCGCCTGGTTTGCACATCATGCGCAGCGGCCGGTGCAATCGTTCGATGTGCTAAAGCGTGAGCTTCGTGCCGATCTGGAAACGCTCAAGGAGGCACTGAAGTGAATGAATTCAGCGAGCAGCGGCGCGAGCGGGAAGCGATTGTCCTCGAACGACTGGCGCTCGCGCGCGCAAAGTTACTGGCGGCCAATCTCGAACTGCGCGACATGCGGAATCGCAAGGCGCAGCGCTCTGAACGGGCACTGACCGTTTCCAATGTCGGTCGCGCCCTGCTGGATGCGCCGATGGTGACACTGTTAGGGTCGATTATGCTGGGCTCGCTGATCGTTGGCCCGAAGCGCGTCGTGCATGTCGTCACACGAGCGGGTGTTTCGGGATGGATTACGCGTAATTTGCGCGCGGTCATCGGACGTTGAGGAGCTGGAGCCAGCAAAAGCCGCGGTCGCCGTTGAGGGCCCTTACCGCACCTCATCGTCGTCAGGAACGAAACTGGTGCACCGCGTTGCCAATGCGCACCGCAGATGCAACTTCCACGCGCGCCTCATGTGGCGAGACTGTGCAGACGATGGCGCGGAGCGGCGCTACGCCACGAAGTACGACATAAGCCGATTCGACAACGTTCTGGAGGCGCGAATGCACGAAGGCCACGTCTGGCATGCACTGGAGCGCGCTGAACCGGAAATCGGCGCTCCCCTGCACGGCATCGAGTTTCCGCTCGATGCCGTCGGTCTGGCTGCGGCGGCCTATCGACTTGTCGAAGCCCGCTCCGCGTTGCCGCAGCCTGGCGGCGGTAAGACGCTGGCGCGCTGGCGCTTTCTCGCCGCGGTTGCCGCGCGTGATCTGCCGCTGGTGAAGATCTTCGAAGCGCACGCCGACGCAATCGCCATCCTGACTGAACTCGACGCACATCGGCCGCGGACTGGAGACGCAGCACCGGACCTCTGGGCCGTGTGGGCCGCGCGGGCGCCGCACAACGATCTGCGCATCACGTGGAAAGAGGGTCAGCAGGTCCGGCTCTCGGGCACCAAACCGTGGTGTTCCGGCGCGGCCTTCGTCACGCACGCACTCGTGACGTGTGTCGATGACGAGCAGAACGACTGGCTCGCCGCGCTGCGCGTGATGCAACCCAATCTGCGCGTCAGCACGCGCGGGTGGCACGCGGTCGGAATGCTGGCCACGCAAAGTGTCGAGATCGACATGGATGGCGCGAACGCGGTCCTCATCGGCCCGCCCCGCGCTTACCTCGAACGGCCCGGTTTCTGGCACGGCGGCGCAGGTATCGCCGCCTGCTGGTATGGCGCGGCGGCAGCGCTCGCCACCCGCCTGCGCGAAGTCGCCGCGCGTCGCAAAGATCCACATCTGCACGCCCATCTCGGCGAAGCCGACGCGGCGCTCGCCGCCGCGCGCGCATTACTGCGTGAATCGGCGCGATGTATCGACACAGACCCGCGCGCTTTCGGATCAGCCGCTGCATTGAGGGTTCGCGCCGCCGTCGAAGATGCCTGCGATACCGTCCTGCGTGCATGCGCGCGTGGCCTAGGCGCCGGACCGCTGTGCCAGGACGCGTGGTTCGCGCACATGACAGCCGACCTTGCCGTGTTCATGCGCCAGAGCCATGCCGAGCGCGACCTCGCGTCGCTGGGCGTCGCGCTCGCCGGGACGGGCGAGAACTGGCAGCTATAACGGCGACAGGAGGCCGCATGCACACCCGGCGAGCGGACGATGCCGCGCGATTCGACGCAGCGTTCGAGTGCGATCCCGATCCGTGGCGCTATCGCACGAGTTGGTACGAGGCGCGCAAGCGGGCGCTGATGATGGCGGCACTCCCGCGAGAGACGTATCGACGCGGTTTCGAACCCGCCTGTGCGACCGGCGAACTCTCCGTGCTGCTTGCCGATCGCTGCGACGCATTGCTTTGCGCCGACTTCGCGCCGCATGCCGTCGCGCTCGCACGTCAGCGACTGGGCGAGCGAGCCGAAGCCAGAGTCGAAACGCGAGCCATGCCACAGGACTGGCCCGCAGGCCGCTTCGATCTGATTGTCATCAGCGAGTTTGCGTACTATCTCGACGAAGCGCGTTGCTGCGCCCTCGCGCGACTCGCGTGTTCGTCCCTCGACGATGACGGCACGCTGCTGTGCTGTCACTGGCGACACGATGCGGACGACTTCCTCATGACCGGCAACGCGGTTCACTGCCTGTTTGATCGGTATGCCCGCGCCGCTTCGTTACAGCAGGCCGTGCACATCGACGACGCGGACTTCACACTCGACGTCTGGTGCGCCGATCAACTGAGCGTCGCCGCGAGAGAGTCGCTGGCGTAGCACTCGCGCGGCGAAAGCGGCACGGCCGGATGCCTCGGCGACTCCACGCGCCAGAAGCGTTCCGGTTCGGACAGATCAGCGGGTACGTCATCGCCAAAAGCCTGAAGCTGACTGCCGTAAGCCCGCACCGCAAGCTGCTTCGAACGCCGTGCGCGTACGCTTTCGCGCTGCGGATACCAGGACGTATCGACTGCGGCAACGCGCAGTCCCGCAGCCGCGAGTTCGTCGAGGCGTGCCGCCGTGATGCCAGGCACCGCACGATGAATCGCATCTTCGTAGACGATGCACGACTCAGTCCGCGTTCGCAGCAGCGTGAGCCATGCATCGGCTACGCGCAGATGATCGGGGTGCCTCAGCCCGAGCGGAACGACAAGCGTGGATCGATCACGCGGCTCAAAGCGCGCGAGTAAAGCCCTCACCAAAGTGCGAACAGAAGGCAGTTCGCCATACTGGCCGTCGAGAAATGGCAGGCGAATCGCGCGTGCGACCAAGCGTGCGGGCGCGCATCGCCTCGGACGAATCGCTGAAACCCGCCGCCTCATCCCACGGTTGAATCTGCGGCGCTCGTGGCGTCCCGGCGAATACGGTGCAGACCGTGGCGCCGGGTTGCGCAGCCAGCAGCGTCGCGCATCCGAACACCGCATCGTCCAGATGAGGCGAGACGACAAAGAGCGATCCGTCGGCGCTATTCATGATGTTCTCCTTGCAGCATCCCGTTCAACGTCACGTCTGCGGGTGCACAGGCAACGCCGGTCGACCACGAGGACAAGGTATCGCCAAAACCGCCGCGAATGCGGAAATCGGTGCGCGCGCTCGTCGTCACGCGCGGCGCAACGCTCCAGGCGATCGTCGCGCCATTCGCCGTGAGCCGATCCACGAGCGCCACGTCCTCGCCGCACGCAAGCGGCGGAAATCCGCCCGCCCGTTGATACGCCCTCGCGCACACGCCGAGGTTGGCTCCGTGGACGTGGCGATGTCCGTCGACACTTCGATAACGCGCCGACCACGTTTCGCGCACGCAAGGTGGATGCGCGCCCCAGTCGTCGACCTCGACCGCTCCGCAGACCACATCGGCGCGCAGGGCCAGTTGCGCCACGATCCAGTCGGGCGCGACGCATGTATCGGCGTCCGTCGTCGCCAGCCAGCGCGCGCCCAGTGCGATCAGATGGCTCGCCCCCGTCGCGCGGGCGATGCCTACGTTGCGCGCCTGCACCGTGAGCGCGGTTGCCCCGAATGCTTGCGTGACGCACGCCGAATCGTCGGTGCAGCTATCGAGCACGACGACGATGCAGACCGATTCGCCCATCAACTCGACGTGCCGCGCGGCCAGCGCGGCGGCGAGCAGGCATCGCCCGAGCCAGCTCGCCTCGTTATGTGCAGGTATCACGACGCCGATCATTTTCCACTCCTTGGCATGATGAGCAGATAGCCGATAAAGCTCTTTCGCGATCCCAATGCATTTTTAGTGCCCGGCCTTGGCGGCCGCGCCCCGCCGCCAGATCGGCCTTTGGAGAAGGGTGGATGCGTGCGTTATCAGCGCTGTCCTGTTTGCCCGAGTGATTTGCGAAGCCTCGGTCTACGCGCTTTGATAAGCTCGAATGACTGGAAGCGCTGCGCCGGATATTCGCCGTCAACGGTTTCGAGGAACGGAGGAAATCGAGGTGATGCTGGCGATGGGCGAAGACCCGGCCGCAAACGTCTATATGCTGAACTCTCGCACCGACACGGCCCTCACGCTCTTAACCGCCGGGGCGGAATTCGACGCGCCGGGCAGTTGCTTTTGCACCCTGGATCCTGGATCAATGCTTCAAGACTGACGCCGGACCGTCGCCCGTTCCATTGCGGCGTCGGAAAGCGAAGAGGGCGGAACCGATCGTGGGCTCATCTTGCTTATTTCGGGCGCGGCGGGGAAATACCTTCGTCTGCGCGATGCAGCCTCCCTTCCCGCAACGCTCCCACGGCGTTTGCGACTGCGCGGGCGACATTGGCCACCTCCTCCTGCAAAACGCAATCGGAGTCAAGCGTGTCGTGCGAAGTCGCGTAAGGCTCGTAGTAACCGATCATACGGTCAATTCGTGCCGATGCACCAGCATCGATCCATCCCATCCAGTCGAGCCAGTCCGCCAACGCTCGACGAGTGCCCTCAATGCCCGCAACGTCACCGTGCACCACCATGCCATAGGTCCGTCCAGCGAGATGCTTCGGGAAGTCCCACCCCGCAACCTCGAGCGCCTTGGCTTCGTCCGCGTGTTTGCCGTGCGTCGTCGTGGGATCCGGGTTGCCGCCATCCGCGCATACGAGGCGATCCATCATCAGCTTGAGTGGGCTCGTGACCTGATACCAGTGCACCGGCGTGATGAAGATGGCTCCGTGGCAAGCCGCAAAGCGCTCGTAGATCTCGGCCATCCAGTCGTTTACTTGTCCAAGAGAGTGATTTGGATAGCAGCTGCACGGCCAGTGACAAAGCGGCATTGCCGTCGACACGCAGCCCTTGCAGGGGTGAATATGAAGGTCTGGTTCGGCGCCCAGTCGGGATAAGTCTAGCAAATCGGACTCAATCGTCGCTGCGGCAAGCTCCGCCTGGCATATCTGCGCGAGACGAAAGCTCTTCGACATCTCGCCGGGACAGGTGTAATCGTTACGGGGCGAAGCATTCACGATTAGGACTCGCGAGGGTGCCTCTTTTGAACACTGTCGCGCCTGCGCAGCCTCGATCCGCTGACGCGCAGCCCGCCATTCTGCTGACAGCGCATAGTCCGGATCAGCGTAACCTCTGCCCGCAGGCTCTGTCTCCGGAGACTTACGCCCCTCGCTTATATGCCTGCCATGCGATCCGTTCAAGCCGCTGCAAGGCGTCATCCTCCGCGCGAAAGGCGGGATCGGCGTAGCGCGTAATAAAGCGCTCTCGGTACGCCAGTCGCGATAGGCCGTTCTGCATTTGGCCTTTGCGTACCAGTGGGGCATCGACTATAGACGTGTCTTTTTTCATAGCGCGCACCTCGATAAAGCGCTTAGGACGATTCGCCTTCCGGCGTCCCTTCGAGATTCGAGCTCGGGGCCGGCAAATCGGAAACTTATTCGCAGTTCGATCAATTTTGATCCCCTCCTTGAGCAAAGATCAGTCCCGCAAGCAACTCCCACCTGCTGTTTCAGGTTCACTTTTTGCGGGAAGCTCTTGAAAAGACATAGTACGAATTGCGATGCTGACGCCGGCTCTGTTAAAGCCGCCAGACATGTTGCACCGCACGTCGCCCTTTGAGGGTTATAGACGATGAAGAACGTATCAATCGACGAGCTTCGCCCAACGCAAGCGACACACGGTCTCCGCGAGGTCGAGCAGAAGGCAGCCCAATACCGTTCGATGTCGCGCCATGAACTGAAAATGGCCATCGCTGAGAAACCAATACCGATCGTTCTTGGCCCCGACCAGGTTCCCTTCGCCATCGATCACCACCACGTAGCGGCGGCCCTCAATCGGATCAAGATTGACGCCGTGCCATGCGTGCTTGTCGCCGACCTCTCGACCCTTTCTCCAGCACAGTTCTGGCTGAGGCTGGAAGAGCATTGCTGGGTGCATCCGTTCGACAGAGAGGGAAGACGGATTTCCTTCCTGTCAATTCCCCGTCACGTGAACGATCTGGTCGACGATGAATATCGTAGCCTTGCTGCATTCGTGAGAGACGCCGGAGGGTTCGAGCGTACGCAGGTGCCGCTCGCCGAATTTCGCTGGGCGGACCTGTTTCGTTCCATTTTGCCGCTTACCTGTCCCGAGACCCGGTTCGATGCGATGGTGAAGAAAGCGCTAAAGCTGTCGAGGAGCAGGCTGGCTGTCGGCATGCCCGGATACCTGGGGGGCAAGGGAGGGAAAGTAAAATGAACCTGCTGATTGCCCTGTTCGGCGACGGGAAGGACTTGAACGCACTGCAAATGTCGTTTCGCGGCGCGGCGACGTTTCTCTGCACACTGCTTCTGATTCGGATTTCCGGACGACGCTCCTTTGGGCAGCGTTCGTCATTCGACTATGTTGTCGCGATATTGCTGGGTGCGACGCTCAGCCGCTTTATCGTTGGCGCATCGCCCGCGATTCCGACATTGGCCGCGTCACTGGTGCTGGTCCTCATGCACCGGGCTCTCGGTTGGCTCTGCGTCCGTTCGGCGAGCATTGACAAGCTCGTTGGCGGAGCGCACAGAACGATTTATCACGACGGGAAATTCGATGATGCGCAGATGTCCGCCGCGCTCCTCACCCGGAAAGACGTAAGCGAGGCGGTTCGTGCCAAACTTCACATAGACTCGCTCGATAGAGTGGATTCCGCGCTACTAGAGCGGAACGGTGACGTCACTCTGATCCTCAAACACCGGCCCTGCGAGGGCGAATGAACGCTTTCTTTGCATTCTCACCAAAGCCGCAGCGAGAATTCCCGGGCGGCACGCCATATGCACTGGGGGATTGTCTCAACATGAACTGAGGAGTTCACAATGACCACGTTAGATCCCCAATCAGGACGGACCGGCGCGCAAATTGTCGGCGGCGGCGCGGGCGATGGGCCGGGGCCCGAAGTCATGGACGCAGCGACGCTCGACGGTAACAAGGTCATCACGTCGGACGGTGAGCATGTCGGAAAAATCTCGAACATCATGCTTGACGTCCGCGGCGGGCGTATAGCCTACGCTGTACTTTCCGAAGGCGGTTTTCTAGGAATGGGCAACACGCTGCACGCGATTCCCTGGAGCGCCTTAACGCTGGACACCGCGGAGAAGTGTTTTCGTGTAGACATCACCGCCCAACGCATCAAGGATGACCCCGGTTTCGACAAGGACCATTGGCCGTCCATGGCCGATACAACTTGGGGCACGCAGCTTCACGACTACTACGGCCGCAGACCCTATTGGTCTAGTGACACGACTCTGGCTGCGCGGGATGCGGGCTTGTCGGAAGGCAACAACCCGGTCGACGTATAGGAGCTTTTCGCAGGACACCGGGGGCCGGTTTCCTCTACACAGGTAAAACCGTCTCTCGGGCCGTTTCCCAAGGCAATGGCAACGCATCTCTAGCTTCATGTCGTGGACACCGTCTCGACGTGGCCGTCCCCCTTGATTAAAGGTCAATCAATTGCGCGATTTCAGTCACGTCCAACGTTTGTCCTAATCTCGAATTCACCGCATGGCCCCAAGCCTGGACCCACTTCCCAATTTCAAGATACGCGCCCAGATTCTCCGCGACCTCATGCGGCATCCTTAAAGATACGCCGTTGTCCAACAACGCACCGCGTAATTCGCCTTTGGGTCCATAAAGAAGTAGAGCGATTTCTCCTGACGTTTCGCCCTCCCTTCTTTTTACGCTCTGGTGCCGGACTAAATCCCATTGTGGCCCATCATCGACGAGCTGCCGACCCCCCTTCGAGGTTATAAGGACCATGTCAATCACTTCAACATCTCGGGGTTTCACGCCCCTTACGCTGACGCTATCACCCACCGCGACGCGACGGGTCAATTTGCGCCCCAAGTGGGGCGGAACATGAACCTGCCGCGCGCGCCGATTAACTAAAATGAATCCGTCGATTTCACCTTCTGGGTTGAGCAGAAACCGTGCGACGCGCCCGCGAATCTCCGCAAGGCAGACTGGATCAATCGAATGCATCCTAAATTCTCCTATCGATCATTCGTTTCGAGAAAGCGTCGCGGCAGATGACGGTGCGCTGCCGTCCCACTCTTCAACGGCCGCTGTGGCGGGTTGTTTCGAACAGGAACCAGACACGCTCTTCAGTTTGATCGATCCAGTTTTCTATTAAGCTCGCGGTAGCTACATCTTCTTTATCGTCGCAAAGCTGGTGAAGCTGTCGCATGTATTGAACCAATGATTCGTTATCCTTACGTAGCTCGTCGAGCATTGCTTCGGGCGCGACGAACTTTTCATCATTATCGGACAAGCGCTTGAGGGATGCGATCTCGCCGATCGAGCGAATCGTCACGCCACCTAATTTTCTTGCACGCTCGGCTACGGGATCGATCATCGCAAAAACCAGCGACGCCTGATCATCGAGCAGGAGATGATAATCCCGGAAGTGCGGCCCGCTAACGTGCCAATGAAAGTTCTTCGTCTTGACGAATAGTGCAAACACATCAGCGAGCAACTTCGTCAAACCGGCGGATACTTCCTTTCGCACATCGTCCCCAAGGTCCGTTGGGGTAGTCAAATTCGCAGGAGCGCGGGCACCCTTTTTTTGAGCGATTTTTGTCGCCATGATGGACCTCCGGATATGGTAAGTGGCTCCTTTTCGCATGGGACGTGCCCGACTCTATTTTTCTCGGTCGACTTGAAGGGTCCAACGTGGGCACGGAGCTAGAAAACCGCCTTCAGACGTTTACAACACGACGCCGTTCCTAAGTCGCAGTTCAAATCCCGGGCCGGAGCCCGCTCTCCTTCCGACATCGCACGTAACAATGGAAGCCCTTCGGCGAATTTGAAGCGGGACTTCGCTGCGCGGCAAGGCGCAAACAGCGGGTGAGATTCGGTGAGGGCGATGAGCGTCTCGCAGACAGGCGATTTTCGTTACGTCCAGTGCCGACGATGCCCGCAGGCGAGCGCGACCGCGTGCCCTCCAAAGCGGCAAAATTGGGAGCGCTCAGGACCCGATCGCCCGCGCCGCACCACACGACTACGCCGCCTCGCCCTTCTGAACTATTGCCGCCCGGATAAGCGTCGTTAGCAGAGCGCCGTCCTCGCCCTTCAGAAATAACGCGTCAAAGTTCTCGATCGGCCCCTTTGCCTTTAACTCGTCAATGTCATAGCCAGTGGTCGCGACGATTACAGCTTCCGCCGTTGAGCGGAGCCCGCGAAGGACAGCCGCGACGGCAAACCCATCATGCTCTGGCATGGTGACGTCGAGCACGACGACATGGGGGGGCCATTCACGTACGAGGTCTACCGCCTCGGGCCCCGAGGCGGCGGCCCTCACATCGAATCCCTCTAATGCGAGGAGAGCGACTATCGCCTGGCGCGCAGCGGCAAGATCGTCGACCACAAGTACGCGCGGCATACAGTCATGCACAATCACTTTCCGGGACGATATTTGTGCTGATCGGGCAGCGTTGTCCAATCCAGCTTTACGCATTACGACAACTCTAGATGACACCATGATGCGCTCCAGACCCACGACCTGGTCGCGGCAAAGCTACGTGTTTCCCGCGACCTTATCGAGTGCAGCTCTCAGATTTTGCAAAGAGAATGGTTTTTGTAGAAACACGTGTGCGAAACCACACGCGGATAGGTGCGGCTGCACGCCTGAGGCCAGGATTATTCGCAGAGCAGGGCTCACCTCCAGCGCGCTTCGAGCGAGCTCGATTCCTGACTCCCCCGACAGGTCAATGTCAGTCAGAAGCACTCGGCAACATGTTCCTCGCAGTGCAACCAAAGCCGAATGTGCATTATTTTCCTGAAGTACCTCGTAGCCCAGTTCACGAAGCAACTCGCTTGTCGCGTCGCATGAACCAACATTGTCGTCGACCACCATGACAGGCGTTTGATGTGGATCGGGGGCTGCGCCGTTATCGCTATCACTCTCCGAGGCGAGAACATTGGTGGAAGCACCCAACAGACGACGAATCCGGGTAGCAAGTTGCTCGCGACTGTAAGGTTTGCTTAGCAAATGGACACCGGGATCCAGGCGGCCTCCATGAACGATGGCATTCTGCGTGTAACCGGAAGTAAAAAGAACCTTGAGGTCTGGGATGGCACGAGCGGCCAGCCGCGCCATCTCGACGCTGCGCAGAGGTCCAGGCATGACAACATCGGAGAAAAGCAGATCAATCCTGGCACCACTTCTCACGATGACCATCGCGCTCTGTGCGTCATCGGCCTTGAGCACCGTGTAACCAAGGCCGGTCAGCAGCTCTATAACGGTCGACTGAACCCTCCGATCGTCCTCAGCCACGAGGATCGTTTCTGAGCCACCGGTAACGGCGCGCGAATGAGACGTTTCAGAATCGACGACCTCGCCCACGGAGCGCTGAAGGTAAATCTTCACCGTCGTTCCATGTCCGGGTTCGCTGTATATCCTCATGTGACCGCCAGACTGTTTGACGAAGCCATATGCCATGCTCAGCCCTAGCCCCGTCCCCTCACCTTCCGCTTTAGTACTGAAATATGGCTCAAAAGCCCGCTCGAGTACTTCGCGTTCCATTCCTGTTCCGCTGTCGGTGATGGCCAGCAATACATATTGTCCTTCCGGCACGTCTTGCGGAAGCGCCGTATAGTGGCTATCGAGGAAGGCATTGGACAATTCCAGCGTAAGCTTCCCACCTGCTGGCATTGCGTCGCGGCTATTGATGGCGAGGTTGAGCACGACATTTTCCAGGTGATTCGGATCGACCAGCGTATTCCACAGACCACCCGCCACTATCGTTTCCACATGGATCAACTCTCCAAGAGCACGACGCAGCAGATCGTCCATGTAGCGCAGCATTGTCGCCAGATTCACGACTGCGGGTTGCAGAGCCTGCCGTCTCCCGAACGCGAGAAGCTGGGATGCAAGATTGGCGGCCTGCTCGACCGCATCCACGGCCTTGCCGAGGCGCTCGCTGGTCCACCGGTCACGCCCATGCCGCCGCTCAAGTAACTGCAGGTTACCGCGGAGGACCTGAAGGACATTGTTGAAGTCGTGCGCAACGCCGCCCGTCAGCTTTCCGATTGCCTCCATTTTCTGCGCTTGTAAAAGCGCTGAACGCGCATTATCGAGTTGCTCCTGCGCCACCTTGCGCTCTGTCACGTCCCGGGTAATTTTTGCAAAACCCAAGAGTTCGCCTTGCTCGTCCCGTATTGCGTCGATAATCACGTTGGCCCAAAAGCGCGTTCCGTCTTTTCGCACTCGCCAACCTTCTGTCTCGAAACGTCCCTCCGTGGCCGCCGTCCGCAGGCCTCGCTCAGGCACCCCCTGCGCCGCGTCCTCGGGTGTATAGAATTTCCGAAAATGTTCGCCAATGATCTGGTTTGCCTCGTATCCCTTGATCCGCGCCGCACCAGCATTCCAGTTCGTAACGATTCCATCCGGCGAGAGCATGAAGAGCGCATAGTCGGTTACGCCTTGCACGAGAAGCCTGAACTTTCGTTCGCTTTCAAGCACCGCTTCGTGCGCCTGACGCTTATCCGTAACGTCTCTTACGATTTTGGCGAATCCGCCGCCCCCGCATTCGGCGGATGACAGAGGTGTGATCACAACGCTCGCCCAGAAGCGCGATCCGTCCCTGCGTAGCCTCCATCCTTCTGTTTCACAGTGCCCATGCTCTCGCGCCGTCTGCAACAGGGCATCGGGGACCCCGGCCTCGCGATCCTCAGCAGGATAAAAAATGGAAAAGTGCTGACCTATGATCTCCGCAGCGGCATATCCCTTGATGCGTTCGGCGCCGGGGTTCCAGCTCGAGACGATTCCAGCGTCCGTGAGGCGAAAAATCGCATACTCGGAAACTTTCTCGGCGAGCAATCGTTCCCAGTCCGCAGGGCCGGCAAATTTCATCGGAGCCTCTATCGTTCGCGTCCTGATCTTGCGACCAGCCGGATGGCCCGCGTCCGCCGCGGGAGGTTAGGGTGCGCAAGTTTCGGGCCTGAACGAGCGAGATCGCCAACAACAAGGCTAACCCCTCGACGCCGATCTCTTGAGGAGGCTTGGCGAACTTCCCTCAGGTGTTCGGCTGTCACGCTGACCAACGGCCGCCTTTAGCTGGACAACGACGAAGCGCGCGATGCCGGTTGCACCGAATTACGGCCCGTCGGGCGCGAGCGGTTGGCGCGCGCTCGACGATGCCGCTTCGGTGGGACGGGTCGCCCGCGCGGCCAGTGGACAAGCGCGTCCATCGTGCGCGCGAGCGCTCCCCTATGAGTTTGTCGGGCCGCCGGCTGTGTGTCTAACCGGCCCGGCCGGGGTGCGCCGACGCCCTTTGTGCAATCGACATCACGGTACGACAACGCTCGCGCGCCCCAGGCGGGCATGGGTTCTGCGCGCTTCGTGCGAAGCGGCGCGTGCCGTCAGGAGATCGTCGATGCCGCTCGCGTACTTTCTGCATAGCGCCGGGCCCGCCGCCGCGCCCGTGCGGCTGCTCGGGTGGGCGCTCGCGGCGCTGTGCGTGGGCGTTTGCATCGCGATTGCCGTCTTGCTCGTGCTAGCGATGCGCAGACCGGGTTCGCGCGTCGCGCGGGCTCGGACTGGCGAACACGCCGTCGTCGACAACACCGGGGACCGCGACGCCCACCGCATCGTCGCCATCGGCACGGCGATTTCGACGGTGCTCCTGCTCGGCGCGCTCGTGGCAATGCTGCGCGTGCTCGCCGCGGTCGCGGATCCGCCGCGCGCCGCCGCGCTGAGCGTGCGCGTCACAGCGTACGACTGGTGGTGGAAGGTGACGTATACGACGCCGTCGGGCGCGCATTTCGCCACCGCCAACGAGATCCACTTGCCCACCGGCGAACCCGTACAGATCGATCTCGACAGCGCTGACGTGATCCACGCGTTCTGGGTGCCTGCGCTCGCGGGCAAGACGCAGGCGATTCCAGGCCAGGTCAACCATCAGTGGCTCGAAGCCGATCATCCGGGCGTTTGGCGCGGGCAATGCACGCAGTTCTGCGGCGCGCAGCACGCGCACATGGCGCTCGAAGTGGTCGCGCAAACGCCCGGCGACTTCGCGCACTGGCTCGACGTCCAGTCGCGCCCCGCCGCGCCGCCCGCGAACGCCGCCGCACACCACGGCGAGCAGATTTTCGCCGCGCAATGCGCCGCGTGCCACACGGTGCGCGGCACGCGCGCGGACGGCGCGCAAGCCCCCGATCTCACTCATCTCGCCTCGCGCCGGCTGATCGCAGCGGGGACGCTCGCGAATACGTCCGCGAACCGGCTCGACTGGGTCGCGCACGCGCAGCGCATCAAGCCGGGTTCGTTGATGCCCGACGTCGTCCTCACGCCCGCCGACGCCCACGATCTGTCGGCCTGGCTGGATACGCTTCAATGAGCACACTTCAATCACGCGCCCCGACGACATGAACGAGACCCCGGCCCCTTCCCCCGCCCACCCGCCGTCACGCGTTACCGTGCCGGCACGGCCGCGCGGCGCGCGGCTCTCGCGCGTGCCGGAAACCGGCCTGCCGCCGCTCGACGCCGCTACCGAACGCCGCCTCAAAGCGATCTGGGAAACCCGGCCCGGCTGGCGCGGCTGGCTCTCGAGCGTGGATCACAAGACCATCGGCATCCGCTATCTCGTCACGGCGTTCGTGTTCCTGCTGCTCGGCGGCACGGAAGCGCTCATCATGCGCGCGCAGCTCGCGCGCCCCAACGAAACGCTGCTCACGCCGCAGCAATACGACCAACTCTTCACGATGCACGGCGTGACGATGATCTTTCTCTACGCGCTGCCCGTGCTGAGCGGCTTCTCGAACTATCTGTGGCCGCTCGTGCTCGGCTCGCGCGACATGGCGTTTCCGCGCCTGAACGCGCTGTCGTACTGGGTCTTTCTCGGCGCGGGCATCCTGCTCTACGCGAGCTTTCCGCGCGGCCAGGGCGCGAACGCGGGCTGGTTCAACTACGTGCCGCTCGCTTCGGCCACCTACGATCCCGGGCCGAACATCGACGTGTACGCGCTCGGAATGGTCCTGCTCGGCATCTCGACGACTGTCGGCGCCGCGAATTTCGTCATCACGTTCTTGCGCATGCGCGCAACCGGCATGTCGATCGCGCGTCTGCCGATCCTCATCTGGGGCACGCTCACGGCCTCGTGCGCGAACCTGCTCGCGGTGCCGTCGGTGAGCCTCGCGTTCTTCATGCTCTGGCTCGACCGCAACGTCGGCACGCATTTCTTCGACACGAGCGCCGACGGCCGCCCGCTGCTCTGGCAGCACCTGTTCTGGATCTTCGCGCACCCGTGGGTCTATGTCGTGGTGCTGCCCGCCATGGGCATCGTCTCCGAGGCGCTGCCGACGTTTTGCAGGCGGCCGATCGCGGCCTATTCCGCCGTGGCGCTCTCGACCGTCGCGACCATGCTGGTGGGCTTCGAGGTCTGGCTGCATCACATGTTCGCGACCGGCCTGCCGCCGCTCGCGCTGGCGTTCTTCGGCGCGGCCAGCATGCTGATTTCGGTGCCGAGCGCGATTGCCGTGTTCGCCTGGATCGCCACGATCTGGACCGGCAAGCCGGTCTTCAAAACGCCCTTTTTCTATTTCGCGGGCTTCGTGCTTATGTTCACCGTGGGCGGCGTCTCAGGCGTGATGACGGCCGCCGTGCCGCTCGACTGGCAGCTCACCGACACCTATTTCGTGGTCGCGCACCTGCACTACGTGCTGCTCGGCATCAACGTGTTTCCGGTGCTCGGCGGCCTCGTCTACTGGTTCCCGAAATTCACGGGCCGGCTCATGAACGAACGCTTCGGCCAGTGGACCTTCTGGGTGCTGTTCGCGGGCTTCAATCTCGGCTTCTTTCCGATGCACATCTCGGGGCTGCTCGGCATGCCGCGCCGCGTCTACACCTATCCGGCGGACATGGGCTGGAACACCGCCAACCTCGTCACGACAATCGGCGCGTTCGTGTTCGCCATCGGCATCGCCATGTTCATCGGCAACGTGTTCTACAGCTTGCGGCGCGGCGAGCGCGCGGGCGCGAATCCGTGGCAGGCGGCGGGGCTCGAATGGTCGGTGCCGTCTCCGCCGCCGCCTTATAACTTCGCAATCCTGCCCAGCGTACGCTCGCGCGATCCGCTCTGGGCCGACGACGCGCGCGAGCCGCGCCGCGGCTTTCTGCTGCATCGCGGACGCGAGGCGCTCGGCGTCACCCCGCTCACAGGCGAGCCCGACGTGATCCTCAAGATGCCCTCCGACTCGTACGCGCCCTTCGTGCTGGGCGTGGCCGCGACGCTGGCTTTCGTGGGGCTGCTGCTGCGCTCCGTGTCCGTCACGGCGATCGCGGTGCTGATCTGCGCCGCCGCACTGCTGGCCTGGCTCTGGCCGCGCCGCGAACTGCTGCAACGCGAGCCGTTCGCGCTCCAGCCCGCGCCGCCGCCGGCGACCGACGGCCCGGAACCCGGCAGCGAAGACGACACGCTCGCGCTCCCCATCGGCAGCGCGGGCGAACACGCAGGCGGCTGGTGGGGCGTGCTCACGCTCGTCGTCACGGAGGCGGCGCTGTTCGGCTATCTGATCTTTTCGTATCTCTATCTCGCCTCGCAGAGCGCGCAGCCGTGGCCGCCCGAAGGCTTGCCCAAGCTCGGCATCAGCGGCCTGAATACCGTTTTGCTGCTGGCGAGCAGTGTGTTCGTCTGGCTCGCGGGTGCGCTCGTGCGGCGCGCCCGCGCACGGCTCGCTTTCGCCTCGATGGCGTTTGCGATCGCGCTCGGCATCGCCTTCGTGAGCATCCAGTTTTCCGAGTGGCGCGAGCGGCCCTATGGCATCGCGTCGAATCTCTACGGCTCGCTGTATTTCACCATCACGGGCTTGCACATGGCGCATGTGATCGTGGGGATCGTCATGCTGATCGCGCTCGCGGTCTGGATCGCGCGCGGCTATTTCGATGGCCGCCGCGACGCGGCGCTCATGATCGGCGGCTTGTACTGGCATTTCGTCGACGTGGTGTGGCTGTTCATTTTTTCCATGCTCTATCTGTCGCCGTACTGGATGCGAGGCCGCTGATGAAAAACGCCGCGAATCCGCACCCGGGCGAGCGCCACGTCCGCCACGCACCGACGCGCGCGCAGCACGCCGCCGCTTGGTTCGGCCTCGTCGGCGTGCCGCTCATCTGGATGACGCACGTGCTGCTTTGCACAGGATTGGTCGCGACCGCCTGCGCGGGCGGCGTCGTGCAACGCAACGCCTTGCCGTGGCCGCTCGTGCACTGGGCGCTGGCGTTCGCCTCGCTGTTCGCCGTCGCGCTCGCGCTCGCCGGCGTGCTGGCCGCGCGCCGCGCCTGGCGGGACAGCGCCGCCTTCGTCGCGCCGCAGCGCGAGACCTTCCGCTTCGTGGCCTGGTGCGGCTCGGCCGTTTCCATTGCATTCGCGATTGGGTTGGCCTTCACGATATCGGTGCTGCTGCTGTTGCCGCTGCAACCGCTGTGCGAGTCGCTGCGATGAAGCCGGTACCCGCACCGCGTTCGAACCGCCTCGCGCGCACCATCGCGAGCGGCGCGCTGACGGGCGCGCTCATCGCACTCACCTCGCTCGCCGCCTGCACCCGGCACAACGGCAACGCCCAGCACGACGCGACCCACGCCACGCAGAAGCCCGCGCCCGACGCCGCGCTCATCGCGCTCGGCGCCCAGCTCGCCAAGGCGGGCGATTGCGCGTCCTGCCACGACTCCGCGCAGCATCAGCCCTATGCGGGCGGCCAGCCCGTGAACTCGCCGTTCGGCGCGATCTACGCGAGCAACATCACGCCCGACCCGGTGCACGGCATTGGCCGCTACACGCCCGCGCAATTCGCCGATGCGCTCCAGCGCGGCGTCGCGCCCGGCGGCAAGCGCCTCTATCCGGCGATGCCCTGGCCCTCGTTCGCCAACCTGCAGCCGCGCGACGTCGATGCGCTCTACCAGTACTTCATGTACGGCGTCACGCCCGTGCCGAACGCCGTGCGCGAAACGCAGTTGCCCTTCCCGTTCAATCAGCGCTGGGTGCTCGCCTTCTGGCGCATGGCGTTCGCGCGCCAGGACGCGTATACGCCGGACGCGCGGCAATCGGCGCAATGGAATCGCGGCGCGTGGCTCGTGCAGGGGCTCGGCCATTGCGGCGCGTGCCACACGCCGCGCGGGCCCGCGTATAACGAAATGGGCTACGACGAACGCAGCCCGCTGTATCTCACCGGCGGCATAGCCGATCACTGGTACGCGCCGAATCTGACCGGCGACCCCGGCAGCGGACTCGGCCGCTGGAGCGCCGACGACATCGCCGCCTTCCTGCACGACGGCCACAACGCGCGCGCCTATGCGTTCGGCGCGATGGCGCCCGTGATCGGCGCGAGCACGCAGTATCTGAGCGACGACGACGTGCACGCCATCGCCGTCTATCTGAAATCGTTGCCCGCGCGCGAGCCGAGCGGCGCCTACGACGACGCGCGCGCACCGCGCGACGCGACGATGGCCGCGCTGCGCACCGGCACGCCCGAGCATCCCGGCGCGGGCGTCTATCTGGCGTTCTGCGCGAAGTGTCACGGCGCGGACGGCCGCGGCGTCGGCGACAAGGCGCCCCCGCTCGCGGGCAGCACGCTGGCGCTGTCCGCCGATACGACCAGCATGCTGCGGCTCGTGATTGAGGGCAGCGAAAGCCCGCGCACCGCGACCGGCGGCGAACCGCACAAAATGCCCGCCTTCCGCAGCCAGTTGACCGACGCCGAAATCGCGCAGGTCGCCAGCTTCGTGCGCGGCGCGTGGGGGAATCAGGCCGCGCCCGTCGCGCCCGCGGACGTCACGCGCTTGCGCGAAGCGATCCATAAATAAACGCGGCTCGCTTTCCTCGCAGTCTGCTCGCAATTTCCTCGCCGTTTACCGACTCGCGCGGGCATCGCGACCTTCGTCGATCGAACGCCGCGAGCGGCCGTCGCGCCACGGTACGCGCATTGCGCAACGAGCGGTGTCCCTTTCAAGGAGAGCCACCATGCCGGAGAAGAAAACTATCGAGCGGGCGCGCGCCGACAAGCGCGCCGGCAAAGCCGCCAGCACGCAGGCGGGCGAGTTCGTGAAGGAAGAGATCGATCACGTGCGCGAAGGCAAGCACGGGGTGCGCTCGGCGAAACAGGCCGTCGCGATCGGGTTGTCGAAGGCGCGCCGCGCAGGCGTGGACGTCGCGCCGCCTTCTAAGGGCAGCACCAGCGAGGCGACGCGCAAGAAAGCCGTGAAGGACCGCGCCGCGGGACAGGGCAAGCACGCGTCGTCGGCGAGTACCGAGTCGAGCACGAAGCGCTCGAAAACGACCACCGCCGTGCTGAAGAAGGAAGGCCAGGCGGGCGCTTCGGCAGCCGCGTTGTCGCAGCAAACCAAGAGGGCGGCGGCGCGTAGGCCGGCCGCCAGTCGTTCGGCGGCGGCGACGAAAGCGGCGCAAACCAAGGGCGCGGCGGGCCGTTCCACTGCCGCGAAGAAAGCCGCGAAAACTCGCGCGGCGCGTGCCTCGTCATCCCATCATTAGCCGCACATTTGCGCAACGGCGCGCGCGGGAAACTTCGTGCGCCGACGACCCTTGGGGGCACTCTCCTGCGGCTCTGCGCCGCTACCCGCCGCCCGGATCCAGCACTCCGCCGCACAATCCCAGCGCCGCCGTGATGAGGCCCAGATGGCTCAAGGCCTGCGGAAAATTTCCGGAAAGGCAGGCGCGGCCCACATCAAATTCTTCCGCGAGCAAGCCGACATCGTTGGCGACGCGCAGTACCGACTCCAGCCGCTCGCGTGCCTCGGCCTCGCGCCCCATCAGACGAAGGCAGTCCACGAGCCAGCAACTGCAGGCGATGAACGCGCCTTCGTCTTGGCCCGCTTGATTTTCCGCACCGCGGCGCCAGCGCCGGATGAGGCCGCCATCGTCGAGTTCCGCGACGATGCGTTCGACGGTACCGACCATACGCCCATCGTCGGGCGGCAGAAAGCCCACCAGCGGAAGCAGCAACAGACTGGCGTCGATGTCGCGTGCCCCGTAAAACGACACGAAGCTTCCGAGGCCCGCGTCCCAGGCTTCCCTGCACACTTCGCCATGGATTGTGGCGCACAGCTTCGTCAGCCGCGCGTGACGCTTTTGCTCATCGGGATCGGGCGGGATTGAGCCATTCCGCGTATCGCATTGCGCCGCGTCGAGCGCGCAACGCAGCCCCTTCCACGCCATGACCTTCGACCAGGTGTAGTGGCGTAATTCGCCGCGCGATTCCCACATTCCGCTGTCACGCCAGTGCCAGCAGCGCGTCAGTTCATCGGCAAGCTGACGCTCCACGGCGCGCTGTCGCGCGCTTACGTCCAGACCCGCGCGCCGCGCGAGCGACAGCCCGTATAGCACTTCGCCAATCACATCGACCTGACGTTGGGTTGAAGCCGCGTTACCCACGCGCACTGGCTGGCTGTAGCGATAACCTTCCAGCGCGCCGAGCTCCCATTCCGGAATCTGCCGCTCGCCGTCCACGCGATAGAGCGTTTGCACCCCGTCCGGCGACGTGCCCACCGCATCGAACATCCAGTGGAGCCAGCGCTGCGCTTCGTCGCGCAAACCGGCGTTCAGAAACGCACCCATCGCAAAGCAGCCGTCGCGCAGCCAGCTATAGCGATAGTCCCAGTTCGCGCTACCGCCCGGCACCTCGGGCAAGCTGCTCGTGCAGGCCGCAACCATCGCCCCGCTCGGCCTGTAGATCAGCGCTTTCAATGTGAGCAGACTGCGCCTGACCGATTGCGCCCACGGGCACGACCGCATATCGACGCCGGATATCCAGCCGCGCCAATACGCGACGGTCTGGTCGAGCGCGACATCGGCATCCGGCCATGCGGGCAACGGCGCGGCGGATGACACCTCTGCTTCAAGCGCGTGTGTGAGGCGCAATGCGTTGCGCTCACCCTGGCGCAGGACGAAGTGGGAGCGCACGCATGCATCGTCGATTTCATGCGCAATCTGGCCCTCGCAGGAAAGCCGGACGCGATGCACGCCGCAACGCACACTGAACGCCTCGCCTTGCGCTTCAATCCAGGGCCGCAACTGGCCGAAGTCGAAGCGCAGTTGAAGGTCCGAGCGCATCGCCATTTCGCCGGACGTGCACTCGATGATGCGATACATCGCGCGCGGCGAACGGCTGCCGTCGGTATGGAGAAAGTCGGTTAGCGTGGCGCGGCCGGTGACGGTCTCGAACGTGGTGACGAGCACCAGCGTATCAGCGAGATACCCGCGCGACACCGTCCAGTGCGTGCCTTGCGCGGGATGCACGGTCCAATGGCCGCTTTCTTCCGTGCCGCCGAGCAGGCGCGCGAACACCGCCGGACTGTCGAAGCGCGGCCAGCACAGCCAGTCGATCGCGCCGTCTCGATCGGCGAGCGCGGCGCTCTGGCCATCACCGAGCAGCGCATAGTCCTCGAGCGGCCGATATCTCGATGTTCCGGGTGCGGCGGATGTGCTGGATGCCTGCGGCGGGTCGTTCATCGCCGGTTTCTGCGCCATACCCATAACACGCCGCACCCGAACGCGCAGATCGTCGCCGCGATGGCCGCCGAGCGGTGGCGATCCGTGAACATTTCCAGGCTGCGCGCGCGGGCTTCGTCGTCGAAGCGGCCGTGCGCGCCGTAGTCGCCCGGCACTGGCGTGTAGAGATTCGACGGCGCATCGGGCGGCAGTGGCTCGCCGGTAATCTGTCCGCGATAACCGGCGCGCGCGAGATAGCGGTCGAGCAGTCCCGGCGCAAACCGGTTGGCGAGAATGGCCTTCGCCGTCGACCAGCCGACCCACACCTGACGCCGCCGGTGCGTCGCCGCAAAGTAAATCGCCCGAGCCGCCACCTCGGGCTGAAACACCGGCGGGACCGGTCGGGCGCGTCGCCCCGTGAGATTCATCGCCCAGTCGAATTGGGGGGTATTGATCGCGGGCAGATCGACCATCGTCAAGTGGATGTCGACGCCGTCGTGCAGCAGTTCGCTACGTAGGGCATCGGTGAAGCCACGTATCGCGAACTTCGCGCCACAATACACCGACTGCAGCGGCACCGCGCGATAACTCAGCGCCGAGCCCACGTTGACGATGGTGCCGCGGCCAGAGTGCCCCGCCGCGCGCATACAGCGCAGCGCGGCGAGCATACCGTTCACCTGGCCCAGATAGGTCACCTGAGTCCCGCGCTCGATGTCGCGCGCGTTCAGCGCGGCAACGGGTGCGAACGCGGTCGCCATCGCCACGTTGACCCAGACGTCGAGACGGCCAAAGGCTTGGAGCGCCGCCTCGGCGGCGCCGTCGACCGCTTCAGCGTTCGCCACATCGGCTGGCAGCGCGAGCGCTCGCACGCCATAGCGCCCGGCCAGCTCGTTCGCCGCGCGCTCAAGGCGCGCCGGATCTCGCGCGATAAGGGCCACGTCGTGCCCATGCTGCGCGAAGGCTTCGGCGGCGGCCCGGCCCACGCCCGCGCTCCCGCCCGTGATGACCACTTTCAGCTTGTTGCGTGCCATCGAGCATCCTCGTTGAGCGCCAGCGTTCAGGACTTCTTGCCCGGCAGCACCGAAGCCATCACCTGCCGCGCCGTATTGGCGATGATGCCGCGCTCGCCGGGGTCGCCCTGCATCAGGGCCGTCGCGAAATGGCGCGCCTGATCGAGCGTCACATGCGGCGGCAGCGGGGGCACCTCGGGATCGGTCTTCACCTCGATCACAACCGGACGCGGCGCAGCCAGCGCCTGCTCCCAGGCGTCGCCGAGCTGATCGGCGTCGTCCACATAAATGCCGGTCAGACCGATCAATTCCGCGAAGCGGTGATACGGCACGTTCGGAATATCCTGCGAGGCCTCGAATTTCGGATCGCCCATCATCACGCGCTGCTCCCAGGTGACCTGATTCAGATCCTCGTTGTTGAACACCGCGCAGATCCAGTTCGGACTGGCCCAGTTGCGCCAGTATTTCGCGACCGTAATGAGCTCGGCCATGTTGTTCATCTGCATCGCGCCGTCGCCGACCAGCGCGATCACGGGCCGTTCGGGATGCGCGAATTTCGCGGCGATGGCATAAGGCACCGCCGCGCCCATCGACGCCAGCCCACCCGACAGTGAACACATCATGCCGCGGCGGATTTTCAGATCGCGCGCGTACCAGTTTGCGCACGAGCCGGAGTCGCTCGTGACGATCGCGCCATCGGGCAGACGCGGCGACAGCTCCGTGACCACACGCTGCGGATTGACCTTGCCGCCTGTGGGCGCCTGCGCACGCTCGTCGAGCACGCGTTGCCAGCGCTCGTTTGCATGGACGATGCGGTTGCGCCAGCTCTCCTGGCTCTTCTGTTCGAGCAGCGGCAGCAACGCGCGCAGCGTGGCCGCGCTGTCGCCGACGAGGCTGACTTCCATCGGATAGCGCAGGCTTAACATGCCCGCGTCGATGTCGATCTGCACGGCGCGCGCATCGCCCTCCTTAGGCAAAAATTCGGAGTACGGAAAACCTGATCCCACCATCAGCAAGGTATCGCACGACGACATCATCTCGTCGGTCGGCTTCGTGCCGAGCAGGCCGATCGAACCAGTCACCCAGGGGAGGTCGTCAGGCACGACGGCTTTACCTAGCAGCGCCTTGGCTACCCCCGCATGCAGGCGTTCAGCCACGGCGATCACTTCGTCGGTGGCCTGCATCGCACCTGCACCCACCAGCATCGCCACGCGATGCCCGGCGTTGAGCACATCTGCCGCGCGCTGCAGATCCTCTTGACGCGGCAGGACCTCAGGCGCGGCGTACCCAACCCCGGAGTGTGCCGTGCCATGCTTGCGCGGCGGCGCTTCGTATTCGAGTTCCTGAAGATCGTTCGGCAGCACGATGGCGGTCACCGTGCGGCGCGACAGCGCGATGCGCACGGCGCGATCGACCACATGGCGCACCTGCGCGGCCACGCTCGGCTGCTGCACATAGGCGCCGGCCACGTCCTTGAACATCGACACGAGATCGAGTTCCTGCTGGTAGTGCGCGCCCAGCGCCGCACGCGCCTGCTGGCCCGCGATCGCCAGCACCGGCATGTGATCGAGCCGCGCATCGTAGAGACCCGTGAGCAGATGCGCCGCGCCTGGCCCCGAAGTCGCGATGCAGACACCGAGCCCGCCACTGAATTTCGCATAGGCGCTCGCCATGAATGCCGCCATTTCTTCATGCCGCGCCTGCACGAAGTCAATCTTGCCCTCGGCGCGCTGCAAGGCGCCGAACATGCCGTTGATGCCGTCGCCGGGATAGCCGAACAGCCGTCGCACGCCCCATTCGTGCAGACGTTCGACGATGAAATCGCTTACGGTTGCGCTAGCCATCGACGCTCTCCTTTTGCAGTGCTTGCGGGATTGATGAGTCGACTTGCGCAAAGCGCAATCCTGAACCGAGCGCGGGCGTGACCCGGTTCTATTCCGACAAACGCCTTTCGGCTACGCAGCCAGGCGCGCGATTTGCGCGCGGATATGAGCAAGTGGGAAATTTTCCCAAACCGCACGACCGCATAAATAGCCACAAATAACAGCACCAAGATCACGAACATCGACCCGGCCCTTCAGGCCCATCCCATTCGAGGACATGCGACCGCGATGAATCCGCATCAGGTGAACCGTATCGATGCACGTGCCTACACGATCCCAACCGATCGCGAAGAAGCAGACGGCACGATCGCATGGCAATCAACCACGCTCGTCGTCGTGGAAATCGACGGAATGGGTCACACCGGACTTGGCTACACCTATGCGCATGCAAGCGCGGCGGAGTTGATCGTCGGCGAGTTCGCCGAGATCGTGCACCGTCACGACGCGTTCGACATCGGCCGGATCGCGTTCGCGATGCAGCGCGCCGTGCGCAACATCGGCCGTCCCGGCGTGGCGGCGTGCGCGATTTCCGCCGTCGATACGGCCTTATGGGATCTCAAGGCGCACGTATTGAACGTACCCCTCGCCGTGCTGCTCGGAAAGCAGCGCGACAACGTGCCGGTCTATGGCAGCGGCGGCTTCACGAGCTACGACATCGACGCGCTCCAGGCCCAACTGCGCGGCTGGGTCGAGCGCGACGGTTGCCGCTGGGTCAAGATGAAAGTCGGCAGCGCGCCAGACGACGACCCGCAACGGGTAGCTGCGGCGCGTGCTGCGATCGGCGGCGCGGGACTGTTCGTCGATGCCAATGGCGCCTACACGCTCAAGCAGGCGCAGCGCCTTGCGGCCGCATTCGCAAAGCAGGACGTCCGGTGGTTCGAAGAGCCGCTCTCTTCCGACGATCGGCGCGGCCTCGCCGCCCTGCGCGCCGCGTTGCCCTCCGGCATGGCGCTCGCCGCGGGCGAATACGGCTGGAGCGCCGACGATTTCCGGGCGCTGCTCGACACGCACGCCGTCGACGTACTCCAAGCCGATGTAACGCGTTGCGGCGGCTTCACCGGCTTTCTACAGGCCGACGCGCTCTGCGATGCGTGGCATGTTCCGCTCTCGGCGCATTGCGCGCCCGCGCTGCATCTGCATGCGGCGTGCGCCGCGCGGCGACTCGAGCATATCGAATGGTTCCACGACCATGCACGCATCGAGTCGATGCTGTTCGACGGCGCCCCCGCGCTACGTGACGGCGCGATCGCGCCCGATCTCGGCCGTCCCGGCCACGGCCTCGCGCTTCGTCACGCCGATGCCGAACGTTTTGCAATCTGACCACGGAGATCGGGCGACATGACTCAGGCTTCACGATTTGCGGGCGGACTGGCGAGCCTCGCGGCGGGTGCCGCGCTCGCGTTCGTCGCGACCCGCTCGCTGCGCGAGGCGCGCAGCGCACCTGCCATCGGCAAACATGTCGCTGCGGCGCGCGCTTTCAATCACGGTTCGGCACTGCTTGCGCTTTCCGTGCTCGCCGACAGCGCGATGGAGCATTACCGCGGAGGCTTCGAGAATCGCGCCATGTACGCGGCGCTCGCGAGCGCCGCGGCAGCATTGGGCGCGAGCCTGCATGGCAGCGCCGACCGCACCGAGGCCTCGCACGCCTTGCGTCACGCGATCCAGCTCGGGGCCACCGCGACCGGCACGGCGGGAACCGCCTTCCATCTCTACAACGTGGGCAAGCGGCCGGGCGGCTGGAGCTGGCAAAACCTCTTTTACGGCGCACCGGCGGGTGCACCGTTCGCGCTGCTGCTGTCGGGCGCGCTCGGCGCGATCGCGGAGCAACTGCGCGATGAGCCGGAACACGACCCGCGTCTGTTTGGCCTGCCCGCGGGCAAGGCGCTCGCGCTCGTTGCGAGCGCGGGTTTGCTGGGCACGGCCGCCGAGGCGGCGCTGCTGCATTTTCGCGGCTCCTACCAGCATCCGGCGATGTACGCACCCGTGACCGTCGCGCCCATCGGCGCCGCGCTGCTCGCGCACGCGGCGCTAGCCGCGCCGACGCAAGCCCGGCGTCTGGGCGGATTCGCACGCACGTGGCTGCGGCTGACATCGGCGCTCGGTTTCGCGGGCGCGGGCTTTCACGCGAATGGCGTGGCGCGCGCGCAAGGCGGCTGGCGCAACTGGTCGCAGAATCTGCTGGCCGGGCCGCCGCTGCCCGCGCCGCCTGCCTTTAGCGCCCTCGCCGTGGCAGGCCTTGCGGCGCTGCGCATGCGGGAGACCGAGCGATGACCGAAGGCCGCTATCCAGGCTACGACGTGCTCGCGAAGCGGGACACGCCTTCGTGGGATACACCGACACGTCGGGTCATCGACGAGCGGATGCGCACGCACGACGCCGCCCGCTGGCTAGGCCCGTCGGCGTGGCGCGCGCTGGTGGCGCTGTGCGAATGCATCGTGCCGCAACAGACAAACGCGCAAGCCCGAATCGCCGCGCCCGCACAGAATGCTGAGGGCGCGACCATCGTGCCCGTCGCGGCGCTCGTCGACGGCAAGCTGCTCGAAGATCGCCGTGACGGCTTTCGCGACAGCCGCCTGCCACCGCTGCGGGAGGCGTGGCGTATTGGGCTCGCGGCTCTCGATGCAGAAAGCGATAGGCGTCATCGCCATCCGTTCGCCGATATCAAACCGCAACAACAGCGCGATCTGCTCATCATGCTTCAACGAGGCGAGTTCCATGGACGAGCATGGGAAGGCATGCCTGCCGACGTGTTCTTCGCGAAGCGCGTGCTGCACGACATCTGCTCGGCATTCTATTCGCATCCCGCAGCGTGGAGCGCCCTGGGTTTTGGCGGCCCGGCAAATCCGCGCGGCTACGTACGCCTCGTCGCTGATCGCCGGGATCCGTGGGAAGCCGTCGAAGCGCGCGACGACAGCGAGTCGGCCAAGGCACGTGCGCGACGCGCCAACGCACATATCGGGGCGTCCAGACGCCATCGAGCCCAGCCATGAGCGCAGATACACACGACGCCCAGACGGCACCGCGCGGCAAAGCAGGGCACGCGCCCGATGTGTTCCGGCGCGGCGGCTGGATACCGATGCGCGAATATCCGCACGACGAAGCGGTCGATTTCGCTATTGTCGGGACCGGCGCGGGCGGCGCGACGCTCGCCTGCAAACTCGCCGAAGCCGGCTTCAGCGTCGTGGCATTCGACGCTGGCGCGTGGTGGCGGCCGCTCGAAGAATTCGCCTCGGACGAAACCCATCAGTCGAAACTGTACTGGACCGACGAACGCCTCTGCGACGGCGACAATCCACTTCAGCTCGGCAGCAACAACAGCGGCAAGGCGGTCGGCGGCAGCATGGTGCATTTCGCGATGGTGTCGCTGCGTTTTCGTCCCGAATGGTTCAAGTCGCGCTCGCTGCTAGGCTATGGCGCGGACTGGCCCATCGACTGGCGCGAGATGTGGCGCTATTACACCGAAGTCGAGCGCGTGCTCGGTATTTCGGGACCGGTGCGCTATCCGTGGGGACCAAAGCGGCCGCGCTATCCATATCGCGCGCACGAGGTCAATGGCGCGGGTCTCGTGCTTGCGCGGGGCTGCGAGGCGCTTGGCATTCCGTGGTCGCCGACGCCGCTCGCCACGCTCTCCGCGCCGCGCGGCGACGCACATCAGTGCGTCTATCGCGGCTTCTGCGTGACGGGATGTTCGACCAACGCGAAGCAGAGCACGCTCGTCACATGGATTCCTCGCGCGGTGAACGCGGGCGCGGAGATTCGCGATCTCGCGATGGTCGGCCGCATCGAAACTAACGCACAGGGACTCGCGAGCGGCGTGCATTTCCATCGCGAAGGCCGCTGGCATTTCCAGCGCGCGCGCAACGTGGTCGTGGCCGGTTATGCGATCGAGACGCCCCGTTTGCTGCTCAACTCGGCCAACGGGCGCTTTCCGGACGGACTGGCGAACAGATCCGGACTCGTCGGCAAATATCTGATGGTGC
Source organism: Paraburkholderia tropica (assembly GCF_900109265.1). Lineage (GTDB taxonomy): Bacteria > Pseudomonadota > Gammaproteobacteria > Burkholderiales > Burkholderiaceae > Paraburkholderia > Paraburkholderia tropica. The sequence goes on from NZ_FNZM01000027.1 coordinate 42,364, forward strand.
AGCTCAACCAGGCCGCGTGGGGCACCATGGACGAGGCGATCCGCTGGTACAAGGGGCCGCCGTCGCTCGCCCTCACCGAACACTGGAATTACACGGATCGCGGCAAGGACTTCTTCGGCGGCTATTGCTACATGAGCCAAGGCCCGTTGCCGGTCGTCTGGGCCGGCACGCAGGCCGGACGCGGTCTCTGGGGCGACGCGCTTACGCACGAAATGGCGAAGTACAACCATCAGGCCGGATTGAAGATCGTCGGCGAAACACTGCCGCAGGAACGCAACCGCGTGACCCTCGCCGACGAACGAGACGCACTTGGCCTGCCCGTCGCACGTGTGACGTGGTCAATGCACGACAACGACCGCCGGATGGTGCGGCACGCACTCGGCTTCATGCGCCGCGCGCTCGACGCGGCCGGCGGGCGAGACATCTGGACGCAGGACGACGACACTTGCCACCTCAACGGCACGGCGCGGATGGGCGACGATCCGAGCAACAGCGTCGTCAATGCGGACTGCCGAAGCTGGGATATTCCGAATCTGTGGATCTGCGACGGCTCAGTGTTTCCGACGGTGGGCGGCGTGAATCCTTCGTTGACGATACAGGCAATCGCCTGCCGGACCGCTGAGCGCATTCGCACCATGGCCGCGTGCGGCGAACTGTGAGCTTTAAATTCACAACGGGGCGAAAGGTTGGTGTGAACGGAACGGGATTTGCGCTGCGAAAGTTACCCGCGCACCAGCGTCAATCCACATCCAATGTTCGAAGGAGCCGACTATGCCACCGACCCTGAATCAGTACACCATGCAGGACCCAACGAAGCAGTATCCGGGTCCGGACTTCGAACGCCAGCCCCAATCCGCGCCCGGGCTCGCGCAGGAGATGACGCCACAGCCCGACCATGGGGAATCGAGCTATCAAGGTTTCGGACGACTGAAGGGGCGCCGTGCCTTGATTACCGGCGCGGACAGCGGCATCGGCCGGGCGGTAGCGATTGCCTTTGCGCGCGAAGGCGCTGACGTGGCGCTCAACTACCTCCCGAGCGAGGAGCGTGATGCGCAGGAGGTGATCGCGCTCGCCCACGCGGCCGGCGTGAAAACGATCGCGCTGCCCGGCGACATCGGCGATGAAACCTTCTGTCATCGTCTTGTGCAAGATAGCAACGCGCAGCTCGGCGGTCTGGATATTCTTGTGAACGTGGCTGGCAAGCAGCACTATGTCGAGCAGATCGCCGATCTGGAAACCGCGCAGTTCGAGGCGACGTTCCGCACCAATGTATTCGCGATGTTCTGGCTGTGCAAGGCGGCGCTGCCGCATATGCCGCCCGGCGCAACGATCATCAATACATCATCGATCCAGAGCTACCAGCCGAGCCCGGGCCTGCTTGATTATGCCTCGACCAAAGCCGCGATTACTGCCTTCACACACGCTCTCGCAAAACAGGTCGCATCGCGCGGCATTCGCGTGAACGCCGTCGCGCCGGGCCCGGTCTGGACGCCGCTGCAACCGAGCGGCGGGCAGCCGCAGGAAAAGGTGGAACATTTTGGTGCGGAAACGCCCATGAAACGGCCCGGGCAACCAGCGGAGTTAGCACCCGTCTACGTGTTGCTGGCCTCGCAAGAATCGAGCTTCGTCACCGGAGAGGTCTATGGCGTGACGGGTGGGCATCATCTGCCGTAAAGGCCGGTCGCCCGCTCCGAGAAAGTCGTCGACCTACACCCGCGCGCTGGGCGATACACGGATCGTCGCCGGCAAGGCCCCACTCAATGCCCGCGTCGGCGGTGCGGTACCTCCCGCCGAAACGCCGACGTGCCGAACGCTCGTGCTGTCGTTTGCGGCCTTGAGCGCCTCTTTTCAGCGTCCGATAGTCACTCCGCACGCGACGATCATTACCGGTGGTCCTGCCGCGCATGCACACGGCGCTACACTCCCTTCGGGCGAAGCCTCCACTCCGGCACACGGCGCATCACAATACCTTGCTCGTAACAGGTACGCCGTATGCGCGCGACAGACGCACCCCGCCCGTTGCGCAAGGAAGGCACCATGACGCCGCTCGTCACGACTTATCGATCGCGATTCGCCGCCGCGCTTTTCGAACTGCTCGATCCCATTCCGTTTGGCTTGTTCGTCGGCACGCTGATCTTCGACATCACCTACGCGCTCACGCGCAACGTGTTCTGGGGAAAGGGCGCGGCGTGGCTTGTCAGCGTGGGACTTCTGTTCGCCATCATTCCGCGCTTTATGAACCTCGTGCAAGTATGGGTGCCATCGTCCGCCCCCCTCCCGGCCAGGAGGTTCCAAAGACTCGACTTCTGGTTCTACCTGGTCGGCATCGTCGCGGCGATCCTCAACGCCTTTGTGCATAGCCGCGATGCGTACGCGATGGTGCCGCAAAACGTGGTGCTCTCGGCGATCACCGTGGCATTCTTGAGTCTCGCGCTACTAATGCGCGCGCTCGCGCGCTTCGCCGCCAGGGAGACGCGCCATGAGTAGATTGCTGATATCGACGTGTGCGCTCGCTGCCGTGGCCACGCTGAGCGCGAGTAGTTGCGGCAACCGCGCGCAATACGACTCGGCGCAGCAGGCGGGCGCCAATCCGCCGATGCCTGCCGCGCATGATTTTCTCGCACCGCCGATTGACGTGCCGAAATTCGTTGGCTGGCGAGAAGGCGCCTCGCCCAAGGTGGCGCCCGGCCTCAAGATCGAAAAAATCGCGGCGGGACTCGCGCATCCGCGGCAGGTGTACGCCTTGCCCAACGGCGACCTGCTCGTAGCAGAATCGAACAGTCCGAACGAAGAAGCGGTGACCACGCCGAAGCAGCTAATTGCGGGGCTAATCACCGCACGCTCGGGCAAAAAAGCGAAAGGCGCGAATCGAATCAGCTTGCTGCGCAAACGCAGCGACGGCAGCGGTCTATGGGATCGTTTCGTGTTCATCGATCAATTGCACTCGCCGTTCGGCATGCAACTAGTCGGCAATACGCTGTTCGTGGCCGACACCGACGCGATCCTCGCGTTCCCCTACCAACCCGGTGAAACGCATATCGACGGCCGCGGCGTCGAACTGACCGACCTCCCCGACACGGTGAATCATCACTGGACCAAGGCGCTACTCGCCAGCCGTGACGGCAAGAAGCTCTACGTGGGCGTAGGATCGAACAGCAATGTCGGCGAGAACGGGCTCGACGTCGAATATCGCCGCGCGGACGTGCTCGAAGTTGATATCGCCAAGGGCGGCAGCCGCATTTACGCTTCGGGCATCCGCAATCCGACGGGCCTTCAGTGGGAACCGAAGACCGGACGCCTTTGGGCCATCGCCAATGAGCGCGACGAAATCGGCGCGGACCTCGTGCCCGACTACTTGACCTTCGTGCGTGCAGGCGGATTCTACGGCTGGCCATACAGCTATTACGGCCAGCACGTCGATCGGCGGGCGCAGCCGCAGCGCCCCGATCTCGTCGCGAAGGCGATCCGACCGGACTATGCGATCGGATCGCACGTGGCGCCGCTGGGTCTGATGTTTTATACCGGCGAGAACCTGCCAGCGCCCTATCGCGGCGGTGCGTTCATCGGCGAACACGGCAGTTGGGACCGTTCGCCCATCAGCGGTTATATGGTGGCTTTCGTGCCATTCGCGAACGGCGAGCCGGTCGGCGCGCCGCGCCCAGTCGTCACTGGCTTCAACTCCGACGACAGCAAGGAGTCGTATGGCGCGCCCGTGGGCGTGACACAGGATCAGGACGGCGCGCTCATCATCGCCGACGATGTGGGCAACTCCGTCTGGCGCGTGACCGGCGCGGGCAAACCGTCGGGCGACGCGGCGAGCAGTGCGCCGGCCAAAGCGCTAACCCCGCGCTAATCACTCATTGCGCTCGGCGTTAGCCCACGCGAACGGCTCTCACGCGTACACCCCAAGCGACGTCGAGTCGCACGCGCTTGGGCCCGTTGACTCTGGTGCGAGCCGCAGCATAGCCTGCGGCCTCGATCTCCGCTCGCTCAGATCCCCAACGCCATTTGTCCGATTGGGCCGTTAAAGCAATGTCTGCCGCGATGCTCTTCGAACTGGTTCGTAGCCAAAAGACTTTGCATCCGCCAACCCACTTACGGCATGCAATCTGCGCATTGCTCGGGGCGAGCTGCGTCTGTCATTCGGTGCGTTCGCGATCTCTCAACGCAATGATGGAGAAGGCCATGAAAGCACGTCAAACTTTACTTGCTGCGCTTGCCGGTATCGTAGTCGCGTCAGGCGCCACGCTCGCCCAAGGCGCTGGTGGTACTGGGGGAAACGGCGGGACTGGCGGGGGTAGCACGGGAAACGGAACGGCCGGTGCGAGCGGTGAAGGCAGCGGCGGCTACGCGGATCAAGCCGCGTCGACCCCGTCATCGACTCACTCCAAGTCTACGCATCGCTCCCATTCCAAGTCGCATTCGAAAAAGCCCATGAACGATACGACGAACACGCCCGGAGCCGACGCGAGCAGTGATACGAAGGGCCAATAGGGACATCGCCCCCACAAGCTAAGCAGGTGGCTTGCGTGGGGCGATTGCTGAGCCCCGAGCATTAGCATTCATGCTGTTCGGGAGAGACGATTGTCCGGCACATTGCCTGCACCGCTCGGCGAGAGCTTCGCACCGTCCCGACTAGCGCCAATCTTTCCTTAACATGACGTGCACAACGCAGAAAGCGTAGAAACGCTCGTTTCGCTTGGTCGTTCAAGGCGCAGCAAGCCTCTCATTTCCTCTTCGCTCACTTAAGACCGAGCCGGAGACTGCAGCGCATCCATTGCCACTAATCCTCCAACGAAAGTGCGTCCCGCAGGTAGCGCGCGGTCCGACTTTGCGCTCGCCGCGCCACGGCCTCGGGGACGCCCTCTGCAACGATCTTGCCGCCCTCGTCGCCCGCCCCCGGCCCCACGTCGATCAACCAGTCGCTTTGGGCAGCCACACGCATGTCATGCTCGACGAGAATGACTGTGTTGCCCGCATCGACCAGACCGTGCAACTGCTCCAGCAGCCGGTCGGCATCGGAAGGATGAAGGCCCGTTGTCGGTTCATCGAGAATGTAGAGCGTGTCGCCGCGCTGCGCGCGCTGTAGCTCCGTGGCGAGCTTGATGCGCTGCGCCTCGCCGCCCGAGAGTTCGGTGGCGGGCTGTCCAAGACGCAGATAGCCCAGGCCGATCGCACGGAGCACGTCGAGCGATCGCATGATCGGCGCTTCGCCCGCAAAAAATTCGCACGCGCTCTCCACGGTCATCGCGAGCACATCAGCGATCGTGCGTTCGCGCCAGCGGATTTCGAGCGTCTGCGGGTTGTAGCGGCTGCCGTGACAGGTCGAGCAGGCGGCATAGACACTCGGCAGAAACAGCAGTTCCACCATCACGAAGCCTTCGCCCTCGCAGGTCGGGCAGCGTCCCTGGGCGACGTTGAACGAAAACCGTCCGGCGCTGTAGCGACGCTTGCGCGCGGCAGGCGTTTGCGCGAACAGCTTGCGCACATGATCGAACAGCCCGCTGTAGGTAGCGAGATTCGAGCGCGGCGTGCGGCCGATCGGCTTCTGATCGACGCGCACCAGACGACGGATATGCTCCATGCCCGCGGTAATCCGCCCTTCCGTGCCGGCGTACCCGGCGGCGAACAACGGATCGACTTCGTCTTCTTCGGGCGTCTCGGCCACGCGGCCCACATGCTCAGCGACGAGATCCGGCAGCGCCTGGCTGACGAGGCTCGATTTGCCGGAGCCCGAAATGCCGGTCACGACGCTCAGGCATCCGAGCGGGAAGGCGGCATCCAGCGCGTGAAGATTGTTGCGGGTCACACCCTTCAGCCGCAACCAGCCGCGAGGTTCGCGGCGCTGCGCCGCCGTGCGCGCGGGCCGGGCGTCATCGTCCGCGAACAGATACCGGCGCGTATGCGAATCGGCCACCTGCTTCAAGCCATCCGGCGGCCCGCTGTAGATCACTTCGCCGCCCGCTTCGCCCGCGTCCGGCCCGACATCGACCAGCCAGTCGGCTTGCCGCATCACGCCGAGATCGTGTTCGACGACGAACAGCGAATTGCCCGCGGCCTTGAGGCGCTGTAGCGCTTCGAGCAACGCATCGCCATCGGCGGGATGCAGTCCGGCCGACGGTTCGTCGAGCACATACACCACACCGAACAGTTGCGACGAAAGCTGGGTCGCGAGCCGCAGCCGCTGCAACTCGCCCGAGGAGAGCGTCGGCGTCGCGCGGTCGAGTGAGAGATAGCCCAGCCCCAGGTCGATCAGCGTCTTGAGCCGGTCGAGCAACTCGATCGCGAGCCGTTGCGCCGCCACGCGTTTTTCTTCCGAGAGGTTGGGCGTGCGGCGCACGTCCGGCGCGGAATCGTGCCTCGCGCCGCCCGCCGCGACGCGGCGTTTCGTGGCCGCGCGACGCGCCTCGCGGTCGAGCGCCGCGCCGCCCTTCTCCACCGCGTCGAGCGCCCACTCGCCGCGCGACACGGGTTCGAGCAGGGACGCGAGCCGCGCGATGGGCAACTGCGAGAGTTCGCCGATATCGAAACCCGCGAAGGTCACCGAAAGCGCTTCCGGTTTCAGGCGTTTGCCGTGGCACGTGGGGCAGACGCTGCTGATCATGTACTGCGAGACACGCTTCTTCATCAACGCGCTCTGCGTGCTCGCGAAAGTGTGCAGCACGTAGCGGCGCGCGCCGGAGAACGTGCCTTGATAGCTGGGCTCCGCCTTGCGCTTGAGCGCGGCGCGCGTCTCCTTCGGCGTGAATCCCGCATAGACCGGCACGGTCGGTTGCTCGTCGGTGAACAGGATCCAGTCGCGATCCCGCCTGGGCAGATCGCGCCACGGCGTATCGACGTCATATCCCAGCGTAACGAGGATGTCGCGCAGATTCTGCCCGTGCCACGCAGGCGGCCACGCGGCAATCGCGCGCTCGCGGATCGTCAGCGAGTCATCGGGGACCATCGAGCGCTCGGTTGCGTCGTACACGCGGCCCAGTCCGTGACAGGTCTTGCAGGCGCCTTGCACCGTATTGGGAGAAAAATCCTCGGCGTACAGCATCGGCTGTTTCGGCGGATAGCTGCCCACGCGCGAATACATCATGCGGATGACGCTCGACAGCGTCGTCACGCTGCCCACCGAAGAACGCGCGTTCGGCGCTCCGCGTTGCTGCTGCAATGCGACGGCGGGTGGCAGACCTTCGATCGCATCCACATCGGGCGCGCCGACCTGCTCGATCAGGCGCCGCGCGTACGGCGCGACGGACTCGAAATAGCGCCGTTGCGCTTCCGCGTACAACGTGCCGAACGCAAGCGACGATTTGCCTGAACCGGATACGCCCGTGAACACCACAAGCGAATTGCGTGGGACATCGACATCGACGCTCTTGAGGTTGTGCTCGCGCGCGCCGCGGACCTGAACGAACCCGTCTGGATCCAATTTGGACGTTGCCGTCACGTCCGTGCGAGATTCGGCGGGATACGGCGGTCGCAATTTTGTCATGGCAAAGAGGAGCGGAGAAAGGCGGCAAACGCCGGGAACGCAGGCAAGAAGTGATCCTTCTGCCAAGCCAGCGTCTCGGCCACGCGAAAGGCGCTCGCCTTACAGCCTGTATCCGCGAGCTACGCAACCACAAGGTGTCGTCGTTATCATCTGCCGGTGAATGCCGACATATCACTGCACCTACACCTGCACATGCACCGCCGCACTTAGATACAGCTGCAGGCTATTCGAGCATGGTCGTCAAGTCGCGCAAGCGCTTATCGGTGGCATGACCTGTGTGTAAGGGCGAATCGCCTTGGCGGCTATGCACGGTTGAGCCCACTCTAGCAGCTTCACGGCGTAATCCAGCCTGCCTCCCACCCGTCTCCGTTTCGAACGTATCGGGCGCGCTCATGGCGCTCATTGGCCGAGTGCTTTAGCCATTCGAGAGTGTTCACGCGCACTTCCACGACACAAAAATTCGCGAACCCTTCCATTTCATCGGCGCCGTGTCCTTTGGCAAACGCATCTTCGGGATCGTCAATTGGTGTACCGGGACCAAGCGTGGTCCGATAAATGCGTCGGCTCTGATCGGAGCTCGATTTCCAAGCGAGCCGCCGCACCCCTTCGTCAAGCAGGATCGACGCTTCACCGGTCACTCGTATCTGCATATTGTGCATGGCATCCACGCCGACGAGCGCGATGCGCGGGTCCCTGCCCAGTTCAGCGATCTTCGGCGAGCGCCGATCTGTATAAAACGCTAGCCGACCGTCCGGCTCGTTGACTCCGCGCAGTAACACTGTGCGCACCCTCGGCGAACCGTCAGGGCCGACGGTCGCCGCCTGCACCGTGCTGAAGGACGACGGTTGCGGCGGCGCGTCAGCCGCCGCGCGGGTTAGGCAGTCCCATATTCGGGAATAGATCTGTGCAAGTGTCATGACTTCTCCGCGCCATGCGACGGACTCGTAACGCCCGAAATCCGCAGTCATCGTCCGCTTTCCTCACGGCTGTGCTTGTCGGGCTGCGCCTCGTTGATTTCCGCTTCGGCCTGATGCCAGTAATCGTCGGGGCGGCCTTCCGGCGCGCCCGCCAGTTCCCACAGTTGATACGCGCGCTGGCGAATGCGATCTTCGCGATCGTGACGCTCGGACGCGCCCTCATCAATGCGAGTCGCCCCACCGATGGCAGGCGGATCGCTTGCCGGAAAAGTCGCTTCGACCGCGTTATCGATGCGGTTCTCGGACTTGCCTCCCACGCTCTGTTGCTGATTCGAACCGGCTGTCATCGCTGCCTCCATTGCATCAAACATGTAAAACCCGGGGTAGCGGATCTTCCACCGCCGCCGCGCGGGGCGGAGCATGGACATGCTCGAGTCGACATAGCGCATCGAGTGTGCCCAAACGCGAAATCGCACAATCGTCCCGAGCGCTCTGTCCGCAACACTCGCTATACGTACGGCAGGCGTCGCTATTTTTTGATTTCCGATTGGTTTACTCTCAACGTCACACCGCGCGTCCAGCGCCTTATCCCCAAGGCACCCGCCATGTTGAGCCCACACGAAATCGCAACACTGATGGTGATCCGGGATACAGCCCCCCGGCTAGACATCGGTCACGACGAACTGGCAGCCCTGCTGCGCCTCGAACTGGTGAGCCTGGACGCAGCCGTTACCGGTCCGGCATCGCCTAGGCTGACGCCGCGCGGCGACGCTGTCCTGCTGGCCTTCGCGGGCCGTCGACATGTGAACCTGGCGGCCAGGCGGTGACCCCGGCACGCACGAAAGTCGGCCCCACACGCGGCTGACCTCAATCGTCGGCTCGCTCACTGTCCGCCATCTTGTGCAACGCGTCCCGCAAAATGGCATCGAGCGCCTCGGCCTGCTCGACGCGCGAGTCCTCTTTCGCGGCGCGTGCGGTGTCGCCCGAGCGCAGCGCGCGTTCGTGCTGTTCGCGCGCGAACACACGATGCTCCCTAACGGTGCGCACGGCGCTCCATATCGCCCGTTCGACGTCGCGCACAATGCCGTCCTCCAGCGACAATTCGGAAAACGCGTGTCCTGTGTGGCAGCGGTATCGATGCGGGCGCTCGTCTTCCAGTTGCCACAGTGACCCGCCGCATTCGGGACAAGTCAGCGCGGAGCGCTGGCCTATCCGATCCAGATCCTGCGGCGAAACGACGCCTCGCGAAGCCACTTCCGCCTCCTCTCTGATCAGTCTGTCCGCTTTCACTGCATCCTCCGATTTGCGCGGCGCCGCATGCACGGCGCTCACGATGGCCGCCGCCATCGTCTCCACACTTTCAATAATGGCGGCCCCATCCACGGCGCGCAGCGCCGCGTTCGGCATGGAAGGCGCCTCGCACTCGGCGGGGCGTTGCACAAGACACTGGCCGCCGCGCGCATGCACCATGGCGAGCCCTGCCGCGCCATCGTCGAGATCGCCACTCAGCACCACTCCGACGACTCGATTGCCGTACGCCATCGACGCGCTGCGCATCAGCGGATCCGCGGCCGGACGCGAAAAATTCTCCGGCGCGCTATCGGAAAGGCGCATGTGACCTCGTTCGACGAGCAGATGACGGTCCGGCGGCGCGATATAGATCCGAGCCGCGATCAACGCTTCGCCATCTTTCGCATGTGTCGCGTGCAGCGGCCCCCAGCCGCGCATCAATTCGGGTAACGTACTTTTGTGACGACCAATGTGCAGTACGATGCAGACCGCCGCTGGCAACGTCGCCGGCAAACCCGCCACGAGGGTCCGCAATGCGTAAAAGCCGCCGCGCGACGCCGCGATGACTACGATTTTCCGAGGGTTCACGATGCGGACCTCATCGACTGGACGAATGCCAATCGACGCGCATCGCGCGTGCCTTCCCTTCGATCCCCCGGATACGCACGCGGATTTCTTCTGCAGCCCGGAGCAAAACGACGCGGCGGCTCAACTCTCCGGACTGGCGATGTCGAGGCGCACCAGCTCTTGCGCCATCGATAGCGCCGCGCGCCGCGCTTCGTCCGGCGTGGCGAATGGTCCGGGTACTGCGCATCCGTCGAAGGGATAGATAAGCTTGCCGTCGGTTTTCCGGCGCACGCGCAGATAGCCGATATAGCTCCCCAGCGCGTTCACCTTCTGCCCGCATGAAACCTCGTAGTCATCGGGGCGCAACACCGCGGTCGTAACGGCAAGCGTGTGCTCCATATCGCGAGACATAGAGGGGAATCCAGAAAGAAACCGGCTGGGCCTCGTGGCGCGCTTGCGGGATGCATCGGCAGCGAAATCGCGAGTAGCGCGGACAACGTTATCCGTGATGCGATCAGCAACTTGTGCCTGCGGCGTCGCGTCGGCACCGTGAAACGCCGGCAGATGCACCACGAACTCGCTGCCATGGCCGACGCCGGCGCTGCGCGCTTCGACCTGGCCGCCATGCAGTTCGACAAGCCTTCGAACCATCGTAAGGCCGATTCCCAGTCCACGTTTGCCGGCCGTGGTGTTCCGGTGTGCCTGCGCGAACATTTCGAAAATATGGGCAAGCTGATGCTCAGGAATGCCCGCACCGCGGTCGAGAACCGCGATTTCGGCAGATCCGTCGTCGGCGCGCGCAATTGTCAAGCGCGTCTGCGCGCCGGGCTCGCTGTACTTTGCCGCATTGTGCAGAAGATTCGTGATGATCTGTTCAAGGCGCACCGCATCCGCCAGCACACGGATCGGCCCATCGGGCAGCACGACGATGAGCGCCTGTCCACTCTTCTCGAAAAACGGTTTGCAGGTCTGCACCGCGCTATTCACGACGTCGGCCAGCAGCGTCGGTTGCAGGTTGCAGTCGATCTTGCCGCGAGCGATACGAGACACGTCGAGCAGATCGTCCACAAGGCGCGTCACGTGCCGCACCTGGCGCGTGAGAATCTCCAAGGGCCGTTCGGGCGGCGGCCCGTCCGTTCGCTCCCGCCGCCATAACTCGACAACATTGCTGATCGACGCTAGCGGATTGCGCAGTTCGTGCGCCAGCGTCACGAGAAACTCGTCCTTCACGCGCTCGCGCTCACAGGCGAGCTTCGCCGCGTCGAGCGCAAGATTCAGACGCCACGCCGCCGCCACGAACGCACCGAGATCGGCAAGCAAGCGCATGTCGCCCGGGTAAAAGCGTTCCCCGGGCGCGTGAGCGCACGCCCAAAGACTGCCCGCGACCAGGCCGTCCACCGACCACGGTACAACCAGGGTTTCGAAGACGCGCGGCTCAATCCGGGCCAGCGCGGCGTAGTGGCGCGACGGTTCGTAGAACAGTTGCGGCGCGTTGCGCTCGATGGCCAGCCCGCACGGGCGCTCGTCGCGGCGCATGCGAGAGCCGATATAACGGGAAAGCGGCCCGGAGGCCACGCACAGATGCAACAGGTCGGGGCGCGCGGTTTCGATCACGCAGACGCCCGCCGAATCGGCACCGCACAGTCCAATCGCGATCTCAGACACAGACTGCAAAACGGGCCTGCAATCGCCAGCCAGCTCGCGGCCGAGTTGCTCAAAGGCCGTAGCGATGGCGCTCGGGTCGCGCCGGCGCTGAGGTCGGCGCGCCATTGCGTGAGTGATGAGCACGTCATCGAGAGACAATGTCTGCGTGTTGTCGCTGTCCATGCTATCTCCGGCATGCAACGGAAATATGAGGCGTGCAGGTCTTTCCTGTTTGTTCATGCGCGTTTGCATGCACGACGCGACGGCGGCGTCCCATGACGGTTCAATCCGTCGCGCGCTTCGACACTAACGGGAACGATCAATGCGGCGGCCCGATAGGGCTCGATGTTGAAGGCTGAGTTCCGGTGTCCGCAGCGCGACCGTTAAGGACAGCCTAGCCCAATGGGAGTGATTTGTGGACGTGTTGAGCTTGTCCGTAAAGGGTCGCTTGCGGACATCTGCCCTTCGTTGGCGAGCGGGGCTGCGCAGGGACGGGTCGTGCTCGCGCCGCTTTCAGGCGCGCCGGGCAACGGTGGGAATATTGGGGGCCGAGAAAGCAGCGCGTATGCGCATGACGGTCTGCCGGGAGGTGCCGAACCGGCGCGCTGTCTCGCTTACAGACACGCCTTTTTTCAGCAGGGCGGCGACGCGCTCGCGATCTTGACCGGAGAGCGACACAGGACGCCCGGTGGAACGCCCACACTGTTGCGCAAGCTTGAGGCTCAAACTGCTGCGTTCGCTGCGCGTGGCGGTTTCGAGGCGCACCACGGCGCGCAGCATCTTGAACGCGGCCGGCTCCGGACGACCGGCGAGGTCGATAGCACCGAGTTCGACGCAGCGAACGGCGATCCTTTCCTTGCGGCATTTGAGCAACGTGGACAGCACGTCGCGCGCGCTCGAACCGAGGCACGACAGATCGAGCACCACCAGTTCGTCGCCCGCCGCCGCGCGCCGCAGCACATTGGTCAACGCGCTGCGCTCCTGCGCGCCGACGTACGGCGGCACGTTGTCGACCGCCACGCGGTTCAGCGCCACGGTATAACCGGCCTTGTCGAGCCGTATGAGTTCCTGCTCCGGAAAATTGCCGTCGCTCGCGCTGTTGATGTAGAAATAGGTGTGGGCCAATCCTTTCTCCAGTACGGCTCGCGCGATCTCATTGCCGCAAGCGCGACACGACAGCGAGCAGGTCGTCAAGCAGCACGGGCTTCTTCAGCAGCGCGTTGAAACCGGCGCTCAGCGCCTCGTGCATATCGGATTCGTTGCCATAGCCGCTCAACGCGATACAGACGATCGACTCCATGGCGGGCATCTCACGCAGCTTGCCGACGAACTCGAATCCGTCCATGCCCGGCATGCCCAGATCGGACAGCACGAGGTCGGGGCGGTTGCCGTCGAGCATCGCGAGCGCATCCGGCCCGCTCGTGGCCGTTCGCACGGTCGCGCCCTCGCCTTCGAGCAGCAACTTGAAGGTCTCCACAGTGGTCGGGTCATCATCGACCATCACAATCTCGAGACCGTGAAACGAGGCAGACGACACGCCGTCGTCGTGCGGCGTCTGCAAGCGGGCGCGATGCGTCGGGAGCGTGATCGTGAACGTCGCGCCACGGCCCGCGCCCTCGGATTCTGCGCGCACCGCGCCGCCGTGCAGCGTCACCAGATCACGAACGAGCGCAAGTCCGATACCCAAGCCCGAGCGGCGCACCGCGGAATCGCGGCTCTGCTGATACATGTCGAAGACGTGCGGCAACAGCGACTGCTCGATGCCGCTGCCGGTATCAGCCACGCGAAAGACGGCTTCGGCATGTTCGCTGACTTCCAGCGTCACGCTGACCGCTCCACGCGACGTAAACTTCAGCGCATTGCTGACGAGGTTCCAGACGATCTGCTCGACACGCGTCAGGTCGGCATGCACGATCACGGGAACCGCGCCCGTCGAAACATGCAGCGCGAGGCCACGGTGTTCCGCTTCCTCGCGCACCGCGCTCGCCACGCGCTGCACGATTTCCCGCATATCCACGATGGTGCGCACGATCGAGAGCTTGCCGGTGCGCACACGCGAAATATCGAGCAGGTCGTCGATGATCTGCGCCTGGCCGATCACCGTGCGTCGGATCGTGTCGGTGGCGCGCGAGAGATTCAGGTTCTGCCGCGTTTCGGGCGCGCGGGCAATCATTTCTGCGCTCGCCGAAATCAGATTGAGCGGATGCTTGAGTTCGTGCGAGACCACGGCGAGGAATTCGTCGCGGCGGCGCTGCGCGTCGCGCTCGCCATTTTCCGCCGGCATTTCGCCGCGCGCGCTCCGGGGCGACGAGCCGGTCTGGAATTCGCTCAGATCGCGTGCGATCTTGGCGAAACCGCTGACGCCCGGTTCGTCGAGCCGCGAGAGCACACCACTCGCGAGGAAACGGCTACCGTCCTTGCGCAGGTGCCATCGGTCTTCCTCGGTGCGGCCGTTCAGCCGCGCTTCGGCGAATTCGCGCTGCGCGACGTTGTTGGCGCGATCCTCCTCGGTCGAGAGCACGTCGGCCGAGCGGCCGATCATTTCCGCTTCCGCGTAGCCGAAAATGCGCTCCGCTCCCGCGTTCCAGCTCGTGATCGCGCCGCCATCATCGAACGTGATGATCGCGTAGTCGCGCGTTCCTTCGGCCACGATGCGCATGCGCCGCTCGCCTTCACGCAGGCGGTCTTCGGCCTGACGACGCCCGGTGATGTCGATGAACGAGAGCACCGCGCCATCGATGCGGTCCTCGGTTGTGCGATACGGCACGAACCGCGCTAGATACCAGCGCCCGTCGTTGCTCTTGAGTTCGCGTTCGATCAGGCGCAGCGAATCGAAGGCCTCGGCCGCGTCGTCCGCGAGCTTGTCGTATTCGAGGCGATGCGTGATGTCGAGCAGCGAGCGGCCAATGTCCGATGGAATGATGCTGAACACGTCGATCGCGCGCGGCGTATAGCGCTTGATGCAGATATTGCGATCGACGAAAATCGTGCCGATATCGTTCGCCGCGATCAGGTTCTGTAAGTCGTCGTTGATCTTGCCGGTTTCCTCGACCTTAGACTTGAGTTCCGCGTTGACGGTGGTGAGTTCCTCGTTGATCGACTGCAGCTCTTCCTTGCTGGTTTCGAGCTCTTCGGTGGCCGATCGCAGTTCCTCGTTGATCGCCTGCAATTCCTCGTTCGAGGCCTTGAGTTCTTCCGTCGAGGTTTCCGACTGCTCGATCGTCGACTGCAACTGCTCCTTGGTGCGCTGCAATTCGCGTTCGAGCTGGCTGATGATGGGGTCTTTCTGCACATCGCCCGTCGTCGCTTCCGGCCCGCTCATGCTGTCTTCCACTTCGTCGAACAGTACGAGCACGAAGTCGGCATTGGCCTCCGGATCATGCACGGGACGCGCCGTCATGTTGACGAAGTACGAACGCCCCTCGCGCTCGATGCGCACGCGCCGCGCCTCGACGCTCCGATTGGTATGCAGCGCCTGATAAATGGCCGTGCGCAATTCCACGCGCAGCTCGGGGCGCACGACAGCAACGATGTTGTGCGACGGCTCGCCGCCCGAATATTGCAGGAAGCGCCCGGCGCGATCCGAGAGATGCACGATTTCCGAGTCGCGGCTCACGAGCACGCTGGGCGGTGCGTACTGCTCGACGAGCCGCTGATGCAGGTCGCCGAACGAAAAGCGCCGGCGGCCCGGCGGCTGTACGGTGGCGACCACGGGACGCGTGTTCGTCGCGCCCGACATCGCCACGGGCACGGGCGTGTCGCCGCGCACCGCCATGTTCGCGCGATAGATGCGGTTGCGCTTGTCGACGACGGTGAACATCGAACTGACGCTATCGGCCGACTCGGAACTGCCGAGAAACAGCACGCCGCCCGGACGGAGCGCGAAGTGGAACATCTTGAGAATTTCGATCTGCGCGTCGCGGTCGAGATAGATGAGCAGGTTGCGACAGCAGATGAGATCGAGCCGCGAGAACGGCGGATCGCTGAGCACGTTGTGGTGCGCGAACAGCATGTGCTCGCGCAACTCCTTCTTGATGCGGAAATGCGCCGCGTCCTTCGAAAAGAATTGCCGAACGCGTGCGGGCGAGACGTCCGCGAGAATCGAATCGGGATACAGGCCGGTGCGCGCCGCCGAGATCGCGCGCTCGTCAATGTCGGTGGCGAAGACCTGGAACGATGCGCCTTCCGCCAGCTTCAGCGAGCGTTCCTGCAACAGCATGGCGAGCGAATACGCCTCTTCGCCGGTCGCGCAGCCCACCGACCAGACGCGAATGCGCTCCTGCTCGTTGCGGCCTTCGAAGAGCGGAGGCAGCACGTCGCGTTCCAGTACGTCGAAGGCTTCCTTGTCCCGAAAGAAATTGGTCACGCTGATCAGCATGTCCTGCAACAGCGCCTGAGTTTCCTCCGGGTGCAGATGCAGGAAGTCGCGATAGGCCTGAAGGTCGGTGATGCCGTTGACCTGCAGGCGGCGCTCGATACGGCGCATGACCGTCGCGCGCTTGTAATGGCGAAAATCGTGCGCGGTTCGCGTGCGGAGGATGATCATGATTTCGCGCAGCGCTCGCTCGGCCACCTCGTTCGCCACGGCGTCGTTGCGCTCGGTGCGTTCGATGACGGGCATCTGGATCTCGCGCGCCGTATTCCACAAATCGAGCAGCTTCTGGGGCATTTCGGCGGCGGTTTGCACGAAATCGACCATGCCCGTGGCGATCGCGCTGCGCGGCATGCTCTCGTATTCCGCTTCCGACGGATCCTGCGCGAAGGTGATGCCGCCCATCTCCTTGATGCGGGCGAGGCCGGCCGAACCGTCCGAACCCGCACCCGAGAGCACGATGCCCATCGCGCGTTCGCGATGCACCTCGGCGAGCGTGCGGAAGAACACGTCGATGGCCGATCGGCGGCCCTCTTCGGGCTGGCTCGGCGTGACGCGCAGGTAGTCGTCAACCATCGTCAGATCGAGCGACGGGGCGATCAGATAAACGTGATCGGGCAGAATGGGCGTCGCTTCCTTCACTTCCAGCACCGGCATGGCAGTGGCTTTCTGGAGCAGCGAGGCCAGATTGCTCTCGTAGTCCCGCGCGAGATGGACGATCACGACGAACGCCATCGAGGTGCGGCCGGGCAAAGCCTCGAACAGCTCCTGGAGCGCACTCAAACCGCCCGCCGACGCCCCTATCCCGACAATCGGATATTTGGCCTGGCTCGGAATGATGTGCCCACGTCGTTTCACCATGGCTGGCTGATCCTGTAGAGAGAGTCGTGTCCGCGGCACGCCGGGCAGGCGCGACGGGTTGCAGACCGCCATTATCCGTCCTGGCCCCGGGGCACGATAGTGGCGTCTTTCAAGATGGCCAACGCGGGCGAAGCGGCTGAGCAATTTTTATGCCCACCGGAGCGGCTGCCGACGGCAGCGATGCGCCTCTCATGTACGCAACCTTAGACGACGGACCCGACTCGCGTACGCCAAATTTACTGCCTGCCGCTCACCTCCAGCACACCGGACGGTGCATCCAGCGCCTCTTCGAATTCTTCGCGACGTTTGGGCAGCTGCGACCGCACCCATTTCACGGCGGCGCGTTCGGCGTCACGCTTCGTTGGGCATTCGACCGAGGTCTCGAAGAGCGCTTTGGGGACATCCGCGGCTTTCCGATAATCGCGTTTGCGGGAGATGCGGGCACACGCCGTCCAGCCGTCGCCGGCGCTATGCTCGACCAGACATTCGACGAAATAATCATCGACGGAATACATGACGTTCTCCTGTCGTTCCGTTGAACGTCAGTGCGCATTTCCCACGCCCCCCGCATCGGACTCTGTGGCTCTGCGGCGCGACGTTCGGGTGTACCCTTCAATATGCACCTCGTGGCTCCCGCACAGGCTGGAATCGCGATCCATGACGTCCAGTGCGGACTTCAGATAGCCGGTGCAGCAGGAGCGTGTTATGGCCGCCAGCGACCCAGCACATCGAGCAAACGCCCACGCGCCGGTCTTTGCCGTGGGCGCATCGGCGGGCGGCATTGCCGCGCTGCAAAAGCTTGTCGCCAGACTCCCGGCGCATCTGCCTTTTGCGCTCGTCGTGCTCCAGCACCTGCCGCCCGATCGCGAAAGCCGGCTCGCGGACCTGATCGCGAAGTGGACGCGCATCCCGGTTTATCGCACGACCGACGGCATGCAGCCCGAAATCGACTGCATTTACGTGCCCTCTTCCGGCAGCATTCTGACCCTCGAAGAAGGGCTGTTCCGGACACGTCCGGTCGAAGGCGGGTGCCGTCGACCGGGGATCGATACAATCGACGCCTTTCTCGAAAGCCTGGCGCTGCACCCGGCGCGGCCCGCGGTGGGCGTCGTCCTTTCCGGCACGGGGATGGATGGCGCGGCTGGCGCGGTCTGCCTGCGGCAGGCCGGCGGCATCGTCATCATTCAGGATCCGCTCACCGCCATGTACGACGGCATGCCGACTGCCATCCTGCATCGCGGCCTTCACGATCACGTGCTGCCCGTAAGCGCGATCGCCCAGCAACTCGTGGCGTGCGCCGATCCCGCCTATGTGCGCCCGGTGCGATCCACCGGATGGACCAGCCCCGCCGCCGCCTCACTAGGCCGCGTCGTTCAGCATATCCAGCAACAGGTGGGTTTCGATCTCTCCGGTTACAAACCGTCGCCCTTGCTGTGGCGCATCCAGCAGCGCATGGATACGCGCAAGGTCTGGTCGTTCGAAGACTACGCCTCGCTGATCGAAGACGACCCCGTCGAACTCGAATCGCTGATGCGCGGCATTCCGATCCACGTCACCGAGTTCTTTCGTGACGGGCAGGCCTGGACCGTGCTTCTCGACGACGTGCTGCTCCCGCTCGTCGACGACTACGCGGGTCAAGAGCCAATCCGCGTCTGGACCTCGGCCTGCTCGAGTGGCGAGGAAGCCTATTCCGTCGCCATGCTGCTCGACGAAGCGGCCCGCGAACGCGGCAAGGCGGTCAACTTCCAGGTGTTCGGCACCGATGCGGCGCCGGAACTCGTCGCCCGAGCCAGCCGGGGCATATTCAGCGAGTCCGCGCTTGCCGGGCTGTCCGACGAGCGACGCGCTCGCTATTTTTACCGGACGGACGGCGCTTACCGCGTAAAACGGGCGCTGCGGCAGAAGATCGTTTTCGCCCCGCACGATCTGCTCGCCGACCCGCCCTTCGCGGACCTCGACCTCGTCACCTGCCGGAATCTGCTCATCTATCTCAAGCCCGAGACCGCCCGGGACGTACTCCATGCCCTGCATCGCGCGTTGCGCACGGGCGGCTGCCTTTTTCTGGGCAGGAGCGAGCCATATCCGCTCGACCAGCAAGACTTCCTGGCCGTCTCGCGGCTCTGGAATATTCACCGCAAGATCAGAGCCGCGCCCGACGCACGCGAATCTGCCCCGCCCCGCAAACGTCCTGCCGCCGCGGGTGCGGCCAACCTCGCCGTCCTGAGAACGGCGCAGGAACAGGCCAACATCCCGTCGGTGCTGATCGACGATGAATGCACTGTCCTGCGGATCTACGGCAACACGGAAACCATTCTCAAACTTCCCGCCGGTGAACCGACGCTCAAGCTGACCGATCTGGTGCCACGCCAATGGTCCGCGCACCTTCGCCTCTCCGTGCGGGACGCGCTGAACGAGCGAAAGCCGCTTGTCCTGACCCAATTGTTCGACCGCGCCACGGGCGACACCTCAATGGCCGTGCGCCTCACGCCGCTCGATACCCCGGCTGACGCGCGATGCATGCGGATTCTCGTCTCGTTCATTCGCGATCCCGATGCGCCGGACACCCTCGCCGGACGGGACATGCACGCCGATCTAACCGGCGACGCCGCGCTGGACGTCGATGCCTCGGAGCAGGCGAACATCTCGCGCGAGGAACTGGAAGCGTCGCGCGAGGAGTTGCAGGCGCTCAACGAGGAACTCTCGGCATCCAACGACGAACTCAGCCGTAGCAACGACGATCTGAACGAAGCCAATACCCGCTTGCAGGATCACGTCGTGCAACTGGCCATGCAGAGCCGCGTCCTGCTTGCCGGCTCGATCATGACGATTTTTCTCGACCGGGAATTGAAGGTCCGCTGGTTCACGCCGTCCATGCGGGACGTGCTGCCGTTGGCGCCTGCCGATATCGGCCGAAGCATCGCCGATCTCGTGCCCAAATTTTCCGACCTCAACTTCTACACCGACATCGCCACCGTGCTCGATTCGGGCGCCGCCCGTCACGCGATCGTCGCGAATGACGAAGGGAGATCGTTTCTGCGCAAGACGTTTCCCTATGTGTCTGAGACCGGCGCGGTGGCCGGCGTGGCGATCACTTTCGCCGACATCACCGACCGGACCCGTGCGGAAGTGGCCCTGCGGCGCAACCAGGCGTGGCTGTCCGCCCAGAAAGAGGCGTTCCAGTCGGCCATGAACGGTCGGCCGCTCGATAGCTCGCTGGGCATCCTGATCCGCTCGCTGGTCAGTCAGGCGGACGACAAACGCCGTTGCGCCTTTTATATCGCCGAGGGCGACGTGCTCAATCACGTGGTGGGCATGTCCGACGCCTACGCCCGGTGCGTGGCGGGATTTCGCATCTCCACCGAGTCGCTGGCCTGCGGGCTGGCCGTGGCGACCGGCAGACCGGTCGTGACACGCGATGTTCTCGACGAGCCCAGGTGGCGAGCGTGGACGTGGCTGGCGAAGCGGTTCGGCTATCGCGGCTGCTGGTCGTTTCCGGTGGAAACCTCGGAAGGCACGCTCGTGGGTTCGCTTGCGATGTATTTCGAAGAGCCACGAATGCCTTCGGAACTCGATATCGAGCTGGCCGCAGCGTTCACACACACAGCCGGCATCATCATCTGGCGGCATCTCCAGATGCAGGATACGCAGCCGCTGCATTGATCGCCGCTGCCGCCACCCCGCCCGCACGGCGGCAGCGAACTGGCCGGCTTCAGTTCTTCGGCGACTTGTCGACGCCCTCGCCCGGATTGCTCGCATCCACCAGGTCGGGCGCTTTCACGGCGCGCAGAGTTTCAAGTTGCGCGACGGGATCGATGCGCCGCGCGCGCTCGAATGGATCGAGCCTCACCGGCGCGCCGGTCTCCAGCGCCTGCACGATGCCTTCGATCACGCGCACATCCGCGAAGCCCTCTTCGGCATCGGGCTCCGGGTCCCGGTCGTTCAAGATGCAATCCGAGAAGTATTTGAGTTCTCCGCCGAAGTGATCGGTATTCCTGAAGGTATGCGACTCTTCGTTTTCTCCGATCGTGACAGCCTGCTGAAACGGCTTTCCGTAGATGTACGCGGGACGCAGCGCAATGCTCCCCTTCGTGCCCGCGGCAAAGAATGTGTCGAGATTGTTGAGGGAATAGGAAACGACAAATTGCGCCAGACGCTCACCGGGAAATTTGAGCGTGACGGCCACCATGTCGTCAAATGAGCCGAAACCGCTCCCTGCGTGCCGCACACCGACCGCCGACAACACCTCTTCCGGCTCCGCTTCAAAAACCATGCGGGCCGCGTTGACGGGGTATGGGGCCATGTCGAAGATTGGTCCGGCTTGAATACCGTTTTTCGCGCGATGATTGTCGGGGTCGACGCGCTGCGTGAAGATCGACGTGAAGACCTGCATTTCCCCGAGTTCGCCCGAACGAATGCGCTCGATGACCGACAGCGTCGCCGGTTCGAAGTGCAGCCGATACGCCACCATCAATTTCGCCAATGACGCGCTTGCCGCCTCCATCATCATTCGCGATTGCTGCGTCGTGACCTCGAGCGGTTTCTCGACCAGCACATGGATGCCGGCCTTCAGCGCGGGAAGCACGAATTCGGCGTGCCGCCAGTTGGGCGTCGCCACGTAGATGGCATCCACCTGCCCCGATCCGAGCATCTGATCAAACTGCTCGTACGTGTAGGTATGCGCAACACCGTATTGCTCGCCCACTTTGCGGGCTTTTTCGGGGTCGCCGGTCACGAGCGCGGTGATTTCGGAATTGCCCGTGTGGGCGACGCCGGGCATCATCGCCTCCTGCGCGATATCGCCGAGACCGACAATCGCATAACGGACCTTCTTTTCGGAACCCAGTCCGAGTGCCGATAGTATGCTCATCCGATGTCTCCCAAGGAAAGTTGGCCGCGCCCACGCTGACTTTGCCGACGAAGACGCGCGCAATGCGCGTCACTCTGCAACGCCCGTTCCCGGCGTGCGTGCGCCCCGGGACGTCACTTCCTGCTGATAACGCGAGAGCGCGGCCACGCTGCCCGCCAACGCTTCGCACACATCGACAGCCAGCGTCGTGTCGAATCCGTGGCGCTCTAATCGCACCACGCGCATCTCCTGCTCCGCAAGCAGCGCCAAGGCATGCACAATACGCTCGTGGAGTTGTTCCGGCAGGCACGTCGTCACGGTTGAATCGTCGTTGCTGTTGGGCGCCGAGACGGACGCAACCCGTGCGAATCGGCTTGCAGCATGCGAGCGCACCGCAAGGCGGCCGAGCATATCGACCAGAACCTGCGGGTCGAACGGCTTGTGGAAAAATCGCTCGACCGGCACGCTTTCGCTCGCCGCTTCGCCCGACATCAACACCACCGGAACGTTGGAGAAGCGCGCGATGGTTCTCAACATCACGACTGCGTCCGGGCCGTCAAGCACAGGCATATGAATGTCGGAGACAATCACATCGGGCAGCTCTTTCAACGCCGCCGAAAGCGCCTCCAGTCCATTTCCGACCGCGCGCACGCTATGCCCGGATTCGACTAGAAGTGCCTGTAGCGAATCGCGAAAACCTGCATCGTCGTCTGCCAACAATATCCGGCTCATTAACGTCTCCGTTCGAACCGTAGGCGAGCACTCAACATTCCTGACTATTTGTCATGCGTCCATGCGCGTGCAGCGGTCGCTGGCGCATCCGGGTTACGCAGCGTTTCGACGCTTTTTCTCCGCGTTGCCCCAGCATCGGAAGCCGTCGAAGACGAAAAAGCGCGCATCGGTCGCCCGGGCAAGGCGGTTGCGCAGCACGTGAACGACGTCCCTTTTCGTCGAATCCGTTTTCTTCACATCACCATACAACCATCCCACCACCCGACACGAGGGAAACCATGCAGACATCGACTAACCCCCCCCGCCACACGCCGTCACGTTCCGAATTGCAGCCGGCTCCGAACGTAGCCGACGCGGTCCCGCTCAGCCTCATCGTCAATGGTGCGGAACATGCGCTCAACGTCGAACCGTGGACCAGCCTGCTCGACCTGCTGCGCGAACAGCTTCATCTGTTCGGCACGAAAAAAGGTTGCGACCATGGCCAATGCGGCGCGTGTACGGTGTTGGTGAACGGCACGCGCATCAATGCATGTCTTGCGCTCGCCCTGGTGCATGACGGCGCTCACATCACGACGATCGAGGGGCTGGCGCAAGGGCAGAACCTGCATCCGGTTCAGCAGGCGTTCGTCGACCACGATGCGTTCCAGTGCGGCTACTGCACGCCGGGCCAGATCTGCTCGGCGATTGGTTTGCTCGCGGAAGGACATGCGCAGTCCCGCGACGACGTCCGCGAGCAGATGAGCGGCAATCTGTGCCGCTGCGGCGCGTATGTAAATATCGCCGATGCCGTTGAGAGCTTGCGCTGCGCGCAAATGCAAACTCGGCAACCGCAGCAACCAAGCCGACCGGACACCGAGGAGGATGCGCGATGAACCGCTTCGCTTACACCCGCGCCACCAGCGTCGCCGACGCCGTGCGCCAGCATGCGATCACGCCCCACGCGCAGTTTCTCGCAGGGGGCACCAATCTCGTCGATCTCATGCGCGAGGACGTGCTACGTCCTACCACCGTCATCGACATCACGCGCCTGCCTTTGCGGGGCGTCGACGCGACGCCGTCAGGCGGCCTGAAAATCGGCGCATTGGTCAGCAATAGTGCGCTCGCCTGGGATGCGCGCGTGCGCGCACGCTATCCCCTGCTCGCACAGGCTTTACTCGCGGGAGCATCCGCGCAGATTCGCAATGCCGCTAGCGTCGGCGGCAATCTGTTGCAACGCACGCGCTGCATGTACTTCTACGATCCGACGACCTGCTGTAACAAGCGCGCGCCCGGCACGGGCTGCGCAGCGCTCGACGGCGTGAATCGCATGCATGCGATCTTTGGCGCGAGCGAGCACTGCATTGCGACCCATCCGTCCGATATGTGCGTGGCGCTCGAAGCGCTCGATGCTAGCGTGCATGTGGCCGGAAGCCGGGGCTCGCGCTCGCTGCCCTTCGACGCCCTGCATCGTTTGCCGGGTAGCACGCCGCATCGCGAAACCGTGCTCGCCGAGGAGGAGTTGATTACCGCGGTCGAGTTGCCCGCCGAAGGCTATGCGCAGCACGCGACGTATCTGAAGCTGCGCGACCGCCACTCCTATGCTTTTGCGCTGGTTTCGGTTGCTCTCGGCGTGCGGGTGGAGGACGGCAGGATCGCGGCGCTGGGTTGTGCGCTGGGCGGTGTCGCTCATAAGCCGTGGCGCGATCGTGCGGCCGAAGCCTCGCTGTTGGGCCAGGCTGCCGACGATACGGGCGCGCAGGCGCGTTTCGCCGATGCGGTAACGGCGCGCGCCGATCCGCGTCCCGGAAACGCGTTCAAGGTCGAACTCGCGCGCCGCGCGATCATCCGCGCATTCGAGCGCGCGCTCGCCCCAACCGAAGCATCGACGCACGACGAGGAGGACGAAGTATGAGCACCGCTTTCCAGAAGCCTGCGGCGTGTATCGGCGCGCCGCTGCCCCGCGTGGACGCCCACAGCAAGGTCACCGGCGCGGCGCGCTACGCGGCGGAGTTTCACGCGGACGGACTCGTCTACGGCGTCGTCGTCAATGCACCGATTGCGCGCGGAGAAATCGTCGCCATCGATACGTCGGCGGCGCTGGCGCTGCCCGGCGTGCTGTCTGTGCTGACGCACGAAAACCGCCCCACTCTCGCCGACAACGATGCGGACTGGAAGGACCAGATCGCGCCGGGCGGCTCGCCTTTACGGCCGCTCGGCGATTCGCACGTGCGCTTCGCGGGGCAGCCGGTTGCGCTGGTCCTGGCCGAAACGCTGGAACTCGCCCACTACACCGCCTCGCTGGTGCACACGCGCTATCGCAGTGAAGCGCATCAGACCGAACTCGCGGCCGTCCTCAAGGATGCCGTCGTGCCGTCCACCGAGAAAGGCGGCTTCGAACCCCCGCCCGCGCCACGCGGCGAGGCCTATGCCGCGCTCGGGCGCGCCGATGTCTGCAGCGACGCGTTCTACTCCACGCCGATGGAATTCCATCAGCCGATGGAAATGCACGGCTGCACCGTCGTGCCAACGGCGGACGGCCGATTCACCGTCTACGAGAAAACTCAGGGCGTGGGCAACACGCAGCAATATCTAATGAAGGTGTTCGGCCTGACGCGCGAGCGCGTGCGCGTGGTGTCGCCATTCGTTGGCGGCGCCTTCGGATCGGGACTGCGGCCGCAATATCATCTGCCGCTCGCGCTGCTGGCGGCGCGCGCCCTGCACCGCCCCGTGCGCGTCACGCTCACGCGGGCGCAGATGTTCACCTCCGGGCATCGCCCCGCCACGATCCAGCATGTCGCGCTCGGCGCGCGTCGCGACGGGCGCTTGCAGGCCGTGATTCACGAAGCCGTCGGCGAGACTTCGCAGTACGAGGACTTCACAGACGTGGTGGTCAACTGGGCCGGCCAGCTTTATCGCGCCGATCACGTCCAGTTGGGGTACAAGCTCGGCCGCCTGGACTTGCCGACGCCCTGCGATATGCGCGCGCCCGGCGCCGCGCAAGGCCTCTACGCACTCGAATGCGCGATGGACGAACTCGCCGCGGCGCTTCGGATGGACCCGCTCGAATTGCGCATCCGTAACTACGCGGATGAAGACGCCAATAAGAAGCGACCGTTTTCCAGCAAGGCGCTGCTCGACTGTTACGCGCAGGGCGCGGAGCGCTTCGGTTGGGGAGCCCGCGTCGCCACCCCGCGCACGATGCGCGACGGCCACGAACTGGTCGGCTACGGCATGGCGACAGGTGTCTGGGACGCGATGCAGACGGAAGCGAGCGTACGCGCCGTGCTGCGCGGCGACGGCCGGCTGGCGCTTTCGAGCGCCACCGCCGATATCGGCACCGGCACGTACACCGCGATTTCACAGATCGCCGCTGATGCGCTGCACCTGCCTATCGGCGAGGTGCAATTCACGCTCGGCGACACCTCGTTGCCACCCGCGCCGATCGAAGGCGGTTCCTGGACGGTTTCGTCGGTGGGCAGCGCGGCCTCGGTGGCTTGCACGCGGCTGCGCGCGCGCCTCGCGCAGCTCCTGGTCGCGCACGGCGGCGCGGGTTGGGCGAATTTTGACGCCGACGCGCTCAGCGAAGCGCTCACGATCGCAGACGGCGAGGCGGTGTTGGCACGCGGCCCGAAGCACGGAACGACGCGCCTGGCCATCGGCGAACTGCTCGCGCGCGCGGGTATGAAGACCCTCGAAGAGCAGATCACGCTCAAGCCCGAGGAGTTGCAGCAGCGCTATTCGATGGCGACTCATTCAGCGGTATTCGTCGAAGCACGCGTCGACGAGGCGCTCGGCACGATTCGCATCGCGCGCGTGGTGAGCGCCATTGCCGCGGGGCGTATCGTCAATCCGAAGACTGCCGCTAACCAGATCGCGGGCGGTGTGGTCTGGGGAATCGGCACGGCGCTGTACGAACACGCGCAGGTCGACCCGACGATCGGGCGCATCATGAATCACAATCTTGCCGATTACCACGTACCCGTGAATGCCGATATCGACGCCATTGATGTGCTGTTCGTGGATGAGCACGACGACGTGGTGAATCCGCTCGGCGCGAAGGGCGTGGGCGAAATTGGCGTGGTAGGTGTAGCGGCGGCGATCGCCAACGCGATCTATCACGCGACCGGCAAGCGCGTGCGCGAACTGCCGATCACGCTCGATGCGTTGCTATGACATATCACGCAGAGGACGTCGGCGTGGCAGCGTTGAGGTGGCCGGTGTGACTCGCTGCACGCAGCGGACAAAACAAAATGGCATCGGTCGCCCAAACCCGTTCGGAGACAGTGAGGACACCATGAAGACCGTGTATGTGATCAAGACCGGTGAGCAATATCTTCACCACGCCGAAGATGGCGACATTGGCATGGCGCCTGAAATTGACGGGGCCATGTCGTTTTCTTCGCGCCAAGAAGCCGAACGGGCAGCGAACGAGCATGCCCCGACCGAGTACGAGATCGTCGCCATTAGCGTGAAAGCGGACAAACAGTAGCGAAGCACGCTTCGTTGCGCTTTATCGCGTGGATCGGCTGGGTTGCGCCCTTCGTTCCACGCCGCATAACGCGCGCACGCACAAAAAAGCATTACGTAAGGATTGCTCCGAAAGCGCGAAGAACGCTCAAATCTTATGCTTCCACGCTCGGTTGTTTGGGCGAGGCAATCGAGCATGCTTTCTCAGGAGTGCGTGCCGCCGCTGCTGGATTAATCTGGTTGGACCAACGATGCTGGGAGCCGGCACAAGCACTACCGACGCGTCGTGCCCGGCGGGACTGGATTCTTATCCTGCGTAGACGGAAGCTCGTTTTCCGATTGTTCATGTTTGCGCATTTCGAGTTCATCGAGTTCGCTCTGCCGCGTGGGTCGCGGCTTGCGGTTCTGAACTTCGACGCGTCCCTTTTGCTGCGTTTGTTCGTTACGCTGGTGTCGCATGATTCTCTCCCGCCGATTGACATCCGAATCGAAGCAATTTGCGCACCCACCGTAGCGCATTCGGGAGCCATAGATCCGTTGCGGTACGCTGTTTGCGCTCTCTGTTATTGCGGGTGATTTCCCGCATACGAAAGCGGAGAAAGCCATGTCACAGATCCTTGCAGCACGTTTCCTGACGTTTGCGGCCGCGGAGACGACCAAAGAACGACTTCTGAACAACGGATTTGTTGAGGAAGATATAGCCGCGTTCTACGTAAATCCGAGTGGGCAACACGCCCGTTTTCCGGTTGGCGGAGACGAATACGCCGATCCGCAGGCGCGTCCGGCCGGTATTGGCGCTGCGGGTGGCGTAGCGATGGGAGCCGTAGCAGGCGTGCTTGTCGCGAGCATTTTGTCACTCGTTATCTTTCACTCGGTGCTGATCCTCGCCGTGGCGATCGCTGTTGGCGCCTATGTCGGATCGCTCGCGGGCGCCATGTTCGCGACGCGCGGCGGAGGACGCCGCGCGACCGTAACGCCGCTGCACGCGCCGCATGAGCGCGAAGCGGGCGTCTTGCTGGCCGTACACGTAAGTTCGGCGCTAAAGCCCTCCGCTGCGGAGGTCTTGCGCAGTGCACACGGCACCGATATTGAGGAGGCGACTGGGCTCTGGCAGGACGGCCATTGGGCCGATTTTGATCCAACCCGGTTGGTGACGCCCCTCGATGACTTCCACACCGAACTCGAGACCCAGCGCGTCGCCGCGTTGAATCGAGCTTGATGCGGCGCTGTTCAGGGGCGTCGGACATCTGGAGTCATGCGG
The DNA here is from genome assembly GCF_900109265.1 of Paraburkholderia tropica. Taxonomy (GTDB): domain Bacteria; phylum Pseudomonadota; class Gammaproteobacteria; order Burkholderiales; family Burkholderiaceae; genus Paraburkholderia; species Paraburkholderia tropica. Next base: position 70,783 of record NZ_FNZM01000027.1, read on the forward strand.
CACGTACGGTCGCGATGAGCGCCGACAGGAGCGCTGCGCCTTCGAACAACGCTCATCGGTACGAGAGCGTCGTGAAAGGCGGATGCGCGCCTACTAGGGCTGCCCTTCTTTCATGGAAACCACGACCGCGCGCAACTGCTTTTCCGCTTCATACCAAAAGTCGTCCGCACAATTTTCCGGTGATCCTGCGGCTTGCCATAGTTGATAGGCCCTCTCGCGAACGCGGTCCGTGATTTCATCGTAGTCTGCGGTCCTGAGACGATCGGTTCCCGACTGATCGCCGGATTTCGGACCCGGCTTACCCGGCCATCCTGACGCGTTCGACGCATTGGACGACTCCTTTGCTGGTGATCCCGCAAACTGCCCGGCGTTGCTATGCATCCCGTCCTCCGTGAAAGGTTCGTTACTGCTTTCTAAGAGTATCTAATTTCAGCCTCTTTTTGCATGTCCGCATGTCCTCCGTTTCGGGCGATATCAGTCGTTCAACTCCAAAGCGGGTAGGCGTAACGGCTCCAGGGCAATGGTTGCTAGCGAAGTGGTCCAACCCGTTGGACGCCCGCTGGTATGGGACTGCACAACGGATGGCTCACGGACGCTATTTGCTTGCTAATCCACGGTGACGACGGTCGTACCTGCTTTATCGGCGGCAACCCCGCGATGAAATCGGTCTTCGACGTCGCTCGAAGTCCAGAGTCCACGTCGGGTCGCGCTCGGCCCCTCGCCTAAGCTCGATGCGCCCCAGCCGGGCCCCACCGCCTGCGGCGGCACTCGGCCACGGGGCGACATTGAGCTAGCCCCCTGTCTTGGCGTTGTGCGCTCATAACCGGTCGTTGTGGCCGGCACAAGCTTTGCGCTCGCTTTGACACCTACTGCCAGACAATAAGCTATGACTTACGGGATTTTTCCGACCTGGCTTGAAATCCTTTCGGTCACCTCGATTGTTATGGGCGCCGTTTGTGCCGTCGCCATCATAGTTGATGAGATTCGGTACCCGCAGAAAATGCGAATCATGAACCTCGTCTGGCCGCTCACAGCGCTGTTCGGAACCGTTTTGTGGTTGGCTGCCTACCTTGGTTGGGGGCGCAACGGCGCGGACGCGGTAACGAAAAAAGATGCACAGCCGTTCGCGGCGATGGTGATGAAAGGCACGAGTCACTGCGGTGCCGGGTGTACGCTTGGCGACATAGTTGTCGAATGGTCGGTTTTCGCATTTCCCGCATTAGCGGTGATGTTCGGGTGGCATACCGTTTTTAACGAGAAAACCTTCGCTGTGTGGATTCCGGATTTCATTGTTGCCTTTTTAGTGGGCATCGTCTTTCAGTACTTCACGATCAAGCCGATGCGAGGCCTGTCCGTGGGAGCAGGCGTGCTGGCCGCCGTCAAAGCGGACGTTGCCTCCATCACGGCGTGGCAGGTGGGCATGTATGGAATGATGGCCATCATCCAGTTCCGGTGGTTCAAGCCAGTTTATGGGGGAATCGCCGGAGTCGCGAGCCCCGAGTTCTGGTTTGCAATGCAGCTCGCCATGCTGGCAGGGTTTGCCACGAGCTATCCCGTTAACTGGTGGCTCATCAGTGCCGGCGTCAAGGAAAAAATGTAATCTGCGTCGCCTGGATCGTCGTCCGGGTGCCAGGATTTCTGGCGACCTCGCTCGCGATCTCCGGCTACACCCCTGCCGCAGAGGCGCCGCCATCTCGCTACAACGTCGGTGAACCAGACGAGAAAGCTGCCTTCGGCGGACCCATCGACAGGTGCCTTGAACCGGCGGATGAAATCGCCTTCGGAAAGCTCTCGCTCGATGCGAACGATCGCGCTCGCCATCCTGGGGCCGTGCCGCGGCGATAAATCCGACCGCAAGCAGTCGCAACAGACTCGCGTCGCTGCCTGACCACCATAGGTCTGTACGAACGAACCGAGGCCGTCGCATCAGCCTTGGCTGAACGCACGCGCACGGTACGCTCCCGCCGACAGGCGGCCCTTTGACTCCACTGTACCCCCAACACAATGATTGGCTCGGGCAGCCAGTCATCTGCCAGGAGATAATCCCTGGGCACAACCAGTAGTCACCAGGGACCGCACATGAATTCATCCATAACACCCAAAAACAGACTCCCCGGCAAACATGAGCTGGAAGCGATGTCGGTGTTCCGTTACGACCTGCGAAGATTCCTGCGCGCTTCCGAAGAGATCGCTAACGAAGCCGGCATTACAACGCTTCAATACCAGTTACTGTTGCATGTGCGCGGTTTCCCTGGACGGCAATGGGCGACGGTCGGCGAACTTGCCGAGCGGCTACAGGCCGCTCCGAACGGTACAGCAGCCCTCGTCTCGCGCTGCGAGTCGGCAGGCCTCGTGATACGCAAGACCGATCCCGCAGACCGCCGGCAGGTTCAGGTGCATCTCTCGCCTAAGGGCGAGCAGTTTCTGCTAAGCCTGGCCGCGAAGCACAAGGCGATCTATGGCACATTCCACTGGGTCTTCGACGGCACCGGCGGCTAAACGCCGTCGAGGGCAACCTCATATTTATGTCACAATGTGCCCTAATTGACACTTTGGGCATTTCTCATGCGCATGCTCGCTCTTTTCGAACGTCCGCGGCTGCTTCGCCGGCAACGCCACTGGTTCTACTTCGGGATGTTCTGGCTCGGCGCCGTCGCAACCGGTCTCGTTGCCGTACTGTATGCGAGGATGATCGACTTCGGCTACGAGGCGTTCCTGCACATGACAGCCCGCGCTCCATGGGCACCCCTCATCGTGACCCCCGCCGTGGCGGCGCTGGGCGTCTGGATCACGCGCCGGTGGTTTCCCGGGTCCGAAGGCAGTGGCATTCCTCAGGTCATCGCGTCGCTGCATGACGTGCGCGACCTGGGGCCACGCCTGCTGACACTACGCATTCTGGTCGGCAAGATCGCCCTCTCATTTCTCGCGATCCTGGGCGGCTTCACCATCGGCCGTGAAGGTCCGACCATCCATGTCGGTGCCGCGCTCATGTTCTCGCTGCGACGCTTCTATCCAGCGCGTTTGCGCGGCGTCTACCGCGCGGGACTCGAGCACAAGCTCGCACTTGCGGGCGCAGCGGCCGGTTTGTCGGCGGCGTTCAACGCGCCACTCGCAGGCGTAGTCTTCGCGATCGAGGAACTGACGCGAAGCTTCGAGGCACGCACGAGCGGCGTCATCATCACCGCAATCATTTTCTCCGGCGTGGTATCGCTCGCGCTGCAGGGCAACTACGTCTATTTCGGCACGATCGCGATCAATAGCAATCTGCCCAATCTTCTCGCCATCGCAGTAGTCCTGGTGGGTGTGGTGACCGGCATCGCGGGCGGCGTGTTCTGCTGGTTGCTGCTCAACACCAGAAAGTGGATGCCAGACCGACTAATCGCGCTGCGAGGCGAACGGCCCGTGGCATTTGGCGCAGTATGTGGCCTGTTTATCGCCGTGATCGGCGTGGCCAGTGGCGGCCATCTGTTCGGAAGTGGCTACGCGGAAGCGCGTGGCATGCTCGAAGGTCACTCGCAACTGGGCGTGGCCTATCCGCTGCTGAAGATTGCATCGATGGTCGGCTCCTACCTGCCCGGCACACCGGGCGGTTTGTTCGCCCCGTCGCTGGCGATCGGCGCGGGCATCGGCAACACCCTTCACATGGTCTTCGGTCATATGCAGTTGCCGATGCTTATCGCACTGGGGATGGTCGGCTATCTCGCCGCCGTCACACAGAGCCCGATCACGGCGTTCGTGATCGTCATCGAAATGATCAACGGCCACGCGCTGGTGATTTCGCTGATGGCTACGGCGCTTGTGGCGAGTCAGGTCTCGAAGCTCTTCGCGCCGCCGCTTTACGAAGCGCTCGCGCAACGCTATCTGGTGGACAAGTGAACCGCGCCGCTCGCCCGTGACAGCGCGCCGGTCTGCACGGCGCCGCATGTCGGCCTTAGCGAAGCGTCGCTGCATGAGTGCGCAACTCGGGCGATCGTTCGCCAGTCGTGTGCCCGCCCGGCACGAGACAGTGCTGGACGATCGCCAGATAACGCGACGGCGCAATACGCCCCTCGAAAAATTCGGCGCGCGTGCGATGGCTCCGACGCCGAAGTACTACGCCTAACTCCACGCCCTGAAACCACGAACTGGCGCTGATTCGCCAGGCCGCGCGCGTGGACGTAAGAGCAAGGTTGTGCGTCGAGAGCTTCCAGTCGTGCATCACGCAATCAGCGACAGTCAATGGCGGGGTTGGCGAGGTACCGCTAAAGACCAGAGGCAATGCAGCAATTGTCGAAACGGCCGAATGGTCGCTACAGGCGGCCAGCACGAGGCATGCAACACACGCCGCCATCCGGCGCTTCACATTCACAGTCATCTTGCTCCGTCCCGTGACAGTTTCCCCGTACCGGGAACGTAGCAGACATCTCCGGCATGGCTTCTTCCTGGCCGACTCGCCCGCGTGGCAACCATGATTCAGGGCGTCGAGACGGCCTCGATGTCCCCGCACGTTACCCGGCCGCCCCGGGTCGAGCCGGTCTTCAGCCGTCAATCTTACGCGTTCGATGACGCGCCTTCCATCGTATTTTTGCTTGACGATCGCAACGGCAATCAGATGATGCCCGCCTGGGCGCTAATTTAAGATTCACTTAATTTTTCGTGGCTAGATTACGCGATATGGCACGTTATGCCTTAATTGCTTCATTGCTCGCAGCACGGTGGCGGGAATTGGCCACGTGCTGTTTCCGAACCTGGACGCAATGTCCGGTCGCCGCCGTCGTATCGGTGGCAGCTTTGGCCCAGCCTCTGCGCTGGGTCTTTTTTTGATTGTGCCGACATGCAAACTTCATCCTCTTCGTCAGCTGTGACGCCAGGCCTCACCGCATCCGAAAGGCGCGCGACGATGTCGCTTGCCGCGATCTTCGCGCTGCGCATGCTCGGCCTCTTCATGATCATGCCGGTGTTTTCGGTTTACGCGAAAACCATTCCCGGCGGCGACAACCTGCTGCTCGTCGGCATCGCGCTCGGTGCGTACGGCGTGACGCAGTCGCTCCTGTACATTTTCTACGGCTGGATCTCCGACCGCATCGGCCGCAAGCCCGTGATCGCCGCCGGCCTCGTGATCTTCGCGATCGGCAGCTTCGTGGCCGCGGGCGCGCACGACATGACGTGGATTATCGTTGGACGGGTGATCCAGGGCATGGGCGCGGTGTCGTCGGCCGTGCTGGCCTTCATCGCCGATCTCACCAGCGAGCAGAACCGCACCAAGGCCATGGCGATGGTGGGCGGCTCGATCGGCATCTCGTTCGCGGTGGCGATCGTCGGCGCGCCCATCGTGGTGCACTGGCTCGGCATGAGTGGCCTCTTCACGCTGGTCGGCGTGTTCTCGATCATCGCGGTGGGCGTGGTGCTCTGGATCGTGCCCGACGCGCCCAAGCCCGTGCACGTGCGCGCGCCGTTCTCCGAAGTCCTGCACAACGTCGAGCTGCTGCGCCTGAATTTCGGCGTGCTGGTGCTGCACGCGACGCAAACCGCGCTGTTCCTCGTGGTGCCGCGCCTGCTCGTCGATGCGGGCCTGCCGGTCGCCTCGCACTGGATGATCTATCTGCCCGTGATGGGCCTCTCGTTCGTGCTGATGGTGCCGGCCATCATCGCGGCGGAGAAGAAGGGCAAGATGAAGGCCGTGGTGGTCTCGGCCATTGGGCTTATTCTGATCGGCCAGCTTCTGCTCGGCTCGCTTGCGCATACCATAGCAATCGTGGCCGCCGTGCTGTTCGTGTACTTCCTCGGCTTCAATATTCTGGAAGCGTCGCAGCCTTCGCTGGTGTCGAAGCTCGCGCCGGGCAACCGCAAGGGCGCGGCCACGGGCGTCTATAACACCACGCAGTCGATCGGGCTCGCGCTCGGCGGAGTGGTGGGCGGCTGGCTGCTCAAACACGACGGCCCGAACACCGTTTTCTATACGTGCTCAGGCCTCGTGTTCTGCTGGTTGATCTGCGCAGCCTTCATGAAGGCACCTGTCAAGCGCACTTGACTCTTCTCCAACCAGCCAAACATTTCAGCGACCATCGCACTTTCCACACGCTCCTGCTTTTGTGCCTCGCCCGGCCGATCCCGCTTCTTCGCAAACTGGGCCGTGAAAGACCGCTTGTGGGTCGTGCCCCGCGGGAAATCTCTCTTCGACACTCCGATCATGAAACAGACAGGCCTTTTCCTCCTGCTCGCCGCCAGTGCCGTCACCGCGCAGGCACAGTCGTGCCCGCATGGCTCTCCGGTCCGTGTAACCGGCGACGTGCCGGCTGCAATCAGCTACGACATGTTCACCCGCCTCTATCCCCTCAAGGCCGACGTGCTCGCGCGCATGGCCGCCGCACAACAGGTCACGATGATTCACGACGGCACGGTCCTCTGCACGATCGACGACGACGGCGTACCCAGTCCGGATGCCGTCCTCGTTGCGGGCCCGCAGGGCCGCATGAACTACTGGCTGTCCCGCGCTGCCGTGCAACCGCTGCGCCAGTAGCCTCGCAGCAGCCTGCGCGCGCACACCGGTTAGCGATACAACTCGTGCGCCACCTCATCTCGACCCACACGCCCGACTGGAGATACGACCCGCCGGATGTCGAAAGCACGCAAATACTTCAGCTTCAGCCGCCACGACCTGAGCCTCCCTCGTTTTCATCGTGGACGGTCCAGCTTCGCGGGCCTGCTTTTCACTGGCGCGTTCCTCACCCTGATCTGCCGCGCGGCGTGGGTACAGTGCGTTGAAGACGACTTCTACCAACACCAGGGAGAAATCCGCCAGGTCAGCGACATCGAACTGCCAGCTTCCAGGGGACGCATCGTCGATCGTGATGGCCGCCCTCTCGCGCTCAATCTGCCCACCCGCACTCTGTGGCTTGACGCCGGGGCACCTGATGCCCCGGCATCCACTACGCAAATCGACGCGCTCGCGGGCGTGCTCCATATCGATCCCGATCTGATCGCGCACGCGTACGCCTCGCATCGCCGCTTCGTCTATCTGTCCCGCCAGATCACCCCCGATCTAGCCGCGCGTGCGATGCAACTCGACCTGCCTGGTGTCTATGCGAGCAAGGGTTATCGGCGCTTCTATCCCGAGTCGGCGATCGCATCCAATGTCGTGGGCTTTACGGGCATTGACGGACGCGGACAGGAAGGCATTGAGCGAGCGGCCAACAGCCAGCTCTCGGGCGTGGATGGCTGGCGACGCGCACTGCATAATGCGCGCGGCGACATCATTGCCTCGCTCGCGCATTCCACGCCGCGCGATGGTGCGGACGTTCAGCTCGCGCTTGATTCGCCGATCCAGTACGCCGCCTATCACGCGCTACAGGACACCGTTCAGCACTTCGACGCGCACTCGGGCTCGGCAATCGTGCTCGACGCACACACGGGCGAGATCCTCGCCATGGCGAACTGGCCAAGTTTCGATCCGAACAGCCGCGCTCGCACCAGCGGCTTGCAGATGCGCAACCGCGCCGTCACCGACGTGTTCGAACCCGGCTCGGTGATGAAGCCGCTGACCATCGCGCTCGCCTTGCAGCAAGGTCGCATCACGCCTGATTCGATCGTGACGACGGACCACGGCCGTATTCGACTAGATGGCGCGACGATTCACGACGACGCCGACTTTGGCACGCTCACGGTGGCTGGCGTGATCGAAAAATCGAGTAACGTGGGCACCACAAAAATCGCGTTGATGATGCCGTCGAAGGACATGTGGCAGAACTTCCATGAACTGGGGCTGGGGAAGGCTCCGCACGCGGGGCTACCCGGTGCGGCGCGCGGTAGCGTGCGCCCCTGGAACCACTGGCGCCGCATCGAACAGGCGACCATGGGTTACGGTTACGGCCTGTCCGCCTCGTTGCTGCAACTGGCGCAGGCATACACCGTCTTCGCCAACGACGGCGTCATAGTGCCTGCGACAGTCCATCGCCTCGACGCACCCGCCACCGGTCATCGCCTGTATTCGGCCCGCACCGCGCAGGAGGTTCGGGCGATGATGCAACGGGTGGTGAGCGCCAACGGCACTGCACCCGATGCGGTCGTGAACGGCTTCTCTGTCGCCGGCAAGACCGGAACCGCGTATCGCTGGACGTCGCACGGTTACGATCGTAGTCAATATCGCGCGTCGTTCGTCGGCATCATTCCCGCAGTGCATCCGCGCGTGATCATCGCCGTCTCCATCGATAATCCGCGCAAAGGTTCACATTTTGGTGGCGCTGTCGCTGGTCCGGCGTTTGTCGCCATTGCGACCAAGACGATGCAGTTGCTCAATGTTTTGCCTGACAGTCCCCTTGATTCTTCCGGGCACGTGCCTCTCACCTGAGCCCGGAACGACAGCCGGCGGAGGTCGCTCGTCCGGCCACGCGATGTCCTCTGCGCTGCCTGCATTCGGACCAGATTTTTCCGGGTGGCGTGAGCAGAGGCCGGGCGTGCCACTGCCACGATCAATCGCCGACCGGAACCCGATGCCAACGTCTATATCGAGCTCCTGGTGTCGACCAAAATGTGAAGTACGGCCTCGATCGCGAAGTCTGATTTCCGCGGGCTGGTGAGGACCACTTTGCGGCCCTGCACACGACTACTTCCTGGCGTCGATTCCAAGACGCGCTACGCTCAATGCGTGTATTTCCCGGACGACTGGCGATCGGTAATCGAGAAACCAGCCACGGTCCAGATTGAAGAGCCTGGTTAGCCCAGCTTCGTCGCGGGGAAAGGGCAGTTCACGCGCGCGTTCTGCAAGCGCCCGTGCGGCCTCGACCGCCTTGGCCCGGTCTAGCCAGTCGCAGCATGCTCCGTTCGACGACAACCAGATCTGGCACGTCTCGATCATGTGATCGGTCCGCAGCCATTCCCCACTGCGCGCATATGCGAGCAATTGACCGACCACCAGGAAGGTGAGCAGCTCGGCTTTCGTTTCTTCATCCATTCTTGCCACCCACATCGACGTCAGCTGGACCTCTGCCTGGAAGCATACAGGCCCCAGCCCAGCCCTGCGCATCCCGCGACGAACGAGCCAAGCAGCACGCCGAGCTTGGTGGCATCCATCGCGCCCTGCCCGGAAAACGCGAGCGTCGCGATGAAGATCGACATGGTGAAGCCAATGCCCGCGAGCAGTGCCACAAGGCTGACTCCGCGCCAGGACATCCCGGTCGGCAAACGGCAAAGCCCGGTTCTCACCAGCAGCCAGCTCGTCAGGAACACGCCGACTGGCTTGCCGACGATGAGCGCCAGCGCCACGCCCAACATGATCCAGACGGTCTGGTGGCTCGCGAAATCCACGCCACTGAGCGGCACGCCGGCATTGGCCAACGCGAAGAGCGGCATGATCCCGTATGCAACCCAGGGGTGAAGCGCCCACTGCACCCGCACGACCGGTGGCAGGAGATCGCGTTGCGCCACGCGGAGCGTGTGCATCGGCTTTTCCAGTTGATCGAATTCCTGCGCACTCTGGACGTCGACTTCGCTCACGTGACGTGTCGCTTCCGACAGTTCGACCAGCACGCGCTCGTGCCCGCGCGACGATACGACTGGCGTCATCAGCCCCAGCACCACCCCGGCAAGCGTCGGATGCACGCTGCTGATGAAGAGCCCCATCCAGATAACTGCGCCCGGAAGCATGTAAGCCGTGGCGCGGTTGATATCGAGCCTCTGCATGATGACGACGGCAACGATACCGGCCGCGGCGAGCGCCAGGCCGCTGGGGTCGAGTCCAGCCGAGTAGAAGACCGCGATGATCAGCACCGCGATAATGTCGTCCACGATCGCGAGCGTCAGCAGAAAGATCCTCACGTTACCGGGAATCGACCGCCCGAGCAGCGCGAGCACGCCGACCGCAAAGGCAATGTCCGTCGCCGTCGGCACGGCCCATCCGTGCGCTGCATCCGTACCGTGGTTCACCGCAAGATAGATGAGCGCCGGCACCGCCACGCCGCCCATAGCGGCACCAAGCGGCAACGCCGCCTGTCTGAAATCGCTCAGCGAGCCAGCGTGGATTTCACGGCGGATTTCCATACCGACAACAAGAAAAAACACGGTCATCAGCCCGTCGTTGATCCAGAAGTGCACGGATTTCGAGAACAGGAATCCGCCCGCACCCAGTGTCAGCGGCGACTCGAGGAGTTCGTGATAGCTGCCCGCGAATGGAGAGTTTGCCCAGATGAGCGCGATAGCGGCAGCGATGAGCAGGATGATGCCGCTCGCGGCTTCGACATGAAGGAAGTGTTCAAGCGCCGTGAAGGCTTGCTTTGCGATGCGCCTGGGGTGAGTGAGCGGGCGTGAGAAGTCGTTCAGTCGCATGGGCATGTAGAGTCCCGCGTGGCGGCCCGACCAGCGCGAAAAACCTGTCCCGCTGCGGTATGCAGCTAAGGAAGGTCTGCACAACACTCTTTCAGAGCGGTGATCTTTTTTCACGTTGGGCGTATCAGCCGTAAGCGTCTGCTCGCAGGTTGGTCGTCCG
>NZ_FNZM01000016.1:0-200387 GCF_900109265.1 Paraburkholderia tropica
GATTTCCGGACGGAACCCAACATGATCATCGATTGCCACGGTCACTTCACGACCGTTCCCGCTTCGTTCCGCGACTGGCGCGCGAAGCAGATCGCCGCCGCCAACGACCCGGCCAACGCGCCGCCGCTTTCGGGCGCGCACGTGAGCGACGACGAAATCCGCGAAGGCGTCGGCAACGGCCAGTTGCGCCTGCAAAAAGAGCGCGGCGGCGACCTCACGCTGTTCTCGCCGATCGCCGGCCTGATGAGCCATCACCTCGGCAACGAGCGCACCAGCCTCGAATGGGCCGAAGTGTCGAACAACCTCGTGCGCCGCGTCTGCGATATCTATCCGGACAACTTCGTGCCGGTCTGCCAGCTGCCGCAATCGCCGCTCGCGCCGCCGAAGAACTCCGTCGCCGAACTGCGCCGCTGCGTCGAGGAAATGGGTTTTGTCGGCTGCAATCTGAATCCGGATCCGAGCGGCGGTTACTGGACCGGCAAGCCGATGACGGACCGCGAATGGTATCCGCTTTACGAAGCGCTCTGCGATCTCGACGTGCCCGCCATGATTCACGTGGCCGCGTCGTGCAACGCCTGCCATCACGGCACCGGCGCGCATTATCTGAACGCCGATACCTCGGTCTTCATGCAACTGCTGCAAGGCAACGTATTCAAGGATTTCCCGACGCTGCGTCTCGTGATTCCGCACGGCGGCGGCGCGGTGCCGTATCACTGGGGTCGTTATCGCGGCATGTCGCTGGAAATGATGGATCGCCCGCTCGAAGGTCTGCTGAACAACATCTTCTTCGACACCTGCGTGTATCACCATCCGGGCGTTGAATTGCTCACCAAGGTCGTGCCGACGAGCAACGTGCTGTTCGGTTCGGAAATGATCGGCGCCGTGCGCGGCCGCGATCCGGATACCGGCGAGTATTTCGACGACACCAAGCGCTACGTCGACGCCTGCGACGCGCTGAGCGATGCCGACCGTCACGCGATTTTCGAAGGCAACGCGCGCCGTGTGTATCCGCGCCTCGATGCGCTTCTCAAGTCCCGCGGCCTGTAATCGCGCCCGCTGTTCGACGTCTAGCACGCACATCACGCACACCATGAACTACATCGATATTCATCCGCACATCATCTCCGACGATGAAAAGCGTTATCCGCCCGCGCCGCTGTTTGGCAAGCGCTCGGACTGGTCGCAGGAGCGTCCCAACACGGTCGAAGCGCTGATTCAGGCGATGGACGAAGCCGGCGTGGCGAAAGCCGCCGTCGTCCACTCGTCGACGACTTATGGCTTCGACAACAGCTATGTGGTCGACGGCTGCAACCAGTACAAGGACCGGCTCGTGGCCGTGGGTTCCGTCGACATGCTGGCCGACGACGTGCCCGCCGTCATCAAGGGTTGGGCCGATAAAGGCCTCGCCGGTCTGCGCATTTTCACGGGCGGCTCGACCAAGGATTTCGATCCGAGCGAACTCGATAATCCCAAGTCGTTCAAGGCGTGGGAAATGCTCGCGGAACTGAATCTGCCGATGTGCATCCAGACGGGCCCGATTGGCTTGCCCCAGGTGCGCATGCTGGCCGAAAAGTTTCCGACCGCGAAGATCATTCTCGACCATCTGGGCCGCCCCGACGTGCTCGACGGCGCACCGTACGCGAAAGCGGCGAGCCTCTTCGCCATCGCCGATCTGCCCAATATCTACATGAAGCTCACGCCGCGTATTTTCGGCGACGTGAAGAAGGAAAAGGCCAGCGCGGAGACGTTCTTCCCGCGCGTGGTCGAAGCGTTCGGCGCGCAGCGCATGGCGTGGGGTTCGAATTTCCCGACCTCGCCGGGCAAGCTCTCGGAGATTCTGGCGGATGCACAAGCCGGTCTCGCCTGCCTGAGCGACGACGATCGCGCCTGGATTTTCGGCAAGACGGCGCAAACGCTGTATCCGTCGCTCGCCTGAGCGCGGATTGCTCTGCACCCGGTACGCCGGACCAGTACAAAAGATCAGTATGCCAAACTAATTAGCAGGTGCGTGCGCCGTGACAGAAAGCGGCGCACGCGCAGCGAGACAGAGAGATTCCCATGTCCACGATTCGCCTGAACAGCATCATTCGCGCGCTCGAGTCGGGCAAGGCCGCGCACGCCGCCTTTTCCAAGCTCGACAAGCAGACCGCCATCGAGATGAGCGACGCGCCCTATGACGGCCTCGTCTTCGAAATGGAGCACAACCCGTACGACGTGAGCGCGCTGGGCGATGCATTCCAGTACCTGCTCAACCGCAAGCAGATTGCCGAGTCGGGCTCGGTGGCCACCAAGGTCACGCCGATCGCGCGCATTCCGGCGAATGGCGTCGAAATGAACCAGAGCTTCGCCAAGCAGGTGCTCGATCGCGGCGCCTATGGCGTGATCTGGCCGCACGTCGCGACCGTCGAGCAAGCTTATAACGCGGTGGCGTCGTGCCGCTATGCGCGTCCGAAGCATGCGCCGCTGTACGAGCCGAAGGGCGTGCGCGGCGACGGTCCGGCCAACGCGGCGCGCTACTGGGGTCTGTCGATGCAGGAATACTACGAGAAGGCCGACGTCTGGCCGCTCGCGCCGCACGGTGAAATTCTCGTCGGTCTGATGTGCGAAAGCACGCAGGCGATCGAGAATCTCGACGACATCCTCGCCAACGTGCCGGGCATCGGTTTCATTCTGATCGGCGAGGGCGATCTGTCCCAGGAGCTGGGCCTGCCGCGTCAGTATGAGCATCCTGAAGTGCTCGACGCGATGCGCCAGATCGTCGAGACCTGCAAGAAGCGCAACGTGATCGTTGGCCATCCGCACGTGACGGCGAAGAACCATCGCCGCCTCGCTGAAGAAGGTTATCGTTTCCTGATGTCCGCGCCGCAACGCACGTATGGCGTGGTCGGTCTCGCACGCGAGATGGCGGGCTACTGATGAACGGCGCCGAAAGTCTCGTCGCGACCCTGGTCGAGCAGGACGTCGACATCTGCTTCGCGAATCCCGGCACCTCGGAGATGCACTTTCTCGCGGCGCTGGGCGGCAACCCCGGCATGCGCAGCGTGCTGTGCCTGTTTGAAGGCGTCGCCACGGGCGCCGCCGACGGCTGGTATCGCATGAAGGACAAGCCGGCGTCGACGCTGCTGCATCTCGGACCGGGCCTCGCGAACGGTCTCGCGAACATTCACAACGCGAAGCGCGCGTCGTCGGGCATGGTCAACGTGGTGGGCGAGCATTCGGCGTCGCATCTGAAATACGATCCGCCGCTGACCTCCGATATCGAAGGTCTCGCGCGCCCGTTGAGCCATTGGGTTCGGCGCGCGGAGTCGGCGGACAGCATCGCGTGGGATACGGCTCAGGCGGTGGCGAAGGCCAGCGAGCATCCGGGCCAGATCGCCACGCTGATTTTGCCCGGCGATACGTCGTGGCAGCGCACCGAAGCCGAACGCGTGTTGCCGACGCCCGTCGTGAGCCGCCGCAAGACGCCGAACGCTGCGCGCGTCGAACACGTGGCGCGCGTGCTGCGCTCGGGCGAGCCGACGCTCATCATCCTCGCGAACAAGGCCACGCGCGGCGTGGCGCTCGAACGCGCGGGCCAGGTGGCCGCCGCGACCGGCGCGCTGCTCGGCTCGCAGTTCTTCACCGCGCGCATCGAACGCGGCGCGGGCCGTGTGCCCATCGCGCGCATTCCGTATGCGGTGCCGCTCGCACAGGCGTTCCTGAAAGACTTCAAGCACATCGTGACGGTGGAGACGAGCGAGCCGGTGGCGTTCTTTGCTTACCCGGACAAGCCGAGTCTCTTGAAAGCCGAAGGCACGCTGGTGCATCCGCTCGTCGAAGAAGACGAGGACAGCGAACTCGCTTTCGACATGCTGTTGCAGGCACTGGGCGCAACAGATACGGCGCCGCGTCTGCAGGCGCGTATCGAAACGCCGGTGCCGACCGGCGCGCTCAATCCGGTCAGCATTGCGCACGCGATGGCGGCAGCGCTGCCCGAGCATTGCATCGTCGTCGACGAGTCGCTCACGACGGGCCGCGAATCGATGAACCTGACGATGGGCGCGCGTCCGCACGACCTCATCAACAACATGGGCGGCTCGATCGGCTACTCGACACCGGTCGCCACGGGCGCGGCGCTCGCGTGCCCGGACCGGCGCGTGTTCTGCATGGTCGGCGACGGCAGCGCGATGTACACGATCCAGTCGCTGTGGACGCAGGCGCGCGAAGGGCTGAACGTCACGACCATCATCTTCGCCAATAACAGCTACGCGATCCTCAAGGCCGAGTACGCGAACATGGGCGCGGGCACGCCGGGCGAGCGCGCGCTGTCGATGATCGACATCGACAATCCGCGCATCGACTGGCTGGCGATGGCAAAGAGCATGGGCGTGCCGGGCGTCGCCGTGGAAACGGCGGAAGACTTCTACAAAGCGATGACCGATTCGACGCGCGAGCCGGGTCCGCGCCTCATCGAAGTCCGGCTGTAAATCGAATCCGGATATCAAGCGATACCAACACCAGGAGAGACATTCATGACAACGACGTTCACGGGCGTGCCGACGCTGCGCACCAATCTGTCCGAATACGCGGTGACGAAAGCGATGCGCGACGGACGCGTGCGCTCCGATCTCGTGACGCTGGATTTTTGCGGCCCCACGCCCGCGCACAACGGCTTCAAGGCGATGGTGCGTGAAAGCAAGTTCGACGCGGGCGAACTCGCCATCGTGACCTTCCTGCAGGCGAAGTCGTACGGCAAGCCGTACGTGCTGCTGCCCGCGCCGATCTCGGGCCGTTTCCAGCATCATTGCGCGGGCTATAACCTCGATTTCGGCCACCTCGATCCGAAAGATATCGAAGGCAAGAAGGTAGGCGTGCGCACCTACACGCAAACCACGGCGCTGTGGATTCGCGGTATTCTGCGTCACGAATATGGCGTCGATCTCGACAAGGTCACGTGGATGACGCTGGGCGACGGCCATCTCGCCGAGTACAGCGATCCGTCGAATTGCGAGCGCCTGCCTGCGGGTTCGTCGATTCCGGAAATGATGCTCAAGGGCGAACTGGCGGCCGCGCTGCTCGGCGAAGACATGCCGAAGGACGAGCGCGTGCGTACGCTGGTGCCGGACGCGCACGCGGCGGCGAAGGACTGGTTCGCACGCACGGGCGTGGTGCCGATCAATCACATGTTCGCGGTGCACACGGATCTGACGAAGGCGCGCCCCGATATCGTGCGCGAGATCTATCGCATGATTGCGGAAAGCCGTTCGCTCGCCGAAGGCGTACCGGCGATCTTCCCGCCGATCGGGCTGGAGGAAAACCGCAAGGGCCTGCAGCTCGCCATCGACTGGGCGCTCGATCAGAAGATCATTCCGCGCCGCCTCTCCGTCGACGAACTGTTCGACGACGTGACGGGCAGCCTGGGCTGAACGCACGCCGCCATGGCGTGACATGGCAAGCCAATAAAAAGCCGGAGACAGAAGGTGGAGATCACACAACGACAGCCATCGCGCGACGCGAACCGCTGGGGCATTCTGGTGCTGCTTGCAATCGGGCTGATGATCTCCTTCGTCGACCGCACGAGCATGTCCGCCGCGCTCGCCGACCGCCACTTCGTGCACGAGTTCGCGCTCACGCACATCGAGCGCGGTTGGCTCGGCTCGGCGATGTTCTGGTCCTATGGGCTCATGCAGATGCCGATGGGCTGGATTGTCGACCGCTATGGCGTGAAGTGGCCGTACAGCGTGTGCTTTCTGCTCTGGTGTCTCGCGGCGGCGGCGACCGGCGTCGTGGGTACGCTCTCGGCGCTGATTCTGGTGCGTTTGCTGATTGGCGTGGCCGAAGCGGTGGTGGTGCCCGCCACTTACCGCTATCTCGCCGATAATTTCGACGAAGCGCACAAAGGCACGGCGCTCGGCATTTATTCGATTGGCGGCAAGATGGGTCCGGCGCTCGGCGCGCCGATCGCAGCGTGGTTGATCGCCGCGAGTTCGTGGAAGACGATGTTCGTCGTGACCGGACTCGCGGGTTTGCTGTGGCTGGTGCCGTGGCAATGGCTGCTCAAAAGCGATTTCCCTTCGCGTGCGGAACTCGCGGCCGCGCGCCAGCGTGCGGCTTCCGTGCCGTTGCGCAATCTGCTGGCGAGCCCGGTGGTGTGGGGCGGGCTCATCACCAACTTCTGCTACAGCTATTTCGTGTTTTATTGCATGACGTGGATGCCCGCTTATCTCGTCGAGCAGCGCGGGCTTTCACTTCGGCAATCGGGCGTTTATACGTTTTTCAGCTTCGCGGGCATTGCCTTCGTGGCCGCGTTGGCGGGCTGGGCCGCAGACCGTTTGATCGCGCGCGGTCACGACGCCGTGGTCGTGCGCAAGTCGTTTATCGTCACGGGATTTATCAGCGGGACAACGGTGTTGATGGGCGCGTATGCACACACGGCGCAAGAAGCGTTGTTCTGGAATATCGCGTCGCTGTCGCTGTTGGGTCTCGTCACCGCGAATAATCTCGCGCTGGTGAAACTCACGCTCATTCCGAAACAGGCCGTGGGTTTGAATACCGGATTGCAACAGGTGGCGACCAGTCTCGCGGGCGGCGTGTCGGCGAGTCTTTCCGGCTGGCTGCTGCACGTGGGGCGCAGCTATACGTTGCCGATGTCGGCGATCTTCGTGTTTCTGCTGCTCGGCGCGACCAGCACCGTGGTGTTGCTGCGCAGAAAGTGGGCGCCGAAAGTCAACGAGGGCGAACCTGTCGCCGCTGAACGCGATGCGCATTCGTATCGCGCGGGGTCGTAATTGCTGTAATCGCCGCAATTGCGCGGCGTGATTTGAATTTCATCCCAGCCAACATTTCCAACATTCGCATCGTTATTTTCACCACGCAAGGCTGGATGCCGTCATGAGTCGATTAAAAGAACCCGCCGTGGCGGCGCTCGAAACGCGCCCCGGTTTGGCGCCCTTGTTGCGCCACGCGCCGCTCACGCGTTTTCTGAGCGCGCGCGTCGGCTCCATTGCGGCACAGCAGATGCTCATGCTGGCGATCAGCTGGCATATGTACGAGCTGACGTCGAGCGCCTGGTATCTCGGTCTGGTTGGCCTGTTCCAGTTTATTCCCGGGCTCGCCACGACGCTGCCCGCGGGACATTGTGCGGACCGTCTGCATCGCGGCCGGATCGTCGCCGTGTGTCTCGGCGTTCAGGCCGCCATCGCGGCGCTGCTCGCGGCCGCCACCATGACGAACGCGGTTTCGCGGGAGCTGCTGCTGGGCCTTTCGCTGGTGCTCGGCGCGATTCGTCCGTTTCAGATGTCGGGTCAACAGGCGCTGCTGCCGATGCTGGTGCCGCAAAGTCTGCTGGCGCGCTCGATGGCGCTCAGCACGTCCGTTCAGCAGGTGTGCGTGATCGCGGGCCCGGCGCTCGGCGGCTTGCTGTTTGCGACCGGCATCAACGCGCTGTATCTCACGTGCACCGTGTTGTTCTGCGTGAGTGCTGTGTTGTATGCGCTGATTCGCTACGACCACGTGCCGCCGCCGCGCGAACCGGTGACGGCGGAAACGGTGCTGGCCGGTTTGCGCTTTGTCTGGAGCAACCCGCTGTTGCTCGGCGGGATTTCGCTCGATCTGTTCGGCGTGTTGTTTGGCGGCGCGACGGCACTATTGCCTGTTTACGCGAAAGAGATTCTGCACGTCGGTCCCGAAGGGCTGGGGCTGCTGCGTTCGGCGCCCGCCGTCGGCGCGCTGTGCGTGGGATTGTGGTTGTCGCGACACGCGATCCGCAGCGGCGTGGGCAAGAAGCTGCTGATCGCGGTGGCCGTGTATGGCGCGGCGATTGTCGCGTTCGGCGTTTCGCGATCGTTTTTGCTCTCGCTGATGCTATTGGCGATTTCGGGCGGCGCGGACACGATCAGCGTGATCGTGCGCCAGACGCTGGTGCAGATCGAAACGCCGGACCGCATGCGTGGTCGCGTCTCGGCGGTGAATACGCTGTTTATCGGCGCAAGCAATCAACTCGGCGAATTCGAATCGGGCGTGACGGCCGCCGCGATGGGCGCAGTGGGCGCGGTCGTGCTGGGCGGTTTCGCAACGATACTCGTGAGCGCTGCGTGGAGTCAGTTGTTCAAACCGCTGGCACGGCGCGAAACGCTGCATTGATCAGATTCAGGCTTAACGTTCCGGTTAAGGCTGCAGCGTTTAACTTCAATAGACAGCGCGCGCGCGTGGACCGAAGATAAGCGCACCGTTTGCGTTTCCCGATCGGGAATCGCCGGATCGGGGCGTGGGTGTTGGCGCACGAAAGCATGGGCAGTAGAGCTTCATAAAGACGCCAACACGTTCGCGAAGCAGGGAGACGCTTATGAGCGGAGAGCGAAAGTCACTTCGCGCGCTCGTCAACGACTGGCTCGGTCATAGCGGACATTTTCGCGTGACGCGGCCTGGCCGCACGAAAAGGATGCCGTGGCGCGCGGTCAAAGTGGAAGTGGCCCGCGCGGCGGGCACGTTGGAGATTGTCTTCTTTCGTCATGACGACGGCTCGTGGTGCGTGTATCCGCCGCCGCCGTTGTTCGTGCGCCCCGCAGTGAACTGGCTTTGCCATCAGCCATGAACAGGACGTTTCAGGAAACCAATATGACTCTCAGTGGCGACATGCTGATCGGTTTCGCGTCGGTGCGCGGCACCGAAGGCGAGCAGCGCGCATTCAATCCCGCGAGCAATACGGAAATCGCGGAGCCGGTATTCGGCATGGGCGGCGGCGCCGAAGTGGATCGCGCGGCTTCGCTCGCATCCGAAGCCTTCGATGTGTATCGCAACGTATCGCTCGAAAAGCGCGCGGCGTTTCTCGAAGCCATCGCCGAGAATATTCTCGAACTCGGCGATGCATTGATCGAACGCGCGCACGCGGAAACCGGCTTGCCGATTGCGCGTCTGCAAGGCGAGCGCGGGCGCACGGTCGGGCAATTGCGTCTCTTTGCGAAAGTCGTGCGCGACGGTCATTTTCTCGGCGCGACGATCGACCGTGCGCAACCGGAGCGTCAGCCCTTGCCGCGTTCGGATCTGCGTCTCGCGAAAGTCCCCTTGGGACCGGTGGCGGTATTCGGCGCGAGCAATTTCCCGCTCGCCTTTTCGGTTGCCGGCGGCGATACGGCTTCGGCGCTGGCCGCCGGTGCGCCCGTTATCGTGAAGGCACATAGCGCGCATCTGGGCACGTCGGAGCTTGTCGGTCGCGCGATTCAGCAGGCCGTGAAAACGCAGGGCTTGCCCGAGGGCACGTTCTCGCTGCTGTTCGGCGCGGGCCGCAAGCTGGGCGAAGCGCTCGTCTCGCATCCGGTGATCAAGGCCGTGGGCTTCACGGGTTCGCGCCAGAGTGGTCTCGCGCTGGTGCGTCTCGCCAATGCGCGCCCCGAGCCGATTCCCGTCTATGCGGAAATGAGCAGCATTAATCCGGTGTTTCTGTTTCCGGCCGCACTGGCGAGTCGCGCTGAAATCATCGGCAAGGCTTTCGCCGATTCGCTGACGCTCGGCGCCGGTCAATTCTGCACGAATCCGGGGCTTGTGCTCGCTGTCGATGGGCCGGACCTCGAACGCTTCATCGCATCGGCGAGCGAAGCGTTGGCCAGCAAACCCGCGCAAACGATGCTGACGCCCGGCATCTTCGATGCGTATTGCTCGGGCACGCAAAGCGCGGGCGCGGTTCAGGGCGTGCAGAAGGTCGCCGAAGGCGAAGCGGCAGGCGAGCGCGCCAACGCCGCGCAGGCTGCGCTTTACGTGACGGATGCGGCGCGCCTGCTCGACTCGCCGGAACTGGAATCGGAAATGTTCGGTCCCGCTTCGGTGGTCGTGCGCGCGAGAGATTTTAACGAGTTGCTGGAAATCGCCGAGCATGTGGAAGGTCAATTGACCGTCACCTTGCAGATCGACGCCGCTGATTACCCCGCTGCGAAGCGTCTGCTGCCGGTGCTCGAACGCAAGGCGGGCCGCATTCTCGCGAATGGCTTCCCGACCGGTGTCGAGGTCTGTCACGCGATGGTGCACGGCGGTCCGCATCCTTCCACGTCGAACGCGATGTACACCTCGGTGGGCGCGACCGCCATCGATCGCTTCCTGCGTCCGGTTTGTTATCAGGATCTGCCGGAACTGTTGTTGCCGGAGGCGTTGCATGACGCCAATCCGCTGGGCGTGTGGCGTATTGTCGATGGGGAACCGGGCGCTTCGCTTTAAGCGCTGGTGCGAGCAGTTCAGTAAAACGAGGCGAAATTCCTGCGGGATTTTGCCTTGTTCGCATGCGTTGAAATGTCGAGTGTGTCGGTAAACTAAAATAATAATTTAGGTGTTTACCCTGATGTTCTGGTTTGCTAGACTGTGTTTGTTCGGAATGCTGATTAAACGGCAATACTCATAACACACGTAAGGCGGACCAAAATGAACATGCTCAATCGAGTCGTTGTCGCTGCATTGATTCTCGCTGCGCCGGTCGCGTCGTTCGCGCAGCAAAGCCAGCAACCGCTCACGCGCGCAGAAGTCCGCGCCAGTCTCATTCAGGCGGAGAAGGGCGGTTATGGTCCGCTCGACTGGACCGATTATCCGAACGGTGAAATGCAGGCGGCGCAAACGCCTGCGGTCGATACATCGGGTTACGGTACGGTGGCGCGTGGCTCGTCGCAATCGGGCGACGCAAGCCAATAAAATCGCGGCAAGCGTACCGGCTGCGTGATGCAGGCCGATACGCTTCACAGGTTTAGAACTTGTGCGTCAGCCCGATAATGATGCCTCTGGCCGTTGCACCCGGCGTCACCTCGATCCCTGAGTATTCGGTGCCGTTGAGCGTATAGGCTGCCTGATTCCGGTTATCGATCAAACCGGCAGCCATATAGATGAGCGAGGACTTCGAGAGGAAGTACTCGTACGACAGGCCAACTTGCTGCGCGTTGTTGCCGTTGCCGGTGCGGTCGTGCAAATAGCCGTACATCACGGCGATCTCGTTGGCTGGGCTGAAGAGATACGAAGCCGAGACGGAATAAGTCGCTTCATTCTGGCTGTGATCCGACTGCGTTTCCGTGTGGTAGACGAAGTAGAAACGCGCCGCGTCCACCTTGAGTGAAGTCGCCGCCGTAAAGACTTTCTGAACCGACGTGCCGGCCGCATTGTCCTGCTGGTCATAGCCGGCCGCAATATGCCACGGCCCGTGGATGTACTTCACTACGGCGTTATACGACTGCAGGCCATTCGAGGGCTTGGTGGTGGAGTCGCGCATCGACACGAGAATCTGCGCGGTTAATCCGTGCCAGTTTGGCGTGAAGTAAGAGATGGCGTTGCTGGCGCGCACGGACACATCGTCGAAATCGTTGAGCGGCGAGGCAATCGATTTCGCTGCCAGCGGATCGAGTTCGCCGTCGAGATAGAGATATTGCGGCTTCTTCTGGCGTCCAAATCTGAATTCGCCAAAGTCGCCCGACAAGCCGACCCACGCGAGACGATTAAAGGCATCGGCCGAATTCTGCGCCTCGCCATTGACGGCCGAGAAACCCTGCTCCAGCTGGAAATTGACGTGCATGCCGCCGCCAATATCTTCGTGGCCGTAGAGTCCGTAGACCGTGGCGAATAAACCGCCTGACGAAGCGCGAATCACATGATTCGCGCCACCGTTCTGATACTCGATGCCGTTATCGACTATGCCGTAGAGTGTGATGGAAGATTGCGCCTGAGCGGTTTGAACGGCGCACGACGAGATAAGCGCGGACGCTGCGAGAAGGGTCCTTTTCATTTGTCTCCAGATTTTCTGTTAATCGATCCGGGGAACGCGGTATGTAGGTTTTGGAATCGCGTTACCGAATGTTTTGACTGCTATCTGGATAGTAAAAAAATAAAAAGGACGCGTCCTTGTAGTAAATGCGCTTTCTCTGGCATTTTTCGATGCGATTGATGCATCGAGGAAAGGTGCAGAAAGTCAGCGTGCCGCGCTATTTCACAAAAGTAATGCTGGTAGGCGCGGGAATCGGGATCGATTGCTCGCTATCGGCCAGCGTGCCGGTTGTGCGATCGATGTGAAACAGGCTCACGTTGCCACTACGCTGATTCGCCACAAACAGCCATTTGCCCGATGGGTCGATGGCGAATCCCCACGGTTTGTCGCCGCCCGACGGCACGCGTTGCAGTTCGCTCAGCTGGCCGCTGGTGTTATCCACGCGATACACAACGAGGGCATTCTCGCCGCGGTCTTCGACATAAATAAAACGTCCGTCGCGGCTCATGGCCATTTCCGCGCCGCTCTTCACGCCATTGAATCCTGCCTGACTGATGGGCAGCGTTTGCACCGGCGTGAGTTGCGCGGTGGCGGCGTCCCAGCGCAATACCAGCAACTCCGCGCTGAGTTCGGTGAGCACGTAGGCGTACTGTCCGGTCGCCCCGAACACGACGCGGCGCGGTCCGCTTCCCGGCGGCAAGGCGAAGGCGCGCGGCGTGGCGGCGTCGAGTTGTGTCAGCGTGTGCGTGGCTCGATCGAAGCCGTAGATGAAGACGCGGTCGGCGCCCAGATCGGGCACGAGCGCATAGTGCCCCGAAGGATCGATGGTCACGCCATGCGCGTGCGCATCGGTCTGGCGTGGGCTCGGGCCGGAACCTTTCTCCGCAATCGTCGATTCGAGCGTGCCCACGCTGCCGTCGCGATTCACCGCGAGGCTCGATACGGAGCCGCTGTTGTAGTTCGCGCCGAGCAGCGTGGACGACGGCGCGTCGAATTGCAGGAAGGTGGTGCCACGACCGCCGGTGAGTACGTCGTTGATGCGCGTGAGCGATCCGTTGTCCTGGTTCACTGCGTACGCCGTCACGCTGCCTTCCTTGTCGCGGTCGTCGTTCACCGCGTAGAGCACGGGCAATTGCGGATGAGACGCCACCCACGTCGACTTCAATCCTTGTGCGACGGTGCCGACGTCGTTGATGTTGCCGGTGGACGTGTTGAAGTGCAGAGCGTTGATCTGCTGATGCAGCGTGCCCACGTAGACGAATTCCGTATCGGACTCCGCCGCCGCGCTGGCTACGGCGCAGACAGAGAGTGCAGCGAATGCGGTTGCGACGAGTGCGGCCACGGCTGTGCGCCGCATCCGTGTGGCGGGCGTGACGAGTTGCGCCATATTCGGTTGACCTGGTTGAAAAGGGGAGAATTGTTGAAGCGTATTCGCTGAGCAAGGACGGGTCCCTGCACAAAATCCGGATTCGCCAGCACTTTTCAATCGAACCAGGGAAGATACCGGGACGAGCATCGAAACGCCGCGCGCGTAGTCGGTAATGCTTGCGCGCGCACCGTTTCGATCGGTCAGTGCGGGAATCCGCGTGGGCCTTTTGCGTGGCCTTATCGCCGCGCTTCGCTGCGGAACTGGCTCGGCGCCTGGCCGACTTCTCGGCGAAAGAAGCGCGTAAAGTATGCGGCGTCGGCGAAACCCAGCATGAAAGCAATCTGTTCCACCGACATATCGCCGAAGATGAGTTCGCGTTTCGCTTCGGTAATAATGCGCGCGTGAATCATTTTGGTGGGGCTTTTCTCGGCGGCGGATGCGCAGGCGGCACGCAATTGCACGAGCGAGACGGCGAGCATCGACGCATATTGCTGCAACGGAAGATTGTCGCGATAGTGCTCGTCGATCAGTTTGCGAAAGCGCTCCACGAGACGCACGTCATTGCGCGGCACGGCTTCGCTGACGGCTTGATCGAGACGCGCTTCGCGCACCAATGTGAGGAGCAGCATCGTCAGCAGGGCTTCGGTGCCGGCGACCTGTCCCACTGAATCCGATTCCACCTCCTGTTTCAGGCGCTGAATCAGGCTGTAGATTTCGCCGGCGGCTTCGGCGTGATAGGCGAATGGCACCATGCGCGGCGCGGACCACAACGCCACGAATTCGCGCAGCCGCGCATTCACCTGCGTGAGGTAGGACACTTCGATCGTGACGACCCAGCGGTCCACATCGATTTCGTAGTCGAGACCGTGAATGCACTCGGTGGGCACCAGCAGCGCACACGGGCCTTCGAACGGCACGCTGCGTCCTTCGAGATTCATCACGCCGCGGCCGTTGCGCACGAAAATCAGTTGCCCGTAGGCCGGATGCGCGTGCGGCGCGGTGCGCCAGCGTCCGCGCTCGGTCACGTGGCCAACGTGCACGAACCAGTTTTCTTCCTCGGCGGGTTCGACGTAAAGCCGAACTTTGGGAACCGCGCTCAGGCGGTTTGTGCCGACGGGTCGGTTCGTGGGCTTGATGAGGGTTGCGCCGTGGGCCATGAAGTCTCCTGGACGACCGTTCGTGCGGCCGCCATTTCAATGGTGATGCGCCGGAACGCTGTACCGTCTGGGCGGGGTCCGCGTGCGACTTGCTCGATTTGCTCCCTGCAAAAAGGGACCGTGAAACTCGTCCTATTCTTTCACAGGCCGTCCTTGTCGGCCACTTGCGATATACCCCGAGACCGGCGCCAGGAACTTTCCGGCGCCGGCTCGATTCGTTCGTCAGAACGTGTGGACCATGCCGAGAATGACGCCGCGCGTATTCGAACCCGGCGCCACGGTCGGGCCGGCGTAAGCCGTGCCATTGAGCGTGAAGGCCGCCTGATTGCGGTTATTGATAAACGCGGCCGATGCATAGAGCGTCGTGCGTTTCGACAGATAGTGCTCGTACGTCATGCCGATCTGCTGCGCATTATTGCCCTTGCCGGTGCGATCGTGCAGATAACCGTACATCAGCGCGAGTTGATCGGCGGGGCCGAAACTCCACGAACCCGACCCTTCATAGACGTCGCGCTTGATGCTGTTGTCAGTTTGTTTTTCGGTGTGATACGCGAGATAGAAGCGCGCCGGACCGACGCCCACCGATGCGCCCGCGTTGAACACTTTCAGCGCGGATGTGCCGGTGGCGTTGTCCGCCTGCTCGTAGCCCGCCGCCACGCGGAACGGCCCGTTCTCATAACGCGCAGCGGCGTTGTAAAACTGCAGGCCGTTGCTCGGCTTGGTGGTGGAATCACGCATCGCGACCATGAATTGCGCGCTCAGTCCATAGACCGTTGGCGTGAAGTAGGAGATCGCATTGTTGACGCGAATGGTCAGCGAATTGAAGTTGAGCATCGGCGAGCCCATGCTCATCACGGCGACCGGATCGAGTTCGCGATTCAGGAAAATGTATTGCGGCGTGTTTTGCAGGCCGAATCGCACTTCACCGAACGCGCCCGACAGACCGACCCACGCCTGACGATTGAAGGCTTCCGCAGCATTGGCCGCCGCGCCGGTCATGGCCGAGAAGCCTTGTTCGAGCTGGAAGTTGACGTGCAGTCCGCCGCCAATATCCTCGGTGCCTTTCAGGCCGTAGCGGCTCGCGAACAGACCGCCCGAGGTGGCGCGCACGACCGAACCGTTGCCGCCATTCTGATACTCGATGCCATTGTCGATCACGCCATAAAGCGTGACGGAAGATTGCGCATGGGCCGTCTGAAACAGACAGGCCGACGCCAGGCCGGATGCCACGACTAGCATTCGCTTCATTCTTGTCTCCACGTTGATTTTATTTATTGCGCTGCAGGGCCCGAATGGCCGCTGATGATCTTCTCGATGAATTCCTGTTTCAGTAATTTGGATGACTAATTAATGGCGTTATGAAGGTCGCGCTGAATAGTGCGGCCCTCGACGGAGAACGAGTGGGAAAGGTGCTTCAGTAGCCGGCCATTTCGCGCGCGGCGCCCACGACGCCGTAGGTGCGCGAGGGCGCCGACATCAGGAAGCGATATCCTTCCTGAATGAGTCGCTGATGATTCTTCGCCGTAACGTGCGGGTGCCCGACCACGACGTTGTGCTTTTTGCAGGTCTCGACGATCTGGCGCATTGCGTCGAGCACTTCCGGATGTTCGTATTGACGCGGAAAACCCAGTTCCTGGCTCAAGTCGCCTTCGCCAATCAGAATCAGGCCGATGCCGGGCACGTTCGAGAGGATGTCGTCGAGGTTCTCGATCGCCTGCGTGCTTTCGCACATCAGGCCAACGAGAATTTCACCGTGCGGCGCGAGCGGCCAGACGTCGGCCTTCTCATAGTATTGCGGCATCGACAGGCCCCAATAACGCGAAGCATTGGCCGGTCCGTCGCCGCGCACGCCCTTCGGTTCATAGATCGGCGCATGCTTCGGACGCGCATAGCGGCACGACGCCACCGCGTTATACGCCTGTTCGACCGTGGCCACGTGCGGCCAGATCACGCCGTACGCGCCGCGATCGAGCACCTGCTTGGCGAAGCTCTGGTTCATCTCCGCGCCGTTCGCCGGAATGCGCGCGATGGGCGTCACGCGCGGCGCGACCGAGCCGGATTCGGCAATCTGCTTGCGGCTCAGCATGTATTGCAGCGCGTCGCCGAATGCCGAAACGTCGTACGGGTTGTGCTCCATTTCGAACACGACGCCGTCGTAGGGCGCATCGCTCATCTCGATGG
Organism: Paraburkholderia tropica; assembly: GCF_900109265.1. Taxonomy (GTDB): domain Bacteria; phylum Pseudomonadota; class Gammaproteobacteria; order Burkholderiales; family Burkholderiaceae; genus Paraburkholderia; species Paraburkholderia tropica. The sequence continues at coordinate 16,415 of NZ_FNZM01000016.1, forward strand.
CGCTCTGCTTGTCGAGCTTCGAGAATGCGGCGAACGCGGCCTTGCCGGATTCGAGCGTGCGGATAATGCCGTTGATGCGGGTATCGCTCATCGTGTTGCCTCTTTGCTGGCGAATGATGCGTTATTCTTCGGCTTTCCAATACATGAAGCCCATGCCTTCGCCGGTGCCGGCGGGCGTGCGCCAGCACGGGACGTAATCGACGAGCGTCATTTCCGCGCCGGTTTCTTCGAGCGCTTTCATCACGCTCACATAGAGCTTGATTTCCGAGGTGCCGGACTGATACGAGCGATCGTCCACGGCGGCGAGGCCTTCGTAGTCGTAATTCGCCAGCATCTTCATGATGCGATGATCGAACTCTTCGTCGTTGACGAAATGCGAGAGGCCGCCCGAGGCGAAGATGCCCACGCGCACATCGGCGGGCCACGCCGCGATCGCTTCGCGCAACACGCGGCCGAATTCGATGCAACGCGACATCGAGGGCTGCGTCGGCGGATAGAAGCAGTTCATGATGATCGGTACATGCGGCGGCGGATTGTCGTCCATGATCTGGTGATAGACGAAGCTGTACGCGTGCGGCGCAACCGGGTACTCGGGCAACGGCTTCATCCAGACGTTGTCGGGCCACGCGAACAGGTCGGTGAGATCGAAGCCTTCCGCCTGGAAGCGGTTGATCAGATACGTGGCCAGTTCCGGATGGCACGCGTGCGTGACATGCCGGTCGGGCGCGTAGACGGAGCGCTGCGGCGGGCCGTTGTGAACTTCCGCGCCGCTATAGATCGCGATGGAAGGGGAGAAGTCGGTGAAGATTTCCTTCTGGTCCTTGCCGAGAATAATCGCCACGTCGATCTTCGCTTCGCGATACGCAGCGGCCATCTTGTCGAGCGCCACGCGGCAGCGCGCCGCGCGCGCGGTGCGTTCTTCCAGCGTTAGGAACGGCGCGAATGCCGCTTCGCGATGGGCTTCCAGTTCGGGATAGGTCCACGTCCGGTTGCGGAACCACAGTTCCGGATTATTGCGGTCGCGCTCGCCGTTCTTGAGCCAGTCTTCCGGCGCCTGGCCAAGCATGCCGCTATGCGGTACGGCCATCCCGAATACGATTTTCGCCATATGAGTTGTTTCCAGTGTTCAATCAGTCGACACGGTCAGGGCCGTGGTCAAAACGTGGGAGGCAGCAAGTGCTGCGGTATTGATTCGGAGTCCGTTGCTTATGCTTCGCGTAATTCGGGTTGCGGCTCGTTCGCTTTCGGCGCCCAGTCGGGGCGATAGAGAATCGCAGTGGCGGCCGCGCCGACGAGCAGGAACACGAAGATCACCATCATCGGCAGGTCGTAGCTCTTGCTGATATGCAACAGCCAGCCGGAGAGACTCGCGGCCACGCCGCCCGCGAAACTCGTCGCGACCTGCTGCACGCCGGTCACGAGGCCGACCGTCTGCTTCGGAATCAACGTGAGGCGCGAGAGCACGAGGTTGTTGGCGGTCGTCAAACCGAGCAGCGAAAGCGAGAGCACGTTCCAGAACAGCGCGGCTTCGAGCGAGTGGGCATAGGCGCCCAGCAGCACCGTGCAGCCGCCGACGAAGCCCGCGATGATGAACGCCTTGCGCACCGCGATGGCATTGGCGCCGCGTGCGATGATGCGGTCGGCCGCCCAGCCTGCGATCGCCGCGACAATGGCAATGCCCGCGAAGCTGAAGAAGGTGAAGATGCCCGAGCGTCCAATCGACAGACCGCGTTGCTCGACGAGATACGCGGGCATCCACGTCATGCAGAAGAACGTGAAATAGCCGTAGCAGAAGTTGGTGATCATGCCGCCCCAGACCACCGGGCTCGACAGAATGCTCGCGAGGCTCACCGTGCGCGCGCTGCGGTCGGCCTTGCGCAAGGTTTCGCGCGAGGGCAGGTCGTTGCGCACCATCAGCAGCCAGGGCACGAGCCAGAGCAGGCCGACGAGACCCGTGGCAACGAACATCGCCTTCCACGAGTAGTTGACGATGAACCACGCGGCCACCGGCGCGCCGATCGCGGGGCCGAATTTATTGCCCATTGCGAGAATGCCGACGGCGAGACCGCTCTGGCTTTCGTGGAAGTTATTGCGGATCCAGCGATAGCTTGCCGGGATCACAATCGCTTCGGCGATACCGACGAGCAGGCGCATGACGACGAGGCCGGCCAGCGTGGTCACCGCGCCCATCAATGCGGTGGCGGCGCACCAGAGCGCGAAGCAGACCGCGTACGGCCATTTCACGCCGTAACGGTCGGCGACCCAGCCCATCGGCACCTGAAACAGGCCGTACGACCAGAAGAACGCGGAATTGATCCAGCCGCGGTCGACGTTGCTGAGCGCGAAGTGACGGATAAACGTGCTATCCGCCAACACGCTGGAAATACTGGTGCGATCGATAAACGACGTCAATACGCCGATCGCGAGCAGGGCGAGTACGGCCCAGTTGCCCACGATGCCCGATCGTTCGGTTTTGCTCGTCTCCATGTGCTTTCTTCTTGCCTCGGTTATTGCCAGGTTGATGCTGATTTATTGCTCGACGACTGCTCGATTGATGCGATTACTGATGCAACTACTGATGCGATTACGGATGATGCAATTACGCGGCTTTCGCACCGTGGCTGTGTAGCGCCGGATACAGCTTGAGCGCCGTCTTGCCGAAAATCCATGCGCGATCGGCGGCGTTCAGGCACTGCAGTCCGGATTGCGCGGTGGCGAGAATTTCTTGCAACGTGCCGCTCGAGGTCGGGAAATTCGATCCCCATGCCATGCGTTGCGCGCCAAATGCTTCCACCACGCGCGGGAAAAACGTTTCCGCGCTTGCTGCGTCTTTCCTGACGTCGCCGAAAATGCGTGGCGTGAGTTTCAGAAAGATGTTTTCGTATTCCGCGAGTTCAAACAGACTCTGCGATTTCGCGTAGGGCGGGCCGTCCGTGACGTCGGGGCGCGCGAGGTGATCGAGCACGATCGGCACACGCGGAAAACGTTGCGCCAGCGCGCGCACTTGCGGAATGCCGACCGGACCGGTCTGAATGCACATCGGCAGGCCGAGGTCCGCGCACAATTCCCACGCGGGAAACGCGCGTGGATCGTCGAGTTCGCTCGGGTCGAATTCTTTTGTGCTGCCGCCGGTGAAGAGGCGCAAACCTTCGAGACCCTGTTCCACCCATTCCTGAATGCGTTGCGGCGCATCCGGTTGCAGCACGTCGACGGAACCGACGGCGACGAGGCGGCCCGGATATCGCGCGCAACTCTCGGCCACATAGCGATTATCGAAGCCGTATGTCGTGGACGAATGCACCACGGCCGCTTTGCCGACACCTGCCGCATCCATTGCGGCGATCAGCGTTTCGACGGTCGTCGGGCGTTGCTTCGACCAGTCCGAGCGCTTGCCGAACAGCGGCGCGGGCGGATAACGACCTTCGTCATCGGAGATGATGTGCGGGTGAATGTCAACGATTGAGCCGGGCATGAGCGTCCTGGAATGTGTGCGCGTTATCGCTTCTTGTCGCTTCGTTCTTTGTCGCTTCTCTTCATTCAGTTTCGCGTTGCCTGCGGGTCCACGAAGAGATCGTCCAGTGCAAGCCGGCGCGGCGTGAGGCCTTGCCTGAATGCGGTGGCTTCGAGCGCCTCGATGGTCTTGCGATTCGCTTCGATGCCATAAGGCAGTGGATCGTCACCCACGATATTTCGGAGTTCCATGTATTTCTTGTCGCCCGCGCTGGTCGCTTCGCCCGCGTCGAGACGGGCGAGCCATTCGCGCTTGGCTTGCGCGAAGGCGTCGTCGAGCGAACGGGCGATCCACGGATGCTCGGCGAGAATCGCGTCCTTCACGACGATGGTGCCGTGCATCGGATAGATGCCCGTGCGCGCGTAATAGTCCTTTTCGCGCGCGGCGGCGTCCGGCAGCAGGTCGGGGTAATCGGCTTCGACTTCTTTCCAGCCGCCCGTGGGCGCGCCCGTGCGTCCGATGCCGGCCGCCGCTGCGAAGCCGCCGGCGAGTTCGCCGCTTGCCATCATGTCCGCGAGCGAGCTGCCGGCGGGCGCGTGCACGACGTTCGACGGCAGTTTCAGTTGCGTCACGTGCTCTTCGTCGTCGACGACCCAGGTGACTTTGGACGCATCGAGACCGAATTCGTCGATCAATACCTGACGCGTCCACACGCCCGTGGTGACGGAATACGCGCGCACGCCGACCTTGCGGCCTTCGAGGTCTTTCGGATGGCGAATGCCCGCTTCGGGGCGTACGAGCAGGCCGCCGTGGTGGAAGCGGCGCGTGACGAAAATCGGCAGGCCGACGAACGGCGCGCCGTACGCGCGGGCGATGATATAGGTCGTGGGCGCGAGTTCGCAGACGTCGAATTCGACGTCGCGCACCATGCGCCGGAATGCGCCGATCTGGGGCTGGACCGTGACGAATTCGGCGTCCACGCCTTCGATGGGAATGGAGCCGTTGCGAATGGCCGACGTATGCGGGTGTTCGCCAATTGCAATTTTGAGCCGCACCTTATTAGCCAACATTCGTCTCCTTGAATGGGTGTGCTGTGCTTTGATGGAGAGAGAATATTTGAGCGGCCCGCGCGCGTCCCTATACAAAAGGGAGATTCGATGGCACTTTTTTCATGATGATCGGCTCAGGCGGCCCAATTTGTCGTGGCCGTCGCGCGCCCGGCTTGTACGTTCTGCCTGGCGGGCTGTCGTGGCTCGCTGCCCGACTTGCGGTTGACGCGCCACCGCGCCGCAACTCACGTACCATCGCGTTCTTTGCAATGTGACCCTTTTCGATTCGCGCGGCCATGGACAATCTTGGAGATATTCGCCTCTTCGTCGAGGCGGCGGGGCAGGGCAGTCTGTCGGCGGCGGGCCGCAAGCTGGGGCTGTCGCCCGCGGCCGCGAGCGCGCGGCTGGTCAAGCTGGAGGGCGCGCTGCATACGCAGTTGTTCGAGCGCTCGACGCGCAAGCTGCGTCTGACCGACGAAGGCCGCCTGTATCTCGCGCACTGCCAGCACGCGCTGCAAACGCTCGACGATGCCCGCGCGGCGCTCCAGGCGGGCCGCGCTTCGGTGAGCGGCGCGCTGCGCGTGTCGGCGACATCGGATTTCGGCCGCACGGTGTTGCGCCGCTGGCTCGACGCGTTCAACGATCAGCATCCGAACGTGACGCTCACGCTGGTGCTCTCCGACTCGCTGTCGCATCTGCTGCAAGACGATATCGATCTCGCGATCCGCTTTGGCGTGCCCACGGACAGCTCGATGGTCGCCAAGCGGCTCGCCGACAACCGGCGCGTGCTCTGCGCGTCGCCCGCGTATCTGGAGGCGCATGGAGCGCCTTCGCATCCCGACGAACTCGGCGAACACGACTTTATTCTGCTGGCGTCATCGGCGGGCGTGGCCAATAGCTGGCGCTTCTCGCGCGGCGCGGAGACGGCGCTGTTCAGCGCGCCGCTCGACCGTTCGCGGCAGACGAACGACGGCTCGCTCGCGCGCGAGTGGGCCGTGGAAGGGCGCGGCGTGGTGATGAAGTCGATCTGGGACATCGGCGCCGATCTGCAGGCGGGCCGCCTGCGCGTGCTGCTGCCCGAGTGGCGCTGTCCGGACGTGCCCGTGCACGCGCTCTTTCAGCGCACGCTCTATATGGCGCCGCGCGTGCGGACCTTGCTCGACTTCCTCGAAGCGGAGTTCGCGCAGGCGGCCGGAACGCTCGCGCCGTATCTGGCATAGCGTCCCGGCACGCGCATTACGCTGCGATCACCGCCTTCGGTTCGAGAAACGCTTCGAGTCCGGCCACGCCATATTCGCGTCCGATGCCCGATTGCTTGAAGCCGCCGAACGGCGCCGCCGGTTCGTGCGCGAGCGTGTTGACGAGTACGCGCCCCGCCTCGATGCGCGCGGCCACCGCGTTCGCGCGCGCCGTATCGGCGGAACAGATATAGGCTTGCAGCCCGTACGGCGTGTCGTTGGCGATCTCGATGGCGTGCTCCGTATCGCGGTACGCGATGATCGCCAGCACCGGCCCGAAGATTTCCTCGCGCGCGATCGTCATGGCATTGGTCACGCCGCTGAATACGGTCGGGCGCACGAACCAGCCCGTGGCCGCGCCTTCGGGCCGCCCCTCGCCGCCCGCGAGCAGACGCGCGCCTTCGTCGATACCCACGCGGATATAACGTTGCACGCGCTCCCACTGCTTGCGGCTGACCATCGGGCCGATGCTCGTGCGCGGGTCGCGCGGATCGCCCGATTGAATCCCGGCGACGGCGTCGACGATCTTCGCCTCGAATTCCGCCAGACGCGCTTGCGGCACCAGAATGCGCGTGCCTGCGATGCAGGCCTGACCGCTGTTCATGAAGCCCGCCTGCAGCGCGAGCGGCACGGCGAGGTCGAAATCGGCGTCGTCGAGCACGATCATCGGAGACTTGCCGCCGAGTTCGAGCGTCACGCGCTTGAGCGTCTCGGCACCCGTGCGCAGGATCGATTTGCCGACCGCCGTCGAACCCGTGAACGAGAGCTTGGCGACGTCGGGATGCGCGCTGATCGTCGCGCCCACGGTATCGCCGCGCCCGGTGACGATGTTGAACACGCCCGGCGGCAGACCGGCTTCGTGCAGCGCCTCGGTCACGATGCGCGTTTGCATCGCGCTCATTTCGCTCGGCTTGACGACGGCCGTGCAGCCCGCCGCGAGCGCGGCCGCGAGTTTGCCGCAGATGAAGCCCGCGTTGCTGTTCCAGGGCGTGATGAGCCCGGCCACGCCGAGCGGCTGCATCGTCACCTCGGCCGTGCCGGCGCGGCGCGTGAACGCGTACTGTTCGAGCACGTCGGCGGCGTCGCGCAGCACGTTCGAGGCGTGCTGCGCCATCCAGCGCCCGCGCGAAACCGGCGCGCCGTATTCCTCGACGATCGCTTCGAACAGCGCGTCTTCGCGCGCCAGCACGGCCGCGTGCAGACGGCGCAGCATGGCGACGCGTTCGTGCTGCGGCGTGCGCGAAAAGGCCGCAAAGGCGCGCTTCGCGGCGGCGACGGCGGCGCGCGCGTCCTCGGCGTCGGCGAGGCGCACGTGGCCGATCACCTGCCCGGTGGCCGGGTTGAAGAGTTCGAACAGCTCGCTGCCGTGCGGCGTGACGAACGCGCCGTCGATATAGATGGTGTCGATGACCTGCATGGTGGCTCCGGAAAACGTGGCGACCAGCACACGATAGTGCGGCGCGATTGATCCGACTAGCCGTACAATCGAGGACGAGTCATTGAGCGATTTAGGATAATGAAGACATCGGGACTGGGCGAACTCGAAGCCGTGCTCGCGGTGGCGCGCCACCGCAGCTTTCGCGCGGCGGCCAACGAACTGGACGTGTCCACCTCGGCGCTGAGCCATGCCGTGGCGGCGCTGGAGGCGCGTATCGGCGTGCGGCTGTTCAATCGCACCACGCGCAGCGTGGCGCTGTCCGAAGCGGGCGCGCAGTTCGTGGACAGCGTCACGCCCGCGCTGTCCACCATCCGCGAGGCGATCGAGCAGGCGGGCAGCTTTCGCGACACGCCGTCGGGCACGCTGCGCATCAATACCTCGCTGGGCGCGGCGAAACAGGTGATGCCGGTGTTCGTCGAATTTTTGCGGCGCTATCCGGAGATGAAGCTCGACATCGTCACCGAAGGGCGGCTCGTCGATATCGTGGTGGACGGTTTCGACGCGGGCATTCGCCTCGCCGACACCGTGCCGCAGGATATGGTCGCGGTGCCGTTCGGCGATCGTCAGCGTTTTACGGTCGTCGGCAGCCCGGCGTATTTCGCGCGCAACCGCAAGCCGCGCGTGCCGATGGATTTGCGCGCGCATCGCTGCATTCGCGCGCGTATGCCGAGCGGCACGATTTATCAGTGGGAATTCGAGCGGCGCGGAGAAAGCGTGCGGATCGACAGCGAAGGCGCGATCACGCTCGACGACGCCGACCTGATCCTGCGTGCGGCGCGCGCCGGCTTGGGGCTCGCGTATCTGACCGAATGGAATGTGGCCGAGGATCTGGCGCAGGGCACGCTGGTGCGCGTGCTGGAGGGCTGGTTGCCGCCGCTCGACGGTCTGTGTCTGTACTATCCGAGCCGGCGGCATGCGCCCGCGGGATTGCGGGCGCTGGTGGAGACGATCCGCGAGTTTGCGGAGGTGGAGAGGAAAGCGTCGAAAGCAGGGAAAGCGGACGAACGCGCCCGCCAACCCCGCGCTTGATCCACTTTAATCGAGCACCTTGTTACCCGTCTCTTCGAACATCGACACGGCGATCAGCGAAATCGCCACGCAGCCGATCATGTACCACGCGGGCGCCATTTTGCTGCCCGTTTCGCGGATCAGCCAGCTCGCCACGAGTTGCGCCGTGCCGCCGAAGGCCGACACCGCAATCGCATACGCGCTCGACATATATCCGGCGCGCAGATGCTTCGGGAAATTCTCCGGCATCAGCGCATAGGCGGGCGCGCTGCCCATCGTGTAGCAGAGCATCAACACGATCAGCGCGGCGAGCACCACGGGCAGCGACGGATAGTGCGTCATGATCCAGAACGCCGGATAGAGCAGCACGATCAGCGCCACGCGTCCGATGATCGTGAGCGGCTTGCGGCGGCCCATGCGATCGGACCACGCGCCGTAGATCGGGCACATCACGAGCGAGATCGTGCTCGACGCCACGCCCGCGAGCATCGACATCTTGCTCGGCAAGCCAAGGTACTGGATGCAGTAGGTCGGCATGTAATACATCATCACGTACGTCGCCACCGACATGCCCATGATCGAGAAGATCGTGAGGAACCAGTTGCGCACGTAGAGGCCGCGTTTCGGGTCGTCGCGACTCGCCAGCGCTTTGGGCGCGGGCGGTTCTTCGCGAATATGGCGGCGCAGATAGATGCCGACCGGCGCGATCAGCGTGCCGACGAGAAACGGAATGCGCCAGCCCCAGCTATGCATCGTGTCGGCGGAGAGCAGAAAACCGAGGCTCGCCGCGAGACCCGAGCCGAGCAGCGCCGCCGCGCCCTGGCTCGCGAGCTGCCAGCTCGCGCGAAAGCCACGGCTGGCGTTGCCGCCCATTTCGAGCAGCGTCGCTGTGGCCGCGCCGAATTCGCCGCCTTGCGCGAAGCCCTGCAACAGACGCGCGGCCACGATCAGCACCGGCGCGGCCAGGCCGATCTGCGCGTACGTGGGCGCGAGACCGATCGACGCGGAACCGATCGCCATCAGCAAAATGGTGAGCGTGAGCGCCGGCTTGCGGCCCGCGCGGTCGGCGTAGCGGCCGAGCACGATGCCGCCGAGCGGACGCATCACGAAGCCCACCGCGAACACCGCGAACGCGAGCAGCGACGAGGTGATCGGATCGTCGGCGGGAAAGAACTGATGACCGATGGTGAGCGCGAAATAGCTGTAGACCGTGAAGTCGAAGAATTCGAGCAGATTGCCGATCACCGCCGCGAGCACGATCTTGCGTTGCTGGCCTGGCGTCATCGGCGGCGCGTCGGCCTCGTGCGGGGAAAGCGTGGAAGTGCTGGCGGTCATGCTGGGGCCTTGGCGAGGTAGCGTTCGACGAGCCGCGTCCAGAACGCGGCGCCGATCGTGAGGTTGTCGTCGTTGAAGTCGTAGCGCGGGTTGTGCAGCATCGGCTGGCCTTCGCCGTTGCCGAGCCGCACGAAACAGCCGGGGCGCTGTTGCAGGTAGTACGCGAAATCCTCGCTGCCCGCGATGGGCGGGAACGGCGCGATCACGCGTTCCGGACCGACCAGTTCCTCCGCGATTTCGCGCGCGAAAGCGGTTTCGGCTTCGCTGTTCACGAGCACCGGATAGCCGCGGATAAAGTCGATGTCGGCCGTCGCGCCATACGATTGCGCCTGCGCATTCACCACCGCGCGAATGCGCGCTTCGAGCGTTTCGCGCACGGTCGGCGAGAACGAACGCACGCTCATTTCGAGCACGGCGCTTTCGGGAATCACATTGGCCGCGTGGCCCGAATGGAACGAACCGACCGTGATGACGGCCGCTTCGTTCGGATCGACGTTGCGCGCGACCACCGATTGCAGCGCCATCACGATGCTGCTGCCGACCACCACGGGATCGACCGCGAGGTGCGGGCGCGCCGCGTGGCCGCCGCGTCCGTTCACGCGCACCTTGACCGTATCGCAGGCCGCCATCAGCGCGCCCGAGCGGAAGCCGAACGTGCCGACGGCCACGCCCGGATGATTGTGCAGACCGAAGATCGCATCGCAGGGAAAGCGCTCGAACAGGCCGTCGGCGAGCATGCGCACGGCGCCGCTGTCCGAACCGGCTTCCTCGGCGGGCTGGAAAATCAGGTGCACGGTGCCGTCGAAATTGCGCGTCTTCGCGAGTTGCTGCGCCGCGCCGAGCAGGACCGTGGTGTGGCCGTCGTGGCCGCACGCGTGCATCTTGCCGTCGTGGATGCTGGCGTAGTCGAGGCCGGTCTGTTCGTGGATCGGCAGCGCGTCCATGTCGGCGCGCACGCCCACGGTGCGCGTGCTCGTGCCCGACTTGAGCGCGGCCACCACGCCGTGGCCGCCCACGTTGCGCGTCACCTCGTAGCCCCACGATTGCAGCTTGTCGGCGACAAAGCGCGCCGTATCGGCCTCCTCGTACGACAGCTCGGGATGCTGGTGAATGTGATGACGAATCTCGTCGAGTTGCGCGCGGGCGTCGGCCAGGTCTTCGATCTGGCAGTAACGGCTGTCGCTCATGGTGCGGGGCTCCTCCTTGTTGTGCGGGATGCAGGCGGCGTCGATGCGGATGGCGCATCGCGCTTCGCCTTGCGAAAGGCTTGCTGCAAAGGACAAGCCCGAGTATTGCATCGACGAAAAACTCGACCGATGACTGAAACGCGTCGAAAATGTTGCTTTCAAGTCAACGATTCGCGCGGCGGCGGGTGTTCGGTGTGTTCGATACGCATCGAGCCGAAGCGAAAGCAAGACGAAAGGAATGCAACATGAGTCCCACGGAGAACGGCGCGGAGCCGCTGGCGGAACGCTGGATCGACGAAATCGGTGAAATCGGCGAGCGCACGCTGCGGTATCTGGCCGAAATCGCCGCGAGCGGCGGCGTGCGCATGGCCGCCGAAACGCTCGGCGTAAACCCGTCGGTCATCAGCCGGCAGGTGGCGGCGCTGGAGCGGCGGCTGCGTTTTCCGCTGATCGAGCGGCGCGGCCGCAACGTGGTGGTGACGGAGATCGGTCAGGTGCTGATCGACCACTACCGCGACAGCCAGCGGCGTCAGCGCGACCTCGCGGCGCGGCTGGAGGAGTACCGGCAATTACGGCGCGGACGCGTGGCGCTCGGCGTGGGCGAGGGGTTCGTCGGCAATCTGATTGCGCGCGCGTTGCAGCGTTTTTCGATGACGTATCCGGACATTCTTGTCGAGATCCGTTCGGGACCGACGCCGGTCGTGCTCTCGCTGGTGCGCGACGATGTGGTCGATATCGGCCTGTGCACCCGCACCGCGGACGATCCCGCGCTGCGCATTCACACCTTTGCGTCGAAGCCGCTGTGCGCCGTGGTCGCGCCCACGCACCGTTTTGCGAGCATGGCGAAGGTGGCGCCCGAAGCGCTCGCCGAAGAGCGGCTGATTTTCATGCGCGAGGCGTTTGGCGTGCAGCAGATCGTGCAGTCGCTATTCGACGAGGTCCGGCTCAATGTGATTCCGGCCTATCGCGTGGATCTGTTCCATACGGCGCAGACGCTCGCGGCAGGCGGACTCGGCGTGGCGTTCATGTCGTCGATTACCGCGCGGCGCGGCATCGAACTGGGCGAACTGGTGGCGGTGCCGATCGATCATCCGATCGCGGCGGGCTTCGGCAGCCAGATGATGGCGCGCGTGGGGCGGCGGTTGTCGCCCGCGGCCGATCATCTGTGGAAGCAACTGGCGCGCAGTTTCGTGCAGACGACGGGGAAATAGCGGGAAAGCGTTGCAGCTGGAAATGCTACTAACGGTCAGTCGCTCCTTCAGCCCTGGAACGAAATTTTCGCTCGCCGCACGATTTTCGACTCACGCGCTCGTTCGCTAATGACGAGCAAGTGAGCGGCGCGAAAAATAGCACGATTTTTTCTATCGGTGCTATTTGATTCGACATCCGAATGAACGGAAAAAGGCGGCGCGAGTCATGCGCCGCCTTTTCATTCGGTTATTCAAATATCGCTGCAATCAGGCAATCAATTCCGCGCAATCAATATCGCGAAAGCTGGCTGCCATTCATCTGCACATGATCGCCGGGGCGCAGATCGCCGGGCGTCGGCACATTGAACGAGCGCATCGAACCGTCGCTGACCTGCACGTCGATTTGATACGACGTGGGCTGTGCCCCCATCTGCTGACCGATCTGATTGCCCGCCACCGCACCGCCCAGTGCGCCGATGACGGTGGCCGCATCGCGGCCATGACCGCGCCCGAACTGATTGCCGATCACGCCGCCGAGCACCGCGCCCACCACGGTGCCTGCAACACCGGAAACCGGCGACGCGCTGCTGACCGGACGCACATTCGTGATCGTGCCGTATTGCGCGCCGTATTGGTTGCCGTACTGGCCGCCGTTCTGCGTGTCATAAGCCGGTGCGGGCGGCGGCGGTGCGTAAGCCGGCTGCTGCACGGTCGCCGGTTGCGCATAGACGGGTTGTGCGTACGCGGGTTGCTGCGCGTACTGCCCCGAATAAGTCGAGCCATAACCCGGACCATATCCGGGCGCCACGCAGGCGGTCAGGGAGAGCGTCGTGACGGCGGCAATCGTCGCAAGAAAGACGGATTTCGTAGTGAGCATCGGCATGGTGTGATTCCCGCATCGGCTTGCGAAATGCGCCGATGTCAATGTGGAGAGCGAATGCGCCGGAGTATAAGGAATGCGCGTTCGCCCGTCCGATGCCGCCCGGTAACAACGTGTAAAGTCTGTTGCCGGGTCAGCGGGGGGAAATCACAAAAGGGACGCCGTTTATTCGTCGTTGCCGCCTCGGCTCCTGTGTTGTGCCGCGAGTTTGTCCTGCTGCGCGGGCGGCACCGGATCGTAGTGACTCAATTGGATGCTGTAATTGCCGTTGCCGCCGGTCAGCGAATTCAGGCGCGACTGATAGTCGTTGAGTTCGGCGAGCGGCACTTTGCCCGCGATCACCATTGCATTGCCGCCCACGGTGCGCGTGCCGTGCAATTGCCCGCGACGCGACGAAAGATCGCCGATGATGTCGCCCATCGACGTCTCCGGCGTCATCACTTCGATATCGACAATAGGTTCGAGCACGATCGGCTGCGCTTTCAATATGGCGTCGATAAACGCTTTGCGTCCTGCCGTCACGAACGCCACTTCTTTTGAATCGACCGGATGGCTCTTGCCGTCGAAAACGGTCACGCGCAGGTCCTGCATCGGAAAGCCCGCGAGCGGGCCGCTCTCCATCACCTGCTGAATGCCTTTTTCCACGGCCGGAATGTATTGCGTGGGAATGGCGCCGCCTTTCACGGCATCGACGAATTCAAAACCCGCGCCGCGCGGCAGCGGCTCCACGCGCAGCATCACTTCGCCGAATTGCCCCGCTCCGCCCGTCTGCTTCTTGTGACGGCAATGGCCTTCCGCCTTGCCGCCGATGGTCTCGCGCCACGCAATCGTGGGCGGGCGCGTGATGACTTCGAGCTTGTGCTGTTCCGTGAGCCGTTCGAGCATGTAGCGCAGATGCAGTTCGCCGAGCCCGCGTACGACGGTTTCGTTCGTGCCGGCAGGGTGGCTGATCGACAGGCAGGGATCTTCGGCGGCGAGCTTTTGCAGCACTTCCCAAAGGCGCTGTTCGTTGCCGCGCCGCGCCGGTTCGATCGCGAGTCCGTAAATCGGATTCGGAAATTCGAGCGGCACGAGATGCACGTTGCCGTCTTCGGGCGCGTCGTGCAACACGGTGTCGAAGTCGATGCCGTCGGCCTTCGCCACCGCGCAAATATCGCCGGGACCGGCGCGCGGCACGTCGGTATGGTCCTTGCCTTGCAGCCGCCACAAATGCGCGACCTTGAACGGCTGGCGGCCATTACCGACATACAACTGGCTGTCACGCGCGACCGTGCCCTGATGAATGCGAAACACGGCCATTTTGCCGATATACGGATCCATCACGATCTTGAACACATGCGCGAGCACATGCCGCGTCGCGTCGGGTTCGGGCTGCACGATCTCGGTCTTGCCGTTATGGGTCTCACGATAATAGAGCGGCGGATTGCCTTCGGTCACATTCGGCAGCAGGCGCACGAATACGTCGAGCAATTGCTCGATGCCGGCGCCCGTGGCCGCCGACGCAAAACACACCGGCACGAGATGGCCTTCGCGCAGCGCGCGTTCGAAGGGTGCGTGCAATTGTTCGGGCGTGATGGCCTCACCCTGTTCGAGATACAGCTCCATCAGTTCGGGATCGAGTTCGATCACCTGATCGACGAGTGCATTGTGCGCCGTCTCCACGGCATAAAAATCGGCCTCGCCGGCCGGATTGAAAAAGCAGTCCACCACTTCACTGCCGCCTTTTGCGGGCAGATTGATCGGCAAACAGTTTTTGCCGAAACGCTCCTGAATATCGGCGAGCAGGCCGGGCAGATCGACTTTCTCGCCGTCGATGCCATTCACGACGATCATGCGGCAGAGCTTGCGCCGCTGCGCGTAATCCATCATGCGGGCCGTGGTCATTTCAATGCCGTTGCGCGCATTGATGACGATGGCCGCCGTTTCGACGGCGGGCAACGCGCCGATGGACAGTCCCGCAAAATCCGGATAACCCGGCGTATCGACGAGATAGACGCGCGTGTCCTGATGATGAAAATGCGCGACCGTGGAATTGAGCGAGTGATGATATTTGCGTTCGAGTGCGTCGTAATCGCAGAGCGCCGTGCCGCGACTCACGCTGCCTGGCGAGTGCAATGCGCCGCCGCGATGCAGGAGCGCTTCGGCAAGCGAAGTCTTGCCGCATCCGGCGTGGCCGACCAGTGCGATCGTGCGGATGGCTTCGGGACTGTAATCCATGATCGCCATCGTCCTGTAGAGGCGTGTTGGGGCATTATTGGCGAAATTTCTCGCGCTTGCCAGCGTTAGCGAAACGGCTGCGTGCGCTCGACCGGTTCGTTGCGGTGCAGTATTTCAGCACCTTTTTTCAGGGTTTTTTCGTGCAAAACGCTGGCGCGTGCGTTCGCCGGTTGCGCGTGTGCGATGCAATAAAATCGGCCACGCTCACTCTGTCTAACGTTCGCGCGTCGGCCCCAGCCGATCGAGCAACGCGGTCAGCAGATCGACCGGCAGCGGAAACACGATGGTCGAATTTTTGTCGGCGGCAATCGTGGTGAGCGTTTGCAGATAGCGCAACTGCATGGCCTGCGGTTGCTGCGCGAGCCGTTGCGCGGCCAGCAAGAGTTTCTCCGAAGCCTGCAATTCGCCTTCGGCGTGAATCACTTTCGCGCGGCGCTCGCGCTCGGCTTCGGCCTGACGCGCAATCGCGCGAATCATCGTTTCGTTGAGGTCGACGTGCTTGATTTCGACTGTCGACACCTTGATGCCCCACGCGTCCGTTTGCGAGTCGAGCGTCTTCTGGATATCGGCGTTCAGTTGCTCGCGCTCGGCCAGCAGCGCGTCGAGATCATGCTTGCCGAGCACCGCGCGCAATGTGGTTTGCGCCAGTTGACTCGTCGCTTCGACATAGCGCGCAACCTGAATCACGGCCTTTTCCGGATCGACGACGCGGAAATACACCACGGCATTCACTTTTACCGAGACGTTGTCGCGCGTAATCACGTCCTGCGAGGGCACGTCGAAGACCACGGTCCGCAGGTCGATGCGCACGGCCTGCTGCACCACGGGAATGATCAGCACGAGACCCGGCCCTTTGACCTTCCAGAAGCGGCCGAGCATGAACACCACGCCGCGCTCGTACTCGCGAAAAATGCGGATCGACGAGATGGCCAGCAAGACGACGAGCACGGCGAGCAGGCTCGAAAATCCAAACGTGTAGCCGATCATGTCGATTCTCCTTGCGATTGCGGCGGCCCGTTCGCGTCGTGTAGCGGCACGACGCTCAGCGTCAGGCCGCTGCGCGCAGTCACGCGGACCGGCGTGCCCGCCGCAAGCGGAAGCGCGCACGTCACGCGCCAGCGTTCGCCGTGCACGCGCGCCCAGCCGTCGGCCGTTGCGTGCGGGGTGGGGGATCGGTTGGCGGCGTCGACGTTCAGGCCGTCGTCGAGAATCACGCCGAGGCTGCCGACCAGCGCTTCCGCGCCCGTCACCACGGGCCGTTTGCGCGCGCGCAGCGCGACGCTCGACATGAGCGCGACCAGCGCCGCGCCGCCGAGTGCGAGACCGGCGATGAGCGGCAAGGGCACGCCGTAGCCGGGCACGTCGGTGTCGATCAGCATGAGCGCGCCGATCGCGAACGCCACGATGCCGCCGAAGCCGAGCACGCCGAAGGTCGGCAGGAACGCCTCGGCGACGAGGCACCCGAGGCCGAACAGGACGAGGCCCAGGCCGGCGTAGTTCACGGGCAGCATCTGCATGGCGAACAGCCCCACGAGCAGGCAGATGGCGCCTGCGACGCCGGGCAGCACGAAACCGGGATTCGCGAATTCGAAGAAGAGGCCGTAGACGCCGATTGTCAGCAGAATCAGCGCGACGTTGGGATCGGCAATGATCGAGAGGAAACGGTTGCGCCAGTCGGGTGCATAGTTGACGAGCGGTGCGTGCGCGGTCGCGATGCGCACCATGCCGGCGGCGGTCGCGACCACGCGTCCATCGGCTTCGCGCGCGAGATCGGCGGCGCTGGGCGCGATCAGGTCGATCACGTGTTGCGCGAGCGCTTCGCTGGCCGAGAGGCTCACGGCTTCGCGCACGGCGCGTTCGCCCCATTCGGCGTTGCGGCCGCGCAGTTGCGCGAGGCCGCGAATGTAGGCGGCGGCGTCCTGGGTGGCCTTGCGGGTTTCGGTGGAGGCCGTATCGGTGGGCAGCGCGCCTGCGTTGCCCGATGCCGGGCTGGCCGCGCCGGGCAATGCGGGCGCGCCTGCCGGACCCGGCGCGCCGCCGCCGATCTGCACCGGCGACGCCGCGCCGAGATTGGTGCCCGGCGCCATCGCCGCGAGGTGGCTCGCGTAGACGATATAGGTGCCCGCGCTGGCCGCACGTGCGCCGCCAGGCGCGACATACGCGGCGACCGGTACGGGCGAGGCGAGGATCGCCTTGATGATCTGGCGCATCGAGGTGTCGAGGCCGCCGGGCGTGTCGAGTTGCAGGATCGCGAGCGGGGCGCGCTGGCGCGCGGCGCGTTCGAGCGTGCGCACGACGAAATCGGCGCTCGCCGGCCCGATCGCGCCATTCACCACGATCACGACGACAGCCGCTTGTGGGCGCGCGGGCGTTTGCGCGATGGCGACGGCGGCGGCGCACAGCGTCATCAGCGCGAATAGCAGCGCGAGAAACGAGGGTACGAGTGGAAATAGCGGCGATGCGCGCCGCCCGCTCCGCCGCGCAAGCGGACGATGCTGGTGAAACGCGCGAGACCGCCACGCGATACGCGCGACGGCCTGCGATGGGCGATGAACACGCATCGGCTCGGCCGGACAGTGCGGATCGCGCGCCGCCGGCTCGCAGGAAGGGCTGGGCCCGATTCATCAAGCTTACGCCTTTGGCGCGCGGCGTGGGGGCGGATCGAATTGTTTCGACATCCGGATTGAATTGCGCGGCGGACTTTCGTGCAGATTCGACGCGCTTTTTCGTCGGATGGATGGCGTGCGGCGAGCGTGTCATCCGTCCGGGTGCCAGCTTGAGATATCAGACTAGATGATGACTGAAATACGAAATCGGAATTGGATTTATTTCAGCGCAACGCCGATCATGACGTCCATGCAGCGCGAACGACTTCCCGTCCGCGCGTTGTCATCCCGCATCGAATGGAGCACACACCATGGCCGAACGTATGAACGCCATCATCTGGCCCGAAGGTTATCTGCCGGGCACCACCGAAAATTTCGCCTCGAATGAAATGATCGTCGCCGGCATTTCGGCGGCCGACGTCTGGCCGCTGCTCGCCGTTGCGCCGCGCTGGCCCGAGTATTACGCGAACTCGTCGGATATCCGCTTCTACGATGGCAAAGGTCCGGAACTCGAAACCGGCGTGCGCTTTTTCTTCCGCACGTTTGGCTTTCCGGTCGAGGGCGAGGTCACGGAATATGTGCCGCCCGCGCACGGCGAACCGGGCCGCGTGGCGTGGCACGGCTGGGCGGGCGAGGGCGATACGCGTCTCGACGTGCATCACGCGTGGCTCGTCGAGGATCTCTCGGGCGGCCGCGTGCGCATCCTCACGCAGGAGACGCAGAAGGGCAAGCCCGCCGTCGAGCTGGCGAACGCGCGTCCCAATCCGATGATCAACGGTCATCAGGAATGGCTCGACGGTCTCGTGAGCGCCGCACGCAAGGCGAAGCAAGGTTGAGCATGCCCGCGCTGCCGCGCGCAAATTTCGCCTACTGTTGAACGCGAGTTGAACGCGATTTCCTTTTCCGGAGGCGTCGTATGTCTGCACTGTTCACCCCGTTCAAACTGAAGGACGTGACGCTACGCAACCGCATTTCGGTGCCGCCGATGTGCCAGTACAGCGCGATCGACGGCGTCACCAACGACTGGCACTGGACGCACTATCCGACGCTCGCGCGCGGCGGCGCGGGACTCGTGATCGTGGAGGCCACGGCGGTGTTGCCGGAAGGGCGCATCACGCCGGGCTGCACGGGCTTGTGGAACGACGCGCAGGCCGAAGGCCTGGCGCGCATCGCCGCGTCGATCAAGGCGGCGGGCGCGGTGCCCGGCATCCAGATCGCGCATGCGGGCCGCAAGGCGAGCGCGAATCGTCCGTGGGAAGGCGACGACCACATTCCCGCCGACGACCCGCGCGCGTGGCAGCCCATCGCGCCCTCGGCGATTGCGTTCGGCGCGAATCTGCCGCGCGTGCCGCGCGCCATGACGCTCGACGACATCGCGCGCGTGAAGCAGGCCTTCGTCGATGCGGCGCGGCGCGCGCGTGCCGCCGGTTTCGAATGGCTCGAACTGCATTTCGCGCACGGTTATCTCGCGCAAAGTTTCTTTTCGATTCACTCGAACCAGCGCACCGACGCCTACGGCGGCAGTCTCGAAGGGCGCAGCCGATTTCTCGTCGAAACGCTCGCGGCGGTTCGCCAGGTCTGGCCCGAGAATCTGCCGCTGACCGCGCGTTTCGGCGTGATCGAATACGACGGACGCGACGAGGAAACGCTCGCCGAGTCGATCGAACTCACGCGCAAATTGCGCGGCGAAGGGCTCGATCTACTTAACGTGAGCGTGGGTTTTTCGATTCCGGGTGCGAAGATTCCGTGGAGTCCGGCATTTCTCGCGCCGATCTCCGCGCGCGTGCGCCGCGAGGCGGGCGTGCCGGTGGCGTCGTCGTGGGGCGTGGATATTCCGCGCGTGGCGGAACGCGTGATCGCCGAGGAACAGATGGATCTCGCAATGATCGGCCGCGCGCATCTTGCCGATCCGCACTATCCGTACCGCGCAGCGCAGCACCTGAAGCTCGACCGGCCTTCGTGGGTGCTGCCCGCGCAATACGCGTACTGGCTCGAACGCTA
This sequence comes from Paraburkholderia tropica, assembly GCF_900109265.1. Lineage (GTDB taxonomy): Bacteria > Pseudomonadota > Gammaproteobacteria > Burkholderiales > Burkholderiaceae > Paraburkholderia > Paraburkholderia tropica. The sequence continues at coordinate 36,015 of NZ_FNZM01000016.1, forward strand.
TCAGCCCGATCCGCAGGCGCGCGATTGCGGCGATTGAGCCGCGCCGCGCGAATCAGAGCGGGGGCGCGCGCATCGGCTTACTCCACCGCGACGAGCGCCTTGCCCGAGAACGCGCGATGACGCAGGGCGTCAAGATGCTCCGCGAGCGCGTCGAACGGCGCGATGTGCTGCGCTTCGGCCTGCAAGGCGCCGGTCGCGATGGCCGCGAGCATCGACTCGCCCGCTTGCGTGAGACGTTGCCAGGCGGCGTCGTCGCCATAGACGTGCAGCGCGCCGAGCGCGACTTCGTGCACGGACAGCGTGCGCCCGAACGGCGGACACGGCGCGGTGTCGAGCCGTCCCTGAATGCAGACCAGATGGCCGTTCGCTTCCAGCACCGGTGAGATGCGCGCGGCGTGCGGCGCGTCCACGCTGTCGATCGCCGCGTAGAAGCGGCCCGCGTTGTCGTCGGCCCAAGTGTTGCCGTCGGCAAGCGGCCCCGGCACGCAGGCGTGCGCGCCCAGGCCCGCGAGGCGTTCGGCGTGACGCGGATGACACATCGCCGTCACCTCGAAGCCACGCTGCGCCGCCAGCTGAACGAGATACTGGCCGACCGCGCCGCCCGCGCCGGAAATCAGCACGCGTGCACCCGCGCGCAGCGGCAGCTTCTCGATCGCCAGCCACGCGGTGAGCGCCGGACACGGAAAGCTCGCCGCCGTGGCGAAGTCGAGCGCGTCGGGCACGCGCAGCAGCGCGCGCGCCGCGAGCGGCGTGTAGTGCGCGAAGCTGCCCGGCTTGTGCAGGCTCTGGTGATACGCCACGCGGCGCCCGAGCCATTCCGGCGCGACGCCTTCGCCCAGCGCCACGACCGTACCCGCGCCATCGACGCCCGGCACCTTGCCGCGCTGCCAGTTCACGAGGTCGCCGCCCAGCACTTTCCAGTCGACCGGATTCAGCCCGATCACCGCATTGCGCACCAGCACGTCGCCGGGCGCGAGCGCCTCGCGCGGCACGCTGCCCAGCGCGAGGCCGAGCGCATCGGGCGAGCCGCGCCACGTCCACGCGGGCCAGGTCGGCGGCACGGGCGTCGTCACGTCGCTCATGCCTTGTTGCCCGGCGTGTTGCCTTGATAAGCGCCCGCCGAGTAGGTCAGCTCATAGCTGTGGCTGTAGATTTCGAGGATGTTGCCGAACGGGTCTTCCATGTAGACCATGCGATACGGCTTTTCGCCGGGGAAATACTCGCGTACCGGCATGCGCTGCTTGCCGCCCGCCGCGACGATCTTCGCCGCGAGACCTTCGACGTCCGGATCCTGCACGCAGAAGTGGAACACGCCGGTCTTCCAGTATTCGAAATTGTTTTCGGGCTTCTGCGCGTTGCGGAATTCGAAAATCTCCACGCCGATGCGGTCGCCGGTCGACAGATGCGCGATGCGGAACGAGCCCCAGCCCGCGCCGAACACATCCGTGCACATCACGCCGATGGCGCTCTCGTCCTCCTCGATGGTGGTGGGCGGCATGATCAGATACCAGCCCATGACCTCCGTGTAGAACTTCACGGCGGCGTCGAGATCGGTCACCGAAAGACCGATGTGGGAAAAACTGCGCGGATAAACGATGCTCATGCTGATTCCTCGAAAAACGCCCGGCTGGCGGGCACCCTTCGAATCTTAGGCAGCGTGGCTATAATCGCAACGACGCTATTCTTATCATTTCGATAAATCTTCCTTATGCTGAATCCGCAATGGCTGCGCACCTTCGAGATGCTGGCCGACGTCGGCAACTTCACGCGCGCCGCCGAACGGCTCGGCATCACGCAGGCGGCCGTGAGTCAGCATCTGCGCCACCTCGAAGACCGGCTCGGGCTGCTGGTGTTCCGCCGTCCGCGCGGCATCGAGATCACGCCCGCCGGGCGCGCGCTGCTCGACTATTGCGCCGAACTCGAAGTGTCCGACCGCAAGTTGCGCGACCGCCTGGCCGCGCCCGACGCCGATGCGGGCGAGATCGCGCTGATCAGTCCGGGCAGCATCGGTCTGGCGCTGTATCCGCTGCTGCTCGACTTGCAGGCGGCGCATCCGGGGCTGTCGATCCGGCACCGTTTCGCGCCCGATTCCGAGGTGCTGGCGGCCGTGCTCGCCAATCAGTACGAACTGGGCCTGCTTACGCTCAAGCCCGACGACGAGCGCCTGAAAGCCACGCGTTTCGCGGAGGAGCCGCTCGAAATGGTGATTCCGGCCGGAGAAACGGTGCGGACGTGGGAGGATCTGGAGCGCATCGGTTTTGTCGATCACCCCGACGGCCTCGCGATGGCCAACCGTCTGCTGAGCCGCCGCTTTCCGGGCAACACGGGGGCGCGCGCGTTGCCGCGCCGCGGCTTCAGCAATCAGATCGGCCTGATTCTCGAACCCGTCGCGCGCGGTTTCGGCTTCACGGTGCTGCCGCGCTATGCGCGCCGCGCGTTCGCGCGTCAGGAGGCGATCGAAGTCGTGGAATGCGATGTCGCCGTGGTCGATACGCTCTGGCTGATTCATCGCGCCGAATGGCCGCTGCCGCGCCGCGCGCAGCGCGTCGTCGAATTTCTTTGTGCGCAGATGGCGGCCGCGGGCGGCTGAGTTTTACCGCCTGCTTTAACGCCGCTTATTTCAATGCCGCATTGAGCGCCGCGCGGCCCGCGTTGGTGCGCAGCAGGCTGTTCGACGGCGCGTGAATGCGCGCGCACAGCACGTTGCGATGATGCCGCTCCAGCGGATTGCGCCGCGTGATGCCGTGATTGCCCGCGAGTTCGAGCGCGGTCTGCACGGCCTCGATCGCGTTGTCCACCACGTTGTGCTTGACGAGCGCCGAGAGCGTGGCGGGCGCGTTGTCCGCGTCGATGGCGTCGGCGTGCGAGCGCAGCAGCCAGTCGCTGGTGGCGAGCCGCATTTCGATGCGGCCCACGCTTTCCTGCACCGTCGCGAGACTCGCGAGCGGCGCGCCGCCGAGCGAGCCGGGCGTGCGCGTGTTGATGAAGTCGAGCAGCCAGTCGCGCGCGGCGCGCGCCGCCGCGTCGTAAATCGTGGCGACGAGGCTGAAGTACCACGCCGTCGCGTGCGGATCGCGCTGCACGCCTAGGCTCGCGGGTTTCAGGCCCACGGCGTCGTCGAGCGGGATCGCCACGTCCTTGAACAGCACGTCGTGACTCACGGTGGCGCGCATGCCGACCGGGTCCCAGTTTTCGTCGATACGCACGCCGGGCGCGTCGCGCGGCACCAGAAAATGGCCGAGGCGCGGCTCGGCTTCGTCGGTGCGCGCGAGCACGCTGATCCACGCGAGCAGCGGCGCGCCGGTCACGTAGCGCTTGTGCCCCGTGATGCGCCAGTGCGCGCCGTCGCGCCGCGCGATCGTATCGGGCAGGCCGCCGTGCGAGGGCGAGCCGAGCGCGGGCTCGACCTGCGCCGCGTTGATGAGCGCGCGGCCGTCGAGCGACGCGCGCGTGAGCCGCTGCGCGAGCGCCGGCGGCCAGTCGCGCACGCCCGCCACGCGTGCGTCGTGCACGATCATCGCGTGATGGCTGTAGTGCATCGCAAGGATCAGCGCAACCGATGGATCGCCATAGGCGATTTCGCCGAGGATCGCGCGCGTGACGGCGAGGCCCGCGCCGTATCCGCCGTCCGCGCGCGCGATGTTCGCGCGCAGCAGGCCCGCTTCGCGCAGCGCCTGGAATTGCTCCTGGGGCGGCGCGCCGCTGCGGTCGTAGTCGTCGGCGAGATTGGCGAACACGCGGCCGAGCAGCGCCGCGCGCTCGATCAGCGCGGCGTGGGTGGCGCGTGCGGCGTCGTCGGCGGCGGAATCGAGCGCGGCGGCCGGAGTGGGGGCGTTCATATGCTTAGCCATCCTTGGTGATGCTGAAGCGAACGATTATCGGCAGCGGCCGCGCGCACGGTCAAAGAACGATTCGTGCGAACGGTGCGTGGCGCGCGCTGATTTGCTTTTTCAGTTTTTGCTTTTCTTATTACGCCGATGTCGCCGCAGCACGCAAATCGGCGCACAAAGCAGAGATGCGCATAACAAAAGTCCAATTACGTGGTTCGTCGCGCGCGCCGCGCTTCTTATACTGATCCGCCCGATACCGCGCATCACAAGGAAGGCCGATGTCCGCACTTCAGTCGATTTCCCCCGAGTTTCCGCCGGAATTCGTTTCCGGCCATCACGATGCGCTCACGCTCGATGCAGCGCTGGCCGCGTTGCCCGAGCTTGCCGAGGCGATTGGCGTCGACGCCGCCGCGCGCGAGGCGCGTCGCGAATTGCCGTTCGCGGGCTTCGAGCAGTTCCGGCGTTCGGCGCTCGGACGGCTGCGCCTGCCGGTCGAATGGGGCGGCCTGGGCGGCACGCTGGTCGACGAATTCGACGTGATTGCCACGCTCGCCGCCGCGGACAGCCATCTCGCGCACGCGCTGCGTCTGCATTACGACCAGACCGAGGTGCTGCTGCTGTCGCCACGCACGCCGTTCAACGACGTGCAGATTCGCCGCGTGATCGACGGCGCGATTTTCGGCGGTGCATCGACGGAAGCCACGACCTCGCGTCCCGGCGAAATTCAGACCGCGCTGCGCCGCGAAGGCGAGCATTACCGGCTCGACGGCCGCAAGTATTATTCGACGGGCACGGCTTTCGCGGATTACGCGCGCCTGAATGTGCAGGACGACGAGGGCCGCGCCGTGATCGCCGTCGTGCCCGTGAAGCGCGACGGCTTCAGCGTGCTCGACGACTGGGACGGCATGGGCCAGCGCATGACCGCGAGCGGCAGCCTCGTATTCGACGACCTGATCGTCTACGCCGACGAAGTGGCCGCGCGCGATCTCACCACGCTGGTCGGGCGTCACACGGGCGCGCTGCGCCAGCTGCATCTGGTGGCGGTGGCTGCGGGCATCGTGCGCAACGTGGTGAGCGATGCGCGCCGCTATGTGCGCGATCACGGCCGCCCTGCGCTGCACAGCCCCGCGCCGAGTGCGCGCGAGGACGCGTTTATCCAGCAGATCGTCGGCACCTTGTCGGCGCACAGCCATGCGATCGACGCGCTTGTGCGCGAAAACGCGCGCGTGCTGGAGCGCTCGTCTCAAGCAATCCGGAATGGCGATGCCGACGCCGAATCGCTCGTGCTCGAAGGCGCGCTCGCGACCGCGCGCACGCAACTGGTGGTGAGCAAGCTCGCGCTCGAAGCGGGCGAGCGGATGTTCGAGGCGGGCGGTGCGTCGGCGACGTCGCGCGCGCACAACTTCGACCGCCACTGGCGCAATCTGCGCACGATCTTCAGCCACAATCCGCTGCTGCACAAGGCGCGCGTGCTCGGCGACTACGTGCTCAACGACGTCACCACGCATCTCACCGAAGGCCGCGTGTTCTGAATCCGCGCGCATATCTGTACGAGCGGCGCCTTAATGACTCGAACGGATATGCGTATGGGAATTGCTTGGTTGCCGCGCGGCACGTGCGCACGTAGATTGGTCTTCTCGATTCCAGACAGGCTTTACGCGTGACCATGACCGCTGCTTCGACTCCTGCTTCGACTACCGCTTCGACTCCTGCTTCGTTCGCCGCCCAGCCGCCCGTCGCGGCGCAACGCTTCGAGATTCGCGCCTTCGATGCGCCGCTGGGCGCGGAAATCATCGGCCTCGATCTCGGCGCGCCGCTCGCCGACGACGACTTCGCGCGCATTCACCGCGCGCATCTCGATCATCATGTGCTGGTGTTTCGCGATCAGCGCATCACGCCCGCGCAACATGTGGAGTTCAGCCGCCGCTTCGGGCCGCTTCAGCAACACGTGCTGCATCAGTTCGCGCTGGCTGAACATCCGGACGTGCTGATCGTGTCGAATGTCGTCGAAAACGGCAAGCCGATCGGGCTCGGCGACGCCGGCCATTTCTGGCATTCCGATCTCTCGTACAAGGAGAAGCCGAGTCTCGGCTCGCTGTTGCATGCGCAGGAATTGCCGTCCGAAGGCGGCGACACGCTGTTCGCCAACATGCATCTCGCGTGGGACAGCTTGCCCGCGCATTTGCGTACGGCCGTCGAAGGTCTGCGCGCGGAGCATACCTATCTCGCGCGCTATGCCGAGCTGCAGGCGCGCAGCCCGTGGCGGCCGAATCTTTCGGCGGAGCAGATCGCGCAGGTGAAGCCGGTCGTGCATCCGGTCGTGCGCACGCATCCGGAAACGGGCCGCAAGGCGCTGTTCGTGAGCGAGCACTTCACCACCCGCATCGTCGATCTCCCCGACGACGAAAGCCGCGCGCTGCTCGACGAATTGTTCGAGCATAGCGTGCGCGCCGAGCATGTGTATCGCCATGTGTGGCGCGAGCACGATCTGGTGTTCTGGGACAACCGCTCGCTCATGCATCTCGCGGCCGGCACGCCCGATCATCTGCGCCGCAAGCTTTATCGGACCACCATCGAGGGCGATGCGCCGTTCTGAGCAGGCGTTTTCACATTCGTTTCCGCATTACGCGTTTTCGCGCGTTTCCAGATAGCGCCCCGGCGTGGTGCCGGTGGCGCGCTGAAACATTTCGATGAACGCGCTCACATTGCCATAGCCCAGTTCCAGCGCCGTGGCCGTCACGCTGCGGCCTTCCGCGATGCGTTCGAGCGCGCGCAGCAGTCGCGCCTGGCGACGCCATTGCGCGAACGTCCAGCCGGTTTCGGCGACAAAACGTCGGCTCAGCGTGCGCGGCGCGAGCGCGCCCCAGGCGGCCCATTCTTCGAGGCTGCGTTCGTTTCCGGGATCGGCGGCGAGCGCATCGGTAATGCGCGCGAGCCGCGCGTCGACGGGACGCGGCAAGGCGAGCGGCTCGGCCGGCGCGGCGGCGATTTCATCGAGAATCATCTCGGCGATCCGCGTGCGCGCGGCGTCGAACGCAGCGTCGTCCCACGTCGCGGCGCGGCGCACGGCTTCGCGCAGCAGCGGCGTGGCGCGGATCGCGCGCGGCGCGTCGGGCAATCCGGCGCAGCGCGCTTCCGCCACGAACACGCTCCAGCCCGAAAACGGCCCGTGCGAACGCACCGAATGCAGATGATGCGGCGGAATCCAGATCGCATGCACGGCGGGCACGACCCATTGCGCCCCATCGATACCCACTGACACGAGCCCGTTCAGCGCGCCCATCAACTGGCCGCGCGCGTGATGATGCGGCGCACGCGTGCGCGCCGTGCGCTGCGTGAGTTCGCCCGCAGCAAGAAAGGGACCGTGCGTCGCCAGCACGCGGTCGGGCCGGACGATGGGCTCGTGGTTCAGTTGCTGTATGAGTCGCCGTTCGGCGGGTTGGCGCATGCTGTTTCTCCGCGGCGATGGCCGGAATTCCGTATCGATTGGCTGTTATACCGGAGACGGGCCGAATCCGCACGACTAGACTGCCTGTAAGCGATCGACAACGCGCGTGATGACGCAAGCGCCGATCCCTTTTCTCCAGCTATGTTCAAGGAATTCAGATGAAAGCAGCCGTCATTCGCGGTGCGGGCACGCTGCCTGATTACGCCGATTTCGACGCGCCCGCCGCGCTGGCGGGCCATCGCGTGATCGACGTGCGCGCCTGCGCGTTGAGCCGCGTCGCCTATGCGAAGGCTTCGGGCCAGCATTATTCTTCGACGCAGCGCTTTCCGTTCGTGGCGGGCCTCGACGGAGCGGGCCGTCTCGACGATGGCCAGCGCGTCTACTTCTGCATGCCGCGCGCGCCGTACGGCGCGTTGGCGCAGCAATGCCTCGTGGCGGAATCGCTCTACACGCCGATCCCCGATACGCTCGACGACGTCGCCGCCGCCGCGCTCGCCATTCCCGGCATGTCGTCGTGGGCCGCGCTGATCGAACGCGCGCGTTTCGTCGCCGGCGAGACGGTGCTCGTGAATGGCGCGACCGGCGTGTCCGGGCGGCTCGCGGTGCGTATCGCGAAGCATCTGGGCGCGGGCAAGATCATCGTGACGGGCCGCAATCCAGCGATGCTCGACGCGCTCTGCGAAGCGGGCGCCGATGTCGCGATTGCGTTGAATGGCGAGCCGGATGCACTCGCCGCGCAGATCGCGCCGCATTTCGCAGCGGGCGTGGATGTAGTGCTCGATTATCTGTGGGGAGCGAGCGCGCAGGCGCTGCTGGTGACGGCTGCGCGAACCGCGCCGGAAGGGCGCGCGTTGCGCTTCGTGCAGATCGGGTCGGCGAGCGGTGGGGAGATTGCGTTGCCCGGCGCGGCGTTGCGCGCGGCGCCGATCACGTTGCTCGGCAGCGGCATCGGCAGTGTGACGATGCCGCGTTTGCTGGAGTGCGTGCGCGCCGTGTTCGGCGCGGCGCAAGCGGCGGCACTGGCGGTCGAAACGCAGGCCGTGCCGCTCGCGCAGATCGCCCAACATTGGCGCGAGCCTGGCAGCGGCCCGCGCACGGTGTTCACGATCGAGGCCTGAAAAACAGGCTTATTTGCGATCCGCGAACAGCTGGTCGAAGGTGCCGCCATCGGCGAAATGCGTGGCCTGCGCCTTCTGCCAGCTACCGAACACCTGCTCGACCGTGAAGGTCTTGATCGGCTTGAACTCGTCGGCGTGTTTGGCGAGCACGGCCTTGTCGCGCGGACGCAGATGATGTTGCGCGATGATTTCCTGCGCGGCGGGCGAGTACAGATACTCCAGATACGCCGTCGCTTCCTTGCGCGTGCCGCGCTTGTCCACGACCTTGTCGACCACCGTCACAGGCGGTTCGGCCAGCAGACTCACCGACGGATAGACCGACTCGAAATCCTTCGCGCCCACGCCCGTATCGATCAACGAAACTTCATTTTCGAAGGTCACGAGCACGTCGCCGATACCGCGCTGCGTGAACGTGGTCGTCGCGCCGCGACCGCCTGCGTCGAGCACCGGCACGTTCTTGAGCAGCGCGCGTTCGAAGTCGAGCGCCTGCGCGTCGCTCGCGCCTTGCAGCTTGCGATAACCCCACGCGGCCAGATACGCATAGCGGCCATTGCCCGAGGTCTTCGGATTCGCGATCACGACCTGCACGCCGGGCTTCACGAGATCGTCCCAGTCCTTGATGTGCTTCGGATTGCCCTTGCGCACGAGAAACACCATCGTCGTGGTGTAAGGCGCGCTGGCATCGGGCAGACGCGTGCGCCAGTTCTTCGGCACGATCTGGCCGCGTTCGGCGAGCAGGTCGATGTCGTTGGGCTGATTCATCGTCACGACGTCGGCCTGCAGGCCTTGCAGCACGGAAAGCGCCTGCGCGCTCGATGCGCCGTGCGACTGCTTGATCGTGATGGTTTCGCCGGTCTTCTGCTTGTAGTCGGCGATAAAGCTCGCGTTGATGTCCTTGTAGAGTTCGCGCGTGACGTCGTACGAGACGTTGAGCAGCGACGTGTCTGCGTAGGCGAGCGTGGCGGCGAATGCCGAACTGGCGACGATGCCCGCGCCGAGCCAGCGCGCGGCGCGTTGGAGTGATGCCATGCGAATCCCCGAATGATTGTGATTGGGCGCGACGCCGGAAGCGATTCGTGTGCGAATGCCGCGTGAGCGCCGGGTGGCCAGCGTTCCATTCTATCGGCAGCTTGTAAGGTGCTTATATCGATCCATGCTTTGCTTTGCATCGAAACTGCTAAGCGCTTTTCAGCGCGATGCACGCGTTTAAACGAGTTCGGCATAACCGTCTGCGCGTGCTTCGTCGGCGAACTGCTCGATGACGGCGTAATCGGCGGGCGCGAGACGAGAAAAGCCCTGCAAACGCAGGGTTTTTGCACGCAGCGTATCGAGCGTGCAGGCGTGGTCGAGCGCGTCGCGTAGCAAGGCGGCATGCGCGACAGGCAGCGTGCGCGAGGCGATGAACGGCAGGCCAGGCGCCGCCGCCGTCATACCGATCTCGCGTAATGACTCGAGCATCTCGGGCCGTGCATCGCGCACGTAAGCGAGCGTGACGCAGTCGATGGACGCGACGTCCGCTTCGTCGGCGGCGAGCGCCCGCAGCGCATTCCAATGCGAGCCGACGAACGACACCGAGGCAAAGAAACGTTCGCTGCGCACGGACTTTGGAATGGTGGTCGCCACTGCATGACGGAACGCGTTCATGCCGCTATGCGAGTCGGCGCTATTACAGGCCGCGCGCAAACCGCGGCACGCGGCGAGCGACGTCGCGCCATTCGCATACGCTTGCGCCGACACGAGCAGCACACTGCGATACCACGCGCCTTCGCAACCGGGCGCGTTGAACACCGGCGTCGCGAGCAAATGCACCTGCCGATCGAGCCCGAGCAGGCGATACGGAAAGCCGCAGGTTTGCGACATCAGCAGGTCGGGGCTGCGCCATAGCGCGAACAGGTCGCCGAGCGGTTCATCGAGCAAGGCGATGCGCTCGCGCACGCCGGCGCGGCGCGCGAATTCGCCGAGCGCGTCGCGCAGGAAGGCGCGCCATAGCATGCCGTGCTGCGGCGTGACGTTGTACATCGGCAGGGCGGCGATCCCGTGCGTCATCGTGTCAATCCTGCGTCAATTCTGCAAATGCCACGAGCATATAACGATTCGCGAATCCGTTATTGGAACGCGGCGCGCGCGCTTTTTATACTCGCCTTTCATTCTGTATTCGCACCACACCACACGGGAAAAAACAATGAAGAAGAAATGGCTCGCCGCTGGACTCGTCGCATTCACGGCTCTGACTTCCGGTCTCGCACACGCAGATCGTCTCGACGACATCAAGAAGGCCGGCGTCCTGCGCGTGGCCACCTTCGACAGCAATCCGCCGTTCGGTTTCGTCGATCCGGCCACGAATCATATTGTGGGTCTCGACGTGGATTATGCGCGCGCCATCGCCGACAAACTGGGCGTCAAGCTCGAATTGCAGCCGACCAATCCCGCCAACCGCGTGCCGTTCCTCGTTTCGCACAAGGTCGATCTCGTGCTCGCGAACTTCACCATTACCGACGAGCGCGCGAAGCAGGTCGATTTCAGCATTCCGTATTTCTCGTCGGGCCAGCAGTTTCTTTCGAAGAAGGGCGTGCTGAAATCGCCGGATCAGATTTCGAGCCTGCGCATTGGCGTGGACAAGGGCACGACGAACGAAATCACGGTGCGCGAGAAGTATCCGCAAGCCACGCTCGTCGCGTATGACGATACGCCGTTCGCGTTTGCCGCGCTGCGTACCGGCAACGTGCAAGCTATCACGCAGGATGGCCCGAAGCTCGTCGGTCTGCTCGCCAACGTGCCCGATAAACAGAATTACGAAATCCCGCCGTTCACGATCTCGAACGACTATATGGGCGTGGGCATTCCGAAGGGCGAGCCGCGTCTGACGTCGTTCGTGAACGACACGCTGCGCGGTCTCGAAGCCAACGGCACGGCGCTGACGATTTATAACCGCTGGTTCGGCCCGACGACGAAAACGCCGCTCGCGCGCACCTTCAAGATCGGCGACAAGGTCTGATGGATTCGTATCTGGCGGCATTGCAGGCCGATCTCCCGCTCGCGCCGAAGTATCTGCTGTGGCTCTGGCAGGGCTTTGGCGTGACGCTGGGCGTGACGTTGTGCGCCGCGTTCGCATCGACCGCGCTCGGCGTGCTGATCGCGCTCGCGCGGCAGGCACGGCTCGCGGTGTTGCGTCGCGCGGGTCATGCTTATGTGACGGCCTTCCGCAATTCGCCGCTGCTCGTGCAATTGCTGTTCTGGTATTTCGGCGCGGCCACGTTGCTGCCGGATGCGTGGATGCAATGGCTCAATACGCCGCACGTATTGGCGACGCCGCTGGTCGCGCTGCGCTGGCCGTCGTTCGAATTCGTGGCGGCGTGGCTCGGGCTCACGTGCTATACGGCCGCGTTTATCGCGGGCGAAGTGGAGGCGGGCATTGCGGGCGTGGCGGTCGCACAGCGTCAGGCTGCAGCGGCGCTCGGCTTGACGCCGTGGCAATCGTTTCGTTATGTCGTGCTGCCCCAGGCGATTCGCATCGCGTTGCCGCCGCTTTTCGGGCAATACATGAATCTGGTGAAGAATTCCTCGCTGGCGATGGCGATTGGTCTCGCTGAATTGTCGTACGCGTCGCGCCAGGTGGAAACGGAAACGTTTCAAACCTTCGCGGCATTCGGCATTGCGACGCTGCTTTATATTGGCGCGATCGCGCTGCTCGAAGCGGTGTTGCATTGGCGGCAATATGCGCGCCCGGCCACGCGGGGAGCACGCTGATGATGCCGTGGCACGTTTTTACGGCGAATCTGCCGTACTTGCTCGTTGGCGCCTTTCCCGACGGCCCGCTCGGCGGCGCGGCGCTCACGCTCGTGCTGGCGATTACGTCCGCGCTGGCCTCGGCGTTGCTCGGCCTCGCGCTCGGCATTGCGCTGGCGCTCGCATCCGGCCCGCTGCGCGCGCTGCTGCTGCTCGTGATCGGCTTCTTCCGCGCGATTCCCGTGCTGATGCTGATTTTCTGGACGTTTTTCCTGCTGCCGGTGATTTTTCACGTCGACGTGCCGGGTCTCGCGGCCGTGGTCTGCGCGCTCTCGCTGATCGGCGGCGCGTATCTCGCGCATTCGGTGCATGCGGGCATCGTCGCGGTGGGCGACGCGCAATGGCAGGCGGGTCTGTCGCTCGGATTTTCGCGTTTCGCGGCGCTGCGTTACGTGGTGCTGCCCCAGGCTTTGCGCATCATGGCGCCTTCGTTCGTGAATCAATGGGTGTCGCTCGTAAAAGACACGTCGCTTGCCTATATCGTGGGCGTGGGCGAATTGTCGTTCGTCGCCACCCAGATAAATAATCGACTGATGATTTATCCGATTCCGATTTTCCTGTTTGTCGCCGCGTTGTATCTCGTGATGTGCACGGCGCTCGACCGCGCGGCGATGTCCTTGCTCGTCCGCACGCGGCGTGTGAAAGCACGTGCGTTCGAAACGGCGGCCGCCGCGCCCTGAGCGGCGTGGTTTGAAAATCTCTCTCGCCGATTTTTAAAATCCCGACATATCGCGCTACTATCCTTCAACCGTGTTTATTTTGGAGGATCGGTAAAAGTGAAGTACGAAAACGCCTTGCAGAGTGCGATTAAAGGGCGGCTTGAGCGCGCGATGGAACTGGCCGAGCTGTTCGGCCTGTTCATTATCGGCATTGGCACCGTGGCCGCCATGGTGCATCTGATCTGGCGGATGGTGAATTCCGATGGCGTCACCCTCACCGATCTGCTGCTGATGTTCCTGTACCTCGAGGTATTCGCGATGGTCGGGCAATATCTGAAGGCGGGGCAATTGCCGGTGCGTTTCCCGCTGTATATCGCCATGGTGTCGATTGCGCGAGACCTGATTCTGCGTGCGGGCGCGAATTCGGAAATCCATTTGCTGGCTTCCTCGGGCGCGATCGTGCTGATCGCCGTGGGGGTCTTGCTGATTCGCTTTGGTCAGGCGAAATACCCGAGCAGCACCGACGACAACAGCAAGAAGCACGAGTCGAAGAAAATCGAAAGCGCTTGATGCACTTTTATCGGTAGTGATGCGCCGGGCCGCAATCGCCCGGTGCGGCAATTTGGCGCGGTTCGGCGCCCGCGTAAAAGCAGTTTCCGAACGAATTTCGGGTTGCGGAGCACGCCTTCGAGCGAAGCTTCTTCAAGTCATTCACTCACTCCAGATGAGTCGTGCGAGCAATTCTCTGCTCCAGCTTTCCGGGTCGGATAGTAGCTGAAAGCCAGATTCTCACCGCGCTACTATCTCGTTTCCATCCGTTGTTCGCTTGGCTCCCGGCTTGGTGAGTCGCCAGGACCGTGCCACCGCGCACGCGTTTCGCATATCGCCGGCGACGCTTTCCTTCGCGCAATCCGTTCGTAGACCACGCCTGGGTGCGGTCCTATGATCCTCGCGGATGTCGTTCCGCCGCACCTCACGAGGCTCCATGGTCAATCCGATCCGCAGTGAAATCGATTTCGATGCTGAGGGACGCCACGTCGGCTACCTGCGTCTGCCGCATTCGGTGCATCGCTCCGCATATGGCTGGATTCCCATTCCCGCCGGATCGATCCGCCATGGTGACGGTCCGACCGTCGTGCTGATGGCGGGCAATCACGGCGACGAATACGAAGGCCAGATTCTGGTTTCGCAATTGCTGCGCGAAATCGAACCGCAATGGGTGAGCGGTCAATTGATCTTTCTGCCGATGGCGAATTTCCCCGCTGCGCAGGCCGGCTCGCGCACGTCGCCGCTCGATGGCGGTAATCTGAATCGCAGCTTCCCGGGCGATCCGCAAGGTTCACCGACGGCCATCATTGCCGACTATATCGAGCACACGCTGTTGGCGCGTGCGCAATATCTGATCGACTTTCACTCAGGTGGCAGTTCGCTGCTCTACGACGGCGCGAACATGCTCGCCATACAGCCCGACGACGCCGGGCAGACAACACGTTTGCGCGCATTACTCGGTGCATTCGGCTTGCCGCGTGCGTTCTTGCATGCGCCCAATCCGCTGCATTCGGCCACCGCAGCGTGGCGGCAAGGCGCGATCTCGATCGTGACAGAACTGGGTGGCGCGGGCACGGTGCAAAGCCGCTTGTTGCGCGAGGCGCGTCAGGGCGTGCTGCATCTGCTGGGGCACATTGGCGCGCTTGCCGGACCGCTGGTGCCGAAGGCCGCGCCCCACGAGACACGCTTCTATCGCGTGTCCGGCGCGTCTCACTATGTCTATGCCTATGAACACGGCGTTTTCGAGCCGCTCGTCGAACTCGGGCAGCGCGTGGAAGCGGGGCAGCCCGCCGCGCGAATTCATTTTCCTGAAACACCGTTGCGCGAGCCGGTAACGGTCGCGTTCGACGCCGCGGGCGAAGTCGTGTGTCAACGCGCGATGGCGGCGGCGCAGCGAGGCGATTGTCTGTTCCACCTGGCCGAGCCGGCGTGATGCGTTTGCGGGCTGTTTGCTGCGATGGCGGCAGCGGCCGCCGTTATTGCAGCGAATCGCTCATCTCGATCGGTTTCAAGTTTCAATTCGATCAATAGTTATCCATAACGTTATTCGAATTGCTTGGTTAATGGCTGCGCAGTCAACGGATAACCTTGTCTGCGTCAGACCGAACTTGAAAAGAACAGCGGCGTCATTCCCCGGACGATTCTTTATGAGCTACCGAATCATCGACACTACACCGCTCGACGCGCTGGCCAAGCCGTTGCTCGACGGTTTGCAACACGAGTACGCGACGCGATACCGCGAATTTCGCAGCGACAGCGAGGCATCGGCGGCGCAGGAACTGGCGCGCCATCCGGCCGCGTTGTTCGCGCCGCCGGATGGCGCGTTCATTCTCGTCGAACACGAGGGAGAAATTGTCGGCGGCGGCGCGTTCAAGCGCTATGACGCGCATACGGCCGAACTCAAACGCATCTGGACGCACGAAAGCCAGCGGCGAAAAGGCATTGCGCGCCGGGTCGTCGAAGAACTGGAAGCGCGCGCGGTACATCTCGGTTATCGCCGCATTTATTTGACGACGGGTTTCAGACAACCCGAAGCCTGGGGACTCTACTTCGACACACACTACGTGCCGCTTTTCGATCGCGCGATCGCGCCGGAGATTCATGTGCGGTTGCCGTTCGGCAAGGATTTGCGCAGACCGGGCGATGTCGATTCGCTCGACGATCTGCGCGCTCGCGAACCGCTTGGCGCACGCCAGTAAGCGGTCCATCGTCCACTTCATTCTTCCTTCGAACATGACATTCAAAAAGAAGCTTGCGCTGCTGGGCGGCGCGCTCACGCTCGGTCTCGGTGCGGTACTCGCGACCAGTACGTGGGCTGCCGAACAATTCGATCTGAGCCCCGAGCAGCACGGACGTCCTCGCGCCAGCGCCGACGCCGCAGCCATCAAGGCGGTGCCGCCGGGTTTTGCGTTCGCGGAGAAGGACACGCTCACGATCGGCATCGTACCCGCGCTGCCGCCGATCAGCGCCTATGCCACCGACGCACGCACCGTGGTCGGCTTCGATCCGGATCTCTCGCAGGTGGTCGCCGACGGTCTTGGACGCAAACTGCGGCTCGTGACGCTTGCGTGGCCCGATTGGCCGCTTGCGTTGCAGTCTGGAAAAGTCGATGCGGTGGTGTCGAACGTGACCGTGACGGAGGAGCGCAAGGAGAAGTTCGACTTCTCGACGTATCGCCGCGACGAACTGGGCTTTTATGTGCGCACCGGCAGCCCGATCAAGACGATTCGCGAGCCGAAGGATGTGGCGGGGTTGCGTGTGATTACCGATGCGGGCACGAATCAGGAAAAGGTCCTGCTCGAATGGAACAAGGAAAATATTGCACATGGTTTGAAGCCGCTCACCGTGCAGTATTACGACGACGATGCGGTGCGCACTGTCGCGCTGCAAGCCGGGCGCGCCGATGCGATATTCAGTGTGAACGCCGTGCTGGCGTGGCAGTCCGCGGTACAGGGGAAAACGCGGCTGGTGGGCACGGTTAGCGGCGGCTGGCCGCGCACGGCCGAGGTGGCCATCACCACACGCAAAGGAAGTGGTCTCGCTGTGCCGCTCACGCAGGTGCTGAACGACCTGATCCAGAGTGGCAAGTATGGACAGGTGCTTACGCGCTGGAATTTGCAGTCGGAAGGGATTGCTCATTCGGCGACAAATCCGCCAGGATTGCCGAAAACGTGAGTGAGCGTTTGCGCGCATGGCACAGGTGATTTAAGCAGCGCGCATCCTGAAGACTTCGCAGTAACGAACGGCGTGCCGTCATAGGCGCGCCGTTTGCTTTTTCAACGCCTTGATTCGC
Organism: Paraburkholderia tropica; assembly: GCF_900109265.1. Lineage (GTDB taxonomy): Bacteria > Pseudomonadota > Gammaproteobacteria > Burkholderiales > Burkholderiaceae > Paraburkholderia > Paraburkholderia tropica. The sequence goes on from NZ_FNZM01000016.1 coordinate 52,697, forward strand.
GCCCGAGCGGCGAACCGGGCATCGCACTTGAATTAGCGATTATGAATAGCGCTTACGCGGAATAACCATGCGTAAAATGATTGTTTAATTGATGTGCAGCATGACTGTTATCTTTTTCACGCACTGAAACAAACCGGCACGGACACATAGAATGCTGGCGTAATCTTAACGTAAGATTGATGAGTCATGCAGATCAAAATGAAAATAATGCGTCTTTTCAGGGAAGTCACGGTGTCGCGCACACTGCACGTCAATACGCATCTCCATTTCGTTTCGAGCACATAAGCCGATCGCCGTCACGGTATTCGCGCGCTTCAATCAATTTGATTAGTCATCCTTTTCTAATCGGACTCGTCCGGTCGAAGGCGAGGGTGCGCGCATGCCCGCCGGACTCCCGTAACCGTAACCCAACGCTCTTTGCCAACTGGATTACCGATGCATGCACTGACAAAAAGACAGGCCGCCCGATTCGGGACGGCTGCGCCCGGCTTGCGCATGAAGACCGTGGCTCTTGCCGCTTTTGCGCTGGCGTGCCACGGCACGGCATGGGCGCAAACCACGCCGGCCACGCCCGAGGGTGATACCGGCATCACGCAACCGGCGCAATCCACGCGGTCGGCTTCGCCTGCGCAGACGACCGCACGCGGCGGCGATACCGTGCAGCAAGACACCGTTGTCGTGACGGGCACGCGTACGGACACCAAGGCGAGCAAGAGCCTGACGCCCGTGGACGTGATTAGTGGCGCGCGTCTTCAGCAGACCGGTCAGAGCAATCTGCGCGACGCGCTGGTTCAACTCTCGCCCGCCATCGTGCGCGAGACCTACGCGGGCGACGCCGCCGTGCTCACCGACGCGCTGTCGCTGCACGGGCTGAGCCCCGATCACGTGCTGGTGCTCGTGAACGGAAAACGTCGGCACAGCACTGCGAATATCGCGCTGGACGGTGGCTTGAACGAAGGCTCGACCGGCGTCGATATCGACATGATTCCGGTAGCGCTGATCGATCACATCGAGATTCTGCGCGACGGGGCCGCCGCTCAATATGGTTCCGACGCTATCGCGGGCGTCATCAATATCATTCTTAAACGCAAGTCGCAGGGCGGCGAGGTGCAGAGCACGACCGGTCAGACCTATGCGGGCGATGGGTTGAAAAACACCGAGTCGGCGAATCTCGGCTTCAATCTCGGCGATCGAGGTTTCCTGGATCTCGCCGCCGAATACGCGCGCCAGAATCACACGGTGCGGACTGGTCCCGACGACTATTTCGGCACCTTCGCACCGGGGCACGGTTACTACAATCCCATCGAAGGCGATCCGTCGAGTACGCGTCAGTCGGTGGGTTTCAACGCGGGCTATTCGCTCAGCGACGATGTCGAACTCTATGGATTCGGTACCTATGCGCATCGCAACGCCAGCGCCTACCAGAACTATCGCCCGCCTTCGGTGCTGCCCGAAATTTATCCGAACGGCTTCACGCCGCAAGAGACAATCAGCGAGAACGATTTTTCGGTCACGGCAGGCGTGAAGGGCGAGAATCTGTTCGGCTGGTCGTGGGATCTGAGCACGACTTACGGCGGCGATCACGCGAACATCGGCATGGTCGATTCGGCCAATACCGGGCTCTACGACGCGATTGGCTACACGCCCACGAATTTCCATCTATCGACGGTGAGCAATACGCAGCTCACCAACAACATCGACTTTTCGCGGGCATTCCAGTTGCCGCTGCTGCCCGCGCCGGTGCAGGTGTCGTTCGGCTTCGAGCAGCGCCGCGAGACGTATTCGGTCGGGGCAGGCGATCCGTATTCCTACGCGTACGGTGGCTCACAGGCTCTGCCGGGTCTTTCGCCGGTCAGCGCGGCCGACGTGTCGCGCAACGTGATCGGCACGTATATCGACTTGTCGACGCATATCACGCCGAAGTGGCAGATCGATCTCGCGGGCCGCTACGAGCACTATAACGACGTGGGTGACACCACCAACGGCAAGATCTCCACGCGCTACGACTTCACGCCGCGCTTCGCGATTCGCGGCAGCGTCAGCTCGGGTTTCCGCGCGCCGTCGCTCGCCGAGGAGTATTACACCAATATCAATGAGTCGCCGGCGTCCGCGAGCGGTTTGCTCGCGGCGAATTCGGCGGCGGCGAAGCTTATTGGCGCGCAGCAGCTCAAGTCCGAACAGTCGACGAACTACAACGTCGGCTTCGTGCTCACACCCGTGGACAATCTGCATCTGACGCTCGATGCGTATCAGGTGGATATCCGCAATCGCATCGTGTTGGGTGGAACGGCGTCGGGCGCCGACGCAATTGCGGCGATGGAAGCGGCCGGATTGTCGGTGCCTTCTTCGGTGCCGGTGTCGGCGGTGTCGGCGAGCTATTTCACCAATGGCGCGAGCACGCGTACGCGCGGTATCGACCTCATGGGCGCGTGGCACACGGCATTCGGCCGCTGGGGGCAGGTGGACTGGGATCTCGGCGTCAATCTGAATACGACGTCGATCACGCACATGGCGACCAACGCGAACGGCGGCCCGGTGCTCAATGCGCAGCAGGTCGGCTGGCTCACGACGTCGACGCCGAAGAACAAGATCATTATCGGCGGCACATGGCATCGCGACAAATGGGCTGTGTCGATTCACGAAACGCGCTTTGGCACGACCTCGGGTGAAGAGACTTATATCGTCGGACCGAATGCATTTTCCACCACGCAGTTCATTCACTTCGAAAACGCGGCGCGTTACGTGACCGACGTGGAAGTGCGCTACGACGTGACGAAGAAATTCCAGATCGCGGTGGGCGCGAACAATCTCTTCGATGTCTATCCGTCGAAGCTGCCCTATGAAGCGCAACTAGAAGGCGCGCAGTACGACGCGTTCGCCTCCACGATCGGCGTGAATGGCGGTTTTTATTATCTGCGAGCGCGCTACCAGTTTTAAGCAATACGAAAATTATGCGCAATCCACGCACAGGCCGTTTCTGCAATGCATAGCAGAAATCAGTCGTACGCCTGATGACTCACGGTGGACATAATGTCCGGCGGGGTGTGAGTGCGTTTCCGCAATCTTTCATCCGCGTGCATGAGCGCGCGGGAAGGGAGTGACATGTCCTGGTCCCTTTCGATACTCGACAAGAGTCCGATCGCCGAAGGCGCGAATGCGCACGAGGCGCTGCAGTTCACGATTCGTCTTGCGCAACGCGCCGAAGCGCTGGGTTATCGGCGCTACTGGATCGCCGAACATCACGGCGCGCCGGGGCTTGCGAGTTCCGCGCCGGAAATCGTGGTCTCGCATCTGCTTGCGCATACTTCGCGGCTGCGTGTGGGCTCGGGCGGCGTGATGTTGCAGCATTACAGTCCTTTCAAAGTCGCTGAAACGTTTCGCGTGCTGGCCGCGCTCGCGCCGGGCCGCGTCGATCTCGGCGTGGGCAAGGCGCCGGGCGGTCTGCCGCTTACCACGCGCGCCTTGCAGTGGTTTCACGACAAGGCGAAAAAGCCCGACTTCCCGCATCAACTCGCCGAACTCGACGCGTTCCTGAATTGGGGCGTGGCCGAGGATCATCCGCTCGCGGGCGCGGTGGCCTTGCCCGTGCCGCCCGAACCGCCGCAGCGCATTTTGCTGGGTGGCAGCGTCGAAAGCGCGCGTCTGGCCGCCGAGCACGATTGGGCCTTCTGCTACGCGGGTCATTTCAACGGCGACGAAGCCAACATCGAACGTTCCATCGACGCTTACCGCGAAGCCACCGGCCGCGCGCCGCTGCTTGCGCTCTACGCGTTTGCTGCTGAAACAGCGAAACAGGCGCGCGAACAGGTGGGGGCGTTGCGCATCTTCAAGCTGCAACTCGCAACCGGCCAGAGCGTGAATTTGCCGAGTCCCGAGGCCGCCGCCGAATTCGCGCGGCAAACCGGCGTGTCCGAATATCGGCTCGACGAATTGCATCCGCATGTGGTTGCCGGAACCGCCGAGGACGTGCGAGACGATCTCGACGCATTGCATGCGCGCTTCGGTATCGAGGAATTCGTGATCGACACGCCCGTTGCGGACTATGCGTTGCGGCTCGCGTCATATGAACTGCTGGGCCACGCCGCGCTCGCCGCGCGCGTTTGAATTTGAGTTTGAATCTGAGCGCGCAGCAAGCGTCGATCGGATCTTCACTTCACATACTGTCGCTGGACGGAACTGAACATGACACAACGAAACCTCACATTCGGCATCATGCTGCACGGCGCGGGCGGTCACATGAACGCGTGGAAACACCCCGGCGGCCCGGCGGACGCCAGCGTCAATCTCGACTTCGTCACGGGCATCGCGCAAAAGGCGGAAGCCAATGGCGTGGCCTTCGCCTTCGTCGCGGACGGACTGTATATCAACGAAAAATCAATCCCGCATTTTCTCAACCGTTTCGAGCCGATTTCGATTCTCTCCGCGCTCGCGACGGCGACCACGAAAATCGGCTTGGCGGGCACGTTGTCGACGTCGTACAGCCATCCGTTCACGGTCGCGCGCCAGTTCGCTTCGCTCGATCTGATCAGCGGCGGCCGCGCGGGATGGAATGTGGTGACGTCGCCACTCGAAGGATCGGCGAAGAACTATGGCGGCGAACATCCCGATCACGAACTGCGCTACGAGATCGCCGATGAATATCTCGACGTCGTGCAAGGTCTGTGGGATAGCTGGGACGACGACGCGTTCGTGCGCAATCGCGCGAGCGGGCAATTCTTCGATCGCGACAAACTGCACACGCTCAATCACAAAGGCCGCTTCTTCGAAGTGGCGGGGCCGCTCAATATCCAGCGCTCGCCTCAAGGGCAGCCGGTGATCTTTCAGGCGGGCTCGTCGGAGTCGGGCATTGCGCTGGCCGGCAAATACGCCGATGCCGTATTCACGCATTCGCCCTCGCTCGAAGAGACGCGCGAGTTCGCCGAGCGCGTGCGTGCAAGCGCGGTCGAGCATGGACGCGATGCCGCCGACGTGAAGATTTTCCCGGGCATCGGTCCGATTGTGGGCACGACGCTCGAAGAAGCCGAAGCGAAGTACGCCGCGATTCGCGATCTGCTCGATATCGACGACGCGCTCGCCTATCTGGGCCGCTTCTTCGAGCACCACGACTTTTCGCAGTATCCGCTCGATGCGCCGTTCCCCGAACTGGGCGAGCTCGGCACCAACAGTTTCCGTTCGACCACCGATCGCATCAAGGCCGACGCGCGCCGCAGCGGCGCGACGCTGCGCGAAGTGGCGCTCGAAGTGGCCACGCCGAAAACGCAGTTTCTCGGCACGGGCGAGCAGATTGCCGACGAGTTGATCCGCTGGCTCGACGCGGGCGCTGCCGATGGTTTCATCCTCGGCTTTCCTGTGCAGGCCGAAGGGCTCGACGACTTCGTCAAGCACGTGATCCCCGTGCTGGAAGCGCGTGGCCGCTACGACCGCCGTCTCAAGGGCGAGACGCTGCGCGATCACCTGGGCTTGCCGCGCCGCGAAAGCCGCTACGCCGCCGCCGCGGTGTGATGACCGACTCCACGAGCAGGAACCGCAAACCATGAGCGATACCACTCATCTGGACGCCTCCGCGAACGCGGCCGGCACGCCCGACTATGCGCGCTATCGCGTCGTGCCGGCTCGCCATCGCGCGCGCACGGCGGGGACAGTGCTGGCCGTCGTGCTGATCGGCGTCGTGTTGCAATCGGTGCTCGGCAATCCGCGCTGGGAATGGTCGGTATTCGCGCAGTGGTTCTTCGCCGAACCGGTGCTCGAAGGACTTGGCCGCACGCTCGTGCTCACGGCGTTGGGCGCGGCGTTCGGCTTTGCGCTCGCGGTGCCGATCGCGCTCGCGCGGCTCTCCCGCTCGCCGTTGCTAGCGGCGCTCGCGTGGGCGTTCGTCTGGCTGTTCCGCTCGATTCCGCCGATCGTGCTGCTGCTTTTGCTCAACAACCTCGGCTATCTGTACGAGACCGTGTGGATCGGCGTGCCGTTCACGCATCTCACGCTGCTGCAAGCGCCCACGGCGGATCTGATCGGCCCGTTCTTCGCGGCCGTGCTCGGGCTCACGCTCAATCACGCTGCGTTCGCCGCCGAAGCGATTCGCGGCGGCATTCTCTCGGTCGATCAGGGGCAGCGCGAAGCGGCGGCCGCGCTCGGTCTGCCGCATGCGCGCCAGGCATGGCGTATCGTGCTGCCGCAAGCGATGCGCGCCGTGTTGCCGACCGCCTTCAACGACGTGATCGGACTCGCGAAAGGCACCTCGGTTGTCTATATTCTCGCGATGCCGGATCTGTTCTACACGGTACAGATCATCTATCACCGCAATCTTGAAGTGATCCCGCTGCTGATGGTCGCGACGATCTGGTATCTCGTGATACTCACCGTGCTCTCGGCGATTCAGGTGCATATCGAGCGTCACTATGCGCGCGGCGCGACGCGCGAGCAGCCCGCGCGGTCGCGATTCAACCGTTGGCTCGCCGTTGGCGTGGCATCTGTGGCGCGTACCGTTGGTGCAGCGCTTGGCAAGTTCCGTGGCGACACGCAGGAAGCGGCGCATGCGCTTGCGGCAGCGGGCGCGGAGTCCGGCTGGGCTCAGCAACGCGTGGGCGGGCGGGTCGGCATTCATAACGTGTCGCGGAGTTTTGGCGCGCTGAAAGTGCTCGACAACATCTCGCTCACGGTGCCGTCCGGCAGCGTGACGGTGATTCTCGGTCAGTCGGGCTCGGGCAAGTCGACGCTGCTGCGCACGATCAATCACCTCGAAAGCGTGGACGACGGCTTCATCGACATCGATGGCGAACTCGTCGGTTATCGACGCGAAGGCCGCACGCTTTACGAATTGAAGGAAGCGGAAATCCTCAAGCGCCGCGCCGAAGTCGGCATGGTGTTCCAGAGCTTCAATCTGTTTCCGCATCTGAGCGTGCTCGACAACGTGATCGAAGCGCCGCTCGCGGCGGGCGTGCCGCGCGAGATCGCGACTGCACAGGCGCGTGCGCTGCTCACGCGCGTCGGGCTCGCGGACAAGGCCGATGCGTGGCCGCGCCAGCTTTCCGGCGGCCAGCAGCAACGCGTGGCGATTGCGCGCGCGCTCGCGCTCAAGCCGAAGGTGCTGCTGTTCGACGAACCGACGTCCGCGCTCGATCCCGAACTCGTGAACGAAGTGCTCGACGTGATTCGTCAGTTGGCGCGCTCGGGAACGACGCTCGTGATCGTCACGCACGAGATCGGCTTCGCGCGCGAAGTGGCGGACACGGTCGTGTTCATGGATGGCGGTCGCGTGGTGGAATCGGGGCCGCCCGCGCAGGTGCTGAGTAATCCGTCGCATACGCGCACGCGCGAATTTCTCTCGAAGGTGCTGTGATGACGGATGGACGCACGCGCGTCGCGATGCGGCCGGGGCGACGCCGTTTCGTCACGGCATTGGCTGCGCTGGGCGCGTCGCCGTTCGCGGCGGCGGCGTCGTCCGGGGGCGATGCCTCAAGCGCCACGCGCTTCGACTTCAGTCCGCAACAGCGCGGCCGCCCGCGCGCCGCGAAAGACGCGCAGGCCGTCCAGGCGCTCGGCGGATATGCGCTCGCGAAGGCGGGCACGCTGACCGTGGCGGTCGCGCCATTCGCGCCGCCGATCGCCACTTACGCGACCGACGCGCGCACGATCGTGGGCGCGGACCCGGACTACGCGCAATTGCTCGCCGACGCGCTCGGCCTGTCGCTCGCGCTCGTCACGGTGGCGTGGCCGGACTGGCCGCTCGGCCTTGCGTCCGGCAAGTACGACGCGGTGATCTCGAACGTCGGCGTCACGGAAGCGCGCAAGCGCAAGTTCGACTTCACGAGTTACCGCCAGGGACTGCACGCGTTCTACGTGCGCCAGGACAGCGCCATTCGTGCGATCGGCGCGCCGGCCGACATCGCGGGCCTGCGCATCGTCACGGATTCGGGGACGATCCAGGAGCGCATCCTGATCGAATGGAACCGGCAGAACGCGGCGCGCGGCGTCAAGACGGCGTCGCTGCTGTATTTCGACGACCGCGCTTCCGCGCGGCTTGCGTTGCTGTCCGGACGCGCCGACGCGATCTTCGACCCCGATGCGCCGCTTGCTTTCGAAGCGGCCACGCAAGGCGGCATTCGCAAGGTCGGCGAGATCAACGCGGGCTGGCCCGCGCGTGCGGACGTGGGCGTGGCGACGCGCAAGGACAGCGGCCTGGCGCCGGTTCTCACGCTCGCCACCAATGGCGTGATCCGCGCGGGGCAGTACCGCAGCTCGCTTGCGCGCTGGGGGCTGCTGCCCGAGGCGCTGACGCAATCGCAAACCAATCCGCCCGGACTGCGCGATGCCTGAGCGCGCCGTTCGCGGCTTTCATGGAGACGGTATGGCCGCCATTCGCATCGACCATCTGGCTTTTCTCACGCCGGGCAACTATCGCGACGAATCGCCGTTCGAAGGCATCGAGCAATCGCTCGATCTGTTCGCCGTGGGCGAGACGCTCGGTTACGACAGCGCCTGGGTGCGCCAGCGGCATCTCGAACGCGCGGTGTCGTCGGCGGCGACGTTTCTCGCGGCGGCAAGCCAGCGCACCGCGCGCATCGGGCTTGGCGCGGCGGTGATCCAAATGGGCTACGAGAATCCGTTCAGGCTCGCCGAAGATCTCGCGAGCGTCGATGTGCTGTCGCGCGGGCGATTGAATGTGGGCTTGAGCGCCGGTGCGCCTGGACATGGCGCGTTGCTCGGCGAGCGTTTGTTCGATGCCGATCCGCAGCAGATCGACTTCTCGTATGCGCGCATCGCGCGGCTGCGCCAGAACCTCGCGGGCGATTGGCTCGGCGATGCCGACACCTTCGTCGAGTCGGCGGCGGGCCGGTTGCGTCCGCGCGTGACGCCGTATGCGGCCGGGCTCACCGAGCGTCTCTGGTACGGCGGCGGCTCGCTGCGCTCGGTGGAGTGGGCGGCGCGCAACGGCTTCAATCTGCTGATCGGCAACATCACGGCGGGCGAGGGCACCGACCATTTTCGCGAGGCGCAATTGCGGCAGATCGCGGCGTACCGCGGGAACTGGCACGATGCGCGGCCGCCGCGCATCGCGCTGGGGCGCGTGATCGTGCCGCTCGACAGCGCGAGCACCGCGACGCGCGAGTTCTATCGCGCGTATGCAGCGGGCCGTCATGCGCGCACGCTGATGCCGCACGGCGAACGCCGCACGCTGTTCGCGCCCGATCTGGTCGGCAGCGCGGAGGAGATCGTCGCTGCGCTTCAGGCCGATCCCGTGTTAGCCGAGGTGAGCGAGCTGCGCCTCGAATTGCCGTACGACCTGCCATTCGAGCACTATCGGCAAATTCTGGAGGACGTGGCTACGCGCGTTGCGCCACGGCTTGGATGGCGGGCGCGGGATGCACTAGCGGCGGCGAATGTTGCTATGCCGGATGTGGCGCGTGATCGGCGCGAAGTCGCTTGATCGCTCGCTCAATCGCTTAGTCACGGCGGGCATATCGTTCTCGCGAATGGCTGGTTGCGATACCCGTGCGCAAACATCAAAATCATTCATTATCCTGATCAATATAACGAGGAATTCAATTCAGTATGAGCCGTGACCTTCTGATTCTGCTCCAGCCCGGTTTCTCCGATCCGGCTCATCCCGGCGAACGTTTCATCTGCCCGCACGGTGCGCCAATCGAAGGGCTGCTCGCGAGCGATCCCGCGCGCGTGGCGCGACTCGACGTGAAGCGCGTGCCGTTCGCGCGACCGCGTGCCGCCGTCGTTGCGGTGCTCGACGAAGCACATCAAGGTCTGCCCGTGCTGGTGTTCGGCGATGAACAGCCGCCGCCCGCCGACGCCCAGACGCTCGGTGAGCGCCGCTTCGTCAACGACCCGCAGCGCATTCTCGCGTTGCTTGCCGAGCGCCACGGCTTTCCCAAAGTGCATTGAGTCTGCTCACGCATTCGCCCGCAGTCCGTCATCAGGAAATCGCGATGTCCAATTTCGTATCGTCCGGCGAGGCACTCGCTGCCGCGCCGAATGAACCTTCGCCCGCGGCGCTCGACTGGGTGCGTCGCCTCGTTTCAATCGACACCACGAGTCATCTGCCGAATCTCGGCCTGATCGAGATCGTGCGCGACGAACTCGCGCGCCACGGCATCGAAGCGACGCTGGTGCACGACCGGCGTGAGGGTTGGGCCAATCTCTTCGCGACGGTGCCCGCGCATGACGGCGCGCGCGACGGCGGCATCGTGCTCTCGGGACACACCGATGTTGTTCCGGTGGCGGGGCAGCAATGGGACAGCGATCCCTTCGCGCCCGAAGTGCGTGACGGGCGTCTGTTCGGTCGCGGCACCTGCGATATGAAGGGGTTTATCGGCACGGCGCTTGCGTTGCTGCCGCACATTCGCGAGACGCGCCTCGCGCAGCCGTTGCACTTCGCGCTCTCGTACGATGAAGAAATCGGATGCGTGGGCGCGCCGCATCTGATCGCCGATCTCAAGCGGCGCGGCGTGCGGCCCGCCGGTTGCATCGTCGGCGAGCCGACTGGCATGCGCACGGTGATCGCGCACAAGGGCATTCACACGTATCGCTGTTGCGTACGTGGCCACGCGGCGCATTCCTCGCTCACGCCGAAGGGGCTGAACGCGATCGAATATGCGGCGCGCCTGATTTGCCATATCCGCGATATTGCTGATCAGTTTCGCGAACAGGGACCCTTCGACGACCTCTTCGACGTGCCGTTTACGACCGCGCAAACGAGCCTGATCGAAGGCGGCAATGCGATCAACACGGTGCCCGCCGAATGTCGCTTCTCGTTCGAGTTCCGCAATCTGCCGAATGTGGCGCCGGAGACAGTGATCGGGCGCATCGAAGCGTGGGCGCGCGAAACGCTGTTGCCGCGGATGCGCGCCGAGCATCCGGCGGCGGCCATCGAGTTCGAGCGGCTTTCGTCGTCGCCGGGACTCGATGCCGCCGAGGAAGCGGCGATCACGCAACTCGTGCGCGCGTTGACCGGCGAGCGCGAGCGGCGCAAGGTCGCCTACGGCACTGAAGCGGGACTGTTTGCGCAGGCCGGTATCCCGACCGTGGTGTGCGGACCCGGCCATATCGAACAGGCGCATCGTGCCAACGAATACGTGTCGCTCGATCAGCTGGCGAGCGGCGAGCGTTTCCTGCGCCGCGTGATTCGCAGCCTCGAAGCGGACGATGGACTGGCCGCCGAGGCGGAACGCGCGGCGCTAGTCGTTTGAATGCGGGTGTCAGTGTGACGAGCATCCCAACAACATCCGGAGACGACGCCATCATGGGCAATCGCGAACGCATCGAGACATTCGCAGACATCGCTATTTCATCCGCGCTGGATGAGCGTTTCGAGCGCGTGTCGGTGCGCGATCCGCGCGCACGGCCGCTATTCGAAGAACTGGAGTACGAATATCGCAGCCGCTACGAGGATGTGATTTCGACGCAGGAACTGCGCAACGAAATGACGCGCTACGCCGATGATCTGTTTGCACCGCCCAAGGGCGCTTTCGTGCTGCTGCTTCGCGGCGAGACGGCGGTGGCGGGCGGCGCGTTCATGCCGCACGCCGATGCGGGCACGGCCGAGTTCAAACGCATCTGGGCGAGCCGCGCGCTGCGCCGCCAGGGGCTTGCGCGGCGCGTGCTCGGCGAGCTGGAAAACGAAGCCGCACGCCTCGGCTATACGCGCGTGTTTCTCGGCACGGGACCGCGTCAGCCAGAAGCCATTTCGCTCTATACGCATAGCGGTTATACGCTGCTCTCCGCGCACGATTTCGGTGAGGATGCGCCGCCTGGATATCACTTCGAAAAGCTGCTCGCGCGCGGTGCAGGTACGTGAATCATTGCGCCGAATTTACGGAGCGCGAACGCGTGGCGCAAGTGCATCGCTTCGATGGCGGCCCGAAGACGTCAAGCTTGTTTACCTCGTTTTTCGATCACAACGGATCGCGCCGTCCCGTCATGCGTCCGAGAATATCGATGTGCTGGACGAGCTGATGATAGAGCACGGCTAGCACATGGCCTGCTATCAGCAGATAGGACAGGTAGGCCAGCCAGTAATGGATCGTCGCCCCCAGATGCACCAGCAGCTTGTCCTGCGGAATGACGGAGGGAAGCGTGAAGAGCCAGAACCAGTTGACCAGATGACCGCCGCCATACGAAGTGAGATAGCCGCTGACCGGCATGGCGAAGAGGATCAGATACAGCAGCCCGTGACCGAGGCTCGCGAGCCGTTGCTCGAACGCGGGAATACGTTTGGGCAGCGGCGGCGCGGATCCTGACAAACGCGCAACGACGCGAATGAGCGTGAGCAGCAAGATGGTCAGGCCAATCGATTTGTGCAGATTGACCCAGCCGCCATGTGAGGGATCGTGACGGTCCATCGTCGTCATATACCAGGCAATGGGAATGACCACGAACATGCAGAGTGCCGTCAGCCAGTGAAGGACGCGCAGCGCGGTGCTGTAGACGAGGACGGTCGTGGGGCGCGTCGAGGGCGAAGTGCGGGACATGGCGGGAATTTTTCTAATGAGTGTGACGCAAGCCTGCCACAAAACATCGTGCGCGGACGCATCGCGTTCGACGGGGTTTTATTATCCGGCGTTACACGGCACGCGGCTGATAGCCAATCGTCAGGTTGGCGGGTGACGCTTCGATGATGATCGCGAGCGCGCGCGCAGCCCGGCTTCCCCGGCCACTGACGCGCCACCTGCGATGTGACCGTCCGTTCGCGACGATCGTGCGCGATATATGCAAAGACGAATAAGTCACTTCAATTGCAATGTGTCGGATTCCATACTGACTCTCGCGTATGCGCGGCGGGTGGCGAGATGCCGGATTCGCCGCCGCGTATTTGAATAGCAGCTTTTCTTGGTTGGAGGCGATGCAGTTTCCTCGCATAGTGGAATCCAGACGTCTATAGACGGCAGCGGCCGGGATGGCCGGCACGTTGCCGCTGTTCTCATGGAGGCACACATGACGGTGGAATTGCACGAAAAGCCGCTGCACGCGGATCTCGAAGCGGCGCGCGAAGCCGCGCAAACGGCGGGTTTGAGCTACGCGGGCAGCGTGACGCCGCAACAGGCGTGGGCGCTGCATCAAGCGGGTGACGCGGTGCTCGTCGACGTGCGCACGGCGGAAGAGCGCGCATTCGTCGGACAAGTGCCCGACACGCTGCATGTGCCCTGGGCGACGGGCACGAGCCTCACGCGCAATCCGCGCTTCGTGCGCGAGCTTGAGGCGAAAACGGGCAAATCCGCCGCGATCGTGCTGTTGTGCCGCAGCGGCAATCGCTCGGCGCAGGCGGCCGAGGCGGCGGCGAAAGCGGGCTTTGCACAGGTGTTTAATGTAAGCGAGGGCTTCGAGGGCGATCTCGACGAGACGCGCCGCCGAGGTCGGCAAAATGGCTGGCGTTTCCACGGCTTGCCGTGGGTGCAGGACTGACTCGATCCCGTACGCCGCATCCAGAACCACCACAACGAGGGACCCGGCGTGACCGCTTTTCATGTGACTGAAATCGTTGACGCGCTGCAGGCCGTCCGGCAGCAGTGGCGCGAGCGCCAGCGGCGCGCGCTCGAACCGGGCGGGCGCGATCTGCCCGCACGCGAGGCGCTCGCGCAGGTCGTCGAAACGCTCAAGGGCGTGCTGTTCCCGATGCGGCTCGGGCCGCCCGATCTGCGTCAGGAAAGCGAAAACTTCTACGTGGGCCATGCACTCGACGCGGCGCTGCACGGCTTGCTCGCGCAGGCGCGTCTTGAGTTGCGCTACAAGGCGCGGCGCGCCGATGCGGATTCCGGTTCGGACATCGATGCGCGCGCGGCGGCGGCAGTGCAGGCATTCGCGCGTCGGCTGCCGGAGATCCGCGCGCTGCTCGACAGCGACGTGCTCGCGGCCTACACGGGCGATCCGGCGGCGGGCAGCGTGGACGAGGTGCTGCTCTGCTATCCGGGCGTGCTCGCGATCATTCACCACCGCTTCGCGCACGAGTTGTACCGGCTCGGGCTGCCGCTGCTCGCGCGCATCATTTCGGAACTCGCGCACGCGGCGACCGGCATCGATATTCATCCTGGTGCGCAGATCGGCAGCGCGTTCTTCATCGACCACGGCACCGGCGTGGTGATCGGCGAAACGGCCGTGATCGGCGAGCGCGTGCGCGTGTATCAGGCGGTCACGCTCGGCGCGAAGCGCTTTCCGCGCGACGCGGCGGGCAACCTCGAAAAGGGCCTCGCGCGTCATCCGATCGTCGAGGACGACGTCGTGATCTACGCGGGCGCGACCATCCTCGGCCGCGTCACGCTTGGGCGCGGCGCGGTGATCGGCGGCAACGTCTGGCTCACCGAGAGCGTGCCGCCGTTCTCGCACATCACGCAGGCGATCACGCGTCACGAAACGCGCGCATCGGCGGCGCTCAGCGCGGGCGTGCCGTCATGAACGGCATCGTCCACGACTTCGGCGCGACGGTGCGGCGTTTGCGCGAGGCGCATGCGTGGTCGCAGGAGCGCCTCGCCGAACATGCGGGCCTGAACCGCACCTACATCGGCGAAATCGAGCGCGGGACCGCGATTGCGTCGATCGTCACTGTCGAGAAGCTCGCGCTCGCGTTCGGCGTGGGCGTGGCCGAACTGCTGGCCGGTTCGGCGCTGATCGTGTCGGGCGAACGCGCGCGCGCAGCAGGCGGCCTGCGCCCCTGAGCCGCTTCTTTTCTTCCACCTGCTTTTGATGCAACGCGTGCACCGCCGCGTGCGCGCTGCGTGTTGACGCCTATAGCCGGTTGAAGTGCGCACAGTGGCTTTTCATAATCGCCACTCGTCATAAGCAATGTGTTTTTTGTTCTAAGCAACCGGAGCCCCTTGTCCATGTCCACGACTTTGAGCAGTCAGACGGCGCTTGGCGATAATGCCGCGCGTCAGTTGGCGAACGCCACCAAGACCGTCCCGCAGCTTTCCACGATCACGCCGCGCTGGCTGACGCACCTGCTGCAATGGGTGCCGGTCGAAGCGGGTATTTATCGCCTGAATCGCGTCAAGGATCCCGAAGCCGTGCGCGCGGCCTGCACCGCGCGCGAAGACGAAGGCACCTTGCCGCGCACGTTCGTGCCGTACGAAGAGCAGCCGCGCGAATATTTCCTGAACGCGGTAAGCACGGTGCTCGACGTGCATACGCGTATTTCCGATCTCTATAGCAGCCCGCACGATCAGATCAAGGAGCAACTGCGCCTCACGATCGAGACCATCAAGGAGCTGCAGGAGAGCCAGCTGATCAACAATCCCGATTACGGTCTGCTGGCCAACGTCGAGGAAGATCAGCGCATTTTTCCGCTCACGGGCGCGCCCACGCCCGACGATCTCGACGAACTGCTCACCAAAGTGTGGAAGGAGCCTGCGTTCTTTCTCACGCATCCGCTCGCGATCGCCGCGTTCGGACGCGAATGCACGCGCCGTGGCGTGCCGCCGCCGACGGTCAGCCTGTTCGGCTCGCAGTTCCTCACGTGGCGCGGCATTCCGCTGATTCCCTCGGACAAGGTGCCGGTCGCCGACGGCAAGACCAAGATCCTGCTGCTGCGCGTGGGCGACAAGCGTCAGGGCGTGGTCGGTCTCTATCAGCCGGGTGTGGCGGGCGAGCAGGGGCCGGGGCTGTCGGTCCGCTTCATGGGCATCAACAACCAGGCGATCGCTTCGTATCTGATCTCGTTGTACTGCTCGCTCGCGGTGCATTCTCCGGATGCGCTGGCCGTCCTCGATGAAGTGGAGATCGCCAAGTACCATGACTATCCCGACACCTACCGTTAATCCCGCGGCCGTCGAGCATCCGCCGTTGCCGGGCGGCTTGCCGGACCCCGCGACGCTGGCGAGTCTCGCGAACGCGTTCTTCAGCGCGCTGCCGGGCGGTAAGAGCGGTGTGTCAGCGCCCGTTGTCGCGAGTCCCGATGTATCCGCGGGCAGCGGCGCGACGGGCGGCTTGCCGTCGGCGCTGCCGGCTGCGGCGCCGATCCTCGCGTCGGTCAGCAATCCCGCGCCGGCCGGTTCGCCGCTGGCGGGACCGGGCGGCACGGGCACGGGCGTGCCCGGCTTCGCGCCGCCGCAAGGCAAGGCGCCGGGGCTGAATCTCGCGCCGTCCGCGCCCACGCACGTGCTCTCGCTCGGCAATCGCGCACCCGCGCTCGCGCCGCATGCGGCCGCTGCAAACGGGCTGCCGGATTCCGCCGTGTCGATTGCGCCGGCGCTCGAACCGCGTGCGGCCGGAGCGCTGCTCGGCGTGCCGCCGGTGCAGGAGGCGGCGAGCCCGACGCACGCACCGCCCGCTACGCCTGCCGCCACGGGACCGTCGCCGTTCTATTTTCTGCACGGCGCGCAGAACGGCTGGCACGGGCGGGCGCAGGACATCGACGTGCCCGTTCATGGTCACGGCCAAGGACAGGCTTCGCCGCAAGCGTTCGGCCTGCCCGGCGGCGACGTGTTGCGCGATCTCGTCGTGTTCGAACCGCGCAGTGTGGGCGTACCCAGTGTGAGCGGAGTAAGCGGCGAAAGCGCGCGCTATTTCGTCGACGAGCGCGAGGCGGCCGTGCCGCACGGTCTGAAGTCGTCCGCGCATCCGCCGTTCGATGTGAACGCCGTGCGCCGCGATTTCCCGATCTTGCAGGAGCGCGTGAACGGCAAGCCGCTGATCTGGTTCGACAACGCGGCGACGACGCACAAGCCGCAAGCCGTGATCGACCGGCTCGCCTATTTCTACGCGCACGAGAACTCGAACATCCATCGCGCCGCGCATGCCCTCGCGGCACGCGCAACCGATGCCTACGAGCATGCGCGCAAGACCGTGCAGCGCTTCATCAACGCGTCGTCGCCGGATGAGATTGTGTTCGTGCGCGGCACCACCGAGGCGATCAACCTCGTGGCGAAAAGCTGGGGCGCGCAGAACGTGGGCGAGGGCGACGAGATCATCGTCTCGCACCTGGAGCATCACGCGAACATCGTGCCGTGGCAGCAACTGGCCGCGCAGAAGGGCGCGCGTCTGCGCGTGATTCCCGTCGACGATTCCGGCCAGGTGCTGCTCGACGACTACCGCAAGCTGCTCAGCGATCGTACGAAAATCGTGTCGGTCACGCAGGTGTCGAATGCGTTGGGGACGGTGGTGCCGGTGCGCGAGATCGTCGAGCTGGCGCATCGCGCGGGCGCGAAGGCGCTCGTGGACGGCGCCCAGTCGATCTCGCACATGCGCGTGGACGTGCAGGCGCTCGACGCGGACTTCTTCGTGTTCTCGGGCCACAAGATCTACGGCCCGACCGGCATCGGCGTGGTGTACGGCAAGCGCGAGGTGCTCGAAGCGATGCCGCCGTGGCAGGGCGGCGGCAACATGATCGAGGACGTGACCTTCGAGCGCACGGTGTTTCATGGGCCGCCCGCGCGCTTCGAGGCGGGCACCGGCAATATCGCCGATGCGGTGGGGCTGGGCGCGGCGCTCGACTACGTGAGCCGTGTCGGCATCGAGAATATCGCGCGCTACGAGCACGATCTGCTCGGCTACGCGACGAGCGTGCTCGCGCCCGTTGCCGGCGTGCGACTCGTAGGCACCGCGCGCGACAAGGCCAGTGTGCTGTCGTTCGTGCTGAAGGGCTACACGACGGCGGAAGTGGGGCAGGCGCTCAGCGAAGAAGGTATCGCGGTGCGCGCGGGCCATCATTGCGCGCAGCCGATCCTGCGGCGCTTCGGTCTCGAAGCGAGCGTGCGTCCGTCGCTCGCGTTCTACAACACCTGCGATGAAGTTGATGCGCTGGTGGCGGTCGTGAGGCGGCTCGCGTCGCGCGGTTAGAGATCGGGGGGCCGGTGTTGATTCGGCGCCGGCCCGCTGTTTTACCGATCCCGCGAATGGTGACGCCACGCTTGTGGCCGCGTTTTCGCCGATAACGATCAAACCCGCTTCGGGCTCGGCCGGCAATCAATATTTGCAGCGCTGTTAGCTACCAAAGGCATTGTCAGAATATCGGATGAGGTTTCAATTTCGTGCCATCCGTGATCCGGCTATAACGGAATGGACTCAAATCGATAGGAGGAGGATTGCCGAGTACCAGCGCAGCTATCGCACTTCCCGCGCCTGGACCGACGCCAAACCCGTGACCACTGAATCCGGATGCGACGACCAGCCCCGGCACGGAGTCAACCGCCGAAATCACGGGTACTGCATCGGGCATCGAGTCAATCACACCGCCCCACGTCTTTTCAATCGTAAGATGCGACAGCGTGGGATAGGCCCTTTTCACTTCATCGAGCGCGCTGTGAAGTAATGCGAGATCCGGAGCGGGATCCAGCACGCGCCGGGATTCAAACGGTGATATGCCCTTTGACATGTATGCGCGCTCCATCTTCCACTGCCTCCAGAGTTCTCCCGAAAGACGCAGCTTGACTGCTTTTCTTCTCAATAGATACGTCGGAAAGAATCTAAAGGCGTTGCGAATCATCGATGGCGTGATGTCGACCGTTCCTTGCCCGCTTTTCGCCACTGTGAGTCCGGAGTCCTCCCTGCTGCGTACCGAGACAGCAGGCATTGCAAGGCAGTTGTCGACGGAAACGGCTGTAGCCAGTGTTTTTGCAACCGATGCGTTCACGTAAGCCTGGGGGAATGCAACGCCCAACTTACGTAGAAAGAGGGCCGTCCATGCACCCGCAGCGACAACGACAGACGTACATCCAATGAAGCCTTTCTCAGTATGAACGCCGCTGATGCGGCCGTTCGTTCTTTCAACGTCGCGTACTGCACATGACTCGACCACGCTTGCGCCGAGTTCTCGCGCGGCCTGAGCCAAAAACGGCGCAACCCGGGAAGGCTCGGCACGACCGTCAGAGTCAGTGCTAAGGCCCGCGATCCATTTAATGGACGAGTTACCCGGCGCGACACGTTGAGCTTCTTCTGCGCTGAGCATTCTGCTGACGATTCCTTTCGGGCGCGCTTCCTTGATCCATTCGACCCATGTAGCGGCTTCGGCCTCGCTATCCGTGAGGAACGTTACGCCACACTGTTTGAATCCAATATCTCTTCGGAGCTTCTCCGAAAGACCGGGCCACATCTGCAAACTCAGACGAGCCAGTTCAAGTTCTTTGGGATCACGACCTTGTTGTCGGCACCAGCCCCAGTTTCTACTGGACTGTTCTGCGCCGATGAATCCTTTTTCCAGCAGCACGACCTTTACACCACGCGATGCGAGCTCCCAGGCTGCACTTGCGCCGACAATGCCAGCGCCAATTATGACGACGTCAGCTTTCACCGGGAGCGGGTCGTCGGCGTGGATTCGCTCGAGCGGTTGTCTGATTGTTGGCGTTGGTTCGGAGATCATGGAAAAAATCCTGGTTTAATAGATGCAGGCCGATGCGATGTATGAACTGCACGCTGCCTTTACTCCATCGCCGGCTTTCGGCAAGCAATGTCAGCACGCGAATTTAGTATCCGCGATCGCGATCGACGAATCCCAGCATGGGAATCTGATTGGCATGGCGAAATATGTTATCGAGAACGACTTCCACGGCACTGTCCGGATGCGTTGCACTGGCGATATGGGGTGTTATACGAACGCGGGGATGGGCCCACAGCGCGCTATCTGATGGAAGCGGTTCGGGATCGGTGACATCCAGGATAGCGTTCTTGAGTTGTCCGCTCGATAATGCTGTTACGAAGTCATCGACTACAAGCTGAGCGCCGCGTCCAACGTGCACAAGCGAGGCCCCGTTTGGCAGTTGCTGGAAAAGCTGGTGATTCAGAAAGCCGCGAGTTTGATCTGTTAGCGGCAGCAGGCAGACAAGTATTTCCGTGCGAGCAAGGAAGTCGGCAAGCGACTCGTTGCCTGCAAAACAAGTCACGCCTTCGAGACTGCGGGCCGTGCGACTCCATCCCGCACAATCAAATTCGAACAGCCGCAACCGCTCCAAAACGGCGATTCCGAGCATTCCGAGTCCAAGCACGCCAATCCGTCGCTTCGCAGTCGGGTACAAAGGCAATGGTCGCCACTCACGATTTCTCTGATGCTCTGCGTAATCAAACAGATTGCGATGAATAGCAAGCGCCGCTTCCGTGACGTACTCAATCATTCCCTGAACGATTCCCGGTTCGATCATCCGAACGAGCGGAATATGCGCTGGCAATAGCCGGAGATCAAACTGGTCGACACCGGCGCCGATGGAGAAAACCACCTTGAGTTGCGGTAGTCTCGACACGAGATCGTCTGGCTGGTACGCGATGAGGTACTGAATGCTTGAAGGATCGCCTATATCTGGCCACAAGCGAAAAGGCAAATGGGGAGCGCGCTCGGCAAAGAGCTGAGCCCATCGGGCGCCGCGGACAGGATCTGCTTTGTAGAGGACAGCCATTGAAGAACTTATCTTTGCTTCACTCAGGATTGGGCCTCGTAGCGCACAGAAGTGTTTTCAGCTTCGTCGATGCTTTGAAAGCCCATGTGCGAAGTCAGATGTACACGGTCGGCCGAACATCAGGCCGAAAAATTTGCGCGCTCCCGAGGTCTCGCACTCAGTCTTTGGTTACCCAGATTTTGCGGGTCGTCTCGATGACTCGCCATGTCCCCTCGAAGCCAGGCTTCATCACAAAGGTATCGCCCGCTTTCACAACTACGGGCGCCTGCCCGTCTTCGGTGATTTCCGAAACACCGGAAAGGATGACGCAGAGTTCCCACGTCGGCCCTTTGATAGAGCGATAGGCTCCCGGCGTGACTTCCCAGACGCCCGTGCGGACGTCGCCAGTATTCGTCTGGTCGATATCCCAGGTGGTGAATACTTGGGAGCCTTCGATTGCGCGTTCCGGAAGCGGAGCGCCGATGCGGGGAGTGCCGAGGTTTTCGAAGTCGAAGTGGAGGAGTGACGACATATATGTAGATCGGAAGGTGAACGATTGCAGGATTGCAATGCGGGAAGTTTACGGGCGTCAATTTTTCGGACGACTGCGAAAAAGGAGGTGCGATAGCTCGAAAACTGCGTTTTCGGAAATGTCGCGCAGCATTTCTGCTTGATATTGAAACTCCAGTGGGCGTTTCGCTCTCTCCGCTGCTGCTGTTCGGCATAGGGGTTGAACAGGGCAGAAAATATCGCGAGCTGATGTATGTGGCCCTTTTTAGGATTGCCGCAACGGAATGGGTCCAGAATTTTTTGTCTTTAGGTAATCGTTGAAAAGCATCAATTTTTACAACAAGTTCGCAGTAAAACTGCGCAGTGAGCTTATTCAACGTTTTTTTTCGAAGATATTGCGTGAATAAAATTTTCACCTCGAAACGAAAAGAGGTGAACCGTGGTTGCAAATCTTGCGTACGCAGCGCTCGACTGCACTGAAGTGCATCAGCTTTTTGCGTGCCCGAGCCTTGGAATTCAGTTGCTTCCTCCAGAAGCAGATGCCACGCACAGCGTGCATATGGATGACGCTGATCTGGTTCGGGACCCTGCTACTGGCGCATGTCTCGCGCGGGTCAAGGTCCGCGGGCAAGACGCGATGCGTGCCGCTATCGATGACGCGGAGCGTGCGTTTCCCGAGTGGCGTGACAGGCTCGCGGAGGAGCGTCGCAGGTTGTTGCGCGCATGGGCGGAAGCCATTCGTCGCGAGAGTCGGATACTGGCCCGGATCCTCAGCGCGGAGCAGGGAAAGCCATTAGCCGAGGCGGAAGGCGAAATTGCCTACGGCGTCTCGTTTATCGATTGGTTCGCCGATGAGGCGATACGGGTCTGCGGTCAATCGATGACCGCCCATAAGCCGTCGAGTCTTGGTTGGGTTTCGAAGCAGCCCGTCGGCATCACGGTTGCGATCACACCGTGGAATTTCCCGATGGCGATGATTGCGCGCAAGGCGGCAGCGGCATTGGCGGCCGGGTGCCCGGTCATCGTCAAGCCGGCACCGGAAACGCCGCTGTCTGCATTTGCGCTCTACGCGCTGGCCAAAGACTCCGGCATTCCAGAGCGTGTTTTTCAAGTTATCCACGGCGACGGTGAGCAATTCGCCGACGTCATCTCGGCGGACTGCCGCGTGCGCGCAGTGAGCTTCACCGGTTCAACTGCGATCGGAAAAAAGCTTTATGCGCAGTCCGGCGCAACAGTCAAAAAGATTTCGATGGAATTGGGCGGACATGCGCCGGCCATCGTTTTCGATGACGTCGATCTCGATGCCGCCGTCGATAACTGCATGTCAGCCAAATTTGCAACGTCGGGTCAGGACTGTCTCGCGGCAAATCGTATCTACGTACAACGCAACATCTACGATGCATTCTGCGACCGGTTCGCGAAGCGGGTCAGTGCATTAAAGGTAGGTGCGGGTTTATCTCCCGACACCGATATCGGCCCCATGACCAAACAGGCTGTCGCGGATAAGTGCCGGTCGCATATCGATGACGCCGTTCATCAAGGGGCGCGTGTTTTGGCAGGAGGCAGTTCGGGTGTTGACGGCAAGTTTGTCACACCCACTGCCTTGTGTGATGTCACCGACGAAATGCTGATTGCGCGCGAAGAGACGTTTGGACCCGTTGCGGCCATCCTGCCGTTCGACGACGAGGCGGAAGTTATCCGGCGCGCGAATGCGTCAGAAATGGGCCTCGCCGCCTATGTCTTTACTTCCGACCTGAACCGCGCGCTTCGTTGTTCGTCAGCGCTGGAGTACGGAATGGTGGCGGTGAATACGGCCTCGTTCACCGGGCCGCCCGTCCCCTTCGGTGGATGGAAAGAATCGGGCCTTGGCCGTGAAGGCTCGACGTTTGGGATCGATGAATTCCTCGAGCAGAAATACGTTTGCTTTGGTGATCTCGCGCGTGCCTGAAGTGCCGGCTGCGGACAGTCAAGCTTTGATAGACCCATTAAGAAAGGAATATTGTGGAAAATATCGATCAGATTGCTGAGATGGATCGACGCTCAGTGCTGCACCCGTTCACCTATCTCAAGGACTACGCGACGGGCACAAGCGATCCGGTTATTGTCGAAACAGGGAAGGGTGTACGCATCAAGGACGCAACGGGTCGCGAGTACATCGACGGCTTTGCTGGGCTTTACTGCGTCAACATCGGATATGGGCGAACCGAAGTGGCCGAAGCCATCGCCCGTCAGGCGTATAAGCTCGCGTACTACCACAGCTACGCGTCGCATACGACGGAGCAACTGGCGAAGCTTTCGGATCGTCTCGTGAAGATGGCTCCAGGGAAGATGTCGAAGGTGTTCTATGGGCTGTCGGGATCGGATGCCAACGAGACACAGGCAAAACTCGTGTGGTACTACAACAATCTCCGCGGCCTGCCGAAAAAGAAAAAAATTATCGCCCGTGAACGGGGATATCACGGTTGCTCAGTCGTGTCGGGATCAATGACCGGATTGAGTTTCTACCATGATCACATGGATCTTCCCACTTCGCGCATTCTTCATACGGGTGTTCCGCACCATTACTGGGGTGCTGAACAGCGAGAAAGCGAGGCGGCCTTCGTGGCACGCCGGGCCGCCGAACTGGAGGCGATGATTCTGCGAGAAGGCCCGGAAACGGTGGGCGCATTCATCGGCGAACCCGTGCTTGGTACAGGGGGCATCATACCGGCGCCCGAGGGTTATTGGACGGCTATTCAGGCAGTGCTAAAGAAGTACGACGTGCTCTTGATTGCAGACGAGGTCATCACCGGTTTTGGGCGAACCGGGAAAATGTTTGGCTCGACGCTCTATGACATCGAGCCTGATCTGATCACGGTGGCAAAAGGGCTAACTTCAGCCTATGCCCCGCTGTCCGCGAGCATTGTGAGCGAGAAGGTGTATGCCGTGATGGAAGATGCAACGCCGAGCGTGGGGAGCTTCTCGCATGGCTATACCTATTCGGGCCATCCAATCGGCGTCGCCGCCGCAAACGCTGTCCTCGACATCGTTGAGGCCGAAGACATCCCCGCGAAGGCTGCATCCAACGGTGCCTACATGCTCGATCGCTTCAAGGAGCGATTCGGCGACCTGCCTTTCGTGGGCGAAGTGCGAGGCGTCGGCATGCTTGCCGCTATCGAGTTCGTTTCCGATCGAGAAAAGAAACTGCGTTTCGATCCGGCCTTGAAAGTCGGTGCCCGTATTTCACAGGCAGCGCGAGATCGCGGACTGATTGCGCGCGCAATGCCTCACGGCGACATTCTCGGTTTTGCGCCGCCGCTCACAATGACCCGAAGCGAAATCGACGAGATGGTCGATATCGCCGGGAAGGCTATCGACCAGGTCGCGCGCGAGCTGAGTAAGTCGAGCTGACTTTGACAAGTCGCGGAGCCAGACTACAGATTCTACCGACCCACGATTCGCTCCCATCAAACTGACCTTTAACATGACAGCCACTCCCATTCTCGAGATCCTTGATCTGAAAAAGCGCTTCGCAGCAGATCTGGTTCTCAACGGTATCAATCTAAAGGTGAATCAGGGCGAAGTCATTTCTCTGATCGGATCGTCGGGGTCGGGTAAGAGCACACTGCTTCGCTGCATCAATTTTCTCGAGATGCCGACTTCAGGATCGATTAGTCTGCGCGGCCAGACCGTCAAGATGGAGACCGACCGTCGTGGCGTTTTCAGCTCGTTCAATTCAGGCGCGATTCCCGAGTTTAGAAAGCAGATCGGTATGGTCTTCCAGAGCTTCAATCTCTGGCCGCATCGAACCGTAATTCAGAACGTGACCGAAGCGCTGAGGTTTGTCAAAAAGATGGGGCGTGGCGAAGCGGACGCTATTGCCATGGAAATGTTGGCGAAGGTAGGGATGGCGGAAAAGCGCGACGCCTACCCATCCCAGTTGTCGGGCGGGCAACAGCAGCGCGTAGCGATTGCTCGATCGCTGGCAATGAAGCCGGGTGTCGTGCTCTTCGACGAACCCACTTCCGCTCTCGATCCGGAGCTCGTCGGCGAGGTCCTCAAGGTCATTCGCAATCTTGCGGATGAAGGTAATACGATTTTGCTGGTCACCCATGAAATGCGCTTTGCCCGCGAAGTCTCGTCCCGAGTGATTTTCTTGCATCAGGGCAAGATTGAGGAAGACGATTCGCCTGAGGTGATCTTCACCTCCGCCAGGTCCGCTCGGGTTCGCAATTTTTTGTCGCAACACTAGTCGCTAAACTTGCTTAGCCTGGTGACTCTTAAAACGTTGATCACTGTTTGGAGAAAACTGTATGAAATGGTCTTTTCTCTCGCTCGCTATGGGCGCCGCAGTATTGTTCTCGACTTATGCGCCTGCGCAGGCGGCAACCTTGTCAGTCGGGACGGAAGGCGACGCACCGCCCTTCAGCATGGCTGATGCAAGCGGTAACGTAACTGGCTATGACGCCGACGTCGCCACTGCGATCTGCACCGAACTGAAAATGCAGTGTAAATTCGTTGTTCAGTCATTCAATACGCTGATTCCCTCGCTTTCGGCGGGTGAATTCGACGTGGTCATCTCCGGTTTGGGAATAACGGAGACACGCAAGAAACAGATCGACTTTTCGATTCCCTATGCGGGCGTCACGAAGTACTTCGCGGTCAAAAAGGGTTCTCCTCTGCTGCAGGCCACGTCGCTCGATGCAATAGGTAAGGCACTCGACGGAAAATCGGTGGGCGTCGTCAATGGCACGACCTACGCGAAGTATGTGGCTAAACACTTCGCCAACGCCGACATCAAATCCTACGACTCGGTCAATCAGATGGTCAGTGACCTGCAAAGCGGCAGACTCTATGCCGCGTTCAGTGATTCCCCGACGTGGGCCGACGTGATCAAGACGCCGGGTGGCGCGTCGATTACGCGTGTCCCGGTTGCCGTCAGGCAGAAAGAAGATCCTGAAATTCTCGGCACCGGGATGGGTGTTGGAATCCGCAAAGGTAATGCAGAGTTGAAGAAGCGCGTGGACACGGCACTGTGCACGTTGATCAAGGACGGCACGATGAAGAAGATCAGCCTCAAGTGGTTTCAGGAAGATTACACGATCCCGTGTGCGTCTTGACGTTTAAAGCAAACCGGACTTGCAGGCGTGATCTATTGGTTCCGTCTGCATACGATCAATGATAGTTTGGAAGTGACCCGCCGCGATGCTTATCGAAACCCTGCAGTTGCTGACTCAACAAGGTTGGCTGACATCCATTCTCAAGGGAAGCGTTGTTACCATCCTTCTTGGATTGCTGGGCATGCTGATCGGCATCGCCGTAGCGGTGCCACTCGCCATTGCCCGATGGCGAAGGATTCCGATTCTGTCTCCCGGGGTCGATGTTTTCACCGGCGTGATTCGTAGCGTGCCAGGTCTACTGGTCATTTATCTACTGTTCTTCGGCTCGGTTGAAACAGTAGATCGAATTGGCGTCTTTTTTGGCTTTCGAGACGAATTGCGTTCAGCCTACAGTTTCGTCATGGGAACACTGTCGATTGCTACGATTTCGGCCGCCTATTCGATTGAAGTATTGCGAGGCGCGCTGCAGGCAATTGCGCCGGGGTCTATCGAGGCAGCGCGAGCGCTCGGCTTTTCCCGCCTTACTACTTATCGACGTGTGATCGCACCACTCATGTTCCGTTACGCACTGGGCGGCCTGAACAACGTTTGGCAAATGACCATAAAGGACACGTCGCTCGTTTCGGTTGTGGGGTTGCAGGAACTCATGCGGGTCTCGGCCATTGCAGCGGGCATTACGCACAGTCCGCTCTTGTTTTACATGATCGCCGGTTTTGTTTTTCTGTTCATTACCTGGACTAGCCAGCGAACGTTCGCTTTTCTCGAACGAAGCCTGAACCGCGGATTTGCAGGAGGTAGGTAATGGGTGAACTGATTGACATGTCCTTGCCCTTGTTGCTTCAGGGAGCAAAGGTCACCCTGCTGATTGGCCTGACCGGCGTCGTTGCCGGCTTTCCCCTCGGGGTGTTGCTGGCGCTTTTGCGGATCGGTCCTCGACGCATGCTTGCGACATTGGGCGACTCATACAGCGCATTCTTTCGCGGTACGCCGATGCTCGTCCAGATTTTCATCATTTACTATGGCTTCGGTCAGGTGCAGTTCGTGCAAGATACGCCCGTTTTGTGGTGGCTATTCGGTGACAGCCTGCACTGCGCGATGATGACGGTACTTCTTAATACCGTAGCTTATACATCGGAAATTTTTCGCGGCGCATTTCTCTCCGTGCCGAAGGGGGCAATGGAAGCCGCCCTCGCATCCGGCATGTCGCCTGGCACGATCTTGCGTCGGATTATGTATCCGCTTGCGCTACGCCAGGCGCTTCCGGCATACGGCAATGAGGTGGCCATTGTGATCAAGGAGTCCAGTCTGGCATCGACCATTACAGTACTGGAAATCACGGGGCAGGCGAAACGCCTGATGAGCGAAACCTTCGCCATTGTCGAAATCTTCGCGATAGCCTCGGCGTTGTACCTGCTGATTAATTTTTTCGCCCTGCTTGCGGTACGGCTTGTGGAGCGGCAGTTGTCACACAGCGATGCAACGGCGCACCGGCCAGTAATTTGAGCGTGCCGATCTCTGTTCTCGTTGATGGCGCGCTCATTATCGCGTCATGGAGGTCTGGCTCATCACGTGGCATCGGCCAGTGGAAAAATTTCGCGAGCGAAGCTGGCTAGCGATGCAGGGTGGGAGGCGCTCCAGTAATCAGGAGCGCCTTGGAGCGCTTTGCCGCTATTCGCCGATGATATCGGAGAAGTCGATCGGTACTGAGAAGCCGACCTTGACCCGATCCATGATCACCATGGTTTTGAATCCCTTGATATCGGGATTCTCATAGAAGAATTTGCGCGTGAACTGCTCATAGTCCTCCATGCTCCGCGCCGTGACGATCAGGAGAAAGTCGGAATCGCCAGTCACGTAAAATCCGTTCATGACCTCGGGGGTCTGCCGGATCGACTGCTTGAAGCGATCGACAATGTCTGCTCTTTCGCGCTCCAGCGTTACCATCACTACGATCGAAATGGGTCTGCCCACCGCTTTGGGTTGGACAATCGACACATCCGCTTCGATCACACCGTCAGCGCGCAGTTTCTTGAGGCGACGCTGCACGGCCGTCGGCGATAATCCGGCGGCCTTTCCGATTTCCTCGGACGTCAGGCGATTATTGTGCTGAAGGAGGGTGAGGATGTTGGCATCGATTCGGTCGATAGACATCTGTCTTGGCCTTCGGAGAGCGAGGATTCGACCGGGTCCGGTCATTTCGTCGAGTATGCAGCCATGCACCTCGGCAGCAAACCAATCAGGCGGGTTGTCTGATCAGCGTGTATCTTTACCGGGAATTATAGCCTGTGCATTTTTGCGCAAATTTTCGATGTGCTGCAATAAACGACGCTATCCCGGGCACATCGGACCGGACAAGACCGAAGATAGACAAACATCCGAGGCCGAGAGAGTATCCAGCATGCCGACGTGGCGCTTACTTGTAGGTAAGTCCAACACCGCGCTACTGTTGAGGAGGATAGTCGACAGTCGCCGGGACTTAATGGTCACTCGACGACGTTAGAGGGCAGGGGATTTGATTTACGATTCGTCGGCGACGAGTGCATTGAGGCGTGGCGCAATAGTGCGCCCCGCGGTCGCAATGTCCTCGGCGACGCAGCGGCGCAATGCAGCTGCATCGCGGGCTTCAATAGCCTCGATGATCTGCCGGTGTTGCTCGTTGCCGTCATAGTCGGGGTCGTCGAGCAGCCCGTAGAAAACCGGACCCACCTGGCCCCAGAGCGTACGGATCATTTCAAGAAGCTGCGGCGAATCGGCGCGCTCGTAGATCATGAAATGAAAGAGCTGATTCGCTTCACGATAAAGTGTCTTGTCGCCGCGCTTTATCGCCTTGTCCATAATGCCGATTTGCCGCTTCAAATGTGTGACGTCGACAGACTTCAGATGAGGAAGCGCCAGTTCCGCACTCAAGCCTTCCAGTTCGCCGCGAATCCGGTAGATCTCGGCGAACTCGTCTGATGAAAGCGTCGGCACGACGATGGAGCGGTTGGGTAGCATTACGAGCAGCCGTTCCGTCACCAGTCGTTGCAGCGCTTCGCGTACCGGTGTCGTCGAGATGCCGAGCCGCTCTGCCAGAGGACGGATGACGAATGGTTCGCCTGGCCGGAAGGTGCCGGCAATCAGTCCCGCTTTTAACCGCAAATAAGTGCGGTCGTTGAGGTTCTGATGGGATAGCTTGGCGTCGAAAATGTCATTCATGGCGGATCAGAGGTGCACTCAGGTCGCGGCGTATAAGGCGATCGGTGCGACATGATATACCAAAGAGGCTGATCTGCTCGAATGGCCGACTCGTCCGTTCTTGTGCTGCCGCCAATCGGCACGGATACCCGCCCGCATGTTGTTGTGCGGGATTCGTGAATCCGGCCGACGCCAGGCTCATCAACTAGCCGGCAATTTTTCTAGCGCGACGCATGC
This sequence comes from Paraburkholderia tropica, assembly GCF_900109265.1. GTDB lineage: Bacteria > Pseudomonadota > Gammaproteobacteria > Burkholderiales > Burkholderiaceae > Paraburkholderia > Paraburkholderia tropica. The sequence continues at coordinate 82,017 of NZ_FNZM01000016.1, forward strand.
AATTGCTCATCGAGCGTATCATCCAGTGCGTTAAGGAAGATGTCGGCATGTTCACGACTAAACGGAAGGGGCGGTCGAACTTTGAGAACATGCCCGCGCGGCCCGGAGGCGCCGATCAGGATGCCGCGGTCGCAAAGCCCGTTGACGATGCGCGTCGCGAGATTGACGTCCGGATTGTGCGTGTCGCGATCGGTGACGAGATCGACGCCGATAAAAAGTCCCGCACCGCGTACTTCGCCAATCCGCTCATAGCGCGTCGCAAGCGACGTCAAACCTTCCTTCATATAGCGCCCGACCTTGTCGGCGTTCTCCATAAGTTGTTCGTCCTGAATCACGTTCAGGACCGCAAGCCCCGCCGCACAGGAAACCGGATTGCCGCCGAAGGTGTTGAAGTAGCGCGCTTTGGCCGCGAAATCCAGCAGCACCTCCTCCTTCGCGATCAGGCCCGCGATCGGCATGCCGGCCCCCATCGGTTTTCCGAGCACGACCAGATCGGGCAGGATGCCGTGCCGCTGGAATCCCCACATCGTTTCGCCGACGCGACCAAAGCCGGCCTGCACTTCATCGGCGATAAAGAGGCCGCCTGCCTCGTGAATGGCGTCGAGCGCGGGGCGCAGGAAGCCCGCGGGGTCAGTGTAGACGCCGTCGCTTGAGAAGACCGTATCGACGACGAGTGCCGCGACCTGAACGCCGTGACGGCGCAAATCGTCGGCCGCCGCGCGTACGTTCGCCGCAAATCGGGCCGCGACGTCAACCTCGCTGCCGTGCAGCGTGGCGGGTGCCGGGATGGTCCTCACGTCGCGTCCGATCGACACGAAGTCGCCTAGCGATGGCGAAATCTCCGCGACAGCCGTCGTGATGCCATGATAAGCCGTTTCGGTCACGATCACGCCCGTGCCACCAGTGGCGTTACGGGCGACTCGCAGCGCGAGGTCGTTGGTCTCGCTGCCGGTGCACGTGAACATCACGTTCGACAACTCGGGTGGAAAGGTGGCGACAAGCTGTTCGGCGTAGTCGAGGATCAGTTCATGCAGATATCGTGTGTGCGTATTGAGTTTCGACGCCTGTTCAGCGATGGCGGATACGACGCGCGGATGGCAATGACCGACTGCAGGCACATTGTTGTAGACGTCGAGATAGCGTTTGCCTTGCGGATCGAACATCCAGACGCCTTCGCCGCGCACGAGGTGCAATGGCTTTTCGTAAAAGAGGCGATACGACGGTCCGAGGATGTTGGCGCGCCGCGTGATCAGTTTCCTCAACGCGGGATCAAGTGTCTCTACGGTGCTCGGGTCGAAACCGTTCATCATCAATGGTTTGCTCACGACAGCTTCTCCAGATTGCACGCGTCGCGCAGGCGCTGTTGCGCGACTTCGCGTGGGAGGGTTAGAAAGTGGGACAGGCCGCGCCATGCGTTGGCGTAGTTTTTAAGGATGTACGCGCTGTTTTCCGGGTGACGTTGCGCACGCCAGCCAGTAATCAGCAAGGTCGCCACGCAGCGTGCAGCGATCAGGTCGTACATCAGATCCAGTTCGACGCCCTCAAGCGGTGTGATGGCGTGATAGGCCGCGATGAATGTCGTTGCGGCATCCCACGGATCGCCGGGCATGCTCAGGTGAAACGACGCACCGACCGCGATGTCGACGGCCAGGGGGGTGAAGACCATGTCGCCGAAATCAAGCACGCCGACGATACGATCGTGATCGTTCGGATCGACCAGTGCATTAAAAACGTTAAGGTCGTTATGGACGACTTGTGCGCGTAACTTCGATAGAACCGGTTTGACTTCGCGCTCGAAGTGGTCGAAAAAATGCTGGGCTACTTTTCGCTGTTCTTCGTCTGCGACGAATCGCAACAGTGCATGCAGGGTTCCGAGATTTTTGATATCCCACGCTATCGTGTGGCCCGCCGACGGGTGGAAATAGCCCCGCAACGCGAGTCCTAGTCGGGCTAACGTTCTCGCCATCGCTTCGGTCTGGGCGAGCGAGCGCGCAGTGGTGTTCATCGGCACGCCGTCGAGAAACGTCAGCATCCGGACCGCGCGTTCCCCGCCGTTCACGCGGAGAACGAGGTGGGTCTCGCCATCGACTGATGGACAAACCTTTGGAACGGGCAAGTCCGGATCGACCATCGCGATGTGAAGAAGCGCTCCGATCTGGAAGTCGTTCATTGCGGGATCTTCCGCCGGATTGCTGATTCGTAGTGCGTAGGACTGTGCGTTGCGGTCCACGATGCGGAAATTCTGATCCCGCTCACCAGTCAGGCGATGAGCCTCCCCAATGATGCCGTAGTGCTCGCGCGCAATACGTTCTGCCTCAACCAGCGATATCTCATCGGGTTCGGCGCTTAGCGTTCCGACGTCGATCGCGGCCTCTGCGAGGGGATCGGCAATTTGCAGTGCATTCAAGTTGTCCTCGCGTCTCAGGTTTGAAGCTGTGACATGATATATCGCTATGAAATTTTTCGTCTAGCTGGATTTTCAGGTTGTCGTCGAGATTGAGTTTCAATCATAAAATATTGATTTATAACGAATAAATTGCGTTACACGTTGTCCGTGTGAGAGCTCGACAAGATTTTATTTTTCCAGAAATTCTCGGTGTATGATGCATCGAATTGGATTGATGACGGTTGTATGAGGTGCCGATCCACCCGGTGTGCCTGCCCGACGTCAACACCGCTGACGCGGGGCAGGTCATCGCTTTCGCCATGCATGACTGGGATTTGCTGATAAAAAGGAGCGTCAAATGTCGGATCTGAAGAAACCCGTTAAAGGCCGCCGATCACTCCTCCTCGCGGGCGGCGCGGCGATCGCTGGCGCGCCGCTTGTTCTGGCGGGCAAGGCACGCGCGGCAACGCCAGACTTTGCCCCGGGGTATGAGGGCTTCTCGATGTCCAAATACGATGGCGACGATTCGCTGTTGCGAATCCAGAAAAAAGGCGAATTGGTGATTGGAACGTCCAATGACTGGCCGTATTCGTATCTCGATGCAAAGACAGGCGCTTTCTCAGGCATCGACGCGGACATCATTCATGTGCTCGCGAAGATGCTGAAGATTCCGAAAGTGACGGTTGCCACCGCGTCGTTCGACGGCCTGGTGCCGGGCGTACTATCGGGGCGATTCGATATGGTCGGAGATTCAATCCATTTCACGCCAGACCGCGCGAAAGTTGTGGATTTCAGCTTTCCCACCTATTTCTACGCGGAGACGATGGTCGTCAAGAAGGGCAGCGGAATCAGCGCGCGAGACATCTCAGAGTTGAAAGGCAAATCGGCGGGTAGCATTCTCGGTACCAACTATTCGGACTGGATCCAGAAGACGCCAGGCGTTGAGTATCGCGGATATAAAGACGCGCAGTCGGTAGTGCAGGATGTCGCCAGTGGGCGACTCGATGTCGGCATTTACGATCTTCCTGTCATGGCGGCAATCATCAAGCAGTATCCGCAATGGCCCGTCGAAATCGTCAAGGCGTATGTACCGCGCACGACTAAGGTGCCGGCCAACTTCAGCCGGTATATTTTCCGCCAGCAGGACCAGCAGTTGAACATTGCCATTTCTCGGGCGTTGGAATCGATGCAGTACACGGGCCAGATGCAGGCAATCATTGCGCGCCATGGTATTGGCGAAGGCTGATCTTTAGCGATCATCTGCGGTGCGGAGCCATACTGCTTTGCACTATTCCTCCATGTTGCGCGGAATTGCCATGTTCTCCTTTCACGATCTTGGTTCGCTGCTGCCCCCTTTGCTGCAAGGCGCGTGGGTGACTGTCACCGTGTCGCTGGTGTCGTATCTGATTGCGCTAGTTTCCGGTCTTGCAATCGGGCTCGCTCGTATCTCGAAGGTCTGGCCTGTCCGGATGGCTGCTGCGGCCTACGTCCAGTTCATACGTGGCACGCCTTTGTTGCTTCAGTTGTTCTTCATCTATTACGTGCTTCCTTATGCTGGCATCGTGTTTTCGCCATTTGAAGCGGGCGTAATTGGTTTGTCGATCAATTACAGCGCGTATATGGCCGAAGTGTTTCGCTCCGGCATCGCTGCGGTCCCGCGAGGCCAGTCGGAGGCTGGTATGTCGCTGGCACTCTCGCATTTTCAGATGATGCTGTTCGTGATCATCCCGCAGGCGTTGAGGATCGTCGTATTGCCTATCGGCAACTTCTTCGTTTCGATCTTCAAGGACTCGGCACTTGTGTCCGTGATTACGATGAAAGATTTGATGTTTTCAGGCGAAATGCTCGCGTCGTCGACTTTCCGCCACTTTGAGATATTTTCGATTCTTGCCGTCATCTATTTCCTGTTGAGTTACCCGGCCGCCAAGTTGGTGGAGTGGATTGAAAAGCGATTGAACGGAGAGCGCCGCTTTGTCGCGCGCAAGCCGGCGCGCGATCCCGCTCTGCTTTCTCAGGAAGCGGGGAATTCGTTCTAACCGTTGTTGCCATCCACGGCTCTGAATTTGTCGCGATCTTCTATGGGCTGCAAAGGAAACTGAGATGCTATCCATTGAACGAACTGAAGAAAGTGCCGCCGCGATTGCGCGGCCCGTTGCGATATCCATGCGCGGCATCGATAAATGGTACGGCGCCGTCCAGGTGCTGTCGTGCATAGATCTCGACGTTCACGCAGGTGAAACGGTGGTGATATGTGGGCCGTCGGGATCGGGGAAATCCACGCTGATCCGATGCATCAACGGACTCGAATCGCATCAGAAAGGGTTCATCACGGTTAATGGCCAACAGCAGGCTGACGATCTGAAAGTCAAGAATGCGATTCGCCGCGAAGCAGGGATGGTGTTCCAGCACTTCAATCTTTATCCGCACCTCACCGTGCTGCAGAATTGCACGCTTTCTCCGCAGAGAGTGCTGAAGATGCCGAAGAAGGAGGCTCAAGCGCTGGCTGAGCGGTATCTCCACCAGGTCAGATTGTCGGAGCATGTGCACAAATATCCCGAGCAGCTTTCAGGTGGCCAGCAGCAGCGGGTAGCCATAGCACGAGCGCTTTGCATGCGACCCAAGGTGATGTTGTTCGACGAGCCTACGTCGGCGCTGGATCCGGAATTGGTGCGGGAGGTCCTCGACACGATGCGTGAGTTGGCGCGGAACGGCATGACGATGGTGTGCGTGACGCACGAGATGGCGTTTGCGAAAGCCGTCGCCGACAAGGTTGTTTTTATGGACGCAGGACGGATCGTCATGGCCGCGCCTCCAGCCGAGTTCTTCGATCGCCCGAGTCACCCGCGGCTCCGTTCCTTTTTGAGCCAGGTCACCGAGCCTGCATTCGGGTCGAGCCTGGCAGCGCAGCATTGAATCTGCTTTCAGTGGTGTGCATATCTAATGCGTCAGATAGGTGGGCATGTCGCCACGATCTGACGTATTGGCGTTGGAGCCAAACGGCAAAGCCACGGGCGTATCTTTACCGTCCACAATCGCTACGCCATCTGAATGAGAGCAGGCATGTCGTTATCCGCGATATGCGCCACCGAATAACACCACGTGAACGCTTCATGCAGCGAGCCGCTGTTTCAGCCGCGGTGCCGCGAAGTCCAGAAACGCGCGCAACTTGCGTGGGACTTGACGTTGGCTGGGATATATCAAGTTGATGGGCGTGATGGGTAGTTCGTAATCGTCCAGCACTGTCACCAAAGCGCCAGACTTGAGGTGCTCTACGATCTGATACGACAGAACGCGGGCGATTCCTCCCCCTTCTTCCGCGGCCACTACCGCACCGTCGATTGAGTTGACCATCATCCGCCAGGTGACGTCAACGACATGTGACGCGCCATTGTGGTGGAACTCCCAGCTTGTGCCGACTACCAAACCTTCGTATCCCACGCAGTCGTGCGATTCGAGGTCTGCGGGCGTTTTCGGCACCCCTCGACTTGCAAGATAGGCCGGGCTCGCGCAGAGCACCTGGCGCACTCGCCCGATGTGCAGGGCGATCATGCTGCTGTCGGGCAATGCGCCGGTACGCAGCGCGACGTCGACACGCTCTTCCAGCAGGTTCACGCTTCGGTCGGCCAGTTGCGCCCGCACGCGGATGTCCGGATAGGCCCTTAGAAATTCAGCGATGATGGGCAGGGCATGAAGACGTCCCATCACAATAGGCGTAGCAATAACCAACTCGCCCCGCGGCGCGTGGTACTCACCCGTCGTCGTTCGTTCGACCTCTGCGATTTCTTCAATGATCCGCCGACATGAGGCGGCATAGGCCTCGCCAGCCTCGGTGAGCATCAGTCCGCGATTGCAACGCAAAACCAGCCTGATCCGCAGGTGTGTTTCGAGTTCTGCCACGCGGCGACTGACAGTCGCGAGCGGGACGCCGAGCTGACGGCTAGCTGCGGAAAAACTTCCACCGTCAACTGCGGCCAACAGTATGGTCATTGCTTCAAGTCGATCCAAGCCTCTCTCCCATGGAAGGGCGCCTCTCAAATTTACCGTCTATTCGATGAATTAAAAAGTAAATACATTTTCTCGCGCGCTCTGTCTCTTCCCGAATAGTTGAAAGCGCACGAGCGTTCGCTGAAATGCCCCTTTCTCTGACATGCGAAGGTGCCCTTATGGATTTCAAAACCCTAACAATCCAGCGCAAAGGCGCCGTACTGATTGCGAGCATCATGGCGCCGCCGATGAATCTTCTCGGACCCGAACTGGTGCACGACCTTGTTTCGTTTATCTCGCAAGCAGAGGATGACGAAACCGTAAGCGTCATCGTCTTCAAGAGTGCCGATCCGGATTTTTTTATTCCGCACGTCGACGTCACTCAAATCAAGGCTTATCGCGACGAAGCCGCGAGGTTGACCGGGGAAGCCTCCATCGCGGTGCTGTTTCGCTATCTGAGCGAGAGCCGTCTTGTGAGCATCGCGCAGGTCGAGGGGCGGGTACGAGGCGCGGGGAGCGAGTTCATCATGGGCTGCGATATGTGTTTTGCAGCGAAAGAATCGGCGATCTTCGCTCAGATGGAGCCGGCCTTCGGGGTGGTGCCGGGCGGCGGTGGCGCTCAGCACCTGGTGCGGTTAATGGGTCGCTCGCGCGCGCTCGAGGTCATGTTGAGCGCGAATGACTACGATGCAGAGTTGGCTGAACGCTACGGCTGGATCAATCGCGCCCTACCTGCTACCAATCTGGATGAGTTTGTCCAGTCGCTCGCGCAGCGGATCGCACAGTTTCCCGGTGGTGGCCATGTAGCCGTGAAGCGGCGAGTCAACGCCTTGGCACTGGCACCGATCGAGGACTTTCGCCGAGATTCTGATCTGTTTGGCGAAGGTGTTCGGGAGCCGGCGGCTCAGAAGCGCATCCAAGCTGCAATCAAGCGCGGATTTCAAACCCGGGATGCGGAAATGAATCTCGGGAAGTTACTCGGCGATCTGAACGACGATTGATTTGTACGAGGACATATCGAACTGCAGCAAAGAGGATAGTCGTTTTTCCATTGAGGGGGATGGGAAAACAGCGTCACACTGCGTTCAACCCGCTGGGCTCGCATGGATTCACCCGGCGAATAGTCGCGGGTATCGCCCACGCCGTTGCTGATGCTGGTTGCCGAGCAAGATCACACGGATGGTTTGAGACCGCTTCGTGCGCTGCGGTCGATTGGTTTAAAGCGCATCTGTGAGCTGGATGGAATTGAGCGCCGCCTTACCCTGGCTGCACCCAACTTGAATTTACTGGACTCTAACTATGAAAGCAGTATCCAAATATGGCTTTATGGCCGCGGCCATTGTTGCTTCGACTGCATTCTTCGGCACTGCGGCCGCGATTGCCGCGCCGGTCAAAAACATCGTTCTCGTCCATGGCTATTTTGCCGATGGATCGGGCTGGCAGAACGTCGCCAGAATCCTGACACACGACGGCTACAACGTCGCAGTCGTCCAGGAGCCCGAAACGTCTTTTGCGGATGATGTCAAAGCGACGACGCGCGTGGTCGATGCGCAGTCGGGCCCGTCGATCCTCGTGGGTCATAGCTATGGTGGCGCCGTGATCACGGAAGCGGGAAATGACGCAAAGGTAGCAGGTCTCGTGTACGTCGCGGCCTTTGAGCCGGACTCGGGTGAAAGCGCGATGGACCTCGCCAAAAAGATGCCGTCCGCCTCCACAGCAATCAAGGCGACGGCAGACGGCTTTCTGTACCTCGATCCGGCTCACTTCCACGCCGACTTTGCCGCTGACCTGCCGGCGGCCGAAGCTGAATTCATGGCCCGTTCACAAGTGATGCCTGCGGCTGCGTCATTCGGTACGCCGGTATCTGCGGCGGCGTGGAAAACGAAGCCAAGCTGGGCAGTCGTCGCGACTGCGGATCGTGCAATCAACCCCGACCTCGAGCGGTTCATGACGAAGCGCGCCGGAAGCACCACGATCGAACTCGATTCCAGCCATGTCGCCTATATGTCCCACCCCAAGGAAGTCGCGAAGCTCATCGAGCAGGCCGCGCAGAAATCTCCGCAATGAAGGTTTAAGGTTTGGATGAGGCTAGCCCCCGAAATAGAAGTCCCGTAGAACTGCGACTTCTTCTTTCGAGAATGGGAATTGTGTCGCTGTGGGATATGTCATTTCTAATCGAAACATGTAGAAAATCCGCGCGTTTCCCCGGGAACCGTTGCCCCGTCGTTGCGGCGGGGCTTCTTCTCGCAAACCATGAATGAGTCTTTTTTTGCCGGAATTTATCACGCATTGGATTGCATCAAACTGAATTTTTTCCCATACGACGGAAGGTGAAAAATGAGCGAGCTGGATAGGAACGCCATTTGGGATAGCACTCTAACGTTGCTAGCGGCAATGTCAAAGGATCTGCAGCGAGGCAGTGAAGAATCACTCATCCCCAGGCTAACCAGAAGAGGTCAAGAATCACTCGGCAAGCCTGTCACGCCTGGTGCAACAGCTCGAATCGAATTCATCGGATGTAACTCGACCAGATCGCTTACGATCGCATGCAGAGACTCGACTGCCGGCCACTATGGCGCCCAGACGTGGAAACTTAGTCGGGCACGGCAAAGTGGGCACTGCGTGCTAACTGGCGATCGCATACGGCGTGGCGATGATATCTACAAACCGTCGACGCGTGGCCATTTCCCCCATAACGCCGATTGGATGATGCTGGCGTCCAAGATTCCTCGGGATCTGAAGCAAACGCTCGGCGATTCATTCGACGCTCACGACTATCGTGTAGCGCAAAATCTTTATTTTTGCTCTTCCGCCGTGCATTCGCGATAAACCGAACCGCAAGCACGTGGCCGACTTAAACGCCGGACAACCAGAATCTTCAGACCGCCGGGCCGCGCGACCCGGCACTGCTCCAGAACGTATGGTGCCTGGCGAAGCTCGCGTACTTCGACCGGGAAGGTATTCCGGTGCGTCCTCGCTAGCCCATCATTTTTTTTGCTTCTGCACTCCGTCACCGCTCCGGCGACGAGTTGCGTATCTACCCCACACGTTTATCGCAGACACTCCAGGAGAGCGAACGATGACAATCGAAATTGACGGCGTCAAAATCCCGGATAGCGCACTTGCCAGGAAGGTAACCGAACTGGCGCGGGAAACCACCACCCCCTTGCTCTTCAATCACTCGAGCCGCGTTTTCTACTTTGGCGCCCTCGCGGGTTCGAGGCGGAATCTCAAGTTCGACCCGGAGCTGCTTTATTGCGGTTGCATGTTTCACGATTTCGGTCTTATGAAACAGTACAGCAGCGCGGACGAGAGGTTCGAAGTCGACGGAGCCAACGCCGCGCGTGATTTCCTCAAACAAGAGGACATATCGCAGAGCGATATTGAGACCGTCTGGACATCCATCGCGTTGCACACGACGCCAGGGATTCCGCAGCACATGCATCCCGTCGTCGCGCTAGTGACCGCGGGCGTGGAAATGGATGTTCTCGGTCGGAAATATGATCAGTACAGCGATACTGACCGTGACGCAGTCGTAAACGCACATCCGCGCGGAGACGGTTTCAAGGAAGCGATTATTTCCGCCTTCTACGAAGGAATCAAACACAAGCCTGAGACAACGTTCGGCAACGTCAAGTCAGATGTTATCGCAGATAAAGAGACCCATTTTCACGCTGGCAACTTCTGTTGCGTGATCCGTCAATCGATGTGGCCTTCGTGACTTCCATCTTTTGCTGCTGTTCTCGGATCGTGCTTGGCCTGTTCGATCTTTCTTCGCCGATCCGAGTCTTGGTTTCAAATGCGTTTCGCGTCTGTCCTGCGATTGCTAAAAGATCGCGGTCATCTACCTGGATCGTGGCGAGACGCGCGTCCGCGAGCTTCCTGATTTTTCCGGCGCCTGGTCCCAAGGCGGCATATCGCCGAATGCTGTCGCGAGGTAATCGACGAAGCGACGCACTTTAAGCGGTATGCTCCGCGCACTCGGATAGACAGCTTGAATGATCAACTCTGTGGTGCGATAGGTAGGCAAAACCTGAATAAGCCGACCGGCACGCAGATGCTCGCCGAAGACGAAGGTCGGACCGTACGCAATGCCAGCGCCGGCTAACGCGGCGGAAAGGAGCATTTGCGTATTGTTCGCCGCTAGCCTGCAAGGCCCGTCGATGACGTGCGCGCGGTCTTTCGAATCAAACACCGTCCAGTCGCCCGCAGATACGGCTTCACTGAAGCAAAGGCGCTGCGCCTTGCGTAGATCTTGCGGCGTGCGTGGGGCGCCATATCGATCCAGGTAGGCAGGTGAGGCGCACATCAGCATCCGGCATGGAGCAATCCTGCGTGTCACCACACCGGGATCGTCCAGTCGGCCGATACGGATCGCAACGTCGATGCCCGCATCGAGCAGGTCGACATAGCGGTCGCCGAGTAGCACCTCGATGTTCACCTGGGGATGATCCTCGAGGTATTGCGCCGTCACGCTGCCTAAATGCATTGCGCCGAACGTAACGGGTGCTGCAACACGCAGAACACCGCGCGCGGTGCGCTGAGTGTCGCTCGCCTCCCGATTGGCTTCGTCAAACGCTTCGAGAATCTGCTTGCTGCGTTCGTAGTAGGCCTGCCCCGTTTCGGTCAGACTCAGGCGCCGTGTGGTTCGTTGCAGCAGCCGCGCATTCAGTTGCGCCTCAATCGCAGTCACATGCTTGCCGGCCATCGCTGGCGACAGCCCGAAACGCCGGGCGGCTGCGGCAAAGCTGCCTTCTTCTACCGCGGCGACGAATACGCCGAGACTGGTTAGTCTGTCCATGGTGGCTCCATTCGATACCACCATTATCGACTGTCACCACAAAGTCGGCAATTATCACTTTCAGGGACGGGATTTACGATTGCCGTATTCAACAGAGACGGTGACAACATGGAAATCGAAACGAATGGCACGCGAATTCACGTGGTGCAGAAAGGCGAAGGGCAATTGACGCTGGTTTTTCTGCATTACTACGGAGGCTCGTCTCGCACGTGGGATCGCGTGGCAAATGCGTTGTCGGCCCGATATCGGATTGTTGCAACTGATCATCGAGGGTGGGGTGCTTCCGCCGCGCCTGCTGATGGATACGGGATTGCTGATCTCGCTGCGGATGCCGAGGGTGTTATTGGTGCCCTGGGTTTGCAGCGCTACATCCTCGTCGGTCATTCAATGGGGGGGAAGGTCGCACAGCTTGTTGCATCCCGTCGACCCGCCGGGCTGGAAGGTCTTATCCTGGTTGCGCCTTCTCCGCCATCGCCAATGCTGCTTTCCGCGGAGCAACGAGCGACGTTGACCGGCGCGTATCAATCGCGCGAGTCGGTCGAATTCGTTATCGATCACGTACTCACTGCGAAGAAACTCGACGCATCCTGTCGCGAGCAGATTATCGAAGACAGCCTCAAAGCTGCACCGCAGGCAAAAGCGGCGTGGCCGAACATCGCAATGCGCGAGGACTTTTCCGCCGAAGTCGATTCGATTGACGTGCCGACCCTTGTTCTCACGGGCGAATTGGACCAGGTGGATCGCTTCGCGACGTTACAGGCCGAACTGCTGCCTCATATTCCGCATGCGACGATTCACTTCCTCGCCGGCGCCGGGCACCTGTTACCGCTGGAAGCGCCGACTGAGGTCGCAACGATCATCGGAAAGTTCGCGCATGCAATTGAGGACCGTTCCGTCGTATGCAGCACGCCCGAACAGGTCGCGGTTTCATTTGATGCGGCCTTCAATGCCGGTGATCTCGACGCGTTGCTTGGCGTATTCAGCAATCAAGCCACGATGAGGCTGACGAACGGTGATGTGACGCAGGAGCATTTCGCTGACCTGCGAAACGCTTTCTCGCAGTTGCTGACGTCAAAGCCACACATAACCCATACGGTTCGTCGCGTGCTGCGCACTGGAGACACTGCGCTCGTGCTGCTCGACTGGACATTGGAAGCGATATCGGCGAACGGTGACACGCAAATTCAATCCGGGACTGCAACACAGGTCATGCAAAAGGGCCGGGACGGAGGTTGGCGACTCGTGATCTCGAACCCACTCGGGCTGAACTAACAGCGTGGTGCTCGCCCGCGTCTCGAGTATCGAACAGCGATCTCGCGAGAGGCGGTTTCGATAGCTCGCGAGTATCAGGCGGCAAAGCGCTTGCAACGATTGCGAACCCTGCGTCGGTCCTGTCTCGCACCCTGAAAACGAAGGGGCGTACGGACATCCGCGACGTCGTGTCGATCAGTGAACGACTCGCGACAGCGGAGTGTCGCGCAATGCCGGTGCACTGGAAAAGTGATTTGCTTGATGGCAACGCAACGAGCCGGATTGCGACGCGCGTCGGAGGTCAAAGTCGGTTCGCGATGCGGGTAACGTCGCCATAAAAAACCGCTGCCATACCATGACTTCTTCGGATAGCCGCCGCAACCGCGGCGCTATCCGATGTCTGAAGGGTTCGCTATGCCGCTGAGTCTTGCTCGGCCGGCTTTCGTACCACCTGAAAATTCCCTGACGCCTGCGATGTCGGCATCATCTCGATCGCATTGATATTGACGTTGGGCGGCAATGAAAGCAACCAGGAGATCGTGCTGGCGATATCGTCCGCGGTAAGCGGCGAGGTGTCGTCATAGAGCGCTTTTGCGCGGTCGCGGTCGCCTTGAAAGCGGGTGATCGAGAATTCGGTGCCGCCGCACAGCCCCGGCTCGATTGTCGTGACGCGCACGTTCTTGCCCGCCAGATCGGCTCTCAGGTTCAGGCTGAACTGATGGACGAATGCCTTCGTCGCGCCGTACACGTTGCTGCCCGGATACGGGTAGGTGCCGGCAATCGACCCGAGGTTGAAGATCCAGCCGCGATCGCGTCCGACCATGCCGGGGAGGGCCGCGTGGGTGCAATACATGAGACCCTTCACGTTCGTATCGACCATGGCTTCCCAGTTTTCCAGCGACGCGCAATACGCCGGTTCAATGCCGAGCGCCAGGCCGGCATTGTTGACGAGTACGTCGATGCCACCATATTGACGCTCGATATCGGCGAAGAACTGCTTGACTGCTGTGGCGTCGCGCACGTCGAGTGTGCTGGCGACGAGCCGTTCGCCGCAGCGCCGGGCGAGGGCCTCAAGCCGGTCTGCGCGCCGCGCGGTTGCGAAGACACGATGACCTTCGTTGCACAGGCGGGCACTGATCGCCTCGCCAAAACCGGCGCTCGCGCCCGTTACGACAATATTCATAGTGGAGACAATTCTCGATGACGATGAGGGAAACTGGACGCCCGCCGTCAGCTGACGAGCGCAAGGCATCCCGAGAGCAGCAACAAGCCGCTGACGATTCGATCGAACGCGACGCGCGACATGCGCGCTCCGCTGCGCTCGCCCAGCAGCACGCCGAGGGCGAACGCCGGCGCGAGGCCGACGCCGGTGATTGCGTGAGACACGGTGATGCGATGGCTGATCGCGAACAGCAGCGCCGTGCCGCAGAACAGCGCTGCAAAATAGCCGAGCAGGTTGGCGCGCAGCGCCGGTCCCTGATCGATGCCCGCGAAGTAGTAGACCGCGGGCGGGCCACCGAGCCCGGCGAGCGCGGTGAGCATGCCGCTCACGACGCCGGCTGCGACGAGCGGCATGCCGCTGCCGTGGTGCCGCCAGCGCCAGCCGCGCATATGGAGCACGGTGATCGCGAGTACGGCGATCGCGGTCGCGTGCCTCAACCTGCGCGCATCGGCGCCCGCCATCCAGTGCGACGCGAGCGCCGCGCTGACGAGCGCGACGGCCGCGAGCGGGAGTATCGAGCGCCAGCGTGCGACGCGGCCCCATTGCCGGATGCCCTGCAACGACGTCACGCAGTGGACGAACACGATCATGGCGGCCGTGTCCGCCGGGCCGAGCAGCAGGCCGAACAGCGGCGCCATCACGAGCGCGCCGCCGAACCCCGTCAAGCCTTTTGCGACACCGGCGAGCAGGCTGATCGACGCGAGCCAGGCGAGCGTGGCCGGTGTGCCGGCCAGCGTCACGCGCCGAACGACAGCAGGGTGTTGCGCAGGACGTCGACAGTCTGGTCGATGTGTTCGCGATCGAAAACGAACTGGGGCGCGACGATCGCGCAGTCGCCGGTTGTCTTCAGGTGCAGGCCCGCGTCGTAGAGCTTGCGTTGCAGCAGATGGCCGCGTCGTCCGGGCTTGCCGTCCGACTGCACGTCGATTCCCGCGAGCATCCCGTAGCCGCGTATATCGGTGACGATGGGCAGTTCGGCCAGCGTTGCGATCTGTTCGAGGAAATAGCCGGAAAGCGATTGCGCGCGTTCGAACAGGCGCTCGTCGCGATAAATGTCGAGCGCGGCGAGTGCGGCGGCGCTCGCGACCGGATGCGCGGACCAGGTATAGCCGTGGAAGAACTCGATCGCGCCGTCCGGGGCGCTGTTCACAATCGCGTCGTGGACGTGATCCGCCACAGCGACGGCCGCCATCGGCACGGCGCCGTTGGTGATCGCCTTGGCCATGGTGATGAGATCGGGCGTCACGCCGAAACTTTGCGACGCGAACGCTTCGCCGGTGCGCCCGAAGCCGCAGATCACCTCGTCGAATACCAGCAGAATGCCGTGCGCCGTGCAGATTTCGCGCAGCCGTTCGAGATAGCCTTTGGGCGGAACCAGCACGCCGGTCGATCCCGCAATCGGTTCGACGACACAGGCTGCGATGTTTTCCGCGCCGTGGAGAAGGATGAGGCGCAGCAGGTCGTCCGCGAGTTCGCGGCCGTGTTCGGGCTGGCCCGTGACGTAACGGTTTTCCTCGAGCCAGGTATCGCGCATGTGCACGACGCCGTGCACGATATTGCTGAAGGCCCGGCGGTTGTTGACCATGCCGGACAGTGCGACACCGCCGAAATTCACGCCGTGATAGGCGCGCTCGCGCGACACAAACATCGTGCGGCCGGCCGCACCGACTGCGCGTTGATAAGCGAGGCAGATTTTCATCGCGGTATCGACCGCCTCGGAACCCGAACTGACGAAGAACAGCTTCCCGATGCCCTGCGGCAGCAGTTGCGCAATGCGAGTCGAGAGTTCGAACGACTTTGGATGGGCGCGCAGGAAGCTCGGCGAAAAGTCGAGCGACAGCAATTGCGCATGCACGGCTTCGGCGATTTCGGCGCGGCAATGTCCGGCGGGCGTCGTGAACAGGCCCGACCCGGCGTCGAGAACCGGCCGCCCGTCCAGGTCGTAGAAGTATTGATCCTTCGCGCTCCCGAACATCTGCGGGGCGGATTTGAATTCGCGGTTCGGCGTGAACGGCAGCCATTGGTGCTGCAAGGAGGCCGATCCGGTGGTGAGCGGGGAAAGTGGGGCGTGCGGGGCGTTCATGATGACGGCTCCTGATGAGATGGTGCCATGATCAATTCTTTTTTGTCGTCCGCATAATGCCAGCGAAGGGTTTCGATGGTGCCAGCCGGGAGGGCGGATGCAGTGTGACGAACATGAACTGATGTGGCGGCAACTGCTGTCGAGCCCGGCGCAGGGCGGCACGCTGCTTCAGGCGCGGCTGCGCACCGCGCTCGTCGGTGCGATCCTCGACGGGCGCCTTCCGCCTGGCTTGAAGCTGCCGTCGGGGCGCGATCTGGCCGTTCTTGCCGGCGTGTCGCGCAACACGGTCGTGCTCGTCTACGAGCGCCTCGTGTCGGATGGCTATCTCGAAGCGCGTGCGCGCGATGGGTTCTATGTGTGTAGCGCGATCGATCGCGCGGACGTCGCGCACGTCGGTGGTGCCCAGGCCAGCGGCCGACCGGACTGGCAGGCGCGTACCGCCCGCCTGCAGGAATCGTTCCGCTGGCTCGACCGTCCGTCGGGTTGGGAGAAGTTCCGCTATCCGTTCGTCTATGGCCAGTTCGACCCGAGCCTTTTCCCGCTCGCGCACTGGCGCGAATGCAGCCGGCGCGCGCTTGAAGTCGCCGCGGTCGAACACTGGGCGCAGGACAGCACGGGCGGCGACGCGGCGGCACTCGTCGACCAGTTGATCCGCCGCGTACTGCCCCGGCGCGGCATTGCCGCGACGCCGGACCAGATCCTGCTCACGCTCGGCACGCAGCATGGGCTGTATCTGCTGGCCGATCTGTTCGCGCGAGAGGGCACGAGGATCGGCGTCGAGGACCCCGGCTACATGGACGCGCGCAATATCTTCGCGCATCGGCGGGCGCAGATCGTGCCGCTGCCCGTGGACGCGCAGGGCGTGGCATGCACGCCGGCGCTCGCCGAATGCGATTATGTCTACTGCACGCCGAGTCATCAATGCCCGACCGGCGTGACGATGAGCACCGAGCGGCGGCTCGCGCTGCTCGATCACGCGACGCGTCACGACCAGATCATCATCGAGGACGACTACGATCCCGAGACGCAGTACCTCGGCCAGCCGCTGCCGGCGCTGAAGGCCATCGACAAGAGCGATCGCGTGATCTATCTGAGCAGCCTGTCGAAGCTGCTGTCGCCGGGATTGCGGATCGGTTACATCGTTGCTCCCGCATCCGTCATTGAGCGTCTGCGCGTGATTCGCCGGCTCATGGTGCGTCAGGTGCCGGGCAACAACCAGATCGCCGCGGCGCTCTTTATCGAGCACGGCCATTACGACCGACTGCTGACGCAGACGCGCCAGACGCTCGGCGCGCGCGCCGGCGCGGTCGGCGACGCGTTGCGCCGCCATCTTCCCGATGCGTGCTTCGAGCCGCCGCGCGGCGGCTCCGCACTGTGGCTGCGCCTGCCGGGACACCCCGACCTGGCCGCGCTGCGCGCCGCCGCCATCGCGGAAAAGCTGATCTACGATCCCGGCGAGCCGTTCTTTCATGGCGCGATGACGCAGCCGCATCTGCGACTCGGATTTTCGTCGATCCCGCTTGAGCGCATCGAGCCCGGTGTTCAGACGCTGGCGCGGCTTGTCCGCCAGTGCATGCGTCGCGCCGGTGCGCGCGCCACGATGCAGACGTGAGCGTCGACCCGGCATCGTGCCACGCGCACAACGAACGCACGGCCGCTGCACCAGAACGGTACTTGCACGAGACGGCGCGCGCGCTACCTTGCCGATGATGCGGCGCTCACGCCGCGCGCCGCACGAGCGATAACACGGCTGGCCCTGTTGAAAGTCGTCGCTGGCACCATCCATTGGCCTGGATTCTGCGTCGCTGGATGGGGCGCGATATGCACGTGAAGCATGTCGCCGATCGACATCCCATCAATCAAAGGACGACTGCATGAAGACGCTTGCCCGACGTTTTGGTTCGACCCGCACGCAGGTTTCCCGCATCGCGCGTACGCTCCTCGTGCTCTGCGCGGCAGGGGCGGCCTGCACGGCAACCCGCGCGTTCGCCGCCGACAAGGAAGTCACGATCGCCTATCAGGACATGATGGTGCCGTGGCGCTACGCGCAACAACTCGACGAAGCCGGCAAGGCAACCGGATACAAGGTCAGCTATCGCAAGTTCGGCGGCGGCGGCGATGTGATTCGCGCCATGGCGTCGGGCAACGTGCAGCTCGGCGAGGCGGGATCGAGCCCGGTTGCCGCCGGCCTGAGTCAGGGATTGCCGATCCAGCTCTTCTGGATTCTCGACAATATCAACAACGCGGAAGCGCTCGTCGCGCGCAAAGGCAGCGGCGTGACCACGATCGCGCAACTCAAGGGCAAACGTCTGGGCGTGCCGTTCGTCTCGACGAGCCATTTCCATGCGCTGCTTGCGCTCAAGCGGGCCGGGCTCCAGCCGGGCGACGTGAAGGTGCTGAACATGAGGCCGGCGGAAATCGCGGCCGCCTGGGAGCGCGGCGACATCGACGCGGCCTACGTCTGGAACCCGGTGCTCGGCAAGATCGAACAGAACGGAGCGGTCGTCACGACATCGGGGAAGATCGCGGCGGAAACGGGCCTCGCGACCTTCGACGGCTTCGTGGTGAACCGCGACTGGGCGAAAGCCAATCAGCCCTTCATGGCCGCGTTCGTGCAGATTCTCGCGAAGGGCGATGCGGACTATCGCGCGCATCCCGACCAGTGGACCGGCGCGACGCCGAAGGGCCAGGCGGTGGCGGCGGTGTCGGGCGGCGCGCCTGACGAAGTGCAGGCGGCGCTCGCGCTCTACGCGTTCCCCACGCCGCAGGAGCAGGCATCGGACAAGTGGCTCGGCGGCAGCAGTGCGTCCGGCGCGGCGAAATCGCTGGCGGCGACGGCGGCCTTCCTCAAGGAGCAGAAGACCTTGCAGAGCACGCTGCCGGACTATTCCGTGGGCGTCACCGACGAATACGTGAAAGCGGCCGCTGGCATCAAGTGACGCGCACGTAGCGCAAGGAGAGCGATATGCTCGAAATCAGGGATCTTTCGATCGAATATCCGGTTCCCAAAGGGCAGCCGAATCTCGCGCTCGACAACGTGTCGATGTCGATCGAGGCGGGGGAATTCGTGGTCGCGCTCGGCGCGTCCGGATGCGGCAAGACCACGCTGCTCAACGCGATCGCCGGTTTCATCGCGCCGACGCGCGGCGATATTCTGCTCGACGGGGCGTCGGTCGACGGACCGGGCTCGGAACGCGGCGTCGTCTTCCAGAAACATGCGCTGATGCCGTGGATGAACGTCGTCGAAAATGTCGAGTTCGGTCTTCGCCTGCGCCGCATGCCGCTGCACGAGCGACGCCGTATCGGCATGGAATGCTTGCGCCGCGTCGGGCTGTCCGAGGTCGCGCACCGGCCGGTTTACGAGCTGTCGGGCGGCATGCAGCAACGCGTGGGCGTCGCGCGGGCCATTGCGTCGTCGCCGCGGGTGATGTTGCTGGACGAGCCGCTCGGCGCACTCGACGCGTTCACCCGCGAATCGATCCAGACGTTGCTGCTCGACCTCTGGCACGACGCGAACGGCGTGTTCTTCTTCATCACGCACGATGTCGAGGAAGCGCTCTTTCTCGCCACGCGCCTCATCATCATGGCGCCGAAGCCGGGGCGCATCGTGCGCGAGATGAAGCTGCCGTTCGCACGGCAATACCTCGAAACGGGCGACGCCCGCGCAGTGAAGTCGAGCGCGGCGTTCATCGAGATGCGCGAACAGGTGCTCTCGCTCGTTCATGCCGCCACCTCAGGAGGGCTCAACTGATGACGGGTACGACGCCGATCAAACTGGCCGAGCACGCGAACCCGGCCGTCCCGCCTGCCGTGCCACGACAGGCGCGCCGCCGTCGTGCGAGCCGCTATGGTGCGCCGGGGCAAGGCAATACGGGGATGATCAGCGCGGCGACGACCGTCGCGTTGATCGTCCTGTGGTGGGCCGCGACGCATTTTGGCTGGATCAAACCCCTGTTCCTGCCGTCGCCGGGTGCGACATTCGACGCCTTCATCGGGGCGATCAAGGGCGATACGCAAGGCGGCACGCCGCTCGTCGAGCACGTCTCGATCAGTGTCGTGCGCGTGATCAGCGCGTTCGCGCTCGCGGTCGTCACGGCGGTTCCCGTGGGCATCGCGATGGGCACGTCGCGGATCGCTCGCGGGATCTTCGATCCGGTGATCGAGTTCTATCGTCCGTTGCCGCCGCTGGCCTATCTGCCGTTGATCGTGATCTGGCTCGGCATCGACGAAACCGCCAAGATCACACTGATCTACCTCGCCTGTTTCGCGCCGCTCGCGATGGCATCGAAAGCGGGCGTGCGCTCGGTCGCGATCGAGCAGATCAATGCGGCGCGCTCCCTCGGCGCGACGCGGTGGCAGGTGATCCGGCTCGTCGTGCTGCCCGCCGCCATGCCGGAGATTCTGACCGGCATGCGTATCGCCATCGGCTTTGGCTGGACGACGCTGGTCGCGGCGGAGATGGTGGCGGCCACCGCGGGCCTGGGCCAGATGGTGCTCAATGCGTCGAACTTTCTGCGCACCGACGTCGTCATCATGGGGATCGTGCTGATCGGCGTACTGGCCTATTGCTTCGATCTGCTGATGCGTCAGGTCGAACGGGCGCTGACGCCGTGGAAGGGCCGCATGTGAGGGGCGCCTGACGGCGCGAGCGGGCATCATGTCCCGCTTGCGCTGGCCGCGTTGACGGCCGCCAGCGGCAGGCTGCGGTCGAGCCACGGTTTCAGGAACTGTTGCAGGCGCGGCGTGCGCGTATTGCCGAACAATTGCGCCGGCGGTCCGGCCTCGATAATTCGCCCCGCTTCCATGAATACCACCTTGTCGGAGATCTTGGCCGCGAAGCTCATTTCGTGCGTCACCATCACCATCGTGATGCCGTCCTGCGCGAGTGAACGGATCACGCTCAGCACTTCCTCGACGAGTTCCGGGTCGAGCGCGGAAGTCGGTTCGTCGAGCAGCATCACTTCGGGCTCGATGGCCAGCGCCCGCGCGATGCCCACGCGTTGCTGCTGGCCGCCGCTCAAGCTGGCGGGGTGCGCGTCCGCCTTGTGCGCGAGGCCGACCCGGTCGAGCGCGGCGAGCGCCTGGCGCCGCGCCTGCTGCTTGTCGATCTTCTTGGCGAGGACGAGCGGCGCGGCGACGTTGGCGAGCACGGACAGATGCGGCCACAGATTGAATTGCTGGAACACCATGGCGAGCGGGCGGCGCACTTCGGCGATGCTCGACTCGCTGTCACGATCGCGCGGCGTGCGGCCGGTCGACTGGTAGCCGAGCAGTTGTCCCTTGATCCACACTTCGCCCTCGTCGTAAGCCTCGAGGAAATTCATGCAGCGCAGCGCCGTGGTCTTGCCCGAACCGGACGGCCCGATCAGCGTGACGATTTCGCCGCGCATCACGTCGAGATCGATGCCCTTGAGCACGCGGTTGGCGCCATAGGACTTGCCGACGGCGCGTAGCTGGACGATGGGCAAGGCAGTCATGAGGTCTTCCTGGAAAGGGCAAACAGCCGGGCCGCGCGTTGCGCGAGCGCGGCGACGGACTGGGTCAGCAGCCAGTAGCACAGAATCAGGAGCGCATACGGGCCGATGTAGGTGTAGGTCGATGCAACGATGTCGCTGGTGGTCATGGTCAATTCGGGCACGGTGATGATCGACGCCACCGCGCTTTCCTTGATGACGAGAATCACCTGATTGGTGAGCAGCGGAAGGGCGAAGGCCATGGCCTGCGGCAACTCGATCGTGCGGAACGCGGCCCAGCGCCCGATGCCGAACGCGCGTACGGCTTCTAGCTGGCCGCGCGCGATGCTCGCCCAGCCCGCGCGGAAAATCTCCGCAAAATAGGCGGCCGAATAGAGCGCCAGCGAGGCGACCGTCGCCTGCACGGCGGTCATCGTGACGCCGAGCGCGGGCAGGCCGAAATAGAGGATGAGCAGTTGCGACAGATACGGCGTGCCGCGCACGAGCCAGACATAGAGGCGATACGGCCAGGCCAGCGTGCGCGCAAAGCGCAGCCGCAGCGCATTGAGCAGAAAGCCGCCGGCCATGCCGAATAGCGCACCCGTCAAGCTGACTTCGAGCGTGACGAGCATCGCGGCTGCAAAGCGCGGGATGAGCGGGATAAATGTGTTCATGTGTCGAGCGCCATGACCTGTTACGCAGGCCGTTGCCGATGCCGTTCATGGCAACGGGCGGCGACAGCGAGCAGCGAGGTCATCGCCAGATAGAAACACGCTGCGAACGTATAGACTTCGAGCGGCCGGTAACTGGACGACGAAAGCTGTTGCGCCGCACGCATCAGATCGGTGACGGCGATCACCGACACGACCGCCGACGCCTTGACGATGTCGATCATCTCCGAGACGAGCGCGGGCAGCGTCATGGCGACCACCTGAGGCACTTCGATATGCCACAGGGTCTGCCGGCGCGAGAGATTGAAGGTGCTGGCGGCCTCGATTTGTCCGCGAGGAATCGCCCGGAATCCGGTGCCGAGGATCTGCGATTGATACGCGGCCGTGTTCAGCGCCAGACCGGCTGCCGCCGCGGCGGTCCCCGGAATATCGAGGCCGAGCGCGGAGGGCAGGTAGTAGAGCAGCAGCAGTTGCGTGAGCACCGGCGTGCCGCGGATTGCGCTCACGTACACGCGGGCCGCGCGGCGCAGCAACGCGCTCCGGTCAATGGACATCATATGGAGGGCGACGCCTCCGACGAATCCGCCGAGCGTCGCCACCACGGACAAGCCAAGCGTGGTGAGCGCGCCATCCATCAATTGCGGCAGGTAGGTCGAGAGGCGGCCGAACAGGGCGGGGACGGACATGTTTTCGCGGTGAAGGCGCTTACATCGACGGAACGGGCAGCGCGTCGGCCGGAACGTCCATGGTCGTGCCGAACCATTTCAATTGCAGCTTCTTCATGGTGCCGTCGCGGTTCGCCTCGGCGATGCCGTCGCTGATCACACGCAGTAGCGCGCCGCTGTCGCTGTCCTTGCGCATGACCCACGCAAAGTAGCTCTTGGGCCCGATGGTCTGCGGCATCACGGCAAACACGCCCGGACGCGATTTCATCAACGGTCCGATGTTTGCCAGCGATTGCGCAACCACATCGATCCGTCCGGCAGCCAGATCGCCATAGGCTTCGTCGTAGGACACGTATTGCTTGATCTGCTTGAGCCCTTCGCCGCCCGAGGATTTCAGCGTTTTATCGAGGGCGGTCAGCGCCTGGGTTTGTACCGACCCGATCTGCGCGCCGGCGATTTTCCCGTTGAGATCGCCGGTCGATTTAACCGAACCGGCTTCGTTCGCACGGAGCAGCACGCCAATCGTGGCGTCGGCAACCGGCAGCGTGAATGCGAAGTGGTCGGCGCGATCCTTGTTGACCGTCACCGCCGCGAGAATCATGTCGAACCGGCGGGCGTCGAGTCCCGGCAGCAGGCCCTGGAAGGGCAGATCGCTCACCTTGAGTTTCACGCCCGGCAGCGCCTTGCCGAGAACGTGGTTCATGAGGTCGATGTCGTAGCCGACGATCTTGCCGGCGTCGACATATTCGAAAGGCGCATAGCGGGCTTCAGTCGCGACCGTCAGCTGTTTTGCGTCCTTGATTCGAGCGAGGAGATCGCCTTGCTGGGCCCACGAGCAGGCTGGGGCCAGCAGCGCGACGGAGGCGACGATGGGAATGATCGACCGCGAAAGGAAGGTGTACATAGAGGTTCCGTCGAATGCGTGGTGGTGATGGGAAAGGCGGAGCGAAGCGCAGCCGGCCCCCGACGAATCGGGCGCCGGTATCAAGCCGACACGAGGGCGCGTGTCGCGTCGCGCTTGCGTTTGGCGATGCTCTGCGCGAGGACGCAAAGGATTTCGTACAGCAGGGTTGCGCCGACGAACGCGGTATTGCCGGTTTGATCGAACGGCGGCGAGACCTCGACGAGATCGCCGCCGACGAGATTCAGGCCGCACAATCCGCGAACGAGCTGTTGTGCTTCGTAAGTCGTCAGGCCGCCGATCTCCGGCGTGCCGGTCCCGGGCGCATAGACGGGATCGAGTGCGTCCACATCGAACGACACATACGTGGGCAGGTCGCCGACCACCCGGCGCGCTTCGGCCAGCACGCCCGGCACGCCCAGCGCGTGGAACTCGTCGATATCGATCACGCGGATACCTTGGCGCTCGCCCCAATCGTTCTCGCTGTCGTTGTATTGCGCCCCGCGAATGCCGATCTGTACGATGCGTTTGGGATCGAGCAGGTTCTCCTCGATCGCTCGCCGGAAAGGGGTGCCGTGCGTATAGAGACTGTCGCCGAAATAGCGGTCCCAGGTGTCCGTATGCGCGTCGAAATGCACCATGCCGATCGGACCGTTTTTCGCGAGCGCGCGCAGGACAGGCAACGAGACGAGGTGGTCGCCGCCGACCGACAAGGGCGCAATGCCGGCGTCATGAAGCGTCGTGTAGAAGTCCGTGATCAGCGCGAGTGTCGCCATCAGGTCGACCGGATTGACCGGCGTATCGCCGAGATCGGCACAGTTGCACAGTGCAAACGGATTGATGCCCGACGCGCGGTTCACGTTGCGCGTCATGGTCGAGGCGTCGCGCACGTGTCGGGGACCGTGCCGCGCACCGGCACGGTTCGTGGTCCCGCCGTCCCAGGGAATGCCGACCAGCCCGATATCGACCTCGGCATGAAGCGGGTCTTGCGGCGTGACGTAGGGTAGACGCATGAACGTGGCAATGCCTGCAAAACGCGGAAGCACGGTCGCGGTGACCGGGCTGAAACGATTTTTTTCCATCTGTTCTCCTGCTTACAATCGATGAGGTGGTTCGCACCGGTGAAGCGGATCTTTTCATGACAAATTGAAACGATGAACAGCAATGTCCAAAACCTTACTTTCGAAAATCAGGAGGTATGACGCGTGCGCCGCTGGGGCTAAGACGGGTGACGCGCGGTGCGTGCGGGCGCGCTGCGGGGGCGGATTTTCGTTTCGGGTGTTTGACTGCGCATGTGCTGCGCCATGCTGAAAATCTCGGATTTTGATCTTCGCCAACTGCGCGTGTTCAAGGCCGTCGCCGATTGCGGAGGGTTCTCCGCAGCGGAAGCGTCGTTAAACATGACGCTCTCGGCGATCAGCCTTCAGATGGCCGAATTAGAGGGCCGGGTTGGCCTGAGGTTGTGCGAGCGTGGCCGAGGCGGATTCCGGCTGACTGACGCTGGCCGCAGACTCTATGATTCCGTCGAGAAGCTCATCGCTTCGGTGGAGGATTTCCATGTGGATATCGGCGCCATTCACGGCCGGATTAGCGGCCGGCTGTCGATCGGCACAGTCGATAACACGATCAGCAATCCTGGTGGCCGGCTGGCTGCGGCACTTCGCGCAGTCAGAGAGCGTGACAGCGACCTCAGTATTACGCTGGAGATCGGGTCGGCAAGTCAGATCGAGGATGCCGTGCAAAGCGGGCGGCTGGATGTCGGGATCGGACCGTTTAGAGGCGCTGTGGCGAGCTTGTCGTATGAGCACCTCTACACGGAATCGCTCCAGTTGTATTGCGGCCGGGGCCATGCGTTCTTCGATGGCCCACCGTCCACGTTCGATCCCTCCGCAGTGACGGGAATCGACTATGTCACGCGCGGCTACTTTCGCGAACTGAAGGAGCTGCCCGAGCTGGAGAACTTTCGGCTAGCCGCTGTCGCCAACAACATGGAGGGCGTCGCGATGCTGGTGCTCTCCGGCAAGCTGGTTGGCTTTCTGCCGCGGCACTACGCGGCTTACTGGATCGAGCGTGATTTGATGCGGGTGTTGTTCGAGCAGTCACTGGAACACCGCGTTGAATTCAATGTGATCAGCCGACGCGACCAGAAAGTGACTGAGCGCCTGCGGCTGTTTCTGCGTGCTTTGCGTGAACCTGGCGCGCGGAACTGACACTCGTACTGTTGGCAAAGGGTAGCGCCCTTGCGGGACGAGGGCGAGATTCGTGCGCTCACGGCAACCCTGACGCCCACGCTATTCACCGCGTCGCCCATCAAGCCGTGGCAGGATAGTACGGATGTAGCGGGCGTGGATCCGGAGAATGGACTCACGCTCGCCGCGCATATCGACCGTTGGCTCGGCCGGCATCGCTCATGCTCCCGGCAGAATCGAGCCGATTTTGTAATCAACGGTAATAGTCAGTGGGAGACGAAGCCCCTCGCGAGAACTCAGTTCCTTGACGCTCGGGGCACGCTTCACGTAGGGTGAAAGACGAATTTCACTTCGCGCATCGGTCGAAGTTACCGTTCAAAGTTTCAGCTTCGAAACGCCGATAACCCGGTAAACGCCCGGAACTCGCCGATGGCCCCTTCGCAATCAATCAGCATGCGCGCCGATCAAGCATCTTTGTAAGGTGAAATCTTGTCTGACCGTTTCAAAGAACAGCACCCAGCCATGGACACCCATGCCCCATGCGTCGCCCTGATCGGACTCGACGACAGCAGGCATCTCGTCGTCACCGCGTGCAATGACCGGTTCTTCGAGCTGTTGGGCGGAACGGCAGTCGATACGCAAATTTTTCCGATCCGTTTTGACGCACTGGTTGCGGATTCCACACAGCGCGAGTTGCGCGAGAAATTGCTCGCATGTTTCTCAGCCGGCTCGCCTGCTCGGCCCGAGCACACCCACGACGTTCGCAACGGCGGCTCGTGGTGGCGCCTTTCACTCAAACCGATCAAACGTCAAAACGGCGACGCATGCGCAGATGAGGTGCTCGTGACCGGGTTCGACATGGTCGCGCAAAGCCAGCCGGCTCAAGCGCCGGAAGCCGATGCATCGCGTTATCGCGCGCTGGTCGACCTCGCCTATGACGCGATCGTGACCATGGACGAGCAGCACAACATCACATTGTTCAATCGTGCAGCGGAGAATCTCTTTGGTTATTCGTCGGCCGAGATACTCGGCCAGCCCATCGTGACCCTGTTGCCCGAGCGATTCCGCGCCGGCCATCCGCACAAGGTGAAGCAGTTCGCGGACGCCTATCAGCCGACGCTTCGGCAGGCAACTCCGCCGCGTATGGACGAAACCAACAGTGTGTACGGACAGCATCGCGACGGCTCGATCGTGCCGGTTGAAATTGCGGTCTCCAAGATCAGCTTTAATGGCGGCGTCGAATTCATGGCGGTCGTTCGCGACATTACCGATCGCGCGAGACTAATGGAACTGCTCAAGAAGCAGGCCGTCACCGATGCGCTCACAGGTTTGCCGAATCGCCGGGCGTTTCTGGAGTTCGTACAAAAATTGTTCGGGACCGCCGATCTGTTTTCGGTGTTCATCCTCGACATTGACTTCTTCAAGAAGATCAATGACCAGTATGGCCACGACGTTGGCGATGAAGTGTTGCGCGCGCTCGCGAAGATCGGCGAATCGATCACGACACGGCCGTGCCTGTTTGCTCGCTGGGGCGGTGAGGAGTTCGTCGCTGCGCTGCCGGGCGCCGATGTCGGTCTTGCGCAGAGCATCGCGAACACACTGCGGCAGCGCATCGAACGGCGGGACTTCGAGCACGTGTGGCGCGTAAAGCCGGTTGCATTCACCGTGAGTATCGGTGTGGTCACGCGTGAAGCCGACGAGATCGATGTCGACACGTTGATGAGGCGCGCAGACCAGGCGCTTTATCGGGCCAAGAAGTCTGGCCGCAATCGTGTCGAGACTGGATAGGTTTTCCGTTTGACGAGACAGCAGCGCGTGTCGACCCGATATCGTGCGCTGCCGCGTGATGTGCAACGGATCGATCAGAAACGGTGCCGCAATCCCAGCGCGGTGACGAGCTGGTTTGCGCCGGATGCGCGCGAGAAGTTTGAAATCTGCGCACCCTGAATACCCGTTCCTGCCAATTGATTGGCGCGCTGATAAATGGCTTCCGCGTAAACGTCCGTGCGGGGCGTCAGGAAGTAGGTGTTGACGATGCCGACCTGATGCCACTTCGGATAACGCACGCCCGTCGCCGTAGCGAAACGGCCAAGCGTAAACGTATAGCCTGCCGAAATGTCCCACCGCGGATTCACCGCGTAGCGCACGTTGATTTCGACGTTGTCGAAGCGCACGTCTTCGCCGGGTAGTTTGATGGCGGTATCGGCCACGTTGTTGATCGACGTAGCCTTGTCGAGGCGCGTCTCACTGAATATGAGTCCGACGGCGGTCTGATTGACGTGATAAAGGCCGCCTGCGGCCCAGGTGCGCTGCCGCTGCGCATTGAACGGCGCGCCGGCCGGTTCGGCGCCATTCGTGTTGGCCGTCGCGAGATTCGATGCGTTATTGAACTGGAGGTAGCCAGCCCCGAGGTCCA
Organism: Paraburkholderia tropica; assembly: GCF_900109265.1. Lineage (GTDB taxonomy): Bacteria > Pseudomonadota > Gammaproteobacteria > Burkholderiales > Burkholderiaceae > Paraburkholderia > Paraburkholderia tropica. The sequence continues at coordinate 110,039 of NZ_FNZM01000016.1, forward strand.
GGTTGTTGGACTGATAGCCCGCGCCGAAACTGTATGCGCGGTTATCCGCAAAGCCGCCTGCCTCATTCGAAAAACCATATAGCGCGCCGAGCTTCACGCCGCCCAGCAGCACAGGGCTTGTGTATTTCACGGAGTTATTCGTGCGCGTGTAGTTGTCGAGGTTGTCGTTGTCGAAAACGTGGGCGAAAGCTGTGCCGCCGTATCGTGTTCCTCCTAGCGCAAACGGTTCGACAAACTGAACGACCTCGTCGAACTGACGACCGAAGGTGAGCGTGCCTGTCGACTGCGAAGCAAGTCCCATCCACGACTGAAAACCAAACAGTCGGCCCTGCTGCGCGGCCGAGCCGTTCATGACGCTGAACCCGTTAGTCAGCGTAAAGATCGCGCTGAGATCGTTGCTGATCTGTTCATTGCCGGAGAGCGCCCAGCGGCTGATGTTGATGTCCCCGTTCTTTGCCTGCCACGCGCTTTGATGACCATTGGCATTGCCTGCGTCGCTGACGTAGGCAATGCCCGCGTCCACCGATCCCGACAGATGCACCGAGCTTTGCGCATGCAACACCGGGCTGACAAAAGCAAGCAGAACGCTGGTCGCCCGGATGTCCATCCTGATCTTTCTTCTATTCATAGAATCATATTTGTATTTGCGAGTTGTCTCTGTGTATTCCGATATAACTTTCGGGAATTTATTAATATGATTATCCATTTTATGGATCTGCCTTCCTCTTTTAAAAGGCTATTGCGGGCTGGCGTTTGAACTGGCTGCGGGTGTGGCTGCCGTCGTGGACTGGTATGAGAATTGAACCCGTCTCGGCTCGCGGCGCGACGGGTGATCGATATAATCGATGCAGGAACCGAAGCCGATAAAGTCGGCTTTCAGGAACAGACTGTTATGAATTGCTCAACATTGAGTTGAGTGCCGAACGCAGGACAGCGCCCGAGTCATTGGATGAATCGGCATGTCCAAATGCGTTTTTATTGGTTGATTTTTCTGTTCGGCGAGGTGCGTGCGCGCGAATGAATCGACCCGAGGCGGAACTTCGCGAGATAAGGCGGGATCTCGATGACGTTTCCATCACGCAATCTGAATCCAGCTCTATGCGAGCGCGTCAATCTCCGTGAAGCATCCCGGCAGATCGTAAATGGGTTCGACCAGACCGGCGGCACCGGTAATCTCGCTCCGTTACGCGCCGAGCGTCGTCAGTCGGCGTAGTTTGGGAATCGGGATGCGATAGTCGAGCGCAACGGCGGTCCACGGGCCATTCGAGTGTCGCCAGCGAAACACGCCCTGTTCTGCCGTCCCTTCCGCGATCTCCGGCTCGCCCGCGACCGGCGTCGGCCCGATGGCCTTGAGGGAGACACCGAACGCCTCCGTCCAGAAGTACTGCTGGAAGGCCAGTTCCGGCGCATCCGGTCTGAGCAGCGCGGCGGCGGCCACCTTTGCCTGATCGATGGCGCTTGTCCACAGCGGCACACGCGCGACGCGCCCCGCGTGCGGAAACGCGGCGACATCGCCCGCGGCCGCGATATTCGGACGAACGAGGCCGCGCGTGTCCACTACGAGCGCGCCGCCGGTGAGCAGTCCGCTCGTGGTCAGCCATTCGACATTCGGAACGTCGCCGATGGCCGAAACAATCACCTCCGCCTCGATGACTGTGCCGTCGCCGAGGGTGACGACGGACGACCCGTCACGCGTCACGACTTCCGCGCAGCCCGTCGTCATGATGGCGAGGCCCTGCGCGAGCGCCGCATGATGGAGCCGCGCGGCGAGCCACGCGCCGAGTTGGGAAGCGAGCGGCATGCCTTGCGAAACGAGTGTGGTCGCGCATCCCGCCGCCACCGCGCCGGATGCGATCTCCATGCCGAGCGGACCACCGCCCACGACCACGACCGAAGGTCTCGACGCGAGCCGCGCACGCAGCGCCAGCGCGTCGGCGAGCGTGCGAACGGTGTATCCCTCGCCGGGATCGCTAGGATTGCCGCGAACGAGGCGTCTGGCGCGCGTGCCGGTGGCGATCACCAGCGCGTCATACGGCACCGCGTCGCCATCCGCGAGCCGCACGCATTGCCTGGCCACATCGACACCGACGGCAGCCATGCCGCGCCGCTCGGTCGCGCCGTGGGTCGCCTCCGGCAGCAGGTGCGAGGTGAGGTCATCGCCGTCGCGCAACAAGGCCTTGGACAAGGCAGGGCGGCTGTAAGGCGCGACCGGTTCGTCCCCGATGATCGTGATGGAGCCGTCGAATCCTTCGGCGCGCAGCGTGTCGCACGCGGTCAAGCCCGCGATGCCGTTGCCCACCACCACGATGCGTCGCGGGGTATCCGAAAGCGTGTTCATCAGGGCGCCTCGTCCTCGATGAGCCTGAGCGCGGCCACCGGGCAGACACGCGCCGCGGCTTGCGCCGCCGCGAGGTTCGCCGCGCTGATCTCGTTCACGTCGATGGCGGCATAGCCCTCATCGTCGATATGAAGCAGTTGCGCGGCCACTTCTTCGCACAGGCCATGACCTTCGCAACGCGGGCGATCCAGTATCAGCTTGATCATGCGACCTCCAGCCCGATGACAGGAACGGTGTCGAAGGACACGGTGACATTGCTCGGCGCGCGGGCCACCTCGCCGATGCGGAACGACTTGATCTGCGTAGCCAGCGCCTCGATGATCGCCGCGCCCTCCATGCGCGCAAGACCCTGACCGGCGCAACCGTGCGGGCCATAGCCGAAGGAGAGATGGTCGATCGGGTTGCGCGTCACGTCGAAGATGTCGGGGTTCGCGTAATGACGCGGATCGCGGTTGCCGGCGCCCAGCATGACCGCAATGCGCGAGCCGCCCGGGATCGTCACACCGCCGACTTCCACGTCCTGCGTCGTCACGCGGCTCCAGACATGGACGGGCGAGTAGTAGCGCAGCACTTCGTTGAACGCCGACGGAACGAGCGAGAGATCGGCTCGCACCTTGGCGAACGCTTCGGGAAAACGCCCGAACAGCGCGACGGTGTTGCCGATCGCGGCAAGCGTCGTGTCGAGCCCGGCGCCGAGATACTGGTGGATGATGTGACGCGCGGCGCCGGCGGGAATCATCCCGTTGTTCTCCGCCTCGAAGACGCCCCAGCCGACCGAGCCAGGGGTGAGGGCGTCCTGGGTGATCTGCGAGCAGTAGCCGTAAAGCTCGCCCGCGATGGGGAAGTTCTCCACCGTGCGCTGGTTCATCGGCCCGATGACTTCCATCGCGGCCTGTCCCCAGCGCAGCATGTTCGCCCTGGCCTCGCCCTGAAAGCCGACGAGGTCGGCGACAACGCCGATCGGAAAGCGCCGGGCGATTTCGTCGATCGCGTCGAAGGACGGCTGCTTGACGAGGCGGGCCACCAGCGCCTGCGCATTCGCCTTGATCTGCTCGCCCAGTCCGCGCAGAGCCCGCGGCGTGAGGTTTTCGGAAAGCGCGGCGCGCAATTGGGTATGGGTCGGCGGGTCGGAGGCCAGCGACGTGCCCTGCAAGGCCTGGTTCACACCGTCGTTAAAGCCGACGCCCTGAGCGGACGAGAATCGCGCCGGGTCCGCAAGCGCGTCCTTGATGACATCGTAGCCAGTCAAGGCGTAGAGATTCGAGTGCGTGAGATAGACGACGTCGCCGAGTTCGCGCAATGCGCGGTATGTCGGGTAAGGATCGACGAGCACATCGGCGGCCCAAAGGTCGATACCGGATGAACGGGGTGTCACAGGCCAGCTCCTCATTGTGGATGGATGGCCTGTATTCTTAGTTTCGCTTTACATCATGTAAACCCAATGGATACCATGACAGGGTAATCCCGGATCAGGTCGCGCCCAGCATCTTCCACCACAGTTCGGCCAGGACATCGAGCGCCGGTTCGGACGTCAGATCCAGCTCGCCGCGCATCCATGAGAGCGCGGTCTGCTCCAACGCGACATAGGCCAGTTCACCGCGAAAATGTCGCGTGCCCGGCTCGTAGCGGTTGGCGGCATCAAGGCCTTCCCGGATGTCTGCCACCACTTCCTCGATCCAGCCGCGCATCAGTGCGCGCATTTCGGCATCGACCGCCGCGGCCTCGGTGACGGCCAGAAGATAAGGCTTGATCAACGGCCAGCGCGCGGCCTGCGCGCGCAGCCAGTCGTCCAGCTTTTCGTGCGAGCCTTCGCGCACGGCCGCGACCAGCGAACTGGCGGTGGAACTGCGGCCTGGTTCGTCGCGCCGCTCAAGGATGGTGTCGAGCTCGTGAATCACCGCGCGCATCAATTCGCGGCGCGACTCGAAGTGAGAGTAGAACGTGACACGCGTGGTGTTCGCGGCGGCGGCAATGTCGTCGACGGTGGTCGCCACGTAGCCGCGCGAAACAAACAATTCGAGCGCGCTTGAAAGGATGCGCTGTCGAGTCGCTTCCTTCTGAATTTGCCGCTGGTTTTTGGGTTGTGTGGTCATGGCGGCCACGATAACACTATCATCGGCGCCATCGGGCTTCTTCCGGAATTGTGCGCGTCAGCAGCGCGGCGTCCCGAGGGCGGTTAGCGCTGCGGCCTGCTACGGCGGCGACCATAGGGTCGTTCTCGGCTGCAACCCTGGCGAATGGCGCCCCCGCCGGGCAGTTGCAGGGGCGCCCTGCGATTCGCGCGATGTCGGCGAGATTGACCCTGACCCCTGCGTGCTGCTGAGCACGGCTTCGAGCGCTCGCGCCTCCATCGACGAACGCTGGACTCGCGCGTGCTGCGTGTGTTGCGCGATTCCGGAGCCTCCGACGATCGTATCGCCCCGACGGCAACAGCACGCCGGTCATCCCTTGCGTAATGCTCAGGGAACCTGAATATTGTGGGCGGAAGATAAAGGCGAAGAACCCGATTGAAGCGAATCAGTTTGTCGCGCGGGACTGGTCATGTGCTGCGCTCAGCCAGAGCAGCGTCACCCTCATGGATCGTCGTCGGGCACGAGCTTGTAGGCAATCGCATAACGGATAACATCGATATCGTTGCGAAGTTCCATCTTCCTGATGATGTTTGCGCGATGAGTGCTGACGGTTTTCTGACTGATATCCATGGTGGTCGCTATTTCGACTCCGGATTGCCCGCACGCAATGCGTTGAAAAATGCGCATTTCAGTCGCTGTTAGCCTCTCGTGGGGAAGTCCACGCGATGTTGCGGCATCGACTTGCGTTTCAATACGACCTGAAAGGTTGATATATACCCCACCGCCAGCAATTTTCCGCAGCGCCGCGATCAGTTCATGTGCCGGACTGTTCTTCGTCACGAAACCTGAAGCCCCCGCTGCGAGGCATTCGCGGGCAACACCAGGGTCTGAGTATTTCGTCACCACCAGGACTTTCGGAGATTGGACTGAGCGTCGAATTTCGCGGATCAGATGTTCGCCGCGCAAGCCGCTCATTGCTAGACCAAGAGTCAGTATGTCTGGAGAGGCGTGTGTGACCAGACGAAGCGTCCCGTCGCCGTCCGATGCCTCGCCGACAATGTCGAAACCGCCTGCCAATTCCAGCGCGCTTCGGATTCCTACGCGGATGATCGCGTGTTCGTCAGCTATGCCAACCCTGATCATGACGCGCTCCATGGTTCCGCGACTATGCGGGTAGATTCAGACTGTATCGCCAGAAGATGGGCGAGGCAACCAGGTCCGATACAGAGGGGATTCTGTATACTTTTTGGCCGGCGTGCATTTCGTGAAACAGTTGTTGCGCTATGCAATTGAAAGGCACAGACTCGGGCAAACCCTTCCAGTCGAAGGTGAATAGTATGGGGGGGATATGGGACTCGGAATGGATGTGGCCTGCGTCGGCTTTGAGAAAACGCGGGAAATCGAATCTGCGGCAGCGCAGGCCCTTTTAAAACTGCTCCACTTCGCTAATGAAGTCACGCATTGCAGTCTCACGATAACGCGCTCGGAGTCAATCTATCTCACGACGCTCGAGGTCTTCGCGAGCAAAAGGCAGCGGGTTTTTACCCAGAAGTACAGTGGCGATACTCTGCTGCCTTTGATCGAGCAGGTTTTCACTGAAACCGAAGCTCGGCTGTCCGCTTTTATTTTTCGCCAGGCAACAACCTGTTCATCGGCAGCGGACCTCGCCCGGGGCACCTGAATACGCCAAACAAGGCAAGCAGCACCACCACAAACAGGATTGACCGTGTCGCCACGGCGCATCTCTCAGCGGACAGGCCTCTCGTTTTTTATTCTGATTTTCCGCCGCGGCGCCACGCGTGACGCATGTCAAACTGCCGAGGCAATAGCGAGGATCGATTAAAGGCACTAAATGAAAAACGGCTCGTTCCTTTTGCAGGAAACGAGCCATTGGCAAACTGTTGACGCGATGACCGGATGGCGATTACCCGGTTATCCGTTGTAGCACCTTATCCTTCAGCACGAAACGGTGGAACAGTGCTGCGCCGACATGCACGCCGATCAGCACCAGCAGCGCCCAGGCGAGCGTGCCATGGATGTCTCCCATCGCATGTCCGGCGGTTGATCCCGTGGGCACGAGCGCTGGCAACGGTAGTGCGCCGAAGACCGTGTCTTTCCACCCTCGTGACGATGCGTTGGCCCAGCCAAGCAGCGGAACCGCAATCAGCGCGGCATAAAGCAGGAAGTGCGTGGAGCGAGAAACGGTGTCCAGCAGCGGTGGCAGTGTGCCCGGAGGTGGCCTGTGCGTGACGCGCCAGACGACCCGTACAGCCATGGCCGCAATGAGTGCCGTACCAATTGCAAGGTGCCACGCAATGAGTCCGACCGGTTGCGTATCGCGGTGCACGTCGGGCATCGTCCAGGCCACGACGAATTGAGCAGCAACCAGGACGACAATCGACCAGTGAAGAAGTCGGGCAACGAGTCCGTAGGTCTCGTCGCCGTTTTGCTTGATGGCAGACATCGTCACTCCTTGAAGAGTTTGGAACGTGTGTAGCGTGTATCTTGCACGAGAAGCCTTATCCAATGCTTAAGAGACCGCCCGCTGCGCGAACCTCGCAGGGTCTCGTCGTAAGGACGCCTGTTTGCAAACGAGTCTGGATTCAGATCGGAGTCGTCGGCGTCCCGCCTGGTTTGACGCCAGTCAAGAGGTGCTAAGAACCGGTTAATACACTGTGTCAGGCACACCTTACAGTCGTCCGGAAATTCGTACCGCAATCTGCCTCGAGAGAACCTGGTGGTTTCGCCATGCGACGTCTATTGCGTTCCATCGACTTCGTCCTTCTGCTCATCACGGCCCTGGGTCTGATAGGCGGCCTCATGCTCACTGCATCAGGCCGAGGCGTGATCGCCCACGCGGTATGGACCGTCGGGGCAGCGCCGGTCCTGCTGGCGTTGTCGATTTCCATTTTCCAGGCGTTGCGGCGCCGCGAAGCAGGCATCGATATCCTCGCGCTGCTCGCCATAGGCTTTGCACTGGCACTCGGCGAATTCCTTACCGCCGCGGTGATCGCGCTCATGCTGGCGAGTGGACGCGCGCTCGAACACTATGCACACGAGCGGGCGCGACGAGAAATGACGGCGCTGCTCGCGCACGCGCCGCACTACGCCAATCGCTTCGAAGGCGGCGAGTGGCTTCGCGTGGAGTTGGACGCCGTTGTTCCGGGCGATCGGTTACTGGTGCGAAGCGGCGAGTTTGTACCGGTCGATGGCACGCTCGCTGGCCACGCGCAGCTGGACGAATCCGCACTCACGGGCGAGTCCGTGCTCCAGTCGCGCCCGCCCGGGGAGGCCGTGCCCAGCGGCGTAGTCAACGCGGGAGCGCCGTTCGAAATGGTGGCCGCAGCGGCCGCCAGCGATAGCACGTTTGCCGGGATCGTCCGCATGGTGCAGTCAGCGCAGCAAGGCCGCAGTCCCGCGGCGCGCCTCGCCGACCGCTATGCACTGCTTTTTATCCCCGTCGCCCTGTTGCTTGCCGGAGCGAGCTGGCTTGTCACCGGCAACGTCGAGCGGGCGCTGGCGGTTCTCGTCGTTGCAACCCCATGCCCGCTGATCCTCGCGGTGCCCGTGGCAGTCGTCTCAGGCATGTCGCGTTGCGCAAAGCGCGGCGTACTCGTCAAAAGCGGCGGCGCGCTGGAGCGTCTCGCTCAGGCAGGCATCCTGTTTTTCGACAAGACCGGCACGCTGACGGGCGGCCATGCTCGTCTGGTCGCGGTCGTCACGGATCCCGGGACAACGGCGGACAGCGTGTTGCGGTTTGCCGCTTCGCTTGCTCAAGCGTCGGGGCATGTGATTTCCCAGGGGGTAACCACGGCCGCACGCGAACGCAAGCTCTCGCTTGCCGTGCCAGCCCGTGTTGTCGAACAGCCCGGCGCGGGACTGACGGGGGAGATCGACGGTCAGGTGGTTGCGATCGGCTCGTTTGCCTATGTATCGACGGTCGCGACGCCGGCGCCCTGGAGCAAGGCCTTCCTTCAGCGCGTTGCCAGCGAAGGCGCCTCGGCCGTGTTCGTGGGCGTCGACGGTGTCATGGCGGGCGCCATTCAGATGGCGGACCAGATCCGCCTGGAGACGCCACGAGCGCTGAGGTTGCTGCGTCAGGAAGGTATCCGGCGGCTCATCATGCTCACCGGCGACAGACGCGACGTGGCCGAAACCATCGGTGCAATGCTCGGCGTCACCGAAGTGTGCGCAGAGCAAACGCCCGCGGACAAGCTCGCCGCTATCCACGCCGCTCGAGCGCAAGGCACGGTCATCATGGTCGGCGACGGCATCAACGACGCCCCTGCGCTCGCGGCCGCCGACGTCGGGATCGCGATGGGCGCGCGCGGGGCCGCTGCGTCATCGGAGGCCGCAGACATCGTGCTGCTCGTAGACCGCCTGGATCGCCTCGTGGAGGCATTGAGAGTGGCTCGCCGTACCCGACGGATCGCGATGCAGAGCGTGGTGACCGGCATGGCGTTTTCGATTGCGGCCATGGTGGTTGCGGCCCTCGGCTATTTGCAGCCCCTGGCGGGCGCGATGGTTCAGGAGCTTATCGACGTGGGTGTCATCGCGAATGCACTGCGGGCGCTGCGGATACGCGCCACGGCGACGACCGGTAGTCTCGCGCGGGACGATGCGGACCGTCTGAAAGCCGGTCACGTCGAACTCGGGCCGGTGATCGAACAGATCCGGAAACTGGCGGACGAGTTACCGCGACTGCCGCGAACGACGATTGCAAGCGCGCTCGAGAGCGTGAACGCGTCGCTGTCCCGAGAGCTGGTTCCGCACGAACAGCGCGACGATGCGCAGGTGTATCCGGATCTCGCGCGCCTGCTCGGTGGAGAAGATCCGATGGCGGCAATGAGCGGCACGCATCGGGAAATATTTCGCCTTGCCCGTCTGCTTGGACAGATGACGGCGGAGATACCGAGCGAGGGCCCCGACGCGGACAGCATTCAGGAATTCCAGCGACTACTGTACGGACTGGACGCGATTGTGCGCTTGCACTGCACGCAGGAGGATGAACTGTTCCACGCGCTCGATGAGGGCGCCTAGAAACGCAACGGGTGTCCATACAAACAACCGGTCGGTTCTTCAAGCGTGCCGATGGATCACGCCCCGGCCACGTTCGGCCACGGAGCGACGGGGCGAGCGGAGGAGGCGCGCTGTTCGAGTTTGTGACAGGAACGGCAGCGCCAATTGATGCATATCAATTGCCGTTCGAGCGACATTTCTATTCTTGCTTCATCGATGCCACGCCGAGCACCGGGTCGTGGCGCAGTTCAAGCGAATGGAGCCCGTTCATGTTCACGCTTTTCCGCTTTTACGCCTTCCTCCTCTTTGCCGGACTGGTCGTTTTTTCCGGAAGCGTGGACGCAATGCCGGCGTCTGCACCCGTCCGGCACAACGGCATCAGCTACATCACAGGGGGCATTGGCCAAACCGAAGTCGAAGCGTTCAGAGCGCAGGCTCAACAGTACAACTTGCGCATGACCTTCACGACGAAGTCGGGCGCGTTCCTGTCCGATGTCGACGTGAGCATCTGGAATATGGCGCGTCATCGTGTTCTGCGAGTGCGCACGGAAGGGCCGTTCCTGTTTGTCCGCCTGCCCGCGGGCCGCTACCAGATCGAAATTCATCTTGGCCCGCAGAGTGCGACGAAGGCGGTGCAGGTTCCTGCGCGCGGAGGATCAGAGGCGATTTTTCGTCTTGACGATCCCGACACCTGCGGTGTGATTCTCCTGTGCAAACAGGCGCGATAGTCCGCGTAAAACCGCATGAGTCCGTCGGGCGGACATCTCAAGGACTTGACGCATGTCGCTGAGAATATGCATCGCCATCGATTCGTCAGAAGCTTCCCGCGAGGCGCTGAGATTCGTTCGCGACATCGCGCCGATTGGGAGCATCGTCCGCCTCGTTAGCGTGGTGCTGGGCGAAGCGTCGATTCTGCCGCCCGGAGACGCCACGATTCCGGTTCTGGATTCCTTGCAGGAAGAACGGGTTCGCGAGGCGAAGCGCGTGCTCGCGAACGCGACGGACTATCTCGCGCGCGCCGGCATTCGAGCGGAGACTCAGACGATCGAACTGCCCGGACGCGACACCGATATCGGCCGCGCAATCGTGACGTCGGCGGCTTCGTGGCAGGCCGATCTGCTTGTTGTCGGCGCGCGGCAGCATCGGCAATGGTTGCGATGGCTTGAAGGAAGAGTCTCCGGGGCATTGACGCGTTTGCACCGGTGTCCGCTATTGATCGTCCCCCTTTCCGGGGCACAAGCCGAACACGATCGGCCGACACGCATCCTCTTTGCGGTTGATTCCGCTGAGGACGCACGACATTGCATGGCCTATGGACTGCGCCTCGCGACGCGAGCCTCGCATCTGCGCGCAGTGAACGTTGCTGCACCGGCTCCCGTTTGGCCAGTGGCGCACGATGCCCCGGACGTCGGGCGCGCAGCGAAAGCGCTGGTCGCGGCAAAACAGTGTCTCCAGCGGGCTTCGGACAACGTGACGACGGCCACCATCGGCGCGGCGGAAACGAGCGACGACATCGCGCGCGTGCTGGTGCGGGAGGCGGTGGAATGGGCCGCTGATCTGCTGGTGATGGGGATGCACAGCAGCGGGGGGCTGACTCATCTGGTGGTCGGCAGTGTCGCCAAAGAGGTCGCGCGTCTCACGCGGACGCCACTGCTGCTGGTTGACGCTCCGGCTCCTTGAATCCCCGTGTTTGATTGATCCACTTTGGTCGTACCGCAAACGATGCGGCCGTGAAGGCCGGCGTTCATGGATTCGCGATGTCGCGTTTGGCGCGCATTGCGCGCAGGGTTTCGACGTTGTCGTCCGCCGCTTGCGCAGGCATGTCGACGGCGGTTATGTCGAAGCGCCTTGCATTCGATAGAAGCGGCCCGTTCGCGCGGCACGTCTTCAGTACGTCGCGCAGCGGGGCGCGTTCCAATGAGGCGCTGCTGAAACTGCCGTAAGCATTTTCTGGACACCGCAGGCAAACGCCTGCACAAGGGAAGGGGGGCGCAGGTGATCGAGATCGTGACACTGACACTGAATCCTGCCGTCGATCTCTCGACGGCAGTGGAGCGGGTCGTCGACACGCACAAGCTGCGCTGCGACGCCGCGTGCCGATACCCGGGCGGCGGCGGCATCAATGTCGCCCGCGTGATCCAGCGGCTCGACGGAAGGGAGGCGAACTGCCTCGCTCTCTATCTGGCGGGCGGCTCATCCGGGAGCCAGCTCGAACAGATGCTGACGGCGGAGCGCGTCAGCAGCCGGCGGCTGCGCATTGCGGGTGAAACGCGCGAGAACTTCTCCGTGAGCGAGCGCGCCACGGGCCGCGAGTTTCGCTTCGTTCTGCCCGGCCCGCAGATCAACGCCGATGAGTGGGCGGGCCTGTTCGCGGTGCTCGATGCGTTAATGCCCGCGCCGCGCTATCTCGTGCTGAGCGGGAGTCTGCCGCCCGGATTGCCGGCCAGGGCCTATGCCGATCTGACCCGCTATGCCCATCTGCGTGGCACGCGCGTGGTGCTCGATACCTCGGGGCCGGCGCTCGCGCTCGCACTCGAAGCGGGTGTCTACCTCGTGAAGCCCAGCCTCGGCGAACTGGCCGCACTGGCTGGAAAGCCGCTTGCCGACGAAACCGATTGGCTGTCGGCCGCCCGTCGTCTGGTCGAGGAGCAGCGCGCGCAGATCGTTGCGTTGACCTTGGGGGAACGCGGCGCGCTGCTTGTCTCGTCCGAGGAAACCCTGCGCGTGCAAGCGCTGCCTTTGGCCGTATTGAGTGCAACCGGCGCCGGTGACAGTTTTCTGGCCGGCCTGCTGGTGGCGCTGCGTCGCGGCGACAGCTTGCGGGATGCCGCGCGTCTCGCTCAGGCTGCGGCCTCTGCCACGCTGCTCAAGAGCGGCACGGCGCTGTGCGACGCGGATGAAGTGAAGCGGCTGCACGCCGCCATCCGGGATGCGGCCTGACGCCTTGCCGCGCCTGTTCAGACGGCGCCTGACCGGCGACGCGACAGCGGCACGACCAAGGTCGCCGATTTGAGCAGCGCGGAACGCCGTGGAGCCTTTGTCCTTCCACGCCGGACGACGACAGGCGTCCGTCACGGCGAAATCGCGGGAGCTCGACGCCACCCCCGAGAGCAGGCTGTCGCCGGCGGCTCCGTCCGTATCGCTGATTGCTTCCACAAAACTGATGTTGACCCGATGGCGGGCCGGCAAGATGCCGGCTCGCCTGCCTACGCTGCGGACTCTCGCCAGGTTCATCAAACGCCCGTCCGGATGCGCACGGCCACGCGCCCCGTTCGGCCCCGTTTGTCTCTTGACGCAAGTCAATGCCGCGGCGCGGCCCAACCCGATGATGAAAAGCACGCAAGACCACACGGGCGTGACATCCCGATTCAGGAGCCGACATGTGTGACAGGATTCTGGTGGCGTTCGACGGCTCCGAGACGTCGAGACACGCGCTCGCCGAGGCGCTGCGCGTCGCTCGCCTGACAGGCGCGCAACTCTACGTCGCGCATGTGATCGACATTCTGGCGCCCTTCGGCATGGGGCTGACCTACGTGCCGGCGGACCTGATCGCCGCCTACCGCGAAGGCGCGCGCAGGGTGCTTGAAGTGGCGCGCGCCGAAGCAAAGGGCGCGGGCGTGAGATGCGAGACGGAGCTGCTGGAACTGCAAAGCGTCACCGACAGCGTGGCGGACTGCCTGAACCGCTGCGCCACGCGCGTGGGCGCGCAACTCGTCGTGCTCGGCACGCATGGCCGTCGCGGCGTGCGACGCGCCGTTCTCGGCAGTATCGCCGAGGAATGTGTGCGCGTGACCGACTGCCCGGTGCTGCTCGTGCGGGGTGCCTTGTGAGCGCCGGCGCCTCTTCCGCCGTGGTCTGGCTCGCGGAAGTCACGCGCGCCGATCTCGGGTGTGTCGGCGGCAAGAACGCGTCGCTCGGCGAACTGATTGCGCGGCTCACGCCACAGGGCATTAAGGTGCCGCCCGGTTTCGCGACCACGGCGCAGGCGTATCGTGACTTTGTCGCGGCAAACCGGCTCGATGAAGTGATCGCCGCCGCGCTCGACGATCTGGAGACGGGGCGCCGCACGCTCGCGGAAATGGGTACACGCATCCGCGCAGCGGTCTTGCGAGGAGAATGGCCGGCGGCGATCGCGGACGCTATCGCCGCTGCCTATGCGGAGTTGAGCCGCCAGAGCGGCCAGGACGTGCTGAGCGTTGCCGTGCGCTCCAGCGCAACCGCCGAGGATCTGCCCGAGGCGAGCTTCGCGGGGCAGTTCGAGACCTTCCTGAACGTGTCCGGCGCCGCCGCCGTGCTCGACGCATGCCGGCGCTGCTACGCCTCGCTCTACACCGACCGGGCGATCAGCTACCGTCAGGCCAGGGGTTTCAACACGCTCAAGGTCGCGGTGTCGGTGGGCGTGCAGCAGATGGTGCGCGCCGACCTCGGCGGCGCGGGCGTCATGTTCTCGATCGATACCGAGACCGGCTTCGATCGCGTCGTCCTGATCGATGCGGCCTGGGGCCTCGGTGAGAACGTGGTGCAGGGCGCGGTGGATCCGGACGAATACGAGGTATTCAAGCCGCTGCTGAAAGACCCTGCGTTGGCGCCCATCGTCGGCAAGAAGTGCGGCGCCAAGGCGATCAAGATGATCTGCACACGCAGCCGCATGCAGCCGACCAAGAGCGTGCGGACCTCGCTGGCCGAGCGCCGCGCCTGGGTGCTCAACGACGATGAAATCCTGAAGCTGGCGCGCTGGGCCTGTCTGATCGAGACGCACTATGGCTGTGCGATGGACATGGAGTGGGCGCGGGACGGCGCGACGGGCGAGCTCTTCATTGTGCAGGCGCGTCCGGAAACCGTGCAGTCGCGCCGCGATGCCGCAAGCATCAGGACCTGGCATCTCGACAGGAGCGGGCCGAAGCTGCTTTTGGGCGTCAGCGTCGGCGAGGCGATAGGCGCGGGCGAAGTCTGCGTGATCGAGCAGCCTCGCGACATGGCGCGCTTCGTGGACGGCGCGGTGCTGGTCGCGCAGACCACCGACCCCGACTGGGTGCCGATCATGCGGCGCGCGTCGGCGATTGTCACCGACCATGGCGGACGCACCTCGCACGCGGCGATCGTGAGCCGCGAACTGGGCTTGCCGGCGATCGTCGGGAGCGGCAATGCCACGCGCGTGCTGCGCAACCGCCAGAAGGTCACCGTGAGTTGCGCACAGGGCGAGGAAGGTGAGGTCTATGAGGGCATCGCCGACTTTCACGCGGACGAGATCGACTTCTCGAGCTTGCCGCCCACGCGTACCGGCATCATGCTCAACTTCGCGAATCCGATGGCGGCGTTTCGCTGGTGGCGCCTGCCCGCCGATGGGGTGGGACTCGCGCGCATGGAGTTCGTGATCGGCAACCAGATTCGCGTTCATCCCATGGCGCTGGTTCACTATGACCAGTTGAAGGACGAACAGGCAAAGCGCACGATTCGCAACCTCAGCGCGGGCTACGCGGACAAGACGGCCTATTTCGTGGACCACCTTTCGCGGGCGCTTGGGCGCATCGCGGCCGCGCAGTTTCCGCGTCCCGTGATCGTGCGCATGAGCGACTTCAAGACCAACGAGTACGCGAACCTCGTGGGCGGCGCCCAGTTCGAGCCGCGCGAAGCCAATCCGATGCTTGGTTTTCGCGGCGCCTCGCGCTATTACTCGCCGCTGTACCGTGAAGGATTCGCACTCGAATGTCGTGCGATCCGGCGCCTGCGCGAAACCATGGGCTTCACCAACGTCATCGTGATGATCCCGTTCTGCCGCACGCCCGAGGAGGCCGACCGTGTGCTGGAGGTCATGAAGGGGAACGGGCTGGAGCGCGGGCGCGATGGCCTGGAGATTTATGTGATGTGCGAGATTCCGTCCAACGTGGTGCTCGCCCGGGAGTTCGCGAAGCGCTTCGACGGCTTCTCGATCGGCAGCAACGATCTCACGCAGCTCACGCTCGGCGTGGACCGCGACTCGGCGCAACTGGCGGGCCTTTTCGACGAGCAGAACGACGCGCTCAAGTGGATGGTGCGCACCGTGATCGAAGAAGCCCATCGATGCGGGGCGAAGGTCGGGTTGTGCGGCGAGGCGCCCGCGCATCATCCCGAGTTTGCCGCGTTCCTGGTCGAATGCGGGATCGATTCGATTTCGGTGAGCCCCGACAGCTTCGTGGCGATCAAGCGTGCCGTCGCGGCCCGCGAGGCGGCGCACGATGCGGACCTTGCCGTGCCGGCAGCCGAGGCGTCGCGCCGCGCCCACGGGGTCGAAATCACGCCTTAGCCGTCTTTTCAATTGGGGCGGCTCATGCACGGCCCGGTTGCCCCCGATACTCGCTGAAAAGAGCGGCGGCGCAGGGGTGGCAATCGCCTCACGCCGCTTTCATGCCCCGGACAGGGCCGACCCTTCAGCGCGGCACCCACCAGGTATCCGATGTACCCGTCCGGACATAGAGGCGCTTGACGGCGGCCCAGGCGATCCGGCGCGCCGCTTCTTCCTGGCGTGGGTCCGATGCGTGGGCGGCCCACGCATGGTTGAAGGCGGCACGAAAAATATCCTGTGCGTGCGACGGCAAATGATTGCGGACGCTCGCGGGCAAATCGTCGTTCGTTGCGTAAGGCATGGCGAAGGTGCGCATCGCGCGGGAAGTCAATCGGGCAATCAGAAGACTGGCGCGCGCCGCGAGGGCGGCCTCTGATGCAGATCAAGCAAGGCAGCGCACGCGGGATCGCCATCGTGGCTATTTCGGATGCTGATCTCGGCTGATGCAGGTCAATTTTGCGGAGGACCCGTTCGCTAGATTGAACAAGGATGGGATTCGACGAACGGATCAGGGCCTGGTGCGTCGTGAATCCGGCACGCTTTGATTGATCAGGAGAATGACATGAGCCCTATTGCTCCAGACACGCCGCTTCAACCCGTTTTCCTGTCGGACATGGGCGCGCGCATGGTGCAGATCGGTTTCGATCAACTCGCGTCCGCGCTGGCGTTCCAGGCGAAGTGCCTCGATCGCGACCGCACTGCCGCGCAGCACCTGTGCGAGGTATGGATGCAGGCGCGCACCCACGATACGGGGGCCGTCGCGCAGGCGTGGCAAACGATGACGCGCGAGTATCTTGCGGCGTGCGTGGCCTTGTGGGGGCAAGGGATGGTGGCCGCCGCGGAAACCCAGGCGTCTTATGGCGCGATGCTTCGCGACACGGTGCTCGGCGCCCGGAAGGTGTGGTTGACGGGTGCGCCGGGCCTGGCGACAACGCCGGCCGGAACCGGCGCGCAGTCGGCGGACTGGATGGCATATCTCGCGTCGTTGACAGCCACGTACCCGGACGGCGAGGCGCGCCCCGCCACGTCGCTGCACCACGCGAGATCGGCAGGGGCGTGATCGCCGAACGCCTGCCCCTGCGCAACGAGGGGAGAGCTCAGTATGGAGAAGAAGTTCGATTACGGCAGCATCGCTTTCTTTGTCGGGCTGCTGTTGATGGTGGCGCTGCAATTGTTCTGGTCCACGCCTTCCGTGCCCCAGATGGCGTACAGCGACTTCGTGCGTCTGCTCGACGCGCATCAGGTCGACAATCTCGTGATCAGCCCGACGCGCATCACGGGCGAACTGCGCTCGGAACACGCCAGGGCGACCCTGCCTGCGTCGGAGGCCGCGAGCTTTGGAGACGGGCCGGCGCCTTATCCTTTTGCGACGGTCCGTGTCGCCGACGACGCGCTGTCGGGCCGCCTCGGCGCCGCCGGCGTGCGCTATAGCGGCGCAGTCGACAGCAACTGGGGCAGCGCGCTGCTCGGCTGGCTCGCGCCGCTCGTGCTCTTCGTGATCGTGTGGCAGGTCATGTCGCGGCGGGGCGGCGGCGCGCGCGATTTCATGGGCATTGGCAGAAGCGGCGCGCAGGTCTATGTCCAGCGCGACACGGGCGCGACCTTCAACGACATCGCGGGCATCGACGAAGCGAAAAAAGAGCTGCAACAGATCGTGTCGTTCCTGTGCCATCCGGAGCGCTATCGCCGGCTCGGCGGCAAGATACCGAAAGGCATCCTGATCGTCGGCGCGCCCGGCACCGGCAAGACGCTGCTCGCCAAGGCGCTCGCGGGCGAGGCGGGCGTGCCGTTCTTTTCCATCAGCGGTTCGTCGTTCGTGGAAATGTTCGTCGGCGTCGGGGCGGCGCGGGTACGCGACCTGTTCGAGCAGGCGCAGCGGCAGGCGCCGTGCATCGTGTTCATCGACGAACTCGATGCGCTCGGCAAGGTGCGCGGGGCGAACCTCATGTCGGGCAACGACGAACGCGAACAGACGCTCAACCAGTTGCTCGTCGAAATGGACGGCTTCGAGGCCAATGCCGGTGTCATCCTGCTGGCGGCGACCAACCGGCCCGAAACACTCGACCCCGCGCTGCTGCGCCCGGGGCGTTTCGATCGCCATATCGCCATTGACCGTCCGGACCTGACCGGACGCCGACAGATCCTGGCTGTGCATACGCGCAAGGTGCCGCTGGCACCGGATGTCGATCTGGATGAGCTGGCGGCGCGCACGCCCGGCTGCGTGGGCGCCGACCTCGCCAACATCGTGAACGAGGCCGCGCTGCACGCCGCCGAAGCCGACCGCGCGACGGTCGCCATGGCGGACTTCGACGAGGCCATCGATCGCGCGCTCGCGGGTTCCGAACGCAAGAGCCGCGTCATGAACGCGCAGGAAAAGCAGACGATCGCATGGCACGAGGCGGGACACGCGCTCGTGGCGCAAAGCCGCGCCCATTGCGATCCGGTCAAGAAGGTGTCGATCATTCCGCGCGGGGTGGCCGCGCTCGGCTATACGCAGCAGGTGCCGACCGAGGACCGCTACGTGCTCAGGCGCAGCGAACTGCTCGACCGGCTCGACGCCCTGCTGGGCGGGCGGGTTGCGGAGGAGCTGGTGTTCGGCGACGTGTCCACCGGCGCGCAAAACGATCTGGAGCGCGCGACCGCCATGGCGTGGCACATGGTGGCGCGCTACGGCATGAGCGAGCGCATCGGCCTCGCGAATTGCGCCGACCAGCCCGGGACGGCACATGCGCTCGGCGCCACGGACGGCCCGCGCTGCGGCGAGCATACGGCGCAGCGCGTCGACGACGAAGTACGCAGGCTTCTGAACGAGGCGCACGAACGGGTGGTGCAGACGCTCGCCGAACGGCGCGAGGCGCTCGACCGGATTGCGTTGCGTCTGCTCGAACGGGAAATGCTGGATCACGACGAACTGCTCGCGCTGATCGCCAACGAGCCCGAGCCGGCCGGCAGCGCGCGGCAGGGCGCGCCCGAAAGTGCGCCGGAAAGTGCGCCGGAAAGTGCGAGGTCCAAAGAAGTGGGCAACGTCGAACGCGCGGCATGAGGTGGCGCGCGAGTGCCGTTCAGGCGTTGCGTTTACGGCTCCGGATCGAGATAGTCGTGCGCGGCGCGCACGCGTTCCGACGTCCGCAACGCCTCCAGTGCCCGCTGTTCGGTGCGGCGAACCTGCTCACGCGAGATACCGGTGCGGCACGCGATTTCATCGTAGGTTTGGGGCTCGACGCCAATCCCGAAGCGCCGGCGCACGATATCCGCCTGCACGGCAGACATGTCGTCGAGCCGTGCCTGCACGAATTCGCCCATGCGCGCGCTGGCCGAGCGTATCCAGCGGCGTGGCGGTCGCAGGGTCGGGAATCAGATCGATCAGTTCCGTTTCGCCGTCGGGCAACACGATGTCGAGCGACGACGACTCGACGCGCACGCCGCCAAGGTCTGAGCGTTGCAGGCGTTTGTCGGTCTTCATGTCGTTCACGCAATACACCGTAAGGCTAATGGCGAGGCGTACTGACTTCCTCGTGACGGCAGCCGCCGGTTCACAAACACAAATTCGCCGCGGGCTGCCTGATGCCGTGAATCATTGTGCGTTCGCGCGCGGTTGAATAAGGGAAAACCGCAGTGTGTGCCACCCGCCGCATCGGTCGATCGGATCGCGCGGCAACATCCGGGGCCAGTGAACAAGCGCGTGCGAGGCTGCACGCAAAATGACCGCTGCGGCGCATGCCCGGTGCGGCTGTCGCAGCCATGTGATTCGGATTGGGCGGCCGATTGATTTGAGTCAAGCCGACAGCCGCGGTAGCGGACACGATGGTTTCATCCGCATGGAATTGCAATTGCCATCGCGCGATGAGCGTGTACTTTCTCGCCGGACATACAGCCGGCGACAGGATGAACTGGCGCGGTTTCGCATCGGCGAAGGCATCGTCGATATACGGTCTGCCGTATGGTCCGCAGGGACGACGGCGGGTGTGCTTCGGCTAACGCGAAATTGACACGGCACGGAGGCGCGTATGAACTGGCTGGCAGAGTACTTTTCACGCAGGACGCCCGTAC
The DNA here is from genome assembly GCF_900109265.1 of Paraburkholderia tropica. Lineage (GTDB taxonomy): Bacteria > Pseudomonadota > Gammaproteobacteria > Burkholderiales > Burkholderiaceae > Paraburkholderia > Paraburkholderia tropica. Next base: position 129,840 of record NZ_FNZM01000016.1, read on the forward strand.
TCGATGTCGCGATGTGGATCTATCCCCCGCCTGCACTCGGCCCGGAAGGGCCGGTCGTTCAGGCGCCGCATTGCTTGCCGTACCCCGGTGTCGAGCTGGCCTTCACCGCAGGCGAAGAAGTCAGGCGCGGCACACGCAGCGACGAGATACCGGCGCGCTATGCGTGGTTCGCTGAAGTCCATCAACCCGACATGTCGCGGGTGAGGGAAATGGCAAGGGGCGTGGAAAATCACGGATTCTTCCGGTCGATCGAAATTTATCCGCCTTCGCGTTACAACAACGATTGCCTCATTCGGGTCAACGATGCTTTCGCGTTCGTGCCCGTTTTCTCCGCTGATGGCGCGCCGTGCTTTTCCGGCAGTTGCATGGCGCAGCCCGGCGAGCCGTCCTCGTCGTCCTGCGTGCGTTTGCCGTGGCTTTTCCGCGGCTATATCAGCATCTAGCCGAGCAATGGGTCGACCTCAAGCTCGATGTGAAAGCGGGGCCGGCGGACGATCTCGCATGTGCGCCGGGTCACAGGTGTGATCGACGAGGTTCGGAGGCGCGGCGAGATCCGGCCGAGGCAGTCGAGAACGGCGGCGTGTGGTCCGCGCGAAAAGCGTGGCGTTCGCTGTGTGCATCATCATGGATATTCTGTACACCGAATGAGGTAAAGCTGTCATGTATCGCATCTTTCGTAAGCTGGAACGGTGGGCATTCGGCATCGTGACGGCGTCGGCTGTGGCATGTGCGGGTTTCATCGTTGTCGAGCGGTGCGGCGCGTCCTTCGCGAGTGCCGCCCATGCAGCGCTCGGCAGCGTGTTCGCCTGCGAGCCGGTCAGCCAGCCGGCCGAATGCGACGCCTTGCTGGCCGAGTGGAGAGAAGTCAAATGAATGCTTGTTCACTGTGTACCCGCGAGGTGGCCACCTGCGGTCCGCAAACGTCCATTGTCGAAGCGGCGGCCCGCATGCGCGCCCTTCATGCGGGCGATCTGGTGGTGGTGAGCGAGGAGGCGGGCGCGCGCCAGCCGGTTGGCGTGCTCACCGATCGCGACATCGTGCTGGCGGTGGTGAGTCCGGATGCCTCGCCGACGACGCTCTATGCCGGCGACGTGATGTCGGCGCCCGCCGTGCTCGCCCACGGCACCGACGACTTATGGATGCTCGCGCGGCGCATGCATCTGCACGGCGTACGCCGTCTGCCCGTGGTGGGCGCGGACGGCTCGCTGGTCGGCATCGTTACGCTGGACGACCTGCTGCATGCGGCCGCGAACCTGCTCGATGAATTGCGCCTCATCGCCGCTCGCCAGCAGCATTTCGAAGCGAAGCGCCGCGGTGACAGGGCTTAGCCCGCGCATCGGCAAGATTCCATGGATTCGGTCATGAATACCCCAACGCGCATCCTCGTCGTCTTTTACTCGCGCAGCGAGACCACCGCCGAGTTGGGCGGGCGGCTCGCCGCCGAGCTTGAAGGCGATTACGAACGGTTGCATGAGGTCGAATTCCGGCGGCGTGCCGGGCCTTTCGGCTTCCTGCGCTCGATTGTCGATGTGGTTCGCCAGCGCACGGCGCATCTTCAGCCGATGGCCCATGTGCTTGCGAACTACGACGTCGTGCTGATCGGTACGCCGGTGTGGGCCGCTCGCGCTTCCACGCCCGTGGCGACCTGGCTGGCCGAACACTGGCACGAAGTGCGCGCCACCGCATTCTTTTGCACCATGGGCTCACGCGGCAGCGAACAAACGTTCGCGCAGTTGCAGCAGCTCGCGCACCGCGCACCGCTCGCGACTTGTGCGATTTCCGCGCGCGACATGAAAGAGGATATAGCGGTGGAGAAGGTGGCCCGCTTCGTCCTTGCTATCAAGGACGCGCTCTCGGCGCGCGAGGACGAGGCGGCGGCCCGCTAAACGGGGCGTCGACGCAGTCAGCTCGTTTGTGAGCCGTCGTTTCCCGCGTCATCGTGGTCCGTACAGGTTCGCGCCTGTCGTTGGCGGAAAGTGCTGCGTTGAGTGCTCGCCTGCGCTTCGGCCCCTGTGGCCGCCATCGTCGACAGCGGTCACCCCTGGTCGCCCTGTTGCTTGGCTGATCAAGCCGTCAAGATCGTGACGGCACGCGCTTCGCTCGCGACCGCGATGCGTTGTCAGACTCGCGACGAGCAAGGCCGCAGGGGCGAGGCCGGCAGGCCGTACCGTCTCCACGCCGGACTAGCGCAGCGCCGGGCGCGTCGTCTTCCGGGCGCGCTGGGACAAGCGCCAGGCGGCCTCGGCATTCGCGAAGGTCGCCTGTAACACGGGGTGCACATCGGCATGCCAGCGCTCGCCTGTAAACAGCCCGTAGTGATCGCAGCCTTCCACGTCGAAGCGACGATGTGCATCCGGCGCAATGGCAGGGCACATCGCATGCGCCGCGTGCGTTTGCCCGGCTCCGGTGACGGCATCGCGCGTGCCTTCGACGGTCAGCAGCACCACGTCCCGCAACGCCGACGGCTCGACGAGCGTGCCGTCGGCACCGTTTGCTCCGGATGCGACGCGCCACGTGCCGTTCGCGAGCATCGCACGCTGGAACACGATGTCCACGGTGTCGAGGATGTACTCGGCGGCCATGTCGATCAGCGCGGTGTATTCGCTCAACGCGCGCCGTGCATCGGCGAGTGCGCGGACGTCGCCCCGCGAACTCGCATCGGCGTAAAGCTCGATCAGCGAAACGTACCGATGCGGATAGAGGATTACGATCTCGGCTTGTTGCAGATAGGCCGGAAAAACCCGTCGGCCGCGTCCCGCAAACTGCGCAGGCACCACATCGATCAGATGACGCTCGCACCAGTCCAACGAATGCGATGTGGCGGCGAAACCGAGCGTGCCCGGGTTGAGGCGCGCATCGAGCGGGCCGCCGATCAGCGTGATGCTGGCGGGTGGGGACAAGGCACGCTGCGCGCGCAGCGACAGCGCCCCGAGTGCGGGAAACGTCGACTGGCAGACTGCAAGGACGTGCAACGGCCGCGTGTCGTTCGCGAACTGGCCGATAAAGTCGTCCAGCATCGCCACGTATTCGTCGAGGCCGAAGCGTCCCGCTGCGAGCGGCACGTCCCGAGCGTTTTTCCAGTCCGTGATGTAGACATCGCCATCGGCGAGCAGCGTCTCGACCGTCTCGCGCATCATGACGGCTGCATGGCCGGCCAGCGGCGCGCATAGCAGCAGCGCGCGCCGGGGCCCGGCGTCCGCGCCGCGGCATGCGAAGCAGCGCAGGTCGCAGAACGGCGTGCGCGCGACGATGCCGCATTCAACCGCGGTGCGGCGACCTTCGAGCGTGACGGTGTCGATGACGAAGGGCGGTGGCGTGTCGGTGAAGCCGGGCAGGGAATCGTAGAGGCCGGCATAGCAGGAGGAGACCGCGTGAGCGAGCGCGGGCGCCGGCCACCCATCGCACACATGCTCGGCATATTCCGACGCCGCGCGCCACGCACGCAGCCATCGGCGCTGCTGTTCGATCAGGGCATACCACATGATCGAGCCCGATGGTCCGGCCTGCCGCGTGTGTTCCGATGCGGCGCGAGCGCTTCCAGCGCTAATTCGCCGCCGATGGGTGGGACTGCTTTCAGGTCGGCGATCTCGCGGAGCAACCCGGCGATATCGGTACTGGGGATAAGCATGGTCTCGGCTCGTCGGGTAACCGGGCGGTGCAGGGTTGCAGCGCAATGTCGTGCGGCGGCATGACCGCCTCCTCACTCGATCACAGCATGGACGGCCGTGTCGCAGGCGCGTTGATGCAGGTCAGTTCTCCCGTAGGGCCGGAGTCAGGGCGCGCGATTGATCAACTTCAACTTGAAGGAGCCGGCGAAAGACGGCGACAGGTGGATCGGAGGAAATCCGTGAGAGGGATTCAGCGTTGCAGACATTGAGCGGGACTGCCGGCTTGCGCTGCACGACGTTTTGCAGGCAGCGGTGCTCAGAAGGCTTCGCTGCTATCCGGATGAGCACGGCTTTGCCGGAGGCAGCCCTTTCTCCTTGCCACGAGCAATTGATCGAAGTCAATCGGCCGGCTAACGCGGCGATGATGATGAACACGAGCGCGGTGCAAACCGCATACGTCTGCCGTGCCTGGAGATGCAGATGGAAATGCAGGATGTGCAGATTCCTGTCGATCATGTGGCGCTGGGCGGGTTACTGGAAATACCCAGCCACGCCCGCGGCGTCGTGGTATTCGCGCACGGCAGCGGCAGCAGTCGATTCAGCCCGCGCAACCGGCAGGTGGCGGCTGACTTGCATGGCGCGGGCTTCGCCACGTTGCTGTTCGATCTGCTCAGCGCCGAGGAGCAATTGCACGACGGCGATGGCACCTATCGCTTCAATATCTCGCTGCTCGCGCGGCGGCTCGCCGCGACCCTCGTCTGGTTGCGGGAATCGCCCGACTTCGCATCCTTGCCACTGGGTCTTTTCGGCGCCAGCACGGGCGCGGCCGCCGCGCTCGTTGCGGCCGCGCAGACCGGCTGGGTAAAGGCCATCGTCTGTCGAGGCGGCCGCCCGGATCTCGCGGGAACGGCACTGGCCTCGGTTAAGGCGCCCACGCTGCTGATCGTGGGCAGCCTCGACGAGGACGTCCTGCGCCTGAACCGCAAGGCCGCCACGCAAATGACCTGCGAGCACCGAATCGAGATCGTGCCCGGCGCGACGCATCTGTTCGAGGAGCCGGGCGCGCTTGAGGAAGTCACCTGCCTCGCAAACGAATGGTTCGAGCGCTGGCTCGGTGCGTGCGAGCCGAATTGAACGCGCCGTTCGTTTGCCATCCAATTTTCCCGACGTGAGTGAACCGATATGAACCCGATTCGCAACGAAAGCGCGGCGACTGGAATGCGTCGCGACAAGCGACTGCAACCGCACACGAACGACAGCTATCGCGCCCCCGCCCGCGTGATGAGCGGCACGGGCTGCCGCGAATGTGGCGCTATCTACGAAAATGGCCGGTGGATTTGGAGCGCCAGCGCGGAAGTGACCCGACAACTTCTGTGTCCCGCCTGTCGAAGGATTCAGGATCACGCGCCGGCGGGAGAGTTGTGGCTCAAGTCTTGCGACTATCTGAACGCGCACCTCGATCAGGTCGTCGCGCTGCTCTCCCGCGAGGCGCGCAACGAAGCAGGCCTGCATGCGCTCGAACGCATCATGGACATACAGGTCCAGTCCGATGGCGTGCGCGTTTCGACGACGGGCCCGCATGTGCTCCGCAAGCTCACCGCAGCGATGCTGCGGGCGCACCACGGCAGACTCTCGATCGAATATCGCGACGGCGAACGGCTGTTGCGTGCCCGATGGAGCCACGAAAGCCGGCCCTGAAGAGGACGCCAGATCATGAGCGAGGTATTCCGCGATCGTGCCGATGCCGGCAGACAGCTTGCAACGGCGCTCCAGCGCTACGCAGGCCGCGATGATGTCGTGGTGCTGGCGCTGCCACGAGGTGGCGTGCCGGTTGGTTACGAAGTAGCGAGGGCCTTGCGATGTCCCTTGGACGTGCTGATCGTGCGCAAGCTCGGGGCGCCCTATAACCCTGAGCTGGCGATGGGCGCCGTGGCGAGCGGCGACGCGCTCTACGTCAACGACGCAGTGATGCGCGCGCTTGGCGTGAGCGAAGCGCGGTTCGCCGAGACCCTTGCGCGCGAGCGCATCGAGCTGCAGCGCCGTGAGTCGGCTTACCGGGGACAAAGGCCGCCTGTGGCGGTGCTCGGGAAGACGGTTATTGTCGTGGATGACGGAATCGCAACGGGCGCGACCATGCATGTGGCCCTCAAGGCGCTGCGCGCGAGTCGGCCGCGAGCGCTCATCATCGCGGTCCCGGTCTGTCCGGTCGGTGCCGAAGCGCGCTTCACCGAGGAGGCGGACGATTTTGTCTGCGTGATGCAGCCGTACCATTTCATGGGCATCGGGCAGTTTTACGCGGACTTTTCCCAGACCGGCGATGACGAAGTTCGCGCTTGTCTGGACGCCGCGCAGGAGTGGCAGCTTTCGGCTGCATGCGGCGATGCCGCCGGCGCGCGGCCCTTGCCTCCCGACGGCAGGCCGGACTGAGCGGACGGCCGTGGCAGCAAGGAGGGCAGGGACGGTATGCGCTCGGAAATCACGCGGATAAGGCAAAGGCGTAGGCGCTATCGAACCGATCACGATTGCCGCCCCATCACAAGACATGGGCCGCGGCCTCGCGGGTTGCTGCTTGATCTCGTTGCGTCAGCTTAGCTTTCGAACGGCGCGGCGAGCAGCAGATCGCAGACATCGGGGATTTCAATGCCCGGCGCGAGGCGACGTCCAATGTCGGCCAAGCCCGTTCCAATCGCAGTATGGGGTTTCCGTCTCGCCACTTCGGCGAGTGCCTGCGTGAACGCCTGTTTGAAGCCGAGCCGGGGATAGAGCGCGAGGGTGTCGTCGATCAACTGCGGAGATATCTCGTCCATCCTGAGTCCCATCACGTCGACGTGGGCGCCGAAGTGCACGAGCGCGACTTCCGGCTCCCGGCGATCGGCGATATCCGCGGATGAGTGAAGCGCGATCGCATCCCAGACAACATCGACTTTCGCCTTCGGATAGTCATGCGCATGCAGGAACCTGCTCGCCGCGTCGGCGCCATCGACCTCAAAGCGTTTATCTGCCGCGTGATGCGCCGACAACCCGAGATCGTGAAGCAGCGATGCGAGATAAACGAGCTCACGATCGTATTTCATCTGCCGCTTTTTTCCGATGAACTCCGCGAACCACCACGTCCGGTGAACGTGATTCAAAAGCGGCTTCGTGTGGGCTGATTCGGCGAGCGCGGCTGCTCGACGTGCAAGCTCGGAATCAGGAGCCGTTATGCCTCCGACGGTGACAGGGTGTTTCATACAGGATCCTTGAATGTTCGGTACGACGAAGATAGGGCGTACCGAACCCGTCAGCAATGACAAACACACCTCGTTTCCGGCCGATGGCTCGTCGTCGGCATGCCGGCGTGAGGCTTCTCGTGCGTGTTATGCCTTTGGCGGTCCGAAGCGTCGGCGGTAGTCTTGCGGAGCCACACCGTACACTTTCGTGAAGGCCCGGCGCATACGCTCGTCGTCGCCAAAACCCGTCCTGCGCGCGATGACCTGGATGGGCTCGTGCGCAGACTCGAGTAGACGTCTGGCCGCTTCGATGCGCAGTCGCTCTACCGCCCTCGCCGGGCTTTCCCCGGTTTCGCGAAGATAGACGCGAGCAAAGTTGCGCGGGCTCATCCGTGCGGCGTCGGCGAGTGCGGGAATGGACAGGTCCGCGTCCAGATGGGTACGAATCCAGTCATGGAGGTCTTCGAACCGGCCGCGCGCGTCGCGCATCTGCTGGCGCAGTTCGATGCTGAACTGCGCCTGGCCACCGGGTCGCTTGAGAAAGAGAACCATGCCGCGTGCAACATTGAGCGCCGCGAGATGGCCCAGATCGTCCTCGATCATGGCCAGCGCCATGTCGATCCCGGCGGAGACGCCGGCGGACGTCCAGATATGGCCGGACGTGACGAAAATCGAGTCGGGCTTCACGTTGATAGCCGGATGTTGTTGCTTCAACCGGTTGCAGGCTGCCCAGTGAGTCGTCACATCCCGATGATCGAGGACGCCGAGTTGCGCGAGGACGAACGCGCCCGTGCACACCGAACCGAGCCGACGCGGTCGTTCCAGATAGTTCGCCAGCGTTGCACGCAGCGATGCCGTCGCGGCGGCGGGCATGATCAGGTCGGCGCCGGCGATGAGCAACGTGTCGACAGAGTCCATCATCGTGTCATCGATGCACTCCGTTTCAAGCTTCACACGCGTGTCCGTCCGCACCGAACCGCCTGACTCGGAGGCCAGCACGACCTGATACGCGGAGCGACCGTCGTCAAAACAGGCATCGCTGAAAGCTTGCAATGGACCTGATATGTCCAGGAGCTTGGCGCCTTCATAGGCGACGATGACAACCTTGCGCGGCGCTCGACCATCCGGATTGTCGGTTCTGGACATTTGCTGACGTATCAAAGTACGGGGATCGCCGATCGAACCGGACCCAGCCTTATGCGGGCCATGACAAGACCTGGCTATGGCGGCCGGCCGTGGACCAGCGCACACGCTACCGGAATCCGGCGTAGCGGCGCAAGGCCAACCATACCTCATTTTCTGCCAATGTCCGGGCGCGCCGCCAGGTCTTACGCGAGGTCTGCGGTGCGAAAGCAGGCGGATATCGCGGCCGATTCGGAGTGAGCGGGAAAAGAAAACGAGGTCTTGCCCAGAACGAATTAGCGTTCTGGCAGAAAACGAGGTGTGAATGTCTGCGGCACATCGATCAATGATCCTATAGTGATTCAGCTAATCGCATCAGTCCATGAATGTGGAAAATGGAGCAAGGAAAATGAGCCAATACAGCGAATTCGAATTCAGGAAGCAGCCGTGGTTTGACGCGGCGTGGTTCGATCGGTCAAATTTTCAGGGATTCAGTCGCTTCATTCCGATGAAGACGATCGTGGTCCACTGCTTTGATCCGAGGGCATCTGAAATACCGCAGGCTGTCGCGGACTATTTCGGTGATGAGGTTTATCCCGGTGAGAACATTCTCGACGAAGCGGGCAACCGCATCGGTAACACGCGTACGTTGTTTGCGGTGTCTAACGCGGGTGGGCGCGCGCTTTCGGCTTTGCAGTCGGTCGCCACGATGGACTACCTTTTCAAGGTTCAAAATGTCGTTGTGGTGCATCACTCGTTTTGCGGCGCTACGGCTTTCGAACCTGAAGACCTCGTTGATGATTTTCATCATCATCACCATGCCGATATTTCAACGCTGTTCGATCACGATAGCCTCGCCATTTCGAACTTCGAAGATTCGATCAAACACGATGTCCGCTTACTTCGCGACAGCGCAGCCGTTCCGGCGAACGTCAAGCTTTACGGTTTCTTTTACGAGATCAATTCGGGAAAATTGACGGAGGTGGTGCGCGACATTCCGGCCTGAAGCCGGCTTCGGGGCCGCGCATGGGGGATCGCCGCCGGCCGCGTCTTCCTGAATTGCAATGTATCGGCCTGTGTAGATATTTAATTAAAACGACGGAGCATTCGTAGACATCGCCGATGTTCAAACAGCAGGCAGCACTTCAGCCGGTGTGGCTTCAGATACCGTTTCAACATCTCGAAACGTAGCTGGGCTCGTTGAAAAAAGCCGCCACTTCTGCCAGAAGCGGCGGCTAGCACACACGCCGGCGCTGAGGCGCCGATGATTGCGGAATGTCTAAACGCAATCACAGTTCAATTTAGCAACCCGAAAAGCTTTCGTCCATATTTAGAAACGTTTGAGTACCGTTTATTTGTGTAATGCGGATGCAGCCTCATGCGCATTGCATCGCATGGGCGCGGGTCGAACTGAGTGCTTTTTCCTGCTGAGACGCCGCCCACCGGTGGAGCATCGGCTTTAGAACATGTAGAGACCGGAACGATCCCCCTGGTTAAACCTTGCGCTGAGTCGCCAACAGAATTGAGATGTTCAAAGTGAATAATAATTTCACACCAACATTGAGATTGTAATCGGCATAAAAGGATTTTTTGGGGTTTCAGAATAACCGCCGATTGCGTGGTGAGCTTCACAGCGATGGTCAACTTTGTTTGTCGCAAATCGTCAAGCCAAGGTTGTCTGCACCAAACCAGCATGGGTTTGCGTCTCACCAACACCCGACATTCCGCCACACCAGGGTTTTTGACAGGTTTGCAACAACTGGTGCAACAAAGTACAGTGTTGCAACAAATGTATTCGTAAGCCTGTTGCCGGCCGCTCGTCTGCGCGGCCAAAAAGGAGTGTCGCAATGAAACGTACGAAGCTGACCGGCTGGATCGTGATCGGCATGCTATTGGGGATTGCCGTGGGTTACGGCTGTCATCGCGCGATCGACGACGCGCAGAGCCTGAAGTCGGTCGCAGACGGCTTCGCGCTCGTCACCGACCTGTTCCTGCGGCTCATCAAAATGATCGTCGCGCCGCTGGTGTTCGCCACGCTCGTGGTGGGCGTCGCGAAGATGGGCGACGCGAAGGCGGTCGGTCGCGTAGGCGTGCGCACGCTCGCGTGGTTTCTCGGCGCGACCTTTGTTTCATTGCTGCTGGGGGCGCTGGTCGCGAACTGGCTGCAACCGGGCGCGGGGCTGAATCTGCCTCTGCCCGATTCGCACGCCGCCACCGGCATTCAGGCGGGCGCGATTTCGATCCGCGAGTTCGTCACGCATCTGGTGCCCAAGAGCGTGGTGCAGGCCATGGCCGAAAACGAAATCCTGCAGATCGTGGTGTTTGCGGCGTTCTTCAGCCTCGGCATCATCGCGATCGGCGAGCAGGCGAAGGGCATCGTCAAACTGCTCGAACAGATTTCGGCGGTCATGTTCAAGGTGACGGGCTACGTCATGGCGTTTGCGCCGGTCGCCGTGTTCGCCGCGCTCGCACACGTGGTGGCCATTCAGGGTCTGGGCGTGCTGCTCAGCTACGGGCGTTTCATGGGCGTGTTCATTGGCGCGCTGGTGCTGCTGTGGTGCGCGATCGTCGCGGCGGGCGGTCTCGTGATCGGTGGCCGTGTGTTCGGACTCGTGCGCTCGGTGCGTCTGCCGATGCTGCTGGCGTTCAGCACGGCGAGCAGCGAATCGGCGTATCCGAAGCTGCTCGAACAACTCGAACGCAGCGGCGTGCCGCGCCGCATTTCGAGCTTCGTGCTGCCGCTCGGCTATTCGTTCAATCTCGACGGCTCGATGATCTATTGCACCTTCGCCACGCTCTTTATCGCGCAGGCGTATGGCATTCACCTGTCGTTCATGGATCAGGCGGCAATGCTCGCGATCCTGATGCTCACGAGCAAGGGCATGGCGGCCGTGCCGAAAGCGTCGCTCGTCGTGATTGCGGCGACGCTCGGGCAATTCAATATTCCCGAAGCGGGTCTGCTGCTCATCATGGGCGTGGACACGTTCCTCGATATGGGGCGCACGGCGACCAACGTGCTCGGCAACAGCGTGGCCGCCGCCGTGGTGACGAAGTGGGAAGGCCAGCTTGGCCCGGTGTTGAGCGAGGACGAGTACGAAGCGCTCGCGACTGCGCGAGAGGAAGCGCATGCCGGCGCGGGTCTGGTCGAAGGCGTGACGACGTAATCCGTATCGTACGTAATCCGAATTAATCGTCGATCAAGATCATCCGGATAAAAAACGGCGGCCCGCATCACGCGGCGCCGCCGTTTTTTATTACCTTGCCGTTTAGCGGCTGATGTCTTCGAGCGAACGTCCGCGCGTCGCCGGTCCGAGCAGCACCATCACGATCCCCACCAGCATCGACACGCCGATAAACATCGCCACGCCCGGCACGCCATAGTGGTGCAGCAGAATGCCGATCGCCAGCCCGGCGAACGCGGCGGCGATGCGGCTCCACGAATAGACGAAACCCACGGCGCGCGCCCGCACGCGCGTCGGGTACAGCTCGGCCTGGTAGCCGTGATACGCGTACGACATGATGTTCGCGGCGAGCGTGAACAGCACGCCCAGCACGATCAGCAGCCACGGCTGCGAAGCCTGCGCGAACAGCGCGATCACCACGGCCATGATCAGCAGGCCGCCGACGATCTGGGTCTTGCGTTCGAGCTTGTCCGCGAACCAGAAGCCGATGAGCGGCCCGAACGGATTCGCGATGGCGATCACGAACGCATACGCGAGGCTCTGCGTGACGTGAATGCCGCGCTCGATCAGCAGCGTCGGCACCCAGGCGGCGAAGCCGTAGAAGCCGATCACCTGCGCCATGTTGAAGATCGAGAGAATGACCGTGCGACGCAGATACGGCGGCTTCAGCACTTCGGTGAGCGAGCCGGCACCGGCAATTTCCGGCGCGGCGCGCTCGGGCGCGGGCAGCGGCGTGCGGGTTTCGGCTTGCACGCGGCGCTCGATATCGGCGACGATGCGCTCCGCGTCGGCTTCGCGGCCGTTGCGCGCGAGCCAGCGCGGGCTTTCGGGAATGCGTCGGCGCACGAACCACACGACGATCGCGCCCAGCGAGCCGATCAGGATCACGACGCGCCAGTAGTCGAGGCCGAGCGGCTGTGTGTCCTTGAGCGCATAGGCGAGAAACGCGACCACCGGCACCGCGCAGAACGTGATGACCTGATTGAGCGCGTAGGCGCGGCCGCGTTCGCCGCGCGGAATCAGCTCGGAGATGTACGTGTCGATCGTCACGAGTTCGATACCGATACCGATGCCCGCGATGAATCGCCAGATGTTCAGCGCGAGGCCGGTGGTCTGGAACGCCATGATCGCCGTGCAGACGATGTACCAGATCAGCGACCAGGTGAAGATCATGCGTCGGCCGAAGCGGTCCGCGACCTGGCCGAACACGAGTGCGCCGACCCAGAGACCCGCGAAGGTCGAGAATACGAAGGTGCCGAAGCCCGCCACTTTCAACGGCCCCAGCGCCGAAAAGAAGCCGAGCGACTCGGGCGTGAAGAGTCCGGCGTGGACCATGCCGGGCGCCACGTAGCCGGTGAAGAACAGGTCGTAGAACTCGAACACGCCGCCGAGCGACAGCAGGATCACCATGGTCCAGACGGTGCGTGACGGCGGCAGCCGGTCGAGGCGGGCCGCGATCTCCGCCGATGTTGGAGTCGACATCGAATTCCTTTTATGAGTTTCAGGTGCGAGCAGTGAGACCTGGCGCGGGCGAGCATGAGCGCGCAGGAGTTATGCCGCAGCTTAATTGAGGCGGCGCTTCACGGCACCTGGTTGAAACCCAGCTTGAAGGCGGGCGGCGGGGATCGTCGGTCGCGCGGGGACGTAAAGAGAAGCGCGAGCAGCGGCGTTTCGAGCGTCGATTGCCCGATGCCGCTGTTGGGCCATTGCGCGGCAAACGCGCTTGATCGGGGAGATCGCGCCTGCGCGGCGCGATGCCTGTCGTGAGGTCTGGCGTGAGGTCTGGCGCGATGCCTGGCGTTGCGCCTATCGACCGCCCGCCGCCACGGCTTTCACCGTCGCGCGCGCCGGCGGCGCTTCCTCGATGCCGCGGAAGATCAGCGCGGAGATCAGCGTGATCGCGCCCACGGAAGCGAAGCTCACGCGAAAGCCCAGCGCCACCGAGTCCCAATGCGCGGCGACGAGGCTCACGAGCGCGCCACCGATGGTCACGCCGAGGCCCATCGCGAGCATCTGCACCATCGAAAAGAGGCTGTTGCCGCTGCCCGCGTCTTCGTGCGAGAGACCCTTGAGCGTGATGCTGTTCATCGCCGCGAACTGCATCGAATTGGCCGCGCCGAAGATCGCCAGCACGACGAGTGAGACGATGACCGGCGTGCCGCGCGAAATCAGTGCGAACGCGACGATCGAGCCGCCGACGATCAGCGTGTTGACGAGCAGGAAGGTGTCGTAGCCGTAGCGGCGGATCAGCGGCGCGATCCAGCGTTTGGCGACCGTGCCCGCGAGCGCGGCCGGCAGCATCATGAGGCCGGAATGCAGCGGCGTGTAGCCGAGTTCGAGCTGCATGAGCAGCGGCACGAGAAACGGCACCGCGCTGGAACCGACGCGGCAGACGAGATTGCCGATCAGACCCACGCTGAAGTTGGGCTCGCCGAACAGCGCAAGCTTGAAAAGCGGATCGCGGCGGCGGCGCGCATAGGGCACGTAGGCGAACGCGGAGGCGAGGCCGAGCGCGAAGAGTCCCGCCGACCAGGCTGCGCGATGCGTCTGCACCGGCGCGTCGAAGGCGAGCGAAAACGCAATCATGCACAGCGAGACCAGCGCGCAGCCGATCACGTCGAACGGCGGCGCGGCGGTGCCCGAACTGCGCGGCAGATAGCGCCACACCATGAACAGACCGGCGGCGCCGATCGGCACGTTGATCAGGAAGATCCAGTGCCAGGTGATGGCCTGCACGAACCAGCCGCCGAGCGTCGGGCCGACGATCGGACCGACCTGGCCCGCGACCGAAATCAGCGCGAGCGCGGAGACGTATTGCTCGCCCGTCACGGCGCGCAGCACGGCGAGGCGGCCGATCGGCATCAGCATCGAGCCACCGACGCCTTGCAGTACGCGCGCAATGACGAGTTCGCCGAGCGTATGCGCGCTCGCGCAGCACAGCGAGCCGAGCACGAAGATGAGGATGGCGGTGAAGTAGACGCGGCGCGTGCCGAAGCGGTCGGCGAGCCAGCCCGAAGCGGGCGTGAGCATGGCCATGGTGAGCGTGTAGGCGACGATCACCGGCTGCATCATGAGCGGTTTGACGCCGAGGCTGTGCGCCATGGAAGGCAGGGCGGTGTTGACGATCGTCGTGTCCAGCGCCTGCATGAAAAAGCCTGCGGCGACGATCCACAGCAGCGCCGTCTGGCTTGAATCCTTGTTCATGGGAACGTCTTGGCGGGGCGCGAACGGTGGGGAAACACGGGCGCGCAGCGCGGAAATCTGCAATGACGCCATGATATTGTCATCGCGGGCAATCGGGAACCCCACTCAGGACGTTGACTGTTATCGGTTTTGCCGATAACAATGCGGCATGCTCAATCCCACCTGGCTCAAATCCTTCGCGACTGTCGCGGCCTGCCACAGCTTCACTGCTGCGGCGCGGCAACTCGGCCTGACGCAGTCGAGCGTGAGCGACCATATTCGCCGGCTCGAACAGGAAATCGGCCGCCGCCTGTTCGTGCGCGACACCCATACGCTCGCGATCACGCCCGACGGCGAGGCCATGCTCGCGCACGCGGGCGCGATCCTCCAGGCGATCAACCGCGCCGAATCGCAATTCCGCGCGCCGCGCCTGAAGGGCCGCGTGCGGCTCGGTTCCTCCGACGACATCGCGCTCGGCCCGCTGCCCACCGTGCTCACAGCGTTTCGCAATGCGCATCCGGACGTCGAGCTGGAAATCATCATCGGCATGACGGGGCGGCTTTACGAGCTGCTCGACGCGGGCGCGATCGACCTGATGGTGGGCAAGCGGCGGCTCGGCGACAAGCGCGGCGTGGCGCTCTTCACCGGGCGGCTCGAATGGCTCGCGCGCACCGGCACGATGGTCGATCTCACGCAGCCGCTGCCGCTCAATCTCGTGGCCGAGCCGAGCGTCACGCGCGCCGTGGTGCTCGACGCGCTCGCGCAAACCGACTTTCGCTGGCAGATCGTGTGCACGAGCAGCAGTCACTCGGGCTGCGTGGCGGCGGCGCGCGGCGGTCTGGGCATCACGGTGCGGCCGCAGTACCTGGCGGCGCGCGGTCTCGCGCCGCCGCTCAATGTCGCGAGCCTGCCGGTGTTGCCGGACGTCGAATTCATCGCGCTCGCGGCGAAGCGCCTGAGCCGTCCCGCGCAAACGCTGATGCAATTGCTGCACGACAGCGATCTGCGTGGCTCGTGGATCGGCGAATGAGGCGCGCCCGTTTCCGCACGATCGGGCGCGCGCCGCACGCGCGTCTGGTGTAAGATCCGCCGCCTGGCATCAGGTATTAGCGGCAGGTGAATGATATGGATCGAAAAACAGCGGAGCGTCTGCTCGTCGACGCGGACAGGATTGCCGAATTCGTTCTCGAATGTTTCGATCTGACGCTCGACGCGCCGCAAGGGCGCGAGCTTTACGACCGCGCGTTCAGCCTCTACCTGAAGCGCGAAGCGGGCGACGTGCCGCTCGCCGATCTCTACGACGCGCTCAAGGGCCACGGCGAGTTGCCGGAAGCGCCCGCGGCCTGAACGTGCATCGCGCGCGGGCTCGCGGCCCGCGCATCGCGTTGCAAACGTCCGTTTTCCAGACTTAGCCCACTCAGCCCGATTCAGCCTGACTCCCCCGCGCGCGCCGCATAGGCACGCACGGGCGCATCGGCATCGTCCTCGGCCAGCGCTTCGAGCGAGAGCCCTTTCGTTTCGATGCCCATGACCGCCACGGCCAGCGCGGCGACGACGAACGACAGCGCGCCGAGCGTGAACACGCCGCTTTGTCCGAAGACCGGCAGCACGACGCCCACGGCGTACGGGCCGATCAGCGAGCCGACGCGCCCGATCGCCGAGGCGAATCCCGATCCCGTCGCGCGCGCGCCCGTGCCGTACAACTCCGGCGTGTAGGTGTAGAGCACGGCCCACATCCCGAACATGAAGAACTGCATCGCGAGCCCCGAGCCGATCAGCAGCGCGGCGCTTTGCAGATGCAGCGCCGTTTGTCCGTAGACCCACGCCATCGCGCCCGCGCCGACGAGCGAGGCCACGCAGGTCGGCTTGCGGCCGATGCGTTCGACGAGCCACGCCGCGCACAGGAAGCCGGGGATGCCGCCGAGCGAAATCAGCACGGTATAGAGCACGGACTTCGTGACAGTCGCGCCCGCTTGCTGCATCAGCGCGCCGAGCCAGGACGTGAGGCCGTAAAAACCGAGCAGCGCGAAGAACCACAGCGCCCAGACCATGATCGTGCGGCGCCGGTACGCGGCGCTCCAGATTTCGCGGAACGCGCCGTGCGGCCGGTTCAGCGCCGATCCTGCCGGGGACGTTTGACGCGCAGGCGCGGGCAGCGTGGCGACGCCGAGCGTGCGCATGACCTGGGCTTCGATCTTCGTGGTGACGGCATCCGCTTCGGCGCTGCGGCCGCGATGTTCGAGCCAGCGCGGCGACTCCGGCACGATGCGGCGCACAATCAGCACGAACAGCGCGGGAATCGCGAGCAGCGCGAACACCGTGCGCCAGCCGAAATGCGGCAGCACGAAATACGAGGCGACGCCCGCGGCGATGAAACCGAGCGGCCAGAAGCCGTCCATCAGCGCGACGAGGCGGCCGCGTTTCGCGGCGGGCACGAACTCGGAAAGCAGCGTTTGCGCGACGGGGAACTCCATGCCCATGCCGACGCCGAGCAGCACGCGCCAGAGGATCAGCGCATCGACGCTGTGTGCTGTAGAGCACAGATACGAGGCCGCGCCCCAGAGCACCATGCTCCACTGGAAGACCGGCCGTCGGCCGAATCGGTCCGACAACAGGCCCGCGAGCGCGGCGCCCAGCACCATGCCGAAAAAGCTCGCGCTCGCCACGAGTCCCGCCGTCGCGCTCGACAGGCCGAACTCGGTCTTGATCGAGCCGAGCACGAAAGTCATCGTGCCGAGATCCACGGAATCGAAGAAGAACGCCACCGCGATGATCAGGAAGATCGTGCGGTGATACGGCGAATACGGCAGACGTTCGAGCCGCGCGGCGGCGTTGGCCGATGTCGCGCGTGCCGGTGCATGGGGCGAATGGCGTGTCATGTCGTTCCTGTCGTCTGGAAGCGCGACCCGGTGCGCGGGTGCGGCGCGCGCCGGTCGATGACCGGGCGATCCAGTAGACGCCGCCATTAATGTCAGACATAGAACAGAACCGGCGTGGGAATGGAATGCGGGCGTCGCGCCGCAGCGAGCCATTGCGGTGCATTCATGTCCGCGCGGACTAAATCTTGGCGTAAAAGGCCAGCCGTCAGCCCGTAGACTGATCACCGGAAAAACCGCCGCACATCGCGCTTTCGCGCAGACCGAAGCCGAAGCGCACAGCAAAGTTCAGATCAAAAGACCCAAGCCGAGGCTGAAAGCCGAGCTTGAAGACAGCACGGAGACAACGCGTTGCAATACGGGTGGCAGCGCGGAATGAGAACGGGTGAACGATGACGACCATAAGAGACCGCTTGGTGTTCGGGGAACAGCCGCAGATTGCCCCGCTATCTCTGCCGCAGCCGCAGCAATCGCAGCCGTCGCCACAACCGCAGCCGTTCGCCAGGCTATCGAGGCAGGCGCGCGCGCGCGAAGTTGCGTCGGCCGCGTCGGCCGCGTCGTCGTCGGCCGATGTGGAGTCGAAGTTCGCGCGCGCGCATTCGATTTTTCACGAACGCTGGTGGCTCGACATCGCGACGCAAGGCAACTGGGCGCTCGCGACCGTCAAGCAGGACGACGCGGTGCTCGGCGAAATGCCGTACGCGCTGATCCGCCGGCGCGTGTGGCGCATTTCGCATCTGCCGCCGCTCACGCGCACGCTCGGTCCGGTGATTGCGCCGGTCACGGGCAGCGCGGCGCGTCAGCGTCGTCATCAGCTCGAAGTGACGGCGCGGCTGATCGAGCAATTGCCTGCGTGTGACAGCTTTTTCCAGGTGCTCGATCCGCGCGTGGACGACGCGATCGCGTTCGCGCTGCGCGGCTATACGGTGTCGGCGCGCTACACCTTCCGTCTCGATGCGCAATGCACGCAGGACGAGGCATGGTCGCGGCTCGACAGCAAGACGCGCAACGTGATTCGCGGCGCGGCGCGCGAGCTGACCGTCGCGCCCATCGCGACGCCGGGCGAATTCCTCGGCTTTTACGAGGACAATCTGCGCGCGCGCTCGCGCAGCAACGCCTATGGCAGCGCGGTCATGCGCCAGCTCGTCAACACGTTCGTCGAACGCAAGTCGGGCACGCTGCTGGGCGCGTATGGGCCGGGCGCGAAGCTCGTCGCGGCCATCGGTCTCGTGTGGGATCAGCAGGCGATGTATTTTCTGCTTTCGTCGCGCATGCCCGAGGCGCATTGCGGCTCGATCAGTCTGCTGATCTGGAGCGGCATCCAGCGCGCGATCGAAAGCGGACTCATCTTCGATTTCGACGGTTTTTCGAGCCCGTCAACATTCAGCTTTCTCAATGGTTTTGGCGCGACGCTCACGCAGCGGCTCGGCGTCGAACGGCATGGCACCGCGTATCTGCTGGCGCGCACGCTCAAGCGGCGGCTCGCGCCGGGTTCCGTGTTTGCACCGAATCTATAAGGACGTTGGGAATGCGGCGCGTTCGATCCGGGCGCGCCGTGAATGCAGACGATTGAATCAAACCAGTTCGTGCTGCGCGTGCGGCGTGGCGCGACGCGTGGTGGCCTGCGCGAGTTCGAGCGCGCTGGAAGCGAACAGCAAGGGCGACCAGCGCCGGATCGCATCGCGCGCGCCATTGGCGAAGCGCTCGCGCAACGTGCCGTCGCTGCCGAGCTGGCCGATCCGCTGCGCGAGCGTGCGCACGTCGCGCGGCTCGACGACGAAACCGTTCACGCCGTCGTGCACGATCTCGCCCGCTACCCCGCAGGTGCGGGTGACGATGGCCGGGCAGCCCGCCGCGAATGCTTCGTTCACGCACAATCCCCACTGGTCGAATTCGCTCGCGAGCACGATGAAGTCCGCGAGCGCGTAGAGGTTCGGCATTTCGTGATTCGGCAGCGAACTGAGGATCGACACGTCGGCGTCGAGTCCGTGCGCGGCGATGCGCGCGCGCAGTGCCGCATCGAGCGGCCCCTGACCCACGAGCACGAGGCCGATGCCGCGCTCGCGCAGCCCCGTTTGCGCATAGGCGTCGATCAGCACGTCGACGTTCTTGCGCGCCACGAAGCGGCTCACGCACAGCAGGAAACGCGGCGGCAGGCGGTAGCGTTCGCGCACGCTGCGGGCGTTGTCGCGCGCGCGTTGTGCGAGGCGCGCGAAATAGTCGATGTCGACGACGTCGAAGCCGATGCGCGAACGCGTCATCGGGATGCCGAGCGAGAGCGCGTAGCGGCGGTGCCGTTCGCCCGCGACGAGCGCGCCGTCGAAGCGGCTCACGATCATCCGCTTGAGGCGTTCCTTGGCGGCGCTGCGCACGCCGTCGTCGGCTTTCGAATCGGACATGTAGATGAGCTTGAAGCGCCGCGTGAGATGGCGCAGCGCGCACAGCAGCGCCGAATACTGCGTGTTGTAGCCGAGCGTGATGACCACGTCGGGCGCGAACGCGCGCAACCGCGCGACGAGGCGCGAGCAGTCGCGCAGGCCGAGCCCGTCGCTGTCCGAGCCGTCTTCGACGAGCGTGATGGCGTGCGGTGGCCGGTTCGCGAAGAACGCCGCGCGGCGCTCCTGCGGGAAGCCGTAGACGCCCGAGCGCGCGAAGACTTCGAGCAGCGACACGTCGTGCCCGCTGCGGGTCGCGGCGTCGACGAGGGCTTCGTAGCGAGGCACGTGGTAGTCGCCCAGGTTGCCGACGACGAAGAGAATGCGCATGGACAATGACCGCTCACGATTGAGTTGGCAGGGACGTCCGCCGCGCCACGCGCCTGCGTTCCGCGATCAGCGGTCCGAGGCTGTCGCGCCTGTAACGTCATCGTAACCGCGCGTGCGGCGCCGCAGCGCCGCGCCACGCCGTACTGGCTGTCAGCGGCGAGGGTTTGTCCGAATCGATCGGGCTAGGGCGGTGCGCCGCCTCGCGCGGCGCGTTTTGTCAGGCAAGCGCCGGGGCAGGCTGGCGCCCCGGCGTTACGTTGCAAGACGACGAGCCGGCGACGATGGTGTGACCCCGCCGTGCCGGCTTGCCGCATGCGCTTGCCGCGACGGCGGCCGCAGCGCGATCGATCGCGCTTACTTCGGCGAGACGTCGATATCGCCGAAATATTTGCGGGCGAGCGTGTTGACCGTGCCGTCCGCTTCGAGCTTCGCGATCGCCGTGTTCAGACGCTCGCGCAGCGCCGCGTCGCCCTTGCGGATACCGAACGCCACGCCGTTGCCGAGGATCCTGTCGTCGCGCACGGGTTCGCCCACGAACGCGAAGCCCTTGCCGTCGGGCTGCGAGAGAAAGCCTTTCTGACCGGCGGGCGCGAGCAGCAGCGTGCCGTCGAGCCGGCCGGACACGAGATCGGCGTAGATCTGGTTCTGGTCCTGGTACGGCACCACGTTCACGCCCGCCGGTTCCCAATGCGTCTTCGCATAGGTTTCCTGAATCGACGCCTGCAGCACGCCCACGCGCTTGCCTTTGAGCGACGCCGCCGTGGCCACGAGGCCGCTGTCCGTGCGCGCGATCAGGCGGCTCGGCACGCGATAGATCACGGTCGTGAAGTCGATCGCTTCACGGCGTTGCGCGGTGGCGTTCATCGCCGAATTGATCGCGTCGAACTTGCGGCCCTGGAGTGCGGGAATCAGCCCGTCGAATGAAGTTTCGACCCACGCGCAATGCAGCTGCGCACGCGCGCAGACGGCATTGCCAATGTCGATGTCGAAGCCTTGCAGGCGTCCGTTGGCGTCCTTCGATTCGAACGGCGGATACTGCGCCTCCACGCCGAAGCGCAGCGAACCGGAGTCGGCGAATGCGGGCAGCGCGGGCAGCGCGGCGAATGCGCACGCGAGCGCGAGCAGCGTGGTGAGGGGCTTCATCGTGATCTCCTGGCCGGGTCTTGAGTGATTCAAATCGTGCAAAGGCGGCGCGCGCCTTCGAGCAATGTTTCGTCATCCTTCGCAAAACTCAGGCGAATGACGCCGTGATCGGTGCCGTCGGTGTAGAACGCGGACAGCGGAATAGTCGCCACGCGGGCGTCGCGAATCAGGCGCAGCACGAAGTCGCTGTCGCGCTCGTCGGAGAAGGCGCGAAAGCGCGCGAGCATGAAGAAGCTGCCTTCGCTCGGCAACAATTCGAAGCGTGAACCGGCGAGCGCGTGCGCGAGCAGATCGCGTTTGCGCTGATAGAACGCGCCGAGGTCGAGATACGAGGACGCATCGGCGAGCGCCGCGCTGAACGCGTGCTGCATGGGCGTGTCGGCGGCGAAGGTCATGAACTGATGCACCTTGCGGATCTCGTCCATCAGCGCGGCCGGTGCGAGGCAATAGCCCACGCGCCAGCCCGTGACGTGATACGACTTGCCGAACGACGAGACGATCACGCTGCGTTCGGCCAGCTCCGTGTAGCGCGCCATGCTGCAATGGCGCGCGCCGTCGAACACCACGTGCTCGTAGACTTCGTCGGAGAGAATCACGATGTCGGTGTTGCGCGTAAGGGCCTTGAGGCGCGCGATGTCCTGCGCGCCGAGCACCGTCGCCGTGGGATTGTGCGGCGTGTTCACGATGATCATGCGTGTGCGCGGCGTGATCGCGGCGGCGACTTCGTCCCAGTTCACGCGGAAATGCGGCTGCGCGAGTTGGATGGCGACGGGCGTCGCGCCTTGCAGGCGCACGATAGGTGCGTAGCTGTCGAACGACGGCTCGAAGTAGATCACCTCGTCGCCCGCGTGCACGAGCGCGCTGATCGCCGAATAGAGCCCCTCGCTCGCGCTCGCCACGACCGTCACTTCGCTCGCGGGATCGTAGTGCGCGTCGTAGAGCGCCGCGTACTTGGCCGCGAGCGCTTCGCGCAGCGCGAGCACGCCCGCCATCGGCGCGTACTGGTTGTAGCCCGCGCGCATGGCGGCGGTCACGTCGTCGATCAACTGCGGATTGGGCGCGAAGTTTGGCGCGCCTTGCGAGAGATTCAGGGCGTCGTGTTCGGCGGCAAGCTGGCCGATGACGGTGAAGATCGTGGTGCCCACGTCGGGCAGCTTCGAGCGGGAGGAGGCGGCGCTGTGCATCGTCCGGAAATGGGAGAAAAACGGCTATTTGGCCTAAAAGCCCGCGCGGGGGCAATCGAATTTTTCTCATGTGCGCCATGCGTTCGGCTCATGGGCCGCCTGCGCCGGGTTCGCACGGACGCTGGCGGTCTGGTTCGGCTTCAGGCAGACGGCGCCGCGCCGTGCGCGCGGTCGCGTTCCATCCACGCGCTGAATAGCTGGATCTTCGGCTGCTGCGCGGCGAAGTCGGGATAGACGAAGTAGTAGCGCGAACCTGTCGCCACCGCGAAGTCGATCGGCTGCGCGAGCCGCTGCGCGGCCACGTCCTCGCTCACCAGCGTGCGGTCGCCGATGGCCACGCCGAAGCCCTGCATCGCCGCGCTGGTGGCGAGATCGAGCGATTCGAAGGTGGGGCCGCGATGGGCGTCGACGTGCGCCGCGCCCGCGCGGGCGAGCCACAGCTTCCAGTCGGCGTGATCGCGTGTGGGATGCAGCAGCGTGAGGTGCGCGAGGTCGTCGGCGTGCGCGATCGGATGGCTGCGCAGGAATTCCGGCGTGCACACGGGCGTGAGGTATTCGTCGAACAGCGGCACCGCGTGCACGTCCGCGCCCGGCGACGGACCGTAGATGATGGCCGCGTCGAAGGGCTCGGCCTGGAAGTCGACTTCGTGCTGCCAGGTCGTGGTGATCTGCACCTGGAGTTCAGGGTGCTCAGTCTGGAAGCGCGTGATGCGCGGCAGCATCCAGCGCATCACGCAGGTCGGCATCTTGAGCGCGAGTTCGCCGCGCTGCCGCGTGAGCCGCATCGACACCTCCTCAATGCGCCCGAAACCCTCGCGCACGGCGGGCAGCAACTGCTCGCCCTCGGCGGTGAGCGTGAGGCCCTTCGGCGAGCGGCGAAACAGCGGCAGCCGGTAATACTCCTCGAGCGCGAGAATCTGGCGGCTGACGGCGCCCTGCGTGAGACACAGATGTTCGGCGGCGCGCGTGAAACTGCCGTAACGGGCGACCGTTTCGAAGATCTGCAGCGCGTTGAGCGGCGGCAGGCGCCTCATGACGCGCTGTCCTTCGTGACCAGCACGAGCGGCGTCTCGACCCGGTCGGGCAGGTCGTCCTGGCGACGCTGCTCGATCAGCGCCTGCAAGACGACGTCGATGCCGTAGACGGCCTGTTTGTCCGCGAACTGGTCGACGGTGGCGAGCACGCGGCCATCGGCGAGCATCGGCTTGATGGCGGCGCTGGCGTTGTAGCCGGTGATCAGCACGCGGCCGCGCAGATGCGCCATGTTGACGGCGTCCACCGCGCCGCGCGCCATGTTGTCGTTCGCGCACAGCAGCGCGCGCAGGCCGGGCTGCGTGGCGAGCATCGCGGTGGCCGCGGCGCGGCCCTTGGCGTAGTCCCAGTCGCCGGGCTGAGCGTCGACAATTCTCACCGAAGCGGCCCGCATCGCCTCGCGAAAACCCACCTCGCGCTGCTGCGCGTTGCGATCGGACGCCACGCCGCCGATGATGGCGGCGCG
The DNA here is from genome assembly GCF_900109265.1 of Paraburkholderia tropica. GTDB lineage: Bacteria > Pseudomonadota > Gammaproteobacteria > Burkholderiales > Burkholderiaceae > Paraburkholderia > Paraburkholderia tropica. The sequence goes on from NZ_FNZM01000016.1 coordinate 153,610, forward strand.
CTCGCCCGCATGCAGCCGCCGCGCGAGATAGTCGCCGACGAGCCGCGCACCGCGCCGGTTGTCGGGGCCGACGAAGGGTACGTGGAGCCGGGCTTCGCGCAGTGCGTCCGCGTCGAGCGGATTGTCGATCGTCACGGCCAGCACGCCCTGGCGTACGCACGTTGCGACGGCGGGCACGAGGCGGCGCGAATCGGCGGGCGCGAGCACGATGGCGCTGACCGATTTCGCGGCGAGCGATTCGACGTAGGCAGCCTGCTGCGAGACGTCGGTCTCGCCTTCGGTGCTGCGCACGATCAGCTTGAACGGATAGGGCGAATGCGCCTGGAAGGCGGTGGCCGCCGCGATCATGGCGGCGGTGAACGGATCGTTGCCGGCTTTGAGGACGAGCGCGACGGTGATGTCGCGACCCGCGCCGCGCGCGAAGGGCGAAGCCGCGCCGCAGGCCGCCAGGGCACTGGCGATCAGGAAACGGCGGCGCGTGAGCTCGTGCATGGCGGGTTCGGCCGGATGCCGAAAAGCAGGTTCGGATGGCCCGGAGTTTACGCGATTGGCGCGCGCCTGGCGAGGCGGGGAAGCGAGCGGTGGTGGCGCCTGGCGCTTTTGTTAAGTGGGCGTGGTGGTTTCGCGTGGTGTGCTTGTAGCGGCACAGTTCGACGATCCCGAGCAGCGAGAAGATCGCGAACGCGATGCCAGCCACCATAGCGAAGAGGCTTTTTGCCTGCACTAGCAGGAACATCGGATACGGCGTGACCTTCGAGAGAATCGCTGCGCAGGTGAGGAAGTGCGTTTCGCCGAAGCGTTGTGCGAGCAGCACTTACAACGCAAACATACCGCTGCGTTCAGAGGCGTGGCGCGTCGAGCCGGAAGCGCTCAATACTGCTCGCGCATGATGAAAGACACCCTGAGCGTCTTGAGCAGTCGAAGAAGCAAAAAAATCGGCTGTTTCGGGCCGGTTCATTTATTCGAACGACGTTCTGGGATCCGAATAAAGCGCGATGCCAGCCGAATTTGTCGGATGTCAAATTGCGTTCCGTTCGTGATGCAAATCGACTAAATCAACCCCCATTTTAAAGCTTGTCTGATGGTCTGCTCGCTTGCGCAGTCCGACGATTGCCGGTTAGCGGCGGATGGTCCGCCGCGACTGTGCCGGTCGTGTATCTGCACAGTATCCGTAGCTGCAATCGAACGGAGGCACGCACATGAGGCGTTTTCTGTTAAGGCTAGGCGACAAATCTACGGCAGGCGGCGTTGTCCTTGAGGGAGCGGAAAACTGCTCGCACCACGGTATACCGATTGCGTTTATCGGCGCAAAGGTCTGGTGCGAAGGCTATGAATCGAGCGGTTACATCGAGTCGGTAGGACCGCACCATCCGGCAACGATGCTCGGCAAGCAACAGGCGCTGGAAGGCGATATCTGCATCTGCAAGTGTTCACCGCCGCCTGTATTCAGCGCATCGCAAACAAGAGCCTCTCACAGCTGGGAAGACGAATGGGGGGACATGGGGTATGCCGCGAGCCTGGTGGCGTCACAGGGCGAACGGCGCGCCACACACCACGAACGATTCAGGCTATGCGATCGCGCAGGAAAGCCGATGCGCGATACGTACTACACGCTGCGGTTATCAACGGGCGAGATTGAACACGGCACCACTGACGAGCATGGCCGCACCGCGCGCTACGCGACGGATAGCGCGCAACCGATCCGGTTTTATATTGGGCACAGAGAGGAAATATAAATGCCTGACGCACTTGGAAGTTCAGTAACCAACGCGGACCCGAATTCATGCGTTACCGTGCAATCAGACAGACTATGCAAGCCTTGGACACTTTCAAACGATGGTTTAGCATTCGTGGCAGTATGCGAGAGTGGGGTTCTGAATGGCACCTATCAGGGAATGCCCGTCGTTGATGGGATGATCTTAAAAGTCTACATCGACAGCAAGGGGTTTCCTACAGTTGGATTCGGTCATAAGGTTTTGCCAGAAGATCACCTACATGTAGGCGATACGATTTCGGTCGAGCGGGCGCGCGAACTCTCGAAGAAAAATCAACGTGAAGCGACCTCGGCAGTCAATCGAAAAATTCACGTCCCGCTAATGCAACATGAATTCGACGCTTTAGCTAGCATCGCGTTCAATGCCGGTGGCGGTAACGGATTCAATGGTATAGCGGATAAGGTCAATGAAGGCGTATATACAGGCGTTCCCAATTTCATACGAACATACCGAGCGCATGGGATCGAGTGGCGTCGGGCGCTTGAGGCACGCCTGTTCCGCTATGGAAACTACGATGCGCGTCACGGGCCGGGGGGCGCAATTGAATAAAATTATTATTTTCGTTCTGTTGATGTTTTTGGTAGTTATGCAAAACGTACAGGCCGATGAGAATGTAAATTACTCCAATTGCCTGCAATACGTAGGTGGCGGCGGTTTGGGTGACGTTGATTGCTATGGTGGACACACAAAATCACTCGAATCGGAAAATCAAAAATTGATTGCGTCGATCAAATCATCGTCCGGAATAAAGGCAGACACGAAAGCGAGGCTGGATAGATACATAAGAGCCGAAGACGTGGCCATGAAAGGCTGCGCGCTTGCTCCACGGTTGGCTCTGGATTGGGCTATTGTTGACGTGAACAAAAATCACGTTGATATGTATGACGCTATGGAGTCCAGTTGTCGATATCAAATTCGAAAACAGGAGAATGAATTTTTGCGAAATCTTTTGTCTATCAAAACAGGCTGACATTGACGATTGATTCCGCTAATTCAATGCCCCGCTTCCAGGTGTAGGCATACATGCGCAGCACGTGCCACTCTGAGGATGATTCAGACAACTGGCGCGTGTTGCCGTTGCAGCAATTCTACTTATCAGAGCATGGCCGGGTTTGCCCACGCTCCTTCTGGTGCTTGATGGCTTTCGCCATAACGTTCGAAGACGAAGATTCAATGATTGTGCGCAGCGGGGCCGCGCGACTACGCCATGTCCCGCTGAAATTCGATCTGCCCGTCAACGATCGCAGTCTCACGTTCCATTTCAATTAACCCGTGAGTGCTCGCGTATCGATTCGATCACGGCGCGGTGCACTTCGCCAAGCAATGCGTGCGAACGCACAGCTTCACTTCGATTCATCGGAAGGGCTCCAGAAAGCAAGGGCGGCACCATAGTGTTCGCCCTTGCGGCCCTTCAAGTCAATTTCAACGTTCTTATATTTTTCATTAATGGCGCGAATAATCATCGCGCCCCGCGCCGCGATTTCAGCGCACGGTGAAGCTGTAGTGGCCCGTGGTGCGATGGCCGTCGGCGGCCACGGCGATCCACTTGACCGCGTATTGCCCCGCGCCGAGCGGATTCACCGCCACCGACATGCGTTTCTTGTTGCTCGCGTCGACCGCGGCCTTATCGTGAATCACCGACTTGCCCGCGGCGTCGGTGACGTCGATCGAGCTGAATGCGGGTTCGAGTTCGTCGTCGAAATCGATCGTGACGGTGGATTGGCCCGCGGCGACGCTCGCGCCGGCGGCGGGCGTTTGATGCGTCGGATAAGCGTGCGCCCAGGCGAGTTGCGCGCCTGCGAGAGCGGCGATGGCGGCGAGCGCGCGAAGCGAACGGATAGCGTTGAAAGTCATGATGAAGTCCTCGATAAAACTCGATGCTGCGGGTTATTGAAAGAGCGGCTTGCCGATGCTGTGCGGCGCCACGTCGTCGAAGAAAATATGCGTTTGCACGAGGATGCCCACGTGCGAGCCGCTCGCGCGGTTGATCGGAATCTGTGCCTCGATGCCGAGCTGGCCGTAGCGGTTCATCCAGATGAAGCCGGGATTCACGGTGCCGGTCGTCTGTCCCTGGCTGCGCGAGAGCGGCACCTCCACGAGCGGAATCAGGTTCGAGAGCGGTTGCGGCAGGCCGAGATCGTGTACGTGCTGCTGCAGATACGGCAGGCTGTACTGGAACGTGAAGCCGTAATTGAAGGCGTTCGGCTGGCCGCCGCCCGTGGTGAGCGCCGGGCCCGCTTCGCCGGTGATGGCGATCGGGCGCAGCCACGCGAGCGCGTCGGGCAGGTCGCCCATGCCTTTGCCTGCGTAGATCGTCGGAGAAATGGTGGAGAAGTTGTCGGCGATGGCGCGGCTGCCGGTGCCGCCGATGTCGGCGTCCACGCCCACCGAGGTCATGAATTCGTGCGCGTCGTTCACGTAGAGCAGATATTTCAGGCCGACGCCGAAGTTGTCGAAGCCGTGCGCGGTCGGGTTGTTCTGCATGACGTAGCCGCCGTCGACGGAGAACGCGAGGCGCGGCGTGATGAGCTTGTCGTATTCGAAGTCGAAGGTGTTGACGCTCTGGTCGCCCGCGTCGCCGGGCACGCGCTGGTGGCCGAATTGCAGGTCGGCTTCGTCGCCGACGCCGGGATCGTCGACGGACAGGGTCGCGGGAAACACACGATCGCCTGCGATTGCGTGTGCGTGGGCCAGGTGCGGTGCGAGCGCGAGGCAAGCGAGCGCGAGCGTCAGCGCATACGCGCCGCGGCGTCGTGCGGGCGCGTCGAACGCGCTCCGGCACGGCAAGGTTGGGAACATGAAGCGTCCTGTAACGAAGAGGGTCGCGCGCCGTGTGGATGGCGCGCGCGAACGCGCGGCGGCACGCTAAACGCGGGGCCGCGCAAACGGTCAGGCTTCGTTCAGGCGAGTGGCGGGGCGCGCGCGAGCGCGAAGGTGAGCGGCTCGATGCGCCGCTGGCTGCCGAAGCGCGCGGCCACGCGCGCGTGCACGAGGCGCGTGGCGAGCGGCAGCGCGATCGGCACGCCCGGCACCACGGGCAGATGCGCGAGCAGGTTGCAGTAGCCGCAGTCCTGCATGTCGCCGGGGCTGGCGTGCGGGTTGGCCTGGTTGTCGCCGTGCGCGGCCATCGTCGCGCCGCGCATCGACGGCATGTTGCAGTGCATGGCCGCCATGCCGGCCGGCGCGGCGGTCGTGGCGGCGAGCAGATGCGAAATCACGGGCGCGAACGTCGTCAGCAGGATCGCGAGCGTTCCTAATAGACTGACGAACTGGAGGCGGAGCCGGCGCACGGTGATCAGCGAACGAGACGGGAAAAAACGAGGCGTTCATTATGCCATGCGTGCGGCGGCGGGCTGTCTGGCGCGGGCAAGGTGCGACACTGCGTAAATAGGCAATGTATTTCCTTATTGGTACTTGAGTATTCGATATTCATAGCGATTTGAATTCCATAAGGCCGCAAAAATACGTCAAGATATTGACGTAAAACGCCCGTCACCCTAGAGTACGCACGATACCCCACAACAACATCGAGACATCCGCCATGTCGATTTTCGACCGGCTTTTGACCCCGCTTGCGGTCGGCCAGACCGTGCTGCCCAACCGCATGGTGATGGGCGCGATGCACACGCGGCTCGAAACGCTCGACCGTCCGCACGCGCGCCTCGCGGCGTTCTACGCGGCGCGCGCGGCAGGGGAAATCGGCCTGATCCTGAGCGGCGGTTTTTCGCCGAACGCCGAGGGCGTGATGGAAGCGGGCGGCCCGCTGTTCGACCGCGCCGAACAGCTCGACGAGCATCGCGCCGTCACGCGCGCGGTGCACGCGGCGGGCGGCAAGATCGTGTTGCAGATCCTGCACGCGGGCCGTTACGCGAAGGTGCCCGAGTGCGTCGCGCCGTCGGCGATCAAGGCGCGCATCAACGCGTGGACGCCGCGCGCGCTCAGCCTCGACGACATCGGCCGCACCATCGCCGATTTCGCCCACACGGCCGCGCTCGCCGTCGAGGCGGGTTACGACGGCGTCGAAATCATGGGCTCGGAAGGTTATCTGATCAACGAGTTCGCGGCGGCCGCCACCAATCATCGCGACGACGCCTACGGCGGCAGCTTCGACGCGCGCATCCGTTTCGCGCTCGACGTCGTGCGCGCGGTGCGCGAGCGGCTGGGCGCGGCGCCCATGCTGATCTACCGGATTTCGTCGATCGATCTCGTCGAAGGCGGCTTGAGCGGCGCGGAGATCGCCACCTTTGCGCAGCGCGTGGAAGCGGCCGGCGCGGATCTCATCAACACGGGCGTGGGTTGGCACGAATCGGCCGTGCCGACGATCGCGGCTTCGGTGCCGCGGGCGGCCTGGCGCGAGGCGATCCGCAACGTGAAGCGCGCGGTGAGCATTCCGGTGATGGCGTCGAATCGCATCAATATGCCCGAGGTGGCCGAGGAACTGATTGCGTCGGGCGTGGCCGATTGCGTTTCGATGGCGCGTCCGCTGCTCGCCGATCCCGAGTTCGCGAAGAAAACGCGCCTGGGTCTCGCCGATGAAATCAACACCTGTATCGGCTGCAATCAGGCGTGTCTCGACCGCATCTTTACCGAGCGCACGGCCACGTGTCTCGTGAACCCGCGTGCGGGGCGCGAGATCGAGTTTCCGGAGGGCCGGGCGCGCGTGGCGAAACGCGTGGCGGTCGTCGGCGGCGGCCCGGCGGGCATGGCGTTCGCCGTGAATGCAGCGGAGCGCGGCCACGCGGTCACGCTCTACGAGGCCGCGCCGCGTCTGGGCGGCCAGCTCAACATGGCGAAAGTCGTGCCCGGCAAGGCGGAGTTCAACGAAACGCTGCGCTATTTCACGGCGCGGCTCGCGAAGCTCGGCGTGGACGTGCGGCTCGGCGAAGCGGTCAGCGCGGCGGCGCTGGCGGACGCCGGGTACGACGAGATCGTGCTGGCCACCGGCGTCACGCCGCGCGTGCCCGATATCGCGGGCGTCGATCACCCGAAGGTGGTGTCGTACGTCGACGTGTTGACCGGCAAGGTGGACGTGGGCGCGCGCGTGGCGATCATCGGCGCGGGCGGGATGGGTTTCGACGTCGCCGAATATCTGCTCGGCGATGGGCGCGAATCGCTCGATCCCGAGGCGTTCTTTCGCGCGTGGGGCGTGGATATCGCAAATGCCGGCGCGGGCACTGGCGGTTTGACGAAGGTGAAGAACGCGACGAATGCGACGAATGCGACGAATGCGACGAATGCGACGAATCCCGCCAAACCGCGCCGCAGCGTGCACCTGTTGCAGCGCAAGGCCGAAGCGCCGGGCAAGGGCCTCGGCAAATCGACGGGCTGGATTCTCAAGGCGCGCCTGCGCCGCGCGAATCTCGTGACGATCTCGGGCGCGGCCTACGACGCCATCGACGATCAGGGGCTGCATTATCGCGTCGATGGCGTGGCGCAGACGCTGGCCGTCGATCACGTGGTGCTGTGCGCGGGCCAGAACGCGAACCGCGTGCTGTTCGACGAACTGGCGGCGCGCGGCATCCACGCGAAGCTGATTGGCGGCGCCGACGTGGCCGCCGAACTCGACGCGCTGCGGGCCATCGATCAGGCCACGCGGCTCGCCGTCGAACTCTGACCCAGCGCCGTACGCAAACCCGCTGCCGCGCCGGAGCAAGCCTTTTCACCGCGCGCACCGCTCAGGACTGGAACTTGCGCCCTTCGTCAGCGAGCGAAGGGTCACATCATCCACGAATGCAGGAGGAAGCGTGTCTGGCGCACGGAATGCGAGTTTCATCCGGGGGAACAGCGAGATGTCGGGGCGCGTGCGTGACTTCGACTGGGACGCGACGCCGTTTGGCGCGCTCGCGGACTGGCCGCCGCCGCTGCGCGCGGCGCTCAGTCTGTGCCTCGGCGCGCACGCGCCCGCCGCCATCTGGTGGGGCGACGACGCGCGCGTGCTCTACAACGACGCCTATATCCCGTTCCTCGGCGCGGGCAAGCATCCCGGCGTGCTCGGCCTGCCGGGCGCCGCGGGCTGGCCCGACGCCTGGCCGCAACTCGGCGCGCGCATCGAAGGCGTGATGCACAGCGGCAACACCGCCTTGAGCGAAGACGAGCAGGTCTTCTTCGCGCGCCATCTCGCGCAGGAGGAGGTCTATGCGAGCTGCGCCTACGAACCCCTTTACGCCGACGACGGCTCGGTGGCCGGCGTGTTCTGCCTGTGCAGCGAAACCACGCCGCGCATGCAGGGCGAACGCCGGCTCAAGACCTTGCGCGGCCTGAGCACCTGCGCGACGGACGAAGGCGCGGTCGCGGCGGCCTGCGAGTGCGCGGCCGACGTGCTGGCGGCGAACGGCTACGACGTGCCGTTTTCGGCGATCTACGCCGCGCCGACGGGGCGCACCGAACTCGAACTCGTCGCGAGCAGCCGGCTCGGCGCGCCGCTCGTGGCGCGCCTGCATACGCTCGCGGACGCGCAGGCGCAGGCGTGGCCGCTGCGGGAAGTGCTCGCGCAAGGCGAGTCGCGCGAATTCATGCTGACGTCGCTCGACTGGAGCGGCGACGCGCAGGGCGGCTGGCCCGAAGCGCCGCTTTCCGCGCTGGCGATTCCGTTGCGCCGTGCGGGCGTGCAGGATATCTGCGGCATTGCGGTGCTGGGCGTGAGTCCGCGTTGCGTGCTCGACGAGAGCTATCGCGCGTTTTTCGATCTCGTCGCGGCGAGCGTGGAAGCCGTGGTCGCGAGCGCGCTCGGACGCGAGGCGCTGCAAGCCGCGAATCGCCAGAAAACCGAATTTCTGGCGATGCTCGCGCACGAGTTGCGCAATCCGCTTGCGCCGATACGCCATGTCGCTGACCGGCTGGGTTCCGAGGGACTCACCGGGCCGCAGGCGGCACGCTGCATCGAAATCCTGCGTCGCCAGGCGGCGGTGCTGAGCCGTCTTGTCGACGATCTGCTCGACATGTCGCGCATCACACTTGGCCGCGTGCAGTTGAACAAGCGCGGCGTGTTGTTGCAGGAGATCATCGCGCAGTCGCTGGAGAGCGTCGATGCGCTGATCCGCGAGCGGCAGCATCGGCTCACGGTGACGAGCGAGGGCGCGGCGCGCGTGGACGGCGATCCGCAGCGGCTCGTGCAATGTCTCGTCAACGTGCTGACGAATGCCGCGAAATACACCGGCAAAGGCGGCGAATTGCGCATCGAATCGTTCGAGCGCGAGGGCTTCGGCGTGCTGCGCGTGCGCGATACGGGGCAGGGCATTGCACCGGAACTGGTCGAACATATCTTCGACCTGTTCGTGCAAAGCGAGCGCACGCTCGACCGCGCGCAAGGCGGCTTGGGGCTCGGGCTTTCGCTCGTCAAGAAAGTGATCGAGATGCATGGCGGTCATGCGTACGCGACGAGCGACGGCGTCGGGCGCGGCACCACGGTCACGCTCGAAGTGCCGCTGGCCGATTGCGATGCGACGACGCTCGAAGCGGAGGCGGATGCGCCGCTGGAGCAAAGCGGCCCGCTGCGCGTGCTGGTCGTCGACGATAACGCCGATGCCGCCGACTCGCTCGTCATGCTGCTCGAAGCGGAAGGTCACGCGGCCACGGCGGTGTACGACTCCGATGCCGTGCTCGCGTCGGCGCGCCAGTTCGCGCCGGACGCGATCGTGCTCGACATCGGCTTGCCGAAAGTGGACGGTTATCACATGGCGCAGCGTCTGCGCGCGACGCCGGATCTTGCGCACGTCGTGTTGATCGCGGTGACGGGTTACGGCCAGCCGGAAGATCGCGCGCGCGCGTTCGAAGCCGGTTTCGACGATCATCTCGTCAAGCCGGCGACGCTCGATGCACTGCGTCGCGCGCTCGCCAAAGCAGGGCGATGATGCTCGCGGCGCGTGAGTGAAAACGCGCCGCTGCGTGTTGCGCCTGATGATCGGATCAATGCTTCGCTTTCTTCGGAATCTTCGCGCCCGATTTACGCGCCTGATTCAAGGCAATAGCAACCGCCTGCTTTTGCGGTTTGCCCTCCTTCATTTCCGTCTTGATGTTCTTCGAGATTGCCTCGCGAGATTTGCCTTTGTTGAGCGGCATGACGACCTCCTTCGCAGATAGCGGCTATGTTGAGGAATGAAGCACTCATGCACGCATGCGGCGTGCCGCGCGCACGTTTCGAGACATGTGCGCGGACGACTTGAAGCGCACGGCGGGCATCGTGTTTGCTCAATGCAGATTCCCCATGCCCGACGAGGCGACAGGAGGCCATCATGCCGCGCGCAATCTGGAAAGGCGCTATCAGTTTCGGACTGGTTTACGTGCCCGTCGAACTGTATCCGGCCACGCAAAGCGAACGCACCGGTTTCAGTCTGCTCGACCGCCGCAGTTTCGATCCGGTCGGTCATCAGAACATCAATAAACGCACGGGCAAGCCCATCGCACGCGACGACATCGTGCGCGGTTACGAATACGAAAAGGGCGCATACGTGGTGATTTCCGATGAGGAAATCGAAGCGGCCAGTCCCGAAGCGACGCAGACCGTGGATATTCTCGCGTTCGTCGAAGCCGCGCAGGTTTCGTTTCTGTATCTGGACACGCCGTATTGGCTCGCGCCCGACAAGCGCGCGGGCAAGACCTATGCGCTGCTGCGCGATGCGCTGGCGGCGAGCGGCAAGATCGGCATTGCGAACGTGGTGATGCACAGCCGTCAGCATCTGGCGGCGCTGGTCGCCACCGGTCCGGCGCTGGCATTGCAGACCTTGCGCTGGTCGACCGAAGTGCGCGAGGACGAAGCGATTCCCGCGCTGCCGAAATCCGCGAAGGAAGCGGGCGTCAGCGCGCACGAGATGCAGATGGCGCGCAAGCTCATCGACGACATGACGACCGAGTGGCAGCCGGAGTCGTATCACGACACCTATCGCGATGAAATTCTCGCGCTCGTCGAGCGCAAGGTGCGTGAGGGCAAGGCGCACGAAGTGGAGCAGGTGCATGCGCCCGCGCACGAGCGTCGCAGCGCCGACATTGTCGATCTTTCCGATCTGCTCAAACGCAGTCTCGGCAAACGCAACGGCGCGGCGAGCAACGATTCGCCGCCGCGCAAGAGCACGCCCCGGCGCGGGAAGCGCGCGGCGTGACGATGGTGCGACGAATGCTGCGCCAATGAAACAGGATGGTCGCGATGAAGCGCAATCTATCGGGCAATCTGCGGGCTTACGAAGCAAAACGACGCTTCAATGAAACGCCTGAACCCGCGCCGACACGCGGGCGTGCGCGTCGCAACGGCAGCGCGTCGTTCGTGATTCAGCGCCACGACGCGCGGCGGCTGCACTACGATTTCCGGCTCGAACTCGACGGCGCACTCAAGTCGTGGGCGGTGCCGAAAGGCCCGAGTCTCGATCCGTCGGTGAAGCGGCTCGCCGTACATGTCGAAGATCATCCGCTCGAATATGGCGCGTTCGAAGGCACGATTCCGGCGGGTCATTATGGCGCCGGCACCGTCGAGATCTGGGATCACGGCAGTTGGCAACCCGAAGGCGGCATGCGCGCCGCGCGCGAGGGATACGCGCATGGCCATCTGAAATTCACGCTCAATGGCGACAAGCTGCACGGCGGCTGGGCGCTGGTGCGTAGCCCGATGGGCGACAGCAAGCAGGAGCGCTGGCTCCTCATCAAGCAACGCGACGACGATGCGGTGAGCGAGGACGCTTTCAAGGTCACGGACGAGCGCGGCGAGAGAAACTGCCATGCGAACCAGCGTGAAAAGACTCCGGCAAAAACGAAAGCGCGCGATGCGGTGAAAATGAAAAACACGTTGGCCGATTCGGGCGCCGCGAAAAAACGGGCTTCGAAAGCCGCTGAAAAACCGTTGAATCAAACCGCGCTCAGCAAGCTGCCCGGCGCGGTTCGCGCGGCAATACCGCACACGTTCGCGCCTCAACTCGCCACGCCCGCCGACACATCGCCGAAAGGCGAGGATTGGCTCTACGAGCTGAAATTCGATGGTTATCGCGTGCTCGCCCGCGTCGACCGGCGTGAGAAAGGCGGGCGCGCTGTACGCATTTTCACGCGTAGCGGTCTCGACTGGAGCGCGAAGTTTCCGCGTCAGATGGAAGCGCTTGCCGCGCTCGATATCGATTCCGCGTGGCTCGACGGCGAAGCCGTCGTCCTCGACGATCAAGGCGTACCGGATTTTCAGGCGCTGCAAAACGCCTTCGAAGAAGGGCATGAGGACGCCATCGTTTTCTGGCTGTTCGATCTGCCCTGGCTCGACGGTTTCGATTTGCGCAAGGTGCCGCTAGAAACGCGCCGCGCGCAGCTTGCCGCCTTGCTCGAACGCGGCGATCAGGACGTGCTGCGTTTTTCCGCTGCATTCGACGGCGATCCCGACGACTTACTGCAAGCCGCGTGCGCCGCAAATCTCGAAGGGCTCGTCGCGAAGCGACGCGAAAGCGCCTATACGTCCACGCGCAGCGCGTCGTGGCTCAAGCTGCGTTGTGCGCGTCGGCAGGAGTTCGTGATTGGCGGCTACACGGAACCGGCGGGCAGCCGCACGGGCTTCGGCGCCTTGATTATCGGCGTGTATGACGAGGCGGGCGCGTTGCACTATGCGGGTCGCGTCGGCACCGGTTTCGATACGGCCTTGCTGGAAAAACTCGCGCGCGAGTTGAAAACGCGGACGCGCAAGACCACGCCGTTTGCCGAGGTGCCCGCGGCCGAGCGGCGCACGCATGTGCATTGGGTGAAACCGGAACTCGTGGCCGAAGTGCGTTTCAAGACCTGGACGAGCGCGGGCGTGGTGCGTCAGGCGTCGTTCGTCGGTCTGCGTCGCGACAAGGCGGCGGCATCGATCGTTCGGGAGCCGCAGTCCCAGCCTGTGAAAGTGAAGGCGCGTGCATCGTCGCCTGCACACGCCATCGACAAGGAAGACAACGTGGAAGACGAAGTTTCAGGCGTGCGCATCACGCATCCCGAGCGCGTGATCGACGAACGCAGCCGCACGCGCAAGATCGACCTCGTGCGGTATTTCGCGTGGATCGCGCCGCATTTGCTGCCGGGTTTGCGCAATCGCCCGGTCGCGCTGGTGCGTGCGCCGAAGGGCGTCGACGGCGAACTGTTTTTCCAGAAGCACGCGAACAAGTTGCAGATTCCGCATGCGACGCAGCATGCCGATCTCGACCCCGGACACGCGCCGCTGCTCACGCTCGACAGTCTCGAGGCGCTGATCGGCGCCGCGCAAATGGACACGATCGAGCTGCATACGTGGAACGCGCTCGCGAGCCATATCGAAAAGCCCGACCGTCTGATTTTCGACCTCGATCCCGATCCGTCGCTCGACTGGGCGCGCATGCGCGAAGCGGCGCAACTCACGCGCGAATTGCTCGAGGCGCTCGGTCTGCGTGCGTGGTGCAAGACGAGCGGCGGCAAGGGGCTGCACGTTGTGGTGCCGATCACGCGCCACAGCAGCTGGGACGAAGCGAAGGACTTCGCGCAGGCCGTGGCGAGGCATATGGCCGCGACCTTACCCGATCGCTTCAGCGCGAAGATGGGGCCGCAGAACCGCAAGGGCCGTATTTTCGTGGACTATCTGCGCAACGGGCGCGGGGCGACCGCAATCGAGGCTTACGCGCCGCGCGCGCGTCCCGGCTTGGGCGTCTCGACGCCGATCGCCTGGGACGAGCTGCCGCGCGTGACGAGCGGCGATCAGTGGAACGTTTCGAACCTGCGTGAGCGCCTCGACGCGCTGCGCACCGATCCGTGGCACGACTACGCCGATGCGAAGCAGCGCATCACGGCGGCCATGTGGACGTTGCTCAAGGGCGAATGACGCCCTTGTCGGCGATGCATTTCATGTGCGCTCAATGCGCACACACGGCGGTGAGTGCGTTGTCCCACTCGGTGTCGGGATCGACGTCGAAGAACTTGCCTGCGCCGACCGTGGGCATCATGTCCACGCGATCGATCAACTGGCCTTGCGCGTCGTAGCTCAGGCGCGTCATCAGCGACGCCTGGTGTTTCGTGCAATTGAAGGCCACCCGTTGCTTGAGCAACGAGGCAGGCGCAACGCCATGCGCAACGGCCGTGGGCCGGTCGTAGCGGATCTGCACCCACGCGCGGCGAATCGCGCCTTCGCGCACGATGGACGACGTATCCACCGATTCAGTCCACGTATTGGGCACCGAGCCGACCGGGGTCCAGGTTGCGGCGTGGGCCACGGGCGCGGCCACGGCCAGCATCAGGCCGGTCAAGCAGGTCAGCAATGGTTGCGCGGAGCGGGGCAACAGGGCGCGCGTGGGACGACGTGAGGTGGACGCTTCGGTACTCATAGGGTCTCTGCGGATAAGTCGGCTTGCCGGGCGGCGACGAGCGATCGCCATTGTAAGCGCCTGTGGCAGAGGCAAGCGGTTTCGCTTGCCGCGCGCGGAAATCCGCACGCCGGATCTGCTGCGTCGCACCATCCCCACGCATCGCCGGCTTTCGCTAGAATCGATCTTCGTCACGGCATGATCGAAGCGAGCATGCTGCTCTCATGGTTCATCCTTTAACGGAGGCGAGCGTGCCTGGTTTACTTCCCAATGTCGACCGCGAAGGGCTTCTCGAGTACTCGGTGGTGTACACCGATCGCTCGCTCAATCACATGTCGCAGCGCTTTCAGGGCGTCATGCGCGATCTCTCCGCGAGCCTGAAAAAGGTCTATCACGCGAAGGCCGTCGCGATCGTCCCGGGTAGCGGAACGTTCGGCATGGAAGCCGTTGCGAGGCAGTTCGCCACGGACAAAAAATGTCTGGTGATCCGCAACGGCTGGTTCAGCTATCGCTGGACGCAGATCTTCGACATGGGGCGCATCCCGTCGGAGTCGGTGGTGTTGAAGGCGCGTCCGGTCGAGGCGGGCCACCAGGCCGCGTTTGCGCCGCCGCCCATCGACGAAGTGGTTGCCGCCATCAAGGAACACAAGCCCGATCTCGTTTTCGCGCCGCATGTGGAAACCGCGTCCGGCATGCTGTTGCCCGATGCGTATCTGCGCGCGGTGGCCGACGCCGTGCATGCCGAGGGCGGGATGTTCGTGCTCGACTGCATCGCGTCGGGAACGGTGTGGGTCGATATGGAGGCGAGCGGCGTCGACATCCTGATCAGCGCGCCGCAAAAGGGCTGGAGCGCGCCGCCGTGCTGCGCATTGGTCATGTTGAGCCCGCTTGCGCGCGAACGTATCGACTCGACCACCAGCACGAGTTTCGCGTGCGATCTGCGCAAATGGCTGCAGATCATGGAAGCCTACGAGGGCGGCGCTTTTGCATATCACGCCACGATGCCCACGGACAGCCTCGCGATACTGCGCGACGTGATGAAGGAAACCGAGAGCTACGGCTTTGCGAAAGTGCAGGCCGAGCAACTCGAACTCGGCGCGCGCATTCGCGCATTGCTCGCGGAGCACGGTTTCCGGAGCGTGGCCGCCGAAGGTTTCGAAGCGCCGGGCGTGGTGGTTTGCTATACCGATGACGACGGCATACGCTCAGGCAAGAAGTTCGCCGACGCGGGTTTGCAGATCGCCGCCGGCGTGCCGCTGCAATGCGACGAACCGGCCGATTTCAAAACCTTCCGTATCGGTTTGTTCGGGCTCGACAAGCTGCACGACATCGAAGGCGCGGTCGCGCGTTTCGCGAAGGCGTTGAAGACGGTCGATTGAAGTCGTCTTCCGTGCGATGTTCGAGGGGCAGGCGTGCGCGCCTGCCCCTTTTACGTTACGACGACGCGAGCGACTCGCGCGCCGCTTTCACGACCGCATCGGTCGTAATGCCGAACTTGGCGTACACGTCCTGAATCTTGCCGGACTCGCCGAAGCTGTGCATGCCGACGAAGCGCCCCTCGGGTCCGATATAGCGATCCCAGCCCAGCTCGACGGCGGCTTCCACCGCCACTCGCGCGGGCGATTCGCCCAGCACGGCGCGTCGATATTCGCGATCCTGTTCTTCGAATAGCAGACGGCAAGGCATCGACACCACGGCGGTCGGCACGCCTTCGCTTTGCAGAATCTCGCGCGCCGCCACGGCCAGTTGCAGCTCCGACCCGGTGCCGATCAACGTGAGCTTGCGCGGTCCGCCTTCGGCTTCGTGCAGCACATATGCACCGCGCGCCGAGCGGTTCTCGCCGCTCGCATCCTTGCGCAGCAGCGGCACCGGCTGGCGCGACAGCGCGATCAGCGCGGCGCGGCGCGGAGTGTCCAGAATCAGCTCCCAGCATTCCGCCGTTTCGACCGGATCGGCGGGGCGGTACACGGCCAGTTGCGGGATCGCGCGCAGCGCCGCGAGGTGTTCGACTGGCTGATGCGTCGGGCCGTCTTCGCCGAGACCGATCGAATCGTGCGTCATCACGAAGACCGAGCGGATGCGCATCATCGCGCTCAGGCGGATCGCCGGGCGGCAATAGTCCGAGAAACACATGAACGTGCCGCCGTAGGGAATCAGGCCGCCATGCAGCGCGATGCCGTTCATGGCCGCGGCCATGCCGTGCTCGCGCACGCCGTAGTGAACGTACGAGCCCGCATATTGCCCGGGCTTGATCTCGACCTGATGCTTCGTTTTCGTGTTGTTCGACGGCGTGAGGTCGGCGGAACCGCCGAGCAGTTCGGGGATGGCGTCGAAGAGCTTGTCGAGCACGTCGCCGCTGGCCTTGCGCGTGGCGATCGCGTCGCCTTTTTCGACGAAGGCCTGGCGGGCCGCGGCGATGGCCGATTTCCAGTCCGGCGGCAAACGGTGTTCGTTGCGGCGCGTGAATTCGTCGCGCAACGCGGGCGGCGCCTGCTTGACGCGTTCATTCCACGCGAGCCGCGCCTCGCTTCCGCGCGCGCCGATTGCGCGCCACTCGCGCAACAGATCGTCGGGGATCTCGAACGGCGGCGACGGCCAGTCGAGAATCTTGCGCGCGCCCGCGATTTCTTCTTCGCCGGGCGCGTCGCTATGCGCTTTCTGCGTGCCCGCCTTGGTCGGAAAGCCGAAGCCGATGATCGTCCGGCACGCGATCAGCGTCGGGCGGTCTTGCGTCGCGCGCGCGGTGGTGATGGCGTCGCGGATCGCGTCGGTGTCGTGGCCGTCGATCTCGAGCACCTGCCAGCCGGAGGCGTGGAAGCGCTCGATTTCGTTATCGGAAACCGCGAGACTCGTCGCGCCGTCGATCGAAATCGAGTTGTTGTCCCAGAAGGCGATCAGGCGTCCGAGCTTCAGATGGCCGGCGAGCGAGATCGCTTCCTGGCTCACGCCTTCCATCAGGCAGCCGTCGCCGAGAAAGACGTAGGTGTGGTGATCGACGAGTTCGTCGCCGAAACTGGCGTTCAGGATGCGCTCGGCCAGCGCCATGCCGACCGAATTCGCGATGCCCTGGCCGAGCGGCCCGGTCGTGGTTTCGATCCCGGCGGCGTGCGAATACTCGGGATGCCCGGCGGTCTTGCTGCCGACCTGACGAAAACGCTTCAATTCGTCGATCGTGATGTCCTTGTAGCCGGTCAGATAAAAGAGGCTGTAAAGCAGCATCGACGCGTGGCCGTTCGAGAGGATGAAGCGGTCGCGATCGAGCCAGTGCGGCTCGGCGGCGTCGAAGCGCAGGAAGTCGCGGAACAGCACGGTCGCGACATCGGCCAGACCCATCGGCGCGCCGGGGTGGCCGCTGTTCGCTTTCTGGACCGCATCCATCGACAGAAAGCGGATGCAGTTCGCCATCGCGCGCAGATGCGGGTCCCGGGGCGATGGAATGGCGTGCGCGGGCGCGCTGCCGCTGGCGGTCTGGTCGGTCATGGGAGGTCCTCTTTCGGATGGCGGATTGGCGAATGACGAATAGGCGGTCGCGCAAGTTGCGTGCCGGTGCGGCGGGTGTCGAGGGTGCTGAGCGGGGTAACAAGCACTGACGATACGCCGCTTCAGCGAGCGGCGACGGGAACGTGTCATGCGGCGATGAGCTTACGTTTTGCCACAGGAGGGCAACGCATCATGGAACCGGATACCCAGTCGGATACCCCGTCGGCGCCCCACGAGGAAGCGGGCGCGCATTCGACGCGCGCGACGAATGCGCGCGATCAGCAACCCGCGAAACCCGACAATCCCGAGAAGCCCGCGCGCGGCGCGCCGGGCAGCTTCGATCAGCCCGAACCGAATCCCGACGTGATGCCGCGCGAAGGCGGCCCGCACCCCGAGCAGACGGCCGAAGTGCCGCTGGGATCGGGCGACGAAGGGCTGCCGTCCGGCGCGCGCGGCCACAACAGCCCGCCGGTCAGAAGGAAGCCTGGCGCGTGAGACGGCACGACAGCGGCGATACCGGCAACCCCGGAGGCTCGGTCCGCCGCCTCAGCTTTCCTGTAAGATCCACGCCTTCGCATCGGCTTCCGGCAGCAGGGCCACGAAGTTCTCGACGATCGAATCGGCACCCGTGTCGCGCCACGTAAGACCGACGTCCCAGCGGGCGTCGGCATCTTCGATCGGCAGGCACACGACCTTGTCGCCGGGCGAATGCAAGGCCGACTCGTGCATGATCGACACGCCGAGCCCCGCGCCGACCAGCGAAAGGATCGTCAGCGACTCGTTCGCGTGCTGCACGGAGTGCGGCTCGAAGCGGCGCGACGCGCAGAATCGGACGATGTGGTCGTGCAGGCCCGGCGCACGCGCGCGTTGCAGCATCAGAAACGGCAGCGTGCGCAGCGCCTCGACGTCGAAACCGGTGATGGTGTGCGCGAGCGTGCGCGGCACGACGAGCGCGAGCCGGTCGGAAAGAATGCGCCGGTGCGCGAGACCGGCCTGCACGGGCAGACGCACGAACCCCGCCTGAAGGCTGCCTTCGAGCAGCCGTTCCATCTGTTCCGCCGAAGACAGATCGTGCAGCGTGACGTCGACGTCGGGAAACCGCGCGCGAAAACGCGGCAGCACGCGCGACACGGTGTCCACCGTCGAGAAGCTGTAGCCGATCGCGAGGCGGCCGACTTCGCCGCGCGCGGCGCGCTTGCCCTGCGAGAACACGCGTTCGGCCTGCTCGACCAGCGGCCGCGCTTCGCCGAGAAAGTAGCGACCCAGTTCGGTGAGCGCCGTGCCGTGACGGTCGCGATGGAACAGCGGCGCACCGAGATCGTCTTCGAGCCGCTTGATCTGTTTGGTGAGCGCGGGCTGCGAGAGATTGAGCGTTTGCGAGGCGGTGCCGAAGTGCAGCGAGTTCGCGAGCGTGACGAAGGATTTGAGTAAATGGAAGTTCATATCCGCGAGTTATCACCGCCGGTTATCACCACAACGACAACAAGTCATTGGACCGCGCGGCGCGGCTATGTTCGAATGCCGTTTCGCGCAGTATAGCGGGCACATTTGAGTCGGAGTGCCATGCAATTCATATATTGCAAACGGTGATTTCGTTATTCCGCAAATCCCTATGCGAATGCGGCTTTATGCGTGTCAACGCAATCGCGCCGTCATTCGTTCAAGGGCGGAACCATCAGCAGGAAATACATGAAACGATATTCGGGGAGATCACGCGCGGCATCCGTACCGCGCGTCGTGGCGCGGCGATTCGCGCGGCCTGTGCGTCTGGGCGTGGGCGTTGGTGTCGGTCTGAGCGTGGGTCTGATGGCGGCGAATGTGATCGCGGCCACCGCAGCGCTAGCCGATCAGACGGATCAGGCACAAGCAGCAACACCGACAACACCGGCTGATAAGGCCGCGCCGCCCGTGGCCGCATCGGCCAGTAACGCGGTGTTGCCGACCGTCACGGTCAACGGCGCGAGCGGCAACGCATGGCGCGCCCGCACGGCGTCGGTCGCGGGCTACGACAATGCGTCGCTGCAGAATACGCCCGCGTCGATCACGGTCGTCACGCGCGCGCAGCTCGACGATCAGCAGGCCAAACGTCTGAGCGACGTGGTGCGCAACGATGCTTCGGTGAACAAGGATTACGCGCCGGTCGGCTACTACGAGGGCTTTTCGATTCGCGGCTTCGCGCTCGATCCGGCGAGCGCCTATCGGCTCGACGGTCTCACGCTGTCCGGCGAGCAGCAGGTGGCGCTCGAAAACAAGGAGCGCGTCGAGATCCTCAAGGGTCTCGCGGGCATCGACAGCGGCGTGATTTCGCCGGGCGGCGTGGTCAACTACGTGAGCAAGCGCCCCGAGAATGTGGCGAGCGTGACGGCCGGCGTGGACAGCCGCGGCTCGACATCGGCGGCCGTGGATCTCGGGCGGCGCTTCGGTCCCGACGATCAGTTCGGCCTGCGCGTGAATGCCGCGAAAGAGAACATGCATTCGTATATCGACGGCACGAACGGCCGGCGCACCTTCGGCTCGATCGCGGCGGACTGGAACATCGATCCGCGCGCGAGCCTGCAATTGAACGCGGAATTCCAGCAGTGGATTCAGCGTTCGGCGTCGGGCTATCAATTGCTGGGCGGCACGGTGGTGCCGTCGGCGGTGTCGTCGTCGAAACTGCTGGGCGCGCAGTCCTGGGCCAAACCCGTGACCACCGACGCGCTCAACATCAACGGCCGCTTCGACTACGCGTTCAACGACAACTGGCGCGCGTATGTGGCAGCCGGCCGCAGCCGCACGATGATCGACGATAACGTTGCGTTCGCGTATGGCTGTTATTACGTGTCGAGTTGCGGCGCGGGCGGCACGTCGCCGTACTTCTTCAGCTCGAACGGCGACTACGATGTCTACGACTATCGCAGCCCCGGCGAATATCGCCGCAACGACGAAATGCGCGTGGCCGTCGACGGCAAATTCACGACCGGTCCGCTGCGCCACGACGTGCTGTTCGGCACGAGCGCGCTGCATCGCGTGGTGCATCTGTCCGATGCGGTCTACGACTACGTGGGCAGCGAAAACATCTATGGCGACGATGTCGACTTCGCGCCGTCGCCGAATTCGCCGAGCGTGTCGTATCCGCAACTCGACGCGTGGCAGTATTCGTTGTTCGCCACCGACCGCGTGAGTCTCGGCGAGCATTGGGAAGTACTGGCGGGCGGCCGCGCCGTGTTCCTGCGCCAGAAAGCGTGGACGAGCCAGGACGGCCCGGAGACCGGCACCGACAAATCGGCGTTGCTGCCGCAGATCGCGCTGGTCTACAAGCCGGTTGCGCCGCTCTCGCTCTATGCGTCGTACAGCAAGGATCTGTCGCTCGGCGATCAGGCGCCCGTGCGTGCGAGCAATGCTTATGCGTTCCTGCCGCCCGTCGAGTCGCATCAGTATGAAATCGGCGCAAAGTACGACTGGGCGAATCGCCTGAGTCTCACGGCGGCGGTGTTTTCGATCAGCAAGCCGTTCCAGTATGCCGAGCCCGATGCGTCCGAGGCCGGTTATACCTTCGTGCAGCGCGGCACGGAACGTCACGACGGTATCGAGCTGTCGGCGTCGGGACGCGTGACGGAGCGCGTGTCGGTGACAGCGAGCGTCGCGGCGATTCGCGCGCGCGCCTACGATTCGGGCACGCCCGCGTACGAAGGACATCAGGTCATCAACGTGCCGGCCTTGCGCGCGGCGCTCAACGCGGACTGGTCGGTGCCGGGCCTCGCGGGATTCGATCTGCTCGGCGGCATCGAATACAGTTCGAGCCGCAACGCCAACGAGGAAGGCACGGCGCGCGTACCGGGCTGGATCGTGTTCAACGCGGGCGCGCGCTACACGACGAAGCTCGCGGGCCATCGCACGGTGGTGCGCCTGTGGGTCGACAATCTCTTCAACCGCTACTACTGGAGCGATGCGGGCGAGCAGCAGGGCGACGCGTATCTGTTCCTCGGCGCGCCGCGCACGGCGCGTCTGTCCGTGACTTACGACTTCTGATGACTTCCGTTCGCGTGGCCGTGGCCGCTGGAGAAATTGCATGACCCGAATGACCCTGATGCTCGAGTACTTCCATCCGTGGACGAATGCGGCGGGCTTCTATGTGGCGCGAGACGAAGGCTGGTTCGCCGAGGCGGGACTCGACGTCGAAATCGTCGTGCCCGACCCGGCGCGCGGCGACGCGCTCGCGCATCTCGCGCGCCACGACGTGGACTTTGGCGTGTTCCCGAGCAATCGCCTGTTCGTGCAGCGCGAGGCGGGCCATCCGCTCGTCGGCATCGCGGCGATCAACCATCGCGCGCTGGAGACGATCCAGACCGTCGCGGCCACCGGCATCGAACGGCCGCGCGATCTGGCGGGACGGCGTCTCGCGCTGAACCCGACGCCGCGCGGCATGGCGATGGTGCGCCATCTCGTGGCGCACGACGGCGGCGATCCGGATGCGATCACCATCGTCGATAGCGGGGTGCGCGAACTGCCGCCCGAAAGCTTTCTCGACGGCGAGGCGGACGCCTCGTTCGGCAGCTACTGGGCGTGGGACACGCTGTTCGCCTCGCGCGTGCCGGACGACGAGCGGCGCATCTGGCCGGTCGATGAAATCGGCGCGCCCGCCTATCATAGCTATCTGCTCGGCGCGCACGAGGACACGCTGGAAACGCGCGGCGAACTCGTGCGCGGGTTTCTGGCGGCGGCGCGACGCGGCTATCTGGCGGTCGCGCAGGAGCCCGAGCGGGCGTTGCCGTCGCTGGAGCGCGTGATTCCGTATTTCCCGCGCGCGTTGCTCAAGCGCTCGCTGCCGCTGATCGCGCCCACGTGGACGCACGACGGCACGTGGGGCGTGCAGCGCGAGGCGCTCGTGCATCCTTACGCGCAATGGCTTGGCCGGCATGGCGTGCTGCGCGACGCCTCGCAGAGTCCGCACGCATTTACCAACGCCTTTCTGCCCGACGATACGCGGCAATAAACGACGCACAAGCCCGTACGCACCCGCCCGTACGTACCCGCTACCCGACAAGGAACGTTCTACACATCATGTCCGCACTCGAAATCATCGGCGTTATCGTCAGCGCGCTCGCCATCTGGCTCACGGCGCGCCGCAAGATGCTGTGCTGGCCGGTCGGGCTGGCCTCGGTGGCGCTGTATGGCTGGATCTTCTTCGACGCGCGGCTCTATTCCGATGCGCTCCTGCAAGGCGCATTCGCGGTGCTGCAACTCTACGGCTGGCATCGCTGGCTCGCGCAACAGCGCGGCGGCGCGCAGCAGGCGAGCGACGACGCGCAGCCGGTCGTGCCGGTCGGCGGATTGACGCTCGCGCGTCTCGCGCCCGACCTGTTCGCGGCGGTGGTCGGCAGCGTGCTGCTCGGCGCGGCGATGGCGCATTTCACCGATGCGGCGCTGCCCTGGGTCGATGCCTCGCTCACGGCGTTCAGTCTGGTCGCGCAATACTGGACCGCGCGGCGCTACATCGCGTCGTGGACCTTGTGGATCGTGGTCGATGTGATCTACGTGGGCGTGTTCATCTATAAGGGCTTGTATCTCACGTCGGGGCTGTATGCGCTGTTCCTGCTGCTTGCGGCGCTCGGCTGGCGCGACTGGTCGCGTGCGTTGCGTGCCGATGCCGAGCAGGCCGCGTATGCGGCGTCGGGCAGCCGGGTCTGATGCGGCCACGCCAACGAGATCATCGACATCATGAAGCACGAACAAGATAACGATCACGATATCGACCCCGCCGCGAAAGCCGACACGCGCGACGCCGCCGCGCGCGCCGCGCCGCAATTCACAGTCGACGGAGAGAAGGCCGAGCGCGACTGGCCGCTCATCACGCGTGACGAAGTCGAGCGCCTGCTCGCCGGTTTTGCCGATCTCGCGCCGCTCGCGAAGATCGCGTGGCACAGCCCGCGGCCGTTTTCATCGGCGGTGCTCGCGCATACGCTCGATGGCCGCGCGTGGTTCGTGAAGCGTCATCACGCGCGTTTGCGCAGCGTTGCGGGCCTCGCGGAAGAACACGGCTTCATCGCGCATCTGCGCAGTCGCGGCGTGCCGGTCGCGGAGGTGCTCGCCGATCGCGCGGGGCGCACGGCCATCGCGCAGGACGGTTGGACCTGGGAGGTGCACGCGGCCGCGCCGGGACTCGACGCGTATCGCGGCGTGATGTCGTGGAAGCCGTTTTTTCACGCGAGCCACGCGTGGTCGGCGGGCCGCACGCTGGCGCGTCTGCATCTGGCCGCCGCCGATTACGACGCGCCCGCGCGCGCGTTTCAGCCGTTGCTGTCGAGCTTTCGCGTGCTGAGTTCGCCGACGCTCGAACCGACGCTCGACGCCTGGGTGCAGGCGCAACCCGGCCTCGCGCGCTCGCTGGCGAAACACAACTGGCGCGCCGATATCGCCGAGGTCATCGCGCCCGCTCACGCGCGGCTCGTGCCGTGGCTGCCGGCGCTTCGCTCTCAGTGGACGCACGGCGACTGGCACGCGTCGAACCTGTTGTGGACCGATGCCGCGCCGGGCGCGCAGGTGCGCACGGTGCTCGACTTCGGTCTCGCGGATCGCACCTGTGCGGTCTACGATCTCGCGCTTGCCATCGAGCGCAATACGATCGACTGGCTCGCCGCGCCCGCAACGCGCACGGTGCAGTACGAGCAGATCGCCGCGCTGCTCGACGGCTACGCGTCGCTCGCGCCGTTGAGCGAGGCCGAGCACGAAGCGCTGATCGCGCTGCTGCCGATCGTGCACACCGAATTCGCGCTGCTCGAAGTCGAGTATTTCGACGATATCCTTGGCGATGAAACGGGAGTGAACGCTGCGTACGATGGCTATCTGATCGGGCAC
Source organism: Paraburkholderia tropica (assembly GCF_900109265.1). Lineage (GTDB taxonomy): Bacteria > Pseudomonadota > Gammaproteobacteria > Burkholderiales > Burkholderiaceae > Paraburkholderia > Paraburkholderia tropica. Next base: position 177,965 of record NZ_FNZM01000016.1, read on the forward strand.
GCGCGCTGGTTCGAGAGCGAGGACGGCATGCGTCTGCTTGCGTGGTTACGAAATCGATATCGTCAGGATACCAAAGCATGAGTATTGAGCAGACACACGATACACGTCGCGCCGACGTGCTGGTCGAAGCGGCGGCGCTCGCGCGCGAGTTGGGCGAGCCGGATCTCGTGGTGCTCGACGCGCATGTGGAATTGCCGTCGCCGCGTTTCGACGGCGATTACCGCGTGGCGAGCGGTTACGACGGCTGGCTCGCGCAACGTGTGCCGGGCGCGCGTCATGCCGATCTGAGCGCCGTGTTGAGCGCGCCGCATGAAACGCTGTCGTTCATGCGGCCTGCGCCGTCCGCGCTCGCGCACGGCCTTGAAACGCTGGGCGTGAGCAACGGATCGCGCGTGGTGATCTACGATCGCGCCGATGGATTCTGGGCCGCCAGGCTTTGGTGGATGCTGCGCTGGATCGGCATCGATGCGCGTGTGCTCGATGGCGGCTGGCGCGCCTGGCGGGCGGCGGATCTGCCGGTCGAAAGCGGGCCGGGAAGGGCGGTGGCGCGCGGGCATATCGAGGTGCGCGAGCGCGCAGGGATGTGGGCCGACCGCGCCGATGTCGAAGCGATCGTGGCGGGTGCGGTTCGCAGCACGCTGGTGTGCGCGTTGTCGGCTGAGGTGTTTTCGGGTGTTTCGGCGAGCCGCTATGCGCGGCGCGGGCATATTCCGGGCAGTGTGAATGTGCCCGCACGCGGGCTGTTCGATGAAAGCGGGCGGTACGCGGCGGTTCCCGCTTTGCACGCGGCGCTGGGCGCGCTCGATCGCGCACAGCCGGTTTGCGTGTATTGCGGTGGCGGAATTTCAGCCGCCGTGGATGCACTCGCGCTGACCTTGACGGGCCGCGACGATGTCTCGATCTACGATGGATCGTTGCAGGAATGGGCAGCGGACCCGGCGCTTGCGATGGTGGCGGCAGCGAGGTGAAGTCGAATCGATGAGCGGCGCGCGGTGTAGTCATCGCCAATTCAATGACTTCTTCATTACGCCGCCATTCCATCCACGAAACAGCAATCCGCACTACACGAATCGCCCATTTAAAACGACCGTTTTTCTCCAGTGTGGATAAAAACCCGAAACGCATATTCTCATTTTCTTTCTTCGATAGAATATGCGTCGGGAATCCGGCACGTGTGATATTCGATATCGTCGATATCGGCTTCCCGCTTTGAATCGGGGGCGAGCGAAGCCATGTCTTCGTTCTGTCAAAAAGGGGACCGTGCGACGCGGAACCTTAAAACGGCATCGAATAAGTTGGCGACATGTGGCGACGCTTCACTACCGTCGTTGGCAGGGTCATTCCGGGTGCGGGCAGTCGTTGTCGCAAGCGTGGATGGGTGACGCCCGTCACCGTTGTCATTCTCGGCTTGAGCTTTCTCTGGACCGGCACCCTTGCGGACTCCAACACGCCGCGCCAGTCGGTGTTGCGCGTGCTCGCGTGGCCCGGCTATGCCGACGACGACTGGGTCCAGGCGTTCGAAAAGCGCTTTCACGCCAAGGTCGAAGTCACCATCGTCGATTCCGATGAAGCGCTGTGGGCGCAGATGCATAGCGCCGTGCCGCCGCCCTTCGACGTGCTCGCGGCCAATACCGCCGAGATCGCGCGCTACGCGCAGGCGGGCATGCTGAGCCCGCTCGACCTGACGAAAATTCCCAACCGCCGCTGGCAGCAGCCGTTTTTTCAGCGCCTCTCCGACATTCGCGGACTCGTGAATGCCGGTCACGCATACGCCATTCCGTTCACCTGGTCGTCGATGGGACTCATCTACGACCGCAAGCAGTTTGCGGTCGCGCCGAGTTCGATGCGGGTGATGTGGGATCCGCGCTATCGCGGCAAGGTGCTCGATTTCAATAGCGCGCAGCACAACTTCTCGTTCGCGGCGCTCGCGCTGGGCTATCCCGATCCGTTTCATCTGACGCCCGGGCAGATGCGCGACGTCGCGCGCGAGCTCGTGAATTTGCGGCGCAATCTTCTGACCTATTACACACTGCCCGAAGAGGCCACGGCGCTGTTCGTGCAGCATCACGCGGCGCTGATGTTCGGCAATTACGGTACGCAGCAGGTCGAGCAGTTGCGCAAGGCGGGCGTCGACGTGGGCTACGTGATGCCCGACGAAGGCGCGCTCGCCTGGCTCGATTGCTGGGCGATCACGCGCAACGCCAGCAATCTGGACCTCGCGCACCAATGGCTCGACTATATGCAGGAGCCGGAGATCGGCAAGCAGTTGACGCAGCGCGAAGGGCTTGCGAACACGATGATGCCGGTGCCCGGCGGCGCGTCCGATGCGGGGCCGAAGCTCGTCTGGCTGCAACTCGTCGAGAACATCGGCCAGCGCGAGGCGCTCTGGCAGCGCATCGAATCGGGTGATCGCTTGAGGACCTTCCCGCAATGATCAAGCTCGGGTTGACGGCGAGGCTCTCGATCCTGCTGGTGTGCATCGGCGTGCTGGCGTCGGGCGCGACCGGCTATTCGACGTATCAGGCCAATCGCCGGCTGCTCATGCGCGAAGCGGAGCGCAGCCTGCTGACCTCGACGCAGCTCCTCGGCCAGCGTTTCACCGCCGCGCTCGGCGACGTCGCCGCCGACGCGCTCGTGCTCGCAACGCTGCCGTCGTCGGTGCAGGTTGCGCTCGGCGAAGCGTCCGGGCTCGGCAGCACGCGGCTCAAGCAGGTTTTCGTCGGCTTCATGCTGCAACATCCCGAGTATCGGCAGATCCGTCTGATTTCGCGTTCGAATTTCGGCCTCGAACGCGTGCGCGTCGCGCGCGGCGAGCACGGCATCACGGTCGTGCCCGACGACGAGCTGCAGGAGAAAGGCCAGTTTCCCTATGTGTTCGATACGCTGACCGCGAATGCGGGGCACGTCTATCTTTCGCAGATCGGACTCGAGGGCGGCGCGGCGTCCGACCCGGATCAGCCGGTGGTGCGCATCGGCACGCCCGTCGCGGACACGAGCGGCAGCAACATCGGCGTGCTCGTGATCGACGTGGATCTGACGCGCGTGTTCGAGCGGATCGAACGCGATTTGCCGTCCGATTACGCGGTGTACATGGCGAACGAGTGGGGCGATTTTCTCGTGCATCCGGACCCGTCGCAGACCTTCGGTTTCGCGCGCGGGCGCCGTGTGCTGATGCAGAAAACTTTCCCGCTCACCGCGGCGCTCTTCGACGGCAACCAGTCGAACGTGACCTTTAACGGTTTCGCGCACGCGCATGAACCGCCCGCCGAGGTCTTCGCGTTCGCGCGCCTGCCATATGGCGTCGTGGACGACCGGCACTTCGTCACGCTCGGGCTCGCGCGGCCGCTCAGCGACGTGCTCGAACCCGCCAACGCGCTGGGTGCGCAGATCGTGTGGCTCGCGCTGATATCGAGCGTCATCGCGATCGTGCTGGCGATACTGTTCGCGCGTGCGCTGGTGCGTCCGCTGCGCACGCTGGCCTATGCGGTGACGCACATCTTCGACGACGCGGCGATTCAACGTCTGCCGGTTGCGCGTTCGGATGAAATCGGCGTGCTCGCGCGCTGTTTCGAGCGCATGCGCAGCGAGATCCGCTCGCAGGTGCACGCACTGCACGCGCGTCAGGAAGAGTTGACGCATCTCGCGGGGCACGACGCGCTGACCGGTTTGCCGAACCGCATGCGTTTCATGGATCAGCTCGAATTCGCGATCGGTCGCGCTGCGCTGGGCGGCGAAAAACTGGCGGTGTTGTTCGTCGACCTGAACGGCTTCAAGCAGATCAACGATCACTTCGGTCATTCCGCCGGCGACGCCGCGCTCGTTGTGGTGGCGCAGCGTCTGCGCGCGGCGCTGCGAGAGACGGATATCGTCGCGCGTTTCGGTGGCGACGAGTTCGTGATCCTCGCGGGCGACGTGCATTCGCCCGATGCGATCGACTCGACGGCGGCGCGCATTCAGGCCGCAATGCGCCTGGCCGTGCCCGTTGGCTCGCATTCGGTCGATGTGGGCGTGAGCATTGGCGTGAGCGAGTTTCCCGCCGATGGCGACCATGCCGGAGAATTGCTGGCGAAGGCCGATACCGCGATGTATATCGCCAAGACGTCGCCGGGTGCCGATTACGTTCGCTATCGGGAACGCATGAGTGCGTCCAGCGACACGCCCGATCAACAACGTGTGATTCGCGACGGCGAATAAGACAACCGTTCGTTCGAATTATTCGTATCGATTGAATCGACCGCGCTTCGTCTGATGTTTATTCACGCGAGTTACAAAACAAATTTGGGGAGTCATGGATTTTTTGGAGCGTCGCGATTACACTGCGTGTCTGATTTGTACCGAACAGTTAATTCGGTTCACTGATTTCCCCGCCGTGTTTGCTTCCCCGGCAAGATCGGCTTGTGCCAGCGACTGCTGGCACTTTTTATTTCGTCCGCCCGGCGCTCGCCGTATGGGGACATCGGCATGTCGAATGCGCGGGCGTCTTGCCCGCGCCCCTCGCCGTTATTTACCCGCCGAGACTAAATACGTGAGCGTTGCGCCGCTGTCCCAGTAGCATTGGGCATCGACGCGCGCAATTCGCTTTGGCTTTCTGCGCGTTTTGCGTGGATGCCGGCCACGAACGCCTGTGCTTCGACGTCATGCAACGCCGCGACCCAGCCATCGACCTGACTCTCCCACAATGCCGCGCGAGCGACGTCATGCGCCGCATTCAATTCAGCCAGATTCACGCGCGTTTCGTGATCGTCGTAAGGCGGCAGGATTGGCGCGGCTTTATCCGAGAGCCAGGTTTGAATGCCGGTGAATCCGGCGAGCTGAAACACACGCGGCAAGCGATCGCCGAGCGATAACACGCCTTCTCCGGCCGCGCGCTTGCCGCGCTCGCACAGCAGCGCATAACGAAACGCATCACAAAGCTCGTCGATCGACAGGTCGGTGGTCGTCGCGTTCGCGAGGGCGGCCTGCACCAGATTGCAGGGTTCGGCGCAGATCACGATGCCGCCGGGCCGCACGACGCGGCGCATTTCGCGCAAGGCGGCGAGCGGGTCGGCAAGGTGGATCAGTACGGTCTGGCAGGTCACGACGTCGAAGCTGTCGTCGGCGAACGGTAACGCCTGGGCATCGCCTTGCCGAAACGCGACGCTCGCGCCGAAAGCCGCGAATGCCGATGCAATCGCAGCGTCGCCCGCCGCCCATTTGACATCGCGATCGAGCGCGCTCACGTGCACGCCTCGCGCCATGCGCGGCGCGAGCAAGCGACTCCAGTGACATTGTCCGCAGCCGATATCGAGCAGACTGTGGCGATCCGCGAGTCGCCAGCGTTGGGCCATCAGGTCGAGAAAATCGGCGTTCCACCAGTAGTCGCGATAAGCGCCGAACCATTCTTCGGAATGGGCGAGTTGCGGCGAGGGCGCGAGCGCGCCCGTGTCCGGATTGAATTCCATGGATCAATTCCCTGTTCGTGCAAAACCGGCCGCACCCGTGAGGGTTGCGGCGACATGAGGTAGTGCGGGACGAGCAGGGATTTACATGGGATCGGGGCGGGTTAGCGATCGTTAGTGGGAATAGGGATTGGTCGAGATTAGCCGAGATTAGCCGCTAACAATTCATTGCGTGGGCGTCAGCGCCCGAAGCACTTCAAAGCGCTCGCATACGACCGGCATGGTCTTTTCCGCCACACGGCCGATTCGCCTGCATTCTTCGCTGAAGAAGCGCCAATGTTCGTTTCGCCAGTACGCGAGCGAAAGATCGCCTTCTCCTTCGCCGGCCGCGAAATCCGCGGCCACGCAATCGAACGGCGTGATGTCGACTTGCGTGGTCCGGCGGATCAAGGCGGGCGCGCCCTGCCAGTCGAGAACGATTTCGACGTCGCCCGTCCTGGGTGGCGTCTCGTTGTCGAAGTGCCACGACCAGAGCAGGCTGGACGTTGCGCGCTTCGCGCCGGCAACGATCAGATCGATCAGCGAATTCGAAAGCGCTGCGGAGTCGCCGAAGCCACCGAGGCGAATATCGCCGTCCGGCAACTGAATGCCGCGTGCATTCAACTCAGCGACGATTTTCCTTACATTTTCCTTCACGCAATGCTCCTGGCGAGAGCGCATCGTATCCCGACAAATTAAGCGTGGGTGATCTGGAAAGGCCCGGGTGTCGACTTCTTGCCGAGGCGATTTTCCTGGTAATCCTGAGTAATGGGCTGATCGGCGGAAATTGTCTGCGGAGCGGATTGCCGTCGCCCAAGGTTCCGCCCGGAAGCGCCGCAAGGCGCGAGCGCAGATCGGTCATTCTTCCGGCACAGATGGCGACTCATAGCGACTCATGGCGACTCGGGGCCGTCGCCAGCCGTCGCTCCACCGTCCACCAGCGCTTGACGAAAGCAGGCTGCGACGTCGAAACCGCCGTTACTGCACTGCACAAATAAGCGGGTTCGCTGGCGCGTCCGCGACGAAATTGCCATACTGGAGGGCCGCCGACCATTACGGGCGCATTTTTCCAGCTTTTTTACACGCCATGAACAAGACTGCCACTCCCCAGCCCGAGTTTACCCTCGAACGCCACCCGCAGCCGACGCCCGCCGCCGCCATCACCGCGTCGTTAGCTGACCCCGTATTCGGCAAGGTGTTTACGGACCACATGGTCACGATCCGCTGGAAGGAAGGCCTCGGCTGGCATGACGCCAAAGTTGGTCCCCGCCGCGCTTTTGAAATCGATCCGGCCTGCGCGGTGCTGCACTACGCCCAGGAAATCTTCGAAGGCATGAAGGCTTACCGTCGTGAAAACGGCGAGATTTCGCTGTTCCGCCCGCAGGAAAACGCCAAGCGCTTCCGCGCCTCGGCAAGCCGCATGTCGATGCCCGAACTGCCGGAAGCGTTGTTCGTCGGCGCGGTGGAAGCGCTCGTCGACATCGATCGCGCCTGGGTGCCGGGCGGCGAAGGCAGCAGCCTGTATCTGCGTCCGTTCATGTTCGCCATCGAGAACTATCTGGGCGTGCGCGCGGCTTCGGAGTTCCTCTTCTGCGTGATCGCGTGTCCGGTCGGCCCCTATTTCAAGTCGGGCAAGTCGGCCGTCACGGTGTGGGCGTCGGATCACTACACGCGCGCCGCGCCGGGCGGCACGGGCGCGGCCAAGTGCGGTGGCAACTACGCGGCCAGCCTGATCGCGCAGACGGAAGCCTCGTCGCACGGCTGCGACCAGGTGGTGTTCCTGGACGCCGCCTCGCATCGCTGGATCGAGGAACTCGGCGGCATGAACATCTTCTTCGTCATGGACGACAATTCGCTGCGCACGCCGCCGCTGTCGGGCACGATCCTGCCCGGCATCACGCGCGCGTCGATCATCGAACTGGCGCGCGCCGAGGGCTTCACGGTCAATGAAGCGCCGTATGCGTTCGACGAATGGCAAGCCGATGCGGCGTCGGGCCGTGTCAAGGAAACCTTCGCCTGCGGCACCGCGGCGGTCGTCACGGCGATCGGCGCCGTGCGTCACGCCGGCGGCGAGTTCAAGATCGGCGACGGCGGCGAGGGTGCGGTCACGCGCCAACTGCGCACGCTGCTCACCGACATCCAGCGCGGCAAGGCGCCGGACACGCGCGGCTGGGTGCGCACGGTCGAAGCCCAGCCCGTGACCGCTGCGCAGTAAGATCGCGCAGTAGGACCGCTGATTCAGGGCGGTCAAATAAAGCGGCGCTCCCGGAGCGCCGCTTTTGCGTTGACGCGCGGCAAACCGCGCGTCAGATATGCATCCCGCCCGCGACTTCGATCCGCTGGGCGTTCACCCAGCCGAAATCGTTCGACAGCAGCCCGGCGATCACCGGTCCGACGTCCTGCGGCAGTCCGGCCCGGCCGAGCGCCGTGTGATCGGCGACCGCCTTGTTGACTTCCGGATTGTCGCGGACCATGCCGCCGCTGAAATCGGTGGCGATCGCGCCGGGCGCGACCACGTTGACCGCGATGCGGCGCGGCCCCAGTTCGAGCGCCATATAGCGCGTGAGCGCTTCCACGGCCGCCTTCATCGGCCCGTAGACGGCGCGATTCGGAAACGCGAAGCGCGCCAGCCCGGACGAGATATTGACGATGCGCCCGCCGTCGTTCATCAGCGGCAGCAGCTTTTGCGTCAGCAGGAACACGCCCTTGAAATGGACGGCGAATTGCGCGTCGAGTTCGGCTTCCGTCGCGGAGGCAAGGCTCGCGGCGGACGACGTGCCCGCGTTGTTGACCAGATAGTCGAAGCGCTGCGCGCCCATCGCGCCGAGCGTGTCGCGCACCTGCGCGGCGAACGCCTCGAACCCGGCGGCAACGCCGGTGTCCAGCCGAAGCGCCACGCCGGGCGCGCCGGCTTCCTTCGTCAGCGCGATCACGGCCTGCGCTTCCTGCTCGTTCGAGCGGTAGGTGAAGATCGAGCGAACGCCGCGCGCCGCGAGGCGCAACACGGTATCGCGGCCGATGCCGCGGCTGCCGCCGGTGACGATCGCGATCGGGCCGGAAAGGGGTTGAGTCGTCTGTGACATGGTTTTCCTCTCTCATTCAATCAGTGGGTACCGCGATTTTATGAACGCGAGAGGGGGCGCTTGAATGCCGAAACGCGCCTGATTTCTGCCTGATTGTGCTCGGGCGGAGTATGCTCGGCGCACGTCGTCCGCCCACTTTCTCCATCATTGTCCCGATCATGTCCGCTCCGCTCGCCGCGGCGATGCTGCGTTACACGCAGCGTCAGACCGCGCAAAGTCCCTACGCCACGGCCATCGACGGCGTGCTCATTCTTCGCTCCGATCACCCGACGCCGCCGTCCTACCGGCTCGCGAGTCCGGCGATGTGCATCGTCGCGCAGGGGGCGAAATGGGCGACGTTCGGCGGCAGCCAGCTCGAATACCGCGCGGGCCAGGCCTTGGTGGTCGGCGTGGAAGCGCCGTCGCTCGGCCGCGTGTTCGAAGCGCGGCCCGACGAGCCTTGCCTCGTGCTGATCGTCGAACTCGATCTGGGCGAACTGCGCAGCGTGGTCGAGCAGATGCCGCGCCCGCCCGTGGCCGCCTCGCAGCGCGCGCGGGGCGTGCTGGTGACCGACTTCGACGGCCCGCTCGCCGACTGCGCGCTGCGCCTCGTGCGCCTGCTCGACACGCCCGAGGCGGTTGCGACCGTCGCGCCGCTGATCCGGCGCGAGATGAGCTACTGGCTGCTGGCCGGGCCGCACGGCGGCGAGGTGGCGCGCTTCGCGCTCGCGGACAGCCCCTCGCAACGCGTGATGAACGCGATCCGTTCGCTGCGCCAGCGCTACGCCGCGCCGATTCACGTCGACGAACTCGCCTCGGTCGCGCAACTGAGCCGCTCGGCGTTTCATCGGCAATTCAAGGCGCTGACGTCGCTGACGCCGGTTCAATATCAGAAGCAGTTGCGCTTGCTCGAGGCGCGCCGGCTGATGCTGTCGCAGGCGATCGGCGTCGAGGCGGCGGCGTTCGCGGTCGGCTACGAGAGCGCGTCGCAGTTCAGCCGCGAGTACGCGCGCATGTTCGGCGCGCCGCCCAGCCGCGACACGAAGCAGTTGCGCCCCGCGCTCGAAGCGGGCTGAGCCAGATATCGCTTGCACGACTTGCGGCATCGTATATATGATTCGTATATGGATCATATATACGGAGCAGCAAGTGGGCATTGTTAATATCGACGACGATCTGCACGATCAGATCCGCAAGGCGAGCGGCGTGTCGTGCCGCTCGATCAACGCGCAGGCGGCGTTCTGGATCAAGGTCGGCATGTTGTGCGAAATGAATCCGACGACGCCGTTCAACGAGATCGTCACGCGCGAACTGCGCGCCGCGGGCGTGGCGGCGGAAGCGCTCAAGGTGGCGTCGGCGTGACGAAGCGGCCAGAGGAAATCGCGCTGATGGCGGAGTCGGGCAAATTGCTCGCGGACGTGTTCGCGCGTCTGGACCGGCTGAGCCTGATCGGCATGTCGACGATGGCGGTGAACGATCTCGTCGACGGTCTCATCGTCAACGAACTCAAGGCGCGGCCGGCCAGCAAGGGGCAGTACGGCTACGCCTATGCGCTCAATGCGTCGCGCAATCATGTGGTGTGCCACGGCGTGCCGTCCGCGAGCGAGATCCTGCAAAGCGGCGACATCGTCAACTTCGACATCACGCTGGAGAAGAACGGCTATATCGCCGATTCCAGCAAGACCTATCTGGTCGGCGAAGTGTCGCCGCTCGCGAAACGCCTCGTGGATGTGACTTACGAGGCGATGTGGAAGGGCATTCGCGCGGTGCGTCCCGGCGCCACGCTCGGCGACGTGGGGCATGCGATCGAGCGGCACGCGCGGCGCAATGGCTATGCGGTCGTGCGGGAGTATTGCGGGCACGGCATCGGCCGCGAAATGCACGAAGATCCGCAGGTGCTGCACTGGGGCCGACCGCGCACGGGGCTGACGCTGCGCGAAGGGATGGTCTTTACCATCGAGCCGATGCTCAATCAGGGCCGCGCCGCCGTCGAGACCGAGGACGACGGCTGGACGGTTGTCACGCGCGACGGAAAACTGTCCGCGCAGTTCGAGCACACGGTCGCGGTGACGCGCAACGGCGTGCGCGTGCTGACGTTGCGGCCGGGCGAGCGCGTGGTCAATTGAGTCGCGACTGAGGAGTCGCGACTGCGCGGGCGTTGCTTCGCGTTCCGCGCCATTTAAATCTTTCGTGCTGTTACCTGCTTCATCCCGCCGCGGCGTCTCGCCGCGCGCCGCACGCTCGACTCCATCCGCCGCAAACGCCGACGCCACTGGCCGAAGGCAAGGCCGCACTCGTCCTCGAAGACCCATCCCCAGCGCATTGTCGCTCGCGCATCGCGCCGCGCATTCCCCCCAGCGTCGGGAGGGAGACTTCTGGTAAATGAGAATCATTGCTATTATGGCGGGGATCAAAACGAGCAATTCGGACGCGAATGCCTGCGAGGGTGAATGAACATGACGGCGACTGATCTGAACTGGGTGCGCCTGTGCGACGAGCACGGCAGGGTGGTTCGGGAGTTGGGGCGGGCGCAACGGCGCGCGTCGGCCGTTATCGACGCGCAGGCGCAGAGAATCGCGGCGCTCGAAGCCCAGACGATGCGACTGCGGGCCGCCGTGGTGATCCGCGAAACCGCGCTCGCGTGGACGCGCGACGAATTGCACGACGTGAAAACGGCGATTGCGGGGCTGCCGAAGCGCCTCGCGCTCGCCCAGCAGGTGCGCGTGCTCGAAGCAAGAGTGCACGCGCTGATGCGCCGCTCTCCCGAAGCGAAGCGCGCGCCGGTCGCCGCCTCGAACGCTTCAAGCGCTTCGAACGCCTCAAACGCCTCAAACGCCGCGAGCGAGCCGAGAACGGCTGCGCCGCCGACCGAGCGCAGGCGCGTCGTCATGTGGATCGCGCAGGACCGCGAAGCCGCCCAGCACGCCGACGAAACCGCGCGCACCGAACGGGCGCTCGCGGAGAGCGGCGTGCGCCTCGTGCGCACGAACGCGGCCAGTGCGGAACAGCTCAAAGCGGGTCTTGCCGACGCCGATCTCGTCATCTGTCAGGCCGGCTGCGTGAGTCACGGCGACTGGTGGCGCGTGAAGGATTACTGCGCCCGAACGGGCAAGCAATGCATTCTGGTCGAGCACCCCGACGCGCTCGAACGCGTGACGGCATCGAGAAATACGGCATCGGTCGATAGCGCCGACTAGCCACTTTCAAAAACTTGATCTCTATCAATACGGCCCTCGGGATACTGATTAAAGGTTCCGGGTGCGCGGCGCGCCGCCCGAAAGGGCCGCGCCGCAAACGCATGATTGCCGCCCGCGCGTTTCGCACGCGCTCACGCGCCTGGCGTTGGCGGCCTGCTTCTTATTAATCATCGAGGTAATTCGAACTATGACTGCACCTGTCCAGCCTATACCGCCAGGTGACCCGCTGCCGCACCGCAAGATCCTGCGCTCGTGGCTGGTTTCGCTCTCGGGACGCACGACGGTCTATCCCATCGTCCTCCTGCTGATCGACTATGCGATCTTTGCCGCGCTGATCGCGCTCGTGGTATTCGCGCGCAGCCTCTGGCTCAAGTTCGCCGGCGCGCTGCTTTCGGGCTTCGTGATCGGCCGTCTGTTCATCATCGGACACGACGCGTGCCATCAGAGCCTCACGCCGCGCCGCACGCTCAACAAATGGCTCGGCCGCATCGCGTTCCTGCCGTCGCTTACGCCGTACAGCCTCTGGGAAGTCGGGCACAACGTCGTGCACCACGGCTATACGAACCTCAAGGGTTTCGATTTCATCTGGGCGCCGCTGAGTCTCGCGGAATTCCGTGCGCTGTCGGCACCGCGCCGCATGATGGAGCGCATCTATCGTAGCGGCTGGGGGCCCGGGCTCTACTACATGATCGAGATCTGGTGGCGCCGCATGTTCTTCCCGACCAAGGCCGCCATGCCGACGCGCCGTCCGGTGTTCTTCCGCGACTGCTGCCTCGTTGCCGTGTACGCGGTGTTCTGGCTGGGCGGCCTGGTCGCGGCGGCGCTCGCGACGGGGCAATCGGTGTTCGTGCTGCTGGTGTTCGGCTTCGCGGTGCCGTTCCTGTTCTGGTGCTCGATGATCGGCTTCGTCGTCTACGTGCACCACACGCACGCGCGCGTGCGCTGGTACGACGACCGCACGGCGTGGGCGAACGCGCAGCCGTTCATCTCGACCACCGTGCATCTGACGTTCAAATGGCGTTTCGGCGCGCTGATGCATCACATCATGGAGCACACCGCGCACCATCTCGACATGAGCATTCCGCTGTACCGGCTCGAAGAGGCGCAATCGACGCTCGAAACGTTGCTGCCCGAGCGCATCGTGATCCAGCCGTTTTCGTGGCGCTGGTATTTTTCGACGGCGCAGCACTGCAAGCTCTACGATTTCAGCACGCAGCAGTGGACGGATTACCAGGGCCGCGCGTATTCGTGATGTGAGATCCAGGTAGCGCCAAACACAAAGCGGCGCGCGCCATCGAGGCGCGCGCCGCTTTTTTTGCATCGACGCAAACTGCGTTTACACGCTGCTCAGTCCCGGCAGCGCAATGCCCAGAGTCTGCAGCAGCAACACCGCGTTGAGCACCAGAACGACGCCCGTGGCGGCGATGGCCGCGATATCGGTGAAGCGTCCGTTGGCGAATTCGCCCATGATGTCGCGGCGGCGCGTGAAGCACACCAGCGCGATCATCGGCACCGGCAGCGCGAACGACAGCACGACCTGGCTGACGATCAGCGCCTGCGTCGCGTTCACGCCGAGCGCGACGACCACGAACGCGGGCAACATCGTCACGAGTCGACGCAGCCAGACCGGAATGCGAAAGCCGACGAAGCCCTGCATGATCATCTGCCCGGCCATCGTGCCGACGACCGAACTGGACACGCCCGAGCACAGCAGCGAGACGAGAAACAGCGAAGCGGCGCCCGCACCGAGCAGCGGCGTGAGCGTGCGATAGGCGGTGCCGATTTCCGCAATGTCGCTGTGGCTGCTGTGAAACGCGGCGCTCGCCATAATCACCATCGCCATGTTGACGAGCCCGGCCACTGACAGCGCGACGATTACTTCCAGATTCGAAAAGCGCACCAGCAAGCGCCGCTCGCGCGCATCGCCGCCGACGATGCGGTTCTGTGTCAGCCCCGAGTGCAGATAGATCGCGTGCGGCATCACCGTCGCGCCGACGATCCCCGCCGAAAGAATCAGCGCGCCGCCGCCGGGCATCGACGGAATCAGCGCATGGCGCGCGACGTCGCTCCACGCAACGGGCGCGATGAACATCTCGACGAGATAGCACAGGCCGATCACGGCAACGAGCGCGCCGATGGCGATTTCCATCGGACGGAAGCCGTTTTTCTCGAACAGGAGGATGGCGTAAGTGACGACGGCGGTGATCGCCATGCCGGCGATCAGCGGGAGATTGCAGAGCAGGGCGAGCGCGATTGCGCCGCCGAGGAATTCGGCGAGGTCGGTCGCCATGGCGGCCACTTCGCTCACGACCCACATCGCGTAGACGGCCGGACGCGAGAACTGCTCGCGGCACAGCTCCGCGAGATTGCGGCCGGTGACGATGCCGAGTTTCGCGGACAGCCCCTGAAACAGCATCGCCACGAGATTGGCCGCGAGCACGACCCACAGCAGCGAGTAGCCGAAGCCCGCGCCTGCCTGAATGTTCGTCGCGAAGTTGCCCGGGTCCATGTACGCGATCGACGCGATCACGGCCGGGCCTGCGAACAGCAGCATCGAACGCGGTCCGCGTGGGCCGCCCGCGAGCACTTCGCGGATCGCCGTGGTGGCACGCCCGGTGAGCGTGCAGCTGTCTGTCGCCGTGTTCATCGAGCCTCCCGCATGACGCCGGGCGCCATGCGCGTGTTGCGTGTCGTTATGCGCGTGCGGCGGCGTATCGGCGAGCGACTTCCGCCCAGTCGATGACGTTGTAGAAGGCGCCGATATATTCGGGACGCCGGTTCTGGTACTTCAGGTAGTAGGCGTGTTCCCAGACGTCGAGGCCGAGAATCGGCGTGTTGCCCGACATCAGCCCGGCCATCAGCGGACTGTCCTGGTTGCCCGTGCTTTCCACCACGAGCTTGCCATGAGGATTCACGCTGAGCCACGCCCAGCCGCTGCCGAAGCGCGTGAGCGCGGCCTTCGTGAAGGCGTCCTTGAACGCCGCGAAGCCGCCCAGATCGGCGTCGATCGCGGCGGCCAGCGCGCCATCGGGCTCGCCGCCGCCGCGCGGCGACATCACGGTCCAGAACAGGCTGTGATTGGCGTGGCCGCCGCCGTTGTTGCGCACAGCCGGACGCAGCGCTTCGGGCAGCGACTCGACGCGCGCGACCAGCGCTTCGACCGGTAGATCCTGAAACTCGGTGCCTTCGAGCGCGGCGTTGAGATTGTTGACGTAGGTCTGATGGTGCTTCGAGTGGTGAATCTCCATCGTGCGGGTATCGATGTGCGGTTCGAGCGCGTCGACCGCATACGGCAGATCCGGCAAAACATAGGACATCGAAAGACTCCTTGCGAGGCTGGCCGCGTGGCGCAGCAAAAAGTTCAGTGGAGGGTCAGTGCTGCGTGGGACCGTCGACGTTCAATGCGAGGCAGGCGCTACGCAGGACGCGCGTCACGAGCGGATGCGCGCCGTGACTTGCTACGTGAGCGACGAGCGCGAGGTGCGTTTCGCGACTGTGGCGCAACGCGGCCTGGCGCAGCGAGGCGGTTCGGGTGTTGTCGAGGATCAGCGCGATGAGCGCTTCGTGCGCGCGGCAGAGATAGCTGGCGGCCGTGTCGCTGTCGCCTTGATCGATATGCAGATCGGCGAGGTTGTGACATGAGACGACGAAGGCCGCCACGCAATCCTCCGCGTGCGCGGGCGGCGGCGCGGCGAGCAGTTGACGCGCGATCCACAGCGCTTCCTCGTGGCCCGCAAGCGACGAGGCCGCCCCGGTTTCGCGCGCCGCGGCGATTGCCCGGCGCGTGATGGTTTGCCACTGGGTCAGGCTCGAATCGCGTGCGGACGGGTGGCTGGGAGCAGGCATGGCGTGCCGTTGCATGATCGAGGCTCCTGTAGGTGCCCTTTACGCAGACCGGGTGTCTACGTCGTCAGGATTTGTAAATGATAACCATTATCATTTATTGTGGGCGGAATAACCGGAGCGGCAGTTGGGTTATGTCAGTTTTTGGCGGGGACGGAAGGCGATGGACGGAGGGGAGCGGCGCGCTTATGTCGCCGATGCGCGCCGATGTCTTAGTGTGGTGCGGCCAACGCCAGTAGCGGCGCTCAGGCCTCGATGCTGCCGCTTTGCCCGGCGGCGGCGCGTGCGCGGAGGGCGCGCGACGCCAGGTTTCTGAGGCGTCTGAGACCTTTGCGCACCGGGCTGTTGGCTGAAAAGAGCGCAGTGGCGAGCATGATGACGCCGATTAAGCCCGTCGCGATCTGGTCGAGCCCGCCGAAGCCCGCGAGGATGCCGCCCGCGCCCACGGCGGCCGCGCAGGCCGACAAGGCGTCGATGCGCGCGTGCCAGGCGCTCGCGCTCAGGACGCTCGCCGCGTGGGCGTCGGTATCGGAAACCGACTCGGCGGTCGCCCCGAGCCGACGCGCCATGTACTCGCGGATCGCGATGACCGGCAACGCCGCAAGCAGCACCCAGCTTTCCGAGCTTCCACCAGTCGTCGCCGATGTTGCCGCTGCCGCAGTCGGATCGCCGGAGAACGCGCCCATGCCCTGCGCGAGAAGCGTCGCGCCTGCGAACGCGGATAGCGCCGTGCACAGCGTGGCCGGCGTCCACGACAGGGCGCGTGCGGGCATCCCGCGCCATTGCCGCAGGCGCAGAAAGAGCGAAGCGAACAGCACCGCGTCGACGAGCAGATCGACGAGCGTATGCGTGCCGTCGGCGATGATGGCCCGCGAATCCGCGCACCAGCCGATCGTGAGCTGCAGGGCCACCAGCGTGGCGCTCGCGAGGACGCTGAAACGGACGGCGCGCAGGGATGCCCGATCGCACACTGGAGTGACGGATTGCATGCGAATCGCAGAGGGGAGTTTTCGTGACCCCCGAGCGTACAAGCCGCTTATGGCATGTTGATGACGGTGGGCGTCGCGGCTGCGGTTTGATGCGTGCGCAACGATCCATGCACTCCGCCCGTCGCCGTCGCCATCGTTTCAGCTCGCGTCCGCGAATGCCGTCAGCAGAAAATCCATCAGCAGTTTGACGCGCATGGGCACGCGCCGGCCGGCGGGATGCACCAGATGCGTGGGCAGCGAGTCGCGCTGAAACTGCGGCAGCAGCACCTGCACGTCGCCGGTTGCGATCTCCGGCGCGACGACCCACGCTGGCACTTGCGCCACGCCGAGCCCGCTGAGAATGGCCGCGCGAATCTGCTCGGCGTCGCCGGTCGTGAACGGGCCGCGCGGCAGGTAGGCCATCGCCTCGTCGCCCGAGCCGAATATCCACGGACGACGCTCCCGGCCATGCGCGAAGACCACGCACGCGTGCGCATCGAGGTCGTCGGGATGCGCGGGCGCGGCATGCGTCGCAAGATAGGCGCGGCTCGCCACGAGCACGAACGGCGAGTCGCACAGTTTGCGGGCGATCATCGCCGAATCCTGCATGCGGCCGTGGCGCACGGCGAGATCGATGCCGTCGCCGATCAGATCGACCTGGCGCTCCGAGACCGACATCTGGATTTCCACATCCGGATAGCGCCGGAAGAACGCGGGCAGCAGCGGCGTGATGCACAGGCGTCCGTGCACGGGCGACGTGCTGAGCCGGATCAGGCCGCGTGGTGACTGCTGCCGCACGCCGACCGCCGATTCCGCGAGATCGAAATCGTCGAGCAGCGCCTTTGCCGAAGCGTAAAACGCCTGCCCGGCGTCCGTGACGCTCACGCGGCGCGAGGTGCGCGCAAGCAGCGGCGCGCCCAGATAGCGCTCCAGCGCGCCGATCTGCTTGCTGACGGCCGGTTGCCCCATGCCTTCGGCGCGCGCCACGGCCGTGAAACTGCCGGTCTCGACCAGCCTGACGAAGAGGCGCATCGCATCGAGTCGATCCACGGGGTTGTTCCTTCTCGTCAATTCCAGAATGGAATGGATGGTATGTCCATTGTGGCCATTTTCGCAATGGATGCGGACCGTTAAGGTGAGGCTTTTTCGGGAGGAACAGAACGATGAAAGCGATTTGCGTGACCGCGACGCGGGACCTGGAAGTGCGTGACGTGCCGGCTCCGGCGCAGGCGGCGGCGGGCCATGTAGTGATCGAGATGACGGCGTCGGCGATCAATCACGGCGACAAGACCTTTCTCAAGCGGCCCGCGTCGGTGGGCGTCGCGCTGCCCGCGATTCAGCATGACGTCTGGGGCGCGTCGGGCGCGGGCAAGGTGATCGCCGTCGGGGAAGGCGTGCCGTCGCGCTACGTCGGCCGTCAGGTGGCGATCTACCGCTCGCTCGGGCGCAGCGCGCAAAGCGTGGGCTTGTGGTCAGAGCGCGCGCAGGTGCCGTACACCAGTTGCCTGATCCTGCCCGACCACGTCGAGTCGCGCGATTACAGCGGCTCGCTCGTCAACGTCATGACGGCCTACGCCTTTATCGAGGAGAGCGTCGCGGCCGGACATCGCGGCATCGTGGTGACGGCGGGGCATTCGGCGACCGGCAATGCGCTGGCGGTACTCGCTCGCCGTCGCGGCCTGTCGGCCATTTTCCTCGTGCGCACCGACGCGGCGCGCGATGCGCTGCGCGCGGCGGGCGTCGAGCACGTGATCGCGACCGGCGCAGGCTTCACGGCTGAACTCGCCGAACGCGCGGCCAAACTCGACGCGACGGCAGTGTTCGATGGCGTCGGCGGCAGTTTGCTCAGCGAAGTCGCCACGGCGTTGCCGGTGAATTCGACCATCTGGTGCTACGGCTTTCTGGACGGGGCGTCGCCAGTCTCGTTTCCGAGCGCGCTGGTGATGATGAAGAATCTCGTCATCCGCCGCTTCAGCAATTTCGACAGCGCCACCGTCAAGGATCGTGGGCGGCTGGAGGCCGCGCTGCAGGCGCTGGAAACGGTGATCGACGATCCGCTGTTTCGCACGCGCATCGGCGACACGTTCCGTTATGCGCAGATTGACGCGGCGATGGCGTACGAAGGCGCGGGTGGCGCGAAGGCCGTGCTGGTGCCGTGAGGCAGTTCCGGCGGGCGTCGCTCACGCTTCGGATCGCGCTCGACGCGCCAGGCGTTGCTCGCTCCGGGCGTGGACCGGATATGCATGCTCGGCATGATGGCCGTTCATGTGGGGATTCAGCAAAACGACGCAAGCGATGACATAAAAAGCCGTCGCGACCGGGGTGGACGCGACGGAAAGACCTTTTCCGGAGCGGAATCGATCTGGAGGTATCCGCGGCAACCACGCCACGGACACGAAAACGGTAACAGGGCGACGGATGCACGTCCATTTACGTAAATTACGACGGCTTACGTAGCGGATAGATGCGAGGGTGTCCAGCGAATCAATCGTTCTGGCAACTTATCCGGAATATTTGGAAATGAAGTGTTGGCTGTAGCGATTTAGCGCAGTTGATGCAAATCTTACCGTCGATTACCGTCTTGGCACGCCGTCATTCACGAACGGCGATACGCTGGAATCTGAGAGATCTCCATTGACCGACGAGTTCGCATGCCGCACTGGCGGCGGGCGGACTCGTTTGTCGCCTTCCTGAATCGGCGCTTCAAAAGCATTCACCGCGTTAAAGCACGACGAAACCACGCTCGCCTGTCATGTTTATGCAAGCCTGTTTCGCCAGTTGGCGTGATTGCACAAAAATAATCACTGCCTTAACATACGCCGGTCGCCGCAATGGTGATCGTAAGCGTTTACGTCAATCAACGCGTAACTGATCGTCAGCCTGTGGCTTGGGGCGATGATCCACTACGCCCGATTGCCGCCATGAAACCGCTTTTCGACTTTCTCGTTGTCATACCCGCCAGTTTCCTTTCGCACGTTATCGATTTCGGTGATGCCGGTCGATGGGCGAAATCGCGTTCGTCTTCAGCCATTGACGCCGCGTCTTTTCGTCCCAGTGAATCTATTCGGCGTATTTGTTCGTAATCCGGATTGAATATTCGAAAGGAGTGGGCCATGACGATTACTCGCATCGATAGCACCGATATTCGCGCCGCGCTGGCCGGGATCGCGTTCGAATCGTTTTATTCGCGTCATTAAAAACGACGCACCGCTGGAGTCTGAGATTGCAAACGCACATTGAACAACCGCAACGCCCGGCAGAAGGCCAAGGCTTGCCGGAGCGCCAACGATGGCTCGTCATGGGCTGCATTCTGCTCGGCATTCTGCTGAGCAACCTCGACAGCGCCATCGCCAATATCGCGCTGCCCACGCTCGTCCGCGAACTCGGGACCAGCGATGCGGCGGTCGTGTGGGTCGTGAACGGTTATCAGCTTGCCGTGGCCGTGTGTCTGCTGCCTGCGGCGGCGCTGGGCGAAATCGTCGGGCATAAGCGCATTTACGCCATCGGGCTGGTGCTGTTCCTGATCGGCTCGGTGTGCTGCGCGAGTGCGCCGTCGCTGTCGTTTCTCGTGGCCGCGCGCGTGCTCCAGGGCGTGGGCGGCGCGTGTCTCGCGGCATTGGGTCCGGCGCTCGTCAGGTCGATTTATCCGCGTAGTCTGATCGCGCGTGGCTTTGCGTCGATTGCGCTGGTGGTGGCGATGTCGGGTGCATTGGGCCCGACGGTGGCGGCGCTCATTCTCTCGGTTGCCGCGTGGCCGTGGCTCTTTCTCGTCAACGTGCCGGCCTGCGTCGTGGCGATTCCGCTGTTTCTCGCCGTCGCGCCACGCGGTCAGGGCGTCGCGCGTCCATTCGATCTGTCGGGCGCGTTGCTCAACGCGATTGCCTTGGGCCTGCTCGTACTGGGCGTCGATATTCTCGGCCACGATACGGGCCGGGCAATCGCCATGCTGGCGGTGGGCGCGGTGTTCCTGATGGGCCTCGTCTGGCATCAAAGCCGGCGGGCTGCGCCGCTGCTGCCGCTGGATCTGCTGCGCATTCCGGTGATTGCGCTTTCGGGCGCGACATCGGTCTGTTCGTACGCGGCGCAGATCATCGCGTACATCTCGGTTCCGTTCCTGTTGCAGACCTTGCTGCATCGCTCGGCGGTCGAGACGGGCTTGCTGGTCACGCCCTGGCCGCTGCTCGTCGCCGTGGCGGCGCCCATCGCCGGCCGTCTTTCGGCGCGCTATCCGGCGGCGGTGCTCGGCAGCGTGGGCCTGGCAGTGCTGGCCTGCGGCCTCGTCTCGCTGGCGATGCTGCCGGCGTCGCCCGGCGACCTCGACATCGCGATCCGCATGGCGGTGTGCGGCGCGGGCTTCGGCTTCTTCCAGACGCCGAACAACACCACCATGATGACGTCCGGACCGGTCGCGCGCAGCGGCGCGGCGGGCGGACTCGTGGCGGTGGCGCGAACGGTGGGCTGGTGTCTCGGCTCGTCGCTCGTGACGATGCTGTTCCAGTTGAACGTTGCCGACCGGACGACCAAATGTCTCGCTGTGGCGGCGGCCTTCGCCGCAGCGGGCGCGGTCGTCAGTCTCGCGCGTGGCTTGACGACGAGTGGCGCGAGCGTGCCGACGCGCAGCTAGGCGAATCGCCTCGGTGTTCAGGCGCGCGCGTGCGGCCTGAGCACCGCTAGCCTCAGTCGGTGATGGCGATGTGCGTGCTGTCGTTGGCGTCGAGCCGGATCTCGTTGACGCGGCCGGCGCGCACGTCGAGCAGCAACCGGTCCAGCGCCTCGACCTTGGCGGGATCGCGCCCGACCGGCTTGATGAGGGTCGGCGCGCTGCCGCCGCGCGCCGTCGCGTGGGCCTCCAGCAGCAGGTGGATGACTTCCTCGCGGGTCATGAAGATGCGGTTCATGCGGTTTCCCCTGTGTGACGAAAACGATGGCCGGTTCGCCGGGCGGATTGCCGCGCCGTGGTCCGGTCCGTTATCTGGTCTGGTATTCGTATTCTGTCTGAGGGAATTGTACTCGGGCGCGGTGCAATCGGCTCCGGAACTCGACGACGCCGGACGCGAGGTCGACGCGCGCGTGCAAGCCGCCGCGCTCAATGCGCGCTTTGGAGAGCCGATGCGCCGTTGAGCGGCGCATCGCGACGACCGAAATCAGGTGGCGGCAGGATTTCGGAAACGCGCATCCACCGACTGCGGCGCGTACCGGCGAGCCGCGCGAGCAAGGGCGCATCGGACACCGCGCATTCGACGGGAAAACACGGCGTGCCATGCGATGCGAGCCACAGCGCGCGCGCCACGCCGTCGATCACCGAAATGTAGGGACGTGCCGTGGCATGCGCAGCGACAAGGCGGGGCCGCACGCCGCAGCGCACTTCCACGAGCGGGACGGGATCGCTGATGCCGAGCCGGAAACCTTCCTCGGCCAGCTCGATCTTTTCGTTGAACATTGCGTCGTCGCGGCCTCGGGCCGGAAACGCGCGCATCGCGTCGGGCAGGTCGTTGCGCCACAAACCGAATAGCGCGTCGCGCCGAACCTCGACGACCGCGCGTTCGTCGTTGCCGAACTCGGTGCGGCTGACGCTCATGAAGACCTCGCCCTGGCCGGTCGTGACCTTGAACAGGGCGAGTGTCTGGCCGTTGGCCGCGCGATGCGGACCGAGATAGGTTTGCACGACGATGTCCTGATGAACGAGGCGGCGGCGCGTGCGCGACTCAGCTATACACGGGGAAGCGCGTCGTCAGTTCGGCGACCTGCGCTTTGACGCGCTCGATCGTGGCGGCGTCGTTCGGGGCTTCGAGTACGTCGGCGATCAAGTTGCCTACGCGCTCCGCTTCCTTCACGCCGAAGCCGCGCGTGGTCATCGCCGGCGAGCCCAGACGGATACCGCTCGTCACGAACGGCTTTTCCGGATCGTTCGGGATCGCGTTCTTGTTCACGGTGAT
>NZ_FNZM01000016.1:200397-237616 GCF_900109265.1 Paraburkholderia tropica
CGGTAACAACGGCGGCGGAAACAACGGCGGCGGCTCCAGCGGCTGCGGTTGCGGCAGCGGCCACGGCGGGCCTTCGGGCGGCCATTCAGGCGGGCCGTCGGGTGGACCGTCAGGTGGACCGTCAGGTGGCTTCGGCGGCGGCTTTGGCGGCGGGTTCGGCAAAGGCGGCTTCGGCGGAGGATTCGGAGGCGGATTCGGCAAGGGTGGATCGTCGGGCGGCCCGGGCGGCGGGTACGGCGGCGGCCACGGTGGCGGCCATGGCGGCGGAAGTCATTGAACTCGCACGGCGGTGCAGACGCGCTGCCACAGCCACCCCGAATTGGCGCGACGGCCGGTCGCGCCATTCCAGGCAGCAACGGCGGCGGTCTCCCGGTCCCCCGGCCGGGAGCCGCCGCCGGTGGCCGGAAGCCGTGCACAGCGCGTGTATTCTGGCGACCCGGCCGCGTTTCTCGTGAGCTGTGCCCCTGGACACATCAGCAGGGCACAGCGCCACCCCTCTCCTCCCGTTACAACATCTCCAGCGCGCGCTTGCCGCGCGGCGGCTTGAAGTAGGCATCGAGCGCCGCGAGATCGGTCTCGCCTAGCTTCAGGTCGAGCGCCGCGCGGTTCTCCCGCACATGCTCGATGCGCGCCGCCTTCGGAATCGCACACACGCCGCGCGCACGCAGCACCCAAGCCAGCGCAACCTGCCACACGGATACGCCATGCCCCGCCGCGATATCGTCGAGCGGCGAGCGCTTCGGCAGCCGCGCGTGATCGACCGGGCTATAGGCCATCACCGGCATGCCGCGCGCGAGACTCCACGGCAGCAGATCGAACTCCGGCCCGCGCCGCGCGACGTTGTAGAGAATCTGATTGGCCGCGCACGCCGCGCCGCCGGGCAGCGCGACCAGTTCCTCCATATCGTCGACGTCGAAATTACTCACGCCCCAGTGCCGGATCTTGCCCGCGCGCACGAGCGCCTCGAAGCCCTCGACGGTTTCCTCGAACGGCACGCCGCCGCGCCAGTGCAGCAGATACAGGTCGATGCGATCGGTGCCGAGGCGCGCGAGACTCGCCTCGCAGGCGCGCTCCACGCCGCGCCGGCTCGCATTGTGCGGATACACCTTGCTGACGAGAAACACCTCGTCGCGCAGCCCGCGCAGCGCTTCGCCGACCAGTTCCTCGGTCGCGCCGTCGCCGTACATTTCGGCGGTGTCGATCAGCGTCATGCCGAGCGCGACGCCCTCGCGCAGCGCGGCGATCTCGTCGGCGCGGCGCGACGCGCGCTCGCCCATTTCCCACGTGCCCTGGCCCAGCTTCGCGATGCGCTCGCCGCCGGGCAGCGCGATGCTGGCGATATCGGTGCTCATGTGTTTTCCCCTCGCGATGCCTTGCGTCCAACGCCAGGTTCAGCGCGACGTCCGGCAAAGCGCCCAGTGTATCGCCGCGTGTCGCGACGGGCATGCGCACGCGCGTAACTCCGGCATTACCGCGCGGCGCCGCCTATGTCATAAAATTGCCGTTCGCCTTTCATGCCTGCCTCCCATGAACGCTCCCACGGAAGACCGCTGGCGCGGCCTGCGCCCGGACCCGGACAACGACACGCCGCTGTATCTGCAGCTCGCGCGCAAGCTCAGCGACGCGATCCACGAGAATCGCTGGAACGCCGGCGAGGCGCTGCCGTCCGAGCGCGTGCTCGCCGACGCGCTCGGCGTCTCGCGCATCACCGCGCGCAAAGCCATCGCGCTGCTGGTCGAGCAAGGGTTGATCCGCCGCACGCAAGGCGCGGGCAGCTTCATCACGCCGCGCTACGAAGATCCGCTCTCGCGCCTCACGAGCTTCAGCGAAATGCTGCGCCAGCGCGGTTTCACGCCCAGTTCGCGCTGGCTCTCGCGCGAGATCCAGCCCGCGAGCCGCGACGAGGTGATCCAGCTCGGCCTGTCGCCCGCCGCCGCCGTCACGCGTCTGAAGCGTCTGCGTCTCGCGGACGGCATCGTCATGGCCGTCGAAAACTCCACGTTTCCCGCCGCGCTGATTCCCGATCCGAACGCGATCGGCGACTCGCTCTACAGCTTTCTCGAACAGCGCGGACTGGCGATCGTGCGCGCGCTCCAGCATTTCCGCGCCGTGAACGCGAGCGAGGAAATCGCGCAGCAGATGAGCATCGCGCCCAACGAAGCGCTGCTGCTGATCACGCGCGTGGGCTACACCGCCGATCAGCGCGCCATCGAACTCACCGATACCTACTGCCGCAACGACTATTACGACTTCGTCGCGGAGTTGCGCAAGTAAGCGGCGGCTTGCCTGGGCTCGCCGATGCCTGACGTTGAGCCGATTCACGAGGTCCAGCGCGGCGCATCGGTGCCGATCGGCACGCAGGGCCGCGCATAGAACGCAGGCGTAAGTTCGAGCCGTTCGGCGGGCGCCACGGCGCGTACGCGGCCGAACGGCGTAGCCATTTCTTCCATGCAGTCCGCCACGTCGGCCGCGCTCACCTCGGGCGCGCGCTGGCCGTCGTCGAGCGTGCCCATCGTTTGCAG
This sequence comes from Paraburkholderia tropica, assembly GCF_900109265.1. Classification (GTDB taxonomy): domain Bacteria; phylum Pseudomonadota; class Gammaproteobacteria; order Burkholderiales; family Burkholderiaceae; genus Paraburkholderia; species Paraburkholderia tropica. Next base: position 202,920 of record NZ_FNZM01000016.1, read on the forward strand.
CCAGCGGCCCGTCTGCGCGAGCGAGACGCGCACGTGCCAGCTGCCGCCCTCTTTCGCGCGGCGCGCGAGCGCGGTCATCGCGGCGAACGCGGCGAGATAACCGGTGGCGTGATCGAGCGCCTGACACGGCAACGGACGCGGACTCGCGAACGGCGCGTGTTGCGACGATGACGCCGACGACGCCACGCTCTCGCTCCAGACGATGCCGCTCGCCGACTGCACGAGGCTGTCGAAGCCGCGCCGCTCGCGCCACGGACCGCGATGCGAATACGCGCAGATCGACACGCAGACGATCCCGGGCCGCTCGCGCGCCAGCGCCTCGGGCGAGAAACCGTGCGCCGCGAGCGCGCCGGGACGATAACCCTGCACGAATACATCGGCGTCGCGCACCAGCGCATGCAGTTGCGCGCGCCGCGCTTCGTCGCGCAGATCGAGCGTGGCCGAACGCTTGCCGCGTCCGTTGTCGATCACGAGCGGCGCGATGTTAGGCAGATGCGGACCGTTGATCAGCAAGACGTCGGCGCCATGATGCGCGAGCGTGCGCCCCGCGACCGGCCCCGCGATGATGCGCGTGAGATCGAGCACGCGCAGGCCGTCGAGCGGACGCGCGCCGGCGGTCCGCAACGCGTCGCGAGCATCGAGGTCCGCGTCGCCGATGCGCTCGATCTCGAACAGCGGCAAGCCCGCCACCGCGCGCGCCTGTTCGTGCGCGGCCCATTCGCGCAGCGTGCGCACGAGCGCGGCGCACAGCCCGGCTTCCGCCAGCGCCGCGTCGAGCGCCGCGCCGTCCCAGTCATTGCGGATCGCGCGCGCCACCTCGTCGCGCGACTCTCCGCAGCCGAGCACGCGCAGGATGCCGTGCAGGTGATGCGCGAAATTCGCGTGCAGCTGAATCCAGCGGCCATCGCGCGTTTCGAAGTAGCCGGTCACCGGATGGCGCAATTCGAACGGCGCGCCGCCATCGACGCTCAGATAGCGCTCGCTGCGAAACGCCGCGAGCGCGCGCCGCACGTCGATCGCCACGCGCTGATCAGGTCCGCCGCGCAGCGCATGCAGACGCGCCGCCGCCAGCCCCGCCGCACCGATCGCGGCCGAAGCCAGCGTGCCGACGCGAAACACCGACGGCAAGCCCGGATCGTCGCCGTCGATATCGACGAAATCGAGCGCCGCGGCGGCCGCGCCGTCGTCGGGGTGAGCCAGCATCCAGAGATGATCGAGCGCGTCGCGGGGTGTCATGGCGGGAGTCCTTGTGCGGGAAATCGTTGACGGGAACGCTCCAAGGGTAAAAGCGCGCTGGCATGTCGATCAATCTTGATTATCATGATCAATATAGATCGATTTTTCCGGTTTCCCGACGCCCGCCACCATGTCCAGCTATATGACCGCGGCCGAAGCCGCCGCCGAACTCGGCATCAGCCGCGCCACGCTTTACGCCTATGTGAGCCGCGGGCTGCTCAGTTCCGCGCCCGCAGCGGGCGCAACCGCGCACGCCCCTCAAGCCGACAGCGCCGACGCAGCCGCCGCCAACGCACGCCGCTACGATGCCGCCGAAGTGCGCCGCCTCGCGCGCCGCAAGGCCGACGGCAAGCGCGCGGGCAAAGTCGCGCAGAAAGTGCTGGACTGGGGCGTGCCGGTGCTCGAATCGTCGATCACGCTGATCGCGGGCGGCCGGCTCTTCTATCGCGGCCAGGACGCCGTCGAACTGGCGCGCCACGCCTCGCTCGAAGAAGTCGCCGCGCTGCTGTGGGAATGCACGCCGCGCCGCGTGCTGGATGCGCCCGCCGCGCCCATCGCGGCGGCGCAATGGTCGGCGTGGCTCAAGCTCTGGAGCGGCCACTCGCCGCTCGAACGCGCGCTGGTGCTGCTGCCCGCCGCCGCCGCGCAGATGCCGCGCATCTGGGCGCAAGGCCGCGACGCGCAGCTCGACAATGCCGCCGTCCTCATGCGCCTGCTCGCGGCGGCGCTGATTTCGGCGGCGCCGTCGGGCGAGCCGCTGCATCGGCAGATCGCGCATGCGTGGGGCGTGCGCTCGCGCATCCAGGCCGACCTGCTGCGCGCGGCGCTGGTGCTCTGCGCCGATCACGAATTGAACGCCTCGACCTTCACGGTGCGCTGCATCACCTCGACCGGCACGCATCTGTTCGGCGCGGCGACGGGCGGGCTCGCGGCGCTCGCGGGGCCGCGCCACGGCGGCGAGACGGTGCGCGTCGCGGCGCTGTTCGAAGAAGCCGCGCACGCGGACGATCTGCATCGCTATCTGGCGCAGCGCCTCGCGCCCGACGAACGCGGCGTCACGCCCTCGCTGTCCGGTTTCGGGCATCCGCTCTATCCGGATGGCGATCCGCGCGCGCGACTGCTGCTCGACTGGCTCGCGCAGCGCGCCCCGGCGCGTTCGCCGATGGCGGAAGTCGACCTGCTCGCGCAGGCGGTGATGGAAACCACGGGCGCGCGGCCCACGCTCGATTACGCGCTCGCGGCCATCGAGCGCGTGCTGGCGCTGCCGCGCGGCGCGGCGTTCACGCTGTTCGCGGCCGGTCGCGTGACCGGTTGGATCGCGCACGCGCTCGAACAGAACGCCGATGGCCGCCTGATCCGGCCACGCGCGCGATACGTCGGCGAGCACGTGCCCGCATGAGGCGGGACGCTGGCGTGCGTGTCGTGCGTGTCATGTGCCCCGCCGCTTATTGCGCGGCGCGCGGGCTCCACGGCCAGCGAACCGAGCGCGAACGCAGCGCCTGCGTCACATACGCCGCCAGCCCGCGCGCCTCGCCCGCCCGCGCGACACCTTCGGCGTGCCATTGCGGCGAGCGCGCAGCCGATGCGCCGCCCAGCGCCAGCACGAAACGCGCGCCGTCGCGCCCCGCGCTCAGCCACACGCGCGTGCCCGCCGCGAGCCGGATCGACTCGCCCGCGCGCAGCCAGTAATCGTCGGCGTCGCCGCCCATCGTGAGCCAGAGTTCGCCCTCGCTCACCTGCAGTTGCATCGCCTGCGCGAGCCGCCAGCTTTCAGCGGGCTCGCCGTGCTCCAGTTCGAAAATCCGGATTTCGCGCATTGCCGTGCTCCTTGGGTGCGTTTTGTCGTCGGGCCTGGCTCGAATTCGCCAGATTGATGCCGTTTCCATCACACTGCGAAACGTCTTGAAGCCCCTGCCCGGTTGGAGCATTATTGCCCTCGGCATCTCGCCCACCCATGCACAGTTCCGAACAGTTCGTGCGGAACTGTGCAGTGAAAAAACCGGACACTTGCGCGCAGGCCGCTCATGAAACTCGAACTCGACCGCGCCAGCGACGTCCCGCTCACCGAGCAGATCGTCGCCGGCGTGCAAACGTGGATCCGCTCGCGTTCGGCGCATCCGGGCGCGCGCCTGCCGTCGATCCGCCAGCTCGCCGCCGACTACCGCATCAGCCGCTTTCCGGTGATCGAGGCCTACGACCGCCTCGTCTCGCTCGGTTATCTCGACTCGCGGCATGGTTCGGGCTTCTATGTGAGCGAGCACGCGCGGCTCGGGCTCGCGGGGCTCGGTTCCTGCGATCTCTCGAACGCCGCCGAGGAATCGGGCCATCTGCTCGCGCAACTGAATCTGCCGGGCGAGGCGCTCCAGCTCGACAGCGGCTCGGTGCCGCAAGCATGGCGCGACGTCGACGCCATCGGCCAGGCGATCCGCCACGTCTCGCGCACCGATCCGTCCAGTCTCGTCGACTACGGCTCGCCGCTCGGCGACGCCACGCTGCGCGAGCATCTGCGCAACCGCCTCGCGCCGCTCGGCATCGCCGCCGACACGCAGCAGATCCTCATCACCGAAGGCGCGAGCGAGGGTATCGACCTGCTGATGCGCTATCTGCTCAAGCCCGGCGACACCGTGTTCGTCGAAGATCCCGGCTACTACAACCTGTACGGACTGCTGAAACTGCACGGCGTACGGCTCGTCGGCATCACGCGCACGGCGAGCGGGCCCGATCTCGACCATCTGCACGCGATGCTCGCGCAGCACCGGCCGCGCGCGTTCTTCGTCAACACCGTGTTCCACAATCCGACCGGCACGACGATCTCGCCGCCCGTGGCGTTCCGGCTGCTGCAACTCGCGCGCGAGCACGGCTTCAGCATCGTCGAAGACGATATCTACGCCGATTTCCAGGCCGATCCGACCGACCGGCTCGCGGCGCTCGACCAGTTCGAACGCGTGATTTATGTGGGCGGACTGTCGAAAACGCTGTCGTCCTCGCTGCGCGTGGGGTACGTGGTCGCGAACCCGGCCGTCGTGCGCGATCTCGCCTCGATCAAGGCGCTCACGAGCATCAGCGGTTCGCGCTTCACGCAGGCCGTGGCGGCCACGCTGCTCGAACGCGGCGCGTACCGCAAGTATCTGGAGCGCCTGCGCCGCCGGCTGGGCGAGACGCTCGGCGCGGCCACGCGCTCGCTCGAAGAACACGGCTGGGAGCTGTTCACCGCGCCGTCCGCCGCGCGCGCCGCTCGGACTGTGCAAGCCGTGCAGGCCACCGGCCTCGCGCACACGCAGACGGGCGGCAAGTTCCTGTGGTCGCGCGTGCCGCATATCGACGACTCGGCGCGGCTCGCGGCCTGCGCCGAAGCGTTCGGCGTGAGCGTGTCGGCGGGCAGCCATTTCCGCCCGCACGGCGAGCCGTGTCCGTGGCTGCGCATCAACGCGGCGTTCGCGCTCGATCCACGCGCGCAGGCGTTCTTCGCGGCGGCGGCCAGGCTCGACGCCTAAGCACGCAACCTCGCGGCGGCCGCGCAGCACGCGACGAACGCGGCAATCGCGCCGCCCCTACGCGCGCCGTCGCGCCGCCTTCTCTACAATGGCGGCTGCCAGACACCGCCAGCGCCTCCGCCTTCGCCCATGTCCGACACGTCCACTGCCGCCTCCCCCGCCACGCCCTCCGCCCGCAAGCTCTCCGTGATGCTGTGGCTCGTCGCCACCGGCTTCTTCATGCAGACGCTCGACTCGACCATCGTCAACACGGCGCTGCCCGCGATGGCCGACAGCCTCGGCGAACTGCCCTTGCGCATGCAATCGGTCGTGATCGCCTACTCGCTGACGATGGCGGTGATGATCCCCGTCTCCGGCTGGCTCGCGGACAAGCTCGGCACGCGCCGCGTGTTCATGGGCGCGATCTTCGTGTTCACGATCGGCTCGCTGCTCTGCGCGAGCGCGCACACGCTGAACCAGCTCGTGCTCTCGCGCATCGCGCAGGGCGTGGGCGGCGCGATGCTGCTGCCGGTCGGACGCCTCGCCGTGCTGCGCACGTTTCCCGCCGAACGCTATCTGCCCGCGCTCTCGTTCGTGGCGATCCCGGGCCTGATCGGCCCGCTGATCGGCCCGACGCTCGGCGGCTGGCTCGTGCAGATCGCCTCGTGGCACTGGATCTTCCTGATCAACGTGCCGGTGGGCGTGATCGGCTGCCTGTTCACCTTCATCTTCATGCCCGACAGCCGCAACGCCGACACGCCGAAGTTCGACCTGCCCGGCTATCTGCTGCTGGTCGTCGGCATGGTGACGATCTCGTTCGCGCTCGACGGCCGCTCCGAGCTGGGCATTCCGCAAGCGACCGTGCTGGTGCTGCTGATCGTCTCGCTGGCCGCCTTCGTCGCCTACGGGCTGCACGCGCAACGCTCGCCGCGGCCGATCTTCTCGCTCGATCTGTTCAGGATCCACACCTTCAGCGTGGGGTTGCTCGGCAACCTGTTCGCGCGGATCGGCAGCGGCGCGATGCCGTATCTGATTCCGCTGCTGCTGCAAGTCGCGCTCGGCTACACGCCGTTCGAGGCGGGCCTGATGATGCTGCCGGTCGCGGCGGCGGGCATGTTCTCGAAGCGCCTCGTCACCTATCTGATCACGCGTTACGGCTACCGCCGCGTGCTGGTGATCAACACGGTGCTGGTCGGCCTGATGATGGCGAGCTTCGCGCTCTCGACGCCGCACGAGCCGCTGTGGCTGCGCCTCGTGCAACTGGCCGTGTTCGGCGCCGTCAATTCGATGCAATTCACCGCAATGAACACGCTCACGCTCAAAGACCTCGGCATGGGCGGCGCGAGCAGCGGCAACAGCCTGTTCTCGCTCGTGCAGATGCTCTCGATGAGCCTCGGCGTGACGGTCGCGGGCGCGCTGCTCACGACCTTCACGGGGCTGATCGCGCACATGACCGCGTCCAACGTGATTCCGGCGTTCCACGCCACGTTCGTGTGCGTGGGCATCATCACGGCGTGCTCGTCGTGGATCTTCGGCCAGCTCTCCGACGACGTGCGCCACGCCGCGAAAAAGACCGATCCGTCCGAGCGCACCTGAGCGGCGAAAGTCGGGCGAACGCGCGGCGATGGCTCGCGCGTTCGCGGCCTGAAAACACCGCCTGAAAAGCCCGCCTGAAACCGCGCTCAAATCCGCTACGGAAAAACCCGCGACCGCCGCGCACCAGGCCGGTGCACGACGCGCTCCGCGCGGTGCGCGCATTGGCCGCAAAGGCGCGTCGCCAGTGCCTGAGCGGCCGCCACAACGTCCTCGCCGACTATCCGTAAAACGCCGATATCCCGTGCGCATGGCCCGACCGGCTGTGTGTCGGGACTCGCATACTTTTTGCACGGCTATCCTGTAATGTAAACTTGACGTTCGCGCGCGCGGTCCTGTGTCGGCCAAGGCGCGCGTCACCCAGGCCTATGAACAGCATGATCGACCTCGATCCCCCCGGCTATCAGTCGCGACCCGTCGCGGGCGAAGAAGGCGCCCGGCGCACCGTACTCTACGGCGGATACACCGTGTTCAGCGTGTTCCAGCCGGTGTTTTCGGTCGCCCACCGCCGCGCGATCGGCTATCACGCGTCGCTGCGCGCGCACGACGAGCAAGGCCAGCAGGTGCCGTCGCAGGAAGTGTTCACGCAGGCCGCGCGCCGCGGCGATCTGCTCGAACTGGGACGGCTCGCGGAATCGCTGCATCTGGGCAACTTCAACGCCTTCGACTCGCACGACGAATGGCTCTTCCTGAGCCTGCACCCCGCCGCGCTAATGGACACGAGCTACGGCGACGCCCTGCTCGCCGGCATCAAGGCGCTCGGGCTGCAACCGCAGCGCGTGGTGCTGGAAGTGTCGGAACAGGCGGGCGGCGAAAACTCGCGTTTCGCGGAGATCATCGACGGGCTGCGCAAGGCGGGGTTCGTGATCGCGCTCGACGGCTTCGGCGCCAAGCATTCGAACATCGACCGTGTCTGGCAGCTACGTCCCGACATCGTCACGCTCGACCGCAGCCTGCTCGCACAGGCGAGCCGCCACGCACACATCGAGCGCGTACTGCCGGGGCTGGTGTCGATGCTGCACGAGTCCGGCCAACTGGTGCTGGTCGGCGGACTCTCGACCGAGCGCGACGCGCTGATCGCGCTGGAAAGCAACGCCGATTTCGTGCAGGGCGCGTACTTCGCGCGGCCCGACGTCGAACCCGTGCCGCCCGCCACGGCGGCGCGTCTGATGGACGATCTGTCGGCGCGTCTGCGCGAGCGCGTGAGCGCGCGCGAGCGGGCGCAGTCGGCGCGCCTCGCGCCGTACGTGAGCGCGCTGCAGGCGGCTGCGGCCCAACTGGCCGCGGACGCCAGCATGAGCGACGCCACGCTGCCGCTGCTCGGTCTCGGCGAGACGGCGCGCTGCTTCCTGCTGGACGCCTCGGGCCGCCAGATCGGCGACAACGTGCTGCCCGACGGCCGCACCTCGCAGCGCGCCAAGCGCTTCCGTCCGCTGCTGCATTCGGAGGGCGCGAGCTGGGAGCGCCGGCCCTACTTCATCGCCGCGATGAAAGCGCCCGGCAGCGTGCAGTTCACGCCGCCCTATCTGTCGATCAACGAGGCGCACCTGTGCGTGACCGCCTCGATCGCCGCGCAGACGTCGCAGGGCTTGCAGGTGCTCTGCGTCGACATCAACTGGGAAGCCGCACAGCGCGTCTAGGCGATGGCGAGCGGGCGCGCGATCAACGTCGGCCCTTCCTGCATCGACGATGACACCGATGACGCCGCCGCGAGCGTTTGCGCCGCGCGCATGCTGGCGTGCAGATGCATCTGCATCGATAGCGACGCTCCGTTCGCCATGAAGCGCGCCAGCAGCGTGCGAACGGCCTGCGCGCCGTAAGTCTGGAAATCGCGATTGGCCGCGCTGAAGTCTGCGCCCCGCGCCGCCACACACACGACCGGCGTGGCCCGTCCGTTCTCGTCCTCCCGCACATGCAGCCACGCCGCCAGCGCGCCGTCGTGCGCGACCAGCGCGACGCCCGGCGCGCCATCGAGCACGAGCGTTTCGGCGTGCAGCGCGCGCACCTCCGTCGCCTCGGCGGCCTGCGTGAGCGCGGTCGCGGTCACCCCAAGCAGATCCAGCAAGCCCGCGCGATCCTGCGCGTGCAGCACCTCGCGCAAGCGGTCGACCGCGAGCGCGTGACGCGCCGTATCGGCGGGCGCGGACTGCGGCGCCTGCTCGCGCGCGAGCCGAACGCGCGCACGATGGACGCTCTGGCGGCAATGCGCGAGGGCGCAGCCCGTCAGCGCCGCGATCTCCGCGTAGTCGCAGTCGAACGCCTCGCGCAGCACGAACACCGCTTGTTCGAGCGGCCCAAGCCGGTCGAGCATCAGCAACAGCCCATCGGAAAGTCGCGCCGCGCGCAGCCCGGTTTCCTCGGCGGACGGCGCCGTATCGTCGAGCCAGGGCGCCAGCCAGGCCGCGTCGCGCTCGCCCGCGCGCTCGCGGCGCAGCTTGCGCAGCCGGTCGATGGCGAGACGCATCGTCACTGTGGCGAGCCACGCCTGCGGCGTGCGGACCGCCGCGGCGTCACCGGCGCGCCAGCGGAACCAGGCGTCCTGCACCACGTCCTCGGCCTCCGCACGGCTGCCGAGCACGCGCGCCGCCAACGCCAGCAAGCGCGCCCGCTCCTTCGCGAACACGCCCGCGCGGCGGGCTTCGTTCCAGGTCTCGTTGCTCGGTGCGCCGTCTGATACGGCGCGTATTTCGGCGCCGGCATCTTCGCTGGCTTTTTCGCTGATTTCGTCGCTGATTTCGTCGCTCATCTGCGTCATTCGCTTCGCTCCTTCGCGCTCCGGCTTCGCCGTGCTTCCCGCCATCCAGACGACCGGCCACGCGCCGATGTGACAGCCGCACGCAAAAAAATCCTCGTCACGCGCCGCGCGCGGCGCGCGTCTTGTCGACAAAGGCGCGCCTCGATGACACCGCCGCGCCGGCCCACTTTTTCCGCGAGGATTTCCATGCAGCCCATCGATTCGCATCATGCAGCAAACGCGCCGCGCGCGCTCAATCTCGTGCCGACAGTCATCGAAACGTCGAGCCGCGGCGAGCGCGCCTACGACATCTATTCGCGCCTGCTGCGCGAACGCATCGTGTTTCTCGTCGGGCCGGTCAACGAACAGAGCGCGAGCGTGGTCGTCGCGCAACTGCTGTTTCTCGAAGCCGAGCAACCCGAGAAGGACATCAGCCTCTACATCAACTCGCCGGGCGGCTCGGTCTACGACGGCATGGCGATCTACGACACGATGCAGTTCATCAAGCCCGATGTGTCCACGCTCTGCACAGGCTTCGCCGCCAGCATGGGCTCGTTTCTGCTCGCGGCGGGCACGCATGGAAAACGCTTCGCACTCCCGAACGCACGCATCATGATCCACCAGCCTTCGGGCGGCGGACAAGGCACGGCGTCCGATATCGAATTGCAGGCACGCGAGGTGATTTTTCAGCGCGAGCGGCTCAACGCGATGCTCGCCGCGAACACGGGCCGCGAACTCGCGCAGATCGAACGCGACACCGACCGCGACAACTTCATGTCGGCGCAGGCGGCAGCCGATTACGGCCTGATCGACCGCGTGATCGCCTCGCGCGACCAGCAAGTGCCGCGCTGATCGAAGCACTGATCGACGCGCTGATCGACGCGCTGATCGACGCGCATTACGACGCCAGTCGCTGCGCGAGCCACGCGGCGATCACGCCTTTGTATTCGGCGACCAGCAGCTTGCGGTCCTTTGGTTTGGCCGCCGCGTAAAGCGGGTTGAGGCTCTTGATGACCTGCAGCATGACCTCGGCGATGCGATACGCCTCGTCGGACGACAGATCGGCGTTATAGCGACGAAACAGCCCGGCAAAACGCTGACGCAGCTTGTTGCGCGCCGCGTCGTCGCGACGAAAGCCGAGCGGCACCGACAGCAGCGGCAGATAGGCCGGAAACGAAGTCATCAGATCGACCATCATGTCGAAAAGCCGCTCGGCCAGTTGCGCGAGCGGCAATTCGGCTTCCGCCTGTTCCTCGATGAGCGCGGTCCAGCGCGCGTCCATGTCGTCGCCGTAACGCAGGCGCAAGGCAAGCGCGAGCGCTTCCTTGTTCGGAAAGTACTGATATGCCGCGCCGATCGACACGCCGGCCTGCTGCGCGATCTGCGTCATGGTGGCCGCCTCGAAGCCGCGTTCGGCGAACGCGTCGGCCGCCGCCTCGAGCAGCGCATCTACGGTGCGCGCCGCGCGCTCCTGACGCGGCACGCGCCGTGTCCCCTCTTTTTTCAGGTCTTCCGCCATATCTGAGGCCATCCTCATATTCGTGTATCATATGTGAGTCCATCCTCACATATTGGTGTCCCATGACGCAAGCCCTTTCTCTCGACCCGCGCAAGACTGCGCTCGTGATGATCGATCTCCAGCACGGCATCGTGAGCCGCGCGGTCGCGCCCCACAGCGGCGCCCAGGTGGTCGAAAAAGCCAAGGTTCTCGCCGACGCGCTGCGCGCGCAAGGCGGCACGGTGGTCTGGGTGCACGTGCTGCTCAACGAACTGCTGGCGCTGCCCGCCGACAACTCGATGCACAAGCCGGGCACGCCGCCCGCGCCGGCCATCGCGTCCGAACTCGTGCCCGAAATCGGCCAGCAGGACGGCGACGTGGTGATCGCCAAGCGCCAATGGGGCGCGTTCCACGGCACCAACCTCGAACAGCAGCTGCGTCGCCGCGGCATCGACACGATCGTGCTGGGCGGCATCGCCACCAACTTCGGCGTCGAGTCCACCGCGCGCGCGGCCTTCGATCAGGGCTTCAAGCTCGTGTTCGTCGAAGACGCCACGTCGGGCCTGAACGAAGAAATGCACCGCTTCTCGTTCGAAAAACTGTTCGGCTTCATGGGCCACGTGCGCACGACGCAGGAAACCATCGCCGCGATGACGGGCGCATAAGGCCCACGTCAAGCCACGTCCGGCACGCGCAAACAAAAAAGCCCTCGATGCGAATCGAGGGCTTTTTTTGTGCCGTTCTGCGCGAACGGCACGGGAACCAACGTGGGCGCTGGCCTTATGCGAAGTTCTTCGCAGCGAAGTCCCAGTTCACGATGTTCCAGAACGCTTCGACGAACTTCGGACGTGCGTTGCGGTAGTCGATGTAGTAAGCGTGTTCCCACACGTCAATCGTGATCAGCGCGGTTGCGTCGGTCGTGAGCGGCGTAGCGGCGTTGCTGGTCGACACGATGTCGAGCGAGCCGTCTGCCTTCTTCACGAGCCACGTCCAGCCCGAACCGAAGTTGCCGACTGCAGCCTTCGTGAAGGCTTCCTTGAACGCGTCGTAGGAGCCCCACTTCGCGTTGATGGCGTCGCCGAGCGCGCCCGTCGGTGCGCCGCCGCCCTGGGGCGACAGGCTGTTCCAGAAGAACGTGTGATTCCAGATCTGAGCCGCGTTGTTGAACACGCCGCCCGACGACTTCTTGACGATCTCTTCGAGCGAGAGCTTTTCGAACTCGGTGCCCGGGATCAGGTTGTTCAGGTTCGTGACGTAAGCCTGGTGATGCTTGCCGTAGTGGTATTCAAGCGTCTCTTCCGACATGGTCGGTGCGAGGGCGTTCTTCGCGAACGGCAGCGGCGGGAGCGTAAATGACATGATGCGGTTCCTTCGTCGTGTTATGGGGAGTTCTGCGTAATAACCGGCATGGAGCACTCGATTGTAGGCGAGTTGGAATAACCCCGCAAACGAGCGGACATTATGCCGAACATCGGCTGCACAAGGCTTTCAAGGGCTTTCGCGCATAGCGAGCACACCTCGCGCGCACCTGCGCGGACGACGCGGCTCCCCCGGTTCGGAAGCGTCGCGCGACATGAGCGGATGCGCTGCTCATCCGCACGAACAGGGCGTTGCGGCAGCGCGAACGATGCCGGCGCGGCATCGTCGGCGCAGGCTGCGGTTTGCTGTCTGCAAGCGCTTGTGACGTTTGACGAACATCCCTCGCGCACCGCATGCGCCGACCCGCCTGTTCGCGCAAGCTGCGCGCCTGGATCCTCGATCCTTCCGATCAATTACCCAGAATCACGCGCAATCACACGCACACTCGCGCGCCGGCGGCCCAGCGTGAGTCGTTCAGAAACCTTCAGCGAGACGCGGCTGCACGTCGGCGAGCGCGACATCGGCGCTGCCCTGCGCGAGATGCACGGTGAGCCGTTTGCCCGGTTTGAGCGCGGCGGGCGCGAGCACGGCCGCGCCGCTTTGCGCGTCGAGCACCGCCGCATAGCCACGCTCCAGCGTGCGCTGGGGGCTCAGCACTTCGAGACGCGCCGCGAGTTCGGACACGCGCGCCGACGCCCGCTCGCGCTCGCGTGCGAACGCGCCGTCGAGACGGCGCGCCAGCATGTCGAGCCGCGCGCGATGCGCAGCCGGATCGGGCCGCGTGCGCTGCCAGCGCATCTGCACGACGTTGAAACTCGCACGCGCCTGCGCCGTCGCGCGCGAGCCCGCCGACGCGAGCCGGATCGACAACTGGCGCAAATGCGTGCGCTGCTGCGCAAGCCGCTCGCCGGGCGAGACGAGACGCCGCGCGAGCCAGTCGAGTTGCTGCGCGCGGCGCTCCATCAAGCGGCCGAAGCCGCGCGCGAGCGTGGCATGGCGCTGATCGAGTTCACGCAGCAGCAGCACGCGCTGCGGGCTCACGAGTTCGGCGGCGGCCGTGGGCGTGGGCGCGCGCACGTCGGCGGCGAAATCGGCGATCGTGAAATCGGTTTCGTGACCCACGCCGCTCACCACGGGAATCGCGCTCGCGGCGATGGCGCGCGCGAGCGTCTCGTCGTTGAACGACCAGAGATCCTCGATCGAGCCGCCGCCACGGCATAGCACGATCACGTCGACTTCGTTGCGCGCGTTCGCGGCGTCGAGCATCGCCGTGAGCTTTTCCGCCGATCCCGCGCCCTGCACCGGCGCCGGATAGACGATCACCGGCACGTGCGGCGCACGGCGGCACAGCGTGGTGAGCACGTCGCGCAGCGCGGCGGCCTGCATCGACGTGATGACGCCGATTGCGCGCGGATGCGTGGGCAAGTCGCGCTTGCGGTCGGCATCGAAAAGACCTTCGGCTTCGAGCTGCGCCTTCAGGCGCAAGAACGCTTCGTACAGCCGCCCCTGCCCCGTGCGCCGGACCGCCTCGACATTCAGTTGCAGCTCGCCGCGCGGCTCGTACATCGTGACGAGCGCGCGCACCTCGATGCGGTCGCCTTCGCGCGGCGTGAATTCGGCGTATTGCGCGCGTCCGCGGAACATCACGCAGCGGATCTGCGCCTGCGCGTCCTTGATCGAGAAGTACCAGTGGCCGCTCGCGGCGCGCGTGAAGTTCGACACTTCGCCCGAAATCCAGGCGAGCGGAAACGAGCGCTCGAGCATCGAGGCGATGGCGCGATTGAGCGCCGAAACCGGGACGACGACGTCGCCGCCCGCAGCGGAGGAAAAACGATCGGATGGCATACGCGAAGGTGAATGAGCAGCAAGAAAAACCACTGCCGGGGCAGCAAGCATAGCGGCTGCGCGGACCCGGCGCGCGCAGGCGCGCATCGAGCCCCGTCGAGCGGGCCGGCGGACAGACGATAGACGGTGACGGGGGCCGCAGTCCAGCAGGAAACGCTCCCAGCGTACAAGGGCCGCGAAGTGTCCACATCGACGCGGTCGGGCGACGTGGCCGCAGCGACGCCCTTCGAAACCCGGGTGAAATCATTCATCCCATTGATTTATATGGATTTTTTATAACCCAAATACCGGCTCACACCGATAAGATGGCCGTCAAACGGGCCTTCGAGGCCGCGCGCAGGGCATTTCTCCACAAAGTTATCCACAAGCGCCGAATGCGCCGTTTTTTGCAATGCCGACGCCTTGCGCCGCGCCGCGTCCGGCCGCCTCCCAACTTGCCGCGTGGCGGCCTCCCGCGCTAGAGTGCCGGGTTCACGGCGCCCCTCCGCGGTCCGTTGCGGCGCGGCCGTTGTTGCGTGGATGTTGCGTGGATGTTGCACCGTTGGTCGTGCCCGCCGTCCGCGACGCCGCCGTTATCGTTTGTTTTGCCGTTGTTTTGCCGTTTTGCAATTTTTCCCCGCCGGGCGCCTGGATTGACGCGCTCGCGCCGAACCGGAGATCCGTCCCGATGCCAGCCTCGTTCACCTGCCCGCCGCACGCGCACGGCGCCGTCCGGCCCGCCAGCGGCTGCGCGCGCTCATGAGCGGCCCGTTCGCCGATCTGAAGGCGCGCGTCGAGACGGATCTCGCGCAAGCCTGGCAACATCGCGGCAAGCTCGCCTGGGCGCTCACGCCGCTGGCCGCCGTCTTCGCCGCCGTGAGCGGCGCGCGCCGCGCGGCCTTCGCGGCCGGCTGGCTCAAGCGCGTGCGCGTGGGCGTGCCGGTCGTGGTGGTCGGCAACGTGACGGTGGGGGGCACCGGCAAGACGCCCACGGTGATCGCGCTCGTCGAGGCGCTGCGCGCCGCCGGCTACACGCCTGGCGTGGTGTCGCGCGGCTACGGCGCGAAAATCGACCGCCCGACGCCCGTGAACGCCGACACGCCCGCCCGTGCCTGCGGCGACGAACCGCTGCTGATCGCGCGCCGCACCGGCGTGCCGGTGTGGGTGTCGCCGGACCGCGTCGGCGCCGCCCAGGCGCTGTGCACCGCGCACGCCGACGTCGACGTGATCGTCAGCGACGACGGCCTGCAGCATTACCGCCTCGAGCGCGACTTCGAACTCGTGGTGTTCGACCATCGCCTCGGCGGCAACGGTTTCCTGCTGCCCGCCGGGCCGCTGCGCGAACCGCTCTCGCGCCACCGCGACGCCACGCTCGTCAACAATCCGTTCACGCGCACGCTGCCCGACTGGCCCAACACCTTCGCGCTCAAGCTCGAACCAGGCGACGCGTGGCATCTGGCCAATCCGGGCCTGCGCCGTCCGCTCGCCCAATTCGCGCAAGTGGCCGGCCAGCCGCCGCTGCGGCTTGTCGCGGCGGCCGGCATCGGCTCGCCCGAGCGCTTTTTCGCGACGCTGCGCGCGGCCGGTCTCGCCCCGCACACGCTGCCGCTGCCCGATCATTACGACTACGCGAGCAACCCGTTCGCCGACGTCGCCGCCGACGCGATCCTGGTCACCGAAAAGGATGCAGTAAAATTGGGGGCCTGGAACGACGCGCGCATCTGGGTTGTGCCCGTGGAAGCCGCGCTCGATCATCGTCTTATTACCCTGGTTGTGGAGAAACTCCGTGGACGCCCGTCTGCTTGAAATCCTGGTCTGCCCGATCTGCAAGGGCCCGCTCAGCTACGACCGCGCCGCGCAGGAGTTGATCTGCAGCGCCGACAAGCTTGCCTATCCGATCCGCGACGGCATCCCCGTCATGCTCGTCGACGAGGCGCGCCAGACCGTCGAAGGCACGCCCGTCGATCCGAACGCGGCCTGACATGAGCGCCGCTCAACCCTTCATCGCCGTCGTGCCGGCGCGGCTCGCGTCGACGCGGCTGCCGAACAAGCCGCTCGCCGACATCGGCGGCAAGCCCATGGTCGTGCGCGTCGCCGAGCGCGCCCGCGCGGCCGGCGCGCAGCAGGTGCTGATCGCCTCCGACGCCCAGACGGTGCTCGACGCCGCACGCGAACATGGCTTCGAAGCCGTGCTCACGCGCGCCGACCACCCCTCGGGCACCGACCGCCTCGCCGAAGTCGCCGAACACTACGGCTGGAGCGACGAGACGATCGTGGTCAATGTTCAGGGCGATGAACCGCTGATCGACCCGCAGCTGATCTGCGACGTGGCGTCGCACCTGGCGGCGCATCCGGACTGCGCGATCGCCACCGCGGCTCACCCGATCACCGCGCCCGACGAAATCTTCAGCCCGAACGTCGTGAAGGTCGTGCTCGACGCACGCGGCGTGGCGCTCTACTTCTCGCGCGCGCCGATTCCGTGGGCGCGCGACGCCTGGCAGCCGCACTGGTCGCCGGCCCGTCTCGATCTGGCCGCAATGCCCGCCCCGCCTGCACCGGCCACGGTTTATCGGCATATCGGCCTGTATGCGTATCGCGCCAAATTCCTGCGCACCTACCCGACGCTCGCGCACTCGCCGATCGAGCAGGTCGAATCGCTCGAACAGTTGCGCGCGATGTGGCACGGCGAGCGCATCGCGGTGCGCGTGACGCCCGAGGCGCCCGCGCCCGGTGTCGACACGCCCGCCGACCTCGCCCGCGTACAGGCGTTATTCCGACCTTAATAACGGTCGTAGTCCGAAAAACCCGTGGCATAATCAATTGTTTGCGCGAGCCGTCCAAGCCTTTGTGCGTGCGGGTTTGCCCGCTTTTCTTCCGTTGCTGCCCGCCTCCGCAGCGCCGTTCCCGATCCACTTCGGGCACGTTGCCGCGCGGGGCCAGGCGTCACCCCGCATGCCCCGGCCATGATCTCTTGACCGGCGAGCACGGCGCGAGCAAACGGAAGGAGACGCACGACGCCGCCGATGCCGCCCACGAGGGCAGCCGCCGCGCCGCAAGAATTCACACAGATCGGAGAAATTGGAAATGCGTTTGATCCTGTTGGGCGCCCCCGGCGCGGGCAAGGGAACCCAGGCAAACTTCATCAAGGAAAAGTTCGGCATTCCGCAGATCTCGACCGGCGACATGCTGCGCGCCGCCGTGAAAGCGGGCACGCCGCTCGGCCTCGAAGCGAAGCGTTTCATGGATGCGGGCGAACTCGTCACCGACGAGCTCATCATCAATCTCGTGAAGGAACGCCTGAAGGAAGACGACTGCAAGAACGGTTATCTGTTCGACGGTTTCCCGCGCACGCTGCCGCAAGCCGAAGCCATGAAGCAAGCCGGCGTCGCCATCGACTACGTGCTGGAGATCGACGTGCCGTTCGACGAGATCATCGTGCGCATGAGCGGCCGCCGCATGCACCCGGCATCGGGCCGCACGTACCACACGAAGTTCAACCCGCCGAAGCAGGACATGGTCGACGACGTCACCGGCGAGCCGCTCGTGCAGCGCGACGACGACAAGGAAGAGACCGTGCGCAAGCGTCTCGACGTGTACACGGCGCAAACCAAGCCGCTGATCGCCTACTACAGCGAATGGGCGCAGCGCGGTGAAGAAAACGGTCTGAAAGCGCCGCAGTACCGCGCGATCTCGGGTCTGGGCAGCGTCGACGAAATCCGCAATCGCGTGTTCGACGCACTGAAGTAAGAACGTCCCTTGCCGGCCATGCCGGGCGAGGCCCGGCGCAAGCCGGCCTCCCCTCTGGCCGGCCCTCTCTCCTCCTCTGCACGTTTCGCCGATGAGTCGCGGGCTGGCCCGCACATAACAATCATCGAAGACACATCGAGCAGCCAGGAGGCAGACACATGCAAATCCGCGACAACGTATTCCTGATCACCGGCGGCGCTTCGGGCCTCGGTGCGGCCACCGCACGCCTGATCGCGGCGGAAGGCGGCAAGGTCGCGCTCGCCGACCTCAACGAGGAAGCGGGCCAAGCGCTCGCGAAAGAACTCGGCGGCGCGTTCGTGAAGTGCAACGTCGCGAGCGAGGAAGACGGCGCGCGAGCCGTGGCCGCGGCCACCGCGCTCGGCACGCTGCGCGGCCTCGTCAACTGCGCGGGCATCGCGCCCGCGATCAAGACCGTCGGCAAGGACGGGCCGCATCCGCTCGATGCGTTCAGCAAGACCATTTCGGTCAACCTGATCGGCACCTTCAACATGATCCGCCTTGCGGCGGCCGCCATCGCGCAGACCGCGCCCAACGCAGGCGGCGAGCGCGGCGTGATCGTCAATACGGCGTCGGTCGCGGCCTACGACGGGCAGATCGGCCAGGCGGCCTATGCGGCGTCGAAGGGCGGCGTCGTCGCCATGACGCTGCCGGTCGCGCGCGATCTGTCGCGCAGCGGCATCCGCGTGATGACGATTGCGCCCGGCATCTTCGAAACGCCGATGCTGCTCGGCATGCCGCAGGACGTGCAGGACGCGCTCGGCGCGATGGTGCCGTTCCCGCCTCGCCTCGGCAAACCCGACGAGTACGCCATGCTGGTCAAGCAGATCGTCGAAAATCCGATGCTCAACGGCGAAGTGATCCGCCTCGACGGCGCGATCCGCATGCAGCCGAAGTGAACGCACGCCGTGTGCTTTTTTACACGGTGAAGTAAAAAAAGCCCGCGAATTCGCGGGCTTTTTTGCGTTGAACTGCGCGTCTCAGTCGTTGTCGAGCGTGCGCTGACGCAATTCCTGCAATTGCGATTCGACGACCGTGGCGTCTTCGGCGTCCGGGCGCTCATCGAGATAATGTTCGAGATCTTCGAGCGCAGGACGCAGATAGTCGAGCCGCGCGTAGGCGAAACCGCGGTCGCGCACTTCCTCGATGCTGTACGGCAGCAGGATCACGAGCCGTTGCTGGATGCCGAGCAGGCGCTCCCAGCGCTCGGTCTGCAAATACACCGACTTCAGATTGCGCAGCATGCGCGCCACGATCTCGCGCCGCGTGGCCGGTTCGAGCAGCATGCGCAGCGCGCGCGCCACCGAATCGCCCGCGCTCGCCACATAGGGCTCGAGCATCTCGACCATGTCCGACTCGGTGAGCGCGCGGCCCGTGGTCGGGTCGAGCATGGCGTCGCCGTCGGGCAGCGAGACGCGCAGCAGGAAATGCCCCGGAAACGACACGCCCTGCACCGGCAGCCCGAGCTGGCCCGCAATCTCCAGATAGATCACCGCGAGGGAGATCGGAATGCCGCGCCGGCGGCGCAGCACGACGTGCAGATGGCTGTTGTCGGGATCGAAAAAGTCGTTCAGATTGGCCGCGAAACCCATCTCGCGGAAGAACACGCGGTTGAGCAGCGCGACCTGCTGGCGCACGTCGGCACCCTCGGGCATGCGCTTGCTGATGCGCAGCGCCAGCTCGTCGATTTCGGCCAGCGTGCCCTGCAGATCGAGGTCCGGGTAGGCGTCCTGCGCGATCGACAGCGCCGCTTCGGTAAGCGGCAGGCTGTCGTCTTCGGCAACGAGCGTGCTGAAATAATCCAGCACCCGCGTGTTCATCGTCATCACTTCGTGCGCCTCTTGAAGTATGCGTATTTGAAGCCCATCAGCCACAGCATACCGAAATATAGCGCCGCAAACAGAACCAGGCAGGCTGCGAGCAAAGCGATGCGCGCGAGCGGTTCGTGCCGCAGGCCGATCCAGTCGTAGCTGATCGAGCACCAGTGCATCGCCCCTGCCAGCACGAGGCATGCCCCGAGCAGTTGCACGAAGAACGGAGTCCAGCCCGACGACGGCATATAGATGCCGCGGCGGCGCAGGCCGATAAAGAGCAGCAGCGCGTTCATGCAGGCGCCGAGGCCCACCGAGAGCGTCAACCCCGCGTGCGAGAAGATCGGCACGAAGATGTAATTACTGATCTGCGTGGCGATCAGCACGCCCACGCCGATCTTCACCGGCGTCTTGATGTCCTGGCGCGCATAAAAACCGGGCGCGAGGATCTTGATCAGAATGAGGCCGACGAGACCCACGCCGTACGCGGCGAGCGCGCGGCCCGTCATGATGACCGAAGTGGCGTCGAACTTGCCGTAGTGGAACAGCGTGGCCGTGAGCGGCTCGGCGAAGAAAAACAGCGCAACCGCCGACGGCGCGGCCAGCAGGAACGTCACGCGCAGACCCCAGTCGAGCAGCGCGGAATATTCGTGCGGATCGGCGTCGACGTGCGCTTTCGAGAGGCTCGGCAGCAGGATCGTGCCGAGCGCCACGCCCAGCAGGGCCGTGGGAAATTCCATCAGGCGGTCGGCGTAATTGATCCACGAGACCGCGCCCGGACCGAGCCGCGAGGCGATATTCGTATTGATGATCAGGCTGATCTGCGCGACCGAGACCGCGAACATGGCGGGCATCATCTTCGCGAGCACGCGCTTGACGCCGCGATGCGCGAGCGCCTTGAGCGGATTCAGGCCGATGCGCGGCATCATGTCGATGCGCTTCAAACCCGGCAACTGCACGATGAACTGCAGCACGCCGCCCACGATCACCGCCCACGCGAGCGCGTAGACCGGCTGCTTCATGTGCGGCGCGAACGCCACCGCCGCCGTGATGAACGACACGTTGAGCAGCACCGGCGCGAACGCGGGCAGCGAGAACTGCTTGTACGTGTTCAACACGCCCGAGGCCAGCGACGTCAGCGAAATGAACACGATGTACGGAAACATGATGCGCGTCATCACGACGGCAAGCTGATACGCCTGGCCGTCGCTCTTGAGGCCCGAGGCGACCACGGTCACCACGAACGACGCGCCGACAATGCCGAGCAGCGAGAGCACGGCGAGCACCCAGGCGAGCACCGTCGAGGTGGCGTCGACGAGCGCGCGCGTGGCGTCGTGGCCTTGCTGGTTCTTGAACTCCGCGAGGATCGGCACGAAAGCCTGCGAAAACGCGCCTTCGGCCGAGATGCGGCGCAGCAGGTTGGGAATGCGAAACGCGACGTAGAAGGCGTCGGTGTACTGACTCGCGCCGAAAGCTCGGGCGATCAGCGTTTCGCGGGCCAGTCCGGTCACGCGCGACAGCAGCGTGAAGCCGCTGACCGTCAGCAGGGCTCGGAATAGATTCATGGGGCGCTTATTATACGGGTGCCGTCAGTCACGCCGGCGATGCGCGGCGTCAAGGATGCCACGGCGCGATCCGACACCATGGCGAGCCCATTCTGACCGCTGTGCGGGCGCAGCGTTCGCCGCAATCCCGTCGATTTCTGCGCTCGGCGCGCCGGATTTTCCGCCGCCTTTCCCGGCTCACCGACCGGTCCCGTCGCCCGCCCATCGACGCGCGATTGCCATGCCTCTGATTTCGTTGCTATAATTCGCGGTTTCGGGTTGCGTCAGCGATTCGAAAAGAAACTCGCGCGCCTTGGAAAGGAAGCGCAAAGCAGCGGTTCGATCCGCCCCCTTTGCGGTTTGGCACAAGAGGCGCAGCTGGCAAAGCTGTTCTGCCGGCAAATACCGTTTTGCGTGACGAATTCCCCTCGGGGTTTTCCTCGGCGCAAATCCAGGCACAGAGCGCTGCATTATCCGGTCGAACACCGGCGCACGCTCCTGAAACATCAGGAACCAACATGGCAAATACCGCACAAGCACGCAAGCGCGCCCGTCAGGCGACCAAGCAAAACGCACACAACTCGGCACTGCGCTCGAAGTTCCGCACCGCAATCAAGGCTGTTCGCAAGGCAATCGACGCCGGCGACAAGGCAGCGGCTGCTGAAATCCTGAAGGCATCGGGCAAGACGCTGGACATCATTGCAGACAAGAAGATCGTCCACAAGAACAAGGCAGCTCGTCATAAGAGCCGTCTGGCTGCTGCCATCAAGGCAATGGCCTGAGCGATTCGGGAGCTTCCCGTTTCCGCTGAATGAAAAACCCGCTTCGGCGGGTTTTTTGTTGTCCGTACGTTTCGCGTCGCCCTTTCGCCCATCCACTTCGCGCGGGCGCAAAAAAACCCGCCGCGGCGGGTTTTTAGGTTGGGCGGCGCAAGCGCGCGAGCATGACGCTCAGCGACCGGTGCCCTGCTGCGTGGCGTGATCGTGCGGCAGTTCGCAGGCCTCGGTCACCACGAGGTCGTTGTCCTTGGCGAAATTCAGCACGAAGTTGAAGGCCATCGGCTCGATGTCTTTCAGACGCGAATCGAGCACCACCACCTTGAGATCGCCGATCATGGTCGGCCGCACATAGAGCGAGTAGCGCAGATAGGCGTTCGGGCCGCGCGCATTGGCCGACGCTTTCGGGCCGAAGCTCGACATCACGCCCGCCAGACGCTCCGACCAGTCGCTCGGTCGAAACTTCTTCCCCTTGCTGGTAATGCCTTGAATGAAGTATTCGGTAGGAGCGTCGTCGGCCATGTAAGGGTCCTGTGTAACTGCGCGGCGCCGCGTACGTCGTGCGGCTGAAACAAGGGCACGAGCGCGCCGCCGTCCGCGCTGTTCGCGCTGCTTTCGCGGGTCTCCAGCCCCGGACGGTTCGCCCGATGGCCGCGCGCAAGGACAGTCCGATGGAAAGGGGAGCCGCCGACCGCGCATGGCGACCCGCGCGGCGTCTCGCATTCGCCAGACGTCTGGGGCCCACGCACAGGCCGCTCCCGCGGGCCTTGCGTGATACGCCGAAAGCCCGCCGTCGTGCCTGAGAAATCGACAAGATTATAGCGCAGCAGCTCTTTTGACGCACCGCACACAAGGGGCTTGACACCGTGTCGCGGCGCGGCGATCGGCCGATGCGACACCCTCGCCGCCCGCCGGCCGGCGGTTTTGGGCGACTCGTCAAATTGCGCAAAATCCTTTATGCTGCATTGACTTACCACCAACCGCAGCGGCGTCGCCGGCCCAATCCTGCAGTTCGAGGCCGGATCGGGCGCCGTTTTCGTTTCATGACCTCCCGGACCATACGCCATTACCTCCAGTTCAAGGATTTCTCCCTTGACGATTATGAATATGTGCTGGAGCGCGCGCGCATCCTGAAGCGCAAGTTCAAGAACTACGAGACCTATCATCCGCTGCACGACCGCACGCTCGCGATGATCTTCGAGAAGAACTCCACGCGCACGCGTCTGTCCTTCGAAGCAGGCATCTTCCAGCTGGGCGGCCACGCCGTGTTCATGAACACGCGCGACACGCAGCTCGGTCGCGGCGAGCCGATCGAAGACTCGGCGCAGGTCATCTCGCGCATGGTCGACATCATCATGATCCGTACGTTCGGCCAGGACATCATCCGCCGCTTCGCCGAAAGCTCGCGCGTGCCGGTCATCAACGGTCTGACGAACGAATATCACCCCTGCCAGGTGCTGGCCGACATCTTCACGTTCTACGAGCTGCGCGGTCCGATCCGCGACAAGACCGTGGCGTGGGTCGGCGACGCCAACAACATGCTGTACACGTGGATCGAAGCCGCGGAAATCCTCGGCTTCAAGCTGCGCATTTCCACGCCGCCGGGCTATCAGCTCGATCCGGCACTCGTCGCGGCGGAAAGCAAGCCGTTCTTCGAAGTGTTCGACGATCCGAACGACGCCTGCACGGGCGCCGATCTGGTGACCACCGACGTGTGGACCAGCATGGGCTTCGAGGCCGAAAACGAAGTGCGCAAGAAAGCCTTCGCCGACTGGTGCGTGGACGCCGACATGATGGCCCGCGCCAACGCCGACGCCCTCTTCATGCACTGCCTGCCCGCGCACCGCGGCGAGGAAGTCAGCGCCGAAGTGATCGACGGCCCGCAGAGCGTGGTCTGGGACGAGGCAGAAAACCGCCTGCACGTCCAGAAGGCGCTGATGGAATTCCTGCTGCTCGGCCGCCTGAACCACTAAGCGCCACGGCCGGTCTCCCGGCGCGCGCCGCAGCGAAAGCGCGGCGCGCGGCCCGTTTGGTGTCAAAATACTGTTTTCCGCGCGTCGGGGCCGCCGATGCGCACAGATCTCACCCGTTACGGATTCACCATGAGCGATATCAAGAAAGTCGTGCTCGCCTACTCCGGCGGCCTCGATACCTCCGTCATCCTGAAGTGGCTGCAGGACAACTACGACGCCGAAGTCGTCACGTTCACGGCCGACATCGGCCAGGGCGAGGAACTCGAGCCGGCGCGCAAGAAGGCGCTTCAGCTGGGCATCAAGCAGGAAAACATCTTCATCGACGACCTCCGCGAAGAGTTCGTCCGTGATTTCGTGTTCCCGATGTTCCGCGCCAACGCGCTGTACGAAGGCGAATATCTGCTCGGCACCTCGATCGCGCGTCCGCTGATCGCCAAGCGTCAGATCGAAATCGCCCGCGCGACCGGCGCGCAAGCCGTCTCGCACGGCGCGACCGGCAAGGGCAACGACCAGGTTCGCTTCGAACTCGGCTACTACGCGCTCGAACCGGGTATCAAGGTCATCGCGCCGTGGCGTGAATGGGATCTGCTGTCGCGCGAAAAGCTGCTCGCCTACGCCGAAAACGCCGGCATCCCCATTGACATGAAGCATCGTCAGGGCGGCGCGCCCTACTCGATGGACGCGAACCTGCTGCACATCTCGTTCGAAGGCCGTCACCTCGAAGATCCGAAGGCGGAAGCCGAGGAAGACATGTGGCGCTGGACGGTGTCGCCGGAACAGGCACCGGATGCGGCCGAATTCGTCGACATCGAGTACGAGCACGGCGACCCGGTCGCGATCAACGGCAAGCGCATGACGCCCGCCGAGATCCTCACGGAACTGAACCGCCTCGGCGGCAAGCACGGCATCGGCCGTCTGGATCTGGTCGAAAACCGCTACGTCGGCATGAAGTCGCGCGGCTGCTATGAAACGCCGGGCGGCACGATCATGCTCAAGGCGCACCGTGGCATCGAATCGATCACGCTCGACCGCGAAGTCGCGCACCTGAAGGACGACCTGCTCGCCCGCTACGCCTCGCTGGTCTACAACGGTTACTGGTGGGCGCCGGAGCGTCAGGCGCTGCAAGTGCTGATCGACCACACGCAGAAGAACGTCAACGGCTGGGTGCGCGTGAAGCTCTACAAGGGCGGCGTCTCGGTCGTCGCGCGCGACTCGAAGGACACGCTGTTCGACAAGACCATCGCGACCTTCGACGACGACGGCGGCGCCTACAACCAGGCCGACGCCGGCGGCTTCATCAAGCTGAACGCGCTGCGCATGCGCATCGCCGAAAACGCACGCCGTCAACGCGGCAAGTAAGCGGTTTCCGCTTCGCTCGCGTTAGTCGCAAAATTCGCGTCATGAAAAAACCGCCCTTCGGGGCGGTTTTTTTTCGTCCTCAACTCGCGCGTGCCAGCGGTTATTCCACGCTTATTCCACGCTCATTGCACCGTTTCACCGAGACGCCGCGCAAGCGACTTCAGCAACGGCGCGACGCGTTCGCGGAACACCTCCGGTCCCATCGACGAGGCCGGACCGCTACAACTGAGCACCAGCCAGCGCCGCTCGCGCGGCTCGCGAAACGGCACCGCCACGGCGTTGACGTCCTCGTGCCAGTCGCGAAACGAATAGCAGACGCCTTCTTTGCCGAAGGTGTCGATCTCACGCTTCGCGGCTTCCACCAGCGCCGCGCCCTCCGCGCCCGCGGCCTTTTCCAGCTCGGCGAACAGCGCCGCGCGCACGTCGAGCGGCTGCACCGCGAGGTACGCGCGCCCCATCGAACTCGTCAGCATCGACAGTCGCGAGCCGGAAGCAAGGCCGAGCGTCAGCGCCGTTTCGCTGCGGATGGTCTCCAGATAGATGACGTCGAGGCCGTCGCGGCAGCCGAGCGACACCGCCGCGCCCACTTCCCGCGCGAACGCGCGCAGATGAGGCCGCGCAAGTTCGAGCGTGTCGGTGCCGGAAAGCAGCGCGAAGCCCAATGACAGCACACCCGCGTCGAGCGCATATTTGCCCAGCGACTCGTCGAAACGCAGATAGCCGAGCACCGTCAGCGTGTACGCAAGCCGGTTGACGGTGGCCTTGGGCAGACCCGTGCGCTCGACGAAATCGCGATTGCCGAGCAGCGTCTCGCCGGGCCGGAAGGCGCGCAGCAATTCGAGCCCGCGTGCGAGCGCCACGACGAACTTGCGCTCGTCGATCGGCCCCGACGCCAGCGTGGTCGCAAACGATGACGAGCTGTTCATTTCAGATGCAGACATAAGCGGGCTAGTGATACACTAAAGTCAATTTGCAAAACATTGTTCCGCTTAGCGGAACCGAAGTCAAGCGCAAATTGCCCATTTCAAGGTTACGAGAGTAAGAAGGAGAGACGCCATGGCCGCAAACGCCCAGTTCCATTGGGAAGATCCGCTGCTGCTCGACCAGCAGCTCACCGAAGACGAACGCATGGTGCGCGACGCCGCGGCAGCCTACGCGCAGGACAAGCTCGCGCCGCGCGTGGTGGAAGCGTTCCGTCACGAAAAAACGGACGCCGCGATCTTCCGCGAGATGGGCGAAATCGGCCTGCTCGGCCCGACCATTCCGGAGCAATACGGCGGCCCGGGCCTCAACTATGTCGCCTATGGCCTGATCGCACGCGAAGTCGAACGCATCGACTCGGGCTATCGCTCGATGATGTCGGTGCAATCGTCGCTCGTGATGGTGCCGATCCACGAATTCGGCACGGAAGCGCAAAAGCAGAAGTATCTGCCGAAGCTCGCGACCGGCGAATGGATCGGCTGCTTCGGCCTCACCGAGCCGAACCACGGTTCCGATCCGGGCAGCATGGTCACGCGCGCGAAGAAGGTCAACGGCGGCTACTCGCTCTCGGGCGCGAAGATGTGGATCACGAATTCGCCGATCGCCGACGTGTTCGTGGTCTGGGCCAAGCTCGAGGAAGACGGCAAGGACGACATCCGCGGCTTCATTCTGGAGAAAGGCTGGAAAGGTCTCTCGGCACCCGCGATCCACGGCAAGGTGGGCCTGCGCGCCTCGATCACGGGCGAAATCGTGCTCGACGAAGTGTTCGTGCCGGAAGAGAACATCATGCCGGGCGTGAAGGGCCTGCGCGGACCGTTCACCTGCCTGAACTCGGCTCGCTACGGCATCGCCTGGGGCGCGCTGGGCGCGGCGGAGTCGTGCTGGCACACCGCCCGTCAGTACGTGCTCGACCGCAAGCAGTTCGGCCGCCCGCTCGCCGCGAACCAGCTGATCCAGAAAAAACTCGCCGACATGCAGACGGAAATCACGCTCGGCCTGCAAGGCTGCCTGCGTCTGGGCCGCATGAAGGACGAAGGCACGGCGGCGGTCGAGATCACGTCGATCATGAAGCGCAACTCGTGCGGCAAGTCGCTCGACATCGCGCGTCTCGCGCGCGACATGCTCGGCGGCAACGGCATCTCGGACGAGTTCGGCGTGGCGCGCCACCTCGTGAACCTCGAAGTCGTGAACACCTACGAGGGCACGCACGACATCCACGCGCTGATTCTCGGCCGCGCGCAGACGGGCATTCAGGCGTTTTTCTAAGCGCCGCTTCGAAGCCGGTGCGCACTGCGCACTGACTCGCGCGCATAAAAAACGCCGCACGGTCATCAGACGTGCGGCGTTTTTCGTTGGCGGCGACGCGGCCGCCGCGCTTACTTGTTCGGCTGCGGCGTGAGACGCAGATACGGACGCAGCGCCTTGTAGCCCTTCGGAAATTTCTGCTTGATGACTTCCTCGTCCTTCAGCGACGGCACGATCACCACGTCGTCGCCCTGCTTCCAGTTGCCGGGCGTGGCGACCTGATAGTTGTCCGTGAGCTGAAGCGAGTCGATCACGCGCAGGATTTCGTCGAAGTTACGACCCGTACTCGCCGGATAGGTGATGATGAGGCGCACTTTCTTCTTCGGATCGATCACGAACAGCGAGCGCACGGTGAGCGTTTCGTTCGCGTTCGGATGGATCATGTCGTAGAGCGTGGAGACCGTGCGGTCGCCGTCCGCGAGGATCGGGAAACCGACGCTGGCCGCCTGGGTCTCGTTGATGTCCTTGATCCACTCGTTGTGCGACTCGGCGCTATCGACCGACAGCGCGATCGTCTTCACATTGCGCTTCTCGAACTCGTCCTTGAGCTTCGCCGTCAGGCCAAGCTCGGTCGTGCAAACCGGCGTGAAATCGGCCGGATGCGAGAACAGCACGCCCCAGCTGTCGCCGAGCCAATCGTGAAACTTGATGCGACCCACGCTCGAATCCTGCTCGAAGTCGGGTGCGATATCGCCAAGACGTAGACTCATGGTGCGGTTTCCTTTGAACATGGTGAGGCGGCGCGAGGCTCGAACCGCCAGGTTGATCAAGAGATTTCGAGACATTGAAGCATACAGGGCGATGTCGCGCGCCCGAACGAACATCGGGTCAGACTGGTATGAGTTTTTGTAATTTTGAGCCGAGTCAGGGAAACTTTACGTGCCAGATCAAATCCATGATCATTCGTCATCTACGTTTCGTGTGCGTCATGCGCAACGCGAACACACCGTACGCGCAGGCCGATCGGCCTGCCGTCAGGTCTTCTGAAGGCCTTCGCAGGGTCTTTGCGGTGTGCTCGCAGGAACGAATCGTGCGAATTCGGGCGTCGTGGCGGCGCGTCACGCTTGCCAGCGCCCGTATCTTTGTTACGATTCACGCGTAATGTGACACGATGGGAGCCAGTCAATGTCAGAGGTCAATAAGGAGAGGCTGATGTCCGATATCAAAACCGTCCTCGCGGATGCCGAGGACCTGCTCAAGCAAGCAGCGAGCGCCACCGGCGAACGCGCTTCGGAGCTGCGTGAAACGGCCCTCTCGCGCCTGAAACAGGCCAAGGAAAAAGCGGCCGACGTTCAGGTCGTGGTGGTCGAGAAAGGCAAGAAGGCGGCACGCGCCACCGACGATTACGTCCACGAACATCCGTGGACGTCGATCGGCATCGCCGCAGGTGTGGGCGTGCTGGTCGGTTTGTTGATCAACCGCAAGTAAAAGACAACGAACACAGCACGGTCACGCGGGTTGCCAGCGAGCGGCTTAAGTCTGCACATCCAAAGCGTCCGGAGATGCTCCGGCACACGGCGGATGCGAACCTGACGGCCTCTCGCTTTGCTCCACGCTCGCACGGCTCGACGCCCGCAGCGATATCTTCTCGACCGCGCCAGCGCTTCCCGCGCATTCGTTAGCCGGCAGGCCGGTGCAGTGCACCGGCCTGTCTTTTCTGGGCGCAATCTTTGCGTCACGCCGGTTGCGTAGCCGCCTGGCTTTCAGTCGGCGCGCCGCCGCCCCAGTCAGCGGCGTACGTCCCTACGCCGGAGCACCCGCCCTTGCCATGACAGACACTCAATCGCAGCGACACGAACATGGACCGGTGCGCCGTCTTCTCGGCTCCGCGTTCGCGATCATCCAGACGCGGCTCGAGCTGATCGGCATCGAGCTGGCCGAAGAAAAGGAGCGCCTGCTCGGCGTGCTGTTCCTCGGGCTGGCCGCGATGATGCTCGCCACCATGGCGCTGATCGCCCTGACCGCGCTGATCGCCATCGCGTTCTGGGACACCTGGCGCTGGCAGGCACTGGCCGGCATCACGCTCGTGTATGCGCTCGCGGCACTCGTCTGTGCGCTCAAGGCGCGTCAGGGCCTCCGCACCGCGCCGATGGTGTTTCAGGCGACGCTCGAAGAATTCGAGAAGGACCGCGAGATCCTTCGCAAACCATAGATTCACGTTCGCCTGCGCTCGTTCGCGTTCGTTCGAGTTCGTCCACTACCCGCCGCAAATCGAAGCCGCAAATCGAAGCCATGAGCCAACCTCGACCGGATAACGCCTTTCGCCCCTCGCGCGCACGTGGCCGCGACCTGTCTACGCCGCAGTTGCGTGCGCTGCGCAAAGAACTGCTGATCGTGCGCGCCAGCGTCGAGCGCGCCGAGATGGCCGAGTCGCTCGTCGAGCTGCGCGAAGCCGTCACGCACTTCAGCTGGCTGCGCTTTCTCGTGCCGGGCTTTGCCGGATCCAGTGGCGGCGCAAGCGCTGCCGGCCTGGGCGCCGGGATCGGCGGACTGCTCAAGCAGTATCCGCTGCTGAGTTCGCTCGCCTCGCTCGTGCTCGCCAAGCCGCTGCGCGAAAGCGTGGCCTCGGCCGCACGCCCCGTCGTCAAGTGGGGCGGCCTCGCCTTCACGGCGTGGGAAGCCTGGCGCATCTGGCAGCAGGTGCGCCGTCAGCGCAGCGCGCCGCAAGGCGGCTCGCGCCGCTATGCCTCGGAAGAAGACGATCTGACGGGCTGAGGCCCAATCAGACCGGTGCGCGATCGGCGAGCACTCAGCATGTGAGATCCACGTGCATCCGCCTGCCATCTGCGTGCGCTCATCGATCCCTCCAGCAATCCCGCACGACCGTCGCACCCGCGTTTGCCCCGGCGACGCGGTTACCGCGCGTGCCGGCCGCATCCAGCAGGAACGTTCCACACGCGTCGTCGCGCATTGGCCCGCTCTCGACCGGCGCGGCGGCGATGGCGTACGCGCCGATCGCATCGTCGGCGGGCAATAACGTGAGCCGATAGACCGCGCGCCCCGCGGGCGGCGCCTGATCCATGCCCGCAGGCAGCGCAGCTACCGATGGACTCCGTGCATCGACGAACTGCGCGGCGCGATAGAGCGCCGCCGCCGCGTCGATCCGATGCCCGCGCGCGATCTGATTGCGCCAGCCCGGCACCGCGAACGCCGCGACAATCGCCGCTGCGGCAAGCGCGATCATCATCTCGAGCAATGTGAACGCGCGACCGTTGCGTGTCATCTCCCCTCCTCTCTTCGCGTCCTCAGAATGGCCGCGTCACGATACGCCGCCAATGTTGTTCGACTCGCGTGCCATCGAACACGACCTGCATCTGCAACCAGCTCTGCGCGTTCTCGGTGGCACCGTAGCCGCGTGCTGTGACGAGATACGCGCGCGCCTCGGGCCGCGTCGCGATGCGCCACGGTTCGACCAGGCATTGCGGCGGCCGCACCGAAGCTGGCCATGACGCAATGGGCGTGGCCGCTTGCGCTGCGAAGGTGTCGCTACGCTTCCAGCCAGCGGGCTCGCCCGATTGCGCAGGGGTCGCGCTCGCGGCAGCCGTTCCGTCGATCAGCGTCCGCGTGCAGGCGATGAGCGCGGCATCGGCGGCATGAAACGCCTGCAAATGGTCGGCCATGCCCGCCGCGCTGCGCGCCTCGAACAGCGACGACTCGAACCATGCCGCCGACGTGACGAGCATCGTCGACACGATCACGAGGACGACGGGAAGCGCCACACCGCGCTCGCGCACAGAGCGCCCAACGCAGCCGTTTGCGTCGCGCATCATGAAGACGATCCCGAAAGCACGTTGCGCACGGCCACGTGCCGCCAGAACGCCTGGCGCGCGCGCCCGTCTGTTGCGGCGACACTGGCACCGTCGCAATCGACATAGCGCGTGCGACGCGCCAGCGGCGCGCCACGCACGAGCACGCACAGATCGACCGCGATCACCGAATTCCACTGTTCGCGCGCAAGCGCCGAGGCGTCGAGCGCCTGTGCCGCACCGGCAAGCCAGTAGCGCAACCGCAGACGTTCGACGCCTTCCACCAACGGTTGCGCGGTCCCAACCTTCCCCGAGCCTTCGCAGTAAAGCTCGGGCTCGCCCGTCGAACTGCTCGCCTTCGCGTGAAAGCGGTTGAGCACTTCGCTGCCGTTGGCGCCGACGGCCTGGCCGAGGCAATCGGTGATCTGTCCGTTCGCCGACAGCCACGTGGATTCGCCATCGCCCTGGTAACGCAGCGCAAGTCCGTCCGAGCGATTGGACAGCACTTCGCAGGACGGATTGGCGTCCGTGCCCGCGACTCTCCCTCCTGCGCAGCCGAACAGCGGCGGCCCGGCGAGCCCGTCTGAAGCATCGGCGGACACGAAGCCCGCCATCTGAATCTGCTCGCCGATCAGCATGAGCGCGTTCACGCCCGCTTCGTGGATGCGCGCCGCGTCGGTGCTCCACGCGAATGCCTGGCGCTGCGAACGATACGCGGCCAGCGCACCCGCCATCACGACGAGACTCAACGCGACCGCAATCGTAAATTCGAGCAGCGTGTGGCCACCCGTCATCCGTCTGCGCTTGGGCCGGATCGCGCGCTTCATTTCGCGAACGCCAGCGACAGACAGCCGCGCGGCGCTTGCACGCCAACGCTGCCCTCGCATCCCGCAGCGGCCTGTTGCGAATCGGGCGCGGCTTCGTCGCGCTGGGCCGTCCACATGAGCGTTGCAAGCGATGCCGCGCCGCCCGCGCTCGTCACCGTGACGCGCGCATCGGGCAACAGCGTGGAAGCGCGCGACTTCCAGAGCTCGGACGCAGGCGCACCAGTCTGCGCGGCTTCGGCGAGCGCGTCAGCCAGAAACGCCGCCCGCGTGCGCGCCGCCGACGCCATGGTGTGCCGTGCGAGACCGAGCTGGGCATTCAGCAACCCCAGCCCGCACATCGTCATGAGCGCCATTGCGATAACGACTTCGAGCAAAGCCACGCCACGCGTCGATCCACGCGGGCCTCGATGGACGGTCCGCCCGCTCATGACGCCGCTCCGCACGCACCCTCGCTCACACGCGCACGACCGCCCGCCGCCACCCGCAGGCAACGGCGCCAGGCGGCGCTGCGCATCGACGCCGTCGTCACGCGCGGCGCGATGTCGAAATTACGCAGGCTGCCGATGGTCTGCCCCGCCGGCGGCGTGAAAGTCAGCGCGGTAAGCGTGGAAGCAATGGCGATCTCGTCGAGCGCCGGCTGTGCGCGCAGCAGCACGTTCGCGCCCGCCTGCTCCGCCACGACCGCCCAGCCGCACGACCAGTCCGCGAGTCCGGACGGGCAGGCTTTGCCCGTGGCGAGGCAACGGCGCGCCGCGTCGATCCGGCACACGGTAATGCGCGTCTTGCGCCGGATCGCCTCGCTGCGCGCATAGGAGAAAGTGCCGAGCAAAGCGTTCGCGCGTGCATCGACCTGGTCGCGCATGCGCCACGCCGCGAACGTAGGCACGGCCGCGGTGACGCAGGTCGCGAACAGCACGATCACGGCCATGGTTTCGAGCAAAGTGAAGCCGGCGCATTTCATCTGCAATCCTGATTTTTCGGGGATTGCAATCACTCTAGAGGCGAAACGAAACCGGAACAATTAGCCGAACGGCTAGCTGTTGCGCACGCGTCTGGCTCGCGACAATGCAAGCATCACGAACCACAGCGGCAACAAAAGGGAGAAAGCGATGCGAGTAACGGCAAGCGTTACAGCGAGGCGGGCAATACGGGTGAGGCGCGCGCGTTCAGCGCTTTTTCGGCGGCGTGGCGGCACCGCTCGCGCGGCGGAATTCCTCGATCACATCCTCGAATTCGGAGACGTCCTCGAAGCGCCGGTACACGGACGCAAACCGCACGAACGCGACCTTGTCGAGTTCGCGCAACTCGCCCATCACGAGCTCGCCGAGGCGCTCGCTGCGCACCTCGCGCTCGCCGCTGCCGAGCAGTTGATATTCGATACGGGCGACCGCCGCGTCGATCGCGTCGGCCGCAACGGGCCGCTTGCGCAGCGCCAGTTGCATGCTCGCCATGATCTTGCGGCGGTCGAATTCCGTGCGGCTGCCGTCCTTCTTGACGATCGCCGGCATCGCCAGCTCGACCCGCTCGTACGTCGTGAAACGCTTGTCGCAGGCCGGGCAGCGGCGGCGGCGCCGGATCGCGGCGCCGTCCTCGGACACGCGAGAGTCGACCACTTGCGTGTCTTCATGCCGGCAGAAGGGGCAGCGCATACTGGCTTAACGCAGGGCTTAACGGTAGACCGGGAAACGCTTCGTCAGCTCCGAGACCTGCGCCTTCACGCGCTCGATCGTCGCTGCGTCTTCCGGGTTGTCCAGCACATCGGCGATCAGATTGCCGACCTGCTCGGCTTCCTTCACGCCGAAGCCGCGCGTGGTCATCGCCGGCGAGCCCAGACGGATACCGCTCGTCACGAACGGCTTTTCCGGATCGTTCGGGATCGCGTTCTTGTTCACGGTGATATGCGCCGCGCCCAGCACCGCTTCCGCAGCCTTGCCGGTGATGTTCTTCGCGCGCAGATCGACCAGCATCACGTGGCTTTCCGTGCGCCCCGAAACGATACGCAGACCGCGCTTGACCAGCGTTTCAGCCAGCACGCGCGCGTTCTCGACCACTTGCTGCTGATAGGTCTTGAACTCCGGCGTCGCGGCTTCCTTGAACGCCACGGCCTTGCCCGCGATCACGTGCATCAGCGGACCGCCCTGAATGCCCGGGAAGATCGCCGAGTTGATGGCCTTTTCGTGCTCGGCCTTCATCAGGATCACGCCGCCGCGCGGGCCGCGCAGGCTCTTGTGCGTGGTCGTGGTGACGAAGTCGGCGAACGGCACCGGGTTCGGGTAGACGCCCGCGGCGATCAGGCCCGCGTAGTGCGCCATGTCGACCATGAAGTACGCGCCGACGGCCTTGGCGACCTTGGCGATGCGCTCGAAGTCGATGCGCAGCGCGAACGCCGAGGCGCCCGCGATGATCAGCTTCGGCTTCGTTTCGTGCGCGCGCTTTTCGAGCGCGTCGTAGTCGATGTCTTCGTTGGCATCGAGCCCGTAGCTCACAACGTTGAACCACTTGCCGCTCATGTTGAGCGCCATGCCGTGCGTGAGGTGGCCGCCTTCGGCGAGGCTCATGACCATGATGGTGTCGCCCGGCTTCAGGACGGCGAAGAACACGCCCTGGTTGGCCTGCGAGCCGGAGTTCGGCTGGACGTTGGCGGCTTCCGCGCCGAACAGCGCCTTGACGCGGTCGATCGCGAGCTGCTCGACGATATCGACGTTTTCGCAGCCGCCGTAATAACGCTTACCGGGATAGCCTTCGGCGTATTTGTTGGTGAGCTGCGAACCCTGCGCGGCCATGACGGCGGGCGAGGTGTAGTTTTCCGACGCGATGAGCTCGATGTGCTCTTCCTGGCGGCGGTTCTCGAGTTCGATCGCGGCGAAGAGTTCGGGATCGACGTTGGCGATGG